>NZ_CP108224.1:0-4800000 GCF_045160815.1 Streptomyces sp. NBC_00090
TAGAGCGCGAATTGCGCAAGCGCAATTCGAATTCCGGCGCAAGCGCCGGAATAGAATTCCGTAAACGGAATTCAGAAAAGAATGTAATTCGCGCAAGCGCGAATTACAGGCGACCGCGCAAGCGCGATCACCCAGGCTGGCTACAAGGGGTGGTGCATCACGTGCGGGCCTGTGTAGGGTCTGGGAATCCCAGCCACCACCCCCGCAACGAGGATGACGGACCATCGGTCTGACGGGGTGTCGGCCCCACCGCAGGTGACGGGCTCCGCTGCGCTCCACCCGAACCCCTCCCCCACCCTCGAAACCAGCCGCTCACGTTTACCAATGGCCCGTCAGTATGCCGAATGAACCATGAGCGCGGGGGCGAATCAGTCAAGCGTCATCCTCCAGATCAAACCTGTCGAGTGAGTGATGCATCACTGGTCCTAACTGTGTAGAGTCTGGGATCAGGCACCACTACCCCGGCCCACCACTCGCCGCGCCGGACTTTCCTTCTGATTGCACGTCGCATTCCGCGAAAAGGAGAACACGGGAATGGCCGTGAAACTGCGTGACCACCAGATCGAGGCCGTTGCTGCCATTGTGCGCGGTCTCGATGTTCCGCCGGGTGGTATTCCTTGGAACGGCCTGCGTGGGCAGGTGCACGCCGCGTGCGGGACGGGGAAGACCATCATTGCGGCGGCGTCGGCGAGGCGGCTCGTGCCCAAGGGTCGCATTCTCGTCCTGGTGCCGACGCTGGATCTTCTGACCCAGACCGTGCGGGCGTGGCGTGGGGCTGGGCATGCGGGGCCGGCGGTTGCGGTGTGCAGCCTCACCGATGACCCGGAGCTGTGGAGCCTGAAGGTGCGCTCCACGACGAATCCTGTGCGGCTGGCTCTGTGGCATGGCTCCGGGCCTGTGGTCGTCTTCGGGACGTACGCCTCGCTGGGGGTCCTGGCGGAGGCTTTCGAGGGTGTCTACGGGCAGCAGTTGGATCCGATGGACCTGACGGTGGTGGATGAGGCGCACAGAACTTCGGGCTCGATGGGTAAGGCGTGGGCCGATGTCCACGACCAGACCGTGATCCCGTCGCACCGCCGGCTGTACCTGACGGCGACGCCGCGGATTTGGGAGGAGCGGCTGAACCGGGAGGTCGTGGAGGGGGTGCGTGACCCGTTGCCGCGGGAGATGGCGGCCTCTATGGACGATGAGGCGGTCTTCGGGCCGGTTCTCTACAAGCTGTCGCTGGCGTCGGCCGTGTCGCGTGGGCTGCTGGCGCGGTATCAGATCATCGTCCTGGAACTTCAGGACCCGGTCGTCACCCCGGAGCGGCTGATGGGCGAGGACCGGCACAGCGAGAAGGTGCGCGGGGAGCGTCTCGGAGCCCTTCAGGCCGCGTTGCTGCACGCGATGGCGCAGCACGGTCTGTCGACGTGCATCACGTTTCATCATCGGACGATGGAGGCGCAGGCGTACGCGGAGGGTTTGGAGCGCGTGGCGGCGAAGCTGCACGCGGACCAGCCGGAGACGTATCCGAAGCGGGTCTGGGCGGACTGGTTGTGTGGTGAGCATGTCCCGGAGCGTCGGCGGGAGGTGCTGGGCGGGTTCGGGACCACGGCGCGGCGGGCCGTGCTCTCGAACTGTCGTGTCCTGGGTGAGGGCGTCGACATCCGGGTCGTGGACAGCGTGGCCCTGTTGGACCCGAAGGGCGCGCCCCATGACATCGTGCAGGCCATCGGCCGCGCTTTGCGTCAGAAGCCCGGAGAGGGAAAGCTTGCGTCTTTGATCGTGCCTGTATTTCTCCAGCCCGGGGAAAAGCCGGAGGACATGTTCACCTCGGGGTCGTATCGGCCTTTGGTGAAGGTTCTTGAGGGGTTGCGGGCTCACGATGAAGAGGCCGTGGAATTGCTGGCGATTCCGCAGGAGCCGCAGAAGGACGTGGCGCAGCCGTCCGCGTACATCGGCCCGCCGCCCGGGGAAGGCGAGGACGAATCCCGTCTTCTGCTGCGTTTTGCCGCTCCACGTGACCCGGTGATGGTCGCTGACTGGGTGTCCTTCAACGTGATCGACACCGAGCGGCAGGACTGGGCGCGCGGCTGGGCGAAGCTCAAGGCGTACGTCGAGCGGGTCGGGCACGCGAGAGTGCCGTACGGGCATCGGGAGGGTGCGGCACCCCTTGGGCAGTGGGTGGCGGAGCAGCGGCGGGCGTACGTGGCTGGGGAGATGAGCGGGCAGCGTGCCGGGCGGCTGGAGCGGCTCGGGATGGTGTGGTCGGTTGTGGATGAGCGGTTCCAGGAGAACCTTCAGGCGGCGAAGGCGTATTACGAGGAGTACTGGACGCTGTGTGCGCCCCGGACGGCGACGATGCTGGACCGGCCGATCGGGCAGTGGCTCGCGAACCTCCGCCGACCCGGCGCCCTGGACGATCACCCCGAGTGGAAGGCGGCACTGGAGGCCGTGGACGGGGACTGGAACCCGGCGTGGCCGGCCCCATGGCAGCGGCACTACGCCGTGGTCCGGGAGATGCTCGCCGAGGAGACCATCCTCGCGTACGTCGAACCCGGCGTCACCGTCCACGGCATGGACATCGGGAGGTGGCTCGCTCGGCAGCGCCAGCCCGAGGTGTGGGCCGCCCTGACCGACGGACAACGCGGGCGCCTGGAGGCTATCGGCGTCATCCCGCACACCCCGGAGCCGGAAGCACTCGCAGAGGCGTCCACGACGCCCGTGAGCGCCTTCGAGCGGGGTGTTGCGGCCCTGGCGCAGTACAAGGCCCGGACCGGCTCTGTGGTCGTCCCCAGGGCCCACACAGAGCGGCTGGAGGATGGCACGGAGGTCAAGCTTGGGGTGTTTTTGAGTAACAGCAAGAGCCGTCGGGCCAAGCTCACCGCGGACAAGCTCGCCGCGCTCGCCGAACTCGGACTTCAGTGGGCGCGTTGACAGAGTGCCTTCTCGAAGTGATCTCCAGAGCCCTACCGCATCTCAATGCTGCGTGCAGGAAGATCGAGATTCCGGCTGCCCGTCGCCGTCAGACATGGGAGACCCGGTGCATGAGGCGATCGACGGACGGAGGCCACGGTGGTACGGGCGGCGTTGGAACAGTTGCTGTTCACGCAGCCGGTGCCGGGTACCGCTGAGGAGCAGTTGCGTGTGCTGCTCAGGTGGGCGAAGGGGTCGAAGCGGGTGGTGGCGCAGGAGTTGGGGGTGTCGTTGCGGACGGTTCAGCGGTGGACGGCGCGGAGGGGGTCGGGGCGGGGCAGGCCGAGTGGTCGCCACCTGGTGCTGATCGAGGAGCGGGTGCGGGCGCGGTGGCAGCCGCGGGTGCGTGCTCGTCGGCAGGCTGCCGCGGAGGAGCGGGGGCTGGTGGTGCACACGCGGGCGCGGTTCGGGTTCGCGGCCGGTGCCGGTACCTCTGACGATCCCCGGCTCCGGCTGCTGACGGTGGCGGTGCCCGGAGAGGTGGCACGGGAGCTGTTTCGCGCCTGGGAGGCCGGGGCTTCCGACGGACAGCACGAGGTGATCCTGGGCCGGGCGTTGGGGCACGTCTACTTCCGGCAGGCTGGCCGGCGGGCGGACGCGCTGCAGGTGCGGTTCGGGGAAGTCGACTTCATCGACTTCGGGCTCGCGTAGCGGCTGTGGAGTTGCCTCCGGCCGGCGGTGGGGCGGGCTGGCCGGTCTCATGGCTCAGTGCCTCGTGTTTCTCCCGCCAGTCCCAGACCACCGGGCCGCGGTGCGTGCCTGCTCGGCCGGCGGGGGGCTGGGGCGGGCGGAGTCTGATGGTCTCGGCCAGGCGTAGGAGGGCGGGGCGGTCAGTGGGGGCGGCCAGGAGGTGGGGTGTGCTGGTGAGGTGTGCGAAGCGGGTCGCGGCGTGGAGGAAGACGGTGGCCCAGGGCGGGATGGGGTAGATCGCGCAGCCGTCGGTGTACCGGGTGCGGTCGTGCAGGGTGAGGGTGTGGTCGGCGGGGTGGAAGCCGTCCGTGTGGGCGGTGGTGAGTTGTTGGAACGAGGCTCCGGTGGCGATGGCTGCCGCGAGGGCGGCGGCGCGGGCGGGGTGGGCTGTCGCGGTGTGCAGGCGGTCGGTGAGCCGGGCTGTCTGGGCGGGCGTGGGTGGTAGGGGTGCCGGGCGCTGGTGGTAGACGATCGGCTTCGGTGCGCAGGCGGTGGTGCAGGGCTGGGGGCTGTCGTAGGAGACGAGGCGGTCGAGGGCGGCGAGGGTTATCCAGCGCAGGGCAGCGGGCGAAGCGGGCAGGGTGGGAGCTGCTGGCGGCGGGCTGGATGAGGCGGTGTCGCCCAGGTAGAGGGCGCGGGCTTTGGTGAGGGTGTGGACGGTGGTGTGGTGGCCGGCTGCCAGGGCGCGGTGGAGGGCTGCGGTCAGGCGGGGGCGGTGGACGACGAGGGTCAGGTGGATGCCGGTCTGGCACTGCAGGTCGAGGAGGCATTGGAGGCGGCGCTGGTCGAGGAGGTGGGCGCGCAGGACGGTCAGGCGGGTGACTGCCAGGGCGGTCGTCCACGCGGCGGCGGCCTCCCACAGTGGTGGTCGGCCGTGCGGGTACCGGCCCGGGATGTGGGCCGGTTTGCCCAGGGCCTGGAGCAGGTCGGAGGCGAGGGCGGTGTCGCTGGTCGTGCCCGGGCCGGGGTGAAGGGTGATGCGGCTGGCCTGCGGGGCGTGCGCGGCCAGGGCGGTGTGGGTGAAGGCGGCGTCGTCCCCGGGGTCGAAGACGACGGCGAGGCCTGTCCGGGGTGCGGGGAGGGTCATGCGAGGCGGCTGAAGGCCCAGCGCAGCAGGTCGCGGTCCGGGCGGGGGCGGCTGGTGCGTTCCAGGGCGGTGCGCAGGTGGGCGGTGAGCTGGGCCCAGGCTCGGAAGTTTCCGTGGGCGGCCTGCTCGTCGGCGAACGTCACGTCCGCGGGGTCGGCGTCCTCCCAGACAGGGTGGAAGAGCGGGACGACCTCGAGGACCTCAGCCGGGGTGAGACGGGTGAACTGCTGCCAGATGAAGATCCGGGAGGAGAGCATCGGCTCCCGGCGCAGCACGGTATGCGCGCCGGCGCCGCCGACGAAGACGATCGCGAGCCGGGTGGCGGGCTCGTCCCACAGGTAGCGGAAGTACTCGAACGCCTCCCCGTTGAGCCACTGCGCCTCGTCCACCAGGAATGTACGGGGCCGTTCCGCCAGAGCCGTTTTCAGGAGGCGGTCGAACTCGCTGGGGTGACGGGGCGGCTCCCCCGGCAGACGCAGGGTCTCGAAAAGCTCGTAGCGGACTGCGCGGGCGGTGGGGCGGGCGCGGAAGGTGACCCGGCACACCTCCTCGCCCGCCGTCTCCTCCAGCTCGCGCAGGCAGGTGTTGACCGCGAGGGTCTTCCCGAACCCGGCACCGCCGTGGATGCACATCATCGCCCGGGCCGCGACCGTGTCGGCGATGTTCTCCCTGGCGGTCAGCAGAGCTCGGGTCGTCACGATCTGCGCATCGGGCAGATCAACGTACTGATACGTCGGGGCAGTCACCGCGGTTCTCCCCCGCCGGTCACGTCGGCACCGGCACCGGCGGCAGCGCCTGGGCTGTGAGCGCCAGCGGTGCCTGAGCGGGGCTGCTCGTCAGCGGTCGGTGTATCTGCAGGGGCGCGGTGGGTGCGGGCCACAAGGGAAGGCGGCGTGCGCCAGCCGGCCGGAGGCGCAGCAGGCGGGATCAGATCCGGCAACGCCAGCCGCGACAGATCCGACTGCTCGGCCGCTGCCAGCTCCCGGCCGGCCTCCGCCCCGGTCACCGCACCAAGCCGCTCGGGCTTCCCTGGCCGGGTGGCTGCGGCGTAGCGCTCACGCTGCGCTGCGGCAAGGTCCTGCCGCAGCCGGCGGGTGCGGGCGGCCCTCGCTGTACGGACCGCGCTGATCTGCTCTGGTGTGGCGGCGTCCGCCAGTTCGGCGGGGCCCAGGTATCGGCCGGTGGCGGCGTCGAACACCTCGATGCGGCAGTCGTGATGCGGCATGAACCGGACCCGGACCCTCTCACCGGCCAGGCCCGTCATCCACGCCGCCACGTAGTCGCGGTTCCTGAAGCGGACACCCTTGGTGGAGAGCACCCGGAACCGACCGTCGTCCTCCAGGGTGAACGTCCACAATTCGTCCGCGCCGATCTCACGCAGCGGCGTCGGATCCGTCTCCCACACCTGCAGCGGGGAGCGGCCCTTCAAGGGCCCGGGGCGGTGGGAGGTGTTCCACCAGCCCACCCAGTCCAACAGGCGTGTGGTGAAGTCCTCGAAGTGCAGGAGCACCTCGTCCTTCGGCCGCGCCCGGCGTCGGCCCGGGCGCGGCTGGCGGGTGTAGCCGGGCAGCGCGGCAAGGAACATCGACTCCACGGCCCGGTTCAGGCCCTCCACCGTGCCCTTCAGGTGCGGGGTGTAGGCAGGCAGGTCCTCGACGGTGACGTCGAGGGCGTTGAACGCGGCGGCAACGGTCTTCGATAGGAAGTCCTTGCCCCGGTCCACGCGTACCTTTTCCGGCAGGCCGCCCTGTGGCCCGAACGGCTCCTCGCGCACCACCGCGGCGCGCAGCGCGGCCAGGACGGACTCCCGTGAGGGATGCCCCGGTGTGACCGCGACACCCATGATCGTGTTCGAAGCGCAGTCGACGAACCAGGTGATCCACGGCCGGCGGACGGTGCCCTCGACGTCGACCAGGACCGGGGCCTGGACGTGATCGGTCTCCCAGACCTGGTTCCGCCATCCCCGAGGCCGGGACAAGAACACATCGTGCCTGCGAGCCTCGCGCTCACCGCCGGCAAGCCCGGCCCGTTCCCCCGGCGTCAGATCACGCCGGATCGCCCGGTGGAGAGTGGGGATCGAGGGCGGAGGAGGTCCCTGTCCCCTCACAGCGCGGGCAGCAAGCTCGCGGTGAACGGCGGCCACGTTCCCCTTCCACAATGCGAGCAAGGCACGGACCTCCGGAGTGACCGTGAACCGGTCACGGGACTGCGCCCGTTCACCAGGACACTCAGCCGCACACTCGTCGCGCTCGGCAGCGGCCAGCCACCGCCACACCGTCCGCTCCTTCACATGAAGCGCTTCAGCCATCGACCGGACATGCCGGGACGACAGCGCGCCCTCCCGACGCAACGCCAGCAGCCGACGTACTGCCGGCCCGCGAAGAACCCTGGCCGAAGCCTCAGGCAGCCCCGTTGTCTCCCCCGACACCCGATCCCCAGACTCCACCCCTCGATCAGACCAGGCCCATCCGTCTCACTGCATAAGAACTCTCGAACCTGAGACAGCATCACCCACCATGAGATAACGCCTCATGACAGTGAAATCTCTCGCCTCATGACAGCGAGAAACAGCGAGCGACAACTCTCTGACCAGCCACAAAGACCCACTCACACAACCTCCGCCACTGACACACACCACCACTGACACCAACCCGAGAGATCGCACATGAGGATTCTGCAGGCTCTCAAGAAGCAGGGCGCTGACATCGTGGCGGGTGCCAAGCGCAGAGCTCTGGCTGTTCCAACCTCGGCTGAGCGCCTGATCGCCGAACAGCTTGCGCCGTCCCTCGCGAAACTCGATACGGCCACCACCCAGCTCGCTCAGCAGATCGCCGCTCGACAGGCAGCACTGATCAACGGCCCCGCACAGCAACTCGCCAAGCAGATCGCCGCTCGACAGGCAGCACTGATCAACGGCCCCGCACAGCAACTCGCCAAGCAGATCGCCGCTCAACAGGCAGCACTGATCAACGGCCCCGCAGAGCGCCTCGCCCGGCAGATGACTGGACTGCGGCGCATCGACACGCCGGTCCAGCGCCTCGCCCGGAAGATGGCGGACTCCATGCCCAAGTTGGACATCGCCGTCGACCTGCATCAACCGCATGGTCGCGATGAAGCCATTGATGACGAAGCCGAGCAGCCGGACTCTTCCGACACCCAGGAAGCCCGCGCAGTAGAGACAGACGACGCGCCCGCCGACGACGACAACGTAGGCGACTGACCAATCCTGTGGAGGAGCCGCAGCCGGGCGCGTGACGATGAGGGGTCGCGCCATCGTTGACGGTGCGACCCCCGAGCTGGGCATGGCTGATCCCCCAGGCCCGTGGAGTGTCCGGTGCGGGTCAACCGGCTTCGGTCTCTCCGGCCGCCCTCGCGGTAACCCACACGACGGCTTCCTCGTCGGTCATCAGCACTGCCTGGGCCAGGTGGGCGTCGCCGTCCTGGATGACGTGGACGCGGCCTGGGAACGGGCTGCTCGTGGCGGCGGGGTCGACTATCGGGGTGAGCCGCCGCCAGCTTCCGCCCCTCGTAGCGGTCCTCCAAGGCCTGCGCAGTCATGATGAGCGGCTGGTCGAGCAGCTCGCCTCCCGCGCCCTCACTCACGGCCAGCGCAAGGTCCACATCCAGCGCGACGAGGACGGGCGGATCGTCGGGGCCGGTGGCGAGGGCAAGGACCAGGAGGACGGTGCCGACGCCGCCGCCGAGTCGGCCCTGCTCCACTTCTCCTCTCCCCGGGACGCGGCCACGATCGCCGCGTTCCTGCACACCCGCGTCTACTGGCCACCCGAGTCATGACTGAGTGAGGATGCGGGTCCGCAGGAGTTCGAACGAGGCCGGCCATACATCGCCCTCTTCAAGGTCTTGACCCGGTTGACGTGGCCTTCGACGACGCCGGAGCTCCATTTGAGGGTGAGGCCGGCTGTGACGGCGTCGAGGTCCTGGCGGAGGGAGCCCGCGAAGCCGCTCATCGGTTTCGGAGCGTCCTGTTAGCAGGACGTCCGGACGACTCTCCACGGCCCGCGCCGAGTCGGCGAGCATGGGACCGGGGAACCTGGTCCCGCTGTAGGCCAGGGAGCGCAGGGCGACTCGCTCCGCCGCCTGAAGCGGGGCGAGAGGTGCGCCCGGGTCCAGGACGAGGCCGTCGTCGACCCGCGGACTGCGGGCGCCGGCGCCGGCGCCGGGGCTCCAGTCGGGGGTGAGGGGTTCGGGGTCGGTGGGCCGCGGCGTTTCGATGCCGCCGTGCGCGTCGATGGCCACGTACTCCTCGGCCCGCACCACGCGGTAGCGCCTGTCGAGCACGGTGAGCTCGTCGACATACTCCTCCTCCAGCCGGGCGACCGCCGCCAGTAGCCTCTCGTCATGCAGACAGCGCTGATGATCTACGACGGCCCCGCACCGGCCGATTCCGACGTCCCGCGTACCGGGGGCGTGCCGCTGGCTCCGGCCGGATTCGCCTGGCCCGTGTGCGGCTGCGGAGGGCCGCTGCAGTTCTTCGCCCATCTCCCCGTCGAGGGCGCTGTCCTGTCGGTGTTCTTGTGCCAGAACGACCCTGGCGCGTGCGAATTCTGGGAGGCGACCTCCAGCGCGAGCCGGGTCTATCTGTTTCCCCGGGAGGAACTGCTACCAGTGGCCGTGCCCGAGGCGGGTGTGACGCTACTGCCCGCCACCTCGGCCATCCGCACTCATGTCGTGACGATCGACCCCGAGGAGGCCTGCGAGGAGGAAGGGATCGAGCCTGACGCGTACGACCTTGCCCGCTCGGGATGGAAGTGGGAACCCGAAGAACGATTCGGGAAGCAGCGCGAAGTACTCGGGTCGCTCGGAGGCAGCCCTTCCTACCTTGAGGACGACCGACTGCCCGTGTGCCCCTCCTGCACCGGCACGATGGAGTTCGCGGCACACCTGGAGGAGGGGATGAACTGGGAGACCGCGATGAACCTCGGCGGCCAGCTGGGCTACGTCTTCGTCTGCCACGCTTGTCGCGAGGGATCCTTCCTCACGGGCTGAGGGCCACCTGCGAGGGTCACTGACGGCGACACTGTCGCCGGTACGAGACGCCGCAGAGCGCCCCTGGGGCGGAACCGGCGCCGCCCGTTCGCGGCGTCGCGACACAGGGGGGCGAGTGGCCGCCTCCGCTTCGCCCGCGAAGTCCGCGATCTTTCCGGCCGCCAGTCCCTCCAGCCACACCTCGGTGTCGCCCAGGCCGTCCAGCCACCCGCGGTGGTCCGACAGCTTCTTGAGGTGCGACCAAGTCGCACGTTTCGCGGGCTGCTTCAGCTGGTTGAACAGCGTCTTGCGGTCCAGGCCCAGCGTTGTCACCAGCCGCAGCAGGCCGGCCCGCTCCTCCCCGCCGATCCGCCGGTGGACGAAGGCGAAGATGTCGCTGTTCACCTCCGTGCGGATGCTCATCGCCATCCGATCCAGCGTCGAGAAGGCCGGCAGCTCCAGGCCCCGCTGCACGAGCTGTTCCAGTGCCACGTTGATCAGGCCGGCCGGGTTGTTCTTTGACGCGGCCTCCGCCCGGATCGCCTCCTCGGCCACCTTGCGGCCTGCCCCGCGTCGTAGGTCACCCCGACCCGCTGCCGCACCAACGACTGGTGGTGCTTCGCCGTCTTCTCCGCGCCGTAGCCGGCCACCACGCCGTCCGGAAGTTCCACGGCCCGCTGCACGACGTCGACCACCGTCTCCGGGACCTCCTCCCACTGCGGGAAGCACCCCATCCGCTGATAGGACTTCAACAGCACCAGCAGCGCGAGCTGGTGCCCGTCGGAGCCGGTCCGGGCCACCGCCCACTCCACCTCCTCCCGGCTCGGCGAGAAGAACAGGTGCAGCTCACGCGCGGTGATCAGCCGCTTGAACCGCGGATACGCGGTCCGCTCGATCGACGTCATCCCGAAGCCCTACAACCCGAAGCCTGACGCGAGCGACGCCCGCCCGCGTGGGCGTGCTCACACCCCAGACCCCGAGCAAAGATCGAAAGCTCCACACTCGGGACAGGCGACCCCGGGCAGTGGTAGACGCTGCCCAGGACGGCAGCGGGGCCTCAGGACTCCAAGATCACGGTCATGGCCCCTTTTGTACGTACCTTGGCTGGACCCCTAGGCAGTGTCTTCAGATGATCTTTGCTGGTGGATCATGGGGTCGTGATACGTCGTCATGAACTGTCTGATGCCGAGTGGGAGTTCGTCCGGCCGTTGCTGCCCGAGTCGTTGCGGGGGCGGAAGCGGCTGGACGACCGCCGGGTCCTGAACGGGATCGTGTGGAAGTTCCGGACCGGGACGGCCTGGCGGGACGTGCCCGAGCGTTACGGGCCGTGGGCCACGCTCCACACGCGTTTCCGCAGGTGGGCGGCGGACGGGACGTTCGACCGGATGCTGCGGGCCGCGCAGGCGAAGGCGGACGCGGCGGGCGAAATCGAGTGGCTGGTGTCGGTCGACTCCACGATCGTCCGCGCTCACCAGCATGCGGCCGGGGCCCGAAGAAGGGGCTCCGTGACCCGGCCCTCGGCCGGTCCCGCGGCGGCCTGACCAGCAAGATCCACCTGGCCTGCGACGGCCGCTCGCCTTCGTCGTCACGGCTGGCAACACCAACGACTGCACCCGGTTCACTGCCGTGATGGAGGCGATCCGGGTGCCCCGCCTCGGGCCGGGACGACCCCGCACCCGGCCCGATCACGTCCTGGGCGACACGGGCTACAGCTCCAAGGCGATCCGCACCTGGCTCCGCCGCCGAGGCATCCCGCACACGATCCCCGAGCGGGCCGACCAGGCCCGCAACCGGGCCCGACGGGGCAGCCGAGGCGGCCGCCCGCCGGCCTTCGACCGCGAGGCGTACAGGCACCGCAACGTCGGGAACGCTGCTTCAACCGTCTGAAGCAGTGGCGCGGCATCGCCACCCGATACGACAAGACCGCCCAGTCCTACAAAGCCGCCGTCACCCTCGCCTCACTCCTGATGTGGGCGTGACACTTTGACAACAGAACCTAGGCGAGTCGCTCACTGGGACTGGGTGGCTCGATGCCCGCTCAGGTGTACGGCGAGGGCTGCGATGTCATCATCCAGGCGTCCGTTGGTGTAGCGGAGAAGATCGCGGTGAAGCGCCGTGAGAAGCTCGCGGGGTGGCGTCAGGGGCTGTCGACGCATCCAGGCGGCCAGCGGAAAGAACTCGCCGTTACGATCACGAGCCTCGGCGATCCCGTCGGTATAGAGGAGCAGCAGGTCACCGGGGGCGAAGGCGCAGGTGTCGACGTTGTAGTGATCACCCAGCAGCTCGGCAAGGCTGAGCAGTGGCGAGGGGGTTTTCGACTCAAGGACGCGCAGTGTCGTGCGGTTCAGGAGCAGCGGGGGCGGGTGGCCGCAGTTGAGGACGTCGATCCGCCCGCCGTCGTTCGGGATCTCGACGAGAAGCGCGGTGGCGAAGCGCTCCATCGTCCCGTCGGGGGGAAAGGCGCCGTTGTACCGGGTGCAGCTGGCGTCGAGTCTGCGTGCGACGTGGATCATGTCGGTCTCGCTGTAGGCGGCCTCGCGGAAGGCATTGACGATGGCCGCGGCCGCTCCCACTGCCGGTAGGCCCTTGCCCCGTACGTCACCGATGAGCAGCCTGACGCCATACGGCGTGTCGATTGCCTCGTAGAAGTCCCCGCCGATGCGCGCCTCCGCCGCGGCCGCGAGGTACAGAGACTCGATCTCGACGTTTCCGAAGCGGCGTGGCATCGGGCTCAGCACCACCTGCTGCGCCGCGTCGGCGACGAGCCGTACCTGCAGGAGGGTGCGTTCCCGCTGGAGCCGGACATGGCTTCCGTAGGCGGCGGCCACGGTGACCGCGATGATCCCCGCGACCGTCCACCACGTTCCAAGGTCGGGGAAGACGAGGCTGAGGCCGATCATCAGCAGCAGGCAGACCGTGCCGAGCAGAACGGTGGGCAGGACCGGCCACATGGCGGCGGCCAGAGCCGGCGCGGCAGGCAGGAGGCGGCTGAAAGCCAGCTCCGGCGGAGTGGTGTAGGCCAGTGCGGCGATCACGACGGTCAGAATGACCGGCGATAGCCGCACAAGCACCCCTGGGCCATAGCGCCGGCGAAGCCGTGGCCGTGGCCGCGGCCGTCCAGACTCGATCACACCGGACAGAATATCCACATAAGAGGCGCATAGCGCTTCAGGGAACGTTGTTGGGCCACAGATGGAGGCGGAGGTCCAGGGGTCGGCGGCGCTGCTGGACAGAGGGCGCTGGCAGACATCGCCCAGTACAGAGGGACGCTGCCCGGCTGCCCGGCGACGAAACACCACAGGGCGCACCTGGCCCTGCTGTGCCACGGCGCCGCCCAGGGCGCTGGGCAGAACGGTCCCGGTCAGGACCTCGACGGACCGGTCGCTGCTGGCCCGGCGGTTACGCGCGGTGCCGACGAGCAGCTGGACCGTCTCGAAACCAGTCGTCTCCTTGCAGGAGGGCGAGGGAGGCCTTCAAGGGTCTGGACGTTCGCGGTATGCGGGTGCCGTTGGCATCGGTGCCTTCGTCGAGCACGCCTCGCGTGATGATCGCGTTCATCTCGTAGGGGCGGCCGTGGGCGTCGCGGGTGAAGGTGGCGCGGCCTCCCCAGATGGGGTCGGCGTCGCAGCCGGCCCGGCCGAGCGGGTCACTGAGGGTCTGCGGCTCCCTACCTTCCGATCGGACGAGCCGGTCGGAGATCCGCAGCCCGTTTCAGTCGGCCGGGGCCTCCGAGCACTCGGACGCCCCGGCCCTGACCGAAGAAGCAGCGACCGCGGAGCCGGGGCGTTCCCGTCATGGCCGGCGCAGCTCACCGAACCAGCGCACGATCGACGACGTGGCTGCCACATTGGACCCCAGGTGACGGGATCCGTGGTAGTCGACATCGCCCAGATCGACGACCGGGGCGTCCACGCCGTTGCCGAGCAGAGCCGCCTGGCAGTGCTCGGTGTTGTCAGTGACCGCTTGCTCGTCCCCGGTCGCCATGTAGAGCCGCACCGGGACACGCGGTGCCCAGTCGGTGCATACGGCATCGGTCGCGCGCAGCGCCTCCGCCAGCGGCCCCGTCGGGTGCGCGAGCAACTCGCGGCCGTGCCCGGTCAGCAACTCGTCCAGAGCGCCCGGGGTGCCCCGCATCAGCTGCTCCCCTGTGTGGGCACCGTCGAAGAGCGCCTCGACGGTGCTGTCATAAGGGGCCCGGAAGACCTCGTCGGGACGGTCGTAGATGTGGTGAAGCCGGTTGAACGCGACCAGCGTGTACGCCGCGTACAGCACACTGGACTTGGGTTCCAGCCTGCCCTCGAGGAGCGCGGGCAGCTCCGCGCCGCCGAAGTCGTACGCGCCGCTGACCGGTGCCAGCGCGCCCAGCCTGAACCAGCGGTCCTCACCTGCCTCCAGAGCCCGGCCGAGCCCCAGCGCCGCCGAGGCGCCCTGCGAGAAGCCGGTGACCATGACCTCGCGCTCCAGCACATGTCCGGTGCGGGGCGCGAACGCGCGGGCCGCCCTGAGCATGTCCAGGGACGCCGTGGTCTCGGAGTCGATGTCCATCCAGGGGTGCAGACCGGGTCCCTTGCCCATCCCCAGATAGTCGGGCGCGACCCCCGCGGCACCGGCCGCCGCATGCGCGATCACCGGCGCGGACACGAACCTGGCACGCTGCATGGACGGGGAATCGTCCCTGTGACTGCCGGTGCCGTGCGCGAAGGAGACCGCCCGCAGCCGTCCCTCGCTGTTGAGCGGCAGCACGAACAGCCCGCTCGCCGTGATCGGCCGCCCGTACGCGTCAACGGTCCGGTAGACCAGCCGGTACGCGACCACGCCGTGCCGAACAGTGTCGTCTGCGAACCCGGCCGCGCCCAGTTCGAGGGCCACGGCCTGCGGGGTCGCGAGCGTGTACAGCTTCTCGGCGGAGACCAGCGTGCCTCGGCCACGCTCCTCGTACTGCGCCTGGGTATGGGCATGGGCGGCGGGCGGAGTGACGGCGGTGGCGGCTGTGGCGACAGCCTGTGCGCTCAGCAGCAGGCCGCCGCAGACCGCTGCCACCTGCGCCCGGCGGCCACCGCGGTACCGGGTTTTGCTGCGCGACGATGTTGCGGTGGAGATGACCACGAGTTCCCCCAAGTGCGGCTCGATGACGGCCCCTTCAGCCTCACGCGTCGCGACCTTCGGCGCACGGGTGCAGGCCCCCGGGTCCTCCTGGTGCCTGCACCCGATCGCGTTGCCGCCCGAAGGCGGCCACCGCCACGTGGTGTCCCCAGATGCGGCTGGCCCCGCCACCGCGGCCTTCACCAGCCCCGCGCAGCTGGACATGGAGGTGGGGATTCGACACCCCCAGAAGGGCCGGATCGCGGTGGAAGACACTGCCGGCGGGCAGCCACAGCTCGCGCTTCAGATCGAACGGGGACCGCCCCTCGACGCGCTCGCTGCGATCTTGGTGACCACAAGCCCGTCTATAGGACACCTGTCGCGCCTCGGCAAACGGCTTCCTTGTCCGCCGGCTTCGATGATCAGGCCCGCCGCCGGCTCACGCACGCATCCGCCCACTGAAGCGCTGGAGTCACACGTCGGTGGGACTGGGGAGCGCAATTAGCCCGTGGAGTGCCGCGGTCGCCGCACCGTCCGGTCCAGGCGAGTCCTGACGAGAGCGGCCTGGTCTTGGGGATGCCGTGAGTGGCGTAGTGTTGTACCTACCGACGCGGGGTGGAGCAGCTCGGTAGCTCGCTGGGCTCATAACCCAGAGGTCGCAGGTTCAAATCCTGTCCCCGCTACTGAAGTGACATGAGGCCCGGATCCGGTGGATCCGGGCCTCATGTGTGTTGTTACCGGCGAGCGCCTTCGTCCATGGCTGCGGCTGTGGCTGAGGGACGCACTGTGTGGTGTCGGGTCCGCCGAGGGTCACGGGTTGCATGTCGTACGCCGTGATCCGGTCTGCCGGCCCGGTGTCTGTGGCACCGTCGAGGGTTCCGCGACGCCGGCGGGGCTCACTGCTTCCATCCGTTGAGCGCCAGACCGGCCCCTGAACCGCTCAGGCGCCGAAACGCGCGCTCAGCCACACCCGGGAAATACAGCCCCTCCCCACGAGACGGACTAGAGCTCGATGGCGATCCACTCCACGTCGGTGAACTCCGCGCCGAGGCCGGAGGCTCGGGTGTTGCCGGCGCGGAGGTACATCTCCGCGAGGCCCTCGGCGGCGATGCGCTGGAGCTGCTGTTCGGTGGCGCCTTGCTCGCGGGCGGTGTACAGGCGGTCCGCCCACTGGGGCGGCCAGCCTGGGCGATGTTGCGGAGCCGGGCGTCGTCGGTCGTGTCGGCGGCGGCGGTGAACCCGAATCGGGCCCGGGTGGAGACGAGGCCGTCGGTGGCCGCCGCCTTCTTCCGGGCCTTCGCCCGGATCTGCGGCTGCCACCGCTTCTTCACCTCACGCTCCATACGGCCGCGCAGATCCTGGCGGGGCCGCTTCAGCTTGCCCGCCACGTACCGCTCCACCGTGCGATGGGACACCCCGAGCGCCTCGGCCGCGGCCTTGGTGCCCTTGAGCCGCCTGACCAGGTACGTCATCTGTGCCTGGGCGCTCTGCGGGATGCGGCGGGTGAACGCCCCCTCCAGTGCGCGGTCCAGGCTGTCCCCCAGCGAGTCCACCATGGTCGGCTACTCCCCTTCTCCCGCGCTCGGATCGGTCTTGATCAGGTTGGAGATGTTGAGCCCTCTCCAACGCCCTCTGCACTCGATGTTCTTGACGTCGCGCATGTGCAATGACTTCAGACGTCGCCAGCAGATGAGTGCGCATCCGAGGGTGAGGAAGGCTTCGTGGGTGTCGTCGCGGATCTCTCAGCGGGCCCATAGGCGGCGCAGCCAGTGCAGGTGGGCGAATGCGCGTTCCACGAACCAGCGTTGGGTGCCCAGGCCGGAGCCGTGCTCGGTGCCGCGGCGGGCGATCTGCGGTTTCACTCCGAGGTCCCAGACCAGGCGGCGGTACTTGTCGTGGTCGTAGCCACGGTCGGCCGGCACCAGGTCCGGGCGGCGCCGGGGCCGGCCGCGCTTGCCCCTCACCGGCGGCACGGCCTGGAGGAGTGGGATCAGCTGGGTGACGTCGTTGTGGTGCCGCCGGTCGAGGTGGCGGCAAGCGGGATGCCGGTGGCGTCGGTGATCGGATGATGCTTGCTGACCGTCCTGCCCCGATCGACAGGGCTTCGTCCTGTCCTGGAGCCCATCAAGCCGGAGGGGATCATCCTGCCGGAACGGTTGGACTTCGAGCCCTTGATCAGCCTTCTTGAGGTGGGCGCTGGAGGCCGGGCGGTGCCGCACAAGGGCCACGGCATGGGCACAAGACTTAGCTGGATGATGCGCGGAGTGGTGCGTCGCTCTGCACCGGGCTCACGCCCGGCACAGTCTCCGCCTCGGTCTTCTTCTTGGTAGCGATGTTGAGCCCTTCCAGGACGTGGTCTTGATCCCTGGTAAACCCCTCACAACTGCCCTCCCACCAGGGAAAAACACCCTGCGAACCACACAGCGTGGTGCCCGTTCGGCCTAGCGTCACGCGCTTTGGGGGTGGGCCGCTCTTAGCGTTGGGATGACGCTTGCAGGCACTGAGGGAGGTCTTGTGATGAGCAGTCGCAGCGTGGTGGCCGGCATAGCCCTGGCGATCGTCTCAGTCGCGCCGTTGTCCGGCGTCGCTCGTGGTCAGGATCTCAACTGCGGTGACTTCCGTTTCCAGGAAGACGCGCAGTCGGAGTTCGAGCGGAACACGAGCGATCCGAACCGGCTCGACGAAGACCAGGGCCCCGATGACGGCATCGCCTGCGAAGCGCTGCCCAGTCGCGCCACCGCCGGCACGGTGCAGCCGGTGAGTCCGAGCGCTACCGCCGTCCAGCCGGTGAATCCGAGTGCCACCGCCCTTCAGTCGGCGACTCCCGTCGTTCCGGCCCCCGTCATTCCGAGCCGCGGCACCCAGGCCGGAATCGGCGGAGCATCCGGCCCTTCCGGGCTCAGCGTGGGCATAGGCCTCACCCTGGCCGTCGGGGCCACCGTGGCAGGCGGATACCTCACCGCACGCCGCCTGGGCCGCGGATCGAAGCGGCCGTGACCACCCAACGAGCCGGGCGCGCCGAGGACATCCAGGCCCCTGCGGCGATCTGTGGCCGCGCCACGAGACGTCCGGCAACGCCGCAGCGCGGCACGGTGGGAGTCCAGCCAACGTCCCCCGGCCGGACCCCATCCGAGTCGCCCTGCTCCGGCGGTAGGGCGGCGGCGGTCAGCGGGAGTGGACTCGCAGCAGGGTGTGCCCGGCCACATCCTCCATCACGCCCCAGAGAGTGGGGTGGGTGGTCAGGTGGTCGGCGAGGGTGTCGCGCAGGACGTCCGCGGAGCCCCAGGTTCCGTACAGCTTGCTCTCGGTGAGCACCACCGGCTTGAGGCCGGCCATGAGGACCGCCTCCCAGGTGGCCGCCGCGACCCCGGGGGTGTGGGGGCTGCGGAAGTCGTCGAGGCAGACCACCCCGTCCTCGGTCAGCAGCTCGCGGGCAGCGGTGATGTCAGCGCGGACGTGGTGGTACAGGTGCGAGGCGTCGATGTGCACGAAGCGGCAACTGCGGGCGGGCACATGGTCGGTGACCTCGGAGGAAGACCCTTGGATCACGGTGGGCAGTCGGCGGTGGAAGCGCAGATAGTTGGTCTCGAACACCTGGCGGGTCAGGGTCGGGTAGTACACCCGCATCTCGGTGGCCGTGGAGTCGTCCGGGGCCTCGTCGGCGTCGAACAGGTCACAAACGGTGAACCGCTCGCCGTCGGAGGCGTGGTAGCCGATGACGATGGCGCTCTTGCCCTTGTATACGCCGAGTTCCAGCAGGTCGCCGCGGATGCCGTGGTCGCGCTGGTGGGTCAGGAGCCAGTCGAAGAGGAACCGGTCGGCGTCGAAGAACCATCCCTCGACCTCGTCGAGCCGGTCGGGCGTGAGCAGGGGCGGGGCGGTGTCCTGTGTGGTCATCACGGGTCCTCGTGTGCGTGCGTGGGCGGGCCGTCCACTCCTAGGTGGGTGTAGCCCCGTGGCGGGCATGCCCCGGTGCGGGCGCACGCCGTAAAGACGGCCCGACGCTACGGTCTCCACCGGCGTCCGGCTCGTACCGCTCGCCCGCCACGCGTAACGTCCACACGATGGACGCAATCCCGCCACCGGGCCGTGGTCCCGGGCCCCACGGCCAAAGGCGCCGACGGACCTCACGGCGACCTGGCCCGAGGCACGGCCCCGCCGGCCTGCGGGCGGGCGGACCATCACCACGGGCGCGGAAAGCGGGCCAGGTCCCGGCGACGCGGACCGCGGAAGGACCCGGGACCGTCCCCGCACAGGCAGGGCGGCGGGGGCGCATCATCTGCCTCCCCCCGGCCGCGGGTGGGACCACCCCCACACGAGCGGGGAGCCGGCCAGGCCGGCCGCGCAGTCGAGTGCCTGGTGGATGTCCTTCCGCAGCGGCGTCGGCTGTGAGCGGTCGGCTCCGGGGTGCCGGTGTGAACACCGTCGGCCGCAACACGGTGGCGCGATTCGGCGGTTTCAGGAGGAACGGGGTGGGGCTGGGACATCGGCTCGTACACGCGCATGCCTACAGCGAGTTGCAGGCGATCGTGTGGCCGGGGTGAGAGCCGTCGGCCGCACGGCGACCGACGGCCCGAGGCACGCTCAGTGGAGCACTTCGCGCTCCCACTGCCCGCGCGGCTGGGTGTGCAGTCGCCAGTAGTGCTCGGCGATGTCGTCGGGGTCGTACGCCGTCCCAGGCGCGACGACTCCGCCGACGGTGACCGTGGCGACGTGCACACCCGACGGCCCGTACTCCGCGTCAAGCAGTTCGACCAGACCCCGCACCCCGGCCTTGCCCAGCGACAGGCTCACGTACTGCGATTTCATCTCGGGCATCCCGCCGGTGACGACGAAGGTTCCCCGCCCGCGCCGTGCCATCCCGGGCAGGGTGTGTGCGGCAGCTGTGAGGGCGCCGAGGACGTTCACCGCGTAGGCGTTCGAGTGGTCGCGGAGTGTGAGTTCGCCGACGGCGTCGCGCCGGATGACGGCCGCGTTGTAGACCACGACGTCGGGTTCGCCGAGTTCACCGGCGGCGGTGTCGAGGGCGGCGCGCAGGGCGGTCTCGTCGGCGGCGTCGGCGGTGAGGGGCACGGCCCGCACACCCAGGGGGCCGATGAACTCGGCCGCCGCCACCACCGTTTCCTTCGTCCGCGCGATCAGGGCGACCGGCAGCCCCTCCCGGGCGAACCGCCGGGCCACCGCCTGCCCGATCCCCGGCCCTGCCCCAATGACCAACGCTCCCGCCATGACTGCTCCTTCTTCTTGGAGTGCAACGACAGGAAGGTCAACTTCGTTCGGCCGCCGTGTCTTCCCCGGGCGCCCGGCTATCGCCCCGCCGAGGAGATCGGTTTCGGCACGATCGGCACCGGCCCCACAACCGCCTCATACCGCAGCTCCGCCCGTGTGCATGCCGCGTGCGCCCTGGTCCTGTACCGCGCTCAGCAGCTCCCCGCGTCGGACACCGGGAGCGGGGCGCGGGTCATAAACCCGCGCACGGTGCCACAGCCCACGTACACGCGGAGTTTTACCCTTCACGCCGCCTCGGTCTCGGCGGCCTGCGACGCGGTCGCTGCCGATCGCACGGTGCACGAGGAGTCCCCGGGCCCTGGACACCTGAATCGGCGTCGGCGTCGGCGTCGGCGTCGGCGGGTACGGGCGGCCGTCGACGGAGTTGTGGTCGATGGTCCGCAGCGCCTGGGCCATGGGGCGTGAGCAGGGCAGGGACGCAGGTGGTGCGCTCGGTTTCGTGGCAGCGGTGGTCGCTGGGGAGTGGGGCGGGGCTCGGGTGCGTGACCCGCGGTGGCCTGTGCGGCCTGGACGTCTCAGCCCGAGCGGAAGGCGACGCGCACCGCCCCGTCCGCCGGCACGACGAGCACGCCGCCGCCCGAAGTCGCCCAGTCCTCGGGGATGAGGAACATGCGGCCGTTGACCTCCGCGAGGAGCCGCGGACCCTCGTACCGGTACCGGAACCGCTGCGGGGGACCGGTGACCGGCAGGGCCGTCTCGCGTACCTCCCGATGGGAGAAGTACAGGCGCTCCGCCGTGTCGACGGTCACCGCAGGACGCAGCCACAGGTGCCGCGCCAGGTATCGGGCGTCGTCGGCGCCGTGCCTCTTGGCGTACGCGTGCACCACCCAGAAGCAGGACAGGCCGACCAGCGCGGCGACGAGGGCGAGCGCCAGCCGCTCGCGTGCCACCGGGTAGTCGGCGCCGGCGAGCTTGAAGGACAGGGCTCTGCCGAACACGACAAGCACCAGTCCGCCGCCGATCAGCAGCGGGGTGTCCGTCGCTCCGGCGCGCCACACAGCGAAACCGCCGAGCACGCCCAGGACGAACATGACCAGGCCGCAGGCAGAGATGACATACGGCGCCAGCCGGCTCCCCTGGGGCAGGGGCGCGCCCCGGTTTCCCAGCGTGCGCGCCGCGTAGTAGACCAGGACGCCGGCAAGCGCGACGGTGAGCGCCGCGCCCGCGGGGACGTAGAGGGTTCCGGCACTACGCAGCGCGTCCTCCTGGGTGGAGAAGCCGAGGGTCGCGGCGTCGACGCCGAAGTACGCGTAGAGGGTGTCGGTGTAGGCGAAGCCGAAGTAGAGCAGCAGGGCGCCGATGAACGTGGTCGGGGCGGCCAGTGTGGCGAAAGTGACGACCCAGTCGCCCCAGGGGCGCGTTCCGCTGTCGGAGTCCGCTTCGGTCATAGGGCCCCCTTCGCTCGGGCGGGCTCAGCCGTTCCCGTCGGACCTGCCGGTTTCGGACGTGCCCCGCCGGTGGTCTCGCCCGTGGTCTCGCCTGTGGTTTCTCCGGTGGTCTCGCCGGTTGTTTCTCCCCGACCGTCCTGATCACCCACCGGTTCGCCAGCGCGCGCCACGCGGACATCATCTACGTCCTCGATGAAGGCCGCGTCGTCGAGAGCGGCACCTTCGCCCGCAACCGACGCCAGACGAGGTCGGGACGAAGGCAGCCCCGCACACGCTGTGCGAGTGCGCCTCGTACGTGGCGCCGACGGCCGCGAAGTCACTCAACGCAGCCACCCCAACTCCCTGTACGGGCGACCGGCCTGGATACCGGGTCCTGGCCGTCGGCTGCTGGACGGGCGAGATGACGTTCCGGATCGCCGCGGCCGGGTACCTGGTGACCGCGGTGGGCCCGTCTGCCGGCGTGCTCGCCGCCGCAGAGTGCCAAAGGCGTTCCGGCCCGAACTGGCGGAGCGGGTCCGCTTCTTGAAGGCGGGCGTCGAGAACTTGGACGTCGGCGACGAGCGGTTCGGCCTGGTGTGCTGCCACAGGGTGTTGATGTGCCTGGAAGAGCTGGACGGTCCGGTCGCCCGCCTGGCCGGGCTCGTGGCGGCTGGTGGTGTGCTGAGCATCCCGACGAAAGGCCGGCCGCCGGGGTCGGCGCCCGTGAGGCCCTGTGCGGCAAGCGCACAGTGGCACGCGACCTCATCGAGGGAGGCACCGGCGTGAGCCGTCGGCCATCCGGGCGTCCGTACCCGCGGTGACAGCGCCGAGGATCTCTAACGGCTCGCTGTCGAACACGGCCTGCTGCCTCTGCCTTGGCAGGGGGTGCGGATCTTCGACGGCCATCGCGACGACTGGGCATCCGAGCCCAACGAGTACGCCGCGGCGTTGGAGGCGGAGTGGGCCGCTTCGGCGCGCGAGCCGTACCGGCAGCTCGCACGGCTTTTGCACGCTCTCGCCCGCCGCGAACCGGAACGGAGCAGTCGGTGCCAGCCCCCAGCATCGCCTAGTCCGCCGAGGCAGCGCCGGGCGCGTCCCAGCGGTCGATCCGGCAGCTGACGTGCCCGCCCGAGCTGCAGTCCCGCGCGCAGTAGACCTCCGTGTGGCTGGTGGCCGGCGCACGGCCCTTCGGCGCGCTGACCGCCGGCGGTATCGCCGCCGCGCTCGGAGTGCGCGCGGCGCTGTCGGCCGGAACGGTGGCCCATCTCGCCCCGGCCTGGCCGCTGTGGGCCTCGCCCGTCCGCCACCTCACTACGATGCCGACACCGAAGGAAGGAAGCGCCCGTGTCCCTGGATGTTGACGCCACGACGGCCGGTCGACGTGCCGAGCTGGTCGGCCGCCTCGAGTCCGAAGGCACCCTCACCGACCCCCGCCTGCGCGCAGCTCTCCTCTCCGTGCCCCGTGAGGGGCTGCTCCCTCACGCCTATGTCCGCGTCAGTGGCCCGGGCGCCGATCCGATCGACTGGCGTCTCCTCGACGGCTCCCACCCGGACGACCGGGCCGAGTGGCTCGATCTGATCCACAGCGACGAGTCGATCCTCGTGCAGCGCGACGGGGAGCGGCTCGATGCTCTCGTCCGCGGGCCGGTGACCGGCGGGAACATGACCTCCATGGCGACCTACACGCCCGCCACCGTCGAGGCCCTCCAGGCCATGCAACTGGGGCCGGGGCAGCGGTACCTGGAGCTCGGCCCAGGCCCGGGGGTCTCCCTCGCGCTCGCCGCCGCCATCGCCGGTCCCGGGCTGGCCGCCGGCGTGGAGCGGGGCGGGCACATGGCCGCCTTCGCCCAGCAGAACCTCGACCGGCTCGGCCTGGGCGTGACGGTGGTCGAGGGCGACGCCCTCGATGGCCATCCGGCCGGCGGTGAGTTCGACCGGATCCACTCCGGCATTGGCGTCCCCTGCGTCCCGCCGGCATGGGCCGACCAGCTCGCCCCCGGTGGGCGGCTCCTGACGACCCTCGCTACCCGCACACCGAGCTGGCCCGGGCAGCTCCTCGTCACCCGCACCGCCACGGGCCGGATCGAGGCGGTCCTGACGGGCAGGCCGCGCGGATACCGGCCCATGCTCGGCTACCGGTGGCTGAGTGCGGTCGACCACCGCGCCCGCGTCAAGGCTGAGCCCGGCACGCCGCGCCCCACCCGGCTCGCGCCGCCACCGGACGACGCCTACGGCTTCTGGCTGGCCGCGGCGTACCAGGTCCCGCAGGTGGTCCGGGACTTCCAGGCCGAGACGATGACCCTGGTGGCTCCCGAAGACGGCTCCTGGGCCGTCGCAGGTCCCGGCGAGGGCACCGTGCGTGTGCACGGGACCCGGGATGTGTGGGGCGAACTCGAGGACCTCCACCATCAATGGGTACGGGCAGGCCGCCCGAGCACCTACACAGTCGATCTCCCCGCAGACGGAGGACTCCAGAGCGTCACCGCAGGCACCGGCGCCGGGCAGCTCGCCTGGACGCTGCCGCCGCTCGCCGCCGTTCCCCGCCCATCCCCATAACCAACCGGATCCGCGCTCGCGGCCTGTGCCCGCGAGCGCGGATTCCTCCAACGCCCCCTGTCCGCCCGTCCACGACGATCCCCCGAGAGCAGAGTGTTCATGGCCCAGCAGCACACCCCCCTCCCGCAGCACGCCGCCTCTCCCCCGCAAACGGGCGACTGGCCAAAGGACTTCCTCCGCCACCGTTCCGGCGACGGATGCCCGATGTGCGCAAACGACTACACCTCCGACGACATCGGCTGGGGCATCCTGCTCCGCCGCGGCGAGGCGGCCAACGCCTATCTGTGGCGCCAGGGGCAGGTGCGCGGCTACTGCGTACTCATCCATCGCGGTGCCCCGCACGTGGCCGAACCCACCGACCTGCCCGAGGCCGACGCCGCCGCGTACTGGCGCGACACTCTCGCTCTCGGCCGGGCCCTGACGGCCTTCTACGAGCCGGTGAAGATGAACTACTCCACCCTCGGCAACGTCGTCCCTCACCTCCACAGCCACGTCTGCCCCCGGTACGCAGGTGAGTCCGATCCGGCGCCGGGCGGGCCGCTGCCGTGGGAGGTCCTCGGCGGCGGTCGTCAGGACGAGGCGCAGCTGCTGGCTGATGCCTCTGCGCTGCGGGTCCTGCTGGGGGACGCATGACTGCCCACCCGCAGCAGGAGCCCAGGGGCTGTTCACGTCGGTGGCGGCGGGCTATGCCCGCTACCACCCCTCTCCAGGTCGCGGCTATGGTCCATACCGATACCGCGCGGCGCACATGTTCGTCGAGGTACGCCTCGGGCCGGCGCCAGTGGGCCTCGAAGAAGCCGTCAGCGCAGTCCCACTGGATGAGAGCCGGCTTCGCGCCGCCCCCGATCGCGCGGGTCAGGCCGGTCGGCTGTCGGTGGCCCGTGGGCGGAGAGCGAGCTCGCGGCTCCGGCGCGGGTCGTCGCGGTGGCTGTCGCCCGGAAGGCGGCGTCACGCGGCCGCGTCGGTACGCGGAGGCGGCGGTACGGTCACCGGTCGAAGCCGGTGACCGCACCGCCGGGCTTTCAGGCTGTCAGGCCCGGTGTGTTATCCGATGGTCCAGCGCTGCAGCGCCGATCCACTGGCGGGCTGCTGGGTGACGGGGGCGTTGTTGGCCGTCGAGGCGGTGGTGATCACGAGGCCGCTCTTGACCGAGGTCAGGGTGTGGCCGCCGCCGGTGGCCGCCGCGACCGTCCACCGCTGGTTGGTGGTCCCGCTGCACGTCCACTGGATGACGGAGGCGCCGGCGGACATGGACCCGGCGTTGACGTCGACGCAGAGCCCGGAGGCGACGTTGACCAGAGTGTAGGAGCCATCCGGCTGCTCGGTGAAGGTCCACTTCTGGCTGTTGCCGCCGACCAGCGCCGAGGTGGTGAGCTGGGTGCCGTTGGTCCCCTTCTTGGGGACGGTCAGGGCCTGACCGCCGGTGGCGACGGTGTGGACGCCGTTGAAGACGCCGCCGCCGGAGCCGCCACCGCCGGACCAGGGAACGTCCGGGGCCGCGTAGTAGGCGATTCCCGCCGCGGTCCAGCGTGCGCCGTGGGTGGCCAGACGGTTGCTGAAGTCGGTGTAGTTGTGGGTGGACTGCGGCGACCAGCCGATCTCGGCGATGGCGGGCAGGCGCGGGAAGGTCATGTGCTCGGCGTAGACGTACGGCTCGGGGAACTGGCTCGTGGACGTGGGCAGCTGGTTGCTGCCGGCGTACGCGCGGTCGGCCCACAGGGCGGCCTCGACGCCGGCGATCTTGTCGGCCGGGACGAGCGAGCCGGTGCCGTTGAGCTTGGCCGTCGAGGTGGTGGGGTCCCAGTCATACGCCTTGCTCAGCGGGACGTAGCCCTGCCAGGACAGGCCGTACGGCGTCGAGGAGTCGTACTTCATGTCCAGGTACGCGTGGTCCGAGGGGGACATGACGAACTTGGCGTTCTGCTGGACCGCGTTGCGGACGAACTGGATATCCTCGGTCTCGCTGGAGGTACCGATGCTGCCCCGGTCGTCGGCGTCGCCCCACCACTGCATGATGCTGTTCGCGGGGATCGTGGACTGGCCGAGCTGGTGCCAGCCCATCACCGTCTTGCCCCGCGCGGTCGCGGCCGCGGTCGCGGCCGAGACGTAGGAGGCGTACTGGGACGGGGTGGCCGCCGGGGTCTCGTCACCGCCGAGGTGGACGTACGGTCCGGGCGTCATCGCCGCCACGGTGTCGATCACGGTGGTGAGGAAGCCGCTGACGTTGGAGACGTGCTGGGCGTCGCTCAGACAGTAGAGGCTGATGCCCACGTCGAAGCCCGAGTACGGGCTGATCGCGGTGTTGTTGCAGTTGAGGTTGGCGACCGACGCGAGAGCGGCGCTGGTGTGACCCGGACCGTCGATCTCCGGGACGACGGTCATGAAGCGGGACTTGGCGTAGGCGACGATCTCCTGGTACTCCGCCGCGGTGTAGTACCAGTTCGTGCCGCCGGTGAAGCCGCTCTGCGTGCTCGCGCCGACCGTCGTCAGGCTCGGTATCGCGCCGATCGCGATACGCCAGCCCTGGTCGTCCGTCAGGTGCAGGTGCAGGGTGTTGATCTTGTACGTGGCGGCCTGGTCGATGTACCGCTTGAGCTGGGACATCGGGAAGTAACGGCGGGCCACGTCGACCATGACGCCACGGTAGGAGTACCGGGGCGAGTCCGAGATCTGCACGGGGGCCACGGTCCAGGGACCCGGCTTGACCGAAGTGGACTCGATCGCCGCCGGCAGCAGCTGCCGCAGGGTCTGCACCCCGCGGAACAGGCCCTGCGCCCCGTACGCGGTCACCGTCACACCGGTGCTGCTCGAGTCCAGGGTGTAGCCCTCGGCGCCCAGGCTGGACGAACCGTTGGGGTTCAGGACGATGGCCTGGCTCGCGGGCTGGGAGGTGGTGGTGACCGGAAGCGTGTAACCGGTCGCCGGAGCCAGCAGCCCCGCGAGGTACGAGCCCACGCCCGCCGCGTCGGGATCGCCGGAGGAGATGACGTTCACCGGCGTCTGCGCGGTGAGAGTGAAGCCACTGCCGGTCGAGTTCGTCTGGGAGACGGGCTGCGGCACGATGGCCGGGGCGGGCTCGACCGCCGTGGCCGTCGCCGGCAGAGGCACGGCCAGAGCAAGGGTGAGAACGGCGAGAGCGGCGAAGCTTCTGCCCCGAGGGCGCGAAGAGCGCAAGGGGGACTCCTTACGGTGGAGGGGGACGCACGGCAACGGGCGCGGCTGGGCATGCCGCATCCCGTCAGGGGGTGCGGTGACGACATGAGAAATGCAGCCGAGAACACTGAAGGTGCGCGGTTATGCGTAGTTGAGCCCGATGCCGATCGCTTTCGAGCAAACCGTGGCAGTGTCGCGGTCGAAGCGTCAAGGCCTACCGGGACGTAGCTTCGTTGCACGCAAAGCTCGGTGTGAGTTCGATGCACAGCAGTCGGCAGCACCGGCCCGACGAGGGACTCGGACGCTTCCGGGGCGGCGGGCACGGCGAGATACATTTCGTCGGCGAGGGCGAGCGCCACCCACCGGCCCCGCTGGTCGCCCCGGGGCGAGGCCGGCACGCCGAACTCACCGTGAGCACCGCGCGCACCATGCCCGCCGAAGGCCGCCGCGGATGACCGGGCGGCCAGGCAGCGAGCCCCGGACACGGGAATGGCGGGGCCGACGGCGCCTGCGGTGCCGGGGACAGGAAAGGAGAAGGACACCGGGCCCACGACACCGAAGGTGCGGCCGGTCTGGCGGTGCTGCTCGGAATCTTGATCACCGCTGCGGAGCGGCGTCTGTCCCACGGGAGGTAGTCATGAACGAACGCGACATCCTGCTCAACGAGCTCGCGCAGGGGCTGCGCCCGATGTCAGAGGGCGTCGAATGGTTCGATGGCCTCGGCCAGGAGGAGCAGTCCGAGGTGCTGCTGTTCCTGCGCCATCACTGCGTCCAGGCTCGCGCCGTCGCCGAGGACGCGGCGGAGAGCATCCGCCGTGCCGGGCTGCGCCCGACGCATACGCCCGCAGTGTTGATCTCGCGAGGCCGGATCGACGAGCAACTGGGAAAGATCGCCGGTCTCGCGCCTCTCGACGAACGCCGCAAGGCGTTCAGGCTGCTGATCGCGGTGCTCACGATTGCCGACGCGCGGCGCCGCGAGCGCTTCTGCTCTGGTGGCTGCAGTCACTGGTGGCACAGGCTGCCCTCCGTCGCCTGACAACCCAGCACCGCACCGCTGAAGGCCAGTTCCCGGTTGAGCGTTCTCTGCGGACCGGATCAGTCCCACCAGAAGTCCCAGTGGTGGGCGCCGGCGATCCGCTCGGCGTATGCGGCCAGTGTGTACGGACTGCTGCCCTGCCAGATGTTGTCCGGGCAGAAGGCGAAGTGCTCGGCCGCGACCAGGAGAGCCCCGTGCTCGTCCACAGGTGGCGCGGCGACGCTGAGGTGCAGCGTGGAGAACCCGACCGCGACGACACGGGCACCGAAGCGGTGTTCCCAGTCACGGAGGACCGCGGAGAACTTCGCGGTGTCGTTGTCGTAGTTGCAGGGTCCGGCCCAGCCCACAGCTGTCAACGCCTCGGCACCGGACGCTGCGGCGACCAGTCCCAGACGTGTCCGTGGGCGGTCGGCGAGGAACACCTGCGCGAACTCGGCGGCCAGTTCATCGGGGTTCGTTGCCGGCTCCCGGCTGGGCGCGAGACCGGGCCAGGTCTGTCCGAAGGGGGCCGTGACGGCGAGGCGCCGGCCGGTGTCGAGGATGTCGTCATGTTCATCGACGGCCGTGTAGGTCGCCCACCACTGTGCGAGGCGGCCCGCAGAGTCGTGGGTTGCCGGGGAGGACATCTGCTCGGGGAAGACCTCCCCCGATCCCCATGGGCGGAATTCGCCATCGCTCGGATCCAGCAAGTCGAGCAGCAGCGGCCACAGGCCGAAGCGCGCGTGTTCGGCGCGCATCCGCGTCCACAGTTCGGCCGTGGCCGGCCCGTCGCTGAGCCACAGGGGCCGTACGTCTCCGTCGCCTTCATCGGACGTGACCATCCGGCCGGAAGGGAGCAGGCCCTCAAGGCTCGATCGGGCTTCAGGGTGCGTGGGGTGGAAGTCGGTGCCGTAGCCGGGAGGTATCACTGCGAGGCTCCGATCACTCGATCGCGGAACTGCTGGAAAGCGTGCCAGCCCGACGTCTGCCCCGGAGTGATCAGGTCCCCTTCGGTGCAGTCGAGCACCTTGCACCGCAGAGCGTCGGCAAGACGGAGGACGGGCGTCAGCACGTCGTCGCCGGAGCCCCGGATGTGGAGCATGACGGAGTCCACCGGGTCTTCTGAGCCGATGTTGAGTTCGATGGACCACGTGGGGCCGGAAAGTCCACCCCAGGCGGGGTCCGAGAGATCAACTTCGGGAACGGTCTGGGTGAGCCCGCGAGTGGTCACAGCCGAGGTCGACCGCTTCCTGTTCATGGCCGCGAGCATGCCACCACGTACTGACATCGGGCTCCGGGACGGTGACTGTCAGGGGACACAGCTACCGTGCTGACGTGGCGAACTCTTATACGACGTTGTGGACCAACGGCTTGTGCCGAGAGCTTGAACGGTCCGGCCGTACCGGTCAGCGGCTTACGGTGTTGTTCGGCGGGCCGCACCAGTCGCTGCCGAGCTTCCAGCGTGCGGGAGTGCAGCCTGGCGACCGCATCTACCCCGTGCGAGCCCACCGCGCCCGTCTCCATGTACTGGGGGTGCTGGAGGTAGCTCACATCCTCCCCTACGAGAACGTCGGCTCGGCGCTCCCCGATGACGACTACGTGAAGTTGCTGGACTGGCGCCCGCTGAAGACCGGATGTGTCACCGAAGTACTCGTCGGACCGCCAGGTGCCCCGCTCAGGTTCGACACGGTCGTCCCGGGGAGCCTCCTGGAACGGCTGACGTACACATCCCGCCGGGGCGAGCGCCTGCTCAAGCACGTCGAGGACGGGCGCCTGATCCGTTCGACGAGCCTCCAGGGCATCTATCGCCTCGTCGCCGACTCCGCCGAAGAGCTCGACCAGCTGATTCGCCTCGATGGCCCGAGCGGAGGAGCCGGTGAGGTTTGATGAAATCAAGGCGTCCTTCTGGAGCGGACACACGTACGGTGTCCAGCCCGACTTGACGCAGGCGACCGTCGCCGCCGCGGAGCAAGTCCTCGGGCTGCGACTCCCCACATCGCTGATCGACCTTCTGCATGTGCAGAACGGCGGCGGTGTCACGGCCGACCGGGATGCCTTTCCGACCAATCAGCCAACCTCGTGGAGCGAGGACCACATCCCGTTCACCGAGTTGATGGGGATCGGCACCGGCGGGCACGGCTTGTCGCTGTTGGAGACGCCGTACCTCGTGGAGGAGTGGGGACTGCCGTCTCCAGTCGTGCTGCTGTCCGGTGACGGCCACTACTGGATCGGGCTCGACTACCGGGCCTGCGGCGAGTCGGGGGAACCTTCGGTGACCTGGTTCGACACCGACTCCGGCGCAGAACTGCCGCTCGCGGCAGACTTCCGGGCATTCGTGGAGGGCCTTCAGCCCCTCAGCCGGTTCGGGTGAGGGGCCGGCGAGCCGGGCGAACGTCCGGTTGTCGCACTGCGTCGAGAGCTTGTGGGCAGGTGGTCTCCGCAACGGCTCGATGCGGTTGGACAACACGCCCTGGTTCGTACGCGGAGTCGCCAGCGGGGCTCCGAGGACCCTGCTGGTAAACCTCGCCCGACCCGTCCTCGTCCGGCCATGTGAGGGCCGCCCGGGACCGGTCCGTCAGTGAGCACAGCCGCACGGCCGGAGCGCCGTCCTCGTTGGCCGGCCACTCCAGCCGGTGGGCCCGTGCCTTCATGAACTCGACCAGGGCAAGCCCACCCGCCGCCCTGGGGTGACGATCAGGGACGGTGGGCGGCAGCGTCCGTCGGTGCTCAGGTGGAGCTTGCTGGTGAACCCGCCACGCGAGCGGCCCCGGCCCTCACCGCCAGCTCCGCCCGTATCCAGCTCACGCGCGAGTGCACACCCCGCCCGTGCCTCCGTGATGTCCGAACCGCAGACGGCGGGCAGAATTGAGGTGAGGGCCCCGTCCGCCGGCGAGTGGCGCACTCGGCTGTCGCGTGTGCGCGTGAAAGGGCAGCTGGTGTCATCGAATCCACCGGGGGAAGAGCGGGCTCCCGGGCCGCTCTGGTCGGAACCGGGAACCCTGCTGGAGCACGTGGCCGTTGCCGTTCTCGGCATGGATGACGAGGACCGGATCTGCTACTGGGGACCCGGTGCGCAGAGGCTTTTCGGATACGAGGCCGCGGACGTCCTGTCCAAGCCCGCCGCCACCCTCTTTCCTGCTGCGCCCCTCGACGGGACCAGCGCGGCAGAGCGGCTGGCGGAACGTGGTCGCACCCTGGGCTACTGGCGGGTAAGGATGCCTGCCCTGCACCATGACGGCACGGTGTTCGACTGCGGATTCCGGGTCTTCCCGGTGACGGGCGACAACGGCCGCTCCGTCATCGTCGGCCTGGCCAGCAGGGGCGACGAACTCGACCGCGTGAAGACCAACCTCGTCTTCCTCGACGCGCTTTTCGAGACGTGCCCGATCGGCCTCGTCATGCTCGATGAGGACCTGCGCTACGTCCACCTCAACCAGGCCCTTGCCGACATGGACGGGATCCCGATCGAGGACCACATCGGGCGCAGCATGGAAGACTTCATGATCACGTCCGACGGCGGCGAGTATCAGCGCATGTTGCACGCCGTCGCCGACGAGGGGCGGCCCGTCGTGAGCGCGCTGGTCGTACTTCGCACGCCGGGTCGTCCCGACCGGGACCAGGTGCGGTCGGTGAGCTTCTTCCCCTTGAGCCAGGCAGGCGATACGCGGCCGGGATTGGGCGGCCTCCTCGTGGACGTCACCGACCGTGAGCAGGCGATCGTGGAAGCGACGGCCGGGCGGCAGCGGCTGGCTCTGCTGGACCGGGCCGCGGCTCGCATCGGCACCACCCTGGACGTGGATGTCACCGCCCGTGAGCTGGTCGAAGCGGCTGTTCCGGAGTTCGCCGACGCCTCCGTCGTGGAGGTTGTGGAGTGGATGGACGAGTCCGAGGTGTTCGACCCGGGCATGCCCCTGGTCACGCGCCGGATCGCGGCCGGCACCATTCTGCCGCCACCGGCCCCCGAACTCGTCGGTGGACTGGAGCGCGTGACGTACCCGCCGGGCTCCACCATCCACGAGACGCTTCGCACGGGCCGCCCTGTCTGCGTCCCCGTGAACGACGAGTTCATGACACGGACCGTCATCCACCAGGCCCGTGCCCAGCTGCTGATCGACAGCGGCCTGACCTGCCTCCTCATCGCTCCCCTCATCGCCCGGGGAACGGTCCAGGGAATCACCATGTTCGGCCGCTCCGCCGCCCGCCCGGTCTTCACCGAGCAGGACCTCAGCCTGGCCGGGGAACTCGCCTCGCGCGCCGCCCTGTGCCTGGACAACGCACGCCTCTACAACCAGGTCCAGGAGATCGCGCTCACCCTCCAGCGCGCGCTGCTCCCCACCGCCCTGGCGACCAACCCGTCCCTGCGCATCGCCCACCGCTACCTCCCCGGCAGCCACCTCACGGAAGTCGGGGGCGACTGGTACGACGTGATCGACCTGCCCGGCGGCCGGGTGGCCCTCGTGGTCGGCGACGTCATGGGACACGGCGTACCGGCGGCCGCGGCGATGGGCAGGCTGCGGATCACCACCAAGGCTCTGGCCCGTCAGAACCTGGAACCCGACGACCTCCTCACGGAGCTCGACGCCTGCGTCCAGGAGACGGGCATCGAGCTGGCGACCTGCCTCTACATCCACTACGACCCCCGGACGGGCCGAGCCCGCATCGCGAACGCCGGCCATCCCCCACCCCTCGTACGCGAACCGGACGGCACGGTGAGGATCGTCGACGACGTACTGGGCGTTCCCCTCGGTGTCGGCGGCTTCCCCTTCGGCACGCTCGAGATCGAACTCCAGGAGGGCGACACCCTGGCCCTCTACACCGACGGACTCGTCGAGGCACGAGGCAAGGACATCGACGATGGCATCGCGGCACTCCGCGCCCAACTGGCCGGTGTTACCGACACGTTGGAAGAGATGGCAGACGGCGTCCTCGCGCGCCTGCTGCCGGCCGGCCCCACCGACGACACCGTGCTCGTCCTCGCCCAGGTCAGCCGGCCGTCCTGACCCTGCCCTCACCGCGCCATCGCTACAGCTACGCACAGAGGGTCGGCTACGACGGCGAGCCGGTGCACCCACGTGTCGCCGCCACGCTGCAGCTGCCGGCCGAGCGGGGCCGGAGGGCCGGGGTGATCGCGGCGGTCACCCGGCCGTCCTCGGCCGTACCGAGGAGGTCCTGGACCAACTGGCCGGATTCGAGGCGGTCAACGCCGTCAGCTTCGTGCCCAGCCTCGGCGCCTCCGTACAGAAAGCCACTGCCACTTCCGGGCGCCGCCTTCCGGCGAGCCGGCACCTGCAGCAGGCGTTCGTCAGCACCGAGGGCGGTCCCGCGAGGGCGATCCGGCCGGAACCCCGACGGCCTGCTGGGCAGTGTCCGCGCCACCCTCATCCGGAATCGCTGGGCGCCAGAGCAGGCCATCGTCGCCCTCTGCCTGCTGCTGGGGCTGCGGCCGGCCGGCAAGAGCCTGTACAAGCTCACGGGTTGACGCCTCAGTCACAGGTGCGAGAGATCCCATCTACTCCCGCGCCTCGTGCGACCCCGGCAACCTCACCGAGGCCCTCACACTGTTCCGTTCCCGGGCGCAGGACGGCAGCGTCGCCCCGCGGTCAGGCGACGTACCCGGCCTCGTCGAGGGCCGCGGGCAGTCGGTGTGACCCTGAGGCCCGCGACGTCTGACTGCGGGACTGGCGGCATGTGCGGCACGTGCGGCATGGCGAGCATGTTGACGTAAACATCGGCCCGGCTGCAAGAGGGCTGCAAGAGATCGGAAGATCTCGTTCAACTCCTTGACAGCGCACAGGAGTTCTCCGAAGCTTCCGGTTACATCGTGTTTACGCAAACATTACGTGAGCCCGGTGCGACAGGCCTGGATCGGCCCCCCATGCCTTCCCCGGCTTTCTCCCGATCCGGCCGTCTGCCGCGCAGTCCGCGCGGTGCTCAGTCACGACGAACCGCGAGGTAACGCGCCATGAGACTCAAGACCTTCGGGGCGGCGGCATTGTTCTCCGCCCTCGCCGCCCTCCTGCTCTCTCTGCTCACAGCCGTGGGCACCGCTCACGCCGCGCCGGTGTCCATCGCGAACGGGACGCAGTTCACCGACCCGAACGGCAACCCCGTGCACGCGCACGGCGGCGGCGTCGTCAAGGTGGGCTCGTACTACTACTGGTTCGGAGAGAACCGGCACGCCGACAACAGCTTCCGCTACGTCTCGGCGTACCGGTCGACCGACCTGAAGACGTGGGAGTTCCGCAACCACGTGCTGACCGAGGCCAGCGACCCTGAGCTGGCGGGCGCGAACATCGAGCGGCCGAAGGTCATCTACAACGCGGCGACCGGCAAGTTCGTGATGTGGATGCACAAGGAGGGCAGCGCCACCGACTACAGCGAGGCCCGCGCCGCCGTCGCCGTGTCGGACACCGTGGACGGCAACTACGCCTGGAAGGGCAGCTTCCGTCCGCTGGGCCACATGTCGCGTGACATCACGGCCTTCGTCGACACCGACGGCAAGGGCTACATGATCTCCGCCGCCAACGAGAACGCCGACCTGCACGTCTACCGGCTGACCTCCGACTACACCGGCATCGCCGCGCAGATCCAGAAGCTCTGGGCGGGTAAGTCCCGTGAGGCGCCCGCCATGTTCAAGCGCAACGGCGTGTACTTCCTGCTCACCTCCGGCTCCGACGGCTGGTCTCCCAACCAGCAGCAGTACGCCACCGCCACCAGCATCACCGGCACGTGGAGCGGCCTCCAGAACATCGGCGACTCGAAGACGTACCGCAGCCAGACCGCGTACGTCCTGCCCGTCCAGGGCACGCAGGGCACCAGCTACCTGTACATGGGCGACCGCTGGGGCAACTCGATGGGCGGCATGGTCAACGACTCCCAGTACGTCTGGGCGCCGCTGACCTTCCCCACCAGCACCACCATGACCATGGGCTACTCCCCGCAGCTCACGATCGACACCGCCGCGGGCACCGTGACCGGCATGAACGTGACGTGGGAGTCCCTGACCGCCCGCAACAGCGGCAAGTGCGCCGACGTCGCGAACTTCGACACCACGAACGCGGCCGGGCTGATCCAGTGGAACTGCGGCGGCGAGATCAACCAGCACTTCTGGATCAAGGACCTGGGCACCGGCTACCACCAGATCATGGCCCGGCACAGCGGCAAGTGCCTCGACGTGGCCGACGCCTCCACCGCGGACGGCGCCCGCGCCGTGCAGAACACCTGCAACGGCTCGACGTCCCAGCAGTGGAAGCTCCAGACGTCCAGCACCTCCGGCTACGTGCACCTCGTCGCCCGGCACAGCAACAAGTGCCTCGACGTCGCCGAATGGGCCAACTGGAACGGCGCCGCGCTTCACCAGTGGACCTGCAACACCGGCGACAACCAGAAGTGGCAGCGCTGGACGGTCTGACCCCCGGCCTCCGGCAACCTGACCGAACCGATCGCCCGACCGCCTGACCGGCGCGTCCGTCGAGCCGGCACAGGGCCAACCCGACCGGTCCCTGTGCCCCGCGCCTTCTGCCTCCCCGCAGCAGGCGCACCCGTAGGGCCGGCTTCCAGCAACGCCCCGCTCGGAAGCCGGCCCTTCGTCGTGCATTCCCCCCCTCAGTCAAGGAGTAGAACGTGTCACCCCTTCGTAGCAGACCGGCGTCCCAGGCCCGTACGCCAGGACACCGCTCCGGGCCCCGCCGCTCCGCCCTGCGGCTCGTCGCCACCGCCGCGGCGGCCGCCATCGCCGCCACCGGCCTCGCCGTCGGCCCGGCCCCGTCCCCGGCCAGCGCAGTGGAGTCGGGCGCCGCGCTGACCGTGCGTCTCGACCCCAGCTACCAGCACCCCACCTTCCAGGGCTGGGGAACCTCGCTGGCGTGGTTCGCCAACGTCACCGGAGGCTGGCCGGACGCCCAGCGCAACGCCCTCGCGGACGCCCTCTACGGCGCGGACGGCCTCGCCTTCACCATCGCCCGCTACAACATCGGCGGCGGCGACAGCCCGGAGACCACTCCCTACCTGCGCGCCGGCGCGGACGTCCCGGGCTGGTGGAACCGGCCCGGTCCGGAGTCCCCCGACTGGTGGGACCCCGAGAACCCCACGCACTGGAACCCGAACGCCGACGCCAACCAGCGCTGGTGGGTCACGGCCGCCAAGGCACGCGGCGCCAACATCTTCGAGGCGTTCTCCAACTCGGCGCCGTACTTCATGACCAACAGCGGCCTGGTGTCCGGCAACTGGAACGGGTCGTACGACAACCTCCGCTCCGACCAGTACGAGCGGTTCGCCACCTACCTCACCGGGTCGCTCCAGCGGGCGCAGTCCGCGACGGGCGTCACCTTCGACTCCATCTCGCCGGTCAACGAACCGAACACGAATTTCTGGCAGGCCGGCAAACGCCAGGAAGGCTCCCACTGGGACCCGGCCTCCCAGGCCCGCATGATCACCACCCTGCGCGCCGCGCTCGACGCCAAGGGCGTCACCACCCCGATCGCGGGCATGGACGAGCACTACTCGAAGTTGTTCCGGGAGAACTGGGAGATGTACCCCCAGGCCGCCCGCGACGCCGTGGCCCGGCTCAACACGCACACCTACAAGACGGACGGCCGCACCGGCGTCCGTGACATCGCCAAGGGCGAGGCCAAGCCGCTGTGGATGTCGGAGGTCGACGTCGCCAAGGAGTACGGCGGGCAGAGCTTCACCGACATGGTCCCGGCCCTGGACCTCACCGACCGCATCAACGGTGACCTGCGCGAACTCGAGCCGAGCGCCTACGTCCTGTGGCAGGCGATCGAGGACTACGAGAACATGGCCCCGGGGCACGAGGATGCCAACTGGGGCCTGATCCAGACCGACTTCACGCCCGCGGACGCCGCCACCGAGCCGCTGCGCAAGAACAAGAAGTTCTGGGCGATGGGCAACTACAGCCGCTTCATCCGCCCCGGCGCGCGCTTTGTCAACACCGACGACGCGAACACCGTCGCGGCGATCCGTCCCAACGGCGGCGTGGTCGTGGTCCACACCAACCCGACCAGCTCCGACCGCGAGGTCACCCTGAACCTCGACGGGTTCCAGACGGCGGCCAACGGCGCCGTCGAACGGTGGACCACCGACGGCACGAAGAACCTCCAGCAGGACAGCGACGCGGCCGTGGCCGGCGGGACGCTGAAGGCCACCGTGGGCCCCAGCTCCGTCACCACCTTCGTCCTGCCGACGGTCAGCGGCGTGAACACCACCGCGACCACCGCACCGACCGGCGGCCCGCGCCAGCTGGTCAACGACAACAGCGGCAAGGCCCTCGCCGTCGCCACCTCGGGCGGCGTCCACACGCCGGTCCAGCGCACCTCCGCCCCGGCGGACCCGGCCCAGCAGTGGACCTTCACCAAGCTGTCCTCCTCCGACTGGGGCAACACCGCCGCGTACCGCGTCACCAACGTCCAGACCGGCAAGGCGCTCTCCGTCTCGGGCGGCTCCCTGACCCTGGAGACTCCCGGCTCGTCCACCGCCCAGCAGTGGATCCGCTCCACCACGGGTGAAGGACACAACACCCTGATCAACCGGGCCGGCGGCAAACTCCTCGACGTGATGGGAGCCTCGACGGCCGAGGGGGCGCCGGTCGGCGTCTACCAGCCGACGACCGGCAGCAACCAGTCCTGGACCTTCCCGAGCGCGGCGCCCGACGCCTGGAAGACGCTGAGCTTCCGGCACAGCGCCAAGTGCCTCGACGTCAGCGGCGCTTCGTCGAGTGACGGCGCGGCGGTCGTCCAGTACAGCTGCAACACCGGCACCAACCAGCAGTGGTCGCTGCGCCCGGCCGCCGACGGCTACGTCAACGTCGTCGCCCGCCACAGCGGCAAGTGCCTCGACGTCAGTGCCTACTCCACGGCCGACGGCGCGGAGGTCTTCCAGTACTCCTGCAACGGCGGCCGCAACCAGGAATGGGCGGTCCGCAGCACGGGTGACGGGTACCTCACGCTGACGGCCCGGCACAGCGCCAAGTGCCTCCAGCCGAGCGGCGGCTCCACCACGAACGGCGCGGCCGCCGTCCAGCGGAGCTGCGACGGAGCCACGAGCCAGCAGCTCCAGGCAGGCTGACCCGCGAGAAAAAGGCCGGGCCCCGATTCACCGGATCGGGGCCTGGTTCTCGTGTGTTAGACGCCGTCCGAAAGGCCGCGGCCGCGTGGGGATCGAATTCTCACCGCCGACGACGCCGGGGCGTAGAAGTCAAGGGTTGACGAGCCTGAATGTTTACGTAAACATGTCTTTCGTCGGTCGCCCACGAAAGGAACCCCGGTGTCCGGGCATACGGAACAGTCTCTCTTACCTTCCACACGTCCCCGCCCGAAGTCCATGGCGGACGTCGCCGCCCGCGCCAGAGTTTCCACACAGACCGTCTCTCGTGTCGCCAACAATCACCAGAACGTTCACCCGGAAACACGCCGACGGGTCCTGGAGGTGATGCGCGACATCGGCTACCGGCCCAATCTGGCTGCTCGCGCCCTGGTGACCGGGAAATTCGGCGCGATCGGCGTCGTGACGTTCGACGTCGCCGCCCACGGGAACAGCCGGACGCTCGAAGCGATCGTGTCGGCACTGCAGGACACCGACTACCTGGTGAACCTGATCAGCGTCCGCTCGCACACCGGCTCCGCCGTGCTGCGCGCCTTCGAGCGCCTGAAGTCCCAGGCGGTCGACGGGATCATCCTGAACGAGGCCCAGGTCCTCGACACACCGGTGGCACGGTTCCCCCCGGGGATGCCGCTCGTGATCACGGACGGCGACGGCGGCCATCCCCACCCGGTCGTGCAGACCGACCACGCGGAGGGAGTCGACCTGGCGGTCGGCCATCTGCTCGGGCTCGGCCACAGAACCGTCTGGCATCTCGCGGGCCCGCCGGACTCCTATCCGGCCCGGCGGCGGGTGCAGGCGTGGCGTGCGACGCTCCAGGCCGCCGGCGCGCCTTCACCGCCCGTCCTGCACGGCGACTGGAGCGGCGAGAGCGGCTATCACGCCGGGCGCCAGCTCGCGACGGAGCCGAACCTCACCGCGGTGTTCTGCGCCAATGACCAGATGGCGCTCGGCGCCATGAAGGCACTCCACGAAGCCGGCCGTCGCGTTCCCGAGGACGTGAGCGTGGTCGGGTTCGACAACCTCTCCGAAGCCGCCTTCTTCCAGCCCGGCCTGACCACCGTGGACCCGGATTTCGATCGGATCGGCCGGCTGTGCGTAACCCGGCTGCTGGAGCAGATCCAGGAGCGGCCCCCAGCGGTACGACGCGTCCAGTCGGTCCCGCCGCGGCTGATCGTGCGGGACAGCACGGCTCCTCCTCGCCACTGACCCCTGCCACCCTCAACTTCTTTTTGTCTCAGCCACTTTTCCTTCTTTCGCCTCTGTGGCTAACCCATCATTCCCCCCGTACCCTCCACATGTATCCATACGGGGAACACCTTGGCCATCCGGCACGTCAATACAGCGCTCAGGGGCGGCGGAGTCGCGGAGATCCTGGATGCACTCGTTCGGCACAGCAAAAATTCCGAACCCGAGCATCGACGCTTCGTGTCCGATTCCGACACGGTCGTCTTCGAGCCACCAAAATGCTGCATCACCGCATTCACGGTGTGAATGCGGTGGACTTCCCGACCGCGACGAACACGCGGCCTATCTCGCTTTCGCGCAACGCAATGCGGCACGCCTTCTGATCCGCTGAAGGACATGGCGGTCGAACCTGGGGAAGATGCTGCGACAGCGACGGGGCGCCCGGGGTAGGCGGGATGCGATCGGCCGCCCGGGCCGATTCCCCCGCTCTGTCCCTCTCCATGAAGTCAGGCCATGCGATACGAGTCGAACAACCCCGACCCAGACGACCGGGTCGTCTCCTGGGAGGACGGAACAGGTCTGCTCGGCACCGACCAGCCCGAAGACGTCGACGCGGCCTTCGATCGCGGGGAGCCCCATGTCGGCATCGCCGTAATCGGACTCGCGCTGAACCACCCCGACCCCGAAACCATCCTGCCCCGCGTCGCCCGAGCGCTCCGCGCCACCGACCCAGAGCTCCAGAGCTCCAGAGCTCCAGCGCTCCAGCGCTCCAGCGCTCCAGCGACAAGGCACTCTGGCCCTTGCCCACGTCGCGCGGCTACACCGCACGGTCAACCAGGAATGCCTTGCTCTGGTGCGTGCCCAGCCACGCGGCAACGAGGCCGACGACGACCTGTGGACCTTCGTTCCGCGGCGCCGACTGCCCTGGTGGCTCTGGCGGCACCAGGGTCCCGGACACCTCAAGTGGTACCTGTTCGAACGCTGGCGCCTCTGGCTGCCCCCATGCAGGTAGCGGACAGGTGGAAACGATCAACCACGGCGCGGAAATCCCAGCATCGTGGGCCCTGCCCATGTATGTGGGAACGGCCACTCCATCTCTCGGCCGGCGCACGAGCGGCAGCTCCTCATCTACGTGGGAGTAGTCGTTGAGTCGGGGCCCCTGATGGTTGGACTGACATCCTGGGGCTATGAATCCTGAGGATCTGCCCCTTCGTCCTCTGCTGGTGGTGGACGGGGCCAACGTCGTGGGGTCGGTGCCCGACGGCTGGTGGCGCGATCGGCGCGGGGCCGCTGAGCGGTTGCGCGACCGGCTTGCCGTAGCCGGCGGACCGGCCGATGGACCGTACCCAGGTCCGTACGAGATCGTCCTAGTCGTCGAGGGCCATGCTCGGGGTGTTGCCTCTGTACCTGATGTGCGGGTCGAGGAGGCTCCTGGCAGCGGCGACGACCTGATCGTCGAACTGGCCCGGAGCGCGCATGGTCGACCGTGCCTGGTGGTCACGGCCGACCGAGAACTGCGCCTGCGCGTGCAGGAGGAAGGCGCCCGCTGCATGGGCCCCCGCAGTCTCCCCTCGACGCCCGGTTAGGGGATTTCTGACCACCGGATGGCAGCCCTGCGGCTTTGGCGCCGGGCTCCTCCCGCCGTCGGGAGTCGTGTCGGTTACCGGGCACCCCGCGCTCAGGTGCTCGGCTACGGACGTGCGGACGCTGCCCACCCTTACCCACAGCCCAGTCGCTTCAGCCGGCCCACTGCCCCGGCCCGCAGCCGCGGCCCTCCCCGCGGGTGCGAGGCGCAGACGCGGTAGGCCTCGCCGCCTTGGAGCACGCCGGTGCCCGCGACCCGCATGCGGGGATGCTGGAGGAGGACCTGACTACAGGCTCAGCGCGTCCTCGGCGTCGTCCATCCACGCGGTGACGGAGTTGTCGTCGGAGACGTTCAGGCCGGGCGTCGAGGCCTTGAGCGGCACCTGCTTCAGGTCGGACTCCGTGTTCATGGTCATCGCGATCGAGGAGACCGTCTCGCTCCCGGCGTCCTTCGGACCGCCCATGAGCCCCGCGTACGCGGACTGGCCGGGTGCGAGCCGGATGGCCTCCTCGATGCCGGGGGCCGTGCCGCGCTCCGTCGCCTGCCCGTCCAGGTCGCCGAAGGTCACGACCGGGTGGCCGAGCACCCGGCACGGCTTGCCGGACTTGTTGGTGATCTTCAGCAGGTAGCTGCTGGTCGTGGGCTCGGCCAGGCTCGCGGTGAACGTCACGTCATAGGTGCTGCAGGGAAAGACGTCGTAGTCCGGATCGGTCGACGGCGAGACCGGCTTGGCGGGCGTCGCCGGCTTCGACGGCTTGGCAGGCTTCGACGCCTCGACCGGCGCGGACGGCGCGGACGGGGAGGTGGAGGCGGTGGGAGTCGCGGTCGGCACGCCGGTCCCGCCCCCGGCGCCGTCCTCAGAGGGCCCACAGGCGGTCAGGGCCAGTACGGAAACGGCGACGAGGACGACGGCTCTGCGTACGGTACTCATGGTGGTACTCCCCCCGATGACAGCGCACGAACTGCGCTGTGGTGGGTACCAGGTTCGCGCGCGTGCTTCACAGTTCGGTGACGGCGTCTTGCCGAATTCACCACGGTTCACCCCAGGACGCCGCCGCGCTCCAGTGGTGGAGGACTCCTCCTGCTCCGCCGTCATGTGCACAACTGGCAGGACTTCGCCGGCGATCATCGACCCTTCCGCGTAAGGCCGGCGGAGAGCCCCGATCGGCTGCCGCCGACAACACCGAGCATCTGCCTTGCCGCCCCGAAGCAGTCTGCGCCTGCGGGTGGTCAGGGGGTGAGTAGGCTCGAGGTGCCACACCGGGGTCATCAGCAGAGGAGAGACACGTGTTCGTCAAGGTGTGCGGGCTCGGGACGGCCGCCGACATCGATGTGGCGTTCGCGGCAGGCGCGGACGCCGTCGGTCTGGTGATCAGCCGGACCAGTGTGCGCGGGCTCGACCTGGACCGGGCAGCGCGGCTCGCCGCCCACGTGCCGTCGGATGTCCTGTCCGTTCTGGTGGTCAACGACACGCCCGCCGCCGACGCCGCCCGTATGGCCGGTGAACTCGGCGTCAACGCGCTGCAGTTGCACGGTCCGGCGTATCGCGAAGAGGACTTCGCGGCCGCGGCGGGAATCTTTCCGCGGCTGTGGCGGGCCACGTCTTTGAGCGAGCGGCCCGACACGCGCGTCGGCGCCTACGGCGAGGAGGTCCTCCTCCTCGACTCGCCCCGGGCGGGTTCGGGCGAGTCGTGGGATCTGTCGCTGCTCGAGACGGCCCGTCCCGAAGGCGCGTGGCTGCTCGCCGGCGGCCTCACACCCGAGAACGTCGGCGCGGCGATCGACCAAGCCCGCCCCTGGGGAGTCGACGTCTCCAGCGGCGTCGAATCCGCCCCCGGCGTCAAGGACCACCACCGGATTCGTACGTTCCTCGCCACCGCGAAACAGGCCACCTCGCAGAAGGCCTGACCCCAGCCGGGAACGGCCGGTACACGACTACTGCACGTCCAGAAACCCGTCACCCGAAGTCGCCGCCCAGGTCGTCCTGGCCCCGCACCCCCGCCACCCACAACGGCACGAGCCAAGGAACCGCTCCCTCTCCCTTCAGGCCGAGGGAGCGGCTTCGTCGTGTCCGGGGTGGTGAGCTTGTGACCGTTGGCGCCGACTGTCACGAGACGCGCAGCGCAGCCGGCCAAGACACCTGGGCTGAGCGCACTGGTTGGTGAGGCGACGCACCAGCCCCCTCCGAGACGCTCACCCGCCTGTGGCGGGAGGCTCTGCGGCAAGCGCAGACGAGCACAGGCGAGTGCGGGAGGGCTACGGCGGGCCCGGTCGTCGTACTCGGCAAGGGGCTCCCGTATCGGGAAACCAGCCGGCGGCTGGTGACGAGCCAGTACAGCGGTCCGCCGCCGCCCCGCGTGCGACGGGTGTCATCGGGTGGGACGGCGCGCGGAGCCTCGACCGTTACGGGCACGTGGGGGTCGCTGGGTGCGGCGTGCGGCCGATACCTCGTCGGCGTCGGCCGCCTGGGGAGAGGAGAAGAGGGCCTGCACAGGTGCCGGCGGCGCGGGCCTGGCGGGCGCGGGAACAGAGCCGCCGGGCGGTGTGGCGCTGCCGGGAAGGACCGTGGCATTGACGATGTGGGGCGCGCAGGCCTGGCAGATCTCGGACAGGGTCCAGACGTCGCCCACGGCACGGTTGTGGATCAGGATCAGCAGGGTTCGGCCCGTGCACGTGGTCCTGGTGGTGTGATGGCGGCAGTCGGCCGCACCACAGGCGCAGGCGGCGTTGGGCCGCGGGGCGGCGGAGCGCGCGTGGGCGTGGATGTGCTGGTGCGCGAAGCGGCGCAGGGCGTTGATGTCCTTGGAGCGCGGAGGCATCCGGCACGCTGTGGTGCTGCAGGCCACGGTGGCGGAATGGTCGGAGTGTCCGGTGAGGTGGACGGTCCAGGTTCTGCCCGCCAGCCGTGGTCCGGGGAGGGTGCTCACTACGCGAGTCCGATCGATCGAAGGTGTGATGGTCTGGTTCTACCCTCCCGCGCCCTGATGGTCACGCCGGTGCCGATGTCCGGGGCGTGCCGTGGGTGCGCCGCGGCCTGATGCAGACCTCAGGCGAAACCGCATCTCACTTCAGTGAACAGGGGGAACAGGGGGTTCTCAGCAGAGCCCGCACCCCATTCTCATGTCGTGTCGCATCACTACCCTCCCTCCTCCCTCCTCCCTCTGCGCATTCGGCTGAACACCGTCTGGATCGGCTCTCATCTGGGCATTGGCAGCCGCCCCATGGCGTACCGGCTCCCTTCCTCGGTCCGGCCGGGGGCGGGGCGGGGGGTCAGTGCCGCAGCAGGGCGCAGACGAAGTTCTCCTGCACGGCGCGGACCTTGGCCAGCAACTCCGGCTTGACGCTCTTGCTGGTCTGGGTGTTGATCGAGAACGTGAGGGACCGCTTGCCGTCCGCCGTGCCGACCGCGAGCTGGGTGTAGCCCGGGAAGTTGCCGGTGTGGCCGTAGACCGTGCCGCACCGCGTCGTATAGCGGAAGATCGCCAGTCCGCCCGCGTTGACGCCGGGACCGGCGGGCTCCGAGGCGGCGCCGGGGATGAAGGTCCGCTGCTGACGGCGGGTCTCCTGCGACAGGAAGCCGCGTCCGCCGGCCCAGACACGGGCGAAGGCGTTGAGGTCCTTCGGGGTCGAGACGATACCGCCGGAGGCCCAGACACCCGACGCGCTGAGGACCTCGCTGATGTCCTCCGGCGGGGCGGGCGGCGTCACGTCGTAACCGTGCAGGAACGGCCTCGGCAGCCGGTAGCCCTGGGGAAGGCTGGTCTGCCGCAGGCCCACCGGCCGGTACACGAGCTGCTCGAGCAGCCGCTCGTAGCGCTGTCCCGTGACCGCCTCGGCCATCAGCGCGACGGCGATGTTGTCGGAGTTCGAGTACTCGTACCGCGATCCCGGCGGGAACAGCAGGTTCTCTTCGGCGACGAAGTCGAGCAGTCGGCGGGAGTCGAAGTGATGCCTGGGGTCCTCCTGCAGGATCTCGAGGAACGCCGGCGCCCTCGAGAAGTCGGGCAGCCCACTGGTGTGGCTGAGCAGCTGGCGGAGCGTCACCTGATGCCACGCGGCGGGCAGTGACGGCAGGCGCTCGCCGATCGTGTCGTCGAGATCCAGCTTGTGCCGGTCCACCAGGCGCAGGGCGACCGCCCCACTGAAGGCCTTGGCGACGCTCGCGATCCGCATGTGGTCACTCGTACGGGGCGGGCGGCCGGTCCTGGTGTCGGCAACGCCTGCCCGGTAGACAGCCGTCCGATCGTCCCGCCGCATCAGCGCGATCACTCCGGGTGGCCCTCCGGCCGTACGGACGAGGTCGTTCAGCTGCTGGTGCAGGGCCCTGTCCGCCGGCGGTGTGCCCGTGGCCTGTACGGGCTGGACCAGCACGGCGAGCGCCGCGGACGCGGCGAGGGAGGCGACGGGCAGACGCAGACGTACGCGCAAACGGGAACGGACTCCAGAACGTACAGGCACGAGGGCTCCTTCACAGTGCTACCGGGCGGACGGACACCCGGTTCAGGGGTCCGACCCAGCATCAGACGCACCGCAGGAACGTGCCTGCCCGATGCTCCAACCGGCCCAGACACCTCGTGACCCGGCACGAGACGGACTGGCCGCACAGCGCCAGGCCAGCATCAGGACGGCTCTCCCCCACCCGCCACGTCCCCACCACCCAGGAAAGCGGTCAGGGCACGGCCCCACCGTCCCCGCACCACGACCTGCAGAGCAAGAACCCGCGCGGCCGACATACCGGTCCACGACGCCGATGTCCGCGCCCCGTGCCACACGCGCACGGCCCTGACCCGCGAACCCGCTGGGCATGAACCTCTGGGGGGGGAACCCCTACGCCGACCGCGTCGAGACCAGGACACCGATCTTGTCGATGCGGTGCTCCGGATTGTTCTCGGCGTCCCGCCAGAAGTTGCCCGCCGCGTTGTCCTCCGGCGTCGCACAGGTCGAGAGCGTGATCATGGCCCGGGTCGGCTTCTCACCCGGCTCACCCGGCACCGCGGCCCGCTGCTCCGCGAGTGAGCGAGCCGAACGGAAGGACGTGCTCCGGGTCTCGACGACCTCATAGGTGTAAACAGTGCCCGCGGCGGTGACATGCACCTGATCCCCCACCTCGACGGAGGGCAGCTGCCGCAGGGGCCCGCCGGCTGACAGCCGGTGGGCGGTCACCAGATAGTTGCCGATCTCACCCGGCCCCACGCCACCACGCTCACCGTAAGGGCTCGCCGCCACGCCACGATCCTGGATACGAGTACCCGCGCGGTCATCAGTCGTCCCCTCATACGGCACGACGTCCAGGCCCTCGACACCGATCGACGGTATGGACACCTCGGCGGCGACAGGCCCCCGCGGCGCCGACGACGACGTGACCGAGGGCGTGGCCGGAAGGGCCCTCGCCGAGGCCGCCGACGACGCGTCCGAAGGGACCTCCGACGCGACCGAGGCGGTCGACGACGTGACCGAGGGGACCTGCGACGCCGGACCGTGCACCCCCGCGGACGTACCGCTACCACCCGCGCAGCCGGCCAGCGCGGCAACGACCCCGACCACTGCGGCAACGACAACGGCCAGGACCCAGCCGGAGCATGGACCACGGCCTCCGGCCAGACCCTTGAAGAGGGACCCACCACGCTTGTCGCCCATACCCCAAGGATGACTCACCCCCCACACCCCCGGCACCCCGGCGGGCACCCCCGCGCCGCCAACCGCGACAGGGCCACGGGCCGCTCACGCGATGCAGGCAAGCAGCCACCGCGACAAACACCACCACACGCGCGGCCGGGTCGGCTTCCGCCACCTCCAGAAACGAGCCCCGAAGCCATCACGGACAGTGACGACGTCGGGCCCCGGCGAACTCGCCCGAGCAGCACCAACGACGCCGACTCGTCGCACGGAACACACCCCTGAACAGTGTGCTCGACCCTCAACATCCGCTGCCGTCACGATGTCGGCACGACAAGCCCTAGGGTCGTTCGAGGGCCTGGAGTACCCCTCCGAGGGAGAAGCACAGCGCACCGCCCAGCGTCCCCCAGTTGGCGATGTCGGTGTTCACCAGGCTTTGGGTGGTGGGCCGGGTGAAGGCGGCCAACGCAGCGACCATGAAGAGGACCGACCCGAACTGATTCACCGCGACGACCCACCAGCCGAGGCTGCGCGAGCGGACGCAGGGCCGGGACCGATGACAGATCTCGACGAACGCGAGATGACCCGAAACCAGGAACAGCACACACCCGACCACGTCGGGAGTCCAGATCAGCCGGTTGGTCTGCTGGACTGTGAGCCCCTGCAGGAAGGAATCCAGCAGGTTGATGCCAAAAACAAGCGTCCCGGCAAACAGCACAAACGTGCTGAGCCAGTCCAATCGCATCGGCTCGTACCCCCACCACCTCGAGTCGGCCGTGACCAGTGAGCCGCCCCCCGGGGAATGGCGAGGCGCGTTCAGCACCTGCACGAGCGAGGTGTAACCCCCGATGCTGAAGAACACGCCGCCCGCGAAGTAGATCGAGGCACTCTCGACCGCATCGCCCGAGCCGAACTGGGCAATACAGGCTCCAAGAGCGAAGAGCGCTCCGCCGAGAAAGAACGCACCCGAGGCGACGACGTTCAGCCTCCGGAGACGGTCGAGTGCCCCGGCATCGGCAATCGGGAACATGGTGACCGAATCTCCGGGACCCCGGACCGACAGCGCCCCACGCCTGCGCGCGACCCGCGACTCCCACACCACCGCTTCCCCTCCGGCGCGGTGCCACGTGAGCCGGGTGGTGAACGGTCCTGCGCCTTCGGCGCGATGCTCGGGCTGCTCCACGGCACGAGCCTAGTACCGGGTGCGCTGCCCGGCAGGGAGCGAAACGGAGACGAGACCGGCCGCGAGAACCAGGGCTGTTTCAAAGTCCCGGTGAGCATGTGAGTCCCTTCGACGAGGACGCCTCGAAGATCCGCACCGGCCACGGCCCCGACAACATGGCAACCCTCCGCATCCTGGCGATCAACACTCTCCGCGCTGCCGGGCACCGCAACATCGCTGCCGGCATACGGCACGCCTCCTACGAGCCCTTCACCTGCCCGGTCGACCTCCTGGGCATCATTTGACCAGCACGATCACGAGTTCATCAGGCTTTGCGACGTCCCTGGTTCTGCCCACTCCTGGGCGAGCGATTTAGACAGCGCACCCACCCGCTCCACCGTCGTCGGCATGGCATAGGCGGCGATGTCTGAGCCGAATGTCTCCCGCCCATCCCAGGTCCACGTCACCCGATCGAACGACCGCCGGGCGAGTCCATCGCGCTTAGCGCGGTCTCACGGCAAGGATCGTGTGTGTGCGCTCCGGTCGGAGCACCGCACCGACGACTTCCCCTCCCCAGGAGACAACCACCATGGCACCGATCCCCACCGGCCCCTACGGAATCGCCAAGCACGGCGAGCAGTACCTGACGCTCCAGGACGAGAAGGCCCCTGCAGTCGTCCTGCCGCCGACCGGTGAGCCCGGTGAGCAGGAGTGGCACGTCGAGAGCCTCTCCAACGGCAACGTCACCATCAAGAACCTGCGGCACGAAACGTACCTCAGCTTCGACGGCGTTCCCGAGATCAACAAGATGCTCCGCGGCTCCTCACAGGCCACCGAGTGGCAGCTCCGGCAGTCCGCCGAGCCGCACACGTTCCACGTCGTCGTCCCCGGCGGCCCCGTCGACGGCGTCGAACTGGCGGCGGACCTCAGCCTGCTCCGGATCTTCCCCCCGATGACGGCGCTGCGTCCGCTGGATCCGAACAACCTCGGCCAGACCTGGCGCTTCGAGTTCCACGAGTAGGCCTCACCCCCCGGCCGCCGCTGCCCCGCCTCGCTTGTGGAAGGGGTGACGGCGGCCTTCTCCTCAGCCAGGAAGCGCGCGTGGGTGCGCTCCATGTGCAGAGCGTCGCCCGTGACAGTGAACCCCGCCAGGTCGAAGGGTGCCGGTAGCGAGGCGAGGCAATCGAAGATCCGGTCGTTCGAGGCGACTTGGGGAGGCTGCCCCGTTCAACCGGAGCTTCGATGCGTGCGTGACGTCCGGCCTGGACTCGTCACACCGCCGCCACCTGCGGACTCACATGATCACCGGGACTTTGAAACGCCCCTGCCGCGAGAACCCACGGGAGAAGGCTCCTGACGTTCTCACGCATCTTCATCCCTCGGTCGCGTCACCCACGTTCCCGCCGGTGCGGGAGTCGCGAGAGTCACGAGAACAAGTCAGGACGCCGAGCCATTCGAAGGGCTTCGGCAGTCACGTCGGTCGGACGTCCTCGGGTCATGACGGCCGCCCGCCGAACTGCCAGTTGTGCACCTCGATGTCGGCGTACCGGTCCGGGGTCAGGATGGCGCGTGCCGTGTCCGGGTCCGGCGCCCGGACCAGCGCCGCCGTGCCCAGCCAGGTGGAGCCGTTGTCTGACAGCAGCGGCCCGTAGCCGATCAGCTGGTCACGGTCGGGCGGCACCGCGAGGTCGGCGTCGGCTGCCTGCCCCGCGCCGAGACCGAGCACCAGGTAGCGGTTGCCGCCGGTCCGGCCGCCGGGGAAGTCCCACATGGTGCGCCCGAGCAGGTTGCGCCACCGCCGCAGCAGCACGTCCCGGTAGACGCCGGCCTGGTAGCCGGGCTCGTCGAAGGCGAACGCGCGGGCGACGGCGGGATCGGGCAGGTCGAGGATGTGCACGCTGCCGGTGGGCGTGTCGCCGTCGTCGGCGAAGGTCGGGCCCCGGGCGATCATCTCCTTCGCGTACCGGTCCATGTAGGACCAATGCTCCTCCAGTAGCTCGTAGCGCAGCGGCAGGGATCCGGGCCGGTCTCGGTGGTAGCAGAAGAACTCCATGCCCATAGGGTCTCTTCAAGGAGGTGACCTGGGCGAGCGGGTTTCACTGCGCCGGCTGATCGGCGGCCTCCCCACAAGCACGCGTGCCGACTCCGCGTAGCGGATGGCCGTCTTCTCGTCGATGACGAAGACGAGCGCGAGGTGGAGCGGGTCAGCGCCGTGGGTGAGGGCCTCCTCTTCGAGCTGCCGGTCGATGCAAGAAGGTCGACAGCGCCCGCGGGTCGTGGGCGTCGAACGTGACGTGGAAATGGTGGCTCATGGTGCTTCGTTCAGAGCAGGTCGCGTACACGGACAGAGACTGACACCGGTTTCGGACAGATCCGGTTCGCTGGAACGGCGCGGCACCGTCCGGGGTGACGTGGGCATGGACGTCATGTGGTCCGTGATCACCGTGAAGGTCATCGGGTCCGGTATCGACGATCCCGATTTCGCTGACGAGCTCGCGGATGACCGGCGACCACGATGCGGAAACGACCTGGACGTCCATCTCCGAGTCCGGCAAGTCGACCTGGCGGCTGATGTGTCGCCGCCGCGCAGGCCGCCCCGAGCGAACCGCAAGCCTGGCCTGAAATGCGTCCGACTATCGGACCGGGAGACTCGCGGGCGTCTACTTTCAGCCATTCCGCGCAGACGGAATGACATGTTCACGCAAACAGGGCAGCCTTACGCGCAACTCGGTGCAGCCAACGAATCATCAATGCGCATGCAGCGCACGGTGGTTCGTTGTGGACCTCCTTGATTCGGTCCTGCCCGGGTGGCTCCACCGTCCGTCCGGTATCCGGCCGAGCCCCTCGGCCGCCCCCCTAGGAGTTCTCTGTGAGACGTTCCCCCCGCAAGGCTGTCGCCGCGGGTGCCCTGATAGCCAGTGCCGCAATGGTCGCCGTCACGCTTCCCGCTACCACCGCCACCGCCACGGGCACCGCCGGCACCCAGGCGCCGGCCCAGGCCGCCTCCGCCTCTACCAGCGCCACCCCCCGGGCCGGCGCCCTGGCGGTCAAGCTCACCCCGGCCCAGCACGCGGCGCTGGTGGCCGACGCACAGGCGCACCGCGCCACCACCGCAAAGGCCCTGGGCCTGGGCGCGCGGGAGGAGCTGCGGCCGAAGTCGGTCCTGAAGGACGCCGACGGCACGCTGCACACCCGCTACGAGCGGACCTTCGCCGGCCTGCCCGTCCTCGGCGGTGACCTGGTCGTGCACGCGGCCGCCAACGGTGCCGCCAAGGGCGTCACCAGGGCCACCAAGGCCACCATCACCGTCGCCTCCACCACCGCGGTGAAGTCCGCCGACTCGGCGAAGTCCTTCGCGCTGGGCCGTGCCAACGCCGAGGGCGCCACGTCCCCGAAGGCCAACTCGGTCCGCAAGGTCGTCTGGGCCGCCGCCGACAAGCCGGTGCTGGCCTGGGAGACCGTCGTAGGCGGCATCCAGCACGACAAGACCCCCTCCGAGCTGCACGTCATCACCGACGCGACCACCGGCGCCAAGCTGTACGAGTACCAGGCCGTCAAGAACGGCACCGGCAACAGCCAGTACGCCGGCCAGGTCACCCTCGGCACCACGGGGTCCGCCGGCAACTACAGCATGGTCGACAACACCCGCGGCGGCCACAAGACCACCGACCTCAACCACGCCGTGGACGACCCCTTCGGCGGCAACATCCCCGTCGGCACGACGTTCACCGACTCCGACGACACATGGGGCACCGGCGCGCCCAGCAGCGTGCAGACCGCCGGTGTGGACGCCGCCTACGGTGCGCAGCTGACCTGGGACTACTACAAGAACGTCCACGGCCGAAACGGCGTCAGGAACGACGGCGTGTCCCCCTACTCCCGCGTGCACTACGACAGCATCTACCGCAACGCGTTCTGGTGGGAAGCCTGCTTCTGCATGACGTACGGCGACGGCTACTACAACGCCAACCCGCTCACCTCGATCGACGTCGCGGCGCACGAGATGACGCACGCCGTCACCGGCTACACCGCCGGCCTGATCTACAGCAACGAGTCCGGCGGCCTGAACGAGGCCACCTCGGACATCATGGGCACCACCGTGGAGTTCTGGGCGAACAACGCCAACGACGCCGGTGACTACCTGATCGGCGAGAAGATCAACTTCGACGGCGACGGCAAGCCGCTTCGCTACATGGACAAGCCGTCCAAGGACGGCTACGGCAAGGACTACTGGTACTCCGGCCTCGGCAGCGTCGACGTCCACTACTCCTCCGGTCCGGCCAACCACTGGTTCTACCTGGCCTCCGAGGGCAACGGCGCCAAGACGGTCAACGGCGTCAACTACAACAGCCCCACCTACGACGGCCTGCCGGTCAACCCGATCGGCCGCGACGCCGCCGCGAAGATCTGGTACCGGGCACTGAGCACGTACATGACCAGCAACACCAACTACGCCGGTGCCCGCACCGCCACCCTCCAGGCCGCCGCCGACCTGTACGGGGCGAGCAGCCCCACCTACAAGAACGTCGGCAACGCCTGGGCCGCGGTCAACGTCGGCCCCCGCATCACCCAGGGCGTGACGCTGACCAACCCCGGCGACCAGGTCTCCCAGACCGGCACGGCGGTGAGCCTGCAGATCCAGGCCGTCACCAGCAACGCCGGGGCGATGACCTACACGGCCACCGGCCTGCCCGCCGGCCTGAGCCTCAACGCCTCCACCGGCCAGATCACCGGCTCGCCCAGCACGGCCGGCAACCACAACGTCACGCTCACCGTCACGGACTCCACCGGCGCCCTCGACATCGTGTCGTTCTCCTGGCTCACCTACGGCGCCTGCACCACAACGCAGCTGCTCGGCAACGCGGGCTTCGAGTCCGGCAACACCGTGTGGACCACGACCGGCAGCAACGTCATCAGCAACGACAGCTCCTGGCTGCCGACGCGCACCGGCACCTGGAAGGCGGTGGTGGGCGGTAACGGTTCCACGTCCACTGACACGCTGACGCAGACCGTGTTCGTCCCCTACGGCTGCAAGGCCACCGTCAGCTTCTGGCTGCGCGTCGTCACCAATGAGGGCACCACGACCACCCAGTACGACAAGATGACCGTCACGGCCAACGGCACCACCCTGGCCACGTACTCCAACCTGGACAAGAGCACCGGTTACCTCCAGAAGACGATCGACCTCGCCCCGGTCGCCGGACAGAACGTCACCCTGAAGTTCACGAGCACGGAGGACACGTCCGCCCCGACCTACTTCCTGCTCGACGACACCGCGATCACCGCCCACAACTGAACCACCCACTGAAACGACGCTGACGCCCTGACGAGCAGAGGCACCTGTACGAAGGCGAGGCCCGCACCCCCGAAGGGTGCGGGCCTCGCCGCCGTTCGCGGGAATCCCGGGATGCGGGATGCGGGATGCGGGATGCGGATGCGGGATGCCGCACGGTGGCGGCCCCCGAGCGCCCTCGACACCGGCCAGGTGGCACGTTCCTGCGCTTGTTCACCCACGGGAACAACCCGCGGCAGCCCGGATTGCCGTGACCGGGTCCGGGTCCGGGTCCGGGTCCGGGTCCGGGTCCGGGTCCGGGTCCGGGTCCGGGTCCGGGTCCGGGAAGATCAAACGCCTCTGAGGCGGCCCGGCGACGGCGACGAGGCCCGCCCCCTTCAGGGGAGCGGGCCTCGTCCTTCACCTCTGTGCCGTGCCGCGGCCCGTCAGGGCCTCAGCCGTGGGCAGGGGTTCAGGGGGTGACGTTGAGCGTGACGTCGTCGAGCAGGAAGGACGTCTGGAAGCCGTAGTCCTCCGCGGCCGTGAACTTGAGGGTGACGCTCTGCCCGGCGTAGGCAGAGAGGTTGAGGGTCTTCTTCACGTAGTCCGTGTTCTTGTCCAGGTTGGAGTACGTGGTCAGAGTGGACCCGTTCACCTGGACCTTCAGCGTGTCGTACACGGTGTTCATGATCTCGTCGGTGTTGATGTGCAGCCAGTACGTCAGCGTGGCGGGGCAGCCGGCCGGGATGGTCACCGTCTGCGACAGGGTGTCGGTCTGCGTATGGCCGTAGCCGGCCATCCACGCCTTCCACGTACCCGTGCGCGGCTGCGTCTTGATGCCGTTGTCGATGACGCCGGCGGTGGCGGTCCACGCGGTGTTACCGGACTCGAAGCCGGGGTTGCCGAGCAGCTGCACCGGGTTGCAGGGGCCGGGCGTGTAGATCTTCCAGGTGAACGTGACGGTGGAGGAGGCGTTGGTGGAGTCCTTCACCGTGACCGTGACGTTGCTGGTGCCCAGCGTGGTCGCGGTGCCGGAGATCAGGCCGGTGGAGGCGTTGATCGACAGGCCCGCGGGCAGGCCGGTGGCCGAGTAGGTCAGCGGCCCGGAGTTGGTGCTGATGGCCTGGACCTGGAGGCTCCCGGCGGCGTTGACCGCCGTGTACTGGTTGCCCGGGTCGGTGATCCTCACGCCCAGGGGAAGGCGGGCGCCGACGTTGACGGCGGCCCAGGCGTTGGCGGCGTGGACGTACGTGGCGCTGCCGTCGCCGTACAGGTCGGCGGCGGCCCGGAGGGTGGCAAGGCGGGCACCGGCATAGTTGGTGGAGCCGGTCATGTACGTGGTCAGCGCGCGGTACCAGATCTTCATCGCGGCGTCCCGGCCGATCCCGGTGACCGGCAGCCCGTCGTAGGTGGGGCTGTTGTAGTTGACGCCGTTGACCGTCTTGGCGCCGCTGCCCTCGGAGGCCAGGTAGAACCAGTGGTTCGCCGGTCCGGAGGAGTAGTGGACGTCCACCTCGCTGAGGGTGGAGTACCAGTAGTCCTTGGACTTGCCGTCCTTGGAGGGCTGGTCCATGTAGCGCAGCGGGGTGCCGTTCCCGCGGATGTCGATCTTCTCGCCGACCAGGTAGTCGCCGACGTCGTTGGCGTTGTTCGCGGAGAACTCCACCGCGGCGGCGAAGATGTCGGAGGTGGCCTCGTTCAGGCCGCCGGACTCGCCGCTGTAGATCAGGCGGGCGGTGTTGCCGGTGACACCGTGCGTCATCTCGTGCGCGGCCACGTCGATCGAGGTGAGCGGCTTGGCGTTGGCGTCACCGTCGCCGTAGGTCATGCAGAAGCAGGACGGGTCCCAGAAGGCGTTGACGTAGGCGTCGCCGTAGTGGACCCGGGAGTAGGCGGCCACGCCGTCGTTCTTGATGCCGTTGCGGGCGTGGACGTTCTTGTAGTAGTCCCAGGTCAGCTGGGCGCCGTACTGCGCGTCCACGCCGGCGGTCTGCGTGTTGGCCGGCTGACCGTTGCCCCAGACGTCGTCGGCGTCGGTGAACAGCGTGCCCTGCTGGCCGTCGCTAGACGAGTGGCCCATGTCGTAGGTCTTGTGACCACCACGGGCGGCGTCGTTCATGGTGTAGCTGCCGGCGGACCCCGAGGTCCCGATGGTGACCTGCCCGCTGTACTGGCTGTTGCCGACGCCGGTGTTGATCTCCTCGTACTCGAAGATCTCGGCGCCGGTGGTCGCGTCGGTGATCACGTGCATCTGGCTGGGGGTGCCGTCGTGCTGCAGCCCGCCGACCACGGTCTCCCAGGCCAGGACCGGCTTGCCTGAGGCGGCCCAGACCACCTTGCGGACCAGGTCGGCCTTCGGGGCCTTGGAGCCCTCGGCCTTGGCCTTGCCCAGCGCGACGGACTTCGCCGACTCGGCGCTCTTGGCGGCCGTGGTGGAGGCGACGGTGACGGTGGCCTTGGTGTTCTTGGTGACGTCCTTGACGGCGCCGTTCGCGGCCGCGTGCACGACCAGTTCACCGCCGAGGACCGGCAGGCCGGCAAACGTGCGGTCGTAACGGGTGTGCACCGTGCCGTCGGCGTCCTTGAGCACGGACTGGACCACCAGCGCCTCCTGCGTGCCCAGGCCCAGGGCCTTGGCCGTGGCAGCACGGGTGGCGGTGGCGTCGGCGATCAGAGCGGCCCGCTCGGCCGGGCTGAGCTTGACCTGAAGTGCGCCGGCCCGGGGGGTGGCGCTGGCGGAAGCGCCCTTCTCCGGCGCAGGGGCGGGAGAGCCGGTGCCGGCGGCGGCAGCGCCGGTGGGAAGTGCCGCGGCAATCATCGCGGCACTGGCTATCAGCACTCCCGCGGTGACGGCCTTGCGGGGGGAACGTCTCACTCTGAGCTCCTTGATTGACGGCCGATGGTCTCGGCCGATTGACGAACCGGGCGGATGGGGATCGAGCCGCCCGGGCGGAACCGACGAAGTGGTGCGCGATCAACTGCCGCAGAGAACATGCGTGTTATGCGCATGCTCCCTGCAACAGAATGCTCGGAAGACTGTCATGATTACGTGAACATGTCATTCCACTCGCACGGGTTGGCTGAAATCCATACGGTTGCGGACTTGTGCGTCCGATAGTCGGACCCGTGAGGGAGGTCGCCGACGTGCGTGGTGGCGGTGGTGGCGGCGCCGGCGGGAAGCGCGACGGCGACCATCGCGGCACCGACCGTCAGGGCAGCAGCAGCAACCGCCCCGGGAGGAACGCCTCACCATGAGTTCCTTGGTCTGCGGCCGAGGTCTCGGCCGCAGACCGGACGGACGGGGATCCGCCCGGGCAGAACTGATCAAGGAGGCGTAGAACGAACATCTGTGCAGAGCATGCAGATTGATGGTGCGTTCGCTGCACCACACTGCGCGTAAGCCTGTCTTGTACGCGTGAACATGCCATTCCGCCGGAGCTGGAATGGCTGAAAGTGCACACTGAACGAACCACGCGTCCGACCGTCGGCCGTGCGCGTACCGGGCAACGCTTCTCCCGCGAGCACGCCAACGCTCGGGGCAACGCCTCCCCCACGCAGTCCAAGCCGTCGCTCACATGCACAGCCTCGCACTCGCCCCACGACCCCTCGTCGGGCGAAGGCGGGCAGTCCGCGGGAGGGGCGACTCCGAGCGGTCCTCGACGCCGCGGCCGCGCGGCGTCGAGGAGACTGTCAGTGTGCTTACTCGCCGAGCAGGGCCACGGTCTCGCTCAGTCGCTCGCACGCCCAGTCGTACTGTTCGGTGTCGGTGTGCGCCCGAAAGGCCGTCTCGATGATCTGGATCAGAGCGAGGTGAAGGTTGTACAGCCGTCGGCGGGTCCGTTCGGCGGTGGTGAACGGCCGGTGGCCGTAGCCGCTGATGAAGGCCGTGGAGTCTCCGTAAGCGCCCGACTCGCTCCCGGCGAAGCCGAACTCCATCAGCGGATCGCCGTAGAACGCCCGCTCGTGGTCGATGATCGCCATGATCCGGCCGTCGCGCACCAGGCAGTTGCCGGGCCACAGGTCCCACTCGACGAACCGGGGCTCGGTCACCTCGTCCAGCGAATCGGCGTGGGCGGCCACGACTTCGCGGATCGCGTCGTAGCCGTGGCGCAGGTCGACGCCGCGTCGCTCGCCGTCGCCCAGCAGCTCCTCGACCATGCGCAGAAAGGCCGCGCGCCATGTGCTCTCACCCGGCCCGACCAGCGGGCCGAAGGTGGCTCCCGGGATGCTGTTCAGCTCGTGGGTGACCGTGCCGAGCGCCTCGTCGTACGCGCTGATCTCCGTCCCGGTCAGGGTGTCCCTGATGGCGTTGAGGTTGTCCGCGTCGACGTACGTCATGAAGAAGTAGTCGGCGTTGCACAGCTCATGGCTCTGATCGGCGAAGTCGACCGTCGGCACCGGAACCTTCGTGTGCTCCCGGATCAGCCGCAGCGCCGCCAGTTCGGTGGCCATGGCGCCGCGCTCGTAGGTCATGACCTCGACGTCCGGAGGCGGCGCGATCTTGAGGACGACCTGCGCGCCGGATCGCAGCCGGATCCGATAGGTCACGTTGAACCAGCCGTAGCTCAGTTCGCTGACCCAGTCCTCGCCCGCGTCGCACACTTCCTGCGGGCCGTAGGCGCGGGCAACCATCGCGCGAAGCGCCTCGACGGGCTGCCGGTTCTTGGTGATGCTCTCCATCAATCCTCCGCCCGAAGCATGATCGGACGGTAGCACCGAGACGGCGTTGTGCACTCAAGTGTCCGGCGAGGCCTTGCTGTTGCTGGCCTCTCGGCTTCGTCGATTGCTAACGTGGGCGATCATCCGGACGCACGTTATGCGTGATTTGCCCAAGCCTTGGAGCCCGAGCGTTGACGGGGGAAACCGTGGATTTCAGCCTGTTCTACTTCGCCGACGACGGGGAAGCCGAGGGCGATCGCTACCGTCTGCTGATGGAGGGAGCCCGCTTCGCGGACGAACACGGGCTCGCCGCCGTCTGGACGCCCGAGCGGCACTTCCACCGCTTCGGCGGTCTGTTCCCCAACCCGGCGGTGACGGCCGCGGCGGTGGCGGCCGTGACCTCACGGGTGCAGGTGCGGGCGGGCAGCGTGGTGCTGCCGCTGCACCATCCGGTGCGGGTGGCCGAGGAGTGGGCCATGGTGGACAACCTCTCGCACGGCCGGGCCGGCGTCGCGCTCGCCTCCGGCTGGAACCCGCGGGACTTCCTCTTCAATCCGGAGGCGTACGCCGATCGGCGGCAGCGCACCGTGGCCGCCGTCGAGACCCTTCGTCGCCTCTGGCGGGGTGAGGCCTTCGACGCCGAACCCGAGTACCGGGTCTACCCGCGGCCGGTGCAGGCGGAGATTCCGCTGTGGCTCACCAGCAGCGGCACCCCGGGCACGTTCGAGACCGCCGGGCACGTCGGTGCCGGTGTGCTGACGAACCTGCTCACCCAGGGCATGGAGTCGTTGGCGGCAAACGTCGCGGCGTATCGGCGCGCCTACGCGGGCTCGGGGCGCGACGGTCGCGGACACGTCGTCCTGATGCTGCACACCTGCCTCGGCGAGGAGCTCGAGTCGGTGGAGCGCCTCGTGCGGCAGCCGCTGCGGCGCTATCTGATGTCCGCAGTGGATCTGAACCTGCGCTCGACCGGGGCGTCCGCGGGCAACGGGACCGCCACGCGGCGGCCGTCCGAGGAGCGTGCCTGGGCCTGGGCCAGATCCACGTACGCGCCGGCGGCCGTGGACGATGCCTACCAGCGCTACCTCACCTCGGACGGCCTGTTCGGCGCGGTTTCGGACGCGCTTCCCGTCGTGGAGCGCGCTCGGGAGGCGGGCGTCGACGAGATCGCGTGCCTCATCGATTTCGGCGTGCCGATCGACGCGGCGCTGAGTGGGTTGGCGCGTCTCGACGAGTTGCGTACCGCGGTGGATCGCGGGGAGGCTCAGCGGTCCGTGGAGGCGAGCAGGCGGTAGCTGTCGTCGAGGCGTTCGATGTCCTCTTCGTCGAAGAAGCCGAGGGACAGTTCGAGGAACCTGCGCGGCACATCGCCCGGGTTGTGGATGCGGTGGGCGAGGCCGCGCGGAATCCAGATGCGCTCGCCGACGGCGGCCGTCCACGCGCGATCGTCGATCTGCACGTCGAGCGGGCCGTCCAGGACGGTCCACCACTCGTCGCGTTTCGCGTGCCGGTGCAGATTCACCTGCCGCCCCGGATCGATGGTGATGAACTTGACGGTCGATTCGGTGTTCAGTGTCAGCCGCTCCTGAACGCCGTAGGGCCGCGGATAGTAGTGAATCTCCGGCTCGATGGTTTCGTTGCGCATGCTCTCAGCTCCCAGCTCGTGCTCAACCGGTCGGTCGCACTCGGTTCAGACTTCCAAGGCCTCGGCGACGAGGAGGCTCTCCAGCGCGGCGAGCGCCGAGGCGGCCTGTGCCGGTGGAATCTGCGTGTCGTCGCAGACCCATTGCAGAATCAGCTCGTGGCCGTCGCTGCCGAGATCGGCGAAGAGAGTGGCGTCGCCCATGTCGCGCCGGCCGACGGTGGTGATGGACGACTCTTCGAGCAGGGTCTTGAGATCCGGCAACCCGCTCTCCAACCCCGCCCATATTCCGCGATCGCTCCGCACGTCGTTGAAATAGTACGAGAAATCGGTCGCGAGCCCCTTCGCGGTGAGCTCGGCGAGCGCGTCACGCCATTTGATGCAGTCGTATCGTGCGCGGCTGTACGTGGTGATCGTGCGGGCGTAGGTGCTCTTCGTGTATTCGGCGAACCGGTCGCCGGGATTCTCGTTCGGCAGGACGAGCAGCCCATTCCCGATCGTCTGGCCCACGAAGTCCGTGAGTTTTGGATGCGACCGGTTGTTGCAGACGAGCAGGAGCGCGGAAAGCTCGCTGTTGACGTGTCGGCGGATGGTTCTCGTCAGCGCGGAGACGACGACGCCGCTCGTGCTCACCCCGTAACGCAGGGCGAGCGCCTCGACGGCGACCGCGGCTGCCCGCGACCGGAGAATCGTCACCGAGAACGCGCCCGGCGTCATCGACATCAGGCCGCGGCCGGGCGTCAGCCTCTTGGACGAGGCCACCCAGCCGTTGATCACGGCGTCGCTTCTGCGGACCTGGTCGGCCGACTGCTCGTATCCGACCAACTCCGCGGTCTGCATGCCGAGCGTGGAGGTTTCGCGCCCCTCCACCGCGGCGCGGATCAGGCGGTCCAGCGGACGGTAGGCGCTGCCGTCGAACGCGAGATGCGACAGCGCGACGTTGATCTGCGTGACGATCCCGCCGGCATGATGCAGTCCCAGACGGATCTGGGGTTCGTCCATACCGAACGCCCTGCTCGCCAACTCCGCGCAGGCCGGATCCTTCCGCGTGTTGTATCCGTGGCGCACGGGAACCACGTCGGCCGGAGCCTCGGTCACGCGAACCTCGATGCCGGCCTCGCCGCGGAATGTCTGCCGCACACTCTCCGTATCGAACGACGCGCGAAAGATATCGAGGGAAGACAGCAGTCCCTGGAGGCGGTCGAGCGCCTCGGATACGCTGATTCCGTCCTTCAATGAGGAAATGGGCCAGGATATGTTGAGACGGTCCGACAACGAACCCAGTGCGGCCATGCTGTCCCACATGTTCCCCTGTCCCCAGGTGAGGGACATCGGGCCACTCTCTGCCCCCCGGATGGAGAGGCTGTGCGATTCACTGTCGCCGACGGCCATTGATTCCCCTCGTTAAATGATCAATACCTTGATCCGTGTGGATACGGTGAGGTCTCAGCGCGCGACCGCCCCCGCGCCCTCGGACCGTCAACGGCTTCGCCGCCCGAATCCCTGGGCGACGATGCGGTCCGGATAGGGCGCGGCTCCGTCGGCGGCCGCGCGAAGGCGTTCGTGCATGGCCTGGAGCATCGCCGGATCGCGCTTGTCCAGCCACTCCGACAGGCGCATTCCGAACCCGAGGGCGCACCAGACCCTTTCGTTGGCGAGCTCCCAGTCGCCCAGCGGCTCGGTGAACAGAACGGGCGTCGCGGCGTTGAGGGAGTCGATGAGCGTGCCCGCGCCCGGCTTGCTGACCACCGCGCGGCTGCGCCGGGTCAGTTCGAACGCGTCGGACCAGTGCTCCCGGGAGTCGAACGAGGGAGCGCCGGTGCCCTGACCCGGGACCAGGCGCGGAAAGTCCGTTCCCAGGCCGGGCTCCCACCCGGGGTCCTGGTGGTACGCGCTCAGCCCGGCCGGCGGATCGCTCCAGGGTTCCGGCAGGATCAGGCTCACCGACTCTCCCGCCTCGACGAGCTGCGCGGCGGCGGCCGCATGGGTCCCCATGCCCCAGCCGCCGCCGTGGGCGAGAAAGCTGATCGACCGCGCTTCCCAGGGGAGCCGCGCCCCGGCCTGCGTCACCGGGATCGCCTCGTTCAACGTGTTCGTCCGGGCGTCGAGCAGCCACGTGTGCGTGCTACCGGTGATCTCTTCCGCGTGGCGGTGGGACGGGGAGGGCACCGCGTCGACGTGGCACACGTCGACGCGGACGCCCGGACGCCGGTCGACGTAGGCGGCGACGATCCCCGTCCAGAATCCGGAGAGGACGGTGATCGAGCCCGCTCCGGCCGCGTCCCACTCGTCGAAGAGCGCGGCGAGCGTCTCCGGCGGGATCAGCTCCGCGTGGTCGGTGGCCAGCGCGTGGGCGGCCTTCGCCAGCCGGTAGTCGCGGCTGTACCGGCCCTTCGCGGCCTGAATGCGCTGTCTGATCTCCTCGGGGAAGTACTTCTCCAGCACGTACACCCTGCTCGGCAGCCCGCGGGCCGACAGGGCCCGGTCGAGCAGCAGCCCGGGTATGTGCGTCCCCAGTGCGACTCCGGACGTCAGTGCGATATTCATTGCCCTCGTTAAATCGGGTGGGTTTCCAGCGAGTAGTACCGCGTGCAGGTGGGGCAGATGGGCCACAACGAGGACCGCAGATGCTGCCGGATCTTCGTGGCCTGCTCTCCCTGCCAGATGTCCAGCAGCGAGGCTTCGTGAATGTTCCCGAGCGGGATGTCGTAGAACGTGTGACAGGTCGTGACGTCGCCGCGCGCCGAGATCTCGGCGTAGCGCCACGGGACGGCGCAGCGCTCGTGGAAGTCCTTCATCGCGGTCCAGTCGGCGCGCAGGTAGGCCCCGACGGTCTCGACCTCGAGCGCCGCCGGACGGGAGAAGAACTTCACCCCTGCCCGCTCGCACGCCTCCCGCGCCTCGATCATCTGCCGGACGAGATCCTCGACGTCGATCGACTCGAAGAACTGGGGGCTGCGGATATAGGGAGCCGAGTGCCGGACCGCCGGAATGCCGAAGTTGTCGCGGGCCACACGGCTGTAGTGCCGGTGCATCTCGGCCGTCGCGAAGCTCTGCAACTCGAGGCTCACGGCGCCGAGTTTGCTCAGGTCGATCTCCTTGAAGAACTCCGAGATGTGTGCGGCGTTGTCCGGCGTGACCAGGTAGGTGACACCTATCTCGGGGAACCTCACGCCGCGGCGGCGCTTGAGGCTGTCCAGCGCGTCGATCCCCGCCATGGCCTTGTCGAAGACCCCGGCGCCGCGCTGCACGTCGTTGACCTCGCGCGGCCCGTCCACGGACACCCACACCCTGATGTGCCGGTCGCCCACCAGCCGGTCCGCGTGGCTGCGCAGCGTCGTCCCGTTGGTGGGGAAGACGAGCTGGCTCCCGCCGGCGTGGATGGCGTCGATGACCCGCCAGACCTCCTTGTAGAGCAGCGGCTCCCCACCGAACAGCTCGACGTACGGCTGGACCGGCCGGACCTCCTCGAGGATGCGCAGGACCAGGTCGACGTCGAGTTCGGCGAGATCCGGCAGGATGTGGAAGGACCCTCCGTCACCCCACTCGTAGCACATGTGGCAGCGCAGGTTGCATCGCTCGAGCAGCTGCAGCACCAGCCAGGACGGGCCGTCTTTGGGGGATCGGATGAGCGTGTTGGACATAGGGTTTTCTCTCCATGGGGGTCGGACGGCCGAGGGCCGTCATCGCTCCGGATCGTCGGCGGGCCGTGCGTGGCAGGGGTGGCGCTGATCTTCCGGATGGATTCCGCACGCGCACGCGATCCCGATGGCCTCACGCAGCACGTGCGCCGCGTCGCCGGGCGGATGGAACACGCCGAGGACGAGGCGGCCGCGCTCTCCCCGGGTGAGTGTGTTGGCCGCGACGGGCACGAGACCCGGCCGCTGCCGCCGGTACAGCAGGCCCGCGTCGTCCAGCCTGTTCACGAACGACGGGAAGGGGCGAGCCCCGGCGTCCAGCCGCACGTTGATGAACTCGAGCGTCGCGTGGAGGCCCAGCCGCGCGGCGTGGCGCATCAATGCCAGCGCGACGGTGCCCATGGATACGCGGGCGTTCACCTCCAGGCACGGTACGACCGTCCCGTCCGTCGCGATGAGCCCGTCGATGTCCACCGGGCCGAAATATCCGGCCGCGTAGAGTTCCTTGCACAGGGTCCTGCCCGCCGCGTCGAGGTGCTCGAACTCCTCCTGGCGGAAGGATTCCGGGGCCGCCGGGGACGAGCCCCGGTAGCGGAAGCCTTCGACGTCGTTCTCCAGGAGCCCGGTACTCCGTACGGAGCCGTCCGGGGAGATGTGCCAGTGCGACGAGATGTCCCTGTGCTTCTCGAACAGGGGCTGGACGAGCAGCTCGAGCCGCTTGCCCCGGTCGACCTGCCGGGCGAGGTGCCGGGCAACGGAGCGGTACGCGGTCTCCGAGCGGATCGCCACCGTTCCCTGGCCGGACACGCCGTAAGGGTCCTTCAGCAGCGCGACGGAGCTGGCCTGTGCGACCCGGCGCTCCAGCTCGGCGAGCGAGGTGACGGGCCACGCGGATCCGTTCCATCCGTGCGCCAGGACGACCTCGTTGGACCACGTCTTGGAGTTGACCCGCATCGCGCACTCGGCGGTGGGCGATGTGTAGGCCAGATCCAGCGCGGAAGCGAGGTCCTCGTACTCCGGGCGCGCGGCGTACGGCCGCAGGGTCAGGCCGGCGACTTGGGGGCGGATCGCGTCCGCCTGGGCCAGCGTCCGCGCGACGACGTCGTCGCCGGCGCCTTGGGTGTGGGGCACGGGGTCCACCGGGAAGCCCGCGGCCCGCATCGCCTCGACGAAGCCGGGTGGCAGTTCGAAGGCCGTGATCAGCCGGTCCCCTTCCTCGCTCAGCGCGGAGAGAACCTCGTCCAGGGCCTGCGCGATGGCGGAGCCGTGGGCGGACCCGATGCGGGGTAACGCGGCGAGGTCGGCGGGCCGCCAGGAATCCTCCACGCCCACCGGGCCGATGTGCAGGGCGCCCTTCCGGGGTTGCACGGCTCGCATCCGTCCCTGCCCCCTCAGCCCTTCGTGGACACGAAGCGGCAGAACGCGTCCACGGACCGGAGGCAGTCCATGTCCATGGTCTCGAAGTCCAGCTCGACCTGGAGCGCGTCCTCGATCGTGAGCAGGAACTCGATCATCTGCAGGGAGTCGAGTCCGAGATCGTAGACGATGCTCGTCTCCGGCTCGATGGAGACCTCGCGCGCCAGAACCTTGCGCAGGCACGTCGATACGGTGCTGAAGATCGGGTCCACGCCCTAAACTCCGTTCAGATACAGAAGTACGCACTTTGAACACACGGGCATAAGGCCCCTGTTCCGCAGGATTTCCCGTACGCGCCGGAAACGCTCGCTGTGCCAGAGATCGAGGACGTCCGTCTCGTGCAGGTTTCCCACCACGAACTCGGGAAAGAACTTGCAGGAGCTGACGTTCCCATCGGCGTGGACCTCCATGCGGTTCGACACCGCGAGGCAGCGCCGCCGGCCCTGCGCCGGCCTCGAGGTGCCCCGGATGAAGTCGTCCACTTCGTCCAGCCCGACCTGCGGCTGATATCGGATCCGCGACTTCCAGCGCCGTCCGGCCAGCTTGGCCATCGATTCCCGAAGCGTCGGAATGGCCTCCGGCTTGAGACGGTAGGTGTACGAGTGCCACGTCGCGGGCTTTCCCGGCTCAAGGGGATTGAGCCAGGAGAACTCCTCGCGATAGAGGTCGTCCATCTCGGTGGCGACGTCCTCGTTGATGTACCAGGGGAACTGGAAATAGACGCTGTCGACGCCCAGTTCCTCGGCCCATTCCATGAACTCATACATCTGCCCGACGGTCTCATTGCTGACCATACATGACAGCGAAATGGTGCCGCCGAAGTGACCGGAGCGCTGAAGGTCGATCATGTACTGGATGTTGCGCATCGTCCGGTCGAAGCTGCGCGGCCCGCGCAGCGCCTCGTGGTGCTCCTTGAGCCCGTCGAGGCTGACCAGGAGGCTGAGGTTCTCCCCGATCCGCAGCAGGTCCTCCGCGTGACGCTGCATGAGCAGGCCGTTCGTGCACATGGTCACGGGGCGCGGGTCGGCGGCCAGCATGGCGGCGAACTCACCGAACTTCGAGTACATGAGCGGCTCGCCGCCCCAGACGAACAGCTTCGACTTCCGCGCGAAGGTCGCCGCGAGCACCCGCCGCACGATGTCGACATCGAGTTCGGTCTGCTGCTCGGCGACGCTGAATCCCTGGAAGAATCCCTGATCGCTCCACTGATAGCAGTGCAGGCAGCGGAGATTGCACTTGTAGGTGAGCTGAAGGCTTACCTCGTCTGGCACTTCCGACGCGTACTGCGGGTCTTCCTCGAGCGCATGAATGGTCTTCGACCGAACCGCGACCGTTCTGCGTAGATCGAGGAACTCTCGGTTGTCGAGGTTACGTGAAGTCTGGGGGCCGGATTTCACCTTGTCGAGCTCTGCCATGCTGCGACCTACTCTTCCCTACGCTTTTGACCGCCGCCGCGCGCATTCCCCAGTGGGCGACATTGATGAAGTGGGATGTGCTCCGCCTGGATTGAGCCTTGGCCGAGGAGTACGAGATCTGCAGTCTGGCCGACGCCTTGTCAGGCGTCAATGAACAGCCGATTCGCTCTTGTGTCAGCCCCCTTGTCCGGCAGGGAAGATGCGCGGTGAACCGCACGGTGGCCGAACCGATCAGACGCGTGCTTTCCTGCTGGACGTGAAGAGCATCAAGAAGAAATGGAAAACGCCGGAGGCCGCGCCGGCCGAGGCCGAGGACGCCGTGGGCCGAATGGCGACCCGCCCGGTGGGCAGGCTGCTGTGGGAGAACTGCGTGCAGACCATCGCCTCCGTCGGGATGTTCGGCCTCTACGCCCTGACGAACGCCTGGTTCGTCGGCCACGGGGTCGGCGATCAGGCGATGGCCGCGGTCAACCTCGTCGCCCCGCTGCTGCTCCTGCTCGGAGCCGTGGCCACCACCGTGGGCGCGGGCGGCGCGACGCTGGTCTCCCGCGCGCTGGGAGCCGGCGACGAGCCCGCGGCCGCCCGCGCGGCGGGCAACGCCTTCACGCTGTTCTGGGTCACCGCCGCCGTCACCACCGTGGCCGGGCTGGTCTTCATCGATCCGTTCCTCGACATGCTGGGCGCGCGCGGCCCGCTGCACGAGTACGCCCGGCAGTACGCGGTGATCCTGCTGTGCGGGTCACTGGCCTACACCGGGTTCTCCAGCCTGGTGCGCGCCGAGGGCCGGGTCGGGTTCTCCACCCGGATGTGGATCGGCGCCATCGTGGTGCAGATCATCCTCGACCCGCTGCTGATCTTCGGCCTCGACCTCGGGGTGAGCGGAGCCGCCCTGGGCACCGTCGGCGGGCAGACCGTATCCGCCGTGATGAGCTGGTGGTTCTTCTTCCTGCAGCGCGAGCGGCCGTACCGCGTCCGCCTCGCCGACCTGCGTCCACACGCCGTGACCCTGCGCACGCTGGTGGGCATCGGGCTGCCGTCCTTCCTGGCCAATATCGGCCTCACCGTGCTCGCCGTACTGGTCAACGACACCCTCGCGGTGACCGGCGGAGCGATTGCACTGATCGCGTACGCCGTCTGCTCCCGCCTGCAGACCTTCGCCGTGATGCCGCACACGGGCATAAGCCAGGGGCTGCAGCCCATCGTCGGCTACAACGCAGGGCGCGGCCTGACCGCCAGAGTGGCGCGAACCCGGACGCTCGCGCTGTGGGCCTCGCTCGTCTACGGCGCGGCCACCGCGATCCTGCTGGCGGTCCTCGCCAAACCGCTCGTCGGCATCTTCGTCAGCGGCGGCGAAGCAGCCGATGAGGCCAGGTTCGCGCTGTACGTCATCGCGCTCGGCGGGATCGTCACCGGTATCGCGCCGCTGACCGCGGCCTATTTCCAGGCCCTGGGACGCCCGCTGCCCGCGTACATCCTGACCATCGGCACCCTGCTCGTACTGAAGGCGCCGCTCGTCGTGGCGTTCGGCCATGTCTGGGGCGCGCACGGCGTATGGTTCGGCCTCGCCGCCGGCGAGTTCGCCACCGCGGCGGCCGCGCTGCTGCTGTTGCACCGCGCCGACCGGCGCACGCCGCCCGTGGCCGGGACGCCATGATCAAGACCCGGCTCTGTCAGCAACGGTCGTGATCCATACGCCTGGAGCGCCGTGCTCGAAGCGGCGCGCCCCGACCCAGGGCCCCGGATTCCCTCCTCCGCTGCGTCCTGAGAGGTCCGATGACGCGGCGGGCGAAGGGATTCCCGGCGCGAGGTGCCGAGCACTGCGGCTCAGCCGAGGCTGTCGACGGGGCTCCGCTCCAGCTTTTCGAGCCGCTGCGCGAGCTGCCCCCACGCCTGGGCGCACTCCCGCGCCAGCGTCGCGACGTTCTGCGAGCAGTGGCTCGGCACCGCGTCGACGATCTCGGCGACGGAGGAGTGCACGCTGAGCAAACGCAGTAACTGTCGGCCGTTCTTGGTGTACCGCAGCGAGGGATCGCGGGTGAGCTGCCGCCAGGAGGAGGTCACATCGACGCCCGAGGCGGCACCGTCCGCGGCGGTCGCTTCGGGCCCGGCGGGCGTGTTCGCCGCGGTCGCTCTTCCCGCCTGGCCGGCCGGGACCGGGGGGTCGCCGCGCAGCACGCGGCGTCGCACGTCGGCGACCGTGCCGAGGGAGAGCCCCGTCTCCTTGGCGATCTCGCGAATGGTGGCGTCCGGCCGCGCCGCCATGAGTTCCGCGGCCTTCCTGCGCCCGTCCGCGGTGCTGGTCGGCCGCACCCGGCCGTCCCTGCCCACGCGGCTGTTCGACTGTGCGCTTTGCTCAGTCGAACGGCGCACGGCGGCGACGGTGTGCGCCGAAACGCCCACGATTGCGGCGATCGCCCGGTCTGATAAGTCCGGGCACAGGCCGAGCAGCCGACCCGCCGCCGCGCGCCGGTCCGCAGCGGTCAGAGGCAGCCCGTGCGCGTTGTTGGCCTTCACCGAGAGGATGAACGCCGCTTCCGGGCTGCCGTCGAATAACTTGACCTGGATGGTCTCGTCCCCCCGGAGGCTCGCCGCCTTCAGCCGGTGCATGCCGTCGATCACGCGCATCGTGTCCGTGTGCACGACGATGGGGGGCATGCTCAGTTCGGAATCGGCGATCAGGCGGACGTGCTCCTCGCTGATGCCGTCGAGCCGGATCAGGTCGGCGGGAAGAAGCTGATCGATCTCCACTCTGGTGACCTGACCGATGAAGTCGTCCCCAGGGACCAGGCCGTTCTCGCTGGAAACGGAAAGCACTGACACCATCGCACCTCTCGACTCCGTGATGGCACGCGATCTGATGTTTTGCGCGGCCGACCCGCATGGGTAGGCACCGCCACCAGGGCAGCATCGGTGGTGCCCCGATGGCGTGGCTTCGGTCGCGGTCGCCGCCGGCGACTGAAGTCACCCCGTGTTCCGGCAGGCGGGATGAGCGTAGGGTGATCAGGTCGTGTTTACGCTAACACGGGTGCGACGGTGGGTGGTTGTGTTCCGTGAGGTGAGTGAGTCCTGAGTCGGCTGGATCGCGCACGGCGGCCAAGTGCCCACGGCGATCAGGGCCTTGCGACTCGGTTGAGGCACGCGGTCGCACGGCGCGGATGAACAAGCAGCCAGGTTAGCCCCCGTGCACCGCGCGGATACGATGACAGTATTGGCCGGGCGATGTTCTCCCGCCTCAGATGCCTTCGCTGAATCTGATAGACGGCAGGGTGGGTTGTACGCGAGAGAACGATAAATCGCCGATTGCGGCCGCGTATTCGGAATGTATGTCGAGGCAAGTCATCACGATGGGTTGGTGTCATGTCACTTCCACCACCGTCTCCGTGGGGGACCGCGCTGATCACTGGAGCGTCTTCGGGCATCGGCGCGGCCATGGCGCGCGCGCTCGCGTCGCGCGGTTACGGCAGCACCTTGGTGGCGCGCGACGGGGGCAGGCTGCGGCGCATCGCGGATGAGCTGCGAGAGCATGGTGCCCGTGTCGAGACCATCGAAGCCGATCTCACCAGTCGGGCGGACCGCGCGGAGCTTGAGGCGCGCGTCAAGCGGACCGGGCTGTCCGTCGACATACTGATCAACGGCGCCGGTGCGGCCACCCGCGGCAGCATCGCGGAGTGCGACCTCGACACAGAGCTCGGACACATGGAGCTCAACGTGGTCAGTGTCGTGGCTCTGTGCCGCACGTTCGTCGACGGCATGATCGACCGGAATTCCGGCGCGATTCTCAACATAGCCTCGACGGCGGCATTCAAGCCGATGGGCGGACAGGGCACTTACGCGGCATCGAAGGCGTTCGTGCTGTCCTTCACCCGCACGCTCAGGCTCGAACTCCAGGAAACGCCGGTGACCGTGACCGCGCTGTGCCCCGGTCCGGTTCCCACCGATTTCGACCGGCGCGCGGGATTCACCGCCGAGGAGATAGCGGCGATCCCGGCAATCATGTGGAAATCTGCTGATGATGTCGCGGCCGTAGCGGTAGACGCGCTGGAGCGCGGAGCGGAACTGTGCATACCGGGCCGGGCGAACGTGGCAGACGCAACGATGTCGCTGCTGAAGGCGAAACAGCAGGCATCGCAGGCGGTATGTCGGTGATCCGACCCGACGGAAAACCTCCCCTCCCGGGTTTTCCGTCGGGCGCCAGGAGTGCACCGGCCGGCCTCGGAAGGCTGCGCCGGGCCGGGCCCGGTCAGGGGCCGGTGTACGCCTCCGCTTTCGCGAGGCTGGCTCGGGCGGCGGCCACGACCCGGTCCACGGTGAGGCCGAACCTTTCGTAGAGGACTTCGTAGGGCGCGCTGGCACCGTAATGCGACAGGGCGACTATTTCCCCGTACTCGCCGACGAATTCACGCCAGCCGAGGGCGATCCCGGCCTCCACCGACACGCGTGCCCCGACCTCCGGCGGCAGGACGCGGCGGCGGTAGGTCGGGTCCTGCTCGGCGAACCACTCCACGCAGGGCATCGACACCACCCGGGTCGCGATCGCCTCCGCTTCGAGCAGTTCGGCCGCCCGCACCGCGAGCTGCACCTCGGATCCGGTGCCGATCAGAATGACCCGGGGCGTCGGAGCCGAGGATTCGACGAGCACGTAGCCGCCCCTGGCGGCGTCGGCGGCGGCGTCGGTCGGCCGGTCGAGCACCGGCAGATCCTGCCGCGACAGGAGCAGGCCGGCGGGACGGTCGCCGCGTTCGAGGATGGTGCGCCACGCGGCCACGGTCTCGTTCGCGTCCGCCGGGCGCACCACGTCGAGCCCGGGGATCGCGCGCAACGCGGCGAGGTGCTCGACGGGTTGATGCGTCGGGCCGTCCTCGCCGAGGCCGATCGAATCGTGCGACCAGACGTACGTCACCGGCAGCCCCATCAGGGCCGCGAGACGCACCGCCGGGCGCATGTAGTCGGAGAAGACGAGGAACGTGCCCCCGTAGGGCCGAAACCCGTAGAGCGCGAAGCCGTTGAGGATCGCGCCCATGGCGTGCTCGCGGACGCCGAAGTGCAGGTTACGGCCGTAGGGCGAGCCGCCCTTGGGCTCGGGCAGGAAGCTGTCGGCGCCGTGGATCACGGTGCAGTTGTTCCCGCCGAGGTCTGCGGAGCCGCCCCACAGCTCGGGCAGCGTTCCGGCGACCGCGTTCAGCACCGCGCCGGACGCCGCGCGGGTCGCCGTCCACGTACCGGCCGGGAAGGCAGGGAGCTTGGACGTCCACCCGTCCGGCAGGCCCCCGCTCATCATCCGGTCGAGGAGTTCCGCGGCCCGCGGATTGCCGGCGCGCCACTTGTCGAACCGCACGTTCCAATCCCCGCGCTCCTCACGGCGCCGCTCAGCGCCCTGACGCGTGTGGCGGAGCACGTCGTCGGGGATGTGGAGGGTCCGGTCCTCGGGGAGTCCCAGCAGGCGCTTGGTCGCCGCCACCTCGTCGGCGCCCAGCGGCCCACCGTGCGATTTCGCGGTGCCCCGGGCGTTCGGCGCCGGCCAGGCGATGACGGATTCGACCGCGATGATCGACGGACGGTCGGCCTCGTCGCGCGCCGCGCTCAGCGCGCCGTGCAGCGCCGAGAGGTCATTGATGTCCCGGACACGCTGCGTGTGCCAGCCGTAGGCGTCGTAGCGTGCGAGCACGTCCTCGCTGAACGCCAGATCGGTGTCGCCCTCGGTGGAGATGTGGTTGTCGTCGTAGAGGAGGACGAGGTTGCCGAGCCCCTGATGGCCGGCGAGGGAGGACGCCTCGCTGGTCAGCCCCTCCTGGAGATCGCCGTCTGACGCGATCACCCAGACGGTGTGGTCGAACACGGACCGGCCGGGCGGGGTGTCCGGATCGAACAGACCGCGCTGCTTCCGCGCCGCCATCGCCATGCCGACCGCCGTCGCGAGGCCCTGGCCGAGAGGCCCGGTCGTCATCTCGACGCCGGGTGTGCGGCCGTACTCCGGGTGCGAGGGGGTCGGTGATCCCCACTGCCGCAGGCGCGCGAGATCCTCGACGGACAGCTCGTAGCCCGAGAGGATCAGCTGAACGTAGAGCGCCAGGCTCGTGTGCCCGCACGAGAGGACGAACCGGTCGCGGCCGATCCACGCCGGGTCCGCCGGGTCGTGCCGCATCAGGTGTTGAAAGAGCAGGTAGGTCGCCGGGGCGAGCGCCATCGCCGCGCCGGAGTGGCCGCCGCCCGCCTGCTGGACGGCGTCGGCTGCGAGGGCACGACTGACCGCGATCGCCTTGTCATCGAGATCTGACCATTCGAGGGCGGTCTCGGCGCTCACTGTGCTGGTTCCCTTTCGTTCGCGGTGGTGTGTGGGGCCTCGTTCACGAGCTGCCGGATCTCGGCCAGCTCGCCGCGGACCAGATGGTTCATCAGACGTCGGTCCGCTGCGGGCAGGGCCCCGATGAGCTCGGCGGGTACCCGCTCGACAAACGAGCGCGCCAGCGACAGCGCCTCGGCCAGGGATCGCTCGTCATGCAGCTTCAGGCCGTCGAGCGCGTCCCGGATATCGCCGCGGCACATGTCGTCCGCGTACGGGAGGATGAGGTCTTCGGCCAGCCCCGTGATGACGTCGAAGGTGTCGACCACCATGCGCATGCAGGCGGCGAGGTTCGCGGGCTCGTCGCGCCGCTGGGTGATCGAGGGCGCGCCGGCCTCGCGGATCCGCCAGTAGTAGACGACCTCCGAGAGGACGTCGACCGCCGAGGCCTCGATGTGCGCGCGCATCATGACCGGCGCGTCCTCGTACGCCGGCAGCACGAAGGCCAGCTCCCGCGAGGTCCAGAAGGAGCGGCGGAACACCTTGTTCCACACCATGCGGTCGCGTACCAGTGCGGTGTGGCGGCGGATGTGGGTGCGGTGCCGGTTTCCCGCGAACACGTCCCGGTATCCGGGGTGGGGCCGCACGCCGGTGCTGTCGATCCGCCGCACGTCGCCGGTCGAGAAGTCGGATCCGGAGGCTTCGAGCGAGGCGATGTGGGCGGCGTACGCGCCGGACGGCACGATGTCGTCGCCGTCGCAGAAGGCGAGATACGTCCCGCGCGCCGCCCGCGCGCCGGTGTTGCGGGCGGCGCTCAAGCCGGAGTTGCGTTGCTCGAGGACCCGTACCCGGGAGTCCTTGCGCGCCCACGCGTCGGCGATCCGGCGGCTGCCGTCCGCCGAGCCGTCGTCGACGACGATGATCTCCGTGTCGTCGATTCGCTGGCCGACCAGCGAATCGAGACAGGCGGAGAGGTAGAGCTCGACATCGAATACGGGTACGACGATGCTCAGCATCGGTGGCATGGTGCTTCCGGTCCTTCCTCAGCGGTGCTGCGGCGGCGGCAGAGCGCTTCGGAAGAGTACGAAGCTTCCGGCGTGTTCAACACCGGTGATCGTTCAGGCAGCGGAGACGAGGCCGTGGACGGCGTGGGGCGTGTCCGGACGTTCGTCGACCGGCCGGGGCGCACCCGGCCCGCGGTGTCCCGGAGCATGGCACTCGCACCGGTGACCACAGGCCGGCGGGCGCCCTCCCGGCACCTTCTCGGCACGCCGGGCTTCACGAGTCTCCGGTCGTTCCGGGGAGGATCCGGACAAATTCGTCGGGTGGTCATCGGCGCGTCGACGCGCGCTCGCGGTCGACACCGCGAACGATCGCGATTCGACGGCACGGGGGCGGGAAGGCGCCTCCAGCACGCCGCCACCGACCGGAGAAGGAGTACGCATGCCGCGCCCCTCCGACTGGTTCGTCCACCCACGCCGATGGCCATGGTGGCAGCGCTGGCGGCGGGACCCCTTCGTGGTCCAGACCGTGCGTTCCACGGCCGCGGCAACGCTGTCGTACGTGGTCGCCCTCCAGCTCAGTGCCGAACCCGCGCCTCTGACGGCCCCTCTGACCGCCCTGCTCGTCGTTCAGGTGACGCTGTACTCGACGCTCAAGACGAGCCTGCGGCGGGTGAACTCCGTCGTCGTCGGCGTCCTCATCGCCATCGCGTTCAGCGCGCTCGTCGGGCTGACCTGGTGGAGCCTCGCCCTGGTCATCCTGGCGTCGCTGGTCGTGGGGCGGTTCGTCCGGGTCGAGGAGTTCATCCCCGAGGTGGCCATCAGCGCGATGCTCGTGCTCGGTGTCACCCAGGTCGCCAACACCGCGTGGGACCGGGTCCTGGAGACACTGATCGGCGCGGTCGTCGGTCTGCTGTTCAACGTCTTGCTCGTGCCGCCGGTCTGGGTGGACACCGCAGGGGACTCGATCGTGGACCTGGCCCGGCGGATGCGCCAGCTGCTCCTCGACATCGGTGAGGAGCTCACCGACCCCTACCGCCGTCCCGATCCCGAGCGCGGTCCCGAATCCGCCGCCTCGCCCGCGCCTGCGGAGCGGGCCGTCGCGCGTCTCCACGAAGCGCGGCTCCTCGACAACGACGTCGCCGACGTCGACGCCGCCCTGCGGCAGGCGGAGGACAGCCTCCGGATGAACCCGCGCGTCAAGGAGGGGCTGCTGCACCGCATCGTGCTGCGCACCGGGCTCGACACCCTGGAGATCTGCGCGGTCGTGCTGCGCGTCCTCACCCGTACCCTGACGGACCTCGCCAAGGACCGGCACGGCGCGGCACTCTTCCGCGAGGAGACGGCCGAAGCCCTCCAGGAGACCGTACGGCACCTCGCTGACGTGCTCGTGACCTTCGCCGTCCTCGTCACCTCCCACTCGAGCGCCGGCTCGGAGCGGGCGGAGGGCCACCTCGGCGAGGAGCTCCGAGCGGCCCGTGCCGCCCGTGACCGCGCCGCCGGGATGCTGCGGAGCGAGGCGGAGGACGATCCCGGCCACTGGCAGCTGTACGGGGCCCTGCTGGCCGAGATCGACCGCGTCCTCGACGAACTCGACCCGGACCACCGGGGGCGCCGCCTCATGGAGGAACTGGACCGCCACACCCGGGCCCGCGAGGAACGCCGCCGCCGGGTCACCTCCCTCGCGACGCGGGCGCGGCGCGTGTCGTGAGGGAGGGCGGTGCCGGCCCTCCCCCTCCCTCTTCCCCCTCCCACACCTGCTGAGAGGGCGCGGGGGCCTCGGACCAAGCTCCGTCAGGTCATGTTCCATCTGGCCGGAGCCAAGAACGGTTCCGGGCGGCCGGGCGTCACAGCGCTAACGACCTTGGGAGCGATTGACGTGCGGGCATGCTCGCCTGGCGGTTCGGCTGGTGGGTGATCAGCAGGCGGTCGGGCGGGCGAGCACGAGCTCGGTGCTCGGCTTTCGACAGGTGGTCCGTCGTGCGGAGCGGTCGGAGACCAGGCCGGCGATGGCTAGGTGGGTCTCGGCGTAGATCTCCCGGCGCCCGGTGAACCGCTGCAGCGGTCGCCACTGCTTGAACTCGGCGTTCGTGTGTTCCACACAGATCCGCCTGGAGGACTGGCGGCGCCGCTGCTCGCGCCAGGCGTGGTGTTCGCTCAGCGGCGCGTCGTCCTTGGGCTTCTTCGGAGGGGCGCTGACCTGGGCAGGGAACTCGTTGACAAGGCCCCGGTAGCCCTCGTCGACCTCGGCCCGGACCCTCGGGTGTCGGTGGAACTGTTCGGCGATGCCTTCGGTGCGGACGGCCGTCTGGTCGTGCATGCGTCCGGGGCGGATCACACCGCTGAACAGGGTGCGGCCCTGGGCGTCGCTGAAGGTGGTGGTCTTGATGGTGTTCTGCCGCTTCTTGCCCGACACGAACGCTTTGCGGCCGGGGCGGCCCGAGCGTGGACGGCGGACCTGGACTTCGGTGCCGTCGATCCGCAGCCGGACACCCTCGGCGTCGGCGTAGGCGAACAGGTCCTCCAGGGTGCGCAGTCGCAGGCCGGGGCGGTCGGGTACGGCGAAGCCGCGGGCGGCCAAGAGCGTGCGGACCTCGCGGATCGCCCCGGACACCGTCGAGCGGTCCACGCTGTAGAGCTCGGCCAGGGCGACATGCGGCAGTCCCAGTCGAAGGTGGACGAGTGTGACCAGCAGCCGGTCAGTGAACGCGAGCCGCTGCTTGGGGCCGGCTCCGGGTGCCCTCCTGCGGTCCCCGCCGCGCCGCTCGCGCAGGGACGACTCCCGGGCGGCTTGCCACTTGGGTGCGAGTTCTTCGAGCAACTCGCCGAAGTGTGCACGAGAGACCCCGGACAGGGCAGGATGGGAACAGGCCGCACGGGCCCAGGCAAGCCTCACAACTCGCCCAACCCGTGCGGCCCTTGCTGCGTTACGGTTCAATCCCCGTCAACGTCAGCAAAGGCCAGGAACCGATGAGTGACCCGAAGCCAGTCGGCGTGACCTTGCTGGTGCTGTACTCGCCGCAGCTTGAGGAATGCTGGCGCTTCTACCAGGGCCTTGGCCTGGACTTCGCCGCGGAGCGGCACGGCCAGGGCCCCGAGCACTACGCCGCGGTCCTTCCAAACGGCATGGTGTTCGAGCTCTACCCAGCCCGCCCTGGACGTCAGACGGACGCACTGCGCCTCGGCCTGGCCGTCGACGGCAGCACGGCTACTCCGCCACTCACGCCAGGACGCCACATCCTCACCGACCCCGACGGCCGCACGGTCGAAGTCCACTCAACCTGAGCACCGTCAATCGCTCCCCAGGTCGTAAGACAGCCCAGCAGGGCGTCAGTCAGTGGCAGAGCCACGACCGCCGGAACCCGCGTTCGAGTATGAATGTCAGTGGTGGCTCGTAGCGTCGTCAGTGCGAGGGCCGGAACAGCCCGGCCCGCCGAATGCACGGGAGCAGACCATGGGAGAGATCTTCGTCAACGCACGGCACATCGACCATCTCCTCCACGACCCCAGCAGCGCGTACGGCGCCCCGTACCAGCGGGCCTACGTCGAGCTCGCCGTGTCGCACCGCGGCCGGCCGGTCGACGAGATCGTGCCGCTGCTCCGCGCGGCCGCCGACCGTGCCCTCCTCGGCTTCACCGGCGCCGACCTCATCGAACAGGCCGGGGCGATCAGCAGTGGCGCTCCGTACGAGCTCCGAGTCCACATCACTGGGTAGCCGCGGGGGGGGGGATGCGCCTGGAGCGACGTCACTCAGGAGTTCGCGCGGCCTTGGTGACATCGTCCCGGACATGACACTGCGGTCGGCGGTGGCTGGACAGTACCTCCCCTCCCGTCTGGTCCCGAGACCTCCCGGCCGGGCAAAGCAGCGAGCCCGCGCTCGAATCCGCGTCCGTGGCCCGTCCCGCCCGTGCCTCGCGGCCCACTTGCCGTAGACGTCGCGCCACTGGCCGGTGACCCTGTTGGCGTCCCGCCACTCCAGATCGGCGTAGGACGTCGCCCCGTCGGGCTTGATCTTCACCTGCTTGAGCGTGCCCGCCGTCCAGACCTTGGCCGCATGCTTGCGCGCGTCGTCGAAATTCGACTCGTCGTCCCACGCGATCTCGCTGCCGTCCACGGAGGAGCGGCCAGCAGCCGGGGCGGCCGCCCGCCGGCCTTCGACCGCGACGTCCACAAGCGGCGCAACGTCGCGGAACGGTGCTTCAACCGCTTGAAGCAATGGCTCGGAATCGCCCCCGCCACGACAAGACCGCCGAGTCCTGTCAAGCAGCCGTCACCCTCGCCCCACTCCTCATGCGGGCGTGACTGTTTGACGACAACTCCTGGGGCCGGAGCGCCGGCTGCCCCAGCCGGACGACAGACACGGTAAGTGGTCTAGACAATGCGTGAGGCATCGTGCGAGCGTGTACCGCTCACACTTTCGCAACATCCTTGTCAAATACCGCAGTTGTGCAGGGCTGCCACTTCGGCAGCACTGCCTCTCCCCCCGTCGGAGGCAGCCGTGAAAAGACCCCGCTCTCTCCTCAGTACCTCGCTCCTCGTCGTCGGGCTCGCCGCCGGACAGATGAGCCTGGGACAACCGGCCCACACCGCGCCGGTACGCACCGCACCCGCCGTCGCCGCCCCCCTTCCCCCTGTCTCCCCCACACCCCAGTCGATCGGCAGGTCGGGGACGGACGCCGTGGTCACCGGGCGGGTCCTCGTCGCCGCCGACGACCGCACCGACCCGGCCGCCCTCGACCGCCTCGTACGCGAGCTGCGGGCCCACGGCGCCGACCGGGTGGACGTCGTGGCGCCCGGTCACACCGGTCCGCGCGGCCTGCTCACCGTACGGCTGGGGCCCGCGTCGCGGCCCGACATCGCCGCGGCTCTCGACGGCACGAACGTCCCCGGTCACGCCGAGGGCTACGCGCTGCGGGTGACCGCGGACGCCCCGGAGCGGCAGGTCGCGCTGGGCGGCACGGACGCCTCCGGCCAGTACTACGCCGTCCAGACGCTGCGACAGCTCTTCGTCCGCACCGCCGATGACGGCTGGAGCATTGCGGGAGCCCGCGTCAGCGACCACCCCTCCATGCCTCTGCGCGGCACCATCGAGGGCTTCTACGGCGCACCGTGGACCCCGGCCGAGCGCCTGGACCAGATGGACTTCTACGGCGACGTCAAGGCCAACACCTACGTGTACGCCCCGAAGGACGACCCGTACCACCGCGACAAGTGGCGTCAGCCGTACCCGTCGGACAAGCTCGCCGAGCTGGGCGGGCTGATCGAGCGGGCGAACGCCAACCACGTGCGGTTCACCTTCGCCGTGTCGCCGGGCGCGTCCATCTGTTACTCCGACCCCGCGGACCGCGCCGCGCTGAAGGCGAAGCTGCAGGCCGTCCACGACCTGGGCGCCCGGGCGTTCTCCATCCCATTGGACGACATCAACTACACGTCGTGGAACTGCGACGGGGACCGGAGGACCTACGGGTCTCCAGGGCGCGCCGCCGCCGCACAGGCGCAGGTGGACCTGCTCAACGACGTCCAGCGCACCTTCGTCGCCTCCCACCCGGGGACGCTGCCCCTGCAGATGGTGCCCACGGAGTACGGGGACCTCGACGACTCGGCGTACAAGCGGACCCTGCGGGCCGCCCTCGACCCCGCGGTCGTCGTCATGTGGACCGGCACCGACGTCGTCCCGCCGTCGATTACCAACGCGCAGGCGGACGCGGCCTCGAAGCTGTTCGGCCGCAACGTCTTCGTCTGGGACAACTACCCGGTCAACGACTTCGGCGCCACCAGCGGCCGACTGCTGCTCGCCCCGTACGACAAGCGCGAGGCCGGGCTGTCCGCGCATCTGAACGGCATCGTCGCCAACCCCATGAACCAGCCCTACGCCAGCAAGATCGCGGTGTTCGGCGCGGCCGACTTCACGTGGAACGACCGCGGCTACGACGCCGGCGCGAGCTGGACGCGGGCCACGAGCTATCTCGCGGGCGGCGACGACGCGGCGGCCGCGGCGCTCCGCGTCTTCGCGGACCTGGAGCACCTCGCGCCCACCTTCGGGGCGACGCCGTGGCAGGAGCAGGCACCCGAACTCAAGCGCCGGATCGAGCGCTTCTGGGCGGAGTGGAGCGCCGGCCGGCGTACCGAGGCCCTGGCCGAACTGCGGACCTACGCCGTCTCCGTCGCAGAGGCCCCGGCGCTGATCCGCGGCGGCGCCGTGCAGGCGGGCTTCGTGGCCGACGCAGACGCGTGGCTCGACGCCACGGAGCTGTGGGGCCGGGCGACGGTCGCCATGGTGGACGCCGTCGCCGCACGTCAGGCGGGCGACCAGGACCGTTCGCAGACGCTGCTCGCCCACTCCCGTGACCTCCAGGAACAGGCCGGGGCGGTACGGGTCGACCCGGCACGCAACACCTGGGGGAAGGCCCGGGTGAAGGTCGGCGACGGCGTCCTCGACGCCTTCCTCGTACGATCCGACGTCATGCTGGAGCTGTGGGACGTGGCCGGCGGCGGCGAGAACCTCGCGCTGAAGGGCACGGCGCGGGCGTCCAGCGTCGAGGGCAACCTCGACCGGCTGGCGGCCCGCCACGTCAACGACGGTTCCACCGGCACCCGCTGGGCATCCGGGTACGGCGACGGCGAGTGGGTGGAGGTCAAGCTCGCGACGCCGGCCAGGATCGCCGCGGTGACCCTCGCCTGGGAGGCGGCGTGCGCGGCCGAGTACCGCATCGAGACCTCCGACGACGGCGTGAACTGGACTCCCGCGGCCACCCGTCGGCCGCCCTCCTGCGGTAACGACGTCATCCGGCTCACATCCGACAGCCCCGTCACCCACGTCCGCATGCAGGGCGTCGCCCGCGCCACCTCCTGGGGCTACTCCGTCTACGAGATGGCCGTCTACGGCGCTCCCGTGACGTGACGTCCTCGCCCCGCAGCCACTCGCTCGGATCACGGTGACACCCCCCGGTGTCCGTCGGCTTCGCCGCCGGGCACCGGGCGATGTGATCCGCGAAGGGGCAGCGGCTCCCCGTGGCATGCCACCCGCCTCGCGCCGGCTCACCGCTGCGGCCCCATTTCCGGGCCGGGCCGGAGTTCCCCCTCACGGAGCCGATCGGCGTGCTGCACCACGCGGACGAGCTGCGGCTTCACGCCCACGGTGACGGGCTTGCTGACGGCCCCGGGAGTGGCCGGTTCGGGCGTCACCCACACGTGAGCTCCGCCGCCGGTGTCTCCACCAACCCACCACAGTCACTTACTGTGATGGGTGCGTACCGAACGTTACCCGCCCCGGCAGTCGACAGCGGGGAGATCCGCTGGACCGAGAAGGGCCATGTACGACCAGGCACGCGAGTGACGTGACCCAGCGCACCTGGATCACGGCCGGCACCGCAGCCATCGCCCTCGGCCTCTCCGGCACGGCGTACTACGTCCTGGCCGCCGACGCCACCGTGACGACCTCCGCCGTGTTGTGCGTGCCGCCGACGCCCTCAAGGACACCGCCTCCGGCACCCTGACCGTCGCCCAGTCCGTCACCCGCAGCGGCACAGGCACGTACACGACCCGACCCGAACGTTTGGCGTCGCCGTCAGCCCTCGACGGCCGCCCCGGGCACGGAGCCGACGGATCTTGGATGAGATCTCCGTCAGCGCGCGGCACATCGATCACCTCCTTCAGGACCACGCACGCTCGTACGGCGCCCTTTCCCGCAGTGCGCGCCGTACGGGCTCCGGGTCCGCGGCACCAGGCACCAGGCACCAGGCACCAGGCACCAGGCACCAGGCACGCAGGAGGGTGCGATCACGGGCCGGGTCCGCATAGCCTGGGAGCACGTCCAGGGGGACTGGAGGAGCGTGGATGCCTCGTCCGTTTTGGTCCGGAGCCGTCTTGTTTGGCCTGGTCACGGTACCTGTCAAGCTTGGAGCCGCGACCGGGAAGCAGGACGTGCCCCCGTGGCAGGCGCATATGGAGGACGGGCGCGTTCGCCCTGGTGGAGACGGTGTCCGTCGACTCGGTCGACGAGCCGAAGACGACCGACCACTACACCGGAGCGCTGCAGGAGTCCGGCAACGGAAGTCCACCTGGAGGCAAGGAGAAGATCATGGCAGCGAAGCGGACCGTGTACCACGTCGCACCGTCCAGCGAGCGGGCGGCGGCCGCGGGCGTGAAATGGCAGGTCGCGGGCAGGGAAGGCCGCCGACTGCTGCACGAGCCGCACCGAACACAGAAGGACGCGATCGCCTCCGCACGCGAGCATGCCAAGGAGCACACCCCCGCGCAGGTCGTCGTCCATGCCCGCGACGGACACATCCGCACCGCGTACACCTACGGCGACGCTCCCGCGGCATCCCCCGATGAGCGTGGCCGCAAGGCAGAGGAACGCGGGGGCCTCTTCTAGGACATCCCCACCCGCTTCGCGCCGCAGCCGCCGGCGGCTATTCTCGCGTCCCAGTCGGAAAGCGGGCCGTCGGCGACGCACGTCCGCGCTTCGGGTCTCATGGGCGAATGATCGGCTGCGTCCGTCACCGCGGGCAAGGCGTCTTCGCTGGTCAGGCTGCCCGCTGCCGCGGAGACGACGCCTTGTTCGCGTCGACGTCGGTTGTGGGTGTCGGTTCCGTCCAGCGGGACGACTTCGAAACCACAGCCGGGCCGGACGCTGCCACCAGTGAGGGGCTTTGCCTCAGTCAACTTCCTCGAGCTCGGCTAAGGACCCATAGCGAACGTCCCCCGCGGAACGGGTTGCGCCAGGAGGGACCGTTTCTGCCGCATCTCATCATGTGTGCCTTCGTTGGTGTGGTGTCTGTCGAGAAACGCCGAACCGGAGATGCCGTGCCTGCTGAAGCCTTCGCCCGACCGCCTGCCGACCTGCTGGCGGCGCGGGTGCGGGATCCCTACCCGTACTTCGCCTGGCAGCGCCGCCACGCACCCGCCCACGTGGAACGCAGGCCCGGCCGGCCCGCGGTGTGGCAGATCTCCCGGTACGAGGACGTGCGCGCCCTGCTCACCGACCCCCGTCTGAGCAAGGACCCGGGCCGAGCTCCCGGTTACGTGCCGGGGCCGGCCGGTCTCAACCGGCATCTGGTCCACGCCGATCCCCCGGACCACACGCGGCTGCGGACCCTGGTGAACACCGCGTTCGTGCCGCGTCGCATCGCTCTGCTGGAACCTTTCATCACCGAAGTCGCGCACCGGCTGCTGGACCGGGTCGAGAACAGCGTGCACGTCGACGTCATCGCGGACTTCGCGGCCCCGCTGACGTTCCGGATGATCTGCGCGATCCTCGGCGTTCCCGAGCACCTGGACAACGCCGCGACCAGGGACACCCTCATGGCCACCATCGCCCCCGACACGTCCGCGGACCCGGGCCGCGCCGAGCGGGACCTGCACGACCTGCTGGACGCCCTGATCGCCGGGAAGCGGTCCGGGCAGGAGAGCGGCGGCGTGGACCTGCTGGGCGCCCTGGTCCGGGCCGGCGACGAGAGCGGTGCGATGAGCGAGGAGGAGCTGCGCTCCACCGCCTACCTGCTGCTGCTGGTCGGCCATGACACCACCATGAACCTGATCGGCAACGGGATGCTCGCCCTGCTGCACCATCCGGCCGAGGCCGCGCGCCTGACCGGGCCTCAGACAGGGCCAGTGCTCCTGGCGAGCGCGGTCGAGGAGCTCCTGCGCTACGACTCCCCCGTGCGGGACGCGACCTTCCGGTGCGCGGGCGAATCGATCCGCCTGCACGGGCGGACCATCCGTGAGGGGGAGATCGTCAGCCTTCTGATCGGGTCGGCCAACCGGGACGGGCGGCGGTTCGCCGATCCGGACCGGCTCGACCTCGGCCGGACGCCGGGCGATCACCTCGCCTTCGGGTACGGGCCGCACTTCTGCATCGGTGCGGCCCTCGCCCGCCTCGAAGGCGCGGTGGCCTTCCCCCTGCTGCTCGAACGCCTGGGCACGGTGCAGTTGGCCAAGCCCGCCGACGAGCTGCCCTGGCGCCCGGCCCGCGTCATGCGCGGACTCGCCGCGCTGCCCCTCGTCCGGCAATGACCCCTCCCGCCGACACCGCCCTCTCCCCCGAGCTGGAAGGACACACGATGAACACGGAAACCATGGAAGAGGTGGTGCTGACCGCGCGGCGCGGAGGCGTCCTGGTCATCACCCTCAACCGGCCCCACGTCCGCAATGCCGTCGACCAGGCCCTGGCCGAGGCCGTCGATACCGCACTCACCCTCCTGGAGACCGATCCGGAACTGGAGGTCGGCGTCCTGACCGGCGCGGGCGGCCACTTCTGCTCCGGTATGGACCTCAAAGCCTTCCCCGACGAGGGAGTACCGCGGATCGCGGACCGGGGGCTGGCCGGACTGACCCGCGCCCGCCGGTCGAAGCCGCTCATCGCCGCCGTCGAAGGGGCGGCGGTGGCGGGCGGCTTCGAACTCGTCCTCGCCTGCGACCTGATCACCGCCGCCGACACCGCGTTCTTCGCCCTGCCCGAAGTCGCCCGCGGCCTCGTCGCCTCGGAAGGCGGAGCCATCCGCCTGCCCGCGCGCCTCCCGCATCACCTGGCCATGGAGATGCTCCTGACCGCATCGGCGCTCCCGGCCGCGGACGCCGCCCGTCACGGACTGGTCAACCAGCTCACCGGCGAGGGCGAAGCCCTCGACGCCGCGATCGCTCTCGCCGACCGCATCCGCGTCAACTCCCCGCATGCGGTTCGGATCACCCGGCAGGTCGTCGACACCACTCGCGGCCTCGACGACCATGAGGCCTTCACCGTCCAGGACCCGCTCACCGGCCCCGTCTTCGCCACGGCCTCGGCAGCCGAAGGCACCCGCGCGTTCCGCGACAAGAGGCCCCCAGCCTGGACCACTGCGCCGCTGCCCCGCTGACCCCTGCGCCACTGCCCCACTGACCCGCTGACCCCTGCGCCGCCGACCCGCTGACCCGCTGAGCCGGGTCGCCAGGGAAGGGTCCACACTCTGGCGCGGCACACTGCCGAGCAGTCACCGCGCAAGGCTGAGGAGCTGAGCTTCTTCCTCTGGGCCAACGTGTCATCGAGTCCGAGCACTCCCGTACGGGCGTACGGGAGTGCTCAAGCCCGGCGCCTGCATGCGCTCCTCCGCCCTGCGCGGCGCGTTCAAGGAGGAGTACGCCCCCCGGGGCGAGTCCATGACGATGCTCCCGCCCCATCGGCTGACCTCGCCCGTGGAAGGTGAAGGGGAGTACGGCCGCCGGCCAGGTACTCCCCCGCCACCTCGCCTCCCGGCTACTCGGGCGCCAGCGGCAGCGCCACGGTTCTTCCACGCGGCCAGCTGCGTGTCGTCCACGGGCTGCATCTTGCCCTGGAACATCAGCACCTGGCCGTCCTTCACCACCTCGCCGTCCTCCCAAGCCTGGGTCGCGAACACATACGTCTCGCCGTCCACCAGCCGCTGAGCAGGCTCCTCGTCCGGCGCGAACGTGACACGCACCGTGCCCCGCACGTCCCCGCGCAGTACCGAGACCACGTCGACCCGGTAGATGTCCGTCGTCCAGTGCTCAATCTCCCGCCGCTCCTCGAACGCCACCACGCGCCCCGTGAAGACGTCCTCGGAGTGCGGCGCCGTGCCCGCCGGTTCACGCCCCCACGGCCGAGGCCACGCCGCCAGGGCCGGGTACCGCGCTCGGCACCCGGCCCGGACACCAGCGCCGTCATGGTCGGCTCCTGCCCGGTCTCGATGGGCGGGCCGAGGCCGGGGCTGTCGATGCCGCGACGGGCACCTCGGCGAGTTCCGGGCCGTGATCGTCCCGGGCCGTACCCGCCGTCTCGGGCGTGGCCCGTCGGCGACGCGGGAACAGTCCCGTGCCGCGGAGCACGACGGTGTCACCGCCGGGGTGGGAAGGCCTGCCCGTGACGCTGCCCAGCCAGCCGAGGGCGAAGCCGACCGGGATGGAGACCGGGGCGACGGACTGGAGGGGGAGCCAGGCGAAGTCGTGGTGAGGGAGGAGCGACGAGGGGAGGCCCGAGACCACGGGAGTGAAGGCCTGGAGGACGAGGACGCAGGCGGCGCCGCCCGCGAGCGTCCACAGCAGGCCCCGTTCGGTGAAGCGGCCCCAGAAGAGGGAGTAGACGAGGGCGGGCAGGAGGCTGGAGGCCGCGAGGGCGAGGGCCACCCAGCTGAACATCTGCATGTTCCATGCGAGGGCCGCGTACGTGAGCGCGATGCCCGCCGCGCTCACGGCGACCGCGCCCCAGCGGGCGGTGCTGATCTCGACTCCCTTGTCCTGTCCGTCCGTGCGACGCAGTGCGTGCCGGTAGAGGTCGTGGCCGATCGCGGCCGAGGCCGTCAGGGTGATGCCCGCGATGACGGCGAGGGAGGTCGCGAAGACGGCGGTGGCGACGAGGACGAAGAGCACCGCTCCCGGCGCGGAGCCGGGGCCCCCGGCGAGGGTGCCGGTGGTGAGCATCAGCGCGCCGGTGCCTCCGGGGCTCACCGCGGCCAGCTTCGCGCCCCCGACGGTCGCCGCGGCGCCCAGACCGATCAGTACGGTGAACACGATGACGGTCCCGACCACGAGCAGCGCGCCGCGGACGGACCGGCGCGCCGCCTCGGGGCCGGGCGTGGCGTGCAGGCGCATCAGGACGTGCGGCATCACGGCCGCTCCGAGCACGATGCTGAGCTGCAGCCCGACGAAGTCGAAGGTCCAGCTGGCGCTCGGGTTGGAACGCTGGAGGAGCCCCGGCCGGAAGTACGCCGGACCGGCGCCGTTGGTGGTCTCGGCGGCGTCCAGCAGGGCGGCCGGATTCCAGCCGAAGCGGGAGAGGATCGCGCCGACGAGAAGGGTCAGCGCCACCAGGACGACGACCGACTTCGCCGTCTGGAGGGCGGTGGCGCCGCGCATCCCCCCGACGGCCGTGGCGCAGGTGATGAGTACACCGGTCATCACGGCGATCGCTCGCTGGGCGCCCACCGTCTCCAGGCCCAGGAGCTGCGCGGTCACCAGCGCCACCGCGGAGAGCTGCACGACGAGGTAGAGCAGACATACGAGCAGGGTGACGACGGCCGCCGTGACCCGCACCGCCGTCCCCGGCGCCCGGTCCGCGAAGACGTCGGCGAGGGTGAAACGTCCGCGCGCCCGCAGGGGTCCGGCGAGGAAGTACAGGACGCCCAGGGCGGCCAGAGTGCTGCCCGCGACGAACAGGCCGTCGAACCCCATGAGGGCGACGGTCCCCGCCGTGCCGACCACGGTCGCCGAGGAGACGTAGTCACCCGCCAGCGCGAGGCCGTTGCGCAGGGGTTTGTTCCGGCGTCGGCCGACGTAGAAGCTCTCCGCCTCCTCGCGCTGCGGCCCCAGGAGCAGACAGGCGAAGAGCGCGGCGACGACGACGAGAAGGAAGCCGATCAGGACCGCGCTCCGCGTGTCACCGGCGGACACGGACGGCTCGGCGGCGAGGAAGACGTAGGCGGTCATGGTTCTCCGGGGCACGGGGGGGGAGGCGGAAGGGCCCCACGAGAACACGGTCCGGGCCGTCGGGGCAGGGGCACGCCCGCAGACGGGTCACCGGCACACCGGAACGGCCCTGGGATCTGTGCGCGCGACCAGTCCCGTGCCGCGCCGAGGTCCCGCCGCGCGAGGGGGAGTTGTGCGCCGGTACAGCCCGCGCGCGGACTCCTGTGCGCGGATCCCGCCTCTTCGGGGAACCCTTGTCCGTCGCCGGGTGATCACGGTGAGGTGAGCCGTGCGCGTCGTCCCGGGCATCGGGCGCGACGGGCCGACCACAGCCTCACCGCCCCTGGAGACCTCGATGACCCTGTCGCTCGCCGCCGTCCTGGCCGAGTCCGCCCACCGCCACGCCGACCGCGTCGCCGTCGTGGACGGCGGTACCCGGATCACCTACGAGCGACTCTGGGCCGAAGCCCTGGCACAGGCCGGCGCCCTGCGCGGCCTCGGCATCGGCCCGGGGGACCGCGTGGCGCTCATGATGCCCAACTGTGCGGGATTCCCGCGGAGTTACTACGCCATCCTGGCCGCGGGCGCGGTCGTCGTGCCCGTCCATCTCCTCCTCACCGCCGATGAGATCGCGTACGTCCTCCGCGACGCCGACGTGCGCCTCCTCGTCTGCGCCGAGGGGCTCATGGAGACCGGCGCCGCCGCCGCGGCCACCGCCGGTGTTCCCGTGATCGGCGCGCGGGCGGTCGAAGGGACGCCGGACGCGTGGGTGGACACGCTGGAGGCGGCGGCGGGGGCGGTCGGGCCCCTCGCCTCGTACGAGAGCACCGACCCCGGCGACCCGGCGGTGATCTTCTACACGAGCGGGACCACGGGACGGCCCAAGGGCGCGATCCTGACGCATCCGAACCTCGTCATGAACGCGACGGTCAACGCCTTCGACGTCATCGACCTGAGCCGCGAGGACGTCGCCCTCGGCTGTCTCCCGCTCTTCCACACCTTCGGCCAGTCCGTGTCGATGAACGCCCTCTTCCGTATCGGCGGGACGCTGGTGATGCAGACCCGCTTCGATCCCCACCGGGCACTCGACCTGATGGTCGAGGAGGGCGTCACGGTGTTCCACGGCGTCCCCACGATGTACGTGGCGCTGCTCGCGGCGGCCCGCGCCCGGCCGTCCACGATCCTGCCGAAGCCCCGGTACTGCGTGTCGGGCGGCGCGCCGCTGCCCGTCTCGGTCCACCGGGAGGCCGCCGAGGTGTTCGGCGCCCGGATCCTGGAGGGTTACGGGCTCTCGGAGACCTCGCCCAGCGCCACCGTGCACCACCCCGGGTTCGGGGTGCGGCCCGGCACCGTCGGTCACGCCGTGTGGGGGGTGGACGTCGGCATCGCGCTCGCGGACGTCGAGGACTCGGTCGAGCTGCTGCCCGCCGGCGCGCTCGGGGAGATCGTCGTCCGGGGCCACAACGTCTTCGCGGGCTACTTCGGTCGCCCGGAGGAGACGGCGAAGGCCCTGGTGGACGGCTGGTTCAGGACCGGGGACCTCGGCACCAAGGACTCCGACGGCTTCGTCACCGTCGTCGACCGGAAGAAGGACCTCGTGATCCGGGGCGGCTTCAACATCTACCCGAGGGAGGTGGAGGAGATCCTCCTCGATCACCCGTCGGTGGCCGAGGTGGCGGTGATCGGTCTGCCGCACCCGGTGCACGGCGAGGAGGTGTGCGCCGTCGTGGTCCCGAGGACGGATGCGGCCGGCGGCTCGGACGGCGCTGTCGACTTCTCGGAGGACGAGCTCCGGGAGTGGTCGCGTACGAGGCTCGGCCGGCACAAGTACCCCCGGATCGTGGTGCGGACGGACGCGATGCCGCTCGGCCCGAGCCACAAGGTCCTGAAGAGGGAACTGCGGCAGAGGTACGGCCACCTCGTGGCCACGGACCCCGCCGGGGCCGACGGCAGCTCCGGGGCCGGCATCACCACCGGGGCGAAGGGGATCGCTGGGGCGAAGGACACCGCAGGGGTCGAGGAAACCGCCGGGGTCCAGGGCACGGCGTGAAGCGGGATCAGGTCTCTCGGCCGGCTTGAGTGTTGGATACCGACAGTGGGTGCGGTTCGAACTGGAGGAGTGTCGAGGGTGCTGATCGTTTTCAGATGTCGGTCGTGCTCTGCTCCCTTGTCGAATCCGCTCGAGCCATGCGAGTGGAAGCCGCTGCCGTCAGTGAAGGGCAGGGAGCACTACACGTACGGCCCGTCGACGGTGCGGGTGGGCTTCTTCTCCGGTGACCCGGATTCGTTCGGTCCCGCCGGCTCGATCGCCACCTGGGTGATCAACCCGCTGGACGGTGTCCTGCTGCGGCCCCATGTGGACTCGTCGCGGCGTTACGGGTGTTGCAGACCGGACGGGCTCAACGGACCGAACCTGCTGTGCGGCCGCTGCAACAGCGAGGTCGGCATCGAGATCTCCGATTGCTGGACCGAGTACGACGTCCGGCTGTTGAGCACAGCGGTGTCAGAGAGCCCCACCGTCGACCGCGGGAGCCCCAGGGCGCGGTGAGGTCGGCGCTCACGGCGGCCTTGCCCTGAAGACTATGGGAGGTGCCTCTCGTCAGTACGGGAAGAGGACACGCCGAAAGCACCGACGCAAGCCGAGACCAACAGGAATCCTGATGAATTCCAGTCTGGGCAATCAACAGGATTCCTGTCAATGATCCAGCGCGAGGCTACTTGAGCGCGTACATCCGGATGATGACGGCACCTTCGCCGCCCGGGCGGGCGAGCCCGACGAAGACCGTCTCCGCGAGCCAGTGGTGGGCGGGGTCATCCGTACGGAAGACCGGCGACGTGCGGTAGTAATGCCCGGCCTCGGTGGAAGCGCCCTGAGGCGGCGTCGGTCCGCCGCAGCCGGTCGGGCGGCGGGCCGTCGAAGGCCCTTCGACGTGCTCCATGTCAGCCGGCGGCCTGTCCGTCCGTTGCCGCCGTGACGGGTTCTTCCGGTGCCGACGGCAGGCCACGCAGTCGGCTCACCGGGGACAGGACAAGCGCGATCAGTACGGAGGCGGAGCCGATCGCCGCGACCGTCAACGCCTCCCGGGCGCCGATCCGGCCGGACAGCAGTCCCGCGAACAGGCCGCCGAGTGCGCCGCCGCCGAACAGCAGGGTACGGAAGACCGCCGTCATCCGGCCCATCATCGACTGCGGGGTACTGGCCTGGCGCAGGCTGACGATGACGACGCCCGCGACGCCGAGTCCGAGGTAGGTGGTGAAGAAGGAGAGGACGAACGTCCCCACCATCACCGGCCGGGGGCCGGTGGCCAGGGCGATCAGCGTCGGGCCGACAAGGAGGGCCGACTGGGCGACGAGGTAGACCAGCCCGAGCCGGAAGCGCCGGATGACCTTCCGGGAGATCGCCGCGCCGATCAGACCGCCCACGGAGGCAGTGGCGAAGATGCCGCCGAGGGTCGTCGAGTCCAGGTGCAGGTCGCGTGCCCCGTACAGCAGGAACATCGTCCACACGGTGACCATGGAGAAGTTGCAGCAGAACCCGATCAGGGCCAGCGACCGCAGCACCGGGTTCTTCAGCACCCAGCGCAAGCCGTCCCGGAGTTCGGTCGGCAGGTGCCGGCGTGCGGCCGGCGGTTCGGGACGGGGCTCGGGCGTGCGAATGAGCAGGAGCGAGATCAGGGACACCAGATAGGAGAACGCGTCGACGATCAGCGCCACGGGCGCGGTCAGGGCGCCGACCAGGACACCCGCGAGTCCGGGCCCTGCCACATCGGCCGCCGATGAGCTCATCCCCATCTTGGCGCCGGCTTCCACATAGCGCTCGGGGTCGCGTACGAGGGTGGGTACGTACGACATCCAGCTCACGTCGAACAGCACCGAGGCGACGCCGACGGCGCAGGCGATCACCAGCAGCGAGCCCATGCTGAGCACGTCCGTCCAGTACAGGACGGGGACGAGAGCCAGCAGGATCATCCGAACGAGGTTGGCGCCGAGCATGATCCGCCGCCGTCGGGCCCGGTCCACCCACACCCCGAAGACCAGGGCGAGTCCGAGATACGGGACGAGCTGCAGGAACCGCAGGACACCGACCTGCTCGTCGGTGGCGTCGAAGGCGACGATGGCGGTCAGCGGCAGGGCGAGGTTCGTGACCTGGGTGCCGAGGAGCGAGAGGGTCTCGCCGAGCCAGAACCTGAGGAAGTCGCCATGGCGCCAGAGGCTCTTTGTGGACGGCTCCTCGGTGCGTGTCTGCGGATGGGGTCTCCCCCGCTCGAACGGAGTTGAGAGCTTGGGGAAGGTCATCGCCGTCCCCGGCCGGTGAGGTCCGCGACCGCGTCCGCCACGTGGTCCACTTCTTCCTCGGTGTTGTAGTAGTGCGGCGACAGGCGCAGGCACCAGTCGACGTCCTTGTCCCCGAAGTCGAACTGTGCGAACTCGCGGAAGCTGAGAGCCGAGTTGATGCCGCGGGCGTCCATGGCCGCCTTGAACGGCTGCGGCTGCCAGCCCGCCGTCCCGAAGGTGACGAGCGCGGCAAGACGCGGGCCACGGTCGAGCACGCGCACCCCCGGGATCGGTGCGAGCCGCTCGCGGAGCCGGGCCGCGAGCGCCGGGGTGCGCTGCTCGATGGCCTCGATGCCGACCTCGCGGGCATAGCGCGCCGCGGCGGCGCTGCCGAGCACCGTGGCGTACGGGAACTCCCACTCCTCGAACCTGGCCGCCGTCGCCACGGGCTCGTAGCCGCCCGGCTCGGTCCAGCGGGCCCCGTGCATGTCGATGAACAGCGGTTCGTAGCCCGCGCGCAGGACGCGATCGGATACGTACAGGAATCCGGAGCCGCGCGGACCGCGGAGGAACTTGCGGCAGGTGGCGGTGAGGAGGTCGCAGCCGATCTCCTCCACGTCGATGACGAACTGGCCCACCGACTGGCAGGCGTCCACGAGGTAGAGCAGGTCCAGCTCACGGCAGTGGCGGCCGATTTCCGCGACGGGCGAGACGAGGCCCGAGTTGGTGGGGACATGGGTGGCGGACACCAGGCGGGGGCGGTGGGTCCGCATCAGGGCGGCCATCGCCTCCACGTCGACCCCGCCCTCCGGGGTGTTGGGCGCGTGGACGATGCGCACGCCGAATCGCTTGCGCAGGGACAGGAAGGCGATCTGGTTGGAGATGAAGTCGTCACGGGTGGTGAGGATGACGTCGTCGGCCTCGAACGGTATCGACGACAGGGCGTTGGCGTAGGCGTGGGTGGCGCTGCCCGCAAAGGCGATGTTGTCGGGTGTGGTGTTGATGAGGGCGGCGATCTCCGTGTAGAACTCGCGGACTTCGGTGGCCCGTGCGGCCGCGGCCTCGTAACCGCCCAGCCGGGCTTCCAGGTTCAGATGGCCGACCATCGCGTCCGTCACGGGCGTCGGCAGCAGTCCGCAGCCCGCGTTGTTGAAGTGGATGACCTGGCGGCACCCCGGGGTGTCGGCCCGCAGGGCGGCGACGTCCAGCCGAAGTGCTTCCTGACCAGGACCGGAAGCGCTACTGTTGTCTCTCATGAATGACGGTAGCACTTCTGGGGAGTTGGCCGACAGCCTCCGTACGCTGGTCTCCCGGCTGGCGCCCGGCGACCGGCTGCCGAGCAGCCGGGAGCTGATCAAGGAGTACCGGGTCGGCCCGGCGACGGTGGCGCGGGCCATCGCCGCACTGGCCGCCGAGGGCGCGGTGGTGACCCGTCCGGGCAGCGGGACGTTCGCGGCGCAGCTGGGCCGGCTCCGCGACGCGGCCGACGACAGCGGCGCGGATACCGACTGGCAGACGGTCGCCCTCACCGACCGCGCCGTCGACACGCATCTGATCGCCGACCCGCTCGGCCCGCCGCCGGCCGGGACGATCACGCTGGACGGCGGTTACGTGCACCGCTCGCTCCAGCCCACCCGGGCCCTGAGCGCGGCGCTGGCGCGGGCGGCACGCCGTCCGGACGCCTGGGACCGCGCTCCGGCCGGCGGCCTGATGGCGCTGCGCACCGTGTTCGCCCGGAGCGTCGGCGGCAGCGTGGCGCCGGAGGACGTGCTGGTCACCGCCGGCGGGCAGAGCGCCCTGTCGATCGCGTTCCGGGCCATCGCCGGGCCCGGCAGCCCGGTCCTGGTCGAGTCCCCCACCTATCCCCGGGCCCTGGCCGCCGCCCGCGCCGCGGGGCTGCGGCCCGTTCCGGTACCGCTCGACGCCGACGGCCTGCGGCCCGACATGCTGGCCGACGCGTTCGCGATGACCGGCGCACGGCTGCTGTACTGCCAGCCGACCTTCCAGAACCCGACCGGCACCGTGCTCACGCCCGAAAGGCGCCGCCAGATCCTCGACGTGGCGCGCGCCTCGGGCGCTTTCGTACTCGAGGACGACTTCGCACGGCACCTGGGACACGGCGGCGCCGTGCCGCGACCGCTGGTCTCCGACGACCGCGACGGCACGGTCGTCCACGTCACCTCACTCACCAAGCCCGCCGCGCCGAGCCTGCGGATCGGGGCGCTGGTGGCCCGCGGACCGGTCATGGAGCGTATGCGGGCGGTGCGCCTGGTCGACGACTTCTTCGTCACGCGCCCGCTACAGGAAGCCGCGCTGGAAGTGCTCAGTTCCCCCTCCTGGGACCGGCACGTCCGCTCTCTCGGTACGGCGCTGCGGGAGCGGTGCGCCGTGCTGGCCGCCGCGGTCACGCGGGAGATCCCCGGCGCGACCGTGGCCGGGGTGCCTACGGGCGGACTGCACCTGTGGGTTCGCCTGCCGTCGGGGGTGGAGGACACGGTCCTCACCGGCGCCGCCCGGCAACGTGGCGTCGCCGTGAGCGCCGGCAGTCGCTACTTCGCCACCGAGTCCCCGGCGGCTCACCTGCGTATCGGGTTCGCCGCGACGGCCGATCACGCCGAGCTGACCGAGGGTGCACGTCGGCTGGGAGCCGCGCTTGCGGACATCGGCCCTGGGCAGCAGGGGTGCGGCGCATGACAGGCTGATGGGGCCGGGTCGTCGGGATCCGGCGGGCGTCGGCTGGCCGGCCCCCATGCTTGGGGGCCGCCCACGGGTCAGCGGGCGAACACCTCGACTTCGGCCAGCGACAGCGGCCGATTGCTCGCCTCCAACTGGACACGCACGTAGCGGCCGCGGCTGTTGAGGTTCACGATGCGCATGTCCCCGGCGGGGCCGTCGATCCGCACCGCCGTCACCCCGGCGGCGGTGCGGGAGGCGGTCAGGTCCCCGGAGGTGAACTCGCAAGAGGGCCTTCTTCCTCTCCGCGTTCGCCGCCTTGGGTGACCCTGCCTCCCGGGCCTACTACGACAAGAAGATCGCCCAAGGGAAGCACCACACTCAGGCCATGCTCTGCCTCGCCCGGCGCCGCGCGGACGTCCTCTTCGCCATGCTCCGCGACGGAACCTTCTACGAACCCCAGCTGGCCGCCTCGGGCTGAACCTCACCGCCCTCGCCACACACAGGGCAGTCACGCTCGTCGATCGAGTCGATCACGACCGGGTGACCCCAGAAGTCGCACGGGCGGATGGCCTCACCGGCCGCCCCACGAACAGACACGTCCTCACTCACGACAGCCACACTGCCAGACCCACCCGACAACCCCACCGCCTTGACGAAGGGCATAGACACCTCACGTGTCTAACGCGTCAAGTCGTCGGGTTGGGCTCTTCGAACACGGCGCGGTCGTAGAGCCGGTGGTGCCACTCGTTGGTGTCCGGGGCCGGCTTGGTGTTGATGACCGGGTTGGGGCCGGTCTCGATGAGGTGGAGGAGTGTCCAGGCGACCCCGTAGCAGTCGTCGGGGCCGAAGCAGCTGACGAGGGCAGCGGCTTCCTCTCCCGTCACTGGCTTGCTGATCGCTTCGAGCTGGGTGACGCGCCGTTCGATCTCTTTCTCCTCCGCGTCCCAGTCGGGCAGCGGGCCGTCGGCGACGAAGGTCTGCACTTCAGGTCTCATGCCCGAATCATCGACGCTCTCTCGTGGCCCGGACAAGCCTTCCTAGCAGGTCAGGCCGCGTTCTCGGTGAGGACCAGCCCGGTGGCGAAGGCCTCTCGCTCGTCGAACAACTTGTGGTGCTGGAGGCAGTGGTGGAGCTGGCCGATCATGCGGTTGAAGAGGTTGCGCAGGGCGGAGGCATGCCAGTCCGCGTGGTCGTCGCGGCGCTTTCGGTAGTGCGCTTTGGCACCCGGCGAAGAGGTCAGGGCGGCGAACGCCCAGAGGTATCCGGCGTGGTTGAGCCGGTCATTCTTGACCCATCGGCGGGTGACGGCTGACTTCTTCCCCGACGCCCTGGTGATGGGTGACGAGCCCGCGTAGGCCTTCAGCCCGCGGGCGTCGGCGAACCGTTGCCGGTCGTCGCCGATCTCTGCCAGGACCCGGGCGCCGAGCTGAATGCCGAGCCCGGGGAAGCTGAGAATGACCTCGGCGTCCTCGTGCTGGGCGAAGGACTCCTCGACGGCCTGTGCGAGGTTGTCGGCGGCGGTGCAGGCGGCTTCCAGCTGGAGGAGCAGGGCGAGCATCTGCTTGCCGAGGGCGTCCTCGACCAGTGGCAGCTGGCGCGGCCAGTCCGAGCGGAGAGCCTCGCGGAGCCGTTCGGTGTCCGCCTCGATGCCGCGCTTGCGGCCGGCCCGCTTGAGGGCGGCCATGATCTGGGTCCTGGTCAGCCGGCTGGCGATGGCCGGGGTCGAGGCGGCCTTGAGGAGTTCGCGGATCTCGGGCCGGCACAGACCGTTCTGCCAGGTCGCGGCGGCCGCCAGAGCAGCCGGGAAGTACTCGCGAAGCAGGGATCGGAGCTGGTTGGACATCTGCTGCCGGTTCCAAGTGGCATCCTGCTGGGCGCGGGCCAGGACGGCAACGGCGCGGGCCAACTCCGAGTCAGCCGGCAGGGGCCGGTGGGCATGCATGTCGGTGCGGAGGATGTTAGCCAGGACGAGGGCGTCGCCGGGATCGGACTTCTTGCGGGAGACGGCGTGCCGGTCTCGGTAGCGGGCCGCGGCCATCGGGTTGATGGCGAACACCGGCCGCTTCCCGGTCCGGAGGACGGCGACGAGCAGGCCGCGGCTGGTCTCGATCGCGACGGGGATCGGGGTCTCTTCGGTGTCGCCGTACTCGGCGAGCAGGTCCAGCAGGATCTTGTAGCCGGCCGTGTCGTCGGTGATGTGCCGTTTGGCCAGGAGCTGGCCGCTGTCGTCGACGAGGGCGACGTCGTGGGTCTTCTCCGCCCAGTCGATTCCGCAGTAGATCAAGATGTTCCCTCCCCAAGGGTGCAGACGTTTGCGCTGGTCACGAGCGCATGCGGGCCACGCAGCTACCTAATTCCAGGCCTCGGCCGCCAGGGCCGGGCCGCCACCTCACTAGCCGTTCGTGACACCAGCGCACCCCACGGGCCTCGGTCTATGCGGGAGCTCGGACGGCTCGGGCGTATCAAGAGGTCACCGCGGGGCGGGCTCGCACCACCAACACCAACGAGTGATCAAGGCACAGGGTGGTGACGGCCACGAGGACGCCGGACGCCGCCGCTCTATGTGTAGGCATCCGCTGCCCGGGGCACCCAAGGCATCCGCCCGACGCCCACGAGGCCGCCACCACCCAGCGGCCAGGCCGTCCGCACGATCTACCCAGAGGCCTCACGGACCACGGTTGCGACAGGCGTAACGGACCTCACCACTCGAACACCGCCGTGAAGCCACTCAGCACCACCGCGGTCCCTACGAAGGAATTAGGGGCACCCCCCGATACACCGCCTCGGAATCCCGACGAGTAGTCGCACCCGCGTGGACGCCGCCGGAGCACCGCCGGTAGACGGGTGCTCGTCCAGGGGGTGTCTTCCCGATCGGCCCGGGCACCGATTTGGGAGTGTCCGCCTTGGGGTGGTGGGTCCAGGGCTGGCGGGCACCCCGCTGCCAGCCGTCGGCCGCCGTGATCGATGCCCAGTCGATCAAGACCAACGAGGGCGGCGAGGCGCGCGGGTTCGATGCGGGCAAGTGGACGACCGGGCGGAAAAGTCACGTGGTCGTCGACACGTTGGGCCTGCTGCTGGTCGTCGGGCCGTCCAGCGGGCGCCGCCGCCTACGACGTCCACCCGCTCGCACTCAGCCTCGGCTACCGGCCCGCGTGCCTGATCGACACGGGTTCAGTTTCGGCCACTGGACCGGGCCAGCCGTACCACCGCGGCGATGGCAGCGGGGGCCACTATCAAGCCGACCCCGAACATGGCCAGCACCGCGGGTGAGGTCCCGGTGTAGCTCGAGCTCTTCTCGGCCTGGCTTGCCAAGACCCCGGCACCGATGACCGCCAAGGCCGACACGCTCAGGACGAACGCCCCCAGCCCTTTACGCGCGGCCGGCGAGCGCAGAGGAATCAGCGCGATCACCAGCCACACCGCCGCCAGAACGAAAACAACCGGTCCAGCCCCCACAACGCCCCCCAAACCCCAGAAATCACCCTGGAGTTGACACTGTCACGGCTCCCACCCGATGTCACCCCCACCCACCAGCCAGTACCGGCCAATCCTCTGGGCCGTGTCGCCGGCAGGGCACCCGTTTACGACGGGATGCGTGCGTACCACTGGGCGAGCATCCCCCGCCGACCGCGGACCGCGGACCGCCGCCCGCCGGCGAGCCGACCGCGGGGGCAGTGCGATGCGGGGGCGGCCACCGTCGCCGCGCCGGTGGTGCACGGTCAGGGGCCCGCGAGGATGGTCAGCAGACGGGCCACTTCGCCTGCCACCGCGTCCCGGGCCGGGCCGAGGTACTTGCGCGGGTCGGCGATCTCCGGGGACGCCTGCAGGCGTTCGCGCACGGTGCGGGTGAAGATCTTGTTGAGGTGGGTGGAGATGTTGACCTTCGTCATTCCCGCCGCGACGGCCTTGGCGAGGTCGGCGTCGTCGACACCCGAGGAACCGTGCAGCACGAGGGGCACGTCGAGCGATCCCCTCAGCCTGGCGATGAGGTCGAAGTCGAGGACGGCGTCCCGGCTGAGCATGGCGTGCGAGCTGCCGACGGCGACGGCAAGTGCATCGACGGCCGTCGCCGCGGCGAACGCGCGGGCCTCGTCGGGGTCGGTGCGGACGCCGGGGGCGTGCGCCCCGTCCTTGCCGCCGACCTCGCCCAGTTCGGCCTCGACCCAGACGTCGGCACGGTGGCACCGCTCGGTGACGAGCCGTGTCGCGGCGACGTTGTCGTCGTAGGGAAGCTTGGACGCGTCGAACATGACGGAGGTGAAGCCGAGTTCGACGGCTTCCTGGACGAGGTCCGCGGACTCGGCGTGGTCGAGGTGGACCGCCACCGGCACGGAGGCCGCCCGGGCGAGGGCGAGGGTGGCGAGCCCGATGGGGGTGAGCGAGCCGTGGTAGCGGGCGGTGTTCTCGCTGATCTGGAGGATGACGGGCAGCGCCGCCTGCTCGGCTCCGGCGACGATGGCCTCGGCGTGTTCGATCTGTACGACGTTGAACGCGCCGACCCCGCGACGGGTGCTGTGTGCGGGGCCGACGATGTCGTCGGTGGAGGTCAAGGGCATGAAGGTCTTCCCCAATGCGATGGTGGTGCACCGGCTTTGGCCGCCGGTGTCGGCCTCGTGCGCCGAGGGCGCGGCTTACACGGATTCGGTGGCGAGGATCACGGAGCGGCTGAGGTTGCGGGGCCGGTCGGGGTTGTAGCCGCGCGCTTCGGCGAGGATCACGGCGAGGCGCTGGGCGACGATCAGGTCGGCGAGCGGGTCGAGGGCGTCCGCCCCATCCGCGGAGAGGGAGACGAAGAGCCCGCCGACCCGCGCGATGTCGTCGGCGAGACCGTCCGGTTCGGGGCCGAACAGCCAGGTGACGCGGCCGGGGCCGGTGATGCTGATCGGGCCGTGACGGTATTCCATGGCGGGGTACGCCTCGGTCCACGCTCCGGCGGCCTCGCGCATCTTCAGGCCGGCCTCAAGGGCGAGGCCGTAGCTCCAGCCCGTTCCGAGGAACGTGAACTGTTCGGCGCCGGTCACCTCGCCGCTCAACGGAAGGTCGAGGGCGCGCTGAGCGTCCTCGACGGCCTGCGCGAGCGGCCGCACTCCGGCGGGCAGCGCATTCTCGGCCTCCAGGTGCGCGCGCAGCAGGGCCAGCACCGTGGTCGCGAACCGGGTCTGCACGACCGACTCCTCGTCGGCGAAGTCGAGTACGGCGACGGCGTCGGCGGCGGTCATGACAGGCGTCGCCGGGTCCGCGGTGAGGGCGGAGGTCGCGACGGTTCCCTTGACCTTCGCGAGCAGGTCCAGGACCTCGGTGGTGGTGCCGGAGCGGGTGATGGCCAGGATCCGGTCGTAGTGGCGGTCGGCCGGGAACTCGGAGGCGGCGAACGCATCGGTCTCCCCGTGGCCGCCGCGCTCGCGCAGCTGCGCGTAGGCGAGGGCCATGAACCACGAGGTGCCGCAGCCGACCACGGCGACCCGCTCGCCGCGCCGGGGCAGGACATCGGCGAACGAGGCGACGGACTGGGCGGCTCGCCTCCAGGTGTCCGGCTGGGAGGCGATCTCGACAGATGTCATGGAGGTTTCGTGAGTGGTCACGCGAAGTCCTTGCGCTCGAAGGGGCGATGAGGAGGCAATGCAGATGCGGATCCCTCAACATGCTGCGTCACACTCATCAATAATGTCAATTGTTGCGCGATAGTCGCTAGTAATAAGCATCTACGAGCAGTGATGTGGGGCTCACGCGGGGTCGGCCGCGCGCTCCTCCACCACGGAGACATGGCGGAGAAGCCGTTCGTGGACGGCGGCGTCGATGTCACCGGCGACCGGGCAGGGAACCGCGGCGGCGGACAGGGCGACCGCCTGGCGCAGGATGTCCGGCCATGCGGATCCCGCCGCGAGGCCGGCCGCGATCGCGGCCACGCAGGCGTCGCCGGCACCTGTCGGATTACCGGAGAGCCGCTCCGGAGGCGCTGCCCGCCAGGTGCCCTCGGGTGTGATCGCGTGCAGGCCGTCGGCGCCGGCCGACGCGACGACCGCCCGGGCGCCCAGGACCCGCAGCGCCGCGGCGGCTGTGGGGAGGTCGTCGCATCCGGTCGCCGCCGCGATCTCGTCGAGGTTGGGCTTGACCACGTCGGGGCAGGCCTCCAGGGCCTCGATGAGGGCGAGGCCGCTGGCGTCGAGCACCGTGACCACTCCGGCCGCCGCGGCCGTGCGGATCAACCGTGCGTACGCGTCCGTCGGCACCCCCGGGGGGAGGCTGCCGCTCAGGACGGCCACGCGCACGTCCGCGAGCAGCGAGGCGTAGTGCCGAGAGAAGAGCTCCCATTCGGCGGGGTCCACGTGCGGGCCCCGCCCGTTGAAGACGGTCGCGTCGCCGTCGTCGCGTGAGACGACGGCGAGGGTGCGCCGGGAGTCGCCGGCCACGTCGAGGAACGCCTCCCGGACGCGAGCGGCGCGCAGCTCCTCGCGGATCAGGCGGCCGGTGGGTCCGCCGGCGAGGCCCGTCGCAAGGGGGTTGTGCCCGAGAGAGGTGAGGACGCGGGCGACGTTCACTCCCTTGCCGCCCGCTCGTTCGTACGCGGTGTCGACCCGGTGGGAGGCGCGGGGCCGCAGGCTGTCGACGCCCCAGGTGACATCGAGGGCGGCGTTGAGGGTGACGGTGAGGATCATGGCGCGGGTACTCCTGTCAGCTGACTGGTGGGGTTGTGCCCTGCCGCCCGCCAGCCGACGAGACCCGCGCCGAGGCACCCGGCCCAGTCCCCCAGCTCGGCCCGGACGAGTGAGGGTCGCCGCTGGAAGGTGAGCCGTTCCTCGAGCCCGGCCCTCAGGGGGGCGAGGAGGAGTTCGCCGGCCTCGGCGAGGCCGCCCCCGAGCACGATCGTCTCCGGCGCCAGCAGGGTGGCGGCGGTCGCCAGCGCGTCCGCCAGCCCGTCGGCCGCCTGCTGCCATACGGCTCGCGCCACGGGGTCGCCTTGTACGGCCAGGGCCGCGACGTCCGCGGCGCCGGTCACCGTCCGGCCGGCGCGCGCGGTGTACGCGGCGGCGACGGCGGTGGCGGAGGCCACGGTCTCCAGGCAGCCCGCGCTGCCGCAGGCGCACGGGCGCCCCCCGGACTCGACGACGACATGGCCGAGTTCGCCGGCGTAGCCGCCGGAGCTGATCGGTTTCCCGTCGCAGACGAGGGCGGCCGCGATACCGGTGCCGATGGCCACGAAGAGCACGTTCCGCGCTCCGCGCGCGGCCCCGAGGGCGTGCTCGGCCAGGCCGCCCGCGCGCACGTCGTGGCCCAACGCGACGCGCAGTCCGGTGCGTTTCTCCAGGAGCGTGGCGAGCGGGAGGTCGCGCCATCCGATGTTCGCCGACCACACCGCCTGCCGCAGGTCGTCGTCGACGATGCCCGGCACCACCACGCCCGCGTGGTGCACCGGCAGTGCTCTCTCGGAGGCCATCGCGTTCAGGGTGAGCAGAGTGTCGGCGATGGCATCGACGACGGCGAGCGGTCCATCGGCGCGCGGTGTGGGCCGGCGAAGCGTTTCCAGCGGCCGCATGCCGTGGTCGAGGACAGCCCCCTTCATTCCGGTACCGCCGACGTCGAGGCCGAGCACACACCCCTGCGCGTGGGCAGGTGGCGAGATGCCTCCGGCCAGGGTCGAGGAGCTGTCGCCGTCCATGAGTATCACGCCTCCATTTGATTGAATCTGCATATTAGACATGACTAATGAACAACTTCCAGCAGCTCACGTGAGTGGAGTATCACGCGCAGATGCCCCTTCCGTCCAGGACTCCGAGGCCCGAGTTCCGCGCCGTGCGCGTATCGCCCCCAGGTGCGCGGTGCGCGATCCGCGGCGTTACGATCAGCCCCGCGCATGTCTCTCGAGGGGACCGGTCGACCGGTCGCGCAGGCAGTCCTCGCCCCTCGGCATCGGAGTTCCAGGGCACGGAGGGGAAGCGGCGCATGTCCAAGCAGGAGCGATGGAGCAAGCTGCTGGAGTTGCTCGCGGTCGACGGCAGGCTGGAGGTCGAGGGGGCGGCGGCCACGATGGCCGTGTCACCGGCGACCATCCGGCGCGACCTCGACGAACTGGCTGATCAGCAGCTGCTCGTCCGTACGCGTGGCGGGGCCATCGCGCACGGCGTCTCGTACGAACTTCCACTGCGGTACAAGTCCTCACGACAGGTCTCGGAGAAGCAGCGCATCGCGAGCGCCGTGGCGGATCTGCTGACCCCGGGGGACGTCGTGGGGCTCAACGGCGGCACCACCACCACGGAGGTGGCGCGGGCCCTGACCCTCCGGTCAGGCGGTCTGGCGGAGCGCGGGGAAAACTCCGCCGGGCCGATGTTCACCGTCGTCACGAACGCCCTGAACATCGCGAGCGAACTGGCGGTCCGTCCGCAGTTCAAGATCGTGGTGACCGGTGGCGTGGCACGGCCCCAGACGTACGAGCTGGTGGGCCCGCTGACCCAGGGAGTCCTGAACCAGGTGGTGCTCGACGTCGCCGTACTCGGCGTCGACGGCGTGGACCCGCGGCTCGGCGTGATGACACACCACGAGGACGAGGCCGGCATCAGCAGACTCCTGACGGAGCGCGCCCGCCAGGTGATCATCGCGACGGACTCGTCCAAGATGGGCAAGCGCGCCTTCGCCAGGATCTGCGGCCTCGACCGCATCGACGTGCTCGTCACCGACTCCGGTCTCGCCCCCGACATGGCGGCGCGGCTCACCGAGGCGGGCATCGAGGTCATCAGCGTCTAGGAGCGTCCGGCGGATCAGGGTCGGGGTCGCTATACGACCCTGATCCGCCGGACACCCCCTGGAGCCGTACCCGCTCGCCTCGCTCGACACCGTGAAAGGGCGCCCCCGCCCGGGGGCGCCCTTTCACGCATGCCCTCGCACGGCTTCACGCATGCCCTCGCACGGCCGAACCCGCCCGTAAACCCCCTGCCGCCGACCCATAGGCATCTTTTACGTAACGGACCTAGTCCCGCACCACCTTCGTCATGTTTACTCTGACCACAGCAGATGCTCGTTAATGAGCGAAACCTGACCGAACAACCCATATTTGAGCACGCTCCGGATCTGCTGCAGTTCCCAGCCACACGGCCGTGTCGCCTCCGACCGGTCAGGAGACAAGGCGGTACCGATGATGAACAAGCGGATGATCACGGCGGCCTGTACGGGCGCTCTCGGCGCCCTCGCCCTCACGGCCTGCGGCAGCGGAGGGGGCGCGTCGGACAACGGGGACGTGACGCTGAAGCTGGTGGCGGCCGACTACGGCGACAAGGCGTCGAACAGTTCGACGGCGTACTGGAAGGACGTCGCGCAGCGCTTCACCGCCGCCAACCCGAAGATCAAGGTCGATGTCCAGGTGATCAACTGGAATGACATCGATTCTCAGGTCAAGACGATGATCCAGAGCGGTAACGTGCCGGACGTCCTGCAGACGGGTGGGTACGCGGACAAGGTCGCGGACGATCTGCTGTACAAGGCGGACGAGGTGCTGTCGGAGAAGACGCGTGCCAATCTGATCGGCAGCTTCGCCAAGGCCGGTGAGGTCGAGGGCACGCAGTACGGCATCCCGTTCGTGTCCTCGGCGCGGGCGTTCTTCTACAACAAGGCGATCTTCGCCAAGGCGGGTGTCACCGAGGCGCCGAAGAGCTGGGACGAGCTGAAGGCGGCGGCGGAGAAGGTCAAGGCGAAGGTGCCGGGCGTGACCCCGTACGCGCTGCCGCTGGGTCCGGAGGAGGCCCAGGGCGAGTCGCTGATCTGGGAGCTGGGCAACGGTGGTGGTTTCACGGATGCCAAGGGCGCGTACACGCTGAACAGCAAGGCCAACGTCGAGTCGTTCGCGTGGCTGAAGGCGAACCTCGTCGGTCCGAAGCTGACCTATGCCAACCCGGCGACGACGGACCGCAAGACCGCGTTCGCGGACTTCGCGGCCGGCAAGACCGCGATGCTCAACGGTCACCCGTCGCTGATCCAGATGTCCAAGGACGGCAAGGTCGACTACGGGGTCGCGCCGATCCCCGGCAAGAGCGGGGCGCTGACCTCGACGCTGGGTGTGGCCGACTGGATGATGGCGTTCAAGGACAACGGGCACAAGGAAGAGGTCCGGGCGTTCCTCGACTTCGCGTACTCCAAGGAGAACACGCTGAAGTTCGACGAGATGTACAACCTGATGCCGGTCACCAAGGACACGCTGAAGGAGATGACCACCAACGGCAAGCACAAGGACCTCGAGCCCTTCTTCTCTCTGCTGCCGAACGCGGTCTTCTACCCGCTGGGTGACACCACCTGGGACGCCGTCTCCGCCGAGATCAAGAAGAGCGGCGGCACGGCCGTGAACGACCCCGCGAAGGTGCTGGGCGAGCTGCAGAAGAAGGCGGAGGCAGCGGCCGCCGACCAGTAGGCCCCGCGCACCGCACCGTCACGGAAGGCACCCTCGTGTCCACCACCTCTTCCGCCACCCGTCCCGGCCGCAAGGGCCGGGGCGGCCTGGCCCGCCTGGGTCCGCTGCCCTGGATCGGACCCGCGGTCCTGCTCATCGTCCTGGTCGTCCTGTGGCCCGTCTACGAGATGGTCCGCACCTCGTTTCTGAAGATCAGCAGCAGCGGTTTCGTCCGCGGCTCGGCCGGCTTCGACAAGTACACGCAGCTGTTCGAGGAACCCTCGCTGCCCTCGGTCATCGTCTCCACCGTGGTGTGGACGGTGGTCGTGGTCACCGCCACCATGGTGATCTCCCTGGCCCTGGCCCAGCTGTTCAACCAGAAGTTCCCCGGCCGCCGGCTCACCCGCTGGGCACTCATCGCACCCTGGGCCGCGTCGGTCGTGATGACCGCCATCGGCTTCAAGTGGATGCTCAACCAGACCGCCGGCGTCCTCAACACCCTGATGACCGACCTCGGCCTCATCGACGGCCCCCAGGACTGGCTCGGCGACCCGTCCACCGCCTGGCCGTGGATGATGTTCGTCGCGGTCTTCGTCTCCCTGCCGTTCACCACGTACACCCTGCTCGCCGGACTGCAGACCGTCCCCGAGGAGATCTACGAGGCGGCCAAGGTCGACGGAACCACCACCTGGCAGACGTATCTGAAGATCACCCTCCCGCTGCTGCGGCCGGCGCTGCTCGTCGGCATGGTGATCAACCTGATCAACGTCTTCAACTCGTTCCCCATCATCTGGAGCATGACCCACGGCGGCCCGGACAGCGACACGGCCACCACCACCGTGTTCATGTACCAGCTCAAGAACTCCGACATCGGCCAGTCCGCGGCGATGTCCGTCGTCAACTTCGCCCTCGTCGTGGTCATGGTCGTCGTCTTCCTCAAGGCCAGCCGCTGGAACCAGGAGGAGAACTGATGACTCAGCGCACCCACAACCCCGCAGGGACCACAGGGACCACAGGGACCACCCGGAAGGTCCCGGCCCCCCGCTCCGGTGCGGGGGGCCCACGGCCCGGCGCGCCCCGGGCCCCCCGCGCCCTGAGCCCGCGGACCCTTCTGATCACCGCCGTCGCCTGGCTGCTCGCGGCCCTGTTCCTGATGCCCTACGCGGAGATGATCGTCACCGCTCTGCGGCCGGCGCACGAGCTGCGTGACGCGACCTACCTGCCGAGCGCGTTCGAGTGGGCGAACTTCGTCGACGTCTGGCGCGAGTCCCACCTCGCCGACAACCTCCGCGTCACCCTGCTCGTCTCCGCCGGATCCACCCTGCTCGTCCTGGTGGTGGCCATCCCCGCCGCGTACTACACCGCGCGCATGAAGTTCCGCGGCCGCAAGCTGTTCCTGCTGCTGGTGCTCATCACCCAGATGTTCCAGCCGACCTCGCTGCTCGTCGGTCTCTACCGCGAGTTCTACCAGCTGGACATGCTCAACTCGGTCTGGACCCTGATCCTCTGCAACGCGGCCTTCAACCTGGCCTTCGCGATCTGGATCCTCACCGCGTACTTCTCCTCGATCCCCGAGGCACTCGAGGAAGCCGCCATGATCGACGGCCTCGGCCGGGGAGGCGCGCTCCTGCGGATCACCCTGCCACTCGCGATGCCCGGCGTCGTCACCGCGATGATCTTCACCTTCATCGCCGCCTGGAACGAGTTCGTCATGGGCCTGACCCTCTCCACCATTCCGGAGAGCCAGCCGCTGACGGTCGGCATCAACAGCTTCATCGGCAACTACACCGTCCAGTGGAACTACCTGTTCGCCGGCTCGGTCATCGCCATCGTGCCCGTCGTCATCCTCTTCGCACTCATCGAGCGCAAGGTCGTCTCCGGCCTCACCGCCGGCTCCGTCAAGTAGCAGCTCTGTGAACACTGCAGTAGGAGGGGAGCGGGTGCCGCCGACGGCGGCACCCCTCCCGAGGCCGCCGGCCGTACGACGCCGACGCGCGGATCACGGCACCGTGATCGCCCTACAGGTGGGAGCCGCCTTCATCCAGGGGTGCGTGGTGGGCCCCGACGGGTCCCCACACAGCAGGGAGCGCTGGTTCACCCGGCCCGAACGGGGGCCGGACGCCGTCCTTGAGAGCGTCCTCGCCTGTGCCGCCTCGCTCGCCGAACGCTGTCGTCCCACGGCAGCGGGCGTGGCCCTTCCCGGCGTCGTCGACGACGCGTCGGGGCGGGCCGTCCACGCCACCGCCCTGGGATGGCACGGCATCCCGGTCCAGGACTGGGTGGCCGAGCACCTGGACCTGCCCGTCGCCGTCGGCCACGACGGACGTACGGGGGGACTCGCCGAGGCGCGCGCGGGGGCCGGCAGCGACTGCCGGAACTTCCTCTACATCTCGGTGGGCGACGGCATCACGGCCGCGGCGATCGTCGACGGCAGGGCCGTCCAAGGCGACCACGACGGGATGGGAGGGCTCGGCGGGACTGGCGATCGCGGCGGGACAGGAGAGCACAGCGGGACAGGAGAGCTCGGCCACATCGTGGTCCGGCCGGAGGACGGCGAACCCTGCCACTGCGGCCGTCACGGGTGCTTGGAGACCGTCGCCTCCACCACCGCCGTCACACGGCGGTACGCCCGGATGACCGGCTGGCGGGGGATCACCGCCCGCGAGGTGTACCACCGTGCCGATGCTGGGGATCCGCACGCCCGCGTCGTCTGTTTGGACGCCGCGGACGCGCTGATCGGCGTCCTGGCGACGGCGGTCCGCCGCCACTCCCCGGAACGGGTGGTCATCGCCGGTGAGCCGGCCGCCGCAGGGGCGTCGCGCCTCACAGCGCTCGGGGCGACTCTCGCGGGTCGTCTCGCCTCCCCCGCCGTACCGGAGTTCCGGCCGGCACACTTCGGTGACATGGCGGGCTGCGTGGGGGCGGCCTTCCTGGCCCGGGACAGGGCGCTGGAAAACAGCAAAGCTACGGCCGGGTAGGCCTTGACGCTCCCCCTACCCCCTGACACCTTTTGACTGGAGTTGCACACAACAAGCGATAGTGCAGCAACTTCAAGCATGAATCGTGCTCCCCCCGCTGCACGCCTCGCATGTGCCTCGCACATAGCCAACGGCTCGCAGCGCGGCGGGACTTCGACGGCCGGTACGCGCCCCCAGTGCGCCGGGCGGACCGAGAACGGTCCGAGGACCCGGCGTCCGATACCACGCCTCACCGTCGCCGTCACCGGCGCGCATCGCGCCCTCCAGGCCGCCCCTCCCCAAGGTAAGGCCCCGTGCCCTTCCGTCCGAAGGAGTCAACCATGCACTGGTTGAACCGACGAGGCAGATGCCTCGCCGCACTCGCCACCGTCGCCCTCTCGCTTCCCCTGCTGCCGGCGACGGTCTCCCAGGCGGCGATCGCTGCTCCCGAGCCCACCACCTCCGCCCCGTACGCCCTCGTGCCGCAGCCGGTCTCCCAGGAGGCGGTGAAGGGCAAGGGATTCACACTCACCGCCCAGACTCGTATCACCGTCCTGTCGAAGGACGCGGCGGCGATGGGCGTGGGCACCTACCTCGCCCGGCAGCTCGCCCCGGCCACCGGCTACTCCTACCGCGTCGCCACTGCGCCCCGGGCGATAACTCGGACCGTCGTCCTGGACCCGAACGGCCCCGAAGGACTGGGGGCCGAGGGATACACCCTGGTGTCCGGCGAGGAAGGGGTCGTCGTGCGGGCCCACGGTGCCGAGGGCCTGTTCCGCGGCGTGCAGACGCTGCGGCAGCTCCTCCCGGCCGCGGTGGAGTCGCCCACCCGACAGGCCGGCCCCTGGACCGTCGCCCCTGTACGGATCTCCGACTCGCCCCGCTACCCGTACCGCGGCGCGATGCTGGACGTCGCCCGCCGCTTCTACCCCGTCGAGCAGGTCAAGCGCTTCATCGACCAGGCAGCCACGTACAAGATCAACACGCTGCATCTGCACCTGACGGACGACCAGGGCTGGCGCATCGCCATCGACGAGATCCCGAGTCTGACCCAGGTGGGCGCCAGTACGCAGAGCGGCTTCACCGGCGGGCAGGGCTGGTACTACTCGGCGGCCGACTACAAGGAGATCATCGCCCACGCGAAGTCCCGGTTCATCACGGTCGTGCCGGAGATCGACGGTCCCGGCCACACCATGGCGGCACTGGCCTCCGTGCCGGAGCTGAACTGCGATGACAAGGCGAAGCCGCCCTACTCCGGCTTCGAAGTCGGCATCAGTCTCTACTGTCTGGAGGACGAACGGCACACGGCCAACATGAGCCGCTTCCTGAGCACCGTCATCAAGGCGGTGGCCGAGCTCACCCCCGGCCCGTACATCCACCTCGGCGGCGACGAGACTCCGCAGGCCACCTCCGACCAGTACGCGGCCTACGTCAAGGCGGCCACCTCGGAGACCACCGCGCGGGAGAAGACCGTGATGGGCTGGCACCAGCTCGGCCAGGCCTCGATCCCGTCCGGCAGCATCATGCAGTTCTGGGGCGAGGAGGACGACCGGGAGAGCATCGGGACGGCGGAGGAGACCGAGTCCATCCGCTTCGTCCGCAACGGAGTCGCCCAGGGCGCCAGGTTCGTCATGTCGCCGTCCGACCACGCCTACCTGGACATGAAGTACGACGTGTCCACCCCTTACGGGCTGAGCTGGTCCGGCTACGTGCCGGTGCGGAGGTCCTACGAGTGGGACCCGGAGACCAGCACCGCCAAGCCGGACGGCACCGGCTCGATCGTCCCGGCGCAGCAGATCGCCGGCGTCGAGGCCGCACTGTGGGCCGACCGCGCCTACGAGGGCAGCAACGCGCTGCCGACCCCGGCCACCCGCTGGCCCGAGCCTTCCGCCTACACGGACTACATGAGCTTCCCCCGCCTCCCCGCCCTCGCCGAGGTCGGATGGACACCCCGGTCCGCTCGCGACTGGAAGAGCTTCCGCCAGCGCCTGGCCCAGCACGGACCGCGCTGGACGGCTGCCGGAATCGACTACCACCCCGCCCCGGGCGTTCCCTGGCCCGGCACCGTCACCGTCGTGGAGGGCCCGCACAGCGTCGAGACCGAAGGAAAGGCTCTGGACAACCCGGGCGGCTCCACCAGGGCCGGCACCGCGCTGGTGATGTGGGCGCCGAACCGCGGCAGCAACCAGACGTGGACGTTCACCCGCCAGTCCGACGGCCTCCACACCATGACCAACAAGACATCCGGGATGTGTGCGGACGCCGGCGACGGTTCCGGGCCGGTCGGTACCGCCGTCGTCCAACGGCCGTGCACGGGCGAGATCGGTCAGCGCTGGAAGGTCACTCCGCTCGACGACGGCGAGTACACCATCGCCTCGGCAGCGAGCGGATTCGTACTCACCGCCGCCTCCGCCACGGACGGAGCCAAGGTGACCCAGCAGGTGGACACCGGCGCGGCGCTCCAGCGCTGGTCGCTCGAATAACCGTCCTCGTAACCGCCCTCACCTGGGACTGAAACGCCCCGCTCCGGACAGGCCTCGCGCCTGTCCGGAGCGGGGCTGTTGGCTTTACGGCCGCGTCCGGCGGGCGTCGTGTGAACGGATACCCCTCGAGGTATGGAGGTCGGGCTCCGAGGGTGCGCCGCGAGCGCGATCCCAGGATACCCAGGGGGGTATTTGACTTTCCCTTCGGCGTCGACTTACGGTCGAGTACGTAAATACCCAGGGGGGTATCAGAGGCAAGGGATAAGCGCTCTCGCCCCGACCCGGGTGCGCGTTCCTCATGAAGGGATTGCCGTGTTCTTCACCCAGTACTACCTCGACTGCCTCTCCCAGGCGTCGTACATGATCGCCGACGAGGAGAGCGGCCGCGCCGTGGTCGTCGACCCGCGACGGGACGTCTCCGAGTACCTGGCCGATGCCTCCGCGCACGGGTTCACGGTGGTCGGCGTGATCAACACGCACTTCCACGCGGACTTCGTCGCCGGCCACCTGGAGATGGCGGACGAGACCGGTGCCTGGATCGGCTACGGCCGCCGGGCCGAGACCGAGTACCCGATCCGCAAGCTCGGCGGGGGAGAGCGGATCCCGCTCGGCGACGTCACCCTGCAGGTCATGGAGACGCCCGGGCACACCCCGGAGTCGATCAGCGTCCTCGTGTACGAACACGCCGACGACCCCGTCCCGTACGGCGTCCTCACCGGCGACGCGCTGTTCATCGGCGATGTCGGCCGGCCCGACCTGCTCGCCTCCGTCGGCGTCACCGCCGAGGAGCTCGGCGCGATGCTCCACGACAGCGTGCAGAACAAGCTGATGGGCCTTGCCGACGAGGTGCGGGTCTTCCCCGCGCACGGCTCCGGGTCGGCCTGCGGCAAGAACCTGTCCACCGAGAAGCAGTCCACCATCGGTGAGCAGCGCACCACCAACTACGCGTGTGCCCCCATGAGCCGTGAGGAGTTCGTCGCGCTCGTCACCGCCGGACAGCCGGCCGCACCTGGCTACTTCGCCTACGACGCCGAGCTCAACCGCAAGGACCGGGTCCGCTACGACTCCTCGGCGGCCCCACGGCCACTGTCGCTCGCCGAGTTCACCGAGCTGCGGGCCGCCGGCGCGGTCGTGGTGGACACACGCGCCCCGCAGGAGTTCGCGGGCGGGCACCTGAGTGGTGCGGTGAACGTGCCCGCGGACGGGCGGTTCGCCGAGCAGGCGGGCACCGTCCTCGATCCGGCCGACGAGCTGGTCGTCATGGCACCGCAGAACCGGGAGGAGGAAGTCGTCACGCGGCTCGCCCGCATCGGCTTCGACCGGGCCGTGGGTTACCTGCGCAATCCCGAGGACGCCCTGGAGGAACTCGCCGACGAGGTCGCTCCCGCGAGCCGCGTGACCGCCGCGCATCTGCGTGCCGCCCTCGCCGGCGACAACCCGCCCGTCGTGGTGGACGTCCGCACCTGCGGCGAACGCGAGGCGAACGGCTTCATCGACTCCGCCCTGCACATCCCGTTGAGTGAACTGCCCGCGCGCAGCGGCGAACTGCCCGCCGACCAGCCCCTCGTCCTGCACTGCGCCGGCGGCCACCGTTCCTCCATCGCGGCGAGCCTGCTGCGCCACCGCGGCTTCCGGGACGTCTCCGACATCCTCGGCGGATACACCGCCTGGGCCCTGTCGGCCCAGGACGTCAGCGCCTGACCGGTCCCCCACTCCCCCGGGCCCGCGCCTCGCCCGGGCCCCCCACACTCCCGCACATACCCCCCTAGGTATATTCGGGCAACCCGAACGGAACCCCATGAGCACCACCCCCGCGCCCAATCCCTCCCTCACCCACGCCAGTTTGCATCGACTCGTCCAGGAGGGGCGGGCACCGCGCCTGCTCGACGTGCGCACGCCCGGTGAGTTCCGTACGGCACACATTCCGGGCTCGTACAACGTGCCCCTGGACACCCTCCGTGAGCACCGGGCCGAGCTCCTGGCCCACCTCGACGAGGACGTCGTTCTCGTCTGCCGTTCCGGGGCCCGCGCCGCCCAGGCCGAGAAGGCACTCTCCGAGGCCGGACTGCCGAACCTCCGCGTCCTGGAGGGCGGCATCGTCGCCTGGGAGACGGCCGGCGCGCCGGTCAACCGGGGTCCCGAGCGGTGGGACATGGAGCGTCAGGTCCGGCTCGTGGCCGGCTCGATCGTGCTGGCCACCGGCCTGGTCGGGGTGTTCGTGCCGGGCGCGCACCTGATCGGCACCGCGATCGGTGCCGGCCTGACGTACGCGGCCGTCAGCAACTCGTGCGCGATGGGTGTCCTGCTGTCCAAGTTGCCGTACAACCGCGGGCCGCGCCCCGACATCCGCACGGTGATCGCGGAGCTGCGGAGCACGCCGTGACCGCCCTGGTCGTCGCGGCATCCCTGGTCGTCGGCGTCAGTCTCGGCATCCTCGGTGGCGGCGGCTCGATCCTGACCGTGCCGATCCTGGTCTATCTCGCCGGGCAGGACACCAAGGAGGCGATCGCCACCTCGCTCTTCGTGGTCGGCGTGACCAGCCTGGCCGCGCTGGTCCCCCACGCTCGGGCCCGGCGGGTCCGCTGGCGGACCGGGCTGCTCTTCGGCGCGTTCAGCATGGCCGGCGCGTACGGGGGCGGACGGCTCGCCGAGTACGTCCCGGGTACGGTCCTGCTCGTCGCCTTCGCCCTGATGATGCTGGCCACCGCTGTCGCGATGCTCCGCAGGCCCCGGCGCGGCCGGGAGAGGACGCGGCCCGCGCACGGCGAACTGCCCCTGAAGCACATCGCGGTGGAGGGTCTCGTCGTCGGCGCGGTGACGGGGCTGGTCGGCTCCGGTGGCGGCTTCCTCGTCGTTCCGGCCCTCGCCATACTCGGCGGACTGCCGATGGGCATCGCGGTCGGCACCTCGCTGCTCGTCATCGCCATGAAGTCCTTCGCCGGACTCGCCGGGCACCTTTCGGGCGTCGGGATCGACTGGCGCCTCGCGCTGACCGTGACGGCCGTCGCGGTGGTCGGCAGCCTGGCCGGCGGCCGGCTCGCGGGCCGCATCCCCCAGGACGCGCTGCGCAAGACGTTCGGCTGGTTCGTGGTCGTCATGGGCGTCTTCGTGCTCGCGCAGCAGCTCGACACCGCCGTCTGGACCCACCCGGCCACGTGGGCGGGGCTCGGAGCCGTGGTGACCAGCGCGGTCGCCGCCCGGCTGTGGCGGGCCGCGCGGCCACGCTCCGCGCTGCCGCCACGGAGGCCTTCCACGCCCGTGGAGGGACGCGAGGAGAGCAGAGTAAAGTCCTGACTTATACCCCTTGGGGTATTCTTGCCAGGGGGTGAAGGAGGATCTCCGTGCAGGTGGACGAAGAATCGGTACGCCCTGTCCTGAACCGTCTGCGGCGCGCCCAGGGACAGCTGGCCGCGGTGATCGCGATGGTGGAGTCGGGCCGCGACTGCAAGGACGTCGTCACCCAACTGGCCGCCGTCTCCCGGGCCCTGGACCGGGCCGGCTTCAAGATCGTGGCGAGCGGAATGCGGCAGTGCCTCGCCGACGACTCCGACTCCCCGCCCATGACGCAGGAGGAACTGGAGAAACTCTTCCTCACCCTCGCCTGACCGATGGCGCCGACAAGCTTTCACCCCACCAGAGCCACTCGAAATCGGGTGGCGCCGAGATCCACCAGAGTGCAAAGCTGACTGCACACCGAAGGGGTGTAGCTCAGATGGCCAGAGCGCCGGTCTCCAAAACCGGATGTCGCAGGTTCGACTCCTGTCACCCCTGCCAACCGTGTCCATCGACCTCTGGGTCGACGACCAAATACTCCCGGTCAAGGGTGTGCTGGTACGAGCGGCCGTCAGCCGGCCGACCCATACGACGGGGGCGTGTCAGCGGTCCTGTCCGTGTCGCCGGAGGACATGAATGACACGGATCACCGCCAGAACCCCGGCAACCGAAGCCCCCGCGACCAGGAGGAACTTCTCCACCGCAGGAGGAAGGTTCCAGACAGCGGCAGGCCCGGCGATCGCCGCGAACACGAGAGCGCCGAGGAAGCACGCGCTCAACAACGCGTAGCCGATCTCTACCGTGATCTCGTCCCGTTCGGCCTGGCTCCGTCGTCTCGCTGTCATAGCCGAAGCATTGCACTGGGGCGGCTCGTGATCCAAGAGAACAGCCGACCAGGCCGGGGACGTTCGGTGCCTGTCGGTCAACGGGTGTGGCGGGAGTGGGCCAGGGCCCGCCCGCCGAGGGACGTGGCGATCAGTCCGAGCAAGAGGGCCACGTAGGCTCCGCCCAGTCCGTTGCCGGTGCCGAGACCGCCGTCCGCGGTGGCCGCCACCAGCCCGCCGAGGGTCGCGCCGATCAGACCCGCGGCAATGGCCACCGCTCCCCCGAGTGATCCGTTGGCAGTGCCGAGACGACCGGTGGGGCGGGCCGACGCCAGTACGGCGATGACCACGCCGGCCAGTGCCACCAGCCCGCCCGCGGCGGCCCCGAGTCGCCCGAGGCCGAAGTCGTAGACACTGGCCGCGACCGGCTGAGCCGAGGCGTGTGCCGCTGCCGGTGCGGCGACACCGAGAGCTGCGAACAGGGCGGTTGCCGCGGCGGCGGTGAACAGGCGACGAGCGGACATCGAGGTGCTCCTTGTCTTCCCATGACTGGATGTCGTCCGAGCATGTCGGCCCGGCCCACGCCAGGTCGTCCCACAGGCGCAGGCACTTCGCGCTACCGCGAACGCGGCAGGCGCCGTGAAAGTACTGCGTGCGCGGTAGTCGGCCGCTCGTCCGTGAGCGGGATCCGACCCGTCCGGGCGTCCGGCTAGGGTGCGTTCATGAGCAAGGGGCACTTCGTTGTTCGGGCCGAGGTCAGAGACTGGCTGGTGGCGGCAGGTGTGGCGGCGGCGCTGCTGGCCACCGGGGTGTCCGGACAGCACTCCGCCACGGGACTCGACCTGCTCGGCTACGCACTGCTGGTGGCCGGCGGTCTGGCGCTGGGCTTCGGTCGCAGGGCTCCGGTTCCCGTCCTGGCTGTCACCGGGGTGTGCGCGGTGGCCTACCAGGCGGCCGGTCTCGACGTGCCCGCCGTCGCGTTCCTCTTCGCGGTGTACGCGGCCATGCGGGCGGGACACCGGACGATCACGACGGTGGCGAGCGTGGCCGTGCTGGCCGCACTCCCCCTCGCGGCTCTGGTCTCCGGCACGCACACCACGGGCGAGGCGTTCGCGCAGGCCCGCGGCGCCCTGGAGATCGCCTGGCTGATCGCCGCCGGCGCCGCCGGCGAAGCGCTGCGGCAGGCCGAGCGGCGGGCGGACGAGGCCGAGCGCACCCGGGAGGAGACCGCGCGGCGCCGCGCCGACGAGGAACGGCTGCACATCGCGCGGGAGCTGCACGATTCGCTCACCCACCAGATCTCGGTGATCAAGGTGCAGTCGGAGGTCGCCGTCCACGTGGCCCGCAAGCGGGGCGAGCAGGTGCCGGAGGCGCTGCTCGCGATCCGGGAGGCCGGCCGTGAGGCAGCCCGGGAGCTCCGGGCGACGCTGGAGGCCCTGCGCGACGACGACACGAGCCCGCCGCACGGGCTCGATCACCTACCCGACCTCGTGGAGCGGGCCGCGAGGACCGCAGTGGAGACGACGCTGACGATCGAGGGACAGCGGCGCGAGGTGCCGGCAGCGGTGGGCCGAACCGTCTACCGGATCGTCCAGGAGTCGCTCACCAACATCGCCCGTCACGCCGAGGCCACCACGGCCTCGGTCCGTATCGACTACCGGCCGGACGCTGTCGCCGTCCAGGTCGACGACGACGGCAAGGCCAGGCCGGACACCACCCCGGTACCGGGCATCGGACTGCTCGGGATGCGCGAACGCGTCACCGCCCTGGGAGGCCACCTCCGGGCCGCACCGCGCGACGAGGGTGGCTTCACCGTCAGGGCCGTACTCCCCGTGCTCCCCGAGTTCCAGGAATTCCCAGGAATCCAGGAATTCCCCTCAACCCCCTTGGGACGAGTCTCGTGATCCGTGTCCTGCTGGTCGACGACCAGCCCCTCATCCGCAGCGGATTCCGCGCGTTCCTCGACCTCGAAGACGACATCGAGGTGGTGGCCGAGGCTGCCAACGGCATCGAAGCTCTGGCGCTCGTCGCAGAACACCTGCCCGACATCGTTCTCGTCGACATCCAGATGCCGGTCCTCGACGGCATCGAGACGACCCGGCGCATCGCCGCCGACCCGACCCTGGCCGGAGTGCACGTCGTCATCCTGACCAACTACGGGCTGGACGAATACGTGTTCCACGCCCTGCGGGCCGGCGCCGCCGGATTCCTCGTCAAGGACATCGTGCCGGAGGACTTCCTGCACGCTGTCCGCGTGGCCGCGCGCGGTGACGCCCTGCTCGCCCCGTCGATCACCCGCAAGCTGATCAACCGGTACGTCACCCAGCCACTGCCCGGCACCACCGGCCCGGGACTGGAAGAGCTCACCGGTCGCGAACGCGAGGCCATCGTTCTGGTTGCGCACGGACTGTCGAACGACGAGATCGCGGACCGTATGGTGATCAGCCCGCTGACCGCGAAGACCCATGTCAACCGGGCCATGACCAAGCTCCACGCCCGCGACCGCGCCCAGCTCGTGGTTCTCGCCTACGAATCCGGCCTGGTCACCCCGCGGCAGAACCGCGTCTGAACCACGCCCCCTGTCGGCGCTCGACCCGCAGGAAGGTGCGCCCGGTCCTTCCCCTCACGGAGCGTCACCGGCCGCTTCCCTCTCCGCAGGAGTCGGGGCCCGTCGAATGCGCCCCGCGTCCGGCAGTAGACTCGACGGTCGTGGCGGACACCCAGTACGAAGACCTGTTGAAGCTCACGCTCGCGTCGGGGACGGCCAAGGCCGACCGGACGGGCACCGGCACCCGGAGTGTCTTCGGGCACCAACTCCGTTATGACCTTTCGGAGGGGTTTCCGCTGGTCACGACCAAGAAAGTGCACCTCAAGTCCATCGTGTACGAGCTGCTGTGGTTCCTGCGCGGCGACTCGAACGTCGGTTGGCTGCGGGAGAACGGCGTGACCATCTGGGACGAGTGGGCGGACGAGAAGGGCGAGCTGGGCCCCGTCTACGGCGTCCAGTGGCGCTCCTGGCCCGCGCCCGACGGCAGGCACATCGACCAGATCAGCCAGGTGCTCGACACCCTGCGCCACGACCCGGACTCCCGCCGGATCATCGTCTCCGCCTGGAACGTCGCCGATCTGGACCGGATGGCACTCGCCCCGTGCCACGCCTTCTTCCAGTTCTACGTCGCCGACGGCAGACTCTCCTGCCATCTCTACCAGCGCAGCGCGGACCTGTTCCTCGGCGTTCCGTTCAACATCGCCAGCTACGCCCTGCTCACCCACATGGTGGCGCAGCAGACGGGTCTCCAGCCGGGCGACTTCGTCTGGACGGGCGGCGACTGCCACATCTACGACAACCACGTCGAGCAGGTCACCGAACAGCTCTCGCGCACCCCGTACGCGTTCCCCGAGCTGCGTCTGCGCAAGGCCGACTCGCTCTTCGACTACGCCTACTCCGACGTGGAGGTGCTGGGCTACCGGCACCACCCCGCCATCAAGGCGCCGGTGGCGGTGTGAACAGCGGCATGAACAGCGGTATGAACGATGGTGTGAGCATCGGGCTGATCTGGGCGCAGACCCCCGAGGGCGTGATCGGCTCGGGCAACGCGATTCCGTGGCGCCTTCCCGAGGACATGGCGCACTTCAAGGCGACCACCCTCGGCCGGCCCGTGATCATGGGGCGCAAGACCTGGGACTCGCTGCCCGCGCGTTTCCGTCCGCTGCCCGGGCGACGCAACATCGTGGTGACCCGCGATCCGCACTGGGCGTCCGAGGGCGCGGAGCGCGCCGGGTCCATCGACACGGCGCTGGAACTGGCGGCCGAGTCGCCGGGGCCGACCGGCGCGGCCACTGCCTGGGTGATCGGCGGTGGTGAGATCTACCGTGCCGCCCTGCCGTACGCCAGGACACTCTCGGTGACGGAGGTCGACACGTCGGTGACCGGCGACACCTACGCCCCCGCACTCGATCCGACGTGGCAGACCGTCGAGGACACCGGCTGGCAGCGCTCCACGACGGAACTGCGCTACCGCATCCGCCGATACATCCGGCCCTGACCGGCGGTCCGGCCCTCCACGACCCTCTACGGCTCCGACGACGTTTTCAGCCGCGGCGCCCCGGTCGTGCGTCGTACGGGGCGGACCGGGTGCCGTCGACGCCGACCTCGATGGTCAACCGCCTCCACGAGAAGGTCCTGTGGAGCATGCGCGGCAACGTCGTCGACGTTCCTCGCCGTCTGCGTCACCGACGGCGGCAGCCGCCGGGGCGGGAAGGCGTCCAGGTCTACGCCACCCTCCCCGGCGCCGCGGCCGCGGAACCGCGCCGGCCCGGTCGGCGTCACCCCCGCAGGAGGGCCGGGATGTCGGCGACTCCGTCGAGGACGTGCGTGGGCCGCTCGGCGGTGAGTTCCTCGCACGACTGGGCGCCGGTGAGGACTCCCGCGACCACTCCGGCCCGGGCCGCCCGGCCCGCGCGGATGTCCAGCGCGGTGTCGCCCGCGACCAGCACCTCAGCGGGGTCGGTGACCCCCACGATCTCCATGGCGCGGTGGATCATGTGCGGATGAGGCCGCCCGGCGGCGACCTCGGAGGCGCAGACGACTGCGTCGAGTTGGTCGCCGACGTGCCAGTCGAGGGCGGCGAGCAGAGGGTCGGTGACCTGACGGTCGAAGCCGGTGGTGAGGGCGACGCGGACGCCCGCGGCGCGGAGCGCGGCGAGTGCCTCGGGGACGCCGGGCAGCGGCGCGGGGCGGATCATGGCGTACGCGTCGTGCAGGCGGCTGACGAAAGCGGTGTGCAGGTCCTCCACGGCGTCCGGGTCACCGGTGAGAGCCGCGAGCGCCTCGCGCTTGTCGGCGCCCATCCAGCGGCGCAGGGCCGCGTCGTCCACGGGAGTGCCGTGATCCTCGACCACGGCGGCGAGCACGTCGTAGACGGCGTTCTTCTCGTCCACCGTGGTTCCGGCGATGTCGAGTACGGCCAGGGTGATCATGGGTGTTCCTTCGGAGACGGGGTCAGGAGAGACGCTTGCGGACGGTCGCGGACAGGCGATCGACGGCCACGATCAGGACGACGACCACGAGGATGTGGGTGAGCATCTCGTCGAACTTGAAGAGCCGGATCGACTGGTTGATGAGGAATCCGATACCGCCGGCGCCGACCAGGCCGAGCACGAGCGATGAGCGGACGTTGACGTCGAACCGGTACAACAGCAGGCCGGCGAGCTGAGGCGTCACCGTCGGCAGCAGGGCGTGCGCGGCGATCTGGATCCGGCCCGCGCCGGCCGAGCGCAGCACCTGCGAAGGCCCGGGGTCGGCGTCCTCCAGGGCCTCGGCCCAGAGCTTGCCCATCACCCCTACGTTGTGGCAGACGAGCGCCAGCACGCCGGGGAACGGCCCGAGACCGACGGCCGTGACGAAGATCAGCGCGAACACCACGTCGGGTACGGCCCGCAGGAACGAGAGCACGGACCGCGCCCCCTGGTAGGCCGAGCCGGAGGGCGAGGTGCCGCGCGCCGCGAGCAGGGCGAGCACCAGCGAGAACGGGATGGACAGCGTCGTGCCGAGCAGGCCGATCCACAGGGTGACGAGCGCGCCGGACAGGCTGGGTTCGAGAACCTCCCACGACAGGTCGGGAGGGAATGCCTCGGCGAGGAAGTCGGCCATGCCGCGCCATCCTTCGACGAGCGCGCCGAACGACACTTCGGTGGTGTTCCAGGCGATCACGTGCGCGATCACCACCACGGCGGTGACGGCCGTGACGATCGCGTCCCTGCGGGGGCGGCGCGGCTTCGGGGGGACGGGGAGGCGGCGTACGCCGTCGTGGACGAGGGTCATGACACGGCCTCCGCGACCATCGGCTGGTACAGGACGTCGACGTTCTGCTGAGGGTGCCCGTCGAGGACGACCCGTCCCTCGCGCAGGCCCACGACCCGGTCGGCGTGGCGGGCAGCGAGCGAGGGCTGGTGCAGTACCGCGAGGACGGCGAGCTGCTCGACGTGCGCGAGCTCGGCGAGCAGGGCGAGGACCTGCTCGGACGCCGCGGGGTCGAGCGCGGACACCGGCTCGTCGGCGAGCAGGACACGGGGCCGCTGGCACATGGCCCGGGCGACGGCCACGCGCTGCTGCTGGCCTCCGGAGAGGCTGCCCGCCCGGTCGTGGGCGCGGTCGGCCAGGCCGACGCGGTCGAGGCACGCCATGGCCTCCTCTCGCAGCTCACGGGGGAACAGGGCGGGAAGGAGCGACTGCCGGAGCGAGAGGCGGCCGAGGCCGCCGGCGCACACGTTGTCCAGGACGGTGCGACGGCGGACGAGATGGACGTGCTGGAAGATCATGGCGATGTCGAGGGGGCCCGCGGGCTTGCCGTCCACGGTGACGTGGCCGGATTCCATCGGTTCCAGACGGGCGGCGGCGCGGAGCAGGGTGGACTTGCCGCAGCCGTTGGCGCCGAGAACGGTGAGGAGTTCGCCGCGGGCGACGGCGAGGTCCACACCGTGCAGGACGCGTCGCTCGCCGTACTGCACGGTGATACCGGACAGGGCGAGCATCAGACGTCCTTCTCGGAGAGCTTCAGCGTCTCGGCGAGATCGAAGAGGGGCTGGTACGTGGACTTGTCGACGGGCACCAGGGGTCCGGGCGGGCTGACGTCGAGCAGCGCGCCGATCTCCGCGATCTTGGCCGGCGGGAGCTCCAGCAGCGCGTCGCGTACGGCCTTCTTGAACTCCGGGGAGTGATCGCCCCGGACGGTGATCGGATCGTTGGGGATCGGGTCCGAGCTCCACACTCTCCGGAACTTGTCCGGGTCGAACGTGCCCGCATCGGTGGCGCTCCCCAGCTGCTGGGAGTTGATCTCGGCGGCGTCGACCGCGCCGTTCTTCAGGGCGAGCAGGGCCTCGGGGTGGCCGCCGGCGTAGTTGATCTTGATGTCGTCCTTCGCCAGGCCGGCGTCCATGAGGGCCTTGCGCGGCAGGGCGTCGCCGGAGGTGGAACCGGGAGAACCGAGGGCAAGCGTGCGACCCTTGAGCTGTTCTATGGAGGTGACGGGAGAGTCCTTGGCCACCCAGATGCCGGCCGTGTAGCTGGACAGCTTTCCGTTCGCGTCGCCGAACGAGGCCACCGCCTCGGCGCCGGCGCGCTTCTCCGCGAAGACGTAGCCGAGAGGGCCGAAGATGCCTATGTCGAGCTTGCGGTTCTGCATGGCGAGGACTTCGGCGGAGTAGTCCTCGGTGACGGTCAGCTCGACAGGACAGTTCAGCTTCTCGCCGAGGGAGTCGGCGAGGACCTTCGCGGCGGGAGTGAGGCGCGCGGGGTCTTCGAAGGGCTCGACCCCGAACCGGATCTTGCCGTTGGGGCAGGTCGCGGACTCCACCTCGGAGGAGCCGCCACCTCCGCAGGCGGTCAGGGCAAGGGCCGCGACGAGTGAGCCGGCGAGGGCGAGACGACGGACGGACACGATGAACTCCGAATGGGGGTAAGCGGTACAGGGGAGGGGCGGTGATGCGGCGGAGATCTCGCCGGGCCGGCCACGAGAAAGGTGACACTGCTGGCCGACCCGGGTCAAGATCATGTATCTACAAGTCATCGGCTGTTCACTTTGGACCCGCCCATGGCGGACGGAGTCCCATACAGCCCACTGCGGAGTCCCACAGGTCATGGCGAGGTTCCGCAGGTCATGGCGGGGTTCCGCACGCCGTGGCGGGGGTTCCACAGGTCATGGCGGGGTTCCGCCCGCCATGACGGGGTGGGGTCAGGCCGGCGGGTGGCCGAGCTCGGCGGCCGTGCGGCGCACCTCGAAGAGGCGTCGTCCGTCACGGTTGATCCAGGTCGCGGTGAGCGTCGGTATCGCGACGGTGGTGTCGGCCACCAGCTTCAGGAACACATGGGGCTCCACCGCGCTGTGCACGAGGTGCGGGCTCGGCACGTTCAGGCTGGGGATCGTGCTGTCGTGCAAGGGGCTGACGATGAACTGCCACAGGTCGTAACCGACGCGCGGCCCGTAGTTGAGGGCCCGGGAGACGTGGATGTCGCCGCCGATGAGGAAGCAACCGGGAATGCGCTCCTCGGCGATGAAGTCGAGCAGGGCCTCCTTCTCGTGGGCGTACGTGGCCCAGTCGTCCGACTCCCCGTTCTGCTTGTCGTCCCAGATCATGCCGCTGGCCAGGGCCTTGAAGGGCGCCGAGCTCCGCAGCAGCCGCTCTCGCAGCCAGTCCCACTGCACCCGCCCCAGACAGCCGGCCCGGGTGGGGTCGGCCCAGCTGGACTCCGTACGGCTGAACCAGCGCGGATCGAGGAGGAAGATCTCGATCGGGCCGCGACGGAACGACGTGTAGACACCGAGGCCGTCCTCTCGAGTGGTGAGGCTCCTGCCGGCGGCGTCGTGCCCGAAGGTGGCGTTGGCCCGGTAGTCCACGAACGCGGTGCGGTTGTTTCGCTTGCCCGGGTAGTCCCCGTGCTTGTCATTACCGCCGAAGTCGTGGTCGTCCCAGGTGGCCCACACCGGGCGCGACGAGATCAGCCGCGCCAGCTCGGGCTGCTGCAGGAACGTCCGGTGCTTGCGGCGGGCCACCACCAGGTCGGAGGTGTCGAGGTAGGGGGTGTCGCCGAGCATCACGAAGCTGTCGCAGCCCTCGTCCATGATCCGCGTCCACACGTGGCTCGGCGTCGACGGGGCACAGGAGCCGAGCCCCATCGTGACGACCGCGGGCTTGCCCGGGGCGGGCGCCGTGGTGAAGGAACCGGTCAGCGGGGTGAAGCCGGTGGCGGGATCCCGGGGCGCGATGGAGAGCTCGTACAGGGTGTCCGGGCGCAGGCCGCGCAGGTCGAAGAGGAGCGTGTTGTCGTTCGCCGTGGAGAGCGAGGTCTCGACGGAGCGCGCCGCGCCCCGCTCCCTCCGGAACGTGCACACCCAGCGGGTGTGCAGCGTGGGGTCGAGGCCGGGCCGGGCCCAGACACGGGCGGTGCTGAAGTCGACGTGACCGACGAGCGGGCCGGTCGCCGGATCGGGCGGCATGGGCGTCGGCGTCACGGGAGGCGCGGTCCCCTCCCGCACGAGGGCCACATAGTGGGCGAGCGCCTCGAAGAAGGCGACGCTGTCCGCCACCGCGGCCTCCGGCTGGATCGGTGCGCCGGTGGCGTCGAAGCACTTGTCGACGGTCAGGCTGCCGACCAGGAACCTGCCGCGCCCGTGCGCGCCCTCCAGCAGCGCGGGCGGGTAGCCGTGGGCCGCGCAGGCCATCAGGACGCGCATGGAGCGCCACTCCCCCAGGGTCTCCCAGCTGACCCGGATCGCGGAACCGCGACCGGTGAACAGCCGGCCGTCGCTGGTGCGCAGTCCCGCGACGAGAGGGTGGCCGACGGCGACGGGGTGGATCGTGTCGTAGTCGGCGTCGGTGCGCACAGCGCCCAGGGAATCGGGCAGATACGTCACCGCCGCCCCGAGCTGGTCGGACTGCGCCAGATCCAGGACGACGCCGCCGCCCTCGGCGAAGACGCGCAGCGACTCGGCCTGGGCGGACACGTAAGTGGTGTAGCGGGAGTCGTTGTTCGTGAAGCTGCCGAAGGCGATCAGGTCGACCGCCTCGGGCTGGTCCGTGGCCGGCCTGGTGAGATCCAGGGGAACGACGGTGAAGCCGGCCCGTCGCAGGAGCTCGGCCAGGCCCGTGGCCCTGGTCCACTGATCGGCGTACTCCAGCACGGCGGCACGGGGCGGGCCGTCCTCGCCGGGTGCGCTTGCCGTCGCCGTCGCCGCCGTCGCGGTGGCGGGGGCGGCCACGGCCAGGGCGGAGGCGACGCCACCTGCCAGCAGCAGCCTTCTCTCGAAGCCCTTCGCGGTCATCTTCAGTCCTCTCGGAGGGGCGCACCGTGATGCGCCGGGACGGGTCCGGGAGGAACGCTGGCAGAGGAGGTCCACCGAATACAACAACTTGTATTTACAAGCCATCTGATGTTCACCTCGGAGCGAGTGCCGCTGAGCTCAAGACGCCGACCTAGTAAGGTCAAGTTCATGGCGACACCGCTGCACACAACCATCGCGAGCGCACTGCGACAGCGCATCCGACGCGGAGAGCTCCGTGTCGGTGAGCCGCTTCCCTCCGAGTCGCAGCTGTGCGAGGAGTTCTCCGCGTCGCGCGGCCCCGTACGACAGGCCCTGGCCGCCCTGCGGGAGGAGGGGCTGATCGGCGGTGGTCAGGGCAAGCGCGCGGTCGTGCTCGACGCCGTACCGGCCCAGCCCTTCGAGTCGTTCCTCTCCTTCACCCGACGCGCCGAACTGACCGGGTACGCCCCGGGGCAGCGCCTCCAGGAGATCGCGCTCCGCCGGCCCGAGTCGGAGGTCGCCGCCGCCCTCCAGGTCGACCAGGACGACCTCGCCGTCCAACTGCTGCGCCTGCGGCTCCTCGACGGCCGCCCCGCCATGCTGGAGCGCATGACCTACACGGCGTCCGTCGGCCGCCTCCTCTTCGACGCCGACCTCGACGCGGGTTCGATCTACGCGGTGCTCACGGAGCAGGGCGTGGATCTCCACTCCGCCCGCCACACCTTCGACGCGGTCGCGGCCGACGCCACCGACGCGCGCCTCCTGGAGGTGCCCGAGGGCTCCCCGCTCCTGCGGGAACGGCGCCTCACCACCGACTCCGCCGGGGTTCCGATCGAATGGTCGGACGACCGCTACCGCCCCGACGTCGCCACCGTGACGGTGACCAACACGCGGAGTTCACGCACCGTCATGCTGTGACGGGCCAAGGCGCGTCACAGCGACGGGACGATCGCCTGCCGCGGCTCGACGGCAAGCCGGGCGGCGGCCACGGCCTCGTCCAGAGCGTCCAGGGAGTAGGACCCGCCGACGAGTTCGGCGAACGGGTAGTCGCGGTGGTGGGCGGAGAGGAAGTCCACCGCCTTCCGGAGGTCCTCCGCGCGGTAGTTGTGGACACCGACGACCGTGTGGAGACCGCGGACCACCCGCTCGGCGTCGAGCGGGACCGGGTCCCCCGGTGACACCGAGCCCGCGAGCACCGCGGTGCCGCCCACCGCGAGCGAGTCCAGGCAGGCCCCGACCCCCTCGGGCCGACCCGACAACTCCAGCGCCACATCGATGTCCCGGGGCTCCGCCCCGGTGTCCCTCACCTCCGACGCGCCGAACCGCAGGGCCTGTTCCCGCCTGGCCGGCTCGGGGTCCACGGCGATGACGTGAGCGCCGGCCTCCCGGGCCATCGCCACGGCGGTCACGCCCAGCATGCCCGCGCCGGCGACCAGGACCTGACGTCCTGCGAGCGGTCCCGCCGCCCTCAGCGCGGCGGCGACTGTCGCGGTGGCGCACGAGGCCGGGCTTGCCACGACGTCGGGGACGTCGTCGGGAACGGCGACGACGTCCGTACCGGGCAACAGCACGCAGTGCGTCGCGAAGCCCCCGGTCAGCGGCGCCCGCTCGTCCCACGGCTCGTGCCCGTACTTCCGCAGCCCCCGGCACTTCTGGGGCATGCCGTCCCGGCACCGGTCGCACGAGCGGCAGGAGGCGGTGACCGACCACACGACCCGCATGCCGGTCACCACGGGCGCCCCGTCCACGCAGCGCGGACCCCCGTCCCCGACGCCGACCACGGTTCCCACCTGTTCGTGGCCGAGCAGGGCGGGCACCGGGGAGGGCCGTCGGCCGCCGACGGTGTGCAGGTCGCTGCCGCACACCGTCGCGAGATCGACGCGCACCAGGACCTCTCCGGGGCCGGGTGTACGGGGTGTGCGGACGGCTACGACAGAGAAGGGCCGCCCCACCCCCTCCCACCGCGCGCAACGGCTGAGGACAGGGTCTTGAGGAAGTGTCAGAGGTGTCACGCCTGCCAACATGCCACGCGGTCGACCGCCGAGCAAGCAAATGTATTGACAAGTTTTCCCACCCATTCCCGCACAAAGCGGCACTTACCCCACGATGATCGAGTTCTCGTAGTGACATGTTTCCCTACTGTTCGGCTCGGCGACGTTCGCGGCGGAGCTGATCTCCGCACAGGCACTTGACGGCGTCGGAGGCGGGCGGTGGCCGCGGGCCGCCGCTGGAGCCGCGTGACCAGCGGTCAGATTTTGGTATGGACCTGCCAAGTTCGAATCGCTAGCATGACGTCGCTCATTGAGAGCGCTCTCAAGCGTTCGACTCCCCCCACCAGGAGGTCTCGTGAAACGCACCACCCCCCTGCGCGCCGCCGTCGCCGCCCTGCTCCTGACGGTCGGTCTGGGTGCCGCCCACGCAGGCGCGGCGAACGCCGCCCCTCTCCCGGACCCGGCCGCCACCGCCCCGCCCGCGTCGGCCGGACTCCTCGACGCCATGCGGCGCGACCTCGGGCTCACCGCCTCTCAGGCCGAGGAACGGCTGCGCGCCGAGAAGGCCGCGTCGGCCGCGGACAAGGCCGCCCGGCAGGCTGTGGGCGGCGCCTACGGCGGGTCGTGGTTCGAGCCGGGCACCGGCCGGCTCGTCGTCGCCGTGACCGACCGTGCCGAGGAGGCCGCGGTACGGGCGCTGGGCGCCGACAGCCGGCTGGTCCGGCACAGCGCCGCCACGCTGGACCGGGCCAAGGCCCGCCTGGACACGCTCCGCGCGCCCGCCGGTGTGGCGAGCTGGCACGTCGACCCGCGGGCCAACAGTCTCGTCGTCACTGTCGTACGAGCCGAGCGGAACGCTCCCGCCGTACGGGAGTTCGTCGAGAAGGCCCGCTCCAACGGCCCCGTCGCCGTCACCGTCGCGGAGACGGCCGAGGCACCCCGCACGTACGCCGCGGGCACCGTCGGCGGCGACCCGTACTACACCGGCAACGTCCGCTGTTCGATCGGCTTCTCCGTGCACGGCGGCTTCGTGACGGCAGGTCACTGCGGACGGGCGGGGGCCGCGGTGCGCGGCTGGGACGGGTCCGCGATGGGCACCTTCCAGGGCTCCTCGTTCCCCGGCGACGACTACGCGTACGTCGGCATCCACAGCGGCTGGTGGACCGTGCCGGTGGTGCTCGGCTGGGGAACCATCCCGGACCAGCTGGTACGCGGCTCCGGCGAAGCGCCCGTGGGCGCGTCGATCTGCCGGTCGGGTTCCACGACCCACTGGCACTGCGGCACGGTCCTCGCCAAGAACGAGACCGTCAACTACAGCCAGGGCGCCGTTCACCAGATGACGAAGACCAGCGTCTGCGCCGAGGGCGGAGACTCCGGCGGATCGTTCCTCAGCGGTGACCAGGCGCAGGGCGTCACCTCGGGCGGCTGGGGCAACTGCTCCTCCGGCGGCCAGACGTGGTTCCAGCCCATCAACGAGATCCTCGGCCGCTACGGCCTGACACTGCACACCGCCTGACACTGCAACCGCCTGCCCTCGCAGGCCACGACGAGCGGGTCCTTCCGGGCACGGCCGCACGGGCCGCCCGGAGGGACCCGCTTCCGACCAGGTCAGGGACAAGCGGTGCGCAGCCGGTCGCGGTGCGCGGCGAGCCAGGCGGCGAAGGACTGCAAGTCCGGATCGAGGTCGCGTACGGCGGCGAGGTCGCGGGCCGCGACGAAGCGCTCCTCGCAGTCGGCGTAGTACTGGAACATGTTCCCCGCCTCGTCGGCGCCGGGAAATCCCTGGGCGCGGAACTCGTCCGGTGTCAGCGGCCTGTACCGGACCGGCTCGCCGAGCGCTTCCCCTACCGCGGTGGCCATGTCGGCGACCTTGAGGTGTTCGCCGGCGATGCTGACCGTGGCGGCGATGAAGTCGGTGCCACGGCGGAAGACGGCCAGCGCGGTCCTGCCGATGTCCGCGACGGCGATGCCGGAGAGCTTGTGGTCACCCATCGGGAAGACGAGCTGGAGGGCGCCGTCCTCGCCACGCTGCGGGGCGAAGTCGCTGAACAGGTTCTCCCAGTAGAAGGTGGTGCGCAGGTAGGTCGTCGGTACGCCTTCATCGATGAAGTACCGGTCGGCCTCCGCCTTGCCGTCGAAGTGCGGCACCTTGTAGCGCTCCTGGAGCGTCGGCATCCGGTCGTCGTCCAGCGGGATGCACGCGCGCGTGTCCTCCAGCGTGGACCAGATCGCGTGCTGGACCCCGGCATGGGAACAGGCCCGGGCGAGGGCCAGGGCCTGTTTCTTCTCCCGCTCGGCGGACATGTGCTCCCAGAAGGGAGTGACCAGATAGGCCCCGTACGCGTGCTCGAAGGCCGGGCCGAGACTGGGCGGATCGTCCATGTCCGCCGCGACGATGTCCGTGATGCCGAGGCGCTTCAGTTCCTGAGCGGGGTCCCCGTCGGGGTGGCGGGTGACGGCACGTACCGCGAATTCTTCCTCCTGATCGGCCAGGACGGCTCGGACCAGGCTGCCGCCCTGCCGGCCGGTCGCCCCGATCACCGTGATGATCTTCTTCTCGACCATGACTCGATTCGCCTCGCAGCCGCCCGCCGATCCGGCTTCCGTAGTTCGACCAGCGAACGTTCCTGATTCTCGCGGTCCGGAATCGTTCGTCCGGATCACGATCGCGTAGAGGCCTCCTTCCCGCATCCCGTCCCCTCATGCCCCTGCCCTCGGCGCCGGTCGATATGCGCCGTATCGTCGCCGTCCCCACGTGCGGTACCGACCGTTGCTCGACAGGTCCCGCCGCTCCGGAGCGAGTACCCCGAGCCGGGACCGCATCGGCGCGATCGGTCGGGGCGATCGGTCGGGGCGATCCGCTCCGCATAAGCCGCTCCCGGCCGGGCAGGCGCAGTACGGATCCGACGGATTCGTCCTCACACCTTCAGCACCGCACACGAGTCGAGGAGTCACCATGCCTCGTGGTTCCAGCCCGAAACGTGAACGGCAGTACGAGCACATCAAGGAGAGCGCGAAGCAGCGCGGCGAGAGCACGAAACGCGCCGAGGAGATCGCCGCGCGCACCGTCAACAAGGAACGCGCCCGCGCCGGGGAGTCGAAGACCGCGAGCCGTTCCTCCATCCAGGACATCTCGTCCTCCCGACGCGGTGGGCAGCGTTCCCACAGCGGTTCGCAGGGCCCCACGAAGGAGCAGCTGTACAACGAGGCGAAGCAGCGGAACATCGAGGGCCGCTCCAAGATGGACAAGTCCGAACTCAAGCGCGCCCTCGGACACTGATCCGTGAACGCCGACAGGCGTCGACATCCTGGGTAGGCGACCGTTATGAGCACCGCCGGAAGCACCGCCGGCCACACCGCCACGACCGCAGGAACCAGGTCCGCGCGAGCGGGCCCGGCTGCGGTCCTCGACACGGCGTCCGCGGGGTGGCTGAAAGCCGTGGGACGCATCGAACAGGCCACGCTCGCGGATCCCGCGGTCCGAGTGCTCCAGCGTGCCGTCGGGGCCCTTCCGCTGGGCGGAGCGCGCGACCTCCTGCGGGGTAAGCCCTTGGGGCACCCTCTGCATCCCGTACTGGTGCAGGTCCCGGTCGGCTGCTTCCTCTCGGCCGGCGTGCTCGACGTCGTTCCCGGGGGACAGCCGGCCGCCACGACGCTCACGGCCGTGGGTCTGGCCGGCGCGGCCCCCGCGGCCCTTGCCGGCTGGGTCGACTGGGCGGACCTGCCCCCGGAACAGGCCCGGGTCGGGCTGGCGCACGCGGTGTCGAACATCGCCGTGATCGCCTGCTACGTGACGTCCCTGGGCGCGAGGATGGGGGGCGAGGCGGCCAAGGGCCGCAGATGGTCCTTCGCCGGCCTGACGGCGGTTGCCGTGAGCGGCGCGCTGGGCGGGCACGTGGCCTACTCGCGAGCGCTCGCCGACGTCTCACCGCAGGCCGAGCCGCAGGCCGAGCCTCCCGCCCCGCAGTAGGCCCCTTGGCCGCCACGCAGTACGCCGGGGCAGGCCCCGATCCGCCCGCCCCGAGCCCGTACGCCGCCGCCCACCTCGCCCGTCTCCCCCGGCCGTCCACCTACCGCATCACTTCCTCGCGTATTTCCTGAACTAGTCGATTCCTCCCATTCAGGAGATGATTCTCTTCCCGCCCTCCGCAGCGCTCCCGACGGAGCCCTTCTCCGGCCGGGGGGCGGCCTGCGAGTACGGGAGGCGTCATGCTGATCGGGCACAACGTCGAGGACGGCGTCCTCCACCTGGAGATCCGTCGCGACCTCGACATATCCAGCCGCGCCGCGGCCACGCTGGAGATCGAGATGCTCCTGTTCACCCACCGGCCGTACGGCCGCGTACGGGTCCAGCTGCCCACCATGGACCCGTCACCGGCCTCCCTCAGTGTCCTCGCCCGCGCCCGCCGCCTCTGCGGCCTCCGGGGAGTCCCGCTGGCCGTCGTCGGCCCGCCCGTGCGGGACGACCGCCTCGCGAACCACCCCTCAGTCGTGCGGGAGGCGTAGGCGGGGTCACGCGGCGACCCGAAGGGAAGGCGCGAGGAACAGGCGGTGACAGGAGACAGCACACGACCGCGGTGTCAGGCTCCCGGCTCCTCGATCAGAAGGGCGTCCGCTCCCGTCATCGCCAGGAGGCGCCGGACCTGGCGGCTGGTGCCGACGACAGCCAGTCTCCGGCCCCTGGCCCGTGCATGGCGCCGAGCCCGCAGAAGGGCGTTCAGCCCCGAGCAGTCGCAGAAGACGACTCGGGAGAGGTCCACGGCGACGGTGCCGTCGGTCGCGTCCACAGCCTCGACAAGCACCTGACCGAGATCCGTCGCGGTGTCGAGATCGATCTCCCCCTCGACTTGGACACGCGTCCCCGACCGGACGGATGTCACGTGCACGCTCAGGGCCGCCCCATGGTGCCGTGTGCGGACAGGCGCCACAGCCGCTGCTACGGAAGTCACGACCTCGCCTCCCTCGGACGAACCGATCGGACGAATCGAATCGAACAGACCCAACGGCTTGATTTTCCGCCGATAAGACTTACACGTCAACATTTACCTGAAATTCGCATCCTATGATCGCTTCCGCTGCCCGAAATGGGCATAGTGACCTTATGGGAGAAGCATCCAACCGGGCATCGGACTGGACGTTCCTGACGAACCACGCCCGCGTCCTTCTCGCCATCGCCCGCGATCCAGGCGTACGCCTCCGGGACATGGCGACCATCTGCGGGGTGACCGAGCGAACCGTCCAGGCCATCGTCACGGACCTCGAAGAAGCCGGGTACCTGACGCGCAGCCGTGCGGCGGACGGACGCCGCAACCGCTACTCCATCGCCCCCAGTGCCCAGTTCCGCCACCCCGCGGAGGCCGACCACGAGATCGCCGGCCTTCTCGACCTCTTCACCGAACCCGCGGACGACGGCGCCGCGGCGTCGGCCGGCGGCGGCCGCCACGGTCGAGGCTGACGCAGGGCCCGGGCATACGCGCGGCGCCGAGGGTACAAGTCGTCTCACGGCCCCAGGAGAAGGGAATTCGCTCATGACAGCGCGGACCATCACCGACGTCGGCCCCGCCAGCGATCTGCAGGAGGTCTTCGGGCTCGCCCAGCAGTTGCGGGCCGACTCCATACGTGCCAGCACCGCGGCGGGGTCCGGGCATCCCACTTCCAGTCTGTCGGCGGCCGACCTCATGGCCGTCCTCATGGCCCGTCACCTGCGCTACGAGTGGGACGCCCCCGACAACCCCGCCGCCGACCACCTGATCTTCTCCAAGGGGCACGCGTCGCCCCTCCTGTACGCGATGTTCAAGGCCGCGGGCGCGATCGGTGACGACGAGCTGATGACGACGTACCGCCGCTTCGGCCACCGCCTGCAGGGTCACCCCACCCCCGTGCTCCCCTGGGTGGACGTGGCGACCGGCTCCCTCGGGCAGGGCGTCGGCTACGGCGTCGGCATCGCGCTGGCCGGCCGGGATCTGGAGAAGCTGCCCTATCGGGTGTGGGTGCTGTGCGGCGACAGCGAGACCGCCGAGGGGTCCGTGTGGGAAGCCCTCGACAAGGCGGGCCACCGCCGCCTGGCGAACTTCACGGCCCTGATCGATGTGAACCGTCTCGGACAGAGCGGGCCGACAGAGCTGGGGTGGGACACCGACGCCTACGCCCGCCGTGTCGAGGCCTTCGGATGCCGGGCGATCGTGATCGACGGCCACGACCTCGAAGCGATCGATCAGGCCATGACCACGGCCGCCGACGGAGAGGCACCCACCGTCATCGTCGCCAGGACCGTCAAGGGCCGCGGTGTGGCGGAGGTGGCCGACCAGGAAGGCTGGCACGGCAAACCGCTGCCGAAGGACATCGCCGAGCGCGCGGTCGCCGAACTCTCCGGCGACCACGACCTCAGAGCGCGCGGCCCGAAGCCGCCCACCGTCCCGTCCGTCCGCACACCGCTGCCGCCCGGGACCGTGGAACTGCCCCGCTTCGACGTGGGGGAAGACGTGGCCACCCGGGTCGCCTTCGGCCGAGCGCTGGCAGTCCTCGGCGCCCGCCCCGACGTCGTCGCCCTGGACGCCGAGGTCGGCAACTCGACCCACGCCGAGGAGTTCGGCAAGGCCCACCCCGAGCGGTACTTCCAGACGTACATCGCCGAGCAGCAGATGGTCGCGGACGCGGTCGGCATGGCGGTACGCGGGTTCCGCCCCTACGCCACCACCTTCGCCGCCTTCCTCACCCGTGCCCACGACTTCATCCGCATGGCCGCCGTCTCGCAGGTCACCATCGCCCTGTGCGGTACCCACTGCGGTGTCGAGATCGGCGCTGACGGCCCCTCCCAGATGGGCGTCGAGGACCTCGCCATGATGCGTGCCGTTCTCGGCTCCACGGTCCTCTACCCCAGCGACGCCACGTCGGCGGCCGCGCTGACGGCGGCGATGGCCGACGTACCGGGCATCTCGTACCTGCGCGCCACCCGCGGGGCCTACCCGGTGCTCTACGCCGACGGCGAGACCTTCCCCGTGGGAGGGTCCAAGACCCTCCGCCACGGGGAGAACGACCACGTCACCCTGATCGGAGCCGGAGTCACCCTCCACGAGTGCCTCGCCGCCGCCGACCAGCTGGCCGACCAGGGCGTGCGGGCCCGCGTCATCGACCTGTACTCCGTCAAACCGATCGACGCCGACACCCTCGCTCGCGCCGGCCGGGAGACCGGTGCCCTCGTCGTCGTCGAGGACCACCACCCCGAAGGCGGCATCGGCGAAGCCGTCCTCGCCGCACTCGCCGAGGGCGAGGAGCACCCCTCCTTCGCCCACCTCGCCGTCACCGGGCTGCCAGGATCCGGCACGACCGACGAACTCCTCGACGCGGCCGGCATCTCCCGCACGCACATCGCCCGGGCCGCCCGCGCGCTCGTCGCCGCGGCGGCCCGTTAGACCGCCACGTTCCACCGGACCGGACCGCGACCGAAAACGGGTGATTGCCCGATATGCGTGCGGGTACTCGACACCTCGTGACGTTCCACCCGGCTCTCGACGAGAAGGACGATGATGCGAGCGTCCGGCGTCCGGACCGCTGACCCTGTGCTGACGAACGAGGAGGACGGCTGTGATGTCCGGTAACAAGGAAGATCGGGACGTCGTCGCGGTGATTCTCAGGGACCACCGCAGCATGGAGGACCTGTTCCGCCGGCTGCGGAGCGTAGAGGACGACCGCGCCGCCGCGTTGCGGGAATTCTCGGCGCTGCTCATCGCACACGGCGAGGCCGAGGAGGCCGAGGTCTACGGAGCACTCAAACGCTTCAGAGGCGTCGACGACGAGGAAGTGGAGCACGGCGCCGAGGAACACGCCGAGGGAAACAAGGCACTGCTGGCACTGCTCGAAGTGGGCGACGTCGGTTCCGAGAAGTGGGACGAACGGCTGGAGAAACTCGTCGAAGCGGTCTCCCACCACGTGGACGAGGAGGAGCGGACGATCCTCAACGGTGCCAGGGAGAACGTTCCCGACGAGCGAAGGGCGGAGCTGGGCGTGGCGTTCCTGGAGGAGCGCGCCAAGCAACTCGCCTCGGACTGCGGCAGCTTGGAGCACGTGCGCGGGATGGTGCACGGGTCGGGCGGGTGAAGCCCTCGCCGGGGGCTGTCCGAGGCCGGAGTGGATGGAGATCGCCATGGGAGAACGTGAGCGACGGCGTCGTGGCCAGGAGGACCGTACCGCTCCGTCACACGCCGCGGGCGGCGGAGGCGACCAGGAAGCGGAGGAGCCCGTGCCGGTCCGCCCGGGCGACGCGGACCCGGAGAGCGCCCACGGTCACTCCGCCAAGCGTCAGCGCCCGGGCATCGGCCGGGAGGAGCAGACACGTACGTACCGCGGGCAGGAGAGCCCGCCTGTCGAGACGTGACGGTCGTTGACGTGCTCGGGTCCCTCAGCGGTCGAGACGTGACGGTCGACGTGCCCGGGTCCCGCAGCGCATGGAAGGGCCCGCACCGGGTACTCGCCTGCCGAAGCGAGGAGCCTGCGATGACGATCCTGACGATGGGTGCCGAGGAAGAGTTCGTACTCGTCGACCGCGTGACTCGGGCCCCGGCCAACGGAGCGCCGGAGGTCATCCGGCGCGCCACCCGTGAGCTCGGCGCCCAGGTACAGGCCGAGTTCTTCAACGCGCAGATCGAGATCTACACCTGCCCACCGCCCTTTGTACGGGACTCCTCGCCCCGGGAGGGCGCACGGAGGAGTTCGTCGTGATCCGCGTGTGGGGACCGCGAAGGGAGCCCGGTGGTCACGTGAACCCGGGCCGCCCCGAGCCGATCGGTGGTGTGTGATGCCCGCCCGCCCGGACGGGCACGCCCCGGAGGTGAGGGCGGAGGACACGGCCTCCGCGGGGATCCGGCGACCGGACGGAGAGGGTGGTGACCTGGGTGGATCGGCGCTCGCCCGTTCCCGAGCGGCACCGCTCCGGATCCGGCCCCTGCCCGGAGGCCCGCTCCTCGTCGAGGGGCCCGCGGAGATCGTCATGCCCGACGGGTCGGTGATCCTCTGCGAGCGCCCCCTGATGGCCCTCTGCACGTGCCGGAGGACCCTCCGCGCGCCGTTCTGCGACACGAGCCACCGCCCGCGCCTGCGCCGCGGCCTCCGTGCCGCGGCACCCGCGGGCGCGTCGCGCGCGCCGGAACCCGGACCGGAGCCGGATCCCGGACCGGAGGATGACCTCGGACGGGAGGATGGCCTCGGACCTGAGGAGGAACCCGGACCTGAGGGGGAACCCGCGGCCGGCACCACCGAGGAGGTCGATCCGTCATGACCGTGCTCCACCCGGCCGTCACGGCGTCGCCCGTCGTCCCGGAGGCCCGCGGCGACGTGTCCCATGCCGTCAGGACCCGGCTGCTCGGTGGTGGCCCGCGGCAACTGCCCGGGGAATCCGCGATCGCGCGCTGTGCCCCGTACGGAGACGATCTGCAGCTGGCCCTGCACCTCTGCTACGAGCTGCACTACCAGGGCTTCGCGCAGGTCCCCGACACCCTCGAATGGGACCCCGACCTGCTCAGGGTCCGGGCGCTTCTGGAGCACCGTTTCGAGAGCGCGCTGCGGCACGACTGCCGACACTGCCCGGACGTGGAGGAGGGGCTCGCGGCCCTGCTCGTGGAGCCGGTCGACGGAACCGGCGCCTCCCACTTCCTCATGTCGAAGGGAGAGCTGTGGCACCTGCGGGAGTACGCGGCGCTGCGCTCCGTGACCCAGCTCCACGAGGCGGATCCGCACCTGTGGGTGGTCCCCCGGCTGCGGGGCCGCGCCAAGGCGGCCATGGTGGCGATCGAGTACGACGAGTACGGCTGCGGGCGGGCGGAGCGGATGCACGCGCGGCTCTACGCGGACCTCATGGCCGATCTGGGGCTCGATCCGTCGTACGGGCGGTACGTGGACGCGGCCGGGGCCGAGACGCTGGCGGCCTCGAACCTCATGTCCCTGTTCGCCCTGCACCGGAGGTCGCGCGGGGCGCTCGTGGGGCACTTCGCCGTCCTGGAGACGACGTCGCCGCCCGCCGCCTCCCGCCTCGCCGCGGCCATGCGCAGGGTCGGGGCCGGACCGGCCGCGGAGCGGTACTACGACGAACACGTCGAGGCCGACGCGGTACACGAGCAGGTGGTGCGCCGGGAGGTCGTGGGCGGCCTCCTCGACGACGAGCCTGCCCTCGCGCCCGACGTCGCCTTCGGCATCGCCGCGACCTGTCTCCTGGAGGACCGGATGGGCGGCGGAGTGGTGGACGCCTGGTCACGGGGCGGGAGCGCACTGCGCACGCCCTCGCACGGCGAGGTGCCCTTGCCGGTGGCCGGTGTCGACCGCTGACGAACCTCGCCATCTCGTCCTCCCCGGCCAGGGCCTCGCGCAGGCAGGAACCGCCACGTCGACGTCGAACCCCCGGGGGCCCGGCGTCCGCGTACTCGACCGTGACGAGAGCTCGCACGACGCGGCGAACGGGACGGTAGCCGAAAGGAGCGCTCCGATGGATACGGCCGAGACGGTGACCAGGCTGCTGCGAGAGCACGGCCGGACCTATGCCGACGAAGCCGGCATCACCCTCCGCGACAAACCCGCCCCCCTGTACCAACTGCTGGTCCTCACGGTCCTGTGCTCGATCCGGATCAGGTCCGCGACGGCAACCGCTGCCGCCCGCGAGCTGTTCGCGTCGGGACTGCGGACGCCCCGGGCCATGGCGGACTCCACCTGGCAGCAGCGTGTGGACGCCCTCGGGCGGGCCCACTACGTCCGGTACGACGAGAGCACCGCGACCGCACTCGGTGACGGCGCCGAGCTGCTCCTCGACCGCTTCCACGGCGACCTGCGGAAACTCCGCGAACAGGCCGGGGGCGACACGGGAAAGCTGCACGAGCTGCTGCGGGAGGTACCCCGGATCGGGCCGGTGGGCGCGGACATCTTCTGCCGTGAAGCCCAGGCCGTGTGGCCGGAGTTGCGCCCGTACTTCGACGAGCGCTCCCGCACCGCCGCGGCCGGGCTCGGACTCCCCCGCACACCGGCCGGGCTCGCCCGGCACGTCCCCGCGAAGGACCTGGCCCGGCTGGCGGCCGCCCTCGTACGCGTCAGCCTGTCCGGGAACGCGGCGGAGGGGCTGCGAGCCGCCTGAGGCGGCGTCAGGCGTCCGGAGGGCCGGGGGGCTTGTCGTGGCCGGGGGGGGGTCCTTTCGTGACCGGGGGCCTGCGCGGCCACGGCCACGGCCGCGGGGACGGGGACGGGGACGGGGCCGAACGACCCGCAGTTGGCCGTCGGGTTGGGACGGCGGCGTTGTCAGTGGGGCGCTGTAGCTTCGGGAACGTTCGAGAGCTTGTACGAGAGGGGTGGGTTCGTGGGTGTCGAGCGTGCGTTGAAGGTTGTTCTGGTCGATGTCAACGACGAGGTGGTGGCGGCCTGGCGTTCCGCCTTCGCGGACACGCCCGCGGTCGAGATCCGGCAAGGCTCTCTTCTCGATGTGGACGTCGATGCCTGGGTGTCCCCGACCAATGCGCGGGGCCGGATGGACGGCGGCGTCGACGCCGTCGTCAAGCGGCACCTGGGTGCGGGTATCCAGGCGCGGGTGCGGCGGGCGATCCGTGACCGGTTCGCCGGGAGTCTGCCCGTGGGCAGCGCGGTGTGTGTGCCGTCCGGGGCGGCCGTGCCGCGGTATCTGATCTCGACGCCGACCATGCGGCAGTCCTCGCAGAACATCAGCGAGACCATGAACGTGGCGCTGGCGTGCGCGGCCGCGTTCCAGGCGGTGCATCTGCAGAACCGGGCGAAGCCCGGCAGCATCCGGTCGGTGGCGCTCGTCGGGATGGGCGCGCGGACGGGGCGGGTGCCCGCGGAGGTGTGCGCCAATCTGATGTGGACGGGTTACACCCTGTTCCACGATCACGGGTTCGCGGACTACGACGAGTTGCGGGCCGCGGTGTTGGGGCAGCTCGACGACATCGAGGGCGCGGGGTCGGCGCACCGGGTGCGGATCAACGTGCCGGTGCAGGCTCCCCTCGTCGCCGAGGCGAGCGTTCCGCAGGCCGGGGACGGGTTGGGGCTGGCCGAGCTGTTCGCCGGTGGCGGTGAGCCGTGGCTGCCGTTGTTGGGTCCGGTGATCGAGGCGCAGCCCGGCGCCGCGGACTTCATCGGTCCGAAGCGGAGTCCGGAGGTCGTTCCTGTACGTGAGTTGACGTTCCAGGCTTTGAAGCCGCACCCGCCGCACAAGTGGAAGGTGGTCGCCTTCGGACAGAACCCGTATCCGCGGGCGGAGAGCGCGACCGGCATCGCGATGTTCGACAACACCTTCCACGACTGGGAGGACAGCCAGTTCGGTCGGGTGGTCAGCATTCGCTGCCTCATCAAGGCGGCCGCGATGTGGAAGTACGGCATCGCCAAGAAGACGCCGATCGCGGACGTCCGGGCCTTGTTGAAGAAGGAGGACACGGTTCAGCCGCCGGAGTGGTTCCAGGCGATGCTCACGCAGGGTGTGCTCCTGCTGAACGCGTCCCTCACGGCGAGTGCGGACGGGGCGATGCCCACCGATCGGCACACGTCGTTCTGGCGGCCCGTGGCCGAGCAGATCGTCGAGGAGATCCTCCGGGCGAAGCAGCACGCCGACGAGGAGGACCGGGGTGTGGTGTTCGCCTGGTGGGGCGCGCACGCCCGGAGCCTGAAGCGGGTCGTCCAGCGGCTTGAGAAGAAGTACCCGGGGGTCGAGGTCCGGCACCTGGATCACGCGAATCCGGCGGCGCAGGGGGACATCTTCTGCGAGGGGGACCACTTCGCCCAGGTGAACGACGCACTGGCGGCGGTGGGGACCGAGCCGATCGACTGGTTGCCCCGGAAGGGCTGGGACCGGAGCACGGCCGGGGCCGGCGGGGCGGACGGTGGCGGTGTCGCGGAGCGCATGGGGGCGTTCATCGCGTCGACGATGGAGCTGCACCAGCTGTATCTGGAGCGGCTCACGAGCGTCAAGGACGAGGGACTCGTCCTGCCGCCGATCACCGGGGTGTTCGACACGCCGGTGATGGACTTCCGGAAGGCGGTCGAGCCGGTGTCGCGGGTGCTCGCGAACCTGGATCGGTTCATCGAGCGGTCGAGTCGGTTCGCGGAGACCAAGGTCGCGGAGGCGGAGGCCGGGGGCGGTCCGTACGGGGACGGGCTGTCCGCCGACGCGATCTCGGCGCTGTACCTGTACACGTGCGAGTCGGCGTTCTACCGCGAGATCAACGCCGTGCTGCGCTCCCCCGACCGGGAGCGGCTGGTGCCGTACCTGCCGTACCTGCGGCTGCTGTTCTCCGCGGTGGCGGGGTTGCCGGCGCAGACGCGGCCGTTGTGGCGTGGTGTGGGGCTGGACCTGCGGTCCCAGTATCCGCTGGGGCGGACGGTGACGTGGTGGGGTGTGTCGTCGTGCACGTCCGAGCTGAGCGTGGCTCGGGCGTTCCTCGGGAGCCGAGGCAAGCGGACCCTGTTCGAGGTGACGCCGGCGCGCGCGGTGGGTATCCGGCGGTTCTCCGCCTTCACGGGCGAGGAGGAGTACCTCCTCGCGCCGGGCACGCAGTTGAAGGTGACGGAGGTGACGGCAGAGCGTGGGGGGCTGTGCACGGTGCGGCTGACCGAGCTGGAGGGGCAGGGGATGGTGTCCTAGGCTCCGGCCACGTTGTGCGCGGAGGCCTTGACGTGGGCGCCTTCGTCGATGAGTCGGTGTGCGGTGGCCGGGCCCGTTCCGTTGGTGTCACCCGGTGATGAGGACGGTCTTCCCGGTGAAGCGGTTCATGCCCGTGCTCCGATCAAGGCGTGCGTGAGGTGGTCGGCGAGGTGGGGCAGCCAGTCGGGGCGCGCGTTGCCGAGGAGGTGGTCACCGTGCGGGACGGACAGGTAGGTGCCGTGCGGTGCCGCCCCGGCCAGGGCCTCGCCGTTCGTCACGCCGGGGATGACGTCCTGGCCGCCGTCCACGACCAGCAACGGGGCCGCGATGCGGGGCGCGAGGGCGGCGAGGTCCACGTGGCGGGCGAACTCGCGGGCCGCGGCGTCCCCTCCGGTACGTCGGGCCATGATGTCCCGTACCGGCGGGGGCAGTTGCTCCCAGTCGAGGCGGAAGGGCCCACTGACGGTGGCCACCGCCGCCACGCGCGGCTCCGGTGCAGCGGCGCGGGCCGCGAAATAGCCGCCCAGGCTGAGGCCGACGAGCCCGCCCGGGTCCACTGGGCGGCCGCGAACTCGGCGGCGCTCATCGGGCTCCTCCCGTCAGCAGGACGGCCTTGCCGCGTATCCGACGCTCTCGCAGGTCGACCAGGGTGTCGGCCGTCCGGTCCCAGCCGGTGGTCCGGCCGATCTCTCTCCGGGTGCAGACGCCCCTGTTCCACGAGGCGTACCAGGGCCGTGAGTTCGGGAGCGTAGGGGGCTCCGGCGTAGTGGAAGTGCTGGATCGTGACGCGCTCAGGTCCGCCGAGGAGCTGGAAGAAGTCGAGGGTCACCGGGGTGCGGCCGGCCTGCCCGAACCAGACCAGGGTGCCGCCCGGGCGCACCTTCGAGAGGGCGAGGGGCAGGTCCGGCCCGCCCGTGGACTCCAGCGCGACGTCGAACGGCCCCTGGGCCGCCGCGACCTCGTGCACCACCTGCGCGCCGAGCTCCGCGAGCCGCTCACCGCGCTCCGGCGTGGCCGTCACCGCGGTCACGTCGGCCCCGGCCCCGACGGCCAGCTCGGTGACGTAGTGGCCGACGCCGCCCGAGGCACCGGTCAGCAGCACCCGTCGGCCGGCGAGCGAACCGGTTGTGCGCAGCAGGCGCAGGGCGGTGATACCGGCCAGGGGCAGGGCCGCCGCCCGTACGCTGTCGATACCGTCCGGCAGCGCCACGAGAGAGTGCGTGGGCACGGCGGCGTATTCGGCCCAGCCGCCCTGAGCCGGGTGGCCGACCACGCGGGTGCCGATGCCGGGGCCGGAGCCGTCCGTGGCCGCCTGTACGGCGAGCCCCGCGACGTCCTTGCCGGGCAGCAGCCCCGGCCGGGGGAGGCGCTGTCCAAGCGGATCGCGCGGCTGGAGTCCCTGCTCGGCACCGCGTTGTTCCAGCGCGGCGGCCACGGTGTGCACCTCACCGAGGCCGGGCAGCGGTTTCTTGCGCCGGCGAGGCACTCGGTGGCCGCCGCCGATGCCGCAGTCGCGTCGGTGACCGGCGAGGAGCGTCCGCTGCACGTGGACGTGTGGGGTCATCTCTACGCGCCGACGCGGACACTGGTTCAGGTCGCCGGGGAGGCCGGGGAACTGGTTCTGGGGCACGGCCGCGATCTGCCGTCGGTGGCGGGTGCCCTGCTGGAGGGTGACATCGACGCGGCCTTCGGCCGGGTCCACCCCCCGCTGCGCGCGGGGCTGACCCACCGCCTCGTCCGTCTCGAACCGGTGGACGTCGTGCTGAGCGCGGACCACCCGCTCGCGGCCGAACCGGTGTTGCGACCGGACCGACTGCGCGGCAGCGTGCTGTGGGCACCCGGCGCGCTGGACCGGCTCGACTTCCTCCACCAGTTCGCCGACCGGTTCGACATCCGCGACAGGGCGGCGAGCGTCAACCTGGGGCTGGCCCACTTCCTCACCGAGGTGGCGGAAGACCCGCGCCGCTTCTCGCTGGTGCCCGCCGACGTACCCCTGCCGGAGACCCCCGGGCTGCGCTCCGTCCCGCTGGTCGATCCCACACCGCTGTACGCCTGGTCCCTGCTGTGGCGAACCGGCAACGGGCACCCTGGGCTGGACAGGCTCACCGCAGCCTGCGTCGCGGAAGCGCGCCGAAGCCGATGGCTGGAGTACGACCCGGCGCGCGACTGGCTGCCCGAACCACCCGCGGAGCCCTCGGCTTCACGCCCGCCGGCGACTTCGAGGACGAGCACGAGGAGTTCGTGGTCGCTCTGAGCGCCGAGGCCAGCATCGTCCGACCCTGAGGATTGGCCATGGCATCGCCTGGGGGCATGCTTCCTGTGGGTCAGACGCTTCCGTAGGCCCTGGCGAGTACGCCCACCGTGTCGGCCATGGTTCGACGCAGCTCCGCCGGGCGACGACCTCGACGTCGGCACCGAGCCGCAGCAGCTCCCCGCACGCGTGGTCGGTGCTTTCGGTCGGGATGACCGCCTCTACCCATCCGTCGTCGCCGACTTCGGGCTCCCGGTACCAGGCGGGAGCGTCCAGGCCCTGACGGCCTTCTACGGCGGCCCCGTCTGGGCCGAGCACGGCCCCAGGCCGCACCGGGGAGAACATCGCCGCTGTCGTCACCGCCTACCCCGACGAGAACGCGTACCGACAGCACCTCGCCGATGTTCAGGCCCATCCCGTGGCGCGGGACGAGATCCTTCCGGGCATCGGGCTCGAGCAGGCGGCAGCGCCCCGGGCGCTACGGCTGGCACCCGCGGGCCGCTCGCTCATCCGATGAAGCCACACTGATGAGCCCGCGCCGAGGGTCATTTCCGCCGTTTCAGTGCGTGCGTCGCGCGGGGCAGTTCGTCGGCGACCAGGCGGCCGGTCAACGCGCCGCCGAACACGACCACACCCACGGCGACGAGCCAGGTCTGGATGACGAGGAACGCTCCGAAGGGGCCGTAGGTGACGGCGCTCGACGCGATCAGCGGGGAGAAGACGAACCGGGAGAAGATCCTCAGCCCGAACAGGCCGAGCACCGTGGAGATCGCTCCGGGCAGCAGGGCGCTCCACGCGACGCGGCCGCCGAGCAGCAGCCACTGCGACCACCAGAAGAACAGGGTGCCGCTGAGCAGGCCGAGAACGCCCCGGAACGGGGTCTCACGCCAGAACGAGGAGGCCGCGAACAGGTAGAGGGCCCCGATGAGGACGGCGAGCCACAGGACGTGCCGCCACCGCGCCCGCCACCGGGCCGGGGGAAGGCCCCAGACCTTCTCGTAGCCGCTCTGCACCACGGTACCGAACGAGAGGCCGAACACGGCGAGCAGAACGAGGCCGAAGGCCGTCGTGGTCCGCCGCACCTGGCCCGGCAGCGCGAACAGCCGCTCGATCTCCACCCTGGCGGCCTCCGACACTCCGAGGCCGTCACCGAGCCACTGCCCGAAACCCTTCCCGCTGCCGGCCGCCGCCGCGGACACGACGATCAAGAGCGGGACGAGCGTGAGGAACCCGAGGGCCGCGAATCCCAGCGAACGCTGCCACAGATCGAGACCGCTGACCGGTCCCCACCGGTGCCCGGCTCGGAACCGGCGGATCACACTGCGTATCCGTGCGAGTGGGGACGGTCGCCGTGCGGGAGGGGTGGCCATCAGCTTGCCGGCGCTCGGGCCGCTGACGCTCGGGCCACCGGCGCCGGTGCACCGGTGGCGCTCCGGGTGACGGGCACTACGGGCACGACGGGCATGGCGGGCACGACGGGCTTGGCGGGCATGACGGGCTCCAGGGAGCTACGGGTGCCTCCCCGTACGACGGTGACGGCTTTGGAACTGGCGGTCAGCGCAGGCCGGGGTCGCCGGGGCCACCGGGCGGCAGCGGCCAGGACTCCTGCCCTCGCGAGGGCGTTCCCTCAGTGCCGGGTGCACGCATCGGTCCGGGACCTTCCCGTACGGGCGCGTCCGTCGGCGTCGGCGCGGCGGCGCCGTCCGAGGGCCGGATGCGGCCGCGCCAGGCACCGGTCTCGTGTTCGTGCTCCTCCATGAAGCCCTTGAACCGCTTCAGGTCGCCCTTGACCCGCCGGTCCAGGACTCCGAGCGCGTCGGCGGCCTTCTCCGCCATACCGCTGGGCTCCATGTCCATCGCCAGGCTCACCCTGGTATGGCTCGCGTCGAGGCGCTGGAAAGTGACGACGCCCTTCTGCTGGACGTCACCCCCGACCGTGCGCCACGAGATGCGCTCGTCGGGCAGCTGGTCGATGATCTCGGTGTCGAACTCGCGGCGGACGCCGGCGACCTTGGTCTGCCAGTGACAGTGCCGGTCGTCGACCTGCGTGACGTCCTCGACGCCCTCCATGAAGTTCGGGAACTCCTCGAACTGCGTCCACTGGTTGTAGGCGTTCCGCAGCGGAACGTCGACGTCGATGGTCTGCTTCACCATGCTCATGGCGCTGCCTCCTGTGTGTCGTCGCTGGACAATTCGGGGTCGCCCGGCGCGTACCCAGTGACACACGCGTCAATCGCTGCTGCCCGGCGCCACACCGCCACCGGGGCCCCGGTCGATGCACCGGCCACCACGTCCGTCCCCTGTGGACGCCAGGTTTGGCAGCTGGAATCCTGGTCAGAAGCAATATGTTCAGTTCATCCCCATTATTCAGGGAGTGACGAGTCGTGTCGGACAAGGAGAAGGCCCGCGCCAAGGCCGAGCAGGCCAAGGGCAAGCTCAAGGAAACCGCCGGCCGCACGGTGGGTAACGAACGCCTGATCGCCGAGGGCCGCGCCGAGAAGGCGAAAGGCCACGCCCGCCAGGCCAAGGAGAAGGGCAAGGACGTCTTCAAGAGCTGATGCGCCGATGGTGTCCGCCGTGGCGCCGGGAGCCATGGCGGACACGGCCAGGACACGGGAGGGACGAGGGGCGGCGCCGGAATGCGAAGCGTGGGTGTGGAAGAAGAGCTCTTGCTCGTGGATGCTCACAGCGGTGAGCCCCTCGCCCTGGCCGGTGCCGTACTGGCGGCCGCGGACCGCTCCCTCGGGCACCGGCCACCCGGCGACGAACAGCGAAGGCACGCCTTCGAGAAGGAACTCCAGAAGGAACAGGTGGAGTTCGCCACCAAACCGGTGACGGAGATGGGTGAGCTCCAGGAGGAGATCACCCGGTATCGCACCGAAGCCCGTCGGCACGCGGCGTCGGCCGGCGCGCTCGTGGTGGCCCTGGGCACGTCACCTCTGCCCGCCCGGCCCTCGTTGAACGCGGGGAAGCGATACGCCTGGTTGGCCGAACAGTTCGGTCTGACCGCGCAGGAGCAGCTCACCTGCGGCTGCCACGTCCACGTCTCGGTCGAGTCGGACGAGGAAGGTGTCGCCGTACTGGACAGGATCCGGCCCTGGCTTCCCGTTCTGACCGCGATGAGTGCGAACTCGCCCTACTGGCAGGGGACGGACAGCAAGTACGCGAGTTACCGCAGTCGTGTGTGGAACCGACTGCCCTCTGCCGGCCCCATGGACGTCTTCGGGTCCGCCGACCGCTACCACGAGCAGGTCGACGCCATGCTCGGCACCGGCGTCCTGCACGACAGGGCGATGATCTATTTCGATGCTCGACTGTCGGCCACCTACCCCACCGTGGAGGTCAGAGTGGCGGACGTGTGCCTCGAATCGTCGACACCCGTACTCCTCGCCGCCCTGGTGCGCGCCCTGGCCGAGACCGCCTCCCGGGCCTGGCACAACGGGGAACCGCCCTCCCGCGTCGACACGAACCTGCTTCGGCTGGCGGCATGGCGGGCCGGCCGGTCAGGCCTGGACGGCCCCCTCCTCCACCCCAAGACCATGCGCGAAACGTCGCCTGCGGAAGCCGTCCAGGCGCTGTACGCCCACGCCCGGCAGGCCCTGGTCGAGAGTGGCGACGACGGACGGGTCCGCCGAGGCATCGCCGGTCTGCTGGAACGGGGCAACGGCGCCCGCATCCAGCGCGAGCTCCTGCGCGAGCACGGCAGTCTCGCCGCCGTGGTCACCCACTGCGAACGCATCACAGGCGGCTCTCTTGCTTGAACCTGGCCTTGTGCTTGACACCCTGGCCTTGTGCTTGACCCGGGCCTTGACCCGCCGTGATTCCGACCTTCGGCGGGCGGCGGGTTCCGGCAGTGGGCCGGCGGCTTCAGGCAGTGGGCGGGTTCAGGCAGTGGGTAGCCGAGAGAGCGGGCTGTCGCCGAGGCGGGCCAGGAGCTCGGCCGGGTCGCGGTAGACGGCGGCCGCCCCCGCCTCCTCCAGGTCCCCGCGGGGGATGCCACCGCAGAGCAGCCCGACGCCGGTCACACCGGCCCGGGCTGCCGCCTTCATGTCCCAGACGGAGTCGCCGACGAACACGGCGGACTCGGGCCGCACCCGCACCAGTTCGAGGGCGTGCCGTACGGGATCAGGCGCGGGTTTGCCCTGCTCCACGTCCTCCGAGGTCGCGGTGTCGGTGATGGCGTCATCGGCGTCGACGGCCCTGCGCAGCGCCTTGAGCTCGCGGTCCTTCGCGGAGGTGACGAGGACGACCTTCCATCCGTCCCCCGACAGGGCGCGCAGGAGTTCCGCGGCCGAGTCCAGCGCGGACAGCCGGTCGAAGTACGTGGCGTAGAGGGCGTCGTGGGCGGCGCTCAGCCGGTCATCGCCGTCGTGGTCCCGGTCCTGGCCCAGGAGGTGGTCGAGGAGGTCGTCTCCGGGCAGGCCGATGGCCCGGTGGATGGCGTGCATCGGAATGCGGTGCCCGGACTGGCGCAGCGCTTCCCACCAGGAGGTGACGTGGAGGTGATTGGTGTCGGTGAGGGTGCCGTCGACGTCGAAGAGCGCAGCTCGGTTCATGATCGCGGCCTCCTAGAGGTTCCGGAGCGCGGGCAGCAGTCCGGCCTCGGCCCATTCCAGGAAGGGTGCCTGCCGGTCACCACCGATCTGGACGAGGGCGACCTCGGTGAATCCCGCCTCCACGTATGGGCGCACCGCCTCCACGAAGGTCTCCACGTCGTCGCCGCACGGGATGGCCGCGGCGACGTCCTCCGGCCGGGTGTGCGTCGCGGCCTGGTCGAAGCTCGCCGGGCCGGGTAGCTCCGCGTTGACTCTCCAGCCGCCGAGCGCCCAGCGGAACTGCTCGTGCGCCCGTGCCACCGCCGCCTCGCGGTCGGTGTCGTAGCAGACGGGGAGCTGACCGACGCGCGGCTTGCCGGCTCCGCCGTGGTCGTCGAAGGTGTTCAGGAGCTCCGGCGTCGGTTCCGTGGCGATCACGAGATCCGCGTACCGGCCGGCGAGTTCGCAGGAACGGTCCCCGGAGACGGCGATCCCGATCGGGGGTGGCTCGTCGGGGAGGTCCCAGAGTCTGGCGTTCGCGACGTCGAAGTGGGCGCCGTGGTGGTTGACGTCCTCGCCGGTGAACATCCGGCGGATGATCTCGACGGCTTCCGCCAGCATCTCCAGGCGCACATGAGCGGCGGGCCAGCCGGCTCCGACGACGTGCTCGTTCAGATTCTCGCCCGATCCCAGCCCCAGCCGGAATCTGCCCTCGGACAGGATCTGCATCGTGGCCGCCTTCTGCGCGACGACCACCGGGTGGTAGCGGAAGGTCGGACAGGTCACGTACGTCATGAGCGGGATCTCGCGGGTGGCCTGGGCGGCCGCTCCCAGGACGCTCCATGCGTACGGGGCGTGTCCTTGGGCCTCCAGCCACGGGAACGAGTGGTCGGAGATGACGGAGAAGTCGAAACCGGCCCTCTCCGCCCCCACGACGTGGGACACCAGCTCACGCGGACCAGCCTGCTCCGTCATCATCGTGTATCCGATTCGCACCATATCGGGCGACTAGCCACGATCGCGTCCCTCGAAACCCGGTACGGGGAGGGTCGCCACCGCGCCGGCTCGACCTCCAGCCGAGAACGTACCGCTGGAGACCCATACAACTGCGGGATCGCGGGCAGACGCGGTTCATGGGTGACGCCACACACCGACGCCGCCCGCCGTGGGCCCGTGGCCCCGCCACGAGCCCGGCCCACTACGAGAGACCGGAACACGCCATGATCCTCGTCGGACTCATTCTGCTCATCATCGGATTCCTCGCCGGGATATCCATCCTCTGGACCATCGGGATCATCCTGCTCGTCATCGGTGCCGTCCTCTGGATCCTCGGAGCCGTCGGCCACTCGGTGGGAGGCCGACGCCACTACTACTAGGCCGACGTACTAGGCCGACGCCACTACTGGTAGTCCGGGGTGCGACGCCTCGCACCCCGCGCGTCCTTCACCCCAGCCCGAGGAGGCGCGATGCCGGACCTCGACGACTTCGCCACCGCACTGGACGACACGGTGTACGTGGTCACCGCCGCCTCGGGCGGGCGGCGGGCCGGCTGCCTCGTCGGCTTCGCCTCCCACTGCTCCATCCATCCACCACGGTTCGTGGTGTGGTTGTCCACGGCGAACCACACGCACGGCCTCGCACGCGAGGCCCGGCACCTCACGGTTCACGTGCTCGGCCGCGAGCAACGAGCTCTCGCCGAGCTCTTCGGCGGTGAGACCGGAGACCGTGTCGACAAGTTCGCGCGGACCGTATGGCGGCCCGGGTACGACGACAGCCCCGTGCTGTCGGACGTACGGGTCTGGTTCACCGGCCGGATCGAAGCGGTCCTCCCGGGCGGCGATCACGAGGGGTTCGTCCTGTCCCCCGTCGAGCAGGCCGAACCCCTCAGCGGATCACCGCCCCCACCACTGCGGTACGGCGGCGTCCGCGATCTGGACCCCGGCCACCCCGCATGACCCACGCCTGCCTCACGCGCAGCATCGGTCCCGCCGCAGGGCCTCGGGCCCCCGGTCACCGTTTCGGCTGAACGTCGGTGGGCAGCAGCGCCGTACACAAGGCGGCACGGACACAGGAGAGGAGGTCGGCCCCATGTCCACAGGAGCACTTCTGGCCATCATCATTCCCATTGTGGTGCTGGTTGTTCTGGTCACGGTGGCCATCACCCTGGACATGCGCCGGCGGCGGCGCCTGCGTGACCGTTTCGGACCCGAGTACGACCGGACGGTGGAAGACGTCGGCAGTACGCGAGCCGCGGAGCACGACCTCAACGCGCGCGAGGAGCGCCACGAGTCGCTCGACATCCAGCCCCTGCCGAGCGGAACGAGGAACCGGTACGAGCAGAAGTGGAGCGACGTCCAGGGGGAGTTCGTCGACCGCCCCGAGGACGCCGTCCACGACGCGGACCAACTGGTGACCGCCCTCATGCACGAGCGCGGCTATCCCACCGAGGGGTACGAGCAGCAGATGCGGGATCTGTCCGTGGAACACGGACGCACGTTGGAGCACTACCGGGCGGCGCACGAGATCAACACGCTCAGCACCTCCCAGCGGGTCACTACCGAGCAGTTGCGCGGGGCAATGGTGCAATACCGGGCTCTGTTCGACGAACTGCTCTCCAACGGAAGCGGGCGGCAGGGCGGCCCCGCCCGGGCCTGACCGGCACACCGACCGCGTACCCGGCACGTGTACTCGTCCACCGCGTGTCCGGTACGCGCCCCGAAGCAGTTGCGGAGGGCATGACATGCGTGACCACGACACATCAGGGTCGGCCGAGAAGGCACCCCTGTCGACCGAGGACATCGCCCGGTCGCCGCGCGACGCGGGCCAGGCCAGAGACGGGGGCGGGGGCAGGGACGGGCAGGGCAGCGCAGCACCGCCCGTCTACCCCGGCGAGAGCACCGAGATCCCGACGAACACGAGCAGCCCGGACGACCGGGAGAGAGGCGGGGACGCGGACACGGAGCGAGAAGAGGGGTACAGGGACGAGACGCCGCCCGCCGACACGCAGGCCGATGAGAGCAGGGCGCCGACGGAAGGCGCTCCCCGGGCGGCCGCTCCGCCGGCCGACGCCGCGAGAGCGGAAGGCGCCACTGCTGCGGACGGCGATGGGACGGAGGACGCCCCCGAGCTGCTGAGCTCCGAGGACGAGAAGAGCTTCCGCACACGCTGGCACGAGGTCCAGAACCTCTTCGTCGACGATCCGCGGGAGGCGGTGCACGCGGCGGACGCCCTGGTGGCCGACGTCATGCAGACGCTCGCCGCCACGTTCGCCGAGCACAAGGAGAACCTGGAAGGACAGTGGAACAGGGGCGAGTCCGTCGACACGGAGAGCCTGCGCATCGCGTTGCGCCAGTACCGGTCGTTCTTCAACCGCCTGCTCACCACCTGAGGACCACCGAGAACACCCTCTGACGCACACGGTCGTCGTGAGGAACACAGGAACCAAGGAAGATGCGGCTCATCGCTTTCCCGGGTGTGTACTCCCCGCAGGACGACACGGCCCTCCTGACGGGCGCGCTCCTGCGCGAGGCGCTCCCGCCGGCGGCCCGGGTGCTGGATGTCGGCACGGGCTCCGGAGCACTCGCCGTCGCCGCCGCTCTGCGCGGAGCCAGGGTCACCGCCGTCGACATCTCGTGGACGGCCGTCTGGACGGCCCGGCTCAACGCCCGCCTCGCCCGCAGACGGATCCGGGTGCTGCGCGGTGACCTGACGGCACCGGTCGCGGAACGCACCTTCGACCTCATCGTCAGCAACCCTCCTTACGTCCCCAGCCCACTCGACACGCTGCCCCGCAGGGGCCGGGCACGGGCGTGGGACGCCGGTCGTGACGGCCGGCTCGTCCTCGACCGCATCTGCCGGGAAGTACCTCGGCTCCTGGCGCCGGGCGGAGTCCTCCTCGTGGTGCACTCCGCGCTGAGCGGTGAGGCACCCACGCTCGCGAACCTGCGTCAGGCGGGACTGCGGGTACAGACGCTGGAGCGCGCGGTGGTGCGGTTCGGCCCGGTGCTGAGGTCGAGAAAGTCCTGGCTGCGCAGTCGGGGACTCCTGCGGCCCGGCGACGACGCCGAGGAATTGGTGGTCATCCGCGCCGAACGAACCCGGTGACGCGATGCGCCGCCCCGCGGGCGGAGCGGATGCGCGCACGGAGCTGCGCGGCCCGGCGACTACTCGGGCAGCGGGCGGTCGTCGATGACGTTCTTCATGACGAGCGTGGAGGCCACGCGCTGGATCCCTGGCAGCCGGGCGAGCTGCTGGTCGAAGAGCTGCTGGTAGGCGGCCAGGTCGGTGGTGGCGACGCGCAGGAGGTAGTCGGGTTCGCCGAAGAGTCGCTGGGCCTGGATGACCTGGGGGATGGCGGTGACGGCCGCTTCGAAGGTGGTGACGGTGTCGGGGTTCTCCCAGCGAAGGGTCGCGAAGACGAGGGCTTCGAAGTTCAGGCCGACGGCGGCCGGGTCGACGACGGCGCGGTAGCCGCGGATGGCGCCCTCGCGTTCGAGATCGCGCAGGCGCCGGTGGCACGGCGAGACGCTCAACTGCACGCGGGCGGCCAGTTCGGTGATCGTCAGGCGGCCGTCCACCTGCAGCTCGGTAAGAATCTTCCGGTCCAGGGCATCCATGGAGAAGATTCTCCCTCAGAATGCGCGATCCTGGGGTAAGGACGCAAACACTTTCGGGCATATCCGACCTAGCCTTCCCTCTCAGGAGAAGCACGTGAGAGGGAACGATCGATGGACACGACGACGCTGGCGGCCTTCCTGGCAGTGGATCTGCTGCTGGTGTTCACCCCGGGCGCGGACTGGGCCTACGCCATATCCGCCGGCCTGCGCGACCGGTCGGTCGTACCGGCGGTCGCCGGGCTCGTCGCCGGGTACGCCGGGTACACGCTGCTCGCCGTCGCCGGCCTGGTGGTGATCGTGGCGAGCTCGCCCACCGTGCTCACCGCGCTGACCGTCGCCGGGGCCGGCTACCTGGTGTGGCTGGGCTGGGGCGTGCTGCGCGGGCCGGCCGTCCTGGCGGCCTCCGATGAGGCCATGGGCTCCTCCCGTGTGCAGGTCATGCTCAAGGGCGTGGGGATCAGCGGCCTCAACCCCAAGGCACTGCTCCTCTACTTCTCGCTGTTCCCGCAGTTCATCGACACCGCGGACGGCTGGCCCGTCGCCGCGCAGACCGGCTTGCTCGGCACGCTCCACATGACGGCCTGCGCCCTGGTCTACCTCGCGGTCGGCGTGCTGGCCCGTACCGTCCTGAAGACCAGGCCCTCGGCCGCCCGGGCCGTCACCCGGGCCTCCGGCGCGATGATGATCGTCATCGGCGGGTTCCTGCTGGTGGAACGCCTGGCTGTCTGACGCCCCCGCTCGGCCTCACCGGCCGGGAGCGCGTCACCCGCCCCACGAACGTCCGGGTTCGTTCGCGGCTGCGCTGTTCAGCTGCACTGCCAGGTGAACATCGCCGCGCGCCTCCGCCGACTTCGCGCACAGGGCCGAGGCCGCCTCGCGTCTCGCCGGCGACCCCGACCCCGACCCCCACCCCCTCGTACCGCGATCGCCCGTCAGACGACCCAGCCCCAGGAGATCCCGGTCGAGGAGGAGCTTCCACGCCGTGGGTAACGGAAGTGGGTCAGGGGCAGCTGATGCGGGTGTCGCCCGGGTCGGTGGTGCAGGTGTCGGTGCCGGAGCCGCCGTTGGCGGTGTCGTTGCCGCTGACGGCGTCCGTGGTCGTCAGGCGGTCGTTGCCGTAGTAGCCGGTCAGGATGTCGTTGCCCGGGCCGCCGTTCATCGTGTCGTCGCCGAAGCCTCCGTCGAGGTTGTCGTTGCCGTAGCCGCCGTGAACGGTGTCGTTCCCGTAGCTCGCCCTGATGATGTCGTTGCCGCCCAGACCGCAGATCACGTCGTGCGCGAAGCCGGCGTTCAGGGTGTCAGCGCCGCTGGTGCCGATGATCGTGCAGCCTCGGGCGTTGTTCACCGAGGTGGTCGCGGTGACCGTGTTGTCGGTGGTGACGGGGTCCGGCTGGGTGGCGCCGGCGGTCGCCGTGCTCGTGAGCGTCCCGGTGGACCTGGGCTCGGCGGTGACGGTGAGCGTCGCGCTTGCGCCCGGAGCGAGGGAGCCGAGGGCGCAGGTGGCCCGCGTCGCCGTGGTCGTACAGGTGCCCTGTGAGGGGGCGGCGGAGACGAGGGTGACGCCGGCGCCGGATAGCGTGTCGGTCAGGGTGGCGCCGGTCGCGGTGGAGGTGGAGGTCGACCGGTTGGTGACGGTCACCGTGTACGAGACACGGTCACCGATGCTCACGGTGGCCGTACCGGTCGTCGCCACCGTCAGGTCCGCGCTCGGCGGCGGGGGCGTCGTGGCGTCGCCGCCCTGGTAGCGGGCGAGGGCGAACGCGAAGCCCGCCCCGTAGCCGGCCGCGACGATCTTGCCGTCCGGCTGGACGAGTACCCCGCGCGCCTCCTCGAAGTCCCCGAAGCCGGTGACCACGAAGCCGTCGCCGCCGAAACCGGTGTCCACTGCGCCGTTGGAGTGGAAGCGGGCCAGACCGAAGTCGTTGGCCTCGGCGCTGTTCGGGTCGTCGGCCCGGCCGGCGAGGACGATCTTGCCGCCCTGCTGCAGCGCCATCGCGTACGGGACCCCGCCGCCTCCCGGGAAGCCGACCGACGTACGGCCGACCGTGCCGAAGCCGGAGTCGGGGCTGCCGTCGGCGTTGTAGCGCAGCAGAGCGAAGCCGGCGCCGCCGGAACCCGCGGCGACGATCTTCCCGTCGGGCTGGACCGCGACCGCGTTGCCGAACTCGGTCCCGCCGAAGTCCGCGCTCACCATGCCGTCGCCGCTGAAGGTGGGGTCGAGGCTGCCGTCGGGCAGGTAGCGGGCCACGCCGATGTCGAAGGCCGTGTTGCCCACGTAGCCGACCGACACGATCCTTCCGTCCGGCTGGAGCGCCATGCTCCGGGCGATGCCGCCGGCGTCCTGGGGCGAGCCCGGCGTGAAGCCGGCGACGACCGCGCCGTCACCGCCCAGACTCGTGTCCAGGTTCCCGTCCGTGTCGAGGCGGACCAGCGCGAAGCCGCCACCGCCGCCCTTGCCCGCGGCGATGATCCGGCCGTCGCTCTGCACGGCGACGTCCGCGCCGTCCGCGGATGCGCCGAACTCCTCGATCCGTACGAGGCCGCCTTCGCCGAAGCTCGCGTCCAGTGTGCCGTTGGGCAGGTAGCGGGCCACGGAGAAGAAGCAGCAACCACCGCCCTCCTCCGCGACCACCTCCGTGGTTCCGGCCACGACGATCTTCCCGTCGGCGGGCTGAACCGCCACCGCGTTCGCCACGTGAGCGCCGCCGCCGAAATCGCTGGTCACCATGCCACCGGTTCCGAAGGCGGGGTCCAGGCCGCCGCCGGGCAGGTAGCGGGCCAGCGCGAATCCACCCTCGCTGAGGCCCGCCACCACCAGCTTGCCGTCCGGCTGCCGCGCGATGTCACGGCCTTCCGCGTACCCAGGGAAGTACGTGGTCACCCGGCCTCCCGCCCCGAACGTCGGGTCCAGGTCGCCGGGCGCCGCCAGCGCGGTACCGGGCAGCGCCAGAACGAGCGCCGCGGCGAACACCACCGGCGCCCCGGCCTTCCCCCTCAGCCCGCGACGCCGCCGTACCGGTCGCGGTGGTCATACGGGTTGTCCCGATACGGCCGGCTGAGGGGGGCCGGGGGGCTGAAACGGTCTCAGGTGCGCATGTGTCATGGACGTACGGCCTCCGTCTACGTGGGGTGTGCGAGCAGCCGCGCACAGCTTCGTGACCGGAACCCGCCACCCGAGCGCGGGCCGTGCCGCACTGCGCCCACCGGCCCACCGGAACCACCCCCGCGAGGGAGCGCACACAGACCAGCCACCTGCCCCGACCACTCCAACGGCTCAGCCGACCGGCAGGCCGGCCGTCCCGTGCCACCTCCGGGCCCCGCTCCCGCGACGCGTACCATCTCCCTCAGGGCGGAGCCGTAGCGCAGAGGTCGACGCGCGCGGTCTCCAAAATCGCGAGGACGCCGGTTCGAATCCGGCCGGGTCCGCCCGTCCGCCCGCCTGTTGGCGAGCGGGGAACGGGGATCGGGGACGGCGTCGGTGACCGGCGTGGCGATGAGTTCGGGGCCCGGCGGCGGTCTGCGAAAAGGAAGCGCCGGGATCGACAGCACCATGACCTTCACCACCGGCGCCCTCGACCTCACCTACCGCAAGCGCTGACGATCAGGTCAGGGAGTCCCGCACGTCGGGTCGGCGATCGCGCTCACCGTGTACGGGGGCCGGCCCGGCGGTTCGTCCAGCTGGCTGTTGACCACATAGAGGCGACAGCCGTGCCGTGCGAGCGTGGTCGGCAGATCGAAGGGCCCGTCCGTCAGGCGATGGGTCACCGCCCCGGTCCGCAGTTCCTCGTCGAGCCGGGCGATGTAGACGCCGTGCGGGGCACCGTAGTTCAGCACGGCGTACAGCGTCCGGCCGCGCAGCACCATGCCGTCGGGACCGAAGGACTCCTCGCCGAGGTCGAGCCGGGCGACGTCCTTGGCTGCCGTGCCGATCCGCCAGACGGCTTCGGTGCCGTTGGACGCCACCAGCAACGTGCTGCCCGACTCGTTCGCCACGATGCCGTTCAACAGCCAGTACTGCGCCGGGAACTGCGGGAACGCGCCACGGATGTCGAGCCAGGGCTCCAGTGGGCCGAGGACACCGTTCCGGATCTCCGCCCGATGGATGACGGGGTTGGCCCAGTCGGTGACGTACACCGCGTCCTTCGTCACCGCCAGATCGTTGAGATCGGGCGCGCCGAGCGGTCCGCCGAGGGCCGTACGGGTGGCCAGCAGCCGCCCCTGACGGTCGTGGACGCTCAGCGTGGCGCCGCCGACCGACAGGACACGGCCGCGTCGGTCGGTGTGGACGCCCAACGTGCTCGTACGGTCCTCGACACCACGCGCCGCGAAGGGCTTCAGGTCCGGGTCTCCGACGCGCCCGCGGTACAGGGCGCCGGTGCCGTCGGAGGACACGTACATGGTGCCGTCCCGGCCGATCGCGATCCCCTCGGGGAGGACTCCGGGTGCCGTGGAGACGACGTACGTGTCGGGCAGGTCTCGGGCGGCGGCGGGGCCGGGCGCACCGGCGAGGGCCGTGAGCAGGGCCACTGCGACGGTGAGGCAGGCCGTACGGGCGGGCGAGTGGACGAGCGCGTGGGCGCGTGGGCGGGCAGAGTTGCCGGGCGGCATGGGCACTACCTCCGAGTGAGGAGTCGGTGAGGCGGACAACGGGAGCCTGCAATGCCACAGTTGGCGACGCACCGCCTTTCAGCCCTGGGTAAAAGGCTCTTCCGCACCAATAATCGGCAGGCATGATCCGTCTTCACTTCACGGCCGCCGATCTGCGTCAGATCACGCTCGCGCAGTCCGCCAACGCCCTCTCGGAGACCGTCCTGAGCCTGCGCCTCAGCCTGCGCCTGGACCGTGCGCGTGAGGGCCACCGCCACGGTTACGGCTTCGAACGGCCGAGGCCGGCCGCACGGCAGTGGCACCGGTCCCTGAGCGGAGGCGCGAGCGCCGGTGCCGGGGTCCTGACCCAACTGGTCGCCGAGGACGGGTTCCTCCCGGATTTCCTCCTGCAGCCGGCGATACCCGACTTCGCCCAGGCGTTGGACGCGGTCGCCTCGACACCGGTGGACCGGCTGGCCCTCGACCTCGGCATCCCGGAGGCCACCGGCTGGAACAGCGGGCTGCCCCGGCCCGGTCGCTGGGCCCGTGAACTCGCCGAGGGGTCTGCCACCGCACCGCACACCCTGCTGACCGACGCACGCCGCTACTACCACGCCTCCGTCGAACCCCTCTGGCCACAGATCCGCAGCGACACCCTCACGGACCGCGCGCTCCGCGCCGAGATGCTGCTCCGCGGGGGCGTGGACGCCCTGCTGACCACGCTGGGGACGACCTGGAGGTGGCAGCCGCCGACCCTCCACCTGCCCTCCCCCTCCACACACGACATCCCCCTGTGCGGACGGGGACTCCACCTCATCCCTTCGTGGTTCGCCACCGGCCCCATGGTGATGTATCGCCCCGGGGCGGCGACCGTGCTCGTCTACCCAGTCCACGACAGCAGTACGAGCACGGGAGCGGGAGCGGGTACCGGCAGGGGTGCGGGTAGGGATACGGGCGGCCGGACCGACGACCGGCCGGAAGCGCTCGCGGCACTCCTCGGGCGCACGCGCGCACAGGTCCTCACTCTGCTCCGGACGCCCGCCACCACCACCGCTCTCGCCGAACGCGCCGCCATCTCCCTCCCGGCGGCCAGCCAGCACACGTACGTCCTACGGAACACCGGCCTCATCAGCACCACACGCACCGGCGTATCCGTCCTCCACGCCCTCACTCCACTCGGCCACTCCCTCCTCGACGGAACCTGAGCCGGGTCCCGGCCCGGACCGCGTGGACCGTCGTCCGGCTCAGGGTCGCCTCCTGCGCGGCCCCGGGCACGGTCGCGGTGGTCCGGGTGGTGCATGCTGTCCGCCAAGGACAGAGAAACCGGCGAAATACGGGTGAGCGATGGACGGCAGGGTCACGGCGGTGAGTCGTAACGGAACGTACTCGTTCAGCAAACCGAACCGCGAGACGGTGACGCTCCTGGCCGGCCTCGGCGTCGAGGGGGACGTCCACGCCGGAGAGACGATCCGCCACCAGTTCCGCATGACCTACGAGCCGGGCCTGCCCAACCTCCGCCAGGTCCACCTCATGCACGAGGAGCTCTTCGACGAGCTGGCGCTCAAGGGCTTCACGGTCTCCGCCGGCCAGCTCGGCGAGAACATCACCACCCGTGGCGTGGACCTGCTCGGTCTGCCCACGGGTACGTTGCTGCACCTCGGAGCGCAGGCCGTGGTCGAGGTGACGGGGCTTCGGAACCCGTGCGCGAAGATCAACGACTTCCGCCAGGGCCTGCTCGGCGAGGTCTTCGGTCTCGACCCCGTCTCGGGGAACTTCACCTTCAAGTCGGGCATCATGGCCGTCGTTCGCCACAGCGGCCCCGTCCGCCCCTTCGATGCCATCGGTGTCGAGCTGCCGCCCTTGCCTCATCGCCCCTTGGAGCGCGTGTAGGCCGACCGGGGAATCGCAGGTTCCGGGGCCGGGGCAACGGATCCGCCGACCGAACCACCCGGCCACGCCGTCTCCGTACGTTCACTGCCATGCGCAACAACGACGACAGCAACAGGCTGTGCTGAGTTCGACAACACACGGCTCGACGACGGGGACCGGATCGTCGAGCAGGGGCCCTCCGCGACCGGCGCCGACGATCACCGCCAGCGGCCGTCGATCTTCCGCTGGAACAGGCCGTCGGAGGAGCAGGCGGGCTACGTACCGTCGGACGAGGAGGCGGGCTTGGCGGCCTCCTCGTCCGTGAACGCCGCCACACGCCCACACACCCACACGCACACCCACTCCTGCTCGCACTCCCTGGCATGTTTGGCACCGTGTGCGGCGGTGAGGCGTAGTGGACACACCTGTTCGACTCATCGCCTGGGGAGCACATGGAGAGCGTTCTACGACTGGCAGTCTGCGTCGGCGGCTCGGCACTGGTGGCCCTCGCCGTCGTCCGCACGGCGGACCTGCTGGCACGGTACGCGGACGCGCGCCACCCGGAGACTCCGCTGTGGGGGCTGCTGCGCCGCTGCCGTACGCCGCTGTACGTCGTCCTGCTGGCCGCCCTGCTGAGATGGACCTACCCCGCGTCGAACTGGGCACCGCTGGAAGACCATGACCGCACCGTGGGCCACGTCCTGCTGCTCTGCCTGATCGGCGGTGGCGGCTGGCTGACGGTACGGGCCGCCTCGGCCGGCGCGGAGACCCTGTACGCGCGTTACGCCGGGCGCTCGCGAGACGCCGCCCGACTGCGCCGTGTCCGTACACAAGTCACGCTGATCATGCGGGTGGTGTCGGTCGCCGTCGGGGTGCTCGCCACCGCCGCGGCCCTCGTCACCCTCCCCTCCATGCGCACTGTCGGCACCTCGCTGCTCGCCTCGGCCGGGATCATCGGCATCGTGGCGGGCGTGGCGGCGCAGTCGACGCTGAGCAACCTCTTCGCCGGCTTCCAGATCGCCTTCGGCGACATGGTCCGCATCGGTGACACGGTCGTCGTCAACGGCGAATGGGGGCTCGTGGAGGAGGTGACGCTCACCTTCCTCACGGTCCGGACCTGGGACGAACGACGCGTCACCCTGCCCGTCTCGTACTTCACCTCCCGGCCGTTCGAGAACTGGTCACGGGGCGGCGCCGAGATGACGGGGTCCGTCTTCGTCCACTGCGACCATTCCACACCGGTCGCGCTCATGCGGTCGCACGTCGAGAAGTTCCTCACCACCTGCCCCACCTGGGACGGGCGGGGCTGGGACCTGGCCGTCACCGACACCTCGCCGACCGGCATCACGATCAGGGCGATCGTGACCGCCAAGGACGCCGACGACCTGTGGACGACGCGTTGCGCGGTACGGGAGGAGCTCGTCGGCTGGCTCGTGCGGGAGCATCCCGGCGCCCTGCCCCGCGTCGTCACCGCTCCCGCGGCCGACCCGCCCGACGATCGGGCCGAGGAACACGCCCGCACCCCTTCCATGACTCGGGAACCACATGCGCGTTAGCCGCGCGCGGGTGCCGCCGTAGGCTGAACGGATGACCTTGAGCAGCCTTCACGACCGATCCGCCCTGGCCGAACGCTTCGGGCGGGATCCTGCGATGCACCTGATGGAACTCGGCGACCTGGACGACCTGTTGTGGCCGCACACCAGCTGGTACACGATGTCGCACGACGGCCCCGTCGCACTGCTGTACACGGTGGGCGACCAGCCCACCCTGCTGGCCTTCTCCCGCCCCGGACAGGCCGCGGAGCTGGAGGAGTTGGCCCGCGCGCTGTCGCCCGTCCTCCCCCGGCGCTTCTTCGGGCATCTGACCGGATCGGCCGGCAAGGTGCTGGAGTCGGCGTACGCGGTACGGCCTCACGGCACCATGGTCCGGATGGCGCTCACCGACCCGGACCGGCCCGCCCGGCACCCGGACGGCCCGTGGCGGCCGGCGCCGCTCGGCCGGGCCGACCTGGCGGAGTTGCTGGAGCTGTTCGCGGAGGCGTACCCGGGCAACTGGTTCGACCACCGGATGCTCGACACCGGCCAGTACATGGGCGCCCGGCTGGACGGGCGCCTCGTGGCCGTCGCGGGCGTGCACGTCTATTCGGCCGCCACCCGGGTCGCCGCGATCGGAAACGTCACGACCCTCCCCGAGGTGCGCGGGCAGGGCGCGGCCGGATCCTGTGTGGCCGCGCTGTGCAGGCAGCTCGGGAGGACCGTCGACCACATCGGGCTGAACGTCCGGGCGGACAACACGACGGCCGTGGGGCTGTACCGCGGGCTCGGCTTCAGCGAGGTGGCGGAGTTCACCGAAGCCACGTTCACGGCACTTCCGCAGCCGACAGCCGACTGACCGGGCCACGGCCCACGGCCCACCGCACCCCGTACTCACACCCGCACTCGTACTCGAACCCGTACCCGTACTCGAACCCGTACTCGTTCTCACCACCGCAACCATTGACAGGTCCATCTCACCTTCACCATTCTTGAGAGCGCTCTCAAGACGACGCTTCCCCGCAGACTCCCCCTCCCCCCACGGATTCCAGGCGGCTCCCTCCGCACGGAGTCCCACCTCCGAGGAGCCCCCACGTGTCCGCATCCGCACGCCACAGGCGCACTCGCGCCGGACTCGTTCCCCTGGCCGCCGCCGCGTTGATCAGTACCGCGGTCGCCGTCGCCGGCCCCTCCGACTCCGTCCAGGCCGCCGTTCCCGCGACCATTCCGCTCACTTTCACGAACAACTCCGGTCGCGGCGACCAGGTCTACGTCTACAACCTCGGCACCGAGCTCTCGACGGGCCGGCAGGGCTGGGCGGACGCGAACGGCACGTTCCATCCCTGGCCGGCCGGAGGCTCCACCCCGGTTCCGGCGCCCGACGCCGCGATCACCGGCCCCGCCAACGGACGGTCGACGACGATCCGGCTGCCTAAGTTCTCGGGACGGATCTACTTCAGCTACGGACAGAAGCTGGTCTTCAAACTGGCGACCGGCGGCCTCGTACAGCCCGCGGTCCAGAACCCGAGCGACCCGAACAGGAACATCCTCTTCAACTGGTCCGAGTACACCCTCAACGACTCGGGCCTCTGGATCAACAGCACCCAGGTCGACATGGTCTCGGTCCCGTACGCGGTAGGCGTGAAGCGCCCCGACGGCACCGTCGCGAACACCGGACGCCTCAAGCCCGGTGGCTACCGGGGCTTCTACGACGCGCTGCGCGGCCAGCCGGGCGGCTGGGCCAACCTCATCCAGACCCGCGCCGACGGCACGGTGCTGCGCGCCCTGGCGCCCGGTCACGGCATCGAGGCCGGCGCGCTGCCGTCGACGGTGATGAACGACTACATCAACCGCGTCTGGAGCAAGTACGCCACGTCGACCCTGACCGTGACGCCGTTCGCGAACCAGCCCGCCGTGAAGTACTTCGGCCGGGTCTCCGGCAACGTCATGAACTTCACCAACGGGTCCGGCACCGTCGTCACCTCCTTCCAGAAACCCGACTCCGACAGCGTCTTCGGCTGCTACAAGCTCCTCGACGCCCCGAACGACCAGGTGCGCGGCCCCATCTCCCGTACGCTCTGCGCGGGTTACAACCGCTCCACGCTGCTCACCAACCCGAACCAGCCGGACACCTCGTCGGCCGGGTTCTACAAGGACGCGGTCACCAACCACTACTCCCGCAAGATCCACGCCCAGATGATCGACGGCAAGGCCTACGGCTTCGCCTTCGACGACGTCGGCGCACACGAATCGCTGGTGCACGACGGCAACCCGCAGCAGGCGTACGTCACGCTCGACCCGCTCGACTAGGACGTGTCCGGCCTGGAGGGTGTTGCCCGCTCCTGCGCGGTCACCATCGGCGATCGCCGTGGTGCCCGCCGTCGGCGCGGGCAGGTCGAATCAGCCCGCAACGCCCTTCAGGACTCGATACCGTTCTCAGCGCGGTCGCGGGGACCATCGCCGTGCGCGAGGGCACTGGGGGTCCGGCAGCCGACGATCGCCGGGGCCTCCTGGACGAGCGTGTCGTCGGTGAGCGCTTCCACCATGAACAGCGCGAAGTCCACCCGGCGCGTCAGGTCGCTGGCCAGCACGGGGTCGCCCACGTGCCGGCTCCACACGGGCAGACCCTGGCTCTCGCCCTCCTCCAGGGTGCTGCCGCGCACCACGGTCCACCGGGTGTCGCTGGCGAACACCCGCCGGCACGCCTCCACTTGGTCGTCGAGTTCGACGGCACGGACGAGCTTGCCCAGCACGGCGGCGATCCGGACCCCCGTGGTGAACATCCGCGAGTACGTGTCCCTGCCGTCGCGGGTGATGTGCCAGCCGCAGGAGAAGACCAGCCGCGCACCCGGCCGCGCGTGGTCGAGCACAGCCTGCGCCGTTCCCGACGCGTACTGCTGCACGCCCCACGGCACGAGCACCGTCAGCACCCCGTCGCACCCGGCGACCGCCCGACGGATCACCTCGGGGTCGTTGGTGGGGCCGGGGACGACGGTCATCCGGCCTTCGAACGCGGCGAGCTTCGGCACGCTGCGCTCCCGGCACACACCGACCACTTCGTAGCCGCGTTCCAGCGCGTGCCTGACCATGTACTGCCCGAGCTTCCCCGAAGCTCCGATGATGCAGACCTTCTTCACGCGATCCGTGCCCATGGCGCAGCCCCTCTCACCGGAATCACCGGAATGCTGACCTTATGCTGTAAGGGACGCTAGCCTTATGCCGTAAGGTGGTCAAGAGGGAGCGAAAGGGACAGGCGAATGCCCGAGGGAGGCAGGGGAAGCAGAGGTCGGGGCAGGATGTCTGCGCGTACCCCGCTCAGCCGTGAGCGGGTGATCCGGACGGCGGTGGCGGTGGCCGACGAGAAGGGGTCCGCGGCGCTGACCATGCGGGCCATCGCCGAACCGCTGAGGGTCGAGGCGATGTCGCTCTACCATCACGTGGCGGGCAGGGAGGACATCCTCGACGGCATGGTGGACGCGGTGTTCGGCGAGATCGACCTACCGCCGCGCGACACGGACTGGAAGAGCGCCACACGACACCGCGCGGTCTCCGCCCGCGACGCCCTGCGGCGCCACCCCTGGGCCATCGGCCTGATGGACTCCCGCTCCCAGCCCGGCCCCGCGACCCTGCGCCATCACGACGCCGTCATCGGAGCACTGCGAGCCGGCGGATTCTCCGTCCCGATGGCCGCGCACGCCGTGTCGCTGATCGACAGCTACCTGTACGGCTTCGTACTCCAGGAACTGAGCCTGCCGTTCAAGGGCGCGGCGGAGTTGGACGAGGTCGCGGGCGCCATCCTGCGCGACATGCCCGCCGACGCGTACCCCCACCTCACCGAACTGGCCACCGAACTCGTCCTCAGGCCCGGCTACGACTACGCCGACGAGTTCACCTTCGGCCTCACCCTCATCCTCGACGCCCTCCACCCGGACGAGACCGCCGACGCCTAGGCCGAGGCTTTTCGAAACGCGTCGCCGGGTCCGGCACAGACGGTGCAGGACCCGCCCGGCGCGGCGTAAGGCCTTCGTGCTCTGCCCACTCGGCGAGCGCGCCCCCACCCACCGGCGTGAGCCCGGAGTCCAGCATGAGGGTAGGCGGCGGCGCCGTCGGGGGGCAGAGGTCAGGGGTCAGGGGGCAGAGGTCCAGTGTCGGCGTTTCGGCCATCGCCGCTTCCGAGGGCGATCCCGTTCCGGCAAGGGTCGGTGTACTCGACATCGAGGCCGTTTCGCTCTACCGCACGATCTGCGGCGCGTCTGAAACACGTGTGTTCGAACCGGTCGGCACTGTCGTTGAGCCCCGTGAACCCCCGAACCCGCGAACCCGCGAACCCGCGAACCCGCGAACCCGCGAACCCGCGAACCCGCGAACTCCCGCTCCTGGAGAACCTCATGCACGCCCTTCCCATCGGCCCTACCCCTCCCCTCCCTCCCCTCCCTTCCCGCCCGCCTCTCCAGCCCTCCGGGGCCCGGGCGGAAGCCCCGAGCCCTCGCCGCCGCGCCCACGCGTTCCGTTCGGCACGTCCGGATACGAGGTGGGAGGCATGACAACCACCTTCGTCGCCATCCGCTTCCGCACAGGGACGGGGTGGGCGCGTTGACCGACTTCGCGACCGTCGGCGCGGCGTACGCCGCTCACTCCCGCAGCGCCCGGGGACGGCTGCGCCATGACCTCGTAGCCCGCCGCGTCCTCACCGAACTCCCGGACCGGCCCGTCCGGGTCCTGGACGCCGGCTGCGGAGACGGCGAGATGCTGATCCGCCTCGCGGCGGCCGGGCATCGGGTGACCGGCTTCGACCCGCCGGCCGAGATGCTCGACACCGCGGCCCGCCGCATCGCCTCCCGCCCCGGGTTCGCCGGGCGAGTGCGACTCGTCAACGCCGACATCGGATCCTTCTCCTGCGACGGGGAGCGATTCGACGCCGTGTGCTGCCACGGCGTCCTCATGTACCTGGAGGATCCTGCGGAGGCCGTGGGCCGCCTGGCCGGGATGGTCGGGCCGGGCGGGCTGCTGAGCCTCCTGACGAAGAACGGCGCGGCCGTCGGCGTACGCGAGGCGTTCCGCGGCGAGTACGAGACGGCACGCGAGCTCATCGAAAGCGGCACCGCCACCAGCATCGGCAACCTCGGCCTCCCCACTCGAGGGGACGACGTCGCGGCCCTCGACGAGCTGGCGTCCAGCCACGGCCTTACCCCGCTGGCGTGGCAGGGCGTACGGATCTTCCACGACCACCCCGAGGACTGGGGCCCGACCCCGGCCGAGTACGCCGCCGCGTTGGAGACGGAATGGGCCGCCTCGTCCCGCGACCCGTACCGGCAGTTGGGGCGCATGGTGCACACTCTGGCGCGCCGCGAAGTGGCGGGGAGCCCGACGTGACGGCGCCGCCGGCCGCCGACACGGCCCCGCCCCCGGTGTCACTCCGCGGCAACCGTTCCCTCCGGGCCGTCCGGGCCTTCCGGGTGCGCGAGGGCGCAGCGCCGGCCGGCTTCTCGGTGCATGCCGTCGCGCTGCCGGTGATCGCCGTGCTGGAGCTGGATGCCGCGCCGGGCCAGGAGTCCTTGCCGGCCGCCGGGGCGACGGCCCCGGCGTTCGTCCTCGCGCTGCCCGCAGGCGCGGCGGGCGACCGGTACGCGAAGACGAAACTGATGGTGGGAACCGATCTCGCGGCGGCCGGGGTGGTCGCGGCGGTGCCGGTCTGCTGGGCCGCCGGGGCCATGACCATGCCGGTCATGTACTCCGTGGCGCTACTGCTGGACGCGCTGACGGTGCTCCACCAGGCCGCCTCCGTCGCCATCGTGCCCGAACTCGTCCCGCTCGGGCAGTCGCACGAGGTGAACACCAGGATCGCGGCGGCGTACTCCGTGGCCGACACGGCGGGCACGTACGGCGGCGCTCTCGTCGTCGGCGTGGCGGGGGCCGTCCGCGCCCTGTCGCTGGACTCGCTCTCCTACGTGGTGAGCGCGCGGTGCGCCTCACGCATCCGCTCGACCACCGCCTCACACCGGCCGGCCGGCGATCGCTCCCACCGGGTGTTCGCCGCGATCCGTGAGGGTGTCGGCCATGTGATGTGGGGCCCGACGCAGCGGACGCTTGTCCTGGCGCTCGCGGGCTGCGCGTACGCCGACGCCGTCGTCACCACCTCCTTCGCCTACACCCTGCTGACGGAACTCCACTCGGGCAGCACCAGGCTCGGGCTGGTGATGGGGGCGACCGGCGCGGGCGGCCTGGTGGGAACACTCGCTGCGACCCGTGTTGTCCGACGGTACGGCCCTGGCCGCGTACTGCTGACATCCGTCTGGCTCGTCTCCGGCGCGCGGCCGTTCGTCGCGCTGACGGCCGGCGGGATCGCCGCCGCCTCCGGTGTACGTGCGGCGCTGGTGGTCGGCACCGTGCTCCACCTCGCCCCGGCCGTGCTGCTGTGGACATCCCCGATCCGCCGTCTGACCGCAATACCCGCGCCTCAGGAGCCAACGCCGCCGACGCCCGCGGCGACACCGTCCGTCTGTCGTGAACCCGCAGCGGCACAGTCCGTCTCCTGTCACCCCTCACCTCTCAGCCCTCACCCCTCACCCAAGGAGGACGAGCGTCGTGACCACTGAACTGTCCGCCCTCTCGGCGGCCACAAGCGGCGGACGAGCCGCCCTGGCAGACCGTCTCGAAGCCGACGGCCCGCTCGCCCGCCCAGGGCTGCGCGCCGCCCTCCTCCACGTCCGGAACGAGGTACTCCTCCCCCGCGCCTACACCTGGGAAGGGGCCGCGGCATGACCGGCACGTGGCTGTCGCCCGAGGATTACGCGGCGACGCTGCCGAAGGCGACCGTGTTCGGGGCCGTGTTCTTCACCGACGAGCGCGACCGTCCCGTACACCTCCATGCCGTCTACAGCCCCGAGCACCCCTGGCAGTGGCCGGGCGGTACGGCGGAGGCGGGTGAGCGGCCGTGGGAGACGGCCGTCCGCGAGACCGAGGAGGAGACGGGTCTGGTCGTGCCCGGGCCTCCGCGGCTGCTGGCGGCAGTATTCGGTCTTCCCGGCGCGGCATGGCCCCTGGCGACCGCGGGGTACGTCTTCGACGGCGGGAGGCTCAGCGAGCAGCAGATCGAGAGCATCACGCTCTCCCCCGAGGAGCACGACGAGGTCCGTGTGCTGCCGTTCGAGGAATGGCGGGCGCTGATGCCGGAGCGGGATCACGCCCGCCTCGCGGCAGTGCTGGAAGCCCGCCGGACCGGTGTGGCGGCCTACGTCGGCGCCTGGGACTGGGACGTCGAGTCGGGCGCACCGAGCACGAGCAACGAGGAGACGACAGGGTGAGTACGACGTCATCCGCACACACCTGGAACGAGTACTGCGCTTCGGGCCGCGGCATCAAGCCCCTGTCCGACACCGAGATCCACGTCGTCCGCGAGCGGCTCCCGGACGACCTGCGCCACATCTGCCTCGACGACTGCGAGATCGATCTGCTCATGAACGGCTGGGGGTGGGAGCCGCCGGCCGGGAGGGTGGAGCCCGGGGAGGCCTTCGAGGACGCCGCCGTACGGGAGTTGGAGGAGGAGACCGGACTGCTCGCCGTCCCGGGGAGCGTGGTGCTGCTGGGCACGCTGTGCGACGACTCCCACGGCATGACCCGGGTCACGGAGGTCGCCAGGCTCACCGACGACGACGGTGAAACCCGGCCCGCGGAACCCGACTTGATCAGCCGTTGGGAGTGGCACACCCCAGCCGATCTCCGCACTCTGCCGCAATCGCTGTTCACCGCGTCCGCACAGGCCCTGAACACCGTGTGGCCCGGACTGCTTCGCCATGTCTTCTCCGCACACCTCACGCCGCGGACCGCTCCCGCCGGGAGTGGTCGACTGCGCTTCGGGGAACCGCCGACGGCGGTGCGGCTGCGTGAGCGGCTCGCCGAGGACCTGACCGAGGCCGGCTTTACCGGCGCCCCGCGCCTCCAGGCCGCGTTCGAGGTCGTGCCATGTCAGGCGTTCCTGACGGAGCAGCCCCTCCGTCGCGCCTACGTCAACGAAGCCATCGCGACCGTGACGGCCGAGGACGGCGGTTCGCTGAGTTCCCCGCGGGTGCGGCACCCCACGCACCGCCACATTCTGGGCGGCTGACCCCCGCCGGGCACCCGCGCCCGCCCACCCGCTCGCTCGCCAACCCACACCCACACCCCGGAGGAACTCCCCTGATGAGCAACGATCCGTGGGCGACGATCAGCGTCCTCGCCCGCCTCTTCGCCGAGTTCGACACCGACCGCGGTATTCATGAGGAGGAGCAGTGGACCCTGCAGGTCCTCAAGATGTCCGAGGAGGTCGGAGAGGCCGCGCAGGCCGTGATCGGCGCCCGCGGGACCAACCCCAGGAAGGGGCACAGCCACACCTGGCAGGACGTGCACGAGGAAGTCGCCGACGCGGCGATCACCAGCCTGGTGGCACTGGCCCGTATGCGGCCCGATGCCGAGGCCTTCTTCGCCGGGTTCCTGGAGCGGAAGGCGGCGAAGTTCCTGCCCGCCAAGGCCGTCGTCGACCAGTCCTAGACACCCCGCCGGAAACCCGGCGACACGCTCGCCTCCCTTCCTCCACGCCCCCTCCCCCGCCTCACCGTCCCCCGCCACTCACGCTCCTACCTCGCGTGACCGGCCAGAACCTCTGACCCATCGGAGACCCATGACAACGCCCCCTGTCCCCGACGAACCTCCCAGCACGTCCCTGACCGACGAGGAGTACGGCATCCTGCGCGCCTCCGCAGCCTTGTGGGCCGGCACCTCCGTGTTGATCACCAACCGGCGCGGTCAGGTCCTGATCCAACACGTCGACTACCGCGACGTCTGCCTCCTGCCGGGCGGCGCCGTGGACAAGGGCGAGTCGCCCGCCCACGCGGCCGCCCGGGAACTGTGGGAGGAGCTCGGCGTCACCTCGACCGTCGACCGCGGCCTCGCCGTCGACTGGGTCGCTGCAGAAGGCTCCACCGCGCCGGCTGCCCTGCGGTTCCCCGGCGAGACCCTGTTCGTCTTCGACGGTGGCACCTGGGACGAAGATCAGATCGCGGCCGTCCGGCTGCCTGAGCACGAGATCAAGGGAATCGAGTTCGTCGAGCCCGCGCGTCTGCCGGACCTCATGTCGCCGGGCGACGCCCGCCGTGCGCTGTCCGCGCTACGCGCCCGCGTCAACAGCGCGGGCACCGTGCTCTTGGAGAACGGCCTCCCCATCGCGCCCACCGTCCTCGACCGGATCGGCGTCCTGCGTACCGGCCGGGCGGAACACCACTTCCCGTTCCACCACGGCCCCGTCCCTGACGGTCTGGTGGTGCGTCAGTCCTGGGGATGGCTGTTCGCGCCGGACGGTCGCGTCCTCCTCCTGCTCGAACCCGGCACGGGCGCCGCCTGCCTGCCCGGTGGCACGCCCGAACCCCACGACCGCGATGACGCCCTGGCGACGCTGCGCCGCGAGGCCCGTGAGGAGGCCGATGCCGGTTTCGGCGAGCCGGTGTTCCTCGGGTACCTCTCCGAGCCCGGCGAGGCGTGTGCCCGCGTCCGGTACGCCGCCGTGCTGACGGGTGTCGGCCCCGTACGGGCAGATCCGGCGACCGGCCGGACGTACACCCGCGTCCTTGCCACCCCGGAACAGGCCCTGGAGTTCTTCGACTGGGGTCCGTCGGCTGCCGACCAGCTCGCCGCCGTCCACCGGGCCCGCACCCTCCTGGGCATTCCCGAAGCCCCACGCCAACCCGTCACCGAACTCACCGCCCCCACCACGTGGTAGCTCCCAGTCCTTGCCCCTGTCCCGTCCCCGGCACGCCGCACGCGGCGCTGGGCGCGGGGCAGGCGTCGAATCGAGGAACCGCATGACCCGTTCACCCTCCACCCCTGGCCATCCCGTAGCAAGGGTCCGGGCGGGGCACTGCCAGTGCGGCGACATCGCCTACCAGGTGACAGGTGACCCGGACGACCCCCATCTGTGTTCGTGCCCGCACGAAACACGGATCTCGGGCGGGCCCGCCGTGCTGTGGGTGGGCTTCCGCAAGGACGCACTGTCCTGGACCGGCCCCGGGGGCGAGCCGACCTGGTACTCGACCTACCCGACCCTCCATCGGGGCTTCTGCGGCCGGTGCGGAACGCACCTCGTCTCCGTCGCTGATGGTTCGGACAAGGTCATGGTGACCGGGTTCAGCCTCACCGACCAGAGCGGAATCGAACCCGTCGGCCACTCCTACCGTGGAGACGCCGTGCCATGGATGAGCATCAACCTGGCACCGGACCCGGCTCGCGACTAGGCAGTGTCTTCAAATGATCTTGCCTGGTGGATCATTTGAAGACACCGCCTAGTCTCTGCCCCGCCCTCCCCCGTAGGCTGCGTGATCCACATCGTTCGGGGGATCATGAACTTCACGCGATATCGCAGACCATCGGCCTTCCTGCTGCTGACGGTGGCAGTCGTCCTCGGCGTTGCGGCCGTAGCCGGACTCGAGTCGGGAGACGAGGGCGCGCTGATCCTGCTTCTCCGGCTCCGCGAGCACGTCCTTTTGCTCGGATGGCTCGCCCTGGCCACACTGACCGGGGCGGTCCTCTTGGGGCTGGCGAAGTCCTCGCTGCGCTTGCCCCTGGTCACCATGCTGCTCGTCATCGGCGTTCCGACACTGCTCATCAGTGGCTGGGCCTCGGCGGTGTTCGGTGGATCGGATGAGGCGGTGAAGACCGAGTCGGCCCCCGGCCGCGGCGACCGCAAACTGGTCGTGATGGCACGCAGCGGCTCCCTTGACCCGGTTTGGTGCATCTACGTCCACCAGGGAAACCCACCACTGGAACGCCGTTGGAGCGTCGGCTGCTTCAACGGCGACTCCGAAGACAATGCACTCAGCGAGACCGTGTGGACGGCTTCCGACCGGATTCGTATGACCACCGAGGGAGGCGTGGGCCACTTCGTGACCATCGCCCCAGATGGACGGCCCGATCGGATTGTTTCCGTCGGCTAGTGGCCTGCGTCGGGCAGCTCTCCGACCTGATCGATTGGAGGTTGGCCCCGTTCCTGTCTGCCAAGGCTTCGGTCCGCTCGTCGTTTGAGGTGCAGGGCCGCTGGTAGGGCCATTCGTCGAGCAGGGTGCGGTTGAGCGTTCGACCTTGCCGTTGGTCGGGGGCCGGTAGTCGCGGGTGGGTTTCCCGGCCGCGCCGAGGTCGGCCAGGACGGCTTTCCAGGCGAGGCCCTTGCGGTAGGCCCACGCGTTGTCCGTGAACAGGCACCTGGGCGTTCCGCAGAAACTGCGGAATGGGAGAGCGGCGGGCCGATCTGCCTGCCGCACACTTCGGGCTCGGCATCGTCATCGTGGCGAGCGTGGCTGTTGGCCTGTTCGCGGGACCCGCCACTGGGGCCCTCGTCGCCGGAGCCTTCGCCGCTCTCTTCCTGGTCTCCCTCTGCGCGCGGGCCGCCCGGGGTGCGCCGGTCGACGTGCCGGTGCCCGCGCGTCGGGCACTGCGGATGTAGCTTGCGAATGCAGCCGAGTGGGCTGAGTGGACTCCCGCGTCTCTCGTTCGGATGCGGGATCCAGGGCTCTCGTCGCGGTGACGCCACGCACTCTGACGATGAGTTTCCGTCGTTCCCGGAGTCCCAGCGGATGTACATGGTGGTCTACGAAGGAGAAGCCGTGACGGATGACGTCTGGTCGATGGTGCACGCGGAGCGTGCGGCGCTGATCGAGGATCTCGCGCGCCTCGATGACGAGCAGTGGGAGAAGCCGTCGCTGTGTGAGGGGTGGACCGTGCACGACGTGGTCGCCCACCTGGTCGACACGGCCAGGACGACTCGCCTCGGCTTCGTGGTCGGCCTCGCCCGTGCGCGTTTCGACTTCGACCGTCAGAACGCCGTGGGGGTGACGCGGGAACGCGGCGCCACACCGCAGGCGACCCTGGAGCGGTTGCGCCGGGTGGCGCCGCGGAGGACGACCCCTCCGGCACCTCTCGACAGCCGACTCGTCGAGGAGGTGGTCCATGGTGAGGACATCCGTCGGCCCTTGGGGCTCACCCGCTCCTACCCGCCGGAGGCCGTCGTCAGATCGCTGCGCCTGCAGACGCGCACCCCGGCTTCCTTCGGCGGAGCCAAAGAGCTGCTGACCCGTGTCCAGCTCAAGGCGACGGACGCTGACCTGACGCTCGGTACGGGACCGGAGGCAAGGGGATCCACGCTCTCCCTGCTCCTTGCCGTCTCGGGGCGGCGGGTGGCGCTGGGCGACCTCGTGGGGCCGGGCGTCGCCATGCTGACGACGGGTGGGTGACACCGCGCCGGCGATCGTCGGACGACCGTGGGCCGGGAGGCGCACTGCTCCGGACCGGATCGAGCCCCTTCCTTCCGACAACTGCTGCGGGCGAGACAGCCGCGGCATCCATGTGCTCTCGGACATCGCCGCCGACTTACCAGGGATTCCACCCCGAACTGGCGCGATACCTGAGCTCCGAGTGCGTCAATGGAACGGGTGGGACCGTTTGGCTCGGACCGGGAGGGTCGAAGCTCACCCCGTTCTCGTCGAGTGCGTTGAAGACGGTCACGCGACCCGTCTCGAAGGCGAAGCTGATGTCGACGTTTCCCTGAGCGACATCCCCGCCTGTCCATTCGAGCAGTTCGGCGCCCTTGAGCGGCAGCCCCCGCAGAGCCTGCAGCCCGGGAAGCGGTTCGGGGCGCCACTGCAGGTCGAAGCCGGGCCACCGGACTGGACGGGTCGGGTCGATCATGTTCCACGTCAGGGAGACGTCGCCCAGCTTTTGATGGTTGATCTCGACCTGCTCGCCATCGAAGTCGAACAGCACCGGGCAGTCGCAGAACCACTCGTCATCCCTGAGGTCCCAGACCATCCAGACGCTCGTGAGCGTCCGGCCGGCAAGACCACGCAGACGATGTCCATGCTCCTGTGCGACGTCACTACGGCCGTCCAACCATGCCGGCTGGTAGCCCACGATGCCGAAATCGAACATGACGTCATCTTGCCAGAGGCGCCCTTCCTCGGATCAGAACAGTCCCGAGCGGCGACCAACCGTCCCTGCGTTGTCCGGTGGATCCAGCAGCAGCCCCGCCGGCGCCTCCGCGGCCACGGGAACGTCGGCGCGGCGGGCACGCTGCTGCCCGGCCCGGCCACGTTCCGACCGCAGGGCCCCTGCTCGGACAGCCCCGGCGCCGCCCGTCTCCGCGGCACCGCATAGCCTCACCTCACGACGCCGCACCCCACAGACCACGCCCATGCCCCATGCCCATCCCCGCCTCCCCCGGACGACCGAGCCCCCGAGACACGGAACGACATCCCGCGTGAACGCAGCACAGACCCAGGCCTCGACCGTCCGCGTCTTCATCGCCCTCGCCCCGCCCGACGAAGCGAAGGGCGAACTCGAGGACGCGCTGCGTCCGGCCTACGACGCGCACCCCCGGATGCGGTGGAACCGCATAGAGGACTGGCACATCACCCTGGCGTTCCTCGGTGAGCTCCCCGTCACCACCGTTCCCCTGCTCCAGCCGCCCCTCGCCCGCCTCGCGGCGAGCCGCCCGCCCCTCGAACTGGCGCTGCACGGCGGCGGGCACTTCGACCAGCGGGTCCTGTGGAGCGGGATCTCGGGCGACCTCGAAGGACTCCACGAGCTGGCCACCGACGTACGTGCCCTGGTCAGGGAGTGCGGAATCGCCTTCGAGGGCCGGCCGCTGCGCCCTCACCTGACGCTGGCCCGCGCCCGTCGCGACGACCCCACCGGCGCCGCCGAAGTCGCCGACCGGCTCACGGGATTCACCGGCCGCCCGTGGCACGCCGAGCGTCTCCATCTCGTCGGCAGCAACTTCGGCCGCGGTCCGGGACCCATCCGTTACCGCGACATCGCGGCCTGGCCCTTCACCGCCGACAGGGACGCGAAGTAGGCGGACAGGGCAGCCCCCGTGTCGGAGAGCGGGAAGCGGGCGCCGAGTTGCCCGTCCGGGCGGACGACGAAGCCCGTCGGGCCTTCGGGCCGGTAGAGCCGGGCGAAATCGCCTGCGGCGTCACGGTATCCCGGTACGGCCAGGGTCTCGGGTGCGGTCGGCTCGGCATCGCGCGCGAGGACCGCGAGGACGGCGCCGAGGAGGGCCGCCCCCTCGGTGGGCGCGGGCGCGGCAGCCGTGGTCGCGGCGATCGCCTCGGCGAGATCGGCCGGCCCGGCCCCGTACAGGAGCGCCACATGTCCCGCTCGGCCCCGCAGGATGTCGAGCAGCCGCAACGGGTACGCGGCGACGGTGCTGGTCAGGCCGGCGCAGTCCGGGGCCCGGTCGCCGGGCTGGGGCGCGTCGTCCGGCCCGTGCGGGCTGCCGGCGAGCGGGCCGCCCCGGTAGCCGACGAGCAGCTGGGCCTCGCGGAGCATCAGGGTTCGCGGGTCGGCGGGGTCGGCGTCGATACCGTGGGTGGCATGGCGCACGGTCCGCCCGACCACCTCCTCGCCGACCGGGCGACGTTCCGCGTCGTAGGTGGTGAGAAGCGCCGGGCCCGCCGCCCCGTGGACGACGAGGGCGAGCTTCCACGCGAGATTGCAGGCGTCCTGGATGCCGGTGTTCATGCCCTGGGCGCCGGTGGGCGGGTGGATGTGGGCGGCGTCGCCCGCGACGAACACCCGGCCCTCGCCGTAGCGGTCGACGATCCGATGGCTGATGCGGAAGACGGAGGACCAGCGCATGCGGGACAGGACGGCCGGCTCGGGCGCGAGGCGGTCCACGACGGCCTGGATGTGCGACAGCTCCGGAGCACGGCCGCCCTCCAGGCCGTGTGCCACGCCGTCACCCCCAGCGTGCCCCTGGCCCGTGGCCTGTGCGGAGAGTTCGGGCGGGACCCGCATCGACATGCGGTAGCGGCCGGGCCCCGGCAGCGGGATGCAGACCAGCGCGTCGTCGGTGGATCCGTCGTCGGCCAGATGGCTGGACCGTACGCCGTACCCGCGGGGCAGGTCCCAGTCGGCCTCGACGTCGGCCAGCATGTACTCCTCGGGGAAGGCCCCGCCCTCGAAGCTGCGGCCCAGCGTCTTGCGGACGATGCTGTGGGCTCCGTCGCAGCCGATCAGATAGCGCACGCGAGTCTCCTCGTCGGCGCCGGAGGCCGTGCGCAGTCGGGCCGTGACCCCGTCCTGGTCCTGGGTGAACGACAGCAGTTCGGTGCCGCGTTCGATGGGCGTGCCCAGGCCCGCGACGTACTCCTCGAGCAGGCGCTCGGTCTCGTACTGCGGCAGCGCGGCGAATCCGTACGGCACCTCGGGCGGCAGGAACAGTTCGATCCGCGTCTTCTCGCGGCCGTTGACGTACGTCAGCTGGCCGCGCAGCGGAACAGCGGCCTCCAGGACGGCGCGTGCCATACCCATCCGGTCCCAGATCTCCAGGGTGCGCGGCTGGATCCCGACCGCCTTGGCGTACGGGAGACGAGCCGGGAGTCGGTCGACGAGACGGCAGCGCACGTCGTGGCGGCGCAGCTCGGCGGCCGCGCTCAGGCCGACCGGACCGGCGCCCACGATCAGTACGTCGGCCGTACGGTTGCGTGCCACGGGTGCCTCCCAGTGCCAGCCCCCCGGACCGGTCCCGTACTCCATCGTCACCCGTCTGTACGCGAGCGGCGAGCGGGGGCCCCGGGTCCCACGGCGCGATCACGCAACGGCTTCGAGGGGGAGGAGCAGGAGGGCGGAGTCGTCGTGCTGCTCCTACGGTGTGGTCCTCGTGGCGAACAGGGACTCATGTGCGCAGCGGGTCATGGGGACCGTACGGCGATCCACGGGATTCCGCTCGTCCCCCGCGGGGGACTTCGCACGGGGCCCGCGGGCACTCCGAAAATCAGATGCCCGTGCCGAACCCGGCCCGCAGACTGCGCGCATGAGCAGAAACGCAGAAGTCGTCGTCATCGCCGCGGAGGCCGCGGCCGTCATGGAGCCGCTCACCCGGCCCGACGACTCACGAGAGTGGCACCAGTGCTTCCAGCGCATCGGCGAGGGGATCCTCGATGCCTGGGCCGTGGAGTTCTGGCGCCACAACTGGCACGGTCTCCTCGCGCACCTGGAGTCCCTGCCCTGGCCGAATCCGCACTCCGTGCAGGTCCTCATCCACGACGAGGAGGACCACTGCTTCGGCCTGTGGATGCTGTACGACGGAAAGCTCGTCGAGGTGCCCCTGCCCCGGACGCGCCGCGAGGCCTTCGCCTCCAGTGTCACCGGTGTCCTCTCCCGCACCGACCTCCTGGACGAGGGCTGAGAGGCGACCGACCGCCGGCCGGGAACGCCTCCTCGACGACGAAGCGGGCCGGAGCCTCCGTGACGCGGGTGCGCGCGGGAGGCCCCGGCCGTGCCGGAGCGGCTACGTGCTCGTGGTACGTGACGGCAGCAGGCAGGCCGTGGCCCGTCAGGCTGCGGGCGGTCGGGCCGTGGTGCAGGCCGCAGGCGGTCGGGCCGGTCGGTCAGCCCGTGGTGCAGGCCGTGCCGTCGACGGTGAATGACGTCGGGGGCGGGTTCGTCGTGTCCTTGGTGCCGATGAAGCCGAGCGTGACGGAGCCGGACGGGGCGATGGTGGCGGTGTAGGACGCGGGGGTAACGCTCACCACAGCGCCGGTCTGGGTGGCGGTGCCGCCCCACATGTTGCCGACGGTCTGGCCGCCGCTGAAGGAGAAGCCCAGGGTCCAGCCGTTGACGGGGGCGGTGCCGGTGTTGCGGAGGACGATCTCGCCCTGGAAGCCGCCCGGCCATTCGCCGACGACGCGGTAGCCGACGGCGCAGCTCGCGCCCGGGGTACCGCCGTCCTCGCCGGTGGTGACGCTCACCGAGGCCGAACGGGCCGAGCGGTTGCCCGCCGCGTCACGGGCGTAGACCGCGAAGACGTACGTGGTGTCGGCGGCAAGCCCCACCACCGTGACCTGGGTACTCGTGGAGGAGGCGACCGTGGTCTCGGTGCCGCCGGTGCCACCGGTGACGGAGACGATGTCGTACCCCGCGACGCCGACGTCGTCGGTGGCCGCCGCCCATGTGAGGGCGAGGGAGTCGGCGGTCACGGTCGAGGCCACCGGAGTGCCGGGGGTGGTCGGCGGCTCGGTGTCGTCCGTAGCACCGCCGAAGACCGTGGCCTCCTCCGATGTCTGGGCGATTCCGTTCACACCGTGGAAGATGCGCTCGCCCCAGGAGCTGAGACGGCTCGGGTCGAAGTCGACGGCCAGGTCGAGGATCGGGTCGGTGTTGCCGCTCCAGGACCAGGCGAGGTAGCCGAGGTCGAGCTGCTCGGCCGCGGCCATCATGGTGTCCTCGTCCGGGTCGCCCCACTGGTCGGCCGGGCCGCCGAACTCACCGATGAGTATCGGAAGGCGGGCGGCGACGAAGGCGTTCAGGTAGTCGGTGATCTCCTGGGCGGTGTCGAAGACGCTGTACATGTGGATGGAGAAGATCAGGTTGCCGGTGGGGTCGGCGTCGTAGACGGACCGGGCGTTGGCCTTCATGACGCCCTGCCAGTCCTGGCCCCAGTTGGGCGCGTCCACCATGATCGTGTGCTGGAGCCCGGCGGCCCGCAGCTTCTTCACGGCGGCGGTCGTGGGGGCGGTCCAGCCGGCCGGGTCGGTGTTGCCCCAGGGCTCGTTGCCGATGTTGACGATGACGTAGTCCTCCTGCCCGGCGAGGACGGGCTTGAGGTCGATCCAGTAGTCGGCGGCCTGGTCCAGCGTGCCGGCGGCGGTGTCCTCGCCGTAGCCGGTGGTGTCGTGGACCTCCAGGACGCAGATCAGTCGGTTGGTCTTGCAGTCGGCGACGACGGCGGCCACGTCGGCGGCGCTGTTCTCGGACCAGCGATGACCGTTGGAGAGCACGACCCGGACGCTGTTGGCGCCCAGTGCCTTGATGTCGGCCAGCGACCGTGTCTCGCCCGGGTACCAGGTGTGGGCGTGATTGACCCCGCGCATCACGAAGTCGTTGCCGTTCGCTTCGAGCAGGCGCCCGTCGCTGACGTGGAGCCCTGCGGCCGGGTCCGCGGCGGACCGCGCCTGCGCGGCGGTCGCGCCGAGGGTGCCGATCAGGACGGACCCGAGGACGGTCGCCAGCCCTGTCAGCAGAGCGACGGCGGCGCGGGGTCGAGTGGTGGTTCTCGTTCTCACTGCAACTCCAGAGGTGGGCGCGTGGTCGAGCATCGGGAATCGTTCGCGAAAGCGCTCCCCGCGGTGGATCCGATGCGTGGGAGCGCTCCCATGAAGTCATTCGTGCCCGGAGCACGTCAAGACCTTGGACATGCCGGGATGCTCCACGCGGCTCCTGACGCACGCGATCGGGGGCGCCCGGACCACTGGGGGGGTCGAGCGCCGAGCCCGTATCGAGCGCCCAGCCCGTGTCACGCGCCGAGCCCGTATCGAGCGCCGAGCTCGTATCGCCTTCCTAGCTCGTGTCGCGTGCCGATGCTGCCGGTACGGAGCGTCAGCTGGTCAGGGTCGCCCGTGCGACTGCTGCGGTTGCTCGTCCACCGTGCCCCGGGACTTGGGTGCGGCCATGTCGAGGAGGACCATGGCGTCGTGGTCGGGGGTGTCGGGCTCGGCGGTGTAGACACCGAGGCGCTGCCCGGGGGTGCCGTCCAGCATCATCGACTGCCCCGTGAGCGTCAGGGTCCCGACCTGGGGGTGGTGGAAGGTCTTGCGGGCGGGTTTGCTGCCGGTCACCTCGTAGCGTTCCCAGAGCTTCGCGAAGTCCGGGCTCTTCAGGAGGAGCTCCCCGACGAGGTGGGTCAGGTCCGGCGCGTCCGGGGCCGTGCCGGCAGTGGCCCGCAGGCGGACGACGCAGGCGCGGACCTGGCGGTCCCAGTCGGGGAACAGCTCGCGCGAGGCGGGGTGGAGGAAGAGATAGCGGGCGAGGTTGCGTTGTGTGACGGGCCAGTCGGCCAGGCCCGCGTACAGCGGGCCAGTCGGCCAGGCCCGCGTACAGGGCGAGGCCGCCCGGATTGGAGGCGAGGAAGTCCATGCTGCGGCTCACGATGTACGCGGGGTTCGGACGCATCGTCTCCAGGAGCAGCTTGAGGTGGGGGTGTACGGTGCGGCCCGGCGGCGGAGGAGGTTCGGGGGCGTAGCGGGCGGCGTGGACCGCGAGGTCGCGCAGGTGCTGGTGTTCCTGGTCGTCGAGGTGGAGCGCCCGGGCGAGGGCGTCGAGGACGGCGGGGCTGGGGCGGGTCTCCTTGCCGCGCTCCAGGCGGACGTAGTACTCGATGCTGATCCCGGCCAGGGTGGCGAGCTCCTCGCGGCGCAGTCCGGGGGTGCGGCGCAGGCCGGGGCCGACGGTGAGGCCGACCTGCTCGGGCCGCGTCTGCGTACGGCGGGCTCTCAGGAAGCGGCCCAGCTCCATGCCTCCGCCGTCACCGGTGGAGCGCTGCTCGTATCCCATGGCCCCAGTGTCACACCGCTGTGACCTGCACGGCAGCGCGGTGGGGGGCCCTGTCATTACCCCCGAACGGCCCGGCCTGTCACCGCTGCGGATACGGCGCGAAGGTGGAAGAAGTCAGCACTCCGCTCCCGGCCGGCAGGAGTCGTTCCGTGTCAGCCTGCGGCGCGCCGGGCGCGCGGGAGCGGCCCCGGTCGGCGAGCGTGATGGGGGCGCCAGTCACCGGGACCACACACCACCCGCTCTCCATCCGAATCCTCGCCCCCTCCGCCGGCTCCCTCTCGATCGAACGGAAGTCCCATGCAGCACGTCACCCTCAGCAACGGAGTCCAGATGCCGATCCTGGGCTTCGGCGTCTACCAGATCCCGCCGGAGGACACCGAGCGGGCCGTCACCGAGGCTCTCGCCGCCGGGTACCGCCTGCTCGACACCGCGGCCGCCTACGGCAACGAGAAAGCCGTCGGCCGCGCCGTCAAGAACAGCGGCATCCCGCGCGAGGAGCTCTTCCTCACCACCAAGCTCTGGGTCCAGGACGCCCCCGCTCAGCACAACACCCTGCGCGCGTTCGAGGTCTCGCTGGGCAACCTCGGCGTGGACTACCTCGACCTGTACCTGATGCACCAGCCGTACGGTGACGTGTACGGCCAGTGGCGCGCCATGGAGGGCCTCAACCGCGAGGGCCGCGTCAAGGCGATCGGCGTCGCCAACTTCTCCACCGATCGGCTCGTCGACCTCATCGTCAACAACGAGATCGCCCCCGCGGTGAACCAGATCGAGACCCACCCGTTCTTCCAGCGCACCGCCGACCAGGAACTCATGCGCGAGCGCGGGGTCCAGATCCAGTCCTGGGGCGGGTTCGCCGAGGGCAAGAACGACCTGTTCACCAACCACCTGCTGGCCGAGATCGGCGCCGAGTACGGCAAGTCCGTGGCCCAGGTCGTGCTGCGTTGGCTGACACAGCGGGGCGTCGTCGCCATCCCGAAGTCCGTCCGCGCCGAGCGCATGGCGGAGAACATCGACATCTTCGACTTCGAGCTCACCGACGACCAGATGGCGGCCATCGCCACGCTGGACACCGGAAGCACGCTGTTCTTCGACCACCGCGACCCCGCCATGGTCGACTGGCTCGCCGGGCGCCGCGTCGACGGCTGATCGCAGAGCAGAGCAACGCGTGGACATCTGGGCTCCGACCGACGCGTAGGCTCCTGGGCTCCGACCAGAACGTGGACTCCTGGGCTCCGCGCCACGCGTGGACGCCTCGGCTCCGCGCCACGCGTGGACGCCTCGGCTCCGCGCCACGCGTGGACGCCGGCTGGGCAGGAACTCCGAGGCGGCGGACGTCCTGCCGCCGGGCGATATCGGTCACGGGCTGTTCACGCGCACCGGTCGGCGGATCAGGTATACGGCGGCGGAGGCGACCAGCACCAGCATGCAGGCGATGAACACCTGGCCCGCTCCCTCGAGGCCCAGCGGATCGGCCAGCAGCCCCACGCCGATCACCGGGATCGAGATTCCCATGTACGCGACCACGAACAGCGTCGAGATCACCGCCGCGCGCTGCCCCTCCGGCGCCGCCCCGGCCACGGAGGAGAGCGCCGCACGGAAGGCGAGGCCCTGACCGACACCGCCGACCACGGCGGACAGGACGACGAGCGCCAGGAGGTCCGTGTACAGCGCTGCCGCGAGGAGGACCAGGCCGGCGAAGAGCACGGCGCAGCCCAGGGGCAGGGAGCGCGCCACCCCGACGCGGTCGACGGCCAGTTGTCCGGCGGTGGAGGCGAAGAAGGCCAGTGCCACGACCAGGCCGCTCACGGCGTGGTTGTCCACGTGCAGGAAGCGGGCGAGGAACGCGGGGCTGACCGAGGTGAACACCCCGAACAGGGCGAACCCCACGAAGGAGGCGATCGCCGCCGGCACGAACACCGCTCTCACCTGTGCCGGCAGGGCCGGTCGCTGCGGCCGTACGGCGGTCAGTCCCCGTCGCTCCCGTACGGTCTCGGGGAGCCACAGCAGGACACCGGCGCTGAGGACGACCAGCGTGAGGTGGACCGCGAACGGCAGCAGCAGCGGCTCGGGGGCGTACTCCGCGAGCAGGCCGGCGAGCAGCGGTCCGCAGCCCAGCCCTCCCATGTTGGCGGCCGTCGCCACGAACGTCGCCCGCGCCGCGCCGCCGGGCGGGGCCAGCTCCATGACGTACGCGGTGGCGGCGCCGGTGAACAGGCCGGCCGACAGGCCCGACAGCAGCCGGCCCGCGTACAGCCAGCCCACGCTGTCGGCGCACAGGAAGGCGACGGCGCTCGCCGCCGAGAACCCCAGGCCCCAGAGCAACGTCGGCCGTCTGCCGATCGTGTCCGAGGCGTTGCCCGCCAGCAGCAGCACTCCGATGACCCCGAAGGCGTACACGGCGTACACGACGGTCACCGTCAACTCGGAGAAACCGAACTTCTCCTGGTAGAGCGGGTAGAGCGGCGTCGGCAGCGTGGTGCCGGCCATGCACACGACGAACACGGCGCCGGCGAGCAGACACCGGAGCCAACCCTGACGGTCACCTTGCATGCCGCCGACCGTATCCCCGCCGACGGTCGCGCCAACGGCACGAACTGCGGCAACCCGGAAAACGTCACCCGCCTCGTCCCGGCGCTCGACGTCGTTCCGTCGGGACGTCGGGACGAGGCACCCGCCGTCTCGACGAGGCCCCCCACGACCGCCGTCGCCGGTGGTAACCGGCCAGAGCGTGTAGCGGATCTCGGCCGGGGCCACCCCGTCGCGCCACGCCTGCGCGGCTCTGGCGGTCTGCGCCAGATCGTCGGTGTCGCCTTCGACGTGGCCACGACTCCTGATGGTGCCGTGGCCGGCCGTGCGGGTGACGGACTGCCTCGTCCGAGTGCTCACCCTCTTCCCAGGGCTACTTCCACTCGTAGAGCTTGGCGGTGGCCTTGCCGTTCTCCTCCACGCGGAACTCGAACAGGCCTGCGATGCCGGTGAGTCGGGCGAACGTCGGGGCGACTGTTTCGAAGAACAGGGCTCCGCGCCACTCGATCGCGCCGGTTTCGTCGAAGCGGCCCACACCGGAGCCGTGCCAGGTGACGGTCTCGCCGTCCTTCGCCATGGAGACGCCCTGACCTTCCCCGAAGAGCGTGCCGTCGGCGCGTACGACCGACTCGTACGTGCCCATGTCCTTGACCTCGACGCCCAGCAGGGTGCCGGCCGCCTGGAAGGACGCCTCCATCACAGGATGGCCGCCATCGGTGGACAGCACCCTGATTCCCGTGGTCTCTCCCTGCTCCTGGCCGATCTGCTCGCCGAGCATGATGGGACTCCTCTCCGATTCCTTCCGGATTTCCCGGAGAAACGACGGCTGGATCCCCTCTTCCGGACTACGCCGGGCGGCGGGAGCTGTCAAACGGAGTGGATCCGCCTCCACAACTCCGGAATGTGTACGCCTCAAACGCTTTTGAATTCTGCTTCAGTCTCCCGTTTTCGGGTCGGTCGAGCAGTCGAGCAATCGAGCAATGACGGTAAGGGGAAACAAGACGCGCAGCAAGCGTCCGGGGCGAACTCGCCGAGTTTAGTAGGGGTTTACTTCACTGAACTCACTGAAATACCGTCAGGACGAAACATCGTCGCCACTTCTCTTGACACGGAAGGAACGCGAAGTGCCTCATGGTGAGGGCTTCCGGCCTGATGACCGAAACGCATTGGGTTCCTCGCCGCACAGCGGCAGGACCTTCGATGCGCACCGTCCGGAATCACGCAATCTGACAACGTTGTCACACACTGCAGATCCCCCCTTGAGGAGAGGTATGAACAAGCCGCGCAAGACATGGCTGACGGCCTTCGGAACCGCAGCCGCCGGCATAGCCGGTCTGCTGCTGCCCGTCTTCGGCCCCGCCGGTGGGGCCGAGGCGGCCCAGGCGGCCGTCACCGGCATTCACGTCGCCAACGGCCGTGTGTACGAGGCCAACGGGAACGAGTTCGTGATGCGTGGCGTCAACCACGCGCACGCCTGGTACCCGGAGCGGACCGGCTCCATCGCCGACATCGCCGCCAAGGGTGCCAACACCGTCCGCGTCGTCCTCGCCAGTGGCGACCGCTGGGCCCCGACGAGCCAGGCCGACGTCTCGTCCCTGATCGGCCAGTGCAAGGCGAACAAGGTCATCTGCGTCCTCGAGGTGCACGACACCACCGGTTACGGCGAGGACGGCGCCGCGACCTCCCTGGACAGGGCCGCGGACTACTGGATCAGCATCAAGGGCGCCCTGGCGGGTCAGGAGGACTACGTCGTCGTCAACATCGGCAACGAGCCCTTCGGCAACAACGGTTACAGCGCCTGGACGAACGCCACGAAGAGCGCGATCGGGAAGCTCCGCGGCGCCGGAATCGACCACGCCCTGATGGTGGACGCGCCGAACTGGGGCCAGGACTGGTCCCAGACCATGCGGAGCAACGCCGCCTCCGTCTTCGCGTCCGACCCCGACCGGAACACCATCTTCTCGATCCACATGTACGGGGTCTACGACACCGCTGCCGAGGTGCAGGACTACCTGAACCACTTCGTCGGCAACGGCCTCCCCATCGTCGTCGGGGAGTTCGGCGACGCCCACAGCGACGGCAATCCCGACGAGAACGCGATCATGGCGACGGCCCAGTCCCTGCGCGTGGGGTACATCGGCTGGTCGTGGAGCGGCAACGGAAGCGGTGTCGAATACCTCGACCTGGTCAACGGGTTCGACGCCAACTCCCTGACCAGCTGGGGCAACCGCTTCTTCAACGGCGCCAACGGCATCTCCTCCACGTCGAGGACCGCCACCGTCTACGGCGACGGAGGCGACGGCGAGACGGGCGGCGGCACCGCGCCGAACGGGTACCCGTACTGCGTCAACGGCGGCGCCACCGACCCTGACGGTGACGGCTGGGGCTGGGAGAGCAGCCGCTCCTGCGTCGTCCGCGGCAGCTCGGCGGACACCGGCTCGGGCGGAGGCGGCACAGGGGGTACCGCGCCGAACGGGTACCCGTACTGCGTCAACGGCAGCGCCACCGACCCTGACGGCGACGGCTGGGGCTGGGAGAGCAGCCGCTCCTGCGTCGTCCGCGGCAGCTCGGCCGACCGCTGATCCCAGACCGACCCGCGCCTGCGGGATGACGGTCAGCCCTTCCGCCCACAACGGGCGGAAGGGCTGATCGCTGTCCCCCGACGTCCGGCCCCGACTACGGGCGGCCGTCCTCCTCCCCCCTCCCGCTCCGACGGGCGGCCCTCCAGGTGCGGTGTGCTTGAACGGTAAAGTCGGGGTTCCGGTAGCAGACCCCGAGCGAACAGAGGTGGCGCGTGAAGAGGCCGACCATGGCGGACATCGCACGACGCGCGGGCGTGTCCAAGGTGGCGGTCTCGTACGCGCTCAACGGTCAGCCGGGGGTCTCCGAGACCACCCGCGCGTCGATCAAGAGCATCGCCGAGGAGCTGGGCTGGCGCCCCAACAGCGCCGCGAGGGCTCTCAGCGGCGGTCGGGCGCAGGCAGTGGGGCTCACCGTGCGCCGACCCGCTCGGACGCTCGGCGTCGAGCCGTTCTTCATGGAGTTCATCAGCGGAGTGGAGAGCGTCCTCTCCGAGCAGTCGTACGCGCTGATGCTGCAGATGGTCGCCACGCAGGACAGCGAGATCGAGGTGTGCCGGCGCTGGTGGGGCGAGCGGCGGGTCGACGGGATCTTCCTCATCGACCTCCAGGCCGACGACGCCCGCCCGCCCGCGGTCGAGGCCCTCGGTATGCCCGCCGTGGCCATTGGACCGCCGGACGTCTCCGGCACGGTCCCCGCGATCTGGTCCGACGACGGCGAGAGCGTCCACGAGATCGTGCGCTACCTCGCGATGCTCGGTCATCGGCGTATCGCGCGAGTGGCGGGCCCCGCGGGACTGGCGCACACGGCGATCCGCGACGCCGCGCTGCGCGCGGCCTGCGAGGAGGCCGGCATTCCCGCGGCCGCTGTCGTCCACACCGACTACACCGGTGAGGAGGGTGCGCACGCGGCCCGCGCCCTGCTGATCGCGCCGAACCGGCCGACGGCCATCGTCTTCGACAACGACATCATGGCCGTGGCGGCACTCTCCGTGGCTCAGGAGCTGAACCTCTCCGTCCCCGCCGATCTGTCGATCGTCGCCTGGGACGAGTCCCCGCTGACGCAGGTGGTCCGCCCCATGTTGTCGGCCGTCACACGCGACATCGCGGCGTACGGCGCGCGGGCCGCCCGGGCACTGCTCTCGCTCATCGACGGCGAAGAGGTCTCCGACATTCGCGATGGCTACGCGCACTTCGTTCCCCGCGGGAGCACCTGCCCGCCGCCGGGCGCCAAGCCGGCCTCGCCCTGACGGCATATCTCCTGCCGGCACGGCCGTGACGGCCTGGCCTCTCACGGCCTGCCCCCCTGAAGGCATGCCCCCGTGACGCGTGGCCGAGGTCCGGTCACCGGCCGCGACCTCGCGGGGTGTCCGGACCTCAGGCCGTGCATCGGAAGTGGATCTCATCAGGTGTCGAGCGGAAGTTCCAGCAGTTCCTCTGGAGGCTGGAAACCGGAGCGCTGATAGAGCGGGGTGCTGCGCTCTGATGGCCAGACGATCAAGCCCTCGAGGCCAGCGCTGCGTGAATGCTGCTTCAGCGCCTCAAGGAGCGCCGAGCCGGCTCCTTTGTTTCGTTGTAACGGCAGGACGAAGAAGTTCGTGACATAGCCGACCGGATTGTTGTCCTCGTAGGGCTCGGGCATCCGCTCCACGAGACAGAGGAAGACGTGACCACAGATCTCGCCGTCGGTCTCCGCGACCCAGGCCAACCAACGGCCATCGCCGAGACGGTCGCGGATCCAGTGCTCGGCATCTTCCAGGTGTCGAGCAGGAGCCGGCGGTTGCCCTTCGTAGTCCTCTTGCTTGAACGTCCAACGCAGTTCGGCCAAGGCCCGGGCGTCGGAGGGGCGGGCCGGACGCACGATGAAATCTGTGGTCATGGGGGCGAGCCTCGCTCCTGCAGCACGGCGAGGCAAACTGATTTCCGTACTGGTCACAGCCATTCGGCGATGGCCGCGACGAGGACGGTCGCCGCGTAACGGACCGCGAGTTAGTCGTACCTCGTGACCACCGCCCGGTTTCTCTTGCGGCGGTTGATGCCACACTCCACCGCGCGGCGCGGCGCGGTAGTCGGTCTTGTCGCACGGCCTAGATCGACGACACACACGGCTGTCAGTGCCCTCAAGTAGGTTCTGCCTGTTCGGTCCGACAGGTGGGCCGCCGAGCTGAGGGACTCGTCGTAGTGAGCATCTACCTGCACTTTCGCGCCGTGGCCGAGTCCGAGATCCGGGACGATCACACCTGGCTCTCTGCGTTCATGTCTGATGCTTGGGAAGACCACATCGACGAGTACGCAGCGGGTATCACCTGCTCGATCAACAAGGGCTGGGACTCTGTCAACGACCTCTACGCCGCAGCCGATGCCCTCGATACAGACGCCGACGAGCCCTGGATACTGCCGATCTACGGCGGCCGCCCCGTGCCACACAGCGCTGACGCCGACCCCTCCGATCCCCCGCTGATGCTTCTGGAGCCGCCTGGGGTGTCACAGGCCGCGCATTTCCTTGCGGCTGTCTCTTTCGACGCGCTGTGGAACGTTGCCGGCGCCAGGTTCAGTGCCCTCGGCTGGACCAGGCAGGAACTCCTCGACCATCACAGGCACCTCCAAGGGTTCTACGGGCGGGCGGCTTCGGCAGGCCACGCCGTGGTCAAAGCGGTGTGGGCTTGAGACGTGGCCACGTGCTGGTCACAGCCATTCGTTGATGGCTGCGACCAGCACGGTCGCTTCGTAGCGAACGGCGAGTTCGTCGTACCGGGTGCCGACGGCGCGGCGTCTCTTGAGGCGGTTGATCCCGCACTCGACCGCATGACGCTCGCGGTAGTCGACCGGGTCGAAGTGCGGCGGTCGGCCGCCTCGGGAGCCGAGCTTCTGGCGGCTCCAGCGCCGACCCCTGTTCCTCGGCAAGATCTCCCCGCCCCATGACCGTGATCATTCACTGCTCAAGATCCACTTCCGCAACACCCCCTGGGAAGCCTGGGCCGCCGCCCTACTTGGTGGCTCCCTGGGAGAAGCCGTTGTAGATCCAGCGCTGGAGCAGGAGGAAGATGATCAGTGTCGGCAGGATGACGAGGATCGCTCCGGCCGAGATCGCCTCCCAGTGCGCTCCGAAGGGCCCCTTGAAGCGGAACAGCGCGGTGGAGATCGTGCCGAGGTCCTCGGAGTGCATGTAGAGGAAGGGAATGTAGAAGTCGTTGTACGTGGTGATTCCCTTGATGATGACGACGGTGGCGATCGCCGGCTTGAGCAGCGGGAAGATGATCTTCCGGTAGATCGTGAAGGCGTTGGCGCCGTCGAGTCGCGCCGCTTCGTCCAGGGACACCGGAATGCCCCGGATGAACTGCAGGAAGATGTATACGGAGACGATGTCCGTGCCCATGTAGAGCAGGATCGGGGCCCATCGGGTGTCCACCAGGCCGAAGCCGCTGATGACCTGGAAGGTGGCGACCTGCGTGGTGACGGCGGGGACCAGGGTGGCGATGAGGAAGAGCGCCATGACGAGCTTCTTGGCCCGGAAGTCGAAGCGGTCGACCGCGTAGGCCGTCATCGAGCCGATGATCACGGTGCCGCCGATGGAGAAGAACAGGATGAAGGCGGTGTTCCCGAAGGCCATGAGCATGTGGCCGTCGGTGAACGCCGTGACGTAGTTGTCGAAGTTCAGCCAGTTCCCCGGCAGCGAGAGCGCACCGCCGTCACCGACCTCCGCGGATGTCTTGAGGGAGGTGAGGAAGACGACTGCCAGGGGGAGCAGGACGACAACCGCGGCGGCGATCAGCGACAGGTACGTCATCGCGGTCCCGACGGGGAGGCGACGCCGGCGCCGAGTGACGGTGGCAGGGGCGGGGGCCGGGGCGCGGGTGGGGGCGGGGGCCGGGGCTGCCGTGAGGTCGGGGGTCATACGAGGTCCACCTTGTCGTCGGGCACGAGGCGGCGCTGGATCCAGGTGATCAGCAGGATGATCGCGAGCAGCACCACGGCCGCGGCCGAGGCCAGGCCGGTCTTGTTGAACTGGAAGGCGAGCTTGACCGTCTGGATGACGAAGGTCTGGGTGCCGGTCGCGCCGCCGGTCATGATGTAGGGGATCTCGAACACCGAGAGGGAGCCGGAGATCGCCAGGATGACGCTGAGGCTGATGACGGGCTTGATGCTCGGGGCGATGATGTGGCGGAACTGCTTCCACCGGCCGGCGCCGTCCAGCTGTGCCGCCTCGTAGAGCTCGCCGGGGATGGACTGGATGGCGCCGAGGAAGAGGACGAAGTTCAGTCCGGTGAAGCGCCAGACCGAGACTCCGGCGAGGGAGACGTTGGCCGAGGTCGGGTCGCCGAGCCACGGATGGTCGGTGCTCACTCCGAACCAGGCAAGCACCGAGTCGAGGGTGCCGCCGTCCTGGAAGAAGTAGAGGAAGACGAAGCCGATCGCGACGCCGTTGATGAGGTAGGGGAAGAAGAGGATCCCCTTGAAGAAGTTCCTGAACCTCAGGTTGAAGCTGAGGATCACGGCGAAGTAGAGGGCGACGGCGATCTGGACCACGGAGGCGGCCAGGTAGTAGCCGCTGACGAAGAAGACCCGGAAGAGTTCGGGGCGGGTGAAGATCTGTACGTAGTTGTCGAAACCGACGTTCTCCCGGTCCGGGCTCACCCCGTCCCAGTCGGTGAAGCTGTAGGAGATCATGCTCGCCACGGGGACGTAGGTGAACGTGATCAACAGCGTGAGTGGGCCCGCCAGGAAGAGCCAGGGTGTGATCCGGCGGAGCGGGGAGTGTCGCCAGGACCGGGGAGGGCCGGCCGCCGGGGCGCGGCGGCGGCCCGCGGGTCCGCCTGTTCCGCGCCTCCGGCTTCCCGTGCCTGTCGTGTCCGTGGTGGTCCGCCCTGTCATGGCGGCACCTCCGGGAGCGGTGTCGATGGTCTCGGTCATGTCGGCCTTTCGTGTCCGCGGCTGCGGGAGGTCAGGGGCCCCGGCCGGTGTCGTCCGGCCGGGGCCCGATCCGCCGGTCGGTCAGGAACCGGCGCTCTTCGCCGCCTCGTCCCACCTCTTGTTCAGGTCGGCGAAGAAGTCCTCGCTGCTGCCCTTCTGGGCACCCCGCGCGGTGTCGATCAGCTTCTGCCGGTAGTCGGGCTTGTTGAGCCCGATCTCGGCCGCGTCGTCGATGTCGTTGACCGCGGCCGTCTTGGCCTCGGAGCGGTCGAAGAAGATGACATCGTTGTCAACGTAATCCTTGAGCGTGGCCGGCATGGGGGCGGACTTGACCGCGGACACCACGCCCTCCTTCTCCGAGTAGCCGGACTTCTCGGTGAACCAGTCGATCCAGGCGCGCGCGGCGGGCTTGTTCTCGGAGTAGATGCTGACGGCCTGCTGATAGTCGGAGACCACTGCCGAGCAGAACGTGCCGTTCTTCTGGACCGGGAAGGGCATGAAGCCGATGTCGTCCGCCTTGAGGCCCGCGTCGACCGCCGCTCCCTGCATCTGTGTGATCGCCCAGGAGCCCAGCATCATCGTGCCGATCCTGCCCTCGGCGAGCAGGGCCTTGGAGGTCTCCCAGTTCGTGGTGGTGGGGTCCTTCTCCGAGAGTCCCTGCGCGGCGATGTCATGGAGCAGGGTGTCGATGATGCGGAGCTCGCCGCCCTCCTTCCAGGGGGAGACCGGGCCGGCCAGCTTGTTGCTCGCGTCCGCGTCACAGCCGACCGAGCCGTTGTTGGCGGTCCACTGGACCAGCGGCCAGCCGTCCTTGAAGTTCGTGTAGTACGGGGTGGCGCCCGTCTTGTCCTTGATCGCCTTCAGGTCGGCGAGGAACTCCTGCGGCGCCTTCGGCCAGGCCGTGATGCCGGCCTTCTTCCACAGGGCCTTGTTGTAGACGAAGCCGTTGGCGGTGCCGAACTGGGCGATGCCGTAGACCTTGCCGTCCACCTCGGCCTTGTCGCTGAAGCGGTACTTCGACGACAGGTCGGCGGTCGCGCCCAGGGGCGCGAAGAACTTGGGGTAGTCGTTCTTGGCCACCGCGCCGGGGATGAGGAGCACGTCGCCGTAGGACTTGGCGTTCATGCGGATCTTCACCTCCCCCTCGTAATCGGTGATGCCGTCGAAGGACACCTTGACCTTGGGGTAGACCTTGTTGAACTCGGCGGCGTACGCCTTCATGACCCCCTTCTGCACGAGGTCGGTGCGCTGCGTCAGGACCTTGATCTCGCCCGTGACCTCCTTCGGGTCGGACGGGGCGGCCGCGGTCTCGCCCGTGACCGCGGCCCCTCCCCCGCTACATCCGGCCACGGTCAGCATCGTGACTGTCAGCAGCGCGCCCGTGAACGCCATCGACTTCTTCCCCATTGCCCAACTCCTTCAGAGATACGGCTCAGGTCTTCTGGTGGGATGTCGGCACTATGTCAGCCAGATGTGAACCGGTAAAGTGCTGATTTCCCGCGCGATGCCCAATCGTTACCGTGACCCTGCCAAAGTTACGGAACGCCGCGCATGGCGGGGATAGTCCAACAACTGTCCGTAAGTGAACAACAGCTTGACCGGTTCATGGACAGTCGCGTTGCGGTGCGGCTAGTTTGGCGCCTCGTACACGTACCCGCCCCCTGCCAGGCGATTGGAGCCGCACACCATGAAGGACGTCACCCAGCTGACCGAGGGTTGGAGACTGCGCCACAAGGACGGGCTGCTTCCGGCCAGCGTCCCCGGCTGCGTCCACTCCGACCTGCTCACCGCGCAGGTCATACCCGACCCCTTCACCGGCCGGAACGAGACCGAGATCGCGTGGGTGGGCCGTCAGGCGTGGTCGTACGTGACCGAGCTGCGTCACGAGAGCCGCCACGAGCGCACCGACCTGGTCTTCGAGGGCCTGGACACCGCCGCCGAGATCGTGCTGGCCGGCGAGACCCTGGGCTCGACGCGCAACATGCACCGCGAGTACCGCTTCGACGTCACGGGCCGCACGGGTCCCCTCGAAGTCCGCTTCGCCTCCGCGTACGAGGAGGCCGACCGCGTCCGCGCCCTCGTCGGCGACCGCCCGAACGTCTATCCCGAGCCCTTCCAGTACATCCGGAAGATGGCGTGCAGCTTCGGCTGGGACTGGGGCCCCACCGTCGTGACGGCGGGCATCTGGCGCCCCGTGCGGCTCGAGCACTGGTCGACCGCCCGGCTCACCGACGTCCGTCCGCTGGTCACACGGGAAGGGGAGACCGGCCGGGTCGAGCTCCGGTTCCGCGTCGAGCGCACGGAGAGCGGCGCGGGTCGGCCGCTGACCGCTCGGGCTCTCGTCCGGGAGAGCGGCGGTACCGAGGCCGTCGCGGACGCCGAGATCTCGTTCGAGGACGACGACGCCGTGCTGCGTCTCGAGGTGTCCGAGCCGCGGCTGTGGTGGCCGCGCGGGTACGGGGAGCAGCCCCTGTACGAGCTCGACCTCGCCCTGCTGGACGAGGACGGCCGCGCCATCGACACCTGGGAGCGCCGGATCGGTTTCCGTACCGTCGAGATCGACCGGTCGGCCGACGAGCACGGCACCGGCTTCACCTTCGTCGTCAACGGCGTACGGATCTTCGCCCGTGGCGTCAACTGGATCCCCGACGACGTGCTGCCCTCCCGCGTCACGCCCGAGCGGTACCGGACCCGGCTCACCCAGGCCGCCGAGGCCAACATCGACCTGGTCCGCATCTGGGGCGGCGGGATCTACGAGGACGACGCCTTCTACGACGTCTGCGACGAACTCGGTCTCATGGTGTGGCAGGACTTCCTCTTCGCCTGCGCCGCCTACCCGGAGGAGCAGCCGCTGCGCGGCGAGGTCGAGGCAGAGGCACGTGACAACGTTGTCCGTCTCATGCCGCACCCCAGCCTGGTCCTGTGGAACGGAAACAACGAGAACCTCTGGGGCTTCCGCGACTGGGAGTGGGAGGAGCCGCTCGCCGGCGACTCCTGGGGCGAGGGGTACTACCTCGGGATCCTTCCCCGGATCGTCGCCGAACTGGACCCGACCCGCCCGTACACGGCGGGCAGCCCCTGGTCGGGCTCCTGGGACCACCACCCCAACGACCCCGCGCACGGCACCCACCACTCGTGGGAGGTGTGGAACCGCCAGGACTACGCCGAGTACCGGGCCGATGTCCCCCGCTTCTGCGCGGAGTTCGGCTGGCAGGCCCCGCCCGCCCTCGCGACGCTGCGGCGCGCGCTACCCGGTGAGGAACTCGCCCCGGACTCCCCGGGCATGCTGCACCACCAGAAGGCCGAGGACGGCAACGGCAAGCTGAACCGCGGCATCGAGCGTCATTTCGCCCTGTCGGAGAAGGACTTCGACCGCTGGCACTACCTCGCCCAGGTCGTCCAGGCCCGGGCCGTCGCGGCGGGCATCGAGCACTGGCGGGCCAACTGGCCGGTGTGCGCGGGCACGGTGGTGTGGCAGCTCAACGACTGCTGGCCGGTGAGCAGTTGGGCGGCCATCGACGGCGACGGCCGTCTCAAGCCGCTCTACCACGAGCTGCGCCGGGTGTACGCGGACCGGCTCCTCACCCTCGTCCCCGGGGAGGACGGTCCCGTACTCGCTCTCGACAACCAGTCCGGCCGCGCCTGGCGCACGACCGTCACCCTGCGGCGGTTCACCGCTGACGGCACCGTCCTGCGGGAGTCCGCGTTCGAGCTGGAGGCCGACGCGCGCACCGTGGTCAAGCTGGTACTTCCGACGGCGCTCCTGCCCGCTCCGGGTTCGACCGAGGAGTTCCTCGTCGCCGATGCCGACGGGCTGCGCGCCGTCCACTTCCCCGTGACCGACAAGGAGTTCGCCTACCCGGTGGCCGAGTACGACGTCCGGGTCGAGGTTTCCGCGGAGGCCGATGCCGGGGCTCGGGCTGGCGCCGGGGCTGGGGCTGGGGCTGGGGCCGACGCTGGAGCTGAGGCCGGTGCCGGAGCTCGGGCTGGGGCTGAGACCAGGGCCGCCGTCGTGGACGTGGTGGTCACGGCCCGTACCCTCGTGCGCGACCTGCTCCTCCAGCCGGACCGGCTCGGGGCGGAGGTGACCGCGGACCGGGGTCTGGTCACGCTGCTCCCCGGCGAGGGGGTCCGGATCACGGTCACCGGCTGGACCGACGTGGACCCGACCGCCGTACGCGACGCGCTGTTCAGCGTGGGACCCGCGTGAACGTCCCCGCCCCCCGCGTCACCATCAACGACGTCGCCGCACGGGCCGGGGTGTCCAAGGGCGCCGTCTCGATGGCGTTCAACAACCGTCCCGGAGTCTCCCAGGCAACCAGGGAACGGATCTTCGGGATCGCGCGTGAACTGGGCTGGGCCCCGCACCAGACCGCACGGAGCCTGTCCGGCCGGCGGGCGGGCATCGTGGGCCTGGCGATCTGCCGGCCGGCCCGGCTGCTCGGTCTGGAGCCCTTCTACATGGAGTTCATCTCCGGCATCGAGGACGTCCTGGCGGAGCGCTCGTGCTCGCTGCTCCTGCGGCTGGTGCGGGACCTCGACGAGGAGATCGCCGTCTACGAGGAGTGGTGGCGGGGCAGGACGATCGGCGGGGCCATCCTGGTCGACTTCCACCAGGACGACCCGCGGATCCCGCCGCTGCGTGCCTCGGGGATGCCGGCGGTCGCGGTGGGGCACCCGTCGCTGACGGGCGGGTTCCCCTCGGTGTGGACGGACGACGCCTCGGCGGTGGCGGAGGCCGTGCGCTACCTGTCGGCACTCGGCCACCGTCGTATCGCGCGCGTCGGCGGCCCCGCCGGGCTCGGGCACAGCGGCATCCGCGCGGCCGCGTTCGAGGCGATCACAGCCGAACTCGGGCTCGACGCCTGCCACCAGGTGTCGACCGGCTTCGTCGGCGAGGAGGGGGCCAGGGCGACGCGGAGTCTGCTCCTCGGCCCGGACCGTCCGACGGCCATCGTGTACGACAACGACATCATGGCCGTCGCGGGGGCCGCCGTGGCCTCGGAGATGGGGCTCGCGGTGCCGGACGACGTGTCGCTGCTGGCCTGGGACGACTCGCAGCTGTGCAGGCTCACCCACCCGCCCCTGTCGGCCATGAGTCACGACGTGCACCAGTTCGGCGCGGAAGTCGCGCGGGCGCTCTTCGGGGTCATCGAGGGCACGCACCAGGAGGCCCTCCAGGTCGCGACGCCCGCGTTGACTCCCCGGGGCTCAACGGGGCCACCCCGGCGGGCCTCGCACTCCTGAGGCACGACGAGCGGCTGTACCTCCAGGGGTACAGCCGCTCGTCCATGTGCATGCGTATGTGCATGTGTATATGTGCATGTCGGATCAGGACCGGTCAGGTCCAGTCGTCGGTTCGGCTCTCGGGGAAGGCTCGCGGGTGTGCCGAGGCCACGGTGGCGCGGAAAGCTGTTCCTGCTCCCGTCATCGCGACGTACTCCGCGTCCACGGCCGAGGGTACGTAGACGGACTGCCCGGCCCCGATGCGCAGGACGTGCTCCCGTACGCCCAAGCGGACCTCGCCCTCGGTGCACAGGATGATCTGCGGTGCGCCGGGGGCCAGTTGCCGCGCCGGCTCACCCGCGTCCAGCCGGAAGCGTGACAGCCGGAAGTCGTCGACGGGCGTCGGGTAGACGTCCTCTCCCGCCTCGGTGCGGGGAGTGAGCACGCGGGTCGGCATGGCCGTGAAGCGGACCACCTTCACCAGCTCGGCGGTGTCGACGTGCTTGGACGTCAGCCCGCACCGCAGGACGTTGTCGGAGCTCGCCATGATCTCCACCCCGAGACCGGAGAGGTACGCGTGCGGGATCCCGGCTCCCAGGAAGAGCGCTTCTCCCGGTTCGAGCCGGATGTGGCGCAGCATCAGGGCGGCCAGCAGCCCCGGGTCGCCGGGGTACGCGCGCGCCACCCCCGCGTAGGCGGCGAAGTCCTCCTGCCACGGGCCCGGCCGGTCGGCCGCCGCGACGACGGCTTCTGCCACAGCCGCCATTAGGCCTTCGGGAGGCCGGAGGAAGGCGGTGAAGACCTCCGCGAGCGCCGTCGCCTCGGTGAGGGTGCGAAGGGTTTCGGCGTAGGGGCTCGACGCGGGTACGTGCAGGGCGTCGAGCAGGTCGGCGCACTGCTGGGGCGTCCGGAATCCGCACAGCCCGCGGAACGGGGTGAGGGCGACGATCATCTCGGGTTTGTGGTGGGCGTCCCGGTAGTTGCGGTGCGGTGCGTCCAGGGGGACACCGAGGGCGTCCTCGAGCGCGTAGCCCGCCTGGGCCTGGGCACGGTCGGGGTGGACCTGGACGGAGAGCGGAGCGTCGGCGGCGAGCAGCTTGAGGAGGAACGGCAGCCGGGGTCCGAAGCGGCGCAGGGTCACGGCTCCGAGTTCTGCCTCGGGATCCGCGGCGATGACCCGGTCCAGCGGCAGCAAGCCCTGGGCGCGGCGGACCCGGGAGGGTGCGGCCGGGTGGGCCCCCATCCACAGCTCGGCCTGGGGTTCGCCGGTCGGCGGTACGCCCATCAGGTGCGGCAGGGCGGTGGTGGAGCCCCAGTCGTACGGCTGGACGGTGTTGAGGAGAAGGTCCACGAACTCTTCCTGATCGGGGAGGGAGACAGCGGGTCGGCCGGCGGCCGGGGTCAGCTCACGGGCTGTCCCGCGGCGCCGGTGCCCGCCCTTGACAGCCCGGCCGCCGCAGCGCCCGCGGCGGCCGCACCGATCAGCCCCGCGTCAAGCGCGAGTCCCGCCGGCACGACCGGTACGTCGCGGGTGAAGTCCAGTACCGCGTACGAGGTGAGGTGGTGCCGGAGAGGGCCGAAGAGCATCTCCCCGGACTGGGCCACACCACCACCGATGACAACGATGTCGAGCTCTACGAGGGCCGTCGTCGCCGCGATGGCCGCCGCCAGGGCCCGCCCGGCGCGGTCGAACGCGGCGAGCGCGCGCGGATCGCCCGCACGGGCGGACGCCTCGACCTCCTTGGCCGTCGCGGGAGCCCCCGAGGGCGGCGTCCAGCCTGATTCCAGGGCGTGGGCGGCGATCGCCGTGCCACTGGCGAAGCGCTCCACGCAGCCCCGCGCCCCACAGGGACAGACGGGACCGTTCTGGTCCACGGTGATGTGACCGATGTGGCCGGCGTTCCCGGAGGTGCCCGCGTGGAGCGCCCCACCCAGGATCAGGCCGCCGCCCACACCCGTGGAGACCACCATGCACAGCGCGTTGTCCACGCCCCTGGCCGCGCCCAGCCAGTGCTCGGCCGCGGTCATCGCCACCGCGTCACCGACGAGGACCGGCCGCAGCCCGGCCGGCACCGCCGGGTGTGCCCGCACGCGGGCGACGAGGGGGAAGGCCCGCCAGGCCGGGATGTTGACCGGACCGACCGTGCCCGCGACCGTGTCGACGGGCCCCGCGCTGCCGATGCCGAGGCAGGAAAGCGACGCCCACTCGGGATGTGTCGCCAGATCGTCCAGGACCGCGGCGACTGCGGCCATGAGCTCCTCCGCGGAACCCCGAGCCGGAGTGGCCCGCTGGGACCGGACGAGCAGGTGCCCGTCGGCGTCGACGAGAGCCCCGGCGATCTTCGTGCCCCCGATGTCGAGCGCTCCGTACACCATCACGTTCAGCCTTTCCGTTACACCGCTTCACCACTGCGCCAGTGCGCTTCCGCACCACTGCACTTCCGCACCAATGCGCCTCCGCGCTTCTGCGCTTCTGCGCTTCTGCACTGCCGAGCTACCGCACCGCAGAATCTCCGGCTTACTCTGCACTCCGTTGACAACGTTGTCTAGTAAACTGGTTCAGCTGGGCGCCCGTGCGGAAAGTACTGCCGGCCCGCCCCTGTCGGGACGGGCCGGCGGCGGGTCGGATCGCGGCACGGCGGCCGTCGGTCACGGAGTGGCGATGAGTTCGCCGAGCCTCGTGGCGAGCCACGGCCTGCGGCCGCCGGCCCGCATCCGGCCGCGCGCCATCGCCTTCCACACCGGGGTACGCCGGAAGGAGACCAGCAGGAACGCCGTCGGCGCCGCCGTGATCCTGCAGTCGTAGGCGCGCGGCGCGGCGTCGCGGGTCACCGTCATCGTGCCGTCGTCGACGACGACGGCCAGCCGCGGACCTCCCTTGATCACGAGGTCGAACGCGATGCTGACGCCCCGGGCCCTCGCCGTGTCCAGGGCCAGCGTCATCATCGTCGGCATCGACTGTCCGAGCACCAGGCTCGCCTCGTCCGGACCGATCGTCCACGGAAGCCCGGCGCCACGCGCGATGTCCAGACCGTGGACGAGGCTCTCGCTGAGCATCAGACCGGTCACCACCGCCAGGGTGAGCGTCGTCTCCTGCCCGTACCAGGGCACGGCGACGGGCGTGTCCGGGGCGAGGCCCTCGGTGGCCCGCAGGAACGCCTCGCCCCGTTCGGCGACGACGTCGCCCGGCCGGGCACGGTCGTCGCCGCCGAAGAGGCCGATGGACGTGGCGTTCATGGCCGTGATCCGCTCGACGAACGGCAGGTCGCCCGGCGGCAGGACGCTGTCCCACTCCACGGCCTCGTCGCCGGAGACCAGGGAGCAGTACGCGAGATACACGGCCGCGAGGTGCGCGCCCACGTCGCCCACCGTCCACACCGGGACACCGGAGGCCGCGTCCGGGTCGGGGACGTCGCGCAGCAGTCCCACAAGCCGTGGGATCACCGCGGCCAGCGCTCCGCGGGTCTTCTCGTGTTCGGCGACGGCATCGAATCTCGTGACGGTGCCCATACCACTCCCCCATGCTGCGGACGGGCCCGCAGATTACCGTCGAGTAGCCAAGGGCGGTAGAGCTCCTCACGCCTCCGCGTACCTCCGTGCACCCCCATTGGGCCGACCAGGGGGCCGACCCCTCACCCGACCCCCGGGCCGGGTGGGGGGTCGGTTACGTCGCCCTTCGGCCCGGCTGTACCGCGGAGGGGCCGTCGGCGGCATGCGGGCCGCCGCGCGGGGCCAGCTCCTTCGGGCCGTAGCGGGCCGCGGCCTGCTCGGTGGCCAGGGCCCAGTAGCGGTCCCCGAAGGACCAGTGCCACCACTCGGTCGGATAGTTCACCAGACCCGCCGCGGTGAGCACGGCGCCGAGCACCTCCCGGTTGGCGCGCGCCTCCACGCTGATGTTGGCGGCGTGCGTGTAGCAGGCGCCGTCGCTCTCCTCCGGGTCCGCGTTCATCCGCGTTCCGAGGTCCAGCTCATGGCCATCGGCATCCGCCAGGGTGAGGTCCACGGCCGCTCCCGCGCTGTGGGGAGCGATGGCGGGCGGTGAAACGTACCGGCTCGCCGCGGAGAGGACCTCCTCCTCGGACCACTCGGGGTGAAGGACACGCAACTGACCGGCGTACTCGTCGAAGTACTCCCGCTGGAGCGACGGGGGCCTGTACCCCTCGACGAAGAGCAGCCGCAGACCCCGCGGAAGCGTCGACTGGGCGTGGAGCAGGCGTTCCAGTACGCCCGACCGCAGGTGGGCGAAGGCGTCGGCGGGGTCCTGCTTCCGCGTGTCGACGAGCAACAGGCCACTGCCGCGGACATCGACGAGCTCTTCGTCGCACTCCGCGACAGGGATGGCACCGACCTTTGGATCGGACATCAAGACAATCTCACTCATCGCTTGATCATCTCGCGGCGCGCAGGTCGAGGGTCCAGTTCCGGCCGACGAGGTCGTGGCCGAAGCTGTGGTGCGGCTCCTCGTCGGCGACCGCTGCTCCGGCTCTGGGCCGAGGCGTACACGCGGTCGCTCGTCGAGCCCGACGGCGCCTGGGCCGGTTTCGCCGCCGCCACCGTGCGCGACTGGCTCCAGGTCCTTGCCGACTGCCGGCCGCGGCCCGAGGGCGACAGCGAGGACGGCACGATCCGCCGCCCCCTTGCCCTGGCCGTACTCCGCGGTGCCCTGCTCGACCTTCTCGCCACCGACGACGCGCGCCACACCACCGCCCGCTGTACACCACCAACTCGCCCTGCTCCGGGGCTGAAAAGTCGCTTCTTACGGCGTGATCGTTCGCCAGTCACGCATGAAGGTCCGAGCCGGTTCTGCTGCTCAGGCGTACGCGGTGGACCTCCCGGCGTCGATTCCCTTTGCCGGTCCCGTCCATGACGGTCTATCGTCGATCGGTCCGATTCGCATTCGGCCCGAAGGCATCCCATGCCCGTCCGCCCCGCCATCGCCCGCGACACCAGCCTCCTCTGGAGCATCCTGCTGGAGGCGTACAACTGGAACGGTGAGCAGCGGTTCACCGCCGAGCAGCTCGTCGCCGACCCGTATGCCGCGCGCTACCTCGCCGACTGGCCCCGCGAGGGTGACTTCGGGGTCGTCGCCGAGACCGATACGGGCGAACCGATCGGCGCGGCCTGGGCGCGCTACCTGCCCGAGGACAGGCCCGGGTACGGCTTCGTCGCACCGGACGTCCCCGAGCTGACCCTCGGTGTGCTGCCCGGCCATCGTGGTCGCGGGCATGGTCGAGCGCTCATGGAGGCGCTGATCCGGACTGCCGCCGAGCGACCGACTCCGGTCGCTCGGCTCAGCCTCAGCGTCGAGGACGGAAACCCCGCCGTAGGCCTTTACACCTCCCTCGGCTTCACCCGGGTCGGGCGCAACGGCGACTCGGACACGATGGTCCTGAACACCGAACCCCACCCGCGGGTCTTCGACGCCCACCTGCACATCGTCGACCCGCGCTTCCCCCTCGTCGAGAACGACGGCTACCTGCCGCCCGCCTTCACCGTCGAGCAGTACCGCGCGCGCGTCGCCGGTCTCCCGGTCCGCGGCGGCGCGGTCGTGTCGGGTTCCTTCCAGGGCTTCGACCAGGGCTATCTGCGCGAGGCCCTGGCCGCGCTCGGACCCGCCTACGTCGGTGTCACGCAGGTACCGGCCACCGTGACGGACGAGGAGATCCTCGCCCTCGACACCGCGGGGGTACGCGCCGTCCGCTTCAACGTCCGCCGCGGCGGATCGGCCACCCTCGGCCAACTGGACCGCCTCGCCCGGCGCGTCCACGACATCGCCGGCTGGCACACCGAGCTCTACATCGACGCACGCGACCTGCCGGACCTGTCCGCGACCCTGACGGCACTGCCCGCCGTCAGCATCGACCACCTCGGCCTGCACCGCGACGGACTCCCCCATCTCCTGAGGCTGGTGGAACGGGGCGCCAAGGTGAAGGCCACCGGGTTCGGGCGCGTCGACCTCGACCCCGCCGAGACCATGACCGCCGTCGTACGGACCGACCCCACCGCACTGATGGTCGGCACCGACCTCCCGTCCACCCGGGCGCGCCGCCCGTTCGCGGACGAGGACTTCGCCCTCATCGCCCGGACCGTCGGCGAGGAACACCTCGATGCCGTGCTGTGGGGAAACGCCGCTGCGTTCTACCGGATCGGAAAGGGGAGGACTCACGCCTTTCCACTCTGAACATACCGCGCACCCGGGGGCTTGCGGCAAGACCCCGATCATGGCGCAGAATCGCCGACCTGGGCCACCACCTGCGGGAACGGGATTCACGACATGCGTGTGTTGTTTTCGACGTACGGACCGCGCGGAAGCGTCGAACCGATGGCGGCACTCGCCGTGCGGTTGCGGGAGCTCGGCGCGGAGGTACGGGTGTGCGCCCCGCCCGACGAGGAGTTCGCGCGGCGGCTGGCCGAGGTCGAGGTGCCGCACATTCCGGCGGGCCGTCCCGTACGCCCACTGGTGACCTCCGTGCAGCCGGGTTCGGCGGTCGGGCTGGCGCAGCGCGCCGCCGAGTTGATGACCGCTCAGTTCGAGACGGTCGCGGCGGCGGCCGAGGGATGCGACGTGCTGGTGGCGACCGGTCCGCTGCCGGTCACGGCCGGCGCCCGGTCGGTGGCCGAGCGGCTGGGCATCCGCTACGTGCACGTGAGCCACCAACCGGTCAGTCTCCCCTCACCGAACCGCCGACCGCCCGCACGCCGGGGCCGGCCCCTGCCGCCCGAGGTGACCGACAGCCGCGAGCTGTGGGACCGGGACGCCCGGATCGCCGACGCGATGTTCGGCGAGCCGCTCAACACGCACCGGGCATCGGTCGGGCTGCCACCGGTGGAGAACGTCCGCGACTACGCCTTCACCGAACAGCCGTGGCTGGCCACGGACCCGGTCCTGGCCCCGTGGCAGCCGACGGACCACCTCGACGTGGTGCAGACCGGCGCGTGGATCCCGGCCGACGAACGCCCGCTCCCCGCCGAGCTGCTGGCGTTCCTGGACGCCGGCACACCACCGGTGTACGTGGGCTTCGGCAGCACGCCCCTGAGCGCCCCGAAGGACTTCGCCAGGGCGGCCGTCGAGGCGATCCGCGCACAGGGCCGCCGCGCGGTCGTCTCCAGCGGGTGGGCGGAGCTGCCCCTCGTCGACGACCGGGGCGACTGCTTCCTCGTCGGCGAGCTCAACCATCAGGCACTGTTCCGCCGCGTGGCCGCTGTCGTGCACCACGGCAGCGGGGGCACGACGACGACCGCCACCCGGGCGGGCGCGCCGCAGGTGGTCGTTCCCCAGGGGGCTGACCACCCGTACTGGGCCGGCCGGGTCGCGGAGCTGGGCATCGGCGCGGCACACGAGGGCCCGACCCCGACCACCGACTCCCTGTCGGCAGCGCTCAGGACCGCCCTGGCCCCCGAGACCCGCGCCCGGGCGGCCGCGGTGGCCGGAACGGTCCGCACGGACGGTACGACGGTGGCCGCGAAGCTGCTGCTCGACTAGGGCGTGTGTCGAAAGTAGCGCCGTCTACCCGAAGGGCAGGCGGGACTTTCGACACACGCCCACGCTCGACGACCCGGACTCGGCCCTGCACGCCTCATGCCTGGCCATGCGCGAGGCCGGCGGCCGACTGCTGCGGGCGAGCCAGGAAGCCCCACGCCCGGTGATCACCCGCCTGTGGCAAGGCGGTTCTCCAGCTCCCGGGGCAGTGGGTAGGCGCGCTCCGCCGGCAGCAGCCCCTGGGATCGCGCGGCATGTCCGGTCCGTATCAGGGACGCGGCCTTGCGGACCTGTGGTGTGAGGTCCGTGAGACCGACGATCCAGTCGTCGTTGAACGTACGAACGAGGTGGCGGCCGATGCCGACCTGAATGCTGTAGTGATTGAGCGCGGCCCCGCGCGGCGACCGCTCCGGGTCCCATTGGACGTGGACGGCCGCCTGGGCCACGGCCGCCGGGTCCGCGGTCGTGAGCACGGCCTGCGACAGGGCGTCCTCCCAGCCCTCCCGGGTCATCCGCACCGCGAGTACGCGCTCCTGACCGGGTTTGCGCGCCCAGTTGCTGCGGTGCATCAGCCACATCAACGACGGTTTGATCCACGTCATCCGCCGGAAGGAGAACGGCGCGACGAAGCGGCCCGCCCGCAGGGCCGCGTCGGCGATGGCGGGCGCGTACGCCTGGTAGACGACGATCGTGTGCGCGTCGTAATCCGCACGAATCTGGTACTGGGGCGCCATGCACCGCACCCTGCCATCCGCCCCCGCCGCCTCGCGAGCCGATTTCGCGGAAACCCCGGCTGTCGCACGCGGCTTCCGTTCAGGCCGTCGGCTCCGTCCGGAGGTGTCGCACGTCCCGCACGAGGGTGTACGTCGCGACGAGGACGAGCGCCGCTCCTGCCACGATCCAGAGGGGCGACGCCCCGGAGCGGTATTCGCGGACACCGCCGACGAGCAGAAGCACGCCGGGAAGGATGCCGAGGGCTGAGATCAGAGTGTTGATGCGGTGAGCCACACGGACATCATCAACGATGTCCCCGGCCTGCGGGAGTGATCACGGCGAATCAGCGGGACAGTGAGGCGATCCTGATCGAGAGTTGGGCGCCCAACTCCTCGAAGCCCATTGCGGCAGCGACCCGTCGGGAGGCCGGAGGCCGCGCGCGCCACTGGGGCAGCAGCCCTGCGGCGAGTGCGTGCGCGACCGCCGCCGAACCCGTCGCCCGTGCGAGCCCGCGTCCCCGTACGTCCGGTGCGGTCAGCACGCTGATGTGAGCGGTCCGGTGGGGCCACAACGCGTATCCGGCCGCGGCCACCACCTCGCCGCCCTCACGGACCACGAACGCGGGCGACGTCATCTCGTCCAGAGAGGCCTCCGCGGTGTCCTCACGGCCCGCCGCCCTCTCCAGGCCGCGCAGCGCCGGGTGCCGGCCGGGAAGTCGTTCCACCGCCGCCGGACCGGCTGTCGGCCGGAAGCCTTCCTCCGACACGTACGACAGCGCCGCTGGCCCGAGCACCTCGGCCACGGGCAGCACCCCGCCGACGGAGGCCGCGTCCACCACGGCCTCCACCGTCAACCCCTTCAGCGCGTCGCGCACCGTCGCGGCGTCCCTCTCGCTCGGCGCGGTCACGATCGCGGACCCGCCGAGAGCCACCACCCCGACCCAGCCGACCGGGCAGAGGCCGGATCGCGGGGACACGCCCACCCGCACACCACCGGTCGGCGGGAACGGCACGGGCACTCCGGCCAGGTCCTCCCACAGCCCGCGGGCCCTGGCGAGCAGCAGATCCTTCGACATGGCGCCGATCATGCCAGTCCACGGTCGCCGCGGGTCCCCCGCGTCCCCACGGCCGAGTCCGGACCTTGATCCTTCGAGGCTCCTGCCCGTACGTTTGCGTCGTGGTCGGCGACAGGCGAGCGAACGGGTGGGTGGGGTGGATGGACGCATCGGATGAACTCGTGCGGCTCATCGGCCCGCCCGCGGCGCGCAACGCCTCCCCGGACGACTGGACCGACGTCGAGGACTACCTCGGTACGGCACTCCCCGGCGACTTCAAGGCCTTCCTCGACTCCTACGGAGCCGGTGTGATCAGCGGCGAGCTGGTCCTCTTCCACCCTCGGGGAACCAGCCCGCTCCTCGCCCGGATGCACCGGATCCACGAGGCCTTCGGCAGGTCTCGGCAGAACTATCCGGCGGAGTACTCCTTTCCGTTCCACCCCGCCCCGGGAGGGCTCATCTCCTGGGGCTACGACTACAGCGGGGACGAGCACTTCTTCCAGCCGTGCGGACCGGACCCGGACCGATGGAAGGTCGTCACCGAGGCCCACGGCTCGGGGTCGGTGGTCTTCGACGGCTCGTTCACCGAGTTCGTGCTCTCGTTCGTACGGCGCCTGTACGAGGTCGACCAGTATCACGGCCTCGACCCGGACGACTTGGAGTTCCTGGAGCCGGGGGACCTGGAGGAACTCGTGGAAAGCGGCGAGATCGGCCCGATCAAACCGAGCTTCACCTCCTACTGACCCGGACTACTGACCCGGACTACTGACTCGGACTTCTGACCCGGCTACCGACTCGCGCTACCGACTCGGACTCTCCCGGCCCGTGCTTGATGGGCCGGTGGGCCCTCCGCATCGCGGCCGACGGGGTCAGCACCTCCGCCCGGCGCGCAGCTCCAGCCGCTCCCCCGGGAACCGCTCGCGGAAGTCGCGGTCGTGCGAGACCACCACCACCGCTCCCGGGTACGCCGCGAGCGCCGCCTCCAGGTCCTCGACCAGGTCGAGCGCGATGTGGTTCGTCGGCTCGTCGAGTACGAGAAGATCCGCTGCTCCCGTCACGAGGAGCGCGATCTGCAGCCGCCGCTGCTGCCCAGCGGACAGCGCCGCGACCGGGACGTGCAGGTCCTCCTCGCGGAACAGGCCCAGCGCCAGCAGCTGTTCGGCGTACTCCTCCGGAGGCCCTGGCAGGACGGGCAGCCCCCGCGACCCCTGCGCACCCTGTGACCCTGGCAGCCCCGGCCGCCCCTGCGGCCCCGCCGCGAAGGCGGCGAGGAGCGGGAGCCGAGCGGAGCGTGCGGGCAGCTCCTGCGCCAGGTAGCCGATCCGGGCGGGGCGGCGGACCTAGTGATCTGGTTCGGAGATCCTGTCGCAGTAGCGGCAGATCCGGTCGAGGATCTGGTCGGCGGTCTTGGTCCACTTGAAGGGCCGGGCTTCGTCGTTCCAGACCTTGATCCAGTTTTCGAGTGCGGCCTTGAGGTCGTCGAGGGAACAGAACACGCCGCGTTCAAGGCAGCGCCGTTCCAACTCGGCGAACCACCGCTCGACCTGGTTGATCCACGACGAGTAGGTCGGGGTGAAGTGGAGCTGGAAGCGGGGATGCGCCAGGAGCCACTTGTGCACCACCGGCGCCTTGTGGGCGGAGAGGTTGTCGCAGATCACGTGGACCGCCAGGTGCTTGTCGGTCTGGCGGTCGATCTCGTCGAGGAAGTCACGGAAGTCCACCGCCCGGTGCTGCGCGGACAGTTTCGTGATCACCTTGCCCGTCGCCGTGTTCAGGGCGGCGAACAGGTCGACGGTGCCGTGCCGGACGTAGTCGAAACTCCGCCGCTCGGGCACTCCCGGGACCATCGGCAGGACCGGCGCGGTCCGCTGAAGGGCCTGGATCTGCGGCTTCTCGTCCACCGCGAAGACCACCGCGTTGGCCGGCGGAGCGAGGTAGAGGCCGACGACGTCACGGACCTTGTCGATCAGGAACGGGTCCGGGGAGATCTTGAAGGTCTCCGTGCGCCAGGGCTGGAGGCCGAAAGCGTGCCAGATCCTCAGCACGCTCGCCGGGGAGATTCCCACGACCTTGGCCAGCTCCCGCTTCGACCAGTGCGTCCCGCCCGGGGAGTCTGCTCCAGGGTGCGGACCACGACCTCTTCCACCTGGGCGTCGGTAATGGTCCGCGGCACCCCGGGCCGCGGCTCGTCCGCGAGTCCGTCCAGGCGCTGGGCCACGAACCGTGTGCGCCAGCGGCGCACGGTGCCTCTGCCGACATCGAGTCGCGCGGCGACCACGGTGTTGTTCCAGCCGTTCGCGCACGCCAGCACGATCCGTGCGCGAACGGCCAGCCCCTGCGCGGTCGAGCGGCGCTTGGCCCAGTTCTCCAGCGTCAGCCGCTCGGCCTCCGACAGCACGACAGGTTCCAGCCGGGTATCACCCATGCCCACAGGACAGCGCGAACGCGCGACCTGCCGCAGGCGAACACCGCAATCTGAAACAGGGGACGCCTCACGTGGCGACCCACGACCTCAAAACCAGATCACTAGGCCGAGATCGCCGAGCGCCAGGGCATGCTCACCGGAGCACTCACCCAGTTCCGGAACCAGGCCCCGAACACCTGGGTCTACCTCGACGCGGGGAACCCCGGCTGGGCCGACGCGGCGACCATGGCCCAGCGCCTGCACAACGCCGGCCTCAGCCAGGCCCACGGCTTCTCGCTCAACATCTCCAACTACTTCACCACCGCGGAGAACACCGCCTACGCCGGGGCCGTGAACAGCGAACTCAGCGCCCGCTACGGCTACACCAAGCCGTTCGTCGTGGACACCAGCCGCAACGGCAACGGGTCCAACGGCGCGTGGTGCAACCCCGGGGGCCGCAGGATCGGCACGCCCACCCGGACCGGTGGCGGCGCCGAGATGCTCCTCTGGATCAAGGCACCCGGCGAGTCCGACGGTGACTGCGGGGTCGGCGCGGGCTCCTCGGCCGGCCAGTTCCTTCCTGAGGTCGCGTACAAGATGATCTACGGCTACTGACCTTCCCGCGGGCCGCTGTCGGTGTCAGCGGGCCCCGAGGCGCTGCGCGAGATCGATGAGCTCGGCCCGCCGCAGTACGCGTCCGTCGAACCCCGGGAGGGGGACGTGCAAGGTCTCGGTCCACCGGGCGGGAATCGCGTCCACTCCGTAGCGGGCGCCCGCGAGGCCCCCGGTGACGGCGGCGACGGTGTCCGTGTCGCCGCCGAGGTCGATCGCCGCGCGGATCGCCTCCTCGAAACCGTCGGTGCTGCGCAGGGCCCAGACGGCCGATCCGAGGCACGGCCAGACGGCGCCGTTGAACTCGGTCGCCAGGTCGGGATGCCAGTCGGCGGCGAGCACCGTGGCGTAGCGCGGCCGGTGGTCGGGATGGACGAGGTCCAGGACGTCGGGGAGGGCACGGAGCGGGTCGGCGCCGTCCAGGGCGACACGGACCAGTTCGTGGAACACGGCGGTGCCTTCCCAAGCGGCGCGGTCGCCATGGGTGAGCGCGGCGATGCGACGGGCCGCGTCCATGGTGGCCGACTGCCCGTCGGGGGCGAAGTGGACCGCGGATGTCGAGGCCCTCATCAAGGAGCCGTTGCCGGCTGCGTAGAGGTTGACCTGGAAATGCACCGCGGCGGCCAGGTCCCACGGCATCCCGTTGGTCAGGACGTCTTCCGTCTGAAGGCCGATGTCCTTGGGGTCGGCCGCCGCCCACCGCTGGAAGCGGCCGAAGATGTCCGGCAGATCGAGCCCGCCGCACCACAGCAGCGAATCGGCGACCAGGACGGCCATCTGCGTGTCGTCCGTGGCCTCGCCCGGGTCCCAGCCACCGCCGCCGCACATCTCGCCACCGGCGCCCGGACGCGGGAACCGTGCGGAGAAGGCGCCCGGGGGACCGAACTCGAAGGGCGCGCCCAGCGCATCGCCCACGGCCGAACCGACGACAGCGCCGACGATCCGCTCCATGCGGTCCGTACGCGCCATGCGCTCCATAGGATTCATCGGGGCAGAGTATCGGCGCGCCTCAGGCCGGAGTTCGGGCCCGGCGTGTCCATCTCGTCCGTCTCACGCAGGACTGCCTCGGCCGTGGTCGTCACAAGTCCCCGGCGGGACGCTCTTGCCCCTGTACGGATCTGTTGAACGACGCGCCGGCCCAAACAATGTATCCGCGGAGAACGGGCGAGGTACCGGATCAGGCCGTGGAGGCGGGGCCGGGCGGGAGGTGGACGGTCATGATCAGGTGGCAGGTGCCGGTGCCCGCGCCGCGGTAGGTGTGGGAGGCGTCGCCGTCGAAGGTGGCGGTCTGTCCGGCCTCGACGACGTGCTCGGTGCCGTCGACGACCAGGACCATCCGGCCGACCGTGACGCTGACGGTTTCGACGACCCCGGCCTGGTGGGGGTGGCTGGGGTACTCCTCCCCCGGCTCCAGTCGCCAGCGCCAGACCTCGACCGGGGCCGGCCCCGAGGTCGTCAGCATGAGCCGGGCCTCGCTCCCCTGCTCCCCGGTCCACAGGGGGGCCACGGCGTCGCCGCTCACGACGCGGACGCGGGCTTCGGCCGGCCCCTCCATCAATGCGGAGACCGAGATGCCGAGCGTGTCGGCCAGCCTGACCAGAGTGGCGAAGTTGGGATTGCCCTGAGCCTTCTCCAGGCCTACCAGCGCACCCTTGCTGACCTGGGCACGCCGACCGAGTTCGTCCAGGGAGAGACCGGCGCGGGTGCGAGCCGCCCTGACGTTGTGCGCGAGCGTCCGCAGGGCTGCGGCCGTCTCGGACATCCGATCACCATCCTCACACGTTGACCACTCGAATGCACCGCTCGGTCGTTCTGTTGACAAAGTGCGGTCGATCCGTTGTACGGTTCAGTCGTTCCATTAACCATAGTAGGGGATCTACCGTGCTCGCTCTGCTGCTGGCCCTGGGCAGCTCACTCGCCTACGGCTGCGCCGACTTCCTCGGCGGCCTCGGCGCCCGTAAGGCCCATGTGCTGCGTACCGTGATGATCGCTGCCCCGGCCTCCCTCGCGGTCGAACTGCTGCTGTGGCCCTTGCTCGGCGCCTCGTTCAGCGCCGCGACGCTCGGCTGGGGCGCCGCGTCCGGGGTCGCCTCGGCCATCGCGTTCGCCCTGCTCTACCGCACGCTGGCGATCGGCCCGATGAACGTCCTGTCACCCGTGACCGCCCTGGTCTCCGCCGTGCTGCCCGTCGGCGTGGGACTGCTCCAGGGCGAGCACCTGGGTACCGCCGGACTGGTGGGCCTGCCGCTCGCGATGGCCGCGGTGGTGCTGGTCAGCGCCGGACACGGCTCCGGTTCGGCGCGCCCTTCGCGTACGGCGCTGCTGCTGGCGTTCGGTGCCGGCGCCGCCATCGCCCTGCAACTGGTCTTCCTGCACCAGGCGCCGTCCGACAGCGGGGTGGGCCCGCTGATCGTGGGACGGGCGGTCTCCTCGGCCGTCACCCTCCTCGCGGCGGGCGTGATGTACCGCAGACTGGGATCCGAGCGGCCCGCGTACGCGATGTCGGCGGCGGCCGGCGTGCTGGACTCCGTGGCGAACCTGCTGTTCCTCCTCGCCGCGCGCAGCGGGGACCTGGCGGTGGTCGCGGTGATCACGGCCCTCTACCCGGCCGGAACCGTCCTGCTCGCCCGCAGCGTGCTGGCCGAGCGCATCCACCGCGGCCAGCTGGTCGGGCTCGGCACGGCGGCCGTCGCGGTCAGCCTCCTGGCCCTGACCTGACGCCCTGCCACCTGCCACCTGCCACCTGCCACCTGCCACCCGATCTCACCGAACGCCGAGCCCCCACGCACCCCACCCCCAGGAACGGAAACCCCGACGATGACCGTCTTCCGCCTCACCCCCGCCGTCGCGGCCGACTTCCCCGACACCCGCGTCGCTCTGGTCACCGCCACCGGCCTGCGCGGCCGCGAACCCTGGCCCGCCGCGGCCGCCGCGCTGGAAGAGCTGGAACAGGAACTCGCCGACGGCACCTGGAGCCCCGCCGACGAGACCGACCCCCGGATCGAGGCCTGGCACACCGCCTACCGCTCCTTCGGAACGAATCCGCGCCGCATCCGCCCGAGCGTCGACGCGCTCGGCCGCCGTGTCGCGAAGCGGGGAACCCTCCCCCGCATCAATCCGGCCGTCGACGCCTACAACGCCGTCTCCGTCCGCCACGGCCTGCCCGCCGGCGCCTTCGACCTGGACCATGTCACCGGCCAGGTCGACATCCGGTACGCGGACGGTTCCGAGTCCTTCACGCCGCTCGGCGAACCCGACACGATCGAGAACCCCAAGCCCGGCGAGGTCGTCTACGCGGACACCACGGGCGTCCTGACCCGGCACTGGAACCACCGCGACGCCCACCGCACCCGCGTCACCGAGGACTCCGCGCATGTGGTCTTCATCCTGGAGACCCTCCACGCCACCCGCGACGGTCATCTCCTCAGCACCGCCGCGGACGAACTCCGGGACCTCCTCGCCCCGCACGCCGAACTGACCGCCGTACACCACCTCAGTCCGGCAGACCCCGAGACGGCGGTCTGAGACACCGCCGCCCGCGGGCCCTCCCTCCGGCAGCCGTGCGTATCTTCGGGATCATCTGAATCAGGGACCTGGGCACCGCCGAGAAGAGCGTCTTCCCGGGCCTCGGAGACGTCGCGGCCGCATTCCGACAAGGCGGGCGGCCCATGGGGGCGACACACACCGGACAGCTGCTCACCCGCCCGCCCAGACCTCCGCCGAACCTGCTCTGACCTGGTGTTTTCCAGAGGCCGAGGTCCGGCGCGGAGGCGTGCGCTGGGTCCAGGAGTACGCGCGCGGCGTCGCGGTCGCGCCGCCCGCCGCCGCGGGAGCGGCGACGGGAAGCGGGACCACCTTCGAGTTCCGGCCCGACGCCGACATCTTCGAAACGGTGGAGTGCTCGTTCGCCGTACTGGAGGAACACTTCAGGGAACTCGCCTTCCTCAACCGGGGTCTGGACATCTCGCTGACCGACGAACGCCCCCACCACGAGGCCCGGTCTGCGCGGTTCCGGTTCCCGGGCGGGACGCGGGACTTCGTCGGCTTCCTCGAAGCGGGGGCCGGGACGCCCGTTCACCCGGACGTCATCGGCTTCGAGCGGGAGGACCCGCGGATGCCGGGGGCGATGGAGGTGGCCCTTCGGTGGGGCGACTCCCGCGAGGAGAGGGTACGGAGCTTCGCCAACAGCCGCGCCACCCGGGAGGGCGGCACGCACGAGGTGGGTTTCCGAGACGGGGTGACGGCGGCGGTCAACGCGTACGCACGCGGGCGGCGGCTGCTGACGGCGACGGACCCCGACATCAGCGCCGACCGGATCAGCGAGGGTCTGACGGCGGTCGTGTCGGTGAAGCTCGACCGTCCCGAGTACGCCGGCTCGACGAGGGGGCGCCTGGACAACACCGCGGTGCGAGCCTGCGTCGAGGAGGCCGTACGGGAACACCTCGGCACGTGGCTGGAAGAACACCCTGAGCATGCCGCGGCCGTCGTCGGCCGGATCGTACGGGGCACGACCGGGACGGATTGAGGTCCCGGCCGAAGTCGTCCCCGCTCCTGGCTCCTGATGCCTGGCTTCTGGACGCGCCGCCGCCTCTCCCGGATGACTGCGGCGGTGCGTCGGTCAGAGGAGTCGGCTCGGCGCTTTCGTGGGCCGTGGCCGGTCCTCGATCACCATGAACATGTCGTCGCCATGGCGGTCCAGGTCCTCGTGGTGCCACTGCTCGCCAGGCCGCAGCTGATGGAACCGGAAGGTTCCGTTCGTGTCCGGCGTCTTCCCCGCGGTGGGTTCGCCGAGTCGGGCGGCGGCGCCGTGCCGCGTCACTCCACCGTCCCCCACCAGGCTCCCGCCCGTGCGGCATCGGCCGCCGGGTGGTCCGCCGCGCCCTCGCTCAGGGCGAGCCGCGAGACGATGCGGTAGCGGTCGCCCCGGTAGAGCGAGCGGACGTACTCGACCGGTCTGCCCGTCGCGTCGGAGGTGATCCGGTCGAAGAGCAGCGCGGGAGAGAGCACCGGTACGTCCAGGAGGGCCGCCTCCTCCTCGCTCAGCACGGTCGGTTCGATGGACTGCACCGCGTGGGCCGCCCGGATGCCGCGCTTCTCCCGCAGGTGGGCGTAGAAGCCGCCCTCCATGTCCGCGACGGTGAGTCCGGGGACCAGCTCGGCCGGGACGTGCAGGTGCTCCAGGGCGATCGGGGCGCCGTTGACGTGCCGGATGCGGGTCACGTGCACCAGTTCCGCCGCCGGGGAGATCGTGAGCTTGCGGCCGATCCGCGCGCCCGCCCGTACGGTGCGGAGTTCGAGCACCGTACTCGTCCAGGTGCCGTGGCTTCGAGGTGCGCCGGCCGCGTGGTTCTCGGCGACCAGTTCCTGGGTGATCTTGGCGGGTGCGACGAACATGCCCCGGCCGTGTTCCCGTACCAGTACGCCCGTGGCGACGAGTTCGTCGACCGCGGCGCGCAGGGTGGGCCGGGAGACGCCGAGGGTGGCGCACAGGGTGCGCTCGGAGGGGATGGCGTCGCCGGGGCGACGGCCGTCGATCACGGTCAGCAGATGTTCCCGTACCCGCTCCCGCTTGAGCTCCATCCTGTCCCCTCCCCTGTACGCCGTCGGCTGCGGGTCAGTATGCATCTCCCTCGGTCGAGGAGGTCACGAGGCCGTCGCGGGTGAAGTCGAGACGGGAGACGATGCGGTAGCGGTCGCCGCGGTAGACGGAGTGGACGTACTCGACGGGGCGGCCGGCGGTGTCGAGGGTGAGGCGTTCGATCAGCAGGGCGGGCGAGAGGACTGGGACGTCCAGGAGCGCGGCCTCGTCCTCGCTGACGACCGTGGGTTCGATCGACTGCGTGGCCTCCTGGACGTGGACCTGGTGGTGCTCCCGCAGGTGGTCGTAGAGGTCGCCGGCTTCCAGCTCCTCCGGGGTGAGCGCGGCGCCCACCAGGTCCGCCGGGATGTGCAGGTGCTCGATGGCCATGGGCGCGCCGTCGACCAGGCGGAGGCGGGCGATGTAGAGCAGTTCGGCGGCGGGTGAGAGCCGGAGTCTGCGGCCGATGCGGGCGCCGGCCCGGACCGTGGCGGACTCCAGGACGGTGCTGGACCAGGTGCCCGAGGCCCGGGGGACGGCGAAGGCCGCGTTGTCCGGGGCGAGTTGCTGAGTGATCTTGGCGGGTGCGACGAACATGCCGCGGCCGTGTTCCCGTACGAGCGCGCCCGTGGCGACGAGTTCGTCGACGGCGGCGCGCAGGGTGGGGCGGGAGACGCCGAGGGTGGCGCAGAGCGTGCGCTCGGAGGGGATCGGGTCGCCCGGGCCGCCGCCTTCGATCAGGCCGAGCAGGTGTTCCCGTACCCGCTCTCTCTTCAGCACCCCGCTGGAGGAGCCGTCCTTCATGCCACTCTCCCTGACTGGTCAACTGGTAAGTCCGATACTAGCCGGATCCGTTGACCTGCCACTGGGTGAACAACTCATGTTTTTCAGGGGATTGACGGCTCCAGCGGTCCGTGCCACCTTCTGGTCACACACCCGACCACCTAACCACTTGACCAATTGGTCAACTACATTTCGAGGTGCCCGTGAAGACTCGTCCCCTCGGCAGACCCGCCACCCGTGCCCGGTCGACCGCCCTCGCCGGCCCTCTCACCGGCCCCCTCGCCAGGCCCGTCACCCTCGCCGCCCTGGCGGTGGCCGTCGCCCTCGCCGCCACGGCGTGCAGCGGACCGGCGGACCCGGCGGCCTCCGGCGAGCCGGAGAAGGTCACCGTATGGATCATGAAGGACAGCGTCACCGATGCCTTCCTCGACCGCTTCCGCACCGGCTTCGAGGCGGAGCACGAGGCCATCGACCTCGACATCCAGATCCAGGAGTGGGACGGCATCGGCGAGAAGGTCACGGCGGCTCTCGCCAGCAAGGACGCCCCGGACGTCATCGAGGTCGGCAACACGCAGGTCGCGCAGTACGCGGCGAGCGGCGGCGTACGCGATCTCAGCGACAGGACCGCCGAGCTCGGCGGCGGCGACTGGCTGCCGGGGCTCGCCGAGCCGGGAAAGGTCGACGGCAAGCAGTACGGCGTCCCCTGGTACGGGGCCAGCCGCGTCGTGATCTACCACAAGGACCTCTTCGCCCGGGCGGGCGTGACCGCGCCGCCGAAGACGCAGGCCGAATGGCTCGCCGTGACCGCGAAGCTCAACCGGGGCAGAACCCAGGGCATCTACCTCCCCGGCCAGAACTGGTACACCCTGTCCGGCTTCATCTGGGAGGAGGGCGGCGACCTCGCCGTCCAGGACGGCGGCGGCACGGCATGGAAGGGGGCCCTCGACACCCCGCAGGCCCTCGCCGGCATGAACTTCTACCGACAGCTCCAGGCCCTCGGCAAGGGGCCCAAGGACGCCGACGAGGCCAAGCCCCCGCAGGCGGAGGTCTTCGCCAAGGGTGACATCGCCCAGATCATCGCCGTACCCGGCGGCGCGAAGATCGTCGAGGAGATCAACCCCGCGCTCAAGGGCAAACTCGGCTTCTTCCCCATCCCCGGCAAGACGGCGGCCGAGCCCGGCGCGGTCTTCACCGGCGGCTCCGACTTCATCGTGCCCGAGGCCTCGCACCACCCCGACGCCGCCTACGAGGTGGTGAAGGCGCTGGCGGGCGAGAAGTGGCAGACGGACATGGCCCGAACGATGAGCTACGTCCCCAACCGCACGTCCCTCGCGCGCGTCATCCAGGACGACGAGGGCACGGCGGCGATGGCCGCCGGCGCGGCGCAGGGCCGCGCGACGCCCAACTCCCCGCAGTGGGCGGCCGTCGAGGCCACCAACCCGATCAAGCAGTACATGACGGCCGTGCTCACCGGCACCGATCCCGCACGGGCGGCCGCAGCCGCGTCACAGAGCATCACCAAGACCCTCGGCTCGTGAGACGGCCGAACGGGCCGAACGGGCCGAACAAGCCGAACAGGCCGAACAGGCCGAACAGGCCGAACAGGCCGGCCCTCTGGCCCTACCTCCTGGTCGCCCCCACCGTCCTCGGCGGAGCGCTCCTCCTCGGATACCCCCTCCTCCGCAATCTGCTGATCTCCTTCCAGCAGTACGGCATGGGCGAACTCATCCGCGGGGGCGCCGACTTCGTGGGATTCCGCAACTACCGGACCGTCCTGGCCGACCCAGAGTTCTGGGAGGTCGTGCGGCGCACCTTCTGGTGGACCCTGGTCAACGTCGCCCTCATCATGGTGATCGGCACCCTGGTCGCCCTGATGATGCGGCGGCTCGGCCGACGGATGCGGATCCTGGTCACCAGCGGTCTCGTCCTCGCGTGGGCCAGCCCGGTGATCGCCACCACGACCGTCTTCCAGTGGCTGTTCGCCTCCCGTCTGGGAGTGGTCAACTGGGTCCTGGTGCGGCTCGGGTTCGAGTCCTTCGAGGGCTACTCCTGGCTGGCGGACGGTCCCGCAGCGTTCACCGTCCTGGTCCTGCTCGTGGTCTGGCAGTCGGTCCCCTTCGCCGCCATCACCCTGCACTCCGCGCTGCTGACCGTACCCACGGAGCTCTACGAGTCGGCCCGGCTGGACGGGGCCGGCGGCTGGCGGATCTTCCGCTCGGTCACGCTGCCGCTCCTGCGGCCGCTCTTCGCCCTGGTCCTCTGCCTCGAAGTCATCTGGGTCTTCCGCTGCTTCGCCCAGATCTGGGCGGTCACCAAGGGCGGGCCCGGCGGCGCGACGACCACCCTGCCCGTCTACGCCTACCGGGTGGCCCAGTCCCTGCACCGGTACGACCTCGGCGCGGCCGTCTCCACCCTCACCGTCCTCATCCTCATGGCCGCGCTGATCGCCTACTTCCGCCAGATGCTCCGACAGGAGGCCGACCGGTGACACCGCGCGCCCTGCGCCGACTCCCCCTGAACACCGCGGCGGCGCTCGTCTTCGTCCTGGCCGTCTTTCCGGTGTACTGGATGGTCCTCACCGCCTTCCGTCCGACCCGCGACATCCAGTCCGAGACCCCGCAGTTCCTTCCCGTGTCCGTCACCCTGGAGCACTTCGAGAACGCCGTCGCGGCGGACGGCTTCTGGATCTTCTGGCGCAACAGCCTGCTCGTGACCGCCGGGTGCGTCCTGCTCGCCCTCGTGGTGGCGCTCGCCGCAGCCTTCGCCGTCGCCCGGCTGCGCTGGCGGGGCAGGCGCGGCTTCATCCTCATGGTCTTCATCGCCCAAGTGGCCCCCTGGGAAGCGCTGTTGATCCCGATGTACGTCATCGCCCGGGACGCCGACCTGCTCGACCGGCTGGCGACGCTCAGCCTCGTCTACTTCATGATCACCCTGCCCTTCACCATCGTCACCCTCCGCTCGTTCCTGGCCGCCGTCCCGGCCGAGCTCGAAGAGGCGGCACAGGTCGACGGCTGCACCCGCACCGTCGCCTTCCGCCGGGTGACCCTCCCCCTGCTCGCCCCCGGGCTCCTCGCGACCTCGCTCTTCGGATTCATCACCGCCTGGAACGAGTTCGCCTTCGCCAACATGCTCATCATCAAGAACCAGGACGACCGCACCCTGCCCGTCTGGCTCTCGTCCTTCTCCAACGTCTTCGGCACCGACTGGGGCGCCACCATGGCCGCCTCCACCCTCTTCGCCCTGCCCGTCCTCGTCCTCTTCCTGGTCCTGCAGGGCCGGGTCTCCGCCGGAATGACCGGCGGAGCCGTGAAGGGATAACGCACCGCGATGCCCCTGCCCCGACTCGTCCCCGAACCCACCCAACTCTCGCCACTGCCCGGCACGTTCACCTTCGACACGACGACGGCGCTCAAGGTCTCACCCGGCGCCGAGGGCGCGGCCGCACTGCTGCGCACCCTGCTCGGACCGGCCACCGGACTGCCCCTGCCCGCGCGCCCGGACGGCTCCGTCGTCCTGGCCCTCGACCGCGCCCTCACCGGGCTCGGCGAGGAGGGGTACGGCCTCACCGTCGGCAGCGAAGGGGTGCTGCTGCGGGCCGCCCGCCCCGAGGGTCTCCTCGCCGGAGTCCAGACGCTCCGTCAGCTCCTGCCCGTCGAGGCCCTGCACGGCGAACCCGTGACCGGCATCGCCTGGTCCGTGCCCTGCGTACAGATCACCGACACGCCCCGCTTCCCCTGGCGCGGCTCCATGCTCGACGTCGCCCGGCGGTTCCGTCCCGTCTCCTACCTCCGTCGGTACGTCGACCTCCTCGCCCTCCACAAGCTCAACGTCCTCCATCTCCACCTCACCGACGACCAGGGCTGGCGCATGCCGGTCGCGGCCCTCCCCCGGCTCACCGAGGTCGGCGGAGTGCCGCACGGCGGTGCGTACACCCGGGCCGAACTCACGGGCCTGGTCACGTACGCGGCGGAGCGCGGCATCACCGTCGTGCCGGAGATCGAGATGCCCGGCCATGTCCGCGCCGCCCTCGCCGCCTACCCCGAACTCGGCAACCACCCGGGCCGCACCTATGACGTCTGGGACCGCTGGGGCGTGTGCGACACCATCCTCGGCGTCCACGACCAGGCCCTCGACTTCTGCCGGACCGTCCTGGACGAGGTGATGGACGTCTTCCCCTCCCCGTACGTCCACATCGGCGGCGAGGAGTGCCCCACCACCGAGTGGCACACCTCCCCCGCCGCACTCCGACGGGCCGCGGAGGAAGGGCTGCCGGGGCCGGACGCCCTGCACGGCTGGTTCATGGAGCGGATCGGACGCCACCTGCTCGACGCCGGCCGCCGGCCGCTCAGCTGGACCGAGAACGGCGCCGACCTCCCCCCCTACTTCACCGTCATGCCCTGGCGCGACTCCGATCACGGCCGCACCGCCGTCCGTCGCGGACACCGCGTCATCATGGCGCCCCACCGCACCACCTACCTCGACTACCCCCAGTCCACGAGCCCCGAGGAGCCGCCCGGCCAGGCCGGAGAGGTCGTCGACCTGCGCACGGTCCACGGCAACGACCCGGCGCCCGCCGACTGGAGCCCCGAGGAGTCCGCCCGGGTCCTCGGCTCCCAGGCCCAGCTGTGGACCGAGTACGTACCCACCGCGGCGCACGCCGAGTACCTCACGTTCCCGCGGCTCTGCGCCCTGGCCGAGGTCGTCTGGACCGGACGCCACGACTGGCCCGGCTTCAGGGAACGGCTCCACCACCACAGGACCCGGCTCGACACCCTCGGGGTGCCGCGCCGCCTCGCTCCCCCGCCCCACCCCACCCGAGGAGAGGAATCCCGATGAGCAACCCGACGAGCAACCGGACGAGGACCACGAACCCGCGGATGCGCGCCGCGCTCGCCGTCGCCGCGGTCACCGGACTCGGCGCCACCGCCCTCACCGCGCTTCCGGCGGCCGCCGCAGGTGAGGCCGTCACCGTCCAGTACCGGCAGAGCGCCACCGGAAGCGACCAGGTCGAGCCCTGGTTCAAGGTGGTCAACACCGGTACGTCGAGCGTCCCCTTGAGCCAGGTCAAGGTGCGCTACTACTTCAAGGCCGACGCGGGAGCGTCGTACACCTACGCGTGCTCCTGGGCCGTGAAGGGCTGCGCCAACCTCACCGGCACCTTCGGCACCCTGGCCAACCCCACCGCGACCGCCGACCGCTACCTGGAGGTCGGCTTCACCGCAGGCGCCGGCTCGCTCGCCCCCGGCGCGGACACCGGTGACATGCAGCTGCGCTTCCACCGTTCCAACTGGCAGCCGCTGAACCAGAACGACGACTACTCCTTCGGACCGGGCCAGACCACGTACGCCAACTGGTCCAAGGTCACCGCGACCGTCGGCGGCGTCCCCGTCTGGGGCACGGCGCCCGCGGGCAACGAACCCACCCCGACACCGACCGGCCCGAGCCCGACCGGCCCGACCACACCGCCGCCCACGGGTGCCGCGCTCTTCGACGACTTCGACTACACCGGCCACACGGACCCGGCGATCAACGCCCACGGCTGGAGCGTGCGCTCCAACTCCGGCGGCCCCGGCGTTCCCGGCGCCACCTGGGCCCCCGAGAACGTCACCTTCGCCAAGGAGGGCACGAACTCGATCATGAACCTGCGGAGCTCGACCGCCGGCACCGGCGAGTCGACCAAGCACACCGAAATCCTCACCCGCGCGTCGAAGTTCAAGAACGGCACGTACGCGGCGCGCGTCCGCTTCTCCGACGCCCCGCTGTCCGGCCCGGACGGCGACCGCGTCGTCCAGACCTTCTTCACCATCAACGACCTCAAGGCGCCGATGGCCGACGACTACGCCGAGTACGACTTCGAGTACCTGCCCAACGGCGGCTGGGGCGAGCCCGCCAACATCCTCTACACCACGTCCTGGGAGACCTACCGGCCCGACCCCTGGGAGGCCGTCAACCAGCACTCCGAGGTCCGGGCGAGCTACGCCGGCTGGCACGACCTCGTGCTGACCGTCGACGACCACGCGATCGTCTACTACGTCGACGGCCAGGAGTTCGGCCGTCACGACGCCCGGTACCTGCCCGAGCGCCCGATGTCGATCAACTTCAACCAGTGGCTGATCGACCTGGCGGGCCAGACCTCGACGACGCCGCGCGCCTACGACCAGAAGGTCGACTACGTCCTGCACGTGAAGGACCAGGTCCTGACGCCGGCCCAGGTGGCCGCGAAGGTGGGCGCGTACCGATCGGCGGGCACGGCCTTCGAGGACTCGGTACCGGCCGCGTCGTAGTTGCGGTCGTAGTCGTAGTCGTAGTCGTAGTCGTAGTCGTAGTCGCTCCAGCGGTCGCGGGTCGCGGGTCGCGGGAGTCTGGATGGTCCGGTCAGGTCCGGTCCGGTTCGGTGCGTGACCGGACCGGACCGGACCGTCCCACCACGAGCCCCGTCGCGGGGCCGATCGCCGAGGCCGGTGATTCTGCCGATGCCTGCGCGGCGTGCTGCGCAGACAGTGGCCGGGCCAGTTCACGGCGCGTCCGCCGACCGGTTCCCCCGGTGGGCGGCCGCCCCACGACACGAGAGGACGACTCCGTCGTGACACGACACTTCGCCGCGGCCCTGGCCGCGACCTGCCTCACCCTGCTCCTCGCCCCCGGCGTACAGGCCGCCGACACCGCCGCGGGCACCGCGGCCGCCAACCCGTACGAGCGCGGTCCCGCGCCGACCAACTCGAGCATCGAGGCGCTGCGCGGCTCGTACTCCGTCGCCGAGACCGGCGTCTCCTCCCTCGCCGTCACCGGTTTCGGCGGCGGCACGATCTACTACCCGACGTCCACGAGCGACGGCACGTTCGGTGCGATCGCGATATCCCCGGGGTTCACCGCGACCCAGTCCTCCATCGCCTGGCTCGGGCCGCGTCTGGCGTCGCAGGGCTTCGTCGTGTTCACCATCGACACCCTCACCACGCTCGACCAGCCCGACAGCCGTGGACGGCAGCTCCTGGCCGCGCTCGACTACCTGACCCAGCGCAGTGCCGTACGCGGCCGTATCGACGTGACGCGCCTCGGTGTGATGGGTCACTCCATGGGCGGCGGCGGAACCCTCGAAGCCGCCAAGAGCCGGCCGTCCCTCAAGGCCGCTGTTCCGCTCACCGGCTGGAACACGGACAAGAGCTGGCCGGAGATCACCACTCCGACCCTCGTCATCGGCGCGGACGGCGACACCATCGCCCCCGTCGCCACCCACTCCGAGCCCTTCTACGAGAGCCTGCCCGGTTCGCTCGACAAGGCGTACCTGGAGCTCAACGGCGCCACGCACTTCACCCCGAACACCTCGAACACGACGATCGCGAAGTACAGCCTGTCGTGGCTCAAGCGGTTCATCGACGACGACACCCGCTACGACCAGTTCCTCTGCCCGCTGCCGCGGCCCAGCCTGACGATCGACGAATACCGGGGCACCTGCCCCCTCGGTTCCTGACGCTCTGTGCGCCATCACAGAACGGGGCTCCCGGGTCTGGGCCCTCGCCCAGACCCGGGAGCCTTCCCCCGTCACGTACGGGTCGGTAACGTGACCGCCGTGAGCGGAGCAAGGCAAGCCGCCGCCCCCGGCCCGCGGCTGTACGACCGCACGACCGAACTCGCCGCGGTGGCCCGTCTGTCGGCCCGTGCCGATGCCGGGGCCGGAGGCGTTCTGTTCGTCACCGCGGATCCCGGCGAGGGGCGCACCGCGCTGCTCGCCCGGGCAGCCGCCGACTTCCCCGGCACGGCGTACCGGATCGCCGCGCCCGGGCATCGCGCGCCGTGGAGCGGGGCGCGTGCCCTGATCGCCGCCCTCGCCGCCACCCCGTCGGCGGCGCGCAGGGCGCTGCGGCGCGCGCGGGGCGGGGACGGGCTCGGCGCTGCCGTGGCCGACCTCGTAGCCACCTCCGGCTCCGGCTCCGAATCCGGCTCTGACACGGCTCCTGGCTCCGGGTCGCGACGCTCGGTGCTGATCTGTCTGGACGACCTGCATCTCTGGGACGCCCATTCGCGGGCCGCCCTCACCGCGTCCTGGCAGGAACCCGGCCGTCACGTCCCCGACCGTCACACACCCGGCCGTCATGCACCCGGCGGCCGCCGCGATCTCGGCGGGCACGCGCACGCCGGTCGGGTACGGGTGGCCTGGCTCGTGTCGGCCGCCAGGCACCATCGGTTCCCCGACGTGCCGGGGGCGGAGACCGTCCGCCTCGGCCGGCTGACCCCGGCCGGTGGACGGGCCCTCCTGAGCGACGTGTGCCCGGTGCCCCCTGCCCCGTGGGTCGAGGGGCAGTTGCTCGACGAGGCGGCGGGGCACCCGGGTGTCCTGACCGCGACGGTACGGCGCCTCGCCCCCGCCCACCTCGCGGGGACCGCGCCCCTGCCGCGACCGGCGGCCGACGGCGCCGTGCTCGCCGAGGTGTACGGGGGCCTCATGGACCGTCTCCCGGCGGACTCCCGGCGCCTCCTCGCCGTGGTCGCCCTGGCGGCCCGGACGGGATCCGGAGGACCGGACGCACCGACGAACGAGGTCGGCATCGACGCCGTCCTCGCCGGGGCGCGGGCCGCACGCACCTCGGTCGAGCCGCTCGACGGCCTGATCGCGGACGGGCTGCTGCACAGGAGCGGCGCCACGCTCCGATTCGAGGACTCGTTCCTCGGTCGGGCCCTGCTCGCCTCGGCGACGGGATCCGATGCCGGCCCGACACCGGGTCGGGCACCGGACACGGTTCTCGCCCGGAGCGAGGGCCACCGCGCCGACCGGTTGGGGCCGCCCGCCGCCGTACGTGCCCTCACGCCGCTGGTCCGCGGCCGCAACCAACTGGTACGCGGCCTGGCGGCCCTCGCGGGCGGTCCGGTCATGGACGCGCACGAGGCGTTCCTGGAGGCGGCGGAGCTCCTGCGGGAGCGGGCGCCGACGGAGGCCTCCGACGCCCGGTTCCTCGCGATGGAGGCGGCCTGGGCCGGGGGCGACGTCGCCGGCTGCCTGGCCGCCCTGCACGGCGGAAGGGGAGCCCGGGGTACGGAGCGCGACTTCGCCGACGGGTTGAGCGCGGCCCTCGCCGTACGGCTGGACGAGGCACGTGCCGCGCTGACGCGGGTGGTGGCGCGGGACGGCGCCGCGGACGATCCCCGGCTCCTGCTGCGAGCGGGTTCGGCCGCGCTGGTGCTCGGCGACACCACCGCTGCCGCCCGGGTCCACGCCCGGGCGCTCGCCCGCGCCCGGGCCGAGGACCGTACCGCCCTCCTGCCCCGGGCTCTGGAGCACCTCGCCTACGCCGAACTCCGGGCCGGGCGGTACAGCCGGGCCGCGCGCACCGCCCGGGAGGGGCTGCGAGCGGCGGAGCTGACGGGCCAGGACAACGTGGCCGCGCACCAGCACGCCGTCCTGGCGCTGGTGGCCTCGGTGGCGGGCGACGGGCAGGCGGTGAGGGAGCACGCCGGGCGCGCCCTGTCGACGGCGCGCCCCCACGGTCTCGTCCAGGCCGCCACCCTCGCCGAGTGGGCGCTGGCCCGGGACGAACTGGGCAGAGGGCTGGCCGCTCAGGCCACCGCGCGGCTCGTGCCACTCGTCCGGCCCGGCCCCCGGGGCGGCCACTTCGCGCTGCGGATGCTGGCCGTCCCCTGTTTCGTGGAGGCGGCCGTCGCGTCGGGCCGGAGCGCGGAGGCCCGTGCGGCGGCGGAGGAGTACGCGGTCTGGGCCGCCCAGGGCATCGACCGCCCGGCACCGGCTCAGCTGGCCCGCTGCCGGGCGCTGCTCGCGAAGGGCGAGGAATCGGCGTACTGGTTCGGTGAGGCCGTCCGCCGCCACGACAGTTGCGGCAACGACTTCGAACGCGCCCGCACCCTCCTCGCCTACGGCACGTGGCTCCGGCGCCGCCGACGCCCGGGCGACGCGCGCGGCCCGCTGCGCGACGCCCTCGTCACCTTCGAGCGGGCGGCGGCGGAGGGCTGGGCCGAGCACGCCCGGTCCGAGCTGCGCGCGACCGGTGGCGCCACCGGTGGGGCATCGGATCCGTCGGTGGCGCGGGAGCTGACCCCCCAGCAGCAGCGCATCGCGCGCCTCGTCGCGCAGGGCGCCACCAACCGCGAGGTCGCCGACCGCCTCGCTCTGAGCCCCCGCACCGTCGACCACCACCTCCGGAGCGTCTTCGCCCGGCTGGGCATCCGCTCCCGTGTCGAGCTCCCGGGTGTGGTGGGCCAGTGGGGTGCCACACCCGGGAGCCCCCCACGGGAGCCGGTCGTGCCACGGACCTGGCCGCACGAGGGTTTGGCCTGAACTGTTGGCCGAAAATCCCAGACGTCCTCGGAATGCCTTGTCGCACAGGGATGTTGATCACGTCATGACTCAAGGCCCAGCACCCCGTGCCCTGTCCGACGACGCCCTCTCCGAACTGCTGAGCACGCAGCAGTTCGGCACCCTGGCGACGATCAAGCGCAGTGGGCACCCGCACCTCACGACCATGCTCTACAGCTGGGACGCCGAAGAGCGCATCGTGCGGTTCTCCACCACCGCCGACCGCGTCAAGGTCGCACAGCTCCGGCGCGACCCGCGCGCGTCCGTGCACGTTCCGGGCGGCGACGTGTGGTCGTTCGCCGTGGCCGAGGGCGATGCCGAGGTCTCCGAGGTCACGACCTCGGCGGGTGACGCGGTCGGGCGCGAGCTGCTGGCGATGATCCCGGAGGCCGCGAAGCCCGAGGACGAGGACGCGTTCCTGGAGCAGCTGGTCGCCGAGCGCCGGGTCGTCATCCGCCTGAAGGTGTCCCGCCTGTACGGGACGGCACTCGACGTCAACGGCTAGGGCGTGTGTCGAAAGTAGCGCCGTCTGCCCGAAGGGCAGGCCCGGCGGTGTCCGGTGCGTGCGATCGCAAGGCGGAGGGTCGCCCCGATACTGGATGTATCGGGGTGATCCCGACAACGCGGCGAGCGTGCGTGCCGGGCGCCGCCGGGCAGGCGGGACTTTCGACACACGCCCTAGGTGTATTGACCCGCAGGGTTGTTGACGCGGCTGATTGGCGGGTGTCCGTCGAGTGTGGTGTGGCAGCGGTGGTGGTTGTAGGTGTGGAGGAAGTCTGCCAGGGCCTCGGTCCGTTCGGTGTTGCTGGTGTAGGGCCGCAGGTAGGCCCATTCGTCGAGCAGGGTGCGGTTGAAGCGTTCGACCTTGCCGTTGGTCTGGGGCCGGTAGGCGCGGGTGAGTTTCCCGGCCGCGCCGAGGTCGGCCAGGACAGCCTTCCAGGCCAGGCCCTTGCGGTAGGACCACGCGTTGTCCGTCAGGACCCGCTCGATGCGGGGAATGCCGTGGGAGTGGAAGAACGCGGCGGCGCGGGTGAGGAAGCCCGCGCAGGTCGCGGCCTTCTCGTCCGGGTGGATCTCGCTGTAGGCCAGGCGGGAGTGGTCGTCGACGGCGGAGTGGACGTAGTCGAAACCCATGGCGGAGCGGGTGGCCCGGCCGGCCTGGCGGCCCAGGACCTTGTGGCCGCCGCCGTCGGGAATCCGGCCGAGTTTCTTCACATCGACGTGGATGAGCTCGCCGGGCCGTTCGCGTTCGTAGCGGCGGATGACCTGACCTGTCGGGCGGTCGATCCAGGCGAGGCGGTTCAGCCCGTGGCGGGTCAGGATCCGGTGGGCGGTGGATGCGGGCAGTCCCAGGACCGGGCCGATTCGGGCGGGCCCGAGCTTGCGGGTCCGTCGCAGGTCGCAGACGCGTTCTTCGATGTCGGCCGGGGTCCGGTGCGGGGTCGTGTGCGGCCGGCTGGAGCGGTCGGCCAGACCCGCATCGCCTTCGGTCTTCCAGCGGCGGACCCATTTGTGGGCCGTGGGCCGGGAGATGCCCATCTCGGCCGCGACATGCGCGACCGGACGGCCCGAACGGACACGTTCGACCAGCAGCCGCCTGCCATGGATGGTCAGGCGGGCATTACGGTGGGACACGAAGACCTCCGTGCGGTGTAGTCCTAGACACCTCCACCACACCGGAGGTCTTCGCCATGAGCAAGACCCAACCCTGTTAACAACGCTCGTGATCAATACACCTAGGACCTGTCCCGCCCGGAATTCGGCGCCGCCCGTGGCGAACGGGCGGTGGTCGCACTGCCGACGACCGCGCCCGGCCCGCGCGTGCCCTCGGACGGTGAGGGCACGCGTGGACCGGGGTCCTGGTCGCCGGTCAGGCCGACGCGCCGTCCGGGCGGCGGGCGTAGGAGAAGAGGTGCTCCTCCGGGGCCGCCCGTTCGTCGTCCGGCTGGAAGACCGAGACCTCGTGGTGCAGGACGTCGAGACCGCACTCCTCCCGCTGCTTCCTCAGGTACTCCTCGACGGAGAAGCTGGAGACCTCGACCCGTCGGCCCATCCACTCGATCTCCACGCCGTCCACGTCGGCCGGCACGGTGGCCGTCACGAGGTAGCCGCCGGGCGCCAGCCAGCCCGCCATGCGATCCAGGGCCGCTGAGGCCTCCGCCCTGCTCATCATCAGCAGCGGGAAGAAGGCGCACACGGCGTCGAAGCTCCCCGGCGGAGCGTCGAAGTCACGGACGTCGTGCTGCTCGAACCGGGCCTCGGGCACCTGCGCCCGGGCCAGTTCGACCATCGCGCCGGAGACGTCGATACCCGTCACCTCGCACCCGGACCGGACCAGGCGGTCGGCGACCGGCCGCCCGGTGCCGCTGCCGACGTCGAGCACCCGGGCTCCCGGGCCCAGGCGGGCCGTGAGCCAGTCGACCGCCGCCAACTGCGCCGGCAGGTGCCCGAAGGCGTGTTCGTACGCGATGCCCAGACCGTCGAACAGTTCCGCCGCCGACAGCGGTCTCCGTTCGGAACCCTCTTCCCGCATGCTGCTCCCCTTTCCCGGGTGTCACGGGCCGACTACCCGCACCGGGGGGTTCCGTACCGGTCTCAGCGCAGAACGGAGGAGAAGTTGTCCAGCTGGATCCAGGTCACCTTGTTCGTGGCCTGGGGGCCGAAGACGTTGAGGGCGCCTGCCGTGTTCGCCTCGATGCGGATCGCGTTGATGCCCTGGCTGTTGTTGCGGGGGCAGACGCCGCGGGTCAGCTTGGGCGGGCGGATGGTGGCCGGGAGCGTGCCGAGACGGCCGTCGGCGGTGAACCCGCAGATGACGGTGCCGCGCAGCTGGAGGTACTCCGTACCCGCGAGGCGGATGACGCGGGCCTGGGCCGGTGCGCCGGCCTCGTTCTCCACGGTCGCCTCCAGGACGATCGCCGTCCAGTCGACGACGACCTGGCAGCCGTCCACGGGGTCCGCGGCGGCGGCCGGGGTGGCCGAGAGGAGCGGGGCGCCGACGGCGACGGCGGGGGCGGCCAGCGCCGCGGCGAGCAGGGAGCGGCGGCTGGTCGTGTGCTGGGTCATGCTCGATCCTCCGGATCGGGTGGGGCGGGCGGGCGCCTGAACGAGTGTGGTGGGTGCCGTGGGTGCGGCAGGTGCTCCGGGTACGGCGCGGGTGACGGGTGGGGCTGGGCGGCGGGCGTTCATCGCCAGGCGACCGAGACGCCGTCGAGGTCGATCCAGGTGATGGCGTTGTCAGTGGTGGCGCCGTACGCCCAGAGCGCGCCGTGCACGTCCGCCTCGATCCGGCACACACAGCGTCCGGTGTTGTTGTTGCGGGGCACGTTCTGGCGGGTCAGGTGGGTGGGGCGGAGTCGGTGCGGCAGGGTCGCGACCCTGCTGTCCTCGGTGAGGCCGGGGGTGCAGGTGAAGGTGCCGCGCAGCTGGAGGTAGGTGGTGCCGGCGAGGGCGATCAGCCGCCCGCGCGGGGGCTGGGCGCCGGGGGTGACACCGGGCTCCAGGGCCAGGTCCTCCCAGTCCGCCAGCACCTTGACCCCGTCGACCGCGGGCTTCGTCGGGTACCAGCCGATGGTGACGTCGCGCGAGCCCGTGGTGCCGGGGACGGTGTTGCTGAAGCCGAAGAGCAGCCGGGTCTCCGCGGTCGCGGGGTCGACCTCCACGGCGACGCCCTCGGGCTCCCGCCAGGTGAGACCGTCGGCGTTGGTGACGACCTGCCGGTCGAGGCGCGCGCCGGTCGTCCAGGAGTACGAGGTGAGGAAGGCGATCCCCGGGTAGGCGCTGGGGACCGTCGTCGGGTTGTTGACCTTGTCGTACGGGGCCCACTGGTACGCGTAGAGGACGTCCCCCAGCACGGCGAAGCCCTGGGACACGAGCGTCGTCTCCAGCGGGTAGGGCGACGACGGCACGTCGGGAGTGACGTCCTCACCGGCCGGCATGACGAAGGTGGTGCCCACCGGGACCCAGGAGCCGGCGGCGGCCGCGGCCGGGTCGTACCGGGTGAAGTGGCGCTTGCCGCTCTTGTGGTACATGACGCAGAGCTGGTTGTTCACCGGGTCGAGGAAAGGTCCGGTGCCCGATGTGCTGCCGGGCGGCGTGAACTTCCGCTCCTGCGGTATGAGGTTCCCGTCGAGGACCGTGCCGGGCTCGAACAGGAACCGGGTGACGGCCTTGCCGAAGGTGGCCTTGACCTCGCCGTCCTCCATGGTGACGTGCAGCGGGCCGACCTCGGTCCAGAGGTACGTGTCGGTGCCCACGGGCTCCGCGCCCATCGAGAGGCCGTGGCCGAAGCCCTTCAGCTGCATCGAGCCGGTGACCTTGCCGGTCAGGCGGTCGATGCGGTTGAGGTACATGTTGCCCTGCGGAATCGTCGCCGCGCTCTCCACCTGGAGGACGAAGACGTGTCCGTTGACCGTGTCCGTGGCGATGGCCTGCGGTGCCGGGTTCTTCACCAGGTCGACCGTCTGGATGAGCCTGCCGGTGACGCCGGACAGATCGACGCCGTTGGCGTCCGTGTATGCCATGTTCTCTCCCCCGTGGATCCCGACGGATCTGAATACGAAGAAAAGATCATCACATGAAGTGTCGACTTCCGCTCGGGGAGGTCGAGCCGGTCGACATCGGCGTCCGGTGTCAGCCCCCGAGTCGGGCGCACTCGCTGCTGTCGCCGCCGCTGCGGCATCCCACCAGCGTGTCGGGACGCTCGGGGACGGGACGCCGCCGTTCGTCCTCCTGTCTCTGGGCCGTGACCCCGCCGATCACGATGACGGCGACGAGCGCGGCCGTCATGCCCTGGCTGATCGCGGTCATCGTGGCCTTCGCCCGCGCGGCGATCACCGTCGCCACGAGGGCGAACGCGCCGACCCCGCCGACCCAGGGCAGGTAGCCCCACAGCGAGTCGGTCCTGCCCGGGTCGGCGGCGTCGAAGGACACCCCCGTGAGGAGCCATACCCCGAAGATCACTGCGAGCAGGACCAGTTCGAGGAGCACCAGACCGCACCCCGCTCCGATGTCGGCGCCCGTGTCCGCGCGGTCGTCGTCGCGGCCTGAGCCCGGGGAGAGTCGGTTCATGTCCACCACCATGCCCAAGTCGGTTGCGGAGCACATGAGTACACGTACTCAGACGAACGGGGCGGGCCCTTGAGCTGGGGAATCGGCTCGGGATCCGTTGTGCCATGATCCGGATGAACGGTCCTGGGGAGGGGTCGCGGTGGTACGCGAGACGAGGAGTCCGGTGTGAGTACGGGTGGGGAGCGGGGCGGTTCGTCCGTACCCGACGAGGTGTGGGAACAGTTCCTGCGGGACTCGGTCGACGGGGTGGCGGACGCGCCCAAGGAGCCGTCGGCGCGGGCCCGTGTCGTGACCGGGCGGCTGCGCGCGGAGCCGGCGGCGCCGGAGGGGTGGCGCACGTACCAGGTGGCCCGGCCCCGGCGGAGGAAGGGCTGGTACGTGGTCGGATTCCTGGCCTCGCTGGCTCTGCTGCTGGTGGCGCTGGATCCGTGGCGGATGATCGGCTCGTCGGCCGGTGGTGAGGGCCGGGACGGGAAGCCGCTCGCGCAGGAGTCGGAGCGCCCGAGCGAGGCGCCTGCCGTCGAGCCGGCCCGGCGGCCCACGCTCGACGAGCCGTTCAAGGGCTCGCCCGCGGCGCACTGGGCGAGCGGCGCCGCCGGGATCACGGTCCCCGCGGCGAAGGCGACCGGCTGGATGAGTACGGCGCAGGTGGAGCGCGCGCTCGGGCAGACCCGGGACTTCCTCACCGCGTCCAACCTGGACCCGGGGGTACTGCGGGGTGAGCACCCGGCGCGCGCGATCGCGCTGATCAATCCTCATCAGAAGGACGTCCAGGGCTTCCTGGCGACCGCGTTCCGCGCACCGAGCGAGGACGACGATCCCCTGCTGCTCTTCAGCCGGTTCGACGCGTCGCACGCGCGGCTCGTCGGAGACGTCGTCAAGACCCGGGGCCGGATCACGTACCGGGAGGGCGAGCGCGGCGCCCTGCGGGTGACCGCCGACGTGACGTACGTGTATCCGGTCGTGCGGGCGGGCGCGGGCGGCGACGAGGTCACGCGCACGATCGTGCGGCGCGAGACGGTGCTGAACTGGGACGACCCCTCGAAGGTGATCACCGAGCCCGGGACGTTCTCGCTCGTCTCGTACAAGGTCGACATGACGAACGGCGGCTGCGACGGCCACACCGGCTACCTCACCCCGGAGTTCGGCAGCGGACAGGAGCCGTCCACCGGCGAGACCGTCGACCCCTACGACCGCAGCACCTCGATGCCGGACGGGACACAGACCGCCGACGGAGGCTGCCGGACGGCGACGCGGTCGTAGAGGACCGCCGCGGCGTCGCCGGTACGACGCCGGCGCCGATCCGCCGCGCGTGTCCGGGGGCAGCGACTGAGAGGAGATCTCCGACGTGACGGAGGACGGGGTGTCAGGAGTGGGTTCGGACGGCGACGCGGCCGCCCGTGACTGGAGCAGGCGGTTGGGCTGGGCGTTCGGCCTCGTCGCGGACGATCCCGCTGTGCGGGCGGCGGCGCTGGCGCGTCTGGGCAGGGCGAGTCGCAATGCCGAGGACGCTCTCGACCGGTGGAACGAGCTGTGGCAGCTGACGTTGCCGCTGGGCCCGCAGGAGCAGTATCAGGAGCCGGCCTTCCGGCGTGCGCGTGACGTGTACTCGGTGGCCTGCGGGCACTGCCTCCCCCAGGGGTTGTGGAGCACGCACCCGGGCGTCGACATCACGGCCTGGCCGGGCCTGCCGTACGGGCTCCTCTTCCTGGAGTGGGAAGCGCGCTACCCGCGGGAGTGGACCCGGCATGCCAAGGCCTGGAGTGCGAAGCAGTCACTCATCCGCAAACTGGCGGTCCCCGGCCACGACGAGACGGTCAGGACGAAGCTCACCGACCTCGTCGAGCTCGTCGTCCTGCGGGCGTACCGCTGCAAGGACCGCGAGTACGTCCGGGTGGCTCGGGCGGTCGACGGCGAGGATCTGCGTCGCAGGCTCGGCGCGGCAGCCGAAGCGACGGATCCCTGGGCGCGGGTCCACGCCGGCTACGTCCTCTGGCTGCTCGACCGGCCAGAGGTGCCGAACACCCGCCATGTCTGGCGGACATGGCTCGCGGCGGGCCCGCATTGATGGCCTGAACTGGACGCGTCCGCCGCCGGGCAGCGGGGAACGATCACCGACATGCGTCGAGGGAGGGGTACGTGAGGCGATCGACCTCGGAAGAGGCCTGGGGTTGCGTGGAGGAGTTCGTCGCCCTGTCCTCGGCACTCAGCGGTTTCGGCGTGACCGAGCTGGAGAAGACGGGCATGGCCGACGCGTACGCGGATTTCGTCGCGGCCCGGGTGGGAGCCGGTCCGTGCCGTGCTCTGCTCACCGCGCCGGTCACCGCAGGGGATCTGCCCGAGAGACTCTCCGAGGAGCTCCTGGAACTCGCCAGATCGATCACCCAGCTCTGGTACACGGGCAGTTGGACGGAGTCCGCGGGCTCCGCGCCCACGGTGGTCTCCGCCCGCGCCTACGCCGAGGGGCTGGTGTGGCGGACCCTCGGCGGGCACGCGCCCGGCACCGGCCGGCCCGGCTACGGCAGCTGGTCCGAGCCGCCCGACGGAGAAGCCGTAGGGCCCGTCGCAGGAACCGTCCTATCCGTCCCAGGACCAGTCCGAGGACCCGTCCCAGGCCCAATCCGAGGACCCGTCCCACGAGCCGTCCGATGAGTACCCGGGACGGGTCCGCCGCGCACCCGCCGTACGACGTGATCGTCGTCGGCGCCGGCATCGCCGGTTCGCTCGTCGCCCGCCGGCTGGGTGAGCAGGGGCGGCGGGTGCTCGTCCTGGAGGCCGGGCCCGCGGCGACCGACCCCGAGGCCGGGCACCGGGAAGCGCTGCACACGTACCTCACCGCCGGGGCCAAGGTGCCCGGCTCCCCGTACGTCCCGAGCCCCGAGGCGGCCTGGCCCGAGGTCACCGACCTGACCGGCCTCTCCTCGGGCGGGTTCGCGGCCGAGGGCCACCTGATCCAGCGGGGCCCCCTCCCGTACGCCAGCGGGTACGTACGCGTCAACGGCGGCACCGGGAACGTGTGGACGGGCCTGACGCCGAGAATGCACCCGGAGGACTTCCGCACGGCGGAGTTCGGCTACGGCCGCAGCTGGCCGATCGGCTACCAGGAACTGGAGCCCCACTACCGGGCCGCCGAGTACGAGATCGGGGTCGCGGCCGACGTCGACGAACAGCGCGAGCACGTCGGGCTGCCGTTCCCCGAGGAGTACGCCTTTCCCATGCGGGCGCTGCCCGCCAGCCACCTCGACAGGGTCCTCGCGGCTCGTCTGGACGGGCGCCGGCTCTCCGACCCTGCCACCGGGGATCCGGTCGTGCTCCGCGTCACCGGCACTCCGCACGGCCGCAACAGCGCGCCCGACCCCCGGTACGACGGCGGCGCCGGGTTCGTCCCGGTGGGCGCGTACGGCCGGCCCGATCCCGACAGCCGCTGCCGGGGCAGCGCCAGCTGCATCCCCCTCTGTCCCAGCCACGCCAAGTACACCCCGCTGAAGACCCAGGCCCGCTGGAGCGACACGGTGACGCTGGTCGACCGGGCCGTGGTCCACCGCGTGCTCGTCGACGGCAACGGCCGTGCCACCGGGGTCGAGTACCTCGCCTGGAGCACCGGCTCCGGGACCGGGTCCACGTCCGGCTCCCGCCCCGTGACCCGGCACACGGTCTCCGCCGACGTCGTCGTCCTCGCCGCGCACGCCGTCGAGAACGCCCGGCTGCTGCTCATGTCCGGCCTCGCCAACCGCAGCGACCAGGTCGGCCGCAATCTGATGGACCATCCGGTGCTGCTCACCTGGGGGCTCCTGCCCGAGCCGGTCGGCCCGTACCGGGGCCCCGGCTCGACCTCCGGGCTCGAAGGGTTCCGCTTCGGCCCCGCCCGGCGCGCCCGCGCCCCGTTCCGCGTCGAGATCGGCAACTGGGGCTGGGTGTGGGCCAGAGGGCCCGTCGACGGGGATGTCGCCGAGCTCCTCCGCACCGGGGGCGAGCGCGGCCGGGGCCTCTTCGGTACGGCGCTGCGGACCGCCGTCCGGGACCGGGTCGGCCGTCAGTTCGCCCTCCAGTTCGAGATGGAGCAGGAGGCGGATCCGTCCAACCGCATCACCCTCGACCCACACCGCCGCGACGCGCTCGGACTCCCCCGCCCGGTGGTCTCGTACGACCTCTCGACCCACGTCAAGGAGGGCATGGCCGCCGCGAGGCAGGTCTCCGAGCGGATCTTCGCCCTCCTCGGCGCCGAGGACCACACCGATCACCCGGCCGGTCCGGCGTGGCCGGGCCGCTTCGAGCACCGGGGCACGAGCTACGCCTACCGGGGAGCAGGCCACGGCGCCGGCACCCACATCATGGGCGACTCCCCCGCCACCTCCGTCGTCGACTCCGACCAGCGCTGCTGGGACCACCCGGGTCTGTACGCCGTGGGCTGCGGCAGCATGCCCTCGGTCGCCACCTCCAACCCGACCCTGACCATGGCCGCCCTGGCGCTGCGCAGCGCCGGGGCCATCGTCCGCGAGCTGACCGCCCGTGACAGGCCCGCCGTCATCACCCCTGGAGCCGCCCCGTGACCCCGCTGCCACTGCCGCCCGTCCCCGCGCCGTACCAACTGCCCTTCCATTACGGGGCGCTGCACCAGATCGGGGTGGACTACCTCGTGGAGCCCGAGCCGGTTCGGGACCTGCTGGCCAAGCACCATCCGGCCCTCAGAGCGGCCGAGTTCGACGGACGGGCCGTCGTGTCCCTCAACTACCAGCTCTACTTCGCCCAGTACGCCTTCGGCGGCGGCATGACCCAGGAGATCGAGTTCAACGTCATCGCCCACCCTGCGTCGGAGGCCCACCGGCTGCCCCGGCTCTCCTACGAGGAGTACGCGCACGGGTTCGACCAGACGCGGCTCCTGGGCATCGCCCGCATCCACGTCCTGTGCGACAACCCGCTCGCCATCGACGCGGGGCGGCGGCTCTTCGCCGAGCCCAAGCACCCCGGCTGGTTCGAGACGACGATGCCCTCCCCCAACGGCCCGCCCGGTGACTCCTGGTCCGTCCGCTGCCGCAGGGCGACGGCGGGTCCGGAGGCCTCGGACTCCGTGGTCCGTCACGACGCGGACGTCTTCACCCTCACCGCGGATCTCACCGGCCTGCCCTCGGCCCCGGCCAACAACGCCCCGGTCACCGGCTACGGCACCGACGCCGAGGGGCGCGCCCTGGCCGGGCCGATGAACCTCTACCAGCCCTACCGCCACCACACGCTCGACACCGCCGCCGACGCCGGCCGGATCCGTCTCACCGTCCACGACGACACGACGGACCTCGGACAGGATCTGACCGCCCTGGTCGGCACCCGCCCCGCGGCCGGTGCCTGGACCTTCCAGTCCCCGCCGGTGGCCGCCCACAACCGCCCCTACTACCTGCCGGGACCGCGCTGAGGAGCCGCCGGGTCGCGCGACTTCAGGTCAGCAGGCTGTTCGGGTGCGAGGATCGGCGCGCCGTCGAGAGGAGGGCGTGGATCCGGGGACCGGCCTCGTCCATGCCCGTGACGGGGGTGGGGAAGGGCAGTCGGACGTCCCGGTGGCCCACGGGGTATTCGAGGCGCAGGGTGATTCCGTAGCGGTCCATGGCGACCGGGAGGGCGCGGACCATCCGCCGGTCGGGGCGCGGCCGGACGAGGCGCAGCAGCAGGGGCACGAGTTCGCTGTGGCTGTCGACGAGGTGGGTCAGCATGCCCGCCTCACCGGTGGCGATGGGGTCGACGTCCGCCGCGTGGAGCTCGTCCAGGGTGATGTACGTGCGCCCGTCGGCGTCTTCGAGCAGTGCCTGGCCGAACTCCATGCAGGTGGATTCGGCGGCGTCGTGGGTGTAGCCCGCGCCCAGCAGCCCGGTCAGCGTGACGCGCGCCCGCAGTCGTTCGCGTACGGCGGTGGGGGCGATGTCGGTGAGTTCCAGGCGCACGGGGATGCGCGCGCCCTGTCCGCCGTGGACGCCCTCGGACGGGTCGTGCAGGTGGATGTGGCCCATGGGCCCGGTTCCGTCAAGGAGATGGACCTCCCGGCGGTGTCCGTCGGTCACGACCGTCATCGAGTGGGCCGAGGCCAGGATCGATCGCACGCGGTCCGCGGGCGTGGGCTGTGTGACGTGGGTGCTGAAGGGGCGCATCCGAGCTCTCCAGGGACGGGGGAAGGAGATACCCAAGTCGCTACTTAGGCAAGCCTAACCTAACCCATTCGGAGAGTCCTTGGAAGCCGGAGGGCCGGGCCCGTCGGGTGACGGGCCCGGCCCCCTCGGGTGGCACGGTCGGTCGGACGCGGCCGGTCAGACGCGGTCGGCCGCGATCAGGAGGTACTGGAAGGAGCCGTCCTTGTACGACTCGATGAACGCCTCCTCGATGCCGGTGACCAGGGACGAGGTGGCCCGCAGCTCCCAGTAGGGCAGGGTCGCGGCCGTCAGGTCGACGACGGCCTGCGGGACGAGACGGTTGTCGGCCATGGCGCGCAGGTACTCGCGGCGGGAGTGGATGTTGCACTCGAAGTGCGCGTTGATCTGCGAGACCCACTTCGAGGGCTGGCCGTACTTCGGGTTCCAGCAGCCGGTGATGGTCACGTAGCGGCCGCCGACCTCGAGGAAGCGGGAGTGCTCGGCGAAGAGGTCGTCCAGGTCGACGTACATGCTCGACTCGTTGTTCCACGAGGCGGCGATGCTGCCCTTCTCGAACGGGGTGTCGAGCATGTTGCAGACGCGGGCGCGGACGTGGTCGTCGATGCCGAGCTCCTTCGCGCGCCTGTTGCCGAACTCGGCCTGCGTGGAGGAGAGGGTGACGCCCTCGACCTTGCAGCCGAAGCGCTGGTGGGCCATGACGCTCGAACCGCCTCGGCCGCAGCCCGCGTCGACGAGGGTGTCGTCCTGCCCGATGGGGCCGAGGTGGTCGAGGAGGACCTCGGCCTGCGCCGACTCGAGGCGGTGGAGCTCGGCGATCAGCTTCTTCTCGTACTCGCTGTCCTCGGTGTCACCGAGGGACGCGTGGTCGACCTCGCCGATGCCGTAGTGGTGGTGGTAGAGCCCGTCGACGTCGCCGAGGCGCAGGTTCACGGGCCTGGCCTCCTGGTTCCAGTAGCGGGCGATGTCGCTCTGGTAGGGCGACGCCGGAGCCGGAACGAACGCGGAGGTGGCGGTGGTGAGCTCGGTGCTGGTCACAGTGTGGTCCATTTCTTACCAGAAATCGGGCAGGCTGTAGCGGTAGGTGTTGGTCTGGTGCCAGTAGTGGTTGCCGTCGACCCACACGGCCACTCCCCGCAGGAAGCGCAGCACGCTGGGGACGGGACAGGCCTCGGCCAGGGCGGCGGCTTCGGCCTCGAAGTCGCGCATGAGGTCGTTGTGGACCTCGACCGCCTTGAGGTAGGCGTCCTTCTCGGAGAGCTTCTCCCGTTCGGCGATCACCACGGGCAGGTTCAAGTGCCGGCCGGGGCTGGCGAGTTCCTTGGTGTACGAGTACAGGTCGTTGACGATGGTGCTGGCGTTCCCGGCGAGCGCGAGCACCCGCTGCATGGCGGGCTGGGCATGCAGGTCCGTCGGCAGTTCGTAGCCGCCGACGGTGTCGGTAATGGTGGGACACGGCCGGAAGTTGTTGTACTGCCGCATCACCAGGTACTCCCACACCTCGGGCGTGTGGTCGGTCTGGGCCCAGGCGGCCTCCGCGAGATAGCCCATGTGGAGACGGGCCATGTCGTGGCGGAACCGGTCGGCCTGGGAGGGGGTGGACTGCCGGACGAAGTACTCCATGGCCGAGCGGTACGCGCGCCGCGGGGCGTCCTCGTGGAGCGACTCCGCCCACCGCGGCTGGTACTCCGTCGTCGTGTGCACGGGGTCCAGGGCGGTGTGTGCGAGGAGAAGACGCCCGCCGAGGCCGATGGGCGACCCCCCGTGGTCCTCGCAGTAGATGTCGTCGACCGCGTTCTCGGCGACCATCAGCCGCGTGGCGACCATCAGATGGTCGACGGTCGGGGCGTCCGGGTGGCAGGCCACCATGTAGCGCCCGACGGAGAAGCCGTCGAACTGCCCCTCCCAGTCCTCGGGGAAGAGGTCGACCTCGTCCACCGCCCAGTCCTTGATCCGGCGGCTGACCTCCTCCACGCGCACCGGGTCGGGCTCCGGCACCGGGTGGTAGTGGAGACCCGGGATGTGCAGCGCCTCGGCCGGTGCCTCCGCCGGCGCCTCGGGCGCCGTGACGACGGGCGGTTCCGCGCGCCGGACCAGACTCAGCCCCGCTGTGCCGAGGCCGCTGGGGCCGCTCAGGATCCGGCCGAGGTCGGGCCCCGGCTCCCCCGCCGCGGCGGGGGCGGGGACGGTGGACGGCGCGGTGTCGGCGGCTTCGACGCCGACGGCGCCGGCCTGGGCGAGGACGTGGGCCCCGAAGTGGGCCGCTGCGGTGGGCAGGCTCGACTGCAGAGGGGAAAGCCCGGGCTCGGGCATCCGTGGCTCCTTGAAGGGGGTGGGGTGGTCCGTCCCGGATCCTGGGCGCGCTCGCCCGGCCCGGGAGGTTCCGGGCTGTCGTGTCGGCCGGTCGGGGGCGGCTCCGGTGGGAGTCAGCCGCGCCTGCGGGCGATCTGGACGTTCTCCAGTACGCCGAGCGCGTTGGGCACCAGGATGGCGGCGGAGTAGTACGTGGTGACCAGGTACGACATGATCGCCTGCTCGCTGATGCCCATGAAGCGGACGGAGAGGCCCGGTTCGTACTCCTCCGGCAGACCGGTCTGGCGGAGCCCGATGACGCCCTGGTTGTCCTCGCCGATGCGCATGGCAAGGATCGAGCTGGTGTTCTCCTTGCTGATGGGGATCTTGTTGCAGGGCAGGATCGGGACCCCGCGCCAGGCCGGGACCTGGTGCCCGTCGAGCTCGACCGTGTCCGGGTAGAGCCCGTGGGCGTTCCACTCGCGGCCGATCGCGGCGATCGTCCGGGGGTGGGCCAGGAAGAGCTTGGTGCCGCGACGGCGGCAGAGCAGCTCGTCGAGGTCGTCCGGGGTGGGCGGACCCGAGTGGGTCTGGATCCGCTGCTTGAAGTCGGCGTTGTGGAGGAGGCCGAACTCCCGGTTGTTGATCAGCTCGTGCTCCTGGCGCTCGCGCAGCGCCTCGATGGTGAGCCTGAGCTGTTCCTCCGTCTGGTTCATCGGCCCGTTGTAGAGGTCGGCGACCCGGGTGTGGACCTTCAGGACGGTCTGCGCGACGGAGAGTTCGTACTCTCGCGGCTTGAGCTCGTAGTCGACGAAGGCGCCGGGCAGGTCGACCTCGCCGGTGTGGCCGGCCGACATCGCGATCTCGGCCTCACCGTGACGGTTCTGCCGCTGCAGGGGCAGCGAGCTGAACTCCTCGATGTGCGCCTGGAGGCTCGGCGCCGCGGACAGCACGGAGGCGAAGTCGGCGCGGGACAGGGTGAGGAGGGTGCCGGAGGTCTCGGCTGTGGCGGTGTAGTCCCACCTGGCGTCGGCGTCCAGAAGGGCATTCTCGCCGAAGCGGTCACCGTCGGCGAGAACGGCGACGGCGACCTCGTCGCCGTACTTGCCGACGGAGGTCTGGTTGATCCGGCCGTGGGCGATCAGATGGATCTGCTCGGCGGGGGCACCGCGGTCGACCAGCACCTCACCGGCGCGGAAGTCGCGCTGGACGCACCTGTCGGCGATCGCGGTGAGCACCTCGTCGTCCTCGAAGCCGCGGAGCAGGGCCAGTTCGCCGAGCTCGCGGGGGATCACGCGGACGCGGGAACCGTCCTGGACGAAGTCGACGCGGCCGTCGCCGACGGTGTAGCTCAGTCGGCGGTTCACCCGATAGGCGCCACCCTTCGTCTCCACCCAGGGGAGCATCCGGAGGAGCCAGCGGGAGCTGATCTCCTGCATCTGCGGGGTGGACTTGGTCGTGGTGGCGAGGTTGCGGGCAGCCGCGGTGCTCAGGCTGGACTGCCTGGGCGGCGCCACCTGCGCTTCCGGGCCGGTCTCAACGGTCATCGGGCGGGCTCTCCTTCGCGTGGAGGGCGATCGGCGTACGGATGACCGACCGCCGAAAGCGGGAAAAGAGGGTGAATCTCCTGGAATTCGTCCAGATCCCGGGGAACAGTAACGGTCGGTAAGACCAGCTCACCGCATGAGTTCGGAGGCATTACCTCGAAGCAGTGATCTTGCTTCGCGCGGGGTTTAGCGGGGCGACCGACGACATTCGCGCCATCCGTCGGCGCGCGCACCCGGCGCGTGGTGCGACGGTGCCGCCGCCTCCATACGTATCCGGCCAAGTTCGCCGCGGAACGCGAAGGCCCTCCGGCTCCGGGTGGTCGGAGCTGGAGGGCGGGGAGGGAGTACGGGGGCGGGGTTTACGCGCGGCCGGCGGCCAGGTCCATCAGGCGGGCGAGGACGCGGCCGCCCGAGGCGACGACGCCGTCGTGCTCCCACTCGTTGGTGACCCAGACGCGGGCGGCGCCGATCCGGCGCGCCGTGCGCAGGGAGATGCCCGCGTCGACGTACATGTCGTCGTGGTAGACGATCGCGGCGAGCGGGACCTCGTTGGCCGCGAGGCGGCTCGGGTCGTACAGGGGCGGCCAGTCGACGCGCGCGGCCAGCAGGTCGGCGGCGTCCGCGAAGGGGCGCAGCCCCGCGATCTCCCGGAACATCCAGGGGTACATCATCTCCCCGGTGAGCAGGAGGGGGTCGGCGTCCTCGGCGAACTCGGGGAAGGCGGCCAGGGCGCGGGCGGCCGCCCAGTCGGTCGGGCCGGACCCCTGCCCGTACAGGGTCTCCTGCATGACGGCGAAGAGCGGGTTGTCGGTGAAGCCGGTCAGGTTCATCACCTGGTGGAGGAAGGTGTCGCTCAACTCGCCGTCCGCGTCGAGCGATTCGTCGAGGAGCCAGTGGACGCGCTCGAAGCCGTCGCCCATGCCGAGCGCGAGTCCGAGCGTGCGCAGGCGGTGCGGGGTGAGCCGGTCGCCGTTCGGGAGGCGGACGTCGCCGGCCGCGAGGAGGTCGGCGATCTTCCGCAGGCGCGGGGCGTCCTCGGGGTAGCGGGCGTAGAGGTCGAGGACCCGGTCGCGGACGCGGGGGTAGGTGTGGGCGTACACGTCGTCGGCGGTGGCGTCGAGGCCGGGCAGGCCGCCGGTGACGTAGCAGGCCCGCAGGCCTTCGGGGGCTCGGGAGAGGTAGGTGAGGGTGATGAAGCCGCCGTAGCTCTGCCCGAGGGTCTCCCAGGGGGTGTCGCCGCAGAGTTGACGGCGTATCAGTTCCGCGTCGGCGACGATCGCGTCGGCCCGGAAGTGGGCGAGGTATCCGGCGAGACGGTCGGGCGAGGCGAACCGGGCGGCGGAGCGGGCGGTGACGGGGGTGGAGCGGCCGGTGCCGCGCTGGTCGAGGAGCAGCACCCGGTGGGTCGTGAGCGCCTGGGCCAGCCAGCCGGGTGAACCGGCCGAGGGGCGGGGCGACTTGCCGCCGGGTCCGCCCTGGAGGTAGAGCAGCCAGGGGAGTTCCTCGCCCGCGCGGGACGGGTCGGCGACCTCGCGGGCGAAGAGCTCGATGGTGGGGCCGTCGGGTGCCCGGTGGTCCAGGGGGACGGTGAAGGTGTGGTCGACGGTCGCGTACGCGGGGTTCATGGGTTCCTTCCACGGCCGCGGACGGCCGGTCGGATGTGACATTGCATCGATGGGTGGCCGTCGTCCGCCCGTCGAGAGGAGCCCACACCCGTCGGCCGGTGCTACTTCTCCCCGGCGGACCTGTCGCCCTTGGCCCACAGGGAGCGGACGTGGCCCAGGTGGCGGGTCATGCACTTCTCCGCGCCCTTGGCGTCGCCGGCGAGCATCAGGTCGAGCAGTTCCAGGTGCTCCTCGGCCGACGGGATGAGGTTGCCGCTCCGGTCCAGGGCGGTGAGCCCGTAGAGGCGGGAGCGCTTGCGCAGGTCGCCGACGGTCTCGACGAGGCGTTCGTTGCCCGCGAGGCCGAGCAGGGTGAGGTGGAACAGCCGGTCCGCCTCCAGGTAGCCGATGAGGTCGTGCTCGCGGGCCGCGCGCACGATGGACTCGGCGACCGGCCGCAGCGCTTCGAGGTCCTCGCGGGCGGCGATGCGGGTGACCCTGCCGACCATCGGGATCTCGATGAGCGCGCGGATCTCGGTGTACTGGTCGAGGTCGCGCTCGTCGACCTCGGTGACCCGGAACCCCTTGTTGCGGACGGGCTCGACCAGTCCCTCGCGGGCCAGGTCGAGCATCGCCTCGCGGACCGGGGTGGCCGAGATGCCGAAGTCCTCGGCGAGGGTCGGCGCCGAGTACACCACCCCGGGCCGCAGCTCGCCCGAAATCAGGGCGGCTCGCAGGGCATGGGCGACCTGGTCGCGCAGCCGCTCCCGGGAGGCGTTGAGGTCGCGGTGGGTCAGGTGCCCCATGACGGTGGTGATCCCTTCGTTCCGGTTGACATCACCACCGTACGATGTCACGCCCCGGAGCCCGCGGGTGCCAGGGTGTACGTCCGGCCGGACGTGTAGAACTCCAGGGCGGCCCTGCCCTGCTCGCGGGGCCCGTGGCTGGACTGCTTGGAGCCGCCGAACGGCAGGTGGAAGTCGACGCCGGTGGACGGGGCGTTGATCCGGATCATGCCGGTGTCGAGCAGGTCGAGGCCGTTGAGCGCCGTGTTCAGGTCGGCCGTGTGGACCGAGGTGACCAGACCGTACGGGACGGAGTTGGTGATCCGGATCGCGTGGGCGAGGTCGTCGGCCGCGAGCAGGGACGCGACGGGGCCGAAGACCTCTTCGCGCAGCAGCCGGTGCCCCGGGGCGACCTTCTCGACCAGGGTCGGGGCCGCGTACCAGCCGGACCTGTCGGGCGCGGTGCCGCCCGCGAGGACGGACAGTCCCCGGCAGGCCTCGGCGACCTGGTCCCTGGCGTACTCGTGGATGAGCGGCCCGCAGACGGTGGACGGGTCGGCGGGGTCGCCGACGGGGACGGCCCGCAGCGCTTCGGAGAGCGCCTCGCGCAGCGGGTCGATCGCGGCGCCGACCGCGACGACGCGGCTGGTGGCGGTGCACTTCTGACCCGCGAACCCGGCGATGGAGGCGGCGATGTGGGCCGCCGCCTGCGCGATGTCGGCGTCCGGCAGGACGAGGGCCGCGTTGAGGCCGCCCATCTCGGCCTGTACGGGAATGCCCCGGGCGGTCGCGGCCCGGGCCACGGCCCTGCCGACGGGGGTGGAGCCGGTGAAGGAGACGACGTCGACGGCGGAGACGAGCGCGTTGCCCTCGGTCGCGCCGCCGGGCAGGACGGTGAACACCGACTCGGGGAGGGCCTGCCGCACGATCTCCGCCAGGCGCAGGGCGCAGGCGGTGGCCTCGGGGGCCGGCTTGAGGACGACGGTGTTTCCCGCCGCGAGGGCCGGGGCGGCCTTCCAGGTCGGGATGGCGAAGGGGAAGTTCCAGGGCGTGACGAGCCCGGCCACGCCGTGCGGGCGGCGCCGGGTCAGGAGCAGCCCGGGACCCGCCGCGGTCTCGTGGACGGTGCCGGTGGCCTCGAACGGCGCCTGGGCGTAGTAGCGCCAGATCGCGACGGTGCGGGCCACCTCGGCCCTGGCCTCGGCGAGCGGCTTGCCGACCTCGCGTACGGCGAGCGCGGCCAGTTCGTCGGCGGCGGCCTCGATGCCGGTGGCGACGGTGCCCAGGGCGGCCGAGCGGGTGGCGGCTCCGGCGAGCAGCCAGCCGGGCTGGGCGGCGCGGGCCCGCTCGACGGTGTCGACGGCGGCGAAGGCACCGGGGGCCGGGATCCGCAGGAGTTCGTCGGCCGGGTCGGCCGGGTTGTGGGAGGTGACGGTGGGAAGGACGTCGGTCACAGGAGGAAGCCTCCGGGGAAGGGGTCGTGCGGGTCGAGGAAGTACTGCGCGGTGCCGGTGAGCCAGGCGCGGCCGGTGACCGTCGGGACGACGGCGGGGAAGCCGCCGACCTCCGTCTCGGCGGTGAGCCGGCCGGTGAAGCGGGTCCCGATGAAGGACTCGTTGACGAAGTCGCGGCCGAGCGGGAGCTCGCCCCTGGCGTGCAGTTGGGCCATGCGGGCCGAGGTGCCGGTGCCGCACGGGGAGCGGTCGAACCAGCCGGGGTGGATGGCCATCGCGTGCCGCGAGGAGAGGGCGTCGGAGCCCGGTGCGGCGAGGTAGACGTGCTTGAGGCCCGCGATCTCCGGCCGCGTGGGGTGCACGGGCCGGTCGGGCGAGGCGTTGACGGCGTCCATGACGGCGAGTCCGGCGGCGAGCAGTTCGTCCTTGCGGTCGCGGTCGAACGGCAGCCCCAGGTCGTCGAGGGAGACGAAGGCGTAGAAGTTGCCGCCGAAGGCCAGGTCGTAGGTGACCGTGCCGTGTCCGGGGACGCCCACCTTGCGGTCGAGGCCCACGCTGAAGGAGGGCACGTTGGTGAGCGTGACCGCCTTCGCGGCGCCGTCCTCCACCTGGACGTCGACGCTGACGAGTCCGGCCGGGGTGTCGAGGCGGACGGTGGTGACGGGTTCGACGACCGGCACCATGCCGGTCTCGACGAGGACGGTGGCGACGCCGATGGTGCCGTGTCCGCACATCGGCAGCAGCCCGGACACCTCGATGTAGAGGACTCCGTAGTCGGCGTCGGGTCGGGTGGGCGGCTGGAGGATGGCGCCGCTCATCGCCGCGTGGCCGCGCGGCTCGAACATCAGGAGCGTACGGAGGTGGTCCAGGTGCTCGATGAAGTGCAGCCGCCGCTCGGCCATCGTGGCACCGGGGATGACCCCGACGCCGCCGGTGATCACCCGGGTGGGCATGCCCTCGGTGTGCGAGTCGACGGCGTGGAAGACATGACGCGTACGCACGGAGTTCCTTTCGGTGGACGGGGTGGACGGGTGGGATGACCGTCGGCGGTCGCCGTCAGCGGTGGCCGTCGGGTGTCGGCGTCGACGGTGACCGTCAGCGGTGGGCGGGGGACCTCGCCGTCAGCGGTGGCCGTTGGCGACGGCCTTCTCGGTGGCGGTGCGCACTCCGGCCTCGATCGCTCCGGTGAGCGGGTGGCGCGGCGGACGGGTCGGGCCGCCCTGACGGCCGGCGATGGCCATGGAGAGCTTGATGGACTGGACGAACTCGGTCTTCGAGTCCCAGCGCAGCAGCGAGTGCAGGGACTTGTACAGCGGCACGGCGGTGTCCAGGTCTCCCGCGACGGCGGCGTGGTAGAGCTCGGCGCAGCTGGCGGGGAAGGCGTTGGGGTAGCCGGCGATCCAGCCGACAGCGCCTGCCAGGGCCAGCTCGAGGAGGACGTCGTCGGCGCCGATGAGCAGGTCCAGCTCCGGGGCGAGTTCGGCGATCTCGTACGCCCTGCGGACGTCCCCGCTGAACTCCTTGACGGCGACGATGCTGCCGTCGCCGTGCAGGCGCGCCAGCAGGTCGGGGGTGAGGTCGACCTTGGTGTCGATCGGGTTGTTGTAGGCGACGATCGGGATTCCGGCGCCGGCAACCTCCGCGTAGTGGGCGCGTACGGCCTCCGGGTCGGCGCGGTAGGCGTTGGGCGGCAGCAGCAGGACCGAGCCGCAGCCCGCCTCGGCCGCCTGCTCCGCCCAGCGGCGGGACTCGGCGCTCCCGTACGCGGCGACGCCCGGCATGACCCTCGCGCCGTCGCCGGCTGCCGCGACGGCGGTACGGACGACCTGGGCACGCTCCTCGTCGGTGAGGGTCTGGTACTCGCCGAGGGAGCCGTTCGGCACGACGCCGTCGCAGCCGTTGGCGACCAGCCAGGCCACGTGCTCGGCGTACGCGTCGTAGTCGACGGACAGGTCGTCGCGGAAGGGGAGGGTGGTGGCGACCATGATGCCGCGCCAGGGGCGGTCGGTGTTCCAGGTGGTGGTCATGTCGACGAACCTTTCAATAGTGTGTGACATTTTACAGAGTCCCGAGAAGAGAGGCCCTCCTGGGCCTCTCCCCCGTAACGGCGTTCGGAACTAGGGGACTTCGGGGTGCGATTCGATCGAGTCGATCGAATCGTCCGGCTCGCCGAGCGCGGCGAGTGTCGAGAGCGGGACGGGCACGGCGAACGGGCGCCGCTCCGCGGGCGGTTCGGCCGCGCCGTCGCGGGCCGCGAGGCAGGCCACGGCCGTCCCGCACATCCGCCCCTGACACCACCCCATGCCGGCCCGCGTGAGGAGCTTGACGGTCCGGGCGTCGCGCGCCCCGAGCTCGGCGGCCGCCTCGCGCACACGCCCCGCGGACACCTCCTCGCAGCGGCACACGTCCGTCTCGTCGTCCAGCCACGCGGGCCATCCGGGGCCCGGGGCGTGCGCCGCGGACATCACGTCGGCGAAGGCGCGCATCCGGTCCCGGCGGCGCCGGAGCTCGACGACCCGCCCCGCACCCGCGGTGCGGCCGAGGAGCCGATCGGCGATCGCCCGCCCGGCCAGCTCCCCTTCGGTACGGGCGAGTTCGGCGCCTCCCACACCGCCGGTCTCACCCGCCGCCCACAGCCCGGCCACCGAGGTCTCCTGGAGGTCGTCCAGGGCGAGCCCGAGGGTTCCGTCGGGCAGCGCACGGGTGGCGCAGCCGACGGCGGTGGCCAGCTCGATCTGCGGGACGAGACCGTGCCCGACGGCCAGCGCGTCGCAGACGATCCTGCGTCCCGTCCCCCGCACGGGCCGCCACTCGCCGTCCAGGCGGCTGACGGTGACGGCCTCCACCCGGTCGGTGCCGTGCACCGCGGTGACCGCGCTGCGCGGCAGCACCCGCACACGGTGCCTGAGCAGCGCGGCCCCGTGCACCAGGGCCTCGACCGCCTTCGCCGGGTTGGTCACGAGCGCGCGGGGGCTGCGGGCGTACCGCAGATAGCCGGCCGCCTCGACCACGGCGGGTACCCGCGCACCGGCCGCGGCGAGGGACGAGGCGACGGCGAGCAGCAGGGGGCCGCTGCCGGCCACGACGATGCGGCGGCCGGGCAGCACGAGCCCGGACTTGAGCATCGCCTGCGCTCCCCCGGCGCCGACGACGCCGGGCAGGGTCCAGCCGGGAAAGGGCAGCTGGCGCTCGTACGCGCCGGTGGCGAGCAGCAGCGCCCGGGCCCTGATCCGGGCGGGCCGCTCCGTGGTTCCGTCGGCGCCGGTGACCGCGTGCACGGTCCAGGTCCCGTCGGCCTCCCGCACGGTGGACCACACGTGGTGCCCGGACAGGTGGGTTACGGCGCTCGCGCCCAGCCGCCGACGCAGGTCGGAGAAGGCCGACCAGTCGTGGTGCAGGGCTTCGGGCCGTACCGCCCCGAGGGTGGGCGCCGGGTGCCGGTAGAACTGCCCGCCGGACTGGGTGGAGGAGTCCAGCAGCGCGACGGAGAGTCCGAGTTCGGAGGCGATGACGGCGCCGGCGAGCCCGGCGGAGCCCGCACCCACGACCGCGAGGTCGTACGGCTCGCTCGATCCGCGCGAGCCGTGCGCTCCGTGCGAGCCCTGCGAGCCCTGCGAGCCCTGCGCTCCGCGCGCTCCGTCGGCCTCAGACGGCGAGACGGTCATGGCCGTGTCCCTCCTGGGTGGTGATCGCGTCGCCGGGGCGGGCGGGGACCAGACAGGCGCGGCGGTTGGGCTCGCCGTTGACGGTGGCGAGGCAGTCGTAGCACTGGCCGATGCCGCAGAACGCGCCGCGCGGCCGCCCTCCTTCACGGGTGGTGCGCCAGGCCAGGATGCCGGCGCCCCAGAGGGCGGCGGCGACGGTCTGGCCGGGCAGGGCGGTGACGCTCCGGCCGTCGAAGGTGATCTCGAACGGCGGATCGGGCTGTGCCCCGACCAGGCCGGCGGGGGTGCGGGCCACGGGCCCTCCTCTCATGACGGTGACGGTACTGGGCACGCCTCAGCGCGCGGGCTCGGCGGGCCGGTCGGGCGCGGCGAACCGGTCGGGTCGGAACGGGGCGATGTCTAGGGGGAGTTCACCGCCGGACAGACAGGCGGCGATGATCAGCCCCGTCACCGGCGCGAGGCCGATCCCCGCTCCTTCGTGGCCGCAGGCGTGCAGCAGCCCGTGGACGCGCGGGTCGGGTCCGATCGCGGGCAAATGGTCCGGCAGGTACGGGCGGAAGCCGAGGTAGGTGCGCATGGCCCGTACGGTGCCGAGGACCGGGAACAGGGTGGTGGCTCCGGCGGCGAGGCGGCGCAGGACCTCGATGGAGAGGGTCCGGTCGAAGCCGACCCGTTCCCGGCTGGCGCCGATCAGGACCGGCCCGGCCGGGGTGCCCTCGACGACCGCCGAGGTCTGGAGCGCGGCGGAGCCGCTGGCCACGTCGGCCACGTAGTCGGCGGCGTACACCTTGTGGCGCACCACGCGCGGCAGCGGTTCGGTGACGAGGACGAAGCCCCTGCGGGGCAGCACGGGCAGGTGTACGCCCGCGAGTTCGGCGAGTGCGCCGCCCCAGGTTCCGGCGGCGTTGACGACGTACGGCGCGTGGAGTTCGCCCTTCGCGGTCCGCACGCCGCGGATCTCCCCGGCCGCGCCGATGAGCAGGCCGGTGACCTCCTCGCCCAGGCGCAGCCGGACGCGGTCGCCGCCGGCGCGCAGGAGCTGCGCGGCGGCGTGGGCGGGCATCACCTGGGCGTCCTGGGGGTAGCGGTAGCCACCCGCCAGTTCCGGAGCGAGGTGGGGCTCCAGGTCGTGGAGCCGGTCCCCGGGGACCTCCTGGGCGGTGACGCCCGCCTTCTCCTGCCGGGCCGCGAACTCCCGCAGGGCCCGCATCCCGGCCTCGTTCGCCGCGACGACGAGGCCGCCCTTGGCTTCGTACTCGACCTGCGGTGGGAGCACATCGGCGAGTTCCCGCCACAACGAGGTGGCATGCAGGGCGAGTTCGAGCTCGGGTCCCGGTTCCTTGTCGGAGACCAGGAGGTTTCCCTCGCCGGCTCCCGTCGTTCCGCCTGCGACGGAACCGCGGTCGACGACGGTGACGGTGAGGCCGGCAAGGGCGGCGTAGTAGGCGCAGGCCGCGCCGACGACGCCGGCGCCGACGACGATGACATCCGAGGGTTTTCTCGTGGGCACGGCAGTAATATTTCACATGGCACTGCGCTTGCCAAGACCACGAAACGGAGCATTTCACTCACTCTGCGCTCCTCCGAGCATCGCCCGGACACGGATGAGTAACGGAGTCCCCGATGGGTTGTCAGTGCAATTTCACATTACTATGTTACAGGTCACATTCCAGCCATCGGGCTGTCCGACCGCTCTCTCGGAGTGACCTTCATGAACAAGCGCACGTACACCCTGGCCACCGCTCTGGTGACGGCCCTCGCCCTCGGTGCGACCGGCTGTGCCGACGGCAAGAAGTCCGACGGCGGCCGGGAGCGCGGCAAGAACCCCGCGATCGCCAACAACGGCGCGATCGTCGGCGGCACCCCGCAGAAGGGCGGCACTCTGACCATCCTCTCCAACCAGGACTTCACCCACCTCGACCCGGCCCGCAACTGGGTGGTGGGCGACATGGACTTCGGCACGCGCCTGCTCTACCGCACCCTCCTCACGTACAAGGCCGAGCCCGGCGCGAAGGGCGGGGAGCTCACGACCGACCTCGCCGAGGACCTCGGCGTCTCCTCCAACGGCGCCAAGACCTGGACCTTCAAGCTGAAGCCCGGCCTGAAGTACGAGGACGGCACCCCGATCACCGCCCAGGACGTCAAGTACAACGTCGAGCGGTCCTTCTCCCCCGACCTGCCCGGCGGCCCCGACTACGCGGCCCGCTACCTCGTCGGCGCCGAGGGCTACCAGGGCCCCGCGCAGGGTAAGCACCTCGCCTCCGTGAAGACCCCGGACGACCGCACGATCGTCTTCGAGCTCCGCAAGCCCTTCGCCGAGTTCCCCTACGCGACCGCGCTGCCCACCTTCAGCCCCGTGCCCCGGTCCCAGGACAAGGGCCCGCAGTACGACAACCGGCCCTTCTCCTCCGGCCCGTACAAGATCGAGTCGTACGCCCGGGACAAGCAGATGGTCCTCGTGCGCAACACCCACTGGAGCGCCGCCACGGACACCGTGCGCAAGGCCTACCCGGACCGGATCGTCGTCACCATGGGCCTCAAGGCCAACCAGGTCGACGACCGCCTCATCGCCTCCGCCGGCGCCGACGCCTCCTCCGTCGCCTGGGCCTCGCTCCGCCCCGAGTCCACGCCCAAGGTGCTCACCAAGCCGGACGTCAGGGCACGTCTCCTCGCCGAGTCGACCAGCTGTACCGAGATGGTCCAGATGCACACCGGCCGCGCGCCGTTCGACAACGTCAAGGTGCGCCAGGCCGTGCAGTACGCCCTCGACCGCGAGGCACTCGTCACCGCCACCGGCGGCCCCGCGCTCAACGACCCGGCCACCGCGCTCATGCCCGGCCTGCTCTTCCCCGGCGGCAAGCAGCCCGACACCCTGAAGATCCCGCTCACCGGCGACGTCGAGAAGGCGAAGCAGCTCCTCAAGGAGGCGGGCAAGGCCGGCGGCTTCTCCACCAGCGTCACCGTCTCCACCGGCGACAAGGCCATCGGCGAGGCGATCCAGCAGTCCCTGGGCCGCGCCGGGATCAAGGTCACCATCGAGACCGTCGACCCGTCCGCCTTCTACGACACGATCGGCGACACCAAGAACCGCACGGACCTCGCCTACACCGGCTGGTGCCCGGACTTCCCCTCCGGCTCGACCTTCCTGCCCTTCGTCTTCGACGGCCGCTACATCAAGGAGAAGGGCAACTCCGGCAACCACTCCCTCTTCCGTGACGACGCCACGATGAAGCGCATGGACGAGATCGCCGCGATGACCGACGCCCAGCAGTCGAACAAGGCGTGGCAGGACCTCGACGCCCAGATCCTCATCAAGGCCCCCACCGCTCCCGCCGTCATCGAGCGCAAGCCGCTGCTGATCGGCACCAACGTCGCCGGCGCCTTCGGCCACACCTCCTTCGGCGGACAGATCGACTACGCGACGGTCGGCCTCAAGTCCCCCGCGAAGAGCGCGAACTGAAGGAAGCCGCTCCGATGAACACCGCACCCACCGCTTCCCCTCCGAGCACCACCTCGCCTCCGGCCGCCGCGGCCCCCGCCGTACGGTCGGGCAGCGGTCCCTGGCAGCTGGTCCGCGCGGAACTGCGCCGCCGTACGTCCGTGAAACTCTCGCTCGTCGTGGTCGCGTTCTTCGCGCTCATGACCGTGGCCGCCCCGCTGATCGGCTCGCTGGGCGGCTGGGGACCCGAGGAGTTCGACAAGAGCGCCGTCGATCCGTACCTGGGCGGCCTGCCCATCGGACCGCTCGGCGGCGTCTCGGCCGAGCACTGGCTCGGCGTCGAACCCGTCACCGGCCGCGACCTGTTCGCCAGGGTCGTGCACGGCGCCCAGGTCTCCCTGCTCATCGCCTTCTCGGCGACCGCGATCGTCGTCGTCGCCGGGACGGCGGCCGGCATCGCCGCCGGCTACTTCGGCGGCCGCACCGACACGGTGCTGTCCCGGCTGATGGACCTCACCATGTCCTTCCCCTCCCTCATCTTCATGATCGCGATGATGTCGGTGGCCAGGGACGTCAACCGGATCGTGCTGATGACGGCCGTCATCGGGCTCTTCGGCTGGCCCGGCATCGCCCGGGTCGTCCGCGGCCAGACCCTGTCGCTCAAACACCGCGAGTACGTCGACGCCGCCCGCGTCGGCGGCTCCGGCCCCTGGCGGATCCTCGCCCGCGACATCCTGCCGGGCGTCGCCGGGCCGGTCATCGCGTACACCACGCTCATCGTCCCGGGGATGATCGCCACCGAGGCGGCCCTCAGCTATCTGGGCGTCGGCGTCCGCCCGCCCACCCCGTCCTGGGGCCAGATGATCGCCGAGAGCGTCGCCTACTACGACACGGATCCCATGTACTTCGCCGTCCCGAGCCTCTGTCTCTTCCTCACCGTGCTCGCGTTCACCCTGCTCGGCGACGCGCTGCGCGACATCCTCGACCCGAGAGGCAGCGGTACGTGATCCTCTTCCTCGGCCGCCGGCTCCTCGGCGTGCTCGGCGTGCTCCTCGCCATCGCCGCCGTCACCTTCACCATCTTCTACGTCCTTCCCTCCGACCCCGCCGCCGCGGCCTGCGGCAAGTCGTGCAGCGCCGACCGGCTGGAGGCGATCCGCGCCAACATGGGCCTCGACGCCCCGCTGTGGCGGCAGTTCACCGACTTCGTCACCGGCATCTTCACCGGCCGCACGATGGGCACCGGCCAGTACGCCCTCCAGTGCGACTTCCCGTGCCTGGGCTACTCGTACGAGAACAGCCAGAGCGTCTGGGACCTGCTCGTGGACCGGCTGCCCGTCTCCGCCTCGCTCGCCCTGGGCGCCGCCGCCATCTGGCTGGTCCTCGGGCTCTCCGCGGGGGTCACCGCAGCCCTCCACAAGGACACCCTCACCGACCGCGCCCTGATGGTCGGCGCGGTCGCCGCCGCCTCACTGCCCGTCTACTTCACGTCGGTGCTGCTGATCTTCGGACTGATCCGGGTCTCCGGGCTCCTGCCCTACCCGCAGTACGTGCCCTTCGGCGACGACCCGCTCTCCTGGGCCACCAACCTGCTGCTCCCCTGGCTCGCGCTCGCGATCCTGTACGCCGCGATGTACGCGCGGCAGAGCCGCAGCTCGATGATCGAGTCCATGGCGGAGCCGTACATCCGCACCGCCCGCGCCAAGGGCCTGCCGCGCCGCACGGTCGTCGTCAAGCACGGCCTGCGCGCGGGCATGACCCCCATCCTGACCATCTTCGGGATGGACCTCGGCGGGCTGCTCGCCGGCGCCGTGATCACCGAGTCCATCTTCGGCCTTCCCGGCATCGGACGCCTCTTCTACGGCGCCCTGTCCACCGGGGACCAGCCGGTCATCCTCGGGGTCACCCTGCTCGCCGCCACCTTCATCGTCGTCGCCAACCTGGCCGTCGACCTGCTGTACGCCGTCGTCGACCCGCGAGTGAGGTACTGATGGCCGTCTCCACCCCAGGCCCCGCCTCCCTGCTTTCGGTACGCGACCTCACGGTCACCTTCCCGACGAAGCGCGGCCCCGTCCGGGCCGTCGACTCCCTCGCCTTCGACGTGCTGCCCGGCCGGACCCTCGGCATCGTCGGCGAGTCCGGCTCCGGCAAGTCCGTGACCTCGCTCGCCGTCATGGGCCTGCACACCGGCGCCGAGGTCACCGGCTCCGTCACCCTCGACGGACGCGAGCTGATCGGCCTCTCCGACCGCGAGCTCAACGGGCTGCGCGGCCGGCGGATGGCCATGATCTTCCAGGACCCGCTCTCCAGCCTGCACCCCTACTACACCGTCGGGGAGCAGATCGCCGAGCACCACCGGGTCCACTTCGGCTCCCGCCGCTCGGCCGCCCGCGAACGGGCCGTCGAGGCCCTCGGCGAGGTCGGCATCCCCGAACCGCGCCGCCGGGCCGGCGAGTACCCCCACCAGTTCTCCGGCGGCATGCGCCAGCGGGTGATGATCGCGATGGCGCTGTCCTGCGAACCCGACCTCCTCATCGCCGACGAACCCACCACCGCGCTCGACGTCACCGTCCAGGCCCAGATCCTGGAGCTGATCGCCCGGATCCAGCAGGAGCGCGGACTCGCCGTCGTCATGATCACGCACGATCTGGGCGTGGTCGCCCGGGTGGCCCACGACGTCCTGGTCATGTACGGCGGGCGGGCCGCCGAACACGCCACGGTGGACGCCCTCTTCGCGTCCCCGGCCCACCCCTACACCCGGGGCCTGCTGGACTCGCTGCCCCGGCTCGACGACGAGGACGACGCCCCGCTGCGCGCGATACCGGGCAGCCCGCCGTCCCTGCTCGAACCGGCACCGGGCTGCGCCTTCGCACCCCGCTGCCCCCGCGCGGCCGCCGGCTCCGAGGAGGAGCGGGCGCGCTGCGCGGGCGAACGCCCGCTGCTCATCGGCCCGGAGGGGCACCCGGCCGCCTGCCACTTCCCCGCGTACGAAGGCGTCGCCTCATGACCACGACCACCACCGCGACCTCGGGCACGGGCACGGGCACGAGTCCGACGTCCCCACCTCTCCTCCGCGTGCGGGACCTCACGATGACCTTCCCGGGGCGCCGGGCCCGCTCGGCACCCGTCCGGGCCGTCGACGGCATCGGCTTCGACGTGGCGGCCGGCGAGACCCTGGGCCTCGTCGGCGAGTCCGGCTGCGGCAAGTCCACCACCGGCCGCATGATCGTCCGGCTCCTGGAGCCGACCGCCGGCTCCGTCTCGTACGACGGACGCGACATCAGCCATCTGTCCCAGCGGGAGCTCAAGCCGCTCCGCCGCGATCTGCAGATGGTCTTCCAGGACCCGCATTCCTCGCTGAACCCCCGGCAGACGGTGGCCAGGATCATCTCCGACCCGCTGTTGGTACAGGGGAGTTCGGCGTCCGACGCCCGCAAGCGGGCCGTGGAGCTGATGGACCTGGTCGGGCTCATCCCGGAGCACATCGACCGCTATCCGCACGAGTTCTCCGGCGGTCAGGCGCAGCGCATCGGCATCGCCCGCTCCCTGGCCACCAGCCCCCGGCTCGTCGTCGCCGACGAACCCGTCTCCGCGCTCGACGTCTCCGTCCAGGCGCAGATCGTCAATCTGATGGAGCGGCTCCAGCGCGAACTGGGGCTCGCCTACCTCTTCATCGCCCACGACCTGTCGGTCGTCAAGCGGGTCTGCGACCGGGTCGCCGTGATGTACCTCGGCCGGATCGTGGAGATCGGTGTGAAGGAGCGGGTGTACGCGGCGCCCGCTCACCCCTACACGCGGGCGCTGCTGTCGGCCGTACCGCTGCCCGATCCGGCGGCCGAGCGGGCCCGGGAGCGGATCACGCTGCTCGGTGACCCACCGAGCCCGGCCGCTCCCCCGCCGGGCTGCACCTTCCACCCGCGCTGTCCCAAGGCGCAGGAGATCTGCCGGACGGAGGCACCGCTGCTGCGGATCGCCGCCCCGGGCGAGGCCGGTGAGGTCGCCTGCCACTTCCCCGAGGTCGCCTGAGCATGCCGAACGCCCCGGTCCCGCGTGTGCGGGGCCGGGGCGTTCGGCGTGTTCAGAGGGCGAGGGCGGCCGTGTACAGGGCGCCAGCGACGGCGAGGTCCTCCCAGGCCATGCCCACGCTCTTGAAGAAGCGCGGGCGCTCGGGCGAGGGCGTGCGGAGGCCGTTGACCAGCTCGGCGAGGTTGCCCGCGATGTGGTCCTCCTCGATGGCTCCCTCGGCCGTCGGGACGAGCAGGTCGCCGGCCTCGCGCAGCGCGGCGGCGCGTGCCTCGACGTACACCTCGGCCCGGGCCACGAGCGCGGTGTCGGTCTCACGGGCCTCCGGCTCGTGGGAGCCGACCGCGACGACGGTGGCGCAGGGAGCCACGAGGGTTCCGTCGAAGAGCGGTTCACGGGCCGTGGTGCAGCAGACGACGAGGTCGGCCCCGGCCACGTCGTCGGGGGTGCCGGTGCGGGCGAGGGCGCCGAGCGTCCGCGCGTATCCGGCGAGTGCGCGCGCGCCGACCTGGTTCCGCCCGACGACGACCACCTCGGAGAGCTCGCGTACGGCGAGGACGGCCTCCAGATGTCCGTACGCCTGGGGTCCGGTGCCGAAGAGGACCAGGCGCAGCCGCCTGTCGTCCGGCGTGAGGTGGCGTACGGCGAGCGCGGAGACGGCCGGCGTGCGCAGCTCGGTGAGGGCCGCGCCGTCGAGCAGGGCGAGCGGCCGCAGGTCCGCGCCGTCGAGCAGCAGGTAGGAGCCGGTGATGCGGGGCAGGCCGGCGGCCGGGTTGCCGGGGGCGACGCCGGCGATCTTCACGCCGACGTGGGAGCCGGTGGCCGCGGGCATGAGGAGGAGTTCACCGGCCGGGACGGGGAGGGCGGTGCGGGGCGGTCCGGCCTCGGGGTCGAGCCCTTCGCGCAGGACCTCGGAGAGGACGTCGGTCGCCGCCGCCGGGCCGAGCAGGCGGGCCATGGTGGCGGCGTCGATCTGGAGCAGCCCGGTCACAGGAGGAACCCCGTCCCCAGGTCGTCGTGGGGGTCGAGGAGGAAGGTGTGCGTGCCGGTGCGGTACGCCGGGCCGGTGACCTCGGTGATCCCCCCGGGCAGCAGACGGCCGGTGAACACGGTGCCGGCCACGGACTCGTGCGTCAGGGTGTCCCCCGGGGCGAGGCGTCCGTCCGCGGCGAGCAGGGTGAGACGTGCGGAGGTGCCGGACCCGCAGGGCGAGCGGTCGATCTGCCCGTCGGCGAAGACGGTGACGTTGCGCTGGCGGGGGCCGGCGGAGGTGCCGGGGCCGCTCGCGGGGCCCGCGATGTCTGGGCAGGTCGCGGTGCCGGCGATGTCTGGGCCGGCCGCGGCATCGGGGTCGTCGGTGTCGGGGTCGTCGGTGTCGGGCAGGTCCTCGTACAGGATGACCCCGTACACGCCGGAGAGGCGCGGGTCGCCGGCGTGCCGGGTCGCCGGGTGCCCGGCGAGGGCGGCGCGGATCTCCTGTCCGGCGCGGACGAGCGCGGGGAGGGAAGCCTTGGTGGTGTCGAGGCCGAGGTCGCGGGCGGCGACGGAGGCGTAGCAGGCGCCGGAGTGGGCGAGGTCGACCTCGACGGCTCCGAAGGAGGTCGTGACCGGGACCTTGCGCGCGCTGATGTGGGTCGGGATGTTGCGGAAGGTGACGCCGGTGGTACGGCCGCCGGCGCGGTGCACGGTCGCGGTGACGCGCCCCGAGGGCACGTCGATCCGGACGACGGCGTCGCCGTCGTGGGGGGCCGGGACGCGTCCGGTGTCGACGGCCCAGGCGCCGAGCGCCATGGTGCCGTGGCCGCACGCGGTGGAGTACCCGTCCTTGTGCCAGAAGAGCACGCCGAAGTGGGCGCCGTCGTCGTCGGGCGGTACGACGAAGCCGCCGTACATGCCCGCGTGTCCACGGGGTTCCTGGACGAGGAGGCGGCGCAGGTCGTCGAGCGGTCCCGGGCGCGGGTCCATGGCCGTACCGCCGGGGCCGAGGGCGGTGGCACGGCGTTCGGAGACGGTGTCGCCGGGGATCGGGGGAAGGTCCGCGTCGACGATCCTGAAGGGTTCGCCCGCGGCGTGGTAGTCGGTGGTGCGGACGGAGTGCGGGGTGGTGCTCACGAAGTACGGCCTCCGGTAAACGGGTTCGGGGGAACGTGCGGTGACGGCCTCCGGGGAGGACCGCCGGGAAACGGAAGCCGGGCCGGCCCCTCCCCCGTGGGTGAGGCCGGCCCGGACAACGGGGGGATCAGGTGCGCAGGGGGCCCTCACAGCTGAAGCTCGACGTGCCCGCGACCTTGCTGGACCAGATCTCGATCGGTCCGAAGGAACAGTTCATGTCGGCCAGGTTGTTCGAGGCGGCGCCCGCGCGGTCGAGGATGAAGTAGTCGACCGTCTCGGACATGTCCTTGAAGTTCTGGTCCTCGCTGGCCCAGTTGGACAGGTTGGCGGTGATCCGGCCGGTGCAGGTGAACCGGCGCTTGCCCGGGTCGCCGTTCTCGACGCAGTCGGGGGTGTTGTAGGTGGCGGCGGCGAAGGTGGACTTCACGTTCGCGAGCGCCGAGTCGCGCAGCTGCGCGTTGGGCGTGTAGACGGTGTTCGGCACGAAGAGCTGGTCGACCTTGGCGATCTGCGTGTCGAGGAAGCGGTCGTACTCGCGCTGGATGTTGGCGTCGGAGCCCATCCGGACGCGCCACGCGTCGTACGCCTGGACGTCGTTGGCCCGCAGGTGCCGGTACATCTCGCGGAGGAAGGAGGGCCGCTCGGTCCAGAGGTACTCGAAGAAGGTGCCCGCGTAGCTGTAGAAGCGGAAACCGTCGCCCGCGTAGGTGGCGTTGACGATCTGGCTGACGTTCATGCGGGGGCCGCCGCCGGCGGTGTCGCTGATGACGCTGCGGACGAGCGACTTGCGGACGGCGATGCCGTTGTCGCGGGTGGCTCCGTCGAAGAACTCGGCCGTGCCCTCGTCCATGAAGGTGGTGCGGTCGTTCTGGTACCACGGGCCCTCGCCGAAGGAGCCGTGGACGGCGTAGCGGCCGTTGAGGTAGTGGGTGTACTCGTGGCGGAAGAGCTCCTCGAGGGTGAGGGAGGAGTCCTGCGGGACGCGCCGCTGGTAGGTGTAGAAGGTGGCGCCGCGCTCGATGTAGATGCCGCCGTTGTTGGTGTCCATCCCGGTCAGGACCGGGTGGTAGTTCTCGTAGTCGGCGCGGGAGGCGTAGAGCACGATGTTCAGGGTGGTGTTGGCGTCGCCGGTGAGCGGCTGCTCGGTGCCGAGGACGCGGTGGAACTGCGCCTTGACGAGCTTGCTCGCGTAGTAGAGCTGGTCGACGGTGGCCCGGTCGAGCCCGGTGCGGACCTTGATGGCCCCGTTGTCGTAGGTGTAGGTGTACGGGAAGATCTGCTTCTCGATGTCCTCCTTGCACACGCCGTACGGCTTGCACGCCTCGTAGAAGTTGAGCCACGAGACGACCTTCGCCCACTGCGGGCTGCCGCTGCCGAAGGTGCTCACGACCGTGCCGAACACGCCGCCGAGTTCGGCGACGATCTCCGTCTTGAGGGCCTCGACCTGGCCGAAGCGGCCGTACTCGCTGAGGGCGTCACGGGCCACCCAGGCGTTCGCGGTCCCCTTCAGGTGCCCGTAGCCGGCGAAGGCCTTGAAGGCCGCGCGGTACGAGGGGTCGGCGGCGACGGCCGCGTGGAAGCCGGAGTCCTGGTTGCCCGGGTAGACGCCGAGGTAGTTCACGGAGAGTGCGGCGAGCGCGGCCCCGGCCCAGGCGGCGTCCTGGTTGGTGGCGGTGTGGGACGGGTCCATGGTGGCGAGGACCCGCTTGATCAGGCCGAGCTGGTGCTGGCGGAGGCCGGGGCCGCTCGCGGCGTAGAGGGCCTCGCGCAGGGTGTTCGCGTTGCTCTTCGTGACGTCGAAGGTGCGCGCGGCGTTGCCGAAGGCGGTGACGGCCTGGGTCATCGCGTTCACGGTGGGCGCGTCGGTGACGTCGATCTCACCGCGCGAGAAGTCGTGGTACACGACGGCGTGCAGGTAGGTGAACATCTCCTCCAGGTGGGAGGAGTTACGGCCGTCGTGGGAGGCGGCCAGGCTCGATATGCGACGGGCGACGGCCTGGACGTGGGCGTCGGACATGACGGGCGTGAGCCGGGCGTCCCAGGTCCAGATGAGGCCGTTCAGACAGCCCTCGGCGGTGACCGCGGGGTCGGCGAGGAAGTCGGCGAACTGCTCGGGAGCGAGACCCCTGATCCCGTCGAGCGTGCAGGGCACTCCCGCGGCGGTGGTGCCGGCGGCCGCGGAGAAGGTCCGCGCGGTGGCGGTGGTGGCTGCGGCCTTGGTCTTGGCCTTGCCTGCGACGCGGCCGGCGGCGAGACCGCCCGGGGCCGGCGCGGGGCCGAAGGTCTTGCCGGGAGCGGTGGCGAGGTGCTCGACCTCGTCGAAGGGATTGACCGCGGTCTCGGCCTGCGGGCCTGCCGCGCCGAGCACCGGCGGCGCCGGGGCGGGCTGGTTGTCGGCACCCGCGGCGGAGACGGCGGACTGGCCGGCGGAGGCCAGGAGGGTCACCGCGACCGCGGAGGCAAGCAGGGACGAGCGCACACGCCTGTGGAGAGACAACAGAACTCCTGCTGGTGAGGGGGGTCAGTGCGGGGATGGGGACAGGAACTGCCGTGGTTCGCACGGCGTATGACCGAGGTTCATCAGGCCGTGTGCGCTGTAACATAGTAATGTGAAATTGCACTGACAACCCCTCTGGCACCACCACTTCACCCGCGGGCCCTGATCGCCTCGCGTAAGTAGGGCAATCACCAGCAATCAGGGCGGGCTTCCGCCCCGCCGCCCTGCCTCACCGGGGAATGACGTCGGCTCGCCTACTGAATGCTGAGCCTGTGAGGGTGGGCCGGGTCGGCTGGGCATGTGAAGACATGGAGGGTGCCCCAGCGGCCCACCGTCACGTGAGTGGGAGTACAGGCACCCTCGGCGTCCATGGTCGCCCGGTCCTCCGCCGGGGCCCAGCTCCGATTACCGCCGTCCCACTCGGAGCTCGCGACGGCGAGCAGCGGCTCGCCCCCGCTTCAGCGACTTCAGCACCTCGTGCTCCGCTTCCGTCGGCCCCGGGCGTTCCCCGGGTGCCGTCGTGCGTCCCCACGCCTCGGCCAGGATCCGTCGCCGCAGCCGGACATCCTCAACCCGCTCGCCGCTCCGCCGCTTGTGGGGCTCCGCGCACATCGGCCACGGCTCGTCCGCCGGCCACAGCAACGGCCCCTCCGACGGAACTGTCCAGCACGCCGGGAGACCCGGGCCGGGGGTGCAGGCGCGTGGCCGTCGACCGGTACCCGGCCAGTTCGGGGAAGAGCGCCTCCATGTCGACGGGACGTCGAGGCGTCGTACGCGGCATTCACGTCCTCTGGAGGTCGGGAAGGGTACCCGCGACGACACCGTCGCGAAGGCTTCGGGAACTTCAGGAGGGAGCGCCCTGGACGCTGCGTCCCGTGGCGGAGCCGAAGCCCAGCCAGGTGTGCCGGTTGCCCCACCAGCACCAGCCGATCTTGGGGGCGTTGCGCCGCTCGCGGCCGTCGCGCCCCGTGCCGTTGCTGATCCAGATCGCCGGGGTGCGCGCGTCCAGGGCGCCGTTCGCCTTGCGCAGCCGGGAGCCGATGGTCATGAAGCAGCGGTTGCGCTCCAGGGCGGCCGGCTGCTGGAGCACCCAGTGGATGCCCTCGGTGAGGATCAGCGGGGTGCGGTCCTCCTTGGTGAGGGCGGGCAGGGCCTCGTCCGGGCTCCAGTTGGCCATGTGGTCGCCGCGGTCGATGCCGGTGACGACGTACAGCGGGGCGTCGGGCAGCTCGACGGCGCGGGGCGCGAACTCGTCGACGTCCGGCATGTCGACGACGACGAAGCCGGGCTTGCCGTCGCGGCGGAGCAGCGGCGCGAGGGCCGACGCGGGGACGCGGTCCGGGTGGACGGCGAGCAGAGCGTCGCCGTGGCCGTCTCCGTCGCCTTCTCCGCTGCCACTCCCGCTGGCGATGCCCTCGGCGAAGGCGCGGAGTTCCTCGGCGGTCAACCCCGCGAGCTCGTGCACCCCGAGCTCGATCAGGCGTTCCGCCTGAGCGGCGAGCGACGGCAGGGGGGCCACGGTGGGGGTGGACGACGTGTCGGTCAAGGCACTCCTCGGTACGCGGGATGGGTCGGTGATCAGAAGGCCCAACGGGAGGACCTGCCGTTATGTTCCCGGCGGGCCGGCTCCGCTGCCCGGCTCGCTCCGGTACGCCGGTACGCCGGTACGCCGGTGAAGTCCACGACACTCGCACCGTCCGCTCGACATCACGGTGCTCGTCCCGGAGCGGTGGGCGTACGCCTGTACGGCGGCCCGGTCGCAGCCACGTCCGGGCGCGCCGGGACCGCCGTCAGGTACCGGTGTCAGGGAAGGGTGGCGGCCAGGGCGAGGCGAGTGGCGCGCTGGACGCGGTACGCGGCGAGGTCGTCGGCGACCTCTGCGGCGACCCGCTCCTGGTAGGCCGTCTCGATCGCGGCCTTGAAGCCCACCAGGTTCACTCGTTGCTTGCAGGCGACGTCCCGAACGGCGGCGGCGATCGCCTCGGGTCCTCCGAGGTCGTCACCGAGGCCGAGCTTCTCCACCACCAGGTACGGGGTGGCGATGCCCGGGTAGCCCGCGTACGTCATGCAGCGCGACCACTGGCGATCGACCCACTGCGTCCGGGAGTCCGCCTTGGAGCGGGCATGCGCCTCCGAAGCGAGCTCGAACGGGAACAGGGGGTCGATACTCGTCCGCTTCGGGACGTAGAGCGTGCGGTAGCCCTCGCCGAGACAGCCGCCGACGGGGACACTCCGGCCGCCGACCGGGACTCCGCTGTCCTGTTCCCGGGCCTCCTCCTCGGAAAGCGGATCCAGCATCGGGGGCGTGTCGGCGGGCCGGTGGCCGTACAGGGCGGTGAACGCGTCCTCGCTCAGCTCCGGCTCCTCCGGGCGCGGCGGTCGGGGCGTGCCCGCGGTCGAGTCGTAGCCGTGCGCGGCGGCGAAGGCCGGGTCGGCGAGGCCGAAGAGATAGCGGTGCCGGTCCTCGGGGCCGGAGACCGCGGGCGGATCCTGCGGTGCGTACGTCACGCCGTAGCGGGCCATGCACTGCGTGGTCAGCCGGTTCTGGGCGACGGCGGTCAGGCGGCGCTCGGCGTCCGAGTCCGTCACGCCGTCGAAGGGGAGCTCCAGGGAGGCCGTGGGCGGATTGACGAGGATCGCCCCGAGGGCGGGCTCGTCGCGGTGACCGCCGGCGGGCGTACCGCCGCCGTCCCGGGCGACGGCGGGGGCGGCCGGCAGCCAGGCCAGTAACGCGGCTGTCAGTACACCGGTCATGGCTGCCGCCGCGCGGCGGTGTCGGGCGGAATGCATGGTGTGCTCCTCGTCGTGGGTGTGGGTGCGTCGCGCCGTCGGACGGGAGTCTTCGGATCATGTGCGGGGCGGGCAAGCCCATATGGGGCGTTCCGACGAGCTGTGACAGAACGGACTCACTGGGCACCCGGCGTCGGCTCGACGCTTTCGTGCGGCGTGGCACGATGAGTCGCATGACTCCCCTGACCGCCTCCGCCGCTCCGAAGGGCGACCGGCGACCCGTCCGATGAAGTGGCTCGACGAAGCCGTGGCCGCCGGCCATGCCACGACGCCCGCCCATCCCTCCCGTATCGCGATCCTCGACGCGCTACGCGCCGACCGCGTCGGCCCCGTCGCCCTCCGCCTGCTGCGACTCGCTCACGCCGACGACGTGTTCGTACGCCGTGAGGTCATGGACCTCCTGTCGCCCGCCTGGGGAACGCCTCCCTGGCCCGAGGCCGCCGAGGCCGCGCTCGCCCGGCTCGCCGACTCCGACGAGGAGGTGCGGCGCCGGGCCGCATGGCTCGTCGTACGTGGCGGAGGCCGTGCTGTGGCGCTCACCGCCCTCGGTGAGCTCACCGACCCCTTCGTGCGCACCGCGCTGGCCGGCCTGCTCGGCGGCTCCTTGGCCCACCTGCGCGACGACCCCCTGGCGTCCGTGCGGTTCCTGGCCCACCTGGATGCCCTGAAGGACGCACCGGTCGCGCGGTGGGCGGCGCTCGACGGGGCGCTGTTCGCCGACAGCCGGGAGGCGGCGCGTCATCTGGACGACGTCGGACGGCGTTGGGGCGAGGTCCTGTTCGCGCTGGGGCGTGAGCGTCACGTGTACGCCGTGGTGGCGCGGCTCCTGGGTGACCCCGGGACCCGGGACGTCGGCGCGGACCTGGCCCGGGAGGCGTGTCACGGCTGGCGGGCGGCCCCGGTGGAGCTCCTGCCGCTGCTCGTCCGGCATGGTGGAGCGGAGTCGAGCCCGGCCCTGGCCGCGGCCCTCACGACCGCCTCCCTCTCGGAGGCGGCCCGGCGCACGCACGGTGCGCTCGTGGCCGGGCACTCCCCCACGCCCGGTCGCGTGACCCGTCGGTCCTCCTCGGCTGCGAGCCCGCCGTCGTACGACAGCGCCACCGCCGCGGCGGTCCTGCGCGCCAGGCCCGTGGACACGGGCCGCCTTCGCCAGGCACCGCAACTGTTCGGCGCACTGCTGGACGCGGGCCCGTTGACCTTCCGTCAGGCCGCCCAGCTGTACAACCTCACCTTCAAACGGCCAGGGATCATGCAGGCGGCATGCGCCCCGCAGTGGCTGCGGCACGCCGGTCCCACCGCTCTCCCCCGGCTCCTCGCCCTCATGACACCGCATCTCGACGACTACACGATGGGCGAGTACTACGCGCAGGGCCTGGCCCGGATGGGCCGCCACGCGCTGCCCGCGATGCCGGCGCTGACAGCGGTGATCGACCGCCGCACCCGGATCCCCGTGCACGACTCCACCCGGGACGCCGAGACGATGCTGGACGAGCGGCTGCTCGCGGCCGCGATCGCCGCCCGCCGCACCATCCTCACGGATGCGGCCGCACTGCCCCCGGACGCGACGGCACCGGCGTCACGGTGATGGTCACGGTCGTGGCGCGGGGTCAGTCGGTGGGAGTGGACCAGACGGTGGGCGTGCGTCAGACGGTGGGAGTGGGTCAGTCGGTGGGAGTGGGCCAGGGGACGTCGGTTTCGACGGCGGCGGTGTAGTCGAAGCCGGGGACGGAGAAGCCGTAGAGGCGGCGGACCTCGTCACTGAACCAACCGAGGTCGGCGAGTTCGGTGATGGTGTCGCTGGTGGCGGTGGACCAGCGTTCGGCCACGGCGTCCTGCACGGCGGGGTCGAGTTCCCAGGTGTCGAGACGGACCCGGCCCTCGTCGTCGAGGTCGAGGGGGCGGGCACCGGTCAGCTGGTCCCACAGCTCCACCAGTTGACCGATCGGGGCCACCATGGCGTCGCCGAGCACGCCCCGCAGCAGCCCGACGTACAGGGCGATGCCGGGGATGGCGGTGGAGGACTGCGTGACGGCAGCGGCGTTGACCGAGGTCACGGCCCGGCCGCCAAGGGTCTTGCCGAGGCGCTCGTCCAACGTGCGTGCCGTGGCTTCCAGATGGGACTTCGCGGCGCCGATGGTGCCCTGCCGGTAGATCGCGGCGGTGAGCGGCGAGCCGATGTAGGACAGGGCGGCGGTGGTGAAGCCGTCCGCGAGCAGCGACCGGTCGGCCAGGAACGTGATCCACCGTTCCCAGTCGGTGCCGCCCATCACCGCCACGGTCTGATCGATGTCGTCGCCCTCGGCCGGCGCGGTGGTGACCTCCTTCACCTCCGGGGCACCGTGCTCGTCGAAGACGAGGGTCTTGGTGGTGTACGGCGAGCCGATCGGCTTGAGGACCGAGGCGTACACGTCGCCGGTGTCCGGGTCGGTGCGGCGAGGCGCGGCCACCGAGTAGATCAGGTAGTCGAGTCGTCCCCCGAACCGCTCGGCGAGGAGGTCGGCGACCTGCTCCTTCACCGTGTCGCTGAACGCGTCGCCGTTGAGGAACACCATGTCCCGCCCGTGCTGTCGGGCGAGCCGGGCGGTGGCGGCGGTGCGGTACCAGCCGGCCGTTCCGGTGCGCCGCGCGGGTGCCTTCTCGAAGCACACGCCGATGCCACGGATACCGACACGGGCCAGGCCCGCGATCGTAGCGGCCAGGCCGTACCCGGAGGACGAGCCGATGACGAGAGCCACCGGCCCTTCGTCACCGGCGGTGGCCGGGGCGGGGGCAGGGACAGCGAGCGGGGCGGGGACGGCCTGCCACATCTCGTCCACCAGCTGTCGGCAGCCGCCGGGGTGGGAGTCGAGGAAGAGGAAGCCCCGGTTCTTGGGCGCGATGACGCGTTCGCTCACGGTGTGGTGCCCCAGATGTCGTCACGGACAAGGACGCGGTGGCCGCCTCGGCCACCGCGTCCTGCAAGTCTGCGGCCGCGCGGATGATCAAGGTAATCCTGACCGGCACAACGATGCCCGGCCGGGCTTGGAGGGTTCCCACTGTTCTGTCCGGCCGATCACGTGCGGAGCCGGAGGAGGGTTGCGGCCACGGTCGCGGTTGCGTTCTACGCGGCACGGCCCCTCCTCGGACACGTCCTTAGGAGACGAAGCCCACGACGCCGAAGCCGGGGCGCGCCTCGACGTGGCGGAGCCAGCCCATGACGTCCATGACGGCGTCGACCACCTCGGGCTCCAGCGGCGGGGCGTGGCCCGCGCGCTTGGTCTGTTCGAACTGGCCCAGGGCCTCCAGGCACCGGTCGTGCGTCCACTCGCCGCAGCGCGGCAGGTCGGAGTACGGGACGGAATCGGGGAAGCCGCCGTAGTAGCCGAACTCGGCCACCGAGACCGCGGTGATGCGGAGCGCGCGCAGACCCTCGTCGACCAGCTCGAGCCAGTCGCCCCGGAACGGGCTGAAGCAGGAGTTGTCGAGGAAGGAACCGGTCAGCGAGCACAGGCGCTTGTAGGCGTAGGCGTACTGGAAGGCGTACTGGCCGTTCTCGGGGAACGGGCCGCCGTACACCACCGTCCGGAGCGCCTCGAAGGCGGTGGGGGCGCCCTTCTCTATCTCGGAGGAGAACCAACTGTCGTCGGAAGCCAGGTCGTCGCCGAAGCTGTCGCGGATCACCTGGAGGAGCTGGTCGTCGCACGAACCGACGAAGTCGCGCGCGGCCTTGGGGTCGAGCAGGTACACACTCAGGGAGGAACTCATGTGATCACGTTAACCAGCGGCACTGACAGTCGTGATCAAGGGCTCGGGCTCGGGGCTCAGGGCTCGGGCTCTGGGCCGGGGCTCGGGGCGGTTCGCTCCGGCGGTAGCCCGTGGGTGTAGCCCCACGGGTGTACCGGCGGTCGATCGGCTTGCAGCCGGGGGCCGATGGCAGGGCGTGCGGTGATCCGTAGCGTTCGGGGTGTCGGGGTCGCGGCAAGTCCGGTCGCGACCAGGCATCACGAAGAGAGAAGTCGATGAAGCGCATACTCCTCGCCGGTTTAGCGGTCGCCGTCTCCCTGACCGTCGGCGTCAGCGTCGGTACCGCACAGGCGGAACCACCGACCTCGCGAGCGACCGCGTCCTCCCTTTCGCTGCCCGAGCCCACGGGCCGGCACCCCGTCGGGCTGACCACGTTGCACCTGAGGGACGAGAGCCGGGCCGACCCGTGGGTGCCCTCGGTGGACCGGGAGTTGATGGTCTCTCTCTGGTACCCGGCCGCGAAGCCGTCGGCCGCCCCCGCGCCGTACATGACCGCCGCGGAGTCCGCCGAGTACACCGCGTCCACGGGGCTCGGCCTGCCGCCGGACCTCTTCACCACCGTCACGACCCACGCGACCCTCGGGGCCGAGCCGGTCCGGTTGCGGGGCGGGCTGCCTCTCGTCGTCCTGTCACCGGGTTTCGGCATGCCGCGCGCCACGTTGAGCGGGCTCGCCGAGGAACTCGCCAGCCGCGGCTACACCGTCGCGGGAATCGGGCACAACTACGAGGCCCATGGCATCGGTTTCCCCGACGGCCGCACGACCCCGTGCGTGGCGTGCGAGAACCCCGACTTCCCGAGGGTCGGGGCCGTACGCGCCGAGGACGTCTCCTTCGTGCTCGACGAGCTCACCGGGAAGTTCACCGGGGAGCCCCCGGCCGGCAGGACTCCGGGGAAGCGCGGTCCGCTCATCGACGAGCGCCGCATCGCCATGGTCGGGCACTCGGCCGGCGGTTTCAGCACGATCCCGGCCATGCTGGGCGATGCCCGCATCAGGGCCGCGGTGAACATGGACGGCAACTTCCGCTTCCCCAACGACACTCCGCTGAACCGACCGGTGCTCATGCTCGGCAAGCCCAGTCACGTACCCGGCGGGCAGGACCCGTCGTGGGACGAGACCTGGAGCGAGCTCACCGGGTGGAAGCGCTGGCTGAGCGTCGACGGCACCGATCACCTCTCCTTCACCGATCTCGCGCCCCTCGCCAAGCAGCTCGGCAGGCCGCTCCAGGAGCTCGACGGCGACCGGGTCGACACGCTCACGCGCGCGTACGTCGGCGCCTTCGTCGACACGCACCTGCGGGGCCGCGACGCCCGGCTGCTGGACGGACCGTCCGCACGCTTCCCGGAAGTCCGTTTCCATCAGCCGTAGCGGCGAGGGGCGGAGAGATCCGGGATGCGGCCGGTACCGGCCTCCGGCACCATGAGCCGGATGGAACGCTCTCTCCACGTGCCCGAACTCACCGCCGACGGCGGGTTCGGGCTCCGGCCCTGGCGCCTCTCGGACATCCACCTCGTCCGTGAGGCGTCGGAGGACGACTACATCCCGCTGACCACGACGGTGCCCAGTCCGTGGTCCGAAGCGGCGGCGGTCGCGTTCGTGGAGCGTCAGTGGGGCCGGGCGAGCACGGGGGCCGGGTATCCGTTCGTCATCGTGGACGCCGACGGACGGCCCGTCGGCAACGTGGGGCTGTGGCTCAAGGACCTGGCGCAGGGCCGCGCCTCCCTGGGCTACTGGGTCGTCGGCTCGGCGCGCGGCCGGGGTGCCGCCGCGTTCGCGGTGCGGGCCGTGGCCGGCTGGGCCCTGAGGGACCTGGGGATCCCCCGGCTCGAACTGTACGTCGAGCCGTGGAACACGGCTTCCGTGCGCACCGCCGAGCGGGCGGGCTTCCAGCGGGAGGGGCTGCTGCGGGGATGGCAGGCGGTCGGGACCGAGCGCCGGGACATGTTCATGTACGCGCTGCTGAGCGGCGATCTGTGATCGCGCGGGTACGTGAGCCCGGCCTGATCGGCAAGACACCCCCTATGCGGTTTCTTCAAATGATCCTGCCTGGTGCTCGCCCCGGGGAGTCCATGACGAACGACCACGGCGTTATCGGCCGTCCAGGAAGCCGCGTCGGTCGCGGCGCCGTAGAGGTACCCGGCTCCGCGCGGGTTCTCCGTGCGCTTGAGCAGGCCGTTGGGTCCGAGCGTCAGGACGTAGTCCCCGGCCGGGTTGACGTCGGGGTTCATGGTCTCCCCCACGATCACCGGGCGGCCGGAGCCGTCGAAGGCGATGTCGAACAATTGGCCCGTCTCGGCGGGCGTGCGGACGGTGGACCAGGCGCGGCCGTCGAAACGCACGACGACGGGACGGCGCCACAGGTTCTCGTCCCGCATGTGACCGACGGCCCAGATGTCGTTCGCCGACCGCCGCTCGATGCCGTCGAACATGGCGCCGTCGAGCCCGCTCGGCAGCTTCTGCTTCGTCCACGACGTGCCGTCGAACCGCGAGACGCCGTCGCCGATGGCGAGGGCGACAGCGGTGGCCGCACGGGGCAGGGAAAGGCTCATGACGGGATTCCTCGCAGGGAGTTGGCTTCCTGGTCCTCTTCACGGAGCCGTCCGGGCGCGTGCGCTTGCCGGGTGCCGTCTGCCGAGCCGGGGCGCGGCCCGTGTCCGTCGGCTCGGCCGGTGCCCCGACGGCCTCACCGCCGCTCTGGCTACGGGCAGTTCTCGCCGAACTTGACGGCCATGAGTTCGACGGGCTGTCCGTTCAGCGCGGCGCGTCGTGCGACGTGAGCCCGTGGAAGCCGAGCTCCTGCGCCCTGTCCTGCGCGGACCGCAGTCCCATGCCCACGAAGTTCGGCACGCTCGCCTGGTCCGTGTCGGGTCGCCCGGTGCCCGGTCCGGACGACGCGGGCCCCCTCGTCGGCGTGCCGGTGGCGGGCCCCTCCGAGTCGTCGGCCGGCTGACATGCGACGGCTCCGCCGAGCAGAGCGCAGAGCAGGGTCGCGGTGAGAACGCGGGTACGCAGGTCCCCCAGGGCTGCCGGGTACGGGCCGGTCACGCCAGCCGCACCGAGAACACCGCGTGAACGGTTCGCGCCAGACCGTGACGGGGTCGAACCGCGCGGCGGGCGATCCCCGATGAACCGGTACGGGCTTGAGTCCGCCGCCCCGACCCGCTCCAGGGCGCGGGGGCGGCGACCGCACGTCCCCTTGGCCCGTCAGCGCGCAGGGGGCGGCGCGCCGGCCCAGGTGGCCGACGCGCCGCCCCCGTCGTCCTCTTCCCGCCGGTCAGCGGGTGCGGAGGTCCTGGCGGAGGGCGTCCAGGACCTCGGCCGCCTCGGGGTGGCCCGCCCGGTGGCAGCGGGCCGAGGCCGCGGTCAGACGGGTGATGGCCTCGGCGGCGCGGTCGAGGCCGTTGCCCTCGATCAGGGCTGCGATGCGGACCGCCTCGGCCCGCGGGAGTTCGCCCCGTTCGCCGCCCTCGTCGTGCGCGGCGATCGCGGCCTCGGCCTCCGGGAGTGCCTCGTCGAAGCGGTCCGCCTCGGCGAGGACCCGGGCGCGGCGGTAGTGGTTCTCGCCGCGTTCGTACCAGACGGCGAAGTCCTCCTCGCCGGAGGGCAGGGCGGCGAGGACCGCGTCGGCGCGGGCCAGGTGCTCCAGCGCCGTGTCGGTGCCCTCGCTGTCGCGGGTCTGGAGGGTGAGGCGGGCGAACTCCCGCATCATCAGGGTGATGAGCGGGGGGTTGGGCGCCTCGGCGTGGGCGGCGAGGGCGCGTTCGTACGCGGTGTCCGCCGCCTCCCAGCGCTCGGCGAGGGCGAGGGTGGTCGCCGCCTCGGCCGCCACCAGGGTGAGGACGCCGCCCCGGTCCTCCTCGGGCCAGCCCGCGACGGTGTCGGCGAGGCGGAGCAGCTCCTCGGCTGCCGGGAGGTACTCCTCCAGGTCGCGCAGGCCGCGGCCGAGGGTCAGGCGCCCCTGGGCGAGCATGCGTCCGTCGACGGTGGGCGGCGCGTCGACGAGGGCGGACTCGAGGACGGCGACCGCGTCGGCCTGCCGGCCGGACCGGGCGAGGACGTCGGCGAGCTGGAGGCGCGCCTCGATGGCGCTTCCGGCGTCGTCCGCCTGGTCGAAGCGGGCCGCGGCCTCGGAGAGGTGGCGTACGGCTCCGTTGGCGTCGTCGAGGTGCGTGGCGGCGTGGCCGAGCAGCAGGTACGTCGGGCCGAGCGGGAAGGTCGGGTCGTCGTGGGCGACGGCGTCCGCGATCGCGGAGTGGAGCAGGTCCGTCGCCTCCTGCGGCCGGTCCTGGGCGAGCAGCAGCTGAGCGAGATGGAGGGACGGGCGCGGCCGGCGCCAGGGCCGGTCGGCGGATTCGATCTCCTGGAGCGCTGCGCGGAGTTCCTGTTCGGCGTCGGCCAGGGCGCCGCGGCGGGCCAGCAGCTCGGCGCGGAACTGGCGGGCGTTGGCGGCCTGGTGGGAGTAGCCGAGGCGGGCCGCCTCGGAGCAGAGGGTGTCGACGCTGCGCTCGAACCGAACGGTGAGGGTGTCGACGTCGCCCGTCCCCTCCTGGTCCTCCTGGCCCTCCTGGCCCTCCTGGTCCTCCTCCATGCGGGAGAGAGCGGCGTACAGCTCCTGGTGGGCGGTAAAGGCCACCGAGTAGTGGAGGGAGAGATAGCTGAGGATGCGCTCGGCGCGCAGGTCGGTGCCGAAGGCTGCCTCCGCCTCTCCGAGGGGCTCGCTGTCGAAGGGGGTCGCGGCGAGCAGCTTGTCCGCCTCGCGGAGCATCTCGTCGAGCTCGGTCCGGATCGAGGTGCGGTCGGGTGCGGTCCCGTCGGCGTCGCCGTCGCGGGAGCCCGGGGCTGCCGTCCACGCCCGGGAGCGGGCCTTCGCCGCGAGCGCGTGCCAGGGCATGTCCAGTTGCGTGAAGTGCCGCACGGCCGTGTCGAGTTCGGCGGTACCGTCGATGTGGCGGTCCTTGAACCAGAGCTGCTGCGCTCTGTGTTCGGCGAGTTCCGCGGCCAGGAGGTCTTCGGGGCCGAGGGTGTCGTCGTACGCCTCGGTGGCGTCGGCGAGCCGTTCGGCGATGCGTGTCCAGAGCCTGTCGTCGCCGGGGTGGCCGTCACGTGCCAGGCGGCGGGCCTCGCGCACCAGGGTGGCGAAGTCGTCGGGGATGCCGGTCCGTGCGGGAGCCGGGGTGGCGGGCGCGGCGCCGGCCGACGCGGTGCGGGCCACGGTCGCGCGCAGGCCGAGCGGGAGGGGCTCGTCGAGCAGCGGGGCGAGGGCGAGCCGGGCCCGGCGACGATCGCCGACGGCCGTGGTGCCGTTGCGGGTGTCGAAGGCGGCGGCGAGGGGTTCGGCCTCGGCGCGCACGTGCGTGAGGAGTTCGGCGGCGGTCCAGGCTCGGCCCGGCGGGCCGGCGACGGCGGTGTCGTCATGTCCGGAATCGACGAGCCGGGCGAGGAACACCTCCGTGCCGGTGAGGAAGTGCAGGTGGTCGAGCGGGGCGCCCTTCGCCTCGAAGAGGGGGCGGTTCTCCGCCAGGATCTCCAGGCCGCGGCCCTCGTTGCGGGAGTGGGCGCAGAATTCCAGGTGGTAGCCGACCTCGGCCTGCATGCCGGTGGTGCCGCGCACCTTGCGGTAGCCGGTGAGGTGGTGGGAGCGCGCCTCGTCGGCGCGTCCCGCGCGCAGCAGCGGGAGCAGCGCCCGCGCCTGGCTCATCTGGGGTTCCTCGCTGCATCCCTGCTCGCGGTCGAGGACCGGCTGCCAGACGGCGAGGGCGGCGGTGTCGTCGCCCTCGGCCAGGTGGTGCCAGGCGTGGTGCCGGGTCTCGCAGGCCTCGCAGTCGCTGAGTTCGGTGCGGGAGCGGGTGGCCCAGAGGTCGTAAGCGTCCACGACGCCGGTGCCGGTGTGGTGCGCGAGGTGGTAACGCATGGCCGCCACGGGCTGCACGGCGTGGTCGGCGGCCTCATACCGGCTGCGCATCTGGTCGATCCAGCCGCCGATCGATGCCAGGGGCATCTCGGGCACCTGGAGGAGCGAGGTGGTCACCCACTTGAAGCGCCAGAAGACCTGGTGGGCCTCGTAAGGGCTGAAGGACTCGGGGGTGGTGTCCCACAGCTTGAGGATGCGGGCGAAGACGACGGGCGACTTGCGGTGCTCGCCGGTGAACTCGTAGGCCGTCATGAGTTCCAGGAGCGCGGTGACGAGCACATCGGGCTTCTCGAAGGCCTCAGCGGTCTCGACGAGTTCCTCGGCGGTGACGGTGCGCGCCAGTCCGTGGGGGCGCTCGTGGTTCTCGCGGAGCGCCTCGACGACGGCCTCGGGGGTGTCCAGCATCTACATTTCCTTCCGGGGCTCGGAGCCGGGGGCCGTCTCGCCGGGCTGGTGCATGGCGTGGGTGAGCAGGCCGATGAAGGCCCGGTTGAGCAGGGCGCTCTCGCTGGCGCGCAGGGGGCGTCGGCTGAGCAGTAGCGCCTGGCCGTAGAGGGCTTCGGCGGTGGTGACCGCGAGTCCGCGTTCGGCGATGGTGAGGGCCTGGCGGACCAGCGGGTTGAGGTGGTTCAGGACGAGCTGGGCGCGCGGGGTCTCCTCGCGGAGGGAGCCGAGGATGTCGGCCCACAGGCCGTCGCTGTCGGCGGCGAGGCTCGACCGGGTGCGTTCGTGCCGGGCGTCGCGGTTGTCGAGCAGCAGGGCGGGGGCGGTGACGGGCTGGAAGTCGCGCAGGACGACGTCGCAGTCGTGGACGCCGATGGTCTCGCGGGCGATCGCGAGGAAGGCGGCGGCCCGCAGTTCGGCGCCGGGATCGACGGCGTCGAGGTGGGCGGTGACGGTGGTCGGGTCGAGGTCGGTCACCGTGGTGCCGGGCCTGATCTCGGGGAGGCGGTGGACGAGGTCGCGGTCGTAGGTGTAGCCGCCGTTGACGACCCCGAGTCCGGCGGCCGAGGCGATCGGCGCGACCTGACGGAACTCCTCGACGCTTCGGGTCACGAGGAGCGTGGGGTGGGTCCGCGCGAACTCCTCCAGGGTGACGTTCCCGTCGGTGGTCTCGAACGGCAGCCAGGGCAGCACGATACGCAGCAGCTCGTCGTCGTGGCGGGCGAGCGCCTTGACCGCGAGGTGGTGGGTGTCGATGAAGCGGTGCAGGAGAGCGGGGTCACGGGCCGCGAGTCCGGTGAGCCACTCGCGGATCCGGTCGCCGAGGGCGTCCCGTACGGCGGACAGCGTGCCGTCCTCGTACAGCGACTCGCGAGAGGCGGTCGGCCGCAGGCTGGTGGTGTCGACGACACAGCGGACGAAGAACGCCCATTCGGGGAGCAGTTCGGGAGCCTGGTCGGTGAGGAGCATGCCCTTGAGGTGGACGCGGTGCCCGGCGCGCTGAGCCGGGCTGACCGCCGTCGGCAGGACGTAGGCGACACCGCGTAGTCCGGCGGCCGGCAGGTCCAGCTCGATGGTGTCGAGCGGGGCGAAGTCGAAGAGCTCGCGGCAGTACGCGGTGTACGCCTCCCGCTTGGCGAGCGGGGAGCGGTGCGTCTGCTCCCACGGCGGCGCCGCGTTGATCCGGTGGCTCTCGCCGCGCGGGTCGATGACGGTGACGTCGTGGCGCAGGAGTCCGCCGTAGTGCCGGGCGAGGGAGACGACCTGCTGGGGGCTGGTCCATTCGGCGTTGTCGGCACGCGGGACGAGCTTCACGGTCGTGCCGGGCTCGGGGAGCGTCGCGGACGGCAGGGTGCGGATGGTGTACCGGCCGTCGGAGTGGCCGCGCCATTCAACGGTGGGCGCGGCCGGGTCGGCGGCGGAGCGGCTCAGTACGGTGATCTCGTCGGCGACGACGAAGCAGGCCAGCAGGCCGATGCCGAACTGGCCGATGAACTCGCCGCGGGCCGCGTCGAGGCCCGCGCCGTCGAGAGCGCCGCCGACGGTCCGCTTGGAGCTGCGTCCGATGGTGGCGAGGAACCGGTGCACGTCGGCCTCGGACAGGCCGATGCCGGTGTCCGTGATGGTCAGCGTCTCTCCGGTGCGCACGGTGATCGCGCCGGCGGCGCCGGGCGTGAGGGCCTGCCGGGCGGTGATGGCGTCGACGGCGTTCTGCAGCAGCTCGCGCAGATAGACGCGGGGGCTGGAGTAGAGGTGGTGGGAGAGCAGGTCGACCAGGCCCCGCAGATCCACTTGGAAGGTGTGGTCGGTCGGGGAGGTCTCGGGAGTCTGGGACTGGGACACCTGGGGCGGTCCTTCGGTGCGTGCCCGCCCGCTCCTGGGAGTGGGTGGGGCGTGATCGGGTGTGTCGGAGGGGCGGGTGGAGCGGCGGGGCGGGCTTGAGGGGTGGGGTGGGCGCGGCTCGGGGTTCGGGCCGTGGATGATCCGGACCTCGTCTGGTACGCGGCTGGGGACCGTTGCTCGGGACGGGCCGGACTCGGACCGTGCCCGGTTTCCGGATTCGACCCGTGCGTGGGTCGCGACCCCGTGCGTGGGTCCGGACTCGCCCCGTGCGTGGGTCCCGACCCCGTGCGTGGGTCCGGACTCGACCCGTGCTCGGGTCTGGACTCGGCCCGTGGGTGGATCCGGACGCGGCCGGTGCCCCGCGCGGGAGCGTCGTACCCGAACGGCGTGCGTGGCGAGGGTCCGTGGACGGGCCCCGGGCTTCCGGACAACGGGCCGTGGGAGGGCTGACATCCGCCGCACCCGGCCTCTGTCCCGGTCCCGACAGGTCCCTGCCAGTCCCGAGGTCCGTGCCGGTCCCGCTCCGGTCAGCCTCCGGTGTAGGCGCGGTACTCCTTGAACGCCTTCGCCGGGTCGGAGCCGTTGAGGTAGTTCCAGGGGAACTCGGTGACCCGCCCCTCCGTGGCCCGGAAGCACTCTCGCGCGGAGGCGACGTCGCCTGCCAGCGAGAACGCCATGGCGAAGGTGTTGTAGACCTGGAGCCAGCCGCGTCCCCGTACGAAGTCCGGGTGGCGGATCGAGTGGTCTGCGGCCTCGCGGAGCGAGGCGACCACCTCGGGGCGCCCGATGTAGCGGGAGTCGGGGCCGGAGTCGAGGGCGAGCCAGTGCTCCAGGTGCGCGACCGCGACCAGCTGACCGAGGAGCGTCCCCCCGGGCGCGGCGAACGCCGACGCACGGGCGAACGCGTGCATCTCCTCGTGGGAGCCGCCCCACTTCTCGCAGACCTGCTGCAACCGCTGCTGGTGCGCGCCCAGGTGGTGGGGGTCGCGGCGGACGGCCGCCTCGAAGCGACGCCGTGCCACGTCCCGCTCGACCTGGAGTCCCCGGCCCGTGACCTGGAGGGCATACCAGGGCGAGGTCCAGCCGGGTTGGCGCTCGGCGACCTCGTAGAGCCAGGTCTCGGCCGTGGCCAGCCGGTCGTGGAAGAGCTGGAACTGCTCGCGGGACACGTGCGAGGCACGGGCGCCGGTCCTGGCCTCCCACGCCCAGCTGATGTGGCGGACGGCCGCCACGAGCCGCGGCAGCGCGGCCTGGGGCTCCGCCGCCACGACGTCGGCGATCCACCGTTCCGTGCCGACGACGTCACCGACGGCCCACAGAAGGCCCGTACGGTCCTCGCTCTCGGGCCGCGCGTCGAGCACGTCCCGTACGGTCTCCCAGTCCCCGGCCTCGGCTGCCTCACGGACACGCCGAGCGTCCGGATCGCCGGAGTCCTTGTCGACGCGCGCGACGGGCCTGCCCGTCCATCGTCCCAGCGTGTTCCCCAAGTCCCGGAGCAACGCCATATCCCCACCCCTTGCTGTAGCGCACGGGTGGTTGATCATCGTCCCACCCGTGGGTGTAGTGACTATCACGCGCGGCCGACAATCGCACACCTGTATTGGTGCGCCGAGGGGTGCGCTGAAGCCGTCATGATCCGGACGTCCGCGAGGCGCGCCCGAACGCGGGCTGCCCGCCCTGGTGGCAGGCGGCGGGAGCGCGGGCGGCGGGCAGCCGGAGCGCGGACCGAGACCGCGCGCGGACCGCGGGAGGAGGGGGGCCGAGACCGCGCTCGAACTGAGGGTGGAGTGGGGGCCAGGATCGCGCTCGGCCGTGGGAGGAGTGGGGCCCGGGCGGCGTGATGCGCTCGCTCACGGTCACCGTGCGCTCGGCGGCCAGGGAGGGCGGTTGGCCGCTCCGGCTCTGACCTCACCTTTTCGTTGGCCTGAAGTATTGCGGAGAGTGACCGGGTCGGGAATGATCTCCCGCCGTGACACTCTTCCTCGGAGCCTTGCTCGCAGTGCTTCTCGTCGGGCTCTACCGCCTCCTGATCAGCCCCCGACACGCCACCACCTGGGTCGCGGATCACTTCGTCGCCACCGATCACGGCCTTCCGCCGCGCGAGGCACTCGACTCCCGACGCCCCGGCCCTCCCCCGGCGACGCACCGTCAGGAGGAGCGGCAGGCCGTCGTCGACGCCGCCCGGCGGGGGAACTGGAAGACCGCAGCGCGGTACGTCGGCGAAGCGGGCGAGGACTGGGACGAGCGCTGGACCCGGCTCGCTCTCCTCCAGCACGTCGCCGAGGAGGACGACGCCTGGCTCGACGCCTGGCGCACCGCCGAGCCGGACGACTGCGACGCCGCGACCCTCAACGCGAGCCTGATGGTCCACCGCGCGTGGGCGATCCGGGGCAGCGGGTACGCCCACGAGGTCATGACCTCGGACATGGAGCGTTTCAAGGCACTGCTCCCGGCCGCCATCGAGGAAGCCCGGAAGGCAGCGCTGCTCGACCCCGCGAACCCGGGCCCGTGGGTCGTCATGATCACGGCGTCTCGAGGTGCACAGTACCCTCGGGCGGCGTTCAGGCCACTCTGGGACGGGCTCGTCGCCCGCGCGCCGCACCACTACGAGGGACACTGGCAGGCCCTCCAGTACTGGTGCGCCAAGTGGTTCGGCAGCGACCGGCGCATGCTGCGGTTCGCGCGCCAGGCGGTGCGCAAGGCTCCGTCCGGCAGCCCGCTCGCCGGGATCTACCTGCACGCGCTCGACGAACTCACCGAGCGGTCCTCCTTCGACACCGCTCCCGTCACCCCGCTGTCCAGGAACACGCTCAAGCGGGTCGCCGCCTCGTTCGAGCAGGTCCCGCCGGACGACGAGCGTCTGCCGCTCCTGCGGCACCTGCTGGCCCACCACATGCTGAGGTCGATGCTGTACGCGGGCGCCCTGGAGCAGTTCCGCCAGATCGGACCGTGGTGCGGCGCCCCGCCCTGGCGGAAGGACGGCAACGCGGTGGCGGCCTTCGAGAACGCCCGCGGAACCGCCGCGAGACTCTCCCGCGCCCGCCCCGCATCGGTCCCCCAGACCCACGGCATCGTCCGCTGACACGACCAGGGGCGGGACGGGTACGGCGGCTGTCGGCCGGGGGCGGTTCGGGCGGGACCCGTCGTCCCGTTCCGCTCTCGGCGCGTGGCCCGCTCACGATCCCGGTCTATCGCTCCGCGCGGTCGCCTGAGCCCGGCCCGGGGCCTCGGGTCCGGCGCCCGGACCGGTGAAGGATCTTGCGGGTGTACCCCACGGCGGCGAAGGCCGTGGCGACAGCCGCCGCGCCCGGAGCGGCCCACCACCAGTCGTCCGTCATCCCGGCCAGCGTGAGGCTGACCCCGCCTGCTCGCCCACGGGTCAGACCCCGATGAGGTCTTCAGCAACATGACGCTGCTGACGCACGCGATCGATACCGAAGGGGATAGCACCCTGCAGAGTGGCCGGCCGTTGACTGTGCACACCACTGCCGTGCTGCTGGCCTTCGGTGCGGATCCGGAACTCGCAGATCCAGACGGTCACCCCCCTGGACATGACCACTCTCTATGACCATGACCTGGCGGTTCAGCTTCTGCGCACCCACATCAGCAGGCGAGTCTGCGGTAGCAGATGAGGGTGCAGGCAATACTGGTGGCCGTCGCTCCCGATGGTCCGAACGACACGGATGGCAACTGCTGCCACGTGCAGCCCGACGTGGCCACGAACACGATCGCGGCCAGCACCTCCCGGTCGCCATGCCGACGCCGGCCACCACCCTGAGGCCGCGAAGGAGCCTCCGGCACCACCCGCTGGAACAGCTCCCACAACTCGTCCGGTACCAGCCGCTCAACAATCCCCACCACGGCCCGCAGCCTACCGACCGGCCAAATGAGAGGACCTCTAAGGGCGTCGCTCCCACGCGGTGCGGGTGAGCTCGTACTCGACCTCACCGTGCTCGGAGCCTTCGATCGCCTCGGGCCAGTCACCGGTGAAGCTCCGGAGGAAGGACAGGCCCGCCTTCTCCATCACGCGCCGGGATCCCGCGTTGACCGCCATGGTGTTCGCGGTCACCCGCTCCACACCGAGGTCCGTGAACCCCTTGCGGATCAGGGCCCGTGATCCTTCCGTGGCGTATCCGCTGCCCCAGGCCGCCCTGTTCAGTCGGTAGCCGAGCTCGACCACCGCAGGGCTGCCGTCGTCCAGGGGCCGGAACTCGAACCAGCCCAGGAACCCTCCGGTGGCCTTCTCCTCCGCGGCCCAGTAGCCGCGGGTCCCCGTGCACGGGTGCTCGTGGAGGAGCCGGGGCAGGACCCGCGTCCGGACCGCCTCGCGGCTCGTCGGCCGACCGCCGTTGATGAAGCGCATGACGTCGGGATCGCTGTCCAGCGCGAACAGATGCTCGGCGTCGGCGTCGGTGAACGGGCGCAGCACGAGCCGTTCGGTCTCCAGGAAGGTGCTCATCCCTCGATCCTCGCCCCGGGGCGGACCGGGCCACCACCGAATTGTCGGGGTGAGGGACGAGGGAGGGAGGGGGCGGCGGCGCCGCCTGTGCGCCCCGGCGTCGCGCGGCACCGGGGCGGACAGACGAAGGACGAAGGACGAAGGACGGAGGACGGAGGTAGGTCGTTCCCGTCAGGCGTAGGGGTCGAAGGCGATGCCGGACGGCTTGGCCTTCGCCAGGTGGGCGTTGAAGTTGCCGTCCTTGAGTCCGAAGACCGCGCTGCCGAAGTCGGCCTGCGTGAGCTTGTCGCGCAGGCCCGCGGGGTAGCCGTTCCAGCCGACCAGGCTCGGGAACTGCCAGGAGTGCTGGTGGTTCTCGGGCGGCTCGTCGTTGGAGTTCGCGGGGCGGAAGCAGTGTGTGCTGATGCCGTCCTTGTGATAGACGATCTTGGGGTGGGTTCCGTCCCAGCGGATCCGGTCGCGTCCGTACACGGAGAAGCCTCCGTGGGCGGAGGTGGAGACGTACTGTGCCTGGTTGTTCTGGACCCACACCACGACGTGCTCCCAGTCGTGGCGGTGTCCTCCGAGTCCGCTGCCGGCCACGGCCTGGTCCTTCTCGAAGTACAGGCCGTAGATGATCGCGCACCAGCCGTTGTTGCACTTGTAGCGCGCATAGCCGTTGGTGTTGGTGAGATCCCATGAGTCGCGGCACTGGCCGTTGAGGGCGCCGGAGGGGTTGAGCCCGCCGTTGATCGTGCCGTCGGCGCCGATGGCGGGCGTGGGGTAGCAGCCGTCCGTGTCGTAGTCGTACGCCGGCTGGAACGTCTGCTCCAGTCCGTCCGCGTTCGCGGGGAGAGCCGGGGGCGGGGCGGCGAAGGCGCTGCCCGGCAGGGCGACGAGCAACGCGAGAGAACTGCCGAGGGTGAGTGCCCCCTTGACGAGGTGGCGCGTGATCCTCACTCCAACTCCCTGTCCTGGAATCGACGGTGCGCGGTGCGCATGGTGCGCACGGTACACACGGGCGCCAGTGACATGCCCATTCCAAGAGGTGGGGAATCACGCGCCGCCGGAGGACCTCGACAGGGGCACTCGGTCGTCGCTCAGCCCACGCCACGCGGACGGAACTGGACGCTGACGCGGGGCCCGACGGCGCGGCTCGTCTTGGGGATCGCGTGCTCCCAGGTGCGCTGGCACGAGCCGCCCATCACGACCAGGTCGCCGTGGCCCAGGGGGAGTCGGAGGGCGACGGGCCCGCCGCCGCGGGGGCGGAGGGCGAGGTCCCGGGGGTGCCCGAGGGAGAGGATGGCGACCATCGTGTCCTGCGTGGCGGAGCGGCCGCTCCGATCGCCGTGCCAGGCGACGCTGTCGCGGCCGTCGCGGTAGAGGCAGAGTCCGGCGGTGACGAAGGGCTCGCCGAGCTCGGCCGCGTAGTGGGCCCCGAGCGCGTCACGCGCTTCGACGAGAGCCGGGTGCGGGAGGGGGGCGCCCTCGCGGTAGTACGCGAGGAGGCGCGGCACGGCGACGACGTGGTCGTACATCCTGCGCTCCTCGGCCTGCCACGGCACGCGCACGGTCAGCTCCTCGAACAGGGCGTCGGCACCGCGGAGCCAGCCCGGCAGGTGGTCGACCCAGGCGCCGCCGTCGAGCGGCGTCCGCCGGACGCCGTCCAGCGGGCCGGGCCCGATGTCGGAGGTCTGGTCGAACAGGGACGCCTGGAAGCCGGGGAGGCCCGGGCGGCCCGGTCGTCGTGCGGTCATGGTTCCAGCATAGGCATAGATTCGAACGTATGAGCTAATCGATCGCCTGTCGGTGGTGTGCGCCAGACTGGCGATCATGTTCACGGGGATCGACGACGTCGACTGGGCGTCCATGGGTCATGCGTACGGCGACGCCTCCGACGTGCCGGGGCTCCTGCGGGGGCTCGCCTCGCCGGACCCGGCCGAGCGGGAGATCGCGCTCGACGGGATGTACGGCGCGGTGCACCACCAGGGGGACGTGTACGACAGCACCGTGGCGTGTGTCCCGTTCCTCTTCCAGCTGGTCGCGACGGCCGGGCTGCCGGGACGGGGTGAGATCGTCGAGCTGTTGCGCAGCATCGACGGCGACGGCCGGGACCCCGAGGAGATGGACTTCTGGTCCGACGACGAGGAGGAGTACGCCGCCTGGGCGGCGACCCTGGCCCGGGCCGAGTCCGACACCAGGGCACGCAGCGGGATGCTCCTCGGCCTCCTCGGCGACCCCGACGCGGGCCTGCGGTGCGCGGTGCCGGGTGCGCTGGTGCAGCTGCACGACGATCCGGGCGCGGTGCTGGCCGCGCTGCACGAGCGGCTCGCGGTGGAACGGGACGGGGGCGCGCTGCGGGCCCTGGCGGCGGCCGTCGGTGAACTGGGCATCAGGAAGCCGGAGTTCGCCGAGCGGTCGGGCACCGCTCTGGCAGCCCTCCTCACCCGTGGGGACGGCCCGGGTGACCCGGGGCTGCGGCTGTCGGCTCTCGTACAGCTGGCCCGCTGTGCGCCCGGGCTGCTGCCGGAGCGGTCTGCGGAGCTCGCCGTCGAGGTGATGCGCGAAGCCCGGGAGGCGGCGGAGGAGGCGGACGAGGCGGAAGCGGGTTCGGCTGACGCCGCGGGCGCGGCGTCCGGGTGGGAGACGCCGACGATGATCTCTTACCTGCGCCGGCTCAGAGCGTCGCAGCGCGGTTCGGTGAAGGCTCCCTGGGCGACGGAGCTGCTCGGGGAGCTCCATCGCGCCCTGGGCGACCGGGTGGGCGACCGTTTCACGCTCCTCGAGGACCAGTTGCGCAGCCCCGACTGGGGCCAGCGGCGCGAGGCGATCGACATGAGCGGGCTGCTGCTGACGGGCTGGCGGGGCCCGTACGAGGAGTCCGTACGACTCCTGGGCGAGCAGCTCCGGGAGGCCGACCACCGCATCGTCCGGTGGGCGGCCTCGGAGCTGGAGCGGCTGTACGCGATCGGCGGCCCGGCCGCCGGCGCGCTGGCGGAGCGGGTGGCGGCCGGCCCGGAGTTCCCGCCGCAGGCCCGGTGGCACGAGACGTCCTACGGGGCGGCGCTCCGCGCGCTCGCCGCGCAGGGGGACGCGCGGTCCGTGCCCGGGCTCGTCCAGGTGCTGCGGTTCGGTCATGTGCCGGAGGACCTCGGCGACTGGATCGAGCGGTTGGACCCGGAGGCGGCCGCTGCGCTGGTGCCCGTCCTGGTCGGGCGACTGGCCCGGATCACCCCCGGGAGGGGGCCGGGTCGTACGGAGCACCTGCTGAAGGCCGCCGCCGCCACCGGGTCCGCCGAGGCGGTGGAGCCCGCCCTGCGCCTCCTGCGGGCTTCCGGGGACGTCGCCCGGCAGGCGCGGGTTCCCGCGCTGCGGGCGCTGGCCCGGCTCGGCGGGACGGCCCGCGAGGCCTTGCCGGAGCTGCGGGCTCTGGCCGTGGACGGCGAGCCGCACCACCGCGTCGACGCGGCCGCCGCCCTCTGGGCGGTCGGGGGCGGGGCGGAGGCCGTGCTTCCCGCGCTGTCCTCGGGCCTCGCGGCGGAGCACTGGCCCCAGCGGTACGACGCGCTGCGACTGATCGCCCGCATGGGGACCGGGGCCGCGACGCTGCTGCCCGTGCTGCGTCGGCTCGTCGCCTCGCCCGAGGAGAACGGCGGCTGGGTCGAGGGCGCCCTCGCGGTGGCCCTGTGGCAGGCCGGCCGGGACACCGAGGAGTCCCTGCCCGTGCTGCTGCGCGCCTGGTCGGCACATCCCGACAACCGCCCGGACGTCGCGGGCGTGTGGGCGCGCATGGGCCCTGCGGCCGGTTCCGCCGTCCCACTGGTCCGCGAGGAGCTCGCCGCCGCGCGCCGTCACAACAACACGGGCGGAACGGGCCGCGTCCGCTACCGCTGCGCCGACGACGAACGTCTGCTGCGGCACGGCCGGGCCCTGCTGGAGGCCTGTGGCGGTTGAGGCCTGGGGCGGTTGAGGCCTGTGACGGCTGAGGCCCTCAGGGCGTGGTTCTGGCGGAGGTCCAACCCTGGCCGTGGAGGCGCTCGATGCCGTCCAGGAGGAGGTCGAGGGCGAACTCGAACTCGAACTGGTCGTCGCAGCCGCCGCCGACCGCCGAGTCCGGGTCGTGGGCGGCCGCGGCCGCGATCTCCGCGACACGCGGATAGGCCTCTGCCATCCGCGCGGCTCGGCCGGGATCGGCGGACTCATGCGCGATGGAGACCGGCTCGGTGGAGTCCGGCTTGTCGGACCCCGGCGCGGCAGGCCCCTGTTCGGCCTCGCCGTTGGTGAACAGTTCGCGGGAGAAGCCCAGTAGGCGACTGCCCAGCGCGTGCATCGCGTGGTGGGTGAGGTCCGCCGAGAGTCCGCCGTCCCTGAAGGTGCCGATAACGGAGTCGAGATGGCCGAGCACGGCAGGGGTCGGGGCGGTGCGTGACTCGATGACGCGCGCGGCCCAGCGGTGGTGCAGCAGCACGCGCCGGGCGGAGAGGACCTGTTCGCGTACGGCCGTCTTCCACGGTGCGCCGGGAGCCGGCGGGGCGATGTCGCCGACCACCAGGTCGACCATGCCGTCGAGCAGCTCCTCCTTGTTCGCCACGTGCTTGTAGAGCGCCATCGGGACCACCCCGAGCTCCTGGGCCAGGCGGCGCATGCTGAACGCCTCGGCCCCCGTCTCGTCGGCCAGCGCGACCGCGGCGCGCAGGACCCGCTGCCTGCTCAGGGGGGCGCGGTCGCCGGTCCCGCGTTGCTGAGTCATCTGCCCTGCTCCCGTTCCCTCGTGGGGGACGGTGACCTGCCGCCCTTGACGAGTGTACGCCGTACACCTAGGGTGACCGCCACAAGGTGGGTGTACGCCGTACACCTCAGGAGTCGGGGAGAGTCCGTGGACGCAGCCAGAAGGACCGCGGCGGTGACCGGAGCACTGTTCCTGGTCACCGAAGTCGCCGCGATAGCAGGGCTCGCCCTGTACCGCCCCGCGCTCGACGGCGCCGCGTACGTGGCCGGTTCGGGCCCGGACGCACGCGTCCTCGCCGGGGCGCTGAGCGAGATGGTGCTGATCGTCGCCGTGATCGGCACCGGGGTCGCTCTGTACCCGACCATCAGGCGCCGGCACGAGGCCCTGGCCGTCGGCTACGTGTGCGGCCGTCTGCTCGAAGCGGCGGTGATCGCCGTCGGCATCGTCAGCCTGCTGGCGGTGGTGTCCCTGCGTCAGGACCTCGCGCAGGGTTCCCCGGCCACCGACACGGGCGCCTTCGAGGCCGCCGCGACGGCGCTGGCCGCGGTGCACGACTGGACGTTCCTGCTCGGCCCCAACGTGTTCCTGGGCGCGAACACCCTGGTCCTGGCGTACGTCATGCTCCGAACCGGGCTGGTGCCGAGGCCGATCGCCCTCCTCGGGCTCGCGGGTGGCACGCTCATCTGCGCCTCGGCGGTCGCCGTGCTCTTCGGTCTGTACGCGCAGCTGTCCGCCGTGGGAACCCTCGCCGCGCTCCCGGTGTTCGCCTGGGAGGTGACCCTCGCCGTCCGGTTGCTGACCCGCGGCTTCGAACCGGCCAGGCCCGTCCGGGCCGGCACACCCGAGGGGCCCGTCCGGGCCGGCTCGCCCGGGGCGTGACGCTCCCGGTCCCCCGGCCCTCGCGGAGGGTGCGCCGGGTCAGGACGCGGCGTGGGCGGCGACCGGCCGCCCGGCCACCGGCTTCTTGCGGCGCGTCATGCCCACGCCGACGAGCACGATCACCATGCCGACGAATCCACGCGGACTGAACGGCTCGTCGAGGACGACGAATCCGAGGACCAGCGACACCACGGGCAGCAGATAGCCGACGGTGGCGGCGTTGGTCGCGCCTTCGTCGGCGATGATCCGATACGTGAGGTGGAAGGTGATTCCGGTGGCGAAGATCCCCAGGACGGCCACCACGACGACGCCGGTCAGAGGAATGTGGACCGGGACCGAACCGCCGAACGGCAGGGCGATGCCGGTCAGCGCCGCGGCGGCGAGCAGCTGGGCCGAGGACAGGGAGAGGGTCGCGAAACCGCGACCGACGAGATGGCGCCCCATGTAGGCGAAGCCGATCGCGTAGCTCGCCGCCGCGGCGACGATCGCGAAGGCGCCCCAGCCGATCCGTCCGGTTCCCTGCCAGGGGGCGAAGATCACCACCACTCCGACGAAGCCGAGCAGCAGGCCGCCGATCCGTACCGGGCTCGGGCCCCGCTCCGTGCCGATGGCGAGGCCGAGCAGGAGGGACCAGAGCGGGGTCGTCGCGTTCAGCACACCGGCCAGTCCGGAGCCGACCGTCTGCTGGCCGACGCTGAACAGCGCGAACGGCAGGGCGTTGCACCAGAAGGCCGCCACGAGGACACGGCCCCAGACGGCAGGGCCACGGGGCAGCCCCCGCCCGGTGACGAGACACAGGGCGAGGAGGGTCCCGGCGCCGAGGAGACAGCGGGCGACGGTGACCTGGACCGGGGACAGGACACGCAGGGCCAGCTCGATCCAGAGGAAGGTCGATCCCCACAGCAGGGCGAGTACGCCCATCCGGACACCGGCCCGCGCTCCACCCGCAGCATTCTTCACGCCCGGCTCCTCCCTGAAGAATCCGCTGAGGAGAGCCACGATGCCGCGAGAGGACTCATCAGCACAATCACACGATCCTTCATCACTGTTAAGGTCCGCTACATGCTTGATGTGAGGCGGATGCAGATCCTGCGGGCCGTGGTCGACAGCGGATCGGTGACGGCCGCGGCGGCGGAGCTGGGGTACACGCCCTCCGCGGTGAGTCAGCAGGTGGCGGTGTTGGAGAAGGAGGCCGGGATCGCCCTGCTCGAACGGGTCGGCCGGGGCGTCCGGCCGACGGCGGCGGGCCTGCTCCTCACCCGGCACGCTGCGGTCATCAGCCGGAACCTCGCCGAGGCCGAGGCCGCGCTCGCCGACCTGCGCGCAGGGCGGACCGGCCGGCTGGCCATCCGCTACTTCGGCTCGGTCGGTCCCCTGCTGGTCGCGCCCGCGGTGGCGCGGCTCCGCGGCGAGCATCCCGGCGTACGGCTCGACCTCACCCTCCTCGATCCCCAGGACGCGCTGTCCGAGGTGTCACGGGGCGACGCGGACGTGGCGATCGTGGTCCGGCCGCGCGACGACAGGATCCCGGGCATCCGCCTCGTCCACCTGCTCGACGACGAGTACCTCGTCGCGCTGCCGCCGGGGCACCCGCTGACCGCGCGGCGCGTCCTCGATCTGGCCGATCTCGCGGACGAGCCGTGGATCGGGAGCGAACCCCAGGGGCCCTGCCTCGACGTGATGCTCGGTGCGTGTGCCGCGGCGGGATTCAGCCCCGGCTTCGTGGCGCGGAGCGAGGACTACGCGACCGCGCTGGGGTTCGTCGCCGCCGGTCTCGGAGTCACCCTCGTCCCCCGGCTCGGAGTCGGTCTCGGCCCCCGGGTCGGCGCGGGCCTCGGTCCGCGCCCCGGCGCGGGCGGCCGCCGTACGGACATCACCCTGCGCAGGGTACGGAACCCCCGCCCGGCGCGGACGGTGCACGCGGCCGTCCGGGAGGGCGTACCCCTCCATCCCGCCCTCACCACGCTGCTCCTGGCCCTGGGGGACGCGGCGCGGCAGCCTTCCTGAGAAGCCCCCTGCCGACACGGTCGGTGTGGGCTCCGGTCAGCTCGGGCGGTCGACGCGGTAGACGTAGTGCGCCCTGTCGTCGACGGGGTTGTCGGGTTCGAGCGAGGCCTCCGCGACACGGTGCAGTCCGGCCTTCTCCAGCGCCCGCCAGGACGCCCGGTTGGCCGCGTGGACGGGGACGACGATCGCCGTGGCGTCCGGATGGTCGGTCCAGGTCGCCCCGACGATCGCGCGGATCATCCGTGCGCCGTGGCCCTGGCCGACCATCCGGGGATCGCCGATCAGGTAGTCGATGCTCATCGCCCCGTCCGGCACCTCGACGTCGGCATCCGCCAGTTCGGCGACGTACTCCGGGTAGTCGGCGAACTGGCAGCGCTGCACGAGGCCGATCGGTCGGCCGTCGACCATGACGAGCAGGTCCTCCGACGGCTCCTCGCCCCGGGCGGCGGGGCCGAAGTCGCGCGCGACGGCCTCGGGAGAGGTCTCGTGGTTCCACCAGCGTGCGACATGCGGCTCCGCCAGCCACCGCCCCACCCGGGGGAAGTCGGGTTCGCCGAGTCGGCGCCAGGTGATCATCGGGACTCCTCCGTGGTCGGCGAGGGCGTACGCGACGAAGCGTAGGGCGCGGGAGGGGCGGTGCGAAGCGAGCCGTTCGGTGGATCACTCCACGACGGGGGTCCAGTCGCCGAGCCAGTCCGCGATCTCCTGGTCCGCGGCCTGGGCGTCCGTCAGCTGCGGGCGGTCACCGCTCGCCGTGCCCGCGCCGGGTCCGGTGTTGCGGTACTCGGCGAAGCGGTCGCCCTTCCAGGAGAAGCCGCCCATGTCCGACCAGGGGGTGGCCCTGACGGCGCCGCTCAGGGAGCTGTCGCGGACCGTGGTCTGCGGGTCGAGGGTGGCGTCCCCGCCCGCGTGCCAGGGGCGGCCGAGGAAGAAACTGCCGGTGGCGACGGAGCCGTTGAACGTCGAGCGGGTGATGAGGAAGCCCTTGCGGCCCGCGGGAGTGCTCGGCGCCGTGACGTATCCGGCCGAGGTGCCGTCCCAGCGCTTCTTCAGGGTGATGACGGACCTGTCGATCACCGCTGTCGCCCGGCCGAAGACGAAGTCGACGTTGCCGATGACGTAGGAGTTGGTGACCCGGACCCGGCCCGTCCTGTCGCGGGCCGCCGTGTCGAGGAGGAGGGTGTCCTGGTCGCCGCTGACGATGACGCCGTCGAGGACGATCCGGTCGGCGGCGGTGCGCAGGGCCACCGCCTGGTGGCCGTTCACGTGCTGGTTCCGGGACTCGTCGAAGTCGTTGGAGACGGTGAGGTTGTGGGCCTGGAAGTCGTCGGCCTCGACGGCGACGGTGGCGCTGCCTCCGGTGCCGTACGTGCCCGACCCGTCCGGCTTGGTCATGCCGGCGGCGTGGCCCTCGACGAGGACGGTGTCCTTGCGGCCGGCGCCGGTGCCCCGGATGGTGACGTGGGGCTTGTTCGCCGGCACCTTGACGGTCTCGCGGTAGACGCCCGGCTTCACCTGGATCACGACCCGGGAGGTGTTGCCGGCGGGTACGGCGTCGACGGCCTTCTGCACGCTGGTGTACTGACCGCTGCCGTCCTTGGCCACGGTCAGGGTCGTGGGGGCGGCGGCCGCACCGGTCGTGGCCGCGGCCGTCGTACCGATGGAACTGCGGGGTCCGGCGCCGGACTTGAGAAGCGCGGGCACCGCGACCGCCGGGTCGAGGGTGTAGTCGTAGTACGTCTTCGGGTCGAAGGCCGTGCCGCCGCTCTCGTTGCGGCCGCTCGTGCCGGAGAAGACGTTCCCGCGCTGTACGAGGCCGGCGGTGGCGTCCTTGATCACGGGGTTGTTCAGGCCCTGGAAGTAGCTGTTCTCCAGCACCATCCTCGTACCGCCGCGGGCGTAGTTGCCGTAGGCCGAGGTCACACCCGTGCCGGTCTCGTCCTGGAGGTAGTTGTTGTAGAGGTGGGCGTGGGCCACGTTGTCGGTGGACGGGTTGCGCTGTTCCGTCTCGTGGAACCAGTTGTGGTGGATCGTCAGGTCGGCGGTGACGTTGGGTGTCCAGCCGATGCCGAAGGTCTTGTTGTTGTTCCGCAGCCGGTTCCAGGACACCGTGACGTAGGTGGTGTCCTTGCGGCTGTCGATCAGGCCGTCGGCCATGTGCCGCAGGTCGTTGTGGTCGATCCACACGTGGTGCGCGCCGTCCATCTGGACCGCGTCGAAGTCGTGCTCCTTGTCGTTCCAGACGCCTTCGTACGAGTCCCGGATCGTGAGGTTCCGGATGATGACGTTGTGGACGCCCTGACCGAGGAAGAAGCCGCCGCCGACTATGTGGCCGGAGGTGCCCGAGCCCACGATCGTCTTGTCGGAGGCGACCTTGATCTCCCTGCCCTTGGGGTTCACGGTGATCGTCCCGGCGACGACGATGACGTACGGCTCGGGCGCCGTCGCGTACTTCTCCAGGTCGGCGAGGTTCCGCACGGTGACCGTCCGGCCGTCGCGTCCGCCGTACGTCCCGTTCTGCCCCAGCGCGTCGACCGACGCGAAGCCGTCGGCGACGGCCCGCGCCCACGCCGGAGCTGCGGCCGCCGCGGCCCTGGGCCGCGCGTCCTCGCCGAACGCCCCGAAGGCCGTGCCGTACGCCAGAACCCCCGCCGCGGCGACGGCCGCCGGGACCCCTGCCACCAGCGCCGTCCTGCGCCTGCGGTGCCTCGCCCTGCTACGGGTCTCACTCACGTCGTACTTCCTTCCGTGGGGGTGCCCGGTCCCGGAAAGGCGGGCGGAGAGGTAGTCGCCGCCGCCCCGGGAAAGGTTGCCGGTGGGCGTACGACGACGGCGGCGGGTCCGGACCTGCGCCGAGGTGGAGCGCCGTGGAAAAGGTGTGTCGTACCGGGTGATCGCGCCCTACTGTGGCGCGGTGGCGACTCAGATGATCATTCTCAACGGTGGTTCCAGCTCGGGGAAGTCCGGGATCGTTCGGTGCCTCCAGGCCGTACTGCCCGATCCGTGGCTGGCCTTCGGGTGCGACTCCTTCGTCGACGCCCTGCCCGCCAGGATGCAGGCGTCGGACGGCGGGATCGTCTTCGCGGCGGACGGCGGGGTGAGTGTCGGCGAGGACTTCCGGACACTGGAGGCGGCCTGGACGGAAGGCATCGTGGCGATGGCCCGCGCGGGCGCGCGGATCATCATCGACGACGTCTTCCTCGGCGGAGCCGCCTCCCAGCAGCGCTGGCGGACGGCTCTCGGCGAGCTCCCGGTGCTCTGGGTCGGCGTGCGGTGCGACAGCGCGACCGCCGCGGGCCGTGAGGTCGCGCGCGGGGACCGGACCGAGGGAATGGCCGCGTCGCAGGCGGAGACGGTCCACCGGGGCGTGTCCTACGACCTGGAGGTCGACACGACGCGGACCGAGTCCCTGGTCTGTGCGCGGGCCATCGCCGCCCGGGTCAGTCCTCCGGTGCGATGACCACGACCTCGTCGTCGGGGTGCCAGTGCCGGACGTGGGCCTTCGGGGGGTTGAGCCGTACCCCGTGGTGCGGGGCGGTCAGGGAACGGGCGTAGGAGCGGTAGCCGATGGCCCGCGCCCCCTGGCGGGCCGCCGACGCGACCACGTCGGCGAAGGCGGTCGCGCGTCCCGTCATGACGTACCGGTCGGCCGGGTGGAGGTGGAGGGTGTTGCCCTCCGCGGCGAAGAGCTCTTCGAACACGGCGGTCAGGTGCGGGTTCTGGGAGATCTGGGTCATCAGGAGACCGATCGTCCTGCCGCTGACGACGAAGTCGGCTCCGGGGGTCACGGGGGCGATCAGCCGGTTGCGGTCGTCGGTCATCTCGGTGACGACGGGGACGCGTCGTCCGCTCGCCCGCTCCCGCGCCCGCACCTGGAGGAGGGTGACGAGGGTCCGGTCGTCCGGGTCGTCGTGGCCCTGGCGGCGATCGGGGCCGAGCACGATCACGGCGTCGTACGGGGTGAGGTCCAGGGAGTCCATCGTCTCCGCCAGGGTCGGGTCGCCGAGGCGGTGGAGGACGGAGAGGCGGTGTCCGACCGCTTCGCCGACGGCCCGGATGCCGGTGACCGTCGCGGCGCGCGGCTCGGCGACGACGTCGAGCTCCGACCCGGGGGGTGTACGGCGCGCCAGCTGGTCGGCGATCCGGGGCGCCCTGCGGTTCCATCCCAGGAGGAGGAGCCGTTCCGGCGGGGCGGCCGGCGGGGCTGCCGGGGCTCTTGTGGTCGCGGGTGTTGCCGGGCCTGCCGACGTTCCGTGCGGCACCGGGGGCGCGGGAGCGGTAGTCGGCCCCACCGGTGGCGCGGGAGCGGTCGCCGTCCGGTCGTCCGGCGCGGGCCCGTCGGTGAGGTGGGTCGTCTCCGCGTCCTCGGCGACCACGAGCAGGCTGTCACCGACGTGGATCCGCGTGTCCACGGGCGGGTTGAGCTCCACGCCGCCGTCACCGCGGACGATGCCGACGGCGCTCGCCTCCGGGCAGGCGTCCGACGCCTCCCCGAAGGTCCGGCCGGGCAGCCCCGGTTCCGTCACCGTGTGGAACTCCTGCCCGGCGAAGTCCAGTAGCTCCTGGTGGACGAGGGAGAGGCCGGGTTCGCGTGCGCACTGCGCGAGGAGCCGCGCGGAGATGTCGTCCATGTCCAGGACCGTGGCCCCGGCCCCGCCGGCGAGCCGGGCCGCCGTGAGACAGCGGTCGTCGCGTACGGCGGCCACGACGCGCACCGGGTTGTCCTCCCCCACCGTGGCCGAGAGGGCCAGCAGGGTCTTCACGACCTCGGCGTCCTCGTGCGCACTGTCGCGGGGCAGGACGAGGACGCAGTCGGCCGTGCCCGGGCTCACCCGCGCGAGCGCGACGGGATCGGACGGTCGGCCGCTGCGGCAGATGATCCGGGTGCGGCCGGTGGCGCCGACGGTGGCCCGCAGCTCCTCCTCCATGTCGGCCATGGCGCGGTCGGCGAGCACCGCGATGACGCTGTCGCGCCGGTGGGTGTGGGCGGCGACGAGTTCGGTGACGACGGTCGGGATCTGTTCGGACCAGCCGAGTACGACGACGTGGCCGCGCTCCAGGACCGTGGAGTGCCCCCGGTTGAGGGCGATCAGCTTGTCGGTGAGGCCCGTGGTGATGAGGCTGACCAGGGTGGAGACGTAGACCAGCGCGATGAGGGCGAGGAGTACGGAGAGGGCGACGCGCAGTGGCGGGCCGACCTCGCCGCCCAGTCGGAGCGTCTGGCCGGTGTTCCGCCACACGGCCGCGACGCGCGAGCCGAGGGAGGCGGGGGTGCGGTGGTCGGTCCACACCAGCAGGGAGCTGACGGGCACCACGAGCACCAGGCAGGCGAGCGCCAGCCAGCCGACGAGTGCGGGTGTTCCGCGCGTCAGCGTGGTGTCGAACCAGTAGCGGAACCGGGCCCCGAGGGGGTCGGTCGGGTAGCGGCGGATGCCGCGGGGGACGGGTGTTCCGGCGGCCCGGTGCGGTGCCGCGGCCCGGCCGCCACCGCGGCCCGGTGCGGCGCCCCGCTGGGCGGGAACGACCCTGTTGCCTTCTTTGCGCACGTCAGCAGCGTGGCGCCCCGCCGTGACCGGTGGGGCGCCATCGCGGCATATTCATCCCTTCGTGATCGTCAGCGCCGAGGCGGGCGGCGGCGCGGGCGGCGGCGCCTCACTGCAGTCGCCACTTCTGGTTGGCCGCCCCCGTGCAGGACCAGATCTGCGCCCGGGTGCCGTCGGCCGAGGTGTTGCCGGTGGCGTCGAGGCACTTGTCCGCGGGGACGTTCACCAGGTCGGCCGAGGTGGACTCGTGGCGCCAGCGCTGCGCGCCCGATCCGTTGCAGGTGTGGAGCTGGACCTTGGCGCCGTCGGAGGTCGCTCCTGCGCTGACGTCCAGGCACTTGCCGAGGGCCTGGACGGATCCGTCCGTGCGGAGCGTCCAGCGCTGTGCGGCGGAGCCGTTGCACCCCCAGAGCTGGACGGGCGTGCCGTCCGCTGCGGAGCCGCCGGCCACGTCGAGGCACTTGCCGTCGAGGCCCCGCAGGGTGCCGGTGCGGTCCTGGCCCTCCGAGGGGCTGCCCGCCCAGGTGAAGGTGGCGGAGGTCTTGCCGGGCAGGGAGTACGTGTAGCGCTGTCCGCCCCAGTTGACGGTCATCGTCTGCGCGTTCGCGGAGTCGTTGTAGGCGAGGAGGGCCTTGGAGCCGTCGGGGTTGCGCCAGGCCACGTTCGGCACGGCCGTGGTGGCGGTGGAGGCGATCCGCTGGGCTCCGGGCTTCACGAACTTGGTGAGGTGGCCCATCGTGTAGTACTCGACGGTGTAGTCGACCTGGCCGTGGCGGGAGTCGCCGTTGTGGACGGTGATCAGGCCGTCGCAGGTGCCGCAGCCGCCGTTGTGCGGGCCCCGGTTCTGGTCGACCGCGAGGGACCACTTGGTGACCGACTTCGCCCAGTTCCGGGTGTAGTCGATGATGTTCAGCATGTCCTCGCGCTGCTGGTTGGCGATCCAGGTGCCGCCGGAGTGCTCGGTCTGGAAGGCGTCGAGCTGCGGGTAGCGCTGGTGGATCTCGGTCTGCTTGGCGATGTCGCCGCCGTAGCCGTGCCAGGCGACTCCGCCGAAGTTCGGGTGGCTGCGGACCGCCGCGTCGTCGACGGTCGGGGCGGCGTAGACGTCGTACGTGTCCCAGTTCCAGTCGTGGGCCAGCACCTTGGTGGGCAGTCCGGCGGCCTGGAGCCTGGGCAGCAGTTCGTTCTTGGTGAAGTACGCGAGTCCCGAGCCGTTCCAGCTCATGGACGGGTAGCCGGAGCAGCAGGTCGGTTCGTTCTGGGCGGTGACGTAGTCGACGGGGACGCCTTGGTCTCGCCAGGCCTGGAGGTACTTCACGAAGTAGTCGGCGTACGTGCCGTAGTGCTCGGCCTTCAGCCAGCCGCCGTTGAGCTGCCCGCCGTCCTTCATCCAGGCGGGTGCCGTCCAGGGCGAGGCGACCAGGGTGAGCTGCGGGTTCAGCTGCCTGGCCTGGCGGGTGAGGGGCAGGACGTCCTGGAGGTCGTGCGCGAGCGAGAACCTCGTGAGCGCGGGGTCGGTCTGACCGGCCGGCAGGTCGTCGTAGGTGTAGCCGAAGCGGGCCAGGTCCGAGCCGCCCATCGGGTTGCGGACGAAGGAGAGGCCGATGCCCTCGGTCGGCGAGAAGAGCTTCTTCATCGTCGCGTCCCGGGTCGCCTGGGTGAGGGCGCCCGAGCCCTTCATCAGCCATGCGGCGGTGTCGGTGAAGGAGGCTCCGCCGCCGGTGAAGGTCTGGTAGCGGGTGCTCTCGTCGACGGTGATGTTCGTGCCGCCACCGCCGTTCCCGTCCTGGAAGGTGAGCGGGGTCTGCTGCTGGAGGCCGCGTGTGACGTGGCGGCCGCCCGCGTCGTCGGTGGTGGTGAGCCAGATGTTGACCTGTTCGCCGGCGGCCTGGGCGGGGGCGGCGGCGGGTCCCGCGAGGCCGGCCGTGGCGAGGGCTCCCGCGAGGAGTGCTCCTGCGAGTCGGCCGGGGCGCGGTGTCCTGTGCGTCGAACGGAGCATGGTGGTGCCCTTCTCGGCGGTGTGGGTGGGGGGGGTCGGCGAACCGAATGACCGAGTGACCGAGTGACGTTTCCGAGGCGTGAGTGAAGTGCCGGAGGGGGCGCTCCGTCAAGACTCCGCGCATTCAGAACCTGAACACACAACTGCCCTTGCCATGCTTCGAGTTGAATTCCGGCCGGTGATGTCGTGAAGTCTTGACGGCAGTTCCCTCGGGCTGTTGACTCTGCGCACGGCGCCGGAACCGGTTCCGGAAGCGGTTCCGACAGCGATGTCGTGCCCGGACGCGGAGGCCCCCGATGCGTGTCACGATCGCCGACGTCGCACGTGAGGCGAGGGTCAGCAAGACGACCGTCTCCCGGGTCCTCAACACCGGGGCCGAGGTGGACCCCGCCACCGCCGCCCGCGTTCGTGAAGTGATCGATTCGCTGGGGTACGTGCCCAGCTCGGGCGCCGTCGGCCTGGCCCGTGGCGCGAGCCGTACGGTCGGCATGCTGACGCCCTCGCTCACCTGGCCCTGGATGGGCGAGGTGCTCCAGGGCGTCGCCGACACGGTCGAGGCCGCCGGGTACGGCCTCCTCCTGTACACCTGCCACCGAGGGGCGGACTCGGTGCGCCACTTCACCGATCAGGTCTCCGCCCGCGCCTTCGACGGACTGCTCGTCGTCGAGCCCGAGAACACCCTCGACACCCTCACGGCCCTGCACCGCCGCGGTCTGCCCGTCGTCCTCGTCGACGACCGCGGCCACCGCCCGGAGTTCCCCTCCGTGGCGACCACGAACCGCCGCGGCGGCGCCTCGGCAGCCGCGCACCTCCTCGGCTCGGGCCGCTCCAGGCCGCTCGTCGTCACCGGCCGCCGGGACTTCGGCTGCGTACGGGAGAGGCTGGAGGGGTTCCTCGACGTCCTGCCCACCGATCTCGTGGTCGCGGGCGAGTTCACGGCGGCGACCGGGCGGGCGGCCGTCGAGCGGACGCTCGCCTCGGGGCGCGGCTTCGACTGCGTCTTCGCGCACAACGACCTGATCGCCGCGGGCGCGCTCCGGTCCCTGCGGGAGGCGGGCCTGAGCGTCCCCGACGACGTCGCCGTCGTCGGCTTCGACGACCTCCCCATGGCCCGGCACACCGAGCCGCCGCTCACCACGGTCCGTCAGCCGATGCGGGAGATGGGGCGCGCCGCCGCCCGGATGCTGCTGGCCGGGCTCGCGGGCGGAACGATCCCCGACGAGCCGTTGGTCCTCCCCACCGAACTGGTCGTCCGCGGCTCCGCGCCCGCGGCCTGAGTTCGGCCACGCCTCGCCCGCGGCCTGAGTCGGTCACGCCGCGCCCGTAGCCTGAGTTCGGTCACGCCGCGCCCGCGGCCCGAGTCGGTCACGCCGCGCCCGTAGCCTGAGTTCGGTCACGCCGCGCCCGCGGCCCGAGTTCGAGCATCCGTCTCGTACGAAGTCGACGCGGACGCGCGGACCGCCCCGGCGTAGGCTTCGCCCCAACAAGGACGAGACGGGGGGCGGAGAGCCGATGACGGCTGAGTCGACACGACGGTGGGGGTCCACCCTCGATGCGGTCGTGGTGTACGCGCAGGGTGCGGTCTGCCGCCGTCTGGCCCGGGGCAGTGTGCCGCCCGACGGACGCGTGCGGGTGACGGGTCTGCCCCGCACCCTCGACCCGGGCTCGCTGCGGGCCCGTGTCCTGGGCTCCTCCGGGGTGCGCGTCACCGAGGCCCGGGTGGAGGTCGAGGCCGAGCCGGTAGGTCCGGACGCGCCCCAGGGGCTGCGGCACGAGGTCGAGCGGCTGCGCGACGCGTACGAGGCGGCGGAGGGACGCCGGGACCGGCAGTTGAGCCTGATCCGTGAGGTCACGGCGCTCCATCCGGTCCCGCCCGCGCGCAAGCGTGAGGACCCGCACCGCCGTACGGCGGTCGACGCGTGGCTGGAGCTCGCCGACTTCGTCGACGAGCGGCTGACGGGACTGCACACGCGTCTCGTCGAGCTGGAGGCGGCGCTGCGCACCCTCGAACACGAGCTCACCGTCGCCTCCGACAGGCTCGCCCGTGCCTCGACCGACGCTCGGTCGGCGCACGTGGAGACCACGGTCTGCGCAGCCCTGACCCTCGACGGAGCGGGCGTCGGCTCCGGTGACCCGGAGGTCACGGGCGCCGATGCAGGTGCCCCGGAGGTCGAACTGGAGCTGGAGTACGGGGTACCGGGCGCCGTCTGGGTGCCCGCCTACCGGCTCGCCCACCGCCAGGGCGACGGCAGCGGCCGTCTGGTGCTGCGCGCCTCGGTCGCCCAGCGGACCGGCGAGGACTGGACCGGCGTGCGCATCGCCCTGGCCACCGCCGACCTGCGGCGCCGCACCGACCTGCCGAGGCTCCGCTCGCTCCGGATCGGACGCCGCCAGGCCGCGCCCGCGCCTTCCGGCTGGCGCGAGCCCCCGGCGGGGCTCGCCGACCTCTTCTCCTCCTACGACACGGCAGGCCCACGCCCCGCTCCGGCGGGCCCGCACGCGGTTGCCGCGGGCGGCTCCGCCCCCGGTTCCGCGCCCGGCTCCGCCCCAGGTTCCGCGCCCGGCTTCGTACCGTCACCGCCCCCTCCCCCGCCGCAGGCCTACGGCGGCGCCCCCCAAGGCTTCGGCGGGGCGCCCGCGCCCACGGGCCCGCCGCCCGTCGGCGGGTCCTACGCGGGCCCCCCGGCCGCCCCCATGGCGCCCATGGCCCGCATGGCACCGCCGGCACCCGCGGCTCCCGGCGCTCCCGGCGCTGTCGCGCCGCCGCCTCCCGCGCCGGTGCCCGGTCCGCCGCAGCCGAGCGGCGCCGAACTCGACTACGCCGCCCTGGTCCTGAGCGGCGCCGACGAGCGGGGAGGGCGCCGGGGCCGGCTGTTCCCCGACGCCCCGTTCGACACGGTGGCGACCGAGTACCGCCGCCGCGCCGAGGCGGTGGCGGCGCTGCCGCTGCCCGGCCGGGCGGTACGGCCGCGCGAGTCGGCGGGCTCCTTCGACCACCGGTTCGACGCCACCGCCCGCGCCGACATTCCGTCGGACGGCACCTGGCACACCGTCACCGTCGGCGAGATCCCGGTCGGTCTGCGCACCGAGTACCTCTGCGCGCCGTCCGTGGAGCAGACCGTGTACGCGACGCTGGTGCTCTCCAACGCCACCGACCAGGCGCTGCTCGCCGGCCCGGTGGAGGTCACCGTCGACGACGAGTTCCTGCTGACGGCCGCGCTGCCCACGCTCGCTCCCGGCGGTGTCCGCCGGGTGGGGCTCGGGCCGGCCGAGGGGATCCGGGTCACCCGCCGTACGAACCTGCACGAGTCGACGGCGGGCCTGCGCAACAACACCACCGTGCTCGACCACCGGGTCCACGTGGAGCTGGCCAACCGGCTCGCGAGGCCCGTCACCGTCGAGGTCCGTGAGCGGGTGCCGGTCACCTCCGACCCGGACGTCCGGATCGAGGAACGGGCCGACTGGACGGCGCCCCCGGAAGGAACAGGTCCCGATCGCCACGCGCCGGGCACCCGCGTCTGGCGGCTCGACCTGCCCGCGGGCGCCACCGCCGCACTCGACGGCCGCTACGAGATCCGCATCCCGACCGGCAAGGCCCTGGTCGGCGGCAACCGCAGGAGCTGACACACGCCATGTCCACGGCCCCCAACCCGGCCCCGGCCCCGCAGCCGATCGCTCTCCCCGTCACCGCCGTCACCTGTCTGGAGGACCGCGCCCACGTCGAACGATCCACCGTGCTCGACCTGGAGGCCGGGATCCAGCGGCTCCGCCTCGGGCCGGTCAGCGCGCTCGCCGTCGACCGGACCCTCCACGCCGAGCTGACCGGCGAGCACCCCGCGACCGTGCTCGACGTGCGGATCGTCCGCACCTGGACACCCCGGGGGCCGTCGCCGGCCACCGACGAGGACTCCGTCCTCCGGCGGCGCGTCAAGGCCGTCGAAGAGGAACAGACGACCGTGGAGCGGAGCCGCGACCGGCTGCGCACCCGCCTCGACCTGCTCGGCCGGCTCGCCACCGATCTGCTCCGGGAGATCGGTGAGGGAACCGGCTCCGGGGAGTCCGAGCGGTCCCGCTGGGCCCGCGAACTGGACCGGGTGGACCAGGAGCGCGACGAGTACGGCGAGCGTCTCCGGGCCGCGGAGGCCCGGCTGACGGCTCTCGCGGCCGAACTCCGCGCCACCGAGCGGGCCATGGACCTCTCCGAGGAGGAGCCCGCGGAACTGCTCGGCCACGTCGAGCTCACCGTGGAGTCCGCGGCCGCCGGGCGGGTCGGGCTGCGCCTGAGCCATCTCACCCCGTGCGCACTGTGGCGGCCCGCCTACCGGGCCGTGCTCGACGGGGACTCCCTGACGCTGGAGACCGAGGCCATGGTCTGGCAGCGCACCGGTGAGGACTGGTCGGACGTACGGCTGACCCTGTCGACGGCCCGCTCGGCGCTGGCCACCGACCCGCCGCGACTGGGCGAGGACCGGCTGACGCTCAAGGACCGCTCCGCGGCGGAGCGTCGTACCGTCGACGTCGAGCTCCGCGAGGAGGAGATCGGGGTTCTCGGCCCGACGCCGGTGCTCGGTCTGCCGGGGGTGGACGACGGCGGCGAGACGCGGGTGCTGAGAGCCCCCGCGCCGGTCTCGGTGCCCGGCGACGGCCGCGCCCACCGGGTGCCGCTCTCCGCGTTCACCACGGCCGCGCACAGCGAGTACGCCTGCTCACCCGAGTTGTCCCCGCTGGTCACGCAGGCGGTCCGGTTCGACAACCTGTCCGGACACGTGCTCCTCGCGGGCCCCGTGGACCTGGTGCGCGGCAGCGGATTCAGCGGGCGGGGCACGCTCGACTTCACCGCCCTCGGCGCCCCCGTCGAGCTGGCCTTCGGCAGTTGTGACGACCACGGTGTCGTCCGGCAGGCCGAGGAGACCCGGGACACCACCGGAATCACCCAGCGGACCGTGGTCACCCGTACGGTCCGGCTGCACCTGTCCCGGTTCTCCGCCCCCGGGGAGCGTGGCGAGCGGGTGGTCGCCCTGCGGGAACGGATCCCGGTCTCCGAGGTCTCGGCGGTGGAGGTGCGCCTGCTCAAGGACGCGTGCTCCCCGGCGCCCGACGTGGTCGACGCCGAGGGGATCGCCCGCTGGGACGTCGCGCTCCCGCCCGGCGGCCGGCGCACGGTCACGCTGGTCTACGAGCTGTCGGCGAGTTCCAAGGTCACCGGGCTCTGACTCCGGCGGGCCTCGGCGTCGGCAACTCGGCGCCCCACCCCCGTACCGACCCAGGCCCTCGTGCCAACCCGGCCCCGCCCTCGCCCGCCCTCGCCGCGCCCGTTCGCGACGAGGGCGGCGCGCTGTGTCCGTGCGATCTTCGCGATCAAACGAGTAGACGATACGTATCGTCTCGCTTATGGTGGAGGGCATGACCACTGCCTCCCCCGCACACATCGCCATGTTCTCCATCGCCGCCCACGGACACGTGAACCCGAGCCTGGAGGTCATCCGCGAGCTCGTCGCGCGCGGCCACCGCGTCAGTTACGCCATCCCCGCCTCCTTCGCCGAGAAGGTCGCGGCGACCGGGGCCACGCCCGTCGTCTACAGTTCGACCCTGCCGACCGACGACGACCCCGACGCCTGGGGAACGGAGCTGATCGACAACATCGAACCGTTCCTCGCCGACGCCGTGCAGGCGCTGCCGCAGCTCGCCGAGGCCTTCGCGCAGGACCGGCCCGACCTCGTGCTCCACGACATCACGGCCTATCCGGCCCCCGTCCTCGCCCACACCTGGGGCGTGCCCGCGCTCTCGCTGTGGCCGAACCTCGTCCCGTGGGAGGGGTACGAGGAGGAGGTCGCCGAGCCGATGTTCGCCGAGCTCAAGGCCTCGCCGCGCGGCAAGGCGTACTACGCGCGGTTCGAGGCGTGGCTCGCCGAGCACGGGGTCGACACCCACCCGGACCGGCTGATCGCGCGGCCGCGACGCGCGGTCGTGCTCATCCCCCGGGCGCTCCAGCCGAACGCCGACCGGGTCGACGAGTCCGTCTACACCTTCGTCGGCGCCTGCCAGGGCGAGCGCGCCGAGCAGGGCGAGTGGCAGCGGCCGGCGGGCGCGGGGAAGGTGGCCCTGGTCTCGCTGGGCTCGGCCTTCACCAAGCAGCCCGACTTCTACCGGGCCTGCGTCGAGGCGTTCCGCACCCTGCCGGAGTGGCACCTCGTCCTGCAGATCGGGAAGTTCGTCGACCCGGCCGAGCTCGGCGAACTGCCGGACAACGTCGAAGTGCACTCCTGGGTACCCCAGTTGGCGATCCTGCGGCAGGCCGACGCCTTCATCACCCACGCCGGCGCGGGCGGCAGCCAGGAGGGTCTGGCGACCGGCACCCCGATGGTCGCCGTCCCGCTCGCCACCGACCAGTTCGGGAACGCCGACATGCTCCAGTCGCTGGGGGTCGCACGGCACCTGCCACTGGAGGAGGTCACTCCCGAGCGGTTGCGCGAGGCCGTCCTCAACCTCGTCGGCGACCCCGAGGTGGCCCGCAGGGCCGCCGTGATCCGGGAGGGCATGGCCAGGGAGGGCGGTACGCGGCGCGCGGCGGACCTCGTCGAGGCCGAACTCGACCGGGGCGGGCGCACCGCCACCCCTTAATGAAAACGATTGTCATGATGCTAGGGTCAGGGGCCCCGCACGCCACTCCCACGAGGACCCCTGTGTCTCCCTGCCCGAGAACCCCCGTCACCGCTCCCGTCACCGCCCCCTCTCCGTCCTCGCCGGCTCCACTGTCCCCGTCGACTCCGCCGACTCCCCCCGCCCTGGCGGCCCTGTCGGTCCTGCTCCGAAGGAAGGTCCGGTCCCTTGCCGCCCGTAGCCGCGTCGCATGAACCCCTGCTCCACGTCGAGGACCTACGGGTCGGCTTCCCCGGCGGCGCCCCCGCGTCCGCGGGGTCGGTTTCGACGTGTACGCCGGTGAGGTGCTCGCCCTGGTCGGCGAGTCCGGCGCGGGCACGTCGCTGACGGCGCGGGCGGTCCTCGGCCTGACACCGCGTGGGGCGGCGGTCTCCGGCCGGGGGGCGCTGCGCGGGGCGCCGGTCACGGCGGCCGATCTGGGCCGGTGGCTCGCGTGGATCCCGCAGGACGCGATGTCGGCCCTCTCCCCCGTCCACCGCGTCGACAGACAGCTCGCCCTCGCCGTACGGTCCGAGGCTTCGGCGACACCCGGGGCGCGCCTGCGGCGGGGCGAGGCGCGGGCGGTCGCGCGGCGGGCCCTGGCGGACGTCGGCCTCTCCGGGAGGGCGGCGTCGGCGTATCCGTACGCGCTGTCGGGCGGCATGCGCCAACGCGCCGTGATCGCGATGGGATTGGTCAACCGGCCGGAGCTGGTCGTGGCGGACGAGCCGACCACCGCGCTCGACCCGGCGCGACGCGAGCAGGTGCTCGGGCTCCTGCGGGAGCGGTGCGCGGCGACGGGGGCCGCGCTCCTGCTCGTCAGCCACGACCTGGCGGCGGTCCGGCGGCACGCCGACCGGGTGGCCGTGATGTACGCGGGGCGCCTGGTCGAGACGGGCCCCGCCGCGCAGGTCCTCGGGCAGCCCCTCGCCCCGTACACACGGGGTCTGCTGGCCTCACTGACGGCGCCCGGGCTGCCGCGCCGCTCCCGGCTTCCCGCGCCCGACGGGGTTCAGCCGCCTCCTGGGTCGGTGGGCCGGGGCTGTGCCTTCGCTCCGCGCTGTGCGCACACCACCGCCGTCTGCCGGGGCGAGGAGCCCGGGCCGCGGCCCGTCGACGGGCGTCTGATCGCCTGCCACCACCCGCCGGACTGACCCGCCGGGGAGGCCGGGAAAGCCGGGCACGTCAGGGAGCCCTGGCGCGTCGGGGAGGTCGCGTGAGCACGCTCCTCGACGTCCGGGAGCTCGCCGTGCGGCGTGGTGGTCGCACCGTCCTCGACGGTGTGACGTTCACGGTCGCCGCCGGGGAGACGGTCGGCCTCGTCGGCCCCTCGGGCTGCGGCAAGTCGGCGACGGCCGCCGCCGTGCTGCGGCTGCTGCGTCCCGACTCCGGCTCGGTGCGCTTCGCCGGAGTCGAGCTGACGACGCTGCCGGAGCGGCGGCTGCGCGCGCTGCGGCCCCGCTTCCAGCCGGTGTTCCAGGACCCGTACGGTGCGCTCGCCCCGCGGCGCCGGATCCGCGACCAGATCGCCGAGCCGCTGCGGGTGCACGGGCTGTGGTCGCGCGCGGACGGGCCCGCGCGGGTCCGGGAGTTCCTCGGCCTCGCGGGTCTGGAGGAGGCCCTCGGGGACCGGCTCCCCCCACGGACTGTCCGGCGGTCAGTGCCAGGGGGTGGGGATCGCCCGCGCCCTGGCCATCCGGCCGGAGCTGCTCGTCCTGGACGAACCCACGTCGGCGCTCGACCCCTCGGTGCGGGCGGGGATCCTCAATCTGCTGATGGATCTTCAGGACACCCTGGGCATCGCCTCCCTGTCCATCTCCCACGACCTGCCGACCGTGCGGCACGTCTGCGATCGCGTCCTGACCCCGCGCGACGGCCGGCTCCTGCCGTCGGCCCGGTGAACGGGCGTACCGCCCGGCTCGCGGCGGCCCGTCGCCCTTCCCGTACGGGAGGCCGACAGGTCGCCGCGGGCGCGGTCGGACGGTCAGACCACGGCGCCCGAGCGCTCGCGGCCCGAGCCGGCCCGCTGCCTCGGGGTGGCTTCGCCCCGGGGCGCCGGGGCGGGATGGCGGGCCTCCAGGGCGACCGCCAGCGGCATCGCGGTGAAGACGGTGGACGCCATGCCGATCACCACGCCGGCGAGCAGGGCGACGGAGAAGTCCGTGAGCGAGTCGCCGCCCAGGACGGCGAGCGCGACGAGGACGAAGAGCGCCCCCATCCCGGTGTTGACCGTGCGCGGGAGGGTCTGGGCGACGGCCCGGTCGGCGAGGTCGGGGAGCGGGACTCCGCCGCCCCTGCGCCGCAGTTCCCGCAGTCGGTCGAGGACGACGACGGAGTCGTTGACCGAGTAGCCGACGACGGTCAGCAGCGCGGCCAGGAAGACGCTGTCGACCGGCTTGCCCAGCCAGGCGAACAACCCGACGACCAGCAGCACGTCCTGGGCCATGGCCGCGACCGCGGCCGTCGCGTAGGTCCAGCGGAACCGTACGGTCAGGTAGAGGAGTTGCGCCGCCACGGCCAGGCCGAGGGCGATGAGGGCGTGGGTGCGCAGCTCCCCGCCGAGGCTCGGTCCGACGAGGTCGTCGCGCTCCACCGCCACCGGGCCGGCGACCCGGGTGAGCGCCTCCCGGATCTCCCTCTGCTCGCCGTCCCCGGTCTCCCGGGTGCGTACCGAGACGTCGTTGTCGCCGGTCGTCTGCACGACGGCGTCGGAGAAGCCCGCGCCGACGACGGCCGCGCGAGCCGTGTCGGCGTCCACCGGGCGTTCGGCCGTGTACTGGACGACCCGGCCGCCGGTGAACTCGACGCCGAGCTCCACGCCCCGGACACCGATCCCGACGAGCGCGACCATCAGGAGCGCGGCGCAGCCGGTGAGCCAGCGCCGGCGACGCGCCATCAGGCGGGGCACGCGGCGGTTGAGCCGCTTCCGCAGCCGGCCGAGGCCGGCGATGCCGGTGACCGCGGGCCGCCGGCGGACGGCCGGCAGGCGCAGCGCCCACTCGGCGAGGAGCCGGGTGATGACCATCGCGGTGAGCATCGAGGCCACGACGCCGATCGCGAGCGTCACGCCGAAGCCCTTGACCGGGCCCGAGGCGAAGACGAACAGCAGGCCCGCCGCGAGCAGGGTCGTGACGTTGGAGTCCGCGACCGCGCTCCATGCCTTGCCGAACGCCGTCGCCACCGGACGGCGCGGATCGCGCTCGGCGGCCGGGCGGCCGAGGGCGGCGTACTCCTCCCTGGCCCGTTCGAAGACCAGGACGTTGGCGTCGACGGCGATGCCGACGGCCAGGACGAAGCCCGCGAGTCCGGGCAGGGTGAGGGTGGCCCCGAGAGCGACCACGGCGGCGTACGAGATCAGCCCGTACAGCAGGAGGGCGGCGGTGGCGAGGAGGCCGAGGAGCCGGTAGACCGCGATGACGAAGACTCCGGTGCAGGCCAGGCCGATCACGGCGGCGAGGGCGCTGGCTCGGATGGCGTCGGCGCCGAGCGTCGGGCCCACGGTGCTCTGTTCGACGGTCGTGACCGGGACGGGCAGTGCGCCGCCCTGGACGAGCGCCGCGAGATCGCGCGCCTCCTGTGCGGAGAAGCCTCCGGTGATCTGCGCGGAGCCTCCGCCGATGCCCGCCCCGCAGGGGACGCCGGCCTGCATGCCGGGGGCGGAGACGATCCGGTCGTCGAGGACGATCGCGACCCTGCGGGCGGGATCCCCAGGCGCCGCGCAGGCGGCGTCGCCGGTGAGCCGGGCCCAGGTGCCCGCGGCCCCGTCGCGGAAGGTGAGGTCGACCGTCCAGCCGCGGCCGTTCACGGTGTCGAGCACGGCCTCGGCCTCCTCGACACCGTCTCCGGTGAGCGCGGGTGCGGCCAGTTCGAGGAAGCGTCCCGGTGCGTCCGGGTCGGCGAGGACGCGGGTCCCGTCACGGTCCGCGGCTCCGGCCGGGCCTTCGGCGGCGCCGGTGACGGAGTGGAGGGTGAGTTGCGCCGTACGGCCGATGACCTCGGCGGCCTGGCGCGGGTCGCGCAGTCCGGGGAGTTCGACGACGATGCGCCGCTCGCCGGAGCGGGCGAGCGAGGGCTCCGCGACGCCGAGGCCGTCGACGCGCTTGCGGAGCACTTCCAGGGCGCGGTCGGTGGCCGCCGCGTCGGCTCGGACGGTGGGCGTGTCCTGGGTCTCCAGGACGATGCGGGTCCCGCCGCGGAGGTCGAGGCCGAGGCGGGGCGGGGTGGTCAGGGTGATCCAGAGGGAGAGCGCGACGACGGCGAGCGCGAGGAGCGCGCGCCAGAGCACGGCACGAGAGGACATGGGTGACTCCACGGGCGGCGCACGGCGGCGGGCGACCCGATGCCGGGTCGTCCCTGCCGTCCGTGCCGGACGAACGGTCGGATACGCGCCGAAGACGGACCGGTCCGGGGCATGCCTGTGGCCCGGACGGCGGGCGCGGGAGAACGTCAGCTGTGCCGGGGAGAGGGAGGGCCGCGGGGATCCCGCGGGTGGTGGCGGTCGCCGGGCGGCGCGCGCTCACGGCGGGGATCGCCCGCGAGGACGCCGCGGGCGGGTACGGAGAGGTCGACCGCCGCGGCGGTCGGCGCTCCGGGTGGCGCGGGGAACCGTACGGAGTGCTCTACCGCGGCCGGGAGCCGGACGACGGCGACGGGCGCGAGGTGCGGTTCCGGCGGCGCGGCGAGGTGCCTGGCGCCGGGGGCGGAGCCCGGTGACGCGGTGAGGTGCGCCGGGGAGGACGTGAGGGGCGCCTGGGATGCCGTGGGGGGCGTCGGGCCGGGGGCCGGGGACGCCGTGACCGCGGGGGTGGGCGCGGCCTGGGCGCCCGGTGCCTGGAGCAGGAGGAGGGACCAGAGCACGCAGAGGAGTACCGGCAGGAGGGCGGTCAGTCGCCGCGCGGCACGTGCCACCGGTCACACCCCTCCCCGTACCCCGTTGTTCCGCTGTCCCGTTGTCCGATGAACCGCCGCCCACCGGACCGCTGTCCGTCGGACGACCGTCCTGCCGGCCTGCCGTCCCGTGGGCCTGCCGTCCCGTGGGCCTGCCGACCGGTTCCTTCGGGCCTCAGCGTAGACGGGGCGGAAATGGAGCCGGGCACCGCCTCGCTCGATGGGAGTGCTGCTACGCACCCCGGTTGAGTACGCGTGCTCATGCCGGCGCCGCGGGGCCTCGGGACGATGGGTCCTGTCACCGCTTCGTCCTCGGATCCAGGGGGCCCGCCCGTGCTCAGCCGTATCGCAGCGAACCTCGTCCCGTTCTTCGGGCGACTCACCGTCACCACCGACCCCGGTGCCCGCCTCGAACCCGGCAGCATCCTCGTCGTCAACCACACCTCGCTCGCCGACCCGGCGCTGGTGCTCGCCGCGCTCCGCGGGCGGTTGGCCGTCGAGCCCGTCCTGCTGGCGGCCGCCGGGCTGTGGCGGGTCCCGGTCCTCGGCCGGGCCCTGGCCCGCGAGGGTCACGTGCCCGTCCACCGGAACTCCGCCCGGGCCGCCGCCGCCCTCGACCACGCGGCGGTCGCGCTGGCCTCGGGGCGGCACGTGATGCTGTACGCGGAGGGCCGCATCCCGCCCCGCCGGGACGCCGCGGAGAACCCGCCGGAACTGTTCCGCACCGGGCTCGCGCGGCTGGCGCGGGCGACCGGCGCTCCGGTCGTCCCGATCGGTCAGGCCGGGGCCCGCCGGATCACCTCGGGAGGACGGACGAAGCAGATCGCCGGTGTCCTCACGGCACCCGTCCGCAGGCCGGGGCTCCACGTCCACATCGGTACGCCGATCCGGCTGCCCGAGGACGTGGCGGCGGCGACCGCCCTGGCCCACGGCGCCGTGACCGAGGCCTGGCGGACGGCGGCGGGCGCCCTCGGCGAGCCCGCGGCCCTCGGCCACGAGCAGGGGCCCGTCACGCCGTCGCGACGGGGTCGGCGCTGGTCGGCACGACGCCGGGGCTGACACGATCCCTGTGGCTCACACGGCAGCCGTGGCAGACGCGACCGCTGTGGCTGACACGGCCGCCGGGATCGAGGCATGTGCCGGCGCCGCCGGTCAGGCGGTCGCACTCCCGGCACCCGGCGAGGCCGGGTGGGCCTTCTCCTCCGCGTCCGCCAGCCAGAACAGCAGGGGGGAGAGGGCCAGTTCGAGGGCGGCGAGCCCCACCTGGAAGCCGTGGGGCCACCCTTCCACGGCGAGCGAGAGGACGCGCCCCACGGCTCCCAGCAGGAACACGGCGGTGAGCCATCGGACGGCCGCCGCGGGGATGGGCCGCCGCCTGGCCGTCCAGAGCCAGGCGAGGCCGTACCCGGCGAAGATCGCCCCGAAGAACCGGCCCAGGCTGTCGATCGTCGGGCCGGCGGACTCGGCGCCGGGGATCGAGGCGTTGCCCAGCACGACGTGGACGAGTCCGATCGCCACGCACGCGTACCCCATCGTCAGAACGAGCCCCCGAAGCACCTTGGCTCTGGTCATGTCCACAACCCCCGTCAACTAGACACGTGTCGAGTAGCGTACGGCCCCTTACTGGATACATGTCAAGTAGAGTGACGGGGTGCCTCCTCGCCGACGCCTCAGCCCCGCCGACCGCCGCACCCAACTCCTCGGCGTCGCCGCGCGGCTCTTCGCGGCGCATCCGTACGACCTCGTACGGATGGAGGACGTGGCCGAGCAGGCCGGGGTCTCCCGCGCGCTGCTCTACCAGCACTTTCCCAACAAACGCGACCTCTTCGCGGCCCTGTACCGGGAGGTCTCCGAGCAACTGCTCGCCAAGACGCGGCTCGACCCCGCCGACACCCTGGTCGAGCAGCTCGTCGAGGGCCTGGACGCCCATATCGAGTACTTCGCCGAGAACCGCAACACCGTCCTCGCGGCGAACCGCGTCCTCGCCGGGGACCTCCTCGTCCAGACGATCATCGCCGACGAACTCGACGCCCTGCGCGAGCGCCTGCTCGGCGTCCTGCCGCTCACCGACGCGCGGGCCAGGGAGGCCGTGTCCGGCGTGCTGAAGAGCTGGCTGGTCTTCGTGCAGGTGCTGTGCCTCGACTGGCTGACCCACGAGACCTGCACCCGCACCGAACTGCGCGACGTGTGCGTCGGCGCGGTCCTGGGCGCGCTCCGGCCCCTGCTCGACGAGGACCCGGCCCCCGACTGGCCCCGCTGACAGGGGGCGGCGGTCGGCCGGTCGACGGGCTACGCGGGCGGAAGCGTTCCCGCCAGGCCGAGGTCGCCGCCCGGCGGGGGCGCGAAGAAGCGGGTGAGGTCCGCGGCCGAGACCTCGGGGAGGGTCGGCGGCGTCCAGTGGGGGTCGCGGTCCTTGTCGACGACCTGGGCGCGGATGCCCTCGACGAGGTCGGGGGTGGTCAGCGCCGCGCAGGAGACGCGGAACTCCAGGTCCAGGACCTCCTCCAGGGTCCCGAGGGCGCGGGAGCGGCGGAGGGTGGCCAGGGTGGCCTTGAGCGCGGTCGGGGACTTCGCGAGGAGGGTGGTGGCCGTCTCCTTGGCGGCGGGGACGCCGGTGTCGAAGAGGCGCTCGACGATCGCCTCGACCGTCTCGGCCCGGTAGCAGGCGTCGATCCACTCCCGCTGCTCGGCCAGGACGCCCGGCGGGGGCGTCACCGTGTGGCGGGAGACGGCCTCGTCGGCGGGCAGCCGGGTCAGATCCCCGGCCAGGGCGGGCAGTTCGGCGGAGGGGACGACATGGTCGGCGAGGCCGGTGAGGAGGGCGTCGGCGGCGCCGATGGGGCTGCCGGTGAGGGCGAGGTGGGTGCCGAGTTCGCCGGGGGCGCGGCCGAGGAGGTACGTGCCGCCGACGTCCGGGACGAAGCCGATGCCGGTCTCGGGCATGGCCACCCGGGAGCGTTCCGTGACGACACGGACGGAGCCGTGCGCGGAGACGCCGACCCCGCCGCCCATGACGATGCCGTCCATGAGGGCGACGCAGGGCTTCGGATAGCGGGCGATGCGGGCGTTGAGCCGGTACTCGTCCCGCCAGAAGGCCGCGGACGCCGTGCCGGCGGCGCGGGCGTCGTCGTGGATGGCCCGGATGTCGCCGCCCGCGCAGAGGCCGCGTTCCCCGGCGCCCTCGATGACGACCGTGGTGACGGCCGGGTCGTGTTCCCACGCGGTGAGTGCCCGGTCGACGGCGAGGACCATGGTGTGGGTGAGCGCGTTGATGACGCGGGGGCGGTTCAGGGTGACGAACCCGGCCCGGCCCTCCGTGCGGAGGAGTACGTCGGGCGTTCCGCTCTCCACGATCACTCGGTCCCTTCCCTCGGCGATTCGCTGTCCCGGCCACCGTACCGGGCCGATGTCGGCGGCCGGCGAGGGGTGCGGCTCGATCTGATCGAACAGCGGGGGCGGGCTGTTGTACTGCGGGCATGGCGGATCAGAGGCAGTGCACGGTGGTTCGTACCGGCTCGTACGAGGGGGTCCAGGGGGGCGTGTTCGGGGCGGGTGTCAGCGCGCAGTCGGCGGGGGCGGAGGGGCTGTGCCTGCACCGGCTGGTGATGCCGGCGGGGACGCGGGGGCGGCCTCACCTGCACGAGGGCCACGAATCAGCCATCTACATCGCGTCGGGGCAGGTCGAGGTCTGGCACGGGCCGGGGCTCGCCGAGCACGTGGTGCTCGCGGCGGGCGACTATCTCCACATCCCGGCGGACACTCCGCACATGCCGGTGAACAGCGCCGACCAGGACATGGTGTGCCTGGTCGCCCGCACCGACCCGGACGAGCAGGAGGGTGTACGACTCCTGGACCTGCCCATCTGGCTGGAGTCGCGGGTGGGACCGCTGCCCGTCGGGGCCGGCTGAGCGTCGGGGGCGGCGAGGGCGGAGGGGCCGGTGCCGGCTGAGCGTCCGGGGCGCCGGATGCCCTCAGCCGCCGAAGAGGAGAGAGTCGAGGCCCCGGCGGACGCCCGGGGCCTCGTGCGCGTGGCGGGCGGCCAGGAGCGTGCCCGTGACGTACGGGTCGGGGTCGTGGCGCATGACGAGGCGCTCGCCGGGACCGCCGAAGACGATCTCGGTGGTGACCGAGTAGCTGGGCAGCCGGACGGAGTGGACGCGGGTGCCGGCGATCTCGGCGCCGCGCGCCTCGACCGGGCCGTGCAGGTCCTGGAGCGGGACGGCGGGTGTGGGGGTGCGGACGGCGCCGAGGGTCTCGGCCAGTTCCCGGGCGGTGCCGCTCGGTACGTCGGGCTTGGTGGCGCTCGCGTAGTCGATGATCTCCCAGTGGTCGAGGTGCTCGGCGGCGAGGGCGGCGGAGCGGCGCAGGAGCGCGGCCATGACGGAGAAGTTGCCCGCGGCGATGACGCCGGCGCCGTGGGCGCGGGCGAGGGCGTCGAGCTCCTCGTAGTCGTCGGCGGTCAGGCCGCTGGAGCCGACGACGGCGTGGACACCGGCCCGGACGGCGGTCCAGACGTTGTCCTTGACGGCGGCGGCGCTGGTGTAGTCGATGAGGACGTCGACGGGCGCGGAGTCCAGGGCCTCGGCCACCGTGGCGTAGACCCTGCCGTCGGCCGACGAGCCGACGGCGTCCGCGAGGGTCCGGCCGGCCGCCGAGCGGGAGACGCCGGCGGTGAGGGTGAGGTCGTCGGCCGCGTCGAGGGCGGCGACGAGTGGAGGCGCGGTCCAGCCGGTGATGCCGGCGAAGCAGACGTGGATCATGCCCGTCACTGTAGGCACCGGGAGTGTGTGTGAGGGCGGGAAGGACTCATCCGCTTCTCGCGGATCCTGATTGCACGGTGCACGGTCAGACATCAACCGCTACCCCGCGTCCTCCATGTTGAGTCCTTCCCGTCCCTTCCATGGAACCACCGCTCCGCGGAGGGCGCGAGCGCCCGCCCGAGCGGTGGTTCCGGGAGGGTCAGGCCGGGAGCAGGTCCTGGGGGACGCGCACCTGGCGGGGAGTCGCCATGCGGAGTTCGACGATGTCGCGGACCGTGGGCCACTCCTCGTCGAGGATCGAGTAGAACGCCGTGTCACGGACCGCGCCGTCGAGGCCGCGGGAGTGGGCGCGGCGGACACCTTCGCAGGTGGCGCCGAGGCGTTCGATCGCGATCCGGGAGCGGGTGTTGCGGGCGTCGGCGCGCATCGTGATGCGCCGGACGCCCCAGGCTTCGAAGGCGTGCCGGAACATCAGGTACTTGGCCTCGGTGTTGATGCCGGTGCCCCGGGCGTCGCCGGCGATCCAGGTGTTCCCGATCTCGACCGCGTCCGGGACGGCGGTCAGGGGATCGCCGTGGGGCAGGCCGGGAACGGGGGGCCAGATCAGGGGGCCCCGCCAGTAGTCGAGTTCGAGGAAGCGGGTCGAGCCGATGACTCGTTCGTCGTCCGTACTGATCAGGGCGAAGGGCAGGCACCGGCCTGCCGCCTGATCGGTGAGGGCACGAGCGATGTAGTCGAGGGCCGATTCCAGGCCATCGGGGACGGGGGTGAAGGCGTAGGCCGATCGGTCCGCCCCGCCGGCCCGGGCGAGGGCTTCGGCGTGCCGCATCGCCAGCGGCTCCAGGCGCACGGAGCGCCCGGTCAGGAGAACAGGTACTGGCACGGAACCTCGGGTCTTTCACGGGCAGGGAAAGCTCCCGCTGCGGGGTGGCCGCAGCGGCAGCAGGAGGGAGGTTCTCGCCGGGTGCCGATCACGTCAAGAGCGACAAACAAGCAGGTAAAACGGTTCGTCACCGCTGCGAGGAGGACAGTATGCAGCCACAACCGCTCGGAGAACAGAACCCGGAACGAACCCGGGCGCACGCGTGGGTGAAGCCTGTCGCGCGCCCTGGTTCGTCGGTCTCACGGGACGGACGAAGCCTCCCGCCAGTCGGACGCCCGGCCCGCTCAGACGCAGGTGGGATGGCCCCAGCCGTCGGCGTTCTTCGCGATGGTCTCGCCCTTGTCGTACGCCTTGCCGCAGCGGCAGCGGCCGGGGAATTTGGCCTTGAGCGTGCCGCCGTTCGGGCGACTCCGACGGGCGGAGGAGGAGCCCGAGCGGGCCGGGGACGCACCGGACGAACCGGAGGGCGTGGAGGAGCGCGTACGGGGCGCGGAGGAGCGCGTCGCGGGTTCGGGCGGGGGCAGCGGGGCGCCGGCGGCGGAGCCGATGGGCTCCTGCGTACGGGCCGAGTGGCTGGCCGCGCGGTCGGCGGCGTCGTTCAGCGGGTCGCCGTCCACCTGGTGGGCCGGGACGTAGACGAAGTGGACGTCCCGGCCGGTGAGCAGCGCGTCGATACTGACGACGAGCTCCTTGTTGGCGACGGGGGTGCCGGCCGCCGTCTTCCAGCCCTTGCGCCGCCATCCCGGGAGCCAGGTCGTGACCGCCTTCATCGCGTACTGCGAGTCCATGCGGACCTCGGCCGGCACCGCCGGATCGAGGTGTTCGAGCAGTCTTTGCAGGGCCGTGAGTTCGGCGACGTTGTTCGTCGCGCGGCCGAGGGGCCCGGCCTCCCAGCGGTCGACCGCTCCGTCGGCGCCACCGATGACCCAGGCCCAGGCCGCGGGGCCGGGGTTTCCCTTCGACGCGCCGTCGCACGCCGCGATGATCTTTTCCACCATCCCACGATCCTGACACGGCGGCGGGGGTGGGCGGTCCCACCCCCGCACCGCCGGTCCGCGGGCAGGCCCTGGCGGGCGGCCGCCGGTCAGAAGTTGCCGTAGTTGACCTGCCAGGTGGGCAGGCCCATGTGGCGCCAGAGGGCGACGACGCGGTCGCGGTCGTCCAGGGAGACGCGGACGGCGTAGCGGTGGCGTACGTGGGCGTCGAAGAGCTCCGCCTTCACGATGTCGTCGCCGCGGCCGTCGTCGGAGGCGCGCATCCACAGCTCGTCGTAGGGCACGCCGTGGCGGGCGAGCCAGGCCTCGGTGATCTCGCGGTGGTCCTCGCTGCGCCCGGACAGCAGGACGATCCGGTCTCTCTCGGCGTCCCGGAAGGCGCGCAGGGCGTCGCGGACGGAGCCGTTCAGGAGGTCGAGGTCGCAGCGCGTGAAGTCGTACGGGCCGCGGTCGCCGCGCAGCGCGAGCGTGCCGTCGATGTCGCACATGACGGCCGACGGGAGGGCCGGGTCGGGGACGTAGAGCGTACCGACGGGCGTGCCGCCGAGCCACTCCGCGGTGAGGCGCCAGCCGCCTCGGGTGGCCTTGGCGTGCTTGTCGGCGAGGATCCGGATGATCTCCTCGCCGACGGGCCGCTCGCGGGCCGCGTCGCGGCGGACGCACTCGTCGACCGGCACGTCGGTGAAGTCGTGGACGACGAAGGTGACGGGCCGGCCGGCGACGGCGGCCTTGAGCCGCTTGGGGATGTGCGGGGTCAGGTGGGTGTTGTCGATGACGACGTCGAACCCGTCGTCGACGGCGGCCCGGACGGCGGCGTCCTGGATGTCGAGCACGGTCCGCTCGTGGGCGTGCGAGCGGCCGCGCTCGGGGGCGGGCACGTCGAGCATGGTCCGGAGGTCGTCGAGGTTGACGCGGCGTACGCGCCCCTCGGCGGCGGCCTGGAGGGCGCGGGCGGCCGTCGTCTTCCCGGAGGCCGGGAGGCCGGTCATGACATGGACGACAGGCACGGTCAGTTCTCCTCGTCGCGAGTGAAGGGGTCGGTGGCCTCGGGGCGCAGCTGGCGCCAGACGAGGAGGTCGGTGGAGCGGTCGTCGAGGCGCAGGAAGAGCAGGGCGCGCAGGGCCCGGTCGGACACACCCGCGGCGGCGCGGGCGAAGGCGGCGCGGTCGCCCGCGAGGTGGGCCAGCTGCCCGTACGTCTCGTCGAGGGCGCGCTCGCGGCGGGCGGCGGCCGCCTCGAGACCGCCGATCACCTCACGCACCCAGGCGTCGAACTCGTCGGGTACCTGGTCGAGGAGGGCGTCGAGCGGCTTACCGCCGGAGGCCTCGACATCGGAGACGGAGCAGCCGAGGCCCTTGGCCAGTCGGCCGGCGGGCAGGCCGGCGAAGCGCTGGATGCCGTGACCGCGCCAGATGTCCCGCTCGGTGACGCCGGTGAGCACCTTGTGGAGGCGTACGTACTCGGCGAGCTTGGCCTTGGCGCGGACGCCGGAGGCGAAGCGGAGGACGAAGCCCTCGGCGTCGGTGCCGGTGGCCGGGGCGCCGCCCGGGAGGGTGTTGGACTCCGTCAGGGCGACCAGCTCGTCCACGGTCATGGCGGGCCAGACGCGGACGACGGAGCCGATGGGTCCCCAGGCTCCCGCGGCCTCGTCGAGGGGTGTCTCGGTGCCGTCCGGCCCGAAGGCGGCGAGCAGGACGAGGTCCCGGCGGTCGCCGTAGTTCACGACGATGCGGTTCTGCGGGTAGAGGATCTCGGCGAGGTAGGTGACGCCGGGGGTCAGGCCCGTGGTGTCGGCGGCGTCCAGGTGGCGCTGCGCCCAGGTGGCCTGGGTGCTGGTGAAGGAGCCCTTGGAGGCGACGCGCCAGCGGCCGGCGTAGTGGAAGACGACGGCGAGGCTGCCGTCGACCTTGTCGTACACCTCGAAGGGCTCGTCGGGCAGCGGCGGCGCGTAGGGGCGGCCGGCGGCGTGCTCGGAGAGGTTGAAGAACTTGGGGAGGGGCAGCGCGACGATCCGCCCGGTGGTGTCGTCGGCGACGAGTCCGCGGCAGCGGGTGGTGGCCCGGTTCCAGCGCTGTTCGTACTGGCACGCGCGCGTGTACGTGTAGATCGACAGCGGCAGCTCCGGGTGGCGCTTGCGGGTGATGTGCCCGGCCGTGAGAGCGTCGTCGAGCTCTTCGGGCGCCATCAGGTCGTGCAGAGTCAGGGTCGCCTGGCTCATGGGGTCCCTCCCTTTAGGTCCGATGATCCATTCTCGGGGCGGGGCGGGCCGGAGGACACCGAATATCCCCGTCGAGGGCCGAGCGGGGCCGGGATCGGGCACTCCGGCGGGCTCCCCGATCCCGGGCGTGTCGGTGGTGCCCCGTAGACTCGCCGTCTCCCCGTCGGTGACGGAACCGGCGCAGTCGAAGGAAGCGAGCCCCATGAACCACGCGGACGGCACGGCACCGATCTACGCCGAGCTCATACGGGAGCGGGGGGATGTTCCGGGTGACGTCCGCCAGGTCGCCGAGGAGGTGCTGCGGGACCTCAGCCGGGTGATCCAGCTTCCGCCGCAGGGCGTCCAGGGACCGCAGGGAGGCGTCGCGCACGCCGGTGTCGGCGGGCCGATGGGCCCCGGCGGACACCCGGGCGCGCCGATGGGACAGCAGGGTGGCATGCAGCAGGGTGGCATGGGGCAGCCGGGTGGCATGCAGCAGGGTGGCATGGGGCAGCCGGGCCCGATGGGCCAGCAGGGCTCGATGGGCCAGCAGGGTTCGATGGGGCAGGCCGGCGCCATGGGCACCGCCGCCGCCATGGTGCAGGCGGGCGCCGTCGTGCCGCACCGCCCGATGCGCTGACCGAGCACACCCAGAGCCGCACACCCCCCGAGCCGCACACCCCACGCCCGATCCCGGGCCGCCTTCGGCGGGCCCGGGCGTTGTCAGTGGCGTAGGTCATGCTGCCTCCTGTGACGGCCCGTGCCACCACGGACGGGCCCCGTACGGTGACAAGGGGATGACGACATGGCCGAGGTTCTGCTCTTCCATCACGCGCTCGGGCTGACGCAGGGGGTCGGCGCGTTCGCCGACGAGCTGCGGCGGGCCGGTCACACGGTGCACGTGCCCGACCTGTACGAGGGGCGTACCTTCGACGACCTGGCGGCCGGGCTCGCCCACGCCCAGGAGGTCGGCTTCGACACCTTCGTGGAGCGGGGCGAGCGCGCCGCCGAGCAGCTGCCGGCAGAAGTGGTGTACGCCGGATTCTCGCTCGGCGTGCTGCCCGCGCAGAAGCTGGCGCAGACCCGGGCCGGGGCGCTCGGCGCCCTGCTGTTCAGCGCCTGCGTGCCGGTGAGCGCGTTCGGCCCGGCCTGGCCGGAAGGCGTCCCCGCGCAGGTGCACGGGATGGCCGGGGACCCGTACCTGGTCGACGACGGGGACCTGGCGGCGGCGCGCGAGCTCGTCGCGGACGCCGGGGACCGTGAGCTGTTCCTGTACCCGGGGACCTCCCACCTGTTCGCGGAGCGCGGCGCGGCGTCCTACGTGCCGGAGGCGGCCGGACCGTGTGTCGAACGGGTCCTCGGCTTCCTGGCCGGCCTCAAGGTCTGAGACCGCGTACGGAGCCGGGGCGGGGCGGTGTCCGGCGAGGTGGGGTCAGCCGATCGGCCGACGCCGGTGTCGTCCGTCCCGCTCTCCACCGGAGGCCGGGCGGCGGACCGTACGGGAACGGGAGCGGACGGAGGATCGGGGCAGGCGCGGAGACCGCCTCCCGGGTGGTGCCCTCCGCGTGTGTCCCGTACCGAGGAGTCCGACATGACGAAGTTCCGCCGCGCGTACCGTTCCGCCCGGTTCCTCGTGCCCGGCGCGGTGGCCGTCGCCCTGCTCGCGGGCTGCGCGCAGGGGTCCGGCGGGGCGGCTGCGGCCTCCGGCACACCGCAGAGCGCCCCTCCCACCGCCGGAGCGGCCGACGCCGCCAGGCCGGCCGACCCCACCAAACCGTCCGTCACCGTCACCCCGGCCCCTTCCGACGCCTCGGCCTCCTCCGCTCCGGCCGGACGGGCCGCTCCCGGCACCCTGCTCGTGACCGACTTCGGCTCCGACACCGTCACCTTCGTCGACCCCGCGCGCGGCGCCACGGGCTCCGTGAAGGTCGGCACCGCTCCGTACGGTCTGGTCGTGGGTGCCGACGGGCGGGCCTGGGTGGCCACCGCCGAGGGGGTGGCGGTCGTGGACACGGAGCGCCGGGAGCGGCTGGCCCTCGTCCCGTACCGCACGGGAACCGGTCCCGTGACCACGGGCGAGTACCGGGGCGGCGGCATGGGCATCGCGCTCTCGCCGGACGGGCGCCGGGTGTACGTCGGGGTCAACGTGCCCGGCGGCAACGGCACCCTTGAGGTCGTCGACACGGCGGCCCTGCGGGTCACGGAGACGGTGCCGGTGGGCCGGCGCCCCTTCGACGTGGACGTGTCCCGGGACGGCGCGGAGGTGTACGTGACGAACCACGACTCCTTCGACGTCACCGTCGTCGCGGCCGGGACTCTGAGCCCCCGGCGCGTGGAGGTCGCCCCGTACGGGACGGAGGGCGGGCTCGGTTCGTGGCTCAAGCCGCACTACGCGGCGGTACGCCCCTCGGACGGCAGGCTGCTGCTGCCCTTCGAGGGCGAGCGGCTCGCGGTCGTCGATCCCCGCACGGGCCGGACGACGATCGAACCGATGACGGCCGACACCCACCAGCACGGCGCCACGGTCACCGCCGACGGGACGCTGCTCACCGTGGGCACGGGGCCGATCGACCCGGACGTGGACAAGGGGCCCTCGCTCACCGTGCGGACGCCCGGCGGGGCCGAGCGGGTCTACCCGCTGGAGGGACCCCATGAGAGCGTGGCCGTGTCCCGGGACGGGCGCACGGCCTATGTGACCGGGGGATTCACCCGGGACGGGTACTGGGACGGTCTGACCGTCGTCGACCTCGACTCGGGTGACACCCGCCGTCTCCCGGCGGGCTCGCGTCCGCTGGGAATCGTGGTCCTCTGAGCCGGTGATTCCCTAGGGGGACACCCCTAGCGCGGGGGCAGGACGGTGAGGACCCGCTCGATGAAGGCCTTGAAGTCGGCCATGAAGTCGGCCAGGAACTGCTGGGTCGTCGGGTCGGTGACCTCGCCGTCCTCGGTGAAGAGTCCCGGGACGAACTGGATGTACGCCTCCGGGGCGTTCATCTGCGGGGAGTTGCAGAAGCTCAGCACCGAGCGGAGGCTCTGCTGGGCCACGGCGGTGCCGATCTTGCCGGGCGAGGCGCCGATGACGGCGGACGGCTTGTGGGTGAACGAGTTGGTGCCCCAGGGGCGGCTGGCCCAGTCGATGGCGTTCTTCAGACCGCCGGGGATGGACCGGTTGTACTCGGGCGTGACGAAGAGGACGGCGTCGACGGAGGCGATGGCGTCCTTGAGCGCCTGGCCCTCGCGCGGGTAGTCCGAGTCGAAGTCGTGGTTGTAGAGCGGGAGGTCCTTGATGGGGATCTCCTGGAACTCCATGCCCGGCGGGGCGACGCGGATGAGTGCCCTGGAGAGGATCCGGTTGATGGACTTCGCCGACAGGCTGCCGACGAAGTAACCGACCTTGTACGTGGTCATGCGCGCTCTTCCGCCTTCCGTGAAGCCGTGAGAATCCCCGGGCAACGTAACCCGGTCACCGCGGCCCGGCGACCGGGACCGCCGAAGAGCGATCCCGCCGCAATGGCGATAAAAAGGATGAACCACGGATAGTCAGCGAAACATTGCCATACGGGCTGCTTACCCAGCCATGTCCGAGGGCATTTTGCACGCTCATACGAAAGGGCGGACAGCGTGACTCGACCGAGGATTCTCGTGGTGGGCGCCGGATTCGCCGGAGTGGCCTGCGTACGACGGCTCGAACGGCGCCTGACGGACCGGGAGGCGCTGATCACGCTGCTGTCGCCGTTCTCGTACCAGCTGTACCTGCCGCTGCTCCCCCAGGTGGCTTCGGGGGTGCTCACCCCGCAGTCGGTCGCGCTGTCGCTGCGACGCAGCGAGCGGCACCGGACGCGGATCGTCCCGGGCGGGGCGGTCGGGGTGGACATGGAGGCGAAGGTCTGCGTGGTGCGGACCATCTCCGGTGAGTTCGTGACGGAGCCGTACGACCACCTCGTGCTCGCTCCGGGCAGCGTGACCCGCAGCTTCGACATCCCCGGTCTCGCCGAACACGCGCGCGGGATGAAGACCCTCGCCGAGGCCGTGTACATCCGGGACCACGTCATCGCCCAGCTGGACCTCGCGGACGCGAGCACCGACGAGGCCGAGCGGGCCGCGCGGCTCTGCTTCGTGGTGGTCGGCGGCGGTTACGCGGGGACGGAGACGGCGGCCTGCCTCCAGCTCCTCACCCACAACGCGGTCAAGCGCTATCCGCGGATCGACCCACGGCTGATCAAGTGGCATCTGGTGGACATCGCGCCGAAGCTCATGCCCGAGCTGGGCGACAAGCTGGGCACCGCCGCGATGAACATCCTGACCGGCCGGGGCATCGAGGTGTCGCTCGGCGTGTCGGTGGCCTCGGTGGACGAGGAGGCGGTGACCCTCACGGACGGGCGCGTCCTGCCGAGCCGGACGCTGATCTGGACGGCCGGAGTCGCCGCGAGCCCGCTGATCGGGACCCTCGGCGCAGAGACCCTCCGGGGGCGGCTCGTCGTCACCCCCGAGATGCGCGTACCGGGGCTGGACGGGGTGTGGGCGCTCGGGGACGCGGCGGCGGTGCCCGATCTCGCCAAGGGCGAGAAGGGTGCGATCTGCCCGCCTACCGCGCAGCACGCGATGCGGCAGGGCAAGGCGCTCGCCGACAACGTGGTGGCGACGCTGCGCGGGGAGCAGACCCATCCGTACGTCCACAAGGATCTGGGGCTCGTCGTCGACCTCGGCGGGATGGACGGGGTGTCGAAGCCCCTCGGCGTGGAGCTGCACGGGATGCCGGCGCAGGCCGTGGCCCGCGCCTACCACTGGTCAGCGCTGCGGACGAACGTGGCCAAGACCCGGGTGATGACGAACTGGCTGCTCAACGCCGTCGCTGGGGACGACTTCGTACGGACCGGGTTCCTGGCGTCGAAGTCGGGGACGCTGCGGGACTTCGAGCGCACGGACGTCTATCTGACGCCGGAGCAGGTACGGCTCCACACGGCCTCGTTCCGCGGCGGGGTGGTCGGCGCCGGATGAGCAGTGGGGCCGGAGGGCCGCCGTAGGGCGTCGGCCCTCCCCCGGCCCCCGGCCCCCAGGAGGTCCCCGAGCCCCCGGCTCGCGCGCGAGGTCGCCCTTCACCCTCAGCGTGCGAGTTCGGGGGCCGGTCCCATGACCACGACGGGTTCGCGGGCCGGGTCGAGGGCGACGAGGAGCTCGCGCAGGGTGCCGCGCTCCAGGGCGACGCAGGCCTGCGTGGGTCCGCCGTGGTCGACGTGGATCCAGACGCCGCCGCCCTTCTCGGCGCCGAGCGGCCGCTCCTTGTCGAGGGGTGTCCGGCCGGGCACCCGGTTGTAGTCGATGGCGATGACGTGGTCGAAGGAGCCTTCGAGGGGCTCGCCGGAGAATCCGGTGCCGCTGATGGCGAACTCCTCGTCCTGGTCGTACGGGACGCGGGCGCCCGGGTCGGGCAGCCGTCCGCCGGCGTCGCCGATCCGGAAGACCCCGATCGGGGTGCGCAGGTCGCCCGCGGAGTGGTCCGCGGTCCAGCCCCGGAGCGCGTTGTGGGCGGGCCACGGTCCGGCGGCCTCGGTCCACCGCCCCGCCGGATCCCGCTCGTAGAGGACCGTCATCGCCGTATTGCTGTCCACCGTGGCGCCGGTGACGACGAAGGCCTGGGTGGTGCCGTCGGGGATACGGGCCTGGGTGGCCGGACCGATGCCGGGGATCCGCGCCGCGCGCTCGGGGCGCGCGCCGCCCGCGGCGGGGGCGGCGGGGGCGGCGGGGGCGGGAGCGGCCGCCGGGGGCTTGGGGGTGGACAGTGCGGGGGCGGGCGGGGCGGGGCGCGCGCAGCCGGTGAGCAGCAGGGCCGCGCACAGTGTGCCGGCGCTCAGCAGCGCGGGGGCACCCTTGCGGACGGGCATGGGACGGCATCCTCCTGGCCGGGGGCGGTGCGGCGATCCGTACCCGTTCGGTGGTCGGCACTGCCACCGGGCCCGCGCCCCCACCCGTTCGGAGTACGTCCCGGTCCGCGTCGGGAAAGAGGTTGACCGGCCGTGCCGGGCGCGGTTTCCTGCCCGCATGAACGATCTTCGTATCGAACGGGCGCGAAGCGAGGCACAGCTCGCCGACTGGTGGGCCGTCCACAACGCGATCATCCCCACCGCCGTCCTCTCCCTCGAAGAGGTGAGGGAGAGGACGGGCCGGAACCGGCTGGACGTCGCGTACCTCGGGGAGGTCGCGGTCGGCTGTTCGACGGTGCGGCCGCCGGACGAGGAGACCGCGGCGGCGACCGTCATCGCCCGGACGCTGCCCGGGTTCCGGGGGCGGGGGTTCGGGACCGCGCTGTACGAGCGGGGGCTCGCGCACGCGCGGACGCTGAGCGACGACGGGGTCGAGACGGTGGTCCTCGCCTCCAACGAGGAGGGGCTGCGGTTCGCGCTGGCGCGCGGCTTCGAGGAGGTGGAGCGGTACGTCCTGCCGGGCGACACCGTGCCGTTCGTGGCGCTCCGGCTTGCCTGACGGGCCGCATGACGGGCCGCATGACGGACCACCGACGGACTGCCCGACGAGCCCTGATCTGACGATTCGTCAGATGATCCCGTCACGGGTATGGGAACCTTCGGGGCCCGGCGCTACCCTCCGCGCATGATTCGGACAGTGGTGTGGGGTACCGGAAATGTCGGGCGCGCGGCCATCCGTGCCGTGGACGCCCACCCAGGCCTCGAACTCGTGGCCGTCCTCGTCTCCGACCCGGCGAAGGTCGGCCGCGACGCGGGCCGCCTCGCGGGGCTCGGGTGCGACCTCGGGGTGGCGGCCGTCGACGACGTCGGCGCGGTGCTCGGCGAGCGGCCGGGGGCGGTGGTGTACGCGGCCTCCGGCGACACCCGGCCCGACGGGGCGCTCGCCGACGTGGCACGGGCGGTCGCGGCGGGCGCGGTGGTGGTCACCCCCGCGCTGTATCCGCTGTACGACCAGCGCAACGCACCGCCCGAGTTCCGGGATCCGGTGCTCGCGGCGGTCGCCGAGGGCGGCGGTTCGCTCTTCGTGTCGGGCGTGGATCCGGGCTGGGGCAACGACGTGCTGCCGCTGCTCGTGAGCGGGCTCGGTGCCACGGTGGACGTGATCCGCTGCCAGGAGATCTTCGACTACTCGACGTACGAGCAGGAGGAGTCGGTCCGGGAGCTGGTGGGGATGGGCCGGCCGATGGAGTACGAGCCGCCGATGCTGTGGCCCTCGGTACCGACCATGATCTGGGGCGGGCAGGTGCGGCTGATGGCGCGCGCCCTGGGCGCCGAGCTCGACGAGATCCGCGAGACGGTGGACCGGCGCCCGCTGGAGTCCACGGTGAAGACGCGGACGATGGGCGTCTTCGAGGCGGGGACGCAGGGCGCGATCCGCTTCGAGGTGCAGGGGATCGTCGGCGGGGAACCCCGGATCGTGATCGAGCACGTCACCCGGATCCACCCGTCGTGCGCGCCGGACTGGCCGGTGCCGCCGGACGGGGCGGGCGCGCACCGGGTGATCGTCGAGGGCAGCCCCCGGATCGAGGTGACGGTGGCGGCGACCGACGAGGGCGAGAACCGCTCGGCGGGCGGCAACGCCACGGCGGTGGGCCGGCTCGTCGGGGCGATCGACTGGCTGGTGGCGGCGGAGCCCGGACTGTACGACGCGTTGGACGTACCGCTGAGGCCGGCGGTCGGGAAGCTCGGAAGGAGACCACGGTGATCATCGACATTCCCGAGGGCCAGGAGCCGATCGGGTACGTGTGGGGCGACATGGTTCCGGAGATCGGGACGGCGGCGGCGAACTTCTCGCTGTCGGTGTACGCCCACACGACCCTGGGACTGCGCGAGTTCGAGGCGGCCAGACTGCGGATCGCGCAGATCAACGGCTGCGGGTTCTGTCTGGACTGGCGCACGGACCGGGACGGCGTGAAGGTCGAGGAGGGGTTCGACGACGTCGTCGCGGCCTGGCGGGAGACGGAGGTCTCGGAGGCCTTCGACGAGCGGACACGGCTCGCGGCCGAGTACGCGGAGCGGTACGCGCTGGACCACCACGGTCTGGACGAGGAGTTCTGGGCGCGGATGACGGCGCGGTACAGCCAGGCGGAGATCGTGGAGCTGACGATGAGTCTGGGCTCGTGGCTGGCGTTCGGGCGGCTCAACCGGGTGCTCGGCCTCGACACGGTGTGCGTGCTGCCGACGCACTGAGGACGTGACGCATGGGCGTCACGTACGGGCGTCACGTACGGAAGGGCCGGCCGGGGTCACCGGCCGGCCCTTCCTCGTCCTCCCGTCAGAAGTCCTCGGCCACGATCCGCTCGATGTTGCGTTCGGCGAGGGCCGTGATGGTGACGAACGGGTTGACGCTCGCGTTTCCGGGGATCAGGGCGCCGTCGATGACGTACAGGCCCTGGTAGCCGTGGAGGCGGCCGTGGTTGTCGGTCGCCTTGCCCAGGACGGCGCCGCCGAGCGGGTGGTAGGTGAGGTGGTCGCCCCAGATCTTGTACACGCCGAAGAGGTCGGTGCGGTAGATCGTGCCCTCCTTCGCGTTGATCTTGTCGAAGATCGTCTTCGCCGCGTCGATGGAGGTCTGCTTCCAGGCCTGCTGCCAGGAGAGGTCGACCTTGCCGGTGGCGGGGTTCCAGGTGAACTCGGCCCGGTGGGGCGTCTTGGTGATGGAGAGGTAGAAGGAGGCGTACGTCTCGATGCCGGTCGGCAGCGGGGCGACCTCGGCGAAGGCGCCGCCCGCGTCCCAGTTGTCGATGCCCGCGGTGGGCATGGCCGACTGGAGCTTGCCGGTCGGGTCCCACATGTGGTTGGCGCGGCCGCACATGACGTTGCCGTTGTCGCCCCAGCCCTTGCCGATCTGGTCGTTGAGGGAGGGCAGGGCGCCGGTGGCCTTGAGCCGGGTGAGGAGCTTGCTGGTGCCGACGCTCCCCGCGGCGAAGAAGACCTTGTCGGCGGTGACCGTCTTGCTCGTGAGGGTGACTCCGGTGGTGTCGATCTGGTCGATGGCGACGGTGTAGCCGCCGCCGGACCTCGGCGTGACGGAGGTGACCTTGTGAAGCGCCGAGACGGTGACCCGGCCGGTGGCCGCGGCCTGGGCGAGGTAGGTCTTCTGGAGGGTCTTCTTGCCGTGGTTGTTGCCGTAGATGACCTCGCCGTCGAGGGCCGACTTCGGTACGGCGCCGGCGGCCTCCTGTTTCATGTACTCCCAGTCGTAGACGTTCGGCACGAAGACGAACGGGAAGCCGGAGCGCTGGGCGTGCTTGCGGCCGACGCGGGCGTACTGGTAGCAGGCGGCGCTCTCCCACCAGGCCGGGTCCACGGCAGTGACGCCGAGCCCGGCGTTGGCGCGCGGGTAGTACGTCGCGTACATCTCCTGCGCGTCGACGGTCGGGAGGATGGCGGCGAAGTTCTCACGGCGCGGGGTGACGGCCATGCCGCCGTTGACGAGGGAGCCGCCGCCGACGCCCCGGCCCTGGTAGACGGTGATGCCGGCGAAGTCCTCGGCGTCGAGGATGCCCGTGTGACAGGGGACGTCCTTGTCGAGGGGGAAGCCGAGGAAGTTGCTCAGGGGCTGCTTGGTGCGGCTGCGCAGCCAGAAGGAGCGGTAGTCGGGTTTGGTGGTGTTGGCGAAGATCCGGCCGTCGGGTCCCGGGGTGTCCCAGGCCATGCCCATCTCGACCATGTGGACGTTGACGCCCGCGGCGGCGAGGCGGAGGGCGGCGACGGAGCCTCCGTAGCCGGTGCCGATGACGAGGGCGGGGACGTGGGCGCCTGTGGGGATGGGGGTGTTGACGAGGCGGGTCTCGGCGTGGGCCGGGGCCGCGTGGCCGACGAGGGCCGCGGCACCCAGAAGGGAACCTGTTCCCGCGAGGAATCGGCGGCGGCTCACACCGCCGATTCCCTTGCCGGACAAGGGGTGTTCACTCATGTGACGTTCCTCACTCGTGAGCGAATGGGAACATGTTCTACTGTCGCCAATCGGGGAAGTCACGAGAAACCGACGGGTAACTTCAGTCCGGACGCACCTATCGAACGGCCTCGCGCCGCGCCGGGTCAGACGGCGGAGGCGCGCGGGGCGCCCGTGAGGCGCTCGGGGGTGAGCAGTTCGGCGAGCCGGTGGGCGGGCAGCAGGCCCTTCTCCAGGGTGAGTTCGGCGACGCCCCGGCCGGTCGCGAGCGCCTCCTGGGCGATGGCCGTGGCGGCGGTGTAGCCGAGGTGCGGGTTGAGGGCCGTCGCGAGGCCGATGGAGTTCTCGACGGCCTCGCGCAGGGCCTCGGTGTTGGCCGTGATGCCGTTGACGCAGCGCTCGGCGAGGGTGAGGCAGGCGGCCCGGAGCGAGAGGAGGCTCTTCGAGAGGGCGTGGAAGATGACCGGCTCGAAGGCGTTGAGCTGGAGCTGTCCGCCCTCGGCGGCCATGGTGATGGTGATGTCGTTGCCGATCACCTCGAAGGCGACCTGGTTCACGACCTCGGGGATGACCGGGTTGACCTTGCCGGGCATGATGCTCGAACCGGCCTGCACCGGCGGCAGGTTGATCTCGCCGAAACCGGCGCGCGGCCCGGAGGAGAGCAGACGCAGGTCGTTGCAGGTCTTGGAGAGCTTGACGGCGATGCGCTTGAGGACCCCGGAGAGCTGGACGAAGGCACCGCAGTCCTGGGTGGCCTCGATCAGGTTGACTGAGGTCACGAGGGGCAGGCCGGTCAGCTCGGCGAGGTTGCGGCGGGCGGTCTCCGCGTAGCCGGGGGCGGCGTTGAGACCCGTACCGATGGCGGTGGCGCCGAGGTTGATCTCGTGGATGAGCTCGACGGCCTCGGCGAGGCGCCCGCGGTCCTCCTCCAGCATCACGGCGTACGTGGAGAACTCCTGGCCGAGGGTCATGGGCACCGCGTCCTGGAGCTGGGTGCGGCCCATCTTCACGACCTCGCGGAACTCCAGGGCCTTGGCGGCGAAGGCGTCCTGGAGCACGGCCATCGCGAGGAGCAGCTCGCGGGCCGCACCGATCGCCGCGATGCGGATGGCGGTCGGGTAGACGTCGTTGGTGGACTGGCCGAGGTTGACGTCCTCGTTGGGGTGGAGGCGGGCGTAGTCGCCCTTCGCGTGGCCGAGGAGCTCCAGGGCCCGGTTGGCGACGACCTCGTTGGCGTTCATGTTGGTGGAGGTGCCGGCGCCGCCCTGGACCACGTCGACGACGAACTGGTCGTGCAGGTGTCCGGACCGGATCTCGCGGCAGGCACCGGCGATGGCGGCGGCCTTGTCGGCGGGGAGCAGCCCGAGTTCCTCGTTGGCCCGGGCCGCGGCCTCCTTCACCGAGGCGAGCGCGTCGATCAGCAGGGGGTAGACCGAGATCGGCATGCCGGTGATGGCGAAGTTCTCGGTGGCGCGCAGGGTGTGCACACCCCAGTAGGCGTCGGCGGGGACGTCCCGGTCGCCGAGGAGATCGTGCTCGCGGCGGACGGGAGTGGGGTGCGGGGCGGGTGCGGGAACCATGGGTGGCGTCCTTGGGGGAAGCGGTGTGCGGGCGGGGAGGGCCGACGCCCGGGCACGGCTCCGCGACGGCCCGGCGGGTGGCGGTCGCGGGGCCGTACGGCAGCGGGGGCGGTCGGAGAAGGTTGGCGCCGGCTCGCGGGCGGGGGGTGGGGAACACCCCGCCCGCGAGCCGGTGGATTGGGGGCCCGGGTCAGGGGCCGGTGGGACGGAGCGTGCGCCGGTGGGGCGGGGGCTCCAGTGGTCCCGGGCACCGGTGGGACGGGGGCTCCAGTGGTCCCGGGCGCCGGTGGTTCGGGGCTCCTGCTCCGGTCGTTCGGAGCCCGGTGTGACGCAAGGCGCCGGTCGTTCGGGGCGTCGCCCCGGTCAGGGGCGCGTCGCGACCGCCGAGGCCGACCGGGAGCCGCCGGTGGCGAGGGCCGGTTCGGCGCGGACGGGTCCGTCGAGGAGGCGGCGCAGGAGGGCGGTGCGGCGGGCGGGGTCCGCGCCCGTGGCGCCGTCCCCCTCGGCGAGGAGTGCGGAGAGGACGGCGATCCGCGCCTGGCCGGCCCGGAGCGTACCGGTGAGCAGCGCTCCGGCGGCGACGAGGTCGACCGCTCCGCCGCCGGTGTAGATCTCGGCGAGCGGCCCGGCGGGAACCCGGGTGGTGACGGCGACGAGGAGGCCCAGGGCGACCGCGTCGGCGACGGCGGCGGCGATCTCGGGCGTGGCGTTGCCCGCGCCGGTCGCTTCCAGGACGATGCCCCGGGCGCCGGCGGCTATGGCCGCGTTGAGGAGGAGCGGGTCGCCGTCGGAGTGGTGCGTGACGATGTCGACCCGGGGCAGCGGGGTCGCGTCGGGGCCGGTGGCACCGGGGGTCGCGGTCCGGGCGGCGGCGGGGAGCGGCAGCGGGGCCGGGCGCTCCGGGAGGCGCTCGATGTCGACGCGGGAGAAGCCGACGCGGCCGAGGCGGTCGGTGGAGGGGTCCGAGAAGGCGTCGGCGGCGAGGGTCTGGGTCTTGACGGTGCCGCGCGCCGCGTGGACACGACCGTCGAAGACGACGAGGACGCCGAGCTCACGGACGGAGGCGGCGACCTGGAGCGCGTCGTACAGGTTCCCGGGGCCGTCGCCGTCACCCGTGCCGAAGGGGCGCTGGGCGCCGGTGAGGACGACCGGGCGGGCGTCGGTGTGGTGGAGGTCCAGCAGGAAGGCGGTCTCCTCCAGGGTGTCGGTGCCGTGGGTGACCACGATGCCGTCGACGCCTGGGTCGGCGAAGGTCTCCTGGACGGTCCGCAGGAGGGCGAGCTGATGGGCCGAGGTCATGCGCGAGCTGTTGACGTTGAACAGGTCGACGACCTCGACGGTGACGCCCTCGGGAAGCGGGGCGGTGGCCAGGACGTCGCTGCCGGAGGCGTCGGCCGCGTAGCCAGTGCCCTGCCAGCGGCTGGCGATCGTGCCACCGGTGCTGATGACGACGATCCGGCGCGGTTCTCCGTCGTTCGTCCGCTTCATGGCTGCCCGCCCTCACTCCGTACCGAATGTCCGCAGCGCCCGCTTGTGCCCTGCGATCGCAACGATAGAGCAGGAGGCGCGCAAGGCGATTGCCAATTCAGCCCAGGAGGCGCTCATCCTTGGTGGATAATTGCGCCATGGACCGAATCGATCTCCAAATCTTGCGCGAGCTTCAGAACGACGGCCGACTGAGCAACCAGGAGCTGGCCCAGCGGGTCGGGCTCAGCCCCTCCCCCTGCATGCGCCGGGTCCGCCAGCTGGAGCAGGACGGGGTGATCCAGGGCTATCGGGCGATCATCGACCCGGAGGCGGTGGGGCGGGGCTTCGAGGTGCTCGTCTCGGTGGAGGTGCGCCGGGACCGCGAGACGGTGGAGGCCTTCGAGGAGGCCCTCCAGGACGTGCCGGACGTCATCGAGGCGTACCGGCTGTTCGGGAGCCCCGGCTGCCTGCTGCGCATCGCGGTGGCCGATCTCGCGGCGTACGAGCGGCTGTGGATCGAGCGGCTGACGACGCTGGCCGGGGTCACCGAGGTGAACTCGCAGATCATCATGAAGCGGATCAAGGAGCCGAAGGGGATGCCGGTGGACGTACGGGGCATCTGACAGCCGGGGGTGCCGGGGGCGCGGGCGGGACGATCTCCCGTCAGGCCAAGGGATCCGCGACGGGCGGACGCTGATGGGCGGTCAGCGGTTCCGGTGTATGCGAGAACGTCATGGAAAAGTCCCCTCGCGGTTACACGACAGGCCCCTCCCCCGTGCCACGCTCCCGGCTGTCAGCAGTCAACACGCGTAGATCGCGGCGCCCATGAGCCGGGCGCCGCGCTTCTCAGCGTGCCGTCCCCGGGAAAGGGCCCCCCATGTCCGTTGCGCAGACAGGCAGATGGAAGGTGTGGGCGGCAGCGATATCCGCCGTCCTCGTCGCCCTCACGCTTCCGGCGGTCACCGCGACTCCCGCGAGCGCCACGACCACCGCCTACGACAGCACCTACTACAAGAACGCGATCGGCAAGACCGGCACGAGCCTCAAGTCCTCGCTGCACACGATCATCAGCAGCCAGAGCAAGATCTCGTACGACGCGGTCTGGAACGCGCTGAAGGTCACCGACCAGGATCCCAACAACACCGGCAACGTGATCCTGCTGTACAGCGGGGTCTCGCGCAGCAAGTCCCTCAACGGCGGTGACGTGGGCGACTGGAACCGCGAGCACGTGTGGGCGCAGTCCCACGGCAGCTTCGGCACCTCGGCCGGCCCCGGCACCGACCTGCACCACCTGCGCGCCTGCGACGTCCAGGTCAACAGCACCCGCGGGAACAAGGACTGGGACACCGGCGGCAGCCCGGTCAGCGGCGCCTCCGGCAGCTACACGGACTCCAACTCCTTCGAGCCGCGCAACGCGGACAAGGGGGACGTGGCCCGCATGATCCTGTACATGGCCGTCCGCTACGAGGGCGACGACGCCTGGGCCGACCTGGAGCCCAACGAGTCGACCTCCAACGGCAGCGTCCCGTACCACGGCCGTCTCGCGATCCTGAAGCAGTGGAACGAGCAGGACCCGCCGAGCACCTTCGAGGAACGCCGCAACGACATCATCTTCGGCACCTACCAGGGCAACCGCAACCCGTTCATCGACCACCCCGAGTGGGTCGAGGCGATCTGGTAGACCGGTCACCCGACCGGAGCCGGCGTCTCCGCGCCACCCCCGGGCCCTCATGCGTTCGGTCGCACCGAGTGGCCCGGGGCCGCGGGGACGCACAGGCTGGGGGTGGTCCCGGGAGGGGCCTCCCCCGGAGCGAGGAGACGCCGATGGCCGTGCCCGAATCCCCCCGGTACCGGTACGACGACCTCAGCGCGCATTGGAGCCAGCGGGTTCCTGGGGACCGAGCTGGTACGGCAGGCAATCTCCGCAGGCCGCCCGGCAGCCGCGACCTTCAACTCCCGACCCGGCGAAGCCCCTGGCGTCTCGTGGCACCGCTTGGACCTCCGCGAGGGGCGGCGACCGCGCAGTCATTGACCCGGGCGGGACACACGGTGGCGGTGTCCGGGCGCCGACCCGAGCCGCTGGGGCTGGTCGCCCGTCACGGCCGAGGCGACTGGTCACGTTCAACCGATCGGCCACCCCGCACGGACGGGACGGCCAGCGGCGCGCCGCTGGTGGCGAAGTCGGCCACGTTGAGTGACGGCTGACCTTGGATTTTGCCCAGGCAGGCGCCCATCGGTCGCGTCGGCCAGCGCGAGAAGGATTACGCGGCGCAACTCCCAGTTGCTCCCACTGTCATCCCACTCTTGACCAGCTCTTCCGGTCTATTTCCGGTCCAAGTCCGGTCCGGCTGAGGGGGTGGCACCCCGACTCACGCGATCCCGTTCCTCCATGGACTGCTCGATCAGACGGAGCGGCGGCCACGGGGATGCGGAGCCTGCTTCATCTCGTTCGACGCCGGCCCACGGCCGTCCGACTCCCCGGGCCTTGGAGCAGTCCTCGGGCCCACGACCGGACGTCGATCCCGCATGGGCGTCTGGTCAGCTGCCACCCAGTACACATGGGAAGGGCCCCACCCCGGGGCGAACCGGGGTGGGGCCCTTCCTGTTTGTGCTGCTCGTTCAGGCTACTCCTGGACGGTGCGGCGACGCCGCATCCACCACACCAGGGCCGCGCCGGTGGCGGCGATCGCCGCGGCGATGCCGGAGATCAGGCCGATCGGGGTGTCCGATCCGGTGTCGGCGAGGCCGCCGTCCGGGTCCGGCCGGTTCGCCGGAGGCGTCGCGCCACCACTGCCGCCGGTGTCACCGTTGCCAGGCTTGGTCGGGTCCGGGCCCGGCGACGTGGGCGGATCGGTCGGGTCGGTCGGGTCGGTCGGCGTCGGCGTCGGCGTCGGCGTCGGCGTCGGCGTCGGCGTCGGCGTCGGGTCGGGCTTCCCGTCATCCGTCAGGGCGGCGCCGTTGCCACCCAGGAACGCGGTGTCGCTGTCGCGGGCGGAGGTCTCCGTGCGGACGGAGTCCTTCGTCGTGCGAGGCAGTTCACGGTGCTGGGCGTTGAACTCGACGCCTGTGATGTTCCGCTTCGGGGCCTTGGCGAAGTCGACGCCGCCGACGAAGAACGTGTAGATCCTGCCGTCGCCGAGGGGCCATTCGTAGGTGAACTCGCCCTTGGTGAAGGACTTCACCATCTCCTGCCACACGGTCCGCTTGTCCCAGTCGGCGTTCTCACCGCGCAGCGGCCACCGCTTCAGGTTGTTGCTGTTGATGATGGGGCGGAAGTCGGTGGCCTTCTTCGCGTCCTGCTGGCGGATCCACTCGGCCGCGACGCGGGACTTGTAGACGCGGCGCAGGTCGGCGTATTTGGGCTCGGTGTTGATCTGCTTCTCGACGTGGGGGACGAGGTAGCGGGTGATCAGCCGGTGGCTGCGCTCCTTCTCCTCCTTGCTGAGCTTCTTCGAGCAGTCCTCTCCCTGCACGGGCGTGTCGAAGTCCATCGCCGCGTGGTTGACCTCCAGCGGGGCGTCGAGGATGTAGATCCCGCCGTCCTGCTCGCGGACCTTCGCCAGGCCGGGAACGATCCAGTTGCGTCCCGATCCCCAGCACGGCACCCCGTCGACCTTGGGGGCGGCGTTCATGAACTCCTTGCCGGGGGACTTCTTGGGGTCCATGGCGCGGGAGAAGTCCCGCTTCATCTCCATGTCGGCCACGAGGAGGACACGGCCGGCGTCGGTTTCACCGAACGCCTTGTCCATGATGGTGTCGGGCTGGTCGGGGTTGAGGTTCACCCACTGCCGGTCCGGGGTGAGCGCAAGCCACGTGAACAGGGCATCGGAGGCCAGTTCGACCTTCGCCTGTCCGCCCCAGCCCGGGTCGTTGTCCTCATCGGGCATGAGGTCGGCCTTCATGGAGTAGTCCAGGGCCTTGCCCTTGACCGGGTCGCCGACGTACTGGAGCTCCAGAGTGGAGAAGTCCACCCCGCCCGGGCCCCGGCCGAGCGCGGACCGGGCGTTGTTCGCCAGGTACTGGTTCTGCAACTGCCGGGCCTGGGCAGGGTTCTGTCCCGACCCGTAGGCCATCGAGGCTCCCGGGCCCTGGGTGCCGCGGTTCGGCAGCGGGTTGAACACGTTGTACGTCTTCGTGTACTTCGTCTGCGGCCACAGGCCCTTCGCGGTCGCCCGGCGCTCCGCGATCCGGATCGGATTGTTCCCCGTCCCCCGCTCCGCCCGCAGCTTGTCGTTCTCGGCCTTGTAGTCGCGGAGGGTGGCCCCGTTCGGCTTCTCCGACGTGAACATCGTCAGGCGGTGCCGGGTGAAGTCGTGCTTCGCGTCCTTGTGCCGCAGGATGATCCTGTCGGCCCGGAGCTGGGCCGGCTTGCGCTTCCCGTCGGACTTGAACTCCCCCAGGTCACCGGTGCGCTGGTTGTAGGAGTCGTACCGCCGGGAGGCGATCTTCTTGCCGTCCTTGTCGAAGATCTCGATCGTGACCTCGCACAGCCAGTCAGGGCCGACCATGTTGAAGTCCTGAACCGCCTTGACCTCGAACACGCCCCCCTTCTGCTTGCTGACCTGCGCGCTGATCAGGTTGACCTTCCAGCTGCCGAACGGCTTGGGGTTGTTCGACTCGTTCCGATGCCGCTGATAGCGGGAGTAGATCGCTTTGCGCATGTCCTCCGGGTCCTTGGAGGCCGCATATGCCTTGTCCCACTTGTCGATGTCCGCGCGGCTGCCGGTGACCTGCCCCAGCTCGGCCGCAGTGGGCGCGGGAACGTTCTCGAAACCCTTGAACGCGTTGTTGTAGTAGTACTCCTCGTCCGGCCCGGACTTCGTCCAGTGGTGCTGACCCGTCGGCGCACCCGAGTTGTTCGGCGTGCGCGGGATGGTCCTCTTCAGGTGCATCTGATCGCACCGCTTACCGCCGGTGATCTTCGCGTAGTCCCCGGGCGCGGCCGACGCCACGGACGGCAGGCCGACCAGCAGCACCGCCGCCGAGGAGACGACCGCCAGCGCGGCAGAGAGGCGCCTTTTCAGGCGCTGTCGTATGGATGTGCTCACGTAGTGTCCCTGGTCGTGGGGGCCACGGGACTCAAGACTGCGAGGGCAGGGCCGGACAAGGGCCCCCGTATCGTGCCCGCTCCTGCCGACCCACCACACTAGTGATCTGGTTTTGAGGTCGTGGGTCGCCACGTGAGGCGTCCCCTGTTTCAGATTGCGGTGTTCGCCTGCGGCAGGTCGCGCGTTCGCGCTGTCCTGTGGGCATGGGTGATACCCGGCTGGAACCTGTCGTGCTGTCGGAGGCCGAGCGGCTGACGCTGGAGAACTGGGCCAAGCGCCGCTCGACCGCGCAGGGGCTGGCCGTTCGCGCACGGATCGTGCTGGCGTGCGCGAACGGCTGGAACAACACCGTGGTCGCCGCGCGACTCGATGTCGGCAGAGGCACCGTGCGCCGCTGGCGCACACGGTTCGTGGCCCAGCGCCTGGACGGACTCGCGGACGAGCCGCGGCCCGGGGTGCCGCGGACCATTACCGACGCCCAGGTGGAAGAGGTCGTGGTCCGCACCCTGGAGCAGACTCCCCCGGGCGGGACGCACTGGTCGAAGCGGGAGCTGGCCAAGGTCGTGGGAATCTCCCCGGCGAGCGTGCTGAGGATCTGGCACGCTTTCGGCCTCCAGCCCTGGCGCACGGAGACCTTCAAGATCTCCCCGGACCCGTTCCTGATCGACAAGGTCCGTGACGTCGTCGGCCTCTACCTCGCTCCGCCGGCCAACGCGGTGGTCTTCGCGGTGGACGAGAAGCCGCAGATCCAGGCCCTTCAGCGGACCGCGCCGGTCCTGCCGATGGTCCCGGGAGTGCCCGAGCGGCGGAGTTTCGACTACGTCCGGCACGGCACCGTCGACCTGTTCGCCGCCCTGAACACGGCGACGGGCAAGGTGATCACGAAACTGTCCGCGCAGCACCGGGCGGTGGACTTCCGTGACTTCCTCGACGAGATCGACCGCCAGACCGACAAGCACCTGGCGGTCCACGTGATCTGCGACAACCTCTCCGCCCACAAGGCGCCGGTGGTGCACAAGTGGCTCCTGGCGCATCCCCGCTTCCAGCTCCACTTCACCCCGACCTACTCGTCGTGGATCAACCAGGTCGAGCGGTGGTTCGCCGAGTTGGAACGGCGCTGCCTTGAACGCGGCGTGTTCTGTTCCCTCGACGACCTCAAGGCCGCACTCGAAAACTGGATCAAGGTCTGGAACGACGAAGCCCGGCCCTTCAAGTGGACCAAGACCGCCGACCAGATCCTCGACCGGATCTGCCGCTACTGCGACAGGATCTCCGAACCAGATCACTAGGTGCTGTCAACTCCTCATGTGCAACGGGTTGTTGACGTGTCATGTGATGACTCCGCGAAGATCCTGCGCGGGTGTCGGCGCCGTTCGGTAGGTTCTGGCCATGACCACACCCCACTCCGACTACGACTCCACCCGCCACCCCGACCTCCTGACCTGGCTCACCGAACGACAGGCCGCCTTCGAACGCTGGGCCCGGGAAGCCGGCGGCGTCGACCGGTTCGACTTCTCCGACGCCTCGCTCGGTGCCCTGGAAGACCTCGTCAAGGAGACATTCGCCGAGCCGGAGGAGATCACCGCACAGCGCCGCTCCCCCTTCGTCCAAGGTGCCGTGTGGTACATCGGCGAGACCCTGCGCCGACGGCGCGAGGGCTGGGTATGGAGGTTCGAACCGGACGTTACCTTCGGTCTGCTCCCGGCGTTCTATCCGGCGGTCCCGGACCCCGCGTACCTGGACACCCCCTGCGTCGGCGCACCGGACGCCAAGCCCGGCGAACACTGGTACCCCCTGAACACGCTGCGCCGACTCCTCGCCACCGAAGACGAGTTCGACAACCCGATCGACGAACGGCTCGTCGGCATGATCGAAGGCTGGTACGACGAAGACGAGGAGGACGACGAGTAACTGGCGCCCGCAGTGCGGGCGCCAGGCCATGTCTGATGAATTGATCTCGTGGTGGGTCGTGGTGAGCTGACGGCTCGGCCTCGCCGAGGGGGACCTGCGCGTCCGTACCGTGTACAAGTCCCTCGCCGACGGGCGGCCCGTGCAGTTGTCGACGAGCTCGGAACCGTACGGCCTCACGGGCGGCACCCTCGTCGTCCTGCCCGACGGCGGGCCGCACGCTGGTGCTGGCGTCGCGAACCGCGTGGGCCGAGATCGGCATCATGGTCAGTCATGCCGTCGAACAGCCCGAGCCCACCTGTAGGCCCGCCCCACGTTGGTGCGCCGACTCGCCGCCGCCACGGGCAATCGGTCAGGGGCCCACCCTGTGCCGACCAAGATCCGGGCCACACGCGGACCAGCCGCCTGCAGCTTGGCCGAATCGTGGCCGTTTCCGCTGGTCAGCGGGCCGCGCGAGGCGTGTACCACCGGCACTCGAAGAACCTGCTGGTGACCAAATCACCGAAGCAACTCGGCGTCTTCTGGGCGTCTTCGGCGAGGTGTACCAGGAAAAGCTGCGCGGGGTGACCGCGATGAGGGCCCGCCCTGGTAGATGGCGTAGCCGCGAGTCACGCCGATGCAGAGCAGGGCGCCAACGACGCCGCCCGGGGCGGAAGCGGAAGGACTCGCAGAGGAACTGATTGCGGATCTGGCCGCGGGTGGCGCCAAGGGAACGGCGCAGACCGATTTCGGCGCGGCGTTCCAGCACGGAGACGGCTACGGCGTCGGCGATGCCAACGCGCGGCGACTGCCACAGGCAGGGGCGAAGCATCCCCTGATCCTGCATCGACTCGGGAGAGAAAACCCCAGGTCAGCAACCCCGCCCCCGGACCTTCAGCTGGGTCGCCGGGACTTCCGGGGCGTCCAGGCGGTCGCCGTCGCACCCCTTGACCTCGCCGAAGCGGGAGCCGGGCATCCAGTCCCCCCTCGCCTGGCGGATCCCCTCGGCGTGCGGCCCACGAAGTTCCACCACAACGCGGGAAGTCGCGTTGGCGATCCCATGGATGGACTGCCGGCCAGAGCTGCTGGCCAAATAGGCTGCCAGAGTGTTCTGCCGATCTGATTCGGCGATACATGTCATGGCTGTGAGGCCACGCGGGTGATTGGGTGGGCGACTTCGTCAGCACTGGCGTGGCGTTCGGTCATTCCGTCCAACGAGGCGAGAGAGTAGGCGGGATTTTCGGCCGGCCCAACCCGGAGCCCCATCGACGTCGGCAACCGGGCGTGTTTCGCCGCCCGACCCGCCCGACCCGCCCACTCGCCCACTCGCCCACTCGCCCGCAGGGGAACGCATCCATGACCGACACTGGCACGTCCTACCGTGGTCTCCGCGCCCTGGTGATCAATTGCACGCTCAAGCGTTCGCCGGAGCGCAGCCACACTCAGGGGCTGATCGACATCAGTAGCGGGATCATGGAGCGCCAGGGCGTCGAGGTTGAGGTGCTGCGAGCGGTGGACATCGACATCGCGACCGGTGTGTGGCCCGACATGACGGAGCACGGCTGGGAGACCGACGAGTGGCCCGTCATCTACTCGAAGGTCATGGCCGCGGACATCCTTACCTTGGCTGGACCTGTGTGGCTGGGAGATAACTCTTCGGTCATGAAGAAGGTGATCGAGCGTCTGTACGCCTGCTCGTCGATCCTCAACGAGCGCGGCCAGTACGCCTACTACGGTCGTGTGGGCGGCTGCCTGATCACCGGCAACGAGGACGGCGCCAAGCACTGCGCGATGAACGTCCTCTACAGCCTCCAGCACCTCGGATACGTCATTCCGCCGCAGGCGGACGCGGGCTGGGTCGGCGAGGCCGGCCCGGGCCCGTCGTACCTCGACCCCGGCTCCGGCGGGCCGGACAACGACTTCACGAACCGCAACGCGACCTTCATGACCTGGAACCAGCTCCACCTGGCGAGGATGCTCAAGGACACCGGCGGCATCCCCGCCCACGGAAACCAGCGCTCCGAGTGGGACGCCGGCTGCCGGTTCGACTTCGAGAACCCCGAGCACCGCTGAGTGCGGGCCGGAACGGTCGGAGGTCCGGTGGAAGTCAGCTCCGGATGAACCAGGTCCTTCGTGCGGCCTGGCCCACCTTCACCGGACAGGTCCTCCATGCACGGGATCGCCCTGGTGGCCGCGGTGAACGCCCTCCTCGTCGGCCTCGCCCTGTGGGCTTCTGGGCGTACCGCCGCCGACGCCACTCGCGCCCTGGAGTTCGTCGCCTCCTTCGTCCCACTCCTCTGCTCGACAAGACCCGCGCCACGGAGCACTGCTGTGACGAGATCCGCCGCGTCAAGACAACCACCGGCACCCGCGGACTCGGTTTCCCCCACGCGATCCAGGCCGTGCAGATCGTGCGCAGTCGCCGGAACGCGTCTACGTGGTCAGCGATCTGACGGTGTCGTGGCGCCAGGGCGTCAGATGAGGTCGCGGTGGCGGCCCACCTTGGTGGAGAAGAGGTAGAGCGGGGGCAGGAGGGCGGCGGCGCAGACGGTCCAGAGCGCGGTGTGGGCGCCGAGGTGGGTGGCGAGGAGGCCGGCGGTGAGCGCGCCGAGCGGCATCGCGCCCCAGGAGACGAAGCGGACCGTGGCCATCACGCGGGACAGCAGTTCCGGGGGCGACTGCGTCTGCCGGTAGGTGCGGGTGGTGATCGAGCCGATGACGGTGCCGAAGGCGAAGCCGGCGTTGCCCAGGGCGAACCAGTACGCGTCCCCCGCCGACGTGGTCAGCGGGGCGAGGAGAAGCAGCGCGCCGCCGGCCAGATCGGCCACGATGACGCCCCGCGCGGTGCCGAGGCGCGTGGTCACGCGGACCGCGACGGCGGCGCCGGCGAGCGCGCCGACCCCGTCCATGGCGAGGACGAGACCGAGCTGTACGGAGTCGAGGCCGGCCCCGCGGACCAGGTAGAGGGGGGTGAGGGCGACGAGGGCCGCGTTGAGGAAGTTGGCGGCGGTCGCCCAGATCATGCAGGGGCGCATGACCGGGTGCTTGGTGACGTACCTCCATCCCTCGCGCATCAGCCGCAGCGCGCTCTCGCTGGTGCGGGGCGCGGGGCGGCTCTCGGGGAGGGTGCGCAGGAGCACGGCGGAGGCCAGGTAGCTGGCGGCGTCCACGACGAGCGCGCCGACCGGGCCCGTCGCGCCGATCAGGACGCCGCCGAGGGAGGGGCCGCCGGTGTCGGTGACGGCGTGCGTGCCCGACATGACGCTGTTGCGGGCGGCCAGCTGCTGGGCCGGGACGACGGCGGGCAGGAAGGTCGAGTTTCCGATGTCGAACAGCACGGTCGCCGAGCCGGTGACGAGCGCCGCGAACAGCAGGTGCGGATACGTGAGCGTGCCGATCCACCAGGCGAGCGGCAGCGATCCGAGCGCCGCGAACCGTACGAGGTCGAGCGTGACCTGGAGTCGGCGCAGCGGCACGCGCTGCGCGAGGACGCCCGCCGGGAGGCTGAGCAGCAGCCACGAGACCTGCCCGGCGGCGGCGAGCAGGGCGACCTCGAAGGCGGTGGCGTCGAGGACGGTGAGGGCGACGAGCGGCAGGGCGAGGACGGTGACGGCGGTGCCCGCACCGCTGACGGTGGCGGCGGCCCAGAAGCGCCAGAAGACGCCCGGCGATGAGGTCTCCCGTTCGTCGTCGCGTCGGTCGTGTTCCTGGATCGCTTGTGTTCCGCTCATACGGCGCCCACCCCCGGGTCTTGTTAGTCTCTTTTGGGAACTCACTCGTTCCAGGTGAGTTTCTATCCGGAACCGACCTCATGGCGCAAGATGGTCCCGACGAGCGGCCGCCGTGCGCGCAGAAGTGGAGACGCAGTGATGAGGTCGGTTCCCGAGCGGGACGCCGCCTGCGCGATCGCGCAGGCCGCGTCGGTGGTCGGCGACTGGTGGAGCCTGCTCCTGATCCGGGAGACCGCCCGAGGGCACCACAGGTTCGACGCGCTCCAGGAGGAGCTGGGCATCTCCCGGAAGGTGCTCACCGAGCGCCTGGCGCACCTGGTGGAGACGGGGGTGCTGGAGAAGTTCCCGTACCAGGAGCGGCCGACGCGGCACGAGTACCGGCTGACCGAGAGCGGCCGGGGGCTGCTGCCGGTCCTGCTGTCGATGCAGGACTGGGCCGACCGCTGGCTCCTCGGCGACGGCTCGCTCAGCGGCACCGCCGACGAGACGAGCGCGGAGGCACGGCGCGTCGCGGACCTGACGGGCCGGCGACTGCCGCGCCTGCGGTTGCCCGGTCACCGGGACGGTGCGCCGGTCGACCCGGTGGCCGGCGCAGTGGCCACCGTCCTGTTCTGCTATCCGGCGACCGGGAGCCCCAGCCCCCTGCCGGAGGGCTGGTCACACATCCCCGGCACCGTCGGCTGCACGCTGGAGAACCGGCTCTTCCGGGACGCCTACGAGGACTTCCGCGCCGCGGGCGCGGAGGTGCACGGCGTCAGCACCCAACGCCCCGACGAACAGCGCGTGTTCGCGAGCCAGGAGGACATCCCCTTCACCCTCCTCTCCGACGTCGACCTCCGCCTCGCCGCCGCCCTGCGCCTGCCCACCTTCCGCGCCGGACAACTGCTGCGACTGAAACGGACCGTGCTGGTCATCGACCGTGACGGCACGGTGCGGCACGCGCGCTTCCCGGTGACGGACATCCCGGCAGCGGTGAGCGAGGCGCTGGCCGAGGTACGGCGCCTGGCCGCGGAGGACTGACACCTACGGGATTCCCGAGAGAAGACCGCTCGCGGACCTCCGTAGACCGTGGAAAGCGCGCGCAGGGGCGCCGGTGCGGCAACAGGTGGGACGGCTGATGTCCCTCGCCCCGGAGGCGAGCGAAACCCTGCGGGTCGTGGCGCACTTCGACGGGCTCCTCACCCGGGCGCCGGACTCGATGGGACCCTGCGCGGCACCGCAGCGCCCTCCGGGGCCGTAGCCGGCGCCGGGATCCGCGGGCGGGTGCGTCGGCGGCCCTGCACCAGGCGCAGGGCACGCTCGTGACCCGATGGGCCGGCCTGGTGGAGACGATGACCTCGGTGGTGACCGGTGCGAGCAAGCACCTCCTCCCGACGAAAGCCGTGAAGCGCGAGGTCAGCGTTCTCGCCCGCCGGCACCTTTGGTGCTGGTGGGAACCAGCAGATGATGAGGGTGGAACTGCCCATTGCCGGGTCGGGCGCCGTGGAGTCGAAGACGCCGACTTAAGCCACCCATGGCAGCACCTCAACGGGACCGAAGGCGTCGGCGGTCTCGTCCGGGTACTCGCGGGAGGGCGGAACGAACTGGACGTCCGCACCTCAGAGCCCCTCGGGAACCTCGATGCCGTGAATGTCCAAGTACTGCTCCATGCGCGCCCTGAGCCCCTGTCGGCGCTTACTCTTCACCGCCATGGCGTATGCCGACTTCTCAAAGGCGCCGATCATCAGCAGGTCGAGATCGCCTCGCGCGAACAGCACGTCGTAGAACGGCGCGAGCGCCTCATCGGTGTACGCGAACTGACTCATGAGCAGCTGCAACGGCGTGCCGTAGCCCTTTGCCACGGCGTTGACGTCGGCGCCATCGTTGAGCAATCGCCGGAGCAGCGGCGCCTCAAGCTCGGGAGCGAGCCGAGCGCTGCCGAGCAGCGCATGCAGCGCGTTCACGCCGCCATTGGCCGTCGTCGCATCAGCGCCGTCGTCGAGCAGGCGGGTCGCGATCGCACTGCGCGCACTCGGATCCACGTTCGTCAATGCACCCATCAGGGCGCTGCGACCGTTCACCTCCGCGTTCGCCTGCGAAGGGTCGTACGCATCGAGGAACTCCTCGAGGGAGCCCGCCTGCGCGGCGTACACGATGTCCATCCCACTCCCTCTCGACCTCATCAGGCCAGCGGCGCCCCACCGCAGTCTCACTTGCTGAAGATCGTGTTCAGCTCTGCCGCGCGTCGTCCCGCTGGAAGCAGCGCAGGTCGAACCTTGGTGTCAGCAGCTGTTCTCCTGTTGTGATTCTGGCAGCTGACAGCGTCATCGTGGCGATCGTGCTGGGCATTATCGGCGTCGTCGCCGAAGGACTGCTCTACATGCTCCTCATCGGCATCGTGGTGCTCGTCGCGGCCCTGTTCTACCTCGCTCTGCACCTACGGCACGGTGCCGACCCGGCAGCTGCGATCCGGGGACAGGACAAGGAGTCCCAGGAGGTGTCCATGCTCCCGCTTTACCTGCTCCAGTCCGCTCGGCTCGGGTCCATGACGAGGGTTGGACGGCGGGTTGGCCGGGCACAGTCGACTGGCGAGGGGCCGACGTGATCCCCCTTCAGAGCCCAGACGCGCGACCCGTCCACGGAGCAGTCGTCCAGGTCCAGCAGGTCGGCGTGGCGAAGTTCGGTCGCCGTTCGACGTGGACGAGGTAGTCGCAGGCGATTGCCGTCCGCACCACCTGCCCGATTTCCTCGATCGCCTGATGGGCGGGGTGCTTGGGGCCGCTGTGGGTGGGACGGCGCAGGACCTGTTCGGCCTCGGAGGTACCCAGGCTCAGGGCGGCAGTTGCCCGTCGGCTGAAGGCGATCTGAGGAGGGTTCCGGCCCGCTCCGAGCGGTCGCGGCCTTCGTGCTACCGGGCGATGACGCGTACGAACAGCCCAGGCCGCGGGCTGGTGGGGCGGCCGAACCGGGGCCGGACCACGGTGACGGTCCCGCAGCCCGGGAGCGACCGCGGCAGCGGACTGTCCGGGTGGTCAGGGTCAGGACGCGTCGGCCAGCAGGCGGCCTTCGGCCGGGGTGTGCGGGCCGACGCGGTCGGCGTATGCGGACTCGACCCGGAGCCGTTCGGTCGTGTCGGGGACGGAGTTCTTGCAGCTGGAACCGGCGCTGGAGCCCGACATCAACTGGGAGCACGGCCCGGGCTTGGTGTCCGGCAGGCCGAGGTTGTGGCCGATCTCGTGGGCAGCGATCCGGTTCTTGTCGTAGCCCTCGGTGACTGCCAGGCTGCCGAGTTCCACCCGGGCCTGGCCGCCCGGGCGGACCGGTCCCAGCGTGGCCTGGGGCCAGCCGTCGGTGGCGACGATCTGGATCTCTGCGCGGGTGCCGGGCCGGGCCTTCGCCAGCTTCACGTTGCTGGTGTTCGCGTTCCAGGAGGCGACTCCGGCCGCGACGGCGTTCTGCCATCCGCCGGCCCGGGTGTCGTCGTAGTAGAGGGTGGTCACCGCGGAGGCCCTCATCGGTGCGGCCGTCTCGGGCGTGGACACGGCCTGCGCCGCAGGCGCCATGATCGTGGTGATGGCCGCGACGGTACCTACTGCTGCGAACCACTTCGGGTGGGGCATGGCTGTCCTTTCGTGGAGATGGTCTGCCGTAAGAGGAGGAGAGGAGCGGTGGCACGAGCGGCGGGCATCGTCGCCGCGGAGAAGAAGCAGGCCCGGTTCTGGCGGTGTGCCGCCATGAGGAGCACGCGGGCGCCGTTTCGGCCGCCACCCCATGGCAGCTGGTCACAGCTGCCGAGGATCGGGCCAAGGGGCCGGGCGGAATCAGTGGAGTCCCTCCCCCCTCGGGAGTGTCAGCCCGGTTTGACGCAACGGGTGTCGAAGGCGCCCCGGGCGAGGTCGAGGAGCAGGGTCCGGGCGCCGGTGAGGGGCGATTCGCGGTGCATGGCCAGCAGGTGCCTTCCGAGGAGCGGGTCGCCGGTGAGTCTGCGCATGACCACGCCCTCACGGGCTCTGGCCGACCCTTGCGCCAGAGTGATGCCGACGCCTTGGGCGACCAGGTCGCACTGGATGCTTGTGTCCCCGATTCGGTGTGGTGAGACTCGCGGTGCGAATCCCGCGGCCCCGCAGGCATCGGCCAGCGCTCCGTAGTCGTCGCAGCCGGTGTCGTTGGACGCGAGGATCCAGGTCTCGTCGGCGAGTGCCGCGAGGTCGACCCGCCGTTCCCGGGTCAGGGGGTGTCCGGCCGGCAGAATCACTACGAGGGGTTCTCGTCCGATGACGTCGACAACCACTTCGTCGGGCGGTGTTGTACCGAAGCCGTCCAGATCGACCAGACACCCTGCGGCGATGGACTGGTCACCGACCCGGCTCATGGCCTCCCCCGTAGCTGCGAACTGCAGGAAGCTCACAGGGTTGCTCAGCACGGCCGGGAGGTGGAGCGTCAGATGACTCAGGATCGGTCCCGAGCAGCCGCCCACCGTCACCGGGTCCAGACCGGCCGCCGACCGGAGCCGGCAGTTGCGGATCCGGTCGGCACTGGTCACCGCGTCACGAGCGTGTGAGATCACAAGTTCACCGGCTCGTGTGGGTACGACCCCGCGAGCCGAGCGCTCGAAAAGGGGCTGACCGATTGAGGCTTCAATGCGGCGGAGTTGGGTGGTCATGGCCGGCTGAGAGAGCAGCAGAGCGGACGCCGCCCTGGTCAGGCTTCCTGCTTCGGCTATCGCCAGCAGAATGCGGAGGTGCCGCAGTTCCAGGTCCATGGCTGGTCGAGGCTAGTCCACTTGGTCATGTCATGTCCATGGATGGCCTCGTGCCGGACGGCAGTGGACCGGACATGACGGCCTGTCACCTTCAGGCGATGGAACGCGGCCGGAGCAAGGCCTCGCGGGCTGGCCCGGCCGCGATCCGGTGGCCCCGTCCCCAGGTGGAACCGGCGCCTCAGAAGGCGACGGCTCAGAGGGCGCCGGTGTACTGCTGGATCCAGGGCCGCCAGTAAGCCAGGTCCGTGTAGATGGCGCCGCCGACCCCGCAGGTGTCGCTGTCGGCGCCGCTGCGGCTCGTGGCGCCGGCCAGTTCGAGGCGGCCGTTCCGGTTGATCAAGGCCGGTCCGCCTGAGTCGCCGTAGCAGGCGGTGTTCGCGGTGGTGCCCGCGATGCACAGCTCACGGCTGTTCACCATGCCGGTGCAGGAGCTGTCGGGCAGCACCTTGGTGTCGAGCTGCTTGAGGTAACGGGGTGCGGAGGTGGAGCATCCGCTCTGCGGACAGGTCTGCCCCCAGCCGAGCAGACGGGTGGCTGAGTCGTCGGGCGGGGTGGTGGCGGCGATCGGCACGGGCGTGTCGGCGACCTGGGTGTTGAGACGGAGCAGCGCTATGTCCTGACCGGGCATGCTCTGGTTGTTCGAGGAGCGGACGATCTGCGAGACACCGGCCAGGGTGCCGCCGCTGAGACGGTCGTTGGAGCCTATCCGGACACGCAGGGCCGAGGCCGGGAGGGCTCCGTTGTTGCCGTACGTGCAGTGCAGGGCCGTGACCATCCACTCGGGCGAGATGAGCGAGGCGCCACAGTAGTGGCTGCCGTTGACTTGGATGGATCCCATGAACGAGTAGGTGGAGGTGGCCTGTTGGCCTCCGACGATCGGGGCCGGAGCAGCCGTGGCGGTGCTGCTGAAGGCCGGTGCCGCGATGGCCAGGCCGAGGACGATCCCCGCGGCGTGCAGGGGCAGGGAAAGGCGCATGAGGGTTCCTTCGTCTGAGAGGTGCGGGAGGCACGGAGGTGGAGAGCCGGTCCTACTCGCGGTCTTGTTGTTCGTGGCCCGTCAACCTGCCGTCCACAGGAGTATGTAAGCGGCCACACCGCCTCCGCTAATGTCGGCGTCCCATAACATTCAGGGGTACTGGAAGGTAGCCTTCAGTTCGCCATGCGACCGCCGGTGCACGTCGGGGGTTCCGTCCACGGCATCATTCCTCCTGCGGCCGGCCGCTTCCCGGCCGCTCTGGAGGGCCTCGCCGGGCTTGTGGTGTTCGCCGCCTCACAGCGCGAAACGCCGGCGGACCTCACCGCAGGCCGAGCCAGGGCAACCCCTCCGAGCGAGGCCCGCGGATCGAGCTCCAACGCCTGGACTCCCGCTTCGCCGCCTACAGGACGACATCGGGCTGGGAGTGAGTTCCAGATGCCACTCCAGACCAGCTGCCGATGACGCCTGTGCAAGCCGACGGCCTCCCGCGGCCTGTTCGGTACTGGCCGCGGGTGAAGGTGACCCTGCCGCCCTCGGCGAGGGCCGAAGCCCCGACTCCACTTCGGCCCCGCAGGGAAACCCCGGGTCAGCGCACCCGACCCTGCGCCTTCAGCTGGGTCGCCGGGACCGCCGGTGCGACCAGCCCCTGCCAGAGCTGCCGGCCAGGTAGGTTGCCAGAGCATTCCGCCGATCTGGCTCGGCGACAACAGCTCCGTGATGAAGCGGGTGATCGAGCGGCTCTACGCCTGTTCGAGCATCCTCAACAGCGCCGGGCAGTACGCCTACTACGGCCGGGTCGGCGGCTGCCTCATCACCGGGAACGAGGACGGCGTGAAGCACTGCGCCATGAGCGTCCTCTACAGCCTCCAGCATCTGGGGTACTCGGTGCCGCCCCAGGCGGACGCGGGCTGGATCGGGGAGGCCGGCCCCGGCCCCTCGTACCTGGAACCGGGATCGGGCGGACCCGAGAACGACTTCACCAACCGCAACACCTCCTTCATGGCGTGGAACCTGATGCATCTGGCCGGGCTGCTCAAGCGGGCCGGCGGCATCCCGGCGCACGGCAACCAGCGCTCGGCGTGGGACGCCGGCTGCAAGCCGGAGTTCCCCAACCCCGAACACCGCTGACCGAAACCCCGAGCACCGCTGAGCGACCGACGGAGGCCTCGGAGGCCTCCGACCCGGCCCTCGTTTTGGATTGTCGGAGGATCATCAATACGATCCGGCGATGATCACGAGAAAACGGCTGGCGACCGGGGCCTGCGCGCTGCTCGCCGCCCTGACCGCCGCGCTCCTGCCGACGAGCGCGGCCGCCGACGAGCCGGTGGCGAAGGAATCCCCCAAGGTCGAGCTGGTGCTCGACGTCAGCGGCTCCATGCGGGCCAAGGACATCGACGGCAAGTCCCGCATGTCCGCGGCCAAGCAGGCCTTCAACGAGGTCCTCGACGCGGTGCCCGAGGAGGTCCAGCTCGGCATCCGCACCCTGGGCGCCGACTACCCCGGCCCCGACCGCAAGCAGGGCTGCAAGGACACCCGGCAGCTCTACCCGGTCGGCCCGCTCGACCGCACCGAGGCCAAGACCGCGGTGGCCACCCTGGCCCCGACGGGGTGGACACCGATCGGACCCGCGCTGCTCGGCGCGGCCGAGGACCTGGAGGGCGGCGACGCCACCCGCAGGATCGTGCTCATCACGGACGGCGAGGACACCTGCGCCCCGCTTGACCCCTGCCAGGTGGCGCGGGAGATCGCGGCGAAGGGCATACACCTCGTCATCGACACCCTGGGCCTGGTGCCGGACGCCAAGACCCGGCAGCAGCTGACCTGCATCGCGGAGGCGACCGGAGGCACGTACACCTCGGTCCACCGCACCGACGAACTCTCGCGCAGAGTCAAGCAGTTGGTCGATCGCGCCGCCGACCCCGTCGTGACCCCCGTGGGCACGAAGGGCGCGGCGCGGTGCGTGGACGCGCCGCAGCTCAAGGCCGGTCTGTACACCGACCGCGAGACCTTCGGGGAGCACCGCTGGTACCGGGTGGACCTGCTGCCCGGCCAGGAGCTGCGCGCCTCCGTCAGCGTGTCGGCCGACCGTGCCGTCAACAACGACTACGGCGTACTGCTGCGCGCGGTCACGCTGCACGGCCGGGAGATCGTCCGCGGCTCCGAGGCGGGCGACGGGCGTACGGACGTGATCTCGACCGGCCTCCGCTATCCGAAGCCGGACCTCGACGACGGCCCCGGCGACGCCAAGCCGGCCGCCGAGACCGTCTGCCTCCAGGTCAGCAACTCCTTCTCCGCTCCCCCGTCGGTCAAGACGACGCCGGGCATGCCGATCGAGCTGACCGTCGACGTCGTCGACGGACCGTCGGCCGCCTCGGACGTGGCCGCCTTCGGTCTCGGCCGTGGCTGGTGGCTGCTCGGCGGGCTCGTGCTCGCCGGTTTCCTGGCCGGTCTGCTCTGGGGCTGGGTGTCCCGCTGGCGCGTCGCTGTCTGGAGGACCAACTGATGCGTACCGTACGCATACTCGCCACGGCCGCCCTCGCGGGCGCCGCGCTCCTCGGTCTCACGGGGCCGGCCGCGGTGGCCGACTCCCCCTCCGCCACGGCGAGCCCTGGCACGGACACCGCGTCGGAGGCCGGGCCGACGGAGGCCGGGACGACGTTCCGCACCGCCGCCCGCTTCCTCCCGGGGCAGCAGGCCACCGCGCAGGCCGCCACGGGTGACTACCTGTACTGGGTGTTCCCCGCCGACACGGGGCAGCGGCCGACGGTCAACGCCACGGTCACGCTGCCCGACGCGGCCCTGCGGCACGGCCCCACCACATGGCGGGTCGATGTGTACGACGGGCTGCGGCGGCGGCAGCCGTGCATGTACGGGACCCAGTCCCGTACGGCGGCGAAGGAGACCGCGTCGGTGGAGCTGGCCTGTGTGCTGCGGCCGGTCCGCGCCTCGGCCGACGCCTGGGCGAACGACCCGCTGCCCGGCAGCTACTACGTCCGGCTGACCGTCACCGGGCTTCCGGACGAGGACCTCGGCCAGCCGTTCACGGCCCGGATCGGGGTGACCACCCTCGACAAGGGCGGCGCCTACGCCACGGACGGCTCGCTCGCCGCGCCGCTCGTGCCCGGGGCGACGACCGCCGACCAGGCGGAGGCGGACGCCGACGCCGGCCGCCCGTCCGCCGTGGAGGCCGCCGCACCGGAGGACGGCTGGTCCTCCGGCTGGTGGTCCGACCGCTGGATCTGGACCGCGGCCGGCGGGGTCCTCGCGGCTCTCGCGGGCATCGGCGGCCACGCCCTGACGCGCGGCTCGGGCCGCCAGCCCCGGGTCCCGCCGGCCGTCTGAGCCACCCCGCACGCAGCGCCGAAGGCCCCCACCGCCACGTCGCGGTGGGGGCCTTCGCGCGTCAGGCTTTTTCCTGGCCCAGGCTGATCGCCGCCTCGATATGGGCGAGCTGAGCGGCCAGGAGCTCTTCGAACGCGGCACGGCGATCCGCCCCGAGGGGGCGGACGTCACGGGCGAAGTGGGTCAGGGCGGGGAAGCGTTCGGGATCGGCGCCGAGTACCGCGACGCGGAACAGCTCCATGCCCTGCTCCTTCTCTTCGGGAGTGATGGTGCTGACCCCGGCCTCGGAGGCGATCAGCGCGGCGATGAGGACCGCCAGCCGGTGGTAGCGCGCCGGGATCTCCTCGTCGGGCAGCCCCGACGCGCGCAGAGCCTGCAGCACCTCTTCCACGATCAGCCGGGAACCGGCGCCACCCGACGCGTAGCGTCCCCAGACCGCGGCGAGCTGGGGCTGCTGCCCGAAGGCCTCTCTCAGACGCAGGGCCAGGGACGTGATGCGCTGCTTCCAGTCGCCCTCGGGGCGATAGTCGTCCATCGCGGCCACGAGGATCCGGTCGGCGAGCGCGCGCAGCAGTTCGGTCTTGCTGCGGAAGTGTCTGTAGAGGCTGGAGGAATCGGTCCCGAGGACCGCGGCCAGCTTGCGCACACTGAACGAATCCGCGTCGCTCGTGCGCAGCATCTCCGCCGCCGTATCCAGGATCTCATCGGTCGACCAACGCCTTCGGCCTGCCATCTTGCTCCTCTCGCAGGACCTCATCCTATGTGTGCACTTGGCGTTGCACGCACCGCGTGCATAATGAGGACACGAGCATCACCCGGGAACACGAAAGGGCGCTTGACGTGAAGAACGCACTGGATTCAGCGGCGCTGAACGACGCCATCGAGAAGGTCCACCGCGCCGGGATGCCGGGCCTGTTCGCCGAGGTGCGGGACGGCGACCAGGTCTGGCGCGGCGCCGCCGGGGTCGCCGATGTCGCCACCGGCCGACCCGTCACCGCCGACATGCGCCACCGCGTCGGCAGCATCACCAAGACCTTCACCGCCGCCGCGGTTCTCCAACAGGTCGAGAGTGGTCGGATCGGTCTCGACACGCCGATCGGCCGGTACCTTCCGAAGCTGGTTCCCGGAGTACGCGGTGACGCGATCACGGTCCGGATGCTGATCAACCACACCAGTGGCCTCGCCGAGTATCTCCCGTACGCCTACCCCTCCCTCAAGGGGATGCCCGTCATCGCGGAAACCGGGCCCCAGAGTCTGGACGACCACCGGTTCACACAGTTCGCCCCCACCGAACTGATCGAGATGGGGGTCACCGCACCTGCCGTCAGCGCCCCGGGCGGTGCTCCCGGGGTGTACTCCAACACCAACTACCTGCTCCTCGGCGAACTCCTGGCACACGTGACCGGAACCACGGCCGAGCAGTACATCACCCGGAACGTCATCGAGCGCGCCGGGCTCCGGGACACCGAACTCCCCACCGGACCGTACGTCGACGGGCCGCACTCGCAGCTCTACGAGGCGTGGTTCGGCATGATCGACCCGCCGCGCGACTACAGCGTCTACGACATGTCATGGGCGATTCCGGCGGGCTCGCTCATATCGACCGTCGCGGACCTCAACCGCTTCTACGGCATGCTGCTGGCCGGAGAGATCGTCAGTCTGTCGTCGCTGGCGCAGATGCAACACACCGGCCCGGTCATCTCCCAAGAGGGAAAGACGATCGACTACGGCCTCGGCCTGCACCCGATGGAGGGTCCCGGCCAGGGCACCTTCTGGGGCCATGGCGGCACGGTCTGGGGTGGTGGAGCACTGGCCATGACCCGTGCCGACGGCAAGCGGCAGATGGCGGTCGCGGTGAACATGCAGAGGTGGAACAGGCTCGACTCCTCGGGCACGCCGCAGCCCCATCCCATCGACGACGCGCTGGCGACCCTGTACCGCGTGGCGATGTACGGCTGACGGGGCCGCACGAAGCCGGCCGACCCGTGATCGTCAGGCGGGTCGCCGGTGGACGGGGAAGCCGTGGGCGCGGGCGCCCGCCACGACCGCGACGACCGGGACCAGCAGGAGCAGGACGCTCCAGGGGAGGGCTCCCGCGCCGAGGAGGTCGAGGAGCAGGCCGCCCGCGAGGCCGCCGGCCGCCATGGCCGCGTTCCAGAGACTGACCAGCATCGTCTGGGCGGTGTCGGCCGCGTCCCCGCCGGCGTCGGCGACGGCCGTCTGGAGCAGCGTGGGCGCTCCGCCCCAGCCCAGGCCCCAGAGCGCGGCGGCCACCAGGACCAGCGCGGTACTTCCGGCCGGTACGGCGAGGGCGGCGGCCCCGACGGCGACGAGGACCGTCCCGGCGAGGGTCAGGACCCGGAGCCTGCGGTCGATGTGACGGCCGGTGAGCCAGATCCCGGCCAGCGAGGCGGCGCCGAAGACGAGCAGGACGAGTCCGGTGGAGCCGCCCGTGCCGAGGTGGTCGAGGTAGGCGGCGACGTAGGTGTAGAGGACGGTGTGGGCCAGGACGAGGGCGAAGGTGACGGAGAGGACCGGCAGGACGCCCGGGACCTTCAGCGTGCGGGCGGCCGGGGCCCGTCCGCCGCGCGGTTCGCCCGGCAGGTCCGGGACGGCGAGCGCGATCCAGCCGAGGAGCCCGGCGGCGATGACGGTCATCGCGGCGAAGGCGACCCGCCAGCCGACGGCGGCGCCGAGGAAGGTGCCCGCGGGGACGCCGAGCGAGAGGGCGAGCGGGATGCCGGTCATCGCGACGGCGACGGCCCGGCCCTGGAGGTGCGGCGGGGCGAGGCGGCGGGCGTAACCGGCGAGCAGGGCCCAGGCCACGCCCGCGGCGACCCCGGCGAGGAAGCGGGCGCCCATGGTGAGGGCGTACGAGGAGGAGACGGCGGTGACCGTGTTGGCGGCGGCGAATCCCGCGACCGAGGTGAGCAGCAGGTGCTTGCGGCGCCAGCCGGCGGTACGGGCGGCGAGGGGGACGGCGGTGAGGGCGGTGCCGAGGGCGTAGACGGTGACCGACTGCCCCGCGGCGGCCTCGCCGACGGCGAGGTCGGCGCTCATGGCGGGCAGGACGCCGGCGGGGAGCGTCTCGGTCAGGCTGGTGACGAAGACGGCGGTGGCGAGGGCGAGCAGGGCGGGGAGGGGCAGTCGGCCTGCGGGCTTCGGAGGACCGGACTCCGGAGGACCGGACTCCGGAGAGGCGGAGGTGGTCGTGGCGTGGGTGGTCGCGGCGGAACCGGCCGCCGCTGTCGCGTGGTTGCTCATGGGCCTATGCTCAAACCCTCACATTGATGTGAAGGTCAAGCGAGTCCCGGGAGGGGGCGTCCCATGCGCATCGGGGAGCTGTCGGAGCGCACCGGCACACCGCGCAGACTGCTGCGCTACTACGAGGAACAGGGCCTCATCGTCGCGGACCGGCTGCCCAACGGCTACCGCGTCTACGACGAGTCGAACCTGGACCGGGTGGTCCAGATCCGGGGACTGCTCGACGCCGGTCTGCCGACCCGGATCATCAAGCAGATCCTGCCGTGCCTGAACAAGCCGAGGATCATCCACTTCCCGGACGCCACCCCGGAGATGCTGGCGACGCTTGAGGAGGAGCGGGACCGCATGACCGAGCGGATCAGGTTCCTGACCCGGAACAGGGACGCGGTGGCGGAGTATCTGGACGCCGTACGGGAGAAGTTGGCGGCAGGCTCGCCCTGACGCGGGGATCCTGTGCTCGGATCCCGCGCGGAGATCCGCGCGGGGCTCAGGCCGGGTCGACGAAGACGACGGGTACCGCGTTGTCCCGCACGACCCGGCCGAGCAGATCGGCCAGCTGCTCGCGCTCGGGTGCGTCGAGCCCCGAGGGCAGCAGATCGATCCGCCGGCAGGTCTCCGCGTAGAAGTCCTCCGCGTACACCGCGTTCACGAGAAAGGCGCCGCGCACCAGCGCGGTCACCACGCCGATCTTCCCACCCTCGTCCTTCGCCATTCGCACAGATTACCTTCGTGGTGCGAACCACCGCTCACTCCATACGGCCGGCGCCCTCCAGGACGGCCTGCCGGATGCGGTGGTACGTGCCGCACCGGCAGATGTTGCGGATCGTGTCGAGGTCGGCCTCGGTGATCTCCCGCCCCGCCTCCCGCGCCCGGCGGACCGTCGCCACCGCCGCCATGATCTGGCCCGGCTGGCAGAAGCCGCACTGGGCGACGTCGAGGTCGAGCCAGGCCTCCTGCATCGGATGGAGCTCGCTCCCGACCGTGTCGGGGAGCCCCTCGATGGTGGTGACCTCGTCGGTGGGGGCGAGGTCCTCGACGGGCACGGCGCAGGGCGTGATGGCCTTGCCGTTGAGGTGGCTCGTACAGGCCCGGCAGACGCCGACCCCGCAGCCGTACTTGGGTCCGGTGACGCCGAGGACGTCCCTGAGGACCCACAGGAGCCGGACGTCGCCCTCGACGTCGGCGGTGACGGCCTTGCCGTTGAGGATGAAGGTGTGCTGCGGCACGGGTACTCCAGTACTCCAGGTCTGCGAATCCGCGAAGAGCTCTGCGCGGAACGGGGTGGTCAGAAGGCGCGGTCGCGGCCGTCGACGGGCGAGGCGGGCACGGGCGGGACGGTCGGCAGAGGGGTGAAGGCAAGCGGCTCCGCGTGGTTCACGGGGAAGACCGTCGGCATCGTGCCGGTGGCCCGGCCGTAGGCGCAGGCGACCGCGGCCATGGCTCCGGCGACCGCCAACTCCCCTGCTCCGCCCGGCTTTTCGCCGTTCCGGGGCATCACGATGATCTCCAGCTCGGGCGGGGTGTTCCACTGCCGGGTGTAGAAGTACTGGTCCCAGCTGCCTTCGAGGAAGTGTCCGTCGCGCAGGTGGAGGCCGGAGGTGAGGGTGATGGCGATGCCGTCGGCGATGCCGCCCATCATCTGGGCCTCCAGGCCTCGCGGGTTGACGGCGAGGCCGACGTCGACGGCGCAGACGACCTTGGTCACGCGTGGTCCGGTGTACGCGTTCGGGATCTTCCGCCCGGTGGTCTCCGGGCGGCAGTCGATCTCGGCGAGGACGGCGACGAAGGAGTGGTACTCGGCGTGGACCGCGATGCCCTGGGCCGTGCCGGGCGCCATCGTCCGGCCCCACTCCCCCACCTCGGCGGCCTTGTCGAGGACGGCACGGGCCCGCGGGTCCTTCATGAGCCCGCGTCGCAGCGCGTACGCGTCCTTGCCCATGCGGCGGGCCAGCTCGTCCATGACGAGTTCCTGGGCGCAGCGCACGTTGGGCGAGTAGATGCCGCGCATGGACCCGGTGTTGAAGCCCTTGTCGGTCTCGGAGAGCAGCTGGGTGGTGACGCCGAGGTGGTAGGGGCTCACCTGGGTGAGCTGGAACATCGTCTCGGAGAAGGCGAGGTCGGCGACGGGGAGCCGGGCCACCTCCGCGGTGAGGAGCTCGCCGATGCCGTGCCCGAAGTCGGTGGCCACGGAGGTGTGGCGCTGCTCGTACGAGAGGACCTCGCCCAGCGAGTACGTGGCGCGGACCCGCGAGGTGGACATCGGGTGCGTACGGCCCTGGCGGAAGTCGTCGGTGCGGTGCCACATCAGCTTGACGGGCTTGCCGAGGGCGCGGGAGACCTCGGCGGCCTCGTGGGCCGCGTCGTGGAAGAGCTTGCGGCCGAAGGAGCCGCCGCCCTCGGTGACATGGACGCGGACGGCGGTGGGCGGCAGGCCGAGCTTGAGCGCGATCTGTTCCTGGGCGACGATCGGGGCCTTGAGCGAGGCCCAGATCTCCGCGGAGTCCTCCCGTACGTCCGCGATGGCGCAGTTCGTCTCCACGGCGGCGTTGCTGGAGAAGTGGAAGGTGAAGCGGGCGTCGACCGCCTTGGTGAGGAGCGGCAGCGGCGGTACCACCAGGGGGAGTTCGGCCTGGCGGAGCTTCGCCAGGACGGTGGCGTCGGAGGCGCCCTCGGCGGTGCCGGGGTCCCAGTCGACGTCGAGGGCCCGGACGGCGTCGACGCACTGGCCGAAGGTGCGGCCGCGGACGGCGACGCCGGTGGAGACGGTGACGACGTCGGTGATGCCCGGCATGGCGCGGACCTCGGCGAGGTTGGCCACGGAGCGGACGGTGCCGTTGATGGTGGGCGGGCGGCAGATCATCGTGGGCAGGGCGTCGGGGACCTGGAGGTCCATCGCGAACTTCTTGCGGCCGGTGACGGCGTCGAGGGCGTCGAGTCTGCGCTGTGCGGTGCCGATGACGCGGAAGTCGGAGCGGTGCTTGAGCTCCACCTCCACCGCCGTGTCGGTGAGGGCGGCGGCCTTCGCGGCGAGTTCGCCGTAGCCGAGCAGCGCGCCGGCCGGGGAGACCACGGCGCCGGCCTTCGTGGTGAGGGTGCCGACGGCCTCGCCGAGGACGAGGGAGGCGGCGCGGAGCAGACGGCCCCGGGCGACGGCGGCGGCGACCCGGATGGGGGTGTACGTGGAGTAGGTGGTGTTGGAGCCACCGGTCAGCTGGTTGAAGAGGAGCTCGGGCCGGGCGTCGGCGAGGGTCACCTTCACCTTGTCCAGGGGCAGGTCGAGCTCCTCCGCGACGATCATGGCGCTGGAGGTGGTGACGCCCTGGCCCACTTCGGCGCGGGGCAGGGCGAAGTGGGCCGTGCCGTCGCTGTCGAGGCGGATCGTGATGAGGTTGCTGGTGGGCAGGGCCGCGAGCGTGAGCAGCTCGTTGAGGTCGAGGAGTTCGGCCGGGCCGGGCAGCGAGGGGACGAGTGCCGGGGCCGCAGCGGCGGCCTGCCGGGGAGCGAGGGCCTCGGCGCCGAGCTGGGCGGCGACGGTGAGGGTGGGCGCGGCGAGGACGTACCCGAGGAACCGCCGCCGGGCCATGCCCGCCGGCCGGCCGTCGGCGGGGTCCGCGGAGAGGTTCGCGGCGGGGTCCGAGGGGGCCGTGGAGGGCGCGCCGCCGTCCCCGGTGCCGCTCGTGTACTCGTCCCGCCGGGGGTGCCGCCGCGCCATTCGGTGTGCCTTTCGATCGACAGGGCCCCGGCCCTGTGCCGCCGGGACTTCTCAGATGCGGTGATCATCGCTCATCTGGAGTCCCTTCGGGGAGGGTTCGGGCCGCCGCACGTGGTCACGAGGTCGCGCTCGACGTGTACCGCCGGTCGCCCGACCGCGTCGCGGAGCTCCTGTCGAAGGCCGGCCTGGTGGAGTCGGCCCGCCTGGTGCGGGAGCCGGAACCGGTGGAGAACACGCCCCAGGCCTTCCTGCCGGCCCGCAAACCGTGCGCCTGAGCCCGGCCGCCGCAGGAGCGGAGCTGCGCCCGGGAGATCCGGGCGCGCTGGCCACCGCCCGCGATGAGGGCGTTGACGGAGGCCATCGGGTCGCCGCCGGCCGACCGCACGAGCAGGGCGCCGAGCACCACGGGGCCGAGCGCGAGCGCGATGGCCGTGCCGGTGGTGGTGACGTGCTGGAGGGGGCGGGTGCGCAGGGCGTCGGAGGTCATGCTCCGATTCCAGCAGCGCGCGGCGGGCGGCGTATCGGTCGACGTACTCAGCCGCAGCGGCCTGGGCTACTCACCTGACGGGGGGAGGTCCCCAGGAGTCACCTGCGCGAGGAGCGGAGGAGGACGCCGGTCCCGGCCACGTCGGTGAGCATCTCGTACCGGGCCGTTCGATCCGGGCCGGTCGCCGAGGGCCGGACGCCGAAGGCCAGTCGCTGAGGGCAGGTCGCTCAGGGCCAGTCGATGAGGGCGAGGGGCAGCGTGACGACGGTGGCGGCGGTCGGGGCGATCCAGGCGCGCGGGGCGCGCTCGTCGGCGACGGGGGTACGGTCGGGCATGGCTCCGTCCCACCGGACGTGCGGTGGCGGCGCATGAGCGCGGATACTCACGTACGGCGTGGGTGCGCAGCCACCCGATCCCCACCACCGCTCGGCCGCCGACTCGGCAGGCCCGACCGGCGCGTCCGCTTGTCGGGGCGATTACCGTGGGGTTGCGTGAGCGGGCGACCGCACCGCACGACTGCGAAGGAGCTCCCCCGCCATGGCCGACTACCGGATCGAAACCGTCCGCACCGGGTACCGGAACTGGACCGCCCGCAACGACCGGGGCGCGGAGGTCCGCATGGCCGCCGCCGACGACGCGGACGCGCAGCCCTCTTTCACGCCCGTCGAGTTGCTGCTCGCGGCGATGGGCGGCTGCGGTGGCCTGGTCGTCGACCGGACCGCCCGCGCGGTGGACCACGACGACCTGCGGATCGTGGTCGAGTCGGTCTCGGGGCCCGAGGACGACGGCCGGGTGGGCCGGATCAGGGTCAGTTACGAGTTCGAGCTGCCGGACAACAACCCGCGGGCGGCCGAGGTGTTCGCCCGCGGGGTGCGTCTGACGCACGAGAAGTTCTGCACGGTGAGCCGGACCGTGGAGCACGGCGCGCGGGTCGAGGCGATCCTGCCGGACGGCACGGTCGGCTTCGAGGGCTGAGACCCCGGCCCCCGCGCACGACCGCTACCCGACCGTGACGTGCGCCAGGGCCCAGGACGTGTGGTCGAAGGACGTCCTGGCGTTGGCGTCGGCCACCTCCAGGCGCAGCACACGGACTCCCCGGACGTCCACGTCCACCGGTACGGGGCCGGTGGCGGCCGTCAGGGTGGGCGTGGTGACGAGGACGCGGTCGTCGCCGTAGACGGTGGCGCGGGTGGCGCCGACGGAGCTCTGGGCGGCCGAGAAGTCGTCGATGCCGACGAGCGCGGTGAACCGGTCCCCCGCGCCGCCCAGGTGGAAGGCCACGTCGCTGTACGCGTGGGCGCCGAGGCCCTTGGCGTACGTGGTGCCGCCGAAGGCGATCGGGGTGCCGTCGCCGGCCGCGTTCCTGCCGTTGGAGCGGTCGCGCTCGACCGGGCCCCAGCCGTTGACGGCGTGGATCCACGGCAGGTCGGAGAGGTAGCCGTCCCGGGTGGGTGCCGGCGGCGGGGTGGTGACGACGCCGTCGGCGGCGTACCGGACGGCACCTCCGGGCGCGAGGGCGGTGCCCTCGGCGGTCAGCGTCCACGGGGTGGCCGAGGGGGTGCCGGTGGGCGGGGTGACCTGCCAGGCGGCGGCGAGCCGCGCACCGGGGGCGAGCTGCGCGACGGCGGTGGGCGTGGTGGCCCGTACGGTCCAGCCGGCGGGGGCGCGCAGGGTGACGGCCGCCGAGTTCCAGGCCCGTGCCGAGCCGTTGGAGAGGGTGGCGGTGACGGCGAACGTCTGCCCGGGCACGGCGAGCGGGGGCACCGTGAGCGCCGTCCCGAAGGCGGTACGGGGGTACTCGTCCCGCCAGGAGGAGCGCATCAGCGCGACGAGTTCGGCGACCCGGGCCGGGTATCTGGCCGCGAGGTCGGAGGTCTCGCCGAGGTCGGTGGCGAGGTCGTACAGCTCGACCTGCCACTGGTCGTCGGGGAGGGCGTGGTCGCGGACCGGGGCGAAGCGGACGGCCTTCCACCGGTCCTTGCGGAGCCCCTCGGCGAGCCACGTGGAGCGTTTCCGGTCCTGGGCGTCGGCGCGGCTCGTGACGCCCCGCTCGTCCCTGAACCAGTAGAGGTGGTCGTGGCGGGCCGCGTTGCCACCCCCGGTGAGGAGCGGCGCGGCCGAGAGGCCGTCCACGTCGGAGGGTGCGGGCGCGCCGCCGAGTTCGGCGAGGGTGGGGAGGAGGTCGGTGAGCGGGGTCGGCCGGTCGCTCGTGCCGGGCAGGACCCGGCCGGGACCCCAGGCGACGAGCGGGACGCGTACACCGCCTTCGTACAGGTTGCGCTTGTATCCGCGCAGCGGCCCGTTGGCGTCGAACAGGTCGGGGTTGACCCCGCCCTCCTCGTGGGGGCCGTTGTCGCTGGTGACGAGGAGGACGGTGTCGTCCGCCAGTCCGAGGGCGTACAGCCGGTCGACGACGTCGCCGACGAGGGAGTCGAAGAGACCGACCTGCGCGGCGTGGCCCTTGTTGGCGGTGGTCCAGGGGCGGGAGGCGTAGGCGCCGGTGTCGGGGATGTCGCTGGGGGCGTGCGGCACGGTCGGGGTCAGCAGGAGGAGGAACGGTTCGGCGGCGTGGCGGTCGAGGAAGTCGAGGGCCCGCTGCCGCAGCAGGTCCGGGGCGTACGCGCCTTTGGCGCCGTCGGCGTTGGCGGGGACGGGTTCCTTGGCGCCGTTGTGCCAGAGGTAGGCGGGGTAGTACTGGTGGGCGTGGCCGTGGTCGATGTAGCCGTGGAACTCCTCGAATCCCCGGGCGTTGGGGTGGCTGTCCTGGTCGGCGCTCTCCGGCCCGAAGCCCCACTTGCCGATCACGCCGGTGCGGTAGCCGCGCGCCCTGAGCAACTGGGCGAAGGTGGTGTCGGCGGCGGTCAGGGAACCCTGGGCTCCGGACGGGTTGGCGCGTACCGTCGCGTGGCCGGTGTGCAGACCGGTGAGGAGCGAGCAGCGGGACGGGGCGCAGACGGCCGCCGTCGAGTAGGCGTCCGTGAACCGCAGCCCGTCGGCGGCGAGTTCGTCGATGCGCGGGGTGGAGATGAGCTTCTGGCCGTACGCGCCGAGCTCGCCGTATCCGAGGTCGTCGGCGAGTACGACGATCAGGTTGGGCGGGCGGGTCGTGTCCTCCGGCACGGCAGCCGCTGCCGGCCCGGCGGCGGCTGCCACGGCACCGGCCGCCGCCCCGACGGCACCGGTCGCGGGCAGGGCGCCGAGGCCGAGGGTGGCAGTGGAGCCGGCGAGGAATCGGCGGCGGCTGGGCATGGCGGGGGCTCCTTCGACGGGGCGACGGGCGTGCTGACGGAAGGTCAGAACACCTCCGGAGCCCCGGTGGTGCTGCTCGGGGCCCACCGTCGATCATCGAGGCGCCCGCCCCTGGCGGACCATGCACAGCGCATGAAGAACGTGTGACACGGCCTCCGGGGACGGCTGCCGCACCCGGTCCCAGCAGGCACCTCCCCTGCCCCAGCAGCTACCTCCCCCTATCCCGGCAACTGCCTCACCCAGCCCCCGGCGGCCGCCCCGCCCGGTCTCAGTCGAGCCAGATCGCGCGGACTCCGCTCAGGGGGTCCTCGGCGATCCGGGGCTCGGCGTCCCAGATCATCGTGGCGCGCCCGCCGGACGTGTAGCGCGGCCAGTCGGCGCCCGGGTCCTGGTGCGTCACGAAGGCGACCCAGGCCCGGTGCACGGCGTCGGCGAGAGCGCGCGGCGGCGTGTCCCCGGCGACGGGCGCGACACCTTCGGCATCGAGGACGTCGAAGGCGAAGGGCAGGTCCAGACAGTGGAAGGAGAGCCCGAGGAGCGGCGAGCGCCAGGTGAACTCGTAGAGCCAGGTGGGTCGTTCCCGCGCGGCGCGGGCGTCCGCGACGGCGAGGTTCGGGGCGCGGAAGGTCGCGTCGGTCAGCGCCTGACCGAAGAGGAGGGCCTCTCCGCCTTCCTCGTACGCCTTGGTGAAGGCCTCGGTCCGGCCGACGTCGAGGCCGAGGCCGCCGAGCAGGACGGGCAGCGGCGGCCCCTCGGGGCCCGGCGCGGGGATCATCGTGAACTCGTGCTCGGTGAAGCCGAGCATCAGCGGCACGTCGGCTCCCGCCTCCCCCGACGTGAGGGCGTCCTGCACGGGTACGGGGATCAGTTCGCCGTCCGCGAAGGGGGCGAGGGCCAGCAGCGCCGGCACCCCCTCGCGGTCCGGGCCCTGCTCGGCCAGCCGGTCCTGGAGGGCGAGGATCTCGTCGTCGCCGAGGTCGCGCAGGGCGGCCACGGTGGCGGGGACGCCGGTGCGGGAGGTGAGGAGCCGGGAGACGGCACGGGCGACCTCGGGGCCGTCGGGCCGCAGGGCCGCGCCCGAGACGGAGATCGCGGCGCGGAACAGGCCCTGCGCCGAGGGCACCGCGAGAAGGGTCTGGACGGCGCCGCCGCCCGCCGACTGCCCGGCGACGGTGACCTTGGCCGGGTCGCCGCCGAAGGCCGCGATGTTGTCGCGGACCCACTCCAGGGCGGCGATCCAGTCCCGTACGCCACGGTTGTCGGGGGCGTCCTCCAGGTGGAGGAAGCCCTCGATGCCGAGCCGGTAGCCGAGCGAGACGACGATGACGCCGTCGCGGTTGAAGGCGGCGCCGTCGTACCAGGGGCTGGCGGCCGAACCGGCGACGTAGCCGCCGCCGTGGATCCAGACGAGGACCGGAAGCCCTGCCTCGGGGTCGGCGTCGGGGGTGAAGACGTTGAGGTTGAGGACACCGTCGCCCGGGATCGTGGGCTCGGGAATGATGACGACCTCGCCGAAGGGGCGGCGCTGGGCGGTCGGGCCGTACGCGGTGGCGTCGAGCGGCTCCGTCCACGGCTCCGGCGGCACGGGCGCGGCGAACCGCAGGTCGCCCACCGGGGGCTGCGCGTAGGGGATGCCCAGGAAGCGGAGGCTGCCGTCTGCGCGCCGCTCGCCGCGGACGGGCCCTCGGGCGGTGGTGACAGTGGTGCTCATGCGGTGCTGCTCCTTCTGCGCGGGGGCGACACGGGGCCGGGGAAGGAGCGTGCCACCGAGCACTTACACGTGTCAATCCCGTGAGCGGGACGAGCAGCGGCACCACGGACGCCGACATCCGGACACCCTCCTGGGCACGCCCCCGGGAGCGGCGTCCCCACCTCTAGACTTGGAACGACCTGCACGTGGAGGGGGAAGGCGGCGTGCGATGAGGTGGGACCCGGATGCCGTGGTCGGGCTGCTCGTCGTGCTGTTCGGCGCGGGGCTCATCACGGCGGGTGTCGTCTGGAAGGGGCGCGCCGTGCGGCCGTTCGCCGCTTCCCGGGCGCGGTCCGTCGCCCAGCGGGAGTACGCCCGCGATCTGCAGCGGGCGGCCGACCAGGTGATCACGACGGCCCGCCGCTCGGCCGGCGAGGGCGAACCGGCGATCGTCACCGTCGAGGCCGTGGTGCGGGTGACGCGCGAACGCTACGGCTACACCGGGGTGGAGCGCCGGCACGCGGCCGCTGCGCTGCGGAGACGGTTCGAGTACGGGCGGTGCGCCGTCGACTGCGTCACGGACGCCTACGGGTAGGGGGCCCGGCGCACTCCGGTCGGCCGGGCAAGGGGGCAGGTGCGGTGCGCGGGGGGGGCGATTCCGGCCGGGCCGGGGTCGACCGGCCCGGTGCGCGCGGCTCCGAACGAGTGGACTCGCCGGAGCGCGTGACGCACGGGGCGCCGTCCCCGGGACGCGAGTGGTGATGTTGCCGTCCGCTCCCCGACCTGAAGAGGCGCCCCCACATGCGACGCTCCCCCACCCGACGTCTGTTCGCCGCGGCGCTGCTCGTGGCGTCCGTGCTGGCCCCGATGGCCGTGGCTCCCGCTCCGGCGGTCCACGCCGCCGGCGTCGGCCTGCACGACAAGGACGACTGCCCGCCGGGCGGCCTCGGCCCCGAGGTGAACGCCCGGCTGGACAAGGTCATCGAGGACATCCGCAAGCAGGCCGGGATTCCCGGCGTCGTGGCCGGACTCTGGATGCCGGGCAAGGGGAGCTACGTCCGCGCGACCGGCGTCGCCGACACCGTGACCCGTGAGCCGATGGCCGCCGACTCGTACATCCGGATCGGCAGCGAGACCAAGACGTTCACGGTGACCGCGCTGCTCAAGCTCGTCGACGACGGCCGGATCGGGCTGGACGACCCGATCGCCGACTACATCCCCGGCGTGCGCAACGGTCACCGGATCACGCTCCGTCATCTCGCGGAGATGCGCAGCGGCCTGTTCCCGTACACCTCCGACGCGGACTTCGATCACGACCTGCTGAGCGACCCGTACCGTTCCTTCACCCCGGAGGAACTGCTCGCGTACGGCATGAAGCACAAGAACACCTTCAAGCAGGGCACGCAGTTCGAGTACTCCAACTCCAACCTGATCCTGCTCGGGCTGGTGGTCGAGAAGGTGAGCGGCCAGAAGCTCTCCGACTTCATCCGCAACCGGGTGCTCCGACCGGCGCACCTGCGCGACACACTGTTCCCGGAGGGAACCGAGTTCCCGGAGCCCCACTCGCACGGCTACACCGACCAGACGCTGAGCGGCGAGATCGAGGACGCCACGGACTGGAACCCCAGCTGGGCCTGGGCGGCCGGGGCGATGATCTCCAACCTGCACGACCTGCGCCACTGGGCCGAGGTCGTGGCCACCGGGAAGCTGCTCAGCCCCGAGACGCAGGCGCAGCGGCTCAAGACGCTGCCGACCGGCTTCCCCGGCACCAGCTACGGCCTCGGCATCTTCGAGACCGAAGGATGGATCGGGCACAACGGCTCCCTGCCGGGGTACGAGACCGTGACCGTCTACCTGCCCTCGCAGAAGGCCACGCTGGTCCTCATGCTCAACACGGACGCCCGCCGCGTCGACAACCAGGAGCCGTCCACGCTGCTCGCCCGAGCGATCACCGAGGTCGTCACCCCGGACAACGTCTACGCCGGCGGGATCACCCCGCGCTAGGGCGTGTGTCGAAAGTAGCGCCGTCTGCCCGAAGGGCAGGCCCGGCGGTGTCCGGTGCGTGCGATCGCAAGGCGGAGGGTCGCCCCGATACTGGATGTATCGGGGCGATCCCGACAACGCGGCGAGCGTGCGTGCCGGGCGCCGCCGGGCAGGCGGGACTTTCGACACACGCCCTAGGACTTGTCCGGTCGATCACGGCACCCTTCCCGACAGAGTCGGAGACGGCACGGGACCATCCCCGCGAGTGCGGGGGCCCGGGTCGGGGACATGAAGGGGCCGGGGAGCGGCGGTGATCCGCTCCCCGGCCCTTGTCTCACGTCACCGGAGGTGACATGACCTCAGCTCACGGCGTGAGGCTGACCTGGTCGATGGTCCAGAAGTAGCTGTTGGTTCCGGTGTAGCGGAACCGCAGGCGGGCGTTGGTGGCGCCGGCCGGGACGTTGACGGTGAACTTCTCGACGGTGTTGTGGTCCGTGCGGTAGGACTTCAGCAGCTGCGGGGTGCCGCCGTTGTAGGAGATGTAGACGTCGCCGGTCTGCGGGCCGTCCACCTTGTAGTGCGTGGCGTAGGAGACGGTGGCCTGGGCGCCGCCGGTCACGGCGAAGGCCGGGCTGATCAGGGTGGAGTCGAACTGGCCGGGGTTGTGGGTCTTGTCGTCCCACTCGTCGGAGTCGGCGACGGCGAAGACGTCACGGGCGCGGACGTTGGTCTCGCGCTGCTGGCCGAGTGAGACGTTGGTCCAGAACTCGTCGGTGGCGAAGGACCAGCCGCGCCACTCGGTCACACCGCCGGCCGGCATGGCGGAGTTGTCGATGCTCCAGCCCGAGGGCGCGGTGGTCGTCCAGCCCTTGACGGTGGAGGGTATGCCCGTCTCGTCGACCCGGGTGTTCAGGGAGGGGCGCAGGGAGTCGAAGGCGTCGGGGGTCAGGGCGGAGACCGCCTTGCCGTCCAGGTTCCACGCCGGGTTGGCGGTGACGCCGAGGTGGGCCAGGACGGTGGGGGCGATGTCGCTGACCTTGACGTCGTAGCGGGTCGAGCCCGCTGCGAAGCCGGTGCCCTTGGCGATGACGAAGGTCTGCCGCTCCTGCGGGGTGTTGCCGCCGTGACCGCCGCCGTCGGTGTGGCCGTGGTCGGCGGTGATGATGATCTGCCAGTCCTCGTCGGCGTAGGTGGCGCGGGAGGTGACGGCGTTGAGTATCTGGCCCACCTGGGCGTCGGCGGTGTTCAGGGCGGCCAGGTACTGGGAGGACGCGGCGCCGTAGCTGTGGCCGGCGCCGTCGACGTCGTCGAGGTGGACGAAGGTGGCGTCGGGGTCGGTGGTGGACAGCTTGTTGACGGCCGTCGTGGTGGTGTTGGCGTCGCTGACGCCCCCGAGACGGGTGTCGACGGCGGAGCCGAAGACCTTGGTGGGGATCGGGCTCCAGGTGCCGACGACCAGGGTGTTCAGCGCCGGGTTCGCGGCCTCCAGACGGGTGGCGTAGTCCGGGTACTGCCCGAAGTTCGGGGAGGTGAAGTTGTTGTCCAGGACGTTGTGCTTGTCGGGCCACACGCCGGTGGCGATCGTGGACCAGCCCGGGCCGGAGTAGGTGGGGGCCATCGGGTTGGCGTACAGGTTGCTGGTGGCGGTCATGCCCGCGGCCATCAGGCCCTTGACGTTGGGCATGCTCGCCGGTGCGAACTTGGCGAAGGTCGCGCCGTCGATTCCGATCACCAGCGACTTCGCCCGCTTGACGGTCACGGCGGCGTCGGCGTGCGTTGCCGCGGCAAGCGGCAGGGCAGTGAGCACCACTGTGGCGGCCAGGGCGGTGCGCAAGGAACGGGGCAGATGCACGAGTTCTCCCTCAGGAGTGGGGTGTGAGGACGACCGGTTCACGTCCGGACGAGACGGAGCCTGTGCCGAGCCGGCGAGCGCCATGCTGACGTAACCCGCCCTGGAGGTGAACAGCACCCGCACTTTCGGTTCAGACCCGTTATGTGTTCGTGATACCGACGGCACCTGCCGCAGGCAACAACGAATCCAGCACCGACCACTGCCCATCAGAAAGATCCCCACGCGCCACACCGTGATCATCACGGCAGGAGACGGGAACCGGAACCCGACCTAGAACACGCCTTTTGATGCGGTAGGCGGTGGGGACTTTCGGGCGCCGGCCGCGTGGTGATGGGCACGGATCGAGGTGGAATCAACCGAGACGTCCCAGTCGATCTCACCCGCGGCATCGGCCTGGGTCTGCACCTGCTGGAGAAACTGTTCCCAAGTTCCGTCGGCCGACCGGGTCGATGGCGCTCGTAGATGGTCTTCCACGGCCCGTAGCGTTCAGGCAGGTCACGCCACTGCACTCCGGTCCGCCAGTCACACAAGAGCCAACGAACCAGTGGGCGACATGGGTGCGGTCAACACCTGCGATGCCACCAAGCCAACCCCGGCTCTGCCGTTGGCTCGTGATGCGTGCGCCCGAGGAGCATCGCGTCCAGGCGCTCTACCTGCGCCCGGAGTTCGCCGGCGGCCCTCGGTGGAAGCATGAACAGAGCCTCTTGCAGCTTGTCCCGGGCCCAACCCTCACCGCAGCACGGGCAGGTGAATTCAGCCTCCCACTGCCTCCACCGGCGCTTCGTGCCGTGAACACGCACGGACCACACGCTCAGCGCCACTGCCACGATGCCCGGAGACAATCGTTCCCGTTCGAGCACACGGACGGCAGCATTCGCCGCTCCCGACAGACCTGGGATATCGCGATACCGCACCCAGGGGCTTCCCCAGCCGCGTGTCCGCGACCGAAGCAAGGCTGGTGTTCTACGAGGCACGGCCCCTTCGGATGCAAGTCATGGACGACATCCTTCCACAGCCCATGATCGGCCGGACAGGTCCTGGTCGGAAACGTCGGAAACTCCTAGGGGGTGTCGGGTACGGGCGTTCCCTGGTGGTAGTACATCCGCAGGCCGCCCATGCCGCCTCCACCGCCGTCCGCACGGCCCCCGCCGTCCGCACGGCCCTCGCCGTCCGCCGTCCCCGGACCGCGCCGCCACAGTGAGCTGCGCCGGGCCCGGTGGCCGTCGCGGACGGTCTCGTACGTGAGGTGGACGAGTCCGGGGGCGAGCAGGACGCCCGTGAAGGCGGCGGGTTCGTAGCGCGGGCCGTCCTCGGCGCTTCCGGCCATCTCGGGGAGCGCCGCGAGCATCTCCTCGTACGTCCAGCGTCGACCGGAGGCTCCGACCTCGACGAACTCGGGGTCGAGGAGTTCGGCGGCGAGGGCGCGGGAGAGACGTACGGCCGGGTCCAGGAGGCGCAGTTCGCCCGCCACGGCCTCGGCGATCTCGGGGTCCCGGGAGTCGGTCGCGTCGGCGCCGGTGCGGGGCGCGGGCTTCCGTCGGTCTTGGGTCATGAGGGCATTGTGGCCGGTCGGGTGGGGGCAGGCCCGGGAATTTCCCCCCGACCCCGGCCCCGGCCCCCGCCCCGGCCCACCCCCGTTCCGTCACTCGAAGGCCGCCGCCGCCTCCTTCAGCGCCGCCGCGACCGCCTCGGGCGCGTCGGGGCCAGGGGCTCCGGGCCGGTAGGTGACGGAGCGGAGCCGGCCGGTGAAGCGGAAGGAGCGGTGGCGTTCGAAGAGCGGCCACGAGACGGGGGACTTGCGGTCGATTCCCACGCTGATGCCCTGGAAGGGGGCCATCCCGACGAGCTGGTGGACGCTGTCGGCCGCGGCCCGCCGCTCGCCGTCCACGGCGACGGTGAACCGCCAGCGGAGTCCCTCCTCGGCCGTGGCGGTGAGCAGGATCTCGTGCGGGCCCCCGGTCAGCGGGCCCGCGTCGGTCTCGTGGAGGCGGCCGTACTCGTTGTACGCGAAGGTCAGGCGGCCGTTCTCGACGTACAGGCTGTAGCCGCCGCCCTGGTCGCCGTGGGAGACGAGGACCCCGTCCCCGGTCTCGTCGACGGCCACGGCGATCTCGAAGGAGCGCAGGGAGACGAGCCGGGAGGAGCGGTAGCGCTCCAGTTCCGGGGTGCCGGGCAGCAGGGTGAGAGGGCGGGAGAGGCGTTCTTCGGCGGGGTGGCGGCGGGCGAGGGCACCGCTGTGGTCGGGCAGCGGGAAGACGCCGTTGCGCCAGGCGGCCTCCTCCCAGGCGGCTGACAACTCCTTGACGAGTTGGGGCTGTTCGGCGGCGAGGTCGTGGATCTCGGTGGGGTCCGCGCGGATGTCGTACAGGGCCCATTCGGCGTCGTCGTAGGGGGCGCCGGGCCGGTGGAGGGTGACGAGTTTGCGGCCGTCGCGGTAGTGGCTGCGGTTGCCGGTCATCTCGCAGTACTGCTCGGGGTGGGTCGACGCGTGGGCGGGGTCGGCGAGGACGGGGGTGAAGCTGGTGCCGTCGAGCTCCTGGAGGGGGACGCCGCGTCGGCTCTCGGGCCGCGCGAGGCCGGCGAGTTCGAGGAGGGTGGGCGCGATGTCGGTGACGTACTGGTACTGGGTGCGCGGTCCGGTGGCGAGCCTGCCGTCGCGGGTCCCCTCGGGCCAGGAGAGGACGAAGGGCACACGGACGCCGCCCGCGTAGGTGTGGCCCTTGTAGAGGCGGAAGGGGGTGTTGGAGGCCATGCCCCAGCCGCGCGGGTAGTGGACGAGGCTGCGGGGGCCGCCGATGAGCTCGGGGTCGCGGTCGACGTCGGGGTCCCAGTCCCCGGGGAGGCGGGGGTGGTGGACGAAGCGGCTGAAGTAGGAGCGGGTGCCCTCCGCGCCGCCCTCGCCGGTGCCGCCGTTGTCGGAGGTGAAGACGACGATGGTGTTGTCGAGTTCGCCGAGGGCGGCGAGGGTCTCGGTGAGGCGTCCGAGGTTCTGGTCGATGTTGTCGACGAGGGCGGCGTAGACCTCCATGTAGCGTGCGTAGAGCCGCTGCTGATCCTCCGTCAGGGAGTCCCAGGCGGGTACGTCGAGTCCGGCCTCGCTGTTGCGGGCGGGGAGTTCGGTGCCGGGCGGGAAGAGGCCGGCGGCGAGCTGGGCGGCGAAGCGGCGCTCGCGCAGGGTGTCCCAGCCCTCGTCGTAGCGGCCGCGGTGGCGGGCGATGTCCTCGGCCTTGGCCTGGAGGGGGCCGTGGACGGCGTTGTGGGCGAGGTAGAGGAAGAAGGGCTTGTCGGGGTCGTGGGCGCGCAGCGACTTCACCATGGAGATCGCCCGGTCGGTGATGTCGTCGGTGTAGTAGTAGTCGTCGGGGAACTCGTCGATGTCGAGGGGGCTGTTGTCCCGGACGAGCTGGTGCGGGTGGAAGAGGCTGGTGAGGCCTTCCAGGACGCCGTAGTACTGGTCGAAGCCCTTCTGGAGCGGCCAGTTGGCGCGGTCGTCGGCGGCGTTGGAGGCGGAGTCGCGGACGAGGTGCCACTTGCCGACGGCGTAGGTGGCGTATCCGGCGTCGTGGAGGAGTTCGGCGAGGGTGGGGATGTCCTCGGCGATCTCCATGCCGTAGCCGGGGAATCCGGGGTCCGCGTTGGCGACCATGGCGTAGCCGACGCGGTGCGGGTTGAGGCCGGTGAGCAGGGCGGCGCGGGCCGGTGAGCAGAGCGGCATCGTGTGGTAGTTGGTGAGCTGTACACCGCCGTCGGCCAGCCCGTCGAGGACCGGTGTGGGGATCTCGGAGCCGAAGGGTCCGATGTCGCTGAAGCCCATGTCGTCGACGAGGACGACGACGATGTTCGGGGCCTTGGCGGGCGGGGTCGTACGGGTGGGCCAGGCGGGTTCGGAGTCGGCGAAGGTGCGGCCGACCCGGCCCGGGAAGCCCTCGTAGGGGTCGCGGCGGGGAGCGGTGCTCATCGGGGTGCGGGTCCTTCCGGGAAGAGCGTGCGGGCGGTGCGGAATCCGCCGTGGCCCGTCGAGGAGTCGGGGGTGTTGTGGGAGCGGGCGGCGACCCGGTAGCGGTTGCAGTAGGAGGCGTGGCAGAGGTAGGAGCCGCCCCGGATGACGCGCTCGGCCGGACGGGCGGAGGCGCTCGGGCCGAAGGCGTCGGCGCACCACTCCCAGACGTTGCCGGAGGTGTTGTACAGGCCGTGGCCGTTGGGGGCGTACGCGGTGACGGGCACGGTGCCGACGCGTCCGCCGGGGCGTTCGGAGCGGTGCGGGAAGGTGCCGATCCAGGTGTTGCACATCTCCCGGCCGCCGGGGGTGAGGTCGTCGCCCCAGGGGTAGCGGGCGCCGTCGAGGCCGCCGCGGGCCGCGTACTCCCACTCGGCCTCGGTGGGCAGCCGGACGCCCGCCCAGGTGCAGTAGGCGAGGGCGTCGTCGTGACTGATGTGAACGACGGGATGGTCGGCCCGGTCTTCGAGGCCGGAGCCGGGGCCCTCGGGGGCGTGCCAGGCGGCCCCGGTGACGCCGAGCCACCAGGGGGCCTGCGGGACCCTGCCGAGGACGTGACCCTCGGCGGCGGGGTGGAGCAGGAGGTGGAAGACGAAGGAGGAGCCGAAGCGTTCGGCGTCGGTGCGGTATCCGGTGGCCTTGACGAACTCCGCGAACCGGGCGTTGGTGACGGCGGTGGCGTCGATCGCGAAGGCGGCGACCGTGACCTCCCGTACGGGTCCCTCGCGGTCGGCGCGGTACCCCTCGCCGAAGGCGTCGCCCATGCGGAAGGTCCCGCCGGGCAGCTCCACCATGGGACCGGGCGGCGGGGCGGTCCGTACCGTCGGCGGCGGGAGCAGGTCGACGGCCCGAGCGGCGCCGGCCGCTCCCGTACAGCCGCGTCCCGGGGTGCAGCAGGCGCTCACGCGGACACCGCCCCGGCGGGGACCGGCACTGACGCGGCTCCGGATGCGGACGCGGATGCCGATGCGGACACGGGCACGGGTACGGGTTCGGGCGCGGCGGCCAGCAGCGCGCGGGTGTACGGGTCGCGGGGGTTCTCGCACAGCTCGTCGGCGCCGCCGGTCTCGACGATCCGGCCCTCGTGCATGACGGCGATGCGGTGGCTGACCTGGCGGACGACGGCCAGGTCGTGGGCGATGAAGACGAGGGCGAGTCCCAGATCGCGCTGGAGGTCGGTGAGGAGCCCGACGATCTGCGCCTGGACGGAGACGTCGAGCGCCGAGACGGGTTCGTCGCAGATGAGGACGGTGGGTTCGGGGGCGAGGGCGCGGGCGATGCCGACGCGCTGACGCTGGCCGCCCGAGAAGGAGCGCGGGTGCCGGTCGGCCGCGGCGGGGTCGAGGCCGACGAGCCGCAGGAGTTCCGCGACGCGCCCGGCGCGCTCGCCCGGGGTTCCGATGCCGAAGGCGCGCAGCGGTTCGGCGACGATCTCCCCCACGGTCATACGGGGGTTGAGCGAGGCGTACGGGTCCTGGAAGACCATCTGGACCCGGCGGCGTACGGAGTGCAGTTCGGCCCGGCCGGGGCGGGTGATGTCCCGGCCGTCGAGGAGGATCCGGCCGTCGTCGGCGGGATCGGCGTGGGCGAGGACCCGCGCGAGGGTGGATTTGCCGGAGCCCGACTCACCGACGACACCGAGGGTCTCGCCCGCCGCGAGGGTGAGGGAGACGCCGTCGAGCGCGGTGAGGCGGCGGCCTCGTGCCCCGCGTCCCCGGTAGGTCTTGACGATGCCCTCGGCGGCGAGCACGACGGCGCCGGGCGCGGGCCGGTCGATCCGTACGGGCGGCGGGGGTGGCGGCAGCGGTTCGGTGCGTTCGGCGGCGGGGAGGCAGGCGGCGCGGACGGTGTCGGTGACAGCGGTGAGCGGCGGGGCGCCGGTGCGGCAGCGGTCCTCCACGAGGGCGCAGCGGGCGGCGAAGGCGCATCCGACGAGAGGCAGGCTGAGGTCGGGCGGGGTCCCCGGGATGCCGGTGAGCCGGGTGCCGGAGGGGGCGGAGAGGCGGGGCACGGCGGCGAGCAGACCGGCGGTGTAGGGGTGTCGGGGGCGGGACAGGACCTCGGCGGTGGGGCCGTCCTCGACGACGGTGCCGCCGTACATGACGAGGACGCGGTCGCAGGCGCGGGCGACGACGCCCATGTTGTGGGTGATGAGGACGAGTGCGGTGCCGGTGGTGCGGGTGAGTTCGCCGAGGAGGGTGAGGATCTGGTCCTGGACGGTGGCGTCGAGGGCGGTGGTGGGTTCGTCGGCGAGGAGGATGTCGGGTTCGCCGGCGAGGGCCATGGCGATGAGGACGCGCTGGCGCTGGCCGCCGGAAAACTGGTGCGGGTGGTCGTCGAGGCGGCGTTCGGCGTCGGGGATGCCGACGAGGCGGAGGAGTTCGACGGCGCGGGCGCGGCGGGCGGCCTTGCCCCGACGGGGGGCCTTGTCGCGGCGGACGGTGCCGTCCGGGCGAGGGGCCTCCTCGCGGCGGACGGTGCTGTCGCCGCGGGGGGCCTCGTCCCGGCGGACCGTGCTCTCGCCGCGGCTCGCGGCCGTGGTGCGTCCGTCGTGGGCGCGGAGGACCTCGTCGAGGTGGCGGCCGACGGTGAGGACGGGGTTGAGGGCCGTCATCGGGTCCTGGAAGACCATGCCGATCCGGGCTCCGCGTACGGCCCTCAGCTCGGACTCGTCGGCGGTGGCGAGGTCCTGCCCGTCGAGTCGGACGGAGCCGCCGCTGATCCGGCCGGTGCCGGGGAGCATCCGGAGCAGCGCGAGTGCCGTGGTGGACTTGCCGGAGCCCGACTCGCCGACGACGGCAAGCGTCTCTCCCCGGCGGAGCGTGAAGGACACGTCGCGGACGGCGTGCAGCGACCCTCCGTCGGGGGTGGTGAACTCGACGTCCAGTCCCTGGACTTCGAGGAGCGGCGGGGTGGTCATCGGCGTATCTCCCGGTTCAGTGCCTCGGCGGTCAGGGAGAGGCCGAGGACGAGCACGGTCACGGTCACGAGCGGTCCCGCGGCGAAGTGCGGGGCCTGGGCGAGATAGGGCATCGACTGGCTGAGGACCGCGCCCAGGGTGGGTTCGGGGGGCCGGACGCCGACGCCGAGGAAGCTCATGGCGCCTTCGATGAAGACGGCGACGGTGAGGGAGACGGCGATCTGGACGACGAGCGGGTCGGCGGCGTTGGGCAGGACGTGCCGGGTGAGGATCCGGCCGCCGGAGGTGCCGCCGACGCGGGCGGCCGTGACGTACTCCCTGCTCCGCTGGACGAGGATGCCGGTGCGGAGCAGCCGTCCGAAGACGGGGATCTCGGCGAGGGCGATGACGAGGATCACGGGCAGCCGGCCCGGGCCGAGGATCGCGGTGACGGCGAGCGCAAGGATGAGTCCGGGGAAGGCGAGGACCAGGTCGAAGGCGCGCTGGACGACGGTGTCGGCGATCGGGTGGGCGGCCGCGGCCAGCGCGAGGAGGCAGCCGAGGACGGCGCCGAGCGGGACGGCGACGGCGATGATGCCGAGGTCCGCGCGGATGCCGTGGAGGAGGCGGGCGAGGAGGTCGCGGCCGAGGTCGTCGGTGCCGAGCGGGTGGCCGGGGGTGCCTGGTCCGGCGAGCGCGAGGGCGCTCTGGTCGGTGGGGCCGTGGCCGGCGAGGAGCGGGGCGAGGAGCCCGGCGAGGACGACCAGGCCGACGAGGGCGAGGCCGGTGCGGCCGCGGGCGGTGGCGAGGGCGGCCCGGTAGGGGTGGAGAGTCCTACGGGCCCGGGCCGTTTCCACGGTGGCTGGGGACGGTGTGAGAGCGCGGGTTGCCATGGTCACTTCCACCTGATCCGGGGGTCGAGCCGGGCGTGGACGAGGTCCGTGAGGAGCTGGACGAGGACGAAGACGGCGACGAGGAGCAGCAGGAGGTCCTGGACGACCGGGTAGTCGCGGCGGACCAGGGCCTGTTCGGCGAGTTGGCCGAGGCCCGGCCAGGCGAAGATCGCCTCGACGAGTACGGCGCCGCCGAGGAGGTGGCCGGTCTGCATGCCGAGGAGGGTGACGACGGGCGGGAGGGCGTTGGGCAGGGCGTGGTGCCAGAGCAGGCGGCGGGGGGCGATGCCCGCCGCGGTGGCGGTGCGGACGTAGTCCTCGGCGAGCGCGCGTTCGATGCTGTCCTTGAGGTAGCGGCCGAGGACGGCGGCGCTGGGCAGGGCGAGGCAGAGGGCGGGCAGCAGCAGGTACTGGACGCCGAGGTCGGGTGCGGTGAGGAGCGGGACGCGTCCGCCCGGGGGCAGGACGCCGAGGAGGACGGCGAAGAGGAGGACGAGGAGCACGCCGGTGACGAAGGGCGGTACGGCGAGCGCTCCCGTGGTGAGGACCCGAACGGTGCCGCGCAGCCAGCGGTTGCGGGAGGTCGCGCCGACGATGCCGAAGACACCGCCGAGGACGACGACGAACAGCAGGGCGCCGAGGGTGAGTTCGACGGTGGCGCCGATGCCGTCGCCGATCAGGTCGGCGGTCTCGCCGCCGATCGCGTAGGAGGGGCCGAGGTCGCCGGTGAGGAGGCCGCCGATCCACCGCGCGTACTGGGCGGGCAGGGGATCGTCGAGGCCCAGCCGGGCCCGGATGGCCGCCTCGGTCTCGGCGCTCGCGTCGGGTCCGGCGAGGACGGCCGCGGGGTCGCCGGGGACGAGCCGGAGGACGGCGAAGGCGAGGAAGGAGGCGAGGAGGAGGACGAGGAGGGCGGAGGGGAGCCTCCGCAGCAGGTAGCCGCGCATCTCAGCCCGCCAGGTAGGCGTTGTCGAGGTTGAGATAGGAGAACTTGTTGAGCGTGACGCCGTGGAGCTTCCTGGCGGAGACCTGGACGGCGCCGCGGATGGCGAGGTCGATGATGAACGCCTCGTCGAGGAGGGTGTCGGTGATCCGCTGCCGGAGGGTGTTGGCGCGGGCGCCGTCGGCGGACGTGGTCCAGGCCTCGCGGACGACCTTCGTGTAGGCGGCGGAGCGGTACTTGGAGGTGTTCTTGGCCTCGTTGAAGGGGTAGGCGCTGACGGCGAGGGTGGACGGCTGGACCTGGGCGAAGCCGTGGCTCATCGTCCAGAGGCCGGGCATGTTCTGGGAGATGAGGTTCTTCTGGGCGGTGGCCGGGTCGGTGGGCCGGAGGGTGACGTGGACGCCGATCTGCTTGAGGTCGTACTGGACGGCCTCGGCCACCGCCGTATCGCCGGGCAGGTTGATGTGGAGGAGCGGCAGGTCGAGGCGGGTGTGTCCGGCGGACCTCAGGAGCTCGCGGGCCTTGCCGGGGTTGTGGGTGTAGTGGGTGCGGCCGGCTTCGGTGAAGGCGGGCGAGGACTTGGGCCAGGGGGTGGCGGAGGCGAGTCCGTAGCCGCCGAGGACCTGCTTGAGGATCCGTTCGCGGTCGATGGCCCAGGCGAGGGCCTGGCGTACGGTCTTGTCGTTCAGCGGGGCGACGGTGGTGTTGACGCCGAGGTACACGGCTCCGCCGCCCGTGGAGTACTCGCTGATCGCGAGCTCGGGCGTGGCGGCGACGACGGCGAGGTTCTTGCCGGGGACGCTGAAGGAGAGCTGTGACTGCCCGGTGCGGAGGGAGGAGAGGAGCGCGTCGGCCTGGGGCACGACGCGGAGTTCGACGCCGTCGAGGTAGGGGCGGCCGGGCTGCCAGTACGACTCGTTCCTGGTGAGGCTGAGGCCGGAGCCGGGGCTCCACTCGGTCAGCCGGAAGGGGCCGGTGCCGTTGAGCTTCTTGCCGGTGACGGCGGACTCGACGCTGCCCGGATCGGTGATGATCATGAACTCGAAGAGGTCGAAGAGGTTGTTCACCGGGTGGGAGAGCTTCAGGACGAGCTGGTGGTCACCCCGCTTCTCGAATCCGGTGACGGCGGCGGCCGTGGCCCTCAACTGGGCTGCCCTGAGCGGGTTCTGAAGGTTCTTGACCGCGAATATCACATCGTCCGCGGTGAAGGGCCGGCCGTCGTGGAAGGTGACGCCGGTGCGCAGGGTGAGGCTGATGCTGCGGCCGTCCTTCGCGTACTCCCACGAGGTGGCGAGTTCCGGCTGAGGATTCAGCCCCTCGTCGTAGCGGGTGAGCGTGTTGTAGATCAGCCGGTGCTGGAGGGACTGGCCGCTCTGGGCGAAGAGCAGGCTGGGCGTGAAGTCCGTGTTGACGGCCACGGTGAGGGTGCCGCCGCGCCGGGGCTCCGCGCCCGCCCCGCCCGCCGGGGCCCCGTCCGCCGAGGCTCCGGACTCGGAGACCGCCGAGCGGCAGCCCGCGAGGCCGAGCCCGAGGAGCAGGGCGCCGCCGCCCGCGGCACGCAGGGTGGTGCGCCGGGAGGGAGCGGTGGACGTGGAGGGGTACGACTCGGTCATCGTTGCCTGCCTGTGAAAGGGATCGGAGGCCCGCGGGTCGCGGCTATTACTTCCGCTGCGGGAGGAATGAGGAGCGCCGGACGCGCGGGGAAGGACGGAGACGCGGTACGGGGCGGGAACGGCGACGCCGGGTGCGGCGACACTGGGTGCGGCGATTCGGAGTGCGGCGATTCGAGGATGCGTTGCCGGGTACGGCGGAACGGCCGCCCGGCGGCCGGGACGACAGGGTGCGCCGATCGTCGACGGGGTGCGCCGATCGTCGACGGGTGACGGCGGAGTGACGGCGGGCGGCCCGAGAACGACGGGTCGGACGCGGCCGGAAGGTCAGCGGCGCCGGGCGGCGTTCAGCGGAGGCCGGCCGCTGCGGGCGGACCGACGCGGCGAACCGCTCGGCCGCCGGCGCGAGGGATCAGACGCGGACGGCACAGACCGCGCTGGCCTGTCGACAGAGGTCGACGTGCCTGCGGGAGATGAGGCGCATGTCCGGATTCACGGGAGCAATATGACAGCGGCTGCGCGGGACGGTCAACCGGCCATGCCCGCATTCTGAGACGACATCAGCTCCGACCCTTCTGGGTAAGCAGCTCTCCGACGACCTCAAGAGGCCTCCTGAACAGGTGATTCAAGAGAACCGTGCCCGCCGCGACAGGCAGGGTGGCCGGTCCGGCATGTGGACTGACGATGCGTTCGGGGTCGTCGCAGACGTGCGAGAGGTCGATCGCGGCACCGCGGATCTCCTCCAGGTACTCCGGTTCGAGCACGCTGGAGTGCTCGGTCACGACGACCAGATCGGGGTTGAGGACGTCGAGCAGGAGGGCGGTGGCACGGCCCACCGCACGCGCCCGCTCCCGCAGCAGCCGGTCGGCGCGCCGGTCCCCCGCCGCCGCCGCGTCCACCACGAGGAACGCGTCGGGCTCGGGAACGATCCCCCGGCGCACGGCGGTGAGGCCGAGCGCGGTGTTGGAGGCGGTCGCCTCCAGGCAGCCCGTACGCCCGCACGGGCAGGGGACCGTGGAGTCCGGCACCGGCAGGTGCGCCACGTCCCCCGCCGCCGAACCCGGGCCCTGGTGCACGACCCCCGCGAGCCCGACGGCCGCGTCGACGACGTTGCCGATGAAGAGATGGACGAGGCTCCGTCGCGCGGCGGGCCGCCCGAAGAGGATCTCCGACTGGGCGATGGAACGGGCGTGGTTGTCCAGTCGTACGGCGCCTCCGCCGAGGCCCCTCTCCAGCTCGGCGGCGAGCGGCCGCCTGCGCCAGCCGAAGGCGTCGTGGCGGACGACCACGCCCTCCGCGGGGTCCACCCAGCCGCCGACCGCGGCGCCGACGCCGAGCAGCGGGCGCCCCCGGGTGTGCTCGTCGAGGAAGCCGCGCAGCTCGCGGCCGACCGCTGCGGGCAGCTCGTCCGGGGCGATGCCGTCGTGCGCGTGGGAGTGGCGGGCGAGGACCCGCCCGCGCAGGTCGACCAGGCCGAAGGTCGAGCTGGGGACGCCGAGATGGACGCCTCCGACGACCGGTCCGCCGGAGGCGCCGATGTGCAGGTCGACGGGGATCTGCGGGCGCCCCACTCCCCCGCCGCCGGCCGGTTCGGGCAGCTCGCGCAGGAGGCCGAGCCGGGTGAGGTCGGTGGCCTGGCGCGAGACGGCGGCGGGGCTGAGCCCGGAGAGCCGGGCGACGGTACTGCGGGCGACCGGACCGTGGTCGAGGACGGTCCGCAGGACGGTGGCGGCGTTGGCCTCACGCCGGCCGTCGCCCGCCATCCGGGAACCGTGCGGGGTGGTCGTCATGGATGTCTCTCCGGATCACTGTTGCGGGGGTGTGAAATCCCGGGCCCACCGGCGGTGTACCCACCCCGGCTCCGCCGCACGCGGGCCGACCTCACCCACGAGCGGCGGGAAACCGCTGGTCAGCGAAGGTTCTACGGGGTTCGGCCGGCCGGGGCGGTGGCGCCGGGCAGGCGCCGATTCAACCACCGGGAGCGGCGGTTCGGGGCCCGGTCGGCCGCTTGACGTCCCGCGGCGGCCACTGCGAGGCTCCGGGACATGTTCGCGACCTCCACCTGTACCGCCGGCTCCGGCGCCTGACTCTCGCGACCCCCTCGCGTGACCGGTTCCGCCGCTCCCGCGCTCGTACACGCCGCCGCTCCGTGCACCCCGGTCTCCCGTTGACCCGCCACGCCGTGCACCCCTGGTCCCCTGCACCCCTGCACCAGGGCCCCCGCGGCTTCTCGCCCCCTCATTACTTCCGCTCCGAGATTAATTCCGGAGCGCGTCCGGAACTCCGAAAGGACCACCCACCATGTCGACCGCCACCGCCACCGCAACGACCACCGCCTCCGTCACCGTCACCGTCCAGAAGGTCGGCGGGCGCCTCGGCGCCGTGATCTCCGGCGTCCGCCTCGGCGGCGACCTCCCCGCCGCAACCGTCGCCGAGATCCGCGCCGCGCTCCTCGCGCACAAGGTCGTCTTCTTCCGCGGCCAGGACCACCTGGACGAGGAGGCCCACGAGGCCTTCGGCAAGCTCCTCGGCACACCCGTCTCCCACCCCACCGTCCCCTCCGCCGACGGCCGTTACTCCTTCCCGATCGACTCCGACTACGGCGCCCGGGCCAACCAGTGGCACACCGACGTGACCTTCGTGCCGGCCTATCCCGCCTTCTCCATCCTGCGCGCGGTGACCATCCCGCCCTACGGCGGCAACACCCTGTGGGCCAACACCGCGACCGCGTACGCACATCTCCCCGAGCCGCTGCGCGCCCTCGCCGACGGGCTGCGCGCCGTGCACTCCAACGACTACGACTACGCGGCCCTGCGCCCCGGCGTCCTTCCCGAGCAGCTCGCCCGCTTCCGCGAGGTCTTCGCCTCGACGAAGTACCTGACCGAGCACCCGGTGGTACGGGTCCACCCGGAGACCGGCGAACGGACCCTGCTGCTGGGCAACTTCGTGCAGCGGATCAGCGGTCTGACGGGCGCCGACTCCCGCGCGCTGCTCGCCCTCTTCCAGTCGCACATCGAGCGCCCCGAGAACACCGTGCGCTGGCAGTGGCAGGTCGGCGACGTGGCGATCTGGGACAACCGCGCCACCCAGCACTACGGCGTGGACGACTCCGACGAGCACGAGCGCAAGCTCCGCCGGGTGACGATCGACGGTGACGTGCCGGTCGGCGTGGACGGCAGCTCCTCGGTACTCCTCGCCCCCGAGTCCGTCCCGGACCCGGCGTTCGGCATCGCCTCCGGCGCGTCGACTGCGGAGCCCGCCACGCCCGCCGCCGCCGTATGACCGCGGAGGAGCCCGCGCAAGGAGCCTGACGGTCGCGCCAGGAGCCTGACGGGTGGGTGCGTCAGGAGCCGGACGGTCGGGCGTAGTCGGCGAAGCCCGTCCAGTCCAGCGCCATGCAGGGCTCGTCCCCGAGCACCCACGCGTCGTGTCCGGGCTTGACCGCCATGAAGTCGCCGGCGCCGAACTCCACCGACTCGCCGTCATCCATGACGACCTTCATCCGGCCGCTCACGATGTACCCGACGTGCGAGGCCTGACAGCTGTCGGTGCCGGCGATCGGCTTCACGTGCTTGGACCACTGCCAGCCCGGTTCGAACACGGCGCGGCCGACCGCACCGCCCTCGATGTTGACCAGGTCGAGCCTGCCCTTCTCTTCCGTGAAGGGACGGGTCTCGTCCGCTGAATCGAAGCTCTTCCGTACGATGCCGGCCATCACACTCTCCCGGCGGTGCATGGGTGGACCCCGAGTCCGCTTCCAGGCTACGCCGGAACGGGCCGGGGCACCCCGAGCACCGAAAGGTGCCGGGGCCTCGGCCTTTCCCTGGATCTTTGTCGGGAATCTCCGGGTTTTTGGTGGCTCCCGGCATATCCACGGCTCAATTTCTGTGCGCTTCCCCCATGGGACAGACCTACACATAAAGACCATATAAGAGCACAATGGAGCAGCGGCAGGATTGCCGCGAACGCGGTCAGACACGCATGACGCCAGAAGGAGGCGAGTCGTATGGCCGACGTCTCTCACCGTCACGGTGATATCGCGGGACACCCCGATGCGTCGGAAATGCGGGAACGCTATTCCCGTGTGCTCCAGACCCGAGGTGTCGCGGCGGTCGAGGAACTCGTGATCCTCGCCGGAATCTACGCCGCGATCTCCGCGTGGACGGTTCACTTCTCCGCCGCCCGACCGGAACTCGCCATCAGCAACCTGGTCGTCGGCATCACCATCGCGGCCCTCGGCCTCTGTATGTCGATGGCGCCCGAGCGGTCGCAGGACCTGAACTTCGTCGTACTGCTCCTGGGTGCGTGGCTCATCGTCGCCCCCTGGGTGGTCACGCGGAACCCCGACACCGGCATGATCCTGAGCAACGTGATCACCGGCGCGTGCGTCTGCCTGTTCTCCCTGACGGCCGGCGGACTGCTCATGACCAAGAGGAGGACGTGACGTTCATGACCGAGTGCAGGACGTGACGTTCTGATCCCTCCCGCAACGGCGGCACCCCCATTCCCGGAGGTGCCGCCGTACGTATTTCCGGGGGCCTTCCGCGTCCCGCCCCGCACGCAGCGCATAGAGCCGGTACGGAGCGTTTGCCCGCACCGGCTTGTGCACGGCGGCGCACGACCGGGGTCCACGGCCGCGCCTAGCCTCGCCGCAAAGGCACCAACGAGGGGCGGTACCACCGGTGAACTGGCACATTCACGACTACCGCGAGAGCGATCTCGCCGCCGTCGTCCATCTGATCGACACCACGGCCGAGCTCGGGCAGGAGTCCGTCTTCTCGCTGGCCGAGTGCATCGGAGCCCTCACCTCCCGGCAGCCGGCCGTGGTCGCCGTCCACCAGGGCGCGCCGATCGGTGCCGCGCTCGCCTGCGTCTCCGGCGAGCGGGCCTGGGTGATGCGGATCGCGATCTCATCGGCCTGGCGCGGCCTGGGGCTGGCCAGTGCCCTGCTCGTGGAGCTGGAGCGGCGGCTCGTGGCCGCCCGGGTCGGGCGGATCGCGTACGTCCTGCCGGAGGAGGAGCTCCTCGGCGAGGGGCTGCTGAACGCCGGGTACACGCGTCAGCCGGCCGTCGCCTACTTCGAGAAGGTCGAGCCCCTGCACGGGCCGGCCGCGGGGCTCCTCGACGACCTCGGCGGCCGGCTGCTCCCCGGCGACCTGTGGGCCAAGGTCGCCGGGATGGAGCGCGAGAAGGACCTGATCGAGCGCCGGGTCGTGCTGCCGCTCGCCGAGCCGGAGCGGGCCACCCGGCACGGGGTGCGGCCGCCGCGCGCGGTCTGCCTCTTCGGTCCGCCCGGCACCGGCAAGACCACCTTCGCCCGGGGGATCGCCTCCCGGCTCGGCTGGCCCTTCGTGGAGATCCTGCCGTCCCGCCTCGCCGACGAGGGGAACCTGGCCGCCGCCCTGCGGTCGGCGTTCGCGCGGATCGCCGAGCTGGAGCGGGTCCTCGTCTTCATCGACGAGGTCGAGGAGATCGCCCCGGTCCGCTCCGAGCCCGCGCAGCCAGGCGGGATGCACGGTGTGACGAACGAACTCCTCAAGCTGATACCGGGCTTCCGGGAGCGGGACGAGCGGCTGCTTGTCTGCGCCACCAACTCGATCCGCTCCCTCGACCCGGCGTTCCTGCGCCCCGGCCGCTTCGACTACCTCATCCCGATCGGTACGCCGGACAAGGTGGCGCGCGCGGCGATCTGGGCCCGCTACACGGACGGCCGGGCTGACGTCGACATCGACGAACTCGTCCTGGCGAGCGACCTGTTCACCCCGGCCGACATCGAGCACGCGGCGCGGATCGCCGCCCAGGCCTCCTTCGAGCGGGACCTGGTCGCGGTCGGCGGCCGGGGCGCGGACGGCCCTGCGCCCGGGGCGAGCACGGCGGACTATCTGGAGGCCATCGGGCAGTGCCGGCCGACGGTCACTCCGGAGATGGTCGGGCAGTTCGCCTCGGACATCACGACGCACGCCCGGATCTGAGGGCGAACTCCGCCCGTGCGGCGTCCAGTTCGGTCCGGTCGGGCGGCTGGGCGCCGGCCCTGGAGACGGTCACGGCAGCCGCCGTGCCGGCCCGGGCGAGCAGCCCCGTGAGCTCCTCCGCTGAGAGTGCGCCGAGCGCCGCCCGGCCCTGCCCGGCGAGGGTGTCGAGGACGGCGGACATGAAGGAGTCGCCCGCGCCGACGGTGTCGACGACGGTGACCGGCGGGGCCTCGACGGCGACGGTGTGGCGCCGGGTGACGGCGAGCGAGCCGTCAGCGCCCCGGGTGACCAGGACGACGGCCGGGCCGAGGGCCAGCCAGCGGGCCGCGACCGCGTGCGGGTCCTCGCCCGGGTACAGCCAGGCGAGGTCCTCGTCGCTCGCCTTGACGAGGTCGCCGAGGGCGACGCAGCGCTCCACCCGGGCGACGGCCGCCTCGTGCTCGCCCATCAGCCCCGGGCGGACGTTCGGGTCGTAGCTGACCGTGGCCCGGCCGCGGAGCCGTTCGGTCTCGGCGAGCACGGCGTCCGCGCCGGGGGCGGTGACGGCGGCGATCGAGCCGATGTGCACATGGGCGGGTGCGGCGGCGGCCGCTTCCCCCGACTCCAGGGTCCAGGCGATGTCGAAGGTGTACGTGGCCCGGCCCCGGTCGTCGAGGCCCACCGCCGCCGACGGGGTGCGCGCGGGAGTGCCGCCGAGGGCCATCCGTACGCCCGCGCCCTTCAGATGGTCCGCGATCAGCCGGCCGGAGGGGTCGTCGGCGAGCTGGGTGAGCAGGGTGACGTCCCGGCCCAGCCGGGCGAGGCCGTAGGCGACGTTGGCGGGGCTGCCGCCGGGGTGGACGCGGTCGGCGGCGCCGGACCCGGCGGGGGCGCGGACGATGTCGGCGACGCATTCGCCGATCACCAGGAAGGACATGGGTCAGAGCTCCTTGGCATGGATCCGGTTCCCGTCGAGGAGGACCTGGACGCGGGCGCCCTGGTGGACGATCCGGAGATGGTACGTCGCCCCCTGCCGTACCCGGGCGGGAGGCGGGCCGGTGAGCCGGCAGGTGGAGGCGAGCCGGTGGAGGGCGAGTTCGGCGATCCGGACTGTGCCGCCCTCGGGGTCGAGGTCGGGCAGGATGGATCACGAAGGACCGTCGGCGGACTCGCCGGCGGTGTCGGCGGTGTTGGGAGGGGTCTTCCGGTGGAGACGGTCGAGGGGCTGGCGGTCATGGCGTTCGACGACGGGAAGGAGCTGGAGGCCTGGCTGGAGAACCACCACGCGGACACCCCGGGTATCTGGCTGCTGCTCGCGAAGAAGGACTCGGGCCTTCCCTCCCCGACCGCGGAGGAGATCCTCGACGGCACGCTCGTCTACGGCTGGATCACCGGCAAACGCATGGCGCGCGACGAGCGGACGTACCTCCAGAAGATCACCCCGCGCCGGCCGCGCAGTCTCTGGTCCCAGGTCAACGTGCGGCAGGTCGAGGCGCTCACCGCCGCCGGCCGGATGCGCGAACCGGGCCTCGCCGAGGTGCGGGCGGCGCGGGCCGACGGCCGGTGGGAGGCCGCGTACCCCTCCCAGAAGGACGCGACCGTCCCGGACGACCTGGCGGCGGCCCTCGCGGCGGACCCGACGGCCGCGGCGGCCTTCGACGCCCTGGGGAAGACCGACCGCTACCTGGTGATCGTGAGCCTCTGGCAGGCGCGCACCGCGAAGACAAGGGTGGCGCGCCTCGAACGGGCGGTGGCCGCGCTCGCGGCGGGCGAGCGCCCGCGCTGACGGCGGGGGCGCCCACGCCTTCGGCGCTGCACTGCCTGCTGACGGCGCGGTGTCAGGCCCGGCGCCGTCGGTACAGCACCTGACGGGCGTCCCACTCCACGAACGAGTCCACGTGCTCCAGGCCGACGGCCTCCAGGAGCCGGCGCGAACGGTGGTTCGCCTCCTGGGTCACCGCGACCACGCTCGGCGCGGTCTCCAGGACCCTCGCGACGGCCGCGCCCACCGCCTCCCGGGCGTAGCCCCTCCCCCAGTGCTCGGGCAGGAACTGGTACGACACCTCCGTCTCCCCGTTCCGCGCGCCCGGCTCCACCGTGACCAGCCCCAGCAGGACCCCGTCCTCGACCCGGATCACGGCATGGAATCCGGACGCACCGACGATCCGCCGCTGCCGGATACGGATGACGGGCTCGGTCACGGGGCCGCCGAGGTGCTGCCGTACCTCGGGATCGGTCCACAGCCGGGTCACGGCCGGGAGATCGCCGGTGCGGACGGGCCGCAGCAGCAGCCGGTCGGTGGCGAGGGGCGCGGTCGGGGCCGGGACCGGGGAGGGAACCGGGGACGGGGTCGGGGACGGAGATACGGGCATGGCTCGATCATCCCAGCCCGCCACGGGGGACTCCAGTGGCCTCGTCCGTTTCACGGACTCCGCGGCCCGCGCACGAGCCCCCTGTGCGAGGCTCCTGGGACCAACTGAGCGGGGAGGGCACGTGGGGATGATCGTGCGGCTGTGGGCCGCCGGGGAGATGCCGTTCCGTGACGCGCTGTACCGGCCGGACGACACCGGTCTGGAGGTGCTGGTGGAGGGCCCCGGCGCCTATCACCCGGACGCGGGCCGGCCGATCCCCTTCCGCCTCGGGGAGCCCGTCGACGTGGCCCGTGCCGTCGAGGAGGACGGCACGAACGAGGTGGACTGCTGGTTCGAGAGTCCGCTGCCGGACGGCTCGGGACGGATGAGCGGCGGTGGCAGCGGCATGGGGAACGTCGGCTACCTCGCCCGCCTCGACGCGGCGGGCGCCTTGCGCTGGGTGGCCGTCATGAACCGCTCCAACCCCTTCCTGGGCGTGCGCTTCGAGGGATCGACCGCGGTCTTCACCAACGACTGGAGAAACGAACTCCGCCTCGACCTCACCGACCCCGCGCTCGCCTGACCCTCCCCGGCCCGTCCCCGGCCGGTGGTCCGATGCTGAAACCCGAGGCCCGCCCCCGGAAGGGGACGGGCCTCGCGCTCCGATCCGGCGCGTCGGCCTGTCAGGGCGGCGTCAGCACCGTCTCAGTGGGTGATTCAGTTGTGGATGGTGAAGGCGGTGTCGTCGAGCAGGAAGTAGGTCGGGGCGGCCAGGTCCTCCTTGGCCGCGAACTTCAGGGTGACGTACTGGCCGGCGACCGGGGCGAGGTCGATCGTCTTCTGCACGTAGCCGGTGCTCTTGTTCAGGTTGGAGTACGTGTCCAGGGTGGTGCCGTTGGCCGAAACAGTCAGCTTGTCGTACGGGATGGTCGTGGTGCCCTCGTTGGTGACGACGCGCAGCCAGAAGCTGACGGTGGCCTTGCATCCGTAGGGGACGTAGAGGGTCTGCGATATCGCGTCGTTGTACCAGGAGTTTCCGTTGCCGGCCAGGAGCGTCTTCCAGGTGCCGGTGCGTGCCGGCAGCCAGGAGTTGTCGTTGGTGATCAGCTGGGGGTCGTTCGCGGTCCACACGGTGTTGCCGGACTCGAAGCCGGGGTTGCCGAACAGCTGCGTCGTGGTACAGGTGCCCAGGGTCCAGGTGAGCCAGGAGAACGACACGATGTCGAGGGCGTTGGTGGAGTCCTTGACGGTGAGCGTGATGTCGTAGTTGCCGGCCGTGGTGGGCGTGCCGGTGATCTTGCCGGTGGAGGCGTTGAGGGTCAGGCCGGGAGGCAGGCCGGTGGCCGTGTAGGTCAGCGACGCTCCCGCGTTGCTGGTGACGGCCTGGATCTGCAGGCTCAGCGCGATGCCGGTCTGGGAGACCTGGTTGCCGGGGTTGGTCAGGGTGACGCCCTGGACCATGCGCGGGCCGACGTTGACCGCGGCCCAGGCGTTGCCGACGTTGTTGTAGATGACGCCGTTCGCCCCGTACAGGTCGGCGGCGGCCTGGAGGGTGGCGGTGCGGGCGCCGGCGTAGTTGGTGTTGCTGGTCATGTACGTGCTGAGCGCGCGGTACCAGATCTTGGCGGCGGCGTCACGGCCGACCGGGTTGACCGGCTTGTTGTCGTAGGTCGGGGAGTTGTAGCTGACGCCGTTGACGAGCTTGGCGCCGCTGCCCTCGGAGGCCAGGTAGAACCAGTGGTTGGCCGGGCCGGAAGAGTAGTGGACGTCGAGGGAGCCGAGGTTGGAGTTCCAGGAGTCCGCGGAGGCGCCGTCCTTGGAGGGCTTGTCCATGTAGCGCAGCGGCGTGCCGTCGCCGTTGATGTCGATCTTCTCACCCTCGAGGTAGTCCCCGGGGTCGGAGGCGTTGTTCGCCCAGAACTCCACGGCGGCGCCGAAGATGTCGGAGGTGGCCTCGTTCAGGCCGCCGGACTCGTTGTTGTAGATGAGGTTGGCGGTGGCGGAGGTGATGCCGTGGCCCATCTCGTGCGCGGCGACGTCGATCGAGGTGAGCGGCTTGGTGTTGCCGTCGCCGTCGCCGTAGGTCATGCAGAAGCAGGTGTCCCACCAGTACGCGTTGACGTAGGTGTTGCCGTAGTGGACGCGGCTGTTGGCGGCCACGCCGTCGTTGCGGATGCCGGTGCGGCCGTGGACGTTCTTGAAGTAGTCCCAGGTCAGCTGGGCGCCGTAGTGTGCGTCCACGGCGGCCGTCTGGTTGTGGGACGGGTTCCCGGTGCCCCAGGTGTCGTCGGTGTCGGTGAACAGCGTGCCGGTCGCCCAGTCGTCGTCCGAGTGGCCCAGGTCGTAGGTCTTGCCGCCACCACGGGTGTTGTCCGTCAGGGTGTAGCTGCTGCCGGACCCGGAGGTGCCGAGGGTGACCTGACCGGCGTACTGGCTGTTGCCGACGCCGTTCTTGACGCCCTGGTACTCGAACAGCTTCTTGCCGGTGGCGGCGTCGGTGATGACGTGCAGCTCGGAGGGGGTGTCGTCGTGCTGCAGGCCACCGACCACGGACTCCCAGGCCAGCACCGGGCTGCCGGAGGCGGCCCAGACCACCTTGCGCACCGACTCGGCCGTCGGGGCCTTCGCACCCTCGGCCTTGGCGCGGCCGAGTGCGAAGGTCTTCGCCGAGTCGGAGGTCTTGGCGGCGTTGGTGGAGGCGACCTTGACGGTGGCCTTGGTGGCCTTGGTGACGCTCTTCACGGCGCCCTTGGCATCCGCGTGGACGACCAGGTCACCACCGAGGACCGGCAGGCCGGCGAAGGTGCGCTCGTAGCGGGTGTGCAGCGTGCCGTCGGCGTCCTTCAGGACGGACTTCGGCCGCAGCTCCTCCTTCGCGCCCAGGCCCAGGGCCTTTGCGGTGGTGGCGCGGTGCGCCTGCGCGTCGGCCAGCAGCGCAGCGTTCTGAGCCGGGGTGAGCTTGGCCGCCAGGGCGCCGGCTCGGGGCGCCGGGCTGACGGAGGCGGCCTGGGCCGGTGCCTGGGTGCCGGCGGTGCCCGTGGTGCCGGCGGTGGCGGTGGTAGCGGGCAGCGCGACGGCGACCATCGCGGCACTGGCTATCAGGGCACCCGCGGCGACAGCCTTGCGGGGGGAACGTCTCACAGTGAACTCCTAAGACGGCGGCCGAGGGGCTCGGCCTTGAGACCGGACGGACGGGTGGAGCCGCCCGGGCAGGACTGACCAAGGAGCTGCACAACCAACCACCATGCACTGCATGCGCATTGATGCTTCGTCAGCTGCTCCGAGTTGCGCGTAAGGCTGCCCTGTTTGCGTGAACATGTCATTCCGTCTGCGCAGATTGGCTTGAAGTCGACGCTCGGGGACCTCGGGTGCGCCCGTTCATGGCTACGCATCGCGCCCGGCGCTCCACCCGGGCGGGCCGGACCCGGCTGGAATTGTTCGGACGGGCCCTAGGACGAGAGGTCGAGGCGGGTACGGTCCTCCGGCCGAGGCGGCGGTGGTCCCGGCGACGCCAGGATGACGCCATGCGTATCGGAATTCTCGGAACAGGCAATGTAGGACGGGCTCTCGCCGCGGGCTGGTTGCGGGCGGGACACGACGTCGCCCTCGGGTCACGGCGGCCCGGGGACGAGGAGCTCCTCGCGGAGCTCAAGGAACTCCTTCAGGCGGGGTTACGGGTCGAGGACCCCGCCGGGACCGCCGCGCACGCGGAGGTCCTGGTGAACGCGACCCCGGGCACCGCCTCGGTGGCGCTGCTCGGTTCGATCGGGGCCCCGGCGCTCGCCGGGAAGGTCCTGCTCGACGTCGCCGTCGGCTTCCTGGAGGACGAGTCGCTCTCGCACCAGGTCCTCAGCCTCGGCGAGGAGATCCAGCAGGCGTTCCCCGACACACGCGTGGTGAAGACCCTCTGCACGATCGACCGCGATGTGATGGTCGCGCCGGACTCCCTGGAGGGGCCCAGCACGCTCTTCCTCTCCGGTGAGGACGCGGAGGCCAAGCGGGTGGTGAGCGGTCTCCTCGCCGACCTCGGCTGGCCGGCCGAGTCGCTGCTCGACCTCGGCGGGATCGTCACCGCGCGGGGGCAGGAGCACTTCGCCCTGCTCTTCGTGGGGATCGCGCTGTCGACGGGCACCTTCAAGTTCAACATCCGGTTCGTACCCCCTGCGCCGGGCCGGACCGACACACCGTAGCGGGCGCCCCGCGGATCGGGGCCCGACCGGGAGCGGCCGTCACGTGGACGGCCGCTCCTCCCGGGCCGCCGTCAGGGCGGCCCTGATCGGCTCCCAGTCCGGGGCCGTCGGCTCGTACGTGTCCCTGGCCGTGGAGACGTCCTTGTAGCCGCTGGACGTGACCACGCACACCACCGGCCCGTCGGTCTCGCGCGGGCCGTGGGCCCGCAGCCCTGCGAGACCGGCCGCCGCGGAGGTCTCGCACCAGAGCCCCTGGTCCGCCAACTCGGCTTGTGCCGAGGTCATCTGATCGTCCGTCACCGTGCGGGCCGCACCCCCGGTCGTACGGACGGCTACGACGCCGCGGTAGCTGGTCATCTCGCAGTCGATGGCGTACGCGAGGGTCAGCCCGACGGGGACCCGGGCGGCCGGGCGGCCGGTGCGGAGGGCCTCCGTCAGAGCGCCCGCGGCGGCGGGTTCGGTGGCGTACATCCGGGGGACGGAATCGGTCACGCCCAGCCGGGCGAGCTCCTGGAAGCCCTTGGCCACACCGAAGAGCAACTCGCCGTATCCGGTGGGGAGATGAACCGCCGCCGGAGCCCTCCCGAGGTCGAGGGCGATCTCGTACGCGAGGGTCTTGTACCCCTCGGGCCCGAAGGGGTGTCCGGTGTGGGCGGTGTCCGTGACGCTGCTGACGGACTGGAAGCCGAGTTCCCCGACGATCCGGCGCATGAGCGGGCGGACCGACTCGTACGGGACGGTCAGGACCGTCGCCCCGTAGGCGCGGAGGTGGGAGGCGACGGCCGGCGGCGCGTACGGGGAGGTGAAGACGGCGCAGGGAAGCCCGGCGCGGGCCGCGTAGGCGGCGGCCGCCGCCGCGTGGTTGCCGGAGGAGGAGACGACGATCCCCTGCGCGCCGGAGGCGACTGCGGCGCTGACGGCGACCCGGTTGAGCCGGTCCTTGTGGCTCCATGTGGGGTTCCTGGACTCGTCCTTGATCCAGACGCCGTCGGGGAGCGCGACGAGCGGCGTGTTGCCCTCGCCCAGGCCGGGCGCGGCGAGCGGCGGGAGCAGCGGGGCCCACCGGTCGAGGCCGTGGGCGGCCGGGCGCGTGAACAGGTCGGCGGGGACCTCGTCGTAGGCGTAGTCGATGTCGAGGGGGTACGCGATCTCGTCGGTGGAGGTGACGGGGCAGCCGGCCGTGAGCGGCGGCCAGAGCGGGTGCCGCACGGAGGGGTCGGCGAGCGAACGCTGGGCGGTGGCGAGCGAACGCTGCGCCGGGGCGGTCGAGGTCACGCGGGGGCCTTTCGGGGTGGGTGCCGGGCGGTGTCGGGCGGCGCCCGCCGGTGTCGGGCGGCGCCGGGCTCCTGGCGACGCCCGGCCTTCGGTGCGCGGGCCCGCCGTACCCGTGGGCCCGCGCTTCGGGCGTCAGCCCATGCGACGTCGCAGTGCGGCCAGGGCGCCGGGCCGGCGGCCGGGCACCCTCTCGCGCAGCGCGACGAGCGTGGGGCCGAGGGCGCGCGCCCTGGCGGGGTCGCCGATCCGCTCCCACTGGTGGTGGGCCCGGTCCACGGCTCCCTCGACGTCGGGGTCGTCCGCCCGCTGCCCCAGGGCCAGCAGGGACTCGGCGGCGGTGAGCCACAGTTCGCAGCTGCGGGCCGGTTCGCCCGCGAGGCGCGCGAGGTCGGCCCGTACCTCCAGCCAGTGCACGGCCTCGACGGATCGGGGCCCGTGGCGGCGCAGGGCGTCGCTCTCCCAGGCTGCCGCGACCGCCGCCGCCTCGCCGTGCCGCCCGGCCGTCGCCGCGGCGAGGATCGCGGGGTGCGGGTCCTCGACCACGCCGGGCGGAGGACCGGCGGGTGCGGGGACGGTGGGTGCGGGGACTGCCCGCATGGGGACGGCGGTCGCGGGGAGCGCAGTCGTTCGGCCTGCGGGCGTTCGGTTCGCGGTCGTTCGGCCTGCGGGCGCGGGGACGGCAGGGATCGGAGCCGCCGGCAGAGGGCCCGTCGGCAGGGGGCCGGCCGGCATCGAACCGGCGGGAGCGGGCGTCGGCGCGGGGGTCAGCAGGAATGCCTCCGGCGCGGTCGCGCGGGCCGCCGCGCGTGCGGCGGCCTCGGCGTGCAGCGCGGGGAGCGGCGGTCGGGCGCCTGAGCGCCAGAGTTCCGCCCAGGCGCGCAGGTAGTCGGGGGTCGAGGGCTCGCCCCGGCGCGGGGCGGGGGTCACCCGTCCGTAGAGGAGCGGTCCGGGGCCCAGGTGCAGCAGGTCCGGTGCGGCGGCGAGCCGTAGCCAGACGTCGGGGTCCGCCGCGAGGTCGGCGACGACGGTCGTGGTGCCGGGCGGCCGGACGCCGAGTTCGCCGGCGAGCCAGTGCCAGGGGAGCGCGGTGTAGCGCAGGGTCGCGGGGGTGGTGCGGGCGAGGGCGAGATGGGGCAGGTGCTGCCGCTTGTCGAGGTGGAGTTGGCCCGCGAGGAAGACGACGAGCGGGCCGGGGCTCGCCGCCGCCGCGCGCAGGCGTGTGAGGACCGTCTGCGGGTCCAGCGGGTCGGCGAGTTCGACGACGCTGGCCGTCGCGGTACCGGTGAGGACGGCGGGCGGCACGGCGGCGAGGGCCGGCAGCACGGAGGCGGCGTCCATGGCACGGCCCCGTCCGGCGGGTGCGGCCGCGAGGAGCACCGCCGTTCCGGCAGCGCCCACACTCGCGCCCGCGGACCTTCCCGCGTCCGCTCCCGCGACCGCGCCCGCACGTATGTCCGCACCCGCGTGCGCGCCCGGCCGCGCATTCGTACGCGCGCTCGTTCCCCGCACTCGCATGCCTGCCGCGTGCGTGCTCACCGTGCTGTTTCCGTCGTCGCTCACCACCCCCGCACCGTAACGCGTCGCGCCCTGGCCGAAATTCGTCGGGCCGTTGACATATGCCAGAAGCACCACCGGATCGAGTGTTGCCAAATCCCTTACGAGCTGTCCCGGGCTGTGCAACAGTCGTATTCGGGCCTCCTTTTCCCACCTGGCCGCGCCGCGCCTGTATCGGAGTACGACATGCCGTCCCATCTGTTCGCGGATCGTCCCGCCCAGCCGCCGGAGCCGGGCGCGGTGGACGCGCTGATCTCGCAGACCCGTCGCCTCCGCGGCGAGGTGGACGCGGTCCGCCGGGACGCCGTGACGAACGACGACGACCCCCAGCAGCGTTGGCAGCGCGCCCTGTGCGACCTCGCCGTGCACCAACTGGACGATCTCGGCGCGCAGTTGGGGCAGCTCCGGGTCGGCGTTCCCGAGGGGGTCGCGACCGGGACCGACGGCGGACCCGACACCGGCACCGGCGTCGAGGTCGACGCCGTCCTCGACACGGCCCTGGCCACCGAGCCCGGCACCGCCTACGGCGAAGCCGCCCCGGCCCGCACCGGCTCGCTCCTCTCCCGCGTCGGCAGCGCCGAGTGGAACCTCCTCACCGACGAGGTCAGTTGGTCCGAGGAGCTGTACCAGATCTTCGGCCGCGACCGTGAGAACGGCCCCATGTCGCTGGACGAGATGCCGTCGATGGTCTTCGCCGAGGACCAGCCCGTCCTCCAGGGGATGGTGACGGACTGTCTGATCGACGGGAAGCCGATCGACGGCGAGTTCCGGATCGTACGGACGGACGGCCGCGTGCGCACCGTGCACATGACCGGCGAGCCCGTTCTCGACGCCGACGGCTGCACCGCCTCCATGTGGGCGGTGCTACGGGACGTCAGCGAGCTGCGGCGCAGCCAGCGGGCCGTCCGCGAAAGCCGGGACAGCCTGGAGCGCAGCCGCCAGATCGAGCGCACCGAGCGACGGGTCGCCGTCGAGCTCCAGGAAGCGGTGCTCCCGCCCTGGCGCGGCTCGCTCCGCTTCGCCCACGACGGTCCCGCCCCGCTCGACGTGGCGGCCCACTACCTGCCGGCGGCGAGCACCGGGCTGATCGGCGGGGACTGGTACGACGCGCTGGCGCTGCCGGACGGTGACGCGCTGCTGACCGTCGGGGACCTCACGGGCCACGGGGTCGCCGCGACCTCCTCGATGGCCATGCTCCTCGGCGCGCTGCGCGGCATGGCCGTGGCCGGGATCCGCCCCGGGGCCTTGATGGGCCACCTCAACCAGCTTCTGGAGACCTCCGTCCAGCCCGCGCTGGGCAGTGCGATGTGCTGCCGTTACGACCCGGTCGCCCAGACGCTGACCTGGGCGCAGGCGGGCCACCCCGCCCCGCTGCTGTTCCGCGACGGGACGGGGCACGCCCTCCGGAGGCCCGAGGGCGTCCTGCTCGGAGCGACGACCGGCGGCAGGTACGGCGAGACCGAGACCAGACTCTTCCCCGGCGACCTGCTGGTGCTGCACACGGACGGACTGACCCGGGGCAGCGGGGCGCAGGACGACACGGGCACGCGGCGACTGCTCGCCCTCGGCCCCCGGCTCACCGGTGCGCGGGACTCACAGGAGTGCGTGCGCGCGGTGGTCGAGGAGTTCGGCGAGGAGCCTCGCGAGGACGACGCCTGCGTGATGGTCGTGCGGGTCGGCCGCTGACGCGTACGGAGTCGTCGACCGGCCCCTTCGCGCAGGTCGGCCGCTGACGCGTACGGAGTCGTCGACGGGCCCGGGGGCGGCCGACGGAACCGGGATCGACGAGTCGACCGACCCGGGATCCGGGTCGTCCCTGCCCCAGCCCCAACCCCTCCCAAGGGCTCAGGCCTGCCCCGTCCTCGGCCGGTTGACCGGCGACTTGGGAAGGGCCAGCTCGATCTCCTCGCGCAGGTCCTCGATCTTGGAGTACCCCGCGTACTGCCCGGTGAGCCGGTACATCTCCCGCAGCCGGTGCCAGGTCCGGTGGGATGACGTCTCTCCCATGGAGATCAGGGCGAGCCGGGCGTAACGGTCGGCCTGTTCCGGGTCGTCGGCGATGAAGCAGGCCGAGGCCATCGAGATGAAGTCGAAGAGCTTCGAGCGGTTGTGCCCGTTCCGTCGCAGCTCCAGGGCGAGCCTGGCGTGCCGCTGCGCGGGGACCGCGGCGGAGGCGTCGTGATCCGCGAGGGTCCGGTAGGCGAGGGCCTGCATGCCGTGCATGTCGGCCTCGTCGAAGTTCTGCATCCAGCTCGGCGGTTCGACGTCCGCCCGGTCGGAGACGAAGAGCTCCTCGGCCTCGCCGAGGGTGCGCTTCATGGCCTGACCGCGCCCCATGGAGGCCTGCGCCCAGGCCTCGATGGTGTGCAGCATGGCCTGCGTCCGGGGCAGCACCTGCTCGCCCGCGCCGGTCTTGGCCAGCTTCATCAGGTCGAGGGCGTCGTCGGGCCGGCCCAGGTGCACCATCTGGCGGGCCGCCCGGGACAGGGCCTCGCCCGCCCGGGGGCGGTCGCCGCCCTCGCGGGCCGCGTGGGCGGCGATCACGAAGTACTTCTGGGCGGTGGGTTCGAGGCCCACGTCGTGGGACATCCAGCCCGCCAGGACTGCGAGGTTGGCGGCGACGCCCCACAGGCGCCGCTGGAGGTGGTCGGCGTGGCGGTAGGCGAGCATGCCTCCCACCTCGTTGAGCTGGCCCACGACGGCCTTCCGCTGGAGGCCGCCGCCCCGGGAGGCGTCCCAGGCACGGAACACCTCCACCGAACGCTCCAGGGCCTCGATCTCCTCCGACCCGATGGGGGCGGCCTCGTAGCGGTCGAACCCGGCGGGGTCGGCGTGGAGGGGATCGTTGGCCCGCTGAGCGGACGTCTTCTGTGCGGGGTCGGTCTGCAGCCAGTCGTACATGCTGCTGCTGAGTGCGGAGCCGGCGACGAGCGCCGCTCCCGCGCCCACCAGGCCGCGTCGGTTGAGCATGAGGTCCATTCCCGTGAATTCGGTGAGGACCGCAGCCGTACGATCGGGTGGCCAGGGCAGGTTGTCAGGGTTGTCGTTGTTCCTGACGTCCTGCCGCTTTCCGGCGCGCCCGTGTCGTTCGAACCCGAGGTCCTCGATGGTCACGACACGGCCGAGTCGCTCGGTGAACAGTGCTGCCAGCACCCGGGGGACGGGATCTCGCGGGGTCTCGCCCCGGTCGATCCACCGCCGCACCCGCGAGGTGTCGGTCGCCAGCTGGGGGTGGCCCATGGCCGCCGCCTGCCGGTTGACGAGTCTCGCGAGTTCGCCCTTGGACCAGCCGGCCAGGCCGAACAGGTCTGCCAGGCGGGTGTTGGTTTGTCCGGTCACGTCTAAGCCCCCAGGTTCTCGGCTGAGTTGACAGTAGCCCGCTGTCATAGGGCTGGCGACTATTCGCCAGGGTTCGCCAGGGTGCGCCCGATGTTCCGCCACCCGCGCCCGGGTGTCAGGTAGGAACGCGCCACCCCGCCCCGCCGACCGGCCCTCATTCCCCAGGGTGCGGACCCGGGGGCGGGCGGGGCGACGCACGCAACTCGTCGGACCACGAAGGGATCTGTCACCTCCATGTACACAGCATCGTCCTCCGTGTCCGCCCCGCCCCGGCCGCAGCACCGCATCGTCCCGGCCGGTGCCGGGCCGTACCTCGCCCCCGCGCCCCAGGCCGTTCGGCCCCGGCGCTGGACGGGCGGCACCGGCACGCAGCCGGTGAGCGGAAGAATCGATCTGTCCGGCCCGCAAGGGGCGCAGCTGAAGATGGCGATCGCCGCGGTCCACCGCATCTGTCCGGAGTTCAATCCGGTCCAGGTGCTGCGGCGCAGCGGCCGCTCCGTCCTCATCGTCGGGACGACCGGGCGGACCACGGTGGTCGCGAAGTGTTTACTGGACCACTCCCCCGCGTGGGCCGAGCGGTTCCGGCACGAAATAGCTTCCTACCGCTCCTTCGTCCGCCACCGCCCGCCGGTGCGGGCGCCCCGGCTCATCGCCGCGGACCCGGAGAACTGCACGCTGGTGATCGAGCGGATGCCCGGGCGGGCGGCAGCGCTCTCGCGCCACCCCGTCGAGGCCCCGCCGCGCGCCGACGTGCGGGCGGTGCTCGGCGCGGTGGCCCGGCTCAACGCCTGGCGGCCGCCGGCCGGGACCTTCGACGCCCCGCTGGACTACGGGACGCGGATCGCGCGCTACCACGAGCTCGGTCTCTTCACCGACCGGGACCGGGACGACCTGCAGAAGCTGCTGCACGGCCTGGCGCACGCGGGCGGCCGTCAGGGCATGGGCCAGTTCTGCCACGGTGACGCCCTGCTCTCCAACATCCTGCTCTCCCCCGCCGGCCCGGTCCTCGTCGACTGGGAGCACGCGGGCTGGTACCTGCCCGGCTACGACCTGGCGACCCTGTGGGCGGTGCTCGGTGACGCGCCGCTGGCCCGGCGCCAGATCAGTCAGCTCGCCCAGCAGGCGGGCCCGGCCTCCCGGGATGCCTTCCTGGTGAACCTGATGATCGTGCTGACGCGGGAGATCCGTACCTACGAGACGGCGGTGCAGCGCACCATCAAGGAGGCCCCGCCGGCCGGTACCGTCCCGATGCCCTCGGGGGCGCTCTCGGCCGGCGAGGAACAGCGGCTGCTGCTCAGGCGGCTGCACGACGACTGCGCCATGGCACGGCGGGCCGTGCGCGCGGCGGTCGGGACGCGCTGAAGGGGCGGGTCCGACCGACGACACGGGGGTGGTACGCCGTGCGCCCGGTGCCGACACACCGGGACGCGGCGCACCGTTTCCGTCCGCGACCGGGGCGCATCCGGAATCTCCCGGACGCCCCTCCCATTGGTCCACTCCACTGACGCGTCCCAGGCCCGGGACCCGTCTCCGCGAAACTCCGCCGAACGGCCTCCATTCCCGCTCTGACGTGGGAACTTCCGTGTGCGCAGGCGTGATTGACGGATCGTCCGGGAGCCGATACCCCTGTACGGGTTCGGTCCCGCACGCCCCCGCGTCACCCCCCGCCCCTGGAGGCTGCCTTGCTCCGTTCCGCGTCGCCCAGACGTGTGTCCCCCCGTCGTGTACCGAGGGCGGTGGGCGCCGTGGCGTCCGCCGCCCTCCTGCTTCCGCTGCTCTCCGCCGCACCGTCCGCCGTCGCCGGGGTGCCCGAGGCCGGCACGCTCCAAGGACAGTTCGCGCGGGCCGCCGCGCGCCACGGCGTACCCGAGAGCGTGCTGCTCGCCGTCTCGTACCTCCAGTCGCGATGGGACACCCACGGGGGTGCGCCGAGCGTGACCGGCGGCTACGGGCCGATGCACCTGACGGACGCCGTGACGGCGCTCGCCACGGCCGCCCCGCACCACTCGGAGGGCGAGGAGGACGCGCGGGGCGACTCCTCGCGTGCGGTCCGGACCGCGACGGAGGCTCCGTCGCCCGCGCCCGGGGCACTGCCCGGCCGGCTGCGGACCCTGGAGCGGGCGGCCGCACTGTCCGGGATCCCGGCCGAGGAGCTGCGTACCGCCACGGCCGCGAACATCGAGGGCGGGGCGGCGCTGCTCGCCGCGGCCCAGCGGGATGCCGGGCTGCCCGCGAGTCCGGACCCCGCCGACTGGTACGGGGCGGTGGCACGTTACTCCGGTGCCGACGACTCGGCGACGGCGGCGACGTACGCGAACGACGTCTTCGACGTGATCCGGACCGGGGAGTCCCGGACGACGGACAGCGGCCAGCTGGTGACGCTCCCGGCCGTCCCGGCGGTGGCGCCCGCCACGGAACAGGTCGACGCCCTCGGTCTGCGCCGGCCCGCCGGCGGTCCGGTCGAGTGCCCGCGCTCGGTGGCCTGCGAGTGGATCCCGGCGCCGTACGAGGAGTTCGGCGACGGTGACTACGGCAACCACGACAAGGCGAACCGGCCCTCGTCCCAGTCGATCGACTACATCGTCATCCACGACACCGAAGCGGTCTGGGACGTCACGCTGAAGCTGGTGCAGGACCCGACGTACGTGTCGTGGCAGTACTCCCTGCGCTCCTCCGACGGGCACATCGCGCAGCACCTCCCTCTCAAGGACGTCGGCTGGCACGCGGGCAACTGGTTCGTGAACGCCAAGTCGGTGGGGCTCGAGCACGAGGGCTTCCTCACCTCGCCGGACTCCTGGTACACGGAGGCGATGTACCGGACCTCGGCACGGCTCGTGCGCCATCTCGCCCAGCGGTACGACATCCCGCTGGACCGGCAGCACATCCTGGGCCACGACAACGTGCCGGGCACGGTGACCTCGACGATCCGGGGCATGCACACGGACCCGGGCCCGTACTGGGACTGGGCGCACTACTTCCAGCTGCTCGGCCGCCCCATCACGCCGAGCGCCGGTCCGTCCGCCGGGGTGGTGACGATCCGGCCCGAGTACAGCGCCCATCAGCCGGTCTACACGGGGTGCGTGAAGGCGGGCGAGGTCTGCGCGCCGCACGGGAGCGGGGCGGTGCGCCTGCACACCGCGCCGAGCGCCGACGCGCCCCTCGTGAAGGACATCGGGCTGCGGCCGGGCGGGCAGGACTCGACCACCGGGGTGAACGACACCGGGGCGCGCGCCTCGACGGGGCAGAGCTTCGCCGTGGCGGACCGGCTGGGGGACTGGACGGCGATCTGGTACCTCGGGCAGAAGGCGTGGTTCCACAACCCGCGGAACGAAGCGACGGCGGTGAACGCGCGGGGGCTCGTCCTGACGCCCCGGGAGGGGCTCGCGGAGGTGCCGGTCTACGGGCGGGCCTATCCGGAGGCCTCGGCGTATCCGGCGGGGGTGCCGGTGCAGGCGGTGTCCCCGCTGCCGTACAAGTTGCTCGCGGGGCAGCGGTACGTGGTGGGCGACCGCACCCCGGGCGAGTACTACTTCGCGCCGGTGTTCGACAGCAGCGGGCACACGGTCGTCCGGGGCCAGGAGGAGTACTACCAGATCCAGTTCGGCCATCGAGTGGCCTTCGTGAAGGCGGCTGACGTGCAGGTTTCCCGGGCCTGACCGAAGGGTGACCGAAAGGCGAGGGGTGGTGCCGGAGAAACACTCCGGCACCACCCCGTCACCGTTCATACGACTATTCGGAAGATCGCGTGCGCCGTCCGGGCGACGGGTAACTCTGGGCCGGTCACCGCACATGCTCACCGGAAGGCCCCTCAGGAAATGCCTCAGCCCTTCGTTATGCCGGACTTCTATGTTCCGTATCCGGCCCGGCTCAACCCCCATGTGGAGACCGCCCGCACACACACCCGGGAATGGGCGCGGGAGATGGGGATGCTGGAGGGCTCCGGCGTCTGGGAGGAGCACGACCTCGACTCCCACGACTACGCGCTGCTCTGCTCGTACACCCATCCCGACTGCGACGCGGAGGCCCTCGACCTCGTCACGGACTGGTACACGTGGGTCTTCTTCTTCGACGACCACTTCCTGGAGATCTTCAAGCGCACCCAGGACCGGGCGGGCAGCAAGGCCTATCTGGACCGGCTGCCGATGTTCATGCCGGCGGACCCGGCGACGGGCATGCCCGAACCGACCAACCCCGTCGAGGCCGGCCTCGCGGACCTCTGGCGGCGGACCATCCCGTCGATGTCCGACGCCTGGCGGGTGCGGTTCGCGGAGGCGACCGAGCACCTGCTCTACGAGTCGCTCTGGGAGCTCGACAACATCAACGAGGGGCGGATCGCCAACCCCGTCGAGTACATCGAGATGCGCCGCAAGGTGGGCGGCGCGCCCTGGTCGGCCGGGCTCGTCGAGTACGCGGCGGGCGCCGAGGTCCCGGACCGGGTGGCGTGCTCCCGGCCGCTGCGCGTGCTGAGGGACGCCTTCTCGGACGCCGTGCACCTGCGCAACGACCTCTTCTCGTACCAGCGCGAGGTGGAGGACGAGGGGGAGAACAGCAACGGCGTCCTCGTCCTGGAGAAGTTCCTCGGCTGCACGACGCAGGAGGCGGCGAACGCCGTCAACGACCTGCTGACCTCACGGCTCCAGCAGTTCGAGAACACGGCCCTGACCGAGGTGCCGGTGCTCGCCGCCGAGCAGGGCCTGAGCCCGGCGGAGTGCGCGGCGGTGGCGGCGTACGCGAAGGGGCTCCAGGACTGGCAGTCCGGCGGCCACGAGTGGCACATGCGCTCCAGCCGGTACATGAACGAGGGCATGGTCGGCGGCCCCTCCCGGTTCGACGGGGTGCTCGGCACCTCCGCCCTCGACATCCGAACGCTCTTCGGGCGCCCGGCCGCGTCCCGGCTGCGCACGCTGACGCACCAGCCGCACCAGCACGTCGGGCCGTCGCTGCTCCCGGAGTTCGACCTGCCCTACCCGCTCACGCTCAGCCCGCACCACCGGGAGGCGCTGCGGCTCTCGGTGGACTGGGCCGAGCGCATGGGGCTCCTGAACGACATCTGGGACCGGCCCATGCTGGAGGGCTTCGACTTCGCGCTCTGCTCGGCGGGGCTCGACCCGGACGCCACCCTGGAGGAGCTGGAGCTCAGCGCCGAGTGGCTGACGTGGGGGACGTACGGGGACGACTACTACCCGCTCGTCTTCGGCCGGCCGCGCGACCTGACCGGCGCGAAGCGGTTCACCGACGGGCTCAGGTCCTTGATGCCGGTGGAGGATCCGACGGCCGGAGCGGCGCTCGCCTCGCACCCGCTGGAGGTCTCCCTCGCCGATCTGTGGGCACGCACGGCCGGCCCGATGGCTCCGGAGGCTCGGGCCCAGCTCAGGACGGCCCTGGAGGCGATGCTGGACAGCTGGCTCTGGGAGCTGCACAACCAGGCACAGCATCGCGTGCCCGACCCCGTCGACTACATCGAGATGCGCCGGACCACCTTCGGCTCCGAGCTGACGATGCTGCTGTGCCGGCTGCGGCACACCGAGGCGCTGCCCCCCGAGATCTACCGGACGGGCACCGTGCGCGCCCTGGAGAACTCGGTCGCCGACTACGCGACGCTCGTCAACGACCTCTTCTCCTACCAGAAGGAGATCGAGGTCGAGGGCGAGGTGCACAACGGCGTGCTCGTCCTGCAGAAGTTCTTCGACTGCGACTACCCGACCGGGGTGGCGATGGTCGACGACCTGATGCGGGGCAGGCTGCGTCAGTACGAGCACCTCAAGAAGAACGAAGTCCCGCTGCTGTACGAGGACTTCGGCCTGGGCAAGGAGGGGCGAGCGGCCTTCGAGGCGTATCTGCGGGAGCTGGAGGACTGGCTCGCGGGCATCCTCAACTGGCACCAGCGCGTACGGCGTTACGGGGCCGAGGACGTCCATGTGGGCAGCGGCACCCCGCTGGTGGGCCGGGGGCCGACGGGGCTCGGCACCTCGGCCGCGCGGGTGGCCGCACTGATCGTCTCCGCTCCGCGCTGATCCGATCGGCTCCGCTCCGTGCTGATCGGCTCCGCCACGCGCTGATCCGATCGGCTCGGCTCCGCTCTCTGATCGGCTCCGCCGCGTGCCGAAACCACTGAGGGCCGCCTCCGGGAGTCTCCCGGGGGCGGCCCTCGGCACCCACGTGCCGGGATGTCTCAGGCGCGTCGGCCGCGCAGGTCGTCGATCTCTCGGCGCTCCCGCTTGGTGGGGCGACCGGCGCCCCGGTCGCGCACCGCCGCGACCGCCACGTGCTCGCGCGGCGGCGGGGGCGGGCTGTTGTCCACGTACGCCTCGACGGCGACGGGCGGGCCGACCCGCTTGGTGTGGAGCTCCTTGACCTCGACGATCCGCTCCCGGCCGCCGTGGAAGAGCCGGATCTCGTCACCGGGCTTCACCGACTGGGCGGGCTTGGCCCGTTCGCCGTTGACCTTCACGTGCCCGGCCCGGCAGGCCGCGGCGGACTGGGCACGTGTCTTGGTGAGACGGACCGCCCAGATCCAGGCGTCGACGCGCGCGCTCATCGGCCCCCGCTCCCGTCAGCCCTGCTGGAACAGCTCGGCGGGCAGCGGCTTGAGCAGCGCGTACAGATCGTCGGTGATCGGCCGGTCCCAACTGGCGATCGTGACGAGGACGTTGTCGCTGCGGTCGAACTGGACGCAGGAGATACGGCTCTCGGAGAGCTTGAGGCGGCGCACGATGAGGAGGTTGTCGCCCTGCATCACGGGGACGTCCTCGGTGTCGAGCACCTCGACCGGCTCGTCGTTCTCCAGGGCGGCCAGGAGCTGCGCCACCTCGAAGGGGATCTGCGCGTCGGCGAGCTCGCGTGCCGGGGAGCCCTCGGGCAGATTGCCGATGATCATCGCGGGGCCGCGGCCACCGAACAGGTCGTACCGGAGGAACACGCCCTGGCAGGTGCCGTCGGGCGCGGGCAGCAGACCGGCACCGAGATTACCGGGCCAGTCCCCCGGGTCCATGGCCAGGACGTCGAAGTCCGGACCCGCGGGTGTGGCGGCGCTGCGGCGGCGGAGGAAGGACATACGGCAATGGTACGTGCCCCGGCGCGCGATGCCGCGCGCCGGGCGGCCACCTCTCGTCAGCCCTGCCCGCCGGGGCGGCCCGTGTTCCGCAGGGCCTGGGCGAGGCCCGTGCGATCGGTGCCCAGTTTCCGGTAGACGGCCGAAAGGAGCCGGCTGACGGTGGTCGCGTCGACGCCGAGGTGGAGGGCCACGTCCCGGTCGCGGACGGTGAGATCGGCGGCCTGCCGCTCACGGGCGGTGAGCGTGTCCGTGCCGGCCGAGTGGAGCGCCCGGGGGCGCAGCCCGGCCGCCCCGAGCTCGGCCCGCGCCTGGTCGACCAGACCGTCGGCGCCGCAGTCCTGGGCGGCCTCCAGGCCCCGGTAGAGGTGATCGGCGGCCTCCCCTGCCCGCTCGGTGCGGCGGAGGGCGGCACCGAGGGCGACGAGGGAGCGGGCGAGCTCGTACGCGGCGGGCGACTGGTCGAGCCAGTCGACGGACTCCTCCAGGAGCTTTACCCGCTCGGAGGGCTCCGAGACCTCGGCGAGCACCCGGAGCGCCGAGCCGATCGCGGAGGGTGCCCCGTACTGCCGGGCCCTGGCGACCGCCTCCTGGGCGGTCCGGCGGGCCCTGGCGGGGGTCGTGACGGCCTCCGCGACGGCGAGGTGGAGCTGCCAGGGGCACCAGGCGGGGTTGCGCATGCCCCGCGGGTCGAGGCGGCGGCCGACGGCGGCCAGCTCGGCGGCGGCCTCGTCCGTGCGTCCCCGGGCGAGGAGCAGTTCGGCGTGGACGGTCTGGGAGTCGGGGAAGGTGACCGCGGCCGGGAAGGGCTCGCCGAAGTCGTGGGCGCGGGCGATGCGGTCTGCCTCCTCGACCCGGCCCCGGGCGAGCAGGACCTCGATGGTGACGCCGACGGCGTACCACTGGGCGGGGGTGCGCGGGCCGACGCGCTCCGCCAGGCGCAGTCCGGCCCGGACGAAGTCCTCGGCCTCGACGAGGCGGCCGCGCCGGTAGCGGATGTAGCCGAGCAGGGTGTACGCGAAGGAGAGGTGCGCGCCGCGCCAGCCCTGGCGCTCGAACTCGGCGGTGCCGGCGGCGAAGAGCTCCTCCGCGCGGCCGGGGCGGTCGGCGTAGAGGAAGGTCAGGGCCACGAGGACCGGGACCTCGAAGCCGCGGCTCTCGTCGGCCCAGCTGAGGCCGCCTTCGAGGGCGCGCTCGGCGTGCCCCACGGCGACGCCGGAGGGTTCCGCGCGCAGGGTGGCGTCCCAGGCGCGCAGGCCGATGACGTACCGCTCGGTGAGGTCGCGGCCGGTGAGCCGGTCGGCGAGGGCGGTGAGGCGGCGGGAGCGGGCGGGCGACTCGGGTTCGTCGGCGCGGAAGGCGTCCCACATGAACTTCTCGGCCTGCATGCGCAGGCGGCTGCGGGCGTCGGTGGTCTGCCGGGCCTCGCGGCCGAGGAGTTCGGAGGCCTCGACGAGCCGGTCGCTGTGGGCGAGGACCTGGGAGAGGCGGTAGACGATGCCGTGGCGGAGCGCCGGGTCGGCGATGGGCTCCTCCAGGGCGGCGCGCAGGTGGTTGACGGTGGTGGCGGGTTCGGTGAGGAGGGAGGAGCAGCCGAGCTCGAAGAGGACGGCGGCCCGGTCGTCGGCGGCGGGCGGCTCGCGCAGGGCGCGGGCGAGGAAGCGGCGCGCCGCGTCGGGGGCGCCGGCGCGGAGGTTCTCGCGGGCCGCCGCGCGCAGATGGCCGACGGCCCACGAGTCGCCCTCGGGGTGGGTCTCCAGGAGGTGGCGCGCGGCCGCGGTGGAGCCGAGGCCGGCGTCGACGACGCACCAGGCGGCCTGACCGTGCAGGGCGACGCGGGTGGCGGCGGGGATGGAGCGGTAGACGGTGGTGGCGATCAGGGGGTGGACGAATTCGAGGGGCTCGTCGGGGTCGTCGGTCTCGGCGAGCACCCGGGCCTCGCGCAGCCGATCGGCGCAGTCGGCGACGGACTCCCCGCCGAGGCCCGCGACGGCCCCGGCGAGCTGGGGCGAGATCTCGGTGCCGAGGACGGCGCACGCCCAGGCGAGGCGGACGGTGGCGGGGCCGAGGCGTTCGAGGCGGGTGACGAGGCCGCTGCCCTTGAGGGCGGCGGCGAGGTCGCGGAGCTCGTGCGCGCCGCCGGCGGTGGGTTCGAGACCGTGGTCGCGGACCTTCGCGGCGAGTTCGACGGCCTCGAAGGGGTTGCCCGAGGTGACGGTCCAGCATTCGCGGCAGAAGGCGTCGTCGGCGTGGGCTCCGACGCGGTCGCGGACGAGTCGGGCGATGGCGTCGGAGGTGAGCGGGTCGAGGCCGAGGGGCCGCTGCCCCGACCGGCGCCCGGTGAACTCGGCTCCCTCGTCGGGGAGTTCGTCCGGACGGTAGGCGACGACGAGGAGCATGGGCAGCTCCTCGGCGCGCGGGGCGAAGGCGGCGAGCCAGCCGAGGGACTCCGGGTCGGCCCAGTGGGCGTCGTCGAGGACGACGACGAGCGGGGCGCGCCGGACGGCGAGATGGGTGAGGACCCAGTCGAGTCCGTCGCGCAGGCCCTGCGGGTCGGGCGGGGAGCCCGCGCCGGTGGCGCGCAGCCCGAGGGCGGGGCCGACGATGTCGTACCAGGAGCCGAGCCGCTCGCGGAGTTCGCTGTCGGAGGCGTGGGCCAGTTGGGGCTGGAGGAGTTGCCGGGCGACGTGGAAGGCGACCCGCTGCTCCTGGTCGCCGCCGCGCGCGGAGAGCACGGTGCAGCCCCGGGAGGCGGCGAGCCGCCGTATCTCGGCGAGCAGGGTGGTCTTGCCGAGCCCGGCGGGGGCGGCGTAGGCGAGGATGCCGCCGCGCCGGGTGGGGCGGGGGCGGGCGGTCTCTTCGACGGCGTCAGGCAGGCCGGGGAGGTCGGTGGGACCTGGGAGGCCGGCGTGGCCGGCGGGACCGGGGAGGTCGGTCGGGCCGGCTGAGCCCGGGTGGGCCGCGGGGGCGGGCCCGGCGCCCGGGGCGGACCCCGAGCGAGGGGCGGGGACCGCTACGAGATGAGGACCTCGGGCCGCGGGGACGCGGTCGGGCCGGGCAGGGGGCTCATCGGCGAGGCCGGTCAGGAGGTCGAGTGCCTCCTCGGCCGCCGTGAGCGCCGCCTCACGTTCGAAGAGGCCGAAACCCTGGCGGGCCGGCCGGCCGTTCTCATGTACCACGTTCCACCCCCACACCGGGGGCGCACGCCCGGCGCACAGTGAGGGAAGCCGGGCGGGTGGGCCCCGCGAAAACCCCAGCGTACGCCGGATGGCGCGCCCTGTGACCGTCAATCGCCCAAGCTCCCCGACCGCTCCGCGAGGCCGTTCAGGACGGCCAACGCCTGCTCGGCCCGGGCGTGTTCGACGAAGAGGTGGTCGTGGTGGAATCCGGCCACGACGTTGCAGCTCATGCCCACGTCGGCGAGGGCGCCCGCGACGGCGGCCGTCAGCCCGACGGCGTCGAGCGCGGAGTGGATCCGCAGGGTGATCCAGCCCGCCACGTAGTCGTAGGCGAGGGCCGCCGCGTCCGCCTCCTCCTGGCGTACGACGAGGGTGAGCCCCTCCCGCTCGGCGACGGTGACCACGGGGGCGACGCCCGCCGGGACGGCGGGGCCGGCCACCGTGGTGAAGACGTACCGCCCGGGGGCGAGTTCCGGCCGCATCCCGGCGAGGAGCCGGGTCAGATCACGTTCCGCGTTCATGCGCGCCAGCGTAGGCGGGTCCCGTACCCGGGCTCACGAGGTGGGCGGGGTGTCTCCCACGAGCCACATGGAGAAGAACTGCGCGCCGCCCCCGTAGGCGTGGCCGAGCGCCCGGCGCGCGCCCTCCACCTGGTGCTCGCCCGCCTCGCCGCGCACCTGGAGCGCTGCCTCGGCGAAGCGGATCATCCCGGAGGCTCCGATGGGGTTGGTGGAGAGCACCCCGCCCGAGGGGTTCACGGGCAGGTCGCCGTCGAGTTCGGTGACGCCGGCCTCGGTGAGCTTCCACCCCTCGCCCTCCTCGGCGAAGCCGAGGTTCTCCAGCCACATCGGCTCGTACCAGGAGAACGGCACGTACATCTCGACGGCGTCGATCTCCCGTCGGGGGTCGGTGACGCCGGCCTGCCGGTAGACGTCGGCTGCGCAGTCCCGGCCCGCCTGCGGCGAGACGAAGTCCTTGCCCGCGAAGAGGGTGGGCTCGCTGCGCATCGCGCCGCCGTGCACCCAGGCGGGCGGGCGCGGCGAACGGGCGGCGCCCGCACGGTCGGTGAGCACCATGGCGCAGGCGCCGTCCGAGGACGGGCAGGTCTCGGAGTAGCGGATGGGGTCCCAGAGCATCGGGGAGGCCTGCACCTTCTCCAGGGTGAGGTCGTGCTCGTGGAGGTGGGCGTACGGGTTCTTGAGCGCGTTGCGCCGGTCCTTGTACGCGACGAGGGAGCCGATGGTGTCGGGGGCGCCGGTGCGGCGCATGTAGGCCCGGACGTGCGGGGCGAAGAAGCCCCCGGCACCGGCGAGCAGCGGCTGCTGGAAGGGGACGGGCAGGGAGAGGCCCCACATGGCGTTGGACTCGGACTGCTTCTCGAAGGCGAGGGTGAGGACCGTCCGGTGGACGCGGGCCGCGACGAGGTTGGCGGCGACGAGCGCGGTGGAGCCGCCGACCGAACCGGCCGTGTGCACCCGGAGCATGGGTTTGCCGACGGCGCCGAGCGCGTCGGCGAGGTACAGCTCCGGCATCATCACGCCCTCGAAGAAGTCGGGGGCCTTGCCGATGACGACGGCGTCGATGTCCGCCCAGGTGAGTCCGGCGTCCTCCAGGGCGCGGACGGCGGCCTCGCGGACGAGTCCGGCGATGGAGACGTCCCGGCGGGCGGCGACGTGCTTGGTCTGGCCGATGCCGACGACGGCGACGGGCTCCTTCGATGTCAGGGCCTCAGGCACGGGGGTCCCCTTCCAGGACGGCGACCAGGTTCTGCTGGAGGCAGGGCCCGGAGGTGGCGTGGGCGAGGGCGCGGTCGGACGCGCCCCGGTGGATGCGGGCGGCGGCCTCGCCCAGGCGGACGAGGCCCGCGGCCATGACGGGGTTGGCGGCGAGGGCGCCGCCGGAGGGGTTGATGCGGACGGTGTCGTCGAGGCCGAGCGCCCTGGCGAGGACGACCTCCTGCGAGGTGAAGGGCGCGTGGAGTTCGGCGGTGTCGACGGGTCGCTCGAAGGCGCCCGCGCGCTCGGCGGCGAGGCGGGTGGAGGGTGAGTCGGTGAGGTCGCGGACCCCGAGGGAGTGGGCCTCGATCCGGTGGTCCATGCCCCGGATCCAGGCGGGCCGCGCGCAGAGTTCGCGGGCGCGGTCGCCTGCGGCGAGGATCACGGCGGCGACGCCGTCGCCGATGGGCGGGCAGTCGCCGGTGCGGAGGGGCTGGACGACGTACTCGCCCTGGGGGCGGGCGCCGGGCAGTTGGGCGTGCGGGTTCGCCGCCGCGTCCGCTCGGCTCCGGCCGGCGATCGCCGCGAGGGCGGGTTCGTCGGTGTGGCCGGCGTCGACGAGGGCCTGGGCCTGGAGCGCGGCGAGGGCGACGGAGTCGGGCCAGAGCGGGGCGAGGTAGTAGGGGTCGAGCTGGCGGGTGAGGACGTCGCGTACGGATCCCGGTGAGGACTTCCCGTAGGCGTAGACGAGTGCGGTGTCGGCCTCCCCGGTGAGGAGCTTCACCCAGGCCTCGTAGAGGGCCCAGGCGCCGTCCGTCTCGACGTGGGACTCGGAGATCGGCGGCCAGGCGCCGACGCCGTCGAGGGCCATGGTGAAGGAGAAGGCGCGTCCGGCCAGGTAGTCGGAGGAGCCCGAGCAGGTGAAGCCGATGTCGGAGGTCTTGAGCCCGGTCTGCCGGAGCACCTCGTGGAGGACGGGCATCACCATCTCCACCTCGGAGAGCTCGTCGGTGCGCCGACGGTGGTCGCTCTGCGCGAAGGCGACGATCGCCACCTCTCGTTCCGGCCGGTGCGGCGTCACAGCAGCTCCTTGTAGGTGTCGTAGTCGGCGTCGGGCTCGCCGCTGGGGCGGTAGTGGTCGGGGTAGCGGCCGTCCTCGCTCCACACGGGTTCGACGCGCAGGCCCATGCGGACCTGGTCGTACGGGATGCCGGCGATACGGCCGTGGAGGGCGAGCCCGGCGCCGTCGAGGGCGATGTGGGCGTAGACGTACGGCACCTCGATGGCCAGATTCCTGGCCTTGATGTTGACGATGCAGTAGGTGGTGACGGTGCCGCGGGGGCCGACCTCGACCTGGTCGGTGGTGGCGATTCCGCAGGTGGGGCAGGCACCGCGGGGCGGTACGTACACCTTGGCGCAGGAGGGGCAGCGTTCGCCGACGGTCCGGCGCTCGGCGAGCCCGTGGAGGTAGCGGCTCTGGGCGCGGCCGGGGCTGTAGGTGTAGTCGAGGCGGGCGGGGGCGACGATGCCGGTGACCGGGTCGTCGCCGAACTGTCCGTCGTGCGGGGCGGTTTCGGCCGCCGGCTCGCTCTCGTACGGCTCGAAGCAGGCGATGTCGGTGATGGCGCCCGCACGTTCGGCGGCCCAGCGGATCCGGACCCGCAGTCCGGTGCGGACGGCCTCGGGACCAGGGGCGTCGAGGGCGTGCAGGAGGGCGGTGTCGGCGCCGTCGAGGCGGACGAGGACCCAGGCGAAGGGCGTCGCGAGGGGCTGGCCTGGGCGTGGCTCGGGGTTCCAGGCCCAGGTGGTGACGGTGCCGGTGGCACCGACCTCGACGAGCTCCCGGAGCTCGGCGGCGGTGACGGGGTCGTACTCGACGGGCGGGACGAGCACCGCTCCGGCTTCGGTACGCACGCCGAGCACGGTCCGCTCGCGCAGCCCGGTGAGGAAGGCGGACTGGACGGGGCCGAGGGAGCGGGTGAAGGGGAACTCGACGACGAGGGGAGCGCGGAGCGCCTCCGGCGGGGAGGCGGGGGTGGGTGTCATGGGGCGGGCTCCTTGGTTGGGGGCGGAGCGACATTCAGCCCCGCCGGCGTTCGAGGCGCGGGGGTCCGGGGCGGAGCCCCCGGTCACGGGAAGGGGCGGGGTGGGGAGACGTCACTCCCGCCGGTACACCGGCGCCCGCTTCTCCGCGAACGCCCTCGCCCCCTCCTTCGCGTCCGCCGTGTCGAAGACCGGCCAGCCGCGTTTCAGCTCGGCGGCCAGCCCTTCGGTCTCGGTCATCTCGGCCGTCTCGTACACGGACGCCTTCACCGCCTCGACCGCCAACGGGCCGCAGGCGTTGATCCGTTCGGCGATGTCCAGGGCCGCGTCCAGCGCCGTGCCGTCGGGGACGACGCGCCCGACGAGTCCGATGCGGGCGGCCTCCTCCGCGGTGTAGGGGCGGCCGGTGAGCAGCATTTCCAGGGCGTGGGTGCGGGCGATCTGGCGGGGCAGGCGCACGGTGGAGCCGCCGATGGGGAAGAGGCCCCGCCGGACCTCGAAGAGGCCGAAGGTGGCGGAGGCGCCGGCGATCCGGATGTCGGTGCCCTGGAGGATCTCGGTGCCGCCGGCGACGCAGTACCCCTCGACGGCGGCGATGACGGGCTTGCGGGGGCGGTGGTGGCGGAGCATCGCCTTCCAGTGCAGGTCGGGGTCGGCCTTCAGCCGGTCCCGGTACTGCTCGCCCTCCATGCCCTTGCCGGCCAGCGCCTTGAGGTCCATGCCGGCGCAGAAGGCCCCGCCCGCTCCGGTCAGGACGATCGAGCGGATGCCGTCGTCGGCGTCGGCCTCCAGCCAGCCGTCGTAGAGGCCGACGAGCATCGGCAGCGAGAAGGCGTTCTTGGCCTCGGGCCGGTTCAAGGTGAGTACGAGCGTGGCGCCTTCGCGCCGCACGCCGAGATGTTCGGTGCCACCCATGGGGTCTCCCGTCTCCAGTTCTGGAACAGGTTGCAGGAGTGCGGGAGTCAGTTCAATAGTTTTCTGACACTCAGTCAGATTCTTCTGCGCACCCTCTTCCCCCCGTCGCCGGTCGGCGCTCTAATGACCGCCGAGCCAGTGCGCACCCGTACGAGTCAGCACGAGCCGGGGTCAGGAGGAACGGTGGAGTACAACCTTGCCGACCTGTTCGAATCGGTCGTCGACGTGGTCCCTGACCGCGAGGCACTGGTGTACGTCGATCACCCGGGCACGGGAGAGGAGCGCCGGCTCACCTACGCCGAGCTGGACGCCGCCGCCAACCGCATCGCCCACCACCTGATCGACGCGGGCATCGGGCCCGGCGAACACCTCGGCCTCCACCTGTACAACGGCGTCGAGTACCTGCAGACCGTCCTCGCCTGTCTCAAGGCGAGGATCGTGCCGGTCAACGTGAACTACCGGTACGTGGAGGAGGAGCTCGTCTACCTCTACCGGGACGCCGACCTGGCCGCACTCGTCTTCGACGCCGAGTTCACGGACCGGGTGGCGGCGGCGCTGCCGCAGACGGAGAAGCTGCGGCACCTCGTGCGGGTGGGGACCCCGCCCGAGGGGGCGCCGGCGCTCGACTGCGTGCCGTACACCGCGGCGGAGGCCGCCGGCTCCCCGGCGCGCGGCTTCGGCACACGCTCCGGGGACGACCTCTTCATCATCTACACCGGCGGCACGACCGGGATGCCGAAGGGCGTCCTGTGGCGCCAGGAGGACCTGTTCTTCGCGGGCCTGTTCGGCGGCGAACCCTCCGGCGAGCCCGTGAAGCGCCCCGAGGAGCTGGCCGAGCGGGTCGCGGCCGGCGGCGCCGGCATCACGTTCTTCCCCGCACCGCCGCTGATGCACGGCACCTCGACCCTCACGGCGTTCATCGCCTTCAACTACGGCCAGCGGGTCGTCCTGCACCGCAAGTACGTGCCGGAGGAGGTCCTGCGCACCCTGGAGAAGGAGAAGGTCTCCAGCATCTCCCTGGTGGGGGACGCGATGCTGCGCCCGCTGGTCGACGCCCTGCGCGGACCGCTCAGGGGCACGGACCTGTCGGCGCTCTTCAGCCTCTCCTCGTCCGGGGCGATCATGTCCGACACGGTGCGGGCCCAGCTCCAGGAGCTCATGCCGAACGTGCTGCTCCTCAACAACTTCGGCTCCACGGAATCCGGTTCCAACGGCCGCGCCACGGAGGACTCCGGCCCCGCGAAGGGCTTCCGGCTCCACGTCAACGAACGCACCCAGGTGGTCGACCCGACGACCCACGAGCCCGTCACGGGGGGCGAGACCGGCCGCCTGGCCCAGCGCGGCCACGTCCCGCTCGGCTACTACAACGACCCGGCCAAGACCGCCGAGACCTTCTTCGAGAAGGACGGCGTGCGGTGGGTGCTCCTCGGCGACATGGCGACCGTCGACGAGCAGGGGGTCGTCACCGTCCTGGGGCGCGGCTCCCAGTGCATCAACACGGGCGGCGAGAAGGTCTACCCGGAGGAGGTGGAGCAGGCCCTGAAGTCCCACCCCGACGTGTACGACGCACTGGTCGCCGGAGTCCCCGACGCCCGCTGGGGCAACCACGTCGCCGCGGTCGTCCAGCTCCGGGCGGACGCCCCGCCGCTGGACCTGGAATCCGTGCAGAACCACTGCCGGCCGCGCCTGGCGGGGTACAAGGTCCCCCGCCAGCTGGTCCTCACCGACCGGATCCAGCGCTCCCCGAGCGGCAAGGCGGACTACCGCTGGGCCCGTTCGGTCGCCGTGGACGCGGACGCGGAGGAGCGCGCCTGACGCTCCCCGCGCCCTCTAAGTCACCCTCACTGACCCTCATTCGCCGTCACTCGCCGTCACTCGCCGTCACTCGCCCGGAGCCCGAACTCCCTCAGTGCGGCGAGGAATTCCTCCGGTCGGGAGGCGTGGACGAGGTGCCCCGCCTCGATCGTGACGAGGCGGGCTCCGGGGATCCGTCCGGCCAGCCGCTCCAGGTGCTCCTGGGGTACGTGGCTGGACGGGCCGCCGGCGAGTACGAGCGTGGGGGCCGTGATCGTGGCGAGGCCCTCGCGCCAGGCGGGGTCGGGGGAGTTCAGCTGGGCGTCGGTGGTCGTGACGATCTCCCAGTCGAAGGCGAGCGGGCCGTCGGGGCGCTCGGCCACCGGGCGCGGCGGGTCGAGCGGAAGGAAGGCGGGCGGCTCCTCCAGGACGAGACGGCCGATCAGGCCGGGTTCCCGCTGGGCGAGGAGGCAGGCGGCGCCGCCGCCCATCGAGTGGGCGACGACGGTGGCCCCGGCGAGGCCGAGGGCGCGCAGGAAGCCGCCGAGTTCGTCGCGGAAGTCCTCGAAGCCGTAGCCGCCGTGGCCGTCGCTCAGTCCGTGGCCGCCCGGGCGGTCGCTCAGTCCGTGGCCGCGGAGGTCGGGTGCGTACACCCGGTGGTCGGCGGCGAGCTCCCGGGCGATCCCGTTCCAGTCGGTGCCGTTCTCGCCGCGCCCGTGGACGAGGACGACGGGCGGGGCGCCCTCGGGGCCCCGTACCCGGTAGGCGAGGCGTACGCCGTCCACGGTGACCGTGCGCACCTCCGGGTCGAGGAAGGCGACGACGGAGCGGACGAAGGCTTCCGCGTCGTCCACCCAGGGGTAGTGTCCGGCGCCCGCCTGGACGACGAGTTCGGCGTCCGGGAAGCAGGCCGCCGCCTCGGCCGCCTTGGCCGGGGTGGGACCGGCGTCGTACTCCCCCGCCAGCATCAGGACCGGGGCCGCGAGGCCGGTGAGCGCGCGCCGGGTCGTCTCCGGGTCGTAGGCGCCCTCGCCGTGGTAGGCGGAGGCGGCCTCCCAGCGGATCTCGCGTTCCGCGGCCGCCGCGTGCTCCTGGGCGGCGGCGTCCCAGCGGCCGTACGCGAAGGGCGACACGATCTCCAGGAGGCGGGGCAGCGGGGTGTCGGGCCCGATCGTGGAGAGGGCGGCCCGTGACTCCGGGTACCACGGCCGCTCGGCGAAGACCTCGACGGCCTTGTCCCACTCCTCGTCGGTGGTGTCGACGCCGACTGCCCGTCCGGCGGCGGTGACGAGGACCAGGGAGCGGATCCGCTCGGGGTGGGCGGCGGCGTACAGGGTCGCCAGGGCCCCGGACGCCGAGTGGCCGAGGAGGTCCATCCGCTCCAGGCCGAGATGGGCACGGAGGGCCTCGACGTCGCCGACCTGACGGTCGCACCGGTACGTGCCGGGGTCGGCCGGCTCGGCGCTCGCCCCGGTACCGCGGGCGTCGAGCAGGATCAGGGTGCGGTGGGCGGCGAGTCCGCCGAGGTCGCCGAGGTAGTCGGCGTTCCGCATGGGCCCGCCCGGCAGACAGACCAGCGGCTCCCCCTCCCCCTGCGTCCGGTAGGCGAGTTCGGTCCCGTCGTACGTCGTGAACTTCGGCATGCAGTGATCATCGGACGCCGTTGATGATCTTCGCAACGGGTTTCGCCCAGGGCGCGATACGGTGGGCGGATCCGCCCCCCTGACATGCGAAGGAACCGTTTCACCGTGCCCGAGATCCGGGAATCCGCGCTGCGCGGCGACTGTGCCAACTGCTTCGGGCTGTGCTGTGTGGCGCTCCCCTTCGCGAAGTCGGCCGACTTCGCCGTGAACAAGTCGTCCGGTGAGCCCTGCCGCAACCTCCAGGAGGACTTCCGCTGCGGCATCCACACCCGGCTGCGGAGCAGCGGTTTCCAGGGCTGCACGGTGTACGACTGCTTCGGCGCCGGCCAGCGGGTCTCCCAGGTGACCTTCGGCGGCGTGTCCTGGCGCGAGGCACCGGAGACGGCCCGCCGGATGTACGAGGTGTTCCCGGTCGTACGCCAGCTGCACGAGCTGCTGCGCTACCTCGCCGAGGCCCTGGAGCTGCGGGCCGCCCGCCCGCTCCACGACCGGCTGCGGGCGGCGCTCGCGCGCGTCGAGGAGCTGGCCGGAGGTACGCCGGACGAGCTGGAGAAGCTCGACGTGGCGGCCGTACGGGCCGAGGTGAACCCACTGCTCCTGCGGACGAGCGAGCTCGTCCGGGCGACCGCCGGCGGCAAGCCGAAGAGCCGTCGCGGGGCCGACCTGATCGGCAAGCGGCTGCGCGGGGCGAAGCTGCGGGGGACGGACCTGCGCGGGGCGCTCCTGATCGCCGCCGATCTGACGGGGGCCGACCTGACGCTCGCCGATCTCATCGGCGTCGACCTGCGGGACGCCGACCTGTCGGGGGCGGATCTGACCGGTGCCCTCTTCCTCACGCAGCCGCAGCTGAACTCGGCGCGCGGGGACGCGGCGACCCGCCTTCCGGAGGGATTCGAGCGCCCCGCGCACTGGACGTCCTGACGGACCCCCCGGCGGCCCCGTCGCCGGCCACGGTCGCGGGTCAGTGGGGCACGGTCACGACGATCTTGCCGACCTGGTGACCGGCCTCCATGGCCCGGTGCGCCGCGACGATCTCGTCGAGCGCGAAGGTCCGGTCCACGTACGGCCCGATCGTCCCGGCGCTCAGCCCGGAGAGGACGAAGGCCCTGGCCCGGCGCAGCCGCTCCGGATCCCGTGCCGTCTCCAGCATGGTGTACGTGCGGATGCCGACGGCGGGCATGCCGAGGTCGAAGCCGGGGTACGGGGTCGGCAGCCCGCTCACGGCTCCGTAGAGCAGCACCGTGCCGCCGGGGGCGACGGCCCTGACGAGGTCGGCGACGCGCGAACCGCTCCGCCGTCCACCTCACCCAAGCGCAAGGTTCGACACCTGTCAAACTTCTACGACCATCGAACTTCCATCTCCATCAAACTTTGACCGCTGTCGTACGATGCCCCCGGAGGTCCACACGACGATGCCCACACCACGCGCCACCGGCGGGGACCGCGTCCCGCCCCACCCCGACATCCGCGCGATCGACCTGCAACAGGTCCTGGAGGCCCTGGTCGACCCGGTCAGGCGGCAGATCGTCGCCGAGCTGTACGCGGCGGGCGAGGACCTGGCGTGCGGTGCGATCGCGCTCCCGGTCAGCAAGTCCACGGCCACCCACCACTTCCACGTACTCCGCGACGCCGGCCTCATCCGGCAGCACTACGCCGGCACGTCCCGCATGAACAGCCTGCGCGGCGAGGAGTTCGACGCACGGTTCCCGGGCCTGCTCCTCGCCGTGGTGACCGCCCACGGCCGCGACGGCCGCGGCACCGACGCCGAGAAACGCGGTGAGTGACCGCCGAGGGGACGACGACAGCGCCTACCGGGAGGCGGTCCAGGCCGCCGAGCGAGCCACCCGGTGGGGATGGGCCGCGATCGGCGTCGTCTCGTGCCTGCTCGTCACGGCCCTGATCGCCCTGGTGGTACTGGCCGTGCTCGCCCTCGCGTACGGGGCGGTCTCCGTGAACTAGACGTACGTGTACGGGGTCGTGGTGGAGAGGGTCAGGAAGCCGAGGCGCTGGAGGATCGGGCGGCTCGTGGCCGCCGCGTCGACCTGGACGTAGCGGTGGCCGCGGGACGCGGCGATGTGGGCGCGGTGCGCGACCAGCGCCCGGTAGAGGCCCCGGCCGCGCCAGCCCTCGACGGTGCCGCCGCCCCAGAGTCCGGCGAAGTCGGTGCCCGGGCAGAGTTCGAGGCGGGCCGCGCTGACGGGTTCGCCGGCCGCCACGGCGACGACGGCGGTGACCGTGTCCGGGTCGGCCGCGAGCCGGTCCAGGAGCTGGCGGCCGATGTGGGAGCTGTCGGTGCCGAAGGCCCGCTCGTGGACCTCGACCACCTGGCGGACCCCGGCCTCGTCGGTGACCGCACGCAGCTCGACGCCCTCGGGAAGCGGCACCTCCCGGGGCAGCGCGGCCGCCTCGGTGGCCATCAGGGTCTCGGGGTCCTCGGCGGTGAAGCCCGCGGCGATGAGCCGGTCCGCGAGGTCGGCGGGGCCGTCGTGCCCGTACAGCTTCCACTCGAAGGGCAGGCCGGCGGCGCGGTAGTGGTCGATCTGCGCGGCGATGGCGGCGTCGGCCCCGGTGGCGTCCAGGTCGGACCAGAGCACGCCGTTCCAGGCGTGCGCCGGTCCGGTCTGCCGGACGACGGGTCCGACGCGCTCGACACGGCACCCAGGCCCGTCGGGGCGCGCGTCCCGGCGCAGCTGACGGTCGTACAGGTCACGGAGGTGTCGGGGGTCCACGCGGGTCTGGTCCATGCGGGTCACTCCAGCACCTGCGTCCGGGTCCCGGCAACGGGATTACCCAGGTCAGGAGGGTGGTGCCGCCGGGGCCACCCCCGCTTCGTGGCGGCCCGCATCGTGGCGGAGCGGGGTGATCTGCTCGATGTCGCAGCGGAGGCGGAGCCGCTCGGCGGCTGCGTGGTCGACCTCGCCGCCCGCTCCTCTCACCAGGTGACGGGCAGGGTCTCGGGGCCCCGGATGAGGGCGCCGCGCTGCCAGCGGATCTGCTCCTCGGGGACGGCGAGGCGCAGGTTCGGGAAGCGGGTCCAGAGGGAGTCGAGGAGGATCTCCGACTCGATGCGGGCCAGGTCGGAGCCCGGGCAGTAGTGCGGTCCGTGGCCGAAGGCGACGTGCGGGTTGTATCCGCGGTCGAAGTCGAGCCGCTCGGGCTCGGGGAAGACCGCCGGGTCGCGGTTGGCCGTCAGGTAGGAGACGTAGACCGGTTCCCCGGCCGGGATCGTGACGCCGCCGACCTCGACGTCCTCCAGGGCGATCCGGGAGAGGCCGACCGCGTTGCGGTGGGGGATGTAGCGGAGGAGCTCGTCGACGGCCTGCGGGACCAGTTCGGGCTCGGCGCGCAGCCGGGCGAGGTGCTCGGGGTGGGTGAGCAGCGCGTACACCATGTTGGCGCTGTTGTTGCGGACGGCGTGGGCACCGCCGATCTGGATGAGTACGGCGAGCCCGACGGCCTCGTGCTCGGTGAGGACGTCCTCGTCGACGGCGTCGGCGAGGACGGCGGCGAGGGTCTCCTTGCCGGTGCCGTGGCTGCGGCCGACGAGTTCGGTGAAGTACCGGCTCAGCTCGGCCTTGGCCTGCTCGCCGGCCTCCCGCCCGGCGCCGGCGGAGAGGATCGTGTCGGACCAGCGGGCCATGAGCGGCTGGTCGCCCTCGGGTACGCCCATGAGTTCGCTGACCACGGCGAGCGGGAAGGGGCGGTTGACGAGCTCCATGAGGTCGGCGGGGGCGCCGTGCTCCTCGACCCGGTCCAGGAGCCGGTCCATGACCTCCTGGGCGTGGTCGCGCAGCGCGCGCAGGGCGCGCTCGCTGAAAGCGCGGGCGACGACGCGCCGCATCCGGGTGTGGTCCGGCGGGTCGGCGAAGCCGACGGCCCCTTCCAACGGGACGAAGTGCGGGGCGACGCGGGTGACGGAGCGTCCCCACACGGCCTGGCGGCTGAAGCGGGGGTCGACGGAGACGAACTTGACGTCCTCGTAGCGGGTGACGAGCCAGGCGTGGCCGTCGCCGTGGGGAAGCCGCACCCGGGTGACGGGGTCCTCGTGCAGCAGTCTGGCGAGCAGCGGGTCGAAGTCGAGGCCGGTGAGGTCGGGCACCGCCCAGAAGTGGACCTGGGGGGTGTCGGCGGTGTCGGTGGTGGTCACGGGGTCACCCCCGCCGTGGTGCCGGGGACGTGTGTGTCGAGCGTGAACAGGGCAGGCATGACGTTCACTTTTCCCCGGTGTGCCCCCTGATCGCCCCACCTCACCCGAAAGCACCCCAAGGTGTGATTCCGGGGTGAACCGCCTGCCCGGTGGGAGTGAACGCGTCCCACCCCTTGCCAACCCCCCGGCCTCGGTGGTTTTACTGGCCCGGAAAGGATCTACCGAATGATCGGTAGTCCGTTTTACGACAGCGTGGACGACGGTACGGGTGAAGGAGCGGCACATGCCGGATCTGACGGGACTGCTCGACAGCGGCGAACGGCTCGGGCGCGAGGAGCTGGCGGCACTGCAGCTGGAGCGGTTGCGCGCGACCCTGCGGCACGCGTACGAGAACGTGCCCTTCTACCGGGAGTCCTTCGACGCGGCCGGACTGTCGCCCGACGACTGCCGCACCCTCGCCGACCTGACCCGCTTCCCCTTCACCGCCAAGTCCGACCTGCGCGATCACTATCCCTTCGGCATGTTCGCCGTCGACCAGTCCCGGATCCGGCGCGTCCACGCCTCCAGCGGCACCACCGGCCGGCCGACCGTCGTCGGCTACACCGACCGGGACCTGGACACCTGGGCGGACGTGGTGGCCCGGTCCCTGCGCGCCGCGGGGGCTCGTCCGGGGCACAAGGTCCATGTGGCGTACGGATACGGCCTGTTCACCGGCGGTCTCGGCGCGCACTACGGGGCGGAGCGCCTCGGGTGCACGGTGATCCCGGCCTCGGGCGGCATGACGGCCCGGCAGGTGCAGCTCATCCAGGACTTCCGCCCCGAGATCATCATGGTGACCCCCTCGTACATGCTCACGCTGCTCGACGAGTTCGAGCGGCAGGGCGTGGACCCGCGGTCGACCTCGCTGAAGGTGGGCGTGTTCGGCGCCGAGCCGTGGACGGAGGCGATGCGGAAGGAGATCGAGGAGCGGTTCGCCATCGACGCGGTCGACATATACGGCCTGTCGGAGGTCATCGGCCCCGGCGTGGCCCAGGAGTGCGTGGAGACGAAGGACGGTCTGCACATCTGGGAGGACCACTTCTACCCGGAGATCGTGGACCCGTTCACGGGCGAGGTGCTGCCGGACGGCGAGGAGGGGGAGCTCGTCTTCACCTCGCTCACGAAGGAGGCCATGCCGGTGATCCGCTACCGGACGCGTGACCTGACCCGGCTGCTGCCGGGGACCGCGCGGGTGTTCCGGCGGATGGAGAAGGTCACGGGACGCAGCGACGACATGATCATCCTGCGCGGGGTGAACCTCTTCCCCACCCAGATCGAGGAGATCCTGCTCCGCACCCCGGCCGTGGCCCCGCACTTCCAGCTCCGGCTGACCCGGGAGGGACGGCTCGACGCCCTGACGGTACGGGCCGAGGCCCGGGCGGGGGCGACGGGTGAGGAGCGCGCGGAGGCGGCCAGGGCGATCGCGGCGGCGGTCAAGGACGGGGTCGGCGTCTCGGTCGGCGTCGAGGTGGTCGACCCCGAGACGCTGGAGCGGTCGGTGGGCAAGATCAAGCGGATCGTGGACCTGCGGGGGCAGGGGGTCTGACGGGACCCGGGGTTCGAGGCCGGCGACGCCCCGGGATTCCCCGCGCCTCAGGACTTCCCGGAGCCGCCGGAACTGCCGAAGTTGCCGGAGTCGCCGGAATCGCCGGAATCGCCGGAGTCGCCGAAGCGGTCCCGCAGCTCCCGCTTGAGGATCTTGCCGCTCGCGTTGCGGGGCAGTTCCGGTGTGAAGTGGATCCGCTTCGGCGCCTTGAAGTGCGCGAGCTTCTCCCGGGCGTGCGCGAGGAGTTCACCCTCCGTGACCTCGCCGCGCGGGACGACCACCGCCGTGACCGCCTCGATCCAGCGCTCGTCGGGGAGGCCGATCACGGCCACCTCGGCGACGCCCGGGTGGGTGTACAGGGCGTCCTCGACCTGGCGCGAGGCGACGAGCACTCCCCCGGAGTTGATGACGTCCTTCACCCGGTCGACGATGGTGAGATAGCCCTCGGAATCGCGGACGGCGAGGTCGCCCGAGTGGAACCAGCCGCCCCGGAAGGCCGCCTTGGTCTCCTCGTGCTTGCGCCAGTAGCCGTCGCAGAGCTGCGGGGAGCGGTAGACGATCTCGCCGGGGGTGCCGTCGGGCACGTCCTCGCCGTCCTCGTCGACGACCCGGGCCTCGACGTGGCGGACGGGGCGGCCGCAGGAGTCCATCCGGCCCTCGTGCTCGTCGGGTCCGAGGACGGTGGCGAGCGGGCCGATCTCCGACTGGCCGAAGCAGTTGTAGAAGCGCAGTCCGGGGAGGCGTGCCCGCAGACGTTCGAGGACCGGTACGGGCATGATCGAGGCCCCGTAGTAGGCCTTGCGCAGCGTCGAGAGGTCCCGGCCGGCGAAGTCGGGATGGTTGGCGAGCCCGATCCAGACGGTCGGCGGGGCGAAGAAGCTGTCCGCGCGGCCCGCCTCGATCAGGTCGAAGAGGACGGCCGGGTCGGGTCCGTCGACGATCGTGTTCTCGGCGCCGACGGCGAGGTAGGGCAGCAGGAAGACGTGCATCTGCGCCGAGTGGTACAGCGGCAGCGCGTGCACCGGCCGGTCGTCCTCGCGCAGGTCGAGGGCCTCGATGGCGCTCGCGTACTCGTGGACGAGCGCGCGGTGGGTCATCATCGCGCCCTTGGGGAGGGCGGTGGTGCCCGAGGTGTAGAGCAGCTGGACGACCTCCCGGGCGTCGTGGTCGGTGAGGTGCTCCTCCGGTACGGCGACCGCGTCGAGGAGTGAACCCGGCGCGTCCCGGAGCGGCTTGACGGCGAAGCCGTCCGGGACGCGGTCCACGAGGGCCGGGTCGGCGAGGACGAGCGAGCTCTCCGACTGCTCCAGGAGGTACGCGAGGTCGTCGCCGGTCAGGTGGTGGTTGACCGGCACGTGGATCAGGCCCGCCCGCGCGCAGGCCAGGAACGCGATGAGGTAGGCGTCCGAGTTGTGGCCGTAGGTCGCGACCCTGGCCTGGTCGGGCAGGCCGTGGCCGTGGTGCGGCTCCCGCAGGACGGCGGCCGCGGTGGTGACGGCCGCGTCCAGCTCGGCGTACGTCCAGGTCCGGTCGGCGTACCGGACGGCGATGCGGTCCGGGACGCGCTGGGCGCTCATGCGCAGGACGCCGTCGACGGTGCGGCTGAGGAGTCGTTCCATGCCGTGATCCTCGGCGTGCGGCGGGCGGAAGGTCAAGTACCGTGCGGCGCGCCGTACATCCTCCGAACCTCCCCCCGACCTCGGATACCGAACGGGATGTTGACAAGGGTCCACCCAACTGCGTGCATGGTCCAACCCGCAGTGCTCATCCATCCGTTGGGAGGCACCTTGCACCTCCGCACTCGCCTGAAACGCCTGAAGCACCTGAAGCACCTGGCACTCACCGGCGCGGCGCTCGCCGTCGTCACCGCCACGCTGCCCGGCGCGGCGGCGGCCGACTCCGGGGACCGGGGCCACCGGCCGTCCGACCGGGGCCTGTCGGCCGTCATCCGGTACACCGAGTACGGCATCCCGCACATCGTGGCGAAGGACTACGCGAACCTGGGCTTCGGTACGGGCTGGGCGCAGGCCGCCGACCAGGTCTGCGTCCTCGCCGACGGCTTCCTGACCGTGAACGGTGAACGCTCCCGGCACTTCGGTCCGGACGCCGCCCCGGACGGCTCGCTGTCCTCGGCCGCCACCAACCTCTCCAGCGATCTGTACTTCCGCGGCGTGAAGGACGCCGGGACGGTCGAGGAGCTGCTCCGGACCCCCGCGCCGGCCGGGCCGAGCGGCGACCTCAAGGAGCTGATGCGCGGCTGGGCGGCCGGCTACAACGCCTGGTTGCGGAAGAACCGGATCACGGATCCCGCCTGCGCGGGGGCCGACCGGGTCCGTCCGGTGAGCGCGCTCGACGTCGCACGGCGCGGTTTCGCCGTGTCGGTGCTCGGTGGGCAGGGCCGGGCCGTCGACGGCATCACCGCCGTGCGGCCGCCCGCCGCTCCCCCGGCAGGAACGGCGGGGACCGCACCCGATCCGGCGCGCGCCGCCGAGGCGGCCCGTGCGCTGTTCGCCGCCGAGAACGCCACCATGGGCTCCAACGCCGTCGCGTTCTCCGGGGCCACGACGGCCAACGGGCGCGGGCTGCTCCTGGGCAATCCGCACTACCCCTGGCAGGGCGGTCGCCGCTTCTGGCAGTCCCAGCAGACCATCCCGGGCGAGCTGAACGTCTCGGGCGCCTCGCTCCTCGGCACGACGGTCGTGAACATCGGCTTCAACGACAAGGTGGCCTGGAGCCACACCGTCGCCACCGGAGTCCCCCTCAACCTGCACCAGTTGACGCTCGCCCCGGGCGACCCGACCTCCTACCTGGTGGACGGCCGGCCCGAGCGGATGACCCCGCGCACGGTGACCGTGCCGGTCAAGGACGGCGCCCCCGTCACCCGTACCCAGTGGTGGACCCGGTACGGCCCGGTCGTCGGCGGGCTCGGCGCACAGCTCCCGCTGCCGTGGACGGCCACGACGGCGTACGCGCTCAACGACCCCAACGCGACCAACCTGCGCGGCTCCGACACCGCGCTCGGCTTCGGCAAGGCACGCTCGACGCGGGACGTCGCCGACACCCTGCGGCGCACCCAGGGCCTGCCGTGGGTCAACACGATCGCGGCCGACTCGGCGGGGCACTCCTACTTCAGTCAGTCCCAGGTGCTTCCCCGGATCACCGACGAGCTCGCCCAGCGCTGCTCCACCCCGCTCGGCCGCGCCACGTACCCGGCCTCGGGTGTCGCGGTGCTCGACGGCTCGCGCTCCGACTGCGCGCCCGGCTCCGACCCGGACGCGGTCCAGCCGGGGATCTTCGGTCCGGCGCGGATGCCGGTGCTGCACGACACCGCGTACGTCGAGAACTCCAACGACAGCGCCTGGCTGACCAACGCCGACCGGCCGCTCACCGGCTACGAGCGGGTCTTCGGCACCGTCGCCACCCAGCGCTCGCTGCGCACCCGGGGCGGTGTCGAGGACGTGGCGGCGATGGCGGACCGGGGGCGGCTCACGGTGGCCGACCTCCAGCGCCAGCAGTTCGCCAACCGGGCCCCGGCCGGTGACCTGGCGGCGGCCGACGTGGCCGCTGCCTGCCCGGCGGCGCTGCCGGACGATCCCGAGGCCTGCCGGGTGATCGGGGCCTGGGACCGGACGGTGAACGCGGAGAGCCGGGGCGCGCTGTTCTTCGACCGGTTCTGGCGGAAGTTCACCGGTTCGGTGCCGTCGGCCGAGCAGTGGAAGGTGCCGTTCTCGGCGGCCGACCCGGTCCGTACGCCGAACACGGTGAACACGGCGGTGCCGGGCTTCGCCAAGGCCCTGCGGGACGCGGCGGCGGAGCTGCGGGCGGCGGGGATCCCGCTGGACGCGCCGCTCGGCTCCCACCAGTTCGTCGTACGGAACGGGGAGCGGATCCCGGTGAGCGGCGGGACCGAGTCGCTGGGTGTCTGGAACAAGACCGAGCCTGTGTGGAACGCGGCGGGCGGCGGCTATGTGGAGGTCGCGCACGGGACCAGCCACGTACAGGCGGTGGGCTGGGACGGGGGCCGGTGCCCGGTGGCCCGCACCCTGCTCTCGTACTCCCAGTCCTCGAACCCGGCGTCGCCGCACTACAGCGACCAGACCCGGCTGTACGCGGGCGAGCGCTGGGTGACCTCCCGGTTCTGCGAGAAGGACATCCTGCGCTCGCCGGCGCTGCGGGTGGTGGTCGTCAGGGGCTGAACGAGCCGTCAAGGGCTGAAGGAGCCCTCAGGGGCTGAACGAGAGGAACACGAAGGCGGCGAAGATCACGAGATGGACGCCGCCCTGAAGGAGTGTGGCCCGTCCGGGCACCACGGTCAGCGCGCTCACCACACCGGTGAGGGTGAGCAGGACCAGATGGAGCGGGCCGAGGCCCAGCACCAGGGGCCCGGACAGCCAGATCGAGGCGAGCGCGATCGCCGGAATCGTCAGACCGATGCTGGCGATCGCGGAGCCGTAGGCGAGGTTGAGGCTGGTCTGCATGCGGTCCCGGCGGGCCGCGCGGACGGCTGCGAGGGTCTCGGGGAGCAGCACCATCAGGGCGATGACGACACCGACGACCGCCTTGGGCAGACCCGCCGACTGGACGCCGTCCTCGATGGTCGGCGAGATCAGCTTGGCGTTGCCGACGACCGCGACGAGGGCGACGACGAGCAGGCCGAGGCTGGCCATGGTCTCGGGCCTGCCCGGCGGGTCGGCGTGCTCGTCCGCCGAATCCTGTCCCGGCCGTGGCACGGGGAGGAAGTAGTCGCGGTGCCGGACCGTCTGCACGGTGACGAACACGCCGTACAGACAGAGGGAGGCGACGGCGGCGAAGGCGAGCTGGGCGGGGGAGAACTCGGGGCCGGGCTGGCTCGTGGTGAAGGTCGGCAGGACCAGCGTCATGGTGGCGAGGGTGCAGACGGTCGCGAGCGCGCCGCCGGAGCCCTCGGCGTTGAAGACCGCGACGCGGTTGCGGAGTGCGCCGACGAGGAGGGAGAGACCGACGATGCCGTTGCAGGTGATCATGACGGCGGCGAAGACCGTGTCGCGGGCGTAGGTCGAGGTCTTCTCTCCGCCTCCCACCATGAGGGAGACGATGAGGCCGACCTCGATGACGGTGACGGCGACGGCGAGCACGAGCGAACCGTAGGGTTCGCCGACGCGGTGGGCGACGACCTCCGCATGGTGGACAGCGGCGAGGACGGCGGCGAAGAGGCAGAGCGCGATGAGCGCGACGGCGAAGCCGGGGAGGTCGCGCCCCCAGGCCACGCCGAGCGCAAGCGCCGCCACCACCGGCCCCCAGGTGGTCCACTGCCGTGCCATTGACGCCGTACTCGAACTCATGATCCGCATCCTGCCACAAAGGAGGCTTTCGCCCGTTTCGTTCAGTCGTCGTGGTCGGTGAGGCCGCGCTCGTACGCGGCGAGGGTCTCGACGAACATCCGCCGCTCGGCCGGACCGAGCGGCGCGAGGGCCGCGCGCCAGGCGCCGGCGCTGCGACCGAGCCAGCCGTCGATGGCCGCGCGGTGCCCCTCGGCGATCGAGACGATCTTGCGCCTGCGATCCGCGGGGTCCTCGACCCGCTCCAGGACACCCTTCTTCGCCAGGTCCCCGACCATCAGGCTCACCGTGGTGGGGGCGACCTCCAGGCGGGCCGCGAGCTCGTTGACGCTCAGCGGTCCGTCGAACAGGAGGTAGGCGAGCAGGGAGAGGTGGCGGGGCGCGAGCGTGAGCGACTGCAGCTCGTCGGGGATCCTGATGCGCTTGACCCGCCCGACCATCCGGGGCATGAGCAGCAGCAGCGTACGGACGGCCTCGTCCACGTCCGGGCCGTCGGCGGCCCCGCTCCCCTGGCGCGCGCTTGACACCCTGCACCCTCCCTTTTAGCTTTGCTTTCAAAGCAAATAGATCTGTCGTGATCGATGCTACCGGAGGGCACTGCCATGTCCGCTTTCAACCAGCAGGTCATCGAGGAGTTCCGCGCCAACGGCGGGCGCGTGGGCGGGATGTTCGCGGGGGCTTCCCTGCTGCTGCTCACCACGACGGGCGCCCGCAGCGGCCGCCCGCACACCACTCCGGCCGTGTACGTGCACGACGGGGCACGACTGTTGGTCTTCGCCTCGAACGCCGGCGGGCCGAAGCACCCGGCCTGGTTCCACAACCTCCGCGCCGACGCGCACGTGAGCGTCGAGATCGGCACGGCGGAGGGGGCCGTCGAACGCTTCAGGGCGACGGCGGTCGTGATCGAGGGCGAGGAGCGGGACCGGTTGTACGCGGAGCAGTGCCGGCGGGATCCGGCGTTCTCCGCCTACGAGGCGGGGACGGACCGGATCATCCCCGTCGTCGCCCTGCACCGCGTCGACCTCACGGATCCGGCCCGGCGCCGGGCCGTCGCGGCCCACCTGGTCAAGGTCCACGACGAGCTGCGCGCCGAACTCGCCGCCCTCCGCGAGGGCCTGGGGTCCCCGAAGCCGGTGCTCGGCCGGCAGCTCGCCCGCCACTGCCTGGCCTTCTGCGGCGCGCTGCACGCCCACCACCACAACGAGGACGGCGTCTTCGACCTCCTGGAGGGGCAGTTCCCCGAGCTCGCGGAGGCCCTGGACCGGATGCGCGAGGAGCACCGGGTGGTCGCCCGCACGGTGGAGGAACTGGAGGCCCTGCTCGCCTCCGGGGCCGCTCCGGCGACCCTGCGGACCGAGGTGGACCGACTGGCGTCGCGCCTCGAAGAGCACTTCGCCTACGAGGAGGCGCAGCTGCTCCCCGCGCTGGCACCGGAATAGCCAGGGGGTGCCTTGTCGATCAGGCCGGAGCCGCGAGCCCGGCCTGATCGACAAGGCACCCCTAGAGCGGGCGTTCGTGGCCCTCCCAGTACGGGTCGCGGAGGCGGCGCTTGTACAGCTTGCCGTTGGGGTCGCGGGGCATGGTGGTGACGAAGTCGACCGACTTGGGGCGCTTGAAGCCGGCGAGGCGGTCCGCGCAGTGGGTCAGGATCTCGTCGGCGAGCACGGGCCCCGCCTCGTACCCCTCGGCCGCCTCGACGACCGCCTTGACCTCCTCCCCCCAGTCGGCGTGCGGGATGCCGAAGGCGGCCGCGTCCGCGACGGCGGGGTGGGTGAGGAGCGCGGCCTCGATCTCGGCCGGGTAGATGTTGACCCCGCCCGAGATGATCATGTCGATCTTGCGGTCGCGGAGGAAGAGATAGCCGTCCGCGTCGAGGACGCCGAGGTCGCCGACGGTGAAGAAGTCGCCGATGCGGTTCTTCGCCGTCTTCGCCTCGTCCTTGTGGTACTGGAATCCGCCGCTGCTCATCTTCAGGTACACGGTGCCGAGTTCGCCGGGCGGCAGGCGCTTCCCGTCGTCGTCGAAGACGGCGAGCTCGCTGATGGGCCAGGCCCGCCCCACCGTGCCGGGCTTCTTCAGCCACTCCTCGGCGGTGGCGAAGGCGCCGCCGCCCTCGCTGGCCGCGTAGTACTCCTCGACGCACCGGCCCCACCAGTCGATCATCGCCCGCTTGACGTGCTCGGGGCAGGGCGCGGCGCCGTGGATGGCGTGGCGCATGGAGGAGACGTCGTACCGCTCGCGCACCTCCTCGGGGAGGGAGAGCAGGCGGTGGAACTGGGTGGGGACCATGTGCGTGTGGGTGCACGCGTACCGGTCGATCAGCCGCAGCATCTCCTCCGGCGTCCACCGGTCCATGAGGACGAGCGGGTGCCCGATGTGGAGGGCGGCGGAGGCGAACTGGAGGACGGCGGTGTGGTAGAGCGGCGAGCAGACGAGGTGGACGTTTCCGTCGGCGGGCCGGATGCCGAAGATGCCGAGGAAGCCGCCGAGCGGGGTCTCCTCGGGGAGCCTTCCGGGCAGCGGGCGGCGGATGCCCCGGGGCCGTCCGGTGGTCCCCGAGGTGTAGTTCATGACCCAGCCGAGGGTGCGGTCGGCGGGCGCGGAGCCGTCCTGCCCGTCGAGGAGTTCGGCGTACGGGCGGAAGCCGGGGACCGTGCCGACGGCGTAGCGGTGGGTGGGGGCGAGCCCGGCCTCGTCGGCGGCGAGGGTCGCCGCCTCGGCGAACCGCTCGTGGGTCAGCAGGACCTTGGCGCCGGAGTCGGCGACGATCCAGGCGATCTCGGGGCCGACGAAGTGGTGGTTGACGGGGACGAGGTAGAACCCGGCCTGGGTGGCGGCGAGATGCGCGGTGAAGAACTCGGGGCCGTTGGGCAGGACGACGGCGAAGGAGTCTCCGCGTTCGAGTCCGGCGGCGCGCAGCCCGTGGACGAGCCGGTTGGCCTCGGTGTGCAGCCGGCCGGCGGTCCACTCCTCGCCGTCGGGGGCGACGAGCACCGTACGGCCGGGGTCGGCGGCGGCCTGGGCCCAGAAGCCGGCGGGGCCGATCGCGGTGCCCTGGCTCACTGTTCGCTCCGTCCTGCGATGCGGTTGATGCGGTCGACGGCCTTCTCGAAGCCCCTGGTGAGCTCGTCGACGACCTGTTGGACGCTGCGCTCGGAGTTCATCCGGCCGACGATCTGCCCGACGGGTGTTCCGAGCAGCGGATCGACCTCGTACTTCTGGATACGGGAGACGGCCTCGGCGACCAGGAGTCCCTGGAGCGGCATGGGGAGCGGGCCGGGGCCCGACGGGTCGTCCCAGGCGTCGGTCCACTCGGTGCGGAGCTGGCGCGCGGGCTTGCCGGTCAGGGCGCGGGAGCGGACGGTGTCGCCGGAGCCGGCGGCGAGGAGCTTGGCGGTCAGGGCGCGCGAGTGGAGATCGGCCTCGGTGGTGGTGAGCCAGATCGATCCGAGCCAGACGCCCTGGGCGCCGAGGGCGAGTCCGGCGGCGATCTGCTCTCCGCTGCCGATGCCTCCGGCGGCGAGCACCGGGAGCGGGGAGACCGCTTCGACGACCTCGGGCGTGAGGACCATGGAGGCGATCTCGCCGGTGTGGCCGCCGGCCTCGTACCCCTGGGCGACGACGACGTCGATGCCGGCGTCGGCGTGGTGGCGGGCATGGCGGGCGCTGCCGGCCAGGGCGGCGACGAGGACCCCGTGGTGGTGGGCGCGGGCGACGACGTCCGGGGGCGGGGAGCCGAGGGCGTTGGCGAGCAGTTTGATCGGGTAGTCGAAGGCGACGTCGAGCTGGCCGCGGGCGACCTGCTCCATCCAGCCGGTGATGCGCCACCCGGAGGCCTCGCCCTCGGCGAGTTCGGGCACGCCGTGCTTGGCGAGGGTCGCGCGGACGAACGCGCGGTGCTCCTCGGGGATCATGGCCTCGACGTCCGCCTCGCTCAGTGTCTGATTTTCCGGGGCCTCGATCTTCTTGGCGGGCATCACCACGTCGAGTCCGTAGGGCAGGCCGTCGGTGTGCTCCTGCATCCAGTCGAGGTCGCGGGCGAGGTCGTCGGGCGCGGTGTAGCGGACCGCGCCGAGGACTCCGAATCCGCCGGCTCTGGTGAGTGCGGCGGCCACCGCGGGGAAGGGCGTGAAGCCGAAGATGGCGTGCTCGATCCCCAGTGTGCGACTCAGCTCCGTCTTCATGGGCGGCAGGATGCCGCAGCGGCGCGACGGAGGGAAGAGATTTTCTGATGCTGCGTCAGATTCTTTCGGGACGGCACCTGCCGACGCGCTTCATCCTTCCTCCGAGGCGTCGACGGCCGGCGCAGCGTCCTGTAGCGCGCGGCGTGCTGTCCGCTGTGCCTGCAGTGCGGCCCTCGCCGCAGCGACCTCCCGCTCGATCTGCTCCGTCAGCAGACGTATCCGAGCTTCTCGCTCCGCACCGGTCAAGCCCGTAAGGCCCAGTCTGGCGTCACGTTCCTCCTGGGACACGGCGTCCCTCCTCTCCACAGTCGACCCCATCGTCCCCAGCCCGCATCCGGCTGTGAAGGGTCTGCCACGAAGACGAAGCGAACCATGCGCGTCCTGGCCGTCGTCGCCCCGGGGCCAGGGCGACGACGGCCGGCGCGCCGTTCTGACCTTGACGCGCCACGGGGCCCCGGCAGGGCCCCGTGGATTCCACCACTGCCGGCCGATTCAGCTGATGATGTGCTCGTCGAGGAGCTCCTGGAACAGACCGCCGTCCGCCTCGGTGAGGCCGAAGTCGCCCCAGGTGCGTCCGGCGTCGGCGAGCATCTGCGCGGCGGTCGCCCGGCCCGGGAATCGGGCTTCGAGGCGTTCCAGCTCGGGGAAGGCTTCCTCGATCCGCACCAGCGAGTCCAGGTGGGCCTGGCTGTCGGCCACCTCGGCCACCGCCTGGGCGTGCTCGGCCTTCATCTGGGCCAGGGTGAACAGCGCTTCGTGCCGGTTGCCCTTCAGGACGTCGCGGGCGATCTGGACGACCTCGGGGATGTCGAGGTCGGGACGCTCGGCGTGCACGATACGCGCCTGGGTCTCGATCAGGTCGACCGCGTCCCGGGGGAGCACATCGCCCAGCTCGGTGAGGAGGGACGTGAAGAGGGTCTCGAAGTCAGTGGCGTTTCTCATGACTTGGTAACGAGGCTCGCGATCGACGGTGACCGGCCGGCGGGTACGTGCGTCGTTCCGTACGTCGTTCCGTACGTCGTTCCGTACGTCGTTCCGTACGTCGTTCCGTACGTCGTTCCGTACGTCGATACGGCGGCTGCGCATCCGTCGCGCGGCGCGGCACATCGCTCGTACGGCGGCGGCACGTCGACGTTTCGCCGCGGCCCCTCGTGGGAGAGGGTGGGCATGACGGAGGATGCGGCACGAGACGGAGTTCTGAGTCGGCGCGCGTTCGGCGGCGGCGTACTGGCCCTGGGAGGCGCGGTGATGATCGGTGCTGTGCCCGGGGCATCGGCAGTCCCCGGCCCCGAGGGGACGGGACCCGGCGCCGCCCTCGGGGCGGGCTCCGGGGCTGCGGCGACGGCGCGGCGGACCACGCTGCGGCGCGGGTCGGCCGAGCGGGCCGGGCTGCTCTCCGAGCACCTGGACCGGCTGGTCTCGGATGCCGAGGCCTTCCTCGCCCCCTCCCCCACGCACCCCTGGTACGCGGGAGCCGTCCTGCTCGCCGGGCGCGGCGGAACGGTCGCCCTCCACCGGCCGATCGGCTCCGCCGTGCGGTACTCCGCGTACGACGAGAAGACGGACACGGGAGTCGAGCTGCCGCCCGGGGAACGGCTCCCGATGACCGAGGACACGGTCTTCGACCTGGCGTCCGTCTCCAAGCTGTTCACCTCGATCCTGGCGGTGCAGCAGATCGAGCGCGGCGCCCTGGAGCTGGAGGCGAAGGTCACCGCGTACCTCCCTGAGTTCGGGGGCGGCGGGAAGCAGGACATCACGGTCCGTCAGCTGCTCACGCACACCTCGGGGTTCCGGTCCTGGATCCCGCTGTACCGGGAGCCGACGCGGGAGGGGAAGCTGCGGCTGCTCTGGAACGAGGTCCCGGCGAACCCACCGGGCTCCGCGTACCTCTACTCCGACCTGAACCTGATCTCGCTCCAGCTGATCCTGGAGGAGATCACCGCTCGCGGTCTCGACACCCTGCTCCACGACGAGATCAGCGCTCCGCTGGGGATGCACCGCACTCGTTTCAACCCCCCGCTCTCGTGGCGGCCGGAGATCGCGGCGACCGAGGACGCCCGGCGACCCTGGTCGGGGCTCGACCGGGGCATGGTGTGGGGCGAGGTCCACGACGAGAACGCCTTCGCTCTCGGCGGGGTCGCGGGTCACGCCGGAGTCTTCTCGCGCGCCTGGGACCTCGCGATCCTGGCCCGCACCCTGCTCAACGGCGGGGCGTACGGCCGTGCCCGCATCCTCTCCCCCGAATCCGTGGCGCTGATGTTCACCGACTTCAACACCGCCTTCCCCGGCGATGAACACGGGCTCGGCTTCGAGCTCCACCAGCACTGGTACATGGGCGCGATGGCCACCCCGCACACGGCCGGCCACACCGGGTTCACCGGCACCAGTCTCGTCCTGGACCCGACGACCGACGCCTTCCTGATCGTCCTCGGCAACTCCGTACACCCGGTGCGCTCCTGGCGGTCCGGCTCGGCACCCCGGGTCGCCGCGGCGAACAACCTGGCCCGCGCCGTCCCCGTCCGCCCCACCCGTGGCCGTACCTCCTGGTTCTCCGGAATGGCGAGCGCCACTACCGCCACCCTGACGCTCCCTCATGTGGTGGGCTCCGCACGCCTGGCGTGCGCGCTGTGGTGGGACACCGAGCCGGGTGCCGACCCGGTCGCCCTTGAGGCCTCGGCCGACGGCGGCACGACCTGGCAGTCGGTGCCCTTCACCACCGACGGCCGCACCGAGCACCCGACGGGCACGGTCGGCGGCTGGTCAGGACGCGTCTGGCACACCGTGTCCGCGCCGCTGCCCGGGACGGACACGCTCCTGCGCTGGCGGTACACCACGGACCCGCGGTACGTGGGTCGAGGCGTGTACGTGGACGGGCTGCGGCTTCTCGACAGGGCGGGGCGCACGGTGTTCGACGAGGCGCGGCCGGCTGACGGGGCACGGATCGAGGCGAACGGCTGGACCAGATCGGCCGATTGAGAACGCCGGCGGCGAACCACCGGGGCGCCCGGCCATCCGCCCGGCGGACGGGGGGTCAGTCGCCGGATTCCGACGCCGTGCGCAGGGCGGTCAGTACGGGGCTGATCAGAGGGTGCTCCTCCGCACCGCGCCGGACGGCGGCGAAGACCCTGCGGGTCGGGGCGACGCCGTCGATCGGGCGGACCTCCACGCCCGTGAGTTCCATGCCGCGCAGGGCCGAACGCGGCACGAGCGCCACTCCGGCGGAGGCCGCGGCGAGGGCGACGACCGCGCGGAAGTCGTCGGACGAGTGCTCCAGGCTCAGCGTGAACCCGGCGTACTCGCAGGCCAGGACGGTCACGTCATGACAGGGATTGCCGGCGGACTGGCCGATCCAGGCGTCCTTGGCGAGGTCGCCGAGCGCGACCCGCTCGCCGGCCGCCAGTGGATGGCCGGGCGGCAGGACCGCGTCGAAGGGTTCCGCGTAGAGCGGGACCCGGGTGAGCCGGGCGTCGTCCTCGCCGGGGGCGCCGCGGTACTCGACGGCGACCGCCACGTCCACCTGCCGGTCCAGGACCATCAGGAGGCTCTCGTCGCCCTCGGCGTCCCGGACCCGGACCCGGATGCCGGGCGCGGTGCCGGCCAGCGCCCTGATCGCGGGGGCCACCACCAGCCCGATGCCGGTGGCGAAGGCGGCGACCGTGACCGTACCGGCCTCGCCCGAACCGTAGGCGGCGAGCTCGGACTCGGCTCGCTCCAGCTGGGCGAGGACGGCGTTGGCGTGGCTGAGCAGGATCTCGCCGGCCGGGGTGAGTCGCGCGCCGCGGGCGCTGCGGTCCACCAGGCGGTGACCGGTCTCCTGCTCCAGGGCGGCGAGCTGCTGGGAGACCGCGGAGGGGGTGAGATAGAGCGCGGCGGCCGCCGCCGTGACCGTACGGTGGTCCGCCACCGCACGGAGGATGTGCAACCGCCGCGCTTCGATCATGTCCCCAGTCTCGCAGGCCGCGGGGCCTGCGCCCGCCACAGCCCTACAGGGCCGCGCGGGCCTCGACGAACGCGTCCACGGCCCGGTTCACGTCCTCCATGGAGTGCGCGGCGGAGAGCTGCACGCGGATACGGGCCTGGCCCTGCGGCACGACCGGGTACGAGAAGCCGATCACGTACACGCCGCGCTCCAGGAGCAGCTCGGCCATCCGGCCGGCCACGGCGGCGTCGCCGATCATCACGGGGGCGATGGCGTGGTCGCCGGGGAGGATGTCGAAGCCCTCCTCGGTCATGCGGGAGCGGAAGAGCGCCGTGTTGGCGTTCAGCCGGTCGCGCAGGTCACCCGCGGACTCCAGCAGGTCGAGGACCTTGAGGGAGGCGGCGGCGATGACCGGCGCGAGGGTGTTGGAGAAGAGGTACGGGCGGGAGCGCTGGCGCAGCAGGGCGACGATCTCGGCGCGGGCCGCGACGTAGCCGCCGGAGGCGCCGCCGAGGGCCTTGCCGAGGGTGCCGGTGATGATGTCGACGCGGTCCATGACGCCGTGCAGCTCGGGGGTGCCGCGGCCGCCGGGGCCGACGAAGCCGACCGCGTGCGAGTCGTCGACCATCACCATGGCGTCGTAGCGCTCGGCCAGGTCACAGATCTCGGCGAGCGGGGCGACGTAGCCGTCCATCGAGAAGACGCCGTCGGTGACGATCAGCTTGCGCCGGGCGCCGCCCTCGCCGGCCTCCTTGAGCTGCTGCTCCAGGTCGGACATGTCGCGGTTGGCGTAGCGGAAGCGGCGGGCCTTGGAGAGGCGGATGCCGTCGATGATCGAGGCGTGGTTGAGGGCGTCGGAGATGACGGCGTCCTCGGGGCCGAGGATCGTCTCGAAGACTCCGCCGTTGGCGTCGAAGCAGGAGGAGTAGAGGATCGTGTCCTCCTGGCCGAGGAAGGCCGAGAGGCGCGCCTCCAGCTCCTTGTGCACCTCCTGCGTGCCGCAGATGAAGCGGACGGAGGCCATGCCGTAGCCCCAGCGGTCGAGCGCCGCGTGGGCGGCGGTGACGACCTCGGGGTGGTCGGCCAGGCCGAGGTAGTTGTTGGCGCAGAAGTTGAGGACCTCGCCGGGGCGGCCGCCCGCGGTGACGGCGACGGTGGCCGACTGGGGGGTGCCGATCACGCGCTCGGGCTTGTGGAGCCCGGCCTGGCGGATCTCTTCGAGGGTGGCACGGATGTCGTCGCGTACGGAATCGAACATGGGTCAGGCTCCCGCAGTCCAGTCGAGGATGATCTTGCCGCTCTTGCCGGAGGCCGCGTCGTCGAAGGCGGCCTCGTAGTCGGAGTACGCGTACCGGCCGGTGACGACGGGGGCGAGGTCGAGACCGCCCTCCAGGAGCACCGACATCGCGTACCAGGTCTCGAACATCTCGCGGCCGTAGATGCCCTTGACCGTGATCATGGAGGTGACGATCTTCGCCCAGTCGACGGCGAAGTCCTCGCTGGGCAGGCCCAGCATGGCGATCTTGCCGCCGTTGGTCATGTTGGCGACCATGTCGCGCATCGCGTGCGGGTTGCCCGACATCTCCAGGCCGACGTCGAAGCCCTCCTTGAGCCCGAGGGTGCGCTGGCCGTCGGCGATGGTCTGCTCGGCGACGTTGAGCGCGAGGGTGACGCCCGTCTTGCGCGCCAGGGCGAGGCGCTCCTCGCTGACGTCGGTGATGACGACGTTGCGGGCGCCGGCGTGCTTGGCGACGGCGGCGGCCATGATGCCGATCGGGCCCGCGCCGGTGACGAGGACGTCCTCGCCGACGAGCGGGAACGAGAGGGCCGTGTGCACGGCGTTGCCGAAGGGGTCGAAGATCGCGGCGATGTCGAGGTCGACGGAGACGCGGTGCACCCACACGTTGGAGGCGGGCAGCGCCACGTACTCGGCGAAGGCGCCGTCCCGGCCGACGCCGAGGCCGACGGTGGCGCGGCAGAGGTGGCGGCGGCCGGCCAGACAGTTGCGGCACTTGCCGCAGACGAGGTGGCCCTCGCCGCTGACCACGTCGCCGACGGCGATGTCGGCGACGTCACGGCCGACGGAGACGACCTCGCCGACGAACTCGTGGCCGATCGTCAGCGGCGTGGCGATCGTCTTCTGCGCCCAGCCGTCCCAGGAGCGGATGTGGAGGTCGGTCCCGCAGATACCGGTCCGCAGGACCTTGATCAGTACGTCCCCGGGGCCGGTCTCCGGCTCGGGCACGTCCGTGAGCCAGAGTCCCGGCTCCGCCTTCAGCTTGACCAGCGCCTTCAATGCAACGGCTCCCGACTTGCGTGTCCTGTGATGTGGGGGTGCGGGCACGGCTGAGCGCCCAAGATCCCTGGAAGAGAATCTTCCTTATACGGGGCTCGGGGTCCATCGAGGATTTCTTAAGCGCGCTCGCAGGTCAGCTTCACGCCCCAGGCGGGGCGGGCCGGTCGTCAACGATCGCGTCAACGTTCCGCGGTGCGCCGTCACCGTTCCGCGGCGCGGGCGTCACCGCTCCGTGGGTGCGCGCGTCACCGCTCCATGGGTGCGCGCGTCACCGCTCCATGGGTGCGCGCGTCACCGCTCCGTGGGTGCGCGTCACCGTCCGAGGGCGGCCATCGCCGCGTTGTGTCCGGGGATGCCGCTGACTCCCCCGCCCCGGATCGCGCCCGCCCCGCAGAGCAGCACGTTGGCGTGGTGGGTCTCGACGCCCCAGCGGCCGGCGCCCTCCTCCCCGTACGGGAAGGAGAGGTCGCGGTGGAAGATGTGGCCGCCGGGCAGGCGCAGTTCGCGTTCGAGGTCGAGCGGGGTCTTCGCCTCGATACAGGGGCGGCCGTCCTCGTCGAGGGCGAGGCAGTCGGCGATCGGCTCGTCGAGGTGGGCGTCGAGCTGGGCGAGGGTCGCCTTGAGGAGCGCGGCGCGGGTGCCGTCGTTGTCGGCGGCGAACAGGCGGGCGGGCGTGTGCAGTCCGAAGAGGGTGAGGGTCTGGTGGCCCCGGGCGGCGAGTTCGGGGCCGAGGATCGTCGGGTCGGTCAGCGAGTGGCAGTAGATCTCGGAGGGCGGGGCGGTGGGGAGGTGGCCCGCGGCGGCCTCGGCGTGGGCGGTGGCCAGCTGCCCGTACCCCTCGGCGATGTGGAAGGTCCCGCCGAAGGCCTCGCGCGGGTCGACGGAGCGGTCGCGGAGCCTCGGCAGCCGGGTGAGCAGCATGTTGACCTTGAGCTGGGCGCCTTCCGGGGGCGCAGGGGGCGCCTCGCCGAGCAGGGCCGCGAGCTCCTGCGGGGAGGCGTTGACGAGCACCTGCCCCGCCTCGACGGTGGCCTCGCCGTCGGCCGTGCGGTAGGTGATCGTGGCGCGGCGGCCGTCGGTCTCGACCCGGGTGGCCTCGTGCCCGGTGAGGATGCGGGCCCCCGCCGAACGGGCCGCGTCCGCGAGGGCGTCGGTGAGGGCCCCCATGCCGCCGACGGGCACGTCCCAGTCGCCGGTGCCGCCGCCGACGACGTGGTAGAGGAAGCAGCGGTTCTGGAGCAGCGTGGGGTCGTGGGCGTCGGCGAAGGTCCCGATGAGGGCGTCGGTGAGGACGACTCCGCGTACGAGGTCGTCGGCGAAGTTCCGTTCGACGGTGACGCCGAGGGGTTCCTCGAAGAGCATCCGCCAGGTCTCGGCGTCGTCGACGCGGGCCCGGAGCTCGGCGCGGGTGGGGAGGGGTTCGGTGAGGGTCGGGAAGATGCGGCGGGCGGCCCGGCCGGTGCGGCCGTAGAAGGCCTGCCAGGCCTCGTACTCACGGTCGTCGCCGGTGAGCGCGGCGAAGGAGGCCCGGGTGCGCTCGGGCCCTCCGCCGACGAGGAGGCCGCCGTCGCCCTTCGGGGTGTACGAGGAGACGGAGCGCTTCCGTACGGCGAAGCGCAGCCCCAGCTCCCGCACGATCTTGTCGGGGAGGAGCGAGACGAGGTACGAGTACCGGGAGAGCCTGGCGTCGACCCCGGCGAAGGGCCGGGTGGAGACGGCGGCCCCACCGGTGGACCCGAGCCGCTCCAGGACGAGGACGGTCCGGCCGGCGCGGGCCAGATAGGCGGCGGCGACGAGGCCGTTGTGGCCTGCCCCGACGACGACGGCGTCGTACGCGCGGGGTGCGGCGGAGGCGCCGGGGAACGGGTCACGGGCGGTCATGGCTCATGCTCACACGTCTCCCGCGCACCGGGGAAGACACGCGGCCGGTCGGCTCGGCGGTCGGCCGGTCGGCTCAACGGTCGGCCGGTCGGCTCGACGGTCGGCGGTCGGCGGTCGTCGCGGCGGTCGGCCCACAGCCTCGCGGCACGCCGCTCACTCGGTGGGTCGGCGCCGCCCCCTCGGCGGGGGGCGACGCCGGACCCTCGGCGGGGGGCGACGCCGGGCCCTCCGTGCGGCGGTGGCCGGGTTCAGTGTGGCGGGTGGCCGGCTGCTCTGCGGTGGAGGGCCGCGGCCTCCGTGTGGCGGCCGAGGCGTTCCAGGCAGTGGGCCTCGTCCTCGAGCGCGGTGAGCGTGTCCGGGTGGCCGGGGCCGAGGGCCCGGGTACGGGTGGCGGCGACCGCCCGGTACGCCTCCAGGGCCTCCTCCCAGCGGCCGAGCCGCCCGAGGGCGACGCCGGTCTCGCGGCGGCTCAGGAGGGTGTCGGGGTGGTCGGGGCCCAGGACCCGTTCACGGGCCACGCGGACGCTCTCGGACTCGGCGAGGGCTTCCGCCCACCGCCCGAGCCTGCCGAGGTTGACGGCGAGGGCGTGGCGGGCCCGCAGGGTCTCGGACCCGTCGGCGCCCTGCGCACGGGTGCGGGCGGCGACGACGTCGCGGACGACGTCCAGGGCGTCCGCCGCCTGGCCGAGCCGGCCGAGGCAGACCCCGGTCTCGTAGCGGGCCGCGAGGGTGTCCGGATGGTCGTCGCCGAGGGCGGCCGCGCGCGCGTCGGCCACCGCCCGGTACTGGGCGAGCGCCTCCCGGCCGCGCCCCAGCCGCCCGAGGGTGTACGCCACTTCGTGGCGGGTCACCAGGGTGTCGGGGTGGCCCTCGCCGAGCAGTCGGGCCCGGGCCTCCGCGACCTCGTTCGCCGTGCGGTACGACTCCTCGAGGCGGCCCAGGCGGCCGAGGGTGAAGGCGAGGTTGTGGCGGCAGCGCAGGGTGTCGGGGTGGTCGGGGCCGACGGTGCGCTCGCGGGCGGCGAGCACCGCGACGTACAGCTCGTACGCCTCGGTGTGCCGGCCGAGGCGGCCCAGCGCGTACGCCCGCTCCTGGCGGGCCGCCAGCGTGTCGGGGTGGTCGTCGCCGAGGACCCTCGCGCGGGTGGCGGCGACCCGGTCGAAGACGTCCAGGGCGTCGGCGGGGCGGTCGAGCCTGGCGAGGGCGAAGCCGACCTCGTAGCGGCTGGCCAGGGTGTCGGGGTGCTCGTCGCCGAGGGCCTGGGCGCGGTGCTCGGCGACGGACCGGTGCACGGTCTCGGCCTCGTCCCAGCGGCCGAGCCGGCCGAGGCCCATGCCCGCCCGGTAGCGGCCGGCGAGCACGGCGAGCAGCTCCTCCGAGGGTGCGGCGGGGGTGGCCGGCTCCTCCGCGAGCGAGGTCGCGTCCGAGGCGTGGGCGGCGGTGGTCCACTCCGTGGTGAGCACGGCCGCGGCGGGGTCGTGCGGGACCGGGCGGGGCTCGGCGACGGCAGCGGCCGGCCGGTGTCCGACGGTCATGTCCCGGGCCCACGCGGGCGTGGGCGTGGACATGGGCGGGGGCGGGAACGGGGACATGGGCGCGGGCGCGCCGGGTCCCGGAAGGCCCTGGACCGGGTACGGGGCGGTCGCGGCGGTCTCCGGAGCGCCGACCGGAGCGGGGGCCTGGACCGGGACGGGGGCCGTGAACAGGGAGACCCGGCCCGAGACGATCCGGCGGCGCAGGTCGCCCGCGTCGGCCGGCCGCTCCTCGGGGACCTTGGCGAGCAGGTCGACGACGATCCGGTCGAAGTAGGGCGGCAGCTCGGCGCGGTGCGTGCGCGGCGGGCGCGGCACCGTGTCCCGGTGGCCGATGAGGATCGCCCACGAGTCGCCCAGGTCGAAGGGCGGGGCGCCGGTGGCCAGCTCGTACAGCACGCACCCCAGCGAGTAGAGGTCGCTGCGGTGGTCGACCTCGCCGCCGCCGATCTGCTCCGGGGACATGTAGTGGGGCGTCCCCATCGCGATACCGGTCCCGGTGAGCTTGGAGGTGAAGCCCATGTCGGTGCCGAGTCGCGCTATCCCGAAGTCGCAGATCTTCACCGTCCCGTCCGCGAGCCGCATGATGTTCGCGGGCTTCAGGTCGCGGTGGACGATCCCCTGCCGGTGGGTGTAGGCGAGGGCGTCGGCGACCTGGTCGGCGATCTCGACGACGTCGTGGACGGGCAGCGGGTGCTGGGCGTTGGCCGCGAGGAGCTGGCTGAGGTTCCGCCCCTCCAGGAGCTCCATGACGAGGAAGAGCACGCCGTCGTACTCGCCGAAGTCGTGCACCACGGTGATGCCCCGGTGCTGGAGCGCGGCGGCGACGCGGGCCTCGCGCCGGAAGCGCTCGCGCACCACGGTGAGGACCTGCGGGTCCTGCTGCGGGCCGAGCGGTTTGAGGCACTTCACGGCGACGCCCCGGCCGAGTGCCTCGTCCGTGGCACGCCAGACCTCGCCCATCCCCCCGCGGCCGATGACCTCGTGCAGGCGGTACCGGCCCTGGATCAGTCTGGATTCCCCCATCGTGCGCTGCTGCCCCCGTCGTTTCCGTGCACCCTCCGCGGCATGTCCAGTATGGCCGCAGCCTCGGACAGTGGGTACGGGTAGGGCACGTGTCAGGGATCCGGCCGGGTGTCGGGACCGGGGCTCGTGGGGTGATCGGGGCGGAAGTCGGGGGCGAGGAGCGCGTACGGATCGGGGCGGGCGTCCCGGCCGAGGCGGTCCATGGCCCGGAGGATGTGCCGGGGCGGCAGCCGCCAGCGCAGGCGGTCGGGGACGCAGCGGAGGAGGTTGGCCGTCGCGACGAGCCGTCGGGTGACGGTCTCGGCCGCCGGCGCGGGCCTGCCGTAGAGCGCGTGGGCGTAGGGAGGCAGGGTGTCGTACGCGAGCGCTGTCACGCGCCGCCAGATCACCTCGCGCGCCGGGACCAGGACGGGTTTGACGGGCGGACGGCGCAGGAAGTCCTCGACGGTCCGGGCGTCCGGGCCGGCGGCGAGCCGCGGGAGCATCGCCTCGAAGTAGCGGGCGAACTCGGCGGCGGATCCCGGGACGGTCTCCGGGTCGAGACCGACGAGACGGGCCGAGACCCGGTGCTCGTCGAGGTAGCGGTCGGCCTGGGCGTCGCTGAGCGGGATGCCGGAGCGGCGCGCCACGGAGAGGTACGAGTCGACCTCGGCGCAGTGCACCCACAGCAGGAGTTCGGGGTCGTCCACGCCGAGCCGCCGGTGGATCCGGCGGACGCGGGCGCCGGCCGCCTCCGCCGCCTCCGTGGTCCCGTAGCTCAGGGTGCCGACGAAGTTCGCGGTCCGCATGAGACGGCCCCAGGGGTCCTCCCGGAAGCTGCTGTTGATCATGACGCCGCGGACGGCGACCGGATGCAGCGCCTGGAGCCAGAGGGCGCGGACACCGGCGATCCACATCACCGGGTCGCCGTGCAGCTGCCAGGTCACGGAACGGGGGCCGAAGAGCCCGGGGTCGGCGTCCTGCCTCATGGCGCTCAGGCTACGCCGGAACCGGGCCCGGTGACCCCGTCAGGTCACTTCGGCGGGTCACCCCGGCAGGTCTCCTCGTCAGGTCTCCTCGTCAGGTCACCTCGTCAGGTCACCTGGTCAGGTCACCCCGTCAGGTCTCCTCCTCCGTGGCGAGCACACGCGTGACGGGCGTGCCGATCAGGGCCGGGGCCCGCTCGGGACTCGCCCACACGCGCGTGCGGAGGAATTCCAGGAAGCCGTCGGCCCGCTCGGCGGTGGCGAAGGACAGGTCGACGAGGACGTAGGCGGGGTCGTCGACGGGGCGGCTCACCCGGTACCGGAGGACTCCGGCGTCCCGGCGGGCGTCGGCGAAACGGTCGAACGCCTGCTTCCACACGGTGTAGTCGGTGATCGGGTGCTCGATGTGCAGGGTGATCACGGCTCCTCCTTCCAAGGCGGGGGAACGGTTCCAGGGTGGGCGACGGCGCCGGGTCACGTACATCCCAGATGTCTGGGGTATCGGCCCGTACGCTCCGCCCATGGCTCTGCCCGCCTCCCACGCCCGCTCCCGCGAGCGCGTCCTGCGGATCTGCGCGACCGGTGGGGACGCCCACGCCCTGCGGGTCCGCCTGCTCCGGGAGTTCCGGGGGCTGCTCGGCGTCGAGGCCTTCGCGTTCCTGCTGACCGACCCGGTGACCTCGGTGGGGTGCGCGCCGGTGGCCCGGGTCCCCTTCCTGCCGGAGCTGCCCCGGCTGATCCGCCTCAAGTACCTGACCTCCGCCGACCGCTGGACCTCCCTGACGGGTGCCGCGGCGCTGAGCGCTCTGCCGGAGGGCGACAGGGGGCCGCTGTGGACGGAGATGCTCCGCCCCGCCGGGGTGCGGGACGTGGCGTCGACGGTGTTCCGCGACCGCTTCGGCTGCTGGGGGTTCCTCGACCTGTGGCGGTACGGGGAGGAGTTCGGCGCCGCGGACCTCGCCTATCTGGACTCGGTCGCCGGGGCGGTCACCGAGGCTCTCCGGCGCGCCCAGGCAGCGGCCTTCCCGGCCCGCCCGCCGGGTGCCGGGCGTCCGGGACCGCTGGTGCTGCTGCTCTCTCCGGACCTGCGCGTGCGCGGCCAGACGCCCGAGGCCCCGGTCTATCTGGCGGGCCTGATCCCGCCGGAGGAGGGCCGGGCGCCGATCCCGGCGGCCGCGTACAACGTGGCCGCGCAGCTCCTCGCCGGCGAGGCGGGGATCGATCCGCACCCGCCACGCGCGCGCGTGCACCTCGCCGAGGGGCTGTGGCTGACGCTGCGCGCGGCCCGGATCGACGACGGCCCGGGCTCCGGGGTGCCGCGGTCCGAGCGGGAGATCGCCGTGACGATCGAGGAGACCACCCCCGCCGACCGCCTGGACGTGTTCTGCCGGGCCCACGGGCTGACGGGACGTGAGACGGAACTCCTCGGCCTCCTCGCGGAGGGTGCCGACACCGGCGTGGCGGCGGACGCGATGTCCCTGTCCGCGCACACGGTCCAGGACCATCTCAAGTCGGTCTTCGCGAAGACGGGCACGCACCACCGCCGTGGGCTCCTGGCGCGGGCGCTGGGGTCCTGACCCGGGGCCTCTCCGAGCGACGGGGCTACCCGATGTCCACCACCCGCGCCCATGCGGGCGGCGGGTCCGGCACGTGGTCGGGGTCGTCCTCGTCCCAGCTCCGGGCCGCGTACGGGCGGGAGAACAGGCCCACCACCGTCCGGCAGGGCGGCCGTTCACCGGGCCAGGGTGTCTGTCCGTCGGTCAGGGCCACGATCACGTCCGGCCGGGGCCGTACGGCGAGCGCGGCGGCGAAGCCGGACCGCAGATCCGTACCCCCGCCGCCGATCAGCGGGATCCCCTCGGCGCGGCACAGCGGGTGCGCGATCCGGGCCGCCGCGTCGCACGCCACCACCGTGACGAGGTCGCGGCGGCCACCCACCGCCCGGGAGATCGCCGCGACTTCGAGGAGCGCGCTGCCGAGCTCGGTGTCGCTGACCGAGCCCGAGGTGTCGATGACCACGGAGACCCGGGGCGGTCTGCGCCGCAGGCTCGGCAGTACGGCACCGGGCACCGCGGCCGAGCGTCGCGAGGGCCGGCCGTATGTGTGGTCCTCGCCCGCGCCCGGTCCGGTGGCCGCCGAGCGGACCGCCGCGCCGAGCAGGTCCCGCCACGGCTGGGGCGGATGGAACGCCTCCTCCGCCCACCGTCGCCACCCCCGCGGGGTGTCCCCCGGCCGGCCGGTGATGCCCTGGGCCACCCGGAACCTGACGGCGTCCTGCTCCTGCTCGCTGAGGCCGTGCGCACCGTCCGGCCCCAGGTCCCAGGGGCGTTCGAGGCCGTCGGCGCCGCTGCCGCAGTCGAGCCAGGTCACGCCCTCCGTGAGCGGACCCAGCCGGAACTGCCGCAGGTAGTCCTCCATGAGCTCCCCCTCGGGCAGCCCGAGGGACCGCGGATCGACGGCGCCCTCGGGGCGGGCCAGCCCGTCGCCGAACACGTCGTCGTTGATCTCGCAGTCCGCGGCGATGTTCATCCGCAGCCGCTCGCCCGGGCCGGTCAGCCCGCGTTCCCGCGCGACCCGGTCACCACGACCGTGGTGGTCGCGGAGCAGGTGCGACACCTCGTGGACCCACACCCCGGCCAGCTCCTCGACGGGTGTCCGGTCCACGAAGGCCGGGGAGACGTAACAGCGCCAGTACCGGTCGACGGCCATCGTCGGCACGTGCCGTGACTCCACGGTGTGGAGGGCGAAGAGAGCGGTCGCGAGGTACGGGCGCGCGCGGACGGCCTGCAGCCGGGCGGCGAAGAGCTTGTCCCGATCGAGCGCCTTCGGGGGTACGGCCGGTGCGGTCGGTGCGCCCGGCGTGGTCGGTGCGCCCGGTGCACTCGGCGTGGTCGGTGCGGCTTCTGTGGCCGGTGCGGCCGGCGTACGCCCGGTCATCGGGCCGCCTGCTCCGTCACCGCGACCCGGGCCGCCGCGCGATCGGCCCGCCGGCCCAGGGACACGACTCCGGCGAGTCGCTCGATCGACGCCGGAACGTCCCAGTCCTCCCGCCGCAGCGCGGCCAGGGTGGTCGCGGGGACGACGACCAGGTCGGGGGCTCCGGTCTCCAACGCCCGGGCCAGGACGGCCCACGCCGCGTCCCAGCGGGACTTCTCCGGGCGCGACCGGACCGCAGCCACGACTCCGTCCAGTACGGCCTGGCGTCGATCGCCCCGCTCGGGCAGTTCGGCGCTCTCGGGGTCGGCGAGCAGCGTCTCGGGGTCCGGGAGGTCCATCCGGTCCAGCGAGGCCAGCAGTTCAAGGCCCGGGCCGTCTCCCACCGTTCCCCTGACCAGCGACGCCAGCACTTCGCGCGAGGCGCCGGCCGCGGTCGCGAAGGCGATCAGCCGCAGGGTCATCTCCCAGCTCCGGGGCGACGGCCAGGCGCCGCCGCGGCGCGTTTCGCCGCTCGGCAGTCGGTGGACGAGCGCGGGGCGGGCGGAGAGGAGCCCGCAGACCGCGCGGCGGGCGAAGTCCACGGACTCCGGCAGCTTCGCCGGGTCGAGGCGTGGCAGGGTGGCCCGCGGCCAGGTTCCGCCGAGGCCGCGCACGACGACGTCGTGTTCGTGCGTCCACTGGAGGTGCACGAACCGGTTGGCGAGCGGCGGGCTCAGCTCCCAGCCGTCGGCGGCCGAGGCGCGCGGATTCGCGGCGGCGACGATCCGTACGCCGGACGGCAACCGCAGCGCTCCGACCCGCCGTTCGAGTACGAGACGGAGGAGGGCGGCCTGCACGGCCGGTGTCGCGGTGGACAGCTCGTCCAGGAACAGCAGTCCCCGCCCGGCCCGTACCAGGCGCACGGCCCAGTCCGGCGGCGCCATCGGAACGCCCTGCTCCGCGGGGTCGTCGCCGATGACGGGGAGGCCCGAGAAGTCCGAGGGCTCGTGCACGCTGGCGATGACCGTGGTCAGCGGAAGGCCGAGGGACTCGGCCAGCTGGGTCAGGGCCGCGGTCTTGCCGATCCCGGGTTCGCCCCACAGGAGCACGGGCAGGTCGGCGGCTACGGCCAGGGTCAGGGCCTCCAGCTGGGAGTTGGGGCGCGGCTCGGTACGCGCGTCCCGCAACAGGGCCAGCAGCTCACCGGCGACGTCGAGTTGATCGAGCTGGTCGAGCTGGTCGGGCTGGACGGGCTGATGGGGCTGATGGGGCTGATGGGAACGTCCGAGCTGGTCGAGCGGGTCGGTGGACGCGGCGGTAGGGGCGTACGACATCTCTGCGGGCATGAGTGATCACCTGGGGGTTCGGGGCGGCCGAGGCGGCGCGGAGGGAGGGAGGGAGCGGAAGAGGAACGGGGGCTTCCCCGGTCAGCGTCGGGTGACGTCGCGGGGGTGTGAACGCCGGTCACGGGGACGGCGGATGCCGGGGAGGAGGCGGTCGGGTGCGGGGCCGATCAGACCCGCCCTGTACAGGCCGTAGGTGATCCGCCGGTGCGCGGCCGCCTCCAGCTCGTCGCGCAGGGCGCCGCCGCGCAGCAGTGCGTCGGGGCCGAGGAGACCCTCGACGACGGCGAGGGCGCCGGCGATGTCCCCGTGGTCCAGGCGTTCGCGGACGCCGGTGAGACAGTCCGGGCGGCGGTGGGCCTCGTCGACGGCCCGCAGGCAGGGCAGCGGCGTGCCGGTCAGCGCGGCGAGGAGTTCCTCCCGCCGGATCTCGGCCGGGTCGTGGTCGAGCGGGGCCAGCACCCCGTCGACCAGCCCGATCCGGTGCCGGGCGCCACGGCACTCGACGACGCGGGGCTGCCCCGCCGGATCCGGGGGCCGGACGGGACGGTCGGGTGGTGGCCTGCGGTCCGGTTCGAGCGCGGCGGCGACGAGCGGGTGCAGGCGATCGCTCTCCACGAGGCCGGCGCGGAGGAGTTCGAGGTCGGGCAGGACCCAGGTGGCCGCGTCGGGCAGGACGGGCAGGGTGGCGGCGGAGTTCTCCGGGGTCTCCGGAGCGATCCGTACGGCGGGCGGCCCGCCTTGGCACCCTTCCCGGTACCCGTACTCGTCCCGGTACGCGTACCCGTCCCCGTACTCGTCCCGGTACGCGTACCCGTCCCCGTACTCGTCCCGGTCCCCGTACCCGTACCCGTACTCGTCCCGGTCCCCGTACCCGTACCCGTACCCGTACTCGTCCGGGTGCGGTTCCAGGAGCAGCCGCCGACGGGCCCCGAACCGCACCACGACGGTGCCGCCCGGACGTCCCTCGGCACGGTTCAGGATCTCGGCCTCGGCCGCCCACCGGTCGACCGCGCAGCTGAGCCCGGGAGGCAGGAGTCCCGTCGGATCGGGGACGGTCGCACCCGCCCCGGACCGGATGCGCAGTTCGTCGGCCCTGCGGGCGTCCCACAGGTGGCGGTGCAGGTCGAAGCGGAACCGCCGGCTGGGGTGGGGGTGCGGATGGCGGGCGGCGGCGGCACCGCAGGACCCGGCGGGGGATCCGTCCCACAGGGCGAGGCTGATCCGCTGTCCGGCGTCCGCCCAGGCGGGCGGAGTCCGCACCACGAGGTGCGGTACCGGCCCCACGCCGCCGCCCGGGGAGTACGGGCCGGCCGACGGGTCCGGGGCGTACCGGGCCAGTGCCACGGTCAGCCCCGGTCGCAGCAGTCCGTCCGGAGCGATCCGTGGCATGTGCCAGCGCAGCAGGTCGGGGGCCAGATGGCGCAGGTCGTCCCGGACGCGGCCGGCGAGTTCCCGGCCATGGGCGCGCGCCACGGAGCGGAGGTCGAGGTCGACATCGATCCCGGCGGCGGCACAGGCCCCCGCCCAGTCGCCGTGGAAGCGGCGGGCGGACGCGGTCTCGATCATGGAGGGCGGCACGGCGAACTCGCGCACGCGCAGCCAGAGGGTGAGGCGGGAAGCCCCGTTCGCGGTCGAGGTGGGCATCAGCACTCACCTTGTGCGGACGGGTCCCCCAATCTGTGAACAGAGTGAGTCGTCATCCCGATGATCGTATCGACGCCCGTGACGACCCGCCACGAGTTTTCCCGAGGGTCGTCAGGCGGCCTCGCTCCGGGGCGCGCCTCCGGCGTCGGCCGTGCCGTTCTCGGACGCGCCCTTGCGGATCAGGCAGTGGAGCGAGTCGTCCACGATGTCGGCGACGATCGTGTCGCCGGGCCCGGCCTCGCCGCCGAGCAGCAGGGAGGCGACACGGTTGTCGAGCTCCCGCTGGATCGTGCGGCGCAGCGGGCGGGCGCCGAACGCCGGCTGGTAGCCGTGGGCGACGAGCAGTTTCTTCGCCGCTTCGGTGACTTCGAGCGTCATGCCCTGCGCGTGGACGCGGTGCTTGCTCCGGTCCAGGAGGTGCTCCAGGATCTCCGACAGGTCGCCCTCGGTGAGGCTGTGGAAGACGATGATGTCGTCGATACGGTTGAGGAACTCGGGCAGGAACTTCTCCCGCAGGTCCTGCATCAGCTCGTCCTTGAGCTCGGCCGCGTCTCCCTCGTGGGCGAGGATGCGGTGGGCGCCGATGTTCGACGTCATGATGACGACACAGTGCCGGAAGTCGACCGTGCGGCCCTGTCCGTCCGTGAGGCGGCCGTCGTCGAGGATCTGGAGCAGCGTGTTGAAGACGTCGGGGTGCCCCTTCTCCACCTCGTCGAACAGGACGACGCTGTACGGCCGGCGCCGGACCTTCTCGGTGAGCTGGCCGGCCTCCTCGTAGCCGACGTAGCCGGGAGGCGCGCCGACGAGCCGGGCCACGGTGTGCTTCTCCTGGAACTCGCTCATGTCGAACCGGATCATGCGGTCCTCGTCGCCGAAGAGCAGCTCGGCGAGCGTCTTGGCGAGTTCGGTCTTGCCCACGCCCGTCGGCCCGAGGAAGAGGAACGAACCCACGGGACGGTTCGGGTCGCCCATGCCCGCGCGGTTGCGGCGCACGGCCTCGGAGACCGCGGTGACCGCCTCGCCCTGGCCGACGATCCTGGCGTGCATCGCCTCCTCCAGCTTCAGGAGCCTCTCCTTCTCGCTGGCGGTGAGCTGGGCGACCGGGATGCCCGTGCGGCGGGAGACGATGTCGGCGATGTCGGCGGCCGTGACCGAGACCACGCCCTCGCGGCGCTCCTCGATGCCCGCGAGCTCGCCCTCCACCTCGGCGATCTGCCGCTTCAGCTCCGAGGCCTTCTCGAACTCCTCGCCCGCGACGGCCTGGTCCTTCTCGCGCCGCAGCTTCGCGAGGCGGTCCTCGCGGCCGACGACCTCGGTGGAGCGGCCTGCGCTGCGGAGCCGTACGCGCGCACCGGCCTGGTCCATCAGGTCGATGGCCTTGTCGGGGAGGAAGCGGTCGCTGATGTAGCGGTCGGACAGCTCCGCGGCCGCCGCCAGCGCCCCGTCGGCGAAGCGGACCTGGTGGTGGGCCTCGTACGCGTCACGGAGTCCTTCGAGGATCTGTACCGCCTCCTCGACCGTGGGCTCGGGGATGAGGACGGGCTGGAAGCGGCGTTCGAGGGCGGCGTCCTTCTCGACGTACTTGCGGTACTCGTCGATCGTCGTCGCTCCCACGACGTGGAGCTCGCCGCGCGCGAGGGCGGGCTTGAGCATGTTGCCCGCGTCCATCGAGCTGTCGCCCGTCGCGCCCGCGCCGACGACCGTGTGGAGTTCGTCGATGAAGAGGATGATGTCGCCGCTCGCGTCCTGGACGTCCTCGATGACCTTCTTCAGCCGCTCCTCGAACTGGCCGCGGTACTGCGCGCCGGCGACCATGGAGGACATGTCGAGGGAGACGACCCGCTTGTCCTTGAGGGTGTCGGGCACCTCTCCCGCCACGATGCGCTGGGCCAGTCCCTCGACGATCGCGGTCTTCCCGACGCCGGGCTCGCCGATGAGCACGGGGTTGTTCTTGGAGCGCCGCGACAGGATCTCGACGGTCTGCTCGATCTCGTCGGAGCGGCCGACGACGGGATCGAGCCTGCCGGCCCGCGCCTCCTCGGTCAGGTCCCTGCCGAACTCGTCCAGGGTCGTGGCCGGCTGCTGTTCCCGCGCGCCCGCCCTGCCCTGTCTGCCGGCGGCGGGAGCGCCGTCGGCGCGTGCCGCCTGCTCGGCGAGGCCGCGTACCTTCCGTACGTCCACGTCCTCGGCGCTCAGGAACCGGGAGGCGCCCGAGTCGGCGTCGCTCAGGAGCGCGCCGAGGATGTGCTCGGGGCCGATGTAGGAGACCCCTGACGCCTGTGACGTGGCGTGCGCGAGGGCGAGGGTGCGCTTGGCCGCGGGGGTGAGCCCGGGCTCGGAGGACGGTTCCGCGGACTCCTGGGGAAGCACCTCGTCGATCTCCGCCGCGAGCGCCTCGGGGTCCACTCCGGCCTGGGCGAGCAGCCGTCGTGAGGGGTCGACCTGGGTGGTCGCCCACAGGAGGTGCTCCGTGTCGAGGTCGGACGTGCCGTCCTCGGCGGCCTTGCGCGCGGCCAGGTGGAGGAGTTCGCGCGACGACTCCGTCAGCAGCCGACCGATCGGTACGCGCTGCACGGCCGGGGGCGACGATGCGGGCGACATACCGAAGAATCGGTTCAGCAGGTCGCTGAACTGGTCGGACGAACCGAACGGTGAACCGAACGCCATCGACATGCCTGGCTCCTGATGCGCAAGGGGGGTGATCCTCCTCCCACACCCAAACCCGATGTCGATCCATCCGCAAACGGAAGACGGTGGTGGACGGCGGTGGGCGGGGGTGGGCGGCGGTGGGCGGGGGTGGGCGGCGGTGGGCGGGGGTGGGCGGCGGTGGGCGGCGGTGGGCGGGGGTGGGCGGCGGTGGGCGGGGGTGGGCGGCGGTGGGCGGGGGTGGGCGGCGGTGGGCGAATCCAGCAGCATGCCCGCCCCGAAATCCGCGTGCCCGGGGTGCCGTCGCCTTGCGATACTGCTCCGATGATCAACGTCCCTACCACTGCGCTGGATTCGTTGCACGGGCTCGCCTTCGGTGACGCCTTCGGTGACCGTTGGTTCCGCATCCTGCGCCGGGAGGGTCCGGCGGCCTTGGAGGCGCGGACGTTGCCCCCGGAGCCGCTGTGGCGGTGGAGTGACGACACCGCCCAGGCACTCGTTCTCGTCCGGGAACTCGCCGAGGGCGGCGGCACCGTCGACCAGGGCCGCCTCGCCCTGCGCTTCGCGGCGGCCTACGCCGACGACACGCACCGCGGCTACGGAGCCTCGATGCACGACGTGCTCCGTCGGATCGGTGCGGGCGAGCCCTGGCGGGAGGTGGTCGCCGGACAGTTCGGCGGCCAGGGCTCCTGGGGCAACGGCGCGGCCATGCGTGCCGCCCCGCTCGGCGCCTGGCACGCCGACGACCTCGACGCGGTCACCGAGCAGGCCGCCCGCCAGAGCGTGGTGTCGCACCACCACCCGGAGGCGGGCGCCGCGGCCGTGGCGGTAGCCCTCGCGGCGGCGCTGGCGACGCGCAGTCGGGGCGGGCCCGCCCCGGCACGGCCGGACTTCCTCCGGGCGGTCGCCGAGCGACTCCCCGACAGCGACGTCCGGTCGGGAGTGCGGGTCGCGGCCCGGATGCCGGAGCGTACGTCGGTTCGGCACGCCGCGGAGGTGCTGGGCTCCGGCTTCAGGATGTCCGGGCCCGACACCGTCCCCTACGCCCTGTGGTGCGCGGCGGGGCACCTCGACGACCTGCACGAGGGCCTGTGGTGCACCGTCGCCGGGCGCGGCGACATCGACACCACCTGCGCCATCGCGGGCGGGGTGATCGCCGCTCGCACGGGCGTCGCCGCCCTCCCGCCCGCCTGGCACGCAGCCCGTGAACCGCTGCCTCCGGTCGTGCCGGAGTAGAAAGTGCTTGTCGCATCGGCTGGGAAATCGCTGTCCTGACGTCGGAGCACGGTGATAGACGGCCGGAGTGGACAAGACTCTGGAGTTCCGCGATCTGCTGCGGCTGATCGACGAACGATCGACCGTCTTCCGGGCTGTGGTCGCCTCCGCGCCCAGCCTCGACGTGCGGGTACCGACCTGCCCCGAGTGGACGCTGTTCGATCTGATGCGGCATCTGGGGGTGGGGCGCCGCTCCTGGGCGGCCACCGTCGCCGCAGGGCCCGGCGCCACGGCCAAGTCGACGTCGGGGGCGCCCCGGCCGCGCCCCGGGAGCGCGAGGCCCTGGCCTGGTCGGCCGCAGCGACGCGGGAACTCCTCGACGCACTGCGGGAAGCGGGCCCGGATCGCGGTTGCTGGACGTGGTGGAGTACGTCGCAGTCGCCGCAGACCTGCGGTGCCGTCGCCCGGCACCAGCTCCAGGAGATCGCGGTGCACACCTACGACGCCCAGGTCACCCTGGGCGCCCCGCAACCGCTGCCGGACGAGGTGGCGTTCGACGGTGTCGACGAGTTCCTGTCCACCTGCAGTGCGACGACGAGCGCCTGGCCGTACGAGCCCGCCGCCGTCGACGTCCACGCCACCGAGGGCCTCTCCTGGCGTCTCTCGCTCTCCGCCGACGGCGCACGGGCCTCCCGTCTGATGATCACGCCCGGTACGAGGCCGGCCCCCGCTGCCGGCGAGGGCCCGGACGCGGCCTACGCCTCCCTCCGGGGCACGGCCGGTGACCTGGTTCTGGCCCTGTACGGCCGTATTCCGGTGGAATCCCTGAAGCTCGACGGCGACCGACGTCTGCTCGACCTGCTCTGGGCCTGGGACCCGAGTCAGTAGGAAGCGCCGATGCGCCACCCCGCCCGCCCGAGGGCACGCTCCCCAACCAACGGCGTGGAGCCGCGACCGGTCCCCTGTTCCGGTCGCGGCTCCACGGGTGTGAAGGTCGGTCGTCGCGAGATCAGCAGCAGCCGCCGGCGGTGACCGGTTGGCTCGCATCGTTCTCGGCGGTGGTGGCCGCCGTGGTGGAGCAGCAGGTGCTGCCCTGTTGCCTGGTCAGGGTGTCGGCGTCGGCTTTGACGACGTACACCTCCCACGGTTCGCGGCCGGGGCCGTGCACCCACACCTTGTCCTGGACGGCGTAGCAACAGCTGGTGTCGTTCTCCTCCGTCGTCGAGAGGCCTTCCTTGCCCAGTCGGGCGGTGGCGGCGTGGACCGCTTCGGTGGTGTCGACCTCCACGCCGAGGTGGTCCATGCGGGTGTCCTCGTGCTCGGAGCCTTCGATGAGGACGAGCTTGAGCGGCGGTTCCGCGATGGCGAAGTTGGCGTAGCCGTCACGGAGTTTGGCCGGCTCGGTGCCGAACAGTTTCGTGTAGAAGGCGACGGATGCCGCCAGGTCGGGAACGCGCAGGGCGAGCTGTACGCGGGACATCATGATCCTCCGGCTGTGAGTGGATGGGTCGGGGTCAGCAGCCGCCGGAGGCGGCCAGGGCGCCGACGCCGATACCGACGCCGATCTGGAGCGCGGTCGGGGCCGCGCAGCAGCCACCGCCGTCGGTCGCGGTGTCGGCGGGCTCGTCGAAGAGGCCCGCGCCGCCGCAGACGCCGGTCTCGGGGAGCACGAGCTCGACGCGCTCGGCGGACGCGCGGTCGCCGGCGATCGCGGCGACGACCGAGCGGACCTGCTCGTAGCCGGTGAGCGCGAGGAAGGACGGAGCGCGGCCGTAGGACTTCATGCCGACCAGGTACACCCCCGGCTCGGGGTGGGACAGCTCGTTCACGCCGTGCGGGTAGACCGTGCCGCAGGAGTGCTGGTTCGGGTCGATGAGCGGCGCCAGCTCGACGGGGGCCTGGAGCCGCTCGTCGAGACCCAGGCGCAGTTCGTCGAGGAAGGTCAGGTCGGGGCGGAAGCCGGTCAGGACGATCACCTCGTCGACCGGGTCGAGCCGGCGGCCGTCCTCGGCGACCAGGACCAGCCGCTCACCGTCGCGCTCGATCGCGTCCGTACGGAAGCCGGTGACGGCGTCCGCGTATCCCTCGTCCACGGCCGCCTTCGCGGCGAGACCGAGCGCGCCACGGGCGGGGAGCTGGTCGGCGGCGCCCCCGCCGAAGGTGGCGCCCGAGATGCTCCGGCGCAGAATCCAGGCGGCGCGCGTGCCGCTTCCGTCCTCGGACGTGGCCAGCGCGGCGAGCGAGGCGAGCGCGGTGAAGGCGGAGGCGCCGGAGCCGATGACGGCGGTGCGCCTGCCCGCGTAACGGGCGCGCACGGCGGGGTTCTTGAGGTCGGGGACGCGGTACGAGATCCGGTCGGCCGCCGCACGTTCGCCGAGGGCCGGGAGGCCGTCGCCGCCGGCGGGGCTCGGGGTGGACCACGTACCGGAGGCGTCGATCACGGCCTGGGCGAGGATTCGCTCCTCGCGTCCGTCGCCGTACCGGATGTGGACGGTGAAGGGCTGCTGCTCGCGCTCGGCGTCGACGACGCGGTCGCGGCCGGTACGGGAGACGCCGGTGACGCGGGCGTCGAGCCTGATCCTGTCGCCGAGGACGTCCGCGAGCGGCTGGAGGTAGTCGTCCGCCCAGTCCCCGCCGGTGGGGTACGTGCTCGTGTCGGGCTTCACCCAGCCGGTCGGGGCGAGCAGCTTCTCGGCGACCGGGTCGACGACCTCGCCCCAGGCGGAGAAGAGCCGCACGTGGGACCACTCCTGTACGGCCGCGCCCGCCCGGGTGCCGGCCTCCAGGACCAGCGGCTCCAGGCCCCGGTCGACGAGGTGCGCGGCAGCTGCCAGACCGGCGGGCCCGGCCCCTACGACCACGACGGGCAGCTGGTCGGTGGCGGTGACGTTCACGGCGGTACCCCTTTGTTGATTCGACGTTCGTCGATCTCTTACGCCCTCAGCATGGCACTTGATTCGACGGTCGTCAACATAGACATTCATCGAATCCAGGGGTTCGGCGCAGGCTCATCCAGCGACCTTGGTTCGACATGTGTCAACATAGATACATGTCGAATGTGAAGGTGCTGCCGGTACTGGAGCCCGAGATAGCCCCCTGCTGCCCGCCGCTGAACGAACGGCCACTGACCGCCGAGGAGGCGGAGCGGACCGCCGTCATGTTCAAGGCGCTGGGCGATCCGGTCCGACTGCGGCTCTTCTCCTCCGTCGCCTCGCACGAGGGCGGCGAGGCGTGCGTCTGCGACATCTCCGACGTCGGCGTCTCCCAGCCGACGGTCTCCCACCACCTGAAGAAGCTGAAGGAGGCCGGGCTCCTCTCCTCGGAACGGCGCGGCACCTGGGTCTACTACCGCGTCGAGCCCGCCGTCCTCGCGGCCATGGGAGCACTCCTCACCAAGGCCGCATCGGCCTGACCCCGGCCCGGCGGCCCGGGCAGCGGGGAGCACGGCCGGGACCGCCGGCAGGCCGATCCCGGGTCGCACGGCCATCGCCCTCCCTCCGGGGAGCGCGCAGGTGCTCATGGTCGACGCTCTCCATGGGGCTGTTCCGCCGCTCGGGTCCCGGTCTGGGAGACTCCGCCCCATGACCGGATCAGCCACCCGCGCCATCACCGTCGCACCGCTCACGGCCGAGCACGCCGACGACGTCGTCGCGATCTATCAGGCGGGCATCGACGAGGGCAACGCCACCTTCGAGACCACCGCCCCGGCCTGGGAGCAGTTCGACGCGGCCAAACTGGCCGAGCACCGCTTCGTCGCGCTCGACGAGGACGGTCGGGTGCTCGGGTGGGTGGCCGCCACGAAGGTCTCCGACCGGTGCGCGTACGCCGGTGTCGTCGAGCACTCGGTGTACGTGCACCCCGGCGCGCGGGGGCGCGGCGTCGCCTCCGCACTGCTCACGGCGCTCATCGAGTCCACCGAGGCGGCGGGGATCTGGACCATCCAGTCAGGCATCTTCCCCGAGAACTCCGCCAGCCTCGCCGTCCACGCCCGCGCGGGCTTCCGGGTCATCGGCACGCGTGAGCGCGTCGGTCGCCACCACGGCGTCTGGCGCGACACCGTCCTCGTCGAACGCCGCAGCCCGCACATCGACTGACCCGGACAAGGCCCCCCGACGGCGCCTGCGCCCCGGGTGCCGGGGGCGGCAGCGGACGTCAGGAGACCTGGGCCTGCAGCGGCACTTCTCCCGTACCGGCCTTCTCGGTGTCAGCGAGAAAGGCGCCCAGCGAGGCCAGGATGCCGGGCGCCGGGCGGTAGTACACCCACGTGCCGCGCCGCTCGGAGGTGAGCAGGCCCGCCTCCCGGAGCTTCTTCAGGTGGTGGCTGACCGTGGGCTGGGAAACGCCCACGTCGGCTATGTCGCAGACGCATGCCTCGCCGCTGGGGTGTGAGGCCACTCTGGACAGGAGGCGGAGCCGGACGGGGTCGGCCAGCGCCTTGAACATCGCCGCCATGACCTCGGCGTCCCCTTCGGACAGCGCCGCGGTCACGAGGGGCGGGCAGCAGGCAGCGGCCGGCGCGCCGGATATGTGAGAGGTCGGCTCGGCCAAGGGTCCGGACCTCACGCGGAGGCCGCGGGGCGGCCCATGACGGCGTCGGCGGCGCTGGGGAAGCAGGCCACGCAGGCGACGTTGATGGAGTAGAGCATCGACGTCCCCTGGCGCTCGCGCAGGACGAATCGCACGTCGGCGAGCAGCTTCAGGTGGTGGGACACCGTCGACTGTCCGACGCCCATACGGTCCACGATCTCTCCGACACTCATCGGTCCCGTCGCGAGCGCGAGGAGATTGAGGATCTGCACGCGAGTGGGATCGGAGAGGGCCTTGAACCAGGTTGCGTAGGACTCGGCCGTGCTTCGGTCGATCAGCTGGGCATTCATCGTACCGCTCATGATCCATCGATGTTATTCGATGACCACCCGCGACGGCAAGGTTCGTTCCGTGTGGAGGGGGCCTACGGAGGGTCAACGCAGGCTTGTCGGTGCCCCACACACGTCCGACACCACCGGCACGAGCGGCCGCGCAGACGCCACACAGAGGTCATCCACACCGGCGCGACCTGGGCACACTCCCCACATCCCGGTGGCCGCCCCACCCCGGGGCGGGGCGGAGCCCTTCGGCGCCGTGAGTGACCTCGATCCCCATTGCCGCCGCTCCCTTTAATCGTCTATCATCGATATTCGATAAAAGGGGATGCCGCTCGAGCCTCCCCGCGCGGCTCGCCACGGCTCCCGTACGTCCCCTCACGGCGCCGCTCCCCTCATGTGTCACCGTCTCAGAGAGGTTCACCTGTGGACGAATTGCGGGCCCTTGGCCTGTTCATCCTGTTCGAGGTGCTGCACTATCTCCCGTGGTTCCTGGTCGCCATCGTCCTCGGGATCGCCGTACAGCGTCTGTCGATCGACGTGGTCGCACGCCGCAGCTTCGCCCACGGACGCAAGGGGGTTCTGGGCATCGCCATCGTCACGGCCATCGGAGCGTTCAGCCCCTTCTGCTCCTTCACCGTGATCCCGCTGATCCGCCGCTTCCTGATAGCCGGCGTCCCGCTCTCGGCGGTGATGTCGTTCTGGATCGCCTCCCCCTCCATGGACCCGGAGATCTACGCGCTCTCCGCCGCCCAGCTCGGTTTCCCCATCGCCACCGCCCGTCTCATCGGTGCCCTGGTGCTGAGCTTCGGCGCGGGCCTCATCGTGCTCGCCCTCGAACGGCGCGGCCGGTTCGCGGACCCGCTGATCGCCTCCACCGAGGAGAAGGCGCCCGCGAAGAGCTGCTCGCAGGAGACGGTGACCGTGCCCGAGACCGCGTGCTCCGCGGCGAAGGCGACCGTGCCCGAGACCGTGACCGTCGGAGCCGGCAGCGGTAGCGGTAGCGGTAGCGGTAGCGGTAGCGGTAGCGGTAGCGGTAGCGGCGGCAGCGCTGCGGGCGGGTGTGGCGGCACCACCCAGGAGTCCGAGCCCGCTCCCGCGGCCGGCGGCTGCTCCACCGCCGCACGGAACGACGCGGACGACGACGGCACCCCGTGGCGCGTGCTCGTCCGGCGCGACATCAAGAACCTCCACGCCGGCGAGATCCTCAAGGAGATCGTCAGCGACTCGCTGATCCTGGGCAAGTGGCTGCTCCTGGCCATCGTCCTCGAAGCCCTGATCGTCCGCTACGTACCGACCGACGTCGTCTCGGGCATCCTGGGCACGGACGGCGTCCTCTCCGTCCTGGTCGCCGGACTCATCAGTGTCCCGCTCTACCTCAACGGCGTCGGTGCCATCCCGGTCGTCGAGGGCCTCCTCGACCAGGGCATGGTCGCCGCTGCGGGCGTCACCTTCCTCCTCGGCGGTGCCATCACCACGATCCCGGCGATGGTGGCGGTCAAGAGCGTCGTCAAGACGAAGGTCTTCGCGTTCTACCTCGGCGTCGGCCTCCTCGGCAGCGTGGCTATCGGCCTCGTCGCGCTGCCCCTGCTCTGACCCGGTACTCCTCTCCACCCCCCACCCACGCTCCTGCGGCGGCCCCCGACGCCGCAGGAGCGTCGCCGTACCCGCTGACGGACACCGTGCGCGTCCCGCCCCCGGGAGCGCACCGAGGCAAGGAGCACGCATGCCCACGCCCCCGCACCCGGGAGTCACCCTGGTCGCGATGACCGACGACCACGCGCCGGCCGTCATGGCGATCTACCAGCAGGGCATCGACGAGGGCAACGCCACGTTCGAGACGTCCGCTCCGCCGTGGAGCGCCTTCGACACCGCCAAGCTCGCGGCACACCGGCTCGTGGCGCTGGATCAGCAGGGGCGGGTGGTCGGCTGGACCGCGGTGTCACGTGTCTCGGCCCGGCCCGCGTACGCGGGGGTCGTCGAGCACTCCGTGTACGTCTGCCCCACCGCGCGCGGAGCCGGCGTGGGGCGCACGCTCCTGGAGGCGTTGATCGTCTCCACGGAGAAGGCGGGGATCTGGACGATCCAGGCGGGCATCTTTCCCGAGAACACGGCGAGCCTCTCCCTGCACGAGTCCACCGGGTTCCGTGTCCTCGGCCGTCGGGAACGCGTCGCCCGCCACCACGGCGTCTGGCGCGACGTCCTGCTCGTGGAGCGTCGCAGCCCGGTCGTGGAATGACGATGCCGGTCACCGTGGTGACCGGCATCGGGCCGCAGGTTCGTGGTCGGCGCGGATCGTGCCCGCACCGGCCACATGTCGGCCAGGCGGGCCGCGTCAGGGGAGCTCGAAAGGCAGGTCCATCCCGTCGAGCGCCTCTCCGCAGCCACAACGCCTCTCGCGGTCCAGGACGGAGACCGTCTGCAGGACCAGGTCCTTCAGCCGTTCCACGTTCGCCGCGAACACCCGGAAGACCTCGTCCTGCGACACCCCTTCCCCGCGCTCCACTCCGGCGTCGTAGTCGGTCACCAGCGCGATGGAGGTGTAGCAGAGGGCGAGTTCGCGCGCGAGGACGGCCTCGGGGTGCCCCGTCATGTTGATCAGGGACCAGCCGGCCGACGCGTACCACTGGGACTCCGCGCGGGTGGAGAACCGGGGCCCCTCGACGACGACCATCACTCCGCCGTCGTGGACGTCGGCTCCGGCCCCGCCCGCGGCCTTGAGCACAGCCGCTCGCCCGGCGGCGCAGTACGGGTCGGCGAAGGAGACGTGTGTCGCGCCGTGGTCGTAGTACGTCTGGACACGGCCCGCGGTGCGGTCGACGAGCTGGTCGGGGAGGACCACACTGCCGGGGCCGAGGGCGCGGCGCAGCGAGCCGACGGCACAGGGCGCGAGGACCTGCCGTACCCCCAGCGAGCGCAGCGCCCACATGTTGGCGCGGTAGTTGATGCGGTGCGGGGGAAGCTCGTGGCGGCTGCCGTGGCGTGGCAGGAAGGCCACTCTGCGGTCGCCGACGGTTCCCACGGACACCGCGTCGGACGGCGGTCCGTACGGGGTGGTGACCTCGACGCGCCGTACCGATTCGAGGAGTTCGTAGAAGCCGCTGCCGCCGATCACGGCGATGTCCGCCGCCGGTGACTCCTCGGATGGATCACTCATCGTTCCGGTCCTCCTGCGTGTGCGTACGGGTCGGCCGTGGACCGCTCGGGCCCGGCCGGGGACAAGGGGGTGAGGGAGGCGACGGCCTCGTGCCCGCGTACGACCGGCCGGTCGTCGTCCGGGCGCCGGACGGCCACGGTCCGCCAGCCGGCCTCGGCGGCGGCGTCGAGCTCGGCGCCGACGTCGCTGACGAACAGCAGGCAGTCCGGTGTGTGCCCCAGCTGCTCGGCGATCGCGTCGTAGGACGCGGCGGACGCCTTGGAGCCCGCCGTCGTCAGGTCGAAGTAGCCGTCGAGCAGGGGACGCAGGTCGCCGTGCTCGGTGTGGCCGAACCAGTCCCGCTGGGCGGCGACGGACCCGGACGAGTAGATGAACCGGCCCACACCCCGGGCCTTCCAGCGCTCCAGTGCCGGTGGTACGTCCGGGTACACGTGCCCGTGCAGCTCACCCGCCGCGTACCCCCGGGCCCAGATCAGCCCCTGCAGCGTCTTCAGCGGCGCCGCCTTCACATCGGCGTCGGCCCACTGCTCCAGGAGCGCGAGGGCGTCCGCCTCGTCGTGAGCCGTCCCGGTGTGGGCGGTGACCGCGTCGAGGATCCGCTGCCCCTGGGCGGTGCCGCGGTGCGCGGTGAACCAGGGAGCGAGCCGCGCCCTGGCATAGGGGAACAGGACGTCCCGCACATGGCTGAGGGAGCCGGTCGTTCCCTCGATGTCGAGGACGACCGCGCGGATCCCCGACCGGAGTGCCCGGTCCTGTCGGCCGCCGGTCATCAGCTGTCCCGGAGCAGGGCGTCGAGCCGGGGAAAGCCCCCGGCGACGGGCTCCTGGGTGAAGTCCCCCACCCAGCCGTCCTCCTTCTCGAAGAAGCGGATGGCGCAGAAGTCCGGCACGGGTCCCATGTCGAACCAGTGCCGGGTGCCGGCGGGCACGGACAGCAGGTCACCCGCCTCGCACACCACGGCGTAGACGCGGTCGTCGAGGTGCAGGTAGAAGCAGCCCGTGCCCTGGGCGAAGAACCTGACCTCGTCCTCGGCGTGCCGGTGCTCGTCGAGGAACGTCGACCGGGCCTTCGCCGCCCGCTCCTGCCATTCCGCCCCTTCCTCGGGGTGAAGACGGGCGACGTCGACGAGCCTCAGCCCCTGGCGGGCGCAGAGCTCGTCGACCTCGTGCCGGTAGGCGTCGAGCAGCTCGTCGGACGACGTCCGCGCCGTCACTTGGGTGCGCAGCGGCCAGCGGGTGAAGGAGACCGACCGTTCGCGCAGGGCCTGCGCGATGGCCTCCTCGTCGCGGGTGCGGAGCAGGACGGTGTCCGGTGCGTCGTCCGGCATGATCTGCAGCAGTGTCATAGCTCGGTCCTCCTGTCGTCGGGTGCCTGCGCGGCACGGGAGACCTGCGGCTCGGCCCGGGAGAGCTCGGCCCGGGAGAGTACGAGCAGTTGGCAGAGCGACTCCAGGCATTCGAGCCGGTTCTTGGCCTGGCCCAGCGAGTCGCCCCAGGTCGTGATGCCGTGATCGGCCAGGAGCAGCCCGGGAGGGCCTTCCCGGTTCGCCGCGAGGTGGGCGGCCACGTCGTCGGCGATCCGCTCGACCTGGGGCCAGTTGGGGAACACCGGCAGGTCCGTGGAGGCCGGGTCCTTCAGGCCCAGGCCCTTGAGCAGCTCGAAGCGTTCCAGCCGTACCGAGGAGACGGTGTCCAGGGCGGCGGCCCGGTGGGCGACGACGGTGGCGTACGGAGCGTGGACGTGGATGACGGCGCGGGCGCCGGTGGCGCGGTAGACCGCCGCGTGGATGGAGGTCTCCGCCGAGGGGCGGACCTGGCCGGGGCGGGACGCCTCGCCGGTGCGGGCGTCGACCTCCACCACGTCCCGGGCGGTCAGTTCGCCCTTGTCCAGGCCGCTCGCCGTGATCAGGGCCCGGTCGGAGTCGTCGGGCAGCCGCATGGACACGTTGCCGGAGGTGCCCGGCATCCAGCCGCGCTCGTAGAGGGTGCGGGAGATACCGGCCAGCTGCTGGGCGGTCTGCTTGCCGACGGCGGTGGCCGGCGCGTAGCTCATGTGCTCACCTCGGAGGTGTGGTGGACACCGTGCTCGGAGACGATGGCGGTGATCAGGGAGGCGGGGGTGACGTCGAAGGCCGGGTTGTAGGCGCGGGTGTGCGGCGGGGTGGTGCGGACTCCGCCGTAGGAGGTCACCTCGTCGGCGTCGCGCTCTTCGATGACGATGGATCCTCCGTCGGTCAGGGATCTGTCCCAGGTCGATTCGGGTGCGACGACGATGAACGGGATGGCGTGGTGGGCGGCGGCGATCGCCAGCCCGTAGGTGCCGATCTTGTTGGCGACGTCCCCGCTCGCGGTGATGCGGTCGGCTCCGACCAGGACGCAGTCGACGAGCCCCCGGCTCATGGCCGCGGCGGCGGCGCTGTCGACGCACACCCGGTGCGGTACGCCGGCCTCGGCCAGCTCCCAGGCGGTCAGTCGGGCGCCCTGCATCAGCGGCCGGGTCTCGTCGACGAGGACCTCGGTGACCCTTCCGGCCTCCGCGAGGGCGAGGATCGTGCCCAGGGCGGTGCCCACGGCGGCGGTCGCAAGACGGCCGGTGTTGCAGTGGGTCAGGAGCCGGAGGGAGCGCTGGGGGCAGCGGTCGAGTACGGCCCGTGCCGCGTGCTCGACCATCCGGCGGTTGACCGTCCTGTCTTCCTCGATCATGGCGGTGGCTTCGGCCAGGACGGCGTCGGGGCCGTCGGAGAGCCGCCCGACGACCCTGTCCACGGCCCAGGCCAGGTTGACGGCCGTGGGGCGGGCGGCGGCGATCCGTCGCGCGTCGGCGCGTACGGCCTCCCTCCCCCGGGCATCGGTCCCGGACGGGCAGTGGGTGTACGCGGAGAGCGCGACGCCCAGGGCGCCCGCGAGACCGATGGAGGGGGCGCCCCGTACCGCGAGCGTCGAGATGGCGTCGATGACGCGGTCCACGGTGTCCAGCCGCAGCAGCCGCCGTTCGTGGGGCAGCGCCCGCTGGTCGAGCGTGACGATCGCGTCGCCGTCCCAGCGCAGTGACGGCTGGTCCGAGGGCTTGCTCACGGGCGGCGGCTCCTTCTGGCTGCGGGAACGGAAGGGTGAACGGGGTCAGTCGGCCGTCGGGCGGGACCGCAGTTCGACGAGGGTGGGCGCGGCCTCCACGTCGGCGGTGACCTGGTCGTGGTCGTCGCCGACGGCGATGACGTACCCGTACCGGTTCATGTACGCCCTGGGCGGGAGGGCCAGCCGGGTGCCGGGGCCGGCGGTGGCGACCGCGCTGTGCACCGTGGGCCCGAAGAGGTCGGTGCGGACGGTCACCTCGACCGCCTCGCAGTCGGCCTCCGGGTAGAGGAACCTGATGGCGGCGGTCCGCCGGGCCTTCGGCGCGGTGTCGGGGGTGAGTCCGGCCGCGACGTGGGCGGCGGCGACCGCCGGGTCGGTGCCGGTGGCGAGCATCCCGATGAGGGGGATGAAGTCGCCGCCGAGGCGGGCGTTGATCTCGACGAGCCGGAGGCCCTTGGGGGTGAGCTTGAACTCGGTGTGCGTGGCGCCGTGTTCAAAGCCGAGTGCCTTGTGGATGGCGTGCAGCTGGTCCAGGAGCTCGGGGTCGCCGAGGAGCGGGTCGCTGGCGTCGACGGTGTGGCCGGTCTCCTCGAAGTACGGGTCCATGCCGACCTGCTTGCGCGCCACGATCATCGGGGTGACCACGCCGCCGACGACGACCGCGTCCACGCTGATCTCGGGGCCGGTCAGGTACTCCTCGACGAGGACGTCGGCCTCGTAGCGCGGTACTCCGGGCCAGTTGGCGGAGCTGGCGGCGTCGAAGGCCGCTTCGACGGCGTCTCCGTCGTCGGCGCGGACGACGCCGAGGCTTCCGGCGAGTCCGCGGGCCTTGATCACGACGGGGTACCCGGTCGCGTCGGCCGCGCCGCGGGCCTCGGCCGCGGTGGAGACCGGGGTGCAGGCGGGCTGCGCCACCTGTGCGGCCGTCAGCCGCGCCCGGGTGGTCGCCTTGTCGCGGCAGGCGAGCACGGCGTCGGGTGCGCTGCCGGGCAGGCCGAGTGCTTCGGCGAGCCGCGCGGTGGCGTGCACGAGCGACTCGTCGTAGGTGAAGACGCCGGCGATCGGCAGCTGTTCCATGACGTTCTTCGTCTCGGCGAGGAGTGCGTCGAGGTTCTTGGTGTCGAGGAGCGAGGTCCCCTGCACGTACGGCAGCTGCCAGGTCGGCTCGTGGGCGTCGAGGAGCCACAGCCGGAAGTGGCGGGAGACCGCCTCCACGATGTACTCGCGGTAGCGGCGGTCGCCGCTGCCGACGAGGAGCAGGACCGGGGCCTCGGTGGTGGACGAGTCGGGGTGGGGCGTGGCGGCCATGTTGCGGAACCTTCTGTCGACGTGTGGTCGGACGTGTGGTGGGACGGGCGGTCGGGCGGCCGGGCGGCCGGACGGTCGGGGCAGGGGCCAGGGCCGGGACCGGGAGCGGCCGACGGAGCGGGCTGGGGCCCGAGGGGTGTCTCCGTCAGTCGGCCCCGGCGCCCCGGTGGGGTCGGGCCGGGGACCCGAGGAGGATTTCGGCGGCGCCGGGAATCTCACCGATGCAGCGGGAGTTGACGGCGTAGAGGATGTTCGCTCCGGCCCGCCGTCTGGTGAGGAACCGCACGTTGTGGAGGATCTTCAGGTGGTGCGAAACGGTCGATTGGTTGAGCTTCAGGTGGGCGACGATCACGCCCGCCGGCACAGGATCCGGCCGACCGCTGAGGAAGCGCACGATGAGGATGCGCGTGGGGTCGGACAGGGCCTGGAACCAGCGGGCGTACTCCTCGACGGTCTCCCGTTCGAGCGAGGTCTCGGCACGGGGCGAGATCTCGGGCCCGGGTGAGGTCTCGGACATCGGTGATCCTCAGCGGACCACCAGGAAGACCACCGCCGCGACGGCCGCGGCGAACGGCGGGGTGACGAGCCAGGCGATCAGGAAGTGCCGGAGGGTCTTGCCGCTGAGGCGGCTCAGGTTGGGTCCGGCCGATCCGGCGATCGCGCCGGTCGACGTGTGCGTGGTGGACATGGGCAGGCCGTAGCCGGCTCCCAGTCCCACGAGCGTGGCGGTGGTGAGGTTGGCCAGGAACCCTTCCTTGTGGTTCATCTTGATGACGCCCTCGCCCAGGCGCTGGGCGATGCGCATGCCACCGGTGAGGGAGCCCACGGCCATGGCGGCGGCGACCAGGATCATGATCTGCCAGGTCGTCATGCCGGCCGGGATGAGCGCGAAGGCGCCGATGGCGACGATCTTCGGGGTGTCGTTGAGGCCGCGTGCGAAGCCGGTTGCGCCGCTGGTGAGCCAGTGCGCGGCGGTCAGGACGCGGCTGCCGGTGGTGGGCTCGGTGGCCTCGGCGGTCTGCGTGGCCACCCGCTCGGCGGCGAGAACGGTGCCGCCGTCACCGGTGGCCGTGGGCTTCGCCTGCTCCCCGGTGCCCGCGGCGGGCGTGGCCTTGCGTCCACTGAAGCGGCCGACGACGAGCGCGAGGATCAGCGAGATTCCGTAGGCGACTCCGATGCTGGTGAGCAGCGGGATGAGGAGCTTCTGCGGGATCGCGCTCCAGGCGATGGAGTCCGAGGCCAGCAGCAGGCCGGCGCCGAGGAGCGCGCCGATCAGGGCGTGGGTGGTGGACACCGGCAGACGCAGGACGGTGGCGAGCGCCACCCAGCTGACCGCGCCGGCGAGGACGGCCACGGCGAACGCCTCGGTCGGCTCGGCCGTGACGATGCCCTTGGAGAAGAGCTTGGTCATCTTGTCGGCGAGCGCGAGCGAACAGACGCACCCGACCAGGGTGGTCGCGGTGCCCCACATGATGGCGGTGCGGTAGTTCGTCACGCCGGCGCCGGCGAGGGTGGCGACACCCTTGGGGACGTCGTTGCTGCCGTTGGCCGCGGCGAGCGCCGCGACCAGTATGAACACGAGTACGACGGTGAAAGACATGGCGGTGTCTCCCTGGGAGTGGCCGCTACGAGCGGCGCGGCCATGGGTGAGTGGTGGGTGCTGGGACGCGTCAGCAGCACGAGCCGCCGGGGGCGCACTCCTGCGCCTCGGCGTCGCCGCTGACGGGCTTGTGGGCGCGGATGATCGCGGCGTGGAGGCCGTCGGCGGCCTCCTGGGTGAAGACGACCTCGGCGTCCTTGAGGCCCACCGCGTCGAGGAGTTCCTTGTACTCGGCGACCGACAGCGCGCCGGCGATGCACTGGCTGTGTCCGCCGCGCTCGGCCCGCTCCTCGGGGCTGAGCCGGTCCTCGGCGACGACGTCGCTGATGCCGAGGCGGCCGCCGGGGGTGAGGACGCGTGCCATCTCGGCGAACACGGCGGGCTTGTTCAGCGACAGGTTGATCACGCAGTTGGAGATGATCACGTCGACGGTGTCGGCGGGCAGCGGGATGGACTCGATCGTGCCCTTGAGGAGGACGACGTTGTCGATCTCGGCGTCGGCGACGTTGCGGGCGGCGAGGGCGAGCATCTCCTCCAGGAAGTCCAGGCCGAAGACGCGACCGTCGGGGCCGACGCGCCGGGCGCTGAGGATGACGTCCAGGCCGCCGCCGGAGCCGAGGTCCAGGACCGTCTCGCCCTCGCGCAGTTCGGCGACGGCGCTCGGGTTGCCGCAGCCGAGGCTGGCGAGCAGGGCGGCGTCGGGCGCGGTGCCGGGCCCGATCTCGTCGTACGCGGCGGGGCCGAAGGTCTGCGGGTCGGGCGAGCAGCAGGCGCCGCTCGTCTCGGCTTCGGCGGCCTTGGCCCGGTAGTACTCCCGGACCTCTTCCTGCAGGCTGCCGGCGGTGGTGGTCTCGCTCATGACAGGTGGTCCTTCTCGGTCAGGCGCCGGCGGGGGCGAGGCGGTGCACGGGGCGCGGGTAGGAGGGCTTGAACGACACCGGGGTGGTCGCCGAGGAGGTGACGGCGGTGGCGAGGTCGGCGGCCTTGACCGCCTCCGTCACGGCCGCGTCCAGGGCGTCGGGCTCGCAGGCGACCCGGGCGTTGACGACGGCCCGGCCGGTCGGAGCGTCGGCCTCGGCGGCGCGGTCGAGCGTGGGCCGCGCGCCGGACTCGGTGAGGCTGAGCTTGGCGAAGTCGCCGTCGGCCGTCTCCACGGTGATCTTGGCGTGGCCGATCACCGCGTCGTGCTCCGCCGACCAGGCGGACAGGCCCTCCAGGACGGTGCGGGCCCAGGCGGTCGCGTCGAACCCGTCCTCGGCGGCGGTGAGGTCGAGCTCCTGGTTCATCCAGGCGAGCTGGGCCTCGGCGGCCGCGTAGCGGTCGTAGTCGATGTCGAGGACGACGTCCTCGTTGGTGGCCGGCGCCTGCCACGCGTCGAGCAGAGTCTCCAGGTGGGCGCCGGTGGTGGCGGAGTATCCGACGACGGTCGCCTTCGGGTTGCTCTCGCGCAGCGAGGCGAGGAGCTCCTCGGCCCGGTCCGCCTTGATGGTGTCCAGCTTGTTCACGGCGATGACGTCGGCCTCGGTGACCTGCTGACGGAAGAGGTACGACAGGTCCGACTCCGGCTCGCCCCGCTCGGCCGCGCGGGCGAAGGCCAGGTGCCGCAGCGGGTCGACGACGGTGGTCAGGGGGGCGACGACCATGTCGTCGCCGTAGTACTGACGCAGCGGCCGTACGACGGTGGCCTGGAGGTCCGTGCAGCTGCCGACGGCCTCGGCGATGACGGTGTCGACGCCGTCGGAGGCGACCAGCGCGACGATGGCCTCGACGAGGTCCTCGAACTTGCAGCAGAAACAGCCGCCGGTGACCTCGGCGACGCTGTCGAGCTTGCTCCGTACGAGCTTGGTGTCGACCAGTTCGACGCCCTGGTCGTTGGTGATGACGGCGACCTTGCGGCCCTGCGCCTGGAGCGCCAGGGCGGCGGCGGTCATGGTCGTGGTCTTGCCCGCCCCGAGGAATCCGGTCAGGGGTATGAAGGTGATCATGTGGTCCTTCTCGTCCTTGTCGTCCTTGTCGGCCTGGTCGTGAGCCGGGCGGGGTCAGGCGCAGCAGCCGCTGTCGCCGGAGCCGCCCAGGAGGGGCAGGTTCGCGGGCGGGGCCGGGGCGGGGGACGCGGCGCCGAACGCGACGCGCCGGCTGTTCCCGAAGGCGGCGAGCCAGGCGTTCGCCTGCGGGCGCAGCGCCGGGTCGGAGAGCAGCATCGAGGTGGTGACTTCGCGCGGGGTGCAGCCGCGCAGGGCCTTCGCCTGGTGGGCTCCGGCGCCGAACTCGACGGTGCGCAGTCCCTCGGCGTAGGCGTCGCGGACGGGCGCGTCGAGGACGAGGGCGAAGTAGATGCCGCTGCGCTCGCCGATCGCGGCGTAGTCGAAGCCGGCCCACTTCGGGAAGAGGCGGTGGTTCTTGCGGATGGTGACGCAGGTGGCGACGAGCGCGCCGTCCTTGTAGCCGAGGTAGGCGCGGACGTCCGCGCCCTCGTCGATGAGCGCGGAGAGGATGCCGACGATGTGCTCGGGCTCCTCGCCTGCGCCGTTCTTCTCCCGGTTGAGGCAGGTGAGTTCGGCGATGCGGGCGATGTAGGGGCGGATGTCGGTGCCGTCGACCCGCTCGATCGTCACGCCGGCGGCTTCGGCGCGGCGCACGTCGCCCTTGATGCGCTGGCGCTTCTTCAGCGGCAGGGCGGCGAGGTGTCCTTCCCAGTTCGGCGCGTCGAGGCTCATGAAGTCCTCGTAACCCCAGAAGGTGCTGGACGCGCCGGCGGCGTCGAGGGCGTCGACCAGGGCGTCGTTGCCGCGCCGGCTGGGGATCCAGGGGGCGACGATGCAGCGGATGCCGGCCTCGAAGGCGGCGGGCACCAGCTTGTCGACGATGGCGCCCATCAGGGTGGGGGTCCAGAAGTTGTAGGCGACCTCGGTGCGGTAGCCCAGCGGGGAGCCGAGCAGGAGCGTCGGGAAGAAGGGCTCGGTGCCCAGGGCGTCGACCTCGGCGCTGCGCGCCGCGTCGGTCTCGGCACCGCAGCACACCTCTTCGCCGGAGGGCGCCTGCCACCCGAGGTAGGTGCGCGGTTCGTGGTCGACGACCGGCGGGGTGGTGAGGACGTAGCCGGGGAGGAGGGCCAGCTCGCCGCGGGCGCGGTGGGCGAGGGTGTGCCAGGGCTGGACGTCCGGGAGCACCTTCTCCGTGGCGCGGAGCCAGGTGGGTCCGAGGTACGGCCACGAGTCGGTGAGCCCTGCCAGTTCGCCGGTCCAGTCCATGTCCGGGAGGGCCTGGCCGGTGGAGATGACGACGCGGGGTGATCCACCCATGTCAGTGTCCTTGTCTTGTGAGCGGGTGGGTCAGCACTTCACGCAGCAGCGGATCTTGCCCGCGTCCTCGGCGTCGGTCCGGCGCTCCTGCCAGAGCTCCTCGACGCGCTTGTCGGGGTGCGTCCACTCCACCCAGAAGCCGCGGTCGACGGTGGCGATGTCCTCCATCCACGGCGAGGAGAGCAGCGGTGAGCCCTTGAACAGCAGCAGTCGGGTCTGCAGGGCGGTGGGGTCGGTGACGCGGGCGAGGCCCGTCTCGACCAGCCAGTCCTCGAAGCCGAGGAGCTCCTCGTACTCGATCCACGGGGTGAACGGGATGAACGTCGGGTACAGCTCGAAGCCGATCCGCTCGGCCTCGGCGACCGCCTCGCGCATGTGGTCGACGTCGATGTGCTTGTCGAAGATGCGCAGGATGCGGTTGGAGGGGAACTCCAGCGCGCAGGTGACGCGGCGCAGCCCGAGCGAGACGAGCTTCTCCAGCTCCTTGGTGTAGTCGAGGACGTGGTCGACGCGCGTCGTGAACTCGAACGTGATCGGACCGATGGCCTCGACGAGCCGCTCGACCACACCGATGCCGATGGTGCGGGAGTTGAAGAACTCGGCGTCGATGAAGCAGAAGTGCCGGACGCCCTCCTCCGCGAGCTGCAGGGCGTCGGCCAGGACGCTGTCGGCGTCGTAGGCGGCGACACCACCGTCGTACGCGCCGTAGACGGAGCAGTACGTGCACTTGTGGTGGCAGCCGCGGGACGCCTCGATGTTGCCCATCAGGCCGAACGGCGAGTGGTGCGCCGGGTAGTGCACGAGCGAAGGGAAGAGGTCGCGGGCGGGCTTGGTGACGGAGATGCGCCGGCGCGGGGGCTTGGGCCGCATGCCCGTACGGGTCATCAGGGCGGGCACCGCGTCGAGCGCGAGGGTGCCGGCGGCGAGCTGGGCCAGCTCCTCGCTGATGAGCTCGGGCTCCTCCATGATGATGCCGTCGGCGACGTCGAGGAACTCCCGGTGGTTCATCTGCGCGTACTGGCCGAAGGTCACGACCGTGGTGCCGTACGCCTCCGAGACCCTCCGCGCCAGGGCGATCCCGCGCTCCAGGCCCTCGAACTGCTGGACCGAGACGAGCGTGAGGTCGAAGGGGCCTTCCGGAAGGGCGTCGGGAAGCAGGTGCGCGTCCCAGCCGACGACGTCGGCGCCGTGGTGCTGCAGGGCGGCGGCCGCACACGCGGACGTCAGTGGTTGGAGCTCCGCTTCGAACGCGGAGGCAACGAGGACACGGGGATGGCTCACACTTCCCCCCCAGGGAGTGATCAAGGAATGTGACGGGTCTGGATCGGGCCGGGTCGGAACCCTGATCGGCAACGGCACTGTCGGCCGACGGCCGGAACCCTGCCAGCGTTAAGCGATGTATGTCAATAGATCGATGAATGGCCGAAGGGGCCCCTTACCCGGCGTCATCGCCGCACGACGCCGCTGCCCCGATTCGCCCGCCTCTGTGGGTGCTTGTGAAATCCCGTCACGTCACCTAGATGGCGCGTTCATGCAGATAGACGCGGTAAGAACCAAGGGCGGCCGCACTCCTTGCGCTCTCTGCGGATTTCGCCGCCACGGCCACGAAGGGCCGTCGCGGGAATGCGTCACGTGGCGGAAATCAATCGGCAATCATCGATGATTCCCGCGCGGGAGTTGGTCCCGAGTTCAACCTGTCCGGCGCGATCACCGGCCTGATCACCGACGCACCAAGCCGCTCGCACAGGGGTCGCCACAGAGGCGGGCAGGGAGTAACGTTCGCGCACGGATCACGATCCGCCGCCCGATGGGTCACGGGCGAGTGGACGTCGAGACGGTGCGGACGCTCCGAAGGCGAAGCGGCCGGGCTTTCAGCCGCAGGGACGTCGGGCCGCGGCGGCCTCACGGCCTCCGTCGGCCAGGCCGCCGAAGAACGTCGCCAGATCCGCCAGCGCCTCGGGGCGAAGTCGGTAGTAGGTGAAGCGCCCGCAGGGCTCGGTCTCCACGACGCCCGCTTCCCGGAGAACCCGGAGATGGTTCGACAGGTTCGTCTGCCGTGCGCCCGTCTCCTCGACGAGGTGAGTCGTACACAGCGACTCACTGGCAAGCAGGCACACGATGCGAAGCCGCAGAGGGTCGGACAGGGCCCTGAGCAGTTCCGCGTTCACCGACGTCAGCATGGCCCGATCGTGACACACCGAGTACAACCAGTGTCAACCACACGATTCTGAACACCCATGCTTTACAAGCCACTTGAAGAGAAGTAGGTGTCTCGGATGCCCTCTGTCCTGTTCGTCTGCATTCACAACGCGGGCCGGTCCCAGATGGCCGCCGCGTGGCTTCGCCACCTGGCCGGAGACCGGATCGAGGTCCGTTCGGCGGGCTCCGCTCCGGCCGCGACCGTGAATCCGGCGGCCGTCGAGGCGATGCGAGAAGTCGGCATCGACATGTCCGCGGAGGTCCCCAAGATCCTCACCACCGAGGCCGTCAGCGAGTCGGACGTGTGCGTCACGATGGGCTGCGGTGACACCTGCGAGGTCTTCCCGGGCAAGCGTTATCTCGACTGGAAGCTCGACGACCCGGCCGGGCAGGGAGTGGAGGCGGTGCGCCCCATCCGCGACGCCATCAGGGGACTCGTCGAGAACCTCGTCGAGGAGATCGACTCGACGCGACCGACGCGCTGAGCAGCCGCCGGAGGCGGAGCCAGAGCTGGAGGCGGAGCGGTCAGAACGGTGAGCCGTCAGAACGGTGAGCTGTCGGCACCTCGCGGGAAAGCCCGCTTCCGGAGCTCCTGAAGAGCGTCCCAGCGAATCGAGAACCAGGCCCAGGTTCCGCGCTGTTCACGGCGCAGCAGCCCCGCGGTCGTGAGGATCTTCAGGTGGCGGCTCACCGTCGGCTGGGCCAGGTCGAGCGACTCGGTCAGGTCGCAGACGCAGAGCTCGCCGGCCGGCGCCTGGTCGATGAGGTGGATGATCTGCAGACGGGTCTGGTCGGCGATCGCCTTCAACTGGGCGGTCAGCGACTCGACTTCGTCGCGGTCGATCAGTCGTCCCGGGGAGCACGGCACACAGCGCTCCCCGCTCAGATCCTCGATCGGTATGTCCGCCAACGGAATCGCCATCCGGACACCATACGAGCCGACAAGATCGAACGGCGAATCCGAGGAACGATATCCGTCAGGCGTTCACCATCCGTTCACCCTCGCGGTCTCATCGCAGGAGGGCCGCGATACTGCGAGCGGCTTCGCGGGCGGGACGGCCGACGCCGACAAGGGTGGCCGAGGCGGGACCGGTCCAGTCTCCGTATCCGAGCAGATGCAGACGGGGCTCTCCGACCGCTTCCGTTCCCTGGGTGGGGATGTGTCCACGAGGACCGCGGAGCCCGAGCGGGGCGAGGTGGGCGAGAGCGGGACGGAAGCCCGTGCACCAGATGATCGCGTCGACCTCGGCCCGCGTACCGTCGGCCCATTCGACACCGGTCCCCGTCACACGCGTGAACATCGGCTGGGCCTTGAGGAGTCCGGCATCACGGGCTTCGCGCACGGGAGGTACGGCCACGATGTCGCCGAGCGAAGCGACTCCCCCGCCGTCGGCGCGGCCTTCGTCGAGGGCCCGGCGGCGGGCGGTGGCGTGGTCGAAGAGAGCGCGGCCGTCGATGTCGTCGGCGAGGAACCGCGCGGGCCGCTGCGTGACCCAGGTGAGGTCGGCGCCGTACGCGAGATCGGCGGCGATCTGCGCTCCGGAGTTCCCGCCTCCGACGACGGCGACCCGCATTCCGGCGAAGTCGCGGGGAGTGCGGTACTCGACGGTGTGGAGCTGTCGCCCCCGGAACACGTCACGGCCGGCGACGGCGGGGATGAAGGGCCGTGACCACGTTCCGGTGGCACTGACGACGGCGCGGGCGCGCCAGGTTCCGGAGTCGGTCTCGACACGAAGGAGCTCGCCGTCGCGGTGGACCGCCCGGACCCGGACGGGCCGGTGGACGGGGAGCTCGTAACGCCGCTCGTAGTCGGTCAGGTACTCGACGACGTGGCCGGCGTCGGGGTACGTCTCCCCCTGCTGCGGCGGCATGAGGCGGCCGGGCAGGGAGGAGTACGCGGCCGGCGAGAAGAGGTGGAGCGAGTCCCACGTGTGCTGCCAGGCCCCGCCCGGCGTGGGCTGAGCGTCCAGGACGGCGAAGTCGAGGCCGCCGAGGCGACGCAGGTGGTAGCCGGCGGCAAGTCCCGCCTGTCCGCCGCCGATCACGACGACGTCGAGTGAGCTGCTCATCTCTCCGGCTTCCCTTCGTACGACGGTGCCTCGCCCGGTCGGAGGGGCGAGGCGCCGAGGAGTGACGTGGTGGGGCTAGGGCCTGTCCGGCGGACCAGACGCCGCGGCCCCGGCCGTGATCCGCCGGACAGGCCCTAGTGCTGGGCGGGGGCGAACTTCTTGCGCCAGGCCAGCGACATGTACACGAGCGCCACCAGGACCGGGACCTCGATGAGGGGGCCGACCACTCCGGAGAGGGCCTGCCCGGAGGTGACGCCGAAGGTGGCGATGGCGACGGCGATGGCGAGCTCGAAGTTGTTGCCGGCGGCGGTGAAGGCGAGGGTGGCGGTGCGGTCGTAGTTCAGCCCGATGGCCTTGCCCAGCGCGAAGGTGCCGAACCACATGACCGCGAAGTAGACGAGGAGCGGCAGCGCGATCCTCGCGACGTCCAGCGGCTGCGAGGTGATCGTCTTCCCCTGGAGGGCGAAGAGGATGACGATCGTGAAGAGCAGGCCGTAGAGCGCCCACGGCCCGATCTTCGGCAGGAACTTCGTCTCGTACGACGCCCGGCCCATCTTCTTCTCACCGATCCGGCGGGTGAGGAATCCGGCCACCAGCGGGACGCCGAGGAAGATGACGACGTTCAGGGCGATCTTCCACATCGAGATGTCGAGCGTCTCGCCCTCGCCGAGGCCCAGCCAGCCGGGCAGCAGGTCGAGGTAGAACCAGCCCAGGGCACCGAAGGCGATGACCTGGAAGACCGAGTTCAGGGCGACGAGGACCGCGGCCGCCTCGCGGTCGCCGCAGGCCAGGTCGTTCCAGATGATCACCATGGCGATGCAGCGGGCCAGGCCGACGATGATCAGGCCGGTGCGGTACTCGGGCAGGTCCGGCAGGAAGATCCAGGCGAGGGCGAACATGAGTGCCGGGCCGAGGATCCAGTTGACGACGAGCGACGAGACCATGAGCCTCCGGTCGCCGGTGACGGCGTCGAGCTTGTCGTACCGGACCTTGGCGAGGACCGGGTACATCATGATCAGCAGGCCGACGGCGATGGGGAGCGAGATACCGCCGATCTCGACCTTGGCCAGGACGTCGTTCAGGCCGGGGATCAGCCGCCCGAGCCCGAGGCCGAGGCCCATGGCGAGGAGGATCCAGACGGCGAGGAAGCGGTCGAGTGTCGACAGCTTCGCGACGACCGGGGAATCCGCCGCCGGAGCGGGCGCTTGGGTGGGGGTCACGGACAGGCCCTCTTGTTCTCGGCAGCGGTACGGGTGGACTCGGCCAGGTCGGCGAACTGGCCGGCGAGCTGGGCGATGACGTCCGGCTTCAGGCGGTAGTACGTGAAGCGACCGCAGGGCTCGGTCTCCACCACACCGGCCTCGCGCAGGACGCGCAGGTGGTTGGAGAGGTTGGTCTGCCGGGCACCCGTCTCCTCGACGAGGTGGGTGGTGCAGAGGGTCTCGCGGGCGAGCAGGGTCACGATCTGGAGCCTGAGGGGATCGGCCAGAACCCGGATCAGGTCAGCGTCGACTGACGTCATCATGGACTGATACTCTCACATCACTCGCTGCTGATACCAGCCGGGGCTGACCTCTTGCCGGCAAGGAAGAACCGATGACCACCGCTCCGCTCGCCTCCGTGCTCTTCGTCTGCGTCCACAACGCGGGCCGCTCCCAGATGGCCGCCGGGTTCCTGAACCACCTCGGCGGCGACCGCATCGAGGTCCGCTCCGCCGGCTCGGTCCCGGGCGACCGGGTCAACCCGGCCGCGGTCGAGGCGATGAGGGAGATCGGCATCGACATCTCCGACCAGAGGCCGAAGGTGCTCACCACCGAGGCCGTCCAGGCGTCGGACTACGTCATCACCATGGGCTGCGGCGACGCCTGCCCGATCTTCCCCGGCAAGAAGTACCTGGACTGGGCCCTGGAGGACCCGGCCGGCCAGGGCGTCGAGGCCGTCCGCCCGATCCGCGACGAGATCAAGGTCCTCATCGAGGGCCTCATCGCCGAGATCGACGCGAAGCAGGAGGCGTGAGTCCCGCGACGGACCCGACCGCCACCGGCGGCGACGACATCCGCGCGGTCATCGCCAGAGGCTCCGGACCCGCCGATACACCGCCGCCCTCCTCACCGCCCGGTCCCCGCTCAGCCCTCCACCCGCACGCCCCCTGAACACCAGCTCCTGTCCGTCGCGTTGGCGGACCTGACGGGCAGGAGCTGGGCCCACTCCCCATCGCCCTCGATGCCGACGAGAGATGCTCGTGACAACGCGGTGTGATGGTCGGCGCCCTGGTCCGAGGACGGCCGTAACGAGGCCATCCGGCAGAACCGGCTTACCTTCGCCCGCGACGCACGGCTCACCGTACGCAAGGAATGGGAGGTGTCCGGAGTCCTCGGGACGCTGGGAGACATCGCGACGGCGGTGGCCCAGTTCCTCGGCGCGACAGCCGTCACGGGCGCCGACGGAATGGCCGCGGCACTGGTCATCGGCTCCCCACTCGGAGAGGCCGCCGGCGAGCCCCCCCTGCTCCGTCCAGCACGTGAGACCGACCGAGGGGGCGATTTGTCGGCTGCCCCCGCGGCGTTAAAGTTCCCCTACCGGTGGCCGGTACGCGATGCCCCGGCCACCTCTTCTGCCTGATTCCACGAGGATGCCCATGTTTACGGTCAACGAGTACTTCGACGGCACGGTCAAGTCGATCGCGTTCACCCAGGAGCAAGGCCCGGCGACCATCGGCGTCATGGCTCCCGGAGAATACGAGTTCGGCACCGCCGCTCCGGAGATCATGCACGTGGTCAGCGGCGCTCTCACGGTCAGGCTGCCCGGCGCCGACGATTGGGAGACCTTCGCCTCCGGGGACCACTTCAAGGTCCCCGGAGACAGCAGGTTCCAGCTCAAGGTCGCGGTGGAGACCGCCTACCTCTGCGAGTACCGCTGACCCTGCGCGGGCCGCGGACGTAGTCCTCGCCGACCTGCATCAGTGTGGTGAGGCCCTTGGCCGTCTGGCCTTGGATGGACATCAGCACCACGATCGCCCGACGGAGTTTCACCCGGGTCCTTCGCGGTTCGGCTGATCCGCTGCAGCTTCCGGCCCTCGTGCGACCGGGCTGAGCACATCGGTGGTGTGTCGGCAGGGCGCAGGGTGCGAACCGGCGCCCCTCATCACACGGCTGGCGGTTCCAGGTCGACCCCGTCACGGAACCTGAACGCGGTCACCGGCGGACGCGGGGCATTCCCAGGCCGATCCAGGAGATGATCTCGCGCTGGATCTCGTTGTTGCCGCCGCCGAAGGTGAAGATGACTGCGGAGCGGTAGCCGCGCTCCAGTTCGCCGTGGAGGACCGCGCCCGCCGAGCCCTCCTTGAGCGCGCCCGCCGAGCCGACGACCTCCATGAGGGCGGCGTAGGCGTCGCGGCGGGCCTCGGAGCCGTAGACCTTGACCGCGGAGGCGTCCTGCGGGGTGAGCGTGCCGTGCTGGACGGCGTTCACCATCTGCCAGTTGAGGAGCTTCATCGCGTCGAGCCGGGCGTGGGTACGGGCGAGGGTGCGCCGGACCCAGGGGAGGTCGAGGACGCGGCGGCCGTCGGTGAGCGTCGTCGCGGCGGCCCAGCGCTGGACGTCGTGGAGGGCGCGGATGGCCATGGTCCCGTGCGCGGCAAGGGTGACGCGTTCGTGGTTGAGCTGGTTGGTGATGAGCCGCCAGCCCTTGTTCTCCTCGCCGACGCGGCGCGAGGCCGGGACGCGGACGTTGTCGTAGTAGCTGGCCGTGGTGTCGTGCGAGGCAAGGGTGTTGATGATGGTGCAGGAGTACCCGGGGTCGCTCGTCGGGACGAGCAGCATGGTGATGCCCTTGTGGGGCGGGGCGTCGACATCGGTGCGGACGGCGAGCCAGACCCAGTCGGCGGTGTCGCCGTTGGTGGTCCAGATCTTCTGGCCGTTCACCGTGTAGTGGCCGGTGGTCTCGTCGCCCTCCCGTACCGCGCGGGTCTTGAGGGCGGCGAGGTCGGTGCCCGCGTCGGGCTCGCTGTAGCCGATGGCGAAGTCGATCTCGCCGGAGAGGATCCGGGGCAGGAAGTACGCCTTCTGCTCCTCGGTGCCGTACCGCATGATCGTCGGGCCGACCGTGTTGAGGGCCATCAGCGGGAGGGGCACCCCGGCCTGGGCGGCCTCGTCGAAGAAGATGAACTGCTCCATCGGGGAGAGCCCGCGGCCGCCGTACTCGGTGGGCCAGCCGACCCCGAGCCAGCCGTCGCCGCCCAGTCGGCGCACGGTCTCCCGGTAGAAGCGCTTCTGGGCGGCGGGGTCCTCGTAACGGGTGTGGACGTCGTCCGGGACGAGTTCGGCGAAGTACGCCCGCAGCTCGGCGCGCAGGCGGTTCTGGGCGGGCGTGTACTCGAGGTGCATGGGGGCCTCCCGTGGCGGCGCGCCCTTCGGCGTCCTGTGGCGTCCTCGGTGCGGTGCGGTGGCATGTGGTGAGGTGCGGTCGCATGCCCGTGAGGTGCTCTGCGACGCGCGGCGCGTGGGGCGACTCGCGCGACGGCGGCCACGGTAGAACGTGTTCCACAAATGCGGAAGCCTCGGGGCGACACCGGACAGCCCGAAGCCCCGGATCGGAAGGACCGATCCGGGGCGAAACGGGAGAGTGGGCGGCTGGGCCCTGCCCTGCGGACTACGGCAGGAGCTCGTCCATGGAGGCGCGCCCCTTCTCCGCGATACGGCGTTCGGCCCAGGCGAGGGTCTTCGGATTCACGTCACGGCCGGAGGCCAGGATCAGGTCCTCCGGATCGAACGGGCGCTCCGAACCGGCATGGAGCAGCCGGTCGGGCGTCGGAAGGTCCCCCGCGGACGTCTTGTCGGGCTCAGCGTTCATAGCGCCTCCTACGTGTTCTTCCGGCACTGGCCATTCTCGTGTCCTGTCGGCGGGAGCGCATCCGGGACGGCGACGGCCGGCGGTGGCGTGTCGGCACCTCCGCGTGGCCGCCGTCCGCCGGATCACCCCGCGCACGCTGCGGATCACCCTCGGTGGCCCGTCCCTGGCCCCGCCGATCCCGGCGCGGGCGACTGGACGCTCCTGTACGCCGACGCCTGCGCGCTGCCCGCGCTCGCCACCGTCGTCACCGCGCTCCCGGCGGGTCGGCGGGCCCTCGCGTACGTCCAGGGCACCTCCTGGAGGAGCGCGGCGTCGACCGCCGTTACCTCCACTTCACCGGCTACTGGCGCCGCCGCCTCACCCAGGACGACGCCCCCACCCCCGAGGACCTCGCGGGCTCGGGAACGCCTGGCGGCCGACTGAGCGGGAACGCCGTCCCAGCCACGGTCGGGACGTGATGCGGTACGCGTGGCGATCAGGTGCCCAGGATCTCCTTCGGCAGCCGGACGAGGGCCGCGGCGGTCTCCACGGCGAGACCGGCGCCCTCCTCGTAGTGACGGATGTACGTCTCCGGGGTGAGGGCCGCGCGGAGCGTCTCCTCGGCGCGGGCGCGGATCTCGGCCTCCGTCTGGGGGGCGAACGGGCGGAAGCCGCCACTGGCCCCGGAGCCGACGTGGGTGTCGTACGCGCCGAGGAGCCCGGCCCCGGTCTCGGCGTCGCCCGGGCCGCCCCGTCCGCCGCGGGCCCAGGCCGCCGTCGCGAACTGGACGACGACGAGGTGGGGCGCCACCAGGTGGGCGAGGGTCTCCACGTCCACGACGGCGCGGGCGAGGCGGTCCAACGCCCGGTCGTAGGCGCCGTCCAGGCAGTCGAGCCAGGCCCACATCCCGCCCACGAGGCCCCAGAAGAGCGCCGGGGTGTTGTCGCCGAACTCGCCCTCGAGCCGGGAGAGCTGGGCGCGGGCCAGGGCCGCGCGACCGGTGTGGCCGTAGTGCTGGGCGAGCAGCAGCCGGGCGGCGCCGGCGGCGTCGGCACCCCACTGTCCCGCCTCGTCGGCGGCCTCGGCCAGGAGCCGCTCGGCCGCCTCGTCGCCCTCCGGACGGAGCCGGAGCCGTACGGCCGCGAGGCGGGCGGTGAAGACGGGCACCTGGGAACGCGCGCCCACGCGGGCGGCTGCATGGGTGGCCCGCTCGAAGTCGGCGGCGGCCTCGGTGAGCCGTCCGGCGCACTCGTAGGCCTCGCCCCGGGCGGAGAGGGACTCCGCGATGCCCCAGGAGTCGCCGGCGGCCTCGAAGAGGGCGAGTGCCCCGCCGGCGTCCTCGGGTCCGTGACCGAGGAGTTTGCCCCGCATGAGGAGGGCGAAGCCGAGGTCCCAGCCGGTGCCGAGGTCGCGGCAGGCTGAGACGATCAGCGTCAGGGTCTCGTCGAGGTCGGTCAGCTCGCCCGTCATCAGGCGGGCGAAGAACCACATCGTCCCCGGCTGGCGGCAGGTCTGCGGGAGGCCGGGGCGGTAGGCGGTGACGAGGGCGGTGAGCCGGGCGCGGGTCTCGGGCCGTTCGAGCGAGGTGGCGCCCTCACCGCCCTCGGTCGCGAGCACGTAGAGGTGTCCCCCGCGCCGGGCCTCCCAGAGCCGTTCACCGGTCCACGGCGGCGGTACGTCGACGCAGCGGCCGTCGAACGGTTCGGCGGGACGGACGGGCTCCGCGAACGGGTCGGGTCCGAGCCGGGCCGCGGCCGCCGCCCAGGTCCGGGCGTCCGTCCCGTGGTTCCGCAGTTGCCAGAACCAACTCAGTGAGTGGACGAGGCAGAGCGCCTCCTGCTCGTCGCCGATCGCCACGGCGGTCCGCAGGGCGCTCCGCAGGTTGCCGTGCTCGCGCTCCAGGCGGGCGATGGCCTCCGCCTGTCCGGGGCCGCGGAGTTCGGGGTCGGTACGGCGGGCCAGCTCGCGGTAGTACGCGAGATGGCGCCGCTCGGTCGCGGCCCGCTCGCCCGCCTCGTCCAGCCGCTCCCCCGCGTACTCCGCCACCGTCTCAAGCAGCCGGAACCGCATCCCCTCGCCCTCGGGACCCGGCCCCGCGACGACGAGCGACTTGTCGACAAGAGCACCCAGCACGTCCAGAACGTCCGGCCCGGCCTCCCCGTCACCCTCGCCGTCGGCGCACACCGTCTCCGCCGCCGCCAGATCACACCCGCCCGTGAACACCGCGAGCCGCCGCAGCACCGCCCGCTCCGCCCCGTCCAACAGCTCCCACGACCAGTCCACCACCGCCCGCAAGGTCTGCTGACGCGGCAACACCGTCCGCGCACCCGAGGTCAGCAACCGGAAACGATCGTCAAGACGGTCCGCGATCTGCCGCACCGACAGCATCCGCAACCGCGCAGCCGCCAGCTCGATCGCCAACGGCAACCCGTCCAGACGACGACACACCTCCTCCGCCGCCCCCGCGTCATCCGCCACCCGGAAACCCGGCCGCGCCGCCGCACCCCGCTCACCCAGCAGCCGCAACGCCATCCCCACCGGCAACGGCCCCAACGGACGCACCACCTCCCCCGGCACCCCCAACGGCTCCCGGCTCGTCGCCAGGACGGTCACGCCGGGGCACCGGGTGAGAAGCGTCTGCGTGAGCTCCGCCGCCGCGTCGATCACGTGCTCGCAGTTGTCGAGGACGAGCAGCATGCGCCGCCCGGCGCAGTACTCGACCAGGTGGGCGAGCGGGCCTTTCGGCCCGGCCGACTCGGAGACGGCCGGGCCGTTCCAGAGCTGGGTCTCGCGGGCACCGAGCGCGCTGAGGACGGCGGCGGCGACCGTGGACTCCTCCCGTACGGAGGCGAGTTCGGCGAGGTGCACCGGGCCGTCCTCGTAGGCCTCGGCCGCCTCGACGGCGAGCCGGGTCTTGCCGACGCCGCCCGGTCCGGTGAGGGTGACGAGCCGCCGGTCGGCCCACTCGGCGGCGAGGGCACCCAGTTCGTCGTCCCGGCCGATGAACGAGGTCAGCCGGGCGGGCAGGCCTGGGGCATGCCGGGACCCGAGCGCCGGGGCGGGAGTGCGCGCCGGGGCGGGCACGTGCGCCGGTTCCTGCGCCGGGGCAGGCGCGTGCGACGGCCCCGATTCCTGCGCTGGGGCGGGCACGTGCGCTGGGGCAGGCGCGTGCTGCGGTGCCGGCCCCGGCGACGCCGGTGCCTGCGCGCGTGCCGGTGCCGGACCCGGTGCGGAGGTACCGAGCAGTTCGCCGTGCAGGGCCCGCAGCTCGGGGCCCGGGTCCGTGCCCAGCCGGTCCGCGAGGCCCGCGCGCACCTTCTCGTACGCCGCCAGTGCCTCGGCGGGACGTCCGGCGGCCCGCAGGGCCCGGATCCGCAGCGCCTGGAGGGGCTCGTCGAGCGGGTGCCCGGCGGCGAGGGCCGCGAGCGGTGCGAGGACCTCCGTGGCCCGCCCCAGGGCCAGCTCGGCGGCCAGCCGGTCGCGGCGCGCCTGCGTGTGCCGCTGTTCGAGGCGTACGACCAGGGGGTCGGCCTCCCGGCCGGGCAGGTCCGCGAGGGCGGGCCCCCGCCACAGGGCGAGGGCCTCGTCGAGGAGGACGGTGGCCCGCCCGGCGTCCCCGGCCGAGAGGGCGGCCGCGCCCTCGGCGGCGAGCCGTTCGAAGCGGTGGAGGTCGACCTCGTCGGGGCCGGCGGCCAGCCGGTAGCCGCCTCCGGGCGCCGTGGCGACCGCCTCGTGCCCGAGGGCCCTGCGCAGCCGGCCGACGAGCGCCTGGAGCGCGGCCGTACGGTCCTGGTCCCCGGCCGGGTCGTCGTCGGCCCACACCTGGGCGATGAGCGCGCCGGCGCTCATCGGCCGGCCGGCGGCCGCGGCGAGCGCGGTGAGCAGCGCCCGGAGCCTGGGACCGCTCAGGGCGGCCTCCGTCCCGTCGTCGGTACGGAGCGCCTGACAGGGACCGAGAACACGGTAGGGCGGCTGCACCGGCCCATTCTGCCCCGCCCGGTGAGGGGCACGGCGCGCCCGCCCTCGAGGCGAACTCGCGCCACGCCGTGTCACCGCCATGGCGTCCGCGGGGTGCTGGTTCGACAATGGGGGGGATGACCGACGACGACCGGCGTACGCGCAATGGCGAGATCGGGCCCGCCGAGCGGCTCGCCATGAACCGGACCGGCAGCTTCGACTGGGATCTCGACACGGGAACGATCGATGTCGACGAGTCCGGGCTGCTGGTCTTCGGGCTGGCCCCGGACGCCTACGACGGGCGCCCTGCGACCCTCGTCGCGCGGCTGGCCCCCGAGGAACGGACCCGGCTCGAAGGCATCGTCCGGGAGGCCGTGAAGAGTGGCTCCGTCTCGTACACCGCGCACTTCCCGATCCCGCAGGACGAAGGCGCACCCCACTGGACGCATGTCCAGGCCCGGATCCTGCGCAAGCCGAACGGACGGGCCCAGCGGATCGTCGGTGTCGTACGGGACACGACCGCCGAGGTCACGCACACCGCCTTCGTGCTGGAGCTGGAGAAGCGGCGCGAGCTGCAGACGAGCATCGTCGAGCGGACGACGAACGCGCTGTCGCGGGCGGTGACGGTGGACGACGTGACCGCCGCCCTGACCGGCCCCGGCGGGCTCGCCCGGCTCGGCGCGGAGGGGCTCGCGCTCGGGCTCGTCGAGAACGGTTCGCTCAACGTGATCGCGCTCAGCGGCGAGTCCCTCGACGTCCTGAACGACTTCCGCAGCCGCCGGCTCGACCGGGGGCTGCCGCTGGCCGAGACGGTGCTGAGCGGCCGGCCGCGGTTCGTCTCCTCGTTCCAGTCGCTCGGGCTGGAGTTCCCCGAGCTGGCCCCGTACCTCTCGCGGCTCCAGTTCCGGTCCGCCTGCTACCTCCCCCTGGTGGCGCAGGCCCGCTCGCTGGGCGGCATGGCGCTGTTCTACCGGGGCCGTTCGTCCTTCAACGCCGACGAACGCAATCTCGCGCTCGGTCTCGCCGCGATCGTCGCCCAGTCGCTCCAGCGGGCCATCCTCTTCGACGAGGAGCGGGAGCTCGCGACGGGGCTCCAGGCGACGATGCTGCCGCGCCGGATCCCCGAGATCGCCGGCGGCGAGATCGCCGTGCGCTACCACGCGGCATGGAGCGGGCGGCAGGTCGGCGGCGACTGGTACGACGTGATCCCGCTGCCCCGCGGCCGGGTCGGGATCGTCGTCGGCGACGTGCAGGGGCACGACACCCACGCGGCCGCCATCATGGGCCAGCTGCGGATCGCGCTGCGGGCGTACGCGGGTGAGGGGCACGCCCCGTCGACGGTCCTCGCCCGGGCCTCGCGCTTCCTCGCCGAGCTGGACACCAACCGCTTCGCGACCTGCACCTACGCGCAGGTGGACCTGGCGAACGGCACGCTGCGCGCCGTACGGGCCGGGCACCTCGGTCCGCTGATCCGGCACACCGACGGGCGGGTCGGGCAGCCCAAGCTGCGGGGCGGCCTGCCGCTGGGTCTGGCGACCGTGTTCGGGGACGAGGAGTTCCCTGAGACGCGGCTGGACCTGGTGCCCGGGGAGACGCTCGTGCTGTGCACGGACGGACTCGTGGAACAGCCCGGCTCCGACATCGACGCGGGTCTCGACGCGCTCTCCGACGCGATCCGCAGCGGCCCGCCGCAGGCGGAGGCCCTCGCCGACCATCTCTCCGAGCGGCTGTGGGAGCGGTGGGGGTCGGGCGACGACGTGGCCCTGCTCGTGCTGCGGCGCAGCCCGGACCCCGGCACGCCCCGGGCGCCGCGGATCCACCAGTACATCCACCAGGCCGACCCGCAGGGCCTGTCGGACGCGCGGGCGGCCGTGGGGCAGGCGCTGCGCGACTGGGGGCTGCCGGAACTGGCCGACGACGCGGAGCTGTTGACCGGCGAGCTGCTCGTCAACGTCCTGCTGCACACCGAGGGCGGCGCGGTGCTCACCCTGGAGGTGCTGCCCGAACCGGTGCGGCGGGTAAGGCTGTCGGTGCAGGACCGGTCGAGCGCCTGGCCCCGTCGGCGTACCCCCGGTGAGGCGGCCACCTCGGGCCGGGGGCTGCTCCTCCTGGACGCGCTCGCGTCCCGATGGGGGGTCGAGCCGCGCGGCGAGGGCAAGGCGGTCTGGTGCGAGATCGAGCCGGTGCCGGTCGCGGTCGACACCGCCCCGGGCGGTGGGTGAGGAGGACGGCGTGGACCCCGTGGCCGCCCTGAACCGGATCGCGTTCCTGCTGGAGCGCGCCCAGGCGCCGGGATACCGGGCTCGGGCGTTCCGTACGGCCTCCGCCGCCGTCGACGCCCTGCCGGAGGGCGACGCGGCCCGGCGCGCGGCGGCGGGCACCCTGGAGTCGGTGAAGGGGCTCGGGCCGAAGACGGCGGCGGTGGTGCGCGAGGCGCTGGAGGGCCGGGTGCCGGAGTACCTGGCCCGGCTGGAAGCGGAACTCGAGACGACGCTACGGCCCTTGGAGCCGGCGGACGGTGGCGGCGAGGCGCTGCGGGCGGCCCTGCGCGGCGACTGCCACCTCCATTCGGACTGGTCCGACGGTGGCGCCACGATCGAGTCCATGGGCCGTGCGGCGGCGGACCTCGGGCACGAGTGGGCGGTGCTGACGGATCACTCGCCCCGGCTCACGGTGGCGCGGGGGCTGTCGCCGGAGCGGCTGCGGGAGCAACTGGACGTGGTGGCGCGGCTGAACGAGGAGTGGGCGCCCTTCCGTCTCCTCACCGGGATCGAGTGCGACATCCTGGAGGACGGTTCGCTCGACCAGGAGCCCGGGCTGCTCGAACGCCTGGACGTGGTGGTCGGATCGGTGCACTCGAAGCTGCGGATGGACGCGCGGACGATGACCCGCCGGCTCGAACGGGCCGTCCGCGACCCGCTGGTGGACGTGCTGGGGCACTGCACGGGGCGGCTCGTGGCGGGCGGGCGGCTGCGCCCCGCGTCCGAGTTCGACGCGGAACGGGTCTTCGCCGCGTGCGCGGAGGCGGGCACGGCCGTGGAGATCAACAGCCGTCCGGAGCGCCTCGATCCCCCGCGCGCGCTGCTGCGGCTCGCGGTCGACGCGGGGGCGTACTTCGCTATCGACACGGACGCGCACGCGCCGGGCCAGCTGGCGTGGCAGCTCCTCGGCTGCGCCCGGGCCGAGGAGTGCGGGGTACCGGAGGACCGGGTGATCAACACCTGGTCGGCGGAGCGGCTGTTGGAGTGGACGCGGGCCTGAGGGCCCGAGGTGGAACGGGCCCGAGGTGGTGCGGGCCCGAGGTGGAGCGGGCCTGAGCCGGCGCGGGCCCGAGGTGGCGCGGGCCCGAGGTGGTGCGGGTGTCCGAAGAGGTGGCGCGGGTCAGGCGCGCTGCCAGACCGTGGTCGCGTTGCAGAACTCGCGGATGCCGTGGCCGGCGAGTTCGCGGCCGTAGCCGGAGCGCTTGATCCCGCCGAAGGGGAGCGCCGGGTGGGAGGCGGTCATGCCGTTGACGAAGACCCCGCCCGCCTCCAGATCGCGGACGAAGAAGGCGACGTCCTCGTCCTTGCGGGTCCAGACGTTCGAACTCAGCCCGAACGGGCTGTCGTTGGCGACCGCCACGGCCTCCTCGATGTCCCGCACCGGGTAGACGGTGGCGACCGGACCGAACGTCTCCTCCTGGTGGATCCGCATCTCGGGGGTGATCCCGGTGAGCACGGTGGGCCGGTAGTACCAGCCCCGCCGGAGCGCCTCGGCCTCCGGGCGGCCACCACCGCACAGGACGACCGCGCCCCGGTGCACGGCGTCGTCGACGAGGGCCTCCAGGTCGGTGCGGCCCTGTTCGGTGGCGAGGGGGCCGACGTCGGTGGACTCGTCGAGGGGGTCTCCCACGGTGAGGGCGTTCATGGCGGCGGCGAAGCGCTCGGCGAAGTCGTCGTAGACGTCCTGGTGGACGATGAACCGCTTGGCGGCGATGCAGGACTGGCCGTTGTTCTGCACGCGCGCGGTGACGGCGGTCTTCACCGCCCGCACGATGTCGGCGGAGGGCATGACGATGTACGGGTCGCTGCCGCCCAGCTCCAGGACGGTCTTCTTGACCTCGTCCCCCGCGACGGCGGCCACGGCCCGGCCCGCGGGTTCACTGCCGGTGAGGGTGGCGGCCACGACCCGCGGGTCCCGGAGGACGGCCTCGACGTCCCGGGAGCCGATGAGGAGCGTCTGGAAGCAGCCGTCCGCGTAGCCGGCCCGGCGGAACAGGTCGCCGAGGTAGAGCGCGGTCCTCGGCACGTTGGAGGCGTGCTTGAGGAGGCCGGTGTTGCCGGCCATGAGCGCGGGCGCGGCGAAGCGGATCACCTGCCAGAGCGGGAAGTTCCACGGCATGACGGCGAGGATCGGGCCGAGGGGCCGGTAGTGGACGCGGGCCAGGTCCGCGCCGGAGTCCTGGACGTCGCTCTCGGCGGGATGCTCGTCGGCGAGCAGCTCCTCGGCCTTGCCGGCGTACCAGCGCATGGCCTTGGCGCACTTGGCGGCCTCGGCGCGGGCGGCGGCGATCGGTTTGCCCATCTCGACGGTCATGGTGCGGGCGATGTCATCGCCGTCCTCGTCGAGCAGGGTGGCGGCGGCCCGCATCAGACGGGCGCGCTCGGCGAAGGAGGTGGTGCGGTACTGGCGGTAGGCCTCGTGCGCGGCGGCGATGCGCCGCTCGACCTCCTCGGGCCCGTGGGCCTCGTAGGTACGCAGCGTCTCGCCGGTCGCCGGGTTCACCGTGGCGATGCCCATGACGTCTCTCCTCCTGCCATCGGCCCCCACCGGAAACCTCCCGCGCCGGGCGCGGCGGCGCAACAGGGGCGGGGCGGTGGGGTGACGGGACGGCGGGGACTGGATGGTGGGGACTGGATGGCGGTGTGACGGGGCGGTCGGGCCACCGGCGGGGGCGGAGCAAGCGCCGTCAGGCGGTCAGCCACGCCAGGGCGCCGCCCAGGTGTGCGCGGAAGGCCGGGTCGTCGTACGCCTCCGATGCGTGCCCGAGCGCGGTGAAGAAGACGCGCCCCCGGTCCACCTCGCGGCACCACACCAGCGGGTGGTCGTCGCCGAGGGTGCCACCGCGGTACGAGCTCTCGTCGGCCCGCGCGAGGACCCGTACGCCGGACCCGCGCGGATTGGCCGTGAAGTTGTACCACTCGTCGGTCCAGGCCCAGCGGCCCGGGAGCGGCGCCGTCGCCGGGTGGTCGTGGGCGTCCACGAGAACCGTGCCCGGCTGGATCTCCGGGTGGCCGTCGAAGCGGGTGCCCAGGAGCTCCCCGTAGAAGGGCCAGTCCGGCTCGGCGTTGGCCGCCGCGTGGACGGCCAGGAGGGCGCCGCCGCCGCGGAGGTACGCCTCGAAGGCGGCGCGGCCCTCGGGCGTCAGGACGTTGCCCGTGGTGGAGAGGAGCACGACGGCGGCGCACCCGGCGAGCCGCTCGGGCGTGAAGGCGGCCGGGTCCTCGGTGACCTCGGCGCTCCAGCCGCGCTCGCGGGCGATCCCGGCGAGGGCGGCGGCGCCCGCGGGGATGGAGTCGTGGCGGTAGCCCGCTGTGCGGGTGTAGATCAGCACGTCGGCGGTGGGCACGCGAGGGACTCCCGGGGCGAGGGCTGGGCGGACGAACGGACGACCGGACGGATGGATGGACAGACGGACAGACGAATGGACCGCGGAGGTGACCCAAGCCACAGAAAGCGCTTTCTGTCATCCACTCCCCGACCGTAGCCAGCGGAAACCCCGGGCCGCAAGTCCCGCCCCTCGGGCACACTGCCCCGATGACGCGCTTGGACGACCACGCCCACCGGGCCCTCGCCCATGTCGCCGACCGCTCCACGGGCGATCCGCTCGACCCCCACCTGCGGGTCACGCTCAACTTCCACCCGCACTTCCTCGACCGGCTCGCGGACGACGGCGTCTACCACTCCCAGTTCGTCACCGGCACCAGCAACGGCGGCCTCACCGCCCGGCCCGGCGGGGACCGCCGGCGGTGGGAGAGCCGGATCTTCGGCGGGGCGTACGACGAGGCCCCCGCGCACGCGCGACCGGTCTACGGCGCCCTGGACTTCCGCCGCCGCCCCGTCGGCGCCGCGCCCCGCTTCGGCTCCGCCCATCTGCGGCTGACGGCGGCGACCCTGCAGCGGGCGTCCTTCTGCTACCCCGACAGCGTCCTGGAGCCCACCGACTTCGGCGTCGCCTCCCGCATGCGCCTGGTCGCCCTCGCCGAGGCCGACGGGAAGGATCCGCTCGACGACTACGTCGAGGCGCATGTCCACGGCCCCGTCGTGATCGGGCGCGATGTCGAGGCGCTGGTCCTGGACCCCAGCCACCGGGGTACGGAGGTCGAGGCGGCCGCCCGGCGGCTGCCGTGCGCCGTCGAGTGGCACGGCGGCTTCCGGCTCTCCGTCGAGGAGCTGCGGCGGCACCCCGGCTTCCGGGGACCCGAGTACGTCGAGCTCGGCGCCCGGATATCCGTCGACGGGTTCCTCGACCCCCGGATCGTCCAGGCGGCGGCGGGTTCCGGGGACCACGACCCGCAGGACGTGAAGAAGGTCTGGCACTACCTGGCCCGGTTCGGGGCGCCGACCCCCTGAGTCGCGAGGCGGCCGGGAGCGCACACCTCCCGCACGGGTTCCTCGGATCCGTTGTCGTATCGGATACATCTCTGTATCTTTTGGCGCGCCGTGCCCCACCCGCTCGTCGAGGAGCCGCCATGAGCACCGTGCCGCCCGCGCTCGCCGCCGCCGTCGGGCCCCTGCCCGACGGGGTCGTCCTGCCGCTGCCGCCCACGTTCGACACCGTCGAGGAGGAGCGCGCGTACCGCAAGGAGCAGCTCGCCGCCGGGTTCCGGATCTTCGGGAGGTTCGGCTTCTCCGAGGGGGCCGCCGGGCACATCACCGTCCGCGACCCGGGTGACCCGAACGCCTTCTGGGTCAACCCGTTCGGGATGAGCTTCAGTCAGATCAAGGCCTCCGACCTGATCCTGGTGGATCACGAGGGCACCGTGCTCGAAGGGCGCAGGCCCGTCAACCGGGCCGCGTTCGTCATCCACTCGCGGGTCCACGCCGCCCGGCCCGACGCGGTCGCCGCCGCCCACTCGCACTCCCTGCACGGCAAGGCCTTCTCCAGCCTCGGCATCCCGCTGGACCCGATCACCCAGGACGCCTGTGCCTTCTTCGAGGACCACGGGATCTACGACGACTACCGGGGCGTGGTCAACGAGACCGAGGAGGGCGAGCGGGTCGCGAAGGCCCTGGGCGCGTACAAGGCCGTCATCCTCAAGAACCACGGGCTCCTGACGGTCGGCCACACCGTCGCCGAGGCCGTGTGGTGGTTCGTCACCATGGAGCGCTCCTGCCAGGCGCAGCTCCTCGCGATGGCGGCTGGCACCCCGCAGCTGATCGACCGGGAGACGGCGCTCCTCACCCGCGGCCAGGTCGGCGGCCATCTCGCGGGCTGGTTCCAGGCGCGCCCACTGTGGGATCAGATCACCGCGTCCGACCCGGACCTCTTCGGCTGACCGTCCGGGCCCGTGAGCTCCCGGGTCGACACCTCCAGGAGCGGGGCGAGGAACTCGCGTTCGAGGCTGCCGGGCGGCAGCGCCGCCGGTTCGACGTAGCTCTGCGCGAGACCGCCCTCCCGCAGGGCCACGATGAGCCGGGCGAACCGGTCGGCGTCCACGGTCAGTTCGCGTCCGGCCCGGCGCAGGACGAGGGCGAGCCCGCGGGCGATCTCGGCCCGCAGCCGTTCGTCGTGGCGCGCGAGCACCCAGGCGGCCTGTCGGTCGCGGATGGCGTGCAGGGTGAACTCGGTGGTGACGAGGTACCAGTCCCGCTCGTCGGGTTCGATGCGGGAGGCGAGCTCCGCGAGCCGCGTCAGCGTGTACTCCTCGGCGGTCAGCGCGTCGATCGCCTCGGCGAGCCGCTGCACCGTCCGGTCGCTGTGCTCGTCGAAGAGCGCGAGGAAGAGCTCTTCCTTGCTGGCGAAGTTCGAGTAGTACGCGCCCCGCGTGAACCCGGCGCGCTCGCAGATCTGCTCGATCGTCGTCGCGTGGAAACCGTGCTCGGCGAAGGCCTCCAGGGCGGCTTTCAGAAGCGCCGCGCGCGTGCGGGGCCGTCGCCCGGTGACACCTTTCGGCACGGGTGGGCCTCCTTCGTCGGGCGCCGCGTCCGCGGCGGAGGCGACCACCCTACCGGCGCTCCTTCCCGGGCACGGATCAGCACCGGCGGATAGGATTCACGCATGGGAGAGCGGCCCGTCGCGCCCGCCCTGATCCTCGAGATCGGCGGGGACGCGACCCTCATGAACCCGAGCCGCGTCTATCGCATCGGGCGCGACCCCACCAGCGACATCGTGCTGTCGGACGCCCGGGCGTCCTGGCACCACGCACTACTACGCGCCGTCAACGGCCACTGGGACCTGACGGACGAGGACAGTACGAACGGGACCTTCGCGGACGGCCTGCGGCTGGCGGGATCTCGGCCGGTCGGCCCCGGGACGGTCGTACGCTTCGGGCATCCGACGGACGGCCCGCGCGCGGTGCTCACGGCCGGAACCCCGGCCCGCCCGCCCGCCGCGGAACCCGCGGCGGACGATCCTCCGCGCCCCGGACCGGTGGCCGCCGAGCCTCAAGCGCCCGCGCCTCCGGCCCCCGAACCTCCCGCGCCCGAGCCGCCGCGCCCCGGGCCACTGGCCGCCGAGCCACCGTCGCCCGCGCCTCCGTCACCCGAACCGCCGGCACCCGAGCCACCGCCCTACGCGTCCCCGGCCCCCGAGGCCCCGGCCTCCTGGGCCCCGGCCCCCGAAGCGGCGACACCCCCGCCCGTGCCACCCCCGCCCGCACCGGCGGCACCCGGACCGGCGCCGTACGCACCCGAACCGTCCACATCGGCGCCGTCCACACCCGCGCCGTCCACACCCGAGCCGTCCGCACGCCCCGTCCCCGAGCCGCAGCCCTCCGCCCCGCCCCGCCCCTCCTCCGTCTCGTACCCCGCCGCCACGGGCACGTTCCGGCAGCCGACCTCCGTGCGGCCGCTGCCCGCCCACAGCGTCCGGATCGGCCGTGCCCCCGACAACGACGTCGTCGTATCCGACCTCGTCGTCTCCCGCCGCCACGCAGAGCTGAGGGCCCACCCCGACGGCACCTACTGGATCCACGACCTCGGCAGCCACAACGGCACCTTCCTCAACGGCCGGCCCGTCGTCGACGCGCGCGTGACGGCGGACGACATCGTCGGTATCGGCCGCTGCGCGTTCTGCCTGATCGGCGGGCAGCTCGTCGAGTTCACCGACACCGGTGAGATCTCCCTCGACGTCCAGGAACTGGCGGTCACCGTCGACCACGGGCGCAAGACGCTCCTCGACGAGGTGTCGTTCCCCGTGGGCGAGAAGTGCCTGCTCGCGGTCGTCGGGCCGTCCGGCGCCGGCAAGTCGACGCTCCTGGGGGCCCTGACCGGCCAGCGCCCCGCCGACCGGGGAACCGTGCTCTACGACGGCCGTGACCTCTACCGGGACTACGCCGAGCTGCGCCAGCGCATCGGGCTCGTACCGCAGGACGACATCCTGCACCTCCAGCTCACCGTCCGCCGGGCCCTCGGTTACGCCGCCGAGCTGCGCTTCCCCGAGGACACCGCGCCCGCCGAGCGGCGGGCCCGGGTGGACGAGGTGATCCGCGAGCTCGGCCTCGTCGAGCGGGCGGAACAGCCGATCCACAGCCTCTCCGGTGGCCAGCGCAAGCGGGTCAGCGTCGCCCTGGAACTGCTCACCAAGCCCTCGCTGCTCTTCCTCGACGAGCCGACCTCCGGTCTCGACCCGGGGATGGACCGGTCCGTGATGCACATGCTGCGCGGACTCGCGGACGACGGGCGCACGGTCGTCGTCGTCACCCACAGCGTGCTCAGTCTCGACGTCTGCGACCGGCTCCTCGTCCTCGCCCCGGGCGGCCGCGTCGCCTACTACGGACCGCCCGCCGACAGCCTCGACTTCTTCGGCTACCCGCAGTGGCCGGAGGCCTTCGAGGCCTTCGAGAACGACCGGGACCGCGACTGGGCCGGACAGTACCGGTCCTCCCGCTTCCACCGCCGGTACGTCACGGAGGCGACGGCGCGCCCGTTCCTCCCCGGCGGGGACGGCGGGGACGGCCGGGTCGGCGAGGACGGCGGCGGCGCCGCACGGGCCGTGCGGGAACCGATTCCGCCGCCGAAGGCGCAGAGCTGGGGCTCCCAGCTGCGGACGCTCGTGCGCAGGTACGCCGCAGCGCTCGCCGCCGACCGCACCTTCCTCGCGATCATGATCGCGCTGCCGTTCGTGATGGGCGCGATGGCCCGCGCCCTGTCCGAGGGCGCGCTCAATCCCGAGTCGACCCTGAACGTGCTGCTCATCCTGTGTGTGGGCGGCGTCCTCACCGGCGCGGCGAACGCGGTGCGCGAGCTGGTCAAGGAGCGCACGATCTACCGGCGCGAGAGAGCCGTCGGCCTGTCCCGCTCCGCGTACCTCGCCTCCAAGGTGGTGGTCCTCGGTCTGATCACGGTCGTGCAGGCGGTGGTCCTGACCCTGGTGGCCCTGATCGGCGTGCCGCTGAACGTGCCCGGCGGAAAGGGTGTCCTGCTGCCCCCGCTCGTGGAGATCACGCTCGCCGTCGCGCTCCTCGCCTTCACCGCGATGATGCTCGGTCTGCTCGTGTCGGCGGTGGTCCGCAAGGAGGAGGTGACGATGCCGCTGCTCGTCCTCCTCGCCATCGTGCAGGTGGTGTTCTGCGGAGCGCTGCTCACCGTGCGCGGTACGCCCGGCCTGGAGCAGCTGGCCTGGCTGGTGCCGTCGCGCTGGGCGTTCGCCGCGATGGGCGCGACGATCGACATCGGTGCGGTCGCGCCGAGCGAGAAGACCGACGATCCGCTGATGCACCACACGCTGGAGGCCTGGCTGTTCGACATGGGCATGCTGGTCGTGATCTGTCTCGCCCTCGGTGTCGTCGTGGCGCGGCTGCTGCGCCGCCACGAGCCGGTCGTGATGCGGAGGTAGGGCCCGTGAGCGTCCCCGTACCCGACTACGTGCCGGACTTCCGGCCCACCCACGTCGTGCCGCGCGACGGACTCTCCGCCTGGGAGACCCCGGATCCGGGGCTTCCGACGGCCTCGCTCGACGCGTTCCTGCCGGTACGGCTGATGGAGCGGGCCGGCGACTGGGGGCGCGTGCTGTGCTCCAACGGCTGGTCGGCGTGGGTCGACGCGCGGCTCCTCGTCACCGTGCCGGACGATCCGCCGGCGGCGGGCCGGTCGCTCACCAGGACGGCCGATCCGCGGCCCCTGATCGCCCGCGCAGAGGACGCGCTCGGCCGCTACCGGCGGGCGGCCGAGGAGCTGGGCGCGGGTCGCCTGGACGGCGAGGCCTTCCGGCTGCGGACCCGCGGCCTGCGGGTGGGCATGGTCGTCGACGGCGAGTCCGTGTGGCTGTACGACGCGGAGCACGAGCGCTGGGTGTTCTGCGACGGCCTCGGTCTGAGCACGTACGCCGCCGCCGCGGCCCCGTCGCCGGCTGCCGACGCCCCCGACTCGGCGCCCGCCGCGGGCGACCGGGTGGGAGCGGGGTCCGAGGAGTCGCCGTCCGCCGGGGCGTCCGGGGACACGGCGGTGGCCGAGCCCGCTGTCGCCGAGCCCGTCGCGTACGAGCCGACCCAGGTGGTGCCCCGGGTGGACCCCGCGGTGGCGGCCGGGCCACCGCCGACGCAGGTCGTGGAACGGCCGCCCGACCCGGCGGGTGAGGACTGATGGCCGGCACCGCGCCCCGGGACGAGGACCTCCCGGCGGGCCGTCCCTCGGGACTGCTCGGCAAGGAGATCGCGGGCTACCGCGTGGAGGGCGAGATCGGGCGCGGCGGGATGGCCGTCGTCTACCGGGCCCGCGACCTGCGTCTGGACCGGACGGTGGCCCTGAAGCTCCTCGCCCCCGAACTGGCCCGCAACGACACCTTCCGCAAGCGCTTCGCGCACGAGTCCCGGGTCGCCGCGTCGATCGACCACCCCCACATCGTGCCGGTCTTCGACGCGGGCGAGACGGAGGGCGTGCTGTACATCGCGATGCGGTACGTGGCGGGGCAGGACCTGGCGGCCCTGCTCGACCGCGAGGGGCCGCTGCCGCCCGTGAAGGCGGGGCGGATCGCCGTACAGGTGGCCTCCGCCCTGGACGCGGCGCACGCGCACGACCTGGTCCACCGGGACGTGAAGCCCGGCAACATCCTGGTCGCCGAGGGCACCGACCGCGACCACCCGGAGCACGTGTACCTCACCGACTTCGGGCTGACGAAGAAGTCGCTCTCGCTCACCGGGTTCACGACGGTGGGCGAGTTCGTCGGCACGCTGGACTACGTGGCGCCCGAGCAGATCTCGGGGAAGCCGGTGGACGGCCGGTGCGACGTCTACGGCCTGGCGTGCGTGGTGTACGAGACCCTGGCGGGCGCGCCACCCTTCCGCCGCGACACGGACTGGGCGGTGCTGTGGGCGCAGCAGTACGATCCGCCGCCCCCGCTGTCCGAGGTCCGTCCGGGACTTCCGGAGGCGGCGGACGCGGTGTTCGCGAAGGCGCTCGCGAAGACGCCCGAGGAGCGGTACGGGACGTGCCTGGAGTTCGTCGCGGAGCTACGGGCCACGCTGGCGGACCCGGGCACCATCGGCGACCCGGTGGTCACACCGGGCCCCCGGCCGCTCGGCCCGCCACCGGACCCGCCCGCGTGGGCGCGGCCGGTCTTCCGGGAGCTCTAGCCGGCGGGATGAAGGGTCAGCCGACCGGACCGGCGTCCGCATCGGCCACGACACGATCACCTGGAGAGCGACGTGGCCCCCGAACCCGGGACGGCCTCCCGCCCGCGCTCCGCAAGCGCCTCGCCACCCAGCTCGCCGCACCGGACAGGCCCAAACCGTGGCCGGCGCTTCCCCCCGGGCGTACGCGTCCAGACGCCCCACGCCGACGGCCGAGCCGTCTTCGTAAAGGGAAGATCGCACGCGACCGGGATCCCGACCCCGCCCTCAGCACCCCGACGCACACCCGGACCTCGCCTGCCCTGGGTCCTCAGCCGGCTGCTCGGCGTCAACATCAATACCGCAGCCCCCTGGTCCCAGGAAGCTGGAAACACTCGCCCCGGCTACCCGGCAGAGGTTGCCCGCAGCACTCCGCAAGGACGAACAGCCGAGTGGCCAGAAGCCGTTCGGAGCTTGGTGGCCTGGCAGAAGAGGCGGCGAGGCTAGCGGGATTGGGTGCCCACCAGGTACCTTGCTGCACATGGTACTGCCGGGTGGGTCACGTTCAGGAGTGAGTCAACTCCGTCGGGGGATCCTGCAGTTCTGCGTATTGGCGCTTCTGCGTGACGGGGAGAAGTACGCCTTTGATCTAGTGCGGGAATTGTGCGATGCCCACGGACTGGTGACCAGTGAAGGCACTATCTATCCGCTCCTCTCACGCCTTCGGAAAGAGGGATGGGTCAACACGGTGTGGAGGGAGTCCGACTCAGGCCCTCCCCGCCGCTACTACACGCTGACCGCGACGGGGCGAGGAGCGCTGGATGAGTTCGCAGCCGAGTGGGGAACTTTCAGAACCACTGTCGACAACCTCCTGAGCAGTGAAGGGAGCCACGAGTGACTTCGACTCGAGATCAGCTCATAGACGAGTACCTACGCCGCTTCGACAACGCGTCTGTATTCCTTCCCGCCGACCGACGCGTGGAGCTCAGGCAGGAAATTGTCGAACACATAGAAGCCGGCCTGGAAGAAGCGGACGCCCGGCATGCCGAAGTAGTCCGGACCGTCCTGGAGCGACTTGGGCCTCCCGCAGACATCGTGGCAGCCGAGGTGAGCGGCCCGAGATCCACCGGCTCTACACCAGTACTCAACCCCATCGCTCCCCATGCGGCACAAAAGTGCGAGGCGGACAGCCAGGAACAGCTTCGGCAGGACGGCGTCTCTGGTCCTCATGTCTCCTCGTCACCTTCGCGACGAAGGAAGATGTTCCTGATCGGGCTCGTGACGACAGTGCTCGCCATCGGCGCACTGACAGTAGGCGTCAACACATCCAGCAGCGATCCAGAGCAGCCGCCCGTGCACGAGACACCGGTTAGCACCTACACCGAAGACGAAGGACCCAGCAGCACGCCACCGAGCGAGGAGCCGACGACTGCCGACGACGGGTCCACCACACCGCCCTCCGAACCCCCTTACGAACCCACAGCCTCGCCGTCCTGACGATCATGCTCCGGCGGCAGGCCTGAACGCGTTCCCCCCGGCCCGAGGCTTGGAACGTGGACCCCGCCGCATGACGGCCGTGGGTCATGGCGGAACGTGCACAGGCGCTGCCGCACGGGCGCGGTCCGCTGGGCCACTCGTTGACGGATGTAATGCAGGACGCCCCACGGCCCGTACTCGGCGGGTACGTCCCGCCACGGAACACCCGTCCCGACCATACGCCGCCGATCAGCTGCCGTCGGGGCCGGACGGGCAACCTAGGCGGCGGGCGGCTGCGGCTGCCGCTGTTCGACCTCGCCCTTGCGGTGGACCCGGGAGGCGAGCAGGCCGCCGAGGAAGCCGAGGACCAGGCCCCAGAGCAGGGCGAACCCGACGATCTTCCAGACGTGCGGGCGCAGCAGCACCTCTCCGCCGAGCGATTCGAGGTCGCCGATGCCGAGGATCGAGAGGCCGAAGCGGGCCTCGACCAGGGTGACGGGGGCGGCGACCAGCATGGTCAGCGCGAAGGCGACCCCCACGTGCAGGGAGTGCTGCCAGAGCCGGATCCGGGCCGGGGAGCGGACGGCCGCCAGGAAGGCCGCCGCGAGGACCAGGACGGCGGCGACGGGAAGCAGCCACCAGGCCCGGCCGTCCTGCGCGGCGAGCGAGGACAGGTCGACCGTGGACAGCTCCGTACCGTCACCGCCGCCGTCGCGGAGGACGGCGTCGAGGACCTGGGGCATGGGGAGGCCGAACGGGCCCTCGACCTTGCCCTCCCAGGACCCGCCGATGCCCACGCCCAGCGCGAGCCAGGCCACGTTGGGCAGCCCGAGCAGGAGGACGGCGAGGGTCTCCGCGACGTGTCCCCTGGTCGCCGCGACGACGATCCCGATGACCAGGCCCACGGCCACGTACGCGAGGAGCAGCAGGAGCATCGCGTGGGCGGCGGGCCGGACGGGCTCGTGGAAGCGGACGAGCCGGGCCGGCAGCGGGGTCTTGCGGGAGACCAGGAGGGCGATGGCGAGCACGCCGAGGATCCACAGGAGTCCGTAGAAGAGGGTGGGGCCGACGTCGGTACGGAAGCCGACGGTGGGGTTCGTGGCGTCGAGGAGCTCCCCGAAGATGTCGCCGAGGGAGTCCTCGGAGGTGTCCGAGGTGTCTCCGCCGATCGTGATCGGGAAGTCGTGCCGGGCGAGGGCGGAGAGGCCCGCGAGGGCGACCAGCCAGAGGACGACGGTGCTCGCGGCGCGGAGCAGGAGTTCGCGGGAGCCGGCCACCGCGTGATGGCGCAGGGGACGCAGGAAGCAATAGCCGGTGACGAGTGCGCCCACCAGGGTGACGGTGAGGGGCATCGCGGTCAGTTCGGCCTGGGTTCCGGCGAGGGCTCCGGCGTCGCCGGAGAGGTCGATCTTGCCGCCCGCGGCCATGACGACGACCGCGGCGAGTACGGCGGTGAAGCCGCCGGGCAGATCGGCCGCGCCGGCCGCCCAGAGGCCGAGCCCGGCGAAGACGCCCATCGCCACGTACCCGGCGAACACCGTTGCCAGGGCCTGGACGCCGATGCGCAGGAAGAGCCCGGTCGGGGTCGCGGGGCTCGCGGAGGTGGAGAGCCGACTGCTCACCCTGACCACGCTAGTACCGGTCGAGGCCGCCCGCTTGTGGACCGGGGATTCCGGGTGATCGTCCGGTCGCGGGCGGTGGTCCTCCGCTTGCGGGCGGGGGCTGTTCCGCGCACACAATGGGCGCGGAACGGAAGAAAGGGAAAAATGTGACTTCCCACCCGCCGTCCGGCCCCCCGTCGGTTCCCCCGTCAGGCCCGCCCTCCGGCCCCCTCTCGGGGCCGAGCACCCGTCCCGGGTCCGCCGCGCCCCCACCACCTCCCGGACCACCCTCCGGCGGCGGCCCGGGGGGCGGCGGTTCCGGCGGCGGCGCGGGCGGAGGCGGCTCCTCCGGCGGAGGCCCGGCCGGCGGAGGCCCAGCCGGCGGCGGTCCTCCGGGCGCGGGGAACGGCGACTCCGACAAGGGCGGCGGCCCGTGGTGGCGCTCCGTCCCGAAGGTCGCGTCGGCCACCGCCATCCTGGTGGCGGCCGCCGCCCTGGCCGTCGTCCTCACCAACCAGCCCGACGACAAGGGCGGCACGACGGGATCGGGCGGCGGCGAGGTCTTCCTCCAGAACGCCTCCGCGTCCGGACCCGCCCCCTTCACCCAGTCGACGGCCCGCACCGGCGACGGCTCCGCCTCGCCGGCCTCGATCCCGCCCCGTACCACCTCGGCCGAGGCGGGCACGCCCCGGGTGTCGGGCTCGGCGCCCGGCCTCTACGGCGGGACGCAGTCGGTCGCGAGCTGCGACGTCGAGCAGCAGGTGCGCTTCCTCGCCGCCGAGCCCGCCAAGAACGCGGCCTTCGCCTCGGTCCTGGGCATCGAGGCGAACGAGGTTCCGGGCTATCTCCGCTCCCTGACCCCGCTTCAGCTCCGGGTCGACACCCGGGTGACCAACCACGGCTTCCAGGACGGCTCCGCCACCACGTACCAGGCGGTCCTCCAGAGCGGGACCGCGGTCATGGTCGACGGCCGGGGAGTGCCCCGGGTGCGCTGCGCGTGCGGCAATCCGCTGACCGAACCGGTCGCGCAGAAGGAGCCGCGGACGAGCGGCACACCGTGGCAGGGGTACAACTCCTCCCAGGTCGTCGTCGTGGCGCCGTCGGTGACGGTCGTGAACGTCTTCGTGGTGTACGACCCCGAGAACGACAGCTGGTTCGCCCGGCAGCACGGCGACACCGGCCAGCACGACAAGCCCACCCCGCCGCCCCCGCCGCCCTCGCCGTCGAAGTCGCCCTCGGTGTCGCCGTCCACCTCGGTCTCCACCTCCCCGTCGGTCTCGCCGTTGTCGCCGGTGCCCTGTGTGACCGTGACGGGCACGGAGACCCCGACCCCGAGCAACGGGATCACCCCGTCGCCGTGCCCGTCGACGCTGTCCCCCTCCGCGTCGACGTCCTCACCGACATCGCCGTCCGACTCGACGAGCCCGTCCGACACCACGCCGTCGACCGAGTCGCCACCGCCGGCCGAGTCGCCACCGCCGGCCGAGTCGTCGGGTCCGGCGTCCGGGCCGGCCACGGACGGGTCCGCGGATCTGACGACGAGCCAGTCGGCGGACGAGTCGGTCTCGACGGTGTCCCCGCAGTCCCAGCCCCTGTCGTAGTCCCTGCCTCGGTCCCTGTGCCCCTGCCGTAGTCCCTGTCTCAGTCCCTGTCGAACTCGCCGTCGGTGTCGGGGACGGCCGGCGGCTCGGCCTCGGGCTCCGTGTCGGCGTCCGGCCGCCCGGGGACCGCGCCGTTCGCCCGACGCTTCCCCGAATTCCCCGTCCTCAAGGCCGCCCCGGCGAAGGGCCGATCTCTTCCCCGCGTACCTCCGTCCCGGCTCCGTCCGGTACGGAGGTACGCGCGTTCCGGCGCAGGACCCGTGCCTCCCCCGGACGCAGCACCGGACCCGGCACGGTCACCACGGGGCGGGCCGCGCGCTCCTGGAGCGCCCGCAGGACCGGCCGGCGGCGCAGCCGCGCGAGACGACTCCGGCGCGACGCGGCACCGACGACGAGGACGTCGCCCGGGCGGTCCGCCGCCGCGCGGAGGGCAGCAGCCGGGGCGTCCCTGACGATCCGGCGCTCGACCTCGATGCCCTCGGGGGCGGCCCCGAGGGCATCGGCGAAGGCACCCCGCAGACGGCTCCGGGCGTCCCGGCCCCACAGCCGCGCCCACTCCCGGTCGGGCGTCCGGGCGTACAGCGCCTCCCCTTCCGGCGGCGCCCAGGCCAGCACCGCGAGCAGCGGCACGGACTCCCGCCGGGCGAGGGCGGTCGCGTACCGCAGGGCGGCGAGCGAGGCGAGCGAGCCGCTCACCCCGACGACGACCCGCCCGACGGCCTGCTCGGGGACCGGTGGGTACGTCCCGGTCACGCCGTGGCGCGCGGCATGGAGGCCGCCGTCGCCGGGGCGGGCGTCGCGGGAGCGGGCGTCGCCGTGTCACGCCTCGCGGTGTCGCGCCCCGCCGTCTCGCGCCCCGCCGTCTCGCGCCACGCCGAGCCGGTCCCGATCGCCGCGCGCAGGCCACGGAGCCAGGCTCCGATCGGCAGGGGCCGGGCCGCGCGCTCCTCGGCGCGCAGCTGCCACATCCGCTCGTCGCGGTCGGTGAAGTGTCCGGACATCGGTCGTCTCCTCTCCCGTGGGGAACATGGCCACCAGGCCACTGCGAAGGAGTCTGTAGTCTTATTGGCCTGGGCAGCAGAGCCAATAAGGAGTGATTGGCATGGCAGTGGCACGTGTGGTCCACACAGCGGACCGGACCCTGACGGGCCGCCAACTCGCGTCGCTCCTCACCCCTCCCCCCGAGGGCAGGTTCGGCTACCGCGAGCTCGCGCGGGCCGTCCGCGAGGCCCTGCTCGACGGGCGGGTCGCGCTCCGCCTCCGGCTGCCGGCCGAACGCGAGCTCGCGACGGTGCTCGCGGTCAGCCGGACGACCGTGACCGGGGCCTACGACCTGCTGCGCGAGAGCGGTTACGCGCACAGCCGCCGGGGCGCGGGCACCTGGACCGCGCTTCCGGACGGCCAGGCGCCGATCGCCCTCGGTGCCTTCCAGGACGACGGGGGGTCGACCATCGACCTCGCCCTGGCCGCGCCCCAGGCTCCGGAGGAGCTCGCCGCCGCGCTGGCGTCGGCCGCCGCCGAGCTCCCCCGCTACGCCGGCTCGCAGGGCTACCACCCGTACGGGCTGCCCGCGCTGCGCGCGGCGATCGCCGAGCGGTACACGGCCCGGGGCCTGCCGACCATGCCCGAGCAGATCCTCGTCACCACGGGGGCGCAGCAGGCGCTGTCGCTCGTCCTCGCGCTGCTCGGCCGGGCCGGCGACCGGGTGCTGGCCGAGAACCCCTCGTACACGAACGCCCTCGACGCGATGCGCGGGCGCATGCTCCGCATCACGCCCGTGCCGGTGACCGAGACCGGCTGGGACACCGGGCTCGTCGACGCCGCGCTCCGGCAGACAGCGCCACGCCTGGCCTATCTGATCCCCGACTTCCACAATCCGACCGGGCACCTCATGCCGCAGGAGCAGCGCAGGGAGCTCGCGCGGGCCGCGCGCGCCACCGGGACCTGGCTGGTGGCGGACGAGACGCTCACGGACATCGCCCTCGACGTGCCCGCCCCGCTGCCCTTCGCCGCGGCGGCCGGCGGGGGCGACGGCGAGCAGATCGTCTCCGTCGGCTCGCTCAGCAAGAGCTGCTGGGGCGGGCTGCGGGTCGGCTGGGTCCGGGCCGCGTCCCGGATGGTGAACGAGCTGGCCCGGGTGCGGATCACCGCCGACCTGTCCGGTTCCGTCCTGGACCAGCTGGTCGCGGTCGCCCTGCTGGAGCGGCTCGACACCGTCCTGCCGCTGCGCGTCGAGGAGTTGCGGCGGCGACGGGACGCGCTGACCGCCGCGCTGGCCCGGCACGTGCCGGAGTGGCGCTGGACGGTGCCGCCGGGCGGCATGTGCCTGTGGATCGACCTGGGCCGCCCGGTCGCCTCCGCCCTCTCGGCCCGCGCCCTGCGGCACGGGGTGCGGGTGGAGGGCGGCGCGCGCTTCGGCGTGGACCCGGGCACGCACGAGCACCGGCTGCGGATCCCGTACACGCTGCCGGAGGACGTGTACGAGCCGGCGGCCGAGCGGCTCGCGGCGGCCCTCGAAGGGGCTCCGGGGCGGTACGCCGACCCGGCCCTGCCGGACTGGGTGGCCTGAGACCCGTCGGCGGCCCCTATGCGCGGCCCCTGTGCGGCCCTTATTCGGATGCCCGCCCACGGTGGTCCGTGTACGGTCCACCGAGTGGAACCACTGACTGACAAACAGATCCGCTCGTCCTTCGTGAACTGCACCAAGGGTGAGGCGGCGCGCCTCAAGCTGCCGCTCGACTTCGCCGAACTCCCCTGGGACGACCTGGACTTCCTCGGCTGGGTCGACCCGGGCGCGCCGCTGCGCGCGCACCTGGTCGTCCCGCGCGAGGACGGGCCGCTCGGCGTGACCCTGCGGGTCCCGGCCACCGGCCGGACCAGCGCCGTGAAGTCGAGCATGTGCCAGGTCTGCCTTACCGGACACGCCTCTTCGGGCGTCACGCTCCTCGTGGCACCGCTCGCCGGGAGCCGCGGCCGCGAGGGGAACACGGTCGGGATCTACCTCTGCGCCGACCTGGCCTGCTCCCTCTACATCCGGGGCAAGCGGCAGCCGAAGCTGCGCGGCCGACGCCACGAGGAGTCCCTCAGCGTCGACGAGCAGATCGCCCGGACGACGGCGAACCTCGACGCCTTCGTCGGCCGGGTGACGGCGGGCTGACCGGCCTCCGGTCGGTCAGCCCGCCCCCGTCAAGGGATCAGAAGGGATCAGAAGGGATTGCTGGGTCAGCGGAAGGCCTGCTCGCCGGTGAGCGCCTTGCCGATGACCAGGGAGTGGACCTCGCTCGTGCCCTCGTAGGTGAGCACCGACTCCAGGTTGTTGGCGTGGCGCAGCACCGGGTACTCCAGGGTGATGCCGTTGGCACCCAGGATCGTGCGGCACTCGCGGGCGATCGCGATCGACTCCCGGACGTTGTTCAGCTTGCCCACGCTGATCTGCTCGGCGGTGATCTCGCCCGCGTCCTTGAGGCGGCCGAGGTGAAGGGCGAGCAGCATGCCCTTGCCGAGCTCGACGGACATGTCGGCGAGCTTCTGCTGGGTCAGCTGGTAGGAGGCGAGGGAGCGGGCGAAGACGGTCCGGTCGCGGGCGTAGGAGATGGCCGTCTCCAGGCAGTCGCGGGCGGCGCCGAGGGCTCCGAAGACGATGCCGAAGCGGGCCTCGTTGAGGCAGCCGAGCGGGCCGGAGAGGCCGCGGGCGCCGGGCAGCATCGCGTCGGCCGGGAGGCGCACGTCCTCCAGGACCAGTTCGCTGGTGACGCTCGCGCGGAGCGACAGCTTCATCTTGATCTCCGGGGCGCTGAAGCCGGGAGTGCCCGCCGGGACGAGGAAGCCGCGGACGCCCTCCTCCGTGCGGGCCCAGACGACGGCGACGTCGGCCACGGAGCCGTTGGTGATCCACATCTTGGTGCCGTTGAGCACCCAGTCCGAGCCGTCGCGCTTGGCGTTGGTCCGCATCGCCCCGGGGTCGGAGCCCGCGTCGGGCTCGGTGAGACCGAAGCAGCCGATGTACTCGCCCGCCGCCATCTTCGGCAGCCAGCGCTGCTTCTGCTCCTCGGAGCCGTGCTGCCAGATCGCGTACATGGCGAGGGAGCCCTGGACGGAGACGAGGGAGCGCAGCCCGGAGTCGACGGCCTCCAGCTCCAGACAGGCGAGGCCGTACGCGACGGAGTTGGTGCCGGCGCAGCCGTAGCCCTCCAGGTGCATGCCGAGAACGCCGATGCCGCCGAGGGTGCGGGCGAGCTCGCGGGCCGGGATCTCGCCCTTCTCGAACCAGCCGGCGACGTGCGGGCGCAGCTCGCGGTCGGCGACGGTCCGCACGGTCCGGCGGATCTCGCGCTCCTCGTCGGTGAGCAGTCCGTCGATGGCGAGGAGGTCGAAGGGGTGGACGGGGGCGGAACTCGATGACTGCGACGACTTCGAGGACTGCGACGACTTCACGGACGGCCTCCCGGCGGCTGGCGACTGTGGCAACTCGGCGAGCCGAAGCGTAGCGCCAGATCGGATATTGGATCCAGTATTGAAAATCCGATGTTCGCGCCATACGGTCCGACTGGATCCGATTGCCGGCATCGCCAGCGAGGGAGAGCGGAATGCGCGCAGATCAGCCGGGCACGACGGGCGCGGCGGAGGGCGGGGCACTGTCCGGGATCGTCGTCGCCGACTTCGGCCGGGTGCTCGCGGGGCCGTACATGACGATGCTCCTCGCCGACCTGGGCGCGGACGTCATCAAGATCGAGCGGCCCGGCTCCGGCGACGACACGCGTGCGTGGGGACCGCCGTTCGCCGGTGGCGAGGCCACCTACTTCCTCGGGGTGAACCGGAACAAGCGCTCCGTCTCCCTCGATCTCGCGGACCCCGCGGACCTGGCGGCGGCGCGCGCGATCGTCGACCGCGCGGACGTCCTGGTGGAGAACTTCCGCCCCGGCACGATGGAGAAGCTGGGCCTGGGCTACGAGGACGTGCGCGCGGGCAACCCCGGGCTCGTGTACTGCTCGGTGACCGGCTTCGGCGCCGCCGAAGGGGCCCGGCTGCCCGGCTACGACCTGCTCGTCCAGGCCATGGGCGGCCTGATGAGCGTGACGGGCGAACCGGACGGACCGGGGACGAAGGCGGGTGTCGCGCTCGTCGACGTCATCACCGGCCTGCACGCGGGGCTCGGGATCCTCGCCGCCCTCCGGCACCGCGAGCGCACCGGCGAGGGCCAGCGCGTCGAGGTCTCCCTGCTGACCTCCCTGCTCTCGGCGCTCACCAACCAGTCCGCCGCGCATCTCGGGGCCGGCGTCGTCCCCCGCGCGATGGGCAACAGGCACCCGAGCATCGCGCCGTACGAGGTCTTCGAGGCCGAGGACCGGCCGCTGGTCCTGGCGGTCGGCAACGACCGGCAGTTCCGCGCCCTGTGCGAGCGGCTCGACCGGCCCGGACTCGCCGAGGACCCGCGCTTCGCGACCAACACGGCCCGGGTCGCCCACCGGGACGAGCTGGTCGCGGCGCTGGCCGGGCCGCTCGCCGCGCGGACGGCCGACAGCTGGTTCGAGGAGCTCACCGCCGCCGGGGTGCCCTGCGGGCCCATCAACGACCTGGCCGCCGCCTTCGACCTCGCCGACCGGCTGGGCCTCTCCCCGCGGGTCCCGGAGTCCGCGGCCGGCCCGGGCCAGGTCGTCAACCCGATCCGGCTCGGCGCCACCCCGCCCTCGTACCGCAGCGCTCCCCCGCGCCTGGGCGAGCACACCGCCGGGCTGCTCGCCGCGCTGGGACGGCCCGCGCGCACGCCCTGATCCATAGGAAGATGGTCGTCACCGGCGGCGGGAGCGGCCGGTGGGCCACATGAGGAACGGAAGGTCACAGGCGATGAGCAGCGCGGTGCAGAAGCGGCGGCCGCAGACCGCCCAGCAGTTCGTCCTGGAGGAACTGCGGCGCGCCATCACCAGTGGGGAGCTCAAGCCCGGCGACCAGATCCGTCAGGACGCGCTCGCGGCGCGGCTCGACGTGAGCCGGGTGCCGCTGCGGGAGGCGCTCCAGTCCCTGGAGGCCGAGGGGCTGGTCGTCCACCACATACACCGGGGGTACTTCGTCGCGGAGCTGTCGCTCGCCGATCTGGAGGAGATCTACCGGATCCGGGAGCTCCTGGAGACGGAGGCGGTGCGGATGGCCGTGGGACGCATGCCGGACGGCACGCTCGCCGCGCTCGAACGGATCCAGCGCGAGGTGGAGCGGGCGGCCGAGGACGGTGACGTACCGCGGATGGCCGCGGCCAACAGGCGCTTCCACTTCACCCTGATCGAGGCGTCCGGGATGCCGCGCCTCGTCCGCCTCATCGCGACCCTGTGGGACTCCACCGACGCGTACCGCTCGCTGTACTACACGGAGACCCGGCACCGCGAGCAGGCCGTGCACGAGCACCGCGCCGTGCTCTCCGCCCTGCTGCACGGCGACGAGGACGCCGCCGTGCGGTGGCTCGACGAGCACCGCGCGCACGCGGTGGCGGCCCTGCGCGAGGTCCTGGACCTGGAGCGGGACTGAGCCCTCCGGCGGTTGGGCCGCGGGTCAGCCGGTGGCGGCCACGGCCCTGCCGCGGCGGACGACGCCTGCCAGGACGAGGAGCGCCGACACCGCGGCCAGGGCCCAGGGGGCGCCGCCGGCCGCGTACAGCGGGTCGGTGAACATGCTCGCGGCGGCGAGCCCCAGGAACACACCCGCGACCCACAGCCCGGTTCCGACGGGCATCGGGCCCGCCGTCCGCCAGTTCCTGCGCGGGATCCAGAGCCGCAGCAGCTCCGCGGCGACGGCCAGGGCGACGAGTCGGGCCGCCACGCGCAACCAGAGCGGGGTGTCCCCGGTCTCTCCCGCGCCCAGCACCGTCGTCAGCGCGAAGAAAGCGACCGGTACGAGCCAGCCGAGGCCCGCCCGGACTCCGGAAGCGTACGGGACGTCGGTGAGGCCGGTGGAGCCAGTGGGACCGGTGGGACCAGCGGCGCGGGCGACGCCCGACGGATCCGTCGGGCCGGTCAGGTCCGTCGGGTCGGTCACGCCGGTCGGCTCCGTCGGGTCCGGCAGGTCCGTAGGGTTCGTCCCCTTCGCCCGGATCCCCGGGGCGCGGGGCGCGGGAATCGCCGCGGGCGCGGCCGGTACGGGGCGCAGGGCCCGGGAGCGCGCCCGGCGGTCCCGCAGCCCCAGATCGCCGTACCGGTCGACATGGGCGGCCAGTTCGGCCCGTAGCGCGAGCAGCCGCTCCCCCATCGCGTCGAACTCGGCCCTTCGCCGATCGGCCTCCTCCTGCGCCGCGCGCTCGGCGGCGGTGAGCGCCACCAGCTTCTCCGCGAGGATCTGTTCGACCTCGGCGCGCGCGGCCTCCGCGGTCCGGGGGAGCTCGGCGAGTTCTCCCTGGATACGGACCCGCTCGTTCTCGATGATCTCCTCGATGCGGTGCCGCTCGTCCGGCGGGAGCTCGTGCGGGGCGCGCGCCTCCGCCCGGGCGACGGCGGCCCTCCGCCACTCCATCAGCGGTCGGCCGCGGTGCTCGCCGATACCGTTGATGTGGACCTTCCGGCCCTGCGTACGGTGGATGTAGAGCACCTCGCCGCCGCGGCCGTTGGGGGACTTGCCCCAGCTGACGCGCCGGAAGTCGGCGGCCGTCGTGATCCCCTGCGCGGCGAGGTCGCGGACCAGTCCGCTGCCGATGCCGTTCACCTGGCTCGCGGTCAGGCGCGTGCCGCGCAGCGACCGTTCGATCGACTCGCGCCGCAGGACGGCGAGCGCCTGCCGCTCCCGGCCGGCGCGCTTCCCGTCCAGGCCGGTCAGCTTGCCCGTGAGCGAGCGTTCGTTCCTGACCCGCTTCTCGTGGATGCGGTGCAGGGCCTTGCCCCGCCGGGCCGCGGCACGGTCACGTTCCGCGGCCTCCCGGTCGAGCCGTCGCCGATCGGCGAGTTCGAAGGGCCGCCGTGCCGCGAGCAGTCGGCGATGGGCGTGGACCGACTCGACGATCCGTCGGCGCTCGGCGCGTATCTCGGCCTGCTGCGGGGCCTGGAGGGAGGTGGTGCTGTCGATCACAGGTGCGCTCTTCGGGGGATGGAGAGAAGGGGGTCTCATTATCGCCAAACGTAGGGCCAGCGACAGAGCCTCGCCCCTTCTCTTTGCCGCGAGTCCGGTTGACCGCAACCGCGGCGCGGGGTGGCGCGTCTTCGCCCCTGCCGGCCGGCGGACGGGCGGCGGGAGCGCGCAAGGGGGAAGCTGCGATGAAGAGGACCAGTAGTCGGACGGCCCAGGGAACATGGCTGATCGCCGCCCTCGCACTGGCGGCCGGGGCGGTGGGGTGCCAGGACTCGGATGGCACCGGTACGGGGTCGGGGGCCCGGCCCGGGACGCCTGCCGCTTCCTCGAAGACGCCCGGTGGCACTCCCGGCGAGGGCGACGGGAGCGGCAAGGACGGAGGCAAGGGGAAGGGAAAGGAATCGGCCAAGCCGTCCCCGGACGCCTCGAAGAAGCCGAGCCCCTCGAAGAAGCCGGACGGCGACGGTTCGTCGAGCGCGCTCAGCTGCGACCGGCTGCGGAACGCCGAGTTGCAGAACTCGGCGTTCCGTCATCCTGACGCCCCGGAGGGGACGATCGCCTTCACGGACGGCCGCTGGGAGGGGGACGGCGTCGTGATCGAGCTGCAGCCGCAGTGCGGCATCGGGGACGTGACCGGGGACCGCGCCGCGGACGCCGTGGCGGCCGTCAAGGTCACCACCGGCGGCACGGGCCGCTTCTTCGGCCTCGTCACCTGGCGCAACGACGCCGGGACGCCCGTACCCGCCGCCGCGGCCTCGCTCGGCGACCGTACGCCGGTGGTCTCGATCGACATCCCCTCGTCGTCGCCGCGACGGGCGACCGTCGTCTACCTCACCCGGGGTGGCGACGATCCGGCGGCCGTGGTGACGATCCGGCGGACCGCCGTCTACCGGGTGGTGGAGCCCGCCATGACCGAAGTCAGCCACAGCGACACCCCGCACACCCCCACTTACTGACGCGGCGCACCTCCACGTGACCGGTCCCGCCGCCCGTCGCGGGACCGGCCCGCTCCGGCCCGGCCCGCCCTGCCCCGGTCGGCCCGGCCCAGGTCGCGGGACCGCCCCGGCCCGGCCGAGGTCGCGGGACCGGCCCGCCCCGGCGGAAAGTGCCCTCCGTTACGCGGTTCGGGCCTCGCGCCTTACCCTGTCGCCGGACGCGAGGAGGAACCATGGCGCGGATGCCGTCGGCCGAACGACGCACGCAGCTGGTCGAGGCGGCGATCAGGGCGATGACCAGGGACGGTGTCGCGCGGACGACCACCCGGTCGATCTGCGCCGAGGCGGGCGTCTCGCTGAGCGTGTTCCACTACTGCTTCGACTCGAAGCAGGCGCTGCTCGAAGCCGCGATCGAGACGATCACCGGCAACTACGTCTCCCGGGTGATGTCGGCGGTCGAGCCGAGGGCCACGCTGCGCGAGACCGTCAGGGCCGCGCTGCAGACGTACTGGGACCACGTCACGGCCCATCCCGGCGAGCACATGCTGACGTACGACCTCACCCAGTACGCCCTGCGCGAGCCGGGGTTCGAGCATCTCGCGCGTGCGCAGTACGAGCAGTACGTGGTGTCCGCGACCGCCCTGATCGAGCAGGTGCGGGTGGTGCGCGGGGTGGAACCGCGGGTGCCGGTGGAGGTGCTCGCGCGGTATCTGGCGGCGGCGATCGACGGCCTCACCCTTCAGTACCTGGTCCTCGGCGACCGGCAAGTGGCGGACCGTCAGCTCGATATGACGGCGGATCAGATGGTTCTTCTGATCGGGGGGTGACGGTTCGTCATTCGATGTCGTTCGCCAACAGGTCATTTGTCCCGGACTCTTGACTCACTGGCTCGACACCGCGATCCTCGGGGCGCCCGGCACACCCCCACCGACCGGAGGCATCGCCGAACATGACTCGACCCTCACAACGGAGGACCGGCGGCAGGTCCGCCTTCCTCGCCCTGTTCCTCGCCCTCGCCGCGCTCCTCTTCGGCTCCGGCCCGGTCCCCGCGGCCGCCGCCGGCGCCGCGAGCGGGTCGTGGTGGGAGCCCACCTCCCGACCGGCTCCGGACTCCGGCATCAACGTCACGGGCGCGCCGTTCACCGGGACCGACGCCCAGGGGAAGGTGCGCGGCTTCGTCGACGCGCACAACCACCTCATGTCCAACGAGGGCTTCGGCGGCCGGCTGATCTGCGGCAGGACGTTCTCCACGGCAGGCGCCGCCGACGCGCTCAAGGACTGTCCCGAGCACTACCCCGACGGCTCGGGCGCGCTGTTCGAGAACATCACCGGCGGCGCCGACGGGCACCACGACCCGGTCGGCTGGCCCTCGTTCAAGGACTGGCCGGCCCACAACTCCCTGACGCACCAGCAGAACTACTACGCCTGGGTCGAGCGCGCCTGGCGCGGCGGGCAGCGCGTGCTCGTCAACGACCTGGTGACCAACGGCCTGATCTGCTCGATCCTGCCGCGGGACCGCGGCTGCGACGAGATGGAGTCGATCCGTCTCCAGGCCCGCAAGACGTACGAGCTGCAGGAGTACGTCGACGGGATGTACGGCGGCCCCGGAAAGGGCTGGTTCCGGATCGTCACCAGCGCCGCCCAGGCCCGCTCGGTGGTCGAGCAGGGGAAGCTCGCGGTCGTCCTCGGGGTCGAGACCTCGGAGCCGTTCGGCTGCAAGCAGATCCTCGACATCGCCCAGTGCGACAAGGCGGACATCGACCGCGGGCTCGACGAGCTGTACGGGCTCGGGGTGCGCAGCATGTTCCTGTGCCACAAGTTCGACAACGCCCTGTGCGGGGTGCGTTTCGACCAGGGGGCCATCGGAACGGCCGTCAACATCGGCCAGTTCCTGTCGACCGGGACCTTCTGGACCACGGAGCGGTGCGCGGGTCCGCAGCGGGACAACCCGATCGGGCTCGCCGCGGCGCCCGTGATGGCCTCGAAGCTGCCGGCCGGGGTGAGCGTGCCCTCGTACGCCTCGGACGCCAAGTGCAACACACGGGGTCTCAGCAGGCTGGGCGAGTACGCGCTGCGGGGCATGATGGACCGCGGCATGATGCTGGAGCTCGACCACATGAGCGTCAAGGCCGCCGGCCGGGCGCTCGACATCCTGGAGTCCGAGGAGTACCCGGGCGTCCTCTCCACCCACAGCTGGATGGACCTCGACTGGACCGAGCGGCTGTACCGTCTGGGCGGTTTCGTCGCCCAGTACATGCACGGCGCGGAGGGCTTCATCGGCGAGGCGGGGCAGAAGGCGGAGCTCCGGCAGAAGTACCGGGTCGGCCTCGGCTACGGCACGGACATGAACGGGGTCGGCGGCTGGCCGGGCCCGGTCGGCGCCGACGCCCCGAACGCGGTGAAGTACCCCTTCCGCAGCTTCGACGGCGGCTCGGTGATCGACCGTCAGGTGACCGGCGAGCGCACGTGGGACCTCAACACCGACGGCGCCGCGCACAACGGACTCGTACCGGACTGGATCGAGCAGATCCGGCTCAGCGGCGGTCAGGGAGTCGTGAACGAGCTGGCCGGCGGCGCGGAGTCGTACCTGACCACGTGGAGGGCGACCGAGAAGCACGAGCCGGGCGTCAACCTCGCCTCGGGCGCGGCGACTTCGGCGAGCTCCTCGGAGTGGAACCCGTTCACGAGCTACGCGCCGGGCCGCGCCGTCGACGGCGACGTGGGCACGCGCTGGGCCAGCAACTGGTCGGACGACCAGTGGTGGCGGGTGGACCTCGGGTCCGTACGCCCGGTGGGCAGGGTCACCCTGGACTGGGAGCGCGCGTACGCCCGGGAGTATCGGATCGAGGTGTCGGAGAACGGCACGGAGTGGCGGACGGCGTGGGAGACGGCGGCCGGTGACGGCGGCTACGACACGGCGGAGTTCCCGTCACAGGCCGCACGGTACGTACGGATCCAGGGGGTGCGGCGCGCGACCCAGTGGGGCTACTCGCTCCACGAGGTCGCGGTCCATCGCAGCTGAGGCTCAACTCCCCGCGGGGCCCGTCCAGTCGGCGGGCACGCGGGCGAGCCGGATGCGCTGGGGGTGGTCACCGACGTCCACGGTGGCCACCCGCCGGCCGGTGGCGAAGTCGATCGCCGTGACGCGGTCGGCGCCGCTCTCGGAGACGACACAGGACCGGCCGTCGCCGCTGACGGTCGCCCAGTAGGGCTTCGACACCTCGACGAGCGGGCCCTCCTGGAGGGTGGCGCGGTCGACGACGGTGGCGTAGTCGTCCATCGTGCCGGCGACGCAGAGCTTGGCGCCGTCCGGGCTCATCGAAAGGCCGTGGTGGCGGGAGTCGTTGACCCAGGTCGTGCGGTCGGGGTCGGTCGCCGGGCTGCCGGGGAGGTACTTGGCCCGGGTGATCCGGTCGGCTTCGATGTCGTACTCCAGGAACCCGGTGAGGAACGAGACCTGGAAGTAGAGCTTCTTCTCGTCCGGGGTGAAGGCGACCGGCCGGACGGCGTCGGAGAGGTCGGCGCGGCCGAAGGCGTCGAGACGGGTGCGCATGTCGATCACCCGGACGGTCTCGAAGGTGCGCGCGTCGACGACGGTGATGCGGCGGTCACCCTTGGTCCAGTCGAGCCAGGGGGCGTCGAGGGCGGTGGTGACCTCTCCGATGGACATGTTCCACAGGAGGCCGTCGGAGGTGAAGACGTTCTCGTGCGGCTTGTCGCCCGTCTTGAAGGAGCCCACTTGACGGCCGGTGACGATGTCGAGGACATGGACCGTGTTCGCCGTGGAGGCGGAGACCGCGACCCGGGTTCCGTCGGGCGAGACGGCCATGTGGTCGGAGCGGTAACCGGCCACCGGGAAGCGCCAGTTGATGCGGCCGGTGCGCAGGTCGATGGAGACGACGTCGGCGAAGCTGGGACGGGAGACGACCATGGCGGAGCCGTCGGGGGTCGAGTACATGTCGTCGACGAACTGGTCGTGCCCCTCGCCCGGCCCGCTGCGCACGCCGAGGAAGAAGGCGAGCTTGACGGGGTTCAGGTAGATCTCCCGGAGCCGCTCCTCCCGGTCGGGGACGACGTTCACCCTCCCGATGCGGCGGAAGTCGCCCCGGGACTCGATGACGTCGGCCGTGCCGTCCCAGTTGTTGCCGACGAACATCACCTCGCGCAGCCCGGCGGGGGTGACGGAAGCGCCCGTCACCCGGGCGGCCGCACCGGGGGCGGCCGTGTCCACGGCGGCGGTGTCCGCGGCGGCGGTGTCCGCGGCGGCCGTGCCGGGGACCGCCACTCCGGTGCCGCCGGTCGCGGCGAGAAGGGCGAGGGCGAGCGCGAGGGTGCCGCCGAGACGGCGGTGGCGGTGCGTGCGAGGGGAGGGCATGAGGGGTCCTTCTTCCTTCTCGGAACCGCGACTTACCCGAAAGTAACCATGTACATGTCAAGCCTGCAAGCCCTCGTCGCACCCGGCTCCACACCCGGCTCCCCACCCCCTCACACCAGGACTACGTCCGGTGCGGGACCATGGAGTCCGGAACGCAGAAGGGACGGAACGGACGATGAGGCACCGCAGTGTCGCGGACCTGATGACGCCGACCGCGGTCGCGGTGCAGCGCGGGACCTCGTTCAAGGAGATCGCGCGGCTCCTCGACGAGTACGGCATCACCGCGGTCCCGGTCGTCGACGACGACAACCGCCCCGTGGGCGTGGTCTCCGAGGCGGACCTGCTGAGGCGCCACACCGCGAAGGACGGCCCCAGCACGGCCGAGGCGATGATGTCCAGCCCGGTCGTGACGGCCCGCCCCTCGTGGACGGCGGTCGAGGCCGCCCGCCTGATGGAGCGACACCGCGTCAAGCGGCTGCCGGTGGTGGACGCGGAGGGCCGGCTCATCGGGGTGCTGAGCCGGAGCGACCTCCTTCAGCTGTTCCTGCGGCGCGACCGCTCGATCCAGGAGGAGATCCGGGAGGACGTGGTCGTCCGCATCCTGCGCCTCTCCCCCGCCGCCGTGCACATCGACGTCGACGAGGGGCTGGTGACGCTCAGCGGCACGCTGGAGCGCCGGGGACTCGGACCGATACTGGTCCGGCTGTGCGAGACGGTGGACGGGGTGGTCGAGGTCGTCGACCGGCTGACGTACGAGGACGGCGACGAGGGGTCGTCGACCGGCTGACGTACCAGGACGGCGACGAGGTCCCGTAGTCGAGGCCCCGTAGCGGGCACGCCCCGCCCCACGACGGACGCAGGGCCCCACGTCCGAGGTCCGTCACGGGGTGGGCGCCGGGGCGGTCAGGAGACCGCCTCCGGCCAGCCGTAGCCGGGACCGGTGTGCTGGGGCACGGTCCCCGCGCCCACCGCCTCCATCTCCCGGTTGGCCTCCCGCATGAGCTTGCCGGCCAGGTCCTTCATCGCCCGGCTCGCGGCGAGCTCGTCGCCGATCGCCGGAACGTCCACGTCCGACGGGTTGCAGCGGGCGGAGCCGTGGCCCGTGATGGTCGAGGTTCCGGTGGTCAGCCGGGCCTCGGCCTCCGTCCTGCCGCTCTCCTCGACCAGTTCCAGGCCGACCTTCCACTCCACAGTGCGTGTCATGGTCTGCCTCCTCGCACGTCGCCGCCGGGTCCGTCCGCCCGGTTCTCCGCGACGGCCGTTCGCCCGGTTACCTCCAGCATCCATCCGCTCGCGCCTCCGCGCGCGGGGGACGGCCCGGCGGCGCCCGGCCTCAGGGCGCGCGGAAGAGGCGGGGGAAGCGGGGCGCGAGCCAGGGCTTGCGGCCCCAGCCGAGCGCCTTGCCCCGGGCGATCACGGGCCACGGGTCGAGCCGGCCCAGACCGAGCAGGAGGAAGGCGACGGGCTCCGTGAGGATCGTGCAGTCCGGCCGGGCGGGCGGTTCGGGGGCGGCCAGGACCACTCCGCCCGTGACGGTGACGCCGAAGGCCGGGCCGCCCCGGAGCCGTATCGCGAACCGCGCGGTCAGCCCGGCGACGGCGGCCGGATCGGTCACCCTCGGCATCGCCGCGATCATGAACGGGAGGGTGAGCTCCACCCGGCGGGCGTCGAGCATGTGGGGACGGCCGAGGGCGAGGGCCAGGTCGTAGCCGTGGCCGAGCATATGGGTCAGCAGGTACGAGCCGAGGACGGCCGGGCCCATCGGGCCGAGCGGGGTGGAGAGGGTCTCGGCCGGATCGCGCCGCTCGACGGAGGCCAGGAAGGCGGCGGCGTGCTCCGTGATCATCCCTGCGAGGGGGCCGGGGTCGCGCTCGTCGAACGCGGCGAGGGCCCGTTCGTTGGCCTCGGCCAGGCTGCCGGGCGTGCCGCCGCCGTAGGGCCGCTCGCGACCGGCGGCGAGGTCGGCCATCAGGACGTTCGCCTGGGCCAGGTGCGCGGCGGCCTCGCCGACCGTCCAGGTGGAGCGGGGAACCGGCAGGCCACCACGGTGCCCGGCGGCGCTCCCCGCACTCCCGGCACTCCCAGCGATCCCCGCACCCCCAGCACTCCGGGCACTCCCCGCACTCCCGGCGCTGCCGCCCCGTGGTGTGCGCAGGACCTCCGCTATGTCCTCGGCGGTCCCGCGTATCGCCTCCGCGAGCCCCTCAGGAAGCACTCCGACTGTGCGCCGCACCCTCTCCGCCCCTCCCCGAATGCCGGTACACCTCGTGCGGAGCGCCGGCCGATGAGGGACCGTACCAGGGGTAAGGGCAAGCGGCAGCGATCTCCGGGACAGCCCACGTTGCATGACCATGCAGGATGATGCATACTCTTCCCATGTCTAAGGTCCTCACCTCCCTTCCCGCCGGCGAGCGCGTCGGCATCGCCTTCTCGGGCGGACTCGACACCTCGGTCGCGGTCGCGTGGATGCGCGACAAGGGCGCAGTCCCGTGCACCTACACGGCCGACATCGGCCAGTACGACGAGCCCGACATCGCCTCGGTGCCCGGCCGCGCCAAGACCTACGGTGCCGAGATCGCCCGCCTGGTCGACTGCCGCGCCGCCCTGGTCGAGGAAGGCCTGGCCGCGCTCACCTGCGGAGCGTTCCACATCCGCTCGGGCGGGCGTGCCTACTTCAACACCACGCCGCTCGGCCGCGCCGTCACCGGCACCCTGCTGGTCCGGGCGATGCTCGAGGACGACGTACAGATCTGGGGCGACGGCTCGACCTTCAAGGGCAACGACATCGAGCGGTTCTACCGGTACGGCCTGCTGGCCAACCCGCACCTGCGGATCTACAAGCCGTGGCTGGACGCCGACTTCGTGACCGAGCTCGGCGGCCGCAAGGAAATGTCGGAGTGGCTCCTCGCCCACGACCTGCCCTACCGCGACAGCGCGGAGAAGGCGTACTCCACCGACGCCAACATCTGGGGCGCCACCCACGAGGCGAAGACCCTGGAGCACCTGAACACCGGCGTGGAGACCGTGGAGCCGATCATGGGCGTCCGGTTCTGGGACCCCTCGGTCGAGATCGCCACCGAGGACGTGACGATCGGCTTCGACCAGGGCCGCCCGGTGACGATCAACGGCAAGGAGTTCTCCTCCCCCGTAGACCTGGTGATGGAGGCCAACGCCATCGGCGGCCGCCACGGCATGGGCATGTCGGACCAGATCGAGAACCGGATCATCGAGGCCAAGAGCCGCGGGATCTACGAGGCGCCCGGCATGGCCCTGCTGCACGCGGCCTACGAGCGGCTCGTCAACGCGATCCACAACGAGGACACCCTCGCCCAGTACCACAACGAGGGCCGGCGTCTCGGTCGGCTGATGTACGAGGGCCGGTGGCTGGACCCGCAGGCGCTGATGGTCCGCGAGTCGCTCCAGCGCTGGGTCGGCGCGGCCGTCACCGGCGAGGTGACCCTGCGGCTGCGGCGCGGCGAGGACTACTCGATCCTCGACACCACGGGCCCGGCGTTCAGCTACCACCCCGACAAGCTCTCCATGGAGCGCACCGAGGACTCGGCCTTCGGCCCGGTGGACCGGATCGGCCAGCTCACCATGCGGAACCTCGACATCGCCGACTCCCGCGCCAAGCTGGAGCAGTACGCGAGCATCGGCCTGATCGGCACCTCCAACCCGGCGATCGGCGCTGCCCAGGCGGCCGCGACCGGTCTCATCGGGACGATGCCGGAGGGCGGAGCCGAGGCGATCGCCTCCCGCGGCGAGGTCTCCGAAGACGAGGAGATGCTGGACCGCGCGGCGATGGAGTTCGGCACGGACTGACCGTGCGCCCCTTCGGGGCCAGGCCTTTCGGGGCCCGGCACCCCGGGGGCACGACTCAATGGAAGGGCCGGACCGGCGCACAGTGCGCGGGTCCGGCCCTTCCGTCGTCGCTCGCCTCAGGCGCCCGCCGCCTCCCGGGCGATCCGGTCGAACTGCGCGCCCATGGCCTCGGCGAGCGCCTGCGCGGCGGACAGCGGGCGGACCATGACGGTGAGGTCATCGATCTTCCCCTCCTCGTCGAGATGGAGGAAGTCGCAGCCCTGGAGCCGCTTGCCGTCGACCGTGGCGGTGAAGACGAGGGCGTGGTCGCGGCCGTCGGGGTTCGCGATCTCCCGTACGTAGGTGAAGTCCTCGCAGACGCGCATGACGCCGCGGAGGATCGCCGCGGTCATCGCCTTGCCCGGGTACGGCTTGAAGGCCACCGGGCTGGTGAAGACGACGTCGTCCGCGAGCAGCGCCTCCAGGGCGCCCGGATCACGGTTCTCGACCGCCTTGCGGAAGGGGTACATGAACCCTCACTCACGTACTCAATTATTTGAATAGGTGAGTCGGAGGGTACGTCTCGGCCGCACGGCTGTCCAGGCGATCGGGCTCCCCGCGTCACGGCAACGAGCGGGTGAGCCAGACCACTTCACCGTTGTCTTCCATGGAGACGTGATCCCGCTCGAACCCGAGCTTCTCAAGGACGCGGAGCGACGGTGTGTTCCACGTGCCGACGGTCGACCAGAGGCGTTTCCGCCCGGTCGCGACAGCGGCATCGAGCACCGCAGCGGCCGCCTCGGTGGCGTAGCCACGCCCATGCGCGTGCTGGAACAGCTCATACGCGATTTCCGGCTCCTCCAGAGTGGCGCGGCCGATGATCAACCCGCAATAGCCGATGAAGTCACCTTCGTCACGGCGCTGGATGGGCAACAGGGCGATCCCCGTAGTCGCCGTCGCGGCGAGCAGCTCCGCGATGGACGTCCGGATGTGCTCAACCGTGGGGGTCCCCTTGCCGCGTTCGGAGAGGAGGGCGCAGAACTCGGCGGCGTCCGACTCGGCCCACGGCCGCAGTATCAGGCGCTCGGTCTCAAGGTGGAACGACATCGTCTCGTACGTAGACATGCCCTTACTCTGCCCCACGGGTCGCCACGAACTACAGCTGGAGTACTGGAAGTCGAGTTCGGCGCGGACGGTCTTCCCGACGGGCGCGTGGCACCGGACGGTACGCGGTGCCGGACGGTACGCGGTGCCGTCAGCGGCAGAGCAGCGCGGCGCGCAGGTCCAGCCTGTGGTCGAGGCGGGACAGGTCCCGTCCCGTCAGGACCTCGACGCGCGCGATGCGGTAGTGGACCGTGTTGACGTGGAGGTGCAGGACCTTGGCGGTCCTGGCCCACGATCCGTCGTGCGCGAGGAACGCCTCAAGGGTTTCCAGGAGCACGGCGTTCGAGGCCCGCTCGACCGGCAGGAGCGCCCTCAGGACCCGGTGACTGAACACCTCCTTCACATCCCCCGGGACGCCCGCCAGCAGGGCCTCCAGGTTGGCGAGGTCCCCGACGGCGAGCACACGGGCGCCCCGTGGCGCCGCGGCCGGGGCGGCCGCTCGCGCGTAGCGGGCCTGGGTGACGGCCGCGGCCAGCCCGGCCGCCGTCGCGACGGGGCCGCTGACTCCGGCGTACAGCGCGGTGTCCGGGCGGCAGGCCTGCACCAGCGGCCACACCTGCCGCAGCTCGGCCTGGAACTCTTCGCCGGTGGGGAAGACCGCGCCGGTGGGGAGGGCGGCGCCGGGGTGCGGTTCCCCTTCGGCCCGGATGCCGACCACCGCGATCGCCTCGCCGTCCGAGCGCTCCCCGACGGCGAACCCGGCCGTACGGACGTGACTCAGCGCCTCGGCGAGGGCGTCCCGGCAGCCGGGGCGATCGCGATGCTCCGAACGGTCGGAACGCTCGGGGCGCTCCGGGCGCTCCGGGCGCTCATCGATCGCTGCCGGTGCCGCCACGACGACGACGTAAGGCCCCTCGTCGGGCAGACCGCAGGAGCGCAGAACGCCCTCCACGTCGTTCGCCTCCGGGCCGAAGGCGCCGATCAGGTCGACGAGTTCCTGGCCGGCCCGGCGTCGCGCGGACTCCCGACGGTCGTGGTGGCTGCGGTACCGGGCGACGACCTCGGCTATCTCGTGGAGCGCGCGCGGCGGTGCCTCGACCGCGCCCGGCACATGAAGGTGCCAGGCGTCGAAGGAGGTGCCGTCCGCGTCGACGCGGAGGGTCGTACCGTGCGCGCCGCGCAGGCTCTCCGCGGCCCGTCGGGCGGGGAGCGGCGGCGCGGAGGCCGTACGGGCCACCGTGCGTCCGCTGCTGGTCAGGAGGTAGCAGGGCGGCGAGCCGAGGTGGGCGAAGGCCCTGTCCAGCAACTCGGCCGCGGAGGCGCCCCGTTCGGAGAGCCGCCCTAGTTCGGCCCGTACGTTCTCCGGCAGGGCGTACAGGTGGGAGGGGCGACGGCTGAGGTCTCCCCACTGGCGGAGGTACACGGCCTCGGTGATGGCGCGGAAGGTGGTGCGGGAGGGGACGGAGAGCAGGGCGATCCGGTGGGCGCGACAGGCGTCGACGAGCTCTTCGGGGACCGCGCCGTGGGTCTCCTCGCCGGCGAGGAGCGCGGCGGCGCCGCCGGCGCGCAGCGCGGAGACGAAGCGCTCCGTCCTGGCCGGGCCGTCGTCCGGGGTCCACCACACGAGTCCGCTGAGGACGATCTCACCGGGCTGGAGGAAGCGCGTGGGGTCTTCCAGATCGGTGGCGGTCACTCCGCTGATCTCCTGGCCGAGCAGCGACTCGTCTCCCCAGACGAGGCCGAGGTCGAGGTCGTCGAGCTGGAGGAGATGGTGGACGTGCATGCGGTGGCTCCTTGCGCGGCTGCGGGAGGACCCGCACCTCACATTCACGAGGCGAATGCGAGTTGGCTCATCGTAGATGCCCAGGTCATCGCGGGAAATGCTCCTTGGTTGTTCATCCAGGACACAGGTCACCGGAGTGGTGGTTTTCCGTGGGGTGAACCAGTCGTTTTCGGCCTCACGCCGGGCTTCACTGGCGTGGAAGCAGCGGTCGAGGGACGCGGGGAGACGAGACATGGATCTGAACACGGTGACGGACGTGCGCGACGCGCGGCTTCGTGAACCCTGGCGGCCGGGTGACGCCTGGCTGGGCGGGGGAACGTACCTCTTCTCCGAGCCCCAGCCGCACCTGCGCCGCCTGGTGGATCTCAGCCGCATGGGGTGGGAGCCGCTGGGGCTGGGCGAGGACGGATCGCTGGAGATCGCGGCGACCTGCACCGTCGCCCGGCTGTCCCGCTTCGGGCGGGGCTTCGGGGCCGGCGCGGCGCCGCTGTTCGAGCAGTGCTGCCGGGCCTTCCTCGCCTCGTTCAAGATCTGGAACATGGCGACCGTGGGCGGGAACCTGTGCAACGCGCTGCCGGCCGGTCCGATGATCTCGCTGAGCGCCGCGCTCGACGGGGAGTGTCTGCTCCAGTCACAGGCGGGGGTGCTGCGCCGCGTGAAGGTCGTCGACTTCATCACGGGGGCGGGCCGCAAGGACCTCGGCGAGGGCGAACTGCTGCGGTCGGTCACCCTGCCCGCCCGGGCCCTCGGCTGCCGTACGGCCTTCCGCCAGGCGTCGTTGTACGGCCTCGGCCGCTCGGGAGCGCTGGTCGTCGGGACGCTCGATCCGGTGGACGGCTCGATGGCGGTGACGATCACCGCGGCGACCGTACGGCCGTTCCGGTTCTGGTTCCCGCTGCCTCCGGACCGGGACGAGCTGCGAAGGGCCGTCGAGGCGGCCGTCGGCGCGGACGACTGGTTCGACGACATCCACGGACTGCCCGCGTGGCGACGGCACATGGGCCTCCGCCTCGCCGAGGAGGTCCGCCACGAACTGACCACCCTCTCCCAGGACGGTGCCCGATGACCTTCCGCGTCCGGATCAACGACACGAGCTTCGACGCCGCACCGCGGGCCGGCCAGTGTCTGCGCACCTATCTGCGCGAGCGCGGCTGGTTCGGCGTGAAGAAGGGCTGCGACGCGGGCGACTGCGGTGCCTGCACCGTCCACGTGGACGGAGAACCCGTCCACAGCTGCGTCTATCCGGCGGTCCGCGCGGAGGGCAGGAGCGTGACGACCGTCGAGGGGCTCGCCTCCCCCGGCGGCGAACTCCATCCCGTCCAGCAGAGGTTCCTCGACGCCCAGGGGTTCCAGTGCGGCTTCTGCACCGCCGGGTTCCTGATGACGACCGCGGCGCTCGAAGCCGAGCGGGGCACGGCACACGACGACGGCAAGCTGGACGACCTGCCCCGCGCCTTCAAGGGGAACATCTGTCGCTGCACCGGATACCGCGCGATCGAGGACGCCGTGCGCGGCGTGCGGCACACCGAACGCCCCTGCGCGGGAAAGGCGGTGGGGAAGAACCTCGGCGCGCCGGCCGGCCCGCAGGTCGTGACGGGCACCGCCCGCTACACCTTCGACGTGGAGATCCCCGGTCTCCTCCACATGAAACTGCTGCGCTCCCCGCACCCGCACGCCCGGATCGTCGCCGTCGACACCTCCGCCGCCCTGCGCGTACCCGGTGTCCACGCCGTCCTCACCCACGAGGACGCCCCCGCCACGCTCTACTCCTCCGCCCGCCACGAGCACCCCACGGAGGACCCCGACGACACGCGTGTCCTGGACAGCGTCGTCCGGTACGTGGGGCAGCGCGTCGCCGCCGTCGTGGCCGACAGCGAAGAGGCGGCGGAGGAGGGCTGCCGGCGGGTGGAGGTGACGTACGAGCTCCTCCCCCACGTCACCGACCCGGAGGAGGCCATGCGGCCCGGGGCGCCCGTCGTCCACGCGGGCAAGGGCCCCGAGGTCAGGATCGCCTGCGTCGAGAACAACGTGGCCGGTGAGGTGCACGGCGAGATCGGCGACGTCGAGGCCGGGTTCGCCGAGGCGGACGTCGTGTACGAGGAGACCTTCCGCACCCAGCGCGTCCAGCACGCCAGCCTGGAGACCCACGGCTGCGTCGCGTCCTTCGAGCCCAAGGAGGACGGCACCGGGGAACGGCTCACGGTCCGCTCGTCCACGCAGACCCCGTTCCTGACGCGGCGCGCGCTCTGCGCCCTCTTCGGCCTGCCCGAGGACGAGGTGCGGGTCGTGGCGGGCCGGGTGGGCGGCGGTTTCGGCGGCAAGCAGGAGATGCTGACCGAGGACATCGTGACACTGGTGGCGCTGAAGCTGCGACGGCCGGTGAAGCTGGAGTACACCCGGGCGGAGCAGTTCCACGGAGCGACCACGCGCCACCCCTTCACCATCGGCATCAAGGTCGGTGCCCGCGCCGACGGCACGCTGACCGCCGTACGGATGCGGGTCGTGTCGAACACGGGCGCGTACGGCAATCACGGCCCGGCCGTCATGTTCCACAGCGTGGGCGAGTCCTTCGCCGTCTACCGCGCCCCGCACAAGAAGGTCGACGCGTACTCCGTCTACACGAACGTCGTCCCGGCGGGCGCCTTCCGGGGGTACGGACTCGGCCAGGTGACCTTCGCCGTCGAGTCGGTGATGGACGAACTGGCCCGCCGGCTCGGCATGGACCCGCTGGTCTTCCGGGAGAAGAACATCATCGGGCCCGGCGAGCACATGCTCAGCCCCATCGGCGAGGAGGAGGACCTGCACATCGCCTCCTACGGGCTGGACCAGTGCCTCGCGGTCGTGCGCCGGGCGATCGCCGAGGACGACAGCGCCGAGCGGGCACCGGAGGGCTGGCTGGTCGGGCAGGGGACGGGGATGGCGATGATCGCGACCGGTCCGCCCGGCGGGCACTACGCCGACGCCCGCGTCTCCCTCCTCGCCGACGGGACGTACGACATCGCGGTCGGGACGGCGGAGTTCGGCAACGGCACCACCACCGTCCACCAGCAGATCACCGCCGGCGCGCTCAACACCACCGAGGACCGCCTCACGGTCCGGCAGTCCGACACGGACGTCGTCCGCCACGACACGGGCGCCTTCGGCTCCGCGGGCACGGTCGTCGCGGGCAAGGCCGTCCTGCTCGCCGCCACCTCGCTCGCCGAACGGCTGCGTACCCTCGCCGCCCGGCACACCGGCGTCGCCCGGCACCTGTGCGTCCTCGGCGCGGAGTCCGTCGACTGCGCCGGCCGCGTCGTGACGCTGAAGGAGCTCCACGAGACGGCCCTGGCCCGGGGCGAGGCCGACGAGCTGGCCGCCGACGGCCACTGGGGCGGCTCGCCCCGCTCGGTCGCCTTCAACGCCCAGTGGTTCCGGGTCGCCGTCGACCCCGGAACCGGTGAGGTGCGCATCCTGCGCAGCGTCCACGCCGCCGACGCGGGCAGGGTCATGAACCCGATGCAGTGCCGCGGCCAGGTCGAGGGCGGAGTCGCCCAGGCGCTCGGCGCGACGCTCTTCGAGAACGTCCGGGTGGACGGGCGCGGCGAGGTCACCACGGCCGCCTTCCGCCGCTACCGTCTCCCCCAGTACGCCGACGTCCCACGCACCGAGGTCCACTTCACGGAGACCAGCGACGCGATCGGCCCCCTCGGCGCCAAGTCGATGAGCGAGAGCCCCTTCAACCCGGTCGCGCCCGCCTTCGCGAACGCCCTGCGGGACGCCACGGGCATCCGCTTCACCGAACTGCCCGTCACCCGCGACCGCGTCTGGCTCGCCCTCGACCGGCGGGCCCGCGCCGCCGGTCAGTAGACGTCGCGGACGTACCGCTTGTCGGCGGCGAGCTGTTTGACGTACAGCGTCGCCGCCGCCTCGTCGAGGCCGCCGTGCGTGACGGCGATGTCGCGCAGCGCCCGGTCGACGTCCTTCGCCATCCGCGCGGCGTCGCCGCAGACGTAGAAGTGCGCGCCGTCCAGGAGCCAGGACCACAGCTGGGGCCCGCGCTCGCGCATCCGGTCCTGGACGTAGACCTTGGCGCGCTGGTCGCGCGAGAAGGCGGTGTCGAGGCGGGTGAGGGTGCCGTCGGCGAGGAAGCCGGTCAGTTCGTCCTCGTAGAGGAAGTCCGTGGCACGGTGCTGTTCCCCGAAGAAGAGCCAGTTGGGGCCCCGGTGGCCGCGGGCCCTGCGCTCCTCCAGGAAGCCGATGAAGGGTGCCACTCCCGTCCCCGGGCCGACCATCACCATCGGCGTCCCGGCGTTCGCCGGGGGCCGGAAGTGGCGGGAGCGCTGGACGAAGACCGGCACGTCGGCGTCGGGCTCCGCGTCGGCGAGGAAGGGTGAGCAGACTCCCTTGCGGGGTCGGCCGTGGAGGTTCTCGTAGCGGACGACGGAGACCGTCAGGGACACCTGGTGGGGGTCGGTGAGGGGGCTGGAGGAGATCGAGTACAGGCGGGGCTGGAGGCGCTTGAGGACGGTCGCCCATTCCTGGGCGGTGGCGCGGACCGGGTGCTCGGTGAGGACGTCGACGGCCTGGCGGCCCCAGGACCAGCGGGCGAGCTCGCCCTTGTTGTCGGGGCGCAGCAGCTTCTTGAGGTCGCGGCCGGGGGTGCGTTCGTTGACGAAGCCGAGCAGTGCGGGGGTGAGTCCGGTGATGTCCAGGTGCCGGTGCAGGGCGTCGGCGAGACGCACCTCGCCGAGGCCGGCGATCTCGACGGCGGCGGACGGGTCGGCTCCGGTGACGGCCAGCCATTCGGTCACGAGGTCGGGACAGTTGACGGGGTGGACGCCGAGGGCGTCGCCGGCCTCGTAGACGAGCGGTGTCGCGCTGTCCCGGGTGTCGAAGGTGAACCTGCGGATCTCCTTGCCCGCCCCGGGAAGGCTGAGCAGCCGGTTTCCGATCAGCCGTCCGGTGGCGGGGGCGGGCTTCGGCGTACGGACCCGCGCGGCGGGCGGGGCGGGGGAGGCGGTCGGGGCGAGGGCCGTGGTCGGGTCGGGGGCCGGGCCGCGGGTCGAGGTGGAGGTCGCGCCCGTCTCCGGTCGTCCGGTGAGAGTGAGACGGTCGAGGACCTGATCCAGCCAGGCCTCGGCCGACGGCTCGAAGTCCGGTTCGCAGTCCGTGCGCGGAGCCAGGCGTACGGCCCCGAGCTCGTCGAGGCGCTGGTCCAGGCGGCGTCCGTGCCCGCAGAAGTCCCCGTACGAGGAGTCGCCGAGGGCGAGGACCGCGTACCGCCGGCCCTCCAGGCGCGGGGTGTCGGCGGCCGTCAGGGCGTCCCAGAACCCGGAGCCGTTGTCGGGGGCGTCCCCGTCGCCGAACGTGCTGCTGATCAGCAGCAGGTCCGCGCCGGGCGGCAGGGAGCCCGGGTCCGTGTCGTCCATGCCGACGAGCGCGGCGCGGTGTCCCGCCGCCACGAGCCGCTCGGCGGCGGACGCGGCGAACTCCTCGGCGTTGCCGGTCTGGGAGGCCCACAGCACGACGACCTCGCGGCCCGGGGTGGCGGCGGGCCCCACGGCCGCGGCGGCGGTCTCCGGGGCCCGGGAGTACATCCCGGCGAGGACCCCGTTCACCCACCGGGCGTGCTCCTCGCTGAACGGCGCGGCGGCCGGCAGCACGGGCACCCCGGGGGCGCCCGACGCCAGTCCGGCGAGGAATCCGACGAGGTACTGGCGTTCGTGCTCGGCGAGCACCGGTGGGGGTGCGTCCACCAGTCCGAAGGCAGCCGCGGCGCCCGCGCCCGGCCGGACGTCGGTCGGTACGAGAGCGGTCGGTACGAGGGCGGTGGGTGCGAGAGCGGTGGGTGCGAGAGCGGTGGGTGCGAAAGCGGTCGTCTCCTCCGCAGTGGCGGACCCGGGTACCGACCCGGGCGCCTGGACGAAGGCGACCGGCGTCGCGACCTTCGCCAGCGTCACCGCGCACACCTTGAACTCGGGCTGGAAGGAGAGGGGGTCCACGGCGTCGCTGGTCACGGCGTTGACGCTGAGGTACTCGCCGAACAGGTCGTTCCAGTGGAACGGCGCGAAACAGCAGCCCGGGCGCACCCGGTCGGTGACGACGGCGGGCAGCACGGCCCGGCCCCGCCGGGAGGCGACCTCCACCGAGTCGCCCTCGCCGATGCCCAGCCGCTCCGCGTCGTCGGGGTGAAGCTCCACGAAGGGGGCCGGGTTGAGCTTGTTGAGCTTGGGGACCCTGCCGGTCTTGGTGAGGGTGTGCCACTGGTGCTGGAGCCGGCCTGTGTTGAGGACGAACGGATAGTCGTCGTCGGGCATCTCGGCCGCGGGGATGTGCGGGCGGGCGAAGAAGACGGCACGGCCGCTCGCCGTCGGGAAGACGGGACCGCCGTCCTCCCCCACGTACCGGACGGGGTTGCGGTCGGGGCCGTCGACGGCCGCGGCGGGCCACTGGACGGGCGTGGAGCGCAGCCGCTCGTAGGTGACGCCCCGCAGGTCGTAACCGGTCCTCGGGTTCGCGGCCCGCTTGATCTCCTCGAAGACCTCCTCGGCGCTGTCGTACGAGAAGGCCTCCTCGTACCCCATCTCGCAGGCGATGCGCGCGATGATCCGCCAGTCGGCGAGCGCCTCCCCGGGCGGGTCCACGGCGGGCCGGGCGAGGGTGAGGTTGCGTTCACTGTTGATCAGTACGCCCTCGGTCTCGGTCCAGAGGGCGCCGGGGAGGACGACGTCGGCGTAGGCGTTGGTCTCGGTGTCGGCGAACACGTCCTGGGTGATGACGAGCTCGGCCTTCTCCAGGGCCTCGATGACGGTCCTGCGGTTGGCGACCGAGGCGACGGGGTTGGTACAGATGATCCAGCAGGCCTTGATCTCGCCGTCCGCCATGCGCCGGAACATCTCGACGGTGCCCTTGCCGGATCCGTCCGCGCGTACGGTGCCGGGTTCCAGCCCCCAGAGGTCCTCGACGAAGGTGCGGTCCTCGTCCACGAGCACGGAGCGCTGTCCGGGGAGCCCGGGACCCATGTAGCCCATCTCGCGGCCGCCCATGGCGTTGGGCTGGCCGGTGAGGGAGAAGGGGCCGCTGCCGGGGCGGCAGATCGCGCCGGTCGCCAGGTGGAGGTTGATCAGGGCGTTGGTGTTCCAGGTGCCGTGGGTGGACTGGTTGAGCCCCATGGTCCAGCAGCTCGTCCACTCCCCCGCCTCGCCGATCCACTCCGCCGCCCGCCGGATGTCCTCCTCCGGTATCCCGGTGATGCCGGCGACCGTCTCCGGCGGGTAGTCCGCGAGGAAGGCCGGCATCGCGTCCCAGCCCTCGGTGCGCTCCGCGATGAAGCGGGCGTCCGTGTGGCCGTTCTCCACGAGCAGGTGGAGCAGGCCGTTGAGGAGGGCCAGGTCGGTTCCCGGCGCGATCTGCAGGAAGAGGTCGGCCTTGTCGGCGGTGGCGCTGCGCCGCGGGTCGACGACGATCAGTTTCGCGCCCGCCTTCACGCGCTCCATGAGCCGGAGGAAGAGGATGGGGTGGCAGTCGGCCATGTTGGAGCCGATGACGAGGAAGACGTCCGCCCGATCGAGGTCGTCGTAGGAACCGGGCGGGCCGTCCGCGCCGAGGGAGAGCTTGTAGCCGGTGCCGGCGCTGGCCATGCACAGCCGCGAGTTGGACTCGATCTGGTTGGTGCGCACATAGCCCTTGGCCAGCTTGTTCGCGAGGTACTGGGCCTCCAGGCTCATCTGCCCGGACACGTAGAACGCGAGGGCGTCGGCCCCGTGCTCGTCGATGACGGCCCGCAGCCGCCGGGCCGTGCCGGTGATCGCCTCGTCCGTGCGGGTGGGTACGGGCTCGGCCCCGCGCTCGGGCCGCACCAGGGCGGTGGTCAGTCGGCCCGGCGCGGAGAGCATGTCGGCGGTCGTCGCGCCCTTGGTACAGAGCCGGCCGGAGTTCGCGGGGTGGGCCTTGTCCCCCGTGGCCTTGAGGACCTCGCGTCGGCCGTCGGGGCCGGACGCGATGTCGAGGAGCATGCCGCAGCCCACACCGCAGTAGGAGCAGACCGTCCGCACCTGGGCGATGGCGGGGGACGAGTCCTGTGGGGGCACCGGGTGGCCTCTCTGTCGATCGAGCGTGCCCCGACGGTACGAAACGCCCATTACACCGGTGTGACCTCGGCCGATCATGAGCGGTAACGCTCGTCACACACCCACGGGGCCGACGCTGTGAGAACGGGAGCGGCCGGGGGTCGGGGGCGGGTCCGGGAGCGAGGCCGGGGGCGGGGGCCGGTGGCGGAAGCCGGGGCCGGGGGCCAGGGGCGGAAGCCGGGGCCGGGGAGCGCGGCCGAGCACGTGATCTTCGCCGGCGTGCCGCTGTTTCACCGCCGGCGCTCGCCCGCCCGCTGATCCGCGACGCGGTCTCATTCCGAGCGTCGACGTGTAGACGTATATACGTCCGCGGACCGCAGCCCCCCTCGCTGGAGCAGGGAGGGGGGCTGCGGTCCGCGGACGCGTCAGTGGTTCACGCCGCCGTCTCGGCGGCGCCGGGACCGGCGAGCTGCTCCGCGAGCTCGCGCTCGCTCTCCTCCGGGAGGGAGGTCTTGAGCACCGTTCCCCCGAAGGGTTCCATCACCGTGGCGAACCGGTCCTCGGTGATCTTCGAGGCCATGACGACGACGGCCGCCGAGCCGGGCTCCAGCAGCTCCTGGACCTTCTTCCGGAACCTGCCGTCGACGCCCATCTGGTTCAGCTTGCCGATGAGACCCCCGAGGGCCGCGCCCACCACGCCGATGCCCGGGGTGAGGATGAGCATGCCGAAGACCATGCCCCAGAGAGCGCCGGCCGTGGCCGAGAGGGCGACCTCCTCGCTCCTCGCGGGGGTGTCCACATGGGTCTCGCCCTCCTCGTCCACCGAGACGACAGCCAGTCCGTTGAGGTCGAGGACGTGGTCGTCACGGAGCTGCTGGACCGCCTTGAAGGCCTTCTTCGCGACCGCGTGGTCGTCGTAGCCGATGACGATGAGTTCGGACATGCGATTCTCCTCCGGTGCGGCCCCCTTGACGCCGAGGACCGTGGACGTCAGTACCTCTGTGCCTTGGTGAGCCTCGGTGTCAGGACCGGCTCGGCGGGCTGCCGACTGATGACCAGGGGCTGTACGCGCTCACCCGGCGCGAGGTCCTCGGCGCCGACGAACTGGGTCTCGACGACCTTGCCCGACGGGTCGAGGAAGTCGACCTGGGCCGCGTAGGACGCCGTCTCGCTCGTCTCGTTGGTGATGGTCACGACGACGGTGAGCAGACCGTCCGTGTCGGCACGGGGCTTGCCGGTCATCCCGACCTCGTTCCGGGCGTTCCCTCCGCCCTCGACGTCCTCCAGCGCGTCCTCGGCCGCCCGGCGGGAGCGTTCGACCTCGGCTCCGATCGACGCCTTGCGCGACGCCTCCCGCGCGGAGGCCGAGGCGGCCGCGGACGACGCCTCCGCACGCGCGGACTCGATCACCGATTCCCCCGCCGAGGCGACGGAGGAGGGCAGCTCCCCCGAGAAGGCGGCGGTGTCGGGGGCCGTGGGTCGTTCGCTGAACGTCGGAGCGCCGGTGTCGTCCCCGTCTGAGCCGCAGGACACGAGAGTGGCGGCGCCGAGCGCGGTGACGACGACGGCGAGGGCGGCGCCCGCCGCCCGGGCGCGGACCGGTCGTCTCGGGCGGGATGATGCGGTGTTCACGCTGGGTTCCTCGTTCCTCCGGAGCGTGCGGTGCGGTACGTGCGGTGCGGTACGTGCGGTGCGGTGCATGCGCGGTGCGGTACGTGCGCGGTGCGGTACGTGCGCGGTGCGGTACGTGCGCGGTGCGGTACGTGCGCGGTGCGGTACGTGCGCGGTGCGTGCAGTCGTGGTCAGTAGCGCAGCACGGCGGCGATGCGGGCGGTTTCGACCAGGGCGTCGTCCCGTACGAACCTCACCTCGGCGCCCGTCTCCAGGGCCCGCTCGACGATCTCGTCCACGATGTCGTCCCGCGTGTCGGGGTCCGAGGCGGCGGCGGGTTCCAGGTGGTCGCCGCGGTCGCGTACGACGTCGCGGTAGTGGTCCTCGACGGCCAGGAGACGGATCCGGCCGTCCTTCGCGGCCCGCCACACCTCGTCGAGACCGGCCGCGAACTCGCGCCGCCCCTGCGCCGTGTCCAGCTCCGCGGCCACGGTGGTGGCCACGGCCTCCTCCCGCGCGCTCCGCACCGGTTCGACGGCCCGGTGCACCGCGTCGGCCGGGCCGTCCGCGAGCCCACCGCGCTGCACGGTCATCGTGCCGTGGTCCAGTCGGCCGGTCTCCTCCAGCGCCGAGAGGGCCGGCGCCTCACCGATCACGTACAGCGGACGCGGCTCGGAGGCGAGGACGGTGCGCAGCGCCTGGTGGGCCTCGCGGAGGAAGGTGCGGGTGTCCTCGTCCCGGAAGGTGCTCGGAAGGTCGCCGACGCGTTCCTTGCGTTCCGCGTCGCGGTCCTCGAGGCTCCGTGTCAGCGGGAAGCCGTCGCCCGTGAACTCGACGGCCCGCTCCGGCCCGCCGCTCCAGAGCGACACCCGGTCCGCCGCGACGGCCAGCGCCCAGTAGGGCTGTTCGGCGGCCTGGGCGGCGACGAGGTTGCGCGTGAGGAAGGTGTCGGCGAGGACCACCCGCTCCGGGACCGTCCGGCCCACGGTCCAGACGTGGTGCTCGCCCTGCGCCGCGTAGATGACCAGCCCGTCCTCCACATGGGCGAGGTCGATCTCGCCGACGGCCCGCTCCAGCTGGTCGAGCACGTCCGCACGGCGCTCCCGGGGCACGTCCGGGTCGCTCTGGAGTGCCTTCTCCGCACTGGCCAGGAGGTTGCGCAGCCGTACGGGGTCCTGGGCGTTGTCCGGCTCGCGACGGTGGGTGGGCATCACGAGCGACACGGCCGGATAGGGGCGGGGCCGGCGCAGCTTGGCGAGCACGTCGGTGCTCAGAACGGGGTGCATGAGGGGTGCCTTTCGTAGGGTGTTCCGAGAGCCGTACGAGAGCCGTACGGAGCGGCGCGACCGGCGGCGACGGCGGGCGGCGGGCGCGGGATGACGGTCGGCGACGGGTGGCGACGGGTGACTACTGGGCGCCGGTGAGCTGCTCGGCCAGTTCCTTCTCGTCCGCGTCGCTGAGCGAGGTCTTCAGGACGGTGCCGCCGTGCGGCCGCATCGCCGCGGTGAACTTGTCGTCCGTGATCTTCGAGGCCATGACCACGACGGCCGCCGAGCCCGGCTTCAACAGGTCCCGCACCTGCTCGCGGAACTGCTCGTCGACGCCGGACTTGCTGAGCCTGCCGACCAGGCCGCCCACGGCCGCGCCCGTCACGAGGCCGACTCCGGGCAGCAGGAACAGGATCCCGAAGATGGCGCCCCAGAGGGCTCCGGAGGCGGCGGAGACCCCGACGATCCGGCTGGTCGTATCGACATGGGTCCTGCCGTCGTCGTCGACGGAGACGACCGCGAGACCGTTCAGGTGGACGACGTAGTCGCGCTGCAGGTCCTGCACGGTGGCGAACGCCGCGTCCGCCACGCCCCGGTCGTCGTAGCCGATGACGATCAGTTCGGACATCCCTACCTCCAGAAGTTCCACCGCGCCTGTCCGGGGCGGACTCGACGCCGCACGGGACGCACCGATGCCCACCCGTCGACATCCTTGTCCGTAATGCACCTGTTCGCGAGTCGGTGGAGCGGCCGCGACGCATACGGGCGACGAGCGGCATGAGCTGATCCGGTGAGCCGTCACCGTTCGGGATCAGCGGGGTTCCGCGACATCCGACGCGGTCGCACACGGTGGATCCGAAGCCGCCGAAGGCCATCCCCCGGCTTCGTCCGCCAGCGGCTTTGCCGCGTTCCGGCGGCGTCTGGCCGAGACCGAGGGGTCCAGCATGTGGAGTGCCACGCCATCGCAGCTGACGGCCTGCCAGTCAGGTGGTCCAGTTGGATTCCAGAACATCGTCGGCGATGCGTGACCACTGCGAGTCCTCGTCACCGAACGGGATGGGGTCGAATCGGTTGATGTGATTCTTGAAACGCGATTCCAGGAAGTCGAGATCGTCCGCCCCTTCGCAGGAGGCTGCGAATTCTTCGAACGCCACGACGGTGTATACGAGGGATTCCACGTCACGGTTCAATTGCTCGTAGTCTTCGAGGGGGCTGCCTTCGGGGAAGGCGTACACTTTTCCATCCGTCGGATCCAGGGCGATGATCACGTTCTGGAACCAACCGATCTCAAGCCATGTGTCGCATTCCTTCGGGAGCCCTCCGTCTCCTTCGGAGAACCTTGCCGAGAGGTTGACGGGATCACCTTCGGTGCGGGACATGAACTGTTCACTGTGCGGCAGTCCGACTGCGCCGAGGAAGGCAGCTGTCTTCTCGTGGAGTGGAGGAAGGTGGCTGTAGCGGGGGAAGAGGTTGATGCCCGTGATGCCGAATCGGCTGATGAGCTCGGGCATGGTCACTGCAAATGCCATTGCTGCCTTACCTGGAGGGAAATGTTTGTCCAGCCACCTGTCGCAGCTCGGAGTCTTCCGGCATGACTCTCGCTCGGTGAAGACATCCGTAAGTCCGGATTGCTTGCCGTTATGCATGATCGGGTATCCGATCGAGCGCTCGGAATGGGCCCCTTTGGGGTTTTCGCTGTAGCCGATGAGAATACTTTCTCCGCAGCCGTCGGGGTCGATGTCGCGGCCTGCAGCGCAGTTGCTTCCGCTGTAGCCTTCGCGACTGTATCGGGCTAAAAAGCGGGGATGGCACGCTGCGACTGATCGTCTTCATGGGAGCGGCCACCTGCGCCGCACTCACCCTCGGTGGTGGCGCCTGGCTCGCGGGTCTTCTGTAGCGGCGCTGAGGCGCGATCCAGATTCTTCGGAGTTCGGCGGTCTGAGGATGTCGAGAACGTGCCACCGGCTCCGTCCCAGGGACATCGGCGGCCACCACCGGCCGCACGAGGAAGAAGGAGAAACCGGCATGGCGATTCAGCGGATGGACAACGTCGGCATCGTCGTCGAGGACATGGATGCCGCCATCGCGTTCTTCGTGGAACTCGGTATGGAGCTGGAGGGCAGGGCGGAGGTCGAGGGCCTCTTCGCCGACCAGTGCACGGGACTCGACGGCGTCCACTGTGACATCGCGATGGTCCGGACCCCGGACGGCCACAGCCGGCTCGAGCTGGCGAAGTACCGCAGCCCCGCGGTGATCAGCGCCGGGCCGCGCAACCGGCCGCACAACATTCTGGGCACGCACCGCGTCATGTTCGCCGTCGACGACATCGAGGACACTGTTGCCCGCCTACGCCCTCACGGCGCCGAACTCGTCGGCGAGATCGCCCGGTTCGAGGACAGCTATCTGCTCTGCTACCTCCGCGGCCCGGAGGGCATCATCGTCGGACTGGCCGAGCAACTGCGCTGAGAAGGAGAAACCGAACCGGGTCACCTCGGAGGTGACGAGGGACAGCCGGTCGACCATCCCGTTGAAGACACTGAAGATCTGACCCATCAGCCCGTCCGCCGCGTCGGGCAGCCGGGCCCCGAAGTCCCCGTACCACACGGCGGTGAGGCCGACCAGGAGCTGCCGCAGCTCGGACTCCCCCACCTCGGCCGGTCCCGACCGCGGCACGATCGAGAGGCCCTCGATCGTCGTCTCAGGCCCGCCTCATGGCCACCCCTTCGCCCTGAGCGCGACGCCCGCCGCCCGGGCCGGCCCGCTCCTTCCGCGCACCTGACCCGCACGACCTGGACGCGGCCCCAGCCGAAGGACGCGACGGGCACAGACGGTGCGGCCGGTGGCGTACGCCGTGGTCGACGCGCACCGTGAGCCCCCGCCCCGTTCGCTTACAGGGCCGGGGGCTCGTCGGCCTCGTTCCGGTCCTTCAGTCGCAGCAGCACCCGCACGGGTTGCAGCAACCGCCGCCACCACCACCGCAGCCGTCACCCGAACCACCACCGGAACCACGAGAGCCACCGGACCCGTGTCCACCGCCCCAACCGCCGGAAGAGCCGCCCGAGTTGCCGCCGCCCGAGCCGCTGAACCAGCCGTCGCCCCCGGACCCGTCCCGGCCTGACCCGTCCCGGCCGGAACCGTCCCGGCTCGAGCCGCCGTTGCGGCTGCCGTCGCCGAACCCGAAAGGCTCTCCATCACCCGGGTCGGCGCCCTCGTCGCAGGTGCAGCAGGTGGAGCACAACCCGCAATCGCCGCACAACCGGCGCCACTCGCCACACCGCCGGCACCGCCCCTCCGGCGGCCGGCCCGACGCCTGCGACGCTCCCTGTGGGGCCGCGCCCGCGAGCGCCCCGACCCCACAGGTCGTGCCCGCGCCGGTCTCCGTAGGTGCTGCCGTCGCCGTACGGCGCCCCAGCCAGGGCAGCATGCGCAGGCCCCGTGCCTGGTGGCGGTGCTGGTGGTGACCATGCCCAGGGTCGAAGACCCGGTCCACGGCACGCTCCAACTCGACGCCCAGGAGGGCCCGCACCAGCTTCCCGTCGACGAACACGACCTCGGACAGCGCGAGTCGGATCCCATGGACGGCGTCGTCGCAGAGCCGACGCACCTCGGCACGGTCCGCACCGGTCACGGCGATCGGGTTCCACGCGCCGGACGCCTCGTCCGCGTCCAGGTCCTCCACCGCGTCCAGCAGGTGGGCCAGCCGACCGAACAGACGGCCGGCCTCCGCCAGCGGTCCGGCGTTGCCCGAGCGGCCGGCGAGCACCGCGGTGTACGCGAAGGCGGCGGCGGTCGCCGTCTCCGTGGGCTCCGTGACCGTCAGCAGCGAGCCACCGAGGCCGGTCGACCGCTCGATCTCCGGCTGGCGTTCCACCGCCCGGAGCAGCAACGCGGTGTCGAAGCCGAGCCGTTCGCCGCCCGCGGCCCCCGCACGGTCCCAGCCGTGGGCGATCCGACGTGCCGCCACCGTGATCGGGCGCCTTCCCAGCAGGCCGTCGCCGTCGGCCACGTGGTCACGTATCTTTGCCGCGGCCAGCACGAGCGACACCGTTGCCGCCAGCCGCGCACCTTCGCCCTGCGCCACGTCCGCCGACCGCATCCCGCGCAGCGGGCACGGACCGGCGCCTCGCCGCCAGTCACCAGTACGCTCCGACTGCGCTTCGGTCAGCACCGAGACGATCAGGCCGTCGTAGTTGGTGGCCGTCCTCGCGAACTGCCCGTACTCCCTGCCCAACGCCAGGCACAGCCCGCACAGATGCGCCATCCACTCGGTACGCAAACCGTCGCCCAGGCGATGACGGCAGGGCCTGATGATTCCGAACACAGAAGTTGTCCCCCAGAGAAACAGCTGACCGAATACAGCCGGATGGACGGCGCACGAACGAGCGCCCCACAGGAGTCGCGTCCGCGCGATCGTCCACCGCATGTGACGCGACGCGCGGCGGACATCCTAGGCCTGGTGTGACCTGCCGGAGCGCTACGGACCGTGGAATACGGTGAACGAACGCTTCGCGGACGGCACCAGGGACCGGCTCCTGGCCCATGTCCAGCAGCATTCCGATGCGGTCGGGCAGGTGGACTGGACGGTCGTCTGCGTGGACTCGACCACGGTCCAATGGGTACGGCGAGGTCGCCCACAGCCGCGACGAGATCGCGCTCGCCAGTCACCGGGAGAGGCAGCCCGCGCGTCCACCGTGCCGTGGTGGAAGGTGCGACGTGCCCACGACGGAGCCGACGGCGGGAGCCCTCCTTGACGAACCAGCCCCTCGCCCGTCGGCGGCAGTCCATGCGTCGTCCGCTCTCCACCTGGCTGGAACATGTCGCGCGGTCGTACCCGGCCCTGGTGCAGAGAGTCACCCCGGACGAGTCCCCGAGGAGCGCTCCGCCACCAGTAGGACCGGCGCGGCGGGTGGGGGCTCCTCGCCGCCTCGCACCGCCGTGACGTGCGGCGACGTACACGCCGAGCGGTGACGGAGGCGCCTTCTCGGACGTGGTGCCGGGGGCCCGGACTCACGGCCCATGGCGAGCATGCCGTATCCCGCTCACGCGCCACCGCGATCCATTTTCCGCGACAGGCCTTGGCCAAGATCGCGTGTTGATTTCCGTCACCCCGTGTTGAATAATGTTTGCGCAAACATGCTCCGTGAAGAGTCGCTGCGTACGTCGAAAAGTCACACCAGCTCCCCTTGATCGATGCAACCTTTCCCGCCCGGAAAGTGGCTTACCTCCTGATCATTCGGAGAGGTCCGGGTGGGCTCGTTCCTGCGGCTTCGCCGCCCAGGCGCTCGCTCTCGGTGTGCTCGGCGAGTACCCGCACGCCGAGCTCCGCCAGGTGCAGAACCGTCCCGACATGATCATGACCTACACCCACGAAATCGTGCGCCGGCACCTGGAGTCCGCGTGACCGACAGTGCAACACAGACCGACCTGCCGACGAGCTCAGCCGACAGTGGCACTCGCGCCTTCACCCCGGCCGCCATCGTCGCCTCCTGCGTCGGCTTCGTCCTGATCGGCGCCCTGCAGGCCCTCTACGGGCCGGCCATCCCGGCCTTCCGTGACGAATACGCCCTCTCGCCGTCCGCCGCCGGGCTGGGCCTGAGCGCACACTTCGTCGGCGGCGTCGCAGGCGTCCTGGCGTTTGACCGCCTCTACGGCCGTATCGGCAACCGCCTACTCCTGGGCGGCTCTTACCTCCTCATGGGGCTTGGTGCGGCCGGCTTCGCCCTCGCCCCCAACTGGCCCGTCGCCCTCGTGGCAGCGCTGCTGGCGGGTCTCGGCTTCGGCGGCGTGGACTACGGACTGAACCAGCTCTTCGCCACCGGCTTCGGCCACCGGTCCGCGGCCATGCTCAACATCCTCAACGCCCACTTCGGCGTGGGCGCCATCCTCGGCCCCGCCGTGATCGCTGCCGTGGGCGCGGACGAGTACACCACCGTCTTCCTCGTCTTCGCCGTCCTCAACCTGCCGCTGCTGCTGTGCCTGAAGGGGGTCCGCGACACGCCACCGCCCCAGGAGATGCCCTCCGCGACGACGCCGCGCACTGCGGCCCGCACCCGCAGTCTGGTCACCCTCCTCACCGTGTTCGTCGCTCTGTACGTCCTGCACGTAGCGATCGAAGCAGGCGTGGGCGGCTGGGAGCCCACCCACTTGGAGACCGTCGGTTACAGCGCCGGATTCGCCGCCACCGCCACATCGGTGTACTGGCTGATGATGACGGTGGGGCGATTCCTGGTGGCCCCGTTGGCTCTGAAGGTCTCCGCTCAGGCGATCATCACCGTCTCCTGTGCCGGAATGACCCTCTGTCTGCTGCTCGCCACGTTCCCGGGCTTCGCTCCCTACGCCTACGCGGGTGTCGGGCTCTTCATCGCCCCGATCTTCCCCACCGCTCTGCCGTGGCTGAACCGGGCGGCGCCTCAGGCCGCGAGGGCCGGCGCGGTGGTGATCGCCGCGTCCATGGTGGGCGGCGTCGCCGCCGGCCCCGTCCTGGGCAAAGCCATCGAGTGGTCGGGCGTCCGCGCCGTTCCTCTGCTGCTCGGTTTCCTCTCGGCCCTCTGCCTCGCAGCCACCCTCTGGCTGATCCGCGCGACCCGCCCCGCTCCACCTACCGTGCACAGCGACTGACGGCGGAAACAGGAGAAGCGAGAGCGGCCGCCACGAACACCTCCTCCTCCCCGTGATGCGCCCGGGCATGGCCACCGGCCGCGCCGACCGGGTCGTCGGGCTGCACTTCTTCGACCCCGTACCCGTGCTGCCCCTCGTCGAGGTCGTCACCACCCTGCACACCTCCGCCGAGGTGGCCGCGGACGTGACGGACTTCGCCACCCGCACCCTCGGCAAGACCGTCATCCACTCCCACGACCGCACCGGCTTCGTCGTCAACGCCCTCCTCGTCCCCTACTTGCTCTCCGCGATCCGCATGACCGAGTCCGGCTTCGCCACCGCCACGGACGCCGACCGCGGCATGGAACCGGGCTGCGCCCACCCGATGCGGCCCCTCCGACTCACCGACCTGGTGAGGGTCCGGTGCCGTGCGTCTCAGGAGGGCGGAAAGCGTGGAGGCTTCCCGCCCTCCTTCGTGTGCTCCAGGGCGCCCGGGCGCGCCGCCCGCCTACCGTCGTGGCGGGGGCTACCGTCGGATCCATGGAGCGAATCCGTGCGGTCCTGATCGACATCGACGGCGTCCTCACCGTCTCCTGGAAGCCCCTGCCCGGAACGGTCGCGGCCATGGAACGGCTGCGCGCCGCCGGCCTCCGCCTCGCGCTGGTCACCAACAACACCTCCCGCACACGTGCCGCCATCGCCGCGCGCCTGGCCGGCCTGGGCTTCCCCGTCGGTGCCGGAGACATCCTGACCGCCCCGGCCGCGACGGCGGCCTACCTGCGCGAGCACTTCCCCGGCGCCCGCTGTCTCCTGCTCAACAGCGGCGACGTGCGGGACGACCTGCCGGGGGTCACGCTGGTCGACGAGGGGGACGCGGACGTGGTCGTCCTCGGCGGCGCGGGCCCCGAGTTCGGCTACGAGCCTCTCAACCGCGTCTTCCGGCAACTGCAGCGCGGTGCCCGGTTGGTGTCCATGCACCGCAACCTGTATTGGCGTACCAAGGACGGTCTCGACCTCGACACCGGGGCCTTCCTCGAAGGCCTTGAGAAGGCCTCCCGCACAGAGGCGGAGGTGACAGGCAAGCCGGCGCACGCGTTCTTCGCGAGCGCCCTCGCCCACCTGGGCGTCGACGCACCCGAAGCGCTGATGATCGGCGACGACATCGAGTCGGACGTGCTGGCAGCCCAACAGGCAGGCATCACCGGCGTCCTGGTGAGGACAGGCAAATACCTCCCCGAGACGCACCGCGCCGCCTCCGGGACCCCCGACCACGTCCTCGACTCCTTCGCCGACCTGCCCGCCCTTCTCCTCACCGGCTCCAGCTCCCGTTCCCGCCACGACTCGCCCGGAACGTAGCCCGCCGGCGAGCACGGCGACTCCGGGATGAACGCCTCAAGGTGCGGGCCGCGTCCCTCAGCCGCGGCTCAATCGAGGGTGGCGAGATGATTGGCGTCGCCGCCACGCCACTCGATCAGGAAGATGGTCGCGTCGTCGCTGGTGACGCCGCCCCGTTCCTGCTTCAGGGCGTGAGAGAGCGCGCGCACCACGGCTCGCACCGCGGTGTGGCCAAGGGCTGCCCGGTTGGTCAACTCGATGAGCTGCTCCTCACCGAACTCCTCCCCGCCGGGCTGGTGCTCTTCGATCAGGCCGTCGGTGAAACACAGCAGCCGGTCCCCGGGCTGCAGTAGCCGCTCGCTGACCACCGGTTCCTCACCGCCGAAGCCGACCGGCAATGTTGTCGGGCTCTCCAGCCGGTCCACCACGGAGCGGTCACGGATCAGCAGCGGTGCCGGGTGGCCGGCATTGACCCATTGCAGCCGGCCCGTGGCGATGTTCAGGCACATCATCTGGGCGGTGACGAAGTGGTCGTGGCCGAACTGCTCGTTGATGGCCCTGTCCATGAACGCATACACCTGGGACAGACCGGTGTTGGCCCGTCGTGCGTGGCGGTAGGCCCCGATGGCCACCGTCGCCATGGTCGCCGCGTCCAGGCCGTGGCCCATCGCGTCGATCATGGCCACATGGAGGATGTCGCCGTTGAGGGCGTAGTCGAAACTGTCGCCGGCCACGTTGTACGCGGGCTCCAGGATTCCGGCCACCTCGACCTGCGGAACAGTCATCGACAGCGGAGGCAGCAACGACCACTGGATCTCTGCGGCCACGCTCATCGGGGCGCGGCGTCGGGCCTGGAAGAACAGGTCGGTGTAGGCGTCCTTGGTCACGATCATGTCTGCGACCAGCCCGGCGAGTCTGCGCAGCAGCCGCCGGTCGTCGTCATCGACGCTGTCCAGGGTGACGGCCATCGCCCCGACCTGGTCACTGCCGTCCAGCAGCGGCAGATACATCCGCACGCTTCCGTCCTGCGGTACCTCCACCGTTCTGCGGTTCAGAAACGCCTCCCCGGCGGGGGACCCCTCAACCGGCTGGGGGTCATCGACCATCAGCCCCCGGCCTGGCAGCGGCACCAGCATCATCTGCTCGTAGTCCTGCAAGAGGATCGAGACGTCCCGGCCACCGACCCGGGCCACCTCTTCCGCGACGAGGGGGGCGATCAACTGCGGCGGCATCTCATGAGCCCGGTCAAGCAGCAAACCCAGCAACCGCTCGCCAAACCCCTCCGACCGGTCCACCCCGAACTTGCCCGGCTTTCGCCCGCCTTCGGTCATGGCTGCTTGCATCCCTTCATACCGCGGCACGGGATTCCAGTGGGCGGTTGTGCGGGGCCGGTACAAAGCGCAGCGCCCCGGACGGCGATCCACTCCCAACAACGTTCACTCGCCCCATACGCAAGGCTCGCGACACGGCAGTGATCAACCCGCACAGCCTGACACCGCCAACCGGCCCAACAGCCGATTACGCCATGGGCGGCATGTCACACCCGGTCAGAACAGCCGGCACGCATATGCGCCTGCTTCGGCGGGTCCTTGTCGGGCACGGACCTGGAGACAGAAACGCCCGCCCCCGGCGTCAGACTGTCCCTCACCTTGCCTCGCCACGAAGCACGGCCTACGGGTACGCGACCGCCGTCAGGCGGTGCCCGCGTCAGAGGCGGCCGTGTCCGTGGAGGAGACGGAGGGCGCGCGTCAGCGACCTGCCCGTGTTCTCGCACGATCGGGTGGACCCGCCCGCGTGTCGTTGCGCCGCGCCTCCCCGACTCAAGATCCTTCCTGTGCAGTGATCATCGAGGAAGGGCGTGGTCTTCACGACCCCGTGGCCGCTGCGGAGCAATCCGCATCTGGACCAGGCGCGCGAGCGCGCGATCGACTGGATGCGGGAATTCGGGCTGCTCCAGGGCGAACAGGCCGCACACTGATCGACACGGCGCAGGGGGTACCCGGAGCGGATCGCCATCCGGCGCCCACGGTACGGGCGTTCGCGGACCTGTGACCCCGGATGGTGCGGGGGATGTCCCCGGCGCTGCGCTCCCGCGTCTCGTACCACTGGAGCGCGTATTTCTCCTCGCAGCTCACCGAGGCGATCGACCGCACCGACGGCCGCGTCCATCACGATCTGGAGGCGTACTTCCCCCTGCGGGCCGCCACGACCTGCGCCTTCGGGCAGAACGACCTGGGTGAGCACTGAGGCGGCGTCGAGGTGGCGCCGGTGGTCTGGCACCACCCGGTGCTCGGTCGTATGCGGCAGCTCGGGGCCGACCTCGTGGCGTTACGCAACGACTCGATGTCCCTGCGGCACGAGGACGTCACCGGCGGGCACAACGCCATCCATCTGATCGAGCGTACGCAGGCCTGTACCCGGCAGGAGGCGCTGGTCCACGCGTCCCGCATCGCGCAGGACAAGGTCGACGAGCTGGTCTCCCTGGAAGCGACCGACCTGCCCCGGCTCGTCCGCGCCCTCTCCCCCGAGCAGCGCACCGCGGTTCTCGGGTACGCGGGCGTCATCCACGACTGGGTCCGCGGCGACTACGAGTGGGAGCGGATCTCCGGCCGCCACCAGCAGCACCGGATCCTGCCGGACTGGGCGACCGGCCTGCTGGTCGGCGCGGAGAGCTGAGGACATCATGACGGTGACCATCCCCTCTTCCGACCGGGCCTCGTCCGCGGTCCCGAAGGCCCCGGGCGCCCTGCCCCTGCTGGGCCACCTGCGTCAACTGCTCTCCGATCCGACCCGGTTCCTCACCTCCCTGCCCGCCCACGGCGACCTGGTGGAGATCCGGCTCGGCCCGCGCCGTACCTACGTCGTGTGCAGTCCCGAGTTGGTCTCCCAGGTGCTGCTCACCGGGCACCGCGACTTCGACAAGGGCGGACCGTTCTTCGAGAACATCGCCGTGTTCTTCGGTGACGGCCTCGCCACCTGCCCCAACGCCAAACACACGAGGCTCCGCCGGCTCACGCAGCCGGCCTTCCATCCGGGCAAGCTCGTGGACTACGCCGCACTGGCCGGCCGTGAGATCTCCGCCGTCACCGCGACCTGGCGAGAGGGACAGGTCCTCGACGTCTACCCGGTGATGCAGGAACTCGCGCTGCGTATCACCGTCTCGACCATGTTCGCCTCGTGGTTCACCGGACAGGACTCCGGAGCGGGCCAGGTCGAGGAGACCCTGCGCGAGGTGGACACCCTGGTGAGCGGTGCGTTCCTGCGCATGGCGGCCCCCGGCCTCGCAGGTCTTCCGCTTCCCACCAACCGCCGTTTCGAGCAGGCTCGTCGCTCGCTCTACGCGAGGATCGACGCCACCGTCGCCGCGTACCGGCGGGACGGGATCGACCACGGCGATCTCCTGTCGATGCTCCTCACCCGGGGCGAGGAAGGTGCCTCTCTGACGGATGCCGAGATCCGGGAACAGGTGATGACCATGTTCATCGCCGGCATCGGGACCACTGCCGCCATGCTGGCCTGGACCCTCCACCACCTGTCGCTGGACGAGGAACTGGACGCCTCCGTCGCGGACGAGGTCCGAGAGGTCTGCGGCGGGGCCACCACCCGCCACGAGCACCTGCCGCGACTGGAGACCTTGTCGGCGGTCGTCGCCGAGAGCTTCCGGATCACCCCCGCCGCCTGGCTGTTCAGCCGTACCACCGTGACCGCGACCGAGCTGGGCGGTCACAGCGTCCCGGCCGGCTCCGACATCCTGATCAGCCCGTACATCCTGCACCACCGACCCGACCTGTTCCCCGACCCCGGACGGTTCGACCCCGGCCGCTGGATCGGCGGGGAACAGAGCTGGGTGAAGGCCGAACGGGCCCTGACGATGATCCCGTTCGGCACCGGCTCCCGTAAGTGCATCGGACGGGACTTCTCCGTCAACAACATCACTCTGGCGCTGGCCACGCTGCTCGGCGACTGGCGGCTCACCCCGGCGAACACCTCCCCTGTGACGATCAGCGGCCGCAGCATCATCGAACCCCGGGGCCTGAAGCTGCGCCTTACGCGCCGCCACGAAGCCAGTGAGGCCTGAGAAGGATGACCACCCCTCGGGTCGAGGCACGAGACAGCATCCCCACGGCGCCTGGCGGTCTGCCGCTGATCGGGCACGCTCTGCCACTCCTCCGTGACCCTGTCGGACCGCTGCAGTCGATCCGTCCGCTCGGCGACATCGTGCGCATCCGCATGGGGCCACAGAGCGTGTACGTCCTCAACTCCCCTGACCTGGTACGGCAGGTGTTCGCCGCCGACGCGGAGTCGTACCGCAAGGGCAGCTTCTACGAGAAGTTCCGCCCCTACCAGGGCGAGAACCTCTTCACCACGGACGGCGCCGGCCACCAGCGCCAGCGGCGGCTCGTCCTCCCCGCCTTCCACCGAGAGCGGCTGAAGCGGTACACGGACGTCATGCGGGACGTCGCCGCCGCCCGCTGCTCCCGCTGGACCGAGGAGCGCACGATCGACGTGGGCGCCGAGATGTACGCGCTCAGCAGCGAGGTGGTGGCGCGGGTCCTGTTCGGCGGCGACATCAGCGGCGAGCAGATCGACAGGATCCAGACCTGGCTTCCCGTGTTCATCCGCGGCATGGGCCGCAAGGTCGTCTCCCCTGCCGGCTGGCTCGACCGGCTCCCCACCCCTGCCAACCGGCGCTTCGACGAGGCGCAGAGCGGTCTGCGCGCGCTGGTGGGCGAGCTGGTGGACGCCCACCAGCGGGACGGTGAGGACCGCGGCGACCTGCTGTCCATGCTCGTTGCCGTCCGGGATCCCGACGACGGCCGGACCATGAGCGCCACGCGGGTCCGGGACGAGGCCATGACCTTCCTGACCGCGGGCATCGAGACCGTCTCCACCACCCTCACCTGGCTGTACCACGAGGTCGCCACCCACCCGGAGGCCGAGAAGCGGCTGATCGACGAGCTCGGTACGGTGCTCGGCGACCGGCCGGTCACGTTCGACGACCTGCCGACGCTGACGTACACACAGGGCGTGGTCCGCGAAACCCTCCGGCTCCACAGCCCCGCTTGGATGCTCATGCGCCGGCCCGCCGCCCCGGTCAAGCTGGGCACGGCACAGCTGCCCGCCGGGACGGAACTCCTGTTCAGCCCCGCCACGCTGCACCGCGATCCCGGCATCTACCCGGGCCCGGCCGAGTTCCGCCCGGAACGCTGGCTCGACGGGAATGCCGGCGAGACGCCGTACCTGCCCTTCAGCACCGGGCCCTACAAATGCCTGGGCGACCACTTCGCCCTCACCGAACTCGCCACCACCGTCGCGACCATCGCGGTCCGGTGGCGCCTCGCACCCATCTCCTCCCGCGCACCCCGCGAGGTGGCCGGTGCGGCGCTCACCCCGCTCCAGGTCGAGCGGATCTACCGGGCCTTCGGTGTGAACGAGAAGCTGAGCGCCGAGACCTTCGCCCGCATCGACCGCAACGGCGACGGCTTCGTCAGCGTCGACGAGTTCGTCAAGGCGGCCCGTGACGTCTGGAGCAGCAACGACCCCGAGGCCGCAGGCACGGTCATGTTCGGCCCCCTCAACTGACCCACGCGTCACGCCGTCGGCGGCCTCGGCACCACCGTGCCGGGGCCGTCGGCCGTCTTCTCCCCTCCCATGGGCCGCGCGCTGTCCGGAGCCACCGGCAAGCAACGCCCTGAAACGCGAAATCAAGCGTGATCTTCAGGATGAGCCGGGTGGGTGCCCAGGCTGGTCGATCAACTGCACAACAGGGGTCGAGGAATGGTGACCGGCATCGCTGCCGCCGTCGCCGTAGACACCTTGGACGTCGCGCGACTACCCGCGGGCTTCAGCGCTGCGGCGGTCCCTGCGTAGGTCCAGGGTGGCGCAGTGGAAGGAGCCTCCCAGCGCCTGAACGTTGCGAAAGGGCAAGGCCAGCGGAGTCATGCCGTAGGAGACGAGCAGCTCCTGGAGCTTTTCGTCCCGGGCCTCGGTGAGGACGTGCTGGTGGTCGACCACCAGCAGGTTCATGCAGACCCAGGCGCTGGTCATGTAGAGCGGCGGGCTGTCACGCGGCGCGGGGAGAGGGGCAGGGACGAGCTCCCATCCCTCCATCGGAGAGCCGCCAAGCTGGGCGGGATCCAGCCGCTCCGGGTTGTACAGGGCCAGCCCCTCGCGCAGTGGGCACAGCGTCGCGTCGATGTGCATGGCGTGCGGGTCGTCCGGTTGGACCAGATGGACGCGGGTGTCGGGGCCGAGCCGGCTGCGCAGGTGCGCGATGCCCGAGCGGTTGGTGACGTGGCTGAGCTGGCCCAGGATGGTGCGAGGGCCCAGGCGGAGGAAATCGGCGGCGTCCCAGGCTGGTCGGTCCTCCCCGATCACCCAGTGGCCCGAGCGGGACGGGCCACTGGTGAGGGGGTCGACGGCCAGGTCCACCCCCGACGGCAGCCAGTGCGCTCCCGATCGGCGGAATTGTTGAAGGAGCGCCCCGTAGGCGAGCAGTTCGTGGCGGCGGCTGCGCCAAGCCATCGGCGCCTCGACGACACGGTTGCCCATGACGAGCAGAGAGTCGCGTGGCATGGCGGCGCAGTAGCCGCCCAGGCCCGACCAGGGAACGCGCCGCGGCCGGTGCACCACGCAGCCCAGGCTCTCCAGTGTTTCCGCAAGGGCCTGGAGCTCCTGCTCCGCGGCCTCCACGATCCGGGAGGGAAAGGGGTGGCCGGGCCGGAACTCCGCCCAGTGTTCGCGGGGCATGGTCGCCTCGATCATGCGGGGGTCCTCGGCGGGGAACATCGCGCCGTACGCCGTGCCGACCACCACCTCTCGTAACGGACTCCACTCGTCGCACGCGTCAACCACGATCATGTCGGCTCTCCCGGGCTGCCAGGGCACCGCTGCCCCCACATCGGTGCGGTCCGGGCACCCACCGATCGGCCGGTGAGGCGCCCCGGCCATCAATAGCCGCGACCAGCGGGCGAGGCGATCCCTTCGCTGGGAGTCCACTCGAATCGGGGATGACATGTTCGCCGAGCAGCCCACAGCCGTGTCGTCGATGCCGGCCCGCCGGCATCGGTCGCGGTCGTCGGTCCAGGCGTTCGCTGTCGTGGCCGTCGAGTGGAGTCCAACCCGTCCTCGGCACGGCGTGCCGCGGTCGGCGTCCTTGTCCCTCGGTTCCACGGCGTCGGCCTGGTACGCCAGACCAGACCTGGACCAAGCGCGGGGAGGCTTGCCGTCGTGCGACCCCGATACCGGTGCTGTGCGGTCCGTGGCGAGCCCCAGCCCGTGCCCGGTGACCTGGCCGGGGCTCGCCCTGTAGAGACGGCAGTTGTCAGTCGGCGGCCTTCACCTTGTTGGTGGTGACGCCCGTGGTGGTGGCGGCGGCCGCCGGGGGCTTCAGCTGGACCCAGCCGGCCTTGCTCGGTGCGCCCTCTTCGTTGAGGAGGAAGAGCATGTAGTGGCCGGGCGGGGCCGCGGCGGCGGTCGGTGGGGCCTGAAGCTCCAGGAAGTTGCCGCTGCGGCTCTTGATACGCAGTTCGAGGTGACGCTGGCTGGTGTTGATCGAGTGGGTTGCGGTCGTCGGGGCCAGCAGCACGGCGCGGGTGACCTCGCTGGGCGTACTGGTGCTGACCGTGATCTTCTCGTTGTAGCCGACGGTGGGGTTGAAGATCAGGCCGAGCGCGGGGCGGCTGCCCTGGTGGAGGTAGGCCGGCTCGTAGATCTCGATGCTGCCGTTGTTGTTGTCGGTGATGTCGGGGTCGTTGGCGAGCTGCTGCAGCTCGTCGCCCGTGATCATGACACGGCCGTCCGGGAGGACCACGCCGTTGGAGTGGTAGCCGCGCGGCAGCCGCTGGACGGGGCCGAGCTTCCAGTCACCGTTTTCGTCGCGTAGTTCGACCTGGCGGTACTTCAGGTCGGCGTTGGGGTTGTACGGTCCGTTGCCGTAGTCGCGGATGTCGAAGGCGCCGTTGACGGTGAGCAGGTTGCCGTTCGGCAGGAGCAGGGTGTCGTCCTGGGTACGGCCGAAGGCACGGGGTTTCTCGGTGTTCCACTTGCCGCCGGCCAGACGGTACGTGTTCGGGTCGTTGCGGTCGCCGCCGAGGACCAGGACCGAGTCGGGGCCTCTGAAACCGGCCGGCAGGGGGACCGCCGAGCCGTAGTTGCGCCTCCACTCGCCGCCGTCCGGGCCGGGCTTGTCCTTGTTGATGTCCGGGCGGTTCGGCAGGTCGGTCTTGGTGTCGGTGGCGGTGTCGAAGAGCCATTGCTGGTCCACGGAGCGGCCGAGCCCGTAGATCTTCCCGTCGCGCAGCGAGAACAGGTGCGGGTAGTCCCACTTGAACGGGGCTTCGGTCGCAAGCTTGTCCACCCCCCAGCCGATCGGCTTGACCGACTTGTCGAAGGGCACGGGGTGGGCCGCGGCGGGGAAGCGCTCGACGACCGGGGTGGGGGTGCCCCAGCCGAGCTCCGACTGGCCGGACATGATCACCTGACGTCCGTCGGCGCCGGTGACCACGCTCGGGTACCACCGGCCGACGGACATGTCCTCGTTCAGGTACCACTCCTCCGCCCAGGGGTCGAAGACCAGGGACAGCTTGGCGCCGGAGCCTCCGTTGCCGCCGAGGTTGCCGCCGAAGACGCCGAGCATGCCGTTGGGCAGGTAGGAGTGGCCGGCGCAGAAGAACGGGGCCGGGCGGGGCTCGTTCTTGCCGTCGGGCATGTTGACGACCGGTGGTTTCTTCTCGGTGAACGCGCTGGGGCCGGTCCCCTTGGCGGGGTCCCAGATCCAGGCGCGGCCGGCGTTCGGCTTGCCGATCGTGTCGGTGGGGGCCGGCTCCTTCTGCGGGTTGGTCTCGATCCGCTCGAAGGAGAACAGCAGGACCTTGCCGGTCGGCAGCAGCGCGATGTGGGCCGCGAAGTCCGGGGACTGGAAGTACTCCCGGAACCGGCCGAACTCGGCTGCGTCGAAAGCCGCGTTGGCCTTCTCCTGGGAGGCGGTCAGTGCCTTGAGCCGCTCGGTACGGGTGGTCTGCGGGTACTCGCCGACGTCGGCCAGTGCCTTCCGGGTACGGGCGTGCTCCTCGGCGTGCTCCCTGCCGAGTGTCGCCGCCTCGTCCGGGTCGACGGTGACCGGTGCGGTCGCCGCCCGGGAGGCGGGGCCGTGGGGATAGGCATCGCCCCCCTCGTCGTGACCGGTGTGGGCGAGTACGGGGCCTGCCGACGCCAGGGCCACGGACGCGGCCATCGCGGTGGCTGCGCAGACGGAGATCGCCGTGGCGAGGCGTCGGCGGACGGGCAGGGGCGGATTACTGCGGGACATGGGACTCCTTGCCGGAGAGGTGTAGGTGCACCAGCCGCGACCAGGGGACGTGTCGGGGGGCGGGCTGCGCCAGGACTGCCACCTGTTCACGCAAAGTGACAGACCTCAGCTTTCCGGCGGGTCGCTCGGCTGTCACCCCGAGACATGCAGGCGGGTGACCCCGAGCGCCGAAAGCGCCCCCGCGCACGTCGTGCGCCCCCCGACCAGCACGTTTGCGGACAACAAACGGGTGACGGACAGCTTCGTCGGCCGGTCGGGCACCGGAAGCCCACATGAGTGCCGCGTACTTTGCTGATTACTCCGCGCAACACAAAACGGCGTGGAGGTGTCGTTTTCTGGAGGGAACATGGTGGACGATCTCAAGCTGCGTGAGAGCGACGACATCCAGGGCGATGTGATCGCCGGCTTCAAGAAGGACCAGATGACCCTGCTGTTCCTCAAGTTCGAGGACCCGGCGCGGGCGCGTACCTGGGTCAAGGGCCTGGAACCGCAGATCGCCACGACGAGGCAGGTGGCGACCTTCAACGCCGCCTTCAGCAAGGCCAGGAAGGCGTCGGCCGGCGACGACCCGAAGTCGCTGAAGGCCACCTGGATCAACGTCGGTTTCACCTGCGCGGGCCTGCGGGAGCTGACAGGAAAGGACCCGCTGCCCTCCGTCAAGCCCGGCAGCGGCCTGGAGGCCTTCAAGCAGGGCTCGGACAAGCGGGCCCTCGGGGACACCGGCGACAGCTCGCCGGAGATGTGGCTCTTCGGCAACGGCAAGGGTCAGGTCGTCGACGCCGTGCTCACCATCGCCTCCGACACCGTCCAGGACCTCCAGGCGGCGGTCAGACAGCAGCGCGAGGCGTGCGCCGCGGCCAAGATCGTGATCGTGTTCCAGCAGGACGCCGCCACACTGCCCGGCAGCCGGAGGGGCAAGGAGCACTTCGGCTTCAAGGACGGCGTCAGCGAGCCCGGCGTGATCGGCTTCGACGAGCCGGACCCCGTCAAGCCCGAATACGTCAAGGGCCACCACGGCACCCGGCTGATCCCGCCCGGCGAGTTCGTCGTCGGCCACGACCGGATCGGCGGCGTGCCGCACGAGACGCCCGAATGGGCCGACAACGGCACCTTCCAGGTGGTACGCCGGCTGGGCCAGGACGTCCCGGGCTTCTGGTCCCAGGTCGCCGGGCAGCTGAAGGTGCTGAAGGAGGCCAAGGTGGTGCCGCCCGAGGGCACCTCGGAGTGGTTGGCGGCCCGCCTCGTCGGCCGGTGGCGCTCCGGCACCCCCGTCGCCACGTGCCCCAACGCCGACCGGCCCTCCAACGCGCTGGCCGGCGACGACAACGACTTCGGCTACCGCAACGACCCCGAGGGCTTCATCACCCCGCTCTTCTCGCACCTGCGCAAGACCAACCCCCGGGACGGCCTGCAGGAGAAGCCCGGCGATCCGCCGTTCGACGAGAATCCGGTGATGGACCGCCGCCGGATCATCCGCCGCGGCGCCCCGTACGGTGCGCCCTTCGACCCCGCCTCGGAGGGGCCCGGCGGGCCCGACGAGAAGCGCGGCCTGCTCTTCGTCTGCTACCAGTCGGACCTTGTGCAGCAGTTCGAGTTCATCCAGAAGGCGTGGATCGACAGCCCGAACTTTCCGCCCAACCGGACCAACAAGCCCGGCCCTGACGGAATGGTCGGCGCGGCCGGAACGCTCAGCTACGAGACTCCCGGCAAGACCACTCAGCTGAGCCTGAGCCAGTTCGTCGTGACCGAGGGGTCCGTCTACGCCTTCGTCCCCTCGCTGACGCTGCTGCGGCTGCTCGGTGACGGCCGGCTCACCGACAAGCCGCCCGTCGACGTCCGGCCGACCGACGCCTTCCTGCCCATCCCTGACATGCAGCGGATCAACGGCAAGAGCTGGTACTGGGCGTACGGGACGGGCGGCGACGGTGACCCGGTCTGCCGGACCATCTCCATCGCCGACGGGGACGAGCACGCGGACGTCCGCGAACGCCCCGACCGGCCGCTGAGCACCTGGCCGTGCTTTACGGGGGTGAAGAAGGCCGACGCGATCCTGCCCGTCCCGGACGAGCAGCGGATCAACGGCCGCAGCCGGTTCTGGCTGTTCCACACCGTCGAAGGCCGGCAGGTCTACCGGAAGATCTCGATCGCCGCCGGCGCCGAGTCCGGACTTCCTTCCGAGCAGACCGCCGCGATCGACCTCCCGGACCGCTCGCTCTCCGCCTGGGTCTCGTTCAACGGCATCGAGAGGGTGGACGCCTTCCTGCCGGTACCCGACCTGCAGCGGGTCGACGGCAAGAGCTGGTACTGGGTGTTCCACACCTTGATGGACCGTCAGGTCTACCGCCTCATCTCGGTCGCCGACGGCAGGATGCACCAGGACAACCTCGAACGCGGCGACCGCGGCCTCGACCTGTGGCGATCGCTGGCCGGGATCACGCGGGTCGACGAATTCCTCGCGGTGCCGGACATGCAGCGGATCAACGGCATGAGTCTGTTCTGGGTGTTCCACCAGGACAAGTACCGGATCATCGTGATCCGCGACGGCCACGGCCACGAGGACCAGGTCACGGTCGAGGACCGGCCGCTGACGATGTGGAGGTCCCTGACGGGCTGACCGGCCCTGTCTCTGGTTCGGCTCCGAAAGCAGTCAGTGGCCTCGCCACGGCCGCCCCCGGGGGCCCGCACAGCCGTAGCGGGCCGGAGGGGCGGGTGCGGTCGCGGCGGAAGCCGACTGGAGGTCGTGGAGCCGATGGGAGGCGCGCCGGTGCGGCAGACCCGGGGCGGGGCCGATCATCAGCCTCCGACGAGTTCGACGCCAGATGCGCTCGGTCGGCCCTGCCCTTCGACTCGCCCAGGTGTTGGCGGTTGTGCGCGCCCCCGTGGTCCGGGCTCGGTCGACCCGCCACTGGGCGTCGGCGCGGAACCTGGCCGTCACGACGCGCAGGTCACCCCGGGCGTCGGCCAGGCGGCGCACCAGCTCGTGGGCGGCCGGCGAGTCCGCGACCGTGCGCATGATGATGGACGCCGATCCTGCTCTCGGCTCCGCCCTCGGGCATTTCGTCGGGCAGACGCTCGCTCGTCGCCTCGTCGCCGCCCGAGTACGACTGCTCGATCTGTACGCCCCGCACGGCAGCGGCCTGTAGACCCTCGTCCACCTCCCGGTGAACGTCATGCCTGCCTCGCACTGCACCGTCAGCGACGTCATGCCCCACACCGCCATCGCGATCGGCCGTGACGCGCCCTACAAGGAAATCGTCGCGCTCTTGGACCGGTGGAAGGTGAGTGCCCTTCCTGTCCATGAGGGAGAGGGCCGTGTCGTCAAAGTCGTGTCGGAGGCGGATCTTCTGGCGAAGGAGGAGTTCCGGCTCGACGAGCCTCGCCCGGGCGAATTCGACGAGGCGGCCAAGGCCGGAACCCTGCGGGCCGGGGAGCTCATGTCGAGCCCGGCCGTGACCGTACACGCGGACGCCACGCTCGCCGAGGCGGCACGGATCATGGCCACCCGGAGGGTGAAGCGGCTGCCGGTGGTGAACGACATCGGGGCACGTCTGGTCCCGGCCGAGCGGGTCGGCTCGGTGACGGGAGTGGTCGGGGCGGCGGGCGGTCTCGGAGGCTTCTTCCCACCCCTCGTGATGGGAGCGGTCGACAGCATCGCGCACGACTACACGTGGGGATTCGTCCTCCTCGCCGTCACCGCGACCGGCGCGGGAACCCTGGCCGCCACCGCTGTCCAGAGACGCGCCCGGGCGGCAGCGGACGCCTGACCGCGGCTGCGAGACCGCTCATGCGGGCCTCCCGGTGACCCGGCGAATGGGCCGTTCGGCCCGTATCCGGGCCTGAGTGGCCGTAGCCGCCGGTTCCCTCCGGAGGTTGGTATGGAAGACATGAACGCCGACCGCGCACTCCTCGTCGCCACCGGGGTACGCAAGATCTACCGGACGGGCTCCGTCGAAGTCACCGCCCTGCTCGACCTGGACCTCCTCGTGCGCCACGGGGAGATGGTGGGGGTCATGGGACCGTCCGGCTCCGGAAAGACCACACTGCTGAACTGTCTGTCGGGGCTCGACGACATCGACGGCGGCCGGGTGGAGGTCGACGGCCACGACCTGTTCGCGATGTCGGACGCGGCGCGCACGGAGCACCGGGCGCACACCATGGGGTTCGTCTTCCAGGCGTTCAACCTCATCCCGGTCTTCTCCGCGGTGGAGAACGTCGAACTGCCCCTGCTTCTCGTGGGCACCCGGCCGCGCGAAGCCCGTCGCAGGGCGCTGGACATGCTCGACCGGGTGGACCTGGGCCACCGGGTCGAGCACCGGCCGAGCGAGCTGTCCGGGGGCGAGCAGCAGCGGGTGACCATCGCCCGCGCCCTGGCCGGACGCCCGGCCATCGTCTGGGCGGACGAACCGACGGGCAACCTCGACAGCGCGATGGCCGACCAGGTCATGGACCTGCTGTGCGAGCTCAACCAGGACGAGAGCCAGACCATCGTCCTGGTCACCCACGACAGCGCCATCGGCGCGCGCGTCCCCCGGCTCATCCGGATGCACGACGGACAGCTGGTCGACGACGTCCGCCGGCCCGTCACGGCCCGAGCCCCGATCCCCGACGCCCCCTTGGGCTGACCATGTACCCGAACCTCCTCATCCCGCTGCTCACCGCCTTGGCGCTCGCCCTCGCGGCCCTGGTGCTGGTCGCCGTGCGGCAGCCGGTGTCACGGCGGCTGGCCTTCCGGCAGGTCGCCCGCCGACGTACCGAGGCAGCGCTGGTGATCGGCGGGTCGATGCTCGGAACGGCCATCGTCATCGGGGCCCTGGTCGTCGGCGACACCCTGAACTTCTCCGTACGGCAGGAGGCGTACCGGACCCTGGGGCCGGTGGACGAGCGCGTCGTCGCGCCCCCCGGACCGACCGGGCGCGACGTGACCGAGCGGCTGGCCGCCCTGGCGGGCGACCCCGACGTCGACGGAGTACTGAACGCCCAGGCCACCCAGGCATCGGCGGTCAGCGGTACCGACGGCCGCACGGTCGCCGAGCCACGCGTCCTGGCCTGGCAGATGGACTTCGACAAGGCGGCGCGCTTCGGCGCGCCGGGTGGGGATTCCGGTCTCGGCGGACCGAATCCGAAGCCCGGCCAGGTCGTGGTCAACGAGCCGCTGGCCCGCTCCCTGAACGTGGGGGCCGGGGATCCGGTCACGCTGTATCTGTTCGGAGTTCCGGGGACGTACCGGGTCGAGCGTGTGGTGCCGGAAGAGGGGCTGGCCGGTGTGGGCCTCGGCGGCAGGCTGAACCGCGACGTGTTCCTGGCACCGGGGACCCTGGACTCCGCCGCCCGGGCCGCCGGAGCGGAGCCACGCTCGGTCACCTTCGTCTCCAACCGAGGCGGCGTCGAAAGCGGCGAAGCCCTGACCGATCGGGTGACAGCCGACATCCGGCAGGCGCTGGGTCCGCTCGCCGGCCAGACAGAGGTCGAGACGCCGAAGCACACGGTCCTGCGGGACGCCAAACAGGCCGGGGACTCCCTCGGAGCCCTGTTCCTCATGATCGGCAGTTTCAGCATCATCGCGGGCGCCCTGCTGCTGGTGAACATCTTCGTGATGCTCGGCGAGGAGCGGAAGTCCCAGATGGGCATGGTGCGGGCCGTGGGGATGAAGCGCTCGCGGCTTGTCGGGTCCTTCACGCTCGAAGGGGCGACCTACGCGTTGCTGTCCGCGCTGCCGGGCGTCGCCATCGGGGTCGCGGTCGGCTGGGGCGTCGCCGTCGTGGCGGCGCAGATCTTCCAAGGCTGGTCGGTCGGCGGGAGCAGCATCCGCATCACGTTCGCCATCACCCCCACGAGCGTCCTCAACGGGCTGGCCATGGGCCTGCTCATCGCCTTCGCCGCGATCCTCGCGACCAGCGTGCGCATCAGCCGGTTCAACATCATCGCCGCCATCCGCGACCTCCCGACGACGCCCGGACAGGGGCCACGCCGCCGTCTGCTCGCCGTCTCCAGCACCCTGGCCGTCCTGTGCGCGTTCGCGGCCGTCCCGGCCGTGGCACGCAGCCAGCCCGACGCGACGTACCTCATGCCGGCGCTCGCCCTCGCCTTCGCCACCCCGGCACTCCTGCGGGTCCTCCCCCGCCACACGGTCACCACCCTGGTCGCCGGAGCCGTCCTCGCCTGGACGCTCCTGGCACCCGTCATCCGCCCCCGGATCTTCGACACACCCTCGATGTCCGTATACGTCATCCAGGGCGCCCTGGCCGCCTTCTCCGCCGTGGTGCTCGTCAGCGACAACCAGAAGACCCTGCTACGCCCCGTACGGCGACTCCTCCAGCGCCCGACGGAGGGCGGCCTGGCGGCGCGGCTCGCGATCGCGTACCCGCTGGCCAAGCGATTCAGGACCGGCGCGACGCTGGTGATGTACACCCTGATCGTGTTCGTCCTCGTCCTCCTGACGGAGATCTCGGGCATCATCCGCGCCGGCGTCGACGGAGTCGTCGCCGATGCCACCGCCGGATACTCCCTGCGGCTGGACTACAACCCCCAGGTCGCCGGCGACCGGCTCCTTGCCGATCTCCGCGGCGGCCCGTCCGCCCCCGGGATCGCCGCCGTGACACCGCTGCTCAACGCCACAGGGCGGGCCACCGATCCAGGACACCGCACCCCTCAGCCCCTGGACACCGCCGTCGTCGGCGTGCCCGACGGAGCGATCACCGGCATCACCTTCCGTGAGCGCCTGCCCGGCCTGGAAAACGACCCCGCGGTATGGCAGGCCCTCGCCTCCGACCCCCGCTACGTCGTGCTCGACGGCTTCTTCGGCAGCACCGGCGGCCCGGCCGGCGACTACTACGACCCCGGAGACACCCTCACCCTGACCGACCCCCGCACGGGCCGCAGCGAACAGAAGGTCATCGCCGGCGTGCTCAGCAACGGATTGGTCTTCTACCCGGGCACCGGCGCCAGTTCGACCACCTACCCCGTGGTGTTGAGCGAGCAGGCGACGCGCGAGCTCTTCGGCGCCCAGGCCCAGAACGCCTCCGCGCTGGTGAGAACCGCCCCCGGCATCTCCCCCGACGCCCTGGCGACCCAACTGCAGGGCGAGCAACTCTCGTCCAGCCTGGTCGCCACACCCATCGAGTCGGACATCCGCCAACAGTTCGACTCCAGCACCGCCTTCTTCCGCCTCATGCAGGGCTTCCTCGCCCTGGGCCTCGGCGTGGGCATCACCGGCCTCGGCGTCGTCATGGTCCGATCCGTACGCGAACGCCGCCGCACCATCGGCATCCTGCGGGCCCTCGGCTTCCGGGCGCGGACCGTCCAACGGTCGTTCCTCTGGGAGAGCACCTTCATCGCGATGGAAGGAATCGTGCTCGGCTCCTTCCTGGGCGTGCTCACCACCTGGCTGATGTACGCCAACAGCGCCGCGTTCGAGGGCCTCGAGGGAGGTTTCCCGGTCGAATGGACCAGCATCGGCGGCCTGGCCGCAGCCACCTTCGCCGCGTCGCTCCTGGCCACGATCGGGCCGGCCCGACGCGCGGCCGCCATCCGCCCCGCGCTCGCGGTGCGCGTCACCGAATGACGAGCGGTTCCTGAACGGCGCCGGCGCCAGGCGCCGACACGGGTTTCCTCGGCCGCGCTGGGCTCCCCGTGCCGTCACAGGGTCGGAAAGGGGGCCTTCACGATGTGCTCGCCGCCCATGGCCAGGCGGAGCCGGAGCGTGGCGACGAGCCTCTGATCAGCGTCGCCGAGGCTGATCCCGCTCAGGGCGACTGCCTTGCGCACCCGGTAGCGCAAGGTGTTCGGACACGGACGGTCCGCGCGTATCGACGCCAGGAGTCCGCCGAGATTCTCGGCGAAGTCGGAAGTGTGATCCAGGCGCTCATTCTCGCTGCCGGTCCGGTTGCGGCGCAGGGCGAAACCAAAGGCGCATCCGGCGGTGCCTGGGATGGCTGCCAGAAACAGGACGAAGAACGGCAGCACCATGCCGTCGTTCAGGCCGCTCTCCGCATTCAGTCCATGCCGTACGAGCGCCGGGACCCGGGGATCGGAGATGGCGGTCTTTCCCAGGGCGGCGTCGGTGGGGGCGAGGATCGCGCCGACGAGTGCGAGCTCCCACATCGTCAGCCCCGGCAAAAAGGCCAGGCAAGCAGCCGGCCCGCCCCGATGCTCGGCAGCAGTCCGATGCCCAGCAGACGGCTCGGCAGAAAGCCCCCGGCCGCGAGGTCCCGCCCTGTTCGAGCGCGGTACGGTCGTCAAGCGGCAGCCCGTTGTAGCGGCCCGCGTAGTAGTACCACAGGCTCTTGAGCGTCTCGAGCCGTTCCGGCTCCTGTACCGCCACGTCCGTGGACTGCGCGCGGTCCTCCGTGAGGTTGTAGAGCTCCCGCCGGTCGTGGGAGAAGTTGCCCCAGCCGCTCAGCGGCGGGTGAGGCGGGTGAACGGTGCAGGCCAGCCACCCGTCGTGGTAGATCGAGCGCTGCCCCAGCATCGCGTGGAACTGGGTCTGCTTTCCCGGCACGGTGGGGTCGGTGAGCGAGGCCGCGAAGCTCTCACCCTCGATCGGGCTCTGCGGGTACCCCCTGAGCTCCGCGGGTGGCTCGATGTCCAGCAGCTCGTAGAGCGTGGGGACGACGTCGACCGCGTGGACGTACTGCTGACGGACTTCCCGTTGCGGCTGGATCTTGGCCGGCCAGGCGACCAGGCACATGTCGGCCACGCCGCCCTCGTAACCGGCCCAGCCCTTCCAGTACGGGAACGGGGTGTCGAACGCCCAGGCCCAGCCGGTCGGGTAGTGGTTGCAGGAGACCGGGCTGCCGAGCTCGTCAAGGTGCTCCAGGGACAGTTCGGTCGATGTGGGCAGGCCGTTGAAGAACCGCCACTCGTTGAACGTTCCGTCAGGCCCGCCCTCGCCGCTGCCGCCGTTGTCCGAGACGGCCACGAGACGTAGCCGGCGAAGACCTCGGCCATCCTGATGAACAGCCGCTTCTCGTCCGGGCTGAGCGTCTCCCAGGGCCGGACGAGATCCAGCCTCGGCCACGGCTGCCCGTCCGGTCGGATCGCCTCATAGCCCTCGTCGAACACACCCTTGTAGGCGTCGCCCATTCCTTGGAGACGTGGTGCGGCGCATGGGCCGCGTCCAGCGCCAGGTACATGAAGAACGGCTTGTCGGGCCCCGGCGGCGGAGACCTTGACTCACACACCGTGTCGAGCGCCCCTACACGTTCAGGAGTACCAGTCGGCCTCCGCCGGCCGCGCCCGCCGGGGCACCTCCCGGGCGGGCATGGGCCTGCGTTCGCCACCCGCGAGCAGAGTGCTTGCCGGAACGCCGCCGAGAGCGCCCGGGAGCGTCACCTCGACCTCGATGCCGCGAGGCGGGTCTGTGGGCAGGATCGTGGTCAGGACCGTCGTCTGTGCGTGGTGGCCATGGGCGCGGGTGGCGGCGACCTGCTTCCCGTCCACGAGGAGCTCCAGCTCCCGCGTCCCGCCCATCCGCAGGCCCACGGTGACCGAGCAGCCGGCGTGCTCGCAATGAAAGTGATACTCGCGGCTCATGCCTGCCTCCCTGAAGCGCCTGGCAACAAAGCCTCTTCCCTTCATCGTGGCACCGGATGGTGACTGCGTCAGCCCTGGATCTCACCCCCGCGGCCGTCACCGTGATCCTCACCCGCTGCGCCACCTCTCCCAACCGGCCGCACCACCGTCTCCGAGGATCGAGGGGGGGCTGTCGCCGCGCGCAAGCAGTACGCAACACACCCCGGCGACGCAATGGGCGGGCGCGGTCGACCACAGCCAGTGACGACGGCGGAGGGAAGATCCGCATCGTATGCGCGTGGAAGTTCGATGGACTTGCCGCGGGTCCCCGGGTGTCAGTGGGGATCTTCGCTCCGCTGGTCGGGCAGGCCGGCAGCCGAGGTGCTCAGCTCTTCGGGCAGGCTCGCGTGCTGTCTGAAGACGACCCGGACTTCGAGCACTGATGGCCGGCCTTCCGCCGGCAGTCCGACCACGTCGAACGGTCGCGCTCTCTCGACGAACCCCCGTCGGGGCCGCTCGTCGTCATCGAGGCCGAACGGATCGTCCATACCGAGCACTGGCTGCGGCGCGAGGGGTTCGCACCGCGGCAGTTCTGGACCAGGGCGGACCAGTAATCCGCACATGTCGCGGCCGGTGGCCGTCAGGCGCTGTGCTGCCGGACCGCGGGCCACCGGGATACCCCCGGGCGAATGCGCGATCTTGTGCTCGACTACGTGCCTTTGTACCTGGTGATCCCGTACGACCGAGGCTTCCCTTTATCTCGCCGTGACCTATCCGGTGGTCATTCGATCTTCGTTCGCGGGCCTCATGGAGGGAGAACCAAGGGGGGTGAACGGATTTCCCAACCGGGATCCGGGATATCGCCAGAGGAGGCCCTCCATGGACGCCATCGCCGCCACCGTCACAAGAGCCCTCACCCCTTTTGGGGATCTCGTGGCGGGCTCCGCGGTCGTCGCCTGTACGAAGCCGCGCTCCGCCCTGCACCTCGACCTTCCGGAACCGGGCGACACTTTCGCTCATCATCGCGAATGGCACGCCTGGCTCGATGCCAGGACTCGGCGAGGTCAGGAACGGCCGTTGAGCCTCGGTACCGGCCGCCGGGGACCGTCCATGCGTCACCCGGGACGCCATACTCGATCTCGATCTCGACCTCGCCGTACCCGATCTCGGCCTCATCGCACGCCTGAAGGTCGGGGAGCGGCTCGAAGCCGCCCCGACGACGGCCGGCCCGCGCGCGTACCTGGGCCCGGCACTCGAGGCGGGCGCAGCGGAGGTCACCCGGCAAAGGACCGTCGGCCGTGTAGATCGTCGCGTGGTGGCCCCAGGCTTCGGCTGACCGCGGGCAGGGACGCGATATCAACGTCCTGGCCAGGCGTTCTCGCCGTCACTGATTCCCACGAGTGGGACGACATCCCGCACGTCACGGGCCAGTTCGACTCCTCTATGTTCTCCCCGGACTACGCGGATCCCGCCGACAGAACCGTCGGTCCCTAAGCCGACCTGATCCGGGTCGAAGCCGGTAGGTGAGGGGAGCCGTTGACGACGGTCACCGCGCGCTTGCCGTCGGTCGGCGGCTTCACTACCACGTCGATTCCGGCGCTCGCGGGACCGTGCCCATGACGTCGCCGGCCTGCCGCGCGCTCCACGCCCGGATGGACCGGCGGCTCCCGGTCTCGATGGATCAGGAGCCGCCGGAACCTTGGTGACGGCAGTACCTCAGGTGGTGAAGGACCACCTCTGTGGCGTGCTGCTGTCACAGGTCGCCATGGTCAACCGGGTGCCGTTGGCGGTCGCCGATCCCACGGGGGCGAGGCACTTGCCCCCGCTCCGGATGGTGCTCTCGGCACCGAGGGACCACTGCTGTCCCGTGCTGCCGTTGCACGTCTGGACGGTGGCGTTCGCGGCTGCTGCGCTGTCGAGGCAGACACCGTTCAGACCGGTCAACCGGCCGTCGGACTGGAAGGTCCATTTCTGGTTGTCGCCGCCGTGGCAGCTGTACAGCGTGGGCTGGGTACCGGCCGTGGTGCTGCTGTACGGCAGGTCGACACAGCTCTGGGAGGCCGCGTTGACCAGTGTCGTGCCGCTCGGCAGCGGTGCCGCGATCCCGGTGGCGGAGAGCTCTCCGACGCTGCTCCACGGTCCGCGGCCACCGGCCTCGCTGAGGGCTTTCAGCTTCAGGTGGCGGCCGGTCTTCGGGGCCAGCTGCACGGTTGTGCTTCCGGCGATGTCCGCAAGAGAGCCGCTGGCCACGGGGCTGCCCCAGTCTGCGGTGTTCTCGGAGACGTACACCTCGTACCGGCCGATCCGGCCGTTGACTCCCCCGTCCTGCCGGGGCAGGTGGGTAAGGCTGCTCACGGTGTAGCGGCCGCCCAGGTCGATCCGGATCTCGTGCGGCAGGGCGGCCGGGGTGCCGGACGACCAGGCGGTGTGCCAGAGAGTGGCCGGGTTGCCGTCGATGGCGTTACGGGCGGGCTCGCCGGCCTCCTGGCTGTCGGCCGTGGCCGTCCAGTTCGCCTTGGAGATCTGCGGCGGGGCCGGGGCGGCGGAGGCGGTCGGGAGGGTGGTCCCGGTCGCCTTGACGGTGAACGCGCCGGACTTGTTCCCGGCCTTGATCCACAGGATGCCGCCGCGGTCGGCCGCGTCGAAGTACCAGCCGGTGGAGGCCGCGTCGTAGGCGCTCTTGGAACTGTGCTTGGTCAGCGTGGTGGTGCCGACGGTGACGCCGGTGGGCGCCGTGGCGACATGGACGCTGAAGTCGTAGCCGCGGGAGGCGGGCATGCCCGTGTAGCTGCCGTTGGCCGCGCCGACGGAGACGGTGACGTCGCCGGAACCGGAGGCCGGTGCGGTGACGTCGACCTTCTGCTTGGCGAAGGCGCCGTTCTGGAAGTCGCGCGTGATGCCGTCGTCCTCGTACAGGGTGAAGGAGGAGTTGCCGCGAGGGTGGATGTCGTAGGTGAGCGTCGAGACGGCCTTCTCACCGGTGTAGTTCATCTGCGGCCACATCGGGACGATGCCGCCGCCCTTGACGAACAGGGGCAGCCGGTCGAGAGGGGCGTCGTGCCCGTTGATCCAGCCCGGCCCCTGGTGCGTCTTGCCGGTCCAGTAGTCGGTCCAGGTGCCGGCCGGGAGGTAGATGCCGTCGCGGACTGTCGTGTCGGAGACAACCGGGGCGACGAGGAAGGAGTCTCCCGCCATGAACTGCCCGCTGGTCGCGTTACCGCGCGCCACCGGGTCGTTCGGATACTCCAGCACCATGGCCCGGGTGCTCGGCACACCGGTCTCGTGCGCGACACGGCTCATGCTGTACAGATACGGCATCAGACGCATCTTGAGCTTGAGGTACTTGCGGTTGATCGACTGGTACGGCTCCGCGAAGCGCCACGGCTGCTTGTCCTGATAGCCAGCCGTCGGGCCCGTGACACCCCAGCCGGACATCGTCATGAACGCCGGGGTGAACGCCTTCCACTGCAGGTCGCGGACGAAGGTCTTGGGGCTGCCGTCGTAGATGCCGTCGACGTCCCCGGCGGCGTAGTTGTGGCCGGAGAGGCCCGCGCCGGTGATGGCGGGGACGTGCCAGCGCATGTCGTCCCAGGTGCCGTGGGTGTCGCCGGTCCACACCACCGCGTTGCGCTGGGTGCCGGACCAGCCGGCGACCGTCCACACGAAGCGGCGGGCGTCGGAGTTGTTCTCGATGCCGTCGACGGCCTGCTGGACGCCGTCGAACGCGTACTTGTAGCCGTTGCCGATCCAGGCGACGTCGGTCTTGACGGCGCGGCTGCCGGAGACGCCGACCTCGTTCTTGATGTTCGCCAGTCCGCTGGCGGTCCACAGACCCGTCTTGAAGCCCTTGTCCTGCAGGCCCTGGACCGTCTCGGTGAGGTCGGTGTAGCCGCAGCCGTAGCCGTCGTTGGGCAGGAACCAGCCGGAAGGCATATCGGCGGCGCGGGCGTCCGCCGCGTAGCCGAGGATGTCCTTGGTGGTCTGGTGACGCAGCCGGTTGTGGTCGCCCTTGTAGTCGGGGTTGGAGGCGTTCCAGCAGTCGGCGTTGCCGAGCTCGAAGCCCCACTGCGGGGCCAGGAACGGCTTTCCGGTCACGTCGGTGTAGTCGTCGAGGACGCCCTTGAGGTCGGTGTCCACGAAGTACCAGGCGTCGAACCGGTTCTCGTTGTGCGTGAATGCGCCGGCTGTACCGAAGTCGTACGAGCCCGGGGCCCAGGTGTTGCGCATGACGCCGTAGCCGTTGGTGGACATGTAGAACGGCGCGGGGCTCGAGTTGCTGTCCTCGTCCCACCCGTTGCCACTGGTGATCGGGACCGTCTTGCCGCGCAGCGCCCACTCGCCGTGGCGCAGCCCGGTGCCGTAGAACTGCTCGTCGGTGCCCTGCGCCAGGTGCTGGGTGGTCTTGCCGCTCTCCCAGCTGGTGGGGGCGGTCTCCTGCCAGACCAGGGTGCTGTTGTCCGCCCGATAGACGGAGAACTTCAGAGGCGACTTGTCGACCCGGACGGACAGCTCCGGGGTCGTGATGCGGTAGTACGAGCCCGCGTCGGTGAAGCCGGTCGTGACGGCGCCGAAGTCGGTCTTGATCGCGAGGTCGCTGCCGGCCGGATCGTTGGTGAACTGCCCGTCGGGGGCGAGCCAGATCCGGAAGATGTCGGAGCGGGCGAAGGAGATGCGCGCCTTGGCGCCCGTGGACGTCGTCGCCGTGAAGGTGGAACCGGACTGACTGAACCCGGTCACCGCGCCCGCCGTGCCGGCCGCAGCGGTCCCTACGGGACCCGCGGTGGCGAGCCCGATACCGGCCACGAACGTGGCGAGTGCGGTGACTAAGGATCTCTTGCGCCCGGTGTACCTAACCGGGCTCGAGCCGTGTCTCATCGATGCTCCCTGAGACGGTCCGGGCTACGCGGAGACGCAGAACCGGATACCTGATGGGGATGGCGCGCAATGTACGCCACACGAAGCTCGAATGAATAGATTTGATTCAAAAGTCCAAGTTCCATGCACAATTGAACATCAACAGTGCTTGGCTGAGGCCGCGGGGTCCGGCTCGGTCAAGACAGACGTCGCTCCCGACTGGCGGACGGCCCGGGTGGTCCCCGCGAGAGTGAGGGTGGTCCCGTCGGCGACCTGGACCCGGCGACGTAGCCGACCAGCCAGGCCACGGTGCGGTCGACGACACACTCGCCTTCGCCTCCGGCACGACCTGTACGGGGACCCTCGCGCCCATGGGGAGCGGCACCGAGGCCGCCCCCGTCACCATCACGCGGTACGGCACCGGCGCGCTGCCCGAGATCAACGGCAACGGTGCGGCAAGCGCTGCCACCTTGACGAACCAGGACCGCTGGAAGGCCTCCACCTGGGACAGGTCCTCCGACCTGCTGACCGCCGCCACCCAGGCGGCGCTGGCCAGCGGCCACCACCAGGCCGCCGGCGGCCTCGTCGCCGAGGCCGAACACGCCCTTCAAGGCCTGGACGTGCCTGCCGCAGCCGCCGCACTCGACCTCGCCCGTGGACTACTCCTCCAACACGACGGCGACACCGCGGGCGCCGCCGCACGCTTCGACCGAGCCCCACCTCACCCTCAGCGCCATCGGCCGCCCCTACGACGCGGCCCGTGCCCTCGAACACCACGCCCGCGCCCTCGCCCCCACCGACCCCCACACCGCCGCCCGCCAACTCACCGAAGCCGCCGCCACCCACACCGCCCTCGGCGCCACCGCCGACTCCGCCGCTGCCAACAGGCCCTGCGCGAACTCGGCCTGGGCCGCCCCACCCCCCGCGGCGCCTGTGCCAGGGCCTCTCCGTCCCCCCGGGGCTTCCGACTCGAAATCCTCACCGCTCCGTTGCAGTGGTAGACGGTGGCGGTGACGAGGCTCGTTGGATTGGCTCTGACCGGAGTTCCGTCAATCCGCAGGTCAGCGGGGGGGGGAAGGTCCGGTTGGTCTGGTTGCTGGTGCGGTCTGGGGTGCGCCTGAAGTTCACTGGGCGCTGGTGACGAGACCGGCCACGGCGTCGGCGGATTCGGGGGTGAGCCGGTAGAACCCTGGAGGCTGACCGAACGCTCCAGGCGGCCGTCAGCCAGTACTTCAGACTGCGGCTCTGGCCTCGGCGGTTGTGTCACGTGAGTTCCGGTAGCAGCTCACCGGGTATCGGGCGGCCGTCGTGTTCTGCGAGCAGCCGCAGATCTGAGTACCGGTAAGGGTGGAGGAGGTCGTTCGAGAACTTCTGCGCTCTCACCGAGTCGTCGAAGAGGGTGCGGTAGTGCGTCATCGCGCCCCTCATTTGTTCGGTGGTGGCGGACTTGGAAGTGCTCAGCGCGTGGACCTCCAGGGCCGCCCGGTAGTGCTCCAGCGTGCGGCCGTGCCGCACGGAGTCCAGTGTCGCCGTCGTTCCCTCGCTTCCCGCGTCGGTCCCGTAGACGGGCCGGAGGACGTGGACGCCGTCCTTGCGCGATGCTTTCCAACGTTCCCCCTTCTCTCGCGTGGGGATGACTCCGGCGTCCGCGTCGCCTCAGACATCGAAGCCCCCCTTTGTCGCACCGCCTATGCCGCGGCATAGGACTGCCGGAACGACTCCAGCGCCATGGAGCCTGCCGGAGCCCCGTGTGGTACACGATGCTCCGGCAGGTCGGTCATGGCCGTGGTCTGGTCAGTTGATGGTCCACTGCTGGAGGACGCTGCCGGTGTGGGGCTGCTGGGTGAGGAGTGCTCCGTCGGTGGAGGAGGCGGTGGTCAGGAGCAGTCCGCTTGCCACGGAGGCGACGGCGTAGGTGCCGTTGGCCTGTCGGACGACGTTCCAGCGCTGGTTGGCGCCGTCGTTGCAGGTCCACTGGATGATCTGAGCGCCGGCGCTGGTGGAGCCGCTGTGGACGTCGGCGCAGAGGCCGGACTCGCTGTTCTTGATCTCGTAGGTGCCGTCGGGCTGCTGCGCGAAGGTCCAGCTCTGGTTGGCGCCGCCGGTCGGTGTCCAGGTGATGAGCTGGGTACCGGCGGTGGTGCTGTGGTCGGGGTTGTCGAGGGCCTTGCCGCCGGCGGTGAGGGTGTGGGTTCCGTCGAGCGTGGGGACCTGGGCGATCGGGGTGAGCGTCAGGGTCTGCTCGCCGCCCGTGCGGGTGTCGCCGACCGCGTTGCCGGTGGTGTTGGTCCAGCTGCGGGTGGGTGTGGTCTCGGCGAGGCGGCCGGAGTCGGAGGAGAGGCCGATGACGAGGCCGCTGTACCGATTGACGATCTTGTAGGTGCCGGTGGTGGCTCCGGTGGTGGAGGAGGTGCCGCGGATGACGAACCACTGCTGTCCGACGCTGGGTCCGCCGGTCGCACTGGTGACGGTGGGCTTCGTGCCCCAGGCGCGGGTGGCGGTGGTGGTAGCGCCGACGCCGAGGAGCTGGCCGGTGTCGGAGTTGGCGATGCGGTAGGAGCCGTCACCGTTGGAGGCGAAGGTCCACGACTCGAGGCCGGAGCCGGTGGGTGCGGCGAGCGAGGTGGTGGCCGAGCTGCCGGAGACCTGGGCGAGGACGCGGCCGCCGGCGCTTGCGATGCGGTAGGCCTTGGTGGTGTCGACCGGTGCGGCGGGCGCGGACGTGTCGATCGCCAGGTTGACGTACTCGCTGGCGGAGCCGTTGGAGCAGCCGAAGGAGCAGTACGAGCGGAAGTTCTTGCCGACGATCGTGGAGCTGGTCTTGTTGGCGCTGTCGAGGAACCAGCGGTACCAGGAGGCGTTCTTGTAGCTGCCGGTGTCGCCGAGCCGGAACCACTTCTGGGTGGCCAGGTTGTCGGTGGCGTAGATCTCCTGGGAGGCGTTGCCACTCTGGTCGACCGCCTGCGGCTGGCCGATGTACAGGCCGAGGTGGGCGTTGTAGGTGATGTCCATGACGAAGAGCGGGGACGTCGGAGGTGTCAGGCCGGCGGCGACCTGCTGGCTGACCGTGCCGCTGTTGGCGGGGTTGTACTCCTTCGACGTCGGCGTGTACCCCGTGGTGCTGCCGGAGCCGACCGGGACCATGTTGCTCTCACGGCCGCCGACGCCCGGCTGGGACCAGGCGCCGTCGTACCACTTCTGCCAGGAGCCGGGCGCCATCTTCCCCGAGATCGGGGCGCGGGCGACGTGCCCGTAGAACGCGGCCCAGCCACCGCCGTAGCCCTGGTTCACGATCCGGGAGCCGTAGAAGGCGTAGAAGTAGCCCGAGGCGGTGTCGACGAAGAGCCGCTGGTCACCGGTGCCGTAGTGGTAGGTCTGCTTGGGGAAGGCCGCGGTGTCGCCTCGCTTGGTGCTGTAGTGCGAGGTGATGACGTGGTCCTTGATGGTCCACGTGCGGCCCTGGTCCTTGGAGACGGCGTAGTCGATGCCGTCGAAATGGGAGCTGTCGCCGAGGGGCTCCGGGGTGAACTCGTTGTGCACGAGTCCGTACCAGTCACCGGTGTCCGGGTCGACCCAGACGCCGGCCAGGTCGCAGTAGTTGCGGTGCGCGTAAACGAGCGTGGAGGGTGACTGGGTGGACTCCAGGCCGGTCGGGCTGTTGTTGCAGCGCCAGGTGGTGTCGTTGTTGCGGTCGTTGGAGTTGGTCGGGTTCACCGCGTCGCTGATCGCGCTGGACTTGGTGGCGGTGTCGATGTTGGTGCCGGTGAAGAAGTCCCACTTCCGCGTGTCGTTCGCTCCGTAGAGGGCGTGCGCCTGCTGGAAGTAGAACGTGCCGTCCTTGTCGATGTACGTGCCGGCGGGCGTGTCGTTGGGGTGCGTCCACGAGCCCTTGGCGCCGACGGTGACGGTGTAGGAGGCGTCGGTCGTTTCTGCGGATGCCGTGGGCATCGTCAGCGTGCTGCCGCCTGCGATGACCAGCGCGGCTGCGACGAGCGCTCCGGCCAGTCTGGTGCGAGGAGCGGTCATGAGTACTCCTTGATCGGAGAAGCCGAGATGACGGCTCCTCGGGTGGTCCGGCGTCCTTCGGGACGGCGGGTGTGTTTCGGGACGGCTGTGGGGCGTCCCGAGTGCGGCTCCCTTTCGCCCGGGGGGACGGCGTACCGTGCGGGGCCGGTCCGGCCGGGGGAGCGTTTCAGGGAGGGGCACGCGTCGGTGCGGGTGCCTGCGGGGCGAGCGCGTTTCGGTTTGGCCAAGGGCCTGAACGGGGACGGCCGCCTGTGGGGGTGGGGTGCACGGCATGCGGTCCGGCTCGCGGAGTGCTGAGGCGGGCATGGCATGCGGGGGGGGACCCGGTCTCGGCCGGGTGGTGCGGGGAGGGTGAGGCTGTGGGCGTGGCGCGGAGACCAGGACCCGTGCGGTTCAGGTCTCCGCTCTGCGACGCGAGGAGGAGCGCCGTACCTTCGGCCTCCGGGTCTCGGTTGCCGTTGGTGGGTGGACCGTAAGGCTCATTTGACCGGTAAAACAAGAGCCTGTGGCCGAAAACTTCAGCTTTCTCGGAACCGGCGCCTCCGGTGCCACCGCGCGCCCACATCTCGGGACGCAGGTGTTGACCGTTCACCCTTCCCCGCAGTACGTTGCATCCGTTTTTGGATCGGTAAAATCGAGGTAGCCGTGGCGACGATGCAGGATGTGGCGGACCGGGCCGGCGTCACCAAACAGACGGTCTCCAACGTGCTCTCCGGTCGTGTCGCCGTTCGGCCTGCCACCGAGGCCCGGGTCCGCGAGGCCATCTCCGAGCTCGGTTATGTGCCCAATCTGGTCGCCCGATCGCTTGCCACCGGCAGCACGCGCACGGTGGGCCTTTTCGTTCCGACCGTGTCCACCGCCTTCTACGCGGAACTGGTCGAAGAGGCGGAGGACGTCCTCGGCGAGCGCGGTTACCGCCTGCTGCTCTGCACCACGCGCCGGGACGGAGAGCGCGCCAGGAGGCATCTCGCGGGGCTGACCAGCCGGTCCGTCGACGGCCTCCTCATCGCGGGCGACGAGGGGCTGACCGACCACCTGCCGTTGCTGTCGCGTACCCGCTTCCCCGTCGTCCTGTGTGCTTGGGAGACCCAGGCGCCCGCCCGCTTCCCGGTCGTCACCATCGACTACGAGCACGGCGGGTACCTGGCCGGACGTCACCTCCGGGAACTCGGCCACGAGAACGTGGCCGTTCTCGCCAGCCCGGCGCACATGATGCGCGTGAGCGGCTTCCGGCGCGCCTTCGCCGAAGACGGCCTGGACGTCCCGGACTCGGCCGTGCACCTGGCGGCGGAGCCATCGTTCGCAGGCGGGATCGCGGCGGCCCACAAGGCCATGAAGGCTCACCCGGCGGCGACCGCACTGTTCGCCACGCACGACGTGCTCGCCGTCGGAGCACTCGCAGCTGCCCGGGACAAGGGCCGTTCGATCCCGGCCGACCTGTCGGTGGTGGCTCATGACGACACGCCAGAAGGGCTGTTGGCCCGTCCTACCCTCACCAGTGTCGCCCTGCCCAAAAGGGAGATGACGCGCGAAGCCATCGGACTGCTCCTCGGAGCGGTCTCGGGTGCCCAGTCCGCCGAGCCCCACCGGCGTCTCCTGCTCCCGCGGCTCATCGCCCGCGACAGCACCGCTCCGCTCGCCTGACACCCCACTCCCCCGTCTTGCGGGATCACCCACCCCTGAGACCGCGCCATCCGAACCACAGCCCACCGCCCGCCGGCCGCGGCTTGGCGGCTCGTATCCACTCGTTTCGCTGAGCGCCTCCGCCAGAGGCCTGCCCTGCCACCGGCCCGGCCCGGCGGAGACAGGGGCAAGGACGAGACGCATGGGCGGACCCGGGGGCGTGGAATGCGATACATAGCTGGCCACAGGCGACTCCCAGCGAGGGGCGAGGGGGCAGGCGCGCCTGAGCAACGACGGTGTCCGGCCGGCCTCCCGTGGTGGGAGGCCGGGAACGCCGGTTGCAGGGGCCGCTCAGGACAGGTGTCAGGCGAGTGCCAGGACGTTCAGGAGACGTGCGACTTCCGCCGCGACGTCCTCTCGGGCCGGACCGATGTACCTGCGGGAGTCGCTGACCGCCGGCCGGCGGTCCAGTTCCCGCCTCACGGTGGCGGAGAAGATGCCGTTGAGGTGCGTGGAGATGTTGACCTTCGTCATTCCGGCCGTCACGGCCCGGGCGAGGTCCGTGTCCGAGACGCCCGACGAGCCGTGAAGGACAAGCGGTACGCCGGTGCTGCTGCGCAGGCGGGCGATCAGGTCGAAGTCCAGCACGGCGTCGCGCGTGGCCATGGCGTGGGAGCTGCCGACGGCGACCGCGAGGCAGTCCACCGCGGTCGCTGCGGCGAACGCGCGGGCTTCGTCCGGGTCGGTGCGGACCCCGGGTGCGTGGGCGCCGTACTTGCCGCCCACCTCGCCGAGTTCGGCCTCGACGAGTACGTCAGCACTGTGCCCGTACTCGGTGATGGCCCGGGTCACGGCGACGTTGCGCTCATAGGGCATCCGGGAGGCGTCGAACATCACGGACGTGAAACCGAGCCGGACGGCTTCGCGCACGAGGTCCTCGGACTCGGCGTGATCCAGGTGGACGGCCACCGGGACCGTCGCCTCCTCCGCCAAGGCCAGTGCGGCGCGGCCGATCGGGGCGAGAGATCCGTGGTAGCGGACGGTGTTCTCGCTGATCTGGAGGATGACGGGCAGGTTCGCCCGGTGTGCGCCGTCCACGATGGCCTCGGCGTGCTCGAGCTGGACGACGTTGAAGGCTCCGACACCACGGTTGTGGGCGTAGGCGGGAGCGATGATGTCGTCAGTGGGCGTCAGGGGCATGGGATGTCTCCACACTCACGTCGGTACGGAACTGCTCGTAGAGGTCGTGGGGGAAGTCGCCGGCGAGGGGCGCCGCGGCGGCCGCCGACAGGGCGACGGCGTCGCGCAGGATGTCCGGCCAGGGCAGGCCGGCCGCGAGTCCTGCCGCCAGGGCGGCGACGCACGCGTCGCCGGCGCCGGTCGGGTTGCCGCGGAGCCGGGTGGGAGGGACGGCGCGGTAGCGTCCGTCCCGAGTGACGGTCAGGATCACATTGCTCCTCCCCCCCTCCCGGTCGGCAGGTCGGCCGGCACGCCGGTGCCGGCGGCGTCCCAGGCGAGCAGTCCCGCGCCCAGGCAGCCGGCCTGCGTCCCCAGCGCCGCCTGAACCAGTACGGGTCGCCGCTGACAGCTCAGACGGCAGTCGATCGCGTCGCGGAGCGGGGCGAGGAGGAGTTCGCCGGCACGGGACAGTCCCCCGCCGATCACGATCACTTCCGGAGCCAGGAGCGTGGCGCAGACGGCGAACGCCTCCGCCAGGGCGTCGGTCGCACGCTCCCACACGCGGAACGCCACCGGATCCCCGTCCCTCACGAGAGCCGCGACGTGCTCGGCTCCCTCGACCTCCCGCCCCGACAGCGCTGTGTAAGCGGTGGCGATCGCGCGGGCCGAGGCGACCGTCTCCAGGCAGCGGCTGTTGCCGCACGCGCACCGTACGGCCGACGTGGTGACGGACAGGTGGCCGAGCTCTCCGGCATAGCCGCCGGCGCGCAGCGGACGGCCTTCCATCAGGACCGCGGCGGAGATGCCCGTTCCGATGGCCACGAACAGCGCGTCGTCGACGCCCCGGGCCGCGCCGAGACGGCTCTCCGCCGCGGCTCCGGCGCGTACATCGTGCCCGATGGTGACAGGGAGTCCTGTGGAGTGCTCCAGCACCGCGGCCAAGGGCACATCGCGCCAGCCGAGATTGACCGAGTGCACTGCCCGTTGCGCCGGCTCGTCGACGATGCCGGGGATCACCACACCGGCGGCGACGGGCTTCTGGTGGATCGCGGCCGCCTGGGACTGCAGGTCCTGCAGCGCCCGGGCGACCGCGTTCACCACCGCATCGGGTCCCTCGCACCGGGGCGTCGGCACACGCAGGGTCTTCAGCGGCCGAAGGGTGTGGTCCAGGACCGCGCCCTTCATCGACGTGCCGCCGACGTCCAGGGCGATCACACACGCGCGGCTGTCGGTGTGCTCAGCCATGCGCGTCGGCCAGTATCACCGAGCGGGTCAGGGCCCGCGGGCGGTCCGGGTCGAGCCCTCGCGTGCCGGCGAAGTGCACGGCCAGGCGCTGGGCCCGAATGAGGTCGGCCATCGGGTCCAGTGCGCCGGCGCTCCCTCCGGATTCGGCGAGGTAGGCACCGCCGGTGCGGGCGACGTCGTCGGCCAGGCCGTGCGGGGCCGGGCCGAAGACCCAGGTGCCGCGGCCGGGTGCGGTGATGCTGATGGGGCCGTGGCGGTATTCCATCGCCGGATATGCCTCGGTCCAGGCGCCGGCCGCCTCGCGCATCTTCAGGCCGGCCTCCAGCGCGAGGCCGTAGGTCCAGCCGTCGCCCAGGAAGGTGATCTGCTCGGCTGTGCGCATGGCACCGGGCAGGGGGGCGGCGATCGCCAGCTCCGCGTCTTCGGCGGCCTCGGCGATCGTGCGTACGCCCTCGGGGAGGGGGCCCTGGGTTTCCAGGTGGGCCCGGAGGAGAGCGAGGGCCGTGGTCGCGAATCTGGTCTGCACCACCGACTTCTCGTCGGCGTGGTCGAGCACGATGACGCTGTCGGCGACGTCGGCCACGGGAGTGGTGCCGTCGGCGGTGATGGCAGTGACGGAGGCCTGGCCCTGTATTCGGGTCAGGAGGTTCACGACCTCGGTGGTCGTACCGGAGCGGGTCAGCGCCACGATGCGGTCGTAGCGGCGGTTGACGGGGAACAAGGAGGCTGAGAAGGCGTCCGTCTCGCCGTGGCCGGCCTGCTCGCGCAGTTCGGCGTAGGCCAGGGCCATGAACCAGGAGGTTCCGCAGCCCACGACGGCGACGCGTTCACCGCGGCTGGGCAGCGCGGCGCTGTGGCCGGCGGCGGAGGCTGCCGCTTTGCGCCAGCAGTCGGGTTGGGTGGCGATCTCGTGGGCGGTGTGGGAGGGGTGCGCGGAGCTCTGAGTGGTGGACATCGGTGCTGGTTTCCTTTCGGGTGGGGAGCGGGCCGAGGGGGTGTGGCGCTCGGGGTGGGCGGTTCGCGGCGCTCGGACGCTCTGGCCCAGGGGCGTGTGTGCGGCCGTTCGGCTGCGGGGTCGGTGAGGTGATCAGGCGAAGGTCTCGATGTACTCTTCGCGCGGCCCGAGGTCGGGTGCGTCGAGGAGGTCGACACGCTGACCGAAGTGATCGAGCTCCAGGATGGTCAGGACGTTGTCCCCCGGACGCAGCAAGGGTCGGGGAACGTAGAGCGTCGTCTGGGGGCCGACGTCCCAGTAGCGGCCGAGCAGGGTGTCGTTGACCCAGACGAAGCCCTTGCCGAAGCCCGGCAGGCTCAGGAAGGTGTCGGCCGGCTCCTCGACCCGCAGTCGCGCGGTGGCGATGCCGCGGCCGTCGGCGGGTTCGGCTGCCGTGGCGGCGCGTGCGAGGTCGCCGGCGGTCCACTCGTCGAGCGGCAGGGGGCGCATGGACCATCCGTGGACGAGGCGCCGCTCGACGCGGATTCCGCCGAGGATGCCTTTGCCCTGGCCGAGCAGCGGACCGTAGTTGACGCGTCCCTGGTTCTCCACGAGCAGGTCGAGCTGTATCGCCGCGCCCGTTCCGGTGACGGTGAACGACGCGGTCGGCCGGTCCAGGACGGTGACGAGGGTGCCGTCGACGAAGACCTGGGCACGGTCGTGGAGAGCGGTGACCGTCACCTCGTGGGGACCGGGAGGGATGACCGGGTGCGCGGTGTAGAGCACGAGGCCGGAGGACTGCCCCAGCTCCTCGAAGCTCAGCGGGCTGGAGGTGTGCAGGGGGGTCGACACCGATCTCAGCGCGCCCAGCAGGCCGGCCCCGTGTCGCACGGAGACAGTGGTGGGCTTGAGCAGCGGGGGGTCGTCCGGCGGTGGGGGTAGGGGCCGGGTACGGTGCGGCGTGAGCATGTCGCGCAGTGCGTGGAACTTGGTGGTCAGCGCTCCGTGTTCGGCGATGGGGGCATCGGAGTCGTAGCTGGTGATGGTGGGCTGGAGGTTCGTGCCGTCGTGGTTGGCGCCGGCCCACAGTCCGAAGTTGGTGCCGCCGTGGGCCATGTAGAGGCTGACCGATCCGCCGTGGGCGAGGATGTCCTTGACGTCGTCGGCGGCGCTGTGCTCGGACCGCACGTTGTGCCGCTCGCCCCAGTGGTCGAACCAGCCGTTCCAGAATTCCGCGCACAGGAAAGGCTCGCCGGCGCGGCGCGCGCGCAGCAGCGCGGCTGCCTGGTCGGGGCGTGAGCCGAAGGTGGCCGCGGCGAGTGTGCCGGGAAGGGTGCCGCCGTCGAGCATCAGCGGGGTGGGGCCGTCCGCGGTGAACAGCAGCTCGGAGATGCCGCGTGCGACCAGGGCGTCGCGGAGCCAGCGCAAGTAGACGCGGTCGTCGCCGTAGCTGCCGTACTCGTTCTCGATCTGCACGGCTACGACGGATCCGCCGAGTGCCGCCTGGCGGGCGGCGATGAGCGGGATCAGTACGTCGAACCAGCGGCCCACCTCGTTGAGGAAGTCCCGGTGGCTGCTCCTGGGGCGCATGCCGGGCCGGCCGGTCAGCCACGCGGGCAGACCGCCGTTGTCCCATTCGGCGCAGATGTACGGGCCCGGGCGGACGATGACGTCCAGGCCGGCCTCCTCGGCGAGGCGGAGGAACCGCGGCAGGTCGCGCCAGCCGTCGAAGCGGATGTCGCCGCGTCGGCGTTCGTGGAAGTTCCACGGCACGTAGGTGTCGACGGTGTTGAGCCCGAGAGAGGCGACGCGCTGGAGGCGGTCTGCCCACTGCTCTGGGTGGACGCGGAAGTAGTGCAGGGAGCCGGCCAGGATCCGGTGCGGCTGCCCCAGACGCAGGAAGCGGCCGTCGGTCCAGGTCAGTGTGGGGCCCGTTGTCGTGGCTTCGCGCGGAGGGTCGGGCACCACGGTTCCGGTGAGGGCGGGAGAGGTCATTTGACGGCTCCGGCGGTCATGCCCGCGCGCCAGAACCGCTGGAGCGCGAGGAAGGCGATCAGGAGCGGGGCGATGGACACCAGCGATCCGATGACGACGAGCGGCGGGGGCACCGCGACGTGGCTGGCGTTCCAGGCGACGAGGCCGACCGTGACGGGCTGCAGCTGGTCGTCGCCCAGGACCATGGCGGGCAGGAGGTAGTTGTTCCAGATCTCGACGAACTGGAACAGGAAGATCGTGACCAGGGCGGGCAGCATCATCCGTACCGCGATCGTGCGGAAGATGCGGAACTCGCCCGCGCCGTCGAGGCGGCCGGCTTCGAGGACCTCGTCGGGCACGCTCTGTTCGGCGAACACCCTGGCGAGGTAGACGCCGAAGGGGCTGACGACGCTCGGCAGCAGGACCGCCAGAGGGTTGTCGATCAGGTGGACGCCCGAGAACATCAGGTACAGCGGCAGCGTGAACAGCACCTTGGGCACGAGGACGGCTGCCAGGACCAGGGAGAACAGCATCCCGCGGCCGGGAAAGTCGTACTTGGCCAGCGCGTAGCCGGTGAGGGCGGAGAGGATCGTGCCGACCAGCGCGCCGACGCCGCAGTACAGGACGCTGTTGAGCATCCAACGCCAGAAGATGCCGTCGTTCTGACTGCTGAGCCGGGCGACGTTCTCGAACAGGCCGAAGCCGTCGAACCACAGGCCGCTGCCGCTGAACTGCTCTCCGAAGGGTTTGGTCGCCGAGACCAGCAGCCACCACAGCGGGAAGAGGAAGTAGAACGCGGACAGCCCCAGCAGGGCGAGCACGGTGACGCGGCTGGTGGGGCTCGTCTCGCGCCGCGGTGTGATCCGGGCGGCGGGGGTGGGGATCACGGTGGTCATGCGTGGTCTCCTCGGCGGGTCAGCTTGAAGAAGATGAGCGACACCACACCCACGGCGACGGCGAGCAGGACCGACTGGGCCGCGGCGTAGGGGTAGTTGCCGGCCGCGACCGCGCTCTGTGCCGACATCAGAGGGGTGAACGCAGAGGAGATCGAACCGCCTGAGACCGGTTGCAGGACGGCCGGCTCGTTGTACAGCTGAGCCGACCCGATGATCGAGAACACCGTGGTCAGCACCAGCGCGCCCCGCACGGAGGGGATCTTGACGCTCCAGGCGATCCGCAGCGCGGAGGCCCCGTCCATCCGGGCGGCTTCCAGGACTTCGGCGGGGATGGACTGGAGGGCCGCGTAGATGATGATCATGTTGTAGCCGGCCCAACTCCAGGTGACGATGTTGGCCACGGACCACAGCACGATGTCGTCGTCGAAGAAGGGGATGGTGACGGCGAGCGGTTCGAGCAGCCGGTTGAGCGGGCTGGACGTCGATGAGTACATGAACGACCACACGAGTGCGGCACTGACACCGGGAATCGCGTAGGGGACGAAGCTCGTCAGGCGGAAGAAGCCCCGGCCTCGCGCGGACTCGGAGTCGATGAGTAGGGCCAGCGCGAGAGCGAGCGCCAGCATGAGAGGTACTTGTACGACGCCGAAGAGGGCGACGCGGCCGAGCGAGGCCGTGAACGAGCCGTCGTGCAGGGCCCGTGTGTAGTTGTCCAGGGGCGCGAAGACCTCTATGGGCGCGGTCAGGCCCAGGCCGGAGCGGCGGATGGTGAAGAGGCTGCTGTAGGCCGCGTACAGGATCGGAGCGATGTACATGGCGACGAACAGAACGACGAAGGGGGCGCAGAAGAGCAGCGGGCCGAGCCGTCGCGGGCGCGCGGGGGGCGTTTCACGCGTGTGGCGGGACAGGGCGCTGGCTGCCGGGTGCCGTGCGGGGGCGCGGTGCGCGGCGGGGGCATGGGTCACGAGCGTTCCTCACTGTGGCCGTCGCCGGAGCGGTGGCGGGAATCCTGGCGATGCTCGGGCGGGTAGGGGGCGACCGCCGGGCGGGGCGTGGGCACCCGCCCGGCGGGCCTGCTCTACGGGGCGACTGCCAGGCCCTGCTTGCGCATTTCGGCCACGGTGGCGGTCTGCGCGTCGCTCAGTGCCTGCGCGATGCTGCCCTTGCCGGTCCATGCCTTGCCGAGGCCGTCGTTGAGATCCGCGACCGTGGAGGTCATCAGCGGGCCCCAGGTCCACTCCGGGTCGACGTCAGGCGTGGCGGCGGCGAAGACCTCGTAGATCTGCTGCCCGCCGAAGTAGGGGTCGGCCTTCAGCTGCGGCAGATGGAGCAGATCGTTCGCGGCCGGGTAGAGCGACGCCTTCTCGATCAGCGTGCCGAACGCCTTCTTGTCGGTACCCAGCCAGTGGGCGAACTCCCATGCCGCCGCCGTGTTCTTGCAGCCCTTGAGGACTGCGGTGGCGGACCCGCCGGCGTTGCCGACCTTCTTGTCGCCCTTCTGCCACTGCGGCATGGGGGCGACGGCCCACTGCCCGGCCCCCTCCTTGGCACCGCCCTTGATGACGCCCGCCTGCCACACCGCTCCGACGACCGTGGCGATGCTGCCGTTGCCCAGACCGGTGTACCAGGCCTGGTCGTACATGGGGGCTCCGCTGATCAGGCCGTCGTCGGCGAGGCCCTGCCAGTAGTCGGCGACCTTCTTGTTCTCCGCGGAGGCCATGCTGACCTTCCAGGAGTCGTTGTCGACGCCGAACCAGTCGGCGCCGGCCTGCCAGGCGAGCCCGGCGTAGTCGTAGTCGAGGTAGGGCGAGGAGATGAACCGCTTGGGGTCGGAAGCATGGATCTTCTTGCCCGCCGCGCGGTATTCCGCCCAGGTGGCCGGGGGCTTGAGGCCGAGGGAGTCGAAGAGCTTCTTGTTGTAGAAGAGGGCCATCGGGCCGGTGTCCACCGGGGCTCCGTAGACGGCGCTGCCGAGGGTCACGGCGTTCCAGGCGGCGGACTGGTAGTCCCGCTTGGCGGAGGCGGCGTGGTTCGACACGTTCTCCAGTGCGCCCTGGGCGGCGAAGCTGGGCATCGTCTCGTATCCCACCTGTGCCAGGCAGGGGGCGTTCCCGGCCTTCACGGCGTTCAGCATCTTCTGATAGCCGCCCTTCGCGCCGGGCTGCACCGTCTGGTACGTGACCTCGATGTTCGGGTGGCTGGCGTTGAACGCCTTGACGGCGTCCTCGTAACCCGGGGCCCAGCCCCAGAATGTTATCGATGCCTTACCGCCGGATGCCGAGCCGGAGCCTGAGCCCGATCCGGAACAGCCGGTGGCCGCGAGGGCGAGAGTGAGAGCACCCGCCATTCCCACAAAACGGATGAAACTACGCTTCACAGCTCCTCCTGAGTGTCGCGTCAGGACAACTGGAACGTCCTGCACGGGGCCGCATGTCCGGCAAGACACCGTCGGCGCGATGCGTCCGCCGTGTGTCGATGGCCGAAACTATGACAGAGAATGTTATCGATGCCAATGGCTGTTACCAATTAGCGTCCTGCCGGTATAACTGCATGTGAGCGCCGTGTTCGGCGATACCATCGAGCGGGTTGATCACGAGGAAGGGGCCTCATGGGGAAGCGCGGTGACACCAACACCGGGGCGCGCCCGCCTGGCATGGCGGATGTCGCGCGCGCCGCCGGCGTGTCCGCGCAGACCGTCTCGCGCGCACTTGCCGGACATCCGAACGTGCAGGAGAAGACCCGCGCGAAGGTGCTGGCCGCGGTCGACCAGCTCGGCTACCGGCGGAACAACGCCGCCCGGATGCTCTCCTCGGGCCGCAGCCGGACCATCGGCATCGTGACCCTCCAGACGAACTTCTACTCCAGGGCCACCGTCACCTGCGGCGTCGAGAACGCCGCCCGTGAGGCGGGCTACGCCGTCAGCACCGCCACCACCACCTCGCTGGACACCTTCGCCATCGAGAACGCGCTCTCCCGGCTCGCCGACCAGGACGTGGAAGGCATCATCCTGTCGGTGCCCCTCATCCACTCCAGCAGCCGGATCGAGCAGCTCACCCGCTCCACACCCACCGTCACCATCGACGGCTCACGCACCGACGCGACCGAGATCCTCGCCATCGACCAGGCCCAGGCCGCCCGCATCGCCACCCAGCACCTGCTGGACCTCGGACACGAGACGGTCTGGCACATCGCCGGGCCGGCGGAGTGGCTCGAATCGGCCCAGCGCCGCGACGGCTGGCAGTCCGCCCTAGAAGCCGCAGGCCGCGCCGTGCCGCCACCGCTGGAAGGCGACTGGTCACCAGGCTCCGGCTACCGCAACGGACTCGTCCTCGCCCGGATCCCCGACGTCACCGCCATCTTCGTAGCGAGCGACGAAATGGCATTCGGGGTGATCAGGGCACTCCACGAAGCCGGACGGCGTGTCCCGGACGACATCTCCGTCGTCGGATTCGACGACATCGAACTCACCGAGTACTGCTCGCCCTCCCTCACCACCATCGCCCAGCCGTTCCAGCACATGGGCGCCCTCGCGGTGACCCACCTGCTCCGCCGGATCGAGGCGCCCGGCCCTCTTCCCGAGCCGCACTCCGTCGAGCCGCGCCTCGTCGTCCGTGCCAGCACGACAACGGCGCCCGGCCGCTGACCGACGCCGTCTCAGAAGATGCCGCGCCATGCACGCCGGTCGGTTGAGGACCGCGCCGGGAGGTTTCCTCGCTCCGCTCACAGCACCGCCCAATAGGTGGCACCGTGGTCCCCTCGGCTACAGCCGTGCGCGACTGCCAGCAGAGCGACGATGCCGAGGCCGCGGCCGTGTTCGTCGTCGGCGCAGCTGACGGTCCAGGCGCCGTCCCGCTCGGCGGGACCGCCGTCGTCGACCTCGATGCGCACGGGGACGCCCGGGGCCGGAGGGCCAAGGCGCAGGGCGATCGAGGGCAAGGCGTGCTCAACGGCGTTGGTGACGAGTTCGGAGACGACGAGCAGCGCCTGGTCGATGATGTCCACCCCCACGCCCCATTCGATGAGGACAGCGGTGGTGATACGTCGGGCGGTGCCGGCTGATTCTGGATGGTGTGCGAGCTCCCAGACAGTGTCCGACCGCCCGGGGGGCTGGGCGAGGGGCCGGCAGGGCGGCTCGTCAGCGAGGCGCGGCTCCGTAGAGGCGATGATCTCGGCGCCTGCCGTACGGTCCCCGGCATGGTCGAGGACTCCGGTGGCGATGGCGGCGATGGCGTTCATAGAGGGCTCCTCCGGCAATTCCCGACTGAGATCCTTTTCGCCCCCCCCTGCTTCCCCTCCATGAGGCCCGCGAATGAAGATCGAATGGTCACCGATAAGGTCACGGCGAGGTCACGGAACGCCCCGGTCGTACGGAATCAACAAGTACAAGAGCACGTAGTCGGGCGCGGGACGCAGGCCTGCTGGCACTTCTTTGTCGAGCTTGGCGAGGAACTTCCTGAACTCAGCGGCCCCGTGGCGGCGGTGGAGGGAGCCGATGACTTTGCCGGTTGCCACCTCCAGAGCGGCGAAGAGGGTGCCGGCTCGCCCTCGGACCCTCACACCCTCTCCAGCCCTCGGGTTCCCTGCCCGCATCAGCGCGATCGTCCTCCCCTCGCGTGGCACCAGGACCTTCTCCGGTGGGTCGAGGTAACGGCCCACCACGGACCCGCTGTTCATCGACAAGGCCCGCGACGCGCGGAAGTAGTCGTGGCTGCGTCGTTCGGGGACTCCGGGCATCATCGGCAGGACCGGCTGGGACCGGTCCAGGACCTGGATCTGCGACGGTTTTCCTGGACAAGGCGGGACTTGCCGACGCCAGGGGCTTCACGAATGGTGCCGCTCTTCCCTCGTAAGGTGAGTGAGGGTTGTGGCCGTGCCCGGTGGTAGCACACCGGTGGCGCGGATCTCACGGGACCAATCCGTCGTGGCGAGGTCGGTCGAGCACCACCACGCTGCTGTCCTCGACGGCCCTGCCCGTCGACGACCACTCCCGCGTCGCCTACAGCGATCCAGAACCCTGCGAGCTGACTTGGTCTCCTTGGCGCTGCTGCTGGTGAGGAATACGGCGACGTCCACGGGTGTGCGGAACCTGGCTGTCGAGGGTGGGATGGTGTGGCCGTTCTCCGCGAGGAGGGGCCGGACTTGGTGAACGGCCCTGGTCATGGTGTGGGCGTTAACTCCGAAGAGCTGGGCGATCAGGTCTCGGGTTCCGAGTTTGCGCAGGTAGAGCACAGTGGCCAGGACTCTGTCGGGGATGGTCAGCTTGTCCTTGGCGCCGGCTCCGCGAGCACGGACGCGTTCGCCTCCTCGTTGCTGGGACCGCCAGTGTTCACGTATCTCATCGAGTTTCCGGGACAGCTCGTCGACGAGCTCGTCCAGCACCTGCTCCGTCATGCTGGTCAGTTCCGGACTACGCAGACCGCCGGCGCAGGACTGCGGTGGCAGGCCCTCAGCTGCCCCGGGTCCTTGGTCGCCCCGGCCGAGTCGTGCCGTTGTGGGTGGAGGGTGTACTTCCAGTCGCTGTGGAAGCGGTGCCGCTGCATGGGCAGGGCGTCGATGTCGCTGTCGGTGACCTTGATGCCGGTGTCGTAGGTGCCAGGGTCGAGTTCCGCGTGGACTCTAAGTCCGGTGTGGGCGGTGGTTGCCTTGATGCTGTTCACGATGACGTCGTAGCTGTTCAGTGGCCTGCCTCTCCAGTTCATTGAGATGTGGGAGAACAGCCGGTGCTCGATCTTGTCCACCTCGAGGTGCCCGGCGGCATGTGGCAGACCGTGATCTTCAAGCCTGTCTCGGCAGCCAGGGTGGCGAGTTCGTTCTTCCAAGCGCGGGTGCGGTATCCGTTGGAGCCGCCCGCGTCCGCGGTGATCAGCAACCGGGCGGCCTGAGGGCAGTCGTGACTGCCACGGGCCTGTCACCAGCGACGGATCGAGGCAACGGCGAACGCGGCCGTGTCATGATCGGTGACGACGTTGACCCAGCCGGTGTTCGCGGCAACGTCGTAGATCCCATACGGGATCGCCTTGCCAGGTCCCTGCCGGTCAGGGAAGTGGGTCTTGACCTGGGTAGGCCGTCCTTTCCGATGCCACTCGCGGCCTCCGTTCTTGTACCGGCCAACCAGATCCTTCTTCTTGGTGTCCACGCTGATCACCGGGTCGCCTGCACCCATATGCTCCTTGGCCCGGTCGTTGATGTAGCGGAACTGGGCATCCCGGTCGGGATGCTGCCTGCCTTCGAGGGTTCTGGCGTTGGCCTGGAGACTGAACCCCTCCTCCCGCAGCAGGTCGGCGACGGTATCCGCCGAGAGGCGGTGGCCCTGCCCGGTGAGCCCTGCGACATAGCCGGCTGACCAGGCCACGGTGCGCTCGATGATGCAACGGTGGCGACCCAGCCCCTGCGGGGACTCCACACCTTTGCGGGCGAGGCCGCCGCAGGCAGATGAGCGCGTATCCCAGGGTGAGGGCGGGATGTCGGCTCGCCCACGGCAGCGAGGGTCCGAGGACGGAGAAGGAGCCGGATCGACTGTTTCTCGCTGTGCGGCCCGGCCGCCCGCTCCGTCCTCGGAGAGGGGCAGTGACTCGTCGCCAGGTGGCCTCTGATTCCGGTGACGCAACCGGATCGCCGGGCGCTGTCCGGCGGTCAGATGTCGACGGTGAGGAAGAGATCCGGGTCGAGGGGTGCTCCTGTGGTCAACTCTGCCCAGATGACCTTGTTGGTAGGCCCGAAGCGTTTGCCCCAGCGGCCCGCGAACTGGGCGACCAGGAAGAGTCCACGACCGCCCTCGTCCTGGACTTCGGCGTATCGCAGGTGCGGGGATGTGCTGCTGCCGTCTGTGACCTCGCATATGAGGGTGGGCTCGTCGTACAGCAGGCGGACACGGATGGGTTCGGAGCCGTACCGTATGGCATTGGTCAGGAGTTCGCTGAGGATCAGCTCGGCGGCGAATGTCTCTCCGGTCGGCATCCACGACTCCAGTTGGGCCGCCACCTCCCTGCGTACCGGCGCTACGGCCGACGGCTCCTGGGGTACATCCCATTCAACGACGTGTGAAGGATCGATCCGGTTCACCCGGGCCACGAGCAGCGCGATGTCATCGCCCGAATTCTTGGGTGCCACTTCTTCGATGACCTTGGCGCAGATGGCGTCCGGGCTCCCGGTGCTACGGACTAGGGTGCGACGCAGCAACGCCAAACCGTCGTCCGGGTCGCGACCCCTGCCGCTGATCAGGCCATCGGTGAACAGGACCAGGGCGCTGTCGGCGGGCAGGGTGAACTCGACGGTTTCATAGGGCAGCAGGCCTCCCAGGCCCAGGACAGGTCCGCTGGGTGCCGCGAGGAACTCCACGGTGCCGTCGGGCTTTACCAGGGCCGGTCCGGGTTGACCGGCGGAGGCCATCGTGAGGATGCCGGACACCTGGTCGTAGACGGCGTAGAGACAACGCGCACCGACGATCGTGACGTCGTGACGCGGCTCAGGGGCGGTCGTGTCCTCTACGTCGACCGGCGCCTCACGAGCCTCAGGTGTCCGGTACGGTATCGCGGATTCGTCGTGCTCGATGACAGAGACGAGGTCGTCGAGGCGGGCGAGCAGTTCGTCGGGCGGGAGGTCGAGAGAGGAGAAGTTGCGTACCGCAGTCCGCAGCCGTCCCATGGTGGCTGCGGCGTGCAGCCCGTGGCCGACCACGTCACCCACGACGAGGGCGACTCGCGCCCCTGGCAGTGGCATGACGTCGTACCAGTCTCCCGCAGCCCCGGTATGGGCGGGCAGATAGCGGCGCGCGACTTCGAGGGCGCTCGGTCGCGGCAGGGTCCGAGGCAGCAGACTTCGTTGCAGGGTGACAGTAAGACCGTGTTGCCATGTGTAGCGGCGGGCGTTGTCGATACAGAGGGCGGCGCGGACCGCCAGCTCCTCGGCAAGGGTCACGTCCTCTTTGTCGTACGGCTCGGTGCCCGCTGCGCGCCAGAAGGTGACCACTCCGAGGATGCGCCGACCAGCCCGCAACTGGGCCGTAATGACCGAGTGCATGCCGTAGGCGCGGACTTCCCTGGCCTTGTCGGGGTCCTCAGTCTCCCACGAGGGCCCTTCGTCCATGACGGCCCCGACCATGGGGCGCCGCGAGTGGATCTGCCATCCCTGAGTGGTGGAGGGGACAAATGTCGTGCGGGCCCCGGGGAGACGTAGGGGATGATCGGGCCGGATGGCAGCGATGGCTACCCGCTGCATTTGGATCCGTCCCTCAACCGGTTCGTCTCCGTGCAGGACGGGCTCGGCGAGATCGACGGTCGCGAAGTCCGCGAAGCGGGGCACGGTCAGTGCCGTCAGCTCTTCGGCCGTGCGCACCACGTCGAGTGTCGTTCCCAGGTACACGCCGGCGTCGTAGAGCAGGCGCAGCCGGCGATGCGCGGCCTCCGCCTGGCCGGTGACCCTCGCAAGTTCGGTGGTGTCTCGCAGGGTCACCACCGTGCCGTACCGGCGTCGGCTGCTGGCGGTGGTGCGCACGTTCACCGCCAGCACCCTGCCCCTGACAGTGTGCACCTGGTCGCTTGCCGGACGGCCGGAGGCGAGCAGTTCGGTGATCCCCGGCGGCAGGCCCAGTTCGGTCACCGCTTGCGACGTCCGGTGGGCGGGGAGTCCCAGCAGATCGGTGGCCTCGTCGTTGGCCAGCGTGACCTGGCCGTCGGGCCCGATGATGAGCACGCCCTCGCGGACCGAGTGCAGCACCGCATCGTGGTGCTCGTACATCTGTGTCATCGCCGCCGGGCCCAGGCCGTGTGTCTGGCGGCGTAGCCGCCTGCCGATCAGGCCCGTCACCGTAGCCGACAACGCCAGGGCGCCTGCCGCCGCGCCGAGCAACGGCGCCAGTTGCCGGTTCACACTCTGGTTGACCTTTGCTACGGGATAGCCGACCAGCACGGCTCCCACGACTGATCCATCCGCTCGCAGAACGGGGGCGGAAGTGGCGACGACAGAACCCACGGAGCCGGTGAACGTACTGGTGGCGGTGCCCCCGGCGAGCGCTTCTCGCAGGTCCGGGTTGATCACGTCGAAGTGGCCGACGAGCTGCCGCTCCGGGTGGGTGATCCGGGTACCTTCATTGTCATATATGACGATGTACGCGACGCCGGCGCTGCGACGGATCTGTGTGGCCACGGGCTGGAGGGCGGCGGTCGGATAGCTGCTCTGCAGCCCGAGCGCGATCGACGGGGAATACTCGAGCGTCTGCGCCACGGCGAGCGTACGGGCGCGGGCGCTCGCGATCTCCGACTGTTCGGTCTGCCGCACCAACACCAGGATGGCTGCCCCTACCAGCAGGACCACGAGGACAAGTTGCGACAGCAGGACTTGTGTCGCAACGCTACGCCTGCCGGCCCAAGACTGGAGCGCTCGCGGCACGCGCCTCAGTTGGCCGGCGACGGATGACATCGCTCTGCGGATAGGCTTCGAATGGGATATACCACCCATGAGGGTATTATCGCCTGATAGACGAGAAGGCGCCGCTCATCCTTCCCCTCGGCCGACCTGGCGACAGGCCCGGAAAGTGATACCGGGATCGTCGGGCTCAACGATCCCGGGGAGCGAGCCGCCCTCCCGCAAGGGCGTGACGTAGCGAGTAGCTGTCACTTTGCGAGATCATCTGCGGCCACTAACCCCCACCCGCGGTAGGGGGCGGCCCGCCCCACCGATGACACGGCCCGGCCATCTCCTCCCGGCAGGACAGAGAGGCCCCATCACGGAGTGGCCGCAGGTACGGTCACTCCGCGTCTTTCGTCTCTCTGCGCGTGACCTCGGCATCGGCGTGCTCCAGGGCCCTGCAGAAGGGGCACAGGAGTTGCTCGTCGCCGTCCTGGCCGGCCGTATCCGTCCCGTACGCACCCGGAGGCTCGACGCGAACTCCGGAGACGTACTCATCGTGTTGACGCGGACGCTTCTTCATGGTGAGCCAACCGCAACCTCCGCGGGCCAGGTGCGGGCCGTTGCGTTTACCAGCAGGAAAGAGACATTCACGCCCCTTGGAACCAGAAGGGTCACGATATGACCACAGAGAGTGTCCGAAGTTGCTCGCCGCCTTCTCCGCCTCCCTGGCTCCCCGCCGCGCAAGCCGGCTCATCCTCCTGGGCGTCGTACGCTCCCCCACACCCGGGATCGCCCCATACGTGAAGCCGGACGAACCGGGCGAGCACGCGCGTGTGCGCCGGGCAGGTCAGCCTGCTCGGCGCACAGCTCGAATGGCCTGCCGACAGCGGTGGACGGGCGGACAGCAGGTCACCGGCAGGGCTGGGTCAGCGGCGGTGGCGGTGGCCCCAGGACTCGGTGTCGACGGTGCGGCCGCGGTCGTCGCGGAGGGTCGCGGTGTCGGAGCGGTTGTCCCAGACGTAGTTGCGGCGGTCCTGGAACAGGTCGGTGCGGGTGTCGCGGCCCTCACCGGTGTGGATACGGATCGTGGAGCGGCCGGCGAGACGGACGTCGTTGAAGTGGTAGCGGTGGCCGTCCTCGTCCTGCAGGGTCCAGCCGTCGAGGTTGACCGCGTGACGGGTGTTGTTGGTGATCTCGACCCACTGGGCGTTCAGCGACCGGTTGGAGCGGTTGCGCGTCCGGGGCCGTACCCGCGACGGCTCAGTTTGACGTTTCACCAGCTCACAGCATGAGCGTCCGCCCGCTCCAGACCCCAGCCCCTCACCAGGCACAACCCGGCGGCCCGGGCGCCCCGCGAGGGATAGGCCGGTCTGGCCCCAGCGGTAGGCCATGCGGGAGAGGACGGGCGTGTCCTCTCCGGGCGGGTCGTCGGTGCGGGCCAAGCTCGGGCCATGAAACCCACTCGTATGCGCGCGGCCGCGCTCTCCACCGTGGCGGCCGCGGTACTGGCGGTCACGGGCGCCGGCCCGGCCGAGGCCCAGGCTCAGACTCAGACTCAGACTCAGACTCAGACTCAGACTCAGGCCAGGCCCGTCACACGGGCCGCAGTACCTCCCGCGGACCACAACTGCATCGGTCCCGACGGGACCAACCTCAACACCTTCCTCGGCATCAGCGAGCGGATCATGGGTCCGCCGGGCTGCCGCGAGGCCTTCGTGGGCGAGCAGTGGTACCGCTCCTTCCCCTCCTGGGGCACGGCCGCCGACGGCGACGACGCCCGCTATCCCCGCGGCTACACGCCCGCCCGCTTCGACCCGATGGACGACTTCGTCTCGAAGTTCCAGGGGGTCCGGGTCGTCAGCGACATCGGCACGGACCGGGAGCAGAGCCGGACCTTCGGTCCGGAGACCCTCCGCCGGATCGCCCCCTTCGAAGGGCTCCCCTTCGCCTCCTTCGCCGCGGGCCCGCTCCCCACGCTCCCGGCCGGCCGGCATACGTCGACGGTCTTCATGCGGCTGAGCGCGGAGCACTGCGACGGACTGAGCCGGCGGCGCGCGGTCAGCTGCCTGCCCGGAGGCGAGTCCCTCTACACGGGCCCGACGCCCGTCACGTTCTTCCTCAGGAACGCCTGACCGAAGCGTGGGGCCGGGGCGCGGACGGTGCACCCCGGCAAAAGGCGGGCCCTACCTCCCGCTCGACTGGCCCCGCAACGCTGGGCATGTGAAGGTCAACCAGCACCGCGCCGTGACCGGCCGGGTCAAGACCCTCCCGGTCAACCCGGCTGCACGGCGCTGTCCGGCGCCGTCGACTGGATCACGCGCACAAGACCGCCCTCAGTCTGGTCCTCGCGACGAAGACCTCAAGATCCGCAATATGAGCAAGGCCCCGGAGGCCGACCCCGGGCTGGCCGGGGCCGCACGGCGTCTGGAACAAGCCGGGTTCGATGTGGACGTACGCGTGGGTGACGGTGCGGGTGGGACGCCGGACGGCGGGACGCATGACCGGCTGATCGCCTGCGGGCATTTCGCGCTGACCGTCGCCGAGGACACGCATGGCGCGACGGGCCGGCTGCAGGGGCTCTCGTTGTTCGTGGGCGACCGCCACACCACTGCGGCGTCCCCGGTGCCGCCGCCCCATCGCCCTCGCCGGCGGCGGACCGGCAGCCCACGGACGAGGAACTGTTCGCCGATCTCGACGCCGGACATCTGCTGTTCGCGCTACGCGTCTCCCACCCCCCACATCGTGGTGAGTGTCGACCGGTCCGGCACCGGGGGCACGGGTGAACGTGCGGGACACGTGCGGACGTACCGCGCACGCCGGGACGTCTCCGCCATCGAGTTCGCGATGCGTCCCGGGCGTACCACGCCGAGTCCGTGACATTGCACGTCTGTCGCCAGTGGTCTGCCGACAGCGGTTGCCCCCCTCGACGCATCGTCACGACTCGCTGCAGAGAAGCGAGTTGTTCCATCGTCGACAGTGTCGGAGCCGTCGCGGCTCTGCTCGAGAACCCTGCGTGTGACTCTTGTTTTACCGGTCAAGAAGAGCGTAGGTTTCTTCCCGTCAGCAGTCCCGAGAACCGGACCACTGCTGGGCAGGGCATGAACCATTCGTCAGACCCCCCACAGGTGCGTCACGTTCCCACGACTGGCCTCCAGCCAGCGCACGCCTACGCGCCGACTGGTAAAGCCACCCGCACCGGCGCGACTGTTCGCTTTCCGTTGCCATGCTTTCGAGAACGCGCGCAGCGCATACGCACCTTCCTCTCTCCTCGTCATTTCTGTGTCCCATACGTGGGCCGCCGACGGCGTTTCCGGTGGTGATGGTCAAGGTGCGGGAGCGAATGGTCTACGCGAGGCGGCCGCCTTCGACGACCTGACACGGTTTTCCCTTACTCCGGGAGCCGCACACGAAGCGGCAGCCCGTCCGAGGTGGTGGCGGTCAGGGCTGTGCCTGAGCGCAGTCGGAGCGTCCACGGTCAACGGCGACCACCAAACTGCAGAGCTGCAACGGCGGGACCGGCCAGCAGTGGACGCGCGGCTTATTCCACCTGCCACTCGGGCGCAACAGTGACAGGACACGCAGGGTCTTTCGGTGGCTCGGGAGCGGTTCGAACCGAGTCGTACCGGGAGACCCTGGTCTCGTCATACCTGCCTGAGGGCGCTCCCAAAGAGCCGATGTTTGGACCGGCCCGAACAGGATGGTTTTCTCCGCACATGGCAAGAGCACACTCGAGGCGTGTGGTCCCCCGGCCCTTAGCGGCTCACGAGGACATTGCCGCCGCGCTCCCCGACGCCGAACTGGGTTCACTGGTACGCGCGACGGGTGACGCGTCCGCACTGTCCGAGCTGTATACGCGTCACCAGCCGGCGGTGCTGGCCTACGCCCGTACGTTCGTCCGCGATCCGCACACCGCCGAGGACCTGGCCTCCGAGGCGTTCGCCCGCACCATCCGTGCCGTGCGGGCCGGCAAGGGGCCCGAGGCCGCCTGGCGCCCGTACCTCCTCTCCGTGGTCAGACACACCGCCGCGGACTGGGCGGACTCGGCTCGACGCACCGAACTGATCGAGGACTTCGAGCGATGGTTCGACGCGTGGGGCGGTGCCGTCGGCAACAGCACGGATGAGGCCGATACCCAGAGCAGCGAGACCCGGATGCTCGAACTGGAGGACCGCAGCATGATCCTTCGGGCCTTCCGCTCACTGCCCGATCGCTGGCAAGCGGCCCTCTGGCACAGCGTGGTCGAGGGTGACACGACGGCCCGTACCGGGGCCCTGCTCGGGGTCTCGCCCAGTGGGGTCGCCTCGCTCACCGCCCGAGCCCGTGAAGGGCTGCGCGAGGCGTACCTCAGCGCGCATGCCGAGAGCAGCAGTCGCAGCGAGGGCTGCCGTCGCTACAGCGCACTGCTCGGGGCTGCGATTCGCCGGCCCGGAGGGCGAGAGCACCGTCTGCTGAAACGCCATCTGGACAGCTGCGCACACTGCCGGCACGCCGTCGTCGAGCTGACCGACCTCAATCAGCGTCTGCGAGCCGTGCTTCCCGCCGCTCTGCTGCTGTGGGGCGGCCCCGCCTACCTCGCCGGCCGCTTCACGGACGTGGCCGCGGGCGCAGCCAGGGGCACAGGAGACAGCGGGGGAGAAACGGCAGGGAGGGGGGCCGCCTCTGCGGCGAAGGCTTGGGGAGCGGTGGCCGTCTCCGGCCTCGCTCTCGGGAGCCTGCTGTTCCTTCAGCACGATGACGCGCCCACTTCCACCCAGCCGCAGGCAGTGGACGCCCCCACTTCCGCCCCGCCGCAGGCAGTGGAGGGGGAACGAACTCCCAGCGCAACCACCCCAACGACAACCGCCCCACCTGACCCGCTCGACGCACGGAAGAGCGGAATTCCGCTGGCCGAACCGACGAAGTCCGCCGGGCCCGCCTCGTGGTCCCCGGTGGCTGACGACCGCACCCGGCTCCGCCTGGCCGCGACCGGCCAGTGCGTCGAGATTCCGGACGGCCGGGATGCTATCGGCGTCCAGGCCAGAGAGGCACCGTGCGACGGCGGGCCGAATCAGCAGTGGGACCTGCTGCGCCCGGACCGAAGCAACCGGGTGCAGCTGCGGAACGTCGGCACGGGCAAGTGTTTGGCCAACTCCGCTTCGGAGGAGGACGGTTCGCCGGTCGTCCAGGCCGTATGCGTCCCCGAAGCAACCCGACAGCTATGGACCCTGTACGCCCCGGCCCGTTCCGGCGAGGCACGGTTCATCCAAGAGGGCGACACGATGTACCTGGGGCTGAGCGACTGGTGGAAGGCCGAGAAGGGCAGGCCACACGAGTCCGGCATTGGCACCAGTCACCACTACTACGGTTCGCCGTCGTTCGGCTTCGTCTACGACGGGGCCCTCTTCGACGAGAAGCCCCCGGCCGGGTAAAGGGTTGGCAAAGGTGCGGGACGGGTCCGGAGCTGCCGACTCTGTCACTACGAGTCCATCCGCAACCAAGGATCCCCATGCACAAGTACACCCGAACAAGCATCGCCTCCGGACTGACTGCAGGCGCCCTCCTGGGCGTCGTCTCCGCGACGAGCTCGGCGCATTCCGCGGAACCCACCGCTGAACAGCGGCGCGCCCTCGTGGTCGTCGTCAACTTCAAGGATGCCGAACACCCCGACACCGACCTCATCAAGGAGAACGCCAGGAGCCGCTACTTCAGCGGCAGCATGTCCCTCGCCGGCTACTACAGCAAGGTGTCGCAAGGCGCCTTCACATACGTCCCGGCAGTCACGGAGCAGGTCGTCGGTCCGTACGAACTGGACCTGCCGCAGAACCCGTGCAACGCGGGTGCCGTCAACGCGGCCACGCGCAAGGCCTTGCAAGAGGACGGCTTCGTCGAGGGCGACGACTACGACAGCCTGTCGATCATTCAGCCCGGGAGCAAAAGCAAGTGCGCCTGGTCCGGCCTGGGGTCGGTGCCAGGCCCCAACACCTGGATCAACCTGGGGGAGCACGACGAAGTGGGCGAGGCTCTGCTCATTCATGAGTTCGGCCACAACCAGGGCTTCGGCCACAGTGAGCGTGAGGTGTGCGCCGACGGCGACGTGAGCCGCTGCACCTCGGGCGGTGACAGCCGGATGACGCCCATGGGCGGTGGCGGCAGCGGAGTGGGCTTTTCCGCGCCCGAACTCATCAGCCGCGGCTGGCTCCCCGGCGGGCAGGCGGTGACGGTGGAGAAGTCGGCCACCTACAAGTTGAGCCCCCTGTACGGAGACGGCGGTGACGGGGTCCGCGCGCTCGACATACCGATGGGCGAGGACCGCCTCGTCATCGAATACCGTCGGCCGGATCCCGGGTACCGAAACCGCGCCGGCGTCCTCGACGCAGAAGCCGAAGGTGTGCACGCCTACCGGGTACCGGGCGGGAACTACAACCACGCCCGCCTCATTGTTCCCACCAGTGGTCGGAGCAGTGTCCGTGCCGACCCGATCAAGAGCCTGACCGACACCTTGAACAAGATCGAGGTGAAGGTCGGCGCATCCGGCAACGGGTCAGCCGTCGTGACCGTGAACCTGAACGGAGTGAAGGCCGACGCCGATACGCAGAAACTGACGGAGAAGGTGGATAGCCCTACCCCGCAGACCCAGTCGGGAGACGGCAAGCCGGCCTCCGAGGACGGAATCGACATCTCAGGCACCGGTGACCGATCGGCGGAGAATCCGAACGACACCGGCAGCGGTGCCGGCACCGACACCGACAGCGGTTCCGGCACCGGCACCGGCAACAGCAACAGCACCGACGCGACGGCGGAGGCTGGAACGCCCGACTTGGCCGAGACAGGAGCCGACACCACGACCCTTGTGCTGGCTGCCTCCGGCGCAGTGCTCGTCGTACTCGGCGGCCGACTGTTCCTGAGTAGGCGCCGGCGGGGACACGCCCGAACCTGACTCCGGGTACGGATCCCCGATCGGGCGACACCCCGACCGTGTAGAGCAGCGGGCCGCACGGAACTCTCCGTGCGGCCCGCACCGGAACCGGGCTTCGGCCTCCCACTTGCGACCCGGGCATCTGGGCCTCGGGTCCGGCATGACTTCCCCGCTTGTTGTCCATGGTCCGGGGGCGCCGGGCCCGGAGGCACCACCCCCAAGACCTGCGATCGGCAGGGGAAGAAGTTATGCCGACGGGACATCCAGCGGGCAGGGGTGGTTTCGCACAAGCGCACGGAAAACGCTGGGGTGCTCTCGGAGGGGGAAGTTCCGAGAGCACCCCAGCTGGGTCCCCCTATGCGCGGACACATAGGAGGAGGACTGATTCGTGCCGGTTCCGATCCCGCTTCTCGTCCTACGCGAAGCGGGAGATGATCAGCGTGACGCTGATCATCGCGCCCGTAGAGAGACTGGTTTCACCATGAGGCAACGCCGTTCAGAATCATGAGGTTGAGAGCCAGTTGGAGGGTGAGTACGCAGATGAGCGCAGCGGTCCCCCCGCCCCGGGGCCGGAGTTCGCCGGCCACCCCGGCCGGCACTTCGACTTTCCGGCTGACCGGATCTACTCAGTGATGGTCACGGCCGGATCACATGGAGCGGTGGGCTTGATGGTGCGAGTGGGCGTGGGCGTGGCCGACTCGTCGCCGGGGCTCTTGAAGCCGCCCATCATGGTCGTTCCGGTCGAGTCATGCACGCTCTTCAGCGCCCCAGGGCAGGCCGAGGACTTCTGGCGGAAGTCTCCCATGGACCCGGTCAGCGCACCGTTGTTCGCTGTGGGATTGCCGAACTTGACCTTGTAGTACGGCCAGGTGGTCGAGTTGCACGGCGGCATCTTCGGTCCCCTGTAGCGCTCTACCCAGGAGACATCCCAGGTAGAGATGTTCCGAGCTGCCGTACCGACGCTCCATTGGCCGACGACCGTCGACGCACCGGTTTCGGTGTCGATCACCCTGCCAGTCAGCTGGGTACCCGACTTCACGACCTGAAGCCGGTACGCGTGCCCGAGCGCACCCTTGATCGTGGTCTTGCACGAGACCCCGTTCGGGCTGCCGTCCGCGCCGCCGTGGCAATTGGGGTGGCTGGTGTGCGAGTCGGCCCGGAACGAGCTGAAGATGACCAGGAACTGCCGCACGCCCCGGGAGTCGTGGGGGACGGGCTGCATACCGATGTAACCGCCGTCACCACCGCCGATAAACTTGAACTGGTTCCCGAAATAGAACATCTTCTCCGGCTTTGCTGCATCGATCTGCTGATAGAAGCTCAGTTCGGTTACGCCGTTCTTTGCGCCAGGGATCGACCAAGCCATGGAGGGCGTGGAGGCGAGTGCCGCGTTCGTACTCCAGAACACCATCGCCGATCCGCCTGCAATGCCGACCGCACCTATGACTCCCATGAGCTTCCGGTTCCGACGTATGTGCTTTCCCACGGAGTTCGTCCTGTCCTGCCGGGTGCACGGCTCTGCCTGTGGCTGTAAGCCTTGCACGGTATGGGATCCAAGCCTCACGGAGTGAGGACGCGAGTCGCGGCGCTCAAGGCTTTCATGGCCCGCCAGAAAACGCGTGGCAGCGACCCTGAAGACCTTCGGGTACCCCGCAACTGCAACTGCAACGTAATTTCGCCTCGCCGAACGAGTCAACACTCTTAAGAAACACGTAAGGAAGCGATTACCCCCTGCTTCGATTCCCCTGCGACAAATCGACGGCGCGCCTGATAAATTGGAGTTTCCACCGGAACTCGGCCTCCGCTATCCGGATGGAATTCCTGTCCTCTGGTGGCGCCTTCTGGCGGCACCTGAAGTGCTCCCCGCGCCGTCGTGAAGGGAAATCGTGGATGACCCCCCAGCCTGATCCCGCCCCACTGTCCGACGGCTCACTGACCGCCCGCATCCGCCGTAGCCCTGGCTCGGATCGAAGTTCCGAATCCCCCAAGCGGGATGGCGAGGCGTCAGCCCGTGCTGAGCTCCGTCGGCGTCACGGCGCCGCCGTGCTTGCCTACGCGCGTCGGTACACTGACTCGCCGGACGCCGCGCAGGCCCTGGCCGCCGAAGCCTTCGGGCGTACCGTCGCCGCCGTGCGGGCTGACCAGGGGCCGGCCGGGTGGCGCACCCGACTTGCGGCGGCTGTTGAACACACTGCCTCGCACTGGAGCGGCGGCTCGCGACACACAGAACTGAATGCCGACGTGCGGCAGCGGTACGAACTTCTACGGCAGGGTCCGCGACTCGACCCGGTCACGGCGGATCCGGGGGACCCCGGAACGGCCCCACATGGCTTCCTTACGCTTCCTGAGGAGTCCCAGTCCGTGCTCTGGCTGCGACTGGTCGATGAACAGTCGCCCCAGGAGGTCGCGGTCATCCTCGGAGTCTCCCCCGATGAAGTCACCCCCCTGACCGCCCGGGCGCTCACACTGCTCCAGGCCGCCTATCTGCGGGCGCACTCCGCCCGGCACCATGACGATGACTGCCGCCACTATGGCCGGCTGCTGGTCGAAGCCGCGCGCAACCCGGACCGCCCGATCCGCGGGCTGTGGCAGCACGTCGATACGTGCGTGTCCTGCGGGTCCTTCCTATGTGACCTGAGACGGATCGAATCCGCACCCGGTGAGCTGATCCGGACCTCCGTCATGCCCAGTGCGCTGGCCGGCGGAAAACTCGACTCCCACGGGATGTCCGCTTCCTTCGCTCGGAAGCCGGATGTCGGCCGGGTCCCTGGAGCAGCCGTAGTGAAGTCGCGAGGCCGGTGGAGCAGTTGGCGGACGATCGCAGGGTGCTCCATCACCGCGGCGGCGATCGCCACGGTTTGCGGGATGGTCCTGGTGCCCGACCAGCAGGTAGGAAACAACATCAACCGAAAGCCGAGCTCGCCGCCAACAGCCCTTCCTGAGTCAAAGGTTGCACGGACCCTCCACCCCACGGCTGATGCCTCAACAGTGGCCAAGGGAAGCGCATCGGCCTCACCTGTCCCCAAGGCGACCGCACCAGCCTCACCTCTTCCCAAGGCAACCGCACTGCCCTCCCCCAAAAGAATCCCGACCCAGGGAACCGTCAGCCCACTGACCTCGGCCGCCGCGAGTACCCCTTCGCCAGGCAAGTCCGCGGCGCCGACGGACGCCGGGCTGGTCAATGGTGGCGTCGAAACCGGTGCGATGGATCCTTGGCGCTCCTACAACTCTGCATGGCCCGAAGCATCGAGCCCCCGGACCGGCAGCTTCGCTCTGCGACTGGGCGCGCACCCGTCGGGGGCCGAACAGGACCTCGCGGTGGCTCCGAACACCACCTACCGGCTCAGCGGTTGGACCGTCGTCACAACGGAGGGTGACCTCGCCACCCTCGGGGTCAAGAACTACGGTGGGCCGGAGCTCCGCGACCCGGTCGGAGCAACCGAGTACACCTACCGCACGATCGAATTCACGACCGGCCCCGATGACTACCGGGCCACCGTTTACTGCTTCAAAGCCGCCGGCACCGAAGCCGCCTACTGCGACGACGTGACAGTCATGCGCCTGTGAGACCCGGGGACACCGAGCGGCTGGAACAGATCGGTTCCGGACCTCATCACAGGGTCGGCGTTCTGCAGTTCCCTCTGGTCCGCCATTGGGACCCAGCTGTTGATCAGCACTGGCGTGCGTGAACAAGGACATCATCGCGGCCAACCAGAACACCAAGGTGGGCAGCTGCCTCGCCTCGCGCCAGGGCACGGAACAACGCCTCCGGCGTCGATGTGGTCGTCAAGCCCCTCGCCCACGGATCCCGCGCGGGTGATCCTCAACAAGTACGCCACCGTCGCCACCACACGCAGGCAGCTCCCCCACCGTTGGCAAACACCAGAAGGCCAACTTCAAGGTCCTCCCCGGCTCATCCCGGAGCGCCACAGCAGCTGTCGGTTAGATACAGGCTCACTCCCCGGCTGACCGCAGGCCGCAATCTACTTGCACGCCTACAAGAGCGCTGCCAACGGCGCCATCGTCGACCTCTACGACTGCTCCGGCAACGACAACCAGCAGTGGCAACTGCCTGGCCGGCGCCAGGATCACCTCACTCACGCATACCGACCTGTGCATGGCCGAAGGCTGCAGTCCTCAGACGGCGTCCTTGCAGCGGCGCCGACGCCCGACAGAACTGCACCTGAAGCGGCCGCACCCCAGGGCTGTGGGCTGTCGGCCCGATGCACCGGGTCAGCGTGCCACACTGCACGGCCCGTTGAGGCAAGGCCCTTGGGCCACCCATGACGTGCTGGCCTGGTGGTTCGGCGTGGAACGTTCCACCGTCACCCGGACCCTCACCAAGGTGCGGCCCCTGCTCGCCGAGCCGGGGTGCACTGTCAGCCCGGATGTACGCCTGCGGACCCCGAGGTTGTCGACCTCGGCGCGAGCGGAAAGAGCGGCATCGTCGACGGCACGGAGTGCTGGTTTTCGGCAGCCCGCCGCCGGCCGCAAGGACCGGACAGGTTGATCTCGGGCAAGACCAAGCAGAACGCCGTCAAATCCATGGTGGTCATGGACGGCGTAGGGCACGTGCTGTGGAGCAGCCCAGTCCGCCCTGCAAGCGGCGGGCTTCACCCACGCCCCGCCAGTGAGGGCTGGTCATGCTCTTGGCCGACGGGCCCGCGGTCGAAACTCCTTACCTATGTCCGCTACCAGGGTCTGGGCGCGCATACAGGCGGCCGGGGGTGACACCTCGGCACCGCAAGCTCAGAAGAACGCCCCTGAGCGGTACGAGGAGATACGCGAGCGCCAGCGCAGGGCACGTTCCTCGCGCCGTATCCGGGTGGAGCACGGCATCGCGCACCTCGAGAACTGGCGGGCCCTGACCCGCCACCGCCACCGCTGCCGCCACCGCTGCCGCTGCCGCTGCGGGCAGGCGAGCGACACCATGCAGGCTGTCGCCAGCCTGTGGTCCCACGGGCAGACCGTGGACCTGAGCCCGCCAGGGCAGACGTGAACGCGGACTTCACCGAATTCTTCTGACGCCTCACCGCCTACCGCGCCCGAGCCCGTTAGAGGTGGAAAGTCCGTCCTGCCGTGCGGAGTTACCAGCGGACGGCCCCCGTCGTACAGCACGGGTACGCATCTCTTCACCCCTTAGCATCGATTGATCATTTGATCATTTGATCCGTTCGTCTTGACTCTGATCAACGATGAGGCTCACGATGTCCGAAAGCCAGCTCCGGTCGGGCTCTCCGACAGCCACTCTCCCCCCACCCCCGCCCTACCACCCGCTGCTTCCAGGAGCCCTGCATGCGTGGTCCCCATCTCGCAGCCGTGTCGGCGAAACGTGCCACTACCGCGCCAGCCCTCCATCCCACTCGCCTGCTCATCGGCCGAAGTGGCCGTCGCCGCCTCCTCCGCATCACACCCCAGCTCCCAAGCCGGCCTCGAGAAGTTCCATTCCGGCGGCAAGGGCGGCTACGTCAGATCTCCGAAACGCTGAACGTCGGCTCCGATGCATGGCGGCCACCGCCCACTCGCCGGAGCCTCGGCGCCACTCGACCTGCCTGGTCCCCGCCTCCCCGGAGCACCCCAAATCGGCCGAGTGGCTGCCCTGTTCGTCAGCTTCCGTGCCGATGGAGGCATTACCTTCCTGGAAGAACGCCTACGAAATACACGGATCGCACATTTTCCATTGGCCACCCAATGACCTTCCTCCCCCTCCGTAGCGCAGTCGCTATTTCCTCGATCAATGTCGACTACCGGCCGAAGTATTGAAAACCATCCCTCCCGGCCCTTAGGACCAAGAACTCTCGAACCACATATTCCCGGCACATTAACTACGGAACGGCACCATGTCCTTTCGGAATCGGAGCATCACGCTCCCCCCTCCCATGCACAACCGGACCGGCACCAGGTCCCGGGGGCAGGCTCTGGACAAGCGGGCGATCCGCGTCCCACCACAGGGCTCCGCGAGGCGGCATTGGCCCTCGGCCGGACAGAGTGGGCCACCAGCCGCTCGTACGTGCCGTGCGGGCGCGACCGCCACATGCACGGTCCGACGCCTCGAACTTTCGAACCCTCGACCCCTTCGGCGGCAAATCGACTGCAATATGCGGGCGCAAGGGGCCCGCACAGCGAGCTACGTGGAAGCCAAGGAAGCGCCATAATTCGACTCCGAGTGCGTGGTGTAACACTGGGCACTCGCATCACTGAATCGGGACAGCGCGGGTTCCGATGTCCACGGCCGACCCGACCGCCACCAGGATCACCGGAATGGGAGATGGCCGTGAGCGACAACCGAATCAGAAATTACCGAAGAAGAATGGATCCGAGACGGTGTACCCCCATGCGAGCGTCCTTGTGGTAGAGGACGACGCGACTGTACGAGCGCATCTCCTGGAGGTACTGACCTCCCACGGACATGCAGTGCGAAGTGTCGGCGACGGCTTCAGCGCGTTTCGTGAGGTGTCCCGTGCCGGTCTGGACGCCGTAGTCCTCGATCTACCGTTGCCGGACATCGACGGCGGCGACGCGCTGCGCATGATCCGCAGCATCTCACAGGTCCCGGTGCTGGTCGCCACGGCTTGCGACGAGGACGAGGAGATCGTCAACCTCCTCAACGCGGGAGCTGACGACTGCCTCGTCAAGCCTTTCTCCGGCGGGCAGTTGGCGGCGCGCCTCGGAGCGGTGTTGCGGCGGGCCCAGCTGTCCCGATCGGCTGCTGGGCCGGAGTCGGCGGCTTCCGTCGCGGTCGGCGATCTGCAGATTGACCGACTCGCCCGGACGGCCTCCCTCGGCGAGCTCGAACTACGACTGACGCGAAGGGAGTTCGACCTTCTCTGGTTTCTCGCTCAGCACGCCGGCCAAGTCGTCTCCAAACGAAGGATCCTCACCGAAGTCTGGCGCGAACCTTACATCGATGACCAGACCATCGACGTGCACCTCTGCGCGTTGCGCCGCAAGCTCGGCGAGCGAGGTACCCGCCCGCACTATCTTCAGACGGTGCGCGGGGTGGGTATCAAGATGGTAGCTCCCCGATGAGGCGGTCCCTGTCGCCATCAGCCCTGGTCATCACCTGCGGGATCTCGTTCATTCTCCTGATGTCGTTGAGCGTGCTCGTGGTCCGCCAGGCGCGTGCCCAGAGCATCGCCGCGGCCGAGCACCGGGCTGCGGCGCTGGCGCCCGTAGTTGCACTGAACACCAGGTGTCGGCGTACTCGCCTATGTGGCTCTGGCAAGAATTTCGTAGCCGGAGGTCATCTCGATGACACGGTCTTTGATGTCTCTGATACTGGTGTGGCGGTTCTCGCCCGTACGAGGTCCGGTGTTCCCGTACGAGGTCCGGTGTTCCCGTACGAGGTCCGGTGTTCCCGCAGGACGTACGAGATGCAGCCGGCTCAGCGATTGGTGCCACAGCCGCTACGTGCGGCGCCTCTCCGACGTCTCTCTTGGGGGCCGACCCGTGCGCATCGACTTGTCCATACGCCGTCTGTACTGCGAAAACGCGACGTGCCCGAAGGTGACCTTCGCAGAACAGGTGCCGGGGTTGACCGTGCGTTACCAGCGGCGGACACCACAATTGCAGCGCCTGGTGGAGGACGTCGGGGTGGTGCTGGCTGGCCGGGGCGGTTCCCGGATGCTTCGGACCCTGAACGTCAGGCTCCCCGGGTGCTGGGGGTGGACGACTCCGCGCTCTACGGCGATACCTACGGCACCCTTTTGGTCGACGCCACCACCCGGCTCCCGCTCACACTCTGGGAAGGGCGCGACGCCGAACAGTTCAGCATGTGGCTCCGCGAGCACCCCAGTGTCGAGGTCGCCTGCCGCGACGGCTCCCTCACTTACCGGCAGGGCATCGCGGGCGGCGCCCCTGATGCCGTGCAGGTCAGCGACCGTTTCCACCTTTGACCGGGCCCACACCTGGCAGGAGATGATGCGTCGCCCACCCCGCAAGCCTTCCAGCCTGGATCCCTATCTGGACTACCTGCAACAACGCTGGGACGAGGGCCAGCACAGCGCGAAGATCCTGCACGAGGAACTCCAGGTCAAGGGCTACCTCGGCAACTACCAACGCGTGAAAATGGCCGTCGCACCCCTCAGAAAGAGCCTGCCCCTGGACGAACCACGCGAGCGACCGCCCTCCCCTCGCGAGGCCGCCCGCTGGATCACCACCCACCCGCACCGCCGCAATCTTCACATCAACGACCGCCTGCCCCGACTCCTTGACCACTGCCCTGAACTCAGCCAGGCTCACGATCTCGTCCGCCGGTTTGCCGCCATGCTCGACAACCGCGACGCGACACCCCTCCCGGGCTGGCTGAACGTCCTCGCAAACAGCGGCCTGGTCTCTCTCGTCGGCCTCGCCAAAGCCCTGTGTGAAGACCAGCATGCCGTCACCCAGGGAATCACCACTCACAACTCCGGTGTCAACGAGGGCCGCATCACCGACGTCAAGCTGCAAAAACGCCTGATGGCCGGACGCGCCGGCGTCCCTCTCCTCCGCCACCACGTCGTTCTGATCGCCCACCTCCGCCGCCGCTATGCGGACCGGCCGACCGTGTCATCGAGATGATCTCCGGCTACGAAATTCTTGCCAGAGCCGCCTATGTGCAGAGCCGCGTACGGATCAACGTGCAGAGCAAGGAGACCTGTGAAGCACGAGCGTCATTGTTCGAGATGATGGGGCGGTGTCTCTTCGCTACTTCAATCGGACCGGCTGGACCGCGATCTTCAATGGCACCGACACCGAGATCGGCCGCATGGTGCGTGTATAGGGCTGGGACCAGGCGACCGGGACAGCTCTGGTCGTCGATCCCAAGCGTGGCGCCCTGCGTCCGGTGACGGACTACGAGGACTTCTCCCACTTGGAGCGAGCCGACCAGGTCGTGGCCGCGGTGCCTGGTGGAGGGTGGCGGGTGCACTGGAAGAACGAGGGCCCAGGGGGAACGCCGCTGACGGAAGAGGTACTGGCCTGGCTCATCACGTCGCAGGGGCGGGCGACGGCCATCACGGTCGATGCCCAGGGGCATGTCGAGGATGCTGATGGCGCCGATGCCTTCATCCCGCCGGGCGAGGGCCCGGTGTCTTGATCGCAGCCGGTCAGGCCACGTTGTCGTCGAGGCTGGTGAAGTAGATCGAGTAGCCGGCCCGGCAGGCTGCGACCGCCACTGCGACGGCGATGTGCGTCTTGCCGACCCCCGGCGGCCCGAGCAGGGCCGCGTTCGCCTTGCCCTCGTCGAGCGTCTTGTGGTGTGGCAGCCGGGAGAGCCGCAGGCCCTGGCGGAAACGGGCCTGGCGAACCCGACCGCTTCTGGGTGCAGCGGGACCGTCTCGCCTGGAGTGACGTGGCGTCGGACAACGGGTCTTGGTCCGGTCGTGGACGATCGTCATCGGCACCCCGCCGGGGTGTGCGAACGCGCGGCGGTGGCAGTCGAAGAAGGTCTGCAAGTCCTGGCTGGTGGTGAAGCAGCAGAACGGGTCGCGCGAGTACGACAGCGTCACCCCAGTCCACTTGGGAATGGGCGCCGGGGATGACCTCAAAGCAGCGGTGCATGCCCGCCACCTCGTTCGGGGTGATGCGAGTTCCTCGGCGATCCGGGGCCGGACCTCCCGAACGTAGAGCTTGGTTCGCTGGTACCGCAGGGTGGAAGGACGCAGGACGCGCCTGATGAGTGGCTGTTCGCCGTGACCATCTACGCGCTTGTGTCCGGCTGTGCCTGGCGGGCTCTATCGCCCTGCTTCGGGACATCGAAGTCGACCGCCCGCCGCCGGTTCCTGATCTGGTCGAAAGCCGGAGTGTGGGGCCGGCTGCATGAGGAGATCCTGCACCGCCTCGACGACGCCGGTCTGCTCGATCCCTCCCGAGCGGTCCTCAACTCGGCCCGCGTGAGGGCGAAATGGGGGGCGGCCTCGCAGGGCCGAGCCTTGCGGACCGGGGTAAGGAGGGTTCCAAGATGCACGTCCTGTCGGACGCGAACGGACTGCCTCTCCTCGTCGGCCTCGGCCGCCGACACCCACGACAGCCAAGCTCTGATGCCCATGGCGCTCGGTCACCACACGAGACACGCCCCCAACGCGGCCGTCATTTCAAGCCCCAGCGCCTGCACGCCGACAAGGCCTACGACATACCTGAACTGCGGAAATGGCTACGCAGCAAGCTCATCGGCGTCCGCATTGCACGCCAGGGCATCGAGTCCAGTGAACGACTCGGGCGCCGCAGGTGGGTGATCGAGCGGACCAGGTCCTGGCTCACCGGATGCCGCCGACTCAACCACCGCTACGAGCGCCACCCCCGCAACTACCCGGCCTTCTCGGTCTCGCCGCTTCCCTGTGCTGCTACAAACGGCTCCTCCGCCTCACCACCTGGGACACGGTCATGGTGAGGGGTGGCGAGGCGTGTTGTTCAGGCAGTGCGGTGCACATCGTCTGCGAGGACGGGGTGGGCGAAGGGCCGGCCGGTGCTCCACAGGGCGAGTTCATCCGCGGCGGCGGCGGCCATCCGGTGGAGTTCCCGCCCGAGCGAGCCGGCGACGTGCGGCGTGAGCACGACGTTCGGCAGGTCGTAGAGCGGGGAGTCGGCGGGCAGCACCTCGGGGACGGTGACGTCGATGACGGCGTTGAGTCGCCCGGAGGTGAGTTCGCTGATCAGGGCGTCCTGGTCGACGAGGGAGCCGCGGGAGGTGTTGATCAGAGTGCTGCCGTCCCGCATCAGGGCGAGCCGACGGTCGTTGATCAGGTGGCGGGTGTCCGGTAGCTCGGGAGCGTGCACGCTCACCACGTCGGAGGTGGCGCACAGCTCGTCGAGACCGACGGCGCGGGCACCCAGACGGGCTGCCTCGGCAGGGGGCACGTACGGGTCGTGCAGCACCAGGTCGAGGTCGTGCGGGCGCAGCAGTTCCAGAACACGACGGCCGATGCGGGAGGCGCCGATGATGCCCACGGTGCGCCGGTAGTTGCCCGCGTCGGCGTAGGCGCCCTGCCAGTCGTGGGAGGACCGGCGATCGCGGTAGTCCTCACGGATGCGGATGAGCTGCTTGTTCGCGAGCAGGACGGCGACGACGGTGTACTCGGCGACCGGCAGGGCGTTGGCCCAGGCCGCGGAGGCGACCTCGATGCCCCGCTCCCAGCAGGCGTCGGTGATGTGGTGCTTGACCGATCCCGCGGCATGGATGACAGCCCGCAGCTTGGGCGCGGCGGCCAGCACGCTCTCGTCGATCGGCGGACAGCCCCAGCCGGAGAGGACGACTTCCGCGTCTGCCAGCGCGGCCAAGGCCTCGGGGGTGGTGAAGTCGTCGAGGACCAGGCCGGGGTCGAGCTCGGCCAGTGCCGTGAGCCGGGCCATGGTGTGCTCGTCGATCAGTCGCCCTGCGAGCTCCGGGTGCATGGCGAGGACGACGCGGGGACGGCGCACCGCCCTGTCGTCGGTGGGCAGCGGGTCGGGCATGGAGTTCTCCTCCTCGGTGACGGCGCAGAAACTGGGGCTCATTTGACGCTCCCCGCGGTGAGACCGGCCTTCCAGTGCCGCTGGAGAAGGATGAAGGCAAGGACCAGCGGGACGACGGCGAGCAGTGCGCCGATGACGACCAGCGGGTAGTACTCGGGAAACGCCTTGGTCTGGACGTTCCACGTGAACAGCCCCAGGCTGACCGGGAACAGCTTGTTGTCGGAGAGCATCACCAACGGCAGGAAGAAGTTGTTCCAGATAGCCGTGAACTGGAACAACAGCACGGTGACGAACCCCGGCATGACCATGCGCAGACCGATCGACCAGAAGATGCGCAGCTCCCCCGCGCCGTCCATGCGCGCGGCCTCCAGTACTTCGCCCGGAACGTAGCCGGCACAAAAGACACGGGAGAGGTAGACGCCGAAGGGGTTGACCAGAGAAGGGAGGAGTACGGCCCAGTAGGTATTGACGATGCCCACCTCGGAGGCGAGCAGGTACATCGGCAGGGCGAGCGCGGTGGTCGGCACCATGACACCGACCAGGACCAAGCCGAACACCTTCTCCTTACCGGGGAAGGAGTAGACGTGGAAGACGTACCCGGCGGCGACGCAGATCAGGGCGCACAGCAGCGCGCCCAGCCCGGCGTAGAGCAGGGAGTTGGCGAACCAACGGAAGTAGATTCCGTCGCCGGCGGCGGCCAGGTCGCCGAGGTTCTTACCTAGGTTGAGGTTCTCCAAGGTCAGGGCGTTCCCGCCGAGCAGGTCGGCGGTGTTCTTGGCCGCGGCGGTGAGCAGCCAGCCGAGTGGCAGCAGGGTGTAGGCGGTGGCCAGCACGAGCGCACCGTTGACGGCGGTCTTGGACAGGCTCCAGTGGCGGCGGGGGCTGCTCATGAGGCGGCCTCCTTACGGCGTTCGGAGCGGGACCGGGAGATCCGGGTGACGACGAAGGACAGCACTGCGGCGGCGACCGCGAGCAGCACCGAGGACGCGGCGGCAAGGCCGTAGTCGCTGCGCTCGAAGGCGGCGGTGTAGGCGTACATATTGGGGGTCCAGGTGGAGGTGACGCCCGGGGCCGTCCCGTGGAGGATCATGGGTTCGGTGAAGAGCTGGAGTGATCCGATGACGGTGAACAGGCCGACCATGGCGAGGGAGGCGCGGATCAGCGGGACCTTGATGCTGAGCGCGGTGCGCAGCGGGCCGGCGCCGTCGACGACGGCGGCTTCGAGTACCTCGCGCGGGATGGCCTGGAGGGCCGCGTAGAAGATGACCACGTTGTAGCCGGTCCACTGCCACAGGGCCATGTTGACCACGGCGGGCAGCGGGTGGCCGAGCGGGTCGGGCTGGGTGCCGAGGGCTTCCAGCGCGTCGAGGACCGGGCTGATGCCGGGGGTGTACAGGTACATCCAGATCAGCGCGGCGATGATGCCGGGAACGGCGTGCGGGATGAACAGGGCGAGCTGGAAGAACCGCTTGGCACGGGCCAGTGCGGAGTCCAGTACCAGAGCCAGCACGAGGGCGAGACCGACCATCACGGGGATGTACAGCAGGCAGTACTGGGCGATGGTCAGGAACCCGTCGCGGAATCCCTTGTCCTCCAGGGCGCGAGTGTAGTTGCCCAGGCCGGTGAAGACGGTCTCGGTGCCGCCGAAGCCGAGGCCGCCGCGCTGCTCGGTGTACAGGCTGAGGTAGATCGCGTAGCCGATCGGCACGAGGGTGCAGGCTGTGAACAGGGTCAGGAACGGGGCGAGGAGTACGGCGGGTGCCCCGTACCGCCCGCGCCGCCGGAGGGCGACGGCGCCGGGCGTTTCGGTGCGGGTGTGTCGGGTCGTCACCGGGCGACCTTCAGACCGCGGGTCTCGAACTCGTCCAGAGTGTTTCGCTGGGCGGTGGTGAGGGCGTCATCGATGGTTCCGGTCTTCCCTGCGACCTTGCCGAAGGAGTCCTTGAGCGATCCGTTGGTGACGCCCATGGCCGGACCCCAGGCCCAGCCGGGCCTGATGGACTTGGCGGCGTCCGTGTACACGCTGTAGATGTCCTGCCCGCCGTAGAAGTCGGTGTTGAACGCCTGCTTGGCGACCGGGATGAGCGCGGTGGCGGCGGGGTACGAGGAGGAGCTGCCGGAGGCGATGCGGGCCTTGATGCCCTCGGGCGTGGTGGTGGCCCAGGTGGCGAACTCGACAGCGGCCTTGGCCTTCTTGCTGTCCTTTGACACGGCGAAGGTGGTGCCGCCGAGCATGCCGCTGGCGGGCTTTCCGTCCCAGGTGGGCATGGGGGCGACGGCCCAGTTGCCGCTCATGTCGCGGGTGGTGCCGAGGTTGGCCTTGAGGACACCGGCGCCCCATGAGGCGCCCAGGTAGCCGGCGGTCTCGCCCTGCTGGAGCGAGGCGGTCCACTGCTGGCTGAAGGAAGGCTGGACCTGGACCAGGTCGTCGTCGATCAGCTTCTGCCAGTACGCGGAGACCTTGTCGGTCTCGGGACCGGTCAGGTTCACCTTCCACGCGTCGTTCTCGGCGGTGAACCAGCGGGCGCCGCCCTGCCAGGCCATCGCCTCGAAGGTCGTGGGATCGTCGGGGAAGAACGTGGCGATCCGGGTCTTCGGCTGGGCGGTCTTGAGCTTCTGGGCGGCCGTGCGGAACTCGCCCCATGTCTTGGGCACCGTGATGCCGGCCTTTTTGAAGAGGTCCTTGCGGTAGTAGAACGCCTGAGGCGCGACGTCCAGGGGCAGGGCCCAGGTCTTGCCGTCGAGGGAGGTCAGCTCGGTCGCCTGAGGCAGGTACTTGGCCTTGAGGTCGGCGTCGACGAGCCCACTGATGTCCTGGACGGCGCCCTGGCTGACGAAGTCGGGCAGCTGCGGGTACTCGACGTTGAAGACGTCCGGCGCGTTGCCGGCCTTGATCGCGTTGGAGATCTTGGCGTAGCCGCCGGCGTTGCCGGAGGGGATCTCCTCGAACTTGATCCGGATGTCCGGGTGGTCCGCGTTGAAGGCGGTGACGACTTCCTGAGTGCCCTTGGCCCAGCCCCAGAACGTGAGGGTGACCGGCTTGCCGTCTTCGGCGGAGGTGCTGCCGCCGCCGCTGCCGCAGGCGGCGAGGGCGGTCCCGCACAGGGCGGCGACGGTGACGGCGGCGCTGGCGCGGAGAGCTCTGCGACGGGAGAACACGAGTGAGCGCATGGCACGGCTCCTAGAGGGAGGTCACGGGTTCCGGAGAGGTCGGCCCCTGTTTCAGGAACGTGAACGGAGGTCGACTGGCAGCCATCCTGAGCAGATGCTTGATCAGAGTCAATAGGTTGGGATCAAATGATCGATATGATCGAACTATCGATCGTCGCCCGCAGCCCCTCAAGTGTGGCTCTGAACTGGGCTTGTCGCCATAGTTGCCGCGACATTCCCGGGACATTACGATCTGATCAAGCAGTTCATTTGATCTAATCGCCTTGACGAATGATCAGTCGGTTTCTAGATTCCGCCAGGGACATCCGCCCACCGGCCCTACCGACGAAGGACGCACCCATGCCACTACCCCCGGAAGACCGACACCTCAGCCCGCGCACGGGCTGGACCAGGGCGCACTGGGAAGCGGTGGCCGACGACCTGCTCACCGCCGTCCGCCCCTACGCCAGCCCGGCCCACGCGCTGATCAATCTGCCCGGCACCCGGCCGAGCTGGTCAGGCCGCCGATCCGACGGGCTGGAAGGCTACGCCCGGACCTTTCTCCCCGCCGCCCTGCGCATCGCCGGAGCGGGCGGCGCCGACCCCCATGGCCTGCTGGAGCGGTACGCGGACGGACTCGACGCCGGGACCCGCACCCCCACCTCGGAGCGGGACATGGCCGACGGCGACCGCGAGTCCTGGCCGCTGATCACCGACCGGGGCCAAGCCATGGTCGAGGCCGCCTCCATCGCCTTCGCGCTTCGCCTCACCCGGCCCTGGCTCTGGGACCGCCTGGACAGCGGTGTTCGTGAACGGGTCGGCCGCTGGCTTACGGGCGCCCTGCACCACGCCCCCAACGACAACAACTGGTGGCTCTTTCCGCTCTCCGTCGGCGGATTCCTCGCCGAGGCGGGCATCGAGGAGAAGGACGCCCGAGCCGCCGTCCGTCAGGGCCTGGAGAAGATCGACCAGTGGTACCTCGGTCATGGCTGGTACACCGACGGCCGCCCTCGCGCCTTTGACCACTACAACGGCTGGGCCCTGCACCTCTACCCGGTCCTGCACGCCCACCTCGCCGGGGACAAGGCGGTCCTCGCCCAGTACGGAAGCCGACTCGCGAGTCATATCGCCGGCTACGCACACACTTTCGGAGCCGACGGCGCCCCCATACACCAGGGCCGCTCCCTCACCTACCGCTTCGCCGCCACCTCATCCCTGTGGGCCGGTGCGCTCACGGGCCACACTCCGCTGCCGCCCGGCGCCACCCGCCGCCTCGCCTCCGGAGCGCTGCGCTATTTCCTGGACCGCGGCGCCGTCGACGAGAACGGCTTGCTCACCCTCGGCTGGCACGGCCCCGAACCCCGGCTCATCCAGCCCTACTCCGGCCCCGCCTCCCCCTACTGGGCGGGCAGCGGCTTCCTCGGCCTGCTGCTGTCCCCCGAGGACCCGGTATGGACTGACCGGGAGGAGCTCGCCCCCGTAGAGACCGGCGACACCGTGCTCGCCCTGCCTCAGCCGGGCTGGCTGGTGCAGTCGACCGCCGCTGACGGACTAGTTCGCCTCCACAACCACGGCAGCGACGACCAGCCAGCCGACCATGTGCAGCCCGACAATCCGCACTACGCGCGCCTGGCCCACTCCACCGCCACCGGCCCCACCCACGAGGGCACCGCCGACAACCACCTCGCGCTGCTCGTCGGCGGCGAGCCCACCGAACGCGGCAGGATCCACCCGCTCGGAGCCGGACCCGGCTGGGCCGCGTCCACCTGGCGACCCCACGCCGCCGGCCACGAGCTGCCCGGTGTCACGGTCACCTCGCTCACCGTCGCTCACGGCCCCGACGAGGTTCGTCTCCACCTGGTCACCGGCGCCGAGCCGGGCACCGAAGTCCGCCACGGCGGGTGGGCCGTCGCCGGCACGACCGTAGAGGCGGGCCCCGGCGCCGTCGCACGCGCCGACGGACGCCTCACCAGCGAACTCATCGGCCTGCACGGCTTCACCACCGCCGGGACCGTGCCCGTCCCCGGCGGCACCGCCTACGGCATCGAAGCGGCCCTGCCCGTTCTCACCGGTGCACTCCCCGAGGGCACCGCCCTGCTGGCCTGCGCCGCCAGGCTCACCGCCGCGACCAGCCCGTCCCCGCTCACCGATCTGGGTCTCACCGCCCGGCCCGGCGCCCCCTGCCACCTGGGCGTGCGCTGGACCGACGGCTCCATCTGGGAGATCCGCATCGATACCGGCACCGTCTCCGTCACCCCTCTGAACTGAGATCCGTATGCCCCTCGCCCTCTCCACCCTCGGCCTCCCCGGCACTCCCCTCGACCAGGTGGTCGGCCTCGCCGCCGACCACGGCTGGAACGGACTGGAACTCCGCTGCTCCTCCGACCAGCCCATCCGCCTCCAGCTCGATCCCGGCCAGCGTCAGCACGCCGCCCGGACCTTCGCCCGTGCCGGCGTCGTGCCGCTCACCCTCGCCTCGTACATCGGCGTCGCGGCACCGGGGCCCGACGGGCCCGTCGTCGACGACCTGCTCGCCCATCTCCGGCTCGCCGCCGACCTCGGCTGCCGCTATCTGCGGGTCTTCCCGCACGGCGGCCCCGGCGCCCTCGGCACGGCCGACGCCAGGGCCGTCCGCCGACTGCGAGAGGTCGCCGGCCAGGCGGCACTGCTCGGCGTCCGCATACTCGTCGAGACGCACGACTCACACCGGTCCGCCACCGTCCTCGCCGGCCTGCTCGACCAGGTCGGCCACCCTGCGATCGGGGCCGTCTGGGACCTCCTGCACACCTGGCTGGCGGACGAGACCCCCACCGAAGCAGGCCGCGTACTCGCTCCCCATCTGGGTTACGCGCAGGTCAAGGACATCGCTTCCGCCGGCGACCTCACCCCGATCATCCTCGGCGACGGCGTCCTGCCGATCGCCGAATGCCTACGGCTCCTGCCCCGCAGGAGCTGGGTCGCATGGGAGTACGAGGCACCCTGGCACCCCCGGGCCGCCCCACTGGCACCGCAGCTTCGCGCAGGCGCCGAGTACCTCACAGGCCTCCGCTCCGAATGACGCAGGCCCTTGGCACGACTGCCCGCCCAATCACGCCATGAACGGGCGGGCAGCGCACAGGCGCCGGGTCAGCCACCGCAGGAGGTGCGCACCCGCAGCGTGGGCAGCAGGGAGGTGCGGTGGACCGGCAGCTCGGCGCCTGAGGTGAGACGTCGCAGCAGCAGCTCGAACGCGGCCTCGCCCACGGCCCGCTTGGGCGGTGCGACGGCCGTCAGCGGCGGGGCGGCCAACGCGGCGAACACATCGTCATAGGCGATCAGGGCCACGTCACGGGGAACCGCGAGGCCGAGAGAACGCAGCAGAGGCGGCAGCTGTATGGCGTCCTGGTCATTGTGGACGAGCACCGCCCGAGTGCCCGCCGCGGCTGCGTCAGCGATCTGCCGGGCCAGCCGTCCGGGGCTGGACGGCACCCCTTCGTCGCCGAATGTGTCGAGCACGGGCAGGGATTCCATGCCCAGCAGCCGCATGCCCTCCACGTACCCGGCACGTACCTCTTCGGCCGTCCACGAGTCGCTGCGGGCGGCCAGCACCACGCTGCGGTGGCCGAGCCCGGCAAAGTGCCGCAGGGCGCGCAGCACGCCGTCGCGATGATCCGAGCCGACCGCGTCCAGCTGCGAGCCGGGACCGTCCGGAGTGGGGGAGCGACGCTCCACCAGGACGGCGGGCACCAGCAGTGCGTCGAGCCACGCGCAATCGTCCGCCGTCGTGCCCGGCAGCAGACCAGGAGCGAGGAGGACGCCCTCGGCGCCCGCCTCGAGGAGCCGGTCGACCTGCACCCGGTCGTCGCCCGTCCCGTACGGCGCGATGCCGAGCACCAGCCGTACCCCCGCGGCGGTGGCGGCCGAACGAACGCCCGCGATGACCTCGTCGAAGTAGGAGCCCACAGAAGGCACCAGCAGTCCGACCGTTCGACCGGTCGCCGTACCGCCCGGACCCGGTAAGCGATCAGAACCCGGGCGCTCCAGCGAGACAAAACCGTGCGAGCGAGTGAGCCGCCCCGCGTCGGCCAGCACCGTGGCATCCCGACGGACCGTGACCGCTGGGATACCAAGCCTGACGGCGAGGTCGGTCAGGCGAACCTGGCCGCCGAGTTCACCGATGGCCGTCACGATGAGCCTGCGGCGCTCTTCCCCCGAAATACCCACCCTGTCCTCCATCAGTCAGCCCCGCGCGGCTATTCACCTAGCAAGCGATCGAAAAGTATCATTCGATCGAAGTGCGATCAACTGATTTGGGGGTTTGCGTTTTCCGCCGTCGGCTTTCCGCCACGCGCGGACCAGCAGTAAGGCTCGGACGGGCCTATGGTGCCGCACCACCGAGGGCTCAGCGGTCGATAGATCGGATCCAGATCGAATGGTAGATTTCTGACCAACCGGGGCCGGAGCCCTTGCTCCGGGCGGACAGCGTGGGCAGGAGAGTGTCATGTCGATCTCGGCCGACGATCGCCGAGCCCGGATCCTGGCAGAAGTGCAGAAGCTCGGCTCGGTCCGCGTGGTCGAGCTCGCGGAGCGGCTCGCCCTTCCCGCCGTCACCGTCCGACGCGACGTCGCAGCCCTCGCCGACTCCGGCATGGTCCGCAGATCCCACGGTTCGGTGTCCGTGGCAACCCGGCAAGACGAGCAGGCCGCGGACGGACCAGCCCTGGGCTTGCTCGTACCGTCGGTCGGACAGTACTTCGACGAGGTCATCGCGGGCGCACGGGACGCGGCCGGCCGTGCGGGCACACACCTCGTCCTCGGCATCTCCTCCTACAAGGCCAGCATCGACCAGGCCCAGGTCGAGCAACTGCTCAAGTCCGGCGTCGAAGGGCTCCTCCTCGCCCCCAACTGGCTCCCCGCCGACCGCCCGGGCGACCAGGACTGGGTCAAGGAGCTCCCGGTACCCGCCGTCCTGGTCGAGCGCCGCCCTGCCCTGGGCAGTCCGGCCGCGGAACTCGACTCGGTCTCCTCCGATCACCGCCACGGTGTACTCGCGGCTCTGCGCCATCTGGCCGCCCTCGGGCGCGAGCGCGTCGCCCTCGTCGCCCGCCGAGACACCTGGACCGCCCACCAGGTCCGCCTGGGCTACGCCGACGGCTGCGAACTGCTGGACCTGCCGGCTGAGCCCGTCATCGACAGCATCTCCCCCCAGACGGACGCGAACAAGGTCGCGGATCGGCTCGCCGAGGCATGCGAGGGCGGCGCGCGGGCAGCCCTTATCCACAACGACCAGGACGCCATCCAACTGCTCCCTCTCCTGCGCGCACGAGGACTGCGGGTGCCCGAGGACCTGGCGGTCATCAGTTACGACGACGTGTTCGCCGCCCTGGGAGCCCCGCCGCTGACCGCGGTCGCCCCGCCGAAGAAGGCCGTGGGGGCCGAAGCGGTCGCGCTGCTCCTCCGGCGCATGTCGAGCAGCGTCACCACCCCCGTCCCCATCCAGCACGTGCAGCTGCTGCCCGAACTGACGGTCCGCGAGTCCTGCGGTGACGCAGCAGGCTGAGAAGCGGTAAACCTGTATCAATCTCCAGAACATAGGTCATTCGATCCAAATAGTTGATTTCGATCAAATGACCTGCTTACGGTGGGGTCACAACGCGCCTTCGGTGACATACCGGCCTCCGGTTCCCTGATCCCTCGTGCGCGGTCCTCCGGCTCCTGAAGGAGTCATCATGAGCTCTCCCCAGTTCTCAGTGGCACTGACTCCTGCGGAAACCTCGGAGGAGATCCACCACCGGCCGGGCCGCGTCAGTGTCGCCGTCGTCCCCTCACTGCCGGCATCGGTTTCGCACCTCAGGCGTCTCGTGCGCCAGGAGGCAAGGCGCTGGCTACTGCCAGAGGACGTGGAGGAGACGCTGCAGCTCGTCGTCAGCGAGCTGGCCGGCAACGTGGTCCTGCACAGCGCAAGTCCGTACATCGCCCTGCTCCTGAGGACCGAGGCCGGTGTGCTGATCGTCAAGGTCAGGGACGGAGGCCGGTGGGGTGACGGCTCCCCCTCCACCGCGCGCGAGGACGACGACTGCTACGGGCGGGGCCTGCTCCTCGTCGACGCCATGGTCGCCCGGCTCCAGGTCGTCCGTACCGGGACCGGCAGTGAGGTGGTCGCCGAGATCGACATGCCGACGGCAGCCGTCCCGGGGCGACGGACCGCCGAACAGCGTCTCGAGGTCCAGGTCGGACGTACGAGCGAACTGCCGTGATCCACTGAAGGTCGTCCTTCGGGAGCTCGCGCGTCGGCGCCGGGCCTGCGTGGCCGGAGGGCGGTACACGCCGACGGACGATGCCGGCCGGGGCCCAGCGGGCCCCGGCCGGCATCGTCAGGTGTTGCCTACAGTCCGGGGCCGTTGTAGGCACCTCGGTGGGGCTTGGCGGTCGAGGAGACGGGGTTGCCCCAGTAGTCCCGGCCTCCGTTTCCGGGGATCACGGTGCCGTTGTTGAGACCGGGCGAGGTCGACTTCAGCTTGTAGCCGTCGACGGAGTAGATCGTGTCGCCGCCGCTTCCCGGGTTCATGAACATCGGGTCACCGGCGATGCCGTTCGCGGTCGGCTTGGGCACGCCCTGGAAGACGTTCCACAGCCAGGTGACGCCGACCGTGGGCAGGCTCGAGTCGCTCGTGCCCACCCAGATGTTGTTCTCGACGAGGCTTTCCTCCGGCAGGGTGATGTTGAACTTCTTATCCGTGCAGTAGATGACGTTGTTGTACATGTGCAGCGCGGAGAGGCCGGCGCTGACGCTGCTCATGCGGCAGTCGTTCTCGGAGATGTTGTAGCGGATGACCTGCTTGGCGCCGCCGACGGTGCCGCAACCGTCGCAGTCGAGGAAGAACCCGCCGATGTTGTCGCGGCTGAAGTTGTACTGGATGAGGCAGGTGCCCGTGTTGCCCCAGTCGCAGTCGAAGGCCTGACTGTCGGCGACGGACATCCTGGTGATGCCGTACACGGCGTTCTTCTGCATGGTCGGGTTGTGACTGCCCAGAACCCAGATCCCGGCGAAATTGCCGCCTGAGAACGGGTACACCCCGTTGCCGACTCCCGAGGCGACGTTGTACTGGATCATCGGCGCGTTCGCGAAGCTGGCGATGATGCCGTCGCCGCCGACGTCCCTGATGGTGTTGTTCTCGATGCGGACGTCGGTCCCCTGGTTCGTCATGGAGCCGACGCGGATCTTGAGACCGCCTCCGCCGGTGTTGGTCACCGTGTTGTGGTGGATGTAGACGTCGCTGAGCTTCGAGCCGGTGCCGGTCGCACCGGTGACGATGCCGGCAGACTGCACGAAGTCCTCGGTCGTCGTCCCTGACTTCTTCGTCTGCCCCGCGACCCGGTCGATGACCAGATTGCCGATGTCGAAGCCGGTGTGCGACTGGTTGTCCGTCGCGGAGATACGCAGACCGGTGCGGCGAGCGAGAGAGGACGCCGGGTTGGTCAGCTTCAGGTTGCTGACCTTCCAATGGTCCTGATTGGTCAGGGTGACAGCACTTGCCGCGCCGTCACCGTTGATCACCGGCAGCGCGCCGGTACCGTACTGCGTGATGGTGATGGGAGCGGCCTCGGTCCCGCTGCCTTGGGGCGCGAGGGTCCCCGTACAGGTCGTGCCGGAGGCGAAGGCGAGCGTGTCGCCCGGGGCGTACGTCTCGGCGTTCACCTGGGACAGGCTGTTGTAGGGGGACGCCTGACTGCCGTCACCCGATGCCGAGCGGGAACAGTCGACGTACGTGGTCGTGCCTGCGGCCATGGCCACCTGCCCTGGCAGCACCGCCGTACCGACGAGGGCAAGGGAGATGGCCAGAAGCCCTCCGCCGAGGGCCTGCCGTCGCTTCGTAGTGGTTCTCATGATTCGTACACACCTCTCTGGGGGCGGGGAGTGGCCAGAAAGTAGGCGCAGAGATGTGATCAAGTCAAGAGATGTTTATCGATCGATCACATATGCTCAATCATTGATCTAATGATCACTGCGTCTCGGATGTGCGGTTCCTTGATTGCAGAGGCTCATCTACTCACGTTGTCGAGCACCTCTGACTTCCTGGACTCCACCGCACGGTGTCTGCACTGGAGCAGAGCCGATCACTCTGCCGTTCAGCACCTTCGAAACGGTGAGCAGATTGGTGAAACCCGCACGTAGCCGTGGTTGCGGTGTCGGGGTACTCCGGGCATCGTCGGCGGGGTCGGCTGGAACCCGATCAGGGGGCTCGTCGTCTCATGCGTCGTCCAGACGGCGCGCCTGCGGTGGTGGTGGAGCAGCCAGGTTGGACGAGGGGATGAGGTTAGCGCCAGTCGCGTCGCGGGAGCAGTCGCCGAAGGCAATCTGCAGCTTGGCCCGTGCCTGGATGACACAGTGAAGAAGTGGTCTGGGCCGAGGAATGCTCCGGTCGGCAAGGTCGAACTACCGCACCTCACCCCGGGTGAGGGGACCAGCATGGCGGCGTACAAGGGGCGCCGGCCGTTGGGGCGCGCGGGTTCGAGCGGTTCTACGGCTTCCTCGGCTGCGAGTCGAGCTGCTGATATCCGGATCTGGTTCACGACAACCACCAGGTCGAGCCGCCGACCACACCCGAAGAGGCGCATCACATCTTCCTGGCGGAGCGATCCGGCGCCACCACTCGCTCGGCTTCCGCTTCGCGCAGGATCGGCTTCACATCACTCGTCTTGAGAGGTCCGACGAGGATGCGATCCGCCTGCTCCTGACGGTCGAGAGGAGGAGCGGGTACACCCGGAAGGGGCGCCCCGGTACAGAACACTTCCGCCGTCTCACGAGTCCAGAACCGGGCAACGATGTCCGCCTGGTAGCGGAGAAAGTCGTTGATCTGTTCAGCACCCCACAGGTCCAGCTCGAGGTCCTCGTGCTCCCCTTGGAGAGCAGCCAGTTCGTCAGCCAGCTGAATACGCTCAGTGGAGGCGGAAGTGGCGATGATCAGATGGCCGGCCCCGAACGGTCGCCTTCCGCCCGTGAACGTCTCCACGACCTTCCGCAGGTCCCCCGCAGTGAACTCCTGGTAGTCCTTGCATTGGACGACGACGAATCGGCCGTCCACATCCCGGCCGGCAAGGTCGATGCCGTGCTGAACCTGCCCCTGTACGCCGTAGCGGCGAAACCTGATCCCTCGGATGGCGAGGACGCGACTCGAGGACGCGACTCAAGACCGCGAGCATCAGCTTCTCAGCCTGAATCACCCCGATCCGGCTGATGACGCACCGGTGCGCGCTCGCGACCTCGCGTCGATAATTGCGCCATGCTGCGCATTCGCAAAGCTCATCCACGCGATCTCGATCTGACACGCCATCAGGGAAGTCGGCATTGGGTCAGCATCAGTACCGCACGAAACCGCCCTTCGCCGCCACGGACCGCCGAGATCGACACATCGCGTCACATGCTCTGACCTGCAAAAACCCTGCTCAGCCACTTGCCTGCTAATCGCTAGGAGGTATCCGTGAGGATGCTGATCAATGTCCCCGAGACCGTCGTGGCCGACGCGCTGCGTGGCATGGCAGCCGCTCATCCCGAGCTGACCGTGGACGTGGAGCGGCGGATCGTGGTGCGGCGGGACGCGCCCGTGGCCGGGAAGGTGGCCCTCGTGTCCGGGGGCGGGTCCGGGCACGAGCCCCTGCACGGGGGGTTCGTCGGGCCCGGGATGCTCGCGGCGGCCTGTCCCGGGGAGGTCTTCACCTCGCCCGTGCCCGATCAGATGGTGCGGGCCGCTGCCGCCGTCGACAGTGGCGCCGGGGTCCTGTTCGTCGTCAAGAACTACACCGGTGACGTGCTCAACTTCGAGATGGCCGCCGAGCTGGCCGAGGACGAGGGCATCCGGGTCGCGAAGGTCCTCGTCGACGACGACGTGGCGGTGACGGACAGTCTCTACACGGCGGGGCGGCGCGGGACCGGCGGCACCCTGTTCGTGGAGAAGATCGCGGGGGCCGCCGCCGAGGAGGGCGCCCCGCTGGAGCGGGTGGAGGCGATCGCCCGCGCGGTCGACGAGCGGTCCCGGTCCTTCGGGGTGGCGCTGAGCGCGTGCACCACCCCCGCCAAGGGCAGCCCCACCTTCGATCTCCCGGAGGGCGAGCTGGAGTTGGGCGTCGGCATCCACGGCGAGCCCGGCCGCGAGCGGCGCGCCATGATGACCTCGCGGGAGATCGCGGACTACGCGGTCGACGTCGTGGTCGAGGACCTGCGCCCCTCCGGGCCGGTGCTCGCGCTGGTCAACGGAATGGGCGGGACCCCGCTCCTGGAGCTGTACGGCTTCAACGCCGAGGTGCAGCGGGTGCTCGGCGAGCGCCGGATTCCGGTGGCCAGGACGCTGGTCGGCAACTACGTGACCTCGCTCGACATGGCCGGCTGCTCGGTGACCCTGTGCGAGGTGGACGAGGAGCTCCTGCGCCTGTGGGACGCGCCCGTGCAGACGCCCGCGCTGCGCTGGGGCCGGTAAGACGGCGGATGAAGGAACGGCGTGGGATGGGGAACCTGATGGAGAACGGGGTGGAGAGGTGACCGGGTTGACGGAGACGTACGGCGCGGAGTTCCTGGTGCGCTGGCTGGAGGCGACGGCCGCGGCCGTCGACCGGGAGGCCGACCGGCTCACCGAGCTGGACTCGGCGATCGGTGACGCCGACCACGGGGTCAATCTGAAGCGCGGGTTCGCCGCCGTGACGGAGCTCCTGGCGAAGGAGCCGCCCGCCACGCCGGGTGCGGTGCTCGTCACCGCCGGGCGGCAGTTGATCTCCACCGTGGGCGGGGCTTCGGGACCGTTGTACGGGACGCTGCTGCGCCGCGCCGGCAAGGCGCTGGGCGAGGAGGAGCACGTCAGCAGGGAGCGGCTGGCCGAGGCGTTCGGCGCCGGGGTCGCCGCCGTGTCCCAGCTGGGCGGCGCCCAGGTGGGCGACAAGACGATGCTGGACGCGCTCGTCCCGGCCGTGGAGGCGCTGCGGGGCTCCTTCGGGGCGGCGCGCGCGGCGGCCGAGGAGGGCGCCCTCGCGACCGTACCCCTCCAGGCCCGCAAGGGCAGGGCCAGTTATCTCGGGGAGCGGTCGATCGGGCATCAGGACCCGGGGGCGACCTCGTCGGCGCTGCTCTTCGCGGAGCTCGAAGGGGCGGCCCGGGCGGAGGGGGGCTCGTGAGCGCGGCGGCGCCGGTCGGCATCGTGCTGGTCTCGCACAGCGCGGCGGTCGCGGCCTCGGTGGCGGCGCTGGCGCAGGGACTCGCGGGCGGCGGCGGGACCGCGCCGATCCTCCCGGCGGGTGGCCTTCCCGACGGCGGTCTGGGGACGAGCGCCGAGCTGATCTCCGCGGCGGCGAAGGATGTCGACCGCGGAGCCGGGGTGGCGCTCCTCGTCGATCTGGGCAGCGCGGTGCTGACTGTGAAGGCGATGCTCGCCGAAGGCGACGAACTGCCCGATGGCGCCCGCCTGGTGGACGCGCCGTTCGTCGAGGGCGCGGTCGCGGCGCTGGTGACGGCGAGCGCCGGCGGGGACCTCGACGCGGTGGTCGCCGCGGCCTCGGAGGCGTACGCCTATCGCAAGGAGTGAGCGGGGGCGCATGGGTGCGGAGTGAGTGCGCGGAGTGACCGAAAGGCCGCACCGGGTGGCGACCGTGTTGTGATGTACCTGGTCAAAGCACTAGTGTCGCAGGGCCTTGGTGTTCGGGAAACCGGTGCGGTACCGGTGCGGCCCTCGCCACTGTGATCGGGAGTTCCGGCTCCACACCCGGGGGAAACACCTCGGGGAAGCCACTGGACCGTCGCGGGAGACCGCCGCGGTGTGGGAAGGCGGAGCCGGGACGTATGACCGTCAGCCAGGAGACCGGCCAGGGTGCGTTGTCCATCCACGAGGTGCTGGAGAGGGTCTCCCGACCATGCATATAGCCGAGGGGTACCTGCCCCCCGCTCACGCCGCCGCCTGGGGCGTCGCGGCAGCTCCGTTCGTCGTCCACGGGGTCCGCGCGCTCACCCGCGAGGTGCGGTCCAACCCCGAGTCCACCCTGCTGCTGGGCGCCTCCGGCGCCTTCACCTTCGTCCTCTCCGCGCTCAAGCTCCCCTCGGTGACGGGCAGTTGCTCACATCCGACGGGTACGGGGCTGGGCGCGATCCTGTTCCGGCCGCCGATCATGGCGGTCCTGGGGACGATCACCCTGCTCTTCCAGGCCCTGTTGCTCGCGCACGGCGGGCTCACCACGCTCGGCGCGAACGCCTTCTCGATGGCGATCGTCGGGCCGTGGGCGGGGTACGGGACCTACCTGCTGGTGCGCCGGTTCGGTGCGCCGCTGATGGTCGCCGTCTTCTTCGGCGCGTTCGTCGCCGATCTGTCCACCTACTGCGTCACGAGCGTCCAGCTCGCGCTGGCCTTCCCCGACCAGGGCAGCGGCGTGATGGGCGCCCTGGCCAAGTTCGGCGGCATCTTCGCCGTGACGCAGATTCCGCTGGCGGTGAGCGAGGGCCTGCTCACCGTGCTCGTGATGCGGCTGCTCACGCAGTCGAGCAAGGGCGAGCTGGCCCGGCTGGGCGTCCTGGCCCGGCCCGCCGCGAAGCGACGCGAGGAGGCGACCGCGCGATGAGCTTCACCGTCAGCCGGAACACGAAGATCAACGCCCTGCTGCTGCTCGTCGTCGCCGCGCTCGCGGTGCTGCCGCTCGCGCTGGGGCTCGGGGACCACAAGGAGGAGCCCTTCACCGGGTCGGACGCGGAGGCGGAGACCGCGATCACGGAGCTCCAGCCGGAGTACGAGCCGTGGTTCAGCCCCTTGTACGAGCCGCCGTCCGGGGAGATCGAGTCGGCGCTGTTCGCCCTCCAGGCGGCGCTGGGCGCAGGTGTCCTCGCGTACTACTTCGGCGTGCGGCGCGGACGCCGGCAGGGCGAGGCCCATGCCGAGGCGAAGGCGGCGCGGGCGGCCGACGGGGCGGGGACGGGGACGGGGACGGCCGAGGGGGCGGGGACTACCGGCGACGCCGACACGCCGGTGCCCGTGCCGGCGCCCGTCGCGGTGCCGGTAGCCGTGGCGCCCGAACGGACCGAAGCGCACGAGGTGTCCGGTGCGTCCGAAGCGCCCGACGCTCCCCCGGTCGACGGCAAGGGCGCGTAGTCGCCGATGCTGCCGATCGACGCGGCTGCGCACAGCAGTCGCTGGCGCCGCCGCCATCCCGTCGAGAAGGCCCTGCTCGGCTTCGGTCTGACGCTGTGCGCGATCTCCCTGCCGCCATGGCCCGGCGCGGTGCTCGTGGCGGCGGCCACGCTCGTGGTGCTGCTCGGCCCGGCCGGGGTGGCGGGCCGTCAGCTGTGGCGGGCGTTCCGCGTCCCGCTCGGCTTCTGCGTCACCGGAGCGGTGCCGCTCCTCTTCGAGGTGGGCGGGGCGCGCGGGTTCGTGGCTCTGGCGCCCGGCGGGCCCGTCCACGCGGGTGAGCTGCTGCTGCGGACCGCTTCGGCCTCGCTGGGCGTGCTCCTCTTCGCGTTCACGACGCCCGTCTCCGACGTGCTGCCCCGGCTCGTCCGTGCGGGGGTTCCGGCCCCCGTGGTGGACGTGGCGCTCGTGATGTACCGGATCATCTTCCTGCTGCTCGACTCGCTGTCCAAGATCCGGCAGGCCCAGGCGGCCCGCCTCGGGCACACGACCCGGGCGGCGACCTGGCGTTCGCTCGCCGGGCTCGGCGCGACCGCGTTCGTCCGTGCCTTCGACCGGGCGCAGCGGCTCCAGTCGGGGCTCGCCGGGCGCGGTTACGACGGGACGCTGCGGGTCCTGGTCCCCTCGGCGGCGGTCTCCCGCCGGTTCCTCGCGGCGGCCGCCGCGCTGCTCTGTGGGCTCGTCGCCCTGACCCTCGTACTGGAAAGGCTCCTGCCGTGACACCTCCGACGACGTCGCCGGCTCCCGTGGTGGAGCTGGTCGAGGCGGGTTTCGCCTACGAGGACGGGCCGGCGGTCCTGTCGGGCGTGGACTTCTCGGTGCCGGAGGGGCGGGCGATCGCGCTCCTCGGACGGAACGGCAGCGGCAAGACGACGCTGCTGCGGCTGCTCAGCGGGGGGCTGCGGTGCGGGAGCGGATCCCTGCTCCTGGACGGGGCGGAGGTCTCGTACGACCGAAAGGGTCTGACGAGGCTGCGGACCACCGTGCAGCTCGTGGTGCAGGACCCGGACGACCAGCTCTTCGCGGCCTCGGTCGGGCAGGACGTGTCGTTCGGTCCGATGAACCTGGGGCTGCCCGAGGAGGAGGTACGGCTCCGGGTGCGGGAGGCCCTGGAGGCGCTCGACATCGTGGCCCTGGAGGACCGGCCGACGCATCTGCTGTCGTACGGGCAGCGCAAGCGGGCCGCGATCGCGGGCGCGGTGGCGATGCGGCCCCGGGTGCTGATCATGGACGAGCCGACGGCCGGACTCGACCCGCACGGGCAGGAGCGGCTCCTCGACGCCCTCGGGCGGCTCCGCGCGTCGGGTACGACGGTGGTGATGGCGACGCACGACGTGGATCTCGCGCTGCGCTGGGCGGACGAGGCGGCGGTGCTCTCGCCCGCCGGCCTGCGGACCGGGCCGGTCGCCGAGCTCCTCGCCGACGACGAGCTGCTCGACGCGGCACGGCTGCGACGGCCCTGGGGCACGTCCGTGGCCCGGCTGCTCCGCACCCACGGGCTGCTCACCCCGGGCGTGCCCGAGCCGCGCACGCCGGAGGAGCTGGACGCCTGGCTGAGCGGGGGCGACCCGGTGGGCGCGGGGCCGGTGGGCGCCGGGCCGGCGGGCGCTTGGCCGATGGGTGCCGGGTCGGCGGGTGCCGGGCCGGTGGGCGGGGGCGGCGCCGGCTCCCCCTCGCTTGCTACCGAGTAGTAGACATCACGTTCCGAATCTTCTGCAACTAGTTGCATAACGAGAAGGGCTCCCCTAGAACTGGGATCGACCGATCCTGCGCGAGGAGGCGCCCCATGACCGCCAGCCCGACCCCGTACCCGCATCTGCTCAGCCCGCTCGACCTCGGGTTCACGACCCTGCCCAACCGGGTGATCATGGGCTCGATGCACGTCGGGCTGGAGGAGACGGAGCACGGCTTCGAGCGCATGGCCGCCTTCTACGCGGAGCGCGCCCGCGGCGGCGTCGGCCTCATCGTCACCGGTGGCATCGCGCCCAACGAGGCCGGCCGCCCCTGGGACGGCGGAGCCAAGCTCACCACCGCGGAGGAGGTCGCCGAGCACCGGCTGATCACCGACGCCGTGCACGAGGCCGGCGGCCGGATCGCGATGCAGATCCTGCACTTCGGCCGGTACGCGTACCACCCCGGCCTCGTCGCGCCCAGCGCCGTGCAGGCTCCCATCAGCCCCTTCGTCCCGAACGAGCTGACCGACGCCGAGGTCGAGCAGACCGTCGAGGACTACGCCCGCTGCGCCGAGCTCGCCAAAGAGGCCGGGTACGACGGCGTCGAGGTGATGGGCTCCGAGGGCTACCTCATCAACGAGTTCATCGCCGCCGCCACGAACCACCGCGACGACCGGTGGGGCGGCTCGTACGAGAACCGCGTCCGTTTCCCGCTGGAGATCGTCCGCCGCATCCGCGAGCGGGTCGGCGAGGAGTTCATCCTCGTCTACCGCCTCTCCATGCTGGACCTCGTCCCCGGCGGCTCCACCCTGGAGGAGGTCGTCCAGCTCGCCAAGGAGATCGAGGCGGCCGGCGCCACCATCATCAACACCGGCATCGGCTGGCACGAGGCGCGCATCCCCACCATCGCCACCTCCGTGCCGCGCGGCGCCTACACCTGGGTGACGAAGAAGCTGATGGGCGCGGTGTCGGTGCCGCTCGTCACCAGCAACCGCATCAACACCCCCGAGGTCGCCGAGGAGATCCTCGCGGACGGCCGCGCCGACCTGGTCTCCCTGGCGCGTCCGTTCCTCGCCGACCCCGCCTTCGTCGCGAAGGCCTCGGAGGGCCGCGCCGACACGATCAACACCTGCATCGGCTGCAACCAGGCCTGCCTGGACCACACCTTCAACCTGAAGATCACCTCCTGCCTGGTCAATCCGCGCGCCTGCCACGAGACCGAGCTCGTCCTGGCCCCGACCCGCCTCGCCAAGCGCGTCGCGGTCGTCGGCGCCGGCCCCGCCGGACTCTCCTGCGCGGTGTCGGCGGCCGAACGCGGCCACACCGTCACCCTCTTCGACGCCGCCGCCGAGATCGGCGGCCAGCTCAACATCGCCAAGCGCGTGCCGGGCAAGGAGGAGTTCGACGAGACCCTGCGCTACTTCCGCGTACAGCTCGCCGAGCGCGGTGTCGAGGTGCGCCTGAACACCCCGGTCACGGCGGGCGACCTGGACGGCTACGACGAGGTCGTCGTCGCCACCGGTGTCTCCCCGCGCACCCCGGGGATCGCGGGCGTGGACCACCCGAGCGTGGTCAGCTACCTGGACGTGCTGCGGGACGGCGCGCCGGTCGGCGAGCGGGTGGCCATCATCGGCGCCGGCGGCATCGGCTTCGACGTCGCCGAGTTCCTCACGGACGGCGGGGAGGGCGCGAGCCAGGACCCCGAGACGTACTTCCGCCAGTGGGGCGTGGACACCTCCTACGAGAACCGGGGCGGACTGCGCGCCCCCGAGCGGACCGCGCCGCCGCGCCAGGTCCACCTGCTCCAGCGCAAGAGCACCAAGGTCGGCGCCGGCCTGGGCAAGACGACGGGGTGGATCCACCGCACCGAGCTCAAGCACCGGGGCGTCGCCATGGTGGCGGGTGTGTCGTACGAGCGGATCGACGACGAGGGGCTGCACATCACGATCGACGGCGAGGCCCAGCTCCTGCCGGTCGACACGATCGTCCTCTGCGCCGGCCAGGACCCGCGTCGGGACCTGTACGAGGCGCTGGTGGCGGCGGGCCGCTCCGCGCACCTGATCGGCGGCGCGGACGTCGCCGCCGAGCTGGACGCCAAGCGGGCGATCGACCAGGGCACGCGGCTCGCCGCCGCCCTGTGACCACGGGCACCCCGTGACCGCGGGCGCCTCGTGACCACGGACGCCCCGTGACCACGGACGCCCCGTGATCACGGGCGCCACGTACCACAGGCGCCCCGTGACCGCCGCCGCCCTGTGATCCGCGTGGCCGACCACTCCTAGGATGCGAGCATGTCCCTCCCGCACGCGATCCTCACCGCGTTGCTCGAAAAGCCGTCCTCCGGCCTCGAACTGACGCGCCGCTTCGACAAGTCGATCGGCTACTTCTGGTCGGCCACGCACCAGCAGATCTACCGTGAGCTGGGCAGGCTGGAGGAGGCGGGGCACATCCGCGCCCTGCCCGCTCCGGTGCCCGCGCGCGGGCAGAAGAAGGAGTACGAGGTACTGCCGGCGGGCCGGGCCGAGTTGAGCGGCTGGGTCGCCAGGTCCGAGGACCCGAAGCCGATGCGAGCCGCCCTGCTGCTGCGGATGCGGGCGGCCGCGATCGTCGGCGCCGAGGGCCTGCGGGCCGAGCTCGATCGCCACCTCACCCTGCACCGCGGGCAGTTGGAGGAGTACCTCGCCATCGAGGAACGGGACTTCCCGGCGGAGCGGCGGCGTACGGAACCCGACCGGCTGCGCCATCTCGTCCTGCGGGGCGGGGTGGAACTGGAGCGGTTCTGGGTGGAGTGGCTGACGGGGGCGCTGGCCGAGCTCGGGCCGGAGGAGTGACCCGCCCGAAGGCGCACGAGCGCGGCTGACGACTCCGTCCACCCCATCGAGCACCCGCGCCTCGGGGCACGCGACGCGGCCCGCACCTCCGTGGATACTGGGCAGTTGTAGTTCCACGAACGAAAGGGCGGGCATGGCCGACGACTTGGGGCACCGCGCGACACGGCACGCGGTGGTCATCGGGGGAAGTCTCGCTGGACTCCTGGCCGCGCGGGTGCTGGCCGAGCACGCGGAGAAGGTGACGGTCGTCGAGCGCGACCGCTACCCGGAGGGCCCGGAGGCCCGGCCGGGCGTACCGCAGGGCCGCCACCTCCACGTCCTGATCGCGGGCGGGCAGCGGGCGTTCGACGAGCTGCTTCCGGGGTTCATGGCGGAGCTGGGGCAGCTCGGGGCGCCCAAGGTGGGCATGCCCGAGGACATGATCCAGTGGCAGAGCGGCAGGTGGTTCCGCCGGACGTCCGCGACCGCGCACTTCTACGCGGGTCCGCGCCCGCAACTGGAGTGGCTGGTGCGGCGGCGGGTGCTCGCCGACCCGCGCATCGAGCTGGTCGAGGGCCACGAGACCGTGGGCCTGACCGGCGACTCCTCCCGCGTCCGCGGCGTACGGCTGCGCGAGCGCGGCGCGGGCGCCGAGAAGCAGACCCGCGTCCTGGAGGCCGATCTGGTCGTGGACGCCTCCGGGCGGTCCACGAAGGCGGCGGACTGGCTGGCGGGGATCGGCGCCGAGGCCCCGCACGAGGAGACGCTCGACACGGGTCTGGCGTACAGCACGAGGGTGTACCGGTCACCGGCCGACACCCCGGACACCGACGCCATCGGCTACAACATCGTGCCCAACCCCTCCCAGGTGTACGGCGGTGTCGTGCTGCCCCTCGGCGACGGGCACCACCTGGTGACCCTTTCGGGGCTGCGCGGCGACGAACCTCCCACGGAGGAGGGGGCGTTCGAGGAGTACGCGAAGCGCCTGCCGCACCCGGTGGTCAGCGAGTGGCTGACCCGGGCCGAGGGGGCGTCTCCCGTGTACGGCTTCCGCGGGACCGCCAACGTCCGGCGCCGGTACGACCGTCCTGGCCGCCGCCCCGCCGGCTTCCTCGCCACGGGTGACGCGCTCTGCGCCTTCAACCCCATCTACGGGCAGGGCATGGCGGTCGCCGCGATCACCGCGGTCGCCCTGCGCCGGGCGCTCGCCGACCCGAAGCGCACGGCGACCACACGGCAGGTGCAGCGCGCGCTCCTCACCGCCTCGCAGCAGGCCTGGGACATCTCGGCGGGCGCCGACAAGAAGATGCCGGGCGCCACCGGGGACGCGGCCCGCCCGGGGCCGATGGACAAGGTGGTCGGCTGGTACCTGAGCCGCGTGCAGGAGCGGGCCGCGGGCGACCCGACCGTCGGGGCGCCGTTCCGCGCGGCGACCCACCTGACCGCCCCGCTGACGTCGCTGTTCGCCCCGGCCGTGGCGCGGGCGGTGCTGTTCGGGCCGGCGCACACGACGCCGGCCGGGCCGCCGCTGCGCCGCGACGCGTAACACCACTGGAGCGGCGGGCCCCGGGCGGGCGGTTCAGGCGCCCGGGGCCGCCGTCACCACGCCGGCCGCGATGGCCGCGCCGAGCGCGGAGTAGTCGTCGGCGTTCTGCTCGGCGTAGGTGAGCGCGAAGTCGGCGACGGCGCGGTCGAAGACGTCCGAGGTCCCGAGGTAGCCGGCGATGGCGATCCGGTCGCCGGAGCGGGCGTGGGCGCGGGCCAGGGCCCGGCCGCAGAGCCGCGCGTAGTCCCGGAGGGTGGCCGGGGACATGGTCTCCACCTCGGCCGAGCCCTTCATGTCGCGCAGCTGGCGCCAGTAGAAGTGGCGTTGCCCGGGTCCCGTCATCCAGCCGAGGAAGATGTCGCTGGCGGCCTGGGTGAGGCGTTGTCCGCAGACGACGCGGCGGCCCTGGTGGTCGTAGGCGGTCGGCGGCAGGTGGGGCTCCAGGACGGAGCGGCCGGCCTCCTTGATCTGGAGGATGAGCGGGTCGCCCTCGTCGCGTCCTTCGAGGAGGAGGACGAAGCAGCGGGTGCCCACGCTGCCGACACCGACGACCTTCCGGGCCGCCTCGACGAAGCGGTAGCGGTCGAGCAGGAGACGTCGCTCCTCGGAGAGCGAGCTGCGGTAGTCGCTGAAGATCTTGCCGAGGGCGACGCGGTCGAGGTCCGTGGTCCGCTCCAGGAGCGGCGGGTCGTCGACGATGTGCCGGGCTCCGGACCCGTCCGTCTCGGTGAGCTTGGCGAGGGCCTGGAGGCTCGTACGGCGGCGGGCCTTGGCGAGCCGGTTCGCGAAGCGGACCCGGTCGTCGCGGCGGACGAGGGGCAGCAGTTCGTCGGCGGCGATCCGCTCGTACCAGACGGCGAGTTCGCCGAGCTCCGCGAGGTGGATCATGCCCGTGCGGTACGCCTCGGTGGCCACGAGCGCGGCGCGGTGGGCCTTGGCCCTGGTGCTGCCGTTCTGGAGGGCGGCGACGGTGACGCTGGCGGCGAGTCGCTTGACGTCCCATTCGAAGGGTCCGGGGAGGGTCTCGTCGAAGTCGTTCACATCGAAGAGGAGCGTCCGTTCGGGTGAGGCGTACACGCCGAAGTTGAGCAGATGGGCGTCGCCGCAGAGCTGGACGGTGAGTCCCGTGTGGCGCTGGGGGGCGAGGTCGGCGGCCATGACGGCGGCCGCCCCGCGGAGGAAGGCGAAGGGGGAGACCGCCATCCGGCCGTAGCGGAGCGGGGAGAGCTCCGGCAGCCGGTCCTCCGACTGACGCTCCAGGACGGCCATCGGGTCGGGGCGCTGCGAGGAGGGTATCCAGCGGCCGTGGGAGGAGCGTGGGACGTGCTTGCGTGCCGCCCGGCCCCGCGCGGCACGCTCCGACGGTGTCGTCATCCGGCCTCACCCGCCTCTTCCGCCGCCGTGGCCCTGTCCTCGCCACCTGGACCCCATTACAAGCTGCGGCGCTCGTTTCGGCCACTCTGACGGGCCGCTCTAGCAAAATGGTTTAGACCAATGATAGGAATTGATCACCGATACGGCCCATGCGGTCACGCTGTGCTTAGAGAGGGTTGATCATGGCCGAGCCCGATACCGAGGTGGCGGAAGTGCCGCTCTATCTCCGGGTCGCCGCCGTCCTGCGCGACGATCTCGCCCACCGGCGCATCTCCCCCGGGACCCGGCTCCCTTCGGAACGGTCCCTGTCCCAGCGGTACCACGTCAACCGGCAGACGGTCCGCAGCGCGCTCCAGCTCCTGCGGGACGAGCGCCTGGTGGTCACCGACCGGCGCGGCACCTTCGCCGCCGCGGCGGGCACCGAGCCCGAGCCCGCCGCACCCGCGCTCACGGCCCGCCGGCCGAACTTCCCCGGCGGTCCGCGCGTGAGCGAGGCCCTGGTGCGGGCCTCGCTCACCTGGGAGCCGCCGCCCACCCCGCTGACCTCCCGCCTGCTGCTCGCCCCGGGCGAGCCGACGCTCGTCCACCGCCATGTGGTGCTCGGGCCGCAGGGGACGGCGCTCCAGCGGGCGGTGTCGTGGTTCTCCCGTCCGGCGGTCACCGAGATCCCCCAACTGGCCCGCTACAGGCGGGGCAAGGACGGCCATCACCAACCCGACCTGCGGCTGCTGTACCACTGGATGCACCAGGCGGGGCTCCGGATCACCCACCGGGAGTCGGTCGGCGTACCGTCCGGACCGGACGCGCCGTACGACGCGTCCGGCGGCGCGGCCCGACTGGTCGTCCACCGCGTGGTGAGCGACCAGCACGGGCACGCGCTGGAGATCACGGACATCGACTTCTCGGCCCAGTCGGCCGCCTGGACCTACGAGTTCAGCGCCTGAGGGCTCCGACTTCCCGGACTGCGGCTACGGGGTCGTGATCAGCGGCCTCGGTGGGGTCCGCATACCGTTTCCGATGTGGAAGCTCGGGTGCGGGGGCTGGTTGTAGGCGGTGTTCTGCCAGGCCAGCCCCGTGCGGTACATGGTGTCGTGCAGCAGGGTCGTGATCCGGGTCCCCGTCTCGTACGGCGTCGAGTAGATCCGGAGCGCGGTGTTGTCGCTCGTGCGCCACACCACCTCCTCGCGCCAGTCCCCGAGGATGTCCCCGGAGAGCGCGGGCGTGGCCTTGGTGGTGTTGTTCGACGCCACCGAGGCACCGGTCAGGAGCCGGGTCTCGCCGCCGGTGCCGTACTTGTCGATCCGGGTGCCGTCGAGGAGTTCCCTGGTGGTGTCGCCGTCCCACCAGTTCAGGAAGTTCGCGGACGAGGGCTCGCGGCCCTTGGTGGCCCCTGCCTCGTCCCGTATCGAGGTGTCGGACGAGGACCACACCTCGGCGCCGTCGTTCCCGGCCCAGATGTCGCCGGCGACGCCGCGCCCGTTGTCGCAGCAGGCGGCCAGTTGCCAGCGGACGGCGCCGTTCGCCGGGTCGATGTACAGCTGGGAGGGCTGTGAGGAGGACTCCGAGACCTTGAAGTACTCCAGACCGGCGGTGCCCGGGTCGAGGTCGCCCAGGTGCTGGGCGTCGCCGTGGCCCGTCCTCGTCGTCCACAGACCGTTGCCGTTGTCGTCCACGGCCATCGCGCCGTAGACGATCTCGTCCTTGCCGTCCCCGTCCACGTCGCCCACGGAGAGGCTGTGCGAGCCCTGGCCGTCGTAGCCCTTGCCCGCGTTCGTGGAGCTCGACGAGTCGAAGGTCCACCGGCGGGTGAAGGCGCCGCCCCGCCAGTCCCAGGCGGCGACGACGCTCCGCGTGTAGTAGCCGCGCGCCATGATCAGCGAGGGCCGGGCGCCGTCGAGGTACGCGGTGGCGGCGAGGAAGCGGTCCACCCGGTTGCCGTAGCCGTCGCCCCAGGAGGAGACGGTGCCGCGCGCGGGCACGTAGGCGGTGGTGCCCATGGCCGCGCCCGTGAGTCCGTTGAACATGGTCAGGTACTCGGACCCCGCCAGGACGTACCCGCTGCTGTTGCGGTGGTCCGCGGAGGCGCTGCCGATCACGGTGCCGCGTCCGTCGACGGTCCCGTCGGCGGTCTTCATGGCCACCTCGGCCCTGCCGTCGCCGTCGTAGTCGTACACCTGGAACTGCGTGTAGTGCGCGCCGGAGCGGATGTTGCGGCCGAGGTCGATCCGCCACAGCCGGGTGCCTTCGAGCGTGACGCCGTCCACCACGGTGTTGCCGGTGTAGCCGGACTGCGAGTTGTCCTTGGCGTTCGTGGGCTGCCACTTCAGGACGAAGTCGAGGTCGCCGTCCCCGTCGAGGTCGCCGACGGAGGCGTCGTTGGCCTCGTAGGTGTACGCCACCCCGTCGGGCGTGGTGCCGCCGGCCGGCGGGGTGATCGGCACGTCCTTGTAGCCGGTGCGGAGCTGCACGGCGTGCACCGAGTCCGTCTGCTCAGCTCCGCCGACGACGGCGCGGACCGTGTAGTCGGCCGTGCTCGGCGCGCCGGAGTGGAAGAAGTTGGTGGACGCGGTGACGGGAGCGGAGTTCACCTTCGTACCGGCCCGGTACACGTTGAAGGCGACGGTGTCCGGGTCGGTGCCCAGCCAGCGCCAGCTGACCAGGTTGCCGGTCCCTGTGTGGACGCTGACCACGCCCCGGTCGAGCCGCTCGGCCTGCCGCGCGGTGGCGGCGGACGCGGTTCCGGTGGTCGCGGTGAGCGCGGCACAGGTCACGACACCGGCCACGAGCGCGGCGACGAGACGGCGGGCGGCGACGGGTGGTTGCGGGTACTGCACGAGTCCTCCTGCGGGAAGAGAGCCGTTGCGTACCCTCCAGTCGTCGCCGCCCGCGAATCGGTTGCCCGTCAATCGGCCGCCGATCGGTCAGCCGCCCGTCAACCGGCCGTCTGTCAGTCAGCCGCCCGTCGGTCAGCCGCCGGTCGACCGGCCGGCCGTCGGTCAGCCGCCGGTCGACCGGCCGCCCGTCAGTCGGTGTCGCGCGGGTCGAAGGAGTCGGTGTCGACGGTCAGCGGCTCCGGGAAGGCCTGGGCCACCGACTGCCAGGGCGTGAACTTGAAGTTCGTCCCCTCGCGTTCGCCGTCGGCGGGGGTGGCCTCGCCGTCGTGGGTGATCAGCATGCCCTGGGGGAAGCTCCGGCCGAGGGGGACGTTGACCACGGTGCTGCCGTCGGAGTGCTGCACTCCGTCGGTGGCGGCGCCGTCGCCGATGGCGAAGGAGCCGAGGAAGGCGTTGTCGCCCTCGCGGTCGTAGACGGCGAAGGTGTTGTCGCCCTGGCTGGAGGCGAGGACATAGCCCGCGCCGTCGCCGGCGTGGTAGACGGTGATGCCCTCGGCGTCGGCGCTCAGGTGCTCACCTCCGAAGCCCGGGTCGTGGGCGGTGTCGACGACGCACTCCTCCTCGGCGGTGTCGTACGTCCACGGGGTGCCGTACTCGCGGACCCGGTCCAGGAGTTCGGGCGCCTCGAACTCGGCGTCGTCGAGCTCCACGCGCCAGAGACCCACGGCCTCCTGGGCCGCGTAGAGGACGTGCTCCTCCTGGTCGACGGCCATGCCCTCGACCTGCGGCCGCTCTCCGGGGTCGGCGCAGGGGCGCCAGGAGCTCCCGTCGGGGAGGGTGAAGGAGGCGGGCAGGTCGAGGGTGTCCGCGGTGCGGTAGCCGACCCGTCCGCCGCGGTCCTCCAGTTCGAGGAGGCGCAGGCTCGTCTCCTCGCGCCGCGACACGACGACGTAGGCCTCGTCGTCGTCGCTGTAGGCGGCGAGACCGTACGTGGTGTGCTGCTCGTCCACCTCGGTCTCGTCGGCGGCGAAGACCGGGGCCACGCCGGCGGCGGTCACGTCCCGCAGCGGCGGGCGGCCCGCGGCGACGGCGGCGGGGTCGATGGCGTAGGTCCGGACCCGGTCGCGGCCCCGGTCGCTGACGACGGCCAGATCGGTCTTCCGGCCGCCCAGTTCGAAGCCGTAGACGATGTCGACGTTGTTGAAGCGGCCCGGCGCGGCCTCCTCGCCGGGGGCCTGCGGTGCGGCGATGTGCTGGAGCCGTCGTCCGTCGAGGCCGTAGACGTCGAGCCCGGCCTCCTTCAGGGTGCCGATCACGATGCTCCGGCCGGGGCGCTCGGGGTCGACCCAGACGGCGGGGTCGTCGGCGTTCGCGTTGCCGCCGGCCTCGTCGTCGTACACCGCGGGCGTCTCGACGCGTGCGGTGACGGGGACGACGGGCCGGGGGGTGGTGGAGGCCGCGGTGACCACCGCGAGGGCGGCGGCCAGAGCGGTCAGAGCGGAAGCGCTCACGGTACTCCTCGGTAGCGTTTGCGGACGGGCGAGACGCTACGGGCGGCGGATGGAGTGCCGGGTACACCGCCGTGAACACCGGATGGACCGTGAACCCCCGCCGTGTGTGAGGGGGTTCACGGTCCATCGGCCCGGTTGTGCGCGGGGGCCTGTGGCTTGGAGGGGCTTGTGGCTTGGAAGGGCTTGTGCGGTTCTAGACGATGCCCTCCGCGATGTCGGCCTCCTCGCGGGCCGTGCCGTACGTGGTCGGGGTGCCGTACGAGCGGCGGGCGACGTACCACCAGACGCTGGCGAGGACGAGGACGACGGCGAGCGCGATCACCGCGTAGTTCATGGTGTCGACCGTCACCGGGGACTTCTGCGGCAGGCAGAACAGCACGGTCACCAGGGCCACCCAGACGACGGCGGTCCAGCCGATCGGCTTGCTCCAGCGGCCCAGGCTCCACGGACCGGGGGTGAACCTCTTCCCGGCGCGCAGGCGGAGGTAGATCGGGATGGCGTAGGCGGGGGTGATGCCGATGACGTTGATCGCGGTGACCGCGCCGTAGGCGGTGGCGGAGTACAGCGCGGGCGCGGCGAGCAGCGCGGCCACGGCGACGGCGAGCCAGACGGCCGGGACCGGGGTCTGCGTGCGGCCGCTGACCTTCCGCCAGATCGCCGAGCCGGGCAGGGCGTTGTCGCGGCTGAAGGCGAAGACCATGCGGCTCGCCGCGGCGACCTCGGCGTTGCCGCAGAAGAGCTGGGCGACGATCACCACGAGCAGCAGGGCGGTGGCGCCGCCGGAGCCGAGCGCGTCCAGGAGGATCTGGGCGGGCGGCACGCCGGTGGCGCTGTTCTGCGTGGCGGCGTAGTCCTGGATGGCGAAGCTCAGCCCGGCGAGGAGGGCGAAACCGGCGATCCAGGAGACCCAGATGGCCCGCACGATGCCCTTGGCGGCGGTGACGGAGGCGTTCGAGGTCTCCTCGGAGAGGTGGGCCGAGGCGTCGTAGCCGGAGAAGGTGTACTGGGCGAGGAGCAGGCCGATCGCGGCGACGTAGAAGGGGTTGGCCCAGCCGGTGTCGTTGACGAACTCGGTGAAGACGAAGTCGACGGACTGGTGGCGGTCGGGGACGAACGCGAGCGCGCCGACGATGATCGCGACGCCTGTCAGGTGCCACCAGACGCTGATCGAGTTGAGGACGCTGACGAGGCGGACGCCGAAGAGGTTCAGGACGGCGTGCAGGAGGAGGATCGCGAGGAAGATGAGGAAGGTGGAGCCGGCCGTGGGCTCGAAGCCCCACTGGAGGTTGAGGAAGGCCCCGGTGAAGAGGGCGGCGCCGTAGTCGATGCCGGCGATGGCCCCGAGCAGGCCGAGCAGGTTCAGCCAGCCGGTGTACCAGCCCCAGCGCCGTCCGCCGAGCCGGTCGGCCATGTAGTAGAGGGCGCCGGAGGTCGGGTAGGCGCTGGTCACCTCGGCGAGGGCGAGGCCCACGCAGAGGACGAAGAGGCCGACGCCGGCCCAGCCCCACAGCATGACGGCGGGACCGCCCGTGCCCATCCCGAAGCCGTAGAGGGTCATGCAGCCGGAGAGGACCGAGATGACGGAGAAGCTGATCGCGAAGTTGCCGAAGCCTCCCATGCGGCGGGCCAGGACCGGCTGGTAGCCGAGCTCTCTGAGCCGCGCCTCCTCGTCCTGGGCGGGGGGCGGCTTGCGTATCGCGTCGGCGGGGGCCGCGCTGCGGGACATGGGATTCCTCCGGGGGACGGGCGGTGAGCGGGGACGGGAGCGGTACGTACGGGGGACCGGCGGGGCCGGTTCAGCCGCCGAGACAGCGGGCGCGGGCGCGCAGGAAGACCTCTTCGGCGAGGGCCCGGTCGTCCGGCTGGGCGGTCCGGTAGGCCCAGGGCAGCGTCGCGTAGTACGGGCCGAGCGCGTCGAAGACCCGGGCGGCGTCGTCGAAGCGGAGGGCTCCGTAGAGGGCGTGCGCCAGGTGGTTCAGGTCGAGCAGGGAGGCTTCGTCGGTGGCGCAGAAGAGGAACCAGGTCTCCAGGGCGCGCTCGGCGTCGCGTACGGCGTCCTCGGCGACCCAGTGGAGGTCGAGGGCGCGTTCGTGGCCGCGCTCGCGGCGGTAGCGCTCGACGCGCACATAGAGCGGGAGGGCGTGGAGGGAGGAGCCGACGGGCGCGGAACTGGCCGCCCACTGGGCGTAGTTGACGGCCTCGGAGAGCGGCCCGGGGCTGCGGGCGTAGACGAACTGGAGCATGCGGTGATGCGCTTCGCGGTTGTACGGGTCGCGCTTCTCCGCCTCGGCGAGCAGCCCCCAGGGGCCGGGGGCCAGCATGGGGGCCGGCGGGGAGAGGCGGTGCTCGGCCATGCGCTGGCGTCCGTCGAGCGCGGCGAGGGCGAGGAGGCCGACCCAGGGCACGGGGTCGGCGGGGGCCAGTTCCGCGGCCTCGCGGCAGGCCGTCCAGGACTCCTGCCAGAGTTCGCGGGTGCGGGCGTGGCCGGCGCGGTGGGCGCGGACGGCGCGCTCGACGGCGACGCGGCTGTGCATGACGGTGGCGGCGATGCTCCCCGGCTGTTCGGTTCGCCAGGTGTGGACGACGTCGGTGCCCGCGGCGACGGCCGCGAGGACCTGCGTGCGCCGGGTCCAGCCGTCCCACCCCGAGGTCTCGTCGAGCAGCCTGGCCATCGCCACCCAGCGGCCGGTACGCAGGTCCTGGACCGCGTTGCGCAGGGCGTGGTCGTGCCCCGCGGGGTGATAGACGGGCCGGAAGCCGTGTGCGGCCATCAGGGGGTGGGGCGTGGTGTGGGCGGCATGGTTCCTCGGTGGGTGGAGGGGGTGGTCAGTCCCCCGGCGGGCATCCCGGCCTGTGATCGGCGATCACTATAGAGGGCTCTGGACTCGACCACTCCACTCTTCTTCGTGACAGTAACTATTAAGACAGCGACTGATTTTGACTGATCGTCAGATACTGCGGGCGACCTGACGCTGTCACCCGCCGACGCTTGACGCCGGGCCCCGGCGACGGCACCCTGACCCTTTTCGGTGATCGGACGATCACGCTCCGATCCTGCGACGGGAGCACCAGAATGACGGGCGGCCCGGTACTCGCCGTGGACCAGGGCACCTCGGGCACGAAGGCGCTCGTGCTGTGCCCCGAACGCGGAGTGATCGGCAGCGGCTCGGCCCCGGTCCGGCCGCGGTACCTGCCGGGCGGCCGTGTCGAGGTCGACCCCCGTGAGCTGTACGACTCCGTCGTCACGGCCGGACGGGCGGCGCTCGCCGAGGCGGGCACACCGGTCGCGGCCGTGGGCCTCGCCAACCAGGGCGAGACCGTGCTCGCCTGGGACCCCGCCACCGGCGAGCCCCTCACGGACGCGCTCGTCTGGCAGGACCGCAGGGCCGCCTCCGTCTGCGAAGGACTCGCCGACCACGCCGAGCAGTTGCGCCACCTGACGGGCCTGCCGGTGGACCCCTACTTCGCCGCGCCCAAGATGGCCTGGATCCGCCGTCACGCCACCGGCTCGGGGGTCGTCACCACCAGCGACGCCTGGCTCGTCCACCGGCTGACGGGCGCCTTCGTCACCGACGCGGCGACCGCCGGGCGTACCGGACTGCTCGATCTGGACACGGTCGCCTGGTCCGACACGGCCCTCGACCTGTACGGCCTGAGCGGCGAGCGGCTGCCCAGGGTGGTCGACTGCGACACCCCGGTCGGCACCACGACGGCCTTCGGACCGCCGCTGCCGCTCACCGGTCTCCTGGTCGACCAGCAGGCCGCCCTGCTCGCACAGAGCGCGAGCGATCCGGCCGCGGCCAAGTGCACGTACGGCACGGGCGCCTTCCTCCTCGCCCAGACCGGGCCCGAGCCCCGGCGCGGCACGTCCGGCCTGGTGAGCTGTGTCGCCTGGCGGCTCGGCGGGCGCGTCGACCACTGCCTGGACGGCCAGGTGTACACGGTCGCCTCGGCCTTCCGCTGGCTCACCGATCTGGGCGTCCTCGCCGGGGCGGAGGAGATCGACCCCGTGGGGGGCGGTGTGCCGGACGCCGGCGGCGTCACCTTCGTCCCCGCGCTCGCCGGCCTCGCCGCGCCGTGGTGGCGGGGGGACGTACGCGGCTCGCTCACCGGCCTGGGACTCGACACCACCCCCGGCCATCTGGTCCGCGCGCTGTGCGAGGGCATCGCCGCCCAGGTCGTGGAACTCGCCGACTCGGCCGCCGCGGACCGGGGCGCACCGCTGACCTCACTGCGTACGGACGGGGGCCTGACCCGGTCCGCGCTGCTCATGCAGACCCAGGCCGACCTGCTCCAACTGCCGGTCGAGGTCTCTTCGTTGCCCGACGCCACGGCTCTCGGGGTGGGCGCCGTGGCCCGGCTCGGACACCACCCGGGGCTCTCGCTCCGCGAGGCGGTGCCCGAGTGGAAGCCCTCGGCCGTGTACGAGCCCCGGATCTCCGGCGACGAGGCGGCGGAGCGCCTGGACCGGTTCCGCACGGCGGTGTCGGCGGTGCTGGGCCGTACGGGCACGGGTGGCGGCGGAACGGGCGCGGCCACGGCAGGCGGGGGCACGGGCGCGGCCACCACCGACGGGGGCACGGCCGCGGGCGCCACCGGTGGGGGCTCGGGCGGCGGGGTCGCCGAATGAGCGTCACCCGCACGGGCCCGCTCCCCACGGACCGGGAGGCGGAGTACGACGTCGTGGTGGTCGGCGCGGGAGTCGTCGGCTGCGCCATCGCCCGCGCGCTCGCCCGCCACCCGCTGCGGGTCGCGCTCGTGGAGGCCGCGAACGACGTCGGCGACGGCACCTCGAAGGCCAACACGGCCATCCTGCACACCGGCTTCGACTCCGTGCCCGGCACCCTCGAAGCCCGCCTCGTCCGCGAAGGCCACCGCCTCCTCGGCTCGTTCGCGCGGGAGGCCGGCATCCCCGTCGAGCCGCTCGGCGCGCTGCTCGTCGCCTGGGACGAACAGCAGCGCGCCGCGCTCCCCCGCCTCGCCGAGAAGGCGGAGCGCAACGGCCACCTCACCACCCGCCTGCTGACCGCCGACGAACTCGGCCCCCGTGAACCTCACCTGGGGCCGGGCGCGCTCGCCGCGCTCGCCGTACCCGGCGAGTCGGTGATCTGCCCGTGGACGACCACCCTCGCGTACGCGACGCAGGCCGTCCGGTCCGGAGTCGACCTGCACCTCAACTGCCGGGTGGAGAAGGTGCGTACGGACGACCGGTGGCACCGGCTCGTCACCCGGAGAGGAGTGCTGCGGACCCGTCACCTGGTCAACGCCTGCGGGCTCCACGCGGACGCCTTCGACGCGCTGCTCGACCGTCGCGACTTCACCGTCACCCCCCGCAGGGGCCAGCTCCTCGTCTTCGACAAGTTCGCCCGCGACCTGGTCCGGCACATCCTGCTCCCCGTCCCCGGACCGCTCGGCAAGGGGGTGCTCGTCTCGCCCACCGTGTACGGGAACGTCATGCTCGGACCCACCGCGGAGGACCTCGACGACAAGACCGCCACCGGCACGACGGCGGAGGGCCTCTCCGGCCTGCGCGAGCAGGGCGGCCGCATCCTTCCCGCGCTGCTCGACGAGGAGGTCACGGCCGTCTACGCGGGGCTGCGGGCCGCCACCGGACAGGAGGACTACCGGTGCGCGGCCCACCCCGCGCTGCGGTACGTGACCGTGGGCGGGATCCGTTCCACCGGGCTCACCGCCTCGCTCGCGATCGCCGAGCACGTGCTCGGTCTCCTCGCCGACTGCGGCCTCGAACCCGGAGCCGAGCGTCCGCTCGCCCCGGTCCGCATGCCGAACCTCGGCGAGGCGTTCCCCCGCCCGTACCGGGACGCGGAACTCATCGCGCGGGACCCGGAGTTCGGCACGATCGTCTGCCACTGCGAGCGGGTGACCCGGGGGGAGATCCGGGCCGCGTTCACCTCGACGATCCCCCCGGCGGGCCCGGACGGACTGCGGCGCCGCACGCGCGCCCGGGGCGGCCGGTGCCAGGGTCACTTCTGCGGCGCGGAGGTACGGGCGTTGAGCGAGCGGTACGGGAAGGGGGCCCGGTGAACCGTACGGTCGACGTGCTCGTCGTGGGCGCGGGACCCGCCGGGCTCGCAACCGCCGCGCGGCTCGCGGCGGCCGGCGCGGGCCGGGTCGAGGTCCTGGAGCGGGAGAGCGCGGCCGGGGGCGTACCGCGGCACTGCGGGCACCCCGGGTTCGGCGCGGACCGCCGGGGGCGGCCGCTGGACGGCCCCGCGTACGCGCGGCGCGCCGTCCGGGCGGCGCTCCGCGCCGGGGCCGACGTCCGCACCGGGGTCTCCGCCACCGGCTGGGCGGGGCCGCTCACCCTGGACGTCACCGCCCCGACCGGGCTCGAACGGATCCGGGCACGCGCGGTCGTCCTGGCGACGGGGGCGCGCGAACGGCCGCGCAGCGCCCGGCTCGTACCGGGTGCGCGGCCGGCCGGGGTGCTGACCACGGGCGAACTCCAGCAGACGGTCCGGCTGTTCCGGGAGCACGGCGGGGCCGCGCGCGAGCGCGTCGGCCGGCGGGCGGTGGTCGTCGGCGGCGAGCCGGTGGCCCGGCACGCGGTGCGGGCGCTGCGTGACGCGGGGGTGGAGGTCGCGGCGGTCGTCACCGAACTGCCGCGGGCCGCCGTCGGGTTCGGAGGCGTACCGGTCCTCACCCGGACGACGGTGACCGAGCTGCTCGGACGCGGCCGGCTGACCGGGGTCGCGGTCCGGGCGGGGGACGGCCGGAGCACCGTGCTGCGCTGCGACACGATGGTGTTCACCGGCGACTGGATCCCCGACCACGAGCTGGCCAGGTCCCGCGGGCTCGCCCCGGCGCCGGGCACGCGCGGGCCCGTGACGGACGGCTCGTTCCGCACCGCCGAGCCGGGAGTCCTCGCGGTCGGCAACCTGCTGCGCGGCGTGGAACCGGCGCAGGTGGCCGCCGCCGAGGGCCGCGCGGCCGCCGACACCGTCCTCGACCTGCTCGCCGGACGCCCCCGGCCCGCCGCCGGGGTACCGGTGGCGGCGGCGGGACCGCTGCGGTGGGTGACGCCGGGGCTCCTCGGCCCGGGCCCTGTGGCGGTCCCCCTGCTCGTACGGGCGGACCGGCGGCTCGTACGACCGGTCCTGACCGTCACCCAGGACGGCGCCCCGCTGCGGCGGGAGCGGCTGCGCGGGGAGCTCGTCCCCTGGCGCACGGTGCGGCTCGGGCCGACGTGGACGGGCGGCGTGGACCTCGCGGGCGGTCCGGTGGTGGTCGGCGCCGAGGTGTGAGACCGCGCGGGCGGGCGCTCGGACGGGCCGTGTCGACCGGGCTGCGTCGCCGGGGCTGCGTCGATTGGGCAGCGTCGACCGGGCTGCGTCGACCGGGCCGTTCGGTCAGACTGGGCGTCATGTCGGAGAAGCGCAGCGCGGGTCTTCTGGTCTTCCGTCGTACGGCGGGCGGTGGTGTCGAGGTACTCATCGGCCACATGGGCGGCCCCCTCTGGGCCTCCCGCGAGCACGAGGCCTGGTCGATCCCCAAGGGGGAGTACGGGCCGGACGAGGCTCCCGAGGCGGCGGCCGGGCGGGAGTTCCTGGAGGAGCTGGGGCTGCCGGCCCCCGACGGCGCGTGGATCGCTCTCGGCGAGACCCGGCAGCGCAGCGGCAAGACCGTCATCGCCTGGGCGGTCGAGGGCGAACTCGACCCGGCGGCGGTCGTGCCGGGCACCTTCACCATGGAGTGGCCGCCCCGGTCAGGCGTCCGGGCGGAGTTCCCGGAGATCGACAGGGTCGGCTGGTTCACCCCGGAGGCGGCCGCTCCGCTGCTCGTCGTGGGGCAGCAGGTCTTCCTGGAACGGCTGGCGGAGCACCTCCGCCGACGGGTCTGAACCCCGATTGTCAGACCCGTGCGAGAGGGTGGTGATCGCAGAACTGTCGAGAGGGAGCCCGACATGACCACGATGACCGCCAGCGAGCGCGCGGCGGCCCAGGCGTACCTGCGGCTGCTCGAATCCACCCAGGCCGTACTGACCGATCCGCAGCTCGCCCCGTACGCGGGGGTGATGCTGACCCACCCGATGGCGGAGGCCGACGAGGCGCTCCGCGCCGCCGGCCTCTCGGGGAACGAGGACCGGCTGCTACGCCTCGTCTCCTCGCTGCGGGCCTCCCCCGCGAGCGTGTGGGGACGGACGGGGTAGCCCGGGCAGCCGGGGCCCGCGCGTCCGGTCCGTCAGCCCGGCGCGTAGGCCTGCCCGTCGGGCGGTCGGGCGGTCGGGCGGTCGGGCGGTCGGGCGGTCAGCCTGTCGGGCGGTCAGCCTGTCGGGCGGACCGGGAGCGTCCGCACGCTGTTGCCGACGAAGCCGGAGTGGCGGGTCAGTTCGTCCTCCGGGACGGCCAGGTCCAGGTCCGGGAAGCGGGTGAAGAGCGCCTCCAGGGCGATCGCCGCCTCCATCCGGGCCAGCGGGGCGCCCAGGCAGTAGTGGGGGCCATGACCGAGCGAGAGGTGCTTCACCGTCGCGGTGCGGGTGATGTCGAAGCGGTCGGCGTCCGGGCCGTGCGCCTTCGTGTCACGGCCGGCGGCCGAGTATCCGGCGAGGACGGGGGTGCCCCGGGGGATGAGGGTGCCGTCGACCGTGAGGTCGCGGGTGGGGTAGCGGAACGGGAAGTAGCTGACCGGGCTGTCCCAGCGCAGGGTCTCCTCCACCACGTCCGCCCAGGTGGCCCGGCCCCCGACGACCAGGGCGAGCTGCTCGCGGTGGGCGCAGAGCGCCCGTACGGCGTTGGTGACGAGGTTCAGGGTGGTCTCGTGCCCCGCGATGATCATCAGGAGCAGGGTGCCGATGAGCTCGGGCTGGCTGAGCCGGTCGCCGCCCTCGTCCCGGGCGGAGATGAGCGCGCTGGTGAGGTCGTCACCGGGGGCGCGGGCCTTGTCCGCGGCGATGGAGGCGAGGAGCTCGACGAGGTCGCGGTTGGCGGCGACGGCCTGTGCCGGCTCGGTGTCGGTGGCGACGACGAGGCTGGAGAGGCGGTGGAGCCGGTCCTGATGGGCCGGGTCGACGCCGAGCAGTTCGCAGATGACGCCGAGGGGCAGCGGGAGCGCGTAGTGGCGGCGCAGGTCGGCGACGCCTCCGCCGGCTCCGGCCGCCTCTGCGAGTCCGTCGAGGAGCCCTGCCGTGACGGCCTCCACACGCGGGCGGAGCTCCTCGACCCGGCGGGCGGTGAAGGCGCTGCTGACCAGGGCGCGCAGCCTGCGGTGGTCGGCGCCGTCCGCGGTGGTCATGCCGGGCACGGTGGCGAAGGTGCGCAGCGGCCAGCCGTCGGGTATCCGGCCTTCGGTGAGGGCGGTGAAGTGCTGGGCACCCTTGGCGACGTCGGGGTGGGAGAGGAAGTCGCGCAGGGCGTCGTGGCCGAGCACCGCCATGCCCTCGATCTCGCCGGGCAGGAGCACCGGGGCCACGGCGCCCTCGGCGAGGAGCCGGGCGTTGGCCGCGTGCGGGCAGCCGCCCGCCGGGTCCATGCGGTGCGGCGGGCGGCCGGGGTCGGCGCTGTGCGGGGTCTTCACGGAAGGCACTCCTGACTGCGGAGGCGGGCCGGTGCGGCACGCGAGCGGTCAGATCCTACGATCAACCCGCCCCTGTCCGTACGGAGTTGTCCGGCGCGTCCCCCTCGTCGGCGCGGACCCTGGCGCCCCCGCGACCGAGGAGTTCGGCCAGGCCGCGGCGGGTGGCCGCCACGATCACCCGGTCACCGGGGCCGAGGACCCGCTCCGGAGCGAGGCGCCAGTCCTGGCCCCGGGACGCCGCGCCGGTCCCGTACGGGACGCCGTAGGCGCCGTACGGGGTGCCGCTCCGGTCGAGGGCGATCACCCGCCAGGCTCCGGGCCGGAAGGCGTCGGCGACCGTACGGGCCTCCAGGAGCGGGTGGTCGGCGACGTCCACGGCGGCGAAGAGCAGGACCCGGCGCTCGACGGGCACGGCGCCGAGGACCTGGCGGCCCATCATCGCCCCGGCGAAGGCGGGCGCGGCGAGGTGGGAGACGCTGCGGCTGCGGGTGAGGGCCTCGGGGTGGGCGGTGCGCAGGGTGCGGTAGACGGCGGTCGCGAAGTCGTCGTCGTACAGGCGGAGCACGACCCGCAGGTCGGGGGTGACGGAGCGGGCGGAGAGCGCGGCCTCCAGGTTGGTGATGTCGACGCTGGTGAGGGCGAGGAGGGCGTGTGCCCGGTGGATGCGCGCGGCCTCCAGGACGCCCTCCTCCGTGACGTCGCCGATGACGGTGGGGACGCGCAGCCGCCGGGCCACGGCGATGCCGCGGGCCTCAGGGTCGGACTCGACGCAGACGACGGGGATGCCCATCCTGCGGAGCCTGGCGAGGACCCGGGTGCCGACCTTCCCGAGGCCGAGGAGGACGACATGGCCGGAGAGTCCCCGGGGCGGCCGGCGCAGGGTGGTCGCCGTGCGGAAGGTGCCGAGCCCTTCGAGGAGGGCAGCGACGATCACGGGGAGCAGGAGCAGTCCGACGAATCCGGCGAGGATCTGGAGGACCTGGCGGCTGGTCGGTTCGCCGACGGCCGGGTCGCCGATGGCGAAGATGTCGAGGAGCGTCAGATAGGCGGCGTGCAGGGGGTGGTCGCCGGTGGTGAAGGTGGAGGCGAGGGCCAGGGCGAGGACGGCGGCGGCCGCTCCGCCGAGGGACCAGCGCAGGCGCCGGGAGAAGAGCGAGGCGACGGGCAGCCCGGAGCCGCCGAAGCGGCCGGTCGGCAGGACGTGGCCGGCCGGGGTGACCGCTTCGAGGGTGACGGAGGCCCTGCCGGTGGCGGCGGCCACCGTACGGTCGTCGGGGAGGAGCCGGGGGCCTTCCTCGCCGCTGCGCTCGGAGCCCTCGCAGCCGGCCGGGTCGCCGGCGGTGGCGGAGAGCAGCGCGAGCGTGCACCGGCCGGGGTCGGGGGCCTCGCCCACCGCGGGGGTCCGCTCGACGGCGTGCAGCAGGAGCCCGCCCGCCTGGACGACCTTGCTGGTGCCCGCCACGGCCGCCGCGGCGAGCCCGGGGGCCGCGGTGTCGACGTCGGAGAGGACGGTGGTGGCGGCGTCGAGCTTCTCCGGGTCCAGGCCTGGTTCGGCGACGGCCGCGGCCTGGTCGAGGAGGGTTTCGAGGTGCTGGCCCAGCTTGCGGTTGTAGAGCCGGATGACCAGGCGCAGCCGGGGGTTGAGGCGGCGGGCGGTGAGCGCCGCCCGGATGTTGGTCTCGTCGTCCTCGTGGACGAGGGCGAGCGCGGCGGCGCGCTCCACTCCGGCGTCCACGAGGGCCCGGTCGTCGGCTTCCGCGGACTCGACGACCTGCAGGGCGCCCATGGGCTCGCCGCCGTCCGCGTCGACTCCGGCCGGTGCCGTGGCCCCGGCCGCCCCCGTGGCCCTGGCCGGCGCCGCCGCTCCGGGGGTCGCGGTGGTGCGGGCGACGGCCGCGGTGACGCGTCCGAAGAGGGCGAGCGCCCTGCCGGTGCGGGCGGCGGGCGTGCGCGGGGCGTCGGGGCGCGCCGGTACGAGGAGGGTGACCCGCTCTCCGTACACGCCGTGCAGCTCGCCCGCGAGGCGGTGGGCGAGGGCGTCGTCCCCGCAGACGATCATGTGCCCGGCGGGTGCGGTACGGGGCTGCCGCTCGGCGCGGAACGCGGGCGCGCCGAAGGGTCCGCCGACCGGGCTCCCCGGGGCCCGCGCGGGACCGGGCACGGACCGGGGGGCCGGCTCGGCAGGTGGCGCTCCCGCGCTCTCGGCCGGAACGGCGTTGCTCTGGTTCGGGTGTGATGGCACGTCACCAGCATGCCTTGTGCCACCGACAGCGGGTCGGGCGGCCGGACGGCACCGGTCGGGGCGGCGGAACGGCACCGGTCGGGCGGTCACGCGGCACGGGTGAGGCCGGTCGCGAGGGACGGGTGAGGCCGGTCACGAGGGACGGGTGAGGCCGGTCGCGAGGGACGGCACGGCACGGGACGGACGGCACGGGGCGGGCCGGTGGCGCGGCACCGGTCGGGGGGTCGCGCCGGGCCGCTCGCTCCCCCGGGCGGGCGCACGACGTGCCGCCGTACGCCGGACCCGCTACGCCGGTCGGCGCACTCCGATCTGCGCGCCCCGCCCGTGCTTCCTACGGTGGCTGAATGATCGTCACGTCAGCTGTTCGTCATGCCGCCGCCGGTACCGCGGCGTTGCTGTTCGTGCTGCCTGTTCCGGCGGCCACGGCTTCCCCCGTTCCTCCCCTCTCGGCGCCCTCCTCCGTCGACGAGCCGACTCCGCCGACTCCGCGGTTCGTCGACCCGGCCCGGCTCGACCGGAAGGGCACCCAGGTGCAGCGGCTGCCGGGCGCACCGGCCGTGCCGTCGCTCTCCGCGCTGTCGTGGGTGGTGGCGGACGCGTCCTCGGGCGAGGTCCTCGCCGCGCGGAACGCGCACCGCAAGTTGCCGCCGGCCAGCACCCTCAAAGCGCTGTTCGCGCTCACCGCGCTCCCCCACAACGGCCCGTCCGAGCAGCACACCGTGGCCGATTCCGAGCTGACCGGGATCGGGGCGGGCAGCAGCCTGGTGGGGATCAAGGAGGGGTACACGTACAAGGTGTCGGATCTGTGGAACGGGGTCTTCCTCAGCTCGGGGAACGACGCCGTGCACGTCCTGGCCGCGATGAACGGCGGCTGGGAGTCGATGACCCGGCAGATGCAGGAGAAGGCCCGGTCCCTCGGGGCCCACGACACGCAGGTGGTCTCCCCGGACGGCTACGACGCGCCCGGCCAGGTGTCCTCCGCCTACGACCTGGCGGTCTTCGGGCGGGCCGGGCTCCAGGACCCCGCCTTCACCCGGTACTGCTCGACGCCGTACGCCGACTTCCCCGCGGGCACCTGGTCGTACGGCATCGCCAACACCAACCGCCTCCTCACGGGCGCGGACGGCGTGGACCGCTACCCGGGGCTCATCGGGATCAAGAACGGCTACACGACGAACGCGGGCAACACCCTGATCTCCGCCGCACGCCGGGGCGGCCGGACGCTGGTCGTCTCCGTCATGAACCCGCAGTACGGCGGCGGTCTCGCCGTGTACGAGGAGGCCCGCGAACTGCTCGACTGGGGCTTCGAGGCCGCGGGGCGCGTGCAGCCGGTCGGTTCGCTGCTGCCGGTCCGGACGAAGGGCCCGGCCGAGACGGACACGCGAACCGTGACGGCGCGGGACGGCGGGGGCACCCGGGCGGCCGATGCCAAGGCCGTGGTCGGCCGGGCCGGGGCCGAGGCGGTGGCCGCGCCCCGGAAGGACTCCTCGCGCGAGGCGGCGCCTTCGGGCCCGTCGACCGGGCTCCCGCTGGCCCTGGTGGGCTCGGCCTGCGCGGCGGCGCTGGCGCTGTGGGGCTGGCGGCGCAGGGCGGCCCACCGGGCCTGACTGCGCGGGGGCTCCGCGAGGAGGGCGGGGGACCCTCGGACGTCTCTCGCCACCCCCAGCGGACGTCTCGCGCAACCCCCGCGGACGTCTCTCGCAACCCCCCGCCCCGGGCCGGATCAGGTCCCGCCCGGCGCGGAGGGGCGCGGATTCCGCGTCAGGCGCCGACGTAGGCCGCGAGGTGCTCGCCGGTGAGGGTGGAGCGGTCGGCGACGAGCTTCGCGGGCGTACCCTCGAAGACGATCTTGCCGCCGTCGTGGCCGGCCCCGGGGCCGAGGTCGATGATCCAGTCGGCGTGGGCCATGACCGCCTGGTGGTGCTCGATGACGATCACGGACTTGCCCGAGTCGACGAGCCGGTCGAGCAGGCCGAGCAGCTGCTCGACGTCGGCGAGGTGGAGGCCGGTGGTCGGCTCGTCGAGGACGTAGACGCCTCCCTTGTCGGCCATGTGGGTGGCGAGCTTGAGCCGCTGGCGTTCGCCGCCGGACAGGGTGGTGAGCGGCTGGCCGAGGGTGAGGTACCCGAGACCGACGTCGGCGAGGCGCTCCAGGATCTTGTGCGCGGCCGGCGTGCGTGCCTCGCCCTCCGCGAAGAACTGCTCGGCCTCGCTCACCGACATCGCGAGCACCTCGCTGATGTCGCGGCCGCCGAGGTGGTATTCGAGGACCTCCGCCTGGAACCGTTTGCCCTCGCAGTCCTCGCAGGGGGTGGCGACACCGGCCATCATCGCCAGGTCGGTGTAGATGACCCCGGCGCCGTTGCAGGTGGGGCACGCGCCCTCGGAGTTGGCGCTGAACAGGGCCGGCTTGACGCCGTTGACCTTGGCGAAGGCCTTGCGGATCGGGTCGAGGAGACCGGTGTACGTCGCGGGGTTGCTCCGGCGCGAGCCGCGGATCGGCGTCTGGTCGACCGACACCACGTCCTCCCCCGCGGGGATCGAGCCGTGGACGAGGGAGCTCTTGCCCGAGCCGGCGACGCCGGTGACGACGACGAGCGCGCCGAGCGGGATGTCGACGTCGACGTCGCTCAGGTTGTTCGCCGTCGCGCCGCGGATCTCCAGGGTGCCGGAGGGTGTGCGCACGCTCTCCTTGAGGGAGGAGCGGTCGTCGAAGTGGCGGCCGGTGCTGGTGCCGCCGGCCCGCAGTCCGTCGACGGTCCCCTCGAAGCAGACGGTGCCGCCGGCCGTGCCGGCGCCGGGGCCGAGGTCGACGATGTGGTCGGCGATGGCGATGGTCTCCGGCTTGTGCTCGACCACGAGCACCGTGTTGCCCTTGTCGCGCAGCCGCAGCAGCAGGTCGTTCATCCGCTGGATGTCGTGGGGGTGCAGGCCGATGGTGGGCTCGTCGAAGACGTAGGTGACGTCGGTGAGCGCGGAGCCGAGGTGGCGGATCATCTTGACGCGCTGGGCCTCGCCGCCCGACAGCGTGCCCGCGGGCCGGTCGAGGGAGAGGTAGCCGAGGCCGATCTCGACGAACGAGTCGAGGGTCCGCTGGAGCGAGGCGAGCAGCGGCGCCACCGACGGCTCCTTGAGGCCGCGGACCCACTCGGCGAGGTCCCTGATCTCCATGGTGCAGGCGTCGGCGATGCTGATCCGCTTGATCTTCGACGAGCGGGCGCCCTCGCTGAGGCGGGTGCCGTCGCACTCGGGACAGGTGGTGAAGGTGACGGCGCGCTCCACGAACGCCCGGATGTGCGGCTGCATCGCCTCCTTGTCCTTGGACAGGAAGGACTTCTGGATCTTCGGGATCAGCCCCTCGTAGGTGAGGTTGACGCCGTTGACCTTCACCTTGGTCGGTTCGCGGTAGAGGAAGTCCCGCATCTCCTGCTTGGTGAAGCGGCGGATCGGCTTGTCCGGGTCGAGGAAGCCCGACTGGGCGTAGATCCCTACGGTCCACACGTTGTCCGACTTCCAGCCGGGGATGGTGAACGCGCCCTCCGCGATCGACTTGGAGTCGTCGTAGAGCTGGGTGAGGTCGATGTCGGAGACCTTGCCCCGGCCTTCGCAGTGCGTGCACATGCCGCCGGTGCGGTTGTAGGTCGCCTTCACGGTCTTGGTCTTGGCGTCGCCGCGCTCGACGGTGATGCCGCCGCTCGCGCGGACCGTGGCCGTGTTGAAGGAGTACGCGCTGGGCGGGCCGATGTGCGGCTTTCCGAGGCGGCTGAAGAGGATGCGCAGCATCGCGTTGGCGTCGGTGGCGGTGCCGACGGTGGAGCGCGGGTCGGATCCCATCCGCTGCTGGTCGACGGTGATCACGGTCGTGAGGCCTTCGAGGACGTCGACCTCGGGGCGGGCCAGCGTCGGCATGAAGCCCTGCACGAAGGAGCTGTAGGTCTCGTTGATCAGGCGCTGGGACTCCGCGGCGATCGTGTTGAACACCAGCGAGCTCTTGCCCGATCCGGAGACCCCGGTGAACACCGTCAGCCGGCGCTTCGGGATCTCGATGCTGACGTCCTTGAGATTGTTCTCGCGCGCCCCGTGCACGCGGATCACGTCGTGGCTGTCGGCACCGTGCGGAGCAGGCGACTGCGCGCTCTTCCTCGTGGCCATGCTGGTCGTGTCTCCCTCTGTCGCGCGGGCCGAAACGTGATCATCGCATCCCGTCGTTCACGGCGTCGGGTCAATCACGATGTCCACGGCAGTCACGCTAGTGGGGGCCCGGCGGACAGGCTTCTCGATTCCTGATCGATCGCCCCGCCTCCGCGGCGCGTGCGGGAATCGATCAGGCCCCCGGCAGCCCCTCCAGGGCCTGCCGGGATGCGGGGCCGCCCTGGGCGACGTACCGTTCGGCCGCGCTGACCGCTGCGTGGGCGGTGCGCTCTCCCATCAGGACGCAGAGGGTGTACGCCGTGTCCTCGAAGCGCCGGCGGGCCGACAGGTCGCACGGCCGGGCGAGCACGGACCGCTCCTGGGTGCGGTAGTGCCGGAGCAGCCGGTCGATCGTGTTCCTGTCGGGCAGCAGCATGGCGCACTCCTGTCTCCTGCTCTCACCTGCGTCGCCCCATCCTCCCGGCCGTCGGCCACGCTCGCGACCCGCGTGGGCACCCTGTGTGACGGAACGGGTTCCGGAGTGCGCTTCCGCCGCCCATGGCGGAGGGTCGGAGACATGAACCCGAGCACGCAACAGCGGGTGGTCGTCACGGGCGCCACCGGCAATGTCGGTACGAGTCTGGTACGGGCACTGGCCCGCGAGCCACGGGTCGGCTCCGTCCTCGGGCTCGCGCGCCGCAGGCCCGCGCTGGAGCTTCCCGGCGTGGAGTGGGCCGAGGTGGACCTCTCCCGGGAGGGCGACGAGCCGCGGCTCGCGCAGTACGTGGCGGACGCGGACTCGGTCGTCCACCTGGCCTGGAGGTTCGGGCCGACCCACGATCCGGTGGAGACCTGGCGGACCAACGTCCTGGGCGCGGTGCGGGTCTTCGACGCGGTCGCGGCGGCGCGGGTGCCGGTGCTCGTGCACGCCTCCTCGGTGGGGGCGTACTCCCCCGGTCCGGTGGGCGGCGCGCCCGTGTCCGAGGCCTGGCCGACGCACGGCTGGCCGGGCGCCGCCTACACCCGGGAGAAGGCCTATCTGGAACGGGTCCTCGACACCTTCGAGCGCGACCATCCCCTGACCCGGGTGGTCCGGATGCGCCCGGCGTTCCTCTTCAAGGAGGAGTCGGCGAGCGGACAGCGGCGGATCTTCGCGGGCCGGTTCTTCCCCGGTCAGCTGCTGCGGCCGGAACTGCTGCCGCTGCTGCCGGAGTTCGAGGGGCTCCGCTTCCAGGTCCTGCACACCGAGGACGCCGCGGACGCCTACCGGAGGGTGCTCCTCCGGGACGTCCGCGGCGCGTTCAACCTGGCCGCGGAGCCGGTGGTCGACGCCGAGATCCTGGGCCGGCTGCTGCACGCCCGGCCGGTGAAGGTCCCGGCGGGCGCGGTCCGCGGCGCGCTGTCGGCGGCGTGGCGGCTGCGGCTCGCCCCGGCCTCCCCCGGGCTCTTCGACGCGCTGCTGCAGTCGCCGCTTCTCGCCACCGAGCGGGCCAGGCGGGAGCTGGAGTGGGAGCCGTCGGCGAGCTCGGTGGAGGCCCTGGAGGCGTTCCTCCGTGGGGTCCGCGCGGGCTCGGGCGACGAGACGGCACCCCTGGCCGGCCACCGCATCGGCTGACGGGAATCGGGCACCGGGCGGTCGGCGCGGGGCGGTCGGGTCGCGAGCTTGCGCGGGTGGTCGGCGCCGGGGTCAGCGCGGGGGTGCGGACCAGTCGACGAGCCGGATCGCGGCGCCCGCGGCCTCGCGGCCCCGGCAGTGGGAGCGGTGGCGGCGCAGTACGGCGTCGATGTCGAGGTGGCGGGCGAATTCGGGGCGGGCGGCGAGGCGTTGGGCGTACGCCCAGAGCGCCGGGTGTCCGGCGACCCGGTCCATCGCGGCGGCGTCGAGGTGCCAGCGGTGGACGGTGTCGAGCTGGACGAGGGTGACCCAGACGTGCACGTCGGCGGCGGTCGGCCCGTCGCCGAGCACGTACGCACGGTCGGTGAGCCGGCGCTCCAGGGAGCCGAGCGCCGCGAAGAGGACGGCGAGCGGGTCCCGGTGGGCGGACTCGCCGTCGAGGCCCAGCTCCCCGGCGCGCTGCGCGGCCCCGTTGATGCTCCGCTCGCACAGGTCGGCGATGGCCTCGATCTCGCCCCGGTACTCCTCGGGCAGCAGGTCGGGTCCGTCGCCGCGGAAGCGCAGGGCGAGGTCCCGCAGGATGTCGGGGGCGTGGGTGCTGACGATCCGACCGGTCCAGCCGTCGCTCAGTACGGGCGGGGCGGCGGGACCTTCGTACAGGTAGGCGCTCGCCTCGTACAGCGGGCGGAGCGCGGTGTACCCGCCCTCGGGCGTGTCGGGGGTCTCGGGGAGGACGGTGAGCGGGAGCGTGTCGTCGAGGCGGAGGAGGGCGTGGGTCAGGGCGAGGCCGAGACAGCCCGGTCCTGACGGTGCCAGATGGAGCCGGTAGCGGTGCGGTACGGCGTAGTGGCCGCTGCGGACGTCGCGGCCGATCCGGCCGCGGAAGGCGGGCCGGGCGTAGGTGGGCAGGAGCGAGGACGGGACGACGGACATGCTTCTCCCTTGAGGGTGCTCGGTGCTGGGTCGGGGCGGTGCACGGCGGTGGCGGTCGCTCGGCGCGACGGCGGGACCGGCCGGGCGGGCCCGGAGGCAGCAGAGGTACGGGAAGGAGACGGCGGACCGCGGCGAGGTGCGCGTCCTGCCCTGGCGCCGGTACGGGCGGCGGGGCGGGGCGGCTCAGCGGACGGGGTGGACGCCCCGGCGGTGTCGGCGACTCGCGGCGCTGCAGACCCGCAGCAGATCGATGTGACGGCGGGACGTGAGGGGCAGGGGGCGAGGGAGGGGCGCGGCGTGCGAGGTGTCCCGCCGGCCGGTGAGTCCCATGGTTCCCTACCTGTTCGCTCGGTTTTCCCTTGACGAGTCTCCGGCCGGTCGGGCGCGGCGTCAAGGGTGCGGACGCGCCGACCGCCGGGCGCACGGACGCGGTGGGGCGCGTGCGGAATAATGCGCGCATGCGCATTTCAGCCAGGGCCGACTACGCGGTGCGGGCCGCCCTCCAGCTCGCCGCCGCCCGGGACTCGGGGCCGCTGAAGGCCGAGGCGATCGCCGAAGTCCAGGGGATCTCGCACAAGTTCCTGGAGGGCATCCTCGGCGACATGCGCAAGGGCGGGCTCGTCCAGAGCCAGCGCGGCGGCAACGGCGGCTACTGGCTGGCCAGGCCCGCGGAGACGATCTCGGTCGCGGACGTCATCCGCTGCGTGGAGGGCCCGCTGGTCTCCGTACGCGGCGAGCGGCCGCCGGACCTGTCGTACACGGGGCCCGCCGAGTCGCTGCTCACGCTGTGGATCGCGCTCCGGGCCAGTGTGCGCGAGGTGCTGGGGGTGTCGCTCGCGGAGGTGGCGGCGGCGGAGCTGCCGGCGGCCATCACCGCGCTCGCGGACGACCCGGAGTCGTGGACCAACCCCTGACGGTCCGTCCCGCGGATCTCGACCCGGCAACGGACCGGCGGAATCAACCCTTCACGAGCTGCGCGGACTTGACTCCGTCTCACTGATCAAGACGCCCATGTCCAGCTTCCGGACGCCCCTTGGGGGTCGGCGACGACCTCTGCCACTATCCCTATCATTCCAGTGGGGATACGAGGGATCGGGTGAGGTGACGTGAGCACACCAAGGAAAGCGGCCAGGAGAAGCGCGATACGCATCGTTTCGGCACCGGCCGACCGGCCCGCGGACGACGAGATCTGGCCCCGCGTCACCCGCGAACTCGCCGACGACCTCGCCGTCGACGCGCCCGCCAGGGACCGCGCGGGAAAGGCCCCCTTCGACGAGGTCGCCCGGCTCCAGGAGGCGGGGCTGCCGGCCCTCCTCACGGCGCCGGGAGCGAACCCGCGGGGCGCCGACTGGCGGGCCGCGTCCGCGATCGTCCGGGAGATCTCCGCCGCCGACAGCTCCATCGGCGAACTCCTCGCCCACCACTACGTCCTGTCCTGGAGCAGCCGCTTCTTCGGCCCGGCGCGGGAGGCCGGCGCGACGACCGCACTCGACGCGTGTACGGCGGAGGAGCGCTGGCTGCTCGCCGGCGGCGTCGAACCGCCGCTCACCGGGACCGACCCCGGCCTCGTGCTCACCCCCGCCGAGGACGGCTGGATCCTCGACGGGCGTCGCACCTTCGCCTCCGGGGTCACCGTGGCCGACCGGCTGGTCGTCGGCGCGCGGCCCGGCGGGACCGGCGACTGGCTGATCGTCCTGGTGGACCCGGCGCATCCCGGGGTCTTCACCGACGCCGGTACGGACCGGGTCGGGCAGCGCCTCGCCGGCGCGGGCACCGTCACCTTCGACCACGTCCCGGTCCCGGCCGCGCACGTCCTCGGCGTCCTCCCCCACGACGAACACACCGTCACCCCGTTCGCCACCCTCGCCCCGCTCGCCCTGCGGCTGCTCCTCGTCCAGGTCGGGCTCGGCATCGCCGAGGGGGCGCTCGCGGAGGCCCGGGACATCAGCCGCGCCGGGCAGGCCGGACCGGTCCCGGCGCCCCCGGCGAGAAACGGGCGGACCGCCGCCACCACCGATCCGGTGGGCACGGGGGACGACCCCTACCTCCTCCTCGCCTACGGGGAGCTGGCCACGGCCGCGCACGCCGCCTCGGCGGTGGTGGAGCGGGCGACGGACGCCCTGGTCCGCGGGCTGCTCGCCGGGCCCGAGCTGAGCCCGGAGGAACGGGCCGACATCGCCGTCCTGGTCTCCGCGGCCGAGACGCTCACCGGCCGGGCCGCCGTCCACATCACCACCCGTGTCCTCGAACTCGTCGACGGCGCGGAGGGCGCCGACGCCCGGAGCGGCGGACCGGGCTTCGACCGCTTCTGGCGCAATGCCCGCGCACTCACCGCCCACACGCGGCCGGCCCACCGGCTCCGCGACATCGGCGACCACTACCTCAACGGCACCCACGCCCGGCTCACCCTGCCGGCCTGACGGTTCGGCAGAGGCGGCCGACGGTCCGGCATGTCGGGACGTCCGTCCCTTTCGTCGGCCCGTCCTTGGGCCCAAGCTGGAGGGAGGAGGGCCCGGCAACCCCGGTGGGCCCGGCACGCTACCGATGGAGGCAGCCCGATGAGTCGTGAGATCGTCGCAGGAGTGGACGGTTCCCCGGAGAGTCTCGCCGCCGCCGACTGGGCCGCGCGCGAGGCCCTCCACCGGGGGCTCCCGCTGCGGCTCGCCCACGCCTGGCGCTGGGAGCCCCTCGACATCCCCCTGGTCCAGGACCGCGCGGGCCAGGAGCGCATCGCCGACGAGGTCCTGGAGGAGGCCCGGGCGACGGTCGCGCGACGCCACCCGGAGGTCGCCCTCACGGCCGAGGTCATCCCTGACACCCCGGTCGCGGCACTGCTCGGCGCCGAGGAGCGGGCCGAGCTGCTCGTCATCGGCTCGCGCGGCCACGGGGCCGTGGCCGGCTTCCTGCTGGGCTCGTACGGGCAGCAGATCATCGCAGCGGCCACCCGTCCCGTGGTGGCCGTCAGGTCCCGCGACGGCCAGCCCGCCGAACCACCGGTGGGGGACGTCCTCGTCGGCCAGCACGGCGACCCGGAGGACAGCGCCGCGACGCTCGGCTTCGCCTTCGCGACCGCCGCCGCGCGCGGGGCGGCCGTGCGGGCCGTCCGGGCCTGGAACCTGCCGCCCCTCTACGCGTACAGCCCGGCGTCGATGCGGCTCGCCGACGAGGCCGGCGGGCTCGTCCCGTACGAGGAGAAGGCGCTGCGCGAGGCGTTGGCACCGTGGCGGGAGCGGTACCCGGAGGTGCCGGTGAGCGAGCACGTCGAACTGGGCAGCGCGGGGCAGGTGCTGCTCTCCGCGTCGGGGGCCGCCCAGCTCCTGGTGGTCGGCCGGCGGGCCAAGCGGGGCGCGATCGGGCCGCGCATCGGCTCGGTGGCGCACGCGGCGCTCCATCTCGCGCCCTGCCCGGTGGCGGTCGTCCCGCAGGACTGAAAGGCTCCGACCTGGGTTGACGCGTCGGGTTGACGAGGTGTGTCGGGGCGGCCGGGGCCGGAAAGTGTTACCGCCGTCGCCCCGGTGGCTCTCCCAGCGCCGGACCCTCCGGCGACCTCGGCGAGAGAGCGGAGCCCCATGCGGCACCACGACCATCCCGGTCACCCCGAAGACCCTGAAGACCTTCAAGACCCTGAACGCCTCGACCGTACCGAACGGGTCGAGTACCTCGAACGCCCCGCGCGCTCCGACCCTTCCGAGCGCCGGGACCCCTCCGGGCGCTCCGACCCCTCCACGCGCCCGGACCCCTCCGAGCGCCGGGGCCGCTCCGAACGTTCCGTCCGGGACGGCGGGCGGCATCGCAAGGGCGGCGGGGCGCGGCGGCGCGCTCCGAAGCGTCCCCCGTTCCGTACGGCCGTCACCGCCGCCGGGGCCGCGGCCCTCGTGATGACGGTGGCGGCCGGGGTGTACGTGGCCGCCCCGGCCGCCGGTCCCTCGGCCGCCGGGGCACCCTCCGCCGTCCCCGATCCCACCGGAGTCGCGGACGCGGCGTCCTCCGCGTCCTCCACGTCCTCCGCGCGCGGCGCGGGCGGCGCGGTGCGGGCGGCCGCGCCGACCGCCCCGCCTCCCTCCGCCCCCTCGACCGCGCCCGCGCCGGCCCGGGCCGCGGTGAGGACGGTGGCGGCCCGGACCGCGTCCCCGGAGCCGGTGGCGCGGCCGGACGCGAAGGGGGAGTCGAAGGGGCGGTCGACGCCGGTGTCCGCGCCGGAGTCCGCCGCGACGCCCGCCTCGGAGCGGCAGCCCGTTCCCCGGCCCGAGCCGGAGCGGCAGCCGGGCGACGCGGCCGGGGGCGAGGCTGCCGGGAAGGTCTCGGAGTTCGTCCAGGAGGTCGTCGCCCTCGCCAACACCGAGCGCGAGAAGGCCGGTTGTGGTCCGCTCCGCGCGGAGACCCATCTGCGGACCGCCGCCCAGGGGCACGCCGACGACATGGCCGCGCGCGACTACTACGAGCACGACAGCCCGGAGGGCCGTGACGCGGGCGACCGCATGACGGGCGCCGGGTACGCGTGGTCGACGTGGGGCGAGAACATCCATCGCGGACCGAGGACCCCGGTCCGGGCGATGGAGGACTGGATGAACAGCCCCGGCCACCGCGAGAACATCCTCAACTGCTCCTTCAAGGACATCGGCGTCGGGGTGACCCTCACCGCCAACGGCCCTTGGTGGGTACAGAACTTCGGCGTCAAGCGCTGAGCCGCCGCCCCGGCGCGCCCCTTCGGCCACCGGCTCGGGTTCGCCTCCGGGGCGCTCGCCGGCCGGCGGGGATCAGGAGGCGGGGGCCGCGAGCTTCTGCACCCAGATCGTGCCGCCGGGGCCGCGCGCCGACGCCACGCCGGTGTCCCGGTAGCGGCAGTCCAGCATGTTCTCCTCGTGCATCGCCCCGTCGGTCCAGCTCTCGACGACGTCCGCCGGGTCCCTCGTACCGCGCGCCAGGTTCTCGGCCCAGGCGCTCCAGTCGTATCCGGCGGCGGTGATCCGCGCGTCCGCGAAATCCCCCTCCGGGCTGCTGTGCCCGTAGTAGCCCCGCGCGGCCATGTCGCGGGCGTAGCCGCGGGCCGCCTCCACCAGGCGCGGGTCGCTCCGCAGAGGGGCGCAACCCGCCGCCGCGCGGAGCCGGTTGACCGCCGAGGTCAGCCGCTCCTCGGCGGCCGGTGTGGGGCTGGGCCGCGCGGTGCGCGGCGGCGCGGGGGTGCGGGTCGTGGGCGCCGGGGTGGTGACGGTGGCCGCCGGGGTGCTGGGGACGGCCGGAGCGGCCGTGGTGGTCGCGGGTACGACCGCCGGGGGCGCGGCCCGGGGCCGGTCGGGTGTCGTCCGTATCTCCTCCTGCCCCGGTACGAGCAGGGCGACGGCGCCGATGACGGCGACGGCCGCGGCCCCGGCGAGCCAGGCGCGTCGGACCGGTGTCCACCGGCCCACCGGTTCGGCGGCGATGGGTTCGGCGCTCCGGCCGGCCACGGTCGCCGCCGCGAGCGGTGGTACGAGGCCGATGCCGACGAGCAGGCTCTCGACGGGGGCGAGACCGCGGCGGCCGGCCACCTGGCCGGTGCAGGCGGCGCAGGTGCGCAGGTGGCGGGCGGCCCGTTTGCGCCAGAGGGGTGAGGGGCGGCCGTCCCAGGCGGTGAGGGTCTCCCCCAGTCCGGGGCACGGCGGGTCGGCGGCGAGGGCCCGGACCACGGCCCGGCCGGTCTCCAGGCGTTCCCTCATCCGCTGGATCCGGACGGCGGCGTGCTGCGGGGAGACGCCGAGGCCCTCGGCGAGTTCGGCGCGGGTCAGCTCCCCGGCGGCCTCCAGCCACCACAGGGAGAGGAGTTCACGGTCCTCGTCGTCGAGCCAGCGGGTGGCGCGGGCCACGTCGCGGCGCTGTCCGGAGAGGCCGAGGCGGAGGATGGTGAGCTCGGTGAAGTCGCCGGCCGGGTCGGCGAGGTCGGCGGCCCGGTCGAGGCCGGGCACGGGCGCCCGCCGGTGTTCGTGCCAGCGGCGGCGTATCGCGTTCATGGCGATGGCGACGAGCCAGGAGCGGAAGCGGGCCGGGTCGCGGAGGCCGGTGAGGCCGTCGAGGGCGCGGACCATCGTCTCCTGGACGATGTCGTCGGTGTCGGCGTGTCCGTCGAGGGCCCGGCCGACGATGTTGTGGACGAGGGGCAGGTACGCGCGTACCAGCTCGTCCCTGGCGTGCGCGTCACCGGCCCGGGCCGCCTCCACCAGCGCGGTGGTGCGGCGCTCGTCGCTGTGCATGGTTCTGCTCCCTCAACGTCCATGGTTCGAGTCCCCCGTCGTTCGGAGACCCGTGGGCGCGGGAGGGATAACACTTCTTGCCGTACGTGTCGCGGACTTCTTCGACCGGAGCCGCGGCCGCGACTACACCTGTGGTCGCGGCAGGGACGGGACGGTGGCCCCCCTCCCTTCCCGGACGGCCTCCACCACGGCCTCGTGGAGGTCGCGGCTCTCCTCCTCCGACGCGCACGGAACGGGACTGCCCGACATGGTGAACCAGTCGGACGCGCCGCTGTACTGCACGGCCACGCGTGCTTCGTCCTCGGCCCAGGTCGTGTGCACGGTCACATCGCCCGTCACGACGCCGGCCTCGTCGGTCAGCACCCCACCTCGCCCGGTGTAAACACCGGCGGTCGTCCAAGATGCCCAGCTCATCCATCCAGGTTCACACCCGAACGGCGGATGCGCCACCGACGGGACCGCCCCGGCCGGAATCCTTCCGGCCGGGGCGGCACGGGTCGTCCGCCGGGGCGGGCGACCGAGTCGTGCGCCGGATCAGGCGAGGGACGCGACGGCCTCGTTGAAGGTGGCGGACGGGCGCATCACGGCCGCGGCCTTGGCCGGGTCGGGCTGGTAGTAGCCGCCGATCTCGGCCGGGGAGCCCTGGACGGCGACGAGCTCGTCGACGATCTTCTGCTCGTTGGCGGCCAGCGTCTCGGCGAGCGGGGCGAAGGCCTTGGCCAGCTCCGCGTCCTCGGTCTGGGCGGCCAGCTCCTGGGCCCAGTAGAAGGCCAGGTAGAAGTGGCTGCCGCGGTTGTCGATACCACCGAGGCGACGGGTCGGCGACTTGTCCTCGTTGAGGAAGGTGCCGGTGGCGCGGTCGAGGGTGTCGGCGAGGACCTGGGCACGGGAGTTGCCCGTGGTGGTCGCGAGGTGCTCGAAGCTGGCGGCCAGGGCGAAGAACTCGCCGAGGCTGTCCCAGCGGAGGTAGTTCTCCTTGACGAGCTGCTGGACGTGCTTCGGGGCGGAGCCGCCGGCGCCGGTCTCGAAGAGGCCGCCGCCCGCCATCAGCGGGACGACCGACAGCATCTTGGCGCTGGTGCCCAGCTCCAGGATCGGGAAGAGGTCGGTCAGGTAGTCGCGGAGGACGTTGCCGGTGACCGAGATGGTGTCCTCGCCGCGGCGGATGCGCTCCAGGGAGAACTTGGTGGCCTCGACCGGGGACAGGATCTTGATGTCCAGGCCCTCGGTGTCGTGCTCCGGCAGGTACTGCTCGACCTTGGCGATCAGCTGGGCGTCGTGGGCGCGCGCGGCGTCCAGCCAGAAGACGGCCGGGGCGCCGGTGGCGCGGGCGCGGGTGACGGCGAGCTTGACCCAGTCCTGGATGGGCAGGTCCTTGGTCTGGCAGGCGCGGAAGATGTCGCCCTCGGCGACCTCCTGCTCCAGGACGACGTTGCCCTCGGAGTCGACGAGGCGGACGGTGCCGGCCGCGGCGATCTCGAAGGTCTTGTCGTGGGAGCCGTACTCCTCGGCCTTCTGCGCCATGAGGCCGACGTTCGGGACGGAGCCCATGGTCGACGGGTCGAAGGCGCCGTGGGCGCGGCAGTCGTCGATGACGACCTGGTAGACGCCCGAGTAGCTGTGGTCCGGGAGGACCGCGAGGGTGTCGGCCTCCTGGCCGTCCGGGCCCCACATGTGGCCGGAGGTGCGGATCATGGCCGGCATCGAGGCGTCGACGATGACGTCGGACGGCACGTGCAGGTTGGTGATGCCCTTGTCGGAGTCGACCATCGCCAGGGCGGGGCCCGCGGCGAGCTCGGCCTCGAAGGAGGCCTTGATCTCCTCGCCCAGGTGCGGGACGGAGTCCAGGCCCTTGAGGACGGTGCCGAGGCCGTCGTTCGGGGAGAGACCGGCGGCGACGAGCGCCTCGCCGTACTTGGCGAAGGTCTGCGGGAAGAAGGCGCGCACGACGTGGCCGAAGACGATCGGGTCGGAGACCTTCATCATCGTGGCCTTGAGGTGCACGGAGAAGAGCACGTCCTCGGCCTTGGCGCGGGCGACCTGCTCGCTGAGGAAGGTGCGCAGGGCGGCGGCGCGCATGACGGCGGCGTCGACGACCTCGCCGGCGATGACCTTCAGCGGCTCGCGGAGCTCGGAGGTGGTGCCGTCGGCGGCGGTGAACTCGAAGCGCAGGGTGTCGTCCTTGGTGACGACGACGGACTTCTCCGTGGAGGCGAAGTCGTTGTCGCTCATGGTGGCGACGTTCGTCTTCGACTCGGGGGTCCAGGCGCCCATGCGGTGCGGGTGGTTCTTGGCGTAGTTCTTCACCGAGCCGGGGGCGCGGCGGTCCGAGTTGCCCTCGCGCAGGACCGGGTTGACGGCCGAGCCCTTGATCTTGTCGTAACGGGCGCGGACGTCCTTGTCCTGGTCCGTCTGCGGGTCGTCCGGGTAGTCCGGGAGGGCGTAGCCCTGCGCCTGGAGCTCGGCGACCGCGGCCTTGAGCTGCGGGATGGACGCCGAGACGTTCGGCAGCTTGATGATGTTGGCGCCCGGGGTCTTCGCCAGGTCACCGAGCTCCGAGAGGGCGTCGGCGATGCGCTGGCCCTCCTCCAGGAACTCCGGGAAGACGGCGATGATGCGGCCCGCGAGGGAGATGTCCCGCGTCTCGACCGTGACGCCGGCCTGCGAGGCATACGCCTGGATCACGGGCAGGAACGAGTACGTCGCCAGGGCGGGCGCCTCGTCAGTGTGGGTGTAGATGATGGTCGAGTCAGTCACCAGGGTTCTCCAGCTCCACGTCTGCGTATGCGAGATTGCTCGACATCAAGATATCTCGTGATCGCCGTCCTCCGTAAAGGGCCCCACGAGCTCACCGTCGCGGGGCACCCCGGCGGCCTCCACGAAGGGGCCGCCGAGCCGGTACGGGGCGGGGGCCCCGTCCACGTCGACGCGGCGCAGCAGCGCGAGCAGGAGCAGTCCCGCGGCGGCGGTCACGCCCAGGGCGAGGGCCTGCCCGCAGCGGTGGGCGAGCCGCAGCTCGGCCGGGTCGTAGGGGGCGGCGGCGGGCAGCGAGAGGGTGTCGCCGAGCAGCCAGAGGCCCGCTCCGAGCCCGGCGACGGCCAGGACGGCGAGCGGGACGGTCGCGAGGAGGGTCTGCGGCAGGGGGCTGCGCGGGGCGGGTCGGACCTTGCCCTTGCGGGCGAGGAGGGCGAGCAGACCGGAGTAGACGGCGAGGACGACCAGGGTGGCGGCGATCACGTCGCCGGGACGGTGATCGCCCGCCGCGACGGTGTACGCGCCGACGGCGCCGGCCCAGAGCGTGGCCGCGGCCACGGTGGGGCCGCGCAGCCGGTGGGGGACGACGAGGGCGAGGCCGAAGGCGATGCCGAGGGCGAGGGCGGTCTGCGCGCTGGGGAAGCCGCTCGGGACGACGGCCCCGACGGTGTCGAGGAGCCGGGGCCTCGGCGCGTACCGCTGGAGCAGCCCGATGAGGGCGACGGCGGTGACGAGGGCGCCGGCGACGGCCCCGGTGAGCGCGTACCGCTTGCGCAGCAGGCCGACGGCGAGCAGCAGGACGCCGCCGAGGACGAGGGAGAGCGTGGTGAGCCCGGCGAGCGAGGGGTGCTCGCGGAGCAGGGTGGTGGCGGCGGTGTCGGCGCGCCGCCCGGTGAGGGCGGCGTCACCCCAGCGGCGGCCGGTCGCGGTGAGCACGAGGCCCGCGTAGACGACCGTGAGGAGGAGGACGGCCCCGAGGCAGGCACGCCGGGTCCGGGTGCGGACCCTGGTGCTGAAGGAGCCGGCGGCCTCGCCGGCCACGGCGGCGTACCACCAGGTGTCGCCGGTCTCCAGCGGCCTCGGGGAGCCGCCGGCGCGGAGCCTGTCGTAGGAAGCCATGCCCCGATTCGAACCCACGCGCGGCGGGCCCGCCCGCTGGACGCACCCGAACGACACGCCGAAGGGCCTGGTGGGGGCGCTGCGTGGGAAGGGCCTGGTGGGGCGCTGCTCGGGTGGCCGGAGGTGGGCGCGATCACGCCACCGCGAGAGGGCGGGGGGCGGCACGGTCGTGGCGGCGCGTTCCGTAGAGCGTGAAGGCCGTGTTGACCAGGGCCACGTGGCTGAGCGCCTGCGGGGTGTTGCCGAGCTGGCGGCCGGCCACCGGGTCCCACTCCTCGGCGAGCAGTCCGACGTCGTTGCGAATGGAGAGGACCCGCTCGAAGACGGTCCGCGCCTCGTCGGGGCGGCCGGTCGCGGCGAGGGCGTCGGCGTACCAGAACGTGCAGGCGACGAAGGATCCTTCGGTTCCGCCGAGGTCGTCGAGGTCGTGGGTGCCGCCGTCCCGGACGTCTCCGTACCGGCGGAGGAATCCGTGCTCGTCGAGCCGTTCCATCGCCTTGACGGTGCCGAGGACCCGGGGGTCGTCGGCGGGGAGGAAGCCGAGCCGGGGGATCAGCAGGGCGGTGGCGTCCACCTCCCGGCTGCCGTAGTACTGCGTGAAGGTCTGCTGTTCCTCGCTCCAGCCGCGGGCGCAGATCTCCGCGTGCAGCTCGTGCCGCAGCCGCTGCCAGCGCCCTACGGAGCCGCGCAGTCCGGCGACGCGGGCGAGGCGGACGGCGCGGTCGGCCGCGACCCAGGCCATGACCTTGGAGTGGACGAAGTGACGGCGCGGGCCCCGGACTTCCCAGATCCCCTCGTCGGGTTCCGGCCACCGTTCGCCGAGGTACTCCAGGAGTGCGGCCACCAGGGCCCAGGCCGCCGGGTCGAGGGCGATCCCGGACCGTACCGCCGAGTAGACGGTGTTGAGCACCTCGCCGTAGATGTCGAGCTGGAACTGGTCGACGGCCGCGTTGCCGAATCTGACGGGGCGTGAGTCCTCGTAGCCGGGCAGCCAGTCGGCGTACGTCTCGGGGAGCCGGCGCTGCCCCTCGACCCCGTACACCGGCTGGAGGTCGGCGGGATCGCCCGCGACGGCCCGGAGCAGCCAGTTCATCCAGGCCAGCGCCTCCCGGCGGAATCCGCCGCGGAGCAGGCAGGAGAGGGTGAAGGTGGAGTCGCGCAGCCAGCAGAAGCGGTAGTCCCAGTTGCGCGCCCCGCCGAGGGACTCGGGCAGGGAGGCGGTGGCGGCCGCGACGACGCCGCCCGTGGGGGCGTAGGTGAGGGCCTTGAGGGTGAGGAGGGAGCGGAGGACCGCTTCCCTCGCGGGCCCTTCGTAGCGCAGCGCGGCGGCCCAGTCGTTCCAGAAGGCGAGCGTGCGGACGAGGGTGGCGTCGAGCTCGGCGGGCGAGGGGGTGGGCGGTGCGGCGGCGTGCGAGGGGCGCCAGCCGAGGACGAAGACGGCGCGCTGCCCGGCCGCGACGGTGAAGTCGACGGTGGTGCGGTCCGGGGTGACGACGGGTTCGGTGCCGGGGGCGCAGGAGAGGTAGGCGGCGTCCGGCCCGGCGACGGAGGCGACGGTGCGCCGGTCCACCGAGCGGGTCCACGGCACGATGCTGCCGTGGTGGAAACGAACCCTCAACTCCCCCCGCATGGCGACCCGTCCGGCGATCCCCTCGACCACGCGGACGATCCTCGGCGCGCCTTCGAGCGGGGAGCGTGGGGGCATGAAGTCGGTGACCCGGACGGTCCCGGCAAGGGATTCCCAGAGGGTGTCGAGGACGAGCGTGTCGCCCCGGTAACTCCTTCGCGCGCAGCGGCCCGCCCCGACCGGGGCAAGGATCCACCGGCCGTGGCCGGGGTCGCCGAGGAGGCCGGCGAGGCAGGCGGGCGAGTCGAAGCGGGGTGCGCACCACCAGTCGACGGACCCGTCGGTCCCGATGAGCGCCGCCGTCTCCAGGTCACCGACGAGGGCGTAGTCCTCAATTCGCCCTGCCATAAGCGGATTGTATGCCGTTCAGAAGCCGCCCGCAGAAAGAGCGAACGGAATCCGGTGACGACCGCCGTCGATTCACCCCGGTATTTCTTATCCATGGGCCGCATATCCTTCCCGGATCCTTGACGGCATCGCGTGCCGCGCAGGATTCTGAAATAGCGGGTTCGCCGCATGCGCGGATTCGTCGCGCGGAGGGCTGAACCGATGAGTAGCGACGCGCACCCCATGCGCCGGTCGACCGACCGGACACCCGGTCCCGCTCCGCCCACGGTGAGCCTGGTCCTCACGGTCCGCCCGGACGGGCGGGACCCCGGACCCACTCTCGACCGGCTCCTCGACCAGCTGCCGGAGACCGTGCGGGACGTGGTCCTGATCGGCGGACCGCCGGGCCGGAGAGCCGTACGGGACGGCCTGACCGTACGCACCCTCGGGGCATGGGACTTCACTCGGGGCGACATTCCGCACGCGGGGCTGCTCGCGGCCGACGGGGACCTGATCGTCGTGATGAACGCCGACGGCAGCATGTCGCCGTACGAGATCCCGCATTTTCTGCACTACCTGGCGAGCGGATACGATTTCGTCAAGGGATCCCGCTTCATCGCGGGCGGGGCCGTCGCCGACTATCCACTGTCGCGGCGCCTGGGACATCGCGCACTGCTGCGGGTCGCGCGCCGGCTCTACGGTCAGCAGCTCACCGATCTCTGGTACGGATTCTGCGCGTTCCGGCGCGGCTTCGTCGACCTCCTCGACCTGCGCGAGGACGGTGTCGAACTCGGCGCCGAGCTCGTGGCCCACGCGCTGCACTACGGGCTGCGCGTCGCCGAGGTGCCCAGTCGTGAACTGCCGCGCCGCCACGGGCCGTCACACCCGCGCACGGTCCGCGACGGCGCCCGCATCCTCGGCACGCTCCTCGACGAACGGCCGCGCAACGCCCTCTCGCGGCTCGCGCACGGGTCCTTCCGTCGCGCCCGCGGCTCCGCCGACGCCTCTCCGGTTGACGAAACACCCCCGAGGAGCTAAGGGTGGAGAGAGCAGCACTTCAGTAGATATCAGGGCAAGACAGGACTGAGCAGACCCTCGGTAGGGGTCGGTTGCCGGAAGAGGCTCGTCGTGACCTCACTCCACATCAACCGCGCGCCGGCGGTACCCGCTCCGCATCCCCTGCGGCGGGTCACCGACTGGCCTCTCGCCGACACCCGGCGCTCTCCCGTCCGCCCCTCCCCGCACGGCCCGACCGGACACCCGGCACGCCGGGCCTCCGACCGGCTCCGCGCCGCCCCTCCGCCCCGGCGCATGACGCGCAGGCCCCGGGGGACGGCCCGCCGCCGACGCGCCCGCACGGTTCGCACGCACGCCCCGCGCCGCGGCGGCGCCGACGGCCCAGCCGGATCCGACGGCCCAGCCGGATCCGGGGACCTGCCCGCCCCTGGCCGCGGTGAGCGGTCCCGGTCCCCTGCGGTCGTCGTCGACGACAACGGCGCCGACGGCACGCTCGACGTGCTCGCGCGCCTCGCCGACTCCCCTGCCCCCGTCCACGCCGAGGCGTACTTCCGGGAGATCGCCCGGCGGTTCGCGGCGGCAGGCGCCCACGTCACCCTCGTCCCGTCGCGGTACCCCGGCTCGCGCGCCCTGGAGTACCGCGGCGGGATCCGCGTCGTGCGCGGCAGCGAGACGTTCGGCGTGTACGGGACGGCCGCGTCGCATCTGCCGCGGAGGCGGGTCGCCCTGATCCTGCGGGCCGTGCCCGTCCGACCGGCGAACCGCGAGCCGTCCCCGCGGGTTCCGCTCGTGGTGGCCAAGAAGCCGCGGAGGCCGGTGTCATGACGAGCACACAGGACGTCCTCCTGGTGGCCGTGTCCGGCCCGGACGACGCGGCCAGGTCCTCGCTGGTCCGCAGGCTCGCGACGCTGCTCGGCGAGCGGGGACTCCCCGTCGTCACCACACACTGCTACGGCTGCTTCCTGTGCCGAAGGTTCCCGGTTTCGCCACCTGTGAGGGAAGAGGGGGAACCGGGTGAGGGGCGGGCTCGGCGGGCCTCGGATCCTGAGCGCCAGGGGTCCCGGCCTCGCCGTGCCCACACCTTCCTCGACGCCACCGAGCTGCGGGTCCGGATCGCGGCGGCCCGGCTGAGGGCGAGCGCGCGGGCGCGCGGCGGGCCGGCCGTCGTCGTGACCGACCAGGGGCCGCTGGACGGGCTGGCGAAGTTCGATCCGCCTCCCGGCGATCCGGCGGCGGACGCCTTCCGCCGGATCGCCGACCGGTACGGTCTGACGCTCCTCGTGGACACCGGGCTCGACACGCCGCGGGGGCGCGGCCGGGAGAAGGCCGCCGGTTCGCCGGCCGCCCGGTGGGGCCGCTACCGCGCCTGGTCCGTTCGGTTGCCGCGGGTGGCGCGGATCGACGGTGAGAGGGCCCCCTCACTCATCGCGTCCACCGCCCTGGAACAGGTCCTCGACGCCCTGCGGGCGCAGGCCGCGGAGCCCGGGAACGGGGCCGCCGACGGGAGGACCCGAGTCGCCGGCCGCCCGGACGACGGCGCCCGGGTCTCCGACCGCACGGACGACGGGGCCCAGGTCTCCGACCGCACGGACGACGGAGCCCAGGTCTCCGACCGCACGGACGACGGAGCCCGAGTCTCCGACCGCACGGACGACGGAGCCCGAGTCTCCGACCGCACGGACGACGGAGCCCGAGTCTCCGACCGTCCGCACGACGGGGCCGACACGCGCCGGCACGTGGTGGTGTCGAGCTACGACGACGCCGGCGGTATCCCCGATGAGCGGGGCGGCGGCGCCCCGGTGGTCGGCGAGGTGGCCCGCCGGCTCGCAAAGGACTTCCGGGTGACGGTCGTGACGGCGGGCCGCCGCGCCGGCACCGAGGACCGCGACGGCGTCCGGTACGTGCGGCTGCCGGTCCGCCGGGCGGGGCCGCGCGCCGGGCAGCTGCTGTTCCTGACGCTGCTGCCGTTCGTGGCCCGCCGCATCCGGCACGACCTGTGGCTGGAGAGTTTCACTCCCCCGTTCTCGACCGGCTTCCTGCCCCTGGCCACCCGCGCGCCGGTCGTCGGCATCGACCAGGGCCGCAGCGCCGAGGCGCCGAGGCGCCGCCACCACGTGCCGTTCTTCCTGGTCGAACGGCTGGGGCTGCGCTGCTACCGGCACATCGTGGCGCCGAACGCGGCGGACGGTTCGGCGATCCGGCGGCTCAGCCCCCGGGCCGACGTCCAGGTCATCGCCAACGGTGTGGAGCCGCGCCACCTCGACGAATCCCGGCTCGGCACCGGACAGTTCATCCTCTTCCTGGGGCGGATCGACACCCGCGTCAAGGGCCTCGACCTGCTCCTCGACGCCTACGACCGGGCCCGGCCGCCGATGGAGCTGCTGCTCGCGGGCAGTGGCACGCCGGCCGAGGAGCGCCGGCTCGCGGTGCTCGTCGCCGCCCGCACCCGGGGGCCCGAACCCCGGATCCACTGGGTGGGGTACGCCGGGGAGGAGCTCAAGCGCCAACTGCTGCGCGACAGCGCCTTCCTGGTGATGCCCTCCCGTCACGAGACCTTCGTCCCGGTGGCCCTCGAAGGCATGTCGTACGGCAAGCCCGTCCTCCACTTCGACCTGCCCGCGCTGCGCTGGATGCGCGACGGCGGCGACGTGGCCGTGCCGCCGTTCGACGTGGCGGCCTTCGGCGAGCGCATGGCCGAGCTGGCCGTCGACCCGGCGCTCCGGCGCCGCCTCGGGCGGCGCTCGAGGCTCGCCGCCCAGCGCCGCGCCCGGGACGAGATGACGGGCCGCTACCTGGCCCTGGCCCACCGGCTCCTGGACGCGCCCGCCCCCGCACGGCGGCCGAGGAATAGGGGTGCGTCATGGCAGTCATGGCAGACGACCCGCTGACCGGCTTCGTCCGGACCGTCGTCGGATCCGGCACCCCCATCCTCGTGCTCTCCCCGCACCTGGACGACGCCGTCCTGTCCTGCGGAGCGCTGCTCGGCTGGGCGGGGCGGCGGGCCCCGGTGACGGTCGCCACGCTGTTCACGGAGGCCGCGCCGCCGCCGTACGCCCTCTCCGCCCGGCAGTACCTGAAGCGGACGCGGGCGGGTGACGCCGAGGAGCTCTTCGCCGACCGGCGGGCCGAGGACCGGCACGTCCTGGAGCGGCTGGAGGTCGGCCGGCGTCACGTCGGCCTCGTAGACGGGCTGTTCCGGCGGCTGCCGCGCCCCCGTCCGGGTACGGAGCGGCTCGCCCGGCTCCTGCCCGAACCGGCCCACATCTACCCGACGTACCGGCTCCACCTCTCCCGTGGCCGGGACTCCGCGCACGACGCCGAGACGCTCCACGCGGTCGGCGAGACCGTCGAGTCGCCGGGGGTGTGACGTGACGATCCGGGCCCCCGTACGGCAGGCCGGCCCTGTACCGGCTGCCCTCGCCGCTGCCCGGGCGGGACATCGCCGACCCGGCGGTGCCGGCCGCGGCCACGCCGGGACCTGTGCTCCCGGCGGAGGTGCGTGATGGGCCGCCGTGAGCGGCCCCGTGTCCTTCTCCTGACCAGCAGCCCACTGGACGGAGTGGAGGGCTCGGACGTGCAGCTCGCCTTCGACGTCCTCAAGGCCCTGCCCGACGTGGACTTCGTCTGGTTCTCCCAGTGGCCGGGCCACCGGCAGGAACCGCCCGGGCGCGGACACCCGGTCCGGCTCCTCTCCTGGGACGGCGCCCCCTCTTTCGCGCAGCGGGCGCAGGCCGCGCTCGCCGGGGCCGTGCTCGCGCGCCGGGTCGACCTGGTGCACGCCTTCCTGACCGTCGGCCGCACCTTCCCGGTCTTCTCGAGGCTCCGGCCGCTGTTCCTCGGGGGGCGGCCGGTCGTCCACACCGTGCCCGGGGTGATGGACTCCCGGTTCCTGGCGCGCTCCCGGCCGCTGGGGACGACGGTCGCCCTCTCGGAGTCGATGGCGCGCCGACTGCGGGCGGCGGCCTTCGGGGACGTACGGGTCGTCCCGCCCATGATCGACCTGGACGAGTGGCCGTACCTTGCGCGCCCCCAGGGGTACCCGGTCGTCCTCTTCTCCGGCCGTCACGATCGGCGGGGCGGGGCCGAGACGGCGATCGATGCGGCGGCTACGGCGTGGCAGGAGGGGGCGAGGTTCCGGCTGGTGCTCGCGATGCGCGCGCGGCCCGGGCAACAGGGCGCCGTCCTGGACGAGGCGCTGCGGGAGCGGGCCGGCGCGGCGGGACTCCCCGACGTCGAGGTCCGCGGCTACGTCGACGACATGCGGACCCTGCTCGCCTCGGTCCACGTACTGCTCTTCCCACCGGCCGCGCTCGGCGGGAAGGCGGACATCCCGCTCACCGTGCTGCAGGCGCTGGCCTCGGGGCGGCCCGCGATCCTCAGCGACCTTCCCCAGTTCTCGGACTTCGGCCACGCCGTGCTGCGCGCCCCGGCGGGTGACGCGCGCCGCACCGGGCAGCAGCTTGCCTGGCTCCTCGACCGGCCGCGCTCCTGGGAGGTGCTCGCGGAGCGGGGACGGGCGCTCGCCGAGGACCACTTCGGCCCCGAACGGTTCGCCGCCCGCTACGCGGCCCTCTACCGGGAGCTGCTGTCATGACCGGCCCCCGGTCCGGCGTCACCCCCGATCCGGCCCAACCTGATCCGGCTCTACCTGTTCCGACCTAACCTGATCCGGCTCTACCTGTTCCGGCCGTACGGCGGACAGGAGCAGGACGCCGGTGTCGCCGTACTCGGGCAGGGTGCGGTCCTTCGCCAGCCGCTCGATCCGCAGGTCGGTGGTGCGGGGCGCGAAGACGGCCCGCAGGGCGGCCCCGTCGACGGGGCAGGCCGGCCAGAGCGGGCCCGTCCCGATGCGGTAGCTCGGCATGCGTTCCATGAAGGAGGCGACGAGCCGGCCGCCGGGGCGGACGGCGCGGACGAAGGCGGCGCAGAGGGCGGTGAACTCGTCGAAGTCCTCGGTGATGCTCTCGGCGACGAAGTTCATCGACGCGAGGGCGTACGTGCCTTCGGCCAGGTCCTCGGCCGTGCCCCGGACGACCCGGACCCGGCCGAGCGCCTCGGTGACGCTCTCGGGGAGTGCGGGGTCGAGGCTGCGGCACAGGGCGTAGAAGGGCTGCCAGCTGTCGTCGGGGCCCGCCGCGAGCTGCCGGCGCAGATAGCGGACGCTGGCGGCGCTCGGTTCCAGGGCGTCGACGCGGCGGCTCGCGGCGCCCGCCAGCATCAGGGGGTAGAGGTTGGGGCCGGCGCCCAGTTCGAGGGTGCGGGAGAGGCTGCCGGGGGCGTAGCTCCGGTAGACGGCGGCGTGGTGGCGGATGACGCCGATGTCGCACGGGTGGAGCCTGCGGTAGTTCTCTGCGAGGTAGTCGGCGACGGGCCAGGCGTTCCAGTCGGCGTCCCGGTTGCGGCGTGGTCCCGGCCGGTCCGGAGAACGGCGCCGGGCGGGCGCGCCCGCGGTGTCCATCACCGCTCCGGCGGCCGTCGGCCGGCCGCGACGGCCCGGGGGCGCGGGCCCTCGGTGTGCTGGAGGGTGAACCGCTCGGTGAGCGCCGTGAGGGCCTCGCACAGTTCGTCGATCTCCTCGTCGGTGTTGGCGGCGGTGACCTGGATGCGGAAGCCGACGCGGTCGCGCGGGACGAGCGGGTACGAGGCGAGGGTCACGTAGATCCCGTGCTCCCAGAGGAAGGCGGCGACGGCGTCGAGGTCCGCCGCGTCGGCGAGCGGGATCTCGATGATGGGCAGCCCGTCCGTGTTCGGGGTGGCGAGGCCGAGGCCCCGGACGTGGGCGAGGACGCGGGCCGTCTTTCGGTGAAGATCGGCCCGGATGTCGTCGCCGCGCTCGTCGTTGACGTCGAGTCCGGCGAGGGCGGTGGCGAGCGAGGCCGTCGGCGAGGGCCCGGAGTAGAGGTACGGGGCGGCCGCGACCTTCAGGTGGTCCTTGAGCCACTTCGGGACGGCGAGGAAGGCGAGCAGCGAGGAGTAGGCCTTGGAGAAGCCGCCCACCAGGACCATGTCGTCGTAGGTCTCGCCGAGGTGGCGCACGATGCTGTTGCCGCGTGAGCCGTACGGGCTGCTCTCGCCGGGGCCGCGCTCCCCGATGACGCCGAAGCCGTGGGCGTCGTCGACGTAGAGGAGGGCGCCGTTCTCCCGGCAGATCCGGGCCAGGACGGGCAGGTCCGGGAAGTTGCCGGTCATGCTGTTCACGCCGTCCATGCAGACGAGCCGGCTCGCGTCGCCCGGTGCGCCGCGGAGCAGCGCCGCCAGCTCGTCGGGCCGTTCGGCGCTGAAGCGGTGGATCTCGGCGCCCTGTCCCCGGGCGACGACGCAGCCGTCGTAGACGGTGCGGTGCGCCTGGGCCTCGACGAAGACCTGGCCGGTGCCGGCGAGGAGGGGGATGACGGACTGGTGGATGAGGGTGATCGTCGGCAGCAGGAGGGTGTCGGGGGCGCCGAGGAGTTCGGTGAGCCGCTCCTCGATGCGCGGGTAGAGCCGGGGGCTGCCGATGAGCCGGGACCAGCTGGGGTGGGTGCCCCACCGTCTGACCTCGGGTTCGATGGAGGCCATGATCGTGGGGTCGAGGTCGAAGCCGAGGTAGTTGCAGGAGGCGAAGTCGACGAGCCAGTCCTCGCCGACCCGGATGCGGCGGCCGTCGACCTCGTCGATGACGGCGTCGCACATGAGGCTGGTCCGCTGGAGGTGTTCCAGGTCGCGCCAGCGGGAGGGGCGCGGGGGCCGGCCGGACCGGCCCGGAGCGGGAGCGGGAGCGGCGGCCGTGGCGGCCGAGGAAGCCGGGGAGGCCGGGGAGGCCGAGGGAGCCGGGCGGGCGGTGGGGCGGGCGCCGGACGCCTGGGCCCGGTGCAGATACGCGTCGGCCTGGTGCCCGGTCATCGGCCGGGCGAAGAGGTAGCCCTGCCCGTAGCGGCAGCCCATGTCGGCGAGGAGCGCCCGCTGCTCCTCGTGCTCGATGCCCTCGGCGACGACCTGGAGCCCGAGGACGTCGGCGATGCGCACGATGCCCTCCACGAGGGCGACCTGCTGCGGGTCGGTGGTGATGTCGTCGATGAAGGACTTGTCGACCTTGAGGATGTCGATGGGGAACTCGCGGAGGTAGCTGAGCGAGGAGAAGCCGGTGCCGAAGTCGTCGATGGCGATGGAGACCCCGAGGTCCTTCAGGGCGGCCATGGTGCTGCGGATCTGCACGTCCTGGCGCATCAGGACGGTCTCGGTGAGCTCCAGGACGAGCGTGTCCGGCGCGAGCCCTGAGGAGCGGAGCGTGCGCCGTACCTCGTCGAGGAAGCCGGGGTCGCGGAACTGGCGGGCGGAGACGTTCACGTTGGCGTACAGGGGCGGCTGCCGGGGGCGGGAGCGCTGCCAGCGGGCGATGTCGAGCGCCGCGTGTTCGAGGACCCAGGCGCCCAGCGGCATGATGTGGCCGCTCTCCTCGGCCAGGGTGATGAACTGGTCGGGCGGGACCATGCCGCGTCGGGCGTGCGGCCAGCGGATGAGCGCTTCGAGGCCCGCGGGGGCCGCGTTCCCCACCTCGACGATCGGCTGGTAGCGCAGGGCGAAGGCGTGGTCGGCGATGGCCGCGTCCATGCCCGCCTGGAGTTCGTGCCGGGCGACCAGACGGGAGTGGAGCTCGGGGTGGAAGAGCCGCCACCGCTTCTTGCCGGCCGCCTTCGCCGCGTACAGGGCGAGGTCGGCGTGGCCGAGGAGCTCCTCGGCGTGGGCGCTGTCGAGGACGGTCGCGATGCCGACGCTGGTGGAGACGGAGACGGCTCCGTCGGCGAGGTGGAAGGGCTGGCTGAGGCTGTGCACGATCTCGGCGGCGAGGGTCTCGGCGTCGCGGGGTTCGTGGGCACCCTCGATGAGGACGGCGAACTCGTCGCCGCCGAGGCGCGCGGCGGTGTCGGTGAGCCGCAGGACCGAGGTGAGGCGGCGGGCGACGGCGACGAGCAGCTCGTCGCCGACGGAGTGGCCCATGGTGTCGTTGACGACCTTGAAGTCGTCGAGGTCGACGAAGAGCATGCAGGTCAGGGTGGACTCTCGGCGGCCGCGGAGCAGCGCGCGCTCGATCCTTTCGAGCAGCAGGACGCGGTTGGGAAGGCCGGTGAGGGAGTCGTGGAAGGCCCGGTGGGTGAGCTCCCGTTCCAGCTTCCGCTGCTCGGTCACGTCGCGGAGGGTGAGGACGAGGCCGTGCACGGTGCGTTCGTCGCGCAGGTTGCTGCACCGGACCTCGACCTGGAGGTCGCCGGAGCCTCCTGAGCCGCCGTGGAGGAGCTTCCAGTCGTCCCGGGCGTCGACGGTGTCGCGTGAGCGGGCGTCGGCCAGGACGCGCAGGGCACCGTCCTTGTCGGCGGGGGCGAGGAGGTCGGTGAGCGGGGTGCCCGGGAGGAGGGAGTGGCCGAGCATGGTCTCGGCCGAGGGGCTGGCGTACCGGACGGTGTCGTCGTCGTCGACGATGAGGATGACGTCCGAGGTGTTGTGCACCAGGGTGCGGAAGTAGGCCTCGCTCGTCCGGCGGTTGACCTCCTCGCTGAGTCCGAAGCGTTCCAGGGCCAGGGCCGCCTGGGAGGCGAGGGACTGGGCGGGGCCCGCGATCTCGGAGAGCTTCTTCTCGGGGCCCGCGAGGAGCAGCACGCCGAGCAGCGGTTCGCGCCCGGCCGGCGTCTGGAGCTCCAGGGGGCAGAGCAGGGCGTGGGACTCGGGCGCCACCTCGGCGGCGACGGCGGGGTCGAGCCGGGACACGGGGAGGAGCCGGGTGCCGTCGGCGACGACCTCGGGCCAGGCCCTCGCGGGCGGAGGGGTCAGCTGGTCCGTGCTGCAGCTCCAGGGGTGGCTCACGGTGGCCACCGCGTTGAGGCCGCCCCGGCCGTCCCGGGTGAGGAGCAGGACCCGGTGGTCGGCACCGGGGCCGAAGAGCGTGGCGGACGCCGTCTCCACCGCTCCGGCGACCTCGCGGGGGCTCAGGGCGGCGACGAGGGAGGCGGCGGCGACCCGGAGGCTGCGTTCGCGCGCCTCGGCCTTGCCGTGGGCGCTCATCATGCTCCACAGGCGGGCGAGGACGAGCAGGAACATGAGGGCCGAGAAGATCGCGATGACGCCGATGTCCTGGTCACGGTCGTGGCGCAGCGACTGGAAGAGGAGCAGGGCGGGGGCGATGAGCGAGGCGCCGGCGAGGAGCGCGAGGCGCCGCTCCGCGATGCGCGGGGTCGGTTCGGGGGCGCGCTCGGTGAGCCCGGTCATCGAGGGGTGGAGGGCGGCGAGGCCCCAGGCGGTGAAGAAGACGACCCAGCCGAGGTCGAGGGGGGTGCCGACCTGCCAGGTGCCCTTGATCTGGAGGGTTCCGTAGATGACGTCGGAGGTGAGCATGCCGCAGGTGCCGATGGTGAGGAGCTGCACCGACCGGGAGCGGAGGCCGCCGGGGACGAGCAGCCGGGCGAGCATCGCGAGCATCAGCACGTCGCCGAGGGGATAGGCGATGGAGATGGCCTTCTCGATCCAGGTCATGCCCTCGCTCCTGGCCAGCGGGGTGATGAGGTTGACCCAGGAGAGCAGCGCGAGACCGGAGGTGAGGATGAGCGCGTCGAGGAGGACGGCCAGGTCGCGGCCGGCGGCCCGGTAGCGGATGAAGCCGAACAGACCGATGGCGAACAGCGGGTACGTGGCCAGGTACAGGGCGTCGGCCACGGAGGGGAACGGCCTGGTCTGGCCGAAGAAGGACTCCAGGGCGTTGTACGCGGTGTCGCCGGCGACGAAGGCGAAGTTGGCGGCCGCGAGCACCAGCCAGGGCCAGCGCCGGGCCGGCCGGTGGAGATGGACCCCGACGAGGATGGCGACGACGCCGCCGAGCCCGATGAGGGCCCAGAGCACGGTGTGACGCTCGGGGAACTGCAGGTACCCGACGGTCAGCAGGGCCACGACCCCGACATAGACCAGCATCCACGTGCGTAGTGACCCGGAAGCGGTGAGTGACCGGATCTGCTGACGCAACGTCATCGTCGACCGCCCCCTTGCCGGGTCGGATCGGGTCGGACGCCGAGGGGAGCGCCCAGGTCGCGGATACGGACCCCGTACGGAGTCCATTCTCCGGGGGCCCGGAGGCGGCTGCATCTCGGGAAGGCCCCCGCCCGCGCGGGGGCGCGCGTCAGGAGGAGGCGCGGACGACGAGTTCGGTGGGCAGCATCCGGCGGGGCTGCTCGTCCGGTTCGCTGGGCGAGGCGATCTCCTGGAGGAGCAGGCGGGCCATGGTGCGGCCCATCTCCTCGATGGGCTGACGGACGCTCGTCAGCGGCGGGTCCATGTGCCGGGCGACGGCCGAGTCGTCCACACCGACGAGCGCCACGTCCTCGGGGACGCGGCGGCCCGCCTCGCGGAGCACCCCGCGCGCGCCGGCCGCCATCACGTCGGAGGCGGCGAAGACGGCGTCCAGCTCGGGCCTGCGGTCCAGGAGTTCCCGCATGGCGCGCCGGCCGCCCTCCTCGGTGAAGTCGCCGTTCGCGACGAGGGCCTCGTCGGGCGCGAGTCCGGCGTCCGCCAGGCCCTCGCGGTAGCCGTCGAGACGGCAGCGGGCCACGTACATGTCGAGCGGGCCGGTGATGGTGGCGATCCCGCGTCGGCCGCGGGCGGCCAGGTGGGCGACGGCGGTCCGGCCCGCGCCGGTGTTGTCGGAGTCGACGAAGGCGACGCGTTCGTCCTCGCGGCGGCGGCCGTTGAGGACGGCGGGCAGGCCGAGGGCGCGGACCTGGTCGGGCAGCGGGTCGTCACCGTGCACAGAGACGAGCAGGACGCCGTCGACGCGCTGCGCGGCGAGGTACTGCTCGAAGCGCTGGCGCTCCTGTTCGCTGCGGATCAGGGTGAGCAGCAACTGCTTGTCGGCGTCGGCGAGTTCGGTACTGACCCCGCGGATGATGTCGAGGAAGTAGGGCTCGGCGAAGAGCCGGGCCTCGGTCTCGGGGATCACCAGGGCGACGGCGTCGGTGCGGCTGCCCGCGAGGGCGCGGGCGGCCCGGTTGGGGACGTAGCCGAGTTCGGCGACGGCTCGCTCGACGGCGGCCTTGGCCTGCTCGCTCACCTTCGGGGAGCCGTTGATGACCCGGGAGACCGTGCCCCGGCCGACTCCGGCCCGGGCCGCGACCTCCTCCAGGGTGGGCCTGCCGGTCTGCCGTCCGCTCACCGCCATGTGCCGCTTCTCCCCTCGGGCCGCCGCCCCGCCTGCGTTTCCCGCGAACCTATCAGGCGGGGTGACGGCCCCTGAGGCGTACGGGCTCGGGCGTACGGGCCGGGTGGGCGGGCCGGGCGGGCGGGCCGGTGGCAGGGCGGGTGGACGGGCCGGTGGCAGGCCGGGTGGGCGGGAGCGACTCAGGCGCCGGTCGGGGCGAGCTCGGCCATGGCGCCCCACCCCTGCTGCGGGACCTCGACGTTGATGATCTCGGGGGTGGTGGCGATGGCTCCGGCCATGGCGGCGAGGCCGGCCGCGAAGTGTGCGGAGGAGACGTGGGCGGCGCCGGCCTCGGCGTCGGCGAAGGCCTCCAAGAGGACGAAGACGTTCGGGTCGTCGACACTGCGGGACCAGTCGAAGAAGAGGTTCCCGGGCTCCTCACGGGTGGCGTGGGTGAAGTCGGCGACGAGGTCGAGCCAGTGGTCGGCGTGGTCGGGGCGGGCGGTGAACCGGACGGCGATGAAGATCATGCGTCCATCCTGCGGCGGACCGTCCGGCGGGACCAGCCGGGCCGGTCAGGATTCCGGCAGGGCCGGAAAGTCGGGTACGGCCCGGTCGAGCGCCGCCCGGATCACGCCCTGCCGCCGCCCGAAGTCGGCGGTGGGCAGTGAGACGGAGAGCGCGTGGACGATGCCGCCGCCGCGCTCCGGGAGCGCCACGGCGAGGCAGGTGTAGGCGAGGTCCGCCTCGCCCACCGACACGGCGAAGCCCTGGTCGCGCACCCGGGCGGCCTCCGCCTCGAAGCGCTCGGCACCGGTGATCGTGCGCTCGGTGAAGCGGGCCATGCCGTGGTCGGCGAGATAGCGGCGGCGCAGCGGGCGCGGGAGCGCGGCCAGCAGGGCTTTGCCGTGGGCGGTGGCGTGCGCGCGGGCCTCGGGGCCCGGTGTGAAGGGGTGGGCGGCGTCGGTCACCGGGGCGGTGGTGTCCACGACGGTGATCAGACCGTCGCGGTAGGCCGTGTGGTACGCCTCCGCTCCCGTTGCCCGCCGCAGTCGGCCGAGGAGCTCACCGGTGCCCGCGCCGAGGCCGTGGTGGCGCTGGTGGGAGCGGTGGAGCGCGGGGACGCGGGGCCCGGGGGCGTACCCCTCGGCGGTCCTGACGAGGTAACCGCGGGCGAGCAGGGGCCCGGTGACGTGGTAGACGGTCGACAGGGCGCACCCGAGCCGGCGCGCCAGCGCCTTCGCCCCGACGGGCCGGTCGGCGTCGGCGACGGCGTCGAGGACGGCGAGGGCCCGGTCGACGGACCGGGGTCCGGGGCTGGGGCTCGGGATGACGGGCATCGCTCCAGCTTAGGCGCCGACGGCCGCTCGCCCCGGGGCCGCTCGACCCGGGTCGGTCGCGACTCTCCCGGGGCCGGGCCGGGCCGGGTCCGGGCCGGGTCCGGGCTGTCCGAGGCGCCGGACGGAACGCTCCGTAACGTTCCCGCCGCACTCCGTATCCCCGCAGGTCATCACGGCTTTATGTGCATTTAACACTCTTTCGGCGTACCTTCGTGGGGATCCCCCCATCCCCGACGCCCCGGGAGAGCGTGTGCCCCGCTCCAGGACCGACCGTGCCCCGACGCCCCGCGAGGGGCGCAGTCCGCGCCTCCGGACGGCAGCGATCGCGACGGGCGTGGTCGCCGTCGCCGCCGGCGGGCTGTACGTCGCGGGGCTGCTCACCGCCGGGGACGACATATCCGCCGGCACCCTCGTCGCCGGCGTGGACGTGGGCCGCATGAGCCGCGCCGAGGCCGAGGCGAAGCTCGCGGCCGAGGCGCCGGCCGCGTGGAGCGCCCCGATACCCGTCAAGGTCGGCGACCGCACGACCACCGTCTCCCCCGCCGCCGCGGGTCTGACCGTGGACGCGGCGAAGACCGCCGACCTGGCCGCCGACCCGTCCCGCGACCCGGTCACCGTCATCGGGCGGCTCTTCTCCTCCGGCGAGCGCGAGATCCGGCCGGTCTTCGCGTACGACGAGGCCAAGGCCCGGGCGGCCGTGGCCGAGCTGGCCAAGGAGAACGACCGGGAGGTCCGCGAGGGCTCCGTCGCCTTCCGCGACGGCGAGGCCGTCACGACCCGGGCGGTCACCGGCCAGAAGCTGGACAGCGGGCGGGCCGTCGAGACCCTGCGCGCGGCCTACCCCGCCGCCGCGGGCGCGGCGCCCGTGACCCTCCCCGTCACCGTCACCGAACCGAAGCTGGGCAACGCCGAGGTCACCCGCTTCGTCGACACGTACGCGAAGCCCGCCGTCTCCGGCCCGGTGACCCTCACGGCCGGTGCGGAGCGGCTGCGGATCTCCTCCGCCACGCTCGGCGACCACCTCTCCGTGAAGGCCGAGAACGGCAGGCTCAGCGCCGCGCTCGACCCCGAGGCCCTCCTCCGCGACCCCGATGTCGCCCAGCCCCTCGCCTCGATGACGGGCGCGCCGGTGGAGGCGACCCTCGGCGTGCGGGACGGCAAGGTCGTCGTCGAGTCGGAGGGCAGGCCGGGACAGGAGGTGACGGCGAAGGCCCTCGGCGACGCCGTGGGCCCGCTGCTCGGCAAGACCGGCGCCACGGCCCGTACGGCTCCGGTGGCCACCACGGTCACCGAGCCCGAGCTGACCACCGACTCGCTGGCCCGTCTCGGCATCACCGAGCAGATGTCGACCTTCACGGTGGACTTCCCCACCGCGCCCTACCGGACGACGAACATCGGCCGGGCCGCCGAGCTGATCAACGGCTCGGTCGTGAAGCCCGGCGAGGTGTGGAGCTTCAACAGGACGGTGGGCGAGCGCACCCCGGACAACGGCTTCGTGGACGGCACCATGATCCTCGACGGCCAGTACCGGTCCGCGCCGGGCGGCGGTGTGTCGGCCATGGCCACCACCGTCTTCAACGCGATGTTCTTCGCCGGCGTGAAGCCCGTCGAGTACGGCGCGCACTCCTTCTACATCGAGCGCTACCCGGCCGGCCGGGAGGCCACGGTCGCCTGGGGCAGCCTGGACCTGCAGTTCCGCAACGACTCGGGCAAGCCGATCTACATCAAGGCGGACGCGACGGACTCCTCGGTCACCGTCAGCTTCCTCGGAACGAAGAAGTACGACTCCGTGGAGGCGGAGGCCGGACCGCGCACCAACCTCAAGGAGCCCTCGAAGCGCGAGGGCACCGGCGAGGCCTGTGTGCCCCAGCCTCCCCTGGAGGGCTTCGACATCTCGGTGGACCGGGTCTTCAAGGACGGCGGCGCCGAGGTGAAGCGGGAGACCTTCAAGACCCACTACACCCCGCGTGACGAGGTGACGTGCACGTGAGCTCCCGGGACACGCGCTGACGGAAGGGTGTCTTCCCTTACGGCCGGGGCATGACTTCGGAGCGCGGCCCGTCAGGGACTGGACGGGTCCGGCCCGTCGGTCGTCCCAGGACGGGTCAGGGCGTGTGTCGAAAGTCCCGCCTGCCCGGCGGCGCCCGGCACGCACGCTCGTTTCGACACACGCCCTAGCCCCGACCCCGCCGGAGGCACGCCTTGGCTCCTCAGCGCAGCGATCCCTTCGAGCGGCTCCTCTCCGACGGTGTGCGCGCGGGCGTGTACCCCGGCGCCGTGTGGGCCGTGGGCGACGCCCGGACGACGCTCTCCGACGGGGCCGTCGGGCCGCTCGACCCGGCCCGGCCCGACGGGCCGATGCACCGGGAGACGCTCTTCGACGTGGCGAGCCTCACCAAGGTCCTCGCCGTCTGGGCCGTCGTCGGCACCCTCGTCGACGCCGGGAAGCTGGAGCCGGCCGCGCCGCTCGCCGCGTACTGGCCCGAGGCGGCGGGGCGCCCGCTCGCCGGGGTCACGGCCCTGGACCTCCTCACCCACACCGCGGGGCTGCCGCTCCGCGCCAATCTGCGGGCCCTGTACGGCTCCGACCCCCAGGACGTCCGGGACGGGGTCCTCGCCGAGCCCCTGCGGCACCGGCCCGGGGAGGCCGTCGCGTACACCGACCGGGCGGCGCTGATCCTCGGCTACCTCGCCGAGCACCTCACCCGGCAGCCTCTCCCCCGGCTCGCCGGCGACCGGGTCTGGACGCCCCTCGGCATGGCGACGACCCGGTACGGTCCGCTGGCCGCCGAGGTCCGGGAGCGCTGCGCGCCGACCGAGTACGACGAGGAGAGCGGCGCCCCCCTCCAGGGCACGGTCCACGACTTCTCGGCGCGGCTGCTCGGCGGCGCCTGCGGGATCGCGGGTGTCTTCACCACCGCCGCGGACATCGGCCGCTTCCTGTGCCACCTCCTCGCGCCGGTCCCCGGGACCTTCTCCGCCGACTGGACGGCGGCCTCGCTGCGCGTCCGGACCGGCGCTCTCACCCCGCCGCGCGGGCTCTTCTGGCACCCGGCACCGGGCACCGAACCGGCGGACGACGTGTGGGCGCACTTCGGCTTCACCGGTACGGGGATGTGGGTCTCGCCGTCGCGCGGCCGCTGGGCCGTCCTGCTCACGAACCGGCTGTACTTCACCCGCGACCCCGGTCCGCTGGCCCGGGTCCGTGACGTCTTCCGGACTCTGGCCTTCCGCTGACCACCCCGCGGAAAAGGGGGTGTTCCTCCGACCGGACTCTGCGACCCTGCACTCCGGTTGGACGATCTTTGACGAGCCCGACACGTACGGAGTGCGGATCAGTGGGTTTCACGCTTGAAGGACCGGTTATGGAGGGCGCGTTCGTGCGTCTGGAGCCGCTGGGGCATCACCACGCCGCCGGTCTCGCCGAGGCCGCGGAGGAGAACCGGGACTCGTACCGGTTCACGTGGGTGCCGGAGCGGGAGTCGGTGGGGGCGTACATCGACACGCAGCAGGGCCGCGCCGCCGACGGCCTGCTCGCCCCGTACGCGCAGGTGGACGTGGCGACCGGGCGGGTGGTCGGCGCCACCTCCTTCTGGGATCCGCGGCCGTGGCCCTCCGGGGAGGGCCTCTGCGCGGTCGAGATCGGCTTCACCTGGCTCGCGGCCTCGGCCCAGGGCACGGGGGTGAACACCGAGGCCAAGTACCTGCTCTTCCGGCACGCCTTCGAGAGCTGGAAGGTGGCGCGGGTGGACCTCAAGACGGACGCGCGCAACGCCCACTCACGGGCGGCGATCGAGAGTGTGGGCGCCAGCTTCGAGGGCGTCCTGCGGAACTCGGCCGGTTCCTGGGTCCCGGGAGAGGACGGCCGCCTCCGCGACACCGCCGTCTTCTCGATCGTCGCCGAGGAGTGGCCGGAGCGCCGGGCGGCCCTGGAGGAGCGGCTCGCGGGAATCCGGCAGCGGCGCGCGGCGACCGGCGCCGTCTGAGCGTGCCTGTCGGGGAGCGCCTGTCTGAGCGCGCCTGTCAGGGAGCGCCCGTCGGGGGGGTTCCCCCGCGTCGCTTCCGGACACCCCGGGGCGATTCACCCCTCGGCCCCGGCCCTCCGGTCCGTCCCCGTCCGTCCCGGGCCGTCCCGGGTACGGCCGGGACGGCCTTCCGGGCTGCCGGCGCCCCGGGACCCGCTGCTAGCTTCGGCAACGGACCAAGGGGGTGGCGTTGGCGGCTCGTTGATCGCCTGTTGGTGGCCGGTACCAGAATCCTCGGTGACGAGGACATCCCGGAACCGGAGGGTCAGATCATGCGAGCGGACGGCGGGGCAGAGTGCATCGTGGGCGGGGCGAGCCCATGGGACCGGCTGGCCGGAGAGATGCGGCGGATCAAGGAGGCGAAGGAGCTCAGCTACGCGGGCCTCGCACAGCGCACGCACTACAGCCGGTCCTCCTGGGAACGGTTCCTGAACCAGAAGCAGTTGCCGACCCGGGTGGCGATCGAGCAGTTCGCCGCCGCCGCGGGACGGGACCCGCAGCCGCTCCTCGACCAGCTCGAACGGTGCCTGCGGGACGCGGCGGCGCCCTCGCCGGCCTCTGCGGTGACGGGACCCGCGCCGACGCGCCGCCCGTCCCGCCCCTCGCCCTTCCGGCCGTCCGACGCCCGCTCGCTGGCCCTGGTCTCCGCGGCCGGTGTGCTCGTCGGCAGCCTCATCACGGTCGCCGTGGCACGCTCCACGGCAGCCGGCGGCGGAGCCCGGCGGGTCTAGGGGGCGCTCGCCACGTCCGGGGGGAGGTCGGCCAGCCCCGCCAGGCACTCGTCGATCCGCTTGGTCAGATGGTGCTTGCGCGCGAGCTCCAGGCACGTCTCCCAGGTCGTCCGGGCCTCCGTCCACTCCCCGAAGTGGTGGTGGGCGCGGGCCGTGAAGACCAGGCAGTCGGCGGTGCCGCCGTGGTCGTTCATCCGGTGGCGGATGCCGAGGGCCTCCGACAGGGCCGCGAACGCCTCGTCGCGGCGCTCGAGTCCGCGAAGGATGTCGCCGTAGCTGGTGAGGGCGGTGGCGAGGAAGACCCAGTGGCCGCTGCCGCGCAGTAGGTCGATGACCCGCCGGAACTCCGTGGCCGCCAGGTCGAACGCGCCGACCAGTTTGCGGACTTCGGCGATCCTGCTGAGGATCATCGCCTCGCCGCGCGCGTTCCCGCTCATCCGGTACAGGTCGCGGGAGAGCTCGGCGTGCACGAGCGCCTGATCGGCGTCCTCCATCTGCAGGTACACGGCGGCCAGGTTGCCGAGGATGGAGGCCCGGGCCGCCAGGTCGCCGCGCTGGGTGAAGAACTCCAGGGCCGTCCCGAGGTGTTCGAGACAGGCGTCGTTGCGGAACGCCATGCCGTGGGCGACGGCCATCCGCCGGTGCAGCCAGGCCTGCCCGAGCCGGTCGTCCCGGGCGCGCGCGATCTCCATCGCCTGCTCCAGGCAGGCGTCCCACTCCCCCGTCCACCAGTGCGTGGCGGCGTAGCCGAAGAGGCCCACCGCGAGCCGCCAGGCCATGTCGGAGCGGCCCAGCTCCCCGGCGAGGGTGATCGCGTCCTGGACGGCGGGGAGTTCCCGCGCGCTCCAGCGGATCGCCTCGTCGTCGTCGGCGAACTCCGGCAGCGACACGGGGGTCAGGCCGCCGCCCCGGCCCTCGGCGTCCAGCGGCGGCGGGGACTGCGTCTCGCCGGTGGCCGCGAGGGACGCGGCCGCGACGGCCTCGACGTACCAGGAGAGGATGCGCAGGACGGCGGCCCGCCGGTCCTCCGGGGTCTCCTCCTCCTCTCCCCGCTGCGCCGCGTACTCGCCGAGCAGGTCGTGGAAGGCGTACCGGTCGGGCTCCGGGTCGAGGAGGAGGTGGGCGTCGGCCAGGACGTCGAGGAGGGCGGCGGCGCGGACCTCCGTGACGTCCAGGAGCGCCGCGGTGGCCTGCGGGGTGACGGGGTGGCCCGCCCACAGGCGGCCGAGCAGCCGGAAGGCCCTGGCCGCCTCGCGTTCGAGGGGCTCGTCGCTGTCGCGCATGGCCACGTAGCTCATCGCGAAGGTCCGCTGGACGTCGACGGTGCCCATGGCGAGGGTCTCCAGCCGGCCCTGGTGGGGGGTGAGCCGCTTGGCGAGGAGGGCGAGGGGCCACGCGGGCCGGGACGCCAGCCGGCCGCCGACGATGTGCAGGGCCAGCGGCAGGCCCCCGCACGCGGTCATGATGTCGGCGAGGGCCTCGGGCTCGCGCCGTACGCGCTCCTCGCCGCAGAGCCTCGCGAGGAGGGCGTGCTGGTCGGACTCCGCCAGCGGGGCGAGGGGGACCTTGACGGCGCCGGGCAGGTCGGCGAGCAGCTGCCTGCTGGTGATCAGGGCCGCGCTGGGGCCGCCGGCCGGGAGGAGAGCGGCCACGTGGGCGGCGTTGCGCGCGTTGTCGAGGACGAGCAGCACGCGGCGCTCGGCGAGCGCGGTCCGGAAGAGGAGGGCCCGGTCGTCCGTGTCGTCGGGCAGGCTGTCGTGGCGTACGCCCAGGTCCGACAGGAAGCGGGCGAGCAGCTCGTGGGCCGTGCGGGCGCCGCCGACGCAGTAGCCGCGCAGATCGGCGAAGAGGGCGCCGTCCGGGTAGGCCTCGCGGACGCGGTGGGCGACGTGGACGGCGAGTGCGGTCTTGCCCACACCTCCCATGCCGGAGATGACCACGGGCCGGGAGGGCGCATCCGCCGTGAGCAGGGATCGCAGCGCCGCCGCCTCCGGTTCCCTGCCGGTGAAGGCCTCTCCCTCGCAGGGCAGCTGGAAGGGCGGGCGGGCCGGCTCCGGGCGGGGTCGGGGGCGGGGTCGCGGGCGGGGTGCCGGGGCTCCCGCGAGCACCTCCTGGTGGGCCTGCTGGACGGCGGCTCCCGGTTCCGTACCGAGCTGGTCGACCAGGTTCCGGCGCAGCCGGTGGAAGACGGAGAAGGCCTCGGCCTGGCGGCCGGAGCGGTGCAGGGCCAGCATGAGCCGCTGGTGGAACCCCTCGCGCAGCGGTTGCTCCGCCGCGAGGGTGGTCAGCTGGGGGATCAGGTCGTGGTGCCGTCCCAGGTGGAGCTCGGCGTCGCAGCTCCACTCCAGGGCCTGGAGGCGCGCCTCCAGGAGCTGGTGGACGCGGAGGGCGGGCCCCTCGGTCTCGGAGAAGGGGGCCAGGTCCGCCAGGGGCGTGCCGCGCCACAGGCTCATGGCGGCGGCGGTCTCGCGCAGGACGGCCTCCCACTCCTCCCGCTCGTGCGCCTGCCGGGCGGCCCGGATCCGGGTCTCGAACACGTCGGCGTCGAGCTCGCCCTCGCGGACGTGGAGCCGGTAGCCGGGGGCCACGGTGCGCAGGCGTCCCTCGGTCCCGCCGTCGGCCGGGGCGGCCCGGCCCGTGACCGCGGTCCCGTCGCTGTCCGCGAGGACCCTGCGCAGCCGGGTGAGGTGGTTGGCGAGGGAGGCGTCGGCGCTGGCGGGGACCGAGTCGCCCCAGAGGGCCGCTTTGAGCGTGTCCCTGGGGACGGTGCGGCCGGCGTCGAGGAGCAGTGCGGCGAGGAGGATGCGGACCTTGGGGCCGGTGACCGGCCGCGGCTCCGTCCCGTCGTGGACCACGAGTGAACCGAGCAGCCCGAACTTCACCACCATGCCCCCGCATCAAGGTAGGGCGGGCCCGCTCTGCGGCGGATCCCGACGCCGTCCATCGTACGGTTCGGCACCCCTTGATTGATCAAACCGGCCGGGGGTTACCATATGAGCGCCGCCTAGCTCGAAAGATAAACTTGTGACTGTCAATGACGACTCGTTCACCAGCTGGAAGAACCGCGAGGAGATCGCGGAGTCGATGATCCCGATCATCGGGAAGCTGCACCGGGAGCAGGACATAACCGTCCTGGTCCACAGCCGCTCCCTGGTGAACAAGTCGGTGGTCAGCATCCTCAAGACCCACCGCTTCGCCCGGCAGATCGACGGCGAGGAGCTCTCGGTCACCGAGACGCTCCCGTTCCTCCAGACCCTCACCACCCTCGACCTGGGCCCGTCCCAGATCGACATCGGCATGCTGGCCGCCGAGTACAAGACCGACGACCGCGGTCTCTCGGTGGCGGACTTCACCGCCGAGGCCGTCGCCGGTGCCACGGGTGAGAACAAGATCGAGCGCCGTGACGGGCGTGACGTCGTCCTCTACGGCTTCGGCCGCATCGGCCGCCTCGTCGCCCGCCTCCTCATCGAGAAGGCCGGCTCCGGCAACGGTCTGCGCCTGCGCGCGATCGTCGTCCGCGGCGGTGGCGACCAGGACCTCGTGAAGCGCGCCTCGCTGCTGCGCCGCGACTCCATCCACGGCCAGTTCCAGGGCACGATCACGGTCGACGAGGCCAACAGCACCATCGTCGCCAACGGCAACACGATCAAGGTGATCTACGCCAACGACCCCTCCGAGGTCGACTACACGGCGTACGGCATCGACAACGCCATCCTCATCGACAACACCGGCAAGTGGCGCGACCGCGAGGGCCTCTCCAAGCACCTGCGCCCCGGCATCGACAAGGTCGTCCTGACCGCGCCCGGCAAGGGTGACGTGCCGAACATCGTGCACGGCGTCAACCACGAGACGGTCAAGCCGGACGAGCAGATCCTCTCCTGCGCCTCGTGCACCACCAACGCCATCGTCCCGCCGCTGAAGGCCATGGACGACGAGTACGGCGTGCTGCGCGGCCACGTGGAGACGGTCCACTCGTTCACGAACGACCAGAACCTGCTGGACAACTACCACAAGGCCGACCGCCGCGGCCGTTCCGCGCCGCTCAACATGGTGATCACCGAGACCGGTGCCGCCTCGGCCGTCGCCAAGGCGCTGCCGGAGCTCAAGGCCCCGATCACCGGCAGCTCGATCCGCGTGCCGGTGCCGGACGTCTCGATCGCGATCCTGAGCCTGCGCCTGGGCCGCGAGACCACCCGCGCGGAGGTCCTCGAGTACCTCCGCGACGTCTCGCTGCACTCGCCGCTGAAGCGCCAGATCGACTTCACCACGGCCCCCGACGCCGTCTCCATGGACTTCGTCGGCTCGCGCCACGCGTCGATCGTGGACGCCGGCGCGACCAAGGTCGACGGCGACAACGCGATCCTCTACCTGTGGTACGACAACGAGTTCGGCTACTCGTGCCAGGTCATCCGCGTCGTGCAGCACGTCTCCGGCGTGGAGTACCCGACCTTCCCGGCTCCGGCGGTCTGATCCTCCCGGCGCCAACAGCACGGCGGCGCGCCGCACTTCCCCCACGGGGGGTGCGGCGCGCCGTCGTCGTTCCGTACGGGTAGCATCGTGCCCGGCCGCGACTGGCGAAGGTGGATCACCACCGGGGAGCGGCAGTCACCCCCGTCTTTCCCGCGTGCGCGTCGACCGCCTGGGCGCCTGCGTCAGTGATGTCCCGCTGACCCAGGAGGCCTGGAGATGGAACTGCGTTACGGAATCAACCCCCAGCAGCGGGAGGCGACCACCGCGCCGGTGGCGTCCGGGAGTCGGCCGGTCCGGGTGGTGAACGGCAGCCCGTCCTACATCAACCTTCTCGACGCGCTGAACAGTTGGCAGCTGGTCCGGGAGGCGAGCCGCGTCCTGGGACGGCCGGCCGCCGCCTCCTTCAAGCACGTCTCGCCCGCCGGCGCGGCGGTGGCCGGGCCCGTCGACGAGGTGACCGCCGGGCTGTACGGCGTCGACCGCGACCGGGTCGGAGCACTGACCAGCGCCTACCTGCGCGCCCGCGACGCCGATCCGAAGTCCTCCTACGGCGACTTCGCCGCCGTCTCGCGCCCGGTCGACGCCGAACTCGCCGAACTGCTGAGCCGCGTGGTCTGCGACGGTGTCATCGCCCCCGGCTTCGCTCCCGGCACGGTCGCGACCCTGAGCGCGAAGAAGAGGGGCCGCTTCCTCGTCATGGAGGCCGACGAGAGCTTCACCCCGCCGAGCCACGAGGCCCGGGAGGTGTACGGCGTGCGGCTGACCCAGCAGCGCGACGACCTGCCCATCTCCCCCGCCCTCCTCGACGACGTCGTGTGCGGCGCGCTGACGCCGGCGGCCGCGGAGGACCTGCTGCTCGGACTCGCGGTGCTGCGCTACACCCAGTCCAACTCCGTCTGCTACGTACGCGGCGGGGCGACGCTCGGGATCGGCGCCGGGCAACAGTCCCGGGTGGACTGCACCCGGCTGGCGGGCGCGAAGACCGACACGTGGTGGCTGCGCCGCCACCCCGCCGTCCGCGCGCTCGCCTTCCGGCCGGGCATCCGCCGGCAGGACCGGATCAACTGGCAGATCCGGTTCGTCGAGGGCGACCTCACCCCGGACGAGCGCGCGCGCCTGTCCGGGGCCCTGTCCGTGCCCGCCCCCGACCTCACCGACGAGCAGCGCGGCGAGTGGCTCGCGGAGCTGACCGGTGTGGCGTTCGCCTCGGACGGCGCGCTGCCCTTCCGGGACAACGTCGACCACGCGCACCGGCACGGCGTCACCTCCATCGCCGAACCCGGTGGGTCGATCCGTTCCACCGACGTCGAGGACGCCTGCCGCGAGCACGGGATCACGCTCGCGCGCACCGGGCTGAGGCTCTTCCACCACTGATCGGCGGGGCGTCCCCTACGGGACCCAGTGGTTCCCCGAGGCCGTGATCATGACCTGGAGCTGGATGCTGGCCGAGAAGTAGCTGCTGGTGTCGACGGGAGTCGCCAGCATCTTGTTCCAGAGGGCGTCCAGCCAGGCCTGGCTGGACGGGTCGGTCATCGCCGCCACGGCGAACGGCGCGAAGAAGGCGGCCTCGCTGCCCGCCGAGATCTGGGTGCCGTTGAGCTTGTAGCCGATGGCGATCTTGTTCGGGTCGCCGCCGGTCTTCGTCTTGATCCAGCCGTTCAGTTTCCGCGCGGCCGCGAGTGACGTGGCGTCCCCGCTGGTCACCGCGTCGTCCGCGATGCGCCAGGGGGTACGACACGCGTTCCACCAGTACGCGCCGTCGTTGGGGTCCTCCAGGACCTGGCCCGTGGCGGGCCGGGGGGTGGTGTTCGTGTCGATGACGAAGTCGGGCAGCAGCCCGGTGCCGGAGGCGTACGTCGACTGGAGGCGCGAGATCTGCGTCTGGTGGGCACTGCGGACCGCGTCCCAGGCGGTGTCGCCCGTGGCCGTACGGAAGGCGCGGAAGTGGTCGACCATCCAGTCCGAGGTGCGGGACAGGTAGTAGTACTGGTCGCCGGAGCTGGTCCAGTCGCCGAGCTTCAGCAGCTTGGTCGTCGGGTTGAGCTCGTCCTTCTTGATCGCGGCGATGTGCTTGAGCGCGAGGTCCTTGTAGTCGTACGCGCCGGCGCTCCCCCACTGCTTGTCGGCGAGGAGCAGACCGTACGCCACGTCCATGTCGCCGTCGGTGGCGCCGTCACCGCCGTTGACGCTCTTGCAGGAGGCGTCCTGTTCGGCCGCGAGGAGGTTCGGGTTGATCGAGGACGGGTGGTCGATCTTCCACTTCACGAGCCCGTCGAAGATCTTCTTCGCGTCGGGGTCGGCGCCGGCCATGGTGGCGGCGATGACCATGCCGTACCCCTGCGCCTCGGCGACGTAGGGGTGGTCGGCGTCCGGCGAGATGATCTGGTACCAGCCGTTGCCGCAGTTCTGCCGGACGAAGGCGGCCTTCCACTTGTCGTAGTACTCGACGACCTTCTGGTCGATCGTCGCCTGGGCGCCGGAGGGCTTGAGCGTCCCGGCGGTGTAGGGCCTGAGGTGGCTGCCGAAGGGAACGGCCGGCCCGCCGGGGACGCCGCCGCCGGTCGGGGCGCCGTAGACCTCGACCTCCCAGAGGGAGTACCCGTACGGGGTGCCGCGCGTGGTGCCGTACACCCGGAGGTACCGGCCCGTGCCGGAGACCGCGAGGTCGTCGACGGCTCCGTCGCCGGTGGTCGTGGAGTGGATGTCGGTCCAGGTCGATCCGTCGGGCGAGGTCTGGACGCGGTAGGCCTTGCCGTAGGCGGCCTCCCAGGTGAGCTTCACCCGGGAGACGGTGTGCGTCGCCCCGAGGTCGATCCGGAGCCACTGCGGGTCGACGCCCTCCACGCTGGCCCAGCGGGTGGTGGCGCTGCCGTCCACCGCCCGGGCGGGTTCAAGACCGGCCGCCTCGACGGACGAGGCCGTCACCGGCTTTCCGGCGGAGACCAGGCCGTCGGCGGCGGCCGCCCGTTCCTGTGCGCTCGGCTGCGCCTGGGGGTGCGCCTGTGCCTGGGGGATCGACGTCAGGGGCAGCACCAGCAGTCCGGCGAGCCCGAGAAGCGAGACGCTTCGTCGACGCATGACAACTCCCTTTCCTTCGCGGCTCATTCGTTAGGAAGTTTTCCTAACCATTGAGCCGCGAGGGTAGAGAGGGCCGGGGGTCCGCGCAAGACCCCCGACCGGTCACGTGCGCGTCACGGGACGAGCCGCAGAAGGCGGTTGGGCGAGCCGCTGCCCGGGCTGGTCACCTTGTTCGGCGTGGCTCCGTTCACCAGGGCGGTCGCGACCTGCGCCGGAGTGGCGGAGGCGTGGCCCGCGAGGTAGACGGCGGCGGCGCCCGCGACGTGCGGGGTGGCCATCGAGGTGCCCGAGATCGTGTTCGTGGCCGTGTCGCTCGTGTGCCAGCCCGCGGTGATCGACACGCCGGGGGCGAACAGGTCGAGGACCGAACCGTAGTTGGACCAGCCGGCCTTGGCGTCGGTGTTGCTCGTGGCGCCGACCGTGATGGCGGCGGCGACGCGGGCGGGAGACGTGGAGGCCGCGTTGACACCGGAGTTGCCCGCGGCGACGGCGTAGGTGACGCCGTCCGCGATGGAGTTCTTCACCGCGTTGTCGAGGGCGGTGGAGGCGCCGCCGCCGAGGGAGAGGTTGGCGACGGCCGGGGCCCCCGCGGCGTGGTTCGAGGTGACCCAGTCGATGCCCGCGATGACGCCGGCGGTGGTGCCGGAACCGTTGTTGTCGAGGACCCGGACGGCCACGATCCTCGCGGCCTTGGCCACGCCGTACGTGGATCCCGCAATGGTGGTGGCCACGTGCGTGCCGTGACCGTTGCCGTCCTGGGCGACCGAGTCGCCGTCGACCGCGTCGTAGCCGTTCACCGCCCGGCCGGCGAGCTGCGAGTGCGAGATGCGGACGCCGGTGTCGATCACGTACGCGGTGACGCCGCTGCCGGCGGTGTCGGGGTACGTGTACGTGCCGGAGAGCGGGAGGTTCGCCTGGTCGATGCGGTCCAGGCCCCAGGGGGCGTTGGTCTGCGTCGCGTCGGCGCGGTAGACCTGGTTCTGCTCGACGGAGGCGACGGCCGGGTCGGCGGCGAGGCGGCGGGCCTCCGCCTCACCGAGGGTGGCCGTGTAGCCGTTGAGGGCGGAGCCGAAGGTCTTGCGGACCGTGCCGCCGTAACCGGCTATCAGGTTCCGGCCCTTGGCGGAGGCGGCCTTGAAGCCCGCGCCCTGCTTGAGGGTGACGATGTAGCTGCCGGGCACCGCGTCGGCCGAACCGGCCGCGAGGACGACGCCCTCGGCGGGTGCCGCCTGGGCGGGGACGGCGGCGAAGGTGCCGAGCAGGGCGGCCGCGGTCGCGGCGGAGACGGTCAGCGCGAGGCGGGCCTTGGTGTGCTGCGGGAGTGCCATGCGAGGGAGTCCTCCTCTTCGGCGTCGCGCCTGATGTGGGGCGGCGCGACTGTGGGGGGCGCGTGCGGTCACACGCACCGCCGGGAGCCGTGTGGGGCGATCCGGCGTGATCAACAGCCTGTCCGCTCCACGGGCGCCGCTCAAGGGAGTTGAGGACTTGTCATGCATCTGCCACACCCCGTCACGCATCCGCCACACTCCGGCAATCGAATCCCTGTCGAACCCATGGAAAACACCCGTCATCGGGCAGGGGTCGCCACCCGAACACCCCCTGCCGCTCGGCGCCGACGGCGGCCCGACGGCGACAGGACGCCACCCACGACGGGAACCGGATCGCGTTTCCGCAGGTCGGGGAGGCGGCGATGTGAAATCCGAACATCCATTGTTCGAGAGCGAGTTGGGATGTTAGCGTCCCCGATCAGCAGTGGTTTTGCGTCAGCGTGAACAAGCGGAGTCAACGGCTCCGCGCAGGGGAACCATCACTGTGGGGGGTGTAGTGGGTCCGCGTACTGTGGCCAGACTTCTGGACTTCGAACGGCACGTCGTCCCCGCCGTCGACCGCATCCGGAGGGTGCGGAGCGGCGAGGAGAGCGGGGAGACGAGCGAGGCGCTGGGCGATCTCCTCAGAACGGTCGAGGGCCTGACCGGTCTTCTGTCGGGGCGTCAGATATCGGCCACACTCGCCGATCTGACCGCCTGGCGGGACTCCGGGTGCGAGGGCACACCGCACTTCGACGCCACCCGGGACACCGTGCCCGCCCCGCTCGACGGAGAGGCGGCCGCGTTCGTCGGGCCCGTGGTCCTTCCCAACAGCGACCGCCACGAGGTCCACATCGAGGCGTTCTCCGTCGTCCGGCAGGATCCCGACTGCACCCCCCACCTCCAGTCCGTCTATCCGCACCCCAAGGCCGTCTTCCAGTCGACGCGCCTGCTGTCCGCCTCCCGTGGGCTGCGGGAGGGCAACTGCGTGGTGTTCTTCCCGGAGAACGTTCCGGCGGCGACGCCCTGTACGCACCAGAACTTCGCCTGGTTCTTCTTCAACCGGCACGTCGACATCTGGGCCCAGACCCTGGGCATCACGGACCGCCTCTGCGGCCCCGGTTCGCCGTTCGCCGGAGACGGCCGGCTGCTCTCCGTGGGGCTCGACCCCGAGGACGTGTACCAGGCCCGGTGCGTCTGGGGCTACCTGCACGACTACTTCCACCACACCGGCCCCCGCCCGCTCGACCAGCACCTGGCGCTGAAGACGAAGTGGCGTCCCGGCCTCCTGGAGGAGCTCAAGGTCGACATGAAGTCGGCGATCGCCTGCTTCGAGGAGGAAGTGCCGTTCGGGCCCGTCGTCTTCGAGTACATCCTGCTGGAACGTCTCTTCCGCTACCCGGCTCAGCCCGAACCGCTGCGCAACTTCGACGCCGGAACCGGCTTCGCGCTGGGCACCTGGCTCGCCGCGCACGGCCTCTTCACCGACGACGGCCGGGGCCGGCGCCGCCTCGGCGCCAAGGCGGAGATCGTGGAGAGCGTCCGCGAACTCGTCGCCCTCATCGAGGAGATCGAGACGATCGAGGACGACGAGACCTACAGGTCGCGGGCCACCGACTTCCTGTACGAGACGCTGCTGCGGCGCCCCGAGACCAAGCCCCACCGGTACGGCGGCCCGCTGGCGCCGCTCGGTCTGTGGGGTGCCGAGGTCCATGTCTGAGATACCGAAGGGCCGCGCGCCCGACCCGACCGGCCCGACGCCACCCACGACTCCACCCACGGCGACGTCCGGCCCGACACCGACACCGACACCGACACCGACACCGCAACCGCCCGCGGCCGTCCTCCGGGACCCGGGCTTCTGCCGCCACTCCACCGGCCATGTCGCCGTCGTGGAGTGGGACGCCGACACCGGTTGGTCCGAACCCACCATCGAGCCCTACGCCATGCTGTCGATGGACCCGGCGACCCTGGGACTCCACTACGGGCAGGCCGTCTTCGAGGGACTCAAGGCCTTCCGCACCGAGGACGGCTCGGTGTCCCTCTTCCGGCCGGCCGACCACGGCCGCAGGCTGGGGCTCTCGGCCGCCCGGCTCGCCATGCCCGAGATGCCGGCCGAGCTGTTCACCCGGACCTGTACCGCCCTCGTCGCAGCCGACGAGGCCTGGGTGCCCGGCGGGTACGGGCAGAGCCTCTACCTCCGGCCCCTGCTGCTCGGCACCGAGGCCGACCTGGGGCTCAAGCCCTCGCGGCGCGCCCGCTGCGTCTTCCTCGCCTACCCCGCCGACCCCTGCTTCGGGAACGACTTCCGGCCGCTCGCGGTCTCCACCGCCACCGAGACCGTCCGCGTCGTACGCGGCGGCACGGGCGAGTCGAAGTGCGCGGGGAACTACGCCGCCGGACTGCTGACCCGTACCCGGGCCCAGGCCGCGGGGTACGCCGAGGTCCTGTGGCTCGACGGGATCGAGCGCCGCTGGGTGGAGGAGCTCAGCACCATGAACGTCTTCCTCGTCTGGGACGACGAGGACGGCGTACGGGTGACCACGCCCCCCTGCGACGGAACGATCGTCCGCGGCCTCACCCGCGACTCGCTGCTCACCCTCGCCGGGGACCTCGGTCTGCGCGCCACCGAGGAGCCCGCCGCGATCGACACGGTCCGCGACGGCATCCGCTCCGGCCGTCTCACCGAGATGTTCGCCTGCGGGACCGCCGGCGTGGTCGTCGCCGTGGGCCGCCTCGGCACCGGGGACGAGGACCTGACCATCGGCGACGGCCGGGAGGGTCCGGTGACCGGGCGGCTCCGGAACGCCCTCCTGGACGTCCAGCACGGACGTACGCCCGACAAGCACGGATGGCTGCTCCGGATCGACACGGCCGGGGACGGGACCGAGGCCGGAGCGCCGGCGGACGGCGCGCACGCAGACCGAAGCGGGGGACGACACGCATGAACGTCAGCACGGGACTGACGGCCGACCGCGACCGGACACTGTCGAGAGTCGCCAGGATCCACACCCTCGGCCCCTCCGGCACCAATCTGGAGAAGGCCGCCCACCACTGGTTCGCCGAGCGGGACCTCGCCGGGACGGTCGTGCTCCACTCCGAGGTGGAGGACGGGCTCGACGTCATGGCCTTCGACGGCACCGAGGCCATCCTGGCCTGCGCCGTCTACCCGCGCCTCCACGACCTCGTCTTCGGCAATCTGCACCGCCTGGAGATGGTCGACAGCTTCATCCTGGACACCCACGACATGGTCCTCGCCGGCCGTCCCGGCCAGACCGACGTCGCCACGATCGTCTCCCACCCGGCCCCCAGTTGTCTGGTGGCCGACCGGGGCACCGTCTCCTTCGCCAGCAGCAACTCCCGCGCCGCCGCCCTGTGCGCCGCCGGGGAGTTCGACGCCTGTGTGACCACGGACCGGGCGGCCGACTCCGAGGGCCTGCGGGTCGTCGAGAACTTCGGGCCCGTCCCGATGGTCTTCACCCTCCACGCGGGCAAGGTCCCCGACGGCCCGGGGAGCGGAACGTCCTGATGAGCAAGACCACACCGGCGGCCGGGAGCCGTCGCCTGCCCGCCGCGTTCCGGGCCCTCATGGCGAGCGAGGCCGTCTCCTCGGCCGGCTCGCAGCTGACGCTGGTCGCCCTGCCCGTCCTCGCCGCGGTGGACCTCGGCGCCTCCCCCTCGCAGATCGCCCTGCTGAGCGGCGCGCAGTTCGTCCCCGTACTCGTCGTCACGCCCTTCGCCGGCAGGCTCGCGGATCTGCGGGACCGCGCGCCGCTGCTCTATCTGTCCCACTTCGCACGCGCCGTCGTCCTGCTCCTGGTCGTGGTGCTTGCCGCCGCGGCGTGGCTGGACTACACGATGCTCTTCGCGGCGGCGATGCTGCTCGGAGCGTTCACCGCGCTCTTCGACACCTCGCTGCTCGCCTATGTACCGGACACCGTCGAGACCGAGGAGCTGACCCGCGCGAACGGTCAGCTGGCGGCGGTCAACGCGGTCTCCCAGACCGCCGGGCCGGCCGTCGGAGGCCTGATCGTCTCGGGTCTCGGACCGGTGCTCGCCGTCGCCCTCGACGCCGTCTCCTACCTGTTCGGCGGGGCGGCGCTGCGGATGCGCCGGAAGCCCTCGCGGAACCGGGCCACCCGGGAGAACGCCTCCATCCGGGCCGGTTTCGCCGCCGTGGCCGCCTCCGACCCGCTGCGCCGACTGGTCGCGTCCGGCGCCCTGTTCAACCTGGCCGAACAAGTCGCCCTGAGCGTGCTGTTCATCGCCGTGGTGCAGGAGACGGACCACTCCGTCACCTTCCTCGGCTTCGGCTTCAGCGCGGCCGGCGTCGGCAGCGTGATCGGCGCCAGGGCCACCGCCCGGTACGGCGGCGGGGACGGCGCCCGGTCCTGGGTGTGGGCCCTGCTGGTCTCCCAGGCGGCGCTGCTCGCCGCGCTCTGGTCGCTCGGCCTGGGCCTCTGGGGCGCCGCGGGCTTCATGGTGGCGATGCTCGTGTACGGCGCGGCCATCGCGTTCTACAACGTGCACGCCCTGACCCGACGTCAACTGGTGTCGCCCGAGGGGATGCTGGGCCGGGTCAACGCCGTCTACCGCACCTTCGCGTTCGGCACCATCCCCATCGGCTCGGGCGTCGCCGCGCTCCTGCTGCTCTTCACCAGCGCTCCGACGGCGGCCACGCTGGTCGCCGTGCTGAGCGTCGTCGCCACCTGGATCCTCGCCAAGGGGACGTACACGACCGAGAGGCGGGACGAGGCATGGACCGGCTGACCCCCTGCACATCCTTCACCGTGGGCGAGCGGGCCCGGCTCGACGCCTCCGGGGCCGAGGAGTCATGGCTCGACGAGGGCGGGTTCTACACCTCGCGCCGCTGGACGGTCTCCCAGGAGGGCGACCGCGGCTTCCGTACGGAGTACCTCGTCGGCCACGACGGGGAGACCGGTCCGACCGGCGCCCTCGTCCCCTTCCACACGGCGTCCGGCGGCGACAGCAATCCGCTCTACAACGAGGCCACGCTCCTCGGCTACACCCCGGACGTGCAGGTCCTCGCCGGCTCGCGCACCGGCTACGACAACCGGATCCAGCTGCGTCCCGGGCTCTCCGGCGCGGACCGCGGCCGGCTCCTGACCGCCCTCTGCGACCGCCTCCTGGAGCGGGCCGAGGAGCGGGGCGCCCGGCACGTGTCCTGGTGGTACCTGCCCGACGAGGAGGCCCGGGAGCTCGCCGCGCTGCCCGGCTTCGCCACCGTCGCCACGCCCTGTCTGCCCACGGCGGTGGTCCGCCCGCGCGGCGCGGGCTTCGAGGAGCACGTCGCCGCGCTGCCCGCCTCGCGGCGGTCGCTGGTCCGCCGCGATCTGCGGCGGCTCGCCGCCGGCGGCTACCGGTCCCGTAGCCTCACGGCCGATCCGGCGGACCTGGAGCGGTACGCGCCGCTCGTCGTCCAGGTGCAGGTCCGGCACGGTGAGGAGCTCAGCGAGGAGGGCGCGCTCCGGTACCTGCACCGATGTCTGAGCATCGGCTCCGACGACGAGGGCCCCGGCGACGACGGGTCCGGCAGCAAGGAGTCCAGCGACAACGTGGTGATCACGGAGGTCGTGGACGAGAAGGACCGCCCGGCCGCCTTCGCCCTGGGGATCGTCCACGGCCGGACGCTGCACATGCGGGTGTTCGGCTGCGACTACGCGGGCGGGCACGGAGCCAGTGGCGAGTACTTCGAGGCGACCGTGTACGAGCCGCTGCGGCTCGCCCTCGCGCGCGGCCTCGACGCCGTCCACCTCGGCGTCACCTCCTACCGGGCGAAGTCCCTGCGGGGCGCCGAACTCCGCCCCCGCCGCACCCTGTTGATGTCCCGCTCGGAGCGGGACCTGCCCACGCCCGCACCCGACTGGAGCTTCCTCGGGGACGACGAGCGGTTCCTCGCCGGAGCGTCATCGGAGGTCATCCCGTGCTGATCGTCGTCCAGCCCCTCTCCGCCGGGGTGCGGCTCGCCGCCCGCGCGGTACGGGCCGGCATCCCCTGTCTGATCCCCACCCAGTTCCCCGAGCTGCTGCCGCCGGAGGTCACGGCGGGCGCGACCGTCGTCGACTGGCATCCCGAGCTCGGCGTGCCCGGCCTGCTCCGCCGCGTCGAGGAGTCCGGGGCCCGGCCCACCGGGGTCGTCGCGGGCTTCGAGTACGTCGTGCCGGAGAGCGCGGAGCTGGCCCGGACGCTGGGCCTGCCGGCGCTCGGCGCGGAGGCCGCCGAGGCGGTGCGCCAGAAGGACGTGATGCGCCGGCGGTGCGCCGAACGGGACATCGCCTTCCCGCGTTCGGTGCCCGTCGCGCCCGAGTCGGCGGGCCCCTGCCCGCTGCCGTTCCCCGTGGTGGTCAAGCCGGTGGACTGCGGCGGCAGCCTGATGGTGAGTCTCTGCCGCGACGCGGAGGAGTACGAGCGCGCCCTGGCGGCCGTGCACCGGCCCGGCGAGGTGAAGTTCCATCCCAGCCCCCGGCGGGTCGCGCTGGTGGAGGAGTACGTCGAGGGGCCGGAGTTCTCCCTCGACGGCTGGGTGGACGGCGCCGGTCCGCACGTCGCCAGCGTCACCACCAAGTTCCTTTCGGACCCGCCCGACTTCTTCGAGACGGGTCACATCGCCACCGCCCCCGCGCACTCCCCGCACGGCGCGCTCCTGGAGGAGTTCGCCCGGCGGGTCGTGGAGGCCTTCGACCTGACCGTCGGCCCCTTCCACATCGAGACCCGGATCGACCGCGGCGGCCGGCCCGTGCTGATCGAGGTCGGTGCCCGGCTGGCCGGCGACTGCATCCCCGAACTGGTGCTCGCCGGCCCCGGGGTGGACCTGTGCGCCGCCGCCGTGGACGCCGCCCGGGGCGTGCGGCACGAGCCTGGCCCCCTCTCCCCGGTGAGCGCGGGTCTGGCGTTCGTCACGACCGACCGTCCCGGGCCCTTCGCCGGGACGCTCTCCGGTGCCGAGCCGTTCCTCCGGGCCGAGGAGTTCCGGGGGCTCGTCCCGGAGGCCGAGCCGGGCACGGTCCTCGACCCGGCCGACATCTTCAGCAACCGGGTCGCCCGGCTCCACTTCGAGGGAGACCTCGACCGGGTGGAACGGCTGGTCGCCTCCGTCCTCACCGAGGTCGAGGTCGACATCGCGGCCGCCGGCGCGACCGGCACCCAGCGCCCCGTACTCAAGGAAAAGGAAGGTGTCCGCGCATGAGCAACGAACTGGTCGTCACGCCGACCAGCACCCCTCGCCCCCGGCCGGAGGCGGGTTCGTCCACCGGGGCGATCCTCACCGACCACGCGTTCTTCATGCGGACCGGGAAGCGCCGCAGCTGGCAGGGGCTGACCGTCGCCGACCGCGACGCGATCCCGGCGCTGCGGCCCACCGCCGCCGCCGTGCACGGCGGGCAGGTCGTGATCGACGGGTTCACGGCGCACCGGATGGCGGACGGGACCGTCTCCGTGTTCCGTCCCGACAGTCACATCAAGCGGCTCAACAACGGAGCCCGGCGCCTCGCCCTGCCGCAGGTCGACTTCGACCGGGTGTGGAGCTCCGTACGCGCCCTGGTGGAGCTGGACCAGGGGTGGCTGCCCGAGGAGCCGGGCGCGACCCTGGACCTGCGGGCGGTGCTGGCCGCCGACGGGACGGGACTCTCGGCGGCCCCGGCCGACGACTGCCTGTTCTACGTGCTGGCCTCGGTGGCGGATCCCGCCGCGGCCGCCGGGAGCCCGGTGCGGGCGATGACGCTCGACGGCTACGTCCGGGCCTGGCCCGGCGGCACGGGTGACGTCAACGTCGCCGGCACGGTCGCCGCGGGCGTCGTCCCGGGCGAGATCGCCGCCAACTACGGCTACGACCACGTGCTGTGGCTCGACGGGCCGCAGGGCCGCTTCGTCCAGCAGATCGGGCGGCTGAACGTCTTCTTCGTGATCGACGGGGTCCTGACCACGCCGGTCCTGGACCGGACCGTCCTGCCGGGCATCACCCGCGACTCCGTCGTCAAGCTGGCGCGCGACTCCGGGACGAGGGTCGTCGAGCGGCAGGTGGAGCTGGCCGAGGTCCTCAAGGGCATCGCGGACGGCACGGTCGGCGAGTGCTTCGCCACCGGCACCGGGGTCGGCGTGGTGCCGGTGACGGGGCTGGGGCACGAGGGCGAGGAGCACCGGCTCGGCGAGGCGGCCGGGCCCGTGACCACGCGTTTCCGGGAGCTGCTCTCGTCCGTCCACCGGGGCGGGGCGGTCGACCGGTTCGGGTGGATGCGCCGGGTGACCGAGGTCGCTCCGGTCCACGCGTGAGGGCGTCACACCCCCTGTGACACGAGTCGCGGCGAAGAGGCCGGGAACGAAGAGCGCGGAGGTAGCGAAGAGATGGCGTACGTCGTCACCGACGAGTGCATCGGCTGCAAGTACACGGATTGTGTGGACGTCTGCCCCGTGAGCTGTTTCCACGAGGGCCCCGACATGCTCTACATCAATCCCGAGGAGTGCATCGACTGCAACGCGTGCGTCGCCGAGTGCCCGCCCGAGGCGATCTGGGCGGACGTCGACCTGCCGGAGGAGAAGCTCCAGTGGATCGAGATCAACGGAGAGATGAGCGCCACCTACCCGGTGCTCGACCAGAGCCGGGGTCCCAAGGGACAGCCCGCCAGCCAGCCTTCCTGATCAGAGAACGGGAACCGAGGCCATGACGACCCACGTCGAGAACCCCTTCATGCTCGGCCTTGACTCGAACTTCTATTTGAAGGACGAGTTCGAGAGCCCCGAGAAGCGCACCAACGTCACCTGGTTCTACCCCAAGATCTGCGGCTTCCAGGACGCCCTCGACGACGAGGCGAAGAAGGCGGAGTACTTCTCCTTCCTGGACCGGCAGTCCCACCCGGAGCAGACCGACATCCTGCTCTACTTCCACATCCCCTTCTGCGAGGCGTTCTGCAACTTCTGCGCGTGCTTCAAGGAGTCCGCGGCGAAGTACCAGGGCGAGCGGCAGAAGCGCTTCGTCAGGGCGATGGTGAAGGAGATCGAGCGCAACGCGCGCTCGAAGTACTTCCAGGGGACGAAGGTCAAGTACGTCCAGTTCGGCGGCGGCACCCCCTCCGCGCTGGAGCAGGAGTCGATGGCCGACATCCTGGAGGCCGTGCACCGCGAGTTCGACCTCAGCGAGGTCGACGGCATCTCCCTGGAGGGCAGCCCGCTCGGGCTCTCCAAGGACGGCTACATCGAGATGCTCAAGTCGCTCGGCATCACCCGCATCTCCTTCGGCGTGCAGACCCTCGACGAGGAGATCCGGCGGAAGCTGACCATCAAGGCCACCGTCGAGCAGGTCCACCAGACCGCCGAGAACATCCGCAAGGCCGGGATCCGCACCTTCGCGCTCGACCTGATGTACAACCTGCCGGGGCAGGACGACGAGGTCCTCGCCCGGGACCTGGAGGGCATCTGCGCCGAGCTGCGGCCCAGCTTCGTCCAGACGTACCGCTTCAACCAGTGGGAGGGGACGCGGCTCGACCAGCAGATCCGGGCGGGGAAGGTCGCCGACGTCAAGCCCTCGGGCAGCATCGAGCGGGTCCAGTACCGCCAGATCAAGGACGGGCTCGCGGCCTACGGCTACGACAAGCAGCTCCTGATCAACTTCTTCACCCACCTGGACGACCCGGGCGAGATCGGCCTCAACCACGCCTGTGGCGGCAACGGTTACCGCGCCAGCTACACCCTCGGCATCGGTCCGGCCGCCGAGAACTACATGGGCGAGCGGAGCTACCGCAACCACACCGACGTGGAGCGGTGGATGCGGGACGTGGAGGCCGGTGTCCTCCCCATCGAGCAGGGCCGGATCTGCAGCGAGGACGAGGTCGAGAACCGCGTCATGGTCTTCTTCCCGGTCTTCGGCACCGTCCGGAAGGAGGACGTCGCCAACTTCGAGAAGTACCGCCGGGAGGTCGACTGGCTGGTCGAGGGCGGCTACGCGGTGGAGACCGACGAGGAGCTGACCCTCACCGAGGTGGGCCGGGAGAACGCCGGCAACATCGCCTTCCTCTTCTACTCCGACGAGGAGAAGGCCCGGGCCCGCCGCACCATGTACCTCTCGCTGAAGAACAAGCGCAACCCCTTCCACCAGGACCAGCAGAACATCCCGCGGACCCCGCTCTTCCTGCAGACCCGTCCCAAGACCGCGGACGAGGCGCCCAAGACGCAGGACGAGACCCCCGCGGCGCCGGAGAGGAGCTGAACCGAGGGTGAGTGACCGCAAGACCCAGGCGGACATCGAGAACGACCTCCGCGAGGTCATCGCCGAGATCTTCCCGCACCAGCGGGTCGACCTCACGTCCGGCACCCCGCTCTTCAACGGCGGGCTGTCGCTGAACTCGACGCAGATGATCGAGCTGACCCTGGCCTTCGAGACGTACTACGACATCGAGCTCGAACCGGAGCTGCTCACGGTGGAGAACTTCGCCACCCTGGGCTCCCTCTCCGGGCTCCTCGAAGAGCTCCTGGACGACGAGGTGTCCCCTGTCTGAGATCGCCACGACGGGCCCGGCCCCGGCCGGGTCCCGTTCACGAGCGGACGCGCGGATCGTCCTGATCCACGGGAACGCCGGGGCGAGCGTCGAGGGCATCTGGTTCCCGTACCTGCGACGGGAGTTGGAGGCCCTCGGCCACCACGTGGTGGCCGAGACCTTCCCCGATCCCATCAAGGGCCGGATGCGGTACTGGCTTCCGTACCTCACGGACGTCATCCGCCCGGACGAGAACACGGTGATCGTCGGGCACTCGTCCGGGGCGCTCGCCGCCTTCCGGTACGCCGAGACGGCCCCGCTGCTCGGCACCTTCGCCGTCGCCGGACACCACACCGACTGCGGCTTCGAACTGGAGCGCCGCAGCGGCTTCTTCGACCGGCCGTGGGACTGGGAGGCGATCCGGGGCAACCAGCGCTTCATCGCCCAGTTCCACTCGAAGGACGACCCCTGGGTCCCCTTCGAGGTCGCCGAGGAGCTGCACGGCCTGACGGGCAGCGATTTCACGGTGATGGACGGCCTGGGTCACTTCGGCTCGTACGACCAACAGATGGACACCTTCCCGGAGTTGCTGGACGCGATCCGGCGCCGGCTGGAGGACCCCACGACCTGGCGGGAGGAAGGATGAGCGACTGCGGCGGGAGCACCGCCCCGCGGTTCGCGGACGAGCTCCTGGAGGGCCGGCGCGAGAGCGCGGCCACGGCCGTGGTGGACCTGGACTCCGGCGAGCGGGTCTCGTACGCGACCCTGGCCCGGCGTACGCAGACGCTGACGGACCTCCTCTCCGGGCACGGTGTCGGCCGGGGTTCGACCGTCGCCATGGTGATGGACAAGTCCGTCGCCTCGGTGACGGTCATGTGGGCCGCGCTGCGGCTGGGCGCCCGGTACGTCCCGCTGGACGAGTCACTGCCGTCGGCGCGGGTCGCGCTGCTGCTCGGCATGTGCGAACCCACCGTGACGCTCGTCCACCCCCAGCATCGCGGCCTGCTCGACGGGGCGCCCGCGGGCACCGTCGTGACGGTGGGCGGAGAGCTCCCCGCGGAGCCCGACGGGGAGTGGTGGGATCCCGGGGCCGAGACCGACGTCCGCGCCGCAGACTTGGCCTGCCGCGCCCCCGACGACCACGCGTACGTCGTCTTCACCTCGGGGTCGACGGGCTCCCCCAAGGGTGTCGTGATCAGCCACCGGGCCATGTGCGCCCTCCTCGACGGGGTGCAGCGGGTGGTCGGCTTCGAGGAGGACATGCGCTACCTCAACGTGGCGCCGCTCTTCTTCGACGCCTCGGTGGTCGACCTCTGGTCGACCTTCCTGGTCGGCGGCACCGTCCATCTGCTGCCCCGGCTGCGGATGCCCACCCAGATCACCCGGGCGTGCGAGGAGTGGCGGATCACCGACACCCTGCTCGTGCCCTCGGTGATCCGCATGCTGGTGGGCCGCTTCAGCGACGCGGGCCGCCGCGACCTGAGCTCCCTGCGGCGGCTCTGGTTCGGCGGCGAGTCCTGCCCGGTGTCGGTGCTGCGCGCCTTCGCCGCGATGGTGCCGGGGCTCACGTACGTCCACGGGTACGGGCCGACCGAGACCACGCACAGCGCGACGCTCTTCCTCACCGACGACATCGCCGGGTACGAGGAGGAGTTCCTGCCGATCGGCGGCCCGCTGCCCTCGGTCGACCTCCTCGTCGTCGACGACGGGCTCCGGCCCGTTCCCGACGGCGAGACCGGTGAACTGCTCATCGGCGGGCCCCAGATGATGGTCGGCTACTGCGGGGACCCGGAGCGCACCGCGCGGGCCCTCGTCGAACCGCCGGGCGCCGGCGGCGAGCGCTTCTACCGCTCCGGCGACTACGTGTGGCGGCGCGGCGACGGCGCCCTCGTCTTCCTGGGCCGGCGCGACGACGCCCTGAAGATCAACGGCAACCTCGTCCATCTGTCGGAGGTCGAGGCGGCGACGCTCGCCGTGCGGTGGGTGACGGACTGCTGCGCGGTGCCGGCCGAACACCCCGTGACGGGAAAGGCGATCACCCTCTTCGTCCTGGGGCGGCGGGACGCCGGCGACTCCCTTCCGGACGAGACGGAGCTCCGCCGGGAGCTGGCGCTGCGGCTGCCCGACTACATGCTCCCGGCCCGGATCGACTTCCTGGCCGACGGGGACGTGGACCTGACGCCGTCCGGCAAGCTCGACCGCAGCCGCCTGCGGGAACTCGCGAACAAGTAGCGCACACGCGAAGGGAAGGGAAGGCAGCGCATGGTGGAGGAGGAGCTCGCCCGCTTCGAGCGGTACGGCGCCGTGACCGTCGTCCCCCGCTCGGCCACCGGGCTCGCGCTCGGCGACGACCCGGCGCTGCTCCTGCGGCATCCGGTGGAGGAGTTCCTGCCGGAGCCCGCCACGATCGACCGGCTGGCCGACGCGTACGCCCGCGAGGGCCTGCGCGTCGAGGCGCGCACCGATGTCGGACTCACCGTCGGCGGCGATGTGGAGCTCCTCGCGGAGGTCTTCGGCAGCCCCGTGCGGCCCGTACGCAACAAGTACATCCGGGAGTCCGTGCGGTACGAGCCGGTGGCCGCCGGACCGCTCAGGTCCCGCCCGCACCCCGAACTCGTCGCCGAGGTCCGGGCGCCCCGGGCGGGGTTCGAGCTGGCGGCGAGTGCCACTCCCCCGCTGCCGCCGAGCGACCGGCACCTGCGGCTGCCCGAGGACGCTGCGCGGCTCGCGGGCGCCGACCGGCTGCACGCGGACGGCATCAGGGGTGACGGGGTCCGGGTCGTGATGGTGGACACCGGTCTCTACGACCATCCGCACCACCGGGCGCACGGCTACACCACCTCCGTGGTCCCGGCGCTCGCCCCGCTCGACCCCGAGGCCGACGAACGGGGGCACGGCACGGCGATGTCGGCGCTGCTCCTGGCGGTCGCCCCGGGGGTGGAGCTGACCATGGTCAAGATGGCGGGCGAGGCGTTCTCCTTCCCGCTCGCCGCGTTCCAGCGGGCCGTACAGCTGGCGCCGGACGTCATCTCGTGCAGCTGGGGCACCCTGCGGGCGGAGCCACATCTGCACCTGGAGGTCGCCGACGCGGTCCGGCGGGGCATCACGGTCCTGTTCGCCGCGGGGAACGGCTCCACCGACCGGCGTACCGCCATGTTCCAGTCGGTGGCCACGCCCGGGGCGCTCACGGTCGGCGGGGTCCACGTCGGCCCGGACGGCGGGCTGCGCGCCTCCGACCTCGCCTCCAGCTACCGGTCGTCGGTCTTCCCCGGCCGGGCCGTGCCCGATCTGTCCGGTCCCTGCGGGATGTTGCCCAACGGGAACTACATCGTGTTCCCGACGCAGCCGGGCTGCCTCTTCGACCGGCGGAACAGCGCCTACGACGGGACCGCACCCGACGACGGCTGGCTGGTCTCCAGCGGGACCTCGGGGGCGACGGCCTACGCGGCCGGGGTGGCGGCGCTCGCCGTGCAGCAGGGCATCGGCAAGGGCCGGGCGCTCCGGACGGCGGACCTGGCGGAGGCCTGCCTGCCGGTCACCGAGGGGCGCTCGATCACCGGGGACGACTGCGGTGGGGTGTGCCCGAACCACGCGGTGGGCCATGGCCTGCTCACCGCGCGCATGCTCCATCATGGGTGACGGCTCGGCACCTGGTCCGCCGATCGCCGGACGGAGCAAGAGAGTTGGTTGTCGGCATGATGATCGGTCCCACGGGCGGCGACACCGCCGTCGCCGGAGAACTCGCCACGATCGGTGAGGCCTCGGCCTCGGCGGCGTACGGCCTGGTCGGCAGGCCCGTCCTGTGCGTGGGCACGGATCTGGTGGAGGTGGACGAGATGCGGGCGGTCCTCGCCCGCCAACCACGCTTCGCGGCACGGGTGTTCACACCCGGCGAGCGCGCGTACTGCGACATCCCGGCGGACGGCGCCGAACGGTACGCCGTGCGCTTCGCCGCCAAGGAGGCGGTCCTGAAGGCGCTGGGAGTGGGCCTCACCGGTTCGGTCCTGACCGAGGTCGAGGTGGTGCGCGCCCCGTCCGGCAGCCCGTCGCTCCGGCTGACGGGCCGCGCCGCGGCGCTGGCCGAGGAGGCGGGCGTACGGACCTGGCTGATCACCCTCACCCACACGCGCACCCTGGCCCACGCCTTCGTGGCGGGACTCCCGGCCGGACTCCCGGCCGGCTGACCGGGGGCCGCACCGGGGCCGCACCCCCTGACCGCGCCCCGTGGCCCGCCGCCGCGCGGTGCTCACCCGCCGGCCTCGGCCACCGCCGCGATACGCAGGGACTCCACCAGCTCGCGGTAGAGGGTGTCCGACTCCAGCAGCTCCTCGTGGCGACCCTGTGCGCGGACGCGTCCGGCCTCCATCACGACGATCGTGTCGGCGTCGATCACCGTCGACAGGCGGTGGGCGATCGTCACCACGGCGCCGGTGCTCGCGCGGGAGCGGACGCACTCCTGCACGGCCACCTCGGTCAGGCCGTCCAGCTGGGCGGTGGCCTCGTCGAGCAGCAGCACGTCCGGGGTGCCGAGGAGGGCACGGGCCAGGGCGATGCGCTGGCGCTCCCCGCCCGACACGCTCGCCGAGGACAGCTCCGTGTCCAGGCCGTCGTCCAGCGTGTCGACCTTCTCGGCGAGCCGGACGTCTCGCAGGACGCGCCACAGTTCGTCCGAGGTGGCCTCGGGGCGCGCGAGGAGGAGGTTGTCACGGATCGTCCCGGGGACGATCGGGGTGTCCTGCTCGACGTAGGCGAGACGCGACCGGATCTCGTCGTGGCCGTGGTCGCGGTACGGCCGGCCGTCGAGGAGCAGCTCGCCGGCCGTCGGCTCCAGGAACCGCAGGACGAGGGAGAGCAGGGTGGTCTTGCCCGCTCCCGACGGGCCGACGATCGCGGTATGGCCTCGCCGGGGGACGGCGAGGTCGACGTCCCGTACCGCCGGTGCCGTGCCCGGCCCGTAGGCGGCCGTGACGTTCCTCAGCCACAGCACCGGCGTGCCGTCGTGGCACCCGCCGACCGTCGAGTCGTCGTGGAACTCGCCGGTCGTCGGGCCGTCTTCGGCCGACGAAGGGGACGCGGCCTCGCCCTCGACGGGCAACGCGTCCGTCTGCCGGATGCGTTCGGCGGCCGCGATGCCGGACTGCAGCGTGGTCACGTTGTGGCTCAGCTCAGTGACGGGGTCCATCAGGGCGAACGCGTAGAGGAGGAAGGCGATCAGGCCGGACACCTCCAGCCGCCCCTCGCCGACCCGCCAGGCGCCGACGGCGAGGATCGCGATGATCGCCAGGTTGACGCCGGACCACGCGGTCGTCCAGGCCAGCGCCTCGCGGCGGACGGCGCGGATGCCGTGCTCGGTCGAGGCGCGCGCGTCGGACATGATCCGCTCGGCCATGCGGTCCTCGGCGCGGTTGACCTTGACGGTGCGGATCGCGCGCAGCGTGCCTTCGAGGACACCGCCGAGCCGCCCCACATGGTCCTGGGCCCGCTGCTGGGCCTTGGCGATGCCAGGCATCAGGAGCGCGAAGGCCACGCCGATCAGCGCCACGGCGGCCACGGTGGTGGCGAGCAGTACGGGGTCGAGGACGCCCATCAGGACGAGGCTGCCGACCAGCATGACGGCGCCGTTGATCAGCCCGACCAGCGATTCGGCGGCGGCCTCGCGCAGCAGCACGGTGTCCGAGGTGACGCGGGTGACGAGTTCGCCGGTCGGATGCCGGGTGACGCCGGGCACGGTGGCCCGGAGGAAGCGCCGGACCATCGACTCGCGGGCCTCCAGCACCACCCGTTCCCCGAGCGCGCCCAGCAGCGTCCACTGCCGGTAGGAGACGGCGCCGCCGACCACGAGCAGCACGAGGAGGGCCGCCACGGGGCCCACCAGCGACGCGGAGCCGCCGAACGCGTCGAGCACCTGCTTGGTGACCATGGGCGTGGCGAGGCCGAGGGCGGAGGCGACGAGCGCCAGGCCGAGGCCCTGGACGAGGGTGCGCCGGTGCGGGCGGACGAACGACCACAGGATGCGCAGACGCGGCGCGGCCGTGCGGGCACGGGGAGTGGGGGCGAGGGAAGTGGCCATACCCATAAGGGAACACCCGTGTTCCACAACGGTCAAATGCTTTCCCAAACGGCACTGGCTGTTACCCTGAGCGCATGGGGTCCGAGCACACCGCCGCGCACCGCGCGGCCACCACCAGCGAGAGCGCCACCCGCGCCCGCACCCGACGCGCGATCCTCGACGCGGCCGTCTCCCTGCTCTCCACCGATCACGCCGCCTCCCTCGGCGATGTGGCGGAGGCCGCGGGCGTGGGGCGCACCACGGTCCACCGCTACTTCCCCGAGCGCTCCGACCTGCTGGCGGCGATCGGCGCGGACGTCCGCGAACGGGTCGCGGCGGCCACCGACCGCGCCCGGCTCGACGAGGGTCCGGCCCCCGAGGCGATGGAGCGGCTCTGCCTGGAGTACTTCGAGCTCGGCGACCGCCTGATGCTCCTGTACGACGTGCCGCAGTTCATCGCCTGGTCCGGCATCGAGGAGGAGACCCCCGCCGACCTTGCCGTCCTTGCCCTCGTCCGTCGGGGCCAGGAGGAGGGTAGCCTCGACGGCACGGTCGACGTCTCCTGGCTCCAGGAGGTCATGTGGGCGATGCTCTACACGGCCTGGCTCCAGGCCCGCGATCGCGGCACCCCCAAGCACACCTCGCTGTCGCTGTGCCTGCACACCCTGAGGAAGGCCACCGCTCCCTAAGGGGTGTCTCAGCGCGGACCGAGGACGGCGGAACGATGTACCGGTTTGCCTGATACCTTCGAAATGCCGTAATTGATCTGCGACACGCATCCGTGCCGCCCGCACGACGGGATCAGAGATGACCGGTGGACCCGAGCCCCTCAGCGCCGTCGCCCGCGACGCCTTCGAGCGGGAGCTCGTCGACCTGCGGACCGAACGCGAAACGGTCGCCGTGACCCTGCGGGACGGTGGCGGCGATCAGGCGGGCGACCGGGCCGACCAGGCCGACGAGCTGCAACGCGTCACCGACCTCCAGCGGCTGGACGCCCGTATCGCCGAGATCGAGGCCCGGCTGCGCGAGGGCTCCGTCGCCGGGCCGCCGAGCACCGACGTGGTCGGTGTCGGCAGCAGTGTGACCGTACGGTTCGCCGACGCCACGGAGACGACCGTCCAGATCGGCGAGGTCGCCGAGGTCCTGGACGCGACCATGGTCACCGCCGACAGCCCGCTCGGCCGCGCGCTGCTCGGCCACCGCGCCGGCGACACCGTCACGTACGACACCCCCGCGGGCCGGACGACCGCGGTCGTGCTGTCGCTCGGCTAGTGCGGCCAGTCGGCTGGTTCGCCAGTTCGGCCAGTTCGGCCAGTTCGGCCAGTTCGGCTAGTTCGGCTAGTTCGTGACGATCCCGGTGACCAGATTGATCGTGGTGGCCAGGATGCTGGCTCCGAAGACGTACGACAGCAGGCAGTGCCGGAGGACGATCGCACGGAACGTCGACGTCGAGACGTTCGTGTCGGAGACCTGGTAGGTCATGCCGAGGTTGAAGCTGAAGTAGAGGAAGTCGCTGTACCGCGGTGGGTCGTCGCTGTTGAAGTCGATCCCGCCGCCGGGTTCCAGGGCGTAGTAGAGGTACGCGTAGCGCGTGGCGTACATCAGGTGGAGCGACGCCCAGGCCATGAACACGCCGCCGAGCGCCGTCGCGGCCGCGGCGTGGCTCAGGTCCGAGTTGCCGACCAGCAGCATCACGACGATGCCGACGAGGCCGCCGACCGCGGCCCCGACGACGGCGAGCTCCTCGACGACGGGCCGGAACTCCTCGCGCCGGACGTTGTGATGGGTGGTGGCGGCGTCCATGGGCCACAGCACCCACCATCCCGTGACGACGAAGAGGGCCTGCGCCGTGGCGATGCCGGCGAGGATGCCGAGCGGCGCGTGCGTCAGTCCGCCGACGGCCGTGCCGGCCGCCGCGCCGAGGAACACCGATGCGGCGAGCCGGGGAACGGCTCCGAGCCACCAGCGGTTCACGGGTCAGGCCTCCAGGACGACCACGGCCTCGTCGGTGTACGCGAGGAACGTCAGCGTCTCGTGGAAGTACAGCTCGACGCTGTCGGCGTCGTGACCCGTGTAGCCGATCGCCACGTCCTGCCCGAGCAGCAGCTCGAAGTCGCCGCCGCGGGTGGAGAGGACGAAGCCGCCGCTGAGGGCGGGCGCCCAGATCGGGGAGCCGTCCAGCATCCGGCCCAGGTGGGCCGCGATCGGGTACCCGTGGTCGGAGGTCTCGCTGACCGCCCGGTACTCGTCCGCGCCGAGCAGCAGCGCGTACGGCCCGTCGACGCCGACGAGCCGCAGCGCCGTCAGGGCCCGGCTGACCGCGTCGGGATAGTCGCGCGGCTCGACGGGCAGCCGCAGCACCGGGTTGGAGGACCGGGAGCGCAGCCCGTCGACGCCGGCGGCACCGTACCCATCGAAGATCGTCCTGTCCTCGACGTACGCCATCGTGCGGGCCGCGTCCTTGACGGGCTGCCAGTCGGAGTCCCTGGAGCCGCGCTCGACGTCGTCGACGGCGGCCCGGGAGACGGTGAACGGCACCCGCAGTTCGACGATCGGCCGCGCCTCGCGCAGCCGCGCCGAGACACCGGGCGCGGGCGGGTGGATGTCGGTCAGATGGCCGACGCCCACGGCAGCGAGCCCGGGACCCGCCGGGTCGGGGACGTCGACGACGCGGCGGCCCGCGACATGGCGCCGGAACGTGCGGCGGGCCTCCTCCTCGATCTCCGCCCAGGCCGCGGGGGTGATCGGGGCGAGCTCACGGTGCAGGTTGTTCGTCACGTCGGGAGTCGTCATGACGCGGGGGCTCCTTTCAGACTGCCGATGCCCAGGGAGTCCCCGACGCCCGGGGAATCACCGGGGGCCTGGGAGTCCCCGGCGCCCGGGGAATCACCGGGGGCCTGGGAGTCACCGATGCCCTGTTGGTCACCGGGGCTCACGGCGGCCGTGGACCGGGCGGAGGGGGCGGCGGGGAGGTCGTCGAGCAGGTCGGCGCTCGGCACGAAGAAGAGACCGCCGGTGACGGCTCGGGAGAAGTCGAGGATGCGGTCCGTGTTGCCCGGGGGATCCCCGAGGAACATGTTGCGGAGCATCCGCTCGGTGACGGCGGGGGTGCGGGCGTAGCCGATGAAGTACGTGCCGAACTCTCCGCTGCCCACCCGCCCGAACGGCATGTTCTCGCGCAGGATCTGCTGCTCCACGCCGTCGTCGTCGGTGATCGTGTTGAGCGCGACGTGCGAGTTCGCCGGCTTGACCTCGTCGGGCAGTTCGACGTTGGCCTGCTTGGTGCGGCCGATGACGTGCTCCTGCTCCTCGACGGTGAGGGAGTCCCAGGCGGTCATGTCGTGTACGTACTTCTGCACGACGACGTAGCTTCCGCCCCGGAACTCCGGGTCCTCGTCGCCGATGTGCACGGCCTCGGCGGCAGCCGTGCCCGTGGGGTTCTCGCTGCCGTCGACGAAGCCGAGCAGGTCGCGCTGGTCGAAGTACGTGAAGCCGTGGACCTCGTCGACGACCGTCACCGCTCCGCCCAGCCGGTCCAGGATCAGCCTGGCCAGTTCGAAGCAGAGGTCCATGCGCCGGGCGCGCAGATGGAGGAGCAGGTCGCCCGGGGTGGCCGGGGCGTGGTGGCGGGGGCCGTGCAGCGGTGGGAAGGGGTGCAGGTCGCGCGGGCGGGGATCGCCGACCAGCCGGTCCCAGGCATCCGATCCCAGGCCGACGACGCAGGTGAGCCCGGACTCGGGGGAACGGAACGCCACCGAGCGGGTCAGACCCGCCAGGTCCTGGAGCCCCGCCCGGACGGCCGCCTCGGCGCCGGGGGCCACGGTGACCACCAGGAAGACGGCCGCCCCGGCCCGGGTGGGCGGCGTGACCACGGCCTGGGCGACCCCGGACTGGGCGACGAGGGACTGGGCGACGACCATGTGACTCCCGTCGAGCACTGATGCACATAAGCGACAAAGAGGACGGTGTCAGGGTATCCGCGTGTGCGATCACGCGCCCGGCCTGAGCCGATCCGGGGCCCTGCGGCGGCCGGGACGGTCGAGTGGCAGGCGTCGAGGGCCGGATCTAGCCTGCCCGAGGGAGCCGTTTCGTCTCCCGTGCCCGAACGCCGGAAGGTGGAGTGTCGTGAGCGCCGACAGCGACGACCAGGAGCGTCCCGAAGCCCGCGTGGGTCCCACTCCCGAGGGCGAACCGGCGTTCCGCCCGTACCACCATCCCGCGGCGGGCTGGGGCGCCGCCAAGAGCGTGACGCGCTTCCTCGTAGCCGAGGGCGCGCTGGTGGACGGCCCGCGCGCGATCATGAAGATGAACCACGAGAACACCGGGTTCGACTGTCCCGGATGCGCGTGGCCGGACGACACCAAGGGCCTCCACCTCGACATCTGCGAGAACGGCATCAAGCACGTCACCTGGGAGATGACCCGCAAGCGGGTCGGGCGCGAGTTCTTCGCCGCCCACTCGGTGACCGAGCTGGCCGGGTGGAGCGACTACGACCTGGAGAACCAGGGCCGGCTGACCGAGCCGATGGTCTACGACCCCGAGACGGACCACTACGTCCCGATCAGCTGGAAGGACGCCTTCGAGGTGGTCGGCCGCGCGCTGCGCGAGCTGGACAGCCCGCATCGGGCGTCCTTCTACACCTCCGGCCGGCTCGGCAACGAGGCGACGTTCCTCTACCAGCTGATGGCCCGGGAACTGGGCACGAACAACCTGCCGGACTGCTCCAACATGTGCCACGAAGCGAGTGGCCGCGCCCTCCAGGCTTCCCTCGGCACGGGCAAGGGGACCGTCGACCTCAAGGACTGGGAGTCCGCCGACGCGCTCTTCATCCTGGGGGTCAACGCCGCCTCGAACGCGCCCCGGATGCTCACCGCCCTCGCGGAGGCGCACCACCGGGGCGCGAAGATCGTGCACGTCAATCCGCTCGTCGAGGCGGCGGCCACCCGCACGATCGTGCCCCACGACTTCCTCGACATGGCCCTCTTCAAGACGACGAAGACGAGCACCCTGAACGTCCAGCCGCGCATCGGCGGCGACATGGCGCTGCTGCGCGGCATGTCCAAGGCGATCCTGGAGCAGTCGGAGACGGATCCCAAGGCGCTGGACCGGGAGTTCATCGACCGTCACACGGCCGGCTTCGACGAGTACCGCGCGCTGTGCGAGGCCACGCCGTGGGAGGAGCTGGAGCGGCAGTCCGGGCTGAGCCGCGCCGACATCCTCGCGGCGGCGCGCGTGTACGGAGAGGCCGACCGCTCCATCGTCAGCTGGTGTCTGGGCGTGACCCAGCACGAGCACGGTGTCGACACCGTCCGGGAGATCGTCAACCTGCTCCTGCTGCGCGGCAATCTGGGCCGGGAGGGAGCGGGCCCCTCCCCCGTACGCGGGCACAGCAACGTCCAGGGCAACCGCACCTGCGGGATCGACCACCGTCCCGGCGACGCGTTCCTGGACCGCCTGGCCGAGGTCTGCAAGATCGAGCCGCCCCGCGAACACGGCCTGGACACCGTCCGGACGATCCCGGCGATGCACCGCGGCGACATCACGGTGTTCGTCGGCATGGGCGGCAACTTCGCCCTCGCGGCGCCGGACACCCCGTACACCTACGCGGCGCTGCGCAACTGCGACCTCACCGTGCAGGTGAGCACCAAGCTGAACCGCAGCCACGTCGTCCACGGCCGGAAGGCCCTGATCCTGCCGTGCCTCGGCCGGACCGAGAAGGACCACCAGCGCAAGGGCGTCCAGAGCACCTCCGTCGAGGACTCGATGAGCATGGTCCACCTCTCCGTCGGCATGAAGCGCCCCGCCTCACCGCACCTGCTCTCCGAACCGGCGATCGTCGCCGGCATGGCCCGCGCCGCGCTGCCCGACAGCGAGACGCCCTGGGAGTGGTACATCGAGGACTACGACCGGATCCGCGACACGATGGCCCGGGCCCTCGACGGTTTCGAGGACTTCAACCGGCGCGTACGTCTGCCGCTCGGCTTCCGCATCAAGCAGCCGGCCAGGGAACTGATCTTCCTCACCCCGTCCGGCCGGGCCGAGTTCTCCTCGGCGGCGCTGCCCGACGTCGTCCCCGCCCCCGGCACCCTCGCACTGGGCACCATGCGCTCCCACGACCAGTGGAACACCACGATCTACTCCGACAACGACCGCTACCGGGGTATCAAGAACCTCCGCACGCTGGTCTTCATGAACCGGGCCGACATGCGCGAACGCGGCATCCCCGACCTCGGCCCCGTCGACATCACGAGCACCGCGAAGGACGGCAGCCAGAGGTTCCTCAACGGCTACCTCGCCATCCCGTACGACATCCCCCGGGGCTGCGCGGCCGGCTACATGCCGGAGATGAACGTGCTGTGCGCGCTCGGCGACTTCAGCACCCAGAGCGACCAGCCGATCATGAAGCACGTCAAGGTCACCATCGCCCCGGCGGCCTGACGAGACGTTCCAGGAGCAGGTACGCGCGCTGCTCCGCGGCGGCGAGCTCGGTCGGGTCCATCTCCGCCGGCCAGAGCTCGCCGGCCGCGGCGTCGTCGGCCTCGCGCAGCTCCACCACGGCCGCCGCCAGACGCGTCTGGACGAGCGGGAACGACGCTTCCCGGCCGTCGGCCAGGGCCTGTTCGGCCCGCTCGGCCGCCTCCGTGCACGCGGCCAGGGCCCGGTCCGCGCGGACCGCCGCGCGGTCGTGGACCACGAGCAGCGCGCAGGCCAGGGCGATGCCCATACCGAGGACGCTGCTCAGCGCCCGGTCCTGGACGAGCGCTTCGGCCGTGGAGGGAGTGGCCAGGTCGGTCAGCAGCAGGGCGAGCGGAGTGAGGAAGACGACGCCGAGACCGTAGTTGCGGGCGACGACGTACTCCAGCAGGAACTCCAGGAGCACGATCACCAGGACGAGCGCCACGGGTTCGGGGTGCGCGGCCAGCACGCCGAGTGCGATCCCGAGGCCGGCGACCGTACCCAAGGTGCGCTGGACGGCGCGCTGTGTGGCCGTGCGGACGTTGATCGAGTGCAGGACCGCGGCGGCGGAGACGGCCGCCCAGTAGCCGTGGCCGAGGCCCAGCAGCAGGGCCGCGCCGCCCGCGAGCCCGGTGCCGAGGACCATCCGCAGGGCGGGGACGAGCAGGACCGCGGCGTGACCGGGGCGCCGGCCCGTCAGCAGCTCGCCGGCGCGCAGTTCGGTCGCGCGTAGCTCTGCGGCGCGCGGCTCGGGGGCGTGCGGATCGGTGGCGCGCGGATCGGTGGCGCGCGGATCGGTGGCGCGCGGATCGGTGGCGCGCCGCCCGCCTCACCCGCGCCGGTGTTCAGGAGATCCGCGAGCTCGCGCAGCGCCGCGGCCACGGCGAGGCGCTGCGGCCGGTCCGGGTGGACGAACCAGCCGGACACGGCGAGCACCCAGGCCACGGCCGCGCCCGACGCGGCCAGGGCGGTGTGGGGAAGGATGTCGGCCGTGGCCGGTGAGCCGTTGGCCGCCACGGCGAAGGAGAAGAGCAGCAGCACCGCGCCGAGACCGCTCAGGCGTGCCGCGTCACAGGCGAGTTTGGCGAGCCCCGCCACCACGGCGGTCGCCGCGACGACCACGGCGGCGCCCGCTCCCCCGTCGGCCGGATCGGCCCACGCGGCGAGCGCCGAACCGCCGCCCACACACGCGGTCATGGCCACCGCGACCAGTGCGAGCACGCGGGCGCGCCGCGCGTAGGGCAGGTTGCGGCCGAACGTCGTCGTGAAGGAGCCCAGCATCGCGTAGACGGCCTGGTCGGCCCGCCCCGCCAGGGCCATCGGCAGAGCGGGCAGCGCCATGGCGAGGGCGGCCCGCAGTGCGAAGGACAGGGCGCCGTCCACGCTCTGCAGGGCGAGCGCCCCGCGCGGGGAGAGCGCGCTCCGCGCACGGGTCGCCGTACGACGCCACCCGTTCAGCACGCGCCGACCCACTCCTCCGCGCCGTCCGCGAAGGTCTCTCGTGCTCGCTGCCCCGGTACCTCCAGGACCTCGACATCGGCCCCGGCCGGCACGCCGCCGGGCGGGACCACCGCGAGGCCGTCGACGAGCGCGAGACCGCGCAGCATCGCCGGTCCGCCGAACGGGAGCGGAGCCACCTCGTGCCCCACGCGGCGCACCGGAAGCAGCCGGGTGTCGTGTGCGTGCCCGGGCAGTGCCGCGACGACGGTCGTCCGGTACGGCTGGCCCGCGACGACCCAGCCGTCCATGGCGGAGGTGTCGAACGGCGGCAGGTCGGTGAGTGCGGTCAGCGGTGCGGCGAGGGCGTGACCCAGAGCCGCGTCGAGGTCGCGGACGACGACGGGCAGCGGTCGTCCGGCGCTGTCACGGGCGCGGACGCGGGCCTGTTCCCACGCCACGGCGTGCACCGCCGATCCCCCACCGGTCCCGGGCACGGGCCGTGGCGTGTCCGCCGCCCTGGTCACAGGTGCGGTGCCGCGCAGCCCGTCGAGGGCGAGTTCGATGTCCAGTTCGGCCTCGGCCGCGGCGATCCATTGACGCATCTGGTGCATCCGGCTCCCCTTTCTCCTCGGGTCGGGCATGCAGTACGTACAGCGCAGGTTGCAGCGGTCGGTGAGGGACACTCTCAGGTCCGTGTGCACGCGGCCGAAGCCGTGCGGTCGCCGGAATTCACCGCCTTTCCTGACGGTCGGCGAAACCGGAACAATCACCCGTCGATCACCTTCGGAAATTTCCCGGAGGAAGTCAAAGAGGGATTCACGATGACGTCATCGGCGGCGCCTATCCGACCACAGAACCCCTGTACACAGCGGTGCGACACATCGATAGGCCACGCCTGTCACCTCATCGGAAACACCTCTTTGACATTCCCCGGGAAATCTCGCGAAGCTGCCGCCGCAGTGCGAGCCGAAAATTCGGAAAGAGGCGGACCGGAACATGACCGACATCGAGGATCCGAGCGACGATCCGAAGGTCACCGCGCCGAAGACGTGGGCGACGGGCCTGCCCGCCGTGACGCACGCGCTGGAGTACTCGCTCGGCCAGACGTCCCCGCGCTGATTGGCGTTACGGCGGGCGGTCCGGTACACCCGTGAGGTGCTGTTCCGTCAACTCGAATACCTGGTGGCCCTGGACCGGGAGCGTCACTTCGCCCGCGCCGCCCAGGCCTGCCACGTCTCCCAGCCCGCGCTCTCCGAGGCCGTCCGGAAGCTGGAGGAGGAGCTGGACGTCCCGCTGGTGCTGCGCGGCCGCAAGTACGAGGGCCTCACGCCCGAGGGCGAGCGCATCGTGGTGTGGGCGCAGCGGATCCTCGCCGATCGGGACGCCCTCAAGAGCGAGGTCGGCGCCCTGCGCAGCGGGCTGAGCGGCACGATGCGGATCGGCTCCGTCCCGACCGCGTCCGGGGCCGTCGCCCAGCTGACCGCCCCGTTCTGTCTGGCGCACCCGCTGGTCACGGTGGAGGTGAGAGCGGACCTCCGGTCCGGGGACGTGCTCCGCCAGCTGCGGAGCTTCGAGATCGACGCCGGGATCACCTATCTCCACAAGGGTCTCTCCGAGGGCTTCCGGTCGGTCCCGCTGTACGAGGAGCGGTACGTGCTGCTGACCGGCGCCGCCGACAGCCTCGTCCACCGGACGACGGCGACCTGGGCGGAGGCCTCGCGGCTGCCGCTCTGTCTGCTCACCGGCGCCATGCAGGGGCGTCAGGTGCTGGACGAGGTGTTCGCCGAGGTCGGGGTGCGGCCCTCGCCCCGGGTCGAGACCGATTCGGTGGCGGCCCTCTTCGCCCACGTCCGGACGGGCCGGTGGGCCGGCATCGTGCCGCACACCTGGCTGCACGTCTTCGGCGTGCCGCACGGGATGCGGGCGGTGCCGCTGGTCGAGCCCTCCCGCACGGTGCCGGTCGGTCTGGTGACCGTCGCCCGGGACCCGGGCTCGGTCATGGCCCGCGCCCTCACGGAGGTCGCCCGCGGCACGGATGTCGCCGCGGCCCTGGAACGCCTTCCGGGAGATCCGGCGCCGGGGCCCCTGTAGGGGACCGCGAGCGGGGGGGTCGGATAGCGTCGTGGGAGCGAACGGAGCCGGTGTCCGGTGCCGGCCGGCGCACACGAAAGGACAGCCATGCCCCTCGAAGGTGAGTACGAGCCCAGCCCGTCGACGTGGGTACGCAACCAGGTCGAGCTGTACGAGTCGTCCGGCGGCACGAAGGGCACGACGATGCGGGGCCTGCCCGTCGTCCTGGTGACGAACGTCGGGGCGCGGAGCGGCAAGCTCCGCAAGACGCCGCTCATGCGCGTGGAGCACGAGGGGGCGTACGCGCTCGTGGCGTCGAACGGCGGGGCGGTGAAGCACCCCGTCTGGTACCACAATCTGGTCGCCACACCCCTGGTCGAGCTGCGCGACGGCCCGCGGACGTGGGACATGAAGGCCCGGCTGGTCACGGGCGAGGAGCGGCAGGCGTGGTGGGAGCGGGCCGTCGAGGCCTTCGCCGACTACGCGGACTACCAGCGCAAGACGGACCGCGAGATCCCGGTCTTCGTGGTCGAGCGCATCAGCTAGGGTGTCCGGCCCCGATCCGCCGGACAGGCCCTCGGGGGTGTCCGGCGGGCGCGGCTACGCCCCGGCCGACCGGGGCCGCGTCAGCCGAGCGCCGCGCGAGAGCGGTTGAGGTAGTCGCGGAAGGCGTTGCGCTCGCGGGTCGTGAAGCCCGCGAGCATCTCACCCTCCAGGGCCTCGACGGCCGGGGCGTGGAGGGCGAGCAGGGCGCGGCCCTCGTCCGTGAGGCTGATGACGTGGCGCCGTCGGCTCGCCGGGTCCGGGGACCTGGTGATGAGGCCGCGCCGTTCCAGCGCGCCGACCAGGTCGGACATCGACTGGGGCGTGACGAAGGAGTTGCGGGCGAGCTCCGCCGAGGACATGCCGTCCCGGCGTTCGAGCACGGTCAGCGCCGTGTACTGGAGGGCGGTGACGCCCGATGGTTTGAGCAGCTCGTCGAGCCGGGCCCGGGTGGCCAGCTCGACCTGCTTCACCGAGTACAGCAGGGACGGCAGAGCGGCTTCCGTCACTTCCCCTCCCCATCATCAGGAATCCTGTCGAAAATTCTAGCGCAACCCCTTGCCCGGCGGCGGGGCGTCCTCCGATACTCAGGATTCCTGATGATTGAGGAGCCCTTCTTGAGCACGCTTTCGATCGACCGCCGCGACGGAGTGGCGGTCCTGACACTCCGACGGCCGGCCAAGCGCAACGCCCTCGACGACGCCACGGTGCTGCGCATCGAGGAGTTCTTCCGCGGTCCGGGACCCGACGTCCGGGCCGTCGTCCTGGACGCCGAGGGCGACCACTTCTCGGCCGGGCTCGACCTCGGCGAGCTGACCGAGCGGTCCACCGAGGAGGCCCTGGAGCACTCGCTCATGTGGCACCGCGTCTTCGACACGATCGAGGGCGGACGGGTCCCCGTGGTGGCCGCGCTGAAGGGTGCGGTGATCGGCGGCGGTCTGGAGCTGGCGGCCGCCGCGCACCTCCGGGTCGCCGAGCCGTCCACGTTCTACGCGCTGCCCGAGGGGCAGCGCGGGCTGTTCGTCGGCGGCGGCGGCTCGGTCCGGATACCCCGGCTGATCGGCGCGCACCGGATGGCGGACATGATGCTCACCGGCCGCGTCCACGACGCCGCCGAGGGCCAGGCGATCGGGCTCTCGCACTACCTGACCGACGAGGGCGGAGCGCTCGCCAAGGCCATGGAGCTCGCGGAGCGGATCGCGGCCAACGCCCCGCTGACCAACTTCGCCGTCCTCCGGGCACTCCCCCGCATCGCCGAGGCCTCGCCCGCGGGCGGCCTCCTGCTCGAATCGCTCATGGCGGCCGTCGCCGCCGGCAGCGACGACGCCCAGCACAGGATGCGGGCGTTCCTCGACGGCCGCGCCGGAAAGGTCGCCCGATGAACGAGATCCTCAGCACCCCGGGACCGCGGGTCAGGGACGAGTCGGAGATCGGGCGCTACCTCGGCTGGCTGGAGAAGGAGCGGCGGCTGTCGTTCCCGGACTACGACAGCCTGTGGCAGTGGTCCGTCACCGACCTGGCGGGCTTCTGGTCCTCGATCTGGGAGTTCTTCGACGTCCGCCCGCACACCGCGCCCACGGCCGCCCTGGGACGCAGGTCGATGCCGGACACGGAGTGGTTCCCCGGCGCGACCCTCAACTACGCCGAGCACGCCCTCGGGCGCGAGGGGTCCGACGACGACGCCGCCGTCGCGGTCGTGGCCCACTCCCAGACCAGGGCGCCGATCGAGCTGACCTTCGGCGAGCTCCGCGACCGGGTCGCCCGGGCCCGCGCCGGGCTCCTGCGCCTCGGTGTACAAAAGGGCGACCGGGTCGTCGCCTATCTGCCGAACATCCCCGAGACGCTCGTGGCCTTCCTCGCCACCGCGAGCATCGGGGCGGTCTGGGCGGCCTGCGCACCGGAGTTCGGCCCGCGCAGCGTGGTCGACCGGTTCGCCCAACTCGAACCGAAGGTGCTGCTCACCGTCGCCGGCTACCGCTACGGGGAGCGGGACGTCGACCGCCGTACCGAGGTGGCGGAGATCGTCTCCCAGCTCCCCACCGTGGAGCGGGTCGTCCACGTCCCCTACGGCTCGAACACCCTGCCCGACGCGATGGGCTGGGCGGAGCTGCTCGCCGAGCCGGCGGAGCCGGCCTTCGAGCCCGTGCCCTTCGACCATCCGCTGTTCGTACTGTTCTCCTCCGGCACCACCGGCATCCCCAAGGCGATCGTCCACCGGCACGGCGGGATCCTCCTGGAGCACCTGAAGAACAACGCGCTGAGCTGGGACCTGAGGCCGGGCGACCGGATGCTCTGGTTCAGCACGACCGCCTGGATGCTCTGGAACACCCTGGTCTCTGCGCTGCTCGTCCGCGCGTCGATCGTCATGATCGACGGCAATCCGGTCCACCCGGACCTGCGGGAGCAGTGGCGGATCGCCGAGGAGACGGGGGCGACGCTCATGGGCGTCAGCCCCGGCTACCTGATGGCCTGCCGCAAGGCGGGCGTCCGGCCGGCCGAGGAGTTCGACCTGTCCCGGCTGCGGCAGCTCGGCGCGGCGGGCAGCCCGCTGGCCGCCGACGGTTTCCGCTGGGTGGCCGAGCAGTTCGGCGACCGGGTGCTCCTGAACGTCGGCTGCGGCGGCACCGACGTCTGCACGGGCATCCTCCAGGGCGGCCCGCTCCAGACCGTGCGGGCCGGGGAGATCTCCGGCCCCTGCCTCGGCGTCGCCGCGTACGCCTACGACGCCGAGGGTAAGCGGGTCGTCGGCGAGCTGGGCGAGCTGGTGATCACCGAGCCGATGCCGTCGATGCCCGTCGGCTTCTGGGGCGACACCGACGGCTCCCGCTACCGGGCCGCCTACTTCGAGGAGTACCCGGGCGTGTGGCGGCACGGCGACTGGGTGCGGTTCGCGCCCGAGGGCCACTGTGTCGTCGCCGGGCGCTCCGACGCCACGCTCAACCGGGGCGGGGTCCGGCTCGGCACCGCGGAGTTCTACGCCGTCGTCGAGGACCTGCCGGAGGTCGACGACAGCCTCGTCGTCCACATCGAGGACCCCGAGGGCGGCAACGGCGAGCTGCTGCTCTTCGTGGCGTGCCCCGCCGGGCTGGACGACGCCCTCCGTACGAGGATCGCCCGCGCGCTGCGGTCGGCGCTGTCGCCGCGGCACGTCCCGGACGTCATCGAGCGGGTACCGGCCGTCCCGCGCAACCGGACCGGCAAGAAGCTGGAGGTCCCGGTCAAGCGGATCCTCCTCGGCGCGCCGCCCGAGTCCGTCGCGAGCACCGACGTCCTCGCCGACCCGCGCGCGCTGGACACCTTCGTCGCGTACGCGGCCGGGCGCGGCGCGGACACGGAGCGGCGGAGCGCGTCATGAGGGTCGCCGTCGTCGGGACCGGGGTCATCGGGGCCTCCTGGACCACGCTCTTCCTGGAGTACGGGCACGAGGTCGTCGCGACCGACCCCGCGCCCGGCGCGGAGTCCCGGCTCCGGGCAGCGGTCACCGCCGACCAGGCCCGGCTGACGTTCACCGCGGACCTCGCCGAGGCCGTCGCGGACGCCGGCTTCGTCCAGGAGAACGGCCCCGAGCGCCCCGAGCTGAAGGACGGGGTCTTCGCCGTCCTCGACGCCGCCGCCCCGCCGGGCACGATCCTGGCGAGCAGCTCCTCCGGGCTGCCGCCGTCCCGGATCCAGCGGGCCTGCGCCGCCCATCCCGAACGGGTCCTGGTGGGCCATCCGTTCAACCCGCCGCACCTCATTCCGCTCGTCGAGGTCGTACCGGGCGAACGGACGGACGAGTCCGCCGTCGAGGGCGCCATGGCCTTCTACCGCGCCCTCGGCAGACGTCCGATCCGGCTGCGCCAGGAGCTGCCCGGCCATGTCGCGAACCGGCTCCAGGCCGCGCTGTGGCGCGAGGCGTACTCCCTCGTCGACCGGGGCGCGGCCACCGTCGCCGACATCGACGCGGCCATCGCCCACGGGCCGGGCCTGCGCTGGGCACTGCTCGGGCCCTTCCTCAACCAGCACCTCTCGGGCGGGGCCGGCGGCATCGCGCACGTCCTGGAACACCTCGGCCCGCCCATGGAGGAGTGGTGGGCCGACCTCGGCGCGCCGAGCCTCACTCCCGAGCTGACCCGCAAGATCACCGAGGGCGTCGCCGCCGAGCTGGCCGGGACCGCGGAGGCCGATCTCGTCGCCGAACGCGACGCGCTCCTCTCCCTCCTCCTCGACGCCAAGAACCGGACCGACCACCTGTGAGCACCCCGATGAACCCCGACGATCTGACCGCGATCGACTTCCACGTCCACGTCGAGCAGGACGCCCACGGCCACCTCGCGCTCGACGCGGAGCTGATGGACGCCTCCGCCGCCTACTTCAGGTCCGGCCAGGACCGCACCCCGACGGTCGAGCGCCTCGCGGCGTACTACCGGGAGCGCCGGACGGCCGCCGTGATCTTCACGGTGGACGCGACCACGGGCCTCGGCCACCCGGCCCTGTCCAGCGAGGAGATCGCCGCGGCCGCGGCCGAACACCCGGACGTCCTCATCCCGTTCGGCTCCGTCGACCCGCACCGGCCCGACGCCGTCGACCGGGCCCGCGCGCTCGTCCTCGACCACGGCGTCCGCGGCTTCAAGTTCCACCCGAGCCTCCAGGCCTTCGCGCCGAACGCGCCGGAGCACTACCCGCTCTACGAGGCGCTCCAGGAGCTGGGCGTCCCCGCGCTGTTCCACACCGGGCAGACGGGGATCGGCGCGGGCCTGCCCGGCGGGCGCGGCATCAGGCTGCGCTACTCGGACCCGATGCTCCTGGACGACGTGGCCGCCGATTTCCCCGGCCTGACGATCGTCCTGGCGCACCCCTCGGTGCCGTGGCAGGACGAGGCGATCTCCATCGCCACGCACAAGGCCAACGTCCACATCGACCTGTCGGGCTGGTCGCCGAAGTACTTCCCGCCGCAGCTCGTCAGGGCGGCCGGCTCCTTCCTCCGGCACAAGGTGCTGTTCGGTTCGGACTTCCCCGTGGTCACACCGGACCGCTGGCTGGCCGACTTCGAGGCACTGGACATCAAGCCCGAGGTCCGCCCCCTGATCCTCAAGGAGAACGCCGTCCGCCTCCTCGGCCTCTGACGACGGCCTCTCCCCCGTGAACCGAGCGCGCGGAGCGCAGGGGGCTCCGCGCGCTCCTTCACGCCCTGCGGCGCCGCAACACCTCGCTGAAGCATTCCGCAAGATCTTGCCCGACGGAACCGGTCAGCTCGGCGACCTCACCCAGGAGGCCGGCGCGGTCGATGGCGTCGCTCCCGGTCGCCGGTACGGTGCAGGCAAAGGCGCCAGCCACCGCGCCGAACAGGGCGCATCGGGACGGCGGACGGTGGTGCCGGTGGTGGCAGTAGTGCCGGCGATCCGGCGGGGGAGGCCCGATGACGTCCGCCCCACCCACCGGCCCGTACGACGTCGTCGTCCTCGGCGGTTCGTCCTGCGTCAACGTCTGCTGGAACACCTGGGGGTCCGCCGCGGACCACGACGAGTGGTCCCGGGCGGACGGCCCCCGCCGGACCGCCGCCGCCATGGAGCCGTACCGCGACAGGGCCGTGCGCCGGATGGGGCTGCGACAGGTGCCCGACGGGGAGCTGTCGGCGCGGCGCTCGACGCGGCGCGCGAACTCGGCTGGTCCGAGGTCGCGGCGCCCGGTGGACCGGGCTTCCGGAGGACCGGGGAGACGGAGTAGCTATCCGCACGCGCGCCCCGGGTACGCGTCGCTCTCGGGTGCGCCGGCCGCCCGCATCCTGCGCAGGACCTCTCCCAGGGAGGCGTCGTCGACGGCGACGGGGATGTTGAGCTCCGTGTCGAAGACCATGGTGTCCGCGTCGGGGTGCCAGATGATCCACCGGGGCGGTACCGCCGGTTCCTGCCAGAGGGGCGCGAACCGTTCGACGTGTTCTCCCACCGTGCTCACTGCTTCGCCTCCCGCGTGCGCCGGCCGTCCACGAACGTCTCCACGATCTCGATGTCCCCGATCCGTCCGGTGTCGACGCGCCGCGGGTCGTCCCCCAGCACCACGAGGTCGGCGCGCTTGCCGGGGGCGAGGCTGCCCGCGCTGTCGTCCCAGCGGCAGGCGTACGCGCCGGCGACGGTGTAGGCGTGCAGGGCCTCGTCGACGGTGACGCCCTCGTCCGGGCCGATCCGCCGGCCCGAGACGGAGGCGCGTTCGACCATGAACTGGACGGCGCGGAGCGGCGAGCCGTCCGTGACCGGCCGGTCGGAGCTGCCGACGAGGGTGACTCCGTGGTCGAGGAATCCGCGGCCCCGGTACATCCACGGTGCCCGCCGCTCCCCCATGATCTCCGCGTAGTCGTCGCCGAAGTAGCGCAGGAAGTTGGGCTGGATCACGGCGCTGAGGCCGAGGCGTGCGAAGCGGGGCAGCTGGTCGGGCCGGATCAGCCCGGCGTGCTCGATCCGGTGCCGGGCGTCGGGGCGGGGCCGCAGCTCCTGGGCGCGTTCGAGGGCGTCGAGGGCGAGGTCGGCGGCGCGGTCCCCGATGGCGTGGACGGCGAGCTGCCAGCCGGCGAGGTGGCCGTCCACGATCAGCTCCGCGAGCCGCTCGGGGTCGTCCTGGAGCTGGCCGCTCCCGGACGTCCCCTCGTACGGGGAGGTGAGCGCGGCCGTGCGCGCCATCATGCCGCCGTCGGTGTAGATCTTGAGCGCGCCCAGGGACAGCCAGTCGTCGCCGAAGCCGGTCCGCAGGCCGAGGTCGAGGGCGCGGGGGATGCCGTCGTCGCGGTGCGCGCCGACCGGTCGGAGGGTGTCGCCGGCGGCCATGAGCTGGACCCGCAGGGGCAGTCGGGCCTGGTCCCTGAGCAGTTGGTAGGCGCCGAGTTCGACCGGGCTGTGGCCGAGGAGGCCGCCGCCGATGCCGGCTTCGGCGGCGGCGGTGATGCCCTCGGCGAGGCAGGCCCGGCCCGCGTGCTCGATCGCGTCGGCGAGCTCCTCCTGCGAGTACGGCAGCCGGAGCCGGCGTACGGCGGACATGGCGCTCTCGACGAGGAAGCCGTCCTGGTGCGGCACGTCGGACGGGAGCAGCTCCAGTACGGCGCTGTTGACCACGCAGGCGTGTCCGGAGTCGTGCATGACGAAGAGCTTCCGCCCGTGGCTGACCCGGTCGAGCTCGGCGGCGGTGAGGTGGCGGCCGAGGGCCCGCTGGTCGTATCCGGCGATGTCCACCCAGCTGCCGGGCGCGCCGGTGCGCGAGGTGGCGGCGTCGACGACGGCGAGCACGTCCTCGACGCGCTCGCACGGTGCGATGCTCGGGGTCTTCGCCTTCAGTCCGGCCCACGCGAGGTGGACGTGGCTGTCGATGAAGCCGGGGAGCACGGTGGCGCCCTGGAGGTCGACGACCTCGCGGGCGGGCAGCGAGGTCACCGCCGCGTCCAGGCCGACGATCCGTCCCCGCCAGATGCCGAGGTCGTGGGCGACGGGGTGGTCCGGGTCCATGGTGAGGATGTGCGCGTTCGTCAGCCTCGTGCAGAGCATGGGCAGTCCGTCCGGTTCGTCGGCGTCAGGAGGTCGGGGCGAGCACGGTGGCGCCGGTGGTGGGCGCGTACCGCTTGGGCGCCGCCGGCACCATCAGCGGGGTCCCCGTCTCCGGGTCGTCGATGATCCGGCAGGGCAGGCCGAAGACGTCCTCGACCAGTTCGGCGGTCATGACGGTCGCCGGGTCGCCCTCGGCGGCGATCACTCCCCCGGGCCGCATCACGATCAGGTGCGTGGCGTAGCGGCACGCCTGGTTGAGGTCGTGCAGGACCGCCACGATCGTGTGGCCCTCGCGGGCGTGGAGCCCGGCGCACAGGTCGAGGACCTCGACCTGGTGCGCGATGTCGAGGAAGGTGGTCGGCTCGTCGAGGAGGAGGATCGAGGTCTGCTGCGCCAGGACCATGGAGAGCCAGACGCGCTGGCGCTGGCCGCCGGACAGGTCGTCGACGGGCCGGTCGGCGAGTTCGAGGACGCCGGTCTGCCGCATCGCCTCGACGACGGCCGCCTCGTCGTCGGCGGACCACTGCTTGAGCATGCCCTGGTGGGGGTAGCGGCCGCGGGCGACGAGGTCGCCGACGGTGATGCCGCCGGGCGCGGTCGAGGACTGCGGGAGGAGCCCGAGGCGGCGGGCGACCTCGCGGGACCGGTACGAGCCGATGGCGCGGCCGTCCAGGTGGACCTGTCCGGTGCGGGGCTTGAGCATCCGGGCGAGGGCCGTGAGCAGGGTGGACTTGCCGCAGGCGTTCGGGCCGATGATGACGGTGAACGAGCGGTCGGGGATGTCGACGGTGAGGTCGGTCGCCACCGTCCGCTGGTCGTAGGAGAGGGTCAGGTTCTCGGCGCGCAGGCGGGAGGCCGGACGGTTCGTTGCTGTCATGCGCGGCTCTTTCGCGACTCGGTGACCAGTAGCCAGATGAGGTAGAGCCCGCCGACGCAGCCGGTCGCCGTGCCGACCGGGAGGAGCGCGGGGGCGAAGAGGCGCTGCACGGCGAGGTCGCTGAGGGCGAGCATGACCGCGCCCATGAGGGCGGACTGGAGCAGTGCGGGCCCGGAGGAGCGCGCCAGTTTGCGGGCCACCTGGGGCGCGGCCAGGGCGATGAACCAGATGGGGCCGGTGACGGCGGTGGCGAACGCGGCCAGGGCGACGCTGATGACGAGCAGGACGGTCCGGGTCCGGGTCACGTCGACGCCGAGGGCCATGGCGGTGGTGTCGCCCATCTCGACCATGGAGAGGCGGCGGGAGAGGAGGAAGGCGAGCGGCAGCAGGACGGCGACGGCGAGGCCGATGGCGTTGGCGTGCGTCCAGAGCCGGTTGCCCAGGCTGCCGATCAGCCAGGCCTGGGCTTCCAGGGCCTCCTGGAAGGTCGCCCGGGTGATCAGGTACGAGTTGACGGCGAGGAGCAGGGCGCTGACGCCGATGCCGACGACGACCAGCCGGAAGCCCTGGATGCCCCGGCCGAGCATGAGGAGGTGGACGGCGAGGGCCGTGGCGAGGCCGCCGATCAGTGCGCCGAGCGCGATCTGCGTCATGCTGCCGTGCAGCATGACGATGACGACGAGCGCGCCCACCGCGGAGCCGTTGGTGAAGCCGATGATGTCGGGGCTGCCGAGGGGGTTGCCCGTGATGCTCTGGAGGATGGCCCCGCTGACGGCGAGGGCGGCGCCGACGAAGAGCGCTGTCAGGAGCCGGGGCATGCGCAGGGTGTTGACGACGAAGTCGGCGATGCCGGACCCGTTCCCGGTGAGCGTTTCGAGGACCTCCCCGACGGTGAGGTCGAAGTCGCCGGTGGTGAGGGTGACGCCCACGACGGCGACCAGCGCGGCGAGGAGGGCGGCGGTGACGGCGACGGTCCGGCCCCGGAAGAGCACGGAGACGGATCCCGAGCGGGTACGGACGACCCGGCCGCTGACGACGCGGGGCGGGGCCGGGACGGTCCCGCCGGCGGGACCGGGTCGGGGCGCGGGTCCGGAGGCCTTCGCCTCCCGTACGGGAGTCACAGCATGACCAGCTTTCGGCGACGGCACAGGGCGATGAAGAGCGGGGCGCCGATGAACGCGGTGACGATGCCGACCTGGACCTCGCCGGGGGCGCCGAGGACGCGGCCGATGACGTCGGAGCCGATGAGGAGGACGGGGGCGATGAGCATCGAGTACGCGAACACCCACCGCTGGTCGGGGCCGACCACGAAGCGGGCGATGTGCGGGACGGCGAGCCCCACGAAGCCGATGGGCCCGGCGGCGGCGGTCGCGGCGCCGCACAGGAGCATGACGGCGACGGCGCCGAGGGCGCGGGTCCTGCCGACGTTGACGCCGAGGGCGCGCCCCAGCTGGTCGCCCATGGCGAGGGCGTTGAGCGAGGGCGCGAGGAAGAGGGCGACGATCAGGCCCACGGCGATGAACGGCAGGGCCATCAGGACGACGTCGTAGTAGCGGCCCGCGAGGGAGCCCACCGTCCAGAAGCGGAACTGGTCGAAGGCCCTCGGGTTGAGCAGCAGGATCGCCCAGTTGAAGGCGTACAGGACGGCGGTCACGGCGGCGCCGGCGACGACGAGCCGCTCGGGCGAGGCGAGTTTCCGGCCGGATGAGCCGAGGAGGTAGACCCCGACGGACGCGGCGGCGGCGCCGGCGAGGGCGAACCACACGTAGCCGAGGGGCGCGGCGACGCCGAAGAAGGCGATGGCGACCACCACGCCGGCGGAGGCCCCCAGGTTGACGCCGAGCATGCCGGGGTCGGCGAGCGGGTTGCGTGTCAGGGCCTGCATCAGGGCGCCGGCCAGACCGAGCGCCATGCCGACGAGCATGCCGAGGAGGGTCCGGGGGATGCGGTAGTCATGGATGATCACCGACGTCTCCGACCCGTCGGGGTTCCACAGGACGTGCCAGGTGGCGGTGAAGGGGATGCCCCGGGTGCCGACCCACACGCTGAGGAGGGCGACGAGGACCAGTGCGGCGGCGCCGACGAGCAGGCCGAGGCTCCGTAACGTCGCCCCGGTGCGGCCCGAGCCCGGCGGGGCGTCGCCCGGCGTCTTCCCGGGCTCACCACCGGTCTGCTGTCCGGACACCACCCGGGGATCGCGGGACTGGACGGACAACGACAGCTCCCCTGACGGCAGTTGACGCGTGGGGCGGGCCCAGCGGTGCACGGACTGACGGGTCGATACTTAGGTGAGGCTAACCGAAGCGCACGGCCGGGTCAACGCACGGGTGGACCCGGCCGGAGACTCGCGCACGGGTGGCCGGAACCTCCCCCTCACCCATGCCGACCGGCCATCCGGTCAGAGTAGGCTTACCTAACCATTCGCTACGTCTCCGTGGAGGAGCCACATGCCAACGGGCGTACCCACAGGGGGACTTGTCCTCGGTCGAGCGATCAGAGGGCAACGCCGCCGTGTCGTGGCGGCATCCCTGCTCGGCATGACCCACCAGGGCTGCGAAGCCCTGGTACCGGTGGTCATCGGCGTCATCATCGACACGGCGGTGGCCACCGGCTCCTCCGAAGCCCTGCTGCGCCGGCTCCTCGTCCTCGCGGCCCTCTTCCTCGTCCTCTCCACGTGCTACCGCACGAGCGCCCGGATCACCGAGGGCGCGGGCGAGCACGCCGCGCACCGGCTCCGGATGGAGCTGGCGGCCCGCGTCCTCGACCCCCGGGGCGGCTCCGACGCGAACCGGCTGCCCGGCGCCCTGACCAGCATCGCCACCAACGACGCCCGTCGCGTGGGCTCGGTGGCGACCGTCATCTCGTACGGGGTGTCGGCGGTCGCCGCCCTCGTGATCAGCGCCGTCGCGCTCCTCAGGATCTCCGTACCGCTCGGCCTCCTCGTCCTGCTCGGGATCCCGCCCCTGCTGTGGCTCGGCCACCGCATCAGCCGGCCCCTGGAACGGCGCAGCGAGACCGAGCAGGAGCACGCCGCCCACGCCTCGGGGGTCGCCGCCGACCTCGTCGCCGGCCTGCGTGTCCTCAAGGGCATGGGCGCGGAGTCGGCGGCCGTCGCCCGCTACCGCACGACGAGCCAGGACTCGCTGGCAGCCGCCCTGCGCGCGGCCCGGAGCCGGGCCGGACACGAGGGCGCGATCCTCGCGCTCACCGGCGTCTTCATCGCCGTGATCGGCCTGGTGGGCGCCTACCTCGCCATGGACGGCAGCATCAGCGTCGGTGACCTGGTGGCGGCCGTCGGCCTGGCGCAGTTCCTCCTCGGCCCGTTCCAGCTGCTCACCTACGTCAACGCCGAGCTCGCCCAGGGCCGGGCGTCGGCCCGGCGGATCGCCGAGGTGCTGGCCGAGCCCGTCGCCGTCGAGGGCGGGCAGGCGGCCCCGGCCGTCCCGGCCGCCGGACACCTCGCCCTGCGCGGGGTGTCGCTCGGAGCGCTGCGGGGGGTGGATCTCGACCTTCCGGCCGGCGGCCTGACCGGCATCGTCACCAGGGATCCGGCCGCCGCCGCCGATCTGCTGCTCTGTCTGGCCCGGGAGAAGGACCCCGCCGAGGGCATGATCGAACTCGACGGCGTACCCCTGACCGGGCTCGACCCCGACGCGCTGCGCCGGGCGGTCCTGGTCGCCCACCACGACGCGGACCTCTTCGAGAGCACCCTGCTCGACAACGTCCGGGCCGGCGCCGACGGCGACGGCGACGCGGTGGCCGTCGACAGCGCCCTGCGGGCCTCGGCCGCCGACGACGTGGCCCAGCTGCTGCCGGACGGCACGGACACCCTCCTCGCCGAACGCGGCCGGTCCCTCTCGGGCGGCCAGCGTCAGCGCGTGGCGCTCGCCCGGGCGCTCGCCGCGGACCGGCCCGTCCTCGTCCTGCACGATCCGACCACCGCCGTCGACACCGTCACCGAGTCCCGGATCGCGGGCCGCCTGCGCGAGCTCCGGCAGGGCCGTACGACCGTGCTGGTCACCACCAGTCCCGCGCTCCTGGCGGTGACCGACCGCGTGGTGGTCCTGGAGGACGGCACCGTACGGGCCGACGGCCACCACATCGAACTCCTCGCCGCCGACGAGACGTACCGCGCGACGGTGCTGGCATGACGTCCGACGGGGAACGACGTACCGGCGACACCGGCGACACCGGCGACACGCGCGCCACGGGCGACACGAGAGACACGAGGGAGACGGAACAGACCATGAGCGGAACCAGCCAGGACCGCGCGCTCCTGCCGACCGCCACCGGCGCCCAGTCCATGGCGGCGCTCCGCACGATGCTCCACGGCCACCGGCTCCTGGCCGTGGCCGCGATGACCGTCCTGGTCGCCGGAACCGCCATCGGGCTGCTGACCGCGCCCCTGCTCGGCCACATCGTCGACCTGGTCGTGGAGCAGCGGGGGTCCCAGGCCCTGACGGTGCCGCTCGTCCTGCTCATCGCCGTCGCGGTGGCCCGCGGCGCCGCCACCGCCGTCGGGAGCACCCTCGTCGCCCGGCTCGGCGAGACCGTCCTCGCCGCCCTGCGCGAGCAGTTCATCGAGCGGGCGCTGCGGCTGCCGCTCGACCGGGTCGAGGCGGCCGGCTCCGGCGACCTCGTCTCCCGCGTGACGAGCGACGTGACGATGATCGCCAAGTCGGTGCGCCAGGCGCTGCCCGAGTTCAGCCGCTCCGCCCTCACGATCGTGCTCACCTTCGTCGGACTCGCCGTCCTCGACTGGCGGTTCCTGCTGGCGGCGCTCCTCGCCGCGCCGGTCCAGGTCTTCTCCGTCCGCTGGTACATGCGCCGCTCCTCCCCCGTGTACGGCGAGCACCGCATCGCCACCGGCGCGTTGCAGCACCAGCTGCTCGACAGCGTCGGCGGCGTGCGGACCGTCCGTGCCTTCCGGCTCGGCGCCACGCACGCCGGCCTCCTGGAGGAGCGGTCGGGGGCGGCGCGCGACCTGGGCCTGCGGGGCATCCACCTCGTCACCGGCTTCTTCTCCCGGCTGAACCTCGCCGAGTTCATCGGCCTGGCCGCGATGCTCGCCACCGGCTTCGTGCTGGTCGACGGCGGCTCGGTCAGCATCGGTACGGCCACCGCGGCCGCGCTGTACTTCCACAGCCTCTTCAACCCGATCAACGCGACGCTGTACCTCCTGGACGACGCCCAGTCCGCGGGGGCGAGCTTCGCCCGCCTCGTGGGCGTCTCGGCCCTGCCGGCGGAGCCGGCGCCGCAGGGGGCCGACGCCCCCGTGGACGGCTCGGTCACGGTGTCGGGGCTCAGCCACGCGTACGGCACGGGAGCTCCGGTGCTGCACGAGGTCGACCTCGTCGTGCGCAGCGGGGAACGGGTCGCGCTGGTGGGCGCGAGCGGGGCGGGCAAGACGACCCTCGCCAAGGTCATCGCCGGGGTCCACGAGCCGTCCTCGGGGTCGATCACCCTCGGCGGGGTCCCCGTCGGGAAGCTGGGCCCGGCCGGGGTCCGCCGCGCGGTCGCCCTCATCAGCCAGGAGGTGCACGTCTTCGCCGGGCCGCTCGCCGAGGACCTGCGGCTGACCCGGCCGGACGCCGACGACGCGGAGCTGCGCGGCGCCCTGGAGCGGGTGGGCGCCCTGGAGTGGGCGGAGGCGCTGCCCGAGGGCCTGGACACGGTCGTCGGAGAGGGCGGCCACCGGCTGACGGTGACGCAGGCGCAGCATCTCGCGCTGGCCCGGCTGGTCCTCGCCGACCCGCCCATCGCCATCCTCGACGAGGCGACGGCCGACGCGGGCAGCGCGGGCGCGCGCGTCCTGGAGGACGCCGCCGCGCGTGCCCTGGAGGGCCGCACGGGGCTGATGGTCGCCCACCGCCTCCCGCAGGCCGCGACCGCCGACCGCGTCGTCGTCCTGGACGGCGGCCGCGTCGTGGAGAACGGCACCCATGAGGAGCTGATCGCCGCGGGCGGCCGGTACGCCGACCTCTGGGCGGCCTGGTCCGACAGCCGGCGGGAGCCCGCGGAGAAGGTCCCGAAGCCGGCCGCCGGCTCCGAGGTCCCGGTCGCACCGGCCCTCTGAGGGGCGGCACGGCGGGAACGGAAGGAGGGGCGTCACGACGGATCGTCGTGACGCCCCTCCCTTCGTGTGCGGCCCTCGCGCGTTCAGCTCTGCCGGGCGACGAGACTCGCCGGGCGCAGGTCGGTCCAGTGGGACTCCACGTACGCCAGGCAGGCTTCCCGGGTGTCCTCGCCGAAGACGGTCCGCCATCCGGCGGGAACCGCGGCGAAGGAGGGCCACAGCGAGTGCTGGTTCTCCTCGTTGACCAGAACCAGAAAGCGGCCCTGCGGGTCCTCGAAGGGGTTGGTCGTCATGCGTTCTCACTCCTCATGGATGTGACGTTGAACAGCTCGGACAACGGCTGTTCGGCGTCTGCTGTCACCGTGTGCAGCAGGGTCTGCAGTTCTTCGGCGAGCCGGCGGGCCTTCGCGGCGCCGATCCGCTCGGTCGCGTGGACGATCCCGCAGTGCACGGGCCCGTCGCCGCGCGGCTCGTAGAAGCTGAGCGTCAGCTCCGCCCGGGTCGAGCCGGTCGGGACGGCCAGGAGGGCTCCCACGCCGCCCTCCAGCTGGTCGAGGTCCGCCTGCTCGTGGTGGATCACCATCACCTGCGGGCCCTCCGGCCGCAGTCCGGCCGCCCGGACCACCGCCTCGAAGGGGACGTCCTGGCGGTCCAGCGCGCTCAGCGTGGTCTCCCGTACGCGGGTCAGCAGTTCCGCGAAGGTCGGGTCGCCCGCCGTGTCGGTGCGCAGCAGGACCGTGTTGAAGAAGCAGCCCACCAGGTCGGCGAGCTGGTCGTCGGTACGTCCGGCGACCATCGTGCCGATGGGCAGGTCGGTGCCCGCGCCGTGGGCGGTCAGCAGCGCCGCGAGGGCCGAGTGCAGGACCATGAACATGCTGGTGCCGGTCGCCCGCGCCAGCCGGTCGACGTCCGCGTGGAGCCGCTCGTCGAGGACGAACTCGACGATCCCGGCCGCCCTGCGGGCCTCTGTCGCTCCGGCCCTGGGGTTCGGCACCGCGGCCGGCAGGGCCAGTTCGCGCGGCACGTCCCTCAGCGTCCGTCGCCAGTGGGCGAGCTGGCGGCCGCCCCGACTGTCCGGGTCGTCGAGGTCGCCGAGGACCTCGCGCGCCCAGCGGGTGTAGTCGGAGTAGGTCACCGGGAGCGGCTCCCAGTCGGGTGCGAGGCCGGCCGTGCGGGCGGCGTAGGCCGTGGTGAGGTCGCGGAGGAGCGGGACCACCGACCACTCGTCCACCGCCAGGTAGTGCATGGTCAGCAGGACCGCCTGGGCCCCGTCGGCGCCGGTGAGCAGCCGCACCCGCAGCGCGGGCTCGCGCTCCAGGTCGGGTGCCGAGGCGGCCGGTTCGGCCAGTCGGGAGTCCAGGTCCCCGCAGCGCTCCGAGGTCAGCGCCGGGGCCTCGGCGGGCCGCCGGACGACCGTGCCGTCGGGCCGCTCGGCGAAGGCCGTGCGCAGCGGCTCGTGCCGGGCCGTCACGTCGGCGAGCGCCGCGGCGAGGGCGTCGGCGTCGAGCCCGCCGGGCGAGCGCAGCACCAGCGCGTGGTCGTAGCCCGGGCTGCGCCGGTACGACTCCCACTGCCACCGCTGGACGGGGGCCACCGGCAGGTCGGCGCCGTCGGCCGCCGTGTCCCGTGCCGGGCGCAGGGCGGGGCGGGCGGCGGCCGCGCCGTCCAGCTTGCCGGCGATGCCGGCGACGGTCAGCGCGTCGAAGACGTCCCGGATGCTCAGTTCGACGCCGAACTCGGCGCGGATCCGGCCGAGCAGCCGCATCGAGGCCATGGAGTGGCCGCCGAGCGCGAAGAAGCTGTCGTGCGCGCCGACGTCGTCGAGCTTGAGGATCTCGCAGAACAGCTCGGCGAGCCGGGCCTGCGTCGGGGTCGCCGGGCGGGCGTCGCCGGTCATCGCGGACCACTCCGGCGCGGGCAGCGCCTTGTGGTCCAGCTTGCCGTTGGGCGTGAGCGGGAGCGGGCCGTCCAGGGCGACGACGAGGGCGGGGACCATGTACTCGGGCAGCTGCCCGGCGACATGGGCGCGCAGTTCCTGCGGGTCGAGTGCGCGGGGCGCGCCCTCCCCGGTCTCGGGTACGGCGTAGCCGACGAGGCGGACGATGTCGCCGTCGCGGTCGGGCAGGACGGCGGCCTGGGCGACCGACGGGTGGCCGGCGAGCGCGGCCTCGATCTCGCCGAGCTCGATGCGGAAGCCGCGGATCTTCACCTGGGTGTCGACCCGGCCGAGGAAGTCGAGGTTCCCGTCGGCGCGCCAGCGGGCCCGGTCGCCGGTGCGGTACATACGGCTGCCGGGCGCGCCGAACGGGTCGGCGACGAACCGCTCCGAGGAGAGCGCCGCCTGCCCGAGGTAGCCGCGGGCGAGGCCGCGCCCGGCGACGTACAGCTCACCGACGACACCGGGTGGCACCGGCCGCAGGTGCTCGTCGAGGACGTAGCAGCGGGTGTTGGGGTCGGGGCGGCCGATCGGCACCCGGCCGGAGGCGCGGCCGCCGTGTTCGCGGGCCGGCCAGAGCGTCGAGTTGACGGTCGCCTCGGTGAGTCCGTACGCGCAGATCAGGTTCGCGGTGGCGCCGAACCGCTCGAAGAGGTCCGGGGGCACGGTCTCGGTGCCGACGAGGACGGTCGAGCCCTCGGGGAGCGCGCAGCCGGGGGGCAGCGCCGAGACCAGGGACGGCGGCAGGATCATGTGGGTGATCCGCTGATCCGCGAGGAAGTCGGTGAGGGCGGGGCCCGCGACCCTGGCCTCGTCGGTGATGAGCACGAGCCGTCCGCCGTGGCAGAGGGCCATGGCGAGCTCGAAGGCGAAGACGTCGAAGCCGATGGAGGCGAACTGGAGGACGCGGCTGTCGTGTTCCAGGCCCATCCGGTCGACGGCGGTGGCGACCAGGCTGGCGATGCCCTCGTGCGGGACGACCACGCCCTTGGGGCGGCCGGTGGATCCGGAGGTGTAGATCACGTACGCGGCCTGGTGCAGGCCGGCCGGTCCGCCGGCGGGCGGTGTCGCGGGCAGCGCGTCCAGTTCGGCCGCGGTGTCCGGGGCGTCGAGCAGCACCACCGGGACGCCGGTGACGTCCGGGATCTTGCCGGCGACGGGCTCGGTGCCGACGACGACGGCCGCTCCCGAGTTCTCGATCATGTAGGTGAGGCGGTCGCCCGGGTGGACGAGGTCGAGCGGCAGGAACGCGGCGCCCAGCTTCAGCGCCGCGACGACCGTCGCGATCATGTCCACCGAGCGCGGGACCGCCACGCCGACCACGCTCTCGGCGCCGACGCCGCGGGCGGCGAGCAGCCGGGCGACGCGGTCGGCCCGGGCGTCGAGCTGGGCGTACGTCACCGACCGGGAGCGCTCGACGACGGCGACGGCGTCGGGGCGCTCGGCGACCCACCGGGCGAAGAGCGCGGGCAGGGTCTCCTCGTCGACCTCGCGGGGCAGGCCGTTGAAGCCTTCGAGGACGAGGCTCCGCTCCTCCGCGGAGAGGATCTCGGCCCGCGACACCGGCTGGTCGGGGGCCGCGGCGAGTGCCCCGACGAGTCGGCGGAGCCGGTCGGCGATGACCTCGGCGGTCTCCCGGTCGAAGAGTTCGGTGGCGAACTCCAGGCGGCAGCCGAGGAAGTCGGTGTCGGCGCCGTCGGTGGAGGTGCGCTCGGTGAAGCTGAACACGAGGTCGAACTTGGCGGAGCCGATCCGGAACGGCACGTAGCGCGCCCGGAGTCCGGGCAGGGCCAGCTCGTCGTCGGTGCGGGCGTGGTAGCCGACCATTACCTGGAACAGCGGGTTCCGGGAGAGGGAGCGGGTCGGGTTGAGCTTCTCCACGACCGATTCGAAGGGGACGTCCGCGTGGGAGAACGCGGCCAGGTCGGTCTCCCGCACCCGGGCGAGCAGCTCGGCGAAGGTGGGGTCGCCGCCGAGGTCGGTCCGGAGCACCAGCGTGTTGACGAAGAAGCCGACCAGCTCGTCCAGGGCCTCGTCGCCGCGCCCGGCGATGGGTGCGCCGAGGGGGATGTCGGTGCCCGCGCCGAGCCGGTGGAGCAGGGCGGCCACGGCCGCGTGCGCCACCATGAACATGCTGGCGCCGGTCTCGCGGGCGAGCCGCTTGAGGCCCTCGTGGACCGTGCGGTCGAAGGTGATGTCCAGCTCGGCCCCGGTGAACGCCGGGCGGGCGGGCCGCGGCCGGTCGGTGGGCAGCTCCAGCTCCTCGGGGGCGCCGGCCAGGGTCGTGCTCCAGTGCTCCAGCTGCCGGGCGGCGAGGCTGGCCGGGTCGGCCGGGTCGCCGAGGAGACGCTGCTGCCAGAGGGCGTAGTCGGCGTACTGGACGGGCAGCGGCTCCCAGTCGGGGGCGGCGCCGTCGAGGCGGGCCGTGTAGGCGGTGGTCAGGTCCCGGAGGAAGGGACGGTCGGACCACTCGTCGGTGGTGATGTGGTGCAGGAGCAGCACGACGACGTGGTCGTCTGTCGCGAGCTCCACGATGGTGGCGCGGATCGGCAGTTCGCCGGCGAGGTCGAACGGCCGCCCGACGGCGGCGTCCACGATGCCGGGCACCTCGTCCTCGGTGGCGCGCAGGTGCTCCACGACGGGCGGGGCGTCGGCGGGCAGGACCCGCTGGAACGCGTGGCCGTCCCGCTCGACGAAGACGGTGCGGAGCGCTTCGTGGCGGGCGGTCACGTCGGCGAGGGCGGCGCGCCAGGCCTCGGCGTCGAAGGCGCCGCTCAGCCGCAGGACGAGCGGGAAGTTGTAGGCGGCGGAGGTGCACTCGATCTGCTGGATGACCCACAGGCGCTGCTGGGCGTGGGACAGCGGCAGTTCGTCGGGCCGCTCGGCGGCCGTGCGGGCCGTCAGGACCGGGCGGGCGGCGCCGCGCGAGGCCGCCGCGCGCTCGACGAGTTCGGCGACGGTGGGCGCCTCGAAGAGGTCGCGGATCGCGAGCTCGGCGTCGAGCGCGGTGCGGGCGCGGCTGACGAGCCGGGTGGCGAGGAGCGAGTGCCCGCCCAGGTCGAAGAAGTCGCTGTCGATGCCGACGCTGCCCTCGGCGAGGCCGAGGACCTCCGCGAAGAGCGCGCGGAGCGTCTCCTCCTGCGGGGTGCGCGGCTCACGGCCCGCTCCTGTGCCGGCGAAGTCCGGGGCGGGCAGGGCCTTGACGTCGAGCTTGCCGTTGACGGTCAGCGGCAGGGTGACCACGGTGACCAGCGCGGACGGGACCATGTAGTCGGGCAGGCCGGCCTTCAGGTGCTCGCGCAGCCGCCGGCCGAGCGTCTCGTCGGGCTCGGCGCCGTCCTCCCGTACGACGTAGCCGACCAGGCGCTTGGTGCCGGCGGCCTCGTGGACGACGACGGCGGCGTGGGCGACCTCGGGGTGCGCGGACAGCGCCGTGGAGATCTCGCCGAGTTCGATGCGGTAGCCGCGGATCTTCACCTGGTCGTCGGTGCGGCCGAGGAAGTCGAGCAGGCCGTCGGGGCGCTGCCGTACGAGGTCGCCCGTGCGGTACATGCGCTCGCCGGGCTCGCCGAAGGGGTCCGCGACGAACCGCTCGGCCGTCAGACCGGCCCGGTCGTGGTAGCCGCGGGCGAGGCCGGTGCCGGCGATGTACAGCTCGCCGGGGCAGCCGGGGGGCACGGGGCGCAGCATCGCGTCGAGCACGTGGGCGCGGGTGTTGCGGATGGGCATGCCGACCGTCGGCGTCGCACTCTCGGTGGTGGAGCCGCCGAGCGTGTTGATCGTGTACTCGGTCGGGCCGTACAGGTTGTAGCCGTAGGTGCCCTCGGTCACGCGCAGCCGCGTCCAGACCGTGTCGGACACGGCCTCGCCGCCGAGCAGCACGAGGGCGGGCCGGTGCCTGCCCGCGGGCTCGCCGGCCCCGCCGGACTCGCCGGCCTCGCCGGGTTCGTCGCGGTCGAGGAGGCCCTCCTCGATGAGCAGCTGGGCGTAGGTGGGCGTCACGTTGACGACGTCGACGCGGTGCTCGTCGCAGTACGCCACCAGGGCCTCGGCGTCGCGGCGGAGCTCCTCGTCGCAGACGTGGACCTCATGGCCCTCGACGAGCCAGAGCAGCTCCTCCCAGGACATGTCGAAGGCGAAGGACACGGTGTGCGCGATGCGCAGGCGTCGTCCGCCGGCCGAGGCGATGGCCGGGTCGAAGATCTCCTTCTGGTGGTTGAGCTGCATGTTCGTCAGACCCCGGTAGGGGGTGACGACGCCCTTGGGCCGGCCGGTGGAGCCGGAGGTGTAGATGACGTACGCGGGGTGCTCCAGACGGTCCGGCACGCCGTGCGCGAAGGCGGGCCGCTCGGCGTCGGTGACCGTGTCGCCGGGGAGCGCGGCCAGTTCGGCCGCGACGGCCGCCTCGTCCAGGAGGACCTCGGGGGCGACGGGCCCGTCGGGGCCGCGCAGCGTCGGAGCGACGGCGGCGGTGGAGAGCAGGCAGAGCGGTCCCGTGTCCTCGGCCATCAGGCGCAGCCGGTCGGCCGGGTGGTCGAGGTCGAGCGGCAGGTAGGCGGCGCCCGTCCGCAGGACGGCGAAGAGCGCGGCGACCATCTCGATGGACCGGGGCAGTGCGAGCGCCACGACGGTCTCGGGTCCGGCGCCCCGGGCGAGCAGCAGCCGGGTCAGCCGGTTGATCTGCGCGTCCAGTTCGGCGTACGTGAGGGCGCGGTCGCCGAAGACCAGCGCCACCGCGTCCGGGGTGCGGGCGACCTGGGCGGTGAGCATGTCGGCGACGGTCTCGTCCGGCACGTCCCCGCGGGTGGCCGTCCAGCCGGAGACGAGCGCGGCGCGCTCCCGCGGCAGCAGCAGGTCCATGCCGACGGTGCGGGCGGCCGGGCCCTCCAGGGATGCGAGGGCCTCGCCCAGCCGGTCGAGGACCGTGGTGAAGCGGGCGAGGATCGTGGCGGCGGCCTCCGCGTCGAACAGGTCGGGCCTGGCCGCCAGGGTCACCCGCAGGCGGGCGCCGGGCGTGACGATCAGCGTGAGCGGGAAGTGCGTGCCGTCGACGTTGGAGACGTCGGTGACGCCGTGGAGCGAGCGGAGTGCCGCCGTCCGGTCCTCGCCGTCGGCGGAGCGGAGCACGAAGAGGGTGTCGAAGAGGCGGCGGTGGCCGGTCTCCTGCTGGAGCGTGCCCAGACCCACGTACTCGTACGGCATCACGGCCGCGCGCTCGGTCTGCAGCCGCCGCAGCAGGTCGAGCAGCGGCTCGTCCGGGGCGAAGGCTATCCGGGCGGGGACCGTGTTCAGGAACATGCCGATGATGCCGGCCACGTTCGGGACGTCCGCGGGACGTCCGGCGACCGCGGTGCCGAAGACGACGTCGCCGCGGCCCGTCATCGCCGAGAGCACCAGGCCCCAGGCCGCGTTCAGCACCGTGTTCAGGGTGAGTCCGTGGCGCCGGGCGAGGGTGCGGAGCCGGTCGCTGCTCTCCCGGGTGAGGAGGGCGTCGAAGTCCGCCGGGATGACCGGGCCCGCGTCGCGCCCGGAGGGGGCGACGAGCGTCGGTTCGTCGAGTCCGGCGAGCGCCCCGCGCCAGGCGTCCAGGGCGGCCGTGGTGTCCTGGGCGTCGAGCCAGGCCAGGTAGTCGCGGTACGAGCCGGGCAGCGGCAGGCCGGTGGCGTCGCCGGCCCGCTCGTACAGCGTGAAGAGCTCCTCCAGGAACAGCCAGGCGGACCAGCCGTCCCAGAGGATGAGGTGGTGGGTGACGACGAGCCGGTCCCGGCCGTCGCCGAGGCGGATCAGCAGCAGGCGGCAGAGCGGTGCGGCGGACAGGTCGAAGCGCTGCCGGCGGTCGGCGGCGAGCAGCTCCTCCACCCGGGTCCGCTGCTCCTCGGCGGACAGGTGGGTCAGGTCCTCCTCCACCAGCGGGATCGCGGCGCCGTCCGCGATGAACTGCACGGGCCGGGGCAGGCCGTCGCTGGTGAATCCGGCGCGCAGGCTGGTGTTGCGGGCGAGGAGCGCGCGGCAGGCGGCCCGCAGGCGGTCGGCGTCGACCCTGCGGTCGAAGTCCAGGGCCTCCTGGGACTGGTAGACGTCGAGCGCGTCTCCCGCGTCGTAGGTGGCGTGGAAGTACATGCCCTCCTGGAGCGGGGAGAGGGGCCAGATGTCCGCGACGGGGAGCCCGGCGGCGGCGTGGACGCGCTCGGTCTCCTCCGGGGTGAGGACGAGGCCGCCCAGCGGGGCGGGGGCCGGCGGCTCCGGGGGCGCGGCGGCGGTCAGCTGGTCGAGCAGGGCCCGGAGGGCCGGGTCGACCGCGGCGCCGGACTGCTGCTGGAGGGCGAGGACGGCCTGGAGGGCGGCGGCGGCCTGCCCGGCGTCGGTGGCGGAGACGGTCACACCGTCTGGGTGCACGGGTACCTCGGGTGTCTCGGGTGCGGTCGGTTCGGCCGGGGCCGCGGTGGCGGCCGTCTCGGCGAGGGCGGCGGGGGTGCGGGACGCGAACACGTCGCGGGGGCTGAGCGTCAGCCCCTTCTCGCGCGCCCGGGTGGCGACGGTGATCGAGCTGAGGCTGTCGCCGCCCAGGACGAAGAAGTCGTCGTCCACACCGATCCCCGGCACGCCGAGGACGTCGGCGAAGATCGCGCACAGGGCGCGCTCGCGCTCGTCGCGGGGCGCCCGGCCGTCCGCCCGGGGCGCGGCCCCGGGGGCCGGCAGGGCGTTCTGGTCCAGCTTGCCGCTGGGCGTCAGCGGCAGTTCGGCGATGACCACGACGGCGCTCGGCACCATCGGGGCGGGCAGCGCTTCGGCGAGCGCGGCGTGCAGCGTCCCGGGCTCCGGGGCGGTGCCGGGCGCCGGGACGGCGTAGCCGACGAGGGCGCCGTCGCGGACGGTGACGGCCGCGCGGGCGACGCCGGGCAGGGCCGCGAGCGCGGTCTCGATCTCACCGAGCTCGATGCGGTTGCCGCGGACCTTCACCTGGCGGTCGGTGCGCCCGAGGTACTCGACCGCCCCGTCGGCGCGGCGCCGCACCAGGTCGCCGGTGCGGTACATCCTCTCCCCCGGCGCCCCGAAGGGGTCGGCCACGAACCGCTCGGCGGTCAGCCCGGGCCGGTCGTGGTAGGCCCGCGCCAGCTGGACGCCCGCGAGGTAGAGCTCGCCGGGCACCCCGTCAGGCACGGGGCGCAGGAAGGGGTCCAGGACATGGAGCCGGGTGTTCCACACGGGGCGGCCGATCGGGACGGCCGGTTCGGTGGAGCCCTCGTACGGGAAGTGGGTGACGTCCACGGCCGCTTCGGTGGGGCCGTAGAGGTTGTGCAGCGGTACGGGTCCCCGGCCGTCGCGGGAGCTCCGGGAGGTGAGGTCCCACCAGCGGCGGGCGTCGGCGCCGGTGAGCGCCTCGCCGCTGCAGAACACCCGGCGCAGGCTGATCGCCCAGTCGGGGACGTCCGTGGCGGCCTCCATGACCTGGACGAACGCGCCCAGCATCGACGGCACGAAGTGGGCCGTGGTGACGGCGCGGTCGCGGATCAGGCGGGCCAGGTAGGCCGGGTCCCGGTGGCCGTCGGGGCGGGCGAGGACGACGGTCGCGCCCTCGGTCAGCGCCCAGAAGAACTCCCACACCGACACGTCGAAGCTGGACGGGGTCTTCTGGAGGACCCGGTCGTCGGCGGTCAGCCCGTACGCGTGCTGCATCCAGGCGAGCCGGTTCACGATGGCCCGGTGGGTGACGGCGACGCCCTTGGGGCGGCCGGTGGAGCCCGAGGTGTAGATCAGGTACGCGGGGTGGTCGGGTCCGGCGGCCGCCGGGACGGGCACGTCGGAGAGGGGTTCGCCCTGCTCGTCGGCGTCCACCAGGAGCTGGTCGAGTCCCGGCACGGCGGGCAGCCGCCCGGCCGCCTCCCCGGTCGTCACGACGGTGCGCGCGCCCGAGTCGGAGAGCATGAAGGCGACCCGGTCGGCCGGGTAGTCGAGGTCGACCGGCAGGTAGGCGGCGCCCGTCTTGAGGACGCCGAGGAGGGCGACCATCAGTTCGGCCGAGCGCGGCACGGCCACGGCGACGTACTGCTCGGGGCCCGCGCCGCTGGCCCGCAGCCGCCGGGCCAGCGCCTCGGCGCGGCGGTCGAGTTCCGCGTAGGTGAGGGTGGTGTCCTCGAAGACGACGGCGGTGGCGTGCGGGGTGTCCGCCGTCCGCGCGGCGATGAGCGAGGGGAGGGTCGCCTCGGGAACGGGGTGCCCGGTGGCGTTGAGCTCCGTGAGGTGGTCGAGCTCGCGGGCGGACATCAGCCCGGTCCTGCCGACGAGGCGGCCGGGTTCGGCGACGAGGGTCCGCAGCAGGGCCGTGAACCGGCCGGCGAGGACGGCCACGGCCACCTGGTCGAGGCGGGCCGCGTCGTGCTTGAACCGCAGCAGCAGACCGCTCTCGGCCGGCTCGACGACGAGCGCGAGCGGGTAGTGGACGGCGTCGAAGACCTCGGCGGTAGTGATGCGCAGCTCGTCGGGGTGCTGCCCGGCGGACCGGTCGCCGGTCGGGTAGTTCTCCAGCACCACCAGCGTGTCGAAGAGTTCGCCGCCGCCCGCGACCCGCTGGATGTCGGCGAGGCCGAGGTGCTGGTGGTCGAGGAGGGCGGTGTGCTCGTCCTGGACGCGCCGCAGGAGGTCGGCGAGCGACTCGTCGGCGCGGAGGGTCACACGGGCCGGGACCGTGTTGATGAAGAGGCCGACGGCGGAGTCGAGGCCCGCCACCTCCGTGGTGCGTCCGGACACGGTGGTGCCGAAGACGACGTCCCGGCTTCCGGTGAGCGCGCCGAGGAGCAGGCCCCAGGCGCCGTGCAGGACGGTGCTCAGGGTCAGGCCGTGGGTCCGGGCGCAGGCGGTCAGCTCGTCGGTGAGGTCCTGGGGAAGCCGGGTGTCGACGTGCTCGGGCCGGGCCGGCGCGTCGGCGGCTCCCGTGGCGGGTGCGCCGTTCGGGGCGGCCGGGGCCGGGAGTTCGGGCAGTCGGGTGGGGCCGTCGAGCCCGGCGAGGGCCTGGCGCCATGCCTCGCGCGCGGCGTCCCGGTCCCGGCCCGCCAGCCACGACAGGTACGGCTCCGGGGAGACGGGCTCCGGCAGTTCGGCGCCCCGGTAGGCCTCGGTCACCTCACGGAGCAGGACGGAGACGGACCAGCCGTCGGCGACGATGTGGTGCAGGGTGAGCAGGAGGCGGTGGCGCTGCCCGTCCTTGACAAGGGTGGCGCGCAGCAGCGGAGGCCGGTCCAGGTCGAAGCGCTCGGCGCGGTCGGCGCGCAGGAGTTCGTCGAGTCCGGTGGTGGCGGTGTCGGCCTCCCGCCACGGCAGGGTCACGCGCTCGGCGAGCCGCTGGACGATCTCGCCGCCGGGCAGCTGGCGGAAGGAGGCGCGCAGCAGCGGGTGCCGGTCGAGGAGCAGTTGGAGCGAGCGGCGCAGCCGGTCCGGGTCGACGGGCCCCGAGAGGTCGAGGAGCTCCTGGACGAGGTAGAGGTCCGCGGCCCGGTCGTCGAACTCCGCGTGGAAGAAGAAACCTTCCTGGAGGGGAGAGACGGGGAGCGCGTCCGCGTCGAGCTCCACGTGGGGCGCGGGGGCGGTGGCTGCGGTCTCGCCGGCGGTCCGGGCGAGCGCGGCGACGGTCCGGTTGCGGAAGACCTCACGCGGGGTGATCGCGAGACCGGCCTCGCGGGCGCGGTTGACGAGCTGGATGGCGACGATGCTGTCGCCGCCCAGTTCGAAGAAGCTGTCGTGGACGCCCACCGACGGCAGACCGAGGACCTCGGCGAACAGTGCGGCGAGCGCGGTCTCGGCCGGGGTGCCCGGGGCGTCGGCGCCGGTCATGGCCGTCCACCGCGGCTCGGGCAGGGCCTTGCTGTCGAGCTTGCCGTTGGGGGTGAGCGGGAGCGGGCCGTCGAGGACGACGACGGCCGACGGCACCATGTGGTCGGGCAGGTCGTCGGCCACCCGGGCGCGCGCGGCCGTCACGGCGGCCTCGGCCTCCGCGCCGCCCGCCTCGGCCACCAGGTAGGCGACGAGCCGCTTGACGCCCCGGTGGTCCTCGCGGGCGAGGACGGCGGCCTGGGCGATGCCCGGGCAGGCCATGAGGGCGCTCTCGATCTCGCCGGGCTCGATCCGGTGGCCGCGGATCTTGATCTGGCCGTCGGCGCGGCCGAGGAACTCCAGGTTGCCGTCGGCGCCCCAGCGGACCCGGTCGCCGGTGCGGTACATGCGGGTGCCGGGCTCGCCGTACGGATCGGCGACGAACCGCTCCGAGCTCAGCCCTGCGCGGCCCAGGTAGCCGCGCGCGAGGCCGCGCCCGGCCACGTACAGCTCGCCCTCGGCGCCGACGGGGACCGGCCGGAGCGCCGTATCGAGCACGTAGGTCCGGGTGTTGGGGTCGGGGCGGCCGATGGGCGCGGGGCCCGGCCGGTCGGGCTCGGCGATCCAGAGCGTGGAGTTGACGCTGGCCTCGGTGAGTCCGTAGGCGACGACGACCTTCAGCCTGCCGTCCCAGCGGGCGATGAGTTCGCTGGGGACCGCTTCGGTGCCGACGACGAGCACGGCGCCCGCGGGGAGTTCGCACTCCTGCGGCAGGGCCGAGACGAGCGAGGGCGGCAGGATCATGTGGGTGGCGCGGTGGCGCGCGATGTAGTCGGTGAGCGCGGGGCCGGCGACGCGGCGCTCGGCGGGGACGACGATGATCCGCCCGCCGACGCACAGCGACATGATGAGGTCCCACACCGTCACGTCGAAGCCGACGGAGGCGAACTGCACGACCCGGCTGTCGGCGGTGATGCCGATCCGGTCGGTGGCGGTGGCGATGAGGCTGCCGACGCCGTCGTGCGGAACGACGACGCCCTTGGGGCGGCCGGTCGAGCCGGAGGTGTAGATGACGTACGCGGCCTGGTCGAGGGCGACCGGGACGCCCGGGTCGGTGTCGTCCAGGGCGGCGAGGGCGCCGGCGGTCGCCGGGTCGTCGAGCAGGAGGTGGGTGACGCCCTCCGACGGCGGGAGTTCACCGGCGAGGCCGCGCACGGTGACGACGGTGCGCGCCCCGGCGTCGGACAGCATGTAGGCGATGCGGTCCCGTGGGTGGTCCGCGTCCAGCGGCAGGTAGGCGGCGCCGGCCTTCATCACGGCGAGCAGGGCCACGACGAGCTCGGGCGAGCGGGGCAGGGCCACGCCCACCACGTCCTCGGCGCCCACGCCGCGGGAGGCGAGGAGGCGGGCGAGCCGGTTGGCGGAGGCGTTGAGCTCGGCGTACGTCAGCTCGCGGTCCTCGCACACGAGGGCGACGGTCCCGGGGCCGCGGCGGACCTGCCGCTCGAAGGCGGCGGGCCAGGACAGCTCGGGGACCTCGCGCGGTGCGACGCCGAACTCGTCGAGGACCAGGGCGCGTTCGGTGTCCGAGGTGAGTTCGAGGTGGCCGACGGGGCGGCCGAGGTCCTCGGTGAAGGCGTGCAGGAGCGCGAGGAAGCGGCGCTCGTGGTCACCGAGCGCGGCCTCGTCGCAGACGTCCGCGTCGGCGTCGAGGTGGACGGCGACGCCCCGGCCGTTCCGGGTCTCGGCGAAGGAGAAGGCGAGGTCGCTGACCGGGCCGAGCCAGACCGGACGCAGCTCGGCCTCGTGGACGGTCCCGCGGGCCGTCTCGTGGGCCGTCCCGTGGGCCGTCCCGTGGACCGTCCCGTGGACCGTCCCGTCTTCCGTCCGGTCTTCCGTCGCGTGGAGCGCGAAGCGCAGTCCGTCGGGGCGCGGCAGGATGTTGACGGTCGGGCCGACGAGCTCCGGTACGCCGTCGACGAGGCCCAGGTCCCTGGCCAGGTCCTCGGCGCGGTAGCGGCCGTGGGCGACCGCCTCGGCGATCGCGTCCCGTACGTGGGCCACCAGGGCGGCGCCGGTGACAGCGGGCCCGACGGCCAGGCGCAGCGGGACGATGTTGGACACCATGCCCGGGACGACCGCGGAGACCTCGTCCTGGCGGGCGGCGATCGGCAGGCCGAGGACGAGGTCCTGCTCGCCACTGGAGCGGTGGAGGTAGGCGGCGACGGCGGCGACCAGCAGGCGGGACGGGCGGACGCCCGCGCTCCGGGCCGCCGCGTGCAGCCGGTCGACCTCCTGCGGGGCCAGTTCCGTCGTACGCCGCAGCCGGCGTGTCATGGGGGCCGCGCCGCGCTCGACGAGGCGTACGGGCTCGGTCCGGCCGGCCATGCGCTCGCCCCACCAGGCGCGGTCCTTCGCGTACTGCCCGGAGGTGCGGTAGGCGCCGTCGGCGGCGACCAGGCGGGCGAGGGACCGGTCGGCGGGCGCAGGTGCCTGCTCCCCCGCCGTGTAGAGCTCGCCGGCCCGGCGGGCGAGGAGGGCGACGCCCATGCCGTCGATGACGATGTGGTGGTAGCGCTGGACCCAGAGGACCCGGTCGGCGGCGATCCGCAGCAGTGCGTGGCCGAAGAGCGGGTCGTGGGCGAGGTCGACGGTCCGGTCCCGGTCGGCGGCGGTCCACGCGTCGGCCGCCGCCTCCGGGTCGGGCGCGTCGCGCAGGTCCACGACGGTGATGTCGACGGGGTGGGTCCGGGGTGTCTGCCGGGGCCCTTCGCTTCCGGCGACGACGTTCACCCGCAGGCACTCGGCCTCTTCGACGGCCCGGCGGACTCCGGCGGCGAGGCGGTCGAGGTCGAGGTCGCCGCGGAGGTCGAGCGTGAACACGATGTTGTAGGCAGAGCTGTCCGGCTCCAGTTGCTGGGCCAGCCAGATGCCGGATTGCCCGCCGGTGAGGGGGATCCCGGAAGCGGACGTCCGGTCCGACTCGACGTCAAACATCGTACGAAGTGGCCTTTCCCTGGAGGTGCGTCGGTGTGGGTGGTCCCGCGCGCGGCTCGACACCCCTCCGTGCGCGGGGTGTGTCCCGAACCACCGACGGCGTGGCGGGACCGCCACGCCGTCGATCGTTCGACGCACCCTGGCGGTGCGTCAGTGGTGCGTCGTCACTTGATCGCCGCGAGCAGCGGCTCGATCTCGTCGATGGCGTACGGGATCGACAGGACGGTGTTGAAGGAGAACGCGGCGCCGATGTCCGGGTTCTGGTAGGGCACGAACAGGTCGCGCTTCTCCTGGTTGACCTTCAGCTTCTTGTAGAGCGGCTCCGCCTTGATGCGGTCGTTCGCCTCGGTGCTGGAGGTGACCCAGACGAGCCGGTCGACGTCGAGGATGTTCAGCTTCTCGGCGCTGAGCTCGGCGACGTTCCACCCGGGCTTGGCGAGGGTGTCGATCTCCGGCTTCAGCTTGAAGCCGAGCTCGGAGAAGAAGATCGCCTTGGGGTCGGTCTTGGTGAACGCCGAGTACTTTCCGGCCTCGAAGCTGTCCGCGACGGCCAGCGTCTTCCGGGCGAACTCGGGGTGCTTGTCACGGACCGCCTTGAAGCGGGTGTCGATGTCCGCGATCAGCTTCTCGGTCTCGGCGTCCTTGCCGAGCGCCTTGCCGATCTGACGGGTCATGACCTGCCACGGCGCCCCGTAGTCGGGGTGCTCCTTGGGCTGCGCGACGACCTTGGTGAACTTCGAGAGCGTGTCGTACTGCTCCTTCTTCATGCCCGAGTACTGGGCGATCACCAGATCCGGCTTCAGCGCCGCGATCTTCTCGATGTTGTACTCGTCACGCTCGCCGACGATCACCGGCTTCGTGGTGCCCCACTTGTCCTTCGTCCACGGCCACTTGCCGTACGGATCCTCCTTGAACCAGTCCACGGAACCGGCCGGCTTGACGCCGAGCGCGAGCACCGCGTCCTGGTCGGACAGACCGAGCGTGACGATCGTCTTCGGCTCCTTGTCGATCGTCGTGCTGCCGTACTTGTGCGCCACCGTCACGGGGAACGCGGGGGCCTTGCCGGCTCCGTCGGCCGACGACGAGGCCGAGCCCGAGGGCGCGGAGGACGAGCCGGACTTCTCCGTCCCGCCCCCACAGGCGGAGAGTGCGAGCGCCGCGACCGCGACGACGGCCACACGGGGAGCAGATCTGCCGAACCGCGCCGGGGCGGGACGAACACCAGTGGACACAGACGTTCCTTTCACGGGGATTCACAGTGCGTGCCACGCCCGCCGGGCACGAGAGTGCTGCCCGGTGGGGAGTGGCGGGTCGTGCGTGGGGGGCGCGGAGAGTGCGAGCGGTGGTGTGCGGCCCGCGCTAGCGGGCGGTTCCGACGCCGTCGGCGACCGGCCGGATCTCACCGGAGGCCGCGGAGGCGGGAGCCGGGACGGTGGCGGCGGAGGCCGGGGCGGGGCGGCGGCCGACGACCGAGTCGAGGATCTCGCCGACCCTGATCGCGGTGTTGGAGAGCAGCGACGACGTGATGCCGTGGGTGTGCTCGGTGCCGCCCTGGAGGTATATGCCGCAGCGCAGTTCGGGGTCGGTGGCGACGCGGTAGTCGCGCTCGACGCGGATACGGCCCTGCTCGTCGCGGTGGCAGCGGTCGGCGACGTCGCCCAGGAGGCCGAGCGGGTCGGCGGGGCTGTAGCCGGTGGCGAGCACGACCACGTCGGCGTCGAGCGTGGTCTCCTCGCCGCTGACCAGGGACTTCACGACGGCGCGTGCGCCGTCGGGGCCGTCCTCGACGCCGACGAGCCGGGAGATGTTGAGGAAGCGCAGCCGCTCGGTGCCGAGGACCTTCTCCTGGTACGACTGCCGGTACAGGTCGTCGATGAGGTCGATGTCCACCACGGAGTAGTTGGTGTTGCCGTGGTACTCCATCAGCTTGCGCTTGATCTCGTCGGGGGCCGTGAAGTACTCGTCGACCGCTTCGGGGTCGAAGATGCGGTTGGCGAAGGCGCTGTCGTCGGCGGGGCTGTAGCCGTACCGGGAGAAGACTGCGCAGATCTCGGCGTCGGGGAACCGGCGGTGCAGATAGGCCACGTTCTCCGCGGCGCTCTGCCCGGCACCCACGACGACGAACCGCTCGGGGGCGGTGCCCTCCAGGCTGTCCACCTTCGCCAGCAGGTCGGAGTTGTGCCAGACGCGGTCGCTCCGCTCGATGCCCTCCGGCATGCGCGGGCGCAGGCCGGTGCCGAGGACGAGGTTGCGGGCGCGGTGGACGACCAGCTCCGTACCGGAGCGGGCGGTCACCTCCAGGTACTCCACGACGCCGTCCTGGACGACCGGTTCGACCGCGATGATCTCGTGGCCGTACGAGACCATGTCGTCGACCTTCGCCGCCGCCCACTCGAAGTAGTCGTGGAACTCCACGCGCAGCGGGAAGAGGTTCTTGTGGTTGACGAAGTCGATCAGCCGGCCCTTGCTCTGCAGGTAGCAGAGGAAGCTGTACTCGCTCGACGGGTTCCGCAGCGTCACCAGGTCCTTGAGGAAGGACACCTGCATGGTCGCGTCGTCGATCAGCATGCCGCGGTGCCAGCCGAAACACGGCTGCCGCTCGAAGAAGTGGGCGGTCACCGCCTCCTCCCTGCCGACGCGTGCGTTGTGCTCGCTGAGCGCCAACGCCAGGGCCACGTTGGACGGCCCGAAGCCGATACCAATGAGGTCGTGGACCAGAGGTGTGTCACCAGGAAGAACCTGAGACATGTCACTCCCATCGTGCGTGCCGCCTGTGGGGGGCGTGGCAGGGAAACAGGGCATCGGGGGCACACCGGAGAGGGCACCCCGAGCGGAACTTAGGTAAAGCTAACCTGATCTGACGCCCCGTGTCGACGGGGCGCGGCCGAAGAGGGCGAAACCATGGCCTCCAACACCCTTGAAACCTGGCCCAGTTGTCATGTTAGGTAAGCCTTGCTTTACTTGGCGCCGGTCAATCGCTCTCCCTAGGAGGAAGCCCCATGCGGGTCGTCATGTTCGGTTATCAGACCTGGGGCCATCGCACCCTCCAAGCGCTCCTGGACTCCGAGCACGACGTGGTGTTGGTCGTGACACACCCCAAGAGCGAGCACGCCTACGAGAAGATCTGGAGCGACTCAGTCGCCGATCTGGCGGCGGAGCACGGGGTCCCCGTGGTCATCCGCAACCGGCCCGACGACGAGGAGCTGTTCGAGCGCCTCAAGGAGGCCGATCCGGACATCATCGTGGCCAACAACTGGCGGACCTGGATCCCTCCGCGGATCTACACCCTGCCGCGCCACGGGACGTTGAACGTCCATGACTCGCTGCTGCCGAAGTACGCCGGCTTCTCGCCCCTCATCTGGGCGCTCATCAACGGCGAGCCGGAAGTGGGCGTCACGGCCCACATGATGGACGAGGTGCTCGACGCCGGCGACATCGTCCGGCAGCAGTCGGTCACCGTGGAGCCGACGGACACGGCGACGGATCTCTTCCACAAGACGGTCGACCTCATCGCGCCGGTCACCATCGGCGCCCTCGGCCTGATCGCCTCCGGGCAGACCGAGTTCACCAAGCAGGACAGGTCGCAGGCCAGCTTCTTCCACAAGCGGGCCGAGGAGGACATCCGGATCGACTGGAGCTGGCCCGCCGAGGTCCTGGAGCGCCTGGTCCGCGCCCAGTCGGACCCGTATCCGGCCGCCTTCACGTTCCACCGGGGCAAGCGGCTGGAGATCCTCTCCGCCGTCGTCTCCACGGGCCGTTACGGCGGCACCCCCGGCCGGATCTTCTACCGCGAGGGCGACGGCGTCGTGATCGTCGCCGGGGCGGACGCCCGTACGGGCCGCAACCACGGCCTGGCCATCACCCGCGTACGGACGCACGACGGCCGCGAGTCGACCGCGGCCGAGTACTTCACTTCCATGGGCGGCTACCTCACCAGCCGCCCCTGACCACGAGGACCCTCACCATGCGTACCGCACGGCCTCGGCACTACCTCATGTGCCGGCCCACCCACTTCGACGTGGTCTACTCCATCAACCCCTGGATGGACCCGGCGAAGCCCGTCGACACCCAACTGGCCATCACCCAGTGGGAGAAGCTGCGCGAGGTCTACCTGACCCTCGGGCACACCGTCGACACGATCGACCCCCTGCCCGGCCTCCCCGACATGGTCTTCGCCGCCAACGGCGCCACCGTCGTCGACGGCCGGGCCCTCGTGGCCAGGTTCCGCGACGCCGAGCGCATCGCGGAAGGACCGGCCTACCACGACTGGCTGCGCGACAACGGATTCCCCGACCTGCGCACCGCCGACGTCGTCAACGAGGGCGAGGGGGACTACCTGTTGACCGGTGAGTGGCTGCTCGCCGGTACGGGCTTCCGCAGCGATCCGCGCTCGCACGACGAGGCGCAGGAGTTCTTCGGACGTCCCGTCATCGGACTGACGCTCGTGGACCCGAACTACTACCACCTCGACACCGCGCTGACGGTGCTCGACGAGACGACGATCGCCTACCATCCGCCGGCCTTCTCGCCGGGCAGTCTCGCCGTACTCCGGCGCCTCTTCCCCGACGCCCTGATCGCCACGGCCGAGGACGCGGCGGTCTTCGGCCTCAACGCGACCTCGGACGGCTACAACGTCGTCCTCCCGCACAACGCCACGGACATGACCGAGCAGTTGCGCGCACGAGGCTTCAACCCCATCGGCGTGGACCTCTCGGAGCTCCTCAAGGCCGGCGGCAGCGTCAAGTGCTGCACGCTGGAACTGCGCACGGCCGCCTGACTCCGGCGCGCCCCGGACGGTCCCGGGGTGCGCCGGCGGTTGCCGCCACGTCGATCGCTCCGGCGGTCCTCGGGCGGCAGCCCTCGTACAGCATATTAGGTTAGCCTAACCTAACTCTCGGAGGGGTAGTTGATGGACCAGCCGTACGCCGTCGTCGGCATCTCGAATGCGCCGACCGACTGGGCAGCGGTCTTCAGGTCGCTCGCCGGCTCCGACCTGACCCTCGTCACGGTGCCCGGCGCCGCGTTACCCACCCCGCCCGGAGCCGCGAGCGACCGAGCCGACCACGACGGGACCGGTCACCACGGGACCGGTCACCACGGGACGGGCCCCGGGCCGGTCACGGGCGCGCCCTCGATGCGGATGACGCCACCCAGCGTGCTGGACCTCCACGCGTACCTCCTGACCGCCATCGGCAAGGCCGCGCGCCGACGGCTGACCGACAAGCTGGCCGCCCGCGGCCTCCGCCTGTGGCATCTGACCGTGATGGCGCTGCTCGGCGACCTCGGCCCGCAGATGAAGACCGTCCTCGCCGCGCGGCTCGACATGAACGCCAGCGACCTCGTGAAGATCGTCAACGACCTCGAGAAGGCCGGCCACGTGGACTGCGTCCGCGACCCCGCCGACCGGCGCCGCGTCGTGGTCCGGCTGACCGCCGAGGGCCGGTCGTCCCTGGCCGCGCTCAGCGCCGAGATCGCGACGGCGGACGACGAGATCCTCGCCCCCCTCGACGCGGCGGAGCGCGAGCAACTCACCTCCCTGTTACGCCGCGTGCACAGCCACCTCGAACCCGCGCCGGCCGGCGTCGTGCACGAGCGCCCGAGCAGCGCGCGATCCCGGCGGCGGAGCGCCGGCATCCCCGTACAGACCCACTCCGTCGAGGACGGCCGGGTCGACTGGACCCGCCCCGCCGAGTCCATCGCGCGCCTCGTCGACTCCCGGCGCCACGCCCACCCGGCCGCCTACACCCACCACGACGGCCGACGGCTCGACATCCTCGGCGCCACCGTCTCGCGCCACGCCTACGCGGGGACACCCGGCCTGGTCCTCCACACGGAGGACGAGGGCGTGGTCGTCGTCACGGGCACCGAGGCCCACACGGGCCGCAACCACGGCCTCGCCCTGACCCTCCTCCGCACGGAGGAGGGCCGGGAGGTGGCACCGGAGGAGTGCTTCGGTCCGGCGGACTCGGTGCTCGCCGACGAGAGCGGCACCCTCAACGGCGGCCCAGGACCTCGGCGATCCGGCTGAAACCCTCCGCGCCGTGGCCCAGCCCCACCGCGCGGCGCGCCAGCCCCTCGGCGGCACGCATCACGCCCGCTTCGATGCCGTGGGCCTCGGAGGCGTGGACGATGTGCGCCATGGTCGAGACGGCGGACGTCAGCGGGTTGCCCTCGCCCGAGTGGCCGCCGCTCTCGACCTCCTCGGCCAGCTCCGCGAAGATCGGCGGCAGGATCGCTCCGATCCCCTGGGCCAGCGGGGCGAGTTCGCGCGGCGAGATCCCCTCCGCGCCCGCCAGGGCCAGGGCGTGGACGTACCCCGTCATCGACGTCCAGAAGATGTCGAGCAGCGCGATGTCGTACGCCGCCGCGCGGCCGACGTCCGCTCCGAGGTGGGTGTGCGTGCCGCCCAGCGCCTCCAGCACCGGCCGGTGCTCGTGGTAGAGCTCCTCCGGGCCGCTGTGGAGGAAGACGCCCGCCGGCGTGCCGATGGCCGTGGTGGGCGTCATGATGGCGCCGTCGAGATAGCGGATGCCGTGCTCGTCGGCCCAGCGACCGGTGGACCTGGCCCGGTCCGGGGTGTCGGCGCTCAGGTTCACCAGGGCGCGCCCCTTGAGCGCGGCGGTGACGTCGTCCCGACGCAGCACGGCGTCCGTCGCGTCGTAGTTGACCAGGCAGACGACGGTCAGCGGGCTCGCGGCGACCGCCTCGGCGGCGCTCCCGGCCCCGATCGCGCCCCGCTCGACGAGCTCGCGGTCCCGGCCCGGGGTGCGGTTCCACACGGTGGTGCGCACGCCGGCGGAGACGAACGCGCCGGCCAGCGCCCGGCCCATGGGGCCGAGTCCGACGACCGTGACGGCCGACGGCCGGGAGGCGTGGTCCTGCGAGGAGTGGTCCTGGGAAGAGGAGTGGTCCTGGGAAGAAGGCATGACTGAAGTCCCTTGCACATGAGGTAAGAAGGAAGACGTGCCGGACGGCACGGATGACACCGGGATGACCGAAGGACGAGGTCGAGGACGATGACGCGCAGCCGGGCCGAGGACACCGGGGTCTGCGGCGTGACCGCCGCCGTCGCCGTGATCGACGGCAAATGGAAGACCCTGCTGCTCTGGCTGCTCGAAACCGGCCCGCAGCGGCCCGGTGAACTGCGCCGGCTGATCCCGGCGATCAGCGAGAAGGTGCTGACGCAGGCCCTGCGGGAGATGGAGGCGGACGGCCTCGTGCACCGCGAGGTGCACGACGTACTGCCACCGAAGACCGTCTACTCGCTGACCGACTTCGGCGAGGAGCTCTCCGACGCGCTGGCACCCCTCTCCGACTGGGGCCACCGCCGTCTGGACCGGCTCGCCGAGGAACGCGCCGCGTCCTGACCGTTCGTCCGTCTCCTTTCCCTCGGCCACCACCAGGCTCTCCCGGGGCCCGTCCCGCGACAAGTACCCACAAAAAAGTGGGTGGGGCGGGGCGGTTGCCCCTGACCCCGTCTCAGTCGGTGGACCCGCACCGCGCGGATTCGGTCAGTGGGACCGCCGTGCGCCCCACGTCGCGCGGTGCCGGGATGACCCTGCCGTACCGGGAGATGGTTGACGCGGGCGCCGGACGCTCGAAGAGCCGTACCGGCGGCGCGCACAGCGCACACGCCCCGCACGGTTCGCCGGCCGACCCGGCGGCCCCTGCACTCGCCCCCGCCTCTCCATCCGCGTGCGCGGCCGGCCCCGGGGCCGGGGCCTCGCGGGGTTCGGGCTCGTCGAGACCGCCCAGCGCCGCCCGCAGCCGGTCCAGGGTCTCGCGCGCCGCGGCGATCAGGGCGTTCAGCTCCTCGTCCCCGTTCGCCGGTGCCCGCACGAGGAGACGGTTGCGCACCAGCACCCGGTGGATCGTGGTGCGCGAGGGCGGAACCGCGATCCCCAGCCGTTCGAGCGCGTCACGCAGCCGCCCCGCACCCCACTCCGGGTGCTGCTCGCGGAGCGAACAGATCAGCGCCTCCACGGCGGGCGCGATCCGGGCCGGGCTCCGGTGCGGGCGCCGTGAGCGGTCCTCCAGACCGCCTTCGCCGTGTGCCGCGTACCGCTTCCGCCAGGCGTACAGCGTCTGCCGCGAGACGCCGTGCCGCCGGGCCACCTCCCCGACGGGCCGGCCGGCCAGCACCTCGCGCATGGCCCGGTGGCGCTGTGCCGCACTCGCGTGTCGGCTCACCGATCCCCCTCCTCGTCTCCCCCTGCTCCTCCCTACCGGTGTAGACCACGACACGTTTCAGCGATGTCTCCGCACCCCTTCTCCGATGTCAAGGATGTCGTGGAACTCCTGACATGAATCCACCGGAATTTCACCTCGGGAGCCATGGAAAGCAATGCGACAGGGCGTCGGACAGCATTGACACCGCTCCATGCCACTGACGAGGATCGACCCCGCTCCGCACAACCGTACGGAGTTCCCGAACCACCAGGAAAACGGGAGTGACCATGGAAGAGCGCAATTCGCTCCGGCCGGACGAAATCGAGGTCTCACCCTCGCCGATCGCGACGCCCGATTTCGTGATCTCGGACAACGACCCGACCGACCCGGTGTTCGTGATCGCCGACAACGACCCCTCGGACCCGGTGATCTGACCTCATGGCCGTGGTTCACGGCGGGTGGGAGGCTGCGCCCCAGGCGCAGCCTTCGCTCGGCCTCAACAGCCTTCTGTCCCCCCTGACTCCCGAACGGTTCAAGGACGAGTACTGGGAGCGAGAACCGCTCGTCATTCACCGGGAGAATCCCGACCACTATGCGGCGTCGCTGAGTTTCCGCGATGTCGACCATATTCTTTCCACCTCCAGCGTCCGCACCTCCGAACTCAAAGTCGTGGTGAACGGCCAGGAGATTCCGCTCGTCGAAATGGCGGCTTCGGGACCGGGCGGTCCGAGCAACGGACTCGAAGTCCTCTACGACCTCTACCGGCGCGGCTCCACCGTCGTCTTCAAGTTCCTGCACGAACGCTGGGAGCCGCTCGGCCGGCTGTGCCGCACGCTGTCGGGCGAGTTCAGCGCCGGGTTCCAGGCGAACGCCTATCTGACCCCGGCCGGGGCACAGGGCCTCACCAGCCACTACGACACCCACGACGTGTTCGTGCTCCAGGTGTGGGGGTCGAAGCACTGGCGGCTGTACGACTCCCCCGACGAGCTGCCGCTGGCGAACCAGCCGTACCGCAGACCGAAGGCGGGTGCGGGCGCCCCCGTCCGCGAGTTCGACCTGCGGCCCGGTGACCTGATGTACATGCCGCGCGGGACCGTGCACGACGCCACCTCGAACGACGAGGCCTCGCTGCACATCACGCTCGGCGTGCTGCCGGTCCTCTGGTCGACCGTGCTCAAGGACGCCCTCGACCGGGCGATCGAGGGCGATCCGCGCTACCGGGGCGCGCTGCCGCCCGGCTTCGCCCTCGATCCGGAGCTGCGGGCCGGGGCCGCCGCGACCCTGGCGGAGCTGCTCGCCTCGGTCGCGGGGGCCGTGGACCCGGCCGAGCTGGTCGAGCGGGCCGCGAGCCGCGCCCTGGTGGGCCGGCGACCGGTCCTGGACGGCCACCTGCTCGACCTGGAGGGGCTGCGCACGCTCGGCCCCGACACCCGGGTGCGGCGCAGGCCGGAGCTCCTGTGGTCGCTCGGCGACCGGGGCACCGGGCTGCACCTGGAGTTCCACGGGAAGGTGGTGCGGCTGCCCGCCCGGATCGAGCCCGAGCTGCGGTACGTGCTCGACGCCCGGGCCCCGTTCACGGCGCGCGAGGTGACCGGCGCCCTGGACGTCGAGGGCCGGCTCGTCCTGGTCCGCCGGCTGGTGCAGGAGGGTCTGCTGACCCTGGCGTGAGCTCTCCGCCCCGGACCCGGTCCGGGGCGCTGGAGGGTGTCCGGCAAGACACCGCAAGACACCCCCTACGCCTCGTGACGGCCGCCGAGATGCTCCGCGAGGAAGCGCTCGGCGGCCGCGTAGAACGCCAGTCGGTTGCGGGGCCGGACGAATCCGTGCCCCTCGTCGGGAAAGAGCAGGTACTCATGGGGAACGCCGCCGCGGCGCAGTGCGGCGACCAGTTGCTCGGACTCCTCGCGCCGCACCCGCGGGTCCCGCCCGCCCTGCCCGATGAGCAGCGGGACACGGATCCGGTCGGCGGCGAAGAGCGGCGAGCGGGCACGCAGGAACTCCGGCTCGGTCTCCGGCGAGCCGACCCGCCTGCGCAGCATCGCCGCCATCGGTCCCCAGGTCGCGGGGACGGACTCGATGAAGCTGAGCAGCGACGAGGGCGCGGCGACGGCGACCGCGCACCGGTAGTCGCCGGGGGTGAAGGCGGCTCCGGCGAGCGCCGCGTATCCGCCGTACGAGCCGCCGTAGACGGCGACGCGGGCCGGGTCGGTGTGGCCCAGGGCCACGGTGTGGCGGACGGCGTCCCTGAGGTCGTCCTGCATGCGCCCGCCCCACTCGCGGTCCCCGGCGCGGGTGAACTCCTTGCCGTAGCCGGTGGAGCCGCGGAAGTTGACCTGGAGGCAGAGGTAGCCGCGGTTGGCGAGCCACTGCGCCTCGGCGCGGAAGCCCCACTGGTCGCGGGTCCAGGGTCCGCCGTGGACGCAGAGCACGGTCGGGAGCCGGTGGCGTCCGGCGCCCGGCGGGAAGGTGAGGTAGCCGTGGACGCGCAGCCCGTCGCGGGCGGTGAAGGAGAAGGGTTCGACGCGGGCGAGCGGGCGTCCTTCCAGGGCGGGGAGATGGCTGAACAGGTACTCGGTACGGGCGGGCCCGCCGTCATCGGCCCGATGGAGCAGCCGGTATCCGGCGGGTGCGTCGTCGGTGTTGTGCTGGACGAGCCAGTGCCGGTCGGCGCGGTCGCGGCCGAGGACGCTGACGTCGCCGGGGGCGGCGGCCCGGAGCGCGGCGAAGTCGGCGGCGAGGGACGGGTCGAGAAGTTCGATGTCGTTGCGGGCGCGCCGGACGAGGACGAACTGGGCCTCGCCGGTGACGGGATGGACGCCGACGCCCTCGACGTCGTGTTCCGGGTCCTCGTACAGGATCTCCGCCTGGCCGGTCACGGTGTCGACGCGCAGGAGCCGGGCGGTGTCGGCGCCCTCGGAGGAGAGCAGGAGCAGTCGGCGACCGCCGGTGACGAAGCCGAACGGCCGCAGCGCCGGGGCGTCTTCGGGGCCGGCCCGGTGCAGCTCGCGCCACGGCGCGGTCTCGTCGTCCCGTACGAGAAGGGCGGTGGAGCCGTCCGGGTACGGCCGCAGCGCGCCCCGTACCCGCAGCCGGTCGTCGGCGACCCACCGGCTGAACCCCTCGTCCCGCGCGGCGAGTTCGAGCTCCCCGGTCACGGGGTCGAGCCGGTAGGCGTCGTGCACGGCCGGGTCGCGCAGGTTGAGCCCGACGAGCAGCCGGTCGGGCCGGCGCGGGTCGAGCGAGACGATCCTGGCCTGTACGCCCTCGAAGGGGGTGAGGTCGCGGGCGGAGCCCGGGCCGGCGTCGGGGTCGACGGCGTAGAGGTGGGTGTTCTCGTCCCCGTCCCGGTCCTGGACGTACAGGAGACGGCTGCCGTCGGCGGACCAGGCGAAGGCCCGCACGCCCCGCCCCGCGTCCGCCGTCACGGGCCGGAACTCCCGTCGGCGCCAGGGTCCGGCGTGCACGTTGAGGACGCCGGAGGCGGCGGGCGCGAGAAAGGCGAGCCGCTCGCCGTCCGGGGAGAGGGCCGGACTCATGCGGTGGGGGTTGCCGAAGAGCACGGAGCGCGGAATGAGGGGCGGCGGGGTGGTGGGCACGGTCGCTGCGGTGGTCATCGTGTCTCACGTCCTGTCGTCGATGGCGGGTTGCGCCGGGGTGTGGACGAGCGGGAGGGGTCCTGATGCGGCAGATGGTGTTCACGTCCAGGGAGGCGGCGAGCAGCGGCGGCAGCGGCCTGACCGGCCCCGTCGACTTCCCGGAGACCGGTTCCGGCGGAGACCGGGGCCGGCGGGGGCAGGGTGAACGGCAGGGGCCGGGCGAAGGGCAGGGGCCGGGCGGGCGGCGGGAGCGGCGCGGCCCCGTCTCCGCGCTCCGGGCCGCCGGGCGCGCCACGGCCCGTACGGCGGCCGGTCTCGCGCGGGTGCTGGCCCTCGTGTGGCGGGCGAGCCCCGCGCTCACGACGGCCCTGGCGCTCTCGACCGTCCTGGTCGGCCTGGTCCCGGCGGCGGTGGCGATGACGGCACGGCTGCTCGTCGACACGGTCGTCCGGGGCGCGGCGCTGCACGCCTCCGGCGGGCCCGACCGCGTACGACTCTCCCTGGATCTGCCGGGGTTCACCTGGCATCCGCCGGCCTCCACGACCGTCACTGCGCTGGCAGTGCTCGCCGGCGTGCAGTGCGGCGTGTTCGCGTTGAGCGGGCTGGCGACGGCCGTGCGGAGCATCGCGCAGCAGCTGCTCCAGGAGCGGGCGACGCAGAGCGTGCAGGTGCGGGTGATGGAGCACGCGGGGCGGCTGCCGCTGTCGTTCTTCGAGGACTCCGCCTCGTACGACCTGCTCCGCCAGGCCCAGCAGGAGGCGTCGACGCGGCCCGTGATGATGATCGGCGGCGCGTTCACGCTGCTCCAGCACACGGTGACGTTCGCGAGCATGGTGGGGCTGCTGTTCGGGCTCGGGCCGCTGGTCGCGGTGGTGGCGCTGCTCGCGCCGGTCCCGGCCTTCGTCTCCGACGCGCGCTACGGCATGCGCGGCTTCCAGGTGACCCTCTGGTCCTCGCCGATCCGGCGCCGGATGGAGTACCTCTCGCGGCTCGTGTCGACCGACGCGTACGCCAAGGAGGTCAAGGTCTTCGGCCTGGCGCCGTTCCTGACCGAGCGGTTCCGGCTGCTCGGCGCGGTGGCGTACCGGGGGCTGCGGAGCGTGGTCACGGCCCGCTACCTCGTCGGCAACGCCTGGTCGCTCCTGACGACGCTGGTCGGCTCGCTCACCTATCTGTACGTGGCGGTGGAGGCGGTGCGCGGCCGGCTCGGCCTGGGCGACCTCGTGCTGTACGCGGCGGCGGCGACCGCCGTGACCGCCGCCATCCAGGGCATGTTCGGCGGCGCGTCCGGGATGTACGAGCACCATCTGTACCTGCGCAAGCTGTACGAGCTCCTCGCCGTGCGGACCGGCGCGGAGGGCGGTCGGTCCCTGGAGGGTCCGGTACGCGGCCATCTCGTCCTGGAGAACGTCACGTTCCGCTATCCGGGCGCGGATCGGCCGGCGCTCGACGACGTCAGCCTGGACGTCCCGGCGGGCGCCACGCTCGCGGTCGTCGGCCGCAACGGGGCCGGCAAGTCCACGCTGATCAAGCTGGTCTGCCGGCTGTACGAACCGGAGTCGGGCCGCATCCTGCTCGACGGCACCGACATCCGCGAGATCGACCCGGAGGCGCTGCGCGGCCAGGTGGCCGCGATGTTCCAGGACTTCGTCACGTACCAGGCGACGGTCGCGGAGAACATCGGGCTCGGCGACCTGCCGGGCCTTGAGGACCCGGAGCGGATCGAGGAGGCGGCGGGGCGTGCCGGGGCGGCGGGGCTCGTGGAGCGGCTGCCGCAGGGGTACGGGACGGCGCTCGGCAAGTGGTTCGACACCGGGGTGGAGCTGTCGGGCGGCGAGTGGCAGAAGGTGGCCCTGGCCCGGGCGTTCATGCGGCGCGGCGCGCTGCTCGTCCTGGACGAACCGACCTCGGCACTGGACGCGGAGGCCGAGCACGAGCTGTTCACCCGGTTGGGCGAGCTCGCGGCGGGCCGCACCACGGTGTACGTCTCGCACCGCTTCTCGACCGTGCGCAGGGCCGACCTGATCGTCCTGATCGAGGACGGCCGGGCGACCGAGCGGGGCACGCACGAGGAGCTGATGCGCCTGGGCGGCTCGTACGCGCGGCTGTTCGCCCTCCAGGCGGCGGCCTACACGGACGGGCCGCGGACGGACGGGCGGCCGTCGGCGGCGGACGGGCCCGGGCCGGACGGGGAGCCGCCGACGGGCGGCGAGAAGCCGGTCGTCGTCGCTCCCTCGGGCCCCGGTGCGGCGAAGGCCGCCGCGATCGAGGCCGCGCTCGCCGCCAAGGGCAGGCGAGCACCGTAAGCCGTTCACACCGGCATCACGACGCGGACCACGAGACCGCCCTCCGGGCGCGCGGTGAGGGTGACCGTCCCGCCGTGCGCCTGGGCGATGGAGCGGACGATGGACAGACCGAGCCCGGCGCCGTCACCGCTGCGGGTCAGTCTGCGGAAGGGTTCGAGCAGGCCCTCGGTCTCCCCCGGCGGCACGACCGGCCCGGTGTTGCGCACCACGAGGACACCTGCCGGCTGCCCGGTGGAGACCTCGATCGAGCCGCCGGGGACGTTGTGGCGCACGGCGTTCTGCACGAGGTTGCCGACGAGCTGGTGCAGCAGCACGGGGTCCCCGTTCACCGGCCCGGGCCGCAGGTCGAGCGCGAGCCGCAGCCCGGCCGAGTGGATCGCCGGCCGGCTCTGCCCGACGGCCTCGGCGGCGATCCGCGCCAGGTCGGCCGGTTCGCGCCGGTCGAGGCCGCGGTCGCTGGTGGCGAGGGTGAGCAGGCCCTCGATGAGCCGCTCGCTGCGCCGGTTGGTGTCGAGCAGCTCCTCCTGGATGCGGGGCAGGTCCTCCGGGCGGGCGCGGCCCAGTCGGATCTGGATCGCGGCCCGCTGCACGGCGAGCGGGGTGCGCAGCTCGTGGGAGGCGTTGGCGACGAAGCGGCGCTGCGCCTCGAAGGCGGCGTGGAGCCGGTCGAGGAGCGCGTCGAAGGTGTCGGCGAGGTTCTTCAGCTCGTCCTCGGGTCCGGTGAGGCCGATCCGTTCGTGGAGGGTGGCGGCGGAGAGCCGCTGGGCGGTCGCCGCGATGGTGTGGAGGGGGCGCAGCGCGCGTCCCGCGACGAGCCAGCCGAGGGCGACGGAGGCGACCAGCATGACGAGGAGGGCGAGCAGCGACATCAGGAGCAGCTGTTCGAGGGCGTCCTCGCGGAGCCGCTCGGCGAGGGCCGCGACCTGCTTCTTGGAGAGGGAGGGCGCGGTGTCGGCGTAGGGCGCGTCCTTGGGGAGCACGAGGACGGTGGTGCCGGTGAGCCGCTCCCGGAAGAGCACGTAGGTGAGGCCGAGGAGGAGCAGCCCCGTGACGGAGAAGAGGCCGCTGTAGAGGGCGGTGAGGCGCAGCCGCAGGGAGTGCTGGCCGCGCCGGGGGAACCGGGTCATGGACGGCCTCTCAGATGCGGTAGCCGCTGCCGGGCAGGGTCTCGATGAGCTGCGGCGGGCCGAGTTTCGCGCGGAGTTTGCTCATGGTGATGCGGACGGCGCTGGTGAACGGATCGGCGTTCTCGTCCCAGGCCCGCTCCAGGAGCTCCTCGGTCGAGACGACGGTCCCCTCGGCGGCGAGGAGGACCTCCAGGACGGCGAACTCCTTCGGCGAGAGCCGCAGGTAGCGTCCGTCGCGGAAGGCCTGGCGGCGCGGCACGTCGAGGGTGATCCCGGCCCGTTCGAGCACGGGCGGCAGGGCGCGGGTGGCGCGCCGCGCCAAGGCCTGTACGCGAGCGACGAGTTCGGGGTACTCGAAGGGCTTGGAGAGGTAGTCGTCGGCGCCGAGCGCCAGTCCGGCGACCAGGTCGGTCGTCTGTCCCGCCGCGGTGAGCATGAGGATGCGGGTACGGGCCTCGGAGGCGACGACCCGGCGGCAGACGTCGTCGCCGTGGGTGCCGGGCAGATCGCGGTCGAGGACGAGGACGTCGTAGTCGTTGACCGTGAGCCGCTCCAGGGCCGCGTCCCCGTCGAGGGCGACGTCCACGGCCATGCCGTGGACCCGCAGCCCCTCCGCGACCAGCTCGGCGAGCATCCGCTCGTCCTCCGCCACCAGTACCCGCATCTGCGCCGTCCCTTCGTCCGTTCCGCTCACGCCGCTTCCGCTCACGCCGCCCTGCTCGCGCGCTTCCGCTCGCGCCGTTTCCGCTCACGCCGCTCCGCTCACACCATTCCGCTCGCGGCACTCCGTGATACCCGGCGCGATGTTTCGCCACCGTATGCGGGTACGGAGACGGCCCCGCAACCCCGCCCTCGGTAGATCTGTCACCACGAGAAACCCGAGGAGAGGAGCACAGATGTCGATCGGTGGACGGATGAGGACCGGTGCGGTGGCGGTGGCCGCCCTCGCGGCCCTGGCCACGGGGTGCGGCGGCGGTACGGACGGTCCGGGCGTGGCGAGCAACGGCGGGGCGCCGTCGGCCTCGGCCTCCGCCTCCGCGTCGCCCGGCGGCAGCAGGCAGGACCAGCTCGTGGCCTTCGCCGGCTGCATGCGCGAGCACGGCATCCCGGTCCCGGACCCGGCCCAGGGCGACGAGAACATCCAGCTCCCGCCGGGCACCAAGGGCGACAGTCGCACGCAGAAGGCGCTCGGCGAGTGCCAGGGCCTCCTCGGCGCGGGCGGCAAGGAGAACACCGACGCCTCGGCGCAGGACAAGGCCGTCCGGCTGGCCCGCTGCCTGCGCGAGAAGGGCCTGGACGTGGCCGACCCCGAGCCGGGCAAGCCGCTGCAGCTGAGCGGCGCGGCGAACGACCCGAAGGCGCGGGTGGCGATCACCGAGTGCAGGGCGTCGGTCCGATGACGGAGCCGCTGACACCGGCCCGCGGATCCGCCGCCCCCGAACCGGCCCTCGAACCGGTCGACCCGGCCCCCGAGCCGGTCGGCCACGAGGAGCCCGTACGGGGAAGGGGCCGCCGGAGCCTGCTGATCGGCACGACGGTGGTCGTCCTCGGGGCCGTAGCCGCCGGCGGCGTCGTCCTCTCCACCCGCACGGACGCGCCCGCCGCCCCGGCCGCCGGGCCGCGTACGGGCACGACCCCGGTGGTCCGCACCGACCTCGTCCAGAGCGAACGCGTCGACGGCACGCTCGGATACGCGGGCGACTACACGGTCACGGCGCCCCGGGACGGCGGGATCGTCACCTGGCTGCCGGACGTCGGCGCGACGATCGCGCGCGGACAGCGCGCGTACGCCGTCGACGGGGTCGCCGTCCCGCTCTTCCACGGCGCGACCCCGCTCTACCGCACGCTGGAGGAGGGCGTCGACGACGGCCCGGACGTGCGGGTCGTCAAACGCAACCTCAAGGCCCTCGGATACGGCGGTCTGCTCGCCGACGACGACCGTTTCACGTCCGGCACCGCGGAGGCGGTACGGGACTGGCAGGAGGACCTGGGCCGGGAGCGCACCGGGAAGGTCGCCCCTGGCGACGTCCTGGTGGAACCCGGCTCGGTACGGGTCACGGAGATCCCCGGCATCATCGGCGCCCCGGCGGAGGGCCCGCTCCTCAAGCTGTCGGGCACCCGCCGGGTGGTGACCGTGGACATGCCGGTCGGGCGGCAGCAGCTGGCCGGGAACGGCGCCGCCGTCCGCGTACGGCTGCCCGGCGGCAGGACGACGGACGGCAAGGTGTCGCGGGTGGGTACGGTGGCCCGCTCGGCGCCCTCGGCCGGCCCGGACCGTCAGGCGTCGGCGGCGGACGCGACCGTACCCGTCGAGGTGACCCTGTCGAAGCCCGCGGAGGTGGGGGCGCTGGACGGCGCACCGGTCCAGGTCGACTTCACGAGCGGGCGCCGCGAGGACGTGCTCGCCGTCCCCGTCCCGGCACTGCTCGCCCTCGCGGAGGGCGGGTACGCGGTGGAGACCCCGGAGGGCCGGCTGATTCCGGTGACGCTCGGGGTGTTCGCGCAGGGGCGGGTGGAGATCTCGGGCGCGGGGCTGCGCGCGGGCATGAAGGTGGAGGTCCCGCTCGCATGACCGACCCCGTCATCACTCTGGAATCGGTGTCCAAGACGTATCCGGGCGGTGTGCGGGCCCTGCGGGGCGCCGACCTGACCGTGCGGGAGGGCGAACTCCTCGCCGTCGTCGGCCGCTCGGGCTCCGGAAAGTCGACGATGCTGCATCTGATGGGCACGCTCGACAGCCCCAGCGAGGGCCGGGTGCTGCTGCGCGGCCATGACGTGGCGACGTTGAGCGACCGCCAGATCTCGGCGGTCCGGGCCCACTGGATCGGCTTCGTCTTCCAGCAGTTCTTCCTCTCCCCCGGCCGCAGCGCCGTCGACAACGTCGCCGAGGGCCTGCTGTACCACGGCATCCCCGCTCGTCGCCGGCGGGCGCTCGCGGTCGCCGCGCTCCGCCAGGTGGGTCTGGGGCACCGGCTACACCACATGCCGCACGAGATGTCCGGCGGCGAGCGCCAGCGCACGGCGATCGCCCGGGCGGTCGCGATCCGTCCGGCGGTGATCCTCGCCGACGAGCCGACCGGCAATCTCGACTCGTCGGCCGGCGAGGGCGTCCTCGACCTGCTGCGGGAGCTCAACGCACGGGGCACCACGATCGTGGTCATCACGCACGACGCGGGGCTCGCCGCGCGGCTCCCCCGCCGGGTGGAAGTTCTGGACGGCCGGATCCGTACCGATTCGGCCGCGGGGGTGGCGAGTTGATCCCCCGCACCCCGCTCACCCCACTGCCCCGCGCGGCGCGGCTCTCCTCCGCCGATGTCGTCCGCGTCGGCCTGGTGGGCATGCGGGCCCGCCCCACCCGGGCGGTGCTCTCCGCCCTCGGCATCGCGATCGGCATCGCCGCCATGGTGGCGGTCCTCGGCATCAGCAACGCCGGCCAGGCCGAGCTGATGAACCGCATCAGCCGGCTCGGCACCAATCTCCTGACCGTCTCGCCGGGCCGGGACCTCTTCGGCGACGAGGCCCGTCTCCCCAAGGACGCGGCCGAGATGGTGGGCCGGATCGGCCCGGTCGAGTCGGTCACGGCGACCGGCGCCCTGCCCGGGGTGACCGTACGCCGCACGGACCGGATCGACCCGCTCGCGGGCGGCGGCATCGGTGTCAGCGCGGCCCGCACCGATCTGCTCGGCACGGTCGGCGGCACCGTCGGCGAGGGCGAGTTCCTCAACGGGGCCACCGGGCGCTATCCGGCGGTGGTCCTCGGCGCGGTGGCGGCGCAGCGCCTCGGCATCGACCGGACGGGCCGTCAGGTCTACCTCGGGGAACGCTGGTTCACCGTCGTCGGCATCCTCGAACCGGTGGCCCTGGCGCCCGAGATCGACCGCTCGGCCCTCATCGGCTGGGAGGCGGCCCGCACGCTCTTCGGCTTCGAGGGCCACCCCACGACGGTGTACGAGCGTTCCCCCGACGACTCGGTGGAGGCGGTCCGCGCGGTCCTCGCGGCCACGGCCAACCCGGAGAACCCCCAGGACGTACGGGTCAGCCGGCCGTCCGACGCGCTGGAGGCCCAGCTCGCCGCCAAGTCCGCCTTCACCTCGCTCTTCCTCGGGCTCGGGGCGGTCGCCCTGCTCGTCGGCGGGGTCGGCGTGGCCAACACCATGGTCATCTCCGTACTGGAACGCCGTCCCGAGATCGGCCTGCGCCGCTCCCTGGGCGCGGGGCGCGCGCAGATCCGCGTCCAGTTCCTGGCCGAGTCCGTCGCCCTGTCCGGAGCGGGCGGCACCGTCGGCGTCCTGCTCGGCGCCCTGGTCACCGCCGCCTGGTCCCTCTCGCAGGGCTGGCCCGTGGTCGTCCCCCTGGACATCCTTCTCGCGGGTGTGGCCGCGGCCGCCCTGATCGGCACGGCGGCGGGTCTCTACCCGGCGGGCCGGGCGGCCCGGCTGACGCCGACGGAGGCGCTGGGCTCGGTGTGAGGACCGCCCGCCGGGCGGCCGCCCCGCCATCGGCACGGGGCGGTCGCCCGGCATCCTTCACGCACCGCTGACGCCCCACCAGGCAACCGGCAGGCGTCCGTTCCCGTCCTCCGGGGTCGAGAGGGGCACCAGGGGGCCTCGGGGTGCCCGGGAGAACCGGGATCCCCGAGAACGCACCGAAGGTGCCCCGACGAGACCGATCGTGAGGAAGACCGTTTTGATACGTCTCACACGCGGCATGACCACCGCCGCGGCGTTACTCGCGCTGGCGGCGGCGTCACCCGGCGCCGCGTCCGCACAGCCGACACCCGCAGCACCGCCATCACCCGGAGCACCGTCGACGCCCGGAGCACCGTCGACGCCCGGAGCTTTGCCGACGCCCTCCCCGGGCAGCCGGTACGGGGACCTCGACCTCCCCGAGGGCTGGCGGATCGACGGGGCCGGAGGGGACCTTCAGCTGGTCTGGACGTCGCCCGAGCCCGTACCGATGGGCGACGCCCGGGTCGAGTTCCACGCCGGCGAGCGGCTGCTCGGCCGCCCCGTGGCCCAACCGGACGGTCGTACCTTCCGGTTGACGCTCGGCGACATCCGGCTCGAAGAGGGAACACGACTGCGGGTGACGGCCGGCGGGCGCAGCCTGGACGCGGCCGGCTCCGCCGACTCCGCGCGCGTCCGGCCGCTCTCCCCGACCGCGCTGCCGACGACCCCGCTCCCGGCCAACGCCGTCGACCCGGGGACCCCCGGCCGATACCGCACCGTCAGGGGCGAATACGCGCTGAAATCCGTGACGTTGCCCGGATTCCCCGCGCCCGTCGAGATGCGCGCCACGGTGGTGGGACCGGTCGACGCCCCGGGGAAGCGACCGGTGGCCCTCTTCCTGCACGGCCGCCACAGCACCTGTTACACCCCCGGGAGCGAGGAGATCGACGGCTCGTGGCCCTGCGCCGCGGGCACCCGGCCGATCCCGAGCCACCAGGGCTACCTCCAGGCCCAGCGGCTCCTCGCCTCCCAGGGCTACGTGACGCTCTCCGTCTCCGCCAACGGCATCAACGGACAGGACCACTTCGCCGAGGACGGCGGCGCCCAGGCCCGCTCGTCCCTGGTCCGCCATCACCTCGCCCGCTGGGCGGAGTGGAGCGCGAACCGGTCCGCCGCCCCGTCCGCCGTGCGCGGGACCTCACCCGCGGACCTCTCGCGCGTGCTGCTCGTCGGCCACTCCCGCGGAGGCGAGGGCGTCAACAGGGCCGCGCTCGACAGCCTCTACGCGCCGCCCGCCGACCAGGACGGCTACCAAGGCCCCGTACGGTGGAAGATCCGCGGCAACGTCCTGATAGGGCCCACGATCTTCGGCAACAACCCGGTCCCCGACGTGCCCTCGGCGACGATCCTGCCGGGCTGCGACGGCGACGTGTACGACCTCCAGGGCCAGAACTACGTCGACGGCACCCGCGGTGTCGGCCGGGGCACCGCTCTGCAGAGCGCGCTCTACGTGGTCGGCGCCAACCACAACTTCTTCAACAGCGAGTGGACTCCGGGGCAGGCGAAGGCGCCGGCCATGGACGACTTCTCGTCCGAGGACGGCGCCGACCCGGTCTGCTCGCCGGGAGCGCCGACCCGGCTGACCGCCACGCAGCAGCAGACCGCGGGCGCCACCTACATCGCGGCGGCCGCCCGGCTGTTCGTCGGCGGTGACGACCGGGTCCGTCCGCTCCTCGACGGCTCCGGCCGGCGCGCGCCCTCGGCCGACCCGGCCCGGGTCCTCGGCCACGCCGTCGGCGGGCACCGCACGCCGGCCTTCCTGCCGGGCTCCTCGGTGTCGGTGTCGGGTCCCGGTCGGCTCTGCGCCCAGGTCGACCCCGACGACGCCCGCGCCTGCCTGTCGCCCGACGCGGGCGGTCTCTCACCGCACTTCGCGTTCTGGGAGACCTCGCCCGAACCGGGCCGCGACGCCGTCGCCCTGCGGTGGGAGAGCCCCGGTGCCCCGGTCGTGGTGCGCTCGGCCCGGCCCTTCTCCCTCGCCGGGTCCACAGCCCTGACCCTGCGCCTGATCGTCCCGCCCAACAGCTCGGGCACCGAGCTGGACATCGCCGTCACCGACGCCTCGGGCCGCCGCGCCCACCTGGGCCGTACCGGCGTCGACGGAGTGCCCGGCAGCGAGCGGACCACGTCCTACTGGGCGCGCGAGGTCCGCGTCCCGCTCTCCGCGGCGACCCGGGCCGGTCTGGACCTGAAGCGGATCGCGGCGCTCGAACTGACCCCGCGCGGCCGCGCCGGCAGCGCGTGGCTCATGGACGCGTGGGGCTGGCGTCCCGGTACGCCGGCGGTACACCCGGCGGCGCTGGCGCGCGTCGACGTCGGCCGTCTGACGGTCGCGGAGGGCGACTCCGGGGTGCGGACCTACCGGATTCCGGTGCGGGTCTCCGGGAAGGGCAGCGGCCAGGTCCGACTGTTCGTCCCCCGGCCCGACTCCGACGAGGTCACGACCCGCACGGTGACGGTGCGGCCGGGCCGCCAGGACATCGACGTGTCCGTCGACGTCCGGGGCAACACCCGCTACGGCTACGACACGCGGCAGGACCTGTTCGTCAAGGCGGTGCGCGGCACCGTGGTCGGCGCGCACCGGGGCGGGGTGACCGCGCGGAACGACGACGCGATGCCGAAGGTGAGCCTGACGCCGGTCGCGGACGACGTGACCGAGGGCGCCACCCTCACCTGGCGGGTGACGCTGTCCGAGGCCGCGGACGCCGACATCATGGGCACGGCCGCGTTCCGTCCGGTGACCGACGGCCCGGAGCTGTCCTCGGCGGACGTCGACCGGGCCTGGCTGGAGGAGCGCTTCGGCGAGGCCCCGGACCCGGCCGTGCCCCTGTCCGAGCTGAGCAAGGAAGGCTGGGGCGTGATGTTCTCCGTCCCCGCCGGAGAGACGAGCAAGGAGGTGAGCGTGCCCACGGCCGCCGACGGGATCGCCGAGCCGACGGAGTCGCTGCGGGCCGGCCTGAGCACCTTCGACGAGTCCTGGGAACCCCTCCCCGGCCCGGAGTTCACCGGAAGGGTGCGGGACCTCCACCAGGTGCCGGCGCGTCAACCGGCGCGATCTGAATCCTCCGGGAGAGTGGATCCGGTTGCCACCAGGATCGGCCGCATTCTACGGTTCTGACCTGCTGAAAAGGCATCTGCCCCGCCTGCGGGTCCGGTTGACCGCGTCCTCGTGTGCGGCCTCGAACAGAAGGACGCCATCATGGCTGCGGACCGGCCTGACGACGTGGAACCTGCCCGGGTGCTGGGCAGGGCGCTGCGCGACCTCCAGCGGCGCTCCGGTCGCACGCTGCGTGCCCTTGAGAAGAATGTGCGCATCAGCGATTCGTCGCTGTCCCGGTACTTCTGCGGCACGACCGTTCCGCCGTGGTCGACCGTGGACGACCTGTGCAGGGCACTCGGCGGCGACCCTGCCGAGTTCCGGCACCTGTGGGAAGCCGCCGACCGGAGCCAGCGCAGACCCGTCCAGGCCGGTCAGAGGGACGCGGGACAGCCGCCGCCCGTGGTCGGCGGCGGCCCGGAGGGCGACGGTCCGGACGGCGACGGTCCGGCGGGCGACTCCCCGTCCGAGGACGCGCCGAGGCGTCGTCCCTCCCTCCGGAGCGGCCGCGCTGCCTGGGCCCTGGCCGGGACCGTGCTCGGGCTGGTGCTCGGCGCCGGGAGCGCGGCACTCGTCGGGCCTCCCGCCCCGGCACCCGACGACGCACCGCCCGTCGCGCACGGCGCGTCCGCCGCGCGGGAGCACGACAGGATCTTCGTGAGCCGCGCGACGGGGGCCTGTCTCGACGACAGTCTCGACAAGGGCACCCGGTCCTACGCGTGCAACGGCATGCCGTACCAGCGCTGGACGGTCCGCACCACGGCGGACGGCGGCACGCAGCTCAGGAACCATGCGACGGGCGAGTGCCTGGAGCACGGCGCCGACGGCCTGCGGACCGTGCCCTGCGGCCCGGCCGCCTCCCAGCGATGGACCGTCATCGCCGGGAGTGACGCGGCGTTCGAGGTCCGCAGCACCGCGACCCGACGCTGCCTGGACGACAGCCCGGAAGGCCTGCGGGTGCTGTCGTGCGACCGGACCGCACGACAGAAGTGGGCGTGAGAGGGGACGCGGTGAGGTGAGGGTGGGGCTCTATGCCACCTGCACGGCGTCCAGCTCCGTGTAGCGGTCCCCCTTCGAGAGGCGGAGGGTGTTCCACCCCTCGCGCAGCTCCACCGGGACCTCGCGCGGCTGCCATGCGTCCCAGCCCGTGTACGGGTAGTCGACGGTGCCCGCGGCCGCGCCGTTGACCGTCAGGCCGTGCGTCGCGGCGGCCGGTGCGCCCGCGTCGTCCAGCGAGCCGTTGCCGTAGCGGACGGTCAGGGTGTGGGGTCCCGAGGAGGCCGCGTAGACCCGGAACTCCACGAAGCTGTCGGGTTCGTCGATGTGTCCGACGGCCCGGTCGCCCCAGGCGTCCTTCGCCTCCCGGACCTCCGCCCGGTGCACACGGGCGAGCTCCGCCTCGTGGAGCGTCTTGCTGCCGCGGACGACCGGACGGCCGTCCGCGAAACCGAGGTCCGCCACGTACAGCGCGCGTCGTGAGGCGTCGGTGCCCCGGCCGTGGAAGAGGATCCGGTCGCGGCCGCCGGGGCCGGTCACGACGTCCTGGCCGCCCGGTCCGCCGATCGCCCCCGAGAAGGACTTCGTGGTCAGGAGGGGCTCGTCCCCCTTCACGTAGGGGCCGGTGAGGGTGTCGGCGATCGCCCAGCCCGTCGCGTACTGGGCCGTGCGGTAGTCGCCTGCCGAGTACAGGAGGACGTAACGGCCGTCCCGCTTGACGAGCGTGGGCGCCTCGACGAGGCCGCCTTCCCAGCTGCGGTCCCGCTTGACGAGGCGGACCGGATCCCCCGTGACGCGGGTGCCGTCCCACGAGACGGGCTGGATGTGGAGCCAGGTGTCCAGTTCGCAGCAGTTCCCGTCGCTCTTCCAGAGCAGGTGGCGGGTGCCGTTCTCGGTGTAGCTCGACGCGTCGATCGCGCCGCCCGCCTCCGTCGGACAGACCAGGGAGCCGGGACCGGCGGGACGGAAGGGGCCGTCGGGCGAGGACGCCAGGGCGGCGCCGATGCACTGACGTCCGCCGACGCGGTCGCGGGCCGTGTACTGGAGGGTGAATCCGTCGCCGTTGTCGAAGACCTCCGGCGCCCAGACGTCGTACGGGGGATCGGGCCTGACCCAGTCGCCCAGCACGGGCAGGACGTCCTTCTCGTCGACCGTCCAGTGGACCAGGTCGGTGGAGGTGGCGTGCTGGACGTTCCTGCCGTGGACGTTGGTGGCGTAGGCGTGGAAGACCCCGCCGACCGCCACGACGTCCGGGTCGGCGAACTCCTGGTCGAGGACGGGCTCGGTCGGGGAGGGCGCGGCGGAGCCGACCCGGGCGGACGCGGGTGCGGCCGCTCGGACCCGGACCGACTCGGGTGCGGCCGCCCGGGCCCCGACCGCATCAGGTGTCATGGCTCCGGCGGGGAGCGCGGCGAGGCAGGCGGCCGCGCCCAGGACCGTCATGGCCGCGACGAGGCCGCGGCGGGGCGAGGCCGGCCACCCGCCGATCGCGCCCGCCCGGCGGCGCCTCGCGCCCGCCCGGCGGAGAAGTCCGCCTCCTGGCTTGGTCCGGTGGTGCACGGATCCACTCTCCTTCCACTCAGTTCGTCCCGGCGGACGCGCGGGGCACACCACGAGAACGACACGGCCGCCGTCGCGTTGCGCGGCGGGCGGGACGGCCGGGGAGGTCACGTCCGGCGCCGTACGCCGATGGCCGCACCACCCGCCCGCCGTCCCTGTCCCGGGCTCGCCCGTGTCCCGGGACAGGGACGTCCCCGCAGGTCAGCGAGGGGGGAATCCCGACTTCGCCGAAGCACCCGGGACACGGTTGCGGCCCGTTCACCGACCGGCACAGACTTCGGTTGTCCGGCCGCCGCACCGCTCGACGGCAGCACCTCGACCGGACGTCCCGACCGTCCGGCGCGCCCCGCGCCGCACGGCGAATCCCCGGAACACCGCGCCACGGCGCTCCCTCACCGACGGACCGTCGGCGCACCTTCCCCCGACATCCACCCCGATGGCCCTTCGGCTCAGCCGGCGTCTCGCCGTACCGCTCCCCCGACCACCGCAGGAGATCCCCCATGCCCCGAAGCAGCCGTGCCCGCCGCTCCCTCCTCGCCGCCGCCCTGGCGGTCACCTGCGCCACGATCGCGCTCTCCGCCACCGTGTCGGCGGGCCCCGACGGGCCGCCGGCGGGCGAACGGCCGCCCCCGGTGCGCCCCATCGGCGCGGTGGCGGCCACCGCGGACGACCGGCTCCTGCACGACGCCGAGCAACGGCTGCTGCGCGACTGCATGGGCCGGCACGGGTTCACGTACCGCGTGTTCCCGCTCGACGGGGAGCCGGAGTCCACGCTCTTCCCGTACGTCGTCGACGACGCGGCCTGGGCCCGACGGCACGGTTACGGCGCCGAGCCGCGCCGGCAGCGGGAGGCCCTGGCGAGGAGCGATCCGAACCGCGCCTACTTCGCCGCTCTGCCGGAGGACCGCAGGGCCAGGGCGCTGGTCGCCGCCAACGGCCCCTCCCCGGACGGGCTGACCGTACGGCTCCCGGGCGGCGGAACCGTGCGGCGCAGCGACCGCGGCTGTGTCGCGGAGGCCCAGCGGCGGCTCTACGGAGACATCGGCGCCTGGTTCCGGTCCACGACCCGCGTCGGGGCCCTGGAACAGATCCTCCGGAGCCGGGTCGTCGCCGACGCCGGCTACCGGGAGAGCCTCGGCGTGTGGCGGCGGTGCATGGGGCGTGCCGGGCACGCGTTCGCCACGCCGGCCGCCGCCCGTGCCGCCGCGCTCTCCCCCGTACGCCCGCTCCCGAAGGACCGCGAGATCGGCCTCGCCCTGGCGGAGGTGCGGTGCGCCGGGGAGTCGGCGCTGTCCCGCACGGCCCGGCGGCTCGACGCCCACCACGGCGGGCTCCTCGCCGAGGAGTACCGCGCCGACGTCGAGACGCGGGACCGGCTGAGGGCCGCCGCGCTGCCCCGTGCCCGCCTGATCCTGAGCGACGGCCCGCAGGCCTGACCCGCCGGGTCCCCTCTGCTCCGCCACGTGCCCCACGCACGCGGCGGCCCACCGGCCGCGCCGCGAACGGCGGTCCGGCCATCGTCCCACCCATCCCATCCCATCCGAGAAGGAGAAACACCATGCGCATCACCCGCGCCCTCACGACGGCACTCACCGTCGGAGCCCTCACCCTGCTGACCGCCCCGGGAGCCGACGCCCGCGTCACCGTGCCCGAGGCCGCCGCACCCGTGTCCGTCACGGCACCGGCCGCCACCGCCCCTGCGGCGGTTCCCGGCCCGGACGGCTTCCTCTACGCCTGGGAGCACCCCCACGCGGGCGGGTTCCACTGCCGGTGGAACAAGGAGAACGCCAACTGGGCCGGCTGCCGCGACAAGGTCTCGGACGTCTGGAACAACGGATTCCCCGGCCGTGCCGAGGACGTGAAGCTCTACCGCGACACCGACTGGAACGGCTCGTGGGTCTGCCTCCACCAGGGCCACTCCCTTCCCGACCTCGGAGCGTCCGGCCTGAGGTTCTTCAGCCCCGGTCACGGCCAGGGCGAGCTCGTCAACGACAGCGTCGGGTCGCACCTCTGGGTCGACGCCTGCTGACGTGAGCCCCACCGGTTGGTTGCCGGCTCGGCGGGACTCCCCCGCCGGGCCGGCGCCCCGGGTCCGGGAGCGGATCCCGTGCCGTCGCGCGGACGGAACCGCCGGTCGACCGCCGCCTCCAAGTGCCGTGCGGGGGCTCGTACCGGCGGGTGCTTGGATAGCAGCCATGTTGAGTTCGACGAAAACCGCAGCCGCGCTCCGGACGACCGCACGCGTCTCCGCCGAATCGCTGGTGGTCCTGCTGATGGCCGCCGTGACTCTGTGGACTGTGGGTCGCATGTGGTCTGTGGTGTGGCCGCTGATAGTGGCCCTGCTCCTCACGACCCTGACCTGGCCACCGGCCCGATTCCTCAGGCGCCGCAGCTGGCCCCCCGCCCTGGCCGCGGCCGTGGTCACCGTCCTCTTCCTGCTGCTCGTCGCCGGCCTCGTCACCCTGATCGCCCTGCCCATGGCGTCCCAGTCCGGTGAACTCGCCGACGGCGTGGTGGAAGGGATCCAGCGGCTGCGCGAGTGGGCGGCCGGGCCGCCGCTGAACATCGGCGACGATCAGATCAGCGGCGCCCTGGACACCGCCGTCGCCCGTCTCCAGGACAGCATCGGCAGCATGGTCAACGCCCTCATGACGGGGGTCGGCACCGTCTTCAACGGCGTGGTCACCGCGTTCCTCGCGCTCTTCCTGATGTTCTTCTTCCTCAAGGACGGGCCGCGGTTCCTGCCGTGGCTCGGCCGACAGCTTCCCGGCCGGCTCGCCACCGACGTCCCTGTCGTGGCCGCGCGCTGCTGGGACACGCTCGGTGCCTTCGTCCGCTCCCAGGCGTTCGTCGGCCTGATCGACGCCGTCCTCATCGGTCTGGGCCTGTGGTTCCTCGACGTTCCGCTGGTGGTTCCGCTCGCCGTGCTGACCTTCGTCTCCGCGTTCGTGCCGATCATCGGCGCCCTGTTCGCGGGACTCGTCGCCGTACTCATCACCCTGGTGTCGAACGGCCTGACCGACGCGCTGCTCGTGCTGGCGCTCATCGTGGTCGTGCAGCAGCTGGAGGGCAACGTCTTCCAGCCCATGATCCAGAGCCGCGGACTGGGTCTCCACGCGGCGGTCGTCCTGCTGGCGGTGACGCTCGGCGGAAGCCTGGCCGGCATCGTGGGCAGCCTGCTCGCCGTCCCCGCGGCCGCGCTGATCGCGGTGATCTGGGGGTACGTGCGCGACCAGCTCGGCGATCCCGGCCCGGGACCCGAGACCGGCGAGTCGCCGGTCGACGAGTCGCCCGCTGGTGAGTCGCCCCTCGGCGCGGCGGTGACGGCGTAGCCCCCGGGTGAAGGGGGCGGGGCCGGGCCCGGCCGGGGGAAACGCAGACGACCCGTGGGCCTTGGTCCCGTCCGCTCGAGTTCGGACGGGAGCCGGCCGGACTCACCGGCGGCCCACGGGTCGGGTGACTGCGTGGTTTTCGGCAGGTGGCCTGCCGAGGTGCACCGAAGTGCGTGCGACGGCAGGCCGTTAGCCCGCAGTCACCTCACGAATCCGAAAAGAAACCATGTTCTCGGATCACCTCCTTTCAGCGTGTGCGCCCAGCCTAGGAGGACCGGGAAGAGGGCTCAACCCATTTAATTTCAGTCCTTCGGACCGAGTTCCGCGGCCACCAGGGCGGCGGCCTCGGCGACCAGCGGGTTGTCGGGCGCCGCGTCCTTCTCGGGCTTGGTCGTCAGCACGGCGAGCAGGATCGGGCCGCCGCCGGGAGGCCAGGCGATGCCCGCGTCGTTGTTGCCGCCGTACATCCCGCCGCCGGTCTTGTCGGCGACGGTCCAGTCGGCGGGCAGCCCCTTGCGGAACCGTTCTCCGCTGGTGGTGTTGGCGAGCAGCCAGCCGGTGAGCCGTTCCCGGTCCCCGGGCGTCAGCGCGTCGCCGAGGACGAGGCGCCCGTAGGTCCGGCCGATGGCGCGTGGGGTGGTGACGTCGGTGTCGCGCCAGGGCTCCCCGGAGTTCAGCTCGGGCTCCCAGCGGTCCAGCCGGGTGACGCCGTCCCCGATCGACCGGGCGAACCGGGTGACGGCGGTCGGCCCGCCCAGCTCGCGCAGCAGCAGGTTCGCAGCGGTGTTGTCGCTGTAGCGGATGGTCACGTCGCAGAGCTCGGCGACGGTCATCCCGTTGGCGAGGTTCTCGGGGAGCCCGGTCTTCGGCGAGAAGCCCGACCGCTTGACGTCCGCTTCCGTGTAGCGGATGCGCTTCGCCAGGAACGTGCCGTCGTGGTCGAGGTCGCGGAGGACGGCCGCGGCGGCGACGGTCTTGAAGAGCGAGCACATCGGGAAGCGCTCGTCGGCGCGGTAGGCGACCGACCTGCCGGTGCGGACGTCGTACCCGAAGACGCCCAGCCGGGCGGAGTGATCCCGTTCGAGCTTCCGCAGCCGCGAGGTGACCCGACCGCGGCCGCTGCGACCGTCCCTGCCGTCCTGGCCGTCCCTGCCGTCCCGGTCCGTTGTTAAGGCGTGCGCCGTCTCCCCGAACGAGAGGGCGGAGGCGAGCGCGGTACCGGCGCCGAGCGTGAGCGCGGTGCGGCGCGACGGGCGTGGTGCTGTGCTGGACAAGGTGGTTCCCCTTCCGGTTACCAGTTGATCCGTAGGTAGATCCGTACCGTAGATCCGCGCCGGGATCGTCAGGCGCGCGCGATCTCCTTGGACCTTTCACCGAGGGAGTTCACCGTCCATGGTCGGGAAAGATCATTGCGTGCGGGGGGACCGGCAGATGGGATGGCCAGGGTCACGGCTTCCGGTTCAGAGGCCGGCGCCCGAGGAAGCGAAGGACACCCATGCTGGACGGCTGCACCCCCTGGCCCGAGGAGTTCGCCGACCGCTACTGGGCGGCCGGGCACTGGCGTGGCAACACCCTGGACAACCTGCTGCGCGGCTGGGCCCTGCAGTACGGACCGCGGACCGCGCTCGTACACGGCGACACCCGCGTCACGTACGCGGCCCTGAACCGACGCGCGGACCGGACGGCCGCCGGAATCCGGTCGCTCGGCCTCCGGCGCGGGCAGCGGGTCGTCGTCCAGCTGCCGAACGTTCCCGAGTTCGTCGTCACCGTGTTCGCGCTGATGCGCGCCGGGGTGGTCCCCGTCCTCTGCCCGGTCTCCCACCGCATGTCCGAGGTCTCCCACCTCGTGCGGGTCACCGAGGCCGTCGGATACGTCGGTCCCTCGACATACCGGGGCTTCGACCACACGGCGATGGCCGCGGACATCGCGGCCCAAGGGCCGTTTCTACGGCGGGTGTTCACGCTTGAGGCGCCGGGCGCCGCGAACCCGTACGGCGGCTTCACGATCGACACGTCGAGCTGCCACTACTTCTCGCTGAGCTCCCTCGACGCCCCGCCCGGTCCCGCGCCCGCGCAGAGCGCCGACGAGGTGGCGTTCCTCCTGCTCTCCGGCGACACCACCGCGCCGCCGAGGCTCGTGCCGCGCACCCACAACGACTACGCCTACCAGGCCCGGGCCGCCGCCGAGCTGGTGTCGCTCACCGAGGACGACGTGTACCTCGCCGCGCTGCCCGCCGGGCTCGACCTCGCCTTCGGCGGCCCCGGCATCGTCGGCACGCTCTCCGTGGGCGGCACCGTCGTCCTGGTCGAGGACCCGGGACCCGCCGAGTGCCTTCCGGTCGTCGAACGGGAGCGGGTCACCGTCACGTCGGTCACGCCCGCCGTCGCCGGGCGCTGGCTCGACGGACTTCCCACGAGCGGGACGGATGTGAGCAGTCTGCGGCTCGTGCAGATCGCCGGCGGTCCCCCGGACCGGGCGGTCGCCGAACGGATGGGCCCCGAACTGGGATGTCGACCGCAGCAGCTCTTCGGCCTGGCCGAGGGGGTGCTCACCCTCACCCGGCCCACCGATCCGGACGAGACCGTGTTCACCACGCAGGGCCGTCCGCTCTCGCCCGACGACGAGATCCGCCTGGTCGATGCCGACGGCGACGACGTGCCCGACGGAGAGCCCGGAGAGCTCCTCGCCCGCGGCCCGTACACCATGCGGGGCTACTACCGGGCACCCGACGACAGCGCGCGCTCCTTCACCACCGACGGCTGGTTCCGCACCGGCACCCTCGCGCGGCGCACCCCGGACGGCAACCTGGTGGTGACCGGTCGCCTCTCGGACGTCTCGTGACGGGCAGCCGGGCCGGCGAGCGATCCGCCCGGCGATGCCACTCGGCGCCACTAGGTGCCATGCGGCGCCAGATTGACTTGCAATGGCGCCACTATGGTGCCATGCTCTTCCCATGGACCTGAGCCCCTACGTCGACCACCTCCGCCGTGAGCTCGCGGTCGCCGCGCATGCCGGCGGGGGCGATGCGCGCGCACTGGCCGAACGACTGACCGCCCCCTTGGAGTCGGCCGCTCGACTGACCCTCCTCCACGCGCTGTCCGCCGCATCGGAGGAGATCACCCGCGAGTTGGCGCCGGGATCGGTGGAGGTGCGGCTGCGCGGGACGGACCCCGAATTCGTGGTGACGACATCGCTCGCCACCGGGGTGCCGGACGAGGGTACATCCGCTGCGGCGGCACGGATGGCGCCATTCATGGCGCCATCGGCGCCACCCGCCGGAGACGGCGACGAGGGTGGCACCGCGCGCATAAACTTCCGGCTCCCGGCGCACCTCAAGGCCCGGGTGGAGGACACGGCCGGCCTGGAGGGCCTGTCGGTCAACGCCTGGCTCGTACGGGCGGTGGCCATCGCCCTGGAGCCCGCCGCACCGGACTGGCCCGCCACCACCGCACGCGCCGTCCACCCCGGCCGGAGCCACGGGGGTCGGGCCCACTAGAGGCCCACTCGGCGGCAATTCCGCCCGACGTGCCCACACCGTCACCCACCCTGCGCCGCCCCCACGCCATCTGCGCCGCGCGCCATATGCGCCACCCGTGCACCCCTGCACCCCTGCACCCCTGCACCCCTGCACCCCTGCACCCCTGCACCCCTGCACCCGCGCCATCTGCGCCACCCGCGGCAACACCCGCAACACCCACCCAAGCCAAGAGGACGGGAGAGCCATGCCTTCTTACGAAACGTCCGAGCCCACCACGCTCCCCACGCAGCGCGCCGCCGGCTGCCCCTTCGACCCGCCCGCCGGACTGGCGGAGCTTCGCGAGGAACGGCCGCTGGCCCGTATGACGTACCCCGACGGGCACGTCGGCTGGCTGGCCACCGGCTACTCCACCGTCCGATCCGTCATGGGCGACCCCCGCTTCAGCTCGCGGTACGAGCTGCTGCACTATCCCTTCCCCGGAGGGCCCGAGGGTCCGCTGCCGCCCGCCCCGGTCGGCGACATGACCGGAATGGACGCGCCCGAGCACACCCGCTTCCGACGGCTCCTGACGGGCAGGTTCACCGTCCGTCGCATGCGCCGACTCGCGGACCGGGCCGCGGAGATCACCGTCGAACACCTCCTCGACGCCCGGCCGCCGCAGGAACAGCGGTCCGCTGTCCGCATCGCCGCCGGCGTCTGCCCGGCCTCGGCCGTCACGGTCACGGAGCACGGCTCCTCCCCCGCCTCGTAGCCGCCAAGCCGCGAAGCCTCGACCCACCCGCGAAGCCGCGAAACCGCGAAGCCGCGACCCACCCGCAAAGTCCGACCCACCCGCAAAGTCCCGGTCCGTCGCCGACGGGCGCCTCCGGCATGCCGTCGGCGACGGACCGCCTCACCGACAGGATTCATCCACTGTGGCCACCTTCCTCTCCCAACTGGGCCGCTTCGCCTTCCGACGGCGGGGCCTGGTCGTCCTCCTGTGGCTCCTGGCCCTCGTCGGCGCGGGCTTCGCGGCCTCCACCGCCGCCGCCCCGCCCGCCGACACCTTCTCGATGCCCGGTACGGAGTCGCAGAAGGCGTTCGACCTCCTCCAGGAGAAGTTCCCCGACGCCCGCGCGGACGGCGCCGCCGCCCGTGTCGTCATCCGTGCCCCCGGCGCCGAGAAGATCACCTCCCCCGCCCACAGGGCGCAGGTCGAACAGCTCGTCAAGGACCTGGCCCGGGCGCCCCAAGTGGCCCGCGTGGTCGACCCGTTCCAGGCGAACGCCATCAGCGGCGACCGGACCACCGTGTACGCCTACGTCACGTACGAGGCGCAGGCCACCGAGCTGACCGACGCGGCGCACGACGGTCTCGCCGACGCGATGGAGCGGGCCCGGGACACGGGCCTCGCCGTCGAGGCGGGCGGCGACGCCGTCGAGATCGAGCAGGCCATGAGCGGTACGGGCGAGAAGATCGGCATCCTCGTCTCCGCCGTCGTCCTGCTCCTCACCTTCGGCTCCCTGATCGCCGCCGGAATGCCCCTCCTGACGGCCTTGATCGGCGTCGGCATCGGCATCAGCGGCATCACCGCGCTGGGCAGCACCCTCGGCCTGTCGTCCACGACCTCGATGCTCGCGATGATGATCGGCCTCGCCGTCGGCATCGACTACGCCCTGTTCATCGTCTCCCGCTACCGCTCCGAGATCGCCGAGGGGCGTGAGCGCGCCGAGGCCGCCTCTCGCGCCGTGGGCACCGCGGGGTCGGCCGTCGTCTTCGCCGGCCTCACCGTGATCATCGCCCTGGCGGGGCTCGCCGTGGTGAACGTCCCGATGCTCACCAAGATGGGCCTCACCGCGGCCGGCACGGTCGCCGTCGCCGTACTCGTCGCGATCACCTTCGTGCCCGCGCTCCTCGGCTTCGCCCCCGTCAGGGTCCTGGCGCGGAGGGACCGCAAGCAGCACACCGGAAAGCCGCTGTCGAAGCGTCAGCAGCGCCGGGCCGCCAAGCGCGCCGCCCGCGGCAGGCCCAACCTCGGCGCCCGCTGGGCCGGATTCGTCCTGCGCCACCCGGTCGCCGTCCTGCTCATCGGCGTCGTGGGCCTGGGCGCCGTCGCCGTACCCGCCGCGAGCCTCGAACTGGGCCTGCCCGGCGAGGGCACGATGGCCCCGCACACCACCCAGCGCAAGGCGTACGACATGCTGTCCGACTCCTTCGGCCCCGGCTTCAACGGGCCGCTGACGGTCACCGTCGAGGCCGAGGACGCGAAGGCCGCGGCGGAGCGGGTCCGCACGGCCCTGGAGGGGGTCCGGGGGGTCGACGCCGTCTCACCCGCCACCGTCAACCCGTCGGGCGACACCGCCCTCCTCACCGTCGTCCCCGCCACCGGACCCACCGACCCGAGGACCGAGGACCTGGTGCACTCCCTGCGCGGCGCGGCCGGCGGCCTCGCGTCCCGGTCGGGCGCGTCCGAGATCCTGGTCGCCGGACAGACCGCGATGTTCATCGACTTCTCCCGGACCCTGGACGACGCGCTGGTCCCCTACCTCGCCCTGGTGGTCGGCCTCGCCTTCCTTCTGCTCATGGTGGTCTTCCGCTCCGTGCTGGTACCCCTCAAGGCGGCGCTCGGCTTCCTGCTGTCGGTGTCCGCGGCGCTCGGAGCCGTCGTGGCCGTCTTCCAGTGGGGCTGGCTCGCCGACCTCTTCGGCGTCGACCAGCCGGGCCCGATCATGAGCACCCTGCCGATCTTCATGATCGGCGTGGTCTTCGGTCTCGCCATGGACTACGAGGTCTTCCTGGTCTCCCGGATGCGCGAGGCGTACGTCCACGGCGCCCGCCCCGCCGAGGCGGTCGTCACCGGGTTCCGCTACGGCGGCCGGGTCGTCAGCGCGGCCGCGATCATCATGACCAGCGTCTTCGCCGGCTTCGTCGTGGAGGACAACGACTTCGTCAAGATGATCGGCTTCGGCCTCGCCGCCGCCGTCCTCTTCGACGCCTTCGTCGTCCGCATGGCCGTCGTGCCCGCCCTGTTCGCCCTGCTCGGCAAGGCCGCCTGGTGGATCCCGAAGTGGCTCGACCGGCTCCTGCCGAACATCGACGTCGAGGGCGAGAAGCTGAACCGTCGGCCCGGGATCCCCTCGGAACGGACCGCACGGGAGAACCACCTCGTGGGCTGACCGCCCGCCCGCCCGGCCACTCAAGACCCGGCCGGCCGACCTGCCACTCAAGTCCCGGCCGACCGACCGGCCGGGACTTGAGTGGCCGTGATCCGTGATCCGCACGGTCGAGCGAGGCGATCACTCGATCGTGAGTTCCTCCGCCCCCGCTCCCCGTGTGACGCGACGCTCGTACGGACGGGGTGTGACCGGCACGGCCCGGACACATGGCGGGGCTGGGGGAGATGGCGTGACGCGGGACGCGGGACGACGAAGGGGCCCGGACGGCCAGGCTCTGCTGCTGGCGGCCGGGCTGGCCGATCTGGCGGTGAGCACGCTGGGTTCGGCCCTGGGGACGGTGCGGGGTCTGCTGCGCCGCTCGGACGCCGCGGAGTTGGTGGTCGAGGCCGAGCACGAGCTCGTGGCTCGCGGGCGGCTGGCGGTGGACCGGTACGCGGCCGTCCCCCCGGCCCAGCTGGAGATCCTCGCCCAGCACGTGCTGGCTCGGCGGGCCGCCGATGAGGTCTGAGCACTGGGAACCGGCGGCGTTCAAGGCCCGTGTCGACGAGGTGCTGCACCGGTTCGTCGCCCAGGAGGCCGACGAGTTCGCGGCGATCGACCCGCTCCTGGGCCCGGTGGCCGAGCAGCTGGAGGCGGCGGTCGCGGACGGCAAGCGGCTGCGGGCGGCGTTCTGTTACTGGGGCTGGCGTGCGGTGGGGCAGCCGGACAGCGACGCGCTCGTCCGGGCGGCGGCCTCCATGGAACTGGTGCACACCGCCGCGGTCGTCCACGACGACCTCATAGACGACAGTCCGCTGCGGCACGGGCGGCCCACGGCCCACGTCACCCTGCGCGGTGCCGCGGCGGGGCGCCCCGGCGCCGACGCCGCCGGGAGGTCGCTGGCGATGCTGGTGGGAGACCTGCTGATGGCGCTGGCCGGGCAGCTCTTCGCCACCAGCGGTCTGCCCGCCGCGTACCTCGCCCGGGCCCGCCCCCTGTGGTCGGTGATGGCCCGCGAGCTGATCGCGGGCGAGTGCCTGGAGATCCTGCGCACCGGCGCCGATCCGGACACCACGGCGTCCTTGAAGGTGACCCGCTACAAGACCGCCAAGTACACGGTCGAGCAGCCCCTGCTGATCGGCGGCGCCCTGGCCGGGGCGGGGGCGCGGCTGCGCGAGGGCTACTCCGCGTACGGGCTGCCGCTGGGTGAGGCGTTCCAGCTCCGGGACGACCTGCTCGGCCTCTTCGGCGACCCGGAGCACACCGGCAAGGCCAACGCCGACGACGTGCGCGGACAGCGGCCCACGGCCCTGCTGGCGGAGACCTGGCGTCTCGCCGGGGACGACGAACGGAAGCTGCTGAGCGCCCTGATGGGCCGGAGTGACCTGGACGGGGCGGGTCTGGACGCGGTGCGCGAGGTGATGCGCCGGCTGAGGGCCCCCGACCGTGTCGAGTCCATGATCCGCTCACGGATCGAGGAGGCGCTCGACGCCCTCCGCGGACTGGACGTACCGGCGCACGCCGAGGCCGCGCTGACCGCGCTGACGCGGTCGGCCGCGGTCCGCCTGTCCTGATCCGCCTGCCCTGATCCCCGCCTACCCCGACCATCACGACAAGGAGCCCTGCCATGACCCGTACCGAGGCATCGATGGACGCCCTGCGGCGATCCGGTGACGAACTCGCCGACGCCACCGTCGCCGCGCTCTTCGAACGCGGGGAGGTGGGCACGTTCAACAGCCTGATGCGCTACGTCTCCACCGTCGACGCTCCCCTGCCGGACGGTCTGCCGGACGTGGCGCGCGAGTACCTGGAGTCCACCCGCGTCCCGCCCGCGTGGGTGGACTGGTCGGAGATGGAGAAGGCCCGGCTGTTCTTCATCGACAACAACGTGCACATCTCCACCGCGCTGTCCTTCGCCTCCATGCCCGCCTGCTACCTCGTCCCGCACGTGGCGAAGCTGCTGTCGACCACCCACGGGCTGAACTACCCGTCCACACGCATGGCGGAGACCGGCCAGTTCACCGTCTACCTGATGCGGCCCGACGCGTTCGAGGCCGGCAGCCGCTTCATCCCCGCCGCCCAGAAGGTCCGCCTCCTGCACGCCTCCATCCGCCACCACCTCATCCGCGAGGACCGCTGGGACTCCGAAGCGCTCGGCACACCGATCTGCCAGGAGGACATGATCGGCGGGCAGATGTTCTTCTCCCTGGTCGTGCTGGACAGCCTCCACCGACTCGGCATCCACATGTCGACGGAGGGCGCGGAGGCGTACTACTACGCCTGGCGCGTCGTCGGTGCCATGCTCGGCGTCGACCAGGACGCCGTCCCCGAGACCCTGGACGACGCCCGCCGGTTCCTCGACCTCTACATGGTCCGGCACATGGGGCCCTCCGAGGAGGGCGCGCACCTGACCCGCCGGCTCATCGACCTGTACGAGGAGGTGGTGCCCGGCACCCTCTTCGACCCGATCGTCTCCGCACTCGTCCGCCACCTCATCGGCGACACCTGCGCCGACTGGCTCCGCGTGCCGCGCACACCGTGGGACACCGCCGTCAAGGCAGTGCCCCACCTCCTCGGCGTACTCGAGACGATCGAGGACCGCTCCCCGCTCGGAGCGTGGGCCCTGGACCGACTCGGCCACCTCACCACCGTCCTCGAACTGTCCTCCCTCACCCGCGGACGCGTCATGCACTACGCGATCCCCGAGCAGCTCAAGAAGGAGTACGGCGTCGCCGGCACGGTCCCCCGCACCACCCGATGGACCCCGCCGGCCGCCACGGTCTCCTGACGACCCGCGCGGACGGGTCGCCCCGCCCCTCGGGTGCGCGTGTACGCCTGCACACACGCGAAGCGCTATTCCTTACCCGAACTGCCCTGCTCAAACGCGTGTAAGGCCGACGATGCCATAACGTTCGCAACGGGAACTTGAGACAGGGAAACGGTGTTATAGCGTCGTTATAAACGGGCAATTTTTCACACTCTGACCCTCTTTGCCCATCGCCATCTAGGCGATCATCACCCCTCCCGCGAACAATCCACGGCGCTTCCATAACACATGATCCGGCTCCCCGGAAGGGTGCGCGCCAAGGAAGTTCACGGCGGCGCTCGGTAGCTTCGGCGCCCATGACCACTGCTCATACGGAACCGCGTCCTGCCCCTGATGGTGCGCCCGCCCTGCCCGAGGACTGCCGCATCGACCGCCCCACCCTGGCGGACGGGCCCCATCTCTGGCAGCTCGCACGGGACTCCGGCGCGCTGGACCTCAATTCGCCCTACAGCTATCTGCTGTGGTGCCGGGACTTCGCCGACACGTCCGTGGTGGCCAGGAACGACGCAGGACTGCCCGTCGGGTTCGTGACGGGTTACCTGCGTCCCGACGAGCCCGGCACCCTCTTCGTCTGGCAGGTCGCCGTCGCCGAGTCCCGTCGCGGACTCGGGCTCGGGGCCGCGCTCCTCGACGCCCTCTCTGCCAGGGTCGCGAGGACGCACGCCATCGACCGGGTCGAGACGACGATCACCCCGGACAACGTGCCGTCCGAGCGGCTCTTCCGCTCGTACGCCGCCCGGCACGGGGCGACCGTGACCCGCGAGGTCCTCTTCACCCCGGCCGACTTCCCCCCGCCGGGCCACGAGACCGAAGTCCTCTTCCGCATCGGCCCGCCGGCGGTCTGACCCCCGCTCCTCAGCCGCCGTCCCCCACCCGCACCCGCACCCACCACCGGAGTACGACGTGACCATCACCGAGACCCTCCCGACCGTCTTCGAGACCGTCGAGTCGGAGGTCCGCAGCTACTGCCGAGCCTGGCCCACCGTCTTCGAACGGGCCACCGGCAGCCGCCTGTTCGACGAGCACGGCCGCCCGTTCCTGGACTTCTTCGCCGGGGCCGGCTCGCTCAACTACGGCCACAACAACCCGGTCCTCAAGCGCGCGCTCCTCGACTACCTCGGCGGCGACGGCATCACCCACGGCCTCGACATGTCGACGACCGCCAAACGGGACTTCCTGGAGACCTTCCACGCGACGGTCCTCGAACCCCGCGCCCTGCCCTACAAGGTGATGTTCCCGGGGCCCACGGGCACCAACGCCGTAGAGGCGGCCCTGAAGCTCGCCCGCAAGGTCACCGGCCGCCAGACGGTCGTCTCGTTCACCAACGCGTTCCACGGCATGTCCCTCGGGTCGCTCGCCCTCACCGGAAACGCCGCCAAGCGCGCCGGGGCGGGTGTGCCGCTGACGCACACCACCCAGATGCCCTTCGACCACTACCTCGGTGGCCGGGTCCCGGACTTCCTCTGGTTCGAACGCCTCCTGGAGGACTCCGGCTCCGGCCTGGACCACCCCGCGGCCGTCGTCGTCGAGACGGTCCAGGGCGAGGGCGGCGTCAACGTCGCCCGCGCCGAGTGGCTCCGGGACCTCGCCGACCTGTGCCGCCGCCGCGACATGCTGCTCATCGTCGACGACATCCAGATGGGCTGCGGACGCACCGGCGACTTCTTCTCCTTCGAGGAGGCCGGCATCACCCCGGACATCGTCACCCTCTCCAAGTCCATCAGCGGCTACGGACTGCCCATGGCCCTCTGCCTCTTCCGGCCGGAACTGGACGTGTGGGAGCCCGGCGAGCACAACGGCACCTTCCGCGGCAACAACCCCGCCTTCGTCACCGCCACCGCCGCGCTCGACACCTACTGGCGCGACAACACCCTGCGGGACCGCACCCTCCAGCGAGCCGACCGCGTCGAGGGTGCGCTGCACGAGCTCTCCGCCGGCCACGAACGACTGGGCATGTCCGTCCGGGGCAGGGGGCTCGTATGGGGACTGGAGTTCACGCACGAGGGGCGCGCCGAGGCGGTCTGCCGCCGCGCCTTCGAACTCGGGCTCCTCCTGGAGACCTCGGGCCCCCGCAGCCAGGTGGTCAAGCTGCTTCCGCCGCTGACGGTCACCGACGACGAGCTGGACGAGGGCCTCGGCATCCTCGCTCGCGCCGTCCGCCACACCGCCTGAGCCGCACCACCTGAGTCACACCGTCCGAGTCACACCGCCTGAGCCACACCGCCTGAGTCACACCCGCAGAAAGGCAGACCCCATGATCGTCCGCTCCTTCGACGAGCTGGAGAACACCGATCGGCACGTGAAGGCCGCGTCGGGCACGTGGGAGAGCAAGCGCATCGTCCTCGCCCGCGAGCGGGTCGGCTTCTCCCTCCACGAGACGGTGCTCCACACCGGCACCGAGACGACGATGTGGTACGCGAACCACGTCGAGGCGGTCGTCTGCACCGCCGGCGAGGCCGAGCTCACCGACCACGAGACCGGCACGGCGTACACGATCACCCCCGGAACCATGTACCTCCTCGACGGCCACGAGCGCCACACGCTCAAGGTCAAGGAGGAGTTCCGCTGCCTGTGCGTCTTCAACCCCCCGGTCACCGGCCGCGAGGACCACGACGAGAACGGCGTCTACCCGCTCCTCACCGAGCCGCCTCTCACCGCACCGCACGGCGGCTGACCCACGACGCCCGGCCCACGGCGCGAGCCCGCCCGTACCCACAGGAAAGGCAGACATCCATGACCTCCGCACCCGCCCGTCCCCTCGACGCCTACCCCACCCGCGGCGCCGAAGAAGTACTCGTCGACCGCAAGGACCCCGTCGTCTGGTCCGAGCCCGGTACGCCGGGGCCGTTCTGGCCCCGGGAGCTGGAGGAGTACGACCGCGACGGCTTCCTCTCGGTCGACGCGCTCGTCACCCCCGACGAGGTGGGCGAGCTGCGCGCCGAGCTGGACCGTCTGGTCGCCGATCCACGGGTCCGGGAGGACGAGCGGGCGATCGTCGAGCCCCGCTCGCAGGAGATCCGTTCCGTCTTCGAGGTGCACAGGATCAGCGAGGTGTTCGCCCGGCTCGCGGCCGACCCGCGCCTCGTGGACCGGGCCCGGCAGATCCTCGGCTCCGACGTCTACGTCCACCAGTCCCGGATCAACGTGAAGCCCGGGTTCGGCGCCAGCGGCTTCGACTGGCACTCGGACTTCGAGACCTGGCACGCCGAGGACGGCCTGCCGCAGATGCGGACGGTCTCGGTGTCGCTCGCGCTGACGCCGAACTTCACGACCAACGGCAGTCTCATGATCATGCCGGGCTCGCACCGCACCTTCCTCGGCTGCGCGGGCGAGACCCCGAAGGACAACTACAAGAAGTCGCTCCGGATGCAGGACGCCGGAACGCCCTCGCGCAAGGCTCTCACCACCTTCGCCGAGGCCTGCGGGATCGAGCACTTCACCGGCGAGGCCGGGTCCGCCGTCTGGTTCGACTGCAACGCCCTGCACGGATCGGGCGACAACATCACCCCGTTCCCCCGGAGCAACGTCTTCCTCGTCTTCAACAGCGTGGAGAACGCACCGGAACTGCCCTTCGCGGCGCCCGTCCGCCGCCCGTCGTTCATCGCCGCCCCCGACGTGACGCCGATCGGATGACCGCGGCCGGGCCGCACCCGTACGGGCACGCCCACCCGCACCCGAACCCGCACCCGAATCCGCACAGCAGAAGACATTCACACAGCAGAAGGGACGACATGACACCGCCCGCGCCCCTCGACCGCCGCCGTTTCCTCACCCGCTCGGTGGGGATCGGCGCCCTGGCAGCCACTCCGGGCTTCCTCGTCGCGTGCAGCCGGACCGAGGTCGGCAGCGGAGCCCCCGCCGACGACGCCGGTCTCCTGGAGAGGCTGCGGAAGGAGGGCCACGTCCGGGTGGGCTTCGCCGGCGAGGCGCCGTACGGCTTCCAGGACGGCGGCGAACCGGCCGGCGAGGCCCCGACGCTGCACCGCGAGATCTTCAAGGCCCTCGGCATCCCCGAACTGCGGCCCACGCTCACCGAGTTCGGCGCGCTGATACCCGGGCTCCTCGCCGGGCGGTTCGACGTCGTCAGCGCCGGCATGGCGATCACCCCGGAGCGCTGCGCGAAGGTGGCCTTCTCCGAGCCCGAGTTCGTCTCCCCCACCGCGCTCATGGTGCGGAAGGGAAACCCGAAGGGGCTGAGCGACCTGAAGTCCTGTGCCGCCAAGGGCAGCACCGTCGGTGTCCTCACCGCCGCCGTGGAGGCGTCCTACGCGAAGGCGGCCGGAGTGGGCGACGGATCGGTGAAGGCCCTGGCGAAGCAGCAGGACGGTCTGGACGCCGTGGTCGCGGGACGGATCGACGCCTTCGCCCTCACCGGCATCTCGCTGCGCTGGCTGGCCCGCACCAACCGCGACGCCGCCGTGGAGGTCCTGGAGCCCTTCGTCCCCGTCGTCGGCGGTGTCGAGCAGCACAGCCCCGGCGGGGCCGTCTTCCGGCAGGGCGCCACGAGCCTGCGCGACGCGTTCGACCGGGAACTCTCGAAGATCACGGGTGACCCGGCCCGGTACGTGCGGCTCATCGGGAAGTACGGCTTCACCGAGCGCGAGGTGCCGCCCCGGTCCCTGCGCACGGCCGACCTGTGCGCGGCGTGACGGGGCTCCGGCATGGCTGACTTCCTCACCGAACTGGGCCGGGCGCTGCCCGACCTCGGTGCGGGTCTCCTGGTGACGCTGGAGGCCACCGTGCTGGGTGCGGCGCTCGCCCTCGTGCTCGCCTTCGCCCTCGGCCTGGCGTCTCGGTCACCGCGGCTGCCGGTACGGGGCGCCACCCGGGTCACGGTCGAGTTCCTGCGCGGGACCTCTCTGTACGTGCAGCTCTTCTGGCTCTTCTTCGCCCTGCCGATGCTCGGCTTCCGGCTGGAGCCGATGGCCTGCGGCGTCCTCGCCTTCGGCCTCAACTACGGCGCCTACGGTGCCGAGGTCGTACGGGGTGCCGTCGGCGCGGTCCCGCGCGCCCAGACCGAGGCGGCGATCGCCCTCGGCATGGCGCCGGGACGGCGGCTGCGGCGGATCGTGCTGCCGCAGGCCTACGTCCTGATGATCCCGCCCTTCAAGAACCTGCTCGTCCAGCTCCTCAAGTCCACCCCGCTGCTGTCCCTCGTGACCGTCGCCGACCTCACCTTCCGGATCGACCAGCTGCGGTCGGCGACCGGCGGCACCGCCGCCGCCTATCTGCTGCTGCTCCTGCTCTACTTCGGCGTGGCTGCCCTCCTGGGCGCCCTGATGAACGCTCTGGAACGCTCCGCGAAGGCGCGGCTCGGTCAGGGAGGCGGTGCCTGATGTGGGACATGGAAGCGGCGCGTGCCGCACTTCCCGTCGTCGTCGAGGGCTTCGGGATCACCCTTCTCGCCACGGTCCTCGGCTTCGTCGTCGCGGTGCTGGTGGGGCTCGCCATCGCCCTGCTCCAGCGCGCGGGCCCGCGGTGGATCACCCTGCCGGTGGGGTTCCTGGCCCACTTCGTCCGCTCGACTCCGGTCATGGTGCAGCTCTTCGCCGCCTGGGTGCTGGTCCCGGGGCTCGACGCGCTGCCGCTGGGCATCGCGGTGCTGGGCCTGCACTACGCCACGTACCTCTCCGAGGTCTACCGCGCCGGCATCGAGGCCGTGCCGAAGGGGCAGTGGGAGGCGTGCACCGCCCTCTCCCTGCCGCGGCGGCGCGTGTGGCGGGCGGTCGTACTGCCGCAGGCGGTGCGCAAGGTGCTCCCCGCGCTCGGGAACTACGCGGTGTCCCTGTTCAAGGAGACCCCGTTCCTGTCGGTCATCACCGTGCACGAGATGGTCCACGAGGCGAACACCTTCGGCAGCACCCACTTCGCCTATCTGGAGAGCTTCACCCTCGCCGCCGCCGTGTTCCTGCTCGCGAGCTGGCCGACATCCGTACTCGTGCGACGCCTGGAGGCACGCCTTGCCCACTGACATCCGGTTGCCCACCGACACCCGGCCGGGAAGCGACCCGAGCCAGGCACCCGAGACGATCCGCTTCGACCGGGTGACGAAACGGTTCGGCGATCACACCGTCCTCGACGGCCTCGACCTGACCGTCGCCCCGGGCGAGCGCGTGACGCTGATCGGACCGAGCGGCTCCGGGAAGACCACCATCCTCCGGCTGCTCATGACGCTGGAGCGCGTCACCGACGGCGTCATCCACGTCGGCGGCACGCCCTTCTCCCACATGCCCTCCGGCCCGGGCGGGAAGCTCGTCCCCGCGAACGAGCGCTACCTGGCACCGCGCCGCAGACACATCGGCATGGTGTTCCAGCAGTTCAACCTCTTCCCCCACATGAACGTGCTCGCCAACGTGACGGAGGCGCCCGTCCACGTCCTCGGTCTCGACAAGGACGAGGCCACCCGGCGCGCCCGCGACCTCCTCGACCTCGTCGGCCTCGCCGACAAACACGACGCCCACCCCACCCGGCTCTCCGGCGGCCAGCAGCAACGCGTCGCCATCGCCCGGGCGCTCGCGATGCGGCCCGAGATCCTGCTCCTGGACGAGGTGACCTCCGCCCTCGATCCGGAGCTGGTGGCGGAGGTGCTCGACGTCCTGCGGGAGGTGGCCCGCACGACCGACATCACGATGGTGTGCGTGACGCACGAGATGGGCTTCGCCCGGGACATCTCGGACCGGATCATGATGTTCGACCACGGACGCGTCCTGGAGTCGGGGCCGCCGGAGAAGCTGCTCGACGCCCCCGAGCACGAGCGCACCCGCGCCTTCCTGGGAACGGTCCACTGACGACCGGGGCGTCCGCCACGGCACCGGAACGACGTGAAGACTGCCGGACCACGGCAGTGACCGCCGGACCGGGCCGGTGTGACCATGTTCCCGACGGCGGAGGCCGCGTCGCGGGGCGGTGACCGGCGCAGGGCGTTCACCACGTCGTATGGGGGGACACATGGCGATACTGCCGCACCAGAGGAGCACGGAGGTCCACGCCGGCGGCCACATGGTGGTCTGCGGCGACGACGGGCTCGCGTACCGGCTGGCCGACGAGCTGCGGGAGGTCTACCGGCAGCGGGTCGTCCTGGTCGTCACCGGCGAGGAAGCCGAGCACCGGGCCGGCAGGCCGGTCGTGGTCCCGGCGGACACGACGAGCGGCGGCACCCTCGTGCCCGTACACGTGCTCACGGCGCAGGCGCCGACGGAGGAGGCGCTGTTACGGGCCGGGGTCGACCGTACGACGGCCCTCGCCCTGCTGTACGAGGACGACGAGACGAACCTGCGGGCCGCGATCGCCGCCCGCAGGCTCAGCCCGGGGCTCCGGCTCGTGGTCCGCATGTACAACCGCAAGCTGGGCCGGCACCTGGAGGAACTGCTCGACCAGGCAGCCCTCGTGCACTCCCCCGGCATGGACCGGAGCGTCCTCGACGCCTCCACGACCGTCCTGTCCGACGCGGACACCGCGGCCCCCGCACTCGCCGCCACCGCCGTCGCCGGGACGAGCAAGGTCGTCCAGGCCGACGGCGTCCTGCTCCGGGCCGCCGAGCGGACCCCGCCCGGACGCGGCGAGGTGCCGGACCCCGGCCTGTGCACCCTGGCGCTGCTGTCGTCGACCACCGCCGACCCGGCGGGCGCCGAAGGCTCGGAGGGCAGCGGCCCGCGGGGGCCCGTCCTCCTGCCCGACGACCGGACCGTGGCGGCCACCACCGGGCGCGGCAGCGTCGTCCTGGAGGCCGTGCGGTACGCGGGTCCCGCCCTGCCCGCACGGCGTCTGGCCCGCCGCGGGGCGCCGCTGCGCGCGCTCTTCTCCAGCCGCCTACGCTGGGCGCTCGCCGGCGTCGTCGCCTCCGTCCTCGCCCTCACCGTCACCACCACGGTGCTCACCGACGCCGATCCGGTGCACGCCGCCTACGTCACGCTGCTCGACCTGTTCTCCATCAACGACCCGGCGATCGGCGCGCCGCCGACGAACCAGATCATCCAGCTGCTCTCCGGTCTCGTCGGCCTGGCGCTGCTGCCGCTGCTCGTCGCCGGAGCCCTGGAGGCGCTGGGCACCTTCCGGAGCGCGGGCGCCCTGCGGCGCCCGCCCCGCGGCCTGTCGGGCCACGTCGTCCTGCTCGGGCTCGGGAAGGTGGGCACCCGCGTCCTCGCCCGGCTGCGGGAGCTCGACATCCCGGTGGTCTGCGTCGAGGAGGACCCCGAGGCCCGGGGCGTACCCCTCGCCCGCGGTCTCGGTGTGCCCGTCGTCCTCGGCGACGTCACCGAGGAGGGCGTCCTGGAGACGGCCAAGATCGGCCGTGCCCATGCCCTGCTCGCCCTCACCAGCTCCGACACCACCAACCTGGAGGCCACCCTCCACGCCCGTACGGTCAGGTCGGATCTTCGTGTCGCCCTGCGGCTGTACGACGACGACTTCGCCACCGCCGTCTACCGGACGCTTCGCGCGGTCCATCCCGAGGCGCTCACCCGCAGCCGCAGCGTCACCCATCTCGCCGCCCCCGCCTTCGCCGGCGCGATGATGGGCCGGCAAATCCTCGGTGCCATCCCCGTCGAACGCAAGGTCCTGCTCATCGCCGCCCTCCTCGTCGCCGGTCACCCGCGGTTCGAGGGCCGTACCGTCGCCGAGGCCTTCCGCCCCGGAGCGTGGCGCGTCCTCGCCCTGGACACGGCGGCCCCCACGACCCGCCGTCCCGACCTCGCCGCCTCGCACCGGGCGGGCGAGGAACCCCAACTCCTGTGGGAGCTGCACCCCGGATACGTGCTGCGCCCCGAGGACCGCGTCGTCGTCGCCGCCACTCGCCGCGGTCTCGCCGAGCTCCTGGACGGCCCGCCGTCCAGGAGCGAGAGGCCGGGCACGCCCCGTTCCCTGTGACGGGGACGGAGGTGTACCCGGTGTCGGGGACGGGGTGGCGCCGGTCTCGTGTCAGCCCTTGACGCGGACGCGGTTCAGGGGCGCCGGGGCGATCTTCTTGTGGGCCTTGAGGTACTCCACGAAGGTCTCGTGGTCGGGCCCGTTGCGGACCGGATCGGTGTAGCCGGCGAAGGCGCCGTAGCCGTCGGCTCCGATGACCGTGTACGCGAGGGCGGCCACCCGGTAGGTACGCGCGGGGTCCAGGGGCCTGCCGTTGATCCGCACGTCTCGGGGCGAGACCCGGTCACCGACCGGCCGCGCCGGATCGTAGCCGTACGACATGTTGCGCGAGACGGCGAAGGGGGCGAACCGTACGGAGCCGTCGGGCTGCTTCTGCCACTGCTGCTCCAGGATCGCGTCCAGCTGACGTCCCTTCACACCGACGGTGAGGACGGGGTTGCCGTAGCCGTAGGCGTTCCAGGACTCGCCGAACAGGATCCGGCCGTCCGCGTCGGCGGGGTGGCTTCCCTTGGCGTACGGCAGGTCGCCGCGTACGGCGTAGCTGCCCTTCACGGGCCGCGCGGCGATCAGTGCCAGGTCGGCCTTCCCCGCGCTGGTGCGCTGGGCGTTCCAGTACTGCACGTCGGCGTAGAGGTCGGCGGCGGTGCTCTCGCCGGCGGCGTTGGGCGTACGGGTGAAGGAGCCGGTCTGGACCGCGAGGGGGGTGGCGTACCGCTCCTCTCCACGCGCGGCCCAGTAGTCGACGATCCGCTGGACCTCGGGGTCCGGTGCCACGTCGCGCGTCACCGCGTGGTTGACGGACCGGGTGCGGTCCCTGAGGACCTCACCGGTCTTCGGATCGAGGGACAGGTTGATCTCGTTGATGACGGCGCCGTGGTTGCCCGCTTCGACGATCGGGCGCGGGTTGCCGGCCGGGTCGGGCACCGAGCAGTTGAACCGCCAGTGCCAGTCCCCCGTGACGATGGCGTCGACCTCGGGCGTGACCTTCTTCGCGAGGTCGAATACGGGCCCGAAGACCCCGTCGCAGTCGTTGTGGCCGGCGGTGAGGGGGAACTTCGGCGAGCCGCCCTCGTGGACGTTGAGGACGATGGCCTCGACGCCCCGGCGCTTGAGTTCCTTGCTGTAGCGGTTGATGGTGCGCGCCTGGTCGAGTGCGCGGAGTCCCGGCTGGTAGGACGTCGAGTTGGTGACGGAGCCCTCCACCGTGGTGGTGATGAAGCCGACGGGGACGCGCTTGCCCCCGGCGCCGCGGAACCACTCGATGCGGTACGGGTCCACGATCGGGCGACCGGTGCGGGCGGACACGATGTTGCCGGACTGGAAGTCGAAGTCGGCGCCGTGGAAGCGGCGCCCGGTGGAGTCCGTGAAGCAGCTGTCCACGCCGACCGTGCCGAAGCACCGGCCCTGTTCCATGTGCTTGACCAGGAAGTCGGGCGACACGTCGAGTTCGTGGTTGCCCATGGCGGAGAAGCGCACGCCCGGCTTGTTGAGCACCTCGATCGTGGGTTCGTCCTGGAAGGCGTCCACTTCGAAGGGCCAGCCGGCGAAGTTGTCACCGGAGGAGAAGAGCACGGAGTTGGCGTGCCCGGACCGTAACCCCTTGAGGTGGGTGGCGAGATAGGCGGCGCCACCGACGGTGACCGGGCTTCCGTCGCCCGCGGGGATGCTTCCGCCCTGTCCGGCGGTGGGTGGACGCAGGTAGCCGTGGAAGTCGGTGATGTTGAGGAGTTGCACATCGACGGTGTTGTCTGCGGAGGCCGGTGTCACGGACAGGGCGCCGCCGACGAGGGCGGTGCCCGCGGCGATGACGCCGATCCGGCGAAGGACGTTTCTCAAGGCGACGACTCCTTCGGGAGGGGGACGAGCAGAGCCATCCCAGCTCCCGGGGGTGTCAAGGCTGTGAACGTCGCACTGCGCACCAAGGCATGGGGAGTGATGACCTCACGTCCGGAGTCGCGTCCCGTCATTTCACGGGGAGCTGACCGGCGTCCCTCCTTCCGTCCCTTCGGCCTCCCCTTCCCCGGGCCCGCGGCGGATCCGGTGGGCCGTGTCGCGGAGCCACAGGGCGCTGCGCTTGGGGGTGCGGGTCTGGGTGGCGTAGTCCACGCGGACGAGCCCAAAGCGCTTGTCGTAGCCGTAGGCCCACTCGAAGTTGTCCAGGAGCGACCAGGCGAAGTAGCCGCGGACGTCGGCTCCCCGGCCGCGGGCCCGGGCGACGGCGGCCAGGTGGGCGGAGAGGTAGGCGGTGCGGTCGGTGTCGTCGACGTAGCCGTGGGCGTCGGGGTGGTCCTCGTAGGCGGCGCCGTTCTCGGTGACGACCATCGGGGTGCCGGGGTAGTCGCGGGAGACGCGCACCAGCAGGTCGGTGAGGTCGTGGGGCATGACCTCCCAGCCGAGGCCGGTGACCGGGAGGCCGCCGTGCGGGAGGTTACGGGTGACGGGGAGGCCCCGGGCGTCGGTGATGGCACCGTGCTCGTCGACTCCCGAGGTGCGCATCGAGCGGTAGTAGTTGACGCCGAGCGTGTCGATGGGACTGGCGATGACCTGGAGGTCGCCGTCCCGGACGGGGATCTCGATGCCATGGGCCGCGAGGTCGTCGATCAGGTCCCGCGGGTACCGGCCGCGCAGGATCGGGTCGAGGTAGAAGCGGAATCCGATCGCGTCGGCCCGGCGGGCGGCCTCGCGGTCGGCGGGGCCTTCGGTGGCGGGCCGGCTGGTGCCCAGGAGGTGGGTGACGGCCAGGTCGAGCGGGCAGCGGGCGGCGGCACGCAGGCGCTGGACCGCGAGGCCGTGTGCCAGGTGCAGATGGTGCACGGCCCGTACCCCGTCGGCGAGGGAGCGGCCGCCCGGCGCGTGGATCCCTTCGACGTGGCCGAGGACGGCCGAGCAGAAGGGCTCGTTGAGGGTGGTCCAGTGGGTGACGCGGTCGCCGAGGCGCTCGTGGACGAGTTCCGCGTAGTCGGCGAAGCGGTACGCGGTGTCGCGGACCGGCCAGCCGCCGGCGTCCTGGAGTTCCTGGGGCAGGTCCCAGTGGTAGAGCGTCAGCCAGGGGGTGATGCCGCGCGCGAGGAGCTCGTCGACCAGCCGGTCGTAGAAGGCGATGCCGGCCGGATTGGCCGGGCCGCGGCCGCCGGGCTGGACACGGGGCCAGGAGACGGAGAAGCGGTACGTGTCGAGGCCGAGCGAGGCGATCAGGGCGACGTCCTCGGGCATGCGGTGGTAGTGGTCGCACGCCACGTCGCCGGTGTCGCCGTTGTCGACTGCCCCGGGGACACGGCAGAAGGTGTCCCAGATGGACGGGGTACGGCCGTCCTCGTCGACCGCTCCCTCGATCTGGAAGGCGGAGGTGGCGGCGCCGAAGCGGAAGTGCGGGGGCAGGCGGTCGATGAGCTCGTCGTGCTGGGCGGTGACGGACGGGGCGATGGAGGTCATGAGGTGCTCCTGACGCAGAGGGAGGAGAGGTCGGGCGGACGGAGAGGCGCGCACGTGAGGACGGCCCGGACGCCGTCGCGGGCGTCCGGGCCGTGCGGGGACGAGGGGTCAGGGCAGTCGGTGGTCTGCGTTCAGCACGGCACCGCGTTCGGGGCGGTACAGGTCAAAGCCCCGTGTGTCGCACTGCAGGCCGCCGACGATGCAGTGGTCGACCAAGGCCTTGAGGGTGCGCTCCTCCCACGCGTTGAAGAAGTCGTAGTGGAAGGAGTAGCCGCGGCCACTGGCCAGGCGGACCTGGGACATGTCGCCGTTGACCGGCCACGCCATCTTGAACTCGATCATCGGCAGGGCGACGGGGTGGGAGGCCGGGCACATGTTGTCGTTGGTGCCGGGCTTGACCACCGGGTAGGCCATGTGACTCTTGTGGTCGGGGGTGTCGAGGTACAGGCCGTTCCAGCAACTGGGGGCCTGCATGCGCAGGTTGAGCTGTACGTCGGGCCGGCTCGGACAGCTCGCCGGGAAGTCGGTGTTGAAGAAGCTGTCACCGCATTCCCAGCCCTCGACGAAGCCCTTGTGGGCGCGGAACTCCTGGGCGCTCTGCATCGGGTTGCCGACGACGAACCGCAGCCCCTTGGGGAAGGGCCGCACGCTCCGGTAGTCGGTGACGCCCGCCTTGTAGTAGATGACCTGTGGGCCGACGGGCAGGATCTTCTGGTCACCGTTGTACAGCGAGGGCATCCAGTACGCGGAGGCGTCCGCAGGCGCCTTGCAGGTGGTGCTCCCTCCGTAGAGCGATCCGGTGGTGCTGGCGGCGTTCGTGGAGGTGTTGCCCATGAACGTGTGGTCGTGGGACTTGCCGAACTGGCCCGGGTAGACGATCGGGTCGTCCGGCGCGGTGTGGGTGACGGAGCAGCCGGCCTGGAACTCGTGATGGTAGGCCGGGGGCGGGGTGGCCGTGGACGGTGTCACACCGGTGACCTGGGGTACGGCCGGGATGTAGCCGTCTCCGTCGGCGTCGTCGCCCGAGGCCTGGGTGGACGCGGCCATGATGTGTCCGCTGTGAGCGTTGGCCGCGGCGACGGCGGGCGAGGTGCCGTTGTCCGTGCCCGCGGCGGAGGCGATGGTGCCGATGCCGAGGACACTGGCGATGAGGGCCGTGCCGAGGAGGAGTGCGGGGAGCCGCTTCGGACTCGATCTCATGGGGATCTCCTGCCCATGGGGGTGGTTTCGCGTGAACGCGAAGACGCCACGCGACTGGTGTGATGGATTCCCGTGCGGTGGTGCAGGGGTGGCGGGGTCCTGCTGCGGGCCCCGCCACCCCCGTTCGGGGAATCCGGCGTCGTCAGCTGTAGACGCCGAACTCGTGGAGGGAGTAGCCCCACCCGGTGCCGCGCGCGGTGAGCTGGAGCTTGACGTACCGGGCGGTGGTGGCGGTCTCGACGGTGTCGATGTCTCCGTTACCCGTGGTGGTGGTGTGGACCGTCCGCCAGGTGTTCCCGTCGTCGGACACCTGCACCTCGTAGGACTTGGCGTAGGCGGGGTCCCAGACGAGCTGCAGTGTGCGGATGGGCTTGGCCGAGCCGAGGTCGACCTGGATCCACTGCGGGTCGCTCCAGTCGCTGGCCCAGCGGGTGGAGGTGTTGCCGTCGGTGGCGTTGGTGGCGGGGCAGGGGCAGTCGCCGTAGGACGCCTGGGCGGAGGAGGCGGTGGTGGGCCTGTTCAGGGCGATGTTGGTGCCGGTGACGGGCGGGGCGACGACCTTGACGGACTTCGTCTCGATGCCGGCGTTGCCGCGGCCGTCCTCGGCCTGGATGTAGACCTTCCACACACCGAGCTTCTCGGGCGCGGTGACGGCGAAGGTGCCGTTGCCGGTGGAGCGCCACTGCGCGTCGACGAGACGCTTGTCGCCGTTGGCGTAGTTTCCGCTGAGGTAGATCTTGGGGGTGACCTGGTCTCCGTCGGGGTCGCGGATGTCGGCGCGGACCGTGAACTCACGGCCTGCCGGGGCCGCGGAGGCCGGGCTGACGGTCATGTTCGTGATGACGGGCGGAGTGTTGTCGCCCGCGGAGCCGGTGTACGCCTTCTTCACGGCGTAGTACGACAGTCGCTTCAGGCCGTCGGGCAGGAGGTTGAACCAGACGCCGCCGAAGTCGTGCTCCAGGCCGTAGTGGAAGAGGGTGGCGCCGAGGGCGACGCCCTGGTGGCCGCTGACGCAGCCCCACGCCTTCGTGTAGCCGTCGGCCTTCTGGACGTCGGTCGGCTCGTCGGGGATGCCGTTGACGTCGTCGGGGACCTCCCACTCGCCGGCGGGGCCGCCCTCGGTGATGATGTACGGCTTGTTGTAGCCGCCGTCGATCCAGTCCTGGCGCACCTTGCAGAGGTTGCCGTAGGAGTTCATCGAGTACAGGTCGAGGTCCGGCGCGTTGCGCTTGTAGTAGGGCCAGGCGCCGGTCCACGCGTCCGTGGAGGTGACCGGGTGGTCGGGGTCGACGGTGTGGATCTTCTTGGCGACGTCGTTGACGAAGGTCGTGTACGCGTTGCGCTGGGCCTCCAGCTCGGTGCCGCCGTAACAGTTCTGCAGGCCGAGGACGGACTCGTTGCCGACGTTCCACATCAGCGTCGCCGGGTGGGACTTGTAGGTGTCGACCCACTTGGCGAACTCGGTGAGCATGTTGTTCTTGTACGTCGTGTCGGTGACGTAGTTGACACACCCGCCGGCACCGGGGCCGCCGCCGGGCTGGAGCCAGAAGCCGTTGACGACCTTCAGCCCCTGAGCGGCCGCGGCGTCCAGCAGGGGCTTGCTGGAGGCGTCCGTCCCCCAGGTCCGGACGGTGTTGACGCCCATGGACTTCAGGTCCGGCATGTAGCGGGGAGCGTCGGCCATCGCCGGCCCCCAGGTGAGGCCCTTCACCGTGTACGGCTGCCCGCCGACGGTCAGCTGCCAGTTGCCCTGCGATCCGGTGATCTTGACCGCGCCCGCCGGCGGAGGATTGGTTCCGCCGTCGGTTCCGTAGACCTGGAACTCCCACAGGGAGTAGCCGTAGCCGCCGGAGCGTGCGAGGCCCTGCATGCGGACGTACCGGCCCGAGCCGGAGACGGCGAGATCGTCCGTGCCGCCGTCGCCGGCCGACACGGCCTTCAGGGTTCGCCAGTCGGTGCCGTTGTCGGACGCCTGGATCTCGTACGCCTTGCCGTAGGCGCCCTCCCAGTTGAGCACGACGCGGCTCAGGTTCCTGCTCGCGCCGAGATCGACCTGGATCCATTCGCCGTCTCGCCACTGGCTCGCCCACCGGGTACCGGTCAGGTTGCCGTCGACGGCGGCGCCGGCGGTGAACGCCTCACCCTCCTGAGAGGAGGCGGTGGCCGCCTTGCCCTGGGAGAGGAGCGTCTCCGCGGCCTGTGCCTGCGGGGACAGACTCAGGGTGAGCGAGGACGCCAGAAGGGCGCCGAGCGTCACGAGGGACATTCCGTTGCGCCCGCGGGAACGAGTGGGCGCGGAGGGGGGACTGGACACGTGTGTGCTCCTGGCTGATTCATGACGCCGGGCGCGGGGGTCCGGACCGTCGGACCGGCTCGCGTGCGGCGCCTCTTGTGGAGGGGGATGCACGGTCTTGTCGTGCGAGCCCTTCCGGGCCGGGCCGCGGGGACATGAGTACCCGGCCCGGAAGGGAATCGGAGTCCTCATCGCCGTACGGCGGTGAGGCAAAGGCGTCTCAGGGGAAGGAGACGACGGTGGACGGCACGGTCGAGGTGCCGGCGGGGATGGTGGACGCCCCGGTGTCGTTGATGACGTGGTTGTAGTGGCCCATACCGCCGAGGGACACCACCAGGAGGCTGTGGAACTTCACCCCCGGCTTGACGGGTGCCTTGAAGCCGTGGTCCTGGACGATGGTCGGGTCCACGTTGTAGTTGCAGTAGCTGCCCAGGCCCCACGCCTCGTGGGTGTTCACCGAGTCGTCGACGCGGTAGGCGGCGTACCCCTTCGTGGTGCCGTTCTGGATGGCGGCCTGGTTGGGGGCGTCGTACGCCTTCTCGTTCTGGTAGAAGATGGTGCGGCCGCGCTCGCCGTACCACTCGACGTCGTACTTGTTGAAGTGCTCGACGAACAGGCCGGTGGCGAGCACGTCGTCGCCGTTGACGCGGACGCCGTAGTCGGCGCGGTTGGTCTCCCAGCCCCAGCCCTCGCCGTGGTCGGCGCGCCACACCCAGGTGTGGTCGATGATGGCGTCGTCACTGTTCACGACCACGCTGGTGGTGGCCTTGCCGGCGCCGGCGCCGCCGATGCGGATGTACACGTCCTGCACGGTGGTGGGGTTGGCGGCGTGGTCCGCGCCGGAGTTCTGCGGTCCGAGCTCCAGCAGCGTCGGGGAGTTGACCGGTCCGGCGTCGATCAGGAAGCCGGCGAGCCGGACGCCGTCGACGTCGGCCACCTTCATCGCGGTGACGCCGTTGTCCGGAATGATCGTGGCGAGGCCGAGGCCGAGCACGATGGTGTTCGCGCGGTTCACGTTGATGGTCTGGTCGACGTGGTACACGCCCGGGGTGAACAGCAGGTGCAGGCCCTGGGCCAGCGCCTGGTTGATCGTGGCGGCGGTGGCACCCGGCTTGACCACGTAGAACTGGCTGAGCGGGACGGACTCGCCCTGCGGGGTGCCGTTCGCCCAGCTGGTGCCGCGGGCGTTCACGCGCTTGGCGGGCGCGAACACCTTGTACTCGCTGCCGTCCAGGTAGAGGTAGGGCTTCTCGCGGGAGATCGGCGTCGTGTCGAGCGTGGTGTAGCGGGGCTCGGGGAACGAGGTGGCCGGAGCGCCCTCGACGCCGGAGAAGGTCTGGTTCCACACGCTGTTGGACCAGCCGCCGATGGAGCTGTCCCTGGTGTACCACTGCTGCTGCGAGTAGTTGCCGACCTGGCCGTCGATCTTCGAGTCGGCTATGTACCCGCCACTGGCCCAGCCGTAGCCGTTCGGCGCCAGGTTGAGCCCGCCCTTGACGTGCATGCGGCGGAAGGAGGACGCCTGCGAGACCGCCCACCGGTTGGTGCCGCTGACCGGGTTGAGGGTCAGACCCTCCGCACCGCGCCAGAAGTTCTGGGTGGCGTTGCCGTTGAACCAGCCCGCGTCGACGGTCACGTCACCGTTGATGGTGGTGTCGCCCGGGCGCAGGCCGAGACCGGCGATCTGGGTGTAGAAGCCGATCTGCGCGTTCAGGTTGTTGTACGTGCCGGGCTTGAGGAGGAAGGCGTGGCGGCCGGCGCCGAACTGGGCCGACTCCTGCTCCTGGAAGACCTGGTCCAGCTTGGCCTGGATGTTCGGGGTGGACGGGTCGAGGACGTGCACGTTGGGGCCGAGGTCACCACCGCCCGGGAGGGTCGGACCGCCGCCGTCGGTGGAGCCGTACACCTGGAACTCCCAGAGGGAGTAGCCGTATCCGGTGCCGCGGGTCAGTCCGTTCATCCGGACGTAGCGGCCGGTGCCGGAGAGGGTGACGTCGTCGGTGCCGCCGTCGCCGCCCGTGACGGTCGTGACGGTCCGCCAGTCGGTGCCGTTGTCGGAGGCCTGGATCTGGTAGCTCTTGCCGTAGGCCCCTTCCCAGGTCAGGAGGGCGCGGCTGAGGGTGGCGCTCTGGCCGAGGTCCACCTGGACCCACTGGGCGTCGGTCCACTGGCTGGCCCAGCGGGTTCCGGTCAGATTGCCGTCGACGGCGGCGGACGCGGCGTAGGCGGCGCCTTCCGTGGACGAGGCGGTGGCCGTCTTGCCCTGCGAGAGCAGGGTGGGGGCGGCGTTCGCCGTCGCGGCGGGCAGGACGGCGAGCAGGCCGCCGGCGAGCGAGGCGACGAGTGCGCCGACGGTGGCCCGTCGGACAGGTGAAGCGGGGCGCCGGAAGGCCGGCGGGGACCCGACGGAAGACATGGGGGCTCCTCGGTGTACATGGCGGAAACATGGGAGAGCGCTCTCCGAAACCTTGCCCGGCCGGCATGTTGACGGTCAAGGCATGCGACAGGGCTTTTCTTTTGGCTTTCATTAAGTGACGACCTGATCCGGCGCCGAACGGCCGGAGTCCGTACCGCCACCGGACACGGAGCCCCGATATGGTGCACAAGTGGGGAATCGACAGGGCGCGCAGACGGGGAACCGAGGACCGACTCTGGAGGACGTCGCACGTGAGGCGGGGGTGTCGCGGGCGACGGTGTCCCGGGTCGTCAACGGCGTGCGGAACGTGGCTCCCGACATCCAGCGGGCCGTACGCGACGCGGTCGCCCGTACCGGCTACACGCCCAATCAGGCCGCCCGTTCCCTGGTGACACGCCGGACCGGGACCGTCGCCCTGGTGCTCTCCGCGACCGGGAAGGCCTTCGCCGCCCGGGTGTTCTCCGACCCGTTCTTCGGGCGGGTGGTGGACGGCGTGCTCCCGGTACTGCGCGAGCGCGCGATCCAACCGGTCCTGCTGGTGGCGGAGTCGGAGCAGGCCAGGACCCAACTGGTGGAGTACCTGCGTCGGGGCGGCGCCGACGGCGCGCTGGTGGTCTCGCTCGACGAGGACGACCCCCTGCCGGCGATGCTGGTGGCGGCCGACGTCCCCACGGTGCTGTTCGGCCGCCCCCGCGATCCCCTGCGGTGCGGCTTCGTCGACCTCGACAACGCCGCGGGCGCCCGACTGGCCGCCGAGCACCTGTGGGCGACCGGCCGGCGCCACCCCGCCACCATCGCCGCGCCGGTCACCGCCCCCACGGCGGGAGAACGCCTCGACGGCTTCCGGGAGGCGTTCGCGGCCCGCGGGGTGACGTCGGTGCCCGTCGTACGGGGACGGTTCACGGTGGACAGCGGCAGGCGCGCCATGGCGAGGCTGCTGGAGGACCACCCGGGGATCGACGCGGTGTTCGCCGCGAACGACCTGATGGCTCAGGGCGCCTGCCAGTACCTGCGCGAGCGGGGAGTGGCCGTCCCCGGCGCCGTGGCCGTGGTGGGCTTCGACGACTCGGTGGCCGCGCGGCGGGCACGGCCGCCGCTGACCACCGTGCGTCAGCCGGTGGAGCGGATGGCGGCCGCCATGGCCGGGCTGCTGGTCGAGGAGCTCGACGGCGGCGGGTCCTCAGCCGAACCGGCTCCGAAGCCGTCCGAGCCCGCCTCGAAGGTGTTCGATCCGGTGCTCGTCGTCCGCGAGTCCACCTGACCCCGCCGCACCGGCACGTCACGCCTCCAGGGCGTCCAGTGCGGCGAGCTGTCGCGTGACGCGCTCGGCGGACCAGGTGTCGCACCAGGCCGCGAACTCCCCTTCGTAGGCCCGGGGGACGGCTTCCACGCGCATGACGAGGGCGAGGTAGACCCGGTAGAGGGCCAGTCGTACCCGGGCGCCGGTGTCGATGGTCGGGCCGGGGCCGAGGGAGCGGTAGCCGGCCATGAGGTCGGGGTCGTCCTCGGCCGAACCGAGCGGGTCGAGTCCGACGAGTTCGGCCAAGGGGTCGCCGAAGAAGGCGCGTTCGCCGTCGATGAGACCGCTCAGGTGCCACGGTCCGGTACCGGTCCGGGCGAGGACGATGTTGCCCTCCCAGGCGTCGAAGTGGACGAGCGCGGGGCGGCGGACCTCGGCGAGCCGGTGGCCGAAGCGTACGGGCAGGTCGGCGAGGAGCGCGGCCGGGGCGGGCAGGGCGACCTCGAACCGGATCGCGTCGGCGAGGACGGCGTGCAGCATGGCGGTGAACGCGGAGGGCCAGTCGGGGCCGGAGAGGCCGACGGCAGGTCGCGGGTAGCCGTAGACCGGTCCGGTGACGGTGGCGATCCGGGCCATGGACTCCCCCAGCCGGTGGCGCAGCGCGGCGCGATCGGCCTGGGTGAGCCGGTCGCGGGCGGCGTCCCAGGTGGTGCCGTCGAGGTAGGTGAGGAGCAGCCATTCGGCAGGGGTTCCGGGGCCGGCGGGCTCGTGGTGGAGGACGGTGGGTACGTGGGCGCCCGCCCGGGCGGCGAGGCGGTGGAAGAGCGCCTCGGTGCCGAGGAGGCCCTGCTCGTGGGTGAGGGCGGGGGCGCTCGTCCGGGGGGCCGTCTTGAGCACCAGCCGCCGCCCGTCGTCGAGTTCGAGCAGACGGGCGGAGTTGTGGAAGCCCCCGCTGAGGACGGTGTCCCGGACGACCGTCACCGGGCCGAGTACATGGCGCAGCCGCTCGGCGGCGAGCTCGTCGGCGGCGTTGTCAGCTGCGTTGTCAGCTGCGTTGTCGGCCTCGTCGTCGGGCCCCGGTGGAGGGGACGGAACGGCGGTGTCGGCCATGGGACGCTCCTGTACGGGAAGCCTCGGACGGGGACGGTGTGGCGCGACGGCGGTGTTCTCCGGAAGGCCGCCGCGTCGAGGCGGGCGGCCGTGGTGCCGGGGCGGCCTTCCGGAGTGCACGAGGGCACGAAGGCCACGCGGTCAGCCTGCGGTCGCCTCCCGGTGGGCGCGGATGATCTCCGCGTACCGCCGCCCGCTGGTCTTCAGGGTCCGCTTCTGGGTCGCGTAGTCGACGTGGACGAGACCAAAGCGCTTGTCGTAGCCGTAGGCCCACTCGAAGTTGTCGAGCAGGGACCAGGCGTAGTACCCGGCGAGCGGGGCGCCCTTGCGCAGGGCGCGGGCGCAGGCGGCCAGGTGCTGCTCCAGGTAGCGGGTGCGGTCCGGGTCGTGGACCTCGCCGTCAGGGCCGACGGTGTCGGGGAAGGCCGATCCGTTCTCCGTGACGTACAGCTTGCGTATCCCGTAGTCCTCGGTGAGGCGCAGCAGGAAGGCCTCCAGGCCGCCGGCGTCGATCTGCCAGTCCATGCCGGTGCGGGGTACGTCGGGGAGGCGCACCTCGCGGGCGTGCGGGACGGGACCGGTCGGGTCGTCGGCGACGGTCACCGGGAAGTAGTAGTTGAGGCCGTGCCAGTCGATCGGGGCGGCGATGGTCTCGAGGTCGCCGGGCCGCTCGGGGAGGTCGACGCCGTACAGCTCGCGCATGTCGGTGGGGAAGCCGCGGCCGTAGACCGGGTCGAGCCACCAGCGGTTGGTGTGACCGTCCATGCGGGCGGCCGCCGCGATGTCCTCGGGCCGGGTGGAGGCGGGGGCGACGGTGGAGTGGTTGGTGACGAGGCCGATCCGGGCGCCGGGGGCGGCGGCGCGGATGGCCTGGGTGGTCAGTCCGTGGCCGAGGAGCAGGTGGTAGGAGGCGCGTACGGCGGCCGTCAGGTCGGTGAATCCGGGGGCCATGCGCCCCTCGAGGTGACCGATCCAGCCGGAGCAGAGGGGCTCGTTGAGGGTCGTCCACTGGGCGACGCGGTCGCCCAGGCGTTCGGCGACGACGGAGGCGTACGCGGCGAGGTGTTCGGCGGTGGCCCGCTCGGTCCAGCCGCCGCGGCTGTCCTGGACCCGGTCCTGGAGGGCCTGGGGAAGGTCCCAGTGGTAGAGGGTGACGGAGGGCGCGATGCCGGCGTCGAGGAGGGCGTCGACGAGCCGGTCGTAGAAGTCGATCCCGGCGGCGTTGACCGGTCCGTCGCCGCCGGGGACGACGCGGGGCCAGGCGACGGAGAGGCGGTAGGTGTCGGTGCCCAGGCCCTTCATCAGGGCGACGTCCTCGGGCCAGCGGTGGTAGTGGTCGCAGGCGGTGTCGCCGGTGTCACCGTTGTCGATCGCGCCGGGGGTACGGGAGAAGGTGTCCCAGATGGAGGGGGCCCGGCCGTCCTCGGCGGCGGCGCCCTCGATCTGGTAGGCGGCGGTCGCCGTGCCCCAGGCGAAGGACGCGGGGAAGGCGTCCAGGTCGAGCGCGGTGCGGGAGTCGGTGGATTCGGACACGGAGAACCTCTTCGTGATCGGTGTGGAGAAGGACGTCACTTGACCGCGCCCGCGGTGAGGCCGGCGACGAGGTAGCGCTGGAGGAGGAGGAAGCCGACGACGACGGGGACGCTCACCACGAGGGAGGCGGCCATCACCTGGTTCCAGTACACGTCGTTCTGGGTGGCGTAGCCCTGGAGGCCGACGGCGAGGGTGCGGGTGGTGTCGTTGGTCATCACGGAGGCGAAGAGGACCTCGCCCCAGGCGGTCATGAAGGCGTAGACGGCGACGGCGATGATGCCGGGGGACGCCGCCGGGACGATCACCCGGAACAGGGCCCTGATCGGGCCGCAGCCGTCGACCTTGGCGGCTTCGTCGAGTTCGCGCGGGATCGAGTCGAAGTAGCCGGTCAGCATCCAGATCGAGAACGGCAGCGAGAACGTCAGATAGGTGAGGATGAGCCCTTCGCGCGAGCCGAAGAGCGCGATGCCGGTGGCGTTGCCGATGTTGACGTAGATGAGGAAGAGCGGCAGCAGGAAGAGGATGCCGGGGAACATCTGCGTCGACAGCACCGTCACGGTGAAGACCCGCTTGCCGCGGAACTCGTAGCGGCTCACCCCGTAGGCGGCGAAGATCGCGACGACCACCGAGAACACCGTGGCCGCGCCCGCCACGACGATGGAGTTCACGAAGTAGTCGGCGAGGGGGACGGTCTCCCAGATGTCGAAGTACGGGCGGATCGTCAGCCCCGAGGGGATCCACTGGAACTTCCCCGAGACGTCCCCCAGCGGCTTCAGCGAGCTGGAGACCATCACGAACACCGGCAGCAGCACGAAGGTGGTGAGCAGGGTGAGGAAGATCCGCCGGATCCACAGGAACGAGCGGGGCGCCGCCATCGGGGAGCGCGGGACGCCGCGCCCGCGTGCGTGCTCAGACATCGGAGGTCTTCCTTCCGCGGGTGGTGAGCAGGAGGTAGACGCCCGTGACGACGAGGAGGAAGAGCAGCAGCAGCACGGACATGGCCGAGCCGGTGCCGAAGTTCCACGTCTGGAAGGACGACTGGTAGATGTGCAGCGAGACCAGGTCCGCCGCCTCGGGGGCCGCCTTGCCGAACAGCACGAACGGCGTGTTGAAGTCGTTGAACGTCCACAGGAACAGCACCAGGACGAGGACCTGGTTGACCGGCCGCAGCGACGGCAGGGTGATGTGCCGGATCTGCTTGATGACGCCGGCGCCGTCGAGGGCGGCCGCCTCGTACATGTCCCGCGGGATGTTCTGCAGTCCCGCCATGACGGTGAGGAAGGCGAACGGCCAGCCCTTCCACACGGAGACGGTGAGCAGGGCCCAGAAGCTGTTGTCGCCGATGAGCCAGAAGGCGGGGCTGTCGCCGATGCCGAGCTGGTCGTGGAGGACGTGGTTGATCAGGCCGTTGTCCCGCTGGAACATGAACGCCCAGGTGATGACGGCGGCGTAGACGGGCAGCGCGTACGGGACGAGGAACAGGGTCCTGAGGATGCCGCGGCCCCGGAAGTTCTCCTGGAGGAAGATCGCGGCGGCCGTCCCGAGGAACCAGCACAGCCCCACGGACAGGACGGTGAACAGACACGTCGTCAGGAAGGACTTGAGGAGCGCCTGGCCGACGGGGGCGTCGAAGTCGATCGAGACGGTGAAGTTGTCGAGGCCGGCCCACGGAGCCTCGGACCAGTTGCTGATGTAGAACTGGGTGAGCTCCTTGAAGCTCATGCCGATGCCCATGAGCATCGGGACGAGGTGCACGAGGAGTTCGAGGAACAGGGCGGGCAGGAGCAGCAGGTACGGCAGTGCGATGCGGCGACGCCCGGAGCGGCGTGGTGCGGGTGCCTCTCCGGGTGCGGCCTTGCGCACCGCCGGCTCACTCGGGCGAGTGAGGGCGGTTCTGGTCATGGAGGGGCTGCCTACTTCTTGGGCATCTGCTGCTGGGCCTTTTCGAGCTTGGCCCGCACGGACTCGGTGGTGACGGGCCGCCCGGCGGCGGCGTCGGCGAACAGTTCCTTGACGGCCGTGCCGACCACGGTCTCGAACTGGGACTCCTCGGGGACCTGCGGCAGGGCGGCGGCGCTGGTGGCGAGGGTGTCGCGGATGACGGTGAGCGACGGGTCGGAGAACGCGGGGTCCTTCTGGGCGCCCTTGACCGGCGGAACGGAACCGTAGGCCTTGTTGAGGAGGATCTGCTCCTCGTCGCTGGTCATGAACTTCACGAACTTCAGGGCACCGTCGAGGTTCTTGGTGTTCTTGAAGACGGCCATGTTGATGCCGGCGACCATCGAGTTGGTCTGCTTCCCCACACCGGGCTTGCCCGAGGCGACCGGGGCCGGGACGACGCCCCACTCCTCGGGGGCCATGCCCTGGGAGGCGAAGGTCTGCGAGGGGGTCTGCCACAGGACCATGCCGGTCCTGTCCTTGGCGAAGTCGCTCAGGGACTGGTTCTGCGCGTACTCGGCGTTGCCGGGGGCGACGATCTTCTGCGTGGCCATCAGGTCGACGTACTGCTTGACCGCCGCGACGGCGCCGTCGGAGGTGAAGTCGGCCTTGCCGTCGGCGGTGAAGAAGTCGGCTCCGTGCTGCTTGCCGAGGGCGAAGACCTGGTGGATGTTGTTGGACAGGTTGGAGCCCTCGACGCCGAGGCCCCACTTCCCGTCCTTGCTCAGCTTCTTGCCGGCGGCGATCACCTCGTCCCAGGTGGTCGGCGGCTTGGCGATGCCGGCGTCCTTGAACATCTGCTTGTTGTAGTAGAGGGCGTAGACCATGGAGTAGAGCGGGACGGCGGCCGGGTCCTTGCCGGGGGTGCCGGTGGAACCGAGTGCGGAGTCGACGAAGCGGTCCTTGCCGCCGACGGCCTCGAAGTTCTTCGCGTCGAAGGGCAGCAGCGCGCCGGTGGACTGGAGGGAGGCGCTCCAGGTGTTGCCTATGTTGAGGACGTCGGGGCCCTGGCCGGAGGTGGCCGCCGTGAGGATCCGGTTGAGCAGGTCGGACCAGGGGATCACCTCCAGCTTGACCTTGATCCCGGTCTCCTGCTCGAACGCGTCGAGCTCGGGCTGCAGGACCTTCTTGTCGACCTCAAGGCTGGAGCCCTGGTTGGAGGCCCAGTAGGTGAGGGTCTTCGGCGTCGACGTGCCGCTCTCCCCGCCGCCGCAGGCGGTGGCGGTGAAGGCGAGGGAGAGGGTGACGGCTCCGGTGACAGCGGCTCTGATTCTGCGCATGGCTCCTGGGCCCTTTCGGGGATGACGGGGATGCCGAAACGGACAGCGCCTGAACCGCTCTCCGTAACATCGACTTAATTTAGGATGTGAGTTAAACCCCACGGGAAGGTCGCGTCAAGGGCTGTACTGCGGGTATGTTGCAACGAACGACTTCAGAGACGGGGACCAAAGTGCATGCGAGAACTGGCCGCACGGTGCGTGACCTGCGGCGCGAGAATCGCACCGCCGTTCTGCGCAGGCTCTACTTCGACGGGCCGAAGAGCCGCCTCATGCTCGGCCCCGCGACCGGCCTGAGCTCCGGTTCGGTCAGCAACGTCGTCGCCGAACTCCTCGCGGAGGGCCTGGTCGAGGAGGCCGGCAGCGTCGACTCGGCCGGCGGTCGCCCCCGCACTCTGCTGCGCATCACCCCGGGCAGCGGTTTCATGATCGGCGTCGACATCGGCGAGACACGCATCAGGATCGAGCTCTTCGACCTCACCCTCACCGAACTCGCCCGCACGGAGAGGGCGCTGGCCTGCTCCGGTCCCCGCACCGACCGCTACGACGTGGACCTCGTCGTCGCGCACCTGCGCGAAGGCATCGCCGAGGTGCTGCTGGCCGCGGACGTGCCCGTCGAGCGCCTCCTCGGCGTCGGCGTCGGCGTACCCGGCATCGTCGACCACAGCGAGGACGGCGCCGTCGTCCACGGCCAGACCATCGGCTGGGACACCGTCCCCCTCGAACGGCTCCTGCGCCGCGCGGTCGACCTGCCCGAGACCGTGCCGTACTGGATCGACAACGGCGCCAAGACCCTCGGCCAGGCCGAGATGTGGTTCGGCGCCGGACGCGGGGCCCGCAGCGCCGTCGTCGTCCTCTTCGGCTCCGGCGTCGGCGCCTGTGTCGTCACCGACCCCATGGAACCCGGCCGCGCCCTCGAATGGGGGCATCTGACCGTACGGGTCCGGGGCCGCCGCTGCCGCTGCGGCTCCCACGGCTGCCTGGAGGCCTACGCCGGCGCCGAAGCCCTCCTGGAACGCTGGCGCGAGGCCGGAGGGCGGCCCCCGGCCGACGCGGACGAGGAGACCGCCCTCACCGCGATGCTCGCCGCCGCCTACCCCGCCGACCCGGGATCGGCACCCGACGCCACGGCGCTCGCCGTCCTGGAGGAGACCGCCGAATACCTCGGCGCCGGCTTCGCCGACCTCATCAACCTCTTCCAGCCCGACCGCATCCTCGTCGGCGGCTGGGCCGGCCTCCAGCTCGGCACCGGCTTCCTGCACACCGTGACCCGCTACGCCGCCCAGTACGCACTCCGCTACCCGGCCAGCCGCACCAGCATCAGCCTGGGCACCCTCGGCCCCCAGGCGGTCACGGTCGGCGCGGCCCTCCTGCCGCTCGCCGACTTCTTCGCCCGGGGCGGCCGCACCCCGGAGACCAAGCCCAGCGTGCCCGCCCCCGCCTGGCAGGCCGCCCTCCAGGACCGCGTGTGACGTGACGGCCCGGTCTCAGACGCGGTCGATCCGGGCCGCGCCGAAGGACACGTCGAAGCGGTCGCACCAGATGCTCACGCTCGTGTACGCCGACCAGTCGACGTCGGCGGGCAGCGGGTAGTTCTGGTTGCCCCTGTTGCCCTTGAGCCTGCCGAGGTCGACGTACCTGCCGTCGTCGAAGACGTGCCAGCCCGCGCTCCCCTCCTTCACCGGCGCGTCGCTCAGCCAGACGCGCAGAGCGGGGCCGTTGCTCGTGTCCAGGCCTTCGAGACGGAGCGTGTACGTACCGTCGGCGAGCCGGACGATCCGCACCGCCCCGGTCGTGGTGTGCTCGTGGCTGATGAGCGAGCCCCGCGCCACGGTGACGGGTCCGGTGGGAGTCGTCGTCATGGGCGGCGCGGGTGCCGACGTCGGGGCCGTCGCTGTCGCGGTCGCCGTCGCTGTCCCTGTCCCTGTCCCTGTCCCTGTCGCGGAGGGCAGCGTCTCGTTGACGGTCTCGTCCACCCAGAGCGCCCAGGGCTTGAACCACACCAGCCCGGCCACCACACCGATCGCGGCCACGACCGCCGTCCCGGCCCACCACCGCTTGCTCACGAGGCGCCCCACGGCGCACCCCCTTCGAATTCTGAGTCCTGTCCCCCCATCCAACGCGGTGGCCCGTCGTTCCGGGCAGCCGGGGCGGTGACGAAAGTCTTACGTCCGGCGCGGAGGACGTCGCCTCCCCGTGCCGGTCCGTACCGTCGCCCCCATGCGTGTACTCGTCACAGGAGGAGCCGGTTTCATCGGCTCGCACATCGTCACGGCGCTCCACCGGGCCGGACACGAACCGGTGGTCCTCGACGCGCTGCTGCCCAGCGCACATCCCACCGCACCCGACCCGCCCACGCCCGGATCCCCGGCAGCGGAGTTCCTGCACGCGGACGTCAGGGACCCGTCGCGGGTCCGGGCGGCCCTGCGCGGGGTCGACGCCGTCTGCCACCAGGCGGCCATGGTCGGCCTCGGAAAAGACTTCGCCGACGCTCCCGCCTATGTGGGCTGCAACGGCCTCGGCACCGCCGTCCTGCTCGCCGCGATGGCCGAGGCCGGCGTGCGGTCCCTCGTCCTCGCGGGCTCGATGGTGGTGTACGGGGAGGGTCGGTACGAGTGCCCCTCCCACGGTGTCGTACGTCCGGGGGCCCGTCGCCCCGAGGACCTCGCGGCCGGGCGCTTCGAGCCGGGCTGCCCCGGCTGCGGCGCCGACCTCACGCCCGGACTCGTCGGCGAGGACGCTCCGACCGACCCCCGCAACGTGTACGCCACGACAAAGCTCGCCCAGGAGCACCTGGCGGCGGCCTGGGCCCGTACGGTCGGCGCGACGGCGGTCTCGCTGCGCTACCACAACGTGTACGGCACGGGGATGCCCCGGGACACCCCGTACGCCGGCGTGGCCTCCCTCTTCCGCTCCGCGCTGGCCCGGGGCGAGGCGCCCCGCGTCTTCGAGGACGGCGGGCAGCGGCGGGACTTCGTGCACGTCCGGGACGTGGCGGCGGCCAACGTTCTCGCGATCGAGGCCGCGGCCGGGACCGCCGCGGGGATGCCGGGCTCCGCCCTCACCGCGTACAACGCCGGCAGCGGGGATCCCCACACCGTGGGCGAGATGGCCACGGCCCTGGCCCGCGCGGACGGCGGTCCGGAGCCCGTGGTGACCGGGGAGTTCCGGCTCGGCGACGTCCGGCACATCACCGCCGACTCGGCCCGGCTGCGCCGCGAGCTCGGCTGGCGCCCGTCGGTCGGCTTCGAGGAGGGCATGGCGGAGTTCGCGCGGGCCGGGCAACGGGCCTCCGCCTCCGTGGCGTCGCCACGGTGAACTCCGCCCCGGCCCCGGTCAGGTCGCGGCCGCGGGCAGGATGACCTCGAAGCGGCAGCCGCCCGGCACGTTGCGCACCTCGGCGCGGCCCGCGTGGGCCTCGACGATGCCGCGGACGATGGCGAGGCCGAGTCCGGCGCCGGCCGGCGGGGTCCGGGCCTCGGTGCCGCGCCAGCCGGTGTCGAAGACCCGGGCGAGGTCCTCGTCGGGGATGCCCCCGCAGCCGTCGGTGACGGACAGGAGCACCGCTCCGTCCCGGCGTTCGGCGGCGACCGCGACGGTTCCGTCGGCCGGGGTGTGACGGATGGCGTTGACGAGGAGGTTGGCGAGCACCCGGCTCATCTCCTTGCCGTCCACCTCCACGGGGACGGCCTCGACCTCCTCCCCCACCAGGCGCACGCCGTGCGCCCGGGCGAGCGGGTCGGCGCCGCTCAGCGCGTCGCCGACCAGGTCGTAGGAGGAGATCCGGCTCGGCCTGAGGCCGAGCGATCCCGCGTGGATGCGGGAGAGCTCGAAGAGGTCGGTGACCATGGCGGTGAGCCGTTCGACCTCGGTACGGATCTGCCGGTGGTAGCGGGCGGGGTCGGCGGCCACGCCGTCCTCCAGCGCCTCGGCCATCGCCCGCAGACCGGCGAGGGGGGTGCGCAGATCGTGGGAGATCCAGGCGACGAGCTCCCGGCGGGACGTCTCCAGCGCGCGCTCCCGTCCCCTGGACGCGTCGAGCTTGGCGCTCGTGGCGGCCAGTTCGCGGGTGAGGGCGGCGAGTTCGGCGGTGACGGCCCCGTCGGGGGCCGAGAAGCTGCCGCCGTCGCCGAAGTCCCGCGCGGCGCGGGCGAGGGCGCGGCTGCGGGCCACGACCCACCGGCCGAGGACGAGGGCGGTGCCGAGCGAGACCAGGGCCGCCATCGCGCCGACGACGGTCACGACCCACAGGTCGTGCGCGGAGAGGAACATCGCCCGCGCCACCGCGAGCGTCCCGGCGAGCATCGCCGTGACGGTGACGGCGGCGACGACGGTGAGCGAGACGGCGACGGAGCGGTGGCGTACGAGGCGCAGGACCACCGCTCCGCCGAGTCCGGCGCAGACGGCTCCCGCGAGGGCGAACGCGGCGATGAGCAGGACGTCCCTCATGCCGTACCGTCCTCCGCCCGTCCCGGCTCGAAGCGGTAGCCGACGCCCCACACGGTCTGGATGAGCCGGGGCCTCGCCGGGTCGTCCTCGATCTTGGCCCGGAGGCGGCGGACGTGGACGGTGACGGTGGACAGGTCTCCGAAGTCCCAGCCCCACACGCGCCGCATCAGCTCCTCCCGGCCGTGGGCCGCGCCCGGGTGGTCGAGGAAGTACGCCAGGAGGTCGAACTCCCTCAGTGTGAGCGCGAGTTCCTCACCGTCCCGGGTGGCCCGGCGGGTCGCGGGGTCGACGGTGAGGTTCCCGGCCCGCAGCACCGGGCGGGCGGGACCGTCGTCCGGCTGCGGCGCAGTACGGACTCGACGCGCAGCACCAGTTCGCGCGGGCTGAACGGCTTGGTGACGTAGTCGTCGGCGCCCACCTCCAGGCCCGTGATCCGGTCCTCCTCGTCCCCGCGCGCGGTCAGCATGATGACCGGTACCGGCCCGGCGGCGCGCAGCCGTCGGCAGACCTCCAGTCCGTCCGGGCCCGGCAGCATGAGGTCCAGCACGACGAGGTCCGGACGCCTGCGGTCCGCCCGCCGCAGCGCTTCATGGCCGTCGGCCGCGTGCTCGACGGCGCACCCCGCCCGCTCCAGGTAGCCGGTCACCACCTCGGCGACCGTCGGGTCGTCGTCGACTACCAGGATCCGCGGCGGGCCGTCCGGGGCACTGTGCTCGTTCATGCCGCCCAGCGTCGCACCCGTGTCACCCGCGGGGCCACCGGCGTCCGGGTCCCCACGGGGTGACGTCCGCGTTTCGTAAGGACTCGTACGGCCCCGATCCGCCTCGCGATTCCTACGGTGGGAGGCGTGAAACCCATGACCGTAGATGTCGTCCTCCCCTGTCTCGACGAGGCCGAGGCCCTGCCCTGGGTCCTCGCCCGCATCCCCGCCGGATGGCGGGCCGTCGTCGTCGACAACGGCTCCACCGACGGATCGGGTGCCCTCGCGGCGAGCCTGGGCGCGACCGTCGTCCACGAACCCCGACGCGGCTTCGGCGCCGCCTGCCATGCCGGACTGCTGGCCTCGGAGGCCGAGTTCGTCTGCTTCTGCGACTGCGACGCCTCCCTCGACCCCGGCCTCCTGCCCGGTCTCGTACGCTCCGTGGCCGAGGGCCGTGCGGATCTCGTCCTGGGCCGCCGACGGCCCACCCGCCGGGACGCCTGGCCGGCCCACGCCCGTGCCGGGAACCTCGCCCTGTCGTGGCTGCTGCGCCGGCGCACCGGGCTCCGGCTGCGCGATCTCGGGCCGATGCGGGCAGCCCGCCGCGAGGCGCTCCTCGGTCTTGAGCTCTCCGACCGGCGCAGCGGCTACCCGCTCCAGACGGTCGTGCGCGCAGCGGACGCGGGCTGGCGGGTGTCCGAGGTCGACGTGCCGTATCTGCCCAGGTCGGGCCGGTCGAAGGTGACCGGCACCTGGAAGGGCACGTGGCAGGCCGTGCACGACATGCGGAAGGTCCTCGACGAGCCGGCGACCGCGACCGCCGGCGGTGTCCGCCTGTGACCACCCTCCTCGTCATCGCCAAGCAGCCGCTGCCGGGACGCGTCAAGACCCGCCTGACTCCTCCCTTCACCCCCGTCCAGGCCGCCTCCCTCGCCGAAGCGGCGCTCGCCGACACCCTCGCCGCGGTCTCGCGCGTCCCGGCCGCCCGGCACGTCCTCGTCCTCGACGGAGCGCCCGGCCCCTGGCTGCCCGCCGGCTTCACGGTGCTCCCCCAGGCCGCGGGCGGGCTCGACGAACGGCTCGCCGCCGCGTTCGCCTCCTGCGACGGGCCCGCGCTGCTCATCGGCATGGACACCCCCCAGGTCACACCGGAGCTCCTGGCCCCGGCGCTCTCCTGGGACCGTGCCGACGCCTGGTTCGGCCCGGCCGCGGACGGCGGCTTCTGGGCCCTGGGCCTCGCCGTGCCCGACCCCGCGCTGCTCCTCGGCGTGGCGATGTCCCGACCCGACACCGGCGCCGTCCAGTTCGAGCGGCTGCGCGCGGCGGGGCTCCGGGTCGGCGTGCTGCCGGTGCTGACCGACGTGGACACCGCCGAGGACGCGCGACGCGTGGCGGCCGAGGCGCCGGGCACCCGTTTCGCCGCCCGGCACACCGCGCTCGCGGCCGAGACGGCGGGAGTGGGCGCGTGACCGCGGTGACGGCCTGGCGCGCCGACCCGTACACCGACGCCCTGCGCAACGGGCGGGGGCCGCTCTTCCTGCGCCGGGACGACGGCTGGCTGCTGCCGCTGGAGGTCGAGCGCTGGTGCGAGGCGCCCGACCGCGCTGACCGCCGCGTGCTGGAGCGCTGCCGCGGGACCGTCCTGGACATCGGCTGCGGTCCGGGTCGTCTGGTGGCGGCCCTCGCCGCCGAGGGCCGGCGCGCGCTGGGCATCGACATCAGTCCGGAGGCCGTGGCCCGGACGGCCCGGCTCGGCGGGACGGCCCTGTGCCGGTCGGTGTTCGCTCCCCTCCCCGCGGAGGGGCGTTGGGACACCGCCCTCCTGATCGACGGGAACATCGGGATCGGCGGCGACCCGTCGGCCCTGCTGCGGCGCGTCGGGCAGGTGGTGGGCCCCACCGGGTTCGTCATCGCCGAATGCGCGTCCGTGGACGTGGACGAGCGCTGCGAGGTCCGGGTGGACGACGGCCGCGGCGGCCGGGTCGGTCGGGTCGGTCGGGTCGGTCGGGGCAGCCCGGACGGTCGGAGCGGCCCCGACGGTCGGAGCGGTGGGGGCGGCCCGGGGGCGCCGTTCCCCTGGGCCCGGGTCGGTACCCGGGCCCTGGCGCGCCACGCGGAGCGAGCGGGCTGGGCCGTGTCCGGGCGGTGGGACCTGGCGGGACGTCACTTCCTGGAGCTGGTTCCCCGGTCGTCCGCCGTACGCCGCTGAGCACGCGCCCGTCTCCGCCGCACGAGCAGCAGCGCACCGGACAGCGCGGCCACGGCCGCCAGGACGATCGCCAGGTTCCGCTCGTACGGCAGGGGCAGCGCCGACGGGTTGGGGGGCGCCCCCGGCCGGAGGAGCAGCGGAAGGGTCACGAACACCAGGCAGCCGGCGACCATCAGCGCCCCGCGCAGCGGGCCCCGGGCGCGACGGCCCACGAGCAGCAGCCCCACGGCGAGCACCAGCGGTGCGATGATCCCGTCGTGCAGGACGACCGCCCCGGCCAGCCACACCAGCACGTCCACCGGGTCCGGCTCGGACGCCACCAGCCACGCGCCGATGCCGATCATCACGAGTCCGAGCCCCCCGGCCGCGTACCGGATGACGCTCACGCCTCTCACAGCACCTCCAGCCGGTGCACCCACTTGGTCTGGAGGACGCCGGGCCTGTTGGGGGCGATCATCCGGGCCGGGAAGCCGTGGTCGAGGGAGAGCGTCCGTCCGTTGAGGGCCAGCGCGAGCAGGGTCAGCGGATCGTCGGCGTACGTGGCGCCCATCTCCGTCACCCGGTAGGAGCCGCTCACTTCCAGCGAGGTGACGCGCAGCGCGGAGTGCCCCGGCCGGCCGCCGGCGCGTGCCACGAGGTCCCGTACCCGCACCCCGTCCCACTCCGCCAGGACGCTCCACCCCTCCACGCAGGCGATCGGCAGCCGGACCCGCGCCAGGGGCAGGGCGCGCAGCGCGTCGAGGGTCAGGGTGTACGGGCGGGGGCCGGTGACCTCCAGCCGCCATGCCCCGAGGTCGCGCGCGGCGACCCCGGCCGCGGCCGCGGTCCGGTTGACCGGCAGCCCCTGCGTCCCGTGGTCGGGGTGGCGGGGCGCGAGGAGGTCGAAGGTCTTCAGCGGGGTGAAGGACTGCCCCACGGTCGTCAGGGTCACCGCGCCGACCGCGGCGCCCATGCCGATCAGCAGGGAGCGGCGGTCGTGGACGTCCTCGGCCGGAAGCCCGAGGGTGCCCGTCGAGCGCCGGCTCCAGTGCGTCCTGATCTCGGGGGCCTTGACCACGATGTGGAGCAGGACGGAGCCCGCGGCGATCCAGGCGACGGCGAAGTGCACCGGGACGAAGGAGAAGGGCCACGGATACCACTCGGCGATGTTGAGCAGTCCGCTCAGCACCTGGAAGACGGCCGCGGCGACGAGGACGGCGACGGAGAGCCGTTCGAGGGTGTGGCGCACCGACCGCACCGGCGGCCAGACGAAGAGCCGGGGGTACACCGCCCACAGTTTGACGAGGAGCAGCACGATCGCGGCCAGGCCGGTGGCGACGTGGAGCCCCTGGGTGAGCCGGTAGCCCCAGGTCGGGCGGGCGGGCAGGTGGTCGGCGAGCCAGTCGGGCGGCTGCTGGAGGTAGTGGCTGAGAAGGCCGGTCACGAAGCACACGGCGAAGGCCAGTCCGAGCCATCTCCCCACCGCGGTCGCCGTTCTGGCGTCGTGCAGACGGCCGGTGAAGCGCGGCGGGCGGAGCGCGGACGCGAGCCGCGGTGAAGGCCGGCGCGGGCGAGAGGTCATACCGCCCATCACACCGCCGGCGGCGGGCGTACGGACGGTTCGACACCTTACGAAACCCGAACGTCGCGACGGGTCGCCCGCCCGGAGGCCGTGCGCGCTGCCAGGCTGGCGGCCATGCCCCTCGTACGACCTGTCCTCCTCACCGCACTGCCGCTCGCTACCCTCGCCACCGCACTCGTCGCCCTCTTCGGGAGCGGCGCGCGGGGTGTCGGGTTCCTGGCAGGTTACGCGGGGGCCTGGGCGCTGTTCGCGGTGGCCGTCGTCGTCCTGCGCCGCGTCCCGGCGCGTGCGGTGGTCCCGCTGGTCCTCGCCGGGGCGGTAGCGGTCACCGTCACCGGCCTGGTCGCGCCGCCGCGGACGAGCACGGACGTGTACCGGTACGCGTGGGACGGGCGGGTGCAGGCCGCCGGCGTCTCCCCGTACGACCACGCGCCGGCCGACGCGGCGCTCGCCGAACTCCGCGACCCGTGGCTGTTCCCGGACGCGTCCGGGTGCGCCGAGCTCCGCGACGCCTCCTCGCTCCCCGGCGCCTCCGCCGGCACCTCGACCTCCGCCGGCGGCCCGTGCACGCGCATCAACCGCCCTGCCGTGCACACCGTCTACCCGCCGACCGCCGAGGGCTGGTTCCTCCTCGTCCACGGCCTGTCGCCGGCCGAGGCCCGGCACAAGGTCCTCCAGACGGGCGGCGCCGTCCTCTCCCTCGCCGTCACCGGCCTGCTCGTCGTCGTGCTGCGCCGCCGGGGCGATCCGCGCCGGGCCGCCTGGTGGGCCTGGTGTCCGGCCGTCCCCGTGGAGGCGGTGAACAACGCCCATGTCGACGCCCTCGCCGTCCTCCTCTCCGTCGCCGCCCTGGTCGTGGTGGCCCGGCGGCGGGTGGTGGGCGGGGTACTGCTCGGCCTGGCGATCGCGACGAAACTGCTGCCCGTACTCCTGCTGCCCGGGGCGTTGTCGGGCGTGCGGCGACCACGCGCGGCCCTGGCGGTCCTCGTCCCGGTGCTCGCGACGGTCGCGGCCCTGTACCTCCCGTACATCGTCCTCTCGGAAGGCTCCGTCCTCGGTTACCTGGGGGGATACGCGGAGGAGGAAGGGTACGAGGACGCCGGCGCGGGCGGCCGGTTCGCGCTCCTCCGGATCGTCCTGCCCGACACGTGGGCGCTGCCCGCCGCCGTGCTCGGCACGGCCGTGGTCGCGGGGTCGGTCCTGCTGCGCGGTGACCCCGGACGTCCCTGGCGCGGCGGCGTTCCTCCTGCTGACCCCCGGCTACTCCTGGTACGCCCTGCTCGTCGTCGCCCTGGTGGCGCTCGACGGCCGCTGGGAGTGGCTGGGCGTGGCCCTCGCGGGGGCGGTCGCCTACCTCGCCGTGCCCGTGGCCGGGGGCTGGGTGGTGACCGCCTCCTACGGTCCGGCGGCGGTGGCCGTCTGCGCGGGGTGGTGGCGCCGGAGGGCGCCGGACCAGGAGGTGCCGGACATGCCGTCCGGACGGACCGCATCCGTTCCGCGTCCTTGAGCCGAATCGTTCGACCGGTTCACTTCACCAGCTCCTGAACCGTTGACGCGAGCCCCCGCACGGGCCGGTGAAGCACGGTCGGCACCGGCCGCGGTGGGCCGCGGCTGCGGTGGGCCGCTTACCCGCGCCCCAGATCGGCGATGACCTCCCTGGCGGCCCGGCCCCCGGAGGCCAGGGCGCCCTGGAGCGATCCCGTCGCCCGATGGTCGCCGCAGACGTACCTGCCGGGTGCGAAGCGCGTGGTCCGCGAGAGGACGAGCGGCGGGCGCATCACCGGAAGGGCGTCACGGACGGTGACGCGGTGCAGCGCTTCCCAGTCCCCCGACTCCGTGCCGTACACCTCGCCGAGGGCCACGCGGACGGCCTCCTCCTCCGCGGGCCCGGGGGAGCCGAGGACGGAGGTCGACACGAGCGCCCGCCCGTCGCTGGAGTACCCGGGCTGGACCTCGGTGAGGACGCAGGTGTTCAGGAACCGGAGCTTCGCGTCGACCACGAGCGTCGGCTCGGCCAGCGGTGACCGCTCGGCCGCGTGGTAGAGGGTGGTCACCGTGCGGCCGCGCCGCACGTCGAGGCCGGGCAGCAGCCGTGCGGCCGCGCCCTGTCCGGTGGCGACCACGACGGCCCGCGCCGACACCTCCTCCCCGTCGGCCAGGACCACGCCTCCGGGGGTCAGCGAGGCCACCGGCGAACCGGTCCGCAGGACGCCGTCGGGCAGCCGGGAGGCGAGCTGCGCGGGGACCGCGCCGATGCCGCCGGCCGGCAGGCACAGCGTGCCGCGCAGCATGCTCCGCCAGACGAGGTGGAAGAAGCGTGCCGACGTCTCCATCGTGTCTTCGAGGAAGACGCCGGAGAGGAAGGGGCGGAGGAAGCCCTCCACGAGTGCGGGCGAGATGCCCGCCTCGGCGAAGGCCGTGAGGGTCGTGACGTCGGGTCGACGACGGAGCCGCGCGGCGGGCAGCAGCATGTCCCCCGCGGACAGCACGCCCAGCGCGAGGAGGTCACGGGCCGAGACCCCCTTGCCGGGCAGGAAGCCGCCGGTCGCGCGGGAACGGCGGGTGGGATCGGTGAACCGGAGGCGCCCTTCGCCGGTGTCCACCAGTACGCCCGCGGTGAACGGCCTCAGCCGTAGCGCCCGGCGATCGATGCGCCGCTTGACCTGCGGATAGGCGGTGTTGAACACCTGGAAGCCACGGTCGAGGGTGAAGCCCCCGATCCGGTCCGTCCGCATCCGTCCGCCCACGGTGTCCCCGGACTCCAGCAGGCGGACCCGCAGACCCGCGGCGACCAGATCGGCCGCACACGCCAGGCCGGACGCGCCGGCCCCGACGACCACCACATCCCTGAGTCCACCGTCGGACGCGCCCACAGCCGTCACCACTCCTCGTCGGGTCCGCACAGCCCCCTGCGATCCGCACGTTACGCCCGCGAGGCGGGCTCCCCGGGGAAGGACGCGGCGCCCGGGGGCCACGAGGTGCTCACCGGCCTTTCGGCGCATCCGCGAGGAGCCCGGGCGGACCGGTGCCGGATGCCCGCATCCGCCGAGGGCCCTCCGGAGGAAAGAGAGGCGTCGAGAGAGATGTCAGAGATACCCGGCATGCCGGTAAGGGCGCCGCAGGAGGTACGAAGTGATCACCGTGCGAAGGAGCTTCCGCCTCGCAGTTCCCCTGGACGATCTGGTCACCTACCTGGAGGACTTCGAGCGTACCGAGGAGTGGGATCCCGGCACGGTGCGCTGCGTCCGGATCGACGAGGGTCCCGTACGCCCGGGCTCCACCTGGCGCAACACCTCCCGCTTCCGCGGGCGTACCAGCGAGCTCCTCTACCGTCTTCAGGTCCGGGACCCCGCCCACCTGGTGTTCGTGGGGACGAACAAGACGGTGACCTCGACCGATGACATGGTCTTCGAAGCCGTGTCGCCCGGGCAGACCCTGCTGACGTACCGCGCCTCTCTGCGGTTCAAGGGCCTGGCGAGACTGGCCTCTCCTTTTCTGAGAGCGGAGTTCGAGCGGCTCGCGGACGAGGTCGTCGAGCGACTGCCGTCGGCCGTCGCCGCACGCCGCCCCTGACCACCCCGGTGCTCCCGCACGGTCCGACGACGGAGCGGAGGAGGTGAAGGACATGACTGACGAGGAGTTCCGCCTCCTTCAGGCGCAGGCCCGCCGCGAAGCATCCAGGAACGTCTTTCCGGCATCCGGCTCCGACGACGACACGCCTTATGACGTCGCCGCACGTCACTGCGAGAACGGCGCTTCCGCGCACTGATCCCCGACGCCCGACGTGGGGCCCTCCCGAGGTGCGAGGACCCCACGTCATGGGCGCGTGGCGACACCGGTCAGGAGCGGTGCGGTGCCGCCGGTCCTACCGCTCCTGAACGCCCGGAGGTACCGGCAGCGGGAGCTGCAGACGGTTCCGGGCCTGGCCCGACGGTGCCCGGCAGGTCAGATCCTCGGCCGGCAGCCTGCCCGTCGTCAGATAGGCGGTGGCGGTCTTGTCGGCGCAGGACTTGGAGCCGTAGACGCCGTGGCCCTGGCCGCCGAGGACCGTGACCATCCTGGATCCCTTCATGGCCCGGCGCAGTCCCTGCCCGCTGACCAGCGGTGTCTGGGAGTCCCACTCGTTCTGCAGGATGAGCGCCCTGACGGAGTTGTTCACCTTCGTGGCGGGCTCGGCCCCCTTCTGCCAGAACGCGCACGGCTTGATGTGGGACGCGAAGTCGCCGTACAGCGGATACCTGGCCTTGTCGCGGATCGCGTCGCGGCGGTACTGCTCCGGGTCGCGAGGCCAGGCGCGGGTGTCGGCGCACACCACGGCCCAGAAGCTCGCGTCCATGTTGTCGGACGGCACGGCGCGGGCGAACGACGGCGGCACGGGGGCGGGCGACGTGCTCCGCCGCGAGGGTGCCGGCGTCGAAGGCCCGCCCGCCGCCGCCTTCTTGAGCCGGGCGACCGTCTCGGCGGCGTACGTCACGTCGAAGAACATGGCCCGCCCGGCGCGGATGTCGTCACCGGTCAGGAGCGTGCCGTCGAGGTCGACGGGCTTGCGGTCCGCCTGCGCGACCAGGTCCCAGAAGGTCCTGCCGACCTCGGCCGGGGTGGAGCCCAGCCCGTACGTCGCGTGCCGCTCGGCGGTCCACTCGCTCCACCGCGCGAACGCCGGCTCCGCGCCCTCCGCCCACACCTGGATCATGCCCCGCCAGATCCGCTCCGGGTCGACCGCGCTGTCCAGCACGAAGCGGTCGGCCCGCCGGGGGAACATCTGCGTGTAGACGGCGCCCAGATAGGTGCCGTAGGAGTACCCGAGGTAGGAGATCTTCTTCTCGCCGAGCACGGCACGGATCACGTCCATGTCCCGTGCGGAGTTGCGGGTGGTGAGGTGGGGCAGTACGCCTCCGCCCTTCGCCCGGCACTTCTCCGCCACGGTCCGCGCCCACCGGACGTCCTTGCCGAACGTCGCGGCCTTGTAGGGACGCTGCCAGTTCCGGTCGTCGTCGTTCAGACCGCAGCTCACGGGGGAGCTCCGGCCGACGCCCCGGGGGTCGAAGCCGATGAGGTCGTACTGCTTCTTCACGGCGTCCGGCAGCTCCGGCGCCAGCCACAGGGGCATGTCAAGGCCGGCGCCGCCGGGGCCGCCGGGGTTCAACAGCAGTACGCCGCGCCGGTCCTGGGCGCTGGTCGCCCTCGTCCGGGACACCTCGATGTCGAGCTTCCTGCCGTCCGGGCGGGTGTAGTCGAGCGGCACCTTGACCGTCGCGCACTCGAAGTTCGCCGGCGCTTCGGCGTCGCAGCGCTTCCAGCGCGGCTTCTGCTGCGTGTACGGCTTCAGGGCATCGGCAGCGGCGGCGGCCCTGGGCGCCGGGGCGGCCGCGGAGGCGACGGCGGGCGTGAGCGCGGGCACGAGCGCCGCGACGGCACTGATGGCCACGACGGGTGCTATTCGTCTGTTTCGCACAGTGAGTCAGATCCTTGTGGGAGGTGGACTGATCTGTCTCATGCACCTTTGCTCAGAAGGAAGTTGGGCGAATCCCCCGCCGGGACAGCGCGGTGTCCGACCAGAGGAGGAGCGCGGGCCGCGGAGATGGTTCCCGAGGCGGAGAACCCAACCGGCCGTTTTCCCGTGCACCTTGCTCGACGATTACGCCCGAGCACCACGATCGACCACCTCGCCCGAGCACCACGCCCGACAACCTCGCCCGTGCACCACGATCGACGGCCTGGACTCGTTCCTGCCGGACTTGTCGTCGGCCCCTGCTACGCCCGCGTCACCGGAGCGGACGGCACCGACTCCTGGCGGCAGGTCCTGCGCGCGCTCTGACGGTTCGAAGAAAACTTCGGCCGGAGGTGAATCCTTTCCGGGCCTCCCCGTCTCTTATCCGTGTACCGGCCGAACGGGCCGGCGGAACCAGGAGGAAACACCCATGGTCACCACCCTCGTCGTCATCGGAGTCCTGCTCGTGGGCGCGTGCAGCTGGCACCTGATGCGGCGCTACAACAAGGGCCGAAACTGATCAGCGCCGACGCACGGACGCCTTCCAGGTATGAGTAGCGCATGAACCAACGTTTCCCCTGGCCGGACGAGCGGCTGATCAAGGCCGCTCAGGACGGCGACGTCACGTCGCTCACCACCGTCGTCATGGAGTCGCAGCCCCATGTGCGCAAGTTCGCCATATCGCTGTGCGCCTCGCCGCAGGACGCGGAGGACGCGGCGCAGGAGGCCCTGATCATCCTCTACCGGAAGATCGGCACCTTGCGGGCCACCGGCGCGCTCGCCTCATGGATGTTCCGGATCGTGCGCAACGAATGCCTCCGGCAGGTACGGCTGCTCGTCTCGCGGAGAGACGAGGCGTCGACCGAGCCGGAGGCCTCCGCGGAACCGTCCGCGGAGGAGGCGGTGCTGCACAGGCTGGAGGTGGAGCGGATCGCGGCGGCGGTCAGCGCCCTCCCCCGCGACCAGCGACAGGTGCTGATCCTGCGGGACGTACAGGGCCTGCCCGGCAGGGCCGTCGCCGATTCGCTCGGACTGAGCAGCGCCGCGATGAAGTCGCGGCTGCACAGAGCGCGCGCGGCACTGCGTCACGCACTGGAAGCGGCCGACCCAGCACCCGATCAAGCCATCGGCCAACCAGTCGAAGGAGACTCGCGACCATGAACGTCGTCAACACCGTGAAGCCCGTGAAGCCCGCGCAGTCAGCGGCGCCCGACATGAACTTCGCCAGCAAGTCCGTTCCGCGCCATCTGGCGCGGGGCGCCATCGGTTTCGGGCTGATCATCGGCTCCGTCGCCATGGTGCCCGTCGCCGGCCCGGCCACCCTGCTGGCGGCCCCGCTGGCCCTCATCGCCTTCCGTGGCTGCCCCACCTGCTGGATGGTCGGCCTGGCGCAGACCATCTCCCGCGGCCGTCTGGAGCGGCAGTGCGTGGACGGCGTCTGCACCCTCACCAAGGCGCACCCGGCGGCGAAGGCCGCGGGGGAGCCTGGCTAGACCGCCGGAGACGCCCGGCCCGGCCACGGCATTCGGTTCACGCAACGAGGTTCGCGCGGACGAGCCGTACAGCGGCGACCGGGTCCGCGGCTCGTGTGACCGTCCGGCCCACGACGACATGCGACGCGCCGGCCGCGATGGCAGCGCGCGGTGTGCCGGGACGCGCATGATCGGCCGCGGTCTCGCCGGTGAGTGTGACTCCCGGCGTCACGATCAGCGCGTCGGCACCGAGCTCGCCACGCAGCGCGGCGGCTTCCTGCGGCGAGGCGATCACGCCGTGGCATCCGGCACGCCGCGCCAGTCGGGCCAGCCGGAGCACCTGTTCCTCGGCCGGGACGCACACGCCGACGTCGGCGAGGTCCGAGCTGGTCATGCTGGTGACGACGGTCAGGGCCAGGACTCGAAGGCGGGGAAAGTCGCGGGCCGCGGCGACCGCCGCGGACATGATGGCGGTGCCACCCATGCTGTGCACCGTCACCATGGACACGCCCAGCGCGCCCGCGGCGCGGACGGCGCCGGTGGCGGAGTTCGGGATCTCGAACAGCTGGCCCGGCCTCGGTGAGTGATGGTGAGCGGTGTGGCCCCAGGGACGGGTCGTGCGAGTCCATCAGGGCCTTGGGTCGGGTGAGCCGTGTCTCACCGGAGTGGGCGATCTTGCTATGCACCGAGTTGCATAGCAAGATCGGGGCCATGGCGCTCGAACACGCGATCCTCGTGTCGCTCCTGGAGAAGCCCGGATCCGGCTACGAGCTGGCCCGGCGCTTCGAGCGGTCCATCGGATACTTCTGGACCGCCACCCACCAACAGATCTACCGGGTGCTCAAGCGCATGGAGAGCGACGGATGGATCGCCGTCCGGGAGGTGCCGCAGCAGGGCCGCCCGGACAAGAAGGAGTACTCCGTCGTGGACCTCGGCCGGGCGGCGCTCTCCACCTGGCTGCACGCGCCCATCGAGCCCGAGAGCGTCAGGCACGACCTGGCCGTCAAGATCCGGGGCGCGGCCTTCGACGATCCGGCCGCCCTGATCCGCGAGGTGGAGCGGCACCGCCGGGCGCACACCGACCGGCTCACCCACTACCTCGCCGGCGAGGAACGCGACTTCACCGGCTCCGGGGCACCCCCCGCACCGGGCCCCGGCGAGCCCCTCGACAGCGAGCGCGAGCTCCAGCACGTCGTGCTGCGCGGCGGCATCGCCTACGAGCGGATGATGATCGCCTGGCTCGACGACGTCCTCGCCACCCTCGGCCGGTTCGACTCCTCGCACTGAGCGCGCCACCGCCGCTCCGTGGGCTCCGTGGGCCCCGTCGGCTCGTGAAATCGGCCCGCTCCCTCCACTCCCCCTCGCCCCCTTCGAGCCCTCGACCTCCCTTTCCCTGCCCTGCCCTGCCCTCACCTCCCAGCCGAAAGGCGGCACCGATGACCGACACGCTGCTGTTCAACCCGCGGACCTACGACCCCGCACACTTCGACCCGGAGACCCGCAGGCTGCTGCGAGCCACCGTCGACTGGTTCGAGGAGCGCGGCAAGCGGAGGCTGATCGAGGACTACCGGTCCCGGGCCTGGCTCGGGGACTTCCTCTCCTTCGCCGCCAAGGAAGGACTGTTCGCGACCTTCCTCACCCCGTCCTCCGCCGCCGACGCGGAAGGTGGCGAGGCCGGGGCCGACAAGCGCTGGGACACCGCCCGTATCGCCGCCCTCAACGAGATCCTCGGGTTCTACGGTCTGGACTACTGGTACGCCTGGCAGGTCACCATCCTCGGCCTCGGCCCGGTCTGGCAGAGCGACAACGCGGCGGCCCGCGCCCGCGCGGCCGAACTCCTCTCCCAGGGTGAGGTGTTCGCGTTCGGCCTCTCCGAGAAGACGCACGGCGCCGACATCTACTCCACCGACATGCTCCTGGAGCCCGACGGCTCCGGCGGCTTCCGGGCCACCGGCTCCAAGTACTACATCGGCAACGGCAACGCCGCCGGACTCGTCTCCGTCTTCGGCCGCCGCACCGATGTCGAGGGCCCCGACGGCTACGTCTTCTTCGCCGCCGACAGCCGCCACCCCGCGTACCACCTCGTCAAGAACGTCGTCGACTCGTCGAAGTACGTGAGCGAGTTCCGCCTCGAGGACTACCCCGTCGCCGCCGAGGACGTCCTGCACGCCGGCCGCGCCGCCTTCGACGCCGCGCTCAACACGGTCAACGTGGGCAAGTTCAACCTGTGCACCGCCTCCATCGGCATCTGCGAGCACGCGATGTACGAGGCCGTCACCCACGCCCAGAACCGCGTCCTCTACGGCCGCCCGGTCACCGCCTTCCCGCACGTGCGGCGCGAGTTGACCGACGCGTACGTCCGGCTCGTCGGCATGAAGCACTTCAGCGACCGCGCCGTCGACTACTTCCGGACCGCCGGTCCCGACGACCGCCGCTACCTCCTCTTCAACCCGATGACGAAGATGAAGGTGACCACGGAGGGCGAGAAGGTCATCGACCTGATGTGGGACGTCATCGCCGCCAAGGGCTTCGAGAAGGACAACTACTTCGCCCAGGCGGCCGTCGAGATCCGCGGACTGCCCAAGCTGGAGGGCACGGTCCACGTCAACCTGGCCCTGATCCTCAAGTTCATGCGCAACCACCTCCTCGACCCGGTCGCCTACGAGCCCGTCCCCACCCGCCTCGACGCGGCCGACGACACCTTCCTCTTCCGCCAGGGGCCGGCCCGGGGCCTCGGGTCGGTGCGGTTCCACGACTGGCGCGCCGCCTACGACGCGTACGCGCACCTGCCCAACATCGCCCGCTTCCGCGAACAGGCCGACGCCCTCTGCACGTTCGTCGCCACCGTGGCGCCCGACGAGGAGCAGAGCCGCGACCTCGACCTGCTGCTCGCCGTCGGCCAGCTCTTCGCGCTGGTCGTCCACGGCCAGCTCGTCCTGGAGCAGGCGGCGCTGACGGGCCTCGACGAGGACGTGCTCGACGAGCTGTTCGCGGTGCTCGTACGGGACTTCTCCGCGCACGCCGTCGAGCTGCACGGCAAGGACTCCGCGACCGAGCCGCAGCAGCTCTGGGCGCTGGGCGCGGTACGGCGTCCCGTCGTGGACGAGGCGCGCTCGGAGCGCGTCTGGCAGCGCGTCGAGGCCCTGTCGGGCACGTACGAGATGGCTCCCTGACGGTGACATCGTGCGCGGACCGGCCGTCCCCCGGCCGGTCCGCGGCTGCCGGGTAAGATCCAGAAGCTTCAGCGAGCCGTGGTCACGGGACGTGAGTGGCGCGGCCCGCGAGTGCGGCGAGCGCATCCGCGAGACCGTACGAGGGGGCATCACATGACGCAGCAGGAGACCGTCGCGACAGAGCGCATGGACGGATCAGCCGCAGCGCAGGCCGGGGACGCGTTCAGGGTGATCTATGCCGAGGCGTTCGCCGAGCCTCCCTACAACGAGACCGAGGACGACGTCGCCGCCGCCTTCCGCCGTTTCCCCTCCCAGACCAGCAGGCACGCCTTCCGCGCCGCCTTGGCCCGTACCGAGGACGGCGAGCCGGTCGGCATGGCGTACGGCTACCCGCTCGCCCCCGACACGGGCTGGTGGGACGAACTGACCGAGCCAGTACCCGACGACATGCGACGGGAGGACGGGCACCGCACCTTCGGGCTGATGGAACTCGCCGTGCGCGGACCGTGGCGCGGGCAGGGCATCGCGCGGCGTCTGCACGAGGCGCTGCTCGACGGCACGGAGGCCGAGCGGGTGTTGTTGAACGTCCACCCGGGCAGCAGGGCGGCGTCGGCCGCCTACCGGGCGTGGGGATACCGCAAGGTCGGCGAGGCGCGGCCATGGGGGACGGTCGCGGACCTCCATGACGTGATGCTGCTCGACCTGCGCTGAGCCTCCGCCCGGCACACCGGCGTCCGTGCGCCTCCCTCTGCGCTGGGCGCGCCCATGGGTGGGACTGCAGCACCGTGCGCTCGCCGGATCAAGTGAATCCGGGCGGGTGCATGTTGGTCCGCATATGTCATCGGGCACGTTCCGACCAGCGGTTCTCACCGTTGAGAGGGACACGTAATGACGAGCCACGCAACCGAAGTTGAGCTGGAAGACCTTCTCCTCCAGGCGCTGGACGCCACGGGTACGGGCGCGCGCTGGACGGCCGCTACGGACGAGATGTGGTGCCGTGTCGTGCCCGGGTCCGGCACGCGACGCGAGCCGCGACGCGAGCAGGGATGGAAGCTGCATCTGTCGGCGACGGCCGCCTCCGCGCCGACGGTCCTCGCACGGGCACTGGACGTGTTGCTGCGGGCGGAGTCGGCGTTCAAGTTCGCCCGGTCGCTGGAGCAGGTGAGTGCGCTCAACTCCCGTGCCACGCCGCGGGGAAGCTCGGGAAAGTTCATCACCGTCTATCCGCTCTCCGACGCCGACGCGGCTCGGCTCGCCGGGGAGCTGCACCGGGCCACGGAGGGGCTGGTCGGTCCGCGGATCCTGTCCGACCGGCCCTACGCAGCGCACTCCCTGGTGCACTACCGCTACGGCTCCTTCGTCGGCCGGCGGCGGCTGTCGGACGACGGCCTGCTGGTGTGGTTCATCGAGGACCCCGACGGCAATCCCGTGGAGGACAGGCGCACCGGCGAGTACTCCCCGCCCTCCTGGGCGGTCTGCCCGTTCCCCGCCTCCGTCCCCGTCCCGTCGTCGTCGCGATCGGCGGACGCGGCGAGCGGTCCGGTGGTGCTCGGTGGTCGTTTCGCGGTACGGGAGGCGATCCGGCACACGAACAAGGGCGGCGTCTACCGGGGCAGCGACGTCCGCACCGGCGCCCCCGTGGTGATCAAGGAGGCCCGGCCGCACGTGGAGGCCGACGCCTCCGGCTGCGACGTCCGCGACTGGCTGCGCGCCGAGGCCCGGACGCTGGAGAAGCTCAGCGGTCTGGGGCTGGCTCCGGATCCGCTGGCGCTGTTCGAGCACGGCGGGCACCTGTTCCTGGCCCAGGACGAGGTGCCGGGCGTCACCCTGCGCACCTGGGTCGCCGAGCACTTCCGCGATGTCGGCGGCGAGCGCTACCGCGCCGACGCACTGGCACAGGTCGTGCGCCTGGTGGACCTGGTCGCGGCGGCCCACGCCCGCGGCTGCGTCCTGCGGGACTTCACACCGGCCAACGTGATGGTGCGCCCGGACGGTGAGCTGCGCCTCATCGATCTGGAGCTCGCCGTCCTGGAGGACGAGGCCGCCCTGCCGACCCGAGTGGGAACTCCCGGCTTCAGCGCCCCGGAGCGTCTGGCCGACGCACCGGTGCGGCCGACCGCCGACTACTACAGCCTCGGCGCCACCGCGTGCTTCGTCCTGGCGGGGAAGGTGCCGAACCTGCTGCCCGAGGAGCCTCCCACCAGGGCTGCGGAGCAGCGGCTCGCCGCATGGCTGACCGCTTGCGCGGGGCCGCTCCGGCTGCCGGACGGCCTGGCGGAGATGATCCTCGGGCTGATGAAGGACGATCCCGCCGAGCGGTGGTCGCCGGCCAGGGCCCGCGAGGCTCTCCGGCGGGCGGCCCCGGCGCGACCGGGGAACCGTCCCCTCCCCCGCCCGGCACGGACCGACGGCCCGCACGATGCGGTGACCGGGATCGTGGAGCACCTCATCGACTCCATGACTCCGGCGGACGACCGGCGGCTGTGGCCCGTCTCCACCATGGCCGGGGAGACCGACCCGTGCACCGTGCAGCAGGGCGCGGCCGGTGTCCTGGCCGTACTGACGCGCTACTGGCAACTCACCGGTGACGCCCGCCTCCCCGAGCTGCTCTCCACCGCGGGCCGCTGGATCGCGGGCCGCACCGACATCCGCTCCACCCGCCCCGGCCTGCACTTCGGCGGCCGCGGAACCGCCTGGGCGCTGTACGACGCCGGGCGCGCCCTCGACGACCGCGGGCTCACGGACCACGCACTGGCTCTGGCGCTGGCCCCGCAGCAGGTGACGCCCCATCACGACATCACCCACGGCACCGCGGGCAGCGGGCTGGCCGCGCTCCACCTGTGGCACCGCACCGGTGATCCGCGCTTCGCCGAACTGGCCGTCGACGCGGCCGACCGGCTGGCCGCCGCCGTACGGCGTGATGCGACGGGAGTGAGCTGGGCGGTTCCCGCGGAGGCCGCATCCTCGGGGGCCGCTTCCCCGGCAGCCGCATCCCCGGCAGCCGCATCCCCGGAGACCGCATCCCCGGAGACCGCATCCCCTGAGGCCGGCAAGCGCTACTTCGGCTTCGCCCATGGCACGGCCGGCATCGGCTGCTTCCTCCTCGCCGCCGCGGCCGTCTCGCAGCGCCCGGAGCACAGGGAGCTGGCCGTGGAGGCCGGCGAGAGCCTGCTGGCCGGCGCCGTACTCACCGGCGAGGCAGCCCAGTGGCCCGCCCAGGCCTAGGACCCGCCCACGGCCCCGTACTGGTGCCACGGCGCGGCGGGCATCGGAGCCTTCCTCGTCCGGCTGTGGCAGGCGACCGGGGACGACAGGTTCGGCGACCTCGCCCGCCGCAGCACGCACGCCGTCACGGAACGCGCCTCCCGCGCCGCCCTCGCCCAGTGCCACGGACTGGCGGGCAACGGTGACTTCCTTCTCGACATGGCCGACGCCACAGGTGATCCCGTCTACCGCACCACGGCCGAGGACCTGTCCCGCCTCATCCACTGCGAGAGAGCCGACCGCCACGGCCACGTGGTCTTCCCCAACGAGTACGGGGACGTCTCGACCAGCTGGAGCGACGGATCCGCCGGAATCCTGGCCTTCCTCCTGCGGATCCGTCACGCCGACCCCCGGCACTGGATGGTCCAGTTGCCGGCCTGAGCGGCAGGAACTCTGTCGCCAGCCCACAGAAAGAAGGAGAACCCCATGGAGAACAAGGACCTCGAACTGCTGGCCCGGCTCCACGCCCTTCCGGAGACCGACCCCGTCGGCGTCGACGGAGCGCCGTTCGCCGCGACGTGCGAGTGCGTCGGCCTGCTGACCCTCCTCAACACCGTCTGTATCGGCATCAGCTGCGCCTAGGGCGCGTGTCGAAAGTCCCGCCTGCCCGGCGGCGCCCGGCACGCACGCTCGCCGCGTTGTCGGGATCACCCCGATACATCCAGTATCGGGGCGACCCTCCGCCTTGCGATCGCACGCACCGGACACCGCCGGGCCTGCCCTTCGGGCAGACGGCGCCACTTTCGACACACGCCCTAGGACAGCCGGCACCATCCGGCCGGTGGCTGTCCCGGGACAGCCACCGGCCGGAGCGGCGGCCTGAGAGGACCGGACCCCATGCAGCTCCACGCCGGTGATGACGACCTCGTCCCAGCAGCCCTCACGACGGCCGCCGTCACCCGTCCACACGCCACCACACCCCCCACCGCCGAGCCCGTGTACGCCATCAGCACGCGCGGCCTGGTCAAGAGCTACCCGGGCCCACAGGGCACCACCACCCATGCCGTACGCGGCCTGGACCTGGACGTGCCGCAGGGCGAGACCTTCGCCTTCCTCGGCCCCAACGGCGCGGGGAAGTCCACCACCATCGCCCTGCTGTGCGCGCTGGCCCGCCCCACGGCCGGGCACGCCACGGTCGCCGGCGCCGACGTGCTCGCCCGACCCCACCAGGTACGGCGGCACGTCGGCATGCTCTTCCAGCACAGCACTCTCGATGCGGACCTCACCGCCGAACAGAACCTGCACATCCATGCGCGCCTCTACGGAATGCGCCGCCACGACGCCCGCCGACGCGCCGCGGAGGTACTCGAGACGGCCGGGCTGACCGACCGGCGGCGCTCCCCGGTACGCACCCTGTCGGGCGGCATGCGGCGGCGGCTGGAGATCGCCCGTGCCCTGCTGCACTCCCCCCGCGTGCTGTTCCTGGACGAGCCGACCACCGGACTCGACCCGCACGCCCGCGTACAGGTCTGGGAGCACCTGCGCGCGCTGCGCGACCGGCACGGCAGCACGCTCTTCGTCACGACCCACTACCTTGAGGAGGCGGAGAACTGCGATCGCATCGGCATCATCGACCGCGGCCGCCTCGTGGCACAGGGCACGCCGCTCGCGCTGAAGACCGCGATCGGAGACGACCGCGTCGTGCTGCGCACCAGCGACGACACGACAGCGCAACGGGTCGTGCGCGGCATCGCGCCGCCGGACCGCGCCATCACCGTGGACACCGACGGGATCTGCCTGCGGGTGCCGGACGGCAGCGCCTGGATTCCCCGCCTCTGCGCGGCGCTGGAACACCACGGCATCGCCGTCCGCACCGCTTCCGCGGCACCACCCACGCTCGACGACGTCTTCTTCCACCACACCGGCCGCAGCCTCCACGCCGCCAGGCCCGGCCACACACCGTCCGGCGCCACGGCAGAGGCGGGCGGCGGCCGATGACCACGAACATCCAGCGGACCCCGTACGCCCCTGGCACCTCAGATACCACTGGCGCCTCAGGCACCTCTGACACGTCTGGCACCTCAGGCACCTCTGGCGGCGAACGGACGGCCCGCCTGCGACACGAACTGCGCGCGATCCACGCCCTGATCTACCGCGACATGCTGCGACTGGCCGGCCAGCGGGCCCACACCGCGCTGATGCTGCTCCACCCCGTGCTCTACCTGCTCATCCTCGGGGGCGGGCTGGCCGCCCTCATCCCCCACTCCTCCCTGGGCGTCGGCTACCAGACCTATCTCTTCCCGGGCATGCTGATGATGACGGTGCAGACACCGGCCATCATGGTCGGCATCCGTCTGATCACCGACCGGCAGAGCGGCTACCTGCGAGAACTCCTCATGGCTCCCGTCAGCCGCTCGACCCTCCTCCTGGGGAACTGCGCCGGCGGCACCCTGACCGCCACGGCCCAGGGCGCCGTACTGCTCGGCCTCGCCGGTGCGGTGGGCCTGCCCTACGACCCGCTCCTCCTCGCCATGCTCCTCGCCGGCATGGTCCTGGCCTCCTTCACCATCACCGCCCTGGCACTGGCCCTGGCCGTGACCCTCCGCAGAGCCGAGACGTTCCACACGCTCCTCGGCCTGGTGATGATGCCGCTGCTGTTCCTCTCCGGCGGCTTCTTCCCCCTGGACACCCTGCCCGGCTGGGCCCGCACACTCGCCAACGCCAACCCCCTCGCCTACGCGGTGGACCTCCTCCGCCGCTGCATCACCCACCGCGTACCCGGCCGGCAAGCGACCCCCGGGATCGAATGGGCCGGCTGGCAACCCCCGCTCCCCCTCGAAGCCGCCCTCCTCCTCACGAGCGGCGCCGTCGCCCTGCTGTGGGCCGCACGACGCTTCAACCGCCCGGAATGACAGACACCGACCGTCCGTACGGGACGCCACGGCGGACCTCCGTCTCCGCCGCACGGCGGAGACGGACGATGCCTGCGAACGATGCCCGGGAGCAGGGCTGTTGGGGACGATCGGGTGGTACCCGGACGACCCCCGATCGGAGCTCCTCATGTTGGACAAGGCCCTGCGTGCCACCGCCCTGCTCGCCCTCGTGGCCGCCGTCGCCGCGCCCGTCGCCGTCGCCGCGCCCGCCCCCGCGCTCCTCACCGTCGCGGCGCCCGCGTCGGGGGCCGTCACCGTCTCCTCCCTCAAGGGCGACGCTCGCATGGACTACCCCGTCGCGGACCAGGAGGTACGGGTGTCCGTCGACGCCCACTCCACCTACACCGTGGGCAGCATCCCGCAGCACTCCTGGGGCACCTTCCGTATCTCGCACTTCCAGGACGGCGAGCTCTACTGGGGCGAGTTCAAGGTCGACTGCCTCACCACCGGCGGCCCCACCGCCACCGTCACCGGCCGGCTGGTCCGCACCAGCCCCGGCCACCCCTGGCTCACCATGCTGGAGCCGCGCACCCGCATGGGCGTGAGCTTCCTCGTCCCGGAGCGGGGCGAGGCCCGCATCGGGCTGTCGGGAGCCACGAAGAAGGGCGAGCCGTCACTCACCAAGTGCATGGCACCCGCCGCCGCCGCGAAGGTCGTCGACGGCGGGTACACCCTGCGTGACCGCGGCCGGCAGGACGTGTCTCCGGCACCTCGCGCCGACCGGTCGGTCCGCTGACCCCGGGACTTCTCGAAGGCGCCCCTCCGTAAAGGTGCGAAGCGTTCAGGCTGCTGCTGCAATGGTGAGGAAAGCACCGTCGGACCTTGCCTTCCACGAACACGACGGCGGGCAAGGCCGACGCTGTCACGTCATCCCGAGCAGGGTGTGTGGAGTGGTCATGAGCGATGATTTCGAAGACATGGGACCGATCGACTATCTGGTTGTCGAGTTCCCGGGCAGCCGTATGACGGGCGAAGGCCTCCCACTGCTCCTCGACCTGGTCGACAAGGGCATCATCCGCATCCTCGACCTCCTGTTCGTGCGGAAGGACATGGACGGCAGCGTCGTCGTCGTGGAGTTGAAGGATCTGGACGGCGACGGTGAACTCGACCTGACCGTGTTCGAGGGCGCTTCGTCCGGGATCCTGGGCGAGGACGACGCCGTCGAGGCCGGCGCGGCACTGCAGCCCGGCAGCTCGGCCGGGATCCTGGTGTACGAGAACGTCTGGGCCGCTCCCTTCGCACGCGCTCTGCGGCGCGGCGGCGCCCAAATGGTGGCCGGAGGACGCATCCCCGTACAAGCCCTCCTGGCCTCGCTCGACGCCGTGGAGACCGCGACGGGCGGCAGTGACGCCGCCTGAGAGGGACAGATCCACTCGCGCAGAGGCAAGGAGAAACCGTCATGCCAGGACTTCTTCGAGGGATAGCGCGCACCGCAGTGGTGGCCGGGACGGCGACCACCGTCTCCAACCGCGTCTCTCGACGTCAGGCGGGGCGCTGGGCCGAGCAGAACCCGGCGCCGCCCCAGCAGGCACCCGCACCCGTCGCGGCTCCGGCACCTGCGCCCGCCGCACCGGTCGACGACATGAGCAGCAAGATCGCCCAGCTCAAGGAGCTCGGCGAGCTCAAGGAGCAGGGCATCCTCACCGAGGACGAGTTCGCGGCTCAGAAGAGCCGGATCCTCGGCTCGTGACCGTTACTCCTCCCGTCGTCGGCGGGCGGCGGATCGACCCGGCCGGCGGCGGGCGGTCTCCATGAGAATGAGCCGCAGAGCCACGGTCCCATGAGCCGCAGAGCCACGTGCCCATGAGCCGCAGGGAGGGGCCGTCCGGGGGATCATCCGTATCCAAGGAGAGCTCCATGACAAGCAACATGAGCGGAACCCGGCACGGCGGGCCGACGCAGAGCCCCGCCGGGAGCGGCACGACCGTCGGAGGATGGGTGGTCTTCGCCGCAGTCCTCATGATCTTCGTAGGGCTGATGACCCTGTTCCAGGGGATCGCCGGCATCGCCAAGGACGACATATTCGTCACCACCCGCAATTACGTGTACCAGTTCAGCCTGACCGGTTGGGGCTGGGTCCACCTGATCCTGGGCATCATCATGGTGCTCGCGGGCATCGCCCTGTTCAAGGGCGCCCTGTGGGCGCGGATGATCGGCGTCGCGCTGGCGAGTCTGGGCCTGATCGCGAACTTCATGTGGCTGCCCTACTACCCGTTCTGGGCGATGCTCCTGATCGCGATCGACGTCATCGTCATCTGGGCGCTGTGCGCTGCTCCTCGCCTGTCGAAGACGTGACCAGCCGATTCTTCCCTGCGGGTGCCGATCCCAGCGGCCCTGCCGTCATCGCCCGTCGCGGTGCTCGGCAGGGCCGCCGGCATCGCCCGCCGCTTCCCGCCACAGGGTGGGGAAGCCGCTCGCGAGTCCTTCCTCGACCCAGGCCAGTCGGCGGGTGAGGAGCTCCCGGCGGTGAGGGGGGCTCTGGGACATCAGGTGCTTCACCAAGGTCCGCAGGCGGGTGAGGACCATCGGCGCGTTCCCGGCGGCCGCGATGACGTCGTCGACGCCGGTGCGCAGGAAGTCCTCCCAGTCCGGCAACTCGACCACGATGCGCACCACACCGTCGGGGTCGGTGAGCCGCAGGGGTCGGCCGGAATGGGTGGCAACGGGCCCGGTGAGCAGGTCCTCCAGGTGGTCCAGCGCCTGGACCGCGGTGGCGGGGTCGTTGATCGCCTTGGACAGGGCCCTAAGCGCGATGTCGGCCAGCAGCCGGAAGGCGAGCAGGGGGTCCTGCTCGAAGGTCCGCTCGGATCCGGTGATCAGTCCGTCCAGGACCGCCGCCGCGGGCAGCTGTGCGCCGTGCACGTCGGCGACGGCGGCCCCGTGGGGCAGCGTGGCGCCCGGGACGGCGTGCAGGACGATGACCGCGTTCGCTGCCCGGGCGGTGGTGAGCAGCTGCTCCGCGTCGACCTCTTGGAGTACGGCGAAGGGTTTGGGCCAGGTGACCGTCGAGCTCAGCGGGGGAAGCGGGTCGGACGTCACCTGGCCGCCGCTTCTCGAGTACAGGCTCTCGAGGATGCGGCGGCCACGGTCGCTGACCGACTGAAGGACCGGCGCGAGCTGGACGGAGGTGAAGGCCGTCACCTGCAGCCTCCGCAGCAGGCCGAGCAGCGTGAGCAGCAGAAGCCCGGTGAGGACCGGCACGGTCAGCGACACCTGGTCGCCCGAGCCGATGGCCAGGGCTGCCGTACCGCAGAAAAGAGCAAGGCCGACGGCGAAGGCGAAGCTCCGCCAGACGATCGGGGCCTCGCGGAACAGCGTCAACCGCGGCGAGAAGGTGGTGTGGGCCCACTGCACCACCAGGATCAGCAACGAGAAGATCACCGCGATGGCGCCGAGCACGCCGAAGCCCAGCGCCACCAGCATGTCGATCACCAGTCGCGCCGAAACCTGCGGTCCTCGGTCGATGCCCGGCAGGGCGAGCCCCAGAGCCACTCCGACGAGGGCGAACAGCAGCTGGGTGGATCCGGCCCGAAAGCCGCGACTGCGTCGCAGTGCGGATCCGCGCATCATGTGGCAGCGCCCGTCCTCGGGACCCGGCGGCCGTGGCCGGGGCGCCGTCCGGCGGCCGGCCCGGGCACCCCGCCCTCGACGCCCTCGACGCCCAGGGCGGGCGGCAGTGCAGTCAGCATGGAGGAATTCTCGCGCAATGCCCGGCAGGGCGCCTGATCTGCGAGCGCGCCCGGCGCGCCGTCAGGTGCCCCGCCTCCCCCGAGCAGCCGAACGACGGCGCGACAGTCTCGCCGCGGGCGGCGGAGGGGGAAGGCGGCGGACGGATGGTCAGGCTGCCGGGACCGCCCGCTGAATGGCGGTGATGACGCGGTCGAGAGCGTCGCTGCTGTGCGGGTCGGTGAGGTTGGACCACAGTTTGAAGATGAAGCGTTGGAGGACGGGCCGGTGGAGGCTCTTCGTGGCGACGACCTTCATGACACGGGGGTGGTTGAGGGCGTGGACGACGAGGCGTCCCACGGTGAAGTAGCGGCCGTAGGCCGCGCGGATCGCGTCGGGGTAGGCGAGCAGGGCTTCCTCGCGCATGCGCGCGGTGGGTTGCTTGAGCGCGTGGGTGATGGTGTCGGCGGCCAGGCGGCCGGACTCCATCGCGTAGTCGATGCCTTCGCCGCTGAGCGGGTTGATCATTCCTCCGGCGTCGCCGGTCAGGAACAGGCCGCGGGTGTACTGGGGGCGCCGGTTCAGGCCCGCGGGCAGCGGCGCGCCGCGCAGCGGGGTGGTGGCATGGGCTTCGTCGAAGGGCCAGGCCGGGGACAGTCGCTCGGTCCATTCCCTGAAGAGCTGGCGGTGGTCGAGCTCGGGTTTGCGTCCGATGTGGAAGGTGCCCAGACCGACGTTGAAGGAGCCGTTGCCGACGGGGAAGACCCAGCCGTAGCCGAACGGCATGTAGGTCCGCCCGCGCGGGTCGCGGGTTTCGAGGTCGAGCCAGGCCTCCAGGTGGTCCTGGGCGCGGTGCGGCGCCGTGTAGTAGCGGCGCACGGCCACGCCCATGGGCCGGTCCCTGCGCTGATGGAGGCCGAGTGCGACGGCCAGGCGGCTCGACGCGCCGTCGGCGGCGACCACCAGCGGCGCCCGGTAGGTGCGAGGGGCGCCGTCCCGCTGGGCGACCACGCCGCTGACGCGGCCGGTGGTCGCGTCGATGACCGGGCCGGTGACCTTGGTTCCCTCCAGGAGGTGTGCGCCGGCCGCCACGGCCTTGCGGGCGAGCAGATGGTCGAAGTCCATCCGGCTGCGTACGAGTCCGAAGTCGGGGAAGGACGCCACGTCGGGCCAGGGCATCTCCACCGTGGTGCCGGAGCCGTGCACCCTCAGGCCCTGGGTTCTGACCCAGCCCTCCCCGTCGATGTCGACTCCCATGTCGACGAGTTGTTTCACGGCACGCGGAGTGAGGCCGTCTCCGCAGACCTTGTCCCGGGGGAAGGTCGCCTTCTCCAGGAGCAGGACGTCGTGGCCCGCCAGCGCCAGGTGGTGGGCCGCGGTGCAGCCGGCGGGGCCGGCGCCGACGACGATGACGTCCGCCGAGTCGCGACGGGGAGACAGGTCCATGAGATCTTCCTCTGCTGCGGTCGGCACGAGGTGCGGGGAACGGCTCCCGATGTGTACCCACCGCAGACGGGCCTGATCACCCGTGAGCGCAAGGTTTGCCTGGAAGCGGCGCACATGGCCGCGGATCGGGGGCGGTCGGGGAGCTGGGGCGTGTGTCGAAAGTCCCGCCTGCCCTTCGGGCGGACGGCGCTACTTTCGACACGCCCCCTAGCGCGCCACGCGGTAGCGGAGGTAGACGACTTTCGAGCTGAAGGTGCGGGTCTCGACGAGTTCGAGATCCACCCGGCGCTCGTGCCGGGGAAAGAACGGAATGCCGCCGCCGACCAGCACCGGGTAGACCATGACCTGGTACTCGTCGATCAGCCCCGACGCGGCCGCCTCGGCGGCGAGGGTGGCGCCGCCGATCGCGATGTCGCCCTCCCCCGGCTCGGCTCGCAACCGCTCGATCTCCTCCGCCAGGCCGCCGGAGGCCAGGCGGGCATTGCCCTGCACCGCCGACAAGGTGGTGGAGAACACCACCTTCGGGAGCGGCTTCCAGAGCGAGGTCCACTCACGCATCGCGTCGTCGAGCGAGGGATCCTGGTCGGCCGTCTCCCAGTACAGCATCGTCTCGTACAGCCGTCGTCCCAACAGGTGAACGCCGACCTCGCGGATCTCGTCGATCCAGAAGCGAAAGACCTTCTCGTCGGGCACCGTCCAGTCGAAGCCGCCGTCCGGCCCGACGATGTAGCCGTCGAGTGAGACGCTCATCGAATAGGTCACGCTGCGCATCAGAAGTCCTCCTCGGTGACGGCTTCGACAGTACGACCGCCGGACGCCGCAGGACTCGTCGCGGCTCGCGGAATCCCCTGGGCCAAAGCGGTTCATTCTGCCCATGGCCGGGCCGGCGTGCCCCGGCGGCGTGCCGGAGAGTCCGGCAGAAGCGGCCGTCGGACACCCCCCCTAGTGGGCCCCCCTCGGGTGCGATGCCGACGTCGGCGTGCCGGGAAGTCGGACCGTGACGAGGAGACCGCCGTCGGGGCGGGGGACGAGGTCGAGGGTCCCTTCGTGGGCGCGGACGATGCTGTGCACGATGGCCAGGCCGAGGCCGACGCCGGCATGCTCGTCGGTGCGTACGCGTTCCGTTCCGCGCTGGAAGGGTTCGGTGAGGGTCGGGACCAGTTCCGGCGGGAGCCGACGTCCCGTGTTCTCGACCCGCAGCACACTCGTGTCGCCGTGCGCCTCGGTGTGGACCGTCACGGTGCCGTCGACGGGGAGGTTGTGGACGATGGCGTTCTGGACGAGGTTCGTCACCATCCGCAGCAGGAGCTCCGCGGAGCCGCTGGTCCGGGCTGCCCCGCCGGTGACGTCGCCGGTGACGTCGAGCGTGATCCGGCGCTGTTCGGCGAGGGGAAGCAGCGTTTCGGCGGCTTCTTCGGCGATGAGGGAGAGGTCGACGCTCTCGCGGGTGAAGGTTCCGCGGTCGCCGCGGCTGAGCAGCAGGAGGGCTTCGGTGAGGTCGATCGCCCGCGTATTGACGGCGTGCAGGCGTTCGATGAGTTCGCTCCGGTCCCGTGTGGGGGCCTTGCGGGCGACGTCGAGGAGCGTCCGCGAGATCGCCAGCGGGGTGCGCAGTTCGTGGGAGGCGTTCGCGGCGAACCTCTGCTGCTCGGCGACGTGGGACTCGAGTTGTTCGAGCATCGAGTCGAACGCGTCGGAGAGTTCACGGAATTCGTCCTGGCGGCCCTTCATGCGGATCCGGTGGGACAGCGACCCGTTCCCGGCCGTCCGTGCCGCATCCGTGATCTGTGTGAGTGGTGCGAGCATCCGGCCGGCGAGGATCCATCCCCCGACGAGGCCGAACACGAGCAGGAAGACCATCGCCACGGCCGCGGCGGGGGCGAAGGTGCGCACAAGGAGGTAGCGGTTGGGCGAGATCCCGAGCAGACCCTGGGAGGTGTCGGGTACGTAGCGCAGCAGGAAGACCCACACCACGGCCAGGAGGAGAGCGCCGGCGACGGCGAGGAACCCGGCGTAGCTGAGGGTGAGTTTCAGCCGGACGCTGATCCCGGGGCGTCTACGCATGCGTACTGCCGGGGCGGGTGGTGTCGGGGCCGGCGTCGGTGGCGGTGTCGGGGCCGGCGTCGATGCGGTAGCCGACGCCGGGCGCCGTGGCGATGATCCATGGTTCGCCGAGCCGTTTGCGCAGTGCGGAGACGGTGATGCGCACGGCGTTGGTGAGGGGGTCGGCGTTCTCGTCCCAGGCCCGTTCCAGCAGCTCCTCGGCGCTGACGACCCCGCCCTCTGCGGCGACGAGGACTTCCAGCACGGCGAACTGTTTGCGGGTGAGCGCGACGTAGCGTCCGTCGCGGAAGACCTCCCGGCGGAAGGGGTCGAGCCGCAGGCCCGCGATCTCGCGGACCGGCGGCCGGGCGTACGCGCGTCTGCGGTCGAGCGCCCTCAGCCGCAGGACGAGCTCCCGCAGCTCGAACGGTTTGGTGAGGTAGTCGTCGGCACCGAGCCCGAACCCGGAGGCCTTGTCGTCGATCCGGTCGGCGGCGGTGAGCATGAGGATCGGGATGCCGCTGCCGGAGGCGACGATGCGCCGCGCGACCTCGTCGCCGGAGGGGCCGGGGATGTCGCGGTCGAGGACCGCGAGGTCGTAGGAGTTGACGCTGAGCAGCTCCAGGGCCGAGTCGCCGTCGCCGGCGATGTCGGCGGCGATCGCCTCCAGCCGCAGACCGTCACGGACGGCTTCGGCAAGGTAGGGCTCGTCCTCCACGATCAGTACGCGCATTCCTGAAGCGTAAGCAGCACGACATATCGCCGACGTATACAAAAACAAGTGCAGGGACGGTTGCGAAGACGGGTGCAAAGACGTGCGAAGACGTGCGAAGACGTGTGCGAGTCGTGGCACACGGGACACGGGACAGGCGACTCAGCCCGCCGGTGCCGGCGCGGGCCGAGGCCGGTCCGACGGCGTTTCCGCCGTAGTGCGCCACCAGCGGCGCGACGCCAGCGCGGCCAGTACGGCGCCGGCGGCGTTGACCAGTACGTCGTCCACGGAGGACACCCGGTCCAGCCGCAGGCCGTACTGTGCGGTTTCGACCAGGACCGAGCAGCCCGCACCGAGCGCCAGGATCCGCGGCAGGGACGCCAGCGCCGCGAACCGCATCGGGGCGAAGAACCCCAGCGCCGCGAAGATCAGCAGGTTGCCGACGATCCCGCCCGGCCCCATCGTGAGCAGGTCCCGCAGCGGTAGCAGGCTCACCACGCCGGGGACGGTGCCGGCCCCGGCGCCCGGCATCATGGTCATCCACAGGAACGGCACCGTCCCGTAGGCCATGCCCACCTCGGCCAGCGACATCCGCCACGCCGATGCGACGCCGGAGGCACGCCGTCGGCGTGCCAGAGCCCACACCGCCAGCGCGGGCAGCGGCAGCGCGACCAACGTCATGAGCACCACACCGTTGAACGTATCGAAGCAGCCGTGCCACCGCCCGGCCATGCACATCGGAGCGGACATCATCAGCGGCCGCCGCACGACGTACACGGCGCTCACCGCGCCGAGGACCGCCAGGCCGAGGAGCACGATCCTGTGCGTGCGGCGCGGCGGTGCTGACAGGGATGTGTTGTGGTCCATGCCCCCATTGGAGGTGGACGGCTGTTGTGGTGGCGTATGCGGTTCTCGATACGCCCGCGATACGCGAGATCCCCGGCATCAGCTGTGGACCCGGACACCGCGGGACGGCTCACCCAGGCTCCTCCACTAGGGCGTGTGTCGAAAGTAGCGCCGTCTGCCCGAAGGGCAGGCCCGGCGGTGTCCGGTGCGTGCGATCGCAAGGCGGAGGGTCGCCCCGATACTGGATGTATCGGGGCGATCCCGACAACGCGGCGAGCGTGCGTGCCGGGCGCCGCCGGGCAGGCGGGACTTTCGACACACGCCCTAGAGCCGAAAAGAAATCGGACGGCGATGTCGAGAACCCGCGTCCGGCTCCGTCCCCGGGGTGAACGCGACCACAATGGGTCGCACGAGCACCGAGGAGAACCACGATGGCCAAGTACCTGCTGCTGAAGCACTACCGCGGCGCCCCGGCCGCGGTCAACGACGTACCGATGGACCAGTGGAGCCCGGAGGAGATCTCGGCGCACATGCAGTACATGAACGACTTCGCGGCCCGGCTGGAGAAGACAGGCGAGTTCGTCGACGGTCAGGCGCTCGCCCCCGAGGGAGCGTGGGTCCGCTACGACGGTGAGGGGCGCCCGCCGGTCACCGACGGACCGTTCGCGGAGACCAAGGACCTCATCGCCGGCTGGATGATCATCGACGTCGACAGTTACGAGCGCGCCGTCGAGCTGGCCGGGGAGCTGTCGGCCGCCCCTGGGGCGGGCGGCAAGCCGATCCACGAGTGGCTGGAGGTGCGCCCGTTCCTGGCCGCGCCGCCCACCATCACGGAGTGACGTCGCCGATGGACGAGGTCCTGCTCAGGAGCCTCACGCCGAGCGTCCTCACCGTCCTCGTCCGCCGCGGAGCCGACTTCGCGGCGGCCGAGGACGCCGTGCAGGACGCTCTGGTCGAGGCGCTCCGGGTCTGGCCGGACGCCCCTTCCCCAGGCTCTCGGCCTCACACGAGCAGGGAAGACCCCATTCGGGACGCCAAGGGCTGGCTGGTCACCGTGGCCTGGCGCAAGTTCCTCGACGCGACGCGCGCCGACGCCGCCCGCCGCCGGCGTGAGGACCGGGTCGAGGAGGAGCCGGCGCCCGGGCCGGCGCCCGCGGTGGACGACACGCTCCAGCTCTACTTCCTGTGCGCCCACCCGTCGCTGACCCCGGCATCGGCGGTCGCGCTCACGCTGCGCGCCGTCGGCGGGCTGACCACCCGCCAGATCGCCGAGGCCTACCTGGTGCCCGAGGCGACCATGGCGCAGCGCATCAGCCGGGCCAAGCGCACCGTCTCCGGCGTGCGCTTCGACCGGCCCGGCGACGTCGCCACCGTGCTGCGCGTCCTCTACCTCGTCTTCAACGAGGGCTACTCCGGCGACGTCGACCTCGCCGCCGAGGCCATCCGGCTCACCCGGCAGCTCGCGGCCGCGATCGACCACCCCGAGGTGGCCGGGCTGCTCGCCCTCATGCTGCTCCACCACGCCCGGCGGGCCGCCCGGACCGCGCCCGACGGCAGCCTGGTGCCGCTCGCCGAGCAGGACCGCGGCCGGTGGGACACCGCGTTGATCACCGAGGGCGTCGGCATCCTCCAGACGGCCCTCGCCCGCGACCGGCTGGGCGAGTTCCAGGCCCAGGCCGCCATCGCGGCACTCCACGCCGACGCGCCCACCGCCGAGGAGACCGACTGGGTGCAGATCGTCGAGTGGTACGACGAGCTCACACGCCTGACCGACAACCCGGTCGTCCGGCTGAACCGCGCGGTCGCCGTCGGGGAGGCCGACGGACCGCGCGCCGGCCTGGCGGCGCTCGCGACGCTGGACGCCTCACTGCCCCGCCACGCCGCGGTGGCGGCGTACCTCCACGAACGCGACGGCGACCTGGCGACGGCGGCGCGGCTGTACGCCGAGGCGGCCCACAAGGCACCCAACCTCGCCGAGCGCGACCACCTGACACGCCAGGCCGCCCGCCTCAACACCCGCCGACATCAGTGACCGGTCGGGGGCGTCTTCGTTCACCACGGTCCGTTTCCAGTTCGCCACAAGGGCGAAGGGTCGAAGGATCGCCCTGCTTCGCGTCCGCCAGGGGCAGGTCGGGGGCCGCGCACTCCCCCAGGAAGGGGACGAGGAGACGACCCGTGCCGCCGGGCCGGCCTGCCGCACCGCGCGGGGGATGATGGGGGGTGGAACGACGGAACACGAGGTCAGGAGCTTCCATGGCGAAGCGGGTTCACCAACCCCGTGAGGACGCGGAATTCGATTTCATCCTCAGGATGAGCGAAGTCCCGGTCCTCGCATACTTCACCGGGACATGGCCCAAGGCAATCGAGCCCTGCCGGGCGATGGATCTTGTCGTGGGTGGCATCGCCGACGAGTACACGGGCCGCCTGACGGCCGTCCGCACCGACATCACGCGCTGCCCGGCCGCGACCGAGCGATACGGGATCACCGGAGCCCCGTCCTACGTCCTGCTGAAGGAGGGAGAGGCGGTGGCACACGGGACGGGGCCCATGACCACCGCCGAGGTGCGGGAGTTCCTGGCCGGCCACCTCTGAGCGACCGCCGCGGCGCTACGGCCGTCCTTGTGGCGCAGGGAGCGGTACAGCATCGCCACCCGTCGCGCGCTCCACGGGGGTCGGAGAGCATGGCGGACGGGTGTAACAAGCCGGGGTGTCAGGGGTTCTCCCTGGCCAATCGGCGATAGGCAATGGGGACTCGTCGCGCTGCTCGACAGTGAGCGTGTCGTCGACGACTCCGTCGAGACGCCGATCCGGCCCCGCGCAGCGGAGAACCTCCCGGCTGCCCGGACGACTTGCTGTTCCGCCGAGTCTCTCCGGCTCAACTCCTGCGATGTCGCCATGAGGGTGCCGAACGCAAACAGGCTGACGTGTCGACCCGCCTAGGTGCTGTCCGACCGGCCATGACGAGCGTGAACTCTACGACGTGCGCGAAAGGGGGCAGGGTGGAGGACGTTCTCGAGACCCTCGCCGTGCCGCTGCCCGAGGGCGGCGTCCACGTCTACCGGCTGTGGACGGTGGGTTCGTGGTCCGACCGGGACGACCCCATCGCCGTCTACAACCCTGACGGGCCGCCCGTACCGCCGCCCCTCTTGACCGATCAGGAGAAGACGTGGCTCCTGGAAGGGCGCCGCAGGCAGGGTCTCGAAACGGTCGGACTGGTTGCGCTGGAGGACGGACGAATCGAGCGCGACCCCGATCCCCCACCGTCGAAGCGATGTTCGCCGGCCTGAGGAGCAGGAAGTACCTGCTTCTCCAGCGGCTGACCGACCGCTTCGAGGCCGACTGGTACATCCAGGTCCCGCTCCGTGAGGACGAGACCTACGAGGTGGAGCACCACATGGGCACCTCGGAGCTCATGCCCCTCCTCGATGCCATCCCGCCCGTCCGGGGCAGGCCCGGCCTGCCACGCCGCAAGCCCAGTCCGTGTTCGCCGACCGCGGCTACGACCACGACATCTACCGTGACCAGGTCCGGGCCCGCCGGATCATCCCCGCCATCGCCCGACGCGGCACGCCCCAAGGCAGCGGGCTGGGCATCAACCGATGGGTCGTCGAGCGCACGTTCGCCTGGCTTCACGGCTTCAAACGAATCCGTGTCCGATGGGAACGACGAGCCGACATCCACGAAGCCTTCCTCAAGCTCCCCTGCTGCCTGATCGCCCACCGCCAAGTGCTGTCGCTTACCTGACCGGCCTCCGCATATGCCGGGCGGCGGGCCCAGCAGACTGATCGCATGAACCGCGATGACCTGGAAGCCGTACTCGATCGAGACGACAGCACTTTGGCACGTGTCGCCCTGGCCGAACTTCAGGGAGGCGCGGACTTTGAGGTCTTCCGAAGCCAAAGCTCCTCCGCGCGCCTGCTCTGGGCCATCTGGTCCGCCCGGCACCAGAACTTGCTCGACGACGGAGCCGCCCCTTGGCCCGGACTGGCCGAAGCCGTCGGCAGACTCCGTGCCGAGGGAACTGACCGGATCGCCCGGCGGGCCGGCTGCTGCCACGACGACCCGTGCCGCTTCAGAGGTCGCTTCTTATGGCTGCGGTGAGGGCTGGGGGGCCTTGGGGAAGCCCAACTCGTCCAGCACCGCGCTGAACAGGTCCTCCGCGAAGGTCTCCCGCGCACGCAGCAGCTCCTCGATCCGAGATTGCTGCGCCGAGGTCTGGACGCCAGCCGCCGAAGCCCACATGAGAGCGCCTCCAGCGTCGGCCGGCACCTCCGTATCGAGCTCCGCGCTTGCGTCTCACGGCCGCGTCGAACTCAGGGGTGTCCACCCACAGGCTCACGTCGTCCAGGTCCTCCGGCTCCTCGACTAGGAGTGCCGCGGCGTCGTCCAGGTTGAGCCACGCCTGCCAACGCTGCCCGTTGCCGGCCAGGCCGGTCACGAGCGCAATGCTGCTGTCGGAGACGTCTGCGACGCAAACCGGTGCACCAGTCCATTCGACCAAGGCAAGTAGGTAGTCGTCCTCCCAGATTCCTTGATCCAGCTGTAGGGTCTGCCAGCCACCCGGCCGCGGCCACCACGCATGGACGGCCTCCTTCAGCCCTTGATCGATGGTGTCGAACAGGGGTGCTTCCAGCAGCGGACGCTCGCTACAAGCAAAGACCAGATGGCCCGAAAATCCCACGGAACCTCCTCGTTGAAGACGAGCGCACCCTACGGGCTGCCACCGACAACACAAGCGTTGGCTGACCCCCACTCCCCAGCCGGCCGGCTCATCCATCAAGTCGGCGGTAGCCGATCAGGACCGCAGCTATGCCGACGAAGGCGAGGAAGTGCTCCGCCTTGCATTCGTATCGGCGGTGGAGTCTCCGGCAGCCTGCCAGCCAGGACACGGTTCTCTCGACTACCCAGCGATGTCGGCCCAGCCGCTGTGAGGACTCGACGCCCCTACTGGCAACGTGGTGGTGGATGCCGCGCCGGCGGAGCCATCGCCGCAGGTGGTCATAGTCGTACCCTTGTCCGCGTGCAGTTTCGCCGGCCGCCGACGCCGAGGTCCGCGGCGGGACCGGATGGCCGGGATGCCGCGCGTCTTCACCCGGGCCAGCGTCCATCGCCGGTCCGGCCAGCCATGGGCGAGCGGTCCGCGCTCCAACTCCCGCTTCAGCATGACCACTTGCGATTCACTCAGTCTTGGGCGCCCCGCGATCCTTTCGAGCGGACCCCGGACGCTCCCGCCTCCCACCCCTGCCGACGCCACCGCTCCACCGACCGCTCCGACACCCGCAGCGCGGCCGCGATCTCCCGGTTCTCCTCCCCGCCCTCGAAACGTTCCACGGCCTGCAGCCGGATCCGCTCCCGTGCGGCCCTCCCGGCGTCGGTCAACCCGCCGCCCTGCGCGTATCTCACGGTCCAGGGCGAACGGAGCTGGCCAGGAGTTGTCAGGCGAACAGCTCCGACATCACCCAATCAAGTTCAGTAGTACTGCAATGGTCGGCCACCCCGGCCCGGAACCTCCACGCGATCCCATCCCGTTGGGCATGATCCGGTCGTCCACCCTGGCGCGGCGCGGATCATGCTCGCGGCCTGCGCGCCTGCCATGGGAATTCCGGAAACACGCGGGCAACCCGACGGAAACCTACCCCGCACGCATGTTTTGCGACAGTGCGGCAAGAAATGGCTGGCAGCAAGCTCTAAGCTTGACGCGTTCCCTGTGTTTACGTGAACATAGCTTTCGTCGTTCGCCGACGAAAGGACCACCGTGCACCAGCGTACAAACCAGCCTCGATCACCTTCCTCACCTGCACATGTTCCCTCGGCTACGGAAATCGCCGCCCGCTCCCGATCTTCTGTTCGACGCCTCTCCGGTATCGCTTCTCATCGTCGGAACACCGACCGGGAATCGGCTGTCCGGCGCTGCCACCCCGAAGACTGACCGGATTTCCGACGCGCCAGCCAGCGCCTTGGCATGACCGGCAAGCCGCGCAGGCAACAATTCCCGCACTCTCGCGCGAGCTCTCCCGCACATGCTCGTCGATTCACCCTCCCTTAAATCCTTCCTGGCGGCGAACCACTCACTCCATCCATATCTGGGGATTCCCTTGCCCATATGGCACGTCAACACGACACTCAGGGGCGGCGGGGGCTCTGAGGTATTGCATGCGCTCGTTCGGCACAGCAAGAATTCCGAAACCGAGCATCGACGCTTCGTGACCGATTCCGCCCCAGTCGTCTTCAACGCCGCCAATCGCTTACATCTCCGCATCCACGGAGTGGATCGCTGCGGACTTCCCAACCCCGACGAACACATGACCTATCTCGCCTTCGCCGAACGCAATGCGGCACGGCTTCCGGAACGAACCGTCCGGTGAGCGCCCCCGAGATCTCCGAGATCCTGGCATGGGCCGGACTGGGCGACGGGTCCGGCGGGTCACGACGACCGGGCTTCGACGTGTTCTCGGACGGCCCGGTCCACGACGGTCCCGTCCTCCTTCAAGTCTCCCGACGGGATCCGCTGAAGGACACGGCCGGCGTCCCGCGGGCGTTCGTCCGCTCCGCCCTTCCCGACCGCGCACAGCTTGTGCTGTGCGGACCCGCGCCGTCCGGCGTGGCCGGCGACCCCGAAGCGGGCGCGGTGCTCGACGAGGTGATCGCGCTGCGCCACGAACTGCCGCCCCGTCTGCGGCGACGCGTCCACCCGCTGTGCACACCGCTCGCGGACGACCACGGCAACAGCCTCCTCGTGAACGCCCCGCAGCGCCGCGCCGACATCGTCGTCCAACGGTCGGTCCAGGAGGCTTTCGGGCTGACCGCCACCGAGACGCTGTTCAAGGCGCGGCCCGTCGGCGGGATCCCCCGCCAGATCACCTCCGGACAGACCGGACTGCCGCTGAAGAACCCTGGCGACGGCGAGGAGTTCACCGGCCTCGTCGGGTCGCTCCTCGACGACCGGGAGACCGCCGCGCACCTCGGCCGCGCGGCCCGGAAGACGGCCCAGGCCGCATTCACCGTGGGCCGCGAGGCGGCCGACAACGGCCGGATCGTACGCGCGTTCCGCCGAGACATCGTGAGAACCCACCCCGTGCAGGAGCCCTACCCCATGCCGGACTCCGCGCCCCACGAACCCGGACCCGTCTGGGTCGTCGGTGCGAGCTCCGGTTTCGGGTTCGCCCTTGCCCAGGACCTCGCCCAGGACCTCGCCCGGGCTGGACGGGCCGTGACCGGGCTGGCCCGGTCGGAGCCGCCCCTCGGCGCGGAGTCCGCGTACGGCCGCGCCGACGTCACGGACCCCGCCGGCTTCGACCAGGCCATGGACGCACTGCTCGACGCCCACGGGGCCCCGAGCGGGCTCGTCTACTGCCCGCCGAACACCGCCACCGTCGGCCGCTCGCGGGAGCTCGACACCGCCGACCTGCAGGACCTGTTCGAGGTCACGTATCTCGGCTTCGTCCGCGCGGTACGCCGAGCCGTGCCCGCCATGATCGAGGCGGGGCGCGGAAGCATCGTCCTGGTGGGCCCGCGCGCCGCCCGGATCCCGATGGAGACCCTCGCGGGCTACGCCTCCGCCAATGCCGCGGCCGGACAACTGGCTGGCCGTCGAAGTGCCCGCCCCGAACCTCGACCCCGCGCCCACACCCACGCCTGCGCCCGCGTCCACTCCCACACCCACACCCACACCCACACGAAAGGCCCTCACTGTGCACCCCCGCCTGCAACCCGTCGACCCGTCCGAGGCCGGCCGCGTCGACCTCGCGCAGCACGGCGCCGCGCCCCCGGTCGACGCCACGATCGAACGCCTCGGCGCCGGCGACACCCTCGCCCTGGACGCCACCGGATGCGAGGTCTTCGGCTACCTGGTCAGCGGCTCCGCGATGCTGACGGCCTCCGGCACGACGCACTCCGTCGCCGCGGAGACCGGCGTCGCCCTCACCCTGGGCGAATCCGCGCTGCTGACGGCCGAGAGCCCGTGCGCGTTCCTGCGGGTGCGCTCGGCCGTGGAAGGCGTGGCCGCGCCGTGATCATCACACCGACGCGCCGCGCGGACGACCCACACGCAAACGACCCACACGCGGCCGACGCCTGGGGGTCGCTGGCCCGTAAGGGCATGCTGTCGTCGGAGGTCCAGGTGGTCGACGTGACCGTCCTCGACCCCGGCGGCCAGGGCCCCTTCCTGGCGTCGCAGGCCGCGATCGACGGACTGGTGCGCGCCCCGGCAGTGGAACTCGCCGCCGTCGCACCGATGAACGCGGTGGCCCCGGGGATCGTCCCCACGGACAAGCTCCGCGAGGACTTCCAGCGGCAGGCCGCGCAACACGGCGAGTCCCTCTCGGAGTTCGAGGCGCGCACCCGGCTGCGCATCCCCACCGGCGTCTTCCAGGATCCCTCGGCGATCGCCGCCGCCGTGGCCTTCCTGCTCAGTCCTGCGGCCGTACACATCACGGGTCAGGTACTCGCGGTGGACAGGGGGATGAACTCATGACACGACGCACCGGCGGCACCGTCGTCTACACGAATCCGTGGATGCGCCTGCTGCAGGACACCATCGTGCACGCCTCGGGCGTGCCCGGACTGTACGCCTACGTCGACAAGCCCGACTTCGCGCTGATCGTCCCGCGCAGCGCGACCGGCTTCTGGCTCGTCGAGGAGTTCCGCTACCCGGTGGGCGGGCGGCGTTGGTCCTTCCCCCAGGGCAGCTGGCCGGAAGGCGGCTCAGGGGACGCCACCGCGCTCGCCCGCGCCGAACTCGCCGAGGAGACCGGACTGTCGGCGGGCCGCCTGCACCCGCTCGGACGACTGGAGATCGCCCCCGGGATGTCCAACCAGGGGATGCACGTCTTCGTCGCCGAGGAACTCGTGCCGGGCACCCCGCATCGCGAGGCCACCGAGTCGGACATGGTCCACCGGCATTTCACCGTCGACGAGTTCCGCGCTCTCGTCGCCGCCGGCGGGCTCGTGGACGCCGCCAGCCTGGCGGCCCTCGCGCTCTACCAGAACTGGCGCGCCGCCTCCGGCACGTACGGCGGAGGCACATACGGCGGAGCCGCGTACGGCGGAGGCGCGAACGGCAGCGCCACGGACAGCAGCGGCCCGCTCGGCAGCCTCACGGACAGCAACGACACGTCCGGCAGAGCCGCGGGCAACGGAGGCACGGACGCGTGACACCGATGACCGCGCCGACCAAGGTCATGTCTGGACGCGTGCCGCCGTGACCGGCGGCGCCGGCTTCGTCGGACGGAACCTGATCACCCGCCTGCTCACCGACGGCCTGGCCGCGCGGAGTGTCGACAACCGGATCGGCGGGCCCCGCCCCGGCGTCGAGACTGTCGCCGCGGACCTGCGCGACCCGGAGCGGGCCGCCGCCGCGCTGGCCGACGTGGACGTGGTCTTCCACCTCGCCGGCAATCCGAGCGGCACCGCCTCGGTCGCGAACCCCGGTACGACTTCGACTCCAACGCCCTGGTCGACCTCCACGCCCTGGTCGGCCTCGACGTCCTGGAGGCCGTCCGCGGGAACCCGGGCGCCCGGCTGCTCTACCTGTCGTCCGCGATGGTCTACGGCAAGCCCGACACGGCGCCCGGCGCCGGGAGGAGGACGAGGTCCGGCCCGTTCTACCCCTACGGCGTCGGCAGGCCGGCGGTCGAGCACTACGTCGCCGCCCATGTCACCGCGTACGGCGTCGACGCCACCCGCGCGCGGGCCTTCGTCGTCTGCGGACCAGTGGAGGCCCTACGGCCAGGCCGTCGACGGCACGTGGTGGGACACCAGCACCATCCCCGGACACCTGCGGGCCCAGCTGGCCTACGCCGGAAGCCGCCCCGGACACAGCGCCGCGCTCCGACCCGTCGCGGCCGAACTCGACGCGCCGCACCGGCAGTCCGCCGCCGCGGCCCGCCGCCCCTGGACAGAAGGAGGACCATGCATCCCGTACTGAGCGTCGTCGTGCCCGTCTTCAACGCCCGCCCCTACCTCGAGGAGTGCCTCGCCTCGCTGCAGAACCAGTCCCTCACGGACATCGAGATCGTGGTCGTGGACGACGGTTCGACCGACGGCAGCGCCGACCTCGCGCACAGGATCGCCGCCGACGACCGCCGGATCCGGGTCCTGGAGGTGACGCACGGCGGCATCGGCCGCGCCCGCAACCTCGGCGTCGAAGCGAGCTCCCCGACCCCGTACCTCGCGTTCGCGAACAGCGACGACATCGTCACGCCCGAGGCCTACGTCAAGCCGATCGACCTGCTGGAGCGCAGCGGATCGGACTTCGCCACCGGCAACGTGCAGCGTCTGGCGGACGGCGCCGTCAGCCAGGCGTGGCAGTACGCCGGATTCCTCGGCACCAGGGTCGGCGCCCACATCACCGACGACATGTCGCTGCTGACCGACCGCATGGCCTGGAACAAGGTCTTCCGCAGGTCCTTCTGGGACCGGCGCCGCCTGGCGTTCCCCGAGGGCATGCTCTGCGAGGACTCCCCCCTCACCATCCCCGCGCACTTCCTCGCCGACTCCGTCGACGTCGTGCACGAGCACGTCTACATCTGGCGTGTACGGGTCGGGTCCATCAGCCAGCGGCTCACCGAGGCCCGCGGCGCGGCGGACCGGGTCGCCGGATGCGCGCACGTGAGCGGCTTCCTCGCCACCGCGGAGGACGGCCGCTGGGCCGCGTACAAGGACCGGTACGACCGGTCCGTGCTCACCGACGACCTCGTCGACCTCCTGCGCGTGATCCCCGACGGCGACGACACCTTCCGGGAGTGCTTCGTCGACCGCGCCGCCCACCTCGTCGGCAGCTTCGCGCCGGGCGTCGTCGACAGCCTCCCCGACGGCCTGCGTCGGCAGTGGAGCCTGGTGCGGGAGCGCCGGATTGCGGAACTGCTGCAGTCGATCGCCCGCGAGGGCGTGCCCTGCCAGGCCCCCGAGGGCAGCGCCCGCTGACCGCACCGTCGCCTCCCCCACCGCCCGGTCGCCTCACCGGAGTGCCCGCATGCCCGATCCCGATCCCGGCTCCGGTCACGCCCTCCCCCTGGCCCGAGTCCGCAGCGCCCGATGCTCGACGAGGCGGACGTCCCGTCCGACAGGGGCGTCCTCCCGCTCGCGCTGAACCCCCGCCGTCGACCCGGGTGTCCTGCGGCGGTGTTCGCGAGCACGCGGAGGCCGCCGACAACGCCGGAAGCGCCGGCTGCGGCGACCCGGACGGTCGGGAGCAGGCCCCAGGTTTCGACGCCGGCATGACGCTTTCGCCCGGCCGTCCCCCTCCGCGCCGACACCTGGGGCGACTCTGTGACCTGCGTGAAGACCTGGTGAAGAAGATGATCATGAGGAGCCGGCCGCGATTAGCCTGCCCGAATGAAACTCATGTTCGGACGAAGAAGCCGCCTCGCCCAGCTCACGCTCGGTGCGGCCGTGGCTGCCTCCGTCCTGCTTCCCGCCCAACCCGCCCAGGCCGCCTCGGGCCTGGACCCGTTCGCCGCGAATTTCAAGCTCACCCGCGTGGACGGGGACAAGACGGGCCTCATCGACTCCGCCGAGGCCGCCGGAGTCGCCAAGGCGTCCGTCACCGACGTCCTGGGCACCCGCACGGGGCGTCCGGGACTGTGCCACGCCACCGCGCTGAACGGCGCCCTCAAGCCCGACGGGTTTTGTTGGGACGACGAGGACGACCGGTCCAACTACGCGGACGGTGCCGGTGGGTGGATGCCGCAGGGCTTCGCAGGTTCGCATGCCGCCACCGCCGACGGGCTGTATGCGGGCCGCTCCCTCACCGCCACCTCCTGGTACCACGGCACGTACGTCGAGAGCCGCACCCCGAAGACCGTCGAGGACTACGCGAGGGTCACGATCGCGGAGTCGGCCGGCGGCCAGGTCAAGTACGGGCACATCGCGCTCGTGGAGCCGGTCAACGGAAACTTCAAGCCGCTCGAGTACACCTCGCACTCGGACGGCGTCGCCTGGTACGGGAACCGGCTGTTCGTCGCCAACGGCGCGGAACTCCAGGTCTTCGACCTGACGCGCATGTGGCGCATGAACGACACCACGAGCGCCTTCACCCGCCTGGACGCGGGCAAGACCTCCGCCCGCTTCCACCTCTGGGCGATGCCGCTCGTCGCCCGCTACAGCACCGTCAGCACCGCCGCGGTGGACAACGCCGCTTCGGCCTGGCTCAACAACAGCCCCCGCGCCTGCGGTCCGTCCGTCAACAACGAGCTGTGCCTGAGCAGTCTGAGCATCGACCGTTCCGGTGCGACGCCGGCCCTGGTCTCGGTGGAGAACAGGAGCGGCGCGGGCGCCCGTATCGTCCGCTGGCCGCTCTCCGCCCTCGGCACCGGCCTTCCCACCACGGTCGCCTCGGAGCCCACGGGCTACACCTCACCCGTGTGGGGCATCCAGGGCACGGCAACGGACGGCACCAGCTACTACATGAGCGGCACCTGCCCCACGTACTGGCCGGGCGGCACCGATCTCTACTCCTGCATCCACGTGGCCAAGCCCGGCGAGGCACCGCACGTCCTCACCCAGGCACCTCAGCTGACCCAAGGCCTGTCCTGGGACCCCCTCGCCAAGCGGCTCTGGGGCGCCAACGAGGCGCTGGTGGACTCCAGCGGACCACGCAGGGTCGTGTTCAACATCGAGCCCGACGCCGGCAAGCCCGTCGACGGCTGGAGCTGGCTCACCAACTTCCACGTGGCGGGCTCCGTGTGCGCGACGCCCCAGGGCAACGGCACCGCCAACGGCACCCCGATCACGGTGTGGACCTGCACGGGGTCGGACGGCCAGCGGTGGAAGTACGAGAACGGCCTGATCGTCCACAAGGCGAGCGGCAAGTGCATCACCCCCGAGGCCAACGGGGCGAACACCAACGGCGCGCTGCTGACGCTGTGGACGTGCAACCCGTCGAGCGACGTCCAGAGGTTCTCGCCTTCGGCCGACGGCAGCGCCGTCAACGCCTATGGCAAGGCCATCACGCCGAAGGGCAACTCCCTGGGCAACGGCGTCTGGCTGACCCTGTGGACCCAAGGCAGCCCCACCCCTGACGTCCAGGACTGGGTGGTGAAGGGCTTCTAGTCCCGCACCCGCTCTCTCCGGACACCGACAAGGGGCCGGCCCTCACTGGGGCCGGCCCCTTGTCGTCACGACTCCCGTACGTCTGGGTCGAGTCGCCGTAGGTGAGGAATGCCTGGGTGGCGGTGACGGCCCACCACCGCATGAGCGTCCTGCCCGTTCCCGCCCGGTGCGGGTGGTTGGCGGAGATCCAGGGTCGGCAACGGAGATCCAGGGTCGGCAGTTGACAACGTTTCAGTTGCGGAAGCAGGCCAATCTGACCGAAAGACTTCCTGTGCGATGCGACATGTGAAATTTTACACGTCACACATCAGCTGCCCGCGTCCACAGCACGCGGCCACAACGGCCCCGGAGGCCCCCACAGATGCATCCCTTCCGGATATCGAAGGCCAACGCGCGCAGACTTCCTGCGCTCGGCGCAGCCGTCTTCATTACGCTCGGCCTGTTCGCACCACAGAGCCAGGCCGCCTCCGTCGGCGCCACGACCCCGTCCAGTGCGAACGCACGTGGAACCGCGGCCTCGGCGCCGCGGTCGATCCCGGTCCCCAAGTCGCCCGATGCGATGAGCAACGGCTCCCGCTTCCGGATCTCCTCACAGGACAATGCCGAGGAGTCCGCCCCGGCACCCGCCCCGACCGTCAAACCGGTCAAGCCCGTCAAGCCCGCCAAGCCCGGCCAGCAGTCCTCGGCCGCCGCCGGGGACGAGTGCGGTGACCTCTCCGGCGTGATCAACGCCACGGGCAGCGCGTTGGTCCAGCAGCTCAAGTCCCTCCCCCAGATCACCTGTACCTACCCGCTGTTCGGCCTCACCGGGGAGGACGCGCGTAAGGCCTTCCGCGAACCCCAGATGGTGACCGTCGCCAAGGCGCTGCGCGACGCCTCCGCCACGTACTCGGGCAGCAACAGCGCCGACATCGGCCAGCTGGTGCTGTTCCTGCGCGCCGGCTACTACGTGCAGGACAACAACGCGGACGTCGTCGGCGACTACGGCACGACGCTGGACAGCGCGGCGCTCGGCGCGCTGGACGCGTTCTTCGCCGCTCCGCGCAGCAAGGACGTCACCGACGCCAACGGCGAGATCCTCAACGAGGTCGTCACGCTGATCGACAGCACCCACGCGGCCGGCCGGTACGCCGGCGTCGTCAAGTGGATGCTCGGAAGCTACGACGGCACCTGGCCCGGCCAGATGAACCTCGCCATGCAGCACGTCGAGTGGGTCGTCGAGAACGGCTTCAAGGCCAAGGACGACGACCGCGGCTGGCGGGCCGCCCTCAAGGCCGACCCCACCATCCTCGACACCTGGGCCGGCTTCATCACGCGCAACAGCGCGCAGCTGAACCGCCTGGACGTCGTCAGCAACGTCGGCCGCTACCTCGGCTACGCCCTCGACGTCCCCGAGCTCAAGGACCGGCTCCGGCCGCTGCTGAAGGACCTGATCAACCGCTACCCGAACGTCGGCCCCACCGCGCCGATCACCATGAACCTGGGCTGGTACACGCGCCAGTACGACAGGAACAACTGCGCGGCCTACGCCATCTGCGACCTCGGCGACCGCGTGCTCCCGGCGATCCTGCCGATCCAGCACACGTGCACCCCGGACCTGAAGATCCGCGCCCAGGACATGTCCCCCGCACAGCTGGCCGGCACCTGCACCAGCCTGGTCAACCAGGACGCCTACTTCCACCGGGTCATCGGCGACAAGGGCGCGATCCCCGGTGACGTGAACACCAACCTCGAGGTCGTCGTCTTCGACGACTACACCCAGTACTCGCTGTACGCCTGGGCCATCTACAACATCGACGTCGACAACGGCGGCATGTACGAGGAGGGCAACCCGGCCGCCGCCGGCAACCAGGCCCGCTTCATCGCCCACGAGGCCCACTGGCTGCGCCCGGACTTCCAGATCTGGAACCTCAACCACGAGTACACCCACTACCTCGACGGCCGCTACAACATGTACGGCGACTTCGAGGCGGGCATGACCACTCCGACCATCTGGTGGGTCGAGGGCATCGCCGAGAACATCTCGTACGGCTACCGGGGCGAGCGCAACGCCGACGCGATCGGCGAGGCCGGCAAGAAGACCTACAAGCTCAGCGACCTGTTCGACACCGTCTACGGCCAGGAGGAGGACCCCGAGGTCAACTCGAACCGGGTCTACCGTTGGGGCTTCCTCGCGGTCCGCTACCTGCTCCAGGCGCACCCCGCCGACGTCGAGACCGTGCTCACCAAGTACCGCACCGGTGACTGGAACGGCGCCCGCACCTTCCTGAAGCAGACCATCGGCACCAGGTACGACGCCGGCTTCGCCACCTGGCTGACGACCGCCTGCGCGACCGACGACTGCGGCCCCCTGCCGGAGGCCTCGTCCACCCCGCTCTGCACCCTCAGCGACCCCCGTCAGTTCGACAAGAACTGCCGCCGGGACAATCTCGCGGCCGCTACCGGCAACTACAGCTACCACTTCGTGTACCTGCCGGCCGGCGTCAAGCAGCTGACCATCACCAGCAGCGGCGGCACCGGCAACGCCGACCTGTACTACGGCGGCAGCAGCTGGGCCACCACCAGCGGCTACCAGGCGAAGTCCACCAACGCCGGCAACAGCGAGGCCCTGACGATCGACAACCCGCCGTCCGGCTGGGTCTACTTCAGCCTCGCCGCCGCGCAGGACTTCAGCGGTGTGAGCGTCTCCACGCAGTCCAGGTGAGCCGGTTCGCCGGGGTCGGCTGGGCCGGCCGACCCCGGCGAAGCAGCTCGGGTCCCAGCGGGGCGACAACAGCATGGCCACGTACGAGATGGACTTCGCCGCGGCCGCGCAGGCGGGACAGGACGTCTACTGCTTGGTGACCCCTCGCTACAGTGGCCGCCGGACGGTACCCACCGGATTCGCCATCCACGCGCATTGGACGAACCCGGACGGGAGTCCGGAGCACCACCACCACGCCGACGCGTCCCGCCGGCGGGCGGATGGCGCATCGGCCGCACGATCGAAGGGTTCACCAAGCGATGTTTCTCCTGGAGTTCGCTCGCGATTCCATCAGGGAGCCTTCGAAGAAGCAGGCAGCCGATCTGGCGGCAACGAGTGAGATGAACCTGCGATACGCCTATTTCGAGGCCGAAGTATCCATCGCCGCAGAAGGGTTCGAAGCCGAGACCCTGCAGGTTCCGCTGCTCGACTTCGTCCACTGTGTGCTGCTGGCGGCACGAGCGGTCGGAAACGGGCAGTCCGGCCGTATCAGTTTCACCGAGAGCAGCCTTCTGATCGAATTCGTTCCGTCGGGCGAGAACCTGGCGGTCCTGCGGTCGTGGGATCCCGTTCCAGGGTCATGTGGAACGACTGAATTCCTGCACTCCGCCTACCGGTTCTCCGTCGATTCGCTGAGTCGCATCGGCGAACGGTTTCCCGACTTCCAGCGCAATCCGTACCACGGAACGCTCGGGCGCATGACCCGGGAAATTCCCCCGGCTGTCGCCGTGAGAGAAGGCACTGTCGGTAAGGAAGAACGATGGGGCGGGGCGAGAGAACAGTGAGAGCGGTCTCCCGGGTGTTCTGGATCCTGTCCACCGGCCAGCCCACCACCGGCCTCGACCTGGTGGTCGAAGTCCTGGACAGCAAGGTGCGGATGACCCACCCCTCCGAAGACCTCGTCTTCGAAGACTGAGCAGGAGGCAGCCGCCCCGCCGTCAACGCCGGCCCGGCGCCCGCGAGGCTTGCCCGCGAGACGCTCTCGATCTGACACACCGCGCCGTTCGTCGCCGCGTCACAGGCGCTTGGCGCTGCGCAGGGTCTTGGCGTAGTAGCCGTTGCCGTCGAGTCGTGAGACGCCCCCGACGTCTCCGATGGTCGGGCCGTTCACCTCCTCGCGGCTGGACACGAAGATCAGGTGGCCCTGCGTGTCGTAGCCGAGGACCATGCCCACGTGGTCCAGGCGCTCGCCGGTCCGGGTGTCGAGCTTGAAGAAGACGAGGTCGCCCGGCTGCAGCTCGTCGATGGTCGAGGGGCGGTCCTTCGCCGCAACGCCGGTCAGGGGCAGGACGTTCACGCCCTGCCGGGAGCGTGCCATGCCGTTGGCCGTGCGCGGCAGTCCGTCACCGGTCTTGTCCGACGACATCAGCGGGTAGCGCGCGCGGAAGCCCAGCACCATGCGGATGAAGCCCGAGCAGTCCAGGGACCGGGCGCGCACGGCCTCCGGTGTGCCGACGGAACCGTCCCGGAAGGAGTACGCGGTGCCCAGGTAGTCATAGAAGTCGGACTGTTCCAGGCGCAGGTCGCCGCCCTCGGTTCCGGCGGTGTTCAGCGGGCCGAAGTTCGCGTCGCCCGCGACGACGACGCCCTGCCCGTCCTTGCGCTGTGGCGCGCCGGCCACGTACTGGAAGGCGAAGGCGAAGAGGTCGTCCTCCTTGCTGTCGGCGTACTCCGCGTACCAGTCCTTGAACCACTTCTGCTTCTCCGCGCCCTTGGACCAGGGTTCGGGTATGAGGCGTACCCAGTCCGTGGTGGAGACCTTGGACGCCGTGGCGGTGGGCTCGGCGAAGGTCCGTGCCGGGCCGGTCAGTTTCGCGGTGCGCGCTCCGTCGGTCAGGACCGCCTTGACCTGGCCGTCGGCTCCCCTGAGCACGCTGCGGGCCGGGTTCTCCAGGCGGGACCACCGGTCCTCCGAGGTGTCCTCGGGCTTGCCGCTCTGTCCACGGGTCCCGTTGAGCACGCCGACGTTCCGCACCTCGGTGACGCCCTGTTCCTCCTGCTTGCGCAGTTCCAGGGTGAGGTACCCCGAGGTCGCGACGAGCCCGAGGACGACGAGGCCCGAGACGAGCGGGCGCGACTTCTTCTTCCCTGTCATGGTTGTTCCTCGATTCTCAGGCGGCGGGCATGATGCCGAGCAGCAGGCCGGCGGCGACGACGATGTAGGCCATGAGGGAGACGGAGGCCGTCGCCAGCAGGGTGGGCCCCTTGGGCTGGCGGACCAGCTGGTAGGCGATGAGGCCGGGGACGATGAAGCCGAGGGTCTGGTTGCCGTACAGCAGCGGGAACTCGATCGACAGAACGATCATCACGGTGGCCTGGAGCAGCACGCCCAGGAGGACCACGGCGGCGAACAGCCTCTTGCCGTAGAGGATCACCAGCCGCTGCATGAGCTTGGTGCCCGCGTAGGTCAGGGCCGTGACGCCCACGACCATGGCGGCCCGCTGGAGGTCCTCGATGAGGGTCAGGGCGATCCAGCCCGGCGTGATCATTCCGCCGGGGGAAAGGTTGGTCGTGAGATAGCACAGCAGGGAGAAGAGCAGGCCTATGGCGATGCCCAGGGCGGCCATCTCGGGGGTCAGGGCGGCGGTGGTCAACGGGGGCTCCGGGCGCGTGTACGGGTGGTGAGGCGGGAGGTCGGCAGCGGCCGCGGCCGGCGGGGTCAGGAGTGGGGAGGCGGTCGTTCGCCCTCGTGGGCAGGGGGCTGGAACCACCCGTAGGTCTCCTCGTTCCCGGGCCTGCTCCGCGTGTCCTGGGAGCCCTGCCACGCGGGGAACGGCTCCGGATCGGGACGGCCCTTGACCACCTGGGTCGGGATCCGTACCAGGGGGATCTCCTGGGTCTGGGAGGCCTGGTACCGCTCCTCATGGGCCAAGGGGTACGAGGCGTAGGGGTCGAGGCGCGCGGGCTGCGCGGCAGGGACGTCGAAGGGCTCGCCCGGACCGCTTTCGGTACCGCTCTCGTCCTCCGGGAGCCCGGCGAGGTACTCCAGCAGCTCCTCGCCCTGGCCGTGGATGTTGCCGATGGCGACGAGCGAGGAGCCGTCGGGCATCCGGCCGAGCATGGCCGGCATGAACTCCTCGGCGGACAGCCGCTCGCCGCCCAGGTCGACCGCCCTGTCCCGCCACTCGGCGGGGATGGCGTCGATGGCGCTCTTCGCGGGGTGTCCGATGACGAAGACGTTGTCCGGCTGCAGGTCCGGGATGATCTCGCCCATCTGCCCGTTGCGTTCGACGCGGTCGGGCCGGCAGTTGATCACCACGTTCAGCGGGCGGTTGACGGCCCCCAGGTCGAGCAGCTGGTTGACGTTCATCAGCGTCGACTCGGGGTCGTTCGCCGCGAAGACGTTGGCGAAGGCGAGGCGCCTGTTCTCGGGTGTCACGTAGCGTTCCACGGACAGGACGCCCGGGTCCGGGGGCGCGTCGTACATACCCTGGAGGGCGACCTGTCGTTCGACGCCGAGGAGCTCCGCCACGGCCAGGGCGATGGCGACGTTCTCCTTGAAGGTGAACCAGCTGAAGCCGCGGAGCTCCGCGTCGGTGACCGTCTCGGGGTCGGCGTAGACGAGCTGACAGTTACGGGCGTCCGCCTCCTCCCGCAGGATGTGGAACCGTTCCTTCTCGGCGGTCACGCAGATGCCGTTCTCCGGCATCGAGCGGCACAGGGACCGGGCCACGTCGTCCAGGGTGGGGCCCATCTCGGCGAGGTGGTCCTCGCGGACGTTGCACAGGACGCCGATGGTGGAGCGGATCAGCTTGCTCTGGTTCACCTCCTGCAGCGCCGGCATGACGGCCATGCACTCGATGACGAGGGCATGGGGCCGGTAGGTGGCGGCCCGGCGCACGATGCCGATCTGCTCCACCACGTTGGCGATGCCGAACTTGCGGTAGACCGGCTCCTCGGTCGCGTCGGGGTGGATGAAGCGCGCGGCCGTCCCCGTCGTCTTCGCGACCGTGACGAGACCTCCACCGCGCAGGGCTCCCGCGCACAGCCGGGTGATGGAGGACTTGCCGCGGATGCCGTTGACGAGCACCCGGGTGGGGATGACGTGCAGGGCCGCGTAGTGCCTGCGCTGTTCGATGATGCCCGCGATCAGCAGGAACACCCCGCCGGTCAGCAGGACGAAGTAGAGGTAGAGCACGGCCTTGTCACCTTCCGCCGACGCTGGGCCCGGGCTCCGCGGGGCGGCGTGCCTGGTTGTGTCTGTGGGCCTGCGCCTGCTGGCGCAGGAGTTCGAGGCTGCGGACGACGGCGCCCACCTCGTCCTGGTACCGCGGGTACAGCACGGTCTTGAGGTCGCCGTCCGCGAGCTTCTCGGCGCCGGCGGCGAGCGCTCGCAGCGGTCGTACGACGACCAGGTAGATCCAGCCGAGGCAGAGGATGATCGCGGCCAGTCCGAGCATTCCGGCGAGCACGCTGCGGTCCTCGCGCTCGTACGGGGCGATCTGGAAGCGCTCGGCGTCCTGCCAGCTGACGACCGTCCAGCCGATGTCGGCCGTGACACCGCCCCCGGAGAAGGGGGCCGCCGCCGCGACGGTGACGCTGTCCCCCTCCCGGATGAGCAGGCCGTTCTCGACCGGGCCCGCACCGACCCGGACACCGGCCGCCCGTACGAGGTCGGTCAGGGCTTCGCGGTCCAGCTCCTCGAAGGCCAGGAATCCGTCGCTGGCGGCGATGGTCAGGCCGGCGGAGTCCAGTACGCGGACCTCTCCGAGGCCGGGCCTGGCCAGCAGCGAGTTGAGGAACTCCACCCGGATCTCACCGACCAGGGTGCTGCCCTCACGCCCCGGGGCGGGGGCTCCTGCCTGGATCACCGGCTCCTTGCCGCCCTTGCCGGAGACCCGGACCAGGGGCAGCCCCTCGCCGCGGCTCCACGCATGGGGTTCCGCTCCCGCACGGGCACGGACCTCGCCGTCGGCGTCCACGAGGTACAGGGCCTGGTAGCGGGTGTGCTTCTCCAGCGCCTCCTGGAGAACACGGCCGGTGGTGCCCTCGCCGTCGCCCCCGTTCTTGCCCTCGCCCTCGCCCTCGTTCTCGCCCTCGCCCTCGCCCTCGTTCTCGCCCTTGCCCTCGTCCGCATCGATGAGACGGGAGGTGGAGACGAGATCCGCCTGCGCCTCGTTGAGCGCCCGGCGGAGCCGGTCGGCGATCAGGTCCGTTCGGTCCCGCTGGTCGTTGACCATGGTGGTCGGAACGCTGACGGACCCGTCCGTTCGATTCAGCAGAAGTCCGACGGGCACACACCACACGAGCAGCAGCGCGGCTGTCAGCGCGAGCGGTCCGCGTCCTCCGACCCGGATCCTTCCGCGGAGCGCGGCGCCGGAAGCGCCAAGGCCACCGTCAACGCCGCCGTCACCGTCACCGTTTCCGCCGGCAGCACCGGTGCCGCCCAGTTGCCGTCGCAGGCGCTCCAGGGCGGCGCCGATCCGGGCGGGTTCTCCCCAGCGGGGCACCGTGACGGGTCGCATCAGATCGCCCCGGGCGAGCCGGCGCGACTCCAGGAACAACCGCAGCAGCGGCCGCTGCACGGTCACCCAGAGCACGCACACCGCGAGCAGCCCGAGCAGGACGAGGACGCCGGCCGCGGCCAGACCGTACAGCTCACGGCCCTGCTCGCCTGTCTGCTCCTGGACCACGGGGAGCAGTGCCACGACCGTCAGTCCCAGACCGGCGGCCACGCTCTGCTTCTCCTCGGGGTTGGAGGAGGCGAGCGAGGCGTACCCCGCGGTGGCCACACGGCCGTTGTACTCGCCGCCGACGAGCGACCCGCTGACGCCGGGGTAGCCCCGCGATCCGGGCTCCTTGGCACGGACCGGATGCTGCTCGGTCCGCGCTGCCGCCCGGTCGGAGAGCAGACTCATCTGCTTCTGGAGGAAGACGAGCTCCTGGCGCTCCTGATCGGAGTTGAGCGCCTCGGCCCGCTCGAAGCCGGCTGTGCCGAGGACCTCGCCGTCCTCGGCCACCACCGCCATGGTGCGGAACGGGCCGAGGTTGATGGCGGGCACGGACAGACCGCTGGACGCGATCAGCAGCTGCTGCGGCCGGTCCTTCCAGTCGAGTACCGCCATGGTCATCAGGCGTACGTCCCCGGTCTCCAGCCGCACCATCCGGGGTGTCAGTGCCAGTTCGCCGGTGAGGACGTCCTTGTCCAGCCAGGCCAGGGGAATCGACTCCCCCCGCGCGGCCAGCACCTCTCCGCTCTCCAGGTCCAGCACGGTGGTGCCGGTCCACTTCTGGTACGTCCGGCCCAGGTCCGTCAGGATGTGTGCGGGCTTCACCGGTCGACCCGCGCTCAGCGCCGTGGCGGTGCGCTCCAGGTCCGTGACGCGTTCGTCGATCGAGGCGCGCAGGGCGATGGCGCCGTCCTCCGCGAAGTACTGCTGCGAGGACAGCACCGCCTTCGGCGCGACCATGTCCTCGCCGGGACCCAGTACCTTCGCCGTCAGACCGGCCAGGGCGAGGATCAGCACGCAGAGCACCACGATGGGCGGGCGGATGCCGCCGAGAAGCGGCATGTCCGCGCGCCTGCGGCTGCGCCTCCGTCCTCCTCGCATGGAGTAGGCGGCTTTACTCGATGTCACTGGTGTTCTTTCCTGACTGCTACGGACGCGGTGCACGGGAGAGGCGAGACCGCTGACACGAACGCTTCTGACACGAACGCTGCTGCCGCGGGCCCTGGCCGCGGCCCGACAGCCCGGCGGCCTGGCGGCCCCGACAGCCCGACGAGCGCACGAGACGGGCTGTGTGACGGCTCAGTCCTTGAGGGAGAGCTCGGCCAGACCGTCGCCCCCCGGCGCCCCCCTGTTGAAGAGGTAGCCACGGGTCCGGTCCGCGGCGAGGCGGTACCGTGCGAGTCGATCCGCGGACAGGTCGCCCGGGCTGTCGATCATCTGCCGCACGTCGACGAGCCGGTGGTCCTCGACGGCGTCTTCGGGGAGCTTCTCACCCGGTTCGATCTCGGGCGGGATGTCCACCAGCGTGGTGCGGTAGCGGGCGGCGACGTCCCATCCGGACTCCGTCTCCCGGAACTCGAACCAGCCGATGGCCCCCTCCTCGGTGAGTCCCGTGGGCGACGAGTGCCGGGCGACCTGGTTGCCCAGGCTGTAGGCGACCCAGGTGCCGTTCACCTTCTGGATCGGCTGCACCACGTGGGCGTGGTGCCCGATCACGAGATCGATCCCGGTCTCCTCGGTGATCCGCTCGGCGAGCTGCAGTTGCGGGATGCTCGGCTCGTTGTAGTGCTCCAGGCCCCAGTGGACCGAGAGGATCACCACCTCGGCCCCCTGCTTCCGCGCCCGCGCCTCGGCCTTCTTGATCGCGTCCGTGCCGATCCGGTTGAACGCCCAGCGCTCCTTCTCGGGTGTCGGGTTGAGGAACGACTCCCACGAGAAGGACAGGTGGGCCACCTTCACGCCCTTGACGTCGCGGACATTGATCTCGTCCGCTTCCTCAGGGGTACGTGCCGAGCCGCTGTGGCCGAGCCCGACCCGGTCCATGGTGTCCAGAGTGCGGCGGACGGCCTTGAGCCCGTGATCGTAGGTGTGGTTCGACGCGGTCGAGCAGGTGTCGTAGCCCACGTCCTTCAAGGTCGTGAGGATCTGCGGCGGCACCAGGAACTCCGGGTAACCCTCGAAGGGGCCCCTGGGCTTGCCGACAGGGGTCTCCATATGACATATGGCCAGGTCAGCCTTGCTGATGACCGGTTGCACGCCGGCCATCAGCGGGCCGAAGTCCAGCCCCGCGCTCCCCTTGCCGGAGGTCTTCGCGTCCTTGGCAGCCTGCTCCACCAGCTCCGGATGGATGAGAACATCTCCCGCGGCGGCGACGGTGAATGTGCGCCCGCCCGGCTTGCTCTGTGTCTCAGCGGGGGTCGACGCGCAGCCGACGGTGAGAACGGCGAGGACTGCCACCCCTGTCAGCACACGAACCATGCGGAGAGAATCACAGAATGTCACCGGCCGATCTTCCCACGCGTTCCAAGATCAACTTCGCACAGGCGATCACGGGATCATCACATTCCCTCCTCATCCTTGCCGTCATGGGTGTCGCGCTGACGCTTCTCGGATGCCAGGCGGTACCGAGCGACGACGCGGATACCGGGCGACCGCGGACCCGCGAGCTCGTGGACCTCGGCGACCGGATCCTCGAATACGCCCGGCAGTCCGAGGCCCGGACCGGGTACACGCCCCCCGACGACACCCGACGAGAACGCCTGGCGCGCGGCGTCGGCCACCTTCTGGACGGCGACCGCGCGGAAGCCGAGAAGCTCCTCGGCGACGCCGGCTTCCGGGTGACGGGACTCACGGACACCGCCTCCGGCAGGCGCTACGACGAGGTCGCCGCTCGGGAGCCGGGCGCCGAGGCGCGGTGGGGACGGCTGTACGTCAACGCCGACGCCGGTGTCCGCTGGAGCGTGCAGGTACCGCACCCGGTCGCCGACCGCGGCACCGAATCCCTCGGAGCCCGGCTCCTGGAGGGCACACCCGGTGGCGCACTGGTCCTCGCCGGCGCTCATCGCACCGCCGGCCGAGGAGACGCGGCAGATGTCGCGCACCGCACCGACAGCGTTTTCCATGCGATCGTCTCGGAACTACAGAAACGCGGCATTCCGGGCTTGCAGCTGCACGGTTTCGCGAGAACGCCGGACCGTCCCTACGACGCCATCCTCTCCACCGGCGCCGCACAGACGGCACCCGAGGAGGCCGCCGAGCTGGCCGAGCTCATGGAGGGCCGCGACCTCCGCGTCTGCCGGGGATGGGCCGACCGGTGCCCCCTGGAAGGAACCACGAACGTCCAGGGAAAGACGGCGAAGCGCCACGACGCGACATTCATCCATGCCGAACTCGCCCCAGGGGCCCGGGGCGACGGTCCCGAGGCCGCACGAGCCCTGACAGCCCTCTCCACTCTCCTCTCGACATGGTCGGGCACCGGAAAGCGGTGACCACCGACAACGCGAGGGGCGACGACCCCGTGGTCCGCGGTCGAGCCGGACACCACGAGAACGCCGCCGAGAGGAGGTTGACGGCCGAGCGGCCGATGGCAGTCCCTCCTTCGCGCGGTCGGGAACCCGTGCCCGACAGCCCGGCGCTGCGTCCGGTCGGCGGCGCGTGGGGGCGCACACGCGCGTACGCGGGGAGCGTGCCCCCATGTCTTTCTCGCCAACTTCACTTCACCGAGCAGACTGCTGCGACCAGGGGTTTCTCCGGCTTTCGTGCGGTGCCCGGGCGGTGCGCACTCGGCCGGGTCGGCGATCGGTTCTCCGTGGTCACCCGGCCATTCACCGCACGTTCGGCCGCTACGGGGAGGGCGTTCACGGGGGTGGCTGGTTCGGAGTGATCGCGGTGCGGTTCCCCCGACTCAGTGTCGGTGGCCGCTGCTACATCCATGTCAGGAGGGTTCGCGTCGGTGCGGCCCTCATGTCGGGAGGGGACAGTTCATGACGCCTGAGGGCTATCACCGGGTGCGAGGCCACATCCGCCGGAATCCGACCCGTCGGTCCGCGAAGAAGATGAGCCCGTGGCTGATCGGCGGCATCGGCGCCGTGGTGGTGCTGTGGGCGCAGTTCGTCGGATTCGAGGGGGCTGCGCCGGCACAGCCCGCCACGCCGGGGGTGACGGCGACGCCGTCGGCGGGCCGCTGATGGGGCGGCGGCGGTTGGCGATCCGTCGACCGCGCGGCGCGGTCGAGTACGGGGCAGCGGCCCTGGTCGTCGCAGCGGTGGCCTCCTTGGTGGTGCGGTTGCTCGTATGGGTGGGCGAGGTGCTGGTGCGGTGGTGGCCCATCGTGGCTGTGCTCGCCCTACTGGGACTCGCGGCCGGCGTCTGGCGGGCTGTGGCGGCCACGCGCGAGCACGCGGCGCGAGCACGGCGTCTGTCGGTCCTGCGGTTCACCCTGGCGGAGCTCGACGCTATGGACGACCGGCAGTTCGAGTTCGCGCTCCGGGACTTGCTGATCCGGGACGGCTGGTCGGCCCGGCAGGTCGGGCAGCAGGGCGATCAGGCCGCCGACGTCATCGCCGACCACCCCGCGTACGGACGCCTCGTAGTCCAGGCCAAGCACACCAAGGTCGCCGCGAAGGTCGGATCCCAGGTGATGTACCAGGTGAAGGGGACAGCAGGCCCCGCACACCGGGCGAACGCGGCGACGGTCGTGACGAACGGCGGTTTCACCCGCGACGCCAGGGAGTGGGGAGAGCGGCACGCCGTGGGCTGGACCGACCGTGAACGGCTGTGCTCATGGGCCGAGCGGGGTATCCCGCTCCATCAGATCCTGCAGCTTCCCGCCCTCACCCGCCGACGGCTCCCCGGCGCTCGCCGACCCTGGTCCGCCGCGCCGTACGAACGGACCGCTCCCGAGGGGAGGACGAACGGTGCTCGATGAAGACGCCACGACGAGATCCACTCCGTCGCCACCAACCCCGCCTGGCGCCGACGCGGCTACGGACGCGCCGTCCGTCACCGCAACCATGCAGTCCCGCGCCACCCATGACCTGGATCTGCCGAGAGGAAGCGTCCTAGGGCGCGTTTCAGAATTGCCCGGACGCACGCGGTGATCTGATGCGGCACATGGTGATGGCATCCTTGGTCAGTGCTCTCATCTGATCATGCAGGTGCCGTGTTCTTCGACGTCGATGGCACTCTCGTCCCGCGGACAAGTTCGTCGGTCTTCCTGGCCGGCTTCCTCGGACATCGCGACGAGTTGGCAGAGGCGGAGGGCGGGTACGCCTCAGGCACCCTGGACAATCGACAAGTCTCGGAGCTGGATGCGGCGGGCTGGGCAGGCGTGCCCGAGGGGCAGGTCCTCGGCTGGCTCGACGGGCTTCCCCTGGTCTCGGGCATTTCGGAGACCGTGGCCTGGTGCTGGAGCAACAGGCTGGTGCCTGTCCTGGCGACCCTGGCTTGGTCCCCGGTCGGCAGCTACCTGACCGACCGCTTCGGCTTCCATTCGTTCAGCGGACCTCGGCTGGAGACCGCAGGAGGCCGGTTCACGGGGCGCGTGGCCCGCCACTTCGACGAGTACGACAAGCGGGACTTCGCCCTGACGCAGGCGCGAGAGCTGGGGCTGGACCCCCTCTCGTGCGGGGCAGTGGGAGACAGTCGTTCCGACCTGCCGCTGTTTGCCTCGGTAGGGGTGGCCGTGGCATTCAACGCCTCGAAGCACGCGCGGACGGCTGCGACGGTTGTGGTCGAGGACGACGACCTTCGAGGTGTGCTCCCGCACTTGAGCCGCTTGGTCACAGCCACTCGTTGATGGCCGCGACCAGCACGGTCGCCTCGTTGGCTTTGTCGATCTCTGGGAGGTTCTGGCACACATTCCGTGAGGGAACTGGTCAGGAGAGCGGGGAATCGGTGTCGTCCCACTTCCAGCCAGTTTGAGGGAACTGCTCTAGGAAGGCGGAGAGGGAGGTTGCCTGATGGATGGCGGATGACCAGTTCTCCGCGGAGACATCGAGTGTCACCAGAGGCGGGGTGTCCTGGCGAAAGTCATAGACAAGCAGTTCGCGGCTTCCGTCCCCACCGATGACGACGGCGCCGGGGAAGCGCTTCTGGAACTCGCCAGCCTCATTGATGCCGATGAGTTCGGCCAGTGCGTCGATCACCAGGAAGTCTTCAGCGGGAGGAACGAACTGACTCAGACTCCCGGTGGTGCCCAGGAAGTCCCGGTAGTCCTGCGGAAAGTGGACTCCGAAGTGGTGCTCGACCTGCGCAATCGGGTCGTCGTTCGAACTCATGAAGCAGTTCTATCAAGAGCGACACCCGCTTGGTGGCGGTGGCCGCCTTGTGCCGCAGTGAGGAGGACGCGTTTGCGGAGCAGGGGGAGCTTGGCCCGGCCGCACATCTGGCGTTTGATCATCTTGATGTGGTTGACGCGGCCCTCGACAGGGCCGGAGTTCCAGCGGGTACTCAGGCCCTGGACGACAGCTTCCCAGTCCTTCTCCAGACCGGTCGCGAACGCGTGCAGCCGGGGCAGGTCCGCGGTGCGGGTGGTGGTAATCCAGTCCTTGAGGTGCTGGCCGGAGCGGGTTTGCAGGATCTCCGCGAAACCGCGGACGTGCGTGTGAAGGGCCTTCAGCTCCGGGCAATGGGCAAGGATCGCGGCAAACTGCTCACGTTCCTCGTCGCTCAGGCGCTCGGGGTGTCGCATCGTCCAGCCGGTGACCCGCCGGATTCCCGGTGGTGCGGGTTGGACGGCGCGTATGCGGCGCCGGCGCCTGGGCCGCAGATAGCCGCTGATGATCTGGTAGCTGCCGCGGTAACCGCGGGCTTGGAGCTCGGTATGCAGCTGAATGGCGTTGGTGTGTCCTTCGGCCCAGCGTTTGTCCAGGTGGGCCTTATAGGGGTCGAGCTGGCTGGGGCGGGGCTGATGCCGTCCGCTCAGCAACTGTTCGGGGGCTGCTGCGCGGGCGTTGCGGCGGACGGTGTTGCCGCCCATGTGCAGTTCTCTGGCGATCTCCCGGATGCCGTGTCCCCGGGCTAACAAGGCATGGATGGTCGCGTGCCGCTCTCGGATGCGGGCCTCGATCGGCGACATCGCCTTCGTCGCACCCGTGCTGTCGCCTTCGCTCGCCGGGCTATCAGGGCTGGTGACAGCCGTCTTGAGGCAGTTGCTGTGGAGTCGGACGGTGGCTTCGGCGGCGGTGCCGAGGTTCTGCCAGAGGTGGAACCGGTCGGCCACCTGGACCGCGTTCGGGGCGCCTGTGCGAGCGCCATCGGCGTAGGAGCCGGCTCGGTCACGGCAGATGATCTCAGCGCCGGGGTGTTCGCGTAGCCAGCTGGCGAGGGTCGAGGCGTCGCGGCCGGGCAACAGGTCGAGAGGTTGGCGGGTCTCGCAGTCGATGAGAACGGTGCCGTAGTGGTGTCCGCGGCGAGTGGCGAAGTCGTCGACGCCCAGCACCTTGGGAACGGCCCAGAGCGGGTCAGGCATGGCCATGATCGCCCGTAGGAGTGTTGCCCGGCTCACCCGCGTCTGCAGGGCAGCAGCAAGACGGGCCCCGGCCCGGCCGGCGAGAGCAATCGCAATGACCGCCAGGAGACGGCGCGAAGCAGGAGTCCGTCTCCCGTACCTGACGTCAGCCCCGTGACCTGCTCGACGAACGTACGACGCCCGCACTGGTCGTTATCGCAGTACAGCCGCCGCACGGTCAGTTCGATCAGCACCGGTTGGTCACCGACCGGAGTGTCGGCCAGTCGGCGCTCGTAGCAGCTGTGCACATGACTTGACGGAAGCGCACAGTCCGGGCAGGAAACGCTGGGGCGGAGGCTGCGGAGCCAGATCACCGCCCCGCGCGGCTGGAGCCCTGCGAGGTGGCTCTCGGGAATCTTGAACCCTGCGTTCGGTGACGGGGTCTTGCGCCGTGATCCGGCGATACTGCTGCTCGACGGCGGCGGACATGGACGAGGATGAGATCCGCCTTCCACACCACGCTCACAGCCGTCGCCCCGGTGCACCCAAGCCAGGGCACAGACGGCTCGGGGTCTGGTAGCTCGGCCTGGCGCAGACCTTGCCGCCACCGCGGCGGCACTTCGGCGGCACTTCGGCGGCTTCCGGGCTGATCCCGGCGAGCACGTCGTCCCGCGAGCAGACAGGCGGCCTCGGCCACCTGATCCGCGTGCTCCTCAATGCCGGGCCCCGCCCGTCCCGCCAGTTCCACTTCCACGGTGTCGGCGATTCTGCGAGCGGGTCCGGGGACACTCAATCGGGGCGCGCGAAGGAGCCGTGCGCCTTGAGATTGGTGCCCCCGATTCCGCCAGCCGGGTGGGAAAGATCAGGCGGGGGTGATGTTCTCCGCCTGGGGGCCCTTCTGGCCCTGGGTGACGTCGAACGTCACGGTCTGGCCCTCCTGGAGCTCACGGAAGCCCGAGGAGTTGATCGCCGAGTAGTGGGCGAAGACGTCCGGGCCGCCACCGTCCTGGGCGATGAAGCCGAAGCCCTTCTCCGCGTTGAACCACTTCACAGTTCCCGTAGCCATGTCTCATGCCTTCCAGTCGATGAATGCCTCTCGCGGTGTGCGGGAGGCGGAGGTGATCGCCCTGGTTCCTGCGGCACAGCACAGCAAAAAGCCCACGCCGAAAGCATGGGCAAGGGGAACTTCCGAACCACGACAGCTAACGGGGACGGTACACGTCCGCACACCCCGTCACCAGAGGAAACGCCTGCATCTGCGCGATACATTGGGCCTGGTCCATGGAGTTGGATTGTTCCGGACGGACTGTGGGGGATCGCGGAGCCGTTGATCCCTCCGTCGAGGTGCGGCCGCAGGGCGGCGGGACGCAGGCCTTTACTGGCTCGCCCGCGCTGGAGCAGGCCCGCTCGGCCGGCAGGTTCATCCCCGTCCATGACAACCGGTGGGCCGCAGTCCCGTCGGCCCACGGAGATGCCGGCTGGACGAAGACGTTCACCGATCCCCGGCTCTGCGCGGCCATCGTCGACCGGTTCACCTTCGGCGGCAACATCATCCAGACCGGAACCAAGTCCTACCGCCTCGCCCACACCGAAGCCCAAGCAGCCCGGACACAAGCCGACTGACGGCCCAGCCGCAGCCTCCTGGCACTGAAGCCAGGGATGCGGAGGCGAATTCGTGTCGTCTCAGCCGAGGAGGAAGGAAGTCCCCTCTGCGACGGACGGTGCACAGTCGGGTGTGAATCGCCTGATCTCACCCCGGAACGATCGGGCTTCCAACCAACTCGTCGGTGTCGCATCTGGCAGCGCGGCCATAAGTCTTTCGAAATCAGTGGGCCGGTAGACCTTGAACGTCTTCGCTCGCCCGTAGTCAGAGGGCTCTATATCGAACCGGAGGTCAACGACCGGCTGCGGCTCACGGCCCCAGTCGCTGGAGGACAACGCACCGTGACCATGAATCCGAGCGTCAACCAGAACCTCAGGGTCCGCATCACCGATCTCGCAGTCAAATACGGGGAAAGCCGTCGCGACGCGGGATACGATAGCCCGGTATGCCCGGTATGCCTGGCCGAGGGGCGGTGCACAGAACAATGCGTGGGTGAATCGTCGGACCGGTCTCGGCATGGGCACCTTGTGGTGGGATCGACCGTCGAAGGCCAGGCCACGCCGAACACACACGAAGTCCAGGAAGGCAGATACTGCGCCGGCCTCGTGGCTCTTCCCTCGTACGACAAACCGTACGGCGCTACGTCCCTGGTCGTGCAGGATGACGTACTCGTGAAATCCCATCACATGGCCGGAATGAGTACGGCAGTACACCTCATCGAAGCCATCGACCGGCAGATACTCAGGGACCGGGCCGGCCGCTCCGGAGCCAGCCCGGATCACGTCGAGGACAGGTGACTCCTGATCGAGTTCTGCATCGTCACGCAACGGTTCAACCTCGTTGAAGCCCTTCCGGAGCAACTCATTGATCTTGCGTGCGGCATGACGCCTCGCGTGTTCCTCATCATTGAGCGTCGAGGTACTGGCTTTACCGCTTCCACCGACGGACCCCCACCGGACGGAACAGCGGATCCCTTCCTGACTGATCTCCCGGTACTCGGACTTGCCCCCCGCCAAGAGCTCGAACCGCCGCCATCCCGTCATCAAGCCCTCCAACGCCTGCAGCGGCACCATGCAACCAAGACCGCCCTCACGCGGTCACGCTATCCCGTGACGGCCCGCTGCCCACCGCCCCCCGCCTGGTCAAGCCGCCCCAGCCAACGGGGCTCCGCCCCGTCTTACCCCCTTGAGACGTCGTTTCCTTTGGTGCAGGGCGATCGTTGACGGGATGTGGACCGTCTTGTCGAGCAGTGGGTCCCGGGCGAACTGTGGGAGCTGTTCCGGCGGGTGGTACCCCCGACGGTTGGCGCCGGCTCCCGCCGGTCCTCGGAACCTGCTGGCAAACGGCGTACAAGCGGTTCGCGCGTTGGAGCCGCCCATTTGCGACGATGGCTGCGAGAGCGTGGCATCGTGCCGAGGATCGCCCGCCGTGGCATCGAGTCCTCTCAGCGCCTGGGCAGCCATCGCTGGGTCGTGGGACGCACAATGTCCTGGATGGCCGGCTGCCGTCGCCTGCACCGGCGATACGAGCGCAAGGCCGAGCACTTCCTCGCCTTCGCGGGCATATCCGCAGCCCTCATCTGCCACCGCCGCCTCATAAGTGCGGACACGCAGAACCGGTCATCGCGAGGCGGCCCGAACGCTGCTCGCCCAGACCCGGATGGGTACCACCTCAGGCTCGGCCGTGGTCTGCTCCGAGTGGTTCTGCACGCCTTTCAGGCCCGACCAGTGCATGGCACCCGGCTCACTGTCGGCGAGGAACTCTTCGATGACCGGCCCGAGGTCGTCGGAAATTACGTAGGCACCGCCGAACGGCAACGCATCCGCAGTCACCGACCCAGTCGAGCACCGGAGCTGTCCGGCCTGCTCGTCATGCCACACGTAGAACGTCGCCACCCCGGGAAAACCCAGCTCGCGGATACGGACCTGGATGGCTGAGGCAGTCCGCTCGAAGGCGGCCACCACCGCGGAGACGGACAACGACCTCCTGTCCTCGTCCTCCGCGCTCAACCACCAGGTGTTGGTCTCCCACTCCACCCGACGGTCAGCCGGCTCCAGCACCAAAGGCTCGTCGGCTACCTCGGCAATCCACGTCAACAGCACTACAGCAGTATCCCCGCATAGCCCGTGGCTCCGTGACCCGCCATAAGAAACGGCGGGTAAAAGGGCACCTACCTGCCGATGGAGCCGTCGGCCTGCTCACGGAGCTCGATATCGGCACCCTCGAAGGCCCAGGCGAACCAGTAGAGCTCTGCCGCTGTCAGGTGCTTGACCAGGCCGAGAACACATTCCTCAGCCAGCCTCCTGACCTGACGATTGGTCGAGGCATGGAGAGCGGGTGCTGCCAGAAGCCGGAGGTCTTGGTCAGCTGCGTCTATATCTGGCTGCCATGGTGTGGAACGCCTTTTTCGGTTCCCAGTGCCTCTCGTCGAGCATCCGGACGACGCCGTAGGAGCCGAGGTCTTGCTTGCCGGGCCTGCTGTAACCGGCGAGGGTGAACCAGAGCGCGGTGTCCACGCCTTCCTCCTCGAAGATGTCCAGCAGTTCGGTGAGGTAGCGCGACTGCTCGTCCTCGTCCGGGGTTGCTCCGTGCGGTACCTGCCAGGCCATGCCGCCGCGTTCTCCCGCGCCGAGGTACGCGCAGGTTCCGTACTCGGTCACCGCGACGGGCTTGCCGTGGGCGAGGTGCCCGCGCAGCTCGTCCCGGAAGTCGTGGGCGTTGTGGGCGGCCCGGTAGGCATCGATGCCGACGAGGTCGAAGGCGCCCCAGTCGACGAACTCCCAGGGCGCCGACGCGTAGGTGACCTGCCCGCCGAAGTGCGTGCGGACGGTCGCGGCGATCTGGGCAAGGAAGTCGTTGAGCCGTTCGTGCACCGGTCCGAGGGAGGACCACCACTCCATGTCGGCACCGGCCATGGCCCGCAGTCGGTCGCCGTAGGTGTCGCCCGGGAGGAAACCTCCGCAGAACGCGCTGATCTCGCAGCCGGCGACGAACACCACATCCGCACCGGCCTCCCGTACGGCTTCCGCGCGAGCGGCGCAGTCGGCGAAGAACGGGAGCAACTGGTCGCGGGGAAGGTCCACGGGAAAGGGGGCGAACCAGACCTCAATCGTGTCGCCGTCCTCGCCCTGGACGGGGTGTACCCCTTCGAACTCGGCATCCCGAGCCGGATCTTCGGTGCGCTCCAGGACCGTTACGAGGTCCTGACATGCTCCGTCGACGGCGGTCCCGTCGCCACGAACGCCGACTTCTCGGTGACGGTGGGGCACGGCCCCACCGTCCTCGCGGCCGCGGACACGGTCCTGCTGCCGCCCTTCGACATCTCCAGGCTCTCCCGAGACCTGCCGCCGGGAGTGGCCGAGGCCCTCTCGACGGTCCGGCCCGGGACCCGGATCGTGTCCGTCTGCACGGCCGCCTTCGTACTGGCGGCGGCCGGACTCCTCGACGGCCGCCCCGCCACCACCCACTGGGCCGTCGCCGACGTCTTCCGGTCGTGGTACCCGACGGTCCGGCTCGACCCGGACGTGCTGTTCGTGGACGACGGCGACGTGCTGACCTCGGCCGGCGCCGCCTCCGGTGTCGACCTCTGCCTCCACCTCGTACGGCGGGATCACGGTGCGGCCGTCGCCAACCACGTGGCACGAGTCTGTGTCGTGCCGCCCTGGCGGGACGGCGGACAGGCCCAGTACATCGAGTACCCGGTGCTCCCGCCGTCGGTGAACGGCACCTCGGCCACCCGCCAGTGGGCGCTGGAGAACCTGCACGAGCCGCTGACACTGCCACGACTCGCCGGGCACGCCCGGATGAGCCTGCGCACCTTCGCGCGCCGCTTCGGCGAGGAGGTCGGGATGAGCCCGGGGCGCTGGCTGATCCAGCAGCGCGTGGCCCGGGCCCAGTACCTCCTTGAGACCACCGACCTGTCCGTCGACGACATCGCGGGACGGGTCGGCTTCGCCACCGGCACCTCCTTGCGCGAACACCTGCACTCCGCCATCGGCGTCTCACCGATGGCGTACCGCCGCACCTTCCGGGGTACCACCGCTCCGGCGGGGTGAGCCCCGCTCGCCCCACACCCCGCGGACCCCGACGGTGTGGTGACGGACCGACCGGGAGTTCACCGGGGCGCCGGTTCGAGCCAGAGTCGTCCGGACGAACCCACCGCGGTGCGCGGGCACGGTACGGGCCGGGACCCGCACGAGTCCGCCCTTCCTCCCGACCCACCGTCGTCGCCCTGGGGACCCCGGTCAAGACGACCGTGGCCGCCGACGGCCACTACGCGCTGCCGCTGCCGCACGGTTCGTACCAGCTCAGGATCACCCCGGCCCAGAGCTACTACGGCGGTGTCACCACAGCTCGGCGGTGCCGGCCGGTCCGACGTGGTCGCGGGACGGTCTCGCGCGTCAGGGACGGGCCAGCTCGTCGACGAGGGTCAGTTCCTCGATGTCGAAGTCGAGGTTACGGAGGGCGGCCACGCTGTCCTCGACCTGTCGCGCACTGCTCGCCCCCACCAGGGCGGAGGTGACGCGGCCGCCGCGCAGCACCCAGGCGAGGGCGAGCTGGGCCAGGGTCTGACCACGGGACGTGGCGATGTCGTTCAGGGCGCGCAACCGGGTCACCAGGTCCTCGGTGACGGCGTCCCGGTTCAGGAAGGGGCTGTCGCTCGCGGCCCGCGAGTCCTCGGGGATGCCGTCCAGGTAGCGTCCGGTGAGCAGGCCCTGTTCCAGCGGAGAGTAGGCGATCGATCCGACCTGCAGGTCGTCGAGGGCGTCGAGCAGGCCCTCGTCCTCCGGGCGCCGGTCGAGCATCGAGTAGCGCGGCTGGTGAATGGTGAGCGGCGTGCCGAGCTCGCCGAGGATGCGGGCAGCCTCGCGGGTCTGCGCGGGCGAATAGTTGGAGACGCCGACGTACAGCGCCTTTCCCTGCTGGACCGCGGTGTGCAGGGCACCCATGGTCTCCTCCAGGGGCGTCTCCGGGTCGAAGCGGTGCGAGTAGAAGATGTCGACGTGGTCGAGGCCGAGCCGGCGCAGGCTCTGGTCGAGCGACGACAGCAGGGACTTGCGGGAGCCCCACTCGCCGTACGGCCCGGGCCACATCAGGTATCCGGCCTTGGTGGAGACGACCAGTTCGTCGCGGTAGGGCGCGAAGTCCGTCCGCAGGAACTCGCCGAGGGCGGACTCCGCCGCGCCGGGCGGCGGGCCGTAGTTGTTCGCCAGGTCGAAGTGGGTGATCCCGAGGTCGAAGGCGCGGCGCAGGATGGAGCGCTGGGTCTCCGCCGGGCGGTCCGGGCCGAAGTTGTGCCACAGCCCCAGGGAGAGCGCGGGGAGCTTCAGGCCACTGCGCCCGGTCCGTCGGTATGGCATGTCGGCATAACGGTCGGAATGTGCGGTATACAACGCGACTCCATGGCGTGGGGACGGCACCCGGTGATCGGGGTGTGGCGGGAGGGTTTGTCGTGCTGTGACCAATCTCCCCCGACCTGTGGGCATGGATCCAACAGGAGAATCCGATGAGATTCAGCGATTAGGCTTCTGAATCATGGAACTGCGGCATCTCCAGCACTTCGTCGCCGTCGCCGAGGACCGGCACTTCACGCGGGCCGCGGAGCGGCTCATGGTCTCCCAGTCCGGCCTCTCGGCATCGATCCGGGCCCTGGAGCGGGAGCTGAGGGCGCCGCTGTTCGTACGGAGCACCCGCCGGGTGACGCTGACGGAGGCAGGGCGGGCGCTGCTGGTCGAGGCGGAGCGCATCCTGGCGCAAGTACGGGCCGCGCACGAGGCGGTGGCAGCGGTCCAGGGCGTGCTGCGCGGCACGCTCTCCCTCGGGACCGAGCAGTGTGTCGCCGGAGTGCACGTGGCGGGGCTGCTGGCCGCGTTCAGGCGGCGGCACCCGGATGTGGAGATACGGCTCCGCCAGGAGGGCGGGCTCGCATTGGCCGAGGACGTCGCCGCCGGGCGACTTGACCTGGCCTTCGCCTACCGCACCCGGGCGGACTCCGACCAGCTGCGCTCGGTGCCGCTGGCAGCCGAGCCGATGACACTGCTGTGCCACCCCGGGCACCCGCTCGCCGCGACCGGGCCGGACCTCGCGCCTCCGGACCTCGCGCTTCCGGACCTCGCGCTTCCGGACCTCGCCGAGGAGGTCTTCGTCGACTTCCACCCCGGCTGGGGACCCCGCCGCGCCACGGACGCCGCGTTCGCCGCCGCGGGCGTACGGCGAGCCGTGAGCCTGGAAGTGAACGACGTGCACAGCCTCCTGGACCTGGTGGAGGAGGACCTCGGCGTCGCCGCCGTACCGCGGCATTTCCGGCACAAGCGGGAGTCCCTGCACGCCATCCCTCTCACCGACACCGGCGGGGAGGTCTACGAGACAGTGGCCCTGCTCCCACCGCCACAGGCCACCAGCCCGGCAGCCCGCGCGCTGATGGCGCTGCTGGAGCGGGGAACCGCCCGCTGACGTACCGGGGAACGCCCGCCGCTCCGGACGCTCCCCGGACGCTCCCCGGGTGTCGGGCGGTTGTCGGGCGGCACGGTCCGCGGGACTCGGATCGCGGCCCCCGCGATCGCCCGGCGGACCATGGCCTTGGCCATCACCAGCACCCGCCCAACCGCCCAACCACCACGACAAACACCGTTGCAGTACTAGGGTGCGATCTCGAACTGCGGGGGCTGGAGGCCCGCCAGGCACCGGGTGTCCGGCGCGGACGGGTCGGCGAAGAACGAGTTGGTGATCGTCTGCGCGCACCGCGAGTCGGCGAAGACCACGTGGGCCACGTAGGGAACCGTGACGGCGTGGGACCGGCTCAGCGTACGGGCCACGTAGGCCCCGTTGCTGGGCGCGGTCTGGGCGTCGAAGCCGCCGGACAGCGCGAGGGTCGGGATGTCGCTGCGGGTCACGTCGCGGATCCAGGCGGGCGCCGGGGGGACGTCCCAGGCGCGGCAGTCGTCGTGGAGCCAGGCGAGCTGCGGCGCGTTGGCCAGCATCGAGCGGGGGAACGACGGGAACGCGCGGCGCCCGCCCCGGATGATGTCGGCCCGGCTCTCGTACGGGGTCCACTGGCTGCAGAAGACGCCGTAGACCAACCCGTGGGCGACCCTTCCGATGGCCTGCGGGCTGTACTTGCCGCCCGCGAGCTGCTCCGCGATCCGCTGCGGGTTGCCGTGGGCGAGCTCGTCGATGGAGCGGGGCACTCCGGCCGCCACATGGGTGGCCGAGGTCAGCCAGGTGACCAGGTTGCCCCCGTCCAGCACGACCTTCACCGGCTCCGGGTGGACCGGGACCGTGACGGTGGTGGTGACCGGGTTGGCCTCCAGCTCACTGACGAGGCGGAGGAAGGTGGCCTTCAGGTTCGGGTAGCGGGTATTGCAGGCGGGCTGCTCCGCACAGGCCTTGAACAGGCCGTCGAAACCCTCTCGTGCGGCCTTCCAGGTCACGGCCCCGCCGCCCAGGGACGGCGGCAGGACGCCGTCGATGCCGACCGACCGGACGCCCTTCGGGTGCAGGCGCATGTAGTTGAGCGCCAGGTGGGTGCCGTAGGAGATGCCGAAGACGTTCCACTTCTTGACGCCCAGCGCCTTGCGCAGGGCGTCGTAGTCGGCCGAGCTCTCGATGTCGTTGTAGGCGCTGCGGTCGGCCCCCCGGCTGTCCACCCGGTCGCGGCAGGCCCGGGTCGCCTCGACGTGCAGGCGGCCGGTGGACGGCGCGTTGGAGACGAGACCGAGGGCGCGGGCGTTGAACTCGTCGATGTTCGGACAGGTGAGCACCGGGTCGGCCGAGTAGGTGCCGCGCTGGGACATGAAGATCACGTCACGGTCGCGGTTCAGGTTGCCGGCGAGCGCCATCGGGATCTCGGAGACCGCGTCGTCGCCGGGTCCGCCGGCGAACCACACGATCGGGTCGCGCGCCGGGCTGCTGGACTCCGCGGGCATGATCGCGACGGCGAGGGTGATCTTGCGCCCCTCGTGGCCCTTGGGCTCCTTGGGCTCCTTGGGTCCGTTGGGTCCGTTGGGTCCGTTGGGTCCGTTGGGTCCGTTGGGTCCGTTGGGTCCGTTGGGTCCGTTGGGTCCGTTGGGTCCGTTGGTCCGGAAACGGTTCTCGGGCACGGTGAGGGTGCCGCAGCGGGCGCGCGCCAGATCGGGGATCGGGTCCGCCGTCCTGGGGCAGGGGCCCGGTTCGAAGCGGGCGTCGCCCACCGTACGGGCGACCGTGCCGATCGGGCCGTCGGTGCCGGACTCGGCGTGTGCGGGCATCGCGGCGAGGCCGACGACGAGGGCGCCGGCCGTGGCTCCTGCCAGCGTCGCCGGGAGCCGTCGGGCGGGGCGCCGACGGGGGGTCGTGCTTGGGGACATCGTGCGTCCTCCGGGTCAGGGGATGATGGTGAACGGCTTGGGCACGACACCCGCCACGCAGCCGGTGTCGGGCGCGGTCGGCCGGGCCAGGAAGGAGAGCAGGACCGACGCGGCGCAGGGCTCCTGGGGCACCACCCAGTGGGTGATCCCGGGGACCACCACGGCGGTCGAGCGGGGCAGTGTCCGGCCGGCGAACGGCCCCCAGCTCGCGCCCGTCTTCGCGTCGAAGGTCCCGGTGATGATGAGCGCGGGCACCTTGCTGTGGGTGGCGACCCGCTGGACCGGGGTTCGGTCCGGTACGTTCCAGGCGCGGCACAGGTCGTGCTCGAAGGGCAGCTGCGGTGCGTGCGCCAGCACGGAGTCCGGGAAGCCGGGGAAGGCTCGTCGGCCCGCCTCCAGCACGTCGCGCTTCGAGTAGCCCGGCGCCCACTCGGCGCAGGCCACCGAGTGCGTCAGCCCGTGGGCGAACTCGCCGATGACGGGCGTCGCGCCGGCGGCCTGGGCCCGCGCGAGGCGTTCCGGATTCCCGCCGGCGAGTTCGTAGAGTGCGGCGGGGACGTCGGCGGACGGGACCAGTTGGCCGTTGGTGACCAGCAGGTTCACCAGCGTGCCCCCGTCGAGGACGACCTTCACCGGGGTTCCGCCACCGGGCGGCGGCACGGTGAGCGTCAGGGGGTTCTCCTCCAGCCGCCGGACCTGCTCCGTGAGCGTGCGGGAGAGGTCCGGGTAGCGGGCGTTGCATGCGGGCTGGGCCTCACATGCCGCGAAGATCGCGTTGATCCCCTCCTGGGCGCTGTCCCAGGCCCACGGCAGGCTCACGGTCTGCGGCGGCACGACCGAGTCGATCGCCAGCGAGCGGATGCCCTGGGGGTGCCGGCGCAGGTAGGTGAGGCCCAGGTCGGTGCCGTACGAGTAGCCGTAGACGTTCCACTTCTTGATGCCCAGGGCCTTGCGGAGGTCGGCGAAGTCCGCCGCGTTCTGGGTGGTGTTGTAGGCCGTGAGGTCGTTTCCTTCGGCCGTCAGGCGGTCCCGGCACTGCTTCGCCGCGCGTACCAGCCCTCGTCCGGTGGACGGCGCGTCGTAGGGCAGTCCGACGGCGGTCGCGTTGAACCGGTCCATCTCCGGGCAGGCGAGGTTCGGCTGCGAGTGGAGGGCGCCGCGCTGGGTCATGACGATCAGATCGCGGTCCCGGTTCACGTGGGAGGCGATCAGAAAGGGGATGGCCCCGATCGCGTCGCCACCGGGACCGCCTTCCATGAACACCACCGGGTCCGCGGCGGGCTTCGCCGAGGTGGCCGGAATGATCACGACGGTCGTCCGGATGGTCCGGGTCTTCTTGCGGGTGCGGTTCTCGGGCACCTCCAGGAACCCGCACCGCCCGGGGATCGGCTCCGGCGTCTCCGGGCACGGACCGGGCACGAACCGTGCCGGGTGTCCCGGCCGGGGCCCCTCGGCAGGGGGTGACAGGGCGCTGCTCGGGGTGGGGCCGAGCGCGCCGAGCACGGCCAGGCCGGTCGCGACGAGCGCCGTCCTGGTGCGCGCGCGGTGGGGGCGCCCCTGCAGGGGGATGTGTCGCGCCGTCCGGCGCCGAACGGTCCTGCCGGTCCCGCGAACGGACGGCAGGTCGTCCGGACCGGTGATCTGTTCTGCCATGTGATCCCGTCTCTCGGATGTCCCCGGCCGCTCGGGGGCCGGGGCGCGTGGGAGTGGACGCCCGCCGTGTGGTCCGGCGAAGTCGGCGTACGCCAGCCTGCGTCCGCGACGGGAGGCGCACCACTCAAGGACTCCACTCGGAGCATGAGTTCGCCTCACGAACAGGGGTACTCGCGAGGATGGGCCGGACCCCCGTCACGGGTCCGGCCCATCCTCGGGGCGGGGGGGAAACCCCTGACCCGCCCCACCCCGCTCACTCCCACCCGCTCCCCCTCCCCCTCCCTCAGACCACCGGCAGACGAAGAATCTCCTCGTGGAGCCGGGGCCCTGACCGGGGGCGTGGAGGTGTGGGATCAGACGGAGTTCCGGGCGGCGGTGGCGCGGCGGCGCGTCATGATCAGGACGCCCGCGGCGGCGCCGCCGAGGGCCAGCGCCCCGAGGGCGTACGGGCTGCCGCCGTCGACCCCGTCCGCGCCGGCGCCCCCGTCCGCGCCGGCGCCTGCGGCCCAGCCGAAGCCCGCTTCCACGGCACCGTTCGGCCGGCCGGAGATCTGGTAGGTGACGGTCTGCTTGATGCGCGGCGGGCACTTGAGGGTCACGGTGTCCTTGCCGGAGACGGCGTCCGACGGGAGCTTGAACTCACCCACCAGGACGCCCTTCCGGTCGCCCGGCAGGAGGTGGAACTTCCCGCCCGCCTCCGACTCGCCCTTGCCGTACGTCTCGTTACCGCAGGCGGTGGTGCTGACGGTGACGGTGGTGCCAGGGGCCGCGTTCCGCGGATTGACCCAGACCTCACCGGAGGGCGCCGCGACGGCGGAGGGTGCAGACAGGGCGAGGGCGACCAGGACCAGGGCGAGCTGGGGACCCGTACGTGCGAGACGCATGCTTCTTCTCTCCTCTTCGGCGGAGCTTTCCTGGCCGGCGGTGCCGCGCGGCTCCTGTGCTGTGCTCCGTGCACGAGAAGACCCCCGCCCGGTCATCACCGCAACGGGAAGATCGCGCGCACTGTCCCCCGGTCGGCGTCTTGATCGTCCTTGCCGGTGATCAACGCCGCAGGTCACAGCAGTCCGTACGGTGCTCGGGAAAGAACGGTCGTTCTGCGCGCGAACGGGCGAACGAGCTGGACGTCTTGACCACGAGCGTTGTCGAGAAGGTCACGACCTGCGCGGGTTTCCCGGCCCGCGCGGCCGCGTTCTTCCACGCCCTCGGGTCCCCGGAGAGCCGGCCTGGTGGCTTGCCAACCGTTGACCGGGCTCCCCGGGACATCCCTCTGCCGTGCCGGCGACGAGAAAGTGTCAGCCCCGGCCCAGGATGGCCGTGAGGGCTTGCTGCAACGCCGCTCCGGGATCCTCCGACGCCCCTTCGGACCGCCACGCGACGAACCCGTCGGGGCGGACCAGCACCGCGCCGTCCGTGGTGACGCCGTGGGCCTCCGCCCAGTCCGTGTCGCTTTCGGGGGAGAGCTCCGCGTCGGGCCCGTCGCCGATCCGGTACGAGTCGAGCGGCACCGACAGCTGTTGCCCGACGCGTGTCGCCTCGGTGTGCCACCTGCCGGCGCCGTCCGCGGAACTCAGGAGCACCAGGGACCGCTCGTACAGGTCGAGGGTGGAGATCCGGGTACCGGCGCGGTTCAACCACAGGTGGGGTGCCCGGCTCCCGGGTTCGCCCGTCAACCGCAGTCCGTCGGACACGACCGGCAGCGTCCGGTCGGCGCCCAGGACGGCGCCCTGCGGATAGCGGTATCCGAGCACCTCGTTGAGGATGCCGCCCTTCCTTCCCTTGGGGCTGCCGGATCCGGGGACGGGGACGTACCCGGGGTGACTGTGTTCGACCGACCGCGCCGCAGCCCGGGCGCTCGTCGTCTCCGCGACCGGCCGGCGCTCCGCGTCGTAGGACGCGAGCAGGCCGGGGCCGGCCCAGCCGCCCAGTACGGCGGCGAGCTTCCAGGCGAGGTTGTGCGCGTCCTGGATACCGGTGTTGGAGCCGAACGCCCCGGTGGGCGGCATCTCGTGGGCGGAGTCGCCGACGAGGAACACCCGGCCGTCCGCGTACCGTTCGGCGATCCTCTCGGCCGCGTGCCAGGGAGCTCTGCCCGTGATCTCCACATCGAGGTCCGGCACCCCCACGGCCCGCCGGATGTGTTCCCTGCACCGCTCGTCGGTGAACTCCTCGAGCGTCTCGCCGTGTTCGGGGTGCCACGGAGCGTGGAACACCCAGCGCTCCCGATTGTCGACCGGCAGCAGGGCCCCGTCGGCCTCCGGGTTCGTCAGGTAGCAGACGATGAAGTGCCGGTCGCCGACGACGTCCGCGAGGCCGCGGGAGACGAAGGTGATGCTCACGTTGTGGAACAGGTCGCCCTGACCGCTCTGCCCGATGCCGAGCTGCTCGCGAACCGGGCTGCGCGGGCCGTCCGCCGCGACGAGATAGTCCGCGCGGATGGTGGTGTGCTCACCGGTGCCACGGCTCTTGACCTGCGCGGTCACCCCTTCGGCGTCCTGCTCGAAGGACATCAGCTCCGTCGCGAACCGCAGGTCTCCGCCCAGCTCGCCGGCGCGCTTGAGCAGCACCGGTTCGAGATCGTTCTGGCTGCACAGACACCACCCGGCGGGGCTGAAGCGGGCGAGCCCGCCGCCGGGGTCGATCTCCTTGAAGAGCCACTCGCCGACGTCACCCACCAGGCTCGGCGTCTGCAGGATGCCGTTGTTGCGCGCCAGGACCGACGCGGCCTCCTGGATGGGCTGCACAACCCCGGCTCCGCGGAACAGCTCCATCGTGCGCACGTTGTTGCCGCGGCCACGCGGGTGGATCGAGGTGCCCGCATGGCGCTCGACCAGGGTGTGCGGCACTCCGAGACGCCCCAGGAACAGCGAGGTGGACAGGCCCACCAGCGAGCCGCCGACGATGAGTACGGGCGTGCGGTGACCGGGTGCTTCGCCGGCCATGTCGAATCGGTCCATTGTTCGTCTCCGGCGTCACCTGCGACGCGAATCGGGGATGGGATGCAGATGCATGCCCTTCGGGGACGGGGCCACGTGCCGGAGGCACCCGGATGACACGCGGTTCACTCGTCCGCCCCATGCGGGCTCGCGCGCTGTCGGCGCTCCTGTCAAGGATCGACACATGACGACCCCGGCGTGTCGGTCACGTAGGTCGTTCCCCCACCCCCCACCGACACGTAGGTCGTTCCCCGACCCCCACCGAGAAGAGAAGAGGTGTGCCGGATGGCCCCCTCGGGACGCGTCTCGCAGTCCGTGTTCGACGGCTCCAGGCTGCGGGTGATCCTCCTGCTCGACCTGTACGAGGGAGCTCAGCAGCAGTTCCTGGACGCATACGAGCTCATGCGCAAGCAGGTCGCCTCCGTTCCCGGTCACATCAGTGACCAGCTCTGCCAGTCCATCGAGAACCCCTCGCAGTGGCTCATCACCAGCGAGTGGGAGAGCGCCCCGCCGTTCCTCGCGTGGGTGAACAGTGAGGAGCACGTCGAAACCGTCAAGCCGATGCACAGCTGCGTCCGGGACACCCGTTCGATGCGCTACAGCATCCTCCGGGAGACCAGCCCTGGTCAGCCGGCCTCGCGGACCGCGGCATCGACCGACGCGCAGGTGGAGGCCCGCGTGGGCGACGGTGTGGCACGCCACGCCCTCACCTTCACCGTCAAGCCGGGTTCCGAGTCGAAGGTGGCGGAGATCCTGGCCGGGTACGAGCCGCCCCGGGCCCAGGTCGACGAGACCACCCGGCTGCGCCGTACCTCCCTCTTCATGCACGGCAATCGCGTCGTGCGGGCCGTGGAGGTGGAGGGCGACCTCCTCGCGGCACTGCGGCACGTCGCCCGTCAGCCCGAGGTACGAGCGGTCGAGGAGGCCATCAACCCGTACCTGGAGCAGGACCGGGACCTGACCGACCCCGAGTCGGCACGTGTGTTCTTCACCCGGGCCGCGCTCCCGGCCGTCCAGCACGTGGTGTCCAGTCGGCCGGCCCCGGCCGGCCTGCGACGGCACGCGCTGTACTACCCGGCCAAGGAGGGCTGCGGGATGGAGCTGGCCCGGCTGCTCGCCCATCAGGACCGGGCCGCGGCGGACGATCCGGACAGCCCGGTGTACGCCAGCACCGTGTTCCAGCGCGACGACATCGTGGTGCGCCTCGTCGACGTCACCGGCGAACTCGACCTCGACCCCGTCGCCTCCCTCGGGCTCAAGGGCGCCGGGAAGGCCGCGGAGCTGGAGCGCCTGCTCGACGGCGCCGCGATCGGCGTCGAGGGCTCCCTGAAGACGGAGCGCAACATCAACCGGCTTCTGTCGCACGCCGACATGCTGCCCGTCACCGACCGCTCTGCGGATTCCTGACGGCCGGTCGCGGCCCCGCCGCAGTCGCTCCCCAGCACGTCACTGCCACATCCGGAGGTATCAACCATGCTCAAGCAGCGTCCACGCATCGTGAACCTGAGCGAGACGGAACCCAACCGCAGGCGGGGAGGTGACCTGCGGGCCATGCTCACGCCGGCCACCGTCGGTGCCACCAGCGGCTTCATGGGCCTGGCCATCGTTCAGCCGGGCGAGCGCATCGGCGAGCACTACCACCCGTACTCCGAGGAGTTCGTGTACGTCGTCTCGGGCGCTCTGGAAGTGGACCTGGACGGCGACACGTACGCACTCCGGCCCGATCAGGGGCTCCTGATCCCGATCGACGTGCGGCACCGCTTCCGCAACGTGGGCGACGTGGAGGCCCGCATGGTCTTCCACCTGGGCCCGCTCGCCCCCCGGCCGAGCCTCGGCCACGTCGACACGGAGGTCACCGACGAGGCCGAGCTCGCCGCCGCGGGCCCGCACCTGACCGTGCACGACCCGGGACAGGTGTCCGAGCGAAGCGGGGCCATCGAGTGACCCGGCGAGTGGCCGTCACCGGTATCGGTGTGGTCGCTCCGGGCGGCACCGGAGCGAAGGCGTTCTGGGACCTCCTCGCCGCCGGCCGTACCGCGACCCGCGGCATCACCCTGTTCGACCCCGTCGGGCTGCGCTCCCGCATCGCCGCCGAGTGCGACTTCGACCCGGCGGACCACGGACTGGACCCGGACCTGAGCCGCCACGCCGACCGGTACATCCAGTTCGCCGTCGTCGCCGCCGGGGAAGCCGTCCGCGACGCCGGACTCGAAACCGACGCCGAGGACCCCTGGCGCGTCGCCGTCTCCCTGGGCAGCGCCGTCGGCGGCACCACCCGGCTCGAACACGACTACGTCCTCGTCAGCGAGGGCGGGCGGCGGTGGGACGTGGACCACCGCGCGGCCGACCCCAAGCTGCACATGGCGTTCTCGCCGAGCACCCTCGCCTCCGTCGTGGCCGAACAGTTCGGCGCCCGCGGCCCGGTGCAGACCGTCTCCACCGGATGCACCTCCGGCCTCGACGCCGTCGGCTACGCCTTCCACACCATCGAGGAAGGCCGGGCGGACGTCTGCATCGCGGGCGCGTCGGACTCCCCGATATCCCCGATCACCATGGCCTGCTTCGACGCCATCAAGGCCACATCGCCCGACAACGACGACCCTGAGCACGCCTCCAGGCCCTTCGACAACAACCGCAACGGTTTCGTCATGGGCGAAGGCGCGGCCGTCCTCGTTCTGGAGGAGTACGAGCACGCCAGGGCCCGCGGTGCGCACATCTACTGCGAGATCGGCGGCTACGCCACCTTCGGCAACGCGTACCACATGACCGGTCTGACCGGCGAGGGGCTGGAGATGTCCCGGGCGATCGACTCGACGCTCGACCAGGCCCGGCTCGACCCCACGCTGATCGACTACGTCAACGCGCACGGCTCGGGCACCCGGCAGAACGACCGCCACGAGACCGCCGCCGTGAAGCGGTCCCTGGGGGCGCACGCCTACGACACGCCCATGAGCTCCATCAAATCCATGGTGGGGCACTCGCTGGGCGCGATCGGCGCGATAGAGGTGGCCGCCTGCGTTCTCGCGCTGAAGCACCAGGTGGTACCTCCGACGGCGAACTACGAGACCCCCGACCCCGAGTGCGACCTGGACTACGTGCCGCGCACCGCCCGCCCCCGGAAGCTCAGGAACGTGCTCTCCGTGGGCAGCGGATTCGGCGGATTCCAGTCCGCGGTCCTCCTGACGGGGCCGGGCGGGAGGACACGATGAGCACTGAGCGCCCACGGCGCGCGGTCGTCACCGGCATCGGTGTGATCGCCCCCAACGGATTGCGTGCCGACGCGTACTGGAAGTCCGTCCGGGAAGGGCTCGGCGTACTGGACCGGATCACCCGTGAGGGGTGCCAGGACCTGCCGCTCAAGGTCGCGGGCGAGGTCCGGGGCTTCGACGCCTCCGCCCTGATCGAGGAGCGCTTCCTCGTCCAGACCGACCGTTTCAGCCACTACGCGATGGCCGCGGCCCAGCTCGCCCTCGACGACGCCGGCCTCGGCCACGACGCACCGGAGGAGCCCTTCTCGATCGGCGTCGTCACCGCGGCCGGTTCCGGCGGTGGCGAGTTCGGCCAGCGAGAGCTCCAGAAGCTCTGGGCCCAGGGATCCAAGTTCGTCGGCCCGTACCAGTCCATCGCCTGGTTCTACGCCGCGAGCACCGGCCAGATCTCCATCCGGAGCGGGTTCAAGGGGCCGTGCGGTGTGGTCGCGAGCGATGAGGCGGGAGGCCTGGACGGCCTCGCCCACGCGGCCCGGGCCGTACGGCGTGGGACCGGCGCGGTGATCGTCGGAGCGGCGGAGGCGCCCCTCGCCCCGTACTCGATGGTGTGCCAGCTCGGATACCCGGAGCTCAGCACCGTCGAGGACCCGGACCGCGCCTACCGGCCCTTCACCGAGGCAGCCTGCGGCTTCGTCCCCGCCGAGGGCGGCGCGATGCTCGTCGTGGAGGACGAGTCCCGTGCCCGCGACCGGGGAGCGGCCGTCCGGGCCGTCGTGGCCGGCCACGGCGCCACGTTCACCGGCGCCTCCCGGTGGGAGGAGTCCCGGGAGGGACTCGCCCGCGCCATCCGCGTCGCCCTCGACGAGGCCGAGTGCGCGCCCGAGGAGATCGACGTCGTCTTCGCCGACGCCCTGGGCGTACCGGAGGCGGACCGCGCCGAGGCGCTGGCGATCGCCGACGCCCTCGGGGCACACGCCACCCGCGTACCCGTCACGGCGCCCAAGACGGGCATCGGTCGCGCCTACTGCGGGGCGCCCGTCCTGGACACCGCCGCCGCGGTCTTCGCGATGGAACACGGCGTGGTCCCCCCCACCCCCAACGTGTTCGACATCTGCCACGACCTCGATCTGGTGATGTCCCGCGCTCGCCCCGCCGAGCTGCGCACGGCCCTCGTCCTCAGCCGGGGACTCATGGGATCCAACGCGGCGCTGGTCGTGCGCCGCGGCGACGACTCCGCCTGGTAGGACCGGGCGGGAAGGAGAGCACAGATGATCACCACCGCACTGACCTTCGACGAGCTCGCCGCGCTGATGAAGCAGGCGGCCGGGGTCACCGTCGACGCCCGGGAGCTGGAGAAGGCGCCGGACGCGCCGTTCACCACCCTCGGCCTCGACTCGCTCGGCCTGCTCGGGATCGTCGGCGAGCTGGAGAACCGGTACAGCGTGGCGCTGCCCACCGACGCCGAGCGCTGCAAGACACCCGCCGAGTTCCTCGGCCTGGTCAACAGCGCCCTCAAGACGGGAGTCTGACGTGTCCGGCCACACCGACAACAGCATCACCATCGACGCCCCGCTCGATCTCGTCTGGGACATCACCAACGACATCGAGAACTGGCCAGACCTCTTCAGCGAGTACGCCTCCCTCGAGGTGCTCTCCCGCGAGGGCGACTCCACCACCTTCCGCCTGACCATGCACCCGGACGAGTCCGGGAAGGTCTGGAGCTGGGTGTCGGAGCGCACCGTCGACCGCCCCGCGCGGACCGTCCGCGCCCGCCGCGTCGAGACCGGCCCGTTCGACCACATGAACATCCGGTGGGAGTACGAGGAGACGCCGGCCGGCGTCCACATGCGCTGGGTGCAGGACTTCGCGATGAAGCCCGATGCTCCGGTCGACGACGCCTGGATGACCGACAACATCAACCGCAACTCCCGCACGCAGATGGCCCTCATCCGGGACCGCGTCGAGCAGGTCGCCCGCGACCGCCGGAGCGCCTCGGTCCTGCCCGGCTGACCGCACCCGGCCGCGCACACCCGCACACCTTGGAAGGACGCTCGATGCACCACGCTCTGATCGTCGCCCGCATGGCGCCCGGTTCGGCGCCGGCGATCGCCGACGTGTTCGCCGCCTCCGACCGTGGCGAACTCCCCCACCTGGTCGGCGTCACCCGGCGTCGTCTGTTCCAGTTCGGCGACGTGTACCTGCACCTCATCGAGTCGGACCAGGACCCGGCGCCGGCCATCGCGAAGCTGACCGGCCACCCGGAGTTCCGGGACGCCAGCGAGAAACTGTCGGCGTACGTCAGCGCGTACGACCCGCAGACGTGGCGAAGCCCCAAGGACGCCATGGCGCAGTGCTTCTACAGCTGGGAGCGCGACGCCGGTTCCTGATCCCCCGAGGTACGCACGGCAGGGAAACCCGAGGCCGCCCGCCCCGCGAACGACGCGGAGCGGGCGGCCTCGGGTTTCCCTCCTTCGGCCCCGTCAGGCGGGAACGGTGCACTCGAAGGCGTGGAGGTACGCGTTGACCGGGCGGATCTCGCCGATGACGAGCCCCGCGTCCGTCAGCCGGTCGACCATGCTCTGCCGGGTGTGCTTCGCACCGCCGACATTGAGGAGCAGCAGCAGGTCCATGGCGGTCGTGAACCTCATCGAAGGCGTGTCGTCCACGAGGTTCTCGATCACGACGACCCGGGCGCCGGGGCGCGCCGCCCTGCGGACGTTGGCGAGCGCCCTGCGGGTGCTGTCGTCGTCCCACTCCAGGATGTTCTTGATGATGTACACATCCGCCTGGATCGGGATGTCCTCGCGGCAGTCGCCGGCCACGACACGGACCCGGGGGCTCAGCGCGCCGCCGTCCCGCAGTCGCGGGTCGGCGTTCTCCACCACTCCCGGCAGGTCGAGCAGCGCGCCGTTCAGGGCGGGGTGCTTCTCCAGCAGACTCGCCAGGACGTGCCCCTGTCCGCCTCCGATGTCGGCGACGCAGGACACGTCCCCGAGGTCGAGAAGGTCCGCCACGTCCTGCGCCGACTGCTTGCTCGACGTCGTCATGGCCCGGTTGAAGACGTAGGCGGACTCGGGCGCGTCCTCGTTGAGGTACGCGAAGAACTCCCGGTCGTACACGTCCTCGAAGACGTTCCGTCCGGAGCGCACCGCCTCGTCGAGCTTCGGCCAGACGTCCCACGTCCACGGCTCGGTGCACCACAGTGCGATGTACCGCAGGCTGTGCGGATCGTCCTCGCGCAGGAGCCGGGACATCTCCGTGTGGGCGAAGGTGCCGTCGGGGTGCTCGGTGAAGACCCCCTGGCAGGACAGCGCGCGCAGCAGCCTGCGCAGTGTCCGCGGCTGGGTCTTCACCGCCGCCGCGAGGTCTTCCACGGTCATGGGAGTGTCGCCCAGGGAGTCGGCCACGCCCAGGCGGGCGGCCGCACGTACGGCGGCGGCGCACGCCGCCCCGAACACGAGCTCCCTCAGCCGCATGGGCGCGGCGGGAGCCGGATCAACCGTTGTCATCTGTCTGCCTTGTCCTTGCTGTCGTGCCGTGGGTGGTGCCGGGGAACCCGGTGAGTCAGCACATTCCGGCCGGTTCCGAGAGCGTGCAGGTGTTGCGGGTGAAGGTGTTTCCCTGACCGATGTCCCGGTTGGCGAGATCGGCGGGGCTGTTGCTCATCACCACGTTGTCGCGGATCGCGTTCTGCTCGTTCGGAACGCCCACGAAGCTCTTGAACAGCACGATGCCGCCCGAGAGCGGCGAGGTGCCCACGTTGTCGACGACCCTGTTCTTCTCCACCACCGTCTCCTCGGCGCCGGTGAGGACGATTCCCGAGCCTTGCAGGAAGGGCAGACGGGGGGTCTTCGGGCAGTACTTGTTGTTCGAGTGGATGTTGTTCCGGCGCAGGGTCATCGCCCCGGCGCGCGGCTTGGACTCGTCGCCCACCACGAACACCGCGGCGCAGTTCCCGGTCGCCTCGTTGTGGGCGACGGTCACGTTCCGCAGGCGCCTCACCGTGATGCCGATCCGGTTGCCGGACAGGGTGTTGTGCGTGAGCACCGTCCCCTCGGCGTCCGTGGCGCCCTGCTCCGTGTCGGTGGTGTTGGCCAGGAACAGTCCGGCGTCGGCGTTGTTCCGGGCGATGTTGTGGCTGAACACACCACGCACGGATCTCTCCTGGGCGATACCCCACTTTCCGTTCTTGTCGGCGCGCACCTTGTGGACCGTGAGCCGGTCGGTCCGGGACGCCCACAGGCCGTTGCCGGTGAAGCCCCTGAGGGTGAGCGAGCGCACGGTGACGCCTTCGACGGGGCGGCTCTCCGTCCCGGTCACGCAGATGCCGTGACCGGCCTTGGCGCACGCGTCGTCGGCTGCGGCGTCGCCGGGCACGATGGCGGTGGCGGAGAGGCCCGAGCCGCGCAGCGTCAGGCCGGACGTGGTGATGCGGACGCTCTCACGGTAGGTGCCGGGAGACAGGATGATGGTGTCCCCCGGCTTCGCGGCGTCCACGGCCTTCTGGATCGATGCGCCGGGCTTCACCAGGTGCACCGTCCGGCTGTGGGCCGACGGGGTGGCTGCGCCCAGCCCCGAGGCCGCGAGAGCCACGGTGCACGCCACGAGGGCGATCTGTCGTTTGGTCATGTCCCGAAGCTATGAGCGCGTTTTCCGGCCTGCCACCGCTGATCCTCCAGGCGGACCTAGGCATACCTCCTTGCGGTCCACGCACGGGCGTGGCGCGCGGGTCCTGGATGAAAACGCCCCTCCTCCGTGGATCATGGGGGCCGCCGGGGGCACCTCTTCGGTGCAGCGGGCGGCGAAGGGGTTCGGATGCGTAAATGGTGGCCCTTGGCCGCGATCTGCCTGGGCACCTTCATGCTTCTGCTGGACGTCACCATCGTGACCGTGGCGCTTCCCGCCATGGCGGCGGACCTCGGCACCACGCTCGCCGATCTGCAGTGGGTGGTCGACATCTACGCGCTGGCACTGGCGTCGCTGTTGCTCGGCGTCGGTTCCCGCGCCGACCGGATCGGCCGCAAGAAGGTGTATCTGGTCGGGCTGATCGTCTTCACCGCCGCTTCGGTGGTGTGCGCGGTCGCCCCGAACGAGGGTGTGCTGATCGGCGCCAGGGCGGTACAGGGGATGGGCGCCGCCGGGATGTTCGGTACGACGATCGCGCTGCTCGGCATGCACTACAGCGGCCGGGATCGGGGGGTGGCCTTCGCCGTGTGGGGCGCCACCAACTCGGTCGCCGCTGCGGCCGGGCCGGTGGTCGGCGGACTCCTCACTCAGTACCTGGACTGGCGATGGATCTTCTTCGTCAACCTGCCGGTCTGCCTGGTCGCCGTCGTGATGACTCTGCGTTCGGTGCGAGAGGCCAAGGGTCAGGGCCGGCAGCGTACGGACGTGCTCGGCATGGTCACTTTCACGGTGGCGAGCGGGGCCCTCACGTTCGGGCTGATCCGAGCCCACTCCGACGGCTGGGCGGCACCCTTCACGCTCGGCCTGTTCGCCACGGCGGCCGTCGCCCTCACCCTCTTCGTCGTGGTCGAGACGAGGCACGAGCACCCCGTCCTCGACCTGTCGCTGTTCCGCAGGCCGTCGTTCACCGGCATCATGGTCAGCGCCCTGTTCCTGCAAGGCGCCGCGTTCGCCTATCTGTTGTACGAGTCCCTGTGGATGCAGTCCGTACTGGGGTACGAGCCCGTCGAAGCAGGTCTGTACCTCCTTCCCATGTGCGCCTCCGCGTTCGTCGCCTCCGCGCTCGCAGGCCGTTTCGGCCCCTGGCCTCCACGGGCGTCCATCGGAGGAGGGCTGGCGCTCATCGCCCTGGGCTCCGGGATGCAGGCCACCCTCGACGCGGGGTCTTCGGGCAGCAGCCTCGTGGCGGGGCTCGTCGTCGCCGGCCTGGGGGTCGGGCTCGTGACACCGAGTCTGTCGGCGGCGGCCCTGGCCACGGTGCCGCCGGAGCGCGGAGGCATGGTGGGCGGCGCGGTCAACACCTTCCGCCAGTTGGGCTTCGCCTTGGGGATCGCCGCGTTCGGCGTGATCTTCCAGTCGCGGATCGAGAGTGTGCTGAGGGCCGACGGCAGTGTCCCGGACCCGCACGAGGCGGCCGTCGCTCTGAGCGGCGGACAAGCCCGGTCGATCGTTGCCGGCTGGCCGGAGGGCGACCGCGCCGGGATGGCGCACCTGGTACGTGAGGCGTTCGCGTCCGGCCTGAACGCGGTGCTGGTCGTGGCGGCGGCGCTGGGGGCGGTGGCCTCCCTGCTCGTCGTCGCGACGGTGCGCGTCCCCGCGGGCGGCGCCGAGCGGCAGAAGCCGGAAGCGGGCGCGAGCCCACGCGGACAGGAGCCGCGAGCGGACGCCGCCCTGTAGCGGCGGCCCGAGAAGCCCTTCGACAGCGCCACGAGGACGGGTCGTGGCGGCCGGGGAAGTCACGAGGACCCCCTGAATGCCCAGCTCAGAAGGCCTGGTCCCCGCGCGAGCGGGGGTGTTCCGAGGAGGTGGCCCTCCATGGCGCGGAGGGCCACCTCCCGGTCGGTTCACCGGCGTGCGGCCGTCACGCCGGGCGGTGGTGCGAGCCGTGGTACGGCCTGGCGTGCGGGCCGTGGTACGGCATGTGGTGCGGGCGGTGGTGCGGCCTGGGGTCCGGGCCGCACCACCGCCCGGTGGTGCGACGGTGTCGCTACGGGGCGACCTTCAGCAGCTTGTTCGCGGTGCCGGAGGAGGGGTTCTTGATGGCGTCCGCGGTGGCCGCCCCGGTCAGCGCGGCGGCGGTGTCGGCGGGCGTCGCGGACGGGTTGGCCGCCAGGTACAGGACGGCGGCGCCCGCCACGTGCGGGGCGGCCATCGATGTGCCGGAGATCGTCTTGGTGCCGGTGTCGCTGTCGTTCCAGGCGGAGGTGATGTCCGAGCCGGGCGCGTACAGGTCGACCACCGCGCCGAAGTTCGAGAAGTCCGACTGCTCGTCGTCCTTGGTGCTGGACGCCACGGTGAGCGCCTCCGGCACCCGGGACGGCGAGCCCTGCCCGGCGTCGGAGGACTCGTTGCCCGCCGCGACCGCGAAGGTCACGCCGGACTCGATGGCCCGCTTGACCGCCGCGTCCAGCGCCTCGTCGGCGCCGCCGCCGAGGCTCATGTTCGCGACCGAGGGCCCGGAGTGGTTCTGGGTGACCCAGTCGATGCCCGCCACGACCTGTTCGGTGGTGCCGGAGCCGTTGTCGTCCAGGACGCGGACGGCGACGACCTTGGACTTCTTGGCGACGCCGTGGGAGGTGCCGGCGATGGTGCCCGCGACGTGGGTGCCGTGGCCGTTGCCGTCGTCGGCGGTGTTGTCGTTGTCCACGGCGTCGAAGCCGTGGCTGGCCCGGCCGCCGAAGTCCTGGTGCGAGATCCGTACGCCGGTGTCGATGACGTACGCGGTCACGCCCTCGCCGCCGTTGTCGGGGTAGGTGTACTTCTGGTCGCCCGCCGCGTCGGCCTGGTCGATCCGGTCCAGGCCCCAGGACGGGGGCTTCTCCTGCGTCTCCTTGATGCTGAACCGCTTGTTCTGGACGACCGTCCCGACGGCGGGGTCGGCGGCGAGGCGCTTGGCCTCCTCGACACTGAGGCCGGACGCGGAGAAGCCGTTGACCTCGGAGCCGTAGGAGCGCACGAGTGTGCCGCCGTACTTCTTCGCGAGGTCCGCCTTGTTCGCGGATGCGTCGAGGATGACGACGAAGCTGCCGGCGACGGCGCCCGGGGCGCCGAGACCGTGCACGGTCCCTTCGGCCGGGGCGGCCGCTCCGGCGATGTTGCTCGCGAACAGCGCCGCAGCGGCAGCGCCTGCCACACCAGTGGCTATGGCCGCGTTACGAAGACCGTGGGATCGCTTGTGAGTTGCCATGAAAGGGGATCTCTCCTCGTGTTGACGTGTGGGGCGTCAAACGTTCGAGAGAACCCTGTGCGGGTTGGCAGGAGCAAATCAAGAGCGAAACCGGGGTTCGGGCTTATTCAACAAGGTTTCTTAATGATCTCTCCGCATCGTCTTCACGCCGCACACGCCGTCTGGCGAACTCCCGTCTGAAATGGGCACGTTCTCGCTCCGCCGCCGGAGCCATGCCCACCACCAGGCAGATCACCCAACGCACCGGGCGGGACTCGTCCGGGACGGGCAGTCCCCGCCCCGGACGGAGCGGGGACTGCCCCCCAACCCGCCCGGGAGCCGCCCCGCGGGCGGGGACCCGTCAGCGGCAGACGGGTCCCGGCTGTCTCACGACAGTTCAGTGTGCGGCAGGGTGTTGGGCGGTCAGCGGGCGGACGCCGTCCCGTTCCAGGTCACCTCCCGCATCGGGACCCACTGCGAGCCGGCCAGGCTTGGAGTGGGGCCGGCGGGCGGTGTGACGCCGCGGATGCCGCCGTCCCATGCGGAGACCTCAAGTGTGAGGTTGGCGCGGGCGGCGTCGTCGAGGTGCTTGAGGTCGATGGTCCACCGCTCGCCGTGGTAGAGGTCGTTCGTGATCTGGTTTCCCGCGCCGGTCAATGTGGCCTCGCCTCCCCGGTAGTCGAGCACGAGCCTGGCCTCGGCCAGGCTAGCCACGGCGGCGGGATCGCTGGTGATGCGCCACCGGCCGGGCCCGTCGGCCGTGATCTGCGGGGCCGCCGGCGCCGCGGAGAGGGAGTAGGTGTACCGGGCGAACGGCGCGGCGACCTTGGCGGAGCGCCACCCCGTCGCCGGCGCCAGTCCGGTGGCGGGGAAGACGTCGGCGGTGATCCGGGTTCCGGCCGGGGCGGCGAAGCGTACGTTCGGCCGCACGCCGGTCATGTCGGCGGTGCCGGTGATGATCAGACGGTCGCGTCCGTCGAGCGGGGCGACGACGGCGCCCAGTGACTCGGCCTCGCCGAGGACGATGATCCGGGCGCACACCGTGCTGGTTCCGGGCTTGCGTACGAGCAGCGAGGTGCGCTGCCCGGCCGGCACCCTCACGACGAGTTCGTCACCGGTCGTCGTCTTCGAGACGGTGCCCAGTTCGCTGGTGACCGAGACGTCCTTGCCGAAGGCGAGTGCGCGGTCCGTCCACTCCGGCGCCCAGTAGACCCACGTCGGAAAGTCCTGGTCGGTGAGCTTCGCCATCGGCTCGACGGTGGCCCAGCGCAGATCGACCCCGTTCAGGTCGGTCATGACGGGGAACACGTTGGAGCGGTCGGCCGGCATGGTCAGCGGCTTGTCCGGCACGGTGAGGGCGCCACCGGCGCGCTCGATCCGGAGCTGCACGTCGGTCCGGGTCGGCAGGCTGACGTTGCGCTGGGTGTTGTTGACGAACACGAAACCGCGTCCGGCGGTGTCGAACCGGCCGATGTAGCGCAGTCGGCGGGTCTGTGTCGGGTCGAGGATCTGGCCGGGGTCGCGGGTGATGCGCGTCCTGACCAGTTCCTCGGAGCAGGTGGTGACGAAGGTGTGCAGGCGCCGGTAGTGCCTGTAGGAGTCCCTGGTCTGCCCGAACTCGCCGAGCGGCGCCTGGAAGTCGTAGGTGAGCGGCCAGTTCCCGTTCAGGCCCGGCACCTGGGTGCCGCCGTGGAACATGTAGTAGCCCAGGTAGTTCGCCCCGCGCCCCACGCTGTCGTAGGCGTGCGCCGCCACGTACTTCCGCTCGACGAGGAAGCGGTCGTGGCCCCGCATCGGGCTGCCCGTGCCCAGCTCGCAGAAACCGCGCGGGTAGTCGAGCGTGTCGTAGAGGGCACCGCCGATGTCGGTGTTCGCGGTCCACTCGTCGGTCCCGTAGATGAACCCGGATGTCGCGCCGGTGCCCGCTCCGTACTCCCATCCGCGGTAGGTGTAGGCACCCTGGAGGGGGATCGCGGTGTCCTTGTCGAACCGGGAGTTGGCGGTGACCGTGTAGTACGGCACCACCATCCCGTGGTCGGTGCACATCTGCTTCAAGGTGGTGATGTGGGCCGGGTCGCCGGAGGCGAACTCGTTCTCCAGCTGGATGCCGACGATCGGCCCGCCGTCCTTGACCCACATTCCGCTGAGCTGGGCGGCGATCTGGGCGAAGTACTTGTCGACCTTGGCCAGGTAGCCGGCGTCGTTGGAGCGGGAGCCGGAAAGGGCGTGGGAGGGGATGCCGCCGTCCGTCGCCTCGGCGTTGACGTACGGGCCGACACGCAGCCAGACCTGCAGGCCCTGGCGCTGGGCCGCGGCCATGAAGGCGCGCAGGTCCTTGCGTCCGGTCCAGTCCCAGGTGCCCTCGGACTGTTCGTGGTGGTTCCAGAACACATAGGTGGCCACGATGCCCACGCCCGCGGCGCGCATCTTGCCCAGCTCGCGCTCCCAGCGGTGGGCCGGCTGGCGAACGTAGTGGAACTCTCCGCTCACCGGATACCAGGCGGCGCCGTTGCGGTACCACCCGTTGCGCGTGACGCCGTAGGTGATCCCGCCCGCGACACCGCCCGCGTTGACCAGGGGCGCGTCGGTCCGGGCCTCCAGTGCGGTGGCGTCCAGCCGGTACGGCATCACCGCGGGGGTCCACAGTTGGCTCGCGTCGCCCGTGTCACCGCGGATCTCGAGTGCGGCGCCGGCGTCGGTGGAGGCCCCGACGACGGACAGCAGCTTCCCGCTGGCCCGGCTGACGATCTTCACCTTGCCGCTGCCCGCGTCGTCCAGGCGCCACTGCTGGTTGCTGCCGCCGTTGGCGGACCACTGGATCACGCGGGCGCCGTCGGAGCTCTGCCCGCCGGCCACGTCGAGAACCTTGCCCGACTTCATGCACATGATCGTCACCCAGCCGTCGCCCTGGTCGACGAGACTCCAGTGCTGGTTGGCGGCGCCGGTGGCCGTCCACTGGATGATCTCGGCTCCGTCGCCGTCCTGGCCCCCGTAGACGTCGAGCAGGAAACCGCTGTGGGAGTTCGTCAGGGTGACGGGTGCTGTCGCGTCGCCCGTCGCGGCGTACGCCCGGTGAGGCTGGATCAGGCCGAGGGCTGGGCCCGCGGCGAGCACCACCGCGGTGGCGCCCAGCAGCTGTATCACGCTGCGGCGGCCCGGTCCCTGGGGAGCGTCGGTCGTCGTGCTGTTCATGTCGACTCCTCTGTGCTGTGTGTGCTCTCGCGGGGCACGACGCCCGTGCCGTGCCCCTGTCCGTGCCCCGGCCGGCTCGGCCGGGCCGGGGCGGATTCGTCAGCGGGTCACAGGACCCATTGCTGGGTTGTGCCGCCGTGGCACGGCCACAGCCGCAGTGGGCTCCCCGACGTGGTGCCGCTTCCGGCGTCCAGGCACTTGCCACCGGCTCCGGTGAGGACGCCGGCAGCGCTCAGCGTCCATTTCTGGGTGTCGCCGCCGTCGCACGGGGCGACCACGATCGCGGCACCGTCGGCGGAGCCGCCGCCCGACACGTCGAGGCACGCGCCGGTTCCGGTCTTGACGGGCCCTGCGGCGCCGTCCAGGGTCCACCGTTGTCCCGTACCGCGGGCGCAGCCCTCCAGGGTCACGGGATCGCCGTTCGCCGCGGGGCCGGTGAGGCAGCGGCCGGTGGCCGGGTTCACCAGGGCGACCGCCCAGGTCTGCGCCGCCGAGTCCGCCTGGCAGGTGCCGAGTCGGAGCCGGGTGCCGTTCGCGGTGCCGCCGTCGGCCGCGGTGACGCACTTGCCGCCGATGCCGGTGATGGTGCCGTCGGGGGTGAGGGTCCACCGCTGGTTGGCGCTTCCGCTGCACGGCCAGCCGACGAGTGGGGTGCCGTCGGCGGAGCTGCCGGCCTCGGCGTCCAGGCACAGGCCGCCCTTGCCGGAGAGGCTGCCGTTCGCCGGGTCGTACGCCCAGTCCTGGCCCTCGCTCGCATTGCAGTCCCACAGCTGCACGTGCGTACCCGGCGACGTGGAGCCGCCGTCCAGGTCGGCGCAGCGGCCGGAGGCCGGGTGGTGCAGCGGGTTGGCGCTCTGGGGGCCGACCGGAGGCGGTGCGGGGACGTGGCCCGTGGCCTTGTACACGTGCCCGGCCAGTGCCGTGAAGGTGATGCGGTCCCCGTTCCGGGTGGGGGTCACGGTCGCACCCGTGGTGGTGTCGGTCAGCGTGTGGGCGCCGGTGAACATGGGGCTGCGCACGGCGAGCTCACCCGCCTTCGCGGGCTTGAGGGTGAACGTGGCGTCGCCCGTGGCGGCCCAGGTCGCGCCGACCGTGACGTCGCCGCGCGCCTTGAGGCCGGTGAACGATCCCGTACGCCAGGCGGAGGGCACGGCGGGCAGGAGCTCGATGTCGTCGTTCTGGCTCTGCAGCAGCATCTCCGTCATGCCTGCGGTGGCGCCGAAGTTGCCGTCGATCTGGAACGGAGGGTGCGTGTCGAACAGGTTGGAGAGGGTGCTCGACGTGAGCTGCTCGGCGAGCATCTTGTGCGCGTGGTTGCCGTCGAGCGCCCGGGCCCAGAAGTTGATCTTCCACGCCTTGCTCCAGCCGGTGCCGCCGTCGCCCCGTGCGCGCAGGGAGACCTTTGCGGCTTCGGTCAGGGCGGGGGTCTTCGCGGGCGAGATCTGGTTGCCGGGGTGCAGCGCGTACAGATGTGAGACGTGCCTGTGGTCGTCACCCCTGTCGTCGATGTCGTCCTTCCACTCCTGCAGTTGTCCCCAGGACCCCACGCGCAGGCCCGGGTCGAGCTGGTCGAGCGCGGTGCGCAGGCGGTCCTGGAAGGCGGTGTCGGTGCCCAGTTCCCGGGCGGACGCGAGGGTGTCGGTGAGCAGGCCGTGGACGATCTGCTGGGCCATCGCGGCACCGGAGGTGAACTCGCCGTGCTCGGGCGAGAAGCTGGGGGTGACGACGAGCTTGCCGTCCCGCGGGTCGGTGCGCAGGTTGTCCAGCCAGAACTCGGCCGCGCCCTTGAGCAGCGGATAGGCCCGGTCCCGCAGGAAGGCGGGGTCCTGGTTGAAGCGGTAGAGGTCGTAGACCTGGGATGCCAGCCAGCCGTTGGCCTCGGGGAACCAGAACGCGGTGGACCAGTCGTGCACTCCGGTGTAGCCGAAGGCGTTGACCTCGTTGTGCACCACCCAGCCGGGTGAGCCGAACATCTCGGTGGCGGTGGTGGCGCCGGCCTGCTTCAGGTTCTCGACGAAGGCGGTGAACGGGGCCGCGGTCTCGGCGAGGTTGGCCTGGGCCGCGGGCCAGTAGTTCATCTGGAGGTTGATGTTGGTGTGGTAGTCGGCGCTCCAGGGCGGAGAGGTCGAGTTGTTCCACACTCCCTGGAGGTTGGCCGGGAGCGACCCGGGGCGGGAGGAGGCAATGAGCAGGTAGCGCCCGTACTGGTAGAACAGCGCCTCCATCGCCCGGTCGTCCGGGGAGTTCCCCCCGGTGTAGGCGTCCCGCAGCTGGTTCGTCGGCTTGTCCGGCATCACCTGGCCCAGGTCCAGGTTCACCCGGTCGAACAGGGCGCGGTTGTCCGCCACATGGGCGGCCCGGAGCGTGTCGTAGGACTTGGCCGAGGCCTTGTCCACCGCGGCCCGCACCGCCGTGCGCGGGTCCGCGCCGCGGTAGACCGGGTGGGACTGGGCGTAGTTGGTGCCGGCGTTCATGACCAGGGTGGCGCTGTCGGCGCCGGTGACCTTGACCTGCCCGCCGCTGCTGGTGACGGTGCCTCCGACGGCCTTGACCTGGATCTGCGACTCGAAGATCAGGCCGTTGTCGGCGAGTGTGCCGCGGATCGTGAGGCGGCCCTTGGACGCCGTCGCCGTGAAGTCGGAGCGCGGCGAGGTGTAGCGCAGGGTGAAGGAGACCTTGCCGGGCCGGTCGGCCGACAGCCGGCCCACGACCGCCTTGTCCGGGTAGCTGGCGAAGTACTCGCGGGCGAAGACGGTGCCGCCGCTGGTGTAGTTCACCTTCGCCGTGGCGTCGTGCACGCTCAGCGAACGGCGGTAGCCGGAGTAATCGGACTGCTGCCCCGCCATGTCCAGACGCAGGTCGCCGAAGGTCTGGTGGGCTCCGAAGCCGGCGCGCTGCTGGCCCAGCTTGCTCGCGACCCAGGACGGGTCGGCCTTGCCGCCGGAGTCGATCGCGTCGACCACTTCCTGGATGGCGGTCGGGCGCGGAGAGGTCCAGTTGCCGAAGTTGTGGCCTGCGGATCCCGGCCCACCGGTCCACAACGTCTTCTCGTTGAACTGGAGTTGCTCCGCCTGCACGCCGCCGAAGACCATGGCGCCCATGGCGCCGTTACCGATCGGCAGGGCCTCGGACTCCCAGTCGGAGGCGGGTCGGTCGTACCAGAGGGTGTGGGGGTCGGGTGTCGCGACCGCTACCGGCTCAAGCCGTGCGGTGTCGTCCGTGACGGTCGGAGCGGTCACGGACGCCGTGCCCAGCAGCAGTCCGGTGGTCAGGGCGGCCATCGCCGCCCTCCAGGGGACGCGTTGTCGGTTCATGTCTCATCCTGCGGGTGGGGGATGGGGCGGTGGGGGGGAAGGGGTACGGCCCCGGCGGGGAGCCGTACCCCTGCGTGCTCGGGCTCGGGTCACCAAGGAGAGGTGAAGGGCACCTGGACCGCGTCGACCGTGAAGCCGTTGAACCGGAAGGGGGTGTCGGTGCCGGAGACGTTCTCGACTTCGGCCAGCACCCCGAAGCGGGCGCTGCCGAGCCAGGAGGCGTCGACCGGGTCGCCGAGCGGGGTGAAGGCGGTGCCGTCGAGGGAGTACGACGCGGTGACGGTGCCACCGTCGCGCTGGAGGCGCAGCCACACAGCCTGCTCCTCGGGGTCGGGGATGCGGCGCGGCTCCTCGGCCCAGCCGCCGCGCTCCGAGGAGAGGGTGATGGTGGGGCTGCCGTTGTTGTGCTTGCGCTGAAGGGCGATGTAGTCGTCGTCGCCGCCGTAGAGGACGAGACCGGCTTCCATGTAGCCGCGCTGGGTGCGGCCGGTCATCTTGACCGTGGCGGTGCCGTTTCCGTCACCGGTGCCGGTGAGGACCACGTTGTGGGCGCTGTTGGCGCCCGCCCACAGGAATCCGCGGCCGGCGGGGGTGAGTTCGAGCGTGTCGCCCGGCAGGACGGCACGGTGGTCCGGCGCGTCTCGTACGACGGACCACTTGTCGGTGTCCAGCTGGAGGGACTTGGCGCAGAGGGGCGACGACGGGTCGGCTCCGACGTTCAGCTCGACGGGGACGCCCGCGATGTTCCCCAACTGGCTGGGGGTGGTGGGGGTGATGACGGCCTTGCCCGGGGCCTTGGCCGTGACCTTCCCGTTCGCGTCGACCTCGGCGACCGCCGTGTTGCTGCTGGTGTAGGTGGTCGACGGCAGCAGCGGCAGCACCTTGTCGGCGTTCTCTGCCACCTCGTCGCTCGTGACCTGCGCCGGGTCGGTCGCGTGCAGGTCTGCGCGCAGGTTCAGTCCGTTGTCGAGGTTGTTTCCTGTGATCACGGCCCCGGACGAACCGCGGTAGGCGAACAGCGAGGTGGAGTACGGCGATGCGGTGGCGGTGGCGCGCACCTCGGTGGCGGTGCCGGGGGCCGGGCAGAGGTTCTGCGCCTGTGCGGCGAACGCGGTCTTCCGGTCGAGGCGCGCGGCCGTGTTTCCGGTGAAGGTGATGCCGGCCACGCTCTTGGCGTCGAGCAGCCGCACGTCGCCGGTCTCGAAGGTGTTGCTGTCGACCCGGATGTTGCGGTGCACCGGACGGGAGGCGTCGACGTCCTGGTTGGTGGGCTCGACGAGAATCACCGGACTGGCGGGCCGCTTGAAGGTGTTGCGGCGGATCAGGACGTCGGTGACGGGCCCTGACTCGTACCACTGGTAGGCGTCGGAGGAGATGAAGATGCTGGCCATCGACATGCCGTCGAAGACGTTGTTCTCGATGACCACGGGCTTGCGGGTGGTGACCAGCAGGCCGCGGGTGGGGATGTCGCGGAAGGTGTTGCCGCTGATCTGGACGGTCGGCGTGTACGTGGTGTTCTCCACCACGAAGTCCCAGGGCCTGACCGAGTCGGGGAGCGCCTGGTCGAAGGTGACCGTCATGCTCGTCAGCGACTTGTCGTGGTCCCGGCCCGAAGGTCCGTCGACCGCGACGACCTTGGCGGTGATGCCGGGCACCGCCGCCATGGTGCGCTTCTCCACGATCTCCACCGCGTCACCCGGGTGGAACTGGGGGAAGCCGGCGGTCTCGTTGTGCCGGTACTCCAGGTTGAGGACGTTGGGCGCGGGGCGTCCTGCGACCTCCATGTAGGTGCCGTGGATGTTGATCGCGTCGTCGTGGGCGCCGTCGAAGACGTTGCCGGTGATATCCACCCGGCCCTTGACGCCGGACATCTGGACGAAGTCCGCGAATCCGGCGGTGGTACGGCCGGACGCGGGATCCGTACGGAACTCGTTGCCGGTGATGGTGATGTTCTCGCTGAGCTGGCCCACGAAACCGAAGCCGTGCAGGTAACGGGCCTTCAGCCCCTGGACGGTGACGTTCTGTGACTCCCAGAACAGCGCGGAGGGGGTGTCGCGGGTGGTCTCGCGCATCTGGTAGACCAGCCCGCGGTCGCCGGGGACGGTCCCGGTGTTGTAGTCGATGCGCAGCTTCCGGTCGCCCAGGTCCGTCATGCCGGCCACGTCGTGGAAGAGCGGATTGGCGCCGCGCCAGGTGCGCTGTACGGCCGGGTCGTGGATCTGCGTGTACCACATGCCGTTCACGCCGGACCAGTACGGCTGCCCGGTGGCCGGACTGGTCTCACCCAGCCACGTCACCTGCCGGTCCCCCACCGAGAAGCCGCTGCCCTGGGGAAGCGTCAGAACCCGGTAGGCACGGCCTTCGGTCACCCCGGTGTCGCTGACGGTGGCGTCGATGACCTTGGGAGCGGTGTAGTCGAAGCTGAAGTTCTTGACGGAGACGTTGACGGAACGGATGGCCGCGAACGTGGTCATCAGACCGTGGAACTGCAGATGGGAGCCGCCTCCGTCGACCGTGACGTCGCGCATGTCCTCGAGCAGGATGCCGATCCGCTTGTCCCGGTAGCTCTGGTCGGCGCCGACGGTGTTGGAGACGTACAGCTCGCGGGCCTCGGCCTGCTCCGGATAGATCTGGTAGGTGCCGCGCGGGAAGAGGATACGCACCGGACCTCTGACTGTCTTGGCCTGCCGTACGGCCTTGGCGACGGCGGCCGCGCTGTCACGGCTGCCGGTCGGATCGGCACCGAACGCGGTCACGTCCACGACCGTCTCGGTGGGCCGGGCGGCCCGGGCGGCGAGCGCGGGCGAGGGCCCGGACAGGGCTGCGGCGAGGGCAACAGCCAGCATGCCCAAGGTGGTTCGACGCCAAGGAGAGCGGAGGGATTGCATGGGGGCTCCTGCGGGGGAAGCGGAGGGAGTCAACCAAACTCGAACGAAACGGCAAGTTTTCAAACACTCGCGGGGTGTCCCTCATGACAACGCCACAAAAGGTCGGATGTCAATAAGCGCGCAGAGACCTCCACGAACGATCTCAGCGGCTACCCAGGCGCGCGAAGCAACGGCCACGCGCCACCCCGGGGGGCCGGGGCGGCGCGTGGCCTCTTCCGCTGACAAGCCCATCCATATACGATTCGGTCGAAAGCGGTGGCTTCCCGCAAACAAACCAACCGCCGAGAACTTCTCCCGATTCGTGGATCTTCACTCCAGGCAGAGAGGAGGACATCCGATGAATCTTGTGCTGGTGAGAGCGAGGGAACGGTCCTTGTTCGCCGGAAGACACCGCGGGTGGTGGGTCGCCCCCGCGGGAAGTGGACCGCGGGGACGTACGCCGAGCGCCACGCACGCCGACGCAGCTCAGGTGCTGGACAAGGGCGCAGCCGGCACACCCGGGCAGCTGTCTGACGGAACACGTCGTCCCGATCCGGTGCCCTGAGCCCCTTGGTCAGCTCCCGGGCCACTGAGACGACTGCCCCGCAGTCGGCGGCGAGCGTGCTCACCGGCCGGTCCGAGCCGAACATCGGCCGCCGCGGTCCAAACGCTTCGAGCACCGTGTCGGCATTCGGCCGCAGACCCGCCACGGTCCAGTGGGACCAGTCGGCCTCCGTGACCATGATCGAGAGCTTTGCAGACGGCACACAGGCCCACCCCGCCGGCGTGTGGCCAGACCGGCACGCCGAACTTGGCCACGAGCAGCAGAACGGCGATGTTCTCGTTGACGCCGCCGACCCGCGCCGAGTCGAGCTGGAGGACGTCGATGGCGCCCGCCTGGAGCAGCTGCTCGAAGACGATGCGGTTCTGTACGTGTCCCCCGGTCGCCACCTTGATCGCCGCGACGGCGCGCCGCCGGCCGCGTTGGCGGTCAGGGCCCGCACCACCTCCCGTAGCGGGTTGCGCGACAGCCCCGGCCGCTCCGCGAGCATCTCCCCCTCGGCAGCCCGTCGCCCGGCGAGAGCCGTGCCGGCGACAACCGTCGACAATCAGCGCCTTGATCTCTTCAATCGCCTCCTCGGTGGCGCAACGCCCCCTCCACACCCAGTGACCGACATCTGTCGGCGAGCTACACCCGCGCCATTCATCGGATGACTAGGGTCACCCGCATCCATCCCCTTCACGTCGCTGCGCGAGGTCGGCGAGGGAGCGGCCAACTCCCGCTAGACCATGCGCCGCCACGGGCGTAATAGGAGTCAGGGACATTCGAAGGGAGGTTGCGGAATCGTTTCCAGGCACCTATTGCCAGGAGTGCCATCGGCCCGTAACGTCCTCGACCACAGGAAGACATCGGATGATCTGTTCGTGAGTGGTGACCATCCCCCGCGACCTCGCCGGAGTCTCCTGGCGGCCGCCCCGCGGCATCCCGCCACCCGAGAGGAACACGGACGATGAAGCCCCGTAACGCTCATGTCGCTGTCGCCATCGCCGGAGTCGTGCTTCTTGCCGCCGGCGCGACAGCGTGCAACCGTGCCGGCGCCGATGCCACGGCCGGCGGCGGCAAGCCGTCCATCGGCGTCGACCTGCCCCGCGCCGACTCCGACTTCTGGAACTCCTACTCCACGTACCTCAACCTGGAGGTGAAGAAGGGCGGGCTGAGAACTCTTCCGTTCAGCAGCTCCGAGAACGACGTCACCAAGCTCGTCTCCAACGTGCAGGTCATGGAGCGGACCGGCGCCAAGGCCATCGTGATGGCGCCCCAGGACACCGGGGCGATCGCGAGCACGCTGGACCGTCTCGAAGGCAAGAACATCCCCGTCGTCAGCGTCGACACCAGGCCGGACACGGGCAAGGTGTTCATGGTCGTCCGGGCCGACAACCGCGCGTACGGCACCAAGGCCTGTGAGTACATCGGGAAGCAGCTCGGCGGCAAGGGCAAGGTGACCGAGTTCCAGGGCGACCTGACCTCGATCAACGGCCGCGACCGGTCCGAAGCCTTCGAGTCGTGCATGAAGGAGAAGTTCCCCGGCATCAAGGTCTTCCCGCTGCCGACCAACTGGGACGGCGCCGTTGCCTCCAGCAAGCTCCAGACCCTCCTCGCGCAGCATCCCGACATCAAGGGCATCTACATGCAGGCCGGCGGCGTCTTCCTCCAGCCCACGCTCGCCCTGCTGCAGCAGAAGGGGCTCCTGAAGCCCGTCGGCGACGCCGGTCACATCACGATCGTCTCCAACGACGGCATCCCGCAGGAGTTCGAGGCCATCCGCAAGGGCCAGATCGACGCGACCGTGTCCCAGCCCGCCGACCTGTACGCCAAGTACGCGCTGTTCTACGCGAACGCGGCGGCCGAGGGCAAGACCTTCAAGCCCGGGCCCACCGACCACGGCTCGACGATCATCCAGCTTCCCAACGGCCTTGAGGACCAGCTTCCCGCTCCCCTCGTGACCAAGGAGAACGTGGACGACGAGAGCCTCTGGGGCAACTCCATCGACAAGTGACGACACCGCCTCACGCCCCCAACCATCGAAGAAAGGACGGCCCGTCATGCCGGACACGGTGACCGCCGCCGCGGCACCCGTGGTCGAGGCGGCCGGAATCTCCAAGCGCTTCGGGGCCACCGTCGCGCTGCGCGAGGCCCGTATCACCGTCACGCCAGGGGAATCCCACGCCCTCGTCGGCCGCAACGGCGCCGGGAAGTCGACGCTGGTCTCCATCCTGACCGGAATGCAGAAGCCCGATACAGGCGGTCTGCGGTTCTCCGGCGAGCCCGCCCCCGCCTTCGGTGACATCGACGCCTGGCGTTCCAAGGTCGCCTGCGTCTATCAGAAGTCCACGATCGTGGGTGAACTGACCGTGGCGGAGAACCTCTTCCTTCATCGTCAGAGCCGCGGCGCCCTCCAGCCCATCCGCTGGAAGGAACTGCGACGCAAAGCGGCCGATCTGCTCGCCGAGTACCACGTCGATGTCGATCCCTCGCGGCAGATCAAAGATCTGACCGTGGAACAGCGGCAGTTCGTCGAGATCGCCCGGGCGCTGTCCTTCGGTGCCCGCTTCATCATCCTCGACGAGCCGACGGCCAAGCTGGACGCACGGGGCATCGAGCGCCTCTTCGCCAAACTGCGCGATCTCCAGCAGCAGGGTGTCGCGTTCCTGTTCATCTCCCACCACCTGCAGGAGGTCTACGACCTGTGCAGCAGCGTGACCGTCTACCGCGACGCCCGGCACATCCTCACCGCGCCGGTGACCGAGCTGCCTGAGGAGGCGCTCATCGAGGCGATGACCGGCGAGCATGCTTCCCGGAGCGCCCACCCGCGCGAAGCGCGGGCCGAGGCCGGCGAAGGGTCCACGGTTCTGGGTGTCCAGGAGCTGTCGCTGCCCGGAGCCTTCGCCGATGTCTCGCTGGTCGTGCGCGCCGGCGAGGTCGTGGGCCTGGCCGGAGGAGCGGCCAGCGGCTGTGTCCAGCTCGGCGAGACCCTCGCAGGCCTCCACCGACCGGACACGGGCCGGATCGAGGTCGCCGGCCGGACCGTCAAGACCGGAGACGTGCCGGCTGCTCTGAAGGCAGGGGTCGGCTTCGTTCCGGAGGACCGGCACATCCAGGGTCTGGTGCCGGAGCGCAGCGTGGCGGAGAACGCCACGCTCACCGTGGGCGATCAGCTCGGCCCGTTCGGGCTCGTGCTTCCGTCGCGCACCAGGGCGTTCGCCCAGCGCATGATCGCCGATCTGGACGTCAAGACCCCGGACACGACGACGCCCGTGTCCGCCCTGTCGGGCGGCAACCAGCAGAAGGTCGTCATCGCCCGCGCGCTCGCGACGAACCCCGAGGTACTGATCGCGATCCGCCCCACCAACGGGGTGGACGTGAAGTCCAAGGAATTCCTGCTCGGCCGCATCCGGCAGGTCGCGGACGAAGGCCGGTGCGCCGTCATCATCTCGGACGAGCTGGACGATCTGCGTGTCTGCGACCGCGTCGTGACCATGTTCCACGGCCGGCTCGGCGCGGAGTTCGAGCAGGGCTGGGGTGATGACGAACTGGTCGCCGCCATGGAGGGCATGGCCGACCCGCACGAAACGCAGGACAGGAAGGGAAGCCATGTCCGTCACGACTGACCTCAAGCCCCCGCAGCAGGATCCGGGCATCAGGTCCGACGCCGGAGCCGGTCGCGGAATCGACCTCAAGCGGTACCGGAATCTGTCCCTGGTCCCGGCGCTGTTCGTCCTCGGAGTGATCGGCTTCATCGTGTCGCCGGCCTTCCTCACCGCCGACAACCTCCTGGGCGTGGCCCAGCAGTCCACCGAGCTGAGCCTGCTGGTCCTGGCCTCCGCCCTCATCCTCATCGTCGGACGGATGGACCTGTCCCTCGAATCGACCATCGGGCTCGCCCCTGTGGTGGCGATGTGGCTCGTCCTGCCGGACGTCGGACGGTTCACCGGCATGGGGGTGCTGCCGACCTGGTCAGCCGTGCCGGTCTGTCTCCTGGTGGGCGCCGCCATCGGCGCGCTGAACGGATTCCTCATCCTGAAGCTGCGTCTCAACGGCTTCATCGTCACCCTCGGGGCACTCACCATGCTCCGAGGACTGCAGGTCGCCATGTCTGAGGGCAAGTCGATCGTCGACGTCCCCGACTCGTTCCGCTACCTCGGAAGCGCCACCTGGATCGGCGTCCCCGCCTCGATCTGGATCTGCGTCCTGCTCTTCGCGGTGGGCGGCTCCGCCCTCGCGTGGCTGCGCCACGGCCGTGCCCTGTACGCCATCGGAGGCAACAGCGAGGCCGCCCGCGCCGCCGGTATCCGGGTCGACAAAGTGACCTGGATCGTACTGATCATCGGCAGCGTCCTCGCCGCCCTCGCGGGAGTCCTGTACACGGGCCACTACGGCTCGGTCTCGGCCGACCAGGGCAGCGGCTGGATCTTCCAGGTCTTCGCGGCCACCGTCATCGGCGGGGTCAGCCTCAACGGCGGACGCGGCTCGCTGTTCGGCGCCCTGACGGGTGTACTGACACTCCAACTGGTCGTCAACGTCATGACGCTGGCCGGCGTTCCGCCGCTGTGGAACCAGTTCCTGAACGGCGCGATCATCATCGTCGCGCTCATCATCTCCCGCTTCGCCTCAGGGGAGAAGCAGGAGTAGCGGCGTCCGGGGGGAACGCCGCCGCGATGCCGGCCTTGCCTCCACGGCGGGGCCGGCTTCACGGTGTTCGGATGCTTCACGCGCCACACGAAGCGTCGAGCGCTCGCGTGGAACACCTTCGCCCTGCTGGCCTGCGCTCTGGGGCTGTGACGAGGTCTGGGATTTCCCTGACTTCACGCCCACGCTGGCTCCAAGATGTACGCAACCGTTGCCAGAAGATGCACGCTACGGTTCCAGCCCTTGACACCACCACCGAGGATGGCCGCGGCGCTGGCAACGGTTCCCGGATGGCCGGCCCCATATCCTGCGCGAAGTATGGACTGGAGGTTCCGGTCGGCGGCGGAGGCCCAACACTGATGATCACCGGAGTCACCAGGGAGCCCGCAGCATGACCGGCACCACGGAGGCCCTTGGCGGGTCGGCTGCAGTCGACGATGCAGCACGAAGTGTCACGCGCCCGTTCTACGTATACGCCGTGCTCGCCAACTCGCTGTTCCAGCGCGGCGTATTCGTCATCTTCCTGTATCAGCGAGGCTTCTCCGCCGGGCAAGTGGCCCTACTGCAGACACTGCTCTACCTGGTCAGCGGACTTGCGGAGTTGCCGACGGGAGTCATCGCCGACCGAATCGGCAGGCGTGCCAGCATCGTGATCGGCCAGATGCTGATAGCTGGATGTCTGCTCGGCCAGGGGACGTTCTCCCACTACTGGGTGTTCCTGGCGCTGTTCATCGGGCAGGGCGTGGGCATGGCATGCGTGTCCGGTTCGGACACCGCCCTGCTGTACGACCTGCTCGTGCGTCGTGGTGCAACGGCCAGCTACGTCAAGATCAAGTCCCGGTTCACCATGCTCGGGACGGTCACCTCGGGAGCCGCCATCGTCCTCGGCGGCCAACTGCAGCAGATCTCCTGGGGAGTCGTCTACGTCGGTTCGGCGGCGTGCCTCGTCCTGGCCGTGGTGGTGCTGATGTCAGGGGTGCCCGAGATCCGCGGCGCGGACGCGGTGGACGAGCAGGACGGAGCCGAGGAGCACGGCGACGTCACAGCATGGCGGGCGATGCTTCGGGTCGCCACGCCGGCGCTCGTGACGCTCGTCGTGGTGTCCGGATTGATGCATGCGACTTTGACGCCGTACATCATCTTTACGCAGAAGACCCTCTCCGATCAGGGAGCGGGCACCGCATGGGTCAGCGTGGTCATATCGGCGGGATTCATCGCCGGCGGGCTCACTCCGCTGCTGTCGGACCGCGCGGACCGGCGCATCGGGTACCGGATCGTAGTCCCGGTGTCTCTCCTGACGCTCGCCGCGGCACTCGGCCTGAGCGGCCTCGGCCTTGTCTGGGTCACCATCGCCGCGTTCCTGGCCCTGGCCGGGATTCCCGAGATCACCGCCGTGATCGTGGACAACGTGTTCAACGAGGCCGTGCCGTCGCGCCACCGCGCGAGCCTGCTGTCGATGATCGCATTCGTGGAGTCGGCGCTCATCGGCATCGGCTATCTCGTCCTCGGCGCGCTCATGGACGGGATGGGCTCCAGTGTGGGCATGGCCACCTACGCCGCAGTCCCCCTGCTGGCATGTCTCCTGTGGCTCCCGGTGCTCTTCCGAGGGGCACGGGTGACCACCGAGATCGAGAAGCCCGCCGACCGAAAGGCATCCTGAAACAGACCATCTCGCGCAACGTCCTGCCCGATGGCAGGGGCGCTGCTCGTTGACATGTCGCTCCCAGGCAGCGAGGAGCTGTCATCGCATGCTGATCGAGGCGGTAGTCGTGGTCGCGGCGCCGGCTTCGGATCAGGTGGCTTGGCTGGACGAATACGACGTGCCGCCGGACGAGATCGCCTTGGGCTTCGATGATGTTTTCCGCCTCGCTGGGCGACTGGTCGATGAGGGTCAGCTCAGTCGTGATGTGTTGCCCTCGCTGCAGATGATCGATGAAGCTTTCAGCGAGATGTACCAGGACATCTACGTGGATCGGTGGACAAGGGAGGCATTGTCCACCGACGCCGGGTGGGAACGCGCCCGGCGGTTGGCGCGAGAAGTCCTCACCGCGGAAGGCGAAGAGACGTCTCCGCTGCCAGGCATCCGCATCGTTCGATGAGTCCCCAGCCCAGCCCGGCCCTCGGTCTAGGCTGCGGTCTCGCGCTCGATGGCGGCGAGCCGGTTCTTGAGTCTGTAGCTGGGGCCGTTGATGGAGACGACGTCACAGTGGTGCAGGAGGCGGTCGAGGTTGGCCGTGGCGAGAACCTCGTCACCGAACACCTGCCCCCATTCGCTGAAGGTCTTGTTCGACGTCAGGATGATCGAGCCCTTTTCGTAGCGCTTCGAGATCACCTGGAACTCCAGTTCGCCTCAGCGCGTTCAAGGGGTTGGTGGCCGACTTCGTCGACGACAGAACGCCGTGGCGAAGATAGGTACAGAGTTTACTGTTGAGGCGTCCGGCCGCCTCGGCGACCTTGAGCTGGCGGACCATGTCGTCGAGGGTCGTGAAGTAGACGGAGTAGTCGGCCCGGCAGGCGGCGAACCGAGAGCGCGACGGCGATGTGGGTCTTGCCGACCCCGGGCGGACCCAGCAGGGCCGCGTTGGCCTTGGCCTCGACAAAGGCGAGGGTGGCGAGGTCCTAACCTTGCGGGGATCGAGTTCGGGCTGGAAGGCGAAGTCGTACTCGTCGAGCGTCTTATGGTGCGGCCGCTTGGACAGCAGCAAGCCCTGTCGGAAGCGTCGGTCAACGCGGACGGCGAGTTCCTCGGACAGGACCAGGTTGAGGAAGTCGAGGTAGCCCATCTTGGCCTCGTCTGCCCGGCCGGCGTACTGGTTCAGGCTCTCGGCCAGGTGGGGCAGGCCAAGCTTGGCAGCCGTGGTGCGGATTCGGGTGCTGACCAGCTCGCTCAACTGGGCTCCTCCGGCGTGGGGTGGGGTGTGAAGGGACGGGTGCCGGTCAGTTCGTCATATTCCGACAGCGGTCTGCGACCGACCTCGACGCGAACGGCTGCCGCCCGGTTCAGGAGAGCCATCAGCGAGCCGGCCGTCTCCTCGCCGAGTGCGTTCTGATGTGGGGCTGCGGAGGAACGTCACCTGTAGTGGTCCGCCGGTTCCGCGACCAGCAGGGCCCGGTCCTCCAGCGGAAGGCTCCACGGCCGGCCCTTGCGGACTGTGTCCGTGCCCTGGCGCCTGAGAACCGTCACCAGCTTCCCGAAGGCGCGCGGGCTCAGCCCGGAGAACGGGGCTATCCAGGGCGGCTCCGACGCCATGGCCACACCAGCCACACCGTGATCGTTCCAGCCAGAGGAGGGCGAGCGAGTGTCCTTCCGCAAGGTCAGCGGCCACCGATGCTGTGCCTGCCGACACGGCCAGTCCAGAATGCTGCCGTGGCCGAAGACGAGCAGAGCGGCATAGAACCGCGTTCATTCCTGACATGCGCGATAGAGGTGGCTCGGCAGCTGGACGTCGGAGACGTCGCCATGAAGCCGAACGACCAGGCCCGCAGTCTCGCCCATGCGGTGCGTAAGCCCCTGCTCGAACGCGCAACTCTGCCGGAGGTGTTGTTCGCCCCGCTGATGGCTGCAGCCGTGTACGACCCAGATCCCGGCTTCTGCCGCTGGTTCGTCGAGCCGGCGGTCTACGCATTCGGACGCCGCCGTGTGATGGCGGCATTGGTCGACTATCTGCGCATCGGCACGGATGCTGAGCGAGCTGGTGCCGTGCGGGCCTGGTACAGCGCCCATGTGCCCTTGCGTGCAGATCGATCCCCGGCGTACGGGCCCGGCGGGGTACGTGATCCCGCTCTGGACGATTCACAGGACATCAAGGCCGCCTGGCTGGAGGCATCCATGCGGGTGTTCGCCGAAGCGACCGACCTGCAGATGCGCCACCGGGTCCTGCTGGGCCTGCCTACCTCCCGCGCGGCATACCCGCTATCCCTGCACGAACTACGTGAAAGCACACTCGCATCCGCCCGAGTCCATCCCGACCCACACGTCCGTCGCTGGGCCGCGGCAGCAGACCACGAGGGGGGCTGAGCCTGATTCGCCCCTCCTGGCAGTTACGGGACAGCCCTTAGCTTGACGATTAACCTCAGTGCGACAGTTCCACGACGGGCAGTCAGTATCAAGGTCAAGCCGGAGCACACTCTCGAGCCTGGATCCGGCAAGGTCACGGACCCGCGTTGCCCTCAAAAGCGCCCAGGTTGATCAGGCTTATTCGGTCGTCCCAGGCGTCCCACCGCACGTGCTTTTGCGCGCCCCAGTAGTAGTTGTCGTAGCCCATGAGGTCGCCGTATGCCTCGTCTTCCTGCGCCCTGTCGGGTGTGCCGAACACGGCCAGGAGATCCTCGTACGAGGCCAGGTGGGAGAAATGGGAAAGATGAGGTCCGTAGATCGCGAAGCCGACGACGACTCCGGCCCGAATCTTGTAGGTGAGCTTGTCGGCGCAGTACAAGAACCCGTCTGACCGGGCAGCATGGTCGATGACCTCGTCGAGGGTCAGCCGCCGCCCGTCGGCGTCGTGGTACTCGCTGTCGATGTTGGTCCCGCCGCAGTACTGGGCGACCACGGAGGACTGGGCCTGGGTGATGATCCGGCGTGGAATGCTGGTGGCTGGTGCTCCCAGCGCCGTGCCGCCCATCTCGACGGTCGTGAGGTCGAGGTGTGGTCGGGACAGCACGTCCAGGTTCTCGAGGATCTCGATCATCGTCAGAGTCTAGGCTTGACGTTCTCCAGTGCGCCGTGGCTTGGTGCCGACCTTGTGGTGTGAGGGCCGAGTGTAGGGCTCGCCGGTGGCGAGGACGCGTCCGACGTCGTAGCGGGTGGCGGGTTGCTGGTTCTTCGAGCCGAGTGGGCGGCCGGGGCCGGGTCGGGTGGGTTTCGGTGCACGGGCCGGCGTGCCCGTCCGCGCGTGCAGGTTCCTGAACCCTCGGCGAACCCGGGCGGGGGTGAGCTTGTTCGGTTCCGCCGGTCGTTCCCACGGCCGGCGAAGATCCGCGGTAAGCGGGCGGGCGAGGCGGAGTTGTGCGTGGGCGGCCAGGACGAGCCAGGTCCAGCGGTCGGCCGCAGCGGAGTCGCGGAGCTTGGGCCGGGTCCAGCCGAGGGTCTGCTTGAGCAGGCGGAACGTGTGCTCGACGTCGAACCTGCGCAGGAACGCCTGCCAACACCGGTCGATGTCCCCGGCGGCGCCCCCGGTGCCCGACCACCACAACCAGACCGGCTTGTTGACCCCGCCGCTGGGCAGCTTCGCCACAGTCAACCGGATCACCGTGCCCTCGATGATCGGCAACGGCCCCACGTGATCCCCCCACGCGGCCCTGCGTGTCAACCGGGGATGGAGCCGGTCCCACGCCTGAGCGGTCGCGATCCCGTACCGCTCCGTGGTCGTGGAGGTGACCGCCGCCGCCTCGCCCCAGGTGAGCGGGTCGCCGAACACGAACTCGCCTCCATGCTTCGGCGGGCGACCGCCCTGCGGCGGGCAGATCCACGGGACTGGGACCGGCTTGCGCATCACCCGGTCAGAGCGGAGCCGGCCCAAGACCTCGATCGGCATGTCCGCCAAGAGGTGCGCGATGCGAGGCGCGTCGTAGCCGGCGTCCAGGACGACGAGGACGTCCGGTTGGCCCCGCTGCCACTGGCCCGCCGCGATGAGGCGTTCGACGACCTCGCGGACCTGGACGGCTGTGACGGCCGCGAGGTCGGCGCCGGGCTCCAGCCGGATCGCGTCGAGCAGGGCGGTCCAGGAGGTGCGGCCGCTCTCCAGCGCGGCAACGATCGAGTACGGCCAGCCCGGAACCATCTGGTGCTTGCCCAGGCCCCGGCCGAAGGTGTGGCAGAAGGAACGGTCCGAGCACGTGTCGGCGTCCGGCCGTAGCCACGGCGAGACGTCGACCGCCAGCACCAGACGCCCGTCGGCCGCGCGGGGCAGCGGCACTCGACCAGGGCACGGCGGAGCCGGGCGACGTCGATCCGGCCTTGGTTCAGTCCGGCGTAGAGGGCGCCGTGCCCGCGCCGGTGCTCGGGCGCGAGGGCCAAGTCCACGAGCGTGCGAACCGGAACGTCGGTGCACAACAACGCATCACACAGCTCGAAGAGGGCATCACCCCGGGCAAGCAGGGAGGCGTACAGCTCGGTGCGGAACGCCGTCACCGTCGTGAACGCGTCTGGTTGAACCCCGTGCTCGACCTGTCCCACGATCCGGCCTCCACGCGCCGCGCCGACCTCTGCCCGCAGGATCAGGCCCTGGCCCCGTGGACACGCCGTGAACAGGGGAAACCCCGAACAAGTTCGAGCCCTGTTCGACGGCGGACCAAAAACGTCAAGCTTAGAGGTTGTTGTCTTTCCGGGCTTGAGGACTGCGTTCTCGCTGGTCAGGCATAGGGTCGGCGGTCTCGTGGCAGTGGTGACGTGTCGTGTCGTTGCTTTGGTGGAGGTCGAGGATCCCGTCGGTCGTGGGACTGCTGGAACAGCGTGAGCTCACCGCTCGCCGTCGTGTCGACGATCTGCGGGAGGAGGCCGACCGCCTCCAGGCGGAGCTGGCCTTGGCTGAGCGGGAGTGGAACGAGTGGGTCATCGCCCGCTCACGCGTTGGCGAGGTACTGGCCCCGGGCAACGACGCCGTCGTCGGCCCCGCCGCCTCCGAGGGTCTGCCGGCTCCCGGTGTGCAACCGGCGCGGCCCGAACCGGCGGAGGCGGCGAAGCCGAAAACAGTGGTGCCGGTGTGGCGCGCGGGGCTGGCCTGGTCGGCGCTGTCGGTGGACTACCAGCGCATCCTGCAGGCCCTCAGCGACCGTAACCGACTCGGTCAAGGAGCGTTGACGTGCCAGGAGATGGCCGCCTGCTTCGGCCTGGACCCCGTACCGGGAAAGGTGGAGGCACTGCGATCGAAGGCCAAGCGGCTGACGGCGCGCGGCTGGCTGATTGAGCCGGCACCTGGCCGATTCACGCTCGCGAAGGACGTGGCCGGGCAACGCGGCGGGTCATGAGCATCGTCATCGACCAGTAGACCATCGCCTCCGCGCTGGCGATGGAACGCTCGAAGTCGCGCACGACGGCGACTTCGCATCAGGTAGGCGAAGAACCGCTCGACGATCCACCGCTTGGGCAGCACGACGAAGCCGCGCATGTCGTCGCTGCGTTTGACGATGGCGAGGACCAGGGCGAGGGCCGCGAGGCAGTACTCGACGAGGCTGCCGGTGTATCCGCCGTCGGCCCAGACCAGGGCCAGCAGGTGGTGCGCGGCAGTGACCTGGGTGAGCAGGACCTGGGCCGCGGCGCGGTCGCCCACATCCGCTGCGGTGATCATCACCGCGAGCAGCAGGCCAAGGGTGTCGACCACGACGTGCCGCTTGCGCCCGTTGATCAGCTTGCCGCCGTCGAAGCCGCGGCTGTCAGAGCCGACGACCGCGTCCGCTTTGACCGACTGCGAGTCGATCACGCCCGCGCCCGGCTCCGAGTCCCGCCCGGCCCGCTCGCGGACCAGGCGGCGGAGCCGGTCGTGGAACTCGCGGACCAGATCGTGGTTGCGCCAGCGCCGGAAGAACGCGTAGACCTGGTCCCACAGTGGGAAGTCGGCAGGCATGGCCCGCCACTTCGTGCCGTTGTCGACCAGGTAGCGGATCGCGTCCAGCATCGCGCGGTGGCAATAAGCCTCGGGTTGCCCGCCCCGGCCCCGCAACCAGCCCGGCACCGGCAGCAGTGGCCGGACCACCGCCCACTCGGCGTCCGACATGTCGGTGGGATACCGACGCTCGCGCGCCCCGTGGTCTCTGGCGTTCCCGAACCTGTGAGCCAGACAGTCACACGCGAGAGTGGCTGAAGTGGACCCCACTCCCGCGTTTCCGTAGAAATGCGACAACAGGGCCTCCTGGACAGCACGTTGGCTTCGACACCCTTCGAGCTACCAAGAGGCCCTGCTCTCATGCACGGCAGCCGATCGACTGACTTCTCGACGAGATCGGGACGACGGCAGTCGCGTCGCTTCTCGTGATCGCTGGGACGGACAAATTCGCACTGCCATCCAGGTAGACGGTCGGCTTGGTGACGCCCCGAGGCCGCCTCGCGGGTTTGAGTCCGGTGCCGCGACTGACGAACCTGGCGAAGAGTCGTGTCCTACCGGCTCGAGGCGCGGCCAACAGCCCCCGCTACGTCCTACTTCTCCTCCGGCTCCCAGGCGCGGAGCAGGTCGAGCAGCCCTGCGTCTCCGTCAACGTGCAAGGAGTCGGCCTGGATCCGGTCGTACAGGTAGAGGACCAGCTCACTGGCCGTGCCGTGGACGGAGGCGCCGGCTGCGTCCGACTCTTCGCCGGTCGCGGCGGTGGGCGCGGGGATGCGGGTGGTGCGTGCGCCGTCGCCGTCGACGGTGAGGCGCCAGGAGCGGCCCTCGGCGGCGTGGAAGTCGAAGGCCGTGGGCTTGTGCGGCCAGGCACTCGGCGTTGCGCAGACGGTGAACAGGAACTCCTCCACACCGTCGAGTGCCAGCTCGACCGGCAGCGGCTGCGGGGCGCCCCCGGCGAGCTGGGCGTCGTAGGTGTGCACCGCGGTCTCCTGGACCCGGTGCCGGGCGGTGCCGTCGGCGGTCTGCGGTGACTGCGACGCGGGCCACCACGTCCAGCAACCGCTCTCCGGGCCTGCCTCGCGCAGGGCGCCCAGCAGGAGCTGCGTCGACGCGGCCAGCCAGGCCAGCAGGGCCTCACGCTCCTGCGGCACTTCCAGCGCGGCGCGCGCGGCGACGGCCTCGGCCGGGGGAGCGTCGGCAGACCCCGCGCCGACGATGGCGGCCCAGAAACGGTCTCCCCCACCCAGGTGCTTCACCAGATCGAACAGCGTCCACCCGGGGCAGGTCGGCACCTGCGCGTCGAGACCGGGCGCGGCGGCGACCACGGCGCGGAAGGCGGTCGACCGTTCATCGATCAGTCGCAACAGGTCAGGGAACTCAAGATTCTTTTCCACGCCGGATGTCTATCACCGTGCTCTGGTGATCGGACAGCGATTTTCACAGTCGCCGCCGGTTGGCCATTGCGGACGTCCTCGCCTCCCACCGCTCGGGTGACAAGCTGCGCACTGCTGCGAGGACGCTGGTGGTGGCGGTACGCCAGGCGTCGTGCCTGTGGGTGCTCTGGCCTCGCCGTGCGGCCGGGCACCTCGGCGACGTGACGTCCACCCGGTGCGCGCGGTCATGCTGCCGCTCGATGTGATGGACGCGGAGGTCACGACGGCGGGGGAGGACCGGTCGGGTCGGGAGTTCAGGTGACTCCCGTTCGACCAGCACTCCTCAAGTTCGGAACAACAGCCACTTAGCTGAAGCTCTCGACAGCGATGGCCGCCGCCCGAGGCGGTGATCCGGGAAACGTGTGCGGTGTGCCGCGCGTAAGACGACTCAGGCCACGGTCTCGAGGACGGAGCGCCCTCCCCTGCGGATGCCTTTCTCGCTGCGGATGCGGGCGCGTTCTCGGCGTTGTGCCAGGGCTGCTCTTCGTTCCCCAGTCGGTTGCTGTCGGCAACGGGGCGGGGCTGCCCGCTCATGGAGTGCGCGGGCCGTGCCGAACGGTCCATGGCGTCATAGGCGCGGCCCGCGCAGAGTCGGAGCCGCTCATGCGTGCGTGCAGCCGGTTGAGCCGGGCGGCCTCCCGAGTCACGCCCCGTCAGGCCGTGGACTTGCCGTTGACGCGTAACTCCTCGGAGGGCATCGAGTCCCATTCGGTATTCGCGCCGTCGCGCGTCACCATGAACAACGGACGCGATCGGAGGACCCGCCCGACTAGTTGCCGCCGCCCATCATGTCAATCGCCGACCAGCAGACTGCCGGGTGCCGCCGAGCTCGCGCCGAGCACTCAGCGCGAGCCCCGTCTGGGCTCGGCCGCGCATACGCGACACCTGAACATGCGAGCTCACCAGTCCCGAGGCCGACCATGGCGACATCGTCGCCGCCATGCTGGACGGCGAAACCACATTGAAGCGACTGCGCCGTGAGGACGGCCTGGTATGACTGGTGCCCGACGACACCGGGTACGAGCCGATCCCGGGTGACCATGCCGTCATTCTCGGCAAGGTCGTCACTGTCCTGCGCGCGCTGTGCCCGGCACGAAAGGGGTCCGCCCGGTCGCCGGCCGACGCGCCTGTGGGACAGCTATCGTCAGCGGTTGGAGGCGGACCGGAACGTCGAGGCCGTCACCTACTTGCTGTGGATGGACTGGTTCGAGGACCACACCACTTCCGCGATGGCCTTCGTCATGGTCCTCGGTAATGACATCGACCGAGTGGTGGCCGAGCGATCGGAAGCCTTGCTCCGCCGAGCCCGTCGGGTTCTGGAGTGTTCGGGCCCGGTGCGCTGGACGGTGAAGGAGTCGACACACCGCACCGCCGTGCGGCTTCCCGCCCTGCATTCAGCCCTCTTCCGCGGTCTTCGGGCGGGCTTCCACGACGTCTACGGCGACCTGGAACCGGCTGGGGCTCGGCGGACAAGAGTTCGCCGAGCCTGTCCAGTCCATTTCTAGAAGGTGCTGAGCAGCGGTGTCCCTTGGCCCCAGCGGGCGGCACCGGCGAGGTGACCGACCCGGCCTCCCACGCCGACGACTCGACGGCCGTCGTCGCGGCGGTGCCGGCCGCGCGGGCGACCCGGCCCGCCGGAGTCGACGGGCCGCTACACCGTATTGAAGAGGATCTTGTTCTTGCCCGAGAAGAGGGGGTCGGCCCGCGTGAGCTTGGCCTGGACGCTCGCGCCCAGGTCGAGCTTGGCGCCGGACGTGATCCTGCCCATCACGGCTGGTTCCGCGAGGTGCACCATGCCCTCCTTCGGTTTTTCGTCCTCCGCGTCGGTGTTGATGACCGTGCCGCCGAAGACCTCGCCCACCCGGTTCTTCAGCACCGCGGCCTCCGCCAGGTCCACCGCGCGCCGGTCCGCCACCTTCCCCTTCCCCCGCGCCATGTCGCACGGCAGGCAGTACAGGGCGTCGAGCACCCAGCTCGGCGGGGCCTGGCCGGCGCACGCAGCCACGCACAGCTCACCGGTGTACCGGTCGATGAGGCGACGCAGCGGGGCCGTGCAGTAGGAGTACGGGGCCGCGATAGCCGCGTGGACCGTGTGCTCCGGGATGTGGTGGTCGCGGAAGGTGGTGTACTCCGCCTTGAGCAGCATGGCGGTGGCCTCGCTGAGGAAGGCCATGTGCTTCTGGTCAGCCGGATTGAGGGAGTTGACCAGCGCGGCATAGGAGACGCCGGGCTTCCAGTCGATGCCCAGGAGCTTTGCAATGTCGTGCACGCGCTGGACCACGTGCTGGTCGGCCTGCTCCTTCTGGGTCCGCAGGATCCCGGTACCGCTGTCCAGCATGATCCGGGCCGCAGCCATTCCGGTCATGAGGGAGATCTGCTCGTTCCAGCCCTCCACCGGCAGTGCCGCCACGTAGCTCAGCCGGAACGATCCGTCCTCCAGGGTGACCTCCTGGTCCGGCAGGTTCACCGAGACCCCGCCGCGCGCGGCCTCGACGGCCTCCCGCAGCTTGCCGATCTCGCGCAGCAGGGCGACGGACTCCTCAGCCGTGCCGGCCTCGATGTCCTGCTGGACCCCCGCGTAGCTGAGCTTGGCCCGGCTGCGGACCTTGGCCCGGCTCACGGTCGAGTCGGTCACGTTGCCGTCGGCGTCCAGGTCGTGCTGCCACAGCAGGGCGGGGACGACCTGATCCGGAAGCAGACTGGCCGGCCCCTCGGAGATCGAGGGCGGGTACAGGGGCACCTTGAGGTCAGGGAAGTACAGCGTCTCGATCCGGTCGCGAGCCTCGGCGTCCAGCGGACTACCCGCCTTCACGAAAGCGGCCACGTCGGCGATGGCGTAGTGCACGCGGTACCCGCCGCCGGGCCGCCGCTCCAGGTACATGGCCTGGTCGAGGTCCTTCGAGGCCGGCGGGTCGATCGTGAACAACGGCAGGTGGGTGGCGTCCTTGTCGGGCAGCCGGACCGCGGCTTTGGCGGCCTCAGTCGCTTCGAGCACATGCGCGGGAAATTCCGTAGGAGCCTTCAGCTCTGCCCGGAGCTCCTGCAGTGCCTTGAGCAGGGCGTCCTGGGCCTCTCGGGACATGTGCATCTGTCGGCGTCGCATGTACCGAGCGTAGGGCTGCGACCACGGAGCGGCGCGGTGAGCGGGTCCGGGCGGGGGAAAAAGGGAGCAGCGATCCGAGGGGGCCATCCTCACGGGGCGCGGGGGGCTGTGGCCGTGCCCGCAGCCGCAGGAGTCGATAGGTACACATCCGCCTGACGGGTGCTGACGCCGGTCACGAGACGACCGTGCCGGGGCCGTCTGGACCTGCCGGACGAAGAAATCCGGCAGCCCTACCGCGACGGCGAGAGCGCCTACAGCCTCGCCAAAGCCTTCACGGTGCCGCACACGACCATCCGCCTGCGGATCCCGAAGGACGAGTGGCGCGGAGACCCATCCCGGCAGACTCCTGCGCCTCAGCGTCCGAAGCCCAAGTCCCGTCCCCCGGCGAATCTGGCGACGCTACGCCTCCCCAAACGGAGATCCTGCTGCGCTACCACGCCGGTGAGTCCGCCTCGAGCATCGCGCGTGCCGCGGGGGCGTCGTGCATGACGTAGATGTCGTTGCGGGCGGAGTAGCTGGTGAAGGCCTCCAGGAACTCTTCGGGGCCGAGCGTAAGTGATCATTTGCGCGGTGGACCTGCCGTGACCTGCGGAAATGGGTCACTCTGATCCGTAGCACGTGCGCACTGCGTGACGGAGTCACAGTCCGCGGCTGGTGGTGCGTGCGCGACTTCCCGCCACCATCGAGTGAAATCCGCCAACTCCCGCGCGGCGGCAGCCAGATCGCCCCAGGCGCCGCACCGGCTGCTCGCTCCCGGCTCGGCGGCCGGGCCGTCTACGACTCGGTCGGCTGCTCCAGACGCTGAACCGCGTGAGCAGCCTGCTCGGCGGACCTGCGCGCCTCCCGCAGGGCACGCTCCGCCGCCTTTACCGCCGTACCGGCCTCCGCCTCGGCTGCCTTGGCCTCGGCCTTCGCCTGCCGGGCACCCTGAAGCTCGTGCTCCATGCGGCGAACCCGCTCGGCCGCCTCCTCCCGCTTCCCATCGGCGGACTCCTGCGCATCACGCGCCTTGGCGAGCTCCCGCTCGCGCCGGCCGACCTCGGCGTCGGCCTCCTCCGCCGTCGTACGAGCGCGCTCGAGGTCGCGCAGCCGCGCCGCCTCACGCCCCGGCTTCTTCTTCGGCCCGGGCTGTTCGACCGGAGCCGGGCGCGCGGGCACCGTCTCCGGAGTGACGGCAGCGAAGTCGACCGCGGCCTCGGGCACCTTCACGAGCCGACCCTTCGACCACTGCTCGGCGACGTCCGGGTCGGCGAGCACACCGTGGAGGGTCTGCTCGATCTCGTACAGCACCGTGTCGCTCACCGACTGTCCGGCTTCGCTGGCCAGGGCAGCGGCCGTGCGGGCGAGCGCGGTGATGAGTTGCTGCTGCTGCCGGCTCGCCGCCCGCAGCTGATCGGCATCGAGCGTCCGGTGGGCTTCCCGCAGCGTCTCCCCCAGCGTCAGGAACTGAGCGGCCTCCTGCCGTCGCTCATGGGCCAGAAGGTTCGCCGCCCACGCCGCGAGCACCGGCCGGCGCAGCGCGGCGATCGCCTTCGCCGCCGCAGTGTCCTTTGTCTTCCGCGCCTGCGCGGCGTATGCGTCCCGCGCAGCAACGAACTCGGACGGCTTCAGCCCGTACAGTTCCTCGGCCACCTCCTCGACATTCACGTCACCCACTGTGCGACGCGCTCGGCGATCGGTGGGGACGAACCTCCGCCGAAGACCCGCCCGTCACCTGCTCGGAGCGATACAGGCGCTCACGCTGGGCCGTTTCTCCGGTGAAAGGCACCACCCGCCCGGGTGATCCGGGCCGCGGTCGCCTCCCGGCACGGGTGCTGCGGCAGCTAGAACGCCGGGGCGCGATCACCAATCTGATGCGACACGGCCTGCCCGCGCTCCTCCTCGCGGACGTCCTTTCCCTGCTCGGCGAACGCCTTGAAGTCCTGCATGTGCTGTTGCGACTGCTTGCGGAAGGCGCCGGGCATCAGAAGTCCCACCAGCTTCATCAGAAAGCCGCTGAACCGGTATTCGTTCTCGCTCTCCCAGAGCGTCGTTTCCGGGCTGGCTTCGGTCAGCCGGTCGCGCACGGCGTTCCACATTCCCTCGCCGACGATCTCGCGGTCGAAGTGAACGACGCTCGTTTTCGGGATCTCGCGCAGGTCTGCCGGTTCCCGGCGTGTGATGGTCTCGGTGCACTCGATCTTCCGCTGGCCCATCTGCATCATGACCCGCGACTTGGTGCCGAGCTGCCCGTGCTCCCCACTCAGCGGCTCGTGCAGCACCAGGCCCCGCAGCCATTTCGGCAGATGTGCCGGGTCGGCGAGCAGCTGGACCACCTTCTCCCGCGGCAGGGCGATCTCGATGGAGACGGTGTATTTCATGGGGTGCATCATTCCTTTCCTTTGGGACAACGTGCTTTTGCGCTGCTCGTCGTGTTCCTCGGCTGAGGGCACTGCATTCTGTGTCCGTAAAGTACAGGTAGCGAGGTACGGGGCGAGTATCTCCAGCGCCTCTGCCTGTCGGCCCTGTTCGCCGAGCAGCCGTGCCCACTCCCGTCAGCCCGTGGCCGGCCAACTACCTGATCCGCGTTCCGTGCTCGAGGGCACCGACTGGGCTGCGCTGGAGCATGCCTACGGAGCAGCCCAGGACACGCCACTTCGCCTGCTCCAGCTCTCTTGGACGAGGACGCGGAGGTTCAAGCGGGAGCGCTGGGGCAGTTGGACATATCCGTCCTGCACCAGGACTCCTTGTACAGTGCGACGGCGCCGGCCACCCTGTTCGTAGCCGCGGCGTTGAACGCCCCTTCCACGCTGTCCCCCATGAGAACTACACCACCTGGGACGACCGCCTTCGGCCACTGCGCGCCGCCTTGCTCGAATGGCTGGGCCGGATCGCGGATGCGGCAGCCTACGGCGAGACGACCGACGAGGACGACGGCAACGATCCGGGCGTCACCGAGGCAGTACGCGATGTCCGCGGCCTGATCTACGACGGCGTCCTCCCGCACCTCCTGGCCCCGGACCCCACCGTCCGGGAGGCCGCCCTCAGCGCCACCGCCGCGCTCCTCCAGTCTCCCGAGCTGACTGGTCGAGTCTCCGGAACCACCCAGATCCTCCGGCAGCTGCTTGCCGAGAGCACCGACCGGCGTGAACGCGCTGCCACCATCCTGGCCATCGGCGCCTGGGCGAGGACACCACCAGATGGCTCGCCGACCCCGACCCCGCCATCCGGTCTTGCGCCGCTCTGTCACCGGGATGCGCCGGCAACACCGAGGCGACGCGGACGATCCTCCGCGCCCTGCTCGACCCCGCGGCCATCGACTCCTGGTTCCGCGAACCCACCGCTGCCGACCCTTGGGCTACAGACCCGCTGCCGCACATTGAAGGTCGCCTGCGGCATGCCCTTCCGGCTATGAGCAGGGTGCCAAGCTCACTCCGGCCCAGCACCGTTACCTGGACTCTCTCGCCGACCGCGACGTGTACTGGCGATACACCCACCTCGTCACCTCGTGGTTCGACGACGTCGGCCTCCCCGCGGACCGCAACGCCATCAGGGCACTCTTGGCCGGGCAACGGCCGCACCAGTAAGGGACACCGGCTCGGACCGCCAGCCACCATCGCCAGGGAGGAATACCGCACCGCTCGAATGACGCTCCCTGCCAGCTGGTGCGAGCGCCTGGACCCCGGCGCGGCGGGAGGCGTACGCGAACGACCAGGACGCCGCCACCTCCCTCGTCGCCGTCACCGCCCGCACGAACCGCTCGAAGGCCGACCAGAACCCGCGCGAGTGGATGCCGCCCGCTGCCGGACGCGCACTGCCGGTACGTATCCGAGTGGGTCGCCACCAAGCTCCGCTGGGGACTGACGGCCGACCAGGGCGAGGCCGACGCACTCGCGTTGTACGCCGAAGGCCCCTGCGAAACCGCCGTCGTCCACTACACCCCCGCCCCCTGACCTGCTCGCCCTACACATCAGCTCCGTACGAGCCCTCCGCCTGACAAGGAGAGAACTTGTACAGGATCACCAAGCCACTGGCCTCAGCCGCCATCAGCTGCGTGCTCGCCGCAGGAGTCGTCGTCGCGACCGGCGCGACGGCGAGCGCGGACCGGTGCCCGTCGAGCAGGTCCCCGCGAATCGACGGCGCCCAGGCTCAATGGACCACCGCCTGTGACATGGGCGACGTGAAGGTCTACGGCTGGGTCGACGCCACCCGCAAGGACGGCAAGTGCGCCGTCGTACGCATTGACCCGGCCGCGGGCAGGACCCGGGAGTTCCAGGCATGCGGGTCCGGCACCCGCGAGACGTTCAGCGTCACCTACGACGACCAGAACGTCGCCGAGGTGACACTCCGCCTGCGCTGACCTTTCCGGCGCAACCACCGTTCAGTGGCGGCTCGTAGCGTCGTCAGCGGGCGAAGGCGGTGTCGCTGACCCCTGCCGCATACGCCGGTGGCCGTCCCGCGCAACGCCTCTGACGTACCCGCCCGGCCACAGGACGATGCCCCGTCTTCCGCCGTGGACGTGGCGGAAGACGGGGCATCAACGGGAGGGGTCAGCGGCGGTGGTGGTGGCGACCCCAGGACTCGGTGTCGACGGTGCGGCCGCGGTCGTCGCGCAGGGTCGCGGTGTCGGAGTGGTTGTCCCAGACGTAGCTGTGGCGGTCCTGGAACAGGTCGGTGCGGGTGTCGCGGCCCTCACCGGTGTGGATACGGACGGTGGAGCGGCCGGCGAGACGGACGTCGTTGAAGCGGTAGCGGTGGCCGTCCTCGTCCTTCAGGGTCCAGCCGTCGAGGTTGACCGCGTGGCGGGTGTTGTTGGTGATTTCGACCCACTCGGCGTTCAGCGACCGGTTGGTGCGGTTGTCGCGTCCGGGGCTGTCGGCCTGGACACGGCTGATCTCCACCTTCGGCGTCCGGTGACGGTCGCCGTCGTGGGCGGAGGCCGGCAGGGCGACGACGGACACCATGGCGCCGGCCGCGAGGACGGTCGCGGCGATACGACGGGCGGTCGAAGAAGCAGACATGGGTGATGTCTCCTCAAAGAACGGTGCCTCACCAGCCGATACGACTGGTGAGAGCGGTGCGGGTCCCGGTCCGGTGCGGGCCGAGGACCCGAACTCTGCAGCCCCGCCGGCCCCGCCGGAATGCCAACCGGAGCCCGTTACCAGATACGGACATATCCGTAACTGTCACCTTCACAAGGCACGCATATGCAACAGACGTGGCCCTGACATTCACTGACGGCTACACCCACCCGTTCAGCGATCAACCACAAGCCCTTGCCCACACCGGCCCACAACCGATCGCACCACTCGGCCCACTCCGCCAACCGCGTGACCAAGCCGAGTAACAGCCGTTCTGCACGTTTCTTCGCACAACCATGCCGCCTCTCGCACACGAAGACGACGAGACCGCCGCAGAAGCACGCTCCGCCCACGTCAGTTGTCAGTGACGACTGGCCCTCGAGGTGACGGCGATCTCGCCCATCGCCGCTCGCTCGCCGCGTGTCCACGGGCACCGCGGCGTGCAACGACCAGCGGATTACCGGTAGGCGGTAGGGCCGCCGTTCGTCAGGCGCAACGGTTCTCCCGCTCCTGGGAACGGGGCGTTGCATGACGAAGCCCCGCCCACACGGTCGGGCCGTGTGGGCGGGGCGACGAGGTGCCGGCTACGCCTGCCGGCGGATCAACCAGACAGTGCCGGTCACCATGACAGTCCAGACCGGCCAGACGACCCACAGCGCCGGCACAAGCCAGTCGGCGTCGTCACGGCGGACGGTCGCCACGATGAGCGCCAGGGCGCAGATCGCGAGCGCGCCAACCGACGTGCGGAGCGCATTCGTCATCGGTTCCTCCTCCTTGATTGCGGTGCGGTGAGGTGTTGCGAGATCCTGGAAGGCGGGGCCCGGAGTTGTCACTACCATCTCCGGGCCCCTGTCACCAGCGCTTGCGGTGTCGTCCGTGAACAGGCGCAAGACCTGCCCGACGTCCCTGCCTCGGCCGAAAGGGAAGCAGCGCGTCGAGTACCCCTACGCCTCGACGACGGAGGGCGGAGGGATCATCGGGAAGACCCAGAGCCGAAAGATGATCGACGCCGGCCACAACCGGCAGGGCGGAACGCAGCTCGCCAAGTTCTACGACGCCCACCGGATCATCCCGGGCGACACGTTCTACGCACGCACCAACTGAGCGCGCGTGCCCGACCTCACCGGGAGTGACCGGATGCTGAAAGGCCCCTACCGATTCTCCGTCGCGGAGAACCAGTTCTATCTCCTCGACGATGACGACCTCGACTACGTGAAGAACCGCACAGTCGTGGCGGCGGGTAAGAACGGCCTGGTCGCCGGCGGGGAGAACCATGCCGTCGCCCTCGCGGGAATCAGCGCCGGAACGGCGATGATCTCCTACGACCTGTCGCCCGAGCAGCTTGCGGCGGACGACTCGCAGCAGTGGGAAGAGGCTGTCGAATTCGACTACACCTCCACCGTCGGAGTGACGCACCTTGCCGCCAGCATGGGGCCCGACGAGGAGTCCGACGACATGGAGGCCTACGAGGTCAACCTGGCTTTCACCGGTCCGGGCGGCTATCGCATGCGCCTCCACGCCCGAGGCCGGGGACTCCACCCCGACGGCGTCCAGGAGGAGGACGAGCCCATCGCCGAGCATTACCTGCTCCAGGTCTGGCCGACGACGGGCTGACCGGCGCGGCCCCTGCACCGGGCCAGCACCGTTCGCCACCCAGGCGAAGATCGGCGGAGGCACTGCAACCGCCGAAGCCCTCTCCTTCTGCCCCCGAACAGGATCGTCCGGGCAAGTCCCCATGCTGAGGTGGCGGGCGGAGAGCGACCTCCTCCCGCCACCGGGTGTCAGGCGCCGATCGCCTCCATCAGCATGGGGATGCCGCAGGACGTACGAGCCGGTCGAGCCCACCTCCCCCATCAGGAGCGGGATCTTCTCCGGCGGGTGCAACCAGATCCGCCACCCCCGCCGAGTGTGCATCTCCAAGTGGACCGTGTGACGGCCGTCGGCGGGGACCGGGACGACCGCCCGCGTTAGCGAGGAGCCGTGCGTGAGGATCTGCTGGGGCAGCTCGTCGTCGCCGCGCGGGCTGGTCAGCTCGACCCATGAGTCGGCCGCCCGCTCCAGGTGGACCACGAGCAGCGCGGGCTCGCGCGGGTCGGTACGGCTCAGCTGGACCCCCGTGTCGCCACTGTTCTCCCGGCGCTGCCGCGTTCCCGTGTTCGCGGGCCATGTCCCGTACGGGTCCGCGGAGGTGGGCGGGGAAAGAGTCGGGGCCGCCTCGGCCGATCCGTGCCCGGGGCGTCCCTTCGTACGGGACACGGGCCGTGGGTCCGGTGCCCGCTCCCGCAGGCCGCGCTCGATCGGCGGCCGTCCCTCAGCCAGGCGTACGGCATCGGCGGCGCAGACGGCGACCGCCCTCGCGGCGCCCCCGGCGGAGGTCCAGCGGACCTTCTCGGCCGACCACCCATGGCGGGAATCGAAGAAGCAGAGGGGAAGCCGATGGGGGCGCGGCAGGCCCGCGACGGCGGCGTCCACGCAGGCCAGCGCGTGGCGCCCCTCGTCGAGGGCCCGCAGCACGCCGGCGGCGTCCCGCAGGTTCCGGTCGCCGACGAAGTCCCGCTTGGCCCGCTCATACGCGTCCAGCACCCGTTGGTAGTCGGCGAGGAGCCGGGAGCTGTGCACATGGTGGTCCGGCAGGAAGGGATGCCCGGCAAGCGCCTCCCCGAACGCGGCGATCTCCGCCTCGACCCGGGCTAGTTCGTCCACGCGCTCGCCCGCGCGCCCGCGTCCCCGGAACAGACCGGTGATCGCTCCCACCATGCCGCCAGTCACGCGGGCGATCGTAATCGCCGCCGCACGTCCCGGACAGTGTGTCCGTCGGGAGCGGTGCGCGGGCCTCCGACGAGGCCCCGCCCGGCGCTGGCCCGCGGCGCCCTCAAGGCGTCCAGGGCGGGTCGAGTCGCTGAGGTTGCCGGGCGGGACGACGACGGGGGTGGGGCATCCGAGCGGTGGTCCCTGAACGGTGGACTAGAAGGCCAACAGCGTGGGCGAGGGAAGGCCGGCGGCAGGCCGCCGGCCTTCGACCGCGAGCTCTACAGGGCCCGCAACGTGGTGGATCGCTGCTTCGGCCGTCTGAAGCAGTTCCGCGCGATCGCCACCCGCTTCGACAAGCTCGCCGACCGCTACAAATCCGGAGTCCACCTTGCCGCACTCATCCTCTGGCTCCGCGAACCCACCCAAGATCATTTGCCAGACAGCGCCTAGAGGTCCCGGATCATTCGGCTCTATCACCGCCTGGACGACCTTGCCGACCGGGCCTCCGGTCTCGAAGCTGGACCGGCTGCGGCGCGGGCCGGTGCGGATCTCGGGGTCGCAGATGAAGCGGGCGTGGGAGCGGGCGGAGGAGATCGCCGTACTCGGGATGGGAGCCCTGGGCGTGTCGGGGATACCGTCGCGGCGCCGTGCGGAGCTGTCGCGGTACGGGGTGGACGGCAAGGCGTCGCTGCTGCGCCGGCACTCGGACGCGCGGCGGCCGGCCACACTGCCGGCCACCACGGCGAGTCGGACGATGCTGCGAAGCCGGCGGTCGCCCGCTTTCCGGCAGACCGAAGCCACTGAGTACCGAAGGCGCTCAGCGCAGCACGGCCGACAGCAGGTTCGTGCCCAGCGTCGTCATCGCGGACAGGTCGAGGGTGTAGTGGACGTAGCGACCGCGCCGCCGGGCCGTGAGCAGCCCGGCGTGGCGTAGGACTGCGAGGTGGCGGGATACCTCCGGGGGTGAAAGTTCCCAGGCGTGGGCCAGCTCGCCGGTGGTGTGCGGGCCGCGGGCCAAGGTACGCAGCAACCGCAGCCGTACCGGATGGGCGAGCGCCTCCAGCCGAAGCGTGACGGTTTCCAGCGACACCGGCTCTGGCGGATTCGGCTCGGCCACGGGGTACTGCACCACCGGCTGCCATCCGGGCGCGTGGACCACCACCAGGTGCGGGCGGCCGAAGACGCTGGGGATGAAGGTGACCCCGGTGCCGTGGGCGGCGGTCGCCCTGTCCTGCAGCTTGTCCACGACGATGCAGTCGCCGTCCGGCGCCAGGGTGACCGCGCCGGAGACCGAGGCGAGTGCCGCCCCGATGCCCTGGCGCTTCAGCAGGTCGTTCTTCAGACGCAGATCGGTGGCCAGTTGCACGGCGACGCTCGTCCAGGCGGCGTCGAAGAAGGCGTCGGCGCATTGTTCGAGGGTGCGGCGCACCCGTGCCCGTACGGCGGCCGGGTCCGCGAGCAGCCGTTCCGCGAAGGCCTCTTGCAGCGGGCCGCGGGCCTGGGCCAGGTCCAGGGCCCGTTCGCGCGCCGTCGCGTCGGTGAGCGGCGACGGCGCGGCGAAGTGGACCCGGTTGCTGCCGCACGTGGTAACGAGCGCGGAACTCACATATGTTTCGTCGTCGATCCGGTCCACGTCGTCCAACTCATCGGCGAGGGTGGGCCGGGGACGAGCGGGGACCAGGAAGTCGGCTCGTGAGGAACGCCAGAGGAACTCCGCCTCCCGCAACCGCTCGGCCAGCTCCGGCCGCAGCCCCGCCCGGACGTCCCCGGCCCAGTCGGCGAGTCGCGGATGGTGCCCGGGTTCGGCCAGTACGTGCAGCATCGCGGTCAGCTCGGCCAGGGGGGAGGCGGCGAACCGCAATCGCTCGGACGGCAGGCCGCTGATGTCGATCCTCAACGTCACCCCCTCATCATCACCGACCGGATGGCCGGCGACGGCGTCGGTTGACGATGTCAGTCAACCGACGTGGCCGGCCCGGCGGTTGAACGCACCGTTGGCGCCATGCCCACCACCAGAATCCAGCCCCGCGCCCTCGTCCGTGCCTCCGGAGGCCCCCGCTATGCCGTCGCCCTGACCGTGGACGCGCTCGGCACCGGTCTGCTCCGGCCCTTTCTGCTGCTCTACGGGGTGACGGTGCTGGGTCTGTCCGCGCCCGCCACCGGCATCGCCATGACGGTCGGCGTCGTCGTCGGTCTGGTGTGCATGCCCGCGGTCGGCCGATGGCTGGACCGGGGCGCACGCAGCACGGTCGTGGCAGCGTCGATGCTGGTGCGGGTGCTGGGCGTGGCGCTGCTGCTGGCCGCCCCGGCGGGACACGTCTGGCTGTTCGCGACGGCGGCGCTCTTCCTCGGCATCGGCAACCAGGCATGGCCGGCCGCCCACGCAGCTCTCGTGGCCACGGTCGCCCACGGCCGGGAACGCGACACCGCTCTCGCGGCAGGCCGCGCCCTGCGCAACGCCGGCATGGGCGCGGGCGCGCTCCTCGCCACCGCATGCCTGGCGGGCGGCACCACCGCATTGCAGGCGCTGGCAGCCGTCACCGGGCTCGCCTACCTCACTGCGGCGGCCTTGGCGTGGTCGGTCCACCTGCGTGCCCGTCCGGCCGCTGCCCCGGCCAAGGACAGAAACGACGGGCCGCCACCCCGGATGCGCGCGCTGCTCGCCGCCAACGTGGTCTACGCCTTCTGCCTCAACGTCCCCGAAATCGCTCTCCCTCTGGTCCTGGTGACCCAGTTGCACGCATCCCCGGTGTGGTCGGCGGCCATCTTCGTGGCCAACACGGTGCTGGTGGTCACCCTGCAGGTTCCACTCACCGTCCTGATGTCCCGCTTCTCCCGGCGGACCGTGCTGGCTCTCGCCGGCGTGGTACTCACCACGTCCTACCTCGGCTTCCTGGTGGCCACCTCACTGGGACACGGCTGGGGCGCCCCGGCCGTCGCCACGGTGTCCGTCGTCTGCACCCTCGGCGAAATCCTCTACGCCGGCAGCGCCACCGCTCTCATCACCGCCCTCGCCCCGGCCCATGTCCTGGGACGCACCCTCGCGCGCTTCCAGCTCTCCACGGGCTTCGGCCTCGCCGTCTCCCCGGCCGTCATCACCGCTCTCGCACCCCACGGCCCGGCCGCCCTCTGGGGCGGCCTCGCCGCTACGACGCTCCTCTCCGCCTCCGCCGTCGCCACCGAGAAGGATCAAGACGCGGCCCAGCGGTTGATTCCGCCGGGCGCGAGGAGGCTCGTAAGGTCGGCAATCGCCTCCGGCGACGGTGTGAAGTAGCAGCGGACGTTCTCCGGCTTCTTTTGCCGGGACTTCGCCATCAGCATCAACAGGGACGCGCCTGCTCGCCGAGGTGGGTCAGCGAGGAGTGGCGGTACTCGTGCAGATCCCAGCCTGTGCCCGGCCCCCGAAGGACCGTGTGCTCACCCGGCAGAGCGCGTGCCTGGCCGGAGGAGCCGGGCCGGCCCGGTGTCCGGGCATACGTCGCGCGGGCTGACCACCTTGCCGGGCCCCGGCGGCGGTGAGTGACGAACACCGGGCCGCAGGTGCGGCCCTTGAGCAGCCGCGGCAGCAGCCGGGCAGTACCGCCGTCCTCGAGTGCGCAGGGGACTCGGAGTCCGGCACCGCCAGCCGCTTCGCCCAGGCCGGGACCGCCGGGCCCTCGCAGCCGCGGTCCCGGCACCAGCCGAGCCAGGACAGCACTGCCGCCCGGCGGGAGTTCCGGGTGTTCACTGCCGCGGTGCCCCACAGCAGTTCCAGAGCCTCACCGATCTCGTCGTCCGTCACCGTCCCCGGCGGCCGGGCCTCACCGAGCCGCTCGGCGGTCCTGCCCACTATCGAGGGTGGTGGCCACGATGGCGCCGGATGCTGCCGGTCTGACCAAAGGCGTCCAGCCGGGCGTAGCTAGGGCATCCGCCCGGCGCCCACGTGACCGCCACCACTCGCACCAGACCGCGCACCGATCTACGTTGAGGCCTCCGTGGGGCCCGGCTGCACCTGGATGTCACGGTCTGGTACTCGAACGCTCCGAGAAGCACCCGCTCCTGCAGAACGCTCATAACCACGGACCAGGCCGTGTCTCCCCGATCATGAGCTGCTCCAGATGGTGCCGACTGCGAGGGTGACTGCTGCCCAGGAGGGGCGAGCGAGGTGTGGGCAGCCGTTAGCTGCTTTGATTGCTGGTGGCGAGTTCGGGTTGTGGGCTGTGCCGCTGGAGGCGGTCGCCGATGGCGTGGGCGACGGCGAGGCCGATGACGAGGATGGCGATGCCTGCGAGGATTTCGAAGCCGCGGTGTTCGGCTTCGACGGCGACCTGGCCGGGGGAGGCGAGGGCGAGGACGACGGCGAAGGTGTAGAGGCCGTACATGAGCCAGTACCTGTTGGCCTGGGTGAGAGCGGCGATGAACGCGACGGTGGCGATGGCCGAGGTGACCCAGACGGACGGGGCGAGGATCGCCACGGGCAGGGCGGCGGCGGCGCCGGCGGCGGTGCCGATGGCCTTGCCCCGGATGCGGTCGCGTTTTCCTGTGACGATGTACAGCGCGAGGATGATGATCGGCTCCGGTACCCAGTAGGGCTCGGTCCACCCGAGCGCCACCCCGAGTGCGGCCGCGGCACCGAGGGCGGCGCCGAACACGAGCGCCACCACGGCGGCCACCTTGACGGGCAGGCGGTCGCCTTCGGTGACAGGGGCGGTGCCGAAGCGGTGGGCGATCACGATGCCGTAGCCCACACCGAGGGCCGCCATGATCCCGGAGATCAGCGCGTCGGTGCCGGACTGCGTCGGTGCCGCGAACGTGGCGGCGAAGGCGAGCGTCAGCAGCGGCGGGAGCCAGCCGAAGCCGATCCCGGCCCCCACGACGGCGCCGGTCACCGCGAGGAGCGCCACCCACCACCAGTCGTAGGCGGTGAGGGCGCCCAGGCCGACCGCAACCCCCGCCGCGGGGGCGAGGTACAGCATGCGGCGGGTTCCGCCGAGCTTCGCCCCGAGGACGCCGAGGAGCAGGCCGAGGAACACGGCGTGGGCACCCAGCTGCCCGGCGACGATCCCGGCCACCGCGACCGGCAGCACGATTGCCACCACGACAGCGCCGAGAATGTGCAGCCACCGATGGGCGCCCGACTGCTTGGCCGGAACCGCTGCCGCGTCCGGCTTCCCGCCGTTCGGAACGTCCCCGTGCTCAGCCTCGCCCACCGCACGACCCTTCCCACGTCCGGGGCCAGGGGCTGGCTCACTCGCCTGCCCGGCTCTGCGGTCACCCTACGCAACCGGGCATCCCAGGCCGGCGAACGCCACTGACGCATTCGGGTGCTGGCAGGTCGCGCACGGCGTGGTCGCCGCGGGCGCAGATTTTTTATCAAGAACTCCTTTTCTGCGCAGCCCCTGTCGTTTTGGGGTGCCACTGACCCTGCCCCGAACCATGCCTCTCCGATCATCTGACTCGTTGGCTCGATATGACTGGCCGCGGGGATCTGACCGACAGTGAGTGGGAGCGGCTGGCGCCGCTCCTGCCGGTGAGCAACGGACGCTGTGGCAGATGGCGGGACCACCGGCAGGTGATCAACGGGGTCCTGCATCAGGTGCGGACCGGCGTGCAGTGGCGTGATCTGCCTGAGCGGTTCGGTCCGTGGAAGACCGTGCACAAGAGGCATGTGCAGTGGTCGGCCGACGGGACCTGGGAGCGGCTTCTCCAGCAGGTTCAGGCTGTCGCGGACGCCGAGGGCGCCATCGACTGGGACATCTCGGTCGATTCCACGGTGATGCGCGCCCATCAGCACGCCGCCGGGGCTCGCACAGCGCCTCCGCCCGTGTCCTTAAAGGGGGGCAGCGGTGGTGGAACACCAGATCGATCCGGCGTGGAAGGGCCTGGCCGGCCGCCTGGCGGAGGTGGTGCGGCAGGTGAGGGCCTGGGCCGCTCACGGGGCGGGTTCACCACCAAAGTCCACCTGAGTGCCGATGGCCGGTGTCGGCCGCTGTCCCTGCTGGTCACGTCCGGGCAGCGGGCGGACTGCACGCAGTTCGAGCCGGTCATGGAGAAGATCCGCGTTCCGAGGACCGGCTCCGGGCGGCCCCGCAGGCGACCGGACAGCGTCAGTGCCGATAAGGCGTACAGCAACCGCCGGTCCCGGGCCTACCTGCGCAAGCGGGGTATCCGGCACGTGATCCCGGAGAAGGCCGACCAGGCGGCGAACCGCGTCAAGCGCGGCTCGCACGGCGGTCGGCCTCCCGGCTTCGACAAGGAGCGGTACAAGAAGCGCAACGTCGTGGAGCGAGCGATCAACAAGCTCAAGGGCTTTCGAGGTGTGGCAACGCGATACGACAAGCGCGGCCATGTCTTCCTCGGCACCGTCACGTTCGCAGCCATCACCATCTGGCTCCGCTCATGATCGAAGAGACAGACCCTAGGTGAGTATGTGGGCTCAGGCGGAGCCGCGTACGGAGGGAGCACGAGGCCCGCCCCCTGCCGACGGGCAGTAGAAGGCCGTCAGGAGGGGGCGTTCCTCGAGCACCCGGCCCGCCCCGGACCTCTTCGGGGGAGAGGGCGTGAAAAGCGCGGGCGTTGTCGGCGGTTTCTGACAGAGTCGAGGCGTTCGTCCCGTGGTGGTCGACAACCACGGCCCGTGTGCGACCGACAGGAGCCGAGTCCGCGCAGGTACTGGAGCGGCTGCGGAGCGCGCTGTGACAGACGTCGACCGCACCCGCTACGTCCTGTCCGAGGAGGAGAACGAGCAGATCTTCCGCGCGCGGATCGTGCCGCAGCAGCTGGCCGGTACGTGACAGGCGCAGCCGATCGCCGTCATCGTGTCGGGGCAGATCGGGGCGGGCAAGACTTCGATCACCTCACTGGTGACCCGGGCCCCGGCGGTGCGGGGCGAGTCCGTCAACATCAGCCTGGACCCGTCGGCTCCATGTGGCTCGCCTCGCACTCGGAGGCCAACGCCACCTGGGTGATGAAGGAACTCCGCGCGGCCGTCACCGACTGCCCCAAGGGCTTCAAGACCCTCGGCCTTCCTACGGCAAGGTCGAGGGCCTCCCGGCGCCGAAGCTCGGCGACGAGGCCGTGGGGTACCGGATCACCGGCGACATCGGCAAGCAGAAGGTGTCGATGACGTACACGGTGGTGCGCGGCGGGGGCGTGATCGCGGCGTTCTACGGCGTGACCATGCTGGACGCGAAGAAGGCGGCGATCCCGGAGCCGGTCGTCAAGGCCCAGCTGGAGCGGATCGCGAGCGCGAAGGGCTGACAGTCGAAGGGCTGACGCCGCTTCCGTGCGTACGAGAAGGGGGCCTCCCCGGTGCTCGGTGCACCGGGGGCGCCCCCTTCCTCTTCCTCGCGCCTCCCGTTAGGAGCCGTTGAGATACCCCTCAAGGGCCGGGCCGGTCATGGCGACGACGATGGCTCCCTCCCCCGCTTCCGCAGGAAAGTGCGCCCGGTCCTCCTCCTCGCGGAGAATCAGCGGCCGGTCGGTTGGGGTCACACTCGCCCCGAGCCGGTCCACCAACTCGGCCAGGACATCGAAGAACTGGCCGGGCGGGAAACGGTTGACGGCCACGCAGACCTCGTTGACGTCCACGTCGACCTTGTGGCCGTCGGAGGTCCGGATCCGCACGCCGTTCATGAGGTCCTCGTCAGCGGCGACGATGTACGGCGCCAGGACTTCCCGTACGAGCTCCGGGTCGAGGGGCTCCGGGTCGAGGGGCTCCGGTTCATCGTTCCGATAACGAGCACGAACAGCATGCGACTCATTGTTGGATCCTCACCGGAAGTCTTTCTGAAGGGGACCCCAGGGGCACTCCCGTGGAGGACGCCCTCGGTATCGCCACTGCCCGCGCCTTCCCCCGCACGTGTCGATGCTCGCCGCAGCGGACCCGTCTCGCATGGCGTGATGTCCCTGCGGAGACGGTGGGCTGCTCCGGGGTGACGGCCTGGCGCCGCTGCGGGACGACCGCACCCCCACGGCCCACAGAACCTCTGACGGGGATTCTTGAAATCGGTTCTGGCCGGACTTCCATGAAGTCCCGGTTCGCCAAGGCCCTGGCCACAGCTGATGCCCGGTTTGGCTCACTGGGTGCGCCTATCCAGGTCACCTCAGGCCGTTCCCCGAGCAAGAGACTCTCGGTGGGGGTATGTCGTTTCGCGCAAGGCGACCTTGGGATCCATGAGGAGATCAGCTATGTACGCAGTAATCCGGCGCTACGAAGGAGTGACCGACTCCGCCGAGGCCGGACGCCGAGTGGACGAGGGATTTGTGCCCCTCCTCCGCCGAGTCCCCGGTTTCGTGGCTTACTACTGGGTGGATGCTGGAGACGGAGTGATGATCTCCACCAGCGTCTTCGAAGACCAATCCGGGGCCGAAGAATCGATCAAGCGCGCCGCCGAGTTCGTAAGGGACAACCTCGCGCCGCTGCTCCCCAACAGTCCTCAGGTCACAGCCGGCCCGGTTGTGGCTGCTGGGTACTGAAGCTGAACTCGTGATGTCGGTGCAGGCTGGCGGAGGTGTCCGGCTGGCAGGCTGCGGTCCCGGCTTGGTGCGCGGGCCGGGCACCTTCATTCAGGAGCCAGCCGGCCGCTGAGTAGTCTTCGGATCATGTGGAGAGAAGCGGCCCTTGAGGTCTTTCCTGGGGCAAGGTTCCGGAGTCCTGCGCAGGTGGCGGCCCTCGCTGACGCAGAGCGCCGTCTCGGATGCGGGCTGCCTGACAAGCTGAGGCAGCTGCTCCTGGACAGTGACGGGATCATCGGGCATACCGCAGTGGACACCGTGTGGCCCATCGAACGGATTGTCGACCAGAACCTCTTCTTCCGATCCGACAGGTCCTTCGCCCAGCTGTATATGCCCTTCGACGCTCTTCTCTTTTTCGGGGACAACGGGGGCGGCGACCAGTTCGCGTTCGTTCAGACACCCCAGCGCCCGGACATCTTCGTCTGGGAGCACGAGACCGACAGCCGCCGATGGGTGGCAGGAGACCTGAGGGACTACCTGGACCGTTCACTCTCCGAGGGAGGCGACGACTGGTACCAGTAAGTCGTCGGTGTCGTCCCGAGACGCTGACCGGACGGCTCGCGATCCGGACCTCGCAGACGAGAAGGATTACGACGAAGGCGTTCGGGGATCGGATTGAGCTGTCACGTTCACTCCGCCGGGGCGTTTCGATCACCTTCGCGGCCCACGTTGTCCATGATCAGGCCGGTGCCGGTGTGGCACCCGTCGACGAGGTGGGGGCGGTACTGGATCTGTTTGAGCTTGCGCTTGACAGCTCGGGCCAGTTGGCCGAGGTCAGCGGCGGCGAGGTTGCCGATGTCGCGCTTGACCAGCGACCAAACGCCCTCCTGGGGGTTAAGGTCGGGCGCGTAGGTGGGCAGTTGGAAGACCGTCAACCAGTGGGCATTGGCCTCGAAGAACGCCTTCAGCGGCGGCACGAGGTGGATCCGGGCGTTGTCGCAGACGAGCACGATCGGGCCGCCGAGCTGGATGCGGGCGCGGACGACCAGGTCCCGGAAGTCGCGCCAGGAGAAACCCTTTGGCTCGTCCTTGCGGCCCCGGTACTCGCGGATGGCGTGTATCAGCCGGGACCGTTCGCCCGGTCTGTAGCAGGCCATGCCGGCCATCGAGACCCGTCCGGAGCCCCGGCCGCGCACACGGACAACCGGCGTGCGCCCGATGCGGCCCCAGGTTCTGGCACGCGGCGGCGTCATCGGCTGTCCGGCCTCGCCCTCGAAGACGATCCAGGCACCTCGAACCGCCGCGGTGCTTTTACCTGCGGCGGCCACACCTCCTTCTTCCACAGCTCGACGGCCGTGTCGTCGCGTTCGATCGCGCGGCGGGCCGGCTGCTGCCACGACCAGCCGGTGCCGCTTGAGCAGCCGCCACGTCCCCTCAGCTGTGTAGCTCACGTGGAACAGCCGACCGATCAGCGGCTTCACCCGCGCCAGCGTCCACCGCTGGTCCGCCCAGCCATGGGCCAGCGGACCGCGCTCTAACTCCCGCTCCAGCCTGGCGATCTGCCTCTCGCTGAGCCTCGGACGCCGGCAGCGATCTCCCGGTTTCCCCCGCCCTCGAAGCGTTCCACGGCCTGCAGCCGGATCCGCTCCCGCACGGCACTCCCGGCGTCGGTCAACCCGCCGCCCTGTGCGTATCTCACGGCCCAGGACTACCGAAGCCGAGTGCCCGCCGTCAGGCGAAGGGCTCCGACATCACCCAATCAAGTTCAGTAGCGTCGTTGGCAGGAAGGCTGGGAACCCGCCCCGGCCCAAGCGACGCACGCAGCGGTCATGAGTGAGATCACGGTCAGCGCGCGGCACATCGACACCTCCTGCCGGACCCCAACAGCTCGTACGGCGTCCCATACCAGCGGGCCTACGCCGGGCTCGCCGTCTCGCACCGCGGTCGGTCGGTCGGTCGGTCGGTCGGTCGGTCGGTCGGTCGGTCGGTCGGTCGACGAGATCGTGCCCCGTGCTCCGTGCGGCCGCCGACGCCGCACTCCTCGGCTTCACCGGCACCGACCTCGTCGAGCAGGCGCAGGCGATCAACAGCGGTGCCCCGTACGAGCTTCGGTCCGGGGCACCGGGTAGCCACAAGGGCGTGCGATCACGGGTTGGGGCTACATAGGCTGGGATGTAGGGTCTCGCCGCTCGTGGCCAAGCGCGTGCCCGTGACCTGCTGGTCTTGAGGCCGTCTCACGCTGTGGCCAAGCTGATCGGTCTCAGAACGGCGGCAGATCCCTGCTTCAGGTGTCCCCTGACTCCTACCTCGGACACCAGGCGCAAAGTAGGTACGTCTTCGCTGGTCAGCGGTTCGGCCGACGGTGAGGGAAGAACACTGTCACCAGCTTCGATGAGCCGGCGCACCGCCTCGACGGCGGCCCGCTCACCCCAGTCAAGATCGGCGAGCGCCTTCTCGGCCACGTCACTGCAGAAGGCGTGGGTGCGTACTCATGACTTCGTTGCATGCCGGCCGGGCCGGGCCGAAGCCCGTGCGCGTCCGACTAGACGGGCGGTGACGGCGGAGGGTTGCCCGGAAGGGCCGAATTCTCCGGGTGACGTACGTCGCCGCTGCCGAGCATGACGCGGGCCCGGACCCGCATCGGCTCGTCGCCGCGCCGGGAGAGCAGGACCAGCTCGTCGACCCGGGCCGTCATGGGGCCGAGGAGGGCGTCCGCCTTGCGGGCGAGGGAGTGCGGGTCCGGGGTACGGCCGAGGGACAGGTGCGGGGTGAAGCCGTGCGAGTGCGATCCGCAGAGCGGGAAGCGGAGCTCCAGGGACTCCCGCAGCCGCGCCCAGGGCTCGTGGTCGGCGGCGGCCGGGTCGAGCCAGACGGTGGCGTCCTCGCGGTGTCCGAACCAGTGGACGCCCGCCAGGCGGGCGGTGAACGGCGGCGTCTCGGCGAGCGCCGCGGCGACCAGCGGCAGGGCCCGGGCGAACTCTGCCTCGGGGACGAACCCGAAGAGCACGTTGACGTGCGGCGGCCAGCGGCGGATCTGCCGGTCGTGTTCGCGGCGAATGTGCTGGATCGGCGGCCACAACTCCGCCGGCGGCAGCCAGGCGACGGCGGTGCGGTTCGTCGACGGGACGGCGAGGACGTCGCCGGGTGCCGGGGCCGGCACGGGGCCGACCTGCCCGACGAGGGTCTCGTCGAGCCGGTCGACGCCGGAGGCGCGGTCCCAGACGACCTGACCGTCCGCCTCGAAGAACACCACACGGTGCCAGGGGATCTCCCCGCCCGGCACGAAGTCGCCGAGCAGGACCCGCTTCGGCGGGGCCCCGCGCTCGGCGATCCCCATCACGAACCGCTCGGGGTCGAAGCGAGGGTCCCAGAGCACCCGGTGGTAGATCTCGTCGCTGGTGTGCACGTCAGCACCTCCCCTCGACTATCAGGGTGACTCGCGCCCGGTCGACCCTGCAAATGTCTGCCGACGACCCACGTCGCTTCCGGCGGCCCAGCACTTGATCAGTTGTTGATCACCCGCTGAAAGACCTCGGAGAACTCGCCGTTCTCGATCAGTCCGGCGATCACGTCGGTCATGTTGTCGATGCCGGGATCCCTGACGATCAGGCCGTCCGAGACCCAGAAGTACCGGCCCCCGAGGGCCTCGTCGGTCCCTACCCAGAGTTTCATCAGGCGCTCGACTTCCGCGACGGTGAACACGGTCGCGGTCCAACGAGATCCATCCTTCAGAGTCACGAAGACATCGACGTTGCAGACCTCGTCCAAGTCCTCGCCGTCGCTGGGCAGGAACGACGCGTGGAAGCCCTCCATGCGGACCCGATACCAGGGCTCGTCCCACCCTCGCTCGATCGGTTCAGACGATGTGCGGTGGCTCATCGCGCGAGTGTCCCTGGTCGGGGCATCGATCTCAACCGAGATCCTCTGCCGTGCTGCCGCTGCCCGCGGTCAGATCTGCGGACGTTCGTCCGTACGGCAGGACCGGGAAGCAGTAGACCCCCCGCGCGCTGCCCTGTCCGTGGCGGGCCGCCCGGATCCCGGACCGCCGGATGCGCGGCGCGTTCGCTGCTGAGGTCAAGTGCACGAGCATCGCCATGACACGGGATATCAGGTGACCGATTCCACGGCATCGGCTGCCCGTATGGGACGAGGGCGTCCAACGTCAGTGATCTCCGACCGTATGTTCGGCGCCCGCCGGGACCGGCCGATCATCCTCTTCATGATCATCGGTGCGGTGATGGCGATGACCATGTACACCGCTCCGCTGAGCACCACGACGGGCATCGTCGTCCTGTTCCTCACCGGCTTCTTCGTCTACGGTCCCCAGTCGTCCTTCTGGGCCCTGTGCCCCGACATCGCGGGCAAGCGGATGGCGGGCACGGCGACCGGCGCGGTCAACTGCTTCGCGTACGTGTTCGCCGGCGCGGCCGAGCCGCTGATCGGCGGCCTCATGGACAGCACCGGCAACACCGGCCTCATCTTCCCCATCGTCGCCGGAGCCTGTGCGTGCAGCGCTCTGGTCGCTCTGACGATCCGACGTTAGGCGGAGAACGACATGACAGATCCGAGCACGCTCCCCCTCGCGGCAGTCTGGTCCGGTCCCGGCAGCGGTTTCTCGCTCGTCTCCCAGCCCCGTCCCGAGCTGGCCCCCGGCGAGGTCCTGGTCCGCATCGAGCTGGCCACCATCTGCGGCAGCGACGTGCACACCATCTCCGGCGACCGGCCGACCCCGCTGCCCACGGTCCTCGGACACGAGGCGGTCGGGATCGTCGAGGACGTCGCCGGAACCGTGCACACCGTCGACGGTCGGCCCGTCGAGCCGGGGCAGCGCGTCACCTGGACGATCGGCACCTCCTGCGGCTCCTGCCGACGGTGCCTGCGCGGTGTGCCGCAGAAGTGCACCGGCGTCCGCAAGTACGGTCATGAGGCCATCACCGACCACTGGCGGCTCAACGGCGGCTTCGCCACCCACTGCCATCTCGTCGAAGGAACCGGCCTCGTGACGGTACCCGAGTCACTGCCCGCCTCGGTGGCGGCGCCCGCGAACTGCGCGACCGCCACCGTGGTCTGCGCCGCGCGGCGGGCGGAGCTCTCGGCCGGCGACTCCGTGATCGTCATCGGCTGCGGCATGCTCGGCCTCACCACCGTCGCCTACGCCCGCGAGTTCGGCGCGGAACACGTCGTCGCCTGCGACGTGGACGAGAACCGGCGAGAACTGGCCCGGGCCTTCGGAGCGACCGCCGTCTGCGGCCCCGCCGACCTCGCCGAGTACGCCGCGAAGTACGGCGCCGACGTCGTCATCGAACTCTCCGGCAACAGCCGCGCCGTGCAGTCGGCGCTGGACGTCGCCGGACTGGACGGGCGCGTCGCCCTGGTCGGCTCGGTCTCCCCCGGCCCTCAGGTGAGCTTCGAGCCCAACACCTTCGTCCGCAACCTCTCCCACGTGGTCGGCAGCCACAACTACACCGTCGACGACCTGGCCGAAGCGGTCCTGTTTCTGGCGGAGACCCCGGCGCAGAGCCTCATCGCGAACCTCGTCCCAGAGCCGCGCCCTGAACACCTCCTCAACCACATCGACGGCAGCTGGGCGCCGTCCTCGACCGGCACGGTACGCGCCGACCTGAACCCGGCCGACACCGACGACGTCATCGGCGCGTTCGCGGAGTCCGGCGCCAAGGACGCCGCCGCCGCGGTCGACGCGGCCGCGGCCGCCCAGGGCGCGGGGGACGCGCTCGGCCCGATCGAACGGGCGACGTTCCTGACCAGGGCGGCCCGGCTGATCGAGGAGCGCCGCGAGGTGTTGGCCCAGGCGATCACCCGCGAGCAGGGCAAGCGACTGGCCGAGGGCAGGGGCGAGGTGACGCGCTCGCTGGCGATCCTCGACTTCACCATCGGCGAGGCCCGCCGGATCAACGGCGTCACCACACCCGCGGAGGAGCTGCGGACCGTCGCGATGACGTTCCGCCGCCCCCTCCGAGTCGTCGGCCTCATCACGCCGTGGAACTTCCCGGTCGCGATCCCCATGTGGAAGGTCGCCCCGGCCCTCGCCGCCGGCTGCACCGCCGTACTGAAGCCCTCGCCGCTGACGCCGTGGACGTCCGCCCTGCTCGTCGAGGCGTTCGCAGACGCCGCCGGGCGTCCTCAACCTGCTCCAGGGCGACCACGAACCCGGCGAAGCCTCGTCGCCGACCCCCGCGTGGCCGGCATCTCCTTCACCGGCTCGCTGCCGGTGGGCCAGGCGATCAACAAGGCGGGCGCCGGCCGGCTCATGCGCACCCAGCTGGAACTCGGCGGCAAGAACGCCCTCGTCGTCCTCGCCGACGCGGCCCTCGACGCCGCTGTCGACGCCGTCGAGTCGGCCGTCGCCGCAGGCGCCACGATCGCCTGCGAGGGCGGGGCGGCGGAGCGGGACACCCCGGGTTACTTCGTGAACCCCACGATCCTGACGGACGTGGCCTGGGACAGCGAGATCGCCCAGGAGGAGGTCTTCGGCCCCGTCCTCTCGGTGATCGACTGCGACGGCTACGAGGACGCCATGCGCATCTCGAACTCCGTGAAGTACGGGATGTCCGGGACGATCTTCACCCAGAACCCGTCCCTGATGTTCCAGGCGCTGCAGGACTTCCAGGCCGGCATGCTGCACGTCAACCGGCCGGGCGTCGGCGCGTACTCCCACCTGCCGCACATGGGAGCCAAGGCCTCCCAGCTGGGCGCGCCCGAATGCTCGTCCGGCGTCTGGGACTTCTACACCGACCTGCGGTCCGCCTGCATCCGGTACTGAAGCACGGGTGCCCCTCGCCGTCCCACGGGACCGTTTCGCCCGGTCCCGCCGCTCAGCCCACGCCTTCGAGCTGGCGAGTCCGCTCTTCCTGTCTGCCGGTGATCGAATCGTTTTCGAAGAGGGCAGGCTTGTCGTCGTGCAGGCAAGCGGAGTGCGGCTGTCGCCAGCCAGCTCGTTTCGCTCCGAAGCCGGTGTGTCGGAGTCGGCCGACACCAGGAACCAGGCGAAATCCATCAACCACGGCGCCGGCCTGAGCATCGGCTTCAACGTCGTCCGCCGCGACTCACATCAGAAGGTCTTCAGAGTCATCCCCAACCCCTGCCCTTTTCTACCTGCTCGACGTCGAACAAGTCTCGTTCCACCTGGGTCAAGGCAAGTCTCGCCGCGCCCAAGGCGACCGCGTCAGGACCCAGGGTCGAGGCCTTGACGTCGATGGGGAACAGGCAGCGTTGAGCCAGGTGAGTGCGCAGCGGTGCGAGCAGGTGCTCGCCCGCCTCCGCGAGCGGCCCGGAGACGACCACGCAATCGGGGTCAACCGTCAGGACGATCGCGGCGATGCCGACGGACAGATCTGCGGCGAACTGATCGACGGTCGCGATCGCCGCGTCTTCGCCCGCTCCCGCTGCCGCGAACAGCGCCATCGGATCGCCCTGGGACTCGATGAGTTCGAGGGCGGCACGCCACCCGGCCTCGGGAAGGACCGCGATCTCGCCCGCCGCGCCGTGCCTGCCCAGTCGGACGGCTCCATCGAGCATGACGCCCGCGGTGAGGTGCCGGCCGGTGACGACGTTGACGACGTCGCCGATTCCGCGAGCGGCTCCGAGCCATGATTCGGCGAGTGTGCCGAGACGGGCGTCGTTGCCGACGAGCACCGGCGCCGTCCCGAACACGCGCAGCGCCTCGGACAGGTCCGTACCAGCCAGATCGGGTATCCGGAAGCTGAGGATCACCTGGCCGTTGTTGTCGATGATCCCGGTCGAGGCGACACCGACGCCGAAGACGCCGGTGTCCTCGACCCGGGCGGCCTTCGCGCAGCGGCGCATCACCGACCGGGCTTGGGTGAGTCGTTCGTCGGTGGAGCTGTTCGCGGCGATCAGAGCGGATTCGTGCGCGACCACGGTGCCTCGGAGGTCCACCGTGACGGCTCTGATCTCGCTGACCCCCACGTCCACGCCGACCACGTGGCCCGCCCGCGCGTTGAATTCGAAGCGTCTGGCCGGACGGCCGACCGGTCGCGCCGCGGTGGGCTCCGGCCGGACATCGGCGGCGAGCCCCGCTCCCGCACTGCCACGGTTCGTTCGAAAGTGATCGGCAGCGGCCCAGCGTGCGCACAACAGCGCACTTCTCATGTTCTCGGCTGCGTGCTTCCTTTCCTCACCACGCTCCTGGCGGGGCGGCCTACCCAGCCGCACCCGCAGCCGTGCGTCCCCTCCACCGAAGGAGTCACCCATGCGCTCAACGCGCCCACGGGGCAGAAGAATCGCCGCTCTCGCCGCGCTCACCCTGACTCTCGCCTCGCTCGTGCCGACAACGGCCACCGCCGCCCCGAAGCCGACCGTCAAGGCTCCCGCCCCGGCCGTCGTGCCCCAGCCCGTGTCCCAGACCAGCCTGAGCGGCAGCGGCTTCACCCTCACCGCGCAGACGCCGGTGAACGTCATCGCTTCCAGTGACCCCGACGCGGCGGGAGTGGGCACCTACCTCGCGGGGCTGCTGGCCCCCGCGACCGGCTACACCCTGCCGGTCACCACCACCTCCCAGCCCGTGAGCCAGGCCATCGTCCTCAACCCCAACGGTGCGAGCACCCTCGGTGCTGAGGGCTACTCCCTGTCGTCGACCGGCACCGGCGTGACGGTGACCGCGCACGGGGCGCAGGGCCTGTTCCGCGGGGTGCAGACCCTGCGTCAGCTGCTGCCGGCCGCGATCGAGTCCACGTCGGTCAAGCCGGGCCCTTGGACCGTCGCCCCCGTGCAGATCTCGGACAACGCCCGGTACTCCTACCGCGGCGTCATGGTGGACGTCGCCCGGCGCTTCTTCCCGATGGACCAGCTCAAGCGGTACATCGACCAGGCCGCCATGTACAAGATCAACACCCTGCACCTGCACCTCACGGACGACCAGGGCTGGCGTATCGCGATCGGCGCGATACCGAGCCTGACGACGATCGGCGCGAGTACCCAGAGCGGCTTCACCGGCGGGACGAACTGGTACTACACCGCGGCCGAGTACCAGGAGATCGTGGCCTACGCCAAGTCCCGCTTCATGACCGTCGTCCCGGAGATCGACGGCCCCGGCCACATCAACTCCGCGCTGGCCTCAGTCCCCAACCTCAACTGTGACGACCAGCCCAGCCCCCTGTACTCGGGCTTCGCTGTGGGCATCAGCCTCTACTGTCTGAGCGACCCGCAGCACGTCTCCAACGTCAGTGACTTCCTCACCACCGTGATCGACACGGTGGCGTCGATGACACCCGGACCGTACGTCCACCTCGGCGGTGACGAGACCCCGGCGGCCACCCCGTCCCAGTACGCCGCCTACGTCTCCGCCGCCAGCTCGGCCGTGACCTCGCAGGGCAAGACCGTGATGGGCTGGCACCAGCTCGGCCAGTCGACGATCCCCGCGAACAGCATCATGCAGTGGTGGGGCAGCGACGGCGACCGGTCCACGATCGGCACGAGCTACGAGAACGAGAACGTCCACTTCGTCCGCGACGCCGTCCAGCAGAACGCCAAGTTCGTCATGTCCCCCTCGGACCACGCGTACCTCGACATGCTGTACGACTCCTCGACGCCGTACGGGCAGGACTGGCAGGGCCACGTCCCGCTGAGCAGGGCCTATGACTGGGACCCCACCACCTCGACCGCCAAGCTCGACGGCACCGGCTCTCTCGTTCCGGCCGACAGGATCGCCGGCGTCGAGGCCGCCCTGTGGACCGACCGCGCCTACGCCGGCTGGCACCGCCCGGCCACGTCCACGAGCCAGTTCCCCGAGCCGTACGTGTACGCCGAGCACATGAGCTTCCCGCGTCTGCCCGCCATCGCCGAGATCGGCTGGTCGCCGCGGTCCACCCATAACTACACCGACTTCAGCCGCCGTCTGGGCACCCACGGAGCACGCTGGTCCGCCGCGGGGATCGAGTACTACGCCGCCCCCGACGTCCCCTGGTCCACTCCCCCTTCCAGCAGCAGCCTGATCGGTGTCCACACCCTCACCACCGGCGGCAAGGCCCTGGACGTGCCCGGCAGCTCCGGCGCACTGGACACACAGCTCGACACCTGGGCCCTGCACGGCGGCAACAACCAGAAGTGGACCTTCGTCAAGCAGTCGGACGGCTCCTACATCCTGGTCAACGTCGCCTCCGGACTCTGTGCCGACGTCAGCCACGGTTCCCTGTCCGCAGGCGCCCCCATCGTCCAGTGGACCTGCAGCGGAACCACCAACCAGCAGTGGCAGGTCACCCCGGCCGCCGGCGGCGGCCACACCGTGACCTCGGTCAAGAGCGGCCTCCTGCTGACTACCGCATCGACCGCCGACGGCGCCCTCGTCACCCAGGAACCCGCCAACGGCTCGGCACTGCAGCGCTGGACCATCGGATGACACACCGGGCCTGACGGCCCGACGGCATGGTGGAGCGCTGGGCCACGTGCCAGGCGTCCAGGCGTCGTGTCCCGGACGGGAGAGAGTCCGAGAAGCTGACGTGACGGCGTCAGGCGGGGGCCGCGGACTCCCTTCTCCGGCTCCCGCACACGGGCACGAACAGAGCCTTCTGGACCGTCGAGTGGGCAAGCCGTACGGCTGAGCCGCGAGGAGAGAACAGCACCACAGAGCGGAGGGTCCGGCTGCGACCGCAGCCGGACCCTCCTCGCGTCGCCACTCGGGTCAGCGGTATTCGGTTCGGACGTCTCAGAGGTAGGAAGGCTGCGGCACATGTTCAAGCAGGAGCGGTGGAGCAGGTTGCTCGAGTTGCTGGCGGTCGAGGGCAAGTTGGACGTGGATGGGGCCGCTGCCGCCGTCGATGCGTCGCCCGCCACCATTCGCCGGGACCTCGATGAGCTCGCGGAGCAGCGGCTCCTCGTCCGCACGCGCGGAGGGGCGATCGCGCACGGTGTGTCGTACGAGCTCCCCTTGCGCTACAAGTCCTCCCGCCGGGCCTCCGAGAAGCAACGGATCGCCGGGGCGGTGGCGGACCTGCTGACCGTGGGGGACGTCATCGGTCTCAACGGAGGCACGACGACCACTGAGGTGGCCCGCGCGCTGGCCTTGCGGACGGGCGGAGGCCTGGGCGAGTCGGGTGAGGGGCAGAACGGCCCCATGTGCACCGTCGTGACCAACGCGCTGAACATCGTCGGTGAGCTGGCGGTCCGTCCGCAGTTCAAGATCGTGGTGACCGGTGGTGTGGCCCGACCGCAGACCACCGAGCTGCTGGGGCCGCTGACGGCGGGAGTGCTGAACAAGGTGGTGCTGGACGTCGCCGTCCTGGGTGTCAACGGCGTGGACCCGCAGCTCGGGGTCATGACGCACCAGGAGGACGGGGCCGGTATCAGCCGGCTCTTCGCCCAGTGCGCCCGCAAGGTCATCCTGGTGACCGACTCCTCCAAGATGGGCAAGCGCGCCTTCGCCAGGATCTGCGGCCTCGACCGTATCGACTCCATCGTCACCGACTCCGACATCGCCCCGGACATGGTGGACAGGCTCACCGAGGCCGGCATCGAAGTGATCACCGTCTGAGAGCACTCACCACAGCCCGCCGCCGCGAGCGCCCTACGGCGCACGGGGCGGCAGGCACCCAACACCCGCGCGATTCGGCATCGTTCACGTAACGGCCCTTGGTGCCGAAGCACGTCATCGTGTTTACTTTCATCACGGCAATTGCTCGTTACTGAGCGAATACCTGGAGCTGTACCCAGGTTCATTCACGCTCCGAGATTGCCTTCCTTCACTCCACCAGCCGCATCGTCCCGACGGTTGGCAGAAACAAAGGCGGTACTGACGATGAACAAGCGGATGATCGTGGCGGCCTGCACCATCGGCGTGCTCACCCTCACGGCCTGTGGTGCCGGCAAGGACGGCGGCGACTCGGCGAACGGTGAGGTGACCCTGAAGCTGGTGGCGGCCGACTACGGCGACAAGGCGTCGAACAGTTCGACGGCGTACTGGAAGGACGTTGCGCAGCGCTTCACCGCCGCCAACCCGAAGATCAAGGTCGATGTCCAGGTGATCAACTGGAATGACATCGACTCCCAGGTCAAGACGATGATCCAGAGCGGTAACGTGCCGGACGTCCTGCAGACGGGTGGGTACGCCGACAAGGTCGCGGACGATCTGCTGTACAAGGCCGATGAGGTGCTGTCGGAGAAGACGCGTGCCAATCTGATCGGCAGCTTCGCCAAGGCCGGTGAGGTCGAGGGCACGCAGTACGGCATCCCGTTCGTGTCCTCGGCGCGGGCGTTCTTCTACAACAAGGCGATCTTCGCCAAGGCGGGTGTCACCGAGGCGCCGAAGAGCTGGGACGAGCTGAAGGCGGCGGCGGAGAAGGTCAAGGCGAAGGTGCCGGGCGTGACCCCGTACGCGCTGCCGCTGGGTCCGGAGGAGGCCCAGGGCGAGTCGCTGATCTGGGAGCTGGGCAACGGTGGTGGTTTCACGGATGCCAAGGGCGCGTACACGCTGAACAGCAAGGCCAACGTCGAGTCGTTCGCGTGGCTGAAGGCGAACCTCGTCGGTCCGAAGCTGACCTATGCCAACCCGGCGACGACGGACCGCAAGACCGCGTTCGCGGACTTCGCGGCCGGCAAGACCGCGATGCTCAACGGTCACCCGTCGCTGATCCAGATGTCCAAGGACGGCAAGGTCGACTACGGGGTCGCGCCGATCCCCGGGAAGAGCGGGGCGCTGGCCTCGACGCTGGGTGTGGCCGACTGGATGATGGCGTTCAAGGACAACGGGCACAAGGAAGAGGTCCGGGCGTTCCTCGACTTCGCGTACTCCAAGGAGAACACGCTGAAGTTCGACGAGATGTACAACCTGATGCCGGTCACCAAGGACACGCTGAAGGAGATGACCACCAACGGCAAGCACAAGGACCTCGAGCCCTTCTTCTCTCTGCTGCCGAACGCGGTGTTCTACCCGCTGGGTGACACCACCTGGGACGCCGTCTCGGCCGAGATCAAGAAGAGCGGCGGCACGGCCGTGAACGACCCCGCGAAGGTGCTGGGCGAGCTGCAGAAGAAGGCGGAGGCAGCGGCCGCCGACCAGTAGGCCCCACGCACCGTCGCGCATCGGGGTCCTGGCCACGGCCAACCGCAGCACTCCGCTCGGCCCACGTGCGGGCTTGGTGTACGAACAAACTCGCCACCCTTACCGAGGCCGTCTCATTCGTCGGCCTCACCGCTCCACACGCGTGGCTACCCAACGCGTCGCCAAGGCCCAGGGAAGAACCGTCGAAGGCATCGCATCGCGGTCGTCGGACTGGGCCAACCCCGCCGCGAAGGCATCGCGCGAAATCCGGGGCATCGGGCGCGCCCGCATCAGGCCCGTGGCGGACGGCGTCGTCGCCGGAGCCCCGTGACCGCCCGCCCCCGGCGCACCGTGCTCTCGGTGCGCCGGGGGCTGCACATCGTTCCCAAGCAGCTCTACGACTTGTCCGTCGACGAGATGGCCGAGTTGCCGTGGTTCACCGCCATGTCCCTGCCCGAGCATATCGACTTCGCAGAGAAGTCCCTGCAGGTCGTGCGGGCAAGCTGCCTGGACGGCGTGGCCGAGGATGTCCCCAAGTCTGGGAACTCTTCGAGTCCATGGGCACGAGACGGCTCTGTCCGAACTCGCCGCCGGTCCCACCACCGAGGCGGTACGTCGCGGCATCGACCAGTGGACGGCCGCCGTCGACTTCGACGAGGAGGACATGGTGGTCCTCCGCTGAGCTCTCGGAGCAGCGTGGTCAGTCCGTCGTGGCGTGCTCCAGGCAGGAGAGCAGGAACTCCTTGACCTCGGTGGCGTGGATGCGCTCCCGGGCGCCCGCGGGGCTGGAGCACAGCAGGACGGGGCCCTCGTCGGGGTCCTCCGGCAGACGGCCGTGGCTCCCCCGGACGCAGGACGGGTCGGTCGGCACGACGGACATGGCGGTCCGTACGCCCAGCTTGAACTTGGCCACGGTCATGGCCGCCTTCGCCATGACCAGGGGGTCGGCCGGGTCGAAGAACAGCTCGGCCGGGTCGTAGCCCGGCTTGCGGTGGATCTCCACGCCGCGGGCGAAGTCCGGGGCCCGTTCGTCGTCCAGCCAGTAGTAGTAGGTGAACCAGCTGTCGGAGGAGGCGACGGCGACGAGTTCGCCGGCCCGCGCGTGGTGCAGCCCGGCCTTCTCCTGGTCCTCGCGGTCCAGGACCTGGTCGATTCCCTCGGTCTTCAGCAGCAGCTCCCGTACGCGCGTCAGGTCCTCGGGGTCGGCCACGTACACGTGGGACAGCTGGTGGTCGGGGGTCGCGAAGGCGCGGGAGGTCCAGGGGTCGAGGTACTCCATTCCCTGCTGGGTGTAGACGTTCAGCAGGCCCTCGCGGCGCAGGGCCCGGTTGATGTCGACGGGGCGCCGTACCTCGGTGATGCCGTACTCGCTCAGCACCACGACCGTGCTCCCCCGTGCCGACAGGTCGTCCAGGAGAGGGGCCAGGACGGTGTCGAGGTCGCCGGCGGCGGACCGTGCCTGCGGGGAGTTCGGGCCGTGCCGCTGGAGGTCGTAGTCCAGGTGCGGGAGGTACACGAAGGTGAGATCCGGGTCGTGGTCGGCGAGGACGCGCCGGGTGACGTCGGTGATCCACCGGGAGGAGGCGATGCCGGCCTTCGGACCCCAGTAGTCGAACAGCGGGAACGGTCCGAGCTCGGCGGTGAGGCTGTCTCGCAGCCCGGCCGGGACCGTGTAGCAGTCGGGGGACTTGCGTCCGTCGTAGTGGTAGACGGGGCGCGGGGTGATGGTGATGTCGACGTCCGCCCCCATGGCGTACCACCAGCAGATGTTGGCGACCTTCAGGTCGGGGCGGGTGCGTCGGGCGGTCTGCCAGACCTTCTCGCCCTGTACGAGGGCGTTGTGCTGGCGCCAGAAGGCGACCTCGCCCATGTCGCGGTCGTACCAGCCGTTTCCGACGATGCCGTGTTCGGCGGGCGTCCGCCCGGTCAGGAAGGTGGACTGGACCGAGCAGGTGACCGCGGGCAGGACCGTGTCCAGCGCAGCGGTGAAACCCGGGTCTGCGACGGACCGCAGGTGGGGCATGTGGGCGAGCATGCGCGGGGTGAGCCCCACGACGTCCAGGACGACGACACTCATCGGGCACTCCTGTTCGGTTCGGGCGAGCGGTCCCGCTCGGACTCGGGTTCCGTACCGGACAGGCCGAGTGCAAGCAGTTCGCGGCGCGTCCAGTCGAGTTCGGCGGCGATCCCGTCGGCGAGACCGGCGCTGTCGCGCGGGGGCTCAGGCAGTACCGACCAGGTGTAGGTCTCGGTCTCGAAGTGCCGGGTGACGGGGTGGTCGGTGCGCAGCAGCGCGGCCAGCGCACCGCGCAGGACGTGCCGGGTCGAGGTCAGTGGGGGTACCGGGTCGGCGTGTACGGGGATGTGGAAGTGGGTGCGCCAGGGGTTTCCGTCGCCGAGTGCCGCCGGTCCTGTGAGCGCCTCGGGCAGGTCGTCCGTTCCGGTGGCGGGCCGTCCCGCTCGGCGGGTCTGGTGGAGGAACCGGGGTTCGGCGAAGGCCGCGAGCGCGGCGCGTGTGGCGGGGTCGGCCGGGTCCTCCGCGTGCAGGGCGCAGGAGACCTGCGCCTTGACCACGGGGATGCCTGCTCCGGCCAGCCGGCTCAGCGCCTCCTCCGGTGTCTCGAAGGCCACGGCGAGGTGGCAGACGTCCAGGCAGAGGCCGAAGTGGCGCGGATCGAGGTCCGACAGGTGCCGTACCGCGTCCCCGGTCGTCTCCACGAGGCATCCCGGTTCCGGCTCGAACGCGACCCTGACGGTCCGTCCGGTCCGCCGGTGGATCTCACCGAGTTCGTCGCCGAGGAGCCGGATCTGATGGCCCGCCTGGTCGGTGTGGCACGGCCGCCAGTCGGAGCGCCATCCGAACGGGAGGGTGGAGATACTGCCCTCCGCCACGTCGTCGGGCAGGAGCCGGGCGAGCACGTGGGCGAGGTTCGCGGTGTAGCGGCGCCGTTCCGGCGAGGTCCAGTCCGGCCGGTACACGGCATGCTTGACGACGGGTCGGTGGAAGCCTCCGTAGGGGAAGCCGTTGAGGGTGACGACCTCCAGGCCCCGCGCGGTGAGTTCGGCCCGCAGCCTCAGCGTCAGGCCGGCGTCGGCGGCCAGGGCGGCGGCCACCTGGTGGGCGAGCCACAGCCCGACGCCCAGGACCGGCTCGTCCAGGCGTTCGCGGACGGGCAGGGCGTAGGTGTCGAGCTGGGCGAGGATGCCGTCCAGGTCCTCGGCCGGATGCACGTTGGTGCAGTAGCCGAGGTGAACGAGCTCGCCGCCGGGGTGGCGCAGGCGCATCAGCTGCCTCCCCTGCGGATCGAGTTTCCGGCGAACAGGGCCTCGTCCGAAGGGCGTTCGGCGTCGCCCAGGACCAGCTTGCCGCTCTGGCCGTAGAACTCCACCGGGTTGCGCCACAGCACCTGGTCCACGTCGTCCTGGGTGAACCCGGCGTCGAGCATGGCGAGCGCGGTCGCGTGCGTGCGCAGCGGGTCGCTGTGGCCCCAGTCGGCGGCCGAGTTGACCAGGACGCGACGGGTGCCGTGCTCCTTCAGGATGGCCACCATCCGGTCCGGGTCCATCTTGGTGTCCGGGTAGATGGAGAAGCCCATCCAGCACCCCGATGCGGCGACGACGGGGGCGGTGACCTCGTTGAGGTGGTCGATCGCGACCAGGGTGGGGTCGATGCCGTCGGCGCGGACGATCTCCAGCGTACGGGCGGTGCCGGCGGCCTTGTCGCGGTGCGGGGTGTGCACGAGGGCGGGCAGGTTGTGTTCGCGGGCGAGGGCCAGCTGCACGGTGAAGGCGTGCTCCTCGGCATCGGTCATCGAGTCGAAGCCGATCTCGCCGACGGCGACGACGTTGTCCTTCACCAGGTACCGGGGCAGGTCGTCGAGGACCGGCAGGCACCGGGGGTCGTTGGCCTCCTTGGGGTTGAGCGCGATCGCGCAGAAGTGGCGGATGCCGTACTGGGCGGCTCGGTAGGGCTCCCAGCCCAGGAGCGTGTCGAAATAGTCGCGGAAGCTGCCGGGAGAGGTGCGCGGCTGACCCAGCCAGAACGCGGGCTCGACGAGGGCGCGGACTCCGGCGTCGTGCATGGCCCGGTAGTCGTCGGTGGTGCGCGAGGTCATGTGGATGTGGGGGTCAAAGATGCGCATGGTGCTCTCCGGTGTCGTGGAGGTCGAGCTGGGTCAGCAGGTCGTCGGGGACCGGCCGGCCGGCGGCGGTGCGCTCGGCGGCGAAGGCCGCGAACATGCGGACGAGTTCGGGGTCCGTACGCCGCGCGAGACCCGCGACCGCGTACAGCGGGATGTTCATGAAGACGCATTTCAGGACGGCCTGGCGCCAGGCGGGCTGGTCGAGGTACCGGGCCGCGTAGGGGCCGACGGCGGCCGTCACCAGGCGGGCGTCGTTGGTGCGCAGGGCGTCCGCGATCAGCGGCAGCGCCGCAGGGCCGACGGCCCCTTCCTGGTCGAGGAGCGGAAGGGCACGCAGCACCGCGAGCCGCTCGGCCGTGTCCCCGTGCCGGTACAGCTCTTCCAGGGCCGCCGCCCGCTCCGGCGCGGAACCGGGCAGGGCCCCGAGCAGCTGGGCGCGCACGGCCTCCCCGGCCTCTGCGCCCGTGTGGCGGGCCGCGACGGGGAACAGCGTGGTCAGGGATCGCGGGTCGGCGCGCACGCGCTGGACCGCGTCGGCCGTCCAGGGGTGTGCCGAGGCGGCGCGCAGGGCATCGAGCGAGCGGGCGGCGGTCCGCGGACCGCTGTGCCCGTGGCGGGGCAGCTCGACGGAGACCAGCCCCCGGTATCCGATCTCGGTGAGCGCGGCCAGGACCGGGGGGAAGTCGATCTCGCCCTGCCCGAACTCCAGGTGCTCGTGGACACCTCGGCGCATGTCCTCGATCTGTACGTTGACCAGCCAGGGTGCGGCCCGTCGTACGCACTCGGCCGGCGGGAAGGGTTCCAGGCACTGGCAGTGTCCGATGTCGAGGGTCAGGCCGAAGGCCTCCGGGTTCCCGAGGGTCTCGCGCAGGCGCTCGTAGCCGTCCAGGTCCGCCACCAGCATCCCCGGCTCCGGTTCGAACCCGAGCCGGACGCCGACGAGGCCGGCGGTCTCCACGACCGCCGCGCACCCCTCCGCCAGGTGCCGGAACGCCTCGTCGTGGCTCATCCCGGGCTCGGGGGTGCCGCTCCAGAAGGACAGCGCCTCGGCCTCCAGGTCGGCGGCGATCCCCGCGGCCCTCCGCAGGAATCCGAGCCTGCGGGCGCGTCCCTCCGGCTCGCGGTCGACGAGGGTGGGCGAGTGCTTGCGCCAGGGGTCGAGCACATAGCGGCCGCCGGTCTCCACCACGACGCCGAGCCCGAGGGCGGTGAGCCTGCGGCGGGTCCTGGCGAGCCGGCGGCTCAGGTCCGGGGTGTACGGGTCCAGGTGGCCGCGGTCCAGGGTGAGGGCCACCCCGGTGTAGCCCAGGCCGGCGATCACCTCCAGCGCCTCGTCGAGACGGTGGTCGCCGAGGCCGTTGGTTCCGTAGCCGAAACGCAGTGCGGTCATGTCGGGGACACCTTCCGTGACAGGCTCCTGGCCACGGGGTAGGCGGCCAGGAGGGAGAACGCGGCGCGGAGGGAGCCGCCGCGTGCGGTCAGTGCCGCCTGGAGCGGGATCATGGCGTGGATCCCTGCGCCCACCGCGCGCTTCAGGTGGGTGGCGTCGGGGCGGACGATCGCGGCCAGTTGAGCGGATCCTGCCGCGAGGGCGTAGCCGCCGAGGAGGGCGGTCGAGGCGGTCCTATGGGAGGGGGCGGCGGTCTGCGGGGTGAGCGCGGCGGCGACCAGGCCGACCGCTCCGGTGGCGGCGAGGGCTCCGGCCGGCAGTGAGGCGCTCGCGCCGAGGGTCTCCTTGCGGCTCACCATCGTGACCGCGTAGGTGTGGGCGGCGAGGAGGGCCGCCGGAGCGAGGGCATGTCGGGTCCGCCGGGCTCCCGCGCCCATGAGGACGTCGAGGCCCCGGGCCGCGGCCATCGCGGCGGGCCCGTACGGGGTGTTCTTCAGGGCCAGGTCGTAGGCCCAGACGGTGGCCGCGAGCGGCACGGCGACCGCCAGGGTGTCCCGGCCCGCGGCCGCCGCCGACGCCAGGCCCGCACCGGTGAGCGCGGCGGCGGTGGCGAGGGCGGCGCCGGGACTGATCCGGCCGGAAGGCACGGGGCGGCCGGGGCGTTCCTCGGCGTCCACCTCCCGGTCCGCGTAGTCGTTGAGCGCCATGCCCGCCCAGTACAGGCAGGTGGAGGCGAGCGCGAGCCGCGCCGTCCGCCCCGCCGTGACCGGCCGGCCGCTCGCGGCGGCGCCCGCGAGCGTGTCCCCCAGGACGGTGAGCGCGGCCGGGGCCCGTACGAGCTCCAGCACGGCCCGGGCGCCGGCCACGGCCCCGGTCACCGTCCGTCTCCGGCGTACCAGGCCCGCAGGGCCTCGAACTGGGTGACCAGACGGTGCTCGGCCGGTGAGCCGTCCGCGTGGAGGGGGTCCTTGAAGAAGAAGGCGAGCTGTTCCTGCGGCCCGACGGCCCCGCGCTCCCGGGCCCGGGCCAGGAAGCGGGCCAGGTCGAGGACGAGTGGCGCGGCGAGCGCCGAGTCGACGCCCTGCCAGGTGAACTGGAGGGTCATGGCGGTGCCGAGGAACCCGTCGAACGCGATGTGGTCCCACGCCGTCTTCAGCTCGCCCATGCTCGGCACGTAGTCGATGTGGGTGAGGCCCTCGACCTGGTCACCGAGCATGGCGGTCAGTCCGCTGCGCTTGGAGGTGTTCTTGCTGAGGGCGGCCTCGGGGTCGGCGAGGGTCGCGCCGTCTCCTCCGCCGAGCAGGTTCGTGCCCGACCAGGAGCGCACCCGCAGCCCGCGGTGGGCGAACATCGGCCCCAGCGCGGTGCGGACCAGGGTCTCGCCGGTCTTCCCGTCGCTGCCCGCGTACGGCAGTCCTCGCAGCTCGGCGAGTTCCCGCAGCGCGGGGAGGCGGATGCTCGGGGAGGGCGTGAACTCCACGAATCCGCAGTCGGCCCGCAGGGCCGCGTACGCGTACAGCGAGCTGGCGGGCAGGACGTCGGGGGCGTGGTCCAGGGCCTCCTCCAGGGCGGAGAGGCTGTCGTGGGCGGGGTGCGGGACGACCGGGGGTTCGGTGGAGGAGACGCCGACGACCACGACCTGGTCGAGACCGTGACGGTCGCGGAACGAGACGATGTCCGCGGTGAGGGCCTCGGCCGCCTCCCGCTGGGGTCGGTCCGAGTCCGTACGGGCTCCCGGCCGGATCTCCCGGTCGGCCGCCCGGAGCGCCGGCCCGACGGCGGGGAGGAGCGAGGCCGGGAACACTCCGCCGGCGGCCAGCTGCTCGGCGCGCTTGGGCAGCGGGGTGTCGGTCACGTCGTGGCCACCGAAGACCAGCCCGTCGACGGCGGGCAGCCCGGTGTCCGTGAAGTCGTCCAGCTCGGACACCATGCCGACGGGCGGGACGAGTGCGGCTCCGACGGCGGCGGCGCCGACGACGGCCGTGGTCGCCACCGAGCCTCGGGCGCCGACGAACCAGACGCCGGTCCGACCGGCTTCACGCGCGGGATTGTCATTCATGGTCGGTCCCTTCCTTCGGGGCGGGGGTGGAGAACGCGGCGTCGAAGGACGCGGCGGGGGGTCTCGTCTCGGCGAGGCGGCGGATGAACCCGACCGCTTCGGCGGCACCGTCCAGGCGGTCCATCCCGGCGTCCTCCCACTCGATGGACACCGGGCCCTCGTAGCCGATGGAGTTCAGCGCCCGGAAACAGTCCTCCCAGGGCACGTCACCACGGCCGGTGGAGACGAAGTCCCAGCCGCGACGGAGGTCGCCCCAGGGCAGGTGGGAGGAGAGCCGGCCGCGTCGGCCGTCGCCGACCCGCACGCGAGTGTCCTTGCAGTCGACGTGGTAGATCCGGTCCGCGAACTCCAGGATGAAGTTCGCGGGGTCGATGTCCTGCCAGACCATGTGGGACGGGTCCCAGTTCAGGCCGAAGGAGGGCCGGTTTCCGATGGCGTCGAGGGTCCGCCGGGTGGTCCAGTAGTCGTAGGCGATCTCGCTCGGGTGGACCTCCAGCGCGAAGCGGACGCCCTGCTCCTCGAAGACGTCGAGGACGGGGTTCCAGCGGTCGGCGAAGTCGCGGTAGCCGGCGTCGATCATCCCGGGAGTGGCGGGCGGGAACATCGCGACGGTGTGCCAGATCGCGGAGCCGGTGAAGCCGACGACGGTGTCGGCGCCGAGCAGCGCCGCGGCCCTGGCGGTGTCCGCCATCTCGCGCGCCGCGTTGCGGCGCACCGTCTCCGGGTCGTCGGACCACAGGCGCGCCGGCAGGATGGCGCGGTGCCGCTCGTCGATCGGGTTGTCGCAGACGGCCTGGCCGACGAGGTGGTTGGAGATCGCCCACACCGACAGTCCGTGCCGGTCGAGGACTTCTCGTTTCCGGCGTACGTAGTCGGGATCGGAGAGCGCGCGGTCGACTTCGAAGTGGTCGCCCCAGCAGGCGATCTCCAGGCCGTCGTAGCCCCATCGGGCGGCCAGTCTGCAGACCTCGTCGAACGGCAGGTCGGCCCACTGACCGGTGAAGAGGGTGATCGGACGTGTCATGGCGTATCCACCTCTGACGTCGAGAGCGGGTGCGGGGACAAAGGGTTCAAGGAGTATGAAATATAAGGAATATGAGAAAAATAAGAAATAACGGGAATGCAACGGATGCAGGGATGTTGTGGGGCCCGGTGCCCGCCCGCGGTCAGGGGCGGGCGGGCACCGGGTGTCAGAGGGGCTAGACCTGGCCGAACCTCCACTTCTGGTTGGCCGCGTTGGTGTTGCAGGTCGCGTGGGTCAGCTGGATGTCGTCAGCGGTGGAGGCCTGGGGAATGGTCAGGCACTTGTTGCTGAGGACCGAGACGATCCGGTAGGCGCCGAGCCCGGCCGACTGGAGCTTCCACTTCTGGTCCGACGCACCCGCCACGCACGTCCACTGCTGGACGTTGGCGTTGTTCTTGGAGAGCAGGTCCAGGCACTTGGAGCTGTGCTGCGCGGTGAGGGTGAAGTTGCCGCTGCCCGCATCGGTCAGTCGCCACTTCTGGTTGCTGCCGCCGGTGTCCCCGTACTGGATGACGGCCGCTCCGTCGGCGGTCGAGGCGTACCGCACGTCCATCCGCTTGCCGCTGTGCTCGCTGGTCACGGTGTAGGTGTTGCCGCTCGTCGGGGCGGGCGTTCCGGTCCCGGGCGCGTTGAAGGTGATCGCGTCCAGGTCGAAGGAGTCTGCCGACGGTGCCCGGAAGACCGCGTACACGGTCTGGGTGGTGGCGGTGTCGGTGACCGGGACGGGGGTGAGGTTGACGTAGTTGTCCCAGCCGCCGGTGGACGGGACGGGACTGGTGGCGATGAGCGCGCCGGTCGGCGAGCCGGACCGGAGTTCGATCGAGGCGCCGGTGCTGGAGGGGGCCGAGACCCGGAAGGTGGCCGACTCGACTCCGGTCAGGTTCAGAGGCTTGAAGGAGATCCAGTCGCCGTCCGAGATGTCACCGATGCGCTTGCCGTTCTGGGCACCGCTCTGGTCGATGATCCGGATGCCGGACTGGCCGGTGAAGTACTCGGCCTGCTTGAGGCGCGGCTGGAGGGTCGCGCTCGTGGTGCCCTTCAGGCCGCCGTTGTCGGTGTAGTCGGCCGACAGCACGAGGTAGGTGTTGGCGGTGGCGTCGTGGCCGGAGGCGCCGGTGGTGATGGACCCGCTGCACCCGGTGTACTGGCCGGTGTCGTGGCTGTGGGTGTCGTGGCCGAGCGCGGCGGTCACCACGACCTTGGAGCAGTCGATGGCGCCGTCTTCCGGATCGGTCACGCTGATCTGGTAGTTGACGGTGTCGCCGTAGGAGAAGACGCGGCCGTTGCCCGGGGTGGTGAAGGTGACCTTGGGCCGGGTGTTGCCGACGACGATGGGCATGTTGGTGGTGCCCGTCTTGCCGGCGGCGTCGGTGACCGTCAGGCGGGCGGTGTAGTTGCCGTTGGCGGTGTAGGTGTGTGCCGGGTTCGGGCCCGTGCCGGTGGATCCGTCACCGAAGTCCCACGTGTAGGTGAGCACGTCGCCGGCGTCCGGGTCGGCCGAGCCGGTGGAGGAGAAGGTGACCTCCAGCGGAGCCTGTCCGCTGTCGGGAGTGGCGCTCGCCTTGGCCAGCGGAGCGCGGTTGCCTGCGACGTAGTCGATCCGGTAGATGCCGTCGTCGGTGTTGGCGTGACCGTAGCCGTTGCCCCATTCGGCGATGTACATCGCGCCGTCAGGGCCGAACTTCATGTCGATCGGCGCGCGCAGGCCGAGCTCGGCGACGAGGGGGTTGATCTTCAGGAGGTCGCCCGCGGAGTCGAGGCGGAACTCCTTCACGAAGTTGCGGCTCCACTCGTAGAAGAAGGGAGTCTTGTCGTAGTACGCGGGGAACTTGCGCTCGGAGGTGCTGGCCGCGTCGTAGTGGTAGAACGGGCCGCCCATCGGGGCCGCGCCGCCGGCGAGGTCGATCTCGGGGAACTCGGCGGAGGCGTGGTAGTCGTACCAGACCTGCGCGGGCTTGGCCGCGGGCAGGTTGAGCAGACCGGTGTTGTTCGGCGAGTTGTTGACCGGTGCCGCGCAGTTGAACTTGGCGCCGGAGGCCCCGGTGGCGAAGTTGTAGTCGTTGAAGGGGGTGTTGTTACCGACGCAGTAGGGCCAGCCGTAGAAGCCGGGCTGCTTGATCAGGTTCCACTCGACGGTGCCCTCGGGACCGCGGTTCGCGTTCTCCTCCCCCGCGTCGGGCCCGTAGTCGGCGGCGGAGATCCAGCCGGTCTCCGGGTCGACCGCGAAGCGGAAGGAGTTGCGGAAGCCCATCGCGTAGATCTCGGGCCGCGTCTTGACGGTGCCCGGTGCGAACAGGTTGCCCGCGGGGATCGTGTAGCCGCCGGCCGCCTCGGGGTGCACGCGCAGGATCTTGCCGCGCAGGTCGTTGGTGTTGGCGGACGAGCGCTGGGCGTCGAACTTCTCGCGGCCCGCCCGCTCGTCGATCGGCGCGTAGCCGTCGGACTCGAACGGGTTGGTGTCGTCGCCGACACCGATGTAGAGGTTGCCGCCGGGGCCGAAGGCCAGGCTGCCGCCGGTGTGACCGGGCTCGTCCGACCCCCGGTAGGCCGGGACCTCGATCACGGTCTTGGCGCTGGCCATGTCGAGCGTGTCGTCGGCGTTGACGGTGAACCGGGTGACCCGGTTGATCTCGGCGGTGCCGGTGGGCGAGTGGTTGATGTAGATCCACCGGTTGGTGGCGAAGTCCGGGTCGAGGGCCAGGCCGATGCCGCCGTCCTCACCACCGTCGTAGACGCTGAGCTGACCCGCCACGTGCGTCTCGGACGCGCCGTCATGCGTGTGGATGACGTTGACCTTGCCCGAGCGGGAGATGTAGAAGACCTTGCCGTCCGCGGCCACGTCGAGCTGCATGGGCTGGTCGGGGGCGCCGTCCAGGGTCACCTTCTGGTAGCGGTCGGCGACCGTGCCGCCGCAGTCGCCCGGGGCCGCGCCCGCGGCCCACTTGAGACCGCCGAGCAGGTGCTTCAGGAAATTCGGCTCCGAGTAGGCGGCCGTCTCGTGGCCCATCGCGGTGGCCCACACCTTGCCGCCCTCGGCGTTGCGGCACCAGGAGATCGGGTGGTCGGCACCCATCCTGGAGCCGCCGGCGTCATAGGTGGTCTCGTCCGCCGTGACCAGCACGTGCACGTCACCGCGGGCGTTCTTGTCGAAGTTGTACCACTCCTCGGACCGCACCCAGCGGTCCGGCAGCCCGGCGGTGGACGGGTGCACCTTGTCCGCCACCTTGGCCGTGCCCTGCACGATGCTGGAGTGCGCCGTCATGTGAGCGCCGGCCATGACGACGTCGTCCCACCAGGGGAACTGGCCCTCGATGTTCATGTCCGTGGCGTTGTGGACCGCCACGATCCCGTGACCGCTGCGCACGTACGCCTGGGCGGCGGCGCGCTGGGCGTCGTTGTCCCAGACCATGCCCGAGGACTGGAGCATGACCACGGCGTCGTACGTGTTCAGGGTGGTGGTGTTGAAGACGTTCGCGTCCTCACTTTGGTCCACCTGGATGCCGTTGTCGGCACCCATCTGGTTGAAGGCCGCGATCGCCGCGTCCATGGAGGAGTGCCGGTAGGCGCCGGCCGCCGTCTTCGTGAACAGAAGGACCTTGTGCTCGGGTTCCTCGGCCGCCTGGGCGAAGGCCCCGGGAACGAGGAACGCGGTGAGCGCGCTGACGGTGAGAGCCGCCAACGCGCGGCTCGCTCTGGATATGTGCACTGGAATCTCCGTGATGAGGAGGGAAAGGTGCGGTACTTCAGAGGGTGCGGAGGAACGCGAGACCGTTCGTGGCGAGTTCGTCCTGACTCGCCGCGAGCGGGCGCCAGATGGAGGCCGCCGTCGCGATGGTGGTGTTGTCCGGTGTGAAGGACTCGATGACCAGCGGACCGGTGTAGTCCGCGTCCTTGACCGCCGCGGCGAACGCGGTCCAGTCGAAGTGGTCGGATCCGGGGGCGCCGCGGTCCGTGCCGCACACCTGGATGAGCGCGATCCGGGATCCCGCGTCCCGGATCGCCTGGGCGGGACTCCTCTCTTCGATGTTCAGGTGGTAGGTGTCGAGTGCGAGGCCGCACTCGACAGGGAGGGCATCGAGGGCCTGCTCAACGGTGTTGATCAGGCTGGTCTCGTACCGGTTGAGGGGTTCGACGCCGACACGTACGCCGCGCTCCCCCGCGTAGGCGAGGACGGGTCGCAGGTTCTCCCGCAGCTCGGCGAGGACGGAGCGCCGCTCGTCCGCGTCGAGCTTCCAGGTGCGTCCCACGGAGGCGTAGGCGGGGCCGCTGATCGTCGGCGAGCCGACGGCTACCGCGACGTCCACGCAGTGCCGCAGGTAGTCCTGGGTGTCCCGGACGGTCTCGGGCGATGCCGCCACCAGTTCCCGGCCGGGGGCCATGACGAGGACCACCGAGGCGCCCAGTCCGTGCTGGTGCAGGAGTTCGGCCGTGCGTTCGGGGGACCAGTCGCCCGGCTGCTCGACCGGGAGCTCGACCGTGTCGAAGCCCCATCCGGCGATCCTCGGGACGAGCCGGGCGAGCGAGCTGTCGGTCGACGGCGAGTCCCAGACCCAGGTGTTGACGCCGATCGAGGCCATCTACTTACCGCCCCAGTTCTGCGGGTAGCCCGTCATCTTCTCGCAGCCGCAGAGCGCGTAGTGCAGCGGCGGCATACCGGGCTTGAGGTAGGAGTCCAGGTTGTCCTGGGTGATGACCGGCTGCGGCAGGTTCCAGACCTTCGGCACGCTCTCGCCCTTGAGGATCTTCAGCGCGGCGATGACCGGGGTGCGCCACTGGTAGGTGGGGTAGGTCGGGGCGATCGCCGTGAGCTTCGAGTCCTTCCACTTCTGCAGGAAGTCCTGCTGGTCCTCGCCGTTGAGGGGCGGCACGGGCAGGCCGGCGTCCTCGAACGCCTCGACGGCGGCGACGGAGGTGGCGCCGGCGTCCAGCCAGAGGCCATCGAGCTTGCCGTGGCGCTGGATGTAGTTGGTGACGATGCTCTTGGTCTTGGCGGCGTCACCGTCGGTGAACTCCACGCCGACGACGTCGAGTTCGCTCTTGTCGAACTCCTGCTTCGCGGCGGACCACCGCGTCTCCAGGACGTCGACGCCGGGCAGGATGCGCAGCGCGAGGATCTTTCCGCCGGGCTTGACCTTCTGGGTGAGGAACTCCGCGCCGTCCGCGCCGAAGGCGTAGCCGCCGATCGGCTTGATGAAGGTGACCGGGCAGTCCGTCCCGACACCGCGGTCGAAGACGATGACCGGGACCTTCGGGCAGGCGCCCTTGACGGCCGGGGTGAGGGTGGCGGTGGTGTTGGGCGAGACGATGAGCGCGTCGCAGCCCTTGGCCGTGAGCTCGGCGATGTCGGATATCTGCTTGTCGTCCTTGCCCTCGGCGTCCAGGACGGTGAAGTCGGAGATCTCCTTGTGTGCGGCGACCTCGGCCTGCATGGTCTTCCAGCCCACCTGGCGCCAGGGGTTGTTGGTGGCGGCGTTGGAGAAGCAGAGGTGGTACGGGCCGGCCTTCTTGTACTTGGCCGTGTCGACCGGCTTGGGGTCGATGGCCTGCTCCCACGGCTTGTCGGCGGGACCGGTCGGCTGCTTGGTCCGCATGGCGAGCTGGGCCTCGTAGTCGGCCTGGTTGAAGAAGGACGACTGGTCGCCCGTCTTCTTCTTCCCGTCGGCGCTCTGGCCGGCGGACGCGGTGCCGGAAGGTGCGTCTCCGGGCAGGTCGCTGGAACAGCCGGTCAGCGCGACGAGGGCGGCCACTGCTGCGGTGGCGAGAAGGCGTCTCTGAATGTGCGGCATGATGCTTCCTCTATGCGGTGGTGGAGGCGGACTTGGCGCGCCGGGGGAACTGGACGGACCCGAGGGCCACGGCGACGATGAGGATGACTCCCTGCACGGTGAATTCGAGGGCGCCGGAGATCCCGTACAGGTTGAGCAGGGTGAAGAGGGCTTGCAGGGTGAACGCCCCGGCGATGGCGGCCACGGCGGATCCGCGGCCTCCGCCGAGGACGACACCGCCCAGCACGACCGCGGTGATCGCCTGGAACTCCAGGCCCTCACCGACCTTGGCGGACACGCCGGCGAATCCGCCGAGCAGGATGGCGCAGACCGCGGCCGACAGTCCGGACAGGACGAAGGCCATGGTCTTCACGCGCCGCACGCGCACCCCGGACAGTCCGGCGGCGACCGGGTTGTCGCCCGCGGCCATCAGGGTGCGGCCGAAGTCGGAGCGCATGAGCGCGATGACGCCGGCGACGGCGGCGGCGAGGACGAGCACCGACCACGGCACGGGCCCCAGGGTGCCGCGGCCGAACTGGCGGAACTCCTCGGACAGCGCGCCGCGCGGGGAGCCGCCGGTCCACAGGAAGACGGCTCCGGACAGGATCAGGAGCGAGCCCAGGGTCACGATGAAGGACGGCACCTTCAGCAGGGTGGTCACCAGCCCGTTGACGGCCCCGATGAGGGCTCCGAAGGCGAGCAGAAGCAGGATGACCGGCCAGGTGGCGCCGGAGTCCCCGTCGATCAGCCGGGCGGCGATCACCACTTCGGCGGTGACGAGCGAGCCGACGGAGAGGTCGAACTCGCCGGACACGATGACGAAGTACTGGCCGGCCGCGAGGATGGCCAGCGGGGCGGCCCGCTTGACGAAGGCCAGGAAGCCTTCGGGTTCGAGGAAGAAGGGGTTGGCGATCGCGATCGCCACGAGGAGGACGGCCAGCACACCGAAGATGGGAAGATTTCGTTTCATCGTGCTCGCCTCCGGCGGGCGTAGATCGCCAGGGCGGCGACGAGGACGAGACCCCGCACCACGTCCTTGGCGAAGGAATCGATCTCCAGCTGGTTGAAGACGCTGTCCAGGACGGCGAGGAGGAGCACACCGCCGACCGTGCCGGCGACGCCGCCCTTGCCGCCGGCGAGGGCGGTGCCGCCGAGGACGACGGCCGCGATGGACTCCAGGTCGTAGCCGCCGTCGGTGCCGACGGTGGGTGCGCCTGCGCCGAGCCTGGCCGCCAGCAGCAGACCGGCGATGCCCGCGGTCAGGGAGCAGAGGACGTGTGTGGCGACGATGACGCGGTTGGTCCGCACGCCGGAGAGGCGGGCCACCTCGGGGCCGCCGCCGACGGCGTAGATGCGGTAGCCGAGCGAGGTGCGGCGCAGCAGGAACCATGCCGCCGCCGCGATCGCCAGCCAGAGCAGGGCCGCGACGGGCACGGGTCCGACGCGGTCGTAGCCGAGGTGCTGGAAGGACTCGGGCACGCGGCCGGCGGGTCCGTCGTAGCGGTACTCGAGGATGCCCTTGATGATGAGCGACACGCCGAGTGTGGCGATGAAAGCGTGCACCTTCAGCGCGGTGATGGCAACCCCGTTGACGAGCCCCGTCAGCGCGCTGACGACGAGAACGGCGCCGACTGCCGGCAGCACGCCGTACTCGGCCATGGTCTCGGCGGCGACGAGTGAGCTCAGGCTCATCAGGAAGGCCACGGACAGGTCCAGCGAGCCGGCGAGGATCGCGAGCGTCTGGCCGATGGCGACGATGCCGAGAGCGGCGGACCGCTGCTGGATCCCGACGATGTTGCTCTGGCTGAAGAACTGTCCTCCGTCGAAGGAGAACAGGGCCCATGCCACGATGAGGATGACGCCCAGGGCCACGAAGACGGGCCTGGCAGGGCTGTCCGCGGCGAAGCCCCGCGAGGAGAACGCCTTCGCAGGAAGGGTCTGGAGCTGCTGGGTCATGATCCGGCCGCCAGGTGCATCACGGCTTCCTCCGAGGAGTCTGCGGGCAGGTGACCGGCGATGCGCCCGTCTCTCAGGACGACGACGCGGTCACTCATACCGATGAGTTCGGGGAGCTCGGAGGAGATCATCAGGACGGCCATGCCGTCCTCGGCGAGTTCCCGTACGAGCTCGTGGATGGCGGCCTTCGCCCCGACGTCGACGCCACGGGTGGGCTCGTCGAACAGGAGCACCTTCGGAGCCACTGTCAGCCACTTGGCGAGGACGACCTTCTGCTGATTGCCGCCGGAGAGGTACCGGACCTCCTTCTCGGGACTGGGCGGGGCCAGCCGTACCCGCTTGAGGAGGTCCAGGACCGAGGCCCCGGCACGTCCCCGGCGGGTCCGGGCCACGAGGAGCGCGTTGTCGCGGACCGACTGGTGCAGGGCGAGCCCCTCGGCCTTGCGGTCCTCGGTGACGAGTCCGATGCCCGCGGCGATCCCGTCCCGGACGGAGCCGGGGCGACGGGGTGTCATCTCGCCGCGGGTGAAGGGTTCGGCCCCGAAGAGGGCCTTGGCGAGTTCGGTACGGCCGGCTCCCTGGAGTCCGGCCAGGCCGACGATCTCCCCCGCACGCAGTTCCAGGTCGATCCCGTCGAGGGCGGCGTTGCCGCCGCCCCGCACCGACAGGAGGACGTCCCCGGGGGGACGCGTCGCGCGCGCCGGGTAGTACTCGGTGAGCTCGCGGCCGACCATCAGCCGGACGAGTCCGGCGGTGGTGAGCTCCTGGATCGGCAGCGTGGTGACCTTGGCCCCGTCCTTGAGGACGGTGACGCGGTCGGCGAGTTCGAAGATCTCCCGCAACCGGTGCGAGATGTAGAGGACGGCGACACCGCGCTCGCTCAGCCGACGGACCAGCCGGTAGAGGAGTTCGACCTCGCTCTCGGCCAGGGCGGCCGTCGGCTCGTCCATGACGACGATGCGGGCGTCCACCGAGAGCGCCTTGACGATCTCGACCACCTGCTGCTGGGCCACGGAGAGACGGCGCACCAGATCGCGGGGGCCGAAGTTGCTCTCGCCGAGCTCTTCCAGGAGTTCGGCGGTGGCCGTCTCCATCGCCGCCCTGTCGACCAGACCGAGACGCTTCGGCTCGCGGCCGAGGAAGACGTTCTCGGCGACGGTCCGCTCGGGGAGGAGGGTGAGCTCCTGGTAGATGATCGCCACGCCCGCGCGCTGGGCGTCCGTCGGGTGCTTGAAGGAGACGGTCCGGCCGTCGAGTGCGATCGTTCCCTCGTCCGGCGTGTGCACGCCGGCGAGGATCTTCATCAGCGTCGACTTTCCGGCGCCGTTCTCGCCGATGAGGGCGTGCACCTCGCCGCGCTCCACGTCGAGATCGACGTCCGTCAGTACGCGCGCACCGGGGAAACTCTTGCCGATGCCTTTCATGGTCAACATTCGACCCACCTCCCTTCCTGTGCCGACCGGAGGGCGGCGTCCGTGAGCTGAGCGGCGCGGGCGCCGTCCTCGAAGGTCGGCAGCCCTTCGCGGGCGTCCCCGCCGATCGCGGCGTAGGCGTCCGCCACGAAGGCGTTGAAGCAGTCGTGGAAGCCCTGCGGATGCCCGGCCGGCAGCGGCGAGTACCGTCTGGCGGCCTCCGACAGGCTCAGCGGGTCGCGTACGAGCGCCTGGGAGCCGCTCCGGCCGCCGAGCCACAGCTGCTCGGGGTTCTCCTGGTCGAAGGCGAGGCTTCCGGTGGCGGCGGACACCTCCAGGAAGAGGCGGTTCTTGCGACCGGGGGCGACCTGGCTGACGGCGACCGAGCCGAGGGCCCCGGAGGCGGTGGCGAACTGCACGGTGGCGAGGTCCTCGGTGAGGACCGGCCCGCCGCCCGCGCGCTCGGGAACGACCACCGAGGTCTGGGCGCAGAGCTTGGTGATCCGGTCCCCGGTCACGAACTCGACGAGGTCGAACCAGTGGGAGCCGATGTCGCCGATCGTGCGTCCGGGGCCGCCCTGCCGGGGATCCACCCGCCAGTTGTCGTCGGTCGATTCAAGGAGCCAGTCCTGGAGGTAACTGCCCTGGATCAGGCTGACGCGACCGAGTGCGGTCAGGCGCTCCCTGGCCTCCCTGACCATCGGATGGAAGCGGTATACGAAGGGGACGGCGGCCACCACCCCCGCGTCCTTGGCCTTTTCGGCCATCCGCTGTGCCGTCGGGGCCTCGGTCGCCAGCGGCTTCTCGCAGATCACGGCCAGACCGGCGTCCATCGCCTCGAGCGCGATGGGGGCGTGCAGATGGTTGGGGGTGCAGACGTGGAGGACGTCGATCAGGCCGGACGTGATCAGTTCCGTGACCGTCTCGAAGGCCTTCTCGGCGCCGAGCGCCTCGGCGCCCTCCGTGGCATTGGCAAGGTCCGCGCCCGCGATGCCCACCAAGCGGGCGCCGGCCTGTCGGGCGGCTCGGGCGTGGATCCGGCCAATGAAGCCAGTTCCTACGATACCTACCCGGACTTCCGTCGACTGTCGTCGTATATCGAGCATGTTTCGGATCCTAGAGATGACTTATTCCGAACGTCAACCATAAGTGCGACGATAGTTATGATTAGTTTTTGGTATCGACCAGCTGCAGCACCGACATAGATGGAGGCAGCACTTGACCACCGAACCGGCAGGCGCAGGCGCCCTTCTGGCGATCCTGCGCGACGGCCGCGCACGCACCCGCACCGAGCTGGTGCAGCTCACCGGCCTCGCCAGATCAACCGTGACCCAACGGCTCGACGTACTGGCGGACCAGCAGTGGATCCAGCCGACGGAGGACGCGATCTTCTCCGGCGGCAGGCCCGCCACGGCCTTCTCCTTCAACTCCGGGGCACGGACGGTCCTCGCCGCCGACCTCGGCGCCACGCACGCGCGGATCGCCGTCACCGACCTGTCCACCCACGTGCTCGCCGAACGCAGCCGCGACCTGCGCATCACCGAGGGCCCCGAGCGCGTCCTGGGCTGGCTCGTCGACGAGTTCACGGAGCTGCTGGCCGAGGCCGGGCGCACCCTCGCGGATGTGTGCGGCGTCGGTATCGGTCTCCCCGGCCCCGTCGAGCACACGTCGGGCCGGCCCGTGAATCCACCGATCATGCCGGGCTGGGACGGCTTCGACGTGCCCGGCTGGCTCGCACCCCGCCTCGGCGCCCCCGTCCTGGTCGACAATGACGTCAACATCATGGCCCTCGGCGAACACTGGGCAGCCAGCCCCGAGGTCGAGCACCTCCTCTTCGTGAAGGTCGGCACCGGTATCGGTTGCGGCATCATCACGGAGCACCGACTCCACCGCGGTGCCCAGGGCTCGGCCGGCGACATCGGCCACATCCGCGTGGCGGAAGCCGAGGACGAACCCTGCCGCTGTGGAAACACCGGCTGCCTCGAAGCGGTGGCCGGGGGCGGCGCCCTCGCCGCACGCCTCCGGGACTCGGGACTGGACGCTGCGGACGGCCGGGACGTGGTGGCCCTGGTCCGGGCCGGCAACCCGACCGCGATCCAGTTGATCCGTCAGGCGGGCCGGGACATCGGCGACGTCCTGGCCGCGCTCGTGAACTTCTTCAACCCGGGGGTGATCGTCATCGGCGGCGACATCTCGGAGGCCGGAGAGCACCTGCTCGCCGGGGTGCGCGAGGTCGTCTACAGCCGCTCCCTCCCGCTGGCCACCCAGCACCTCTCCATCCGAGGACGACAACTCGACGACCGCGCCGGCGTCATCGGAGCCGCCGTCATGGTCATCGAGCACACCCTCAGCCCCGCGGCGGTCGACCGGGCCATCGCGACCTCGGACCTGCGGGAGCCCGTGTCTCCGTGAGCCGGTCCCGAACGGGCTCGTCCACGATCCCACCCGGTCAGCGCGGCCTCCGTGCGGGACGGGACGAGCCTTCCCGAGGGCCGCGGTGGCGACCGGGCCGACGGCGGCCGCCACCACGGCGAAACCCACGGGTGTGCCCATGGCGGGTGTTCCATACCGATTCAGCATGGCTGTTCCTCGGTGAAGGAGCGGGAGGGAGGCGTGCGGCGGCTACGGCCCGGTCAGAGGCTGACGATCGTCCATTCCTGACCGGCCGAGCCGTCGGCAGACAGCTGGAGGATCCTGGCGCCGTCGTCCGCCGAGGCGTTCTCCACGCCCGCGTACAGGCCGCTGGCGACGTTGACCAGGTGGTAGTGGCCGCTGGTCCCGGAAGGCACCAGCTTCCACCACTGGTTGGGACTGTCGGTGTCCGTCCACTGGTCCAGCGCATGGCCGGAGGTCATGGACGTGCCGGGGTTGTCGAGGACCTTGCCGCTGTGGACGTTTGCCAGACGGAAGCTTCCGTCGTAGTCCGGCCGCAGCCGCCACTGCTGGTTGGCCCCGCCCGTCCAGGGCCACTGGATGACCGCAGCGCCGTTGCCCGTCGACTCGTTCGCCACGTCGAGCACCTTGCCGCTGGCTCGGTTCACCACGCGATAGGAACCGCTGAGCATGCCGACGGTGATCTGGGTGCGGGTACCCGCGGTGAGCGTCAGTTTCCGGGCGTGGTCGCCGAGCGGGGAGGCAGCCACCGGCGCCGCGGTGGACAGCGAGGCGATGCCACGGCGACAGACGAAGTCGAGGCTCTGGCTGATGTCGGAGACGAGGGTGACGGTGGCGGTGCGGGCCACGGAGTCCCAGGTGACGGGCTCGGTGGCGAGTGTCTGCAAGGCGTCGACCTCGATCTGGGCGGCGCCAAGGCTCCAGCGGAGCTTGGTCGCGGTCCAGTCCGTGGCATATCGACAGCGGGCTACCTCCCTCCCAGAACGTCGGCGCAATCGCGCGCGCGGTGCCGTCGGAAGCGATGAGGACGACCAGGGCTTCACCGAGATCACCGTCGACGACGTTGTTCCGGGGGCGCTCCAGGTCCTCCACGTCGAAGGCTCCGCGACGACCCGCAGGTGCTCCGCCAGCGCGGCCCCGACCAGCTCCCGCTGGGCCTGACGGTTGGTGAACGCCTCGGCCGTCGCCACCGAGCGGCCGTTCGTACTGAACAGCGTCCTGGGATCCCTGCCTGCCACGCCAACCCCCCCCCGATGTCGTTGATCCCGAACCATGTGCGGCTCGCACGCTTTGGGGCAGCATCCCGTCGATTGGGTCGACCCTCGGGCGGGGGTGGAACGTCGGGGTCTTCTTCGGCAGGCAAGATCATCTGCTGCAGTTATCGGGAGAGGTCAGTCGCATCGACACCCGAGTGCAGCATGGCTGATGACCGCAGCCCCCGCGCCGCGTCCCGTCAAAGAAGCATGCGCAGGGGCTACCGACGTCGCCTTGGGAGGCCCGTCATGTCCAACCGTACGCACAACCCGCTGGTTCCGTCACGACGCTCGTTCCGCAAGCCCTCTCGCTTCCGCTCCGTAGCTCGGACGGCTGCCCACAGCCTAGTCCGAGGGGTGTTCACTGCGGCCGGTGGTGCACTGTTCGCCGGAGCTCTCTGGTGGATCCAATACCGGTAGGGACCAACGGCGGAGGGAGGAGTCACACCGCCTCCTCCCTCCGCACCGTCACAAGCTGACCGAGGGGGAGTCGACATGCGTGTCATCGGTTTGACGGTCACGGGCGCTCGGGTCGAGGCCCACCTGGGCAAGCCAGCCGAGGAAGAGGATCAAGCCCACGTCATCCGTCGTTGGGCGCGGGCACAGGGACATGTGGTCCAGGCCGTTCTTGACCTCAGGAGTTCCGAATGGCCAGTCTTCAACGCCTTCACGACGGGTGCCATCCAGGCTGTCGTCCTCTACACCGACGCGCTCGCGGACCATGCCGAACCGCCACCTCTTTGGGTCACGTGGCTGTCGCGCGGCTTCAGATACAGCATTGACGGCCACATCCCAACCTGGGGCATGCCCACCGTCATTGCTGCTGATACCGGCAAGACCATCGACCGCATCAGAGGGCGGCAGCTGGAGGCACTTGCAGCCTTCGAGGCGCCACCGGCACTTTCCGGCGAGCAGCTCCAGAGGATGCGACAAGCCCGTCAGAAGAAGCACGAGGAGGGTGGCTATGCCTATGGGGCGCCGCCCTTCGGCTGGGCTGCGGTGGGAGGTCGGCTGGCTCCGGAGAGCGGAGAACAGCGAACGCTGCTCCGCGCTCTTGAGCTGCGAGCCGCAGGCATGACGTTGAGAGCCATCTGCCAGGTCCTGGACGACGAAGGTCGTTCCTCGCGTGGTGGTACTCCATGGAGTTCCGGAGCGCTCAGCCGGATCCTGGAGCGACCTGCGCCGCCTGCAGAGCACATCTGGCATGAGGTGGGGACGATCGTTCGGCTGCCTCATTGCAACGGGCATCGCCCGGCCTTCTGTTCCTTCAGCAAACGCTGTGACGTGATGCCCGTCGTGGGATGCGCGAAGGAGAGGTGATCACTCGGGCTTGATCTGCCGGTACTCATCGCGGTGATGACCGGCTCGGTACGCGAAAGGGCAACGCCTTCCAAAGCTTCGATGTCGCGACTTCTCCGCACTGAACCTGGGCGGCAACACACGGGGACCGAGCGGCGACTTCGGGACACACCTCGGGCCCGAACTTTCGACCGGGGCGTAGAGGCACGGCTGCGCTTGACGGCAGGATGTGGCACCTGGACCCGGGACCCCCGCCAGTACCTGGTTCGTCCTGCCCAACGATCAGTGTCCCGGCTTGCTGCTTGGACGTTGAGCCAGCAGCCAGCCGGGAGTCACATCCGACGGCCGCACGCCGCTCATGTGCGGCATGGTGGCCCGGCCCGATAGCGAGCCCGCCGTCCTCCTGCAGGCGGGGCTTTCCCAAGTAGAGCCGGCATCCGGCGAGCATCGCCAGGGCGCCACCGAGGCTGTGCCCCGTGAACCACACGTTCTGGTCGTGGCCGCGGAGCTCGGCGAGGGGTTCGCGGACGGAGAGGAAGACGGAGTCCAGGGCTTCCCCGAAGCCGTAGTGGATGTAGCCAGTCTTGGCGGGGCCCGGCCAGGGCAGGGTGGTGGCGCCGGAGAGCAAGGCGCGGATCTGGGCCGGTTCCGTGCCCCGGAAGCCGGTGATGATCAAGCGGTCGCCGGCGATGGTGTACGCCTGGGTGTCCTGGAGCGGAAAGGGCGGCGTGAACCCGGGTGTGATGGTGGCGCACCCGGTCGAACCCCACTCTCGGGCCTTCCGCTCGATGACGACCTCGTCCTTGTAGGCCAACTCGGCGGCCTGGACCATCCCATAGGCAAGCCGCAGTTCGACAGAGTCGCGGACGGCATTCGACGGCCATCAGCCCGCTGTGTCGTCTTCGCCGCCTTGCAGCCCGGACAGAACCTCAAGAAGCTCATCGATCAGGTCTTGGAATCGGGGACGAGTGAGGCCCAGCTGCCGGTAGGTGTGGAGGCTCATCTTGATCGCAGCCAAGGCCTCTTCCCCCCGCCCCAACTCGACCAGCAGGTTCCCGAGGTCGTACAGGCTCTCCGCCAAACGGGGCCGATAGGTGGCGGGATCGGAGACCGACAACTCCCGGCATGCAGTGGACTGTTCCCTCAGGGTGTCGACAAGAGGGTCGAGAAAGATGTCGGGCGCCTCCGAGGCGAAGTCCTCCCAGATGGCGACCGCTTCGGAAATGGCGGCCAGTGCCGCATCTTGCCGCCCAAGGCGCGTACCTCGGCCCCCAGTGCCATGAGTGCCCGGGCAAGCCGAGGACGATGGGAGTCGGGATCCACACGGGCGAGCTGACGGAATTTGATGACGTCGTCGACGGCGGCGTCGAGCACGCTCGACGGCTGTCCGGGATCGGTCCGTCAGGTGAGCCCTTGCGGTGGGTCGATCAACGCGCGTCCCAGAGCGCTCGGATTCCCCGAGTACACCAAGGCTCCCGTCTGCGACAGGACCGGATCACCACCAGCGATCGGCCTGAAGTCCCCGGTCAACTCGGCCCCGACCCGGCTGATGAGGCTGTCGAGAACCGGCTGGGAGACGACAAGCACCACTTCCCGGCTGCGGCTCTTGGAGCTGACTCCGTCCTGCACACGTCTTCGGATGGTGCGCGTCGTGAGCATCCGAACGGCTTCATCCAGGGCGCTCCCGCGCAGGTCGCCATCCCATTCCGGACCGGTCCTCGAGGTGATGGCCACCCCCAGGTGAATGCGCACACGCCCGGTTCGGCTGCTGTTGAGGACCGCGAGCCCGTCGGACAGGCCCAGGACGATCTGCCCCACGGCTTCGGCAAGGGCAGGGGTGGTGAGACCTGCCAAGAGATCAGCACCGCCCCCGTCCGTCCCCTGGGCCACTGCGGCGTCGATGCCGGCAGCGCTCAGGATGTCTTCGAGCATGTGCCGGACCCGGAGTTCCGCGTCGAGTACGGCGTCCTGGGGAAGGTGACGGCTTGAACCCTTCGGCCCCGTCGACCGCACATCGATGGCCAGACACAGCCAGTCACGGTCGGTCCCGGCCTCTGGCCCACCGAGGATCGCATCCTGGTGAGCCGGGACTGGCAAGCCGGTGAGTACGGGTTCCAGTTCGGGCGGCGAGCCGAGGTGTCGCGTGACGATCCGTACGAAGTCCGGATCCCGGAGAAGCACGCTGACGGGAAGCACCTCCAGCTGGTCGGCTTCCCTCAACGAGGAAGACACCACCACGCCCACGAGTTCGCCCTGAGCGGTCACGGGCGAACCCGACATCCCAGCCCAGTGTCCGGCAGCCGGGGCATGTGACGGCTCAGGTTCTCTCGAAGGGACCACGACGTACCTCTCTCGGATGCCGTCGCCACCCAGACGCAAGCTGCCAGCCACCCGGCTCCGGCCTCCACTTCGCCCAAGGAACCCGAGAACGCTGCATGGGACGGGGAGATCGGTGCTGCTCACGATCTCACCCCACCGGAGGGGCGCGAACGCATCGGCGTCGGCGGCATCGCCGATGTCCTCCTCCGCCAGCAGGAGCGCGGTCGTGTGGGGGGCGTCGTGCCCCGGCCACTCGGTGCGGCAGCTGATCCGCCTGCCCCCGCTCACCAGGGTGAGGGTGGCGGGTGCCCCGACGCCGTTCACGAGATGTGCCGGGACGAGGATCAGCCGACGCGTCAGCAGGAGACCGATCCCTGCTGCTCTCTGCTGTCCGGTCGAAGCCTCGACCATCACGACGCGATCGCCTACCGGCTCCGCCGCGTACGAATCGCGTGGCTCCTTGACACTCGCCGGTTGAGGCGCGCTCGCGGCTTGAGCAAACGCAAAGGCATCGGGGGCAACGGTGCGGTCGCCGAAATCGCCTGACGTGACTTCGGTTGCCGGGAAGTCGCTCGCCGGCCCTGTGTGCTGGTTGAGGTAGCGCCAGACGCTGCGTGTGACGATTTCTCTTACGGCAGTGATCTCCTCGCGCAGCTGTGAACCGATGAGGGCTTCACGAACGCCGGGCAGGAACTGGAACTCCAACTGGGAGGAGTCCCTGTCGCCAGGACCTGTATGCCACGGCTGGAACAGGCCCCCAAGCACTACTTCCGCCAGGTGCGCGTTCTTCGAGTGGGGCATCATCGCCCGTCGCACCAGGGTCATCACGGGCAAGGTGAGGGGAACGGCGGACAGATAGCCGGCCAGCTCCTGGGCCGTGGGAGACGCCCCTTCCCTGAAACGTGCCAGTACGTGCTTGGCGTCGGCCGGGGCGGCGTGGTTCGTTGAGGTGTCGGCTTCAGCCACCGGGGTGGTGAGGACGCCCGGCTCTCCGTAGGTGTCGAGCCCCAGGCACGACATTCGGGTCCATCGGCTGTTGCCCACCACGAGATGCGCCAGGGAAGAGAGTGATTCCGGAGTCGCCTCGACCACGGGTACGGCGATACGGGAACGTAGAAGTCCGCAACGACGCAGAGACCGGCGTCCGCTGATGGGCGCGAGTTGCCAGGAGGCGTTGGGCGCGGCAGCCGGGGGAACACGAAGCAGTAGGGGTGAGGGTCGCACCGCCCCCCGCGTCCAAAGCCGTTCTGGCAGGACGTTCAGGATCGCGAGCAAGTTGTGGCTGGACCAGTGCCGGAGAATGTCTTCCAGGGCGGAAGTGCCCCAGCCGTGTCCGACGGTGTCGGTCACCACAAGGATCACGCGGCGTCCCGACGGGTCGGAGATTTCCTGAGGACTACGCGGTGGCCCGTCCACCGAATGGGCCACCGCGGGCGTACCGTCGGAATCGGTACCGCGCAGGAACCACACCCTGACATCGCGGAACACTCCGGTCTGAGAGATGACTCGGCACAGCTCGTCCACCAAGTCCTGCCAGAGCAGCATCGAGCGGTGCGTGTCCACGACGAGGGCAAGGTCGAGCCAGTGGCCTCGGGATGGTCGCAGCACCGGGAGCAACATGTGCTCCTCGATGCTGCGAACGACGGTCAGCTCTTCGTCCACTTCGGTGTGGCTGCCGCCGACCCTGCGGCGACCCACCGGCCGTAGGGCTCTCATCATGGCCGGCGCGTCGTCCAACGCCGCCGCACGGCGGACTTTCACCAAGCTGCCCCGTCGGCCTTCAGCCCCGCCCTCATGGCTCGCGGTGAACAGCCGCGTCCCGGTCGATGGGGTGGATCCGCCTCCCTGCAGCGGCTCTTCGGCGGATGGTGCCTGCGGCTCGGGCTCATCCGCGTCTCCGGCTGCCGTGTCTCCTGTCATCGTTTCAGCAGGCCGAGGGGAGGATGTGAGGTGCGCGCTCAACCACAGGATGTCCGCCAGTTCGTCCGTGCCGGCGTCCACGCGCGCGTCGGCGATGGCTCGCAGCAATTCCTCGATCACGCTGGGCACCTCATCAGGTGGACGGTCCGGTCAGCGGTTGCATGACGGTCTTCAGGAACTGATCGCAGTCGCCGGGATGTGACCAGGCATTGCTCAGCCGGAGCTGAACCGCGTTGAGGAGCTGGTCGGTGGCGAGATCACCGGCGGAGCCCCGGTCGAGGAAGGCGTCGATGAGGTCCTCGTACGCGTCGCCTCCGTCGGGTGTCAAGGCGAGCCGCTGCCGGATGATCTCTTCCAGCGTCGCTTTGTCCGGCTGTTCGACATGCAGCCGGATGCAGCGACGCAGGAAGGGCGGCGGGAAGTCGCGCTCTCCGTTGCTGGTGAGGATCACGACAGGGAAGGCCCGGCAGCTGACCCGGCCACGTTCGATGAGTGCGTCGTGCTCCGGGCCGTCCTCGGTGCCGAGGCGGACACGAGGTTGCCGGGCAGCGATCCTCGCCAGCTCCGTGATCTCGAAGCTGCCTTCCTCGAAGATGGTGAGCAGGTCACCGGGTAGGTCGATGTCGCTCTTGTCGATCTCGTCCACGAGCAGGACCCTGGGCCTGTCCTGGGGAAGCAGTGCTGTGCCGAGCGGGCCGAGTCGCAGGTAGGGGGCGATGGAAAGTTCAGGGGTCACGGATCGGCGGCTGCGATGGCGCCCTCCGCGTGTCCCGACCGCATGACGGTTCTGGAAGAGGTTGGCGTCCTGGAGTCTGCTGATGGCGTCGTAGTGGTAGAGGCCGTCGCGGAGTGTGGTCCGGCTGGTGACCGGCCAGTGCAGCACCGGCCCCAGTGCCAGGTCGGCCGCGATGCTGTGGGCCAGCGTCGACTTCCCGACTCCGGGTTTACCGGTGACCAGAAGCGGGCGCCGCAGGTACAGGGCGGTGTTGACCGCGTCCTTCTCGGCCTCGCCTGGCACGTAGCCCGAACCCCGGCTCTTGCTCTTCGCCCAGGCGGTGCCTTCCGTACCTGGAGGCTTGTAGGCCGGGTCGGGGGTTCCGGTGAATTCTCGCCACGGTGGCGGCTCAATTTCCGCCAGCCGGCCGAGCTTTTCCTCAGGGCTACCTTTGCCGTAGTAGATCCACCAATCTTTCACCACATTGCCCGTTCTGTTCGTTGGCTCTCTTCACATACCACCGACCATGACCACATTCTTCAGGACAATGACTGCGGCCCGGGCCTGCGATTCGGATCGTCCCATAGCAGGGCCAGTGGATGCCGCCAACTCGGCGGCTCTTCAGAGGTCGAGCGGGAGTTGCGCATCCTCTTCAATTTCTCAGGCAGGCTACCGACATCGATCCCGGCTTCCTCTGTCAACGCGTGGGCCAGTCCCCCACCGGGTCCATCGGGCACGGGCGGCCCGCCTCGACGCCAGACCGCGATGGGGACACCCGCGTCCAGCACACCGTCCAGGAATTCCCCGAGCCACGGATCGGATACTTCTCCCAGTACGCAGACCGGAGGGGCATCGTCTTGCAACATGTATCCCAGGTCTTTCGTGACGTCGGCGTCGGTCAGCTTACGCACGGCGTGCGGATGCAGTCCGCCGTGAGCCATGAACCATCGCCACTTCTGGAGCCATGCCTCATGGCTCACGCCCGTGCGCTCCCCGGAGCAGCGCACGACCACCTCGTAGAGGCGTCCCAGTTCACGGTGCTTGCTCATTCGGCCGATCGGCAGTGTCCAGCTCTCGAACTCCGTATCGATCAGTTCGAGGGGGACGTCGAACTCGATGCGATCCACGCCCCGGAAGGGCCGGCTTTCAGCATTGCCTCCGGGAATGGTGTCGCCGCCGGCGAGATCGAGAAGTTGCACCGTGAGCTCACGCCGAACGGCGTCCAGGTCCAGCGGATCCTCTGGCTCGAAGAGGTTCCTGAAGTCCTCATGGTGAAGCAGCATTCTCGTCAGGTAGGTACCTTCGGACGCTCCGTCCTTCAGGCGCACATACAGCTCCGGACGGCCTTCGGTGGCAGGCGGCAGAGCAAAAGCGCCCACACCGAGGCGCTTGCTGGTTGCGCTCACCCATGCGTCGAGCTCCGCGGCCCACGCCGGATCGGTCTCCTGAGCGCTTCCTGCCAGGTACCGCACGAACGGCACAGTCAAGGGCAGGTCCGTCCGCCGGCCTTGACGGCCATCGAGATCCCAGACGATCTCGGTCAGGGTCCCCGCGGGCAGAAATGGGCTTGGAACATCGCAGTCGGCGATCTCGAAGGCATAGCGGTAGGCGTCATAGGTGCGGTGAGGCAGCTCATGCTCATACTTTCGGAACAACTGCCTCAGCTGATCCCAGGCTTGTTGGTCGATACGGGGTGCACGTGAAGTGCCGAGTGCGTCACCGCCTAGGATCGACGATCCATCCCAGTCGCGGTCACGGACGAACTGGGGAATCTGCCAGCCGAGGTTCTGCGCTTCCAACTCCCTGAAGCGATCCTGCATCGACCTGGCGATGTGGACCAGCCCCTGCACGCTCTCATCCAGGGTTTTCTCAGCGAGTTCCTGCAGCAGCACTTCGGTGAACTGTCCTGCGCCGCGGTGCGCCAGGTTCTGGGCTTCCTCTCCTTCCCGTGATGCATAAAGGGTGAACTGGTGACGACGCGGGACCGTGCCGCCGGGGTTGCGGTCCGAGGTCCCGAATCCTGGCGGGGATTTGACCCTGCAGGCGTCGACCAGTGCCACCTGCAGCCGAAAACGCGGCGGTCCCACCTCATCGGATTTCCACCATCTGAGTGTCGACTCCAGGTTGAGATGCCGGCCGTCCTTTCTCCTCGCGTCGGCGTACGGCAGCAGCATGTCGTTGCGTGAGTCGGTAAAGCCGTGCCCTGCCCAGAAGATCCACAGCAGGTCGCCGTCGCACTCGGGGAGGTCCCGGATGAGTGCATCTTCCACCTCCTCCCGACGGGCCTGCCGACAAGTACCCCTGAGCTCGGCCAGCCGTGGCGCTGCATCCCAGCCGAGCGACGTCGATTCCAGAGGTGAGAGAAAAAGCCGTACATGCGCCGGCGGGACACCCGCCGGCCCGGTGAGCCACTGGGCGAACCGCAACGCGTCCCGCGCCGCGCCCGGGAGGTTCCACGTGTGGCCGACCTCGTACTCTTCGATGCCCACGACCAGCGCGAAGACCCGGCCAGGGGATACGGACGAGAGATCCGCGCTGGGCATCTCTACCCGGAACCCTTCACAGCGTCGGCGATCCGGTCGTACACCGAGTCCAGCTTCCAGTAGGCGCTGTGGCACACGGGGAAGGGCTGTCGGCTGCTCACCTCGAAATCCGTGACGTCAGCGCCGGCGGGGAAGATCGGCTGTGCCTGGTACGCAAGCAGGTCCTGCCGGTCGTAGATGTTCAGCCACGTCGGGAAGCCCCTCGGCAGACCATCACCGGGCTCCAAGCTCGTGAGAGCCCCCAGCTCGTGCAGGAACGGCGCCTGGGAGCCGACAGTGGCGAGGAGCTTGAGCCCGGGCAAGGGATTTTGCTCGGCAGCCGCCAGTGCCAGCACGTCGACCAGGGCGATTCCCCCCAAGCTGTGCCCGATGACCACGGTCGGCCCGGGCGCTGCCTCGATCGTCTGCCGCACGTAGTCCCGCAGGGGCCCGCCGCGGGCCTGGTAGCGCAGGATGTCGCCCACCGCGGGAGTGGCTCCGGTGGTGATCCGGCCGCGCCAGTGGTTCAGCGCGGGCTGGGTGGTCACCCGCAAGGCGAGTGTTCCGAGTACCGCTCCGATTTTGTCCAGTGGGCCGCGGGCGGTGCCACCGAGCCGCTCGGTGATCATGTTAACGAGCTTGTCCCGCTCGGCGCCGGTGCAGAGGGCACTCTCGTCGGCGGCAGCCAGGAGCCAGGCCACCACGGCGCGTGCGGCAGCGGATGTCACCTCTCCGGTCGCGTCGGAATCCTGTGCCCGCGCGCATGCCGTCTTGAACTCACTGGCCTCGGCGACCGCTGCGAGCGCGGCCGAGTAGTACTCCGACAGGCCGGTCGCTCGGAGCAAGGCCTCCAGCGTGTCTGCGGCGGGCATGTCCGATGGAAGCTGGGCAAGCCGGTCGGCAACGGCTCGACCGGCGACCTGGACCCCGGGAGTCCCGTATCCCTCGGCGACACTGCTCAGCTCCGCCAGCACTCTCAACTCGCACAAGGGATCGGCCAGCAACAAGTGCCACTCGGCAGTCTCCTGATCCAGTGGAGTGGCCCCACCCGGGGCACCGCGAGTCTGGTGGTGCCCCGGGATCGACTTTCCGCCGGCGCCCAAGGAGGCACCGTGCGTGTCACCCCAGTAACAGGGCGGGATGTCGGCGTCAGGGAAGCGCTTGTGCAGCGCTTCCCTGACTTGCTTGAAGAGGGTGTCAAAGCGCTCACGCCGTACGCCGGTCCCATGAACGAAGAGGATCCGCACCAGCCCTCACCCTTCTCGAGCCCGTCAAACAGCATGGCATGTCAGATATGAGCTAAATCTACCGCTATCGAGGCATTCACGGACCTTGTGCGTACTCCATGTGCGCGTTTCAGTGACCCTGGCAGGCGAAGGCCGCCCACTGCTCCGGGGCCGCCGGATCGGCGTCGTGGAGGATGTCGGCCACGGCCCTCGGCATGCCGTCCGGGAGTCGCCGGTCGGGGTCCGGGCGCCACCGCTGAGTCTCGCGCCAGCGCCCGGGCCAGGGGCACACCGTGCCGGAGTCGGTCGTGGCACACGTACATCATCAGCCCCGTCGGCCCGTCCAACACCTCCCAGCGCGAGCCGGCCACACCGGTCGCTCCGGCGGCGAGGAAGGCCGTGGACAGGGTGACGGACTCGTCGAACTCCCCCGCCAGGTGGTCGCTGACGCAGGCGTCGAGCACGACGAGCCCGCCCGGCGCCCCCGCCGGGCGGGCTCGGGCCTGCTCCAGGATCACGCGGACCGAAAACGGGGCCGATCCCTCGGCGGCCCCGCGAGGAGCAGGCAAGCGTCGAGGGGCGACACACCCGAGGGCCGGGCGTCGCACGCCAGGTGCAGCACTGAGGCTCCTGCCCTTGCCCGCCCCGGCAGCGCCGACAGGATCTCGGCCGGCGCACCCGGCCCTTCGCCTTGCGGACCCGGCCGAGCAGCAGACCCTTCGGGTAGAGCGCCGCATGGATCTGCCGGGCCTCCGCGGCCGCCCCGGGCAGGGAGTCGTCCGGGTTGCCAACGATCACCGGCGACGCGCCCAGGGGCATCCGGGGACGCCCGGTCACCTCCTGGAGCTGGCGAGCCGCGGCCGCGTACGACAGGATCGTCCACTCCACGGCGCGGACCGGCCGACCGTCCTGCCGCAGCCCGATGCTCAGGACGGCCGCGTGCCACGGGATGCCGCCGAGCTCACCGAACGACACGAGCACCAGGTGAGGTTCGGAACCGGCCCCGCGGATGAGGGGGGAGCGGAGCAGCGGGGCCATCACCACGGGCCCGCCACCGTCAAGCGGACGACACATGCCGCAGAGGCGTGAAGGGCGACCGGACATGGGCCGCCCCGACGACTCTATTACCTGGTCGGCCGACCCAAAGGTCGTGGTCATCTACAAGGGGTACAACGTCTATCCGCAGCCGCTAGAAGAGCTGCTGTGCTCCACCCGGCGGTCGCGCGGGCGGCCGTAGTCGGCGCCCGAGCCAGACCGCAGGTGAAAATTCCCGACGGCTTCGCCGTCCTGGCCCATCTGCGATGCGGTGACACCTACGCCCAGTTCGCCGCCGGCTTCGGTGTCGGCATCGCGACCGTGTACCGCTACATACGCGAGGCCGTCGAGGTCCTGGCCGCTCTCGCACCCACCCTGGCCGAGGCGATGCACATCGCCCGGACCAAGGCGTTCGTGATTCTGGACGGCACTCTGTTGCCGATCGACAAGATCGCCGCCGACACCCCGTACTACTCGGGCAAACATAAACGTCACGGCGTGAACGTCCAGGTCCTCACCGATCCCTTCGGGCGGCTGCTGTGGGCCTGGCCCGCGCTGCCCGGCTCCACTCACGACCTGACCGCCGCCCGCACCCACGGCATCGTCGAAGCGCTCGCCGAGGTCGGCCTCAAGTGCTGGGCCGACAAGGCGTATCAGGGCGCCTGCAGCTCCATCCGTGTGCCCCTTCGAGGCCGTCGCCTCAAAGCGGTGGCAGCGCCGGCACAACAGCACGCGTGCCAAGATCCGCTGCCTCGGCGAGCAGGCCATGGCCACGGTGAAGGGCTGGTGCCTCCTGCGGAAGCTCCGCTGCAGCACCAACCGCATCACCGCGATCGTCCAGGCTGTTCTGGTCCTTCATCACGTGTCAGCGTGAGGGCGGAAAAGGCTCACGGTAGAAATCCACAGCTGCCGTGGCATAGCCGCATGGCGTCGACGACGGTCGTCTTCCCAGCACCCTCGCACAGGAGAACGGTTACACCGGGCGTCAGCTCCAGTTCGAGCGGATCTCCCGTTTCCTCGGGCGATCTCCGGGCACCGAAATCGCCGAAGGCCGGCGCCACAGGCGGGCGCAGGCGCGCATCCTCGGAACCCGGTCTGTCGCAGATGTCGGAGTTCAACGCTGCGTAGTCAGCACCAAGTCAGCACGGGAGGGGTTGGCACGGGTGCTGACATGGGGTTTCAGTCAGCACCAAACCAGCACGGGAGTCAGCACCGCGCCACCAAAACGTGCCCGATCAGTGCATCCCGGACAGCCCCTCTCCAGGCCCCTCGAAGGCCTTCGACAGGGTCGCAACAGCGGGCCATGGAGGCCGGGCGCACACGGCGCACCCGAACTATGGTGTCCCACCACATACGCCCCTGACCTGCTGCTTCCTACGGTGTGGCGACACCGAATCGTCCCCGTACCTGCCTGGAAGTGGTGCACATGGCCGCCGCAACTCCCTCCCCGACGCCACCCGGATCGCTGAAGCGCATCGTCGCCGCCAGTCTCATCGGGACCACCATCGAGTGGTACGACTTCTTCCTGTACGGGTCCGCCGCGGCCCTTGTGTTCAACAAGCTGTTCTTTCCCGAGTCCGATCCGCTCGTCGGCACCCTGCTGTCCTTCCTGACGTACGCCGTCGGGTTCGCCGCGCGGCCGCTCGGGGCGCTGGTGTTCGGGCACTACGGCGACCGGCTCGGGCGGAAGAAGCTGCTCGTGCTCAGCCTGCTGCTCATGGGTGGGGCCACGTTCGCCATCGGGCTGCTGCCGACGCACGCGACCGTCGGGTCCGCGGCGCCGGTGCTGCTGACCGTGCTGCGTCTCGTGCAGGGTTTCGCCCTCGGTGGTGAGTGGGGCGGGGCCGTGCTGCTCGTGTCCGAGCACGGGGACGCCAAGCGGCGCGGGTTCTGGGCCTCTTGGCCGCAGACCGGGGCGCCGGCCGGGCAGTTGCTCGCGACCGGTGTGCTGTCCGCGCTGACCGCCCTGCTCTCGGACGCCGCCTTCGCTTCCTGGGGCTGGCGCATCCCGTTCCTGCTCTCCGGCGTGCTGGTGATCGTCGGCCTCTGGATCCGTCTCTCCGTCGACGAGTCGCCCGTCTTCAAGGCCGCGCTCGCCGCCGCCCAGGAGCGCAAGGCGGTCGAGGGAGAGGGAGAGGGAGAGGGAGAGGGAGAGGGAGAGGGAGAGGGAGAGAAGCTGCCCCTGGTCGCGGTCCTGCGGCACCACTGGCGGGACGTGCTCATCGCGATGGGCGCCCGCATGGCGGAGAACATCTCGTACTACGTGATCACCGCGTTCATCCTCGTCTACGCGACCACCCAGGTCGGCCTGAGCAAGCAGACCGCCCTGAACGCCGTCCTCATCGGCTCCGCGGTCCACTTCGCGGTGATCCCGCTCTGGGGCGCGCTCTCCGACCGGCTCGGCCGCCGGCCGGTCTACCTGATCGGTGCGATCGGTGTCGGCGCCTGGATGTTCCCGTTCTTCACGCTGATCGACCGGGGCACCTTCGGCTCCCTGCTCCTCGCCGTGACCGTCGGCCTGGTCCTGCACGGAGCGATGTACGCGCCGCAGGCCGCCTTCTTCTCCGAGATGTTCGCGACCCGGATGCGCTACTCCGGCGCCTCCATCGGCGCCCAGTTCTCCTCCGTGGCCGCCGGCGCCCCGGCGCCGCTCATCGCGACCGCGCTCCTCGCCGACTACGGCGACTCGACCCCGATCGCCCTCTACGTGATCGCCGCCGCGCTGGTCACCGTCGTCGCCATCGCCTGCGCCAAGGAGACCCGCGACCGGGACCTCGGCGAGATCGCCGAGCGGACCCCCCGGGAGTCCCGGGTCGGTGCCGACGTCTGACGGATGCGGCATGGCCCCGTGGCCCGCTCCCGGTGAGCGGGGCACGGGGCTCTTCGCCCGTCACTTCCCGGGGACGGCGGCCGAGAGCGCGTGCAGGCGCAGGGCCAGCTGGATCTCCAGGGTGCGGGCCGGGGACTGCCAGTCGGGGCCGAGGAGCCGGCCGACCCGTTCCAGGCGCTGGGCCACCGTGTTGACGTGGACGTGGAGTTCGTCCTTGGTGCGGGCCGGGCTCATGCCGCTCGCGAAGTACGCGTCGAGGGTGCGGACGAGGTCGGTGCCGCGGCGGCGGTCGTACGCGACGACCTGGCCCACGGTCCGGTCCACGAAGCCGTCGATGTCCCGGCTGTCGGCGAGCAGCAGCCCGAGGAAGCCCAGGTCCTCGGCGGCCGCGCCCTCGCCGGAGCGGTGCAGCAGCCGGAGCGCGTCGAGGCAGCGGCGCGCCTCCTCGTACGCGACGGCCACCTGGTCCGGGTGGTCGAGGGGTGCGCGTACGGGGGCCGAGGCGCCGACGGTGACGGGCTCGCGCAGGGTGCCGCCGAGGTGGCGGGCGGTCTGGCGGGCCAGGTCGGCGGCGCTCTCCCCCGGGCCGAGCGGCAGCAGGAGGACCGTGCCGCCGTCGCGTGCGGAGGCGAGTCCGTGCCGGGTGGCGGCGAGGTGCGAGGCGGCGGCCCCGAGGCGCCGCCGGTCGGCGCTCTCCCGCCGGCCCTCGTCGGTGTCGGCCGCGCCGCCGGCCCGGTCGACGCGGGCGGCGAGCACGACGTGCGGCGCGTCGCTGTCGGTACGGAGCCGGGCGGCGCGCTCGCGCAGCAGGCGGCGGTCGCGGTCGGGGGCGTCGAGGAGGTCGTCGAGGAGTTCGCCCCGTACCCGCTGTTCGGCCTCGCCCGCGGAACGGCGGGCGAGCAGCAGCAGGGAGGTGACGAGGGCGGCCCGCTCCAGGGTGCGCTGGTCGACGGGGTCGAGGTCGGGCTGGCCGTGGAGCACGAGGGCGCCCAGGGTCTCGCCGCCGGCGGAGACGGCGGCCACCCAGTCGTCGCCCTCACGGACGGCGTGGCCCTCGGCGCGGCGGACCGAACCCGCGTCCGCCTCGGTGAACTCGACGGTGCCGCCGAGGACTTCGGAGACGGCGTCGGCCACGTCGTGGACGCCGCCGCCGTGCAGGACGAGCTCGGAGAGCCGGTCGTGGACCTCGGAGGCCCGCTCGATGACACCGCTGTGCTCACGGATGATGTCGTTGGCCCGCTCCAGCTCCGCGAGGGCGGAGCGGGTCTCGGCGAGGAGGTTGGCCGTGTCGATGGCGACGGCGGCGTGCGCGGCGAAGGAGCCGAGCAGCGCGACCTGCTCGCGCTCGAAGACCCTGGCCCTGCGGTCGGCGGCGAAGAGGACGCCGATGACCTGGCTGCCGAGGCTGAGCGGCACGCCGAGGATGGCGACGAGGCCCTCGTCCCGCACGGCCGTGTCGATCGTCCGGGTGTGCTGGAAGCGCGCGTCGTCGAAGTAGTCGTCCGTGACGTACGGGCGGGCGGTCTGGGCGACGAGCCCGCCGAGTCCCTCGCCCATCCCCAGCCTCAGCTGCTGGAAGCGCGCGGAGACGGAGCCCTCTGTGACCCGCATGTACGTGTCGCCGGCGGCCGGGTCGTTGAGGCTGAGGTAGGCGACCTCGGTGCCGAGGAGCGAGCGGGCGCGCTGGACGATCGCGCGCAGCACGGCGTCGAGGTCGCGGAGTCCCGCCAGGTCGTGGGCGGTCGCGAAGAGCGCGGACAGCTCCGCCTCGCGGCGCCGTCGTCCCTCCAGCTCGGCCCGGACGCGCAGGGCGAGCAGCTTGGCCTCTTCGAGCTCGGCCAGCGCCTCGGGGCCCGCGCCGCTCGCACGGGCGAGCAGCACGGGCCGGTCGTAGGCCTCCGTCGCGGCTCCTCGGGCGAGGAGTTCCAGGTAGGAGACGTGTTCGTGGGACATGGACACAGGGATACCTGCCGTACGTGTGGTCGCACCACCCCTGTGGACGACCTTCACCGGGGCATCCACAGAGGCGTCCTCAGTGAGCGGTCCAGCCGCCGTCGAGAGTGAGCGAGGTGCCGGTGATGAACGAGGCCTGGGGGGTGCAGAGGTAGAGGACGGCCTCGGCGACCTCCTCCGGTTCGATGAGCCGCTTGAGCGCCGAGTCCTTGAGCAGGACCTCGGTGAGGACCCGCTCCTCCGGGATGCCGTGGGCGGCGGCCTGGTCGGCGATCTGCCGCTCGACGAGCGGGGTGCGCACATAGCCGGGGTTGACGCAGTTGGAGGTGACCCCGCGCGGGGCGCCTTCGAGGGCGGCGGTCTTCGAGAGGCCTTCCAGACCGTGTTTGGCGGCCACATAGGCCGACTTGAAGGCGGAGGCGCGCAGGCCGTGGACGGAGGAGAGGTTGACGATCCGTCCCCAGCCCTGGTCGTACATGTGCGGCAGCGCGCCCCTGATGAGCCGGAAGGGTGCCTCCAGCATCACGGTGAGCACGGTGTGGAAGACGTCCGGCGGGAAGTCCTCGATGGGGCGGACGAGCTGGAGTCCGGCGTTGTTCACGAGGATGTCCGCACCGGCGGCGGCGCTCTCGGCCGCGTCGAGGTCGGTGAGGTCGAGGAGCCGGGCCTCGACGGTCCCGGGGAGCCCCGCGGCCTCGCCGACCAGGGCTTCCAGACCCTCGGCGGCCCGGTCGACGGCTCTGACCCGCGCCCCGGCGGCGGCGAGCCGCAGCGCGCAGGCGCGCCCGATGCCGCCGGCCGCGCCGGTGACGAGCGCGGTGCGGCCGGTGAGGTCGAGGGCGACGGCGTGGGGCAGGGGTGCGGTGGAGACGGAGCCGGAGCCGGGTCCGGTTACGGAGCCGGGCCCGGAGAGGGGTCCGGAGACCGAGCCGGGTCCGGAGACGGGTCCGGAGACCGAGCCGGGTCCCGAGACGGAGCCGGAGCCGGGGGCGGTGATGGGGGCGCTCATGCTCCGCACCTTATGAAGGGCCCACTCCCCCACCGATGTGTTCCCCGCCCATAGTTCAGCTGGTCTCTGTGGTGCGGAACCATGTGGGTTCGTCGGCGAGCGCCTTCTCGATCCGGAGGTACGAGAAGCGCTTCATCTCCGGCAGGTCGTCCACCTCGAACCAGCCGACCGCGGTCGACTCCTCGTCGTTGACCCGGGCCTCGCCTCCGACGGCACGGCAGCGGAAGGAGACGTCCATGTACTGGCAGGTGTCGCCGTTGGGGTAGACGACGGGCTTGCGCAGGGTCTCGACGAGCACGACCCGCTCGGGCACGCAGTGCACGGCGGTCTCCTCGTACACCTCGCGCACCGCGCAGTCCGCGGGCTGCTCGCCCGGGTCGACGATGCCGCCGATGATCGCCCACATCCCGTTGTCGGACCGTCGGCCGAGCAGGACCCGGCCGCGGTCGTCGAAGACGACGGCGCTCACCCCGGGGAGAAAGAGGAGCTGGTGGCCGGCCGTCTCGCGCAGTTCGCGGATGAAGTCAGGGGTACCCATGACTTCGACCCTAGATCATTCCTATGATCACATGTCGGGGCCTGGGCCCCGGGCTCCCCCGCCCGAGGTCGCGACTCCTTGGCCGGCGCTTGCCCGCCTCAGGCCGGGGGCCTACTCCGCGCGCGTGCGGCGGGCCCGTACGGAGCGGAGCGCCGACCAGCCGAGGCCCGCGGCCGCGAGCGCCACGAGCAGGGCCTCGGGCAGGGTGCCCATGCGGGTCGCCGGGGTGAGCGAGGAGCGCAGCGGCACCTCCTCGACCAGGACGTCGGGGGTGAACATCTTCGTCTGCGCGACGATCTCGCCGTCGGGGCGGATGACCGCGCTGACGCCGCTCGTGACGGGCACGACGACCGACCGGCTGTGCTCGACGGCCCGCACCCGGGACATGGCGAGCTGCTGGTAGGTCATCTCGCTGCGGCCGAAGGTCGCGTTGTTGCTGGGGACGGAGATGAGCTGGGCGCCGTGGGTGACGGTGTCGCGCACGGCCCAGTCGAAGGCCGCCTCGTAGCAGGTCGCGAGGCCGACCTTGGTCCCTGCGAGGTCGAAGACGCCGACCTTCGTGCCGGCGCCGAAGTCGCGGCTCACCCGGTCGACGTTGCTGTTGAAGAGCCGTACGAGGGGCCGCATCGGGATGTACTCGCCGAAGGGCTGGACGTGCCGCTTGTCGTACGTGGCCACGGGGCCCCGCTCCGGGTCCCACTCGATGAGGGTGTTGCGGAGCTTGCCGGTCGGCGGGGCGATGACCGCGCCGATCACGGTGGGTGCCCCGATGGCCCGGACGGCTCCGTCGATGACGTCGGCCGCGTCGGGGTTCGCGTACGGATCGATGTCCGAGGAGTTCTCCGGCCACAGGACGAAGTCGGGCTGCGGCTCGCGGCCCGCCCTGACGTCCTCGGCGAGCTCGTGGGTGCGGGCGGCGTGGTTGTCGAGGACGGCGCGGCGCTGGGAGTTGAAGTCGAGGCCGAGGCGGGGCACGTTGCCCTGGACGGCGGCGACGGTGGCGGTGCCGTCCTCGGCCGTGTCGTCGACGAGGGGCAGCGCCGCCACGGCGCCGGTGACCGGGACGAGCACGGCGAGCGCGGCGGCGGCGAGCGGGCCGCGCGGGACGGTGCCGGTGGCGCGGTGCACGCGGAACCGCCGGTACGCCTCGTACAGGCCGAAGCCGCAGAGGGCGACGGCGAAGCCGAGCACCGGCGTGCCGCCGACCGCGGCGAGCGGGAGGAAGACGCCGTCCGCCTGCCCGAAGGCGATCTTGCCCCAGGGGAAGCCGCCGAAGGGCACGCGCGCGCGTGCCGCCTCGGCGAGGATCCACACCCCGGCCGCGAAGAAGGGCCACCACGGAAGCCGGGAGACGGCCGCGATACCGAGGCCCGCGGCGGCCACGAAGAGCGCCTCCATGGCGGCGAGGGCGAGCCACGGGCCCGGCCCGACCTCCTCGCCGGTCCAGATGAGGAGCGGAAGCATGAAGCCGAGACCGGCCAGGTAGCCGAGGCCGAAACCGGCGCGGAGGCGACGGCCCCGCAGGGTCCAGCCGAGCAGCGCGAAGGCGGGCAGGGCGAGCCACCACAGGGGGCGCGGCGGGAAGCTCAGGAAGAGCAGGAGCCCGGACAGCAGGGCCGTCCCGGGCCGCACGAACCGTCGCAGGGGGGAACCCGGCTCGGGCGTGGTGTCGGCTCCGGACGCGGGGACGGGGGTGATGGTGGCGCTCACCTTGCGGAGTCTACGGGGCGTCCCTGTCGACGGAGTGGCGGCGGGTACGGAGCCGGCGGACCGGCCGTGCCGCCGCGTTCCACCGGCTCGGAAGCGGTTCAGACGCCCGTCGGAGCGGGCGGTACCGGCGGGGCGGGGTGGTGGAGACGGTCGCGGATGACCCGGACCGCGGACTCGGCGTCGTCGACCGTGACCGTGAACGTACGGCCGTCGCCGAGGCGCAGGATCAGGCCCTCGCCCCGTCTGACGACCACGGCGGTGCCCTTCTCCGGGCGCCAGCGGTAGCCCCAGCCGCCCCACTGGCGCGGGTCGACGCTCGGGGCGAACTCGGCGCCGACGACGTGGGAGAGGAGGATGCGCCGGCGCGGTACCCCGATGTGGCCGCAGCGGACCTCCATCGCGCGGTCGTCGACCCGCACGGCCACGTGGACGAAGGCGAGCGTGCCGAAGAGGACGAGCAGTCCGGCCGCGACGCAGCCGATCACCGCCATCAGGAGGGGCGCGATGCCGGAGGTCCACGCCGACGCGACGGCGATCGTGATGCCGAGGGCCATGAAGGCGGCACCGGCGGAGGCCGCCAGCCACTGGAGGCGGTTGGTGGCGCGGCCGGTCCAGACGGCGGGCGTCCGCTCGTCGGCTCGCTGATCCCGGGGGTACTGCCTCATACCGTGAATCGTACCCAGGATGGTGCGGACTCAGCGCGTCGAAGCGGGGTCACCGACTCACGCTCAGTGAGCGGGTGCGGCTGCCCCGAGCAGTCGGCCTTCGGCGTAGCCGAGGGCGGTGACGGGAAGCTGTCCGGGGCGTCCGCTGAGCAGGACGGAGAGGCCGCCGGTCGGGTCCGCGTCGGGCGCGGGCTCTGCGCCGATCCGGCGCAGGGCCTGAGCGGCGACGGCGTCGGCGGAGCCGTGGAAGACGATCGGCGGCAGCCCGGCGCGGCGGCGCGCCTCCAGGGCGGCGAGGATGCGCCCCTCGACCAGCTCGTAGTGGGTGCAGCCGAGGACGACGGCGCGGACGTCGGCCGGGGTGAGGGCGGCGGCCGCGGCGACGGCCCGGTCCACGGCCTCCTGGTCGGCGTGCTCCACGGCGTCGGCGAGCCCCGGGCAGGGCACCTCGGTGACCTCGGCGCCGTCGGCGAAGTCGCGGATGAGTCCGCGCTGGTAGGCGCTGCCGGTGGTGGCCGGGGTGGCCCAGATGGCGACCTTGCCTCCGCCCGCGGCGGCGGGCTTGATGGCGGGGACGGTGCCGATGACCGGGATGTGCGGTTCGAGTGCGGCGCGCAGGGCGGGCAGGGCGTGCACGGTGGCCGTGTTGCAGGCCACGATGAGCGCCGCGGGCCGGTGCTCGGCGGCGGCGAGGGCGACCGCGAGGGCGCGCCCGGTGAGGTCCTCCGGGGTACGCGGACCCCACGGCATGCCGTCGGGGTCGTTGGAGAGGAGCAGATGCGCGTCCGGCCTCAGCCGACGCACCGCGGCCGCCGCCGGGAGCAGGCCGATTCCGGAATCCATGAGCGCGATCTTCACCCGGTCACCCTAGCCGATGGGCCTTCCCCGGCCGGAGATCTGGGGCAGACTGCGGCGAATGAGCACCTTCGCCTGGTTCGCGATCGCCTCCCTGGCCGTCTGGGTCTGGCTGCTGTTCGGCCAGGGCTTCTTCTGGCGCACGGACCAGCGCCTGCCGCCGGTCCCCGAAGGCCGCGCCCTGCCCTCCGGGGGCGGATGGCCGCGGGTCGTCGTCGTCGTACCGGCGCGGGACGAGGCCGAGGTGCTCCCCCTGAGCCTGCCGTCGCTGCTCGCCCAGGACTATCCGGGCGAGGCGGAGGTCGTCCTCGTCGACGACGGGAGTACGGACGGCACCGGGAAGCTCGCCGTCGAGCTGGCCGGGGCGGCCGAGCGGTGCGGCGGACTGCCGCTGACCGTCGTGTCTCCGGGCGAGCCGGAGCCGGGCTGGACGGGGAAGCTGTGGGCGCTGCGGCACGGCATGGCGCTGGCACGCGCGCGTGAGCCGGAGTTCCTGCTCCTGACGGACGCGGACATCGCCCACGAGCCGGACAGTCTGCGGCTGCTCGTGGCCGCGGCGCGGGAGAACGGTCTCGACCTGGTCTCGCAGATGGCCCGGCTGCGGGTCGCCAGTCCGTGGGAGCGGCTGGTCGTGCCCGCGTTCGTCTACTTCTTCGCGCAGCTCTACCCCTTCCGCTGGATCAACGGGGCGCGGCCCCGGGCGACGGCCGCGGCGGGCGGCTGCGTGCTGCTGCGTACGGAGACGGCGGTGGCGGCGGGCGTGCCGGAGGCGATCCGGCGGGCGGTGATCGACGACGTGTCGCTGGCCCGGGCGGTGCGCCGGTCCGGCGGGCGGATCTGGCTGGGGCTCGCGGAGCGGGTCGACAGCGTCCGTCCCTATCCGGGGCTCGCCGAGCTGTGGCGGATGGTGGCGCGGAGCGCGTACGCGCAGCTGCGGCACAATCCGCTGCTGCTCGCGGGGACGGTGGCGGGTCTCGTCGTGGTGTATCTGGTGCCGCCGGTGGCCCTGGTGGTGGGCGCTGCGGCCGGGGACGCTCCGGCGGCCTGGGCGGGCGGTGCCGCCTGGGCCGTGATGGCGGGGACGTACCTGCCGATGCTCCGGTACTACCGGCAGCCGCCGTGGCTCGCGCCCCTGCTCCCCTTCACCGCTCTCCTCTATCTGCTGATGACGGTGGACTCCGCCGTGCAGCACTACCGGGGCCGGGGGGCGGCGTGGAAGGGCCGTACGTACTCCGCCGACTACGCGTCCCGGCACGGGGAGTAGCGCCGGCGATTCGGCACGTGCGCGCCGGGGTCGGCCAGGAGCGGCCACGTGCGCACCGGGGCCGGCCGTCACGGCCGCCCGTGCCGCCGGGGTCGGCCGTCACCCGTGCGCACCGGGGTCGGCCGTGGCACCGCCGCCCGTGCCGCCGGGCCGGATCGCCCCCTGCTGCCTATGGTGAGAGGAGTGCAAGGCCGGACGGTTCCGTGCGGGCAGGTGGAATGTGGGTACTACCGACATCGACTTCGAAGCGGTCTTCCGTGCCCTGCCCGGCGCGGTCGCCCTGCTGGACACGGACCTCGTCTTCGCCGACGCCAACGAGGCGTACCTGGCGTTGGCCGGCCACACGCGTGAGCAGGTGACGGGCCGCTACCTGTTCGACGTCTTCCCTGACAATCCCGGCGACCATGCCGCGAGCGGGATGGTCAACCTGCGCTCCTCCCTGCAACGGGTCGTGTCGAGCGGGGAGAGCGACAGCATGGCTCTGCAGCGCTACGACGTGGAGGACCCCGAGCGGCCGGGGGTGTGGGAGAAGCGGTACTGGAGCCCGGTCAACGTTCCGGTGTTCGGTCCGGACGGCACCGTGGCGCTGGTGCTGCACCGGGTGGAGGAGGTGACCGAGCTCATCCGTGCCCGGGGCACCCGCGGCAGCGGTGAACGTTCCCAGGTCCTGGAAGCCGAGCTGTACACCCGCGCGCGGGAGCTCCAGGAGCTGAACCAGCGACTGCGCGAGGCGCACGCCCGTGAGCGCGAGGTCGCGCTGCACCTCCAGCGGGCGATGCTGCCCGGGCTCTTCCCGCTCGACCACCACCGTGCGGCGGTGCGCTACCGGCCCGCCACCGGCTCCCTCAACGTGTGTGGTGACTGGTACGACCTGATCGACCTGCCCGACCGCGGGCACACCGTCGTCGCCGTCGGTGATGTCGTCGGCCACGGACTTCCCGCCGCCGGCGTCATGGGCCAGCTCCGCAGTGCCCTGTCCGCCGCCTCCAGGGTGGCGGCCGGTCCCGCGCAGGCCCTCGAAGCGCTCGGCCTGTACGCCCGCCATGTCGACGGCGCGGAGTCCACCACGGCCGTGTCGGTCTTCATCGACTGGAGCGGCCACTCCCTCGTCTACAGCAGCGCCGGTCATCCGCCGCCCGCGCTCTGTCACCCGGACGGCACCGTGACCTTCCTCGACCAGGCGACGGACCCCCCGCTCGGTGCCCGCCTCGAACACGAGGCCCGCCCCCAGAGCCGGACCGGCTTCACCGACGGCTCCACTCTCATCCTCTACACCGACGGACTGATCGAGCGTCGCCACGAGGACATCGACGCGGGCCTCCAGCGGCTCGCCGACTCCCTCTCCCGCCATCGCACCGCCGACCCGGACGACCTCGCCGACGCCGTCCTGGCCGACCTGATTCCGCCCGCGGGCATCACCGACGACACCGCTCTGGTCGTCCTCCGTCTGTGACCGCGCGGCGTGCGCGGGAGGACAGCGGGCCGTTACGGCTTGGACGAACGGGGCTGGGTCGTGGGGATGCGCTGCGTGAAGAACAGGGCGATGAGCGCGGCGAAGGCGAGAATCGCGAGTGCGGCGCGCAGTCCGTCGAGTCGCGCCGCGGCGTTCGCGTCCAGCGCATCCTGCGTCAGCTCTTCGCTGGTGCCGGCTTCGTCGAGGGCGCTCCGCAGCTGAGCGTCGGACAGGAACGGTACGCCGCTTTGGAGTTCGACGGCCGCCCGGCTCTTCACACTGGCCGGGACATCCGGATTCTGCTCCACGCCGGCCAGGAACGACGACGTGAGCGAAGCGATCAGGATCGATCCGGCGAGTGCGGTTCCGATCGAGGCGCCGAGGTTGGTGACGGCGTTCTGGACGCCACCGACCTCCGCGCTCTTCTCCTCCGTCACCGCGGAGACGGTGACGGACCCCAGTTGGGAGGCGAGTGCGCCCATCCCGAGCCCGATCAGGAGCATGGGAACCGCCACCACTTCCGCTCCGGCGTCCGCGTCGAGCGCGGCCATCAGGATCACCGCTCCGAGGAACAGCGCGATGATGCCGACCCGTACCACTCGTCGGGGTGAGACGTCCGGGAGGAGGCGCGGGATGAGGACCGCGGCCGCGAGCAGGGACACGGAGAGCGGCAGGAGCCGGGCACCGGTCGCGAGCGCGGACAGGCCCAGGGCGACGGAGAGGTAGAGCGGGACGACGAAGAAGACGCCCATCTGGACGAGGTACTGGAAGAAGAACATCGTCAGCCCGCCGCTCAGTTGCTTGTTCTGCAGCATGGCGGGGTCGAGCAGCGGTTCCCTGTGCTGCCGGACGAGGCGGGCCTCCCAGCGGAGGAACAGCCACATGAGCCCCGTCCCCAGCAGCATCAGCCACACCGTCAGGGAGACGCCGAACAGGGCGGGTGCGTCCGGCTTGGGCTGGAACCATCCCCACTCGTCGGAGCGGAGCACACCGTAGACGAAGCTCCCGAGCCCCAGGGCCGAGAGCGCCGCACCGACGAGGTCGATGCGCTTCCGTTCCGTACTCACCGCGTCGACGATCGGGCGTGCGAGGACGAAGATGCCCAGCACCACGAGGACCTCGCCGGCGAACACCCATCGCCACGAGAAGTACGTCGTCGCGACACCGCCGATGAGCGGGCCGACCGCGATCGCGACCGCTCCGGCCGCGGCGACGAGACCATAGGCGGCGGGACGGCGTTCCGTGGCGAAGTTGCCCGCCACGAGCGCCACGATGGCCGGCAGGATCAGCGCGGCGCCGATGCCTTCCAGGAAAGCCCAACCGATCAACAGCACAGGAAGATTGGGCGCGAGGGCCGTGGTCAGGGAACCGCATCCATAGATGACGCAGCCGATGAGAAACGCGCGCTTGCGGCCGATCAGCGCCCCGACCTTGCCGCCGGGGATCATGAACATCGCCATCACCAGGGTGTAGGCGGTGATGGCCCCCTGGATCCCCGCCACCGTCGTGCCGACATCCTCTGCCACGGTCGCGATCGAGACGTTCATGACAGAGCTGTCGAGCGCCATCAGGAACTGGCCCGCCGCCAACGCCAGCAGAACGATTCGCGCCTTCGCGGAGCCTTCGGCAGTGCCTGTTCCCCTTGCCATGCCCGGATCGTGCCAGAGACCTCAGGGGACGCGACGTACGACCCGCCGCACGCCCGGTGATCAAGCCGTGGGCGCCGGCGGCGCCGGTGCTGCCGGTGCCGTCGGCGGTGCCGCAATGGAAGAGAGCTTTGTCGGACCTTCGCCTTTCGACGACATTTCTCGTCGTCGAGTTCCCGGGCAGCGGCGTCACGGGGAAGACCTTCTTGACGCCGAGACCCACGAATGGCGAGCACCAGGGGGATGTCGCCCTTTGTAGCCCGTCCGCCACTTCTCGTTACCCCTGGAAACCTTGGGTGAAAAAACCCTCGCCGTTAACGCAGTCTTTAACGATGTTTTGGCAGGTCAGGCAGACAAAACCAGCGTAAAACGGATGACCCTAAGATGGGGGCTCCCCAACCAGCACATCGTGGGCTTAACTTATGTGCCATGACCTCCCCCCGCTCCTCCTATGGAGGCGGCTACTACACCGCGCCGTCCTTCCCGGACACCCCGATCTACGACTCCCTGGTCGCGGAGCGGGGCACGCCTCAGATCGCCCCGATCCGAGTGCCCGCCGCCTACGACACCGGCAGCAGCTTCCCCGGAAGCGGTTCCTACCTGCCGGCGCTCCCCTCGGCACTGCCCGCCCTCCCGGCGGCACCGAGTCCCCACCCCGCCCCCGCCTACGGCGGCGGGTACGGCTATCCGCAGCCTTCGCCGCAGATGGCCCCCGCGCCGCTCCAGCACGCCCCCGCCCCGTACATCCCGCAGCAGCCCGTGGCCCCGCGCGGCTACCCGGGCCCCCAGTACCCGCAGCAGCCCCGCCCGGCCGCGTCCGGGTACGAGGCGATGCGCCCGGCCGCTCCGCGGCCCGTACCCGCACAGGCTCCGGCCCCCGCGCCGGCGGCGTACCACGACCCGTACAACCGCCCCTACCAGGGCGGGGGTTACTGACCGGGCCACCCGCACCGGCCGACGGAGGCCGGGGCGGCTGGCAGGATGACGGCATGTCCACTCCTGTTCTCCGCTCCGTCCACGTCCACCCGGTGAAGGCCATGCGCGCGCTGACATCCACGGAGGCCGAGGTACAGCCCTGGGGGCTGGCCGAGGACCGCCGCTGGGCCGTCGTCGACGCCGCGGGCAAGGTCGTGACCCAGCGCCGTCACCCCCGGATGGCGCTGGCCACGGCGGATCCGCTGGCGGACGGCGGCGTCGTACTGTCCGCGCCCGGTCACCCGCCGCTGGCGGTCGAGGTGCCGCGCCCCTCGACCACCGTCACGGTGGAGATCTTCGACAAGTTCGTGGAGGCGGTCCCGGCCCACCCCGAGGCGGCCGCCTGGCTCTCCGCGTTCCTGGAGACGGAGGCCCGGCTCGTGCACATGGACGCGCCCGAGCACCGGCGCCCGGTCGACCCGGAGTACGCCCTGCCCGGCGAGACCGTGAGCTTCGCGGACGGCTATCCGCTGCTCGTCGCCACCACCGCCTCGCTCGACGCCCTCAACTCCCTCATCGCGCGTGGGGACCACGCCCACGAGGGCCCCCTGCCGATGAACCGCTTCCGGCCGAACCTGGTGATCGGGGGGACCGCCCCCTGGGCGGAGGACGGCTGGACCCGGCTCGCGGTCGGCGAGGTCACCTTCCGCGTCGCCAGGCCCTGCGGGCGCTGCGTCGTCACGACGACGGACCAGTCCACCGCCGAGCGCGGCAAGGAGCCGCTGCGCTCCCTCGCCCTGCACCGCAAGAGCGGCGGCCGGGTCATCTTCGGCCAGAACCTCGTCCCCGAGCACCGCGGCACGGTCCGGGTCGGCGACCCCGTGAAGATCCTCGACTGAGACCCGGCGCACCCGGCCCGATCCGCAGGACGGCCTCCCGCCGCGCCCCTCGCGCCTCACCGGCCCGACAGGCGGGGAACCGTCCCCCGGGGCACACTCGTTGGAGGAGCGGCGAACAACGAGGGGGTTCCGACGTGCGCGCAGCCACCGGACTCTGGCGCTGGCGGCACAATCCCCTGCGCCGGACCACGGACCTGATCGAGGCGTGGGTCGCCTTCGCGGCGGTCGTGCTGCTCTGTCTCCTCGTACCCCTGGCCGGCTGGGCGGCCGGCTCGTCCGCGCACGGCTCTCTCCAGCGCGCGGTCCGCGCCCAGCAGGAGCAGCGGCTGCCGACGACGGCCCGGGTGGTCCGCCTCGCCGACGGGCCCGCGAGCGGACCCCGGACGACCGAGACCGCCGGGGAGGAGCGCCTGCGCCGCTCCGTGGTGGCGCGCTGGACCGCCCCGGACGGCACGGCCCGTACGGGCACGGTGCCCACGGCGAGGCGGCACTCCGCGCCCGGTGACGCCTTCCCGCTCTGGACGGACCGCGACGGGCGCCCGGTGTCCGCGCCGATGCGGGCCGGCACGGCCCGCGCCCACGCGGCCGTCACCGGACTGATGGCCGCGCTCCTCACGGGCCTGCTCGTGGAGACCGTCCGCCGGCTCGCGGTCCGCCGGCTGCTCCTGCGGCGGTACGCGCGCCTGGACCGCGCGTGGGCCTCGGCCGGCCCGGACTGGGGCCGCGCCGACACCGGCAGCTGACCCCCTCCGCACCCCGTACGGGTAAGCCCTCACGACCCGTCAACCCCCACGCGCCGCGCGCGCTACGGTGGGGCATCCGATCAGCGGCGAGGCACGACGCGGGGGCAGGGCACACCCATGGCACAGGGCACGGTCCAGGTGACGCACACCGGCACATCGCGGTGGCGGCGCCGCACGGGCGAGTACGCCTCCCTCGCCGCCGCCCTGGAGGCCGCGAGCGACGGGGACGTCCTCACGGTCGCGCCCGGCACCTACCGGGAGAACCTGGTCGTGCGGCGGGCCGTCACCCTGCGCGGCCCCGAGGGTGGCATCGGCTCCGTGCGGATCGCGCCGCCGGACGGGGTGGCGCTGACCGTCCGTGCCTCCGTCACCGTCCAGGACCTGCACATCGAGGGGCAGGACGTCGCGGCGCCCGCGCTGCTCGTCGAGGACGGCACTCCGGAACTGCTCGACCTGCGGATCATGACCCGCTCGGCCGCCGGGATCGAGGTGCGGGGCGCCGCCCGCCCGACGGTCCGCCGCTGCACGATCGACAATCCGGCCGGGGTCGGCATCGCCGTGGTCGACGGCGCGGGCGGGGTCTTCGAGGAGTGCGAGGTGGTCTCCGCGGGGCAGGCGGGCATTTCGGTGCGCGGCGGGGCGCACCCGCGCTTCGAGCGCTGCCGGGTGCACCACGCCTCCGGCGCCGGGATCGCCGTCACGGGCGAGGGCAGCGGCCTGGAGGGCGTCGGCTGCGAGGTGTACGAGATCAAGGGTGCCGGTCTTCAGATCGCGGCCCGCGCCACGGCCCACCTCACCGACTCCTCGGTGCACCGCACCTCGGCGGACGGCATCACCCTCGACACGGACGCCGTGCTCACGCTCTCGGACTGCGACATCCACGACGTCCCGGAGAACGCGGTGGACCTGCGGTCGCGCTCGGTGCTGACCCTGACCCGGTCGACCGTCCGCCGCTTCGGCCGCAACGGCCTCTCGGTGTGGGACCCGGGGACCCGGGTGGACGCCAACGGGTGCGAGATCCACGACAGTACGGGCGACTACCCGGCGGTGTGGGTGAGCGACGGGGCGACCGCCGTCCTCGACGCCTGCCGGGTGCACGACGTACCGGACGCGCTGTTCGTCCTCGACCGGGGTTCGCGCGTGGACGTGGTCGACAGCGATCTGTCGCAGGTGCGGAACACGGCGGTGTCGGTGAGCGACGGGGCGACGGCCCAGCTCGACGACTGCCGGATCCGGGAGGCCTCCACGGGCGCCTGGTTCCGGGACCACGGCAGCGGCGGCACCCTGGCGGGGTGCACGATCGACGCCGTGCAGACCGGAGTCATCGTCACCAAGGGCGCCGACCCGACGATCGAGCGGTGCACGGTCACCTCGCCCGCCGAGGCCGGTTTCTACGTGTCGGCCGAGGGCCGCGGCTCCTTCCACGGCTGCCGGGTCACGGGCAGCGGCGGGTACGGCTTCCATGTGACGGACGGCTGCCGGACGAGCCTGCGCAAGTGCCGTACGGAGCGGTGCGCGCGCGGCGGGTACGAGTTCCCGGAGGAGGGCGCGGTCGCGGAGCAGTGCACCAGCGACGAGAGCGCGGTCCGCTCCTCCGTGCCCGACGGCGGCGCCGTCCTGACGGCCACGCAGTCGGCGGGGCTCCTCGGGGCGGTTCCCGTGCCGCGCACCCAGCCGGCCGCCCCGGCGCCGGTGGTACCCGAACCCGCCCCGGAGGCCCGCGCCTCGCAGGACGTGCTCGGCGAACTGGACGCGCTGGTGGGCCTGGAGAGCGTCAAGCACGAGGTGCGGACGCTCACGAACATGATCGAGGTGGGGCGCCGGCGGCAGGAGGCGGGACTCAAGGCGGCCTCGGTCCGCCGTCATCTGGTCTTCACCGGCAATCCGGGCACCGGCAAGACGACGGTGGCCAGGCTGTACGGCGAGATCCTCGCCTCGCTCGGCGTCCTGGAGCGGGGACACCTGGTGGAGGTCTCCCGGGTGGACCTGGTGGGCGAGCACATCGGCTCGACCGCGATCCGTACGCAGGAGGCCTTCGACCGGGCGCGCGGCGGGGTGCTGTTCGTCGACGAGGCCTACGCGCTGTCGCCGGAGGACTCGGGGCGGGACTTCGGCCGGGAGGCGATCGACACGCTGGTGAAGCTGATGGAGGACCACCGGGACGCGGTGGTGGTCATCGTCGCCGGGTACACGGCGGAGATGGAGCGCTTCCTCACCGTCAACCCCGGTGTGGCGTCACGCTTCTCACGGACCATCAGCTTCGGCGACTACGCGCCGGAGGAGCTCCTCAGGATCGTGGGGCAGCAGGCGGACGAGCACGAGTACCGGCTCTCGCCGGGCACGGACGAGGCCCTGCTCGTCTACTTCACGAAGCTGCCCAAGGGCCCGGCCTTCGGCAACGGCCGTACGGCACGGCAGACCTTCGAGTCGATGGTGGAGCGGCACGCGGGCCGGGTCGCCTCGCTCGCCGAGCCGAGCACGGACGACCTGACCCTGCTCTACCCGGACGACCTCCCCGAACTCCCCTGACGGTGCCGCTCGTCGGGCTCGCGGCGCTGGTGGGGCAGGGCCGGCGGCAGCCGGTCGAGGAGAGCGGTGCGCCGGTCGGCGAAGGCCGGGTCGGCCTGGTAGTCGGAGTGGCCCAGGATCGGTTCGGGCAGCGGGTGTTCGCGGGTGCGGCCGTACGCGACCGGGTCGCGCAGCACCTCCCCGTCGACGGCCGGCCTGCCGTCCTCCGCGGGTACGTGGACGGGGCCGCCGATCGGGTCGGTGGCCCGGTGGAGGTTGGTCCAGCAGTGCACCGTGCGGTTGAGGGCGCGCAGCGCCTCGGGCCCGAAGTAGGCGGGGAACCAGCGTCCGTAGAGCCGCTCCAGGGGTGAGCCGTAGGTGAGCAGTGCGACCCGCCCGCGGGTGGCGGGCGTCAGCTGCCAGACGGCGGCCGCGGCGAGCACGCTGCCCTGGGAGTGGCCGGAGATGACGAGGCGGCCGCCGGTGCCGCGGGTCCAGGAGCTCATGCGCCAGGTGAGGTCGGGGACGGCCCGTTCGGCATAGCAGGGCGGGGCGAAGGGGTGGGCGGCGCGCGGCCAGAAGGTGCCGACGTCCCAGAGGATGCCGATGGTGCGGCGGGCCGAGGCGTCCTTGTAGGCGCGGCGGCCCCAGGTGACGAAGAGGAGGAAGCCGAAGCCGATCATCCAGGACCCGAGGGCCTGGGCGGCGGTGGCGAGTGAGGCGATCGCGGGGTGTGCCCCGTCGAAGGCCCGGCCGGGGACGTTTCCGCTGGCCCAGGCGCCGACGACGGAGGCCGCCCCGAGGAGCAGGGTGGCGCCGGCGACGACGCCGACGAGGACCGGCGCGGAGTCGGTGAGCGCCGCGCGGGCCCGGCCGGCCGCGATCTGTCCGGTCCGGACCGGGTCGGGTTCCGCGTGGGCCCCGTAGTCGGCCTCGACGGCCGGCCGCAGCCGCCGGGCGGCGAACACGGTCCGTACGGCGAGGAGGGCGGCGGGCGCGAGCAGCAGCAGGAGCAGGACGGGGATGACGGAGGCCTGCCAGCTCAGCAGGACGGGCGGGCCGATCCGGGGTCCCTGGCCCATGCCCGGGGTGGCGGGGCCGTCGAGCCAGTCGGCGACGCGCTGGGCGACGCCTCCGGACATCACCCCGGCGAGGGCGCAGGCGAGCATGGCGACGGCCGGGCCGCCGAGGCCGCGCAGCGCGGTGCGGGGGTCCCTGCGGGGGCGCTGGAGCAGCAGGGCGACCACGCCGAGGGCGACGACCAGGCCGCCCTGGACGAGGGTGAGCGCGCCGAAGACGGCGTCTCCGGGGAGGGTGCCGGTGGAGACCCAGCCGGGGCGGGACCAGCCGGCGTGCAGGGCGGTGAGGGCGAGCAGGAGGAGTGAGGCGGCGGGCAGCCAGGAGACGAGGGCCCGCTCGAGGCACAGGTCGAGGCGGCGCTCGCTCCGACCGCGGCGGCAGACGACCCAGAGGACGACGGCGCAGAGGACGACGAGGGCGGCCCGGAGGGCGAGGCCGAGCGCGGCGCGCGTCCCCGTGTCGTGGCGGGCGGTGGCGGCGGCCAGGGCAGCGGCGACGGTGAGGAATCCGGCGGCGGTGTGCGCGGCGCGGAGACGGGCGACGAGGCGGCGCCCGTACCAGAATCCGGGGCGCCCGAGGGCTGGCCGGAGCTCGGCGGGGGCGGGGCCGACGGGGCGGTCCTCCTCGTGGGCGGCGGCCTCCGGGGCGGCCTGCAGGGCGGCCTGCGCGTCGGCCTCCGCGGGGGCTTGCGTCCCTGTTTGCTCCTCTTCCTGCGCCTCTGCCTGCACCTCTGTCGGTGTGTCGCCTTCCGTCGCGGCCCGTGCGTCGGCCCGCGGTTCCGGCGCGGGGGCGTCGTAGCCGGTGGGCGGGCGCTGGGCCTCGTACGCGCTCCAGGTCCGGTTGGAGAGATACCAGAGGAGTCCGACGAGCGCGGTCGGCACCAGCGCCGCGAGGGCGAGGCGGCGCCCGGGCACGGACCACCAGCCGCCGCTGTCGGCGGCGAGGAAGCCGAGCCAGGAGTACGCGTCGGCGCAGGCGGCGGTGCCGGCGCACTGCCAGGCCGTCAGGTCGAGCGCGACCTCGCAGGCCGCGGCGGTCAGGAGCACGGTCAGGGTGAGGGCGACGAGCCGGACGAGGACTCCGTACAGCCGGACGAGCCCCGGTCGGCCGACGGCGGGCGGGCGCATCCAGTGCGCCAGGTTGGCGACCATGAAGGGCAGGAGCAGCAGCCAGAGGGCGCGCGCGCCGTCGCCGGAGGTGAGGTTGGACCAGCAGTACGCCTCCGGTACCGGGCGCGCCGCGTACCGCTCGGGGTGGTCCTCCGCGTCGAGGTCCTCGGCGCGCCGGTGCACGGCGGCGGTCCGGTCGCCGGTGACCCGGACGGTCCTGGGGTCGTCGAGCATGTCCTGCGGGGTGGCTCCGCCGACCCCGTGGACGAGGAGTTCGAGCGCCGCGCCCCCGGTCTCCGGGGCGGGTGTGGCAGGGGACACTTAGGGGACTTCCTCTCTGAGTGGGAGGATGCGACGTCGGAATCAGGATCGCGGACGACCGTGCGGCAGCGCACGCACTCTCACCGAATCCGACACTGATCCCCTTGTCTCCTTTGGAAGGACCGGCCCCGGCGGTGACTGACAACCAGAACCTCCTCGCGGAACAGCGGCGCGCCCTGATCCTCGACGAGGTCCGGCGGCGCGGCGGTGTGCGGGTGAACGAGCTGACCCGCCGGCTCAACGTCTCGGACATGACGATCCGCCGCGACCTGGACGCCCTGGCCCGACAGGGCATGGTGGCGAAGGTGCACGGCGGTGCCGTGCCGGTGATCGAGGCGAGCACCCACGAGCCGGGTTTTGAAGCCAAGTCGGTGCTCGAACTCAGCGCCAAGGACGAGATCGCGCGGGCCGCCGCGGCGCTCGTCGTGCCGGGCTCGGCGATCGCCCTGTCCGGCGGGACGACGACCTACGCCCTGGCCCGGCACCTCCTCGACGTGCCGGACCTGACGGTGGTGACGAACTCGGTGCGGGTCGCGGACGTCTTCCACGAGGCGCAGCTGACCGGCGGCGGGGCCGAGGCGCGGCGCGGGGCGGCGACCGTCGTCCTGACCGGCGGGGTCCGCACACCGTCCGACGCGCTGGTGGGCCCGGTGGCGGACCGGGCGATCCGCTCGCTCCACTTCGACCTGCTCTTCCTCGGGGTGCACGGCATCTCGGTGGAGGCCGGTCTCTCGACGCCGAATCTGGCGGAGGCGGAGACCAACCGGTGCCTGATGCGGTCCGCGCGCCGTGTGGTGGCGGTCGCCGACCACACCAAGTGGGGCACTGTGGGCCTGAGTTCCTTCGCCGACCTGGGCGAGGTGGACACCTGGGTCACCGATCGCGGCCTGAGCGACGGGGTCCGCGGCGAGGTCGTGGAGCACCTGCCGGGACTCCTGGTGGCGGGCGAGGAACCGGCGTGACCCTGTTCCGGGTCGGGCGGACCGTACCGCTGGCGCCGGACGAGGTGTGGCGGCGGCTGACGGACTGGCCGGCGCACGGCCGTCAGGTGCCGCTGACCCGGACGAGCGTGCTGACTCCGGGCCCGAACGGGGCGGGGACGCGGTTCACGGCGCGGACCGGGATCGGCCGGCTGGCCTTCGACGACCCGATGGAGGTCGTGCGCTGGGAACCGCCGGAGGCGGGGCGGCCCGGCGTGTGCACGTTGGAGAAGTCCGGCCGGGTCGTACGGGGTTGGGCGACCGTCGAGGTGACGGACTCTCCCGGCGGCGGCAGCCGGGTGGAGTGGACGGAGGAGCTCTCGGTGCGGGGCCTGCCACGCGTCTTCGATCCGCTGCTCAGGCGGGCGGGGCGGGTGCTGTTCGGGCGCGCCGTGGACGGGCTGCTCCGGCAGGGCTGATCGCCGGGGCGTTTCCCGGCTCCCCTCACCCTCTGTGCTGTTGACATGACGTCAGCTAGGGTGCACTTCCGCGTCCGTCCTGGGGAGGTTCGGTCCATGGCACGCCGACTGAGGCCGGTGGAGCTCGACTTCACCGCATCCGCACCCGTCCGTCTGGCCTTCACGGCGACGCTGGCCGCACCACCGCCGGCCGTCTACCGGTCGGTGGCCGTGGAGGTGGGGAGCCTGCCCGCCTGGTTCACCGCCGTCACCTCCGCCGTCCCGACGGGCGACGGGGCGGGCCGGACCGTCCGGCTGCGGGGCGGGATCACGTTCGAGGAGACGATCCTCGCCTCCGAGCCCGAGGTCCGCTACGCCTACCGGGTCGACACGACGAACGCCCCCGGCGTGACGGCCATGGCCGAGGAGTGGGCCCTCTCCCCCGCCGGGAAGGGCACGCGCCTGCGCTGGACCATGGCCGTCGACGGCGCCGCCCCGTTCCGGTTCGCGGTCCTCCTCGCCCGCCCGGGCCTCGGGCTCTCCTTCCGGGACGCGGCGCGCCGCCTGGACCGGCGGCTCACTCCGGCCAGGCCCCCGTCTCCAGGAAGCGCTCGATAGCGGCGGTGTACGGGGCGATGTCGAGCCCCTGGTCCGCCAGCCACGCGTCGGAGTAGTACTTGTCGAGGTAGCGGTCGCCCGGGTCGCAGATCAGGGTGACGATGCTGCCGGTGCGCTCCTGGCGGACCATCTCGGCCACGATCTTGAAGGCGCTCCAGAGGCCGGTGCCGGTGGAGCCGCCCGCCTTGCGGCCGATCGCGGTCTCCAGGGCACGGACGGCGGCGACGCTCGCCGCGTCGGGGACCTTCATCATGCGGTCTATGGCCCCGGGGACGAAGCTCGGCTCCATCCGGGGGCGGCCGATGCCCTCGATGCGCGAGCCGCAGTCGGCCGTCGCGTCCGGGTCGCCCTGCGTCCAGCCGTCGAAGAAACAGGAGTTCTCCGGGTCCGCGACACAGATCCGGGTGTCGTGCTGCATGTAGTGGACGTAGCGGGCGATGGTCGCCGAGGTGCCGCCGGTGCCCGCGGTGGCCACGATCCAGGTGGGCTCCGGGTACCGCTCCAACGTCAGCTGCTGGTAGATGGATTCGGCGATGTTGTTGTTGCCGCGCCAGTCGGTGGCCCGCTCCGCGTAGGTGAACTGGTCCATGTAGTGGCCGCCGGTGCGCGCGGCGAGGGCGGCGGACTCCTCGTAGATCGTCCGCGAGTCGTCGACGAAGTGGCACTCCCCGCCGTGGAACTCGATGAGCCGGCACTTCTCGGGGCTGGTCGTGCGGGGCATCACGGCGATGAAGGGGACGCCGACGAGCTTCGCGAAGTACGCCTCGGAGACGGCGGTCGAACCGCTGGAGGCCTCGATGACGGGCTTGCCGGGGCGGATCCAGCCGTTGCACAGCCCGTAGAGGAAGAGGGAGCGGGCGAGCCGGTGCTTGAGGCTGCCGGTGGGGTGGGTCGACTCGTCCTTGAGGTAGAGGTCGATGCCCCACTTCTCGGGGAGCGGGAACCGCAGCAGGTGGGTGTCGGCGGAGCGGTTGGCATCGGCCTGGACCTTGCGGACGGCTTCCTTCAGCCAGGCCCGGTACGCCGGGTCGCTGCGGTCGACGTCGACGGTCGTCGGCGCGGCGGTCGCACTGTTCTCCGTGGTGCTCATCCGTCCCACTCCTTGCTCACTGCCACTGGTTCCCGCTGCCGACAATACCCCTCTCACCTGGGCAAACGTTCCCTTTGATGTTCCCATAGGCATCCCTTGTGGCAGGGCTACTGGTGCGGTCACGGGCGGCCCGGCACACTGGGAACGGCAACCGGGTGAAAGGGGCGGACCGGCATGGCGGAACCCGAGTTCAGCGCGAGGGGCGTACGGATCGCACGCTGGCCCCGTTCCCTGACGCGCGCGGGAGAGGTGCGGATCGAGGACGGCCGGCTCGCGCTGCTCACGAGCTACGGCAGCGAGATCGACAGCGCGCCGGTGAGCGCCGTCCGCGCCGGGCGGCCGTGGTTCGCGAAGGCCGACGAGGCGGTCGCGACCGTGAACGGGACCCGGTACCGACTGACCCTGCACCATGAGGGCGGCGACGGGCGAGGCGGGGGCGAGGCCGAGGAGTCAGGGCGCTTCCTCGCGGCGCTCAAGCGCGCGGCACATCGGTCCTGACCTGCCACGGATTGCCGCGAGTTGCGGGGCGGTCACCACTGGTTCACTCTGGAACCACCTCACTGAGGGTTCACCGGTGGTGACGTTACGATTCGGTCGCCACCCTGCTGTAACGCATGAGAGATCCGAATCTTCGTCTTCTTCCGGACTACTTCGGGGAGTCGCAGCCGTGATCAGCGAGCCGAGCAGGTACTACGCGGTGGAGCTCCAAGCCCTGCCGTCGCGGATCGGACAGGTCCGCAGAATTGTCTCCGCGCATCTGCGCCACTGGCATCTCGACGCCTTGATCGACCAGGCCGCGCTCGGTGTCACCGAGCTGCTGACCAATGTCCACCGGCACGCACAGCCGGACAAGCGCTGCACGGTCGAGATCGAGTTGCTTCTCGACCGTCTGACCGTGTCGGTCAGGGACCACGACCCCCGAATACCGGCGGCCGGTTCCCTTGGCGGGCTCGGCGGACCCGACGAGTGCGAGGGCCTCGCCGCCTTCGACGCGGGCGACGGGCTCGCCACCTCCGGCCGGGGCCTCGCCATCGTCGGTGCGGTCAGCGAGAGTTGGGGCATCCGCCCGTGCGGCGACGACGGGAAGGTCGTGTGGTTCACCCTCTCGGCGCCACCGTCCGTCGTCCCGTTCGAGGAGCACGCGCACGCCCTGCACGGCTCCACGACCGAGAGTCCCTACGGGGGGTACGCCCCGTTCCCCGGCGTCCCCTTCGGCACCCCGGCCGAGCCGGCCCTGGCTCCGATCTCGGCCCGCACGGCCCGGACGGTCCTCGCGGGCGGCGCGGCCCGCTCGGCCGGCACTGCACGCTCGGCCGGCACGGTCCCCGCGGGGCGAGCGGGCTGATCCCCGCGGGGCGAGTGGGTTGATCCCTGCGGGGCGAGTGGGCTGATCCCCGCGGGGCGAGTGGGCTGATCCCTGCGGGGCGAGTGGGCTGATCCCCGGCGGAGCGGGCGGGTTGATCCCGCGGGGACCTCCCCCGGTCACTCCGTCGCGATCGCCCGGAGGATCTCCAGGCGCGCCGCCCGGCGCGCCGGGCGCCAGGCCGCCACGGCTCCCGCGACGAGACCGACGAGGGCCACCGCCGCGAGGCGCACCGCGGGTACGGCGAAGGCGAGGGCGCTGTCGCCCGTCCCCTCCGACGCTCGGACGAGCACCCACCCGAGGAAGCCGCCGAGCACGAGTCCGCCGAGCGTGCCGAAGGCGGCGACGAGGACGGACTCCCAGCGGACCATGGCCCGCAGCTGGGCGCGGGTCTGTCCGACGGCCCGCAACAGGCCCAGCTCGCGGGTCCGTTCGTGGACGGCGAGGGTCAGCGTGTTCGCGATGCCGAGCAGCGCGATCAGGACCGCGAGCGCGAGGAGCGCGTAAACGAGGGTGAGCATCATGTCGATGCCGCCCGCCGAGGCCTCCGCGTACTCCTCCCGGGTCTGCACCTCCGGTTGGCCGTACCGGTCCGCGACCTCGGTCACGGCGGCCCTGCCCTCCTCGGTGGACACGCCGTCCCGGAAGGCGACGGCGACGAGCCGGTCGGCGTCCTGTGTGCGGTGCGGGGCCCAGGCATCCCGGGTGACGAGGTAGTCGCCGGCGAGGTCGGCCCGCTCGTAGACCGCCCGGACGGTGAAGGTCCGCCGGGTGCCGTCCGTGAACGTCAGCTCGGCCGTGCGGCCCGGCGCGAGGCCGACGGCGGCGGCCTCGTCGGCCGCGACGGCGAGGCCGTCCGCGCCGAGGCCGGTGAGGGAGCCCCGTACCTCCCCCAGGTCGAGGGTGCGGGCGAGCGCCGCCGGGTCGGTGACGGTCAGGGCGCGGCCCCGGCCGTCGACCTCCGCCACTCCGCGCCCCAGACCCACGGCCGTGCCGACCTCGGGGAGCGCCGCGACGGCCGGGGCGAGCCGGGGGCTGAGGCCGCTGCCGCCCGCGCCGAACGAGGGCGCGCCGATGGCCACGTCGCCCGCGAAGGAGCGGTCGACCGTGCGGTCCATGGTCGCCTTGAGGGAGGCGCCGAAGACGGTGAAGAGGGTGACGACGGCGACCCCGATCATCAGGGCGGTGGCGGTCGCCGCCGTACGCCCGGGGCTGCGCAGGGCGTTGCGGCGGGCGAGGCCGCGGTTGGCCCCGCGCAGGGGGCGGCCGAGCGCCCGTACGGCGACCGAGGCGGCCACGGGTCCGAGGACCACGAAGGCGGCGACGGCGAGGCCCGCGCCGGTCGCGGCGAGCCACGGCGACGGCGTGCCGAGCACTCCGGCCAGGACCGTGCCGGCGGCGGTGACCAGGAGTGCGCCCCCGGTCAGCGCGCGGGCGCGGGAGGTGCCCGAGCCGTCCACGTCCGTCTCGCGGAGCGCGGCGAGCGGGGCCGTGCGTCCGGCCCGTACGGCGGGGAGGAGCGCGGATCCGCCACAGACCGCGAGCCCGACGCCGAGGGGTAGTGCGAGGGAGGTGGCGGTGACGACCAGGTCGCCTTCGGGGAAGGGGAAGCCGATGGCCGGGAAGAGGGCCTGGAGCCCGGCGGCCACGCCGATCCCGGCGAGGAGTCCGGCGGCGGAGGCGAGCAGTCCCACGGCGAGCGCTTCGGCGAGGGTGCCGGTGACGACCTGACGGCGGGCGGCGCCGACGGCGCGGAGCAGGGCGTTCTCGCGGGTCCGCTGGGCGACGAGGACGGCGAAGGTGTTGTGGATGGTGAAGACGGAGACGAGCACCGCGACCCCGCTGAAGACCAGCAGGAAGGTGGTGAAGAGGTCGAGGAAGCGGCCGGAGACCATCTCGGTGTTCTCCTCGGCGGCGCGCTGCCCGGTGATCGCCTCGACCCCCTCGGGCAGGGCGGGGGCCAGTGCGGCGACCAGCTCCTCCTGGGTGACACCGGGCCCGGCGCGTACGGCGATGCTCGTCGCCTCGCCGGGGCGGGCGGTCAGGTACCGCTCGGCGTCCGCGCGCGTCAGGCCGGCCCAGGTCACCTGCCCCATGCCGTCGGCGCCGCCGAAGGTGGCGAGTCCGACGACGGTGACCCGTACGGGGTCGGGGGTGCGCAGGACGGTCGTGTCGCCGACGTCGAGGCCGGCGGCCTTCGCGGCGCCCCGGTTGACGACGGCCTCGCCCGGGGCGCGCGGGGTACGTCCTTCCGCGAGCCGGTACGGGTTCAGGGCGGCGTCCTCGATCCAGTTCCCGGCGAGGGTCGGCGGGCCCTCGCCGCCGACGGGGGTTCCGTCGGCGGCGAGGAGCTGGCCGGCGCCCTCGATCAGGGGTGCGGCGGCGGCGACTTCGGGGACCCGGGCGGCGAGGCGCTCGGCGAGGTCGGCGTCGACGGGGCCGCGGGTGCCCTGGGCCTCGCCGGCGGCCGTGACGGTGGTGGCGCTGCGGACGACGGCGTCCGTGCCGCGGGTGGCGCCCGTGAACATCGAGTCGAAGCTCGCGCGCAGGGTGTCGCCCATGACGAGGGTGCCGGTGAGGAAGGCGACCCCGAGGAGGACGGCGGCGAAGGTGCCGAGGAAGCGGCGCCGCCGGGCACGGAGGGAGGAGAGCGTGAGCCGGAGGGTGGCGGGGGTGCTCATGGCGCTCCTCCTGCGGTCGTGCCGGCAACGGGGTCGGTCGGGGTCCCCGCACCGGTCGAGGTCCCCGCACCGGTCCCGGTGCCCACGCCGGTTTCGGTGCCCACGCTGGTCCCGGTGCCCACGCCGGTCCCGGTCCCCACGCCGGTCCCGGTCCCCACGCCGGTCCCGGTCCCCACGCCGGTCCCGGTCCCCACGCCGGTCCCGGTCCCCACGCCGGTTTCGGTCCCCATGCCGGTTTCGGTCCCGGGCTCGAAGGCCTTCATGCGGTCGAGGACCCGGTCGGCGGTCGGGGCGGTCATCCGGTCGACGAGCCGCCCGTCCGCGAGGAAGATCACCTCGTCGGCGTGGGCGGCGGCGACCGGGTCGTGGGTGACCATGACGACCGTACGGCCGGTCTCGCGCACCGTACGGCCGAGCAGCCTCAGGACCTCCTCGCCGGAGCGCGAGTCGAGGTTGCCGGTGGGTTCGTCGGCGAAGACGACGTCGGGGTCGCCGACGAAGGCGCGGGCGACGGCCACCCGCTGCTGCTGTCCGCCGGAGAGTTCGCCCGGCCGGTGGTGGAGGCGGTCGCGCAGGCCGACGGTGTCGACGAGTCGGTCGAACCGGGCCCGGTCGGCGGTTCTCCCCGCGAGGTCGAGCGGGAGGGTGATGTTCTCCGCGACGGTGAGGGTCGGCAGCAGGTTGAAGGCCTGGAAGACGAAGCCGACGCGGTCGCGGCGCAGCAGTGTCAGCCGGCGGTCGTCGAGCGTGGAGAGGTCGGTGTCGCCGACGAACGCGGCGCCGGAGGTGAGGGTGTCGAGTCCGGCGGCGCAGTGCAGGAGCGTGGACTTGCCCGAGCCCGACGGACCCATGACGGCGGTGAAACGGCCGGCCGGGAAGTCGACGCTCACCACGTCGAGGGCCCTGACCTCGGTGTCGCCGCGCCCGTAGACCTTGACGGCGTCCAGGACCCGGGCGGCTGCGACGGCACTCGTGGCCGGGACGCGGGAGACGGGGGTGTGTGTGGCGGAGGTGTGCGTGGCGGGAGTCATGCCCGGCGCCCCTTGGTGGTCGCGGCGCGGCCGAACTGCTCCTCCAGGACGGTGAGCCGCCGCCAGTACTCGTCCTCGTCGATCTCCCCGGCGGCGAACCGGTGGCCGAGCAGGGCGATCGGCGAGTGCTCGTCCGGCCCGCCGTCGCGGCCGGGGCGGCCGCCTCGGCCCGGGCGCCAACCGGCGCGGCGGGCGAGGGTGACGATCCCCGCGACGGCGACGGCCCAGACGAGGGGGAAGAGGAGGACCCACGGGCCGGGGCCCGCGTGGGCGAGTGTGTTCATGGTGGTTCAGCTCCTCGGTGCGCTGTGGTGATGTCCGTGGTTCGAGACTCGCGCGGGGAGGGGGTCCGGGGCGTCGTACGGGCAGCGGCTTCGCGCGTACGACGACGGGAGTACGGCGGGAGGGCTGCGGGAGTACGGCGGGAGGCGTGACGGACCTTCCTTCTGTACCTACTGGTATGTACAGTGCGGTCATGAGCACCCCGAAGACCACCTCCGAGCGACTGGTCGAGGCGACCCGCGAGCTGCTGTGGGAGCGCGGCTACGTGGGCACCAGCCCCAAGGCCGTCCAGGAGGCGGCGGGCGCGGGCCAGGGCAGCATGTACCACCACTTCTCGGGGAAGCAGGACCTGGCGCTCGCGGCGATCCGGCGTTCGGCCGAGGAGCTGGGTGCGGCGGCCGAGGCGGTGCTGGGCGGTGGGGGTTCGGCGTACGCCCGGATCGAGGCGTACCTGCTGCGCGAGCGCGAGGTCCTGCGCGGCTGCCCGGTGGGGCGGCTGACCATGGACCCGGAGGTGATCGCCCGGCCGGAGCTCCGCGCGCCCGTGGACGAGGTGCTCGGCCGGCTGCGCGGCAGACTCGCCGAGGTCGTCCAGGAGGGCGTGGACAGCGGGGAGTTGAGCGGTTCGCTCGATGCCGGGGAGATCGCGGCGACGGTCGTGGCGACCGTGCAGGGCGGCTATGTGCTGGCTCGCGCCACGGGCTCACGAGCGCCCTTCGACAGCGCCGTACGCGGTCTGCTGACGCTGCTCGCCGCCGCCTGATCGCGTACCCGGGAGAAGCCGCCTGCTCCCGTACCCGAGAGAACCGGAGACCGTTCCGTGCACGCGATGCAGTACGAGATCACTCTGCCTGCCGACTACGACATGGGGATCATCCGCGAACGGGTCGCGACGAAGGGGCATCTGCTCGACTCCTTCCCCGGTCTCGGTCTGAAGGCCTATCTGATCCGGGAGCGGGAGGCCGGGTCGCCGGTCGACCAGTACGCGCCGTTCTATCTCTGGGCCACCGCCGAAGGCATGAACTCCTTCCTCTGGGGGCCGGGTTTCCAGGGCATCGTGAACGACTTCGGCCGGCCCGTGGTGCAGCACTGGACGGGCCTGTCGTACGAGGAGGGACCGGCGGCCGCGGCGGCTCCCCGCACCGCGACGCGCCGCAGGACGCCGCTCGGGGAGGGGGTCCCGCCCGGCGAGGCCGTGGCGGACGCGGTGGACCGGCACGCGCGGGAGGCGCGCCGGGACGGGGTGGTGGCCTCCGCCCTGGCGGTGGACCCGCGCCACTGGGAGCTGCTCTCCTTCACCCTGTGGGCGGCCACGGAAGCGCCCGCCGACGAGGGCGAGCGCTTCCAGGTGCTGCACCTGTCGGCCCCCGGTCGCGGGGAGTTGGGGGCCGGGCGGCGGTGGTGATCCGGTCGGGGGCCGGTCTCGGCCGCATCCGGTCTCGGGGCCGGTCTCGGCCGGATCCGGTCGCGGGCCGGTCTCAGCCCACGGCGACGAGGGTCAGGTACGTGATGCCGAGGACACGGCGGTAGCCGTTCAGCCAGGTCGACCGCTGCCGGTCGACGCGCTCACGGGTCTCGGCGGCGAGCGGGTGGTCGGGGTGGGCGGCGAGCCAGACCTCGGTGTCGTAGCGGTAGCCGGACTCGAACTCCTCCCACTCCTCGCTGCTCGCCGTCTCGATCCACGCGGGACGGAACCCCGCCTCGATCGCGAGGTCCACGAGGGAGCCGAGGGAGAGGTGGTCGCCGGCGTTCGCGCCGGGCCACATGCCGGCCAGCTCCTCGTCCGTAGGGGTGCGCTCCCAGAAGCCCTCGCCGAGGACGACCCGGCCGCCGGGCCGGACCAGGCGGCGCAGTTCGCGGAGGGCGGCGGCGGGGTCGTGCGGCTGGTCGGGGTCGCAGAGCGCCTGGCTCGAACCGAGACAGAGGATCGCGTCGACGGGGCCGCGGTCGGTGCCGAGCGCCGACTCCTCGACGAAGGCCACCCGTTCGGCGAGACCGCGCTCCTCGGCGAGGGCCCGGCCGCGGGCCAGGTCCTCGGCGTTGATGTCGATCCCGGTCCCCTTGGCCCCCGGGGTGTTCTCCAGGACACGCAGGAGCAACTCGCCCCAGCCGCAACCGATGTCGAGGACATCGGCCGGCTCCGCGGCGGCGAGCCGTTCGATCATGCGGGTGGCGCGGGCATCGGAGAGCGGCCCGTGGAAGGTGAGGTTGCCGAGGCGCGGGGGAAGATCGGAGTCGGAAGTGATCATGAGGCGGAACGTTACGTCGTACGGCCTCCACCGACCAGCGGTTTTCCGAAGTCCGCGTTTCCCCTTCGGCCGCGTCCGTCAGCCGTGCTCCTTAGGCGCCGGCCTCGCGGACGGCCGGGGCGATCTCGCGGCCCCAGCATGCGAGGGAGTCGATGTCCTGTGTGCCGCCGCCGGGTGAGAAGAGGACGAAGCCCGAGGCGCCGTGCTCCAGGACGGCCCCGGTGAGCTCCTCCACCCACTGGTCGACGGAGCCGCCGATCCAGCGCCCGTCCTCGTCGCGCGTGGCGGTCAGCGGCCGATCGGTGATGCGTCCCGGGAAGTTGAAGACGGTGCGGATCTCGCGCGGGTCGCGGCCCGCACCCACCGCCGCCTCGTCGACGACCGGCCGCGAGGTCCGGTACCGCTCGCTGAGCCAGTCCGCCGCGTGACCGGGGAGCCAGCCGTCGGCGACCCGGCCGGTGGCCTCAGGCGGACTCCCGGCCCAGCGCGACCAGCGGATCGTCCAGCACCGGCTGCCAGGCCAGCTCGGCCGCGCCGACCAGGCTGTTGTGGTCCAGGGTGCAGGGGAGGATCGGTACGCCGCCGCTGCGGCCCCAGAGGCTGCGGTCGGCGACGACCGCGCGGAGGCGTTCGGGGTCGGCGTCGAGGAGCTCGCGGTGGAGCCCGCCGAGGATGATCCGGTCCGGGTTGAGGATGTTCACCAGACCGGCGAGACCGAGCCCCAGCCGGTCGATCAACTCCCCCACGGCCACCCGGACGCCCGGGTCGTCCGGGCTCGTCCGCAGCAGGTCACGGGCCTGCTGGAGCAGTGAGACCTCGGGGCCGGGGTCCCGGCCCGCGACCGTGAGGAAGGCGAGCGGGTCGGTCTCGACGTCGAGGCACCCGCGGCTGCCGCAGTGGCAGGGACGCCCCTCCGGATTGACCGTCAGATGGCCGACCTCCAGGGCGAGCCCCGAGCTGCCGGTGTGCAGGCGTCCGTCGAGGACGAGCGCGCCGCCGACGCCCCGGTGGCCGGTGGCCACACAGAGGAGGTCACGGGCGCCGCGCCCCGCGCCGTGGCGGTGCTCGGCGAGGGCGGCGAGGTTGACGTCGTTCCCGGTGAAGGCCGGGCCCTCGATCCCGGCGGCCCGCACCCGCTCGGCGAAGATCTCCCGGACCGGCGCCCCGGCGGGCCAGGCGAGGTGGAGCGGGTTGAGCGCGGTGCCCTCGGGTTCGGCGACGGCGGAGGGCGCGGCGAGTCCGGCGCCGACGCAGCGGCGGCCGCTCTCCCGGAGCAGGGTGGCCCCGGCGTCGACCACGGCACCCAGGACCTGGGCGGGGTCGGCGGAGACGGTGACGCAGCCGGGGGCGGTGGCGACGATGGTGCCGCCGAGACCGACGAGGGCTGCGCGGAAGCCGTCCGCGTGCACCTGGGCGGCGAGGGCGACGGGCCCCTTCTCGTCGACGGCGAGCCGGTGGGAGGGGCGGCCCTGGGAGCCGGCGGCGGCGCCGGGGTTGGAGTCGACGCGGATGAGGCCGAGCGCCTCCAGCTCGGCGGCGACCGCGCCCGCGGTGGCCCGGGTGACGCCGAGTTCGGCGGTGAGGACGGCCCGCGTCGGAGCCCTGCCGGTGTGTACCAGTTCCAGCGCGGGGCCGAGCGCGTTGCGCCCCCTGTCCAGCCGTGTCCGGGTCGTCGTCGCCTTGCCGTTCATGGGGGCGAGTCTCCCATGATCGGGGCGCGCGCCGGACCCGGCCCCGCCCCGACTCCCCTGACCCGCACCCCCGGGCCGGTGCCGACGGGGACGATCCCGGGCCCACCACCGACCGGCCCACGAGCCCGGACCCGGCAGGTTGAAACCAGGGCCCGTCGACCCCTATCCTGAGTTTGTGCCGCTACTAAACAAAGTACGGACGGCCGCAACGGGGGGCCTCGGCGGAGACACCGCCATCCACTCCCTGTCCCGCCTCCGCTCCGCCCTGACCCTCTTCTTCGCCCTCGACGGATTCCTCTTCGCCGGCTGGGTGGTCCGCATCCCCGCCGTCAAGCAGCAGACCGGCGCCTCGGCCGGCGACCTCGGGCTCGCCCTCCTCGGTGTGTCGGCAGGCGCCGTCGTGACCATGACCCTGACCGGCCGGCTCTGCCGCCGCTACGGCAGCCACGCCGTCACCGTCGCCACCGCCGTACTGCTCTCCCTCTCGGTCGCCCTGCCGGCGCTCACCCGCTCCCCGCTCGCCCTCGGCCTCGTCCTGCTCGTCTTCGGAGCCGCGTACGGCGGGATCAACGTCGCCATGAACAGCGCGGCCGTGGATCTGGTGACCGCCCTGCGGCGCCCCGTGATGCCGAGCTTCCACGCCGCGTTCAGCCTCGGCGGCATGCTCGGCGCGGGCATCGGCGGGCTCCTCGCCGGGAGCCTGTCCCCCACCACCCACCTCCTCGGGCTCACGGTCGTGGGTCTGGCCCTGACGGCAGCCGCCGGGCCCGTGCTCCTGCGCCACCCCGCCCCCGTGGCGCCGGAGGCCCTCCCGCGCGGAGCGCACGCCGGGCCCGGTAAGCCCTCCGGCGCGGGAAGGCCTTCGGCAGCGGAAAAGCCGTCGGCGGCGGCACGCCGTACCGTCCTCGTCTTCGGCGTGATCGCGCTCTGCACGGCGTACGGCGAAGGGGCGCTGGCCGACTGGGGCGCGCTCCACCTCGAACAGGACCTGGGCGCCCATCCCGGGGTGGCGGCGGCCGGATACTCCGTCTTCGCCCTGACCATGACCGCCGGCCGGCTCTCCGGGACGCTTCTCCTGGAACGGCTCGGCCAGACCCGTACGCTCGTCGCGGGAGGGGTCACGGCCGCCGCCGGGATGCTCCTCGGCGCACTCGCCCCGACCGTCTGGGCCACCCTGCTCGGCTTCGCGGTCACGGGGCTCGGCCTCGCCAACATCTTCCCCGTCGCCGTCGCCCGCGCCGGTGCGATCGCGGGTCCCAGCGGGGTGGCGACGGCCTCCACCCTCGGTTACGGCGGCATGCTCCTCGGCCCGCCGTCCATCGGGTTCCTCGCCGACTGGTTCTCCCTGCCGGTCGCGCTCACCACGGTCGCGGTGCTCGCCGCCGGCGCCGCGGCGATGGGGTACTGGGCACGGAACGCGGGTGCTCAGCAGACGAGTTGAGTAGCCGTACTCACGCGGGCCGGAGCGTTCCGCCGCACGATGGGAGCACCCCGGGAGGCAACCGACCAGGCCCGGGGGAAGCGCTGTCGAAGCGGCGGGCGTTCCGCCGCGCACGAGGAGTCGCGATGACCAACCGGCACCCGCGGACGTTCGTCCGGCTCGCCTTCACCAACACGGCGTCGCTCGCGTATCTCTGTCTCGTCGCGGCGATCTCGGGCATCGTGGCGTACGACCTCGTCGTCACCCAGGCCTCCGGCGGCCTGGTGGGCGTCTGGCTCTTCTTTGTCACCCTGCCGACCAGCCTGGTGCTCCTCTCCCCGCTGGTCGACTCCACCTCGGCGGACCCGCTCTCGCTCTGGACGATCGGCGCCCTCCTGCTCGTGTCCGCGCTCGTCCAGTCGCTCGTCATCGGGGCGGTCCACGGCGCGATCACCGAAGTCGTACGCGAGCGGCGCCGGCGATCGGCCCCGTGAGCCCGCCGGCCGGCGCCCGCTCCTGCCAGAATCCGCCCCTTGGGCACAACCACCAGGGGATGGGGAACCATGAAGATCACGGAACACGTCGAGGCGCTGGAGACGGCCGGCCGGGCCCTCGCGGAGGCGGCTTCCGAGGCCGGACCCGACGCGGAGGTACCGACCTGCCCGGGGTGGCGGGTCCGGGACCTCCTCCGCCACACGACGATGGTGCACCGCTGGGCCACGACCTTCGTGGTCGAGGGGCACACCGAGTACCACCCGGGCGGCGGCGAACCGGCTCTCGACGGCGACGAGTTGCTGGCGTACTACCGGGAGGGGCACGCGGGCCTCGTCGCCGCCCTGCGCGCGGCACCGGAGGAGCTGGAGTGCTGGACCTTCCTCCCCGCGCCCTCGCCGCTCGCCTTCTGGGCGCGGCGGCAGGCGCACGAGACGACCGTCCACCGCGCGGACGCCGAGTCGGCGCTCGCGACCGGCCCGGGGACGGTCTCCCCGGCGCTCGCCGTCGACGGGATCGACGAACTGCTGTGCAGCTTCCACGGCCGCGACCGCAGCCGGGTGCGCACACCCGAGCCGCGGACCCTGCGGGTGCGCACCACCGACACGGGTGATGTCTGGACCGTACGCCTGTCCGAGACGGAACCGCCCCGGACGGAGCGGGGCTCCCGGGCCACGGCGGAGGACGACGACACCGGAAAGCCCGTGGACACGGAGCTGAGCGGCCCCGTCGGCCGGCTGTACCTCAGCCTCTGGAACCGGCTGCCGGCCGGCGCCGTGGAGCTCACCGGGGACGAGACTCTCGCCCGGCTGTGGCGCGAGAACTCAGGGATCACTTGGTCCTGAGGTTGGGGGCGGGGCGGTCCTGAGGCCGGGGCAGGGCGCCGAACCCTTCAGGGCTCGGCGTCCGGGATCGGGAGCCGCGTCCGGCGCGCCCGCGGTCACGAGCCGCGGACCCGGGCGTCCGGGGTCAGGAGCCGCGGACCCGGCGTCCGGGGTCAGGAGCCGCTGTTCAGCATCCGGGTCAGGACCTCGCGCTGGAGCGGCAGGACCTCGGCGTGACGCGCGAGTCCCTTCTCCGTGAGCCGCACCCGGACGCCGCGCCGGTCCTCGTGGCACATCCCCCGCAGCACCAGGCCGTCCTTCTCCAGGCGTGCGACGAGCCGGGACAGCGCACTCTGGCTGAGATGGACCCGCCCGGCGAGCTCCTGGACGCGCCAGGAGGCCGGGCCGTCCTCGGCCGCGCCCTCGGCGAGGACGTCGAGGACCTCGAAGTCGCTGGCGCCGAGCCCGTGCGGATGGAGGGCCCGGTCGAGCTCACAGGTCGTCCGGGCGTGCAGGGCGAGGACGTCACGCCACTCGTCCACGAGCGCGCGTTCGGACTTGTTCGCTGCCATGACCCGCACGTTAGCAGAAACGACCTCTTTTGTTGCACAGGAATTAAATGCGTTTGCATTCAATGCACGTGCATGTACCGTGCTGCGCATGACCTCTCCGCTCACCGCCGCACCCACGGCCGCCGCGCAGGAACGCTGGAGCCCGCGGCTCTGGGGCACCCTCCTCGTCCTCTGCGCCGCGATGTTCCTCGACGCCCTCGACGTCTCGATGGTCGGCGTCGCCCTGCCCTCGATCGCCACCGACCTCGACCTCTCCACCGCCACCCTCCAGTGGATCGTGAGCGGCTACATCCTCGGCTACGGCGGCCTGCTGCTCCTCGGCGGCCGAGCGGCCGACCTCCTCGGCCGCCGCCGGGTCTTCCTGATCGCGCTCGCCGTCTTCGCGATCGCCTCCCTGCTCGGCGGACTCGTCGACTCCGGACCGCTCCTGATCGCCAGCCGGTTCATCAAGGGCCTCAGCGCCGCCTTCACCGCCCCCGCCGGTCTGTCGATCATCACGACGACCTTCAAGGAGGGCCCGCAGCGCAACCGTGCCCTGTCGATCTACACCACCTGCGCCGCCACCGGCTTCTCCATGGGCCTGGTCCTCTCCGGTCTGCTCACCGAACTGAGCTGGCGCTGGACCATGCTGCTCCCCGCCCCGGTCGCCCTGATCGCCCTCGTCTTCGCGCTGCGCCTCATCCCGCACAGCCCCCGCGAGAACTCCTCCGGCGGCTACGACCTGCCGGGCGCCGTCACCGGCACGGCCGCGATGCTGCTGCTCGTCTTCACCGTCGTCCAGGCCCCCGAGGTCGGCTGGACCTCCGCCCGCACCCTGCTGTCGTTCCTGCTGGCCGCCGCCCTCCTCGTCACCTTCGTCCTGGTCGAACGGCGCAGCGCGAGCCCGCTCGTACGGCTCGGGGTCCTGCGTTCCGGCTCCCAGGTCCGGGCCCAGCTCGGCGCGGCGGCGTTCTTCGGCTCGTACGTGGCCTTCCAGTTCATCGTGACCCAGTACATGCAGTCGCTGCTCGGCTGGTCCGCGCTCCAGACGGCGCTCGCGTTCCTCCCGGCCGGTGCGCTCGTGGCGCTCTCCTCCACGAAGATCGGCGGGCTCGTGGACCGCTTCGGCACGCCCCGGGTGATCGCCGTGGGCTTCACACTGCTGGTCGTCGCGTACGCCCTCTTCCTGCGGATCTCCCTGACCCCGCAGTACGCGGCCGTGATCCTGCCCTCCATGCTGCTCCTCGGCGCCGCCTGCGCCCTGGTCTTCCCCTCGCTCAACATCCAGGCCACCAACGGCGTGGACGACCACGAGCAGGGCATGGTCTCCGGTCTGCTCAACACCTCGATCCAGGTCGGCGGCGCGCTCTTCCTCGCCGTGATCACCGCCGTCATCACCGCGGACGGGGACGCGTCGGCCTCCCCGCAGGCGGCCCTGGACAGCTTCCGCCCGGGTCTGGCCGTGGTCACGGTCATCGCCCTTGCCGGACTCCTGATCACGCTGCCGGGGCTCCGGAAGCGGGGGAAGGCCACCACGCCGCACGTCACCGAGTCGGTCGTGGTGGCGCGCTCCACACCCGAGAACTCCACGTCCACGGACTCCACGTCTGCGGACTCCACGTCCGCGGACTCGCCGGCGAAGGTCGCGGTCCGCGACTGAGCCCGGGTCGACTGGGCCGGGGGCTGGAGACCTACTGGGCCGGAGGCTGGGGCTGGGGGCCGGCTGGGCTGGGTGGGCTGGGGCCGGACCAGGGGCTCCGTGCGGAGCCTCAGCCCAGCCAGCCCGGCCGCACGAGTCCCGACTCGTAGGCGAGCACGACGAGTTGGGCCCGGTCCCGGGCGCCCAGCTTCACCATCGCGCGGCTCACATGGGTCTTCGCGGTGAGCGGGCTGACGACCAGTCGGCGGGCGATCTCCTCGTTCGACAGGCCGATGCCCACGAGGGCCATCACCTCCCGCTCCCGCTCGGTCAGCGCACCGAGCGCGGCGGTGGCCGCCGGGGCCTTGGAGCGGGCCGCGAACTCCTCGATCAGCCGGCGGGTGACGCCCGGGGAGAGCAGCGCGTCCCCGTGGACGACGGCCCGCACCGCCCGCAGCAGCTCCTCCGGTTCGGTGTCCTTGACGAGGAAGCCGGAGGCGCCGGCGCGGATCGCCTCGAAGACGTACTCGTCGAGTTCGAAGGTGGTCAGCATGACGACCCGTACCTCGCCGAGGTCCGGGTCGTCGGTGATGCGCCGGGTCGCCTCCAGGCCGTCGAGCCGCGGCATCCGGATGTCCATGAGGACGACGTCGGGGCGCAGCGCCCGGACCCGTTCCACCGCCTCGCCGCCGTCCGCGGCCTCCCCCACCACCTCGATGTCCGGCTGGGCGTCGAGCAGCGCACGGAACCCGGCGCGGACCAGCGACTGGTCGTCGGCGAGCAGCACACGGATCACGGGGTCTCCTCCGGACGGAGCGGGAGCACGGCGTGGACGCGGAATCCGCCGTCCGGCCGGCCGCCCGCCTCGATCGTGCCACCGAGCGCGGCGGCCCGCTCCCGCATTCCGGCAAGTCCGTTGCCGCTGCCGCCCGCCTCGGTGCCGGTGGCGGGCCCGTCGTCGTCGACGCGCAGGTCCAGGCGTCCGGGACCGTGCCCGATCTCCACCCGGGCGGTGCGGGAGCCGGAGTGGCGGACGACGTTGGTGAGAGCCTCCTGCACGATCCGGAAGGCCGCGAGGTCGGCGCCGGGCGGCAGCGCGGCGGCGGGCGGGCCGCTCGTCGTGACGGTGACGGTCAGGCCGGCGGCGCCGGCCTGCTCGACGAGTTCGGGGAGGCGGCCGAGGCCGGGTGCCGGGGCGCGGGGGGCGTCGCCGGGGGTACGGAGGGTGTCGAGGACCTGGCGCACCTCGCCCAGCGCCTCCTTGCTCGCCGCCTTGATGGTGGTCAGCGCGGAGCGGGCCTGTTCGGGGTGGGAGTCGAGCAGGGCGAGACCGACCCCCGCCTGCACGTTGATCACGGAGATCGAGTGGGCGAGCACGTCGTGGAGTTCCCTGGCGATGCGGAGCCGCTCCGCGTCGGCGCGGCGCCGCTCGGCGGCGGCCCGCTCCGCCCGCTGCTGCGCCCACTGCTCGCGCCTGACCCGTACCAGCTCGGAGGCGGCGAGCACGGCGACGGCGAAGGCCCCCGCGGGAAGCTCCTGGCCCCAGGGGGCGGGACCGTCACCCGTCGGGGGCAGCCACCGGTAGAGCCAGTGCGAGAGCAGCAGATGGCCCGCCCACAGCAGGCCGAGGGCCCACCAGGCGGCGGTCCTGTGCCCCTGGACGACGGCGGCGAAGCAGGCGACGGCGACCATGACGAAGACCGGGCCGTACGGGTAACCGGCCGCGAGGTAGCCGAGGGTGACGGCCGCGACGCCGAACACGACGGGTACGGGCCTGCGGTGACGGAACACCAGGAGCGCGGCCCCGAACAGCAGCAGGCCGCGTCCGAGGAGGTCGAGCGCCTCACGGTCGGGCTGGTTCCGCCCGGCGAAGCCGGTCCCCGCCATGACCAGTACGGCGATCACCAGCGTGGACCTCCACGGCAGCCCGCCCGTGTCCCGTTCCTCGGCCCACCACCCCCACGGCGCCCGGCCCGGCCCTTCGACACCGCGCCCGGCGGTCCGCTCCTCGTCCATACCCGCCACGCTAGCCGCGCCCGCCCCGGGAGGACGTCACCCCGGTGGGGTGGTTGCCCGTACTCCCTCCGGAGTAGGCGGCACCGAGGACGGCGCCGGGACGCGGGTGGGTCGGCGCGCCGGGCGGGGGCGTCGAGCGGGGGCGGCTCAGGCGCGCGGGAGCAGGCCCACGTCCTGGCCCAGGCGGCGGGCGGCCGTCGTGAAGAAGGCGTCGCGGTCCTCGACGACGCGGTGGAACTGGCCGAAGACCTCGAAGGAGACCAGGCCGAAGAGCTGGGACCAGGCCGCCACCAGGGCGACGCCGAGGGCCGGGGGGAGGTCCGGGGCCATGTCGGCGGTGAGGCGGACGGCCTCGGGGAGGAGGGAGTCCGGGAGCGGGGGGAGGGCGACGCCCTCGCCCCGGTGGGCCTCGCGGGCGATGTCGACGAGGACGAGTCCGACGCGGGCGGCGGGGGCGTTGGTGTCCTGGGGTGCGGTGTAGCCGGGGACGGGGGAACCGTAGATCAGGGCGTACTCGTGCGGGTGCGCGACGGCCCAGGCGCGGACGGCCCGGCAGGCGGCGGTCCAGCGGACGAGGGGACGCTCCCCGGCGGCCTCGGCGGCGGCCCTCTCGGCGGCGGCGCCCACGGCGTCGTAGGCGTCGACGATGAGGGCGGTGAGCAGGTCGTCGCGGCTGGGGAAGTACCGGTAGAGCGCGGAGGACACCATGCCCAGCTCACGGGCGACGGCGCGCAGGGACAGTTTCGCGGCGCCCTCGGCGGCGAGCTGGGTACGGGCCTCGGCCTTGATGGCAGCGGTGATCTCGATACGGGCGCGGGCGCGGGCTCCTCTGACGGTGGTCATGGAGAGCAGTGTGCCATTCGCAGAGCATCGATCCAATACGAGAGCGGTGCTCTTGCATCAGAGCACCGCTCCGTGCAGACTGGACCTGAGCGAGAGCACTGCTCACACTTTGATTCTCCGGGAGGAAACCCATGTCTGCTCAGCCCGCCACCCCCGCCGGCTCCCACGTCATCAAGCCCGGCTGGTTCACGATCAACGTCGTCAACCGCGCCGTCGCCTGGATGACCCGCCGTGGCATCAGCGTCTGGGGCTCCCGCGTCCTCGCGGTCCGCGGCCGCAAGAGCGGCGAATGGCGCCGCACCCCCGTCAACCTCCTGACGGTGGACGGCGCCCAGTACCTCGTGGCCCCGCGCGGCCACGTCCAGTGGACCCACAACATGCGCGCCGCCGGCGGCGGGCAGCTGCACCTCGGCAAGCACGCGGAGGCGTTCACCGCCGTCGAGGTCGCCGACGACGACAAGCCCCCGCTGCTCCGCGCCTACCTCAAGCGCTGGAAGGCCGAGGTCGGCGTCTTCTTCGGCGGGATCGGCCCCGACTCCTCCGAGGCGGAGCTCCGCGCCATCGCGCCGAAGCACCCCGTCTTCCGCATCACGACGACGGGCCCCGCCACCCCGGCCGTATGAACGGGCCGGGGCGGCGAGGCCCGTACGCATCGAACCCACCGCGGTACCGGTGGATCCGTCAGAACGCTGGGAGCGCCTCAGAACACATCAGAACGCGTCAGGCATCTCAGAGCGCCCCGGAAGCCTCCGAGGTCCCGGACCCGTCCCGGCCTCCCGCCTCCGACTTCGAGTTCGACTCCGACTTCGACTCAGACTTCGAGTTCGCCTCCGTGTCCGACCCTGTGCCCGGCCCCGTGTCCGCCCCCGTGCCCGACTGCGTCCCGGGCTCCGTCCGCTCCTTCGGCCCGACGCCCCGGCCCGCCGGGCCGACACCCGCCGAGCTGTCCATCCGCTTGTCCAGGATCTCCAGCGCCCGCCGGGCCATGCCGTTCGAGCGGACCATGCCGCCGAGCGTGGCCGATCCCCGCGTGATGTCCGCGAAGGCGTTCCACGCGGGCCGCAGCCCCGTGATGGTCGCGTGCAGCAGCCCCGGGCGCCGCTCGAAGAGCGCGAGCATCCGCCGCCCGACCGCCATCTCCACACCGAGCCCGGCCTTGATGGCGAACGCGTAGTTCAGGGCCTGCCGCCGGGCGTCGACCGCGTCGTTCGCCTCGGCGACCCGTACCGCCCACTCCCCCGCGAGACGTCCCGAGCGGAGCGCGTACGAGATGCCCTCGCGCGTCCACGGCTCCAGGAGCCCGGCCGCGTCGCCGCAGACGAGGACCCGGCCACGGGAGAGCGGCGAGTCGTCGGTGCGGCAGCGCGTGAGGTGCCCGGAGGAGATCGTGGGCTCGAAGCCTGCGAGGCCCAGCCGGGCGACGAAGTCCTCCATGTACCGCTTGGTGGCGGCGCCCTCGCCGCGCGCCGAGATGACGCCGACGGTCAGCGTGTCGCCCTTGGGGAAGACCCACCCGTAACTGCCGGGCATCGGACCCCAGTCGATGAGGACGCGGCCCTTCCAGTCCTCGGCCACGGACGGCGGCACCGGGATCTCCGCCTCCAGGCCCAGGTCGACCTGACCGAGCTTCACCCCCACATGCGCCCCTATGCGGCTGGCGCTGCCGTCGGCACCGACGACCGCGCGCGCGAGGACGGTCTTGCCGTCGGCGAGGACGACGGCGACGGTCCGCCGGTCCGGCACGGAGGGGCCGTGCTGCTCCACCCGGCTCACGGTGGCGCCGGTCCGCAGTTCGGCGCCCGCCTTCTGCGCGTGCTCGACGAGCTGCGCGTCGAACTCGGGGCGGTTGATGAGCCCGAAGAGCATCCGGCGCGAGCGGCGGGTGCGGGCGAAGCGGCCGTCCAGGGAGAAGGTGACGGCGTGCACCCGGTCCTGCAGGGGCAGTTCGAAGCCGGGCGGGAGCGAGTCCCGGGAGGGACCGATGATGCCGCCGCCGCAGGTCTTGTACCGGGGCAGCTCCGACTTCTCCAGGAGCAGGACCCGCCGGCCCGCGACGGCCGCCGCGTAGGCCGCGGACGCGCCGGCCGGGCCGGCGCCGACCACGACCACGTCCCAGACCTCCGCCGCCTCGTCCGCGCCGACCTCATCGGAGGCGGCGGTTCCGGGAGCCGTACCCTCAGGGTCCGCGCCCTCCTGCGCCGCGCCCTCCGGGACCGTGCTCTCCGGGACCGTGCTTTCGGGAGCCGTGTTTCGGGGAGCGGCACTCTCAGGAGCGGTGCGCTCGGAATCGGCGTTCTCGGGACCGGCGTTCTCTACCTGCTCGCTGCTCACGATGTGCTTCTGCTCCTGCATCCGACCGGTGGTCTGCTCTCGACGCATCCTACGGCGCGGTAGTCGAGACCCCGCGCCGTAGGATCTACGGTGCGTTCGCCGTACCACGACATACGACGAACGCACTCCCCACGTCGTAACGTCGCACCCACCAGGAGCGTGCCCATGACCGCGAATCCGATCGCCGAGACCGTCCGGTCCCTGATGCCCCGGGCCAAGGCCGAGCTCACGGAGCTCGTGGCCTTCGAGTCGGTGGCGGACGAGGCCGTGGCGCCCCGCAGCGAGTGCGAGGCCGCGGCGAACTGGGTCGCGGACGCGCTGCGCGCGGAGGACTTCCAGGACGTGGCGCTGCTCGACACGCCCGACGGTTCGCAGGCCGTGTACGGCATCCTGCCCGGCCCGGCCGGGGCCCCGACCGTCCTCCTCTACGCGCACTACGACGTGCAGCCGAAGCTGGACGAGTCCGCCTGGCTGACCCCGCCGTTCACGCTGACCGAGCGGGACGGCCGCTGGTACGGGCGCGGCACGGCCGACTGCAAGGGCGGGTTCGTCCTGCACCTGCTCGCGCTGCGCGCCCTCAAGGCGAACGGCGGCGTCCCGGTGACGGTCAAGGTGATCGTCGAGGGTTCGGAGGAGCAGGGCACCGGCGGTCTCGAGCGGTACGCGGAGCAGCACCCCGAGGTGCTGGCGGCCGACACGATCGTCATCGGCGACGCGGGCAACTTCCGGGTGGGTCTGCCGACGGTGACCGCGACGCTGCGCGGCATGACGATGATCCGGGTGCAGATCGACACCCTGGAGGGCAACCTGCACTCCGGTCAGTTCGGCGGTGCCGCGCCGGACGCGCTGGCCGCGCTGATCCGCGTCCTCGACTCGCTGCGCGGCCCCGACGGCTCCACCGTCATCGACGGCCTGCCCGGTGACAAGGCGTGGGAGGGCCTCCAGTACCCGGAGCAGGACTTCCGCAAGGACGCCAAGGTCCTCGCGGGCGTGGCCCTGCCGGGCGCCGGCACCGTCGCGGACCGGATCTGGGCGCGCCCGGCCGTGACCGTCGTCGGCATCGACTGCCACCCGGTGGCCGGGGCGACCCCGTCGATCCCCGCGTCGGCCCGCGCCCAGATCAGCCTGCGGGTGCCGCCCGGTCAGGACGCGGCCGAGGCGACGAAGCTGCTCTTCGCGCACATCGAGAAGCACACGCCGTGGAACGCCCGGGTGTCCATGGAGCAGGTCGGCCAGGGCCAGCCCTTCCAGGCGGACACGTCGAGCCCGGCGTACGCGTCGATGGCCGAGGCGATGAGGATCGCGTACCCCGGTCAGGAGATGCAGACGGCGGGCATGGGCGGCTCGATCCCGCTGTGCAACACACTGGCCACGCTGTACCCGGAGGCGGAGATCCTGCTCATCGGCCTGAGCGAGCCGGAGGCGCAGATCCACGCGCCCAACGAGTCGGTCTCGCCCGAGGAGCTGGAGCGGCTCTCGGTCGCCGAGGCGCACTTCCTGGTCAACTACGCCCGCTCGAAGCAGGTCTGACGGTCTGACACCGGGTCGGATTCAGCGCTCGGCGAAGCTCGCCGAGAGCGGACAGCCATATGGCGGACCTGCGCGGATGCGTAGGTTCGCCATATGGAACTCATCAGGATCACCCCTCGGCTGCACCTCCTCGACTTCTCCATCGGCCAGGCCTACCTCTGGCAGGACGAGCGGGAGCTGACGCTCATCGACGCCGGGTGGGCCGGTTCGGCGGACGCGACGACGGCGGCGATCCGGGCGGCGGGGCTCGACCCGGACCTGCTGCGCAGGATCGTGCTGACCCACTGCCACCCGGACCACGTGGGCGCGGCGCGGGAACTGGCGGACCGCCACGGCGCCGAGATCCTCGCCCACCGGCTCGACGCACCGGTGATCCGGGGCGAGGCCCCGGTCCCCGAGCCGGACCTCCTGGACTGGGAGCTCCCGCTGTACGAGCACGGCATGACCGTGCCGGAGGCGCCGCCGACCCGGGTGGACCGGGAGGTGGAGGACGGCGAGGAGCTCGGCTTCGGCGACGGCGCGGTGGTGGTCCACACCCCGGGCCACACCCCCGGTTCCCTCGCGGTCCATCTCCCGCGCCACGGCGTGCTGTTCACCGGTGACACGGTTGCGGCGGTGCAGGGCGTGACCTTCGGCGTCTTCCACGTCGACCGCGCCCTCGCCATGGACTCGATGCGCCGCCTCGCGAAGCTGGCCCCCTCGGTCCTCTGCTGCGGCCACGGCGCCCCGGTGACCTCGGACACGGCGGCCCGACTGGCCGCGGCGGTCGACTGAACGCCCCCGGCGCACACCGCCGACCGCGCCCCCCGGCCCCGCGGACCGGAGGAGACAGCCTCGTGATCATGAACCCGTCGCCCCGGGGCTTAGCCGGACGCCGGGCCCCGGACGCCGGACCCCGGGGCCGGGGCCCGAGGACGGGGACCCACCGCAGGCCTTGGACTCCGTGCCCGGGCGTCCGCCGCAGGCTCCCGGCCCCCGCCGGTGTTCACCCCACCGGGACCCCCGCCTCCAGGTTGAGCACCGTGCCGCGTTCGCGGGCGCGGAGGGCCCAGCGGAGGCGGTGGTAGCGGACCGGGGGCAGGAGTTCGGCGGCCTCCTCCTCGGTGACGAAGCGCCAGCCGCGGAGTTCGGAGCCGGGGAGACGGAGGCGCGCCGTGTCGGCGGCGCGGAGCCTACCGCCGTCGAAGAGGAGGCGGAGGCCTCCGTACCCCGGGGGCTGGGGACGTTCCCAGTCGACGAGCAGCAGACGGGGCACCGCGTCGAGTTCGAGGCCGATCTCCTCGGCCACCTCGCGCATTCCGGCGCGGGCCGGCGGTTCTCCCGGTTCGACCACGCCGCCGGGGAACTCCCAGCCGGGCTTGTACGTGGGGTCGACCAGCAGGAAGCGGTCCTCCTCGTCGAAGAGCAGGACGCCGGCGGCGAGCGTCTCGCCGGTCGGCTCGGGCGTCTGGACGATCCCGCACGGGGCGGCCAGCTCGGCCCGGACCGCGTCGGCGACGGTCCGGGCGACCTCGGCCACGGTGAGCGCGGAGGTGTCGACGGTGTACGCGTCCCCGGCGAGCCAGTCGAGCGCGGCGCGGTACGGCGGGATGTGGCCGTGACACCACTGCCGTACGCGGGCGTCGGCCTCGGGGTCGCCGTACTCGGCCCGGCCGTCGATCCGCTGCCGCAGGATCGTTTCCTCCGGAGCGAGGAGGACATGGCGCACCTCGATGCGGCGGGCGGCGAGCCCGCCGAAGATCTCGTCCCGGTACTCCTGCCGGAGCAGGGTCATGGGGACGACCAGGACCCCGCCGACCTCCGCGAGGAGAGCCGCCGCCGTGTCGACGACCAGGCGCCGCCAGATCGGCAGGTCCTGGTAGTCCTCGACCTCGGCGAGGCGCTTGGCCGGGAGCAGCCGACCCATGGCCCCGCCGACGAGTTCGGGGTCGTACAGCGTGCTGTTCGGGATCAGATCGACCAGTTCGCGCGCGGTACTGGACTTCCCCGCGCCGAACGCACCGTTGATCCAGACGATCACGATTTCCCCCTCTTCGGTAGCCCCCAGTGGCTTGCCCGCAACACCCTGCCACGAAAACCAGCGAACACATGTCCGAGCGGACGCTCGCGGGGCGCCCGGGGTCAGGCGCCGGTCCGGGCCACCGTCCCTGCCGCCCCTCCCGCCCCCGCCCATGTCGCCGCCGCCGCTCCGAGCAGGCCGGCGTCGGTGCCCGTGGCGGCCGGGACGACCGTCAGGTTCCGTACGAAGGAGAGCGTCGCGTAGCTCCCGAGGCTGCGGCGCAGCGGATCGAAGAGGACGTCGCCCGCGCCGGCCACCCCGCCGCCGACGACCGCGATGTCGATCTCGACGAGGGTCGCGGTGGCGGCGATGCCCGCCGCGAGCGCCCGCGCGGCGCGCTCGAAGGACGCGAGGGCGACCGGGTCCCCGGCGCGCGCGGCGGCGGCCACCGCCGCCGCGGAGGCGTCGCCGTCGGGCCCCGGCCGCCAGCCGTTCTCCAGGGCGCGGCGGGCGATGTGCGGGCCGCTGGCGAGGCGTTCGACGCAGCCGCGTCCGCCGCACGCGCAGAGGTCCCCGTCGAGGTCGACCGAGATGTGGCCGAGGTGACCGGCGTTGCCGGTGGGGCCGGGGTGGAGCCGGCCGTCGAGGACCAGGCCGCCGCCGACGCCGGTGGACACCACGAGGCAGAGCGCGTTGTCGTGACCGCGGGCCGCGCCGAGCCAGTGCTCGGCGGCGGTCATGGCGACCCCGTCGCCGACCAGGGTCACGGGACGTGCTCCGGTCCTCCGCCGGACCCGCTCGACGAGCGGGAAGTCGCGCCAGCCGGGCACGTTGACCGGGCTCACCGTCCCCCGCGAGGCGTCGACCGGTCCCGCGCTGCCGATGCCGACGGCGCCGGCCGCCTCCCACAGCGGCGAGGCGGCGAGCTCGTCCAGCACCGCCTCGACGGCCTTCATCACGGTCTCGCCGTCCTCCCGCGCGGGCGTGGGCCGTCGGGCCCGCACCCGGACGAGCCCCGCGGCGTCGACCAGCGCACCGGCGATCTTGGTGCCGCCGATGTCGAGAGCGACGACGACGGGACCGGAGGCGGGATCGGCGGGGGCAACGACGGCGGGACCAGAGGCGCATCCGGAGGCCGGGTCGGTGTGCATGGGCGCGGAGCCTCCAGTCGGGGGCCGGGCGAGCGGCCGAGGGCGTTCCGTACAGTCTCCCCAGTCTCCCGCGTATGACAACGTTATCCAGGGCCTATGCTCGGACTGAGACCGAGATCCGGACCACAGCCCCGGACACGGAACAGGAACATGGATCCGGAACCGGGGTCCGCGACGCGGACGACCCGGATCCGATACGACGGAGGAACCGCGCACCGTGGCCGACATCGCCCGCCGCACCGAGCACCGCTACGGCAATCGGCCCACGATGAAGGACGTCGCCGCCCGCGCGGGCGTCGGCCTCAAGACGGTGTCCCGGGTCGTCAACGGCGAGCCGGGGGTCACCCCGGACACCGAGCGCCGCGTCCAGGAGGCCATCGAGGCCCTCGGCTTCCGGCGCAACGACAGCGCGAGGGTCCTGCGCAAGGGCAGGACCGCCACCGTCGGGCTGGTCCTGGAGGACCTCGCCGACCCCTTCTACGGGCCGCTCAGCCGCGCGGTCGAGGAGGTCGCGCGGGCGCACGGGGCGCTCCTGATCAACGGCTCCAGCGCCGAGGACCCGGACCGGGAGCAGGAGTTGGCGCTCGCGCTGTGCGCGCGCCGGGTCGACGGCCTCATCGTCATCCCCGCCGGTGACGACCACCGGTACCTGGAGCCGGAGATCAGGGCGGGCGTCGCCACGGTCTTCGTCGACCGGCCGGCGGGGCGGATCGAGGCCGACGCCGTGCTCTCCGACAGCTTCGGCGGGGCGCGCGACGGCGTGGCCCATCTGATCGCCCACGGACACCGCCGGATCGGCTTCATCGGCGACCGCCCGCGCATCCACACCGGCGCCGAGCGGCTCCGGGGCTACCGCGCGGCGATGGAGGACGCGGGCCTGCCGGTCCGGGACGCGTGGGTCTCGCCCGGGTCGACGAACCCGGAGCGGGTGAGCGCCGCCGTACGGGAGATGCTGACCGCGCCGGAACCGGTGACGGCCCTGTTCGCGGGCAACAACCGGGTCACCGTCACGGTGGTCCGGGCCCTCGCCGGCCATCCGCACCCGGTCGCCCTCGTCGGCTTCGACGACATCGAACTGGCCGACCTGCTCGGCATCACGGTCATCGCCCAGGACGCCGCCGCCCTGGGCCGTACGGCGGCGGAGCGGCTGTTCCGGCGCCTCGACGGGGCCGAAGGGGCGCCGGAGCGGGTGGTGCTCGGCACGACGCTCCTCGCCCGTGGATCGGGCGAGATCGTGGCGTCCGCCGTCTGAGCTCGGCCCCTCAGTCGTCTGAGCGCGGCCCCTCAGCGGTCTGAGCTCGGTCCCTCAGCGGTCTGAGCGCGGCCCGTCAGCAGATCCGCAGGCCTGCCACGGGGCCGCCGCCCGCGCCGCCCGCGAGGTGCAGCACGCTGAGGTAGACGTTGGTGTTGCCGCTGTCGTCGTCGGTCCTGGCGAACCAGCGGCTGCTCCCGCCGCCGTACGTCTCGCCGCGGTCGAGGTCGACCTGGCAGAAGAAGACGTGCGGGCCGGCTCCGACCGTGCCCATCTCGCCGCCGTCGTAGCGGGTCGTCGTCGCGCTCCGCACGACCTGGCAGGTGGCGGAGGAGCCGACGGGGTCGCAGCCCGCGGGTGGTGCGGGGGCCTCGGTGCTGGGCGCGGCCGTGCTCCCGCCGGCCCCGGCGGAGGTGCCCGTCGTGGCGGTGCCGCCGCCGGGGGCGCTCGGGGCCGTCGTCCCACCGGGGGCCGGACCGTCTCCGGAACCGGGCTCGGTTCCGGTGCCGGTACCGGCGCCGCCCGCCGCCCCCGTGCTCCCGGCGGACGTACCGGATCCGGCCCCGGAGCCCGTACCGGGTTCCGAGTCCTCGGGGCGGGGGCCGTCGCCGCCCGGTCCCCGGTCGCTCGGACCGCCGGTGGCCGACCCGGAGGGTGCCGGCCGGGCGGAGCCCGTACCGGACGTCGGGGCGGTGCCGCCCGGTGCGCCGGAGGCCGGCGCACCGCTGCTCCCCGGGTCCAGCAGGCGCCCGGTGTCCCCGTCCGGCGCGCCGCTCGCCCCTTCCGCCGGGTTCCCGCCGGCCGCTTGGCGCGTGGTGTCGCGGTCCATGAGGGAGTACGTGATGCCACCACCGGCCAGCAGGACGGCGGCCACGGAGGCGGCGACCAGCGCGTTCCGGCGGCGTCCGGGCGGCGCGGCGGGCCGTCCGGCAGGGGCCCGGCGGCGCCCCGGACCCGCGGTACGGGACCCGGGAACCGGCACCGACGGCGCAGGCATCGCCGGGGGCACCGACCCCACCGGTGGCACGGGCACCACGGGCGGGCCGAAGCCCACGGGCCGCGCGGCGGGCGGACCGCCGCCCCACCCGCTCTCCGCGAAAGCCGCCGCGCCGGGGGCCGCTGCCGCTCTCGCGGGAGCCTCTGCCTCGGGCCCCGCCCCGCCGGGATCCGCCACCGCGGGAGCCACAGCCGCAGCCGCAGGAGTCACCACGCCTGGAACCACCCCGGGAAGCTCCCCCGGAACCACCCCGGGAACCACCCCTGGAACCGCCCCGCCGCGCCCCGGCCCCGCAGCGGTCTCCGTCACCGCGCCCAGCAGCCGTGCCGCCTCGCGGGCGCCCGGTCGGGAGGTCGGGTCCTTGTCCAGGAGGCGTGCCAGGACCGGGGCGAGGGGGCCGGCGCGGTGGGGTTCCGGGAGGGGTTCGGTGACGATGGCCGCGAGGGTCGACCAGGTCGACGTACGACGGAAGGGCGAGGCGCCCTCGACCGCCGCGTACAGCGTCGCGCCGACCGCCCACACGTCCGACGCGGGGCCCGGGTCCTGCCCGCGGGCCCGCTCGGGGGCGAGGAAGTCGAGGGAGCCGACGATCTCGCCGCTGCGCGTGAGGTGGGTCGCGGATCCGTCGCCCGGATCCTCCATGGTCGCGATGCCGAAGTCGGTGAGGACGGTCCTGCCCGAGCGGTCCAGCAGGATGTTGCCGGGCTTCACGTCCCGGTGCAGCACTCCCACGTCGTGCGCGGCGGCCAGCGCCTCCAGGACGTGGGCGCCGATCCGGGCTGCCTCGACCGGGTCCAGGGTGCCCCGCTCCCGCAGGACGTCGTCGAGGGAGGGCCCGTCGACGAGCTCCATGACGATGACGGGCCGGCCCTCGTGCTCGGTGACGTCGTGGACGGCCACCACTCCGGGGTGCCGGACGCGGGCGGCGGCCCGCGCCTCGCGCGTCATCCGCAGGCGCAGATCGGCCAGTTCGGGCGCGGCCGCGTCCGAGTACGTACGGAGTTCCTTGACGGCGACCTCGCGTCCGAGGACCTCGTCGACGGCCCGCCAGACCACTCCCATGCCACCGCGCCCGAGTTGGCGCACGATTCTGTAGCGGCCCGCGAGCCGCTCGCTCTCCCCCGATGACACCGCTGCCCCGTTCCTCTGTCGAGCACGTACGCGCTTCACGCGCGAACTCGCACAGGGTACGGGGCAGTTGGCCGGATCGGGTCGCCTCGGCGGTCGGCTCGGGACGGTGTGGGACGGCTCGGGACGGTGCGGGACGGCTACTCGGCGGAGGCGGTGAGGTCGCCTCGGCGCGGGGCGGCGAAGCGGTCGAGGGCGGCGCGGCTCATGCCGGTGAGGGCGTCGACCTCGGCGGTGTCGAGGGCGCCGCAGTCGATGCCGCGGAGCAGGTAGGAGGAGAGGGCCTTGGCGGTGGCGGGCTCGTCCATGACGTCGCCGCCCGCGTGGTTCGCGTAGGCGGAGAGTCGCTTGGCGGCGGCCTCGAAGCCCTCGCGGTAGAAGGCGAAGACGGCGGCGTAGCGGGTGGGGATGTGGCCGGGGTGCATGTCCCAGCCCTGGTAGTAGGCGCGGGCGAGGGCGCGCCGGGTGAGTCCGTAGTGGAGGCGCCAGGCCTCGTGGACGTGTTCCCTGGAGCCGACCGGGAGGACGTTGGTGGAGCCGTCGGAGACGCGGACGCCGGTGCCGGCGGCGGCGACCTGCATGATCGCCTTGGCGTGGTCGGCGGCGGGGTGGTCGCTGGCCTGGTAGGCGGCGGAGACGCCGAGGCAGGCGCTGTAGTCGAAGGTGCCGTAGTGCAGCCCGGTGGCGCGGCCCTCGGCGGCGCCGATCATGCGGGCGACGGCGGCGGTGCCGTCGGTGGCCAGGATGGACTGGCTGGTCTCGATCTGGATCTCGAAGCCGAGGCGGCCGGCGTCCAGGCCGTGGGCCTTCTCGAAGGCCTCCAGGAGGCGGACGAAGGCGGAGACCTGCTCGGGGTAGGTCACCTTGGGGAGGGTGAGGACGAGGCCGTCGGGGAGGCCGCCGTTCTCCAGGAGGCCGGTGAGGAAGACGTCGGTGGTGCGGATGCCCCGGTCGCGTACGGCGGACTCCATGCACTTCATCCGGATGCCCATGTACGGGGCGGCAGTGCTGTTCCCGTACGCCTCCGAGATCAGCCGGGCGGCGCGGGCGGCGTCCTGGTCCTCGTCCGTGCCCGCGTAGCCGTCCTCGAAGTCGACGCGCAGGTCCTCGATCGGCTCGCGCTCCAGCTTGGCACGGACGCGGCCGTAGACGTCCTCGGCGAGGTCCTCGGTGAGGCCGAGGACGGCGGCGAAGGAGGCCGCGTCGGGGGCGTGCTCGTCGAGCGCGGCGAGTGCCTGGTCGCCCCAGGAGCGGATGGTGCCGGCGTCGAAGACGTTACCGGGGACGTAGACCGTGTGGACCGGCTGGCGGGTGCCGGGGTCTCCCGGGTAGCGGCGGTCGAGCTCTGCGTCCACCGGCGCCAGGGAGGCGCTGATGCCCTCGCTGACCGCGCCCGCGAGGCTCGTCGACACCTTCTCCTGCTGACCCATCCCACACCCTCCTGTTTTCCGCTGCACGGAATCAACAATCCGTATAGCGAAGTTAATAGTCGGTCGGGACCCACGTCAATGGGTGTCCGAAACGGCCGGGGGCCGCGCGGCGACGAATCGCCACGCGGCCCCCGGACCGTACAGAACCGCAGGTCAGCCCTTGCGGGCCTGGACCTCCGCGGTCAGCTGCGGGACGACGTCGAAGAGGTCGCCCACCACGCCGTAGTCGACGAGGTCGAAGATCGGGGCCTCGGCGTCCTTGTTGATGGCGACGATCGTCTTCGAGGTCTGCATACCCGCGCGGTGCTGGATCGCACCGGAGATGCCGGAGGCGATGTACAGCTGCGGCGAGACCGACTTGCCGGTCTGGCCGACCTGGTTGGAGTGCGGGTACCAGCCGGCGTCGACCGCGGCGCGCGAGGCGCCCACGGCGGCACCGAGCGAGTCGGCGAGCGCCTCGATGATCGCGAAGTTCTCGGCACCGTTGACGCCACGGCCGCCGGAGACCACGATCGCGGCCTCGGTCAGCTCCGGGCGGCCGGTCGACTCGCGCGGGGTGCGCGCGGTCACCTTGGTGCCGGTGGCCAGCGGGCCGAAGGAGACCGCGAGGGCCTCGACGGCGCCGGCGGCCGGGGCGGCCTCGACCGGGGCCGAGTTCGGCTTGACCGTGATGACCGGGGTGCCCTTGGAGACACGGGACTTGGTGGTGAACGAGGCGGCGAACGCGGCCTGCGTCGCGACCGGGCCCTCATCACCGGCCTCCAGGTCCACGGCGTCGGTGATGATGCCGGAGCCGATGCGGACCGCGAGGCGGGCCGCGATCTCCTTGCCCTCGGCGGAGGAGGGGATGAGCACGGCGGCCGGGGAGACCGCGTCGTACGCGGCCTGGAGCGCGTCGACCTTCGGGACGACGAGGTACTCGGTGAACTCGGGGGCGTCGGCGGTGAGGACCTTCACGGCGCCGTGCTCGGCGAGCGCGGCGGCGGTGTCGGCGGCGCCGTTGCCGAGGGCGACGGCGACGGGCTCGCCGATGCGGCGAGCGAGGGTCAGCAGCTCCAGGGTGGGCTTGCGGACGGCTCCGTCGACGTGGTCGACGTAGACGAGAATCTCAGCCATGGGACTTCAATCTCCTGCGAACGAAAAGAGGGCGGACTGAAACGGCTCGCGCGAGCCTTAGATGAACTTCTGGCTCGCGAGGTACTCGGCGAGCTGCTTGCCGCCCTCGCCCTCGTCCTTGACGATCGTGCCCGCGGTACGCGCCGGACGCTCGGCGGCCGAGTCCACAGCGGTCCAGGAGCCCTCGAGGCCGACCTCGTCGGCGTCGATGTCGAGGTCGTCGAGGTCCAGGGACTCCACCGGCTTCTTCTTGGCGGCCATGATGCCCTTGAAGGACGGGTAGCGCGCCTCGCCCGACTGGTCCGTCACGGACACGACGGCCGGAAGCGAGGCCTCCAGCTGCTCGGAGGCGGTGTCGCCGTCGCGACGGCCCGTCACTGTGCCGTTGGGGCCACCCTCGATCTTGACCTCGGAGAGCAGCGTGACCTGCGGGACGCCCAGGCGCTCGGCGAGGATCGCCGGCAGGACACCCATGGTGCCGTCGGTGGAGGCCATACCGGCGATGACGACGTCGTAGCCGGTCTTCTCGATCGCCTTGGCGAGCACGAGCGAGGTGGCCATGACGTCGCTGCCGTGCAGGTCGTCGTCCTCGACGTGGACGGCCTTGTCGGCGCCCATGGAGAGCGCCTTGCGGAGCGCGTCCTTGGCGTCCTCGGGGCCGACCGTCAGCACGGTGACCTCGGCGTCGTCCGCCTCTTCGGCGATCTGCAGGGCCTGCTCGACGGCGTACTCGTCGAGCTCCGACAGCAGGCCGTCGACGTCGTCGCGGTCGACCGTCAGGTCGTCCGCGAACTTGCGGTCTCCGGTCGCGTCGGGCACGTACTTCACACAGACAACGATCCTCAAGCTCACGCCGGCTCTCCTACTGCATCGTCATAACTTGGCTGCCTTGTTGCTCGCAGCATAGGCGCCTGAAGGGCTGGTTTCCGGTTGGGGCGCCGGACGCCCCGCCCAAAATATTACTCGCCAGTACACCCAGTCCGTTACCAGTAAGCAAGCGCTCAGCCATGTGACCTTGCCAACGCGCGGAGAGCGGCGCGCGCGGGAACTCTCAGTCGCGCAGCGCGTTGAAGCGCCCGTGGTGGTAGAGGAGCGGCCGGCCCGCCCCGTCAGGGTCCCCCGCGACGGCCTGCGCGATCACGATCCGGTGGTCACCGGCGGGCACCCGGGCGATCACACGGCAGACCAGCCAGGCGAGGACGCCGTCGAGCACGGGCACGCCTTCCGGCCCCACGCTCCAGCGGGTCTCCCCGCCGAAGCGGTCGGCGCCGCTGCGCGCGAAGGTGGCGGCCAGCTCCTGCTGGTGCTCGCCGAGTATGTGGACGCCGATGTGCTCGGCCTCGGCCACCACGGGCCAGCTGGACGAGGTGGTGCCCACACCGAAGGAGATCAGCGGGGGATCGGCGGCGACGGAGTTGAGCGAGGTCGCGGTGAAGCCGACGGGACGCTCGCCGTGCGCGGTGATCACCGCGACACCGGCCGCGTGGCGGCGGAAGACGGAGCGGAGCAGGTCGGGAGAAGCCTGCCGGGGTGCGCCGATCGTGGGAACGGTACTGAGCTGGAGGTCCGGCGAAACCGTCATGGAGTTGTCCTTCTGCGAGGGCGTCATGAGGGGAGTCCTGGGGTGGTCAGACACCCGGACAGCGCGCGCTCGCGTTGCGGGCCAGGTCCACATGGGCCCGGCCGTAGAGAAGGAGTTCTGTGGGCACTCCGCCAGGGTGACGATCGGTGGCGGGTGCAGTCAAGTGCGTCCCGGGATGTGGGAGATGTGTCACCGCGTCAGACCGCCCGCCCCAGCGCGGCGATGACGTCCGCCCTGCGGGGCTGTCCGGCGGCCCGGCGGACGACGCGGCCCGTCCGGTCGAGGACGAGGACGGTGGGCGTCTTCGCGATGCCCAGTTCCCGTACGAGGTCGAGCCGTTCCTCGGCGTCGATCTCCACATGGGCGACGCCCGGCACCATGGCGGCCACTTCGGCGAGGGTGCGGCGGGTGGCGCGGCAGGGCTGACAGAAGGCGGTGGAGAACTGCACGAGGGTGGCCCGCTCCCCCAACTCGGCGCCGAGCACCTCCGGCCCCAGGACCTCCGACATCCTTCTCCCCTTTCCCGTACGGCTCTTCTCCCCCTTCAGCAGCGTCGCACGCAAGCGATCGATTCCCGCCACGACCACCGGGGGTGACGAGAATCTCCCTGTACGAAGCCGCCTGGACTGGTCACGGCGCCCCACATGGGGCACGATCTGCCCAAAGCCGAAAACCTACGGCCGCGTAACTTCGCCGGGAGAACCCGCTCCGGGCACACGAAGAAGAGGTTCCTCTCCGATGGCAGAACTCGTCTATCGACCGGTCGTCGGTGCCGCGCTGACCCTGTTCAAGGCACTCGACCTGAAGATCGACACCCAGGGTTCGGAGCACATCCCCCGCACGGGTGGTGCGGTGCTCGTGAGCAACCACATCAGCTATCTGGACTTCATCTTCACGGGGCTCGCGGCCCTGCCCCAGAAGCGTCTGGTGCGCTTCATGGCGAAGGACTCCGTCTTCCGGCACAAGGTCTCGGGACCGCTCATGCGCGGCATGAAGCACATCCCCGTCGACCGCGCGCAGGGCGAGCACGCCTACAAGCACGCGCTGGAGTCGCTGCGGGCCGGCGAGATCATCGGTGTCTTCCCCGAGGCGACGATCTCCCAGTCCTTCACCCTCAAGGGCTTCAAGACCGGTGCGGCGCGGCTCGCGCAGGAGGCCGGCGTCCCGCTGATCCCGATGGCGCTCTGGGGCACCCAGCGGGTCTGGACGAAGGGCCGCCCCCGGAACTTCAAGCGGAGCCACATCCCGGTGACGATCCGCGTCGGCGAGCCCATGGAGGCCCCTGCCGACCAGTACGCGGGCGCGATCACGCGGCGGCTGCGCGAGCGCGTCCAGGAGCTCCTGGAAGCCGCGCAGCGCGCCTACCCGGTCCGCCCCAAGGACGCGAGCGACACGTGGTGGGTGCCCGCGCACCTCGGCGGCACGGCGCCGACGCCGGCCCAGGTCAAGGAAGCCGGCTGACGCCACCGGTACGCGGGGTCAGAGCTCCGTAGGGAGCGTCCGCCCGAGGTACGGCCGGTCCGGGGCGGACTTCAGCACGCCCAGGACGGCCGGGTGCGGTTCGGCGTGGAGCACGGGGTAGTCCACCTCGCCGGACTCCGGCCGCACGGTCCAGGCGAGGCGCTCCTCCCCCAGCGAGAACCGGGCGTCGACGCCCGGCTTGTTGCCCCGCACGTCCTGGCGGGCCCACTTCCGCTCACCGGGCAGCAGGAGCGCGACGAGGCCGTGGACCACCGGGTTCGAGCCGTCCTCGTCGGTGAGCCGCTGGTAGCACAGGGCCGCCGGGATGCCGCGGGCCCGCAGCAGCGCGGCGTACGCGATGGACTTGGCGTAGCAGATGCCGGTGCGCCGCTCCAGGACGTCGGAGGCGCGCCAGGTGACGCGGAGGTCCCCCGAGTCCATGGAGTGCGGGATGGTGTCGCGTACGTACGCGTAGGCCGCCTCGGCGTATGAGTATGCGTCGGGATGATCGCCGGAGAGGCGGGCCGCCACCTCCCCGATGAGGGGGTGGTCATGGTCGACGGCCTCGCCGACCGCGAGGTAGGCCGAGATCTCGGGGTGCTGCTGCACGAGTTCCATGCGGTGAGAGCGTAAGGAAACGGCCGGACGGAAGTCAATGACTTTCCGCCCGGCCGTATATTCATGCAGCCGGTGCCCTGGGGCGACTACTGGCGTGCCAGCTCTTCCTTCAGTGCCTGGAGGAAGGAGTCCACGTCGTCCTCCGTGGTGTCGAAGGCGCACATCCAGCGCACGTCGCCGGCGGCCTCGTCCCAGAAGTAGAAGCGGAAGCGTTCCTGCAGGCGCCTGCTCACCTCGTGCGGCAGCCGCGCGAAGACCGCGTTGGCCTGCACCGGGTAGAGGATCTCCACCCCGTCGAGCTCGCGCACGCCCGCCGCGAGGCGCTGGGCCATCGCATTGGCGTGCCGGGCGTTGCGCAGCCACAGGTCCTTGGCGAGGAGCGCCTCCAGCTGCACCGACACGAAGCGCATCTTCGAGGCGAGCTGCATGGACATCTTGCGCAGGTGCTTCATGTGGCTGACCGCGTCCGGGTTGAGGACGACGACGGCCTCGCCGAAGAGCATGCCGTTCTTCGTCCCGCCGTACGAGATCACGTCCACGCCCACCGCGTTGGTGAACGCGCGCATCGGCACGTCCAGCGAGGCGGCGGCGTTGGCGATGCGGGCCCCGTCGAGGTGGACCTTCATACCCTTGGAGTGGGCGTGCTCGACGATCGCGCGGATCTCCTCGACCGTGTAGACGGTGCCCAGCTCGGTGTTCTGGGTGATCGAGACGACCTGGGGCATCGCCCGGTGCTCGTCCTCCCAGCCCCAGGCCTGCCGGTCGATCAGCTCGGGGGTGAGCTTGCCGTCCGGGGTCGGCACGGTGAGCAGCTTGAGGCCGCCCATCCGCTCCGGCGCCCCGCCCTCGTCCACGTTGATGTGCGCGGACTCGGCGCAGATGACGGCGCCCCAGCGGTCCGTGAGCGCCTGGAGGGCGGTCACGTTGGCCCCGGTGCCGTTGAAGACCGGGAAGGCCTCGGCGCTGGAGCCGAAGTGGCTGTGCATGATGCGCTGGAGGTGCTCGGTGTACTGGTCCTCGCCGTAGGCGACCTGATGGCCTTCGTTGGCGAGGGTGAGGGCCGCGAGGACCTCGGGGTGGGCGCCGGCGTAGTTGTCGCTGGCGAAGCCCCGGACCGACGGGTCGTGGTGGCGACGCGCGTCGGTCCGCGGGCCGAGGGCCGCTGTCACGGCTTGGGGGTCAGCCACAGACGCTGTCCATTCACTTCCTGGGCGGGCTTGCTCCACAGGCCGACGATCTCGTCGGCCAGGTCCTTGACGTCGGTGAAGCCCGCGAACTTCGCGTTGGGGCGCTCGGCGCGCATCGCGTCGTGCACCAATGCCTTGATCACCAGGATCGCAGCCGCCGCCTGCGGGCCGTCGTCGCCCCCCAGCTTGCGGAACGAGTCCGCCATGGCGAGGGTCCAGGCCTCGGCCGCCGCCTTGCCCGCGTTGTACGCGGCGTTGTTGGCCAGCGGCTTGTGCGCGCCGACCTGACTGATCAGCGCGTACCGGCCGCGCCCGCCGGCGCGCAGCAGCCCGTCGTGGAAGGCGAGCGAGGTGTGCTGGACGGTACGGATGAGGAGCTTCTCCAGGAAGTCCCAGTCCTTGAGCTCGGTCTCCATGAAGGAGCTGCTGCCGCGCCAGCCGCCGACGAGGTGGACCAGGCCGTCGATCCGGCCGAACTCCTTCTCGGTCTTCGCGGCCCAGTCGCGGGTGGCGTCCAGGTCGAGGAGGTCGACCGTGTCGCCGATGACCCGGGCGCCGCCGTGGGCGTAGCGGGCGGCGTCGACGGCCTCCGCGAGGCGCGCCGGGTCGGCGTCGGAGCCGACGACGGTGGCGCCCGCCTCGGCGAGGCGCAGCAGGGTCGCTCGGCCCGCGGGGCCGGCCGCGCCGGCGACCGCGATGACGGCGCCGTCCAGCGGCCCGCCGTTTCCGTTGGCGTTCATGGGCGACGCCTCCTCCGTGGTCTCCGTGCTGTCGGTGGAGTCGCTCACGCGGCGGCCCGCTCGGTGCGCGAGACGTCGGCGGCGGTGATCCCCTTCGTATCGGCGATCACGCCCTTCAGCTTCTTGGCAAGGGCCTCAAAGAACATGCTGAGCGGAAACTCGTCCGGAAGCACGTCGTCGACGAGCTTGCGCGGCGGGAGGGAGAGGTCGAGGGCGTCGGGGCCCTTGGCCCACTTCGATCCCGGGTGCGGGGCGAGGTAGGTGGAGACGAGCTCGTACGCCTTGAACCAGTGGACGAGCTTCGGGCGGTCGATGCCGTCGCGGTAGAGGGTCTCGATCTCGGCGCAGAGCTGGTTGGTGACCTCGGGGGCCCGCTGCCAGTCGATCTTGAGGGTGTTGTCCGTCCAGCGCACCACGTCGTTCTTGTGGAGGTACGCGAAGAGGAGCTGACCGCCGAGGCCGTCGTAGTTGCGGTTGCGGTCGCCGGAGAGCGGGAAGCGGAACATCCGGTCGAAGAGGACCGCGTACTGCACGTCGCGGCCGTGCGTGTTGCCCTCGGCCTCCAGCTTCACGGCCTCCTTGAAGGCGGTGAGGTCACAGCGGAGCTCTTCCAGGCCGTACATCCAGAAGGGCTGGCGCTGCTTGATCATGAAGGGGTCGAACGGCAGGTCGCCGTGGCTGTGGGTGCGGTCGTGGACCATGTCCCAGAGCACGAAGGCCTGCTCGCAGCGGGTCTGGTCGTCGATCATCGCGGCGATGTCCGCGGGCAGCTGGAGGCCCAGGGTGTCGACCGCGGCCTCGGTGACCTTGCGGAAGCGCGCGGCCTCGCGGTCACAGAAGATGCCGCCCCAGGTGAAGCGCTCGGGAGCCTCGCGCACGGCGATGGTCTCCGGGAAGAGCACGGCCGAGTGGGTGTCGTACCCGGCGGTGAAGTCCTCGAAGGTGATGCCGCAGAAGAGCGGGTTGTCGTAGCGGGTGGCCTCCAGCTCGGCGAGCCACTCCGGCCAGACCATGCGCAGCACGACCGCTTCGAGGTTGCGGTCCAGGTTGCCGTTCTGCGTGTACATCGGGAAGAGCACGAGGTGCTGGAGCCCGTCCACGCGGTCGGCGGCCGGCTGGAAGGCCAGCAGCGAGTCCAGGAAGTCCGGGACCGCGAAGCCGCCCTCGGCCCACTTGCGCAGGTCGGAGACGAGCGCGCGGTGGTAGGCGCCGTCGTGCGGGACGAGCGGGGAGAGCTGCTCGACCGCGGCGATGACCCGGTCGAGGGTCAGCTCGACGAGGGCGCGGGCGGGCGCGCCCTCGGGCTCGAAGTCGATGGAGCCGTCCGCGCTCTGCCAGGCGCGGATCTCCTCCACGGCACTCTTGAGCTCGGCCCAAGCCGGGTGGTCGATCACCCGGGCGTCGGTGGATATCCCCCCACCGGTCACGTCCTGCACAAGAATTTCCGTCATGCCTCTTCCTTCACAGGAGAACCTCGCGTCAAGACACCGTAACCATTGACGGTTCCTTGCCACAAGGGGAGCAAGAGAAATTATCCTGCGCGCCCCCCATGGAGACAGAAGTTTTTCCTGTCAGTCACCCCTCAGGCCACCCTTCCGCCGTGTGGATCGGTTCTGCCGCGTCAGCTCAGCGGCTTGATCAGCAGCTCGAACCGCAGATCGTCACGCTGAGGCACACCGAAGCGCTCGTCCCCGTACGGGAAGGGCGTCATCCGCCCCGTACGCCGGTAGCCGCGCCGCTCGTACCAGGCGATGAGCTCCTCGCGCACGGAGATCACCGTCATGTGCATCTCACGGACGTCCCACAGCTCGCGCACCCGCCGCTCCGCCTCCTCCATGATCCGCTTGCCGAGGCCCGCGCCCTGGAGCTCGGGGCGGACCGCGAACATGCCGAAGTAGGCGGCCTCGCCACGGTGCTCCAGCTGGCAGCAGGCGACGACCTCCCCGTCGCGCTCGACGACCAGCAGGCGGCTGCCCGGCGTGGTGATGACGGCGGCCACGCCCTCGGGGTCGGTGCGCTGCCCCTGGAGGATGTCCGCCTCCGTCGTCCAGCCGCCCCGGCTGGCGTCGCCCCGGTAGGCCGACTCCACGAGCGGGACGAGGACCGGAACGTCGTCCAGTACCGCCTCCCGGTAGTCGATCCGGCCGGTCTCCTGGGACGTGGCGGTGTCCATACGTACGGGCTCCCCTCGGGCGCTGACGATCGGCGTGCGCGATCGTCCCGAGCCTAACTCGCGCACCGCGCACTCCCCCTCGTACATCCGTGCGCGCCCGTGCGCCCGCGTGCGGCCCCCGGGCGGCGGGCATTCCTCTCGGCAGAGGGGGGAGGTGTGCTGTGCACGGAGCGGCCCTGTCGGGGTGGTTGATGGTCGCGCTCTGCGCCGCCACGGGCACGTACTGCCTGCTGCGGATGCGCGCGTGCGACGGGGAGGAGCGGCGCGCCGCCGGCGGCGAGGCGCTGATGGGCTTCGGCATGGCGGTCATGGCACTCCCGGCGGCGGTGGTGACGCAGCCGGGCTGGAGCTGGGCCGTGTACGCGGCGGTGTTCGGCGGGACGGCGCTGCTCGGCCTGGCAGGAGCCGCCCGGCGCGGCGGCCACCACCTGCACCACCTCGTCGGCTCGCTCGCGATGCTCTACATGGCGGTGGCGATGGCCTCCCCCGTCGCACAGGGAGCGCACGGGGGGCACGCCGCGGGGACGGCGGGCGGCATACCCGCGCTGACGGGCGGGCTGCTCCTCTACTACACCGTGTACGTGCTGCGCGCGGGGGCGCGGCTCGCACCCGTGGCGGCGGCTCCGGCGGCGGCGACGGCGGGCGGTCCGGGCCCGGCCTGGGCGACCCGGCCGGAGCTGACCCTCGCGTGCCGGCTCTCGATGGCCCTCGCGATGGTGGCGATGCTGGTGACCCTGTGAGCACGGGCGGCTCGGACTGATCGTCTCGGGCGGCAAGGGCAGTCCGGAAAGCGTGGACAACGAAACCGTGGCGTACGTCACTTGCCGTCCGAGGCCATACCCCCGACCAGTACCGCGCTCATAGGCTGACGCCCATGTGGGTCTCCCTCGCGCTGCTCCTGCTCGGCGTTCTGACCGCCCTCGCGGCCCCCCGACTGCTGGCGCGGGCCGACTGGGTGGAGCGAGAACCCGTCGTGGCGCTCTGGGTCTGGCAGTGCGTGGTGGCCGGGGTCCTGCTGAGCTTCGCGCTGTCGATGACCTTCAGCGCGTCCACGGCCTGGCAGACGGTACGGGGACAGCTCTTCGCGCCCGCGCCGCGCGCGGTGGTCGACGCGTACGAACTCGGCACGACCGGCCCGTGGTCGGGGGTGCTCGCGGTCGCCCTGGCCTGCGGCGGCGTCTGGACCGGGGCGATGCTCGGCCGGGAGATCGGCCAGGCGCGCGCCCGGCGCAGGCAGCGCCGCCGCGAGCTCCTCGTCCGCGCTCCCCTGTTGCCCGGGGAGCAGCCCGGCAGCGAGCGGCTGGTGGTCCTGGAGGGCGAGCGGGCGGACGCCCGGTGGATGGCGGGGACCACACCCCAACTGGTCATCACCACGGCCGCGCTGCGGCGCCTGAAGGGCCGGCAGCTGGACGCGGTCCTGGCACACGAGCAGGGTCACGCCCGGGCCCGGCACGACTGGCTCCTGCACTGCTCGGCCGCGCTTGCGGGCGGCTTCCCGGGGATCCCGGTCTTCGCCGCCTTCCGTGAGGAGATGCACCGACTGGTGGAGCTGGCCGCCGACGACGTGGCCTCGCGCCGGTTCGGCCGCCTGACGATAGCGCTGGCCCTCGTCGAACTGAACGAGGACCGGGGCGTGTTCGGTCCGGGCCCGGCGCCGGACGCCGATCTGCCTCAGCGGGTGCACCGGCTCCTGACCGCGACGCCCCGGCTGACGGCGGGGCGCCGGCTGCGCCTGACGGCGGCCGCGTCCCTGGTGCCCGTGGTCCCGGTCCTCGTGGCCTTCGTCCCGGCGCTCACCGCGCTGGGATAGCCGGGCTGTTCGCACCGTGGTCGCCGGTGGCTCGCACCGTGGTCGCCGGTGGCTCGCGAGGTGGTTGCCGGACACTCGCGCCGTGGTTGCCGGTCGCTCGCGAGGTGGTTCACCGGACGCTCGCACCGTGGTTGCCGGACGCTCGCACCATGGTCGCCGGTGGTGCGCCGAGCCGTTCGCCGTAGTGCAGCGGGGCCGTGCGTCACGTGGGACGCGTGCGACGGCGCGCGCGCAGGGTGCGCGGAGAGTCGCAAGGGGCGGTTCGTCGGGCAGGATCGGCGCATGCGATCCTCCGCCGTGGTCTCCGGAGTCCTGTCCGTACTGCTGCTCGTGCTCGTCGCAGTGGGGTGGTCCCCGTTGCTCTCCTTCGACCGGTCGGTCGCCGACGCACTGCACCGCGACGCCGTCGCCCGCCCCGGCTTCACCGACCTCAACCGTGCGCTCAGCGACTGGGTGTGGGATCCATGGACGATGCGTGCCCTGGCCGCCGTGGCCGTGGTCCTGCTGTGGTGGCGGCGGGAGCGGCGCATGGCCCTCTGGGTGGCCGCCACGAGCCTGGTCGCCGTCGGCCTCCAGCAGGGACTCAAGGCGCTGGTGGGGCGGGACCGGCCCGAGTGGCCCGACCCGGTCGACTCGGCGCGCTTCGCGGCCTTCCCCTCCGGACACGCGATGACCGCGACGGTGACGTGCGGGCTGCTCCTGTGGGTGCTCGCGCTGCACTGGCGGGAGGAGTGGCGCGGCTGGGGCGTCCTCGCCGGCGCGGCGGTCGTCTCGGTGCTCGGGGTGGGCTGGACGCGGGTCTACCTGGGCGTGCACTGGCCCTCGGACGTCCTCGGCGGGTGGCTGCTCGGCTGGTTCTGCGTGGCCGTGGCCGTCCTCACGTACCGGTGGAGCGAGCGGCGCGGCGCGGAGAGCCGGCTCTCCCGGGGCCCCGGGGCCTCCCGGGCGTCCGGGAGGAGAATGGGAGAAACACGATGAAGCCGCCTGTTCTGGACGATCCCCCGTGTCGCCCAGAACAGACGGCCTCCCCGTCGGCCTGCCACGGGGGCGCGCCGACGGGATGCGCTGAGTATATTGGCCGGCAGCCAGTCAACGCAGGAGCCAAGCATGTCCCCGCGCAGCCCATCGGTCAATGAAGAGCTCCGGCGTCGCTCACGTGAGCGGATTCTGCAGGCGACGGTGGAGCTGGTGTCGACGCACGGCTACGAGGCGACCACTCTCGGAGACATCGCGGAGCGTGCCGGTTCGGCGCGCGGACTCATCTCGTACTACTTCCCGGGGAAGCGGCAGCTCCTCCAGTCGGCGGTGCACCGGCTGATGCACCTCACGCTGGAGGAGGCGCTGGAGCGCGAGCCGCGGACGGAGGACGGGCGCGAGCGGCTGGCCCGGGCGATCGACGCGATCCTGGGGCTCGCGGTGGAGCGGCCCACCCTGATGCGGACCCACATGGCGGGAATCCTGCAGGCCGAGGGGTTCGTGCAGTGCTCGGAGCAGCAGCGCCTCGCCTTCCTGCTGCGGGACACGGTCACCCGGTACGGCTCCGAGGACGTGGACACGGACTATCCGCTGCTGCGCGCGCTGCTGATGGGCGCGGTGGTGGGGGTGCTGCTGCCGGGGGCCCCGATGCCGATGGCGCGGCTGCGGTGGGAGCTCTTCCAGCGGTACGGGCTCGGCTGGGAACAGGGCGCGCCGCCGGACGGGGGTCCGCCCGACGGCGCGCAGGTGGAGCGGGTCTGTCAGTCGTCGAAGTCGAAGTAGTCCGGCTGCGTCTGGACGTTGAGCTCGTCCATCCGGATCCGCTTCGCGGGGTCGGTACGACGGTCGGAGAGCTTCAGGACGTCGAAGCCCTTGGCGATGTCGTTCGAGTAGATGTAGCCGTTGTAGTAGTACGCGGACCACGAACCGCCCGTGGCGATGGTGGTGGCGGACAGCGGGCCGCGCTCGAAGTAGGCGATCTCCGTCGGCTTGGACGAGTCGGTGAAGTCCCAGACGGAGACGCCGCCCTGGTACCAGGCCTGGACCATGAGGTCCTTGCCCTTGACCGGGATCAGGGAACCGTTGTGGGCGACGCAGTTCTCGGTGTCGGCCTGGTGGCGCGGGATCTTGAAGTAGCTGCGGAAGACGAGCTTGCGCTTGTCGCCCTTGCCGACGATGTCGTAGATGCCGTCGGCGCCGCGGTTCGGGCCGACCACCGCGTTGCAGGTGGCGCCGCCGCCACCGCCGAGCTCGTCGGTGAAGACGACCTTGTTCGCCTTCTGGTTGAAGGTCGCCGAGTGCCAGAAGGCGAAGTTGACATTGTCCTGGACCTGGTCGATCACCCTCGGGTGCTCGGGGTCCTCGATGTCGAAGAGGATGCCGTCACCCATGCAGGCGCCGGCGGCGAGGTCCTTCTCCGGCAGCACGGTGATGTCGTGGCAGCCGGTGGTCTTGGAGACGCCCGGGTTGGTGGGACCGCCCGGGTTGCCGCCGCCGTCCGGGCCCTCGCCCGGGAAGAGGACGGGGAAGTTGACGATCGCGGCCTTCTCGGGCGCCTTGCGCGGGACCTTGATGACCGAGATGCCGTCGTGCGGGGGCTGGCAGTCGGGGAAGGCCGCGTTGGGCGAGTACGAGGAGACGTACACGTACACGTTCTTGCCCTTCGGCAGGATCGTGTGGGTGTGCGAACCACAGGCGGTCTCGACGGCGGCGACGTACTTCGGGTTCGTGATGTCGCTGATGTCGAAGATCTTCATGCCCTCCCAGGATTCCTTGACCGAGGCGGGCTGCGTCGTGCTGGCGCACGAGTTGTCGCTCCGGGAGGAGTCGGTGGAGAGGAAGACGAGGTTCCCGGAGACGGAGATGTCGTTCTGGGAACCGGGGCAGAGGACCTGGGCGACGGTCTTCGGGGACTTCGGGTCGCTGATGTCGAAGATCCGGAAGCCGTCGTAGTTGCCGGCGAAGGCGTACTTGCCCTGGAAGGCCAGGTCCGAGTTGGTGCCCTTGAGGGCGTCCTTCGGGATGTTGACGAGGTGCTCGATGTTCTGGCTGTGGACGATCTCGTCCACGCCGGGTATCTCACCGCTCTGAATGGCGGAACGCGCCTCTGCCGCCTGCTCCGTGGAGACGGTGCCCTGGACGAGGGCGTCTCCGGGGTCGGGGGTGGCCGCCGAGGGTCCGGCCGCCAGCATGGTGGCCAGCAGGCCGGCCGCGGCGGATGCCACGCCCAGGCGTCTGATCCGTGCACGCGAGTTACGCGGGGTACGCGGGATTCGCAACGAAGTCACTCCGTCCTCGCTGGTATCCGTTCAGCCTTGAACGGATGTTGGACCCCGGCAGTATGGTCCGTGGCGTGCTCATCTCAACAGATGGCAACACAGACGTAATGAAGGATTTTGATCGGTCCACACGAGAAAAGTGCTAGGAACGGTCACTGTCCCCGTAAGAAAACCTGGAGGTCGCGTTGTTGATCCGCCGTCAGCGTGCCGTCGTCGCCGTGGCCCTGTCCGCCGTCGCCGTACTCGCCCTGAGCGCCTGCGAGTCGGGGTCCGGGAAGGACACGCCGCAGTCCAAGGCCTCGGCCGGGGGCTCGGTGGTGGCACCGGGGAAGCCCGGCGAACCGGCCCGGCGCATATCGCCGGAGGAGGCCGCCCGGCTGCTCCCCGACGATAGCCCGAACAGTGCCGACTTCCGCTACACGCAGATGATGGTCGTCCACCATCGCCAGGCGCTCACGATGACGGAACTGGCCCCGCAGCGGGCCGGATCCACGCAGGTCAAGAAGGTGGCCGAGCGGATCGCGGCCGCGCAGCGGCCGGAGATCGACGCGATGGAGGGCTGGCTGAAGAACAACGGCGGGCCGCGCGAACAGAGCGGCCACGACCATCACTCGATGCCGGGCATGGCGACCGAGGCCCAGCTGAAGGAGCTGAGGAACGCGAAGGGCGAGGCCTTCGACGAGCTCTTCCTGAAGCTCATGATCACGCACCACGAGGGGGCCGTGACGATGGCGGCCGAGGTGCTGAGCGAGGGGAACAACGTCCTGGTCGAGGAGATGGCGAACGACGTCATCGCCCAGCAGACCTCGGAGATCAACCGCATGCGGTCGCTGTAGCGCGGCCGCCGTCCGGCCTGAACCAGGCCCCCTGGACACCTTCCGGCCCGAAGTACGCCTCCCGGGCACCTTCCTGCCCGAACTACGCCTGCTGGACACCTTCCTGACGGTCGGCCTGGGCCCCGGCCGCCGTCAGGACGGTGTCCAGGAGGCCGGGGAAGAGGGCGTCCAGGTCATCCCTGCGCAGGGCGTTGAGCTTGGCCGTGCCCCGGTACATCTGCTGGATGACACCGCTCTCGCGCAGGACGCGGAAGTGGTGCGTCGTCGTGGACTTGGTCACCGGGAGGTCGAAGTACGAGCAGCTCAGCGCGGCGTCCTCGCGCGCCATGTCCCGCACGATGCGCAGGCGCACGGGGTCCGAGAGCGCGTGGAGCACCCCTTCGAGGCTGATCTCGTCCCGCGTGGGGTGCTCAAGGGCGCGAGGGCTGGTGGCGGTCGTCATGACGGCGGCTCCACTTCATCCGGGTGACCCTCATTGTACGAGACCTCTCGTAGTTTGACAGATGCCGTACTACGATGAGTATCGTACGAGCGTCCTTCGAGGCCCCCGAAACGGAGTCCGTCATGAGCGTCGCCCTGTTCCAGCCCTACACCCTGCGTTCGCTGACCGTGCCCAACCGGGTCTGGATGGCACCCATGTGCCAGTACTCGGCCGAGCCGACCGGACCGAACGCGGGTGTGGCCGGGGACTGGCACTTCGCCCACTACGCCTCCCGGGCCACCGGCGGCACCGGACTCATCCTGGTCGAGGCGACCGCCGTCGCCCCCGAGGGCCGGATCAGCCCGGCGGACCTCGGCCTGTGGAACGACACGCAGACGGAGGGGCTGCGGCGGATCGCCGGCTTCCTCAAGGAGCACGGCACCGTGCCCGGCATCCAGATCGGTCACGCCGGCCGCAAGGCCTCCACCAACCGCCCGTGGGAGGGCCGCGGCCCCGTCGAGCCGGGCGGCCCCGGCTGGCAGCCCGTCGGCCCCAGCCCGGTCGAGTTCGACGAGGGCTACCCGGTGCCGACCGAGCTGACCGTGGAGCGCATCCGGGAGATCACCGGCCGGTTCGCGGACGCGGCCCGGCGTGCTCTGGACGCCGGCTTCGAGGTCGTCGAGGTGCACGGCGCCCACGGGTACCTGATCGGCGAGTTCCTCTCCCCGCACAGCAACCACCGCACGGACGAGTACGGCGGCTCCTTCGAGAACCGGACCCGGCTCGCCCTGGAGATCGTGGACGCGGTACGGGCCGTCTGGCCCGAGGAGCTTCCCGTCTTCTTCCGGATCTCCGCCACCGACTGGCTGGAGGAGCAGGGCTGGACGGTCGACGAGACCGTACGGTTCGCCGCGCTGCTGCGCGAGCACGGTGTCGACCTCCTCGACGTCTCCAGCGGCGGCAACGGCGGCCCGGCCCGGATCCCCGTGGGCCCCGGCTACCAGGTGCCGTTCGCGGCCCGGGTCAAGGCGGAGACCGGGCTTCCCGTGGCCGCCGTCGGCCTGATCACCGAGAGCCAGCAGGCGGAGAAGATCCTCGCCAACGGCGAGGCCGACGCGGTCCTCCTCGGTCGCGAACTGCTCCGCGACGCCTCCTGGGCCCGCCGCGCGGCCCGCGAACTCGGCGCGGAGATCCAGGCCCCGGCCCCGTACGCCTGGGCGATCTGACCGCTGCCGCCCCTACCCCTGCCCGGGGCGTCCGGAGGTGCGCGGGGACGTGTGCGGGGAGGTGTGCAGGGAGGTGCTCCGGAGCGTCCGGGGCGAGCGTCCCGCGGCGCCCGGGGAGGTGTCCCGCGGTGTCCGTCGGGGGTGTCCGGGGGCCGTTGTCAGTGGTCCGGTGCAGACTGGCCCGTATCCGCGACAACGGCGTCCTGGAGGTGGCAGACATGCCCGAGGTACTCCTCACCGTAGGCACCCGCAAGGGGCTCTTCATCGGCCGCAGGCACGACGGCCGATGGGAGTTCGACGATCCGAGCTTTCCCGCGCAGGCCGTCTACTCGGTCGCGATCGACACCCGGCGGCCGACCCCGCGCCTGCTCGTCGGCGGGGACAGCGCGCACTGGGGACCGTCCGTCTTCCACTCGGACGACCTCGGCAGGAACTGGACCGAGCCCGCGCGGCCCGCGGTGAAGTTCCCGGAGGACACCGGGGCCTCGCTGGAGCGCGTCTGGCAGCTCCACCCGGCACCCGGGCACTCCCCCGACGTCGTGTACGCGGGGACGGAGCCGGCGGCGCTGTTCCGCTCGGCGGACGGCGGGGAGTCCTTCGAGCTCGTCCGCCCGCTCTGGGAGCATCCCACCCGCTCCGGATGGGTGCCCGGCGGAGGCGGAGAGGCCGTGCACACCGTCGTCACCGACCCCCGCGATCCGGCGGCGCTCACCGTCGCGGTGTCGACCGCGGGGGTGTTCCGCTCCCGGGACGGCGGGGCCGCGTGGGAGCCGTCCAACCACGGGGTGTCCGCGGTCTTCCTGCCCGACCCGAACCCCGAGTTCGGGCAGTGCGTACACAAGATCGCCCAGGACGCCGGCGACAAGGACCGGCTGTACCTCCAGAACCACTGGGGGGTGTTCCGCAGTGACGACGCGGGCGTCAACTGGTCCGACATCGGGAAGGGACTCCCCTCCGACTTCGGCTTCGCCGTCGCCGCCCACCCGCACCGCCCGGACACCGCCTACGTCTTCCCCATCACGGCCGACTCCGACCGCGTCCCGGCCGGTCGGCGCTGCCGCGTCTACCGGACGAACGACGCCGGAGCCAGCTGGGAGCCGCTGACCCGCGGGCTGCCCGAGGGGGACCACTACGGCACGGTGCTGCGGGACGCTCTCTGCACGGACGACGCGGACCCGGCGGGCGTCTACTTCGGCAACCGCAACGGCGAGCTGTACGCGAGCGCCGACGACGGCGACAGCTGGCAGCTCCTCGCCGAGCATCTGCCGGACGTGCTGTGCGTCAGAGCGGCGGTGGTCTGAGCTTCCGGCGCCTTCCGGGCGACGGGCAGCCGTCCCGGGTCGACTCGGGACGGCGTGGGTCGTGTTCGGGTCGACTCGGGACGGCGTGGGCGGAGTTCGGGTCGCACGCGCATGTGATCCTCAGGCGGTGATTCCCGGCCAGCGACCGGGTTCCTTCCTGATTGCAGAGGACCACGGACCATGAAGCCCAGCCCTCTCTCCCGCGCCCGGCGCGGCCTGCTCGTACTCGCCGCCGCCCTCGGCCTCGTCTTCGGCGTCACCGCCGCACCGGCCCAGGCCGCGTCGAAGACCTACGACTTCACGTACACGATCAGCCCGCAGCACGCTCCGGGCATGTGCCTGGAGGTCGCCGACTGGAGCCTGGCGAACGGCGCGGCCGTACGCCAGTGGCCGTGCACCGGCAAGCCCAACCAGAAGTGGCACAAGGTCTACAACGAGGGCGAGTCCGGCGGCCCCTATTGGTACATGAACGCGAACAGCGGCAAGTGCCTGGAGATCGGCGGCTGGGCGACGAACAACGGCGCGACCGCCAACCAGTGGGACTGCCACTACGGGGCCAACCAGACCTGGTACGGCAACTCGGGTCTCATCTACCCGTCGTTCGAGTACGCCTCCAGCAAGTGCCTGGAGATCGAAGGCTGGAGCCTGAGCGCGGGCGCAAGGGCGCGCCTGTGGGACTGCCACTACGGCGCCAACCAGAAGTTCAACTTCACCTTCGCGTAAGCCGTCGCACGGGCCCTGGGACGGGCGTCGGGCAGTCGCCCGGCGCCCGTACGCCCCGCACGGGGACGCGAGGGGCGCACAGGGACGTGAGAGTCAGGGCAGGCGCCAGTCGACGGGCTGGGCTCCCTGGTTCAGGAGGAGCTCGTTGGCCCGGCTGAACGGGCGGGAGCCGAAGAAGCCGCGGTCCGCGGACATCGGCGACGGGTGCGCCGACTCGATCGCCGGGAGGTTCCCGAGGAGCGGCCGGGCGTTGCGGGCGTCCCTGCCCCACAGGATGGACACCAGGGGCTTGCCACGGGCCGCCAGGGCGCGGATCGCCTGCTCGGTGACCTCTTCCCAGCCCTTGCCCCGGTGGGCGGCCGGCTTTCGCGGGGCCGTGGTCAGGGCCCTGTTCAGGAGCAGGACGCCCTGACGGGTCCAGGGGGTCAGATCGCCGTTCGACGGCCGGGGCAGACCGAGGTCGGTGTTCAGCTCGCGGAAGATGTTCTCCAGGCTCCCCGGCAGCGAGCGGACCTCGGGCGCGACCGCGAAACTCAGCCCGATCGCCATTCCCGGCGTCGGATAGGGGTCCTGACCCACGATCAGGACCCGCACCTCGTCGAAGGGCTGCTGGAACGCCCGCAGGACGTTCGGCCCGGACGGCAGATACGTCCGGCCCGCGGCGATCTCCGCGCGCAGGAAGTCGCCCATCTCGGCCACACGCCCCGCGACGGGGCTCAGAGCCTCCGCCCAGCCGGGCTCCACCAGTTCGTTCAACGGTCGCGCTGTCACAGTCCGTCACTCTACCGGCCTACAGTGACACCCCGGTCCGGCCTGATCGGCGAGGCACACCCTAGACTCCCGCCACTTGCCCTGCCCCTGCCCCACTCCCACCAGGACGGTGCAACGTGGTTCCTGAGGTTCCCGTGGCTTCCGCGCTTTCGGCACTTTCCGTGGGTTCCGTGAACGAGTCCTCCGACGGCCTCGTCGTCGGCGTCGACTCCGGCGGGTCGGGGCTGCGGATCGCCCTGGCCGAGGCCGCGAGCGGCACGGTCCTCGACACGCTCGCCTCCCGCGAGCCCGTGCGGACCGGGCCGGGCGGAATCTCCGCCGCCCACTTCCTGGAGCAGGTCGTGCCGGCCGTCCGCACCCTCCGGGAGCGCGCGGCGGTGCGGGCTCCGGGCCGACGGCCGGTGCTCGCGGTGGCCGTGGGCGCCGCCGGAATGGCGACGCTCGGGGACGAGCTGCGGGACCGGCTGCCCGCGGCCTTCGCCGGAGCATGGGGAGTGCGCCGCCTCGCGCTCGCGGCCGACGCCGTCACCGCGTACGCCGGGGCGCTCGGCCAGCGGCCCGGCGCTGTCGTCGCGGGCGGTACGGGGATGATCGCGCTCGGCACGGATCTGGCGGCGTGGCGCCGGGCCGACGGCTGGGGGCACCTCCTCGGCGACTGCGGCAGCGGTGCCTGGATCGGCCGGGCGGGCCTGGAGGCGGCGATGCGCGCGCACGACGGGCGTCGTGGCGGTTCGGCGGCGCTGCTGGCCCGGGCCGAGAAGCTCTTCGGCCCGGTGGCGGGCCTGCCGGGCGTGCTCTACCCCCGTACCGACCGGCCCGCCGTGCTCGCCTCCTTCGCCCCGGAGGTGGGGGCCTGCGCGGCGGCCGGCGACCCGGTCGCCGCGGACGTCCTCGCCCGGGCGGCCGACCACATCGCGGACGCCGCCGAGGCCGCGTGCCCGCCGGACCCCGGGGCCCTGGTGGCGCTGACCGGCGGCCTCTTCAAGATGGGCGACCCCCTCCTCGTACCCCTGCGGGCCGCGCTCGCGGAGCGGATTCCGTACGCCCGGATCGTGGCGCCCGCGGGTGATCCGCTGGCCGGGGCGGTCGCGCTCGCCTCGGCGCTCGCCACCGGGACGCTGCGGCTGCCGGTGGACCGGACGCTGCTCCGCCTCTTCGGCGACCTGGCGCCGGAGACGGCGAAGGCGGCGAAGGCGGCGAAGTCACCGGATGAGGCGGACAGGACGAATACGGCAGATGCAGCGGATACGCCCGAGACGGCGGTGACAGCAGGGACGGCAAGGGCGGCAGGGGCGGCAGATGCGGCGGAGGCCACGACATCCGTCCAGGTCGGGGGTGGTACGGAGACCCCGGACCCGGCCGGAAGTGGGCAGGGAGACCAGACATAGCGGGACAGACGGCGCGCGATCGCACCTCACCGAACAGCGTGGCAGGCGAAACCAGTAGCATGCGGCGCCATGAGCTCCCCCACTGGGCCTGCTTCCGGCCTGCCTGTACGAATGCCTCGACCCCGCCAGTCCGGGCGGCACCGTCGCCCCGAACCCGCGGCGGCGCCCGAGGGCGCTCCCGCGCTGGTTCTCGCCGTTCCCGGTGTGCCGTCGGCCGCCATACGCTCCCTCGCCGAAGAGGTCGTGAGCATCGCCCGCTCGGAGCTGCCCGGCCTGGAGGCCGTGATCGGTTTCCTGGACGGCGACGACACCGAGTACCCGTCCCTCGCGACCGCGCTCACGGCGACCGCCGCACTGCGCGCCCAGCGTTACGAGCTGGCCGTCGCCGCGGGCCGTGACGTCGCCGCCCCGACGGGTCCCGCCGCGGTCGTGGTCCCGCTGCTCGCCGGCCCGGACAGCGCCCTGATGCGCCAGGTGCGCCAGGCCGTCATGGACAGCGGCAACACCGCCGAGCTGACCGAGGTCCTCGGCCCGCACCCCCTGCTCGCCGAGGCGCTGCACGTGCGCCTCTCCGAGGCGGGTCTCGCCCGTGCCGACCGCGCCCGGCTGTTCACGGTCGCGACGGCCGCCGACGGCATCATCCTGGCCACGGTCGGCGGCGAGGAGGCCGTGCAGGCCGCCGGGATCACCGGCATGCTGCTCGCCGCGCGCCTCGCCGTGCCGGTGATGGCCGCCGCGCTCGACCAGGAGGGTTCGATCACCTCCATCGCCGATCAGCTGCGCGCCGCGGGCTCGGCCCAGCTGGCACTCGCGCCGTACCTGATCGGCCCGGAGCTGGCCGAGGGTCTGCTCGACGAGGCCTCGAAGGAGGCCGGGTGCGCCGCCGCCGAGCCGCTGGGGGCCTACCCGGCGATCGGCAAGCTGGTGCTCTCGCAGTACACGGCCGCGCTGGGCATCCCACCGCAGCAGCCGCAGGGCGCGCCGTCGCTCTGAGACGTGCCGTAGTCGCTCTGAGACGTGCCGTAGGGGAAGGGCCCGCACCGGGAATCCGGGTGCGGGCCCTTCTCGTGTACGGCTCGGCAACGAGCTCGTGTGGGCTCAGCCGAAGACGACGCAGGAGGCCGCCGGGGCGTCGATCGCGCCCGCCCTGGCCGGGACGCCGGTCTCCGGGTCGAGGTCGAACCAGGTGACGTCACCGGAGCGCTCGTTGGCCGCGTACAGGCGTCGTCCGGAGGGGTCGAGGGTCAGGTCACGGGGCCAGGTGCCGCCGCAGGGCACGGTGGCGATCAGCTCGGCCTTCGCGCCGTCCGGGCAGAGGGCGAGGACGGCGAGGGTGTCGTCGCCGCGGACGGCGGCCCACAGGAAGCGGCCGTCGGGCGCCACGACGACCTCGGAGGGGTAGCTGGGGCCCGCGGTGCCCGCGGGGACGACGGAGGTCTCGCCGAGCGGTTCGAGGACGCCCGCCTCGGCGTCCCAGCGGCAGACGGTGAGGGTGGGCTCCAGCTCGTTGAGGACGTAGGCGTGGGTGCCCGCCGGGTGGAAGGCGAGGTGGCGCGGCCCGGTTCCGGGCCGCAGCGCGGACTCGGCGTGGAGGGTGAGCGTGCCGGTCGCGGGGTCGAGGGCGCAGACGCGTACGGAGTCGGTGCCGAGGTCCACGCTGACGATCCACCGGCCGGAGGGATCGGGGAGCACCTGGTGGGCGTGGGCTCCGCTCTGGCGGTCGGTGACGGGGCCGCTGCCCTCGTGCGCCAGGACCGTCGCGGCGGGGCGGGGGATGCCGTCCTCGGCCAGCGGCAGGGCGGTGACGCTGCCGGAGGTGTAGTTGGCCGTGAGGAGGTGGCCGGCGGCGAGGGCGAGGTGGGTGGGGCCCGAGCCGTCGACGGGGACGGGTGCGCCGAGCGGCAGGGGTACGGGGCCGGTCACGTCGAAGGCGGCGACGGCGCCCGGCTCGGTCTCGGAGACGGCGTGCAGCACGGGGCCGGCGAGGGCGAGGAAGGAGGGGTCGGCGACGGCGTCGGAGGCGCCGGTGACGGTCAGCGCGCCCGTGTCCTCGTCGACGTCGGCGGCGAGAACACCGAGCCCGCCCGCCGACGTGAACGATCCGATGTACGCCCGCGGCGCGCTCCGGCCCTGTACCGCCCCTGTGTCGCCCATGGCGCCTCCCCTCCCCGGGGCCGGTCACGGTCGACCGGCCGTCGTCCGGCCGACGGTAGCAGGCGGTCTAGACCAACCCGTTCCGGTGGGGGCGGGTGCGGCGGCTCGGGCCGCCGGGACCAGCGGGACGCGCCCGGCTCAGGCCGCCGGGACCAGCGGGGCGCGCGGCGAGGTGCGCAGCGGCGCCGCCGGGTCGACGGGGCCTGCTCCAGGCCGTGCAGGGGCCGAGGGGCCGCCTCGGCTTGCGGGCGCGCAGCGGGGCTCAGCGGGTGCACGAGCGGTGCGAGGGAGAGCCGGGCCCGGCCGAGCAGGAGCTCCAGTGCGACGGCGTGCGGCGCCGGGTCGGCGACGGCCGAGCAGCGCGTGGAGGAGTCCGGCCGACTGGCTCTGGCCTCGGAGCAGTCCCGCCCCACACGGCCCCTCTCAGGAACGGACCATCCACGCACCGGGCGGAGTCCGCAACGGAGCGTCCAGCTCCGTGAGCACGCGGGCGAGCCCCCTTGCATGGGCGAGAGCCGGCGCACCCGCGTGGACATCGCTCTCGGTCCGGAGGTGACCGTCCAGCTCCACCGCAGCCCCTTCGCGGGAAGTGAGGGCTTCCACGGCGGCCTCGACTCGCCAGCAGGCGGCAGCCAGGCGGGCGTCGTGACTGGCGTCCGGGTCGGCGGCCACAGCAACCAGTCCCCGCACCTCTCCGGCCGCTTCATCGAGGAGCACGAGGACTCGACGCGCTCGCTGCTTCCTCCCCCTGAAGGGGGTCAACGGATGCACCAGCGGAGCCAGCGAGAGCCGCACACGCCCGAGAAGTGCCTCCAGCTCGGCAGCGTGCGGCGTCGGGTCGGCGGCTTCCTCGCCGGCGAGGCGCCGCACGGACGCCGAGGTGGCGGACCGGACGCAGAGGAGCGCTCGCTGGATCCACGCGTCGTTCGTCGTATGCGTCCGGACGGGAAGGACCAGCGTCACGGCAAGGCCGGCACACGCGGCCCCGACGCCAGTCTCGGCCACGCGCAGGAGGAGCAGCGCGCCGTCCAGCACCCCCAGCAGCCCGTAGAGCAGGCTGGCCATCACGGTGACCGCCAGGATCATCCAGCTGTACGAAACGGCGGCGGTGTAGAAGATCCCGAACACACACACGGCGACCAGCAACGCGGTAATGACGGGCGCGCCGCCCAACGGGATGGCGACGAGGAATCCGGCGGCGATGCCGGCGACGGTGCCGAGGACGCGGCGGAAGCCCCGTACGAGCGTCTCGCCCCGTGAGGCCGTGTTGACGAAGATCCACCAGACGGTGCCGACGGCCCAGTACCAGCGCTCCTCCGAGAGGAACTGCCCGATGACGAGGGCCGCCCCCGAGGCAACGGAGACCTGGACGGCCTGACGGGTGGTAGCCCGGGCGAGCCCCGTACCGGGCAGAGCGGCGGGCACTGCCGGCGGCGGGACACGGCGCTCGATGGGCCACAACACGAAGCGCACGGTCGCGGCCGCACCCAAGGCAATGCCGGTGGCCGCGTACAGCTCGGGGAGCTGGGCGGGGAGGGCGTGCAGGAACTGGGTCACGAAGAACTGCATGAAGGCGAAGATGCCGAGCGCGTGTCCACGCGGCCCCCAGCGGCGCGCGTACACGCCGGCGAAGATCACGAGCAGCCAGGCCGCGTCGCGCAGGAGCGGGGCGCCGTGCAAGAGGGTCGCGACGGCGAGGACGGGGAAGCCGACCGTCGGCAGCAGGGCGGTGGTGACCGCCTGGCGGCGCACCGTGGGGTCGGCGACCGTGAAGAGGGCGAGCAGCGCGGCGAGGCCGGCGGTGATGGACGCGACGAGGGACAGACCGAGCAGCTCGGCCAGGGCGACCGCGAGCACGATGCCGACGACGGCACGCAGCGAGACCCTGAGCCTGACCCGCCCCGGATCCGGGGCCATGAAGTACTTCTGCACGGCGGCCAATCCCGCCCCCCTTGATCTGTTCCTCACCGCGCGCGAGGCTCCCCGGGGGTGGTGGGGGCTCGGACACGACGAAAGCACCGCGGGCCGGTCCGGCCTCGTCGCCGGACGGCGCTGCGCGGCGCCGAAGGTGTGTGATGGCTACAAGGATAGACCGAAGGGGGTACAGCGGCTCAACTCACTGACGAAACGGTGGGCCATTGGCCCACCATCGCAGCGGGGCGAGTGACCAGACGGGGCCATTGGCCCACGCCGCCCGCACACCGCCCGCCGGCGACGTACCGCGCCCTACCCCTCCGGGGCATCAGGGACAGCGAATATCCCGACGATCCGGAAACGCCGTGAATTCTGAGATCACGCACGGGCGTGTTCTTCACATCAGCGTCAGAGCCATTGAACGTGATTGAGTCTTGGGTGTGCCGACGAGGTCGGTGACGATCGCGAAGAAGCGGGCGTCGACGGAATCCTGGTCGCCGCCGGGGTTGTGTGGCGTGCGGCGCTCGTACTGGGCGATCCTCGTGTGGACGAACCGGGGAGCCACGCTCGCAGCCCTGGAGTTCGCCTGGGTCATCGACGAGATGCCCGCGTCTCTACTGGCCATCGTGGACGGCCGGCTCAGCTGGCCGGCCTGACAGGCTGTCCCCACCCTGAGCGCCTACGGCCCTGCAGCGGACAAGATCGCCAGGTGAGACACCGTCCAAGGGATGTCCCGCCAATAGGGTTCCGCCAGTCGACCCGGATCAGGGGTTCCGCCCGGTGGGGCCGCGGGCCCCTCATCGACGCACCGTGGCACACTCCTCCGTTGATCGCGAGGGCGCATGCCCCCCGGGGGCCTGGGAGGGAACAACTGTGAACAGGATGAAGCGTGCCGTCGTGGCAATCGCGGTCATCGCGCTTGGAACCGGGGGTTGCGGCGAGAGCGGTACCGGCACCGGGACAACTGCCGCTCCCGTGCAGGCGTCGCCACGGCCCGCGGGCACCGGGCCGCTCACGAAGGAGGTCGTGCGCATCGACCTCGACACCTCGGTCGCGGCCGTCGGCGTTCCGGCGAACGCGCCGGAATACGCCCGTCCATTCGAGGACGCTCCGGCCGGCTCGCCACCCTCGTGCGCCGTCGCTTTCAGGGGCATCGGTGACGAGACGGCCCCGCTTGACTTCGACCGCTTCAAGGCGGTGGTGGGCGAGCTGCGTGAACGCGACTGGCAGCAGTCTGGGGGGCTGAGGGAGCGCGAGACCCTGGACGGGGTGATCGGCGAGGCCCACGCGATCCTCAAGCAGCGTGGCTGGACCGTGAGCGTGCAATACGGGATCGCCGAGAAAACGAGCGCGATTACTCTGACGGCCTACGACGAGGCATGCATGAAGAGGAGTGGCGCCGACGCGAGTCCGCTCGGCTGACCGATCGCCCTTGCACAACCCACGAAGATCGGCTGGTGTGCCCGGCCTCATGGACACGGCGCCTGGGCAGCATGATGCCCTCCGTGACGAACAGCGCAGACCTGCATCCTGCCCGGATACCGGGCTATGGCGGTGGCCCCCTCACGTACCAGGCCGGGCTCCTGGACGAGCCGCTCTTCTGGCTGGGGCACCTCTCCTCGTGCATCCAGAGCGAGGAGGCCGAGGAACTGCTGTTCGGCGCGGAGTACGACGCGGCCGGCGCGTTTCAGCGGCGGCTGTGGGAGCGAGCCGAGTGGCCGACCGCCTGGCCCGGGTGGCCACCGCACTGGCGCCGTGACCAACCCGCGCCATTTCCCAGCGGGCGACGGGTCCGACGGATGGGTAGGCGTCCTACACGTCGAAACCGTCCACCCGCGCGCCCCCACGCCAGGCGCACCTCGGAAACCGCGCCACTTCACGCCTTGGGCGAGGAGGGCTTCCCGAGCCGCATCGACGGTGTAGGGCACCGTCGGAAATATGGTCGCCGGGTCAACCGTTTCAGCCGTTCCTGCACTGGGATGCCCCAGCAATGCGGTGACAACACTCATGGTGACTGCTGTGATTGCAAAACGAGTTCGTCACACTCGCCGGATCTCCCTTTCGCCAAGGAAATCGGAAATCCGGAAGTCCGGGAGAAGTGGACGGGATGAATGCGCAGGGGCCGGGTCAGACGTGCATTTCGGCCGATGCCGTGAGGAAGCCCAGTTTCGCCGCGCGGGCCCCGGCCTGGCTGCGGGAACTGGCGCCCAGGGCCGCCATGATTTCGGCGACGTGCCGCCCGTAGGTACGGACCGAGACCTCGAGTTCGCGGGCGGCCGCCTCGTCGGTGATCCCCCGCTGGAGGGCGCCCAGGATCCGCCGGGCGAGCGCGGTCCGCTCGCCGAACACGAGGCCGTCGCTGGCCGGGGTCGCCCCGCTCCACACGCCCCGGAACAGACTGCGCATGGCGTGCACGACCTCGGGGGCACGGATCAGCGAGACCCTGCCGCCTCCCGCGGGCCCGGCGACCACCAGTGCCGTCCGGCCGTCCACGACGAGTGCCTGGAGGGGAGGAACGGCGGCGACCCGGATCTCCACGGGGTTCTCGCTGCGCAGCTGGTCCCGGACGAAGTCCCCGTCGAGCCTGCTCGGCACGGCCAGCAGGCGGACCTTCACACCGGCCGCGGCCCGGCGCAGCTCGTGCTCGGCCCAGGACAGCCGGGCTGCCTGCGCGGAGAGGCTCGGTCCGCGGGCGTGGACCATGTCGATGCTGTGCGTGGCACCGTCGATGAGCTCGCACACGGTGTCGAGCACGTCGGCGCAGGTGCCGTCCAGCCGGGTGATCAGCCGTTCCTTGACGTTGCGGTCCCGGTGGAGGGCGATGGAGAGTTCGATGAGCGCCTGCACCTCCAGCAGCCCCCGCTCCAGCTCGTCTCGGGGTTGTACGGACGGTTCGATCACGCCTTCTCGCTTTCCGTGCGGCCGGTGGGGCCGTGAGGGGGGAGGGTGGGAGAGGTGGGGGGGGAGTGGGGGTGAGGGGACGCGGGGCAAGCCGAGTCAGTCGGAGACCAGGCCGAACTCGATCGCTCGGACGCCGACTTGGAACCGGGATCCGGCATCGAGTTCCCGCATGATGTCCGCGACGTACCGCCGGTACGTGCGCAGCGACACGGCAAGGTCCCGGGCTGCCGCTTCGTCGGTGCTGCCGGAGCAGAGCTGCCGCAGGACGTTCCGGCCCAGCTCGGAGCGGAGTCGCGGACCGAAGTGGAGCTGGTCATTCAGCCGTGGGCGCCCGGCCCACACGCACGCGAACAGCAGCTCCAGGGCCTGGACGGTGCCGACATCGCCGATCACCACGGCGGCTCCCTCCGCAGCCGTGCCGGAAACCACGGCGGCGGTGCCGTCCACGACGAGGGCGGCCCGGAGTTCCCGGTCGGTGACGCGGATCTCGGTGCGCGGCCGCTCCTGGAAGCGGCTCAGCCGGTCGGCGTGGACGTCGGCGGCGGTGGCGGTGCACAGCACCCGCACGGGCAGACCGGCCGGCACCCGGTTCAGGTGCCCGAGTACCGCATCGGTGAACTCTCCCGCCTCGGTCAGGGCAATGGCGATGTCGCGCCCGCCCTTGTCCAGCACCTGCGCCACCGCGTCGGCGAGCTCACTGCGCCCGGTGTGCGTCACCGGAACGGGCTCGGCCGACCCCGCGGCCTCCCGAATCAATGTCGAGAGGGTGGATTCGATGAGCTCCCGCCCCCGGAAGAGTGCGTCCTGCAGCCGGACGACGGCGTCCTGCTCCGGCCACCCTCTGCGTTCCGCGGGTACGTCACGTTGTTCCGCTGTCGCCGCCATTCGTGTGCCCCCAGCAACACGCGCAAATGATGCCTGCTCTCGCCCCCACGCAACTACGAGCTCCGCGCAGCCATTACCGGTTCAGCGGGTCCGGACCTTTCGTATACAACTCCGTATACAAGCGGAATCATAGCCTCACGTGGTGAAGATTTCACCAATCATTGAGAACGGGGCCGATATTAGGACGAGCACCTAGGCTCGTCAAATCGCGTCCAAAACAGCCGCCACCCCCGCACCGACCTGCGCCTTTCATGACCGCGCGACGGGGCAACCTCCCCGCGATGAACAGTCGTCGGTGGCGCATCACACACCATTCACTTATTGAAGGGTGTAACAATTCAACGGCAGAAATTCCCTTTCGTCCGGGCCTCACCCCCGGCGTCCCGGTATTCTCCCGTCGTTTCCCACGCGGACACCGAAGGGTCGGCACTCGGACCGCCCGGAGCGCTCGGACCGCTCGGCGCAATCAGCGCTCCGCCCGGTCGCGGACCCTCGCCAGCAGCCCCCGTACCGCCTTCGTGTGCGCGCCCGACTCGATGACCAGCTGCCGGTACACGAAGCCGAACGGCCCCGGGAACACCGCGTACGTACCCGCCACCAGCACCGTCCCCGAACCGTCCGGCTCCGGCTCCAGCGCGACGATCAGCGTGTACCGCGAGAGGAAATGGCGTCCCGTGAGGACGGCCCGGACGCCCGGTACGGACTCCACGACACGCATCCCGGGCAGCGTCGAGCCCAGCTCCAACGGCGGTCCCGAAGCGGCTGCCGGCTCGGCGCGCACCAGTCGGGCGTACGCCTCACTGCGTCCGCCCCGCTTCCGTCCGACCACCTCGGTCAGCGTCCGCCACACCTGTGCGGCATCCGCGGCCACCAGCACCCGGTGCTCGTCCACGAACGGCAGCCCCGTCAGCGGGTCCCGCCCGCCGGGCACGGACGGCCGGCCCCCGGCCCGCCCCTGCTCCCCCGCCCCGCTCACAGCGCCACCTTCCCGGCAACGACCTGCGCCCACTCGCGGTACCCCTGGGCGGAAGGGTGGAACCGGTCCCGGGCGAAGAAGTCCGGACCCATCGGCAGGACGTTCGCGGACGGGATCCACGTCACCCCCTGGACCTCCGAGCAGACCCGCTGCGCGACCTCGTCCAGCACCGCCGCCCGCTCCCCCAGGTAGCGGCCCAGCGTTTTCGGGATGGAGGGGAACTCTCCGAACGGCGGTATCCCCGTCACCAGGACCTGGTCCGCCCGCTGCGCGAGCTCGCCGACCACCGCCGCCAGATCATCGCCCCAGTCCTGCGAACTGCGCCGGGTCAGTACGTCGTTGACCCCCGCCAGCAGCGCCGCCACGTGGAGGCCGGTGTCCAGCTCGGGCACCAGTCGGTACCGGATACGCCGCGCCGTGGCCCCGTACCGGCCGAAAACCGACCAGTCCACGGGGCGCCCGGTGCGCGCACTGAGCTCCCGCGCGAACTGACCGGTGAATCCGTCCTCGTGCCGCTCCACTCCGCAGCCCGCCGCCGTCGATTCGCCGACCACCGCTATCCGCAGCGGTCCGGCACCGGCCGCCGCGTCGGCCGCCGCGCCCGCCGTTCCGCCGGCCGTACCGGAGTCGGGCCCGCCCGCAGGTGGCAGGGTCTCGGTGGACAGGCGCACGTACACCGCTTGTGCGGCGACGACGGGGATCAGCAGGGGGTTCATGAACGGGTCTCCCTAAGAGTGAGAGAGGTCGGGGTCCTCGCGGAATCCGGCACGGCCGTCCCAACCGTCCCAGCGGGGCACGACAGTAACCGACTGAGCGGGCAACAAGAAACCGGGCCACGAGCCTGGTTCCGCTCCCTCCTCAGCCTGGACAGTTTCGGACAGGCCACCAGGTCTTGAGGCCTACGTGGCGATACTACGGCCCGTTCCGGTCACGGAACTTGGCAGCTTTCCGCCGCTACTCGCCGGTTGCCTTCCGCCCCCGCCTAGCCTCCCCCCACGACGACCGGCGAAAGCTGAGCAACAACGGGGGAAGTGCATATGACGGGCGCAGATCGGCACCGGATAGCGATCGTGGGGATCGCCTCCCGGCTGCCCAACGCATCGGGACCAGAGGAGTTCTGGCGCCTGCTGGCCGAAGGCCGCGACGCCATCCGCGACCGCGCTCCCGAGCGCCCCTTCGGCCCCGCCCGGGGAGGATTCGTCGACGGCGTCGAGGAGTTCGACGCCGAGTTCTTCCGCATGTCCCCCAAGGAAGCCGCGGAGACCGATCCGCAGCAGCGTCTCGCCCTCGAACTCGCATGGCAGGGGCTGGAGGACGCGCGAATCGTCCCCGGTCCGTCCGAGACCGCGGGCCGGGAGGACCTCGAGACCCGGGAGGAAGCCAAGACCCGAGAGGAAGCCGAGCACCGGGCCGGACGGATCGGCGTCTTCCTCGGCGTCATGGCCGCCGACTACGCGGACCTCGTGGCCCGGGGCGACAGTCGCGACATCAGCCGCCACACCCTCACGGGCACCGGCCGCGCCATGATCGCCAACCGGATCTCGCACACGCTGGGCCTGCACGGACCCAGCATGACCGTGGACACCGGCCAGTCCTCCTCGCTCGTCGCCGTCCACCTGGCGTGCGAGAGCCTCCGTCGCGGCGAGGCGGACACCGCTCTCGCGGGTGGCGTCCACCTGATCGTCAGCCCGCTCAGCACCGCGGTGGTCGAGGCGGCCGGCGCCCTCTCGCCCGACGCCACCAGCTACGTCTTCGACGAGCGCGCCAACGGTTACGTACGCGGTGAAGGCGGCGGCCTGGTCGTCCTCAAGCCGTACGACCGGGCGGTCGCCGACGGCGACCGCGTGTACGCGGTCATCGAGGGCAGCGCCCTGGGCACCGGCACCGGCGAGGGCGGCCTCACCGTCCCCAGCGCCGCCGCCCAGGCCCGTACGGCCGGCGAGGCCCTGGCCCGCGCGGGTCTGGACGCGACCCAGGTCCAGTACGTCGAACTGCACGGCACCGGCACCCGCGTCGGCGACCCGATCGAGGCGGCGGCCCTGGGCGAGGCCTACGCGCAGGCCGCAGAGCGTACGGCCCCGCTGGTGGTCGGCTCCGTGAAGACCAACATCGGCCACCTGGAAGGCGCGGCGGGCATCGCCGGACTGATCAAGACCGCGCTGTGCGTGCACCACCGGACCCTGGTCCCGAGCCTGAACCACGTCCGTCCCAACCCCGACATCCCCCTGGACGACCTGGGGCTCCGGGTCGCCACGGCCACCGAGCCCTGGCCCGCCACCAAAACCCCGCAGATCGCCGCGGGCGTCACCTCGCTGGGCATCGGCGGCACCTGCTGCCACGTGGTCCTGACCGGTGTCCCCGATGATGTCGGGGGTACGGAACGCCACCGCGGGGAACTCCCGGCGGTTCCGGGTGTTCCGGCGGTTCCGGCGGTTCCGGCGGTGGTTCCGGCTGTTCCGGTGGTGGTGTCGGCGAAGTCCGTACCCGCGCTGCGTGCGCAGGCGGAGCGGCTGCGGGCGCACCTGAGCACCCGAGCTGAGTCCGGGCTGCTGGACACCGCGTACTCCGCGGCCACCACCCGCGCCCAGCTGGAACACCGCGGTGTCGTCGTGGCGGGTGACCGGGAGCAGCTGCTTGCCGGGCTTGCGGCTCTGGCCGCCGGGGAGCCCGGCCCGGGGGTGTCCCAGGGCCGTCCGGTGGGTGGCAAGACTGCCTTCCTGTTCACCGGGCAGGGTGCGCAGCGCGCGGGTATGGGTCTGGAACTGGCCGCCGCCTACCCCGTGTTCGCCACTGCCCTGGATGAGGTGTGCGCGGAGCTCGATCCGCTCCTGGATCGTCCCCTGCGTGAACTCCTCGCCGCCCCAGACACGACCCTGAACGCCACCGAGTACACCCAGACCTCCCTCTTCGCCATCGAGGTCGCCCTGTACCGGCTGGTCGAATCCCTCGGCATCCGCGCCGACTACTTGATCGGCCACTCCGTCGGCGAGATCGCCGCCGCACACGTCGCAGGAGTCCTCTCCCTCACCGACGCCTGCACCCTCGTCGCCGCCCGCGGCCGCCTCATGGGCAACCTGCCCGACGGCGGCGGCATGGCCGCCATCCAGGCCGACGAATCCGAAGTCACCGAAGCACTGGCCGGATACGAGGGCCGCCTGGAGATCGCAGCCGTCAACGGACCACGCTCCATCGTCGTCTCCGGCGACCTCGACGCCCTCGACACCTGGCTCCCCCACTGGGACAAGCTCGGCCGCAAAACGACCCGCCTGCGGGTCAGTCATGCCTTCCATTCCCCGCGTATGGAACCCATGCTCGCCGAGTTCCAGAAGGTCGCCGAAGGCCTGACCTTCCACCCGCCGCGCACCGCCGTCGTCTCCAACGTCACCGGCGACCTCGTCACCGACGAGCTGACCGACCCCGGGTACTGGGTCCAGCACGTCCGCAACGCAGTCCGCTTCCACGACGGCATCCGCACCCTCCACCACCAAGGCGTCACCCGCTACCTCGAACTCGGCCCGGACGCCATCCTCACCGCACTCACCCGCCACATCCTCGAAGACGAAGACAACCTCGTCCTCAGCCCCGCTCTCCGTGCCCGCCAGTCCGAGGCCGGTACCTTCGCCGCCTTCCTCGGCCACGCCCACACCGCCGGCATCCCCATCAACTGGCACACCTACTACGCCAACACCGGCGCCCACCCCATCGACCTCCCCACCTACGCCTTCCAGCGCGACCGGTTCCGCCTCGCGCGCACCTCCGGTGCCGGCGACCTGACGGCCGCCGGGCTCGGGCAGGTGGACCACCCGGTGCTCGCCGCCTGCACTCAGGTCGGCGACCGTGACGAGTGGCTGTTCACCGGCCGCATCTCCGGAGAAACGTTGCCCTGGCTGGCGGATCACGTGATCGTCGGCGAGTCGCTCGTTCCGGGTGCCGCGCTCCTGGAACTGGTCCTCGCTGCGGGCCGCGAGGCAGGCTCCCCCACCGTTGAGGAGCTGGTGCTCCAGGCCCCGCTGACGCTGCCCGCCGACGCGTCGGGCACCCAGGTGCAGGTCACGCTCGGCGCTCCCGACGAGGACGGGCGGCGCGAGGCCGCCGTCTACAGCGGTTCCCGGTCAGAGACCGTGTGCCACGCCCGGGGAGTCCTCGCCGTCCCGGCGGTGTCGGGCCAGGACTGGGACGCGGTCGAGTGGCCCCCCGCGGGCACCGAGCCGATCACGGTCACGGATCTGTACGAGAGCCTCGGTGACGCCGGATACGAGTACGGTCCGGTCTTCCAGGGAGTACGCGCCGCTTGGCGTGACGAGCGGTACGTCTACACCGAGATCGCGCTCCCCGAGGACGCGGCGGACACGCGCTTCGTGATGCACCCGGCTCTCCTCGACGCGGCCCTCCACGGCCGGCCCGCCAAGCATCGTTCCGGCATCGCTGCGCCCGAAATTCCCTCCACCTGGTGCGGATTCACCGTCCGAGCCGGTTCCGCGGCACCCGCCCGGGTCCGGATCGAGGCACAGGCCGAGTCCATCCTGCGGATCGACCTCGCGGACACGAACGGGCACGCGTGCGCCACCGCACACAGCGTGGTACTCAAGGCTGCCCCGCGCCGACCGGCGACGGATGCCCTGTACCGGGTGGAGTGGGTTCCCGCCGCCACAACACCCGTTGCCGCGGCCCCGGTTCGGGTCGAACTCCTCGGCCACACCTACGCGGACCTGGCCGCCCTGGCCACGGCGGTGACCTCCGGCCTCGATCTGCCCGAGTTGGTCGTGGCCGAGGTGGTGCCGCAGTGCACTCCCCACGAGACGACCCTGTGGGCCCTCGCCCTGCTCCAGGAGTGGCTGGCGACCGACGCCTTCGCCGACGCCCGCCTGATCATCGCCACCCGCAACGGCATCGCCACATCCGAGGGCGAAGCCCCCGAACTCGCACAGGCCCCCATCTGGGGACTCGTCCGCAGCGCCCAGTCCGAACACCCCGACCGCATCCTCCTCATAGACCTCGAAGACAACACCGACACCACCACCCCCGACTGGGCCGCACTCGCCGGCCTGGACGAGCCTCAGCTCGCCGTCCGTGGCGAGGAGGTCCGCGTACCGCGTCTCGGCCGGGCGCAAGCCCCGGCCACCGGTGCGGTGACCCGGTCCCTGGACCCGGAGGGCACGGTCCTGATCACCGGTGGTACGGGTGGTCTGGGCGCACTGTTCGCCAAGCACTACGTGGAGGCGTACGGAGCCCGACACCTCCTGCTGGTGAGCCGCCGCGGCACCACCGCCGAAGGCGTCACCGAACTCGTCACGGAACTGACCGAGCTGGGCGCCAAGGTCGACGTCGCCGCCTGCGACGTCAGCGACCGGGACGCACTGGCACGGATCATCGGCTCCCTGGAGCGTCCGCTCACCGCCGTCGTCCACGCCGCCGGAATCCTCGACGACGCCACCATCGAAACCCTCACCCCCGCCCACATCGAACGAGTCCTCGCACCCAAGATCGACGCCGCCCTGCACCTGCACGAGCTGACGGCCGGTCTGGAACTCTCCTCCTTCATCCTGTTCTCCTCTGTGGCCGCCCTCATCGGCAGCCCCGGCCAGGGCAACTACGCCGCCGCCAACGCCACCCTCGACGCCCTCGCCGCCCGGCGCCGGGCAACCGGACTCCCCGCCACCTCCCTCGCCTGGGGCCTGTGGGCCGAAGCCGGCGGCATGGGCGGAACCCTCGACGAGACAGAACTGGCCCGACTCGAACGCGCCGGTATGAGCGGCCTCTCCGCCGAACAAGGCCTCGAGCTCTACGACGCCGCACTCCGTCACGACTCCGCACTCCTGGTACCCGTACGCCTCGAACAGCCGGCCCTGCGCGACCAGGCCCGCTCCGGCCTGCTCCCCGCACTCCTGCGCGGACTCGTCCGCACACCCGCACGCCGCACCCAGCCCGCCGGCGGCTCCCTCGCCCAGCGCCTCGCCGAGACGGCAGAGGCCGACCGTCCGCGTCTGGTCCTGGAGCTTGTACGGGCCCAGGCCGCCGCCGCACTCGGCCACGCCTCAGCGGACACGGTCGATCCCGGCCGGGCCTTCAAGGACCTGGGCCTCGACTCGCTCGGCGCCGTGGAGCTCCGTAACCGCCTCACCCAGGCCAGCGGCGTACGTCTGCCCTCCACCCTCGTCTTCGACCACCCGACCCCCCAGGCGGTGGCCGAGTTCCTGCTCGCCGAGGCCGGCGGAGCGGACCCGGGCAGAACCCGTCCGGCGGCCCGTGCCGCCCGCAAGCCCGTCGACGACGAGCCGCTCGCCATCGTCGGCATGAGCTGCCGCTACCCGGGCGGGGTCACCTCGCCCGAGGAACTGTGGCAACTCCTCGCCGAAGGCCGCGACGCCATCACCCCGCTCCCGGACGACCGCGGCTGGGGCGAGGGTCTGTACGACGCAGACCCCGAGAAGGCCGGAAGGATCTACACCCGGGGCGGCGGATTCCTCGACGGCGTGGGCGAGTTCGATGCCGGGTTCTTCGGCATCAGCCCCCGCGAGGCCCTGGCGATGGACCCGCAGCAACGGCTGATGCTGGAAGCCGCCTGGGAGGCCTTCGAGGCCTCGGGCATCGACCCGGTCAGCCTGCGCGGCAGCGAGACCGGCGTGTTCTGCGGCGTGATGGCCATGGGCGACTACGGCGGCGGTGCCGGAGCCTCGCAGCCCGAGGTGGAGGGCTTCCGCCTCGCGGGCAGCACCACGAGCGTGCTGTCGGGCCGGGTGTCGTACGCCTTGGGCCTGGAGGGTCCGGCCGTGTCCATCGACACCGCCTGCTCCTCCTCGCTCGTCGCCCTGCACCTGGCGGCGCAATCCCTGCGCTCGGGCGAATGCTCCCTCGCCCTGGCCGGCGGTGTCACGATCATGTCCGGCCCGTTCCTGCTCACCGAGTTCAGCCGCCAGCAGGGTCTGGCAGAGGACGGGCGCTGCAAGCCGTACTCCGCAGCCGCCGACGGCACCTCCTTCTCGGACGGCCTGGGCCTGCTGGTTCTGGAACGCCTCTCGGACGCCCGCCGCAACGGCCACCGCGTCCTCGGTGTCCTGCGCGGCAGCGCCGTCAACCAGGACGGCGCCTCCAACGGACTGACCGCCCCCAACGGCCCTTCGCAAGAGCGGGTCATCCGCCAGGCCCTCGCCAACGCCCGGCTCGCCGCGGGCGATGTGGACGCGGTGGAGGGTCACGGTACGGGCACGCGGCTCGGCGACCCGATCGAGGCGCAGGCACTGCTGGCCACGTACGGCCAGGAGCGCGAGAACGGACCGCTCCGCCTGGGCTCCATCAAGTCCAACATCGGCCACACGGCCGCGGCCGCAGGCGTGGCGGGCGTCATCAAGATGCTCAAGGCGATGCAGTACGCCACGCTGCCGGGCACCCTGCACCTCGACGCTCCCTCTCCGCACGTGGATTGGTCGACGGGCGAGGTACGTCTGCTGGCCGAGGCCGAGCCGTGGCCTGCGGCCGAGGGCCGTCCGCGCCGCGCGGGCGTTTCCTCCTTCGGCATCAGTGGAACGAACGCACACGTGATCATCGAGGAGGCCCCGGCCGTCCTCGCGAAGACCACGGAACCCACCGGTGAGGAACTCCCCGCTGTTCCGGTGGTGGTGTCGGCGAAGTCCGTACCCGCGCTGCGTGCGCAGGCGGAGCGGCTGCGGGCGCACCTGAGCACCCGGCCTGAGTCCGGGCTGCTGGACACCGCGTACTCCGCGGCCACCACCCGCGCCCAACTTGAACACCGCGGTGTCGTCGTCGCCGGCGACCGCGAGGAGCTGCTCGCCGGGCTCGCGGCTCTGGCCGCCGGTGAGCCCGGTCCGGGGGTCTCTCAGGGCCGTCCGGTGGGTGGCAAGACCGCGTTCCTGTTCACCGGGCAGGGTGCCCAGCGTGCGGGTATGGGTCTGGAACTGGCCGCCGCCTACCCCGTGTTCGCTGCCGCGCTCGATGAGGTGTGCGCGGAGCTCGATCCGCTGCTCGGCCGTTCCCTGCGTGAACTCCTCGCCGCCCCAGACGCGACCCTGAACGCCACCGAGTACACCCAGACCTCGCTCTTCGCCATCGAGGTCGCCCTGTACCGGCTGGTCGAATCCCTCGGCATCCGCGCCGACTACCTCATCGGCCACTCCGTCGGAGAGATCGCCGCCGCACACGTCGCAGGAGTCCTCTCCCTCCCCGACGCCTGCACCCTCGTCGCCGCCCGCGGCCGCCTCATGGGCAACCTGCCCGACGGCGGCGGCATGGCCGCCATCCAGGCCGAGGAATCCGAAGTCACCGAAGCACTGGCCGGGTACGAAGGCCGCCTGGAGATCGCAGCCGTCAACGGACCGCGCTCCATCGTCGTCTCCGGCGACCTCGACGCCCTCGACACCTGGCTCCCCCACTGGGACAAGCTCGGCCGCAAAACCACCCGCCTGCGGGTCAGCCACGCCTTCCACTCCCCCCGCATGGAACCCATGCTCGCCGAGTTCCGGAAGATTGCCGAAAGCCTCACCTTCCACCCGCCGCGCACCGCCGTCGTCTCCAACGTCACCGGCGACCTCGTCACCGACGAACTGACCGACCCCGGCTACTGGGTCCAGCACGTCCGCAGTGCCGTCCGATTCCACGACGGCATCCGCACCCTCCACCACCAAGGCGTCACCCGCTACCTCGAACTCGGCCCCGACGCCATCCTCACCGCACTCACCCGCCACATCCTCGAAGACGAAGACGGGATCGTCCTCACCCCCGCTCTCCGTGCCCGCCAGTCCGAGGCCGGCGCCTTCGCCGCCTTCCTCGGCCACGCCCACACCGCCGGCATCCCCATCAACTGGAACACCTACTACGCCAACACCGGCGCCACACGCATCGACCTCCCCACCTACGCCTTCCAGCACGAGCACTACTGGCTCGGCTCCGGCAGTGAAACGGGCGACGTCACCTCAGCGGGACTCGACTCGTTCGGGCACCCGGTACTGGCTGCCGCCGTACAAGTGGGTACCGCGGACAGCTGGCTGTTCTCCGGGCGCATCTCCCGCGAGACCCAGCCCTGGGTCGAAGACCACGTCGTCCTCGGCACACTGATCGTCCCCGGCGCCGCCCTCGTGGAACTCGCACTCTCCGCCGGCCGCCACACCGGCACACCCGTCCTCGAAGAACTCGTACTCGAAGCCCCCCTCGTCCTGGACACCGACTCCACCCGCCAACTCCAGGTCACTGTCGGAGAACCAGAGGAAGACGGACACCGCCAGGTCGACCTCTACTCCCGCTCCGGCACCGAGGCCGTGTGCCACGCACGCGGCCGACTCGCCCCCGAAACCACCACACCCGTACAGGGACTACCCACCGCCTGGCCGCCCACCGGAGCGACCCCGATCTCCGTGGACACCCTGTACACGGAACTCGCCGACGCCGGATACGAATACGGCCCCCTCTTCCAAGGCGTACAGACCGCCTGGCGCACCGACGACGCCGTCCACGCAGAGATCGCCCTCCCCGAGGGAACCCCTGTCGACGGCTTCGCCATCCACCCGGCACTGCTGGACGCCGCCCTGCACGGCGGCCTCGAATGGCTGAACAGCGGGCCCGGCAACACCACAACCGCCCTGCCCTTCGCCTGGACAGGCGTCAACCTGCCCCGGACAGCGGGGACCCGGATCCGGGTGCGGATCACCCGCGCAGGCGACGACGCCCTGCGCATCGACCTCGCCGACACCGACGGCACGCCCGTGGCAACCGTCGACACCCTCACCTTCCGGCCCGTGGCACGCGCCCAACTCGGTGCGGCGGCCGGTCGTGACGCCGGGCACGAGTCGCTGTTCCAGGTGGAGTGGGTCCCCGTGGTCCTGCCAGAGGCGGGAGCGCCGTTGCGGGTCGAGCGGATCGGTGGGGACGCGTACGCGGATCTCGCGGCACTCGCCGATGCGGTGGCGCACGGGGTTCCGGTGCCGGAGCTCGTCGTCGCCGAAGGCGTACGCTCCGCTTCGGCTCAGGAGACCACCGAGCATGCGCTCGCTCTGCTCCAGGAGTGGCTGGCGGCCGACGTCTTCACCAACGCCCGCCTGATCATCGCCACCCGCAACGGCATCGCCACAGCCGAAGGCGAAGCCCCCGAACTCACACAGGCCCCCATCTGGGGACTCGTCCGCAGCGCCCAGTCCGAACACCCCGACCGCATCCTCCTCATCGACCTCGAACACGACACCGACACCACCACCCCCGACTGGGCCGCACTCGCCGGCCTCGACGAACCCCAACTCGCCCTGCGAGCCGGAGGAATTCTGGCTCCTCGCCTGAGCCGGGCGGCCCTCGCCGGGACTCCGGCGGACGCGGCCTGGCGCCTCGGGGTGGCGGAGAAGGGCTCGCTCGAGGGGCTGGCCCTCGTGCCTTCGGGGGCAGACCGGCCGCTGGACGCCCACGAGGTGCGGGTCGGAGTGCGGGCCGCGGGCCTGAACTTCCGCGACGTACTGATCGCGCTGGGCATGTACCCCGGTGAGGCCCCGCTCGGCAGCGAGGCCGCCGGCGTGATCCTCGAGGTCGGCTCCGGAGTCACGGACCTGGCACCGGGCGACCGCGTGATGGGCCTGATCCTGGACTCCTTCGGACCGATGGCCATCGCCGACCGGCGTCTGGTGGCGCCGATCCCCGCAGGGTTCACCTTCGCCCAGGCGGCCGCGGTGCCCCTCGTGTACCTGACCGCGTACTACGGTCTGGTCGACCTCGCCGGCCTGCGCGCCGGCGAACGCCTCCTGGTCCACGCGGCCGCGGGCGGCGTCGGCATGGCCGCCGTACAACTCGCCCACCACTTCGGCGCCGAAGTCTTCGCCACCGCCTCCACCCCCAAATGGGACGCCGTCCGCGCCCTCGGCATCACCGACGACCACATCGCCAACTCCCGCGACCTCACCTTCCGCGAACACATCCTCAACACCACCAACGGCAACGGAGTCGACGTCGTACTCGACGCACTCGCAGGCGAATTCGTCGACGCGACCCTCGACCTCCTCCCCCACGGCGGCCGCTTCATCGAAATGGGCAAAGCCGACATCCGCGACCCCGAAGTCATCGCCAAACAATGGCCCGGAGTCCACTACCGCTCCTACGACCTCTTCGAAGCAGGCCCCGACCGCATCCAGGAAATGCTCCAAGAGATCGTCACCCTCTTCGAACAAGGCACCCTCACCCACGCACCCCTGCGCACCTGGGACGTCCGACGCGGACAAGAAGCCTTCCGCCACCTCCGCGAAGGCCGCAACACCGGCAAAATCGTCCTCACCGTCCCCACCCCCTTCAACCCCGACGGCACCGTCCTCATCACCGGCGGCACGGGTGGTCTGGGCGCACTGTTCGCCAAGCACTACGCACAGACCTACGGAGCCAAGCACCTCCTGCTCCTCAGCCGCCGCGGCACCGCCGCCCAAGGCGCACCCGAACTCGCCGCAGAACTGACCGAGCTCGGCGCACACGTCGACATCGCCGCCTGCGACGTCACCAACCGCGAGGAACTCGCCCACCTCATCGGCGCACTCGAACACCCCCTGACCGCCGTGATCCACGCCGCTGGCATCGTGTCCGACAGCACCATCGAGGCCCTGACCCCGGATCAGATCGAGCGCGTCATGCGCCCGAAGCTGGACGCGGCCCTGTATCTGGACGAGCTGACGGCGGACAGCGAACTCTCCTCGTTCCTGCTGTTCTCCTCCGTGGCCGCCCTCATCGGCAGCCCCGGCCAGGGCAACTACGCCGCCGCCAACGCCACCCTCGACGCCCTCGCCGCCCGGCGCCGGGCAGCCGGACTCCCCGCCACCTCCCTCGCCTGGGGCCTCTGGGCCGAGGAGCGCAGCATGGCCAGGCTGCTGGACGAGAGCAGCGTGGCACGCTGGGCACGCATGGGCGTCGGGGCCATCCCCAACGACCTCGGCCTGGAACTCTTCGACCGCGCCGGGCAGGTGGACGGCGCCCTGGCGGTACCCGTACTCCTCGACCAGGCCGCGTTGCGCGCCCAGTCCCGGGCCGGCCTGCTGCCGGCCTTGATGCGGGGCCTCGTACGGGCCCCCGCCCGCCGCGAGCAGACAACGGGCGGCGGCACCCTCGCCCAGCGGGTGGCGGCGGCGCCCGAGGCGGACCGGCCGGGGATCGTCCTGGAGCTGGTGCAGGCACAGGTCGCGGCCGTGCTCGGACACTCCTCACCGCAGGCGGTCGACCCGGAACGGGCCTTCAAGGAACTCGGGTTCGACTCCCTCGCCGGTGTCGAACTGCGCAACCGCCTCACCCAGGCCGGCGGCGTACGGCTCCCCTCGACCCTGGTGTTCGACCACCCGACCTCCGGGGCCGTGGCGGCATACATCCTCACCGGCCTCGGAGAACCCGCGGCGCAGCGGAGCCTCTCCCCGTTCGAGGAGGAGCTGCAGAAGGTCGAGGCCCTGCTCAACCAACTGGCCGGAGACAGCGCGCAACTGGCCGAACTGGAGCCACGGCTCCGCGCCTTCAACAACCGGCTGTGGTCCGTCCTCGGCGGATCCGCAAGCCACCGCGACGAAGCGGAGCAGGACCTCGTCGACGACCTCGACGACGTGTCCGACGAAGAAATGTTCGACTTGATCGACAAGGAGCTCGGAACGTGACCCAGGGTACGGCTGACCAGCAGAGCAGCCGCTCGATGAGCGACGAGCAGAAGCTCCGCATGTACCTCAAGAAGGTCACCGGAGAGCTGCGCACCGCCAACCGCCGCGTCCGCGAGCTGGAGCAGCGCGACATCGAGCCGCTGGCCATCGTGGGCATGAGCTGCCGCTACCCGGGCGGGGTCACCTCGCCCGAGGAGCTGTGGCAGCTCGTCGCCGAGGGCCGCGACGCGGTCTCGGCGCTGCCCGGAGACCGCGGCTGGGAGCAGGGCATCTACGACCCCGACCCCGAGCGGATCGGCAAGATCTCCGCGAGCGGCGGCGGGTTCGTCGCCTCGGCGGGCGACTTCGACGCGGGCTTCTTCGGGATCAGCCCGCGCGAGGCCCTCGCCATCGACCCGCAGCAGCGCCTCACCCTCGAGGCCGCATGGGAGGCCCTGGAGGACGCGGGGATCGACCCCACCTCCCTGCGCGGTTCGAACACCGGTGTCTTCTGCGGCGCCCTGGCCTCCGACTACGGCGGCCAGATGCCGCCCGAGCTGGAGGGCTTCCGCCTGACGGGCACCACCACCAGCGTGCTGTCGGGCCGCGTCGCCTACACCCTGGGCCTGGAGGGCCCGGCCGTGTCCATCGACACCGCCTGCTCCTCCTCGCTCGTCGCCCTGCACATCGCCTCCCAGGCGCTGCGCTCCGGCGAATGCTCCCTGGCCCTCGCCGGCGGCGTCACGATCATGGCGGGACCCTTCCTGCTCACCGAGTTCAGCCGCCAGCGCGGACTCGCCGCCGACGGACGCTGCAAGTCGTACGCGGAGGGCGCGGACGGTACGGGCTTCTCCGACGGCCTCGGCCTGCTCGTCCTGGAGCGCCTGTCCGACGCCCAGCGCAACGGCCGTCGCATCCTCGGCGTCATCCGCGGCAGCGCCATCAACCAGGACGGCGCCTCCAACGGACTCACCGCGCCCAACGGCCCCGCCCAGGAACGCGTCATCCGCCAGGCCCTCGCCAACGCCGGACTCACCCCCAGCGACGTCGACGCGGTGGAGGGTCACGGCACGGGCACCCGCCTGGGCGACCCGATCGAGGCGCAGGCACTGCTCGCGACCTACGGCCAGGAGCGCGAGAACGGACCGCTCCGCCTGGGCTCCATCAAGTCCAACATCGGCCACACCTCCGCCGCCGCGGGCGTCGCGGGCATCATCAAGATGCTCAAGGCCATGCAGTACGAGACCCTGCCCGCCTCCCTGCACCTGGACGAGCCCTCCCCGCACATCGACTGGACCGCGGGTGACGTGCGCCTGCTGGCCGAGGCCGAGCCGTGGCCCGCCGCCGATGGCCGCCCGCGCCGCGCGGCCGTCTCCTCCTTCGGCATCAGTGGCACCAACGCCCACCTGATCATCGAGGAGCCCCCGACCGCGACCGCGGCCACGGAGCCGGAGACGGAGACGGAGGCGGCAGACGGGCCGGGAGCTCCTGTACGGACCCTGCCCGCCGTTCCCGTGGTGGTGTCGGCCAAGTCCGTACAGGCCCTCCGCGCCCAGGCCGAGCGCCTGGCCGCCCACGTGGCGGAGCAGTTGGAAGCCGGGCTGCTGGATGTCGGATACTCCGCGGCCACCACCCGCGCGCAGCTGGAGCACCGTGGTGTCGTCGTGGCGGGTGACCGGGAGCAGTTGCTTGCCGGGCTTGCGGCTCTGGCCGCCGGTGAGCCGGGACCGGGGGTGTTCCAGGGCCGTCCGGTGGGTGGCAAGACCGCGTTCCTGTTCACCGGACAGGGTGCCCAGCGCGCGGGCATGGGCCTGGAACTGGCCGCTGCCTACCCGGTGTTCGCTGCCGCGCTCGACGAGGTGTGCGCGGAGCTTGATCCGCTGCTGGATCGTCCGCTGCGTGAACTCCTCGCCGCCCCAGACACGACCCTGAACGCCACCGAGTACACCCAGACCTCCCTCTTCGCCATCGAGGTCGCCCTCTTCCGGCTGGTCGAATCCCTCGGCATCCGCGCCGACTACCTCATCGGCCACTCCGTCGGCGAGATCGCCGCCGCACACGTCGCAGGAGTCCTCTCCCTCAACCACGCCTGCACCCTCGTCGCCGCCCGCGGCCGCCTCATGGGCAACCTGCCCGACGGCGGCGGCATGGCCGCCATCCAGGCCACCGAATCCGAGGTCACCGAAGCACTGGCCGGATACGAAGGCCGCCTGGAGATCGCAGCCGTCAACGGACCGCGCTCCATCGTCGTCTCCGGCGACCTCGACGCCCTCGACACCTGGCTCCCCCACTGGGACAAGCTCGGCCGCAAAACCACCCGCCTGCGGGTCAGTCACGCCTTCCACTCCCCGCGCATGGAACCCATGCTCGCCGAGTTCCAGAAGATTGCCGAAAGCCTCACGTTCCACCCGCCGCGCACCGCCGTCGTCTCCAACGTCACCGGCGACCTCGTCACCGACGAACTGACCGACCCCGGGTACTGGGTCCAGCACGTCCGCAGTGCCGTCCGATTCCACGACGGCATCCGCACCCTCCACCACCAAGGCGTCACCCGCTACCTCGAACTCGGCCCCGACGCCATCCTCACCGCACTCACCCGCCACATCCTCGAAGACGAAGACAACCTCGTCCTCAGCCCGGCCCTGCGTTCCCGCCAGCCCGAGACCGACACCTTCGCCGCCTTCCTCGGACACGCCCACACCGCCGGCATCCCCATCAACTGGAACACCTACTACGCCAACACCGGCGCCACACGCATCACTCTCCCCACCTATGCCTTCCAGCGCGACCGGTACTGGGTGGCCTCCGGTGGCGGTTCCGGTGATCTGAGTGCCGCTGGTCTCGGCCGGTTCGGGCACCCGGTGCTGGCTGCTGCCGTGCAGGTGGGTACCGCGGACAGCTGGCTGTTCTCCGGGCGCATCTCCCGCGAGACCCAGCCCTGGATCGAAGACCACGTCGTCCTCGGCACACTGATCGTCCCCGGCGCCGCCCTCGTGGAACTCGCACTCTCCGCCGGCCGCCACACCGGCACACCCGTCCTCGAAGAACTCGTACTCGAAGCCCCCCTCGTCCTGGACACCGACTCCACCCGCCAACTCCAGGTCACTGTCGGAGAACCAGAGGACGACGGACACCGCCAGGTCGACCTCTACTCCCGCTCCGGCACCGAAGCCGTATGCCACGCACGCGGCCGACTCGCCCCCGAAACCACCACACCCGTACAGGGACTACCCACCGCCTGGCCGCCCACCGGAGCGACCCCGATCTCCGTGGACACCCTCTACACGGAACTCGCCGACGCCGGATACGAATACGGCCCCCTCTTCCAAGGCGTACAGACCGCCTGGCGCACCGACGACGCCGTCCACGCAGAGATCGCCCTCCCCGAGGGAACCCCTGTCGACGGCTTCGCCATCCACCCGGCACTGCTGGACGCCGCCCTGCACGGCGGCCTCGAATGGCTTGACGGCGGTTCGGGCAACACCACAACCGCCCTGCCCTTCGCCTGGTCGGGTGTCAGCCTGACGGGGACTGCGGGGACCCGGATCCGGGTGCGGATCGCCCCCGTGGGCGAGAACGCCCTGCGGATCGACCTCGCCGACGCCGACGGCGCACCCGTGGCAAGCGTGGACACCCTCACCTTCCGCGCCGTCGACGCGGCGCGGCTGGAGCAGTCCGGCCCGGCCGCTTCCGAGCCCCTCTACCAGGTGAACTGGGTTCCGGCTCCGGCCGCCGATGCCGCTGGACCGCTGCGCACGGTGGTTCTGGGCGAGGAGTACGCGGACCTGGCCGAGCTGGTCGCGGCCGTCGCCGCCGGTGCCGAGGTACCCGAGGCGGTCGTCGTCCCGGCCGAGGCCACGTCCTCGGTCCGTGAGACGACCCTGTGGGCCCTCGCCCTGCTCCAGGAGTGGCTGGCGACCGACGCCTTCGCGGATGCCCGCCTGATCATCACCACCCGCAACGGCATCGCCACAGCCGAGGGCGAAGCCCCCGAACTCACACAGGCCCCCATCTGGGGACTCGTCCGCAGCGCCCAGTCCGAACACCCCGACCGCATCCTCCTCATCGACCTCGAACACGACACCGACACCACCACCCCCGACTGGGCCGCACTCGCCGGCCTCGACGAACCCCAACTCGCCCTGCGCGGCGGCCACACCCTCGCCCCCCGCGTCGCCGCGGCCGAGACCACGGTGGCGACCGAACCGCGTGCGCTCGACGTGAACGGGACCGTGCTCATCACCGGTGGTACGGGTGGTCTGGGCGCACTGTTCGCCAAGCACTACATACAGGCCTACGGAGCCAAGCACCTCCTGCTCCTCAGCCGCCGCGGCACCACCGCCGAAGGCGTCACCGAACTCGTCACGGAACTGACCGAGCTCGGCGCACACGTCGACGTCGCCGCCTGCGACGTCACCGACCGGGACGCACTGGCACGGATCATCGGCTCCCTGGAGCGTCCACTCACCGCCGTCGTCCACGCCGCCGGAATCCTCGACGACGCCACCATCGAAACCCTCACCCCCGCCCACATCGAACGAGTCCTCGCACCCAAGGTCGACGCCGCCCTGCACCTCGCCGAACTCACCGCCGACCTCGACCTGTCCTCCTTCGTCCTCTTCTCCTCCGTAGCCGCCCTCATCGGCACCCCCGGCCAGGGCAACTACGCCGCCGCCAACGCCACCCTCGACGCCCTCGCCGCCCGGCGCCGGGCAGCCGGACTCCCCGCCACCTCCCTCGCCTGGGGTCTCTGGGCCGAAGCCGGCGGCATGGGCGGAACCCTCGGTGAGGCAGAGCTCGCCCTCCTCGCCCGCATGGGCATCAGCGCCCTGCCCGCCGAGCTCGGGCTCCGCCTCTTCGACCAGGCGCAGCAGACGGGTGCCGCCCTGCTGGCACCCGTACTGTTCGACCAGTCGGCGCTGCGCGCCCAGGCCCGCTCCGGCCTGCTCCCCGCGCTCCTGCGCGGACTCGTACGCATACCCGCACGCCGCACCCAGCCCGCCGGCGGCTCCCTCGCCCAGCGTGTGGAGGCGGCCTCCGAGGCCGACCGCCCGCAGATCGTCCTGGATCTCGTGCAGGCGCAGGTCGCGGCCGTACTCGGCCACGCCTCGCCGCAGGGCATCGATCCGGAACGGGCCTTCAGGGAGCTCGGGTTCGATTCACTCGGTGCCGTCGAGCTGCGCAACCGCCTCACCCAGGCCAGCGGTGTACGCCTGCCCTCCACCCTCATCTTCGACCACCCCACCCCGGCCGCCGTGGCCCTGCTCCTGCTCACGCAGGTCGCAGGAACGGAGTCGGCCCGCAAGCCCGTCGTGCAGGCGGCGCAGACCGGGGCCGAGGACGAAGAGCCGTACGCCATCGTCGGCATGGGCTGCCGCTACCCGGGCGGGGTCACCTCGCCCGAAGAGCTGTGGAAGTTCGTGTCCGAGGGGCGGGTCGGGATCTCCGAGTTCCCGCAGGACCGCGGCTGGAACCTCGACGGTCTCTTCCACGAGGACCCCGACCACGCCGGCACCTCGTACACCCGCGAAGGCGGATTCGTGCACAGCGCCGGTGAGTTCGACGCCGGGTTCTTCGGCATCGGGCCCCGCGAGGCCATCGCCATCGACCCGCAGCAGCGTCTCCTCCTCGAGACGGCCTGGGAGGCCTTCGAGGATGCCGGCATCGACATCACGGGGCTGCGCGGCAGTGACACCGGCGTCTTCTGTGGGGTGATGTACCAGGACTACGGCTTCGTCGCCCAGCAGAGCGACCGGCGCGCGGAGATCGAGGGGTACATGACCATCGCCTCCGCGGGCAGCGTCGCCTCCGGACGGCTCAGCTACACCTTCGGCTTCGAAGGCCCGGCGGTCACCGTCGACACGGCTTGCTCCTCGTCGCTCGTCGCCGTGGACATGGCCATCAAGTCCCTGCGGGCCAAGGAGTGTTCACTCGCACTGGTCGGCGGTGTCACCGTCCTGGCCAGGCCGAACGTGTTCGTCGAGTTCAGCCGCCAGCGCGGGCTGTCCCCGGACGGACTGTGCAAGGCCTACGCGGCCGGAGCCGACGGCGTCGGCTGGGCCGAGGGCGCCGGACTGCTCGTCCTGGAACGCCTGTCCGACGCTCAGCGCAACGGCCACCGGGTCCTCGGCGTCATCCGCGGCAGCGCGGTCAACCAGGACGGCGCCTCCAACGGGCTCACCGCGCCCAACGGCCCTTCGCAGGAACGCGTCATCCGCCAGGCCCTCGCCAATGCGCGTGTGACGGCCGCCGAGGTCGATGTCGTCGAGGGTCACGGCACGGGTACCCCGCTCGGGGACCCGATCGAGGCGCAGGCACTGCTCGCGACCTACGGCCAGGAGCGCGAGAACGGACCGCTCCGCCTGGGCTCCATCAAGTCCAACATCGGCCACACCCAGGCCGCGGCGGGCGTCGCCGGCATCATCAAAATGGTCAAGGCCATGGAGCACGAAACGCTCCCCGCCACCCTCCACGTCGACGCACCCTCCCCGCACATCGACTGGACCGCCGGCGACGTACGACTCCTCACCCAGGCCGAACCCTGGCCCGCCACCGAAGACCACCCCCGCCGCGCAGGCATCTCCTCCTTCGGGATCAGCGGGACGAACGCCCACGTGATCCTGGAGGAAGCGCCGGGCGCGACGGGCGGTACCGCTGTCGCGGTGCGGGGCCCGGGTGTGTTCCCGGTGGTCGTGTCGGCGAAGAGCGAGCGGGCTCTGCGTGAGCAGGCCGGGCGCCTGGGTGCGCATGTACTGGCAGACCCGGAGCTCGATCTGCGGGATGTGGCGCTGTCGTCGGTAGCGACTCGCGCCCAGCTGGAGCACCGTGGTGTCGTCGTGGCGGGTGACCGGGAGCAGCTGCTTGCCGGGCTCGCCGGTCTGGCCGCCGGTGAGCCCGGCCCGGGGGTGTCCCAGGGCCGTCCGGTGGGTGGCAAGACCGCGTTCCTGTTCACCGGACAGGGTGCCCAGCGCGCGGGTATGGGTCTGGAACTGGCCGCTGCCTACCCGGTGTTCGCTGCCGCGCTGGACGAGGTGTGCGCGGAGCTCGATCCGCTCCTGGATCGTCCGCTGCGTGAACTCCTCGCCGCCCCAGACACGACCCTGAACGCCACCGAGTACACCCAGACCTCCCTCTTCGCCATCGAGGTCGCCCTCTTCCGGCTGGTCGAATCCCTCGGCATCCGTGCCGACTACCTCATCGGCCACTCCGTCGGCGAGATCGCCGCCGCACACGTCGCAGGAGTCCTCTCCCTCAACCACGCCTGCACCCTCGTCACCGCCCGCGGCCGCCTCATGGGCAACCTGCCCGACGGCGGCGGCATGGCCGCCATCCAGGCCGACGAATCCGAAGTCACCGAAGCACTGGCCGGATACGAGGGCCGCCTGGAGATCGCAGCCGTCAACGGACCACGCTCCATCGTCGTCTCCGGCGACCTCGACGCCCTCGACACCTGGCTCCCCCACTGGGACAAGCTCGGCCGCAAAACGACCCGCCTGCGGGTCAGTCATGCCTTCCATTCCCCGCGTATGGAACCCATGCTCGCCGAGTTCCAGAAGATTGCCGAAGGCCTGACCTTCCACCCGCCGCGCACCGCCGTCGTCTCCAACGTCACCGGCGACCTCGTCACCGACGAGCTGACCGACCCCGGGTACTGGGTCCAGCACGTCCGCAACGCAGTCCGCTTCCACGACGGCATCCGCACCCTCCACCACCAAGGCGTCACCCGCTACCTCGAACTCGGCCCGGACGCCATCCTCACCGCACTCACCCGCCACATCCTCGAAGACGAAGACGAAAGCAACCTCGTCCTCACCCCGGCCCTGCGCGCCCGCCAGCCCGAGACCGACACCTTCGCCACCTTCCTCGGACACGCCCACACCGCCGGCATCCCCATCAACTGGAACACCTACTACGCCAACACCGGCGCCCGCCACATCAGCCTCCCCACCTACGCCTTCCAGCACGAGCACTACTGGCTCAGCCCCGCTCCCGTCACCGGCGACGCCGCCGGGGCCGGGCTCGACCGGCTCGGGCACCCGCTGCTCGCCGCCGCCGTCAAGGTCGGCGACCGCGACGAGTGGCTGTTCACCGGCCGCATCTCGGCCGGCAGCCAGCCCTGGGTCCTGGACCACGGGGTGTTCGGCACCGTCCTGCTGCCGGGTGCGGCCCTCGTCGAGCTGGCGCTCGCCGCGGGACGCCGGGCCGGGACGCCCGTACTCGACGAACTGGTCCTCGAGGCGCCGTTCGTGCTGCACGGCACGGCGGCCGCGCAGCTCCAGGTGACGGTGGGGAACCCCGACGAGGACGGTGTCCGCGAGGTGGCCGTCTACTCCCGTCCCGAGGCCGACACCGCGGGCGCGGGCGACGGCGACCCGGACGAGGACGCCGGCCGTGAGGCCGTCTGCCACGCCCGGGGCACCCTGGCTCCGGCCACGGGGCTGCCGGAGGTCTCGTCCCTGCCGTCGGCCTGGCCCCCGGCGGGGGCCGAGCAGGCACCGGCCGGTGCGCTGTACGCGCGCCTCGCCGAGGCCGGGTACGACTACGGTCCGGCCTTCCAGGGCGTGCGGAACGTGTGGCGTACCGATGGGGTCCTCTATGCCGAGGTCGCCCTGCCGGAGGAGCACGCGGACGGCGCCGAGGGATTCGGTCTGCATCCGGCGCTGCTCGATGCCGCCCTGCACGGCGGGTTCGACCTGCTGAAGCGGGAGGGCGAAGACTCCGCCACCCGTCTGCCCTTCTCCTGGTCGGGTGTACGGATCGGACGCACCGGTGCCTCTGGGCTCCGGGTCCGCGTCGGCCTCGCCGGCGACTCGGACCTGCGGATCGACATCGCGGACGAGCACGGCGCGCACGTCCTGACCGTGGAACGGCTCGCCCTGCGCGCCGTGGAGCAGGCCCAGCTGGAGGCGCGGAGCCGGACCGGCGTCAGTTCGCTCTACCAGGTGGACTGGGTGCCGGTGGCTCTGCGCGGGACCGCGGCCCCGCTGCGGGTCGAGGTCCTCGGGGAGAAGTACGCCGACCTGGCCGCGCTCGAGCAGGCCCTCGCCGAAGGTGTGGGTGCTCCGGACCTCGTGGTCGCCCATGCCGCTCCGGCCGCCGCCGTCGCAACCGGCACCGCCGTGGCAACCGGCACCGCCGTCGCCGCCGTTCACGAGAACGCCGAGCACGCGCTCGGTCTCGTACAGCAGGTGCTGTCCAGTGCCTGGCTGGGCGAGGAGACCCGGCTGCTCGTGGTCACCCGGCAGGCCGTCGCGGCCGTCCGGGGAGAGGACGTGCGGCCCTCCGAGGCCCCGGCCTGGGGTCTGGTCCACAGCGCCCAGTCGGAGCATCCCGACCGCTTCCTGCTCGTGGACGCCGAGGAGTCCGGCACGACCGCCGGGGTCGCGGGCGTCGACTGGGCCGCGCTGGCGGGTCTGGACGAGCCCCAGCTCGCGGTGCGCGGCGGGCGGGTGTTCGCACCCCGCCTGGCCCGGGCCGAGCTCGCGGAGCCGAGCGGGCCGTCCGCTCCGGACCCGGAGGGCACGGTCCTGATCACCGGCGGCACCGGCGGCCTCGGCGCCCTGTTCGCCCGGCACCTGGCCGGTACCCACGGGGCGAAGCGGCTGCTGCTGGTCAGCCGGCGCGGTCCGGCCGCGCCGGGGGTGGACGAGCTGGTCGCGGACCTGGCCGGGCTCGGCGCCGAGGCCAGGGCGGTGGCCTGTGATGTCACCGACCGCGGTGAACTCGCCGCGCTGCTGGGCGCGCTGGAGCACCCGTTGACCGCCGTCGTGCACTCTGCCGGAGTCCTCGACGACGGCACCGTAGAATCGCTGACGCCGGAACGCCTCCAGCGGGTGCTGCGGCCCAAGGTGGACGCGGCCCTGCACCTGCACGAGCTGACGGCCGGTCTGGAACTCTCCTCCTTCGTCCTGTTCTCCTCGGTGGCCGCCCTCATCGGCAGTCCCGGCCAGGGCAACTACGCCGCCGCCAACGCCACCCTCGACGCCCTCGCCGCCCACCGCCGCGCCCTCGGCCTGCCCGCCACCTCCCTCGCGTGGGGTCTGTGGGGCGAGACCGGCCACGCCGGGCTCGCGGGCACGGCGGGGTCCCAGGGTTCGGCGGACGCCGCGGGCACGCCCGGTGATGCGGCCGGTATGGGGAGCGGCCTCGACGAGGCCGAGCTGGCCCGTCTCGCCCGTATGGGCATCGGGGCCCTCCCGGCCGCGACCGGCCTGGAGCTGTTCGATCACGCGCTGACGCAGGACACGGCTCTCCTCGTGCCCGTCCGGCTCGACCAGCCCGGGCTGCGCGCCCAGGCCGGCGCGGGCACGCTGCCGACGCTGTTCCACGGACTGGTACGGATGCCCGTACGGCCTGCCGACACGGCGGCCGGTGGCACTCTGGCCGAACAGCTGGCCGCGGTCGGCGGGGCCGAGCGGGAGCGGGTGGTACTGCGGCTGGTGCAGGCGCAGGTGGCGGCCGTTCTCGGCCACGCCTCCGCCGAGGCGGTCGAACCCGAACGCGCCTTCAAGGAGCTGGGCTTCGACTCGCTGGGCGCCGTCGAGCTCCGCAACCGGCTCAGCCGGGCCAGTGGTGTGCGGCTGCCTTCGACGCTGGTCTTCGACCACCCGTCGCCGGGTGCCGTGGCGAAGTACCTGCTCGCCGAGGCCGTCGGCGGGGCCGCCGAGGAACCTGCCGTCGACCGGGAGCTCGAGAAGCTCGAGGGCATGGTCGCCGACCTCGCCGCCGGGGACCGGCAGCGCGTCGCGGACCGGCTGCGCGGCCTGCTCGCCACCCTCACGGAAAGCAAGCAGGACATGAGCGAGCTGATCGGGGCGGCCACCACCGCGGACGAGATGTTCCAGCTCCTCGACGCCGAATTCGGCGAGGTGTGACGCGTGACACCGGGATCTGACGCGCGGAATGACAACGCGACGCGTGACACCCAGATGTCACGCATGAACACGCAGTACCAGACGACCATCCAGGGGGACAGCGCAGTGAGCGCCGCAGGCAACGATCAGCAGCAGGAAAAGCTCGTCCGGTACCTCAAGCGGGTCGCCGTCGACCTGAACGAGACCCGGGCCCGCCTCAAGCAGTACGAGGACCGCGCTGCCGAGCCGCTCGCGATCGTCGGGATGGGCTGCCGCTACCCGGGCGGGGTGAGCTCTCCCGACGAGCTCTGGAAGTTCGTGGCCGAGGGGCGGGTCGGGATCTCCGAGTTCCCGCAGGACCGCGGCTGGGACGTGGAGGGGCTCTTCCACGAGGACCCCGACCACGCGGGCACCTCGTACACCCGCGAAGGCGGATTCGTCGAGGGTGCGGCCGATTTCGACGCCGCCTTCTTCGGGATCGCCCCGCGCGAGGCCGCTGCCGTCGACCCGCAGCAGCGTCTCCTCCTCGAGACGGCCTGGGAGGCGTTCGAGGATGCCGGCATCGACATCACGGGGCTGCGCGGCAGTGACACCGGTGTCTTCTGCGGGGTGATGTACCAGGACTACGGCTTCGTCGCCCAGCAGAGCGACCGGCGCGCGGAGATCGAGGGGTACATGACCATCGCCTCCGCGGGCAGCGTCGCCTCCGGACGGCTCAGCTACACCTTCGGCTTCGAAGGCCCGGCCGTGTCCGTGGACACCGCCTGCTCCTCCTCTCTGGTCGCCGTGGACCTCGCCTGCAAGTCCCTGCGGGCCCGCGACTGCTCCCTCGCGCTGGTCGGCGGCGTCACCGTCCTCGCCCGCCCGAACGTGTTCATCGAGTTCAGCCGCCAGCGCGGGGTCTCCCCGGACGGACTGTGCAAGGCCTACGCGGCCGGAGCCGACGGCGTCGGCTGGGCCGAGGGCGCCGGCCTGCTCGTCCTGGAACGCCTGTCCGACGCCCGCCGCAACGGCCACCGGGTCCTCGGCGTCATCCGCGGCAGCGCCGTCAACCAGGACGGCGCCTCCAACGGGCTCACCGCGCCCAACGGCCCCTCGCAGGAACGCGTCATCCGCCAGGCCCTGTCCAACGCCGGACTCGCCACCTCCGACGTCCATGTCGTCGAGGGGCACGGCACGGGTACCCCGCTCGGCGACCCCATCGAGGCGCAGGCGCTGCTCGCGACCTACGGCCAGGAGCGGAACGAGAACGGACCGCTCCGCCTGGGCTCCATCAAGTCCAACATCGGCCACACCCAGGCCGCGGCGGGCGTCGCCGGCATCATCAAAATGGTCAAGGCCATGGAGCACGAAACGCTCCCCGCCACCCTCCACGTCGACGCACCCTCCCCGCACATCGACTGGACCGCCGGCGACGTACGACTCCTCACCCAGGCCGAACCCTGGCCCGCCACCGAAGACCACCCCCGCCGCGCAGGCATCTCCTCCTTCGGCGTGGGCGGCACGAACGCCCACGTGATCCTCGAGGAGCCCCCGGCGCTGACGGAGCAGCCGGAGACGGCGAGCACCGCGGGCACGGCCGGTACGGACGCCGTGGCCGAGGCCGCCGCCCCGGAGGCTCCCGTCGCTCCCGCCCGTGAGCTGCCCGCCGTGCCCGTCCTGGTCTCCGCCCGCAGCGAGGCCGCCCTGCGCGCCCAGGCCGACCGGCTGCGCGCCCATCTGATCGCCGAGCCGGCGCTCTCCGTGAGCGACGTGGCCTTCTCGCAGGCCACCACCCGCGCCCACCTGGAGCGCCGGGCCGCCGTCGTCGCCACCGACCGGGGCGCGCTGCTGGCCGGGCTGGCCGCGCTGTCCGCGGCCGAGCCCGCCGGCCACGTCTTCCAGGGCCGCTCCGGTGGCGACGAGACCGTGTTCGTCTTCCCCGGCCAGGGCTCCCAGTGGGAGCGGATGGCCGTCGAACTCCTCGACTCCGCGCCCGTGTTCGCCGAGGAGATCGCCGCGTGCGGCGAGGCCCTCGCCCGCTACGTGGACTGGGACCTCGAGGAGGTCCTGCGCGGTGCCCCCGGCGCGCCGACGCTGGAGCGCGTCGACGTCGTCCAGCCCGCGCTGTTCTCCGTGATGGTGTCCCTGGCGAAGCTGTGGCGTTCCCACGGCGTCGAGCCGTCCGCCGTCGTCGGCCACTCCCAGGGCGAGATCGCCGCCGCCTACGTGGCGGGCGGCCTCAGCCTCGACGACGCCGCCCGTGTGGTGGCCCTGCGCAGCCGTGCCGTACGCGAACGCCTCGCCGGGCAGGGCGGGATGATGTCGGTCCTGCTGCCCGTGGACCGTGTCGAGAAGTATCTGGAGCGGTTCGACGGCCGGATCTCGGTGGCCGCGGTCAACAGCCCCGGCACCGTCGTGGTCGCGGGCGAGCCCGCCGCGCTCGACGAACTCCAGGCGGCCTGCGAGCAGGACGGGGCCCGCGCCCGCCGCATCCCCGTGGACTACGCCAGCCACTCCGTGCAGGTCGAGGGCATCCAGGAGGAGCTGCTGCAGCTCCTGGCCCCGGTCGCCCCGCGCAGCGGCACGATCCCCTTCTACTCCACCGCCCGCGGCGACTTCCTCGACACCGCGGAGCTCGACGCCGCGTACTGGTACCGCAACCTCCGCGGCCGGGTCGGCTTCGAGCCCGCCGTCCGCGCCCTCGTCGGCAACGGCGCGAAGCTGTTCGTCGAGCTCTCCCCGCACCCCGTCCTCACCATGGCCGTCGACGAGATCGTCCAGGACCTCGACGCTGCCGGGCGCGTCCGGTCCGTCGGCTCGCTGCGCCGCGGCGAGGGCGGCCCGGCCCGCTTCGCCACGTCCCTCGCCGAGGCCCACGTCGGCGGGGCCGCCATCGACTGGCACACCTTCTTCGCCGGTACGGGTGCCGAGCGCGTCCAGCTCCCCACCTACGCCTTCCAGCGCGAGCGGTACTGGCTGACCCCCGGCACCGGCACCGGCGACGCCACCGCGGCCGGACTCGGCCGCCTCGACCACCCGCTGCTGTCCGCCACCGTCCAGGTCGGCGACCGTGACGAGTGGATCTTCACCGGTCGTCTCGCCCGTACCTCGCAGCCCTGGACCGAGGACCACGCCGTCCTCGGTACGGTCCTGCTGCCCGGCGCCGCCCTGGTGGAGGCCGCCCTCACCGCGGGCCGCCAGGCGGGCACGCCCGTGCTCGACGATCTCGTGCTCGAGGCTCCGCTCGTCCTCGACGAGGACTCCGCCCGGCAGCTCCAGATCACCGTGGGGCGCCTCGGCGAGGACGGCCGCCGTGAACTGGTCGTCTACTCGCGCTCCGAAACCTCCGGGGAGGACGGGGACCGCCCGGTCACCCGCCACGCCCGCGGCTGGCTCACCGCCGACGCCGAACCGGCCCCCGCGTTCCCCGCCGCCTGGCCGCCCGCCGGAGCCCGGCCCGTCGCCGTGGACACCCTCTACGCCCGCCTCGCCGAGGCCGGTTACGACTACGGTCCGCTCTTCCAGGGCGTCCGCGCCGCCTGGAAGGCGGGCTCCGACATCTGCACCGAGATCGCCCTGCCGGAGGACGCGCGCACCGAGGGCTTCGTCCTCCACCCGGCCCTCCTGGACGCCGCCCTGCACGGCGGCCTCCTCGACAAGGAGCCCGGCGCCACCGCCGATCTGCCGTTCTCCTGGTCCGGCGTCCGCGCCGGCATCACCGGCACCGCGGCCGGCGTCACCCGTGCCCGGGTGCGTATCAGCCCCGCCGGGGACTCCGCGCTGCGCATCGCCCTCGCCGACGAGAACGGCGCACCGCTGCTGACCGTGGAGACGATGGCCTTCAGGCCCGTGGACCTGGCCCAGCTGGAGTCCGCCCAGCGCGGCGGCCAGAACTCCCTCTACCAGCTCGACTGGCTGCCCGTCCCGGCCTCGGCCGGCGCCCCGGCCGCCGAGCAGGGTGGTGTCTGCGTCCTCGGCGAGCTCGCCGCGGCCCCCGCGGAGTGGGACCGCTACCCGGACCTGACGGCCCTGGAGAACGCCCTCGCCAAGGGGGCCCCGGTACCCGGGACGGTCCTCGCCGCCCTGGACACCGACCCGGCGGCCGACGCGACGGATGCCGGAAGCAGCACCGCGGAGGCCGTGCACGCGAGCGCCGCCCGCGCCCTCGGTCTGCTCCAGCAGTGGCTGGCCGCCGCGCCGCTCGCCGACTCCCGCCTGATCGTGGTCACCCGGCGTGCCGTCGCCGCGAACGGCTCGGCGCCCGAGCTGGCGCAGGCCCCCGTGTGGGGTCTGGTGCGCAGCGCGCAGTCCGAGCACCCGGGACGGTTCGGCCTGATCGACCTCGACTCCGAGGGCGACCAGGTCGCCGGGGCCGAGGAGAACGAACTCGACTGGGCGGCGCTGACCTCCCTGGACGAGCCCCAGATCGCGGTCCGGGCGGGCGAACCCCTCGTACCCCAGCTGGGCCGTGCCGAGCTCTCCGCCCTCGCCGGGAACACCTGGCGGCTGGGTGTGGCGCGCAAGGGCTCGCTGGAGGGGCTGGCGCTGATGTCCTCGGACGCCGACCGTCCGCTCGGGGTCCACGAGGTGCGGGTCGGGGTCAGGGCCGCGGGCCTGAACTTCCGCGACGTACTGATCGCCCTGGGTCTCTACCCCGGTGAGGCCCCGCTCGGCAGCGAGGCCGCCGGCGTGGTCCTCGAGGTCGGCTCCGGAGTCACCGACCTGGCACCGGGCGACCGCGTGCTGGGCCTGGTGCTCGACGCGTTCGGACCGGTCGCGATCGCCGACCGCCGGATGATCGTCCCGATGCCCGAAGGGTTCACCTTCGCGCAGGGTGCGGCCGTCCCGGTGGTCTATCTGACCGCGTACTACGGTCTGGTCGACCTCGCCGGCCTGCGCGCCGGCGAACGCCTCCTGGTCCACGCGGCCGCGGGCGGCGTCGGCATGGCCGCCGTACAACTCGCCCACCACTTCGGCGCCGAAGTCTTCGCCACCGCCTCCACCCCCAAATGGGACGCCGTCCGCGCCCTCGGCATCACCGACGACCACATCGCCAACTCCCGCGACCTCACCTTCCGCGAACACATCCTCAACACCACCAACGGCAACGGAGTCGACGTCGTACTCGACGCACTCGCAGGCGAATTCGTCGACGCGACCCTCGACCTCCTCCCCCACGGCGGCCGCTTCATCGAAATGGGCAAGGCCGACATCCGCGACCCCGAGGTCATCGCCAAACAATGGCCCGGAGTCCACTACCGCTCCTACGACCTCTTCGAAGCAGGCCCCGACCGCATCCAGGAAATGCTCCAAGAGATCGTCACCCTCTTCGAACAAGGCACCCTCACCCACGCACCCCTGCGCACCTGGGACGTCCGACGCGGACAAGAAGCCTTCCGCCACCTCCGCGAAGGCCGCAACACCGGCAAAATCGTCCTCACCGTCCCCACCCCCTTCAACCCCGACGGCACCGTCCTCATCACCGGCGGCACGGGTGGTCTGGGCGCACTGTTCGCCAAGCACTACGCACAGACCTACGGAGCCAAGCACCTCCTGCTCCTCAGCCGCCGCGGCACCGCCGCCCAAGGCGCACCCGAACTCGCCGCAGAACTGACCGAGCTCGGCGCACACGTCGACATCGCCGCCTGCGACGTCACCAACCGCACCGAACTCGCCCACCTCATCGGCGCACTCGAACACCCCCTGACCGCCGTGATCCACGCCGCGGGCGTGCTCGACGACGGGCTGCTGGAGGGCCTCACCCCCGAGCGGCTCGACCGTGTCATGCGCCCCAAGGTGGACGCGGCCCTGCACCTGCACGAGCTGACGGCCGGTCTGGAACTCTCCTCCTTCATCCTGTTCTCCTCCGTGGCCGCCCTCATCGGCAGCCCCGGCCAGGGCAACTACGCCGCCGCCAACGCCACCCTCGACGCCCTCGCCGCCCACCGCCGCGCCCTCGGCCTGCCCGCCACCTCTCAGGCGTGGGGCCTGTGGGCCGATGCCACCGGCATGACCGGCGACCTCGACGCGGCCGAACTGGCCCGCGTGGAGCGCATGGGATTCGGCGCCATCTCCAACGAGCTCGGCCTGGAACTCTTCGACCAGGCCCAGAAGTCGGACGCCGCGCTCGTGGTGCCCGTACTCCTGGAGCAGGCGGCCCTGCGCACCCAGGCCCGGGCCGGCCTGCTGCCCGGACTGCTGCGCAGGCTCGCCAAGGTGCCCGCCCGCCGCTCCGGCTCCGGCACGGCCTCGCTCGCCCAGACCCTGGCCGCGGTACCGCCGGAGGAGTGGGAGCGCGTCGTACTGGACCTCGTACGCGGCCAGGTCGCGGCCGTACTCGGACACTCCTCACCCGATGCCATCGAGGCCGAACGGGCCTTCAAGAGCCTCGGGTTCGACTCCCTCGCCGGTGTCGAACTGCGCAACCGCCTCACCCAGGCCACGGGCCTGCGGCTGCCCACCACCCTGGTGTTCGACCACCCGAACCCGGCCGCCGTCACCCGCTACCTGGTCCCTCTGGCCACCGAAGGCGTCGCCGCGACCGGACACCAGTCCTCCGAGGAGGACCGGATCCGGGAGGCTCTCGCCGCCATCCCGCTCGGCCGGCTGCGCTCCGCGGGCCTGCTCGACGTCCTCCTCGAACTCGCCGTCGGCGACCCGGAGGAGACCGAGCAGACCGCCGAGGACTCCGAGTCCATCGACGAGATGGACGTCGAGGCCCTCATCCGCATGACGCAGGAGGACTCGGCGTGAGCACCGCACCCATCACGGCCCGGGCGGCAGCCGCACGCCCGCTGACAGCCCCGGCCGTCACGGCCTCGGCGGCAGCCACAGCACGACCGCACGAGGAGCGCTAACACCCATGGCAGATCAGAAGGACCTCATCGAGGCGCTCCGCAAGTCCTTGAAGGAGACCGAGCGCCTCCGCCTCCAGAACCGGCGGCTCCTCGCCCAGTCGACGGAACCGATCGCGATCGTCGGCATGAGCTGCCGCTACCCGGGCGGGGTCACCTCGCCGGAGGAACTGTGGCAGCTCGTCGCGGAAGGCCGCGACGCCATCACCCCGCTCCCGGACGACCGCGGCTGGGACCTGGCCAACCTCTACGACCCCGACCCCGAGCAGACCGGCAAGGTGTACGCCACCGGCGGCGGCTTCGTCGACGGCGTCGGTGACTTCGACGCGGGCTTCTTCGGGATCAGCCCGCGCGAGGCCCTCGCCACCGACCCCACCCAGCGGCTCGTCCTCGAAGCCGCCTGGGAGGCCCTGGAACACGCCGGCATCGACCCGACCTCGCTGCGCGGCGGGGACACCGGAGTGTTCTGCGGAACGGTGTCCTCCGAATACGGTGGCGAGAGTACGACCGACCTGGAGGGCTTCCGGCTCGCCGGCAAGACCGCCAGCGTCGTATCGGGCCGCGTCGCCTACACCCTGGGCCTGGAGGGTCCGGCCGTGTCCATCGACACCGCCTGCTCCTCCTCCCTCGTCGCCATGCACCTCGCGGCCCAGTCCCTGCGCTCCGGCGAATGCTCCCTCGCCCTGGTCGGCGGCGTCACCGTGCTCGGCGGCCCCTTCCTCCTCGTCGAATTCAGCCGTCAGCGCGGCCTCGCGGCCGACGGCCGCTGCAAGCCGTACGCGGCCGGGGCGGACGGTACGGGGTTCTCCGACGGGGTCGGTCTGGTCGTGATGGAGCGCCTCTCCGAAGCCCGCCGCAAGGGCCACCGCGTCCTGGCCGTGATCCGCGGCAGCGCCGTCAACCAGGACGGCGCCTCCAACGGCCTCACCGCCCCCAACGGCCCCTCGCAGGAACGCGTCATCCGCCAGGCCCTCACCAACGCGGGACTCGAGGCCAAGGACGTCGACCTCGTCGACGGCCACGGTACGGGCACCCGCCTCGGTGACCCGATCGAGGCGCAGGCACTGCTGGCCACCTACGGCCAGGGTCGCGAGAACGGCCCGCTCCGCCTGGGCTCCATCAAGTCCAACATCGGCCACACCTCCGCCGCCGCGGGTGTCGCCAGCGTGATCAAGATGGTCATGGCGATGCAGAACGACACCATGCCCGCGACCCTCCACGTGGATGCCCCGTCCCCACATGTGGACTGGGCCTCGGGTGAGGTGCGCCTGCTGGCCGAGGCCGAGCCGTGGCCCGCCGCCGAGGGCCGCCCGCGCCGCGCGGCCGTCTCCTCCTTCGGTATCAGCGGCACCAACGCCCACCTGATCCTCGAGGAGCCCCCGGCCGGCACGCCCGCCGAGACCACGGGGACCACGGGGGCCGCTGGGACCGCTGGGACCTCTGGGACTGTTGGGTCCGCCGAGACTGCCGAGACCGCCAGCACCGAGACCGGGAACGGGCCGGCCGCGCTTCCGGTGATCTTGAGCGGCCGCGATGAGGCCGCGCTGCGTGCGCAGGCGGAGCGCCTGCGGGCGCACCTGAGCACCCGAGCTGAGTCCGGGCTGCTGGATGTCGGATACTCCGCGGCCACCACCCGCGCGCAGCTGGAGCACCGCGGTGTCGTCGTGGCGGGTGACCGGGAGGAGCTGCTTGCCGGGCTTGCGGCTCTGGCCGCCGGTGAGCCCGGTCCGGGGGTGTTCCAGGGCCGTCCGGTGGGTGGTAAGACCGCGTTCCTGTTCACCGGACAGGGTGCCCAGCGCGCGGGTATGGGTCTGGAACTGGCCGCCGCCTACCCCGTGTTCGCTGCCGCGCTGGACGAGGTGTGCGCGGAGCTCGATCCGCTCCTGGATCGTCCGCTGCGTGAACTCCTCGCCGCCCCAGACACGACCCTGAACGCCACCGAGTACACCCAGACCTCCCTCTTCGCCATCGAGGTCGCCCTGTACCGGCTGGTCGAGTCCCTCGGCATCCGCGCCGACTACCTCATCGGCCACTCCGTCGGCGAGATCGCCGCCGCACACGTCGCAGGAGTCCTCTCCCTCAACCACGCCTGCACCCTCGTCGCCGCCCGCGGCCGCCTCATGGGCAACCTGCCCGCCGGCGGCGGCATGGCCGCCATCCAAGCCACCGAATCCGAAGTCACCGAACAACTGGCCGGATACGAAGGCCGCCTCGAGATCGCAGCCGTCAACGGACCACGCTCCATCGTCGTCTCCGGCGACCTCGACGCCCTCGACACCTGGCTCCCCCACTGGGACAAGCTCGGCCGCAAAACCACCCGCCTGCGGGTCAGCCACGCCTTCCACTCCCCCCGCATGGAACCCATGCTCGCCGAGTTCCAGAAGGTCGCCGAAGGCCTCACCTTCCACCCGCCGCGCACCGCCGTCGTCTCCAACGTCACCGGCGACCTCGTCACCGACGAACTGACCGACCCCGGCTACTGGGTCCAGCACGTCCGCAACGCAGTCCGCTTCCACGACGGCATCCGCACCCTCCACCGCGAAGGTGTCACGCGCTACCTCGAACTCGGCCCGGACGCCATCCTCACCGCGCTCACCCGCCACATCCTCGAAGACGAAGACAACCTCGTCCTCAGCCCGGCCCTGCGTTCCCGCCAGCCCGAGACCGACACCTTCGCCGCCTTCCTCGGACACGCCCACACCGCCGGCATCCCCATCAACTGGCACACCTACTACGCCAACACCGGCGCCACACGCATCACTCTCCCCACCTATGCCTTCCAGCGCGACCGGTACTGGATCGCGCCCAGCTCCGGTTCTCACGATCCGGCGGCTTCGGGTCTCGGCAGGTTCGGTCACCCCGTCCTCGCCGCGGCCGTCAAGGTCGGCAACCGCGACGAGTGGCTGCTGACCGGACGCATCTCGACCGACGCTCAGCCCTGGGTCGCCGAACACGTACTCCTCGGCAACATCGTCGTGCCCGGCACGAACCACATCGAGCTCGCCCTCGCCGCGGGCCGCCACACCGGCACGCCCGTCCTGGAAGAGCTCGTCCTCGAAGCCCCGTTGCTCCTCCAGGAGGGCGAGTCGGTTCAGGTACAGGTCACGGTCGGGGAGCCGGACCAGGACGGACGCCGGGAGGTCGCCGTCTACACCCGGCCCGAGGCCCGTGACGCGTCCCGGACCGAGGACGGGGAGGCCCCGGAGGCCACCTGCCACGCTCGCGGCACCCTCGCCCCGAGCGTCGAGGCCCCCGCGGCCTGGCCCGCCCAGTGGCCGCCGGCCGGTGCCACGGCCCTGCCGGTCGACACCCTCTACTCCCGTCTCTCCGAGATCGGCTACGACTACGGCCCGGTCTTCCAGGGGCTGCGCGCCGCCTGGCGTGACGGCGACACCGTGTACGCCGAGGTCTCCCTCGCGGACGAGCACGTCGACGCGACCGCCCGGGACTTCGGGATGCACCCGGCGCTCCTCGACGCGGCCCTGCAGAGCGGCGCCGTCCTGTTGAACGACGGCGAGGGCGGCCGCCAGTGGATGCCCTTCAGCTGGTCCGGCGCCCGGCTCGACCGGCTGGGCGAGACCCGGCTGCGGGTCCGTGTCGTCTCGATCGGCGATGCCTCACTGCGCCTGGACGCCGTCGACGCTGCCGGGGACCACGTCGTCTCCGTACGTTCCATCGTGGCGCGCCCGGTCGAACAGGCCCAGCTGGAAGGCGCCCGCCGCTCCGGAGCGTCGCCGCTGTACCGGGTGGACTGGACGACCGTTCCCGCACCCCGCCGGTCGGAGGCCACCACCCGCGTCGAGGTCCTCGGCGGGACGTACGCCGACCCGGCCGAGCTCGACCGCGCGGTGACCGCCGGCGCGCCGGTCCCGGACGCCGTCGTCGCAGTCATCGACCCGACGGGCTCCGGCCGGACCGCCGCGACGCTCGGGCAGACCGCCGAGCACGTCCTCGGTCTGCTCCAGCAGTGGCTGGCCACCGAGGCCCTCACCGGCTCCCGCCTGATCGTGGCCACCCGCCGGGCCGTCGCGACCGCCGTGGGCGAGACCGCGGATCCGAGCCAGGCCGCCGCCTGGGGTCTGGTCGGCAGCGCCCAGTCCGAGCACCCGGACCGCATCGTCCTCGTGGACCTGGACGAGCACGCCGCCGGCAAGGCGGACCTCGACTGGGTGTCGCTCGCCGCGCTGGAAGGGGACCCGCAGCTCGCACTCCGCGAGGACCGGGTCCTCGTACCCCGGCTGGCCCGCGCAGCCGTCACCTCCGACCGGTCGGCGGCCCCCGCCCTGGACCCGGAGGGCACGGTCCTGATCACCGGTGGCACCGCCGGCCTCGGCGCCCTCTTCGCGAAGCACTACGTACGCAGCTACGGAGCCCGACACCTCCTGCTCCTCAGCCGCCGCGGCACCACCGCCGAAGGCGTCACCGAACTCGTCACGGAACTGACCGAGCTGGGCGCACACGTCGACGTCGCCGCCTGCGACGTCAGCGACCGGGACGCACTGGCACGGATCATCGGCTCCCTGGAGCGTCCGCTCACCGCCGTCGTCCACGCCGCCGGAGTCCTCGACGACGCCACCATCGAAACCCTCGCCCCCGCCCAACTCGCCCGCGTACTGGGCCCGAAGGCCGAGGCAGCACTCCACCTCGACGAGCTCACCGCCGACCTCGACCTGTCTTCCTTCGTCCTCTTCTCCTCCGTCTCCGCTCTCCTGGGCGGTGTCGGCCAGGGCAACTACGCCGCCGCGAACGCGGCTCTGGACGCTCTCGCAGCTGCCCGCCGGGCAGCCGGACAGCCCGCCACCTCCCTCGCTTGGGGCCTGTGGGCCGAAGCCGGCGGCATGGGCGGAACCCTCGACGAGACAGAACTGGCCCGCCTCGAACGCGCCGGTATGAGCGGCCTCTCCGCCGAACAAGGCCTCGAGCTCTACGACGCCGCACTCCGTCTAGACTCCCCACTCCTGGTACCCGTACGCCTCGAGCAGCCGGCCCTGCGCGACCAGGCCCGCTCCGGCATGCTCCCCGCACTCCTGCGCGGACTCGTCCGCATACCCGCACGCCGCACCCAGCCCGCCGGCGGCTCCCTCGCCCAGCGCCTCGCCGCCGTCGCGGAGGAGGACCGGCTCCGCCTGGCGCTGGACCTGGTACTCACCCAGGTCGCGGCCGTCCTGGGGCACGCGTCACCGGCCGGTGTGGACCCCGAACGCGCCTTCAAGGAGCTCGGCTTCGACTCGCTCGGCGCCGTGGAACTCCGCAACCGGCTCACCCAGACCACCGATCTCCGTCTGCCTTCCACCCTCGTCTTCGACCACCCCACCTCTCTGGCGGTGGCCCGGTTCCTGCTGACCCAGGCCGGTGCGGTGGAGACCGCCGAGACCCGTCCGACGGCCCGTGCCGCCCGCAAGCCCGTCGACGACGAGCCGCTCGCCATCGTCGGCATGAGCTGCCGCTACCCGGGCGGAGTCACCTCGCCCGAGGAACTCTGGCAACTCCTCGCCGAAGGCCGCGACGCCATCACCCCGCTCCCGGACGACCGCGGCTGGGACCTGGCGAACCTGTACGACCCCGACCCCGAGCGGCCGGGCACGCTCTACGCCCGCGGCGGCGGGTTCATGTCGGGCGTCGGCGAGTTCGACGCGGGCTTCTTCGGGATCAGCCCGCGCGAGGCCCTCGCCATCGACCCGCAGCAGCGCCTCACCCTCGAAGCCGCCTGGGAAGCGTTCGAGAACGCGGGCATCGACCCGACGCGTCTCCACGGCACCGACACCGGCGTCTTCTGCGGGGTCGTGGCCACCGACTACGCCTCCCGGGCCCCCGAGGAACTCGACGGCTTCCGGCTCACGGGCACCACGGCCAGCGTGCTGTCCGGACGTGTGGCCTACACCCTGGGCCTGGAGGGTCCGGCCGTGTCCATCGACACCGCCTGCTCCTCCTCGCTCGTCGCCCTGCACCTCGCCTCCCAGGCGCTGCGCTCCGGCGAATGCTCCCTGGCCCTCGCCGGCGGCGTCACGATCATGTCCAGCCCGTTCCTGCTCACGGAGTTCAGCCGCCAGCGCGGTCTGGCAGAGGACGGCCGCTGCAAGTCGTACGCGGAGGGCGCGGACGGTACGGGCTTCTCCGACGGCCTGGGCCTGCTCGTTCTGGAACGCCTGTCCGACGCCCAGCGCAACGGCCGCCGTATCCTCGGCGTGGTCCGCGGCAGCGCCATCAACCAGGACGGCGCCTCCAACGGAATGACCGCCCCCAACGGCCCCGCCCAGGAACGCGTCATCCGCCAGGCCCTCGCCAACGCGGGCGTCGCTCCCACCGAGGTCGACGCCATCGAGGGTCACGGCACCGGCACGCGGCTCGGCGACCCGATCGAGGCGCAGGCACTGCTGGCCACCTACGGCCAGGAGCGGCACGAGAACGGACCGCTCCGCCTGGGCTCCATCAAGTCCAACATCGGCCACGCCTCGGCGGCCGCCGGTGTGGCCGGCGTGATCAAGATGGTCATGGCGATGCGGAACGGCCTCCTGCCCGCCACCCTCAACGTGGACGAGCCCTCCTCCCACATCGACTGGGAGGCCGGGGAGATCCGCCTGCTCACCGAGGCGGAGGAATGGAAGTCCACGGCGGAACGCCCGCGTCGGGCCGGCGTCTCGTCCTTCGGCATCAGCGGCACCAACGCCCATGTGATCCTGGAAGAGGCCCCGGCCTCCCCGGAGCCCGTGGCGATCTCCCGCGAGGAGTTCCCGCCGGTTCCGGTGGTGGTGTCGGCGAAGTCCGTGCCCGCGCTGCGTGCGCAGGCGGAGCGGCTGCGGGCGCATCTGGCGGAGCGGCCCCAGGCGAGCCTGCTCGACGCCGGGCTCTCGGCCGTGACGACGCGCGCGCAGCTGGAGCAGCGGGCCGTGGTCGTGGCGGGCGACCGGGAGCAGCTGCTTGCCGGGCTCGCGGCTCTGGCCGCCGGTGAGCCCGGTCCGGGGGTGTCCCAGGGCCGTCCGGTGGGTGGCAAGACCGCGTTCCTGTTCACCGGGCAGGGTGCGCAGCGCGCGGGTATGGGTCTGGAACTGGCCGCCGCCTACCCCGTGTTCGCTGCCGCGCTCGATGAGGTGTGCGCGGAGCTCGATCCGCTGCTCGGCCGTTCCCTGCGTGAACTCCTCGCCGCCCCAGACGCGACCCTGAACGCCACCGAGTACACCCAGACCTCGCTCTTCGCCATCGAGGTCGCCCTGTACCGGCTGGTCGAATCCCTCGGCATCCGCGCCGACTACCTCATCGGCCACTCCGTCGGAGAGATCGCCGCCGCACACGTCGCAGGAGTCCTCTCCCTCCCCGACGCCTGCACCCTCGTCGCCGCCCGCGGCCGCCTCATGGGCAACCTGCCCGACGGCGGCGGCATGGCCGCCATCCAGGCCGAGGAATCCGAAGTCACCGAAGCACTGGCCGGGTACGAAGGCCGCCTGGAGATCGCAGCCGTCAACGGACCGCGCTCCATCGTCGTCTCCGGCGACCTCGACGCCCTCGACACCTGGCTCCCCCACTGGGACAAGCTCGGCCGCAAAACGACCCGCCTGCGGGTCAGTCACGCCTTCCACTCCCCGCGCATGGAACCCATGCTCGCCGAGTTCCAGAAGATTGCCGAAGGCCTGACGTTCCACCCGCCGCGCACCGCCGTCGTCTCCAACGTCACCGGCGACCTCGTCACCGACGAACTGACCGACCCCGGGTACTGGGTCCAGCACGTCCGCAGTGCCGTCCGATTCCACGACGGCATCCGCACCCTCCACCGCGAAGGTGTCACGCGCTACCTCGAACTCGGCCCGGACGCCATCCTCACCGCGCTCACCCGCCACATCCTCGAAGACGAAGACGAAAGCAACCTCGTCCTCACCCCGGCCCTGCGCGCCCGCCAGCCCGAGACCGACACCTTCGCCACCTTCCTCGGCCACGCCCACACCGCCGGCATCCCCATCAACTGGAACACCTACTACGCCAACACCGGCGCCACACGCATCGACCTCCCCACCTACGCCTTCCAGCACGAGCACTACTGGCTCTCGCCGGACAGCGGGGCCGGAGACCTCACGGCGGCCGGGCTCGGGCAGCTCGGGCACCCGCTGCTCGCCGCCGCCGTCAAGGTCGGCGACCGTGACGAATGGCTGTTCACCGGCCGCATCTCGCGGGAGTCGGCTCCGTGGGTACAGGACCACGGCGTCCTGGGCATGGTCATCGTGCCCGGCACCGCCTTCGTCGAGCTGGCCGTGGCCGCGGGCACGCACGCCGGCAGCCCCGTACTCGAGGAACTGGTGATGGAGGCGCCGCTGATCCTGGACGAGGGCGCCGTGCGCCTCCAGGTCACCCTCGGCACGCCGGACGCGGAGGGCCGCCGTGAGGTTGCCCTCTACACCCGCCCCGAGTCGGGCGAGGACGAGGAGCAGGAGGCCGTGTGCCACGGCCGTGGCACTCTCGTTCCGGCTGACGCGCAGGCGAAGCCCGCCTGGCAGCCCACCGAGTGGCCGCCCGCCGAGACGGAGCCCGTCTCCGTCGACGATCTGTACGGCCGTCTGACGGAGCTCGGGTTCGACTACGGCCCGGCCTTCCAGGGCGTGCGAGCCGCCTGGCGCGGCGATGACGCCGTCTTCGCCGAGGTGGCACTGCCCGACGCGACCTCCGCGGACGGCTTCGCCCTGCACCCCGCCCTCTTCGACGCCTCCCTGCACGGCGGGCTGTCCTGGCTCGACCGGGGTTCGGGCTCCAAGGCCCGGCTGCCCTTCTCCTGGTCGGGTGTGAGCTTGACCGGGACGGCCGGGCAGCAGGTCCGGGTCCGGATCGCCTCTGGCGGCGACTCCGCCCTGAGCGTGGACGTCCTCGGTGTGGGCCGGGTGGAGACGCTGGCCTTCCGTGAGGTCGACCCCGCGAACCTGGACAACCTGCGCCGCTCGGGAGCGGCACCGCTGTACAGCGTCGACTGGACGGCCGTACCGGCCCCGCAGTCCGGCTCGGACGCCCGGATCGTGGTCCTCGGCGGGGAGTACGGGGATCCGGCGGCGCTCGGCGCCGCGGTGGCTGCCGGGCAGCCGGTACCGGAGCTGGTGGTCTCGGTGGTGGACTCCGCCGACGCCACGGTCCGGGAGGTCACCGAGCGGACCCTCACCCTGCTCCAGCAGTGGCTGGCGGCCGACGCACTCGCCGGAGCCCGCCTTGTCGTCGCCACCCGGAAGGCCGTCGCCGTGACCGCCGCCGAGGTCCCGGAGCTGGCGCAGGCACCGGTGTGGGGCCTGGTGCGCAGCGCCCAGTCGGAACACCCCGACCGCTTCCTGCTCGTGGACGTCGAGAACGCCGTGGACGCGGCGGCCGTGGACTGGTCCGCGCTCGCGGGCCTGGACGAGCCTCAGCTCGCCGTCCGTGGCGAGGAGGTCCGCGTACCGCGTCTCGGCCGGGCGCAAGCCCCGGCCACCGGTGCGGTGACCCGGTGCCTGGACCCGGAGGGCACGGTCCTGATCACCGGTGGTACGGGTGGTCTGGGCGCACTGTTCGCCAAGCACTACGTGAAGGCGTACGGAGCCCGACACCTCCTGCTGGTGAGCCGCCGCGGCACCACCGCCGAAGGCGTCACCGAACTCGTCACGGAACTGACCGAGCTGGGCGCACACGTCGACGTCGCCGCCTGCGACGTCACCGACCGGGACGCACTGGCACGGATCATCGGCAACCTGGAGCGTCCGCTCACCGCCGTCGTCCACGCCGCCGGAATCCTCGACGACGCCACGATCGAGTCCCTCACCCCCGGCCAACTCGCCCGCGTACTGGGCCCGAAGGCCGAGGCAGCACTCCACCTCGACGAACTCACCGCCGACCTGGACCTGTCCTCCTTCGTCCTCTTCTCCTCCGTGGCCGCCCTCATCGGCAGCCCCGGCCAGGGCAACTACGCCGCCGCCAACGCCACGCTCGACGCCCTGGCGATCCGCCGCCGGGCCGGGGGCCTGCCCGCCACCTCCCTCGCCTGGGGCCTGTGGGGCGAAGCCGGCGGCATGGGCGCCGGCCTGGACGCGGCGGAGCTCGCCCGACTCGAGCGCATGGGAGTGGGCGCCCTCTCCGCCGAGCAGGGCCTGGCCCTGTACGACGGGGCGCACCAGCTCGACTCCGCTGCGCTGGTTCCCGTACGTCTGAACACGGCGGCGCTGCGGGCGCAGGCCCGTGCCGGGATGCTGCCCGCACTCCTGCGCGGACTCGTCCGCACCCCCGCCCAACCCACCCACCACACAACACCCGACACCGGATCACTCGCCCGGCAACTCGCCACCGCCACCGAAGAAGACCGCGAACGCATCGCCATCGAACTCGTCCAAACCCACGTCGCAGCCGTCCTCGGACACACCACACCCGAAACCGTCGACCCCGAACGCGCCTTCAAGGACCTCGGCTTCGACTCCCTCGGCGCCGTAGAACTCCGCAACCGCCTCACCCAGGCCACCGGAGTCCGACTCCCCTCCACCCTCGTCTTCGACCACCCCACCCCCACCGCCGTCGCCCACCACCTCCTCACCGAAATCGGCGACACCATCACCACCGCCCCGGCGGAGCCGGTGATCGACCGGGAACTGAGGAAGTTCGAACGGGCACTCACCGAGGTCCTGGAGGAGGACAGGCAGCGCGTCGCGGCGCGGCTGCGGACGCTGCTGGCGTCCTTCGGCGAGTCGGAACAGCCGGCGGCTCAGCGGTTCGGCGCGGCCACCACGGCGGACGAGGTCTTCGACCTCATCGACGCGGAGTTCGGAGCGCTGTGACGGGCCAGGCAACGGAAACCGGCAACTTCATGACGACCAGGGGGAAGAGAAGATGAGCAGCGAAGAAAGCGATCTCCAGCAGGAGAAGCTGGTCCGGTACCTCAAGCGGGTCGCGGCCGACCTCAGCGAGGCCCGGGCCCGGCTCCAGGCGTACGAGGACCGCGCCGGGGAACCGCTCGCGATCATCGGCATCAGCTGCCGCTACCCGGGCGGGGTCACCTCGCCCGAGGAGCTGTGGCAGCTCGTCGCCGAGGGCCGGGACGCGATCTCTCCCCTCCCGGACGACCGGGGCTGGGACCTCGAGAACCTGTACGACCCCGATCCGGAGCAGCTCGGCAAGGTGTACACCCGCGGCGGCGGGTTCATGTCGGGCGTGGACGAGTTCGACGCGGGCTTCTTCGGGATCAGCCCGCGCGAGGCCCTCGCCATCGACCCGCAGCAGCGTCACACCCTCGAGGCCGCGTGGGAGGCCCTGGAGGCGGCCGGCATCGACCCGACCTCGCTGCGCGGCACCGACGCCGGCGTGTTCGTCGGCGTGGGCACCTCGGACTACGGGGTCGTCCCTGCGGGCGGGCTCCCCGAGGTGGAGGGCTTCCGCCTGACCGGCGCCACCACCAGCGTCGTATCGGGCCGCGTCGCCTACACCCTGGGCCTGGAGGGCCCGGCCGTGTCCATCGACACCGCCTGCTCCTCCTCCCTGGTCGCCCTGCACCTCGCGGCGCAGTCCCTGCGCTCCGGCGAATGCTCCCTCGCCCTCGCGGGCGGCGTCACGATCCTGTCCGGCCCGTTCCTGCTCACGGAGTTCAGCCGCCAGCGCGGTCTGGCCGAGGACGGACGCTGCAAGTCGTACGCGGAGGGCGCGGACGGAACGGGCTTCTCCGACGGCCTCGGCCTGCTCGTCCTGGAACGCCTGTCCGACGCCCAGCGCAACGGCCGCCGCATCCTCGGCGTCCTGCGCGGCAGCGCCATCAACCAGGACGGCGCCTCCAACGGAATGACCGCCCCCAACGGCCCCGCCCAGGAACGCGTCATCCGCCAGGCCCTCACCAACGCCGGACTCACCCCCAGCGACGTCGACGCGGTCGAAGGCCACGGCACCGGCACCCGCCTGGGCGACCCCATCGAGGCCAAGGCCCTGCTCGCCACCTACGGCCAGAACCGTGAGAACGGCCCGTTCCATCTCGGCTCCATCAAGTCCAACATCGGCCACACCTCCGCCGCCGCGGGCGTCGCGGGCGTGATCAAGATGGTCATGGCGATGCGGAACAGCCTCCTCCCCGCCACCCTCAACGTGGACGAGCCCTCCTCCCACATCGACTGGGAGGCCGGGGAGGCCCGCCTCCTCACGGAGGCGGAGCCCTGGCCCGCCACCAAAGGCCGCCTCCGTCGCGCGGGCGTGTCCTCGTTCGGTGTGAGTGGCACGAATGCGCACGTGATCCTGGAGGAGGCTCCGGCCTCCGCGGAGCCCGTGGCGATCTCCCGCGAGGAACTCCCCGCTGTTCCAGTGGTGGTGTCGGCGAAGTCCGTACCCGCGCTGCGTGCGCAGGCGGAGCGCCTGCGGGCGCACCTGAGCACCCGGCCTGAGTCCGGGCTGCTGGATGTCGGATACTCCGCGGCCACCACCCGCGCCCAGCTGGAACACCGCGGTGTCGTCGTCGCCGGCGACCGCGAGGAGCTGCTCGCCGGGCTCGCCGGTCTGGCCGCCGGAGAGCCGGGCCCGGGGGTGTCCCAGGGCCGTCCGGTGGGTGGCAAGACCGCGTTCCTGTTCACCGGGCAAGGTGCGCAGCGCGCGGGTATGGGTCTGGAACTGGCCGCCGCCTACCCCGTGTTCGCTGCCGCGCTGGACGAGGTGTGCGCGGAGCTCGATCCGCTGCTCGGCCGTTCCCTGCGTGAACTCCTCGCCGCCCCAGACACGACCCTGAACGCCACCGAGTACACCCAGACCTCCCTCTTCGCCATCGAGGTCGCCCTGTACCGGCTGGTCGAATCCCTCGGCATCCGTGCCGACTACCTCATCGGCCACTCCGTCGGCGAGATCGCCGCCGCACACGTCGCAGGAGTCCTCTCCCTCAACCACGCCTGCACCCTCGTCGCCGCCCGCGGCCGCCTCATGGGCAACCTGCCCGCCGGCGGCGGCATGGCCGCCATCCAGGCCGACGAATCCGAGGTCACCGAACAACTGGCCGGGTACGAAGGCCGCCTGGAGATCGCAGCCGTCAACGGACCGCGCTCCATCGTCGTCTCCGGCGACCTCGACGCCCTCGACACCTGGCTCCCCCACTGGGACAAGCTCGGCCGCAAGACCACCCGCCTGCGGGTCAGCCACGCCTTCCACTCCCCCCGCATGGAACCCATGCTCGCCGAGTTCCGGAAGGTCGCCGAAGGCCTCACGTTCCACCCTCCGCGCACCGCCGTCGTCTCCAACGTCACCGGCGACCTCGTCACCGACGAGCTGACCGACCCCGGGTACTGGGTCCAGCACGTCCGCAACGCAGTCCGCTTCCACGACGGCATCCGCACCCTCCACCACCAAGGCGTCACCCGCTACCTCGAACTCGGCCCCGACGCCATCCTCACCGCACTCACCCGCCACATCCTCGAAGACGAAGACGAAAGCAACCTCGTCCTCACCCCGGCCCTGCGCGCCCGCCAGCCCGAGACCGGTACCTTCGCCGCCTTCCTCGGCCACGCCCACACCGCCGGCATCCCCATCAACTGGCACACCTACTACGCCAACACCGGCGCCCGCCACATCAGCCTCCCCACCTACGCCTTCCAGCACGAGCACTACTGGCTCTCGCCGGACAGCGGGGCCGGAGACCTCAGCGCGGCCGGGCTCGGGCAGGTGGACCACCCGGTGCTCGCCGCCTGCACTCAGGTCGGCGACCGCGACGAGTGGCTGTTCACCGGCCGCATCTCGGCCGGCAGCCAGCCCTGGGTCGAGGACCACGTCGTCCTCGGGACCGTCATCGTCCCCGGCACCGCGCTGGTGGAGCTTGCGCTCGCCGCGGGACACCACGCCGGGACGCCCGTACTCGACGAACTGATCATGGAGGCGCCGCTGTTGCTGGACGGGAACACTGCCGTTCAGCTCCAGGTCGTCGTGGGCGAGAGCGCCCCGGACGGCCGACGTGAAGTCGCCCTCTACTCGCGCTCCGAGGACGGTGCGGAGGACGAGGGTCGCGAAGTGACCTGCCACGCCCGCGGAACCCTGTCCGCCGAGGTGGAGCAGTCTGCGGTCTGGGCGGCGCAGTGGCCGCCTGCCGGGGCGGAGCCCTTCACGGCCGAAGCACTGTACGACCGCCTCGTCGGCATCGGATTCGACTACGGTCCGGCCTTCCAGGGCGTGCGGGCCGCCTGGCGTGCCGGGGACGCGGTCTACGCCGAGGTCGCCCTGCCCGAGGGGCACGCCGAGACCGCCGGCGGATTCGGCATACACCCCGCTCTCTTCGACGCCTCCCTGCACAGCGGTCTGGACTGGCTGCTCCAGGGCGACGGGCCCTCGGTCGGACTGCCGTTCTCATGGGCGGGCGTACGTCTCGGCGAGACCGGGCGGGCCCGGGTCCGGGTCCGGATCGGATCGGCCGGCGAGAACGCGCTCCGTGTCGACGTCGCCGGAGAGCAGGGCGAGCCCGTCGTCAGCGTGGCGAAGCTCGCCTTCCGCCCAGTGAGCCGGGAACAGCTGGAGGCGGCCCAGGGCGGTCGGCAGAACTCTCTGTTCCGAATCGACTGGACGGCCGTACGCGCCTCCCGTGACACGGTGAGGACCGACGTCACCGTGCTGGGCGGGGAGTACGGGGATCTGGCGGCGCTCGGCGCCGCGGTGGCTGCCGGGCAGCCGGTACCGGAGCTGGTGGTCTCGGTGGTGGACTCCGCCGACGCCACGGTCCGGGAGGTCACCGAGCGGGCCCTCGCCCTGCTCCAGGAGTGGCTGGCGACCGACGCCTTCGCCGACGCCCGCCTGGTCATCGCCACCCGCAACGGCATCGCCACAGCCGAAGGCGAAGCCCCCGAACTCACACAGGCCCCCATCTGGGGACTCGTCCGCAGCGCCCAGTCCGAACACCCCCACCGCATCCTCCTCATCGACCTCGAAGACAACACCGACACCACCACCCCCGACTGGGCCGCACTCGCCGGCCTCGACGAGCCTCAGCTCGCCCTGCGCGGCGGCCACACCCTCGCCCCCCGCGTCGCCCGCGCCAACACAGCCGCACCCACCCCACATCCGATCCTGGATCCGGAGGGCACGGTCCTGATCACCGGTGGCACCGCCGGCCTCGGCGCCCTCTTCGCGAAGCACTACGTACGCAGCTACGGAGCCCGACACCTCCTGCTCCTCAGCCGCCGCGGGACCACCGCCGAAGGCGTCACCGAACTCGTCGCGGAACTGACCGAGCTGGGCGCACACGTCGACGTCGCCGCCTGCGACGTCACCGACCGGGACGCACTGGCACGGATCATCGGCAACCTGGAGCGTCCGCTCACCGCCGTCGTCCACGCCGCCGGAGTCCTCGACGACGCCACGATCGAGTCGCTCACCCCCGGCCAACTCGCCCGTGTACTGGGTCCGAAGGCCGAGGCAGCACTCCACCTCGACGAACTCACCGCCGACCTGGACCTGTCCTCCTTCGTCCTGTTCTCCTCCGTGGCCGCCCTCATCGGCAGCCCCGGCCAGGGCAACTACGCCGCCGCCAACGCCACCCTCGACGCCCTCGCCGCCCGGCGCCGGGCAGCCGGACTCCCCGCCACCTCCCTCGCCTGGGGCCTGTGGGCCGAAGCCGGCGGCATGGGCGGAACCCTCGACGAAACAGAACTGGCCCGCCTCGAACGCGCCGGTGTCGGTGCCCTCAGCGCCGACCAGGGTGTGGAGCTCTTCGACCAGGCGGTACGGCGCACGGACACCCACCTGTCCGTTCCCGTGCGCCTGGATGCGGGGGCTTTGCGGGCGCAGGCGCGTGCCGGGATGCTGCCCGCACTCCTGCGCGGACTCGTCCGCACCCCCGCCCAACCCACCCACCACACAACACCCGACACCGGATCACTCGCCCGGCAACTCGCCACCGCCACCGAAGAAGACCGCGAACGCATCGCCATCGAACTCGTCCAAACCCACGTCGCAGCCGTCCTCGGACACACCACACCCGAAACCGTCGACCCCGAACGCGCCTTCAAGGACCTCGGCTTCGACTCCCTCGGCGCCGTAGAACTCCGCAACCGCCTCACCCAGGCCACCGGAGTCCGACTCCCCTCCACCCTCGTCTTCGACCACCCCACCCCCACCGCCGTCGCCCACCACCTCCTCACCGAAATCGGCGACACCATCACCACCGCGGCAGCCTTCGGCGAGGTCCCGGGGGCCGTGGCGTCAACTGCGCAGAGCCGTGCGGAAAACCGGTCCGGCCTGGGCACTCTGGGGACCCTGCTGCGCCACGCACACACCTCGGGCTCGATCCGGCACACGGTGCCGCTGCTGTTCGAAGCCTCGCGGTTCCAGGACTCGTTCGCCTCTGCGGCCGAGCTCGGGGACACCAGTGGATACGTCGTCCAACTCGCGGCCAGGTCGGCCCCGGACACCGCCGCCCCGGACACCGTCGCCGCGGACGGGACAGCGGACGGGACCCCGGACGACCCCACGGCCGTCGTCCGCCACGGGGCCGGCGAGGACGAGAAGCGACTGAAGATCGTCTGCGTTCCGTCCTTCGTGGTCGGCTCGGGCCCGCACCAGTTCATGCGGTTCGCGGCCCGGTTCGAGGGCCGGCGCGACGTCTACGTCTGCACCCTGCCCGGATTCCGCGGCGGAGAGCCCGCACCCGCCAGCTGGGAGGCGGCCATCGAGGTCCTCGAACAGGCGATCCGGCACGCCGTGGGCGAGGACCCCTTCGTCCTCGTCGGATACTCCATCGGCGGGGTGGTCGCCCACTCCCTCGCGGCCCGGTTCGAGGCTTCCGGGGACTCCCCGGTGCCCGTGGTGATGATCGACACTCCCACCCCGGACGGCGAGGAGGAGACCGACCGGGTCTTCTCGATGGTGATGACGGAGATCCTGAGCCGCGAGGACGCGGCCATCGTCGTCGACGACGCCAACTGGCTCTCCATGGGCACGTACATGAGGCTCCTCACGGAACGCCCGGCTGCCCGGATCACCTCCCGCAGCCTCCTCATCCGCGCCGGTGAACTCCTCGGTGACACCGGGCAGTCCTGGCCGGCCTGGGAGATCGCGGACGACGAAGTGGAAGTCACCGCCGACCACTTCGCCCTGATCGAGTCGGCCGCCGCGGACACGGCGGACGTTACGGAAAGGTGGATCAAGGCATGAGCCTGCACCACACCACCGCCCCGGCGGCGCCTGCCTCCGGGTCGGTACCGGAGGTCCTCGCCGCCCGGCGGGGGCTGTCGATCGCCGTGGTCCTCACCGGGGTCTTCGTCTCCTCCCTGGACCTCTTCATCGTCAACATCGCCTTCCCGGAGCTGGCCCGGTCCTTCCCGGACTCCACGCTCGGCGACCTTTCCTGGGTACTCAGCGCGTACGCGATCGCCTTCGCCGCGCTGCTGATGCCCGCGGGGTCCTGGGCCGACCGGTCCGGCCGCAAGCGGGCCTTCATCGCCGGGTTCGTGCTGTTCACGGCGGCCTCGGCGGCCTGTGCCTTCGCCCCCTCGCTCGGTGTGCTGGTGGCAGCCCGGATCGCGCAGGCCGTCGGCGGCGCAATGATGCTGCCCAGCTCGCTCGGGCTGATGCTGCCGCTGTTCCCGGCGGAGAAGCGCGGCGCCGCGGTCGGACTGTGGGCCGCGATGGGCGGCGCGGCCGCCGCGGCCGGACCGCCCGTGGGCGGCCTCCTGGTCCAGGCGGACTGGCGTTGGGTGTTCCTGGTCAACCTGCCTCTCGGGCTCGTCGCCGTCCTCGTGGCCTGGCGGGTGCTTCCCGAGATCCGCGACAGCAGCCGCTCGGCCCCGGACGTGACCGGCGCGCTGGTGCTCGCCGCCACCATCGCGGCCGTGGTCGCCGCGATCGTGCAGGGCGAGGTGTGGGGCTGGGACAGTGTCCGGGTGCTCGCCCTGGCCGGAACCGGTGCGGTCGGTCTCGCGTACAGCGTGCGGCGGATCCTGCGCCACCCCTCGCCCGTCGTGGAACCGGCGGTCCTGCGCATCCGCTCGGTGGCCTTCGGGGATCTCGCCACGCTGCTGTTCTTCTCCGGCTTCGGCGCGATGATCCTGGGCTCCACCCTGTTCCTCACCCAGGTCTGGGGGCACTCCGTCCTGCGGGCCGGGATGGAGATCGCGCCCGGGCCGCTGATGGCGGCCGTGTGTGCGGTCCCCGGCGGAATCCTCGCCTCCCGCTACGGTGCCCGATGGGTCGGATTCGCCGGCAGCGTCCTCTTCGCCGTCGGAGGAGTCTGGTGGGCCGCCGCGACGGCCGTCGGCCCGGACTACGCCTCCGCGTTCCTCCCGGCGGGCATCGTCGCCGGCATCGGCTCGGGGCTGGTCCTGCCCAGCCTGTCGGGGGCGGCGACGCTGCCGCTGCCGCCGGAGCGTTTCGCCACCGGCACGGCCCTGATGTCGATGTGCCGGCAGGTGGGCCTCGCCCTGGGGGTGGCCGTGGTCGCGGCCGTCCTCGGCGCCCGGCCCGCGCTGGCCGAGTTCCACACCACCTGGCTGTTCATGGCGGGCTGCGGACTGGCCGGGGGCCTGGCCATGCTCCTCATCGGAACCGACCGGGGACCCGCCCCCGCCCCGGCCCCGGCCCCCGCCCCCGCCCCCGCCCCGGCCAGGCCCTGACCGCACCGCAGCACTCCACCCCGCAGCACTCCACCCCGCACCACACCCAAAGATCCGTACCTGATCCGCACCTGTGCGCAGGGGCGGGCGGATGTCACCGCCCGCCCCGGCACCTCGAAAGGATGACCCGCAGTCATGAACGCACCCCAGCATGCGGCTCCCGAGACCGGGCCGGCCGACGAGGCGCTCGCCGCCGCGTCCGGATGCCCCGTCGACCACACCGCGGCCGCCGCGGCCAGTACCCGCCCGTCCATACCCGCCGAGGCGCTGCCGGGGCCCAAGGTATCCGCGCTGCGTCAGATCCTCTCGTACTGGAAGAGCCCCTCGGACTTCGTGGAGAGCTGCCGGGACCAGTACGGGGACCGGTTCGCGCTGCGCATCCGGGTCCCTCCCCGTCCGCTCTACGTGCTCTCCGCGCCCGATGACATCAAGCAGATGTTCCTCGCTCCGGCCGACGTGCTGCACACCGGAACCGGCTCCGCCACCATCGAGAAGTTCACCGGCCAGTCCGGGCTGGCCTGGCTGGACGAGGACGCCCACAAGATCCGCCGCAAGCTGCTGATGCCGAGCTTCCACGGCAAGGCGCTGCACCGCATCGAGGACTCCGTCAACCGCATGGCCGTGGAGGAGGTGGCGAACTGGCCGCGGAACAAGGCCATGTCGCTGCACCCGCTGGTGCACCGTTTCACCCTGAACGTGATCCGTGAGGTCATCTTCGGGCGCGTGGTGCCCGCTCAGTGGGACGAGCTCCTCGAAGTCCTCATCGGGATGATGAAGTTCAACAACAGCATGGCCTCGGCCATGATGATCCACAAGATGTCGCCCGCGGCGGTGCGCGTGCTGCGCATGATCCGGCCTCTGGGGCTGGACGAGTTCCTGATCCTGCGCGAGCGCGCCAACGCCCTCATCGCGGGTGCGGTGGCGGACCGCCGGGCTGCCGGGGACCTCGACAACGACATGCTCTCGGTACTCCTCGGCATCACGCACGAGGACGGCACTCCCCTGTCCCAGACGGAGCTGCGCGACGAGATGATGACCATCTTCCTCGCCGGCACCGAGACGACCGCCGCCGCCATCTCCTGGGCCTTCGAGTTCCTCAGCCGCGAGCCGGAGGCGCTGGAGCGGCTGGTCGCGGAGATCGACGCGGGCACGGAGGACGCGTACCTGACCGCCACCGTCCAGGAGGTGCTCCGGGTACGGCCCTCGATCCCGCAGATCATCCCCCGTACCGTCGTCAAGCCCATCGAGATCGGCGGGGTCCGCTTCGAGCCGGGCATGGTCCTGTGGGCGAGCGCGTACCTCATGAACCGCGACCCCCAGCTCTACCCCGAGCCCGACCGGTTCCGGCCGGAGCGCTTCCTCGGGAGCAAGCCGGGTGTCTACACCTGGATCCCGTTCGGCGGCGGCCGGATCCGCTGCCTCGGCGACAAGATCGCCCTGCTGGAGATGAAGACCGTCCTGCGGGAGGTGCTGAGCCACTGCGAACTCCACCGGATCGACCCCGCGCCGGAGGCGACGAAGAGCCGCAGCGTCTCCACCCTCCCCGCGAAGGGCGCGTTCCTGGAGCTGCGCGCCCGTACCCCCCGGACGAGCCGCGCCGGAGACTGAGCCACCGGGCGGCGGGCAGCGACACGCTCCCGCCGCCCGCCCGACGAAGTACCGCGGTGCCGGTCCGGCCTCGTCGCCGGACGGCGCTGCGCGGCGCCGAGGGCCCTCCGCGCGTCGCAGGACGTCAGCCGCCGTTCAGTGCGTCGGCGACCGCGTGCGCGAACGCGTCGGGGTTGTCGAACATGATGTTGTGGCCGCAGTCGGGGATCTCCCGAACGGTCACACCCGAGGCCCGCAGTCCTGCCGCGTCGACGGGCTCGCCGTCGGCCGCCGGGTGGAGGAAGGTGCGGGGGACGGACAGACCCGCCAGATGCTCGCGCAGGGCGGGGGCGGTTCCCCGGGCCCGGTGGACCGTGGTGCGGTACAGGGCCTCGCGTCCCGCGAGGCGCATCGTGGACCACCAGAACGAACCGACCCGCTCCTCGGTCATCCGCCACCCGTCGGCCAGGAACTCCTCCTCCGTGTAGGCCGTGATTCCGCTGCTGCCGGGAGCGGGGACCGGAGGCGCGGGGTCCAGGACGGAGTCCACGAGGACCAGGTTCGCGACCAGCCGCGGGTGCCGGGCGGCGAGCAGGATCGCCACCGCCCCGCCCAGGCTGTGCGCGACGACTTCGACGCCCGTCACTTCGGCGGCCTCAAGTGCCGCCGCCACGGCGTCCGCGTGCGACTCCAGCGTGTAGGTGAAGTCCGTGGGGCGGTCGCTGATGCCGAAGCCGATCAGGTCGAGCAGCAGTGACCGGCGGCCGGTCAGCAGAGGGTGCGCGGCGGCGGCGGCCCAGTACACCGGCGAGGTGGCACCGAGTCCGTGCAGGTAGAGCCGGGTGGGCTCGGCGCCGGGGATCTCCACCCACCGGATCTGGTCGCCGTTCGGGGTCACGGGGGCATGGCGCATGGCCGACTCCTTGCTCGTGGGGTGGGGTGACACGCGACGATACCTCGGCATCGAGGTATAGCGGTACCGATATACCTCGCGACATCGAGGTGATCTGACAGCATGGCCCCATGCTCAAACTCGCGATTCTCGGGTTCCTTCGGGACCGGCCGATGCACGGCTACGAACTGCGCCGGCACCTGGCCGCGCTGACCGGCCACATCCGCCCGCTCAGCGACGGCACCCTCTATCCGGCGATCAAGCGCCTCGAAGCCGACGGCCTGCTCGTCCGCGAGACGGAGCCCGGATCGACAGCCGCCCCCCGGCACACCCTGCACCTCACCGCGGCCGGGCGGACGGCGCTGCTCGAACGCCTGCGCACGCCCGAGCAGCTGGACATCAGCGACGAGAACCGCTGGTTCACCGTGCTGGCCTTCCTCCGCCACCTCGACGACCCCGCCGAGCAGGCCGCCGTACTCCGCCGCCGGCTCGCCTTCCTCGACGAGCCCGCCAGCTTCTTCTACGACGACGCCCGGCCGCTCGGCGCCGAGGAGATCACCGACCCGTTCCGCAGCGGCATCCTGCTGATCGCCCGGGCGACGTCGCAGGCCGAACTCGCCTGGCTGCACGACATGATCGCCGCCCTGGACGACCAGCCCCACCCGCCGGCGGCGTAACCCCCTCCCCGCGCCGGGGCGCGTCCACGCCCCGGTGACTTTCCCCCGCGCCAGGTTTTGAAGCGATCGATTCAGAACATGCTACGGTTCCGTTCGGTCCCGATCGGAACCTCGGGGGAGGCCCCGATCGACGCACACGGAACCACCGTCGGTCACGGGGACTTCACGGCGCAGGCCCGGCAGGCCCTGACCAACGTGTCCACCGTCCTGAAGAACGCGGACTCCGGCCTCGACAAGGCGGTCAAGCTCACGGCCTTCGTCACGGACATCGATCACCAGCACGCTTTCGCGGCCCTCCGCGCGGAGCACTACGCCCCACCCTTCCCCGCGGAGAGCTTCATACAGGTCGCCGCGCTAGCGGACCCCGACTGGCTCGTCGAGATCGAGGCGATCGGTGCCGTCGCGAGCGACTGAGCGACCAGCCCTGCGGTCTGACCGCGGTCGTGGCCGGATGGGTCGAGGCAACGGGGAGCGGCCGCCCTGGACCTCCCTGGGGGCCCTCGGCGGCGGATGGACTCGCCGCCGCCGAGGGACCGTCACGCGTCCGGCGCTAGAACGTCGTTGGCGCGTAGACCTCGAACTCGTACAGCGAGAAGCCGTACTGCGTCGCCCGCGCTGTTCCCTGCATGCGGACGTAGCGGCCCGAGCCGGACAGCCCGGTCAGGTCGTCGGTGCCGCCGTCACCCGTGGTCGTGGTGTAGACCGTCGTCCACACTGTGGCGTCGTTCGACGTCTGGATCCTGTAGCCCGAGCCGTACGCGTACTCCCAGAGCAGCTTGACGCCCCCGATCTGACGGACCGTTCCGAGATCGACGGTGATCCACTCGTTGTCGGTGTAGCCGCTGGACCAGCGGGAGAAGTAGTCACCGTCCACGGCATTCACACCGGGCAGGTTCACCGTCTCGGTGCTGGAGACCGTCACCGGCTTGTTCGCGGCGAGGTTCCCGGCCTGGACCGACGTCGTCCAGGCGGGGTTGCGGCCGATCGCGTTGATCACCGTCACGAAGTTCGTCCATGGCGTCACCAGCTTCGGTGAGCCCCACGTCTGCTGGGCCAGCATCCGCAGCCCCTGCTTGATGTCGGAAGCGATGCGCTCCTCGGTCGCGACCCCGGGGTTGTCGCACCACACGTGGATCTTCGATCCGAGGTTCTTCACCTTCGACGCGCTGGTGATGGTCTGGCCGCCCTCGAACAGGTCGGGGTTCCACGTGTCGTAGCCCCACTGGCTGGACGGGCCACTCGGGCCGCCGGGGTAGAGCACGTAGTACGTGGGGCTCCAGCTCTCGTTGGAGATCAGGTGCCCGGCGTCGATGTGCGCCTGCGGCGACTTGCCGTGGTTGTACCAGAACTCCACGATGACATTCGGGTTGACGGTCACCGCGACGCCACCGCCGATGCCGTCGTTCCAGGCGCGGGCCGTCTTGCCGGCCGCGCGGACGATCCCGTTGGCCCAGTTGATGAAGCCGAGGTAGGCGTCCTTGCCGATGGCGTTGGCGCCATAGGTGGCCTTGGCGTACTGCTCCAGCTGCGGGTGGGCGCTGTAGGAGATGCTGTACTCGTCCGCGCCGATATGGAAGTACGGGCCGGGGAACAACGGCAGATACTCGTCGTACAGGTCCTTGATCAGCGCATACGCCGCGGGCTTGGACAGGTCGATGTACTGGTTCTGCACCACGCCGGTACTGGAGACCAGCTTCAGCTCCGGGTGGGCGGCCAGAATCGGAGCCATGTGGCCCGGCGCGTCGATCTCCGGCACGATCGTGATCTTGTACTTCGCCGCGAGCGCGACGAGGTCCCGCACCTCCTGCTTCGTCAGATGCTCCGCCGACACGACCTCAGGGTGCGAGCCGCTCTCGATCCGGAAGCCCTCGTTGTCCGAAAGATGCAGGTGGAAGTAGTTCATCTTCAAGTAGGCCAGTTCCTTCACGTGATCCCGCAGCCAGCCAGGGGTGAAGTACTTGCGCCCGTTGTCCACCATCAGACCGCGCTCCGGCTTGAGCGACCAGTCCCGCGCCGTACCCCGCGGGATCGACGATCCCTGCTTGAGCAGTTGAAGCACGGTCCGGGTGCCGTAGAACGCACCCCGATCATCACGAGCGGTGATCGTGATCCTGTCGGTGACGGAGAGCGTGTAACCCTCGTCGCCGATCTTGGTGTCGGTCGAGCCGAGCGACAGGAAGATGTCGCCCGCCTGCAGGTCGGCGGTGGTACCGGTCGACCGGGCGACGGTACGGCCGGCGAGCGCCCGCAGGTCATCGGCGAACACCTCACTCGTCGACGACAGGGCCGACGCGTGCGCGGTCGACGACACGATCCGCGTGGCGTCGGTGAACGTGAACGAGCCGGTGCCACCGGTCCACTCTTGCAGGGCCGGGATGGTCAGGGGCTTCGGATTCGCCGCCTGCCTCGCGGCCACCGGGCTGGCCGAAACCGAAACGGTGGCAACCAGACAGACGACCACGGCAAGCACGCCGCTGGACAACAATCGCAGGAGTCTCATCGGAACCTCGATGGGAGTAGGGACAGGACCCGTCTCAAGTAGATGACAGGTCCGGACCAATGGTCTAAACCACTTGACCAGTGGAGCGCCTTGTCGCGCCCATGTCAAGGGCGCGACGGCGGCCACGGGACCGGTGAGGAGACGGGCCCCACCGGCGCGGTCGTCGCCGGTGAGCGCGCGCACGGCGAGGGCGGCGCCGGCGTCCTCGTGGAGAGGGCTTCAGCCCTCGCCCGGCGGGAGCGTCAGGGCAAGCCGTTCCAACAGCCGTGCGTGGTCCGCCTGTTCATTCCCGTCGAGCCCCGCGAGGAGTCGGCGCCGGTTGTCCAGGTGGACGACGATGAGCTCGTCGGCCAGCGCGACGCCCTCGGCGGTGAGGGTGACGAGACGCCCCCGCGAATCGGCTTCGGCGACGGTCCTGGCGACCGGACCACGACCTTCCAGCCGGTCGACCCGCTTGGTGATCCCGCGGTGGTGACCAGGACGGTACGACTGAGTTCGCCCGCGGACAGCACGTAGGGCCCGCCGGCCCGCCGCAGCGCGGCGATCCTGCTGTACGCCGAGCGGTCGCTGCCCGCACACGCGGTCGTCCCCTCCGAGGCCGGCCCCCGGACCCCACGGGCCGACCCTCCCCCGGCCCTCCGCGCTCTCGGCTCCGACGCGCCGGGGTAGGTTCGTGGGACGTGCAGCGGGGTCGCCGACCGCCCCGGCCGATCACCCGCAGGAGCGCCAGGTGCACAGCCTCACCCACGACGACATCAAGACCGCCGCCGACCGCATCGACGGTCACGTCCGGCCCGTCGCCCTCGCCGGGCCCACGGACCCCGGCGGGATCCATCTCGCGCTGGAGCACATGCAGCACACCGGCTCCTTCAAGGCCCGCGGCGCCCAGAACTTCCTCCTGGCCCACCGCGAGGCCGGCACCCTCCCCGCCGCCGGGGTCACGATCGCCTCGGGCGGGAACGCCGGTCTCGCCTGCGCCTGGGCCGCCGGCCGGCAGGGCGTCCCCGCCACCGTCTTCCTGCCGGCCACCGCGCCCCGCGTCAAGGTCGCCAGGCTCCGCGGGTACGGCGCGGACGTCCGCCTGGTCGGCAACGAGTACGCGGAGGCCCTCGCCGCCTGCGAGGAGTTCGCCCGGTCGACCGGAGCGCTCGCCTCGCACGCGTACGACCATCCGCTGATCGCCGCCGGAGCCGGCACGCTGCTCGACGAGATCCGACTGCGGGTGCCCGGTCTCGACACCGTCGTCGTCGCGGTGGGCGGCGGCGGTCTCTTCGCCGGGGTCGCGACGGCGGCCCGGCACCACGGCATCCGTACCGTCGCCGTCGAGCCCGAGAACTGCCGCGCCCTCGACGCCGCCCTCCGGGCCGGCCACCCGGTCGACGTCACGGTCGACTCCGTCGCCGCGGACTCCCTCGGCGCCCGCCGCGTCTCCGCCACCGCGCTGCACGCCGCCCAGCAGGACGGCGTCCGCTCCGTCCTCGTCCCCGACGCCGCGATCGTCCGTGCCCGTCAGGCGCTCTGGGACGACCGGCGGCTCGCCGTCGAACACGCGGCCGCCACCGCCCTGGCCGCCCTGACCCACCCCGAACAGGACGTTCCCGGGCAGGAAGCTCCCGCTGCCGGATACCGGCCCGCGCCCGGCGAGACGGTCTGCGTGATCCTCTGCGGCGCCAACACCGACCCCACGGACCTCGTCACCCCCTAGAGGGGGGCGGAGCCGGAGCGGGAGCGGCGGGCACTCGCGGACGCGTCGCCGACGGTGGCACACTGGCCCGTCGATCCGCCGAAGGAGCACTCCGTGTCCATGATCCAGCGCCTGCGCAGAGCCGTCCGTCTGACGTACCGGCGTGCCGTGGACCTCAGCCACCCCGCCCGATCCCCGCTGGGCAGCGCGGTGGTCAACTGCGTGGTCTACATCGACGGCGTACGGTGCAACGGGCGCGGTTCGGCCGAGGAGGCACTGCGCCAGGTCCGCAAGGCCGTCGACGGCTTCGTCTGGATCGGCCTGCACGAGCCGGACGAGAAGGAGTTCACGGGGCTCGCCGATCTCTTCGGGCTCCACCCGCTGGCGGTCGAGGACGCCGTCAACGCCCATCAGCGGCCCAAGGTGGAGCAGTACGACGGGGTGCTGTTCGCCGTCTTCAAGACGGTCCGCTACGTCGAGCACGAGGAGCTCACCGCCACCAGCGAGGTCGTCGACACGGGCGAGCTGATGGCCTTCGTCGGGCCCGACTTCGTCATCACGATCCGGCACGGCGGCCACGGTTCCCTCGGCCCGCTGCGCGAGGCCCTGGAGGACCTGCCCGAGCAGCTGTCCAAGGGACCCTCCGCCGTGCTGCACGCGATGGCGGACCACGTCGTGGACGACTACCTCGCCGTGGCCGACGCCGTCCAGGACGACCTGGACGCGATCGAGAGCGCGGTCTTCTCCGAGCAGGCGGACCGGCGCGACGCGGGGCGGATCTACCAGCTCAAGCGGGAACTCCTCGAACTCAAGAGGGCCGTGACGCCGCTGGGCCGGCCGCTCCAGCACCTCGCCACCCAGCCGATGCCGCTGATCGACCCGGACATAAGGGCGTACTTCCGCGACGTGGCCGACCACCTCTCCCGGGTCACCGAGCAGGTCGGCTCCTTCGACGCCCTGCTCGACTCGATCCTCCAGGCCCATCTCGCGCAGGTGACGGTCGCCCAGAACGAGGACATGCGCAAGATCACCGCCTGGGCCGCGATCGTCGCCGTTCCCACCATGGTCTGCGGCGTGTACGGCATGAACTTCGAGCACATGCCCGAACTGCGCTGGACCTACGGCTACCCCGCGGTCCTCGGCGTCATGGTCACGGCCTGCTTCGTCATCCACCGGGGCTTCCGCCGCAACGGCTGGCTCTGACCCCCGCGGGCGCGGTGTCGCGGGGCGCGGTGATCACGCTGCCCGGGAAAGGTGATCACGGCCGTGCGGCGCCTGGCACGATGCTCGTGTGACCGACCGAGACCCCGCCACCCAGGACCTCTCCTCCGAGGACCTCTCCTCCTCGGGCCTCTGCTCCTTGATGGAGGACCCCGCCCGGGTCCTCCGCCACGACCGGGCCGCGCTCCGTGCCCGGCTGGCCGCCCTGCCCGGCGATGCCGGCGGCGTGGGCCGTGAGGTGTTCACCCAGGCCGAGGCCGTGTTCGGGGGCGCCCGGGTGTCCTCCGCCGAGTTCGCCTCGTGGCTGCACTTCGCCGCGACCGTCCTCGGGCACCACGCCTACGCGGAGCGGGTGGCCGCCGCCGAACCGGGGCTGCCGTGGCGGACGGTGTGGGCGTGGTGGCGGCCGGTCGGAGCGTACGAGGCGGAGCCCAACCTGAGCGGCGACCGATCGGCCGTGGTGTACGAGGCCGAGGGCCGGCAGCTGGTGAAGGTGTGGGCGCTGTGGTGCGAGGGCGCCTGGTTCGAGCTGGCCACCGGCCGGCCGTGCGCCGCCCCGGACGAGGAAGCGGCCGAACTCCTCGACGACGTGGAGCCGGACGGACCCCGGCTCTTCGACGGGGACGAGGACGCGTGGCCGCTGCACGCCCCGGAGTCCTGGGAGGAACCTCTCGTGGTGGACGGCGGACGGTACCTCTTCCTCGACGCGCGCGGGGTGGTGCTCGTCGAGGAGAACGAGAAGGCGTCGACCGACCGGACGGGAGGCGAGACCGACCCGGTGCGATGGACGGCGCCGGGCGGCGAGCCGTGGTTCCTGCCCCGGAACGACGGTGGCGGCGAGGGCGGTGCGGCCACGCGTGCGCGGAACGGTGCCGGGCCGCTCACCGCGGGCCGGCTTGAGCGGGTGTTCGGGCCCTCCTGGATCGTGCGGGTCCCGGAGGCGGACCTCCCCGGGGTCCTCACGCATGTGCCGACCAGGGCGCTCCTCGTCGGCATCGGCCTGCCCCGCCACTGGGGGGCCGGCATCACCTCGTTCGCGGTGGCGGGGGCCGAGGAGCTGCTGCGGCCCGGCGCCGACGGTCTGCTGCGGATCGGCGCCTTCGACCTCGGCTACTGCGATCCAGGGGAGGTCTTCGTCCACCCGGTCACCGGCGCGGTCTCCCTGCGGCAGCCGGACGGCAGCCACGGGCCGGGCGGGGACAGCCCCTTCCCCCTCGTCCGCGATCTGGAGGCCTTCGTCCGGTTCCTGGAGGGTGTACGCCGCCACATGGGCGCCTGCTGGGACCCGTACCCGGGCGAGGGCGGACCGGAGGAGTTCCTGCGGGCGATGGCCGCCGTGGACGCCGGGGCGCTGGCCGAGGGGGCGCCGGGATCGCAGGTCTGGGAGCACCTCTTCGCCTCGATCACCGAGCTCGGCGTCGAGGGCTACTGAGACGGCTGTCGAGCGGGGGCCCCGGGTACGAGCGGGGGCCCTGGGTACAGTCGAGAACCGGACATACCGACCGCGGGGGGCGAAGGAGGCCGAGCGGCCATGGCGGTGGACGAACTCGACACCCGCGTCCTGCGGCTCCTCATCGAACAGCCGCGGACCAGCGTGCGCGAGTACGCGCGGATCCTCGGGGTGGCCCGGGGCACCGTGCAGGCGAGGATCGACCGGCTGGAACGCGAGGGTGTGATCACGGCGACCGGTCCCGTCCTCTCCCCCGCCGCCCTGGGGCATCCGGTGCTCGCCTTCGTGCACGTCGAGGTGGAGCAGGGCCATCTCGACGAGGTCGGCGACGCGCTCGCGGGCGTGCCGGAGATCGTCGAGGCCTTCTCGATCACCGGCGGCGGGGATCTGCTGACGCGGGTGGTGGCCCGCGACGCCGGCCATCTGGAGGACATCATCCAGCGGCTGATCCAGGTGCCCGGGGTGGTCCGCACCCGGACCGAGATCGCGCTGCGCGAGCGGGTGGCGCACCGGCTGCTGCCGCTGGTCGAGGCCGTCGGGCGCCGGTCGGGCGGCTCGTGAGGGGAGCGCCGGGCTTCGGCGATTCCTCCAACGAGGCTGGCGGATGCGCCGAGATCACCCTTGATCCATTGCATCTGAGAGTCTGAACGACCTACCGTGGCACGCATGCAGTCCTACACCATCGGGCAGGCGGCGCGCCTGCTCGGCGTCAGCCCCGACACGGCCCGCCGATGGGCCGACGCCGGCCGGGTCGCGACCCATCGCGACGACGGCGGCCGGCGGCTCATCGACGGCCGCGCTCTCGCCGCCTTCTCCGTCGAGATCGCGCAGAACGCCCCGGGCGACGAGGACGACGCGTACACCTCGGCGCGCAACGCGTTCCCCGGGATCGTGACCGCGATCAAGCTCGGCGATGTCGCCGCGCAGGTCGAGATCCAGGCGGGCCCGCACCGGCTGGTCTCGCTCCTGACCCGCGAGGCGGTCGAGGAGCTGGGGCTGGAGGTCGGCATGCGGGCGACGGCTCGTGTGAAGTCGACCAGCGTGCACATCGACCGCGTCTGATCCGCTGATGCGCTGATCCGCCGGTCCGCCGGTCCGCCGGTCCGCCGGTCCACGGGCGGCGGGGCCGCCCAGGACGCGGAAGAACCTCCGGGACACGGGCTGTTCGACAGCCGTGGCCCCGGAACCCCTCGTGGGGGCTGTCCGCGTCCGGGGGGACGGGCAGCCCCCACCTCGACCCCCGTCAGGGAACACCGATGACACGCCTCCGCGTTCGCCCCGCCGGTCACGGCCCCCGTACCCCGATCGTCCTCGCCGTGCCCGCGCTGCTCGCCGTGGCGTTCCTGGTCCTCCCGCTCGTCGGAGTCCTGACCCGTACCGAGTGGGGCGCCTTCGGCGCGCATCTGACGGACCCCGGCACCGTGCAGGCCCTGAAGCTGTCGTTGGTGGTCTCCTTCTGGGCGCTCGGCCTGTCGCTGCTGCTCGGCGTGCCGCTGGCCTGGCTGCTGGCCCGGGTGCCGTTCCGCGGCAAGGCGCTCGTCCGCTCCCTCGTCCTGCTGCCGATGGTGCTGCCGCCGACCGTCGGCGGTGTGGCGCTGCTGCTCGCGTTCGGCCGACGCGGGCTCCTGGGCCCCTGGCTGGAGTCCACCTTCGGCATCACGCTCCCCTTCCACACCTCGGGGGCGGTCCTGGCCGCGACCTTCGTGGCGATGCCGTTCCTCGTCATCAGCCTGGAGGGCGCGCTCGGCGGACTGCGCCCCCGGTACGAGGAGACGGCCGCCTCGCTCGGCGCCTCGCCGGTCCGGGTCTTCTTCACGGTCACCCTGCCGATGGTCGCCCCCGGGCTGCTCGCGGGCGCCGCGCTGACCTGGGCGCGGGCGCTGGGCGAGTTCGGCGCGACGATCACCTTCGCCGGCAACCTGCCCGGCACCACCCAGACCCTGCCCCTCCATGTCTACCTGCTGCTCCAGGAGGAGCCCGAGGCCGCGACCTCCGTCTCCCTGCTGCTGCTCGCCATCGCGATGGCGGTGCTCGTCGCCCTCCGCGGCCGCTGGACCGGCACGCCGTCGTCGCCCCGGCGGGCCGCCCCCGCCCCGGAGCCCGGCCCCGAGCCGGTCGCGGGCGTCGGGCCGGTCGCCGGCTCCGCGCCCACGCCCGTACCCGGGCCCGGCACGGCCGCCGGGGAGCCGGCCGCCGGGGAGCCGGGCGGCGGGCGCTGGGCCCTGCATGCCGAGGTCGACGGCTTCACCGAACTCGCCCTGGACGCCGACCCCGGCACCACCATCGCCGTCGTCGGCCCGAACGGCGCCGGCAAGACGACCCTGCTCCGGGCCCTCCTCGGCCTCACCCCCCGGGCCCACGCCACCCTCCGGCTCGGCGACGCCGACGTCACCACCCTGCCCCCGCACCGGCGGCAGGTGGCGTGGGTGCCGCAGGACGGGGCGCTGTTCCCGCATCTGTCGGCCCTCTCGAACACCGCGTACGGACTGCGGGCGGGCGGGGTTCCGCGCGCCGAGGCGCGGCGGGCGGCCCAGGCCTGGCTGGACCGGCTGGGCGTGGGGCACCTCGCGCACCGGCGCCCCGCGCAACTGTCCGGCGGCCAGGCCCAGCGGGTCGCGCTGGCGCGCGCGCTGGCCGCCCGGCCCCGGCTCCTCCTCCTCGACGAGCCGCTGGCCGCGCTCGACCAGACGACCCGGGCCCATGTGCGGCACACCCTGCGCACCCATCTCGCCGGGTTCGGCGGTGTCTGCCTGATCGTCACCCACGACCCCGTGGAGGCCGTCTCGCTCGCCGACCGGGTCCTCGTCCTGGAGGACGGGCGCACCCTCCAGGACGCCTCGCCCGCCGAGGTGTCCCGCCATCCCCGGTCGCCGTGGGTCGCCCGGATGCTGGGCAGCAACGCCTGGCCGGGGTCCGCGAACGACGAGGGGCTCGCGCTCGACGGGGGCGGGACCCTCGTCGCCGCCGAGCCGCCGCCGCCCGGCACGCGGGCCCTCGCGATCATCGCGCCCGAGGCGGTGGCCGTGCACCGCGAGAAGCCGGGCGGCAGCCCTCGTAACGTCTGGCCCGGCACCGTACGGGAGGTCACCGCGAGCGGCAGTCGGCTGCGGGTCCTGGTCACCTCCGACCGGGCCCCCGACCTCGTCGCCGAGATCACTCCGCAGGCCGCGGCCGAACTGGGCCTCGCGGACGGGGTGCCGGTCTGGACCGGGGTCAAGGCCACCGAGGTGACCGTCGTGCCGCTGTGACCTCGACCCTCCGAGGACACGGCACGGCACGGCCGGGCGGGAAGTCGCGGAGGCGAGGGCGCGCGCCTCAGCGGGGGGGGGGAGCGTCCGTCTCAGCGGGTGGAGAGCGCGCCTCAGCGGGTGGAGCGACCGTCTCAGCGGGTGGAGAGCGCGCCTCATTGGGTGGTACGGGCCATGAGCACCGCCACGTCGTCCTGCGCCGGACCGACGAGGAGCCGCGCGAGGACCTCGTCGCACAGGGTGTCCAGCGGCCGGTCGATGCCCCTGAGCGCCCGGGCGAGCTGGCTCATGCCCTCGTCGAGGTCCCGGTCCCGGGCCTCGATGAGGCCGTCCGTGTAGAGGACGAGCAGGGCGCCCCGCGGCAGGGTGACCTCCTCTGTACCGAAGTCACGGGCTCCCGTGCCCAGGGGGGTGCCGGGGGGTCCTTCGAGGAAGGTGACGGTCCCGTCCGGGGTGGCGACCGCCGGGGGCGGATGGCCCGCGCGGGCGATGACCCAGCCTCCGGTCGCCGGGTCGTGGACCGCGTACACGCAGGTGGCCATCTCGTCCTCGCCGAGGTCGGCGACGACGGCGTCGAGCGAGCTGAGCATCCGGGCCGGGGCGATGTCGTGGCGCGCCAGGGTCCTCACGGCGGTGCGCAGTTGGCCCATGACGGCCGCCGCGTGGATGCCGTGGCCCATCACGTCCCCGATGACCAGGCCCGTCCTGCCGCCGGGGAGGGCGATGACGTCGAACCAGTCCCCGCCCACGTCGTGGGCGCTCGCGGGCAGGTAACGGCCGGTGAGTTCGAGCCCGGTGACGTCGGGCAGCGCGCTGTTGGTGAGGCTGCGCTGGAGGGTGATGGCGGCTTCCCGCTGCGTCGTGTAGAGGCGGGCGTTGTCGATGTTGAGGGCGGCCCGGGCCACGACCTCGTCGATCAGGACACAGTCCTGCGCGTCGAAGCGCTCGCGGGTCCGCAACCGGGTCACCGTGACCGCGCCGAGCACCTTGCCCCGGGCCACCAGCGGGACGAGCCGCGCCGAGCCGATGCGGGTGGCGAAGTAGGAGCGGAGCGCCTCCGTGCGCGGGTCGGTGAAGAGCGCCGGCAGGTCGGAGATGTAGAGGTCCGTGGGTCTCCCCCGGTCGACGACCTGCTCGTACACGGAGTCCAGTGGGAGCTGGAAGGTCTGGCCGGGGGCGAGGAGGGCCGTGGGGGCGGTCGGGTCGGGGAAGCCGGCCGCGAGCCGCCGGAGCACTCCGCGCGTGGAGGCGGCCGGGTCGTCCGGTTCGAGGACCGCTTCCAGCATCTGTACGTCGGCGGAGTCGGCGAGCTGCGGGACGAGGAAGTCGACCACCTCCTCCGCAGTCTGCTTCAGGTCGAGGGTGGTGCCGATCCGGGCGCCGGCCTCGGCGAGCAGGGCGAAGCGGTGCCGGGCGCGCTCGACCTCGATGTGCGCCTCCTGGCTCTCGGTGATGTCCACGAGGGAGGCGATGAGCCCCAGCGGCTGTTCGGTCCGGTCGCTGAGGGGCGCGTACGAGCAGGACCAGATGTGGTCGCGGTCGGGGTCGGCGGGCGTACGGCCCACCCGGCGGGCGTCGACGACGGCGGTCCCGCTCTCCAGGACCTGGCGCATCAGGTCTTCGAGGGCGGTGGCGTTGACGCCGGGCACCACCTCGGTGAGGCGCCGGCCGACGTGGGCGGCGGACGGGACGCCGTTCATCCGGGCCAGGGCGTCGTTGACACGGAGGAAGCGCAGGTCGGGACCGAGGAGGGCGAGGCCGATGGGCGACTGCGTGAAGAGGCTCTCCATCGCCGCGAGGTTCTCCCGCATGCGCAGGACCTCGGAGGTCTCCACGGCGATGAGCATCGCCCCCGGCCGGCCGGCCGGGTCGGCGGCCGGCACGATCCACATCTCCATGGCGACCGAGTGGCCGTCCCGGTGGCGGACGGGGAGCGTACCGACCATGGTCTCGCCGTTCTGGACGCGGCGGGTGAGCCGGTCGGCGAGCTCGCGGTTGGCGTCGGGGACGAGGAGCGGGGTCGCGAGGCGGCCGAGCGCGTGCTCGGGCCGGTGGCCCAGCAGGTCCTGGGCGGCGAGGGACCACTCGACGATGCGGCCCTCGGCGTCCTCCCGCCAGAGGGCGATGGGCAGCAGCTCGCGGAGCACGCCCGCGTCACCGACGGCCGCCCGGGGCGGCTGCGGAACCTTGCTAGACGACTGGTGAGTCTCCAACGCATCGACCTACGTATCGGCCTGGCCCCAGAGGGCTCAATCCCTACCGAATCACCCTAGCCGAGTAGGTGTCCGCGGGCGCTGCGCAGTGCGTCCGTTCGATTCCGGGCCGAGACGTCGGCCGATCGGGCAGCGGCACCGTGAGCAACATCCGGGGGCCCCGGAGGCCGCCGCCGGGCTGGGGACACCCGGGGGTCGCCGCCGTGTACGCCGGAGACACCCGGAGGGCGCCCGCCATGCCGGGGACACCCGGGTGGCACCGCCGCGCCGGGGACACCCGGGGGCGCCGCCGGCCGGGCTGGGGACACCCGGGGGGCGCCGCCGGCCGGGCTGGGGACACCCGGCGGGACCACCACGTAACGCCAGGGGACACGCGGCCCGGCCGCCGCGCGGTTCGCCGCCCTGCCACCGACGGTTCCGTAGTTCTACGGATGTGCGGGCGGCGGCGGTCTGCGAGAGTGGCCACGACCTCTGGGTACGCGCATCCGGGGATGTTCCCTCGTCCCCGTGCCGAGCCCCGCCCACCCCTTCCGGTTCCCCGCCCTCTTCCCCCTCCCCGGAGCACCCCGCATGACCAGCCGCCCGCCCGACGCGCGTCCGTACGACCGGGGGCCCGGCGGCGGTGTGCCCGGCGACCGGGTGCCCGGCGGCGGTGCGCCTGAGGACCCGCACGCCCTGCTGGACCGGGCCCGGCGGCTCTCCGCGGCCGGCGGACATCCCGGGGCCGGGGGCGCCTGGGAGCGGGCCGCGACGGCCCTGCGGCGCGCGGGCGGGGCCATCACGCCCGGGGACCACGCCGACGCGCTGGACGCGACCGCCCTCGACTGCCGGGGCCGGGCCGGACCCGCCGCGGAGACCCTCTTCTCCCGCGCCGCCGAACTGCACGAACGCGCCGGGCAGCACGGCAAGGCGCTGATCTCACGGGCCCGGGCGCTCCTCGCCGGCCCGACGCCGGCGGCGACAGCCCGCGCCGAACTCACCGGACACCCCGGACACCCGGGACTCCCCCGACACCCCGGGCTGTCCGGGCCGGCCGGGCACTCCGGGCACTCCGGGCACTCCGGGCTCTCCGGACTGGCAGCGCTCTGCGAGCGGGCCACCGCCCTGCACACGACCGGCGGGGCCACCACGGCGCAGACCGCCACGGTGCTGGTGCTGCGCTGCCGGGCCCGCGCCGACCTCCTCGACACCGCCTCCGACCCGGCGGCCGAAGCCGCCGCCCTGCGTGAGGACCTCGCCCGGGTCGTCGCCTTCGCCGCACCGCGCAGGGCCGACCCGACCGTCCTCGGCCCCCTAGCCGACGCCCGCGCGCTCCTCGGCCGGATCACCGCCCCCGACGACCCGCCCGCCGCCCTCGCCCACCTGCGGGCCGCGGTCGCCGACCACCGGGGCTCGGGACGGCCCTGGCCGCCCACCGAGACCGAGCTGCTGCTCGCCGGGGTACTCCGGGCCACCGGGGCACCCGAGGAAGCGGCCACCGTGCTCCGTACGGCCCTCGGCCCCGGCGAGGAGACCGCGCTGCTCCGCGCCGCCGACCGGGCCCGCATCTGCCTCGCCCTCGCACGGACCCTCACGGGACCCGGCGGACTCGGCGGACCCGGGGGCCCGGGCGGACTCCGCGGGGGCGAGGGGCGCGGCACGCACGGCCGGCCCCGTCGGGCGGCGGGCGAGGAGGAGCTGACACTGCTCACGGAAGCCGTCCACCAGGCCGACCGGGCCGGAGAGGACCGCCGTCTGGGCCTGTTCGCCCGGCTGCGCCTGTGCACTGCCCACGCGGAGCGGGGCCGCTGGCAGGAGGCCGCCGCGGTCACGGAGGAAATCCTGTCCGCGCTGACGCGGGACGGGGACGAGGCCGCTCGCACACCGGCCAGGGCCTGGCTCGCGTACTGCTGCCTGCGCCGGGGAGAACCCGACCGGGCCGCACGGGAGTACGCGCTCGCGGCGGCGGAGGCACGGCTCCGGGACGACCGCGACGACGGTGCCGCCCTGAGCCACCGCGCCGCGCACGCGCTCGCTGTGGCAGGGGCGCCGGAGAAGGCGGCCCGGGCCTACGAACGCGCGGCCGACCTCTGGCGTTCGGTCGGCGACCACGGCGCCGCCGCTCGCTCCCTGCGCGCCCGGGCCCGGCAGGCACGGACGGCATGGGGCGCCGCCAGGGCCGAGGTGATCCTGGAGGAGGCCCTCCGGGAGGCCCGCCGCGGCCTCCGCGGCGCGGCGGGGCCGGGGGAACGCGACCGGCTGCGTACCGAACTCGAAGAGATCCGAAGAGAACTGGCGGAACTCCACGGCCCCGGCGCCACGGTCTCCGCCGTGGCCGACGCCGTGGACGCCGTCGATGGTGGTGGCGGGAGTGGCGGCGGTGGCGGCGGCGGTGGCGAGAGCGGTCCCGGGCCGTGGCTTCCGCCGGATCCGTACGGGCCGTCAGGTCGCTATCAGGTGGACGTGTACGGCGAAGTGGGCGGGGCCGGCTCACGCGCGGCCACCGCGCCGAGGACCCGAGTACAGGGGTGCGTGTGAGCAGAGTGATCGACGGCCGCTTCGAGCTGGTGGAGCGCCTGGGCGGGGGCGGGATGGGGACGGTCTGGCGCGCCCGCGACCTGGCCCTCCACCGTGACGTGGCCCTCAAGGAGGTGCGCCCGCCGGATCCCGCGATGGCCGAGTACGACGTCGAGGGCGCCCGGACCCTGCGGGCGCGGGTGCTCCGCGAGGCCCGCGCGCTGGCCAGGGTCGACCATCCCGGCGTGGTGACGATCCATCACATCGTGGACGCCGGCGAGGGCACGTACCCCTGGCTCGTGATGGAGCTCGTCACCGGCGGTTCCCTGCAGGACCGGCTCGATCGCGGCACGATGACGCCCACCGAGGCCGCCGCGCTCGGCCGCCGGCTGCTCGCGGCCCTGACCGCCGCCCACGAGCAGGACATCGAGCACCGTGACGTGAAGCCCGCCAACGTCCTGCTGCGCCCGGACGGGCGGCCGGTCCTGACCGACTTCGGCATCGCGGCGATCCGCGAGTCGACGGTCCTCACGGCCTCGGGTTCGATCATCGGCTCGCCCGACTACATGGCGCCCGAGCGGATCCGCGGCGGTTCCAGCGGTCCGGCCGCCGACCTGTGGTCGCTGGGCATGCTCCTGTACGTGGCGGTGGAGGGCCACCACCCGCTGCGCCGCGAGAACACCCTGGCGACGCTGGCGGCCGTGCTCTCCGACGACGTACCTCCGCCGCGGCGGGCCGGTGGGATGACGGACGTCCTGACCCGCCTGCTGGTACGGGACCCGTCCGCCCGCCCGGACACGGCCGAACTCGAACGCGCCCTGGCCGCCACCGCGAACACGGCGACCACGACGAACGCGCCGCCCGCCGGGACCGCCGGGATCGCCGCGGAACCGACGGACGCGATCCCCGCGAAAGCGGCGGACGGCGAGTCACCTGTCGGTGAAGTAGCGGTGGGTGAGGGGCCGATCGGTGGCGGGGCAACGACCTCGTTCCGGCTGGCACCTCCCGCGGCCGGGCATCCCGAGACGGCGCCTTCCGCACCCACACCCGCATCCGCTCATCCCGGGACTCAGGCATCCGCGTCCCTCCCCTCGTCATCCTCGTCGCCCTCGTTCTCATCGACGGGGGTTTCGGATCCGGGCTTGTCGGCGGGCGTTTCCGAGCCGGGCCCGTCGGCGCTCGCCGACGGTGGACGGCGGCGGGGCCGGGCCACCCGGTTCTTCGGCAGCGCCGTCGTCGTGGTGCTCGCGGTCGGCATCCCCCTCGGCGCCATGACCTGGGACTGGCGGCCCGGTGAGCCGAAGAGCGGCCCCAGCTCCGCTGCGCCCTCGCAGCGGGGCCCGGCGGCACAGCGCCCCGCTCCGTCGACGGCGCCGGCGCCGGGGAAGACATCGGCCCCGAAACAGCTCGACCTGCTCACGCCCGCCGGGATCAAGGCCGCCGTGAACGCGGTCCACGCCGCCACGAACGGCGCGAAGGTCACGGGCTTCGTCGTGTACCCGGACTACGCGGTGGCCGAATCACTGGTCAAGGGCAGTACGAAACGGTACGACCGGTACGTCTACCGGGGCGAGGACGTGGCCGTGCGCCAGGGCCCCGGCGGCACCGCCTTCCCCGGCGCGGTCCCGGTCGACCTGGACGCCTTCGACTGGGACGCCCTGCCCGCGCTCATGAAACGGGCCGACAAGGAACTGGGCATCGACATCCCCACCAGCCGGTACCTCGTCATCACCCCCGCGTCGACACTCCTCGGGAGCGACGCGGGGCTGAGCCTCTACCTGCACGACACGTACGGAGTCGCCTATCTCACCGCCGACACCAACGGTCGGGTGACCTCCACCTATCCCCGCAAGGACTGACCGCCGCCCACCCCGTTCCTGACGACGAGCGAGGCGAGGCCCGCCCGCGTCTCCACGCCCGTCTTGCGGTAGACCCGGGCGACATGGCTCTCGACCGTGCGGGGGCTCAGACAGAGCCGGTCGGCGACGGCCTGGTTGGTCAGACCTTCGGCCACCAGGGCCGATATCTCCCGCTCGCGCGGGGTGAGTACGGCGAGCCGCCCTCCGGCGCCCCCGTCGGCCGGGGCCGGTCCGGTCCGGTCGGCGAGGTCGACCAGCAAGCGGGCGCCGCCCTCGGCGGCCAGTCGGCGGCCCCTCCGCCACAGCGCGGCGGCCCGTGGAGCGTCGCCCGAGGCCTGCACGTGCGGGGCGGCGAGGAGCAGGCTGTGGGCCTCGCGCAGGGTGGCCCCGGAGCTCGCGCTCTCCCGCGCCGCCTCGATGAAGGCCCCGGCGGCGGCCGCCGATTCGCCCCGGTGGGCCAGCACCCGCCCCCGGGCGCGCTGGGCGGCCCCGCGCTGGACGGGCAGGCCGAGCCCTTCCGCCTCGGCGAGGGCGCGCCGGGTTGCGCGCTCCGCCTCCGCGAGGTCTCCGGCGGCGAGGGCCGCCCCGGCGAGGAGTTCGAGATAGCCCGGTCGCAGGGAGGGCTGGAGCCGGGACAGGTCCGGGTCGCCGCCCGCGCGCACGAGCGCCTCCCGCACCCGGTGCGGGTCGTGGCCCAGCGGGAGGCAGTGGGCCAGCAGGCAACGGGCCTGGGTGGGCCACCAGCCCTGGGCGGTGCCCACGGTCGCCGCGGCCTGCTCGGCGGCTGCCAGTGCCTCGGGGTCGTCGATGGGCCGGGCGTGGAGGAGGACCGTCGCGCGGATCGCCCCGCTGAAGCCGAGGAGTTCGGCGCCGCCCAGGGTGCGGGCGACGGCGAGGGACTCCTCGGCCAGGTCGAGCGCGGCTCCGACCCTGCCGGTCAGGAGGTGGACGTACGCCGAGCAGAGGAGGAGCTGCGAGAGCGCGAAGGGGCGTCCGGCCCGGCGGGCCGCGGCGATGCCCCGGGCGGTGTGGCGCTCGGCCGTCCGGTACTCCTCCAGGAACGCCTCGGCCCAGGCGAGGCGCACCAGCGATTCGGCGTGGTCGGCCAGTTCGCCGTCCGTCAGGGCGTCGGTGAGGGCGGCGGCCTCCGTCGCGCGGGCGCGGGCGGTGGCGGTCTCGCCCTCGTACACCTCGCCGAGGGCGGACAGCGTCAGCACCTCTGCCGTCTCCGCCTCGTCGCGGCGGCTCCGGGCCTCGTCGAGGGTCCGGTCGGCCTCTTCGCGGACCTCGGGGTAGCGGGTGGCGAAGAGGGCCCGGGCGCCCCATTCGACGACGAGCCCGGTCCGCAGGTCGGGCCGGGGGCCCGGGGTCCGCTCCAGCTCGCGGCGGAGCAGCGCGTCCGCCTCGGCGTACCGGCCGAGATGACGCTCCATGAACGCGCACAGCAGGACGGCGGAGGTCCGGAGCCCCGCCGTGTCCGGGAGGCCCGGGGCGGGGCCGGGGGCGGGGACCGGACCGGAGCTGAGGCCGGGGGCGGGGGCGGGGGCGGAACTGAGACCGGAGCCCGGGGCAGTGCCGGGGCCCGGGGTGGTGCCAAAGCCCAGGGCAGTGCCGGGCCAGGGGCGGCACGTGTCGATGAGCCGGTGGAGGAGGTCGCGGCTCTCGGCGACGCGTCCCGCCGACCCGAGGGCCTGGGCCCGTCGGAGCGTCAGTTCGCCCCGGCGGGAGAGGTGTTCCGGGGTGTCGGGGAGCTGGTCGAGGGCGGCCGCGAGCCAGTGGGCGGCGCGCGCCGGGTCGACCGTCCCGATCCGCTCGGCGGCTTCGACGAGTACGGCGGCGGTCGCGGCGTCCCGGCCCGTCGCGGCGCCCATGAGGTGTGGGGCGCGCTCGGTCGCGGGTGCCCCGGCCCGGGCGAGTGCGAACGCCGCCCGCCGGTGCAGCTCACGGCGGCGCCACGGGTCCAGGGCGCCCCTGATCAGTTCCGGCAGGGCGGGGTGGCGCGGGCCGAGGGTGCGTCCGTCCTCGTCGGGCCGGAGCAGGTCGCGGCGGGCCAGGTCACGCAGGGCCTCGCCGATCGTCTTCCTTTTCTCACCGACCTCACCGGCCTCACTGCCCTCACTGCCTTCGCTGCCCTCACTGCCCTCACTGCCTTCACCGCCGGTGGCCACGGCCGCGAGCAGCTCGGGCGTCGCACGGCCGTCGAGCACGGCGAGCGCCTCGACGACCGCGCGCTCCGCCGGGCCGAGCGACGTCAGTTCGTCGAGGAGCAGCGCCGCCGGTCCGGAACCGGGCGCCCCGCCGCGGCGGGTGCGGGCATGGGCGAGCGCGCGGAAGTAGAGCGGGTTGCCGCGGCTGGCCGCGTGGAGCTCCGCGACCGTGTCCGGCGGCAGCCCCGGGGTGACCGTCCCGGCGCAGTCGTGCGGCTCCAGCGGGCCGAGGTCCATTCGGGCGAGGACGCCGCAGTCGGCGGCCCTGGCGAGGGCGGAGGCGAGGGCCGGCGGGGTCTGGCGCTCGCGGCGGGCCACGACGAGCAGCACGGGAGCGCGCAGCGGGTGCCGGAGGAGGTGGTCGACGAGGGCGACTGAGGCCGGGTCGGCGCCGTGGAGGTCGTCGAGGAGGAGGACGAGCCCGGGTGCCGGGACGCGGCCCAGCGCCGCGCCGATCCGCCGCACCCGCTCGCCGTACCCCTGGCCGCCTTCCCCGGCACACGCGCCGCTCTCCTCGGCAGCCACGCCGACCACCCCAGCCACCCCAGCCGCCTCGGCCGACCCGTCGCGCTCGACGAGCCGGGCGAGTTCGGCCAGGGCCGAGGTGATGGCGCGCTCCCGGTGGCCGAGGTCGGCGAAGGCGTCCAGAAAGGCCTGGAAGGGGGTGGTCCTGTCCTCTTCGGCTGCGCCGGCCCGGCCGCTGAGCACGGTCACGCCGCGGGCCCCGGCCCGTACCGCGAACTCGGTCAGGAGCGCGGTCTTGCCGATGCCGGGCTCTCCCGTGACGTCCACGGCCGCCGGACCGGCGCCCTCCGTCCGGCAGCCGAGCAACGCGTCGAGCCGGTCCACCTCCCGGGCACGCCCGACGAGGGGTGCGCGGTCGACGAACCCCCGGTCCGCGAAAGTGTCCACGTACAGTCCCCCTCGTGCGGTCGTCCGTCGCACGGTCGTGCGGTCGTGCCGTCCTGCCTGTCTTCCCCGCCCTCAGTTGTACGGCACGCCACCGACAGCGGCGGCGCCGGACGTCGTCAGCCGAGGGTGAGGGCCTTGAAGGCGCGGGTCTGCTCCGTCACGGCCCGCTCCGTGGGCAGGCGTTCGATCGACGAGGCCCCGAAGAAGCCGACGACTCCGGTGGTGTGCTCCAGATGATCAGCAGGTCGACCCCACCGGCCTCGGCGCACTTCGCGGAGAGGCCGGTGCCGGCTCCGGCGCCGACGATCGGACGGCCGGCGGCGACCCGGGCGCGCAGCCGGGCGAGGACGTCCTGGCGGCTGATGGTGGATCCGGTGGTCACGGTGGTCACTCCTCGCTGTCGGCGGGGGAGGGAGTCGAGGTGTCGCTGAATCACTGAATCGCTGTGTCGCGTTGCCGCTGTGCCACGTTGCCGCGTTGCGTGTTGTCGCGTTGTGGGGTTGTCGCTGCCGGCCCTCGGGCCGGGCCCTCGGGCCGGGCCCTCGGGCCGGGCCCGAGGGCCGTTCAGCGGCCCGGACCGCGGGCGCCCTCGGCGATCAGCTGGTGGAGTCGGTCGGCCATGGCCACCGCGAAGGAGGCGTCGTTGATGTGCGCGTCGAGCTCGTGGACCCGGACCTCGCCGCCGCGGACGGCCGCGCGCAGGGCGTCGAGACCGGCCCGGTCCGCCTCGGGGTCCTCGAAGGGACCGTCGGCCGTGTCCACGGCCGAGATGCCGCGCAGGGGCCAGAAGACCTCGGCGGGGCCGCGCGCGACGCGGAGCTTGCGGCCGATCCCGGTGCCGAGTTCGGTCATCTCGGCGGCCGTCGTGCGCATGAGGGTCACGGTCGCGTTGTGTATGAGGAGGCGGCGCTCGGTGAACCGCTCGGGCACGGTCGAGGCCGGCCCGAAGTTGACCATGTCGAGGGCTCCGGGGGCGACGACCTGCGGAATGCCCATGGCCCCGGCGGCGGTGAGCCGGGCGGCGCCCGCGCTGAGCACGCCGCCGACCAGCTCGTCGGCGAGCTCGGTCGTCGTCAGGTCCAGTACGCCGTCGAGCACGCCGTCCCGGGCGAGCTTCTCGACCGCCCGGCCGCCCGCCCCGGTGGCATGGAAGACGAGGACCTCGTAGCCCAGTTCGGCGAGTCGTGCGCGGGCCGCGTCGACGGCCGGGGTCGTCACGCCGAATATCGTCGCCGCGACCACCGGGCGCCCCCGGCCGGCGGGCTCGTCGTGGTTGCGCTCGTGGCGGCGGGCCATTCCGGCGGCGGCAGCGGCGGCGTTGCCGAGGACCTGGCAGGAGACGGCGTTGAGGCCGGAGATGTCGACGACGCTGTACATCATGGTGAGGTCGCTGCTGTCGACGTACGGGGAGACGTCCCCGCCGGCCATGGTGCTGACGAGCACCTTCGGTACGCCGATCGGCAGGGCGCGCATCGCCTCGGCGGCGACCGCCGAGCCGCCGCTGCCGGCCGCGGCGAGCACGGCGTGCAGCTTGCCCTTGCGGTAGAGGTCGAGGACGACCCGGGTGAGGCCGTGCGCCATCGCGGAGACGGCCTCGCCCCGGTCGCCGGCGGCCCGCAGCTTCACCAGGTCGTGGCCCGCCGCGCGCGCGACGACATCGGCGGTGACGTCGGGCACGGGCGCGTGCGCGGGTGGCGGCATGACACCGGTGTCGACCAGGAGGACGTCGCTCCCGTACTCCCTGAGCCGCTCCCGCAGCCAGGCGTACTCCTCCCCCTTGGTGTCCAGCGTCCCGACCAGCACGACGGTGGCCATGCCCTCACCCTTCTCCCGGTCCCGCTCCGGTCCCGCGGTCCGGTCCCGTTCTCCCGCCGATCCTCCGTCGTCGGACCTGTGGCGACAACGACCACTCCGGGCGGATTGGCCTGCGTCGTGGCGCAATATGGGTGCCATGGCCAGCGCGAACTGGCCCTGGTCCTCGGCCTGAGCCGGTCCACGGTCACGTCCGCGTACGGCCCCTCCTGGAGGCCGCCGGCGGGCGGCGCCGCGCTCTGGGTGCGCGTCCCGGGTGCCGACACCGAGACCCTGGCCCAGCCGGCACGGCGCCGCGGCGTCTCGGTCGTCCCGGGAACGGCCTTCTCTCCGGTGGACGGCTTCCGGGACCGGCTCCGGTTGCCGTACGCGCACGGGACGGCCGCCCTGGAGGCCGGGCTTCCCGCACGCCTGGAGTGCGCGGAACGCGCGACGGCCGGGTGATCGCCCACGGGGGGGGGGGGCGACGCGGCCTGTCCAGAACTGGCCATGCTCCGCCGTCCGGGAGCGCCGCCCACGCGCTCCGACCGCCCGCAGGGGCCCCCTTCTGTACGTCAACTCCGAGGCACCCACCTCGTGTCCGACGGTGCCGATCCGGCCAGGAGCGGTGGCTCACCACGGACGACGCGGGGCGTCCGAGCCGCGCGGGCGGCCCCGTCCCGGAGGCGTACGTCACCCTGCGGCGGGTCGTCGAGAACTGGCTCGTCCTCCTCGACCCGCCCCGGCACACACGGCTGCGCGCGCGGGTGACACCGCCGCTCGGTGCCACCGCGGTGACGGCGCTGCGCCCCCGCGTACGGGAGATCGCGGAGGAGCTCGTCGCACCGCTCGCGCGGCGGCCGGTGGTGGAGCTCGTCGAGGGCTTCGCCGCCCCGTATCCCCTGCTGGTCATCGGCGGGTTGCTCGGCGTGGAGGCCGAGCGGTGGCCGTGGTTCCGCGCACAGGCGCTGGCCCTCCAGCAGGCGGGCTCCACGGGGCGACCGGACACCGGCGGCGCTGGACCGGGCGGAGCGGTCGCGCCCCGAGGTGGCGGACGAACTCCGCTCCGATCCAGTGCGTGTCCTGACCTCACGGGAACACCCTCATCCCACTCCTCGTTGCACCCACATACCCCCTATGGGTATATGGATACAACGAGGAGGCTCCGTGACCACGAGAAGACTGACCGCGCTCACCCCCGAGCAAGCGCCGGGCCGCGCGGGCGAGTTACTGACCGACATCGTCGAACGGCACGGTTCGGCAGGCGAGATGGTGTCGACCATGGCGCACTCGCCCGCGCTGCTCGACGGCTACCTGAGCCTGTCCCGGGCCATGAAGCGGGTGAAGATCCCCCGCACCCTCAGCGAGAAGCTGTCGATCGCCGTGCAGGAGTGGATCGGCTGCGGCACCTGCCGCGAGGCTCACCGCGCCGCCGGGCGCGCGGCGGGGCTGAGCGAGACCGATCTCGAACTGGCCCGCCAGGGCACGTCGACGGATCCGCGCGAGGCCGCCCTCATCGGCCTCGCGCTCCGGATCCTCGCCGAACCGGGCGCCCTGTCCGACGACGACATTACCGAGGTACGGGCGCACGGCTGGAGCGACCGGGTGATCGCGGAGGTGGTCGGAGTGGTGACCCTGAATCTGCTGACCGGGGCCTTCAACCTGCTCGCGGGAATCCAGCCGGGGCCGGAGGAGTGACCAAGGGCGCGGCAGGGCACGCACATTGACGAAGCGACAGGCGACAGGCCTGACGGCTCCGAGGGCTCCGAAGGTTCCGCAGCTTCCGGCGGGTCCCGACTACGAGGCTCCGGACGAACCGGCCCGGAGGTCGGCGAGCAGTTCCGCCTGCCCCGCGAGGACACCGGAGAGGATCGAGCGCGCCACGATCAGCAGCTCCGCCACCTGTGGGCTCGTCAGCGTGTAGTAGACGGTCACGCCCTCGCGCCGGGCGACGACCAGGCTCGCCCGGCGCAGCACGGCCAACTGCTGGGAGAGGTACGCCGATTCGACGCCGGTGTCGCGCAGCATCTCGGCGACCGCGTGCTCGCGCTCGCTCAGCAGCTCCAGGACACGGATCCGGACGGGGTGCCCCAGCGTTTTGAAGAACTCCGCCTTCAACTGATAGAGCGGCGCACTCATCGCACCCACCCCGGACCTCGCGTCGACCCAGCACTCTGCACCATGCCCCCTATCCTCGCGCCTGCCGGGGCACACGAGTTACCGGGGTCCCCGGCGAGCCGGAAGGGCGCGCCGGGCGGGACTCACTCGCTCGGCCACGCGTCGCTGCGCCAGGCGCGCTGCTCCGCACCCGCGTCGAGGTGCGCGGCGAGCGCGGCGTCCAGGTCGCAGTGGACCGGGATCGTGGTGCCGCCGCCGTCGCCGTCGGGGACGAGGGAGCCGTCGGCGGGGATCGCGGCGAGTTCGAGGGTCCGGCCGGCCACCCGGAGCCGGTGGGCCGCCTCGGCGACGGCGATCCGGCCGCCCGCGGACCAGCCGCGCAGCCGGCTCAGGTCGAGGACCACCGGCCCTGTGCCACGCGCCACCGCCCATCCCACGGCCCCGGTGAAACGACCGACGGCGTCCGTGCCGAGGAACCCGGCGAGGGACAGCACCCCCAGCTCCTGCTGGACGGTGTAGCGCCATTCGATGGTCATGCGGGTGGCCTTCCCTCTCATACAGATGGGCGCAGCCCGATCAGAATGTATGGAATTGCAAAATTATGCAATTCCATGATGAGACGGTCACCCGGCGTACACGGTCTCGTCCCGGGAGAGCCGCTGGATCGAGCGGCAGCTCGGCCACCCGGTGGTCAAGGCCTTCAACGGCACGTACGCGGAGGACATCCTGGAGCGCCCGCGCCCGGCGGGCCGCACGCCGGACGGCGTGGCCGGCTCAGCTCGGCGCGGGGGCCGCGAAGGTGACGGCGGAGGCGGGCACGGTGACCTCGGCGTCGCTCCCGAGGGCGTACGCGGCGACCCGGGAGACCGTCGCCGCCGGGACGACCTCGCTGACCCCCGGCACCGCCGGGCAGTCCTGGGTGGCGTGGGCGTCGTGCGGCACGACCACCCGGTAGCCGCGCTCCAGGGCCGTGCGGGCCGTCGCCTGGACGCACATCTCGGACATCACTCCGCAGACGGCGACCGCCCGCACGCCCGCGCCGGTGAGCACCTCGCCCAGCGAGGTCGCGTGGAATCCGTCGTCGCGGGGCTTGCGGATCACCAGCTCCCGGGGGCCGGGCTCGACGGCGTGGTGGAGCTCCCAGCCCGGCGTGTGGGGCTCGTCCTCCGCGCCGGGCGGCCCGTCGTTCTGGAGGTGGACGACGAGCGCCCCGTCCCTTCGCGCCCGGGCGATCAGGTCCGTCGTCCGGTCGACGAGCCGGGCGGCGGCCGGTACGGCCCCCTCACCGGTGACGAACGCGGACTGCACGTCCACGACGATCAGGGCGTCCACGGGCTGCGCATGCTGGGTCATCCGGCCATCATCACTTCCGCGGCCTGCCCGGCTCCACAGGATTTCGGGGGTGCCGCGTCCTGCTCGTCACTCCCACCTCGCGGACTCCGGATCGACGCCGTGGGCCTCGGCGTTCGCGAGGATCACATCGCGCAGCCGGCCGGTCAGGCCCGGGGCGACCGCCTCGTAGGCGTAGCCGGGCTCGTCGACGTACGTCCGTCCCATGCAAGCCTGCATCGAGTGCGTGCAGTCGACGTACCTCGACATCAACGCGCGATGGCGCTCCGCGAGGACGTTCGCCTCGCCGGAGCCGGGTGCGACTCCGGCGCGTTTGGCCGTGGCGAGGTCGGCGTTGAGAACATCGGTCGCGGCCGCGAGGCAGTCCTCGATCCGGTCCCACACCTCCGCCTCCCTCATCCGGCCCAGGGCGGTCAGGTAGCGCGGGTCCTCGACGTCGACACGGAAGCCGCCGCCCATCCGGTTGCATCCGGACCAGGTCCACATCGCCCATCACCGACATGGCGCTCTGCAGCGGGCCGAGTATTTCTCGCGGGGCGTCGGGCCGCTCCTCCAACGGGCCCCGCAGGAGATCGAGCATGGCCGAAGCGGTGTCATGAACAACAATCCTCATGCCCTGGGACCGTAGGGCCTCCCCTTACGGGAGGGTCCAGCCGTGCGGGCGGACGAACCGGCCCTCGCCAGGAGCCATCGGCCCGATACGCCGGTGACGAAGAGGCCGGTGACGAGGGCGAGGAGCGAGGCTCCGGGGCCCGAGGTCCAGTCGACGGCCCGGGCGTGGACGGCGAGGACGACGGCGGTCGCGAGGGCCACCGCCGGGACGGCCGTGAGGGCGGGGCGGATACGGGCCAGGTCGTCCTCGACGAGGGAGCCGAGGACGCCGACGCCGAGGGCAAGCGCCCACACGCCGAGGCCCTGCGCGTCGGCGCGGTTGACCGTCCAGGGGACCAGCGGGCCCCAGAAGGCGGGGAAGGCCAGCAGACCGGCGCCGATTCCGAGCCATCCCGAGCCGAGGACCGCGAGCAGCGGCTTCGACCAGCCGGGCAGCGGTGCGACGGGCCGCCGCGCGGCCCCGGCCGGCGGGGCGGGCCTGCGGTACTGGGCACCGAGGCACACGACGGCGCCGAGGGCGAGCAGTCCGAGGGTGGCGACCCAGCCGAGGCTGAAGAGCGCGAGGAACAGCGGGCCGCCGCGGACGGCCTGGAGGCTGCCGCCGTTCAGCAGGCTCACCGCGAAGAGACCGACGAGGACGATCGCGAGCGGCAGGACGAGGCTCCGTACCTCCTCCCAGACGCGGGCCCGGCCGATGGTGAACAGCGCGGGTGCGACGCCTGCCATGGCCGCCCCGACGAGTCCGGGGCTGAGCGCCTCGGGGGACACCCAGGCGCCCGCCGCGTGGCCGGTCAGGCTCGTGACGGCGAGGAGGGCACCGACGGTGAGGCTGATGCCGCCGACGACGCCGCTGAGGACCACGACGGCGGGAGAGAGTTCCCTGCCCTCGACCGCGACGGCATCGGTCACGGTGTCCGAGGCACGGTCGGTGACGGCGTCCGTCACGGTGTCCGGGGCCTCCGGCGTCTCCGAAGTGCTCATCAGCGGTCACCTTCCCGCGTGGTCGCCGCGACGGGGGCGGCCTTCGGGGCCGCCGTCGCGGGGCCGGTGGGCAGCTCGGCGAACGCCCGCCGCCGTTTGAGGAGTTCACGCCCGTACAGCACGCGCAGGCTCACCACGGTGACGGCCGCGTAGGCGAGCATGCCGCCGCCGATGCCGACGCCCGCGATCAGCGCCGTGAGCCGGTCGAGGCCCATGGTCAGCTCCAGGACGGGTACGGCGGCCGCCGAGAACGCGGGGGCCAGGCACAGGGCCGCCAGGTGCAGGCGCCACTCCTCGCGCGCCCGGTCGGCGCCCCGCACGCGCGCGCGTGCCGCCCGCACGGCGATGACGACGTGGATGAAGGCGTGCGGGACCAGGTAGGCGAGGAGCAGCCGACGCCCTCCCGTCCCCTGGTCGAGGAAGGCGACGGTGATCCACGCGAGTCCGGCGACACCGGCGAGGTGGGCGGCGACCAGCACCGGCCCCGGGCACCACGTGCCGGTCGGGCCGGGGACGGTGGTGCGCCGGTCGAGCGCGCGGGAGGCGAGCAGCGCGCCGAAGGAGACGAGGGAGCCGAGGTGCATGATCGCGACGCGGTTGATGTCCTGGATCGAGAGCCCGGGGTAGAGCCAGGGCAGGAAGCCCCATTCCAGCCGGAGCAGCGGAGCGGTCATCAGGAAGCCGTAGCAGAGCAGCATCCAGCGCTGGTGCAGGTCGGGGAGGCCGCGGACGGCGGCGAGCACGCCGAGCGTCACGCTGCCCACGGTGCCGACCAGGATCGTGGCGAGGACGATCCAGAACGCGGCCCCGCTGAACGCCTCCTCCGGCGGCGTGCGGACGAGGTAGAGGGCGGCGCCCGCCATCGACACGTACACGGTGACGGCGAAGACGGTTCCGGCGATCCGGTGCAGCCGGATCCGGCGCCGTACCGCCGAGAGCAGCTGTACGGGGCCGAGCAGCATCAGCAGCCCGCCGAGGACGGAGTGCACGATCAGCGGGACCAGGCTCCGGCTGTACGGGCCCATCCGGTCGCGCACCGCCTCGGCCACGAACTCCGGGGAGACGGACCGGCCGAGGAGCCACTCACCGAGGGCGGGCGCCCCGGGGCGGGCGTACGGCCAGAGCTCGGTCACGGCAATCGGCGCGTACGCCAGGCAGACCGCGGTCACCGCGACGGCGGCCGCCCTCCCCCATCTCGTGCTTGTCGGACGCCCCATGGCGGATCCCCCTCCGAACGCGCGATAGTCCTGTCTGGACTATGGAGGAAGGTAGGGCGGGACGCGGCCGGGGTCAACCGGTCGGTAACACCGCCGGTAACAACGTCAGGGCTCGCGGCCCTCCACCCACTGCCAGAAATCGACCATCATCCGCTCGTAACGGATGCCGAACTCCAGCGCCTCGCGCTGTCCGCGCGTCAGCAACTCCCCGACGCCCTCCGCCAGTTCCTCGTACTCGCCGAGGGTCCGGCGGTGCTCGTCGACCTGGACCGGGGCGTGGACGCGCGGGCTGGCGCCGAACCACAGCTTGAGGATGCCGCGTTCGCGGGCCTCGACCGGTACGAAGGAGGAGTCGGCGAGCCAGTCGCGCAGCGCCGACGTCCCCTCCTCCGTCAGCTTCATCAGGCGCCTGTTCCGGCCACCGGGCTGGCGGATCTCCGACAGCAGTCCCGCCTCCAGGAGCCGGTCGCACTGGGCGTAGACCTGCGCGTGCGGCATCGACCAGAAGGGGGCCACGGTGCGCGCGGCCTCCACCTTCACGTCGTACGGACTGGCCTCGCCCAGCTGGTCGATGATGCCGAGCACGAGGTAGGAGGGCGTGGTCAACCGGACTTCAGACATGCGGCGACCGTATCGCGGCGCTCGCCGCGGTCACGGTCACCGCGGTCACGCTCGCCGCGGTCGCGGTCGCGGTCGCCGCGGTCACGGTGAGCGGGCGACCTCGGCGAGCGGGCGACCCCGGCGTGCGGCAGCTCCGGGCAAGCGTCAGCCCCCGGGCGTGCGGCGGCCGGTCACTCCGCCCGCAGGGCGCGTGCCGTGCTCGTACGGGCCGCCCGGCCCGCCGGGAGCAGGGCTCCGGCCGTCGCGATCACCACCCCGGCGGCGGCGAGGAGCGCGAGCAGGGGCGCGCCGTACACATCGATGTCGGCGGGCGGGATCGTCGTGCCGACCGCGCGGCCCATCGCCGGCATCACCCAGCCGTGGAGCCCCACGCCCAGCGGGACGCCGACGGCGCCCGCCGCCAGACCGATGCCGCCGACCGAGGTGAGGACCTGAGCGACCGTCTGGCGCGGGGTCATGCCCAGCGCCTTGCAGACGCCCAGGTCACGGACCCGGTCGCGGGTGTCGAGGACCACGGTGTTGAACACCCCCAGGCAGGCGACCACGACCAGCATCACCGTGAGCACGGCGACGAGCGCCTGCATCGCCCGGATGACGCTCGACTTGCCGCTCTCGGTCACGGCGGCCCGTGCGCCGAGCGGCGCCACGGCGGCGTCGAGGCGCTCGGCGTACTCCGCCCGGTCCGTACCGGGGGTGACGGTGATCGCGAAGTCCCCCGGCAGGTACCGGGGTTGCAGCACGGCGACGGAGGCGGTGGCGGTACGCAGGGCCATGCCGCTGTCGCCCAGGTCGAAGACCTCGCCGACGATCCGGACCCGGACGGTGCGGCCCGCTTCGGAGAGGGCGACCGTCTCCCCCACCCGTACGCCCGTGGCGCGCAGGAAGCGCGTCGCGGCGACCGCCTCCCCCGGGGCCCCGAACCAGCGTCCCTCGACCATCGTGTGACGGCTCCCCGAGGTGTCCCCCTCGTACGCGACGAGCGGCGCGCCGCCCTTGAGCCCGGCCACGCCGATCTGCGTGCGGGCGGTCCGGTAGACGGAGCCGGTGCCGGGGAGCGCGGCGGTGGCCTCCGCCACGGCGGCCGGGTCGGCGGGCTTCCCGGGCATCGCCTCGCCCGGGCCCCCGGGCGGGGCGAGGGTGCGGACGGTGACGTCTCCCCCGCGGTCCGGGTCCCCGTCGGTCTTGACGGCGAGCAGGGTGCTGCCGAGCCCCACCGCGAAGGTCACCGCGAGGGCGCCGAACGTCACCGCCGCGGCCGTCGTCGCCGAACGCGCGGGGCGGGCGAAGGGCGCGGCGAGCCCCAGGGTGACCGGGCGCGGCAGCGGCAGCCGTCCGAGCAGGGCGCGGATCCGGCGGCCCCGGGCGCCGCCGGTGGCCGGTCCGACACGGAGGACCGTCGAGGTGGGCAGCCGGGCGGCCCTGAGCGCGGGGACGAAGGCGGTGACGGCCACCACCGTGAGGGCGCCGGCGGGCACCAGGAGGTCGACCCAGAGGGGGATGCGCACCGCGGCCGTCCCGTACGCCTCCGCCACCTCGGCCATGAGGGGTACGGCGAGCGCGTTGCCGAGGGCGACGCCGAGCAGGGCGCCCAGCGAGCCGGGGAGCAGCGCCTGGGCGACGTACGCCCGCCCGATCTGGAGCGGGGTGAAGCCGAGGGACTTGAGGATGCCGATCCGCCGGGTCGCGGCGCCGACGGCGCCGCTGACCACGATGCCGATCACCAGGACCGACATGGCGATTCCGAGGATGGCGAAGGCGGAGACGAAGGGGACGAAGGCCGCCGTGTTCTCCTGGGCCGTCTCGCGGACGTCGAGGTACGACTGGGTCCCGGCGAGCGAGCCGGTCGGGACGGCGGCGGCGATCGCGTCCCGCCCCGCGGCGACCTCGGCGCGGGTGTCGGCCCGCGTGAAGCGGTAGAGCATCTGGTACGCGGGGCGTTGTGCCCCCGCGAGGGAGGTGAGCTGCGCGGGTACGACCCAGGCGTCGGCGCTGGCACCGGCGGTCACGGCGATGCCGACCACGGTGAGTTCGGCCGCACCGGCCGTTTCCGTCGTACCTGCCGTTTCCGCCGTACCTGCCGTGCCCGCCGTACCTGCCGTGCCCGCCGCACCCGCCGTGCCCGCCGCACCCGCCGCACCCGCCGCACCCGCCGTCATCCGGTCCCCGATACGCAGACCCGGCGGCCGCGCCCCCGCCTCCAGGACGATCTCCCCGGGGCCACGGACCCAACGGCCCTCGACCAGCTCCACCGCGTCCACCGCGTCCGCCTGAACGTCGGCGGAGGCCCGGCCGACCACGGTCAGGGGCGGCGGTTCGAAGCCGGGCGGAGCCTCCCCACCACCCCGGAGGCGTACGGAGACGAGGGCGAAGGGGCCCGCCGCCGCGGCCACGCCGGGCGCCCGCGCCGTCGATGCCAGTCGGTCCGCGGTGACGGCCGAGCCGTCGAACTCCGCGGTCAGATGGGCCCCCTGCTGGCGGGCGAAGGCCCGGTCGAAGGGAGCGGCGGAGGCGACGAGGAGGCCGACCGCCAGGACCGCCGCGGCAACCGGAAGCAGTGTCGTCAGGACCATCACGACGGTCTGCGTGCGGCGCCGCCCGACCCCGGCGCGGACGACCCGGCCGAGGGCTCCGCCGCGCTTCGGCCCGGCGCCGGTCGGGAGACGGCCCATCGGGAGACGCCCCGCCGGGTCGGGACCGCTCGTACGGGAACTCATCGGGCCACGCCCGCTCGTACCGGTGCTCATCGGGCCACCGCCATGACGTCCCGGGCGATGCGGCCGTCGACCAGTTCGATCGTGCGGGTGGCGCAGGCCTCGGCGAGGGCCAGGTCGTGGGTGACGAGGACGATGGTCTGGCCTTCGGCGTTGAGCCCGCGCAGCAGCTCGCGGACGTCCGCGCCGGACGCGCTGTCCAGGGCGCCGGTGGGTTCGTCGGCGAGGAGCAGCGGCGGACGGTTCATCAGGGCCCGTGCGACGGCGACCCGTTGTCGTTCGCCTCCGGAGAGCCGGCCCGGATGGGCGCGCGCGTGCCGGGCGATGCCCAGCCGGTCGAGGAGCTCGGCCGCACGGGCCGCCGCGCGGGCCCGGCCGGTGCCGGCCAGCTGCGCCGGGAGCAGCACGTTGTCGAGGACGGTCAGATCGTCGAGGAGGTTGAAGAACTGGAAGACCATGCCGATCCGGCTCCGCCGGTACTTCGCGGACGCGGCTTCGCTCATCCGGTCGACGCGCAGCCCGTCCACGGTCACCCGACCGGTGCTGGGGCGGTCGAGCCCGGCGAGGAGGTTGAGCAGGGTCGACTTGCCGCTGCCGGAGGGCCCGAGGACGGCGAGCGCCTCCCCGCGCCGCACGCGCAGGGTCAGTTCGGTGAGGGCGGCGGGGCCGTCGTCGTACGTCCTGCCCACCTCGCTCAGGTCGATCAGGTCCGTCGGATGCGTCGGGAACTCGGGTTCGGGCACGGGCGCTCCAGGGCTCGGAGGACAGCGGTGGGCGGGGACGAGGAAGGAAGCAACAAAGGAAGGAAGGAGAGGGCCCGGACCGCTCGTCCGGCGCGGCACCGACGCTAGAAGCGGCCGTGCCCCACGCGCGTCGGCCGCGGTGCCGAGGATCCGTACCGCCCTCGGTGGAGGCCCGGCCGCGTCATCCGCGCGATGTACTCCGCCGGGTCGCGCCCCTGCTCCCACGGGTTGATCCGCTTTCCGGCCCCTCTTGTCACACTGACCCGGTGAGCAGGTACGAGACATTCATCGACCGGGTGCGCCGGCCGCGCGCGCTGGGGGCGCCGCCCCCGCTGTCCCGCTGGGCGTGGGCGGCCGACGGCCTGCTCGCCCTGTCCCTCGCCGTCGCGACGGTCGTCGGTGACCTCAACCGCTCGTACGTGGAGGTGTGGCCCGACCTGGACGAGCTGCCTCCCCCGCTCCCGGTGACCGGCGAGGTGCCCGCGCCGCCACCGCCTCCCGCCCCGCCGTCGCCTCCGGCCCCGCCGTCACCCCCCTCCCTGCCGTCACCTCCTGCCCCGCCGTCGCCACCCGCCCCGCCGTCGCCGCCCGTGCCCCCGGCGATCCCGGAGGGCGCGCCGGGTCCGCACATGCCGCATCCCGTGCCCGCCGTGGAGCACGTACTGCCGCCGGTCGAGGCCTGGGAGATGGTGGCGGCCCTGCTGACCGCCCTGCCCCTGGTGTTCCGCCGCAGGTTCCCGCTCGCCGTCTACTGGGTGGTGACCGGGGCCGCGGTCCTGCTGCACCTCGGCGACGTCTCGGCGGACGCGACCAACGTCACCTTCATGTCCGGTCTCGTCGCGGCGTACAGCGCGGCGATGTACAGCCCGCACCGGAAGACCGTCCTGGCCTCGCTCACGGCCGGTGCCGTGCTGTACGCGGCCGTTCCGCTGGTCCCCGACGTGGACAGCGGCCTGGTGCTCGTCCTGGTCCTGCTCCCGCTGGCCCTGGCCACCCGCGGCGTCCATCTGTGGCGGCAGCGGGTGCGCGCCCTGCGGGCCGAGCAGGAGGCGGCGCTGCGGCGGGCGGTGGAGGCGGAGCGGGCGCGGATCGCCCGGGAGCTGCACGACGTGGTCACCCACAACGTGAGCATGATGACGATCCAGGCCGGTGCCGCGCGCATGGTCCTCGACAGCTCCCCCGACCAGGCCCGGGAGGCGATGCGGGCGGTGGAGGCGGCCGGGCGGACGGCGATGTCGGAGCTGCGGCACGTGATGGGGCTGCTGACGATGGCCGCGGACGGTCCCGATCCGGCGACCGACGTGGACCTCGCGCCGCAGCCGGGGCTGGACCGGCTGGCGGAACTGACGGACCGGGTGCGTTCCTCCGGGGTGCCGGTGGAGGTGGAGGTGCGGGGCGTCCCGGTCGCGCTGTCGGCCGGGGTGGACCTCGCCGCGTACCGGGTGGTGCAGGAGGCGCTGACGAACGTGGTCCGGCACGCGCCGGGGGCGCGGGTGTCCGTCGCCGTGGAGTACGGACCGGAGGAGCTGCGGGTGGAGGTCTCGGACACGGGCAGACGGAAGTCGCGGTCGGCGGAGCCCGAACCCGGCGGCGGGCACGGCCTGCTCGGTCTGCGCGAACGGCTCGCGGTCTACGGCGGTACGCTGCGGGCGGGCGGGCGCCCGGGCGGTGGGTACCGGGTCCGCGCGGTGATTCCCCTGGAGGCCTCGTGACCGACGCGCCGCGCGTGGTGATCGTCGACGACCAGGCCCTCGTGCGGACCGGATTCCGGATGATCCTGGCCGCCGACGGCATCGAGGTCGTCGCGGAGGCGGCCGACGGCGACGAAGCCGTCTCCGCCGTCCGCAGGACCCGGCCGGACGTGGTCCTCATGGACATCCGGATGCCGGGCACCGACGGTCTGGAGGCCACGCGCCGCATCCTCGCGGACGCGGAGGAGACGGCGGCGCCCAGGATCGTCGTGCTCACCACGTACGACCTCGACCGGTACGTGTACGCGGCGCTCGGCGCCGGTGCGAGCGGCTTCCTGCTCAAGGACGTCACTCCCGAGCATCTGACGGCGGCGGTCCGGCTGGTGCGCTCGGGGGACGCCCTGCTGGCGCCGGCGATCACGCGCCGGCTGGTGGAGCGCTTCGCCGGGTCGGGTGCGCGGACGGCTCCCCTGCACCGCGATCTCGCGACGCTCACCCCGCGCGAGCTGGAGGTCCTCGAAGCGCTGGCGCGCGGCCACACCAACGCCGAGCTCGCCGCGCGGTTCCGGCTGAGCGAGGCGACGGTGAAGACGCACGTCGCCCGCATCCTGTCGAAGCTCCGGCTGCGCGACCGCGCCCAGGCGGTGATCGCCGCCTACGAGACGGGGCTCGTCACCCCGGGCTCGGGGGGCCCGGGCTCCGGCGGTGCGCAGCCGGGGTAGCTGGGTAGTCGGGGTACTCGGGGCGCTCGGGCCGGAGGAGTTCGCCGAGCGCTGCGAGGCGGATGAGCCGGAGGATCCACGGCTGGTCGCAGATCAACCGCCAGCGGGCGCCCCGCGCCTGGGTCCGCCCCGCGCAGTGGGCGAGCAGACCGAGCCCGGTGGCGTCGCAGAAGGTGAGACTGCGGATGTCGACGGTCAGGGCCTCGGACTCCCGGACGAGGGCGTCGAGCTCGGGCCTCAGGTGCCGCACCAGAACGAGGTCGAGCTCGCCGCGGAGCGCGGCGACGGTGAGTCCGCCGGTCGAGCGGACGTCGAGGTGCGGGTCGTGACGGGGAATCAGCTGCATCGGACGCTCCACAGGGTGGGTCCTTGTGTCCCGTCGAGCGTGGCCGCGCCCCCGGCAAGAGGGACGTTTCGCCTCGACCACTGTCACCTGAATCGGTGAATACGCGGGCCGCCTGGAGTCATCGACCCCCACTGTTCCGAACGCATGGCCGAACGAACGCGCTCGCCTACGGGAGCCGCGGGTGACGTGCCCAACGACGAACCCCCGCCCTTCCGCGCCGGAAGGACGCTATCCACGTGCAGGTGGTCCATGTGCCGCGTCACGGGCCGGTGTACCAGGCAATTTCACGCCCGCCAGGCATTTCACGCCCGCCCAGGCATTTCACTCCCGCCTGGCCTTTTCACGCCCGCCTCGGGGCGCGTCATCCGCCCTCGGCATCCTCGGCATCCTCGGCGTCCTCGGCGTCCTCGGCGTCCTCGGCGTCCTCGGCCTCCCAGCGCAGCAGGTCGCCCGGCTGGCACCCGAGCACCTCGCAGAGCGCGGCGAGCGTCGCGAAGCGCACCGCCTTGGCGCGGCCGTTCTTGAGTACCGCCAGGTTGGCGGGCGTGATCCCCACGCGGTCCGCGAGCTCGCCCACGGACATCTTCCGCCTGGCCAGCATCACGTCGATGTCGACGGCGATCGGCATCAGATGACCTCGTCCAACTCGGCCTGCATCTGCGACGCTTCGACGTCACGCGCGACGGCCTGGGCCAGCAGCAGCCGCAGCACGAGCACGAAGAGAGCGACCCCCAGGATGGCCACGCCGACCCCGCCCATGATGACGGTGACACCCGGGTCGTCCCGCTGGCCGGGCGCGTTGAGGGCCGTCACCGCGAACCACACGAGGGCAGCCGCCACGATCGCGCCGATCACGACGTCCACGTACCGGAAGGCGGCGTGGGAGAACACGGTTCCGCGTCGCACCATCGTCACCAGCCGCCATACGCAGACCAGGGCGACCTGGGCCGACACCATGCCCAGGATCGTGAGCACCCGCAGCGGGTTCAGCGGGAGCGACCCGTCCTCCGGGTCGGTGGCCAACGCCCACACCATCAACGCCTGTACGAACACGGTGCCGGCGAGCACCACCACGAGCACGGCGCGCAGCGCAGCCACTGTCAGCTTTCCCATAGCCCATCCTTCCATCGAGTCACGATGGGAATCTATCGAATCTCGATAGGTGAAGCAAGGGCTGGAACGTGCGACGGGCCCCGGCACCCCTCCCGCGCTTCTTCGCAGGGGGGATGCCGGGGCCCGTCACGGGCGGGGGCCGGGCGGATCAGCCCGCGAAGCGGGCCATCCACGCCTCGACCTCGTCCGAGGTGCGCGGCAGCCCCTCGGACAGGTTCTCGTTGCCGGTCCCGGTGACGACCAGGTCGTCCTCGATGCGGACGCCGATGCCGCGCCACTCCTCCGGCACGGTCAGGTCGTCCGGCTGGAAGTACAGGCCGGGCTCGACGGTGAGCACCATGCCGGGCTCCAGGACGCCGTCGACGTACTCCTCGTTGCGCGCGTGCGCGCAGTCGTGGACGTCCAGGCCGAGCATGTGACCGGTGCCGGCCATGGTGAAGCGGCGCTGCAGACCGAGCTCGTACGCGCGGTCGACGGGGCCCTCGATGAAGCCCCACTCGACCAGCTTCGCCGTCATGCTGCGCTGGGACGCCTCGTGGAAGTCGCGGTACGGGGCGCCCGGCTTGACGGCGGCGATGCCGGCCTCCTGGGCCTCGTACACCGCGTCGTACACCTTGCGCTGCACCTCGGTGAAGGTGCCGCTGATCGGGAGGGTGCGGGTGACGTCGGCGGTGTAGAGGGAGTTCGTCTCCACTCCGGCGTCGAGGAGGAGCAGCTCGCCGGGGCGGACCGGGCCGTCGTTGTCGGTCCAGTGCATGATCGTGGCGTGCTCGCCCGCGGCGCAGATCGAGCCGTAGCCGAGGGCGTTGCCCTCCAGGCGCGCGCGGCGGAAGAAGGTGCCCTCGATCCAGCGCTCGGAGGTCGCGACCGCCCGGGACAGCTCCGAGACGCAGTCGGTGAATCCGCGCACGGTGGAGTCCACCGCCTTGCGCATCTCGCCGATCTCCCAGTCGTCCTTGACGAGGCGGAGGTCGCTGAGCACCTCCTCCAGCTCGTAGTCGCGCTCCTCGTCGGTGGTGACCGCGGCCTCCAGCGCCGGGTCGTGACCGCGCACGATCCGGGTCGGAACCGCGGTGGAGGCGGCGGCCAGGTCCTCGGCGATCGTGCGGACGTCGCGACAGGGCAGACCGAGGACGCTCTCCGCCTCGGCGAGCGAACGGCGCCGGCCCATCCACAGCTCGGCCGAGTAGCCGATCCAGAACTCGTCGTTGTCCCGGCTGTCCCGGGGCAGCTGGTAGCAGTAGGCGTCGTGGCCGCCGTCCGCGCGGGGTTCGAGCACGAGGGCGCCGTCGCGGGCCTGGTCGCCGGTCATGTGCACGTAGCCCGTGTAGGGGCGGAACGGGTAGGTGTCGTCGTTCGAGCGGGTCTTGAGGTTCCCGGAGGGGATCACCAGGCGCTCGCCGGGGAAGCGGGCCGAGAGCGCGGCGCGGCGGCGGGCCGCGTACGGGGCCTGCTCGTCGAGCTCGAGGTCGTGGCGCTCGGTGTCGGCCCAGCCCGTCCGCATCAGGGCGGAGAGTTCCGCGGAGACCCCGTCGTAGAGCCCGTTCTTTCGACGCTTCGCCATGCGATGCACCTTCTTCTCGGTGGGTTTCCTCGGCCACCGGTCGTCGGCGGCACCCGGACAGTACTGCGCCGGACGGCCGCTGGGTGCCAAGGACCGCCAGTGGCACAGATCGGCCATCGGGCCCTCCCCCCATGGGTGCGGAGGGGCCACCGGGCCGTCGATAATGCGGCTCATGGCGAAAGCAAAACTCGGTGAGGCCCTCCGGCTCCTGGGGATCGATCACGACGCGGGCCGCGTGTACGAGAAGCTCCTGGAGATGGCGCCCGCCCCGCTGAGCGCGATCGGCTCCGCGGCCGGTCTGGACGGGGCGGCGCTCACGGCCGCGTACGGCGAGCTGGTCGACGCCGGCCTGGCGAGTGCCGCCGTCGAGGGCCAGGACGTCGTGGCCCCCGTCCCGCCCGCCGCCGGCCTGGAGATCCTCGGCCGGCACCGGGCGGCCGAGCTCGACGAGTCCCGCATCACCGTCGGGGGCGCGTTCGAGTCGTTCCGCAGGCAGCGGCTCGCGGGCGAGCACGACCACCTCGTGGAGATCGTCACCGGCGACGCGATCGGCCTCCGGATGCGCCAGGCCTGGGCCAGTGCCCGCGCGCAAATCCGCCAGCTCGACTCCCCGCCGTACTTCCCGCTGCCCGGCGCCACCGAGGACGCGCTGGCGACCCTCGCCCGCGGGGTGACGCAACGTGTCGTGTACTCGCGGGAGTCGCTGGAGCTGCCGGGCAACCTGGAGTCGGCCATCGAGCCCTGCATCGAGGCCGGGGAACAGGCCAGGGTGCTGCCGTCGGTGCCGGTGAAGCTGGTGATCATCGACGACGCGTACGCCCTCGTGTCGCTGTCGATCAAGGAGGCCGACGTCCACAACACGATGCTGGTCGTACAGCCCTGCGGCCTGCTCTCGGCTCTGGTGGCACTCTTCGAGCAGTCCTGGCAGAGTGCGCTGCCCTTCCACGGGCACATCGCCCGCCCGGGCGGTCTGCCGCCCGCCGACCGCCGTCTGCTGTGGCTCCTCGCGGGCGGCGCGAGCGATGACGTCATCGCCCGGGAGCTCGGCATCAGCCGCCGGACGCTGTTCCGCCGGATCCAGATCCTGATGGCCCGGCTCGGCGCCACGAGCAGGTTCCAGATGGCCCTGCAGGCCCAGCGCTCCGGCTGGCTGTGACGCAGGACAGGCCCTAGGGGCCGTGGCCGCCCCCGACGTGGACGCCGACATGGGCCCCGTACGCGCTGGCCGTGGAGCTGAACAGGACCAGGTCGAGGGGCTGCGCGACCTCCACGTGGACCGTGGCTCACGCCCATCCTCGGCGCGGGCGCGGGCGCGTCCTGCGTTCAGGCCGCGGCGCGGAAGACGTACGCCGTCATCGGGGCGGTGACCGGCCCCGGGCCCAGTCGGGCCGTCATCTCCTCGATGACGGTGGCCCGGACGGCCGGTCCGTCGCCGCGCTCCTCGACGGCCACGCGCACCGGTGTCCCGGCGAGGTACCCGGTGGCGAGGTCGGCGGTCGACGCGGCCCGGCCCTGAAGCGTCAGCTCCTGCTGGTCCTCGACGGCCGCCAGATCAGCGGCCACGACAGCGGGGTCGGCGTAGCCGTGCGGAACCGTCGGGAAGAACCGCGGCGGGTCCACCGGAAAGGCCCGCTCCAGCCCGGCCTGCAGCGCGACTTCGAAGGCGTGCGTCCCGAGCGGGCCCCAGGTGTTGAACAGGAACCGGCCGCTCGGGGCCAGCACCCGGCGGACCTCGGTGAAGGCCGCGACCCGGTCGGGGAAGAACATCACGCCGAACTGGCAGACCACCAGGTCGAAGCCGCCGTCCGGGAACGGCAGCCGCTGTGCGTCGGCCTGCCGCCACACCGCGCCCGGGGCCCGGGTCGACCCGAAAGCGACCATGGCCTCGTTCAGGTCGGTGGCCGTCACCTCGGCCGACGGTGCCGCTGCGACCAGGCCCGCCGTCAACACGCCAGTCCCCGCGGCCAGTTCAAGGACTCGACGAGGGTGGAGTACCCTCGCCCGGGCGGTCAGGTCCGCGGCGAAGGGCCGGAAGACCACCGGCACGAGGTACTGCTCATAGGCCGCCGGCATGGACTCGGACCACCACCGGTCGGCATTGATTCCTGTCACCCGCACGACGGTAGCGCCGCGCCAGGAAGCCTCTTCCCTGCCGCGCCGCCGTGCGCATCACCTTCGCCCTCGCGCTGGTGAGACCCGGCACCGCAGGAACTCGGCTTCGGCCGCGACGGTCATCGGTACCACAACTGCGACACTGCCCACCGTGGCGGGCAGCGTCGCAGTCAGCGGGTGTGATCGGTGCCACCGGTCAGCGGGCCGGTGATCGCCGTGGATCAGAAGGTCGGCTTGCAGCTGTTGATGCCGTCGGCGTGAAAGCTGAACAGGTCCTGGACCCTGAGCTTCCGGGTGCCGTTGGCGATCGCTTCGTCAGCCGTGGGCAGGGGATCAGGGGTTGATGGTGAGGGCGACGTCGTCGATCACGAAGGACGTCGTGTACCACTCGTCCTCCGTGCCCGTGGACTTCAGGGTGACGCTCTTTCCGGCGAAGGCGGACAGGTTGACGGTCTTCTTCACGTAGCCCTCGGCCGCGTCCAGGTTGGAGGCCGTGGCCACGGTGGCCGTGTTGGCCTGAACCGTCAGCTTGTCGTACTGGATTCCGGCCATGGCCTCGTCGGTGTTGATGTACTGCCAGTACGTCAGGGGCGCGCTGCAGCCGGCCGGGAGGGTCACCGTCTGGGAGAGGGTGTCGGTGCTCGCGTGGTCCCGGCCGTTCAGCCACGCCCTCCATATACCGGTGTGTGCCGGCTGGCTCCAGGAGTTGTCGATGACGCCGGTGGTGGCGGTCCACACGGTCTTACCGGACTCGAAGCCGGGGTTGCCGAGCAGCTGCTTCGGGTCGCAGGGGCCGGGCGCGTAGATCTTCCAGGTGAAGGTGGTGGTGCCGGTGGCGTTGGTGGAGTCCTTCGCCGTGACCGTGACGTTGCTGGTGCCCAGCGTGGTGGCGGTGCCGGTGATCTTGCCGGTGGAGGCGTTGATCGACAGGCCCGCGGGCAGGCCGGTGGCCGAGTAGGTCAGCGTGCCGGGGTTGGTGCTGGTGGCCTGTGGAACGGGTAACCCCCGGGATTCCCCCAGGAGTCGGTGCCCGCGGAATGCGCGTATCGAGCAAGCGAACTGACGTAAGATCGGCAGAATTGACCCGTTCATGTCAGTAGTGCGCAATGAAGTTGACACACGCGCAGCAATGAGGAGGACCCCCCACATGTCAGTGATGCGTGAGTCACGTCGCCGAATAGCCACGGCCGCGGCCATCGCGGTCGCCGCCCTCGCCCTCGGCTCCGCCGCCACCCTCCCGGCTGCCGCCGCACCGGCCGCCCCCGAGGGTGTCATCGAGAACGCCGGAGCCGAAGGCACCATCGCGGGCAGCTACATCGTCACCCTCGACGAGTCGGCGCAGGCCGAGACCGCCAAGGGCCGGGCCGTGGTCGCCAAGTTCGGCGCGAAGATCGAGCGGACGTACACCTCGGCGATCAACGGCTACGCCGTCGAGCTCTCCGAGGCGCAGGCGCGGAAGCTCGCGGCCGACCCGGCCGTGAAGTCCGTCGTGCAGAACCGCGTCTTCACGATCGACGCCACGCAGCCCTCCCCGCCGTCCTGGGGCCTCGACCGGGTCGACCAGAAGACCCTCCCGCTGAACCAGAGCTACAGCTACCCGGACTCCGCGGGCCAGGGCGTCACCGCGTACATCATCGACACCGGTGTCCGCATCAGCCACAGCGACTTCGGCGGCCGCGCCTTCAACGGCTACGACGCCATCGACAACGACAACACCGCCCAGGACGGCCACGGCCACGGCACCCACGTCGCCGGCACCGTCGCGGGCACGTCGTACGGCGTAGCCAAGAAGGCCAAGATCGTCGGCGTCCGCGTCCTCGACAACTCCGCCACCGGTACCACCGCGCAGATCATCGCGGGCATCGACTGGGTCACGCGGAACGCCGTCAAGCCGGCCGTCGCCAACCTGAGCCTCGGCGGTGGCGCCAACTCGGCCCTCGACACGGCCGTGCGCAACTCGATCGCCTCGGGCATCACGTACGCCGTCGCCGCCGGCAACAGCAACAGCGACGCGTCCGGCACCTCGCCGGCGCGCGTCCCGGAGGCGATCACGGTCGGCTCCACGACCAGCACCGACGCCCGCTCCAGCTTCTCCAGCTACGGCTCGGTCCTGGACATCTTCGCCCCGGGCTCGTCCATCACCTCGGCGTGGAACACCAACAACACCGCCACCAACACCATCTCCGGCACGTCGATGGCGGCCCCGCACGTCACCGGCGCCGCCGCCGCATACCTCGCCGGCAACCCGACGGCGACCCCGGCGCAGGTCTCCGCGGCCCTGACCACCGCCGCCACCCCGAACGTCGTCACCGACCCCGGCACCGGCTCCCCGAACCGGCTCCTCCACGTCGGCACCACCACCCCCCCGCCGCCCAGTGTCCCGAAGTTCGAGAACACCGCCGACTACGCCATCGCCGACAACGCGACCGTCGAGTCCCCCGTCACCGTCAGCGGCGTCACGGGCAACGCCCCCTCCGCCCTCCAGGTGCCGGTGAACATCGTCCACACCTACATCGGTGACCTCCAGGTCCAGCTGATCGCCCCCGACGGCTCGGCGTACACCCTGAAGGAATTCGGTGTCGGCGCCAGCGTGGACAACATCAACACCACGTACGTCGTGAACGCCTCCTCGGAGGTCGCCAACGGCACGTGGAAGCTGCGGGTCACGGACGAGGTGTCCGGCGACAACGGCAAGATCGACTCCTGGGCCCTTCAGTTCTGAGCCCGAGGGACCTCTGAGCCCGAGGGACCTCTGTGCCCGACCGGACCGTGATCCGATTCCCATCGGACCGGAACATGAAGGGTGAGGGGCGGTCGCCCGAGGGCGGCCGCCCCTTCCGTCAAACGCTGGAGCCGCCGAGTCCTACCAAGCAGCCGTCACCCTCGCCTCGCTCCTGATGTGGCGTGACACTTTGACGGCAATCCCTGGGGCCTGTCCGGCGGATCAGGGTCGGACAGGCCCTACGTGACGGAGGGTCAGCCAGTGGCCGGGCCCGCGAGGCGCTGCCACAGGAACGTGTGGACGAGGGCGCTGTTGTGGGCGGCCTGTTCGTTGTCGCCGGCGCCCGCGTGCCCGCCGCCGGTGTTCTCGTGGAACAGCACCGGATGGCCGAGCTCCCGCAGCCGTGCCGCCGTCTTCCGGGCGTGGCCGGGGTGGACGCGGTCGTCGCGGGTCGAGGTCATCAGCAGGACCGGCGGGTAGACCGTGTCCGCCGCGAGGCGGTGGTACGGGGAGATCTCACGGAGGTGCGGCAGGTCGGCCTCGTCGTCGGGATCCCCGTACTCGGCGATCCAGGAGGCGCCCGCGAGGAGCCTGTGGAAGCGGGTCATGTCGAGCAGCGGCACCTGCGCGACGATCGCGCCGAACAGCTCGGGGTACCGGGTGAGCATCGCGCCCATGAGGAGGCCGCCGTTGCTGCCGCCCGAGGCGCCGAGCATGGCCGGCGTGGTGACACCCCGCGCGACGAGGTCCTCGGCGACGGCCGCGAAGTCCTCGAAGGCCCGGGGCCGGTCCGCGCCGAGCGCGGCCTGGTGCCAGTCCGGTCCGTACTCGCCGCCGCCCCGGATGTTGGCGATCACGTAGGTGCCGCCGCGCTCCAGCCACGCCCGGCCCGTAACGGAGCCGTAGTAGGGGGTGAGGGAGACCTCGAAGCCGCCGTAGCCGTACAGCAGGGTGGGGCCGGGCCCGGTGACGGCGTGGTCGGGGCCGATGACGAAGTACGGCACGCTCGTGCCGTCCCGGGAGGTCGCGAAGTACTGCTCCACGGACAGTCCGGCCGCGGCGAAGCGGTCCGGGGCCTGCTTGAGGAGTTCCGTGTCGGCGCCGATCAGGCCGCGGTACAGGGTGGAGGGCTGGAGGAATCCCGATACGTCGAGGAAGTACTCGTCGGAGACGTCGGGGTCGGTGTCCACGATGCTGACGGCGGAGAGCTCCGGCACGCCGACGAGCGGTTCGCGGGTCCATCCGCCGTCGGGGGCGGGGGTGAGGACCTCGATGCGGGTGCTGACGTCGTGCATCGTCTCCAGGATCAGGTGGTGACGGGTCCACGCGTGCCCGGCGAGGGCCGTCCGCTCGTCCGGGGTGAACAGCACCTCGGGGGTGCGGTCGCCCGCGAGGAAGGCGTCGAAGTCGAAGGCGAGGAGGGAGCCCGTCGGCTGTCCGAGCCACTCGGACTTCAGGGTGACGACGAGATGCCGGCGGTGGGCGTACGCGACGGCGTCGTCGGGCACGTCGATCCTGACGAGCGCGCCGTCGGGCCGCAGGAGGTGCGTCTCGCTGCGGAAGAAGTCCAGCGAGCGTCCGACGAAGTCCCGCTCGAAGCCGGGTGTGGTGTCGCGGTGCCCCCAGGCCGAGACGTCTGTCTGCTCCGCCTCGAAGACGAGCTCGGCCTCCTCCACCGGCGTGCCGCGCCGCCAGCGGCGGACCTGGCGCGGGTAGCCGGAGTCCGTCAGGGTGTCCGGCCCGGTGTCCGTGCCGACGAAGACGGTGTCGGCGTCGATCCAGCCGATCCGCGTCTTCGCCTCCGCCACCTCGAAACCGCCGTCGACGAACGCCCCGGTGCCGAGGTCGAACTCCCGGACCACGACGGCGTCCCCGCCGTCTCGCGACCGCCGCACCAGTGCCCGGTCGTGGTCGGGGTGGCGCACCCGGGCCCCGTCCCACACCCACTTCTCGTCCTCGGCGGCGGCGAGCGCGTCGACGTCGAGGAGGACCTCCCACTCGGGGGCGTCCTTGCGGTACTGCTCCAGGGTGGTGCGGCGCCAGACGCCCCGCACGTGCTCGGCGTCGCGCCAGAAGTTGTACAGGTGCGCGCCCCGGCGGACGGTGTAGGGAATGCGGTCCGCGGCGTCCATCACCTCGCGCAGGCGCTCCTTCAGCGGAGCGAACGCGGGGTCGGCGGCGAGGACGTCGGCCGTCTCGGCGTTCCGCTCGGCGACCCACGCGAGCGCGGCCTCGCCCGACACCTCTTCCAGCCACAGGTACGGGTCGTCGTCGCTCACGCTCTGCGTGTTCCGCATGGATCAGTTCCCGTTCTCGCGTCGGAGGTGTGCCGAAAGGTGGTGCTGCAACGGCCGGCCGACCGCCGCGAGGTCGTGGAGGAAGTCGAGCGTGTCCGCGTCCGTCAGCGTGTAGCGGCGGCGGGTGGCGGTCACCTCCTTGGCCGTGGGGGTGAGCGCCACCTGATGGGTGGTGAGGTCGATCCGGCCGTCCGCCGCGGTGCCGACCAGGATCTCCGCGATGCCGGTGGGCTGGGTGATCAGCGCCTCGACGCGCCCTTCGGGCTGGATGCGCCACCAGCCGCTCTCCCGGGCCGCGGGCCGCAGCGGGGCGCCGTCCGCGTCGATCAGCCAGGCGCGGGCCTCGTAGTGGAGGAACGGCCGCCCGTCGTGGCTGAAGGTGACCTGCTGCTCGTACGTGAACTCCTCGGCCAGCGTCGGGTACTCGCCGCGGCCGCGGCCGGCCCAGGTGCCCAGGAGACCGGTCACCGGCGCGAGCAGCGGGTGCGGCGCGGGCGCCTCGTCCGGCCGGAGGGCGTCGGGGTACGGGTGCTTCCGGTCGCGGTCGAACATGAGGTGCGCTCCTGGGTCGGGACCTGTGCCGGATGGCAGCTTAGGTCGTCGGCCCGCCGCCGGTCGCGGTTCCCCCGCCCGCGACCGGTCGTCTCCCCCGGGTCTATCCCCGGCTGCGTATCAGCAGGTAGAGGAAGTACGGGGTGCCGATCACGGCCGTCATGAGGCCGGCGCCGAGCTGGGCCGGTGCGATGACGGTGCGGCCCACCAGGTCCGCGGTACAGACGAGGACGGCGCCGAGGAGCACCGCGACGGGAACGACGCGGGCGTGCTGCCGGCCGACGAGGGCGCGGGCCGCGTGCGGTGCCACGAGTCCCACGAAGCCGATCGCGCCGGCGGCGGCCACGGCGGTGGCGGTGAGCAGGACGGCGAGGGCGAGGAAGCCGAGGCGTGTGCGTCCCAGGCCGAGGCCGAGGAGGCGCGGGGTGTCCTCGTCGAGGGAGACGAGGTCGAGTTCGGCGCGCCGGGCGAACGCGACGGCCGTGCCCACGGCGAGGACCGCGACGAGGGGTACCACGTCGGGCAGGGACCGCCCGTAGGTGGAGCCCGAGAGCCAGGTGAGGGCCTTCGTCGCGTTGAAGGGGTCGGTGAGGATGATCAGAAGGCTGATCAGGGCGGTGGCGGCGATGGCGACGCCGAAGCCGACGAGGACGAGCCGGTTCTGCTGGAAGCCGCCCCGCGCGGCCAGTCCGAAGACGAGGACGGAGCTGGCGACGGCGCCCGCGAACGCGGCGCCGGCCATGCCCCACGAACCGGCCAGGGGCACGGTCGTCACGAGGAGTACGGCGCCCAGCGCGGCGCCGCCGGAGACGCCCAGGACGCCGGGTTCGGCGAGCGGGTTGCGGGTGACGGCCTGGACGAGGGTGCCGGCCAGGGCGAGCGCCGCTCCCGCGAAGAGGGCGGCGAGGACGCGGGGCACCCGGGTGTCGAGGACGAAGGTGAGGGTCCGGCCGGCCTGGCCCTGGGCCCAGTTCACGACGTCGCCGAGGAGGAGTTTGCTGTCGCCGAGGAGTACGGCGGCGATGGCGACGCCGATCATCACGGCCACCAGGACGGCGGTGACGGTGAGGAAGCGGGCCCTGCTCCTGATGCGGAGTCGCTCGGTGGCGGTGGCTCCGGCCGTGTCCCGGACGCGGGTGGCCATGACGATCAGGAAGACGGCGCCGACGAGGCTGGTGACGACGCCGGTCGGCACGGAGACCGCCACGTCCGCCGGTACGAGGGCACGCAGCAGGACGTCGGAGCCGAGCACCAGGGCGGCGCCGGTGAGACCGGCGACGGGCAGGAAGCCCCGCGACCGGGTGAAACCGCGGAACCTGCGGGCGAGCGGGCGGACGAGTGCGGGGGCGCACAGTCCGACGTAGCCGACGGGTCCGGCGAGGGTGACGGCGGCCGTGGAGAGCAGGGCCGCGAGGACGACGGCGGTGACCCGGGTGGCGCGGACGGGCACGCCGAGGCCGTGGGCGGCGTCGTCGCCGAGGGCGAGGGCGTCGACCCGGCGGGCGAGGAGCAGCAGTCCGACGAGGCCGATGACGGCGATCGGGGCCATCTGCAGGACGCCGTCGAAGCCGTTCTGGCCGATGCTGCCCTGGTTCCACTGGTAGAGGCCCTCGGTCTCCGCGGGGAACAGCAGGAGCATGCCTTCGGTGACGGCGGTGAGGCCGAGGGTGAGGGCGCTGCCGGCGAGGACGAGCCGGACCGTTCCGGCGCCCAGGCCCGAGAGGGCGAGGACGACGGCCGCCGCCACGAGACCGCCGACGAACGCGAGGGCGGAGGAGGCGAACAGCGGGAGCGAGAGGCCGAAGGCGGCGCCGAGGCCGAGCGCGAAGTAGGAGCCGGCGTTGACGGCGAGGGTGTCGGGCGAGGCGAGGACGTTGCGGCTGACGGCCTGGAGGGCGGCGCCCGCGATGCCGAGGACGGCGCCGACCAGGAGGCCGGCGGTCATCCTCGGCAGGCGGGAGGCGACGACGACGGACGCGTCGGCCGGATCGGCCTGGCCCGTGAACGCCTTCCACACCTCCGGGGCGCCGACCGCGGCCGTGCCCTGGGTGATGTCCACGAGCGCGAGGGCCGCGACGAGGAGGACCAGGGCGGCCGTCACCGGGGCCGCGCCCGTCCGGGACGTGGCCGTCGGCGGACGGGTGGCGGGAGTGGTTGCGGTGACGGCCATGGTGTTACTTCGTCAGGGCGGCGACGACGGAGTCGACGTACTTGCTCATCGACTGGGGGCCGCCGAACATCCAGATGCCGTCGGGCAGCCGGTGCACGTTGCCCTTCTTGACGAACGGCAGGGACGTCCACACCTTGTCCTTGGCCAGGACTCCGGTGAACGGGGTGCTGCCGGCGTCGCCGTCGTTGCCGACGTAGGCGAACTGGACGTCACCGAGCTTGGTGAGGCCCTCGACGTCGGTGGCGCCGAGACCGTAGGCCGGGTCGCCCTTGACGGTCCAGGCGTTCTTCAGACCGAGCTTCTCGCTGACCGCGCCGATCAGCGAACCGCTGGTGTAGGGGCGGATCGAGACCTGGTTGGACATGACGTAGCCGTCGGCGAAGGCGTACTTCGTCCCGGCGAGGCCGGCGTCGGCGAGGGCCTTCCTGCCCTCGTCGAGCTTCGTCTGGAACTGCTTCTTGAGTTCCTCGGACTTCTGCGTGGTGCCGGTGGCCTTGGCGATGGCGTCGAGGTCCGCGTTCATCCGGCCGATCGGGTCGGCGGCGTCGGCGGCCTTCAGCGTCAGGACCGGGGCGACCCTGCGCAGCTGCTTCACGGCGGCCGGCGGCAGGTCCGTGGTGGCGACGATGAGGTCGGGCTTCAGGGCGGCGACGGTCTCCACGCTCGGCTCGCCGCGGGTGCCGATGTCCTTCGGCTCGTTCTTGAGCGGGACGGCGGTGTCCCAGGTCTTGTAGCCCTTGACGTCGGCGACGCCCACCGGGTCGACGCCCAGCGTGATCAGGTGCTCGACGACGTTCCACTCGGTCCCGACGACCTTCTTGGCGGGGCCGTCGAGCTCCACCTTCTCGCCCGTGGAGTCGGTGAGGGTGATGCGCTCGGTGGTCTTCTTCGCGTCGTCCGCGGCAGGCTCGGTGGTTCCGCAGGCGGACAGGGTGAGGGCCGCGGTGGTGGCGGCCGCCGCGGTGATGAGGAGTCGTCTCATGAGGTGGTGCTGAGCCTTTCGCTTCGCGAGTGGTGCCGGCCGATCGCGCGCGTGCGCAGCCGTCCGGTCAGGGGGTCGGTGTCTACGTCGATGCGGATGCCGTACGTGTCGGTCAGCCGCTCGGGAGTCAGTACGTCCTCGGGGTCGCCGTCCGCGACGACCCGTCCCGCGTCGAGCAGGACGATCCGGTCGGCGACGGCCGCGGCCTGGTCGAGGTCGTGGAGGACGGCGCCGACGGCGATGCCGTGGTCGTCCGCCAGATCGCGCATGAGGTCGAGGAGTTCGACCTGATAGCGCAGGTCGAGGTAGGTCGTGGGTTCGTCGAGGAGCAGCACTCCGGTCTGCTGCGCGAGGCAGCCGGCCAGCCAGACGCGCTGGAGCTGGCCGCCGGAGAGGTGCTCGGCGCCGCGTTCGGCGAGTTCCGTGACGCCCGTCATGGCGAGCGCGCGGTCCACCGCGGCCCTGCCTCCCGGGTCGGCCCTGCCCCAGCGTCCGCGGTACGGGTAGCGGCCGAACTCGACCACGTCGCGCACGGTCAGGCCGCTGGGCGTGGGCCGTCCCTGCGTGAGCAGCGCGACGTGGCGCGAGAACTCACGGGGGCTCAGGGCGAGGCCGTCGGTGTCGCCGTCGATGACGAGCTCGGCGGTCCGTGGCTGCTGGAGGCGCGCGATGGTGCGCAGCAGCGTGGACTTGCCGCTGCCGTTCGGGCCGACCAGGACGGTCACTTCGCCCGGGCGCAGCGTCATGGAGGCGTCGTGGACGACATCGACGCCGTCGTACGCCACGGTGACGCCCGTGGCCGAGAGTTCATGACCGTGGGGGCCGAGGGCCGCGGAGGTCTCTTCACCTGCTTGCACGTCCCGAAGGTTAGCCTAACCTTAGCTAGACGCAAAAGGGGGGTCGGAAGTCGGCCGCAAGACGAATTCCGGCCAAGCCCGCAGGTCCACGCCCCGAGACGGTCGTTGACCCTCCCCACGGGGGCCGCTACCTTCGCGCCATGTTGCGTACAGCACTGCTCACCACGCGCGGTCACATCGACCTGCTGCGGGTGGCCTCCGCCGCGTGTCGCCGCGGCCGCTGACGCCTCCTCACCTCACTTCACCTCACCACCTCTTCTCGCCCCGATCCGTCGTGCGCGCGTGCCCGCTCCGCGCCCACGGCCGCCGGGGTGAACCTTCGACGCGCCTACGGAAAGGCCTTCCTATGACCGTCCACCTGCACTGGTTCCTGCCGACCGGCGGCGACGGCCGGACCCTCGTCGACCGGCACGCCTACACGGACGGCGGGATCACCCGGAACGGAACCGCGCCGGGCGTGCGCGCGCCCGACATCGACTACCTCACCCAAATCGCCAAAGCCGCCGAGCGGTTGGGCTTTGAGGCGGTGCTGACACCGACCGGGACCTGGTGCGAGGACGCCTGGCTGACGACGGTCGCGCTCGCACAGCACACCGAGCGACTCAAGTTCCTGGTGGCCTTCCGGCCGGGGGTGATCTCCCCCGTCCTCGCGGCCCAGATGGCGGCCACGTACCAGCGGATCACCCGCGGCCGGCTGCTGCTCAACGTGGTGACCGGGGGCGACTCCGCCGAGCAGCGCCGCTTCGGCGACCGACTCGACCACGACCGGCGGTACGCGCGCACGGCCGAGTTCCTCTCGGTGGTGCGGGGCGTGTGGGGCGGCCGGCCGTACGACTTCGACGGCGAGCACTTCCGGATCGAGGGCGGGCTCACCGCCCTGCCGCCGGACCCGCTGCCGGAGATCTTCTTCGGGGGGTCGTCCGCGGCGGCGGGCCCTGTCGCGGCGGAGCACGCGGACGTGTACCTGACCTGGGGCGAGCCGCCGTGGCAGGTGAAGGAGAAGATCGACTGGATCCGGCGCCTCGCGGAGGAACGCGGCCGGAAGGTCCGCTTCGGGATCCGGCTGCACACGATCTCGCGCGACTCCGCGCGCGAGGCCTGGGCCACCGCCGACCGCCTCCTCGCCGACCTCGACGGCGAGACGGTCGCCTCGGCCCAGCGACTCCTCGGCCGCAGCGAGTCCGTCGGCCAGCAGCGCATGCTGGCCCTCCACGGGGGCGGCTCGCTGGACCGGGACAAGCTGGAGATCTCGCCGAACCTGTGGGCGGGCGTCGGCCTGGTGCGGGGCGGGGCCGGCACGGCACTGGTCGGCAGCCACGCCGATGTCGCGGACCGCATCGAGGAGTACCACGACCTGGGTGTGGAGCACTTCGTCCTGTCGGGCTACCCGCACCTGGAGGAGGCGTACTGGTTCGGGGAGGGCGTGACTCCGGAGCTCGCGGCGCGCGGCCTGCCGGCCGGGCGGGAAGATCCGCGACCCCCGCGGAGTTAGTAGAACCGTGAACGATTCTGGGGCAGCAGCGGTCGCACGGGGCAGGACGGTGGACGTCGTCGTCATCGGCGCCGGACAGGCGGGGCTCTCGGCCGCCTTCCACCTGCGGCGCGCCGGCCTGGAGCCGGACCGGGACTTCGTCGTGCTCGACCACTCCCCGCGCGCGGGCGGCGCCTGGCAGTTCCGGTGGCCCTCCCTCACGTACGGCAAGGTCCACGGGATGTACGCGCTGCCCGGCATGGAACTGACCGGCGCCGACCCGGCGCGCCCCTCGTCGGAGGTGATCGGCACGTACTTCGACACGTACGAGCGGACCTTCGACCTGCGCGTCCACCGGCCCGTCGACGTCACCGCCGTCCGGGAGGGCGACGGCGGGCGGCTGCTGGTCGAGACCTCCGAGGGCGGGTACGCGACACGCGCCCTGATCAACGCCACCGGCACCTGGGACCGCCCCTTCTGGCCCCGGTACCAGGGGCAGGAGACCTTCCGCGGCCGCCAGCTGCACACCTCCGGCTATCCGGGCCCGGAGGAGTTCGCGGGGAAGCGGGTGATCGTCGTCGGCGGCGGGGCCTCCGGGACCCAGCACCTCATGGAGATCGCCGAGGTCGCCGCCGGGACGACCTGGGTGACCCGGCGCGAGCCCGTCTTCCGCGAGGGCCCCTTCGGGGAGGCGGAGGGGCGCGCCGCCGTGGCACTCGTCGAGGAGCGGGTACGCCTCGGACTACCGCCGCAGAGCGTCGTCTCGGTAACCGGACTGCCGCTCAACGACGCGATCCGCGAGGCCCGCGAGCGCGGTGTCCTGGACCGGCTGCCGATGTTCGACCGGATCACCCCGACCGGGGTGGCCTGGGACGACGGGCGGACCGTCGACGCGGACGTGATCCTGTGGGCGACCGGCTTCCGCGCCGCGATCGACCACCTGGCACCGCTGCGCCTGCGCGAACCGGGCGGCGGCATCCGGGTGGAGGGAACGCGTGCGGTCCGGGACGAGCGCGTCCACCTCGTCGGCTACGGCCCCTCGGCCTCGACGATCGGCGCCAACCGGGCCGGTCGCGCCGCCGTCTCGGACATCCGCCGCCTCCTGGACCGCGAGCCCGCCACCACGCGATGAACCGGCGTCGAACGTTCCCGCCCGGTCACGCCCTAGGACGTCCGGGCGCGCCGGTTGGCGTTGAACTCCGCCACGTTCTCCTGGTGGAGCGCGTAGTCGGCCGTGAAGCGGGTGTCCCCCGGGGCCACGGTGACGAAGTACAGCCAGTCGCCGTCCGCCGGGCGGACCACCGCGTCCATGGCCTGGTCCCCCGGGTTCCCGATGGGGGTCGGCGGGAGGCCCTTCCGTTCGTACGTGTTGTACGGGCTCGCGATCCTCGTGTCCTCGAAGGTCGTGTCGACGGTGCTGCGGCCCAGCGCGTAGTTCAGGGTCGAGTCCATCTGCAGGGCCATGCCCCGGTCGAGCCGGTTGTGCACGACCCGGGCGACCTTGGCCATGTCCTCGGGGCTGTCCGCCTCGGCCTGCACGATGCTGGCCGCGATCACCGCCTGGTACACGCTCATCCCGTACGCACGCGCGCCCTCGGCGATCCGCTCGGTGCCGAACCGCTTGCCCGCGGTCTCCACCATGTAGCGCAGCAGCCCTTCCGGGGTGGTGGCGGCGACGACCGGATAGGTCGCGGGGAAGAGGTACCCCTCCGGGTTGCCGCCGGCGGCGGCGGGCAGCGGGAGGGCGGCGCCCGGCGCGGTCACGGCCTTCCGCGCCGTCCCCTCGGGGAGGCCGAGCGTCCGGTCGACGGCCGTGTAGATCCGGCCCGCCCGCCAGCCCTCGGGGACGAGCAGGGTGCGGGGCTGCTCGACGGCCGGTTCGTCGCGCGGGAGCAGCAGGAGCGGCACGGTGATCGCGGCGGCGACGGCGACCACGGCTCCGAGCAGGAGCGCCATGCGGCCGCGCCGGGTGAGCCGGGCACGGCGGGGCGGCCGGGGGAAGGAGGGGCGTCGGGGGCGGCGCGGGGGTGCGTACGGTGACGGCTGCCGGTACGTCATGGCCGCACGCTAACCCGCCCCGTGCGGGATTCCGGGGAGCCCCGCGCACGCGGCGGCGCCGCCGGCCCCCTGGGACGGGGAACCGACGGCGCCGGGCACTGCGATCGTCAGACGAGCCAGCCCAGGAAGTGGAGGACGCCGGCGAGCAGATCGGTGATGACGTTCATGATGGTGCTTCTCCTCGTACAGGTACATCAGTGGGACTGTGCGGTCGCGGTCTGCAGCCCGTCGCTCGCACTCCGTAATCATCCGATGCCGTAAGGGAGTTGAGCAACGAATCCCGGCACGATCACACGTTCTGGCGAACAACCGATCCCGCGTTCGTTTGTTCGCTTCCGGTGCCGAGCGGCTCGACCGGCCCTGCCGCCCCGGCGGTCCGGGCGTCCCTGGCGTCTCGGCGGACCAGGGCCGCGTACCGCCCGTCCCGGGCGAGCAGTTCCTCGTGCGTCCCGCGCTCGGCGATGCGGCCCGACTCCAGGACGACGATCTGGTCGGCGTCGCGGACGGTGGAGAGCCGGTGGGCGATGGTGATGGTCGTGCGGCCGGCCGAGAGGGCGTCGATGGCCCGCTGCACCGCGTGCTCGGTCCGCGTGTCGAGGGCGCTGGTCGCCTCGTCGAGGATGAGCACGGGCGGGTCGCGCAGGATGGTCCGCGCGATGGCCAGGCGCTGCTTCTCGCCGCCCGAGAACCGGTAGCCGCGCTCCCCCACGAGGGTGTCGTAGCCGTCCGGCAGCGAGGCGATGTGGTCGTGGATCTGGGCGGCGCGCGCGGCGTCCTCGATCTCCTCGTCGGTGGCGTCCGGCTTGGCGAAGCGCAGGTTGTCGGCGACGGAGGCGTGGAAGAGGTAGGTCTCCTGGGAGACGACCCCGACCGCGCGGGCGAGCGTGTCGAAGTCGAGGTCGCGCACGTCGACCCCGTCGAGGGCGACCCGGCCGCCGGTCACGTCGTAGAGCCGGGGCACGAGATAGCTGAGGGTGGACTTCCCGGAGCCGGTGGGGCCGACGACGGCGAGACTGCCGCCGGCCGGGACGGTCACGTCGATCCCGTCGAGGGTCGCGCGGCCCTTCCCCTCGGCGTCGTAGCGGAACTCGACCTTCTCGAAGCTCACCTCGCCGCGGACCTTCGCGAGCCGGACGGGCTCGGCGGGCTCGGTGATGTCGACGGGCAGGTCCAGGTACTCGAAGATGCGCTGGAAGAGGGCGAGCGAGGTCTGCATCTGCACTCCGGTGGAGAGCAGGCTCACGGCGGGCCGGAAGAGGCCCTGCTGGAGCGAGACGAAGGCGACGAGTGTGCCGAGCGAGATCGCGGCGCCACCGGACTGGAGCGCGATGCCCGCGGCCCAGTAGATCAGGGCGGGCATGGCGGCCATGACGATGCCGATGGTGGACATGCGCCACCGTCCGGCCATGGAGGAGCGCACTTCGAGGTCGACGAGGCGCTCGGACTCCTCGGCGAAGGACTTGGTCAGGGAGTCGGCGCGGCCCATGGTGCGGCCGAGGAGGATGCCGCTGACCGACAGGGACTCCGTGACGGTCGCGGCCATGGTGGCCATCTGCTTCTGGCGCTGGGTGGTGATCGCCTTGCGCTCGCGGCCGACGCGGCGGCTGATCCAGACGAAGACGGGCAGCAGGAGCAGCGAGACGACGGTGAGCCGCCAGTCGAGGGCGAGCATGGCGACGACGGTCGCGACGACGGCGGTGAGGTTGGAGACGAGGGAGGTGGCCGTGGACGTCACGGTCGCCTGCATGCCGCCGATGTCGTTGGCGATGCGGGACTGGACCTCGCCCGTGCGCGTGCGCGTGAAGAAGGCGAGCGGCATCCGCTGGAGCTGCTCGTAGACCCCGGTGCGCAGGTCGTGCATGACGCGCTGGCCGACGGTGGTCGAGATCAGGGTCTGGAGCACGCCGAAGACGCTGGTGAGGACGGCGGTGACGATCATGCCGAGGGCGAGCAGGCTGAGCAGCCCCGTGCGGCCCTGCGGGATCGCGGTGTCCAGGATCTCCTTGAGCAGGAACGGCGAGGCGACCGAGACCAGCGAGGCAGCGCCGACCAGGAGGCCGACGAGCGCGAGGCGGGCGCGGTAGGGACGGAAGAGCCGCAGGATGCGCCGCGTCTGGGCGGGCTCCTTCGGCTGCGTGGAGTCGCGGGGTGGGGGCGTCCAGTCGGACTGGTCGTGGGGGCGCATGGGCTCCTTCGGGGGTTCGGTGGTCGATCAGACCATAGCTCATTGTTACCTATACTCACAATGAACATGGTCCTGATATTGTTCCCGCATGAGCACCTCCGACCGCCTGAGCAGGACCGATGCCGACGGGCTCCTCGCCGAACAGCTGCTGCGGCTCACCCGGCGCCTGCACCGCATCCAGAAGCGCCACCTGGAGCCGGTCGGCATCACCCCAGCACAGTCCCGGCTCCTGCGCACGGTCGCGCACTTCGGGGAGCCGCCCCGGATGGCCGATCTCGCGGCCCGCCTCGAAGTCGTCCCCAGGGCCGTGACCAGTCTCGTCGACGGTCTGGAGGCGGGCGGCCGGGTCCGCCGGGTGCCCGATCCGAGCAACCGCCGCGTGGTGCGGATCGAGATCACCGACACGGGGCGCGCCACGCTGCGGGAGCTGCGGAGCGCGCGCCGGGCGGCCGCAGAGGACATCCTTGCTCCATTGACCGTCGATCAGCGCGAGGTGCTCGGAGGTCTGCTGTCCGCCCTGGTCGACCGTGGCCCGGAGAGCGGCTGCTGATCCTCCGGGCCCGGGGACGCGCCGAAGGGGAGCCGTGACATGCCGCTGCTTGAGCCGAACCCGCAGGCCCTTCGCCCCGGGACGAAGCGGAGTCCGGCGCCGGACCGGGTTCCGGAGCTCCAGTCGCGGGGGACGCCACGGCGGCTGCGTGAGGAGCTGACGGAGCTCCTGGGTGCGGGGAAGGTGCTGTCGAAGATCTCCGATCTGGTCCGTTACGCCTCGGACGCGAGTCCGTACCGGTTCGTGCCGCAGGTCGTGGTGGTCGCGGAGGACATCGACGATGTGTCCGCGGTCCTGTCGTACGCGCACGGCAAGGGCCGTGAGGTGGTGTTCCGGGCGGCGGGGACGAGCCTGAACGGGCAGGCGCAGGGCGAGGACATCCTCGTCGACGTCCGCCGCCACTGGGTGGGGGTGGAGGTCCTGGACGGCGGCGCCCGTGCCCGGATCCGGCCCGGCACCACGGTCGTCCGGGCGAACGCGGCGCTCGCGCCGCACGGCCGGGTGCTGGGGCCGGATCCGGCCAGTGCGATCGCGTGCACGCTGGGCGGGGTGGTGGCGAACAACGCGTCGGGGATGACGGCGGGGACGACGCGGAACTCGTACCGGACGCTGGCCTCGCTGACCTTCGTGCTGCCGTCGGGGACGGTGGTCGACACGGCCGACCCGGCAGCGGACGAGGAACTCGCGCGGGCGGAGCCGGGGCTGTGCGCGGGGCTGATGGCGTTGAAGGCGGAGATCGAGGCGGATGCCGGGCTGACGGCGCGGATCCGGGCGAAGTACGAGATCAAGAACACCAACGGCTACCGGCTCGACGCCTTCCTCGACGGGTCGACGCCCGTGCAGATCCTGCGCGGGCTGATGGTCGGCTCGGAGGGCACGTTCGGTTTCATCGCCGAGACCGTCTTCGACACCCTGCCGCTGGACCGGAAGGTGTCCACGGCCCTGCTGTTCTTCCCCTCGCTCCCCGCGGCGGCCGCGGCGGTGCCGTTGTTCAACGCGGCCGGGGCGCTCGCGGTGGAGCTGATGGACGGCAACACCCTGCGGGCCTCGGTGAGCGTGGCGGGGGTCCCGGCCGACTGGGCGGAGCTGCCGAAGGAGACGGCGGCGCTGCTGGTGGAGTTCCGGGCCCCCGACGAGACCGGGCAGGAAGCGTACGAGGCGGCTGCCGCCCGGGTCATGGAGCGGCTGGATCTGGTCGCCCCGGTGGCCTCCGTGGACAACGTCTTCACCCGCGACCCCAAGAGGATCTCGGGTTACTGGAAGGCGCGGAAGGCGTTCGTGACGGCCGTGGGCGGCTCACGCCCCTCGGGGACGACCCTGATCACCGAGGACTTCGCCGTCCCCCCGGCGCGGCTCGCCGAGGCATGTGCGGACCTGCTGGACCTGCAGTCCCGGCACGGTTTCGACGCGGCGGTGGCCGGTCACGCGGCCCACGGCAACCTCCACTTCCTCCTCGCCTTCGACGCCGGCGACCCGGCCGACGTCGAGCGGTACGCGGCCTTCATGGACGAGTTCTGCAAGCTGACCGTGGAGCGCTTCGACGGCTCGCTCAAGGCCGAGCACGCCACCGGCCGCAACATCGCCCCCTTCCTGGAGCTGGAGTGGGGCACGCAGGCGACCGACCTGATGTGGCGGGTCAAGGAGGTCCTCGACCCCGACGGGATCCTCGCCCCCAGGATCGTCCTCGACCGCGACCCCCAAGCCCATCTGCGCGGCCTGAAGACCATCCCCAAGGTCGAACAGATCGCCGACCCGTGCATCGAGTGCGGCTTCTGCGAACCGACCTGCCCCAGCCACGATCTGACGACCACGCCACGCCAGCGGATCGTGCTGCGCCGCGAGATGATGCGCCAGCCCGACGGCTCCCCCGTCGAGACCCGCCTCCTCCAGTCCTACGGCTACGACGCCGTCGACACCTGCGCCGGCGACTCCACCTGCGCACTCGCCTGCCCCGTCGGCATCGACACCGGCGCGCTCATGAAGGAGTTCCGCCATCAGCGGCACTCACCCCGCGAGGAACGCGTCGCCGCCCTCACCGCGAAGAACTTCCGGGCGGTCGAAGCCTCCGCACGCCTCGCCGTGGCCGCCGCGGACCGGATCGGCGACCGGGTCCTCCAGAAGGTCACCGGCACGGCCCGCAGAGCGATCCGGCCCGACCTCGTCCCCGAATGGCTCCCCGAGATCCCCGGCCCGGCCGCCCGCCGGCTGCCCCGCACCCACCGTCCGGCCGCGGTCGCCGTCTACTACCCGGCCTGCGTCAACCGCATCTTCGGCGCCCCCGACACCCACCACGGGCCCTCCCTCCCCGAGGCCGTCATCGCCCTCTCCGCCCGCGCCGGGAAACCCGTCTGGATCCCCGACGACGTGACCGGAACCTGCTGCGCCACCATCTGGCACTCCAAGGGATACGAACAGGGCAACGAGATCATGGCCAACCGGATCGTCGAGGCCGCCTGGGGCTGGACCGGCGGCGGAAAACTCCCCCTCGTCGTCGACGCCTCCTCCTGCACCCTCGGCATCGCCCACGAAGTCGTCCCCTACCTCACCGACGACAACCTCGAACTCCACGCCGAGCTCACCGTCCTCGACTCCCTCGTCTGGGCCGCCGACCACCTCCTCCCCCGCCTCCGGGTCCACCGCCGGATCGCCACCGCCGTCGTCCACCCCACCTGCTCCATGCGGCACCTCGGCGACGAGGGGAAGCTGACCGCGCTCGCCGAAGCCTGCGCCGACGAGGTCGTCGTCCCCACCGACACCGGCTGCTGCGCCTTCGCCGGCGACCGCGGCATGCTCCACCCGGAGCTGACCGCCTCCGCCACCGCCCGCGAAGCCGCCGAGGTCACCGCCCGGCCCTTCGACGCCCACCTCTCCGCCAACCGCATGTGCGAGATCGGCATGGACCGCGCCACCGGCCGGAGCTACCAGTCCGTCCTGCTCACCCTGGAGCGCGCGACCCGCCCCTGACCCTCCGTCAGCCGCAGACGCGAAGGACCCCTCACCCCGGCCGGTGAGGGGTCCTTCGTATGTTCGGGTGATGATCGGCAGTCGGTACGGCTCGACGCGATATCCGGAACAGTAAAGTCCAACTACCCGTCGCAAGAGTCCTATCGGCGCCCTTGCGCACCGTCGGTCATCGGGCCAGGGTCCTGTGCGGGATTCATGAAACAGCCGTGCACACAGCTCCTGGAGGTTCCATGAACGAGCAGGTACCGCACACCCCGAGCCGGCGGAAGGTCCTCAAGACCACCGCCGGAGCGGCCGGAGCGGGTCTCGGCATCGCCGCCGTCGGCGCCCAGCCCGCCCACGCCACCACCGGATCCGCCCCCACCACCCCCGAGACCGCGGCCGCCCCCACGCCGAGGCGCCGCGGGGCGACCATGGCCGGGGTCCCCTTCGAGCGCCGCTCCACGGTCCGCGTCGGGATCATCGGCCTCGGCAACCGGGGCAACGGCATGATCGGCCTCTTCCTCGCGCTCCCCTGGGTGCGGGTGGTCGCCGTCTGCGACCCGGTGCGGGAGAAGGCCGAGCGCGCCGCCGCGAAGGTCGTCGCCGCCGGCCAGCCCGCTCCCGCCGTCTACACCCACGGCGAGGACGACTACGAGAACCTCTGCGCCCGCTCCGACCTCGACTTCGTGTACGTGGCCACCCCCTGGGACCTCCACCACGCGATGGCCAGGGCGGCGATGCTCAACGGCAAGCACGTCGGCGTGGAGTGTCCGATCGCGATGGAGCTCGACGAGCTCTGGGACCTCGTCGACCTGTCCGAGCAGACCCGCCGCCACTGCATGCAGCTGGAGAACTGCTGCTACGGGCGGAACGAGATGCGGGTGCTGCGGATGGCGCACGCCGGCAAGTTCGGCCAGTTGCTGCACGGCGCGGGGGCGTACAACCACGACCTGCGCGGCCTGATGTTCTCGCCGACGTACTACGAGGGTCCCTGGCGCCGGCTCTGGCACACCCGGCTGCGCGGGGACCTCTACCCCAACCACGGCTTCGGCCCCGTCGCCAACTACATGGACGTCAACCGGGGCGACCGGGTGGTGAGCATCAGCAGCTTCGGCACCCCGGCGCTCGGCCTGGCCGAGTACCGCGCGGAGCACATGCCGCCCGGCGACCCGAGCTGGAAGGAGACGTACATCGAGAGCGACCGGACGATCAGTCTGATCCAGACCGCCAAGGGCCGGCTCATCCGCCTCGAACACGACGTCTCCACCCCGCACCCGTACAGCCGGATCAACAGCCTCGGCGGCACGAAGGGCGTCTTCGAGGACTACCCGGCCCGGATCTACCTCGAGCCGGACCACAGCAACGACCAGTGGGCCGACTTCTCGTCCTACGCCGACGAGTTCGACCACTGGCTCTGGAAGGAGCACGCCAATCCGCCCGGCGGCCACGGTGGCATGGACTACATCATGATCTACCGGCTGATGCAGTGCGTGCAGCTGGGTCTGGTGCCGGACTTCGACGTGTACGACGCCGCGACCTGGACGGCTCCGGTGCCGCTGAGCCACGCCTCGATCAAGGCGAAGGGCGCGCCCCAGGAGATCCCCGACTTCACGCGCGGCGAGTGGCGCAAGGCACGCGCGGGCGTGGACTCGTTCAAACCCGCCTGAGAAGCCCGCCCGACGGGACCGCCCGACGAGCGCGCCTGACGAGACCGCCCGAGTACGCGGCGCCCGGCCCCCGAGCGGGGCCGGGCGCCGACGTCGGTTCAGCAGCGGCGCAGATCCCTCGTGAGGGTGCCCTGAACCGTCGTCAGGGTCCGGTCGTAGCAGCCCTCGGAGCCGTACAGCCGGTACCGCTCGGTCGTGGTGCCGACCGCGTGCCGCTGGTCGCGCGGTACGCCGGTGGTGTAGGTCGCGTCCCCGCTGTACGTGTCGTCGAGGACCGACCAGGACAGCCGCCGTCCGTCCCGGAGGACGAGGGTGTCGGCGCGGTCCCCGAGGGTGAGGACCGTGCGCAGCCGGTCGCCCGCGCCGACCGTCGTCTCACCGTCCATGGTGTACGCGCGCTGGACACGGGTGACGGTCCGGCCGGAGGTCACGGTCTCGTCGTCCGTCCAGCGCGCGGTGAGCGCGTCCGGGTTCTCCCCCTCGCCCCAGCGGTGGACGGAGGTGTGGCCGACGGTCCGGCTGACGGTGGTGTCGACCCGGCCGTGCGAGGTGTCGAGGTGGCCGCCGACGGTGAGCCGGTGCCCGGCCCCGGTGTCGACGTGGTGCGGGGAGCTCCCGGTGGCCGGTGTGTACACGGAGGAGTTGCGCGGGGTGCTCTCCTCGTGGCGGTCGAGCGCGCCGGTGACCACCCGGCTGCCCTCGTCCTGCCAGAGCAGCACGTTGGTGGGGGTGGACCAGCCGCTCAGGCCGGCCGGGACCCCGGCGACCGCGACCTCCACCCGGTGGGCACGGCCGTCGTTGAGGAGGGCGGCGAAGGGGGTCAGGTCGTAGACGATCGGCCGCACGTCGAAGGCGCGCGGGCCGGGGGTGACGTACCAGAGGAAGGGGTTGGACCAGCCGCCGGTCCAGACCGTGGGGAAGGGGGCCGCGATGCCCGCGAGCCTGCCGTCGACGGAGACGCGGACCTCCCGGTGGGGGCCCTCGGCCGCCCGGCAGGAGTACGGGGCGGTGTCGGGGACGGAGAGGTACCAGTACTCCTCGCAGCCGCCGCCGGAACCGGTGGCGTACACCTCGGCGAGGACCCGTTCGGTGTTGCGCGGGGTGGTGAGGGTGGAGTCGGTGAGCGGGATCACCCGGTCGGGGGTACCGGCGGCGGGCTTCACGCGGCCCTCGGCGGTGTGGAAGGTGAGGGTGACCCGGACGTCGAGAACGCCCGTGTAGGTCTCGTTCACGACATTGCCGATGAGCATCTCGACGGGCTGCGGGCGGCTGAGGGTGTCGCGGTAGCGGGTGACGTCCTTCTCGACCGACCAGGTGATGCCGTCGGGCGAGGGCTGGGGTGTGGAGGTGCGGAGAATCTCCACGCCGCCGACGGCGAGGTGGCCGAGCCGGTCGTACTGACGGCCCTTCACGCTCCCTTCGAGGCGGAGGACGATCTTGTTCCAGCGGGTGCCGCACTCCTTCGGCGGGGCGTATTCGCCCTGGTACGGGGTGAAGTCCCGGAACTGGGCGGCGGCGAGGGTGACTTCGCAGCTGCGGGTGCCGGGGGTCGCGACGGGCGGGGCGGCGGTGACCGGGTCGTGCCAGTCGCTGGTGAACTCGGCCGGGGGCGCGGGGTCGTCCGCGCCCTGGGCGGCGGCCGGATGGGCGGCCATCAGTGCTCCGGCGGCCAGGACCAGACCGCTGATCATGCTCATGATCTTGAGTGATCTCATGAGGCGGAAGTGAAGCGCGGTCACCACGGCGCGGTCCAGAGGACGATGAGCGGACATGGCGCAATCTGTTCCCTCATGTGGAAAATCGATTGCCGCGCCCCGGGGAAGAAGCGAACCTTGCACGGTTTCCTCACCGCCGCCGGGAGCCGCGACCGCGCACCACCGTGCGCGGTCCCCCGGACAGACCCGAAGACCCTGGGACGCCATGCAGATTCGAGATCTTCCCTTCGCCGACCCAGGGGTCCCCGATGTCCGCTCGGGCACCCGGCTCCTCCTCTGGCTCGGCCGCAACCAGCTCGGCGGGCAGGTGAAGGCCCTCCTCTGGGGGCTGCTGCTCCAGCTGGGCATCGCCGGGCTGCCCTTGGGCGTCGGGGTCGCCGTGCAGGCGGTCGTGGACCGTGACGGCGGGCGGCTCGCCCTCGCGGGCGGCCTGCTCGTGGCCTTCGGGCTCGCGATCGCGGTCGGCGACACGATGCTGCACCGCGTCGCCGTCACCAACTGGATCACCGCCGCCGCCCGGGTCCAGCAGCTCCTCTCCCGCAAGACCGCCGAGCTGGGTTCGGTCCTGACCCGGCGGGTCGCCGCGGGCGAAGTCGTATCCGTTTCCACGGGCGACGTCGAAAAAATCGGATGGTTCGTCGAGGCGCTGTCCCGGTTCGCCGCCGCGGCCCTCTCGCTGCTGATCGTCTGCGTGGGTCTCGTCGTCTACCAGCCCGCCCTCGGCATCGTCGTGGCCGTCGGCGTCCCCGTACTCGCCCTCGCCGTGCTCCCGCTCCTCCCCCGCGCGACCCGCCGGGCGGACGTCCAGCGCGAGAAGGCGGGCAAGGCCACCGAGCTCGCCTCCGACACCGTCGCCGGACTCCGCGTCCTGCGCGGCATCGGCGGTGAGGAGCTGTTCCTCGGCCGCTACCGCGCCGCCTCCCAGGAGGTCCGCAGGGCGGCCGTGCACAGCGCGCGCATGTGGGCGCTGATCGCCGCGATCCAGGTCGTGCTCCCCGGCATCCTGCTCATCGTCGTGGTCGCGTACGGGGCGCGGCTCGCGCTCGACGGGCGGATCACGGTCGGCGAGCTCGTCACCGTCTACGGCGCCGTCGCGCTCACCCATCACCCGATGAGGAACTTCGAGGAGATCGCCATGGCCTTCTCCTTCTCCCGGCCGTCCGCGAAGCGGGCCGCCCGGGTGCTCTCGCTGACCCGCACGACGACCACCACCGCCGGGGCCGCGGGCGAGGAGCGCAAGGCGACCGGCGATCTGTACGACCCCGTGACCGGGCTGCTCGCCCCGGCCGGCCGGTTCACCGCGGTCGTCTGCGGCGACCCGGACGTGGCCGGACGGCTCGCGGACCGGCTCGGCGGCCACCCGGCCGAAGCGGACCCCGCGGAGCAGGCCCACACCTCGGTCCTGCTCGGCGGCGTCCCGCTGGACGAACTGCCGCTGGATGCCGCCCGTACGGCCGTCCTCGTCCAGGACAAGGACCCGGTCCTGCTCTCGGGCACGCTCCAGGACCTCCTCGACGTGCCGTCCTCGGGAGCCGTCCGGGCCGAGGACGCGCTCGCCGCCGCCCAGTGCGGCGACGTCCTCGACGCGCTCGCGCAGGCCTCCGTCGACACCGACGGGGATCCGATGCGGACCCGGATCACCGAGCGGGGCCGGTCGCTCTCCGGCGGCCAGCGCCAGCGGCTCGCGCTCGCCCGCTCGCTGGTGACCGACCCGGAGGTGCTCGTCCTGGACGAGCCGACCTCGGCGGTCGACTCGCACACCGAGTCCCGGGTGGCCGACGGCATCGCCCGGCTGCGCGAGGGCGGGACCACCGTGGTCCTCGCCTCCTCGCCGCTGCTCCTGGACCGCGCCGACCGGGTGGTCCTGGTCCACGACGGGCAGGCGATCGCCGTCGGCACCCACCGCGAACTCCTCGCCACAGAGCCCCGCTACCGCGCGGTCGTCACCCGCGAGACGGACGAGGAGCTCGCCACGGCGAGCGGCCGGCTCCATGACATCGAACCGGGCGGACGCCCGGCGGACGAGATCCCGACGGACGAAATCCGAGCCGGCGAACTCGAAGCACTGGAAGGGGAATCGGCATGATCGGCCTGGCGCCACCGGAGTACGACCCGGCGGCCCCGAAGACGGCGACGACGCTGCCCGTCGCGGGCAGCGCGACCGTGAGGATCTACGTCCGGGAGCTCCTGCGCCGCCATCGCAGGGCGTTCGCGCTGCTCATCGGGGTGAACGCGGTCGCCGTGATCGCCTCGATGGCCGGCCCGTACCTCCTCGGTTCGGTGGTGGACACGCTGTCCGCCGGTGCCCGTGAGCTCCATCTGGAGCGTACGGTCGCGCTGTTCGCGGTCGCCCTGCTCGTCCAGACGGTCTTCGTGCGGCTCGTCCGGCTGCGCGGGGCGATGCTCGGCGAGGAGATGCTCGCCGATCTGCGCGAGGACTTCCTCGTCCGCTCCGTCGGCCTGCCGCCCGGCGTCCTCGAACGGGCCGGGACCGGCGACCTCCTCTCCCGCATCACCACGGACGTCGACCGGCTCGCCAACGCGATGCGCGAGGCCGTGCCCCAGCTGGCCATCGGCGTCGTCTGGGTGGGCCTGCTGCTCGGCGGACTCGCGGTCACCGCGCCCCCGCTCGCGCTCGCGGCCCTGCTCGCCGCCCCGGTGCTCATCGTGGGCTGCCGCTGGTACTTCAAGCGGGCGCCGTCCGCGTACCGCTCGGAGTCCGCGGGGTACGCGGCGGTGGCCGCCGCGCTGGCGGAGACCGTCGACGCGGGCCACACGGTGGAGGCGCACCGCCTGGGCGCGCGCCGGATCGCCCTCTCCGACCGGCGCATCACCGAATGGGTGGCGTGGGAGAGGTACACGCTCTTCCTGCGCTCGGTGCTCTTCCCCGTCGTGACGCTCACGCACACGACGGTGCTGTGCGGGGTCCTCCTGCTCGGCGGGGTCTTCGTCTTCCAGGGCTGGATCGACGTCGGCCAGCTGACGACGGGCGCGCTGCTCGCGCAGATGCTCGTGGACCCGATCGGGATCGTGCTCCGCTGGTACGACGAGCTCCAGGTCGCACAGGTCTCGCTGGGCCGGCTCGTCGGCGTCCGGGACATCGAGCCGGACGCGGGAGACCGGGAGGTGCGGCCGGAGGGCAGGGCGGTCCGGGCGGACGAGGTCCGGTTCGGCTACCGCGAGGGCGTCGACGTGCTGCACGAGGTGTCCCTGAAGGTGGCGCCGGGCACCCGGATCGCCCTGGTGGGGCCGTCCGGCGCGGGAAAGTCCACGCTCGGCCGGCTGCTCGCGGGCATCTACGCCCCGCGGACGGGCTCGGTCACCCTCGGCGCCGCCGAACTGGCGCGGATGCCCGCCGAGCGGGTCCGCGAGCACGTGGCGCTGGTCAACCAGGAGCATCACGTCTTCGTCGGCTCGCTCCGCGACAACCTGCTGCTCGCCCGGACCGGCGCAGCCGACGGCGAGCTGTGGGAGGCGCTGGCGGCGGTGGACGCGGAGGGCTGGGCCCGGGGCCTGGACGAGGGTCTGGACACCGAGGTCGGCTCGGGCGGCCGTTCGCTCACGCCGGCGCAGGCGCAGCAGATCGCGCTGGCCCGGCTCGTCCTCGCGGACCCGCACACGCTGGTCCTGGACGAGGCGACCTCGCTCCTCGACCCGCGGGCGGCCCGGCACCTGGAGCGGTCCCTGGGCCGGGTCCTGGACGGGCGCACGGTCGTGGCGATCGCGCACCGGCTGCACACGGCGCACGACGCCGACCTGATCGCGGTGGTCGAGGCCGGCCGGATCAGCGAGCTCGGCAGCCACGACGAGCTGGTCGCGGCGGACGGCGCGTACGCGGCGCTGTGGAGGTCCTGGCACGGCTGACCGGCGGATGGGGCGCGCCCGAACCCGGCCGACCGGCGGGGTGGGGCGCGCCGGCCGACCGGCGGGGTGGGGCGCGCCCGGACCGGCTGACCGGCGGGTGGGGCGGCGCCCGGACCGGCGCGCCCCGCCCCTCAGTAGCCGATCGTGAAGCGGCGCTGGACGAAGCGGGGCAGTTCCGCCTCGTCGACGAGGGCCACGGCCGCGTCCTCCGCCGAGACGCGGCTGCGTCCCTCGGCGTCCCTGATCGGCTGGTCCTCGCCGATGCGGAAGCGGCCGGTGCGCTCGCCGGGGGCGATGTCCTCGGCTGGGCTGAAGTAGGTCCACCGGCGGTTCGAGGTGCGGAGCACGTTCAGGGCGTCCCGGTGGCCGCGTACCGCTGCCGCGTAGTCACGGGGCAGCCCGACCGAGTCGAGGGTCTCGTGGAGGCGGTCCTCCGCGTCCGCGAGGACGAGCCCCGGCTCGACCTCCAGGCTGCCGGCGCCGCCGATGACGATCAGCCGGGTCCTGGGGTGGGTCTCCAGGGCCTTGAGCAGGGCGCGGGCCGCGGTGGCGTAGACGGTGGCGTCGGCGATGGAGCGCCGCACGGTGTCGGTGAGGTCCCGGGCGGCGTTGCCGGGCTGGAAGGCGCTGATCAGGACGTCGAGCCCGGGCAGGACGGCGGCGATGCCCTCGGGGTCGAGGACGTCGAGGCTCGCCCACGTGATGTTCTCGCGGGTCTCGCCGGCCGCCGCCTCGGTGGCGTCGCGGCCGAAGGCGTTGATGTGGTGCCCGCGCTCCAGGGCCTCCGCGACGACGCGGCTGCCGATGGTGCCGGTGGCTCCGATGACTCCGATGCGCATGACTCTCCCCTGTGATCACAGCTCTGGCGTACGCCGTGAGAAAACTATACGCCGTGAAGTTCACGGCGTGCAGTTTTCATACACCCCTCAGCAGGACGGTAGGGTTCCCGGATGACCGGGACATCGGAAGCACGGACAGGGACAGGGACACCGCCGGCCGGCCGGGGGCGCCGCGAGCGGCTACGGGCCGAGACGACGGCCGAGATCAAGGAGACGGCGCTGCGGCTGATGGCCTCCGGCGGGCCCGACGCGATCACCCTGCGGGCCATCGCCCGCGAGATGGGCATGACCGCCAACGCCATCTACGGCTACTTCGCCACCCGCGACGACCTGGTCACCACGCTCATCGACGACGTGTACTCCGCGCTCGCCGACGACGTGGACGCGGCCTGGGCGAAGGCCCCCGCAGGAGACCCGGCCGCCCGCATCCTCGCCTGGGCCCGCGCCTTCCGCACCTGGGCCCTGGCCAACCCCGAGGGCTTCCGGCTCGTCTACGGCGACCCCGTCCCCGGCTACCGCGCCCCCGAGGACGGCCCCGCCCCCGACGCCGCCCGCCGGGTGTGCACCGGGCTCACCGCGCTCGCCGCGGCCGCCTGGCCGTACGCCGAGCCCCTCTACCGGGACAGCTCGTTCACCTGGTCCGACTTCGACGCCGGGCTCCTCGACAAGGTGCGCCCGGCCTTCCCGGAGCTGCCACCCGCCGCCGTCGCGCTCGCCCTGCGCATCTGGGGGCACCTGCACGGACTGGTGGCCCTGGAGGTGTACGGCCATCTCGGGCGCCAGACGGCGAGCCCGGACAAGCTCTTCCAGGAGGAACTGGCCCAGTTGGTGAGGACGCTGGGCGTCCCCCGGTCCTAGGGCGTGTGTCGAAAGTAGCGCCGTCTGCCCGAAGGGCCGGGCAGGCGGGACTTTCGACACACGCCCTAGCGGAAACGGCCGGCGGAAGCGGCTAGAAGAAGCCGAGCGCCGAGGCTCCCCCGACCCCGCCGAGCAGCATGAAGGCGGGCATGAGGACCTTGAGCTCGACCCAGCTGCCGGCCCGGAAGCGCATCCCCTTCGGCGGGCCGATCGGGTACCAGCGCTTCCGGCCCACGGGGATGGGCCACAGGATCGGGCAGCCGGAGACCGTCAGGGCGTCGCCGATGTCGTGGACGAGGGCGCCCAGGACGATCGGCAGGCCGAGCCACAGGTACTCCTGGCCGGGGCCGGTGAAGAACCAGTCCGCGCCGTTGCCGGGCTTGTCGAGGACGCCCGCCAGGATCCAGGCGCTGGTCGCGCCGAGCAGCCAGACCAGGATGTCGCTGGACATCCTGGCGGCCCGCCACAGCAGGCCTTCCACGGCGAGGACGAGGTGGACGAAGAGGATGGCCAGCACCGCCCACCGGCCGCCGGTGACCGCCGCGACGGAGGCGCCGCCGCCGATGAGGACGGCCCAGAGCCAGGTGTGGGTGAGCGTCCGGTGCCCGCCGGACCTGCGGGGGTCGGCGGAGGAGCGGGTGGCCTTGTAGACGGCGTACGACAGCTTGTCGACGATCTCGCAGAGGCCCCGGGACACCGGCCCGAAGGCGCGGGAGATGGTCGCCGACTTGTGGTCGAGGTCGGGGGCGAGGGCGGCGCCCGCGCAGATGAGCGCCCCGACGAGGAGGACCGGCCACGGCATCGGGCGGTCGAAGGCGGCGGCGGCCGCTCCGACACCCAGCCAGGCCGCCGCTCCGGACAGTGAGTGCGCCGGTCCCATCATGGTCGCTGCCGCCCCGTTTCTCGCGCGCCGGCGCTCAGTTGACGACCGGTCGACGGACGAGCCTATCGTCCGTGATCAAGGAGGCCGGCGGCCGGTTCCCTCATCCGAGCGGAATCCAGGCAAGATGGGGGGCGTGACCCTTATCGATCAGCTTCCGCCGACCGCCGACCCCGACGCCCTCTTCGAGGCCTTCTCCTCATGGGCCGAGGACCAGGGCATCACGCTCTACCCGGCCCAGGAGGAGGCGCTGATCGAGGTGGTGTCCGGGGCGAACGTGATCCTGTCCACCCCGACCGGCTCCGGGAAGTCGCTGGTCGCGGCAGGGGCGCACTTCACGGCGCTCGCGAACGACCAGGTCACCTTCTACACGGCGCCGATCAAGGCCCTGGTGTCGGAGAAGTTCTTCGACCTGTGCAAGCTCTTCGGCACGGAGAACGTCGGCATGCTCACCGGCGACGCCTCCGTGAACGCGGACGCGCCGGTCATCTGCTGCACCGCCGAGGTCCTCGCCTCGATCGCGCTGCGCGACGGCAAGTACGCCGACATCGGCCAGGTCGTCATGGACGAGTTCCACTTCTACGCGGAGGCGGACCGCGGCTGGGCCTGGCAGATCCCGATCCTCGAACTGCCGCAGGCGCAGTTCATTCTCATGTCGGCGACGCTCGGTGACGTGTCGATGTTCGAGAAGGACCTGACCCGGCGGACCGGCAAGCCGACCTCGGTGGTCCGCTCGGCGACGCGGCCGGTGCCTCTGTCGTACGAGTACGAGCTCACGCCGATCACCGACACCCTGACGGAGCTCCTGGAGACCAGGCAGGCCCCCGTCTACATCGTCCACTTCACGCAGGCGCAGGCCGTCGAGCGGGCCCAGTCGCTCATGAGCATCAACATGTGCACGCGCGAGGAGAAGGACAAGATCGCCGAGCTGATCGGCAACTTCCGCTTCACCACCAAGTTCGGGCAGAACCTCTCGCGGTACGTCCGCCACGGCATCGGCGTCCACCACGCGGGCATGCTGCCCAAGTACCGGCGGCTCGTCGAGAAGCTGGCCCAGGCCGGTCTGCTGAAGGTGATCTGCGGGACGGACACCCTCGGCGTCGGCGTCAACGTGCCCATCCGCACGGTGCTGTTCACGGCGCTGACCAAGTACGACGGCAGCCGGGTGCGCACGCTGCGGGCCCGTGAGTTCCACCAGATCGCCGGCCGGGCCGGCCGGGCCGGCTTCGACACGGCCGGTTACGTGGTCGCGCAGGCGCCCGAGCACGTCATCGAGAACGAGAAGGCGCTCGCGAAGGCCGGTGACGACCCGAAGAAGCGCCGCAAGGTGGTCCGCAAGAAGGCGCCGGAGGGCTTCGTCGCCTGGAGCGACACCACCTTCGAGAAGCTGATCGGCTCCGAGCCCGAGCCCCTGACCTCGCGCTTCAAGGTCACCAACATCATGCTGCTCTCGGTGATCGCCCGGCCGGGCAACGCCTTCGAGGCGATGCGCAAGCTCCTGGAGGACAACCACGAGCCGCGCAAGGCGCAGCTGCGGCACATCCGCCGGGCCATCGCGATCTACCGCTCGCTGCTCGACGGCGGTGTGGTGGAGCAGCTCGACACCCCGGACGCCGAGGGCCGCACGATCCGGCTGACCGTCGACCTCCAGCAGGACTTCGCGCTCAACCAGCCGCTGTCGACGTTCGCGCTCGCCGCCTTCGACCTGCTGGACCCCGAGTCCCCCTCGTACGCGCTCGACATGGTGTCGGTCGTCGAGTCGACGCTCGACGACCCGCGCCAGATCCTCGCCGCCATGCAGAACAAGGCGCGCGGCGAGGCCGTCGGGCAGATGAAGCGCGACGGCGTCGAGTACGAGGAGCGGATGGAGCGGCTCCAGGAGATCTCGTACCCGAAGCCGCTGGAGGAGCTGCTCTGGCACGCGTACGACGTCTACCGGAAGTCGCACCCGTGGGTCGGCGACCACCCGGTGTCGCCGAAGTCGGTCATCCGTGACATGTACGAACGGGCCATGACCTTCACCGAGTTCACCTCCTGGTACGAGCTGGCGCGGACCGAGGGCATCGTGCTGCGGTACCTCGCGAGCGCGTACAAGGCCCTCGACCACACCATCCCGGACGACCTGAAGACCGAGGACCTGGAGGACCTGATCGCATGGCTGGGCGAGATGGTGCGGCAGGTGGACTCCTCGCTGCTCGACGAGTGGGAGCAGCTGGCGAACCCGGAGGTCCAGACGGCCGAGGAGGCCCAGGAGAAGGCCGACCAGGTCAAGCCGGTCACGGCGAACGCCCGTGCCTTCCGCGTCCTCGTGCGCAACGCGATGTTCCGCCGGGTGGAGCTGGCGGCCCTCGACAACGTGGACGCGCTCGGCGAGCTCGACGCGGAGTCCGGCTGGGACGCGGACGCATGGGGCGACGCCATGGACGCGTACTGGGACGAGTACGACGACCTGGGTACGGGTCCGGACGCGCGCGGCCCCAAGCTGCTCGCCATCGAGGAGGACGCGGCGCACGGTCTGTGGCGCGTCCGGCAGACCTTCGCCGACCCGAACGGCGACCATGACTGGGGCATCAGCGCGGAGGTGGATCTCGCGGCCTCCGACGAGGAGGGCCGGGCGGTCGTGCGCGTGACGGCCGTCGGCCAGCTGTAGACGCCGGCCGGCTGTGGACGTCGGTCGGCTGTAGAGGAGGAGCGGAGTGGTGACCAACCCTGCCGAGAGGCTCGTCGATCTGCTCGATCTGGAACGGATCGAGGTGAACATCTTCCGTGGGCGCAGCCCGCAGGAGTCGCTGCAACGGGTCTTCGGCGGGCAGGTCGCCGGGCAGGCCCTCGTGGCGGCCGGCCGCACCACGGAGGACGACCGGCCGGTGCACTCGCTGCACGCCTACTTCCTGCGGCCCGGCCGGCCCGGGGTGCCGATCGTGTACCAGGTGGAGCGGGTGCGGGACGGCCGTTCGTTCACGACGCGCCGGGTCACGGCCGTCCAGGAGGGACGGACGATCTTCAATCTGACGGCCTCCTTCCACCGGCCCGAGGAGGCCGGCTTCGAGCACCAGCTGCCGCCCCGGCACGTACCGGACCCGGAGACGCTGCCGAAGGTCGCCGACGAGATCCGCGACCACCTGGGCGCGCTGCCGGAGGCGCTGGAGCGGATGGCCCGCCGCCAGCCCTTCGACATCCGGTACGTGGACCGGCTGCGCTGGACGAAGGACGAGGTCCGGGGCGCGGATCCGCGCAGCGCGGTGTGGATGCGGGCCGTGGGGACGCTGGGCGACGACCCGCTGGTGCACACCTGCGCGCTGACCTACGCCTCGGACATGACCCTCCTGGACGCGGTCCGGATCCCGGTGGAGCCCCTGTGGGGACCGCGCGGTTTCGACATGGCGTCGCTGGACCACGCGATGTGGTTCCACCGGCCGTTCCGGGCCGACGAGTGGTTCCTGTACGACCAGGAGTCGCCGATCGCGACCGGCGGCCGGGGGCTCGCGCGGGGCCGGATCTACGACCGCGAGGGGCGGCTCCTCGTGTCGGTGGTCCAGGAGGGCCTGTTCCGCAAGCTGTGAGGAGCGCCGCGGGCGGTCACTCGTACTCGGTGCCGCCCTTGCGGGTCAGGTAGGCCGGGCTGACCGCCTTGGCGATGGCCCGGCCGCCGACGACCGGGCTGTACCGCTCGGTCGCGGGCCGGATGACGACGCCCTCCCGCAGGTGCGTCTCCCGGCCGGAGACGGTCTCCCGGCCGCCGGCGTGCGCGAGGACCGTGTCCAGGTCGTACGGGCCGGAGTACAGGCTCGGTACGAGGGGGACCTCGCCCGCCTCCAGGACCTCGGCCGGGTCCAGCCAGTGGACCCGGCCGTCGATCTCGGCGGACACGTCGAAGAGCGCGTACCCGACGGTCTCGGAGCGGGCGTCGGCGCCGTACGCGAGATCCTGCACCCCGGCGCCGTACACCTCGCCGAAGAGCCCGACGCGGCGGGCGCCGAGACGTTTCGCCAGCCGCTCGGCGACGGCGGAAAGGCCGTGGCCGTGGACCGCGCGCCAGTACAGGTTGCGCGGGTCCTCCTGGAGGGCGAGGCCCTTCGACCCGAAGCCCTTGGACGAGACCTGGACGCGTCCCTCCTCGGCGAAGTAGGTCAGCAGGCAGGCCGTGCCGTGCAGCTTCTCCGTCAGGACGACGGGCTCGCCGGGCTCGAAGATGCCCGGGTAGCGCTGGAGGTTCTCGATGTCGACCCAGGGCAGCAGGTCGGGCGCGGCCTCCACGTCCCCGCTCATCGTCGGCGGTATCGGCGGCACCCACTTGACGATCCCCAGCGCCTCCGCGAAGTCGGTCCCCTCGGCCGCCGCCCGCGCCAGGTCGGTGCCGGCGAGCGCGCCGGGCCTGCACACGATCCCCTGGGACAGCTCGCCGCGCAGCCGTACGGCCTTGACCCGGTCCGACGCCTTCCCGGCCAGGCGGCCCGTCAGCCCGAGCTCGTCGACCAGGGGGGCGGGCAGCACGGCCTGCTCGGGGATGTACAGGGCTGCCTCTCCGGTCCGATAGGCGCCCTTGGCGACGACGGCACGGTAGAGGCCGACCTGGGCAAGCTCCAGGGCGTCGGCGTTGGGGTGGGGGTGGACGGTCAGGACTTCGGCGGTGACGCGCAGGGTCGACATCTCAGGACTCCGGTGGCTCGGGTTTCGCTCTCATCGGTGATCACTGTGCCGAGGCGAATTCCCCTGGGCGATCGATTTGTCGCCTGGTAGCGTCGCCGGGTTCCGGACGGCCACCTCGCCACGGGTCCTCCCCACGGGTCCTGGCCACAGGTCCTCGCTACAGGTCCTCGTCGATGCCCGGGAGGGTGTCCTGGGCGACCTCGTGGCGGCGCGAGCGGATGTCGGGGCCCGGCGGGTGGAGTTTGGCGTCGCAGGTCGGCCCGAGACCGGTACGGCGGGAGTCCGCGCCGGTCAGGGGGCGGCCGCAGAGCCGGCAGCACACCCGGTGCGGTCTTTCCTCCGATGCGGAATCGATCGCGATTGCCAGTCGTTCGTCTCCCATGTTGAGATCAAACCCTATTTCTTCGAGGAGCAGCTCATGAGTCTCTACGACATCCCCCTGACTTCCCTGACCGGCGAGCCGGTCTCCCTTGGCGACTACCGGGACCGCGCGGTCCTGGTCGTGAACGTGGCCTCCAAGTGCGGTCTGACCCCGCAGTACGCGGGGCTGGAGCGGCTGCAGAAGGAGTACGGGGAGCGCGGCTTCACCGTGCTCGGCGTGCCCTGCAACCAGTTCGCGGGCCAGGAGCCGGGCAGCGCGGAGGAGATCCAGACCTTCTGCTCGGCGACGTACGGGGTGTCCTTCCCGCTGCTGGAGAAGGCCGACGTCAACGGCGACGGCCGCCACCCGCTCTACACGGAGCTGGTGAAGGTCGCCGACGCCGAGGGCGAGGCCGGTGACGTCCAGTGGAACTTCGAGAAGTTCCTGATCGGCCGCGACGGCCGGGTCACCCGATTCCGTCCGCGCACCGAGCCCGACGCCCCCGAGGTCGTCTCCGCGATCGAGGCACAGCTTGTCTGACGCCGGCACGGGCACGGTCACGGGGGTCGTGGAGCGACTGCGGGCCGCCGGGTGCGTCTTCGCCGAGGAGGAGGCGGAGATGCTCCTCGCGGCGGCCTCCGGGCCCGGCGAGCTGGACGCGATGGTCGAGCGGCGCGCCGCCGGACTGCCGCTGGAGCACGTCGTGGGCTGGGCCGAGTTCGGCGGGCTGCGCGTCGAGGTCGACGGCGGGGTCTTCGTGCCCCGGAGGCGTACGGAGTTCCTCGTCGGGCGGGCGGTGGAGCTGGCCCGGCCGGGCGCCCTCTGCGTGGACCTGTGCTGCGGCTCGGGCGCGGCGGGCGCCGTGCTGCTCGCCTCGGTCGAGGGCGTGGAGGTGCACGCCTCGGACATCGAGCCGGCGGCGGTGGCCTGCGCCCGGCGGAACGTCGAGCCGCGCGGTGGCCGCGTGTACGAGGGCGACCTCTTCGCGCCGCTGCCGGCGGAGCTGCGCGGCCGCGTCGAGATCCTCGTCGCCAACGTGCCGTACGTACCCACCGAGGAGATCGGTCTGCTGCCGCCGGAGGCGCGGGACCACGAGCCGCACGTCACCCTGGACGGCGGCACGGACGGGCTCGACGTGCTCCGGCGGGTCGCCGCCGAGGCCGCGGAGTGGCTGGCGCCGGGCGGTCACCTGTTCGTGGAGACGAGCGAGCGGCAGGCCGAGGAGGCCGCCGCGGTGGTGGCCGCGTGCGGGCTGACGCCGGAGGTCGTCACCTCCGAGGAGTGGTGGGCGACGATCGTCGTCGCGACCCGGCCGTAGGCGCCGGGGCCCCGGGCCGGCGGACGGGCCGCGGCCCCCGGCGTCGTCGGGTGACGGTGCCGGGGGCCGCGGGCTCGTACGTGGTCGGGACCGGGTGATCAGGACCGGGTAGTCAGGACCGGGTGGTCGGGACCGGGTGGTCGGAGCCGGCTGGTCGGAGCCGGCTGGTCAGAACTGCAGGTTCCAGGCGTTCAGGGTGCCGGTGTCGTTGACCGCGTTGTCGGTCACGCGCAGCTTCCAGACGCCGTCGGCGGTCTCGGAGGAGGCGTTGACGGTGTACGTCGCCTGCACGTTGTCGGCGCTGTCGTTGGCGTTGTAGTCCTTCAGGAGATAGGCGCTGCCGTCCGGGGCGATCAGCTGGAGCCGCAGGTCACCGCGCCAGGTGTGGCGGATGTCCACGGTGACCGCGAGCGCGGCGGGCGCGGCGCCGCCGACGCCGCTCACGGTGACCGGGGAGTCCACGGTCGCGTTGTCCCGCACGGCGTAGTCGGCGGTGTTCTCGAACTTCGGGCCGGTGGGCGGCGGCGTGGTGGTGCCACCGCCGACGGTGAGCAGCCGGTTCGCCGAGCCGCTGCCGGGGTTGGTCACCTTGCCCGTGGCGGCGTTCGCGACGAGCTGGTCCCGTACCTGCTGCGGGGTGAGCCCGGGGGCGGCGGAGAGCAGCAGGGCGGCGGCGCCGGCGACGTGCGGGGCGGCCATCGAGGTGCCGCTCATGCCGGTGCTCGTGGAGTTGCCGCTGTTCGAGGCGGAGACGATGTCCGAACCGGGTGCGAAGAGGTCCAGGCAGCTGCCGTAGTTCGAGTACGAGGCGCGGGCGTCGTTCCGGTCGGTGGCGCCGACCGTGATCGCGGCGGCCAGCGAGGCGGGCGAGGAGGAGCAGGCGTTGGCGTTGCTGTTGCCGCCGGCGACCGCGTAGGTGATGCCCGCCGCGATGGACCGGGCGACCGCGTCGTTGACGGTCTGGTCGGTGGAGCCGCCGATGCTCACGTTGGCGACGGCCGGCTTCACCGCGTTGGCGGTGACCCAGTCGATGCCCTTGATCACGGTCGACCAGGGAGCCTGCCCGTTGCAGTCGAGCACCCGCACGGAGACGATCTTCGCCGCCTTGGCGACCCCGTACGAGGCGCCGCCGACGGTACCCGCCACGTGCGTGCCGTGGCCCTGGCAGTCGGAGGCGTCGGCGTCGCCGTCCACGAAGTCGTAGCCGCTGACCGCGCGCCCGCCGAAGTCCTGGTGGGTGAGCCGGACGCCGGTGTCTATGACGTACGCGTTCACCCCGCTGCCGGTGTTGGGGTACGTGTACGAGCTGTTCAGCGGCAGGGAGTTCTGGTCGATCCGGTCCAGGCCCCAGGACGGCGGGCTCGGCTGGGTGCCGGCGATGGTCGCGATGCCGTCCGCCTCCACCCGCACCACGCCCGGTTCGGCGGCCAGCCTGCGGGCGGCGGCCTCGGGGAGGCGTACCGAGAAGCCGTTCAGGGCCGCGGTGTAGACGTGACCGAGGCTGCCGCCGTGACGGCCGCTGAGGGTCCGGGCCAGACCGGGGACGTCGGCGGGGCGCGTCCCGTCGGCGAGCGTGACGATGTACGCGCCGGCGATGGCCCCGGGCCGGCCGGCGCCGACGAGGGTGCCCTCGTCGGCCTGGGCGGGGGCGGCGGCGAGACCGGTGCCCGCGAGAGCGAGCAGTACGGTCGCGGCCGCGCCCGCGGTGGTCTTCCGGTGGAGCCGTCCTCGAAGTCGCATGGGGTCTCCTGAAGCGTGACCGGACCGCGGTGGTCCCGGTCGGGGTGTGGGGGTGCTGCCTGGGTGATGTCCGGGCGTGATGCCGGGGGTTGATGCGTGGGGGGGGACGTCGAGCCGTGCGCCGTTCTGCCCGGCCCGGCGTCCTCCCCCCGAACCGGCCGCGCCCGCACGGATGGTGGGGAGTGCGCGGCCACCGGCAGGGGCGGTGGCCCGCTCGCCTTGGGGAGGACGAGCGGAGCCGGTGCCCGGAGGGCGTGACGGTCCCGTCCTCCGCACTCCTCATGAGAGTGCGGAGGGACCGGATCCGGTCACGGCCGCTGCCGACGGGGAAGAGCATCGGGCCCCGTCTCCACCGGCGACCAGGGCCGGGAGCACCCAATGACGGCGCCGGCCGCACCCAGAAAACCGGCGGTCCACCGCGAGTTCAGCGGTCGGAGAGAGCCGCCGCGAGCGCGGTGCGGGAGGTGACGGACAGTTTGCGCATGGCACCGGCGACGTGGTGCTCCACCGTGCGCCGCGACAGCACGAGCCGGTCCGCGATCTCGGCGTTGCCCAGCCCCCCGGCCGCCAGCACGGCGACCTCCCGCTCGCGCGGGGACAGGGCGTCGCCGTAACCGGGCCGCCCGCCGCGGGTGGGCGGCGTGATCCCGTGCTCCTTCAGCAGACGCCGGGCCAGGGCGAGATCCCCGTGCGCACCGAGCGCGGCGAACCGGTCGACGGCCGTCAGGACGTCCTCCGTGCCCGTCCCGTCCGCCGTGAGCCGGACCCGGCCGCGCGCGAGCCGGGCCCGGGCCTCCTCGTACGGGCGGCCGGCCCGCGCCCATGCCCGCTCGGCCACCGTCCAGCGCTCGACCGCCTCCGCGACCGCCGCGGCCCCGTCCGCCGGCTCGCCGCGCCCGGTCCGCTCCGCAAGGCCGTTCACGGGCGGCGGGGTCCGCCCGGGTGCTCCCCGCTCCTCCGCGAGCACGGCACGGCAGGCCTCGACGGCCGCCCGCGCTGCCGGCGCGTCCCGCCCGGCGACGCCGTCCGCGAACTCCTCCGTCAGCGCCTCCGCCGCCTCGGCCTCACCCAGCCCGAGCAGCGCCTCCACCGCCGCCGGCACCACGTCCGCGCCCCACACCCACGCCCCGACCCGCCGGACCGTCTCGACCGCCCGGGCCGCCCGGTCCCAGGCCCGCTCCGGATGCCCGTTCGCGAGGTCGAGGCGGCACAGGGCGCCCGCCGCGCCCGCCGTCACCACCCCCGTGTCCAGCCGGACCGTCGCCGCCGCCTGTTCGAGCAGCCGCCGGGCCGTACCGGTACGGCCCCCCGTCAGTTCGAGGAGCCCCCGGACGAGCGTCGCCTCGGCGGCGAGCACCGGGATGTCCGCGTACTCGCCCGCCACGGCCTCGGCCCGGACGGCCAGGCCCTCCCAGTGCCCGCCGGTCCAGTCGAGGAGCAGGCCGGCCGTCCGTACCAGGCCCGCGTAGTACGGGCTCTCGGCGCCCCGCAGCAACTCCTCGGCGCGGGCGACGAATCGGGCGGCGGACTTCGGGTGTCCGAGCATCAGGGTCGCGTGTGCGAGGTTCGCCCGCGCCCGCAGCAGATGCTGCCGCTCGGCGGACGAGCCCGGATCGTCGGGGAGTTCGCGTACGGCCCGCCAGGCCAGCGGGTCGCCCGTGAACATCAGCGTGGCGGCCCGGTTGGCCCGTACGGTGATCCGCATGACGGGGTCGTCGACCCCCGTGGCCAGCTCCTCCGCCCGCGTCATCCAGCTGAGGTGCCGCGCGAACGGCCAGCCGTCGATCGCGGGCACCGAGAGTGCCGACATGGCCCGCGCCGCCAGCTCCGGGGCGTGGGCGAGGTCGTGGATCGCCTCCGCGATCAGCGTGCGGCCGGCGGCCCCCGAGCCCGCCTGATTGCGGAGCAACAGCCCCAGGTGGAGGCCGATTTCGCCGCGGTGCTCCGGCCTGAGCCCCGGTTCGGCCAGGACCGACCTCAGCAGTGCGACGGTGCGCTCGTCCGGCAGTCCGGTCAGCGCGGCCCGGCCCGCCTTCAGGGCCAGCCGGGCCCGCCGGGCCCCGGTGGCGTGCTCCGCCGCCTCCGTCAGGAGGTCGACCGCCCGCGCGCCCAGGCCCGCCCGCTGCGCCCGGTCGGCCGCCGCCTCGGCCAGCCGCGGCCACCCGGGCGATCCGGCGGCCCGGTGGTGGCGGTACAGCTCTTCCAGCGGCGCCCGGTCGGGACCGGGGTCGGACCGGATGCGGCGGGCCGCTCGCAGGTGCAGCTCCCGGCGGCGCTCCGGGGTGAGCTGCGCGTAGACCGCCGCGCGGACCGCCGGGTACGCCGGTACGAAGCGGCCTTCGGGGTCCACCGCGAGCAGCCCGGCATCGGCCGCCGCCCTCAGCAGCGGCGCCGCGCGCGGGAGGGTGATCCCGGCGACGGCCGCGGATTCGGCGATCTCCGCGGGGCGTTCGAGCACGGCGGCGGCGTCCACGAGTTCCCGGGCCGCGGGTTCCAGCGCCGCGATCTCGCCGAGCACCCTGCGGCGGACCGCCGGCGGCACCGGCAGGGCGTCCAGGGCCCGGGCCGGCGCGACCGGGTCGTCCGCGCCCGCCGGGCCGCGCCCCGCCGCCGTGATCAGTGCCGCCGCCACTCCGGGCAGGCCGGCCGACCTGCGCCGTACCTCGGCGGCGAACTCGGGTGTGACGCGCTCGGTGCCGAGCAGGCGCCGGGCCAGCTCCCCGACCTCCGTCGCCCCGAGGGGTGTCAGACGGATCTCCTCGACCGTGACCGAGGGACCGGCCTCGGCGAGCACTCCGGCGAGCAGTACCTCGGCCCCCGCCGTGGCGCGGGCCGTGAGCACCAGGCCGACACGGGCGGGCAGCCGGGCGATCAGGTGCCGCAGGTACGCCAGGGTCGGGGCGTCCGCCGCGTGCAGGTCCTCCAGGACGAGGACCGGGCCCACGGCATCGAGCAGTGCGGTCAGCCCACGGAACTCCCGATGCCCCACCGCCCCGTCGGCCTCGCGTACCCCGTCGCCCTCACGCCGCCGATCGACTTCGCGCCGCCGGTCGCCCTCACGCCGCTCGCCGCCCTCTCGCCTCTCATCGCCCTCGCGTCCGCCGTCGCTGTCCGGCCGTCCCGACGGTTCGGCCGACGTGGGCAGCCGCTCACCCAGCTCCGGTAGCAGGTGCGCCAGTTCCGGCAGGAGTCCGCGCAGGGTGCCCGTCACGGCGGGCAGGGCCGCCGGGACCGGCAGTGCGGGGCCCGCCGCGGCCAGCGCCTCGACCACCGGCGCCAGCGGGAACCCGCCGCCCGGCGCGGCGGAACAGCTGCCGCGGAGCACCGGCCGCGCGGCGAGGGCCGCGTCCGCCACCAGGGCGGCCACCAGCGTGCTCCGGCCCACCCCCGCCGGGCCGGTGACCACGAGCACCGCGGGTGAGCGCTCCGCGAGCAGGGCCGCCGCGCGTGCCGGGACGGAGGTGGGCTCGGACTCGGCACGGCGGGGTCTTCTCACGGCAGCCTCTCCGGAACGGGGCGCTCACGATAAACGGCGACCCGCCGGGGAGCGGCCGTCACCGGGAAAGACCCGTGGACCGCCGGAGTTCTCTGGGTAGTCGTCGGGCGGGGGCTCCGGGTCAGGCGGTACGGGGGCGGAGCCGGCAGCGCGCCGGGCCCGCCGCCTGGAGGGTGATCGCGGGGGCGACGGGGACCTCGGTGTCGATGGCCTCGAAGCCGTACCGCTGGAGGATCATCGCGAGGGCGACCACCGACTCCAGCATCGAGAAGTGCTGGCCTATGCACGCGCGCGGACCGCCGCCGAAGGGGAACCAGGCGTACCGGGGCCGGGCCGCCTCCGCCTCGGGGGTGAAGCGGTCGGGGTCGAAGCGCTCCGCGTCCTCCCAGTAGGCCGGGTGGCGGTGGGTGACCCAGGGGGCGACGATGACGTCCGCGCCCGCCGGGATGGTGACGCCGTCGATCTCGGTGGCGGCGACGGCGCGGCGGCCGATGACCGGCGCGGCGGGGAAGAGCCTCATCGACTCCTTGAGCACCTGCGTGACGTACGGCAGGGAGTCGAGGTCGGCGGCGCCGGGGGTACGGCCCGCGAGCACCCGGTCTACCTCCTCGTGGGCCCGCTTCTGCGCCTCGGGGTGGCGGGCGAGGAGGTGGAGGGCGAAGCCGAGCGAGGTGGCGGTGGTCTCGTGGCCCGCGACGAGGAAGACGAGGACCTGCTCACGCAGTTCGGCGGCGCTGAAGCTGCCGTCCTCGGCGCTCTCGGCCTCGGCGAGGAGGGTGAGGAGGTCCTGTCCGTCGCCGGGGGCGCGGCCTGCGGCGCGGCGCTCGGCGATGATCCGGTCACAGGCCTCGTAGAGCGCCGTGTGGACGGCGGCGGCCCGGCGGTTGCCGGGGGTGGGCCAGTCCCGGGGCAGCTTGACCGGGGAGTAGCCGCGGCGCAGTACGTAGGAGCCGACCTCGGGGAAGCAGCGCTCGACGACGTCGACGGCCGTGTCGACGTCGGTGCCGAAGAGGATGCGGGCGACGGCACGGAGCGCGAGCCGGGTCATCTGCTGGAGGACGTCGACGGAGTCGACGGCGTCCTCGCGCCACTCCTCGGTGAGGGTGGTCACCTCGGCGGCGATGGCGGCGGCGTAGCCGTCGACGCGGCGCTTGGTGAAGAGGGGCTGGACGAGCCGGCGCTGGCGGAGGTAGTCCTCGTCCTGGCTGGTGAGCAGGCCGTTGCCGAAGGACTCGCGGATCTCCTGGTAGAAGGCGTTGTCCTTGCGGAAGTTGGCCGATTCCCCGGCGAGGACCTGCTGGGCGCCCTCGGCGGAGAAGACCCCGTAGACGGTGGCGCGGATCCCGGGCGGCCCGGCGGTGATCCGTACGACGTCGCCGTGCTCGCGGCGGGCGCGCAGGAAGGTGCCCAGGGAGTCGTTCTTGAGGTCGAACATGGAGCCGAGCAGCGGTAGTCCGGAGAGTTCGGGCGCCTCGGCCCGGGTGGTGGTGGCCATGATCGGCTCCCTTTTGATCGTCACCGGCGGGGCGATTCTCCCTCAGGAAGTAACCCACAGACAGCCCCGACTGAACACCCGTCCGAATTCGGCCGGTTGGTTCGGCCCGTGCGACCGTCAGAGGCGTCTGGGAGGCTCGTTCCATGGACCGACCCGAGCTCACCCTGCAACTGACCATCGACTGCGCCGACCCCCAGCGCCTGGTGCCCTTCTGGCTGGCGGCCCTGCGGTACGTCCCGGACCCGCCGCCCGAGGGCCACGCCACCTGGCGGGAGTACTGGCGGGCGATCGGCGTGCCCGAGGAGGAGCTGGGCGAGGACGCCGGAGAGCTGCCCGAGTCCATCGTGGACCCGAAGGGCTTGGGCCCGCGCGTCTGGTTCCAGCGGGTCCCGGAGCCCAAGACGGTCAAGAACCGCGTCCACCTCGACCTCAAGGTCGGCGGCGGCCGCACGGTCCCGCTCGCGCTCCGCCGGGAGCGGGTGGACGGGGAGGTGGCCCGCCTGACGGCGCTTGGCGCCACGATTCTGTACACGATGGACGAGCCGAACGGCATGGACTACTACGCGGTGGTGCTCCAGGACCCCGAGGGCAATGAGTTCTGCCTCGTGTGAGCCACGAGGCCGTGTGAGCCGCGAGGCCCAGCAGGCGCCGCCGCCGGGGCGCGGGGGACGGTACGCCAACACCCCCACGCTCCGCCGGCCGCTCGCTCCCGCTCCCGCCCCGCGCCCGCCCCTCGCCCGCTACTTCGCGAGCGCGCGGCTGATGACCATGCGCTGGATCTCGCTCGTGCCCTCGAAGATGGTGTAAATGGCCGCGTCGCGGTGCATCCGCTCCACCGGGTACTCGCGGGTGTAGCCGTTGCCGCCGAGGATCTGGATGGCCTGGCCGGTGACCTGCTTGGCGACCTCGCTCGCGTACAGCTTGGACATGGAGCCCTCGGCCGAGGTGAAGGGCTTGCCGGCGGTCGCCATCCAGGAGGCGCGCCAGACGAGGAGCCGGGCCGCGTCGATCTGGGTGCGCATGTCGGCGAGCTGGAAGGCGACGCCCTGGTTCTCGATGATCGGGCGGCCGAACTGGACGCGGGTCTTCGCGTAGTCGAGCGCCACCTCGTACGCGGCGCGGGCGGTGCCGACGGCCATGGCGCCGACCGCCGGGCGGGAGGCCTCGAAGGTGGCCATGGCGGCGTTCTTCACCCTCTCTCCGCCGCCCGCCTTCGCCTTCTCGCGGGCCCGGGCGAGGCGCTCGTCGAGCTTTTCCCTGCCGCCGAGGAGGCAGTGACCGGGGACGCGCACGTCCTCAAGGACGACCTCGGCGGTGTGGGAGGCGCGGATGCCGTGCTTCTGGAACTTCTGGCCCTGCGAGAGTCCGGGGGTGTTCGGCGGCACGATGAAGGAGGCGTGGCCCCGCGAGCCGAGCTCGGCGTCGACGACGGCGACGACGACGTGCACGTTGGCGATGCCGCCGTTGGTCGCCCAGGTCTTGGTGCCGTTGAGGACCCACTCGTCCTTGGCCTCGTCGTACACGGCCCGGGTGCGCATGGCGGCGACGTCCGAGCCGGCGTCGGGCTCGGAGGAGCAGAAGGCGGCGACCTTGACGTCGTTCGCGTCGCCGTACATCTGCGGGACCCAGGTGCCGATCTGCTCCTCGGTGCCGTTGGCGAGGACGCCGACGGCGGCGAGGCCGGTGCCGACGATGGAGAGCGCTATGCCGGCGTCGCCCCAGAAGAGCTCCTCCATGGTCATCGGCACGCCGAGGCCGGTCGGGTCGAAGAACTGCTGGGCGTAGAAGTCGAGGGAGTAGATGCCGAGCTTGGCGGCCTCCTGGATGATCGGCCAGGGGGTCTCCTCACGCTCGTCCCATTCGGCCGCCGCGGGGCGCATCACATCGGCGGCGAACCCGTGCAACCAGTCGCGGACCTGCTTCTGGTCGTCGTTGAGTTCGAGCGTGAACTCGGCCATAGTTCCCTCCCAGCAGTACGTTACTTGCGGTAACAGCAGTCTGTTACCGGCGGGTACGGCTGTCAACCTGCGGTGGAGCGGTTCGGGCCGCCCGGCACAGGGTGCCGCACGGGTGTTACGTTGCGACAGCCTCACGGAATCGCACGGGCGGGGAGACACGCTTATGGACATCACACACCGGGCCACCGACCAGCAGAAGCCCGCGGAACAACGGCGGCGCGAACTGCTGGAGGCGGCGGACCGGGTGGTGCTCCGGGACGGGCCCAAGGCCTCCATGAACGCCATCGCGGCGGAGGCCGGCATCACCAAGCCGATCCTCTACCGGCACTTCGGAGACAAGGGCGGCCTCTACCGCGCCCTCGCCATCCGCCACACGGACGGGCTCCTCGCCGCGCTCCGGGCCGCGCTCGACGCCCCCTCCGACCGGCGCCGGCGCGTCGAGTCCACCCTCGACACCTACCTCGCCTCGATCGAGGCGATGCCCCAGGTCTACCGCTTCCTCATGCACCCGGCGGAGGAGTCGCACCAGTCCGAGCAGGGCTTCGACGTCGGCCGCCACTCGGCCCCGCTGCTCCGCCGCATGGGCGAGGAGCTCGGCCAGGTCATCGCCGAACGCGTCGACCTCGGCCCCGCATCCGACGTCCAGGCCCGGATCTGGGGCCACGGCATCGTCGGCATGATGCACGCGGCCGGCGACTGGTGGCTCGGAGAACGCCCCTGCTCCCGCGCCGACCTGGTCAGCAGCCTGGCCGACCTCCTGTGGGGGCGGCTCGCGATGGCCGACGACCTCCCCGGCGGGCCCGGCTTTTAGAGGGCTCGGATCGCCGCCCCCCTTTTTGGGGCTCGGTTCGCCTCCGGGGCGCCTCAGCCGGGGGAACAGGGACGACCGTGCTCGCCTCCCTCGTTCCTCGGGAGGCTCCGCGCGCTCGTCCCTGTTCCCCCGGCGCGCCCCTTCGGCTCACTCGCCGGGTCCTGGGTGCGCCCCTTCGGCTCACTCGCCGGGTCCTGGGCGCGCCCCTTCGGCTCACTCGCCAGGCCCGGTGGGACAGGCCCGGTGGAATCAGCGCGAACCCTCCAGTACGGACGCGTCGCCGCCCCACGGCTGCTTGCGGATCGTCTTCAGCAGACGTGACTTGCGCCACCCCGTCACGTGGTCGGCGTAGACCCCGCCCGCCAGGTGGTCGGTCTCGTGCTGGAGGCAGCGGGCGAAGAAACCCGTGCCCTCGATCCGTACCGGAGTGCCGTCGATCCGTACGCCCTCCACGACCGCGCGGTCGTGCCGGGGCGTCGGCGCCTCAAGGCCCGGCAGGGAGAGGCAGCCCTCCGGGCCCCGGATCACCTCGCCGTCCGCCTCCACCAGCGTCGGGTTCACCACATGGCCCAGATGGCGCGTGTCCTCGTCGTCGGGGCAGTCGTAGACGAAGACCCGCAGGCCCACGCCCACCTGGTTCGCCGCCAGGCCCACGCCCTGCGCCGCGTACATCGTCGCGAACATGTCCTCGACGAGCCGGGCCAGTTCGGGGCCGAAGTCGGTGACGGGCGCGCAGGGCGTGTGCAGTACGGGGTCGCCGAGCAGAGTCATCGCTCGGACGAGGCCGGAACTGCCGGGGATGGGGCGGTTTCGCATGGCCGTAAGGGTACGGTCCCCCGTGACCTGGCTGTTTCGCACGCCTCACGGCGGTGCCGCTGTTCGGGCTGCTGGCCGGATCTCGATAGGCTGAGCCCGGACCGACGCAAGGAGGAACAAGAACGATGTCAGGACACCCCGGTAATCCAGAGCCGCTGTCGCCGCGCGCCAAGCTGGCCGTGACGGCGGGCAAGGCCGCGGCCGCGGTGTCGCGGGCGGCGGGGCGCGGCAGCGGATCGGTGATCGGCGGCAAGGTCGCGCTGAAGCTCGACCCGGACCTCCTCGGTCGACTCGCGCAGCACCTGGACGTCGTCCTGGTGTCGGCGACCAACGGCAAGACCACGACGACCCGGCTGATCGCAGAGGCCCTGCGCGCCGCCGGCCCGGTGGTCTCGAACGCGCTCGGCGCCAACATGCCCGCCGGCATCACCTCGGCGCTGGCCGGCGGCTCGGACTCCAAGTACGGCGTCATCGAGGTCGACGAGAAGTACCTCGCCGGCGTCGCCCGCGACACCACGCCCAAGGCGATCGCGCTGCTCAACCTCTCCCGCGACCAGCTCGACCGCGCCGCCGAGACCCGGATGCTCGCCGAGAAGTGGCGCGAGGGTCTCAACGGCACCAAGGCCGTGGTCATCGCCAACGCCGACGACCCGCTCATCGTGTGGGCCGCCTCCTCCTCCCCCAACGTGGTGTGGGTGGCCGCGGGCCAGGAGTGGAAGGACGACGCCTGGTCGTGCCCCGCCTGCGGCGGTGTGATGCAGCGTCCGGGCGACGACTGGTTCTGCGGCGAGTGCGGCTTCCGCCGTCCCGCGCCGAGCTGGGCGCTCAGCGGCGACCACGTGCTCGACCCGCACGGCTCCGCCTGGCCGATCCGGCTCCAGCTGCCGGGCCGCGCCAACAAGGCGAACGCCGCCACCTCCGCCGCGGTCGCCGCGGTCTTCGGGGTGCCGCCCCAGGTGGCCCTGGAGCGCATGTACCAGGTCCAGGCCGTGGCGGGACGCTATGACGTCGTCTCGTTCCAGGGCCGCGACCTGCGCCTGCTGCTCGCGAAGAACCCGGCCGGCTGGCTCGAGACCTTCTCCCTCATCGACGGGCCGCCGGCCCCGGTGATCCTCTCCGTCAACGCGCGCGGCGCCGACGGCACGGACACCTCCTGGCTGTGGGACGTGGACTACGGGCGGCTCGCCGGCCACCCGATCATGGTGATCGGCGACCGGAAGCTGGACCTCGCGGTCCGCCTGGAGGTCGCGGGTGTGGACTTCCGGGTGTGCGAGACGCTCGACGAGGCCGTCGCGATGGCCCCGCCCGGGCAGATCGAGCTGATCGCCAACTACACCGCCTTCCAGGACGTCCGCCGCCGCGTCGGCAACTGACCCGTAGAGGACTTGCAGCATGAGTGACAGCAGCCTGCGCCTGGTCTGGGTCTACCCCGACCTGCTCAGCACCTACGGCGACCAGGGCAACGCCCTCGTCGTCCAGCGCCGCGCCGAGCAGCGCGGTCTCAGCGTCGAGCGCGTCGACGTCCGCAGCGACCAGCCGGTGCCGACCTCGGGCGACATCTACCTGATCGGCGGCGGCGAGGACCGTCCGCAGCGGCTCGCGGCCGAGCGGCTGCGACGCGACGGCGGACTGAGCCGGGCCGCCTCCAACGGGGCGATCATCTTCTCGGTCTGCGCCGGCTACCAGATCCTGGGCCACGAGTTCATCAACGACATCGGCGAGCGGGAGACCGGCCTCGGTCTGATCGACGTGATCTCGACCCGCGGCGAGGGCGCGCGGTGCGTCGGCGACGTCCTCGCGGACATCGACCCGCGGCTCGGCCTGCCCCAGCTGACGGGCTTCGAGAACCACCAGGGCATCACCCATCTCGGCCCGACGGCCCGGCCGTTCGCCCGGACCGTCCTCGGCAAGGGCAACGGGACCGGCGACGGCACCGAGGGCGCGTACAACGACACCGTCTTCGGTACGTACATGCACGGCCCCGTCATGGCCCGGAACCCGCAGATCGCGGACCTGCTCCTGAAGCTGGCCCTCGACGTGAACGCGCTGCCGCCGACCGACGACCGGTGGTACGAGGCCCTGCGCGCCGAGCGCATCGCGGCGGCCACGCAGCCCGCCTGAGCCACCCCCCACGGACTCGTACGAAAGTACGGTGTCCACTGTGCGGACAGCCGGTTCGGCCCCGCCACCCAGCACCGATAGGGTGGCGGGGATCCAGCCGGACGACGTGGTCCGGGAGTCGGCCCACGTTGCAAAGGTTTTTGGGCTATGCGCATTGGTGTGCTCACCTCCGGCGGAGACTGCCCCGGTCTGAACGCCGTCATCCGTTCCGTCGTGCACCGCGCCGTCGTCGACCACGGTGACGAGGTCATCGGCTTCCACGACGGGTGGAGGGGCCTGCTGGAGTGCGACTACCGCAAGCTCGACCTCGACGCGGTCGGCGGCATACTCGCCCGCGGCGGCACCATCCTCGGCTCCTCACGCGTCCAGCCCGCGCACCTGGTCGGCGGCGTCGAGCGCGCCCGCGGCCACGTCGCGGACCTGGGCCTCGACGCCATCATCCCGATCGGCGGCGAGGGCACGCTGAAGGCGGCCAACCTCCTCTCCGAGGCGGGTCTGCCGATCGTCGGCGTCCCGAAGACCATCGACAACGACATCGCCTCCACCGACGTCACCTTCGGCTTCGACACGGCCGTCACCGTGGCCACCGAGGCGCTCGACCGGCTGAAGACGACCGCCGAGTCCCACCAGCGGGTCCTCGTCGTCGAGGTCATGGGCCGGCACACCGGCTGGATCGCGCTCCACTCCGGCATGGCCGCCGGCGCGCACGCCGTCGTCGTCCCGGAGCGCCCCTTCGACATCGACGAGCTGACCGCCCGGGTCGGGGCGCGGTTCGAGGCCGGCAAGCGCTTCGCGATCGTCGTCGTCGCCGAGGGCGCGAAGCCGCGTGAGGGCTCGATGGACTTCAAGACCGCCGGCACCGACATCTACGGGCACGAGCGGTTCACCGGCATCGCCAACCAGCTCTCCGTCGAGCTGGAGCAGCGTCTCGGCAAGGAGGCCCGCCCGGTCATCCTCGGCCACGTCCAGCGCGGTGGCACCCCGACCGCGTACGACCGTGTCCTCGCCACCCGCTTCGGCTGGCACGCGGTGGAGGCGGCGCACCGCGGCGAGTTCGGCATGCTGACCGCGCTGCGCGGCACGGACATCGTCATGGTCCCGCTGGCGCAGGCCGTGGAGTCCCTCAAGACGGTCCCCGAGGACCGCTACGCCGAGGCCGAGTGCGTGCTCTGACGACTCCATGAGGTGACAACCGCCCCCGGTCGCAGTCGCGGCCGGGGGCGGTTCTAGTCTGGTGCGGACAACAAGCGCGAATCGGGCTCCAGGAGTACGCAGATGGATCACAGCGGGCACGGCATGACCACGGATCTGCCGCCGTTCACGCTGGGGCGGGGCCTGGAGTTCTCTCCCGACCTCTTCTTCCTGATCGGTTGCCTCGCGGGGCTCGGTCTGTACGGCTGGGGTGTGGCCCGGCTGCGGCGGCGCGGCGACGCGTGGCCGGTGAGCCGGACGGTGTTCTTCACGGTCGGCGTGCTGACCATCGCCCTGGTGATGTGCACGAAGCTCAACGACTACGGCATGGTCATGTTCAGCGTGCACATGGTGCAGCACATGGTGATCTCCATGCTGTCGCCGATCCTGCTGCTGCTCGGGGCGCCGGTGACGCTGGCGCTGCGGGCCCTTCCGGTGGCGGTCCGGGGCTCGACGGGACCGCGCGAGCTGCTCCTGAAGCTGCTGCACAGCCGGTACATGAAGGTGATCACGCACCCCGGCTTCACGATCCCGATGTTCATCGCGAGCCTGTACGCGCTGTACTTCACGCCGCTCTTCGACTTCCTGATGGGATCGAAGCCCGGGCACATCGGGATGATGGTGCACTTCCTGATGGTCGGCGTGGTCTTCTTCTGGCCGATCATGGGCGTCGACCCGGGCCCGCACCGGCCGGGGTACGTGATGCGGATGCTGGAGCTGTTCGCGGGCATGCCGTTCCACGCCTTCTTCGGCATCGCGCTGATGATGGCCAGCGAGCCGATGGTGAAGGCGTACCAGAACCCGCCGGCCTCGCTGGGGATCGACGCCCTCACGGACCAGAACGCGGCGGGCGGCATCGCCTGGGCGTTCAGCGAGATCCCGTCCGTCCTGGTCCTGATCGCGCTGGTCTACCAGTGGTACCACTCCGAGCAGCGACAGGCGGTCCGCCTGGACCGGGCCGCCGACCGGGACGGGGACAAGGAGCTGGAGGCGTACAACGCGTACCTGGCCTCGCTCCGGTCCCAGGGCTGACGAGCATTTCCCGGCCGGTTCCGTCTCCGGCGCGCGCCGGAGCGTCCGGGGAGTAGCGCGCGCCCCCCTTCCGGGGTCACGATGGGCTGGACGACTTCCGCGGCCCCGGTCGGGAGGAGGCGGACAGATGTCCGGTCCTACGAAGGCGATGGCGGTGCTCACCGCCGCGGCGCTGGTGCTGACGACGACCTACACGGTGGCGCTGGGCAGCAGCGGCTGGCTCTGGTTCGGGCTGGTGATACTGGTGGTGGTCACGATCGGGATGGCGGCGGCGGACAGCACGGTGCCGGCCGACCCGCGCGACCGGCGCCCACCGAGCCGGCCCGACGCGGCGCAGCCCTGACCCGCTCCCCCTGACCTGCTCCCCCTGACCCGCTCTCCCCTGACCTGCTCCCCCTGACCCGCTCTCCTGCCTCGCTCTCCCCCCCCTGACCTGCTCCCTCTGACCCGCTCCCCCCTGACCGGCTCCCCCGACCCGCTATCCGCGCGGGGCGAGGACGACCCAGGTCTGTCCCGGGGCGAAGGCGAGGGGTGCCCCGTCCGGGGTGGTGTAGGTGGTGCCGGCCGCCGGCGAGGGCCGGGACCAGCGGGCCTCGTACGCGCGGCCGTCGCGCAGGACGAGCGCGGTGCCGCTGCCCGTGGTCTCGGTGTACGGGGAGACCGCGCCGTACCGGTCCCGGAAGCCGGACGGACGGACGGTGACGCGCTGGACGACGACCGTCTCGGGGGTGAGCGGTCCCGTGTCCGTGGCACGGGCCTCACGGCCGTCCATCGCCACCCGCCAGGCGCGGTCGGCCGCGGACCACGTGAAGGTGTAGCGGGCGGCCGGGAAGCGGACGGCCGAGGAGTCGACCGGGGTGCCGCCGGCGGGGGCGGGCCCGAAGCGGAAGCCGATGTCCCGGGCGTTCTCGGCCCTCGGGTCGGTGGCGAGGGCGCGGTCGGGGCGCAGGTAGAGGTTGTGCGGGGCGGCCCGGTCCGGGGAGCGCAGGAAGGCCCCGGGGGCGGTGGTCTCGGTGACGAGACGCAGCGGTGCGGCGGTCAGGAGGGGGTTCAGGGCGGACTGTGCCCCGGAGTAGCCGAGCACCGGCCGGCCGAAGGCGGCGAGGAGGGCTATGTCGGACTCGCGGGCGCTGCGGACGGGGCCGGTGAGCTCGGGGAGGCGGGAGGAGTAGACGGCGAGGAGCCGGGTCACCCCGCCCTCGACCTGTTCGACGTAGACGAGGTCGGCCGCGCCGAGCCCGGTGTGGGGGCGGGCCGCCGCCACGTTGTCGATCTTGACGGCGAGGACGGGGGCGGGTCGCGCGGGGAGACCGGTGAAGGGCGAGCGCCCGGTGGGCGCGGAGGCCGTGGCGGGCGGGGTGGCCGGCGCGGGGGCCGTGGTGGCGGGCGCGGGCGTCGGCGTGGGCTCGCGCGGCCCGGGGTCGGAGCAGCCGTAGAGACCGGCCGCGGTCAGCGCGCACAGCAGCGCGGTGAGGACGCGGCCGGGGCGTCCGAGAGGTGTCCTGTCTCCGCGCTCCGCCGTCATCTTGACGCTCCCCCACCAGTGGACCACGGGCGCTCGCACGGATACAACGGGCATGACGGACGACGAACGGGGGCCGCGGGTGTTCTACCACCTGATGAAGTACGTACTGCTCGGTCCGCTCCTCAGGCTGCTCTTCCGGCCGCGGATCGAGGGGCTCGAACACATCCCGGAGGAGGGCGCGGCGATCGTCGCGGGCAATCACCTCTCCTTCTCCGACCACTTCCTGATGCCGGTCGTGCTCGAACGGCGGATCACCTTCCTCGCCAAGCAGGAGTACTTCACGGGGTCTGGGCTCAAGGGGCGGCTCACGGCCGCCTTCTTCCGGGCCGCCGGTCAGATCCCGGTGGACCGGTCCGGGAAGGAGGCCGGGAAGGCGGCGATCCGCGAGGGGCTCGGCGTCCTGGACAAGGGCGAGCTGCTCGGCATCTACCCCGAGGGGACCCGCTCGCACGACGGGCGGCTCTACAAGGGCAAGGTGGGCGTCGCGGTGATGGCGCTGACGGCCGGGGTCCCGGTGGTGCCGTGCGCGATGGTCGGCACCTTCGAGATCCAGCCGCCGGGAAAGGTCGTGCCGAGGATCCGCCGGGTCACCATCCGCTTCGGGCCGCCGCTGGACTTCTCCCGCTTCACGGGGTCGGCGGGCGAGCGGGCGGTGGTCCGCGCGGTGACCGACGAGATCATGTACGAGATCCTGCGGCTCTCCGGGCAGGAGTACGTGGACGAGTACGCGGCGGTCGTGAAGGCCGCGGAGCCGGGGAACGCCGGTCCGGAGCGAAAGTTCCCCCGCCGGAAACGCTGAGGGCGGATCCGCGCACGGCGCAATCCCCTGGGCCACCGTCCGGGGCGCCCGTAGCGTCCCGTCCATGACCAAAGGACACGCGTTCGTGCTGGGTGCGTCGGGACAGGTGGGGCGGGCGGCCGTGCGGGCCCTCGTCGCGGACGGCTGGGAGGTGACGGCCGCCTCGCGGGGCGGCCGCAGGGACGAGAGGTGGCCGGACGAGGTCCGGTCGGTGCGGCTCGACCGGACCGAGGAGGGGGCGCTGGCGGCGGGGATCGGCGACGGCTGTGACGTGCTCGTCGACATCGTCGCGTACGACGGCGCGCACGGGCGGCAGCTGACCGGTCTCGCCGACCGGATCGGTTCGGCCGTGGTGGTGTCGAGCGGTGCCGTGTACGAGGACGAGCACGGCCGCAGCTTCGACACGCAGGACCGGCCGGACGGCTTCCCCGCCTTCCCGGTGCCCATCCCGGAGGAGTGGCGGACGGTCGCGCCCGGCGACGGCACGTACAGCACGCGGAAGATCGCCCTGGAGCGCGAGCTGCTCGCGGCGGGCGACGCGCTGCCGACCACGCTGCTGCGGGCGGGGGCGATCCACGGTCCGTACAGCCCGGGGCCGCGCGAGCTGTGGTTCGTCAAGCGGGCGCTCGACGGACGGCCGGTGCGGCTCCTCGCGTACGGCGGGGCCTCCCGCTTCCATCCGGTCCACGTCGACAACCTCGCCGAGCTCGTCCGGCTCGCGGCGGCGAATCCGGGCAGCCGGGTGCTCAACGGCGGGGACCCCGAGGCCCCGACGGTGGCGGAGATCGGCGCCGCGATCGACGCGGTCATGGAGGTGGAGAGCGAGACGGTGCTGATCGAGGGGGCGCCGGAGGGCACCGTGGGGTCCACCCCGTGGACCGCCGAGCGCTCCGTCGTGTACGGCATGACGGCGGCGGAGCGGGAGTTGGGGTACCGGCCCGTGGTGTCGTACGCCGCGTCGCTTCCTGAGACCGTCGAGTGGCTGACCGGGCACCTGGCGGACCGTGAGTGGCGGGAGGCCTTCCCGGGACTCGCGAAGTACGGGGTGGACCTCTTCGACTACGCGGCGGAGGACGCCTGGCTGAAGTCGTCCCGGGGCTGACCCGCGCGGTGCGAGAGGGGCGGCCGTCGGACGGCCGCCCCTCTCCTCATACCGCCGTGTGGGCCGTTACGGCTTCGGGGTGGCGTGCGGCGCGCACGTCACGTCCCGGGCGTCCAGCTTCCCGGTCAGCAGGTAGGCCTCGACCCTGGTGTTGAGGCACGGGTTGACCAGGTTGGTGATGCCGTGCGAGCCGGCGTCCTTCTCCGTGATCAGGCGCGAGCCCTTGAAGCGCTTGTGCAGCTCGACGGCGCCCTCGTACGGGGTGGCGGCGTCGCGCTCCGACTGGGTGATGAGCACGGGCGGGAGGCCCTTGTCGGTCTTCACCACGGTCGGGCGCTGGCGCGGGGCGGACCAGGTGGCGCAGGGGAGGTTCATCCACGCGTTGGCCCAGGTCATGAACGGGTACTGCTCGTGGAGGCGGGAGTTGTCCCGGTCCCACTTCTTCCAGCTGGTCGGCCAGGGGGCGTCGGCGCACTCGACCGCGGTGTAGACGGCGTTGCCGTTCTCCGAGGAGATGTTGCCGGCCGTGTCGGTGGGGTCCGCGGCGGCCGAGTCGATCAGCGGCTGCGGGTCACCGGCGGCGTACGCGCTCCAGGCCTCGGCGACCGGGGCCCACATGGAGTCGTAGTACGGGGCGTTCTGGAAGAAGCCGATGAGCTCGGCCGGTCCGACCTTGCCGCCGAGGGGCTCCTTCTTGGCGGCGGCGCGCAGGGTCTCCCACTGCTGCCGGACCTCCGCCAGGGTGTCGCCGAGGTGGTAGGTGGCGTCGTGCTGGGCGACCCAGGTCATCCAGTCCGTGAGCCGGCCCTCGAAGGCGATGTCCTGGCCGAGGTTGGCCTCGTACCAGATCGAACGCGTCGACGGGTTCACGACGCTGTCCAGGACCATGCGGCGGACGTGCGTCGGGAAGAGGGTGCCGTAGACCGCGCCGAGGTAGGTGCCGTACGAGACGCCGACGAAGTTCAGCTTCTTCTCGCCGAGGGCGGCGCGGACGACGTCCAGGTCGCGCGCGGTGTTGAGGGTGTTGATGTACGGCAGGATGTCGCCGCTCTTCTCGGCGCAGCCCTTGGCGTACTCGGCGGCGAGCTTGCGCTGCGCCTGCTTGTCGGCCTCGCTGTCGGGGACCGGGTCGAGCTTGGGGCCCTTGACGAACTCGGTCGGATCGACGCAGGAGATGGGGGCCGAGTGGCCGACACCGCGCGGGTCGAAGCCCACGAAGTCGTAGGCCTTGGCGGTGCTCGCCCAGATCGCGTTCTTGGTGGTGACGCGGCGCGGGAAGCGGAGGCCGGAGCCGCCGGGGCCGCCCGGGTTGTAGAGCAGGGCGCCCTGGCGCTCGGCCGGGGTGCCGGTGGCGTTGATGCGGTCCACCGCGATCTTGATCTTCTTGCCGTCGGGCTTGGCGTAGTCGACCGGGACGGTGACCCAGCCGCACTGGATCGGCTTCTCCAGGCCCCAGTCGGCCGGACAGTCCTGCCAGTCGATGCCCGTCTGGGCGGCCCGCGCGGCGGCGACGGCGACGCCGATCGCCTCCGCGTCGCGCAGGTGCCGGTTGCTGTCGGCGTTCGCCGCCGGAGCCGTGAGCGCGCTCACGACGAGCGTGCCCGCTATCAGAGTGCCGGCCGAGCCGAGCGCTGCTGTACGTCGCACGTGTTCTCCCCCCTGAATGGGCGCCGCCCCCGTGGCAGCGCCGTGTGTTGGGTTGTCCGGGGGATCCTTTCGTCCCTGGGGCTCACGAGGTAAGGGCGTACATGTGTTTCTTTGCCGAACCAATAACCGGAGAGGGGTGTACCGCTGAGCGGTGACCTCCCGGACCCGCCTCAGAGCGGGGCGAGTTCGGCCAGGGCCGCGTCGAGGAGCCGGCGGAGCGCGAGGGCGTCGGGGGCGACGGCGGTGACGAGGGCGGCGGGGCCGGCGAGCGGGGCGATCACGGCCCCGCCACCGAGAAGCCGGGATTCCACCGGTTTGTCGGTGAAGTCGGGATCGACGACGAGGAGTTGGCCGGTGGCCCGGTGCCCGCCGAGGACGGCGCCGCCGTCCCAGCCGTCGGGGGCGCCGGGACCGTACGCCAGCTCCTGGTCGAGCAGCGGCCGACCGGCGCGGCGGACGGTGAGACGGGTGACGAGGGTGCCGGGCGGTTCGCCGTGCCGGCCCAGGATCTGCTCCTCGCGGAGGACGAGCCGTGCCGTGGGGGCGAGTTCGACGGTGGTGCGCATCCGCAGGTCCGAGCCGTGGGCGGAGACGAGCTGTTCGGGCAGCCAGCGGAGCGCCCCCTCCTCCCCCACCGTCATCCGGAGGTCGTACGCGGCGGGCTCGGCGCTCCGGCCCGGCAGCGCGAGGGTGGCGGCGGCCGAGTCGACGAGGAGGCGGGCCCCGTCCCGTACCTCGGTCTCGATCGCGAGCCGGTCACCGCCGAGCGGGGCGCTCATCGCCCCGACGACGGTGACCCGGGTCCAGGCGCCGACGGCCCTGGTGCGGCGCAGGGCGAGGGGGCCGTCGCTCTCCAGGAGCGGCAGCCCGCCGTCGGCCCCGGCGGCGATCCGTGCGGTGGCACGCAGGCTCACGCGGTCCGCGTCCCTGCCGCGGTCCACGCCCCGAGCTGGGCGCGGACCCAGTCGGCGACGGGCGCGACGCCGTCCTCGGCGCGCAGGGAGGTGAAGGCGACGGGCAGCTCGCCGCGCTGCTCCTTCGCGTCGCGGGCCATCCGCTCCAGGTCGGAGCCCACGTAGGGGGCGAGGTCGGTCTTGTTGACGACGAGGAGGTCGGCGGTGGTGACGCCGGGGCCGCCCTTGCGGGGGATGTCGTCGCCGCCGGCCACGTCGATGACGAAGATCTGGGCGTCGACGAGCCCCTTGGAGAAGGTGGCGGTGAGGTTGTCGCCGCCGGACTCGACCAGGATGAGGTCGAGCGGGCCGACGGCCTCCTCCAGCTCCTCGACGGCTTCGAGGTTGGCGGAGATGTCGTCGCGGATGGCGGTGTGCGGGCAGGCACCGGTCTCCACGGCCTGGATGCGCTCGGGCGGCAGGACGGCGTTGCGGAGCAGGAACTCGGCGTCCTCGCGGGTGTAGATGTCGTTGGTGACGACGGCCAGCGACAGGGTGTCCCGCAGGACCCGGCAGAGGGCGGCGACCGTGGCGGTCTTGCCGGAGCCGACCGGTCCGCCGAGCCCGATGCGCAGGGCCCGGCGGGTGCCGTCGGGGCGGTGGGCGTCGGCGGAGACGGCTCCGTGGTGGGTGTGCCCGTGGTCGAGGTGCATGGGGCGGCTCCCGTGGGTCGTGGGTGGGCTGGGTGGGGTGTGGCGTGCAGCCGCGGCGTACGGGTGCGGTCGCCTCAGGAGGCGAAGAGGCGGACGGGCCAGGCCGCGTGCTGCTCCGCGGTGAGGTCGAGCAGCGGCGCGGACGCGGCCGGCAGCGCGTCGACGCCCTGCCGGGCGGCGGCCGCCGCACGCTCCGCGACCCGGTCCATCTCGGGTGCGAGGCGGGCGAGGACGGCCGTCGCCCGGTAGGGGTCGAGGCCGAGGAGGCGTACGACGGCGGTGGCGGGACCGCCGACCGTCTCGTACGCGACGCAGTGGGCGGCGTCCTCGGGGCCGAGGCCGGCGGCCCGTGCGGTGGCGCCGAGGACGACGGGCTGGTGGGCGCCGCGCGGGAAGGCCTCCGCCAGCGCGTCGAGTTCGGGACTCGGCCAGGTGGCGCGGGCGGCCCGCATCAGCTGACGGCCGAGTCTGCGGGCGGCGGCGCGCAGCGCGGGTGAGGGCGTACGGGCGTCGGCGGCCGCGTCGAGCTCGTGCGGGTCGAGTCCGTACGCGGCTCCGGCGGCGAGCGCGGCGGAGGTGAGGCCGGTGGTGTGCAGGCGGCCCCGGCAGAAGGCCTCGAGTCCGGCGGCGTCCGTGATGCGGCCGGCCCGGACGGCGGCCTCGGCGCCGCCGGAGTGGGCGTGCCCGCCGGCGGGGAACCGCCCGTCGGCGAGTACGAGAAGGGCCGATCGTGACGTCATCAGAAGAGGAAGTAGCGCTGGGCCATGGGCAGTTCGACGGCGGGGGCCGGTTCGACCGCCTCGCCGTCGATGGTCACCGTGAAGGTGTCGGCGTCGACCTCGACCCGGGGCAGGGCGTCGTTCTCGCGCATGTCGGCCTTGGTGACCCGCCGGGTGTCGCCGATGGCGGTGAACTCCTTGTGCAGTCCGAGCCTTCGGGGCAGGTCGTCCTCGATCGCCGCCCGGGCGACGAAGTTGACCGAGCCGGCCGCCGCGGCCCTGCCGAGCGCGCCGAACATCGGGCGGGGCATGACGGGCTGGGGGGTGGGGATGGAGGCGTTGGCGTCGCCCATCTGCGCGTACGCGATCTGGCCGCCCTTGACGACGGTGAGCGGCTTCACGCCGAAGAAGGCGGGGTCCCAGAGCACCAGGTCGGCGAGCTTGCCGGTCTCGACCGAGCCGATCAGGTGGTCCATGCCCTGGGCGACGGCCGGGTTGATCGTGTACTTGGCGACGTAGCGGCGCGCCCGGTGGTTGTCGGCGCGGCCGTCGCCGGGGAGGGCGCCGCGCCGCTTCTTCATGACGTGGGCGGTCTGCCAGGTCCGCATGATCACCTCGCCGATCCGGCCCATGGCCTGGGCGTCGGAGGAGATGATCGAGATGGCGCCCAGGTCGTGGAGGACGTCCTCGGCGGCGATGGTGGAGGGCCGGATGCGGGACTCCGCGAAGGCGAGGTCCTCGGGGACGGCCGGGTTGAGGTGGTGGCAGACCATCAGCATGTCGAGGTGTTCCTCGATGGTGTTGACGGTGTGCGGGCGGGTCGGGTTGGTCGAGCTGGGCAGGATGTACGGCTCGGAGACGACCGTGATGATGTCGGGCGCGTGCCCGCCGCCGGCACCCTCCGTGTGGTACGCGTGGACCGTCCGGCCCGCGATGGCGGCGAGGGTGTCGCCGACGAAGCCCGCCTCGTTCAGGGTGTCGGTGTGGATGGCGAGCTGGGCGCCCGTCTCCTCGCAGACGCCCAGGCAGGCGTCGATGACGGCCGGGGTGGCGCCCCAGTCCTCGTGGATCTTGAATCCGAGGGCGCCGCCCCTCAGTTGGGAGTGCATGGCCTCCCGGGACATGGTGTTGCCCTTGCCGAGCAGGCCGATGTTGACCGGGAAGGTGTCCAGGGCCTCGAACATCCGGGCGAGGTGCCACGGGCCGGGCGTGACGGTGGTGGCCTTGGTGCCCTCGGCGGGTCCGGTGCCGCCGCCGACGAGCGTGGTGACGCCGGTGGCGAGCGCCTGCTCGACGATCGTCGGGGAGATGAAGTGGACGTGGGCGTCGACGGCGCCCGCGGTGACGATCTTGCCGTTGCCGGCGATGATCTCGGTCTCGGGGCCGATGACGAGGTCGGGGTGGACGCCGTCCATGGTGTCGGGGTTGCCGGCCTTGCCGATGCCGGTGATGCGCCCGTCGCGGATGCCGATGTCGGCCTTGACGATGCCCCAGTGATCGATGATCACGGCTCCGGTGATCACCGTGTCGGGGGCGCCCTCGGCGCGGGTGGTGCGGGCCTGGCCCATGGACTCGCGGACGACCTTGCCGCCGCCGAAGACGGCCTCCTCGCCGGCGCGACCGGGGCCGCCGCAGCGGTCCTCCTCGATCTCGACGAGGAGGTCGGTGTCGGCGAGCCGGATGCGGTCGCCGGTCGTGGGGCCGAACAGGTCGGCGTAGACGGTGCGGTGCAGGTCAGGCACGAGGGCCTCCGTTCGTGCCGGTGTCCCCGGCGGCTTCGTCGAGAGGGCCCGCGGCTTCGTCGAGGGGGCCGGCGGCATCGAGAGGGCCGGCTTCGTCGAGAGGGCCGGCGGTCTCGCCGCGCAGGCCCGGGACGATCCGGCGGCCGGCGATCGGGACGAGTTCGACCTCGACGGGGATGCCGGGTTCGAAGCGGACGGCGGTCCCGGCGGCGATGTGGAGGCGCAGCCCGCGCGCGGCGGCGCGGTCGAACTCCAGACCCGGGTTGACCTCGGCGAAGTGGTAGTGGGAGCCGACCTGGACGGGCCGGTCGGCGGCGTTGAGCACGGTCACGCGGGTGACGGGGCGCCCCTCGTTGAGGGTGACGGGCTCATCCGCGTACAGGATCTCTCCGGGGATCATCGGCGCGCGCCCCGCTCAGACGATGGGGTCGTGGACGGTGACGAGCTTGGTGCCGTCCGGGAAGGTGGCCTCGACCTGGACGTCGTGGATCATCTCGGGGATGCCGTCCATGACCTCCTCGCGGGAGAGCACCTTGCGGCCGGAGGCCATGAGCTCCGCGACGGTGCGGCCGTCCCTGGCGCCTTCCAGGATGTGGGAGGTGAGCAGGGCGACGGCCTCGGGGTGGTTGAGCCTCACACCCCGGGCCCGGCGCTTCTCGGCCACGTCGGCCGCGACATGAATGAGCAGGCGTTCCTGTTCGTGCGGGCTCAGTTGCACTCTTCCACCTCACAGTCGTCGACCGGGACGGCACCCGGACAGCTGCGGACCCTACCGAGCGTCAACACTCTGTTGAGCTGCGAAGAAGCGGTGCGCGGCCAGACATTGCACGTTAGGGCGGAAGTTTTTCCGGCTCGTTAACTCCGGCTTTGCGTTTCCATGATCATCCGACCGGATCGACGGTCATGGACATCAGCCCTCGGAGTTTGTTCTTCAGGATCTCGACGGCGACGTCCCCGAAGAGCGCCTGCTGGGCGACGAAGCCCTGGGCGACGGCGATGAGGGTCCGGGCCACATGGTCGGCGGGAACGTCGGCGTGCAGGAGGCCGCTCGCGCGGTAGGCGGTGACCAGCTCCGTCCACGCGGCACGCATCCCGTGGTAGCCCTCCGCGAGGGTCTTCGCCAGCTCCTCGTTCCGCAGGGTCTCCGTCCACACCTGGATGATCAGGCGCGCGAAGGCCTGCCGGTCGGCACCCTCGATCCGCTCCTCCAGGAAGAGCCGGAGCACCGCTCCGAGCAGCGCGTCGGGGGTGGGCGGCGGGGTGGACCTGGACGCCTCCTCGAACGCACCCCGGATGCCGGCGAACGCCTCGGTGGCGATGGCCCCGATGAGTTCGTCCTTGCCGCGGAAGTACCGGTAGACCGCGCCGGCCGAGAGGCCATCGAGGACACCATGTCCGCCACCGCCTCCGCCGTCGGCGCGGCACGCAGAACCATCGCGGTGATGGTGCTGATCCCGACCGTCGTGGCCCTGGCCCTCTGGGCCTTCGCCTGGCCCGCGGCCCGGACGGCCCCCCGCGACCTGCCGATCGGCGTCGCCGGTCCCGCGACGGCGGTCACCGCCGTGGAGCGGGGACTCGCCCGCCACGAGGGGGCCTTCGAGATCCACCGCTACGAGACGGCGCCGCGGCCCGCGCCGCCGTGAAGAACCTGGATGTATACGGAGCGGTCGTCGTGACCCCGGGCGGTACGGAGCTCCTGACCGCCTCGGCGGCGAGCACCGTGGTGGCCGGGCTGCTGCGCGAGGCCGTGACCGCCCAGGCCCCGGAGGGCACGACGATCCCGGGGCGTTCCTGATGATCCTGCTCGGCAATCCGTTCTCGGGAATCGCGAGCGCGCCGGAGCTGCTGCCCACCGTCGCGGGCAGGCTCTGCCAGTGGCTGCCGCCTGGCGCCGGGGCCTCGGCCCTCCGGTCCGTCTCCTCCTTCGACGGGGCGGCGGCGGGCGGGCCGCTCCTGGTCCTCACCCTCTGGGCCGTGGCGGGGCTGACCGCGACCCTGCTGGGTGCCCGCGGGCGCCGTACGGAGCCGGAGACCGCTCCGGCACCGACCTCGGCCCCGACGCCGACGCCGGGGGCTGAGCCCGGCGATCGAGCCCGCAGCGGGACCGCGTCGGGCGTGACGGAAGACAGCCGGGTGCCCCCTCCCCAGCAGGAGGGGGCACCCGGCTGTCGTCGTCCGCGAGAACGCGGGCCGCCGGACACCTGGCGCCGGGCGCCGGGCGCCGACCGCCATGCCCTGCCCGAGAGACCCGGGCGCCGCCAGGGCCTTGTCCGGACGGGCCCTACGAGACGCCGGGGTCTCGGTGATGGGCGGCGATGCCGAAGCGGCGCTGTTCGCCCGTGGCGGAGTCGACCGGCCTCAGGGCGGAGACCGACCTGAGCACCTGCTCCTCCGCCGGCTCGTGCCCCGCCTCCAAAGCCTCCAGGTCAGCGGCCGACACCAGGGCGACGAGCGGCCTCCCGTGACGGGTGACGACCACGCGCTCGCCGCCGTACACGACGCGGTTGATGAGGTCGGCGAGCTCAGCCCGCGCTTGCGTCACCGGGATCTCGTAGGTCATGCTCCCCATCTTACGGGTTGTACGTCCTGTACATTTTTGACAGATGCCAGACGGAGGTGCTCAGCCATGGACGCTCGCTACGTTCTGCCCGAGTTCACGGAGCGGACCAGCTTCGGGACCCGGACCCTCGACCCGTACTCGAAGCTCCTCGAATCACGGATCGTCTTCCTCGGTACGCCGATCGACGAGACCTCGGCCAACGACGTCATCGCCCAGTTCCTGCACCTCGAATACGCGGCGCCGGACCAGGACATCTCGCTCTACATCAACTCCCCCGGCGGCTCCATCAGCGCCATGACCGCGATCTACGACACGATGCGGACGCTCGCCTGCGACGTGGAGACCACCTGCCTGGGCCAGGCCGTGTCCACCGCGGCCGTACTGTTCGCGGCCGGCGCCCCGGGCAAGCGCCTGATCCTCCCGGGCGCCCGGATCACGCTCCAGCAGCCGAACCTGGACGAACCCCTCCAGGGGCAGCCGAGCGACCTCGACCTCCATGCGCGCGAGATGCTGCGTCTGCGGGCGCTGGTCACCGGGATGCTCGTCGAACACACCGGGCAGGACCCGGAGCGGATCGACGCCGACATCGACCGCCTGACCGTCCTGGACGCGCCGGCGGCCGTCGCGTACGGCCTGGCGGACCACGTGGTCGCGAGCCGGCGCGCCGCCGCCGGCGGTTCGGCCGGGTGAGCCGGCCGTGGTCCCCGAGCTGCCGCCGCTGCCCGCCCTGACGCGCGCCGAGGGCGAACTCGTCGACGCGTACCTCGAAGTCATCGACCTCCTTGGGAAGATCAATCCATCCAGGGGTACGCATACCTATGGGGCGTTGCGTGCGGCTCAGGCCCTGGTGGGGCGCGCGGAGGCGCTGCGCGAGGCTCTGACGCTCATGCATATGCGGGGTGAGAGCGAGGTGCACGCGGACACATTGGCGCGTGCCCTAAGGGTGTTGGACGGGGAGCGCCGGGCGGACCGCGTCACCGTCCCCCGGAGTCGCGAGAGTTGACATTCCCGCGTGTCGTGTAGAGGTCCGGACGGCCGACGCGCGCCGCAGAATCCCTCGCCCGTTCGGCGTAGTCGACGAGTCGACAGATGAAGCGTGCGACTTGCTCAACAGATGTACGCATTTGGCGGAATCGAACGTTCCGCCGCTGGTGCGAGGCTCGTCGACCAAACCTCCGAAGATCGCAAAGGCTGTCTGTCCACCCGAACGGATCAGTCGTGAGGAGCCTCACATATCGCCGTTTCAGCTCGGTTTTCGCCCATGTCGTGGGTCAAGATCCGTGACGACGACAAGCCCCCGCCGCCGCGGCGGGGCGGTCCGGGCGGACGCCGAGTCCTGCCGCTGTCCCGGACGTCTGGTCGACAGGATTGGATCGGCAGGAGTGGAGGACCCGAGCAGTACGGGACGTTCACGCTGTTAGCGCAGCGGGGTCGTTCCTCGGGGTGAAGCCGCAGCCGCGGCCGGGCATCTTCGCCTGCCCGAACCCGACAGGTCATCCTTCACAGGCGGCTGACGAAGGGTTGCGCATGACCGCGCAGATGCATGTCCCGTCCCTGCTGTCCCGGGCCGGAGCCGTCTCGGCTCTCACCCTCGCCGCCGTCGGCGGCACGCTGTTCGCACCAGGAACGGCGTCGGAGGCCCAGGCAGCGACGACACACGCGAACAAGGCACTGAGCATCGCCGTCTCCAAGAAGGGATCTCCGTACCGGTACGGAGCCGCCGGACCCACCCGGTTCGACTGCTCCGGTCTGACGCTCTACGCCTACAAGCAGGCGGGCAAGTCGCTGCCCCGCACCGCGCAGCAGCAGTACAACAAGACCCGGCACATCTCCGCCTCCAGCCGGCAGAAGGGGGACCTGGTCTTCTTCCACTCGGGCGGGAGGGTCTACCACGTCGGCATCTACGCCGGCAGCGGCAAGATCTGGCACTCGCCCAAGACGGGCTCCTGGGTGAAGCTCGACAGAATCTGGTCGTCGAAGGTCTACTACGGCCGCGTCCGGTGACGGCCCCCGGGCGATGACGGCCCCCGGACGATGACGAGCCACGGTCGGTGAGGGATCCCTGGGGTTGACGGACCCCGGAGGTTGACGGGCCCCGGAGATTGACGAACCACGGGGCTGACGCCCGGTCAGGGTGTGTGGTGGCGCCGCCGCACCCCGGCCGACCGAAGCCGTACCGTCCCGGCCGCACGACTCGACCGGCGGTTCACGGCCTGCGTCGCCGACGGCTCGCGGCCGTCACAGGAGCTGCACGCAGGCCTAGCCCGCCGGCACGGGGGCCGGGGTCCACGGGAGCGTGATCCAGACCGTCTTGCCGCCCTCCTCGGTCGGGGTGACCGAGAGACGGCCACCGGCCTCCGCCGCCAGCACGCGGATGATGACCATGCCGCGGCCGTTGTCCTGCTGGACCGCCGCCGGAAGGCGACGGGGCCAGCGGGGGTGGCTGTCGGTGACCCCGATGCGCAGCCGCTCCTCCCGCTCCAGGCGGAGGTCGACGGTGAAGGTGGGCGACTGCCCGAAGGTGTGCTGGACGGCGTTGGTGGCCAGCTCCGAGACGATCAGCCGGATCGAGTCCGCCGTCTCCGCGGAGCCGTCGAGCCCCCAACCGACCAGGACGTCCGCGACGTACCTCCGTGCCGTGGGGACCGAGGCGGGATCGCTCGGCAGCGTGACGGATGCTTCCTGATGGTCTGCCATGGCGACGCTGTCCCTTTCCCACCGGGTACACCGCCCCGGATTGCGCTTCGCGTCAGAGTGCCACCGATCGTGCCGCCCCGGACGGCGTTCCACCACGCTATGTGCGGATCTATCGCCCGAAGCGGTGAACTCTGCTGCCGGGGAACGCTTTTGGGCCGTTGACCACCCTCGTCCTCGATCACGAAGTCCCGAGGGGCCGCCAGGCCGCGAGCCCCCGCCGCCCGCTCAGGCGGCGGGTGCCGTCCGCAGGATCGTCCCCACCGCCCGTTCGAGCTCGGTGTCCGTGAGGTCGGCGCGGGCCGTGAGACGGAGCCGCGAGATGCCGTCCGGTACGGACGGGGGCCGGAAACACCCGACCGCCAGGCCCTGTTCGCGGCAGTCCGCGGCCCAGCGCAGCGCCGCCTCGGGCGAGGGCGCGCGCACCGAGACGACGGCCGCGTCCGGCCGGGCTGCGGTCAGTCCGGCCGCCGTGAGGAGCTCGTACAGGGTGGTGGCGACGGTTCGCGCCCGTGCGGCGAGCGCCGGTTCGGCCGCGATCAGGCGCAGGCTCGCGAGCGCGCCGCCCGCGGCGGCGGGGGCGAGCCCGGTGTCGAAGATGAAGGTGCGTGCCGCGTTCACCAGGTGCTCGACGACCCGGGCCGGGCCCAGGACGGCGCCGCCCTGGCTGCCCAGGGACTTGGAGAGCGTCAGGGTGGCGACCACGTCCTCGTCGCCCGCCAGGCCCACCTCGTGCAGGGCGCCCCGGCCGCCCTCGCCGAGGACGCCGAAACCGTGGGCGTCGTCGACGACGAGCCCGGCGCCGTGTGCGCGGCAGGCGTCGGCGAGCTCCGGCAGCGGGGCCTTGTCCCCGTCGACGGAGAAGACGGAGTCGCTGACCACGAGCGCCCGGCGCCCGTGATGTGCCTCCAGGGTCTTGCGTACGGACTCGGGGTCGGCGTGCGGGACGACGGCCGCCTCGGCGCGCGCGAGCCGGCAGCCGTCCACGATCGAGGCGTGGTTGGAGGCGTCCGAGACGATCAGGGAGTCGCGGCCGCCGAGCGCCGTGAGCGCGGCCAGGTTGGCGGCGTAACCGGAGGAGAAGACGAGGGCCGCCTCGAAGCCGCAGAACTCGGCGAGCTCGCGTTCGAGCCGGGTGTGCAGCCGGGTCGTTCCGGTGACGAGCCGCGAGCCGGTGGCGCCCGCGCCCCAGCGCCTGGCCGACTCGGCCGCCGCCTCGGTGACCTCCGGCCGGCGGGTGAGGCCGAGGTAGTCGTTGCTCGCCAGGTCGAGCAGGTCCGACTCCGCCGCCCGGGGCCGCAGCGTACGGACGAGGCCGGCCTCCGCCCGGCGGCGCGCCTCGGCGTCGGTCCAGTCGAACGCGGTACGGCGCGGGCCCTCGGCCCGGGCGTCGTCGGCCTGTGGCATGCGGCGATCCTTTTGTAGGCAGCGCACAGACCCTAACCGCAGCGCGCCGAGGTCGGGATGTGGTCATCCACACACCTCTATCGGGGGCGTTTGTTCGGATCCTCCTTGGCCCGGGGGTGGCCGGTAGGCAAGGATCAACGGTTATGGACCTGCTGAACACGCTGGTGGAGAAGGGGTTGCGGCGCGAGCTGCCGACCCGTGAAGAAGCGCTCGCCGTACTGGCGACCTCCGACGACGAGCTGCTCGATGTGGTGGCGGCCGCCGGCAAGGTGCGCCGTCAGTGGTTCGGGCGGCGGGTGAAGCTCAACTACCTCGTCAACCTGAAGTCGGGGCTGTGCCCGGAGGACTGCTCGTACTGCTCGCAGCGCCTCGGCTCCAAGGCCGAGATCCTCAAGTACACGTGGCTGAAGCCGGACGAGGCGTCCCAGGCCGCCGCGGCGGGTGTCGCGGGCGGGGCCAAGCGGGTCTGCCTGGTGGCGAGCGGGCGCGGTCCGACGGACCGGGACGTCGAGCGGGTCGGCAGGACCATCGAGGCGATCAAGGAACAGAACGAGGGCGTCGAGGTGTGCGCCTGCCTCGGCCTGCTCTCGGACGGTCAGGCGGAGCGGCTGCGGGAGGCCGGCGCCGACGCGTACAACCACAACCTCAACACGTCCGAGGCGACGTACGGCGGGATCACCAAGACCCACACCTACGCCGACCGGGTGGACACCGTGCAGAAGGCGCACGCCGCCGGTCTGTCGGCCTGCTCGGGTCTGATCGCGGGCATGGGCGAGACCGACGAGGACCTGGTCGACGTCGTGTACGCGCTGCGCGACCTCGACTCGGACTCGGTGCCCGTCAACTTCCTCATCCCCTTCGAGGGCACGCCGCTCGCCAAGGAGTGGAACCTCACCCCGCAGCGCTGTCTGCGGATCCTCGCGATGGTGCGGTTCGTCTGCCCCGACGTCGAGGTGCGGATCGCCGGCGGCCGTGAGGTGCACCTGCGCTCGATGCAGCCGCTGGCCCTGAACATCGCGAACTCGATCTTCCTCGGCGACTACCTGACGAGCGAGGGCCAGGCCGGCCAGGCCGACCTCGACATGATCGCGGACGCGGGCTTCGAGGTGGAGGGCGCGGGCACGACGACGCTGCCGCAGCACCGGGCGGACGCGCTCGCGGCGGCGGGCGCCGCCGCGGCCGGCGGCTGCGGTTCGCACGCCTCGGCCGAGGGCACGGGCTGCGGCTCGCAGGCCCCGGCGGAGGGCGCGGGCTGCGGCTCGCACTCCGGCGGCGGCTGCGGTCCCTGCGGCGGTCACGCGGCGCAGCCGGCCGCGGAGGTTCCGGCGGCGGAGGCGACCGAGGCGGCCCAGGCTGCTCCGGCGGCCTCCGCGGCGAACACCGCCAGGACCGACCTGGTGGCGGTGCGCCGCCGGGGTGCCGGCACGGACCTGGCGCCGAATGCGTAACGACGAACTCCTCGCCCTGGACCGGGCGCACGTCTGGCACCCGTACGGCCCCATGCCGGGCCGTACGGACCCGCTGGTCGTCGCGTCCGCGTCCGGTGTGCGGCTCCGGCTCGCCGAACCGGCCGAGGGACAGGCCGAGTTGATCGACGGCATGTCCTCGTGGTGGTCGGCGATCCACGGCTACAACCACCCCGTCCTCAACGAGGCGGTCCGCGGCCAGCTGGACCGGATGAGCCACGTCATGTTCGGCGGGCTCACCCACGAACCGGCCGTCCGGCTCGCCGCCCGGCTCGTCGAGATCACCCCGGAGCCGCTGCGGCACGTCTTCCTCAGCGACTCCGGTTCGGTCGCCGTCGAGGTCGCGGTCAAGATGTGCCTCCAGTACTGGCGCTCGGTGGGCCGGCCCGGCAAGCAGCGGCTGCTGACCTGGCGCGGCGGCTACCACGGGGACACCTGGCAGCCGATGTCCGTGTGCGATCCCCAGGGCGGGATGCACGAGCTGTGGTCGGGCGTCCTCCAGCGGCAGGTGTTCGTCGACGCGCCTCCGGCCGCGTACGAGGAGTCGTACGCGGAGCTGCTGCGGACCGAGATCGGCCGCCACGCGGACGAGCTCGCCGCGGTGATCGTGGAGCCGGTGGTGCAGGGCGCGGGCGGGATGCGGTTCCACGACCCGGCGTACCTGCGGGTGCTGCGGGAGGCCTGCGACGCCCACGACGTGCTGCTCGTCTTCGACGAGATCGCGACCGGGTTCGGGCGGACCGGCACCCTGTTCGCCGCGGACCAGGCGGGGGTCTCCCCCGATGTGATGTGCCTGGGCAAGGCGCTGACCGGCGGCTATCTCTCGATGGCGGCGACGCTCTGCTCCAGCCGGGTCGCCGACGGCATCTCCCGGGGCGAGGTCCCGGTCCTCGCCCACGGGCCGACCTTCATGGGCAACCCGCTGGCGTCGGCGGTGGCCTGTGCCTCCCTCGACCTGCTGCTCTCGCAGGACTGGGCGGTGGACGTCAAGCGGATCGAGGCGGGGCTGCGGGAGGGACTCGCTCCCCTCTCCGACGTCCCGGGCGTGCGCGAGGTGCGCGTGTGCGGCGCGATCGGCGTCGTGCAGCTCGACCACGACGTCGACATGGCGGCGGCGACGCGGGCCGCGGTCCGGGAGGGCGTGTGGCTGCGCCCGTTCCGGGACCTCATCTACACCATGCCGCCCTACGTGACGGGCGACGAGGACCTGGCCCGGATCTGCGCGGCGGTACGCGCGGCCGCCGCGGCGGGCTGACCGGACGGACGGAAGGACAGGGACAGCAGTGGGAATCGTGGTGGTCTCCGGTACGGGGACGGAGATCGGCAAGACGATCGTGACCGCGGCGGTGGCCGCCGTGGCCATGGCCACCGGGCGGTCGGTCGCGGTGTTGAAGCCCGCGCAGACCGGCGTCGGGCCGGACGAGAGGGGCGACGCGGACGAGGTGGTCCGCCTTTCGGGCGCCTCGTCCTCCGTCGAGCTGGGGCGTTTCCCGGAGCCGCTGGCTCCGGGGACGGCCGCCCGGCGTGCCGGACTCGCCCCCGTCGGGCCGCGTCAGGTCGCCGAGGCGGCCCGTGAGCTGGCCGCCTCGCACGACCTGGTGCTCGTGGAGGGGGCGGGCGGACTGCTCGTCCGCTTCGACGAGGAGGGCGGGACGCTCGCGGACGCGGCGGCGCTGCTCGGCGCGCCGGTCCTGTGCGTGGTCCCGGCGGGTCTCGGCACGCTCAACACGACGACCCTGACGGCCGAGGCGCTGCGGGCCCGCGGCATCGACCAGCTGGGCGTGGTGATCGGCAGCTGGCCGGCCGCGCCGGACCTGGCGGACCGCTGCAACCTGGCGGACCTGCCGGAGTCGGCGGGCGCGCCCCTGCTCGGGGCGGTGCCGGAGGGGTCGGGCACGCTCGACCCGGCGGAGTTCCGCGCGGCGGCGGGCGGCTGGCTCGCCCCGGCGCTCGGCGGGACGTGGGACGCGAAGGCCTTCGCGACCGAGTTCACGACGGAGTTCACGACCGAGTTCACGACGGCATTCGGGGCCTGAGGGCGGGACGGGGGCCTGAGGGCGGGACCGGGGCTTGCGGGCGGACCGGGGCCTGAGGGCGGGACCGGGGCCGTGTGTGCACAGGGCCCCGGCCTCGCCGGTTTCGGAGGCGGCTTCCGGGCGGGTCCGGGGTCGTCGCGGGCCCGATTCCGTGGCGGACTCCGTACGCTGGGCGCATGCGCGCTCACGTTCAGGAGATCGTCTTCGACTGTGCCGATCCGGCCGTACTCGTCCGCTTCTGGGCCGGGCTCCTCGGCGGTGATCCGGTCGACCGCTCCGGCGACTGGTCGTACGTCGATCCGCCCGAGTTCGTGCGGCTCGCCTTCCAGCGCGTGCCGGAGGGCAAGTCGGTGAAGAACCGGGTCCATCTCGACCTGGAGGTGGCGGACCCGGACCGGGCCGCCGACGAGGCGCTGCCCGCCGGCGCGGTCCGTTTCGGCGGGCTCGTCACGGACGAACAGGGCTCCTTCCAGGTCATGCGGGACCCGGAGGGCAACGAGTTCTGCTTCGTGACCGGGTGACGGCGGCCGTACGGTGACTCCCCCGGTTCCGACTCCCCCGCGCCCCGGCTCCCCGGCGCCCCGCGTCCACCACCCCCTGTTCGCCCGCTTCTACGCCCGCGTCAGCGTCTCCGCCGACGAGCGCGGCGGCCTCGGCGCCCTGCGCGAGGAGCTGCTCTCCGGACTCACCGGCCGGGTGATCGAGATCGGGGCCGGCAACGGACTGAACTTCGCGCGCTATCCGGCCGGGGTCACCGAGGTCGTGGCCGTCGAACCGGAACCCCGTCTGCGGCGGCTCGCCGAGGAGGCCGGGCGACGGGCGGCCGTCCCGGTGACCGTGCTGCCGGGCATGGCCGAGGCGCTGCCGGCGGAGGGCGGTGCCTTCGACGCGGCCGTGGCCTCGCTCGTGCTGTGCACGGTACGGAGCGTGCCGGAGGTCCTCGCGGAGCTGCGGCGCGTCCTGCGCCCCGGCGGCGAGCTCCGCTTCTTCGAGCACTGCGTGGCGGGGACGCCCGGGCTGGCCCGTGTGCAGCGGGGCCTCGACCGCACGGTCTGGCCCCTGCTCTTCGGCGGCTGCCACACCTCCCGGGCGCCGCTCGCGGCGATCGAGGAGGCTGGCTTCACCCTCGTCTCGTACCGCGCTTTCGACCTCCCGGAGAACGGGCCGCGCCTGCCGACCTCCCCGTGTGTCCTGGGCGTGGCCCGGCGGTGAGTGGCGTGTCCCGGTCGCCGGAACTCCCTGGCACCGGTTCGGCCCCGCATGATGGGATCCGGCCATGATCGAGTTGCAGATACGCGCTGCCACACCCGACGAGGCCGAGGCCGTCCTGGCCTTCTGGAAGGAGTCCGCCGAGGGGACGTCCATCTCGGACGACGCGCGGGGGGTGACCCGGCTCGTCGAGCGGGACCCGGACGCGCTCATCCTCGCGCTGGCCGACGGTCTGATCGTGGGGTCCGTGATCGCCGGCTGGGACGGCTGGCGCGCCTCCCTCTACCGGCTCGCCGTACTGCCCTCCCACCGCCGGCGGGGCATCTCCACCGCGCTTCTGCGCGCGGCCGAGGAGCGGTTCGCCGCGCTCGGCGGACGGCGGGCGGACGCGATGGTCCTGGAGGCGAACGAGACGGGCCGGCGGCTGTGGGCGGCGGCCGGGTACGAGCGCGAGGAGCGCTGGCGCCGATGGGTGAAGCCGCTCAACGGGTAGTCACCGGACGGGCGGGACACCTCGCGAGGCGACCGTCCCCCAGGGGGCCGAAGCATCTCGCGGGGTGATCACCACCCTGCTTTGCCCATCCTTTACCATGGTTCCTCATCCCGACATCCCGACGACCGAAAGGTGTGAGCGTCCGCCCATGGGCGAGCCTCCCAGTAGCACTGGTTTCGACCGAGCGATCCTCCTCCCGCTGACTGATCATGGGACGGAGGTGAACCGATGACCGAAGTGCTTCTGCTCATGCTGGCGCTCCTGCTCTCGCTCGCGTGCGGCGCCTTCGTCGCGGCCGAGTTCTCTCTGACGACGGTCGAGCGCGGCGAGCTCGAAGCCGCCGTGGAGCGCGGCGAGCGAGGGGCGGCGGGCACGCTCAAGGCCGTCCGTTCGCTGACCTTCCAGCTCTCCGGTGCCCAGCTGGGCATCACCGTCACCAACCTGGTCGTCGGCATGCTCGCCGAGCCCTCGGTCGCCAAGCTGATCCAGGGGCCGGTCGAGGCCCTCGGCCTCTCCCCCGCGGTGGCCTCCTCGGTGGCCCTCGTCATCGGCACCGCCCTGTCCACCGTCGTCCTGATGGTGGTCGGCGAGCTGGTCCCGAAGAACTGGGCGATCTCCTCGCCCCTCGCCGTCGCGAAGGTGGTGGCGACCCCGCAGCGGGTGTTCACGGCCGCCTTCAAGCCGCTGATCAGCCATCTCAACAACACCGCGAACCGGATCCTGCGCCGCCTCGGCATGGAGCCGACCGAGGAGCTGGCCTCCGCGCGCTCCCCGCAGGAGCTGGTGGCGCTTGCCCGGCACTCCGCGAAGGAGGGCTCCCTGGAGGCGGACACGGCCGAGCTGTTCGTCCGTACCCTCAACCTCTCGGCGCTGACCGCCGAGAACGTGATGACGCCCCGCGTGCAGGTCACCGCCCTGGAGGTGCAGGCCACCGCCGAGGACGTGGCGAACGCGACCCGCGCGACCGGGCTCTCCCGCTTCCCCGTCTACCGGGGCAACCTCGACTCCGTCGTCGGCATCGCGCACATCAAGGACGTGCTCGCCATACCGGCCGGCGAGCGGGCGCGCCGCCGGATCGGCGAGATGGTGCGCGAGCCGCTGCTCGTCCCCGAGACCCTCACCGTGGACCGGCTCCTCGACCGGCTCTCCGGAAAGCAGACGATGGCCGTCGTGATCGACGAGTACGGCGGTACGGCCGGTGTGGTCACTCTGGAGGACATCGTCGAGGAGGTCGTCGGCGAGGTGCGTGACGAGCACGACCCGCACGAGACGCCGGACCTGGCGCGGGCGGGCGAGGACGCGGACGGCCGCGAGCTGTGGTCCGCGGACGGAGCCGCCCGTACCGACCAGGTGGGGGCGATCGGCCTCCGGGTGCCGGACGGTCCGTACGAGACCCTCGCGGGTGTCGTCGCGACCGAGCTGGGCCGCATTCCGACCGTCGGCGACAGTGTGGAGCTGGCCGGCTGGCAGCTCGACGTCGTGGACGCCTCGGGCCGGCGCGCCGCGCGCGTGCTGCTGCACGCCCCGGCGCACAACGCCTCGCATGACTCCGACGAGACCAAGGAGGCCGGCCGATGATCGCGATCCAGTTGTTGATCGGCCTGCTGACCCTGGTCGTCAACGCCTTCTTCGTCGGCGCCGAGTTCGCCCTGATCTCGGTCCGCCGCAGTCAGGTCGAGCCGCTGGCGGAGGCCGGGAACCGGCGGGCGCGCAGCGTCATCTGGGGCCTGGAGCACGTCTCCGCGCTGCTCGCGGCGGCGCAGCTCGGCATCACGCTCTGCACCCTGGTCCTCGGCATCGTCGCCGAACCGGCCATCGCGCACCTCCTGGAGCCGGTCTTCGACGCGCTGGGCGTGCCGCACGGTCTGGTGCACCCGATCTCGTTCGTGATCGCGCTGTCGGTCGCGACGTACCTGCACATGCTGCTGGGCGAGATGGTGCCGAAGAACATCGCGCTCGCGGAGCCGACCCGCACCGCACTGGCCCTCGGCCCGCCCCTGGTGACGTTCGCGCGGGCGCTGCGGCCGGTGATCTTCGCGATCAACGCCTTCGCCAACGCCCTGCTCAAGCTGTTGCGGGTGGACGTCAAGGACGAGGTCGCGGCGACGTTCTCGGACGACGAGCTGGCCCGTATGGTCACCGACGCCGGTCACGCCGGACTCCTGGACGACCGGGCCGCCGAGCGGCTGCACGACGCACTGGAGCTGGGCCGACGCCCCGTCCGGGACGTCGTGATGCCGGCCGACAAGGTCGTGTACGCGCAGGTCGGCACCACTCCGGAGGAGCTGGAGGCGCTGTCGGCGTCCACGGGCTTCTCGCGCTTCCCGGTGGTCGACTCGGAGCGCAGGATCCTGGGCTATCTGCACGTGAAGGACGCCCTGGACGTCACCCCGCGCGATCTGCCGTTCCCCGTGACGGCGCTGCGGCCGATCGCCCGGGTCCGGGCGGCCACGCCGCTGGACGACGTCCTGACGGCGATGCGCCGCAGCCGTACGCATCTGGCGGCGGTCCTCGACGAGGACGGCAAGCCGGCCGGCCTCGTGACGATGGAGGACGTGCTGCGGGAACTGGTGGGCCGGCCGACGGCGCCGTAGCCGACGCCTCGGCTGACGTCGCGTTGGCCGCCGAGGGGCCCCGGGAGTTCTCCCGGGGCCCCTCGGGCGTGTCAGAGCGAGGTGGCGGCGAGCCAGGCGTCGAGGAGGTCCCGGTCACCGGAGTGGACGAAGCGCGGGTCGTCGGCTGCGTACCGGCGGTGCAGGAGGAGGAGCAGTTCGCCCGCCTCCGCCTCGACGCTCGTGGTCGGTTCCGTGTCCCCGCGGCCGCGCCGCCGGGCGAAGCCGCCCCCGCCGAGGGTGAGGGTCCACTCGGTGCCGGTGTCGCGGGCGGTGAGCAGGAGCACGTCGCCGTCCCGGCCGAGGTGGGCGAGGGACTCGGCGGTGCACGGGATGTACGGCAGGTCGTCGAGGAAGTGCTCGATGCCGTCGACGGCGGTGCCGGAGGCGATCGGGGCCGCGTCCCCGCCGAGGGCGATCTCGGCGTCGGCGAGGTGCACGACCGTCTCGAAGAGCAGATGGCGCGGGTAGTACCGGGCGTGCGGGTCCGCCCCCGGGGACCAGAGCGGGGTGTCCGGGTCGGCGGCCCGCAGGGTCGCGGTGGCGGCCTCGGCGCCGGCGGCGAGCCACCCGGCGTACGCGGCGGGGTCCCGCGGCGGGTCGAGCGGGAGGTCCCGGGCGAGGACGCGGGCGGTGGCCCGGGTCCGTACGAGGTGTTCGGCCCAGTGGTGCCCGGTGCCGAGGTGCCGGGTCAGATCGGCCAGCGTCCAGCCGGGGCAGGTGGGGACCGGGGTGGCGGGATCGGCGTCCCGGACGACGGCGGCGAAGCGCGTGGCCTGTTCCAGGGCGGCCTCGCAGGTGGCCGCGTGGACGGACTCGGTGAGGGCGAAGCCCTCCGGGACCTTCAGCGGCTCGTCCCGCCGGCGGCCCTCCGGGTGGCGCAGGGCCGCCGCCCGGAAGAGCCCGTCGAGGGCGCGCCGGTCGGCCGCCGGAAGGCCGGAGAGCGTGGACGCCGTGCTCTCCAGCCACGTCACCGCCGTGTCGGGGTCGAGGACCTCGTCGTCACAGCTCTCGACGGCCGTCACCAGCTCGGCCAGGGCCTCCGCCAGTGTGCTCAGGAGCGCGTCGCTCATCGGGTCTTCCCCTCCCGGGTTCTCCACGGCATCCCCCGCATACCGCGCGGTATGATCTCTCCGCAATGGAGATCAATGCCACCTACACCAGTCTCGTCGCCCTCGGCGACAGCTTCACCGAGGGTATGTCGGACCTGAGGCCCGACGGCTCCTACCGCGGCTGGGCCGACGTCCTCGCGGGCCGGCTCGCCGCCCGTACGCCCGACTTCCGCTACGCGAACCTCGCCGTGCGCGGCAAGCTCATCGGCCAGATCGTCGACGAGCAAGTCGACCTGGCCGCAGGCATGAAGGCCGATGTGGTGACCCTCGTCGGCGGGCTCAACGACACCCTGCGCCCCAAGGTCGACATGGTCCGGGTACGGGACCTGCTCACGGAGGCAGTGGAACGCCTCACACCCTCCTGCGGGCAGCTGGTCCTGATGCGCAGTCCGGGCCGCGACGGTCCGGTCATGGAGCGGTTCCGCCCCCGTATGGAGGAGCTCTTCGTCCACATCGACGAGCTCGCCTCCCGGCACGGCGCGCTCGTCGTCGACCTGTACGGGACGCCGGCCCTCGGTGACCCCCGGCTGTGGGACGTGGACCGGCTCCACCTGACCGCCGAGGGACACCGGCGGGTGGCCGAGGCCGTGTGGCAGAGGCTGGGCCTCCCTCCCGAGAACGACTGGCGGGCGCTCCTGCCCCCGGCCGGACGGTCCGGCTGGGCGAGCCGGCGGATCGCGGACGCCCGCTTCGCCAAGGAGCACCTGGGCCCGTGGATCGGACGGCGGCTGACCGGCCGCTCCTCCGGCGACGGCCTCGCACCCAAGCACCCCGAACTGCTGCCGTACGAGGCCCCGGCCGGACCGTGAGCGGGGCACCGGGGCGCGGGTGCCGGAGCGCGGGTGCCGGGGCGCGGGATGCTGGGCCCTGAATGCCGGGCGCTGGAGCCGGGGCCCGAAGCACCTGGACGGCGGGCTCCCCTTCGGTGACCTGCGTCTCGTAGCAAGCTCCACATCGGACCGTGGCGCTGGCCTGCAGAAACCGCCAGTAGAATCTCTCCACGTGACTGCTGTGACTGCGAAGCCCCGTATCCCCAATGTTCTGGCCGGCCGCTACGCCTCCGCGGAGCTCGCCGTCCTCTGGTCCCCCGAGCAGAAGGTGAAGCTGGAGCGTCAGCTGTGGCTCGCCGTGCTGCGTGCGCAGAAGGACCTCGGGATCGAGGTTCCGGACGCCGCCCTCGCCGACTACGAGCGCGTTCTCGACCAGGTCGACCTCGGTTCCATCGCCGAGCGCGAGAAGGTCACCCGGCACGACGTGAAGGCCCGGATCGAGGAGTTCAACGCCCTCGCCGGCCACGAGCACGTCCACAAGGGCATGACCTCGCGCGACCTCACCGAGAACGTCGAGCAGCTCCAGATCCGCCTCTCCCTGGAGCTGATGCGGGACCGCACGGTCGCCGTCCTCGGCCGCCTCGGCAAGCTCTCCGCCGAGTACGCGGAGCTGGTCATGGCCGGCCGCTCGCACAACGTCGCCGCCCAGGCGACCACCCTCGGCAAGCGCTTCGCGACCGCGGCGGACGAGCTGCTCGTGGCGTACGCGCGCCTGGAGGAGCTGCTCGGCCGCTACCCGCTGCGCGGCATCAAGGGCCCGGTCGGCACCGCGCAGGACATGCTGGACCTGCTCGGCGGCGACGCGGGCAAGCTGGCGGACCTGGAGCAGCGGATCGCCGGTCACCTCGGCTTCGCGCACGCCTTCACCTCGGTCGGCCAGGTCTACCCGCGCTCGCTCGACTACGACGTGGTCACCTCGCTGGTGCAGCTGGCCGCCGCCCCGTCGTCGATCGCCAAGACGATCCGCCTGATGGCCGGCCACGAGCTGGTCACGGAGGGCTTCAAGCCCGGCCAGGTCGGCTCCTCGGCGATGCCGCACAAGATGAACACCCGCTCCTGCGAGCGCGTCAACGGCCTGATGGTCATCCTGCGCGGCTACGCCTCGATGACCGGTGAGCTCGCCGGCGACCAGTGGAACGAGGGCGACGTGTCCTGCTCCGTGGTCCGCCGTGTCGCCCTGCCGGACGCCTTCTTCGCGCTGGACGGTCTCCTGGAGACCTTCCTCACCGTGCTCGACGAGTTCGGCGCCTTCCCGGCGGTCGTCGCCCGCGAGCTCGACCGCTACCTGCCGTTCCTGGCGACCACCAAGGTCCTCATGGGCGCCGTGCGCGCCGGTGTCGGCCGCGAGGTCGCCCACGAGGCCATCAAGGAGAACGCCGTCGCCTCCGCCCTCGCCATGCGCGAGCAGGGCACCGTGCAGAACGAGCTCCTCGACAAGCTGGCCGCCGACGAGCGCATCCCGCTGGACCGGGCGCAGCTCGACGAGCTGATGGCGGACAAGCTGTCCTTCACGGGCGCCGCCGCCGACCAGGTCGCGTCCGTGGTCTCCCGCATCGAGGAGATCCTGAAGCAGCACCCGGAGGCCGCCGCCTACGCCCCCGGCGCGATCCTCTGACCGGGACTCCCCGGTTCACCCAGCAGGAGCTGGAGGCCGCCCGTGACCGCGTCGTTCCCGACGTGGTGGCGGGCGGCCTTTCCGTCCTCTTCTGCGGGATCAACCCGGGTCTCATGACGGCGGCGACGGGCCACCACTTCGCCCGTCCCGGCAACCGGTTCTGGCCGGTGCTCCACCTGTCGGGATTCACCCCGAGGCAGCTGCGGCCGGACGAGCAGGAGGAGCTCCTCTCGTACGGTCTCGGCATCACGAACGTGGTGGCGCGGGCGACCGCGCGGGCCGACGAGCTGAGCCGGGAGGAGTACCGCGAGGGCGGTCGGATCCTCGTGGAGAAGGTGGAGCGGCTCGCGCCGCGGTGGCTCGCGGTCGTCGGCGTCACGGCGTACCGGACGGCCTTCGGCGAGCCCAGAGCCGCCATCGGGCCGCAGGAGCGCATGATCGGTGCCACCAGGATCTGGGCACTGCCCAACCCGAGCGGACTCAACGCCCATTGGACGGCGGCGACGATGGCCGAGGAGTACGCCAGGCTCCGGGAGGCCGCGCGGGCGCCCGGTTCGTGAAGGGAGCGCCCGGCGTCGGCCCCTTCTCTTCACGGTCGTGGCCTGCGGCGGCCGGCTCGACGGGCGCGACTCGCACGGGGACTCCCGGAAGCTCGCCGACTCGGCCGTCCCCTACGCCTGGGGCGGATCCCCCTATGCCTGAGGCGGATCCTCCTACGCCTGAGGCGGATCGACCTGCGCCTGAGGTGGATCCACCGCGGTCACCACGGCGAGGAGCCGGAGCGGGAGCTCCTTGTCCCACTGGGAGATGCCCAGGCCGATCCACCGCCCGTCGTCCCGCCACAGGCGCAGCTCCGGGGTGTGGGCGCAGAGGGTGGACCAGGGCTCCGGTAAGGACTCGCCGGCCAGGCTCCGCTCCAGGACGGGCCAGAGGTCCAGCTCCGTCGGCGGGCCCCAGCGCGCCGTGAGCAGGGCGGCCAGCCCGTCCCGTTCCGCTTCGTACTGGTCCTCGGCGAGCGCCCGGCGGCTGCCGTCGTCGTCCCAGAAGTCCTCGCTCGTCGCGAGCTCCGCCAGGTGGAAGCCCGGAGCGCCCCCGGGACCGCCGGAGGGGCGGGCCCGGAGCTCGTCGATCGTCGCCAGGTGGCGTGCCGTGGTCATGGGGCCAGTAAAGCCCCCACCACTGACAGTTGGCGTCGCGTCAGGCGGGCCGGCGGGGGGTCCGGCCGGCCCGGTCCGGGGGCGGCACTCGCCGCGCCCCGGACCATTGAGTACCATCCGCCTGAGAGGTGCACGAGCTGGAAGGACACACGGTGGGGCGGCTGACCGGCGGGGATCCGTCTCTGCTGCGGCGGATCAACTCCGCGGTGGTACTCCATGCTCTGCGTGGCGCCGACGCGCCCACGCTCACGGACCTGACCCGGATCACGGGTCTGTCCCGGCCGACGGTCGAGGGGGTCGTCGAGGGACTCATCGAAGGCGGTCTCGTCGTCGAGTCGGCGCCCGAGGAGGGCGAGGCCCGGCGTCAGGGGCGTCCGGCGCGGAGGTTCCGTTTCCGCGCGGAGGCCGGCCATCTCCTCGGCATCGAGATCGGCCCGCACCGGGTGGCCGCCCTGCTCTCCGGTCTGGACGGGCGGATCATCGGCGCCGGTTCCCGCGAGGTGTCGGAGACGGCCCCCGAGGACGAGCGCCTGGACAAGGTCCGCACGGTCGTCGCGGACGTACTGCGCAGGGCCGGGGTCGCCCGGTCCAATCTGCGGGCCGTGGGCGTCGGTACGCCCGGCATCGTGGAGGCCGACGGCACGGTGCGCCTCGGCACGGCGCTGCCCGGCTGGACGGGCCTCGCGCTCGGCGAGCGGCTGCGGCGCTCCTTCCGCTGCCCGGTGATCGTCGAGAACGACGCGAACGCGGCGGCCGTCGCCGAGCACTGGAAGGGTGCCGCGACCGACTCCGACGACATCGTCTTCGTCCTCGCGGGGCTGAGCCCGGGCGCCGGATCACTGATCGGCGGCCGGCTGCACCGCGGCTACGGCGGGGCCGCCGGGGAGATCGGCGCGCTGCACCTGTTGGGCCGGGGGGTGACCCCGGAGCACCTGCTGTCGACCACCGACGAGCCGCTGCACCCGCTGGACGAGCAGGCGGTCGCCGAGGTCTTCGCGCTGGCCCGCAAGGGCGACGCGCGGGCGGAGGCCGCGGTGGAGCGGTTCATCCAGCGGCTCGTGCACGACGTGGCGGCGCTGGTGCTCGCGATCGACCCCGAGCTGGTGGTCGTCGGCGGGTGGGCGGCCGGGCTCGACGGGGTGCTCCCGCCGCTCCGCGAGGAGCTGGCGCGCTTCTGTCTGCGGCCGCCGCGCGTGGTGCTGTCGCTGCTCGGCGAGGCCGCCGTGGGCACGGGTGCGCTGCGGCTGGCCCTGGACCACGTGGAGGAGCAGCTCTTCGCGGTCGACGGAACGGTGACGGCCCGCCGCTGAACCGCCGGAGTGGCGGTCCCTCGACGGGCCGGTGTGCCTGATGTGCCCGGTGTGGCGACTGGCTACGAGGCCATGACCAGGTCGACCGAGTCGCCGAAGGTGAGGCGGCAGGTGTCGGCGCGGTACGTGGCGACGGAGACCGCGGCGGTGCGTCCCCCGGAGAGGTAACGGGTCGTCACGACGAGGACGGGAGCGCCCGGCAGCCGGTCGAGCTCCTTGGCGTCGTCGGCGCGGGCGGAGCCGAGCTCCACGGAGCGGTCCTGGCCGTCGAGGGCGAGGTGCTGGAGCTCGCGCAGCACCGCGCGGGCGCGGGCGGGTCCGGCGGGGGCGTCGATGGCGCTGAGCCCCGGGACCGAGGCGGCGGGCACGTACAGCAGCTCGGCGGCGACCGGCTGGCCCTGGGTGACGCGGAGGCGGCGGACGACGTGCACCCGCTCCTCGGCGGAGGTCTCCAGGACGCGCGCGACGGCGGCCGGGGCCACGTCGCCGGCGGAGTCCAGGGACTGCCAGGTCTCGTCGCCGACACCGGGCCAGGCGTGCTGGTCGGTGGAGACGTCCACGCCGACGCGCGGCGGGGCGACCGTGGTGCCGACGCCGCGGCGGCGCTGGAGGCGGCCCTCCAGCTCCAGCTGCTCCAGGGCCTGGCGGAGCGTGGCACGGGCGACGCCGAAGCGTGCCGCGAGCTCCCGCTCGTTGGGCAGGATCTCTCCGACGGCGAAGTCGGTGTCGAGTGCTTCGCCGATCACTGTCTTGAGGTGCTGGTACTTCGGCTCCGGTACCGATTCCAGCTGCGTGGTCCCCACCCTGATCCTCCGCAATTCGCCGTGTCCCGCGGCGTTTCCGCGCCCTTGTTTATTAAAGGTTCCTGCACTAACTCTGCGACCATAAGGCGAGCCACCCCCTTGGTCAAGACCAATCCTCCGACAAACGCCCCCGAATGTGACCCTCTGACCTAGATCGTTCACAGGACGTTCGCGCCCCCGTGAGCCCCGCGCAGCAAAGGGCCCCGCCTCCCGGGACGGAAGACGGGGCAGGACACCCCCGAGGGCGGTGCCGGTCAGAGGTCGGCGAGGCCGCGCAGCTTGTCGGGGTTGCGGATGATGTAGACACACTGGATGCGCCCGTCGCGGACCTCGACCTGGAAGACCGCGTCGGGCCTGCCGTCGACGAAGGAGAGCACGGCGGGGGCGCCGTTGATCTCGGCGAAGCGGTACTCGTACGCGTCCCCCGCCCCCTGGGACACGCCGCGGAAGAAGCGCCCGATCTTGTCGGCGCCGTCGATGACCCGCAGCGGGGCCTTGGACTTGCCGCCGCTGTCCCCGACGAGGCGCGCGTCGGGGGCGAGCAGGGCGAGGAGCTCGCCGAGGTCGCCGCCGGACGCCGCGGTGAGGAAGCGCTCGGTGAGGTCGCGGCGCTCGGCCGGGTCGACGTCGTAGCGCGGCTTGCCCTCGTCGACATGGCGCCGGGCGCGCCCGGCGAGCTGGCGCACAGCCGCCTCCGAGCGGTCGAGGGCGGTGGCGATCTCCCCGAACGGGAAGCCGAAGGCCTCACGCAGCACGAAGACGGCCCGCTCCAGGGGCGAGAGGGATTCGAGGACGACGAGGACGGCGAGCGAGACGGAGTCGGCGAGCAGGGCGCGCTCGGCGGTGTCGGGGGCGGCGGGGCCGAAGTCGGTGACGACGGGCTCGGGCAGCCAGGGGCCGACGTACGACTCGCGGCGCGCCTGGGCCTGACGGAGCCGGTCGATGGCGAGCCGGGTGGTGATCCGTACGAGGAAGGCGCGTGGTTCGCGGACGGCGGTGCGGTCCTCGGCGGTCCAGCGGAACCAGGCCTCCTGGACGACGTCCTCGGCGTCGGCGGCACGTCCGAGCATCCGGTAGGCGACGCCGAGGAGCATCGGGCGGTGTTCCTCGAAGAGGTCGGTCAGGGTGTCGGTCGGCGTATCGGTGGGCACTCGTCCATCCCAGCCGACCGCCGCCGCCCTGTCCAGCTCCGGCCGTGGCGTGGTCGTGGGCGTCGTCGAGGGCGTCGTCGTGGTCGTGGGGCTGCGGGTCTTGAACTCACGGCTACCGACCGGTAATTCTTGCTGACGAGCCGTCCAAGAATCCTCGGACGCCAGGTGTTCACGACAGGTGTTCACGTCAGATGTTCACGACATGTTGTCCACAACAGCCGTTTACGACAGTTGTTCACGACAGGGAGCCGGAATGCCCGCACGGATCGCGTTCACGTTTCGGACCACGTCGGGTCCCCGCACGACGTCCATGGCGTACGAGCGGAGAGGGGCGGGGGAACCGCTGCTGCTGCTCCACGGCATCGGCCACCACTGGCAGGCCTGGGAGCCGGTCCTCGACATCCTCGCCGCCGAGCGCGACGTGATCGCCGTCGACCTGCCCGGCTTCGGCGCCTCGGACGGGCTTCCGGAGGGCTGCGCCTACGACCTCTCCACCGTCGCGCCGGTCCTCGGCGCCTTCTGCGAGGCGGTCGGGTTCGCCCGCCCGCACGTCGCGGGGAACTCGCTGGGCGGGCTGCTCGCGCTGGAGCTCGGCCGGCAGGAGCTCGTGCGCTCGGTGACCGCCCTCTCCCCCGCCGGCTTCTGGTCGGAGGGCGAGCGGCGGTACGCCTTCGGAACCCTGCGGGCCATGCGGGGCGCGGCCCTGTCGATGCCCGTGCCGGTGATCGAGCGGCTCTCCCGTACGCCCGTCGGCCGTACCGTGCTCACCAGCACGATCTACGCGCGCCCCGGCCGCCGTTCACCCGAGGCGGTCGTCGCCGAGACGCTCGCGCTGCGCGAGGCCTCCGGCTTCCACCAGACCCTCGCCGCGGGACGGGACGTGCTCTTCCGCGAGGACGTGCCCGGCGTCCCCGTCACCGTCGCCTGGGGCACCCGGGACCGGCTGCTCCTGCGCCGCCAGGGCGTCCGCGCCAAGCACGCCCTGCCCGGCGCCCGGCTCGTGCGGCTGCCCGGCTGCGGGCACGTGCCCATGAACGACGACCCGGCTCTCGTCGCGCGCGTGATCCTCGACGGCAGCCGCTGACCTCCGACGCGTGAACAGGCCGGTGCCCAGGGCGGCGCCGGCTCCCACGAGGAGGCTGCCCGCCGCCTGCGGGAGGCCGAAGGCGGCGTCCGCGACCAGGGCCGCGCTCAGCGCCGCGGCGACCGGGATCGCCCCGGTGTAGAGGGTGGCCCGCTCCATGCCGATCCGCTGGACGCCCATGTAGAAGAGGACGAATCCGACGACGGTGGCCAGGGCCGCCTGCCAGACCAGGGCGCCCGTCTCCACGGCCGTCGGCGTCCGGACGAATCCGGCCCCGTCCACGGCGAGGCCCACGAGCGCCGCCTCGACCGCGCCGACCCCGCAGACGGTGGCGGTCAGCAGCTTCGGCCCGAGCAGCCGCAGCACCGGTACGGCGAGCACGGTGAACCCCACCTCGCCGGCGAGCGCCGCCACCGACCAGCCGATGCCGGCGAGGTCGGTCCGCCCCCAGCCCTGCACGGTGAACGCGCCCGCGGCGACGAGCAGCGCCCCGTACAGGACGGGCCGGGCGGGCCTGCGGCCCTCGGTCAGCGGGACGAGGACGGCGACGACGACGGGGGCGCAGCCGACCAGGACACCGGGCACGGCCGGCTCCGCGGTGCGTTCGGCGGCGAGGACCGCGAGGTTGAAGCCGATCATGCCGACGGCGGCGACCGCGCCGAGCCGCAGCCAGTGACGGACGGTCAGGATCCGGAGCGGGGCGAGTCCGCCGCGGCCGAGGAACGGGAGCAGCAGCAGACAGGCCGCTCCGTAGCGCAGCGCCTGCCCGCCCGCGTACGGATAGTCGCCGAGCAGGCTGTTCGCGGTGAAGGAGGCGCCGACGAGGGCGTAGGCGAGGGTCACGAGGAGGACCCCGCGCAGGGAGTTCGCGTTCATGCTCCCCACGCTAGGAAGCCTGGCGGTCCCGGTTGAGGTCCACTTTCCTCACGTCATCGGGGACCACTTCGCGTGGCGCGGAAGGTTCGGCGGTAGGTGTCCGGCGGCACACCGACCGTGCGGTTGAAGTGGCGGCGCAGGGTCGTGGCGGTGCCCATGCCGGTGGCCGCCGTGATGGCGTCGACGCTCTCGTCGGTGGTCTCCAGCAACTCCTGGGCGCGGCGGATCCGTTGGGTGAGCAGCCACTGGAGCGGGGTGGTGCCGGTCGCCGCCCTGAAGTGGCGGCCCAGGTGGCGCGAGCTCATCCGCGCCTGGCGGGCCAGGTCCTCCACGGTCAGCGGACGGTCGAGCCGCTCGACCACCCAGGGGAACAGTTCGGTGAGCGGGTGGTCGTCCTCGGCGGGCATCGGGGCGGTGACGAACTGGGCCTGGCCGCCGGCCCGGTGCGGGGGCACGACCAGGCGGCGGGCGACCGTGTTGGCGACCGCCGATCCGTGGTCGAGGCGGACCAGGTGCAGGCAGAGGTCCATCGCGGCGGCCTTGCCGGCGGAGGTGAGCACACTGCCGTTGTCCACGTAGAGCACGTCCGGGTCGACCTCCACCCGGGGGTAGCGCTCGGCCAGGACGTCGGTGTGCGCCCAGTGCGTGGTCGCGCGCCGGCCGTCCAGCAGGCCCGCGGCGGCCAGGACGAACGCGCCCGTGCAGAGGGAGGCGACCCGCGCGCCCGCCTCGTGGGCCGCGCGCACAGCGTCGACCAGTTCGGCGGGCGGGTCCACGTCGACGTCTGCCCAGCCAGGGACGATCACCGTGTCGGCGTCCGCGAGCCGGTCGAGTCCGTGGTCGGGCTCCAGGCCGAACCCGCCGACCCGCACGGGGCCCGGCCCGTGGACGGTGAGGTCGTACCAGGGGTCGGCCACGTGGGACAGGTCGGCGCCGAAGACCTCGTACGCCACGGACAGTTCGAAGTGCAGCATTCCGTCGGTGACGGCGAGAGCGACTCTACCCATGTCCGAAATTGTACGCGGCATGTCGTTCCCGACACTCACGCCGGCCGATCATCTCCGGCCAGGATGTACACAGTTGAACAACCGAGCGCGGCAGGAGAAGGCAATGAGTTCGGAACGAGTGGTGGCGGTATTCGGTGCCTACGGACACACCGGGCGCTTCGTGGTGGCGGAGCTGCTGAACCAGGGGTTCGTCCCCGTCCTGACCGGACGCGACGCCGACAAGCTCCAGGCCCTCGCCGCGTCCCACCCCGGGCTCGACGTCCGGCCGGCCACGGTCGACGACCCGGCCTCGCTCGACCGCGCACTGGCCGGCGCCGCCGCCGTGATCAACTGCGCCGGCCCCTTCGCCTCGACCGCCGCCCCCGTGATCGAGGCGGCCCTGCGCGCCGGGATCCCGTACGTGGACGTGGCCGCCGAGATCGAGGCCAACCTGGACACGTTCGCGCACTTCGCGGATCGCGCCGCCGCCGCGGGCACCGTGATCGTCCCCGCGATGGCCTTCTTCGGCGGCTTCGGCGACCTGCTGGTCACCGCGGCGATGGGCGACTGGACCTCCGCCGACGAGGCGCACGTCGCGTACGGCCTGAGCAGCTGGCACCCCACCGCCGGCACCCGCACCGCCGGCACCGTCTCCCGGCAGCGGAGGGGGGACGGCCGGCGTCTGGTCTACAGCAACGGGCGTCTCGAGCACCGCGACGACGCCCCGCCGACGCTGAAGTGGTCCTTCCCCGATCCGCTGGGGGTCCGCTCCGTGATCGGCGAGTTCACCATGGCCGACGTCGTCACCGTCCCCAGCCACCTCGCCATCCCCGAGGTGCGTACCTACATGACGGTCGAGGCGGCCACGGACCTGGCGGCTCCGGAGACGCCTGCGCCGGCAGCGGTCGACGAGAGCGGCCGGTCCGCGCAGACCTTCCTGGTCGACGTCGTCGTGCGCTCCGGCGGCGAGGAGCGGCGGGCCGTGGCGAGCGGGCAGGACATCTACGCCGTCAGCGCGCCGCTCGCGGTGGAGGCGGTCCACCGCGTCCTCACGGGACGGACCAGGACGGTCGGTGTGGCCTCGGCCGGCGCGGTCTTCGACGCCCCCGACTTCCTGCGCGCGCTGTCCGCGCACGTCTCCGTCGAGCTGAGCCGGTAGCGGGAGCCTCGCCGATACCGGACGGGGCACCGGCGCTCGCGCGGCTCCCCGGCCCCGGACGCGCCCGCGCGTGTCACTCTTGATCTCCGTGCGTCAAGAACACGTCAAGGGCGCGCCGGGCAGGGCGGGAGGGGCCGTGACGGAGAGAGCGCCGATCGAGGAGTATCTGGAGGGGTACGCCGAGATCCTGGCGGGGGTGTGCGCGGCCGGCCGGAGGCTCACCCGCGAGGAGCGCGAGAGCCTGCGCGCCCGCGGAGAGCGGGCCGCGGAGGCCGGCATCGGTCTGCGGGCCCTCGTCCGCGCCCATCTCGCCGCCGCGCAGCGGGTCCTCCCCGAGGTGCGGGGGGCCGGCGCCGACCATCTGCTGAGCGCCGTCGAGCAGGCCGTCGACGCCTTCGCCGAGGGGCACGAGCGGGCGCAGCGCCTGGCGATCCGTCAGGAAGAGGCGGCACGACGGGAGTTCGTCGACGACCTCCTCTACGGACGCAGCGACCTCGGCCGGCTCGCCGAACGCGCGGTGCGTTTCGGCCTGCTCCTGTCCCACGCCCACGCGGTGGCGGTGGCGCAGGGTCCGGAGCCGTACGACGACGGCTGCGCGGTCTCGCGTGCCGTCGAGTCCTCGCTCTTCGCCCGCTTCGGCGATCGCCGCGTGCTGCTCACCACCAAGGACGGGCGGCTGATCTGCGTCGCACCGGCGGACGAGCCCGACGTGCTCGCCCACTTCGCCAAGCAGGCGTACGCGGCGACCGACGGCCAGGTCGCCGTCGGCCGCGCGCATCCGGGCGCCGGCGGAGTCGTCCACTCCTACGAGGAGGCTCTCAACGCCCTCGACCTCGCGGCCCGCATGCACCTGGACGACCCCGTCCTGCACGCCTCCGACCTGCTCGTCTACCCCGTTCTCGCCCGGGACCGGCAGGCCATGGCCGATCTCGTACAGACCGTGCTCGGCCCGCTCCAGCAGGCGCGCGGCGGCGCGCGGCCCCTGCTCGACACCCTGACCGCGTACTTCGACTCCGGGTGCGTCACCGCTCAGGCGGCCCGCCATCTCAGCCTCAGTGTGCGGGCCATGACGTACCGGCTGGACCGCATCCACCGGCTGACGGGTGCGGACCCCGGTGATCCGGTCCAGCGCTACACGCTCCAGACGGCCGTGATCGGCGCCCGGCTCCTCGGCTGGCCCGACCAGCCGCTCTGAGCCCGCGCCGGCCACCACCCCGTCGACGACGGCATCAAGAACGCGTAAAGACTGCCGGGATCCGGCAATGAAATGCGGTGCCGTGCCGTGGAAACATTCCTGTGGGGCCCGAGCAAGGCCCTACGGGGCAGGGTCGTACGGGGCGGGGTGGCGCGGGTGGCATGGTTTCTCGGTCTCGGCAGCGTGGGCCTCGTCCTGCTGCTCCTCGCCCTCGTCTTCGACGGCATCCTCGAAGGACTCTTCGACGGACTCGGAGGCGGCCTCGGAGGGGGCCTCGACGGGTTCCTCTCGCTGCCGGTGATCGCCGGTTTCGTGTCGGCCGTCGGGTTCACGGGGGCCATCGCGACGGGCGCCACGGGTGCCGGACCCGGGATCGCGACCCTCACGGGCCTCCTCGTGGGCGCCCTCGTGGCCTGGCTGACCTGGCGGTTCAGCCGGGCGCTGCTCCGGGACGGGGCAGCGCCCGCGCCGCGGAGCGAGGACCTGACGGGTACATCCGGAGCGGTGGTCACGGCGATTCCCGCCGGAGGCTACGGCGAAGTCCTGCTGTATCTGGGCGGGCAGCCGGTGAAGTACGCGGCGAAGGCCGCGTCGCCGGTGGCGCGGGGCGCCGAGGTATGGGTGGAGTCCGTGCTGTCGCCGACGTCGGTGGCCGTGCGCCCCGTCGAACGCTGAGGCGCGGCTCCCGGCCCTCGCTCCCTTCTCCCCCTCCGTCCCTCCCCTTCACTCTCCCTTCTTTCGCTTCCCTTCTTTCGCTTCCCTTCAAGGGGGTCTCACCATGAGTCCTGTCCTGGCCGCCGTCGTGGGCATCGTCGTCCTCGTCGTACTCCTCGGCCTGGCCGTCGTCACGCGCTACAAGGTGGCCGGTCCCAGCGAGGCGTTCATCATCACCGGGCGGCGCGGCAAGCAGGCCACCGATCCCGCGACCGGCCGGGTCTTCACCGACAACAGCGGCCAGAAGGTCGTGGTCGGCGGCGGGGTGTTCGTCGTCCCGTTCGTGCAGCAGAAGTTCACCCTCGACCTGTCGAGCCGGCACATCCCGGTCGCGGTGCGCGGCGCGGTGACCCTCCGCGGGGTGAAGGCCCATCTGGAGGGCGTCGCGATCGTCAAGGTCGGCGGCACCGAGGACTCCATCCGGGCGGCCGCCCAGCGGTTCCTGATGCAGCAGGACGGCATCGTCGGCTTCACCCAGGAGGTGCTGTCCGGCGCCCTGCGCTCCATCGTCGGCCGCATGTCGGTCGAGGACATCATCCGGGACCGCGCCGCCTTCGCCGGGCAGGTCGCCGAGGAGGCCGAAGCCAGTCTCTCCGGGCAGGGCCTTGTCCTGGACGCCTTCCAGATCCAGGACATCACCACCGAGGGCTCCTACCTCGAAGACCTCGGCCGTCCCGAGGCCGCCCGCGCCAAGCAGGAGGCGGACATCGCCGAGGCCGTCGCCCGCCGTGCCGCCGAGCAGGCCCGGCTGAAGGCCGAGGAGGAGATCGCGATCGCGCAGCGGACCCTCTACCTGAAGCAGGCGGAGATCAAGGCCCAGACCGACGAGGCCGCCGCCCAGGCGAACGCCGCCGGCCCGCTCGCCGACGCCGCCCGCCGGCAGGACATCCTGGCCGAGCAGGAGAAGGTGGCCGCGCGCCAGGCCGCGCTGACCGACCGCCAGCTCGACACGCAGGTCCGCAAGCCCGCCGACGCCGCCCGCTACCAGGCCGAGCAGGAGGCCGAGGCCCGCCGCATCGCCCAGGTCAAGCAGGCCGAGGCGGACGCCCAGCGGGCCAGGCTCACCGGTGAGGGCGAGAAGGCCCACCGCGCCGCGCTCGCCGACGCCGTGCGCATCGAGGGCGAGGCGGAGGCCGCGGCCATCGCGGCGAGGGGTTCCGCCGAGGCGGAGGCGATGGAGAAGAAGGCCGACGCCTTCGCCCGGTACGGGGACGCCGCCGTCCTGCAGATGGTCGTCGAGGTCCTGCCGCAGGTCGTCGCCAAGGCGTCCGAGCCGCTCTCGGCCGTCGACAAGATGACCGTCATCTCCACCGACGGGGCGAGCCAGTTGTCCCGTACGGTCGCCGACAACGTCGCCCAGGGCATGGAGCTCCTCTCCTCCACGACCGGGGTCGACCTGGCCCAGCTCCTCCAGGGCTTCACCCAGCGGAAGCCGGCTCCGGTCCCGGAGCAGGCGCAGGCGGTGCCGTCGGTCGGCGGAGCCATCGAGATCACCGACTAGTGCTGTGACCGGGAACCTTTGCCGGGTTGCTCGCAGTGCTAGGGCGTGTGTCGAACTCGAAGCCTGACGTCTCCGCACGGGCAACAATCTCGCGAACGGCCCCCTGGTGAACCTTCCCGGTCACAGCACCAGATCCTGGAAGCCGGAAGGCGTTGCCCTCTTCCCTCGCGATACGGTGCTGCGATGTCTCGATCAGTCGAAGCCGGATCAGTGTTGTCTCCCGTCACCGCGGACGACGTCGACCTTGCCGTGCGGCTCGCCGTGGGCATCCTTCGGGACGCACCCGCGGAGGGGTGGGGCGGTAAGGCCGGTTCGCTGGAGTGGGACTGCTGGGAGACCGCCGAGCACCTCGCCAACGACCTGCTCTACTACGCCGTGCAACTGGGGCCGCAGAGCCCGCCGCTGGACACCCATGTGCCTTTCGCGTTGAGCCAGAAGAGGCCGGACGGACCCGCGGTCTTCGTCTTCGCGGACCGTGACGCGGGTCCGGCCGGCCTGGTGCAGGTGCTGGAGGCGTGCGGCGCGCTGCTGGTCGCCATGGTGCGTACCACGCCGCCCCGGGTCCGCGCCCACCACGCCGCCGGGGTGTCGGACCCCGAAGGCTTCGCGGCGCTGGGGGTGCAAGAGACGCTGGTGCACATGCACGATCTGGCGGAAGGCTTCGGGCTTGCCTGGACCCCGCCCTCCGCTCTCTGCTCGCGGGTGCTCGCCCGTCTGTTTCCGGAGGCTCCGGGCGGCGCGGATCCCTGGCTCACCCTGTTGTGGGCCACCGGCCGCGCCGAACTGCCGGGGCACCCTCGTCTCACCACGTGGCGCTCGGACAGCACCCCGCGGTCGTAGAGCGGATCGGCCTCGGCCGCGGCCAGGCTGATGATCGTGACCCTCCCGCGGTGAGAGCACACCGGGCCACCCGTCCTGAATCTCTGCTGGGACGATTCCCAGCCGCACCGTCACGTCGTTTCCCCGGCACGGCATACTCGTCCGGAGCGCCCCCAGGAAGAGGATCGTGAGGCGGACGTGTCATCGCCCCGGACGAGTCAGACGTGTGATGCCCATGGCACCGCGTCGGACGGATCCCTTCCGGATACCGGCCCGAGTGGAACGGCGACCGATGCCGTCCCGCACGGGCAGCCCACCACCGCCGGTCCGCACGCCCGGCCCACCACCGCCGGCCGGCACGCCCCGACCACCACCGCCGGCCCACACGGCCAGCCGGCCTGGGAGTTGCTGCTTCCGGCGGTCGCCGCCCCGGCGCGGCGGCGTGGTCGGGCCCTTCAGGAGGCGCTGCGGGACGCGGTGCGCTCGGGTCGGCTGACGGCGGGGACCCGGCTGCCGTCGAGCCGTGAGCTCGCCGCCGATCTTGGGGTCTCCCGCGGCCTGGTCACCGAGGCGTACGAGCAGCTCACCGCCGAGGGGTACCTGCGCAGCGACCGGGGCGCGGGGACCTGGGTGGGCGGTGCGGCGCGGTCGGCCGTGCGCGGGGCCCTCGATCCGGCGCCCGGCGCGCCGGGGGTCCGGGTGGACTTCCATCCGGGGACCCCGGACCTGTCGCTGTTCCCGAGGGCCGCGTGGGCCGCGGCCCAGCGGTCCGTCATGGCTCGGCTGCCGCACCTGGCGCTCGGCTACCCGGATCCGCGCGGGCTGCCCGAGCTGCGCGAGGCGCTGGCGGGGATGCTGGCGCGGCGGCGGGGTGTGGTGGCCGATCCGGAGCGGCTCGTGGTCTGTTCGGGCGTGGCCCAGGCGTCGACGCTGATGGGTTTCGTCCTGCGGGCGCGGGGGCTGCGCACGGTCGGCGTCGAGGATCCGGGCAGCCCGGAGCACGGGCGGCTGTTCGCGAGCACCGGGATGGACACGGTGTGGCTGCCGCTGGACGAGGAGGGGCTGCGGCCCGGGCCGCTCGCCGCCTCCGGGGTGCGCGCGGTGGTCGTGACGCCCTCGCACCAGTTCCCGTCCGGGATCAGCTGGTCGGCGGAGCGGCGCGCCGCGCTCCTCGACTGGGCGCGGGCGGTGGACGGGTACGTCCTGGAGGACGACTACGACGGCGACTTCCGTTACGACCGGGCGCCGGTCGGCGCGCTCCAGGGCCTGGACCCGGAGCGCGTCGCGTACGCGGGCACGGTCAGCAAGTCGCTGGCGCCGGGGCTGCGGCTCGGCTGGATGCTCGTCCCCGGTGCGCTGCTCGGCGAGGTCGTCGAGCGCAAGAGGACGATGGACCTCGGAAATCCCGTACTCGACCAGGCCGTTCTCGCCGAGTTCGTGGCGCGGGGCGGGTACGACCGCCAGTTGCGGCGGTGTCAGCGCGCCTACCGGGAGCGGCGGGACGTGCTGCTCGCCGCCCTCGACGAGCAGCTGCCCGGCACCCGGGTGAGCGGGATCGCGGCCGGGCTGCACGTCATCGCGCGCGTGCCGGGGCGTTTCGGGCCCCCGGCGCGGTTCCTGGCGCGGGCGGCGGAGGCGGGGGTGGCGCTGCGGTCGCTGGAGGAGTACGGCACGGCGCGGCCGGCCGACGGGGACGTACGGCTGGTCATCGGGTACGCGCATCTGTCGCCCTCGGTCATCGCGCGCGGCGTCCGGCTGGTGGCCGAGGCGGTGGGCCGGGAGTGATCTGTTCACGCGGGGTTGGTGTGGGCGCCGCCCCCGGCCGTTAGGCAGGGGGCGGCGGCGCGACTCCCGCGCCCGGACAGGTCTTCGGAGGTCTTCCATGTCCCACTCCGTGCCCGGTACTCCCCCCTCCCCGGCCCGGCGCGGCCTGCTGCGCGGTTCGCTGGCCGCCTCGGCGGCGCTCGCGCTCGGCGGGGCCGGCCTCGCGGCCCCGGCGTTCGCGCTCTCGGGCCGGCCGCGGGCCGGCTGGGGTGTGCAGACGGGCGATGTCACGGCCTCCTCGGGTCTGGTGTGGGTGCGGTCGGACCGGCCGGCGCGCATGCTCGTCGAGACCTCGGCGAGCGAGTCGTTCCGGCGCGTACGGAGGCACCACGGGCCGCTGATCGGCGCCGGTACGGACTTCACCGGCACGGCGGCGCTGCGCGGACTGCCGGCCGGCGAGCAGATCCACTACCGGGTGACACTGGCGGACCCGGACGATCCGCGCCGGACGGGCGAGCCGGTGGTCGGCACCTTCCGTACGGCTCCGGAACGGCGGCGGGACGGCGTCCGCTTCCTGTGGTCGGGGGACATCGCGGGCCAGGGCTGGGGCATCAACCCCGACATCGGCGGCTTCCGCGCGTACGAGGAGATGCGTCGGCTCGACCCGGACTTCTTCCTGTGCAGCGGCGACTCGATCTACGCCGACGGGGTGATCCAGCCCAGCGTGACGCTGCCGGACGGGCGGATCTGGCGGAACGTCACGACGCCGGAGAAGTCGAAGGTCGCGGAGACGCTCGACGAGTACCGGGGCAACTTCCGCTACAACCTGCTCGACCACAACGTGCGGGCGTTCAACGCGCAGGTGCCGTCGGTGGTGCAGTGGGACGACCACGAGGTACGGAACAACTGGTACCCGGGCCAGATCCTGGACGACGCGCGCTACACGGAGAAGGACGTCGACGTCCTCGCCGGCCGTGCCCTGCGCGCCTTCGGCGAGTACACGCCGGTGTCCACCCTCCACGCGCGCGGGGGCGGTGGGGCCTCGCGATCGGGCCGGATGCACCGCGTGGTGCGGTACGGGCCGCTGCTCGACGTGTTCGTGCTCGACATGCGCTCGTACCGGAACGCCAACTCCCCCGGGCGGCAGGCCGACGACACGACCGGCATCCTCGGCGCGGAGCAGCTGGCCTGGCTGAAGCGGGAGCTGGCCGCCTCCGCCGCGGTGTGGAAGGTGCTCGCGGCGGACATGCCGCTCGGCCTGGTCGTGCCGGACGGCTCGGCGAACTTCGAGGCGGTCGCCCAGGGCGACCCGGGCGCGCCGCTGGGCCGCGAGCTCCAGATCGCGGAGCTGCTGCGGTTCGTGAAGCACCGCCGGATCACCGGCACGCTGTGGCTGACGGCGGACGTGCACTACACCTCCGCCCAGCACTACGCGCCGGAGCGGGCGGCCTTCCAGGACTTCGCCCCCTTCTGGGAGTTCGTGTCCGGTCCGCTGGCCGCGGGCGGGTTCCCGGCGAACGCGCTGGACGCGACCTTCGGTCCTGAGCGGGTCTTCGTCCGGGCTCCGGAGCGGGCGAACCTGTCGCCGATGGAGAGCCCGCAGTACTTCGGCGAGGTCGACATCGACGGCCACAGCGGCGAGCTGACGGTGCGGCTGCGGGCCGAGGGCGGGTCCGTGCTGTTCAGCAAGGTGCTGCGGCCCGGGCTCGTCGGGCAGTAACTCCTGGTCGGAGGCGGTACGGAGGGCTCCCCGCGTGATTGTCAGTGGGGGGTCCTAACGTTTTCCCCATGACGCGATCCGTACAGGCGCTCGCCTACGCACGCCCTTCCGCACTGGAGTCCGCGGGCTCCGGCCGGCTGCTCGGCCTGGAGACCTCCGGGGGTCTCACGCCTCGTGGGGTCGAGGCACATCCCCGCTTCTTCTCCGGTTTCCTGGCCGCGCCGCAGGCCGCCGCCCGCGGTCTGCTCGCGGTCGCGGACGTGGCGGCGGCCCGCTACCACCAGCGGATCCAGGCGCGTTCGCTCGACCCGGTGGTGACGGGGAACGGGGACCGGCTGCGGTTCGAGTCGTTCTCCGGCTGCGGCGGGGTGTACGCGCGTCTGGACGTGCTCGAAGAGGGGCTCGGTGGCGCGGAGACCGGACACGGCACGACCAATGTGGACGTCAACAACCCGCTGCGTGAAGCGCTGTCGCGGATGACCGGGGACGATCCGCTGCATCTGCGGGTCGGTCCCGAGGAGATGGCGGTGACCACCCTCGCGGGGGCGGTCGTGGAGAAGAAGGTCCCGCTGCCGGACCGCTGGCTGCGGGGGTTCGCCGAGGCCCAGGTCGCCTCGGCCCGGTTCGACCTGCGGGCCGAGCTCTCCGGGGCGGAGGCCGTCCGGTTCCTGCGGTCCCTGCCGCGCACGCAGGCCCGGGGGCGCGGCCCGCTGTGGATCGTCCCCGCGGGCCGGACCCTGCGTCCGACGACGCGGCCGGGTCCGGGTGCGGTGTGCCTGCCGGGTCCCGACCGGCTGGTCGCCCTGGAGCGGGTACTGCGGCACGCCACGGGGCTGCGGGTGTACGGGCCGGTGCCGGACGGCGTGGCCACGGCGAGCGCCTGGGAGGTGACCCTGCCGGGGATGCGGCTCACGCTGACCCTGTCGCCCGATCCGGCGCGGGGCTTCTCCGGCGAGGGCGGGGTGCTTGAGGCGCTGGCGACGGAGGAGGCGGCGCAGGACGCCGAGCTGGCCGCCGTGCTGCTGGCCTGGGAGCCGCGGATCGACCCGGCGGACCTCGCGGCGCAGGCCGGTCTCACGGTCGACCGGGTGCGCGCGGCGCTGACCCGGCTGGGCACGGCGGGGCGCGTGGGGTACGACGTGGCGGAGGCGGCCTACTTCCACCGGGAGCTGCCGTACGACGCGGACCGCGCCGAGCGGCACAACCCCCGTCTGGTGGACGCCCGGCGGCTGGTGGCGGAGGGCGCGGTGGAGGTCGAGGGAGACCTGGCGACGGTGGCCTCGGGAGAGCGCCGTTACCGTGTGCGGGAGTCGGACGGGGCGCTGAGCTGCACCTGCCGGTGGTGGGCGGACTATCAGGGACGGCGGGGCCCGTGCAAGCACGCGCTCGCGGTGCGGATGGTCCGGCGGGGCGCGAAGGCCGCCGAGGTGGTGCCGGACGCGGTGGCGGACGCGGAGCCGCAGGAACGGGCCGATCCGGTGGCGGACCTGGAGCGGATGACGGACACGGGGCCGGGGGCGGTGCGGTGAGGGGCTCGGTGACGAGGCTCGAGGCGGAGGAGCCGAAGATGGGGGTCGGGGCAGTGACGCGAGGGACGGAGAAAGCCGTGGGGACGGAGAAAGCCGTGGGGACGGAGAAGGCCATGGGGACGGAGAAAGCCGTGGGGACGGAGAAGGCCATGGGGACGGAGAAGGCCATGGGGGTCGAGCAGTCCGTGGGGGTCGAGGAGCTGGTCGGGGCCGTGCGCGGCGGACGCGCCGATGAGGTGCCCGCGCTGCTGGAGGGGCTGGGACCGGCGGAGCGGAGGACGGTCCTCGCGGAGCTGAAGTCGCTGCGCACCGAGGTGCGGGGCTGGGAGAACAAGCGCCCGCGAGAGGCGGCCGACGTCCGGCGCGCGCTGTACGTCGCGGGAGCCGGCTGTCACCCGGGAGCCTCGGCGGCGGCGACCTGGCTCGGCGGCCGTGATCTCGTCCCCTGGCGTTCGGACGGCTGTGCCCCGGCGCTCCTGGCGACCGTCGGCCAGGCTCCGGAGTGGATGGCAGACGTGGCGGGCCGGCTCGCCGCGCGGCCGGCCGTCGCGGAGCACAGCTACGAGCTGATCCGCGGCCTGGTGGAGCGGTCCGGCTGCGCCGTGCCGGCGTCCGACGGCTACGTCCTCGGCTGGGTATGGGCGTTGGTGTCCACCCGCCGCGCGAGGTGGGCGGCGGAAGGTCCCCCGCTCCTGGAGCAGCTGCGGACGGATCCGCAGACGCCGGTCCTGGCGGTCCACGCCCTCTCGATGACGGAGGCCCCCGACGCGCTGACCTGGACGGTCACCGAGGCCGCCCAGGCGCACTGGCCCACGGCGGTCGCGACGCTCGTCGGGGAGGGCCTGCTGGACCGGGCCGAGGTCATCGACACCGCCGTCTCCCGGCTGCTGCGGGGCGGCCGCCCCCGCGACCTCCGGTTCCCGCTGGAGGTGCTGCGGCTGGTCGAGCCGACCGCGGCGGAGTTCCTGGAGCGGGTCCCCGACCTGGTCGGGATGACGGCGGACACTCCGTCGCCCATCGCGGGGTACGCACAGGAGGTGCTGGCGGGGCTGGCCTCGGACGGGACGCTGTCGACCGCCGCACTGGCCGAGATGACGGGTGCCGTGCTCTTCCGGACCGAGAAGAAGCTGGTGCGGGCCCAGTTGACGCTGGTCGGCAAGGTGCTGGCGCGGGAGCCCGGCGCGGCGGCCGAGCTGTTGCCCGCGGTGGCGGAGGTCTTCGGGAACGAGGACACCGACCTCCAGGGGCGCGCGCTGAAGCTGGTGGGCCGCCATCTGTCCGCCGTGGACGCCTCCGTACGGCTGGAGCTGGCCGGTCAGGCCGGGCTGCTGAGTCCGGTGCACCGGCAGGCCGCGGTGGCGCTGTTCGGGGAGGTCGCGGAGGAGGGGAGCGGGGGTCCGTACGAGGAGATCCTGCCGCCCGTGCCCGAGCCGCAGCCGGTCGGGCCCCCGGCGTCGACGATCGAGGCGCTGGTGGAGGACCTGCTGGCGAAGGGGGTCTCCGACGACCCGGTGCGGTTCGAGCGGGCCCTCGACGGTCTGGTGCGGCACGCGCACCGCGACCGGGACGGGCTGACGCGGGCCGTGCGCGAGGCGTTCACCATCTCGGTCTGGCAGCAGCCGCACCACTTCACGCACTCCTCCCACGGAGTCCACGCGGCGCTCGCGGGGCTGGTCGGGGCGGTGGAGCGGTCGTGGATCGACGCCCGGCTCACCTGGGAGCCCCGGGCCACGGCCTGTCTCCATGAGGTGTTGACGGGGATCAAGGACACCCGGCTGTGGGAGGCCGCCGCCCTCATCGGCACGGACGCGCTGCCCTTCCTGCTCGCCACGCCGACGCTGAGCACCGGCGCCATCGATCCGGCGACGCTCGTGGAGCGGCTGCGCTCCTACCGGGACGCGGGTGTCGAGCCCGCCCCGGCCGATCTGGCCCAGGCCCTGCTGCGGGTCCGGCGGACGGGCCCGGCGGCCGAGCGGGCGGCCGGGGACGCGGAGGCGCTGGACACCCCGGCCGGGCGGCGGCTCGCCACCTGGCTGCGGACGGACGAGCCCGTGGCGGCGTCCGTGCGGATCCTCCGGCGGGAGGAGGACCGGATGTTGGAGCTGTGGTCCCTGTACCAGCGCCTGGTGGTCGAGATCGCCGACCGCGCCGTGGTCCGGGAGGAGTTCCCGCCCGCCTTCCGGTGGCTGGGCGGCTCACTGGAGGCGACGCCCCGCCGTTGCTACCACTGGATCGAGGGCGCCGAGCACTGGGCGCCGATCCTGCCCGAGGACCGCGAGGTACTGGCGGTGTGCGTCCTGCCGTCGCTCACCCACGCCCTCTTCGGCTCGCGCGAGAGCTCCGAGCCGCTGACCGGGCTGGCCGAGGCCGGCGGCCGGGGCGGCCGGGCCGTCTCCCTCGCCCTGGCGGTCGCGCTGGGCAACGGGGACGCGGACGACCGGCTGCGCGCGGTGGACGCGCTGCTGGTGCTCGCGTCCCGGGGCGAGCTGGACGCGCGCCAGGTGGGCGAGGAGCTGGGCCGGCTGGTCACCGAGGGTTCGGTCAAGCCGAACCGGCTGGCGGACGCGGCCCGGACGACGGCGGCCACCGGGGCGTACGGGACGACCTGGGCCCTGCTGGCGGCGACGCTGCCGGAAGCGCTGGTCGCGGAGAAGCCGGTCCGGGGGCTCGGGGAGCTCCTCGCGGTGGCGGCCGACTGTGTGGAGCGGTGCGGGGCGGGCGGCGAGCTCCCCGGGCTCGACGGTGTGGCCTCGGGATCGGGTTCCTCGCAGCTGGTCGTCCAGGCGAAGCGGCTGCGGACCGCACTGCTTCAGGGAGCGGGCCAGGGCGCCGCGCGGTAGGCCTGCCGCTCGCGCCGGTCGCCAAGGTGATCAGAGGGCCGATTAGTAGGCCGGTGAGGGAGCCGGTCAGAGGGGCGATCAGGCTTGGACCCAAACGGTCCGAATCCATCTCTAAGGCACCAGATCGGCGCTTAACCCGTCAGTCACAAAGCGTTCGTGATCACGCAACACCGCTGAGTCACAGTGAAGCCATGACCGATGTGACGTCTTCGAAGAGCAACCGCCGCCCGCACCACTGGCGGCACGACCTGATCGAGCTCGCCGCCCTGTTCACCGCCGTGGTGGTGGCCGACACGATCGCCAAGACCATCGCCAAGGGGCCCGACGGCCACTACCTCCTGGTCTTCTCGGCGATCGCGCTGGCCGCCACCGCCGGCTTCCACACGTGGTGGGCGCGGCGGCACAGCCACAGCCATGCACCGCCCGCCGGTGATACCGGCGGGCCGGCCGCCCGCACCGCTGCCTCCGCGTCGACCGACCCGGCCGAGCCGAGCGACCAGGCGGCATCCGCGTCCAGGCCGGCCGGGGAGACCGTGCTCTGGCGGATGCGGACCACCGTCCAGGACACCCCGGGCAGCCTCGCCGCCCTGTGCACGGTCCTCGCCCGCCTGGGCGTGGACATCCTCACCCTGCAGACCCACCCGCTCGCCCGGGGCACGGTCGACGAGTTCCTGCTCCGCGCCCCCGCCGACCTCTCCGCCCAGGCCCTCGCCCGCGAGACCGCGGCGGCCGGCGGCCGCGACACCTGGACCGAGCGGGCCGACGCCCACGACCTGGTCGACACCCCCACCCGGGTCCTCGGCCTCGCCACCCGTACGGCGCTCGACGCGGCCGAACTGCCGCTCGCGCTGCGCCAGCTCCTCGGCCGCTGCACCCTCCACTCCGTACCGGCCCTCTCGCTCACCGGCCGCCCCATCGGCGAACAGGCCCCGGTCGAAGGGGTCCTGGAGGAGACGGTGATGCGGCTGCGCGACCCGCACGGCGGCACGCTCATCGTCGAGCGGCCCTATCTCCCCTTCACCCCGACCGAGTTCGCCCGCGCCCGCGCGCTGGTCGAGCTCGACGCACGGCTCGGCCCGCGTCTCCCGCACAGCCAGGACGTGCTGACCCTTCCGGAAGGCAACGAGATCACCATCCGCCGCGCCGACCAGCGCGACGTGCCCGCCGCCCGGGCCATGCACGACCGCTGCTCGACCCGCACGCTCGGTCTGCGCTACCACGGCCCGATCGGCGACGCCGACCGCTACCTCGACCACCTGCTCAGCCCCCGCTTCGGGCGCACGCTCGCCGTGCAGACGACCTCCGGGCGGCTCGTCGCCCTCGGTCACCTGCTGTGGGACGGCGACGAGACGGAGGTCGCCCTGATGGTCGAGGACGACTGGCAGCGGCGCGGCATCGGCTCCGAGCTCCTCGGCCGGCTCGTGGCGATGGCCGAGGAGGCCGGCTGCGAGAGCGTGTACGCCGTGACCCAGGCGTCCAACACCGGGATGGTGGCCGCCATGCGGGCGCTGAACCTTCCCCTCGACTACCAGATCGAGGAGGGCACCCTGGTGATCACCGCCCGACTGGCCGCTCCACCGCGACCGGCCCCGCGCCCTGCGTCACCGTCGCGGTCGCTGCCTCACGGAGAGGTCCGGCGGGCGGAGCGCTGAGCGCCTGCGTCAGGTCCCGCCAGAGGTCCTCGACGTCCTCGAGACCGACCGACATGCGCAGCAGCCGGTCGCTGACGCCCGCCGAGCGCCGGTCTCCCTCGGCCACGATCCGGTGGCTGATGGAGGCCGGGTGCTGGATGAGGGTGTCGACGCTGCCGAGGCTCACCGCCGGGGTGATCAGCCGCACGCCGGCGATCACGTCGTGCGGGTCCCCGTACACCTCGAAGGCGATCATCGCGCCACCGATCCGCGGATAGTGGACGCGGGCGATGCGGGGGTCGGTGGCAAGTCGCCGGACGAGCTCCGCCGCCGAGGCGGACGCCGCCCTCACCCGTACGGGGAGGGTGGAGAGTCCGCGCAGCAGCAGATAACCGGCGAGCGGGTGCAGCACCCCGCCGGTGGCGAAGCGGACCTGGCGGAGGGTACGGGCGAACTCCTCGTCGCAGGCCACGATCCCGCCCATGACGTCGCCGTGCCCGCCCAGGTACTTGGTCGCGCTGTGCAGCACGATCCGCGCGCCCTGTTCGACGGGGCGCTGGAGGACCGGCGTGGCGAAGGTGTTGTCGACCAGGAGCGGCACGGAGCCGCAGGAGTAAGCGAGGGCGCGGATGTCGGCCTCGGCGAGGGTCGGGTTCGCCGGGGACTCGACCATGACGAGGCCGGTGTCGGGCCGTATCGCGTCGGCTATGCCCGCCGGGTCGGTCCAGGTCACCTCGGTGCCGAGCAGCCCCGCGTCCAGGAGGTGGTCGCTGCAGCCGTACAGCGGGCGGACCGCGACCACGTGGCGCAGCCCCTGGCTCGCCCTGGCCAGCAGGACCGCGCTGAGGGCGGCCATCCCGCTGGCGAAGGCCACGGCGGACTCGGTGCCCTCCAGTCGGGCCAGCGCCTCCTCGAAGCGGGCCACGGTGGGGTTGTCGAGCCGGGCGTAGACGGGCGGGCCGTCGAGCCGGGCCCCCGTGGTGGCGAACTCGTCGATGCGGGCGGCCTCGGCCCGGGCGTCGTACGAGGGGTAGGTGGTGGACAGGTCGATCGGCGGGGCGTGCACTCCGAGCGTCGCGAGGTCCTCGCGGCCGGCGTGTACGGCTTCGGTGGCGAGCGCCCTCGGGGTGGCCGAGGGGTCGCGGTCCATGGCGTCCATGGCGGCACTGTGAACGTATACCGGAAGGTAGCGGGAAGTAGCCGTGCTACGTTCGACCGATGGCTGAATCTGTCGTACTGGACGCGGTCGATCTGCACATTCTTCGCCTCTTGCAGAACGACGCCCGGACCACCTACCGCGAGCTCGCCGCCGAGGTCGGCGTGGCGCCGTCGACCTGCCTCGACCGGGTGGCACGGCTGCGCCGCACGGGCGTCATCCTCGGACACCAGCTGCGACTGGATCCGGCCAAACTCGGCCGCGGACTTGAAGCGCTTCTCCTCGTCCAGGTCCGCCCCCACCGGCGGGAACTGATCGGTCCGTTCGTGGACCGAATCCGGGCCCTGCCCGAGTCCCGGGCCCTGTTCCATCTGACCGGACCCGACGACTACCTGGTGCATGTGGCCGTGGCGGACCCCGCCGACCTGCAGCGACTCGTGCTCGACGAGTTCACCTCGCGCCGCGAGGTGGCCCGGGTCGAGACCCGGCTGATCTTCCAGCAGTGGGAGTGCGGCCCGCTGCTGCCACCGTCGACGGGCCCTTCCTTGTCAGCCGACTGAGACCGGACGAGGGTGACGCGGCCCCGCCGGAGGCATCAGGATGGCCCCCATGCCAGAGACTTCCAGCAGCCCGCTGCCCCGCCAGGTCGCCGACGCCCACGTCGACGCACTCATCGCCCTCGACCCGATCACCGGTACGTACCTGGGAGTCAAGGAGAGCGCCGGTCGTCTGCCCGACTTCTCGCCCGACGGGCAGAAGGCCGTGGCGGAACTGGCCCGGCGGACGCTCGCCGCGCTCGACGAGGCGGAGCGCGCCGCGGGCGCCTCGACCGACGCCGAACAGCGCTGCGCCCGGCTGCTGAGGGAGCGCCTCACGGCCGAACTCGCCATGCACGAGGCCGAGGAGGGCCTGTGCACGGTCAGCAACATGCGCTCGCCCGCCCACAGCGTGCGCATCGTCTTCACCGTGATGCCGACGGAGACCCCGGAGGACTGGACGGCGGTCGCCGCCCGTCTGCGGGCCGTTCCCGCCGCACTGGAGGGGTACCGCACCGCGCTCGAACTGGGCCTGGAGCGCAAGCGGTTCGCCGGACCGCGCCCCACCGCCACCTTCGTCGAGCAGCTCACCGAGTGGGCGGGCGGGGAGAGCGGAAGGCCGGGCTGGTTCGAGGAGTTCGCCGCCGCCGGCCCCGAGACGCTGCCCGAGGAGCTCCGCACCGAGCTCGCGGCGGCCTCCCGGGGCGCCACGGAGGCGGTCGCGGCCCTGCGGGACTGGATGCGGGACGTGTACGCCCCGGCCGTCGCGGACGCCCCCAACACGGTGGGCCGTGAGCGCTACCAGCGCTGGACCCGCTACTTCAACGGCACCGACCTGGACCTCGACCAGGCCTACGCGTACGGCTGGACCGAGTACCACCGACTCCTCGGTGAGATGCGGACCGAGGCCGAGCGGATCCTGCCCGGCGCGGGCCCCTGGGAGGCGCTCGCCCACCTCGACGAGCACGGGACGCACATCGAGGGCGTGGAGGAGGTCCGGGTCTGGCTCCAGGAGCTGATGGACGAGGCCATCGCGGCCCTCGACGGCACCCACTTCGAACTCGCCGACCGGGTACGGCGGGTGGAGTCCCGGATCGCCCCGCCCGGCGGCGCCGCCGCGCCGTACTACACCGGCCCGTCCGAGGACTTCGCCCGCCCCGGCCGCACCTGGCTGCCGGTGGACGGCACGAACCGCTTCCCGGTGTACGACCTGGTGTCGACCTGGTACCACGAGGGTGTCCCCGGCCACCACCTCCAGATCGCGCAGTGGGTGCACGTCGCCGACCGGCTCTCCCGCTACCAGGCCACCATCGGCAAGGTGAGCGCCAACGTGGAGGGCTGGGCGCTGTACGCGGAGCGGCTCATGGACGAACTCGGCTTCCTGCCCGACGCGGAGCGGCGCCTCGGCTACCTCGACGGCCAGATGATGCGCGCGTGCCGGGTGATCGTGGACATCGGCATGCACCTGGGTCTCGAGATCCCGGCCGACTCGCCGTTCCACCCGGGCGAGCGGTGGACCCCGGAGCTCGCCCAGGAGTTCTTCCAGCTGCACAGCAGCCGCCCGCCGGCCTTCGTGGAGAGCGAGATGACCCGCTACCTCTCGATGCCGGGACAGGCGATCGGCTACAAGCTGGGCGAGCGCGCCTGGCTGCTCGGGCGCGCCAACGCGCGGGCCGCGCACGGCGAGGCGTTCGACGCGAAGGCCTGGCACATGGCGGCCCTCTCGCAGGGCCCGCTGGGCCTCGACGACCTGGTCGACGAGATCTCCCGCCTCTAGGCGGGGCGCTGCACGACCCTGCCCCGCGCTACGCGTTCACGGCACCGACCGCGTACCGCTCCAGGGGAATCCCCGGCTGTTCGCTTGATCGGCCGGGGATTCCCCTGCTATTTCTCCTGCATGACCACCGCATACACCCCGGACGCCACCGACTGGCGCATCCTCGAAGCCCTCCAGTCCGAGGGCCGGGCCAGCTTCGCCGAGCTCGCCCGCGCCGTGTCGATGTCGCCGTCCGCCGTGACCGAGCGGGTGCGGCGCCTGGAGGACGCCGGAGTGATCGCCGGGTACACCGCGATCGTCGACCAGGACCGGCTCGGGCTGCCCATCCTCGCCTTCGTCCGGCTGCGCTATCCCCACGGCAACTACAAGCCGTTCCACGACCTCATCGCCACCACTCCGGAGGTCCTGGAGGCCCACCACGTCACCGGCGACGACTGCTTCGTCCTCAAGGTCGCCGCCCGTTCGATGAAGCACCTGGAGGAGATCTCCGGGAAGATCGCCACGCTCGGCTCGGTCACGACGAGCGTCGTCTACTCCTCGCCGCTGCCCCGGCGCTCCATCAGCCGCTGAGCGCGTCCTCGCCCGTACGCAGCCTCACCGCGGAGCCCTGCCGCGCCTTGACGACCTCCAGCTGGGCGGGGATGCGGCGGCGCAGATCGCCCACGTGGCTGACGATGCCGACGCTGCGGTCGCGTTCGCGCAGCGAGTCGAGGACGTCGAGGACCTCGTCGAGGGTCTGCTCGTCGAGGCTGCCGAAGCCCTCGTCGATGAAGAGGGTGTCGAGCCGGACGCCGCCGGCCTCGTCCGTGACGACGTCGGCGAGACCGAGCGCGAGCGCGAGGGAGGCGAAGAAGGTCTCGCCGCCGGAGAGCGTGGCGGTGTCGCGTTCGTTGCCCGTCCAGGCGTCGACCACGTGCAGCCCGAGGCCGGCCCGCTTGCCGCCGGTGCGCGCGTCGGAGTGCACGAGCGTGTAGCGGCCCGAGGACATGCGCTGGAGACGGGCGGTCGCGGCGGCGGCGACCTGTTCGAGCCGGGCGGCCAGGACGTACGACTCCAGGCGCATCCGGCGCTCGTTCTCGGCGGACGTTCCCGCGGTGAGCCCGGCGAGGCGGGCCACCCGGTCGTACTCCTCGCGGATCGGGCCGAGCCGGCGGACCTCGGTGCCGGCCTGCCGGGAGAGCCCGGTCAGTTCGGTCCCCCGCTCGCGCGCGGCCGCCAGCGCGGACGAGGCCTGTCGCAGGGCACGGTCCGCCGCGGCGTGGGCGGCCGCGGCCGCGGCCGGGTCGGCGGACGGGAGTGCGGCGGCGGCCGCGGTGCCGGGCTCGGCGAGCCGGTCCGCGACGGCCGCGGCCTCCGCCTGCCAGGCGTCCACCCGCTGCTGGAGGGCGCGGCGGGCGGCCTCGTCGAGGAAGGCGGCGCGGGCCTCGGCCGGATGCGCGAAGCCCGCGCGGTAGGCGGCGTCGGCGAGCCGGGCGTCGGCCTCCTTGAGCCGCTGGGCGGCGAGTTCGGCATCGCGTACGGCCCCGGCGGCGTCGACCAGGACGGCGATCTTCCGCTCCAGCCGGGTGGCGTGTTCGGCCACGCTGCCGAACGCACCGCGCCCACGGGCGAGTTCCTCGTCGAGCGCGGACCGCTCCCGCTCCAGCGCCTCGCGGCGCGAGGTGCGTGCGGCGACCCGCCGCTCGGCCTCCCGCTGCGCGCCGACCCGCTCCTCGTGCTCCCGCTCGGCGCGCGCGAGCGCCTCCCGGGCGGCATGCGTCTGCCCGGCGAGCGCGTGCGCCTCGGCGTGGAGCCGGGCCAACTCCCCCACCTCGCGGTCGAGTTCGCCGACGGTTGGGTCATTGGTGGAGGAGGAGGTGGAAGCGGCGGAGGGCCCGGGGCCGCCGGAATCGGGCAGGGCCTCCGCCCGGGCCGTGGACCAGGCCTCCCGGGTGACGGCCAGCTCGCGCTCCGCGGCGGTACGGGCCTCGTCGGCGCGGGTGTAGGCCGCGTAGGCGGCGTCCTCCGTGGCGCGGTCGACGTGGTCGGCGGTGGTGCGGGCGGGGGCCGGGTGGGCGGCGGAGCCGCAGACCTGGCAGGGCTCGCCCTCGGCGAGGGTGGCCGCGAGTTCGGCCGCGATCCCCCGCAGCCGGCGGGACTTGACGTCGAGCCACTCCTCGTGGGCGGTGTTCCGGTGCTCGCGGGCGTCCGTGAGCCGGGCCTCGGCGGCCGTCGTGTCCCGCGCCAGGGCGTCACGGCGGCGGGCCGCGGCGAGGCGTCGGCGGGCGGGCTCCAGACGGCCCGCGAGGTGTTCGGCGCGGGCCGCGGCGTCCGTCGCGGCCTCGACGCGTGCCGTGAGGGCGGCGCGGCGCGGCTCCCAGTCGGCGAGCCAGCCGGCCGCGTCCTGGAGGACGTCCTCGTCGGCCCGGGCCTCCCGGGCCAGGACGGTGCGCTCCTCGGCGATCTCGGCGGCACGGAGCTCGGCGCGCCGCTCGGCACGGCGGGCCTCCTCGAGTCCGCCGAGCTCGCCTCGCAGCCGGTGCTCCAGGGCGGAGAGGTGCTCGGCCCCGGCGTCGGCGAGCTCCGCCGGCAGCAGGGCGCGGAACCGCGCGCGGGCGGCGTCCGCGGTGGCGTGGTCGCGCTCGGCCTCCTGGCGCAGCGCGAGCGCGGGCGTGACGCGCTCGGCCTTGAGGGAGCGGTCGAGGGCGGCCTGGTGCCGGTCGCGCTCGGGGGCGCGGGCGGTGAGCTGCTCGCGGCGCCGGAGCGCGTCGGCGTGCCGGGTCTGGCGGTCCGCGAGCTCCTTCTCGGTGTCGAGGGCGGCGCGCGCGGCGATCTGCCCGCGCTCGGCGGCGGCGAACCGTACGTCGGCGATGTCGAGGGCCTCGCGGGCCTCCGTGCGGGCGACCGCGGCCCAGGTCAGGACGGAGTCGGCGAGGCCGGGATCGCCGGGCCGCCCCTCGACGGGCGTGCGGGCGGCGTCGAGTCCACCGGCGGCCTGCGTCATGCGGTGGGCGAGGGTGAGGAGCCGCTCGTCCCCGTCCCGTACCTGCTGCTCGGCGGCGCGCCGCAGCTCGGCGAGGCGTTCCTCGACGGCGGCGAAGCGGCGGGTGTCGAAGAGACGGCCGAGGAGCTTGCCCCGGGCCTCGGCGTCGGCGCGCAGGAACTTCGCGAAGTCGCCCTGCGGGAGGAGGACGACCTGGCAGAACTGTTCGCGGCTCATGCCGACGAGCTGGGTGATCTCCTCCCCGACCTCCTGGTGGGAGCGGCTGAGCCCGGCCCACTCACCGGTGGCGGCGTCGTACTCGCGGAGCCAGGTCTGGGCCTTCTCCGTGGTGAAGCCGCCGCCGCGCTTCTTGGGCCGCTGCTGTGCGGGACGGCGGGTGATCTCGACGCGCCGCTCGCCCACGGTCAGGTCGAGGAGGACCTCGGTGTACGTGCCGACGGGGGCGTGGTCGCTGCGCAGGGAGGCGCCGGGGCTCTGCCGGACGCCGGGCACGCTTCCGTAGAGGGCGAAGCAGACGGCGTCGAGGACGGAGGTCTTCCCGGCACCGGTCGGTCCGTGGAGGAGGAAGAGCCCCGCGGAGGACAGGGCGTCGAAGTCGACCGTCTGCGTGGTGCCGAAGGGCCCGAACGCGGTGATCTCCAGGCGGTGCAGCCTCACCGGCCCACCTCGCGCTCGGCCGCGTCGACCCGTACGTCGTCGAAGGCGCCGTACAGCACCGTCCGCTCCGGGCCGTCGAGTCCCGCGCCGCCGCGCACATGGGCCACGAAGTCCTCCGCGATCTGCTGGTCGCTGCGGTCCCGGAGCCGCTGGGCGTAGGAGGCGCCGGCGCCGCTGTCGGTCCGCTCGGGGTCGAAGACGAGGTTCAGGGTGTGCGGGAAGCGCCCGGTGAGCCGCGCCATGGGATCGGCGGGCCGTACGGGGTCGGTGAGGGTGGCCTCGACCCAGGACTCCTCGTGCGGCGCGAGCGCCGGGTCTGCGAGGAGGTCGTCGAGCCGTCCACGGATCCGCGCGAGGGGGCGGGGTACGGGGCAGTCGACGCGCTCGGCACGGAGCAGCGCGCCGTGGGGGCCGTCGGGGTCGGCAGCCTGTCCGTCGGAGTCGGTGGCCGGGGGGTCGGCGTGGGTCGCCCGGCCGGCGGAGCCGGTGGCCGGGCGTCCGGAGTCGGTGGCCGGGGCGTCGGAGCCGGTGGCCGGGCCGGCGGAGTCGGTGGCCGGGCCGAGGTCGACGAGCCACATCGTCTTGCGGTGGTCGGCCTCGGAGAAGGAGTACGCCAGCGGGGAGCCGGAGTAGCGCACCCTCGGGGTGACGGTCTGGCTGCCGTGGAGGTGGCCGAGCGCCACGTAGTCGACGCCGTCGAAGACCCCGGCGGGGACGGCGGCGACACCGCCGACGGTGATGTCCCGCTCACTGTCGCTGGGGGCTCCGCCCGCCACGAAGGCGTGGGCGAGGACGACGGAGCGGGTGCCGGCGGGTCGGCCCGCGAGGTCCGCGCGGACCCGGTCCATGGCGGCGGCGAGGACGGCCTCGTGTCCGGCCTTCTCGGCGCCCAGCTGTCCGCGGACGAGCGCGGGTTCGAGATAGGGCAGGCCGTAGAGGGCCACCTCGCCGTGGGCGTCGGAGAGGACGACGGGGGTCCCGATCCCGGCCGGGTCGGTACGGAGGTGGATGCCGGCCCGCTCGATGAGCCCGGCGCCGACGCCGAGGCGGCGGGCCGAGTCGTGGTTGCCGGAGATCATGACGGTCGGCACCCCGGCCTCGGCGAGGCGGTGCAGGGCGGTGTCGAAGAGCTCGACGGCCGGCAGCGGCGGCACGGCCCGGTCGTAGACGTCCCCGGCGACGAGGACGGCGTCCACCTCGTGCGCGTGGACCGTCGCCACCAGGTGGTCGAGGAAGGCGGCCTGGGCTTCGAGGAGACCGACGCGGTGGAAGGACCGGCCGAGATGCCAGTCCGAGGTGTGCAGGAGCCTCACGATGCCGTCCCACCCCGCATGTGTGCCGCTCCTCGCCGCCGGTTCCCGTCGTGTGCGCCCTCCACGCTATCCCGGCCGGGGGTGTGGGCGAGGCCGTACGGGATTCGGGCGTCCCGGTTGCATCCCGGCTCGGGCGTCCCGGTTCAGGCGTCCCGGTTCAGGCGCCCGGGTTCAGGCGCCCCGGTTCAGGCGTCCCGGTTCAGGCGCCCGGGTTCAGGCGCCCCGGTTCAGGCGTCCCCGTACGCCTCGCCGCCGAGGGTGAACTCCGCCGTGCCCGCCGTGGTGTCGGCGAGCCAGGCCCGGAAGGCCGGGACCTCCCCGTCCGGCAGGCCGATCTCGATCGTGACGGCCTCCGCGTACCGCACGTCCCGGACCGCGCGGCCGGTCGCCCGCAGGTCGTTCTCCAGCTTCCCGGCCCGCTGGTGGTCGACGGTGACGGTGGCGAGCCGGAAGCGCTGCCGGGTCACCGTGCCGAGGGCGTCGAGCGCCTCCCCGACCACGCCGCCGTAGGCGCGGATGAGACCGCCCGCGCCGAGCTTCACGCCTCCGTAGTAGCGGGTGACGACGGCGGCGACGTAACGCATCTCACGCCGCAGGAGCATCTGGAGCATCGGTACGCCCGCCGTGCCGCCGGGCTCGCCGTCATCGCTCGCCTTCTGGACGGAGGCGTCGGCGCCGAGGACGTACGCGAAGCAGTTGTGCGTGGCGGTGAGGTGCTCCTTGCGGATGCGTGCGACGAAGTCCTGCGCCTCCCGCTCGTCGGCGACGGGTGCGAGCGCGCAGAGGAAGCGCGAGCGGTTGATCTCGGTCTCGTGCACACCCTCGCGGGCCAGCGTGCGGTACTGCTCCTGCATCCCGCCAGCCTACGTTCCGTCGGTCTCGTACTCCCCGGCGGCCGGTTCGGGGCCGTCCGCCAGACCCGCGTACGGCAGCGCGCGCAGCGCCAGGGCCCAGCCGAGGCGGGCCTCGCCGGACTCGCTGGAGCGGCCGGTGAGCTCGGCGATGCGGCCGATGCGGTTGAGGACGGTATTGCGGTGGCAGTAGAGGTGTTCGGCGGCGCGGGCGGCCGAGCAGCCGTGGTCCAGCCAGACCCGGAGGGTGGTCAGGAGCGCGGCCCGCTCGCCGCCGGTGGCGAGGACGGGCCCGAGGTGGACCGTGACGATCCGCTCGGCGATGTCGGCGCGCCCGCTGAGAAGCACCTGGGCGAGCCGGTCGTCGAAGACGGCGACCTCCCCGCTGCCCGCCGGGAGGGTACGGAGGGTCTGCTCGGCGAGCCGCAGCGCGCGGCCGGCCTGGGAGAGCCGCTCGAACTCCGGCGAGACGCCCGCGGTGGCGCCGGTCAGCTCCCGCAGGACCTCCAGGAGGGCGCGCGTCGCCGGGTCGGCGGAGCCGCCGGGCCGGGCGGCGGGCCGGCCGGGGGGCGTGTCGCGGCGGGGCAGCCGGACGATCCCGGCGTACCGGCCGGAGCGGGGCCGCCAGAACGACCACATCCCCTGGGCCTCCAGGACGGGCGCGAGGTGCGGCGGGGCGGCCGGATCCTGCGCGGCGACCACGACGACGTACCGGTCGAACGCGGGCACGCCGAGCGCGGCGGCCGCGGCCGCGGCGACGGCGGGGTCGTCGGCGCGGCCGTCGAGCAGCGCCTCGAAGAGCGCGACGCGCCGGGTGTCCTGGCGGCTCTGGAGCTCCAGCTGGGCGAGCCGGTACGCGTCGGCCATCGCGACGGAGTAGCGGTCGATGGTCTCCCAGACCCCGCTCGCCATGTCGAGCTCGATGTCCCTGCTGTCGGCCTCGCGTCCGGCCCGGGCGCGTAGGTGTTCGGCCATGACCTGCCAGAGGACCCGGCCGCCGCGCCGGTAGGCCTGGAGGACGGTGTCGAGGGGAACGCCCTGCTCGGCGCGGCGCCGGCCGGTCTCGCGGGCGGCCCACTCGAAGTCGCCTCCGGTCGGGGCGAGGCCGCCGAAGTCCTCCAGGGCGCGCAGGAGGTTGTCGCGGCAGATCGCCCAGAGGTCCTCGCGGGTGACGGGGGCGTCGGAGGCGTACGTACCGGAGTGGGCGCGGATGTCGTCGACGGCGCGGTCGGTGAGCCGGTCGATGTCGGCGCGCATCGCCATCGAGAGCGCACGCCGCAGCTCCCCGGACCCGGCGTCGAGCCCCAGGGGCGTATGGGTCCCCCCGGAACGCGCGGCACCGGGCCGGGAGACACCGGCGCGCGGAGCGGCGGAGCGCGGCTCGGCGGAGCGGGCGGCGGCCGGACGGAGGCCGCCCGCTCGGGAAGCGGCCTGGCGGGGCGCGGGCTCGCGGGAAGCGGCCTCCCGGGAAGCGGGCTCGCGGGAAGCGGCCTCGCGGGGCGCGGGCTCGCGGGCGGTGGCGCCGGGGCGGGGTGCGGCCGGGCTGTGCGTCATGGCTCGCACCGTAACCCCGGGATTTGGCGAATGCCACGGGTCGTGCGCGGCAGTGGGGCCGCTGCCCAGCTCGCCGCGCCACATGGTGGGCACCTGCACATGGCGTCCGGGCGGCGGCGCGACGGATTCTGTGCCGTGTCAGCCGATCGTCAACAGCGCTGTTGCCTCCGCGTCCCTGGAGCGTGTCATGTCACTGAGCGTCGCCGACGTGCTGGGCGAGTCCGCCCGTCACTTCCCCGACCGGATCGCCCTCGTCGAGGGTGCGGCCCGGCTCACCTACCAGGAGCTGTGGACAGAGGCGCTCCGCTGCGCCGCCGGGCTGCGGGAGGCCGGGGTGAAGCCGGGCGACCGGCTGGCCGTGCTGCTGCCGAACACGACCGAGTTCCTGCGGGTGTACTACGGCGCGCTCGCGGCCGGTGCGACCGTCGTGCCGGTGCACGCGCTGCTCGTCGCCGACGAGGTGCGGTACGTCCTGGAGCACAGCGGCGCGGTGGGCATCGTGAGCGGCGGGCCGCTGTGGGCGGTGGCCGACGAGGCGGCGCGGGCGGCCGGGGTGCGGGCGTTCCAGGGGGCGCCCTCGGCGGCCGAGCCGCTGGCCGCGGCGGAGCCGGCCGAGCCCTCGGACACCGCGGTGATCCTCTACACGAGCGGGACGACGGGCCGCCCCAAGGGGGCCCTGCTGACCCACCTCAACATCGTCATGAACGCCTCCGTGACCTCGCAGGACCTGCTCGGTCTTGGCGAGGGCGACGTGGTGCTCGGCTGTCTGCCGCTCTTCCACAGCTACGGCCAGACCTGTGCGATGAACGGGACGCTGCGCCAGGGCGCGACCCTCGTGCTGATGCCCCGGTTCAGCGGCCCGGCGGCCCTGGAGGTGCTCGCCGACGAGGACGTGACGGTCTTCATGGGGGTGCCGACGATGTACCACGCGCTCGTGGAGGCCGCTTCGGTCTCCGACCGGCGCCCGACGGCCCTGCGCGCCGCCGTCTCGGGCGGCGCGGCCCTGCCGGTCGCCGTCCTGGAGCGCTTCGAGGAGACCTTCGGTACGCGGGTCCTGGAGGGGTACGGCCTGACGGAGACCTCGCCGGTCGCCACCTTCAACCAGCCGCACATCGGCCGCCGGCCGGGGACGGTCGGGCACCCGGTGTGGGGCGTGGAGGTGGGGATCGCGGACGCGGCCGTCGACCAGGAGGTCGTCCTGCTCGCGGACGGCGTGATCGGGGAGGTCGTGGTGCGCGGACACAACGTCTTCGCCGGGTACCTCGACAATCCGGAGGCGACGGCGGCGGCGATCGTGGACGGCTGGTTCCGCACCGGCGACCTGGGCGTCCTGGAGGAGGGCGGCTTCCTGCGGATCGTGGACCGGAAGAAGGACCTGGTCATCCGGGGCGGCTACAACATCTACCCGCGCGAGGTCGAGGAGGTGCTCGTGCGCCACCCCTCGGTCTCCGAGGTCGCGGTGATCGGCGTCCCCGACGACGCGAAGGGCGAGGAGGTGTGCGCGGTGGTGGTACGCCGCGGGGGCGCCGCCCCGCTCTCCGAGGAGGAGCTCGTCGCCTGGTCGCGGGAGCGGCTCGGCCGCCACAAGTACCCCCGGATCGTGCGCTTCGTCGAGGAACTGCCGCTCGGCCCGACCGGCAAGATCCTCAAGCGGGCGCTGGTGTCGGGGGGTTGACCGCAAGCCCTCCCTTAACCCCATGATCTGGACGGTCCGTCACCGTCGACCCGAGGAGAAGGTGAATCGATGTCGGAGCACGTCGCGGAGCACGTCCAGGACGACCCCGGGGCCCGCACGAGGAACGGCGTTCTGCGGGGCGCCCTGAAGGACGGCGTGGCGTCCTTCCTCGGCATCCCCTACGCGCAGGCCCCCGTCGGGGAGTTGCGTTTCCGCGCACCGCAGCCGGCGGAGGCCTGGGACGGGATCCGGGAGGCCACCGCCTTCGGGCCGACGGCGCCCAAGCGCCCGTACGCCCCGCCGCTCGCCGCGCTGCTCCCCGACCCCGAGGTGGCCGGCGACGACTGCCTCAACCTCAACGTCTGGGCCCCCTGGCCGGCCACCGGTCCCGGCGTGGACGGCTTCGGCGAGGACGGTCCCGGTGACGGAGGCACCGCCGACGGCGGGCGCCCCGTCATGGTCTGGATCCACGGCGGGTCGCTGGTCCACGGCTCCTCGGCGGTCCCCGTCTACGACGGCACCGCCTTCGCCCGGGACGGCGTCGTCCTCGTCTCGATCAACTACCGCCTCGGCGTCGAAGGGTTCGGGGTCTTCCCCGACGCGCCCACCAACCTCGGTCTGCGCGACCAGATCGCCGCGCTGACCTGGGTGCGGGAGAACATCGCGGCCTTCGGCGGGGACCCGGAGCGGGTCACCGTGTTCGGCGAGTCGGCCGGTGCGATATCGATCGCCGCCCTGCTGGCCTCGCCGCTCGCGAAGGGCCTGTTCCGGCGGGCCGTGCTGCAGAGCGGCGCGCCGACCTCCCGGTCGATCGCCACCGCCCGGAAGACCACGGAGGCGATCGCCGCACGGCTCAAGGTGCCGGCTACGGCGGAGGCGTTCGCCCGTGTGGACCCGGAGCGGCTGCTCGCGGCGCAGACCGCGGTGACGGGCAAGGGATCGCCGTTCATCGCCGGCAACCCCTTCCACATCGCCGTGGACGGCGACGTCGTGCCGGAGGATCCGGGGGACGCGCTCGTGGACGGCGCTTCGGCAGAGGTGGAGCTGCTGATGGGCACGAACACGGATGAGTACCGGCTGTGGTTCGTACCGGACGGACACGCCGACCGGGTGGGGCCGTTGGGTCAGCGGCTCCTGCTCCGGAAGGGACAGATACCGTCCAGCACGGCGAAGGTGTACCGGGAGTGCCGGCCGCAGGAGAAGCCGGGCGAGGTCCTGGGCGCGATCGCGACGGACAGACTGCTGCGGGTCCCGCTGAACATGCTGGCGGACTTCCGGCTGCACTCCGGAAGAGCCGCCGCGACCTATCTGTACGAGTTCGGCTGGCGCTCCCCCGTGCTCGACCTCCGCGCCTGCCACGCGCTCGAACTCGGCTTCGTCTTCGACACGCTCGATCTGCCGGAGACGCGGGCGCTGACGGGCCCCGACGCGCCGCGGGAGCTGGCGACGGCGATGCACGCGGCCTGGGTGGCCTTCGCCGCGACGGGCGACCCGGGCTGGCGTCCGTGGGATGCGTCCCGCCCGGTGATGACCTTCGGCCCGGGCCTCCCGTCCCTGGTGGAGGCGCCGCGCGAGGCCGAACGGCGCGCCTGGGAGCTCTGAGGCCCCGGCCGGGAATCACGGCACGGCGCGGCTCGTTCTCCTCTGTGACGGGCCGTGCCGAGGAGAGGCAGCAGGAGAGATGAGCGTCGACACCACGACCACCGAGCCGGCGGACGAGCCGGCGGGAGACCCGACCGGACCCACCGCGTACTCCGCTTCGGAGGCGGTCCGGCGGATCCTGACGTCCACGGGCGACACGTGGGCGGTGGTGGGGCTCTCCAACAACCGGGCGCGGGCCGCGTACGGGGTTGCGGCCGTCCTCCAGCGCTTCGGCAAGCGGATCGTGCCGGTCCACCCGAAGGCGGAGACGGTCCACGGCGAGCAGGGGTACGCCTCGCTCGCCGACATCCCGTTCCCGGTCGACGTCGTGGACGTCTTCGTCAACAGCGAGCTGGCGGGCCGGGTCGCCGACGAGGCCGTCGCGATCGGCGCCCGGGCGGTCTGGTTCCAGCTGGACGTGATCGACGAGGCCGCCTTCGCCCGTACCCGCGAGGCGGGCCTGGACATGGTCATGGACCGCTGCCCCGCGATCGAGATCCCGCGCCTCGGCTGAGCGCTACCGGGCGCCCGCACCCGCGCCTCGGCTGACCACCGTCGCCTGGGGCCTCAGCCGACCGGGACGCCGAGGCCCTCCAGGACGACCGCGCCGGGGAGTTGGGCGAAGGCCTTGCCCGGCACGATGAGCTTGCCGCGCCTGCGGCCGCTGCCGATGAGGACCCACTCGGTGTCCACGACGGCGGCGTCCACGAGGAGGGGCCAGTCGGCCGGGAGGCCGACGGGGGTGATGCCGCCGTACTCCATGCCGGTCTCGCCGGTCGCGGTGTCCGTCGGTGCGAACGAGGCCTTGCGGGCGCCGAGGTGCTTGCGTACGACGCCGTTGACGTCGACCCGGGTCGCCGACTTCACGACGCACGCGGCCAGGGTCGTCGTCTCGCCCCGCCTGCCCGCGACGACCACGCAGTTGGCGGACTCGTCGAGGAGCGCGGGCCCGTAGTGCTCCACGAAGACGGCCGTGTCGGCGATGGCCGGGTCGGTGTCCACGTACAGCAGCTGGTCGGCCGGGACGGGACCCCGCCAGGCGCGTACGGCGGCGGCGACGGGGCCGGTCAGCTCGTCGAGGCAGTCGGGGGCCGGCCGGGCGGTCTCGAAGTCTCCGATGGGTGCGCGCATGCGACCCACGCTAACAACCGGCGCCCGGAGTACGGACGCTCGTCTCAGCGTGCGGGCGGGATGGAGACCGCCATCGTCATCTCGACGGTTTCGTCGCCGTTGTTGCGGTAGGCGTGGGCGAGGCTCGCCTCGAAGACGGCGGAGGTGCCCGCCGGCAGCACGTGCTCCACCTCGTCCACGACGAGGGTGAGGACGCCGGCGGTGACGTGCAGGAGCTCGGTCGTGCCCTCCGGGTGCGGGTCGGAGGCGCTGCCGTCGCCCGGCATGAGCGTCCAGGACCAGAGCTCCAGCGGACCGCGGGCCTCGGTGCCGACCAGGAGGGTGGTGTGGCTGCCGGTGGAGGTGGACCACATGCGGACGGCCTGGTCGGGCGGGACGAGCCGGACCTGGGGGCCCTGCTCGTAGTCGAGGAGGGTGGTGATGGAGACGCCGAGGGCGTCGGCCAGCTTCACCGTGGTGCCGACGCTGGGGTTCGTCCTGGCCTGCTCGATCTGGATGATCATGCCCCGGCTGACCCCGGCCCGTGCGGCGAGCGCGTCCAGGGTGAAGCTCCGCTCCTTGCGCCAGCGCTTCAGATTCCGGGCGAGCGACTGCGTGAGCTGATCGAGGTCCGACACATTCCGTCCAATATTTTGGATGACAGAGTTCAATGCACTGAACTACGGTGAGCTGTACCCGATTGTTCACTGCACTGTACTGCGTGCTGCCGTACGCGACTGCGAGGATCCATGACCGCCCTGTTCGCCCTGGCCACCAGCCTTCTGTGGGGCCTCGCCGACTTCGGCGGCGGGCTCCTCACCCGCCGGATCCCCGCCCTGACGGTCGTCGTGGTCTCCCAGGCCCTCGCGGTCCTCGTCCTCAGCTCCGTCGTCCTCGCCACCGGAGCCTGGACCGAGGCGGGACCCCAGCTCTGGTACGCGGTCGGCGCCGGAGTCGTCGGCCCCGCGGCCATGCTCGCCTTCTACAAGGCGCTCGCCCTCGGCCCCATGGGCGTGGTCTCCCCGCTCGGCTCGCTCGGCGTGGTCGTCCCCATCTCGGTGGGCCTGCTCGCCGGCGAACTTCCGGGGCTGTACCAGGTCGGCGGCATCGTCGTGGCGATCCTCGGCGTGGTCCTCGCCGGCGGCCCGGAACTGCGCGGCGCGCCCGTCCAGCGCCAGGCGGTCCTGCTGACCCTGGGCGCGGCCTTTGGCTTCGGCGCGGTGATGGCGTTCATCGCCGAGTCCGCGACGACCGTCACCGGCCTCTTCCTCGCCCTGTTCGTCCAGCGCGTCACCAACGTCCTGGTGGGCGGCGGAGCCCTGTACGCCTCGGTGCGGCGCGGCGGCCGGGCCCTTCCCGAGGGCGGCCCGCGGGTGGTCCGCGCGGCGCTCCCGGCCCTGGCCTTCGTCGGCCTCGCGGACGTCGCCGCCAACGGTACGTACGCGATCGCCGCGCAGCAGGGCCCGGTCGCCCTCGCCGCCGTCCTCGCCAGCCTCTACCCGGTGGTGACGGCCCTCGCCGCCCGCGGCGTCCTCAAGGAACGCCTCCGCGCGATCCAGGCGGCGGGCGCGGGCCTCGCCCTCGCGGGCACGGCCCTGATCGCCTGGGGCGCCTGAGCCCCCTCCTGACCCGGTCGGGTCAGGAGGGGACCGCCTCGGAGGAACCGGCCACCTGGTCGGCCTCCCACGCGGCGAGCGCCGCGAGCTGCTCCGAGGTCACGTCGTCCGGGAGCGGGACCGGGGCCGGGGTCCGCAGCGGCGGCTGCCAGCCCTTCTCCGCGTCCCAGCTGCGCACGACCTTGGCCGGGGCGCCCGCCACGACCGAGTGGTCCGGGACCTCGCCGCGTACCACCGCGCCGGCCGCGACCACCACGTTCCGGCCGATGCGCGCGCCGGGCAGGATCACCGCCCCGGTGCCGAGCCAGCAGCCGGGCCCGATGGAGACCGGCTCCGAGCGGGGCCACTGGCGGCCGATGGGCTCGTCCGGGTCGTCGTAGCTGTGATTGGTCGAGGTGATGTAGACGTACGGGCCGCAGTAGGTGTCCGAGCCGATGGTCACCGTCGTGTCGGCGATGACGTGGCTGCCGCGGCCGAGGACCACCCCGTCCCCGAGGGTCAGGACCGTCTCCGTCCCGAGGTCGAGGCCCGGCAGCATCCCCGCCGTGAGCGTGACCTGCTCGGCGATGATGCAGCACTCGCCGATCTCGATCCACCGCTCGCCGAAGACCGTGCCCTGCGGGAAGGCGAGCCGGGTACCGGCGCCGAGGCGGCGGAAGCGCAGCCGTCCCGGGTGCTCGGCTGTGACGGAACCGGCCTGCTGCAGCCAGCGCCAGCCGCCCTGCACGGCACGGGCGACGACCCGGCGACGCCAGGCGGCGAGAGAGGAGAACGTGTTTCTGTTCCTGGCCACCCGGCCACGGTAGTCGGCGCCGTCGTGCCTGATCAGTGCGGTGCGCTGTGATGTCCGTCATGAGCACGGCATAGGCTGCGGCCGGGGGCGACCCCGGGCGCGACACGACGGCAGACGATCAGGAGCGAACCATGGCAGAGGCGTTGATCAAGGGCGTGGGCGGCAAGGAGCCGCGGATCGACCCGACCGCGTTCACCGCACCCACCTCCGTGGTGCTGGGCGAGGTGACCCTCGGCGCCCGCGCCAGCATCTGGTACCACGCCGTGCTGCGGGCGGACTGCGGTCCCATCGCGATCGGCGAGGACTCCAACATCCAGGACAACACCACGGTCCACGTCGACCCCGGCTTCCCCGTCTCGATCGGCGCCCGCGTGACCGTCGGGCACAACGCCACCGTGCACGGCTGCGTGATCGAGGACGACGTGCTCGTCGGCATGGGCGCGACGGTCCTCAACGGGGCCCGGATCGGCGCGGGCTCGCTCGTGGCCGCCCAGGCGCTCGTGCCGCAGGGCATGGAGGTACCGCCTGGCTCGCTGGTCGCGGGCGTCCCGGCGAAGGTGCGCCGCCCGCTCACGGAGGAGGAGAAGGCGGGCATCAAGCTGAACGCCGAGATGTACCTGCTGCTGGCCAAGGGCCACGCCGAGGCCTTCGAGGACTGATCGGTACACGAAGAAGGGCGGCACCCTTCACGGGTGCCGCCCTCTTCTGCGCCTGCTGTCAGTCCCCGACGGCGACCGGATCCGGCTCCGCGGTGGCCGGCCGCTCCGCAGCCGCCTTCTTGGCACGGTTCTTGATGATCAGCATCGAGGCGACGCCGATCAGCACGGCCAGCACCAGGCCGAGCCAGGAGAAGCGCTTGAGCCAGGCCTCGGCGACGATGCCGACCGAGTAGATGACGGCCGTGGTGCCGCCGGCCCACAGGATGCCGCCGAAGACGTTGGCGATGAGGAACTTCCAGTACGGCATGTGCAGGACGCCCGCGAGCGGTCCGGCGAAGATGCGCAGCAGGGCGATGAAGCGGCCGAAGAAGACCGCCCACATGCCCCACTTCTGGAAGGAGCGCTCGGCGAGCGCGATGTTGGCCTCGCTGAAGTGCTTCGGGAACTTCTTCCCCAGCCAGGCGAGCAGCGGCCGGCCGCCTCTGCGGCCGATGGCGTAGCCGATCGAGTCGCCGATGATCGCGCCGGCGGTGGCACAGGCACCGAGCACGTACGGGTTGATGTCGCCGTGCTGCGAGGCGAGCAGCGCGGAGCTGACGAGCACGATCTCGCCGGGCAGCGGGATGCCCAGGCTCTCGAGCCCGATCACCACGCCCACCAGCGCGTAGATCGCGACCGCCGGGATCGTCTCCAGCCATTCCTGCACGTGCAACGCGGTTCCTCCCGTATCGGCCGCCCGGCGTGCACCGCGTCGGGGCACGCCGGGGCAGCCTACCCGGTCAGGAGGGGCCGACCTCGACGCCGAGGGTGAGGCCGGGGTCGCTGGAGGAGGCGCCGACGCGGACGGTCCCGCGGCCCGTGCCGAGGGGGCGTGACGCCCTGCGCCGCGTACCAGCGGTGGCCGACGTGGACGCCCTCGCCGTACTCCTCCACCCCACCCTCGCCCGGGTAGCGGCGCGGGTTCCCGGCCGTGGGGTGGCGGTCCTCGGCGGCCGGGAAGGTCCGGGTGAGGCGGCCGCCGGGGTCGGCGTCGCCGAAGAGGACGGCCGTGGTCGCGGCGGCGCGGGCCGTCCGGCTCAGGCGTTCGGGCGGAGCGTCCACACGACGGTCATCTCGCCGGTGACGGCGCCGTCCTCGCGGGTGATGTCGATGCGCACCGGGAACTCCGGCCGCTGCCCGGCGTCCAGTTCGGCGACGACATCGGCGACGGGGCGGCCCAGGGTGGCGGTGGCCGTGACGACGCCCATGGCCAGCTTCTTGTAGCCGATCTCGGCGCTGACGGCGAGCGGGACGGCGCGGCCGAGCTGGTCGCCGAAGGCGGCGAGCACGATGGCGCCACTGGCGGACTCGGCCAGGGTGAACATCGCTCCGGCGTGCGGGCCGCCGACGTGGTTGTGGTACGCGGGCTGGTCCGGCAGGCGCACGACGGCGCGCTCGGCGGTGGTCTCCAGGAACTCCAGGTTGAGGGTTCCGGCCATGGGGACCGTCGCGGCGAGCATCTCGCCGACGGTCATCTGGTCTGCGCTCATGAGGCGTGATGTTACCCGTGAGTAGCAGCCTTGGCCATCCCTCTCGTGGTCCGGCCGCCCCCGCACCTCTATGGTTACTGGCCATGTGGCCAGGACAGCAGCCGCCCGGGGGCGAGCAGAACCCGCAGGACCAGAGTCAGAACCCCTACCAGCAGTCGGGGTACCAGCAGCCGAACCCGTATCAGCAGCCGCCTGCCCAGCCCGGGTACCCGCAGCCGCCGACGCAGCCCGGCCATCCGCAGCAGCCCGCGCAGCCGGGCTACCCGCAGCAGGGGTACGGCCAGCAGGCCCATCCCCAGCAGCCGGGATACGGACAGCCGAACCCGTACCAGCAGCCGACCGTGCCGCAGTACGCGGTGCCGGGGCAGGGACAGATGCCGGGACAGCCCGGTGCGCCCGGTCCCGACGGCGGGAAGAAGAAGCAGACGACCCTCGTGGCGATCGTCGCCGCGACCGCCGTCGTCGTCGCGGCGGGCGTCACCGGCTTCCTGGTCCTCTCCAAGGACGACGAGAAGACGCCGAACGCCGACGACAAGAAGCCCTCCGTGTCGGCCCCGGCCTCCGGTCAGCCGTCGGCGGGCACCGAGTCCTCCGCACCGCCCCTCGACAACCCGCGTGACGGTGCCGCCCAGCAGCCGACGATCCCCGGCTGGAAGGTCGTCCACAACCCCAAGTACGGCACCCTCTTCGACGTACCGCCCGAGTGGCAGGTGCTGAAGCCCGGGATGATCACCGCCTTCGAGGACGAGAAGAAGAACGACGGCACCCCGCTCATGACCATGACCAGCCCCACCCGCCTCAAGAGCGAGTGGTGCACCTACGACGTCGACAAGAACGGCACCCAGGAGACCTGGGGGCTGAGCACCGCCGGCACCAAGGGCGGCCAGGGCGCGAAGAACACGTCGGACGCCGCGTACGGCGAGGCCGGTTCATGGGTGTGGGGCGGCTACGCGCAGCACATGCCCAAGAACACCATCAAGATCACCAAGGCCGTGCCGTACACGACGAAGTCCGGGCTGACCGGCAGCATGTCGACCGCCACGGCGCCGGGCGTCAAGAAGCGCAACAAGTGCGAGTCGGACGGCAAGTCGATCGCCTTCACCTTCAAGAACGCCAAGGGCGACTTCACGACCTGGGTGCTCTACGGGGCCGACGGCGTCAAGGACGAGGTGCCGGACGCCACCATCCGGCAGATCCTCTCCACGGTCAGGCTCACCTCCGCTTCCTGACCCGGCCGGCGGACGGAGCGCCGTGGAGCGTTCCTCACCGTCCGGATATCGGTTTGGCAGGAGGGGGAGGCGGCAGGGATAGTCCCGGGGTGACGAAACCCGCCGCCTCCCCCCGCCGCACCCCCCTCGGCTCCCGCCGCCCCGAATGGGCGGGCCGCAACTACGTCCTGCTGACCGCCGCCACGATCGTGACCAACCTCGGCGCGCACGGCGCGCTGATCGCCACCACGTGGGCCGTCTTCGAGACCGGGGGCAGCGCCGGCGACGTGGGGCTCGTGGCGATGGCGCGGTTCCTGCCGCTCGTCCTCTTCCTGCTCATCGGCGGCGCGGTGGCGGACCGGATACCCCGCCACCGCGTGATGGTCGCCGCCAACGCCCTCAACTGCGTCTCGCAGGCCGTCTTCGCGGTCCTCGTCCTCTCGGGCGAGGCACGGATCTGGCAGATGATGGTGCTCACCGCGCTCTGCGGCACCGGCCAGGCCTTCTTCAACCCGGCGGCCGAGGGCATGCTGATGAGCAGCGTCAGCGGCGAACAGGCCGGCCGGGCGTTCGCCGTCTACCGGATGGCCATGCACGGCGCCGGTATCGGCGGAGCCGCGCTCGGCGGTGCGCTGGTCGCCTTCGTCGGTCCCGGCTGGGTCCTCGCGATCGACGCGCTCGCGTTCGCCGTCGCGGGCGGACTGCGCGCCTTCCTCGATCTGAGCGGCACCCCGGAGCGCGCCCCTGGCGGCGGACTCTTCGCCGATCTCCGGGAGGGCTGGCAGGAGTTCATCGGCCGGCCGTGGCTCTGGTCGATCGTCGCCCAGTTCTCGGTGGTCGTCGGCCTGATCGGCGCGGTCGAGTCGGTGTTCGGGCCGCTGGTCGCCCGGGACCAGCTGGGCGGCGCCCGGCCCTGGGGCATCGCGCTCGCCGCGTACGGGGTGGGCACGGTCGCTGGCGCCGTTCTGATGACCCGGTGGAAGCCGCGCCGGATGCTGTTCGTCGGAACGCTCTGCGTCTTCCCCATCGCGCTGCCCTCGGCCGCGCTCGCCGTGCCGCTGGACGCGGTGGGCCTCACGATCGCGATGTTCGTCAGCGGTGTGGCGATCGAGGTCTTCGGCGTCTCGTGGATGACGACGATGCACCAGGAGATCCCGGAGGAGAAGCTGTCCCGGGTCTCCGCCTACGACTGGTTCGGTTCGACCGCCCTGCTGCCGCTGACCACGGCGCTGGCGGGCCCCGCCGAGAGCGCCTTCGGCCGGAACGAGGCGCTGTGGGGAGCCGCGGCCCTGATGGTGCTCGTCACGGCGCTGGTCCTGCTGGTGCCGGACGTACGGAACATGACCCGCCGTCCGCACACGAAGGCGGTCGCGGGCGGGCCGCCCGCATCCACCGCGGCCGATGTCTCGGTCGATGCCTCGGCGGACGCTTCGACGGCGGGCTCAGCCGATGCCGAAGGCACCCTCCGGCGGAACGGGTGACGGTACGGCTCCGGCGTCCAGGACCGGCTCCGCGTCCCCGGTGAACCGGTCGAGGGTCTCCCCGTGCTCCACGCGCGCGGGGAAGGCGTCCGCGGCGGCCCGCCGCGCGAGGTGGGCGATGTCGATCTCCCGGCCGGAGGCGACCAGGACCGCGTTCCCGAAGCGGCGGCCGCGCAGCACGGCCGGTTCGGCGACGAGGGCCAGCTCCGGGAAGACGGCGGCGAAGGTGGCGAGCTGGGAGCGGAGGAACGCGAAGGGCGCGCCGTCGGCGAGGTTGGCGGCGTAGAGCCCGCCGGGCCGCAGGACGCGCCGGACCTCCCGGGCGTACTCGACGGAGGTGAGGTGCGCGGGTACGCGCGAGCCGCCGAAGACGTCGCCGACGATGAGATCGGCCGAGCCGTCGGGCGCGGCCTCCAGCCAGAGCCGGGCGTCCGCGCCGTGCACGGTGGTGCCCGAACCCTCGGGCAGCGGCAGGTGCTCGGCGACGAGGGCGAGCAGCTCCCGGTCCGCCTCGACCACGTCCTGGCGCGAACCGGGGCGGGTGACGGCGACGTACCGGGGCAGGGAGAGCGCCCCGCCGCCCAGGTGCAGGACGTCCAGGGGCTCGCCCTCGGCTGCCGCGCCGTCGACGACATGGGCGAGCCGGCGCGCGTACTCGAACTCCAGGTACGCCGGATCGTCCAGGTCGACGTAGGACTGGGGGGCGCCGTCGACCGTCAGGAGCCAGGCGCGCTCCCGGTCCACGTCGGGCATGAGGCGCGCGGTGCCCTGGTCGACCTCGCGGATGACGGGGATGTGCTCGTTCACACCCTCATTGTGCGGTGCGTCGGGTAGGGGCCGTCAGTCGGCCCATACGGCGGCCACCGCCTCGGCGTGGGCCACGGCCTGGGCGCGCCCGGCGCGGGCCGCGGCGGGCCGGCGGCCGGGGTGGGTCAGAGGTTCTTGAGGGCCTCGCGGACGGAGAGCGGGGAGAGCACGGAGGCGTTCGCGGCCACGAAGGCGCGCACCTCGCCGGGCGCGGTCTTCCCGTACTCGCGCAGGCTCCAGCCGATCGCCTTGCGGACGAAGAAGTCGGGGTGGTCGGCGCGGCGCAGGCAGTGGGCGAAGAGCCGGTCGGCGTCGGTGTCCTCCTTGAAGCGGAGCTGGTGGAGGAGCGCGGTGCGCGCCACCCACAGGTCCTCGTCCTCGATCCACTCGTCCATGCGGGCCCCGAGGGAGCGGTCGGCCGCGACGAGGCCGCCGACGACGTGGGCGGCGAGGTGGTCGACCGTGTCCCACCAGGAGACGGTGGTGACGAGCCGGCGGGCGACGGGGAGGAAGCCGGAGGAGCAGCGCTTCACATGGCGGCGGAGGTAGTCGACGGCGAAGTAGTGGTACTCCCGCTCGGGCAGGGCGAAACAGCGCAGGGCGACGGCGGCGCAGTCGTCCTCGTCGGGGCGCGGGATGCCGTCGAGGACGGTGCGGGACAGGGCGCGGCGCTCGGGGGTGCGGACTCCGAGGAACGGGGCGACGCCCTTCATGTACGCGACCATCTCCTGGGCCCGGAAGGGGTTCCCCGCTGCGGGGTAGAGGGTCGTGAGCCGGTCCAGGACGGTGTCGGCGAGGGCGCTGTCGGGCGGCGCGGTCTCGGTCATGGTGCCCTCTCGGTCACGGCGCGCTCCGGGCTCTGGGGTCTGTCCGGCGGATCAGGGCCGGACGGGCCCTGGCCCGGACAGACCCTGGACCGGACGGACATGACGCGCATTACGGCGATCATACGGACGCGTCCGTTACTCTCCCCGAATGCTCGCTCCCGCGCCCCGGCCGCCGGGCTCCCTCGCCGTCCGCTGTTCCCGGACCCTTCTCTCGCCCCGCTCGCGGCTCTCGATGCTCGCCCTGCTGCTGCTCACCGCGGCGGGGCTCGTGCTGCTGTACGAACCCCAGCGACTGCTGTCCTCGGGGTGGCCGCCGCAGACGAGCGGCGCGGGAGCGGTCCTGCTCTTCGGTCTCGCGTACGGCGTGTGCACGGCGGCGTTCGTACCGCGCCCGGTGCTCAATCTGGCGGCGGGGGCGCTGTTCGGCACCGCCGCCGGTCTGACGGCGGCGGTGGCGGGAACGGTGCTCGGCGCCGGAATCGCCTTCACCCTCGGCCGGGTCCTGGGGCAGGACGCGCTCCGGCCGCTGGTGCGGGGCCGCTGGCTGACGGCGGCGGACGGCCAGCTGAGCCGGCACGGCTTCCGCTCGATGCTGGCGATCCGGCTCTTCCCCGGGGTCCCGTTCGCGGCGGCCAACTACTGTGCGGCGGTCTCCCGCATGGGGTACGTGCCGTTCCTCCTCGCGACGGCGATCGGCACGGTCCCGAACACGGCGGCGTACGTGGTCGCGGGCGCCCAGGCCGGTTCACCGGGGTCACCGGCCTTCCTCTTCTCCGCCGGGTTCATCGTCCTGTCGGGCCTCGGCGCGGCGGTGGTGGCCTGGCGCAAGCGTCACGACCTGCGGGCCCCGGTCGCGGACGTGGACGCGGCCGTGGCCGTGGCCCCGGAGGCGGACGTGGCCCCGGACGCGGCTCCGGGTGCGGTTCCCGCTCCCGGGCGGGAGCCGGTCGGTACCGCCCCCTAGGGGGTCAGAGCGCCTCGACGATCATCGCGTTGGCCAGGCCGCCCGCCTCGCACATCGCCTGGAGGCCGTAGCGGGCGCCCCGGGCCCGCAGGGCGTGGACGAGGGTCGTCGTGAGGCGCGTACCGCTGGCGCCGAGCGGGTGGCCGAGGGCGATGGCCCCGCCGTGGACGTTGACCCTGGCCGGGTCGGCGCCGGTCTCCTGCTGCCAGGCGAGCACGACGCTCGCGAAGGCCTCGTTGATCTCGAACAGGTCGATGTCGGCGAGGGAGAGCCCGGCTCGGCGGAGCACCTTCTCGGTGGCGGGGATGACGCCGGTGAGCATCAGCAGCGGGTCGGATCCGGTGACGGCGAAGCTGTGCAGCCGGGCGAGGGGCCGCAGGCCGAGGCTCCGGGCGGTGTCGGCCGCCATGACGAGCACGGCGGAGGCTCCGTCGTTGACGGGGCTGCTGTTCCCCGCGGTGACGGACCAGTCGATCTGCGGGAAACGGTCGGCGAAGCCGGGGTCCTCGAAGGCGGGCCGGAGACCGGCGAGGATCTCGGGGGTGGTCGTCGGGCGCACCGACTCGTCGCGGTCGACCCGCTCGTACGGGACGACCTCGGCGTCGAAGAGTCCGGACGCCCAGGCCCTGGCCGCCCTGGCGTGCGAGCCGGCGGCGAACTCGTCCATGGCCTCGCGGCCGATCGACCACTTGGCGGCGATCAGCTCGGCGCTGACGCCCTGCGGGACGAGCCCCTCGGGGTAGCGCTCGGCGACGCCGGGTCCGAAGGGGTCGGCGCCGGGCGGCACGTTCGACCACATCGGGACCCTGCTCATGGACTCGACCCCGCAGGCGACGACGATGTCGTACGCCCCGGAGAGCACGCCCTGGGCGGCGAAGTGGACGGCCTGCTGGGAGGAGCCGCACTGCCGGTCGACGGTGGTGGCGGGCACGGACTCGGGGAATCCGGCGCCGAGCCAGGCGTAGCGGGTGGTGTTCATGGCCTGCTCGCCGACCTGGTCGACCGTTCCGCCGATCACGTCGTCGACGAGGGCGGGGTCGACGCCGCTGCGTTCGATCAGGGCGCGCAGGGTGTGCGAGAGGAGGGCGACGGGGTGGACATGGGACAGGGCTCCTCCTGCCTTGCCCTTTCCCATCGGGGTACGGACGGCTTCGACGATGACGGCGTCACGCATGACAGGCTCCTGGGTTGGAAAACTGGACCAACACTCGTCGGTAACATATCCCAGCGAGTTGGATTTTCAAACCCTCGATCTCCCCCTGCCCTAGGCTGACCCCATGAAGGCCGCCCCCCGCCCCTGCTCGATCGCCGACACCCTCGTCCTCGTCGGCGAGAAGTACGCGCTGCTCGTCCTCCGCGAGGTCTCCCTCGGCGTGCACCGCTTCGACCGGATCGCCCGCAACACCGGTGCGCCGCGCGACATCCTCACCGCACGCCTCAAGCGGCTGGTCGAGGCGGGGATCCTGGAACGGGTGCCGTACAGCGAGCGCCCGCGGCGCTTCGAGTACCGGGCGACGGCCGCAGGCGAGGAGCTCCAGCCGGTCCTCGTGACCCTGATGGCGTGGGGCGACCGCCACCTCAACGAGAACGACCGTCCCGTCGTCCTGGAACACGACTGCGGCGAGATCCTCAGTCCCCGCCTCATCTGCGCCCACTGCGGCGGCGAGGCCGACCGGCAGAGCCTCAGCGCGCACGTCCGGGCACCGGGATGGACGACGGCGGGCCCTGAGCCGGACGGGGAGCGGGAGGCGGAGCGGGAGGCGGAGCGGGAGGCGGAGCGGGAGGCGGAGCCGGACGGGGAGGCGAACCCGGGGGCGAACCCTCGCGCGACCTGATCACCGGGCCGTCACTTTGGGACGGTACGCTGCGCACGACCTGATGACCGCACACGTACATAACGGGACGGCTTTAGCCCCATGAGTTGGTTCGAATCGTTCATCCTCGGACTCGTGCAGGGGCTCACGGAGTTCCTTCCCATCTCGTCCAGCGCGCACCTGCGCCTCACCGCGGCCTTCGCCGGCTGGGAGGACCCGGGCGCGGCCTTCACCGCGATCACCCAGATCGGCACGGAGGCGGCCGTCCTGATCTATTTCCGCAAGGACATCGCGCGGATCGTCTCGGCCTGGTTCCGCTCCCTCACCGACAAGGCGATGCGCTCCGACCACGACGCCCAGATGGGCTGGCTGGTGATCGTCGGTTCGATCCCGATCGGTGTCCTCGGCGTCACGTTCAAGGACCAGATCGAGGGCCCCTTCCGCGATCTGCGGCTGATCGCCACCACGCTGATCGTCATGGGCATCGTCCTCGGCGTCGCGGACCGGCTGGCCGCCCGTGACGAGGCCGGCGGCCGCCACCGGGTGGTCCGCGAGCGCAAGACGCTCAAGGAACTCTCCGTGAAGGACGGCCTGATCTTCGGCTTCTGCCAGGCGATGGCGCTGATCCCGGGCGTCTCACGCTCGGGCGCGACGATCTCCGGCGGTCTGCTCATGGGGTACACGCGCGAGGCGGCCGCCCGCTACTCGTTCCTGCTCGCGATCCCGGCGGTCCTCGCCTCCGGGGTCTTCGAGCTGAAGGACGCGGGCGAAGGGGGGCACGTCTCCTGGGGCCCGACGATCTTCGCCACGATCATCGCCTTCGCCGTCGGTTACGCGGTGATCGCCTGGTTCATGAAGTTCATCACCACCAAGAGCTTCATGCCCTTCGTGATCTACCGCATCCTGCTCGGCATCCTCCTCTTCATCCTGGTCGGCACGGACGTCCTGAGCCCGCACGCGGGCGAGTCCGCGGGCTGACGAGGCCGCCACACCCAGCACCCTCCAGCGCATTCGGAGACCGAATGAAGGGCCCGCACAGCATTGGCTGTGCGGGCCCTTCCGATGGGAGCCCGGCGAGGACCGACACCCCGTAACCGGTCAGAGCCGCTCGACCCGGAAGTCGCCGGTGGCCGGGTGGGGTTCCGCCAGGATGTCGCCCGAGGAGCCCAGTCTCGCCCGGAGGTGGAAGGTCGCCCCGACCACCACGTCCCGGAGGAGCTCGCGCCGGACGCCGAGACTCAGCCGGGAGCCCGTGAGGTTGGGGGAGATCAGGTCGGCCATGCCCGGTACGGGGAGGGAGGCGAGTACCTGGCAGGTGGCGAGGTCCCACTCGTCGAGCCGTGGGTGGGCGGTCCGGGCGACGAGCCGGAGGGTGAGTGCGGTGAGGTTCTCGACGGCCTGGACCACGTGTTCACACCCCCACGGGAGCCGCGGCCCGGCGGCCGTCGAGGTAGGCGACGAGCGCCGAGGAGATGGGCAGGCCGGTGTGCGCCTCGTAGTAGCTGTAGGCCGGCATGGGATTGACCTCGAAGCACACCCACGCGCCGTCGGGTGTGCGGCGCAGGTCGATGCCCGCGAGCGGCAGGCCGAGCGAGGCCGCGAGCTCCACGCAGCGCCGGGCCGTGTCCGGGGGCAGGTCGTGCGCGGCGAGCCGGGCGGACTCCCCGCTCTGCTCGGCGTAGCGGTAGTCGATCGCGTCGCTGTCGACGGCCGCGGCGTAGGTGTCCTCGCCGACGACGTGGACGCGTACGTCCTGGCCCGGCACGTAGGCCTGGAACTGCGTCGGGAGCCCGCGGACGAGAGCGAGGCGGCTCTCGTCGGCGTCGGTGAACTCCCTGACGATGGAGCGGATGCCGCTGACCGACTTGTAGACGATCCGGCCGTGCCGGGCGCGGAACGCGAGGATCTCGTCAGGGTCGTCGCTGACCAGGGTCTCCGGTACGGCGAAGCCGGAGCGCCCGATGAGCTGGGCCTGGTACGGCTTGGAGGAGTTGGACTCCATGGCGCGGGGCCGGCTGACCACGACGGCCGGGGTCGTGTCGAGCCAGCCGACGAACCACTCCTGGAACGCCGCCGCCCGCGCCCGGGCCGCCGGGTCCCCGTCGGCGGGCGGCTCCAGCGGGCGGGCGTACACGGCCGACACGTCACCGAGCAGGACCCGCATCCCCTCGACGGTCACCTGGGCGTCCAGTTCGTCCGTTCCGACGACGAGGTCGTACCGGGCGGTGCGGGCCTGGTCGATCACCAGGTGCCGCAGGTCGGCGTCGCGTGCGGCGCTGATCGCGCGGGTGAGGGGCGGGTCGTCCGTACGGCCGAAGAACAGGATCACTCGGGCCTCCTCGTGGGCTGTTCCGCGACGGCCACCATGAAGGAGGCGGTGGCCTCGACGTGCAGCGGGTCGTCCAGGCGCGGGCACAGGTGCACGTCCGTCACGACGGCGCCGGTCGCGCGGGGCGCGAACCGGAGCTCGAAGTGCCGTGTGCCGAGCGCGTCGGCGAGGCGTTTGCAGCGCTCGCCGTGGTCACCGGCGCGGGGACCGATGACGCGGTCCCCAGCGACGAGCAGGCTGTCGTGGTACGCCGCCGGCGCCGCCGGCAGCACGTCGACCGGGACCGGTGATCCGGGGCCGCCCGGCCACGCGAGGCGCGGCACGTGCCGTTCCCCGGGGGCGGGCCGGCCCACCAGGCCGCCGCGCGTCGCCCCGCCCCGCCGGGCCACCGGCAGGCCGCACTGCTCGGCGTGGACGAGGGCCGTCGTCCGGGAGACGGTCCCGTGGGCAGTTCCGTACGCGCTGATCAGGCCGATCACCCGGGGCGCGAGGGAGAGCAGCCAGCTGGCGACCAGGGCCTGCCGCTCGCTGTGCGTGTACAGGGCGTCCTTGGCACGGGGGCCGTTCTCGGCGCCCGCGGCGGGCGGCAGGCCCGGCAGGCGGTGCAGCACCGCGCCGATGGTCCGGTCGTCGAGCACCCGCCCGGTGGGCAGGGTGATCCGGGTGGACGCCTCTCCCCCACCGTTCACCCGGTGGCTCCACCGGGCGCGGGCGAGGTCGGCGGGCGTGAGGGTCAGGACATCTCCGTGGCCGCCCCGGGGCGACAGCGCGCGGGCCACCGCCGCCGCGCCGCCGTCGCCGGGTGCGGCCAGGAGCAGGAGCGTTCCGCTCACTGCGGGGGGAGGCTGTCGTACGACCGCTTGGCCTGCGCGTCGCCGGCCTCGACGGCCTCCCGCAGCGCGTCGGCGCCCGATCCGTACTGCGGCCCGCCGATCAGGTCGGGCCGCAGTTCGGTGCCGATGAACGGCTCGGCGGGGTCGCCCGCGCCGCCGGCCCCGCCCAGGGTCTGCTCCAGCGCGGCGAGCCGGGTCTGCAGGTCCACGATGGCGGCGGCGGTGGGGTCGCCCTCCCCGCCCGTCGACCGCGTCAGCACGTCCGGAGGGTTGTCCCAGTCGTCCTTGATCTCCTTGTACGGCGTCTTGTTCTCCCGCCGCTCCTTGAGGTCCTTGTGCTCCTTGAACGGCTCCTTGGACTTCACGTCCACGTCCTTGCGGTGGTCCAGGAGGTCCTTCACCTCCTTGGACGGTTCCTTCGCCTCCTTGAACGGTTCCTTGATCTCCTTGCGCTCCTTGATCTCCTTGATCTCCTTGATCGGGGCCTTTCCGCAGGAGACCGCCACGGAGGCCGTCATGGTGGCCGCCGACGGCGAGATCCGGGTGACGGAGACACAGGAACCGGCGCCCGCGTGGGACTTCGAGTCGGGTGCGCTGGAGGAGGTGAACGTGGTGTTGCCGCTGCTTCCGGGGTACGGATCGCCGTCGTCGCCACGGTTCTGGTTCAGTTCGAGGTTGCGCTTGTTGTCGGCCTGCACCAGGCCGACCTTGTAGTGGTTCTCGTCCTTGTTGTTCGGCTGGTTCTCGTCGATGTGCCAGATCAGCAGCCCGTCTCCCGGCAGCGAGGCGTCGTAACCGGTCCGCTGGCGGTTCTCGAGGAGGAAGTACTCGCTGCCGCCCGCGCCGTTCTTCCAGAGCCGGTGGACGGTGCGGCTGGATTTGACGTCCGGGAAGGACTCATCGCCGCTGGTGGTGATGACCTTGGTCGTGGCCCAGCCCTGATTGACCTTGCACCAGGCGGACGGGTGGGTGGGGATGTCTCCGCCTCCGCCCCAGGAGCCGGCTCCCATCAGGCACCACGATCCGACGCCCTCGGAGCTGTTGTCCGTGTCGTAGAGGTCGGGGAAGCCGAAGAGCAGATGTCCGAGTTCGTGCGCGCAGACGCCGATCTTCGCGTCTTCGGAGATGGTCAGATAGCCGTAGACCTTGGTGCCGTCGGTCTGGTGCACGGCGGGCAGGGTCGACTTGTGCGACCAGATGTGGTTCGGGTTTCCGGTCTCGTCGGCTGCGGGCCCGGCGTGCACCACGATGAAGGCGTCGACGAAGCCGTTCCCGTCGTTGTCGAACGGCGCGAAGTTCACGCTCGGGTCCGCGGCCTCCACGGCGGACTTCGCCATCGCCGGTGACCGGAACGGCCCGCTGGGCTGGGCGACGCCGTAGTTGCCGGCCGCGTACCAGTCCATGGTCTCGGGCATGCGGTACGGGCCGTGGACATCGCCGACGAGGTCCACCAGGCCGTTCGTGACCTCGCGGTAGTACTCGCGCACGCTGCCGTGCGGCATCGCGCCGAGCGAGAAGAACAGCTTGTCGAGGTCCGCCGCCGTCTTCGTCATCGGCTTGTCCGAGAAGTCGACCAGGACGACGACCGCCCTGATGGTGCCGCGCAGCGGCGCCCGGTCGGCCGCCGCCGCGCTGATGGTGGCGCGGGAGGTCCCCGGCGGAAACTCCTCCGGCGGGAAGATCGTTCCGTCGTCGAAGCCCAGGGGTGTGGGCGTGCTCGTGAAGCCCAGCAGGTTCGTGAGCTCGCCCGGACCACCGCGTACTTGGTCGAGTTCGTCCAGCATGCGCCGGCGCAGTTCCGGGCTGGGGGCGACGGCGCAGAACGAGGAAGAGACGGCGGCACGGTCGGCCATGTCGACTCCATGGAGTGATGAAGTGTCGCTTACCGTAGTCACGGTAGCCGTCGCCGGTTACGGGGGCGCGCTGGACGAACCAGCCATCGACATATGCGCTCTCCTGGGCGGCGCGCGCGGCGCACAAGAAAGGGCCAATGTGCGCCGTCGCGCCTCCACGCGGGCGAGTCCGCGGGCTGATGCCCCGGCCGCCCGGTCGGGCCGTCAGGCCCGGTAGGGCACGCGGGCGATCTCCTTGATGCCGCCCGGCGTGCCCCACTCGTTCTTGCCGAGCCGGGTCAGCGGGCGCATCAGCGCCATCTCCGGATGGCCGTCGACCATGACCGACTCGTCGACCGCGGCGTGCACGACCCGGCCGAAGACGACCGTCGAGTCACCGATCCGCACCGTGCTGTGCAGCTCGCACTCGAGCGCCACCGGCGACTGGGCCACGCGCGGCGGCTTCACCCGCAGGCTCGGCTCCCGCTCGACGCCGCAGGCCTCGAACTCGCTCACCCCGCGCGGGAAGTCGGTCGCCGTCGCGTTGATCTGCTCGAAGAGGCCTTCGGGGGCGAGGTTGACGACGAACTCCCCCGTCTCCTCCACGTTGCGCAGCGAGTCCTTGCGCCCGACCGATGTGAACTGGACGACCGGCGGCACGACCGAGGCGATGGTGAAGAAGGAGTGCGGGGCGAGGTTGTCCGTCCCGTCGGCCGACGACGTCGACACCCAGGCGATCGGCCGGGGCACGACGGTGGCTGTGAGCAGCCGGTAGAAGGAGGTGCGGTCGGTCTGTTCGGGATCGATGTTCACGCGCATGCCGGACAGTATGACCGCGGCTCCGAACTCCCCGCGCACGCCCCTTGGCCCCACGCGCCGACTGCCCGAGACTGAACCGATGACGCAGCGTGTGGACCTCGCGACCGTGATGGACCGACTCGCCGTCGACGACCTGATCACGGGGTACGCGGCGGCCGTGGACGACGCCGACTGGACCGCCTACCGGGCCCTGTTCGCCCCGGACGGCCGGGCCGACTACCGGGGCTCGGGCGGGATCGAGGGCCCCGCCGCCGAGGTGGCCGACTGGCTCGCCGAGACCATGACCCTCTTCCCCGTACGCCAGCACCTCATCGTGAACCGACGGGTCCTCTTCCGGGAACGGAGCGGGTATCCGGAGGCGGGCGACGGAGCGGACGTCCGCGCCGACTACGTGAACCCGATGCGCTTCGCCTCCGGCGAGGACTTCGTCTGCGGAGGACGCTACGCCTTCGCCGCGCTGCGCACCGCCGACGGCTGGCGGCTCCGCTCGGTCGTCGTCGAGGAACGGTGGCGCCGGCACTGAAACGGCGAGCCCGGCCCGGCCGGCGGCCCCACCGTGCCGCGCCGGGCTCCGTCCCGCCCGACACTGAAGGCAGGGACGGGAGGCCGCCATGCGAATTCCGTTCATGAAGCGGGACCGGGACCGGGGCCAGGACCGGGGACGGGACCAGGACCGGGGCCAGGACCAGGACCGGGGCCGGGACCAGGGCCAAGGTCGTGGCCCGGCGCGTCGGCGCGGGGTCGGCCGTTCCGTACTCGCCCTCGGCTGCGGCGCGCTGCCCGCCCTCGCCTTCCCCGCTCCCGGGCTCTGGTGGTGGGCGTACCTGGCGCTCGTCCCGTGGCTGCTGCTGATCCGGACGGCTCCGGGGGCGCGTCGCGCCGCCCTGGACGGCTGGCTGGGCGGGGCCGGGTTCGTGCTCGCCGTCCATCACTGGCTGCTGCCCAGCCTGCACGTCTTCCTCCTGCCGCTCGCCGCGCTGCTCGGCCTGTTGTGGCTGCCGTGGGGATGGCTCGTACGGTCCGTGCTCGGCGGCACGCCGTCACCGCCGCGGGCCGCGGTCGCCCTGCTCGCGGTGCCCTCCGGCTGGCTGCTGATCGAGATGGTCCGCTCCTGGGAGGGCCTCGGCGGGCCGTGGGGGTTGCTCGGGGCGAGCCAGTGGGAGGTTCCGGTGGCGCTCCGGCTCGCCTCGGTCGGCGGCGTCTGGCTGGTGAGCCTGCTCGTGGTGGCGGTGAACACGGCCGTGGCCCTGCTCCTCACAGCGCCCGGGCCGCGTGCCGTCGGGGTCGCGGGACTCGCCGCCTGCGCGCTCGTCGCGGGCTCGGCCGCCTGGGGGGTCGGGGCGCCGCGCGAGAGCGGGACGGTGCGGGTGGCTCTCGTACAACCGGGGGTGTTCGAGGGTCCGGACGGTGCCGAGCGGCGGTTCGCGCGGGCCGAGGAGCTGACCCGCTCCCTCGCGGGGCAGCCGCTCGACCTGGTGGTCTGGGGGGAGAGCGGCGTGGGCACCGATCCGGCGGGCCGTCCCGAGCTCGCCGCCCGGCTCACCGCCCTGGCGCGGGCGGTCGACGCGCCGCTCCTGGTGAACGTGGACGCGCGCCGGTCCGACCGTCCCGGGATCTACAAGAGCGCCGTCCTGGTCGCTCCGACGGGTCTCACGGGTCAGCGATACGACAAGATGCGGCTCGTGCCGTTCGGCGAGTACGTTCCGGCGCGCGCGGCCCTGGGCTGGGTGACCTCGGTCGGGAAGGCCGCGCAGGAGGACCGGCGGCGGGGCACCACGCCGGTAGTGATGACGCTGCCCGCCGCCGGAGGGGTCGCCGCCGGAGCGGTCCAGGGCCTGCGGGTCGGGCCGCTGATCTGCTTCGAGTCCGCGTTCCCCGACATGAGCCGACGGCTCGTCCGGGACGGTGCCGGGCTGCTTGTCGTCCAGTCGGCGACCAGCACGTTCCAGGAGAGCTGGGCGCCCGCCCAGCACGCGTCCCTGGCGGCCCTGCGGGCGGCGGAGACGGGCCGGCCCGTCGCGCACGCGACGCTCACCGGAATCAGCGCCGCGTACGGCCCGGACGGGCGCCGGATCGGGCCGGTGCTCGGCACGGAGGCGAGCGCCGTCGCCGTCCGTGAACTGCCGCTCTCGGCGACGACGACGCTCTACGTCCGATGGGGCGACTGGCCGCTGTACGGGGCGCTCGCCGTGGTGGGCGCGGTCTGCGCAGCCGAGGGCGCGGGCGTCCTCGGACGGCCCGGATCCCCGCTCAGGAGGTCTGGGCCGAGGCCTGGGTCAGGGCCTCGCGGACCACGCGCTCGCACAGCTCGTGGGTGAGCAGGGCGTCGCGCGCGCTGAGCACCCGCCCGTCGCGTACGGCGTCGAGGAAGGCGAGTACGGCCTGCTCGATCCCGCGCTGGCGGGCCACGGGGACCCAGTCGCCGCGCCTGCGCACGGTCGGCTGGCCCTTGTGGTCGATGACGTCGGAGAGGTTGAGGACCTGGCGCTTGGTGTCCTGCCCCGAGACCTCCAGGACCTCCTCGGTGGAGCCGTTCATCCGGTTCATCATGCCGATGGCGGTGAAGCCGTCGCCGGAGAGCTGGAGCACGACGTGGTGCATGAGCCCGTCGCGGATCCGGGTGCGCACGTCGACGTGCTCGACCACGCCGGGGAGGAGGAAGCGCAGGGTGTCGACGACGTGGATGAAGTCGTCGAGGACCAGGGTGCGGGGGTCCTCGGGCAGGCCGATCCGGTTCTTCTGCAGGAGGATCAGCTCGCGCGGGTGCTCGACGCACTGGGCGTAGGCGGGGGCGAGGCGCCGGTTGAAGCCCACGGCGAGGCTGACGGAGCGCTTCTCGGCGAGCTCCACGATCCGCTCGGAGTCGGCGTACTCGTAGGCGAGGGGCTTGTCGACGTACGTGGGGACGCCCGCTTCGAGGAGGCGGCCGGCGATCTCGGCGTGGGCGGAGGTCGGTGCGTGGACGAAGGCGGCGTCGAGTCCCACGGCGAGCAGCGAGTCGAGGTCGCCGTGGCGCTGCGCGGCGGGCAGGTGGAGGGTGTCGGCGACCCGGCCCAGGGTCGCGGCGGTGCGGGTCTGGAGGTGGAGTTCGACCCCGGGGAGGGTGGCGAGGACGGGGAGGTACGCCTTCTGCGCGATGTCGCCGAGTCCGATGCAGCCAACCTTCACGGGGTCTCCCTTGTCGTGTCGCTCGTTTCCACCGGCCGCGCTCGCACGGGCCGTTCGCCCTGGTCAGCTTACGCGGGACGGGCCGGGGCCACCGGCGGGTGCCAGTCGGCGATGCCGTCGAAGCCGCGCAGGACCAGGCCCGGGCCGAAGCGCGAGACGGCCCCGACGAGCGTGGAGCGCAGGGCGACGGCGGGGCGGGCCGCGAGCATGGTCAGCGCTCCGGTGCGGGCGGCCTTGCGCACGATGGCGGTGGTGCGCGGCAGCCGGTCGGCGGTGTACGCGGCGAGCGCGCGGCCGGGGTCGAAGCCCGGTGCGGAGCGGGCGTGGTGGGCGAGGACGACGGCGTCCTCGATCGCCTGGTTCCCGCCCTGGCCGAGGCTCGGCATCATCGCGTGCGCGGCGTCGCCGAGGAGGGCGACCCGGCCCCGGTGGAAGGCCGGCAGCGGGTCGGGCAGGTGGTGGACGTCGTGGCGCAGGACCTGGCCGGGGTCGACGGCGGCGAGGATCTCGGGGACGGGGTGGTGCCAGTCGCCGAAGAGGCGCAGGAGCTCGGCCTTCTCGTCGTCGGGCGCGCGGCCCCCGGCGGGGGCGGCGGCCATGGCGTACGCGTAGATCCGGCCGTCCTTGAGGGGTTGGGTGCCCCACAGGCGTCCGGCGCCCCAGGTCTCGTGCGGGGCGAAGGGCCGTTCCGGGGCGGGGACGACGACCCGCCAGGTGGTGCAGCCGGCGTACCGGAGGCCTGGGTGCTCGGGGAAGAGGGCGTGCCGGGTCGCGGACCGGATGCCGTCGGCGGCGACGACGAGCTCGGCCTCGATCTCGCCCTCCGGGGTGGTGAGCCGGGCGGGGCGGTGGTCGTCGCCGGGATCGGCGAGCGTGGCGGCCGCTCCGGTGCGGACGGTGCCGTCGGGCAGGGCAGAGGCGAGGATCTCGACGAGGGTGGCGCGGTGGAGGAGGACGAGCGGCCCGCCGAAGCGGGCGGCGGCGGCCTTGGCGTTCGTCCGGGCGAGCCAGCGGCCGTCGGGGGCGCGCATGCCGCCGTCGCCCTGCCAGGCGGCGAGTTCGCGGACGCGGTCGCCGAGGCCGATGACGTCCAGGGCGCGCTGGGAGTTGGGGGCGAGGCCGATGCCCGCGCCGACGGGGGCGAGGTCGGCGGCGCGCTCCAGGACGGTGACCCGCCACCCGTTGCGGTGGAGGGCGACGGCGGCGGTGAGTCCGCCGATGCCGGCTCCGACGACGACGGCGCGGTGCTGTTCCATGGCTGCTCCCCTGAGCGCGAAAACTACAGGTGTAGTACGTCGGACGCCATGACCGTACTACAGCTGTAGTCGGGCCGGTAGTAGGTTGTCCCCATGACCGCACCGACCACACCGCCGGCGCCCGTCTCGGAGACCGGCCCGGAGACCGCCCGGGAGACCCCCGCCTCCCGCGCCGAGCGGATCGGCGACGCCGCCCTCGACCTCCTCGTCGAGCGCGGCATGCGGGGCCTGACCCACCGCGCCGTGGACGAACGGGCCGGGCTGCCGCAGGGGTCGACGTCGAACCACGCCCGCACCCGCCAGGCCCTTCTGGAGGCGGCCGTCCGCCGCCAGGTCCACTGGGACACGCGCGTCCTGACCCTGGAGGAGCTGCCGGGCGTCGGCGACGGCGCTCCCCCGGACGCGGACGCCCTCGTGGACGCGCTCGCACTCGCCCTGCACCGGTATCTCACCGACCACCGCGCGCTGCTCGTCTCCCGCTACGAGCTGGCCCTGGAGGCCACCCGCCGCCCCGAACTCCGCGCCTTCTTCGACGCGGCGGGCTCGGCGTTCCACGGCCCGCTGGTGGCGATGATGACGGCGGCCGGCTCACCGGCACCCGAGCGGCACGCGCTCTCCCTCATCGCCTGGTGCGAGGGGCTGCTGTTCTCCTGCGCCGCCGGCTCCTTCCACTCGGCCGTGCCCGGCCACGCCGAACTGCGCACCGGCTTCGACGAATTGCTGCGGGGCATGCTCGGGGGCCGGAACGGCTAGGGGGCGCGTCCTTCGGGGAGCCGGGCTCCCCCGCGTGGCCGCGGCCCGGCGGGAAAGCGGTGGCGTGGCCGGTGATCATGGGGGACGATGCCGCGCATGACCACCGAACGCACCGAATCCGTGCCCCGCGTCGACCCGTCCACCACCTCGGGCGAGCGCGAGGCGCTGGAGCAGTGGCTCGACTTCCATCGCGCGACCCTCGCGAGCAAGTGCGAGGGGCTCGACGACGCCCAGCTGCGCACCCCCTCCGCCCCGCCCTCCGACCTCAACCTGCTGGGCCTCGTCCGGCACATGGCCGAGGTCGAGCGCGGCTGGTTCCGCCGCGTGCTGGCCGGTGAGAAGGCGGGCTGGATCTACACCACCGAGGAGGACCACGACCGGGACATCCACGCCACGGACGAGGACACCTACGAGGAGGCCTACGCCACCTGGCAGGCGGAAATCGCCCACGCGCGCGCCCTCGCCGCCCCGCACGGCCTCGACGACCTGGGCGTGGGCGAGCACCGCACCGGGCGGACGTTCAACCTCCGCTGGATCTATCTGCACATGATCGAGGAGTACGCCCGTCACAACGGCCACGCGGACCTGATTCGGGAGCGGATCGACGGCGCGACCGGCGACTGAGCGACGGGCTACCGGCCCCGGCTGCCGGACCCTGCCACTCGGGCACCGGCCACCGGCCGCCGGGCACCGGGCACCGGGCACCGGGCACCGGGCACCGGGCACCGGGTATCGGGCGGGTCAAGCCCGGGCCCGTCGTGGCTCACCCGTGCGGGGCATTCCCGGCCGGTAGGGGCGCGAAGATCACCGCCGGACCAGCAGAGTGGCGCGGTGCATGGAACCCGAACCACAGCGAAGATCCTGCTCGGGGCGGCGGTCGCCGCCCTGGCGGGCTGCGTCTCGGTCGACGCGCCGCCACCGGCGCCCGCCCCCGCGCCCGCGGCGGAGACCTCCGCCCTCCCCGCCCAGGAAGTGGCGCCGCAGATCGTCGAGGGCCCGGCCCGCGAGGCCCTGGAAGCGGCCCTGCCGGATCCCCCGCCGTCCGCCACGCCCCGCGCGACACCCGCACCCGCGGCCGTACCCGAGCGGCGTCGGCGGGTGGCGGCCCCGCCGCACCCCCGGCCGTCGCGCCCCACCGCCGTACCCCGGCACCGTGAGAATCCGCGCCCGGCACCCCGGCCGGCCGTGCCCGAGCTGCCGGGACTCGCGGAGCTCCCGAAGGAGCCGCCGCTCTCCCGGACGGACGTCTGCGACCTGGGCGAGCGGTACGGGGGCTGGGGCCCCGGCAGCGACCAGGCCAGGATCTGCCACGGCACGTACGGCCGGTGAGCCGGCGCGGGAGGACCCGGACCCACCGCACGGCCGGCTCCACGGGGCGGGCGCCTCACATGGCCCGGAGCCGCAGCTCCAGGCGCTCGATCGCCGCCCGGACCCCGTTCCCGTAGCTGTCGTCGTCGAGCGTGTCCGATGCCGCGCGGGCCCGGTCCAGATGGATCCGTGCGGCATCGGGCTGCTGGAGCTTGACGTAGTCGGCGGCGAGGTTGAGGTGGAGCGAGGGGTACAGCGCGCGCAGCGCGACGGCCGAGCCGTGCGCCGCGAGCCGCTCCTCCGCGAGCCCCTCGGCCGCGCTCAGCGCCCGCAGATCCCAGGCCAGCTCGGTGTCGGGGTCGTCCTGGGCGTCGGCCATGTAGTGGGCGAGGGTGCAGCGGTGCAGCGGGTCCCCGTCGGGGCCGATCTGCTGCCACAGCACCCCGAAGCGGTTGCGGGCCTCCTCGCGGTCACCGCCGTGGAGCAGCATCATGGCCTGCCCGATCCTGGTCATGACCCCGTCGTCCGACGCCTGCTGCTGCTCGGTCACGCCGACCTCCACCCGCTCGCCCATTGGGAGAGCCGACGCTAGCCGCACCCGGCCCCGATCCGGCCGAGGCTCAGCCGAGGTCCGGGATGCGCCAGTCGATCGGCTCGTGTCCCTGGGCCGCGACGGCCTCGTCGATCTGGGTGAAGGGGCGCGAGCCGAAGAACTTCTTCGCCGACAGGGGCGAGGGGTGGGCACCCTTCACGACCACGTGCCGCTCCTCGTCGATGAGCGGCAGCTTCTTCTGGGCGTAGTTGCCCCAGAGGACGAAGACGACGGGGTCGGGACGCGCGGCGACGGCGGTGATCACGGCGTCCGTGAACTTCTCCCAGCCCTTGGCCTTGTGCGAGTTCGCCTCGCCGGACCGGACCGTCAGGACCGCGTTGAGCAGCAGGACGCCCTGCTCGGCCCACGGCATCAGATAGCCGTTGTCCGGGACGGGGTGGCCCAGCTCCGCCTGCATCTCCTTGTAGATGTTCCGCAGGGAGGGCGGGGTCTTCACCCCGGGGCGGACGGAGAAGCAGAGACCGTGCCCCTGCCCCTCGCCGTGGTAGGGGTCCTGACCGAGGATCAGGACCTTCACCTTGTCGTACGGGGTGGCGTCGAGGGCGGCGAAGACCTCGTCCTTCGGCGGGAAGACCGGCCCCTTGGCGCGCTCCTCCTCGACGAACTCGCTGAGCTGCGCGAAGTACGGCTTGCGCAGCTCCTCGCCGAGAACACCCCGCCAGGACTCGGGCAGCATGCTGGTGTCGGTCACGGTCAACAACCTCCGGTGGACGTTCCTGTCTACGTCCCAGAACCTACCGGGGGCCACTGACAGTGGCCCCCACAGGCCTTCTACCAGCTGGCCCGGCGGTGCAGCTCCCACAGCTGCATGACCGTCTGCGGGTCGAGGGCGCGCTCGCCGCCGCCGACGTCCTCGCCGGCCGCGATGTACAGCTTGCCCTGCCACAGGGGCAGCAGCCGGACGTCCTGGACCAGGATCTCCTGGGCCTCGACGAACTCGTCCGTGACGGTCCCGCGGTCGCTCTCGCGGCGGGACTTCGGGAGCAGCTCGTCGGTGATCCGCTTGCTCACGTAGGGCGTGCCGAGGACGTTCTCCTTGCCCACGAAGGGGGCGACGAAGTTGTCCGGGTCCGGGAAGTCGGGGAACCAGCCGCGGCCGAAGACCGGGTACTCGCCCTTCTGGTAGCCCGCCTGGAACTCCTTCCAGGGCTTGCCGTGCAGCTCGACCTTGAAGAGGCCGGACTCCTCCAGCTGCCGCTTCAGCTCGGCGAACTCGGCGGCCGTCGAGGAGCCGTACCGGTCCGTCGTGTACCAGAAGGTCAGCTCGACGGGCTCGGTGATGCCGGCGTCCTCCAGGATCTCCTTGGCCTTGGCGACGCTGGGCATGCCGAAGCGGTCGAAGAACTTGGTGGTGTGGGCCGCGATGCCCTTGGGCACCATCGAGTACAGGGGCTCGGCGGTGCCCTGGTAGACCTTGTTCACCAGCTCGTCGCGGTCGACGACCTGGGCGATGGCCTTGCGGACGGGAAGCTTGGCGACCGAGGGGTCCTGGGTGTTGAAGACCAGGTAGCGGATGTCGGCGCCGGTCGACTCGACGAGCTGGAGGCCCTTGTTCTCGGGCTTGTCGTCCTGGAGCCCGACGACGTCCTCGGCGCTGAGGCCGCGGTACGTGGCGTCGATCTCGTCCTTCCGGAGCGCGGCGACCATCGCGTCGGACTCGTCGAAGTACCGGATCGTGACGCCGCCGTTCTTACGGTCGGCGAAGCCCTTGTAGGTCGGGTTCTTGGTGAGCTCCGCCGCCTTCCGCTCGGAGTACGAGTCGAGGACGTACGGGCCGGAGCCGACGAGCTTGCCGTCGGTGCGGAGCTTGTCGGCCGGGTACTCGGCCGGGTCCACGAGCGACATCGCGGGGGTCGCCAGGACGAAGGGGAAGGTCGCGTCCGACTTGCTCAGCCGGAAGACGACCGTGCGGTCGCCGACGGTCTCGATCTTGTCGAGCGAGCCGAGCATGCCGTTGGGGCCGCCCTTGTGGTTGATCTTGCGGATGCGCTCGATCGAGTGGCGTACGGCCTCGGCGTCCAGCTTGTGCCCGTTGGAGAACTTCAGGCCGTCCAGGAGCTTGCACTCGAAGATCCGGCTGGAGGTGTCCGTGAACTTGCAGTCGGCGGCGTCGGCCTGCGGGGTCGTACTGCCCGTCGGGAAACTCACCAGCGTCTGGAACACATTCCGGAAAAGCTCCCAGGAATTGTCCCAGGCGGCGGCCGGGTCAAGCGTGGTGGGAGAGCTCGTCGTACCGATGACGATTCTCTGATCCCCGGCGGATTCACTGTCAGAAAAGACACCGCATCCGGCTACCAGGGATATGGACGCAAGGGCTGCAGCGGCCTGCAGACTGGTCCGGTTGAACACGTGCACGCTCCTCGTTCAGCCACGGGTCGGCCGACGATACCGCAGCACCCCGTCAGGTCAATCGTCGAGCCCGACGGGGCACTTAAGGCATTCAACGTATAACCGGGGCCAATCCGGACAGCGATTCCGGAAAGTGTCCGGTTATCGGTCAGCCGACTCCGGCGTTCAGGAAGATGCCGCCGTCGACGACGAGGGTCTGGCCGGTGATCCACTCCGACTGGGCGGAGGTGAGGAAGGCGGCCGCGCCGCCGATGTCCTCGGGGGTGCCGAGCCGGCCGAGCGGATAAGCGGCGGCCGCCTCCGCCTCCCGGCCCTCATAGAGCGCCTGTGCGAACTTCGTCTTCACGACGGCCGGGGCAATCGCATTGACCCGGACCAGCGGCGCGAATTCATGCGCCAGCTGAAGGGTCAGATTCACCATCGCCGCCTTGCTCATTCCATAGGCGCCGATGAAAGGCGAAGCGGAGACGGCGGCGACGGAGGCGATGTTCACGATCGCACCGCCGTGCTCCTTCTGCCAGGCGTGCCAGCTCCGCTGGGCGAAGCCGAGCGCGGAGATCACGTTGGTCTCGAAGACCTTGCGGGCCACCCCGAGGTCCAGGTCGGCCATGGGGCCGAAGACCGGGTTCGTGCCGGCGTTGTTGACCAGGAAGTCCAGCCGGCCGAAGCCGTCCATCGCCGCCTCCACGGCGGCGGCCTGGTGGGCCAGGTCGTGGGCCTTGCCGGGGATGCCGATCACCCGGTCGGCGCCGAGCCGCTCTGCGGCCTCCTTGAGGGCATCCTCGCCCCGTCCGGTGATGACGACGCGGTCGCCTCGGGCGACGAGCGCCTCGGCGATGCCGTAGCCGATGCCCCGGCTCGCGCCGGTGACGAGGGCGACCTTGCCGGAGAGCTCCGGCCGTTCGTTCGCGGTCATACCCGCCTCCTCCTCTCGCTGCTGTCGGTGCGTCAGTTGAGCGGGCCGCCGGCCACGTACATGACCTGGCCGGAGATGAAGCCGGCGTCGTCGCCGGTGAAGAAGGCGATCGCGTGTGCAACGTCCTCGGGGCGGCCGACCCGCTGGACCGGGATCATGGAGGCGGCGGCGGCCTGGAACTCCTCGAAGCCCATGCCGACGCGCTCGGCGGTCTGCGCGGTCATCTCGGTGACGATGAAGCCGGGGGCGACGGCGTTGGCGGTGACGCCGAACTTGCCGAGCTCCTTGGCGAGCGTCTTGGTGAAGCCCTGCAGACCGGCCTTGACGGCCGAGTAGTTGGCCTGGCCGCGGTTGCCGAGCGCCGAGGAGGAGGAGAGCGACACGATCCGGCCGAAGCCCGCGTCCACCATGTGCTTCTGACAGGCCTTCGCCATCAGGAAGGCGCCCTTGAGGTGCACGTTCATGACGAGGTCCCAGTCGGACTCGTCCATCTTGAAGAGCAGGTTGTCGCGGAGCACGCCCGCGTTGTTGACGAGGATCGTCGGCGCGCCGAGCTCGGCGGCGATCCGCGCGACGGCGGCCTCCACCTGGGCGCTGTCGGAGACGTCGCAGCCGACCGCGAGGGCGGTGCCGCCCGCGGCGGTGATCTTCTCGACGGTGTCCTTGCAGGCCGCCTCGTCGAGGTCGAGTACGGCGACGGCGCGGCCCTCGGCCGCGAGGCGGAGCGCGGTGGCGGCGCCGATGCCTCGTGCGGCACCGGTGACGACGGCTACGCGCTGCTCGGTGGTGGACATGCTTGGTTCTCCTCGCCCTTGGATCGTCCCTGATCGCGGACGGCCCGGCCGTCCCGCTCCTGCGTCCCGCACATGAGCGACCGCTTAGTATCGTCCGCAGAACGAGACGCTAGAAGCGATGGCACCCGGTGTCAACGGCCCACCGGGTGCACCAGGTCACTCCCCGTGCCGGAACGGTTCGGGAACCCCTCCACCGGCGGCCTCAGCGCACCAGCAGTTCGAGCAGCCGCTCCACCTCCGCCTCGGGGTCGGTGGTGAGGCCCGTGTGCACGGGCCCCGGCTGCACGACCGTGGAGCGCGGCGCGATCAGCCAGCGGAAGCGCCGCCCCGCGTCGTCGCGCGCGGCCTGCCCGGCGTCGTCGCCGCCCAGACAGACCCCCTCGACCGCGCGCAGCGCGGCCCGGACGCCGGTGACGTCCGCCGCCGGGTCGAGGACCGCCAGCTTGGCCTCGTCCAAATGGGTACGGGCGGCAACGTACGACCGGGCGCGGCAGTAGACGACCACGCCCGCGTTGAAGCACTCACCGCGCTCGACCCGCGGCACCACGCGCAGCAGCGCGTACTCGAAGACATCGCGGTCGGTCACGTGGTGCTGTCCTTCTCGGTGGAGGTGGAGGACGGCCGGGGCGCGAGTCGCTCGGCCAGCCAGCCGGGCGGCTGCTGGGGCCGGTTCTCGGAGCGGGGGCCGAGCGTGATCCGCTCGTGGATGGTGGCGGCGCGGGGCAGGAGGGCGGCGACGTAGGCGGCGCGCACCTCGTCGGTGCTCGAGAAGCCCGGCTCGTCGACGAGCCACTCGTCGGGCACGTCGGCGGCGACCTCGTCGAGCAGCTCGCGGGTGACGAGCGGCGCGAGCTCGGCCGCCGCGGCGGCGACGTCCGGCGCGAAGGGTGCGAGCGCGTGGTCGGAGGCGTCGTACGGCTTGGCGGCGGAGGCCTGCGCGCCCGGCCAGTTGTGGTGCCAGATCATGGTGGCGCCGTGGTCGATGAGCCACAGGTCGCCGTGCCAGACGAGCATGTTCGGGTTCCGCCAGGACCGGTCGACGTTGTTGATCACCGCGTCGAACCAGACGACCTTGCCGGCCTCCTTCGGATCCACCTCGTACGCCAGCGGATCGAAGCCCAGCGAACCGGGCAGGAAGTCCATGCCCAGGTTGAGCCCGCCGCTCGCCTTGAGCAGCTCCTGCACCTCCTGGTCGGGCTCGGAGAGGCCGATGACCGGGTCGAGCTGGATCGCGGCGAGCTCCGGCACGCGCAGCCCGAGCCTGCGGGCGAGCTGCCCGCAGACGACCTCGGCGACCAGGGTCTTCCGCCCCTGTCCCGCACCGGTGAACTTCATGACGTACGTACCGAGATCGTCGGCCTCGACGATCCCGGGGAGCGAGCCGCCCTCACGCAAGGGCGTGACATAGCGGGTCGCTACGACCTCTTCCAACACTTTCCCAGGCCACCCATCTCTTCAGCCTTACAATCCACGGACGACTTCTCCGGGGCGTAGAGGCAGGAATCACCGGTCAACGGCGCTGGGGAGAATCTGGGAAGTTTCGGCCGGCGAGCCGGTCTCCCCGCCCCCCAAGCAGACCGTCGATGATGCCGCGCCCCTTGCTGCCGGCTTCCGGCATGAAGTGAGCATAGTAACCGAGGGTGATCGCCTGCGAGGAGTGTCCGAGCCACCGAGCCAGGGTCGGGTCACGACGGACTCTCCGGCTCCCAGCATGATCGAGGCGTAGGTGTGCCGAACCACATGGAAGCCGCCCTTCGGGGCCGCCGCCCCCCGCCAGGCGTGTTACGAGCTTTGAGCCGAGCCTTGTAGCGCACTCGGAGAGGCGCATTCCAGCGCGGGGACGAAACGGAAATTTCGATGTCCGGATTCAGTGCACCCTAGCTGGAGCTGTGTGAACTGTCCGGGTTGTGAAGTCGGTTGACGCCCCGTGATCCACCTGGCTAGACAGTCGTCTCCTCGTTGCGCCTTGCGAGGATGGCGGGCTGGGGAATCCCAGTCCGGTGGTTTGGCGTGCCCGGAAACCGCCGCAATTGCGGAGCCGGGCCGCCATCTACGGAAAGAGCATGGGACGTGAAAGTCCGATACAGGAGACTGATCTCCTGCCTTGTCGTTTCAGCGGTGGTGGGCACTGTCCTGCCGCAAGCCGCGTACGCCGCACCCGCTTCGTCGGCCTCGGCCGGTGAGGACGAGGGCGGGGTCATGGACTCGATCGTGAACTTCTTCACGGGTGACGACGGGGACGATGACGATGACGAGCCGCCGGTCGGCGGCGAGTTGGAGATACCCAGTCGGCAGAAGCTGCCGAAGGGCGAGGACGAGAAGCCCGCGAAGCGGGTCAAGGAGCTGAAGGACAAGCGGACCTCGACCGCGCGCTACTGGCAGCTGTCCGACGGACGTGTCGAGGCCGAGCTGTCGGCGCAGCCGCTCGCGTACCAGGACGGCAAGGTCTGGAAGTCCATCGACATCTCGGTCGAGAAGACCGATGCGAAGGGCTTCGAGTTCGCGAACACCACCAACCAGGGCCGGAGTTGGTTCGGTGACCGCTCGCAGAAGCTGCTGAGGTTCGCCGCTCCTGACGGTCGTACGGTGACGCTCGGCCTGGACGGGGCGGACAAGGCGCTCGCTCCGGTGGTCAAGGGCGCCCAGGTCACCTACAAGGACGCTGTCGCGGGCGCGGACCTGGAGTATCTGGTCGGACGTGGCCAGGTGAAGGAGAACATCGTTCTCGACCAGGCCCCCAAGGGCCCGGTCAGCTATGTTTTCACCCTGGACACCGCGGGTCTGACGCCGAAGCAGAACAAGGACGGGTCGATCGGCCTGTACGGCGAGCTGCCGCACACGCCCGTCATGCTGATCCCCGCTCCGTACATGACGGACGCGAAGAAGGATCCGACGTCGCCCACCGGCGGCACCTTCTCGACGGCCGTCCAGCAGAAGCTGACCCGGGACGGCAAGGGCTACAAGCTCACCGTCACCCCGTCGGCGAAGTGGCTGGCGTCCGAGGACCGCCGGTATCCGGTGAAGATCGATCCGACGATCACCATCGCGCCGGACGCGGCGACCTCGCAGGACACGATGGTCCTGTCCGATCAGCCGGCGGTGAACTTCAACACCACCTGGAAGCTGTCGGCGGGCAAGACGGACACGGGTATCGCCCGGTCCCTGGTCAAGTTCCCGCTGACCGGCATCCCGTCGGGTACGACGATCGACACCGCGCGCCTGGAGCTCTACTACGACCAGTCGCACACCACCAACGGCAACGATGTCACGATGGAGGCGCACCGGGCGACCGGCGCGTGGGACGAGGCGAGTGCGACCTGGTCCAACACCTCTGCCCTGTCGGGCGAGTTGTCGGGGACGACGGTTCAGATCGACGACGGCGACACGGGTACGGCCGCTGTGGGCGAGTGGCCGCGCGGTACGACCACCGGTGGCGCGGCGGTCGGTGACGACTTCGCGTACAACAAGAACACCGCGACCGGCGAGACGTACACCTGGCAGCCGCGGATCAAGGAGACGGCGTCCTACCGGGTCGAGGCGCACTACCCGCCGGCGACGGACGGTGCCACCGCGGCCCCGTACACGATCACGCACCGGGATGGCACCGCGCCGGTCAGGACGGTCGACCAGTCCGGCTCCGCGGCCGCCTGGAAGACGGTCGACGCCACGCAGTACTACTTCGCGGCGGGCAACACGGGCAAGATCGTCCTGGGTGACACGGGCAGCTCGACCACGCGGAACATCGCCGACGCGCTGCGGCTGTTGAACCCGGGCCAGATCGTCAAGAACAAGGGCGAGTACAACTCCTGGCACAAGTTCGCGGTCACCGACACGGTCCAGAAGTGGATCTCGGGCACGGCCACGAACCACGGCTTCGTGATCCAGGCCAAGGACGACGGTGTCGCCGCGACCCCGACCGGCGGTCCGCGCTACGAGGCCGGCGACGGTTCGGTCTACGGCGGCGAGACCTCGACGATCCCGCGGCTGACCATCACGTACGGCAAGACGGGCACGACGCTCAACTCGCCGACCGTGGTGCACTCCACGGGCCCGGAGCTGTCCTGGGCGAAGTACACCAACAACTCCGGTGACAGCGGTCTGGACATCGTCGAGTACCAGCTGCACCGCTCCACGCAGCAGACCTTCACGCCCTCGGCCGCGACGCTCGTCGCCCCGATCGCGTCCTCGGCCACCGCCTACACCGACACCACGGCGGTGCCGACGCCGGACTCGAACGCGAACGAGATCGGCAAGTCGTACTACTACCAGCTGGCCGTGAAGACCAAGGACGGCCAGCTGCTGGGGTCGCCGACGCGTGTGGTGGGCATCCCCAAGGCCGGCCGGACGATGAAGATCATCCAGGGCAGTCAGGGCGGTGTCACCGACACCACGCTCTCCTCGCAGCAGCCGACCACCAACCAGGACACCATCCAGTCCTTCGCGGTCGGCCAGAACTGGCTGTCCGTCGGCAACAACTCCACCACCTACGGCAAGACCCGTGCCGCGCTGAAGTTCCCCACCGCCTCGATCCCGGCGACCGCAACGGTCCTTGACTCGAAGATGTACATGTGGGGCGCCGAGACCACCACCGGCACCGACGGCGCGATCTACGAACTGCACGCGCTGACCCGTGACTTCGACGAGACCACGGCCACCTGGAACAACGCGAACGCCACCACCGCGTGGACCGCGGCGGGCGGCGACATGTCCGCCGCCGTCTCCGACACGGTCGCACAGGTGTCCGAGGTCGGCCGCCACTGGTGGGACGCCACCGGCCTGACCCAGGGCTGGGTGAAGACCCCGGCCGGCAACAAGGGCGTCGCGGTCAAGCTCAAGGACGAGACCACGGCCGGCCCGCAGGAGCGCACCCTGTTCCTGTCGGCCGAGGCCCAGGACCCGCAGCTGCGCCCGTACATCCAGGTGATCTACGTCGACTCCACGACGGAGGACACCTACTACGCGCCGCAGACCCCGGCCCGGATGACCCCCAACTCCACCTACACGGTGGAGTTCACGGTCACCAACACCACGGCCACCGCGTGGGCGGCGGGTGAGCGCGAGCTCTCCTACACCTGGAAGCTGCCCGACGGCACGGACGTGACCAACGGCGGCAACCAGCTCAAGACCGCGATCCCGGCGGTCCTTCCGGGCAAGTCCGCCACCATCCAGGCCAAGGTCCAGACCCCGATCAACTCGGACTCCGGCTCCAAGCGCACGGAGTACGTGCTGGGCTGGGACGTCCGTAAGGTGTCGGACGGGTCGTGGCTTTCGGCCGGTACGGGCGGTATCCCGTCGCTGAAGCAGAACGTCGCGGTCGAGGACCCGACCTCCAACGCGATCGGCCTGGAGAAGTTCTACTCGTACACCGGCAAGAACACCGGCGCCGGTTCGACCGTCATGAACAACCTGGCGGCCGGTAACAGCGTGTGGCAGTACAACGCGTTCAACAACCCCGGCCGGGGCCTGAACACGTTCTTCCGCATGGCGTACAACTCGCTGGACACCTCGGACACGGTCTCGGGCCACGGCTGGTCCGTACAGGCTTCCGGTCCGACCCGGCTCGGTGCTCCGCTGGACTTCCACCCGAACCCGAACCCCACGGAGATCCGTCTGCCGGACGGCGACGGCACGACCCACGTCTTCCGCAAGCAGGGCGACGGCAGCTGGAAGGCCCCGGCGGGTGTGCACTACAAGGTGACGCCGAAGGCGGGCCTGGACTGCACCCCGGCCAAGGACCCGGTTGGGGACGCCTGGACGCTCACCCGCCCGGACGGCACGCGGTTCCTGTTCGGCTGCGACGGCTACATGACGTCCGTGATCGACAGGAACGGCAACACCCAGCTCTTCACGTACGAGGAGCGCAGGTCCAACAACAAGCCGACCAAGTTCCTCACCTACGTCACCGACCCGGCCGGCCGGCAGACGCTGACCGTCGACTACTGGGAGAAGGGCCAGTCCGGCTACCAGTACGTCGACGACTCGGGCGTGCTGACCACCGACACCGGCAAACTGAGCAACTCCAAGATCTACGACCACATCCGCTCGGTGACCGACGTCTCCGGCCGGAGGATCGAGTTCTTCTACACCACCAAGGGGCTGCTCGGGCGGTTCACCGACGGTGTGGGCGCCACGCAGCCGAAGGTCTTCGGCTTCACCTACGACGCGACGCAGGGCAACAAGAACGTCAAGCTGGTCCGGATCACCGACCCGCGCGGCAATGCCACGAAGCTGGCGTACAACGAGCCGTCGGCCGGTGACGATCCGAAGTACCACTGGTGGACCAAGACGATCACCGACCGTCTCGACGGTGTCACCGGCTACACCTACACGGTGAACGCGTCGAACGCGAAGTTCACCGACACCGAGGTCACCGACGCCGAGACGCACGCCACCACGTACGTGACGGACGACTTCGGCCGTCCGGTGCAGACGACCAACGCCAAGTCCCAGACCACCAGGACGGCGTGGGACGCGGACAACAACGTCACGTACCTGGAGGAGGCCAACGGCGCGAAGACGGCGTACTGCTACGACCAGAAGACCGGCTACCCCCTCTGGATGCGGGACGCGGAGAACAACAAGGCCGGTGTCCCGGCTCCCGCGGAGTGCGCTCCGGGTACGTATCCGGCCGACTCGCAGCGGTACGGCTACCAGACCCGCCTGGACGGCTACAGCGCCGACCTGTCCACCAAGACCTCTCCGGAGGGCCGTAAGTGGCAGTTCGGCTATGACTCGTTCGGCAATCTGAAGACGGTCACCGACCCCAAGGGCGTCGCTACCGCGACGGCGGGCGACTACACCACCGCGTACGAGTACAACGCGTACGGCCAGTTGACCAAGGCGACCGACGCCAACGGCAACCCGACGACCAACAGCGGCTTCGGTCCGACGGGCTACCCGGCGAAGATCACCGACGCGCTGGGCAAGGCGACGGACTTTGTCTACGACGAGCGCGGCCAGGTCACCGAGATCACCGACGCACTGGGCAAGAAGATCACACAGACGTACGACGTCTTCGGGCGTTCGCTGGTCAACACGGTACCCAAGGACCAGGCAGCCGGCGTGCTGATCACGTCGCCGGCACCGGTCTACGACGCGAACGACAACGTCACCACCTCCACAGCGCCCAACGGCGCGGTCTCCACGGCGGTCTACGACGCGGCGGATCAGATGGCCTCGGCCACCTCGCCGAAGGACACGCCCACCTCGGAGGAGCGCAAGACGGTCTACAGCTACGACAAGGTCGGCAACCTCAGGACGACGACCGAGCCCAAGGGCGCGCTGACCACGTCGGACCCGGCCGACTACGTCACGACGCAGTACTACGACGCGATCAACCAGCTCACGTCAGCGGTCAACACGTCCGGTGACAAGGTCGGTTACGAGTACGACAGCGTCGGCAACCTGACCACGGTCATCGACCCGAAGAAGAACGCGACCGCGGACACGACCGACTACACGAGCAAGACCGCCCATGACCTGAACCACCGGGTCACCACGGTCACGGACGCGGCCGGCAAGTCCACCTCGCGCACCTACGACAAGGACTCCCTGGTCATCCAGACCAAGGACGCCGAGGGCAACGTCAGCTACGTCGATTACGACGAGCGCGGGAAGCAGAAGGAGGTCCGCGCGCCCTACGAGGGGGCTACGTTCCGCAAGACCCAGTTCGAGTACGACCAGGTCGGCAACACCACCAGGGTGATCACCCCGCGTGGTACGGCCACCGCCGCGGCGGACGACTTCGCCTCGCGCACCGAGTACGACGCGCTGAACCGTCCGGTCAAGCAGTTCCAGCCGTACGACCCGGCCGACGCCCGCTACAACAACCCCGGCGTCTACACGCAGACCGTGTACGACGCCGTGGGCCGCGCCTCGAAGACGTCGCTGCCGCCGTCGGAGGGCCAGACGGTCCGCAACGACACGGTCTACGAGTACTTCGACAACGGCTGGGTGAAGAAGTCCACCGACCCGTGGGACATCTCCACCACCTACGACTACACCGAGCTCGGGCAGCAGAAGGCCCGCACACTCACCTCCGCGGGCGGCTCCTCGGACCGCACCATGTCATGGGCGTACTACCCGGACGGCAAGCTGAAGTCCAAGTCGGACGACGGTGTGCCGGTGGGCAGGTCGGTGGTCCTGGTGGACAACTCCGACAGCCGGCACACCTCGGCCACGGGCACGTGGACGAAGGGTGACATCGCCGGGCAGCAGGGCTATGACCACCACACCCACGCGGCCGGAACGGGCACCGACGCCTACACATGGACGCTGAACATCCCCAAGGACGGCACGTACACCGCGTACGTGAAGTACCCGAAGGTGACCGGCGCCGCCACCACGGCGAAGTACACGCTGTCGCAGGGCACCACCACCCACCCCGCGGTCACCAAGGACCAGAACGCCGCCACCGGCACCTGGGTCGCGCTCGGCTCCTACAGCCTCAAGCAGGGCAACGACGCCCGGCTGAAGCTGGACCAGAACAGCGCCGGCATCGTCGTCGCCGACGGCGTCAAGCTGGTGCGCGACATCTCCGGCGACACGGACTCCGAGAAGAAGACCTTCACCTACGCCTACGACGCCAACTCCAACCTGACCTCGGTCGACGACACCTCCTCCGGTGCCGGGATCGACGTCTACACGGTCGCCTACACCGGCCTCAACCAGGTCCAGAAGGTGACCGAGGCGCTCGCGGGTGCGGAGAAGAAGGCCACGTCGTACACCTACGACGCCAACGGCCGGCCGGATACGATCACCCACCCCGACCAGTTCTCCAAGTACACCTATGACCTGCGCGAGTTGGTCAAGACGGTGTCGGTCGGCAAGACGGCTTCGGACGCCTCGCCGAAGGTCACCTCGTACACGTACACCGACCGCGGCCAGAAGCTGCGGGAGACCAAGGCCAACAAGAACACGGTCGACTACACCTACTACCTCAACGGCGCCGCGAAGACGACGTCGGAGAAGAAGAGCTCCGGCACGCTCGTCTCCTCGCACGCCTACGCCTACGACGCCAACGGCAACAAGGCGCAGGACGTCGCGAAGAAGATGAACGCCGACGACAACTCGGCCTACCTCGAGTCGACCACGGACTACACCTACGACCCCGTGGACCGGCTCGCCAAGTCGGTGAAGACCGGCACCGGCGCGGGCACCGAGACGTACGTCCACGACGACAACGCCAACGTCATCAGCCAGGCGGTCAAGGGCACGTCGTCGACGTTCACCTATGACCGCAACCGGCTGTCGACCGCGACCACCGGCAGCTCGACCGCCGACTACAACTACGACCCGTTCGGCCGCCAGGAGTCGGTCACGGCGGGCGGCAAGGTCATCGAGCGATCCGTCTACGACGGCTTCGACCACGTGGTGGAGTCCCAGAAGATGGACGCCGCCGGAGCGTTGAAGTCGACGAAGTACACCTTCGACCCGCTGGACCGCACCGCGTCGAAGACGGCGGACGGCAAGACGACCGACTTCCACTACCTCGGCATGTCCGGGGAGATCCTCGGCGAGGAAGTCGCCGGCGAACTCACGAAGTCCTACCAGTACAGCCCCTGGGGCGAACGGCTCTCCCAGGTCAAGCACAACACCGACGGCACCAGCGAAGACGGCTACTACGGCTACAACTCGCACACCGACGTCGAAACCCTGACCGACAAGAACGGCGACTCCAAGTCCACCTACGGCTACACCGCCTACGGCTCCGACGACAAGGACGAGTTCACCGGCATCGACAAGCCCGACGCCGCCGACCCGACCAAGGAGGCGTACAACCCCTACCGCTACAACTCCAAGCGCTGGGACGCCGGCGCCGGCACCTACGACATGGGCTTCCGCGACTACGACCCCGGGCTCAACCGCTTCACCACCCGGGACATGTACAACGGCGCCCTCGCGGACATGGGGCTGGGAGTCGACCCGTTCACCGGCAACCGGTACGCCTTCACCGGCGGAAATCCCATCAACCGCGTCGAGATCGACGGGCACGACTCCTGGTTCACCGACGTTCTCGAGCGGGTCGAAGAGGCAGTAGTCGAGGCGGCTGAGAGCCAAAGCTCCCGGAGCATCTGGGACACGGCGAGGACCGCCGCCAAGCGAAACCTCCTGGGTGCCGCGATCGGCGCGGTGACGGACATCGCGCAGGGCGAGGACCCGCTGAAGGCCCTGGTGTGTTCGGCGGGATGCCGTACCCACAATGCCCGGAACCTGGCGGATCGCTTCAGGTGCGAGTCCCAGTCGCGAGAGGAGAGGTACATGTACTTCCCGCTCGTGAACGGGAATGCGACCGGAGCCACTGCCCTCATCTGCCCCAGCGACCTCAAGCCGCCGAACTCGCGCAGTACCGAAGACACGTTCACGCCGGAGGGCTTCCCTGTCGGCGTGAGGGACGCGAACGGTGACGCTCTTTACAATCGGTCTCACATCATCGGGGACAGGTTCAACGGGGCGAACATAGCGGAAAACATGTTCACGGGTTATCGGCGCTTCAATGTGAGCGGCATGAAGACCTGCGAGAACAGGATGGCGGAGGCTCTCGCCACAGAGCCTGTGACCTACGGCGCGGTTCTGGAGTACGGCGATCCGACCGCACCCCGGCGGCCGACTGCGATCACCATGACCGCGTCCACGCCGACCCGTAAGCTGTTCAGCGTGCGGATAGAGAACAAGAACGCGAACGGGGGCGGCTGTTGAGCATCGAATCCCTGGAGGCCGCACTGCCGGGGCTGGTGGCGCAGCGACTCCAGACTCCACGGCGAATCGACTGGGCAGTGATCTTCGGCGGCCTGGGGACACAGCTGCCGGACGATTACGTCGGTCTGGCACAGTCGTACCCCAGGCTGGAGATCGGGCGATTCCTCACGGTGACGGCTCCGGCCCCAGGGTACGAAGAGGGCTTCGTCGAGTCCGCGAGAATGGATCTAGCCGGCGCCGAGGAAATGTCGCAGAAAGGGATGACCGGCGGCTATCCCGTCTTCCCGGCACCAGGAGGACTGCTGCGATGGGGCAGCTCGATCGATGGCGACGAGTTCCACTGGCGCACAGAAGGGCAGCCGAACGAATGGACTGTCGTCGTGGCCGGCCGGAATGACGACTGGTTCCACCACGAGGGCAGTCTCACAAGCTACCTGTCCGGGCTCTGCTCCGGGACGATCCCGCCCTACGGGCTCCCCCCGAACTTCCCGGGTCCTGATCCTGCGGTATCCGTAGGCTGAGGAAAATCGAAATACTGAGGGGGCCCGTTCGATCTCGGGCCCCCTCAGTCCTTTACTGCGTAAACATGTGAATCAGCCTCTTTCATCCTGAATAGCTGCAGGTCAGCAGTGTGTGGACGGCCTGGACGATGGTGCCGATGCGGCGGGTGGAGCATCTGGCTCGGCGAAGCAGTCGCCAGGACTTCAGCTGGGCAAAGGCGCGTTCGCCGGGGGCTCTCAGTCTGGCGTGGTCGCGGTTGAACTGCTGGTACTGCTCTGGCTGTTCGCGGTGGTGGTAGTAGGGGGTGCGAAAAGTGGCGCCGGCGCCCTGGTAGGCACGGTCCGCGAGTACGAGGATCTGCCGGGTGAGGCAGGCCTGCAGGATGCCGTGGGCGCGGGCCGCGGTCAGGTCGTGGGTCCGGCCTGGCGTCGCGCGGGAGAACCACAGCGGTGTGCCGTCGGACCGGGCGATGACCTGCACGTTCATCCCGTGCCTGCGGTGCTTCATCGAGTAGTACGGCTCGTCCGCGTGGATCCGGTCGGTAGGGATCAGGGTGCCGTCAACGATGACATGGTCGCCTTCACCGAGCCCGGTGAGGGCTTCCTGGAGGCCCGGCGCCCAGCCGGCCAGAACGTCCAATGCCTCGTCAACGTAGCGCCAGGCGGTGGCCTGGGATATCCCGAATCCGGCTCCGAGCTGCGAGAACGTCTCGTTCTTGCGCAGATGGACGAGGGTCAGCAGCGCCTGCTGGAAGCAGCCAAGCTTGCGCCAGCGGGTGTTGCGGGCTTGGCGGCGCTCGTACAGCAGCCAGGCGACATGTTCGACGAGCTCATGCGAGACATCGAGCGTGGCAGGATACGGAACCAACAGGGCCCCTTCGGTCGCCGGTGTGATGAGTGGAATCACCACGCCAACGACGAGGGGCCCTGCCTCGTCACCACACCCGCCGACCAGCCCACTTCACCCACCAGCACAGGATGAAAGAGGCTCAATGAGTGTGCATACCACCTGACCAGCCGCGGGTCAGGCGTCCTTCTTCACCGGCTCCAGGATCGCCACGCACTCCACGTGGTGCGTCACAAGAAACAGGTCTACCTAGAGCATGTCGAAGAAAACCGCAGGTCAGCGGCGCGCTGATGGCGAAACGGACACAAGATCAATGTGCACTACGTGCGCTATGGGCGCTACGTGCGACCTCTGACGCACGCCCGAAGGGCAGCTGAGGCATCCCGCAGCCGAGAATCGCGCAGTTTGGCATTCCAAATGCCCTTCTTGCGTCATGGCTGGCTACGACACCGACTACCCGCCCGGTGGCGGCTCCAGTAGCGGTGGCTCCGTCCTTCTGACCGCTGGCATCCTGTGAGCGGGTCGGCAAGCGTGGCGTTTCCGCGCAGCGGCAGATCGAGCGCGACAACCTGGACGAGCTGACCCTCGGCTTCGACAAGACAAACGGCCCCACCGATCCCGCGCGGCGGCCGCCAAGCGGGCCAGGCTGCCCGGTGGTACTCCATCCGATGCCGGCGCGGCCGCCCGAGCGGCGCGCTTGCTGTCCGATCTGAAGTCCACCGGGCTGCACGCGGTCATCGATGCCGGGTGGCTCGGATGGTCAGCGGGCGTGGAGGAAATAGCGGTCCGCATCCGTGAGGGCCTGCCCCAGCAGATCGACGATGTGGTCGAGTTCGTCGCGGGTGGAGATCAGGGGTGGTGCGATCTGCACGACCGGGTCGCCGCGGTCGTCCGCGCGGGCCAGGAGTCCGAGGCCGCGCATGCGTGCGGGAAGGAACTGCTTGACGAGTTCGTCCTGGCGCTCAGGGGTGAAGCGTCGGCCGTCCGCTCCGGCGACGAGTTCGAGGGCCCAGAAGAAGCCGTCGCCGCGTACGTCGCCCACGATGCTCAGATCGGTCAGTTCGGCGAGCCGCTTGTGGAGGTGGCCGGTCAGGCCGCGGACGTTGTCCAGCACGCCGTCTCGTTCGAAGATGTCGAGGTTGGTCAGGGCGGTGGCGGCGGCGACCGGATGCCCGGCGAAGGTCAGCCCGTGCAGGAGGGTCACGCCGTCGTTGAAGAAGGGCGCGGAGACGTTGTCGGACACCAGGACGGCGCCGAGCGTGGCGTAGGACGAGGTGAGGCCCTTGGCTGTGGTGATCATGTCGGGGATCGCACCGTACTTGGTCACGGCGAAGTATTCGCCGATGCGGCCGAAACCGGTGATGACCTCGTCGGCGACCAGGAGGAAGCCGTACTGGTCCGCCATCGCCCGTAGCCCTGCCCAGTAGCCCGCCGGAGGCGTGAGGCAGCCTCCGGAGTTCTGCACGGGTTCGGCGATGAGCATGGCCACGTTCTCCGGGCCGGCCTCCAGCACCGCCGCTTCGGTTTCGGCCAGCAGCCGCCGGGTGAAGGCGTCCTCGTCGGTGTCGGTGGTGCGGTAGCGGTTGGTGTTGGGTGCGTGGGTGACCTCGAAGGCTGGTGCGCCGAAGGGTTCCTTGAGCGCCGGGATTCCCGTGAGCGCGAGGGCGCCCATGGTCAGGCCGTGGTAGGCGGTGCGGCGGGCGATGGCTTTGGTGCGCTGAGGCTGGCCTTGGGCGACGTGGTACATGCGGGCGAGTTTCCACGCGGACTCCACGGACTCCGAGCCGCCGGAGGTGAAGAACACGCGGTTGATGCCGTCGGGTGCCAGAGCGGCAAGCCGCTCGGCCAGCTCGATGGCGGCGGGGTGCGCGGTGTTCCACAAGGTGCTGAACGGCAGGCGGTTGAGCTGCTGTTCGGCCGTCTTGGCGAACTCGGGGCCGTAGGAGTAGCCGAGCTGTGCGCAGAACAGGGCGGACAGGCCGTCGATATAGCGGGTTCCAGTCGTGTCGTAGACGTAGACGCCGTCGGCCCGGTCGGGCAGGAACATTCCCTGACCGTTGCGCAGGCTCGCGTGTTGGCCGAAGTGCAGGAGCAGGTGTTTGCCGGCTGCTTCGCGCAGCCGGTCGGCCTGGTGTGTGGTGGCGGGGTGGTCGGGCATGGTGTTCTCCGGGGAGGTCGGCGGGCACATGAGGGGCAGACTGCAGGCCCGGCGGAGCGACTGGGCGGACCCAGGCGCAATGGGCGGCAGCATTTTGTGAGCAGCTGCCGACCGCTGGAGCGGTATCTGAACGGCGGCTCCGAGAGGGCTCGGCAGCGGAGACTCGGCGCCCGCTGCGGAGCCAGGGCGTCAGGCGCCGGGCTGTCGGTCGCGACCGCGGGACCGCTGGGTGTCTCAGGCTCCTGTCGATCCGGCCCGGGCGGGATGCAGCGAGCCGAGTCCGGCCATGATCTGGCCCTTGTCGTAGCCCTCGGTGGCGGGCGGGAAGGGGGGCGGGGCGTCGCGCAGCTGCTTCCACAGGGGGTTCAGGCCGAGGGTGCCGCGTTCACGGGTGGTGGCCACGAGGTCGAGGTCGAGGTGGAAGGTGAGGAACTCCTCGCCTGCGCCGCCCTGGGCCAGCACGCGGCCTTCGGGATCGGTGGCGATGCTGCGGCCGGTGCCGAAGACGCCGCCGATGTTCGGGTTGAGAACGTACACCTGGTTGGTGATGGCGTTGGCGCGAGCGAGGACCAGTTCCTGTTCGCGGTCGGAAGTGCGGGTGTAGGTGGGCTGGATGATGACCTCGGCGCCCATCCAGGCGAGGGTGCGGGAGATCTCCGGTACCCAGCCGTCGTAGCAGATCGCCAGGCCGAAGCGGCCCACCTGGGGGATGTCGAAGGTGACGTAGGTGTCGCCGGGCACGGAGGTCTCGTACGGCATCCAGGGGAAGATCTTGCGGTACGAGGCCACCACTTCACCCTGCGGGGAAATGGCGACGGCCGTGTTGTGGACGCCCTTGGCCGACCGCTCCGGGATGCTGCCGGGGACGATCCACAGCCCGGTGTCGGCCGCGAGCCGGCACACCGCGTCGGTGGTGGGGCCCGGGATCGGTTCGGCGAGGCGGTCGAGGTAGCCGGCCGGATGGCGGGCGTCGAAGCTGCCGAAGGCGCTCAGGTACAGCTCGGGGAAGACCACCAGGTCGATGGACGGGGAGAGGGCTTTGAGGGAGCGCACCTCGCGGCTGAACTTCGCGAATGTGGCCTGGGGGTCACCGGTCACGGGTGCGACCTGGGCGAGGGCGACGCCGAGGATTCGGCTCACTGGAGGGCTCCTTGTGCGGTGGCGGCTGCGGGTGTGCTCGGCGGGGTGTCGTCCGGTGGGCGGAGCCCGGGGACGGCGTCGAGCAGCCGGCGGGTGTAGGGGTGCTGGGGGGAGTCCAGGACCTGGGCGGTGGGCCCGGTCTCGACGAGTTCGCCGCGCAGCATGACGCTGACCCGGTCCGCGATGTGCCGGACCACGCCCAGGTCGTGGGTGATGAGGAGGAAGGCGAGGTCGCTGTGCTCGCGCAGGTCGAGCAGCAGGTTGAGGATCTGGGCCTGGACGGAGACGTCGAGGGCGGAGGTGGGTTCGTCAAGGACCAGCAGCGAGGGCCCGACGGCGAGGGCGCGGGCGATGGCGACGCGCTGGCACTGGCCGCCGGAGAGCTGGTGGGGGTAGCGGGTGAGGACGGTGGCGGGAAGGCCGACGCGGGCGAGTTCCGCGGTGGCGTCGGTCACGGGGCGGCCGGCCTCGCGCAGTGGTTCGGCGATGAGTTGCCGGATGGTCATCCGGGGGTTGAGTGCGGCGTAGGGGTTCTGGAAGACGATCTGTACCTGGTGGCGCAGCCGCCGCAGCTCCTTGCGGCGCAGCCCGGTGAGCGGGCGGCCCGCGATGTGCACGGTGCCGGAGGTGGGCTGGATCAGGCCCAGCACGCAGCGCGCGAGGGTGGTCTTTCCCGAGCCCGATTCGCCTACCAGCGCGTGTACTTCTCCTGCGGTGATGTTGAGGTCGACGCCGGCGACGGCGGTGTGCGAGCCGAAGGTCTTGACGAGCTGCTGTACGTCGAGGATCACGCGGGGACTCCCTTCGGCTGGGTGAGGTGGCAGGCGCTGGCCCGCGCTCCGGCGGCGTTGAGAGGCGGCGGTGTGGCGCATGCCTCGGTGGTGTGGGCACAGCGGTCGGCGAAGGGGCAGCCGGTGAGGAGGTCGGGGCGGTCAGGCACGCTGCCGGGGATGGAGGGCAGCGCTTTGCCGGGGGCGGCCCGGTCGGGGAGGGCGGCGAGCAGGGCGCGGGTGTAGGGGTGGTCCGGGGTGTCCAGTACGTCGGCCACCGGTCCTGATTCGACGACCTGACCGGCGTAGAGCACGTACATCCGGGTGCACAGTTCGCGGACCTCGCCCAGGTTGTGGGTGATGTACAGGACTCCGAAGCCGTGCTCGGCCTGCAGGCGGCGCAGCAGGGAGCGGATCTCCTTGGCCACGGTGACGTCCAGGGCGGTGGTCGGTTCGTCGGCGATGAGCAGATCGGGCCGGCACAGCAGAGCGGCGGCGATCATGACGCGCTGCAGCATGCCGCCGGAGAGCTGGTGGGGGTAGGAGCGTGTGACGCGCTCGGCGTCCAGGCCCACTTCCGTCAGTGCGGTGCTCACCTGCTGGGCCGCTTCGCTCCGGGTGCCGCCCTGGTGGAGGCGTACCAGGCGGTCGAGTTGGCGGCCGAGCGGGGTGACGGGGTCGAAGGAGGCGGCGGGGTTCTGGAAGACCATGGCCACCTTCCGGCCGCGGATCGTGTGGAAGCCGGCGGCCCGCAGGTCCTGGCCCTGGAGCCGGATGGCGCCGGAGGTTTCGGCTCCGGCGGGGAGCATGCCGAGGACACTGAGGGCGGTCAGGGACTTGCCGCAGCCGCTCTCGCCGACCACCCCCACGACCTCGCCCGCGCGCACGCGGAGGGAGACGTCGCGTACGACGGCGGCGTCGCCGATGGTGACGCGCAGCCGGGAGATCTCCAGCAGGGGTGCAGTCTGACCGTCTGCGCGCTGCTTGCCCGGGCCGGGCGCGGTCTCGTCCTCAGTGGCCGGCAGGGGGCTCGCCGCGTCGGTGTCCTTCCCCTCCGGCCGGCGCCGCAACAGAGCGGCGGCCTGCCCGGCCAGTGTGCGCAGGCCACGGCGCGCGGCGGCGGAGCGGGCTTCCGTGCGTGGGTCGAACACGTCACGCAGAGCGTCGCCGAAGAGGTTGAAGGCCAGCACGGTGAGGAGGATCGCCAGGCCCGGGAAGAGCGCCGCCCACCAGTGGGTCTGGAGGTCGCCGCGGGCCTCGGCGACCATCAGGCCCCAGTCCGCCTGCGGCGGGCGGGTGCCCAGGCCGAGGAAGGCCAGTGACCCGGCGGCCAGGATCACGGTGCCGATGTCGACGGTGGCCTGCACCAGAATCGGTGAGACGGCGTTGCGCAGGATATGCCGGACCATGACGACTCGGTCCTTGAGCCCCAGGGCGCGCGCTCCCTCGACGAAGGGCCGCTCACGCATGGATGCGGTGATGCCCTGGACCAGCCGGGTGTACCAGGGCCACCAGGCGATGGCCAGCGCGAGGGCGGCGTGCTCCAGGCCGGGGCCGAGGGTGGCGACGATGGCCATGGCGAGCAGCAGGGGCGGGAAGGCCAGGAACATGTCGCACAGCCGCATGATCGCCTCGCCCACGCGCCCGCCGCGGAAGCCTGCGATCAGTCCCAGCGGGACGCCCACCAGCACGGCGAGCCCGACCACGAGGAGCGGGACGGTCAGCGCCGGCCGGGCACCGTAGATGATGCGGCTGAGCACGTCGCGGCCGAGGTTGTCGGTGCCGAGCAGGTGGCCGGCGCCGGGTGGCAGGTGGCGGGCGGCGACCTCGGCGGCTCCGGCGCCCTGATCAGGGTGCGGGGCGAGCCAGGGGGTGAGCAGGGCGGCGGCGACCAGGGCCGCGAGCAGCACCAGGCCGAGGACGGCGAGCGGGTCGCGGAGCAGGGCGGTGAAGCGGGCGCTGCGCGGTGGGATGGTCTGCGGGCTGTGGCTCATGCCGGCCTCACTCGCGGGTCGAGGCGCGCGTGGACGAGGTCCACCGCGAGGTTGACGAGGACGTAGGCGACGGCGCCGATGAGGGTGACGCCCATGACCGCCGGGTAGTCCAGGCTCAGCAGGCCGGAGGAGGCGTACTGGCCGAGGCCCGGCCAGTCGAAGACCACTTCGACGAAGAACGCGCCGGTCAGGGCGTAGGCGGCGGTCAGGCCGAGCACCGTGACGGTGGGTGGGAGGGCGTTGCGCAGGGCGACGCGCCAGACGAGGGTGCGTTCGGGGACGCCGTAGGCGCGGCCGACGCGGATGTGGTCTTGCTGGAGCGCCTCCAGCATGCTGGTGCGGGTCATGCGGGCCACTACGCCGAGCGGGTAGGCGGCCAGTGTGAGGGCCGGCAGGATCAGGTGCGCCGAGGCGCTCGCCAGCGCCACCCCGTTGCCGGTGAGCAGCGCGTCCACCGTGTTCAGTCCGGTGATCGAGTGGATCGGGGCGGTGAACTCCAGGTCGCTGTCGATGCGTCCGGTGGGCGGCAGGAGTCCCAGGCGGCCGAAGACCAGCAGCTGGAGCAGCAGCCCGAGCCAGAAGGCGGGCACCGATACGCCCGCGATGGACAGCAGCCGCACCGCCTGGTCGATCAGCCTGCCGGGCCGCACCGCGGCTATGCAGCCGAGCGTGACGCCCAGCACCAGCGCCACCGCCATGGCGGCGCCGACTAGTTCGAGGGTGGCGGGCAGCCGGTCGCCGAGCTCGCCGAGGACCGGCTGCTTGGTGGCGATGGAGGTGCCCCAGTCCCCGGTCAGCACATTGCGCAGATACGACAGGTACTGCACCGGCAGCGGCTGGTCGAGGCCGAGGGCGTGTGTCACCCGTTCTACTTCCTCGGGCGTCGCCTTGGCGCCGACGTAGGTGAGGGCGGGGTTGGAGGGGATCACCCGGGCTATGACGAAGGTGATCGCGCTGACCCCGAGCAGGACGAGCAGGGAGCCCCGCAGTCGGCGCAGTAGGAAGCGCGGCATCAGCTGGCTCCGCGGTGCAGCTGGTGGAACGGGATGGAGAAGGAGTAGTTCGGGTTGCAGGCGAAGCCCTTGACCTCGCTGTTCATCACGACGGGGGTGCGCATGTCGTAGAGGAACGCGCCGGGGGCCTGCTCCAGCAGCCGGCGCTGCGCCTTGCCGTACAGAGCGGCGGCCTTGTCCTGGTCGGTGGCGGTGTGGGTGCCGGCCTCGTCGACGAGCTTGTCGTACGTGGCGTCCTTCCAGTAGCTGAGGTTGAAGAACGGCTTGTCGCTGCTGCGGAAGAGCGAGACCAGGTTGTCCGAGCCGGCGTCGGAATAGGTCGGCCAGTACATCAGCAGGAAGATGTCCTGCGCCTTGGCCGGGTCCGCCTTGGCCTTCTCCCACTGCTGGTTGAACAGGATCGGCTGCAGTTCGACCGACACGCCCACCTTGGCGAAGGAGTCCTTGATCAGCGGGGCGTACTTGGCCTGCTGTGCGTTCTCCGCCGCGTAGCTGAGGGTCAGCTTCAGGCCCTTGCCGCCCTCGTATCCGGCCTCTGTGAGCAGCCGACGGGCGGCCTCCAGGTCGTACGGCGTCTGCGGCAGCTGCTCGTCGTAGGGGAAGGCCCCGGCCGGTACGGCGCCGCGAGCGCGGGCGCCGAAGCCTTCGGCGCCCACCTTGACGATGTCGTCGTACGGGATTGCCTGCGCCAGCGCCCGGCGTACCTTCACGTTCTTCAGCGGGCCCTTGGTGGTGTTGAAGAAGGCCGTGTGGCTCTGGAAGGTGGGACACTCGGTGACGGTGTAGCGCTTGTCCTTCTTGAACCGGGCGACGTTCTCCAGTGGCAGCGCGGCGGCGTAGTCGACCTGGCCGGACTGGAGCATCTGTTCCTGCGCGGTCGGCTCGGCGGTGATCCTGGCGACGACCGTGCGGTAGCGCTCGCCCTTCCAGCCGCCCCAGTACTTGTCGTACGCCTTGAGTACGACCCTCTTCTTGGCCTGGTACTCCGAGACCCGGTACGGGCCGGTGCCTGCGTCAACGCCCTTGGCGAAGTAGTCCTCGCCCCTGGCCAGGGCCTTGGGGCTGACGATCCACGCCCCGTACATGGACGAGGCGATCATGTCGACCGGGGCGGCGCTCTTCAGCTTGAGCACGACCGTGTGCTCGTCCGGTGTCTCGATGGTGTCCAGCGCCGACCAGATGAAGGCTGCGCCGCCGTCCTTGGCGGAGGCTTCCAGGGACGCCTTGACCGCCGCGGCGTTCATCGGCTCGCCGTCGTGGAAGGTGACCCCCTTGCGCAAATGGAAGGTCCACGTCTTGGCGTCGGCGGAGGACGACCAGCGCTCGGCGAGGGCGGGGCGGAAGCGCTCCTTCGAGCCGGGCGGGTTCATCCACAGCAGCGGCTCGTAGACGTTGCTGAGGTAGTAGACCTCGGTGGAGAAGGACTTCACCGGATTCCAGGTCGTCACCTCGGCGGTGGTTGCCACATTGAGGATCTGCCCGGTGCCGCTGTCGGTGCCGCTGTCGCTACCGCTGCAGGCGGACGCGAGCAGACCGCAGGCCACCAGAGCGGCGGCGGCGGGTGTTCTTCGGGACGTGGCCATGAGTTCGCTCCTCGGGAAGGCGCATTCGCCGGCTGTTCACAGTGAGGCAACAATGGGCCGGGTGAGCTATAACCTCAAATACTTGATGGGATTGACTTTCATGCCTGTGAGGCATGGGTTGGAGGTTCGCTGTGGAGCTGAGGGTGCTGCGCTACTTCCTGGCGGTCGTCGAGAGCGGCTCGGTGACCAGGGCGGCAGCCGAAGTCCATATCGCCCAGCCCTCGCTCTCCCGCCAACTGCGTGGACTTGAGGCGTCCCTGGGAGTGACACTGTTCGACCGCACGGGCAATCGGATGGAACTCACGGCGGCGGGCCGCCGATTCCTGCCCCTCGCCCGGGACTTGGTGACCCGCGCCGACACCGCCCTCGCCGCGGCCGGCTCGCTGGCGTCCGGGCGGGCGATGCGGCTCACTGTGGCGGCCCCCGCCACCACCATCACCGATGTGATCGCCCCGTTCCTGGCCACCTGGGGTCCAGAGGATCCCCTGGTCACGGTGCAGGCGGAGAGCCCGGTACGCGCCTACCAGGCCCTCACCCGGGGCGCCGACGTGGCGATCTCCTCAGCCCCGCCGCGCCACCGCTACGCCGGGCTGGCCGTAGCCCGGCTGCCGCTGTGGGCCTATGTGCCGCCCTCACACCCCTGGGCAGGCGGGGACCGGGTCACCATCCAGGAGCTGACCGGTGAGCCGCTGATCGTCCTCACCCTCGCGCACGGCACCCGCCGCATCCTGGACCAGGCGGTACAGGACGCGGGCAGTTCCCTCGACATCGTCCTGGAGTGCGACACCCCGCAGGTCGCCCAGGCGATGACCGCCTCCGGTCACGGCATCGCCGTCGTCTCCGACGACCCCCGCTTCGGTCTGCACCCACTGCTGATCATCGACCGGCACGGGGAGCCCCTGCAGATCCGGCTGCACGCGGCCTGGGACGCCGGCCACTACGCGCTGCGCACCATCGAGTCCTTCGCCACCGGCCTGGCCCGTTTCTGCGTCGAGCAGTACGGGCCGCAGGCAGCGGGGAGCTGAACCTGCCGGCATTGGGCCGGTCTGGCACGAAAGCCATTCAGGAGTCGTGGCCGGCTCGGGACGGTGTCTGGTCCAACCGGTCCCGCGACAGAGGGAGACGGCCGGACCGGAACACGGCGCGCTGCTCGCAGACCCATCGCTCGACCTGATCCACGGATTCCGGCACGCGCTCGTTCATGGTGTCGAGCAGGTGGGTGCACCATCGCCGGTCGTCGGCGCTCCACCCCGTCCAGCGGTGCCGGGCCCATACAGAGCCGGCTGCCGTCGATGACGGCGTCGGTTCGGCATCGGGAATCCTCCGCCTGCTTGCTGTGCCAGGCGGCCCAGCCGAGGCCGGCACCAACCACCGGAACGTCCCCGCGACCCTCGCACGGTGAGCCTGCTCAGGAGGTCGACGTCCCGGTCCTGGTACTCCAGCGCACGACGCACCCGCCTCTCGGTCATGCGGTTGCGCCACCGGCGGTCGGCGCCTTCCGGCACACCGAGCTTGTCGAAGACATGCCCGGCGAGCCGCCCAGCCGCTTGCCGACCCCGTAGGCCGGCGTGGTCTCGCCCGGACAGCTGGACCCGGCGATTCGAGCAGCATCCGACCTGGGTGGCAGGTCAGCTGTGGCGTTCTCGGCAAGTTCACGCAGACCTGGCTTCTCGTCTACCGCCCCGGCGATGCGGCGCACTCCGCCGGAGAACCTGCCCCGATGCTTTTGAGACACCGTGGCCAGTCCTGACAGGCATTGGACAGCTCTCGCTGCGCGCACCCACCATGCCGCAACAACAGACCCCGCCCGGAAGAGGGACATCCATGACCTCCAGTCCGCCCACCCGCCGCCCACGCGCCATGCGATGTCTTGCGACGGCCACGGCACTGCTCACCGTGCTGCTCGCCGGCGTGTTCACCGCTCCATCCCCCGCGCTCGCCGAAAGCGCGGCCCCCGTGCCGGGCGACCCGCTCACCGGCAACGGCGCCGTGCCCCGCACGGTCCTCACCGCGTCCCAGCTCTCCAGCGCCACCCCCACCGACACCGTCGTAGACAGCGCCTTCGCCCTGCCCGCCGAGGCGGCCCCGCCCGCACACACCTTCGAGGGCACTCTGACCCTCAACGGCACCGCCACGGCCGGCGGCTACCGCAAGCTGAAGGACCCCAACCGCTACTCCCGCACCGAGGCCACCAAGCACCTCCCCCCGTTCAGCGCCACCCTCGTACAGAACGGCAGCCACCTCATCCCCACCGTGCGCGGGCTGCGCTACACCGGGAACGCCTCCTGGAACCTCGCCGTGGGAGCAGGCCGGGCCTGGCAGGAAGACGGCGACGGCGGCCGCACGCGCGCCGCGCTGCCCTTCGCACTGGTCGAACGGAACGCCAACTGCGTGCACAACGGGGTGCTCTCCTTCCTCTTCGACGCATCCTCCATCTCCCAGGTCCGCTACCAGATCACCGCGGAAACCTGCGCCTACCACCAGTTCGACATGTGGGGCCAGGTGGCCGCCACCTACCAGCCGGGCACCGTTCCCGATGGCGAAGCCGCACGCGCCGCCTACGCGGCCGAGGTCGCAGGCCGGCTGCCCACCAAACCCATCGCGCAGCTCGCCACCGACCACCCCGGCGCCGGCGTGGACACCTCGAAGTTCGGCGCGGGAATCACCCCCACCGCGCTCAGCACCTACGGCTTCTACTACGACGGCGTGAACTACGTCGGCGGCTGCCAGACCAGGCGGGGCCAGTACCCGTTCTGCGGGCAGATGCTGCTGCCCTCCTACTCCACCGCCAAGTCCGCCTTCGCCGGCACCGCCCTGCTCCGGCTCGCCCAGCGCTACGGCACCGGTGTCGCGGACCAGCGCCTGACCGACCTGATACCGGAAACCGCCGGGAAGAGCGCCTGGTCGAATGTCACCGTCGACCACGCCCTGGACATGACCACCGGCAACTACACCTCGGCGCTCTACGAGACCGACGAGTCGGGCAGCACCATGACCGACTTCTTCCTCGCCGAGCCCTACGCCACCAAGATGGACAAGGCGCTGTCCTTCCCACGCAAGGCCACCCCGGGCAGCAAGTGGGTCTACCACTCCTCCGACACCTTCCTGGCGGCCCGCGCCATGAACAACTACTACCGGAGCAAGGCAGGTTCCGGCGCGGACCTGTTCCACATGCTCCGCGACGAGGTCCTCACCCCGATCGGCATCAGCCCGGACGCCCGCATCTCCTCCCGTACGGACAACAGCGCGGCCGGTGTCCCCTTCGGCGGGTACGGGATGTTCTGGACCAAGGACGATGTCGCCAAGTTCGCCAAGTTCCTGAACAACGATGCCGGCGTGGTGGCCGGCACTCAGGTGCTGCACCCGGGCCTGCTGGCCGACTCCATGCAGCAGAACCCGTCAGAACGCGGCGCCACCACGACCGGCAGCACACCGATGCGCTACCAGAACGGCTTCTGGGGCCGGGAGTTCACGGCCGCAGACAACCCCGCCTACACCGAGCCGTTCCACGTACCGTTCATGTCCGGATACGGAGGCATCACCGTCGCGATGATGCCCAACGGCTCCACGTACTACTACTTCAGCGACAACAACGAATTCTCCTGGATCGCGGCAGTATCCGAGTCCAACAAGCTCGCCCCCATGGCCTCACTGCAGAGTCCTTCCTGATCGACGACGCCACCGTCCGCGTGAACTGACTGAACACCTCCGGTCAAGGGGCGGACGCCGAGCTCAGACAGCTTGATCGATACGCGGTCGCCGCACAGTTTCGACCAGTCGTCGCGGTCGAAGGCCGCGTTCCAGTGGAGCTGCGGAGCGGAGCGCCATCGCGGCCACGAGTGCGTCGATGGCGTACTCGTGGCCGTGCAGGCCGCCGGCATCACTCAGCAGCTGCACCGCGGTGAGGCTGTCCCCCTGGGTGACGTCATGGACCTGAAGCCGGGAGAGCACTCAGCGCAGCCGGGTGGTACCTGTCTTCCCGAAGACGGCCTCCACCACCGTCAGGGCCGACACGAGGACGGGGACGCCTACGCGCCGGGCGGCCTCGATCCGGATGACCATCTGTCGGTCGTTGCGCAGGAGCAGCGACCGACAGCGCATGGGAGTCCAGAACCAGGGACCTGGCCGCGGCTCCCTTCCTGCGGCGCTGTCGCCGGATGCGTACGGCGCCGGTGCGTCACCGAACAGGTCGCGTTGCCCGGCCTGAACTTCGGTCTCGCTCAGCGGTTCGTGCTCGGCTTCGCAGGAAGCCACAATCTCGGCGAGGCCGTCCATCGCCGGCTGGGGCCGGACTGCTGCGGTCACGTAGGCGGACACGCCGCGCTTGCCGGTGCGCGTGCGCAGAGCACCGAGGAGTTCCGAGGGCATCGAGACGGAGATGTTCGGCAACACCTTCTCGGCAGACCAGCCTTCGTGGTGCCTGGCCGGGAAGACCCGCATACGGGTCCGCGAGCGGGGTGGACTGCGGCTCACAGCCGCCGAGCCCGGAGTCCTCGTCTTCTTCCGGGCGCCGTACCCATGGCAGGTTCCCGCTCCAGCCAGTCTCAGCAGTCCGGTGATGTCGTCTGCCTGGCCGTCGTCGCGTACGTCCTGGCGTGCTCCACGGCATGGACCGGGAACGGCGGGTCCAGAACTACCTCATCGGCCTGTACCACTGCGCCGACCTGTCGACCGAGGAACTCTGGCTCGGCGAGTAAGACCAGCAGTCTGAGCAGCGCCCCAGTCTCTCCCCGAGGCTGGGGCGCCTCTTCGTGCACGCCGGCATCACTGGTCGGTGCAGGACGCGCATATGGTCATGGTCAGAAGCTACTTCGAGGGGAAATCCGGACTGTTCGCTGCGCTGGTGGCAGTGCTAGCGATCGTCGGTGGTCTCTTTGGCAGCGTGCTGGGGCGAAGATTCAGGCGAATGGTGGTCGGGATCAGGCGAGGGCGGCTCGCGATGCGAGCATAGATATCCGCCGAGGCTCAATACGTGGCTGTCCTCTGGTCTGTCAGGCAGGCTCAGGCGGCCGACTTCATTCAGTCCATCCACGCGTCGCATAGCGAGCAGGTACTGCACTCCCGGCGCGCGACCGTTCTGTCCTGGCTCGGCTGGTGCCGGGAGCGCGGCTACGACGGTTCCGGCGTCCCGGCCTGGGCCAAGCGGCTGGCGGTGCCGGACTCCGAGACCCCGGCCCGCTCGCGCATGACGATCGACGACGTGCTGGAGCTGGGGGGCCGGGCACGGCCGCGACCCGCTGTTTCTTCGCCCACGAAGGCTTCACCGACCAGGCAACCGACTTCAGCCCCGTCGGGCTGGAGCAGCTGAGTGACGTCGCCCGCTCCCAGGGCGTCGAGGAGCGGATGACCACCGCGGTGCACGACGTGCGCGAGCCGCTGGCGCTGGCGCTGCCGGGACGATCGCCTCCTCCACCGCGCGGATCGGCTTCGGCCTGGACTCGGTCATCGAGGTCTCCTCCGCCACCGCCGCGGCCTGGCGGTTCTCCGCCCGCGACCACGCGGTACGCGAGGCACGGGAGAAGCGCACGCTGCGGATCATCGCGATCTCGTTCTTCGTACTTGCCTCGTATGTCACCGTCGACGCCGCCCGCGCGCTGGCTGGCACCGGCGAGGCGAACGCTCCATCCCCGGCATCGTCATCGCCGCCCCATCCCTGGGCGTGATGCCGTTCCTGTCCGTCGCCCAGCGCAAGGCCGGACGGGAACTCGGCTCCGCCAGCGCGGTCGCCGACTTCGAGCAGACCCTGCTGTGCGCCTACCTGTCCGCAGTCCACCTGCTCGGCCTGGTCCTCAACGCCACCCTCGGCTGGTCCTGGGCCGACCCCATCGCCGCCCTGGTCATCGCCGCCATCGCAATCAAGGAAGGCCGCGACGCCTGGCAGGGCAAGGGCTGCTGCGCGACACCGGCCGCCGCCGCGGTAGCGCCGGCCGCCGGCGGGGAGACGGATCCAGCTCCTCCACGTAGAGGATCTCCTGCGTTTGCTGGAACTGGTGGTGAATGTGCCGACCGGCGTAGGCATGCGGTGCCGAGCCGACCTTGCTGCTGACGAGAAGGCCGTTGCTCGGGTACTCGTGCAAGAGTCGGCGCAGCATGCGTTCAGTTCGACGGGCGCCGTAGGAGTGCTGCGGTGTCCAGGAGGTTGGCACCGAGCTCGACGGCGCGGCGCAGGCCATCGAGGAAGCGCCCGTCCTCCGTCTCTGACTCAGTGCCCTGTGACAGTCCGATGGCTCCGCAGTTGACGCCGAGCGGATGGACGAAGAATCGTCGGCCGAGATGGCGTCGCGTGAGGTCGAGAGGGGTCATCGACGAGGGCCTGCTGGAAGGGTGAGGATAGCGATGACGATCTTTCCGTTCTCGGTCTCCTCGACCGACCAGGCACTGGCAAGGCTGTCCACGATGAACAGGCCGCGCCCGCTTGCAGCCACCGTCCCTTCGTCAACGGATGAGTTCGAAGGTCGGACAGGGACGGCAGTGATGTCGTCCCCGCGGTCAACGACGCCCAACGCCGCACCGAACTCGTAGACCTCAACCCTTATGAGGACCGCACCGCAGCTGTGCTGGATGGCGTTGGCGATGAGCTCGCTGGCCACCAGCATGGCGTCGAAGAGCTGATCCTCCGCCTTGCCGTCCAGGACGTCGGCCAGGACGGTACGGGCGGCGCGCTGCGGAGCATCGTGTCCGTCGAGCACCACATCACGGTGGAGCAACAGGTCTCCGAGGCTTCGGTCATGCACCATTTCGGCAGTTGTCGGGGGCATCCTCGTCTCCTCGCATCGGGAGGGGAGCTACGCGGTGACTCGGTCCGTGGCCGCGGTGTCATCGTCGAAGGTCGTCTCCGGCGCGGGCCGGCGGAAGCCCTTGGTCAGGACGGCCAGGTAGACGACGCCGATCGCCAGCCAGACGCCACCGATCTGGAGTGCGACGTCACCGAGCCTCGTGAGCAGGTAGAGGGAAACGCCGACGCCGATGGCCGGCATCACCAGGTACGAGAAGAGGTTGAGGGTGCGGCCGTGTCTGCGCTCTCGGACCAGGTGGGCGATCACGCAGACGTTCACCAGGGCGAAGCCGAGGAAGGCGCCGAAGTTGATGAATGAGGTGGCTGTGGTCAGGTCGAGTTTCAAGGCGATGACACCGGCGGCCGCGGTCAGCAGCAGGTTCAAGACGGGCATGCCGGTCTTCCCCGACAGCTTGCCGAAGACGGCCTTGGGCAGTGCGCCGTCGCGTCCCATGACATACATGAGGCGGGCAGCGGAGGCTTGCAGGGCGATACAGGAGGCGATGGATCCGGCGATGGTGACGAAGTTGATGATCTCGGCGTACGTCTCGCCGCCGACCTGGACTTTCAGGTGATAGGCGGCCGCGTCGACGTCGACGAACTTCGCGCCGGGGTGGACCAGTTGCATCACGAAGGACAGCACGATGAAGATCGCTCCGGCGGCAATGACACAGCCGATGATGCCGCGGCCGATCGTCCTCGCCCCGCCCCTGGCCTCCTCGCCCAGCGTGGAGACGGCGTCGAAGCCGAGGAAGGAGTACGCGGCGATGGCGGCGGCCGCAGTGACCGCGCCGATCGAAGTGCCGGAGTTCCACAGAGCGTCCGTGGCGGGGGCGGAGGAGCCGTGCTTGCCGAGGAAGACGACACACAGGGTGGCGAAGAGGACCAGCGACCCCAGAGCGATGAACATCAGGACCTTGTTGACGCGGTCCGCGAGCTTCATGCCGAAGACGTTGATGGCAGTGGTGATGCCCACCGAGACGATCAGCCAGACCCACTTGGGTATCTCAGGGAACTGGGCGTTGAAGTAGATCGCCGTGATCAGCCAGCCGACCATCGGGATGAAGAAGTAGTCGAGCAGCATGACCCAGCCGGACAGGAAACCGATGCGGCTGTCGAGCATCTTGCGGGCGTAGGTGTAGACCGACCCGGCGCCGGGCACGGCGCGCGCCATCTTCGCGTAGCTCAGTCCCGTGAGCAGCATCGCGAGGGTGGCGAGGGCGAACGCGGTCGGGGCCACGCCTCCGCTGGTGGCGGCGACCACGCCGAAGATTGTGACGACGATGCCAGGGGAGATGTAGGCCAGGCCGAACAGGACGACGGAGAAGAGGCTCAGGTCGCCCTTCAGTCTCATGGTCTTCCCAGTGGTCGCGCTGTTCATCGTCGTGGCTCCTCGGTGGTGCGGGCGGGGTTCCAGGTGGCGGGGTCGATGCGGCCCCCGTACAGCGGGAGCTCGAGGGCTGGGTCGCCGGGGCGGAATTGGTCCCAGATCCGGTTGAGACCAGCGGTGCCGTAGCGGCGGACGTTGCTGACTTCGTCGAGGTCGATCACGTCGGTGAGGGTGGAGTCACTGGCATCGACGGTTTCGGCGCGCACCGTGCCCTGGGGATCGATGACGAGGCTGCGGCCGATCCCGGAGGGAGCAGCGGAATTGACGCTGGCGACGAAGACCTGATTGGTGATGGCGTTGGCGCGGCTGAGCACGACTTCCTGCGCGCGGTCGCTCGTCGACGTGCGGACCACGTTGACGATCAGCTCTGCGCCCATCCAGGCCAGATGGCGGGAGATCTCCGGGAACCAGGTGTCGTAGCAGATGGACAGCCCGATGCGGCCGACCCCGGCGAGGTCGACGACCTCGAACCGGTTGCCGGGTGTGGTCGTCTCGTACGGGCGCCACGGACAGATCTTGCGGTACGCGGCGAGGCGCTCACCCCGTGGTGAATAGACCGGTGTCGTGTTGTGGACGCGGTCGCCGGTGCCTCGCTCGTAGACGCTGCCAGGTACCAGCCAGATGCCCAGATCCCCCGCGAGCTCGGCGAAAGCCGCATCGCGTTTGCCGTCGAGCGGCTCGGCCCCCTCCTCCGGGGAGGCCGGGACGCCGGGGGCGCTCTCGCCGAGGTGAAGTTCGGGGTAGACGACGAGGGCGCCGGGTGCGTGCAGTTTCACGCGCCGCTCCACGTCGGCGGCAAAGCCTGCGAGGTCGTCGGCCGGGCGGCCGGGCGCCTGGGCGAGGATCAGGGGCAGGGGGCGGGCCATGGGGGAACACCAGCCAATCGAAGGCACTATTTTACGAGGAGAAGTCGACGGAGATTCGGGCGTCGGTAACCAAAAATTCCTGTGAAATAAGAATGCAACCAGTCAGCCATAGCCTCAAATACTTGGAAGGGCTGATTGTCATGCCTTCGAGGCATGAAGGCGTCATGCCTCCTCTGCCTCCCGAGGGACCACCGCCATGGAAATCCGAGTGCTGCACTACTTCCTGACCATCGCGGAGACCGGTTCCGTCACCAAGGCGGCCGAGGTGGTCCGCGTCGCCCAGCCCTCGCTGTCGCGCCAGCTGCGCGGCCTGGAAAGGGCCTGGGGGATGACACTCTTCGACCGCGGCGGCAAGCAGATGGCCCTTGACGGCGGCCGGCCAGCGCTTCCTTCCCCTGGCCACGCCCCGGTCGCCCGCGCGGATGCCGCCGAGGCCGCAGTCGGTGCGCTGGCCGCCGGTCGTCCCATGCGGATCACCGTGGCGGCGCCGCCCACCACCATCGCCGACGCGATCGCGCCGTTCCTGGCCATCCGGGGCCGGATGCACCCGCCTCACCGTACCGAAAGGTAACGACTGGATTGCGGGGTGTAATCGGTAACGATTTCGGTGCACACCTTGCGTCACGGCTCGTGACCTCTAGCCTCCGTGCATGGCATTTCTCTCAAGTCGCCGCAGACGGGCACGTCTCGTCCTGGAGCTCGACGACGCTGCCCTCAGCCGACTGCTGAAGTCCCTCCAGGCGACGACAAGTACGGGCGCGATCGCGACAACGGACCTGTACATGGCCCAGATATCCCGTTTCCTGGATCAGAGCCGGGCCGACTGGGACCGCCGCACCCACCAGCTCTCCGTGCTGGCGAACCGCCTGTCCGAATCGCACGGGCCCCGTGCCTGGGCAACTCGTGAGCCGCGCAACGCGAGCGCGCTCGTCCTCTCCGCATGGGCGCAGCTCGAACGCGGACGCTCCCGAGGGCGTCTGGAGGACGCGGCCGGCATCGCCGACAGTTGTCTGCGCGCCGCCGAACTGGCGCCGGAGGACCCCACTCCCTGGGTGGTCCTGTTGGGTCTGTCACGGCTGGAGCGCCGCAGTCAGCCGGAGGTGTTCGGCCTGTGGAACGAGGTACTGACCCGCGACCGCTGGAACCGCGAGGCGTATCTGGGCATGCTGCGCTATCTGGGGCCGGAGGAGATGGGATCGCGCGTCCAGGTACTGGACTTCGTCGACGCGGTCCGCGCCCACATACCCGCGAACGCCCCCTGCGCGGCCACCGAGCTCACCGCCCAGGTTCTGCAGTACCACTCCGTCCTCACCCGGGGCGGAGTCGAGGCGCTGATGGCACGCAGCCACTGGTCCCACGCATCGGCCGCCCAGGCCCTCGACCGTGCGGCACACGCCTGGGCCCAGCCCGGGTTCTTCCATCACGCGGCGGCCCTCGCCGACCTGAACCTGCTGGCCTACGCGCTGATGGCCGCCGAGCGTCGCGGCGAGGCCCGTCCGGTCTTCGAGGCGATCAACGGTACGGTCGCGGCCTGGCCTTGGAGCGTCGGAGGCGACCCGGTGTCCGAGTTCGAGAAGGCGCGGAGCAGAAGCGGGACCGGCGTGTGAGTTGCGGGGACCCCCACCCCTCGGCTTGGAGGACCGGACAGCTCTTGACGGCAGAGCAACGTGGGAGGGGGACGCCAACCGCGGATGATGTGCCCGGCCTCGGGGGTCCTTCTGGCCATGGGTGACGTCAAACGTGACGTCACGGTGCCGCTGGCCGTCCTGCGTCCTTCGATCTCGCCGGGAGTGCCGGCAGGAGTTGAGTAGCGGGATCTTCCGTTGCTGGGAGACACCCGGCGCCGTTCTCCCCTGCATCGGCCGCTACCGCAGTCCTGCCATGCTGTGGCACGACCAGACCAAGGTCGGCAACTGCAACAAGGGCTTCCGCATCCCCGAGCCCGTGTACCAGCGTCTCGACGCCCGCCGAACCAAGACACTCCAGCTCTTTTTGAAGCCGTATCTCAACCGATCTTGGAACGCGTGGATCGAACGGAGTTCCTGGTCGGGTGACCTTCCGGATTCTCGCCCTCTACGGCATCACATGATCAAACCGGACGACTCAGGCACTCGCCGGGGCCCTGGGGGAAACCCCGCCTGAGCGGCGGCTGAGTTACTATGTTTTCCAGGATCTCCGCATTTGCTGCGTCGACACAATACGCCACTCACAGCGACGGGCCACACGAGACGCCCCGAGTGACGACCCGTTTCTTGATGATACCGGTTATCGGATTCATCGCCGTTCCTCGCCCCTGGAACGCCCGTGACCGCACTGCATGCCCGAGCAACCGCCCTCTTCGGCTGCCTTGCCCTCTCGGCACTGGCCCTGACTTCCTGCGGCCCGGGCCCCACCGACACACCCGAGAAGCCATCGGTGGCCACATCCGCCGCGAACGTAGGCGGCATGGACGCACTGATCGCCGCCGCTAAACAGGAGGGCAAGCTCAATCTGATGGGGCTCCCACGCGACTGGGCCGGCTATGGAGCTCTGATCGATGGATTCGAGAAAAAATACGGGATCAATGTGAGCGACGAGAACCCGTGGTGGGCTACAGTCTCGGACCAGATTAACGGTGTGAAGAGCCGGAAAGGCCAGGCCAACGCCCTCGACGTGATCGGAGCCGATGCCGCGTCCATGCGGGCGGCAGCTCGTCAGCACCTACTAGCCCCGTACAGGGTCGCCGCGTACAACGTGATCCCGAATAACCAGAAGGACCCGAATGCCCGCTGGACTAACAGCTACGGCGGCTACATCTCCATCGGCTGCGACGCCACCCGCGTTGAGAAGTGTCCCCAGACTTTCGCCGATCTGCTGAAGCCTCGGTACAAAGGTAAAGTCTCGGTCACCGACCCCACCAGATGGATTCCCGGGTTCGCCACTGTTTACGCAGCGGCCCTTGCGAACAACGGCTCGTTCGACGACATCAACCCCGGTCTTGACTTCTTCGCCAAGCTCAAGAAGATGGGTAACGTTAATTCTATCCCGCTTTCCGTAGCCACGATCGAAAACGGTCAAACACCCATCTCAATCGGCTTCGATTTCGCAAATCTAACCTACACCGGCGAGCTGCTTAGTGAGGGCGTGAAATGGCGAGTCTCCATCCCCTTGGACGGCAGCTTCGCCCAGTACTATGCGCAGGGAATCAATAGGGACGCCCCGCACCCAGCGGCCGCGCGCCTGTGGCTGGAGTGGCTCCTCAGTCCCGAGGGTCAGAACCTCCGGCTCGACGGTTACGCTCGCCCGGTGCTGATGGACGTTATGGAGAAGAACGGCACCCTCGATAAGGTCGCCGCATCAAAGCTGCCGACTGTCGAGGGCACGCCCGAGTTTCCCACAGACGCGCAGATCGAGAAGGCTAGAGCAGCAATCATTCGAGACTGGGTGAAGACCGGGGTGTAACCCTGCAGGAAGGCAGGCGCGACCCTACGCCGCGTCTCCAACACCCCTGACAGGTCCTTAAAAAGCGCTACAGCCGCATTCCAGCGGCTGTCGAACACCCCGGCCTGGCCTTGTTCCCTTCCCGATGCGCAACCTCAATGGCCGTCAGCCGATCCCCTACGGACACCTCAACGAGCGTTTCAGGGCCTGGGTCGCCAGCCTCAACCTCGGCGACGCGTACGTCGCCCACCAAGCCCGCCACGCCCTGCCCACCAACCTGCTGCGCGCCGGCGCCACGCTCACCCACATCCGCCCCCACCTGGGCCAGCTCTCCGGACGCATGACCGTGCACTACGTGAAGATCGCCAACAGCGCCTCGAAGACGTCCTGAACACCGTCTGGGTCGCCGGGGCCCGGCGCCCCCAACCCAGGCAAACTCCTCTCCGGCGCCCCCATGGACCGCGAGAGGCCCTCGCGCTGGCCCTGGTCCGCTTCTACGTACGCGACCAGGACCAGAGTGCCTAGGGCCGTCGGCACGTACAAGATCCGGACGCCATCCTCGCGGTGTCCACGGATCGCGCCATGCTTCGAGAGGCCGCCGATCTCGGGATTCCTGGAGATGGCCACCAGCGCGAGGTCCAGCCGGAGGCGCTCGGCTTCCGTCATCTTCTCGATCTGCTCTTGCACCCTAACTAGCGTCACGGAACGTCAGCACCGAGAAGCGGACGTGCAGGGGCAGCCAACAGCTCGGCAGCCAGTGCCCCGGCCACTTCAAGGTGTCCACCGCGATACAGCTGAGGACTCCGCCCGGCAGTCGCCAATCACGCATGACGCCCCATCAGGAACCGCGCGTCCGTGCGTCAAACGTGCGTCACGTGCGTCAGATATCGCACCTAACGCACGTAACCCCCATAACGCACACTCGGAGAAACGCCAGGTCAGCGACCCTTTTCAGCAGGCTCAAGGATCGCGACGCACTCGACATGCTGGGTCATCGAAAACATGTCACGTCGCGCCGACGTGAGAGAACGTGCAGGTCGGACCGGGTTTTGCGGTCCCGCCAGGAGGCTGTCGGACACCCGGAGCGTCATATGAGCGTCACAGATGCCAAGCGGTGAGGCCGTACTCCGCCCTGCTGGGAGGCAGCACCCCAGCTGTCGCGCTCGGCGCAGCTGGGGACGTAAGTGCCCGTTGTGTCCTTGCGCGCGCATGAGGCACTGGGCCGGCGGATGGCAGGCTCGTCCAGCGCCGCAGCCTGCTGGGCTGCGTGCCGTGGGCTGCCAGTGCTCACAGGCGCCGTCCACCCTCGCGCGTCGCGACGGCCCACCCCCCAGGCCAGTTCCTTGGCGTGGGGCCGGTTGACGGAGGTCATCGGCCTGCTCGCCGCCCGCATCCACTGCCTGGAGCGGCCCGGAAGGGCCCCACACGGGCGTGAGCCGTGCTCAAGAGTCAGCCTCGGGCGAGCGTCGGCAGGATCTCCTTCCAGCCGAGTTCGCCGCCGGCGGCCTCCATCACCAACCAGGGATTCCAGAAGTCGCGGTAGAGCGCGATCCGGCCCTGCTCGAAGCGCACCACCGAGAGGTAGGTCTGGTGGTACTGGCCTCCCGTGGCCAGCAGTGTGCACTCTCCGGTGAAGCCGGCCACGACCAGACCGTCGCCGGCAGCGTAGAACTCGGGCTCGGAAAACTCGACTTTCAGTTCCTTACGGAACATCGTCATCTGAGCGAGCAGCGCTTCGCGGCCCTGCATACGGGACGGGACGCCATAGGCCGGGTACGGAAATTCGAGGACACCGTCCTCGGCGAAGAGGTCGATCCATTCCTCGATCCTCTTCTCAGTCAGCAGGCGCAGACTGTGCGTGAACAGGTCCTTCAGTTCCTGAGGTGTGGCCATACCGATGTTCCTCCTGTTGTGATGTCGTTCGCGCTGCCGATGTTCAGTTGGCGGGAGTGACGATGCCGCCGAGGATCCGGTCCAACGCCCGGTCGGGCAGCAGCCTGGCCAGCACGCGGCTGCCGGCTGCGTCCCGGCCGACGGCGTAGCGGCTCCGGGGTCGCTTGGTGACCAGCGCGCGGAAGACCACGCGGGCGACGTCGTCGGGCGTCGTGTGGCTGGTGCGGGCCGAGGTCTCGTTGGTTTCCATGAACTGCAGGAACGCGCGACGGTAGAGACCCTGGATCGGCTCCGGGACGCTCTCCAGCGCCCGGTTCCCGTCCACGGACATCTTTCCCCAGAGCGGAGTGAGGACGGCACCTGGTTGCACCACAATGACGGGGATTCTCTGCGGAGTCAGCTCTCGGCGCAGCGCGTCACTCAGTGCCTCCTTGGCGAACTGGGCGGCGGCGTAGGCACCGAGGTAGGGGATGGCAATGTTCCCCAGGCCCGAGGTCACGTTGACGATCCGTCCGGCTCCGGCCCGCAGCAGCGGCAGGAACCCCTGGATCACCCTCAGTTGACCAGTCACATTGGTGTCCATCTGACGGCGCATCTGCTCCATCGGTACGCACTCCAGCGGGGCCGTGACAGCGATGCCCGCATTGTTGACAAGCCCCCACAGTCCGGCATCACCGATCAGGTCCGTGACCTCGTGAACAGCTGCCTGAACCGACTTCTCGTCTGTCACGTCGAAGATCACCGGGGTCAGACGCCCCGTGGCGGCAACCCGCAGACGCTCTCCGTCCTCGGGACGACGCACCCCGGCAATGGCATGGAAGCCCACCCGTGACAGGTGGAGCGCGCAGGCTTCCCCCAAGCCGGATGAGGCTCCGGTGATCAGCACGGCCCGGCCCGCCGGGGGCGTCGGACCCAACGACTTCAACACGTACTGGCTCCACTTCAGGATCCGGGGCGGACGATGCCACGTGCAGCGGTTCACTGGCGAGCCGTCTCGCTTGCTCCGCCGTGGCCATGCTCCTGCACGGGTACCCGGTATATCGCCCCATGGCATGGCTTGTCCGTCGCAACAGTAGGGGATGTTGACGGGCGGTCTCTCGAGGAGCCCTCATGAACTGCAGACCGCGGCGCCTCCGGCGACGTTCGCAACAGCGGCGCGCAGGCGGCAGGACATAGCGCCGACCCACCGCCTCCGCCCTGGTGCCGACGGGGCCTCCGCCCTGCCCGCGTTCAGATCTGCCGGACGCGCCCACGGCGGGGGTGACGCTCGCGCCCGAACGGGTGAAGGGCGGGCTCGCCGGGTTGCGACCCCACAACAGGCCCCGAGAAGATCCACACGACACCTCCCCCCACACCAAAGGGACCAAGCGTGACTATTGCGGCACAGGACGTCATCACCGCCAAGCTCGAACGTACGTTCGACACGATGGACGCCAACAACGACGGCTACCTGGACTGGTCGGACTACCAGCACCTCGCCGAGCGCTACATCCAGGCGTACAAGCTGAGCAAGGACGACCGCCGGGCCAGGGCCCTTCACGCCTACTTCCAGACGTATTGGCTGGAGCTGCTGCGCCACGCGGGCGTCCAGCAGGACCGGCTCTCGAAGGACGAGTTCATCACGGCCAACCGCCTCGCGAGCGTCGACACCAGTCGCCTCAACCTGGCCGACGGCGCCGGGCATGTCGTCTTCGACGTCATCGACGCCGACGAGGACAACGAGATCAGCAAGGACGAGTTCGCCCGCTTCCTGAAGGACGTGTGGAAGACCGACGCGCCCATGGACACGTTCACCCAGCTCGACACCGACGGGGACGGTGCGATCTCGCGCATGGAGTTCGTCCGTGCGGTGCGTGAGCACTTCCTCTCGGACAACCCGGATGCTCCGGGCAGCCTGTTCTTCGGGCATGTCTGAGTGAACACGGGTGAGCCGGCCCGCAGCCGTGCTGGTTGCGGGCCGGCTCACCTGACGAGCGTGACCATGACGATGCGATGCGGTACCTCACGGCGGCCCGAAGTTGGTCCACCCGTGGACTCCAGCCATCTGGGCGGGCCCCTGCACTGGGTACCGCCGCGGCCCGAAGGCCCGGCTGGAGTCGGGGTCACCTCGCACCGTCATGGCCACGAGCGGTTCGGCACGGTCCCACAGGCCCGTTACGGACTTCCGACGACCGTCCGCACCCCGCATTCCGAGTAGCGAGATCCACTTCATGTCCTCCTTACCCCTCCGCGACCACTGCCCGTACACCCTGGACGGCAGCGCCGCGGACATCCACGGGGAAGCCGCAGCACTTCGGGCCATGGGGCCCGCCGCCCCCGTCGAGTTGCCCGGTGGCGTACCGGCGTGGTCGGTCACCGACCCGGAACTCGTCCGGCGGCTGCTGGTCCATCCGCACGTCTCCATGGACGCCCACCAGCACTGGCCGGCCTACCTCAATGGAGCCCTCCCCGCCGACTGGCCCCTGCGGATCTGGGTCGACATCCGCACCGTCCAGACCGCCCACGGCCCCGACCACAAGCGGCTGCGTCAACCGCTGGTACCCGCGTTCACCGCCCGCCGAGTGCGCGCCCTCGCATCGCGGATCGCGGACACCGCAGCCGCGGTACTGGACGACGTCGCCAAGGTGGCCGCCGCCGCCCCCGACGGAGTGGTGGACTTGCGGACGCACTTCGCCTCCCGGCTTCCATGGCTGATGGTCACCGAGCTCCTCGGCCTCCCGGAGGCCATGCACGACGGCTTCCAAAGAGTCAACGACACCGTGTTCGCCACGGATCTGACCGCTGAGCAGGCCGCCGCGAACACCGCCCAGGCCACACAGCTCCTCGGGGCCCTCATCGCGGTCAAGACCGAGCACCCTGGTGACGACGTCACCAGCGCTCTCGTCCATGCCCACCGCGCGGGCCGGCTCAGTGAACAGGAACTGGCCGACAGCCTCTGGATGATGATGGGCGCCGGCTACGGGACCACAGCGGCCCTGCTGGACCACGCGGTCGTCAACCTGCTGACGCATCCGGACCAGCTGGACCTGGCCATGTCGGGCCGGGTCGGATGGGACCAGGTGGTGGAGGAGACTCTGCGCCACCAGGCCCCGGTGGCCAATTTCTTCCTTCGCTTCCTCACCGAAGACCTGCACGACGAGGCGACCGGCCTGACCTTCGCACAGGGCGACGCACTCGTCATCAACTACGCCGCGGTCGGCCGCGACCCCGGGGTACACGGCACGGACGCCCATGTCTTCGACGTCACCCGCCCCACCGCCCGAAAGCACCTGGCTTTCGGCCACGGCTCCCACTACTGCATGGGAGCCGAACTCGCCCGGCTCGAAGGGCGCATCGCCCTCCCGGCGCTCTTCTCCCGCTACCCCGGTCTCACGTTCGCCGTTGCGGCGCCCGACCGTCTCACTCCGCTGCCCTCCCTCATCTTCAACGGGCATCGGGAGCTCCCCGTACGGCTTGAAGGAACCTCGAACAGGTGGACATGAACGATCAGACGCCGACCGAACTGACGGGGTACCAGCGCGACCTGTGGTCGGCCGGTTCCCAGGCCCCGGCGTCCCCGCAGTTCAACTGCGTCCTGCACGAGCGTCTGTACGGCGAGGTGGACCGCGACCGGCTTACTGCCTGCATCAGGCGCGTGTTGCACCGCCATGACACCTTCCGGCTGCGGTTCGCCGACAACGCGGGGGTCCCCTTCCAGCGGGTGGCACAGGAGGCTGTCCCTGTCACCGTGGTCGATCTCTCGCGGGAACCCGAACCGGAGGCAGCCTGCGCCGCGTGGATGCGTCGCTCAATGGCCAAGGCGCTGTCCCTCACGAGCGGTTTCCTGGTCGAAGCCACCCTGCTGCTGGAGAGAGCGGACGTCACACATCTGCACGTCAAGGCCCATCACATCGTCGCCGACGGCTGGACCCTCAACCAGCTGAGCCATCAGATCTTCCAGGAGTACACCCAGGAGCCGGGCGGCGGTCCGCGGCAGGGCGACCGTGACGCGCCTTCCTATCTGGCGTTCGTCGAGGAGGATGCCGTCTACCGCGCCGGTGTGGACGGCGACCGCGACCGTGCCTTCTTCCGAGAAGGCCTCTCCAGCGTGTCTCCCGCGCTGTTCACGCGGACGACAGACAGGGGCACGCGTGAACGCGGTCGCCACACCTTCGTGATCGACGGTGCCCTCGCCGGCCGGGTCCGCGCCGCGGGCTTCTCTCCGTTCACGTACCTCGCGGCCATGCTCGGTACGTACCTGACGCGCCTGCACCGCAGCGAGGAGGTGGTTCTCGGCGTCCCCTTCCTCAACCGTCCGGCCGAGCATCACAAAGACATCCTCGGCCAGTTCGCCAATACCCTGCCGCTTCGGATCCCGGCACACGGTGGGCGGACCGTGCGGGAACTGCTCACCGACATCCAGAGTGCGACTCGTCGGCTCCGGCGTCATGAGCGGCTCGCACTCGGCGACGCCCTGCGAGCACAGTCGGCACCGGCACGCGGTCCGCGGCAGCTCTTCGACGTGACCCTCTCCTACATGCACTGGTCCTGGCCGGACCGGATCCCCGGAGTCGAGCGGCGGCCGGCCCTGATGGCCCCCTCGCACGACCAGGACGCACTGGGCGTCGTGGTGTCCGCCTTCGACGACACGGCTGACATCCACGTCGACCTGGACTACGCCTGCGACATCTTCGACGAGGACTTGCCCATCGCCTCGGTGGTCGGTCACCTCACGACGCTCCTGGAGCACGGTCTGGACCTGGCGGACAGGCCGCTGTCCGACGTGCCCATGCTGACTCCGGCCGAACACGAAGAACTCACTGCCGGGCGCGCACGCGGCCCACAAGTGCCCTACCCGGACCAGGCCACCCTGCACGGCCTGTTCGAAGCCCAGGCCGCCCGCCGCCCCGACCGGATCGCGGTCACCGCGGCGACGGGTGAGACGCTCACCTACGCGGAACTCGACGAACGGGCCAACCGTGTCGCGCGGGCCCTGCGCGCGGAGGGCGTCGGGCCGGACGACCGGGTTGCGGTGATGATGGAGCGGGGGCCCCAGCTGCTGGTAGCGCTGCTCGGCATCCTGAAGTCCGGCGGCGCCTACGTTCCCGTGGATCCGGGCTATCCGGCTGAGCGGGTGCGCTTCATGTTGCAGGACAGCCGAGCCAAGGTGGTGATCGTCGATGACGACGCGCCCGCCGGCGTCCCCGGGGACGCGCCCCTGCGACCCGTCGCCGGCCTGCTGACCGGCAGCGGAGCCCCGGTCGAGGCGTTCGTCACCTCCCGTGACCTCGCCTACGTCATCTACACCTCCGGCTCGACCGGGCAGCCCAAGGGCGTCATGGTCGAGCACCGTAGCGTGGTCAACCGCCTCGCGTGGATGCAGCGGCGCTACCCGCTTGGTGAACGGGACGTTCTCCTGCAGAAGACGCCCGTCTCGTTCGACGTCTCGGTGTGGGAGCTGTTCTGGTGGGCCGTCGAAGGTACGACCGTGGCTCTGCTGCCGCCCGGCGGTCACAGGGACCCGCGCGAGGTCCTGCGGGCGATCCGCGAGCACCAGGTCACCCGCGTGCACTTCGTGCCCTCGATGCTCGGCCCATTCCTCGACCTGCTGGAGGAGTCAGCGGCATCGCGCCGGGCCATCCGAACCCTGCGGTATGTCTTCTGCAGTGGCGAGGTGCTGCCCGGTGCCCGGGTGGATCAGTTCAACCGCCTGGCCGAGCAGTGCCGTCGGGAGAGCGGTGCCGAGAATTCCGTACGGCTGGTGAACCTGTACGGTCCGACCGAGGCCACGGTCGACGTGTCGTTCTACGACTGCCCGGACGACCCGGGCCTCAGCATCGCGCGGGTGCCGATCGGCCGGCCCATCGACAACACCACGCTGTACGTGCTGGGCGCTGACGACCTACCGCAACCCGTCGGGGTCGTAGGCGAGTTGTACATCGGCGGAGCCGGTGTCGCCCGCGGCTACCTCGATCGCCCGGAGCTGACCGCCGAGAAGTTCGGCGACGACCCGTTCGTGCCGGGCGGCCGCCTCTACCGCAGCGGAGACCTGGCCCGGTGGCTCGCGGACGGCACCCTGGAGTACCTCGGACGGATCGACGGCCAGGTCAAGATCCGGGGAAACCGCGTCGAGACCGACGAGGTGGCCGCCGCCCTGCGCGCGGTCCCCGGCGTACGGGACGCCGTCGTCGTGGGACATACCGTCTCCGACTCGGGTACTGTCCTGGCCGGCTACTACGTCGCCGACGCCCCCATCGACACCCTGCAGCTGCGTGATCAGCTCGGGCAGACGCTGCCGACGTTCATGGTCCCGGCATCCTTCACCCGGATCGACGACATTCCGCTGACCCCCAACGGCAAGGCGGACCACGACGCGCTCCCTCTGCCCTACGACACGCCACAAGCCGCCACGGACGGCCGGCCTCGCAACCGTACCGAGGCGGTCTTGGCCGAAGTCTGGGCCCGCGTCCTCGGCTGGGAGACCGTCGGAGTCCACGACGACTACTTCGCTCTCGGCGGCGACTCGATCAGGATGCTCACGGTGCGCGCCGAGGCGGAGGCCAGGGGCCTGCGCTTCTCGCTCAGCGACCTCCTGCAGAACCCGACGGTGGCCGGCCTGGCCACGCGCACCGAAACCTGTGACGCGCCCGGGACCGAGGCCGTCGAGGCCCCGTTCGCCCTCGTTGCCGACGTCGACCGGTCCCGCCTGCCCGGCGCTGAGGACGCCTACCCGCTGACCCGGCTCCAGCTCGGCATGCTCTACCACAGCCGCAGGCACGAAATCTCTGCCAAATACCGGGACGTCTTCCGGTATACCCTCGAAATGGCCTGGGACGAGACGAAGTTCCGCCACGCCTTCGACCGACTGACGGCACGGCACCCCGCGCTACGCTCGGCCTTCGACCTGTCGGGCTCCGAACCGCTGCAGGTCGTCCACCCCCGAGTCCACGGCGGCCTGGAGGTCGCCGACCTGCGTCCGCTCGACAGCGCCGCGGCCGAGGACGAGGTGTGCGCACACATCGAGGAACGCCGTCACCATCCTTACGTGTTCGACCAGGCGCCGCTGTACCTGTTCCGGGCCCACCTACTGCCCTCCACCGTCGACCTGGTCCTCAGCTTCCACCACGCGCTCCTCGACGGCGGCAGCGTCGCCACCCTGCTCCGTGAGCTGCTCCAGGACTACGCCCACAGCCTCGGCCTGGACACCGGGCCCCTCGACGGCACGCCGCCCCCGTCAGCGGCGCTCCACGTAAGGCAGGAGCAGGCCGCCCTGCGCTCGCAGGAGACCCGGCGCTACTGGCAGGAGAAGCTGGCCGGCTCCGCGCCGTTGCCGATCGAGGCGTTCGCGCCTCACCGCCCTGTCACCGGCCACCGTCCGGTCTCCCGGTGGGTCGAACTGCCCGGCACCCTCGTCGAGCAAGTGCGGCACTTCGCGGCCGAACACACACTCCCCGTGAAGTCCGTACTCTTCGCCGCGCACACCCTGACGCTTGCCATGCTCGCCGGCACCCGTGACGTGACCACCGGCCTGATCACCCACTGCCGGCCCGAACTGGCCGGTGCGGAGCGCACCGCCGGGCTCTTCCTGAACACCGTGCCCGTGCGCCTGGACACCACGCGGGACAGCTGGCTGGAGGTGGCGCGCGAGAGCTTCCGCCAGGAGCAGGACGGCCACCCTCACCGCCACTACCCGCTGAGCGCCATCCAGGAGGACCACGGCGGCCCCGTCCTGGAAACCGCCTTCAACTACGTCCACTTCCACCAGCTTTCGCATGTCCTCGACCTCTCCGGCCTCCGGCTCACCCAGTTCCGCACCTGGGAGGAGACGGACCTGCGACTTCTGGTGAACGCGGTCACCGAACCGGACGGCAGCGGCATCCGGCTGCGGGTCGACTGCGACGGCGAGACGTTCTCCGCCGAGCAGGGCGACCTCTTCGCAACCGGCTACCTGAGCATCCTGCGCCGCTTGGTCGAGCAACCCGACGACGAACCGGACTTCACCTTCCTCGCCCCCCCGCCGGTCCGTGCCGTTCCGGCACAGCACCCCACGGTCGTGGCGCGCTTCGCCGAACAGGCCGCGCTCACCCCGGACGCAACCGCCGTGGTCATGGACGAGGAGCGCTGGAGCTACGCACAGCTGTCCGAGGCCGCCGAGAACGTGGCCGGACACCTGTGCGCGCTCGGTGCCCCGGCAAACGCCCGGATCGGGATCGCCATGGACCGTACGCCGCGCGTCATGGCCGTGCTCATGGGCGTCCTGCGGGCCGGATGCGCGGTCGTCCCCCTGCCACCCGGCTACCCTGCCCCCCGGCTGGCCGCGATGGTGGAGCAGGCCCGGCCCTTCCGCGTCGTAGCCGAGGCCCCGTACGCCCATCTCGCCGGAGAACCGGCGCTCCTACTGCCCGCCGAGATGGTGACGGCACCGACGACGGAGCGCGAGAGGCCAGCCGGAACCGCGCCCACGACGGTGGCCGAGCGGCAGGCCGAAGTCGTCCCCGAGAGCACCGCGTACGTCCTGTTCACCTCCGGATCCACCGGGACCCCCAAGGGCGTCGCCATGCCGCACCGCACCCTGGCGGGCCTGGTGGCCTGGCAGACCCGGGCGCCCAGCGCGGCCCCGGGTGGGGTGACCCTGCAGTACGCGCCGCTGAGCTTCGACATCTCCTTCCAGGAGATCTTCTCCACCCTGTGCTCCGGGGGCACGCTGTGCCTGGCGAGCGATGCGGAGCGGCGCGACATGCCGGCCCTGCTGCGTCTGCTCGACCGCGAGCGCGTCGAGCAGGTCTTCCTTCCCCCGGTGGCCATCCAGCAACTGGCCGAAGCCGCCGGCACGCTGGGCATCATCCCCCGGGCCCTGCGGGTACTGATCTCCTGCGGCGAGCAGCTGCGCGTCACCCAGGAGATCCGCGCGCTGTGCGCCAAGCTTCCGGGAGCCGTGCTGGACAACCACTACGGCCCGACCGAGACACACGTGGTCACCGCGTACACCATGACCGGAGACCCCGCAGCCTTCCCAGCGCTGCCGCCGATCGGCCGCGCCATCGACGGCGCCGAGGTGCACGTCCTGGACGAGCAGCTGCGTCCGGTCCCGGCCGGGGCGCCCGGCGACATCTACCTGGGCGGCTTCTGCCTGGCCGACGGCTACGAGGGCCGCCCTGACCTGACCAAGGAGCGTTTCCTCCCCCAGTCCTCCCCGGACGGCGGCGCCGACCGCCGTCTCTACCACACGGGCGACATCGGCATGCTGCTTCCCGACGGAGACCTCGTCTTCCTCGGACGCGCCGACGCACAGGTCAAGGTACGGGGCTTCCGCGTGGAGCCGGCCGAGGTGGAACTGGCCATCACCGGCCTGGCGCAGCGGTACCCGGGCCTGCGCGACGCCGCGGTCGTGGCTCGCCGGCACGAGAACGACGAAGCCTTTCTCGCGGCCTTCCTCCTCGGCGAGGGCACGGACGAAGACCTGGCCGACATCCGTGAGCGGTTGCGTGCCGGCCTGCCCGACTACATGGTCCCCTCACACCTGCAATGGGTCTCGCACTTCCCGCTGACCCCCAGCGGCAAGCGTGACGACGCCACACTGCGCCACACCCCGCTGTCCACCCCGGCCCGCACCCCCGACGCCGCGCCGCGCGACGCGTACGAGCAGGCACTGACCGAGATGCTGGCGGACGCCATGTCCCTGGACGCGGTGGGGATCCACGACAACCTCTTCGACCTCGGTGGCACATCCCTCACCGCGATGCGACTCGTCGTACGGATCGAACGGCGCTACGGAGTGCACATCTCCCTGGCGGACTTCATCGCGGCACCTACCTGCGCCGGAATCGCGGCACGGCTGCGCGATGGCGGGGCGACAGCCGCGTACGACCCCGTGGTGCCGATCCACCGGCAGGGCACTCACCCGCCCCTGTTCATGATCCATCCCATGGGCGGCAACGTGCTGTGCTACGTCGGTTTCGCCCGGCACCTTCCGGACGACCAGCCGGTGTACGCGCTCCAGGCCGCCGGAGCCGACCCGGGCACCACACCGCTGCGTACTGTCGAGGAACTCGCGGACAGTTACCTCACCGCACTGCGGACCGTACAGCCGCACGGCCCGTACTCCATCGGCGGATGGTCCTTCGGTGGCTTCGTCGCCTTCGAGATCGCCCGTCGCCTGCGGGCGGCCGACGAGCAGGTGGCCCACCTGCTGGTCCTGGACACCACCGCCCTGGACTCCGGGCCGCGCGCCCCGCACGACGACGAGGCCGTACTGGAGTGGTTCTTCCAGGACCTGCTCCGGCCGAGGGACGGCAACGAGTCACGCACTCGCGTCATCCCCGAAGCACTCGGCTCGCTGGAGGAGAAGTTCGCGTACATGGCCCGCATCGCGAGCGAGAGGGGTGCCCTGCCGGCCGGCAGTTCCCGGACCCTCATCCGCCGTCTGTTCGGAGTCTACCGGGCGAACTGGCAGGCAGCGCTCGCCTACCGGCCCCCGCGCGAGGAGCACGACCTCACCCTGATCCGCGCCACGGAGCCCTTGCCCGCCGTCCTGGCTTCCATGCACCGGGCCGCCAGAAGCCGCCATGAGGACACCTTCAATGGCTGGAAAGCCATGACCAACGGCCGTATCCACGTCGTCGGAGTCCCCGGCGACCACCTGACGATCATGGAGGAACCGCACGTGGCACACGTTGCCGCAACCGTCGCGGAACTGATCAGGACCGACTCCACCCCGACCGGCCGGGAGAGCTGACCGCATGGCATCGGCACGGCCCGTGAAAGCCCTCGTCGTCGGTGCCGGTATCGGCGGTCTGACCTGTGCGATCGCGCTCAGACGCATGGGTATCGACGTCGAGGTGCACGAGCGCGCCACCGAGCTGAGCGACGTCGGCTCCGGTCTGTCGGTCATGAGCAACGCCGTCACCGCCCTGGCATGCCTCGGCATCGACCTCGGCTTGGAAAAGCGCGGCCAGGCGGTGGAGTCCTTCACGGTCATGGACCGGCGCGGCCGACGGATCAGAGACCTGCCGTTCAAAGAGGTCTGTGACAAGGTCGGCGCACCCAGCTTCTGCCTGAGCCGCGCGGACCTCCAAGAGGCCCTGCTGGCCGAGGCCGGCGACTGCCCGATCCGCCTGGGAGCGACCGCCGTCGACTTCGAGACCCACGACGCGGGCGTCACCGTCCGCTTCACGGACGGCAGTACGGCGAACGGGGACCTCCTGATCGGCGCCGACGGCTTCAACTCGGCCGTACGGCGCCATCTCGTCGGCTCCGAGGTGCCACGCGAGAGCGGCTACCTCTTCCGGCTCGGCATCGTCCCTTTCGAACACCCGAGCGTCACCACGGGCAGCGTGCGCCACTACTGGGGCAGCGGACAGCGTTTCGGTCTCATCGACATCGGCCAGGGCCGCTGCTACTGGTGGGCTGCCATGAGCACACCCGCCGATCCAGCCGACCGGGACCGCGTCAAGGACGCCGTCAAACAGGCATACGCGGGCTGGGCTGACGAGGTGAGGGCGGTGATCGAGGCCACGCCGCAGGAGGACATCCTCACCGTGCCTACCCGTGACCGGGCCTTCCTGGAGCGGTGGGGCGACGGACCAGTCACCCTTCTCGGCGATGCCGCCCACCCCATGCTCGTCACACTCGGCCAGGGTGCCGCCATGGCCATGGAGGACGCCGTCGTACTGGCACGCACGCTCGCCGAACCCGCGACGGGCAAGGATCTGGTGGAGGCCCTGCACGTCTACGAAAGCCGGCGCCGCGACCGCACCAGGGCGATGGTGGCCGCGTCCCGCCGGATGAGCGACCTCACTCAGGGGGCCCACCGCCGCGGGCGCCTGCTCCGCAACACCTACTTCCGGCTGATGCCCCGCCCCGTCCTCGCCAGTCAGACCGCGTGGGCGCTCACTTACCCGGACGGCCCGGCCGCCGAGCCCAGCAGCGTCCGGCGTGAACTCAGTCCCCTGGAACGCCTGTACTGGATCGCCGACCAGACCTCACCCCTCAACGTCATCGCCCGGGCCCGCGTCCACGGACACCTGCCCCCGCTGCTCCACCGCCGCGCCCTGGACATCCTCCAGGTCCGCCACCCCCTGCTGCGTGTCGCGATCACCGACGACGGCACCGGCGAACACCCTGCCTTCACACCGTTGGACGGGCAGCAGATCCCGCTCCGCCACGTCGACGTGCCACCGGACGTCCCCGAGCCCGACAGCCAGTGGCAACACGAGATCAACGACCGCGAACTCAGGGAGAGCGTCGACTGGCGCACCGGACCGCTGCTGCGCGCGGTGGTGATCACCGCACGAAGAGCGGGAGTCGAGGGCGGAGAAGGCATCCACGACCTGGTGCTGACGGCATCGCACACCATCGCCGACGGCAAGACGTGCCTGTCCCTGCTCCGGGAGTGGATCGAACTCGCCGCCCAACTGGACCACGGCACGCTGCCTCAAGCCGCCCCGCGACGGGTACTGCCGGCGACGGACGACCTGCTGCCACGTCGCCACCGTGGCGTGGCGGGAATCGCAGGGCTCGAAGCCATGATGCTGCGCGACCAACGGGCGGCGCGGCGGCATCCCTTGCAGCGGATCGTTCCCAGCCGCCAGGTCCCGTTCGAGCAGCGGCGCACCCGGATGGTGCACAGACTGCTTACCGCCGACCAGCTGGATCTGCTGGCGCAGACGGCCAAGCGGCACGGCACCACGGTCCACGGAGCCCTGGCCGCCTCGATGGTGACGGCCGTCGCCCGGGACACGGGAACTGAGGCCTCCGCGCACTTCTCGATCGGTTCGCCGGTCGACTTCCGCAGTGACCTGGAGCCTGCCGTCGCCCACGACGAGGTCGGCACCTTCGTCGCCACGGTGCCCTCCCTCATCCGCTACGAGCCCGGCCAGCCGCTGTGGCCCATGGCCCGGGCGATCAGCCAGGACCTGGTGCGACGCCGGAGACGCCAGGACCACCTGGCCACGATCAGCCTTCCGCGTTGGGCAGGACCCAGATCGCTGGCCGACAGCGCGTCGTTCATGCGGTTCATGGACGAGGAGGGCCCGATCAACCTGTGCCTGTCCAACGTCGGCCGCTACGAATTTCCCGTCCACGTGGGAGCGTGGCGAGTCAGCGACGCCCAGTTCATCACAGGCGTCTCGGTGATGGGAGCCATCGTGGCGACGGCAACCACCAGCCACGGCCAGCTCGCGTGGAACTTCAGCCACGTCGAGGACCTGATCCCGGCGCAGCGCGCCGAGCGCATCGCTGACGGCTCCGTTCGAACCGTGCTCTCCGCCCTCACCGAGTGACCGGCAAACCGCAACAGCCCACGTGCCGGACCCGGCCGGATATCCGCACGGCTTCGCCCCTCCGACTCTGCCGGCCCTTCAGTCGAAAGGCTCACACTGCCATGACCACCGCTTCGATTCAGACACTGACGCGGCGCCGTGTCCTGCCCGTCGGCGAGAACGGCACTCTGTGGGAAACCCGGTCCTCGTACGGGATCTTCGAGCTACACGGCATGCGTCTGCGGATCGCGGTGGAGAATCCTGCCGAGGTGCTGTTCCCGACCGACTGCGGGCTGAGCCTCGTCGCCGCCCTCAACGGCGACAACGCTCCTGATCTGAGGGCCGTCAACGCGCTGGACATCGGGGCCGGCTCCGGCCTCTACAGCGTCGCCCTGCTCGCGGCCGGTGCCGAGCGGGTAACCGCACTGGACATCAACCCCGCCTCCGCCGTCCAGACCGAGGCCAACGTGGTGGCCAACGGCCTCGACGCGGCTCGGCTGCACTGCGTGACCTCGCCGCTTGAGGAGTACACACCGGACGAGAAGTTCGACCTTGTGATCACCAACCCGCCGCATCTGCCCTACGACCCGAGTTATGCGAGGGGGGACGGGCTGGAGACGGCTCTCGTCGCCCGGAGGGGCGGCCGCGCGGTGTACGACTCTGTCGTCGAGCGCGTGGAGGTGCTCCTCGCACCGGGCGGCACGCTGCTCATGGCGCACTCCTCACTCGCTGACATTCCCCGGACCGTCACGGAACTCACCACGCGTGGCTATGAGGCCGAGACGCTTGAGGTCTTCGAGATGGACATCCCACTCCTGGCGTACGCCGAGCACAAGGAGACCATGCTGACCCTGCTCAAAGAACGGCGCGCAACGGGCCGGGCGGAATTCGACGGGTCGCGCTTCACCGTGCACGCCCTGATGTTCCGGCGCCCTGGGAACGCCACCGGCCGCTGACATCACTTCAGCGCTGCCCGACAGCATCGGAGCGGATGGGCTCGCGGATCTCTCGGCGGGCCCATCGGGAACCCGGCCGCCCGGCAACCCCTCGACACATGCTCGGGCCGCGGCGGGCAGCCGCCCCGGTCCGCCCACATGGTGCGGCTGCCGAACGACCCTGTCGGCGGTCGTGTGTACCACCCCAGAAATCGTGGCTCTTCAGACCGGCGCGTCTTGCATGTCCTGCATCAATTGCGCGACTTCGCCCAGGGTTTCCGCTTCCGCGAGTTCGTCGAAGCTGATCTGCAATCCGGGATCGCCTTCCAGCACGAGGAAAAGTTCCACCACCAACATTCCCTCTTCCACTGCACATTCCATACCCGCTTGACACGATTCTCCGCACCATTGAGTTTGGCCAGAAAAACTGCCTCCGCCGGCGTCGCGTTGTGGATGCCGATCTCCATGGCGGACGCGGTCGAGTCGCCGCGTGACACGCCGAACAGGCGGGGCACGAAGTAGCCGACGCCGAGGCTCAGCACGGACAGCAGCAGAGTCGCCGGGCCCAGTTGGGCGGTGTGCTCCCGCAGCGCAGCGAACTGCGATATGACGGCGGCCGCGATGACCAGTGCGAGGGCCACCGTGGAGAAGATCTTGACGGCCTTGTCCGTCCCCCGGGCCCGATCCGGGAATCTGCCGCGGACCACCGTGCCGACGGCAACAGGCACCAGGGCGATCGCGAAGACCTGCGCCACCTTGCTGAACTGCAGCCCGACAGTGGCGTCGTCGCCGAGGAAGTGCGCGATGGACAGGCCGATCACGAACGGCAGTGTGAAGACCGACAGCACCGGGTTGACCGCCGTGAGCGTGATGTCGAGTGCCACTTTGCCGCCGGCCCGGTGACTGATGATGTACGCCGAGGAGCCCCCAGGGGGAGGCGACCAGCAGCATCATGCCGACCGCCAGCAGGCCGTTCAGCCCGAAGGCCACGACGAGGCCCAGGCAGATCACGGGAAGGACGACGATCTGACAGACCAGCCCGATGAGCGCGGGCTTCGGGACCGGATCACCCGGCCGAAGTCGCCCACGGTCAGGGACAGGCCGAGGCAGAACATGAGCGCCTGGTAGGTCTTCCAGCTGACGCCGACGGCCTGGAGGCGTTCGGCGTACGTGCCCCAGGTGAAGCCGCCGGGGATGTAGTCGTTGTTGTAGACGGCGGTGACAAGGACCGTACCGCCACTTGTGCCGGTCATGGCGTAGTCGCGACTGCACCGAGGCGTGGTACTGGTCGGAGATCGTGAACGTGGAGGCCAGAGCGGCGTAGAAGGGCATGTCGGCGGGCTCGTAGAAGCCGTGCCCCAGCCATCCGCTGGAGCGTCCCGTGACATGGCCGTCGGCCCGTCCGTCGTTCCGGAGCGGCAGGGCAGAGAGTCGATGAACCCGAACTGGGGCGCCTCCTGCCGGTAGGCGTTGGTGTGCGCGGCGTTCATCGCGTACGGGAGCAGAAAGCCCTCAGCGCGGGACGGATCCGGCTGGTGGAAGACGGACCTGCCGTTCGTCCCGCGTACCGCTGTACGGTCGCCGAGGCCGCGGACGCCACTGCGGGTGCCGAAGTAGTGGTCCAACGAGCGGTTCTCCTGCATGAAGACGACCATGTGCTCGATGTCCTGCAGCCGGCCCGGCCTGACCGGGGCTGCCAGTGCGTCGCACACGCTCAGCGGGAGGGCGGAGAGGACAGCGGCTCCGGCCGCTCCGCCGAGCGTGTACGCGGCGCGAGACGTCAAGGGGCATGAGCGATGCCCCTTTGGGTTCACTACTTTGACGCAACTGTTGGACGAGACCCGTCATCCTTACGAGATATTGGCGTCCACGGACAGTGGCGAGCAAGGATTCCGGCGGAATCTCCGCGAGGCGATACCAGGCAGACGTGGCATACGTTCCAGTCATGCCAGGACGTCGCCGGCCTCATATCCCCTCCCTGCCTTCCGTCATGCGGATCGGATGATGCAGGGGAGTGTCGGCTTCATGTTATGTACAGATGTCCCACCGTGGACGGCCCCTCAAGGGGCCACGACCTGGGGCCTGCGGTTCCAGTGCGGGAGCAGGACCAGGCCCGCGATGCAGGCGGCCGCCGCGAAGGTGTAGAAGAGCGGGGTCGTCGAGAGGAAGCCCGGCAGCAGGCCGCCGAGGATGGCACCGACCGAACCGAAACCGTTGATGACCCCGGTCGAGGTGCCCGCTCCCGCGGCGTTGCCGAAGTCGACCGCGGCGACTCCGACGATCATCGCGTCGGCCGCGTACAAGGCGAGGCCGATAACGGCCAGCACGGCGATCATCACCCAGACGCTGCCGGTCGCGGTGAGCGGCATGAACAGCACCAGTACCACCACGAGCAGCCCCAGCGACAGCACCAGCGGCGGGATGCGGCGGGAGTCGAAGACCTTGTCGGAGAGCCAGCCGATGACCATCGGCGCGATGACCCCGGCGACGGCGACGGACACCGGGATGAACGTGGCTCCGGCCATGCCTACCTCGGGCAGCCGGCGGCTGACGATCACCGGGCCCCAGAGCAGCAGGGCGTACCGGGCGGGCTTCAGCAGGAAGTAGGCGACCGCGAGCGTCATCACCATCCTGTCGCGGAGTGCCTTGCGGTACAGCGCGAACGTGTCGCGTGCGGCGCGCCCGTCGTTCCGCGGAAACTTGGCCGTGTCGTCGTCGATGGCCGGGAGGCCCACGTCAGCGGGGGCGTTGCGCTGGAAGACCACGAACAGGACGAGGGTGAAGGACATGGCCGCGGCGCCCGCGATGAACGCGGCGTGCCAGCTGTCGAAGACGGAGTACGCCCACCAGCCGAGGAACGGCGGGGCGGCGAGTCCGCCGAAGGCGTAGCTGGAGCACCACAGGCCCATGACCCGGCCACGTTCCGGGACCGGGAAGAAGGAGACCATGTTCTTGCAGAGCGGTGCCCAGCCGGTGGCCTGGGCGAGACCCTGGATGCCCATGGCGAGGGCGAAGACCAGCAGGGAGCTGCCCACGCCGAGGGCGAGGGAGGCGGCGATGGCGGCGGTCATACCGCCGATCACCACGATCCGGGGTCCGAAGCGGTCGGCGTACGCTCCCCACAGGAACTGCCCGACGGCGTACAGGGCGAGGTAGATACCGTCGATCACGCCGAGCGCCTGCTCGGTGAGGACCTTGTTCACGCCCGGGTCTTCGAGGATGCCCAGCTTGGCGACGGAGAACGCCTGGCGGACGAAGTAGTACCCGGCGTACGCGACCCACGTGACGGCGAAGACCCGCCAACTCCAGGACAGAAAGCGGGATACGGGGAGGCGTGAGCCGCTGTCCTCCGACGCCGGCGGGGCTTCGGCAGGGTCGATCGTCGGGTTCGTGGGTCTGCTCATGGCGGAGGCCTGCTTCCGTTCGGACGAAATAATGACATGGACATGACGTACCTACGGTCGGCCGTCTGCAGCGACAGGGACCGGAAGGAAGGGAGGGGAAGAGCGAGAGAAGCGTGCGAGCGGGAGGGGGCGACGGTCGGCGGGGCGGGCATCACCGCCGACCGTCACCACGGACTCAGATCGTGGACCGCAGCGATTCGTCGAAGGTGGCGGCCGCCAGGCCGAAGCTCAGGGTCATACCGATACCGGAGGTGACGGACAGGGCCCGCACGCCCGGGGCGAGGTCGCGTACGAGCAGCGGTCCGCGGGCGCTGCTGGCATAGACACCCTGCCAGCGCTCGACGACATCGAGGCGTTCGACACCGAGGAGGCCCGCGATGGACTCGATGAGCAGAGTGGAGACACGCTCGTCCAGGAAGGGCGGCGCGGTGGTCCCGTAGTGGTGCGAGTCCCCCACTATGAGGGATCCGTCGGGGAGCCGGGTGAGCATGACGTTGGCGCCGATGTCCATCAACTCCTTGCTGTGTGCCTCCGTTTCGTCCCGGAGAGGGATGGCCGACGGCTGCGCGGTGAAGCCGTCGTAGCGCAGCATCGAGGTGCCGGTGAGAACCGCCGCGTCGGTGCGGAATCCACCAGGAGCTACGACCCTCGCCATATTGAGCCGGCAGCGCCGGATCCCGTGATCCTCCGCCGCCTCAGGGAAGAGCCGGTCGAGGTCGTGGCCGACGCAGACCAGAATGCGATCGCCGCGCACAGGGCCGCGAGTGGTGTGCACGATGCCGGCCTCGACACCGATGACGGATGTGCCCCACAAGACGCGGGCGAGAGACTGCTCCGACAGCCACTCCGCGAGGGCGGGGGCGGCGGTACGGGGGTTCACCCGGAGGTCGTCCGGGAGGAAGGCGCCGCCCACGATGCCGCCGTGCCCGGCGGGTGCGCCGAGGGTCTTGCGGATCTGGCCGGCAGTCCGCATCCGCACCGCGTCGTCGCCGCGCTCGGCGCACAGCTCCTCGAGAACGGCCAGTTCGGTGACGGATCTCGCCACTACGTACGCGCCGGCCTCCCTGGCCCACATCCCGGTGCTCTCGGCGGCCCGCAGCCAGCCAGCCCGTGAGCGGTAGGCGATGTCGAGCAGTTCCCCGTGCTGTGCGGTGATACAGCAGTGGCCGAAGTTACGGATGGACGCGCCGACCGGCTCCCAGTCACGTTCCACGACGGTGACGGAGAGACCCCGGCGTACAGCCTCGTAGGCATGTGCCAGTCCGACAATGCCGGCGCCCACGATCACGACGTCGCTGTGGACTGCGGTGCCTGCGGAAGGACCGGGGGCGGTGTTTGCAGCAGTACTCATGCCGGGAGCCTGCGCCGCGACGGGAGACCGGTCAAGGCCTATACATACAAGTAGCCGACTGGCGCCTCAGATTTTACTTGGCGGCGCTCCGGGGAGGGAGTCATTAACGAGGATGTTACGGACCAGGGCTTGGCCACGGCCCCGAAAGGGTGCGATGGTCTTCTTGTGATGACAAGTAAGGGTGTCCCGCTCCATCAGCGGCTCGGCGAGGAGATGCTGCGGCGCATCGAGTCGGGTGAATGGCCGGAGGGCGAGGCGGTACCCAGTGAGGCACAGCTCTGCCAGGAGTTTGGGACCTCCCGCGGCCCGGTGCGCCAGGCACTGGCCATGCTGCGCCGCGACGGGAACCTTGTCGGCGGCCAGGGCAAGCCGCCCGTCGCCCGCAGAGCGGCGCCGTCCCAGTCGTTCGCGACGCTCATATCGTTCACCCAGTGGGCGAAGTCCATCGGCCGCGAGCCCGGCCAGCTCACGGTCGAGGTGGCCCGCCGTCGGGCCGGACCGGAGGCCGCGGGCCGTCTCGACATCGAGGAAGGGGATCCGGTTGTGGAGCTCATCCGGCTGAGGCTGCTGGACGGGGTGCCCACGATGGTCGAGCGCTCCACGTTCGTGCATGACGTGGGGCGGTACCTGTTCGACTTCGACCCGGACTCCGGATCCATCTACGAGGCACTGTGCCGGGCCGACGTCGATCTGCACCACGCCCGTCACACCATCGACGCCATCACGGCGGAAGAGCAGGACGCGGAACTGCTCCGCGTCGAGCCGGGCGCGCCCCTGCTCCGGGTGCGCCGGCTGACCTCGTCGGCGGCCGGTGTCCCGCTGGAGAGCGCTGACGACCGTTTCCTGCCGACGATGGCCAACTTCACCATCGAGAACACCACCGAAGGCAGGGCCGTCATCGGGCGGTACCGCACAGATGAGGAGTCCCACCTTGCTTGAACTCGCCGTATTCGACATGGCAGGCACCACCATCGACGAGCACGGCGCCGTGTACGCGGCACTGCGCGAGGCGGTCGAGCGCACCGGAGTGAGTGTTGCCCCGGGTGATCTGCAGACCTGGATGGGCACGGACAAGCGCGAGGCCATCGACGCCCTGGTCAGGATCGGCGGCGGCACCGTCACACCGGAACTGGTCGAGGAGGGGTACGCGGCCTTCCGGAGCATCCTTCAGGAGCGCTACCGCACCAAGGCCCCGGTGGCCCTGCCCGGTGTCGAGCAGGCGCTGGCCGAGCTCCGCGCCCGCGGCATCAAGGTGGCCCTGACCACGGGCTTCAGCGATGAGGTCGCCGGTCCGCTGCTGGCCTCGCTCGGCTGGTCCACGGAGGAGGGCGGCAATCTGGACGCTGTCGTCACCTCCGACGAGGTGCGGCGCGGCCGCCCTGCCCCGTACATGATCCACCGCGCGATGGAGAAGACCGGCGTCATCGACGTGACGAAGGTCCTGACGGCGGGCGACACAGTCGTGGACGTACTGGCGGGCAGGAACGCCGGGGCGGGAGTCGTGATCGGTGTCCTGACCGGCGAGCTGCCCCGCGAGGCGTTCCAGGACCTGCCGTACAGCCGTGTCCTGGGCAGTGTCGCCGAGGTGCCCGAGCTGGCGGAGACACGACCGGCGGGCTCGTCCTGATCAGTTGAGGTCGGAAGCAGAGGTTCTGATGTCCTGTTCGGCCCGGACCAGTTTTGCCGGTGGGGGTCCGGCAGGACGGACCCCGGGAGACTGGGCGGGGTCGACGGCGGGCCGGCCATGGCTGGAGATGTCGGCGTCACGACGGCCCCGCCAAGCCGGAGAACTGGTTCGCCGCGCTCTGTAACTACAACTCGGGTTCAACGCCCCCACCGCCCCGGGAGCCCCCTGGGGTCTGGGCTGGTACAACAACCCCGCCAACCCGATGTACCCGGCGAGCCGCGGCGCTTTCATGGACGGAAGTCCGCACGACGCGGCACGCCCGCAGGACTGGCCGTACTCGGAGAAGGTCCTCGGCTGGGCGGCCTGATCCATCGACACGGGCCGCTCCTATTCGACCGACGGCCGACAGGACCGGCCTGGTGAATCCGGCTTCTCCTCCGCGGGCTTCCGGCCGGCCTGGTGGATCAGCGTCCCGGACCGCACGCGGGTCAAACCGCCACTGAGTGCCTTCTGCAACACCACGAACAGCTGCGACCCGAACACCCCCCAGGCCGCCGCTCCGCAACCGCCGCCCACCCGAGCGCAAGAAGCGCAGGAAGCGGCATGGCGCCACGCCACCCGACTCGCGGAGTACGTGAGCGCCGTACGCACCCGAGTCGAGACCATGCCGCCGGGGCAAACCCGAACCGAATCCGAGGCATGGATCATCCTCGGGCACTGGAGTCCCTACGGCCCCTGACACGACATCCGCCCGACACTCGCCCCTGGATCACGGAACGTCACGACCGAGAAGCGATGGGGCGAGGTCGGCCAACCGCGCGACAGCCGGCCTCATCACCCCATCGCGGCATTCACCTTCACGCAGGTGACCGTCCGTCCAGGAGCCTCAAACCACGCATGACGGGCAATCAGGCAATGCGCCGTTCGTGCGTCAAACGTGCGTCACGTGCGTCGAATATGCGTCAAGGTATCGCACCTAACGCCCGTAACGCCCATAACGCACACTCGGAGAAACGGCAGGTCAGCGGCCCTTTTCAGCAGGCTCAAGGATCGCCACGCACTCCACGTGGTGCGTTATCGAAGACATGTCAATGAAAAACAAGTCAAAGGAAATCGCAGGTCAGAGACGTGATAGGAATAAAGTGGACCCAAGATCGAAGTGCATTACGGGGGCACTATGGGCACTACGTGCGGTCCCTCGAGGCCCTTGCAGTCCGACGCGAGGCAAGCGTGGCTCCGACAGCTAGGTAGCTGGCTCACTGACGGCCCGCCCTGCTCGCTTTGGGCGCAGGCTCGCACATCACGCCCCGCATCGCTTCTACGGCCGCCACAACGGAGGCATGACCCCCGGCCCCCAACGTCCCGTGCCCGCGCCGAGAGGCCTCTCGGCGCGGACGGCGAGGACCTCGCAATGTACTGGGCGAAGCACCGGCGCCGTCTTCTGAAGTGGCGGGACGCGCTGCATGGACCGACGCACGGTGTCGTAGAGCTGCCCTGCTGCACCTGACCTGATCCGGGATGGCCTCGTACGACTCCTTGGTAACGTGCAGCTGCCCAGGAAGCAGGACGGCCAAGTTTTCCGTTGGTCACGGAGAATTACTCAGTGCAGCGTGATGACGGTAGCCGTGCCCAGTGAACCTGGAGTCGAAATTGTACGGACTGTGGTCTCACGGTTTCCGCTCAGCTTCTGCAGGCCGGCTGTGCTTGGCTGCAGGCGGCCCCTTTCGAAGAGGAGCAAGCTGACGCGGGTGCCTTCAGGTGCACGCATCTTGCGGTACTGCGCGTAGGTGACGGCATCGCAGCCGGAGTACCACCCGACCTCAGGCTCGTAGCCCGTGACCACGAGACAGGGAGCGGGGGAAGAGAGCTGTCGAGCTGCGGGAACAGTCGAGTCGCTCAGACGGTCGGGTCCCGGCATTGCACCATGGGCGACAACCTGTGTCGTGCCGAGAACGGTTACGACGGAGAGCGCGCTCACAGCAGTGAGGACGGGCGCGGCCCATCGCCCCGCCAGTTCGGCCACGGACTGGACGCCGATCACAGTGAGCAGAACGACGGACAGGTAGACGAAGCGGGGCTCACCATCCGTAGCGATGCCGAGCACTACGAAGACGAGCAGAGCGGTGGTGCCGAGAAACGCCTCCCGGCGATCAACTATCCGTGTCGCGTACGGGTCCGCTCGGCGGCACTGCAGAAGTCGCCTCAAGGCCATTCCGGTGGCGAAAACTCCCGCAGCCATGATGACCGCGCCCAGGTCTCCGGCAAGGCGATAGGGAAAGATTGCCAGATAGTAGAGGAGACCGTCTCCCACGAAAGCTCGATTGGCTTGGCTGGTCGCCGAGAAGATGAGGCCGAGCGGCCAGCCTGTGACCTTCGTGGCATAGAGCAAGTGCGGAATCAGGCCAACAAGAAGGATCCCCGCTGCGATGCCCAGGCGTCGGCCCAGTGCTGCCCAGGCGCGTGGACCGTAGGCGAGCAGCGCGGCAAGACCGACTGCCACGAGATTCCCCACCACCCCGTAGCGCAGGTAGAAGGCCGCCAGCACGACGAGGGGCAGGGCTGGCAGCGACCGCGAACCCGGCTTCTCCTGCACGCGGACGAGTAGGAAGACGACCAGGAGAAGAAGGCCGGTAGTGCCTATGTCATTGAGCTCTTTCCAACCTGCGGCAGGAGCTTGGCGGTTGGGCTGACAGCGTGGTGAAGCCCCTGGTAGATGGGTTTTCGACCAAGAGAACCGTCTCCACCAGAGGCTTCGCATGCTTGTCTACCCGTCGGGTGTCGACGTGTCCAGTTCTGCCCTGCGTTTCCTGTCCACCCGTCTGCGGCAGCACCGTCGTGCGATCGGCTCCCGTTGGCGGCGTCTGAGCGTCGGCCGTCAGGCCCTGCTCGCGCTCGCCCATCTGCGGGTGGGGCACACATACGCCCAGCTCGCAGCCGGATTCGGCATCGGAACCACGACCGCCTACCGGTACGTCACCGAAGCCGTCGACCTCTTGGCCGACCTTGCCCCCACCCTGGCCGACGCCGTGCGAACGGCATCGACGAAAGCGTTCGTGATCCTGGACGGCACGCTCCTGCCGATCGACCGCATCGCCGCGGACCGGCCCTTCTACTCCGGGAAACATAAGAAGCACGGGATGAACGTGCAGGTCCTCACCGACCCCTTCGGTCGGCTGCTGTGGGCCTCGCCGGCCCTGCCCGGCGCCGTCCACGATGTCCGCGCGGCCCGCGAACACGGCATCGTCGACGCCCTTGCCGAGGTCGGCGTCACCTGCTGGGCGGACAAGGCCTATCGGGGTGCCGGTGGAACGGTCCGCACCCCCTACTGGGGCCGCTGGGAAACCCTTTCCACCGGTCAGAAGGCCGTCAACCGCTCGCACGCGAAGATCCGCGCACTCGTCGAGCAGGCCATGGCCACCCTCAAAGCCTGGCGACTTCTCCGCAAGATCCGATGCTCGACCACCCGCATCACCGCACTCGTCCAGGCCGTCCTCGCCCTGCATCTGGCCAGCTCAGAGCGATGATGGAAAAGACTCACTGACAGCGTCTGAACCAGCGTTGTCCGCTCATGCCTGCTCGCCCTGGGCGTCCTGCAGGCGTGCGGGTTGCAGACGGTCCCGGATCAGGGCGTACAGGTCGGCGATTTCCTTCGGCATAGGGTGTTGGCTGGCGAAGGCAGCCCCGATTCGGGGTTTACTCCGTCCCTTGTCGACCTGGCTCAGCAGCTCGAGGTTCAGCCGCTTGAGGTATGCCTCGAACTCTCCGGCCGCGGTGCCGTCGTTCCCGAAGACGTTGGCGAGGCTGAACACGTTGTGCGCCGCCCAGAATGCCTTCCACGCGTCGAAATCGGGTTCCGCGCTGTCGGGCTCCGTGGCGGTTAGGATCCCCTGCTTCTTCATCTGCTGGTGCAGATCGCTGGCGGGGCGCAGGGCAGGGCCGTCCGCGATGGCGACCCACGGGATGCTGAAGGCTTTCAGGAACTCGATGTAGCGACCGAATGATTTGTCTCCGCCAACGTCGATCAAGGAGATGTTGGCACCGCTGGGCGGGTTGCTGCTTCCTTCCCACCAGGTGCCCAGGGCGCTGACTTCGGTGGAACCTTCACACAGCACGGCGCCGGCTGAGAACAGCAGCGCGCGTACGTCACGCGGGCCGAGGGTCTGCAGCCAGCGTGTCTGGTCCTTCGGGTCGAGGTGACCAATGCGGTGGGCTTGGCTTCCGTCGTGCGAGGGGGCGAGACGAACGATCCGGGCAAGGTCTCCGGGTGCCGTGACGGGCACGAGGTCGGCGCTGTGGGTGATGACGAGGCACTGAGTGGTGCTGTCAGGAGCTTGGATGAGGCGGCGCTGCAGCGTGGGCTCGATGTGGACTCCGGGCTCGTCCAGCACGATGACGCGCCCGGGGTCACCGCCGAGAAGCGTGCTGAGGAACAGTGCCTCTTGCCGGCCGGCGCCCGAGAACGCGATCGGGTACTCGTGGTCGCCCTCCGGCACGGTTACATCGATGAGGAGGTTTCCCGGGCGCTCGGGGTCGGGCGTTGCCTGGACGTCGAACCCGGTGCCGACCAGCTCCGTGAAGCGAGCTTGAATCCGCTGGTAGCGCTGCCTCAGCGGCAAGGGGCCGTTCTTGAGCCGATAGAGTTCGCAGGGGATCTGGCTTCCGTCTTCGAGGTCGGCCTCTCCACCGACGGCCTCCAGAGGAAAGGTTCGCGCCAGCGGCAGCCGTCGGTTATCCGTCAGCACGCATGCGCGTTGGAGTACGACGTCCAGGACGTGGACGAAGTCAACCTGCCCACGACGGGCGTCTTCCATATCCCAGCCCAGGAGCATGTAAAGATCGCGGACGCTGTCAAGGAGGGGAAGGTTATCTTGATGCGCGCCCGTGCGGAGGCTGATCGGGTGCTCGAGCCGTTTGAGGATGCCCATGAAATCAAGCTGCTCCGGCATCGGCGTCCGCGCGTCTATCTGATCGTCGGGAAAGACACGGCGCCACGCATCGGCAAGAGAGAGCGCAGGCGCTGAGGGCTCCTGCTTGACCCTCATCAACGGTCCCCCGTTGCGCAGGTTCATGATCCAGACCGGCTCAACGGCTTCGTAGAGGTCTCCGGTAGACGAGTGGTGCCAACTGGCCCGCCATCGGGGCCGCGCCCCTTCGTCGTAGTGGATGACAAGAAACCCGCGCAGCAACACGGCCACGCTTTCCGGAGCGAGCCGCCTGCGGGCGTCCATATCCCTGCGTTCCGCTGACACGTTTGGCGAGTGTGCCGGCCTGGGCAGCTCGACGGCGCTTGAAGCGTAGGCAGCGCGGACGAAGGTGGCGATGAGTTCCTGCTCCCACGGCTGGTCCAACTCGATACCTACGGCGAGCCGAAACCGTCGTGTCCCGTGCCGAGGGGCACGTTCGTAGACGTCGAGCCGATTCCCGCGCTGCGAACCGGCATGAGAGGCCACAGTCAGGCGGGCCACGTCGATGATCCGTCCAAGGTTCGACTTGCCCGCAGCGTTGGGGCCAGTCACCACCGTCACGCCCTCGTTCAGCTCCAAATCGATGCGGTCGAACGACATGAAACCCCGCGCCGTTACGCGTGAAATCTTCACTCTTCCACCCCCTCGGGTAGGGGGATCATGCCAGAGTCACGCGCCTCGCCCCGAGGTGGTCGATGATCCGATCCGCCGCGGATGTGGAAACCCCCAACAACGCAGCCAGTCGCGGCGTGGCCAGGTTTGTTCGCCAGTAGGCCGCGACCAGTGCCCAGCGGTGCTCGGCCCCCAGCACCAGACGGCCCGCGATGCTCCGGCACTACGCCGAGCCCTCGATCTACCCACCAGGTTGTTCAATGCCATCAGACGGATGCCGACAGTACTGTCCGGTGAATCTGCGGCGGCTGGGCTGAGTGCCAGGACGACACTGGACTCTCCAGGGGGCTCCCCTCTTCGTTCAGATACTCAGTGACGAGATGCCGCCCACGTTCCCCGCTTGGAGGCCCGCCCACTAGTGTGCGGGGCTTCGTAATTCACCGAGTCAGGCTCCCGTGGTCAGCGTGGGACAAGACGGGCGGTCACCGGTCAATAATCACAGTCCCAGCGGCGATGAGCGCGGAGGCCACCGTCAGCGTCGCCGCGAACGCGGTAGCGGCACGGCTGATCGCGGCCGGATAGGTAGCGTTGTCACGGCGAGCCAGATAGCCGGCCCCGCCTGCGGCCAGCACGGCGAGAACCAGGACAACCACAGCAGCGAACATCAGCACAGTGAACCGGTACGGCACGGTCGTTTCCCTTCTTGGCGACAGCGCGTCTGCAGCGCTGCTCTGCAACCGAATCTGCCGGACCAGGTGTTCGCCATGGTTCACGTGAACAATGATGAACACTGGTGAACAGCGCGGTGGGGGATGCGAAGGTTGAGCAGGTACACGAACGCAGAACCAAGCAAGGCGCGCGCCGAGCTTCAGGAGAGGCTCAACGAGGCGTTGGCCAAGTCGGGGCTCAGCCAAACCCAGCTGGTCCAGCGTGCCCGTCTGAATCGGGGGACGATCAACGCGGCTCTGCGGTCGCCAGACAAGCCGCTGACCGCTCGTACCGTCGCTGCCTTGGCTAAGGCCTTGGGCGTCGACAGCGATACACAGAGCGCTCTCCTGCAACTGCAGCGGGACGCGTCGGCTTCCCGTGGAGCCGACGGTGCCCTTGAGGCGAATGCTGTCGGACAGGTAGGGCGGCCGGTCAGAGAGTGGGATCCGTACGACCTGGAAGTGCACCCCGCCAGCACTCCCCTCGCCTTCAAAGCAACCGCCCATGAGCCGGTCCGTGATGCGCAGCATCCCGTGCTGCCCGGATACGTACCGCGTTGCCATGACCACATACTCACGGACATGGTCAGGGCGGCTGTGGACGGGCGAAGCGGAATGCTCGTCCTGGTCGGCTCATCGTCCACCGGGAAAACCCGAGCGTGCTGGGAAGCCGTTCAGCAGCTTCCCTCGATCTGGCGGCTGTGGCATCCCTTCGATCCCACCAGGGCCAAGGCAGCGCTCGCCGACATCCAGCATGTGGGGCCGCACACGATCGTCTGGCTGAACGAGGCCCAGCACTATCTCGGCGACCCACGCCACGGCGAAGCCATCGCGGGCTCGCTCCATACGCTTCTGACCGATCCCTCCCGCGGGCCAGTTCTGGTCCTGGGAACCTTGTGGCCTGACTACGAGCGCAGTTACAACGCTCTGCCGATCCCTGGCAATCCTGACCCACACACACAGGTCCGCCAGTTGCTGGCAGGCCGAACACTGCCTGTCCCTGAATCGTTCGACCAGCCGGCGCTGGACGCCGCCCGTGTCCTCGCCAACGACGGGGACAACGTGCTGTCCTCAGCCTTGGAACGCACCACAGACGGGCGGATCACCCAGGACCTCGCCGGAGCCCCTGAACTCCTTCGCCGGTACCGCACGGCCAGCCCGCCCGCGCGCGCGATCCTCACCGCCGCGATGGACGGCCGTCGGCTCGGCGCCGGCCTCCACCTACCTCTCGCCTTCCTCACTGCCGCGGCCGAGGACTACCTCAATGACCATGAGTACGACGCCCTCCTTCCTGACTGGGAGGAGCAGGCGCTCGCCGAACTCGCCAAACCCGTCCACGGCCAACTAGCTCCACTGCGACGGGCGCGGCCCCGCGCAGCCCACCGCTCCCCCGGTATCCCAGTTGACTCCCGATCGGGCACATCCGCCGCAGCCGATAGCGTCTACCGCCTCGCGGACTACCTCGAACAGCATGGCCGGCAGGAACTTCATCCTTCCTGCCCTCCAGAATCCTTCTGGGGTGCTGCCGCCGACTACCTAGCCGGGCCTGACGAGCTGACCGCACTCGCTCGCGCAGCCGCGAACCGCCTCCGATACCGGGTGGCTGCCAGCCTGTTCAAAATGGCTGATCGTCGTGGAAGCCCCACCGCGTGGCACGGAATGGCATCGATGTGGATGGAGGCGGGTCAGCACGAGCAGGCTGTACGGGTGGCCGAGAAGGCCGCGGCAGGCGGCAGCGCCGACGCACTTCTATGGCTGGCGCGACATCATGAACTGGCTGGCGCCGACGAGTCAGCGAACACTTTCACGTTGCGGGCTGTCCAAGCTGGGCACCCCGAAGCCCTAGCCGGTCTGGCCTGGGTTCGCTATCGCAGCGGGGACCATGCGTCCGCAGAAGAACTCGCATGGCAAGCGGCCGAAGCCGGTCACTCCCAGGCCATGGTCCTCCTGGGACATATCTACATGAAAGCTGACAACCGATTGGAGGCGTTGAAGTGGTACGGGCGCGCTGCGCAAGACGACGACGCTGACGGTCTCGCCAACCTGGCGACCCTGCTGGAAGAAGACGGAGACAACCGGGGCGCTGAGCACGCCGCAGTTCAGACTGACATCACCGTCGGAGACACCGCCACCCTGGAGAACCTGATCGAGTGGCGGGAAGAGCGCGGGGACTACGACGGCGCCGAAGCCGCAGCACAGCACGGAGCCGACGCAGGAGACCCTGGCTATCTGGAGCACCTCGCCCGGCTGCGTGAAGGACGAGGGCAGATGACAGAAGCGGTACGACTTGCCAGACGCGCGGCCGATGCCGGTGCGCCGGGAGAGCTCCTACGGCTGTCTCTTCGCCGACGCCAAAGCGGAGACGTGGGCGCTGCGGACCGGCTCTTCGAATACGCCCGAGAAAGAGCATCCGGAATCGAGCTCTTCTCATGCGCGCGGGAATGCGAGGGCACAGGCGGCGACCGGAGCGAAGCGGAGCGACTCTACCGAGCAGCCGCTGACGCGGGCCTGATGGTGGCCTTCGTCTATCTGGCCAGAATGCACGAGGAGGACGGCAATCACGAACAGGCAGGCCAGCACTACCGGCACGCCGCCGATGCACACGTCCCGCTCGCCTTGCTGTGGCTGGCCAAGCAGCTGGAGGATAGTGGGGACCCAGACGGGGCCGAGAAGGCCACATTCGCTGCGCTGGCCGACGATGACTACAGAGACGATGCTGCCGAAGGTCTTCTTTGGCTTATGCGGCGGCGGGAAGAAAGAGGAGACGGCGTCGGGGCTGAGCGGCTGGCACGCCGCGCCTTCGATGAGGACGAGCCCGGCGTGCTGAACTGGCTGGCTGAACAGCGCCACAAGTCCGGAGACCTCCAGGGCGCCAAGGGGCTGTTCCACTATGCCGAACAGGCCGGCACCCTCCTCCCCAGCCTGGTCGATTACCTCGCGAAGACAGACCGGGAAGCAGGACGTGCCATGCTCCTTCATCGGGTCAACTCGGGCTACTGGCGCGCCGGACATGGGATGGCAGACTTCCTAGGAGGCGCGGAAGGCCAGCAAGTGCGCCGGTACGGGTTGAAACCGGACGGATCGCTCTCCGACCCGTGGGACTCACCGTGCGCAGGTCCAGCTTGAAGTTCTTGGCGTGGAAGTAGGGGCCGGACTCGGTACCGCCGATGATGGTGATCTCACAACAGCTGACCATCCTGGGTAATGACAGCCTGGACGGTGCGGCCGCGGACGCCGGCGGGAGAGAGCCGACAGCCGCTTACGTTTTGACCACGGTCGCGGAGCCGAAGGCAACCTCGGTATCGAGGTTGCGGCCGACGGCGTTCAGAAGGTGCCGGCGGTGTGCACAACCCTGCCGCAGGAGCCGCCCTTCAGCACGGGTCAGGAATTCGGTACGGCCGGCATCGTGCTGTCCGGCGCGGCCGGACGGACTGACCGGCGGCGAGGGACGAAGGGAGGCAACACGGCAAAGCTGGTTCCGCGTGCTCTGCAGACGTCGCGGTCGCCCCAAAGTGGTCCTACGAACCAGAGGTTCGGCCGCTTACACCGGCGGATCGGTGAAGCTGCGCAGCGTCCGCTCTATGTGAGCAACACAGGCCACGCCACCTAGCAACTTGCGAAGCACAGGTCGACAGCTCTACGGGCGAGTCCATCTAAGGCCAGTTGAGACCACACACAACAAGCCGTGAATCAAGGTTTCGCTCACCAAAGTGAGCAATGCCTAGCTCGGAGACCACTGCCCTGCGCACCTTCAACCGAGCCGCAACATGTGCTCCGGGCTCCGATGGTGGCCGTGGCGTCGCGCAGGAGCTGGGTGAGGCCGTAGACGTGGGCCGGGTGCAGGGCGAGATCATGGCGCTTGCCCACCAGGATCTCCAGCATCTCCCCCTGAACTGTGTAGCCCGGCGCCGTACGGACCGAGCTGGTCAATGCGGAGGCCAGGTTGTGCAGGTGGGCCATCGTCTCGCCCCCGGACAGCTCCACCCGCGCCCGGAACAGGACGTCATCCGGATTGGCGAGGGACAGCAGCACCCCTGGCCGCTCGAACGACTCGAAGCGGTCGACCGGTTCGGGGTGGGATGCATGAAGGCGGGTGAGCGCGTGCCACATGTCGTCTGGATCGTGGCGCCGGAGTCCGGCCATGTCCTCTTGCAGCTTGTTTCGTGTCATGGCTCCGGTCTACGGCCAGCGAGGGGGCGTCGGCCGGCTCCGGCCCGCCGCATCCCAGACGGTGACGCCACGACCTCAGGAAACGTCCCGTCACGCGATCCGGACGCTGGGCAAGCCCTCCCTACCGATGGCTTGCCCAGCGGAACCCGTGCCCGATCGGCAGGCCGGGCGTGACCGATCCGTCTCCCGCGATCGGTCAAACAGCACGTCAGCGCCGTGACCGACCCATGCAACTCCCGACCGCAGCGGTGACCGGTCATCGGTCAGCCGCGGCCTCGCCGGGAAACCCGGAGTGGGCCATGACCGACTCCGCCTGGCCGGCCGAAGTGGGCAAGCCGGTGGTCGGGGCGGCTTGCCCAGGCTCCCCTTGGGCTTACCCAGCGCCGGTCAGCGGCCGACGGCTTCGGGGTAGCGGATGCGGCGCCGGTCCGGGGCGTCGACGCCGATCTCGTACCAGGGCTCGCCGCGCTGGAGCCGGGGCAGGGTGTTGGCCCACACCGCGATGGTGATGCCCTGCACGTCGGCGGTGAGCGCCCGAAGGCGGTTGTCGAGAAGATGCTCGGCCTTGCCTGCCAGGACGACGTGCAGCCGCGGGAAAGTCTTGGAGCGGGTGTAGCGGTGGCGCTGCCAGAACGGGTACGTCCCGCCGATGGTGCCGCGGGCGCCTTCCCAGACGCGGTGCCCGGCGTAGCGCTCGTAGTCCCAGACCTCCTTGGCGAGGCGGGCCTGGGACATGGTGCCGTTGTCGAGTTCGAAGAGGCGGACCTCGCTGGTCGTGGTGGGCACGGCGAGGACGGCGTCAGTGTTGAAGCTCAGGCCGGTCTCCTTGATGGCGTGGTTGACCTCCACCTGCCAGTCGGTCAGGTACTCCCGGCCCCCGCGCAGGACGGTGTCGGTGTAGGTGAGGATCGTGTCGGTCACCGCGACGGCGTGCGGGCCGAACCCGGCTCGGACTGCCTTCGCTCCGGTGCCGGCCTTCGGTCGGGGTGGCAGCTCGTTGCCGTCGGCCAGAGCCTTCTGCCCTGCTGGGGTGAGGTTCCAGATCTGGTGCTTGCCGTCTTTCCCGTTCGTCTCCGCCAGCCCGAGCTTCGCCAGTTCCACCATGGCTCTGCGCACGTACGACCGGCCGTCCGACTCCTCCTCCGTGATCACCTGGGCCATCTGCCGGACCGTGGCTACCCGTACGCACCCCAGCATCCGCAGTGCATCGGCCCGTACCTTCCCGGCCGTGGGAGTGGACTTCTTCCCCTTCGCCGACGTCTCAGGGGAAGGGAGAGAGGTGTCAGCGTGCCAGGAGGCCCCTTGTCGCGCGGCGTGAGCTGCGGTGATGGGCACGACGTTGGAATCGTTCGCGGCACCGTTCACGGCACTGGATTCCGGGTCGCCCGGAGGGCGTTCAGAAACCCTTGACACGGTCGGACGCGGCTTCGGGTCGGGCTGCCTGGCGCTGCTGGTGTACGTCATGATCAGGCTCCTCATGCAGGTGGCGCGGGGGTCCGGATGGAATCCCCCCGTCGCTTGCTAGAGGTGTGGCGAAGGTCGACGGTGTGACGCTCGCTTGAGCGCCGTTACCGATCCGTGATCGTCAGGCAGTTGCGGCGCAGAGCTCGGAGACGATCGTGAACGAGGTCGTCACCATCGGCACCGCCATGGCCGGCGGCATCACCGTGTGGGTGGTCTGGCCGTGCGCCATGCCGTTGCGGATCTTCCGGCCGTAGTCGAGGTACTCCGCCTGCCGTTCCGTCAGGATGCCCGCGTCGGCGCCCTGCTTGATGAGCTGGAACAGCGGCTTGGTGCCCGCGTCCGGGATGCGGTCACGCAGCACGATCTCCACCGCGATCAGGGAATGCATGACGGCCACGGTGGAGAACTCGTAGCAGTAGTACGACTGGCGCAGCAGCTCGCGGGCCGTACGCAGGACCGTCGCCGCGGCCTCGGCCACGCCGTCGGGCACGACCAGGTCCTCAACGAGGTCGTGCATGTCGGCGTAGCTGTCGACGAAGTAGTGGGCGCGTTCGTCCGGGACCGGGAACGGCATCCGCTGCGTGCTCATCCCCGAAGTCTCCCAGCGGCACGCCCTACCTGGCAGCGGCTTTTCCCCGGTCGTCGCTCAGCGTGCCGGGACGGAGATTTCTCCCCCATCGAAATGGGCGGTATGTCGCACGTAGCGGACGAGGTCAAGGAGAAGCGCGGCGCGGCATCTGTGACGACGCAGGGTAGGTGGCAAGAGCACTCGTAGGACGCCGCAGGTCGCAGCGTTGTGACGCCTCGTAGTGGGCAAGGATGACGCAGCTTAGTTGGCATGCAGTGATCACCGAATGTGACCGGGCGATCTGCAGCTCGTGTTGGTGTAGTCCGGTCCCTTGGAGTGGCTGGAGGGCACCTGCGGGTTGCGGGCGCCCTCCAGCCTGGTGTGGCAGGGGTCAACAGCTGGTCAGGGTGTCGCCGGTGTCGGCGGTGCAGGTGTCGGTGCCGAGGCCGCCGTTGGCGGTGTCGCCGCCGGCCCCGTCCTGGACGTCGATGCTGTCGTTGCCCAGGGCGCCGCTCATGGTGTCGGTGCCGGAGGTGTCGACGAGGACGTCGTTGCCGTTCTGTCCGTCGAGGTCGTCGTTGCCCGGGCCGCCGTAGATGTGGTCGCTGCCGTTGTCGAACAGGTACAGCAGCGAGCCGAGGAGGGTCTCGCCGTAGTTGGTGTCGTTCCCGGCCCCGGCATACAGGGTGTCTGCGCCGTTCCCGCCGCCCATGATGTCGTCGCCGGAGCCTCCGTAGAGGGTGTCGTCGCCGTTCTTTCCGTCGATCGTGTCGTTGCCGCCCAGACCGCAGATCACGTCAGCGGCGTTCGTGCCGTTCAGGGTGTCGTTGCCGGGAGTGCCGGTGATGGTGCACCCGTTGCCGTTGTTGACCGTGGTGGTCTCGGCGTCCGTGTTGTTCGCGGGTGCCGGGTCGTCCTGGTCGGCGTCCGAGACGGTGGTAGCGGTGATGCTGCCGGTTGCCGCGGGTTCCACCGTGATCGTGACGGTGGCTGAAGTTCCATCGGCCAGGGCACCGAGCGCGCAGGTGACGGTGGGGGCGGTGATCGTGCAGGAGCCCTGTGAGCTCGTGGCGGAGCTGATGGTGCGGGCCGCACCCGACAGCGTCGTCGTCGCGGTGGCGCCGGTGGCGTCGTCGGGTCCGTCGTTCGTCACGGTGGCGGTGTAGGTGTAGGTGCCGCCGAGGGCGGCGGGGTCGGCGGAGTCGGCGGAGTCGGACACGGACACCGACAGATCCGCAGCCGGGTCACCGCCGCCCGCCTTGGCGAAGGCGACCGAATACGGGAACGATCCGAGGGCGAAGGTCGCGGTGACCGCGTTGGTGGCCGTGTCGATCACCGACATGGTGCCGGCGTAGCCGTTGGGCACGTAGGCGAGGGTGCCGTCGGGGGTGACGGCGCTCTGGAACGGGCCGTTGCCGACGCCCACGGTCGCCGTGACGGTGTTGGTGGCGGTGTCGATCACCGACACGGAGGAGGAGGAGTTGTTACTGGCGTAGGCGCGACTCCCGTCCGGGGACAGGGTGAGGCCGAAGGGGCCGATGCCGACCGGGATCGTGGCGGTGACGGTGTTGGTGGCGGTGTCGATGACCGACACGTTGTGCGAGTTCTGGTTGCCGACGTAGGCGCGGGAGCCGTCCGGGGTCACCGCGATGAAGTTGGGCTTCTGACCGACGCCAACGGTCGCCACGGTCGTCGCGGTGGCGGTGTTGATCACCGATACCGTGTTACCGCCGTTGTTGGACACGTAGGCCCGCGCACCATCGGGAGACAGCGCTACACCGAACGGCTGGCTGCCCACCGGAATGCTCGCGGTGACGGTGTTCGAGGCGGTGTCCACCACCGAGAGCGTGTTCGCGCCGCTGCCGGCGGTGTAGAGGTTGTCCCCGGAGGGGGAGACGGCCACGCCGATCGGTCCCGCGCCGACCGGGACGGTCGCGGAGACGGTGTTGGTCGCGGTGTCGATCACCGACACCGAGTCGGAGCCGTTGTTGGCGACGTACACGCGTGCCGCGTCCGGGGAGGCCACCGCCCCGATCGGACTGCTGCCGACGGGGATCGTGGCCGTAACGGTGTTCGTGGCGGTGTCCAGCACCGACACCTTGTTATCGAACAGGTCGGTGACGTACGCGAACGGCGCCGGTGCGAGCGCCTGCGCGGGTGGGGCGACCAAGGCGACCAGTCCGCTCAGCGCCAGAGCGCTCCCGGCGGTGGCAGCGGTCAACCGGCGTCTCCACGACGCCAGCGCGCGGCGGGGTCTGGCAGGTAAAGCAGTCACGGTCTTTCCCTTCGAAGGGCCCGCACCCGTCGGCGGCCCCGGTAGGGCCTGAAGGACCGGCAGCAGTGCGGCCACGCGAGCCCCGCTCGCAATGGGCCGGTGGGGCGGCCGTGCGGGGCCTCGAACATCACGCACCGCACCACCCAGGACGGCCCTGGGGTGCACGGCCTCACGCTGCGCACCACTGCGGCAGGATGTGGGGGCCGCAACAGCCTTGCCCGCCCAGAAACCTGCCGAGGGACGGCAGCCGGGTAGCGCCACGGGCATCATCCCGATCGTCGGTTCGGCACTGACGCCACACCTTCACGACTGTCCGCATACAGTCGCAAGCTGTCCGTAAACAACCGGTTAATGCCCCGCTAAGGGCTGTCCCGCAAGTGATCTTGCTCTGCGATGATCTCGACCGTGTCACGTGTGATCACAGCGTCCGAGCCATCCTGGATAGCCCCGTTCACTGGCGTGGCTCCGCGCCAGTTCAACCGGGTGGTCCGTGCACTGCGGCACGAAGGCGCCGACATCACTCGGCGGGGTCGGCCATGGGGGATTCCGCTAGAGGATCGAGTGCTTCTGGTGGCTGCGTACTGGCGTACTAACCTGACGCTGCGCCAGCTCGCTCCGCTCTTCGGCGTCTCGAAGTCCGCAGCCGGCCGCATCGTCAGGCAGGTCGGGCCTCTTCTCGCGTTCCGGCCCAGGAAGCGGTTTCGCAAGGACGCCGTGCTCATCGTGGACGGCACTCTGGTCCCCACCCGCGATCACACGGTGGCGGAGCGGTCCAAAAACTACCGCTACTCGACGAATCACCAGGTGGTCGTCGACGCCGACACCCGACTGGTGGTCGTGGTCGGCAGACCGTTGCCGGGCAACCGCAACGGCTGCAAGGCATGGGAGCTATCCGGGGCGAAGGCCGCCGTCGGGAACACCGTAGTGATCGCCGACGGCGGCTATCGAGGTACCGGGCTCGTCATCCCGCACCGCCGCGACCCTGAACAGAGCGAACTGCCCGCCTGGAAAGAAGAACACAACACCTCCCACCGCAAGGTCCGCGCTCGGGTCGAGCATGCCTTCGCCCGGATGAAGACCTGGAAGATCCTGCGCGACTGCCGCCTCAAGGGCGATGGCGTGCACCGCGCGATGCTCGGCATCGCTCATCTGCACAACCTTGCGCGCCGCGGCTGACCACACCCGACCGAAGCGCGGCCCGTTCAGGATTCGGCGGGCAGGAACTGGACCTTCTCTGCACCAACGCGGTTGCCGGTGGTGTGCGATGACGTCGATCGAGCAGGTCGCCACTCTCGCGACGTTCGGATCGGTGTGGGCTGTGCTTGCAGTCGGCCACAACCTCGCTGATCACGTATTCGGTCAGACCGACCACCAGGCCGACAAGAAGGCTGCGCCGTCGGCAGACGAGGTCGCCGCCGGCGTCAGCCCGCGGCGGGGCTGGGGTGCCTGTCTGGGGCACGTCATTTCTCTCGGGGTTAGGGGCGGGTGAGTCCGGTGGGTGTCGCGGTCGCCCAGCTCAGTGGCATGTAGCGGTGGTTGTTGGGTGCGCGACACGTGTCGCGCACCACCGCGGGGGCGGCGGCCTGACGCTGTTCTCCGAGAGCTGGCGCATCTGGCCGGCGACTACCCATCTATCGCTTCCAACACCGTTTCCACCATGCAGAAGGGCTCGGTGCCGTGAACCGACCGGGCTCGGCACACTCGACACGGGCCCGGTACAGGCCCGGTTCGGGAAGTCGGCGGCTTCCCGAACGCAGAGCTGTCGTCGACAGGCACGGGCCTCGGCGTAGGCTCCGGCAGGTGCTACTCGACTTCCTCGAAGTTGTAGCTGGAGCTATTGCTGCCGATCTTGAGCCGAACGGTCCGGTAGCCCGGCTCGCCGTTCTTGGCGTGCTCGCCCCAGTACTGGCACGTGAAGCCGGTGTCGGCCCCGTAGTCGAATGCCTTCGCGGCGGGAAGTTTGTCGCAGGCGACCTTGCTCGCGTCGGTGCGCCCGGACTCGGCGCCGTACCTCTCGTTGATCATCTGGTAGACGAGCTTGTCGACCAGGAGCGCCTTCTTGGGCTCCTTGGTGTACGAGATGATGCTGCTGCCCGCTGTGTAGCTGTCGCTGATCTTGACGTCGTAGGGGATCTCGGCCCCCGCGTACGTCACCACGCACTTGCTGACCGCACCGGACTTCAAGGTTATGCCGGCGGGACACTTGGCGCTGGTCTCTCCGGGGACCTTGGCAATGCTGAGCACGTTCTCCCGCAGTGCGTGCTGCACCTTCTGTTCGATGGGAGCGCTGATCTCGGGGAACGGCTTGACTCGCAGAGCGTCGCCGCCGCCACGCATGTACACGTCCGACTGAGGGCCGGTGATGGCGACCGGCAGGGCCTTCGCCGCGTCGTCCGTGCCGCCGCCCTGGGCGGTTTCCGAAGTGCCGCAGCCCGCGCTGAGCAGGGTCACCGCGGCCACGCTTGTCAGAATTCTGGGGAATCGCATGGGAGGAGCGTAAGTACCCCAGACCGGCGGGCCGTGCCCGGGTCCGGCAGTTCCACGCCCGCTGCCCTCGCGAGCGGCCGTGCCGAGTCTGTGCGATGAGTCACGAGCCTTCAACGACAACTACGACGTGCACGACACGGCGACGCGAACCGTCGCACACAACACCCCACCTGGGGGTGACACGACAGTGCACGACGCTTTTACGAGCCAGAGAGAATGTCGCCCAGTACCACCTGGTCATGGCGGTGGTGCTGGGCCTGGCCTGGGCCGTTCTCCCGCTTCAGATGTCCTGGGTCGGCCTGGCGGCAGGCCTTGTCGTCTCGGCGGTGACGCATGCGTTCTTCGATCGCCGGTGGCCGGTGCGCTGGCTGTTGCAGCACACCGGCTCGCCGGACTTCGCGGAGTTGAGGGCGGCCGGGCTGAACGGCATGTATTTGACCGATCAGGCCCTGCACCAGACCGCTCTACTGGTGTCCGCGCTGCTGATCACTCTGGTGTGATCGGAGGCCGAGGATGAGGAATCCCCAGGTCAACGGTCCCGACCCGCTGGAAGCGGCTGGTCTGCTCCCGTTTGCTGCGGAGGAAGTTGAGCGTCAGGTCGATTCCTTCGATCTCACCCTGCCAGCCCTCGGCGACGGCCCGCTTGCGGCGGGCCAGGAGGTCCTCCTCGATCTCGTCCAGGCGGGGCAGCATCTTGGGGTTGACGCTGAGCATCGGGCAGCGGATGCCCCGTTGACTGAACGAACCACGCTGATTGTGCAGTTCAGGGCACAGGTGGGGTTGTCGCCCAGTACGGTCTGCGGTCGTGATGAACGATCGTGTGCCCGAGCGGGATCTGTCGAGGCTGGCCGTTCCTCGGTGGGGTCGGCTGGTGGAGACCGGCGACCGGTACGAGCCCTACCGGCTCGTCGACGCCGACGGCGCGGCCGTGGTACCGGTCGCGGTGTTCTTCCAGGAGCTGCTCGCAGCCGGGAAGGCGGCGGCGACCGTCCGCTCATACGGCATGGACCTGCTGCGGTGGTGGCGGTTCTTGCACGCGGTTGAGGTGCCGTGGGAACGAGCGACGCGCGTGGACGCTCGGGATTTCAGCTGCTGGATCCAGCTGACGGTCAAGCCACGATCGACCGCGGCCAAGCGGCGGCTGGCCCGCACCGTCGGCACCCCAAACCCGGTAACCGGGAAAACGAGCCCTGGGCTCGGCTATGCCCCGTCGACCGTCGCCCACAGCGAGACGGTGCTGCGCAAGTTCTACGACCTGCACCGTGATGCCGGATCCGGGCCGCTGATCAACCCGTTCCCACTGGACCTGGCGCGCCGCTCCGGCCGCGCGCACGCACACCACAACCCGACGGACGCCTGGGCACCGGAGCGGACAGGCCGCTACCGGCCCACGGTTCCGCGCCGGATTCCGCGCTCGATCCCGGACGAGTGGTTCAACACGCTGTTCGCGGCCCTGCCGTCGAACCGGGACCGGGCAATGATCGCGTTTTGGATCTCCAGCGGAGTCCGGGCCTCGGAGCTGATCGGGGTCCGGCAGTGCGACGTCGACTCGGGACAGCAGCTGATCAGCGTTGTGCGGAAGGGCTCCCGAGCACGGCAGCAGGTGCCAGCCTCGGCAGATGCGTTCGTATGGCTGCGGCTCTACCAGCAGGAGCTGCACGGGCTGATGCCGCGAGGCCGGACACAGCCAGTGTGGTGGACGCTGCGACGTCCGTTTCAGCCGCTGACGTACCACGGCGCCCATCGAATGTTCGAGCGGGTAAACGCCACCATCGGTGCGGACTGGACCCTTCACGACCTTCGGCACAGTGCCGCCGCCCGCATGATCCGCGATCCAGCGCTGACGCTGACCGACGTGCAGTGGGTCCTCGGGCACGCGCATCTGACCACGACCGAGATCTACCTCGCGCCGCGCCAGGACGAGGTCGTGGCCGAGGTGCTGGCCCACCACGCTCGGCAGGCAGACCGACATGCCGAGCCGGCGCCGCCGCCTCCGGCACCCGGCTACGACCCGGAATCCATGGACGTGCTCTTCGGGCGGTCTTCATGACCACCACCACGAAGCACTCGACGCGCCGACAACTGCAGACCGCGAATGCAACAGCCGAACAGGCCCGGGCACAGAACAACGTACTGCGGGAACGGTTCCCGCCCCGCTCCGCGGAGGCGCTGTGGCCGGCGACAGCACAGTCGGCGGATGAGGTGCTGCGGCGGCTCACGTCGCCACCGTTCTTGCCAGCGGCCAACGCCACCCGGGCCGGTCGACGACGCGGAGTCGCAAAACTTCTGCGCTGGCTGTCCAGCCTCCCAGGGGAGACCTGGCAGCAGCGTTGGAAGACCAGCCGCGCCGAGGAGATCCCCGGCGCGGACTGGACAGATCTCCCGCTGCGCTTCTTGCGCCAGAGTGGGCCGTCGCCGTCGTATGAGCGCGTTGACCTGACCTCCGGGCTGCTGATGCTGGTCTGCGGCGATGTCATCCGTCCCGACCTGGCCTGGATGCTCACCCGCACCCACAAGCACCTGGCCCCGGTCATGGCCGAGGTCCGCGACCCCGAGGGGTTCACAAGGCTGGCCCAGCTGGCCGAGTCCGGGCTGGCCAGTGCCCGAGGCGAGTCCACCATCGCAGCGACCCGGATCGCGATGCTTCTGGCCTGCAAAGGTGGGTCGATCGCTGACATCACCGTCGGCGACTGCGTGGAGTTGGTCGATACCTTGCGTCGGGTCCATGTCCGCGGTGGTCAACGCAAAGTCGACTTCTACCTCCGACTGCGGGCCTTGGATATCTTCCCTGCGGACGCCCCGGCTACGATCCGGGCGTTCGGGCTTGCCGCCGGCCGGCTGAGCATCGAAGAACTCGTGGATCGCTATCCGATCCGGTGCCGCCCGGTCCGCGATCTGATCGTGGACTACCTGCGCGAACGGCAACCGTCGTTGGATTACACCAGCCTGGACGCGGTGTCGCGGACGCTGGCAGGGCTGTTCTGGGCCAGGGTCGAAGCGCTCTCGCCGGGCATCGACTCCCTGCGGCTGCCACCGGCACTGGCCCGGGCCTGGAAGACAGACGTCGCCACCAAGAAGCGCACCACGATCGGTGCAGATGGCACCCCCGTCGAGGTTGCCAGCCCCAGGCTGAATGCCAAGGACGAGCTCATCCGCGTCCGCGCCTTCTATCTGGACATCGCCCAGTGGGCTGCGGAAGAGCCGGTCCGCTGGGCGCCGTGGGTGGTGCCCTGCCCGATCAGTGATGAGGAGATCAGCAAGGCCAAGGACCGCAAACACCGCAAGGCCCGGATGGACCAGCGCACTCGCGAACGGCTTCCCCTCCTGCCGGTGCTGGCCGACAGCGTTGGTCGCAGGCGCCGGGCCGCAGCCGAACTACTGGCTGCCGCCGAGCACACCCGGCCCGGGGATCTGATCCCGAACACCGCCGGAGCCTTGCGGAGAGCGGTCGCGCCCAAGGCGGCCGGGCATCTGACCTGGGCAGAGGAGACCTCGACCGGGCGGCGGCGGAACCTCACCTACGAGGAGACCGAAGCCTTCTGGGCCTTCGCCGCGATCGAGGTCCTGCGCCTGACCGGCATCCGCAACGAGGAGCTCTTGGAGCTGACCCACCACAGCATCACCGAGTACCGGCTACCCAGCACCGGCGAAGTCGTACCCCTGCTGCAGATCGCCCCATCGAAGACCGACAGCGAACGGCTCGTACTGGTCAGCCCGGAACTGGCAGACGTCCTTTCCACCATCATCCGCCGCCTGCGGGGAAGCAGTCGCGCGATCCCGCTGGTGACCTCCTACGACGTCCATGAGCGGGTCTGGAACCCACCGATGCCGCTGCTGTTCCAACGCAATATCGGCACCGAACAACGCGCTTTCACCCCGACCGCGCTCCGCAAGCTTCTGATCAACGCGCTGGCCGCCACGGGCCTGACCGATGCCGCCGGCGAACCGCTCGTCTTCTCCCCGCACGACTTCCGCAGGATCTTCGTCACCGACGCCATCATGAACGGCCTACCACCGCATATCGCCCAAGTGATCTGCGGGCATAAGAGTCTTGATACGACGATGGGCTACAAGGCGATCTACCCTGCCGAGACCATCGAGGCTCATCGCGCCTTCATCGCCCGCCGCAGGGCCACCCGGCCCAGCGATGAGTATCGAACCCCCACCGAGGAGGAATGGGACGCTTTCCTCGCGCACTTCGAGAAGCGCAAGGTCTCCATCGGCACGTGCGCTCGTGCCTTTTCAAGCCCTTGTGTTCATGAACACGCTTGCATTCGTTGCTCGCTCCTCCGGCCGGACCCGGTCCAGCGCAGCCGGTTGGAGGACATCCGCGACAACCTCGTCGCCCGCATCGCCGAGGCCGAGCGCGAAGGCTGGCTCGGTGAGGTCGAAGGACTTCGGGTCAGCTTGGCCGGCGCCGAAGACAAGCTCGCCCAGGTCGACGCGCTGGCCGAGAGACAGTCGGCTGCGGTCCAGCTGGGCATGCCGGGCTTCAGCCGGTCCGGAGAAACCGCTGGGACGCCGAGACTAATGTCATGATCGAAACCCGAGGCGAGCGAAGACGAAGATCAAAACGGAACCGACAGCCCGGCATCGCGCAGCTGGGACAGGGCTGCGGACATACATTGCTGCACAGTCCTCCCGTCAGCACGCATTCCATGCTCCAAGGGACCCCCACTGGCGCCGAACGTCCACGCCGGCGCGTTGTCGGCCACCCTCTCGGCGTCCACTCTGATCATGGCGTTCACGCCCTGCTCACCCAGCCATTCCAGGATGAGGAGTGTCACGTCCTCGATGCCACCATCCTGGTCGAGCTTTGGCCAGCGGCCGTGGTTTCCCGTCATTGCCCAGACTCTACCGAGGGGGCCCAAGCTGTCGGCGTCCAGCGGTCAGGTCGGAAGGCTCAGTGCCTGGTTTCCCTTCTGGCAAAGAGTTCAGCGCACTCGCTCGCGAAGGAACAGAGCTGGTCCACGACCTGCTGGTACTCCCGCGGATCCCGCACCGTGTTCGGCGTGGCCTCGGCCCACTGCTGCCACAGGCCACCGGCGGCAAGGTATGGGGCTGCTCGCTCGGTCCCAAGGACGGCATCGAGGTGAAGCAGCGTGCTGAGAACCTCAGTCTGGTCCCAGACGAGGTCGGGTTGAGGCAGGTAGCGATCAAGGTACCTGCAGACCAGATCGGCGTCTGCGCTGGTGCCGAAGGTGGCAAGAGCGATGCAGAAAGCCCCGCGGTAGGGGCCTCCGCTGGCCAGCAGGAGTTCGCCGATGCGGCTGCGGAACTCGGTCCTGCCGGCCACGGCAACCAGCCAGGAGGCAGTCTTACGCTCTCGCCAACCGCCTTCGAAAAGGATGCCGAGTTCAGCGGGAGTGATCTCCCCGGCAGCCTGGACCAGCTCCCTCATGAACGTGTCGCGCTCAGGCCCGCTAAGCCGCAGCGAGCTTCCACCCAGCCGCATGTACCGCCGGCCGGGCGTGACGAATCGTCGGACTAGGTCCATCAGCTCGGGGTCGGTGTTGGCATAGCGCATGGCTGCATCTTTGCCCGGCGAGGACCCAGCTGCCAGCGGTTTACCCAGAGCCAGAGTAGCGATCGCTAGTTCAGAGAAGCAGGCGTGCTCGTGCGCGCAGGGAGTTCCGTAGGGCCGACCGCAGGAACCGAGTTCGATGCGGCGCTTGTCGAAGTGCTCCTGGAAGTCGGTCCACTCCTCCGGCGTGGGGTCTCGGTACTCCGCCTTCGGCCGTTCGGCCCGGCGCCGGGAGAGGAACTGGTGGTAGTTGCTGATCACGTCCTCGTCGAAGACCGCGACGTAGCCGCGGGTGGTTCGGATATCGAGATGGCCGAGCAGAGCGGCGCCGATGTGGATCGGCAGGCCGTTGTTGACCAGCTCGGTGGCGAAGAGCCTGCGGAAGTCGTGGGGCGCGAACCGGATGTCCTTGAACTGCGGGTGGGTCAGTGCGAGTTCGTCGCATGCTCTGCCGATCAGGCGCCAGACGGTGATGTTGGCCATGCCTCGCTGGGTGCCGCCGTGGAAGTTCTGGAACAGGTAGGGCAGTGGTTCGCTCCAGGTCCTCTCGTGACTGTCGTAGCGGACGCAGACCGGGACGGTGCCGTGCTCGTTGCGGTGGCGCCGGATGACCTGGGCGATGACGTGGAAGAGCTCGGCGGACATGGGGATGATGCGTTCGCGGTCGCTCTTCGAGGGAGTGACGACGAGCAGAGCCACGACCTCGCCGTTGGGCCGCTGGTACTGCCGGACCCTGAGATGCGTCAGCTCGATCAGTTCTTCGGCCCGCAGGCCCGCCAGCCGCAGCGTTTCGACGATGGCCCACTGCCAGAAGGCATAGCCCTCGTCCCGCGAGACGTGGACCAGTTCACCGGTAGCGCGGTTGACCGCTCGGACTGGCGGGCGGTTGTGCCGCTGGTCCTTGGTGGAGACGCGGAGCCAGGTGATGCCCTCGGCGGTGAACTCCTCGCCGTTCTCGACCATGAGGGCGGCGTCCAGCAGGGTTCGCAGGCGGTGCCATCTGTCGTTGACGTACTGGGAGAGGATCGGAAGGAGGGGCTGGCGGTCGCGGGTGCGGTTGGCCATGCGTTCTTGCAGGCGGCGACGGCGGACCTGGAACCATCGCAGGTCGGCGTCGCGGATCGGGCAGGGGGCGACCCATTTCGCCCAGCGTTCCGGCTCGGCGGCGGCCCAGCTTTGCAGGTCGAGGTAGAGCGCGCGGACGGCCATCAGCGGTCCGTCGACGTCAAGCCGTGGCTTGCCGTCGGGCAGGACCATCAGCCATTCCTTCCACTGCGTGAACGTCTCCTCCGACAGCTTCAGGTCCTTCTGGCCGGGGTTGATCTTCTCGATCTGTTTCCAGAAGGTTCTGACCAGGAGGTTCGTCAGTCTTCGCAGGGTGGAGTAGTCCAGGTTCGCCGAGCGGCGGCGGATGTACTCGACCAGCAGGTCGCGCATCTCGCCGTTGTGGAGCTGGTGGCGGTCGACGGCTTCCTCGACGGAGACCTGCCCGCGGGTAACGGCGCCGCGCAGGCTGCGGGGCGCCGACGCCGGGAAGTGGCCCATCTCGTGCAGGATCGGCCAGGCCAGGGTGCCGGCGAAGCTGCTCTTCTCCCCGGCCAGTTCGTGCTTGCGGGACTCGACGGCGTAGTGGAGCAGGGCCTCGGGGGTCAAGTCCTTCAGGTCGATGCCGAAGACGGTCAACGCGCAGCAGACGTCGAACTTGGTCCGGGTCCGGCGGGCCTGGCTCATCGGCAGCTGGTCGGCCCGTCGGCAGAACTCCTCCAGCAAGGGGTCCTGGGCGACGCTGCGGAACCAGGGCGAGTAGTGGAAGAAGCGGTTGCAGCGGAAGCCCAGGAGGGTGGGACGCACCAGCCGCAGGGCGAACGCCTGGCCGGTCGCGCAGTTCAGCTTCATGCGCAGGGGCCTGTTGTCACCGGCGGTGTCGCCAACGGGCCGTCCCTCGTCGTGGCCGGAGGCTTCCCACCGCTCTTGCCACGTGTCTCCGGGGAAGGCGGCGAGGTGACCGAGGAAGGCCCGCATGTGGCTGCGTTGCTTCCACTTGATGGTCTCGGACTGGGAAAAGTGATCCGCCGTGCAGTTGACGATGTCCTCCGCCGGCGCCGCGCTGAAGTCACCCAGCGAGCGTGGTGGCCGAGACGGTGGCGGAGGTGGAGCCGGGAGGATCGCGGTCGGCGCGTAGATGCCGTCCAGGACAGGGCCCTCGGCATCGTGGCGGCGGACCCGGTTCGTCGTCGGGCCCTTGATCCGCATGCTGTTTCCGACCTTACTGCCCGGCACCGAGCACCGCCTCAATGTCGTCTGCGGCGTACTGGGTCGGCCACGACACCGGCTGAACCGGCCGGGCGTAGTAGGCCCCGAGCTTGTCCAGCAGGTCGTCCAGGCCGACGGCCGTGTAGAGCTCGGTGGTGCTGATATGCGCGTGGCGCAAGATCGTCTGTACTTCGTGCAGCTTCAGCTCCGGGTCCCGGGCCATCCGCTTCGCGGCGGAGTGGCGCAGGTCATGCAGGGTCCAGTTCGCCCCGAGCACCTCGCAGGCCCGCTGGAAGACGCGGCGGGCCGCCCAATAGGTCAGCGGGCGGGACTCGCCTCTGCGGGTCCGCCAGACGGGCATCCCCTCGGGCGGCAGTCCGTCCTCCTCCAGGTAAGCAGCCAGGTAGGCCAGCCCTTCCGGGGAGGTCGGGACCGGCTGCCGGGCCCGGGTGCCCTTGGAGATCACCCAGAGCTGGCCCTTGGTCCACTCGATGTCTCCAAGGCCGACCCCCAGCAGCTCGGACGCCCGGGAGGCAGAGGCCAGGTAGTTCGACAACAGGGCCTTGTCCCGGACGCACTTCATCTGCGTGAACAGCTCGTCCCACTGATCATCGGGGATGGACCGCGGATGCCGGATCGGCACCTTCGGCCGCAGCCGGGCCCGCCGGTGCTGCTGGCGGACCTCCAACGGCGAACGGTGGGCCAGCGCGGCCCATCGAGCCGCGCTCTCCGGAACCGGGTTCACCACCGGCCCGCGGCCGAAGGGATGGTGGAAGGCGTAGAAGCCGTGGACCACCGTCAGGTTGTGGGCGATCGTCGACGGCGCGTATCCGGCCCGCAGGGTGGGCTTGCCCGTCTTCGGGTTCACAGACCCGGCCGGGTGGCTGCCGGGGCGCCGACGTTCGCGCTGGGGGTTGCGGGCGTGCCGCAGCCAACCGACCAGGGCGGCGGTCTCCGCCTCGGTGACCTGTTCCCATCCCACGTCCAGGGCCCAGAGCACACGGTGCCAACGCAGCAGGTCGTAGCCGTAGCTCCGGCAGGTCGCCGTACTGGCGTCGCCGAGCACCCGGTCCCGCAGGTAGACGCTGACCGGCTCGATCTCACGGCCGGCGGCATCCACCACCAGCCACGGCAGCGACGGCGTCGTACCAGCGACCACAGCCCCGACCCGCGGCAGCCGTACCCGCCCGTCAATCAGATCTCGATGAAGTGAAGGAGTCTCATGCACGCTCACATGATCAGAACTCAAGGCCCCCGAACCGAACGAGAGCCCCAGTTGGTGCAGTTAACAGACCAGGCCGACCCAGTTCTCCTCGTCCACCTTGGTCTGCATGGCGCGGACCCTCCAGCGGCCGGCCGGCAGTGGGACCGGCGCCTCAGCGGGCATCCCACCGTCGGGGTACTCGACGCCCACCTGACTGCCGCCTCCCACGTGGTGGCACCACGACCTTGGGGCAGCAAGTGCCGCTGTGCGGCGGCATGCCAGTCTCCGTGGTCACGTCGGCGTCGGTAGTGCGCGTTCGCTCCTGGTAAGGCGGTGAGGGCGGCGAAGGCCCAGAGGAAGCCGGCGTTGATGAGGCGGTTGTTCTTGACGAATCGGCGGCCGACGAAGCGCTTTTTGCCGGAGGCCCGGGTGATGGGGGCGGATCCGGCGTACGACTTCAGCGCCCGGGCGTCGGCGAACCGTGCCCGGTCGTCGCCCAGCTCGGCGAGCACGCGGGCACCGAGCATGGGCCCCAGGCCGGGGAAGCTGAGCAGGATCTCGCTGTCGGTGTGCTGGTGAAAGGCGACGGTGGCCGCCTCCGCGAGATCGTTCGCGGCCTGGCAGGTGGCGTCCAGTTGCTTGAGCAGGGCCAGGAGCTGGTGACCGAAGGCATCCTCGACGCCGGGCAGCTGGTGGGCGTACTCGGCGCGGAAGACGTCCCGCAGCCGCTCGGCTTCCGCGTCGCAGCCGCGGAGGCGGCCACTGCGTTTGAGGGCAGCCCGCAGCTGGGCGAGGGTGAGCTTCGCGGCCTTGGCCGGAGTCGGTGCCAGAGTGAGGATGACGCGGGCGTCAGCCCTGGTCAGACCGCCTTGCTTGCTCTGGAAGGCCAGCAGAGCAGCAGGGTAGTACTCGCGTAGGAGGGAGCGGACCCGGCTGGCGACCTGCTGCCGAGTCCAGACGGCATCCTGCTGGGCTCGGGCCAAGACCGTGATGGCCTGGGCGAGTTCGGAGTCGGCCGGCAGGGGCCGGTGGGCGTGCAGTCGGTGCGCAGGATGTTCGCCAGGACCAGGGCGTCGCCCGGGTCGGACTTCTTTCGGCTGACGCCGTGGCGGTCGCGGTAGCGCGCGGCGGCGAGTGGGTTGATCGCGAAGACCCGACGGCTGTCAGTGCGCAGGCTCGCGACCAGGAGGCCGTGGCTGGTCTCGATGGCCACGGGTATCGGATCTTCCGGGCTGTCTCCGTGCTCGGCCAAGAGGTCCAGGAGCTTGTGGTAGCCGGCCACGTCGTCGGTGATACGGGCTTTGGCGAGCAGAGTGCCGGCTTCGTCGACGAGGGCGATGTCGTGGTGACGCTCTGCCCAGTCGATGCCGCAGAACACGGTCAAGCTGTCCTCCCAGATCCGTCCGTTTATGCAGGTCACGAGCACATGCGGGTCACGCGGCGCCCTAATCCAAGGACTCGTTGGTCCGCCATCTCAGTAGCCGTTCGCGACACCAGCGAACTCCAGGGGCTCGATCTTTCTGCAGAGCTCTCGGGCTCGCGGATGAACAAGAGGTCGACCCTGGAGAGGGCTCGCGCCGTGACGATTAACGTCCGACCTGGCCCTGCGAGTTTCGCGGTGATCACGGAGGCGCCGGGCTGCGCCGCTCTTGACAGAGGCCTCAAGGGCCCGGGGAAACGGAGGCATCAGCCCGGCGCCCGCGTCATCACCGCGAACCCCGCAACGGACAGCGATGCCGCTCTTTGAGGAGGCCTTGACGGCCAGGGGGGATCCAGGCATTCGCTGTCCAGCGCAAGCAGTCGTCCCGGGGCGTTGCATGGTCCCTGGCCGTCTGCTTACGCACTGGATTAGGAGAAGCGTCGCGGTAGCAGAGCTGGACAAGGGGGTGTAGCGGAGCCGGACAAGGGGGCCGCGCGCGTCCGGCCGCACCCGGACAAGGGGCCGCCGGCGGCGGGCGCACCGGTGCGGTGCGGAGCATCAGGTGCGGCGCACCAGCGCGCGAGAGTGCCGGGCATCGTCAGGTGGTGCGGTGCACCGGTGCGGTGGCGCACCATCGCGGTGCACACCACGGTGGAGTCCATCGTCGTCCGACGCACCGGAGTGGGCTCCACTCAGTGGACGATGCCCGGCATCGTCACCACAGCCAGGCGTTGGAGTGCCGCACCCGGGACAGGGCGCGGGCGTCGCGGCGCGCGGCAGCGTTGCCGATCCGGCTCTGCCGGGAGCGAGGCCGGCGCGAGTTCCGCGCGGCGAGACGGCGCTTGGCGGCTTCCTGGAGTCGCTTCCGCTGCTTGCGCAGCTCCGCCTTCTTCGCCGCCTTCGGCTTAGTAGCTGTTGTCGTTCCGATCTTGAGGGGTGGGCGTCGAACGGGAGTCTCGATCGGGTGATCGCGGCCGGCCGCGGGCATGAAGGCAGGGCCTCTTGGTAGCTCGGGGTTGCGAAGCCAACCGAGATCCAGGAGACCCTGTTGCCGCAGTTGTACGTGCTCGCGCCGGTGGAGTTCAACTCGGCTGCTCCGTCGTGTGATTGTGTCGCTCACCGGTTCGGGAACGCGGCCGATCACTCGGAACGTGTTCGGAGGTATCCATCGGACATGACGGACACGGAGTGGGCTGTGGTCCGGCCGCTCCTGCCGGTGCCGGGCTGGATGCGGGGCCGGGGCGGGCAGCCGGAGGCGTACTGCCACCGGGCGATACTGGACGCGATCCGGTATCTCGTGGACAACGGCGTCAAGTGGCGGGCGATGCCGGCCGACTTCCCGCCGTGGGACCAGGTCTACGCGTTCTTCCGCCGCTGGCGCGACCACGTGCTGGTCAGGGAGTTCCACGACCGGCTGCGCGACCGGGTCCGCGAGAGGGCGGGCCGGGATGCAGAGCCGACGGCCGGCGTGATCGACTCGCAGTCGGTCAAGGCGGACGCCGTCGTCGGCGCCGACAGCCGCGGCTTCGACGGCGGCAAGCTGATCAACGGCCGCAAGCGGCATGTCGTGGTCGACACCCTCGGCCTGCTGCTGGGCGTCATGGTTACGAGCGCGGACATCGGTGACCGCGCCGCCGCGAAAGTGCTGCTCGCCCAGGTGGCCGACGCCCACCACCGGCTGGAACTCGTCTGGGCCGACGGCGGCTACACCGGCAGTCTCGTCGAGCACTGCCTGGCCGCGCTCGCCCTGGTCCTGGCGATCGTCAAGCGCAGCGACGACACGCGCGGCTTCGTCGTGCTGCCCAAGCGGTGGATCGTCGAGCGCCTCTTCGCCCACCTGATGCGCACCCGCCGCCTGGTCCGCGACTACGAACGCCGCACCGCCAGCGCCGAGGCGATGACCTACTGGTCGATGACCATGATCATGACCCGCCGCCTGGCCCGTTCACGCCTCGCGCGAGCGTGAACCGGCCCGGCGCCGGCTCGGCAAGCCAGCCCCGCGCGACCAGGCGTTTCGCCTTCGACCGCAACGCCTCCACCTTCGACGGCACGGTGTCCAGGCCGAACAAGACGGCCATCTCCTGGCAGGTCAGCGGCCCCTGATGGAGGCAATGCCGGTCCGCGAGAGCCTGCAGAATGCGCTGGTAGTCCACCGACAGCACCGACGCGTCCAGCCCCTCGCGCCGCACCGGCACCTGCGACTTCGGCCTCGCTGCCATTGACACCGGTGCTGCCTCCTCGGCCTGCCCCTGGGCCGGCATCGCCCGCTCGGTCCGGACGTGATCTTCGGTCTCGTCCACCGGACCCAGCACCTCGCCGACCCGCGATCGGGCGATGACCCACTCCTTCCAGTCCCGCTCGGCCGCGGCCAGCTCGGCCTGGACGCGGTCGGCCTCCTCCCGCAGCTCGTCCACACGACGGCGAGCACCCAGCTCACGCTGCTCGAGCAACCCCACGACCGACGGCATCCACGGCCTCCCCAGGAACGATGAAACAACAGGCGACCACTCCCACGGGAGCACCGAACCTATGCCTGGCCAGCGAAAACACCGGTCTCAGGTTCGGTACGACAACACCTACTAAGGCACGACCGGGGCCGCCCGTACACTCGACGTGTGCGTATGACACCGTCCGTTCGACTGGGTCTGCTCGTCGCGATCCTGGCTGCGGCGGCCGGTTCCCTGCTCCTGTGGAGCCCTCAACGACTGCTCTCGCAGGGGCTCACCTCTGACGTTCCGCCCGGCGGCGGTCACTATACGTGACTGTCACCGCCACGGGCGGCAATGGGCAAGTCTGACGCGTATTTGGCTGCACTGGCAGTCGAGTTGGAGGACCGGCCCAGCGGGCCGGGTAAGGTCACCGGCTGCCCGGTGGAGGTGCATGTCGGCGGGCCGTGGTCCCAGTAGCGCGGGAGGCCGCTCATGATCACGACATGACCTGCAAGGCTCAGTCCTCCATGGTGTCCGCGATCTCTTCCCGCAGGCGCTTCTGCTCACGTGTGCTCAGCGATGCGCCCTCGGTCACGTGGAGCGCCCAAGGAGTCTCACACGGACCGTCGTGTTGGTGATCGGAACATATGTCGGCGACAAAGCGGTCGACGAGAGCGTCCTTTTGCTCCCTGGTTGCCACCAGGGAGATGACGACTTTCCACAGCTCGGGAGTGTCACTCATCTTCAAGCCCTTTGATGAGAAGGAGGAGGGGTCCGGCTGCCAGGACCGGCGACCGGACCCCATTCTTACGAGCTAGGAGGGATCAGACCATCACGGACCGCATCCGCACCAGCTGCCGTACGTACCGCGCCAGACCTGCGAGTAGAACAGGATGCCGCCGGACCAGCGGTTCGCCCGACGCATCCAGTTCGGAGGGTTCCGCAGATGGATGGTGCGGGGGTTGAAGTCGGAGTCCCACCACTGCTTGAAGCGGTTCTTCGTGCACTCCACCGCCCGGCAGTGCTTGGTCTTACAGCCGCGAGGCGCCTGGCTGGAGGCATCCTTCTTCGCTCGCTTCACGGCTTCGGACTCTGTCTTGCCCTCGCCGGCGCCCCAGACAGGACCGGTGCATTCGGCGGCAGGTCCCTCCAGACTGCACTTGGCCTTGCACTTCCACTTCTGGCCGTCGAGGTCGTACTGGCTGATCGGGTCGCCCGGGTAGCCGTACAGGTTCGCGCCACCGTCCACGATCGGGTCGACGGAGAGGAAGCGCCCGGTTGCGGGGTTGTAGACGCGAACGCCCATCAGGGTGAGGCCGCTGAGGGTCTCGCTGGAACGCTGCTTTCCACCAAGCCAGCCGTACCGGAGGTCGGCCTGGCCGGCGCGCGGGTTGCCGTACTCGTCACTGTCAACGGCGAGCGGAGCAGAACCCCCGTCGAGGGGAAGCAGCAGGGCCACATCTCCATGGATGTTGGCCAGCTGCAGGATCCGGTCTCCGGTCTTGCTCGTGGTCGCCGTGAGGCTGCCACTCGCGGTGGCGACGTTCCGGGTCAGAGCACCCGTCGCCGTGTCCTCGACGATCCATCTAGGGCTGTCGGACTCGTTGCAGTAGTGGTTGAGCTTCGTCTGCAGCGTGCTCCAGGTGCTGCCGCTGCCGGATTCCACGGTCCAGGAGCGGAATCGCTGTGCCGGGTCGAGGGTCCAGGTCTGGCGCTCGCCGCCTGTTGTCTGCTGGTGAACGAGATCGTTGGTGTAGTAGCTGAACGTGCCGTTGGCCGGCACCGCGGTGGAGCGGCCGAAGGCGTCGTAGGCGTAGCCGGCGTCGACAAGCCGGTCCGCGCTGTCATACGTGTGGGAGGTTGTCGTGCCTCCCGTGATGGGGCAGTCTAGCCCCGGCGCCGCCGCGGCAACCGTCTTGGACTTGCGGTTGGCCCGCGTGTCGAACACGTAGGTGTTTCGGGTGCAGACCGTCTGCGAGGTGTCCTCGACGGTGGTCAGACGCCCCACAGCGTCGTACTGGTAGTTCTGGTCCGACCATCCCGCATGCCGGGAGGTCTGGCCGTGGGCCGTGGTCGCCACACTGTCCGTGTAGACGACGGTCCCGTCGCTGTCGCGCGTGTAGACGCGGTTGACGGTCGCGCCGGTGGTGTCCTGGGTCACCGAGAGGGTGTATCCGCCGGGGAGTTTCTCCTCGGTGACGGTACCGTCCGCGTCGTACGTGGCCACGAAGGCGCCCGCGACGGAGTCGGTCGTGACCGTGGCGAGGCCGCGCGGCTCGGCGACGTGGTCGTAGGTGTAGGTGACGGTCGACGGAACGGTGTCGCTCACCTTGACCGGCCGGTTGAGCTGGTCGAGTTCCGTGGTGGTCTTTCCGCCGTCAGCGTCTGCGTACGAAATCTGGCGGCCGAGCTTGTCGTACTCCTTGGTGATGGTTCCAGCGGTGGGGGACACGGTCCTGACCGCACGCCCGGTGGCCGGGTCATACTCCGTGGTGACCTCCGGGAGCGCCTGGCCGGTACCTCCGGTGGTCTTCACCGTCGTCGGGCGGCCGGCCGCGTCGTACGACGTCGTGGTCGTCCGGGTGACGCCGTTCGCGGTGTCGGTGACCTTGGCGGGGTTACCCCACCAGTCGTATTCGGTGGTGGTGACCGGCAGCTGAGCGGGGTTCGATCCGCCGCCGGTGATCGCGCCTCCGGGGCCTGTCGAGCAGACGCTGTCGGCCCATTCGGGGCGTCCCTGGCAGGCACCGGTGCCACCCGCAGCCCAGTACGTGATCACCTGGGCGGAGGCGCTGGTGGCCGTGGCTCCGGGCTGGATCTTCTTCGTGATCCGGCCCTGGGAGTCGTACTCGGTGGTGGTGGTCAGCGCCAAGCCGGAGGGGTCCTGGATGGACTTGGTGGCCAGGCCCTTGCTCCAGTCGTAGACGGTCTGCGTGACGCGCGCCTCGCCTCGGATGCCGGGGTGCTCACGTACCTGGAGGCCCGTGGTGACCTTCGTCAGCTGGTCCTTGACCTTGGCGGTTCCATCCGTGGGCCGACCCGTGTCGTACTCGTTGACTGTCCAGGACCGGCCGGTCACCGAGGTGCCCGCCGGGACGAGCGTCGTGGTGCCGGACTTCAGGTCTGCCGTCAGGTCGACGCGGCTCAGCGGGCCGAACTCCTCAAGCTGACGCGTGCCGTCGTCGTTGTACACCCAGCGGTCGGACAGCAGCTCGGCGCGCTCGGTGCTCGTGAGTTGGGCGATGCCGAGTTCTGCCTGGCGTGCTCTGTCCTCGGCGGTGAGGCCGAGCGCGAGGGCCCGGTTGGCTGCTGTGAGCCCGCGGACCGAGTTGCCGAATCGATCGTGCTCGGTGGTCGTGGTGTGTCCTCCGGGAATGATCGTGTTGACCTCTCGGCCGGAGACACCGAGGTAGTGCGCGCTTGCGCGCCGGTAGTCGGCAGCGGCGAGGGCGCCGCCTGCGTGTGAGGAGGGGGTGACGTCGGCCAGGAAGATGGCGGTGGCATCCGTCGGGGCCTCTGTCTGGGCCCAGCCCTTCACATCAGCGGCGCCCATCTTGTAGGGGGCGTTGGTGCCGGTCAGCGGAACGTCGTAGACGACACTCGTCACTGCGGTCCCCGTCACCACATCCTTGGTTCCCTGCTGCAGCGCCGGGCGGGACACGGTGAGCAGCATCCCGTCGGCAGCGGCCGACCCCGATCCCGCCTTGCCGTACGTAAAGTTCCAGGGCAGGTCGCCCGGCTCAGTGATCTGAGTGACGCGCCCAGACGTTTCGTATGTGTAGGAGGTCTTCAGCGCGGGCGTGAGCAGTGGATTCCACGCTTCCCGCAGGCGGCCGAGGTCGTCGTACGCGTATGCCTGGACGGTCTTCGCCGTGGCGGCTGCAGCACCGGGCTCGGTCGCCCAGAGCCGGATCCCCTTCACCTGACCGCTGTAGTCCCCGAAGGCGCTGCTCGTGGCGGTGGTGGCATTCGCGTAGACGAACTCCAGCACGCGGCAGCCCTTGGTGGAAGGAGTTGCTGCACAGGTCCCGGAGGCCACGCTGGAGTTCGGTGCGATGACACGCGTGGGCCGGGCCAGCTTCTGGGTGCCGACGGTGACGGTCTCGGACACGAGCGTGGTGGTGCTGCCTGCGAGGCCGGCCGGGCCGCTCGTGGACACCTGCCAGGTGGTGGCCGCCGAGTCGGGCTTGGCGAAGACGATCTCGATGCCCTCGGTGTCGGAGAGCGTGAAGTTGCCGGTGACGCTGCCGGTGAGGGTCAGCTCCTCGGAGCCCGGCTCCGGGATCCATCCGGTCCTCGCCGCGTTGGCAGTGAAGTGGACGGTGTCGCCGTCGGCCGAGACCATGACGACGGCCGTGTCGGACACCCGGCGGATGTGTGTCTGGGCGGAGTCGGTCAGCTGTGCGACGGTGCCGGAGACCCACTCCTTGCCGAAGATCGGAGCCTGGCCCTCCGCCTTGGCACCCTTGTCGGGGGTGCGGGAGGACGCAGTGCGCGAGACGCTGAGCGCGAACGCCGATACGTCAGTGGTGGAGACCGTGTAGTCGCCGGTGAGCAGGTTCACCAGGCCAGGTCCGAGCCGCTCGGCGGAGGCGCCCTCCGCATTGCGATCGACGACGGCGGCCAGTGGTTCGGTGCTCCCCGATGCGGAACCGGGGCCGGTGAAATCGGCCTTGATCTGAATGCTGCCGTCGGGGTCGACGGTGTCAGTGGCGTTCCATACCAGCGGGGTGTTCTTGCCTGCTGTGAGCGCAACGGGCCACGAGGTCAGAGCCGTGCCGCCGGAGAGGACATCCGCCGCGGGTATCTGCACCCAGGGGTCGGCCGCGGCGCGGCGCCAGGAGAAACTGACCTTGTCGTACTTGCTGGCGTCCGCTTCGGCGATCAGAGGGAGACGCTTGGCCGTGCGCTCGCCGTCGGTCGGCTGGAGGAAGCCTCCGGGCCCTGCGTGGAAGGTGTACTCAACCGGTTCGGACTTGTTGTCCGCCTTGTCGACTGCCCGCACCTGGAGGGTGTGGGTGCCGTCCCTGGGCGGGGTGACGGTGATGGTCTTGGCGGTGGTGGAGCCTCCGGTGGCGACCTTGGTCCAGGTCACGCCGTCCAGTGACCACTCCAGCCAGTTGTGGTCGGTGCCGTTCGGTGTGACGGTGAAGGCTCCGGCTTGTCCCGCGCCCTTGACCCACGCGGTGGACGGGTAGTCCGTCGAGGTGATGCCGGTGGGGGCGGATGGTGCGGTGGTGTCGACCGTGAAGGTCTTCCACTCCGACCAGCCCAGGTTGTAGTGGGCTCCGTCGTAGGGCGAGGTGCGGAACTTGTACGTCTTGCCGTTGGTCAGCACGCCGACCGGTACGGCCACGGAGGCGACCTGACCCGAGTTCACCCACGGGGAGACGATGACATCGCCGACCTGCGTGTCGGTGGCGGAGTCGAAAATCTGGAAGGTGCCGTTGACCTTGTCACCGTTGGCGTCGACGAAGGTGTCCCGCAGCGTCGGCGTGACCGTGTTCACCACGTAGGCGCCGCTGTAGGAGAAGTACGGCGGGCCTGCCTCCTGCTTGGTGCCGGTTCGCGGCCGGTAGTTGTAGGTGACGGTCAGTTTCGGAACGTTCGAGGCGGCGTTGGCGGAGTTGACCCGCTTCCACTCCTTGATGTCGTTCTCGTCCGTGGCCTTCAGTCCCATGCCGGCGTAGGACCACTTGTTGTTCGCCCAGTGCTGGACCAGGCTGGTGACATCGGCGTTGATCCACCCGTCGGGCTGCGTGGAGCAACCCGGGTTTCCCTTGGTCTGGGTGGAGGTGGCCATCTTGGTCACCATGGCCGGCCGGTTCGTCCAGCGGGAGGCGGTGGAGGCGTTGTTCGCCGTCCACACCTCCCACGGCTGCGCGGTGCAGTCGGTGTTGCCGGAGTGGAAGTTCCACAGGCTCAGGGTGGCGCTGGAGACCATGGCGTCGGAGACCGGCGCGGTGTTCCAGGTGATGTAGGACTGGGCGATGCGGTACGTGCCGTCCGCGTTCTTCGTCCCCGGGTTGCCGAGGTCGAGTTCGGTGTCAGCAGACCAGTCGACCGTCTCCCCCTGCTGGACGTAGGTGTCGAACAGGTTCCCCAGAGCCGAGGTGGAAGGGTCGACGGTGACCGGGTACTTGGTGGCCGGGTCGGCAAGGAAGGCCGCGTCCGGAGTGATGACCAGATCGACACCGCCCTTCGTCTTGACGACCTTCATCGCGACCCTGGAACGGCGGGTGTGCTCACCGGAGACCTCGTCGACGGTGGCGTCCCACATCACCGGGGCCGGCATCGTCGCGGTCTTCTTCGACTTCTTGTCCGTGAACAGCACACTGCCGTCGGCCTGCTGCTCGACCTTCAGGCCTTTGGTCCGGAGCGGCAGCGTGTAGGAGAAGCCGTCGGTGGTGGGCCTCTGCTTGAGCTCGACGAATTGCTCGAAACCCGTGCGGGTGGCCTCGACCACCACATCGGCGCCGGGCACCGCGTTCACGTAGGTGGCACGCGTGCCGTCCAGCCGCGGCGCGGGCAACCCGCCCCGCCACTGCAGGGTGATCTGTTCGTCACCCTGGCCGAGCGTGACCAGATCAGTGGCGGCGGCTGTCTGGGCTGCACGTAAGGAGCGCGCGGGCACACCCGTCTTTCCGGCCAAGGTCAGACCTTCTGGATGCGCCTTGGCAGCGACCGAGCCGTCAGTCTGAGCGACCAGGTCAACATCCACGTCGCGCCAGGCACCCGTAGCGGAGTCCTGGAAACGCACCGGCCCGGCAGCCAGTTCGGTGGTGAGAGAACCGTCCTTGTTGGCCCAGGTGGTCGACGTCTCGGTTCGCTCGGAGAGCGCCTCAACCCTCTTGCCGGACAGCTTCGCGGCCACGCGCGCCGACGCGATGTCGGCTGCCTGCGTCACCGCCTCCTGCTTAGGTTCGGCCGCAGGCGCTTGCTGCGGCTGGGCCGTTGCCGAGCCAACGCCGTCCAACATAGTGATGGCCATGGTCAGGGCGATACCGCTTGCTAAGAAGCGGATTCTTCGTCCGGACCAAGTCCGTCCGCGCCGGTCCGGCGCGGATGAGTGAAGCGTCATGATCCCTCAGTTTCTTAACGTTCTTGACGCACCGTCTTGTGATGCACTGGTGAAAGTACCTAGGGAAAAAACGGCCAAGGATTCACAAAGATCACGTAAGGCGACAGCGCGGGTCCCGCCTATGCGGGTGATCTACGCCACTCCCCCCCGTGGGGGGATCCCGTCGATCTGCGTTCCTCCGGGCTGTGGGCAATGTTGGGGCCTTGTACACAGACCTGGGTTACTGTGGCTGGGCTGTACGCGCTCGGCTCCTCGGTACCGACGGGCTCTGTCCTGCCCGCTTCACCACCTCTGTGATCAGCAACCTTGGGACTGTCTGGCCTCGGCCTGTCCTCCAAGGCCGCGCTCATCGAGCAGGTAGTGAACCTTTTCCAATCTCACGTTGAGGCGTGGTGAAGGACGACGACGGCCTTCACCACGTCCGTGATCCGGTTTGTGCTGCAGCGGAGCTTCCGGAGGAGGCGCCAGCCCTTGAGGGTGGCCATAGCGCGTTCGCCGAGGCAGCGGATCTTGGCGTGGGTGCTGTTGTGACGACGCTTCCATCGCTTGAGTCGACGGCCGCGAAAGGGCACCCGGACAGGTCCACCGGCTCCTTGGTACGCCTTGTTTGCCCAGCATTTGAGGTCCGCATCGGCGAGGGCTTCGGTGATCCCGTGGTGGCGTGCGGCGGTCAGGTCGTGAGTCGATCCGGGCAGAGCCGGCGAGGCCCAGAGCAGCCGTCCGAACGGGTCGGTGAGGACCTGGACGTTCATGCCGTGGCGTTTGTGTTTCCCGGAGTAGTACGGGGTGTCGGCGGCGATCCGGTCGATCGGCAGCAGGGTGCCGTCCAGGATCACGAACGCCTTCATCCGGATCGTCTTCATCGCCTCGGCCAGGGATGGGGCGAGGGCGGCCAGTACGTCGACGGCCTCGCGTATGTAGCGGAAGGCGGTCGCGATCCCGATACCGAACCCGGCGGCGAGCTGGGCGTAGGTGTCACCACACCGCAGGTGGGCGAGGGCGAGCAGGGCCTGACGCCCTGGTGTCAGTCGTCGCCACCGCGTACCGATCTCCTGCCGCCGGGAGGTGAGTTGTCCGGCCAGATACCGCAGGGTGCGACTGGACAGGTCGATCGACGACGGGTAGACAAGCACGCGAGGCTCCTGGCAGGACGGTGGATCTTGGTCGTGACACCGTCTACCAGGAGCTTCGTCGTTGCGCAGGAGCGTCCAACTCGTGGCTGCTGCCACCAGGTTGGAAAAGGCTCATTGAGGAACTCCGGAACTCGGCGAAGGAACCCGAGCCCACTGAGTACGAGGAGCATGATGACCGCACCCCGCCGGGGTGACGTCCAGGCGGCGGCAACCAGGTACGTGGTCGCCAGCGTGAAAAGCACCAGGACGAGGGCTACTACCCGCAGGGCTCCGACGCTGTCATGGAGCGCGAGCGCAACGCTCCCGACTACGGGAAGCCCGACCGGTCTGTACGTACCCCAGCCGGCATCCGGAGTCTCGCCTAACCATGCGCGGGCCTTGTTGGCGTACACCGCTTCCTCATGGCCGAGGTGAGGCTCGTGGTCCTGAAGCAGGGCCCACACCCCGACAGCCAGGGCGAGCACCCCGGCGGCGTAGATCGCCGGGGGCACCTGCCGCAGCCTGTCCATCAAAGGAAGCAGGGCATACGGATCGTCTGTTTGGCTCCATCCGGAACGGGCCAGCAACCATGCCGGAACAGCGATCAACAGGTAGGGCCATGGCTGCCATCCGGGTAACCAACTTCCGAGGCCCACCATGAGCATCATCTGTTGCAGGAAGGCCAACACGGTCATGACGACCGCCGCCACGAATGCCCTCCGTTGCGCCGTCGAACGCGTCGACGAGATGAACACGAGGCATACCTCAATTCCGTGACGGGTCGACGATGCACCCTTGATCGCAGTACGGCGCACCAGGGACGCTGAGAAAGCTGGCCTCCCCACTCCGGAGCCCTGAGCACAGGGCTGGTCGAAGACGGGGAGGCGCCGGGCACGGGTGAGTATTCAAGAGCACGATCGCGCCGGCGGAGATCGACCACGCGATGTAGCTGTTCAACCACACGGTTCTGCTCCATCGACCGGACTCAGCACCTGTGTTGACCAGGGCGAGCAGCCGCTCAAGCTCGGCAGACCGCTTGTGTTCTCACGCGCGCGGTGACAGGGACCTCTCCGTACGAAGAAGCAGCCACGTGGCCGACAACAGGACTACGCCGACGAGGGACAGCACCGCCAAGGCCGTGCTCGAGTTCGGGGACCCGGGCGAAGCACTCCACCAGTAGAGCTTCCACTGTCCGTCCTCGGAGAACTCCATCCACGAGGCGATCCAGTAATGGGGCATCCACGCACGGAAGTCCGTGGTCACGAGAGGCAGGGTCACAGCCACAGGACCCGCGCCCAGTACGGCACCGGTGATAACGGCTCGCGCAGCGGCGGCCGCGCATGCGGTGAACGTGGCGAAGAACGACAGAACGAGGAGGGCCTTGGCATAGGCTTCCCAGGCTTTGCCCCAGTCAGGCAGTTGCCTCAGGCTTTCCTGGGACGCCTGGCCTGCCGGCAGTAGGTCATTCACCGGTCCCGCTGGTGGCTGAAGGGCCTGGCTGAGGTGGACGGCCGCCCACAGCGTCACTGCGGTAAAGATCACGCTGAGTGCCGCAAGGAACAGCACGATGAGCAGCTTGCGTACCACGAGCAGGAAGACACGTGCTTGGTACAGCCGCACGAGCGACCATGTCCCACCTTCAAGCCCTTCAGCCAGTACCACTCCTCCGATGAGGGCGACGAACAACAGCCCGAGCAGTGAGGAATGCTGCCATGCCGCAGCCTGGAGGGCCCCGGCCGGGGTGTCGAGCGCAAGGATGCTCTTGTCCAGACCGTTCACTCCGCGGTTGGCACCATCGAGATACAGGAGAACGGCACGCGTCACCGCTGCCGCTGCCACAAGCACGCCGAGTACGAGAGCGGGCAGAGCGGCCAGCCGCATCTCGGCCCGCAGCGGGCCGAGCAGCGACGCCGTGCGCCGAGTCTCCTTGACGCGAGCCCTCTTGGCGCTCTTCCGGATGGGCGTTGCCCCCATCGTCCCAGCTGATTCACGGCGGGTCATCGTCGGGCCCTTCACACCAGGTTCCGCGACCGAGTGCGCCAGTTGTGCCAGAGAACCAGTGCCAACAGCACGATCCAAGGCAGCGCTCGTGCGACAGCGGGAACCGAAGAGTCGACAGTGGTCGTCCACAGGTGATCCCATGAGTTCAGGCTTGCGCTCAAACCCATACCGTCGGAGACAACCGGGCCCGGCAGTGAAGCTTCCCCTTGATCGTGGACACCTGGAGACTGGGACCTGAGGTTCCAGAGGAAGTAGCACCAGGTGGGAAGCAAGTACACGAAGCGGTACACCGAGGAGTTCAAGCGGGACGCGATCGCGCTCGTCGATTCCTCGGGAAAGACGGTTACCGCCGTCGCCCGGGAACTCGGCATCAGCTCCGAGTCCCTGCGGGGCTGGTACCGCCAGGCCAAGGCCGGCCGGGGCGAGGGCGCCACGGGCGAGCTGACCAGCGCCGAGCGCGAGGAACTGCGCCGGCTGCGCAGGGAGAACCGCGAGCAGCAGCAGACGATCGAGATCCTGAAAAAAGCGACGGCCTTCTTCGTGAAGGAGAGCGACCGGTGACCACGTTGTACCGGTTGATCCACGCGGAGAAGGCGAACTACCCGATCGTGCTGCTGTGCCGGGTGCTGCGCGTGACCCGCTCCTCCTACTACGCCTGGCACGAGGGCGAGGCCGCCCGCCGAGAGCGCCAGGCGGCCGACGACGCACTCGCGCACGAGATCACCGTGCTCCACATCGCCTCCCGCAAGACCTACGGCGTCCCGCGCATCCACGCCGAACTACGGCGTCTGGGGCACCGTGTGAACCACAAGCGCATCGCCCGCGTCATGCGCGAGCGCGACATCCGCGGCGTCACCCGCCGCAAGCACCGCTCGCTGACCCGGCCGGATGCGAAGGCGAAGCCGGCCCCGGACCTGATCGGCCGCGACTTCCACGCCGAGCGCCCCGGCACCAAGCTGGTCGGCGACATCACCTACCTCCCGACGGCCGAGGGCTGGCTCTACCTCGCCTGCTGGCTGGACCTGGCCACCCGCGAGATCGTCGGCTACGCCATGGCCGACCACCACCGCGCCGAGCTCGTCGTCGACGCCCTCGCCATGGCCCACGGCCGAGGCGGTCTGGAGCCCGGATGCGTGGTCCACAGCGATCGCGGAAGCGAGTACACCTCAGCTCAATTCCGCGATCGAATAAGGGAGTTGGGGCTACGGCAGAGCTGCGGACGCACCGGATCATGTTTCGATAACGCCGCGGCGGAGAGTTTCTGGGCCCTGCTCAAGGAAGAGATCGGAACCCGGACCTGGCCCGACCGGGCCACCGCCCGCGCCGAGGTCTTCACCTTCATCGAGACCTTCTACAACCGCCGCCGCCTGCGCAAGCACAAGATCTTCGGTTACCTCACCCCGGCCGAGACCAGGCAGCGGCATCAACACGCCCTCGCGGCATAACGAACGAGTGTCTAAGATCATGGGGAAACTTCAGTCGGCGCCACCACCCCCTGGAACAACACCCGCAACTCGTCCGCACCAGCCGTTCGACCAAGGTCAGTCGATTCAGTGGACGTTCACGCCGCAAGAAGCGAAGCCTTAAGGATCTGTCTACTGCCCAGGTTACCTGACGACGGTCTAGACCCTTGATGCTTTCGTGATGAAGATGCTCGCGGGCAGCGCGATGCCAGTTCTCGGTCAGGGAGGTAGGGCTGATGGTCGGCACTACCTGCGTCCGATGCCGCCGACCGGATGGCTCGGAGATCGACCGTTCGACGCGACTCCGGAAGCCCGTGTCGGTGAAGGTCCTGACGTCTTCCGACTCGCCGTAGTGGGTGGCGGGCCCCGTGCCACGTACGCGCTCGAACGTCTCTCCGCGACGATCGACCGCCTTGGCGGGAACGGCTCGACATCCATGTGTACGAACGCACGCGGGAGTTCGGCGCGGGGCAGGTCTACAGCACCGGCCAGCCGTACACCAGCTACCTCAACCGGTGCGCCGCCCAGATCGACTTCGCGGCCGACCCCTCGGTGTCCGGCGCGGACCGGACTCGCGCCGCGGAGGAGCGGCCGACGCTGCACGAGTGGTGCCGACGCCGTTTCGCGAGGACGAGGGACCCGGCCTCCCTTGACGTTCGGGGATAACAGGGCAATCTGCACCGTGTTGGCGGCCGGCCCTACCCATACGTCTCGGCCGCGTATGGATCTGTGAGACCGGCCTGAGCTCAAGCCTGGGGTTGATGGGTTGAGACGACGACTGGCTTCGGTGAGAACGGACAAGAGCACTGTCCGCTGTCATCCAATCGAGGCGTTTGACAGCGAACCCAGTCGTTTCGGCTTCCTTGCCAGTGAACCTAGTCGTACGGGAGGGGACGTACTGGGGGTGCTGGATGGCCGTACCGGTCGGGACGGATCTTGCGGAGTCGCATGTCGAGCTGTCGTACGTGGATGCCGTACGCGAGTCCCGGCGGCGTCTGCTGTTGGACTGTGCGACAGTGCGGTTCGAGGACGTGGCCGCGGTACGGCCGTTTCGCTGGTCGCGTGGCGAGCGTCACCTTTCGGGCTGGTACTGGGCGGCGACGACCGGGCGGCATGTCGGTTTCGAGTCGTGGCTGGAGCGGGACCGGCTTCTGCTGATGGACTTCGATCCCGGAGTCGTGGGGATCGCCTCGCAGCCGTTCTGGCTGCATTCGCACGACGGCGAGCGTGAGCGTCGGCACGCTCTGTCCTGCTCCTCCATCAACGTCTACTTCCGGTCCCGCCCACGACCCGCGCGCTTTACCACTGAGCCCTGACACGGTCTGTCGATCGGGAGCGACAGCGCCCGGTGTCGGCGGAGAACCGGCTTGGCCAGTGCTCCGCGGAGAGATCATCATGTGGGAATGTCTGACAACCGATCCGCTGCGGCACCCACTGTGGTGCAGCTCCCCCAGTACACGAAGGCGGACCAGGAAGAGATCCTTGGCAACGGCGATGATCCCTTCGGTGTCGCCTCGACCGGTCTGACCTGGCTGCCGAAGGAAGAACACTTCGGCATCAGACACGAAGACCGGCTCGTGGCACACGCTGGTCTGCTGCGACTGCCTGTCGCGATCGGCGACGCCGACACAGAGGTGGTGGGCGTCGGCGGGGTGGCCGTCGCACCCGGCATGCAAGGTCAGGGCCTGGCTCGGCTCGTCGTCACAGTTGCCCTGGAGCACGCCCGCACGATGGGTCCTCAGCACGCACTCCTGTTCTGCCGACCTCCCCTCGTGTCGCTCTACCAGCGCCTCGGATGGCACCCACTCGACAAGGCGGTACTCGTCGAACAACCCGAAGGCCGCCTGGTGACTATGCCGCTGCGGACTATGGTGACGCCCCTGCGCGACGATGCCCGCTGGCCCTCGGGGCCAGTACGGCTGTTCTCGCTCCCTATGTGACGGAGGGTCGCCCAGCGCGGCGACATGGGTTCATCCATCCCACACCGGTGGCCGACTCGCCTTACCTGATCGTTTGCCAATCAATCCAGTCGCCGCAGGCCAACGCGAACAGAGCGACTACTGAGGTTGAACTCGTGATGTCGCGTCCTTGCTCAGGCGGGTCTGATGGTCAGGCCGGTCTCGGCAAGGCAGCCGTCTATGAGGTCGCTGCGGTACTGGATGTGCCGTAGACCGCGTCGGATTCCCAGACGAGCACGATCGGGCCGCCGAGCTGCTGGTGAGCGGCGATCAGCAGATCGCGGTAGTCGCGCCAGGAGAAACTCTTGCGGCCGTCGCGCTGACCGTCGTCCCGGCGCGGCCGGTAGATCAGCCGGGATCGGTGGCCGGGTTTGTAGCAGGTCAGCGCGGCGATCGATATCCGTCTGCGGGAACGGCCCCGCACCCGCACCACCGGGGTCCGCCCACGCTGCGACCAGGTCCTGGCCTGCGGCGGCGTCATGGAGAATCCGGCCTCGTCCTCGAAGACGAGCCAGGCTCCACTCACCGCCGCGAGTCTTCCGCGCAGAGCCACACCTCCTTGACCCACCCGGCCACCGCGGCGTCATCGCGTTCCATCGCCCGTCGGGCCGGCACCTGACAGGACCAACCGTTGCGCACCAGCAGTTTGCGCACGCCCTGGACGGTGTAGGTCAGGTGGAAGCGTCGACCGATCACCGTCTTCACACGGCTCAGGGTCCAGCGCTGGTCTTCCCAGCCGTGCGCGGCCGGGCCCTTGGCCAGCTCCGCCTCCAGCTGGGCGAACTGCTTCTCGCTCAGCCTCGGCAGTGACGCCGGCCCCTGCGACCGCAAAGCCCGCGGACCGCCCTCGTCCCACATCCGCCGCCACCGCTGCACCGAGCGGACGCTGACCCGCAGGCCCTTGGCGATCACCGAGCTCGCCTCACCCCGGGCGAACCGTTCCGCTGCCTGGAGCCGTAACTCCTCGCGGAACTGCTGCCGTTCGGCGGTCAGCCCGCCCCCTTGTGGATACCGCACGCTTCAGGTGATACCGCAGCGAGCGACGAGACGTCAGCCCCTACGACATCACGAGTTCAACCTCAGTAACTTCGCTGTCAAAGGACAAGCACCCGTTCGGGCTGCTGGCAGATCCCTCGTGTCCTGTCTCACCGAAGCTTGATCAGTGTCAATGAGGATTGACTGGCCTTGGGGGTTACACGCCTGTCTTGGTCACAGCCCGGGGATCCCGGTTCGCTGCATGTGCAGTTCAGAGCGGACAAGTTCGAGGAGACGGCCCGTCCAGTTGCGGCCTCGGCCGGCGTTGTCACCCCAGAAGGTCGAGTCCATGTCGTCGTAGATCATGGTGGCGTCGTCCGTCGCCAGCAGGATCTCGGCCAGCTCGGGATGCTGGTCGTACTTGGCGCGGAGCAGGCTGGTCTCCCTGGCCTCCCTGACCATCGGATGGAAGCGGTATACGAAGGGGACGGCGGCCACCACCCCCGCGCCCTTGGCCTGTTCGGCCATCAGCTGTGCCGTCGGGGCCTCGGTCGCCAGCGGTTTCTCGCAGATCACGGCCAGACCGGCGTCCATCGCCTCGAGCGCGATGGGGGCGTGCAGATGGTTGGGGGTGCAGACGTGGAGGACGTCGATCAGGCCGGACGTGATCAGTTCCGTGACCGAATCGAAGGCCTTCTCGGCGCCGAGCGCCTCGGCGCCCTCCGTGGCATTGGCAAGGTCCGCTCCCGCGATGCCCACCAAGCGGGCGCCGGCCTGTCGGGCGGCTCGGGCGTGGATCCGGCCAATGAAGCCAGTTCCTACGATACCTACCCCGACTTCCGCCGACTGTCATCGCATATCGAGCATGTTTCGGATCCTAGGGATGACTTATTACGGCTGTCAACCATAAATACGCCGGGAGTTATGATTAGTGGATCCCACCAGCCGCAGCACCGACATGGATGGAGGCAGCACTTGACCACCGAACCGGCAGGCGCCGGCGCCCTTCTGGCGATCCTGCGCGACGGCCGCGCACGCACCCGCACCGAGCTGGTGCAGCTCACCGGCCTCGCCAGGTCGACCGTGACCCAGCGGCTCGACGCCCTGGCGGACCAACAGTGGATCCGGCCCTCGGACGACGCGATCTTCTCGGGAGGAAGGCCCGCCGTGGCCTTCTCCTTCAACTCCGGGGCACGGACGGTCCTCGCGGCCGACCTCGGAGTCACCCACGCGCGGATCGCCGTCACGGACCTCGCCACCCGCGTGCTCGTCGAACGCAGCCGCGACATACGGATCACCGAGGGTCCGGAGCGCGTCCTGGGCTGGCTCGTCGACGAGTTCACGGAGCTGCTGGCCGAGGCCGGGCGCACCCTCGCGGATGTGTGCGGCGTGGGCATCGGTCTCCCCGGCCCCGTCGAGCACACGTCGGGCCGGCCCGTGAATCCACCGATCATGCCGGGCTGGGACGGCTTCGACGTGCCCGGCTGGCTCGCACCCCGCCTCGGCGCCCCCGTCCTGGTCGACAACGACGTCAACATCATGGCCCTCGGCGAACACTGGGCAGCCAGCCCCGAGGTCGAGCACCTCCTCTTCGTGAAGGTCGGCACCGGTATCGGTTGCGGCATCATCACGGAGCACCGACTCCACCGCGGTGCCCAGGGCTCGGCCGGCGACATCGGCCACATCCAGGTGGCCGGGGCCGCGAACGAGCCATGCCGCTGCGGAAACACCGGCTGCCTCGAAGCGGTGGCCGGGGGCGGCGCCCTCGCCGCACGCCTCCGGGACTCGGGGCTGGACGCCGCGGACGGCCGGGACGTGGTGGCCCTGGTCCGGGCCGGCAACCCGACCGCGATCCAGTTGATCCGTCAGGCGGGCCGGGACATCGGCGACGTCCTGGCCGCGCTCGTGAACTTCTTCAACCCGGGGGTGATCGTCATCGGCGGCGACATCTCGGAGGCCGGAGAGCACCTGCTCGCCGGGGTGCGCGAGGTCGTCTACAGCCGCTCCCTCCCGCTGGCCACCCAGCACCTCTCCATCCGAGGACGACAACTCGACGACCGCGCCGGCGTCATCGGCGCCGCCGTCATGGTCATCGAGCACACCCTCAGCCCCGCGGCGGTCGACCGGGCCATCGCGACCTCGGACGTTCAGGTGCTCACGGCTCCGTAAGCAAGTGCGGGGCGGATGCCCCGGAGAACCGCGGGCAGGTGGTACGCCGCCCCGGTCGCCACTGCCACGGTGCCGACGGTCACCCATTCCTGACTGGCCGGCCGGTCGCCGTGGACGCGGCCGGGTTGTCGAGGGCCTTGCCGCGTCCACGCCGCCACGGTGTCGTACATACCGCGCCGCGGCAGCGGCACTTGGGGCGGCCCAGCGGCCGCGGCCGTATACGACACGATGCCACCAGGAAGCGCCGCGACCGCACCCGCGGTCAGCGCGGCCGCCGCGATGAAGCCTCTGTGGCCGAACGGGTCGTCCGGGAAAGTCATGACATGACTCCTTCGATGAAAGGAGAGCCCGGAAGGGGCACGCCGAGGCGACCGGTGGGCGACATGAGGCCGAGCGGTGTCTCGTCCCCATCGACATACGGCGCATGTTAACGCAACCATGCGTTTTGCGACACACCCCTGTTTCGCGCCGGGTCAGTACGGCACGCGCCACTGCAGCGAGGCCAACCACAGCCCCCCGCCGCCGCGTTGGCGTCGACACCGCCCGCGCCGCGGCCTGCGCCTGCCCCCGCGTGAGGGACGACCGGGCCCCCTCCGACGGCCCTGGGCCACCGTCGGCGCCTGGTCGCACCCATGGCCGCGACCAGGCGCACGCACGACACGCACGGACGGCGTGGGGCTCTTCGCTCCGCATGGGCGCATGGAACCGCTCCTTGTGACGGAAGGCCGCCGGCGCCGACGGCTGCGGCCGCCCCTCGCCGAACGCCTGCTCGCGAGACGAGGTCCGACGAGGAGGGCTCCCAGAGGTCGGATCTCCCGCCGCACTGGCAGCGCCCTCGCGAATCCCCTCATTCATCTGAGGTATGAGGATGGAGCACAGCGTCACCGCAAGCCGCCAGGGAGGCGTGCGATCCACGGGTAATGCCGCACCAACTGCCAATTCTCGAAATCTACGCGAGTCGGAGCGAGCCGCCTTTGCCGAGCCGGCCCCCGAGCATTGATCCGATGAATCGCTTGCTCGGCGGCAGCCGCCTGAGTACTGTCGACCGCACCAGCCCAACTGTGACGAGGACACCCCATGAAGCTGATGCGCCTGGGCGAGCCCGGGGCCGAACGCCCCGCCTTGCTCCTCCCGGACGGCCGGGTCCTGGACGCGGCACCGGTGACGAGCGACTTCGACCGGCGGTTCTTCGCCGACGGCGGCCTTGAGCTGCTGCGCGGCGCCGTCGAAGGCGGCGTGCTGCCCGAGATCGACCCCGCGGGTCTGCGGATCGGTCCGCCGGTGGCCGGCCCGGGAAAGGTGGTGTGCGTCGGCCTGAACTACCGCGACCACGCCGCCGAGACCGGCGCGACGATCCCGGCCCGGCCGGTGGTGTTCATGAAGGACCCCTCCACCGTGGTCGGCCCGCACGACCAGGTGCTGATTCCCCGGAAGTCCACCCACACCGACTGGGAGGTGGAGCTCGCCGTGGTGATCGGATCGACCGCCCGCTATCTCGACTCCCCCGAGCGGGCGAGTGAGGTGATCGCCGGGTACGCGATCAGCAACGACGTGTCCGAGCGGGAGTTCCAGCTGGACTTCTCCTCGCAGTGGGACCTGGGCAAGTCCTGCGAGACCTTCAACCCGCTCGGTCCCTGGCTGGTGACCACCGACGAGGTCCCCGACCCGCAGGCCCTCGGGATGCGGCTGTCCGTCAACGGTCGGCTCCGCCAGGACGGCAACACCAAGAACATGATCTTCGACGTGCCGTACCTGGTCTGGTATCTGAGTCAGCACATGGTCCTCAACCCCGGCGACGTGATCAACACCGGCACCCCGGCCGGCGTCGCGCTCGGCCTGCCCGACACCCCCTATCTGCGCGCTGGCGACACGGTCGACCTCGCCATCGACGGCCTCGGCCGCCAGTCCCAGACCTTCGCCCCGGCATAGCGGCCACGTACGACCGGCGGCAGGACAGGAGAAAACCCGTGACCCCGAGCATCACCGCGCTCGACACCTTCGACATCCGCTTCCCCACCTCGCGCGAGCTCGACGGCTCGGACGCGATGAACCCCGACCCCGACTACTCGGCCGCCTACCTGGTACTGCGCACCGACGCCGGGGACGGTCTGGAGGGCCACGGCTTCACCTTCACCATCGGCCGGGGCAACGATGTCCAGGTCGCCGCCATCGAGGCGCTGCGCCACCACGTGGTCGGCCGGCCGGTCGCCGAACTGTGCGCGGACCCGGGCTCGCTCAACCGGGACCTGATCGGCGACAGCCAACTGCGCTGGCTGGGGCCGGAGAAGGGCGTGATGCACATGGCCATCGGCGCCGTCGTGAACGCCGTCTGGGACCTGGCGGCCAAGCGCGAGGGCAAGCCCCTGTGGCAGCTCCTCGCCGACGCCGAGCCCGAGTGGCTGGTCTCCCAGGTCGACTTCCGCTACATCGCGGACGCCCTCACCCCGGAGAGGGCGCTCGACCTGCTGCGGCGTGGCCGGGACGGCTCGCACGACCGCGCTCGTACGCTGCTGGAGCGCGGCTACCCCGCGTACACCACCTCCCCCGGCTGGCTGGGCTACTCGGACGAGAAGCTGACCCGGCTGGCGAAGGAGGCCGTCGCGGACGGGTTCACCCAGATCAAGCTGAAGGTCGGCGCGAACCTCGCGGACGACATCCGCCGCTGCCGCGCCGCCCGCGCCGCCGTCGGCCCCGACATCCGGATGGCGATCGACGCCAACCAGCGCTGGAACGTCGACGAGGCGATCGAATGGACCACCGCGCTCGCCGAGTTCGACCCGTACTGGATCGAGGAGCCGACCAGCCCCGACGACATCCTCGGCCACGCCACCGTCCGCCGTGCCGTCGCGCCGGTCAAGGTCGCCACCGGCGAGCACGTACAGAACCGCATCGTCTTCAAGCAGCTGCTCCAGGCCGGCGCCATCGACGTCCTCCAGCTGGACTCGGCCAGGGTCGGCGGTGTCAACGAGAACCTCGCGATCCTGCTGCTGGCCGCCGAGTTCGGCGTCCCGGTCTGCCCGCACGCCGGTGGCGTGGGCCTGTGCGAACTCGTCCAGCACCTCTCGATGTTCGACTACGTCGCCCTCACCGGCACCACAGAGGACCGGGTCGTCGAGTTCGTCGACCATCTGCACGAGCACTTCCTCACCCCCGCGCGGGTCGTGGACGGCCACTACACCACGCCCACCGCTCCGGGTTTCTCCGCCCAGATGTACGCGGAGTCCATCGCCACGTTCACCTACCCGGACGGCTCGTTCTGGGCCGCCGACCTCGCGGACCTCGCGGACCTGAAGGGAACGACGGCATGAGCGACCTGGACGGAATGACCGCCGTGGTGACCGGCGGAGCCTCCGGCATCGGCCTGGCGACGGTTCACGCGCTCACCGCGCACGGCGCACGCGTCGCCGTCCTGGACCTCACCCCCGGCGACATGCCCTACGGCTTCACCGCGGACGTCGCCGACGACGCCTCGGTCCGCGCCGCCGTCTCCGGCGCGGCCGAGGCGCTCGGCGGGATCGACATCCTGGTCAACAACGCCGGCATCGGCGCGGCCGGCACGGTCGAGGACAACACCGACGAGCAGTGGCACACGGTGCTGAACGTGAACGTCCTCGGCATCGTCCGCACCACCCGTGCGGCCCTCCCCCATCTGCGACGCTCCCAGCACGCCGCGATCGTCAACACCTGCTCCATCGCCGCCACCGCGGGCCTCCCCCAGCGGGCTCTCTACTCCGCCAGCAAGGGTGCCGTGCTGTCGCTGACCCTGGCGATGGCCGCCGACCACGTTCGCGAGGGCATCCGCGTCAACTGCGTCAACCCCGGGACGGTCGACACCCCCTGGGTGGGCCGGCTCCTGAAAGCCGCCGCCGACCCGAGCGCGGAACGCGCCGCGCTCGACTCCCGGCAGCCCACGGGACGGCTGGTCAGCGCCGATGAGGTCGCCGCGGCCGTCGTCTATCTGGCCTCGCCCGCCGCCGGATCGGTCACCGGCACCGCCCTCGCGGTCGACGGCGGCATGGCCGGCCTGCGCCTTCGGCCCGAGCCGGCCCGATGAACCAGCACAAGCTCGGCCGCAGCAACGTTGCCGTCAGCGCCCTCTCCTTCGGCGGCGCCGCGATCGGCAACCTCCTCACCCGTGTCCCGGACCACGAGGCCGACCAGGCGGTCAACGCCGCCTGGGAGAGCGGGCTCCGCTACTTCGACACCGCACCGCACTACGGTCTCGGCCTCTCCGAGCGCCGCCTCGGGCGGGCCGTACGCGGCCTCCCTCGCACGCAGTTCACCGTCTCGACCAAGGTCGGGCGCATCCTGGAGCCGGTCGCCCGCCCCGTCGGGGACGATCTCGTCAACGGATTCGCCGTGCCGGCCACCTATCGGCGCCGATGGGACTTCAGTGCCCAGGGCGTACGGCGCTCGCTCTCGGAGAGCCTGGAGCGGCTCGGGCTCGACCGGATCGACATCGTGTACCTCCACGACCCGGACGACCACGCCGAGCAGGCCCTGACCGAGGCGTACCCGGAGCTGGAGCGGCTGCGCGCCGAGGGCGTGGTCGGCGCGATCGGTGTCGGCATGAACCAGGCCGGGCTGCCTGCCCGCTTCGTCCGCGAGACCGACATCGACGTGGTACTGCTGGCCGGACGCTACAGCCTGCTCGATCAGGGCGGCCTGACCGAGTTGCTGCCCCTCGCCGCCGAACGCGGCGTCAGCGTGGTGATCGGCGGCGTGTTCAACTCCGGGCTCCTGGCCGACCCGCGTCCCGGCGCCACCTTCGACTACGCCGCCGCGCCCGATCGGCTCCTGAACCGGGCGCTGGAGTTCAAGGCCGTCTGCGAACGCCACGGGGTGCCGCTACGGGCGGCCGCGCTGCAGTTCCCGTTCGGCCACCCGGCGGTCGCCTCCGTGCTGGTCGGCGCCCGGAGCGCCGCCCAGGTCAGGGACGCCGCCGCCCTGGCGGTGCTCCCGGTACCCGCCGCCCTCTGGGCCGAGCTCAGGGAGCACGGGCTGCTCGGCCCGGACGTCCCCGTTCCCGGAGAGGCGAGCTGATGCGGATCGCCCTGTTCATCACCTGCTTCAACGACACGCTCTTCCCGGATACCGGCAAGGCGGTGGTGCGACTGCTCGAACGGCTCGGCCACAGCGTGGAGTTCCCGCTGGAGCAGACCTGCTGCGGCCAGATGCACTTCAACACCGGGTACCGGCCGGAGGCCGTGCCGCTGGTGCGCCGGTTCGCGGAGGTCTTCGGCGGTTACGACGCCGTGGTCACCCCGTCCGGCTCCTGTGCGGGCATGGTGCGCGAGCACCACCCGCTTCTCGCCGCCGGGTTCGGCGATCCGGCACGGCAGGCGGAGGTCGCCGGCGTGGCTTCGAGGGTGTACGAGCTGTCGGAGTTCCTGGTCGACGTGCTCGGGGTGACGGATGTCGGCGCGTACTACCCGCACCGGGTCACCTACCACCCCACCTGCCACTCCGCCCGGATGCTGCGGGTCGGCGACAAGCCCCTCCGGCTGCTGCGCGCGGTCGGGGGAATCGACCTCGTCGAGCTCCCGGACGCCGATGGCTGCTGCGGTTTCGGCGGCACCTTCGCCCTGAAGAACGCCGACACCTCGGCCGCGATGCTCGCCGACAAGATGCGCTGCGTCCTGGACACCGGCGCCGAAGTGGTCTCCGCGGGTGACAACTCCTGCCTGATGCACATCGGGGGCGGCCTGTCCCGGCTGCGTACCGGCGTGCGGACCGTCCACCTGGCCGAAATCCTCGCCTCCACCGAAGGAGACCTGCCATGAGCCTCGTCTGGCTCGGCACTCCGGCCTTTCCCGAGGCCGCCCGGGAGGCCCTCGCCGACCCCCGGCTGCGCCGCAACCTGCGCAAGGCCACCGGCACGATCCGCGCCAAGCGGCTCGAAGCCACCGGTGAACTGGACGACTGGGAGCAGCTGCGTGACGCCGGCGAGGCGATCAAGCGGCGGACCCTGCGTCATCTCGGCGGCTACCTGAAGCAGTTGGAGGAGTCGGTCACCCGGGCCGGCGGCACCGTGCACTGGGCGGTCGACGCCGCCGAGGCGAACCGGATCGTCGCCGATCTGGTGAAGGCGACCGGCGAGAGCGAGGTCGTCAAGGTCAAGTCGATGGCCACTCAGGAGATCGGCCTCAACGAGGCGCTGGCCGACGAGGGGATCGCCGCGTACGAGACCGATCTCGCCGAGCTGATCGTGCAGTTGGCCGACGACCGGCCCTCGCACATCCTCGTCCCCGCCATCCACCGGGGCCGCGCCGAGATCCGGGAGATCTTCCGGCGCGAGATGCCGCGCTTCGGGCGGCCGGCGCCCGAGGACCTCACCGACGATCCGCGAGCGCTGGCGGACGCGGCCAGGCTGCATCTGCGGGAGAAGTTCCTGCGGACGAAGGTGGCCGTCTCCGGCGCCAACTTCGCGTGCGCCGAGACCGGTACGGTCGTGGTGGTGGAGTCGGAGGGCAACGGGCGGATGTGCCTGACCCTGCCCGAGACGCTGATCACCGTGATGGGCATCGAGAAGGTCATCCCCGCCTTCACCGACCTGGAGGTGTTCCTCCAGCTGCTGCCCCGTTCGTCCACGGGCGAGCGGATGAACCCGTACACCTCGCTGTGGACCGGCGTCACTGCTGGCGACGGGCCGCAGGCCTTCCATCTGGTGCTGCTCGACAACGGCCGCACCGCGACTCTCGCCGACGAGGTCGGGCGGCAGGCGCTGAACTGCATCCGCTGCTCGGCCTGCCTCAACGTCTGCCCGGTCTACGAGCGCACCGGCGGCCACGCCTACGGCTCGGTCTACCCCGGGCCGATCGGCGCCGTGCTGACTCCGCAGCTCGCCGGGATCGAGCAGGCTTCCTCGCTTCCCTTCGCGTCCACGCTGTGCGGGGCCTGCTACGACGCCTGCCCGGTGAAGATCGACATCCCTGAGGTGCTCACCCACCTGCGGTCCCGCGCCGTCGAGGCGAAGCGGCCCTCGGCGGAGGGGCTCGCGATGAAGGCGGCCGCCGCCGTGCTGTCCTCCCCCACCCGGCTCGCCGCAGCCCAGAAGGCTGCCGCGCTCGGCGGGCGGCTGCTCGGGCGCGGCGGGGTGATCGGCAGGCTTCCGGGGCCGATGCACGGATGGTCCGACACCAGGGACACGCCGGTCCCGCCCACCGAGTCGTTCCGGGCCTGGTGGCAGCGCACCCACGAGGAGGGGAGAAAGAGTTGAGCAGCCGTGAGGAGATCCTGAGCCGCGTCGCGCAGGCCCTGCGCGACCTCCCGGAGAACGAGAAGCCCGATGACGTCGCCGTCCCCCGGGCGTATCGGCGGTCCCACGCCGACGGCTCGCCGGTCGGGTTGTTCGCCGAGCGGGTCGCCGACTACCGCGCCACGGTGGTGCGGGCGGGCGTCGCGGAGGCCGCCGAGGTGATCGGCCGCACGCTCGCCGGGCGCGGGCTGACCCGGGCCGTGGTGCCCGCGGGTTTCCCCGACGCCTGGCTCCCCGCCGGCGCGTGGAGCTGGCTGCGCGACGACCCCGAACTCACCGTCGAGCAGCTCGACCGGGCGGGCGCCGTGCTCAGCACGGCCGCCCTCGGCATCGCCGTCACCGGCACCATCGTGCTGGACGCCGGCCCCGGCCAGGGCCGCCGGGCCCTCACCCTGCTGCCCGACTACCACCTGTGCGTCATCCGCGCCGACCGGATCGTCGGCGACCTGCCGGACGCCGTCGACCGGCTCGACCCGACGCGCCCGCTCACCCTGATCTCCGGCCCGTCCGCCACGAGCGACATCGAACTCGACCGCGTCGAGGGCGTCCACGGCCCCAGGATCCTCGACGTCCTCGTCATCGACTAGGGCATGTCCGGCGGATCAGGGCCGGACAAGCCCGAGGAGGCACCCGTATGAGAGTCGCCCTGCACACCCGCGTCCGCGCCGACCGGATCGACGCGTACGAGGCCGCGCACCGCGCCGTTCCCTCCGAACTCACCGACGCGATCCGTGCCGCCGGGGTCACCGAGTGGACCATCTGGCGCTCCGGTCGCGACCTGTTCCACGTCGTCGAATGCGCCGACTACGCCCACCTGCTCGACCACCTGGAGAAGCTGCCGGTCAACATCGAGTGGCAGGCCCGGATGGCCGAGCTGCTGGACGTCGTCCACGACTACTCCGCCGAGGGCGCCGCCGCCGGACTCCCGACGGTCTGGCAGCTCTGACCCGGCCGACCGCCCGAGCCCGGCCGCCGCCAGGGCGGCCCTGACGCCTGTGCCGACGGGCGGCCCCAAGGACACGCATCGCCCCCGACACCTCATATGAATGCGGAGACGATCCCCCACCCTTGGTGGAGTTCCGGCGACATACAATGCTTACATCGGATGTCTTGAGATGGGGAGCCAGACGTGGCCGTGACCGACGAAGCGATCGGCAAGATCAAGGACATGATCGTCTCTGGTCGGCTGCGCCCTGGCGAGAAGCTGCCCCGAGAGGCCGACCTGGCGTCCGAGCTCGGCCTCTCGCGCAGCTCGCTGCGCGAGGCGGTCAAGGCGCTGGCGCTGATGAACGTCCTCGACGTGCGCCAGGGCGACGGCACCTACACCACCAGCCTGTCCCCCGCCCTGCTGCTCGAAGCGCTGAGCTTCATCGTGGACTTCCACCAGGACGACTCCGTACTCGACCTCTTCGAGGTCCGCCGGATTCTGGAACCGGCCGCGACCGGGCTGGCCGCGGAACGCATGAGCGAGGACGACCGCATCGAGCTGGGCAAGGTACTGGAGAGTGTCCAGGCCGCCGCCACGGTGGAGGAGCTGGTGGCGGCCGACCTGGAATTCCACCGCCGGATCGCGCTCGGCGCGGGCAATCCGGTCCTCGCCTCCCTGGTGGACAACATGTCGGCGCCGACCGTCCGGGCCCGGATCTGGCGCGGCGCCACCGAGCAGGGTGCGCTGGAACGCACCCTCGCGGAGCACCGCGCCATCTACGGCGCGATCATGGCCCGGGACAGGCAGCTCGCCCAGTCCTGGGCGCTCGTCCACGTCGGCGGCATCGAGTCCTGGCTGCGCACCGCCCTGGCGGATCAGCCCGCCTGACGCCCACCGCCGCGCCGCTGCCGACCGCCGCGCCGCTGCCGACCGCCGCGCCGGGCCCGCAGGCCTGACGGGGCGCGTGGTCAGCCCGGCTCAGATCCCGTAGACGCGGGCGGCGGTGCCGCCGAAGACGGCTTCCAGTTCCTGATCCGTCAGAGCGTCGGTGAGCTCACGTGCCGTGCCCAGCACCCGCGCGTAATCGGCGGCGAGGGTGCACACCGGCCAATCGGAGCCGAACATCAGCCGGTCCGGGCCGAAGCAGTCCAGCGCCGTGTCGGTGAAGGGCCGCAGACCGGCGGTGGTCCAGTGGCGCCAGTCGGCCTCGGTGACCAGGCCGGAGAGCTTCGCGGTCACATGGGGCCGGGCCGCGAGGCGGGCCAGTTCGGCCGCCCACGGCTGGAGCTCGCCCTGCGCGACACTCGGCTTGCCGAGGTGGTCCAGTACGAAGGAGAGCTCGGGAACGGCCCCGGTGACGGCGGTCGCGGCGGGCAGCTGGTGGGCGAGGACGAGCAGGTCGTAGACGAGGCCGGCTTCCGCCACCGCCTTGAGTCCGCGCACCACCTCGGGGCGCTCCAGCCAGTGCGGGTCCTGCTCGTCCTGCGCCTGGTGGCGGATGCCCACCAGATGGCGGCCGCCCGGGCCTTCACGGAGCGCGGCGATGTCGTCGGCGACGCCCGGTGCGGTCAGGTCGACCCAGCCCACGACGCCCGCGATCAGGTCGCTGGTGTCGGCGAGCGCGAGAAGACCCGACGTCTCCTCGATCCGGGAGACCGTCTGGACGACGACGGTGGCGTCGACGCCGGCGGCATGGGCCTCGGCCGTGAGGGCGTCGGCGGTGAACTCACGCCGCAAGGGGGCGAGTCCCACGGCCGCCAGCCACGGTTCGCGGAGCGCGGACGCACCCCAGAGATGGTGATGGGCGTCGACGATGCGCATGGCGGTCACGCGGTCTCCAAAGTGGCATGCGAACACACCGCCCGAATACCTCGGATGAATGCGGTGGATTTCCTCGCACTTTAGTGGCGTATCAGGATTCACGCAATGGTTACATCGGATGTCTTGCGACCAAGGGGCTCAACAAGTCGATCGCGCTGCGCGGGGCTCGGCGGACGGTGGCGACCGGCTCGATCCTGCGTCTCGGAGAAGTCCGGTGATTCTGCCCGGCTGCTTGACAGGCCCTACCGGGGCTCCCAGACTCTCAGCCAGCCTCACGTTTACGCAAACACGTGGGCGACGCATCACTCCAACACGGCAGCGCCAGCCCTTCCCGCTCCGGCGGCCTTCACGGCTGCCCGATCGCCGACTGCGCTGCCGCCACACCTCCCGACACCCCCCGGGCAGGTCTTTCTTGCGCACCACGTGCGCGCCCCGTACGACGAACAGCAGGGGGCACGTGCCCATGCGACGCGAACCCGACAGAACAGCGGTGCCCACAGCGCCGCCGGCCGGCAGCAGACCTGCCGGCTCACGCGGGCGCAGCGGTCCGCGTCACCCGGCCGTCGTCCTTGAAGTGGTCCGCCGTGACCTTCGCATCCTGTCGACCCAAGGAGCAGCACCGTGACGTCCGAATCCACCCCCCGACCGCCGTCGGACGGCCGCAGGCCCGAGGTGTCCCGCCGTGGCGTTCTGAGAGCGGCCGCCGCTTTTGGAGCGTTGTTCGCGATGTCGTCGCTGCCCGAGTTCACTCCGGCCGCCGCGGCGGTGACCCGGCCGACCTCGCTGACGCTCGTACCGGAGGACGAGGCGCTGTCGCTCTGGTACCGCTCGCCGGGCCGGGAAGGCGTGATCATGGAGGAGGGCCTGCCCGTCGGCAACGGGCGGCTGGGGGCCCTGGTGTCCGGCGACCCGTCCCGGGACGTGCTCGTCCTCGCGGACGCGACGCTGTGGACGGGGAACGCCAACGCCGCGCTCCAGTCCGACGGGCAGTTCCCCTACGGTACGAACGACTTCGGTGCCTTCGGCATGCTGGCCAAGGCGTACCTGGAGATCCCGGCCCACACCGACTCGGCGGTCAGCGGCTACCGCCGCTCCCTCGACATGAGCAACGGCCTGGCCACCGCCTCCTACCAGCTGGGCGGCGTGACGTACCGGCGCGAGGTGTTCTCCAGCCACCCGGACGACGTGATCGTCGTGCGCCTGTCGCAGAGCGGCGGTGGTTCCTACACGGGGTCGTTGACGCTCACCGGCACGCGGGGCGAGACGGTGACGTCCAATGCCGGCGCGGCGGAGGCGTCGTTCGCGGCGGCACTGCCCAACGCGCTGAAGTACGCGGCACGGGTCAAGGCGGCCGGTACGGGCGGTAGCGTCTCGGCGACAGGCACGAAGGTGACGTTCACCGACTGCACCGAGGTCGTGCTGATCCTGTCCGGCGGCACCAACTACAAGGCCGACGCCTCCGTCGCCTACAAGGACACCGCCCTGGTGCCGCTGACGGTGGCCGGCAGCAAGGCGACGGCCGCGGCGGCGGTGACCGGCACGGCGCTCCTTGCGACGCACGTCGCGGACTTCCAGCGGCTGCAGCAGCGGACGTCGGTGAACCTGGGGGCCTCGACGGACGCGCAACGGGCCCTGGACACCCCCGCACGGCTGGCGGCGCGTTCCGCAGCCGGCTCCGCGCCCGACCCGGAGCTGGAGGCCGCCTACCTGGAGTTCGGCCGCTATCTGACGATCACCGGGTCCCGGGACAGCCTGCCGACGAATCTGCAGGGGCTGTGGGTCGACAGCAACACTCCCGAGTGGATGAGCGACTACCACACCGACATCAACGTCCAGATGAACTACTGGCTGCCCGACCGGGCGGGCCTGTCGGAGTGCTTCGACGCGTTCACCGACTACTGCGTCGCGCAGCTCCCCGGCTGGCAGGCCAGGACGAAGAACCTCTTCCAGGACTCGCGCAACCGGTTCCGCAACACCTCGGGCAAGGTGGCGGGCTGGACTGTGGCCATCTCCACCAACGTCTGGGGCGGCAACGGCTGGTGGTGGCATCCGGCCGGCAACGCGTGGATGTGCAACTCGCTGTACGAGCACTACGAGTACACCCAGGACACCGGCCACCTCGCCAAGATCTACCCGCTGCTCAAGGGCGCCTGCCAGTTCTGGCAGGCACGGCTGATCACGACGACCGTCACCGACCCCGTGACCGGCGCCGCTCGCCAGGTCCTGATCGACGACCACGACTGGTCCCCGGAACACGGTCCCGAGAACGCCCGGGGCATCACCTACGCCCAGGAGCTGGTCTGGCAGCTGTTCAAGAACTACCAGGCCGCCGCGGCGAAACTCGGCAAGGACGCCTCCTACGCCTCCGCCGTCGCCCAGCTTCAGAGCAAGCTCTACCTGCCCGAGGTCAGCGCCACCAGTGACTGGCTGGAGGAGTGGATGAGCGACGCCAACCTCGGCGAGACCACCCATCGCCACCTCTCCGCCCACATGGGCCTGTTCCCCGGCGACCGCATCAGCCTGCAGGACTCCCCCGCCGCCCTCGTCGCCGGCGCGACCAAGCTCCTCGAAGCACGCGGCATGGAGAGCTTCGGCTGGGCCACCGCCTGGCGCGCGATCTGCTGGGCCCACCTCAAGCACGCCGACAAGGCGTACCAGTGCGTCATGAACGTGCTGAAGCCCTCCGTCGGCTTCAGCAACGGCTCCGCCATCAACCTCTTCGACATGTACAGCCTCGGCGGCAGGTCGGTCTTCCAGATCGACGCCAACTACGGCACGCCCGTGGCGATGCTCGAGATGCTGGTCCAGTCCCGCCCCGGACGCGTCGAGCTCCTGCCCGCCCTGCCCGAGGCGTGGGCGGCTTCCGGCTCGGTGACCGGCATCGGCGTACGAGGCGGTCTCACCGTCGACCTCGCCTGGTCGTCCGGACAGGTCACGAGCGCCACGCTCCGCGGCACGGCAGGCCGGTCGACCACCGTCGTCTTCGGCGACTGGAGCCAGACCGTGACCATCCCCTCCGGTGGGTCCGTCACCGTCACACCGCCCGCCCAGCACACCGTGTTCCAGCTGATCAACCGCCACAGCGGTAAGGCCGTCGACGTCCCCGGCGCCTCCACCAGCCCCGGCACCGAGCTCATCCAGTACACCCCGAGCGAAGCGGCCAACCAGCAGTTCCGCTTCATCCCCCTGGGAAGCGGCGTCCACCAGATCCGCACCACCGACGGTCTGTCCTGGGACGTCAGCGGCGGCGGCACCGCCGACGGCGCGAGAATCGTCCAGTGGAACTCGACCTACGCCGACAACCAGCGCTGGAAGGTGACCGACACCGGCGACGGACACGTCACCCTCACCTGCGTCCGCAGCGGCAAGGTGCTCGGCATCACCGACCGGTCGACCTCCGACGGCGCCACACTCGAACAGCAGACCCCCGACGGCAGCGCCCAGCAGCAGTGGCGCCGCGTCGACAGATAGGTTCCTCACTCGGCCGGAAGCCGGGAGCGGCCGTGGCGCGCTCCCGGCTTCCGCCTTGTCGGGTGGGTATCAGGGGGTGAGGGTGACCTGGTCGATCGTCCAGAAGGAGCTGTTGGTGCCCGTGTAGCGGAAGGACAACTTGGCGGTGGTGGCGCCCGCCGGGACGGCGACGGTGAGCTTCTCGAAGGCGTTGCGGTCCGCGCGGTAGGACTGCAGGAGCTGCGGGGCGCCGCCGTCGAAGGAGATGTAGACGTCTCCGGTCTGCGGGCCGTCCACCCGGTAGTTCGTCGCGTACGAGACGGTCGCCGTCGCGCCGCCGGTCACGGCGAAGGCCGGGCTGACGAGGGTGGAGTCGAACTGCCCGGCGCCGTGGGCCTTGTCGTCCCACTCGTCGGAGTCGGCGACGGCGAAGACGTTGCGCGCCCGGACGTTGGTCTCGCGGCCCTGGCCCAGGTCGGTGTTGGTCCAGAACTCGTCGGTCGCGAAGGACCAGCCGCGCCACTCGGTCACACCGCCGGTGGGCATGGCCGAGTTGTCGATGGTCCAGCCGGTGGGCGCGGTGGTCGTCCAGCCCTTGAGGGTGGTGGGCAGGGCGAGTTCGTCGACCCGGGTGTTCAGGGCGGGGCGGAGGGCGTCGAAGGCGTCGGGCGTGATGGTGCTGATCGCCTTGCCGTCGAGCTGCCACGCCGGGTCGGCGCTGACCCCGAAGTGGGAGAGGACGGTCGGGGCGATGTCGGTGATCTTGACGTCGTTGCGGACCGACCCCGGGGTGAAACCGGTGCCCTTGGCGATGACGAACGTCTGGCGCTCGCTGGGGGAGTTGCCGCCGTGGCCTCCGCCGGGCAGGTGGCCGTGGTCGGCGGTGACGACGATCTGCCAGTCCTCGTCGGCGTACGTGGCACGGGAGGTGACGGCGTCGAGGATCTGGCCGATCTGGGAGTCGGCGGTGGCGAGGGCCGTCAGGTAGGCCCGGTGCTCGGTGCCGTAGTAGTGGCCGGCACCGTCGACCTCGTCGAGGTGGACGAAGGTGGCGTCCGCGTCGGTGGTCTTGAGCTTGGAGACGGCGGTCGCCGTGGTGTCGACGTCGCTGACACCTCCGAGGCGGGTGTCGACGGCGGGACCGAAGACGGTGTTGGGGATCGGGCTCCAGGTGCCCACGACCAGGGTGTTGTACGCCGGGTTGACGCCCTCCAGGCGGGTGGCGTAGTCGGGGTACAGGTCGTACCGGGCGCCGTTGAAGCTGTTGTCGATGACCTTGTGCTTGTCGGGCCAGGCGCCGGTGGCGATGGTCGACCAGCCCGGGCCCGAGGAGGTGGGGGCCATCGGGTTCGCGTAGAGGTTGCTGGTGGCGGTCATGCCGCCCGCCATGAGGCCCTTGACCTTCGGCATCTTCGCCTTCTCGAACTTGGCGAAGGTCGCGCCGTCGATGCCGATCACCAGCGACTTGGGGCGCTTGACGGCGGCGGTGGCGGAGGACGATTCCTCCTTCTTGCCCGCGGCGTCGGCGTGGGCCGCCGCGGCGATCGGCAGCACGGCTGCCGCGACGGTGACCGCGATGGCGGCGCGAAGGGAACGGGACAGGTGCACGGAATCTCCTTGGGAGGACCGGTGGGTTGGCGCACGACCGTCATGGCCGGATGTCGATGAGCCTGAGCCCGGCCAAGGAGCAACAGATTTACACAGAAGTCCTCGCGGGTGAACAGACGACGACGACTGGTTCAGACCCGTTACTTCCCTGTGATGTCACGAAGGCGCCCCGAACGCGGCGGTGCCCCTCCACCGCGAGGATGGAGGGGCACCCGGAGGGAGGCATCACCGTCAGGCGATGGTCCGCTCCCACTGCTGGTTCTGACCGCTGTTGCAGGTCCACTGGTCGAGCGCGGCGCCGTCGGCGTACGAGTAGTCGGCGACGTCAAGGCACTTGCCGCTGTGCCGGGCGACCAGCTGGTTGTAGCCGGCGTCACCCGTCGGCTCGATCTTCCAGTGCTGGGACTTCGCGGTGCCACAGGTGTTCTGGACGACCTTGGCGCCGTCGTCGAGGGAACCTCCGCTCACCTCGAGGCACTTGCCGCTGTTGCGGGCCATGATCTGGACATAGCCGCTGGTGCCCACGTTCTTGAACCAGTACTGCTGGTTGATGTCTCCACCGCAGCCCCACTGGACGATCTGAGCGCCGTTGGCGGAGTCGAAGTTGGAGACGTCGGCGCACTTGCCGCTGCTGCGGACCGACAGCGTCTCCCACATCACGTTCATGCCGGTCACCTTGCCGGCCGCGGCGTCGATCGTGACCTTGGGCGAGTAGTCCATGGTCATGGTGGTCTTGGTGGGGAACTTCAGCGGGAGCCAGACGTACTGGGAGTCCTGGACCATGCCGCCCATGGAGTTGCCCCAGCGGTCACCCATGTACATGTAGCTCGTCGCCCCGTTGGTGCCCGTCACCGGGAGGACATAGGCCGTCTGGGTGCGGTAGGTGTTCCAGTTGCCGATGTCCTTCAGACCGCTCCACGCACCGGTGATGCTGGTGGCGGTGGCGTACTTCTGCTGGTTGGGCGCCCAGCCCGTGGCGCCGGAGGTGAGCAGGAAGTAGATGCCGTTGCGCTTGAACATCGCGGGGGCCTCCCGCGACCCTCCGGCCCACAGCTTCTTCACCTGGGTGTCGATCGCGGTGTAGTCGGCGGTGAGGCGGTAGACGTGCAGGTCGGCGTTCTCGTTGGCCGCCGAGATCATGTAGCCGGTGCCGTCGGTGTCCACGAAGGTCGTGATGTCACGGGACATGTGGCCGAGCGGGCGGAAGCTGCCCTTCCAGGTGTAGTCGCCGTCCACGGTGTCCGACACGGCGACGGCGGCACGGGCCTCGCTGTAGTCGGTGGCGCTGCCTTCCTTGTGCATCCACATCACGAACTGGCCGGTGGCCTCGTTGTACATGACCTTGGGCCGCTCGATGTTGGCGCCCGCGAGCTCCGGGTCGGTCTCCTGCTTGAGGACGTGGTTGCGGAACTCCCACGTCTTCAGGTCCGTCGAGCGGTAGGCGGAGACGTACCGGAAGCTGTTGTCGGCGTTGCGGTCCTCACCGAACCAGTAGTAGTACTCGCCGACCTTGACGACCCCGCCGCCGTGGGCGTGGACGGGGTTGCCCGCCGGGTCGGTGAACTGGGTGGCGTTATCGACGCTCACCGAGGCCGCGTGAGCGGTGCCCGTCGCACCGACGAAGGACAGGAGGAGGGCGGACAGAGCGGCGATGGCCGCCGTTGCCCCAGTTCTCTTACGCGCCATGATCACTTACCTCGTGCTGTGCGGAACCGGCACGTACGGGTCGCGCTCTCGCGGCGAACCGGACGTGCCCGTGCGGGGTGGGGGGTGTGGGGTGTGGATGCGTACAGAGGAGGCGTACGCGAAAGGCGACGGCCGACCGGATCCGCGTGTGCGGCAGTGGGGGTCGGAACAACGCAGCCCGTGTGCGGAGGGAGGTGGCTGCCGTGTTACGGCTGCGTGTCGCCTCTTGATGTTTACGTTAACGCGGGGTGTTGAGAGAGAGTCTGTGAGTACAACCGTGGCCTGTCAAGAGACCAAATTGGGGACGCACGCGCCGACAGACCTCAGGGGCTTCCCACGCCCTCCGCCCCCGGCACCGTTACCGTTGGTCAGCCCGCTGACCAGCTTGACAATCCATGGTCGAAGTCCGCTTTCCCTGCCCGGACCGATGCTCCCGCTCCCGCGCGACCGTCGACGAATCCGGTCCGGTTAGCCGCCGTTCACCCCTCGATGGCCTTTGTCCAGTTCTCCTCCACCACCCGCAGCGCCTTCTTCAGCTGCGCGTCGGTGGGGAAGGTCGGGGGGCCGCCCTCGACCGTCGGCAGCCGCGCCGCCTTGTCCTCGTCGAGAGTGCCGTTCTCCGCCATGACGTCCATGAGCACGGGGCGGGCGTAGCCCGTGAGCCGCAGGTTCTGGCCCTGCGTGCTGGCGAGGTACTCCTGCCACAGACGGGCCGCGGCCGGGTGCGGGGCGTACTTGTTGATCGCATTGGCGTAGTACTGCGAGAAGCTGCCGTCGAACGGGATGGACACCTTCCAGTTCACGTCGGTGCCCCGCAGCTCGTCGATGTGCTTGAGGTTGAGGAAGTCCCACTCGATGCTGACCGGGGTCTCGCCGCGGGCGATCGCCGCCGGATTGGGGTTGCCGCGGTTGTAGTTGCCGACGTCGTCGAGCTTCGCGAAGAAGTCGATGCCCGGCTGGATGTCGTCGAACGAGCCTCCGTTGGCCAGGGCGGCGGCGTATACAGCGGCGAAGGCCGACCCGGCCGTCGTGGGGTTGCCGTTGAGCGCGACCATGCCCCGGTAGTCGGGCTTGAGCAGATCGGCGAAGGAGACGGGGCAGACCGCGACCCGGGTCTTGTCGCAGCCGATGGCCACATAGCCGCCGTAGCTGTTGAACCAGGCGCCGTTCGCGTCCTTCTGGTTCGGCGCGATGCTGTCCCAGTCGGCGACCTTGTAGGGAGCCAGCAGGCCCTGCTCCGCGGCCGACTGGGCGAAGGCGTCACCGAGGTCGAGCACGTCGGGGGCGCTCGCCTTGCCACGGCTCTTCTTGATGTCGTCGATCTCCTGCTGGCTCGACCCGAACGGGTTGCTGTTGACGATCTTGATCCCGTACTTCTTCTCGAAGCCGTCCATCAGGCCGCCGTAGTTCGCCCAGTGGCGCAGCAGGGTCGTCGTGTGGAGCGTGCCCTCCTTCTTCGCCGCCTTGACCAGCGCGTCCATGCCGCCGGCTTCCTCGGCTGAGCCGGCCATGGCGGGGGGCACCACCCGCACGGGCTCGTTCTCCTCCCCGCACGCACCGAGGCCCAGCGCCATGGCGCAGAGGCAGGCGACCAAAGCGACTGCGCGCATCCGGAGAGGTCCGACCATGGCGTCTCCACAAGGGCCAGGGGCAACGGTGCGGGTGCTCCCCAGCCTACTCGCGCGTTCCCGTGCTGTCCGTGCGGAGCCGGCCCGCCGACGGGCCCTCACAGCTCGACGTCGTCCCACTGGCTGAGGATGTCGTCCTCCCCCAGCTGGTCCAGGTCCGGCCCCGCGCCGGGGCCGATCGCCTGGGCGGCCCAGATCGTCTTTCCCCGGGGGGAGTAGCGGGTGCCCCACTTCTCGGCGTACTGGGCGACGAGGAAGAGGCCGCGGCCTCCCTCGTCGGTGTCACTGGCGCGCCGGATGTGCGGGGAGGTACTGCTTCCGTCGGAGACCTCGCAGATCAGGGACGTGCTGTGCAGGAGCCGCACCCGGATGGGCTCGATGCCGTAGCGGACGGCGTTGGTGATCAGTTCGCTGAGGATGAGTTCGGTACCGAAGGCGATGTCCTCCAGGCCCCACTCGGCCAGCTTGCGGGCGCAGGCGTTGCGGACCGGGCTCACGGCCGCGGGGTCGCGCGGCACGTCCCATTCGGCGACCCGGTCGGGGTCCAGGCGGCGGACGCGCGCCACGAGGAGTGCGACGTCGTCGCTCGATCCCGCGGGCAGCATCGTGTCGATGACGGCGGCGCAGGTCTCCTCCGGCGTGCGGTCGGCCCCGCTGAGGGCCTCGCGGAAGGCGTCCAGGCTCGCGTCGAGGTCCCGGCTGCGGTCCTCGAGGAGACCGTCGGTGTAGAGCACGAGCCGCGAGCCCTCCGGCAGGGTCGTCCGGGCCGTCTCCACGGGCATGCCGGCGCCCAGTCCGAGCGGCGGGGAGACCGGGGACGCCAGGTATTCCACGCTTCCGTCGGGCCGGACGACCGCCGGCGGCAGGTGTCCCGCCGTGGCCACGGTGACCTCGCCGGAGACGGAGTCGTAGACGACGCACAGGCACGTGGCTCCGGTGATCATCTCTCCCCCGCCCTCGGACGAATCGTCCTGGACGTCGATGAGGGCCACGAGTTCGTCCAGGTGCCCGATCAGGTCGTCCGGGGAGAGGTCGAGGGCCCAGAAGTTGTGTACGGCGATGCGCAGCCGGCCCATGGTGGCCGCGGCGTGCAGGCCGTGGCCGACGACGTCGCCGACGACCAGTGCCACCCGGGCGCCGGGCAGCGGGATCACGTCGAACCAGTCGCCGCCCACGCCCGACTCCGCGGGCAGGTAGCGGGAGGCCACGTCGAGCGCCTCGTCGTCGGGGAAGCCGCGCGGCATCAGGCTGCGCTGCAGGGTGACCGCCATCGCGTGCTCGCGGGTGTAGCGGCGGGCGTTGTCGATGGAGACCGCGGCCCTGCTCGCCAGCTCCTCGGCGAAGGACAGGTCCTCGTCGGAGAACGGTGTGGAGGCATCCGACCGCCAGAAGTTCGCCACCCCCAGGACCACGCCCCGCGCGCGCAGCGGCACGACCGCCAGGGAGTGGATGCCGTAGAGAAGGATCCGCCGGGCCCTTTCCTCGTCCTGGGCGCGCCATCCGGGCGAGGAGGCGAGATCGCTCACGACCACGGAGCGGCCTTCGCTGACGCTGGTCTCCACCGGCGTTCCGGGCACAAAGCGGATCAGCTCTCCGGAGGGGTAGAGGGGGTGGTCCTCGGTGAGGCCGGCGACCGCCGTCCGGCGCAGCTCGGTGCTCGCCCCGGCCGGTTCCCCACCGCCCAGGACGGGGTCCAGGAGTTCGACGGTGACGGCGTCCGCGAACCTGGGGACCGCCACCTCCGCCAGCTCCTCGGCGGTACGCACGACGTCCAGGGTCGTCCCGATGCGCACCCCGGCGTCGTAGAGCAGCGTCAGCCGCTCCCTCGCCACCTCGGCCCGCCCGGACAGGGAGCGCAGCTCGGTGGTGTCCCGCAGGGTCACCACGCTGCCCTGCTGGCCGCCGAGGGGCAGTGTGGCCCGTTTGTTGAGGGCGAGGAGGCGGTCCGCCGCCAGGTGCACCTCGTCGGTGGCGTTCCGGTCCGATGTCAGGAGGGAGGCGAGGGAGGCGTCGATGCCCAGGTCCGTGACGCGGCGGCCCTCCGCGTCCCCCGGCAGGTCGAGCAGTCGGCGGGCCTCGTCGTTGGCGAGCAGCAGTCGGTTGTCCCGTCCGGTGATGAGCACGCCCTCGCGGACGGCGTGCAGGACCGCGTCGTGGTGTTCGTACATCCGGGTCATCTCCGCCGGGCCCAGGCCATGCGTCTGGCGGCGCAGCCGTCGGCTCACCAGGCCCGTGCCGATGGCGACGAGGCCGAGGGCGACGCCCGCGCTGCCCAGGAAGACGGGCAGCTGCTGGTCCACCGAGTCCCGGACCTTCTCGACCGTCACCGCCGCGGACACGATGGCGACCACCTCCCCCTCGGCGTTCCTGACGGGAGCCGCCGAGACCACGGAGAGGCCCAGGGCGCCCTGGAAGGTGCGGGTGAAGGTCCGGCCGGCCGCCGCTTCGGCGTACGGGCCGATGACGTGCTTGCCGAGCTGTGTGGGGTCGCTGTGGGTCAGGGTGATCCCGTCGAGTTCGTACACGATCAGGGCGTCGATGCCGGCGGCCTGGCGGGCCCCTTCGGCGAGGGGCTGGAGCACGATCGTGGGAAAGTCGCTCTCCAGCGCCTGAACGAGACCCGGAGCGTGCGCGAAGGTCTCGGCGGCGGCGACGGTCCGGTGCCGGGCGTCGGTCAAGGTGTCGCGCTGGGCCTGCACGACGATCGCCACGACCGCGGCGGCGACGAGGAGGACCACGAGAACCAGCTGGAGGAGGAAGACCTCGCGGGCGACGCTGCGCGTGGTCAACCAGGACCCGATGCGCCGCGGGCCCTTGGTGGGGCTTTCGTCGGGATCACCTCGCTTATGACCCGCTTCTCCGCTCATGTTTCATATTATTCATTAATCCCTTTTGGATTCGTGTCCGGCGAGCACGGAAGAACCGCGCCGTCCGGGGCGGCGGGCGGTCCGGGGCGGCGGGAACGTCAGGCGTTTTCCGGGCCGGCCAGGACCAGCCGGCCGACCTCGCGGCTCAGCACCGACCGGGCGTCCTCGGCGAGGGCGTCGTCCGAGACGTAGTAGTCGATCTCGGAGAGCGCGGCGAACCGGCTCAGCCCCACCACACCCCACTTGCTGTGGTCCGCGACCACGGCGATCTGCGTCGCGGAGTCGATCAGCGCCCGGTTGGTCTGCGCCTCGGCGAGGTTCGGAGAGGTGACGCCCGCGCGCTCGGACACCCCGTGGGCGCCCATGATCAGGAGGTCCACCTGCAGCGAGCGGATCGCCTGGTCGGCCAGCGGCCCCACGAGCGATGCGGACCTCGTCGGGGCGCCGCCGGTGAGGAGTACGGTCGGGGCGCCCCCGTCGGGCTCCTGGGCGTACCCGCGCAGCAGGTCGGCGACGGGCAGCGAGTTGGTCACCACGGTCAGACCGGGGATGTACCGGAGTCCGGCCGCCACCGCGAAGGCGGTCGTGCCGCCGGAGACGGCGACGACGCTGCCCGGCTTCACGAGGCCGGCCGCCGCCGTGGCGACCGCGGCCTTGGCCCTCGACTCCAGGTTGACCTTCGCTTCAAACCCGGGTTCCTCGCCGGTGGTGGTCGTGGAGGTCGCGACGGCTCCTCCGTGCACCTTCTCCAGGGAGCCGGACCGGGCCAGCGCCTCCAGGTCCCGCCGGACGGTCATGTCCGAGACCCCGAGCTGTTCGACAAGGCTGGCCACGCGCACGGCGCCGTCACGGCGTACGAGGTCGAGGATCACCGCTTGCCGCTGCAGCGCCAGCATCGACTCCCCCGTCCCCATGTCGTCCGCCTCGGGTGGGAGCCGGTCGACGTGAGGCCCACCGAAGTCATCACATCCGAACAGAATACATTCCTCCGTCTGAGGGGGGGCGGCTCGCACCACCCCGGCCGGTGAACGCCGGAAAGGCCGGTCCGGAAGCCGGGTGGCTTCCGGACCGGCCGGGGCGCTGCTAGGAGAGGCTGAGCTGCTGGTTGGCGCCCGTGCCGCAGGCGTACTGGACGACCTCGGCGCCGTTCGCCGTGGAGGCGCCGCTCACGTCCAGGCACTTGCCGCTGTGGCGGGCCAGCAGGGTGATGAAGCCGTCGGACGACTTGTGCACCGACCACTGCTGGTTGGCACCGCTGCCGCAGGCGTACTGGAAGACGATCGCGCCGTCGGCGGTCGACTCGTTGGTGACGTCGAGGCACTTGCCGCTGTGCCGGGCGACCACGTTGACGTAGCCACCGCCCGCGGGACGCAGGGACCACTGCTGGTTGGTCGCACTGCCGCAGTTGTACTGGACGACCTGGGCGCCGTCCGCGGTGGACGCGCCGGTCACGTCCAGACACTTGCCGCTGTGCCGCATGCGCAGGGGCGTCCAGGTGTCCGCGGCGACGGAGCGGAAGGTCCAGGACTGGTTGGACCCGGTCGTCGGACGGTAGACGCCGACGGGCGCACCGTCATTCGTGGACTGGCCGCTGACGTCCAGCAGCTTGCCGCTGGCACTGTTGACGAGGGTGTAGTGTCCCTCGCCCGTGGTGGACAGCAGCCACTTCTGCTCGGCGGAGGTGCCCGAGCTCACCATGGCCAGGGCGTCGCCCTGGGCCGCGAGCGCCTTGCCGCTGGCGACGCTCGTGATGCGGTAGGCCGCGGTGTTGCCCCAGTCGGTCGAGGCGAGCTTGGTGAACTTCCACTGCTGCGACGTGGTGCCGGGGCTGGAGGTGCGCTGGACCAGCGTGCTCTGGCCGCCGCTCGTGGCGACGGCGAGGGCCTTGCCGCTGTTGTCGTTGAGCAGCTGCCGCGCGGCGCCGGTGGGGGCCGTGGTGTCGTTGACGTTCACGCCCGTCGCGGCGGGCAGGACGAACGTCGTGACGGAGCCCGCGCCCACGGTGGCGGTGAGCGTCTTGCCGACGGGGGCGAGGTCGCTCTCGCGCTGCAGGTCCTTGGTGCCGTCGGTGGTGTAGCGCTGGACGGCGCCCGTACCCACGTTCTGGAACCCGGCGAGGTTCAGGGTCAGCCGCTGGGGGTCATTGGTGGGGTTGGTGTGGACGACGACCGCGCCCTGGCCGGCCGGCCGCAGGGCGGCGAAGGTGTCGGCGTTGTCGGTGTTGATGACGCGGGCGCCCGGACGGACGAACTTGGTGTAGTTCGCCATCGCCCAGTACTTCTTGTTCTTGCGGATCGGCTCGGTGGCCGCGTCGGCCGGGGTGAAGTCGGTCTGGATGAGGCCCCAGTTGGAGTTCTCGTGGTCCGGCGTCATGTTCTCGTAGTCCTCGACGGCCTGCCACAGGACCCAGGCGCGGGGTTCCAGCTCGCGGAAGTCCTCGTTGACGCGCTGGGTGAGGTCGAGGGCGGGGCTCATGTCGGTGAAGCTCTGCCCGACGCTGCCGCCGAGGTCCACCTCGGACATCCACAGCGGCTTGGCCGAACCCTTGGCGATGTCACGGACTCCGGTACGGCCGCCGGTGCTGTACGTGTGGGTGTTGAGCTGGCCGAGCGCGGCCTTGGCCGCCGTGTCGTAGGTGTCCCAGTTGGTGCGGAAGGTGTTCGGGTTGGTCTCGTCCATGGCGGCGATGGGCGTGGTGATGCCGTCGGCGTTCAGCCGGGCCCGCATGGTGGTGTACATGCGCGACTGGGAGGCGGGGTCCCAGTGGGAGCCTTCCTGCCGGCCGCCCGCCCCCCAGTAGCTGGTGTTGGGTTCGTTGATGGGGGAAAGGGTGTTGAAGGTGACACCGGTGGCGTTCTGCGCGCGCTGCATCGCGCCGGAGAGGTATGTGGCGAACCGCTCGTACTGGTCGGAGCGGAGGTTGTCCCACCCGGCGTTCCAGTTGCCCGAGACGAGACCGCTGTTCGTCATGAAGTAGGGCGCGGAGTTGGAGAAGGCCTCGAACTTGTCGGCGCCCCGCGCCTTGGCGGCGGTGAGCCACCAGCGCTGGTTGGCGTCGGCGTTCGGGTTCCAGTGGGTGGGGTTGTTCGGGTCCCACCAGTCGGGGGACTCGGCCCCGGGGCGGTTCCAGTAGCCGGGGACGGCGGCGCCGGCCCGCATGTAGGGGGTGGTCTCGGGGCTGTCGCCACCGCCGATGTTGTAGCGGGCGATGTTGAGGCCGAGGCCGTCCTGGCCGTAGAGGGCGTCCGCGAGCGCGTTGCGCTGGGCATCCGGCCAGCCTCCGGTCACGTTGGCGAACCAGGCGAGCGCGGTGCCCCAGCCCTCGAACGGCTGCTGCTGGTAGCTCGGGTCGGGGCGGACGGTCACCGCCTGCTCGGTGCTCGCGGCCGCCGCGGTTGTCACGGGCGTGAGGCCGGTCGCGAGGAGCGCGGCCACGGCGGCGGTGCCCAGGACCGCTCCGCTCCTGCGCATGCGGTTCGGGGGTCGTTCACGGGTGGAGGGCATGGTCGATCTCCCTGACTTCATCATTGATCGCCGAGGGGGCCGCGGGCGACGGGGGCCGGCGCGGCCGGGCGGTGCGGGTGCGGGTGCGGGACGAGCGGTCGTGGGTGGGGCAGGCCCCGACGGGGGGCGGGGCCTGCCCGGTGCGGTCCGGACGGCGATCAGGCAGCCGTGCGGAGCCACTTCTGGTTGGCGGCGCTGCTGTTGCAGCTCCACTGGATGAGCGGCGTGCCGTCATTCGTGGACGTGTTCATGACGTCCAGGCACTTGCCGCTCAGCACGGGGGACAGCTGCACGGTGTTGCCGGAGCCGATCACCTTCCACTGCTGGGCGGACGTACCGTTGCAGGCGTACTGGACGATGGCGGCGCCGTCGGCGGTCGACCCGTCCTGGGGGGCGAGGCACTTGCCGCTGTACCGGGCCACGATCTGCACCCGGTTGTTGCCGGCGGACTTGAGCCAGAACTGCTGGTTGACGCTGTTGGCGCAGCCCCACTGGATGAGGGCGGCACCGTCGGCGGTGGAGCGGTCCGCGACGTCGGCGCACTTGCCGCTGTGCGAGGCCTTCAGCGTCTGCCACGTTCCGAGGCCCTGCACCGTACCGGTGGCCGTGTCCACGGTGACCTGCGGGAAGTAGTCCATGGTCATGGTGGTGTTCGTGGGGAACTTCAGCGGCGCCCAGACGTACTGGGAGTCGTTGACCATGCCGCCGATGGAGTTGCCCCAGCGGTCGCCCATGTAGAGGTACGAGGTGCCGGACGTGCCCTGGACCGGCAGGACGTACGCGGTCTGGGAGCCGTAGGTGTTGTAGTCGCCGATGTCCTGCAGCCCGGTCCAGGAGCCGGTGATGCTGGTGGCGGTGGCGTACTTCTGCTGGTTGGGGGACCAGCCGGTGGCGCCGGAGGTGAGCAGGAAGTAGACGCCGTTCCGCTTGAACATCGCGGGGGCCTCACGCCACTGCCCGGACCAGAGCTTGTTCACCTGGGCGTCGATCGCGGTGTAGTCGGCGGTGAGGCGGTAGACGTGCAGGTCGGCGTTCTCGTTGGCCGCCGAGATCATGTAGCCGGTGCCGTCGGTGTCCACGAAGGTGGTGATGTCACGGGACATGTGCCCCTCGGGGCGGAAGCTGCCGCGCCAGGAGTAGTCACCGTCGACGGTCGAGGAGACCGCGACCGCGGCACGCGCCTCGGAGTAGTCGGTGGCGCTGCCCTCCTTGTGCATCCACATCACGTACTGGCCGGTCGAGGCGTTGTAGATGACCTTGGGCCGCTCGATGTTGGCGCCCTGGAGCTCCGGATCGGTCTCCTGCTTGAGGACGTGGTTGCGGAACTCCCACGTCTTCAGGTCGGTGGAGCGGTAGGCGGAGACGTACCGGAAGCTGTTGTCGGCGTTCCGGTTCTCGCCGAACCAGTAGTAGTACGCGCCGACCTTGAGAACCCCGCCGCCGTGGGCGTGTACGGGGTTGCCCGCCGGGTCGGTGAACTGGGTGGCGTTGTTGATGGTGACTGCCGCCGCGTGAGCGGTGCCGGCGGTGCCCAGCAGGGACAGGAGAACGGCACAGAGTGCGGTGAGCACGGTGGCCGTCCCCGAGGATGTGCGTCGCATGATCGCGTACCTCGTGGTTCTGGGGGGGAAAGTGGCGGGTGGGGCGGATGAGGCAGGCGTAGGCGCACCTCTGGTGCGGGGGTGCCTGCGGATGAGGGGGGAGCCCGTTGTTCGGCTCGTGTGCCGCGCGGAAGGCGACCGCCGGGTGGGTCCGGAAATCGCCGACTGAAGGTGACCTCCGTGTTACACGGAGGTGTCGCCTTCCCATGTTCGCGTTAACACGAGCGCTTGGGACGAGAGTTTGGGAGTGACCGAGAGCACTGTCAAGGATTCGGACAAGATTCGCCGAAGTTTGACCGGCCGGTATGTTTACGCCAACATACTTAGGGCCCCCGCGCGGGCGGCCCTGGACGTCTCTGGATGTCTTTGGATGTCTTCCGACGGAAGGTCGCGAGCATGGCGACGGAGAACAGAACACGGTCGCCTCGCTCCCGGGCGGCCCGCCAGTGGCCCTCCATGGCGGAGGTCGCCACCCTGGCGGGCGTCTCCTCGCAGACGGTCTCCCGGGTGGCAAACAACCGGGAGAACGTCGACTCCGCCACCCGCGAGAAGGTGCTCGCCGCCATGCAGGCGCTCGGCTACCGCCCCAACACGGCGGCCCGCGCGCTGGTCACCGGCCGGTTCGGGGCTCTGGGCGTGGTCAGTTTCGACGTGGGCGCGCACGGCAACGCCCGTACGCTCGGCGCGATCGCCGACGCCGCACGCGAGGCCGACTTCTCCGTGAACTTCATGGGCGTACGGGCCCAGACAGAGGCCGCCGTACGCCACGCGTTCCAGCATCTGATGCTGCAGTCCGTCGACGGAATCGTGCTGGTCGAGTCGCAGATGCTCGACACCCCGTCGCTGCACCTGCCGCCGTCCATGCCGGTGGTCGTCGCCGACGGCGACACCGGCCACGAGTATCCCAACGTCGACTTCGACCAGGCCCACGGCTCCCGCAGCGTGGTGTCCCACCTGCTCGGCCTCGGCCACCGTACGGTCTGGCACCTCGCCGGCCCGCCCGACTCCTTCGCCGCGCGCCGGCGCGCCGACGCCTGGCGCCGGACCCTGACGGACGCGGGCGCGCCCGTCCCGCCGGTGGCGTACGGGGACTGGTCGGCGAAGTCGGGCTACCGGGCCGGTCTCGACATCGCCCGGCATCCGGAGGTCACGGCCGTCTTCGCCGCGAACGACCAGATGGCGATGGGCCTGATGCGCGCCCTGCACGAATCGGGCAAAAGCGTGCCGGGGGACGTCAGCGTGGCCGGTTTCGACGACATCGCCGAGGCCGCGTACCTCCATCCGCCCCTGACGACCGTGCACCAGGACTTCGAGGTGGTCGGCAAGCACTGCGTCGCGCTGCTGCTCGACCAGATCGAAGGCCGTACGGACGGACCGCGGCGCAGGGCGGTGGAACCCGCCCTCGTGGTGCGTTCGAGCACGGCTCCGCCGCGGCCCGGCGCCATGGCCTGAAGCCGGCCCGGCCCTCTACCGCCGGCAGCCCGCCGCGCCCGGCAGACATCGTCCTCCTGCCGGCCCTGCTGTCATGCCCGGTCGACGTCGGCGTCGTCCTTCCCCCCCTTCCCTTCCCTTCCCTTCCCTCCCCGGGCGTACGGTCTCAGCGCTCCCGTCCGCGCGCGCCGGGGGACGCCGTACTGCTCCGCTCCACCAGGGTGGTCGCCACGAGCTGCACCCCCGTCACCGTCTCGCCCGCCAGCTCCCTCAGGACGGCCTCGACGCACAACGCTCCGACCTGGGCGAAGTCCTGGTGGATGGTGGTCAGGGGCGGGATGAAGGAGGCCGCCTCGGGGATGTCGTCGAAGCCGACGACGCTGACGTCCTCGGGGACGCGCACGCCGCGGGAGTGGAGGGCCCGCAGCAAACCGAGGGCCATCTGGTCGTTCGCCACGAACACCGCCGTGCAGTCGGCCTCGTCGGCGATCCTCAGGCCGGCTTCGTAACCTGACTCGGGGGTCCAGTCCCCGCGCAGCACGGGCGGCACCGTGCGCCCTTCCTCGCGCAGCGCCGCCTCCCACGCCTCGGCACGACGGCCCGCGGCGAAGGACTCCTCGGGTCCCGCGATGTGCCACACCGTGCCGTGGCCGAGATCGAGCAGATGCCGCACCACGGCGCGGGCGCCCTGCCGCTGGTCCGTGTCCACCACCGGGAAGCGTCCGGTGGCGTCGGAGTCCACCACGACCACCTTGACGTGCGGCGGCAGGGTGAGGGCGGCGGTGTCGAGCAGGTGCACCTCCATGATCAGCACGACTGCGTCGACCGCCAGCTCGTCGAGGCGGGTGAACGCCCCCTTGACGTTCTTCTGCGTGGGCGCGTCGAGCGGGATCAGGGTGACCGCGTAGCCGGCGCGGGACGCCGAGCCCGCTATGGCGTCCAGAGTCCGGACGTTACCCGTGCTGGTGAGCCCCATGGTGATGACGCCGATGGCTCGAAACTCACCCCGCTTGAGGGCGCGAGCCGCGCTGTTGGGGCGGTATCCCAGCTCCTTCATCGCGTCGAGGACCTTCTTCCTGGTGGCCTCGACGACGGCCGCGTCGCCGTTGGAGACGCGGGAAACCGTCTGCGAGGAGACCCCCGCCCGCTGGGCGACATCCGCCATGGAAACACGGCGCGGCCTGGTTCGCGCCCCCCGTCGGCCGTCATTCACGGCCGCCGCCGACCGACCGGTCGCGTTCTGCTCGGTCACCCGAATCCCTCTCATTCGCTACCACTTCGTGCTTGACGCCCCTCAGCGGGAATGTCACCATCACGCTACCGATGATTACGTAAACATTTCTCGTCGGCCAACCCTTCCACAGGGTCGGTTCTCGGCCTCAGGCCGCACTACTTTCGCTCCCCGTCTCCGGACCGCTCGGTCACCGACGCTAGGACCCAAGCCCATGACGCTCCTGTCGACGCGTGCTACGGCAGCACCACCGCCCCGCCCACGAGCCCGTTTCCGCCTCCGCAAGGAGGCCCTCGTGGGCTGGGGGTTCGCCGGCCCGTTCGTCGCGGTCTTCGGCCTCGTCTTTCTCGCGCCGATCGGGTACGCCGGGTACCTGAGTCTGTTCCAGGACCGGCTCATCGGCGGCACCTCCTTCGTCGGTCTCGACAACTACGGCGAGGCCCTCACGGACCCCCGCTTCTGGGACGGCCTGATGCGGGTCGGCCTCTTCCTGCTGATCCAGGTACCGGTCATGCTGGGCATCGCGCTCCTCGCCGCCCTCGCGATCGACAGCGGCCGGCTCTACGGCAAGACGTTCTTCCGCGTCTCGATCTTCCTCCCGTACGCCGTACCCGCCGTCGTCGCCAGCCTCATCTGGGGCTTCATGTACGGCAACCAGTTCGGCCTGGTGGGCAACATCAACGACGCGCTCGGCGTCAACCTCCCCAACCCGCTCTCCCCCTCCCTCGTACTCGCCTCCATCGGCAACATCGTTACCTGGGAGTTCGTCGGTTACAACATGCTGATTTTCTACTCCGCTCTCAAGGTCGTCCCCCGCTCGCTCTACGAGGCGGCGTCGATCGACGGCGCCGGGGAGTGGCGCATCGTGACCTCGGTCAAGTTGCCGGCCATCCGCAGCGCACTGGTCATCGCCACGATCTTCTCGATCATCGGCAGCTTCCAGCTCTTCAACGAGCCGAGCATCCTGCAGAAGCTCGCCCCCAACGCCATCACCAGCGACCTGACCCCCAACCTCTACACGTACTCGCTGTCCTTCTCGGGCCAGCAGCACAACTACGCGGCGACCGTGGCGATCGTGATGGGCGTGATCACCGCGATCATCGCCTACGCGGTCCAGCTGCGTGGCATGCGGAAGGGCTGAGCCATGACCACCTCCATGACCACCGCGGCCGCCGAGCCCACCCCGTCTCCCACGGAGCCGCGGACCGGCAGCGCCCCCGCCTCCTCGCACCGCACCCGCCCCACCACGGCCAAGCGCCGCAAGCTCCCGCACACTCCGCTCAACCCCCGCCGCAGCATCCCGCTGACCCTCGTCACCGGCCTGGTCCTCGTCTACACTCTGCTCCCACTCGCCTGGCTGGTCATCAACGCCACCAAGAGCCAGCGGGGACTCCTCGACTCCTTCGGGCTGTGGTTCGCCGACGACTTCAACCTGTGGGACAACATCACCCGCACGCTGACCTACGACGACGGCGTCTTCGTCCGCTGGCTGCTCAACACGCTGATGTACGTCGCCGCCGGCGCGGGCGGCGCCACGGTCCTCGCCGTCCTGGGCGGCTACGCCCTGGCGAAGTTCGACTTCCCGGGCCGCAAGGCGGTCTTCGCGGTCGTCATCGGAGCCGTGGCCGTCCCCGGCACCGCCCTGGCGGTACCCACCTTCCTGATGTTCAGCAACATGGGATTGACGAACACCCCCTGGGCAGTCATCATTCCCTCACTCATCTCGCCCTTCGGGCTCTACCTCATGTGGGTCTTCGCCTCCGAGGCCGTTCCCACCGAGCTCCTCGAGGCCGCGCGCATCGACGGCTCCGGCGAGCTGCGCACCTTCTTCACGATCGCGCTGCCGCTCCTCGTGCCGGGCACCGTCACCGTGCTGCTGTTCTCCATGGTCGCGACCTGGAACAACTACTTCCTGCCGCTGATCATGATCAAGGACCCCGACTGGTACCCCCTGACCCTCGGCCTCAACGCCTGGAACGCCCAGGCGCAGACGGCCGGCGGCGAGGCCGTCTTCGACCTCATCGTCACCGGTTCCCTGCTGACGATCGTCCCGATCGTGGCCGTCTTCCTGATGCTCCAGCGGTACTGGCAGTCCGGCCTGGCCGCCGGCAGCGTCAAGGAATGACCGCCCACCCCTGACCCGCCCCCTCCCGAAAGTCCCTCCCCACCCGCACCACCGACCAGGAGCACCTCCCATGCGTAAGCACACCACTCGCAGACTGCTCGGCTCGCTCGCCGTGCTCGCCACGCTCACGATGACCGCCACGGCCTGCGGCTCCGACGACTCGGGCAACGGCTCCGCCGGCGGCGCCCCGAAGGACATCAACGCCGCGCTCGAGAAGGGCGGAAAGGTGACGGTGTGGGCCTGGGAGCCCACGCTCAAGAAGGTGGCGGAGGACTTCGAGAAGAAGTACCCCAAGGTCGACATCGAGCTGGTCAACGCGGGCACCGGCGACAAGCAGTACACCGCCCTGCAGAACGCGATCTCGGCCGGCAACGGCGCCCCCGACGTGGCGCAGGTCGAGTACTACGCCCTCGGCCAGTTCGCCATCGGCAAGTCCGTCGAGGACCTCTCCCCCTACGGCGCCCAGAAGTACGGCACGAGCTTCACCCCCGGCCCGTGGAACGCGGTCACCGAGGACAAGGCGATCTACGCCCTGCCCATGGACTCCGGCCCCATGGCGTTCTTCTACAACAAGAAGATCTTCGACAAGCACGGCATAAAGGTGCCGACGACCTGGGACGAGTACGTGGAGGCGGCCCGTACCCTCCACAAGGCCGACCCGAAGCTCTTCATCACCAACGACACCGGCGACGCCGGCGCCACGACCAGCCTCATCTGGCAGGCCGGCGGCCGCCCCTACCAGACCGACGGCACCGACGTCACCGTGAACTTCGGCGACGAGGGCACCAAGAAGTACAGCGCCACCTGGCAGAAGCTCCTCGACGAGAAGCTGGTCGCGCCGATCAGCTCCTGGAGCGACGCCTGGTACAAGGGACTGGCGGACGGCTCGATCGCCACCCTCTCCATCGGCGCCTGGATGCCGGCCAACCTCACCTCCGGAGTCGCCTCCGCCTCCGGTGACTGGCGGGTCGCCCCGCTGCCGGCGTGGACGAAGGGCGACAAGACCAGCGCCGAGAACGGCGGCAGCTCGCTCGCCGTGCCGAAGGCCGCCAAGAACAAGGAACTCGCCTACGCCTTCACCGAGTTCGCCACCACCGGCGCCGGCGCGAGCGCCCGCGTCGCCGAGGGCGCCTTCCCCGCCACCCGCGCCGACCTCGAGTCGAAGGCGTTCCTCGACGCCAAGTTCCCGTACTTCGGAGGCCAGCAGGCCAACCGGATCTTCGCCGAGTCCGCCCGTAACGTCGGCGCCGACTGGTCCTACCTGCCCTTCCAGGTGTACTCGAACTCGGTCTTCAACGACACCGTCGGCAAGGCGTACGTCTCCTCGACGAAGCTCGACGACGGCCTGAAGGCCTGGCAGGACGTCAGCGTCAAGTACGGCAAGGACCAGGGCTTCACCGTCAACAAGTAGCTCCACCACCGCGGGGCGGAGCCGCATGGCGACTCCGCCCCCGCAAGCCTGTAGAAAGGGCTTGCCATGTCCTGTATGTTTACGCAAACAAACAGGGCGACGTCTCAACCCGCACGACCCTTCACGTAACAGGAGCAAGCAGCGCATGCCCGTTCTCCAGACAGACAAGGCCGGATTCCTGCTCGACGGCCAGCCCTTCCGTTTCCTGTCCGGCGGGCTGCACTACTTCCGGGTCCACCCCGAGCAGTGGCAGGACCGGCTCCGCAAGGCCCGGCTCATGGGACTCAACACCGTCGAGACCTACGTCCCCTGGAACCTCCACCAGCCGCGCCCCGACCGTTTCGTGATGGACGGCGGGCTCGACCTCCCCCGCTTCATCGAACTCGCCGCCGCCGAAGGGCTGCACGTCCTGCTGCGCCCCGGCCCGTACATCTGCGCGGAGTGGGAGGGCGGCGGTCTGCCCTCGTGGCTGCTCACCGAGCCGGACATACAGCTGCGCACCCGCGACCCCCGGTTCCTGGCGGCGGTGGACGACTTCTTCAACCGCCTGCTCACCCCGCTCCGGCCGTACCTCGCCTCGCAGGGCGGCCCGATCCTCGCCGTGCAGGTGGAGAACGAGTACGGGGCCTACGGCGACGACACCGCCTATATGGAGCACATCGCCGACTCGCTGCGCGCCTGCGGGGTCGACGTCCCCCTGTTCACCTGCGACCAGCCGGTCGACGTGGAGCGGGGCGCCCTGCCCGGCGTCCTCGCCACCGCCAACTTCGGCAGCCGCTCCGCCCATCACCTGGCCGCCCTGCGCGCGCTGCGCCCCGAGGGGCCGCTGATGACGACGGAGTTCTGGATCGGCTGGTTCGACCGCTGGGGCGCCCAGCACGTGGTCCGCGACCCCGACGACGCCGCCCGCGAGCTCGACGAGGTCCTCGCCACCGGCGCCTCCGTCAACTTCTACATGTTCCACGGCGGCACCAACTTCGGCTTCACCAACGGCGCCAACGACAAGCACACCTACCGGCCCACCGTCACCTCCTACGACTACGACTCGCCGCTCGACGAGGCCGGGGACCCGACGGAGAAGTACACCGCCTTCCGCGAGATCATCGCCAAGTACGCGCCCGTGCCGAGCGATGGCGTCCCCGCCCCGGGCGCCAAACTGGCCGTCCCCGCGGTCAAGTTGACGGAGAGCGCCGAGCTGCTGCCGAGCGCGGCGGCGCTGACGCCGCGGATCGACTCCCGACGGCCGCTGACCATGGAGGAGCTGGAGCAGGACTTCGGCTTCGTCCTCTACGAGACCACCCTGCCCGTGCGCGGCCCGGCCCTGCTGGAGATCGAGCACGTCCGCGACCGCGCCCAGGTCTTCGTCGACGGGCAGCCGGTGGGCGTCCTGGAGCGCGAGAACCACGAGCACTCCCTGGCCTTCACGGTCCCCCGGGCGGGCAGCGTGCTCTCGATCCTGGTGGAGAACCAGGGCCGGGTGAACTACGGCCAGGGCATCCACGACCGCAAGGGACTGCTCGGCGCGGTCCGTCTCGACGGCGTCGAGCCGGTGGCCTGGACGAACCGGCCGCTGCCGCTCACCTCGCTGGAGGACATCCCCTTCGCGGCCACCACGACGACTCCCGTGGGCCCGACCTTCCACCGGGGCACCTTCGAGCTCACCGAGGCGGCCGACACCTTCCTGCACCTCGAAGGCTGGACCAAGGGCAACGCCTGGGTGAACGGCTTCGCGCTCGGCCGCTACTGGTCCCGCGGCCCGCAGCAGTCGCTGTACGTCCCCGCTCCCGTCCTGCGCGCCGGTACGAACGAGATCGTCGTCCTGGAACTCCACGCCGGCCCCCGGGCCCGTACCGTCGACTTCCGCGAGACGCCCGACCTCGGCCCCACCGAGGAGTAGGAACCCCCGGCGATGCCGGGCTCGGACGCGCCCCCCCGTGCGCCCGAGCCCGGCTTTCGTCGTTTCCCGCTGTCCGCCCTCCCGCTCTCCGCCCTCCCGGTCCCCGGGAGGGTCTTCGTCGTACCGGGGCCGGGGCCGGGAGGGCTCTTCGTCGCCCCGGGGCCGGGAGGGCACTTCGTCGCACCGGTCCCCGGAGGGCTCTTCGTCGTCCCGACGCCGTCGGCGTCGGTGCCCGCATGCCCAGGGAGTCACCCTGACCAGCGCCCGGGCGGACCAGGTCTCCACGACCCCCGTGACCCTCAGCCCCCAGGTCCAGGCCGTCACCCGCGACGCCGGCGCCTCCCGACCCGCACGGCCACCGGTGTGCCCGTCGGCCTGACGCTGAACGCCCCCACGGGGCGACCGCACCAGGACGCGGCTGCTCGGCAGCCCCGGCTGCGAGTCGGGCAGGACGGTGCGGAAGACCGGCGGTACTCCGACCTGATCACGTACGGCGGCCACGCCCGGAAGACCATCGGTCTCGGTGCCGTCGCCGGACCGTAGTCACCCTGACGCCCACTTCCCAGGAGGACCTCGCCGTCCCGACCCACTTCCCGCTGGACGACACCGCGCTCACCATCCCTCCCGGACAGCCGCGGAAACGCCGCGAGGCCCGCTCCCCGAAGGGGGCGGGCCTCGTCCGTGTGTCCGGTCAGTGGGGCAGTCCCACGGCCCGTTCACCGTTGCGGCGCTGCTGGATGACCACGGCGGCCACGAGCAGGGCGCCCTGGGCGACGTTCTGCCAGAAGGTGTTGATGCCCTCGACGGTCAGGCCGTTCTCCAGTGCGCCGAGGAGGGCGACGGCGAGCAGGGTGCCGCCGACGCCGCCCTTGCCGCCCTTGAGGGCGCAGCCGCCGAGGGCGGCGGCGGTGATGGCCTTGAGTTCGAGGCCTTCGCTGCCGGAGACGGGCTGGCCGGAGCCGGTGCGGGCGGTGAGCAGGATGCCGGCGACGGCGGCGACGACGCCGATGAGGGCGTAGACCGCGACGAGGTACTTGTTGATGTTGATGCCGGCGAGGCGGGCGGCGGTGTCGTTGCCGCCGATCGCGTAGAGGTTCCGGCCGAGGTCGGTGTACCTGAGCATCACGTGCACGGCGATCGCGACGACGATGAGGAGCCAGACCATCACGGGCAGGCCGGCGATCTTGCCGCGGCCGAGGAACACGAAGATCGGGTCGTTGAGGACGTAGCCCTGGGCGCGGCCGTCGGACAGGAGCTGGGCGAGGCCCTTGTAGGCGGCGAGTCCGGCGAGGGTGGCGATGGTCGGGTTGACGCGGCCGTACACGATGACGATGCCGTTGAGGACGCCCACGAGTATGCCGACGCCGACGGCGGCGAGCATGCCGACGATCGCGCTGGAGCCCGTGCTGGTGAAGACCATGGCGCTGACCACGGAGGCGACGCCGACCTGGGAGCCGACGGAGATGTCGAGGCCGCCGCAGATGATGACGACGGTCTGGACGATCGCCAGCAGGCCGGTGATGGTGGCCGCCTCGGCGATCACCTGGATGTTCGAAAGGCTGAGGTAGTTCTCGTTGAGGGCGCCGAACAGCCCGAGGACCACGACGAGCGCACCGATGAGGCTGAGGTTCTGCCCACCCAAGGCGGCCAGCGGCGAGCGCTTGCGGGCCGCTGTCGGGGCCTTCTCGGTCTCGGCCGGGGAGGTGGCGGTGGTGGTCATCGGGAGCCTCCATGGGCGGAGTCGGTACGGGGCCGGGCGGCGGCCGGGGTGGGGGCGGCGTCCACGGTGGCGAGGTCGTCGGCCATGGCGAGGTTGAGGATCGATTCCTCGGTCGCCTCGGCCCGACTGAGTTCGCCGGTGATGCGACCGTTCTGCATCACCACGACGCGGTCGGCGAGTCCGAGCACCTCGGGGAGCTCGGAGGAGATCACGAGCAGCGCGACGCCGTCCCGCGCGAGGTCGGCGATGATCCGGTAGATCTCCGCCTTGGCGCCGATGTCGATGCCGCGGGTGGGCTCGTCGAGGATCAGGACCTTCGGCCGGCGCAGCAGCCACCGGGCGAGGACGACCTTCTGCTGGTTGCCGCCGGACAGCTTGCGCACCTCGTGCTCGATGGACGGGGTGCGCACCCTGAGCCGGTCGGAGAACTCCTGGGCGACGGCCTTCTCCTGGCCGCTGCGGACGAAGCGCATCCGGCGCAGCCGCTCCAGGCTGACCAGGGAGGTGTTGTCACGGATGGACCGCTGCAGGAAGAGGGCCTGGGCCTTGCGCTCCTCCGGGGCCAGGCCGATGCCGGCCCGGATGGCGTCCTTCGGGCTGCGCAGCCGCAGGGGCTTGCCGTTCAGGGAGATCCGCCCGGAGCGCAGGGGCCGGTCACCGGCGAGCGCGAGCCCCAGCTCCGAACGCCCGGCGCCCATCAGCCCGGCGAGGGCGACCACCTCTCCGGCCCTGACCTGGAGGCTGATGTCGGTGACGTCGTCGGTGGTGACGCCGTCCAGGTCCAGGACGACCTCGTCCCGGGCCACGTCCTGCCGTACGAACAGCGAGGAGAGGTCACGGCCGACCATCATCCGGACGACTTCGCTCTCGGTGGTCTGCGCGGCCTCGAGGACACCGGCGGAGGCACCGTCACGGAGCACCGCGATCCGGTCCGCGAGCCGGAAGATCTCCTTCATGCGGTGGGAGACGTAGATGATCGCGATGCCCTGGGCGCGCAGCCGGTCGATCAGGGCGAACAGGGCCTCGGCCTCGTTCTCCGCGAGCGAGGAGGTCGGCTCGTCGAAGGCGATGACCTTGGCCTCGCCGGTGAGGGCCCGCAGGATCTCCACCAACTGCCGCTGAGCAGCGGTCAGTTCGGAGCCGAGCTGGTCGGGGTCGATGACCTTCTCGAAGCCGAGCCGTGCCAGGTCGCTGGTGATCCTTCGACGCAGCTCGGCGCGGTCGAGACGTCGGCCGGCCTTGCGGGGAAGGGATCCTGCGTAGACGTTCTCCGCCACGGAGACGTGCGGGATGATCTCCGGCTCCTGCGGGATGATGCGGATCCCGGCCTTGCGTGAGTCCTGCGGCGAGGCGAACGAGACCGGCTCGCCGTCGAGGAAGACGCGTCCTTCGGTGGGCTGGTGGTCACCGGTGAGGATCTTCAGCAGCGTGGACTTGCCCGCGCCGTTCTCGCCCATGAGGGCGGTGACCTGCCCCGGGGGGAAGGTCAGGGTGACGCCACCGAGGGCTTGGACGGCGCCGAAGCGCTTGGTGATGTTCTCGACGGCGACACCGGCACCTGGGGTCGCCGGCGTGGGGGGTCGGGTGCCGGGTGTGGTCATGGTGGCCTCACGGGCTGGAGGGACGGGAACGGACCGACGGAGCGCCGGGCGGCGGGAGAGGCCGCTACGGCGATGCGGCGGGCGGCCGGAGAAGCCGGTGCGGCGGGCGGGACGGGACCGCCGCACCGGCGCCGAGGGGCCGCGGCTCAGCCGCAGGTGACTCCGGCGGACTTCCAGGTGGAGGCGTCGACCATCGTGGTCGGGGCGAAAGCCTCCTTGGGGAAGGCCTTGCCGTTCTTGAGCTTGTCGTACATCGTCTGCACGGCCAGGGCGCCGACGTCCTCGCCGTTGATGAACAGCGCGGCCTTCATGCCGGACGGCTTGCCGGAGCTCCAGTTCTTGCAGGCGAGGTAGGCGCCGAGGCCCACGCCGATGACGTCGTCGGCCTTGAAGCCGGCGTTCTCCAGCGCGGTCACGCCGCCCTGGACGTTCTCGTCGTTGCAGCCCCAGACGACCCAGTGCTTGACGCTCGGGTTCGCGGTGATCGTGGCCGCGATCTTGTCCTGCGCGCCGGTGGGGCTGTTGTCCGTGGGGACGTCGATGTTCTGCACCTTGGCGCCGGCGCCGGCGGCGAAGGCTTCCTTGGACGCCTTGACGCGGTCGGTGCAGACGGTCACGTCCTGCTTCCAGGCGGAGATGGTGCGGGTCTCGGCGGGGTTCCAGCCGGCCTTCTTGAACTCCGCGGCGGCGCGCTTGCCGACCTCGCCGCCCATCTGGGCGCCGCTGAAGCCGATCCGGGGTACGAGGGCATCGGCCGGACAGGTGGACGGGTCCGGACCGGTCGTGCAGATCTGGTCGTCGGAGGTGAGCAGGGCGACCTTGGCGTCCTTGGCGATCTGGGCGACCTGGGGCCCGACGGCCGGGTCGGGGACGACGACGATCAGGCCGTTGCTCTTCTGCGAGATCGCCGACTGGGCCTCGCTGATGGTCTTGTTGGCGTCGGTGCCGAGGTTGACGACCTTCAGGTCGATGCCGAGCTCGTCCGCCTTGGCCTTGGCGCCGGCCGCCTCACCGACGAAGTACTCCTGGTCGCCCTGCTTCTGGAGGTAGGTCAGGGATATCTTGCCGTCGACCTTGGTGTCGTCGCCGCCGCCGCCCGAACCGGCCGCCTGCTGGCCGCTGGAGCAGGAGGTCAGTGCGAGAACGGAGGCCAGGCCCAGGACTGCCGCCGCCACCGGCCGCCGGTTGTTTCCAGTGAACATGTCATTCCCCTTGCTAGGACGGGCCGCACACGGCCGACCGGTGAGGCACAGAATCAGGTGGACTCGCGGAGGATCGTGGCGAGGAGGGGGGAACAACGGTTCCGGTCCTGTCCGACGACGGTGCGAGAGGGGGCGACCGGGCGCTTCGGAGGGTGCTGAAGTCGCCTTGGTCAGCGGTTAATCAACTCGATGCACCACAGAAAATCGCCGTTTCCACCAAAAGTCAACAGAGTGCCTGGCGGGTTTCGGATCGATACGTCGCCGTTACCGATGCCTGACGAGGCGGTTTCGCAAAGCAATCGCTTACTACGTGGGTGCTCACCTCGACTCACTCGCCAAGATGTTGAAATATGTTGGACTTGCTTCGAGGTGACGGGAGCCGACGGTTCTCAAGTGTCCGTGAGCGCAACGCCGTTGCGTGCCGATGGCCGGCAGGGTCACCGTCGGCCCTGTGTGTGCGTGGTCATGGCAGGTACGCGGTACGTGTGGTCATGGCAGGTACCGGTACGTACCGTCACGACCGGCGCCCGGTACCTGCCGTCATGGCCGGTATGCGGTACGTGCCGTCATGGCCGGTGCCCCGTCGGTGCCGTCCAGCCGGGGAGGGTGGAGCCGTCGGCGAGCCGACCCGTGAGCCGCACCGGACCGTCCGCACCGGACCGTCCGCACCCGCCGCGGCCGACAGCACCGGGCCCCGCCCGGTGGCGGAGACGGCTCCCCCGGCGGTGATCCCGGTCAGACGCCGGCTGCCCGCGGCGAGGAGGTAGCGCCTGCCCGACGGTGCCGTCCAGTAGGTCCCTGCGAGCACGTGCTGCCCGAAGCGGCTGCACGCCGCCGTGTTCCGGAGCTCCACTACGGCGCGCGGGACGGTGCCGGTGGTGCCAGCTGTGCCGGAAGGCACGGAGGGCGTGGAGGGCACGTCGGGCGGGGAGGGCGCGGTAGGCGGCTCGAAGGAGACGGACGCCCTGCCGCTCCCCTCCCAGGTGTCCACTCGCGAGCAGACCCACACGGCCCGGCCGGCCCCGTCGGGCAGGGCCTGCTCGGCGTACTCCCAGCGGTTGACCGAGCGGACGCCCGTGCCGTGCAGGGGCGCCAGGGAACAGGCGGAGCGCGCCCAGGCCGCGAGCCCCCGCTCACCGGTCGCCTCGCGCGGCGCCCGCGCCGGGACTCCCGTGCCCGGACTCGGAGTCCAGGTCAGGTGGGCCGGGGTGAGCTCCCCGAGATCCGCGAGGAGGAAGGCGTGGTCCTCGACGATCCGGGAGGAGGAGGTGAGTTGGAGCGCGGGCGCCCGGGTGCAACCGCCCGGCCCTCGTACGGAACGGGGGCCGTGACTCCGTCCGGGGCGACGTCCAGGGGGCGGGCCGCGGTGCCGGGCGCGCGGAGGTCGCGTACCCCTGCCTCGGCGATCCAGGGCGCGAGGAGGAGCCGCGCCCGCCCCGGAGTGCGGCTGAGGACCACGGCGGCACCCGTCGTGACGTCGGCGTCGTCCGCGCGCGCGGTCGAGGGCGGCGGGCCCTCCGCCGTCGCGGGGTTCGGCGTAGCGGGCGAGCCTCCGGCCGTCGTGCAGGAGCACCACTCCGGCGGCGTCGACCGTTCCCGCGTAGAGGAGCCGGGGCGGTTCGGCGGGCGGCGCCGTGGCAGTGCCCGGGGTCGCCGTCAGCCGGACGTCGGTGGCCGCACCGCGGGCCCAGGCGTCCAGGGCGCGGCGCAGCAGGGCCGCGTCGCCCGTCCCGGCACCGCGTGCGGGCCAGGCCGTGAGGTCGACGCGCGAGGTGTCGTCCCAGCGCTCGGCGGGCACGCGGACCAGCGCGGCCGGGTCCAGGGCCCGGACGAGGGCGCCGGCGGGCAGGCGGGACTTTCGACACACGCCCTAGCGCGGTCGAGGTCTCGGCGCGGACGGATTCCGTACCGGAGCGGAGCTCCGCGGTGGAGACGACGGCCGTCGAGGCGAGCAGTGCCGCACCGGCGAGGGCTGCGAACCGATCGCGCCTGCGGCGGCGGAGCAGGTCGGTGGGGCGGGTGTGGAGGGTGCACGGGTCGAACTCGGCGCTTCCGAGGAGCGCCGCGATATCGGTACCGGAACTGGAACCGGAACCGGATGCCTCGCCGAGCCGGTCGGCGGCCCGCAGGGCGGCTCCGCGACGCCCGCCGAGCCGAGCAGGCGGGTGACCGCCTCGACGGGAAGGCCTTCGAGGACGCGCAGGGCGAGAGCGGCCCGGGTCGCGGCGTCACCTCGGACCTGTGACCGTACGGGCCCCGAGCGGGGCACGCCGAGGTGGCGTACCCCGCTCCTCCCCCTCCTCCTCCCGCTACTTGGGCATCAGGACGGTGTCGACGATGTACACGGTGGCGTTGGCCGTGGGCACGTTGCCGCAGACCACCTTCGACGAGTCGTTGACGGTGTACGCCTCGCCCGAACCCTTCGTGGTGAGCATGCCCTTCTGGAGGGTCTCGAAGGAGCCGTTCTCCAGCTGCTTCGGCGTCAGCTTCTCCCCCACCACGTGGTACGTGAGGATGTCGGTGAGCATCTCCTTGTCGGCCAGCACCTCGTCCAGGTCGGCCTTCGGGATCTTGGCGAAGGCGTCGTTGGTGGGCGCGAACACGGTGATGTTCTGGGCGTTGTTGAGGGTGTCCACCAGACCTGCCTGCTTCACGGCGGCCACCAGCGTGGACAGCGCCGGATTGTTCGAGGCCGCCGTGGCCACGGGGTCCTTCGCCATGCCGTCGAAGGAACCGGCGCCGTCCTGAGGCACCGAAGCACAGGCCGGGCCGAACGGGGCGTCCGCAGCCGTGTCCGTGCCCGCCGAGGGCGCGTTCTCCTGCGTCACGGGGGTCGAGGCCTCGGATCCCGCCCCGGTCCTGGTGTCCGAGCCGGAATCCGAGCAGGCGGCCAGGGAGAGGGGCAGCACGGCCGCCGCGGCGACGGCGACGGCTGCACGACGGAGACGAAGAGCGTTCATGAGGATGGGCCCCTTGGATCGGGTGCGCGACGGAACGCGCATGGGTGCGAGGAAGGAACGGCACGACCACCCCGGCCGGGAGTGTGGTGACGGTCCGGGCCACCGGAGGGAACTCCCCTCGGCGGCCCCGTTGTCGTGGGTGCTTCGGAGCCGGTGCCCCAGCGGATGGGTCCTTCACCCGTACGAGTGAGAAGAGGCCCCGCGTTAGGGTGTGGGGTGCTTCCGCGAACCCTCCTCACCAGCGCGTCTCTTGCCGACGCCGCCCTCCTCACGCACGTGGAACAGGGCCGGGAGTGGCCGCTCCTGGTCTGGGCTCCGGGACCGGGTGTGCGCATGGTGTCGAGCGCCGTGCTCGGCGGCGGCATCGGCGAACGGCAGTGGGTGCTCAACGCCCAGGTCCCGCCCGGCTACCAGCGGCTCGATCCCGTGGACCACCTCCGCGACCTGGCCGCCGGTGCGGGGCTGGGGGGCGAGGGCGTCGGGCTGATGACGGCGGCCTCGGTCGCGGACCGGCGGTACGCCGCGGACGGCGGGGCGCTGGCCGTGGTCACCGCCGGGATCGGGGTACGGGGCTGGGCCGCCGCACCGGAGGCCGACGGCGTCGCGGCCCCACGTCCCGGGACGATCAACATCATCGTGTCGCTGCCCGTGCCCCTCACGGACGCCGCGCTCGTGAACGCGGTGGCCACCGCGACCGAGGCGAAGACGCAGGCGCTGGTCGAGCTGGGGGCCGACGCCTCCGGCACGCCGACGGACGCCGTCTGCGTGGCCGCCCCCTCGCCCGGCGGCGGCGACGCCGAGGCGTTCGCCGGACCGCGCTCGCGCTGGGGCGCGCGGCTCGCCCGCGCGGTGCACCGGGCGACCCTGGACGCCTGCGCCGGCCGGCTCCCGGCCGGAGACCGCGGTCCCGTCGGCTGACGCGTCCGGACACCCCGATCGGACCGCGGCCACCGCGATCGCATCGTTTGCGCATCGTAAGCTGGTCGTATGTCCGACACGGCGCACGGCATCACGACCGGGGCGGTGGCGCGGCACCTGGGCGTGTCGCCGACCACGCTGCGCTCCTGGGACCAGCGGTACGGCATCGGTCCCGCCGCGCGGGAGGGCGGGCGGCACCGGCGATGGGCCCCGGAGGACGTCGCCATGCTGGAGGAGATGTGCCGGCTGACCGCGTCGGGAGTCCCACCCGCCGAAGCGGCGCGGGCTGCCCGGACGGCGCGGACGGCAGGTGCGGCGCGGACGGCAGGGACGGCAGGTGCGGGGGTGGCCCCGCCGGTAGGGGCCAGGCCGGCACCGCGCTCCGGTGAGGGCCCGCAAGCACGGACCGCGACCCCCGGCGCGGACACAGCAGCGGGTACGGGTGCGGACCCGGCCGCACCGGACACGGGCCAGAATCCGGCCCCGTACCCGATCTCGTCCCCGTACTCGATCCCGTCCCCGTACCCGTACCCGTACTCCCGAGAACGCGAGCCGCGCCGGCCGCGAGAACCGGGCCCCGACTCCCCCGCTCCTCGGCCGGCACCGGGCGACGGCCCGCCGGTCGGCGACGCACGACGGGAGCGCCGCGGGCTGTCCCGGGCCGCCGTGCGGCTCGACGGCCCCGCTCTGACCTCCCTCCTCCGCGGCGTCGTGGCGGAGCACGGGCTCGTCACCGCGTGGGAGGAGGTGATGGTCCCGACCCTGCACGCGGTGGGACGCAAGTGGGAGTCCTCCGGGGACCGTTACGTCGAGGTGGAGCACCTGCTGTCCTGGCACGTGTCGACCGCGCTCCGGCAGGTCGCACCGGCCGTACCCCGCTCCCTCGCGGCCCCCGCGCCCCCGGTCCTCCTCGCGTGCGTCCCCGCCGAGCAGCACACGCTGCCGCTGGAGGCGCTGGCAGCGGGGCTCGCCGAACGCGGCCTGCCGGCCCGTATGTTCGGCGGCGCCGTCCCCGCCGAGGCGCTCGACGCCGCCGTGCGGCGTACGGGGCCGGCTGCGGTCGTCCTCTGGTCGCAGGCGCGCTCCACGGCGAACCACGCCCTCGCCCGGCACGTCGTCGGCACGTCGTTCGGTGTCCGGGGAGCCCGGACACACCCCCTGGTGCTGCTGGCAGGACCGGGCTGGGCCGGCCGTGCCGTGCGGCCCGGCATGCTGCGGCCCAGCGGTCTGCGGGAGGCACTCGACGTCCTCGCCAGCCTGTACGCGGAGCCGTCGACGTCGACTGGTTCCTGACGGCCGACGGCTGACGGTCCGTGGCCATCAGCCATCAGCCATTGGCCTTACCGGGCAGGGTGCTCACCGAGCGCCGGGGCGAGCGCCTGCCTGACTGGCTGGACGCCGTCCGGCAGGATGACCTGCCCAGCCTCCACAGGCTCGCTGCCGGCATGGACCGCGACCGCGACGCCGTCATCGCTGGTCTGACCCTGCCCTGGAGCTCGGGCGTCGTGGAAGGGCACGTCAACCGGGTCAAGATGCGCAAGCGCCAGATGCTCGGCCGCGCGGGCTTCAGGCTGTTACGCAGGCGGGTACTACTCGCCTGAGTCGGCCGGCCGAGTTCCGGCTACTTGAGCAGCCGGAAGCCGGGCTGTCGAGCCCACGCTCTGAGGAACTCCGCCGAACCGTACACGGCGGGCCATGGATCGGTCATCGTTGCGATGACGCCCGGAAGGCCGGCCACCATTGGCACCTGGTCATCCCTTAGTTCGGCGTTGGCGACGCCACCGATCACGTCCATAACGGCGGCGGTCAGCAGGGCCGTGACGACGTGGTCGACTGGACTGTTGCAGAAGGCGACGACGTCGACGGCATGGGTCGGGGCGAAGCCGATGAGAGGCTTCTGATCGACTTCGTCGGCGTGCTCGGCCTCGAAGATGGACTCGTCGCCGATGCCGGGCCCCATGACGGAGACCAGGACGGGCCGTCGTCCGTCGACGCCCCCGGTGTCCGAGATGCCGAGGCTCTCCGCGTGAATGATCAGGTCGTACTCGCCGACCCGCTTCTCCTCAAACCGTGCCGAGGAGCGAACCAAAAGGTCGCGGAGCCGCTGAATCGCCGCGCTGGGGACGGCCTCCGCCAACTCGATCACCAACACCGGTCCACTCATGGCTCGGAGCCTAACCAGCCGGGACCGTCCTCCCCACCTCATTACTCAGCGTGCACGCACCACAGAAGTTGAGCCAGAACCGGTTCTCGGGTTCTGGTCCAACTTCTGTGATGTGCCTACTCCCTGTGACTGTTGGTTTGCTGGCAGGTCTCGCGAGATGTGACCGAGCACCGTACCTGGCCCCGGTGGACAACTTCGATGCACAAACGGGGCCGAGGCCGGTCGCTCAAAGCGAGAAGGCCCAGGGGTCGTCCGACGGTTCGGGCTCTTCGGGGTGGAGCATGCGGCGAATACAGCGCCGGAGTCCCGGTTCACCGGATCCGGCGGCGGCGTTCATCCACGGCAAGGCGTCCATGGCATGCGCGCGTTCGTCTGTGGCGAAGGTGACGACGGTCTGGTGGAGCTCCTCGGGGGCGGGTTCGTCCGTGAGGCAGAGCCAGCCGATCGCCGCGGCCAGGCGGACTTCGGGGGCCTGTGTCCAGTCCTGCCGCCGCTCATGGAACCACCAGACGGTCGGCGGATGTGCGTGGGCCCGGGTGGTCTCCGCGGCGGCGAGGAGCAGGGCGGCACGGACTATGGCGTCATGCTCCGTGGCGAACCTGGTGGTGAGGGCGGTTCGGACCGTGTGGTCGGGGTCGGCGGCGGTGGCCAGAGCGTAGGCGGCGTCGATGCGGATGGTGGGGTCGGAGTCGTTGAGAAGGGGCAGGAGTACGGGTGTTTCGGTGGTGATCGCGGCTCGGGCGGCGGCCACCGACCAGCCTGCCGGGTAACCGGTCACCTCGACGCCGTAGTCGTCGTAGTCGTCGGGGGCGTGGCGCCGAGGATCGGTGCGGTGGAGAAGGAGTTCGTCGCGGGAGGCGACGCCGAGGTGCCGGGCGCGGGCCGGGCCGGAGAGTAGGTCGAGGGCGGCGGCGCGGTGTGAGTGGTGGGCATCGGTGGCGATGGGGATCAGGAACGGTACGGCGAGGGCGGCGGCGGCCCGGCTGTCGTTGGCACACAGACCCCCCAGCACGTCCGTCGCGCGGCTAGCGGAGTCCTCGCCGGTGTGCAGCAGGTGAACGGCCTCCCGGGCATCGTCCCCGTGGGGGAAGTTCCCCCACGGGACGGCGTCGAGGAGCAACCCGCTGTGGGCCCCGGACTGGATGCCGGCCACCACCGCCCGCACATCGAACGCGCCTCCCGCGAACGAGGCCAGATCCGCTCCGTCCACCAGCGCCCGGCACATCGCGAACGTCGGATCGGTCCGCCAATCCCTCACGCCGCATCCCCACCGTCGAATCCCTGGAGACTCGATCATGCCTTGCCCGACCGCCCCCCGTCGGCCGGCCGGCGGACATCCGGGGGCACATCCCGACACACCACGAACCGCAGAGAACCCGGAAGACACCCCCCTCAGGGCGAAATGCGGTCGGGCCACCATCGCGCACACGGGCCAACCGAATACTCAGGGGCCGCTTATCGCGCTCAGTCGCACGAGATCGTGTGGACTGCCGGTGCCGACCGCGTTCTTTTGGGCTGATGGTTCTGGGCTGTGCGCGAGGTACTGCTCCGGCTGGAAGAGCTGATCTTCCCGGCGGATCCGGGGATCAAGGTGGAGTCGATGCAAAACGATGGCGAGGTGATCCGAATCGGTGTCAGATGTCGGACGGCCGGGGCTCGGTCCCCAGGCTGCGGAAGCTGGTCGGAGCGGGTACACGGCCGGGCCGGATTCGGCCTCTTGCGGAAACGAGTCCTGCTGGCATCCTGACGGGCCCGTCACGAGCTCTGCTGGAGTCGCTCCGCAGCCTGAGCAGGGGTGTCGTAGTAGCCAGGCCGTGCCAGCAGGACCGAGTTGAAGTAGTAGCCCTGCTCTTCCTCTGGCTCGTCGTCGGCTGCAAACGGGCGCCAGAAGCTCAGGAGCAGGTCAGAGGCGACGAAAGACACAGGGTCGTCGGGATCTGCCTCGATCGAGGTGTACTCGCCCATGCGTTGCACCAGTTCGCGGGCCGGGATCGCGAACACGTCCAGGCCCCGGAAGAGGACTCGGTCCGTCTGAGTCGACGGCCTCCCGAGCTCAACGGCTTCAAGCATGTCTCGCATGCAGTGGATGCTGATCATCAGCCCACTGGGGCGGAAGACGTGCTGACCCGGCCGGTCGGACTCCGAGACCGCGGAGAGATCACGGAGCGAGTCCAGCGCCGTATTGGCCGATTGCCGAGTCATACCGATCCGCAACGGGCCAACGCCGATTGGTGGGGCAAGGTCGAAGTCCATGCGGGCATGATTCCAAACAGGTCTGACAACCAGTCACGAAGGACCATCCAGTCCCGAGACGCTACAGAGCGTGACAACTCCACAGAAGTTGGACCAGAACCCGAGTTTGGGCAGCACTCGAAAGCTGTGCAGAAATCCAAGAGTTCACGGCTTGGGGCAGCGCGGGCCCCTGCCGAGAGTTCGGCAGGGGCTCGCAGTGCAGAGAGCCGCGGTGGGCCGGGACCTGTCCTTGAGGACCGGCATCCTGGCCGTACCGCTTACCGTCTGCTGTCGGCCTGACGGCCCGGCCTCACTTCAGGTGCCGGCCGAAGAACCGGTTCCCGTCCTCGACCTCGAACCACGGGGTACCGGTGTGTCCGCCCAGATTGGCGTGCAGCGTCTTCTCCGTGGTGCCGAACGCCTCGAACAGGTCCAGGGCCCGTCGCCGGGGGTTCCCTTCGTCGTCCCACTGCAGCAGGAACAGCAGCGGAATGGTGACCTGCCGGGCCTCCTCGCGCTGGGCGCGGGGCACGTAACCCCCGGCGAAGAAGCCGGCGGCCGCGATGCGCGGCTCGACCACCGCGAGGCGGATGCCGACGGCGGTCCACCCCGAGTACCCGACCGGGCCGCCGATCTCGGGCAGCGCAAGGAGAGCGTCCAGGGTGGTGCGCCATTCCGGGACCGCCTTTTCGACCAGCGGGCCGACGAGGGACTCGAAGATCTCGTCGACCGGCTCGCCGGCCTGCATCGCCCGGCGGAGGTCGGCGCGAGCCTGCTCGTCGGCGGCGGAAAGGGGCCGGTCGCCGCACCCGGAAGCGTCGATGGTGGCCACCGCGTAGCCGCACGCCGCAGAGTGCCGGGCCCGGGCCACCAGCCGGGCCGCCCCCTTGGGCAGGCCGTTGTTGTGGGCCATCAGAATCAGCGGGACCGGTGCGGTGGATTCAGGCGTCCACAGGGTGCCGGGGATCTCGCCGAGGGTGAATTCGCGTTCGAGGACGCCGTCGTCGAGGCGCCGTTCGGAAGTGAAATGCATGGTCGTGCCTTTCGGGAGTGCTCGTGAACGGCGCTCCCGGACGACCTGCCTATCGTCCGACCGTGACCCCGGAGGGGAGCACCCATGTCGATACTGCGTTCACGGGTACCACCTCCTCGTTCTCTCGCACGGCCTCCGGAAACGTAGCAGTGCCGCCGTGGTCCGCCAAGCAGGTTTTTGCGGAGACTCCGTGCGGTGTCAGCGGAGTCGTTTCGCCACCACCTGCTCCGGGTCGTGCCCCGTCGGGCAAGAGGTTCCCCGGCTCCTCGGCGACACCGCGGATGCCGAAGGAAGGTCGAGCTGTACGTGGCGGTCCGGCGTGACCACCGTGGCGGCACGTTGATGCGGAGCCCGAGGAACGCCCAAGGCCGACCGCCCCGGCATCTGGCCGAAGAACCCTGGTGGCTACCGGGCCGGTCCGGTCCAGAACTGCCGCGGTGCGAACCCCTCGCGCCGCAGCCAGTGCTCGGTATAGACGATCCGTTCGGCCTCGATCACGACGAGCGGCCCCGACGGGGGTTCGTCGAGAGAGCGCGACCGTTCGACATGGTCGGACTGCCAGCGGAAGGCCGGCCAGTAATGCTCGAAGTCCGGGTCGTCTTCAGACAGCACGCGAGCCTGCCCGAAGAGCTGAGCACCTCGGCTGCCGGCCTGCCCGACCAGCGGAGCGAAGATCCCGACCGACACCCGGGGATCCGCGGCAAGGTTCCGCATCTTCGGCGAACCAGCGGCCGTGGAGAACATCACCGCGAAGTCGAGGTGGAAGTACCGCACCGGCGTTGCCAGCGGCCCCTCAGGTCCCGCCGTCGCGATCACGCACATGTTCTGCGACGACAGCAAGTTGAGTATGCGCTCTTCCAGACGCTCGCGATCGAGCCGCATCTTCGGGGACGGGCCGGCCAGCCACGGATTGGTCACAGACATGATCAACTATCCCATGGCCCGCCCCGGGGTTCTCCGCCTGGACCGCGTGGTGAAGGCCGCTGCCGCGCTGGCGGCAGTCGCGGAGGATCTCGTAGTGCTTCATGCGGGCGGAGGCGTGCTCGACGCGGGCCCGGACCCTGCGGTGTTCGGCGTTGTCCTCCTCCTCGCCGGGAAGGAGGGCTCGTCCGGGGCGTTTGCGGTGCGGGACGACAAGCCCGGTACACGGCCACCAGCAGCACCCGGTCGACCAACGGCAGGCACCACGGACGGACCACCAGGCCCGTTCCCGCCCGCTCATGTCAGCGTGTTCTCGTAGGCTCTTGGCGGTCTGATCGAAGGGATTGCCATGGAAGACCCGACGGGTATCGCAGCGCTGGCCAGGGTCCTTCCTCCGGATCTCGGCACTGACGAGGAGATCGACTGGGCGGCCGCGGAGGCGCGGTGGGGCATGCGGCTTCCGCGGGACTACATGGCCTTCATGTCCGTGTGGGGTGCCGGCTCTTTCGGGGAGGTCTCCGGTGGGGAAGTCTCCGTCCTCATGCCTCTGTCGAAGGAGTACATCCAATGGGATCCCGGGACCTTCGAGGAGGAGACGGAGAACGCTCGCTACACCTGGGAGATGCTGGACGGCCAGGAAGGCCTCGACATCAACCCGGACCACATCCTCGCCTGGGGCGTCACCTCCGGTGCGGACATCCTGTGCTGGCTGACCACCGACCCCGATCCTGAACAGTGGCCGGTCCTGGTCTGCGGTCGCCACACCCGTGACGACTTCACCCTGTTCTCCTGCGGCATGGTCGAATTCCTCCGCAAGCTGCTCCTGGACGAGTTCGACCCTTACCCGATCAGCATCGATCTCCGCGACGCCTCACCGCGCTACGTGCACTGGCTATCGCAGCAACGTCGCTGGCAGGCGGGCTTGGACCGGTACTCCGGTGAACCACGGCCCGCCACCCGGTAGGGGGTGTCGCGGCCCTGCTGTTCACAGCCACTCGTTGAGGGCTGCGATCAGCACGGTCGCGTGTTATCGGACGGCGAGCATGTCGTAGCTCGTGGCGACCGCGCGTTGGCGCTTCAGGCGGTTGATCCCGCACTCGACGGCATGGCGCTGCCGGCGGTGACGAGCAGGGACAGTGGTTTTTGTCCCTGCTCGACCGCCAGGTGCAGCTTGGTGGTCAGGCCGCCGCGCGAGCGCCCGAGGCCGTGGTCGTCAGGCTCGGTGTCGATGCTTCCGGGAGGCTCCTCCGCAGGTCCCCAAAAACTCGTCGACATCTCCTCAGCCGTTGATCGCCAACTGCCGCCGCAAGTCTTCGACAAACGGCGGCGCTTGAAGTCAACGAAGCCAAGCCACCGGTCGTCGGTCGTCGGTCGTCAGCCACCGGTCGTCAGCCATCAGTCGACGCGCACCGGTCGAGCGGCCTCAGCCGTGTGAGAGGAGCGCGGCCGTGAGTTCGGCCGCGCGGCGGTGCCAGAGGTCGGCGCCCCGGAGCATGGCGTGGCCGCCGGTCGGCATCGGGATGCCCGCCGCGTCGGCGCCCGCCGCCCGGGCCCTGCGGACGAAGTCCCAGGACTCGCGGGCCGAGGTGACGCGGTCGGTCTCGTCGTGGAGCACGTAGAGGCGCCGGCCGCCGAGGTGGTCCACGGGCTCGTCGGCGGGGCACCACGGCGCCAGGGCGACGACCCCGCGGACGGCAGGGTCGCCCGCGGCGCGCAGCGCGGCGCGACCGCCCATGGAGTGGCCCACCAGGACGACGGGCACGGACCCCGCCTGCTCCCGGACGCGCGCGAGGGCCGTCTCGGCGTCCCGGGCGGCGTCCGCGCGCGGCCCGTTCCAGCCGCGGTGGCGGTAGCGCACCTCGGCGACCAGCACGTCCCGGCCCCGGACGGCCCGGGTCACGGCGGCGGCGAAGGGGCGCATCCGCAGCGCCGGCAGGTTGAGCGCGGGCGGCGGCTCGGGACCGTCGGCTCGGCCGCCGTGGAGCAGCAGCACGGCCGCGGTGGGCACGGCCGGCGCGCTGCGGACGATCAGGGCGCTCGGATCGGCACGCCGTGTGCGGCAGCCGTTCATCGCGCGACCGTCCCGCTCGCGCGCCGGCGCGGTGGCCGGGGGAAGAACCCGCTCGTGCGGGCCGTGTAGGCCGCGTATCCGGGCCGCTGCGCCATATGGGCCTCCAGGAGTCGCTTGCCGCTTCCCCGGATGAGCAGGCCGCTCATGACGAGAGGGGAGACGACCGTGAGGGCCGCAGTCTGCCAGGTCGCACAGGCCGTCAGATACAGACCCCACCAGACGAGGAAGTCACCGAAGTAGTTGGGGTGCCTGGTCCAGCTCCACAGCCCCCGGTCCATGACGCGCCCGCGGTGCGCGGGGTCGGCCTTGAACCGGGCGAGCTGGTGGTCCCCCACGGCCTCGAAGAAGAGACCGACGGCCCAGACGGCGAGCCCGAGCAGGGCCAGGACGTCGAGGGGCCGTGGCAGGTACGCCGCGGCCTGGACGGGGAGGGAGACGAGCCAGACGAGGGCGCCCTGGAGGAGATAGACCGTCCGCAGGGCGTAGAGCGTCGGGCTGCCCGGGGCGCGGGCGAGCATGCGGGCGTACCGGGGGTCCTCGCCGTGGCCGCGTCCGCGCCGGGCGATGTGCGCGGAGAGGCGGAGCCCCCACACGGCGGTCGCCTGGACGACCGCGATCCGGCGCCCGTCGTCCCCGTACCCGGCCGACAGGAACCAGGTGACCACGGCGACGGCGGTGAAGGCGAGACCCCAGGCGACGTCGACGATCCGGTGCACCCCCTTCACGGTGGCGACGGCGAAGGTCAGCAGCATGACCGCGAGCGCGGCACCCGCCGACACCGCCAGGTTGAGGCCGAGGGCACCCGCGTCGACGCCGGTCACGCCCTGTCTCCGTCCCTGACCAGCAGGAGTTGGCGCACATCGAGGGCGCGGGCGCGGAACCCTGCCTCCGAGTACGCCAGGTAGAGCTCCCACATGCGGCGGAAGACACGGTCGAAGCCGAGAGCCTCGACGGCCTCGGCCTCCCGCAGGAACCGTTCCCGCCACAGGCGCAGGGTCTCGGCGTAGTGCGCGCCGAATCCGGTGTCGCGGGTGATGCGCAGTCCTGCGGCAGCGCTCTCCCGGACGATGGCCGTCGGGGAGGGGATGAGGCCGCCGGGAAAGACGTACGCGCTGATCCAGGTGTGGGTGCGCGCGGTGGCGAGCATCCGCTCGTGGGGCATCGTGATGGCCTGGAGCGCGACGCGCCCGCCGGGGGCGAGGAGGCGGTGCAGCGCGCCGAAATAGGCGGGCCAGTACTCGGCGCCGACCGCCTCGATCATCTCGACGCTGACCACCGCGTCGTAGCTGCCCTCGACCTCCCGGTAGTCCCGCAGCTCGACGGTCACCCGGTCGGCCACGCCGGCGTCGGCGATCCGCCGCAGGGCGAGCGCGCGCTGTTCGGCGGAGAGGGTGACGGTCAGGACGCGGGCTCCCCGGGCGGCCGCGCGGATGGCCAGCTCTCCCCAACCGGTGCCGATCTCCAGGAGGTTGGTCCCGGGGCCCACCTCGGCCAGGTCGAGCAGCCGGTCGATCTTGCGGTGCTGGGCTGCGGTGTGGAGCTCGGGCGTGGCGGGGAGCGCGGCGAAGACGCCCGAGGAGTAGCTGAGGCTCGGGTCGAGGAAGAGGCCGAACAGCTCGTTGGAGAGGTCGTAGTGCCGGTGGACGTTCTCCCGTGCCCCGTCGAGGGTGTTGCGGTCGTGGGCGGGCCTGCGGCGGACCCAGGCACCGCGCAGCCGGCGCAGGGGGGCGGGCACCAACTCGTCCACGTGGGCGGCGAAGACGGTGAGGAGCCCGGCGAGGTCGTCGCTGTCCCACTCGCCCGCCATGTACGACTCGCCGAAGCCGATGAGACCGCGGGCGGCGATCCGCCGGTGGAAGGCGGCGGGGTCGTGGAGCGTGAGGGTGGGCGGAGTGCTGGACGGGGCGGTGGGGGCAGATGGCTTGGAGGGGGTGGTGGGGACAGTGGGCTCGGAGGGGGTGGTGGGGACAGTGGGCTCGTAAGGGGCGGTGGGCTTGGAAGGGGCGGAAGGCTCCGCGGGCGCGGACTGCGCGGGGATCGTGAGGGCCGGGCCGCCGCCCTGACGGACGCGGATCGGGAGCCCGGAGAGGGCGCGCTCCACGATCCGCCGGGCGACGGCGGTACGCAGGGCGGAGACCCGCGGAAGCCGGGCGACGTCGGGCCAGCGCGCCGGATCCACGGTCGGGTTGCCGCGTACGGCGTCGGCCGGACGGACCGAGGGGAGGAAGAACGTCACAGCGTGCCTTCTCGGGTGGATGGGGTGGACGGCGTGGAGGGCGTGGACGAGGTGGAGGGCGTGGAGGGCGTGGAGGGCGTGGAGTGCGTGGAGTGCGTGGAGTGCGTGGACGAGGTGGACCAGGTGCAGCGGCGCCGGGCCCCTGGCCGGGGCTCGGACCGGGATTCCGGCTGATTACGGGGGCGCGGATGGACGGGAAGTCCCTTGAGGTACAGGCGGATTCCGTGCAACCGGATGCCGATGGAGACCGCGGCCGTGGACCACGGCCGGCGCAGCGCGACGGCCAGCAGCGTGCGCGTCGTGGCCGGGCGGTACCGTCCGCGGACCGTGGCCGTCAGGGGCCGTGAGCCGTCGTCGTGGCACAGCTGGACGGTGAGGTCGAGGCGGTCGCCGGGGAGCGGCAGTCGCATCCTGTATCCGCCCTCGACGTCGAAGAACGGCGAGACGGGGAAGTCCTTGGCGACCTGTGCGCCGTCGTGCGCGTCGGGGCGCAGCAGGTAGCAGTGGCGCCCTCCGTAGGTGTTGTGCACCTCGGCGACGACGCAGACCGGGCTCCCGGCCCGGTCGTGGCACCAGTAGAGGGTCAGGGGGTTGAACACGTACCCGAACACGCGCGCGTGGCCGAGCATCAGGACCCGGCCGTCGGCGTTCCGTACGCCGTGGGACGTGAGGTACCCGTCGAGTGCCGCGCGCAGGGTCGGTGCCGTGCCGTCGAAGTGGTCGCGGGGGTCGAAGCGGGCGAGGGGGCGCAGGAGGCGGGGCGGCCTCGGCAGGGCGTCGAGGTCGACGAGCCAGAGGTACGTCCGGTGGCGGAACCCGTACCGGATCGGGCGCACGCGCGTGTGGACGACCTCGGACAGGTAGAGGGCGGGGACGCGGGGCGTGGACGCGGGCACCGGCACGGCGGCCCGGGCGTCGGCGGAGGAGTGGGCGTCGGCGTCGGCGTCAACGAAGGCGTGAGCGTTGGCGGAGGAGTGGGCGTCAACGGAGGCGTGGGCGTGAGCGTCGGCGGAGGAGTGGGCAGCGGAGTGGGTGGTCACCACCTCACCCCCAGCGCTCGGGCCGCCTCGACGCCGGAGCGGCAGCCGTCCTCGTGGAAACCCCAGCCGTGGTGGGCGCCGGCGTAGGCGGTGACGGCGGTCCGGAGTGCGGGGAGTTCGCGCTGCGCGGCGACGGACTCCGGTGTGTAGACCGGGTGTTCGTAGACCGTGCGGGCCAGGACGGCGGACCGGTCGAGCCGGTCGTCCGCGTTGAGGGTGACCAGATGGGGCTCGCTGACGGGGAGCCGCTGGAGCCGGTTCATGTCGTAGCTGACCTGGACGGTGTCGGGCCGGGCCGTGCAGGAGGGGAGCCGGTAGTTCCAGGAGGCGCGGGCGTGCGGTGAGCGGGGCAGTACGGAGGTGTCCCGGTGGAGGACCGTGGGGTTGCGGGAGTACGTGAAGGCGCCGAGGACGCGCCGCTCGTCGGGGGTGGGGTCGGCGAGGAGCCGCAGGGCCCGGTCGGCGTGGACGGCGACGACGACGGCCGCGTGGGTGGCCGTCTCGCCGTCCTCGGTGGTCACGCGCACGTGGTCGGTGCCACGGGCGATCGCGCGAACGGGCGTGGCGGTCCGGACGGAGGCGATCCCCTTGGCCACGCGGTCGACGTAGGCGGCGGATCCGCCGGTGACGGTCTTCCACTGCGGGGAGCCGCTGAGGGAGAGGAGCCCGTGGTGGTCGAGGAAGCGGAAGAGGTACGCCGCCGGGTAGCGCAGCGCCGTGTCCGCCGGGCAGGACCAGACGGCCGACACGAGGGGGATGGCGAAGTGCCCGGTGAAATACGGGGAGAAGTGATGGTCCCGGAGGAAGGCGCCGAGCGTCGCCGTGTCGTCCCCGGTCGCGAGCAGCCGCCGGGCGGCACGGTGGAAACGGGGTACGTCCGCGAGCATCCGGAGGTACCGTCCGCGCCGGAGGTTGCCACCGCCGAGGAGACCGCGCGGGCCCCGGGCGCCCGCGTACTCCAGGCCGCAGCCGTCGCACCGTACGGACATGGTCATCTCGGAGTCCTGCGTGGAGACGCCCAGTTCGCGGAAGAGGCGGAGCAGGTGCGGGTAGGTGCGCTCGTTGTGGACGATGAATCCGGTGTCGACGCGGACGGTGCCGCCCTCGCGGGTGGGCAGTTCGTGCGTGTGGGCGTGGCCGCCGAGCCGCCCCTCGGCCTCGTACAGCACGACGTCGTACGCCCGGGACAGCACGTGCGCCGCCGTCAGTCCCGCCACTCCCCCGCCCACCACCGCGACACTTCGCCGGTCCATCGTCTCCACCCTTCGTGTCCGGACCCCTCGACGATCGGTACGTGAGGTGCCCCTGCCAGTACTTCGGTGCCGCGGGCCCGTCGGATGGGCCCGGTTTCCTCCGGTGCCGCTCAGCCGGCGGCCGCCCGGTCCGCGAGCGCCCCGCCCGTGCCCGCCGTGCTCGCGAGCGCCCCACCCGCGAGCGCTCCGTCTGAAGCCGCCCCGCCCGAAGCCACCACGCCTGAGGCCGCTCCGCCCGAAGCCGCTCCGCCCGTGGCCGATGCGGCGTCGAGGCTGCGGCGCATCCGCTGGAGTCCCCGGCGCGCGTGACTCTTGACGGTGCCCAGCGGCAGGCCCGTCCGGCGGGCGATCTGCGTCTGTGTCAGGTCCCCGAAGAACGCGAGGGTCAGCACGTCGCGCTGGACGCGCGGCAGGAGCGCGAGTTCGCCGGTGACCACGATCCGGTCGAGGACGTCCTCGGGCCCCTCCCGCGTGCCGGCGGCCGGCGGCAGGGCCGCGCCCGCGGCGGCGACGAGGGCGAGTCGGCGCGTCCGGGCGGTGAGGGCGTCGGCGGTCTTCCGCCGGGTGATGCCGACCAGCCAGGCGGGCACGGGGCCGCGCTCGGGGTGGTAGCCGGCACGACCCCGCCAGGCGGCGAGGAAGACCTGCTGGGTCACGTCCTCGGCCTCGCGCGGGTCGCCCAGGGCGCGGGCGGCCAGGGTGTGCACGAGGCCCGCCCAGCGCCGGTGGGCGAGGGCGAGGCAGTGCTCGTCGCCGCGGGCGAGCCCCCGGCCGATCTCCTCGTCGGAGAGCGCGTCGCACGGCTCTCCCCGAGGCGCGTCGCCCACGCCTGGCGCGTCGCCCACGTCCGGCACCCCGCCCGGGTCCGGCACGCCGCCCACGTCTCGCGAGTCGCGGACATCGGGCGGGCAGCACGGGCCCAGGGGACGGACGGGGGTGAGTACGGCGGTCATGGCGGGGCCTCCTCCCGGGGCTCGGTGCGCCCGGCTCCTTCAGCGTCCGGCCCAGGAAGGAGGTGCCTCAACTCGCATCGATCGTGCGTCGTATCTCCCGCTTGCCCGCCCTCGGCCCCGCCCCGGCACCGGCCTCAGCCATCGCCTCGCCCCCTCCCTGCCCCGGCCCGGGTCCCGGCCCAGCCTCAGTCCCTGCCTCGGCCCGCGGGTCCCGGCCCAGCCTCAGTCCCCGCCCCGGCCCCGGTCCCGGCCCCGGTCCCGGCCCAGCCTCAGTCCCTGCCCCGGGCGTGCCGGAAGCGGGCGAGACCCTCGGCGAGGTCCACGATCGGGTCGGGGTACTCGTACGAGGCCCGCTCCAGGCCCTTCAGCCGCCAGGGTTCGTGGATCGCGGCGCCCGGCAGGTCCGCCAGCTCCGGGACCCAGCGGCGGACGTAGGCGCCGTGGGGGTCGTACCGCTTGCCCTGGAGCACGGGGTTGAGGACCCGGTGGGGCCGGCTGTCGGTCCCCGTCCCGGCCACCCACTGCCAGTTGAGCTGGTTGTTGGCGACGTCGCCGTCCACCAGGAGGCCGAGGAAGTGCCGGGCGCCCTCGCGCCAGTCGACGTAGAGCGTCTTGGTGAGGAAGGAGGCGACGAGCAGGCGGCCCCGGTTGTGCATCCAGCCCTCGTGGGCGAGTTGGCGCATGGCCGCGTCCACCACGGGGTAGCCGGTCCGGCCCTCCCGCCAGGCGAGCAGGTCCGCCTCGGCCTCCTCGCCGCGCCGCCAGAGGTCGAGCCGGGGGCGGTAGTCCTCGACGGCCGTCTCCGGCCGCGCCGCGAGCACCTGGTGGTGGAAGTCCCGCCAGCACAGCTGTCGTACGAAGGCCTCGGCCCCCGCGCCACCGCGGGCCCGCGCCCGGTGGACCACCTCGGTCGCCGACACGGCCCCGAAGTGGAGGTACGGCGAGAGGCGCGAGGTCGCGTCGCCCGCGAGGTCGTCGTGGCGTACCTCGTAGTCGTCGGCGTGCCGGGACAGCCAGGCCCCGAGGATCCGGCGCCCCATGCCCTCCCCGCCCGCGGCGAGGCCCTCGGACGTGTCGGCGACGGAGTCGCGCGACGGGAGCCCTTCGGAGCGCGGCCCCTGCGGCACCGGCACCGACCGGGGCGCCGCGAGGGGGGTGCGGAGCGGTTCGGCGGCCCAGCGCCTGAAGTAGGGGGTGAACACCGCGAAGTGGTCGGAGCCCTGCGGGGTGACCTCCCCGGGCGGTACGACGGTGGTCACGGCGTCGTGCACGTACAGCCGGCGTCCGTCGGACTCCAGGGCGTGCCGCAGCCGCTTCTCGCGGGCCCGGGCGAAGGCCGTGTGCCCGGCGGCCATGTGCACCTCGTCGGCGTCGGCCTGCCGCGCCACGCCGCAGACCTCGGTCACCGTGTCGCCGCCGCGGACGACGAGCCGGCCGCCACGCTCCTTCAGCCCGGCGTCGAGGTCGGCCAGGCAGTCGGCGAGGAAGGCGAGCCGGTTGGGCGCCGCGAACCCGGCCCGGTCCACCGCGGGGTCGCGGACGAACAGGGGCACGACCTCCCGTGCCCCGTCCAGGGCCGCGTGCAGTGGGGGATGGTCGTGCAGGCGGAGGTCGGAGGTGAAGAGGACGACGGAGACGGTCATGGCGCCACTCCCGGAGGTCGGCCACCGGACGGGCCGCGGGGGCCGGGCCCGGTGGGCTGCTGTGCGTGCGTGCCGCCCCTTCTCCGGCACGCCGGTTCACGGATGCGGAGGTCCGGTGTCCGTATCCGATCGGGTGGTGGACGGACGTGCAGAGTCGACGGAGGAGGTACGGGCCGAGGACGGGCGTGCCGAGTCGACAGAGGGCGTACCGGCCGAGGACGGGTGTGCCGAGTCGACGGCGGGCGTACGGGCCGAGGACGCGCGTGTCCCGGCGGCCCGCTCGGCCGTCCGCGCGATCTTCCTCGCCATGCCGCCGAAGACCACGGCGTGGAACGGCGCCACGCTCCACCAGTACACCTGCCCCGCGAGGCCCCGCGGGTGGAAGAGCGCACGCTGGCGGTAGCGGGTCCGTCCGGTGTCGTCCCGCTCGACCCGCATCTCCAGCCAGGCGAGGCCGGGAAGCCTCATCTCGGCCCGCAGCCGGAGCAGGCGGCCCCGCTCGATCTCCTCGACCCGCCAGAAGTCGAGCGCGTCACCGACCCTGAGGCGCTGGGCGTCGCGCCGCCCCCGGCGCAGCCCCACGCCGCCGCCGAGCCGGTCGAGCCAGCCGCGTACGGCCCAGGCAAGCGGGAACGAGTACCAGCCGTTCTCCCCGCCGATCCCCTCGACCACCCGCCACAGGGCCTCCGGGTCGGCGTCGACGGCCCGTTCGCGCTCGTCGGTGTACAGGCTGCCGCCCGCCCAGTCGGGGTCGGTGGGCAGCGGGTCGCTGGGGGCTCCGGGCAGCGAGGCGGAGGACCAGCGAGTGGTCACCCGGGCCTCCCGCACCCGCTGGAGGGCGAGGGTCAGGGCGCGGTCGAAGGGGACGGGCGTGCCGGGCGGGTCGGGTACGTGCTCGGCGATGTCGTGCTCGCCGCAGACCACCTCGTACCGCAGCGACTCGGCGAGCGGGCGGGCCAGGGCGGCGGGCACGGGGGTGACGAGGCCGATCCACTGGCTGGAGAGGCGCGGGGTGAGCATCGGGACGGGCACGATGAGCCGTCGGGGCAGTCCGGCGACCTTCGCGTAACGGATCATCATGTCGTGGTACGTGAGGACGTCCGGGCCGCCGATGTCGAAGGCGCGGCTGACCTCCTCCGGCATGCGCGCGCTGCCGACGAGGTAGCGGAGCACGTCGCGCACGGCGATGGGCTGGACGCGGGTCCCGACCCAGCTCGGCGTCACCATCACGGGGAGCCGTTCGGTGAGGTAGCGGAGCATCTCGAAGGAGGCGGAACCGGAGCCGATGACGACGGCGGCCCGCAGGACGGTGGTCGGTACGCCGGAGCCGAGCAGGATCCGGCCGACCTCGGCCCGTGAGCGCAGGTGCGGGGAGAGCTCCCCCTCGGGAACGTCCGCGGGGGTGAGTCCGCCCAGGTAGACGATGCGGCGCACCCCGGCGGCGCGGGCCTCCTCGGCGAAGGTCCGGGCCGCGCGCCGGTCGGTCTCCTCGAAGTCGTGCCCGGATCCGAGGGAGTGCACGAGGTAGTAGGCCACCTCCACGTCGCGGAACGCGGGCCGCAGGGTCGCCGCGTCGGTGACGTCCCCCCGGACGATCTCCGCCCGGTCCGCCCAGGGATGGTCCCGGAGGTTGGCGGGGGTGCGGGCGAGGCAGCGGACGCGGTGGCCGGCGTCGAGGAGTTCGGGCACGAGCCGGCCGCCGATGTAGCCGCCGGCGCCCGTCACCAGACAGAGGGCGCCGCGGGAGGTGCTCCGGGGATCCGTCGCCATGGAGTGTGCTCCGTTCCGTACCGGGGGATGTGCCGGGACCGGGGGATGTACCGGGACCGGGGATGTGCCGGGACCGGGAAGTACCGGACCCGTATGTAACAGGCGGGATCCGGATGTCCCCGGACGTATCCGGATGTACCAGACCCTCGCTGGACCGGGACCCCCGCGTCGGGGGTGGCCACCATGGATTCTTCTCCGCCCGCGGCCCGGGCGGATGCGCGGGAGCGATGTCTATAGGCTGAACGCGTGGCCCGCGAAGAAGACCGAGACGCTACCGCCGCCCCCGAGGGCACGGCGGCTGACCTGCAGAGCTTCGCCATCGCGCTGCGGCGGACGCAGGGCGAGATCAATCGCCTGGTGCACGGCTTCGCCCAGGCACAGGGGCTGCACCCCACGGACGTGCAGGCACTGGCCGTGGTCCTGGACAGCCCCGAACCACTGACGCCGGGCCGGCTCCGGGAGCATCTCGGGCTCACCTCCGGGGCGGTCACGGCCTGTCTCGACCGGCTGGAGAAGGCCGGGCACATCCGCAGGTCCCGGGAGAGCGCGGACCGCCGGGTCGTTCACGTGCGGTACGAGGACGGGGCGAAGGCCGCGGCCAGGCAGCACTTCCTGCCGCTGGCGGAGGCGACGGAGCGCACACGGGAGCAGTTCGACCCGGCGGAGCTCTCGGTGGCCCTCCGCTTCCTGAACACGCTGAACGACGAGCTCGGAGCCCTGCGCGTACCGCGCCGCTGAAGCGGTGCATCCGACCTCGCGACCCCGACCGAAGAGGCGTCGAGAACACCATGATACAAATCTCTCTCAATCATTGAGATAGTTAATGGTCGAGATATGACTCGGAGTCCCGATGCCACGCTCCCTCCGCCGAATCCGCCTCCTCCTGCCCCTGGCGCTCCTCGTCGCCTGGCTGGCCGTGGGCGGCGGTCTCGGCCCCTTCGCCGGACGTCTCGGCGAAGTCGCCACCAACGACCAGGCGGCCTTCCTGCCGCGCGGCGCGGAGTCCACCCGCGTCATCGAGGAGCAGAAGGCGTTCCGCACCTCCGGGACCGTGCCCGCGATCGTGGTGTGGACCGCGCGGGACGGCGGGCCGCTGAACGCCGACGCGGCCGCCGGGGCGACCCGGGCCCTCGCCCCGCTGGCGGGCCGTCCGGGCGTCGCCGGCCCGCCCTCCCCTGCCCTGGCATCCGACGACGGTCTGGCGCTGCGCGCCGTGGTCCCGCTGCGGCCGGAGCTCGGCGACGCCCTGCCGACGACGCTCGACACGATCCGGGAGGCGGCGGCCTCGGTGCCGGGGACGACCGTGTGGCTCGCGGGGCCGGCCGCCACCCAGGCCGACCTCTCCGGCGCCTTCTCCGGAATCGACGGGCTGCTGCTCGGGGTCGCCCTGGCCGCCGTGCTGCTGATCCTGCTGGTCGTCTACCGGAGCGTCCTGCTGCCCCTGATGATCATCCTGGGCGCGGTCTTCGCCCTCGGACTGGCCTGCGCCGTCGTGTACGTGCTCGCCGACGCAGGCGTCCTCAGGGTCGACGGCCAGGTCCAGGGCATCCTGTCCATCCTGGTGATCGGCGCCGCGACGGACTACGCGCTGCTTCTCGCGGCCCGGTACCGTGAGGAGCTCTCCTCGCCCGGCTCGGACCGCTACGCCGCGATGAACCGGGCCCTGCGCCGCTCCTTCGAGCCGATCGTCGCGAGCGCCGCGACCGTCGCCCTCGCCCTGATCGCCCTGCTCGTGAGCGACCTGGCCAACAACCGGGCGCTCGGCCCCGTCGGCGCCATCGGCATCGTCTGCGCGGTCCTCAGCACGCTCACCTTCCTCCCGGCGGCCCTGGTCCTCACCGGCCGCGCCGCCTACTGGCCGGCCCGCCCGAAGCAGACCCCGACCGCGCAGACCCCGGCCGAACCGGCGCCTGCCGAACCGGCCCCGACCCCGACCGACGCGAAGCAGACCTCGACCGAACCGGCCCCGACCAACGCGACCCCAACCCCGGCCCCGGCCGGCCCGGCGCCCGCCCCGAAGGGCGGTCAGGCCGTCTGGCACCGGATCGCCGCCCTCGTCGACCGCGCCCCCCGCAAGGTCTGGGCCGTCACCCTCGCCGGGCTCCTGGCCTGCGCCGCCTTCGCCCCCACCCTGAACTCCCGGGGCGTCCCCTTCGACGAGATCTTCGTCAACGACGCGCCCTCCGTCGCCGCGCAGGAGACCCTCGGCCGCCACTTCCCCGGCGGTGCCGGCAATCCCGCGGTGATCATCGCCGACGCCGGCGCGGTCGCCGGAGTGGTCGCCGCCGCCGAGGGCGTCGAGGGGGTCGACTCGGCGTACCCCGTGAACGCCGCGGGCCGCCCGGCCCCCGGAGCGCCGCTCGTCGTCGACGGCAGGGTCCGCGTCGACGCCACCCTCACCACCGCGGCCGACAGCGACGCGGCCCGGCAGACCCTCGCCCGGCTCCGTACCGCCGTCCACGCCGTCCCCGGGGCGGACGCCCTGGTCGGCGGCTCCACCGCCCAGCAGTACGACACCCAGCGCACCGCCGCGCGGGACCGCGCGCTCATCGTCCCGGTGGTCCTGGCGATCATCCTGCTGATCCTGGTGGCGCTGCTGCGCTCCCTCGTGCTGCCGCTGCTCCTCGTCGCCACCGTGGCGCTCAACTTCGCCGCGACCCTGGGAGTTTCGGCCCTCGTCTTCGAGCACGTCCTCGGCTTCACCGGCACGGACGCCTCCGTGCCGCTGTACGGCTTCGTCTTCCTCGTCGCGCTCGGCGTCGACTACAACATCTTCCTGATGTCCCGGGTACGGGAGGAGTCGCTGCGCCACGGCGTGCGCGAGGGGGTCCGGCTCGGCCTGACCGCCACCGGGGGCGTGATCACCTCGGCGGGCGTGGTGCTCGCGGCGACCTTCGCCGCGCTCGGTGTGATCCCGCTGGCCTTCCTCGTACAGATCGCCTTCATCGTCGCCTTCGGCGTCCTGCTCGACACCCTGGTGGTCCGCTCGCTCCTCGTCCCGGCGCTGGTCCGGGACCTCGGCCCGGCCGCGTGGTGGCCCGGCGCCCTGAGCCGCCTCCCCACGGCTCACGGAAACACAGACACAGACACAGACACCGACACCGACACCGACGACGGAAACCAGAACGAGAGGGGAAGGACCGACCAATCCACCGGGTCCGCCGCTCCGAAGCAGGGGTGAACCCGAGGACACGCAGGAGGGCACATCCGGTGAGAGAGCACGCACGCGTCGGCGGCGGTCCGGCCCCGGAACGGGGCGGCGGGCTGCCGGAACTGATGGTCCAGGTGGCACGCGGGGACAGCGACGCCTTCGCCGCCGTCTTCGACCAGGTCTCCGGGCCGGTCCTGGGCGTGGTCCGCTCCGTACTGCGCGATCCCGCCCAGTCCGAGGAGGTGACGCAGGAGGTGATGGTCGACCTGTGGCGTTCCGCCGCCCGCTACACGCCGGAGCGGGGCTCCGTCCTGAACTGGGCGCTCACGCTCGCCCACCGCCGCGCGGTGGACCGGGTGCGCTCCGAACAGGCGGCCTCGGACCGGGCCCGGCGGGTCGCCCTGCTCGATCACACTCCCGCGTACGACGAGGTCACCGAAGAGGTGGAGAACCGCCTCGACCGCGAGCGGGTACGGCGCTGCCTCCGGGGTCTCACCGAACGCCAGCGCCAGTCCGTCACCCTGGCCTACTACCGCGGTCTGACCTACCGCGAGGTCGCCGAGCTCCTCGCGCTGCCGCTCGGGACCGTGAAGACCCGGATGCGCGACGGGCTCATCCGGCTCCGCGACTGCCTGGGGGTGACGGCATGAGCACCGGCGACCTGCACACGCTGACCGGCGCCTACGTCCTCGACGCCCTCGACACGGAAGAGGAGCGGGAGGCCGTCGAGCGGCACCTCGCCCACTGCGCCGGGTGCGCCCAGGAGGTCCGCGAGCTCTCGGAGACCGCCGCGCGGCTCGGCCTCGCCGCCGCCGAACCCGTCGGCCCGGCGCTGCGCGCCGAGGTCCTGCGCCGGATCGCGGGCGTGCGCCAGCTCCCCCCGGTGACCGTGCCGGTCGACGGCCGGTTCCGCGGCGACGGCCGGTTCCGCGGCGGCGGCCGCGGCCTGCGCCGGCTGCCGCACTGGGCACTGGCCGCCTCGCTCGCCGCCGCGGTGACGCTCGCCGGTGTCGCGGGCCTGGAGTACCGGCGCGCCGAGGAGGCCGGCCTCCGGGCGACCCGGGCCGAGGCGAGCGCGGCGGCCGTCGCGGCCGTGCTGGCGGCGCCCGACGCCCGGGTCTCCACCGCGCGTCTGGCGGACGGCGCCGTGGGCACGCTCGTCCACTCCCCGTCCCTGGACCGGGCGGTGTTCGCGGCGGCCGGGATGCCCGCGCCGCCGGACGGCAAGGTCTACCAGCTCTGGTACGACGTGGGGGGAACGATGCGGTCGGCCGGTCTGATGGCCTCGGGTGCGACGACCTCGACCACCCTGCTGGAAGGGCCCGCGAACCGGTCCGCCGGCATCGGCATCACCGTGGAGCCCGAGGGCGGCTCGCCCCGCCCGACCTCGGCCCCGGTCGCCACGATGGCGATGCCGGAGGCCTGACGCCATCGGCCCGGCCGCCCGCCGGACGTACGGTGTGGGGACCCTACGCAGTACCGCCGGGCCGTACGGCGTGGGGACCCTACGCCGTGCGGCCCCGACCCCGGCCCCGGCCCGCCCTCACGGCGTTCAGGGCGTACCGACGGGTGCCGGCGGGGTGGGGCAGGCGACCGTGCCCGGCCTCACGGCGAGCTCGAGCCGGGGGGTGGTGAGGAGGCCGGGGATCTGGAAGTCCTGGGCCGTGCCGACGATCCGGTCGAACTTGGCGTATCGCGCCTGGATGCCGAAGCGGTGCTGCGGACTGTTCAGCGGGTTGCCTACGTACGCGCCGGAGGCGTCCTTGACCGTCTTCACGTCGGCGCCGTTGACGTTGAGGTCGACGATGCCGTCCATGTCGAGGACCCCGGTGGCGTTCCGCAGGTCGAGGACGGTGTTCTTGGTCCGGATCTCCCAGGAGCCGGGGTTGTCGTCGCCGAGGGTGAGCAGCAGCGTGTACGTGGCTCCCCCGATCTGCTGCCGCCGGCTCAGACACAGGCCGTTGAGCATGCCGTCCGCGAAGCCCATGCGGAGCACGCGCACGGTGCCGGTGGAGCCGTCGGGCCGTACGACGGTCTGGTCGACGACCGCGGCCCCGTACTGCGTCCCGTACAGACTGCTGGTGGTGAAGTCGACGGGACGGTCCTGGATCCGGAGGCCGACGGCCAGCGCGCCGCTCGCCATCGCGGATCCGAGACCGGCCGCCGACAGGAGGGCGGGCACGGCGACGGCGAGCGAACGGCGCCAGTGCGTACGCCCTTCCGGCCAGGGGCGGTCGTGGGGGCTCACGGGCTGGTCACCGTGATGGTTCCGGGGAGGTGGACGGGGTTGTCGGTGGAGTCGAGGGCCGCGTGGTCGTCGACCGTACGGATCGCGTAGATGTCCCCGGCGAAGTCCTCGGCCCCCGCCGTCAGCGGGATCAGGGAGCCGAAGAAGTCGAGCAGCCCCTGCACGCCGCAGATCTTGACGAGGACCCGGACGCAGACGTTGGTGATGTTCCCCCACATCGTCGTCGTCTCGGGCTTCCCCGCACTGTCGTAGCCGCCGAGGGAGCCCTCGTCCGGCACGTCGATGGTGACGGTGTGCCCGGCCGTCCGCTGGGTCACGCTCATGTGCGAACGGATCTTGAGCTTGGTAAAGGTGTACTGCGTCGTCGTCCGCGTCGTGCCGTCGGAGAGCCGGATGGTGACGTTCCTGTCGACGGTCATCGAGACGGCGACCATGCTCGCGATGGTCACGTGCAGCGGGTCCGGGGAGGGCAGGAACGGCACGCCCAGCGGCTCGGGCGCGGCGGCCGCCCGGCCGGCGGCGCTGCTCGGCTGCCCGGAACAGACGGCCGTGGCGACGGCGAGCGCCAGGGCGGCCGTCACGGCGACGAGCTTGTGCCGTACCGCGCGCGTCACCGCTCCACCACCTTGTCCAGCGCCCTGCCCACCGGCCTCTCCGGCTCCACGTCCGGCTCCGCGTCCATTTCCGTGTCCAGCTCCGCGTCCGGCTCCGTCCCCACCGCCCCGCGGCGCGGGCGCTTCGCGCCCCAGCCCACCGTCATCGAACCGCCGAGGACCCCGAGGGCCATGCCGAGGAGGAATCCGCCGAGGTTGGAGACGACGAGCGAGACGACCGCGAGGACCACGCCGATGAGTCCGAAGGTGTAGCGCTGGGCGGGCAGCGCCATCGGGATCAGGCCGCACAGGATCATCCCGCCGCCGACGAGATGGCCGGCCACTCCCCCGAAGCCCGTGCTCACGATCAACTGGAGCGAGCTGAGGGAGAACTTGAGCACGGTCCAGCCCCCCGCGACCAGCCACACCCCGCCCCAGAACGGCCGCGTACGACGGAAGGCCCGGAACCACACGTACGCGGCCCTGCCCCGGCTCAGCACGACGTGGCCGTTCCCGCGACGACCCTGATCCTGAGGTCCGGCAGGACGAGCGCCCCGGCCATCTCGGCGTCGTACGCCGTCGCGTTCAGCCCGTGCAGCCTGATCGAGCTGTCGCCCTCACCGCCCGCCGAGCCGAGTCCGAACCCGCCGGGCAGCGCCCCCGTGAGCGGCTTGCCGGCCACGGTGACCTGGTCGGCGGACTGGCCGAGGACCGCGTTCTGGAGGGTGGTGGGGCCGTACGCCTGGAGTTCGGTGGCCTGGATGTAGAGGTTCGACGCGTCGATGTCCGTGGTGAAGGCGCCGGGTGGAGTGGCCGGGGTGGCCGTCACCTTCTGGCCGCCCGTCAGGAGCAGCGAGTACGGGACTCCGGCGATCGTCTGGTGGACGATGCCGCAGAGTCCGGCGAGCCCGGCGCTCGCGAAACCGACGCGTGCCATCGCCGTGTGGGTGGTCGTCGTGCCGTCCGCGCGCGCGACGGCCGGGGTGTTGACGATGGCGCCGAAGCCGGTGCCCTCGACCCCGTTGGAGGTGAGGGTGAAGGGCTGCCCGGTGACGCTGAAGTTGGCGGCGAGCGCACCCTGCGCGAGGGCCGTGCCCAGGACCCCGACGGCGAGCGCCGAGGGGACGAGGGCGAGCGCGCCGCGCCCCCAGCGGGTACCGCGCCGGGTGCCGTCGGCCGCCTCGGCGAGCATGCGGGAGTTCCAGTCCGCGGCGGCGCGGGGGCCGTTCGCTTTCATACGGGCTCGCATACGGGCGAGTGTCATGCGTGTCATACGGATCCGCTCCCAACGGATACGGGCGGTACGGGCGTTTCGGCGGCCGGCCCCGTACGGCGGAGGAGCCCTCCGCGCCGCCCCAGGGGCTTCTCCGGCAGCCAGGCGAAGGCCATGGAGCCGCCGAGGACGGAGAGGAACATTCCGACGAAGAGTCCGCCGAGGTTCGACAGGGGGAAGGAGGCGACTCCCGCGATCACGGCGATGACGCCCGCGGTGTGGCGCTGACCGGGGAGCAGCAGGATGAGCAGGGCCATCGCCATGAGGACGACACCGCCGGCCATGCCCGCGATGCCTCCGACACCGACCTGGAGGATCTTGCCGAGCGGTGCCATGGGCAGGAAGAAGACGACGAAGCCACCGGCGCCGGTCCAGACGGCCGCCCAGAAGGGCCGGGTGCGGCGCCAGCGGCGGAAGGCGCGGCGGGCTCGGTGCGGGGCGGAGTCGGGAGTCGGGGCTCCGGTCGGCTCGGGCGGCGGGTCGGTGGTCATGGGCCCTCGCAGTCGGGGATCGGGGGGCCGGGGATCCGCGTCCTTCGCGGGGCGCGGATCCCCGGTCCGTGGCGCCACGGGCAGGCCGTGCAGACGCACGGTCAGAGGATGTTCGGCTCGGCGAACGCCCGGCTCAGCGAACGCCCGGCTCAGCGAACGCCCGGCTCAGCGGACGCCCGGCTCAGCGGACGTTCGGCTCAGCAGGGCTTGTCGCCGTGGGCGACCGCGATCGCCAGGTCGGGCAGGGTGATGGCGCCGGAGATCGTGGCGCCGTTGGCGTCGGCGTTGAGGTTCTTGATGTCGGTCCGGCCGCCGGTCGCGTCCAGGCCGAACTGGCCCGGGGTGCCGTCGGTGATGCCGGTGCCCTTGATCCCGGCGCCGTCGGCGGCGGCGCCGATCACGTTCGGGGTGGTGTCGCTCGCGTTGAGCGTGGCCGTGGCCGCCTTGAGGGACTGGGCGTCGAGGACGAGCTTGTTCGCCTGGAGCCCGGCTCCGGCGACGAGTTGGTCGCTGGTGAGCGGGGTCGCCGCCGCCGGTGAGGAGATGTTGAGCGACCAGGTGCCGAGGCTGCCGATCACCGGGAGGTCGACCGACTGGACGGCGTGGACGCAGATGCCGTCGAGACCCGCCTTGGCGATGCCGACCTCGGCGGCGCCCTTGGCCCCTCCGGCGTCGATGGTGTGCAGGACCGCGCCGATGCCCTGCGGCGCGGCCACGGTCTTCGAGCTGAGGGTGAACGGGACGCTCGTCAGCGAGAGGTTCGCGGCGAGCGCGCCCTGCACCATCGCCGTGGCCATGGCCGCCACGGCCGCGGCCGCGGGCAGGGCCAGGAACGCCGATCTGCGCCAGCGGGTGACCCCTCCGGTCTCTTCTCCGGTCTCTTCTCTCGTCTCTTCCTGCATGTGCTCTCCAACCGTCGTCCCGTGCCGTCGGCGCGGGTGGGGATGTGAACACAGCCGTGCGTCCCGCGGCCGGACGGTCGGAGACGCATGACACTTTGTGGCTGCCTGTTCGAGAATTGGACAGTTGCTCAAGATGTGTCAACACTCTGGACAATCCTGGGGAGAATTCCCGCTGGACTAGGCTGGCCCGATGGCACGGTTCAGGGAGACGGTCCGGACGCTGCTGCGCGAACGCCTGCTGGACGCCGCGTTCGACGCGGTGGCGGAGCGCGGCTTCGACAAGCTCCGGATGGCACACCTCGCCGGCGCCGTCGGCGTCAGCCGGCAGACGCTGTACTCGGAGTTCCCCTCCAAGGAGGCGGTCGGCGAGGCACTGTTCCAGCGCGAACTGGAGCGCTGCCTCCTCGGCATCCAACAGGGCCTGGACGCGCACCGGGACGACCTGCGCGCGGCCGTGGAGGCCGCCGTCGGATTCACGCTCACGCTGGCCGGCCGGAACCCGCTGATCAAGGCCATGCTGACCAGCACCGGCGAGGACGGCCTCCTCCCCTACCTCACCACCCGCTCGGCGGCGGCCTTCGAGACCGCGACGGCGATGGCCGACGCGTACGTCACGGAGGCCTGGCCCGAAGTGGACCCGGTCGCGCGCGAGTTGGCCGTGGACGCGGCGGTCCGGCTGACCACCAGCCACATCGTCCAGGCCTCCGCCTCTCCCGAGGAGTCGGCCCGCCGCGTCGCGGACACCGTGGTGCGGGTCGCGCTGAGCACCGGTCACGAGAGCCTCGCACCGCGCGGATAGAAGACACCCCCCTACGGCCCGGGCCCGGCCCCCTGCCCCGACCCCGACCCCTGCCCCTGCCCCGACCCGGCCTCGACTCCGAGCCCCGGGTGTTCCTCCAGTACGGGCCGGTTCCCGAGGCCCGGAGAGGCGGAGACGGGGAAGGCCCGCAGACCGACCCTCCCCTCGACGCGGCCGAGGTCGCCCCAGCCGTACGCCCGGGAGTCGTCCGAGAGATCGGGGTTGTCGCCCAGATAGAAGAAGGCGCCCTCGGGTACGGTCCGCAGCTCCGGCCGCGCCGACCGGGTCCCGTCCGGCGCGCAACAGGCGCCCGTACGGCGGGCCTGCGCCACCCACTGCGACGCCACCACCCGGCGGACGGGACCCTGCCCCCGTTCCTGGAGGAGGACCTCGAAGGGCCGCTCCGGTGTGGAGACGATGGCGACGCGGTCCCCCGGCAGGCCGATCACCCGCTTGACGAGCAGCGCGTCCCTGCCGGTCGCACGGAGCAGGACGACGTCGAAGCGGCTCACCTCGCCCGCCGACCCCGGGGCGACGAGGACCCGGTCCCCCTCCCGGAGGGTGGGGGACATGCTGGTGCCGTCGACGCGGACGCCCAGGGAGGTGACGGCGACCGCCGCGAGCAGGCAGAGCAGGACGCCGGCCCCGAGGACGGCGCCGGCCGCCCGGCGCGCGTTCACCGGCGGCCGGTGGGGTCCGGGGGCCGCGGGGCGCCGGACCGGTCGATTTCGGTCATGGCGGGACGGTAGGCCGGACGGCGGGCGGCGGCTGTGACCGTACCGCTCACGGATATTGACCGTGCACGGCCCCCCGGTACGCCCCTACTCTCCGAGGAGCCGCGAGTTGGGCAGGAATCGGTGCCTGTCCTCCGGGTCGACCATGTCGTCGAGGTCGGTGAAGTAGTACGACGTGGTCGTCCCGGCCACCACGTCGAGGAGGAACCGGCTGCACGACACCGGATGGGCCTCCCAGAGGGGGCCGCGCCCCTCGTTGAGGATGACGGTCCACTCCTCCGGTTCGACACCGGGCCGGACCAGCCAGTACAGGACGTGTCCCGAGCCTTCCGCGTATCCCCAGGGCACCAGCCGGACCTCGCCGTCCTGGAGTTCCGGCGGCTTCTCCTCGCCGATCTCCCAGAGTCCGGCGAGGATCTCCTCGCGTTCGGCGGTCTGGGCGACCAGGTCGTACATCGCGTCCGGGCAGCCCGGCTCCAGCAACCAGATCGCGCCCGCGAAGACCCCGCCGCCGTACGTCCCGACAAGCCGCTTGTAGTCGGCCGGGAGGGCGGTGCCCAACGTATCCTCCACGGCCGCCCACCGCACGGTCCGGCCGTCGCCGGACGGCGGGCAGAGGCGTACCAGCGGTGCGGTGTGGCGCAGGCTGCGGGCCGTCCGGATGTCGCTCGGCAGGGCGCTGAGCCGCGGCGGAGTCCTGGTCGCGTCCAGTACCACCGCGCGCATCCGGTCGCCGACCGCGGCGCGGGGGGCGTCCGACCACCAGGAGGGGTGCTTGGTCAGGTTGATGAAGCCTTCGTGCCCGTCCGCGCGGACGGCGATCCCCACCGGAGCCACGCCCGTCACGACCACGTCGCACTCTTGATGGTCGACAAACATGGCGTCCACCCTGCACCACACCGGCGGGCGGGAACACGGCGGGTGGACGATCCGGACCCGACACGACCCGTCGAGCGCCACGGCTGCTGAGCGCCAGGAGCCGCACTCTCACCCGCCGCGGGCCTGGTACGCGCGGGGCGTCTCGCCGGTCCAGCGCCGGAACGCCCGGTGGAAGGCGCTGGGTTCGGAGAAGCCGAGCTGCCGCGAGAGCCGCTCGATGGAGACCCGGCCGCCGGCGAGCTCGGCGATGGCGTGGTCCCTGCGGACCTGGTCGCGGAGCCGCTGGTACGTGGTGCCCTCGGCGGCCAGCTGGCGGCGGAGGGTCTGCGGGCTGACGGACAGCCGGTCGGCGAGCTGCTCGGGCGTCGGCACCGGCTCCACGGGCAGGGCCTTCCCGATCAGGTGCCGCACGCGGCCCGTCACCGTACTGCCGTAGTCGGCGCAGACCAGGACGTCGACGGGGGCGCGCCGGAGAAAGACCTTGAGCGCCGCCGCGTCCCGCAGGACCGGCTCGTCGAGGTCCGCCCGGTCGAAGACGGCCGCCGTCCGCCGGGCACCGAAGACACAGGGCGCGCCGAAGAGCAGGGCGTACTCCTGGGCGTGCCGGGGCTCGGGGTAGGCGAACTCGACGCGCCGCAGCCCGATCCGGCGGCGGATGAGCCAGCCCGCGAAGCGGTGGGCGACGAGCACGGTGGACTCCGCGCCGAAGTGGACGGGGTCGTCGTATCCGGCCACGTCGAACTCCATCCGGGCCTCGTCGAGCCCGCACACCCCGACCTCCCCGAACTCCCCGCGCCCCTCGAATCCCCCGCGCCCCCCGAATCCCCCGCTCTCCCCGGACTCGCCGCGCTCGCGGCTCCCTTCGCGCTCCCCGCGCTCCCTGCTCTCCCTGCTCTCCCCGGACTCGCCCGTGCCCTTCGGTACGGGAGCCGGCTCGACGAGCCGGAAGCTCGGCCCCGCCGGGAAGAGGGCGTAGAAGGCCTGACTGCGCCGCAGCGCCTCGCGCAGGTCACGGCTGCCGTGGACCACCGCGTGGCCCATCATCGCGAAGGTCCCGACCTTGCTGGGCGCGCCGCCGAAGCCGATCAGCTCGTCGTCGAGGGTGGCCCACAGCATCCTGACGAGCCGCCCGAACCGCTCCGCCGGCACCCTGGCCTGCGCGCCCTCGAGGAGTTCGGATGGCAGGCCGGCCCGGGCGAGCAGCGGCGCGGGCGCGACTCCCCGCCGCTCGGCGCCCAGCAGCGCGGCCCGCACGTGGTGGGCGCTGACCGACCTCGTCAGCATGCGCGTCGCCTCCGTTCCGACCGCGCCGCGCTCCGGGATCACCGGAGGTTGACACTTTCATCGCAGGGTGTCCAAGTTCCGACACTCTAACCAGAACTGTAAGGCTCCCGAAGAGGTGAACCTGTGAACGGGGCACAGGTCACACCCGTACCGTCAGGTGCCAACACACCTGTGCGCGAAGGAAAGAGGGGCAGTACATGAGCGGAGTGGCACGCAGGACGGTGGTCTCGGCGGCGGGCGCCGCGGGTCTGGCAGCGGCACTCACGGCCTGCGGTGGCGGCGGTACGGAGGCCAAGGGCGGCGAGCAGGAAGGCGGCGAGCAGCAGGGCGCCACCCTCGCGCGGACCGGGGACATCCCGGTGGGCGGCGGGAAGGTGATCGCCGCCCAGGGCCTGGTGATCACCCAGCCGAAGGCCGGCGAGTTCAAGGCCTTCTCGTCCAAGTGCACCCACGCGGGCTGTGCCGTCAGCGGCGTCAAGGACGGCGTCATCGTCTGCCCGTGCCACCAGAGCCACTTCGACGTGTCGGACGGCAGCGTGAAGTCCGGGCCCGCCACGGCTCCCCTGCCGCCGACACCGATCCAGGTGGTGGGAGACGAGATCAGCTTCGGGTGACGGGACCTCCGGCACCCCTGGGACCGGCGGGCCTCCCGGCACCCCCGGCCCCTCTGGCATCCCTGGCCCCTCCGGGACCTGCGGACCCCCTGGCACTCCCGGACCCCCCGGCACCGCCGGAGCTCCTCGGGCGCCTGGGGGCCTTCCAGCAGCCCAGCACCTCGTCGGTCGTCGTGATCGTGGCGACGAGCGCGAGGGTGTGACGGATCATCGCGGGGGTGTAGTCGGCCGGCACCCCCGCGATGGCGTCCCCGGGCACGACGACCGTGTAGCCGAGGTTCACGGCGTCGAAGACGGCGTTGGGCACGGCCACGTTGGCGGAGACGCCGGTCACGATCAGCGTCCGGCAGCCGAGGTTGCGGAGCAGCGCGTCGACGTCCGTGCCCGCGAGCGGTGAGAGCCCGTGCAGGCGCCGCACGACGAGATCCTCGTCCGCGACCTCGATGGGTTCGGCGATCCGCACCGCCGTACTGCCACTGTGCTGCTGCACCGGCAACCGGGCGGCGGCCCGGAAGAGCCGGGCGTTGCTGTTGGCACCGCGCCCGTCGGGGCGCCGCTCGGCGACCGCGTGGATCACCTGGACGTCGGCCTCGTGCGCGGCGGCCACCAGCCGCGCCACGTTCCGCAGGGCACCCGACGCCCGGGCCACGGCCGCGAGTTCGGGCAGGGCGCTCTCCGGCCCGACGACCCCCTGCTGGCATTCGACGGTGAGCAGCACGACTCCGCCGTCCGGACGGATCCACTCCCCGAGCCGATCTCTCGCACTCTCACCCATGGTCTCCCCTTGCCTGCAAGCGAATGGCCCTCCATGCTTTCTGACGTCTCATCAGAAATCCAGAAGGGTGCGGACGATGACCGTCGCACAGCGCCGTGGACGCCGGATCATGATGACCCCGGCGGAGCTCGACTCCTTCCTCGCCGAACAGCGCACCTGCCGGGTGGCGACCGTGTCGGCCGACGGCCGTCCGCACGTGAGTGCGCTCTGGTTCGTCTGGGACGGCAGCTCCCTGTGGTTGTACTCGCTGACCCGCAGCCGCCGTTGGGCGGAGTTGCGCGCCGACCCCCGCATCGCCGTCGTGGTGGACGACGGCGAGGAGTACGGCGAGCTGCGGGGCGTGGAGCTGTCGGGGACGGTCGAGTTCGTCGGCGAGGCACCGCGCACCGGCGAGCCGTGCCCCGAGCTCGACGCGCCCGAGCAGCTCTTCGCCGCGAAGAACTTCGGCCTGGACGCGATGCCGCACGACGGCCGGCACGCCTGGGCCAGGCTGACCCCGGACGCCGTCGCGTCCTGGGACTTCCGCAAGATCTAGGCGCTGCCCCGTTCGATCACGGTGGGTACCCTCCCGGCCGGGCACGACCGACGAACCACCCCGAGGAGAGGCGCCGGACGGGACGCCCGTCAGCTCCCCAGCGGCTCGGCCGCCGCCCGGAGCGCGCCGACGACCGCCCGCACGGAGGGACGGCGGCCCGCGTCGGCGCGCCAGGTGGCGTAGATGTGGCGCCGCATCTGCTGCCGTACGGGCACGAAGACGACACCGTCCGGCAGGGGGCGGCCGAGGCGGGGCGTCACACAGATGCCGAGCCCGGCCGCGACGAGCGCCAACTGCGTGTGGTGCTCCCCCGCGAAGTGTCCGATGCGGGGCTCGATGCCCTGCGAGCGCAGCGTGAACATCAGCCAGTCGTGACAGAACTCGCCCTCCGGCCAGGACACCCACTCCTCGTCGGCGAACTCCTCCAGGCCCACCGCCCCGCGCCCGGCCAGCCGGTGCCCCGCGGGCAGCGCCACGTCCGCCGAGTCGTCCAGGAGGTGGACCCGCTCCAGCCCGCCGGGCACGGGCGCCCGCTTGTTGCTCCACTCCAGGACGATCGCCAGGTCCGCGTCGCCGCGCATGACCGCGCGCACCCCCGGCTCGGGCTCCAGCTCCGTGGTGCGGACCCGGAGGTCGGGGTGGCCGGCCCGCAGGGAGGCGAGGGCGGCGGGGAAGAGCCCGCGGGCCGCCGTCGGGAAGGCCGCGAGCCGCACCTCGCCCACGACCTGGCCGCGCTGGGCCTCGATGTCGGCCTGGGCCAGCTGGACCTGGGAGAGGATCTGGGCGGCGTGCTCGGCGAGCAGCAGGCCGGCGTCGGTGAGACGGACGCCCCGGCCGTTCTTGGCGAGCAGCTGCTGCCCCACCTCGCGCTCCAGCTTCGACAGCTGCTGGGAGACGGCCGACGTGGTGACGTGCAGCCCGTCGGCCGCACCGCTGACCGATCCGTGCCGCGCGACGGCGTCGAGGGTACGCAGGCGCTCCAGATTCAACATGTAAGTGATGCTAATGGAAGGGGTCGAATAAATCTCGCTTGTTCTAAGAGATCGGCACCGTCACCCTGAGTGCATGAGCCCCGCAGCCCCGCCCTCCCCGTCACCCGCCCCCTCCGCCTCACACACCCACCCCGCCTCCCCCGCAGGCACCCCGCGCCCCTCCCGTGGCGCCCGGCTGCTCGACTGGCGTGTCCGCTTCGGCGCGCTGGCCCTCATCTGGGGGTTCAGCTTCCTCTTCATCAAGGTCGGCACGGAGGGCTTCGCCCCCTTCCAGGTGACGTTCGGGCGGCTCCTGTTCGGTACGGCGGTGCTCGCCGCCGCCCTCGTCGTGAAGCGCGACCGGTTGCCGCGCGGCGCCCGGGTCTGGGGCCATCTGACGGTCGCGGCCTTCCTGCTCAACGCGCTGCCGTTCTCGCTCTTCGCGTACGCGGAGCTGACGATCCCCTCGACCCTGGCGGGCATCTGCAACGCGACGACCCCCCTGTGGGGCATGCTGCTCTCGCTGGTCGCGCTCTCCGAGGACCGCCCGACCCGGGTCCGCGCCGCCGGCCTGGGCATCGGTTTCATGGGGGTGCTGACGGTGCTCGGCGCCTGGCAGGGCTTCTCCGGCCTCGACGTGACCGGCACCGCACTGGCCCTGCTGGCCTCCTTCAGCTACGCGGTGGGCTGGATCTACGTCCGCAGGACACTGAGCGACACGGGCGTATCGCACCTCTCGCTCGCCGGTTCGCAGGTGGGGCTGGCGACGATCCAACTCGCCGTGGTCACACCGATGTTCACGTCGATGCCGAAGTCGGTGGAGCTCGTGCCGCTGCTCGCGGTCATCGCACTCGGCGCGCTCGGCACCGGGTACGCGATGCTGCTCCAGTACGGCGTCGTGGCTGAGGTCGGCCCGACGACGGCCGCCATGGTCACGTACTTCATCCCGGTCATCGCCACGGCGGCGGGTGTGGCGCTCCTGGACGAGGGGCTCACCTGGAACACCCCGGTCGGCGCGGTGATCGTCCTCGCGGGAGCGGCACTCACACAGACCCGCACCTCGCGCCGTACGACACCCCCGGCGAAGACCCCGGAGCCGCTCCCCGCGACCGACTCCCCCTCCGCACGGCAACCGGCGACCCGCACCTGAGCACGAGGCCGACTTCCCCCGCACCTGAGCACGAGGCCGACTTCCCCCGCACGTGAGCGCGGAGCCGGCTCCCCATCGCACCTGAACGCGACAACAACCCCCACCTGCACCTCAGCGCGGAGCCGACCCCACCCGCACCTCAGCGCGGAGCCGACCCCTACCCCCAACTCCGCGCGGGTGCAGGCCCCGCCGCCTGGGCGACGGCATCGGCCAGAGCCTCGATGTCCTCGACGTCCTCGACGTCCCCGACGTCCCCGACGGCCAGGCCGGAGACGGTGAGCCGGACGGCCGGCCCGGTGTTCATCCGGAACCGCGCGCCCGGCGCCACCGCCCACCCGTCGGCCATGAGCCGTGCCACCGCGCCCGTCTCGTCCGCGACCGGCACCCAGACGTTCATGCCACTGCGCCCGTGCGCCTCGACCCCGCGCCGGGCGAGCGCCCGTACCAGCCCGTCCCGACGCTTCCCGTAGGAGCGCGCGACGACGGCCGGGTCCACCGCCTCCGTGGCCCAGAGGTGGGCCACGGTCCGCTGGAGCAGCCTGCTGACCCAGCCGGGGCCGAGCCGCTGCCGCCCGAGGACCCGGTCGACGGTCTCCGCGTCCCCGGTGAAGGCGGCGATCCGCAGGTCCGGCCCGTACGCCTTGGCGACCGAACGGACCAGCACCCAGCGGCCGGTGTCCCCGGCGAGCGGGTGGAGGGGCTGCGCGACGATGCCGTGCCCGTGGTCGTCCTCGACGAGCAGGACGTCGGGGTGGGCGGCGAGCACCCGCCGCAGCTCCCGCGCCCGCTCCTCGGTCACGCAGGCCCCGGTCGGGTTCTGCGCCCGGTCGGTGATGATCACCGCCCGCGCCCCGTCCCGCCGGATCGCCCGCTCGACCTCCTCCGGCAGCGGCCCCTCGTCGTCGACGAGGACCGGTACGGGGCGCAGGCCGAGCGACGGCACCAGGTCGAGCAGGCTGCCCCAGCCCGGGTCCTCCACGGCGACGGCGTCCCCCGGCCTGAGGTGCGCGGCGAGCACCCGCTCGACGGCGTCGAGGGAGCCCGAGGTGACGCCGATCGGCCCGGCGGGGACGCCGTCCGCGTCGAAGGCGGCCCGCGCGAGCCGCCCGAACTCCTCGTCGACGGGGGCCTCTCCGTACATTCCGGGCCGCTCGGCGTACCGTCGCGCGACCTCGGCGAAGGCCTCGCCGAGCGGTGGCAGCAGCGCCGGATCGGGGCTTCCGTTGCTCACGTCCCGGACACCGGCGGGGGCGTCCACCCGGATCGAGCCGCGCGCGGTCGTGGCGGGCCGCGGCCGCACCCGGCTGCCGCGCCGCCCGTCCGTCTCGATGACCCCGCGCTCGCGCAGGGTCCGGTAGGCGGCGGCGACCGTGTTCGCGTTCACGCCGAGCACGAGCGCCAGTTCCCGCATGGGCGGCAGCGGTTGGCCGGGCTCCAGGGCGCCCGCGCCGACTCCGCGCTCGACGCTGGCGGCGATCTCCGATGCGCGACGACCTTCGATCCGATACTCTCCTAGCACAAACATGATTATGCACTAGTGCAATGGAGTTCGCAATGACCGCCGCCGCCGACACCCCAGCGCCGTCCAACACCCTCGCGCCGGCCAACACCCTCACCGTCGCCAACACCCACGTAGAGCCGACCGACGCCCCCACCTCCACGTCGACCGACGCCTACACGCCGACCGACCGGACCGTGCCGACCCGCTCCCGCGACCGCGCCTCCTACGACAAGGCCCTGGTCCACTCGATACTCGACGCCGCCTACGTCTGCCACCTCGGCTTCGTGCGCGACGGCGCGCCGGTCGTGCTCCCCACGCTCTTCGGCCGGGTCGGCGACCGGCTCTACGTCCACGGCTCCACCGGCTCGCGGCCGCTGCGCGCGGCGGGCGACGGCGTGCGGGCCCCCGGTCTGCCCGTCTGCCTGACCGTGACCCACGTCGACGGCCTCGTGCTCGCGCGCTCCGCCTTCCACCACTCCCTCAACTACCGCTCGGTCGTCGTCCACGGCACCGCCCACCAGGTCACCGACCCCGAGGAGCTGCGCACGGCCCTCGACGCCCTCGTCGACCACGTCGTCCCCGGCCGCTCCGCCGACTCGCGCCCCGCGAACGCCAAGGAGCTCGCCGCCACCGCCGTGATCCGGCTCGACCTGGACGAGGTCTCGGCGAAGCTCCGCACCGGCGGCCCCAACGACGACGACGAGGACCTCGGCCTTCCTCACTGGTCCGGCGTGGTGCCCGTGCGCCAGGTGTACGACACACCGGTCCCGGCCGACGACCTCGACCCGGCGATCGCCCTGCCCGACTACCTCGCCACCCTCTGAGCACAGGGAGGACCGACGATGCTGATCCACCCCTGGGACGCCGCCCACGACGAGGGCGAGTGGCGCGAGTGGCTCTCGCGCCACGACTTCGGCCAGCTCGCCGTCAACGGCCTGCCCGGCGAACCGCCGTGGGTGCAGCCGATGCACTTCCGGTACAAGGCCGAGCCCGGCACGTACGGCCGTGCCCTGGCCCACCTGGCCCGCCCCAACCCGCTGTGGCGGGCCCTGGAGGCGAACCCGACGGTGCTGCTGAGCGTGGTCGACGACTACGTCTTCGCCCCCGGCCCGTGGACGGCGCCCGAGGGCACCCCGTCCGAGCACGGGACACCCACGTCGTACTACGCGGCCGTGCAGCTGCGGTGCACGGCGCGCGTGGTCGACGACCCGGCGGAGAAGGCCGGGCTCCTCAACCGCCAGGTCGCCCACTTCCAGCCGGAGGGCGGCACGGCCCCCGCGGTCCCCGGCGAGGCCCCGTTCGGCCGGCTCCTCTCGGGCATCCGGGTGCTCGACCTGGAAGTGACCGACGTACGGGCGAAGTTCAAGTACGCGGGCAACAAGCCGCAGGAGGTCCAGGACCGCATCGCGGCCCGGCTCGCGGAGCGGGCGGGCCCCGGCGACCTGGCCGCCCGCTCCCACCAGCTGCGGCGGGGCGCCTCCGGCTGACCCGGCGGCGGCAGCGCCCGCACCGCCGCGGGGGCCGTGGCCGCCGCCTACACCGCCACGGCCTCCCGCCTGCGCGCCGTCGCCGTCCTGGCCTCCGCGAGGGCGAGCCCCATCACGGCGGCGAGCAGCAGCAGGGTGCCGAGGACGATCGCGGCGGTGAGCCGCTCTCCCAGCAGCGAGACGGCGATCAGGGCCGCGCTCACCGGCTCCAGGAGCATGATCACGGAGACGGTCGCGGCCCGGACGACCGCGGCCCCGGCGAAGTAGAGCGCGTACGCGAGGGCGGTCGGCACGGCCGCGACGTACACGAGCAGGAGGACGACCCGCACCGGCGAGTCGGTGTGCGGTACGAGTCCCTCGGCGGCCGCCAACGGCAGCAGGCCGATCGCGCCGATCGCGAAGGCCCAGGTGGTGGTCGCCAGGGCGTCCGTACCGCCGCCGTCACGGCCGAGCCACCGGGTGAGCAGGGTGATCGCCGCGTACCCGGCCGCCGAGACGACCGCGAGGACGACTCCCAGGGGCCGCACCTCGGCGGCCCCGCCGCCCAGGACGAGGACGCCGAGCCCGGCGAGCGCCCCGGTGACGGCGAGAACACCGCCCCGGCCGAGGCGCTCCCCCATGGTGAGCCGGGCGCCGACGGCGATGAGGACGGGGCCCGCACCCAGGGTGACGACGGTGCCGACGGCGAGACCGGTGGCCTCGACGGCCCCGAAGTATGCGCTCTGGAAGACGGTGAGACCGACCCCCGTGCCGAGGATCCGGGCCGTCCGCCGGCCGCGCGATTCCCCGGCGGTACGGGCGACGGCGCGCCGGGGCCGCAGCGCCAGCGCGCCGAGCAGCAGGACGAGGCCGCCGACGCAGCGCCAGAAGGAGAGGGCCAGCGGGCCCATGTCGCTGACGCGGAAGATCAGCGAGGCTGCGGCACCGGCCGTGCCCCAGGCGATCCCGGCGACGACCAGATAGAGGAGGCTCCGCCCGACGGACAGGGCGGATCCCGAGGAGTTCGACACGTGACTTCTCCGAGGAGGAAGAGAGGGAAAGGTGGTCGCTCGGCTCCGCGCGCGGACAGCGACGAACCGCTCGGGGGCGAGGAGTCGCCCGCCCGAGCCCGGTCTTCGTCAGGAGATGTCGCCGCGCGCGCTAGGCGGCGGGCGGCGGAAGTACGGTCGAGTGCATGATCGGCACCCTAAGGGGCGGTCCGCCCGGCCGACAACTCCGTATTCCGCCCGCCGGAACCCGCCTCGGCGGCACCCTCGACGGCCCCGGCCTCTCCGGCTCGTCCCGCACTCCCGGAACCGGCCACGGAACCGGCCACGGAACCGGCCACGGGCCCGGCCGGCGGAGCCTTCGGCGTCGAGGACTGGGCGATGAAGGCCCCGACCAGGACCAGCGCTCCGCCGAGGATCTGCGGGGCGTCCAGGTGCTCGCCGAGCAGCACCCAGGCCAGGACGGTCGCGACGACGGCCTCCAGGCAGGCCACGACCCCCGCGACCTGCGGGGAGAGCCGGCGCACCGAGACGACGCCGGTGACGTACGCGAGGACGGTGGCGATCAGCACGATCCAGCCGAGCAGCAGCCACGCGGGCACACCACTGCCGTCCATGTCGACGCTGCCGCCGAGGATCGACCGGTCCATGTTCCACGGCCGGGCCACGACGGTGAGGACGAGCGCGCCGATGAGCAGTCCGTACGCGATGACACCGAGCGGATCGGCCTGCTCGGCCTCGTCGGAGCCCTGGTCGGAGAGGACGAAGTAGCCGACCTGGCAGCAGGCCGCGGCGAGCGCCAGGAGCAGACCGACGAGGTCGAAGGTCAGCCCGGACCAGATCTGGACGACGCAGGCGAGGCCGACGACGGCGAGGACGACCCCGAGGGCGGCGGCGCGGGTGACGGGCCGCCGCTGGACGAAGCGGACCCAGCCGAGGACGAGGGCCGGGGCCAGGTACTCGATGAGCAGCGCGACACCGACGGGGATGCGGGAGATCGAGGCGAAGTAGAAGGTCTGGACGCCGGCGACGGCGAGCAGGCCGAAGCCCACGAGGAGGGCGGGTTTGCGGCGCAGGAGGTCCCGGTGGCGCCAGGCGACCGGAAGCATGACGAGCGCGGCGCCGGCGACACGGAGCCACACCACATGGAGCGGGTCGAGTCCCGCCTCGATGAGCGGCTTGGCCGCCACTCCTGAACCACCGAATGCGAAGGCCGAGGCCAGGGCAAGTCCCAGGCCGGCGCTTCTCCCCTGAGACGCGTGCATCGGGCCATCATGACAGGGCGCCGTCAGGTGCGTAACCCCCGTTACACCTGTTGAGACGGCCCCTCCTTCAGGGCGTCGACACGGGAGGCCAGCGCGTCCGGATCGACCCCGGCCCGCCGCAGCACCTCGACGGCCCTGCTCTCCGCGTCGACGACGACGGCGGCGAGCAGGTCGAGCCCTCGCACGCGTTCCTCGCCACGCTCTGCGGCCCGGCGGAAGGCGCCCTCCAGCGCGGCCGTCGCGGCCGGCGACCAACCGGAGGCCCGGGCGCCCCGCGGCTCGTCCTCGCGCACGGCGGGCAGGAGCCGCCCGGCACCTACCTCCTCGACCGACCGCTGCCAGCGCAGGCCGTAGCCGATCGACCGCTGGGCGAGGTAGCCGAGGACGCGGGCGAGCTGATGGCCGCCCTCGAAGGCGCCGCAGACCTCCGGGTCGGATTCGACGAGCGAGTGCAGGAGGTGCGCGGTGTCGATCTGGCGGTCCCCGTCCCGAAGGGCTCTGCGGCGCGCGCCCGCCAGGACCGTCGCGAGCGACGGCGTCAGGAAGGAGGTGAGCTCGGCGCGCAGCGCGACGGACTGCCGGAGTGGCGACTGGGGAAGCTGCCGAGGAAGTGATTGAGGGAGCGACTGGGAAATCGGAACGGGACGGTGCACACTTCCACCTCATCAGGCCCGGGCGCCCGGGGCATCAGCGGGGAGAAGCATGTCCGCATCCCACCGGAGTTGGGCACAGCCGCACGGTTCCTCCTCCTTACGGAGGAGATTGCCCGTGTTCACGTCCGGGGGCGCGCGCCGCCTTGCATTGCGCCCCTGTTGCAACCGAAGGCCCGTTGCCCTTCGTCTTTCGGTCGTGTTCTGGATGGTGGCTCTGCTCGCGCTCGACGAGCGGCAGTACGTGTACCGGGTGTACGCACCCCGGGAGGCGCTGCCGGCCGATCTGTTCTGGGCCGCGTTCCACTGTCACGAGGAGGACGGGGGGCCGCGCGCCTCCGACTGCTTCGACGCCGCCGAGATCTGGTGGATCGGCGACGGCGCGGGCCCGGCCGCCGCAGAACTGACGGTTCATCAGTATTGAATGTTCACGACCGCCCGGCTACGTTCCGCGACACCGGAACCAGTTGGCACGCCTGAAGGGGTGGTCGCATGGCCGAAGTCAGCGCGGAGACACGGATCGAGGTGCCGGCCGGAAAGGTCTGGGCGCGGCTCACGGACTTCTCCTCGTACGGCGAGTGGAACGCCACCCACACCAGCTTCCCGAGCGGCGGCCCGGCGAACCTGGAGACGGGCGCCACCTTCACCGAGAACATGAAGCTGATGGGCTTCCCGGCCGAGGTGCTCTGGACGGTCGAGGAGCTGGAGACCGACCGGGCACTCGCCATCCGGGGCAAGGGCCCGATGGGGGTGACCGTCGCCACGCGCTACTCGCTCGCCGCGGACGGGGACGCGACGACCGTACGGATCGAGGGCGAGTTCACCGGCGCGGCGGTGTCCCTGATGGCGGGCAAGCTCAAGGACTCGGCGACGGCGGCGCTGACGGAGTCGCTCCGGAAGCTCTCGGGCCTGGTCACCTGAGCCGGAAGCTCCAGCGCTCGATCGCCCGAGCCGAAACTCGGCCCTCGATCACCCGAGCCGAAAGCCCCCGCTCACGATCACCCGAACCGGGCACGCACGAAAGGGCCCCGCGGCACATCACCGCAGGGCCCTTTCTCCTTCTCGGTCCTCTTCTCAGTCCTCGTCGGCCAGGATGAGGTACAGCTTCTTGCGGGCTTCGTTGATCACGCCGACGGCCTTCTGCCGCTGCTCGGCGCTGCCGGTCTTCCAGACCTGCCCGAACGCCTCCATCAGGCCGAAGCCGGCCTGCCGGATCTCGTTCACGGCGTCCCAGTCGACCCCGCGCCCGGCCTCTTCCCACGGGGCGTCCGGCCCCTGCTCGGCCTCGGTGCGCCCGGTGTCGGTGAGCGTGAACAGCTTCTTGCCGCCCTCGCTCGCACTGGTGATCAACCCCTCGTCCTCCAGCATCTGGAGGGTGGGGTAGACCGAGCCGGGACTGGGCTTCCAGGCCCCGTCGCTGCGCTCGCCGATCTCCCGGATCATCTCGTAGCCGTGCATGGGGCGGTCCTTCAGGAGCGCCAGGATCGACGCACGCACGTCACCGCGCCGCGCCCGCCCCCGGCCTCCGCCGCGGCCACGCCCACCGAAGCCGGGCCCGAAGGGACCGCCTCCACCGCCGAAGCCGGGCCCGAAGGGGCCGAAGGCGGCACGCCGCCCCTCGAAGTCCCCACGAGATCCGGGGCCGCAGGCCCCACGACCGGCTCCGTGTCCGTTTCCGTACTCGTGTCCATGTGAACGCATCGCAACGCTCCTTCCATCGGGTTCCATCGTTGAACTGTCGCGATGCCTCAACGATATATCGGAACTGTTCACCGAGCAAGAAGCAACGAACAAGTACCCGTTGACCTGTCTCAGTGAAGGTTGATGTGATCTCACCGAAGCTGCACCGATCCGGATTCGTCTCAGGGAAAGTTCATGCCCCAGCGGGCTGTCTCAGCGAAGCTGCACCGACATCCAGTCCAGGTGACGCACTCCAGCCGTGGTTACTCGCCCCTGACCTGGCCTCTTCCGGGTCGCGTCCACCATGGGTGACGAGGTGACGCACTTTCCCCCTTTCCCTCTGAGGGCGGGAAGGGCGTGCGGGCGTCGCCACCTCCGCATGCCGGTGGAACATCCGGCCCGGCCCTGCTTCATGGCTCAGTTGGAGACGCTGATCCCGTCATGACGTACCGATTCACCGTGGAGTTTGCCCGGGTCGGTTTGGTCGTGGGCCGTGCACTGCACGGCCCACGACCTGGTCGGCTCCCGGGGCTTCCCGGATCGCGGCGATAATCTGGGTGGCGGTCGCCTGGGTGGCGATCGCGTCGTCCAAAACGGTGGAGCCCAGCGCCCTGCGGTGCTTGCCCTTCGGCACTCCGGTGGCCTTGATGACCTCGCGAACGGCTCGAATACCCGATTCGGGCGGACCAAGCGGGTTAGCCGGCGGCGGAAGTAGGCCAGCAGCGACGGGTCGAACGCGATGTCGTGCAGACTGAGCCCGCACGGGGCTTTCCGCCGCAGGTTACAGCGTAGTTCTTGGACCGTCTCGAAGTTCGACATGCCGTGCAGGGCCTGCACCGTGATCGCCGCGGTAAGGATCTGCGGCGCCATGGACGGCCGCCCATTCGCCGAGACACATGTCCGCGAACATCTCCGCAGGAAACAACCGGCCACGGTGCTCGGCCAGGTACCGGACACACTCCCAGCCGGAATCAACTCCCGGCACGTCGCCCACGCATCCGGCCCGACCGTCTCCCCGACCCACCCCTGAAACGCAACACGGCCCCGCCAGCTGACGCGGCGGGGCCAGAACCCACATCTTCATCCGTCTCTACTGACGTGCGGCCCCGCGGGCATCAGACTCACACTCTCGACATTCAGACGAAGAGCAAGTAAAAACACGGCCCCTCTGAGAGCATGTCTTGAGTCGGCTTGAGGACGGACCTGAACCCTGACTTCGGCTGCACTGCTGCCTCTAACCCACCACTAGCCATGGAGCACGAGTGGACGAGTTGAGACGACGGATCGAAGTTGCGCAACAAACAGGAGATCTTGATCTCACAGGACTGGGACTGAGTCAGATTCCCAGTGAGGTTTTCCTGTCAGGTCACCCGGATAAAATTCGTAGCCTCAATTTGAACGGGAACCGGATCAGGAACTTCCAGATCGAAAATCCCGAGGCGCTCGGTGGCCTAGTCGCTCTCAGCATTGCCCGAAATGGTCTGGAGGAGGTCCACGCTAGCGTCTGCCGTCTCGCCAGTCTGGTAAATCTAAACCTCTCCGGCAATCTGATGCACTCGTTGCCCGCCAATCTATCCCAGCTGACCAAATTGAAAGAGCTGGATCTTAGCGGAAATCCGGGCTTTGTCCCAGGTCGAGAAATCTCCGGGCTTCGATCATTGAGAAGGCTGAGCCTTCGCCAGAATTACCTAACAGAACTGCCGCACTATCTAGGCTACCTGCCCCTCGATGTTCAGCTAGACCTCGAAGAGAATTTCTTCGACGAGAACGTTTTGGCCTTGATGGAGCGAGGAAATTCAAACCTATTCGCATACCTGCGAACCATGGACGCGGAACCTCACTACGAGGCGAAGTTGATCCTGCTCGGGGAGGGCAATGTAGGGAAGACCAGCATTGTGGAGGCTCTTCGCGGCAATCCATTCATCGAAGGCCGGAGTGCAACACACGGCATCAAGATCGAAACCTTCGAGGTCGATTCCTCGCGCTTGGGTATAGTGAATAGATTCCCTGGCAGTCATGCTGGAGATCTGATCACAGTCCGATCTTGGGACTTTGGTGGACAAGAAGTCTACCGGGTGACGCATCAGTTCTTTTTCACCCGGCACGCATTGTACTTCGTTACGTGGCGACCCAGGGAGGGCCAGGAGGCGAACTTTGTCGACGATTGGCTAAGGAGGATCAAACTCCGATGTGGAGACGATGCCCGTGTTCTAATCGTCTCCACGCATGCTATAGAGGATGGAGAGGAGATTGACTACCCGGGACTAAGGCAGAAGTACGGTCCGTTGCTAGCTGGGTATCACCGGGTGGATACCAAGGACTCCTTCGGAATCCCGGAACTCGCTGAAAGACTGGCCCAGATGGCCGCCAGTCTGCCGCGTATGGGGGAACGGATCAGCGCGCGTTGGCGAGCGGTGCAGGATGAGCTTCTTAGTAGGCCCGATCCATACGTCAAGAGAGCAACTTTTGATCGAATCTGCGAACGCTACCAAGTCGGCGAGGCGGAGGCAGAGGCGCTGGCAGCCCTTCTGAACGACCTTGGGTACATCGTCTATTATCCAGAAGATGATGACCTGCGCGATCTGCTCATCTTGCAACCGGAATGGCTGACGACTGCAATTAGTTGCGTGCTTGATGATCAGGAAATCAAGAGCAGTGCCGGTGTCTTGCGTCACGAATCGCTATCACGGGTTTGGGGTGATCCTAGGCACAGCTACCCTCGCGAAATCCACCCTTATTTTCTTCGCCTGATGGAGAAGTTCGACGTCTCATATCGGATTCAGGAAGAAACGGCGAGCTTGATCGCGCAACTGGTCCCCTATGAACGCCCAGAGCTCTCCTGGCCGACCATTGGAGAGTCTGATGAACTTGTGCTGCTTTGTGATTTCTCCGATGAGCCGACAGGGCTAATCCCTTGGCTCACTGTGAGGACGCGGAGATTTGCAGTCAGCCAATGGAGAAAGGGATTCTACCTCAAGCATCCCCATTTTGATGCGCGAGCACTTGTAGAGTCCGTCTCTCCGACACGCCTTTCAGTCAGAGTGACCGGCGGCTCTAGGGCTTTCCTATTTGACATCGTTAGGGACACGGTCGACCAGCTTGTGAAACTGAGGTGGCCTGGCCTTAGCCATCAAATGCGCATCCCGTGCCCGGGTGATCGATCACGCGGCATCTCTTGTCAGGCATCGTTCCGCATTGAAAGCCTGGAGAGGATGAGAGCAGAGAAGATCCCGAAGATCTTGTGCCCGGACTGCGTAGAGTGGCAGTATGTGGACTCTCTCCTCGTGGGCATTTCTTCGAACCGTGGCCTCGATCACGAACTTGCCATCGTTTCGCAAATCGACAGCCTGCAAGCGGAAGTCGTAGCATCGAGGGGCGAGCTTACGAGGATCATCACTGAAGCCCGAGAATTCCAAGAAAATGCCGGTGCTGCATTCCATGCACTGCTAATCCTGGGGAAGGCGGCAAATCTCGAGGTCTCAGACTGTCCGAAGCTTTTTTCCCTTCGTGTGGCAGACCGGAGCCGCTTCGATCCTAGGCGGGCATACTCGAGTAAGATGCTTTTGGATCTTTGGTGTGAGGAAACCGGCTCGCAGCATCCCGTCTCTCCCGCGTATGAATTCTCATACTCAAAGGAGTGGCTTGTAGGTGTTGCGCCATATCTGAGTTTCGCCGCTGCGGCGGTTGGTCTTCTCGCTCCCATTGTTGGAGGAGTCGCAGGCGCTTTCGATGTTTCCGCCCTCAAGGACAGTGCTGACCTGATGAAAACCCTTGCCGATTCAGTCAAGATTGAAGTAAGCGAGGGTCCAGAGGGCCGGGATGGTAATAACCTATCTGCTGCTGAAGGTGCCGCCCTGCGCTCATTTAGAGAGTTTCTCTTTGAGCTCGACGGCAGTCGCCACTTTGCCGGATTGCAGCGACTCCTGACTCCTACCGGCGAATATCAATGGCTTTGCCCTCGTCACTTCGCGAAGTACGAGCCGTCCATCCCAAAAATTTATCCGGAGCTCACTGCTGATGAGCCCGAAGTTTCGGATTCCTAGTCATCCCATGCGATTCCTCTTGGTAGCGAAGGACGTGGTGGCCGCTGAGAACCTGCCCGTGCTGTAAGGGCGGCTTGGAGAGTCGGAAGTGTGCGTGCGGCCGCGCGTCCCGGAAACGGAGGCGGGGCCAGAACCCAACATCTTCATGAGTCATCTAGCTGCTGTTTGAAGTGAACTTGCGACCGCGCCGTTGGACCTTCTCGCGGCAGTTCCTTGAGCACCAGCGGGGGGCTTGGCCTGACGCGTCTCTCTCGATGGGTTCCTGGCAGTATTCGCAGGTCAGGAGCCTGTAGGGGACTGGGTCGAGTCCTCGGTGAGCTCGCTGCCTGCAGCGGCCCGAGCACCAGCGACGCAAGCCGGTGCTGGGCTTTGGCTCCGGGAGGGGCTCCTGGCAGAACTCACAGGTGCCGGATGACAGGAGGAACTGGTCGGGTGAGGTAAGACGGCTCCATCGGCGGGCGTGCTGCCGGCAGGCTGCCGAGCATGTCTGGCGGTGCGAGCGTGAGCTCGGGAGCAGGGGCTTCTCGCAGGCAATGCAGCGCCGAGGCTCTCGGCTGGCCGGGGCGTCATCGGTGCTGGAGGCCGGGGAGGCAGATCCGCCACGCTGACGAAGGAGGTAGGCGGTGCGACGGCATGCCGATGAACAGAGCCGGTGACGCTGGCCGACTTGGATCTTCATCGGCTTCTGGCAGATCCGGCAGGGGGCCAGGGTGTGCCGACGGCGGTGGGCCCGCGTTCGGCAACGCATGGAACATAGGATCGCCCGTCGGCCGAAGGCCTCGGTAGGCGGCATGTCTGTGCCGCATTCCATGCACTTCTTCGTCTCGAGTGTCGTTCGTAGAAGTCCCGGGTCACGGCCGGTGGCTGCAGCGAGGCGGGCCCAGGACGGCTTGCCGCGGGGCCCGGGCGGCTCGTTCAAGAACTTTCGCAGGAAGGGGGGTGGGAGGTGATTGGCTTGCGCGAGACGCCGGATGAACAAAGGACCGCCCTCCCCCGCTCTGGGGCGGACCTGGAAGGGGAGTCGGACGATCTCCGCATCGGCGTTGGCGGATGCCATCATCGCTTGCCGCCGACTGTCGACGGGTCGTCTGGGCGTTTGCGGCCGGAGGCGATGTCGAGATCGACGGCCAGCAGGCCGTCCTTGGTGATCTCCTCGGTGCCGGTGAGGATTGCGTCGACGGCGGCTCCGCGGATCTGATGGGAGAGGGTGCCGATCATGCCGCCAGTGCGGGTGTGGAGGAAGCGGTCCAGGCGGGGCAGCGTGCCGCTTTTGTGCTGGTGCAGGAGGAGTGTTTCCTCCATCTGCGCGACCAGACCCTTCCATTCCTTGTTGTAGGGAAACGGGTGGGTGGCCACGGGGGTGAAGCGTCCGGCGATCTGATCGCCGCGTGTGCCCGAAAGCAGTCCTCCGGATTCGATGTCGATTCCGGCGTAGGCGAAGGTGGCCGGGATGCGCTCGGAAAAGTACTTGATGGTGTCTGACGCTTCGGCACCGTGCCGCGTGTGCAGCGAGATGTTGTGGATCTCGTCGACCAGGACCAGGCTGGTGCGGGCCCTGGTGCAGACGCCGACGACTGCCTCCGTCAGGTCGGTGATGTTCAGGCTGCGGGTGACCGGGAGGCCGAGGTAGCGGGCGAACTCGGCAGCGATCATGCGAGGCGTCGCGGCTGGCGGGACGGTGATGTAGATGACCGGTATGCGTTCGTCCTGGCCCGGGTGCCGACGGCGGTCCACCAGTTCGTGGGTCAGGCCGAGTTGGGTGAGAGCGATCGTCTTGCCGGTGTTCGCAGGCCCCGAAACGAGCAATCCGCGGCGGGCGCTGACCGCACCGCGGTTCAGAATGATCAGGCGGCGGCCGCAGGTGACGGTGTGCCGGATGGTTGAGGTGGCGATCACCTGCAGGCGAGCGTGGTGGTCGAGGCGGTCCTCGTCATAGGTGCCCTTCTCCTCTTTGGCCAGTGCGTCGTACTCAGCCTCGGTCAGGATCGCCATCGGCTCCCCCAGCGACGTCGCGACGAACTCGCGCCATCCGGAAAGGGTCGTCAGGTGCCGGCCGAAGTCATCGCCAGGCGGGTAAGCCAGGGGCATGCTCACGACCTTCTCCAGGGGTCCTCAAGCGGGTCGAAGAGCCCCAGCGGGATCACCTCGGTCATCGGTTCTTCGTCTTCTGCAAGTTCCTCGGCAACAGGCTCGCGCGTGGGCTCGGGCGGCGGGACTGCTGCTGTAGGGCTGGTCGCCTTGGTCCGGGCCATCACCTGGCGATCACGCCTGGAAGGCTTGTCCTTCTTCCTCTTCTGGCCCGGCGCGACGGAGTTCGGTCCGGCATGTGCTCGGGTCAGCAAGGTGGCCACTGCCTCAGCCAGTTCTTCCTCGGTGGCCTTGGGTAGTTGGTGGCTGACGTGGTCCCAGGCCAGGTCCCCGAAGGGAACCGGTGCCCGGTTCAGGTATTTCCACGTCGCCTGGACCCACTCGCCATGGCCTCGGTGATTGCGTACCCAGACTTGGGAGACGTCGTAAGGGTCGCGATGGACCTCCCAGAGTCCGCGCTTGGCAGCGACACCCGAATCACGTCGTCGCATCGGCCCAAGCTCCGGGGCGTCGTAGGTGCGGTTGTTGATCTTGATGCCGTAGGAGTTGACGGCTCGCCAGGCCGCAGGCAGGAGCTCGATGTAGTCCTGACCCCTGAGGGCGACCGGGACGTAGCCGCAGGACTCGATCAGCGCGGCGTACTTCTGGTTCGGAGTGAAAAGCCGGCCGGGGTGGGCGGGGTCACGTAGGCCTTCGTGGGGGCGGTTCTGCCAGTGAGTAACGATCCACTCGTCCAGCAGTTCCTGCAGTTCTGGCAACGACCACAGGTTCTCCTTCTCGGGATGTCGGCCGCGGTGGTCGGTGTTCCGGCCGGTGTGTCCCGGGAGGAACTGGGCGAACATCGTGGCAACCGAGCCCAGCATCTTCTCGATGTGCCCCTTCTCGAAGGGTGAGCCTTTGTGGGTCGGTTGGAATTCGATCTCCAGGAACCGGCACGATGCCCGGAAATTGCGGGAGATGAACGCCTTTCCGTGATCGCAGACGATCATCTCTGGGACGATCACCGGCTTGGCGGCTGCGTGCTCAAGACGCTTGTCCAGCGTCAATAGCCGCCGGTGCGGCAGCACGGAGCGGGACATCTTGAGCGCGTCCACCCAGCCTGGCCGCATCAATTCGGGCGTAACGGTCCTGGCCAGCAGCACGCTGGCGTCGACCGACTTCGTCGACGGCCGAAGCACGACGGCGGTCGGGGTCCGGGTCGCGACGTCGATCATGCCGGTGAGTTCGACCTTGCCGACGACCCCGTTGTCGAGCCGGACCATCACATCGAGTGGGGTGGAGTCGATCTGCATGACCTCCCCCGGAGCGGACACGGTCAGTTCCCCGAAGGGGGCAGACGCCGTGTGGGCCTTCGAGCGGCGCGTCACGGCCGATCCTGTTGCATGGGTGCCCGCTGTGAGCTTCTCCACCAGCCGGTAGAGCGTGGCCCTGGACGGCCAGGGAGCCGCCTGTCCTTCCTCGGTCTGTTTGAGGATCTCGTTCGTCCTCCAGATCAGGTAGGACGCGGTTCGGGTGGAGGTATCAATGCCCTCCTTGATCGCCGTGCGCATCGCGTCCACCACCCGGGGGTCCACCGTTCCGAACTCCGGTCGCTTGCGGGCGGCACGGCCATCAGCCAGCCCGGCGACCCCGTCCTTCAGATAGCGGCGACGCATCCGGGCGACCGTGCTGGCTGTCACCGGGCGGCCGGACCGGGACAGCTCAGCGGCCTTGGCCCTTTCCCGCGCGGTCAGCGATGTGCTCGGCCCGTACTCCTCACGCGGCTTCGTGCCCGGCTCCGCGTCCGGCGGTAGCCCGTGCACCACTTCCAGGATGTGACTCTCCCACCACAGCGCCTGTTCGACCGCCGCCGGGGGAAGCGTCTCCAGGATGGACGAGGCCGGCACCGGCATCCGCTCCGGGTGGAACAGAACCTCGAAGTCCTCGGCTTCGAACAGGTCGATCAAGGCCACTACCCGGTGCGGTTTCTCGGTGTCTTCTAGGACCGCGGCCTGGACGGTCACCTCGAGCACTCCCCGGACCTGCCCGTCGAATCGAACTCTCTCGCCGACTGCCAGAGCGAGCGGGCGCGTCAGTCGGCCCATCTCTGCCGCCCCTCCGTCCAGACCAGGCTCCCGGTCTCCATCAGCCCTCCGGACAGGTCTGTCTGCAGCTTCCCTGACCACATCAGGTGGAACAGCACCGGCAGTACCTGAATGCGGTCGCCGACCAGTCCGGCCCCCTCCCACAAGCCCTTCGGCTCGCTGAACACCTCCAGGAGACGTTCAGCCACCGCTCCCGGCTGACCGGAGCGACCCCGGCGATACCGCGCCAGCCACCGAATGTTGGCCATACGCATTGGATCTGGACGGCCAGCCCACTCGAACTCCCAGCCCACGGCCTTGCAGGCCCGCTCGGTCGCCTCAAACGACTCCCGCGTCCGCTCGTCCATGTCATCCTCGGCACGGATATCCACGACCCGCGCCCGCCCCGTGGCCAGCCGGACAAAGTAGTCGGGAGCGTGCCGGCGCCGCTTTCTACCGTCGTGCCAGTGCAACCAGAAGGGCTGCGACGCCATAGCCGTCACATGCGGATCTCGATCCAGCAAGATCAACCGGTCCCGCTCGAGCCACGACTCGTAGCCCACGTGTTCCCGCACGGTCACTGAGTAGTACCAACCGGCAAAGCCTTCTGTGCCCCTGTCCCAGCGGAACGGCCGGACCGGTTCGACTTCCTCAAACGGCACCTGCCAACTTGCTCCAAGCGGCAGCCTGCGACGCTCACCATCCCCGAGAAAGTCCAGCTCAAACGCTGATAAGGCCTCATCGCCGTACGCGCGCGACAGAGCTTCCACGGCACCCCCAGCCCAAGGGGCCGAGCAGGTGCTCAACCTTTGGTGAGACTAATGGGCATCCGTTCAGCTTCGCTGAGATTCGCGGAATCTTCGTTGAGACAGGTCACCCGTGAACCTGCCTCAGCGACTGGCTTGTCTCACCAGAGCGTGGCTGGAGCGGGACCACGCGATGCTGCTGGACTTCGATCCGCAGGTGGTGAGGTTCGCTTCGCAGCCGTTCTGGCTGTTCTGGCGCCGGCCTCGGGACGGCTTGCCGGGTGGCCGTAGACTCGCGCGCCATGGAAGAGATGTTCGAGCTGGGGACCATCAGTTGCCCGTCCGGCACGCTGGTGCTCATTGACGGTGGTTACCTGGGGCTGTGGAGCGGGGACCAGTCGCCGGCGGACATCGATCCGGCTTCCTTGGGTGTTGAAGACGCTGCCATGGCCGCCGACGTCACGGGCGCCATTGACTTCATGGTCACCGGGCCGGACGCTTCCGAAGCCGTTCGGAGCTTTGACCGGCAGCCAGGCTCCAGACTCCATGACATCCCGGCCTCGAAAGCCGCCGAACTCGAGGCGACTTTCGATGGACACTGCCGATCTGCCGGCCTTGACGCCCGGCTGGAGGCCCTGCCGGTTCGCGAGGCACATGCCCACAGGGCCCGCCGGACTGGCGAAGAGGGCGGCGGCAGCTTTTTGATGTTCGGGGTTCCCGTCGTTGCAGTAGATGGCGTACCCCGAAGTCGACACCTGCCCGTGCTGGCCACACGGGTCGACCACGGCGACGGTGTCGGGGAACGCTGGTCCGAGATCTCGATCCGGATGAACGAGGGCCAGGTGACGTCATCGGTTTCCTTGGGTGACATCGGCGTGGACTGGGCACGTGTGCTCTTCGGCGATGTCGACGCCCTGAGCGTCTGGCAGCACGACGAGCCGGTGGACGGCTTGGCCGATGTGGCGTTCTGGGGTGCCGCGGCGGACGAAGCGGCCGCGACGTTCGCCGCACCCGAACTGGGCGAGCCCGGCGAGGACGGTGTTCGCGGGTGGACTGGCCTGCCCGTCTCGGAGGCGATGGACAGAGCACGCGCCCTGTCGAGATGGAAGGACGAGACCGGACGGCGCATGGCGGTGGACTTCCGACCGCACTCCCATCACTGGCAGATCATGCGCGAGGTACGTGCTTCGCACGTCGAGGCCGGATCCGTGGAACTCGGTGATGCCCGAGTGCTGTGCGCAATGACGAGCTGGGGCGATGGCTTCTTCCCGGTGATCGCCGATCTGGATTCGTCGGGTGGCCTCCTCGCAGTGCGAGTGTGCTTCTCCGACGCGCCCTGAACAGCCGGCCCAGAGCGCGCGGGACGGGTACGTGGCGCCGTACCGCGGTGAGCACTTTCCTGCGTACGCCGACACTTGGGTCCGCGACAAGCTGGGCAAGAACTACGAGCAGTTGCCCCCCGGCGCGGCACGCTCTTGCACCGTGCCCTGCCGGTCCTCGGCCGCACGCCGCCCGGGGATCGAAGCTCAGGTCCTTCCGTCTGGCCTCACCGCGAAACGGCCCGGATAGAGCACGCACGACAAGACAGCGGACAATGATCGGCATGGCAGCCGCACCCACCGCTCCCCGCCTGGTCACGGCAGCAGCCCGCGAGGTACTCCGACCCCTCGGTCTCCAGCAGCGCGGAAGGTCGCGAACCTGGATCGACGACCACGGATGGTGGCTGGGCATCGTCGAGTTCCAGCCCGGCCGGAACGAAGGCAGCTATCTGAACGTCGGCGTGATGTGGTTGTGGCAGGACAGAGATCATCTGGCGTTCGACGTCGGCGGCCGCGAGCCCGGATTCGAGCGGTTCGTGAACGCCACCCAGTTCGCCCTCGACGCGCAGAACCTCGCGCGGCGAGCCGCCGACCTGGCGCGGGAGAACCGGGACAGGTTCATTGACCTGCCGTCCACAGCCGACTTCCTGAACGCGCAGAAACCTCGCCCCGGCCACTTCTGGGACAACTACCACGCAGGGTTCGCCGCCGGACTGACCGGTGATACCTCCACCGCTCGGCGACGCCTGGACCAGGTCCTGAGCGAGGACACCTACGCGCCTTGGATGGTCCGAGCTCAGGAGTCCGCCCGGCAGCTGCACGCCCTGGCAGAGGATCCCGAAGCCTTCCGGAACTGGGCGACGAAAGCCACCACCTCCTGCAGGCAGCAGCTCAAGCTCCAAACGTGGGAGGAGACAACGGCCAGCGGCACCTACTGGAGCTGAACCGCACCCCGAAACTGCCGTGCTCGATGAGACGGGACAGCTCATGTCACGCGAGACCTCGCCCCGCATGCCGTGGAACCCCGGGATTTCGGTGTACGGCACGGGCCAATACGGTGGGCCGATGACGTCGATCAAGAAGTTCCAAGTCACCCTCGACTGCGCAGAACCTGAGCGTCTCGCTCGTTTCTGGTGCGAGGTGTTGGGGTACGTCGTACCGCCGCCGCCGGAGGGGTTCGTCACCTGGGATGACTTCATGGGCTCGCAGTCACCTGAGGAGCGGGATTCCTGGTTCGCCTGCATTGATCCCTCAGGTGTGGGCCCGCGGCTGTACTTCCAGCGCGTCCCCGAGGGGAAGGCCGCCAAGAATCGGGTGCATCTCGATGTGCGGGTCGGCACCGGACTCGTGGGTGAAGAGCGCCTCGCCGCACTTGAGGCCGAATGCGCACGATTGGTCCCGCTTGGCGCGGTACACGTGCAAACGCTGTACGACGGCAACGATGCGTGCATCCCGATGCTGGACATCGAGGGCAACGAGTTCTGTATCGACTGAGGGAACGGGCAGTTCCGGCTGGTAGGGGACTCTGGTAGGGGACTTGGGACAGCCACGGTCGTCGCGCGCTGACCGGGATGCGGGTTTCGCTGACAACAGTCACGAGCGGCGGTGCATCCGGTCACACGTCGCCGAGGAACCCAGGATCGGACGGCCCCGTCTGCCGGGCGAAATCCGCGGCGACTCCGATGACCTCGCGCATCGGCACAGGCCGCCGACTCGTCGCCGCCAGATCGGCATGGGCTTCCTCGGACCACAGGAACGGATACACGGAAACGCCCTGCGAGAGGGCCAGGGCGGCCGCCTCCTCACGCCAACCGGGCCATCGCAGCCCGTCATAGAACGTCTCCAGCCTGCCCGAGAGCAGCCAGCAGACCCACCCGGAGTGGCCCATGTCCATCGCCTCCCACTCCAGAGTGTCGGGAGCGAAGTACGTCATCTGTCCCGGTGCCCCAGGCCGGCCCATGGCCGAAGGATCGCCACCGTTCAGCGCGAAGACTCCACCAACGACGTCGTGGCCGACGACAAGGCCTGTCGCGGGATGCCAGACCGGATCGAAGTCCACGGGGAATCGGTTGACCTGCGCCAGGCTCGGAAGCCCCCCATCAGCGACCGACCCCCCACCGAACACTCGCACCCACCCGTTGTCCACGAGCAGTCCGCCGGTGTTCAACGCCAGAGCGCCCAGCACCGATCGCGCGCTGACCTGCATCTGCAGAAGGCATCGGCGTCCCTCGTCGACGTCGACGGGCAGCACCTGAGCCGGCACGGAGCTCGCCCCGAGCGTCTCCTGAAGCTCCGGCCACGCGGGCTCGTCCACATTGACCAACTCGTCGATCTCTCGCATCCGAGAAGGATCACACGTCTGCTCATCGCCCCATCGCGCGGGCTGAACCGCCATCGCTCGATGTCACCGGGATCCGGTTCCTGTCGCCCCGGTGACCCCCGCCCGCCGCCGGGCCCGTACGGCACGCACCGCGCGCACCACCCGAGTGATCCCCCACCCCAGCAGCCACGGCAGCACCGTGATGCCGAGGACGTACACGAGGACGTAGCCGATCAGGTCGTCGGTCCTGTTCTCCTGGCTCAGGGGCATCACCACGACGATCGCGCCGACCGTCACCGGGAGCAGCGGCATCAGCAGGGACCACAGCCGCGCCCGCAGGCCGGGGCGGAACGCGCACCACACCCCCATACCGCCCATGACGAAGGGCCCGAACGGCACCCACAGCACCGCCGGGACGAGGAACACCATCCACCAGTCGTCCGAGTACCCGAACATCATCAAAGCCCCCCGAGTCAGTCGACCGCCCCACTCCGTGGGACGCCGGACGGGGCCGGCCCAGTTCTGGGACGGGCCGGCCCGGTTCCGGCCGGTCGGGCGGGCCCCGTTCCCGGCAGGGCAGGCGGGCCCCACTCCCCGCAGGGCGGGCAAGGCCCAGTTCCCAGCCGAGCGGGCCCCGTTCCCGGCCGGAACGGTCCAGTGGTCGGCGATTGGCCTTGGTCCACGGATTTCCGCACCTTGTACCGTCGGCGGCATGCGGATCCGAATCGTCGACGCCTTCACCGACCAGCCCTTCTCCGGCAACCCGGCCGGGGTGCTCCTTCTCGACTCCTTCCCCGAGGACTCCTGGCTCCAGAAGGTCGCCGCGGAGGTCAACCTCTCCGAGACGGCCTTCGCCCACCCCCTGCCCACCGGCGGCGAGGCCGACTGGGCCCTGCGGTGGTTCACCCCCACCACCGAGGTCGACATGTGCGGCCACGCCACGCTGGCCACGGCTCATGTCCTGCACACCACCGGCACAGCGAGCGGCGCCGTCCGCTTCGCCACCCGGTCCGGGATCCTGGGCGCCACCGCCGACGCCGACGGCACGATCACGATGGACTTCCCGACCTCCTCCCTCACCCCGGTCCCCGTCCCCGACGGCCTGGAGAAGGCGCTCGGCGCCGAGGTCGTCGCCGTCCACGACACGGCCGTCCACATCGGCGACCTCCTCGTCGAGCTCCGCGACGAGGCCACCGTGCGCGCGCTCGCGCCGGACTTCGCCGCCCTCGTGACCCTCTCGGAGCGCGGCATCATCGTCACCGCCGCCGCCGAACACCCGGACAGCGGTTACGACTTCGTCTCCCGCGGCTTCTTCCCCGCCGTCGGCATCGACGAGGACCCGGTGACCGGCAGCGCGCACACCGCGCTCGCCCCCTACTGGTCCACCCGCTTCGGCCGCGAGGAGCTCACCGGCTTCCAGGGCGGGGCCCGTACCGGCCTCGTCCGTACCCGCCTGCGCGGCGAGCGCACCCTGCTGACCGGTCACGCCGTCACGGTCATCGAGGGCGACCTGCACGCCTGACGGAGCAAGGCGAAGAGAAGCGGATAAAGAGCGAGAAGGGGCGTACGGCTCAAGCCGTACGCCCCTTCTCCTCACGTGTCCGTCCGCCCCGTCACCCGGTGGGCAGCCAGCCGACCTTCCCGGCCAGCAGCCCGTATCCGACGAAGGCCACGATGTCGAGCAGCGCGTGCGCCACGACCAGCGGTCCGACCCGGCCCCAGCGGCGGTAGAGGAGGACGAAGACGACCCCCATCACCACGTTGCCGATGAAGCCGCCGATCCCCTGGTAGAGGTGGTACGAGCCGCGCAGCACCGAACTCGCCACCAGGGCGGCCATCGGCGTCCACCCCAACTGCCCCAGTCTGCGGAGCAGATAGCCGACGACGATGACCTCCTCCAGGACGGAGTTCTGCACCGCCGAGAGGATCAGCACCGGATACTTCCACCACACGTCCGGCAGGGACTCCGGCACCACCGTCAGGTTGAACCCGGTGGCCCGCGCCGCCAGGTAGAAGGCGAGCCCCGCGCTGCCGATCCCGGCCGCGAGCAGCGCTCCACGCCCCAGGTCGGACCAGGGCCGGGTCCGGTCGAAACCGATGGCCCGCAGCCCGACGCCCTCCCGCAGCAGCAGATGGGCGACGAGGAGGACGGGCACGAGCGCCGATGCGATGCCGAAGAGCTGCCAGGACAGGTCGAGCCACGGCCGTCCCGGCGCGTACGAGCCGTTGAGCGTAGCCGCCTGCTCCTTCAGCGCCCCGGGCTTGGTGAGGGAGCCGATGAAGCTGATGAGGGACGACAACGCGCTCGCGCCGAGGGAGAGCGCGAGCACGATCAGGGTCTCGGAGCGCAGCACCCCGCGCGGCAGACCTCCGGGGGGCAGGGAAGCGTCCCTCACGTGTTGCTCCGACACCACACCTGTCTCCACTTCCCCGTCGCGGGCCCATGCCGTTCCGGCAGTCTCGTCCAGCCTCGACTACCTTGACATGATCACCCATGGCCCGGGGCGCCGCCCGTGGCCCGCGGGGCAGATGTCAGTCGATCCCCACGGGCCAGGTGTGCACCGGCTCGCCCTCGTGCATGAGCGTCCGGTAGCGGCGGGTGGTCGCCACGAGCGCCGCCTCCCGGTCGAGGCCCGACTCCAGGGCCTTGTGGAAGGTGTCGGCCTGCCAGGAGGCGCCGTTCACCTTCCGCAGACAGCGCTGTTCGATCACCCCGAGGTAGAAGTCCCGGTCCGCCGGCTCGATGTGCCAGGCGTCGAGACCGGCCGCGGCGAGCGGCAGCAGCTCGTCGAGGACGAGCCGTACCGCGGGCAGGGTCGCGACACCGCCCGCGCGGCCCGAGCGCGGCCAGCGCAGCTCGGCGTCTATGCCGTGGCGGCAGGCCGTGTCGAAGTTGGCCTCCGCGTCCTCGAAGGCCATCCGCTTCCAGATCGGCCGCGGTTCGTCGGCGAGCGAGCGCACGAGCCCGTAGTAGAAGGCCGCGTTCGCGATCACGTCGGTCACGGTCGGCCCGGCCGGCAGGACGCGGTTCTCCACGCGCAGGTGCGGGACCCCGTCGACCCAGCCGTACACCGGCCTGTTCCAGCGGTAGACCGTGCCGTTGTGCAGGACGAGTTCCTGGAGCCGCGGTACCCCGCCCTCGTCGAGGACGAGCAGCGGGTCCTCGTCGTCGCAGATGGGGAGGAGGGCGGGGAAGTAGCGGAGGTTCTCCTCGAAGAGGTCGTACACCGAGTCCACCCACCGTTCCCCGAACCAGGTGCGCGGCCGTACGCCCTGGGACTGCAGCTCGGGCGGCCGGGTGTCGGTGGCCTGTGTGAACAGGGGCGGCCGGGACTCCCGCCACACCTCGCGGCCGAAGACGAAGGGCGCGTTCGCACCAAGGGCGATCTGTACGCCCGACACGGCCTGGGCCGCGTTCCAGACGGCGGCGAACCGGGTCGGCGTCACCTGGAGGTGGAGCTGGACCGAGGTGCAGGCGGCCTCGGGCACGATCGACTCCGAGGTGCACAGGAGCCGTTCGACGCCGTGGATGTCGAGCGTGAAGTCCTCGCCCCGGGCGGCGAGGATCTGGTCGTTGAGGAGCGTGTAGCGGCCGGAGGTCGACAGGTTCTCGAAGACCAGGTCGCTCTGGGTGAGCGTGGGGAGTATGCCGATCATGACGACGCCCGCGTCGAGTTCCCGTGCCTTGCGGTCGGCATATCCGAGTCCGGTCCCGATCTCCTCCGCGAGCCGGTCGAAAACCCTCCCGCCGAGCCGGTGCGGTGCGATGTTCACTTCCAGATTGAACATTCCCAGTTCCGTCTGGAAATCGGAGCTGGCGATCCTTTCCAGAACGGGCGCGTTGAGCATGCGGGGCATCCCGTCGTCACCCGCGAGATTGAGTTCGATCTCCAGGCCCATGAGATTGCGGGGCCGGTCGAACCTCTTCTCCGCCAGCAGTCTCGCGAGCCCCGCCAGACACTGCTGGAGCTTTCGCCGGTACTGCTGCCGGTCGGACGGTCCAAACCCGTCCGCATCGACCTTCTCCCCCATCGAAGCGTCCCTCCCACCGTGGGCAGCCGCGACGACGGCCGCGCGTCACGGACCATGATGCCCAGCCGACTGATCCACAACGCCTGCGGAACGGGGCCGTCGGGAGATAGGCTGGAGGGAGCTCTCCACCGGCACATCCCGAAGGCACGGACGGTCGACATATACCAATGTCCTATTGTCTCGTGACAAGGGATCAGAATTCAGCCGTCCGGCTCGGCGAGGAATACGCAGGTGGGACGCGCGCCGACGTCATGATTCCGCTTCAACAGCCCCTGAATGCGGCTGGATGACGTCTTGTCAGGAATATCGGTGACGTCTAGCGGAAACACTGTGTGAACACGTGTCGTATAAACTCCGCGGACGAGGCAGAGTGTTGGTGCCCGGTCATGGCCCCAAGGCCCCTCTCTGGCCGCGCCGCTGACAGCGCCGTCGTACCTGCCCACGCATCACCGTGTCTCCTGAGCGAGAGGCGACCCATCATGCTCCGACCCTCCCCGGCCCCCGTGCCGGCCCTCCGCAGTGTCCTCGCGGCCCTCGGCTCACCGACCGCCGTCCGCGAGGCGCGAACCCCCGCCCTGCGGGCCGCGCAGGGACCACTGAGCCCCGAACTCCCGCTGCCCGTACACGTCCTCGGTGTCACCGGGGTGCCGGGACGGGCACCCCGCACCCGGCTGGCCGGCTGGCGCTTCCTGATCCGGAGCGGAGACCGGGCCATCGCCGCCGCGGACACCATGCTCACCCCGGACGGCTGGACCTTCTCGCACTTCTTCGAGGGACCGTACGTCACCGCGACGGAACGGGCCCTGCTCCAGGCCGAGGCGCTGCCCACCTCGTACCAGCCCCGGCTGCTCTCCGTACCGGAGCTCTACATGCTGACGCTCTGGCTCCACGCCGACCCGGAGGCGGACGCCACGACCGCCGGCCTGCACGCCGACCCGGAGGCTGACGCTACGACCGCCGGCCCGGCCGCGGCCGACCTCCTGGTCCCCCTGGCCCCCGCGCCGCCGGGGATCGCCGCCCACCGCCCCTACCAGGTCGCCGACCTCCTGCCCGTCCTCAGTACGCGCCTCGCGCCGCCGCCCCTCCTGGGCTCGGCGGCGCCCGCCTGATACACCTCACGCGCGGCCCCCGCCCCGTGGCCCGACCGGGTCACGGGGCGCACTGCTGTCCGAGAACCGCGCCCGAACGGTCCGCCCGAACACTCCTCCCGTACGGACTAGCCCGCTAGGGCCATCCCGAACCACCCGAAGAGACCGTGCAGTTGACCTGAACCGCCCCTGCGGGTGATGCGTCTTCCCCGGAGAGGACGAGCTGCCGCGAAATACCTGCGGAAGACCGTCCGTGGGGCAAGACTGGGACCGGAACCGAACCGACCGACGGGGGCGGCCGTGAGCGCGAAGAGCCGCAGGACATCCACCACGACGCAGCGAAAGAACCCACCCATGTGCCAGCACCAGCCTGCCTGTCCTACCGCCGACTCCGCCGACCGGGAGGCGGCCCGCCTGATGGCACACCACCCGGAACAGGGCTGGAGCCTGCTGTGCAACGGCGTCCTGCTCTTCGAGGACACCGGCGAACTGCTGCCGGACGGGCAGATCATCGCCCCGCACCGGCCGCTGACGGCGGGACAGGTGACGACCGCCGCCTGAGCGGGCGGGGAGATCACCGTACGGGAGTGAAACGCCGAGGGCCGGCCCGGAGGAGATCCTCCGCACCGGCCCTCGACCTGTACTCACCGGCACGCGCTCACCGACTCGTGCTCAGTGGCTCGTGCTCAGTGGCTCATGCTCAGTGGTCGTACTCGTCCATCGGCGGGCAGGAGCAGACCAGGTTCCGGTCGCCGAAAGCGCCGTCGATCCGGCGCACCGGCGGCCAGTACTTGTCGGCGGTCGAGACACCGGCCGGGAAGACCGCCTCGTCACGCGTGTACGGGTGGTTCCACTCGCCGCCCAGCGCGGCCGCGGTGTGCGGGGCGTTGTGCAGCGGGTTGTCGTCGGCGGGCCACTGACCCGAGGCGACCTTCTCGATCTCGGCCCGGATCGCGATCATCGTGTCGCAGAAACGGTCCAGCTCGGTGAGGTCCTCGGACTCGGTCGGCTCGATCATCAGCGTGCCAGCCACCGGGAAGGACATCGTCGGCGCGTGGAAGCCGTAGTCGATGAGGCGCTTCGCGATGTCGTCGACCGTCACGCCCGTCGCCTTCGCCAGCGGACGCAGGTCCACGATGCACTCGTGGGCGACCAGACCGGCGGGACCGGTGTAGAGCACCGGGAAGTGCGGCTCAAGGCGCTTGGCGATGTAGTTCGCCGCGAGCACGGCCACCTGCGTGGCGCGCTTGAGACCCTCGCCGCCCATCAGGCGCACGTACGACCAGGAGATCGGCAGGATGCCGGCGGACCCCCACGGGGCCGCCGAGATCGGGCCGACGCCGGTCTCCGGGCCCGCGGTGGGCTGGAGCGGGTGGTTCGGCAGGTACGGGGCGAGGTGGGCGCGGACGCCGACGGGGCCGACGCCCGGGCCGCCACCGCCGTGCGGGATGCAGAAGGTCTTGTGCAGGTTCAGGTGCGAGACGTCGCCGCCGAACTTGCCCGGCTTGGCCAGACCGACCAGCGCGTTGAGGTTGGCACCGTCGACGTACACCTGGCCACCGGCCTCGTGGACCTCGGCACAGATGTCGGCGACGTGCTCCTCGAAGACGCCGTGCGTCGACGGGTAGGTGATCATCAGCACGGACAGCTCGTCGCGGTACTGCTCGATCTTGGCCCGCAGGTCCGCGACGTCGACCTCGCCGTCGTCGGCGGTCTTGACGACGACGACCTTCATGCCGGCCATCACCGCGGAGGCGGCGTTGGTGCCGTGCGCGGAGGAGGGGATGAGACAGACGGTGCGCTGGAGGTCGCCGTTGGCCCGGTGGTAGGCGCGGACGGCCAGCAGACCGGCCAGCTCGCCCTGCGAACCGGCGTTCGGCTGGATCGACACCTTGTCGTATCCGGTGACCTCGGCGAGGCGCTCCTCCAGCTCGGTGATGAGCGTGAGGTAGCCCTGCGCCTGCTCGATCGGGGCGAAGGGGTGGATCTGGCCGAACTCGGGCCAGGTCACCGGCTCCATCTCGGTCGTCGCGTTCAGCTTCATCGTGCAGGAGCCGAGCGGGATCATGCCGCGGTCGAGCGCGTAGTCGCGGTCGGCGAGCCGGCGCAGGTACCGCAGCATCGAGGTCTCGGAGCGGTGCGCCTGGAAGACCGGGTGGGTCAGGTACGCGTCGGAGCGCAGCAGCGCGGCGGGGAGCGTGTCCTCGACGACCGCGTCCAGGGCCTCGATGTCGCCGTCGACACCGAAGGCGCCCCACACGGCGGCGAGCTGCTCGCGCCCGGTGGTCTCGTCACAGGAGATCGAGACGAGATCGGCGTCGACGCGGTAGAGGTTCACCCCGGCCTCGCGGGCCGCGGCCACGACCGAGTCGGCGCGACCGGGCACCCGGACGGTCAGGGTGTCGAAGTACGAGCCGTGCACGACCTCGACGCCACCGGCGGTGAGGCCCGCGGCGAGGATCGAGGCGTACCGGTGGGTCCGCTGCGCGATCCCCTTCAGCCCGTCCGGCCCGTGGTAGACGGCGTACATGCCGGCCATGACGGCGAGCAGCACCTGAGCCGTGCAGATGTTGCTGGTGGCCTTCTCGCGGCGGATGTGCTGCTCGCGGGTCTGCAGGGCCAGGCGGTACGCGCGGTTGCCGTCGGCGTCGACGGACACACCCACCAGACGACCGGGCAGGGAGCGGGCGTGCTTGTCCTGAACGGCCATGTAACCGGCGTGCGGACCGCCGAAGCCCATGGGGACGCCGAACCGCTGCGTCGTGCCCACGGCGATGTCCGCGCCCAGCTCGCCGGGCGAGGTGAGCAGGGTCAGCGCGAGCAGGTCGGCGGCGACGGTGACGATCGCGCCGAGCTCGTGGGCCTGGTCGACGGTGGCCTTGATGTCCCGCACGGCGCCGGAGGCACCCGGGTACTGCAGCAGCACACCGAAGACACCGCGCTCGGCGATCTCGGCCGGGATGCCCTCGCTCAGATCGGCGACGACGACCTCGACACCGGTCGGCTCGGCGCGGGTCTCGATGACGGCGATCGTCTGCGGCAGGGCGTCGGCGTCGACGAGGAAGACACCGTTCTTGACCTTGCCCACGCGCCGGGACAGGGACATGGCCTCGGCGGCGGCGGTGCCCTCGTCGAGGAGGGAGGCGCCCGAGGTCGGCAGACCGGTGAGGTCGGCGACCATGGTCTGGAAGTTGAGCAGCGCCTCAAGGCGGCCCTGCGAGATCTCCGGCTGGTACGGCGTGTAGGCCGTGTACCACGCGGGGTTCTCCATCACGTTCCGCAGGATCACCGGCGGAGTGAAGGTGCCGTAGTAGCCGAGGCCGATCATCGGGGCGAGGACCTGGTTGCGGTCGGCGAGCGTGCGCAGCTCGGCGAGCACCTCGGCCTCGGTGCGCGCGGCCGGCAGGGCCAGCGCCTCGGCGTTCTTGATCACGTCCGGCACCGCGGCGGCGGTGAGCTCGTCGAGAGAGCCGTAACCGACCTGGGCGAGCATCTTGGCCCGCGCCTCGGCGTCGGGCCCGATGTGCCGCTGCTCGAACGGGATGCCCTGCTCGAGCTCGGAGAGCGGAATGCGATTGGCGGTCATGTACGGAGGCCTCCTGGTCGTCACGACCTGCGAGGGGCACCACGGCGCGGGTACCCGGACGGCCTCCCCCTCTGTCATCTCAACCTGAGAGTTTCACCGGCACGCCTCGCGGCACGCCGGCTTTCACCGTCGGTGAGAGCGCATGCCGTGGACACCGCTCTGCTTTCCAGAGTGACCTCGTCCGCGCGGTACAGGGGCCTGAGAGATTCCGGGGAGGATTTGCTCCTTCGGCGCCCTCCGGAAGGTTTCTCCGGGGGACTCTCCCGCACAGGGTCGACAGCCACAGCCAGCCTACCAGCGAGGTTGCGGCTCCCATCGCTCAAGTGGCCGACATCCCAGTTGTGCACTTTCGTAGGGGTGTAGAGCAGTTGCGACCAGTTGGAGGGACCGTGCAGACCGATATCGATCCGCGCAGCCTGATCGGCCGCAAGGCGTACGACCGGAACGGACGCAAGATCGGAACCGTGGACGAGGTGTACCTGGACGACGCGACCGGCATCCCGGAATGGGCGGCGGTCCGCACCGGCCTGTTCAGCCGGGACGCCTTCGTCCCCCTGGAGCCGAGCGACCTTCTCGACGACGGCCTCCACATCCCGTTCGAACGCGCACTCATCAAGGACGCCCCCGACTTCGGCGTGGGCCGCCACCTCTCCCCCGAGCAGGAACTCCAGCTCTACCGCCACTACAACCTCACCCTCCCACCCCCGCCCCAGGACACCCAGGACACCCAGGACAAGGACTTCGGCCGCCTGGCAGGCCAGGACGGCCCCTGACCCGCCGAACGCCACCTCACGGGCACGGGAGAACACCAGCCCACCGGACGAAGGGCCCAGCCCAGGACGAACGCGACCCGCCGGAGGGATCAGCCCACAGAGGGGGCGTCCCACAGCGGGACGCCAACCCACCGGAGGACCTAGTGCCCGCACAGGCGTGGAATCCCCCTCCGAGCAGGCTCGCCGACAGGCGGTCGGCCGCGAACCCCGGGCACACCGCGCCCGGCCGGGAAGACCCGCGCGGAGGGGCTCGCCGGCAGGCGGCGGCCGGCCGCGAGCCCGGGCACACCACGCTCGCCGCAGTCGCCGACGGCGCCGCGCCCCGACGGGAAGACCCGCACCTCTGTGTGCTCGGCAGCACGGGTGGTGCGGGTGGGAACCCCAGCCCGGCCGCAAGGCCGGGCTGGGGTTCCCACCCGACCCGCACCCAGTCACCGGCCCCGGCCACCGCCCCACACGGCCTCACGCCCCTGCCGGACACTCACCCCGCACCAGCGGCAACGGCTCGGCCGGCTCCAGCTCCGGATCGTCCACCGAGAACGTCCGCACCCGCCCCGGCGCCGACCACGGCTCCTCGAACCGCACCGTGACCCGCCCGACCCCGCTCCCCTGCACCCACCCCGCCCCGTGCACCGCGTGCCGCACGTCGTGCCCGGGCGCCCAGCGCCGCTCGACGGGCGCGGCAGGCCCGGCCTCGCCCGCCGAAGCGCCCGAGGCGCCCACGCCACCGCCGACAGCCCCAGCGGCCCCGGCCACGACGCCACCCTCGGCCTCGGCCTCGGCCTCCGCCGCCGACGCCCGCCCCTCCTCGGCCTGGGCGAACAGATCCTCCTGCGTGTAGTCGGCGAGCCCGCTCACACCCACCCCGAGCAGCCGCACACCCCCGGTCGTGTCGACCGCCTCGAGGAGCCGCCCAGCGGCCTCCCGCACCACCATGGGGTCGTCCGTCGGCCCCCGCAGGGTTTCGGAGCGGGTCAGCGTCGAGAAGTCGTACCGCCGCACCTTGAGGACGATGGTCCGCCCCGAGTGCTCCGAAGCCCGCAGTCGTGCCACGCACCGCTCCGCGAGCCGCTCCACCTCGGTCCGGATCCGCACCCGGTCGTGCAGGTCCACGTCGAAGGTGTCCTCGACCGACACCGATTTGGCGTCGCGCTCGGCCACCACGAGCCGGTCGTCGTACCCCCGGGCCATCCGGTACAGCGAGGCCCCGTGCGCCCGCCCCAGGAGCCGTACGAGCTCGTCCTCGCCCGCCTCGGCGAGGTCGGTCACGGTGGTCATCCCGGCCCGCCGCAGGTGCTCCCCGGTCGCGGGCCCCACCCCGGGCAGGATCCGCACCGAGCGCGGCCCGAGCAGCTCCCGCTCGGTCCCGGGCTCGATGAGCACGAGCCCGTCCGGCTTGGCCTCCTCGGAGGCGATCTTCGCGATCATCTTCGACCCCGCGAGCCCCACCGACCCCGTCAGCCCCGTAGTCGCCAGGATGTCGGCCCGCAGCCGCTCCCCGACGGTCCGCGCGCTCACGCTGTCGTCGGCGACGCCCCCGGCCTCCAGGTCCACGAAGGCCTCGTCGAGGCTGAGCGGCTCCACGAGCGGCGAGAGCCGCCCGAGCAGTTCCATGACCTGCTCGCTGATCGACCGGTAGAAGGCGAAGCGCGGGACGAGGTAGGCGGCGTTCGGAGCGAGCCGCCGCGCCTGGCCCATCGGCATGGCCGAGTGGACCCCGAACCGCCGCGCCTCGTACGAGGCGGTGGCGACGACTCCGCGCGGCCCGAGGCCGCCCACGACGACGGGCTTTCCGCGCAGGCTGGGTTTCGCCGCCTGCTCGGCGGCGGCGAAGAACGCATCCATGTCGAGATGCAGGATCGTCGGCGCGGCTCTCACACTTCCGATGCTGCCCCATGCCACTGACAACGGGGCGACAGCGCCACCGCGACGCCCACGGGATCTCGGCCCTCCGATGAAGAGCCTCAGCCACCCCAGGAGACCTCCAGGGCCCCAAAGGGCGGCGTAGCACGGGCCCCCAGCCCTCAAGTCGCCACAAGGGTCGACAGGGCCACCTCAAGCCCTCTCAAGGCCGCCACAGCTCCACAGACACCACAGGCCCCCTAGGCCGCCGCAGCCTCTCAGCCCGCAACCCCTCAGCCCCTCAGCCCCTCAGCCCCTCAGCCCCTCAGACAGCCTTGTCCCGCCGCCGCCTGGCCAGCTCGTCCCCCGGGTTGTTCCCCACGAGCGTCTCGCCCGTGTCGACCCGCTCCCCGTGCAGCTGCGAGAGCGCCGCCTCCACGTCCCGCCAGACGACCCCGACGGCGATGCCGAAGATTCCCTGACCGCCCTGGAGCAGGTCGACGACCTCGTCGGGTGAGGAGCACTCGTACACCGTGGCCCCGTCGCTCATGAGCGTCATCCGCTCCAGATCGCGGAAACCGCGGGCGCGCAGGTGCTGCACCGCCGCCCGGATGTTCTGCAGGGCCACCCCTGTGTCGAGGAAGCGCTTGACGATCTTCAGTACGACGACGTCGCGGAAGCTGTAGAGCCGCTGGGTCCCCGAACCGTACGCGGGCCGCACACTCGGCTCCACGAGCCCGGTGCGCGCCCAGTAGTCCAGCTGGCGATAGGTGATGCCGGCGGCCGCGCAGGCCGTGGGGCCGCGGTAGCCGACCACCTCACCCGCCGGGCCCGCACTCGCGTCCGTACCGAAGTCGCCCACACTGCCGTGAAGCGGATACGGACCGGTCTCCCCGGACACGCGTCCGAGCGAGCTCCCTGCCGTACCGTCCGCGCTGCTCATCACGCCGACCCTCCGTCCTTGACCTGCCCACACGAAGGTAGGCAGTCACTCGGGGTGCGTCAACGATCGCCACACTCGGCACGCCGAGTGATAATCACCCTGAGAGTGGTTTCCCGTATCTCTCTTCGGGGAAAGGCTACTCGAATGCTCTGACAGCACCCCGCGAACGGCCCGCACGGCAGGCCTCGCGAGCGGCCTCGGCCGCGTCTCACTGACTGTTGGTCCCGAAGTCCTCCGGTGAGATCTGGTCGAGAAACTCGCGGAACTTCTCCACCTCGTCCTCCTGCTCGTCCGGAATCGCGATGCCGGCGTCGTCCAGCACACCGTCACTGCCGTAGATCGGCGTTCCGGTACGCAGGGCCAGTGCTATCGCGTCGGACGGCCGGGCGCTCACCTCGACGCCGCTGGCGAAGACCAGCTCGGCGTAGAAGACCCCGTCACGTAGATCCGTGATGCGGACCTCGGTGAGCTCCTGTCCCACGGCCTCCAGCACGTCCTTGAACAGGTCGTGCGTCAGCGGCCGCGGAGGCGCCATCCCCTGCTGGGCGAAGGCGATCGCGGTCGCCTCCCCCGGTCCGATCCAGATGGGGAGGTACCGATCGCCTCCCACTTCCCGCAGGAGCACGATCGGCTGGTTGGAGGGCATTTCCACCCGGACACCCACAACGTCGAGCTCGTTCACACAGCAACCCTAGGACGTGCCCGACCGGTTTGGATAGTCGGGGCCCGTCCAAGATCACGGGAGCCGGATGCCCAGAGCGGTCTGTACGAAGGCGGCGTGCAGCCTCACCGAGAGTTCGGCGAGCTCCTTCGCGGTGGCCTCCGCATGCGCTCTGGTCTGCGGATTACGGTGCCGGCGCAGCGGCGCGACCACCTGCTCGACCAGTCCGGCCTCACGGTCCGCGGCCGCCTTGACGCCCCGCAGATGCCGCGGTTCCAGACCGAATCTCCCCAGATCCGCGACAAGTCTGGCGACGGTGACGGCCTCCGCCTCGTAGCCACCGCCCGGCAGCTCGGCGAGGAGACCGTAGGCCTCCCACTCGGTGAGCTCGGCCTCGGTCACCTCGGCGGCGGCGAGCAGCTCGGCCCGGCCGATCCGCACGGCGGTGGGTCGCTCCCCGTCCTGTTCCCAGGGCCCTTCGAGCAGCTCTCCCCGGCGCCCGGGCGCCGGGAGCTTGATCTGCTCCCCCCGGGCGAGGGCGTCGAGGTGCTCACGGATGACCTTCAGCGGAAGGTAGTGGTCCCGCTGCATCCGCAGGATCTGAGCGAGCCGCTCCACGTCCTGCGGGCTGAACTTCCGGTACCCGGACGCCGTCCGTCGGGGCTCGACGAGCCCTTCGGCCTCCAGGAACCGGATCTTGGAGATCGTCACTTCGGGAAATTCGTCGCGTAGCTGGTTCAGCACCGTGCCGATGCTGACCAGCCGGTCGCCCGCGGTGGCGGTGCCGGATCCGGCACCGCCCGTCGGTGTTCGCAGCATGGACCTTCCCTGAAGGCTTCTCCGAGGCGTCACACGCCCCGCTGGCTCGAGTAGAAGACCAGCCGGTACTTGCCGATCTGCACCTCGTCGCCGTTGGACAGAACGACCGAGTCGATCGGCTCACGGTTGACGTACGTGCCGTTGAGGCTGCCGACATCGGCAACGGTGAAGCTGCCGTCCTGCGCCCGCCGGAACTCGACATGCCGCCGGGAGACGGTGAAGTCGTCCAGGAAGATGTCGCTCTGCGGGTGACGGCCGGCCGTCGTCAGCTCGCCGTCCAGCAGGAAGCGGCTGCCCGAGTTCGGGCCCCGGCGCACCACGAGGAGCGCGGAACCGAGAGGCAGCGCCTCCACGGCGGCGAGCGCCTCCGGAGACAGCGACGGAATGGCGTTCTGGCCGGTGATCTCCGCGTCGTACGCCTCGAGCCCCGAGATGGAGATCGTCGACGTCGTCTCGGACGCGCGCTCGGCGGCGACCCCGCCCCGCAGCGGCGTACCGCAGTGGGAGCAGAAGCGGCTGTCGGCCGCGTTGCGGTGACCGCACCTCGTACACACCGGCATGGACGCATCCTCCTGCCGCGGCATCCCCGCGGAGGTCTGTGTCGCATACGGGTCGGGGGTAAACCCTCCACCCGTACTTGAGGTTGATGGTTCTCCGAAACCTATGCGGGCGGCCCCGGCCGGGTCAACAGAAGACGCGCCCTGAGTGCCCGAAATGTCACCACCCTGACCGCCGACCTCATCGCGGAAGAGCGGGCGCTCGCCGCCCTGCTCCTCACTCTGGGCATGGCGCGGCGCGCGGTGCCGGGCGTTGCCGCCATCCTCGCGTGCGCTCTTGCCGAACAACTTCGCAAACAACTTCACGGGCGATTCCCCTTGACCGAAACAGACCCGCCCGTGGGGCAGGACGAACCGAGATCCATCACACCTGCCGACCCGGACACCTTCACAACGTCCGTATCCTCCGGACAGTTTCCACCACGCACCACCGTTGTGGTGCGCCGACCCCCCGCAACGTCATGCCCTTGTCGCGGGACCCCCTCGTCCCCCGTCTCACTGGGAGGACGACTGAGCGTAGTCAGGCCGCTTCGCGGGTCGCAAGGCGTCGACGACGATCTTCGCCGACCGCTCCACCGTGGCCGTGGCCTGTTCCTTCTCCAGGGTCTGCACGACACCGCCGGGGATGTTGAGCGCGGGCTCGAGATCCTCCGGCTTGCCGATGACCTTGAAGACGTACGGAGCGGCCACCTTCGTTCCATCGATTCGCATGTCGTCACCGCTACCGGTGAAATAACTGTCCGCCACCACCCGGACACCGTTGACCTGGATCGCCTCGGCACCCGCCGCGCGCAGCTCCTGGATGGCGTCGAGCAGCATGTCCGACTCCACCGCACCGGTGGGATCGCCGACGGTCAGGGTGATCCCCGGCCCCTCGGCGGCGACGGTGCCGGCCAGGATCCCGAGCTGCCGCTCCTTCTCCTGGGTCTGCTTGCGCGCCTCCTCGGCCTGGTCCGAGCTGGACTCCAGCTCGGTGCGCTGCTTCTCCAGCCGCGCCTTCTCGTCCTCCAGGCGCTGGGTACGGTCGTCGAGCTCGTCGAGGATCCGCACCAGGTCCTCCTGCCGCGCACCGCGCAGCGCGCTGTTGTCGCTCGTCGAGGAGACCTGGATGGCCAGGCCCAGACCGAGGACGAACAGCAGCAGCGCGACGATCAGTTGGGCCCGTGTGACCCGCGGCGGCCACAGCGCGGCGCCGAGCCTGCGGCGCCCGCTCGGCTCGGCCCCGACGGAAGCCGCAGGAGTGACCGGAACGTCCGCCTCCCCCGGCACAGGAGCGTCCTCGCCGCCGTCCTCACCGGCGGAGCCCGGCGAATCGCCGGCCCCCTCCGGACTCCGAAGGCTCTCGGCCTTCTCGAACGGTTCGGCCTTCTCGGACGGCACGGCCTTCTCGGACGGCGCGGACGGCCCGGACGGCCCGGACTTCTCAGGCTGCGGGGACCCCTCGGGAACCTGCGGGTCCTGGGGTTTCTGCGGGTCCCGCGGACTCTGGGGGTTCTGGGGGTTCTGGGGGTTCTGGGGGTTCTGGGGGTTCTCAGGCGTCTGAGAGTTCTCGCTCATCGGCCTCACGCCCGGAACACGTGACGCCGGATGGCGGCCGCGTTGGAGAAGATCCGGATACCGAGCACGACGACGACACCGGTCGACAGCTGCGCGCCCACGCCCAGTTTGTCGCCGAGGAAGACGATCAGCGCGGCCACGACCACGTTCGAGAGGAACGACACCACGAAGACCTTGTCGACGAAGATCCCGTCGAGCATGGCCCGCAGACCGCCGAAGACCGCGTCCAGGGCGGCGACCACGGCGATCGGAAGATAGGGCTCGACCACCGCCGGAACCTCGGGTCGGACCAACAGTCCGACCACGACTCCGACGATCAGGCCCAGTACGGCGATCACGATGTGCCCTTCCCTGTGTCGGCCGTGGCCCGACCGGAAGGCGTCGCCGCCCCGGCCCCCCTCGGCTCTGCTGTTCTTACGGTCAGGCTCGGCGCGGCCGGCAGGCGCACGTCGCCCTCGGCCGAAATGCTGCTCCTGATCCCGAAGTTCTCCACCAGCGCGTGCAGATACTGTCCGTCGGCGCTGTCCTGGAACGCGGTGCTCAGCCGCTGTCCGTCCCCGATCGCGAGGACGGTGTACGGCGGCACCAGCGGCTTGTTGTCGACCAGTATGGCGTCACCGGCCGCCCGGATCGCGGACAGCGACGTCAGCCGCTGCCCGTTGATCGAGACGGCCTCCGCACCGGACTCCCACAGGCCGTTGATCACCCGCTGCATGTCCCGGTCGCGCACCCGGCCCGTATCGGAGAATCCACTGCTCTCGCGCGGACCGCCGCCACCGGAGTCGGTGCCCTTGGCGTCGTCGACGACGAGCTTCACCCCGGGGCCGTGCACGGGAGTCGCCCCCGAGAGCAGGCCCACGACCTCGGCCTGGTCGCCACCGTGCTGCTCCAGCGCCTGCCGCTGCCGCTGGCCGACCTCGCCCCGGATCCGCTCGACGTCCCGCTCCAGCTGATCGGCCGCCGAGGTCTCCCCCTCGATCCGGTCGATCAGGTCCTGCCGCTCCTTGGCGACCACCGGTGCCGAGATCCGCGCCTCGGCCGCCCCCACGGTCACCACGGCGGCGGCGAGCACGAGCCCCGCGGCGACACCGAGCTTGGCACGCACGGTACGGGGCAGGCCGCCGCCCTCGGCAGCACGCCGGGCGGTCGCCTCGGCGTAGCCGTCGTCGAGCGCGTGGTCGATCACGTTGTTCAGCAGCGACATCGACGCGTCCGGGCGCGGCGGCGGTGATCCGGTGCTCCGAACGGGGGGCTGCTGCGACATGCCGCACATCGTCGCACGTCGCACGGCCTACCGCCGAATGGCCCCTCGGCAGAGCCGGGAGGCACCCCGACGGGCACCTCCCGGCCGTACGCTCCTATCCGTCAGTGACCTGCGCTCTCGACCACCTCGGCCCACTCGTCGAGGAGAGCCTGCGCGGAGGCGTCGTCGGGGCCCTCCGCCCACAGATGGGTGACGGCCTCAGCGGGGTCGGGCAGCACCATCACCCAGCGTCCGTCGGCCTCGACCACCCGCACGCCGTCGGTGGTGTCCACGGAGCGGCTGCCCGCCGCCTCCACGACCCGGCGCATGACCAGACCCTTCACGGCCCACGGGGTCGCGATGTCCCTCTTCAGGACGTGCGCCCGCGGAATCCGCGCGTCGATCTGGCTCAGCGTGAGCTGCGTCCGCGCCACGAGACCGATCAGCCGCACGAAGGCGGCGGCCCCGTCGAAGACGCTGCTGAACTCGGGCACGATGAACCCGCCGCGCCCGTCACCGCCGAAGATCGTCGACTCCTCACGTCCCACTCGCGTGAGGTCGTCGGGTGAGGTCGTCGTCCATTCCACCTGGGTGCCGTGGTACGCGGCGACCTGTTCGGCGATCCTCGTGGTCGTCACGGGCAGCGCGACCCGCCCGGACCGCCGCTCGGCCGCCACCAGGTCCAGCATCACCAGGAGCGCCCGGTCGTCCTCGATGATCCGCCCGCGCTCGTCCACGAGCGAGAGCCGCTCTCCGACCGGGTCGAACCGGATGCCGAACGCGGCCCGCGCCGACGCCACGATCTCTCCCAGCCGTACGAGCCCGGCCCGCCGACTCTCGGCCGACTCGGTGGGCCGCGACTCGTCGAGCCCTGGGTTGATCGTCAGCGAGTCCACTTGGAGCCGTCCGAGCAGGCTGGGCAGGACGAGCCCCGCGCTGCCGTTGGAGGCGTCCACGACGACCTTGAGTCCTGCCTCCGCGATCCCCGTGGTGTCGACGTTCCGCAGCAGCGACCCGGTGTACGAGTCGAAGACGCTCGCCGGGAAGGAGAGGTCACCGATCTCTCCCGGGAAGGCCCGTCGGTACTCCTGCCGCGCGAACACCCGGTCGAGCTTGCGCTGCCCGGCCTGTGAGAGGTCGGCCCCGCGCTCGTCGAAGAACATGATGTCGACCGAGTCCGGCACGCCGGGCGAGGTCCGCACCATGATGCCGCCGGCGCTTCCCCGCGCGGTCTGCTGCCGGGCCACGGGCAGGGGCACGTTCTCCAGGTCCCGCACGTCGATGGCGCTGGCCTGCAAGGCCGAGATCACTGCCCGCTTCAGCGCCCGGGCGCCCCGGGAGTGGTCGCGTGCCGTGGTGACGGTCGAGCCCTTCTTCAGCGTCGTGGCGTAGGCCCCGGCGAGACGGACGGCCAGCTCCGGAGTGATCTCCACGTTGAGGATGCCGGAGACCCCGCGCGCACCGAAGAGATGGGCCTGCCCCCGCGACTCCCAGATGACCGAGGTGTTGACGAAGGCGCCGGCCTCGATCGTCTTGAACGGATAGACCCGGACGTTCCCCTGCACGATCGATTCTTCACCGACCAGGCACTCGTCCCCGATGACGGCCCCGTCCTCGATCCGGGCCGCCCGCATGATGTCGGTGTTCTTCCCGATCACACAGCCGCGCAGATTGCTCTGCTGTCCGATGTAGACGTTGTCGTGAACGACGGCCTTGTGCAGGAAGGCCCCGCTCTTGACGACCACGTTCGACCCGATGACGGTGTGCTCCCGGATCTCGGCGCCGGCCTCGACCTTGGCGTAGTCACCGATGTAGAGCGGCCCGCGCAGCACGGCGTCGGGATGCACCTCTGCGCCTTCGGCGACCCACACGCCCGGGGAGATCTCGAAGCCGTCGATGTCGACCTGGACCTTGCCCTCGAGAACGTCCGCCTGGGCCTTCACATAGCTTTCGTGGGTGCCGACGTCCTCCCAGTAGCCCTCGGCGATATAGCCGTAGATCGGCTTGCCCTCCTTCATGAGCTGCGGGAAGACATCACCCGACCAGTCCACGGAAACGTCCGCCGCGACGTAGTCGAATACCTCGGGCTCCATCACGTAGATGCCCGTGTTCACCGTGTCCGAGAAGACCTGCCCCCATGTGGGCTTCTCCAGGAAACGTTCGACCTTTCCCTCTTCGTCCACGATGGTGATGCCGAATTCCAGGGGATTCGGCACCCTGGTCAGACAGACGGTGACAAGGGCGCCCTTCTCTTTGTGGAAGGCGATGAGATCGGTGAGATCGAAATCTGTGAGCGCGTCACCCGAGATGACGAGAAAAGCGTCGTCCTTCAACGCTTCCTCGGCATTCTTCACACTGCCCGCTGTGCCGAGCGGCTTCTCCTCGTTGGCGTACGTGAGCTCCATCCCGAGCTCTTCGCCGTCGCCGAAGTAGTTCCGGACGAGAGAGGCGAGAAACTGCACGGTGACGACGGTCTCGTTGAGACCGTGCCTCTTGAGCAGTCGCAGGACGTGCTCCATGATCGGCCGGTTCACCACCGGCAGAAGAGGCTTGGGCATGCTCGAGGTCATGGGGCGAAGTCGAGTTCCTTCGCCACCGGCCATCACGACGGCCTTCATGTCGGAAGCGTCCTCCTTGAAGAGACGACGGTCCTGCCGACTTCACCTGTCCGCTCGGTGGCCCTGGGGCGTCCTCGTTCCTGCCGGCGACGTTGCACGGCAGAGGACGGACGGGCTCAATCGGCCGCGGTATCCGCCTTCACTAGTCGACGGACCTGGACCACGTAGAGGATCCCTGCCCACCAATACAGACTTGTACCCCATCCGGCGAAGGCCCACCCGAAAACTTCAGCGAGTGACGAGAGCCAGCCTGTTCCGTCACTGAGAAGCAGCAACGGGAACGCGTACATCAGGTTGAAAGTCGCAGCTTTGCCGAGGAAGTTCACCTGCGGCGGCGGGTAGCCGTGCCGGCGGAGGATTCCCACCATGACCAGGAGCATGGCCTCGCGCGCCAGAAGGGCGGCGGTCAGCCACAACGGCAGGATCTCGCGCCAGGTGAGTCCCACGAGCGTGGACAGGATGTACAGCCGGTCCGCGGCCGGGTCGAGCAGTCGGCCGAGGCTGCTGATCTGGTTCCAGCGCCGGGCGAGCTTGCCGTCGAGATAGTCGCTGACTCCGCTGAGCATCAGGACGAGAAGCGCCCATCCGTCACTGTTCGGGCCGCCGAACTCCGGACGGAGAATGAGCCACAGAAACAGCGGCACGCCGAGAAGACGCGCCATGCTGAGAATGTTGGGGATGGTGAGGACCCGGTTCGTCTGAACGCGAGTCTCCTGGACCTCCACCCGGGGGCCTCCTGCTGCTGGGAACGTGCCGACGTTGCCCCCCGACCTTACCCGCAGCCATGACACCCCCCGCACACAGGGTCCCAACCTGCCTAGAACGCAAAAATGCCTCAACCCCCGGACAGAGTCCAGGGGTTGAGGCTAAAGATTGTTCGGCGGTGTCCTACTCTCCCACAGGGTCCCCCCTGCAGTACCATCGGCGCTGAAAGGCTTAGCTTCCGGGTTCGGAATGTAACCGGGCGTTTCCCTAACGCTATGACCACCGAAACACTATGAAGATATGAACCGCCGCACCACCCGAAGGGGGGCGTGTTCGTTACTTCAGAACTAACACAGTGGACGCGAGCAACTGAGGACAAGCCCTCGGCCTATTAGTACCGGTCAGCTCCACCCATTACTGGGCTTCCACATCCGGCCTATCAACCCAGTCGTCTACTGGGAGCCTTACCCTCTCAAGGAGGTGGGAATACTCATCTCGAAGCAGGCTTCCCGCTTAGATGCTTTCAGCGGTTATCCCTCCCGAACGTAGCCAACCAGCCATGCCCTTGGCAGGACAACTGGCACACCAGAGGTTCGTCCGTCCCGGTCCTCTCGTACTAGGGACAGCCCTTCTCAATATTCCTGCGCGCGCAGCGGATAGGGACCGAACTGTCTCACGACGTTCTAAACCCAGCTCGCGTACCGCTTTAATGGGCGAACAGCCCAACCCTTGGGACCGACTCCAGCCCCAGGATGCGACGAGCCGACATCGAGGTGCCAAACCATCCCGTCGATATGGACTCTTGGGGAAGATCAGCCTGTTATCCCCGGGGTACCTTTTATCCGTTGAGCGACGGCGCTTCCACAAGCCACCGCCGGATCACTAGTCCCGACTTTCGTCCCTGCTCGACCCGTCGGTCTCACAGTCAAGCTCCCTTGTGCACTTACACTCAACACCTGATTGCCAACCAGGCTGAGGGAACCTTTGGGCGCCTCCGTTACCCTTTGGGAGGCAACCGCCCCAGTTAAACTACCCATCAGACACTGTCCCTGATCCGGATCACGGACCGAGGTTAGACATCCAGCACGACCAGAGTGGTATTTCAACGGCGACTCCACCATGACTGGCGTCACGGCTTCAAAGTCTCCCACCTATCCTACACAAGCCGAACCGAACACCAATATCAAACTGTAGTAAAGGTCCCGGGGTCTTTCCGTCCTGCTGCGCGAAACGAGCATCTTTACTCGTAGTGCAATTTCACCGGGCCTATGGTTGAGACAGTCGAGAAGTCGTTACGCCATTCGTGCAGGTCGGAACTTACCCGACAAGGAATTTCGCTACCTTAGGATGGTTATAGTTACCACCGCCGTTTACTGGCGCTTAAGTTCTCAGCTTCGCCACACCGAAATGTGACTAACCGGTCCCCTTAACGTTCCAGCACCGGGCAGGCGTCAGTCCGTATACATCGCCTTACGGCTTCGCACGGACCTGTGTTTTTAGTAAACAGTCGCTTCTCGCTGGTCTCTGCGGCCACCCCCAGCTCACGGAGTAAATCCGATCACCAGTGATGGCCCCCTTCTCCCGAAGTTACGGGGGCATTTTGCCGAGTTCCTTAACCATAGTTCACCCGAACGCCTCGGTATTCTCTACCTGACCACCTGAGTCGGTTTAGGGTACGGGCCGCCATGAAACTCGCTAGAGGCTTTTCTCGACAGCATAGGATCATCCACTTCACCACAATCGGCTCGGCATCAGGTCTCAGGCTTAATGCGTGACGGATTTGCCTATCACACGCCCTACACCCTTACCCCGGGACTACCACCGCCCGGGCTGGACTACCTTCCTGCGTCACCCCATCGCTTACCTACTACCACCTTGGATCGACGGCTCCACCACTTTCCTTTCCCCGAAGGGTCCGGAACGGCTTCACGGCCTTAGCATTAATGGGCTCGATATTGGGCGTTTCAAAGCGGGTACCGGAATATCAACCGGTTGTCCATCGACTACGCCTGTCGGCCTCGCCTTAGGTCCCGACTTACCCTGGGCAGATCAGCTTGACCCAGGAACCCTTAGTCAATCGGCGCACACGTTTCTCACGTGTGTATCGCTACTCATGCCTGCATTCTCACTCGTGAACCGTCCACAACTCGCTTCCGCGGCTGCTTCACCCGGCACACGACGCTCCCCTACCCATCACAACACCCGTTGGGGCTATACGCTGCAATGACACGACTTCGGCGGTACGCTTGAGCCCCGCTACATTGTCGGCGCGGAATCACTTGACCAGTGAGCTATTACGCACTCTTTCAAGGGTGGCTGCTTCTAAGCCAACCTCCTGGTTGTCTCTGCGACTCCACATCCTTTCCCACTTAGCGTACGCTTAGGGGCCTTAGTCGATGCTCTGGGCTGTTTCCCTCTCGACCATGGAGCTTATCCCCCACAGTCTCACTGCCGTGCTCTCACTTACCGGCATTCGGAGTTTGGCTAAGGTCAGTAACCCGGTAGGGCCCATCGCCTATCCAGTGCTCTACCTCCGGCAAGAAACACACGACGCTGCACCTAAATGCATTTCGGGGAGAACCAGCTATCACGGAGTTTGATTGGCCTTTCACCCCTAACCACAGGTCATCCCCCAGGTTTTCAACCCTGGTGGGTTCGGTCCTCCACGAAGTCTTACCTCCGCTTCAACCTGCCCATGGCTAGATCACTCCGCTTCGGGTCTTGAGCGTGCTACTGAATCGCCCTATTCGGACTCGCTTTCGCTACGGCTTCCCCACACGGGTTAACCTCGCAACACACCGCAAACTCGCAGGCTCATTCTTCAAAAGGCACGCAGTCACGAGATACAGCAAGCTGTATCCGACGCTCCCACGGCTTGTAGGCACACGGTTTCAGGTACTATTTCACTCCGCTCCCGCGGTACTTTTCACCATTCCCTCACGGTACTATCCGCTATCGGTCACCAGGGAATATTTAGGCTTAGCGGGTGGTCCCGCCAGATTCACACGGGATTTCTCGGGCCCCGTGCTACTTGGGTGTCTCTCAAACGAGCCGCATGAATTTCAGCTACGGGGGTCTTACCCTCTACGCCGGACCTTTCGCATGTCCTTCGCCTATCCATACGGTTTCTGACTCGTCTCACAGCCGGCAGACTGTGAAAGAGAGATCCCACAACCCCGCATGCGCAACCCCTGCCGGGTATCACACGCATACGGTTTGGCCTCATCCGGTTTCGCTCGCCACTACTCCCGGAATCACGCTTGTTTTCTCTTCCTGAGGGTACTGAGATGTTTCACTTCCCCTCGTTCCCTCCACATGCCCTATGTGTTCAGGCATGGGTGACAGCCCATGACGACTGCCGGGTTTCCCCATTCGGAAACCCCCGGATCAAAGCCTGGTTGACGGCTCCCCGGGGACTATCGTGGCCTCCCACGTCCTTCATCGGTTCCTGGTGCCAAGGCATCCACCGTGCGCCCTTAAAAACTTGGCCACAGATGCTCGCGTCCACTGTGTAGTTCTCAAACAACGACCAGCCACCCATCACCCCACCGGACAAGCCGATGAGTTCACTGGGGCCGGCATCACGAAGGCAACGACCATACGGCCGCACCCTCAGATACCCAACAACGTGCCAAGCGTGAGCCACCCACCGGACTCTTCTTTCCACGCCGAAGCAGTACTCGAAGAACCATCAGGTTCACTCACGCCAACTAATCAACGTTCCACCCATGAGCTGACCGTGCAGAACATTTGCCTGCAATCGGTACTGTGCTCCTTAGAAAGGAGGTGATCCAGCCGCACCTTCCGGTACGGCTACCTTGTTACGACTTCGTCCCAATCGCCAGTCCCACCTTCGACAGCTCCCTCCCACAAGGGGTTGGGCCACCGGCTTCGGGTGTTACCGACTTTCGTGACGTGACGGGCGGTGTGTACAAGGCCCGGGAACGTATTCACCGCAGCAATGCTGATCTGCGATTACTAGCAACTCCGACTTCATGGGGTCGAGTTGCAGACCCCAATCCGAACTGAGACCGGCTTTTTGAGATTCGCTCCGCCTCACGGCATCGCAGCTCTTTGTACCGGCCATTGTAGCACGTGTGCAGCCCAAGACATAAGGGGCATGATGACTTGACGTCGTCCCCACCTTCCTCCGAGTTGACCCCGGCGGTCTCCTGTGAGTCCCCATCACCCCGAAGGGCATGCTGGCAACACAGGACAAGGGTTGCGCTCGTTGCGGGACTTAACCCAACATCTCACGACACGAGCTGACGACAGCCATGCACCACCTGTATACCGACCACAAGGGGGGCACTATCTCTAATGCTTTCCGGTATATGTCAAGCCTTGGTAAGGTTCTTCGCGTTGCGTCGAATTAAGCCACATGCTCCGCTGCTTGTGCGGGCCCCCGTCAATTCCTTTGAGTTTTAGCCTTGCGGCCGTACTCCCCAGGCGGGGAACTTAATGCGTTAGCTGCGGCACCGACGACGTGGAATGTCGCCAACACCTAGTTCCCAACGTTTACGGCGTGGACTACCAGGGTATCTAATCCTGTTCGCTCCCCACGCTTTCGCTCCTCAGCGTCAGTAATGGCCCAGAGATCCGCCTTCGCCACCGGTGTTCCTCCTGATATCTGCGCATTTCACCGCTACACCAGGAATTCCGATCTCCCCTACCACACTCTAGCCTGCCCGTATCGGATGCAGACCCGGGGTTAAGCCCCGGGCTTTCACACCCGACGTGACAAGCCGCCTACGAGCTCTTTACGCCCAATAATTCCGGACAACGCTTGCGCCCTACGTATTACCGCGGCTGCTGGCACGTAGTTAGCCGGCGCTTCTTCTGCAGGTACCGTCACTTTCGCTTCTTCCCTGCTGAAAGAGGTTTACAACCCGAAGGCCGTCATCCCTCACGCGGCGTCGCTGCATCAGGCTTTCGCCCATTGTGCAATATTCCCCACTGCTGCCTCCCGTAGGAGTCTGGGCCGTGTCTCAGTCCCAGTGTGGCCGGTCGCCCTCTCAGGCCGGCTACCCGTCGTCGCCTTGGTAGGCCATTACCCCACCAACAAGCTGATAGGCCGCGGGCTCATCCTTCACCGCCGGAGCTTTTAACCAGCCTCCATGCAGAGGCCGGTGTTATCCGGTATTAGACCCCGTTTCCAGGGCTTGTCCCAGAGTGAAGGGCAGATTGCCCACGTGTTACTCACCCGTTCGCCACTAATCAACCCCGAAGGGCTTCATCGTTCGACTTGCATGTGTTAAGCACGCCGCCAGCGTTCGTCCTGAGCCAGGATCAAACTCTCCGTGAATGTTTACCCGTAATCGGGTCGACACCACGAGAGCGGAACGATCGAGTCGGAATAAGACCGATCGTTCACAGCGTCCTCGCTGTGTGCCACCCGGCTAGGGGTGGACTTTTTCAAAGGAACCTCGACCATCCGAAGATGGACGGGGTATCAACTAAATCTGGCGTTGATTTTTGGCACGCTGTTGAGTTCTCAAGGAACGGACGCTTCCTTTGTACTCACCCTGCTTCGGGCTTTCCTCCGGGCTTCCCTTCGGTGTTTCTTGTTTCCAGCTTAGCAGACTCGGTTTCCGTTTCTGCCACCCGCTGGAGCGGGTTACCGGGGGAATTCACTTTCGCGTTTCCCGTTCCCGGCGGGTTCAAACATTACCAGGCTTTCCCGGTCCCCCTGACCACTCCCCCGGCGAGCTGACGCACGCAGAGGTGTAGACCACTGGGGTTAGGATCTGGCTTGATAGGTGCTGCCGACCCGCGACTCAAGGCCGCGTTGGGGTCAGGCAGGAGTACGACAGTACATCCCACCGTCAGTAGACGCAAATCGTTTCGGGGTAGTCCTAGGTTCGCAAAGTGGTACGTCTAGTGCGGAACTAGGACTTCTTATGACTTACGCTTCAGAACAGTACGCCGTCCAGGACAGGTAGTGACGGCGCCACACAATCTCCGCCCCTGGGAGGCTTCCCATGACAACCGTGACGTCGCCGCTTGCTGGACGCGCCATCGGTCTCGCCGCAGTTCCCGACCCGGTCTTCTCCGGTGCGATGGTCGGGCCCGGTACCGCCATCGATCCCGTACGTGAGCCCTCGGAGGCCGTGTCCCCCATCGACGGGGTCGTCGTCTCCATGCACCCGCACGCCTACGTCGTCGTCGACGCGGAAGGGCACGGTGTGCTCACCCACCTCGGAATCGACACCGTTCAGCTCAACGGGCAGGGCTTCGAGCTGCTCGTCAACAAGGGTGACACCGTGACGCGCGGACAGGCCGTCGTGCGCTGGAACCCCGCCGAGGTCGAGGCCGCCGGCAAGTCCCCCATCTGTCCCATCGTGGCCCTGGAGGCCACCGCGGACTCGCTCTCCGACGTCGTCGAGGACGGCGATGTGAAGGCCGACGACCAGCTCTTCAACTGGAGCTGAGTCGGTTCGTCCTCGTGACGACCGCGAGTTCGACATTCAACGCGGCGGCCGGGGCCGTCGCTCAATCGGAGACGGGTGAGATGGAGACAACGCTGCGAGGCGTCGGCGTCAGCCACGGTGTGGCTATCGGCGAGGTCCGGCACATGGGCACGGCGGTTCTCGAACCGCCGGCCAAGCAGATTCCGGCCGATGAGGCGGAGCGCGAACAGGGGCGCGCCCGTCAGGCCGTGGAAGCTGTGGCCGCGGACCTGAACGCACGAGGCAATCTGGCCGGCGGCGAGGCCCAGGCGGTGCTCGAGGCCCAGGCGATGATCGCCCAGGACCCGGAGCTCATCGCGGACGTCGACCGCCGGATCGCGGTCGGCAGCACGGCGGAGCGCGGTATCTACGACGCGTTCTCGCACTACCGGGAACTGCTCGCCGGTGCCGGTGAGTACATGGCCGGGCGCGTCGCCGACCTGGACGACGTGCGGAACCGCATCGTCGCCCGGCTGCTCGGCGTCCCGATGCCGGGCGTGCCGGACAGTGACGAGCCCTACGTGCTGATCGCGCGGGACCTTGCGCCCGCCGACACGGCGCTGCTCGACCCGACGCTGGTGCTCGGCTTCGTGACGGAGGAGGGCGGGCCGACCAGCCACAGCGCGATTCTCGCGCGGGCGCTGGGTGTGCCGGCCATCGTGGCGCTGCCGGGCGCGGGTGAGCTGGCCGAGGGCACGCTCATCGCGGTCGACGGTTCCACGGGTGAGCTCTTCGTCGATCCGAGCGAGGAGAAGAAGGCGGAGCTGACCGAGGCCGCCGCCGCGCGGAAGGCCGCGCTTTCCTCTTCCAGTGGTCCGGGTGCGACCTCGGACGGGCACAAGGTGCCGCTGCTCGCCAACGTCGGTGGTCCGGCGGACGTGCCGGCGGCGGTGGAGGCCGGTGCGGAGGGTGTCGGTCTCTTCCGTACGGAGTTCCTCTTCCTGGACGACAGCAAGCAGGCTCCGTCCGAGGAGAAGCAGATCGAGGCCTACCGCAAGGTGCTCGAGGCCTTCCCCGAGGGCCGTGTGGTCGTGCGGGTGCTCGACGCGGGTGCGGACAAGCCGCTGGACTTCCTGACGCCGGCCGACGAGCCGAACCCGGCGCTCGGCGTGCGCGGCCTGCGGTCGCTGCTCGACCACCCGGAGGTGCTGCGGACGCAGCTCACGGCGCTGGCGAAGGCGGTCGAGGGGCTGCCCGTGTACCTCGAGGTCATGGCGCCGATGGTGGCCGACCGTACGGACGCGAAGGCCTTCGCCGACGCGTGCCGTGAGGCGGGGCTGCGGGCGAAGTTCGGTGCGATGGTCGAGATTCCCTCGGCGGCACTGCGGGCTCGCTCGATCCTCCAGGAGGTCGAGTTCCTGTCGCTGGGCACCAACGACCTGGCTCAGTACACCTTCGCCGCCGACCGTCAGGTCGGTGCGGTGTCGCGGCTGCAGGACCCGTGGCAGCCGGCGCTGCTCGACCTGGTGGCACTGTCCGCCGAGGCGGCCAAGGCCGAGGGCAAGAGCTGTGGTGTCTGTGGCGAGGCCGCCGCGGATCCGCTGCTGGCCTGTGTGCTGACGGGTCTGGGGGTCACCTCCCTGTCCATGGGCGCGGCGTCTATTCCTTACGTGCGGGCGACGCTGGCCAAGTACACGCTCGCGCAGTGCGAGCGGGCCGCGGCCGCGGCGCGTACGGCGGACACGGCGCACGAGGCGCGTCTGGCCGCTCAGGCGGTGCTGTCCGGGGAGTGATCCCAGGCGTTCGCTGACGTACGAAGGGGCTTTCCGTCACCTAGGTGGCGGGGAGCCCCTTCGGCGTCGGTGGGTCAGTGGTGGGCGGTCCAGTCGTCGTCGGGGTCGGGGGCGAGGGGGAAGCCCGCGCGGTAGTCGACGCCCGGTTCCGGGGAGAGGGGCTCTCCGGTGCGGGCGTCGGTGCAGTAGGCGGCGAAGACCTCGGCCTCGGTGAGCGGGGTGAGCGTGCCGTCCGTGAGCCGCCAGCCGTGGAGGTGGTCGCGGGTGCCGGGGGTGGTGGTGCGCAGGACGAGGCCGCCGGGTGCCGCGAGGGCGATGCCGGCGGCGAGGACGGCCGTGAACTCGGCGGCCTCGGTGCCTTCGGGGTGGGTGGAGCCGTGGGCGTGGAGGACGGCGAGGAGCTGGTCGTCGGCGGCGGGGACGCTGCAGACGAGGTGGTGGGCGCCGGGTCCGGCGGCTTCGAGGAGGCGCGCCAGCAGGCGGGAGGCCTGGGCGAAGGCGGCCTTGCCGATGTCCTTGCCGCAGGTGGCGCAGTCTCCGGCGGTGGCGAGGACCGTGGTGGCGTACTCCCAGGTGGCGTGGCGGACGGCGGTGTCGACGAGCTCGGGCAGGAGGGTGGTGAGGGGCTGCCCGGTGTAGGTGACGCGGGCGCCTGTGGTGGCGAGGTGCGCGGTGAAGCGGCCGCGGCTCGTGGGGTGGTCGGGGTCGATGGCGGTCTCGGCGCAGTAGGCCGCGTACTCCTCGGGGTCGAAGAGGGTGACGGTGGTGTGGCCGCCCTGGGTGGCGAGGGTCTTGAGGAGGGCTTCGATCTGCTGGAGGTAGGTCGTGTGGTCGTCGAAGACGAAGGTGCGGTAGCGGCGCATGGCCGCGAAGTCCTGCTCGTCGGCGAGGAGGCCGACGGTGCTGGGGACCTCGCGGCGCAGGGCGCGGCGGAGGTGTGCCGAGGTGGTGCCGGTCCGTGTCATGTCTCCCCCTGGTGACGCTCCGATCAGTGCTCACTCACCGTAACCTTGGGCACTGACAGTGACGGTTCGGTGAGGCGTCGGCGGACCAGGCGGTTCTGGGCGGCGCAGGTGGCGACGAGTGCGGCGCCGAGGAAGGGCCAGGCGATCGGGCCCGCGGAGACGAGTCCCGTCATGAGGAGGGGGCCCGCGAAGCGCTGGGTGGACTGGGCGAGTCCGTGGACGCCGAGGTAGGCGCCCTGGGCGTCGTCGGGCGCGAGGGCGACGGAGATCTCCCAGGAGGCGATGGTGTGGATCATCTCGGCGAAGGTGAGGGCGACGGCCGCGGTGATCAGGGCCGCTACGGCGAGGGTGCCGCCACCGAGGGCGGACGCGGCGACGGCGAGGGTGCCGACCGCGAAGAGGGCGGCGAGGGGCGTGAAGAGACGGCGTGCGGCTTCGGTGGTGGCGCCGAGGCGTGACAGCGGGACCTGGAAGACGACGACGAGGGCGCTGTTGAGGACCAACAGGAGTGGTGCGAGGCCGACGGGGGCGTCGGTGGCGTGGACGATCCAGAGGGGCAGGGCGACCTGGAGGATCGAGTCGTGGAGGAAGAAGACGCCGTCGCCGGCGGTGAAGGCGAGGAAGCCGCGGTCGCGCCAGGGGTTGGAGGTCTTCGAGGTGGGGGTCGCGTCGGTGGAGGCGGCGACCACGCGGGAGGCCGCGGGGGCGGGGGGCTCGGCGCAGCGGAGGGTGAGCGCGGCCATCACGAGGTAGGAGAGGGCGTCGCCGACGAGGAGGAGTTGGAAGGCGGTGGTGGAGCCGACGGCGAGGGCAGCGGCCGCGCCGAGGCCGCCGAGGGTCCAGCCGATGTTGGAGGTGGTGCGGTTGATGGCCTGGTAGCGGACGCGGTCGGGGCCCGCGACGCGGGCCGCGTAGAGCTTGGTGAGGACGTTGGTGGCGCGGTCGGGGAGGGCGCCGACGGCAGAGAAGAGGACGAGGAGCGCGTAGTCGTCGGTGGTGAGGAGGGCGAGGAGGGCCGCGGCGCGCAGGAGTTGGGTGCAGATGATGACGCGGACGAGGGGGAAGCGGTCGGCGAGGCGGCCGCCGAGGGGGGCGCCCGCGATGCCGGCGGCGCCGGAGATGGCGATGAGGAGGCCCACCTGGGCGAGGCCGAGCCCGGTGACGTAGGTGAAGTAGAGGGCCATGGCGGTGGACCAGAGGCCGGTGCCGCACTTGTCGATGAAGCCGATGAGGAGCATGCGGCGGCCGTCGGGGCCACCGGGGATGCGTTCCTTGAAGGGTGGGCGGGTCGGACGGGCGGTGCGGTTCACGGGTCCCCCTTGCGTGTTCCTTTGTATTGATACATAATCAATTACGTGGCAGCACAATATGCGATCGAGGGGACGACGGCCAAGGGGATTGCCGCGTCCGTGGAGCGGGGCGTGGCCGAGGGCGGACTCTCGCCCGGCGATGCCCTGCCGCCGGTGCGGCGGCTCGCCGACGATCTGGGGGTGAGTCCGGGGACGGTGGCGACGGCCTACAAGGAGTTGCGGCAGCGCGGCCTGATCGTCACCCGGGGACGGGGCGGGACGGTGGTGGCCGAGGTGCCGTCGGTGGCCTCCCGGCGGCCCCCGCGCGTGCCCGACGGGCTCGTGGACCTGGCAGGCGGCCATCCGGACCCCGCGTTCCTGCCCGTGCTGCGGCCGCCGTCGGCGGTCTCCCCGGTGTACGGCTCCCATCGCGCGGCCCCTCGCCTCCCCGGACTCGAAGCGCTGACGAGGACATGGTTCGAGCGGGACGGGGTGCCCGCGGAGCACGTGACGTTCGCGCACGGCGCGCTGGACTGCATCGCGCGGCTGCTGTCGACGGAGCTGCGGCCGGGCGACGCCGTGGCCGTCGAGGACCCCGGATTTCATCACCTGCTCGACCTCGTGCCCGCGCTGGGACTGCGGATGGTGCCGGTGGCGGTGGACGGCGAGGGGCTCGTACCGGAGTCGCTGCGGACCGCGCTGCGCGGCGGGGTGCGCGCTGTGGTGTGCAGTCCGCGCGGGCAGTGCCCGACCGGTGCGTTCTTCACACGCGCGAGGCGGGACGAACTGGTCGCGGTGCTGCGGGAGTTCCCCGAGGTCCTCGTCGTCGAGGACGATCACAACGCGGAGGTCGGCGGGGCGGCGGCGTACACGCTCGCGGCGGCGGGGCTCGACCGGTGGGCGCAGGTGCGGACCGTGTCCAAGCACCTCGGGATCGACCTGCGGTGGGCCGGGGTCGCGTGCGACGCGGTGACGCTGGCGCGGCACGACGGGCGGATGCTGATGACCTCGGGGTGGGTCAGTCACGTACTCCAGGAGACGGTGACCGGGCTGCTCACCGACGGGGCGGTGCGGGAGCTGGTGGCGGCGGGCGAGGCCGCGTACGCGGAACGGCGCGCGGCGCTGATCGGCGCGCTCGGCGCGTACGGGATCCGCGCGGTCGGGGCGAGCGGGCTGAACGTGTGGGTGCCGGTGCGGGACGAGTCCGCCGTGGTGAACGGGTTGCGGACGCAGGGCTGGTGGGTCGCCGCGGGGGCGCGGTTCCGCATCGCGGCGCCGCCGGCGGTACGGATCACGACGGCGACGCTGGAACCGGCGGACGCGGTGCGGCTGGCGGCGGACTTCGCCGGTGTGCTCGGCGACTCGCAGGCCACGTACGGGGGGTGACGTGGTGGGGACGGTGACGTGGCGGGGCCGCGACCGTGGCGGGGACATGGGGGTGACGTGGGGGTGCTCCGGGGGAGGTCCCTCCTCCCCCGGAGCGTTCGTGGTTCCCGCGCCGGGTCCGGGCGGGGGCCGGTTCATCGGGTCCGGTAGGCGTTCCGCAGCGTCTGCGTGAGGGTGTTGCCCGCGGTGTCGGTGAGTTCGGCGCGGAGCGAGACCGTCCCGCCCGGTCCCGGGTACGGAACCCGGCCCGGCCGTCGAGGACCGGGGCCCTGGTCCAGGTGGCGCCGCCGTCGGTCGACATCGACACGGTGAGGGAGCGGACGCCTGTCTCGGCCGCCGCGCCCTGGACGGTCACCGGCACGCGGACCAGGGCTCCCGCCGGGGTGGTGCCGTCGAGGTCGAGGGCGGGGGCGAAGCGGACGGTGCTGAGCGGGAGTTCGGCGGGACGGGAGGCCGCCGCCGAGGTGAAGGTCCAGGACGCGGTGGTGCGCCCGCCCGCCGTCGGGCCGCTGCCGTGGGTCGCCGTGGCGGTGAGCCGGTACGCGGCGCGACCGGGTGTGGTGGTGAACTCGGCGCGGCCGGGGCCGCCCTTCCGGGTGCCGATCAGGACGCCGTCGCGGTGGAGCGTGGTGGTGGCGTCGTGGAAGCGCGGCGCGGTCGGTGCGTGGCCCTCCCCGTCGGCGAGGAGGGGAACGTCGAGGGCGAGGGTGTCGCCGTCGCGGACGCCCGCGGACCGGGCGCCAGGGGCCGTGTCGAGGGCGGGGCCGAAGACCGCGTTGTCGAAGGTGTGGGTGGTGGTGGCGCCCGCGCGCACCGCGAAGTCGTTCGCGAAGTAGCGGTTGGGCGGAGTCTCGGGAGCGGCGGGGGCCGCGTAACCGACGTCCCACAGGCCGCGTTCCGGGGTCACGAGGAAGGTCGCGGTGGCGAGCCGGTTCAGGGGCTGGACGAGTCCGACGGTGGGGCCGGCGCTGGGCTGGATGTCGACGAAACCGGTCCCGGTCGCTCCGTCCGGGGCGGCCGCCCGGACCTTGACGGTGGCCAGGGCGCCTGGCGCGGGGTGCCGCACGAGACCGGTCAGGGCGCGGTCGGACCTGAACGAATAGCCGAGAGCGTAGTCGGCGCGCTCGCCGGACCAGTAGGTGTCGATCCACTCCTTGACCGAGCCCGGTTCGGCGGCGGGGCCGAGGTGGGCCACGCGCAGGTCCGCGCGCGACATCATGAGGTTCGCGGAGCGGGTGGCGCCTTCGTGGGTGGCCTCGACGAAGGCCATGCTGTGGAGGTACCGGGCGTCGGCCTCCTGCGGGCGGACGTCGACGGGAGCGGTGGTGCGGGCGTCGACCGTGATCGCCGTGTCGTGGTCCAGGTCCAGGCGGGGTTGGACGATCCAGTCGGTTCCGGCGGCCGGGTCGGTGCCGGTCAGGGTGGAGTCGAGGAGATAGCGGCCCTTGGGCAGCCGGACGGTGACCGTGCCGGACTCGTCGTAGGGCGTGGCGGAGGCGTCGGCGCCGGGGCCCGAGATGCCGGTGACGTTCGTCCGGTACCCGCCGGTGGCGGCCCCCGTGCGGTCGAGGTGCCGGATCGTCAGCGTGTACGTCTCGGGGGCACCGTCCGCGGCGACCGCGCTCGACGGCAGCACGGAGAGGGAGGTGCCGGCGAGGACTCCAACCAGGGCCAGGGTGCGCAGGACCGAGCGACGGGTCGTACGTCGGGTCGTGGACCGGGGTGTCGTTGGATCGTTCATGTCCAGCACTGCTCGTGGCGGGCGGGGCGTTCCCATGACCTGGGACACATCGGCCCGCAGTGTGTCCCAGGTCACGGGAACCCGGGCGAACCGGCGCCCAGTGCCAGATGTGGAATCACCTATGAGAGATCGTTTCCGCGCCGGAGACCCGGCGGCGCTGGGCGAGGCGTACGACGAGCACGCCCGGGTCCTGTACCACTACGCGTTCCGTGTGTGCGGCGACAGGGCATCGGCGGAGGACGTCGTCTCCGCCACGTTCCTGGAGGCGTGGCGGTGCCGCGGGAAGGTGCACGCCGACGGCGGGACCCTGCGGCCGTGGCTGCTGGGCATCGCGACCAACATCATGCGCGGCGCCGCGCGGGAGGCGCGGCGGCGGGACGCGGCACTGGCCAGGCTCCCCGATCGCGGTGTGCTGCCCGACTTCGCCGACGCCGTCCTCTCCCGGATGACGGACGAGGAGCAGCTACGGGCCGCCCGCGCCGCGCTCGCCGGGCTCCGGCGTCGTGAACGGGAGGTCTTCACGCTGGTGGTGTGGGCCGGTCTGGACTACGCAGCGGCCGGGGAGTCGCTGGGGATACCGGTCGGGACCGTACGGTCCCGGCTGTCCCGGGCCCGTGAGCGGCTCCGCAAGCTCGCCGACGCCGAGTTGCGCGCGCTGCGGCGGAGTCGGCGGTCCGCCGACTCGGCGGTCCGCGGGGCCACCGCGCCGCCCGGCGACGGGCCGGCCGCCTGCGCCGACGGGGCCGTCCGGCCTGGTGGGGCGTCGGGATCCGGTGGACTCGCTGGGCCCGGTGGATCCATTGAACCCGGTGGATCCGGTGGATCCGGTGGATCCGGTGAACCTGCTGGACCCGCTGGACCCGCCGGCGGTGGGCCCGTTTCCCGCCGTGTCACGCCATCGCCGCCTGGTGGTGCGCCCGCCGCCCGGGCCGCCGCCGGGCCGCCCGGCCGGGCCGTCGTCCGGTCCACCGTCCGTCCCGCCCTCGCGCCCCGAACGACCCCGGAGAACCAGGCATGAACACCTCCCGCGACACCCACTCCCCCCTCGACGAGCTCCTGCGCGGCGAGCTGACCGAACTGCTGCCGCCGCCGCCCGTGCCCGAGCTCGAACCCGATCGGGAACACGCCCTCCGGTACGCCGTCCTGCGCGACGCCCTCGCCGCCGCGCCCGCCACGCGCCCGCGTACCCGCCTCGCCGTTCCGCGTCTCGTCCGCATCGCCGTGCCCGTCGCCGCCGGCGCGCTCGTGGCCGGTGTCGTCGTCCTCGCGCCTGCGGAGGCACCGGCCGGGCCCTCGGGCCGGGTCTCGACCGGACAGCCCCAGGCGCCCGACGCCGGGCGGGTCCTGTCCCGCGCCGCGCTCGCCGCCGCCGGGGCTCCGGCGCCGGACGCCCGGCCCCAGGACTTCGTCTACGTCAAGAGCCTGGTCGCCCATGCCGGGCGACCCGCGGCAGGGGGCGCCGCGACGCTTCCGCCCGCCCGTCAGCGTGAGGTGTGGCTCTCCGCCGACGGCAGCCGCACGGGACTCCTGCGCGAGGCCGGCGCGGCCGACTCCGTGCTCTCCCCGCGCCTGCCCGTCTACGAGCTGGACCACCGGGGGGCGTCGCCGCGGCCGTCCACCCTGGAGGCGGCGCCGCCCTCCGTCACGAACCCGACCCACACGTACGTGGCGACCCTGTCGACCGACCCGGCGGCTCTGCTGCGGCTGGTGCGGGAGGAGACCCACGGGGACGGGGGCGATGACGATCAGCGGGCCTTCCGTGCGATCGGGACCCTGCTCGCGGAGACCTGGGCTCCGCCGAAGGTCACCGCCGCGCTGTACGAGGCCGCCGCACGGATCCCCGGCGTCACCGTCCTGCCGGCCGCCGAGGACGCCGCCGGGCGCGAGGGCGTCGCCGTCGCCCGTACCGCCGACGGCGAGCAGACCCAGTGGATCTTCGACCGGTCGACGTCGGCGTTCCTCGGCGAGCGCACGGTGCTGACCGAGACCACGGCCGCGGGGCGGAAGGGAACGGTCCTCGGCGTGTCGGCGGTCCTCGCGAAGGCCGCCGTCGCCCGGACCGGCGACCTGCCGGGGGCACCCGGCGCCTGAGCCCACGCGCGTACGTACGTGACGAGGCCGGTCCCCCACCCCCGGGGACCGGCCTCGTCACGCGTGCGTCAGGACCTGCGGGTGGCGGCCAGGGTCTCGTAGAAGTGGAGGAGACCGAGGTCGTCGACCGAGCCGGCGTTGACGGCCTTGGCCAGGGGGGTGCCCTGGAGGAGGCGCTTGACCGGGACCTCGATGCGCTTGCCGGTGAGGGTGTGCGGGACGCCCGGCACCTCGATGATGTCGTCGGGGACGTGGCGCGGGGAGAGCTCGGTGCGGATCGTCCGCTTGATGCGGCCGATGAGCTCCTCGTCGAGGGTGGCGCCCTCGACCAGGTGGACGAAGAGCGGCATCCAGTAGCCGCCGTCCGGCTCCTCCAGGCCGATGACCAGGGACTCCCGGATCTCGGGGAGGCGTTCGACGGCCTCGTAGATGTCGGCCGATCCCATCCGGACGCCCTGCCGGTTAAGGGTGGAGTCGGAGCGGCCGTGGATGACGACGGAGCCGTGGTCGGTGATCGTGATCCAGTCGCCGTGGCGCCAGACGCCCGGGAACATCTCGAAGTAGCTGTCGCGGTAGCGGCTGCCGTCGGGGTCGTTCCAGAAGTGGATCGGCATGGACGGCATGGGGTTGGTGACGACGAGTTCGCCGACCTCGCCGATCACCGGCTTGCCGGAGGGGTCCCAGGACTGGAGGTCGGTGCCGAGGCCCGCGGCCTGGAGCTCGCCGATGTGGACGGGGAGCGTGGGGACGGCGCCCGCGAAGCAGGAGCACACGTCCGTGCCGCCGCTGACGGAGGCGATCCACAGGTCCTCGCGGACCTCGTCGTGGAGCCAGCGGAAGCCGTCGGGGGGCAGCGGGGAGCCGGTGGTGGCGACGCACTTCACGGCCGAGAGGTCGAAGTCCCTGCCGGGGTGCACGTCGGCCTTGGCGCAGGCCATCACGTAGGCGGCGGAGGTGCCGTAGAGGGTGGCTCGGGTGCGCTCGGCGACGCGCCACTGGGCGCCTGTGTCGGGGTAGCCGGGGCTGCCGTCGTACAGGACGACGGTGGTGCCGGTGAGCAGGCCGGAGACGAGGAAGTTCCACATCATCCAGCCGGTGGAGGTGTACCAGAAGAACACGTCCTCGGGGCCGAGGTCGCAGTGGAGGCCCAGCTGCTTGACGTGCTCGACGAGGATGCCGCCCTGGGACTGGACGATCGCCTTGGGCAGGCCCGTCGTGCCGGAGGAGTACAGGACCCACAGCGGGTGCCCGAACGGGACCTGCTCGTAGACCGGCTCGACGTCGGCGGCGACGAGGTCGTCCCAGGCCAGGGTCCCTTCGGGGGCCGGGGTGCCGAGGAGCGGGATGTGGACGACCGCGCGGACGGTGGGGAGCTCGGCGCGCAGTTCCGCGACGGTCTCGCGGCGGTCGTGCTCCTTGCCGCCGTAGCGGTAGCCGTCGACGGTGAAGAGGACGACCGGCTCGACCTGCTGGAAGCGGTCGAGGACGCTGCGGGCGCCGAAGTCCGGGGCGCAGGAGGTCCACACGGCGCCGACTGCGGCGGTGGCGAGGAGGGCCACGACGGACTGCGGGACGTTGGGCAGGTAGCCGCTGACGCGGTCGCCGGGGCGTACGCCGAGGGTGCGCAGTTCGGCGGCGAGGGAGCCGACCTGGCGGCGGAGCTCGGCCCAGGTGGTCGGCGCGGGGTCATGTGTCTCGTCCACATGGAGCAGGGCCGTGTCGTGGGGGCGCTCGTCGGCGGCGCGCAGGGCGTGCTCGGCGTAGTTGAGGGTGGCTCCGGGGAACCACTCGGCCCCGGGCATCGAGCGGTCGCCGAGGACCCTCTCGTACGGGGTGGCGAAGCGGATGTCGAACCATTCGACGACGGCCTGCCAGAAGTCTTCGAGCTCCTCGACCGACCAGCGGTGGAGCGCCGGGTATCCGCCGTCGGCCGGGGCACCGTGGTGCTCGGCCGCCCAGGACTGGAAACGGGTGACGGCGGCTGCGGCGATGCGTTCTTCGTCCGGCTGCCAGAGCGGCTCGGTCGGCGCGGATGTCATGGGCGGGCTCCCTGGCTGTACGCGGGGTCGGCGTGTGTCCCGCGCACGTGCTGGGGTGTGCGCGTGACGCGGCTGACAGGACGATGCCATGTGATCGTCTTTCGCACCAGGGCTCGCCGCCCATGGTCGGTTAGTTGAATATGTGCTCCCACCACGGGTGAACGGCAGTTGAACGGAGCTCGTATCGCCCCTGGTGGGTGGCAGGGTGATCACCATGGACGGTCGTGAACTGGTGCGTTCGATCAAGGTGTTCGGCTCGGTGCGGGGCTTGCGGACGGTACGGGCGGCATGGCGGCAGCGGCGCACGGATGCGTGGGGGCTGCCGCCGAAGGGGGCGGAGCGGGCGCGGGTGCCGGGGCTCGCGACGGAGGCGGAGGCGCTGCCGGGCGGGGGAATCGTCCGGTTCGCGCGTTCCTCGCTGCGGATCTGTGTGTCGGCGGGCGGCGCGGTGTTCTGGGGCTGGGACGGGGCCGAGCCCCTGCCCTCGTACGCGCTGGCCGGCGAGGGCCCGGAGCCCGACCCCCGGGCCTCTCTGGAGCCGGACACGGACGGCGGGTGGCGGATCGTCTCGGAGCGGGTGACGGTGGCGGTCTCCCGTCACGGGGCGGTGGAGGTCCGGACGCCGGGCGGGGTGATGCTGCGCCGGGATCTGCCGCCGCGCTGGTGGGAACCGGTGACGGGGGCGGATCCGGACAGGGGTGCGGGCGCCGGTACGGCCGGAGCCTCGGCCGATGGTCCTGGTGCTGCCTCGGACGCCGGTCCTGGCGCCCCCTCGGCCGATGGTCCGGCCGTCCGTGCGGTGGCGCGGTGGGTGCAGCGCAGCGAGGTGCCCGCGGACGCGCGCTTCTTCGGGCTCGGCGGGCGGTCGGCGGGGCCGCGACTGCGGGACGGTTCGTATCGGCTGTGGAACACCGACCCCAAGGGTGGCTTCGTCCCCGGGGACGATCCGCTGTACATCACCATGCCCGTGCAGTTCGTCGTCTCGGACGCGGGGTCGCACCTCGCCTTCCACGACAACTCCTGGGACGGGCTGGTCACCCTCGCCGAGGGCGAGGAGGGGGCCGGGTCGGGGCACGACCGGCCGGGGACCAGCGAGCTCCGGATGGGGGGCGGTCCGCTGCGCTGCTGGGTGGTGGTCGGCACACCCGCGCGCGTGCTGCACGGCTGGGCCGCGCTGACCGGTGCGCCCGCGCTGCCGCCGTCCTGGGCGCTGGGCCCCCAGCACGCGCGCTGGGGGTTCGGCAGCGCGCGGGAGGTGCGGCGGGTGGTGGCGGGGTACCGGGAGCGGGGGCTCCCCCTGTCCGCCGTCCACCTGGACATCGACCACTACGACGGGCACCGGGTGTTCACGGTGGACCGGGAGCGGTTCCCCGATCTGCCGGGGCTCGCGACGGAGCTGCGGGAGCAGGGCGTACGGCTCGTGTCGATCGTGGACCCGGCGGTGGAGGCCGAGCCGGGGAACGCGGTGTACGACAGCGGCCGGGCGGCCGGGGCCTTCGTCCGGGACGGGCGGGGCCGGGAGGTCCACGGGGAGGTGTGGCCGGGCGAGTGCGCCTATCCGGATTTCACCGATCCGGCGGTACGGGAGTGGTGGGGCGGTCTGTACGAGGAGCGGCTCCGGCAGGGTTTCTCCGGGGTGTGGCACGACATGAACGAGCCGGTGGCCTTCGCGCCCTTCGGTGACATGACGCTGCCGCGCTCGGCGCGGCACGCGCTGGACGGGCGGGGCGGTGACCACCGGGAGGCGCACAACGTGTACGGGCTCGCGATGGCCCGGGCCGGCTACGAGGGACTGCGCCGGCTGCGGCCGGACGAACGGCCCTTCCTCTTCTCCCGCTCCGGCTGGGCGGGGATGCAGCGGTACGGCGGCACCTGGTCGGGGGACGTGTCGACCGGCTGGCCGGGGCTGCGGGCCTCGCTCTCCCTGGTCCTGGGGCTCGGGCTGTGCGGGGTGCCGTACTCGGGGCCCGACGTGGGCGGCTTCGACGGGAGTCCGTCGCCCGAGCTGTACCTGCGCTGGTTCCAGCTGGGGGCCTGGCTGCCGTTCTTCCGTACGCACTCGGCGATCGACGCGGGGCGGCGCGAGCCCTGGGAGTTCGGTCCCGAGGTCCTGGAGCACGCGCGCGTGGCGCTGGCCGAACGGGAGCGGCTGCGGCCGTACTTCGAGACGCTCGCCCGGCTCGCCCGGATGACGGGGGCGCCGTACGTCCGCCCGGTGTGGTGGGGGACGCCGGAGGACCGGGGGCTGCGGGACTGCGAGGACGCGTTCCTGCTGGGCGACGCGCTGCTCGTGGCGCCGGTCCTGACGCGGGGCGCCGACCGGCGGGCGGTGCGGCTGCCGCGCGGCCGCTGGTACGACACGGCGACGGGGCAGGCGTACGAGGGGCCGGGGCAGGTGCTGCTGGACGCGCCGTTGTCGCGGGTGCCGGTCCTGGCCCGGGCGGGGGCGGTGCTCCCGGTGCGGGGCGAGGGGGACGGCCAGGCCCTGGAGGTGTGGGCGCCCGCGGCGGGGCGGACGGGCGGCGGGCTCGTCGTCCGGGACACCGGGGACGGCTGGGAGCCGGGCGAGATCGAGCGGTACCAGTCGCGGCTCGTGGACGGCCGGGTGGTGGTGGAACGGGTGACGGACGACGGGGTGGAAGAGGTGGGTGTGCCGGTGCGGGTGCGGGGGCTCTGAGCGCGGGCGGTGGGGCTGGGCTGGGGGTGTCCTGCTGGTCAGGCCCGGGCTCTGAGAAGGCGGGCAGTGGGGGGCAGCGGCTTCCGGCTCGGCCGGCGCCGGGACCCGGATCGGCCGGCACCGGTGCCCGGCTCAGACGGTGCCAGTGCCCGGTTCGGCCGGCGCCGAAGCCCCGCTCAGTCGGTCAGTTCTCGTGCTCGGCCGCGTCCGGCGCCCGTCGCCAGGCGTCGTTGGCGCATCCTCGCCAGTACGGCCGCGGCCAGGAAGGCGCAGACCACCCCTCCGACGACGGACAGGGCCACTCCCACGACGTTGCCCAGGTTCGCTGTCACCACGGCGCCCGCCGCCACGCCGATGCTCGTCCTCCGTACGTGGCTCAGCGGCCTGTCCGCGAACGTGCGCAGGTCGTCGGGGCCCGCGTCGCTGCCCCGGTGACCACGGAGGTTGTCCACCACGAGGTAGACGCCGGCGAAGACCACCGAGCCGATCTGGGCCCAGACGTTCGGATCCAGCAGGGTGGGCAGCACCGCTGCCGCCACCGACACCACCATGGCGAGGGCGCTCGCGACCAGCGCGCGGACGAAGTTCTCGCGGGGCAGGACGTACGGCAGTTCCACCTGGATCGTCGTCAGACGTTCGCCGCGTTCCCAGGCGGCCTCCGCGCCCGCCGTGGTGTCGAGCGAGAACTCCAGGACGTCGTCGGTCGCGTCGGCCTCGACGAGCCGCCGGATCTCGGCGTTCTCGCTCACCCGAGGGGGCCCCGCGACCTCCAGTCCGTCCGGCGTCATCACGTGGAGCCGGTTCTGCGGGACCTCCTGGGGGAAGACGACCTCCGTCGACACCCGTACGGCGCCCCAGCCGATCCGGTCCATCCGGTACTTGCCGTCGTACGCGTAACTCACCTCCGACGACATCCCCGGATGGGCGTCGATCAGCGCCACCACCGGCATGTAGCGGATCAGCCGGCGGATCCGCCACCGGTACCTGTCGCCGAGGCCGTCGTCCTCGGCCGCCCGCCGGAGCACGGAGGTGATCTCGTCCGTCTCCGGGCTCCAGGCGAGGGCCTGCAGGCTCCGGGCGAGCTCCCGCCCGGGGGCGGTGCCGGGTTCTCCGTCCGGGGTGAGCAGCCGGTGCACTCCCCGCGCGATCTGCAGCTTCACATCGGTCGAGGTGAGCATGTTCACCGGACCGTTGTTGCGGTCCCTGAGGTGCAGGTCGTCCAGGAACCTGTCCTCCTCCCAGGGCACGAGACCGACGATCACGGGTGTCCTGGGAGTCGCCTGTGCGTCCACGCCGACCTGCGCGCTGAGCTTCGTCCTGACGTGGTGGTGCGCGATGCTCCGGTCGGCGAACTCCAGCCGGTGGGTGCGGGTCATGATCGTGGCGGAGATCGCGTCGAGCTCCTGGAACATGCGCAGCTCGTCCCAGCCCGGAGTCGCGGGCAGGCCCCGGGGATCCACGGTGGTCACCGCCGCCGGCATGACGGAGGCGGTCAGGGACGGCGCCGGGGCCCTTCGCTCCGTGTAGTACACGACCAGGTCGGCGGCGAGCATGACGATCCGGGCGACGGCCGGGTCCTGGGACGGCGGGTGCTCCGCGAGGTGCTGTTCCAGCGCCATCACCGTGCCGTGCTCCGCCCGGTCCGGCGCGCTGAGGATCTCCGCGACGGAACGGATGATCCTTGCCAGCGGCACCGCCTCGGGGGTGGGATCGGCGAGACCGTTCACGGCCGCGCTCGCCGCCCGGCCGGCCGCCTCGGCGCGTCCGGCGAGGAGGGCGCTGTGCGCGAAGGAGGCGAGCCGGGTGACGGACGCGTCCGGCCGGACCGCCGCGAGGTGGCGCACCTCTTTGACGTACCGGTCGAGCCGGTCGGTCCGCAGGGGCTCAAGGGGTTGGTGGTAGTAGGCGGCGGCGAGGCGATGGGCGCGGGCGTGGCGGTCGGGGGCCGTCTCGCGGAGGCGGGTGGTCAGCGCCGACCGGAAGAAGGACCGGAGGACGTACGCCGCCCGCTCGGGCTCCTCCTCGTCGGCGGCCCAGGGGTGGGCGATCGCGTCCTTCTGGACGAAGGGGTTCGCGGCGACCTCGCGCGTGCCGATGCCGAGCCCGAGCGCCCGCGCCGTGTAGACGACGAGCGGGGGGTCGAAGAGGTCGTGCACGGCCAGCGCCTCGATCAGCCGGCGCTCGTCGGCGGGCAGGCCGTCGAACCGGTCCAGTGCGCGCAGGACCAACTCCTCGTTCATGGCTGCCTCACCCGATCCCGAACGGTTCGCTGTGCAGGTCGAAGAACTCGCGCATCAGTCCCGGGATGCCGTGGTGGCTCCGGTGGATCTTCGTCACCTGTCCCTTGAGGCTGTCGAAGCCGAGCGTGGTGATCCACTCCTCGACGGCGTCGACGCCGAAGGGGGGCAATGCCATGGTGTGGGCCGCGGTGACGTGGGGGTACGCGAGGCGCGGCACGTGTCGTCCCGCCACGAAGACGCTCGTGCCGCGTCGGCTGAGCAGCTCGGGCAGCAGGTCCGTGCCGAGCCAGTCGCGCATGGGTGCCTCGCAGTGCTCGAAGCCGTCCATGCAGATGACGGGGCGACGGGGGGCTCCGGCGAGGGTGTCCAGCAGGGCGTCGCTCATGGCGTCCAGCTGGATCTTGTGGTCCCTGGACGTGTTGACGACCATCTGGATGGTGGAGTTCCGCGCCCTCATGTCGTGCACGTTCACCGTCGCCGACCGGGCCATCTGCGAGCGCACCGCCTGGTAGCCGGGGACGGGGACGTCCTGGCGGCGTGCCTGCCGGGCCAGGTCCCTCAGGACGTCGTCCTTCTCGACGACGCGCTCCAGGTCGACGTAGTAGACGCCGGCGGCGGAGTGCCGCCGGTAGATCTCCCGGAGCAGCGAGGTCTTTCCGATGCCCTCGGGCCCCTCGAAGAAGAGCGCCTGCCGCTCGTTGCTCCCGTCGACGACGGCGGCGGATCGTGCCAGCTGCTCCGCGCGGTCCACATGGACATGATCTCGACTCGACACCGTGGTCCCCGTTCCCGATCTGTCGTGCGCGTACGTCAGGGGCGTTCGGTGCCGGTGATGCTCCCGGTGTCGGCGGTGTTGACGGCGGTCGTGGTGTCGGTGCCGGTGTCGGTGCCGTCCGCCACGGTGATCGTGATGGTCGAGTGCTTCACCTTCGAGCGGAAGAACGCGGTCCGTACGCCCTTCCGCAGTGTGAACCGGGAACGCTTGAGCACGGAGTCGTGGACCTGCAACTCCTGGTCATCCAGGGGACGCTGTTCCTCGTTCCCCTCGAAGCCCGCGCTGACGCCGGGCATGTGCACGGTCGCCCTGCGCAGCCTGTGCCGGAGCATGAAGAAGACCGCGACGACCGCCGCGGCACCGGCGATGGCGATGACGGCCTCGGGCCAGCCGACGTTCATGAACGCTCCCCTCCATGCCGTCGCCGCGGGGCGACGGTGTACGAAAAGCATCCCATAACTCCGCGTCACCGAGCGAGAGTTGGACGCTCAGCCGTACGCCCCCGCGAACCACTTCCGCACCGCCTCCGTGTGGAGCGGGAAGGCCAGGTCCTCCGGTGCGCGGAGGAGGTGGTGGCCGCTCGTCTCGTCCGTCGGCGTCGAGGGCGGGAGGGCCGAGGCCGGAATCGACGGGAGCAGGCCGAAGAGGAGCAGGTGGCCCCCGGGGGAGCTCATCGCGTCGGCGAGCCGGACGGACTCGGCCGCGGCGGTGATCCCGGTCTCCTCGCGCAGCTCGCGGACGACGGCGGTACGCCAGTCCTCGGCGTGGTCGATGAAGCCGCCGGGCAGCGCGATCCCACCGAGCTGGGGCTCGATGGTGCGGGTGATGACGACGAGCCCGGTCCCCAGGTCCCCGTCCGTGACGGGGAGGAGGGCGACGGCGACGGGCAGCGGGTTGCGGTAGGCGGTGTGGCCGCAGGCCGGGCAGGTGCGGGGCCAGTCGGCGGCGGCCGGGTGGGCCGCGCCGCAGGCGGAGCAGTGGGAGTCCTTCACGGCCCGACCGTATGCGATCACCCTTTCCCGGCGCTGCCGGAACTGATAGACGGTGCCCATGACAGGACCGAAGACAGGAATCGCATCCGTACTCCGTACCCTCGCCGTCGCCGCCGCGGCCGGTCTGCTCGCCGTGACGGGGGCAGTCGCCGCCCCCGCTCCCCCGGCCTCCGCCGCGCCGGAGCCGAAGGCTCCGCGGGAGTTCGTGGCCCTGAGTTCAGTGGACCGGACGATCGTCCAGGAGATGCGCTACACGACGGCGCACAACTTCGTGGGCGAGCCGATCGACGGATACCGGCAGCCGCTGTGCATCCTGACCCGGCCGGCCGCCGAGGCGCTGCACCGCGCGCAGGCTCGTCTCCTTGCCCGGGGCTACACGTTGAAGGTGTACGACTGCTACCGGCCGCAGCGGGCCGTCGACCACTTCGTGCGCTGGGCGAAGGACCTGGAGGACGAGCGCATGAAGGGGGAGTTCTATCCGCTCGTCGACAAGTCGAGGCTGTTCGCGGACGGTTACATCGCGGAGAAGTCCGGGCACAGCAGGGGTTCGACGGTGGACCTGACCATCGTGCGGCTCCCGGCGGTGCCCACGCGCGCGTACGTGCCGGGCGAGGAGCTGGTGGAGTGCTACGCGCCCCGGGAGGGGCGGTTCCCGGACAACTCCGTGGACATGGGCACCGGGTACGACTGCTTCGACACGCGCTCGCACACGGACGACCCGCGGATCCAGGGCGTACAGCGGGACAACCGGCAGCTCCTCAAGGGCGTGCTCGCGGAGCAGGGTTTCGTGAACCTGCCCGAGGAGTGGTGGCACTTCACCTTCAAGCCGGAGCCTTTCCCGAGCACGTTCTTCGACTTCCCGGTGGCGCGGAGGTCGGTGGCCGGGCACTGACCCGTCCGTTCGCCGGGCCTTCTCAGGCGGACCCTCCCGTGCCACACTTCTGACGCTTCGTCAGATTGGCGATCGGCTCGGATCTGATCCGAGCCGATCGGATCGGATCTGGTCAGCTCGGATGGGCTCGGCTCGGCTCGGGAGGCTTCGTGGCACGGACACGCAGACCGGTGGTGGCCCGGTGGTTCACCGACGACACGGTGTCGGAGGCGGAGTTCCGGCTGCTCGGGACCCGGTGCACGGCCTGCGCCTCGGTCTTCTTCCCGCGCGAGGACGACTGGTGCCGCAATCCCGGGTGCTCCGGCGGCGGCGGGCTCGTCGAGGTCCCGCTCTCCCCGCGCGGCCGGGTCTGGTCGTACACCGACGGCCGGTACCGGCCACCCGCCCCGTACGTCTCCGACCCGGACGCGCCCTGGGAGCCGTACACCCTCGTGGCCGTGGAGCTGGCGGCGGAGGCGATGGTGGTCCTCGGGCAGGCGGCCCCCGGGGTGCGGCCGGCCGATCTCGCCGTCGGCACGGAGGTCGAGGTGGTGCCGGGCGTCCTGAACGAGGACGACGTGCACACCTGGACCACCTGGAACTGGCGGCCCGTCGCACGGGAGGAGCGGTCGTGAACGACATCGCCGTACTCGGGGCCGGTATGCACCCGTGGGGCAAGTGGGGGCGGAGTTTCGTCAGTTACGGGACGGCGGCCGCCCGCGCCGCGCTCGCCGACGCCGGGCTCGGCTGGGAGGACGTCGGTTCGATCGTCGGCGCGGACACCATGCGGTGCGGCTACCCGGGTTACGTGGCGGGGGCGACCTTCGCCCAGGCCCTCGGCTGGCAGGGCGCGCGGGTCACCAGCGTGTACGCGGCATGCGCCTCGGGCGCGCAGGCCATCGGGGCCGCCCGCGCCCAGATCCTGGCCGGTCTCGCGGACGTGGTCCTGGTCGTCGGCGCGGACTCGACGCCCAAGGGGTTCTTCGCCCCGGCCGGCGGCGAGCGGCCCGACGACCCGGACTGGCTGCGGTTCCGGGTGCTCGGGGCGACCAACCCCGCGTACTTCGCGCTCTACGCCCGCCGCAGGATGGCCCTGTACGGCGACACGGCCGAGGACTTCGCCCAGGTGAAGGTGAAGAACGCGGCGGCCGGAGCGCTCAACCCGCTCGCCCGCTACCGCACGCGCGTGACCGCCGAGCAGGTCGCGGCCTCCGCCGTCGTCGCCGATCCGCTGCGGCTCCTCGACATCTGCGCGACCTCGGACGGGGGCGCGGCGCTCGTCCTGTCGAGCATGGAGTTCGCGCGCCGGCACGGGCACGCCGACCCGGTGCGGGTCCGGGCCGTCTCCACGGTCTCCCCCACGTACCCGAGGACGGTGCTCGACCTGCCCGACATCGCGACCGACTCGGCGGTGGCGGTCTCCCCCGCGCCGCACGGCTTCCGCGCCTCGATCGCGCGCGCCGCGTACGAGGAGGCGGGCATCGGGCCCGAGGACCTCTCCCTCGCGGAGGTGTACGACCTGTCCACCGCTCTGGAGCTGGAGTGGTACGAGGACATCGGGCTGTGCGGGACGGGCGAGGGCGCCAAGCTGCTGCGGGAGGGGGTCACGGCCCTGGGCGGACGGCTGCCGGTCAACACCAGCGGCGGTCTCGCCTCCTTCGGCGAGGCCGTGCCCGCGCAGGCGATCGCCCAGGTCTGCGAGCTGACCTGGCAGCTGCGGGGCACGGCGGGCGACCGGCAGGTGCCGGGGGCGCGGGTCGGCGTCACCGCGAACCAGGGACTGTTCGGGCACGGGTCGGCGGTGGTGGCGGTGCGCTGAGGCCCCGCCCCACGGTCGGACCTGGCTGCGCCGCCCCCGGTCGGGCTTGGCTGCCGGCGGAGGCCCCCGTCGCGCGGGGGCCCTCCCTCAGCTGGTGACCGCCGCGTGGCTCCGGTCCGCGAGGACCAGGGCGTGCTGGACGACCGCCACCAGGACGTTCTTCACGGACTCCCGGTCGCGGGCGTCGCACATCAGGAGCTCGACCTCGGGATCGAGGTCGAGCGCCCCGCGCACGGTCTCGGCGGGGAAACGCTGGGCACCCTCGAAGCAGTTGACGGCCACCGTGAACGGGATGCCGCGCCGCTCGAAGTAGTCGATGGCGGCGAAGCTGTCCTCCAGGCGGCGGGTGTCCGCCAGGACGACCGCTCCCAGCGCGCCCTGGGCGAGCTCGTCCCACAGGAACCAGAAGCGGTCCTGGCCAGGGGTCCCGAACAGGTAGAGGACGAGGTCCTCACGGAGGGTGATACGGCCGAAGTCCATGGCGACCGTGGTGGTGGTCTTGTTCTCGACGCCGTGCAGGTCGTCGACGGGCCGCCCCGCCTCACTGAGGATCTCCTCGGTGCGCAGGGGCCTGATCTCGCTGACCGCGCCCACCAGCGTCGTCTTGCCGACCCCGAACCCGCCCGCGACGAGGATCTTCAGGGTTACCGGCTCGACGGGCGGCTTCATGCGGCTAGAGCGCCCGAAGGCCATTGATCACCTCGCGAAGGATGCTCACGTCCGGCAGTTCGGCCGGCGGAACGGGGCGGGTCACATGGACGAGTTCGTCCTCGACGAGATCCCCGACGAGGACCCGGACCACCCCGACGGGGAGGTCGAGTCCGGCGGCGAGCTCGGCGATCGACTGGGGCTGCTCGGAGCAGCGTTCGACGATCTCCACGTGTTCCGGGGAGAGCGTCTGGTCACGGCCGGGGTCGTCGGCGGCGGGCTCGGGGACCACAAGCGCGATCAGGTCGAGCCGGTGACGGGTGGCGGCGCTGGTCCGGCCGCGGGTCATCGCGTACGGACGGACCACCGGCCCGGCATCGGCGTCGAACCAGTGGTGGTGGCCGGGGTTCCGGCCCTTCTTCACCTGGTTCCGCTCGGCTGCGTCACTCATGCCGTCCCACTCACCCTCCGGAGGGCAGGCCGGTCCGGGGGGCCGTCGTGAGGTGGGCCCCGACCCGCTTCACCATCAGCGTCATCTCGTAGGCGACCTGGCCGACGTCGGAGTCGGCGTCGGCCAGGACGGCCAGGCAGCTGCCGTCACCGGCGGCGGTGACGAAGAGGAAGGCGTCCTCCAGCTCGACGACCGTCTGGCGGACCCTGCCCGCCTCGAAGTGGCGGCCGACGCCCTTGGCCAGGCTGTGGAAGCCGGAGGCCACGGCGGCGAGGTGCTCGCCGTCCTCGCGGGTCAGGTCACGGGAGGCGCCGGTCGGCAGCCCGTCGCTGGAGAGCACCAGGGCCTTGCGGATGGACGCGACCCGCTGGACGAGCTCGTCGAGGAGCCAGTTCAGCTCGCCGTTTCCGTGTCCGGAGGTGGTGCTGGGTGCTGCGGCGTTCGGTGCGGTCATCGACCGTCCCCCTCGGGTCTCGTTCCTGGTGCTGTCGTGTCGTCCGGGTCCGCGGTGTCCCGGCGCCCGCGCTGCCAGCCGCGCTGCATGGCGGCCATGCGGGCGCGCACCTCCTCGGCGTCGCGCTCGAAGGAGTCGGGTCCGGCGCCGGCGGTCGTACGGTCGTCGGCGCGTGCTCCTGGGCCCCGGTCGGCCTGTGCCTCGGCCTCGCGCAGCTGGGGCGCGAGGTTGGCCTGACGGACGCGGCGGGGCAGCCCACCGAACGGCTCGGGGCTCTCCCTCGTCACGGGAGTCTCCGGCGGTACGGGGACGAGGGTGGGTCCGGGGGCCGGTACGGGGCCCTGCGGGTCGCCGGGTCCGGTGCCGTGGGCCGCGGAACGGTACGCCTCGGGCGCCCGGCCCGGCGCGGGGTGCGCCCGGCCCGGCTCGTCGACGCGGCGGCCGTGGTCGACGACGAGCGTCGGGGTGTGGCGGCGCGGCATCGGTACGGGGGCGAGCCCGGCGCCGTCGGCGTGCGCGTCCTGGTCGCCGCGGCCGGTGGTCTGATCCGGGGTCTGCTGGTGCTGCTCGCCGGCGGGGGCGAGGCCGGAGCGGCGGTCGCGGGGCCGGAAGAGGCCGCCGCGCTCGCTCTCGGTGTCGAGGAGGTCCGCGGACCGGTCGAAGAGCACGTCGAACTCCTCGGCGCCGAGCGGCGCCTCCAGTTCGACGGGGCCGTCCAGGGTGCCGGGCACCTCGGTCACGTCCGGGACCCGGGCGAGCGCGGGGCGGCGGGTGGGCAGCCGGGTGGGACCGTCCCCGTCGAGCCGGTCGGTGCCGTCGTCGTCGGGGCGCTCCAGCGTCTTGCGGTCCAGGCGGAAGCCGGCGCCCTGGGTCTCGGGCGCGTCGGTGAGCAGCGCGGCCGGGATGAAGACGACCGCGGTGGTGCCTCCGTACGGGGAGGTCTGGAGCGAGACGCGGACGTTCTGCCGCTGGGCGAGCCGGCTGACGACGAAGAGGCCGAGGCGGTCGGTGTCCGAGAGCTCGAACTCGGGGGTCTCGGCGAGCCGGAGGTTCGCGTCGAGCAGCGCGTCGGGGTTCATGCCGAGGCCGCGGTCGTGGATCTCCAGGGTGAAGCCGTTGGCGACGCGCTCGCCGAGCACCTGCACGGCGGTGTGCGGGGGCGAGAACACCGTGGCGTTCTCGAGGAGTTCGGCGACGAGGTGGGTGAGGTCCGCGACGGCGGGGCCGCCCACGCCGAGGCGGGGCAGTCGGCGCACCTCGATCCGCTCGTAGTCCTCGACCTCGGCGACGGCGGCGCGGACCACGTCCATGAGCTGGACGGGCTTGCGCCACTGGCGGGAGGGGGCGGCGCCGGACAGGATCACGAGCCCCTCGGCGTGCCGGCGCATGCGGGTGGTGAGGTGGTCGAGACGGAAGAGGTCCGCGAGCTCGTCGGTGTCCTCCGTGCGCCGCTCCATGGTGTCGAGGAGGGTGAGCTGGCGGTGGAGCAGGACCTGGTTGCGGCGGGCGAGGTTGACGAAGACCTCGGAGACGCCGCGGCGCAGCTCCGACTGCTTGACGGCGGCCTCGACGGCGGCGCGCTGGAGGGTGTTGAGGGCCTGGCCGACCTGGCCGACCTCGTCCTCCCCGTACCGCAGGTGGGGCACCTCGGTCGCGGTGTCGACGTGTTCGCCCGCGGCGAGCCGGCGCATCACGCTGGGGAGGCGCACTCCGGAGACCTCCTGGGCCTCCTTCTGCAGGCGGCGCAGGTCGCGGACGAGTTCGCGGCCGATGCGGACGGAGATGACGATCGAGGCGAGGAGGGCGAGGAAGCCGAGGACGCCGGCGACGCCGACCTTGAGGAGCACGCTGTAGGCGGCGGGCTGGACGCGGTCCTGGTAGCGGTCGCCGGCGGCGGTGTTCTCGCGGGCGAGGTCGTCCAGGACGGGGCTGGCCTCCTCCTGCCAGTAGGCGGCCGTGACGGCGCGCGGCTCGTCGGTGGGGCCCTCGTCGATGATCGCGTTCTCGGCGGCGCGCAGGGCGGTGGTCTCGGGGCTCGCCCAGTACTTCTCGAAGCGCTCGCGCTCGGCGGTGGGCAGGAGGTCGAGGTTGACCTCGTAGAACTGCTTGCGGTTGGCGACGAGGTCGGATATCGCGCGGATCTCCGGGGCGGTGACCCGGTCCGCGACGAGCGCGGAGAGTACGAGGGCGTCCTCACGGGAGAGCAGCTCCCGGGCGCGGGTCACGCCGACGAGGGCGCGGCCCTGCTTGTCCATCTCCACGTTCTCGAGGGCGTGGAGGGTGATGAGGAAGCTGTAGCAGGGGTCGACGAGCCGGTTGTAGAACTCGAGGGCCTGGATGCGGCCGATGCTGCGCTTCTCGACGGAGCGGCGCAGGGAGCCGAGGTCGTCCAGCGCTTCGAGGAGGGAGGTGAGCCGCTGGCTGGTGACGGGTCGCATCTCCTCGCGGACGCCGGGGTCCGCCGCGTTCGCGCGGATGCGGGCGATCTGCCGGTCGGTGGACCGACGGGTCTCGCGCAGCGCGGCGAGGGTGGTGGAGCCCCGGGGGTCGGCGAGGTAGATGAGCGACTGGCGGCGTTCGAGCTGGATGACCCGGGCGGTGTCCTCCAGGGGGTAGCCGACCTTGTCGACGATGTAGCCGACGTCGAGGAGCTGGTCGGCCTCACGGCCCGTCAGGACCGTCGCGAAACCCCAGAGACCGGTCAGGGAGATGAGCGGTACGAGCAGCAACGCCACGATCTTCCGGCGGATGGACTTCCCGCGAAAGCGCATGGCCTCCCCCAGCTCGGCCCCCGCGCGCGCCACGGGGGTCCTTCACGTTCGTGACGCCCCGCGTCAACACACGGCGTCAACCTTCGGTTTCAAACAAACGGCGGCGTGAGCCTACTACTGCATCACGGCCATCCCGAAGGCATGTCCGGGCGATTTTCAGCCTGTCGAGTGAGCGTTGATCATGAGATGTCCTGGTATTCGGGGAGTTGGGATCGGCCACTGTGGCGTAGGACACCTGATGGCGTGCCATTTCTCGGGCCTGCGGAGATGGCTGGAATTGTGCGTTCCGCTCAGACCGAGGCGAAACCTTTTCCCTCTCTCGTGCGTCATTAAGTACGGGGAGGGTCCTGTCCGCGTAAAGGCGCTCACACCGGGCAGCCACCCCTGGAAGCGTCAGTCGTGGGGAGTGACAGGACAATGGAATACGAGTCGCGGTCGGCGCGGCAGTTGTGGGTTGACGACGAGAAGGGCCGACAGCGGATGCCCGATCCGGTGCGTACCGCCGCGGTACGGGCCGTGATGATCACGTCGGTGACGCTGATCCAGGGGGTGGTGGCCTTCTTCTGCTCGGTCGCGGGCTCCTGGCTGGCTTTTCCGATGACCGTCAGTGCGGTGGCCTCGACGGTCGTGGCCACCTGGAGCGTGCTCGACGTCTGGATCACCCGTCAGGTGTGGCGCCAGCGCAACGGGGTGGTGTCGGAGCCGAGCAGTACGGCTCGTCAGCTGCGCCGTGAGCGGCGCGGGGAGGGCCGGTCGGAGACGGCCAGGCTCTCCGAGGCGGCCTGACGGAAGAGGTGAGCGGCCCGGTCCCCTGTGGGGGCCGGGCCGCTCTGTCGTTTCAGCAGGCTGATCCGATGTGGTCGGCGCGCCGGCCCGCCGACCGTCAGGAGGCCGGCGGCGCGGTGGGGTCGTCGGAGGCGTGACGGCGGAACATCCGCGTCGCCGTGATCTCACCGTGGATCGACTCGCCCTCCCCGGCGGTCTGCGGCAGGCCCGGCCTCAGGTGCTCCTCCACGCTGATGTACTTGAGTCCGGCCCGCAGGTCGGCGTCGTTGCGCAGCCGGATCACCAGCGGGAACTCGGCCAGCGCCGTCGTGTCGAACAGACCCGTCGTGTACAGCAGCTGGACGCCGAGCGCGTCCGACACGGCCCGCTGGAGTTCGAGCAGGTACGTGGCGTTGGCCCGGCCGATCGGGTTGTCCAGGAAGAGCGTGCCCGCGTGCCGGTGCTTGTCGCGGCCCCGGTCGTTGGAGCGGAGCGCGGCCATCGTGCAGTACAGGGCGATCGCGGCGGTGAGCAGCTGGCCGCCGGAGAAGACGTCGCCCATCTGCCCGACGGGAACCCGCTCGGCGCGCAGCACGGCGTCCGGCTTGAGGATCTCGACGGAGACGCCCCGGGGTTCGAGCGCCGCCTGGACGCCCCGCAGCAGCAGCGACATCCCGTCGCGGCGGATGTCGGAGTTCTTCTTGACGGCGGCGCGGGTCGCCTCGTCGACGACCTCGCCGAGCCGCTCCGCGAGCGTCGCCTGGTCGGGCTCCTCGAAGCGGATCCGCAGGAACTCCTGGCCCGACCACTCGCCGAGCCCCTCCGGGAGCCGGGAGAGCCGCTGCGCGGAGCGGAGGGTCGCCAGCGCGGACTCCACGAGACCGCGGAGCCGGTCCACGATCGAGTCCCGGTTGCGCTCCAGCTGCTCCAGCTCGTCCGTGAGGACCCGGAGCCTGGGCGCGAAGGCCTCGGCCCACTTGGCGGCGTGCTCGGGCAGCGCGGACGCGGGCAGTTCGCGGATCTGCTGGCGCGCCGGGGTGCGGACCTGCTCGTAGCGGGTGGAGTTGGCGTGCCGGACGAGGATGTCGCTCGCCTCGCGCACGGCGGCGTCGGCGGCGGACAGCTCGGCGGTGCAGCCGCGCAGCGAGCGGCGCGCCTCACCGGCGGTCGTACGCGCCTCCTCCAGCGTGCCCGTGTACGTCTCGGCCTCGTCGCGCTCCTCGTCGGTGTGGTCGCGGAGCAGATCGCGCAGCAGGGCCGACGTCTCGTCGAAGCCGCCCGCCGCGTCCTCGGCGGCCCGGTGGTCCCGCAGCAGCCCGGCGTGGGTGGCGCGGGCCGCCTCCAGCGCGTCGGTACGGGAGGCGAGTTCGCCGGTCGCGGTGCGCAGCAGGGCCTGGGCCTGCTCGGCGTCGGCGGGCACCTGGTCCTCGGGGAGCTCGGTGTGCGTCCCGCCGTCCTCGGGGGCCAGCCGCTCGGACTCGCCGCGGAGTCGGCCGAGCTTCTCGCTCGCCTCGGTGGCGCGGGACTCCAGCATCTGTACGAGGGACTCGGCGCGGGCCGCGGCAGCCTGCCGGGACGGGCCGTCGGCGCCGTCGGTGGACTCCAGGAGCTGCTCGGCCCGGGTGCGGACCTTGTTGGTGAGCCGGTCGAGCTCGGCGAGGGCCGCGGACTCGTCGCTCTCGGCGCGGGCCTGCTCGGCACGCAGGTCGGCGCCGACACCGACCTTCTCGTACAGCTGGGAGGCGGCCCGGTAGGCCTCGCGGAGGGTCGGCAGCGCGGTGCGGGGCGCGGCCGGGTCCTCCTCCGGGAGGGTGTCGGGGGCACCGGCGATCTCGGCGCGCTCGGCGCGCAGGGCGCGGGCGGTGCGGTGGGCGTCGTCGGCGGCGCGCTGGGTCGCGCGGCGGTCCTCGTCGGCGGCGCGGGCGCGCTCCAGGCAGGTCTGGGCGCGGGCCTCGGACTCGGCGGCGTCTTCGGCGAGTTCGCGGAGCTTGGTCTGCCAGGCGGAGCGCTCGCGCAGCCGGTAGGCCAGGCCCGCGAGGGCGTCGGCGACCCGGCGGGCGCGCTGGGCCGCCTCCTGGCGCTCGTCCCTGAGCTGAGCCGCCTCGGCGGCGGCCTCGTCGGTCTCGCCGCGCACCGTACGGGCCTCGGCGAGGGCCGCGGCCGCCGCCTCCGCGGTCTCGCGGGCGGTCGCGGCGACGGACGCGAGCTCGGCGAGCATGCCGGGCGGGCAGTCGGCGCGCCAGGCGCCGATCCGGGAGGCGAGGGAGCGGTCACCGGCGAGACGGGCGGCGAGGGTACGGATCTCCTCGTCGCGGGCGGTCGCGCGGGCGCGCAGGGCGTGCCGCTCCTCGTCGGCCGCCTGCTCGTCGTGCATGGCGGGGTTCGGCGGAACGAGGAAGACGCCGCTGTCCTCGTCCGCGTCCTGGGCCGGTACGGGGGCGAGCAGGGCGGCGGCCGTGCCGACGGCCACGGTGGAGCGGGGCAGCAGGGCGGCCGTGCCGAGGGCCTCGCGGGCGCGGCCGTAGGAGACGGGGTCGGTGATCACGACGCCGTCGACGAGCTCGGGGCGGGCGGCGAGAACGCGGGCGTGGTCGGCCGGGTCGACCGCCTGGGCGAGGTAGCGCCAGCCGGGGAGCGCGGGGATGCCCTGCTCGCCGAGGTACTCGACGGTGGCGAGGACGTCGGGCCCGGGCGGCAGCAGACCGCCGTCGCCGAGGGCGCCGAGGATGCGGGAGTCGTCGGCGGCGGCGGTGCGCAGCTCGAAGAGCTGTCGCTCGGCGGAGGTGACGGCCTGGTCGAGCATGGAGCGCAGCTCGTCGGCGTACCGGTCGAACTCGGTGACGGTGAGCGGCCCCTGGGGCGCGGCCCCGGAGCCCGCCGCGATGCCGAACGCGGCGCCGGGGACGGTCTCGCCCGGGACGGTGGCGTCCCCGGTGCCGTCCTGCGGGGCGGTGTCGTCGGGTGCACCGGCCCGGGCGGAACCGGCCGGGCCGGTGGTGCCCGCGCGCTGCCCCGGGAGGGGGGATCCGGTGGACGGCAGGCTCAGGAGTTCGGCGAGGCGCTCCTCGGAGGCGAGGGCTTCGGCGGCGCGGCGCTCCGCGTCGTAGGCGTTCCCCGCGGCCTCGGCGGCGTCCGCGGCGCGGGCGGCGGCGAGCTCGGCGCGGGATTCGGCGCCGGCGGCCTCACGGGCGCGGTCGGCGGCGGTACGGGCGGCCTCGCGGGCCGTGTCCCAGACGGCGACCGCGGTCTTCTCCGCGTCGCTCGCGGCGAGGGCGGCGCGGGCCGGGTCGGCGTCGGGCGCGGAGTCGTCGAGCCAGCCGGCCCGTACCGCCTCCGCGGTCTCCTGCTCGACCTCGGCGAGCCGCTGGCGCAGGTGACCCGCCTCGCTGCGGGCCCGCTGGGCCTCGGTGGCGGCGGCCGTGGCGTCGCGGTGGGCGGTCTCGCTCGCGTCCTGGAGGGCCGTGGAGCGCTCCTCCTCCTCGGCGGCGTGCCGCTCGCCCTCCTCGGCGGCGGCGGCGAGGGCCCGTACGAGATCGGCGGCGGCCTCGGCGCGGGCCGCGAGCGCGGGGGCGGCGTCCCGCTCGGCCTCGCGGATGGCGGCGGCCACGCGCGCGGAGCGGTCGCCGGCGGCGCGATGGCGGAGGACGACCTCGGCCGCCTGCCAGGCGGAGTGCATCGTCCGGGCGTCGGTGAGTTCGCGGCGCTGGGAGGCGGCGCCCTTCTCGGCGGCGGTCAGCGCCAGGGAGGCGTGCCGGTAGGCGAGTTCGGCGGCGATGAGGGCGCTGCGGCCGCGGGCGGTCTCGGCCTCGGCGACGGCGTGGGCGGCCGAGGTGACCTGCTGGGCGAGTTCGGCGGCCCGGCCGCGCTCCTCGTCGGCGCGGGCGGAGAGGCGGCGGGCGAGCGTGCGGGTGCGCCGCTCGGCGGCGACATGGACGTCACGCGCGTGGGACCGGGTCTCGGCTGCATCGACGATCCGGCCGAGGAGGTCCACGGAGCCGGCCGTGAACTCGCGCTCGGCGACAAGCTCGGCTCGACGGCCGAGTTTGTTCCCGAAGCCGCCGACGAGGTCGGCGAGGCCGTCGGTGTCACGGGTGTCGGTGACGGCGCGCAGCAGCAGGTCGGTGAAGTCGGAGTCCTTCTTGACGGCGAAGAGGCCGGCGGCCTCGCCCTCGTCGGCGTTCATCTCGCGCTGGTAGCGGAAGAGTTCGGGGTCGAGGCCGAGCTCGCCGAGGTGCTCGTTCCAGCGGTCGTGGATCTCCTCCCAGACCACCTCCAGATGCGGGTACGCCTTGCCGGCCTCGGTGAGCGCGTCGCGGAAGCCCTTCATCGTGCGGCGGCGGCCGCTGGCTCCGGAGGCGCCCTCCACGGGCGGGCGGACCGAGGTCGCCTCGGCGACGGGGAGGTTGTCCAGGCTGAGTCCGGGGCCGGGACGGAAGGAGTACCAGGCCTCGGCGAACTTCCGCGGGTCGTTGGAGACCTGGCGGCCGCGCCACTCACTGGCCTTGCCGACCACGACGAGCTCGCCGGTGAGGGTGTGCTGCCACTCCAGGGCGACGTGTCCGCAGTCGTCGGCGAGGAGGAACTTGCGCAGCACGCCGGAGCTGGCGCCGCCGAGGGTGTTGCGGTGGCCGGGGAGCATGACCGAGAAGATCAGCTTGAGGAGGACGGACTTGCCGCCGCCGTTCTCCAGGAAGAGCACGCCCGCGGGGGCGGGGCGGCGCGGCGGGCCGACCGGCTCCTCCTCGAAGAACTCCGCCTGGGTGGGGGCGGGGTGGGGCACGGGCGCGCCGACCCCGCGCAGGTCCAGGACGGTGTCGGCGTAGCGCGCACCGGCGGGGCCGATGGAGTAGAGGCGGACCCGGGACAGCTCGTACATGGCGGGGGACTCTCGTGCTCGTCGTGCTGAGGAAGGTCGGTTACGCGGCGCGGGGCGGGGCGGCGGCGCTACGCGTGGAAGGGGAGGCCGGCGTCGGCGGCGAGTTCCAGGTCGTCGCCCTCGGGCGGCGGGAGGAGGGTCGCCGAGCCGTCGCTGACGGGCACGACACCGAGTTCGAGGAGCTCGGCCATGGCGGCGGAACCGGCCATGTCACGGACCTGGAGCTGGTAGCGGGCGGTGGTGCGGTAGGAACCGCCGCCCTCGTCGCCGGTGCGCTGGAGGAAGCCCGACTCGGTGAGGAAGGCGGCGGCCTTGCCGACGATGCCGGTGGTGGATCCGGCGAGGCGGCGGGCGTCCTTGGTGGCACCGGTGGCGCTGCGGCGGGCGTAGATCCGCCAGGCGGCCTCCAGGCCGGGGGCGTCGGACGCCGGGTCGGTGTTCTCGCCCTGCTCCTCGGCCCGCTGCTCCAGGCGCAGACAGGCCTGGCGCACGAAGGCGTCGACGCCGTTGACGGTGAGGCGGCCGATGTAGCCGTCGTCGGCGAGGTCCTCGGGGCGGGGGAAGGCCATGGCGGCGACGGCGAGGTGGGCCAGGCCGTGCAGGAACCGGTCCGCGGAGTCCGTGGCGGCGCGGCGGGCGTAGTCGCCCATGCGGACGGCGAAGACGGAGTCCTCGCCGGCGGTGACGGCCATCCCGGCGCGCGGGGAGACCTCCAGGACGACGAGGCCGAGGCCGGTGGCGACGGCGTCGGCGAGCCGCGCGAAGGCGGGGTCCTCCCGGTACCGGCGGAGCAGCTCGGTGTACTCGGCGTCGCGGGCCGGGAGCAGCTTGGGCTGGAGCCCGAAGGAGACGAGCCGGGCCGCGTCGGCCGCGTCGGCGGGGGTGACGGAGGACGGCGAGGAGGGGGCGGCGAAGGTGGGGGCGGGTGCGGGGCCGGCCTGGGGGTGCGGGGGCTCCTGCTCGCTCCACGCGTCGGCGTACTCGGCGTGGGTTTCGCTCACGGCTGGGGCTCCTCGGTACGGCTCTCGGTCGGTTCGTCGCGGGTGACGGTTCGGGGCAGGGGCAGTGGCAGTGGGACGGGGGTGACGGCCGCCGGGGCGGGGGCGGGGCGGCGCGTCGGTCCGGCCGGTTCGGCCGTCAGCCGCACGGCGCGCACGGTCGGGACGCTCCTGCGCCGGGCCGCGGCGTCCGAGCGGGACGGCTCCACCGGGGGTACGGCACCGAGTCGGGGCCGGGTATCCGGCCCCTTCGGCGGCACGGCCCCGAGCTCGGGACGCGCACCGGCCGGCGGGTCCACGAGCACGGCCCGCACGCGTGGTCCGGTGTCCGGGCGGACGGGGCGGGCCGCCGGGAGGACCGGTTCCGGATCCGACTCGGGCTCCGGCTCGGGCTCCGGCTCGGGTTGGAGCTGGAGCTCGGGATCCGGTTGGGGCTCGGGCTGGAACCGGGGCTCGGGCTGGAGCTCGGGCTGGGGTTCAGGGTGAGGGTCGGACTCCGACCGCTGCTCCGGCAGGTCGGTGGGCATACCGGCCGTCGGCGCCGGGAGCGTGGGCGTGGGGAAGACCGGGTCGTGCGGCGCGGCGGGGTCGGAAGCCGCCGTAACGGATGCCTCCGTATCGGGCGCCTCCGTACAGGAAGGGTCCGTACAGGAAGGGTCCGAGGGGGCGACGGGCGTGAGGGTCACGTGGTCTCCGAGCGATCGGCGGCCATGCCTGCCGCGTCGAGGAGGGCCGTACCCACGATCAGGTCGGCGCCGCCGAATTCGGGGTCGTGGAGCGGGGTGCCGTCGTCGACGGCGAAGAGGAGGCGCTCCTCGCCCTGGCGGTAGGCCGTACCGACCGGGGGGCTGGCCGCGTGGACGGCGAGCAGGGCGACGAGGTAGGGCAGGTCGTCGTCGAGGAGGCGGGCCTCGGCCAGCAGACCGGAGAGGCGGCGCGGGGCGTCGTGCTCCAGGTCGAGCAGGCGCATGGCGCTCGCGAGCTGCTCCTCGCTGAAGCGGGAGTCGTCGGGGGTGGCGATGAGGTCCGGCTCGGGCATCTCCGCGCCGAGGTGCTCGCGCTCGACGGGCGGGGTGAGGAGCAGGTCGACGAGGTCGCCGAGGCGGACGGAGGCGGGGGTGCGCAGTCCGGTGCCGCGGGCGAAGAAGGCGTCGGTGACCGTCGTGGCCCGCTCGACGGGGAGCGGCAGGATCGGGGCGAGCAGCTGCCCGTACAGGTCGAGGCCGGTGTACGCGGTGGGGGCGGCGAAGGCCTGCCGGTCCTGCTCGGCGCGGAAGAGCGGGCCGGCCTCCAGGAGGCGGGACTGGAGCTGGGTGTGGCGCCGGATGCAGTCCTTGACGATGTCGACGAGCTCGGCGGCGCGCCGCTTGTGCTCGTGGTCCTCGGCCTCGTCCCGGGCCTTGCGGATGTTGGTGAGGATCGCGTTCTCGTGGCGGTAGCGGTCGGCCACGTGGTCGAGCGCCTCGTCGATCATGTCCGGGACGGCCTGGAGCCAGTCCACCGCGCGGACGTTCCGCCGGGTGGCCTCCAGGGTCTTGCGGAGGGTCTCGGCGTACTGCACGGTCCGGTACCGCGCCTGCTCGGCGGCGAGCTGGGCGTCGGCGAGGCGGCCCCGGCTGATGAGGACCTCCAGCTTCACCTCGGCGGCGATCTGGGCGCTGGTGACGTCGGTGTCGAGGGCGCCGACGAGGACGTTGACCGCTTCGTCGGTGGTGCGGAGGTAGACGCCGCCGCCGTAGCCCGGGACCTCTTCGATGAGCTTGAAGTCGTAGTCCCTGCGGACGTAGACCCCGTCGGTGCCGAAGGTGCCGTAGACGGCGCGGAAGCCCCGGTCGACGCTGCCGACGTTGATCAGGTTCTCCAGGACCCAGCGGGCCACGCGCTCGTGCTCGGCGGCGGGGCGGGTGGGGGCCTGGGCGGCGACACGGGGCAGCAGCCGGGCGACGATCTGCTCGTGGTCGGCGCCGGTGTCGAAGTCCATGTTCAGTGTGACGAGGTCGATCGCGGAGAGGGCCACCTCGGCCATCGCGTAGACCGTGTACTCGCCGGCCAGGTTCGCCTTGCGGGCGTCCAGGTCGTGCAGCGGGGCGGTGCACGCGAGCGCGCGGAGGCGCCGCGCGAGCCCTTCGTCGGCGGCCGGGCCCTGCGCGGGCCGCGGCCCCACGCTGAGCTGGGGCGGAGCGAGGTCCGTCGAGGCAGGCGAAGTCACGGTGCACAGATTAGGTCCTCGAACTGACAACGGTCGAAACGGCGCAGATGCGACCGGCGTCACACGGCTCGTTCCGGGTCCGCCTCGCGGCGCGTTCCGGGTCAGGCCGCCGGGCCCGCCGGGTCGTCGACGGCCCGGGCGTAGGCGGCGGCGACCCGGGTGCGGGAGTCGTCGAGGTAGCGGGCGAGGAGCCGTTCCGCCGAGGTCCGCTCACCGGCGCGCAGCGCGTCCAGAATCTCCCGGTTCCGCAGGAGATAGGGCTCGTGCAGGCCGCGTGGGTCGTCCACGACGTGGAGGGCGAGGCGGAGTTCGGCGAGGACGCCGCGCATCAGCTCGTCGGTGCGCGCGCTGCCCGCGAGGGCGACGAGCTCGCGGTGGAAGTGGATGTTGGCCGTGGAGACGCCCGTCCAGTCACCCGCGCGGGCCGCCGTCTCGCCCTCCGCGACGGCCGCGACGAGGCCGTCGACGGCGTACGGCGGCTGCCCGAGGCCCCGTACGACGGCGCACTCGACGAGCCGCCGGGTGCGGTAGATGTCGTCCACGTCACCGACGGCGAGCACCCGGACGAAGACGCCGCGGTTGAGCTCGTGGACGAGCAGGCGTTCGTGGGTGAGGAGCCGGAAGGCTTCGCGGAGTGTGTTGCGGGACACACCGAGCGCGCCGCCGATGCTCTCCTCGGAGAGCCGGACGCCCGGCGGGAAGTAGCCCTCCGCGACGCGCGTGCGCAGGATGTCCGCGACCCGTTCCGCCGTGCTCGTACGCCCGAGCAGCGCGCGGTCGTCCGCCAGGCCTCCGGCCTCACTCACGTCCACAGCGCCTCTCCCCTTCCGTCGTCCGCGGGCGAGTCAACCGCAGAAACGGGGAAGCGACAACACACGTCTTGTCGGATTGTTGAACAATCCTCTAGCTTGACGGCACCGCACGGTTCGTCTCGCGCGCGTGGTTTCCGCAGGCACCACCGCACGACCGGGTGAGAAGGGGAGCACCACATGACCTGGGCCTCGATCGACCTCAACGCCGACCTCGGCGAGGGCTTCGGCCGCTGGACGCTGACCGACGACGAGCGACTGCTCTCCGTCGTCACCAGCGCCAACGTCGCCTGCGGCTTCCACGCCGGGGACGCGGCGACCATGCGGCGCGTCTGCGAGCTCGCGGCCGAACGGGGGGTACGGATCGGGGCCCAGGTCTCGTACCGGGACCTGGCCGGGTTCGGGCGGCGCTCGATGGACGTCCCTGCGGCGGAGCTGGCCGCCGAAGTGGCGTACCAGATCGGCGCCCTGGAGGTCTTCGCCCGGGCTGCGGGCTCGCGCGTCGCGTACGTGAAGCCGCACGGCGCGCTCTACAACCGGGTGGTCCGGGACGCGGAGCAGGCGGCGGCGGTCGTCGAGGGCGTGCTGCTCGCCGACCGGACGCTGCCCGTCCTGGGGCTGCCGGGGTCCCGGCTGCACGAGGCCGCGGCGGAGGCCGGACTCCCGGCCGTCCCCGAGGCCTTCGGCGACCGGGCCTACCTGGCGGACGGCTCCCTGCTCCCCCGCGGGCAGGAGGGGGCCGTCGTCAGCGATCCGGCCGAGGTCGTCGAGCGCTCGGTGTCCATGGCCCGGTCCGGGGTCGTCACGGCGCACTGCGGGAGCTCCGTCACCGTACGGGCCCGGTCGCTGTGCCTGCACGGGGACACCCCGGGCGCCGCGGGCCTCGCCCGCCGGGTCCGGGAAGGTCTTGAGGCCTCCGGGATCCGGGTGGAGGCCTTCGCGTGAGCGGCGTGCGGGCGCTGCGCGTGGGCGAACGGGGGCTCCTGGTGGAGCTGGCCGGAAGCGCGGAGACCGAGGCGTTCCACGCCGAGCTGCTGCGGCGGCGGGCGGCCGGTGCGCTCCCCGCCGTGCGGGAGATCGTGCCGGCCGCGCGGACGGTGCTGCTCGACGGGGTGGCGGACCCGGTCCGGCTCGCGGCCGAGGTGGAGCGCTGGGAGGTGGCGCCGCTCCACGCGCGCGCGGGCGCGGTGGTGGAGGTGCCGGTCCGCTACGACGGGCCCGATCTCGCCGAGGTCGCCGCGGTGTGGGGGGTGTCCGTCGAGGAGGCGGTACGCGTCCACACGGCGGCCGAGTTCCGGGTCGCGTTCTGCGGGTTCGCGCCGGGCTTCGGCTATCTGACCGGTCTCGGCGAGCGGTACGAGGTGCCGCGACGGGCCACACCGCGGACCGTCGTCCCGGCAGGGTCGGTCGCCCTGGCCGGGCCCTACACGGGCGTGTACCCGCGCTCCTCCCCCGGCGGCTGGCAGCTGATCGGCACCACGGACGTGGTCCTGTGGGACGCCGGGCGGGAGCCCGCCGCACTGCTGACGCCCGGCACCCGGGTCCGGTTCACGGTGGACGGCGGACCGGCGGAGGGCGGGCGATGACCGACCGCGCCGTCGCCGTGGTCAGGGCCGGGGCTCTGACCACGGTGCAGGACCTGGGGCGCACCGGGTACGCGCACCTCGGTGTGCCCCGCTCGGGCGCCCTCGATCCCGGGGCCGTACGGCTCCTCAACCGGCTCGTCGGCAACGTCGACGTCCCGGACGGGGCGGCAGCGGCGGTCCTGGAGACCACCGTCGACGGGTGCGCGCTGCGGCCCCGGTGCGCGGTCACCGTCGCGGTGGGCGGCGCGCCCTGCCCGGTCCGGGTGGACGGGCGCCCCGCCGCCTGGGGGACGGCGGTCCGGGTGCGGGCCGGGTCCCTTCTGGAGGTCGGCGCGGCCGTCGGCGGGCTGCGCTCGTACGTGGCGTTCGGCGGCGGGATCGCCGTCGAACCCGTTCTCGGCAGCCGCTCCACCGACCTGCTGTCCGGGCTCGGCCCGGCGCCGCTGGTGGACGGGGCGGTGCTGCCGCTGGGAGCGGACCCGGCCGTACGGGGTTCGGTCGACGCTCCCCCCTGGCCGGGGCCGCCGGACGAACTGGTCCTGCGGGTCCGGCTCGGTCCCCGCGACGACTGGTTCACCGCCGGGGCGCTGCGCACCCTCGCCACGCGCGCGTACCGGGTGTCGTCGTCGAGCAACCGCATCGGGCTCCGGCTCGAGGGCCCGGCCCTGGAGCGGGCCCTGCCGGGAGAGCTGGCGAGCGAGGGCATGGTCCTGGGCGCGGTCCAGGTGCCGCCGGACGGGCGCCCGGTGGTCTTCCTGGCGGACCACCCCACGACCGGTGGCTACCCGGTGGTCGCGGTGGTCCGTGAGGCCGATCTGGGCGCGGCGGCGCAGGCCGTGCCGGGAACGCCGGTGCGGTTCGTGCCGGTGCGCTGAAGGGGTCCCTCGGTCCCTCGGTCCCTCGGTCCCTCGGTCCCTCGCGGACGTTGTCGGGCGCGGTCCCTCACTCGGCGGCGGGTGGCGGGCCGTAGCCACCGCCGCCGGGGGTGCGCAGGACCAGGACGTCATCGGGGCCGACCTCGGTCGTCGCGGCGCCGCCGAGGTGCTCGACGGTGCCGTCGGCGCGCTCCACGAGGTTCTCGCCGAGGGCGCCCGGCTCGCCGCCGGCCATCCCGTACGGGGGGACCCTGCGGTGTCCGGTGAGGAGGGCCACCGTCATCGGCTCCAGGAAGCGGATGCGGCGCTCCACCCCGTGGCCGCCGTGCCACCGGCCGCGCCCGCCGCCGTCCTCCCGTACCGAGAAGGCGTCGACCCGGACGGGGTGGCGCCACTCGAGGATCTCGGGGTCGGTGAGCCGGGAGTTGGTCATGTGGGTCTGGACGGCGTCGGCGCCGTCGAAGCCGGCCCCCGCGCCGGAGCCGCTGGCGACCGTCTCGTAGTACTGCACGCGCGCGTTGCCGAAGGTGAGGTTGTTCATGGTGCCGGAGCCCTCGGCCTGGACGCCGAGGGCCGCGTACAGCGCGCCGGTGACGGCCTGCGAGGTCTCGACGTTCCCGGCGACGGTGGCGGCCGGGTGGACGGGCGCGAGCATGGAGCCGGGCGGAACGCGGACTTCCAGGGGCTCAAGGCAGCCGCTGTTGAGCGGGATGTCGTCGTCGACGAGGGTACGGAAGACGTACAGGACGGCGGCCATGACAACGGACGTGGGGGCGTTGGCGTTCCCGGGCAGTTGGGCGGAGGTCCCGGTGAAGTCGATGACGGCGGAACGCCGTTCGCGGTCGACGCGGACCGCTACCCGGATGGTCGCGCCGCCGTCGGTCTCGTAGCGGTAGGCGCCGTCGTGGAGGCGCGCGACGATGCGGCGCACGGACTCCTCGGCGTTGGCGCGGACGTGCCGCATGTAGGCCTGTACGACATCGAGCCCGAACTCGTCGACCGTCCTGCGCAGTTCCTCGATGCCCTTCTCGTTGGCGGCGATCTGGGCGCGAAGGTCGGCGAGGTTGGTGTCGGGGTCGCGGGAGGGGTGGCGGGCGCCGGTGAGCAGGGCGCGGGTCTCGGCCTCCCGGAGGCGCCCGTCCCGGACGAGCAGCCAGTTGTCGAAGAGGACGCCCTCCTCCTCGATGGTGCGGCTGAAGGCGGGCATGGATCCGGGGGTGATGCCGCCGATCTCGGCGTGGTGGCCGCGGGAGGCGACCAGGAAGCGGAGCTCGCCCCCTGGGGCGTCCCCGTCGCCGGCTTCGCCGAACACCGGGGTCACGACGGTGACGTCGGGCAGGTGGGTGCCGCCGTGGTACGGGTCGTTGATCGCGTACACGTCGCCGGGCCGCAGGTCGTCGCCGCGCCGCCGCAGGACCTCCTTGATGGACTCGCCCATGGAGCCGAGGTGGACGGGGATGTGGGGCGCGTTGGCGATGAGGTTGCCCTCGGCGTCGAAGAGGGCGCAGGAGAAGTCGAGGCGTTCCTTGATGTTGACCGAGTGGGCGGTGTTCTCCAGGCGGACGCCCATCTGCTCGGCGATGGCCATGAAGAGGTTGTTGAAGACCTCCAGGAGGACGGGGTCCACGTCCGTCCCGGCGGCCACGCGCGCGGGGCGCGGGGTGACGCGGTGGAGGAGGAGGTGGCCCCCGTCGGTCGCGGTGGCCCGCCAGCCGGTGTCGACGACGGTCGTGGCGTCGGCCTCGGCGAGGAGCGCGGGGCCGTCGACGGTGTCGCCGGGGCGGAGGTCCTCGCGCCGGTGGAGCGGGGTGTCGTGGGGCGTTCCGCCGCTGTGCATCCGGACGGTGGCCCGGGGTGCGAGGGGGCTTGTCCGCTCGTCGGTACCGGTGTGGGTGTCGGTATCGGTGCCGGTGCCGGTGCCGGTGCCGGTGCCGACGAGGACCGGGCCGTGCGGTCCGGCGCGGCCCACGGCCTCGACGGAGACCGCCTCGACGACGAGCGGCTTGTCCATGGTGAAGGCGTACCGCGTCCGGTGGACGTCTGTGAACGCGGCCTTCATCGATGCGGCGGGGGCGAGTTCGACCTGGAGGCTCGCGTCCGTCCCCGCGTACCGCAGGAGCACGCGCGCGTGCGTGGCGATCGCCGCGTCCGGGAGGCCGTCGGCGCGCAGCTCCTCTCGGGTCCGGTCGGCGAGTTCGGCACAGAGCGCCGTCACGCGCGCGTGGGTGCCGGGGGCGTCGAGCTCGGCCTCGACGGACCGCTCCCGCATCGCGGTGGCGTCGGCGAGCCCGATGCCGTACGCGGAGAGCACTCCGGCCAGCGGGGGTACGAGGACGGTGTCGACGCCCAGGGCGTCGGCGACGGCGCAGGCGTGCTGGCCGCCGGCGCCGCCGAAGCTGGTGAGGGCGTACCGGGTGACGTCGTGGCCGCGCTGGACGGAGATCTTCTTGACGGCGTTGGCCATGTTGAGGACCGCGATCTCCAGGAAACCCGCGGCGACCTCCTCCGGGGTGCGGCCGCCGCCGGTCTTCTCGGCGAGGGCTGTGAACCGCTCCCGTACGACCTCGGCGTCCAGGGGCCGGTCACCGGTCTCGCCGAACACAGCCGGGAAGTGGGCGGCTTGGACGCGGCCGAGCATGACGTTGGCGTCGGTGACCGTGAGGGGGCCGCCGCGGCGGTAGCAGGCGGGGCCGGGGACGGCGCCCGCCGAGTCGGGGCCCACGCGGTAGCGGCGGCCGTCGTAGTGGAGGACGGACCCGCCGCCCGCCGCGACGGTGTGGATGCTCATCATCGGCGCCCGCATCCGCACCCCTGCGACCTGTGTACCGAGTTCACGCTCGAAAGTGCCGGCGTAGTGCGACACATCGGTGGAGGTGCCGCCCATGTCGAAGCCGATGACACGGTCGTGTCCCGCCTGCGCCGAGGTACGGACCATGCCGACGACGCCGCCGGCGGGTCCGGACAGGACGGCGTCCTTGCCGCGGAAGTGGGCCGCCTCCCGCAGCCCGCCGTTGGACTGCATGAACATGAGGCGGATCCCGGCGAGTTCGCGCGCGACCTCGTCCACGTACCGGCGCAGGATCGGCGAGAGGTAGGCGTCGACGACGGTGGTGTCCCCGCGCGGGATCAGCTTGATGAGCGGGCTGACCTCGTGCGAGCAGCTGACCTGGGTGAAGCCGGCGGCACGGGCGGCAGCGGCGACCCGGTCCTCGTGGTCGGGACGGCGGTAGCCGTGCAGCAGGACGACGGCGGCCGAGCGGAACCCCTCGCGGCGGGCGGCGGCGAGCTCCTCGGCGACGGCCCTCTCGTCCAGGGGCAGGACGACGTGCCCGTGGGCGTCGACGCGCTCCCGGACCTCGATCACGCGCGCGTACACCGCCTCGGGCAGCACGATGTGCCGGTCGAAGAGTCGGGGCCGGTTCTGGTAGGCGATGCGCAGCGCGTCCCGGAAGCCCTCGGTGACGAGGAGGACGGTCGGTTCGCCGCGCCGCTCCAGGAGGGCGTTGGTGGCGACGGTGGTGCCCATCTTGACGACGGCGATCCGGTCGGCGGGGACGGGTTCGCCGGGGCCGAGCCCGAGGAGCGCGCGGATTCCGGCGACGGCGGCGTCCTGGCGGCGGGCGGGGTCGTGCGAGAGCAGCTTGCGGGTGACGAGGCGTCCGTCGGGCCGACGTCCGACGACGTCGGTGAAGGTGCCGCCCCGGTCGATCCAGAACTCCCAGCGCCCGTTCATCTCTCCATTGTGGCCGTGAGCGCGGCGGCGAGGGCGGCATCCGCGCGCGCGTCGAGGGGTGCGGTTCCGGTGCCGTCGGCCCAGTGACGCAGCTCGGCGCCGGCGAGCAGGAGCAGCTGCGGGAGGAGGTCGCGGCTGCGGCGCAGGACCCAGCCGGTGCCCGCGGTGGCGAGCCAGAGCAGCGCCTCCACCCGGGTCGGCGGCGGCTGTACGGGCTCCCGGGCGGGCGGGACGCCGTGGGCGAGCCCACGGGCGGCGAGGAGCCGGTGGAATCCCGCGGCGACGGCACGGTGGCCCCGCTCGCCCGGGTGGAGCCGGTCGGCGCTCCACAGGGTGCGGTCCTCGGTCCAGGCGGGGTCGGCGAGGTGCAGATGGACCGCGTCGTACCGGTCGGAGAGGGCGTGCACGACCGCGTTGACGGAGCGCTGGCGGCGGGCGAGCGGCCGGGCCAGGGGCGGCGGCAGGCCGAGCATCCGGCCGGGATCGGGCAGGCAGGCGGTCAGGAGGACGGCTCCGAGGGCGTCGAGGTCCGTAAGGACCCGGTCGAGGCGGTGGGCGAGGAGCCCGATGTCGAAGGTGTGGCGCAGGGTGTCGTTGACCCCGACGACCACGGAGGCGAGGTGGGGCCGGAAGGCGAGGGCCCGGGGTGCCTGGTCCGCGGCGACGTCCCCGCTCAGGGCCCCGCCGGCGGCGAGGTTCAGGAACACCGTGTCCTGGCCGTCTGCCGCGAGCCCCTCGGCGAGCAGCGGCGCCCACCCGCGCCAGGCCCCGTCGACCCGGTCGCCGACGCCCTCGCTGAGCGAGTCACCGAGCACGACGAAGCGGAGCGGGCCGGGACCAGGGACGGTGCCGGGGCCGGAACCAGAGACGGGACCAGGGCCGGGCTCGATACCGGGAACAGGGACAGGACCGTGACCGTGTGGAGCCGTCGGCGGGAGTGGGGAGGCCGTACGGGTGGCCCCCGCGGGCTCCCCCGTCATCGCCGTGCCCCCTCGGTAGGGGCCGGGACGGACCGTGGCGGGAACGGCGGAAGCGCCGGCCGGGGGCGGGGCGACGGCAGAGCGTCGTGGGCCCGGAGGAAGGCGGTGACCGAGCGGTCCCAGGCGAAACCCTCGGCACGCGCGCGTGCCGCCGCGCGGCGGCAGGTCTCGGGAGCGGCGAGCACCCCCCGTACGGCGTCCGCGAAGCCCTCGGGGGTGTCGGTGGCCACGGCGCCCGCGGTCCCGACGACCTCCGGGAGGGCGGAGGAGTCGCTGACGACCACCGGGGTCCCGCAGGCGAGGGCCTCCAGGGCGGAGAGGCCGAAGGTCTCCGCAGGCCCCGGGGCCAGGCACACGTCGGCCGCCGCCTGGAGGTCCGCCAGGGCCTCCCGGTCGGCGACGTGCCCGAGGAACCGCACCGGGAGCCGCCGCTCGCGTGCCCGTCGCTCCAGGGCACCGCGCAGGGGCCCGTCGCCCGCGACGACCAGCGCCGCCCGGACCCCCGCGTCCCGCAGCTCCGCGAGGGCGTCCAGGGCCGTGCCGGGCCGCTTCTCGACGGAGAGGCGCGAGCACAGCACCAGGAGGACCCGTTCCCCGTCCGCGTACCGGGCGCGCAGCACGGTGCTGCGGCGGCCGGGTCGGCAGCGGTCCAGGTCCACGCCGAGCGGAGCCCGTACGACGTTCCGGGCCCCGATCCGGACGAACTCGCGCTCCGCCCACTCCGTCGTGCAGACGATCCGGGCGAAGGCCCAGGCCGTGCGGCGGTTGAGCCGGTCCGCCGCGCGGGCCGCGAGCCCCGGCGGGACGCCCCAGGTGCGCAGCACCCCGTCCGCCGTCTCGTGGGAGACCATCACCGACGGCACCCGGGCCCGGCGCGCCCACTCCCCCGTCCACCGCAGGGTCGTACGGTCCGATACCTCGATCCGGTCGGGGGCGAGCTCGTCGAGGAGCCGGCGCACCCGGTTCCGGTCGGCGAGGACCCGGTAGCCGCCGGTGCCGGGCAGGACGGGGCCCGGGAGGGTCACCACCCGGCCCTGCTCGGTGTGGTGGTCGCTCGCGACGTCGCCGGGGACGACGAGGACGGGTTCGTGTCCGGCGGCGAGGTAGCCGCGGCCCAGCTGGTCGAGCGCGGTGCGCAGGCCGCCGGAGGTGGGGGTCACGAAATTGGCGAGCCGCACGATCCGGAGCCCGCCGCCCGCGGTCCTTCCCGGGGCGGTACGGATGGCGTTCACGCGGCCACCGCCGTCCGGTCGCGCAGGACCTCCCGGTAGTGGCCTATCAGCTCGTCGCCCAGCGCCTCCCAGGTGCGGCTCTCGACCGCGGCCCGACCGGCGAGACCGTAGGCGGCGCGTACCTCCGGGGCGGCGGCGAGGGAGGCGACGGCCTCCCGCAGCGCCTCCGGGTCGCCGGGCGGTACGAGGATCCCGGTGCGTCCGTGGTCGACCAGGTCCAGGGGACCGCCGGCGGCCGGGGCGATCACCGGAACCCCGCTCGCCATGGCCTCCTGAACGGTCTGGCAGAAGGTCTCGTACGGGCCGGTGTGGGCGAAGACGTCGAGGGAGGCGAAGATCCGGGCCAGGTCGTCGCCGGTGCGGCGGCCCAGGAACCGGGCGTCCGGCAGGGCGGCGCGCAGCCCGGGCTCGCTGGGCCCGTCGCCGACGACCACGGTCCGGACCCCCGGCAGGCCGCGGACCCCGGCGAGCAGGTCCACACGCTTCTCGGGCGCGAGGCGCCCCACGTAGCCGAGGAGGAGCTCACCGGCGGGGGCGAGCTCGCGGCGCAGGGCGTCGTCGCGCAGCCCGGGGCGGAAGCGGGCGGTGTCCACGCCGCGTCCCCAGAGCCGGATGCGGCCGATGCCGTGGGCCTCCAGGTCGCGTACGGCGGCGGAGGACGGGGCGAGGGTGCGGTCGGCGGCGCCGTGGACCGCCCGCAGCCGGCGCCAGGCGGCGCCCTCGCCGGTTCCCACGTACGTCCGGGCGTAGCCGGCGAGGTCGGTCTGGTAGACGGCGACGGCGGGGATGCCGAGCCGGGCGGCGGCCGTCATTCCGCGTACCCCGAGGACGAAGGGGCCGGCGAGGTGGACGAGGTCGGCGCGGTGTGCGGCGATGGCGGCGGCCACCCGGCGGCTGGGCAGGGCGACCCGTACCTGGGGGTAGCCGGGCAGGGGCACGGAGGGCACCCGGACGACGGCGCAGGGGGCGTCGGCGTCCGTGGCCTGGTCGGCGACGGCGGGGGCGATGACGAGCGGGGCGTGGCCCCGGCGGACGAGGTGGCGCGCGGTCTGGAGGGCGCAGTGCGCCACACCGTTGACATCGGGAGGGAAGGATTCTGTGACGATGACGACACGCATACGGGTGTTGTCGTCCCGCTTGGCGTGTACCCGCCGACGTCGATCTGGACGGCGGGGGAACGTCCCATGAGCGTTTCGCCGCGGCCCCGGACCGCCGGTCCGTCTCCCGGGGATCCGGGCCCGCCGCGCCCCGACCGCCGGTCCGTCTCCCGGGGATCCGGGAGACGGCCACCAGGCGCCCGGGGATCCGGGAGGCGGTCACCCGGGCGCCCGGGAATCCGGGAGACGGCCACCGGGCGCTGAGGATCCGAGAGCCCGTCACCCGGTGCCCGGGGCGGGGCCACGATCGGCGGGGTCTCCGCCGCAGGCCGCGCCGCCCCGGGGTCCGGGCAGTGGGACGGGAAGGGTCAGACCTGAGGAGGGGGCAGGCCTGGCAAGGGTCAGACCTGGAGGTCCGGGCCTATCCGATTGCGCACCGCGGTCTGGACCTCGGCTTCCTCGGCCGGGTCGGCGGCGAGGCGGCGGAGGCGTTCGGCGACCCGTACGTCCCCGGTCTCCGCGTGCTGGGCGGCCACCTCGCGGGTGGTCTCCTCGCAGTCCCAGAGGCACTCGACGGCGAAGCCGGTCGCGAAGGTGGGGTCGGTGGCGGCGAGCGCGCGGGCCGCGCGGCCGCGCAACTGGGAGGAGGACGTCTCGCGGTAGACGTGCCGGAGCACGGGGGCGGCGCAGGCGATGTCGAGGCGGCCCGCTCCGTCGACGAGGACCGCGAGCTCGGGTGCGTCGGGGCCCGCGGAGCGAATGGTCCCGCGCAGGGCGCCGAGGACCAGGCCGGCGTCCTGGGCCGTGCCGCGGCAGGCGAGCACCTCCGCGGCGGCGGCACCGAGGGCGTCGGTCCGCCGGACCCACGCTCGGGCGCGGGCGACCGCGTCCTCGCCGCACATGCGCCGGTAGGCGGCGACGGCGGCCTCGGCTACCGCGTGGGAGTCGCCGTCGGCGGCGGCCTCCACGAGGTCGAGGACGGCGGGGTCACGCGATTCGGCGAGGTGGTGGAGGGCGGCGCCGCGCGCGCCCTCCGAGCCGTTGCGGGCGGCGTCGAGGAGCTCGGGGCGGTCCTCGGGTCCGGCGACGGCGGTCAGGCACCTGGCGGCGGGGCCGTAGAGGACGGCACCGCGCTCGTACCCCTCCTGCGCCCAGTCGAGGACGGCCCGCACGCTCCAGCCGGGGCGGGGCCCGGTGGGGCGCATCTGGCGCTGCCAGCGGTCGAAGGAGCCCTGTTCCTGGGCGGCCCTGACCCGGGCGCCGACGGCGTCCCGCTGGTCCTCGGCCCACAGTCGCCACGGCCGGGGCTCGAAGGCGTCCCGCACGGCGCTCGCCAGCTCGGCCTCGCCCGCGGGGTCGGCCGGGAAGCGGGCCAGTACGGGCAGGGCGAGCCCGCGGAGTCCGGCGTCGTCGTCGCGGAGGGCCAGCTCGTCCAGGGCCCAGGCCCAGTTCGTGCCGGTCGCCGCGTAGCGCCGGAGCAGCAGCAGGGCGTCCTGGCGTCCGTAGGAGGCGAGGTGCCCGAGGACGGCGAGCGCGAGCCCGGTCCTGGACTCCTCGGAGTCGAGGTGGTCCTCGGCGCCGAAGAGGTGCGCCTCGATCTCGTCGAGACCTCCGTGGAGGTCCAGGTAGAGACGGGCGTAGTAGAGGGAGCGGTTCTCGACCTGCCAGTCGTGGCGGGGGTCGTCGAGAACGCAGTGGTTGAGGGCCGCGAGGGCCTCGGCGCGTGGCGCGGCGAGCGCGTGCAGGGTGCCGTCGCCGCGGCCCCTCTGCAGCAGGCCGAGCAGGGTGCCGCTCGGCGCTATGACTGGTTCGAACATGGAAGACGCCTCACATCAAGCTGTCGACACGACCGGGGGAGACCGGGATGACCCGGGTCAGGCGATACATCTCTGTACGCCTAGGCCGTGCGGCAACATGTCGGGCCGCTCGTCGTCCTGTGCTTGCCAGTGACCATCTTCCTCTGCCTCTCGTCGGTGGCCCGGTCCGCCGGGCCCGACGTCATGATGACCCACCCATTTCGCCACCGCGACCACATTTACGACGCTGCTCTCACCTGGGGTTCAGTACCCGTTCACCGAGCTCCGAAGAGCTCCAGGAGTTCGGCCTTGCCGAACATGCGGGCGGTGTCCACGGCGGACGGAGTCCCGGACTCCGGATTTGCGCCGCCGGCGAGCAGGGCGCGGATCACGGCGTCCTCGCCCTTGAAGACTGCGCCCGCGAGCGGGGTCTGGCCGCGGTCGTTGGCGCGGTCGGCGTCGGCACCGCGCTCCAGGAGGGCCGAGACCGCGGCCGCGTGGCCGTGGTAGGCGGCGAGCATGACGAGGGAGTCACCCTTGTCGTTGGTGAGGTTCGCGGGGACACCGGCGTCGACGTACGCGGCCAAGGCGTCGGCGTCACCCGTACGCGCGAGGTCGAAGACCTTGGACGCCAGCTCGATGACCTCGGGGTCCGGAGTCTCGCTCATCAGGTGGAACCGCCTCTCTCCTGCTGTGTTGACCTGCGCACGGCAAGCGCGGCCGTACGAGTGAATCGACAGGGTACTGCCCGTTCGGTGACATGACCGCGCCCCACCGAGGCAAAGATCACGGCAGTCCGCCCCCGGCCCGTCTCTAGCGCACCGCCGGGTTTTCGCCACCCGACAGGGCTTCCACCCTCCGCCGGTCAAGTGAAATCACCCGAATTTCACTCTATTGCACCTTTAGTCACATAGATACTTGCTGTGAACCTGGAAGGACTCATGGTGACTGTCCCCTCAACCAGGAGAACACCAAATGATCCTGTCCATCTCAGGCGTGGTCCTGCTCGGCATCATCTGCTTCCTGTTCTTCAAGAAGGACGGGATGAAGGCCTCGCACGCCCTCGTCAGCGCGCTGTTCGGCTTCTACCTCGCGGGCACCGCCATCGCCCCGAGCATCACGGCGGGCGGGCAGAGCCTCGCCGGCCTCCTGGGCGGAATCAAGTTCTGACGCCCCGAGGGGGTTTCCCTCCCCTGCCCCCTCAACCAGCCCCTTCCACGACTCCAGGAGTACGACGTGGCCCGGCGACCACTCCCCCGCATTCTGAGCAGCGGCAGCACACAGATCGCTCGTAGCCGAGAGATCGCGCGCACGGCCGCCGACAGCGCCACCGACGTGCTCCATCCGCTGATCACGGTCTCCCGTGGTCTGCGGAAGCTGGCCGCGACCGCGCGCGCCAGGTGGGCCGCGACCCCCAAGGAACGACGCGGTCCCACGCTGTTCCTGGTCGCGGCCTGCTTCGTCGTCGTCGCCCTCGTGCCGTACGGGCCGCTGCTCGCGCTCGTCACGGTCATGGGCGCCGCCGCGTGGAAGGGGCGCGAACGCCCGGTCGTCAAGACCGGGCCCGACGACGCGGAGATCGCGCGGCTCAAGGGCCTGTACGAGGCCCTCGTGCCGTACTTCTCCGTCCCCGAGGACCCCGCGCCGCTCTTCGCCCACGGCGGCGACTGGAGCGGCGCCTTCGGGGAGTACGCCTTCGACGAGGACGGGCGGCCGACCCGGCTGCGGATCGCGTACCCCCCGTACTTCACCGACGGCGAGCCGGCCGCGCGCGCCCGCATCGAGCAGCTGCTGCACGCCAAGTCGGGGCGCGGCCGCGAGTACCTCTTCGACTGGGACGAGGAGGGCAACCGGCTCGTCATGAGCGTGCTGCCCGCCCTGCCCACCACCATCGCCGCCCAGCGCTTCGTCACGGTGCCGGGCGAGACCGTGCTCGGCTTCACCGACGGCGACGCCGTGCAGCGGACCGTGCCCGTGGTCGCCGCGGACGGCACGGAGGACGCCCCGGCCGTCGTCTGGCGCACCGGCCCCCGCTCCACCGAGCCGCACCTGCTGGCCGTGGGCCAGCCGGGCAGCGGCACCACCTCCCTGCTGCGCTCGATCGCGCTCCAGGCCCTCCCGCACGGCGACGTGCTGATCATCGAGGGCGGCGGCACCGGCGAGTACGCCTGCCTGACCGGCCGGGCCGGGGTCCTCGCCGTCGAGTGCGGGCTCTCCGGGTCCCTGGCCAGCCTGGAGTGGGCGGCCCACGAGACGGAGCGGCGGCTGATCGCCGCCAACCGCGCCCGGCAGGCGGGCCACCCCGCGCCGGAGGACACCCGGCGGCCGCTGTGGATCCTCGTCGACCGGCCGAGCATCCTCGGCCACCTGGCCGCCGCCGACGGCCGCCCCGACCCGCAGGAGCTGCTCCAGGTGCCGCTGCGGCACGGACGCGCGGCGCAGGTCACGGTGGTGGTGGCCGAGCAGTTCGACAGCACGGACACCCTGAGCGAGACGGTACGGACCCACACCCGGGCGCGGATCGTGCTCGGGCCCGCCGCCCCCGAGCAGATCGAGTCCGTCCTCGGTGCCGCGCCGCACACCACGCCGACGCCCCAGGTGCCCACGGGCCGCGGTTACGCCCGCCTCGGTTCGGGACCGGTCCTGCGGCTCCAGGTGCCCGCGACGCCCGACCCGTACGACGACGCCACCAGCGAGGCGCACCGCAAGGCGGTCCTGGAGCTGCTCCCGGAGCGCCGCACGGCGACGGCCGCGGCGGTCGTGACGGTCCCGGGCTCGGCCCCCGACCCGGCCCCCGCGCCGCGCCACGAACCCGACCCGGCCCCCGCGCCCCGACACGAGCCGGAGCCGGCCCCTGCCCGTCGGCCCGAGCCGGAGCCGGCCCCGCGCCTGGGAGCGGATCCGGGCCCCGCACCGCTCCACGCCCCGGTCGCGGCCGAGGGCTGAGCGTCCGGCGGGCATGCCGGGAGGCCGGTACGGACCAGGGTCCGTACCGGCCTCCCGGCATGTGCGCTACGCGACGAACGAGCGCGGCGGTTCGATCCCCCCGCCCACGCCCGACTCGACCAGGCGCGCCGCGGCGGCCAGCCGGGCGGCGGCCTCGTCGGCGACCGCGCCGCCGACCGTGAAGGGCAGCCGGACGAAGCCCTCGAAGGCGCCGTCCACACCGAAGCGCGGGCCCGAGGGGACGCGGACGCCGACCCGCTCGCCCGCCTCGGCGAGCCGGGAGCCGGAGAGGCCACCCGTGCGGACCCAGAGCGTCAGCCCGCCGCGCGGCACCGAGAACTCCCACTCCGGGAGCTCCCTGCGGACCGCGGCGACGAGAGCGTCCCGGTTCTCGCGCGCCTGCTCGCGCCGGAGGCGCACGGCCTCCTCCCAGCCGCCGGTCCCCATCAGCCAGTTCACACCGAGCTGTTCCAGCACGGGAGTGCCGAGGTCGGCGTAGGCGCGCGCGGCCACGAGGGAGCGGATGACATCGGGCGCGGCCCGGACCCAGCCGATCCGCATGCCCGCCCAGAAGGCCTTGCTGGCCGAACCGACCGTCAGGACCGTCGAGCCCGCCGGATCGAAGGCGCAGACCGGCCGGGGCATCTCCAGATCGTCGTCGAGGTGCAGCTCGGTCATCGTCTCGTCGACGACGAGGACCGTGCCGGCCGAGCGGGCCGCCTCCACGAGCTGCCGCCGCTGGTCCTCGTCGGCCAGCGCGCCGGTCGGGTTGTGGAAGTCGGCGACGACGTACGCGAGGCGGGGCGCAGCGTCCCGCAGCACCTGGCGCCAGCGGTTCATGTCCCAGCTGCCGAGCCCCTCGGACATGGCGACGGGCACGAGCCGGGCGCCGGCCTCCCGCATCAGCTGGAGGATGTTGGCGTACGAGGGGGACTCCACGGCGATGCGCTCGCCCCGCCCGGCGAAGAGGTGGCAGATGGCGTCGATGGCGCCCATGGCTCCGGTCGTCACCATGATCTGCTCGGGCATGGTGGGGATGCCGCGGGCGGTGTAGCGGTCGGCGAGCATCTGCCGCAGCGCGGGCAGCCCGGCCGGGTAGTCCCCGTGCGTGTGGGCGTACGGGGGCAGCTCCTCCAGAGCGCCCTGGATGCCCCGGGTGAGCCAGGGCTCGGGCGCCGGCAGCGCCGCGCAGCCGAGGTCGATCAGCGAGCCGAGCGCCTCCGGGGGCAGCGGTTCGAGGCCGCGCGCGGGCAGCGGGTTCCCGGCCGGTACGGCGGTCCAGCTGCCGGCCCCGCGGCGCGACTCCAGGAAGCCCTCGGCGCGCAGCGCCTCGTAGGCCGCGGCCACCGTCGTCCGGCTGACGGTCAGGGCGACGGCGAGCTCCCGCTCGGCGGGCAGCCGGGCGGCGACGGGGACGCGGCCCTCCAGGACGAGCAGGCGGATGCCGTCGGCGAGGGCGCGGTAGGCGGGCGGCTTGCGGACGCCGGGCGCGGCGGGCCGGGCCTGCTGTGCCTGGAGCTGCCGGGCGAGCTGAGCCGGCCCCACCGCCGAAGTCCACTGAGCCACAGAAATCAGTCCACCTTCATCGAATTGGCCATGGTTGGCGCCCTGCCCACCGCCACAGAGTGTCACGAGTCAGTCCACCACGACCACCCTGGGAGACAGTCCCTTGTCCATCGCCTCCGGTCTCCACGGCCGGCACCTCACCCGTCGGCTCGTCCAGCTCTACGCCGGACTGACGCTGTACGGGGTCAGCTCGGCGCTCCTGGTGCGCAGCGGCCTCGGCCTGGAGCCCTGGGGCGTCCTCCACCAGGGTCTCGCCGAGAAGACCGGGCTGACCATCGGTGTGGTGTCGATCATCGTCGGGGCCATGGTGCTGCTCCTGTGGATCCCGATCCGGCAGCGGCCGGGCCTTGGCACCGTCTCCAACGTCTTCGCGATCGGTCTGGCGATGGACGGCACCCTGGCGCTGGTCCCGGACGTCCACGGCCTGACCGGCCGCGTCCCCCTCCTCGCGCTCGGCATCGTCCTCAACGGGGTCGCCACCGGTCTGTACATCGCGGCGCGGTTCGGCCCCGGCCCGCGCGACGGCCTCATGACCGGTCTGCACCGGCTCACCGGCCGGTCGATCCGGCTGGTGCGGACGGCGATCGAGGTGGCCGTCGTCGCGACCGGCTTCGTCCTCGGGGGTTCGGTGGGCGTCGGCACGGTCCTGTACGCGCTGGCGATCGGGCCGCTCGCCCAGTTCTTCCTCCGCCGGTTCGCCGTCCCCGAACCGGAGGCCGTCCACCCCGAGGCCGCCCCGGAGCCCCGGCCGGTACGCCCCGAGGTCGCCCCGGAGCCCGGGCCGGTACGCCGCAAGGTCGCCCCCGAGCCCGGGTCCGTCCTCCCCGAGGTCGCCACGGAGACACCGGGACAGGCCATACTGCGGCCGTGACTCGCGTACGCCACCCCTATCTCGACCACCCCTCCCCGATCGCGTTCGCCCATCGTGGCGGCACCGCGAACGGCCTGGAGAACACCGCGGCCGCCTTCCGCCGGGCCTCCTCGGCGGGCTACCGCTACTTCGAGACCGATGTGCACACGACGACGGACGGCGCGCTCGTCGCCTTCCACGACGCGACCCTGGACCGGGTGACGGACGCCTCGGGCCGGATCCGCGACCTGCCGTGGGAGGCGGTGCGCGAGGCGCGGGTGGCCGGTCAGGAGCCGCTGCCGCTCTTCGCCGACCTCCTGGAGGAGTTCCCCGAGGCCCGCTGGAACGTGGACCTCAAGGCCGAGCCGGCCCTGGCCCCGCTGGTGGACCTGATCCGCAGGACCGGCGCCTGGGACCGGGTGTGCGTGGGCTCCTTCACCGAGTCCCGGGTGGCGCGGGCGCAGCGTCTGGCCGGTCCCCGGCTCGCCACCTCGTACGGCGTCCGGGGGGTGATCGGGCTGCGGCTGCGCTCGCTCGGCATCCCGGCGGCGCTGCGGGCGGGCGCGGTGGCCGCGCAGGTCCCGGAGCGTCAGGGCGGGATCCCGGTGGTCGACCGCCGTTTCGTACGGGAGGCGCACGCGCGCGGGCTCCAGGTGCACGTCTGGACGGTGAACGATCCGGCCCGGATGAACTCTCTCCTCGACCTGGGCGTGGATGGCATCATGACCGATCATCTGGAGACGCTGCGCTCGGTGCTGACCGAGCGGGGGGCGTGGGTCTGAGCGTGCCGCCGGGTGGCGCGGGACGGATCACGGGGACGAACGAGGGGGCTCGGCCTTGACCGCAGACACCACCGAACCGGAGGAGTACGCCACCGATCCCGCCGAACGGCGGCGCGAGCAGCGTGGCTGGTACTTCTACGACTTCGCGTGCTCGGTGTACTCGACGAGCGTGCTGACCGTCTTCCTCGGTCCCTATCTGACCTCGGTGGCGCGGGCGGCCTCCGACGCCGAGGGGTTCGTGCACCCGCTGGGGATCCCGGTGCGGGCGGGCTCGCTCTTCGCGTACGCCGTGTCGGCCTCGCTCGTGGTCGCGGTCCTGGCGATGCCGCTGGTGGGCGCGGCCGCGGACCGTACGGGCCGGAAGAAGCCGCTGCTCGCGGCGGCGGCGTACCTGGGGGCGGCGGCCACGGCGGGGATGTTCTTCCTCGAGGGCGAGCGCTACCTCCTCGGCGCCTTCCTGCTGATCGTGGCGAACGCCTCGCTCGCGGTGTCGATGATGCTCTACAACGCCTATCTGCCGCAGATCGCGGGGCCGGACGAGCGGGACGCGGTCTCCTCGCGCGGCTGGGCCTTCGGCTACACCTCCGGCGCGCTGGTCCTGGTGCTGAACCTGGTCCTGTACTCGGGGCACGACTCCTTCGGCCTCACCGAGGGCGAGGCGATCCGGATCTGCCTCGCCTCGGCCGGTCTGTGGTGGGGCGCGTTCACCCTCGTACCGCTGAAGCGGCTGCGCGACCGGCGGATCCACGCGGCGGGGCCGGAGGGGGCGGCGGGGAACGAGCGGGCGGGCGCGGTCGGCAGCGGCTGGCGTCAGCTGCGGGCGACCCTCAAGGACATGCGCCGGCATCCGCTGACGCTCTCCTTCCTGCTCGCCTATCTGGTCTACAACGACGGCGTGCAGACGGTGATCTCACAGGCCTCGGTCTACGGCTCGGAGGAGCTGGGCCTCGACCAGACGACCCTGATCACGGCGGTGCTGCTGGTCCAGGTGCTCGCGGTCGTGGGCGCCCTGGGCATGGGGCGACTCGCCCGGTCGTACGGCGCCAAGCGGACGATTCTCGGCTCGCTCGCGGTCTGGACGCTGATCCTGGCGGCGGGGTACTTCCTGCCGGCCGACGCGCCGGTGTTCTTCTACTTCCTGGCGGCCGCGATCGGTCTGGTCCTGGGCGGCAGCCAGGCCCTGTCGCGCTCGCTCTTCTCCCATCTGGTGCCGCGCGGCAAGGAGGCGGAGTACTTCTCGGCGTACGAGATGAGCGACCGGGGACTGAGCTGGCTGGGTCCACTTGTGTTCGGTCTCGCGTATCAGGTGACCGGAAGCTATCGGGATGCCATCATCTCTCTCGTGATCTTCTTCGTCGTCGGTTTCGCCCTGCTCGCCCGGGTCCCGGTGCGGCGCGCGGTGGAGGAGGCGGGGAACCCGCTGCCGGAACGAATTTAGACGCGGAAGTGAAAGGCCGGTAGTGTACGTCTTTGGCCTGCCAGGCGGACCGTTACTGCGTGCTGCTTTGGTGAAGACAGTGGGTCACATCTGCCGTCAGATGTGACAAAACCGGCACTGGTGGGTACAACAAGGGGCGGCACGACGGGCGACGCATGACCCGGCACGGGAATCTTTACCGCCGACCGGACGTTGACCGGATAACGACGACAGCGACACCTGTCCTGTGGGCGACAAGCCCGGGAGGCACGATTCATGAGTGAGCGAGCTCTTCGCGGCACGCGCCTCGTGGTGACCAGCTACGAGACCGACCGCGGCATCGATCTGGCCCCGCGCCAGGCCGTGGAGTACGCATGCGAGAAGGGCCATCGTTTTGAGATGCCCTTCTCGGTGGAAGCGGAAATTCCGCCGGAGTGGGAGTGCAAGGTCTGCGGAATCCAGGCACTCCTGGTGGACGGGGACGGACCTGAGGAGAAGAAGGGCAAGCCTGCGCGTACGCACTGGGACATGCTCATGGAGCGGCGCACGCGTGAGGAGCTGGAGGAGGTCCTCGCCGAAAGGCTGGCCGTCCTGCGCTCGGGCGCGATGAACATCGCCGTGCATCCGCGCGACAGCCGCAAGTCCGCCTAGCGGACCTCCGGAAGAACAGAACAACGCCGCGGGGCCCGGTACACGATCTGTGTACCGGGCCCCGCGGCGTTTCCGCATTCGGATTCCGCTGATCAGATCAGGGCATCAGGGGCGGGTGGGGCTCCTCGGGCCGGCGGGGGCCCTGGTGCGCGTCCTCGCGGACGACCTCACCCTGGACGACCTTTCCGTCCGGCCGGTGGATGCGGGCCTGCTGGAAGGCGTCCTGGAGGCTGCCGGGAGGTGCGGCGGCCATACGGCGCTCGACGGCCTTCTCCCCGTACCGCCCGAGGAGCGAGCGGACCTGCGGGATCAGCAGCAGCAGTCCGGCCGCGTCCGAGACGAGGCCGGGGATCATCAGGAGCAGGCCGCCGAGCATCAGGAAGCCGTTGCGGTCCTCCGCGCCGGTCTTCTCGGGCGCCGAGGGCGCTTCGCCGGTCTGGGCGGCCGCCTGGGCCTGCTGGAAGGTCGTGGTGAGGTTCCGGAAGGCGCGCCGGCCCGCCCGCTTGACGACGGTGGCGCCGAGTACGGCACCACCGACGAGCAGGGCGAGCACGGTCAGCGCGCCCACCGCGTTCGCCACCACCGTGAGCAGCCAGATCTCCAGGACCAGCCAGACGGCGATGCCGAGCGGAAGGAACGTGCGCGCGCGGGAGCGCTTCGGGGCGAGGGGAGGCGGTGCGCCGGTCGTCATGGTCCCCAGTGTGCCTGGCACCCCGCCGGAACGTCGTAAGGGAAGGATCAGTACGCGCGACGGGGCAACGGCTCCGGCGAGGGGGTCAGGAGGACTTGCGGCCGAGCAGTCGGCCGACCTTCTCCGCCCGCGCCGTCAGACCCCAGCCGGTGACCCGCCACAGCGCCTCGACGACGATGTTCCGGCTCATCTTGGAGTCGCCGATCTCACGCTCCACGAAGGTGATCGGGACCTCGACGACGTGGAAGCCGGCGGCGACCGCGCGGCGGGCCAGGTCGACCTGGAAGCAGTAGCCCGCGGAGGCCACGTCGTCCAGGCCCAGGCCCTCCAGGGTCTCCTTGCGGAAGGCCCGGTAGCCGCCGGTGACGTCGCGGATCGGCACGTCGAGCATCACGCGCGAGTAGAGGCTGCCGCCCCGGGAGATGAACTCGCGGGACTTCGGCCAGTTCACGATCCGGCCGCCCGGCACCCAGCGGGAGCCGAGGACCAGGTCCGCGCCCTTGAGCGCGGTCAGCAGCCGCGGCAGCTCCTCGGGCTGGTGCGAGCCGTCCGCGTCCATCTCGACGAGGACGCCGTAGCCGTGCTCGATGCCCCAGCGGAAGCCGGCGAGATAGGCGGCGCCGAGCCCCTCCTTGCCCTTCCGGTGCAGGACGTGGACGTGATCGTCCTCGGACGCGATCTCGTCGGCGAACTTGCCCGTACCGTCAGGGCTGTTGTCGTCGGCGACGAGAACGTGCGCCTCGGGTACGGCCTCCCGCACCCGCGCGACGATCGGCTTGATGTTCTCCGCCTCGTTGTAGGTCGGAATGATCACCAAGGCCTTGCCGAGCGGGCCGTAACGCCTCTGGCCACCGTCGTTCACTACTGCCCCTTCGGATACAAACGCAGGACCCCACCATAGCGAGGTCCTCGGAGTGCTCCGGCGCGGCGGGTCGTACGGGGCAGGTGCAGGGCGGATACGGCGCGGGTGCGGGGCGGCGAACGTGCGGCGGGAGCCGTGCGGTGCGGGGCCCGTCGTCCTTCGGTCCGACCTGGGATCCGCTGGCTGCGAGTCGACCGAGAGCCGTTGTCTACTGAACGTCCGGGCCCCACCCGGGTCGCACCTTCCGCCGGAGAAACCTTCCCTCGCGGCCGAGGCGCGGGCGGCGGTCGGCGACTGCGGGGCGGTTTCAACCGGTCGGACGTCCTGTGGTGGACGCAGAGAACCTACCCGCCGGTGACGGTCGACTGTCAACACCGGCTTGACCTGCGGAGAGTTCCCGAAAGGCCAGGCCGGAGGGGAAGATCCGCAGGTCGGGGACAAGCGTACGGAGCGGTGATCCGTGGTCGGAAATGTCCCTACATCACTCGTTCGGCCGTACGAACACCGTCTGCCCGTACACCACCGTGCGCAGGCAGACCGGGAGGGCGGCGCCAGGCGACAGATCGGGCAGACCGGGCGTACCGGAACGGGGGTCGGTGGACCAGCGGGCCACCCGGTCGTCCGGCGCCTGGACGAGGAGCTCGCCGGTGCGCCAGACCGCGTAGTCGGCGGGGGCGCCCGGGACGAGCGTCCCCGCGTCGTCCCGGCCCACGGCCCGCCAGCCGCCCCGGGTGTGGGCGGTGAAGGCGGCCCGGACGGAGATCCGGTGCTCGGGGGTGCGGTGGAAGGCGGCCGCCCGGACGGTGCCCCACGGGTCGAGCGGGGTGACCGGGCTGTCGGAGCCGAAGGCCAGCGGCACACCGACGCGCAGCAGCGCCGCGTACGGGTTGAGGGTCCTGGCCCGCTCGGCGCCGAGCCGGTCGGCGTACATGCCCTCCTCGCCGCCCCAGAGCGCGTCGAAGGCGGGCTGGACGGAGGCGGTGAGGCCCAGCTCCACGAAGGCGGCGATCGTCTCGGGGGTGAGCATCTCGGCGTGCTCGACGCGGTGCCGGGCGGCGCGGATCCGGGCGAGGCCGAGCTTCTCGGCGGCGGCCCGGACCCCTTCGACGACCGCGGTCACGGCGGCGTCCCCGATGGCGTGGAAGCCGGCCTGGAGCCCCGCCTCGGTGCAGGCCACGACGTGGGCGGCGACGGCGGGCGCGTCCAGATGGGCGGCGCCCGTGTGGGCGGAGTCGGCGTGGTCCGCGTACGGCTCGTGGAGGCAGGCGGTGTGCGAGCCGAGGGAGCCGTCGGCGAAGAGGTCACCGGCCGCACCGAGGGCGCCCAGCGCCCGCGCCCGCTCGATGTCGAGGTCGGCCCAGTAGCCGACGACCCGGGGTCCGGCCTCGGCTCGGGCCAGGTCCAGCAGGCCGGTGAAGTCCTCCTCGGAGGAGATCCGGGGGCCGCCGCACTCGTGCAGGGTGCCGATGCCGAGGGAGGCGGCGTGACTCCGGGCGGCGCGCTGCGCCTCGGTGCGCTGCTCCGGGGAGACGGCGGCGAAGGCGGCGGCGCGGACGGCGTGATGTGCGTCACCGGTGAGCGGCCGCTGTCCGTCGTGGAATCCGTCCAGGGCGCGGACGCCGGGGACGAGGTCGAGGAGGGCGGTCGTGACGACGGCCGAGTGGACGTCGATCCGGGTCAGGTAGAGCGGCCGACCGCCGGTGAGTTCGTCGAGCTCGGCCCGGGTGAGCGGGCGGCGCTCGGGCCAGCGGGAGGCGTCCCAGCCGTGACCGATGAGGATGCGGTCCCCGGGGCGGCCGGCGGCGTGGGCCCGGATCAGCTCCGCCGCCTCGGCGAGCGAGGCGGCGGAGGACAGGTCGAGGCCGGTGAGGGCGAAGCCGGTGGCGGTGGTGTGGACGTGCGCGTCGACGAACGCCGGGGTGACGAGCGCGCCTTCCAGGTCGACCACGTCGTCCACGCCGGAGGCGAAGGCGTCGGCCGCGCCCTCCGAGCCCACCCAGGCGACGTGCCCGCGCTCCACCACCATGGCGGTGGCGAAGGGGTCGGCGGGGCTGTGGACTTCCCCACCGCGCAGCAGCACGGTGCGGTGTTCGGCGGGAGACGCAGCAGGCATGGACTCACTCATGCGACCAGGCTAGGACCTACGGGGACCCGGTTTGTCCGGCAGGTCCCCGATTCCGTGTTCGCCCGCGGTCGTCCGGGCCCTCAGCGGCCCTCAGCGGTCAGATGCGCGGCGGCCGGGCCTCGTACGGGGTGGACAGGACGACGGTCGTACGGCTGGAGACCCCGGCCTGGGAGCGGATGCGGCTGAGCAGGTGCTCCAGCTCCAGCGGGGTGGCCACCCGGACCTTGAGGATGTAGTTCTCGTCGCCCGCGACGCTGTGGCAGGCCTCGATCTCCGGGATGTCGGCGAGCCGGTCGGGGGTGTCGTCGGGGGCGCTCGGGTCGAAGGGTTTGACCGAGATGAAGGCGGTCAGCGGCAGGCCCACGGCCTCCGGGTCGACGACGGCGGCATAGCCGCGGATGACACCGCGCTGCTCGAGTCGGCGGACGCGCTGATGCACTGCCGAAGTGGACAGGCCGGTGGCCTTGCCCAGGTCGGTGTAGCTCATGCGCCCGTCCTTGACGAGCAATTCGACGATCTGACGATCCAGCTCCTCCATGCGGTGACCCTAGTGCGCCCCGAGCCGCCGGGCACAGTCGGGGGCGACCCGTATAGGGCGCTTTGGGCGGTCACGGGGCACCTGCGACGGGCATGTGACGAACGCCACAGGTTTGTGTCCGCCCTGAGGTGTCCGCTCACGGTTATGCGGAGTTCCGTATGGGAAGTGCTTGCTGTGGTCGAGGCCGTAAGGACCCGGCCGACGCACCCGAGGGGGAGATTCTCCATGCAGGAGCCTGTTGATTCCGTCGACACGTTCGACGAGCTCGACGCGTACGACACCTTTGAGATGTTCCGGGTCATCTGCCCGGAGTGCGTGCAGCCGATCGCGCTGCTCGCCGACGAGGACGTGCTCCCGGAGCACGCGCTCTGCCCCACGCCGTGGAACCCCTTCGTCCTGACGGTCTGCCCGGGCACGGATCTTCCGGCCTCCGCGGCCCGCCCGGCGGACGACAGCCTGGAGGTCCAGGAGCAGGACACCGCGCTGCTCCTGACGCTCCCCCAGGGTCTCGACTGGCGGACGCAGCCCTTCTCGCACGTCGGCGGTCCGGGCTCGCGTCCGATGCGGGTGCCGCAGATGCGGCGCGCCGCCTAGGGCCTGTCCGGCCCTGATCCGCCGGACAGGCCCTGGCGGTTCCACCGCCCGCGGTCCTGTCTCACCAGTAGCTGCCCCGCACCATCGCCGCGAGCGTGGCGTGGTGCAGGATGAGGGCGTCCGGGTCTCCGGGCACCTCGACCTCTCCGAAGTGAGCCTGTCGGTACGCGATCCTGAGCATCACGATCGCGTGCCGCAGTGCCGCGTAGAGGGTGTGGAACTCCATGTCGCGCGGGGTGTGGCCGGTCAGTTCCGCGTAGCGCCGCTCGATCGCCTCGCGCCGCAGGAAGCCGGGCAGCCCGGGCCCGCCGAAGGAGACCGTCAGGTCCTGGAAGAAGCGGTGCAGGTAGACGGTCCAGCCGAGGTCGACCTCGCGCGGGACGCAGGCCGCCATCTCCCAGTCGAGGACGGCGACGGGCGTGAACCCGTCGTAGACGATGTTCCCGATGCGGGCGTCGCCCCAGCCGAGGACGGCCGGGCCCTCGTCCGCCGGCCAGTGCTCCTCCAGCCAGTCGAAGGCGGACTCGATCAGTGGCGAGGGGGCGAGCCCGTCCACCACCCAGGCGTAGTAGGCGCGCTGGGCGTCGACGTGCCGGCGCAGCGGCGTGCCCGCGCCGTCCGGCAGCAGGAACTCGGCCTCCTCGGCCGGGAACTGCTCGTGCAGCCGGGCCAGTACGGAGACGGACTCGGCCTCCAGGAGGGCGCGCTCGGCGTCGGTGGCGGCGTGCAGCCAGTTCCCCTCGTACGTGTAGGGCATGACGTCCGGCGGGACCCGGCCCTCGGCGCGGGCCATCACGAAGAAGGGGGCGCCCAGCGGCGCCGGGTCCTCCTCCAGCCAGAGCACCCGCGGCACGGGGACGTCGGTGTGCTCGCCGACCAGCCGCATCACACGGTGCTGCCTGGCCATGTCGTAGACGGGGAAGACCGTGTACGCGGCGGGGTCGGCGGCCAGCCGCAGGGCGCAGCCGCGCACGGGGGCGTCGGGGTGGTCCAGGTCGAAGAGGAGGGTCTCGCTGGACATGCCGTTGGAGCCGGGGACGGCGAGGTTGGTGACCCGGGCGCCGGGCAGGTGCCGGTCCAGCCAGCCGGTGAGCCGCCGGCCGAGCTCCTCGGGGTCGCGGGTGGTGGTGCGGGGACGGGGTGCGGTAGCCACGGGAGCCTCCTCAGTTCGCCGTCGAGGTGTGATCGGCGAAGCCGCTGGGGTCGTGGCGGCCGAAGGAGCCGTGTTCGAAGATGCCGTAGCCGGTGTGGCCGTCGAGGGTGAAGCGGGCGGCGTGGTCGGTGACGCCGTAGGCGGCCATGGGGTGCGCGGACGGATCGGAGAGGTCGTAGACGCGCCGGTCGGTCCAGCCGCGGCCCTGCCAGGTGCCGTGCTGCCAGTCGGTGGCGGGCGGGTAGCCCGCGCCGACGGCCAGCGGTGAGGAGGCGAGGATCTCGACGCCGATCTCCAGGGGCTTCCCGGTCGGGTCGGTCAGGTGGATGGTGGCCCGTTCGGGGTGGCGGGTGCCGGGGCGGTACGTGATGTCGGTGCGGGGCCAGCCGAGTTGGGTGTCGCGGTGGCCGTTCCGTACGAGCAGGGCTTCGTTGAGGGTGCGGTAGCCGTCGGCGTCCTCCTGGGCGATGACCATGAGGAAGCGGTCCTCGAAGCGCATCGGGATCCAGAGCCAGTGGAAGCCTTCGGGGCGGAACTCGGCGGCGCGGCCGGGTTCTTCGCCGGGTATCGGGCGTACGCCCCAGCTGCGGTCGCGGGTGCCGGTCCACTCCCCCGCCGTGACCGTGAACTCCTCGCCGCCGGCCCTGATCGTGCCCGCGCACTGTCCCGCCTGGACGAAGCGGCGGCCTTCGAGGGTGAGGCGGCCGCCGTGGCGCTGGGTGTGGTGGGGCTCCCAGACGGTGGGGAAGTCGCCGGTCCAGGTGAGGTCGAAGGAGAGCCCGTCGGAGCCGCCATGGTCATCGGGGGCGGCCTCGCAGCGCAGGGAGAGGCGTTTGAGGGGTTCGTCGACCGTGATGACGAGGGGGCCGACGGAGAGGTTGGTGCGGTCGTCGCCGAGGGCGTCGGAGGCGCGGACGGCGTGCAGCCGGTCGCCGGTGCGCAGCGTCGCGTAGGCGTCGATGACACCGGTGTTCGGGTAGACGCCGAGGCCGACGATGAGCAGGGCCCGCCCCTCGTGGTCGAAGACGTGGAAGATGCAGCGGTCGTAGGCGTTGCGGTCGCTGCTGACGTGGTGCTTCATCGAGAGCGGAGCCTGGTGCACGGGGTACTCGTCGAGCGCTACGGGCCGGTCGTCGACGTGCCGGTTCACCGACATGGCTGACCTCCTGATCTGCGGGCGGTTCGGCGTCGGCGGGTGGATCCGCGACGAGAGCTGACGGTACGTCAGATAGCGGCCGGGGGACCAGAGTCGCGCACCGGGTACCGGACGAACTGCCGCTCGAATCCGGTCGGGGGTGACCCCGGCCGTCCGGAAAGCGTTGGTCCGGGCATGACCACGCTGTACACGACTCCCAGCGGTTACGGTCGGCACCGCCAGGCCGAACCGCACAGTGAAGAATCGGTTCGTCAGAACGCGCCGGTGCCGCCGCAGGCACCCGCCCCCACGCCCGTACCCGCCCCGGTCCCGGTCCCCACTCCCGTACCCGCGCCCGGGTCCGCGCCCGGGTCCGCACCCGCGCCGGTGTCCGTACCTGCGCCCGTACCCGCGCCCGTGTCCGTACCCGCGCCCGTACCCGTCCAGGTCTTCGCCGACCCGCCCATCTACCGGGACGTGCTCAGCCTCTGGGCGAGCCAGGGCCGCACCCTCCCGGGCCATCGCGACCAGGAGTGGAGCCGGCTCGCCGCCGGCCCCGTCTGGGCGGACCGCACCGTCCGCGTCAGCGGGATTCTGGTCCGACCAGGTGACGTGCGATGACGACCCGCTGGATCTGATTGGTCCCCTCGACGATCTGCAGCATCTTCGCCTCCCGCAGATACCGCTCCACGGGGAAGTCCGCCGTGTAGCCGTACCCGCCGAGCACCTGCACCGCATCGGTCGTGACCCGCATGGCGGCATCCGTGCAGAAGAGCTTCGCCATCGCCGCCGACCGCCCGAACTCGCGCCCCTCGTCCCGGAGCCGCGCCGCCTCCAGATAGAGCGCCCGGCCCGCCTCCACCAACGTCGCCATGTCGGCGAGCAGGAAACGGAGCCCCTGGAAGTCGGCGATCGGCCGCCCGAACTGCCGGCGGTCCCGCGCGTACGCGACGGCCTCGTCCAGCGCCGCCCGGCCGAGCCCGACGGCGCAGGCCGCGATGCCGAGCCGCCCCGAGTCCAGGGCGGCGAGCGCGATCGGGAAGCCCTGCCCCTCCGCGCCCAGGCGCCGCGAGTCGGGGACCCGCACCCCGTCGAAGTGGAGCTGGGCCGTGGGCGAGCCCTTCATGCCCATCTTCCGCTCGGGCGGGGCGGCGCTGAGCCCCGGCGCGTCCCCCGGCACCAGGAAGGCCGTGATGCCGCGCGCTCCCGAGCCGCCGGTGCGGGCCATGACCGTGCAGAAGTCCGCGATCCCGCCGTGGGTGATCCAGGCCTTGGTGCCGTCGATCACCCAGTCCCCGCCGTCCCGGACGGCCCGGGTCCGCAGCGCCGCCGCGTCCGAGCCCGCGGAGGGCTCGGAGAGGCAGTACGCGCCGAGCAGACCGCCGCCCAGCATCGCGGGCAGGTGCGCGGCCCGCTGCTCCTCGGTGCCGAAACCGGCGAGGGCGTGGCAGGAGAGCGTGTGGACGCTGACCCCGAGGCCCACGGTGAGCCGGGCCGCGGCGAGCTCCTCCAGGACCTGGAGGTAGACCTCGTACGGCTGGCCTCCCCCGCCGTGGGCCGGATCGTAGGGCAGGCCGAGCAGTCCCGAGCGGGAGAGCAGCGCGAACAGCTCGCGGGGGAAGTGCCCGGCGGCCTCCTCCTCCGCGGCGCGCGGGGCGATCTCCCGCCGGGCGATGTCACCCACCAGGGCGAGCAGCTCGCGGGCCTCGTCGGTGGGCAGCCGGCGTTCCACGCCGCCCTCGGGGCTTTCGGACATGGCCGGGCGCTCCTCCCTGCCGGGCGCGAACGGGCGCGCGCGGGGTCGCGGGGAGTATGCCCGTTCCGTACCCGGGGATCACACGGCTGCCCTCACATGAGGCCCGCCCGGGTGACGAGGACGGCGAGCAGGACGACCAGCGTCCAGCCGAGCACGTGCTCCAGGATCTTGGGGCCGTCGCCGTCCCGGGGGCCGCCCGTCCGGGCGCGGGAGAGGAGGCGGGTGTAGGTGGTCGCGGTCATGGCCACACAGTGCGGCACGGAGGCGGCCCCGGAGTAGGACGTCGGTCACGTCCCCCGGAGCCGCCCGGCCGGGTCAGACGAGGCCGAGGGCTGCGAGGGCCTTGCGCTGGGCGGGCGACGGGCTGTCAGGGAAGTAGAGGTAGCAGACCCCTCCTGTGCCGGAGACCACTTTTCCGCTCGCGTTGTACCGCTTGGTCCGGAGCCAGATGTTCTCCAAATGGGAGGGCGCCGCTTACCACGCGACGCCCTCCCGCACAAACATGCAGGTCAGAGGCGCGGACCGCGCGAGGCAAATCGAGCGCAGACGCGCTGGTGCTGACCTGGTGCTGACTTCCGCTGACGTCCGTTCCGGCCCGTTCGGGTGCGTCGTGCTGGATCGGTGCTGACTCCGGGGCCTTCGCCGCCCGGCAGACCTCCACTCGCTTGGTGCGGCCGTCTTTCCCCACTACCGTCCTCGCGAGCAGCTGAAGCAAGCGTAGAGGAATTGTTTGTGAGTGAGTCGATGTGGGACGTCAAGATGTTTGCCGCCTACCTCGGGAAGCCGGTTTCTTGGGTGTACGACAACCATCTCAAGGAAGAAGTGCCAAGCTTCCGCGTAGGCCAGCAGCTTCGATTCTCTCCGGCGGAGGTTCGGCGATGGCTGGAAGAGCGATGCCGAATGGTCGCATAAACGTCAAGTACAAGGAGACCGCCCGCGGCGGTCTCGCGGTGAACATCATCGAGTGCTGAGGTTCTAGGCCCTGACCAGCGCGTTTCATTCTTTCGGCGCTGTCAGGGCCTTCCCTGCTTGCACGGCGGAAAGTCCCTTGAACCTCCCTGGGACAGACGTGAAAGTCCCTGCAAAGTCCCTGGGGTATCCCTGCCCAGTCGGGGCCCCGGCAGGCATCCGCGTCCTGTCCGCTTGGATCAGCCGCGCTGCACCCGCCCATCCGAGCGGCGATCGAACCTGGCCCCGGACACCCACGTCCCGGGCCAGTTCGCACTTCTCAGATCAGAGCAAGCGTCGCAGTCGTTTCACCCACGTACGCCCCCCGGCACGCTCGCCCCGTCGCTCCTGCACGGGCGTTCACGAGCGTACCTAGGGCAGGCCATCACTACGACCGTGAGGCCAGGCATTCAGATCGCGAGAATACGGACAAGATCGAGCTCGATGCCCACGTCCGACGCCTGCGTCAGGGCGACCTGGTTGAGGTGTCGCCCGCACGCGTGAAACCAGTTCCGATCAAGGGAGTCTCCCTTCCACCGGACCCTCCAGATCGGCCAAGCAGGGCAGCTAGCCGACTCGCTCCCCTCGCACCTTGGGCGGTAACTCATGGACGCCTCCTCCACCACGTCTTGCCGACGGGTGCGCTGGAGGGTTCGGGATCGAACGCCTCACTGCATGAGCGCACCTATCGGAAGCCGGCGGACTTCGCGGGGAGCCATCGCTCCCTGGTCGGGCTACCTTCCCGTTAAGCAACAATGCCCTGCATCGCACGGCCTGTCCACAGAGATCAGCAGTCAAGCGATAGATTCTGTTAAACAGAAACCGAAAGGACGTCATGGTCGGTCGGCCGCGCACAGGGCAAACGAAAGTGATGGGCTTTCGCCCGCCGAGACAGCTCCGCGAGGACTTTGAGGCTCTGGCAAGGCGCGAAGGGCGCAGTCCATCCGACGCACTGATCGAGGCCATGCACGACTGGATCGGGAAGAAGCATCGCGAGAGTCCGGAGGGGGCGCAGGAGTAGGCCGCCCCTCACCGGATCGCAGCTACTGCAACCTGCAACTCTCGCCCAGCCTGAGGGCTGCCCATCGCTACCCTCACTGTTACCTGGCCACAGGAAGGGCGAGCATGACGCGGCAGGCTTGGAGTAGCGACCGGAGGTTGACCGCGATCGGCCGGGCTAGTCTCTCCGTGCCAGCCAGACAAGCATTGATCGACAAGCAGGTAGTTCAGGGCCGCACGGTTCTGGACTACGGCTGTGGCCGCGGTGGCGATGTGCGCGCACTCCGGCAGCTTGATTGCAGAGCGGTTGGATGGGATCCGTTCTATCAGGCCGACACGAAGCTGGAGCCAGCCGATGTCGTGCTCCTCACCTACGTCCTCAACGTCATCGAAGACCCACACGAGCGCCGCAAGACCCTCAAGGAAGCGTGGGATCTTGCTGGCACGGTCCTCGTCGCCTCCGCGCGACTGACATGGGAGAAGTCGAAGGTCAGGGGCGAGGCATTCGGCGACGGGCTGCTCACCAGCCGGCAAACGTTCCAACATCTCTTCGGCGTGAGCGAGCTGCGGACCTACGTCGAGGAAGTGACAGGGGTACGAACGGTCGCAGCCGCACCAGGAATCGTCTACGCCTTCAAGGACGACAGAGCCCGTCTCGGATACCTCGCCAGCCGGATCGTTCCTGACGCAGAGTGGCTCAGTTCCGAGGACACAACCTCAGCGATCGCAGCAGTCGTTGACTACGTCGAACGTCGGGGGCGGCTGCCTCGGATGGAAGAAGTACCTCAGTCGATGGGCGCGCTACTTGGCCACTTGCGAGCCAACGAGGTGCGTCGACTCGTGCGGGACTCCGCCAACGCCAGCAAGGTGGAGCAAGGCGGGAAGCAAACAACCCTCAACACCTTGCTCTTCTTGGCCGTGGAGCTGTTCAACGGCCGAGGCCCCTTCAACAGCCTCCCGCTCAGCGTCCAACTCGACGTTCGCGCCTTCTTCACCTCATACAAAGAGGCATGTCAGCGATCCGACCGCCTTCTGCTCAAGCTCCGTGACGACACGTACATCCGTGGAGCCATGCACGCCTCCGCCGTCGGGAAGCTCACCCCGACTGCGATGTACGTACACCAGCGTGCCGTCGACCGCTTGCCCACAGTGCTGCGCCTCTACGAGCACTGTGCCTCGATCGCCGCCGGCCGGCCGCAATCGTGGACGCTGGCCAAGCTACGCCATCAGGGCCGGGCGGTGAGTTGGCTCGACTACCCGGACTTCGACGCCGACCCGCACCCACGGTGCCAGTCCTCCTACCAGGTAGACCTCAGGACCCTTGAAACATCCCACGCGTCATACGCAAACTCGGAGAACCGACCCTTGCTTCACCGCAAACACGAGTTTCTCGCCCCCGACGACCCTGATGTCGAGCGGTACAAGCGGCTGACAGCGGCAGAGGTGAAAGCCGGGCTGTACGAGCACCCTCACCTCATCGGCACCGAGAACGGCTGGGAGTCGGAGCTTGTCCGCTGCGGCCGATCCCTTCGCGGGCATCGGCTGGTGCGCCGCGCTGAAGGGTGAGCCCTCAGGCTGCGTCGGGCTGCATCTGCGCGATCATCTCTGCCAGTTCATCGACGTCGAGGTCAGCTGCTTGACTCGGGAACCAGGACAAACGGAGCCCGTTCTCTGCCGCTTCCTCAGGCAGTCCCATGGCAGTGAGCACATGGCTGGGGGTGTACGAGGCGCTCGTGCATGCCGAACCCGTAGCAACGGCCACATGCCGCTTCAGGCGGACGATGAGCGCCTCGGCATCCACGCCGTCGAACGAAAGATTGAGGATGTGAGGGACCGAATGGTCCTGGTCTCCATTGATCTGGAATCTGGTCTTCTCAAGCGCGGCCAAGAGCCGGGTGCGAAGCTCCATCGCTCTCGCGCTCCACTCCTTGTGCTCCGCCTGGAAGATCCGCGCCGCCTCCGCCATTCCCATGATCAATGGCACCGGGAGCGTCCCGGGTCGAAGCTTCCGCTCCTGGCCACCACCGAACATGATCGGCTGCAGAGGCAGCCGATCCAGGCGACGACGGCGTGTGACCAGCATGCCGACACCCTTCGGAGCTCCGATCTTGTGGCCGCTCATGCTGATCATGTCGATCGGAGCAGTCAGATCCTCGGGCAGCTTCCCGTACCCCTGCGCAGCATCCACGTGCAGGTAGGTCGGGGTCTCCCGAAGGTGGCCGGCGAGTTCGGCAACGGGCTGGACGACACCCGTTTCGTTGTTCACGTGCATCAGTGAGACAACGAGCGTGTCGGGACGCAGCCGCTCCAGCACCTCCTCGACAGCAACCCTGCCGGACGGACCAGGCTTGATGAAATCGACTTCGAAGCCTCGAGACTGCAGGTGCTCCAGAGGTTCGATCACCGCCTTGTGCTCGATGGCCGAGGTGACGATGTGACGCCGACCACTCTGCTCGCCGTAGGGAGCAAGACCGAGCAGCGCGATGTTGTTGCTCTCTGTGGCCCCGCTAGTAAAGATCAACTCATCCGGTTCGGCACCCACAGTGCCGGCAAGGTAGTCCCGCGACTGCTGCACCGCGCGCTTCGCACGGGTCCCATAGTCGTGCGTCCGAGAGCCGGCGTTCCCGAAGTCCTCGGTCATCCAGTGCAGGACAACTTCAGCCACGCGCGGGTCAACACGCGTCGTAGCCGCAGCGTCGAGATACGTCACCACTAGCCCCACCACACCCTTGTGCGTTAATCCTGCACATCATGTACGTCTTATCTCTGACGTACGATAGCGTTACGCGAGTGGGATCACCGTCATCTTCGCAGGTTGCCGACACCGCTACGTCCGCTGGCTTTGACTACATCTTTCCAGCCATCCGGGGCGTCCAAGCGGGGCGCGAGTTCTACGTATCCATGTGCCCGCTCCGCCTCATCCCGAAGATCTTCCTCTTCGACGAGGACGAGCTGGCCCCAGAGGTTCGCGCCCAGCGCGTCCTGAACAAGGGGCGGCTTCCAGCACTCACCCGGTACATCGTCGACAACCCAGACGACTATGTCTTCAGCGCGCTCACCGCGTCAGTCGACGGCGACATGTACTTCGAGAGCATTGCCGACTCGGGTATGGGGATGCGCGCGGGCCAGATCCGCATCCCCATGGCTGCCCGCTTCCTGATCAACGATGGGCAGCATCGACGCGCGGCCATCGAGCAAGCCCTGAAGGAGAACCCCGACCTCGGCGAGGAGACGATCGCGGTCGTCTTCTTCCACGACACCGGCCTTGCCCGCTGCCAGCAGATGTTCGCGGACCTCAACCGCCACGCCGTCCGCCCCCCACGCTCGATCGGTGTGCTCTATGACCACCGAGATGACCTGGCGATCATGGCTCGCCTCTTGGCGATGAAGTCCCCCGTCTTCAAGGGACACGTCGAGATGGAGAACAGCACCCTGGCCCAGCGCTCCCGCAAGCTCTTCACCCTGAGCGCCGTCTACTCCGCCACCCAGTCACTCCTGCAGGGCTTCGAGATCAAGAAGGACAAGGCCCAGGAGCTCGCAGAGGCATACTGGGAGGCTGTCGACCTTGTGGTGCCCGAGTGGGGGATGGTGCGCAAGCGCGAGCTCGCAGCTCCCGAGGTGCGCAAAGACTACATCCACAGCCACGGCATCGCTCTGCACGCTCTCGGCCGTATCGGGAACTCACTCTTGCGACACTCTGAATCCCCCCAGGTGTGGCATTCGAAGCTCAAAGGCCTGACTTCGGTCGACTGGTCCCGCACCAACCCAGATTGGGAGGGCCGCGCGCTGATCGGCGGACGCGTTTCGAAGAGCCACCAAAACCTGACCTTGACTGTGAACTACCTGCGCCATCGCATGAAGCTCGAACTCAGCCCGGAAGAGCAGCGTGTAGAGGACGCATACCTGCGAGGAGACGCATGAGCACCCCGAAGTCGACGGCCCCCTTCCAAGGGAGGGCCCTCGCCGAAGTAGTCAGTGAGCTCACAGAGGAGATCCGTGAACTCTATACAGCTGACGAGGTGCCGTGGGTTATCGGCTACAGCGGCGGAAAGGACTCCACCGCCGTACTCCAACTTGTCTGGCTCGCCCTTCAGGGCCTGCCGGATGAACAGCGCATCAAACCCGTGCACGTCATCAGCACGGACACACTGGTTGAAAATCCGGTGGTCGCTGCGTGGGTCACCCAGTCACTTGAGACGATGGGGAAGGCGGCGAAGGAGCAGGGGCTGCCTATTGAGCCGCACCGCCTGATTCCTGAGGTGAAGGACACCTTCTGGGTCAACCTGATCGGTCGCGGTTACCCTGCCCCTCGCCCCAAGTTCCGGTGGTGCACAGAGCGGTTGAAGATCAAGCCGTCCAACGCGTTCATTCGCCGCGTGGTACGCCGGCATGGTGAGGCAATCCTCGTTCTCGGCATTCGCAAGACCGAGAGCCAAGCACGCGCCCGCGCTATGGCGCGGCACGAGAAGCGTCGCGTGCGCGACCGCCTTTCCCCCAACGGCAATTTGCCGAATTCCCTCGTCTACAGCCCCATTGAAGCGTGGGGCACCGATGAGGTCTGGATGTTCTTGATGCAGTACTCCAACGCCTGGGGGCATCGAAACAAGGATCTCCTCACAATGTATCAAGGCGCCTCCGAGGACTCCGAATGCCCCTTGGTCGTGGACGACACCACACCTTCCTGCGGTGACAGTCGCTTCGGTTGCTGGACTTGCACTCTTGTGGACAAGGACAAGTCCATGACCGCAATGATCCGCAACGACGAAGAGAAGGAGTGGATGCGGCCTCTCCTTGAGCTCCGGAATGAACTCGATGACGTGTCGAAGGAGAAGGAGACCCGCGACTTCCGGCGGATGAACGGCGCAGTCCAACTGTTCCACGACGGTGTCATCCAAGGGCCGTACACACAGGAAGCGCGTCAGAAGTGGCTGAGGAGGCTGCTGGAGGCGCAGACCCTTGTGCGGAAGACCTCACCGGAGAGCGTGCGGGGCATTGAACTGATCTCGGAGGCAGAGCTCCATGAGATCCGCCGCATCTGGGTCTTCGACAAGCACGAGGTTGAGGACACTCTGCCGGGGATCTACGAGAAGGCTACGGAAGAGAAGTTCCCCGGCCAGCCTCTTGATGAGCAGCTCGTCCTCGGAGCAGAGGAGATGGATCTCCTCAAGGAAGTTTGCGACGGAGACGAAATTCATTTCACGATGACGCGTGAACTCCTCGCGGTCGAGCGACAGCACAGGACCATGACACGACGCTCCGGCCTCCTCAAGGAGCTGGAGAAGACGATCAAAAAGGGATTCTACGAGAACGAAGACGACGCACTTCAGTTCGCGAAGCGTAAGCAGGAGATCCGCGACACCGTCCCGACCTACGTGACGCTGGACGAAGAGAAGACCACCGATGCACCTTCATAAGATTGAACTTCACGACTTCGGCGCCTACCGCGGCAAGCAGTCCCTCGACCTGAGCGTTAAGCCTGGACGACCGATCATCCTGATCGGCGGCCTCAACGGTTGCGGCAAGACCACTCTGCTCGACGCCATCCAGCTGGTTCTCTACGGTCCTCGGGCCCGGTGCAGCGGTCGCGGAAACCGCTCATACGATTCCTACCTGCGAGAGAGCATCAATCGCAAGGCGAATTCAGCCGACGGTGCGCAGATCGCGTTGGAGTTCTCCATCGTCGTGGACGGCAAGGAGCGGCATTACAGGGTGGTCCGGAGCTGGCACATCAGTGGCAAGCAGCTCAAGGAATTCCTGAATGTCCATGTAGACGGCCTGTTTGACCGGATCCTCAGCGAGGGTTGGCCCGACCATGTCGAGGACATCCTTCCGCTAGAAGTGGCATCACTGTTCTTCTTCGACGGCGAAAAAATCGAGTCGCTCGCGGATCCCGAGCGCGCGGCCACGGTTATCCAGTCCGCAGTCCATTCACTCTTGGGAGTGAGTACTGTGGAACAGCTCCGGACGGATCTCGTTGCACTGCAGCGTCGCCAGCGGCTGTCCAACGAAGACCAGGCCGTCATCGACCAGATCCGTGCCCAGGAAGCGGAACACGAAGCGGCGAGACAAGAGTACGCCGACCGCAAACTCACCTTGGGTGGCATGCAGTCAAGGTGTGACCGGCTGCAGTTGCAGCTGGACAAAGTGGAGAAGGCGTTCAAGGAAGCCGGCGGCAACCTCTTTGAGCGCCAGAAGGAGCTCGAAAGCAATCAGAAGGGCATCGCCGAACGCCTAGCGGCGCAGCGTAGTGCGCTGCGATCCCTTGCCGCCGGCCCGCTTCCGCTGCTCATGCTTCCGCAGCAGCTGGCCACGCTTCGTGAACAGGCGGTGCGGGAGAAGGATGCTGACAACGCTACGCGGGTCGTAGGCGTGCTGGACGAGCGCGACGCCTGGCTCCTTGAGCAGCTCCCCGCATCGGTTACGGCCGCCGCACGCACGGCTTTGAAGAAGAAGCTGGCCACAGACCGTCTGAAGCGCGAGGCTGCAGCAGAGCTCAAGCAGACCCTCAACCTTCCGCTTGACGCACTCGAGCAACTCTCTGCTCTCGACGAAGCGCTGTCCCGCGACGCATCCCGCGCTCGTGAGCTCCTCAAGGAGTCAGCCGAGACGAGTGACCATCTCGACGACGCTGATCGTCTCCTTGCGGGTGTCCCGGACGAAAAGCTCATCAAGGACCTCGTTGAGGAACGTAACGCGGCGATCGAAGCTCTCGCCGTTGCCAAGGATGAGCTCAGGCGAGGCAAGGAGCAGTTGGAGGAGATCAAGGGCCGTCGCGATCGCATCGGCGCCGATCTCGAACGAGCACAGCAGAGGCGCGTCAAGACGCTGATCGAGATTGAGGAGCTCGATCGCATCGTCGAGTATGCCGAAAAGGCTCGGGACACACTGGAGAAGTTCGGCGAAGCGCTACTACAGCGCCACATCAGCCGTCTCGAGGTCGCAGTCCTGCAGAGCTTCAAGGCGCTGATGCGCAAGAGCCTCATCCACGACCTGCGGATCGACATGGACAAGTCCAGTCTGACCCTCGCTGATTCAGACGGCGAGCCCATCAATCCCGGACGGCTCAGCGCGGGCGAACGACAGCTGCTTGCGATCTCTCTACTCTGGGGTCTCGCCAAGGTTGCAGGCAATCGCTTGCCCAGTGTGATCGACACCCCTCTCGGACGCCTCGACAGCCAACACCGCCGGCACCTCGTCGATCGCTACTTCCCGAACGCCGGCCGACAGGTCCTTCTCCTTTCCACCGACGAGGAGATCGACGAGACCCTCCTCGGCCGGTTGAAGCCCGCTCTGGCGCACACCTACACGCTTGTTCACGACGACACAACGTTCACTACCACCGTCGAGGCTGGGTACTGGTGGACTGCAGGAGCATCGCATGTCGCTTGAGACAGTCCGCCTCTCGCAAACTGCGAAGGATCAACTCATCTGGCTGAAGCGCAGTACTGGGCTGACCCAGTGGAATGAGCTGTGCCGATGGGCTCTCGCCCTGTCGCTCCGGGACTCGTCCACACCGCTGGTGAAGGAGGTAGTGACGGACTCCAACGTCGAGATGTCCTGGAAGACCTTCACCAGCCCGTACGGAGACATCTACCTTGCCCTGCTGAAGCAGCGGTGCCTCGCTGACGGCGAGGAACCTTCGGACGAGGCTGTCGCCCGGACTCTGACGGTCCATCTGCACCGCGGCATCGGCTACCTGCACGGCCGAAGTGACCTTCGGTCCATCGAACAGCTCGTCTCCACCACCACGGGATAGCTAGCCTCAGCTACCCCTCGTCGGGCCCGCCTTCCTGCTGGAAGGCGGGCCCGACTCGTTGACCAGCACGTTGTGCCGGCCCGTCATCGCAACCACCACCTTCCCCAGGAACGACCGCAACAACCGGCGCTCCCACCCGACCTCTTTAGGTGAGGGCCAGTCAGGCTTGGTACGGGGTAAGGGAATTCGCACCCACCGTGTCCGTGCCATCTAGTACCCTCGCAGGACAACCACATAAGCAACGCTTCACCCTTCGGACGCGCGCCACCGCATGGGGCTCGCCGCCAGTCAAGACGGAGCGAACATGATCAGCCACCCGGTCGAGGGGGCAATTTTTGCGCTGCAAAAGCGTGCCCTGGCCACCTGCGACACCTATCAGCTCGACAGGATCGATCGAGCCCTCGACGAGCTTCTGCGGAACCCCTCTGACGCGTCCACGCCAGCGCCTTTTCGCGTGCGATCCGCGATGGGCCACGCCTACGAGGCACTTGAGCGCCGCAAGACCATCGCTCCCAGCATCTCCCTCGGCGAGGAACACGCCGATCACGGAGCCATGGATCACGGGTACCCCGTCGTCGAAATTGTCGAGTGGCTCCGTGCTGAGCCCGGGATCTCCCATGCCCAACGCGTGGTGCTTCAGGCCCTGGCGCACGGAGACGACGCCGAGACCCTGGCGGATCGGCAAGGGCTTCCCGTGCCTCGAGCAAGAGAGCAGATTTCACGTGCCCGAAGGCATGCCCGTCAGCTCTGGGCTGCATCTGCGGGGGCCGCATGAGGCCCCGTCTCATACGACTGCGGCCCTGGCTCATACGGTCCCTCATCCCGCCAGGCGTCGTCGGCAGCTACGTCCTCTACACGGCCACGGGCCTGCCTCGCTACGTAGGGCGGAGCGATACAGACATCCGCCGACGCCTTCTTCGGCACTGCACTGATCAGCGGGGCGCGTACTTCACCTACGACGTCCACAACAACCCAGTGAACGCTTACGACATGGAGTGCGCCATGTTCCATGCGTTCTCTCCTCAGCTGACCAACCGCATCCACCCTGACCGGCCAGACTTCCACGAGACCAGCTGCGTCTTCTGCCGACCAGAACAACGCGCCACCCGACGGTTCCGCGACCTGCAGCAGACTTCCGCCCCCAAAGAGTGAGGTTCCTCGCCATGACCAACCCCTTGTTCCTATCCCCCGAAAGCCAGCGTTCCAACGTCATCCAGATCGACCGCGCTTTGGAATCGATGCGTGACGCCGGCTTCGACCTCACGGCTGCCATCGGGGAGCCCTTGGACAACTCCATTCAGGCCGAGGCCACGCTGATGCGTGTGCTTCCGGTCTATGGGCCGAAGAAGAAGTCCATCGACACCTTCATCATTGCTGACAACGGGGTTGGCATCGACCCCGCGATCATGCACAACGTTCTATCGATGGGGTACAGCGCCCGCTACAACCAGCGCCAGGGCCTCGGTCGCTTCGGAATGGGGCTGAAGCTCGCAGGGCTGAGCCTGGGCAGGCGCATCGACATCTACAGCAAGCGAGCCAGCGGACCCGAGATCGTCCACAGCTACATCGACCTCGACGAAATCCGGGAAGGCAAGCAGCAGTACATCACTTCTGATGAGGTCAGCACCTGGCCCGAAGAGGCCACCAAGCTCATGGTTGGGCGAGATGGACGTCCACTTGCTTCGGGCACCGTGGTTGTCATCGGCAAGATCGACCGCCTCGACGGCGGAGGGGCGTATGGCACCTCGCTGGAGGAGAAGATCTCGGATCTTCGCAAGTTCATCGCGCGCGCCTACCGTACCTACATCGACACAGGTCGCGCGTTTGAGCTCGACGGTAAGCCGGTAACCCTCCACGACCCCCTCTTCCTTCGGGACAACCCCCGCATCATCTCTCGGTACAAGCCCCAGAAGCTGGACCCGCGAGGCCAGTTGATCGAGGAAGGGGACCTGGAGGTTGACGGGCACAAGGTGCACGTCTCTGTCGCTCTGGTACCCGCCGAGTTCCGCCCTTGGAAGGGAGCCGGTGGCGAAGTTGACCACCGAGGCGAGGACATCAAGGAATTCCAGATCAACCGTGTGAATGCCGCCAGGATCAGCATCCTGCGCAACGGTCGGGAGATCTACTACGACGTGGTTCCTTACCTCCTCGACACCAGCCGTACGGACAAGGTGATTCGGTACATCGCGATCGAGATCAGCTTCACGGCGGAGCTGGACGAGTTCTTCCAGGTGCGGAACGTGAAGCGTGGCGCAGAGCCTGTGACGAGGCTCCGCAACGAGCTGCGAGACTGGCTGAAGCTCCCTGTCCTGCGGGCTCGGAAGGTGATCCGCGAGTACTGGGGAGAAGTCGAGACGCGGGAGCGCCTCGCTAAGGGAGAGCACAGCAGCAGCATGGCAACGGCGGAACGGACCGATCCGAGCCTCCCCAAGGGAGTCGCCGGCAGGACGGCTACCGCGGAGCAGGAGGAGGAGGTTGTCCAGCACGCCGCCCAGGACATGGGGCTGGACCCTGAGACCGACGGCGCCAAGATCGAGACACTCCGCGAGCAGGTTCGAACCAAGCCCATCACCCTGCTTGACGGCAGTTGGCCGGGTAAGGAGTTCCTCGAGGTACACCACCTCAACGGTAAGTCGGTCGTGAAGTTCAACCATCGGCACTCGTTCTTCCGTGACGTCTATGGGCCACTGAAGAAGATCGCCGACGACGGGGCCGAGGGAATGAGCCCCGAAGACGTACTGGATCTCGCGCGTCGGGCCGAGGCGGCCATCGACCTGCTGTTCATGGGCTACGCGCGGGCGGAGGCCATGCACGAGAACCCTGATGAGCAGTTCAGCCAGCTCCGTACGTACTGGGGTTTGTTCACCGGAGTCATGCTCAAGGAAGAACTCAAGGACGAGTGAGCCTGCGGGCTGTGCTGGACGGGCGTGGCAGCCGTCCAGCACAGCCGCACGGGGGGCATCTGTTGTGGCGCGCACTGTGGATGAGGCGAGTCACTTCCCACATCCGCCCACGCGGCCAGCACGTGACCTGCAGGATGTTGTGAGAACGCTCAGCAAGCAAGACGCCGAGACCAGCGCCATGGCCGCTGACTTCGGCACCTACGCAGTTTGGAAAGGCAGTGAAGGATGTTCGGGTCGGGCAGTGGGCTTACGTTCCGAGATTACGTGCAGGGAACGTGGGGCAGCTTCGACACCCCGGCGGGGCGGGTCGACTACATCATGACAAAGGCTCGACTCGGTGGTGACGCCAACACACCCGAGCGCCAACTCACGAAGAACCTCGCCCCGGTTCGCGAAGTCATGGATGCCGGCGACCTTGACTTCAACCAGCTTCTGCAGCGTGACCTCGACGATCACCGAGTAGCTGTCAACCTGATCCCCTACTTGCTCAAGCCCCAGACCACGGGGCCGGCCTTCTTCCCGCCGATCGTGGCTGTTCTGCTCCCCTTCCAGAACAAGCGTCCGACATCCTTTCCGGTGCTGGGGGACGTGACATCGATCAGCGCCGACGAAGCGCACTGGCAGGAGCAGCGTGCTGGTAACGCGTTCCAGGTCCACCGCCTGCTCGGCCCTGATGGGCAGCCGCACGGGGCAAATGTCGGCAAGTTCTGGTGGAACCGCACCGAGTCCAGCCTCGTGGTTCTCGACGGCCAGCACCGAGCCATGGCCCTCCTTGCGATTGAGCGCACCCTTACCAACTCATGGGGAGACACCTCTGCGGTCAAGTACCGGTCCTTCTATGAGCACCAGGTACGACGCGTGCTCGAACAGCACGGCGCCGGCGAACCCGACCTGTCGAAGGTCGAGGTGCCCGTCACTGTGTGCTGGTTCCCGGAGCAAACTGGAGATGGCTCCCGCCCCCACGAAGCAGCGCGGAAGCTGTTCGTCGACGTCAACAAGGAGGCGCGCCCCCCGAGCGAGTCCCGCATCATCCTGCTCTCGGATGCCGAACTCTCCAACGTCCTGACGCGAAGCATGCTGAGTGAGCTGCGGAGCCGCAACGACGACTCGTACCTGCCCCTCTACGCAGTGGAGTACGACAACCCTGAAGTGAACAGCCACCGGCCGGCACGGTGGTCGGTACTCACGAACATCAACCTCCTCAAGATGGCCGTGAACCGCTGCATCTTCGGGCCGTCGAAGTACCTCACCAACGTCGCACAGGGGATCTCTGGTAAGGACAGCGAGCAGCAGCGCGACGACTTCATGCGTAGCCAGCTCGACGTAGCCAGTCTTCTAGAGCGGTACTTCGAGGATGGCGGCATCACGTTCGACCGAGACTCTCTCGGCGACAAGCAGTTCCCCCTCGGCCAGATGGAAGCAATCAGCACCCGGTTCAAGGAGACGTGGGGCCGGGCCATCCTGACGTTGCTCTCGAGGACCGCGCCGTACGCAGCACACGCCAGAGCGCTGACGAAACTCAGGGACGACTGGCATGTAGCGGACACCTTCGCTGCTCTGGCTCACGACGCCCTCTTCGGCGGCGTTGGCGTCTTCTGGACGCTGCGCGATAGCTACGACCACTACACAGAGCACAGGGACAGCGCAGACCGCAGGCTGCCCAAGTCGGATGTCATCCGAGCGTGGGAGGCGCTCAAGGGTAAGGAAGAGGATTTCGACCAGTACCGAGCCCAGGAGTACCTCGGATCGACTCGTCCCGAGCGTGTGAAGCGTGGCAAGGACGCCTACGCTGTGCTCAACACCCACGCCTGTCAGCTCGGTCTCGTCATGACCATGGGCTCGCTGTGGGAAGTACGGAAAACACAGCCTGGCGGCGTCGAGCTCAAAGACCTCCCGGGCTTTGCGGAAGCTCTCGTTGAAGCCTGGAATGCCTTCTTCCAGATCGAGCACAGCCGCGCACGTGACCGGAAGGTCGCCTTCAACAAGGTTGGCATCTCAAACCCGATCAACCAGATCGGGAACATGGAGTCGGCACAAGCCGTCTACTTTCGGTATTTCTGGTTGCAGGCCCTCGCTGTCCCCGCTGCGTGGGTTCACGTGGCCGCATGGTTGCCGGACCGCGAAGAGTTCGACATCAAGCTCAGTGAGGCCCGGCGCATGTACCTTGACCTCTGCATCAAGCAGCAGCTCAAGGCCCTCAAGACGAGCCAGCCGTCAGCTCAAGAGAGCGATCTCCGACCCATCGCCGAGACCCAAGCAAAGACGGCGCTTGGGAAGGCCCTCAAGGACTGGTTCGCGGTGTCCGACGACGACTTCGATGCTTGGTTGAGCAAGCCAGCTCGCCGCAGCAAGCAAGGTGAGCTCGACCTGGATGATGTCGCTGCGGAGGCAGGGTAGCCGAGCCCGGAGAAGGCGCCGGCGGGCGCGACGAGTCGCTCGCCGGCGCCTGCCGTATAGAGGCGGATCCTCGGCCGCTGGTACAGACGCTTCCTGTGTGGCGGTCGTTCGGCTCAGGCGGGGTCATACGTGCACGTTGGCGTTAGCCGCCACCACGGAATAGACACCTCGTGGACTCAATTACATGTTCTGAGATCTGAGAGCCATGGGGGACGTATGAGCAACCTGAAGGTCTTCAGGGTGAGGGGCGGGGAGGCCACCGAGGTGCCGGGAGCAGCCGTGGGAGTCGAGGTCGAACTGCAGCGGCTCATCGAGGCCAACATGGAGACGATGCTCGGCATCCGCTTCCTGGCCACCGAGCACCGCACGGGGCGGCACGGCAGTCGGATCGACTCTCTCGGGCTGGACGAAACCGGCACGCCGGTGATCGTGGAGTACAAGCGGACCCGGGACGAGGCCGTCGTCGTCCAGGCGCTCTCATACCTGTGCTGGCTCCAGGATCACCACCACGAGTTCGAAAAGCTGGTCGCGGGGAAGCTCGGCGAGTCGGTGGCCGAAGAGATCGACTGGAGCGCGCCCAGGATCGTGTGCATCGCCGGCGCCTTCACGTATCACGAGACGGTGGCGGTGGAGATGATCAGCCATCGGATCGATCTGCTCGCCTACCGAATCTTCGACGACGCTCTGACCCTGCAACTCGTCACCTCTACCGGCGGCACTCGGACCACCGCGCGCGGCAAGACCCTGCCTGCGGCGCGCTCCGCGTCATCGTCGTCGAAGACGTTCCAGCAGTACCACGACGAGTCACCCGCGGACCTCAAGGAGCTTTTCGCGGATCTCGACGAGCTGTTGTTGTCGCACCAGGACGTGATCAAAGAGCCGCAGCTCCACTACGTCGCCTATCGGCGCTTCACGAACGTCGCCACGGTGCGTATGCAGCCGCGCAAGAGACAGGTCGTGATCAACCTGCGGCTGGATCCGGGAGCGGTCGAGTTGCAGGAAGGCTTCTCCCGAGACATCAGCGGCGTGAGCGCCCTCGGTCTCCGTGGTGGCGTCGAGGTGCGGATCAGCTCGCGCGAGGAGCTCGCGCGGGCGACCGATCTGATCCAGCAAGCTGTCGAGGCGACCTAACCTCGATCTTTCGTGACGGTCCGTCGGTTCTGCTGGCGGTCCGTTTCGGTGTTCGGGCTGGTCGTGGGCATGTTCATGTCCCGGCTGTCGCGTCGGGTGGGCGCCGGGTTCCACGATTCCGGGCGGTGTGCTGCTGGTCGTAGGGGCGGGAACGTGCTGGTCAGCCAGGGTTCGGGAGGGTTTGGAGTCGTTCCAGTGCGTCGGTGATCACGTCGGTCCAGGGCCAGTGGCGCGCGAACCTCAGGCACCTGCGGCGGGCGGTCGTAATGATCTGGGCGGCGGCGCTGAAGAGGCGGAACCTCAGGCGGCGGGGCTCCCACCTGCGGGCTTTTCCGGTCAGGGCGAGCATCGGCATCCAGGCGAGCAGGTCGAGGGCGAGCTGGACGATCTCCAGCCAGATCTGGTTCTGCGCGGTGTCCTGCAGGGGGAGGTTGCGCAGGCCGGTGGCCCGCGCGCTTCGGATGCGGTCCTCGGCGCGGGCCCGCTGGCGGTGACGCAGCTCCAAGGACGCAATCGGGACATCCACGGTGTTCGTGGCGAAGCAGGTCAGCCGCAGGCCGTCGGCATCGGTGATGCGCAACTGAGCGCCGGGGTGAGGTCGTTCCTTGCGGACAATCAGCCGCATCCCCTTCGGCCAGCTCGTGAGGCAGTCTCCGTCGACCTCAGCGACCCAGGCGCCGTCGCGGACCTCGCCGTCCGGCTCGACAGCCGGCGTCCAGGCCGACGGCGGCACCTTCAAGACGGCCTGGTGGATGGCGTCGGTGAGGGTCATCCCGACCGAGTACGACAGCCACCGGCCACGCTGGGCGAGCCAGGCCACGAACTCATGCGTGCCGCCGCCGGAATCGGTACGGATCAGCGTCTGCCGTCCGCGCTGGTAAGTCTTCGGCAGCTGGGCCAACGCCAGCTGAGCGGTGTGGATGTGATCGCTCGCGGTGTTCGAGCCCGCGTTGCCCGGCCGCAGCCGCCCCGCCACCGGCTCACCGGAGCCACCTGGGCCGTGGTCGACGAAGGCCATGAGCGGGTGGTGGCCGAAGGTCTTCTTCCAGGTCGCGGTCGCGTCCTGTTTCTCGGAGTGCGCGAGGACCAGGACGCCGTCGATGTCCACGATCACCTGCCCGCCCGCGTCCGGCGCCACCTCGCTGGCCAACTTCCACACCCGGTCGCGGACTTCGGCGCGGGCCGCGCGGATTGCCGTCAGCGTTCGCCTGCCGCCCGAGGCGAGTGTGTCGATCAGACGGGAAACCGTCGGGTCGGAGGCCACCGGCCCGAACACACCCGGCTCGGCCCGCAGCATGGCGACGTCGGCCAGACAGTCCCCGCCGAGTGCAACCGTGAGTGCCACGTCGAGGAGGATCTTGCCGGGGTCGTGCACGGCCCGCGGCTTGCGCCAGGGCGCCAACCCCGCCGATATCGCCGCGTCCAGACCGGACTTACGGATCGTCTCGACCAGCAGCACGACGCCGGCCTGCGAGACCACACCGCGACCACCCCCCTCGACACGGACACGCGGATAGAACCCGATACGCTTCTTCACCTGGGAAGTGCCTCCGGCTGGTGCGGGAACAAGGACCTCGACAATCCTCATTCTCGCTGGTCAGAGGCACTTTCTGCTGTTCTGATCACCTGCCGGACAGCCCGCTTCATGAAAGCGCGAGGCTAAAGCCCTCCTCGCGGCAAAGGGCGGCTGCTCCACCAACATGACGGAGCAGCCACCCTTTTCTGCGTTCTGGTCCTGCCGCCTGGGGCTTTTCGGTCTCACTCTTCAGGCCCGGCGAGTTCGAAGTCGTCCCGGGTCAGTGCGCTTCGGAGTCGCTGCTCAGCGATGGCCGCGTAATGGTCGGAGAGTTCGACGCCGACGAACTTGCGGCCCTCGCGCAGGGCTGCGACGCCGGTGGTACCGGAGCCGGTGAAGGGGTCGAGCACCGTTCCGCCCGGCGGGCAGATCTTCACCAGCTCCTGCATCACCTCCACGGGCTTCTGCGTGATGTGCACGCGGTCCTTCCGGGGCTGGCTCGCGGTGTAGAGGCCAGGGAGGTAGACGGGGTTCCGGTCGGGGTCGACCGGGCCCTTGGTGCCCCAGACGATGTACTCGCAGGACTGCTTGAGCCGGCCCTTCTGCGGTCGGGAGACCGGCTTGTGCCACGAGGCGATGCCGCGCCAGGTCCAGCCGGCGGCCTGGAGCGCGTCGGTCGTGGTGGGCAGCTGCCTCCAGTCGGTGAAGACGAGGGCCGTACCGGACTCGACGGTCGCCCGGTAGGACTCGGTGAGCAGGAGGGTGAGCCAGTAGCCGTACGACCGCTGGTCGCGGTTCTCGCCGGGGAAGTTGGCGAGGTCGTGCTCGGCGTCGCCCGAGGTGTACTTCGCCCGGGCGCTGCGGCCGGTTCGTTCGCCGCTGGTTCGGCCGCCGCTGTTGTAGGGCGGGTCGGTGATGACGGCATCGACGCTGTTGTCGGGGATGCCGGCGAGGGCGGTCAGCGCGTCGCCTCGGTGCAGGGTGTACGGCATTGCGCGGTTCTCTCTTTCCGCAGGGATGGGGCGTGCGCTGATTCCGCGTTCCCGGAATGCTGCACACGTCACGGAGCCACTCCCGGGGGGCGCCAAAGGCAGCCATCTAGGGATAGCGATGGGTGGAGATTAACCGTCGTTCCCGGCCGTACCTAATGATGCTCTGGGTCCAGATGGCAGGTCGGGGTCGGCCGTCAAGGTGTCGTTTGGTGCGGCCGGAATTCGTCTCTACAGTCTCGCCGTGTTCGACCGACGGGGCCCAGCTCCTGGCCTGTTGAGCTGTGCTGATGCGTGCTTCCTCGTTCAGATGGCGCCACGCCAGCACCCCCAAAGGATCTGGCATTTCGGCGGGAGGGATCTCCATGTGGCGCGTGAGATTACGAGCGCGGCTGGCTGCCGCATCCTAGTAAGAGGGATTCCAGGGGACGAGAGTTAGCCGCTCCCGACCTCTGGTCTCTCCATTCCCTGATCTCAGGTGATGTGAATCCCTGACCGGTGCGGTGCCGGTGACCTTATCGACGAGAACCCCGGCGCCGCGCTACCTACGAACAAGGAGTTGCTGATGCAGCATGCCCACGCACGCCCGTCGCCGGAGCCCGTCTCCCGCCCCCAGCCCTTGGCGGACGGCCCGCGACCGTGAAGGCGGGCGCGGCGATAGTCGGGGCCGTGGCGCTCGGCCCGCTGCTGCTCGTCGCCCCACTCGTGATGGCTGTTGCTGGTGCCGGCAGCGCCCAGGCCGCCTGCGCGGGCAGCGATGCGCAGGCTGTGGATTCCGCAGCGGTCGCCAAGCAGGTGGAGTCGATCCTGAAGGGCGGCGGCAAGGCCGCGGTGTCGGTCCCGGGGTTGGACGATCCCGCGGACCAGATCCCGAACGCCAGGACGATCCAGGCCACCGGTGTCGCCATGAAGGTGCCGGCACGAGGTCAGATCGTGGCGCTGGCCACGGCCCTGCAGGAGTCGGGGCTGCGGAATCTGGACTACGGCGACCGTGATTCGCTCGGACTCTTCCAGCAGCGCCCCAGCCAGGGCTGGGGAACGGCCCAGCAGGTCCGCGATCCGGTGCACGCCTCGACGAAGTTCTACGAGTCGCTGTTGCAGGTCTCGGGCTGGCAGTCCATGACCGTGACGCAGGCCGCTCAGGCGGTCCAGAAGAGCGGCTTCCCCGACGCGTACGCCAAGTGGGAGCCGCTCGCCACGGCTCTGCAGAAGGCCATCGCCACGTCGCTGTCGACGGGGTCGGGCTCTGGCACCGGCAACAGGGGCGAGCAGGTGGATCTGGCGCCTGGAGGGTGCGACACCGGTGAGGACGGGGAAAAGTTCGGTCCGATCCCCGCCGGCTCCGTCCCCGAAAGTTACGAGATTCCGGCTGACGCACCGAAGTCCGTTCGTACGGCAATCCGTTGGGGTCTGGAACAGCTCGGAACTCCGTATCAGTGGGGTGGCGCTTGCACCGCTCCGCGCGGCCAGGACCCGATGGGGCGCTGCGACTGCTCGTCGCTGATGCAGGCGTCGTACAAGGCCGGCGGCATCTCGATCTCCCGGACCACGTACACGCAGGCCAATGAGGGCAAGGCGGTCAGCGTCCAGGCTCTCAAACCGGGCGACCTCCTCTTCACTCGCGGCACGGCCGAAGTCCCGGAACACGTGGGGATGTTCATCGGTTCCGGACTGCTCCTGCACGCCCCGCGCACCGGCGACGTGGTCAAGATCTCGACCCTCGCCGACTGGCGGCCGGACGTGCTCGCCGCCCGCCGGGTCATCTGACACCCGGCCTCTCTCTCCTCTCCTCGCTTCACCCTTCCGGGCCCTCGCGCACCCAAATTCGTACTGGAGTCCTAAATGAAGCTCATTCAGCACGCCCAGATGCTGGCGTACAACCCCGGCGTCACACCGAGCGAGGGTGGCCTGCCCGGTCTCGACGTCCTCAAGAAGGTCATGGGCAGCATCAACCTGTTCGGCATCATCGCCACGGTCGGCGCCCTCGCCATCTCCGCCATCGTCTGGGCCTGGGGCCACCACAGCGGCGGCCACCAGGCGGAGGCCAACGGCAAGAAGGGCACGGTCGTCGCCGCCGGCTGCGCCCTCCTGCTCGGCGCGGCCAACGGCGTCGTCGCCTTCTTCTCGGCGATGGGGACGCAGGTTCACTGATGCCGAAGGAACGTCTCTCCTCCGCCAGGACTCGGCGGCATGGCGCCCCCTCCTTGGTTCTGCGCCGCGCTTCGATCGGCGGCGTCGTCCTCGCCGTTCTGCTGGCTGTCGCCGGGCTGGTCGCGTACGTCACCCGTACGGAGAGCCCGGCCCCGGCGAACACCGCCCCGGCGCCGTCGCCCTCCTCGGCGCTCCCCTCCCCGGCCGTCACGACGCATCACGGATCGGCGGCGGCCGCGCCGCCCAAGACGACCGATCCGATCGAGTTCGCCAAGGCCGCCACCAAGGTCCTGTGGACGTACGACACCCGGTCCTCCTCGCAGGCCGAGCACTTGGCCGGCCTCAAGCGGTGGATGACCGGCGAGAAGAAGTACGCCGACTGGAAGTCGGTCACGGACCAGGTGCCCACCCCGGTGCTTTGGTCGCGGATGCGTGACAACGGGCAGCATGCCAGCGCCAGTGTCGGCGAGGGGCACTTCCCACAGGCATTCAAAACCGCCCTGGCCCAGGACCCCGGCGCCATCACCGAGGCGTACGTCTACGCCGTCACGGTCACCGGCAAGCAGTCCATCGCCTGGAAGGGCTCCGGAGCCGGAGCCGAATCCCGCTCGACGACCCTCGCCGTCCAGTGCCGGCCACGACACGACTGCGCCCTCGTCGGGGTCCTGCCGAAGGTCTCGCCGTAATCACCCCAACCTATGAAAGGAGGTGCGCTCATGGGAACTTGTGACCTCCCTCTGATGAACACGGTCTGCGACACCGTCGGCGGCGTGGTCGGCGCGACCGGCGAAGCCGTCACCGACGGCATCGGCGCCTGGATCGCCAAGTCGATGGGCGAGATGGCCCAGGCTGCGGCGGACCTGGCCTCGAAGGCCGTCGACAAGACCACGGCCGTCGATCTCGACGCCGAGTGGTTCAGGAGCAACTACGAGCTGATCCTGCCTATCGGCCTCATTTTGACCGTCGGCACGTTCTGCCTGCAGCTCACCCGTGCCGCCTGGCGCCGGGACGAACGCGCCCTGGCGCAGGCGGTGTACGGGACCGTGGCCGGAGTGTTCTTCGCCTTCGCCGCCATCGCCTGCACCACTGTCGCGATCACGGTGGTCGACGCGCTCAGCGCCAGCCTCTTCAAGGCGGCCAACAGCTCCGTGGACGACGCCGTACGCCGCATGATCAAGGTCAACGAGCTGGGGGCGATGTACGGCCTGGGCTGGGGCGTCCCCGCCCTCGTCGCACTCGGCTGCGCGGTGGGCGCCTTCCTCTACTGGGCGGTCATGGTCGCCCGCAAGGTCGGCATCATGGTCCTGGTCACCCTGGCCGTCTTCGCGGGGGCTGGCGGGGGCTGGGAGGTCGCGCAGCGCTGGCGGCGCGGCTGGATCGAGGCGACGAGCACCCTGATCGTCTCCAAGCTCCTGATGACGATCGTGTTCCTACTGGGCGTCTCGGCCATGGGCAAGACCGACGCTAACGACGGACTCGGCGCCCTGGCGGACGCGATCGCGGGCATGGTCGTGATGGTCCTGGTGCTGCTCTGTCCCTACGCCACGTACAAGTTCGTGCACTGGGCGGCCGATGGCGGCGGCCATGACGATCTGCACCGCACCGGTATCGCGGGGATGGCGGTCGCCGCGGGCGCGGCAAAGACCGCGGGGCAGCTCGCGGTCCAGGCCGGCACGGGGATGCGTGCTCCGCAGGGACCGGCGAAGGTGCCGGGCCAGGGGTCGGACGGTGTCGCCTCCGGGATCGATCCGACCGGCGGATCCGGCGGTGACGCTGGTGACACCGGGCCGAAGCAGACCCACTTCCGCTTCGGTGAGGACACGGGCGCAACGGGCGACAAGGGCCGGGCGCTGATCCGTCGACCGCCCACGGACGGCGATCGCGGAGTCCCGCTCATCCAGCGCTCCGGTCAGAACCACGCGGCCGACTCGACACCGGCAGTTTCCGGGGGCGACGCCGCAGGGCGCTTCGGTCGCGCCGCCGCAGGTCACGCACCTGGATCCGCCGGCACCACGGCGCAGTGGACCTCCTCCGGAGGGTGGCGCCACGCCGCAGCGGTGGATCTATCCCGGGCCAGCGGATCGATCGGGCTCGTAGCCCGTAGCTGACGGGGCGGGCCGAGATCCCGCCCGGCCCGCCCCGTCTTCCTCTTCTTCCCTCTCTTCACGCTCCAAGGACGGCTTCGCCATGCTCCCTGACGCTCCACACCCCGACGGCCCGGCCACGGTCAAGTTCCCTCACCGCTCGCGCCGGGGCGTGCTGCTCGGGCTCTCGGCCCCTCAGCTGATCGTCGTCGCGGTCTGCGGTCTGCTCCTGCTCGGCGTGCTGCTCACCTCCGGCGTGACCGGAGCGCTCAAGCTCATACCGCTGTGGGCTCTGGTCCTCGCGGCGGTCTTCGTCCGCCACCGCGGGCGCGCGCTCGCCGACTGGGCACCGATCGCGATCCGGTACGCGCTTCGCCGCTTCCGGGGCCAGCTGGTCTGGCTCGCCCGGCCGTCCACCCGACCGCGGCGCGAGGGCCTGCTCCACCTGCCCGGCACGGCCGCGTCGCTGCGGGTGGTCACCTCGCCGGACGGCCGCCTCGGCGCGGTACACGATCCGCACCACGCCACTCTCACCGCCGTGGTGAAGGTCTCCTCCCGCGCGTTCGCCCTGCTCGACCCCGCCACCCAGAACGGCAACGTCGCCGGCTGGGGCCGCACCCTGGCCGCGCTCGCGCGCACCGGGCACATCGCCCGCGTCCAGGTCCTGGAGCGCACCGTCCCCGACTCCGGCGACGCGCTCAACCGCTACTGGCACGAGCACGGCAACGCACACACCCCGCTCGCAGGTCAGGTCTACAGCGACCTGCTGGCCGCCGCCGGCCCCGCCGCCGCACCCCACGAGGCGTACGTCGCCCTTGCCCTCGATCTCAACGCCGCCCGCCGCCTGATCAACCAAGCCGGTGGCGGACTCACCGGAGCGTTCGCCGTCCTGGCCCAGCTCGCCTCGACCTTCGACCAGTCCGCCCGTACCTCCGGTCTCACACCGAGCGGTTGGCTGGCCGCAAGTGAGATCGCCGCCGTGATCCGCACCGCGTACGACCCCAAGGCGTCGGCCGCCCTCGACCGGTGGTCCGACTCGGGCCGGCCGCAGGCCGACCCCGCTGCCGCCGGGCCGGTCGTCCTGGTCGAGAAGGCCGACCGGATCCAGACCGACTCGGCCCACCACGCCACGTTCTGGATCGAGAACTGGCCGCGCATCGAGACCAACTCCGGCTTTCTCCACCAGCTCCTTTTCACCACCGGCGTCCGCCGCACCCTCTCGCTCACCTACGAGCCCAAGGGACTCGACGCCGCCCTCAAGGACGTACAGCGCAAGAAGGCCACCGTGATCGCCGACGCCGCCGAACGGGCCCGCAAGGGCCAGGTCGACTCCGAGGAGGACTCGGTCGAGTACGCCGACATCAAACAGCGCGAGCGCCAGCTCATCGCCGGACACGCCGATGTCGCACTCACCGGCCTGCTCACCGTGAGCGCGGACACCGACGAGGAACTCAACGCCGCCTGCGCCGCCATCGAGACCGCGGCCGTCGCCGCCCTCGTCGACCTGCGCCTGCTGACCTGGCAGCAGGCCGAAGCCTTCACCAACGCCGCCCTGCCGCTCGCACGCCCGTAGCCCGGCCCAGCACCACCGCCCGCGCTCTACCGAAGGGCACCCCATGCCGACCGAACCCCTATCCGAACTGGCTCCGGACTTCGTCCCGTTCGCCACCGCCGCGCTCGACTTCCACCGGGCCATCAACATGCCCGTCGCCCCGGTCGCCGCCGGCCGCACCGAACTGGACTCCCTGCATGCCCACCTGGTCGCCCTGTACGGACTGCTGGACGCGCACACCGCGCGAACCTCTCCCGTGGACGCCGCCGAGGGCGACCACCTGAGGGCCTGCCGTATCCGGCTGTGGCAGGCGGCCGAGCACCTCCACGCCGCGTATCACGCGGCCCCGCACCCGGTCACCGGCCGCCTCCCCACGCGGGAAGCGTGCCGGGCCCGCCTCCCCGAGGGCGCCCCCGACCTCACCGTGTGCCAGCGCCACCTGGCCACCGCCGCCCGGGTCCGCCGTTCCCACACCCCGGCCGATCTCCGCGACCCCTTCACCGGCCTCACCCGCCACTGACCACCGGAGCACCACCGGCATGTCCACTCGAACCACCCGAGCCAGCGCCAGCCCGCTCTTCGTCCCCCGCAGGACCGACCGCCGTACGGCCCGCGCCGCTCGCGACCAGTTCGCCGCCGCCCGCGACAAGGCCCGCCACGCCAGCCAGCCCGAAGCCCGCCGTACCGAGACCGGCGCCGATTCCGAGCTGCGCGCCACCTATCCGACCGCCGGCCGCCCTGGTCCCGCCTCCGCCCGTGGCAGCCATCTCAAGCTCCCGGCCCACCGGATGACCACCGCCACCGCTTCCGGCGCCTACCCCTTTCTCGCCGAGGGCGGCCTGGGCGGCCAGGGCATCTATGTGGGCCGCGACGTGCACGCCGAGGCCGCCTTCACCTACGACCCGTTCGCGCTGTACGGGCGACTCGACGGATTCACCAATCCCAACATCCTGCTCGCCGGGATCATCGGCATGGGCAAGTCCGCCCTGGCCAAGTCCCTCGCCGTGCGCGCCGTGGCCTTCGGCTACCGCATCTACATCCCCTGCGACCCCAAGGGTGAATGGACCGTGGTCGCCCAGGCCTTGGGCGGTCAGACCATCGCCCTCGGCCCCGGCCTTCCCGGCCGGCTGAATCCGCTGGACGCCCCTGCCAGGCCGTTCGGCGTCAGCAAGGAGGACTGGGCAGGCGAGGCCCGCAAGCGGCGCCTGCTTCTCCTGGGATCGCTCGCGAAGACGGTTCTGCGGCGCGATCTGCACCCGATGGAGCACACCGCCCTGGATGTGGCACTGAACCAGGCGGTCACACATGCCGAAGCCGTCGGGACCACGCCGCTGCTCAGCGACGTGGCGTATGTGCTCGGCTCACCTGAGCGGCTCGACGCCGCACTCGGTGACCTGTCCGGACGGCTCGGACGGGCAGCCGAGGACCTGGCCCACGCGCTACGGCGCCTCGTGCACGGCGACCTGGCCGGCATGTTCGACGCGCCGAGCACAGTCGCGTTCGATCCGGCCGCGCCCATGCTCTCCATCGACCTGTCCCGGCTCGGCGGGGCCGGCGACGACACCGCGCTCGTCCTCGCGATGACCTGCGCCTCCGCCTGGATGGAGTCCGCGCTCGCCGACGCCAGCGGCGGACGGCGCTGGGTGATCTACGACGAGGCATGGCGCGTGATGCGGCACGTCGCCCTCCTGGAGCGCATGCAGAGCCAGTGGAAGCTCAGTCGAGGACTCGGCATCGCCAACATGATGGTGATCCACCGCATGAGCGACCTGCTCACCGCCGGCGACGCCGGCTCCCGGGGGCGCGCACTCGCTGAGGGCCTGCTCACCGACTGCTCCACCCGCATCATCTACCGCCAGGAAGCCGACCAACTCGGCTCCGCGGCTGGCCTGCTGGGCCTCACTGGTGTCGAGACCCAAGCCGTCTCGGCCCTCACCAAGGGGCGCGGCCTGTGGAAGGTCGCGGGTCGGTCGTTCATCACTCAACATCTGCTCCATCTGCGTGAACGCGAGCTGTTCGACACGGACGCCCGGATGCATGCCTGAACGATGCGCTCGTGATCAGGGCCCTATCAGGGGGAGCCGACACGTCGCCTCGGCTCCCCCTCCCCGCCAGCCGCACACCCTTCGTACAGGAAGTCATCCCCATGCACCTGCAGCGCACGATCCGTCGCGGCCTGCGCCGCCTCGCCCAGCTCTACGCCGACGCCGCCCGTGCCCACACCACACAGAGCCGTATCCCTGTGACCACAGGACCCTCCGCTCCCATGGCATCAGCGCGACGAGCAGACAACCGTCGCCCTGCCGAACACGAGGACGGCGCGACCCCCCATGGCTGAACTGGCGTGGATATCGCTGGGCAAGCACCCGGAGCTCGGACTCACTGCCTCCACCGCCCATGACGACCTCGGCGCCGCGCACCAGCTGCTGCTCGACGCCGGCTTCTCCACCGGGAACCCCGACTTCGCCTACGTCCTCGGCGACAATCATCCGGAACAAGTCCGGGCGACGCTTCAGCAGCTGTACACCACTGTGGCCAGCCACTACGTCGCCATCGACGACGCCTCGCTTGACGAACCCGCGCGCACCGTCCCGGCCCCACTCCGGAGTTCGCAGCCCGCGAAGCACCAACCCGTCCCATCACCCCACCGACCGGGCCCACGGCAGGATCTCGCGGAGTTCGCCGAAGACCTGTCAGCCCGACTCCCCGGTTCCTGGGCCTTCGCCGTCCACGAGCACGCAGCGGGCGCGGGCCAGTTCCCGCTCATCGAGCGGGTCTGGGGTCGCGGGCACGTGAGCTGGGCCCTCTCCGAGTTCGCGCCGCACCGGGTTGCGGTGCTCAGCGGCGAGTCGGGCGTCGAGCTACTGGTCATCGACCGGCCCCAGCGCCAGCATGAGTTCCTGGTCGCTGCGCTGGAGCCACGGGGCAGCGGGTTCGCCGCGACCACCGAGACGCCCAACGGCATCGTCGTGAGCGCCGACCCGGCGCGAGCGCGGCGTCCCAGGTGACCACCCGCCTGCTGCCCCTGTACGAGAAGGCCGTTCACCAGGTCCGTATCGAGCAGGTCGCCGTGGCAGTGACTGCCGGACAGCGGGTGCTGGCCGAGTGGGATGCCGTCTCGGACAGCTTGTGCGATGCCGATCACTGGCCGCTCGACGAGCGGTACGGCCTGCGCCAGCAGGTGCGGGACGCGGAGATGTGGGCGCAGTTCGCTCCCTTCCTCGACCACGGCCCCGCCCTGGTCGCGCACGCCGAGAAGACGCTCCCCCTCCTTGACCCCGCAGAGCGTGTTGCCGGGCACTGGTCATACCGGCTCCGTGCCCTGCGCGAGGCGCTGACGGTGGCGCCCGAGTCCAGGCCGAGTTCCAGGTGGTCGCCGAGGCGCTGTTGCCCGACCACCCGCGCTCCAAGGCGGCCTTCGCAGACGCCCTGGCCATGCGTAACGCCGAGGGCTGGCACTACTCCCTGACCTGGGTGGACAACGCCAGCGTCCTCGTCGACATGGCTCGCGCCGAGAGGGCCCTGCCCGCACCAGCGGCCCGACCGAACCGAGGGCAGCAGGTCCGGTCGGCCCGAGCCGAGGCCGCCCGTTCCTGGTCCCCGCACGCCGCTCGCCAGATCACGGCGGCGATCGAGACGAACGTCGGTCCGCCGGCCATCCGCTTCTTCAACTCCAGCAGGCCCCCGCGCTCGCGCTGACCAACCGCAACCTGGGTCCACCCAGGTGAACGGAAGCATGACGTGCACCGCCTTCGCGAAGTACTCGCTCCGCCGGTACCCTCCGCCCCCTCCTGATTCGCTACGCGCGCCGATCTGCCCTCCTGACCCCGCCCCGTCCGCCCGGCTCAGCCCCGGACGAACGCCCGCGGCAGACGATGGCAGCATGCGCAGCGCCAGTGCCCGTCTTCCGCCGTTGGCATGCCCCCCTCACCGAGGAGACGGTAGGCCACATGCCGTCCGTGCGGACCGTCCTCCCTAAGCACGGTGCCCACGGAGACGCTGGCACGGCATTCATACCGCGGGAGGAGGGATCACCGGGTGCTCGCGTGCCAAGGATGGCACGTGACCAGGACGAAGTCCCCGACCGCACGTCACCACGGCGCGGAGATGCTCCCGTCTGCTTCTAGCCCATGCTGATAGATGCGCTTCCAGTCGGGGACTGGGTAGTTACTCCTCGTTAGCTGACGGAGAAGGCTGCCTTCTCCCGCGTCGGCGTTGCGTCGTGCCAAGGCTTCCGCCTTGGTCAGGTCCTCAGGTGCGGGCGGCTGCCTGTGGTTCGGCTTGCTGGCGGGGCGTAGGCGGCTGGGGCCCCAGGTCCTGCGCATGAGACCGACCAGCGCCGTGGCGGCGCTGGTGTCGCCCGCATCGGCAGCCTGCTGATACAGGCGAGCTGTCTGGTCCAGGTCTCCGTCTTCCTGGAACGCAGCAGCAAGCCTGCGCAGAGGACCAGTGTCACCCGCTTGTGCACTTTCCTGGGCTATCTCCTCCGCCTGCGGCCACTGTTCGGCGTCGATTCGCAGGCGGAGGAGATAGCCCGTTGCTCGCCCGTCGGCGAGTCGATGCAGGCGGTTCGCCTCGTCCGCGTTGTCGGCGCGTTCATTCATCACGGCCAGGTCCCGGAGTGCCCGTGATGCCTGGATTTCCTGCCAATAGGAGTGATCATCGAGGATCTCACGTCCCTCATCGGTGATGAACGGAAGCAGTGAGCGCCGGAGCTGGGTGTAATGGGCATCCGTGGCCTGCTCGTACAGCCGAGCGGCTCCGTCGAAGTCTCCTGCTGCTTCCTTACGTCGGGCGACATAACGCAGTGCGTCGGGATCACCGACGTCGGCGGCGGCTTGGTAGAGGCGCTCCGCTTCTGAGCGGTCTCCTGCCTCGGCCCGACGGTGGGCCAGTTCCTGCAAGGGCCCACGCCCGGCCGGCCAGCGCCGGTGTTCGGACCGGTTCCTACCGCGTCCGCGCAGCGCGTGCGGGGACACGGCGGCTTGTCGGGCGAATTCCTCGGCCTCGCCGTGTCTGTCGGCGTCCTCGCACAGCGAGGCGAGATCGCGGAGGGCGGCGTAGGAGCCGGCCTCGCCCGCGATCCGGTACAGGCGCTCCGCTTCCGCCGGATCCCCGTGCTGATGCCACCGTCGGGCCAGATCACACAGGAACCCGTGGCGGCCGGTGTCGGACGCGATCCGCACCATGCGTGTGGTGGTTTCCGAGTCAAGTGGCGTGTGCGGCCCGACCAGGTGATCCAGGGCCCCTGGGTAACCCGCCTGGGCGGCTTGGCAGGCAGTCTCTTCGCCTGCCGCCACGCCGCCCTTCCGGATGCGGAGCTTCACCAACGCACCCCAGGCGCGGCCGCTGCCAGCGTCGGCCGCCATACGGTAAAGACGTGCCGCCTCCTCAACGTCACCGGCCTCACTCGCCTGCTCGGCAAGGTGGACGAGGGCGTCAGGGCTGCCGGCGTCGCCGGCCTGCCGAAAGAGCCGTTCTGCCTCCTCGTCATGGCGGGTGTGCAGGCGAAGTCGGCCGAGGGCCAAGAGAGCTTCGCTGCTTCCCGTATCGGCAGCCCGTGAGTACAGCTGGGATGCCCGGCGCAGTCGCCATCGCTTCTCGGCCCCGACACCGAGAGCGAGCAAGCCTTCTCCACCGATGGATTCGGCGTGCTGGAGGGCCGCGTCCCAGAAGCTGTCAGGCGGGACCTGAAACCGCCGCGACGAGCGAGCGTGATGATCGAGGTAGTCCGCGAGTGCGCACACGCCCGGAACCGCACCCATGCCGGTATGGCGAGGGACATCGTTCAGGGCTGCTGCGACGCCTTTGACCTTGGAACGGGCATATGCCAGGGCGTGGGTGAACCAGTCGTCAGCTGCCGAAGCACGTTGCTGATCAGTGAGATAGCCCGAGGCAGCCGCCTCCAGGAAGCTCAGCGGCACGGCAGGGCCACAGCCGAGTCGGCGGGCGTCCATCGCGGCAGTGATCAGCGCACTGCCGTAAACGCCTCCCGGTCCGACGGGATGCAGCCAGTGGTCGACCAGTTGGGGCCCGGCAGCCAGCGTCTGGGTAACCTGCCGCTCGCTGCTGGTCTGGCAGGCGATCGCCAGCGACGCGTCGCTGGAAGTACGGAGGCGAGTGACGACCGCCGCCGTGAAGTTGGCGGGGACTTCGACCAAGGGCAAGGCCGTCAAAAGCGCACGCGCGTGAGAGTGAGGATCTTCGGCGGACGCCGCCGGGGTGGCCGTGAGCGCTTGGTGGTACTCGGGCCACAGGGTCGCCAGGACCACCATGGGTCCGGGCTGCTCAAGTCTGCGGCGCAGGGCCGCGGCGGCCGCGTCGCCGGCGGGTCCAAGTAGGAACTCCTGAGCCTCGTTCAACCACAGCACAGTGCGCGGAGCCAAGGCGTCCGCAGCCAGCAAGGCCAGGAGGCTGTCGGGACCTTTGGGGAAGACCAGGCGCCAGTCAGGCAGACAGGCACGCACCGCCTCGTACGCGGTGCGGGTCTTGCCGGCGCAGGAGGGGCCCCGCACCACCATCATGGCCGAGTCGGATCCGGTGGCCGCGGCGGTCAAACGACCACGTAGTTCCTCGTCGTGCGGCCGGTCGACATAGTCGGGCAGCACGAAGCCCACGGCGGGTGCCGGTCTCCCAGCAACGGCGGGGTGGACTCCGAGTTGTGCGGCGGTCCATTGAGCCAGGGGCCGGGGCTTGTCCGGCAACGCCACGTAGCGGGCACGTCGTTCCCCATCAGCCAGAGCAGCCAGAGACTGTGAGCGGAGCACGCCCTCGCTCACGACTTGGGCGCGGTGTGTGTGCACGGCTTCCTGCCGCTGTCGCCATGCGTCACGGTCGAGCAGGTCCGCCGGTTCCGGCAGCTCGATACCCGACGTCACCGCACAACCGCGCAAGTGATCGACCAGTTCCAGGAGGCGCTCGGGTTGTTGGGGCACCTGGCGACCGTCCAGCCATTTGCCGACCGTGGTCGCGGATGCGCGCAACGTGCGAGCCAAGGCGCGGTCGGAGGGCAACTGATCCCTGTTTTTGTCATGCCAAGCGCCGAGTTCGCGCAGCGCTTGGAGAAATGACTGCTCAGGGTCCATGCCCAGCGGCGGCGTAGTGGTCGTCATGAGCTCCTCGAACTGTCCAGGTGTCCACCAGACCGTCGGTGGACACCCTGCAGCCTAGAGCGACGACCAGCGCCTCGGCCCGGGAACCGTCCAACATGGCGCTGAAGGCAGACGGACACCGCGGTGGACGGGAACTGTCAGGGGTGCCGCTCAGGACGCAGTCGTCCCGAAGGCGTGTCCATTCGCTGTCTTCCTTTAGAGGGGCTTCCGTGAACCCTGTCAACCTCCTCCACATCAGCGCCGACGGCAACGTGACGGTGCACATCAACGCTCCCGAGTCTGCAGCATCCCAGCCTTGGTGGCACCGCACCGCAGTGATCTGGACTGCGATCGGCGCTGTCGCAACGGTCGCTACAGCGGTCATCGCATGGCTCGCCCTGCACTGATCAGGCGGCCGTCCTGGACTCACGAGGTTGCTTGCTACGGCGCCATCCGCCTGGGAGTTCGCCGACAGCCCGACTCGGACGACGTTTGAGTTGGCTATCTACTCAGGCTACCTGGATGCGCGCCACCCTCTCGGGGGCTGCCCAGCAGGCCGAGTGCGGTCAGAACGGTGACGCACGGACACGGCTTACCGCAATTGTCCGGCCACGCCAAATCCGTCTTCCGGCCGCATCCTCGTCCTCCGCATGGCCCCGACCTCTGCGAGGTGCATCTTCGTGGCGGAATCACGCCCGCACATCACCGTCGGCCACCACGATCGCTACGGCGTCGTGGCGGCGGCGTCGCACGACAACCACGTCGCCGAGCACATCCTGCGGCTCGTCGGCTTCGAGCGGCTGCCCGGCAGCACCCTGTACGGCCTGACCGAACCGGACCGTGACCCGGTACGGCGCGGGGCGCAAGCGGTGCAGTCGTTGCGGGCCGCGCGGTACAGCGTCGCTTCCGACGTCGCGTACGACCTCCAGCCCTACACCCGGCTCGGTGCGGGCCGAGGTCTCCTCGACCGGCTGAAGGAACTTCCCGCTCCGGCGGTCTCCACCGTTGGGGAATCCGTGTCCATCTCAACCCGTGAGCTCGACGCCGTCTCTCCCTCCCACGGCAGCGAGCACCCCGATCCAACGCCCTCTGGTCAGCAGCGCCGGGCGCAGGCCGCCACCGCAGTCTCTCCGGCCAGGGCAGGAACTCCGCCGCTGCGGCAACCCGCCGTCGACGTCGAGTACCGCCTTGCCCCCACCACCCCGCAGCCGGTCCGCGCCCGCTAGACCGCACGCACCAAGGAGCCATCCATGTCCCTTCAGCTCGAACCGGACGTCGCCTTCGGGATGCACCCCGACTTCGGGGTGGCCGCAGCCGTCTCGGACAACCGCCCGTTCCTGGACGAGGTCCTGCGCAAGCACCACTTCCGGTACAGCGAGTACCTCGACGTCTACCTGCTACCGGACGGCACTCCCCACAACACGGCGGTGCGGACCGTCGCCAACGCCACCCGCGAATTCCAGGAGGCCGGCCTCTCGGTCGCAGCCGATCCCAGGATCGTGATTCCGCCGCCAGTCCCGACTCCGGTCGGTGTCCAGGCGCGGCCGACACGGCCGGGCCTGTCGCTGACCGCGTTGACCGGGGAGCTGCACGAGCTGCGCCGTGCCGTGGACGTCTCCGAGGTCTTGGGCGAGATCCTCGACGAGCACCACGGCGTAGTGCTCGACCTGGAGGAGTTCGTCGACACGGCCGCTGCCTGGTGCGAGCGGCTCGACACACCCAACGGTCGCGAGCTGGGCCTCCATCTACGCAGCATCGCCCATCACGTCGCCTTCCTCGGCGACCAGCTCGTCGGAGCCCAGATCGAGCTGTCCGTCATGCCCGACGCGACGCCCGAGAACGCCCCGCCCCTGGCCGACGTACCGCTGCCAGAGCGGCAGGAATGGCTCCGCGTCACGCACACCGCGCGAGCACGCGCCGCCGTCGCCTCGTCCCCCAACCGCCCGACCAGCGCCCCGAAGCGCGAGAGCGAGGCAGCAGCGCCGCGCCCTCGAACTGCCTCGGCCACCCCGAGTCGCACCCTCTGATCCCCGTTCCCGACACGCAAGGAGTCCGACTCATGGCCGTGAAGAAGCTCTGGACCATCGACCACGCCTGCGGTCACACCGCCGAGGCCGATCTCTCCGGCCGCGCAGCCGACCGGCGTAGCGGATACGCCCGCTGGCTCGCTGGCCGGGAATGCACCGACTGCTGGCAGTCCTCCCGCGAGGAGGACACCGCGGCCAGGGCCGAGTGGCTCGCGACGCAGCGTGCCACCGAACAGGCCAGGGCCGAGGAGTGGTCGGAGCAATACCGCATGCCCCCGCTGGACGGCACCGACCGCGCCGTCGCCTGGGCCACCCGCTGTCGCCACCAGCTCGTCTCCGCCGCGTACACCGCGCTCGTCGTCGAAGGTACGACGAGCGAGGCGGAGTGGGCCGCCGTCGAGAACGCCGCACGACCCCTGACCCGTGCCGGCTGGTGGATCGACCAGCGCCACGCCGATCCCGTGGACCTACCCGAACTACTGGAAGCCGCCTCCGCGGGCGACCGGCCGTCCGAGAACCCGCACTTCTGAACGGAGACTCCACGATGCCCACCCCGTCCGCCATCGCCATCACACGCCGTCCGACCGGTGAGGTCACCGCCGAGGGCGGAGACGAACTCGCCGCAATCCTCCTCAAGCGCGCAGACTTCGTCATCGAGACGACACCGCGGTCCTTCTGACACCGCCTGCCCTGGGACATGGGCGAAGCCCGGGAGAACCAGATGGCCAGCCAGGCGGCATGCATGCTCGCCACCGTCGGCTACCGCGTCGACCTCGGCCCCGATCTGCACATCGGCCTTCTCACCACGCCCTCAGACCCACAGGGCAAGCGGGTTCACGGCCATCAGATTCTGCGGCTGACCGACGAACTCAACGGCGCCGAGACCTACGAGACTGCCGCAGATCTCGCCGATCAGGTCCTCGACCCCCACGACGGTGTGCTCGTCCGCCTCAGTGAGTTCTTCGAAGCCGCCGCCGAGCAGGCCAAGGCATCCGAGTCCGACGCCGGCTGGGATCTTTCGCACGACTTCAGGGAGGCCGCCGCGACGCTGACCGACGTCGGCGAGGACCTGCACGTCGCCGCCGAGCAGCTGCGCGCGCTCCACCATCCGGCGAAACCGAGCGGGCAGGCGCGGGTCACCAACTACTTCGCGACCGCCCCCTCCACCAAGTGCGCCGGAGCATCCACCACCCCGACCACGGCGCCAGCCGCCACCCCACCATCCGCGCCGAAGCCGAAGCGGACGCGCTGACCAATCCTCTTCAGCAGAGAGGCCGTTCCATGTCGTTCCTGCACGAGGAGTACGGCACTGACATCGAGATCTACCGCAAACGCTTGAGCACCGAGGTAGTCGCCGACTGCGACAACCCGCAAGCCCACAGGGTGCTCGTCGCATGCGGCTTCGTGGAGAAGGTCCTTCCTCCGCACTACGTCTGGCACCAGCTCCCCGAGCGACTGTCCGAGGAGGAACAGAAGCACCGGGCCACGCGCGCCGTGTGTCTGCTGCGAGCTCAGGACTTCGACGCGAACATCGCCGAGGATCTGATCTCCGACGAGGCACTGGCCGCCACGCTCGACGAGATCCGGCGACACCGGATCAGCGGCGCGGCCATGTCCTCCTCACCGACCGCCGGCGCCACCAGGGCCCTTACGCAGCCGGACCTCACGACCTCGGCCGTAACGCCTGCTCCCTCCTCCCCCGCTCGCCACTGCCATTAGGAGCCCCCTCGTGATCACCAGAAGAACCCGCCGGCCCCAGCTCACCGCCCATCTCGCACCACGTATCGGGACCGCGCTTTGTCTCCTGCACGCACCAGCACGCCCTCGACCACCACCGGCACCGACTTCCTGCTGTACCTGATGCTGTCCGTAGCGGCCCTCGGCACGGGCGCCAGCACGCTGGCCTGGCTGTTCGGCAACGGCGCCAACACCGTCACCGGGTCGGGCCCCTGGGCCCCGTACGAACCGACCGCCGCGCTCCTGCACCCCCACGAGGTCTGGCCCCACCTCTCGCAGCCCGTCCTCGTCGGCGCCTGCTACGTCCTGCCCGCACTCATCCTCCTGGCCACCGCGCTGCTCGGCGTCAGGATGTGGCTGCGGCTACGAGGCAACCCCAAGGGACTGGCCGACCAGCGCGATCTGGCCGACCTGATGCCGAAGAAGATCGCGGCCAAGGCGATCGACCTTCGCCCCAGTCTCAAGGGCACCCGGCCCAAGGACGTCGTACCCGACGACCGCGGCGTTCTGCTCGGCACGCTCGCGCCGGGCGCGCGCGAGGTCCGTTCCTCGTGGGAGGACGTGATCCTCGCGATCATGGCGCCCCGGTCCGGGAAGACCTCCGGTCTGGCGATCCCGGCGATCCTGCGAGCGCCCGGACCGGTGCTGCTGACCTCGAACAAGGCGGCACGCGATGCCTACACCACCACGCTCGCAGCCCGCGCCGACGCGGGCACGGTATGGACGCTTGATCCGCAGCAGATCGCCCACGCACCCCAGACGATGTGGTGGGACGTCCTCGCCGACGCCCGCGAACTCGCCGGGGCCCGCCGCCTGGCCGGGCACTTCGTGACCGCCTCCGTGGATGAGTCGAGTGCCGGCGACTTCTGGTCCACAGCCGCCGCGAACACGCTCACCGCGCTGTTCCTCGCCGCGGCCCGCGACCATCGTCCTATCACCGACGTCCTGGCCTGGCTGGCCTCCCCGGCCGACCGCACCCCCATCGACCTCCTCCAGGACGCCGGCCTCGACGCGGTCGCCGCCCAGCTCCAGGGCACCGTGGCCGGTGCCGTCGAGACCCGCGACGGCATCTTCGAAACGGCTCGGCAGTACGCGAGTTGCCTGCTCGATCCGGCCATCGCCGCCTGGGTCACGCCGCCCAGCGGCCTCGGCAAGATTCACGAGTTCAAGCCGGAGGCGTTCGCCACCAGCCAGGACACCCTGTTCCTGCTGTCGAAGGACGGCGGCGGGTCCGCCTCGGCGATCATCGCCGCTGCTGCCGACGCGGTGATGCGCGCGGCCGTCATCCGGGCCGAGCGCGACGGCGGGCGGCTGGACGCTCCGCTGCTCGCGATCCTCGACGAGGCCGCCAACGTGTGCAAGATCGCCGACTTGCCGGACCTGTACTCGCACCTCGGCTCCCGGGGCGTCATCCCGATCACGATCCTGCAGTCCTACCGCCAGGGCGTCCGGGTCTGGGGCGAGGCCGGGATGGACGCCCTGTGGTCCGCCGCGACGATCAAGCTCGTCGGGTCGGGCATCGACGACGCGGACTTCGCGGACAAGCTCAGCCGCCTGGTGGGCGATCACGACGTCCGTACGGTCTCGGTGTCGACCAGCGAGTCGGGCAAGTCCACCTCGGTGTCCATGCGCCAGGAGCGAGTGCTGCCGCCGGACGCGATCCGCGCCTTGCCGAAGGGTTCCGCCCTCCTGCTGGCCACCGGCATCCGCCCCGCGCTCCTCGGCCTCAAGCCCTGGTACCGGGAGCCGGACGCCGACCGGCTCGGCGCCGCGTCCGCCAAGGAGACCGCGGCGATCACCGAGCGCGCACTGGCCAAGAACCTGCGCCGCGACGACTTCGGTCCGGCCGCATGACCCCGGTGCTGCCAGGCCCCCGGCTGGCGAGACCCGACGGAGTAATCCCCACCTCCCTCCGCATTCCCCGGGCTCGCGCCCCGTCTCCTTGAGGTACTCCCATGTCCCGCCCCGCCCCGTCCTGGGCTTCCGCCCGCCGGCCCGAACGCCTCGCCGGCACACCCGTCGTACGACGTGGCGCCGAATGGTGGCTCGTCTCCCCATCCGGGTCCCTGCTTGCTCAGGACCCCGTGTTCACGGGTGAGCTGGACCGCTTCGCCGCAGACCTGGCGGCGGCTGACCGCGCGGTCGGCGAGATCCGCAACCACGGCAAGACAGCGCGCAAGGAGCGGTCATGATCCCGCTCGTCCATGCCGAGCAGGCTGTGCTGGGCGCGATCTTCCTGGAGCCCGGGCAGCTCGACCGGCTCTCGCCCTGGCTACGGCCGGAACACTTCTCCCGTCCCGCGCACGGCGCGGTCTACGCCACGATGCTCCAGCTCAAGGCCGACGACCACCCCGCAACGGCCACGAAGGCCGGCGCCCCTGTCCCTCTGGCCTGGGTGACCGACACGCTGCGGGAGGCGAGCACGCGGACCCGCGGGCTCACCGCCTCGTACCTGCACTCCCTCGTGTCGGCATGCCCACGCCCCGAACACGCCCCGGTGTACGGGCGGATGGTCCTGGAGGGCGCCATCCACCGGAGTGTCGCCGAGCACGCTGCCCGTCTTCACCAGGCTGCGCTCGCCGACGGCCAGCACGGCGCGGCAGAGGAAACGGTCCATCACGCCCAAGTCCTGTCTGACGTACTCGCCGACCTCGCCCACCGCTGGGGCACTGTTCCCCGTCCCGCCCAGCCGCCGGCCACGTACGCACCGCAGGCCGAGCGTCCACAGCCTGTGGGCGAGCAGGCGCTCGCCGACGAGGAGCTTCTCCTCGGGTGCCTATCCTCCCGGCCCGACCAACTTCCCGCCGTGGTGCGGTGGCTCCAGCCCGGTGACTTCGCCGACCCCAGCAACCGGCAGATCTATCGCGCCCTCGGCGCCCTGCATCATCGCGGCGAGCCCATCGACCAGCTGACCGTGCTGTGGGAGACCCAGCGTCGCGGCGCTCTCGCCGACGGAACCCTCGATCCCGAACGCGTGCTGCGGATCTGCGATCCGCTGACGGGCGGGGCCGCCGAGCACTTCGGCGAGCAGATCGTCCAAGCCTCCCTGGTCCGCACAGCAGCCGTCGCCGCCCGGCAGGTCCGTGCCTTGGCCGACCGGGACGAGCTCGCGCCTGGGCAGCTCATCAGCTACGCCCTGCACACCCTCGGGCCGCTGGACGACGTCCGCCGCCGTCTGCGCCTCGCACACGGCGACGAACCCGGTCCGCGTCGGTCCGTCAGCCGGCCCGGCGCACCACCACCTGCCGACCGGATCGATGCCGCCCGCGCCCGCAGCCGCCTCGCGGACACCACGACGCCCTGGGTACCGACCCCAGCCGCCTCACGCCCCGCGTTTGCCGACCGTCACAACCACCGGAGTCCGTCATGACCGATCACACAGGTCGAGCTGGCCTGGAGAAGGACGAGCTGTACGCGGTGGCCCGGGAGTTCGAGCTGCTCCGCTCCCGGATCGTCCCGTCATACACGCAGAGCTCCCTGCCCGATCTCGTCACCGCGTCCCATCATCTCGGCGCACTGACGGGCCTGGTGAAGGACCTGTCCGACGAGGTCCTCTTCCGCGCCACCAACAGCGACCCCGGACTCGACTTCGGCCCCGTCAACGCCGCCTACACCAGCGCCGTTGCCCCGGCCGGACGCGCCATGACCAAATACACCGAAGCCTTCGAACAACTCGGATTCCTGCGGAGGTACGCGGAAGCCCCAGCGTCGGCGGACCTTCGCGATGCCCGCCGGGCCGCGTTCGACGTCGTGCAGGACCGGCTGGACCTCACCGTGGACTCGCTGCAGGAATCCTTCCTCACGCTGCGGCGCGGCGCCGACCGGATCGACGGCACCCCACCTCGCGTCCTCGCCGCCCTGAGCCGCTCGGCACGCCCCACGAACTCGATCTACCGCGTTCCGGCGGAGTCTCCCTCCGCCAGTCCGATCCGCCTCGCCCACACCCCGGTACCCCGCCATGCGCGCTGACCGCCCCATGCCGTCGGCCTCGCCGTCGATCGGGAGCCTGTGTTCCGGATACGGCGGCCTGGATCTCGGTGTCCAGGCCTCCCTCGGCGGAACGGTCGCCTGGCACGCCGAGATCGATCCGGGCCCGGCCCGGATCCTGTCCCGCCACTGGCCAGGCGTGCCCAATCTCGGGGACATCACGGCCGTGAACTGGGCCGACGTCCCGAAGGTATGCGTCCTGACCGCAGGTTTCCCCTGTCAAAGACGTCTCCGTCGCCGGCCGTCGCGCCGGACTGGCTGATGGCACCCGGTCCGGGCTGTGGCACCACGTCGTCCGTGCCATCGAAGCGCTCAACCCCTGTCTGGTGGTGATCGAGAATGTCCGAGGACTGCTCACCTCCCCCGCCGGTTCCCCTGGCGACGTGGAACCCTGCCCGTGGTGTCTGGGAGACGCCGCAGGCCAGCCTGCTGTGCGCGCACTCGGTGCCGTACTCGGCTCCCTGGCCGACCTCCGGTTCGATGCGCGCTGGTGCGTGCTTCGCGCCTCTGACGTCGGTGCCCCCACCGGCGCGAGCGGGTCTTCCTCGCTTATCTGGATACTTTGATGGTCTGCGGGTGTGGATTCACACGGTCGTGTGTCACTCAGGCGATCCGCGACGAACCGCTCCGGTCGGTCATTGCAGGATGTCCAGCTTGGCGGCGACGAGTTCGGATCGGGTCAGTTCCAGCAGTCGGCCCATCCAGTTCCGTCCTTCGAGCCCGTGTTGCCCCCAGAAGTTCGATCCGACCTCGGTGTAGATCAATCGGGTGGCGCCTGTGGCCATCAGCGTCTCGGCGAACTCGGGGTGCTGCTGGAACTTCGCGCGGAGCAGGCGGGTCATGACGGCGATGCGAACCTGGGGCCAGTCGGCGCGCAGGGTGGAATTCTCGGCGAGCTTCTGCGCGTCATACGGCCTTTCTGCGCTGAGGACCTCGGCCTGCCGGTGTTCGTCGGCGACCGCCAGTGCCCAGTAGGCGTGCGCAACTGTGGGGTAGGTCCGGCTGCCCATGACGATCGGTGCGGGGAACTCGTTGCGCAGCACGTGGGTGCCCGGGTTCTCGGGCCAGCCGCGGGGGAAGACCACCTGGTTGAGGTGGATGCTGCTCTCGACCGGTTCGGTCGGGCCGTCGGCGGGTGTTTTCGTCTCGTGCTGCTTGCGCAGTTGCTCGCCCTCTGCGAAGTACTCCAAGGCGGAGGCGTGCATCTCCTCAGTGACGTCGACGGTCTTTCCGTTCCACAGCTCGATCTGGTTCCCCGGGCCGGTCACGATCACCCGGAGGGGGAAGTCCTTGCGGTCCATGTCGCCCAGGGCGTATCTCCGCAGGTGTTCCGGGATGACTTCGTAGGCTTCTCGAACCGCGGTCCGGTTGGCCTCGGTCGGCTGCTGTCGGAAGGCGTCGACGGCGGCGAGACAGCGGCGGGTGGAATCTGGACGGCCGTTGAGGTTGTCGATGTCGTCGCGGACCTCGCCGAGCAGCATCTCGGGCGTCAGCCAGCTCTTGGGCTCGGCGAACTTCCACGAGGCGAGGTGGTGGGCCGACGCCCGGGCGCCTTCGGGCAGGTCGGTGGCGACCCATCCGGAGGCGAGTTTGCCGGCGAAGCCCTCCAGGGTCTCCAGCCCCCAGCAGTCGACCATTCCGTCGGCATAGATCAGCAGGTCAGTGAGGAAGTAGTTCCCGCCGTTTCGGATGAAGGCGTGCCGCCAGGTGCCCTCAATACGCTCGCCGTCCACGTTCCGCCACGTCCGCTGTCCTATCGCCATGCGCGACAGGGTAGCTGTTGCGCTCTCACAAGATCGGGATATTCCGGCTCGGGTCATTCAGGCAGCTCAGCATGCGGTTCGCCGAGTTCGTCCAGCAGACTGCAGATGCGCTCGGAAAGGCGTTGGTGCCGTTCGACCTCACGGCCCCAGCCTCGCTTTTCGGCGTCGAGAGCCAGCTGTTCCTCGACACACAGCCGTTCGCGAAGCCGTGGCGCGTACTGCGGTGTGGTGACGAACTTGGCGCAGGTCAGGTAGAGATCGCACTCACACGGGCCCTCCTGGGGCAGGCGGAGGCAGCGTCCAAGTTCCAGTTCGGTCTTGTAGAAGTTGGTCTTGAGCCAGTCCAGCGCGTCCTGGTCGAGTTGCCCAGATCGCAGGGTGTCGGCGAGGGGGCCGGCGATGGTGGCGCCGGGCTGGAGCACGGCCTGGTAGTCGGCCAGGACGGTGGGGTCGGAGATGTGCGTGTAGGTCATCGACATGCCGGGGCTCTTGTGGCCGAGGACCTTCATGATGGTCTGGACCCGGGCACCCTTCTCGGCGAGTTGGGTGCCCAGGGTGTGCCGGAATCGGTGAGGGTGGATCGCGGGTTTGCCGACGCCGTTGAGGATGGTCAGCTCTTCGCAGATCACGCGGAGCGGGTGGGCGAAGAGGTAGTCGGGGCCTGCGATCACGCCGTTGCGCAGGAACAGGTAGCGCGTCGGGCGTCCGAGATCGGGGTCGTGGATCCCGCGGTCGGATTGGGCTTGCCGCAGTGCGGCAAGAGTACGGATGGCCTCGGCGGCTTCCTCGTGGAGCGGGACGGTGCGCTCCTTGAGGGCCTTGCCCGCTGCGAGCCGCAGCCGGGGTGTGCCGTCGGGGTAGGCGTCGAGGCAGTCGAGGTGGAGCTTGCGGATCTCGGTGCGGCGGGCGCCACTCCACCGGGCGACCAGGAGCGCGCACCGCTGGAGGGGGCATTCGAGGGCCAGGATGCGGTCCATGACCGGGCCGAGTTGGTCGGCCGGGATGAACCGGGGGACGCGTTCGATGACGCGGGGCATGTCGGCGTGCGTGATCAGGGGACGCGCGGGGACGTCGTCCCATTCGGCGACGGCGGCGTAGCGGAAGAGCACGGCGACGGTGGAGATGATGCCGGCGCGGTAGGCCCTGCTCAGCGGCTGGTCCGGATGCTTGATCTTGTGCAGCCGGTGGACGGACTCCATGAAGTCAACCATGTCGGCCCGGTTGAGCTGGTCGAGGCTCGCGATGTGTGGGCGTTCGGTGCCCAGCCAGAGCCCGAAGCGGCGCAGGCCACCGCGGGTGCTGGACATGCTCTCGGGCCGCAGGACCAGGGCGCGTTCGGCCAGGAAACGCTCAAAGACGGCGTCGATGCGGGGTTTGCCGCTGAGCCGCGTGGGCGGAACGCTCTCCTCCCGGGCCGGCGGTCGGGCAGTGATGCCGGCGTGGAACAACGCGAGACCGGTGCGGTAGGCGTTTGTGCCCCACGACGCCTTCAGGGTCGCGCAGCGTTCCTCGCCGACGACTTGGAGCAGGCCGGGGATGCGCTCGCAGTGGCGGATGGCGTGCCGCATCCCCTCGATGTCGTCGCTGGTGAGCGTGTGCAGGTCCGGGTCACCGCGGTGTATCACCAGCCGGATCAGGCCCCAGGGAACCTTGAAAGCTTCGTCGTCTCGGACATGCCCGAGCGTCAGGAGACGATCGCGCAGGTCCTCGCTCTTTTCACGCAGCGGCAGTTGGAGTTGGTCGGCGACGAGGAACGGCTTGAGCACGCCGATGCCCAGCAGCCAGCCCCAGTCCATGTGCAGACGGCCGGTGAGCGCGAGGTAGGTCAGGTAGTGGCGGGCGTTGAAGTTGATCCATGCCGTGGCCGCGTCGAAGCCGGGTTCGGGGGCGCGCCGCTGGTTCTGCGCCTCTCCGTTGCGCCAGCCCAGGCGATCGCGCAGGGGCAGCGCGAACCAGGTGCGCAGGTCCGGGTAGGTGTGCAGGAACCGCAGGTGGAACTGGGTGTGTTTGCGGCTCCACCGGTCGCTGACCGGCAGTCCCGCGACGAACGCGGTGTATTCCGCTCCCGGGCAGTGCCGGGGGATTCCGAGTGCGGGGGTGAGGGGCGATGATGCCGCTCGCAGCAGGGCGTTCGTGCTCACGTGTCCTGCTCTCCGATCGCCCGGCGGTAGTCCTTGACGACCTCGGGATCACTGACCCGGGTGTAGACCTTCATCGAGTCAGGCGTCGCGTGTCCGAGCCGCGTCATCAGCGTCAGCTCTCGCATGCCGCCCTCGAACATCCTGGTGGCGTGGGTGTGTCGCAGGCTGTGCGGCGTCAGCCAGGCATCGCGCACTCCGGCCCGCTGCGCGGCTCGGGCGAACATCCGCACCAGCGCGTCGTAGCCCAGTGGTTCGCCGCGGCGCTTGCCCCTGCCCCCGACGAGGAAGACCCAGGGGCTGGCCGTATCGGACGGCCGCTCACGCATCATGTAGGCGTTCAGGGCTGCCAGGGCCCGGCCTTCGTGAAGGTCGACCACGCGGTCACGGCGGGACTTCTGCTGCACCCCGCGCGGGTGGTCGAATCGCTTGCGAACCGTCACACGGCGCCGGCCGTAGGAGATGTCCTCCAGCCGCAGCCCCAGGACCTCGCCCGGTCGCAGTCCGCCTTCCCACATCATCTCCAACAGCGCCAGGTCCCGGCGAGTCCGCAGCTCATCGAGCAGAGCCCGGTAGACACCGTCCGGCATCGGACGCGGCACCGGCTCCACCGTTTTGACTCGCAGGACCCGGCGAACCGGCTGCTGCCGGCGGGCATTCATCAGCGGCGGCCGGTACCGGTCCGGCACGCGCGCCGCCGCTTGATCGACCTTCTTGACGATCGGGTTGTCCTGGCCGGCGTACTTCTCGCTGGCGATCAAGAACTCGTAGAACGAGGACACCGCGGCCAGGACCCGGTTGCAGGTCTTCGCCGACAGCACCCGCCCCTCGCTCGTCGCAACGCCGAGCTCCAGGCGCTGAGCACGCCGCGACGACGACACCAGCCGCAGCCACTCCAGGAACTCCACAGCTCGGGCCGGCGTGAACCCGTCCGCCCCGATTCCGCGCTCCTCACAGAACAGGTAGAGCTTCTGCAGATCGTGAGCGTAGGCCCGAACGGTGTTCGGCGAGTACGCCCGCACCGCCAACAACCGCAAGAACTCATCGACTTCAGCTACCGGCTCGCCGAACGCGTCGACCAGCCGTACCTGAGGCTGGCCCGCTGCCGCATCGGGCAGTTTCACCACTCGCATGACCAAAACCCTACGCACACGATGTGGCACGCACAGTCACCTGAAGGAAGGCGCTGTCCAGATAACTTCGTCGCCTGGCCGTCCTGGCGGCGGCTCAGCTCTGCTCAAGACGCCGACGAGCAACCTCGCCACGATCGGCGGGAGTCAGCACCCGGCGAAGAGGAAGCAGGGCGGGCACGGTCCGAATCTGGCGGACGAGGTGGAGTGGCTGCTGCCGACACCGAAGGCGTCGGACGGCGCCAAGGGATCACCGAACCAGCGTCACGGGAACGGGGACCTGACTCTGCCCTCGGCGGCGGCCCGACTGCTGCCGACCCGACGGGCGAGCGACGCTGGCACACCGGGGCGCCGGCCAGGGGCGGACTTCCGGCCGCCCCTGCTCTCGGCGGTGCTACTCCCCTTGTTCGCCCACCCGGCATCAACGGAGGAGGGACATGGGGACCGTACTCCGGCGCCATAGCCCGATGGGAACGGGCAACCCGCCCGGCTCCCCGGCCAACCGATGACGCGGGGCGGCTGAGCCCGCTGTTCGTGGAGTGGATGCAGGGCCTCGAACAAGGCTGGGTGACCGACACGCCAGGCCTCGGGCGACCCGCCCAACTCTCTGCTCTCGGCAACGGAGTCGTACCGCAGCAGGCTGCCCGCGCCCTGCGCACTCTCGCCCCCGCAGGCGCGATCTGCGGCCATCAGTGCCGCCCGTGACGGAGGTCTTCTACACCGGAACCCCGGCCGGGCCAAGCCCGGAATTCTCCGGATCCTCGCCACCCCAACCACCCGATCTTGCGGAGGGGTAGCAATGGCTGAAACCGATCAGGAGAACAAGCCGATACGCGTGCCGGACCACGATCTGGACGACCTGGCCTCCACGGTCGCGCGGCTGGTCGCGGAGAGCCGGAGGCAGGGCGAGACGCTCGCCCGGCTCACCGACGACGCCCCACCTTCGGACGACGACGAAGGCAGCGACTCCGAGCACGGTGCCGCCGAGGGCTCGGTCGCCGCGTCTGCGGCGGCCGAGCCGGGCGGCTCCCCGGAGGGCCCGGTGCCAATCTTCATCCTGGCGCTCGACGGCAAGGCGTACGTCGAGGAACTCGCGGCGCTGGCTCGCTGGGTGCACGACCTGCTGCTGCCTGTCTACGGACGGGAGATCACCACCGGCCGTCCGTGGTGCCAGCAGTGGCAGGAACACCCCGAGGCCGTGGCCCGCCTCCATGCCCTGTGGCTGGCCTGGCAGCAGCTCACCGACGCCGAGGCCGGCCTCACCGGTCCCTCGACGTGGCACCGCGACCACCTCGACCCGACCCTGCTCCAACTCCGCACTCCGGATGGCCCGTTCGGCGCCTGCACCACCAGCCCGACCCGCCCTAACCACCGGCTCCTGGCCTCGCCCAAGCCCGCGGGAGCCTGACATGACCGACACGCACGAGCCCCAGACACCGGACTACCGCATCGACGGCTTCGAAGCAGCCACCGAGCGCATCGAGGAGGACTTCTTCTCGCTCACGCTCACGGACGACATGTTCGTGCCCCTCGCCGAGCACCACAGCTACGACGGACGCAACACCTACCTGTTGTTCTACGACCAGGCGGCCATCTGGGACGTGCCCGGCACAGCGGAGTACGTCGCGTTCCACCTCACCCGAGACGTGGAGCAGCGGACCTTCGACTTCGAATACGACCGGGCTCCCACCGTCCCGCTCGCCCAGAACTGGCTCATCCGCCAGGGTTGCCCGCCCGAGGCCACCACACAGACCCGTAACCACGGACCACGCCCCGCCGACGCGCTCACCTCGCGGCTGGAGGACCTGCTCCGAACCAACCCCGACGGCCGATATAAGGTCATCGACCACTACACCGACAATCCGGGCTCGTTCGACTTCGGCACCGAGGTGCGCACCCTCGTTCGCAACAGCCACCCGGACTCGGCGCACGCCCCCTACCGTCTCTTCCTCGAAGAGACGGCCAAGGACTTCCGCTCCTACACAGTGCGCGGAGGGGCCTTCACCAGCGCCGGGGCAGCAGACGCCTGGGCCATGGATCGCAGCACTCCTCTCCCCCTGGCACCGGCCCTAGAGAGCACCGTCACCCACAGTGCGCAGGCTGCCCGCTCGCGCTCCCCGCTCGCCGGAACAGCCGGCCTCGCGGTCCCCCCGGCGCCCGTCGCGACTTCTCACCCCGCGTCTCCTTCCGTGCCGCACTCTCGCCGGGGTACGCGGTGAGCCGGGCGCGGTACGCCTTCGCGGCGCACCCCGAAGCCCTGGCGGACCTGCGCTCGGTCCCGGAAAGCATCCGCGACTTGGCCCTGCTGGAGCTACAGCACCTGGTCCACGGCAACGAACGCGGCGCAGCGCTGACCCGCGAGCTCGCGGGCTGTCACAAGATCTACGTCGATCCGGAGACCCGCTGGCGCATGGTCGTCCAGTACCGCGACGCCCCGGCGTCTTCGCAGCACCGCCGGGAGATCTACCTCCTGGCGGTCGGTGAGCGTCAGGACCAGACCGCGTACCGCACCGCGGCTCTCCGGCTGGAACGCGAACGCGAGGCATCCGCCGGAACCGCACCGCTGCACGGCCGTCGCGCCCAGGCGGCCCGGTCCCGTTCGCCGCGCGGGAACGCAGGTCCGACACACGCCGGATCGCCGGCCCCCGCCGCTTCCACGGCTCCGCCGCGAGCGCGCCGCCGGGCATGACGCCCCGTCTCTCGCCCGCCACCGCCCGGAGGTCCTTCCCCATGTCGCCTCTCGACCCCGGCGATCTCGCCCCGAGTACCGAGGTCCTCGTCGCCCCCGTCCACCTCGCAGGTCCCGGAACGAGCGAGGCCGTCTTCAGCGTCCTCGACCACGCCGCCGGCTGGACGAAGACCGTCGCGTTCGGCACGGACGCGTACTACGCCAGCCCGTGCCAACGGGTCCGAATCGCCAACCCCGTGGAGAGCCACTACGGCGGCTGGACGATCACCTACTCCGAGGACCCGCTCGGCGTTCCGGACTGGATCACCACCTTCGACCGCAACACGCCCCACGAGATCGTCGCCGCGTTCACCGAGACGCTCGTCCAGAGCCTGCCCAACCACTTCCGGGACCATTTCAGCGACGGCAAGCACTACACCGGCCTCGGCCCGAACGACGTACTGCTCCGCAGCGGCTGGGATCCTGTTCACGGAAGTCGGCCGTACCGGATCGTCTCGCCGGACAACCGTGCGGCCCTGCGCACGCGCAGCGGCTGGCTCGACGAGTACACCGAGCTGCTGACGCCGGAGAAGTCCATGTGGCGCCTGTCCGGCGGCGTCGATCCCCTCCACATGCCGAGCTGGAGGGCCTTTTTCAGCGGCAGCACACCGCCCCACCTGCGCACCGCAGCCGCCGTCGCTCTCACCAGCCCGGACGCGGTGCCGCGCTTCGCCGGCGACATTCCCGAACGCCACCACGGCCTGGTGCACGTGCGCCTCGCCGAGCCCGCGGCCTCCATGCCCCGAGCCCGGGCGGCCCTTGCTCGTCGGCCATACGCCGCCCGCTCACCTGCGGCAGAGGCCGCCGCCATCCCGCCCGCATCGCTTCCTACTCACGGCCGTTCACGCCGCCAGCGCTGACGCCCTGCCGCTCATACCCGGAGGTCCCGCGTGCCCGCGCACACACTCGAAGGCGACGTCTACGTCGCGCCGCTGTACCTCGCCGGGTCCACAGCCATCGGCGACCCGGCGCTGCGGCCACTGCTCGACAACGGCTTCGTCGCGCACAGCGACGAACTCGCGAACGTCTACGTCTCCTCCCCCGATCAGCGCATCCGGCTCGGCTTCCTGCCCGAGAGCCCGGACAACCCGTTGTGGAAGGTCGCCGCCCACCGCGACCCGTTCGGCGCGCCCGACTGGCTGGCCACCTTCGACTCCAACACGCCGACGGAGTTGGTGACCGCCTTCTCCTCCGCCCTCGCCGCCAGCTACGCCGAGGAGCTCGACACGGTGCTGACCGGCTCGCGTCACCAGGCTGAGGAAGGCTTTCGCCCCCTGGAGGACGCCGGATGGAAGCGAGGGAGCTGGCAGCTCACCACCCTCTTCACCGCGCCCGACGGACTCGCCGGCCTCACCTACCGGGGCGGGGTCCTGGATCGACAGGCCGAGCTCCGCGGCGACCAGGACCGCTGGCTGCTCTGGGGTGGCGAGGACGGCTTCAGCTCACGCTGGTACGCCTCGTTCACCTCCGCCGTCCCCATCCCGCTGATCGCGGCGACCACCGCCCGCCTAGCCGACAACGCCCCCGCACTCCGCTACGAGGTCGACATCCCCGAGCGCAACCGCAGCGCCGCCCGAATACGCCCCGTGCCTCACCCGGTGCCGACCCCACTGGAAGTCCGACGGGCCGCAGCCGCGCTCTCGCGCTCCCACGGAGGTCGCCTCGCCAGCCGCGCCCTGGCGGCGTCCGCAACCACCAGCAGCCCCAGTGCCGCCCTGCCGGCCTGCCCCGAACACCATCGGCGGGCTGCAACGGCGCGCTCATGAACGACGACCCCGATCCACGCCTCACACCGATCAGACGTCGCCATCGAGGCTCGCCGACGGCCCACGCTCACTGGCACGGGGCGGCCCTGAACTCAGGTGAACGCGGTTCGTTCGAGCCGTCGTTAACTCAGGTCGGCCCAACGCCGCCCTCAGGCGAGTCCTCCACCGCCCGCGCCAGTTCCTCGACGCTCAACTCGACCCGTCTGCCGTCCGCCATGCGGGATCGACCCAAGGACGACGCAACCGCGTCATCCACGGCCTCGTCGTACGTTCGCATCTCCTGCTCCGACACTCAGCCCTTCCTCCTTCCATCGGTCGCCCCGGAGACAGCTCCCGGGGCGACCGGTCCATTCCCCCCAAGCGTTCATTCGACGGCTCAGTCCCCGGCCAGTTCGCCCACGGCAGACGCCCACTCCCGAGAAGGACTGGAGACCTAGTCCTCGACCATGTCAACGTACGACCACTTCGAAAAACCGCAGGTCAACGAAGGGTTTGCTACTCATGATGCTTACTGCCACCGCACCTTCCCACGCCTCCGCCGCGCCTCCTCGCTCCGTGCTCGACGACCGCGAGTGGCTGCTCGACTGCCACTGCGCGAGCCCGGTCGTCGAGCTCCTCAGGGGCCAGGGGTGGGACGTCATCTCCGACCCGCACGCCAACGTCCACTGCTCCAGCCCTGACCAGCGTGTGTACGTCGGGTTCCTCCCCGAGACCGACGAGGCGGCGCGCGGCGAGCTGTGGCACATCCAGGTCAAGGAGGTCGACGGCAAGGTGGCGTGGCGCCAGGCCTTCGGATCGAACGTTCCGGCGCAGGCTGTAGCGGGTTTCCTCGCGGCACTCATCGCCTTCCCGCACCGCTCCTGGCCCTGCTCCTGACCTACGCCGACCGTCCCTTCACCACTTCAGGAGTCTCTCTTGTCCCACGACGTCACCGTTCGCCAGCTGATCCACCAGCTCCAGGAGGTGAACCCCGATCTCCCCGCGTACTTCGCCATCAACCCGGACTGGCCCCACGCCCACCGCATCGGTAGCGTCGTTCAGATCACCGGCTCGAACGGCGCCGTCTACCTCGCCGAAGACGGCCAAGAGGGCGTCCTGCCGCCTGAGGTCCGTGCTCAGCTCGACTGGGGCAACGTGTGAACCGCCGGTGGCGCACACACCTTGCGGCAGGCGCGAATCACTCCCAGCGCTCATCCTTGGCTCTCAGCGATCTGACCCAGCGCCCTATGCCCGCAGGCATGCGTGGTGCTCTCGTCCGCGCCGTGCCCCGGCACGCCACCGAGCCGACTCCCACAACCTGGGTGTCCACCCAAGACCGCACCCCTCTACGCCCGGGCTCCGTACTACTCCACTGGACACACACCTCTGCCGGCGGGATGGACGTCACCGCGCGTCTCGGCCTGGCCTCGATGGATGTCACCCTCGCCACCTGGCCGAATCTTCACGGGGACTGGGCCCCGGTCGTCCACCCCACGCTGCTGGAGACCATGGGCCTACACGCCGCGCTGTCCGTGGCCATCAACGCTCTGTCCCTCGCCAACCACCTTGCTGACGTCTGACCCAATGACGCGCCTCGCACGCCGAGGGAGCTGCCCCAACCGGGCGGCCCCCTCGGCGCGTGTGATTGCTCGTGCACCGAGGTACAGCTGCACCATGTCAGGACTGTTCGGCCCCGGGCTTCGCCCGCCAGGCAGGTCGAAGGGCCGCTGGCGTCTTCCGTATGTCAGTCAGCTGGCCGCCTCGAACGTCGGGGTGAGCGACCGTGTGGGACACACGAGGTCGCTGCCGGGGCGAGCACGTCCATGAGCCAGCGGACGATCCCTACGACTCCTCGTCCTTCTTGACGAGGAAGGCGACCCGAGCAGCATCATCGCGACCGGCTGCGAGAGGTGTGGGCAGCTTGGTCCACCGCTGGTCATCAAGCCGTCAAAGTCGCTTGCCCATGCTCCCCAACCCCGCCCGGTGAGTGGCTTACACATCCCCAATTGCCACGGCAGCGCCCTGTGTTGGGTATGGTGGGGCAACTGTCAGTTATCAGAGTCCTACAGCTGCGAGGATGCATGAGAGATATCACCAGGGAATACGATGCTTTTCTCATCCATCAGACTCCAGAGAGTAAGCCTCTAGTTCTTTTTGCGGCTTCCGCGGTAGAAATTGAACAGTGGGCCGGTGTTCCGGAGCGCCGGAAGCTGGCAAATGAAGAGACGGCAGGCTTTCAGCGGCAACAAGATCCCCGACGTATCGCCGAACTGATTAAGTTCTTCGGCGATCGCAATAATGTGGTTCAAAACCCGCTGCTTGGCGCCCTTCAGGACAATCAGAGAGTTCAATTCTACCCGAGTTCACCCGACTCACCCTTCGGTCGTCTCAGCATTACTTACGAGGACCACTCGTCGCTGTCGATGATGACAATGCTGAAGCGAATCGTGTCGCATCTTGAATCACGCGTAAGCGGTCTTGGGGATGACGTAGTAGACGAGGCGCGCGTGGCTTCCATCATGCGGTTGGAGAGCGTCGCCACATCACCAGAAGACAGCGAAAATGATGATCGTGAGGATGATTCAGACTCAGACATCGACGAAACGCTAGGCCTAGATGAGTCGACCATAGATGACGCTGAAGCCACTGCGTCTGTGATGCTCGCAGAGGAAACACATCTGGTTGATTTCTATACCGAGCTGCGCGCCCGTATCCGGGTACTGGAACAGCGGGGAACCGAGGACGCCGAGGAAATTCAAGGCTTCACGAAGTCCGCACTTCTTGCCTACTTGAAGCCTGTCGTTCTTGTGGATGGGCAGCATAGATTGATAGGAGCTGTCGAGTCTGCCCGTCAAAGTATTAAGAAGAGTGACGGGAAGCAAAAGATCATCGACGCGGTGAAGGGCGGATCCACCCCTGAACTAGCCGAGAAGGAGCTGATCGAAAGTCAATCTCGTAGACTTCCAGTGTCGCTGCTTATGGATGACAGCCCGAGCGAACATGTCTTTCAATTCGTGGTCGTTAACCAAAAGGCGACCCCGATGGGCAAAGCGCTACTTGGGACAATTGTGTCGACGAGCCTAAGCCGGAGCGAGCTATCGGCCGTTGCAGATCGCCTTCGACGTGCGGGAATCAAGCTGGAAGATTCTCAATCCGTTGCATACTTGACCCGCTCAGAGGACAGCCCGTTTCGGGGACTCGTTCAGACAGGAATGGCTGGCGATCGCGCCGACCTCCTACAGTGGACGGTCCTACGCGGTCTCGTTTCGATTTTCCGCGAGCTGCGAGGCGGACGTCCATTCAACCAAAAGATCGACTACGCGCGCGCCTGGAAGATGGAGTACTTTCCACAGTGCGGCCTTGTGGGTCCGGGTACAGACGAAGAGAGATTCGAGGAATGGTCTCGCCCTGATGGTCCATGGCGGGACATTTTCGTTAGGTTCTTTTCGCGGGTCCGAGACCATTTTGGCGATGCCACCGAAGTTGATACATACAACGGTTGGGGAAGTACAGCCGTAAGCAACCTCTTCAATAAAGTATCGCTTACCATCCTTGCTGCCGACTACTTTGACTTTCTGTACACACAGTCGGAGTCGCTAGCAGATATGGATGATTTCGAGCGGACCCTTAGCGACTGGCTCAAGGATGGCCGGGTAAGCCCCTCATACTTCAATCGAGATTGGAAGCTTGAGAACGTCAAGAAAGATCAGTTGGCCGTAAAAAGGGTTTGGGCTCAAAATTGGCAGGAGTATCGGAAGGTGCCTGCAAGTGGGCTGCCTAGGAAGTTCAAGCCGTAGTCACCATTATGGACACTCACGGGATCAGCCAATTCTACAAGGTGCTCACGGATACGCTGCCGACTCGATGGACGGAAAGCGGACTCCGAGAGGTGGCAGGCCTCAGCGCCCCCTCGGGAATTTTGGGCAAAAATGAGTGGCTCCTAAAGGCCGACTACGCCATCACGGTGGGGCGTTGGTTCCTAGAGGGCATGGTCGACTTGGCCAGGCATGTGGAATCTGGAAGCAATATCGGCCATGTCTATGTAGAGATTTTCTCCCAGCTCCGAATGCTCGCCCAGCATGCACCCGAGGACGAAGTCGAACTGGCGGCTACTCAGCTTGCAGATTTCGCATGGCGCGAAATAGAGGCGCGTAGAGGGATAGGGCGCGAGCGGATAAGCACTACCCTGAAGCAAGCAGTGTGGTTCAACAGTGCCCCAAATCAAAGATGTTATCTCTGCGGGTACCAGTTCACAACGCATGCCCGAGATCTATTTCTCCGTAGAACACGAACGGAGATGACGCCTTTGACTTTGGTCGATTTCACTCGCCCAAGAGGCTTAAATGCGAGGCATCTACGTATTGAACTGGACCACAAGATCCCCGTTGCAGAGGGTGGGGCAACAGATGAGGATAACCTCTATTTGGCTTGCGGATGGTGCAACATCACCAAGAGTAAACTGTGGAGTGTTTACGATGCTAAGGCTTGGGCGGCGGGGGTTGTAAAGCATCCAGATCCTAAGATCGGCGCAGTAACACTCCCACAGCCACTATGGATCTTGCGATTGATCGCGGCCCGTGGGCGCTGTGAGGCGGCAGCGGCATGCACGGCTCGCCTGAACAATAGTGAACTCTTTGTGGCACCTTTTAGACCCGGCGGAGCACTAACGCCGACTAATCTCATGGTTGTTTGCGCTCAGCACGACCCGTGGGCTTCCAGTCGATTCATCGCGCCTTCGTTCTTGCCGAATAGGAAGTAGCCAATATCCTGGGGTGGTTCGTGGGGCAGCTCCGACGCCAGGAAGGTCACCAAGGGCTCCTTCGCCAAAACCAGCTCCACTAACCTCAAAGTTTCATGATGGGTCACCGACGGAGTCGGTGACCCATTTTCGTGCCGTGAGCTGTGGGTGGGCAGGCCGAGGGCCCGAGTGTCGTCTCGGGGTGGCGCCGGGTTCCACTGCTCCGGGTGCTGATGGGCTGTCGTAGGGATGAGGGAATCCGCTGGTCAGCCGGGGTTCGGCAGGAGTGCGAGCCGTTCGAGTGCGGCGGTGATGTGGCCGGTCCAGGGCCAGTGCCGGGCCAGACGGAGGATCCGCCGGCGCCCAGTGGTGACGAGTTGTCCGGCCGCGGTGAACAGACGGAGCCGCAGGCGCCGGGGCTCCCAGAGACGGGCCTTGCCGGTCAGGGCGAGCATGGGCATCCAGGCCAGCAGGTCGAGCGCGATCTGGACGACCTCGAGCCAGACCCGGTTCTGGGCGGTGTCGTGCAGGGGCAGGTTGCGCAGGCCGGTGGCCCGGCCGGCCCGGATCCGGTCCTCCGCCCGGGCCCGTAGCCGGTGACGGAGCTCGAGTTCGGCGGTCGGTCGGCCGACGGTGTTGGTCGCGAAGCACGTGATCCGCATGCCGTCCGCGTCGGTGATCCTCAACTGGGCCCCGGGATGCGGCCGTTCTTTGCGGACGATCAGTCGCATACCCTTGGGCCAGCCGTCCAGCAGGTTGCCGGTGAGCTCGGCGACCCAAGCCCCGTCACGGACCTCACCAATGGTCTCAACGGCCGCCGTCCAGGCCGGGGCGGGGACCTTCAGCACGTGTTCGTGGATCGTCTCGGTGACCATCATGCCGACCGAGTAGGACAGCCATCGGCCTCGCTGGGCGAGCCAGGACACGAAGTCGTGGGTGCCGCCGGCGGAGTCGGTGCGGATCAGGGTCTGCCGCCCCCGCCGGTAGCGCTTGGGCAGTTGGGCCAGGGCGAGCTGGGCGGTGGTGATGTGGTCGGCGGCCGTGTTCGAGCCCGCGGTTCCCCGGCCTGAGCAGAGCGGCGACCGGCTCTCCGGTTCCACCGGGGCCGTGGTCGACGAAGGCCGTCAGTGGATGGTGGCCGTAGACCTTCTTCCAGGTCGCGGCCGCGTCCTCCTTGTCGGAGTGGGCGACCATGAGGACACCGTCGAGATCGACGACGATCTGGCCGTCGGCGTTCGGAGCATGCTTGCCGGCCGACGACCAGGCATGATGACGGACTTCGGAGCGTGCGGACCGGATGGCCCGCAGGGCTTTCTCGCCGGAGGCGGCGAGAGTATCGATCAGGCGGGAGACGGTCGGATCGGAGGCGACCGGCCCGAACACGGCCGGCTCGGCCCGCAGCACGGCGACATCCGCGAGGCAGTCCCCGCCCAGTGCGACCGCCAGAGCGAGGTCCAGGAGGGCCTTGCCGGGATCGTGGACGGCCCGCGGTTTGCACCCACGGAGCCAGAGCCTGGGATATGGCCCGGTCAAGACCGGTCTTGCGGATTGTTTCGACGAGCAAGACCGCACCGGCCCGGGAGACGACCTGGCGGCCGTCGGCCTGAACGCCGACGCGGGGATAGGACCCGATAACGCCCCCGCGCCCAGCGGAGGTCATAGCCCAGCGCGGCCCGGTCGATGAGACGGTCACCGAGATCACGGACCAGCGCCGCCCGCCGGGTCTCACGACTCCCCGGAGTCATCGGGTTCTTCCTTGCCTTGGGCCAGGAACCGGCCTCCAATGAAGACCACCCCCAGAGCGACCGCGGAACCGACACCGACCATGGCCTTCTTCAGCAGACCGTCCACGTGGCGCTTGTGCTCGGTGTCCTTCTGAGAAGCAAGTCTTGCCGTTTCCTGGATGAGTTCGAGGAGGTGCTTCCTCTGCTCCCAGGTCAGGTCGTCCCTGCGGAGTTCCCGCTCGAAGATCTCCCGGTTCTCCCGGAGGGCCTGGTAGACCTGATCCAGGCTGTGCCTGCCGTCCGCGAGAGTGGCCTCGTGGGCCTTCTCGATGGCGCCGAAGGCGTCCGTGGCGAACTTCCTGAACTCGGGGAACTGTTCGACGATCTTCATGGCCACTTCGGTGTCCATGTCAGGCATCATGGCCGCGAACCTGACCGTTTTCTCCTTGGAGAGGTGCCTCCAGGTGTCGATCCCGAGCGCGCGCATGATCTCGGCTTCGTTTTTGTACTTCATGCCGTGGAGCCTCCATTGCTCTCCTTCGCAGCGCGTTCTTCCGCGCTGCGGGCCCGGTAGTCGATCCCCTGGATGTGCACCTTAATGTTCAGACGCGCTGCCGATGTTCTGGAGGAGGTAGAGAGTGGTCGGCCGTGGTTCCCTGGGAGCTGCAGGACGATCCGGGGCTCAGCCGGTCGACCCGAAGGCGGCGACTGGTGCGCGGCTCGGCGCGATGACAGCGGCACGGAGTGACAGTCGGATCTGACGTTGGTCTGGGGTCGTCGTCCCGGTCGGTGACCAGTGCCGCTGGCAGCGGCAGTCTGTACTTGTCGCACAGGAGCCGGGCCCGGCAGTGCCGCTGGACGTCGGCGGCCACCCTGCCGAGAACCGCGGAATTCATGCCGGCACCGACGAGGACGCCCACGAATGGCGCGGCCTTGGCGACGTGCCCTTGGGCTTCTCCCCGGAGCTTCGCACTCCGCCGTTCCCAGCGACGCACGTCCGGGTGGGGACGGGTCATCGGACACGAACTCGGGACTACCCTGTCATCGGCGACACCACCGCCGACCCCCTCTCCAAGAGCGTCCACTCCACGCACGCGACCTCGTGTCGCATCTTCACCGGAGAGGTGCTTCTTTCCACGGCACGATCTGGACCTTCGACAGTCCTATCGTTGCAGCTCAGGAGCGCTTATCGCGTTTTTGATCACGCTTCGGACGGCCCGCCTCGTGAAATCCCGAGGCTGAACATGCCGCCGAAAGCTGGGGCCGTGAGCGTCCAGCTATTTGAGGGGCTGGTCAGCACCGTGAGCCCGGCCTGCGGGTGCTGAGCGTGTCATTGCGAGCCGGTGTCTCGGCTGTCTGGGGCTTTGAGGGCGGAGTCTGAGGTGAGGTTGCCCGCGGCTGAGCTTGTGTGCGGGGCAGGTCCGCGGCAGCGGGCAGCTTCCCGATACGGCGCAAGCGCCAGATGAGTACGTCCGTGACGCTGTCGGCAGTCTCCAGCTCTCGCCATTCGATCGCCTGCTGGAGCAGCGTGCCAGCCTCGTGCCCTGCTCGCTCGGCTTGGGCGAGGGTGGCGGCGAGCGCGTCCCAGCCGGGCTCGCGCCGAGCGCGGCCGGCCTGTCCTGGCAGTGCCACTTCCACAGTGTGGGCGTAGCGGTCGTGTACGGGGGCGGGGAGCCGACGTCCATGTTCGCGCATCGCCTTCATCGGCGTGGCGGACGCGGACTGGTAGGCGGCGCGCAGGTGCTGCGCGGCTTGTCGGGCTGCGGCGGCCTGCTGGGCGTGACCGCGGGCAGAGTGCCAGCGGATGGCGGCGATCGTGACAAGGACCATCGTGGACAGGAGCATGGCCGTAGTGCCGCCGTCCTCTCCTTTGCCGAGGGCGTTGCCAGCCTGGACGATGCCGCGCGCGGCGGCCCGGAGGGCCCGGCTGTCGGCCTGCTCAGCGCGGGTGTGGGAGCGGGTGGCACGTTCGAAGGCGCGGGCGGCCTCGGCGAGCTCCTTGCGAGTGGAGGCCGGGGCGGTCTGAGCGACGGCATCGAGGAGCTCACCGATGCCGATGAGCTGGGCGGCGCCTGCAGCGTCGTCGTCCTCGGTAAGTACGGTGCCGGCCTGTTCGGCGACTTGGGTGGCGTCGCGGCGAGCGCTGGCGGGTCGAGCTACCCGTACGGAGCGTCCCTCAGCGGCCATCGGCTCGTCCTCGGGTAGTCCTGCCGCGAAGCGTTGGCGGATCCTGGGAAGGGAGAGGTCGGGCGCAAGTCGGGAGCCGGGGAACCAGATGGGATCGCCGTCACGGTTGCGGTCGCCCGGCAGGGCAACCTTGTAGCCGAGGATGTCGCCGGAAGGCGCGAGGCGCTTGTCTAGACGGAGGCCGGCTTCGGTGAGGCGGCGGAAGAACTCTTCCTCGTCGGCGGCACCGGCCAGCGCCTGGCGGACGTGCTCACGCAGCGTTTCCCGGGGCGGTTCGGTGCGGCCGGTGCGCTCCGCCTTGGCGCGTTCGGCACTGGTGGGGCGCTGGGCGGCAGTGCCGTCACCCTCGTTGAGAATCTGCAGGCCCCACTCCTTTTCGATCTTGCGGCATTCGGCCTGGGCGCGAATGCCGTCCTGGTGCCGGCGGGGGCTTCGCCCGTCTTCGCGTTTGAGCGTGGCGACGATGTGGATGTGGTCGTCGGCGTGGCGTACGGCGATCCAGCGGCACGCCTTTTCGTCGCCTTCCTCGGCGATACCGGTGGCGTGGACGACGCGGCGGGCGACCTCGGCCCATTCGGCGTCGGTAAGGTGCCGGTCGCCAGGGGCCGTCCGGACGGGGCAGTGCCAGACGTGCTGGGCCGGGCGGCGGCCCTTCGGGAGGGCGAGGACCGGGAGGTCGAGCCGGTCGGTGAGCTGCTTGAGGGTGGCCGCCGGGTCGCGGCCGGGGTCGGGTGCGAGTTCCGGGATCCATGCGGCGACGAGGTGCGGGTCGGTGTGCTCGTCCCGGCGGCCGGGACCGTAGAGGTAGGCGAGCAGTCCGTACGTGCGGCTGCCGGTGGAGACGTCCGGCACCACGGTGTCAGCGCCTCGCCATCTCGACGGCAGCGGCCTCGACCCGGGCTGCAGCGCGCATGACGCGAGTGACCGCGTCGTCGGCGTACTCGGCCCGGCCGTCGGAGTTCAGGATTCGGGCCACCTGGTTGAGGTTGTTGCCGGCGCGGGCGAGCTGGGCGCTGGCGGACATCAGTTCCTCGACGCGTCCGCGCTGGTCCAGCAGCCATGCCTTGGAACCGCCTTGGGCCCGGGCGACCGCGACTGCGGCGTCGGCGAGAAATCCGGCGGTCTTCAGGCCAGCGGCTTCGGCGGCGTTCTTGACGATGTCGAGTTCGTCGCGGGTCAGGCGGACGCTGCGGACTTGGTCGCGGTGCACGCTCTGGCGCAGGCGGGGGCGCGTACGCGGCGCGGAACGCGCGGCTCCTTCTTCCTCCTGCTGCGATCCGCCCTCGGTCGCAGCCCCGGAGCCGGGCGCCCCCTGGTGCCGGGCCTCCCCCGCCCACTTGGGGGCGGGGGCATGCGCTTCCGAAACTCCTCCGCAGCCCGTGGCAGCGGAGGAGTTTCGGAAGCTACAGCTTGCTCGGCCTCGTGCCGGGCAGTGGCTTTCACCAGGGTCAGCGAGGGCGGAGGGCGGATCGGCGGGCGTCATCGGGGCAGTCCGGAGGCCTCGCGGCGTACGTCGCGCAGGACTTCGGCGACGAAGTCGAGGGCGAGGACCGGATGGTGGAGGGTGCGCTGTGTGCTCGCGGGTGTGCGCTGGACGGTCCAGGACCCGTCGGGGCCGGGTTCGGCATGGTGGAGGTGTCCGTACCTGCTGAGCACGGTGATCCAGGCGTCGACTTCGGCTTGGGTGGCCGGGGTGGCCGAGGTGGTGCGCATGGTGGGGGCTCCAGTGCATGGGCGGGGCGGGAGGGAGTCGTGTGCTCGGCGGGTGCCCCGGTCCGGTGGGCGGACCGGGGCACCCGCCGAACGGGCTTTCCGGTCAGCCGGTCTGGGTGTCCGGAGCCTGTTCTGACTCCGTGCGGAGGCACTGCATCAGGACGGTCAGCCGGTCATTGCCGAGGCCGTGTCCGTGACCGCGGATGGCGTCCGCGACGACCTTCCGGGTCAGGTCGCCGGCCTCGGTGACCGCCTGGCGGGCGATCACGAGAAGCTGCTGGTCAGTCATGGTGGCCGGCTTGCGGTCACCGCTGTCCGGACGCCCGGTGGCGCCGGCTTCCCCGGCGGCGCCCGAAGTGGTGCCCGGACGCTTGGCCAGGTCGGGGCGGGTGACCGGACGGGGTCTCGGGGCCGGGTGTCCGCCCTGGTCAGCGTCGCGGCCACCGTGCTCGGGCTCCGGCTCGACCAGCTTCGCCTGCTCGCCGGACAGGGTGTCCGGGGCGCGGGACTCCGAGGTGGCCAGCTCCTTGGTGACCGTGATGCGCCCGGTGTCCGGACGGGGCAACTCGGCGGGGTGTCCGGAGGTGACCGGGACTGGTCCTCGTTCGCCCCGAACCGGGTAGGTGTCCGGACGGTCATCGGTGACCCGCTCCGTCCGGACAGCGGAACTCTCCGCGTGTCCGGACACCCCGGCCTCGGTGGCCCGGCGGGCGATGAGGATGTACAGGTGGACGGCTCCGGCCAGGGCGAGTGGGGCCAGGGTGGACAGGACGCCGACCGTGATGTCGCCGAGCCGGAGGCCCGCACCGTCATGCTGCTGCTGGTTGAGGCGTACAGCGTGTAGGGCGTTGGCCCAGATACTCGCGGCGGTCGCCGTGCCGAACAACGTCCACACGTAGCAGCGTGCGGCAAGCGGGGCCGTACGCAGGACGAGGAGGGCTCGTACTCCGTAGGCGATGAATCCGTCGATGACCAGGGGGAAGACGAAGGTGAGGAGTCCTCGGACGTGGATTGCCGTGGCCATCTGCTGCAGAGCGTCGTACGAGAGGGCGCATCCCGCGCCGCCGAGGGCGACGACGGCGGCCCGGTCCCAGCCGTTGATCCGCGCCGGTATCGGCGCGACGTGACTCACGCCGCCGTCCCGAGGTCTTCGCGGACGGGGAGCTTGGCCTTGGGTTCCCTCAGCGCGTGGGGCTGGCTCGTGGACGTCTTGTCGGCCTTCTTCTGCTGCTCGACGGCCCGGTTGCGGATCTCGCGACGGGTTCGCCGGTAGAGCTTCTCGGCGTGCTCCTCGGTGATCTTCAGCAGCCAGGCGAGCCGAGAGGCGGGAAGCTCGGACTGGTAGGCGGCCCGGACGACGGCGCGGCGCTCGGCCTTGGTGAGGTGGAGGTCGCGTCCGGCCAGGACTTCGTTGACGCGACCGTAGTCGAGGCGGTGCTCCAACTTCTTGTGGAGGAGCTCCCGCTCCTCTTCGGTCATGCCGCCCCGGATGCCGGCGCCGTCGCCGTTTTCGAGGGCGGCGTCGAGGCAGACCCTGCGGACGGGGCACTGGGCGCACAGGGCCTTGGCCTCGCGGATGCGGTCGACCTCGTCGGGCTCGGGGAAGAAGAGTTCGGGGTCGACCCGGTGGTGGGGCGTCGAGTTGCAGGCGGCCCGGTCGCGCCAGGTGTGGTCGCCGAGGGCGCGGGACTGCGGGGTGTTGGTGCGGTGCATGGGGATGTCTCCGTATCCCCCAGGGCGCGTTCGGGCAGGAGCGACCAGGGGGTTGGTGCGGGAAGGAGGCGGGGCCGGTGCTGGCCGCCGTGGGGCAGAGTCAGGCGCGGGCAGCGTCGAAGGCGCGTCGCTCGGCCGCGAGGGCTCGTCTGCGGTCGGGGCCGTCGAGGATGACCCGGTCGGTCATCTCGGTGAGCCGGGAGGCGACGCGGTCGCCGATGTGGGCCCGCAGGTCGGTCATGCCGAGGTTGGTGGTGATCAGGGTCGGGAGCATCGCGTTGTAGCGCCGGTTGATGAGCCGCATCGTGATCTCCTCGGTCCACTCGCTGTTCTTCGCCGCGCCGAGGTCGTCGATGATCAGCAGCGGGCAGCGGGCCAGGTCCATCAGCTCGCGTTCGCCGTCGTGTCCGGGGCGGGGCCGGAGCTCCGCGTACAGGTCCGCGGCCGTGATCGCCTTCCACCGCAGCCGGACCCCGGCGATCAGGAGCGAGCGGACCGCTCCGTACGCCTGGTACGTCTTGCCGGTCCCGGTGGTGCCGACGATCAGCAGCGAGCGGCCCTCGGCAAGACCCGGGGCACCCTCGGGTCCGGGGCGTCCGCCTTCGGCGACCTCGCGGACCCAGGCGGCGATGGCCGGGTGGTCTGCGACGGCGGCTCGGTAGCGGGCCGGGATACGGGCCTGCGCCGCCTGGAGGGCGGGGGAGGGCTCGACCGGGTCCGTGAGCTTCGCGTTGGGATCGATGCCCCGGGAGGTGAGGAGGTGGGCCAGGCGGCGGGCGATGCCGCCGACGGGCTGGGCGTCGTGGTCGCGCATCACAGCTCCTCGGCGTAGGCGGCGGCAGGGTCGGCGGGGTTGGCCCAGGCCCGATGGGCAGGCACGTTAGGCCGGGATTCCGGCCGGACCAAACCGGCGGCGGTGGCGTTCATGGCCTCGTGGACGAGGCTCGGCAGGGTGCTGGGGTGCAGGCCCTTGGCGCGGTGGAGGGCCAGGCCGGCGCGGAGGTGGGTGGGATCGATGCCCTCCGCGAGGAGCTTGGCGGTCTCACGGCCGAGGTGACCGAGGACGCCGCTGGGCGGGCGGTGTGCGCAGGCGGCGGTGTACTCGGCGATGAGCTGCTGAGCAGAGGCGGTCTCCGGTGCGGTGGCGCCTGCGCCCCCCGAAGGGAAAGAAGTTCCTAGATCCAGGTTCCTAGGTCCAAGATCCAGGGCGTGAGGACTCACCGCGGGTTCACTGCGCACTCCGTGAGTGTTCACTGAGGACTCAGTGAATGGCTCGCGACCTGCGGTTTCGTGCTCTTCAGCGGATGCGAGTGAAGGGCGTGCGGCCTCCGTGAATCCTCCGTGAGCCTTCAGTGAGGGCTTCGGGGCGTCTCCGTGAGCCTGCGACGCATCCGCCGTCGTCCTCCCGGCGCCGTGCTTCGGGCACTCGGGGAGGCGGCTGCGGCTCGCACGGTTGATCTTCTGGTGGCGGTACCAGGTGACGATGTGCAGGTACCGCTTGCCCTCGCCGTCCTCGTAACGGCAGACCAGATCGGCGGCTGCGAGCTGGATCAGGTCGTCCTCGACGTCGACCGGAGTGCGCCCGCCCCGGACCGCCCAGAGTTCTCCACACAGGGCTGCGGGCTGGTCGCGGACGCGACCGTGGTCGTCAGCCCGGCTGATCAGACCGAAGAAGGTCCGCTCGGCGTAGACGCTCACCTGGGCCAGGGACTCGGAGGTGAAGGTTTCGGGCTTGAAGGTTCGGATCCTCGCCATGGTCAGCGCCTCCCGTCGGCGATCGCGTACGCCCCGGCGGCGGGGCGCAGGACACCGGTGGCGAGGTCGAGGTCGTACGCCTCGCTCCAGTTCGCCTCGGGGTGGGTACGCATGACCCAGCGGGCGGCCGTCAGGCCCTGGGTCCGATTGAGGGCGACAACGCTCCCCCGCACGTCGTAGGCACGGGCGTGGGGGCTGGGCCAGGTCCGGCCGGGTTCACGCTGCGAGACTCGGATGGTGCGAGCGCCGGGCACGATGTCCGCGAGGAGCGTGGCAAGGCGACGCCGGCGGTCGCTGGTGGCAGGGTCGGGGGCTTGGGCGGACCGGGCAGGGTGCGCCCTACCGTTCCGGGACTCGGGCATGCGAGAATTCCTCACTCGTAGGTGGAGTGGGACGGCCGTTCTCGTCGAAAAGGTCAGCCGACCCGCTCCGGTTATGGATCCGCCCCCTTCGGGTGGCGGGCTCGGCGTCCGGAAGCGGCTAACTTCTGGGCGCCGGTTTCATTTCCCCTGAAGGAAGCGCGTCTGTGGCGCTCGGGATAACTCCTACTTCTCTCCCCTGCGTTGAGCCTGGTGTCGGCTTTTCCGCCGAGGGACCAGCAACATATGCCTGCCCCTTTCGACACTCCAGCGGATAGCTGGCGTTGATCCACTTCGACGCCAACTCGACACCTGCTGCCGGGTCCACGCAGGTCACGGCTTCAGCCACGCCCCCACTCGTCGACCTCTGACCGAAGTCGGAGGCCCCGAGCGACCTCACGCATCGCCCTTCAGCCGACACGGGCACGAAGGCACCTCAAGGTGTAGGTTGGACCCGTTGGTTTGCCAAACTGAACCTACATCGGTTTAAGCATCGGATCAACACACCGAAGTTTCATCAATTTCGACAACCAACCTGAGGGGGAGTCGCGAGATGCCCGCCCGCCACTTCGACCGCGACCGGGTCCGGACACTGCGGCGCTCCCGCGACATCACCCAGAGCGAGGTCGCCGAAGCGGTCGGTGTCGGCGGCTCCACAGTGGCCAGCTGGGAGCTGGGAACCTCGGCTCCGGACGGGGAGAAGCTGCCGGCTCTGGCGAAGTTCTTCGGGCTGCCGTTGGACGAGCTCTTCCCGCGCGGCACCGACGAGCTGCCAGACCTCGCCGATCTGCGTTGCGACGCCGGCTACAGCCAGTACCAGACCAAGGGCCTGATCGGGACGAAGAGTTCCGGTCCCGTCGCGAACGCCGAGCGGGGCAAGCGACGGCTGAGCGAGAAGTTCCACCGCCCCCTGGCCGACGCGTACGGAGTGACCGTGGAGGAGCTGCTGGCCGCGCAGGAGCGGTCTTTCGGCAACGAGGTCCCCGCCCCTGCCGACGCCACGCGCGTGCCGCGCTCCGTGGCCGAGAAGATCACCTATCTCCTGGAGCACTCGTATCCGGGAGCACAGGTCGCACCGTCGGACGCCGAGATCGCCCTGGCGGTCAACGATCACGCCGGCGGGCAGGTCGTCTCGGAGGATGGCGTGCTCGCGCTCAGAACCGGCGCCGAGTCGGATCTCCCGCCGATCGTCGCAGAGGGACTGGCCGAGCTGTTCGCCGTCTCCCCGTTGTACTTCCAGCCTGACGACACGGTGGCCAGGCAGGTCGCCGAAGGGCTGCGGCTGCTCGCGGCTGCCCGTACGGGCGCCGTCAGACGGGTCGAGGCCCGAGGGCTGGGTCCGGAGGGACTGTCGGACGACGTCCTGGCCTTCGTCAACCAGGTCGTCGAGGAGCTTGCGAGCAGAGAGAAGCCCGGGACCGACGGCGACCCCGGGCGTTGACTCCGCGTTTCTGTTACGCGCTCACGGCGGGCTCGTAGCGCCTGCCTGCCGCGATCACGGTCTTGACCGCCTTCAGGGCACCCAGGTCGGTGAGCGGGTCGCCCTCCACAACGAGGAGGTCTCCGCTGAATCCCGGGGTGAGTTGACCGGTCACGTCGGCCAGGCCCAGGGCGCGGGCCGCCTCCGAGGTGGCCATGGCGAGGATGCGGTGGGCGGGCACACCGAGGTGCTCGTAGAAGGCGAGGCTGGAGGGCAGCCCGTCGAAGCCGGACCGCTGCACACCGGCATCCGTGCCCGCGATCAGGCGAGCGCCGGCCTCGGCCATGCGGCGCACGGCGTCGAACATCGCCTCGGCCCGCTCGGCGCCGAAGATCTGGGGCAGCATCCGCCAGTGCGGGCTGACCGCGGGGCAGATGTGGATGCCCTTCTCGACGATCTGGGCGAGCACGTCCTCGCGGACCTCGAATCCGGTGGGCGTCATCCAGGTGCAGTGCTCGATGGTGTCCACTCCGGCCTCGACCGCGGCGACGATACCGTCGGTGCCGTGGGCGTGCGCGGCGACCGGGAGTCCGGCCTGGTGAGCCTCGTCGACGAGGGCCGCCAGCTCGTCCGGGGAGAACTGAGACTCCCAGCTCTTGGCGCCGCCCTTGGTGAGGCCACCACCGGTCTCCATGACCTTGATGACCTTGGCGCCGGCGGCGATGTTGCTCTTCACCAGGCTGCGGATCTCGTCGATGCCGGACACCTCACCCCCGAGGAACCAGCAGTGTCCTCCAGGCGGCGTGACGGGCGTGGCCGCCGAGACGATGTGCGGGCCGGCGACCGTCCCCGCGGCGATCTGCTCGCCCAGGCGCAACGCGAGGCCGTTCCGGTCGCCCAAGTCGCGGGCTGTCGTGACACCGATGCTCAGCAACTGTTCCGCGTGCGCCTTCATGTCACCGAACAGGGCCTCGTCATCCTGGTTCTGGAGCGTGGCGACGGGATCCTGGCCGGCATCGAAGCACAGGTGGACATGGGCGTCGATCAGTCCCGGAAGCACGGTCGCGCCGGGGAACGACAGGCGCGCCTCGTCGGGCCGGGCATGACGCTGCACTTCCTCGCGCGGGCCCACACAGGTGATGGTTCCCTCACGGACGAGGACGGCGCCGTCGGCGATGGCGCGGGCCTCGGGGCCAGCCAGGACGCGGTCTGCGGTGATCAGCATGCTCGTATCTCTTTCGCTCGTACTGGTGGGGGTCAGCTGCTCAGGCGCAGGGCGTCGGACATGGCGAGGAGCTCTTGCACGTCGGCCTCGCGGCTTCGTTGCGGTGGGATGGCCAGTGGCCTTGCCGGGGTGGGCCCGGCGGACGCGTGCTTGTGGGCGTGGACGGCATCGCGAAGTCGTCGCGCGAGTTGCTCGGCCCCGTCGTCGAACCCGGTGGCCGGCAGATGCGGGCCGATCTGCACCAGCCCGTCCCGACATTCGACGAGACGTCGGTGGTAACGGCGATGGACCCCGCGAGCTCGCCATCGGGCGCGCCAGGACAGCGAGTCGGTCGGAAGCACGAACTGCGGGAAGGCGTCGGCCATCAGCGTCCACAGTGGTTCGAGCCGGCGGTGCGCGCGGCGATGCCGGAACCACAGGCGGCAGCTTGAGAACCGTGTACGCACACCGGGATACGTGATGCCGAAGACGAAGAGCAGGATCGACACCACCAACAGCAGTGCCACCGCCGACATCAGCGCGCTGGACACCGACCCGCCGCCCCACCGGATCGCGACGATGACCGCACGGACCGCGCAGGCGACCGCCATAGCGGACATGCCTGCTCCCGCCACCCAGAGCCCGGTGGAGTGGGGCTTGGCGGACAAGCGGGCGTAGCGGCGGGTCCAACGGGCCGCCGTCGCCAGCGCGTACATGAGGTAAAGGCCGGCGACCAGGTAGAACACGGCTGCCTGCGGGATGTTCATGTCGGTGGTCGCGAAGCTCCCCACGAAGACCTCGTGGGGAACCGTCACGGCCGCACCGATGATGGTCGCGGCCACCAGGAGGACGAGGACACCCTCGCGACGGGCCCGACGCTTCCCGACTCGCTCGTCCGCGGCGGAGTACAGGTAGAAGCACATCAGGAAGTACACGGTGGCCAGCAGCAGCACGTTCTGCGCCAGCTTCGCCGCCCCGTGGCCGGCGACCGTGTCAAAGCCCGAGGCCCCACCCGGCATGGCCAGCGGGTACGAGAGCGCCGCACACACGAGGCACAGGGTGACGGACCGCAGGGGCTTGTCCTGGGGTGCCTTAGTCAGCTGGTACAGCTTCCACGCGACCGCGGCGACCAAGCCGAGGAGAAAGACGAGGGTCATCTACAGCCACCCCTGACGATCGCCGAGAGCCGCCTGCACCCGCCGCGCCGAGAGATCGTCGTTGCACTCCGCCGGCGTCACGTGGTCGAGCACTGAGGCCCACTCGCCGACGATCGTCGCGACCAGCTCGGCCTCCCGCTCCTCCTCCGTGTCGTAGGTGCACCGCTGGAGCGCGCGCTTGATCGCCCCTGTCCTGAGGCCGGGCAACAGGGCCTGCCACTGGTCCGCCGCGACGGCGGGTCCACGGTGGTCGGCCAGCATGTGCCCGACCTCGTGCAGCACGATGTGGTCCTGGTGAAGCGAGGTCGTCTCGCGTTGGAAGATGATCAGGTCGGCGGCGGGGGTCTCGAACCAGAGCCCCAACGGCCCGGGGGTCGGCAGCGGGTACGGCCGCAACTCGATGTGCCGCCCGCGGCTCCGCCCGAGCGCCTGGCACAGGTCGGGCACGCTCAGGGGCGGCCGGACATCGAGCGACCGCAGGAGCCGGCGGACCCTCTGCTCCAGGTCTCGGCCTCCGACACGGCCACTGCCGTACCGCTGCCGAAGGCCGGGACGGACTCGCGCCGCGCTGTTGCCGGATCTCTCGGACGCGCTGTGCGCTGAACCAGGTTGGGCTGTACGCCACCACATGGCCGGTAACCCCTCACTCATGCTGCGTTTGCAGTAGCCATCCTGCACAGGCACTTCCGCCACTCCGAGTGGCGCTAGCGGCAGCTGCGGGGCCCGCCACCCATCGAGCACATCAGGGTTGTGACCCCCCACACGCGCCATAATTGCATCGATCATTGGACATAATGACTCATTTCACGCACCCAAAGGGGAGTGAAGGAGCAGTACGTGGGTGACCGAGTCCACAATTCAGAAAGCCCCATTTCAGATGATCTTGGGCAGCTCTTAAGGCATTGGCGCGAGCGCTTGGATCACAGGCGCATTCCCGGTGTGGACGGCTCGCGAAGGCGGCTCAAACCAGGACTGACTCAGGCGGAGGTCGCCCACCTCACGGGAGTCGCCGAGTCCTGGTACCGGCAGCTGGAGGGCAACAGGCCGCGCCCAGTCTCCGAGGACTTCCTCCAGAGGCTGGCCATGACGTTGCGGCTCGACGAGGCCGAACGAGTGATCCTCTTCCAACTGTCCCTCGGTCGCACACCTCCGCCGACCAAACCACTCCCAGAACCGTGCGCAGATGCGAATATGCAGGCGGTCCTGGACGCACTCCTACCTCATCCCGCATACCTCTCGAACCTGCAGTGGGACATCCTCGCTCACAACCAGCCACAAGAGGACTGGTTCCCGTGGCTCCCGTACGAGCCGAACCTGATGCGCTTCGCGTTCCTCTTCCCGGAGGCACGCGAGCAGCTCGTCAACTGGCGGAGCGACTGGGCTGCCCCTTTCCTCGCCCAGATCCGCTACGCCATTGCCATGCACCCCGGCTCCGAGGAGCTGCTTCGTCTGCGTGACGACATCCTCGCGGGCAACAAGGACGCCCGGGAGCTGTGGGCCGAAAACAAGGCCCTGGTGCACCCCGACGGCGACGTGCGCCGGTTCCGGCTGCCCTACCACCGGGGTGAGGAGGTCCGCGTGCAGATCATGGCGTTCGCTCCGCTGCGCAACCAGAACCTGAGGGCGATCGTCCTGTTGCGGGTCTGACGTCACTCCGCCCCGCAGCGAGATGCCACCGTGGGGTGGTCGGGCTGAGCTGCCGGCCGCTCCAGGCATCGGAGCCATGTACAGGCGTTCTCCCCGCGCAGATCTACGGTCGCACTTGGATCAGCGCGTGAGTGCCGCTCGTACGCCAGGCAGCCCCGGCCCGTTCGAGGGCGTCCAGCATTCCCAGCTCCAGGCCGACGATGACGTCGGATTTCAGGGTCCGGAGCGCCGCAACAGCCCCGGGGAAGTAGGCCGTGCGCTCGGCGAAGGGCACGGTCGGGTTCCACAGTCGGTCGCCCACCAGGCGGCGGTAGTTGAGATCACCCTTCAGGATCGTGAGCGCGGTACCCGAGAACTCCTTCCCCAGGTCCTCAGGCATCTCCTCGTACCGCAGCGGAGCGCAGAAGAACGGGTGGGTGCGGACCTCCAGGCTTCCCGCGGCCATGGCTTTCCAGAGTCGGTCGCCGATCCGGCCTGCTTCGCCGGGTGCCTCGGTGAGGCGACGGAGGCAGTCGACCACGTCCGCGGTCATCCCGTCGGAGACGTAGTACGGGTAGGGCTTGACGTGAAGCACGACCTGCTCGGCGTGCCCGTGTTCGAGGAGGTGATCGATGAGGACGAGGTCGGAAATCAGCTCACGTCCCGCGTTGTCGGCCACCACGGCTACGGTGGCCGAGGTGCCAGCGGGCAGGAGCTGCCACAGCGTGGCGCTGTCATCGGCGACCAGCGCCGAGACTGCGGCGTCACCCACTGCCGACTCCCCCGCCGAGACCCGGAAGCCGAGGTCGGCTCGGTTGCCCCAGAGCGAGGCGTGCAGCAGGGCCGTAGCCCGTTCCTCGGCCGGAGCATCGGCGAGAGGGTCCAAGGCCCGCAGCTCCTCCTCCACCGCCTTGCCGCGCAGTTCGGCCTGCTTGAACGGCGCAAACGGATCAACTCCCTGCCATGAGCCGGTTCCGAAGTACCCGACTGCGCCAAGGAGCCTGCGATAGAAGTAGCTCTCCGCCCACAGGAACGGAGCGTCGTACCACGAGCGCCCGAAGTGCTCCTGCCCCCAGTCCGCCCAGCGCGCGTGCTCGTGTTCCGCGGGGCCGAGCGGCTCGATCACACCGTTGGTGATCTCGTCCAGCAGGGCATCGAGGGCCTCGTGCTGCCGGCGGCCGTACGGGGAGGCGTCTCGCACCTGCCGGATGAGGGCAGGGTGGCGCTTGGCCAGCACACCCCGGGCGAACGAGCCGGGCTCGTTACCCAGGACGACCGGAGCACCAACTGAGCCGGCATCGCGACCAGCCTCTTCGCCCGAGGCGCGGGAGCGCTTCTCTGTCATGATGCCCAAGCCTTTCGCATGTCGCTCACGTCGCCATGATCCCCAGAGACATGCTCACTGTCAGTCCAGCCCGCCGGTGGCTTCGAGGTGAGCGAAGAAGGTGGCCACGAGGCGGGGGCGGGGGACGTCGGGAACAATCGCGTCGGGCAGGTCGGCTTCAAGGCCCCACTCCGTATTGACGGTGATGCTGCTGCCTCCCGGGACGACGCTGTCCCACAGCCACTTAGCGAACTCCGCTGCGGCATGGGCCGTGCAGTCCTCGATGGCGATACCTTCCGGGGACCGCTTGGTGATGCCCTCCAGTTCCTCCTCGCCGAGCGTGATGCCGAAGTGCATGACGGACCCGCGCACGGGGCCTTCGTCCCCCTCATCGACACGGACGAACGTGTCCGTCTTCCGCTCGCGCAGCTTGGCCTCGATCCCCTCGTAGGTCAGGCCCCATGCGGAACCCTCAGCAGGGCCGAAGACGTACATGGTGCGGAGTCCGGCCAGTTCGGACGTGTCCACGCACTCGCTCCCTCATCGTGTGCTGCCGTTGGTCAAGGTACGTACCGGGCGAAGCCCTTGACGCCGTAGGCTGTCATCATCACGCGCCAATAGCCCAAAGAATCAGCGTTGTTGTGACCGTCTCTGCGCCCCCGCATCTCCTCAATTCACCCAGGAGCTTGATGTTCGGTACGCCCTTGTGGGAGATCGAGCGGGGCTCCCTCGCGCCCCAGCCTTGCCTGTCACGAGGTCGTCACCGTTTCCTGTAGGCGCGGAGCCGCGCACTATAGTCCGGCTCGTCGTCGCCGTCCGGTTCGTCGTCGCCATCGGGCTCGTATTCCTCATCTGGTTCGAACTCGTTGTAGTAGTCCTCGGGCGAAACGTCCACGTCGACGTCGCCTCCAAGGGGTACGACCAGCAGGTCAAGCTCCCCCAGCTCAAGGCGAAGGTCGCAGACAAAGCACCGAAAGATGCTGGGTGTCAGCACGACAGTCCACCTCTCTTCATCTACGGAGTTGTGACCCATCAACGAGCCCGGTGACGAGCACGCAGGACAGGCTGCCGACGCGGAGTACTCGCCGATGAACCCCGGAGTGGTCACGCGAGCAACGGTGGCCAGCACGAGCTCCCGATCCCTCTCGTTGATGTGTCCATACCGCTCCGCGAAGACGCGCCGGGCTCTGGCAAGCTTGCCCTCCAACCGAACACGAGCAGCTTCCACCTCCTCGCCGAGCAGCTTGTCGTGCAGCGCCTTGTAGTCACCCCAGTAGTCGGGCCCAATCGCAAGCTCAACAAGCAGCTGATCGATCACCGCAATGCAGTCGGTGAAGACCACGTTCACCTCTGCACGGTCGTGGTACCCGCAGTGGGCAACACCATTGCGTGCATCAGCAAGCGGCCAAACCTTGGGCTTCGGGGGGATCTTGCCTTTCAGAATCTTCTGCACTCGGTCATACGCCTCACCGAGTTGGATCGTCTTGACCTGAGACCCCCGAACCTGAAGGAGCGCGCCGTGCCCCGCGGCGTAGAGCATCGAATTGAAGTCCCTGCCGTCGACTATCAGCGTCGGGTGCAGCCTGACGAGGAACGCCTTCAGGAGATGCTCGGTGGCCACACCCGCGTGATGGACCGCCATGTCTTCCGAGGGCGGCCCATCAGAAAGGGCCGCGAACGCGGCGGTCATCCACTTGCGCGAGGAACCTGCGAGCCGTTCTGCGTCCATATGCATGAGATGGACAGTAGAGGTCGATGCCCGGCGTGGGACAGCGATCATGGAACCTGGGAACTCGTAAACGGATCACGGGCGGGTCTTTCTGAGGCATCTCCAGCAGATGTGGCTGCACGCCAACGAGACCAAGGCGTCGTGGAGCTCGGATCGTCATTCCCAGACGGCTGGTGGAGCAGGGCGAATGACTGGTCCAGGACGTAGCGGATCCCTCCCAGGCCCTTGATGTTGGGGCGCCCCTGCGGGGGATCACCGGCAGGGTCCGCGAGACCCCCGACCCGCAGCCGGCCTTGGCTTTCACCTGTCGGGTAACTGGCAGTATGGGCGGGTGAGTGCTGAGGTGTTGAGACGCTGGGTGCCGGATCGTCCCGAGGATGTGGCCACGATTTTCGCCGAGGCGGACTTCCCGTGGTGGATCGCCGGTGGTTACGCGATCGAACTCGCGGTCGGACGCGAGCTGCGCGCACACAGCGATCTCGACGTCCTGGTCCTCCGGCGTGACCAGGCCCGCGTACGGGAACTGCTGGCCAGCTGGGACCTGTACGTGGCGGACCCGCCCGGCCAGGGGAAACTGAGAGCGTGGCGTCCTGGAGAGATCCTTCGGCAGCCGCTCCACGACATCTGGTGCCGGCGAAAGCCGGAGGCGCCCTGGTCGGTGCAGCTCATGCTGGACGAGGCTGACAGCAGCCACTGGGTCTCGCGGCGAGACCCAGCGATCCGGCTACCGATCGACCAGCTCGGGCGGACGAACGAGACGGGCATCCCCTATCTCGCGCCCGAGGTGCAGCTCTTCTACAAGGCGAAGTCGACCCGAGACAAGGACGAGGCGGACTTCGAAGCGGCACTGCCGTTGCTCGATGCTCCGGCGCGCGCCTGGCTGGCGGACGCGATCACCATGATCGCGCCCGACCACCCCTGGCTCCGGCGGCTCCTGCCGATCAGCCGAACGTGAGCTGCAGAACGTCGTAGAGGTCGGGATCCCGGGGCCGTGTCATCGTGGGCGACGTGACCTCCATAATCAGCAGTTCGCCGGGGACTGACCCTTGGCGCTGAGGAAGTGGTTGGTCCCGGTCACACATATCGGTGCTGGCGAAGATGATGCACAGTCGCCCTCAACGCCGCACGTCCAGCTCGACTCAGCCGTAGTCCTTCGAACGCTCCGTCACTGGGCGATCAGCAACCCACCAGTTTCTTCCGCGCATCCCCACGACAGCGTGACGCCGGCGCCTCCGTGCCCGTAGTTGTGCACGACCACATGGCCGTCCCCCTGCAGCTCCGCCTCCACACGGACCATGGCACGGGTCGGCCGGGCACCGATTCGGTGTTCCAAGACGCGTGACTCGGCAAGACGAGGTTCGACCTCGGTACAGCGGGCCAGGATGCTGGCCGCCGCCTTGTCGTCGGGGCCGAGGTCGCCTTCGGCGTCGATGGCGGTGCCGCCCAGGACGACGGTGTCGCCGTGGGGATAGAAGCACAGCAGGTCCGGCGAGAGGCCGGTGTCCTCGGAGAAGAACTCGGTCAGCCCCGGGTTGGTGACGACGACGTGCTGGCCGCGGATGGGCTGAAGGTCCGGGTCCGGGACCAAGTCCTTGGCGCCCAGTCCGGCGCAGTTGACGATCACGGGGGCCGGGCCGGCGTCCGTGAGCGAGTCCAGGCGTCGCCGCTCGACCGTTCCTCCAGCAACATCGAGCCGGCGCAGGAGGTAGTCGAGGTAAGCGGGCATGTCGATGAGTGGCACGGTGAACCGGTAGCCCGCAGTGAAGCCAGTCGGCAGTTCGGCCGGCTCGCACGGCCGGAAGCCGGGCAGAGTAGTGGCCCAGTCCGGCGGGGCCTCGGCCGTGCGGGACGCCTCGATGCCGCTGGTGAGCCGGACACCCGTAGACGGGTCCTCCGCCAGCTTCCGAAAGATCTCCAGGGACCGCTGCCCCCACTGGTCGACCTTGTCCTTCGGCTCGACCAGGTACGGCCCCCACATCGCCCCCGCCGCCAGCGACGTGACGCCCGGCACCTGCTCGGCGATCACATGCACCGTGGCTCCCGCCTCGGCGAGAACGACGGCGGTGGTGAGCCCTGCCACCCCAGCCCCGACAACGACAACACGCTCCCCTGCGGTCATGATCCTGACCCTAACGGCCAGGTGGCGTCGACGGTGCGTGTTCGGCGAGGGCGTGCTCCAGGGACGGCAGGAAGCTGCGCACGTGGGAGTTGCGCTGTCGACGGCGCAGGTCTGCGGCGAGCTGGTGGAGCAGGGCCGCACTGCGAGGCGACCGCACCACGTCGAGCCGGTCGGCAGCGATCTGGCCGATCTCGCAGGCCGCCTCCAGGTCACCGTGAGCACTGTGTCCCAAGGCCAGCCAAGCCCCCTCGAACAGAGCCCTGCGCTGGCTGGGGTCGCCGCGCGGGACGTCATACGCTCCAGAGCGGAGCATCTCCGAACCTTGGGCGAGGAACCGTCGTCCCCTCGTTCCGCCGTCTGCCTTCAGCTGTGCGCGGCCCATCTGAACGAGGCCGTAACCGGCCTGGCAGTCCAGGTGGTTGTCGGTGAGGAAGTACATCCAGCGAGGCTCCTCTTGGCTACCGTCCCGGCTGGCGATCAGGTCGCGGGCGGCTCCGCGGGTGTGGGCGAAGTCGTTGTCACGGCCTGCGGCTGCGTACGCGTAGGCAAGTCGCGACAGGACGGATGCCCGGACGGCCGGCGGGGCAGCGTCGCTGGCGCGGCGGGCGGCCTCGCCGAGGGCGATGGCGTCCGCGGGGTGCCCCCGGCTCGCCGCCTGGAAAGAGAGGTCGCCGAGGATGTGGGCGCAAAGAGGCAGGTCGTTGACCTGGTGTGCTGCCCGCAGCGCGGTGGCGAAGTAGCGCTGCGCCAGGCCGTGATCGGCGGCGTCGAAGGCCATCCAGCCGGCCAGCTGGCCGATCTCCGCGAGCGCGCGGATGAGGCGGCTCGCGACGGCGGGAGCGTGACCGCCTTCTCGGATCAGCAGCCCGACCGCACGGAACTGGGCACCCACATAAGGGAGGTGACGTGCCCCTCCGTGTTCGTCGTCGAGCGCGGAGAGCATGGGCAGGTGCTGTTCGACCTGGTCCACGAGCGGATCGGCGCCCACAGACGGCGTGATCCGGGGCGCGTACTGACCGCGCCCCGCGGTGCCGTCGAGGTACTGGGCGACGATCGCGAGAAGCCCCGCACCCGAGATCGCGAGGAACCGGCGTCGGTCGACGAGCCCTCCCATCACCCAGTCCTCCACGATCGCCTCCATACCCTGCACGGTCCAGGGCCGCGCGAGATCCGTGTCCGCAGGAACGAGGGCTGAGGAGTCGCCCACGCGGCTCTGCCAGAGTTCGGTCACCGAGACAGGTCTACCCAGTTCCTGGGAGAGCACGTAGGCGGCCATCATCGGTAACGGCGAGCGCGGCAGTGAGCCGGAGTCCCGCCAGTGGTACGGGGCCGATTCGGCCACCGTCCCTGCTCCGAACACCCTGTTGAGCTTGCGAGCAAGCGCCTTGGGACTCCATCCGAGTTCGTCCAGGCACCCCGCCAGTACATCGTTGGGTTGCCCTGCCTGCGATGCCACGTGCGACCACCTCTTGCCCCAGTGGTTCATCCATCACTTCTCGCGCCCCCTCATGGTGACGCCCTCGGACGGCTGATTCACCTCCTTCTCAAGGAAGTTGACCGAGTTGACCCGTTGATCGGGTCCTGCGCGACCCGCCTCCTCCGGTGTTCTTGGATCCCGGCGGAAGGCGCCGCCCTCGGTGCCGACGGAGAAAGAGGTGGGCCTTGAGACACCGCACGAGCACCTCCCGAAGCCGTCTCGGCAGTGTGCTGGACCACGACACCGAGCGTCCGGCCTGCGTCCCGGGGCACGGGCACACCGACGACGGCGGCGCGACCACGCTGATCACGGATCTGCCGTACGGGCCGAAGGCGGCCGAGGTCGCCCGGGACGCTGTGGCCGTAGCACTCCACGGCACCGAAGCGGACCTGCTCGATGACGCCCGTCTGATCACGTCGGAGCTCGCGACGAACGCGTTCGCCTCGGGCAGGCCGCCTCTGGTGCTGTGCGTCGACCTCCGGAGTCAGACCGCCGGCGGCCTGGAGGTCGAGATCACGGTCACCGACGGCGGCTGTTCTGACCCCGCGCCCTCCTCTCCTCCGGCTTCCGAGGAGGAGGCCGAGTCGGGACGAGGGCTGGTCATCGTCGAGGCCTTGGCCGATGCCTGGTCGCTGACGACCGGTACCCACGGCACCCGTGCTTGGTGCCGACTCACACGCGGCCGCCTCTCGACCGACGGCACCCATTGATGTCCACGCCCGCGACACCCCGTCTTCGAAGGAGGCACCACACGGTGCGCATCGATCATGCGACTCCACCACCCCCGCCCACGGCCGTACCGGAGCTGGTCCGCCAGCCCCGTGTCGTCGTCGCGCTCCACGAGGGCTTCTACGGCGCGGCGTCGGGTACGGGCTTCAGTAATCGCGCCTTCCTCACGGCCCTCGCCCGCCTGCTGCCGCCGGGCCGCCTCTCCGTCATCACCCCGCACGTGCCGGAGACAGCGGGAGCACACGACCGGCGTTGGGCCAGCGAGGTCCAGCAGATGCTGCGGCAGGCCGAGGCCGACGTCATCACGCTCCCGGAGGTCCAAGCGGCGCCGGACTCGATCCACGGCTCCGTACAGCTGTGCGACCTGGCAGGCGAGGCTGCGGTACGCATCGCTGATCGAGCGAGCCGGTGCCTTCTCATCGGCCTCGACATCCCGTTCCTCGGGCTGGCTCCCTACGCGTCGCCGTCCATGGACCTGCTGCTCGTGCCTCGCTCCACGACCGCCCTGACGAGGCCCAAGGACATGTCCCGAGTCCGATGGGAGCGGGACGCCCTGCGGGCGGCGACGGTCCGAGGCGGGCGGATCGGCGCTATCTCAACCCACATGCGAGGCCACCTCGTCGTAAGCTACGCCGTCCCACGGGCAAGCATCGTGAGCATCCCGAACGGGCTGATCCCGGAGGAGATGACCAGGCCGGCGAATGTGCCGCCCCTGCCCTTCAACGCCCGGGCGGGATTCCTTCTGGCTATGGGACGCGCCGTGCCCAGCAAGGGGTTCGAGGACCTCTTGGAGGCCCTGGACGTTCTGAGGGCGCGTGGGATCCGCGTTCCGCACCTGGTGCTGGCGGCCGTGACCTCGGAGGATCACGAGCGCCCGACGGAGTACCAGGAGGACCTGGCCGCAACCATCCGCGTGTACGGCTTGGACACGACGTTGATCACCCGCTTCACTCCCGCCATACGCGCCTGGCTGCACAGCCCGGCACTGCGTGCGGTCATCGTTCCTTCGCGTGAGGAGCCATTCGGGCGGATACCCCTGGAGGCGTTCGCGGCAGGCGCCGGCCCGGTCGTCGCCACCACCGCGGGCGGACTGGCCCAGACCGTCGTCGAGGGTGAGACCGGATTCACCGCCGCGCCACGGGACTCCAGGTCCCTGGCTTCCGCCATTCACCGCGCCCTCACCTCCCTGCCCCGAGAACGCGAGCGGCTCCGGAACGCCGGGGCGGCCTTGGTGCGCTCGCGCCACGACTACGGGGCCAGCATCGGCTCCGTCATCGGTCGTATCGCTCCGTGGGCCCTTGCGCCATCGCCCACCGCAGAGGACAGGGTCCGATGAGCCGCCCAGTGGTGCTGATCAGTCTGGAGTCCCCACACTCCTTCTGGCGGCTGTCCGCCGAGCACGAGCAGGCGCTCGCTGCCGCCTTCCCGAACGTCGAGTTCCGTACGGCGACCGAGGAGGTCGTCCCGCACCAGCTCGCCGAGGCACACGTCTACTTCGGCTGGACGTTCAAACCGTCGTGGCTGTTCGGCGCACCTCACCTGAGGTGGATCGCCTCCCCGGCCGCCGGCACCGATCATCTGCCCGTCGCCGGGGCTCACTCCGTCGGGGTGGCGCTGACCCGCTCGTACGGGTTCCACGGCAGGCCCATGGCCGAGCACGCCATGGGGATGGTCCTGGGCTTCTCACGCGGGTTGTTCATGAGCCAGCTCGCCCAGCGGAACCGGACCTGGTGGAAGGACGACCTGGCCGAGGAGTTCTTCGACCTGGCGGGGGCGACGATGACCATCGTCGGCTGCGGCAGCATCGGCGAACACCTCGCTCGTGCGGCCCGCTCCTTCGGCATGGACGTCATCGGCGTACGGCGGACACCGCCTGTGACCGCCGAGAGCGGGATCACGTGGATGCACACGTCGGCGGTGCACCAAGCGGTCGCCGTCGCCGACGTGGTGGTCGATCTGCTGCCCGCCACCCGGGCCACCGACCGCTTCTTCGACCACGACCTCTTCACCGCCTTCAAGCCGAAGTCCGTCTTCCTCAACCTCGGCCGCGCGGCGACCGTCGACCAGGCGGCGCTCCTAGCCGCCCTCAACGCCGGCCGCCTTCGCGGCGCCGCCCTGGATGTCTTCGACCCGAAACCGCTGCCCGCCCGCCATCCGCTGCGGCTCCACCCCCGGGTCGTCCTCACGCCGAAGAGCTCCACGCTCAGCCGCAGGTACATGGACGAGGCGGTCGCGTTCTTCGCCGACAACCTGTGCCGCTACCTCACCGACCAGCCGCTTAACGGCCTGGCCGAGGTACCCGTTGCCCGCTCTCCCTTCGTAGGAGGCTGACCGATGCCCACCACGCGCCACCACGACCTCGCCGCCGCCTTCGCCGCGACCGGCCGCAACCACCCCTACCTGGCCTTCACCCTGAACTCGCTCTGCAACCTGGACTGCGTGTTCTGCAAGCCACGCTGCATGCCGGACTACGGGCACAAGGACCGTCCCCTGACCGCCTCCGACTACGCGGCCATCGCCGCCGAGGCCGGTGCCTGGAAGGTCAAGAAGGCTCACTGCTCCGGCGGCGAGCCGACCCTCCGGGCGGACATCCTCGACGTGATCGCGGGCCTCGCCGACGGCCTCGGGCCCGACGCCGCGATCGGCATGACCAGCCACGGCAACCTGCGCCGCGGCCTGAGCGTCGAAAAGCTCCACCGCGCCGGCCTGACGTACCTCAACCTCAGCCTCCACAGCCTCAACCCCACCCGATCCGCCGAGATCATGGGCGGTGGCGACCCACGCAGCACCCGGCGCACCCTCGACACGGCTCTCTCCCTCGGCCTGCGAGTGAAGATCAACTGCGTTCTCCAGCGCACCTACCTGGACGACGCCTTCGCCGTGGCCGAGCTCGCCCGCGACCTGCCCATCGCCGTCCGCCTGATCGAGCTCCAGAACATCGGCCCCGCGCAGGCGCTGTTCGAGACCGAGTTCATCAGCGAGGCGGAGGTCCGCTACCGTCTCCACGAGTGGTTCGCGAACGCCGGCGAGGTACGCAGGGACGAACTCGGGGTACGCAGCCCCGGGCAGTACCTGCGCCCTGGCGGCTGGGCCGGTTCGATCGGCTTCATCTCCAACTCCAGCTGCGCCACCTGCTCCGACGCCAACCGCATCAAAATCACGCCCACGGGCGTTGCCCGCCCCTGCATCCTCCACAACCATGACATCCCCCTGAAGCCCCACCTCGCCGACGCCACCCTCGGCGATGCCTTCGCGCACCTCTTCCAGGCAATGCTCGACCGCAACACCAACGGCGCGTGGCAGGGCTTCCACTACGTCGACTACGACCTGCGCTGGGACCGGATGGAGCGCCCCGAAGGCACCCCGGTCCTGCCCCTGCTCCCCCTCCTCACCACGAACGCGGCCCAGCCCGCTTGCTCCCGCGCCTCCACTGGAGAGCGGTGATGGTCATGGTTGAGGCGCCGCCCCTGTACCCGGGGCTCGGAGCGCTGTACGAACGCGAGCTGAACGCCCACGGCATCGGCGCGGTGATGCTCACCCACAAGTGGCAGCCAGCCGACCTGCTGGCTCCCCACTCCGACATCGACGTACGGGTGCTCCTCTCCCAGGCCCCGGCCGACTGGGAGGAGTGGAACCACCGCCTGGCCGCCGCGCACACCGCCGCGGTCGGCCGGGAGGTCTCCCACCGGCGTCTCCTGGAGCACCCGCCCGGCTTCGCGTTCACCGTGGCCGAGGCGGACGACCGGCTCGTCTCCGCGCCCGAGCTCGCGACCTGGTCGCTGATCAGCGGGAGCGCCCGGGACTTCCAGCGCTGGAAGTCCCGGGCACAGATGGCTCCGTGGTGCGAGGTCGACGAGCGGTTCTACCGGGGAATCCTCCACGGGCGGCTGGACGGCAGGTACCAACTGGCGGCGGACAGCACCGACAACGTGGTCGAGGACATCGCCGCGTACCGGCGCCACTGCGTGGCCTGGCACTACCTCGCCCCGTGCTGGTTCGCCGCAGCCGCGCTCGCGACACGGACCCGCTGCCCCGGCAAGACGGCCGCCCTCACCCAGTGGCGGCCGGACGGGCTGGACGGGTACGCCGACCTGTTCCTCGGGCACGCCGCAGACCGACCCGATGCCCGTCCGCGGAGTCCGCGTCACCTGCTCCGCACCGCCCATGTCGCCCTAGAGGCTGCGATGCGCCGTGTTCCCGACGCGGCCAGCACTGCCAGCAGGATCGAGGAGCGGGCCCGTACCGACTGGGTGATGACCGCCGGGATGCTCCGTGTCCGTGTCGCCCGCTGGCTGTACTACCTCGACCCGCCGCCCGGCGTGGCGACCGACTACCTGATCCGGCGTGAGGCGAAGGAACTCCGAGCCGCCGCGCAGACCCTGAACGCGCTCGCGGAGGACGAGAGCACCCCCGCCCAGCGGCTGGCCGCCCGGATGGTGGCACTGATCCCCACCGGACCGACCACCGCCGGCACCCTGCGCGCGACCCTCGCGCTCTGGCACCGGCAGAAGTCCACCGTGCAGGACTTCCTCAGCCTCACCCCCGCTGACGTCCACCCCTGACACAAGGAGTCCAGCCATGCACGCGCGTGCGCCCCTGCCCCGCGCCCTGAAAACGGCGAAGATCAAGATCACGACGAAGTGCAACCGGTCATGCGACTTCTGCATCTTCGCCGACGGCGCCCAGGGCGAGAACATGTCCATGGAGCTGTTCTCCACCATCCTGGCCCGGCTGGAGACCATCCCCTTCCAGCAGCTGCACATCAACGGCGGCGAGCCCACCGTGCACCGGGACTTCCCCGCCCTCAGCGACGCGGCCCGCACCCGCCTGCCTGACAAGGTCATGGTTCTGGGCACGAACGCCATCACCCTGGCCCGCAACAAGCGGATCATGGAGGCCACTCTCCGCTCGTACGACCAAGTCCTCATCGGCTGCGACGACGAGCACGAGAACTACGACGAGGTCCATGCCGTCGTTCCCCGCCTTCGCGAGGCAGGCAAGACCGTGGTCATCAACAGCGTCCTGGAAGGCATCAGTTCCACCCGCCTCACGCAGCTCGCGATGCTGTGCGACAGGTACGACGCCATCCACGTCACCAACCACGTGCACCACGTCGATGTCGGCCAGCCGGCGAACAAGCTGCGCGGCATCTGCGACCGCTACCTCGACCAGCACCTGATGATCGAGATGGACGGCTCCTGCTACCGCTGCTTCAACGCCATGGCGAAGGACGACAGCGAGTTCAGCATCTGGGACGAGGCCTTCGAGGCCAAGGTGTTCGCGCCGCGCGGCCACCACTTCCGGTTCTGCCTGCGCTGCCACGAGTACACCGACTCCGGCGCCGCCCTCCTCCCTGCCCCGGCCCTCACCGTCTGACTCCAGACCGGAGGTACACCACCATGCCCGCAGTCCTCGGACTGAACTTCCACCACGACACCAGCGCCGCCTTAGTCGTCGACGGCCGCCTCTACGCGGCCGAAGAGGAACGCTGGAGCGGCGTCAAGCACAACCACCCCACCCGCAAGGGCACGCTCACCGCCCCGACCCGCGCGCTCCAGTGGTGTCTGGAGGCCGCCGGCCTCGAACCCCAGGACATCGACGCCGTCTGGGCCGCCTCCATGCGCCCCAACCCCGCCGCTGGCTGGTGGTTGGCCGAGGAGCGAGACGAACTCGCCGCCCTCCTGCCCGCCCCGCTCGGCGAACACCTCCGCCTCCTCTCCCACCACACGGCCCACGTGCTCTCCGGCTACCTGCTCTCCGGCCACGACCACGCGGCGGGCCTCGTCATCGACGCCGGCGGCTCCTCCCTCGGCTCCGACTTCGGCCCGGGCCGCGAGCGCATTACGGGGTACGACCTGCGACCCGATCGCATCGACCGCCTCCACCAGGGCATCCCGACCGTCGTCCCCAGCCCGGCGGGGCCCCGGCGCGTCCACTCCTCCCTCGGGCACCTCTACCGGAACCTCGCCCGGCGAGTTATCCCTCCCGGCGACGAGCCCGAGGGCAGCATGATGGCGCTGGCGTCCTTCGGCGATCCCCAGCGCTACGGAGCCCAGATCCGAGACCTAGTCCAGCTCGGCGACGACGGCGAGGTCCGCATCGACCACCCCTGGGGCTCGGCGGACAGCAGCACACCACTGCTGCTCGGCGGCCGTGCCTGGACCGCCGACAACGTCGCGGAGCAGCCGGAACTCAAGCGGGCCGACCTCGCCGCCGCAACCCAGGAGGTCTTCGCCGAATCGGTTGTTCACATCGCCCGCCACCTGCAACGGCTCACCAGGAGCTCGACGTTGGTGTTCTCAGGCGGGTGTGCCCTGAACTCCCACCTCAACGGCCAGTTGGCCGCCGACAGCGGCTTCGACACCCTGTTCGTGGCACCGGCCCCGCACGACGCGGGCACCGCCGTGGGCGCGGCGCTGTACGGCTGGCACTACCAGCTCGGCCAGGAGCGCCTCCCGGTGCCGACCGACGCGGCCTGGGGCCCGGACCCGGGCTCCCTGCCGACGACGGCGGTGCCGACCGGATACCGCGCACTTACCGGCCTCGGTCCGGGACTGACGCCCGCGGTGGCCGCGCTGCTCGCGGAACACCACATCGTCGGCTGGGTACAGGGGCAGCTCGAGTTCGGCCCGCGAGCACTCGGTCATCGCTCGATCCTCGCCCATCCCGGCCACGCCGCCACGCGTGACCGACTCAACGCGATCAAGAAGCGAGCCACGTACCGCCCCTTCGCCCCGGCCGTCCTCGCCGAGCACGCCACGGAGTGGTTCATGTCGGCCGGCGACCCCTTCATGAACCGTGTCGCCCACGTCCGCCGGTGCCGAGCGGACCGCATCGCCGCAGTCGCCCACCACGACGGCACGGCCCGCGTCCAGTGCGTCGCCGCCGACCACCTGGGCCTGCGTGAACTCCTGGAGCAGTTCCACGACCGCACCGGACTGCCGCTGCTGCTGAACACCTCCTTCAACCGCAAGGGCACCCCGATCCTGCGGACCGCCGAACAGGCCGTGGCAGCGGCGGCGGACCTAGGCCTCGACGCCCTGGCCGTCGGCGACACCCTGCTGCTCGCCGACCACGTGCCCGACCCCCGTGCCACGACCCTCCGTACGAGGTGAGGCGGATGAACCCCATCGACCTGGACCACGTCCTGACCGTGCTCGGCGCCGCCGCGTGGGGCACGGACGAGCAGTCCCGCGCCCGCGTCGCCGGCGCCCTCGCGCTCACCGTCTACGACGGCCGCACCCGCGACCAGGGCACCCCGTACCTGGAACACCCGCTGGCCGTCGTCACGTTCTTGCGCACCGAGATCAGGGGCAGCCACCCCGAGACCCTCCTCCTCGCCGTCCTCCACGACGCCCTGGAAGTGGCCCCCGAATCGGAGGCGCTGCTCGTCCAGCACGTCGGCGCCCCGTTCACCAGTCGCCTGCGGGCGATGACGGCCGACCACCGCCTCGAACAGCGCCCCAAGGCCGTCGGCGACGAGACCCGCTGGCGCTTCAAGCAGGCCGCGCTCCCGCCCGAGGACCTCCTCGTCCGCCTCGCCGACCGCCTCCACAACCTGCGCGATCTCGCCGCCTCGCCCAACCTCGACCGGCGCCGACGCTTCCTCCAGAGCCTGGAGGACTTCTACCTCCCGCTCGCCGAAGCCGCCCGTGGCCTCAGCCCCCAGCTGGAGGCCATGCACGCGCTGCTCCACGCCGAGTACGTCCAACAGCAACAGGAGGTACGTCCGTGAAGCGGGTCGTCTACTCGATGGAGGCGGTCGGCCGGACCGGCGGCCGGGTCTACCTGCGGATGCTCCACGAGGCGACGGCCGACGACGTGGAGTGGCGCACGGTCCCGGACCACAAGCGCACCTACCGCGTCCGCCGCTGGCGCAAGCTCCGCCACCTCGCCCGCCTGGCCCCGACGGTCCGGGCGTTGGACGACGCCAGCGGCACGTTCGTGTGGGACGACCTGAGCCTGCTGCTCTTCACACCCGAGATGCGGGCCCGCACAGTCTTCCTCCTTCACCACTACGAGCCGTTGCAGCACGACTCGGCCCCCGTCGAGGCCATGCTCTGGGAACGGCTGTTCCAGCTGCTACCGCAGTGCGCCGCCGTAGTGTGCGTCGCCCCGTACTGGGCCGACTTCCTCCGCACCCGAGGCGTCCGCGACGTACGGGTGATCTACAACGCCTTCGACATAACCGAGGTCGAGCGGGCACGCGGCTTCGACCGAGCCGAGTGCCGCGCGGAGTTCGGCCTGGCCCCGGACATGATCGGCGTCTACGCGGGCAAAGCCGTGCACTGGAAGGGCATCGAGAGGGTCTCGGCGGCCCTGGCCGACGCTCCCGGGCTACGTGTGATCACCAGCGGCAGCAACACCATCGGCTTCGACGGCGCGCACTTCGACGTGGAGCGTGAGCGGTATTTGCGGCTGCTCTGCGCCTGCGACGTCGGCGTCTTCCTCCCCCGTATGCGGGAGGGCTGGAGCCGTTGCGCGGCCGAGGCCCTGCTGCTCGGCCTGCCCTGCCTCATCCGCCCGGTGGCCGGCCTGGGCGACCTCGCCGCGCTGACCGGCCAGCCGACCCCAGACCTCGGCCGCCTGCGGGCGCAGGTCCGGGAACGCGCGACGGCGCGCCAAACCGAGACCAAGGCCGCGTACGAGGCCCTGGCCCGGTTCGACCTGAACTACTTCGGCAACGCCTGGGGCGACCTCCTCGCGAAGGTCGCCTGACCAGCGGCTACGCCTGCGCGGCCAGCTTCTTGCTAGCGGCGTCCAGACGGGCCAGCACGCGGTCCCGGCCGAGCATCTCCATGGACTCGAACAGCGGGAGTCCGATCGTCCGGCCGGTGACCGCGACCCGGATGGGCGCCTGGGCCTTGCCCAGCTTGAGGCCGTGCTTCTCGCCGACAGCGAGCAGGACGGCCTTCAGGTCGTCCGCCTTCCAGTCCTCGACGGTGGCCAGCTCGGCGCGGGTGTCCGACAGGATGTCGCTCGCGCCCGCCTTCATCGCCTTGTTCCACGACGCCTCGTCCTCGATCGGCTCGTCGAGGAACAGGAAGTCCACGTAGCTGGTGATCTCCGATAGCAGCGCAATCCGGGTCTGAGCCAGCGACGCCGCCGCCTCGAAGACGTCCTTGTCGAACGCATCCGGGGCCCACGGCGCGTACGGGGCGACGAGCCACGGCGCGCACGCGGCGGCGAACTGCTCCGGCGCCAAGGCGCGGATGTAGTCGCCGTTGAACGCCGTCAGCTTCTTCACGTCGAAGAAGGCAGGCGCGGTGTTGACGTCCTCGATCCGGAAGAGCTGCTCCAGCTCCTCGTACGGCATGATCTCCCGGTCGTCGCCAGGGCCCCAGCCGAGGAGCATGAGGTAGTTCACCATCGCCTCGGGCAGGAAGCCCTCGGCGAGGTAGTCCTCGAGTGCGACCTTGTCACGGCGCTTGGACAGCTTCTGCCGCTTCTCGTTCACGATCACCGGAAGGTGCGCCCACACCGGCGGCTTGGTACCGAGCGCCTCCCACAGCAGCTGCTGCTTCGGCGTGTTCGACAGGTGCTCCTCACCCCGGATGACCTGCGTGATGCCCTCGTCCAGGTCGTCGACCACGTTCGCGATCAAGAAGACCGGGGACCCGTCACCGCGGGCGATCACGAAGTCCTCGATCGCGCTGTTCGGGAACGCCGGCTCCCCACGAATCAGGTCGACCACGACGGTCTCGCCCTCGTCCGGCGTCCGGAACCGCAGCGCCCGGCCCTCTTCGAAGGCCAGCCCCCGGTCGCGGCAGAACCCGTCGTACCCGAGGTGGTCCGACCCGGTGCGCTCCTTCAACTGCTCCCGGGTGCAGTCGCAGTAGTACGCCCGGCCAGCCGCGAAGAGCTGCTGGGCCGCCTCGCGGTGCCGGTCGGCGTTATGCGACTGGAAGTACGGCCCCTCGAAGGCCGTGTCCTCGCCATGGATGCCGATCGCCGCGAGCGCGTTGATGATCCCGTCGATCCACTCCGGCTTGTTCCGGGCCGCGTCGGTGTCCTCGATCCGCAGGACGAACGTGCCGCCGGACTGTCGCGCCACGGCCCAGTTGTAGAGAGCGGACCGTGCACCACCGACATGGAACATGCCGGTCGGGGACGGGGCGAAACGAACGCGAACCGGAGCAGTAGACATGCGCTCCAGGGTACCGACGCCGGACACCCCCTCTGGACCGCCCCGCCTGCCCTCGCACCATCGTTTTCCAGCCTTCCTCGCCTCCTACTCGTACGCCTCCTTCCACCTCTCACATCGGTCATCGGTTCCTTGCCCCAGGGCCGTTCACCGCACCAAGTGACAGCAGCGAGGGCCGTGATTCCAGAGCACAAGGTGATCATGAGTTCAACGCGCTGTGATGAACGCCTCCGCCTCGCGTCCTTGTGGCTTCCCACCGCGGTCAGCTGGCCGGCGTCGACCCGGCGTGCGTCTTTGCTGCAGAGCGTGACTGTCCGAGTGCATCGCTAGGCTCCCGCCATAACCAGCGATCTCGGATTCACCTGCACGTGCTGCGGCAGCCACCACGGCGAGCTGCCGATGAACTACTCCGCCGCCGCCCCCTACGTCTCGGACCCGAGTTTCGCCGATGCCCCCGGCTGCCTGCTCTCCTCGGATTCAGTGCGTCATCAAGGCGCAGCACTACTTCGTCAAGGGTCTGATCGAGATACCGGTCATCGGCAGCGACGAGGTCTTCTCCTGGGGTGTCTGGGTCTCCCTCAGCCGTGAGAACTTCTCCCGGGCGGCCGACCTGTGGGACAAGCCCGGGCGCGAGTCGGAGAAGCCGTACGTCGGCTGGCTCACCACTGAGCTGGCGACCTACGCCCCCAGCACCATCAACCTGAAGACCAACGTCCACACCCGCCCGATCGGCGAGCGGCCCCTCATCGAGCTCGAACCCACCGACCACCTGCTCGCTGTCGAACAGCGCGCCGGCATCACCAGAGACCGTGTGCGCGAGATCGCCGAGACCGTGCTGCATTCCACCAACAGTGCTCTGCATGACGAGCACGAGGACGCCCACTAGCCCGCAGACTTCAGCTACAGCGCACTCCAGCCTCCGAACGAGGCGCCTGTTCGGCGAACGGCTTCACCTCGGCCCAGCACAGGCCGACACCCCTCAGCGGCTGATGCTGACGCGCGTGCGACAGGGAGTTCTGATGGATCCCGCAGATGATCTTGCCCGGAGGATCGAGGAGATCAGACGGTTGCTGGCGGACGCCGAACCTGACTCGCTGCGTTCCAGCTACCTTGCCGATCCCTCGGGAGGACGCGCTGTCCTGCAGGGTTCAACGGCTCCAGCTCTCGTCTCCGAGTGGTACAGCAACCATCCACAGACTCGAAGGAGTAGCAGGAGCGAGCGTCCGATTGGTCACATGACGCCCGAAGATGGTGCTGAATGGCGTAGTCATGCGCCCACGAGTACGTAGGAAGCCCAATAGAAGGGGTCCTCGAAGGGACATGCGTCCTGATCGAGCACACCGGTGAGTGCGGCTTCGGCTTTCCGTAGGGCGGTCGGATTGTCTGCTGTCTTGACGGTAGCGAGGACGCTGCGGCAGAACTGGGCAAGTTCGCGTGCGGTTGCGGCTCGCAGCCACAGCTGGGCCTCTCGCAGCGCCCTGGCGGGGTTCGGAGGCGCCTTCTCGCCGTTCGCGGGGAATAGCAGCGCATAGAAGCGGGCCATCAGCAGTGCACTGGACACGTCGCTCACCTTCCATAGCGAGGCGACCACGGCAGCTGAGCCTGCCTGCAGTAGACCGGTGGCCAGTCCCGTCGCCTCGTCCGGGAGCACGGTCGAGGTCGTACCCGTCCGACACGCGGAAGCGACGACGAGGCGGACCCTGCGGAAAGCCCGGCGGCTCATAATCTCACCGAGGGTGAAACGAGCGCCCCCCGCAACCACGAGCGCGGACTCCAGCGGCTGGTCGGAGCGGAAGTCGGCATGGCAGGCGAAATGCACAAAGTCTGCGTCCCGTACGGCTTTGTCGACCTGCGCTATCGAGGCCTCGTCGCCGAGAAGGAGGGTGCGGGTATAGGTGTCCGGCAGCAGTGCGGCGACGGCAACCAGCTCTGACCGGGCGAATGGCAGGTCGCCTGTGGGATCGCCGACCCCAGTGAAACTGCCCGGCACGCGGCCTTCCGCCCCAGCGGCGTGGGAGGCGGCGAGTGCCTGAGCAGAGGGCACCATGACCGTTTCGTGATCGGTGAGCAAACAGTGTCCAGACTGGTCGTACGGCACTGAGGGCAGCGGGAAAAGGCTGAGGAGTCCGCAGGGGACGAGCGCAACGCGGTCGGGGCGAAGGTGTACAAGTCGTTCGGCAAGGGGAGCGGCGAGGCGTTCGCCGAGCAACCGCATCCATACCGGCAACTGGGCCTTGAATTCCTTCTTCGCCGTCTCCTGGGTGGTTAGGTAGCCCGGTAGCCGCCGATCTGGTCGTTTCGGATCGGCAGTGCCGGTGGCCAGGTGCGCCACGGTGTCTCGGGTCAGGTCCGGCAGGGTCCAGCCATCGATATGAAGTTCTCCTTGGGCGTCATAGGCGGCCACGAGGGCTTCGGTGGCCTCGCTCCCGGGCAGTAGGTAGACCAGTGGCTGCCGCGGGCGGACGGCTTTCTCGACGGTTTCCATTCCGGGTGGCAGTAGGAATTGTGCGAACCCGTCGACTTTCCTGACTCGGAGGACGGCCGCCTCGAGGCGGTCAGCAACACGCTCGGCCTCGGCGAGCAAGTGGAGGTGTTCCTGTTCGGTCTCCGCGGCTTGGTCGATGGGCTGCTGTCGATCCCGGGACCTGGTGCGGGCGCTGACCGCTCGTTCTGCTGCCTCGATGGCCGCGGCGGCTTCAGCGGCGGCGCGGTACTCCTCGTATGCGGCAGGATCGGCCTCGGCGACCTGGGTCAGGTCCGCGCGGTCGCGGGCGAGCGCTTCGGCGAGTTCCCGGGCGCGGCCCCGCTCAAGCGTCAACAGCGCTTCCTTTGTCTGGCCAGTCCTTAGCAGGGCAACCACCGTCACTTCGGTGAGCCGATGCAGCTGCACCGATTCCACCTGCTTGCTGGCCCGCAGCAGCGCGGCGCGGTAACTGAACTCGAAGGATGCCAGGCCCCGAAGACCCGTCTTGGCCGCTTCGTCCCAGAGACCGAGCCGGGCAAGAGACCCGGCGACGAAGGTCATGACCGTGTACGAGGTGTGCACGACGCCCTCGTCCTCCAGCACTTCGAGAATCCGCTTACCGAGCTTGAGCAGCTCCTGTGTGCGTGCGGCTTCATCCTGGCCCGGAGCGAAGTTGAGGAGGTCACAAAGCCCCATAGCGGAGCGTGCCCACTCCACACGGGTGCCGGCCGACTCCATGGCGTGCATGCCTTCTCGCAGATACCGCTCCGCCTCTGCTTCATGACTGGCGGCTTCGGGATCCGTGTGGGCGCGGCTCTCGTGAGCCCTCATCATCAGGGCCGAGCCGAGTCCGCTGGTGCACCACGCCCACAGCCAGGGATCGGAGTCGCGATCGATGACGTCGAGTGCGGCCCTGAAGTGCCGGGCCGCCCGCCGGTGATCGGGCTCTCTTGAAGTGTGCGGATCGACGAAGGTCGCCCCTAGATTGGCCTGGATACCGGCCCACCTGAGAGGATCGGCGCGCCGGTCAAAGACCTCCGCTGCGGCGAGATAGGCGGTGACTGCCGCTTGCAGATGCTCTTCTGAGGCGGCTCTGTCGTAGAGATCACCGGCCAGTTGGCTGTAGGCGTTGGCGAGGGTGAGCTGGCTGAGTGCCCAGTCGTACGGCATGTCCTCGCGGGTGTGTGCGCTGAGACTGAGCCGGTAGTGGTGGATGGCCCGCCGTAGGTTTTCCTCGCTGGCTCCGTGCCAGCGGCGGTTGGCGTACGCGACGCCGAGATTGTGCTGTACGGAACCCCAGCTGGCCCGCTGCTGCTCTGGGTCGAGTAGCTGGGCGGCACGGGTGAGCTCCTCGATCGCGCGGTCGCTGTTGTCGGAACGGCGTCCCTCGATGCGCGCGTTGTACAGGTCGCCCAGCACCAGCCTGGCATTGGCCTCCGCCACGTCGTCCCCCTGATCGAGCCGGGCTTGGAGAGCATCGTTCGCACATCGCAGCGCGCGTTCGATGTTCTCCCGGTGGCCTCCTCGGGGCCTGCGCTTCAGCGCCTCGGCGAGCGTAAGGAGCGGTTCGGCCCGGTCTTGCGGGGACTGGTCGGGGTCAAGTTCCAGCGAGCGTTCGAGGTGGGTCACGGCGGCCTCAAGATTTGCCGCCCGGTCCCCAGTCATCCGGACCTTGTACGCCGCCCCCAGCAGGTGGTGCGCCGGCGCAACGAGTTCGGCGGAGGCTTCCGGTCCGAGGGCAGTCAAGGCATCCTCGACGGTGCCGATCACGAGCTCTGTGTCCGCGGACGTCGTGGTGTTCAGCTCGTTGAACAGCCACCCGGCCAGGTGGAGCCGGAGAAGGGCAGCCCCTCTCGGGGTGCCGCCGACCATAGGAGCCTCGGTCAGGAGGTATTTGAGCCGCTCGACGCGGCGCTGGCTGTCACTCTCCTCCTGCACCCAGGCCATTGCCTCTTCCAGGGACTTTGCCTTGTCCTGCCGCTGCTCGGCGTGGGCAAGTAGCTGGCTGGTCGACACGACCCTCGCCGCGATGCCTTCCGCTTCGTCCTGCTGCCCCGCCTCGCTCAACAGCCGGTGAGCCTCGCGGAAGTCATCAACCGCGCTAGACAATTCCTGCTGGGCGGAGCCAGGACCGCGGCTGGCCGTAATGCGCGCGAATCCCAGGTACTTGAAGAGCCGGGCGCGCTGCGCTTGTGTTTCCCCATCCTCCGGCGCCTCCGCCAGCAGTTCCGGGATCGCCTCGATGATGTGCAGCGACCACCGCCAGGGCCGGTCCTCCGGTGCGCGAGCCAGCAGCGTTTCGACCAGGGTCTGCAGAACCATCGCCCGCACGACGGTCCCGCGTGCAGCCTCGGAGGCCGCCGCCCGCAGGATCTCCACGGCTCGCTCGGCGTCTTCGGCATTCTCCGTGAGCCCCTGGCGTTCGCGCAGGGCGACCGCCAGACTGTGCATCGCCAGCGTCCGGACGCTCGATCCTGCAGGCGCGGCCACGACGGAGGCCTCATAGTGGGCCAGGGCTGCGGACAGATCGGCGGGACGATGGGTGCGCTGGTACCGGCGGAGCCTTGCTTCTCCCGCCCGGTCCCACCACACGCAACACCACGTCGCGCTGGCCTGCCTGAACAGCGGGTGTGCCACCACCGCTTCGCAGGCTCTGAGGTGGGCCTCGAGATCGCGCGGGAGGGAGGTATCGCCCAGCTGCCAACTGGCTGCAAGCGCCGTGTTGACGAACGGGAAGAGTTCGTAGGGCACGCCGTGGGTATCCACCCTCAGACCTCGCCGGACTGCTGTGAGGTCTCGGAGGCTTCCGAAGACACTCCCGGCCCCGACTCGGGAGGTTCGGCCGGTTCCTGCTGCTTGTCGACAGGCTGATAGCCTCCACGGTCATCGTTGCCGAGCAGGTCAAGCAGCATCTGCTCGGTGCTGGGCTCCTTACCTGGTTCCTTGAGCCTTTTCCAACCTCACGCTGACGCGTGGTGAAGGACGAGGACGGCCTGGATGATCGCTGTGATGCGGTTGGTGCTGCAGCGGAGCTTCCGTAGGAGACGCCAGCGCTTCAGGGTGGCCATGGCCTGCTCGCCGAGGCAGCGGATCTTGGCGTGTGTGCTGTTGTGGCGGCGCTGCCACCGCTTGAGGCGACGGCCGCGGAAGGGCACCCGGATGGAGCCGCCGGCGCCCTGGTATGCCTTGTCGGCCCAGCACTTGAGGCCGGCGTCGGTGAGTGCTTCGACGATGCCGTGGGTGCGGGCGGCGGTCAGGTCGTGGGTGGAGCCGGGCAGCGCGGGCGAGGCCCACAGCAGGCGTCCGAACGGGTCGGTGAGGACTTGGATGTTCATGCCGTGGCGCTTGTGTTTGCCTGAGTAGTACGGGGTGTCGGCGGCGATCCGGTCGATCGGCAGCAGGGTGCCGTCCAGGATCACGAACGCCTTGGTCCGCGCGATGCGCATCGCCTCGGCCAGGGTGGGCGCGAGCGCGGCCAGCACGTCGACGGCCTCGCGTATGTAGCGGTATGCGGTCGCGATGCCGATACCGAACCCGGCGGCGAGCTGGGCGTAGGTGTCACCGCACCGCAGATGGGCCAGGGCGAGGAGAGCCTGACGACCGGCGGTCAGACGCCGCCACCGGGTCCCGATCTTCCCTCGCCGGGCAGCGAGTCGTCCGGTCAGGTACCGCAGGGTGCGACTGGACAGGTCGATCGACGACGGGTAGACGAGCACACGAAGCTCCTGGTGGCTACGGGCGATCTTGGTCGAGAACCCGTCTACCAGGAGCTTCGTCGTTCCGCAGATCCGTCCAACACGCGGCCAGCGCGGTCAGGTTGGAAAAGACTCAGTAGAGCGGCGCCAAGGAACAGCTCCCTCGCGCAGACAGCAGTTGCAAGGCGTATCGCACCGGCGGGGGAACAGCTGACGTGCTGTGTGAACGGATGCTGCCGAAGCCTTCGGGCGAATGACGGGAGGTCAGCCATCTTCACGGCGGCGACCCAGAGGAGCGCCGCGCCTACTACGAGGCTTGCTGCCCATGCGCGTAGTGAACGGTGCGGCATTCCGCCGTCGCTATGCGCTCCGAGCGCCGTGCCGAAGGCAAACGCAGTGATTGATCCGACGGCGACAAACAGTGACTTGGTGGGAGTCCAACCGCCCGTCGGTATCGCTTCCGCTGGGATACGGAGCACGGCCATGGCGGCACCCCCGGGCTGTGACTGTGACCAACGTTTCATGCTCCTGCATCAGGCAGAAGCGACGTCACAGGGCATTAGCACATCCATCACAAACGCTACACCGACAGGTTCGCCGTACGCCATCCGAGCACCGCCGTACGCAAGGGGTGGTGAGTGAGCCAGCTTCCCTCGTCTGCTGCCCTTCTCTGTGCCTGGTTGAGTGCGGGAGAAGAGCTGGCACGCGCGCCTGACAGCCTTCCAGAAATACCTCGACTCCCGCAGCCTGCACTGGGAATGCTGGTGGTGGCAAGGCAAGTATCCCGACAACCGAAGATCCCCGACAGAGTCGCTCATTGGATCTTGACACCGCCCTGGGCCCAGCGATTGCGGGGCAAGTCACGTTGGGCGTCGGCGTTGACCAGCTCGGGTGAGCACGAAGGCAGGAAGCGCGACTCGATCTCGACGAGACATGCTCGGACGGTCTAACGGCCTGCGGAAACGTCGGTCGCCAAATCTTCCGGCGCCCGGAGATTTGGCGTGGCCGGAAACATCGACTACAACACCACCCACACCGAAAAACACGGCCAAGGGCCGTGTGAGTAGAGATGGGTGAACAGGTTGGCTCAAATCATCGACAACGGTTCTGCCGCGTCGGGTAAACGGTGGACTGTCCGCTACAGGGAGCCGGGCGGACGCACCGGGCGTCAGCGGGAGAAGTCGTTCGCCCGAAAGAAGGACGCGGTCGACTTCGCCACCAAGATGGAAGGCGACAAGCGCGAGAACATCTACGTCGACCCCGACGCCGGCAAGGTGTCGCTCCGCCGGTACGCGGACGACTGGCTTGCGAAGAAGACCGCTTCCGCCGGCACCCTCGAGTCGTACGAGCGCATCGTCCGTCTCCACGTGGTCCCCCACCTGGGGAGCAAGATGATCTCGCAGGTCACCGCAGCGGACATCGAGGGCCTGTACGCACGCTGGCGCCGGGATGGGGCGGCTCTCAACACCATCGAGTCCCGGCACATCGCCCTCTCGGCGCTGTTCTCCCACGCTGTGCGCCACAGGCGGATTCCCGTGAATCCCATGACGCAGGCCGAGAAGCTGGAGAACCCTGTCATTCCTGTCGACGACAGGAAACTTCCCAGCTTCGAAGAGATAACCACCATCGCCAAGGAGATCGGACCTCGCCTGTCTCCCGCGATATGGCTCATGACGTGTTGCGGACTTCGTATAGGGGAATCCCTGGGAGTCTTCCCGGAGGACATGCGCGACGGCACCCTCCGAATCCGGCGGCAGGTGATTCGCTACAAGGACACCTCCGGAAAGTACACGCCGAAATACGCCCCGTTGAAGCATCGGAAAGAGGGCGAATGGCGTGACATACCCGTGCCTGATTCCCTTGAGCCATTCATCGACCGGCTTCCGATCCGCAATGCGAGCGGCGGAATGCCGTATCCCGATCTTCTGCGCAAGTCGTGGGACCGCGCCATCAGGCGGCTCGAGCTTCCCGCATACAACCCGCACGACTTGCGCCACAAATGGACCACCGTGGCCCTGACCAACGGAGTGTCCATTCACGAGGTGTCTCGCTGGCTCGGACATCGTTCGATCAAGGTCACGGTGGACCGGTACGGCCACCTCACGCAGGACGGCCAGGAGCGCTGCCGTCAGGTCGTCGAGACGACCGTCGGGCCGCACATGCTCACACCAGGCCGAGCGCCTGCAGTGCGCGGTGCTGACTTGGTGCTGACCTGACCGGCCAGAAGAGGTAACAGACACCGCCCGTACCGCCTCTGACCTTGCCGTTCGCGTCGTAGCGCTTGGTGCGGAGCCAGATGTTCTCCCACTCGCGTCGGGCGTAGATCCGGCGCACGGCCTCGTTGTCGGGCGAGGCGGGGTCGTTGGCGATGACGTCGCCGTCCGCCGTGAAGCCGATGACGGTCATCAGATGGCCCGAGGTCCCGTATCCGGCCCCGGTCAGCTCCTCCTTGCGGAAGGACTGGGACGTTATGGCCGGGACGCCCGCCCGGACGAGGGATTCGAGCTCCGTGAGCGAGCGCAGCCGGGTGACCACCGCGTTCATGTCGGGGTACGTGGCCGCGTAGGCGGCGTTGAAGGGCCAGTTGCCGCAGCCCTCGTACTGGTGGTCGTAGGTGAAGCGGGCCGCGTGGCAGACCTGGGGGTCGGCGAAGGACGGGTTCACCCAGGCCAGCTCCTCGGACGAGGGGCGGCGCCCCCAGTACTCGACGATCATCTGGGAGGAGGTCGGGCTGCACCAGGCCTCGCCGCCGTTGTCGTACTCGGGGTACTGCCCGACGTGGGTGTTCTGCGAGTAGCGCGGCACGGGCAGCTCGTGGGCGGGGCCCGGCGCGGAGGCCGGGACGGTGAAGCGGTCCGGGATGTCCGAGGCCATCGCGCCGAGCCGCCAGACCGTCGGGGTGAGGTCGCTCCCCGGGATGCGGTAGAGGGTGAGGCGGAGCCGGTACGAGCGCAGCCGCAGCCCGCTCGCCGCGTCGTCGATCGCGAAGGTGTCGGTCCAGACGGAGCTCTTGCCGTCGGTCTGGTCGTCGACCGAGGTGCGCCGGATGTCGCCGTCGCCGGAGGCCCAGCGGCCCAGCACGTACCAGGGGGTGGCGGTGGTGTCGGAGTAGGTGCCGGACAGCTCGACCTGGAGCCAGGTGCCGGGCGGCGTGTGGGCGTTCCAGGAGGCGATGACCTCGGTGGCGGGCACGGTCGAGGTGTGCAGGGGCGAGGTCCAGCTCGCGTACTCCCAGGCCGTGGTCCGGCCGGTGTGCGGGTCGGCGTACTCGGTGCGGCCCGCGGGCGTGGCGATGACCAGGCCGGGGCGATGGCCGGCGACCGCCTTCGTACCGGCGGGGCTGCCGCACCTCCAGTCGGTGTACGAGGACCAGAAGCGGTTGTCGACGAGTCCGGGCGCCGGTGCGTGGCCCCGGCCGGCGGCCTCGGAGGATGCGGTGGGAGCGCACGCGGCGGCGGCGCAGTCGGGGGCGCCGGCCGGGGCGGCGGCTGCTGGGGCGGCGGTCGCGGCCGTTCCCGCGGCGGCCGCGAGGGCCGCGGCGAGGACGGTTCTGCGCGGGGTGGAGCTGGTCATGGGCGGTGACCCCCAGTCGAGAACGGTGGGCGTACGGACCTGTGGGCCTCGGGCGCGCGGGCCCGTCGGCGTACGGGCGCGCGGAGCCGTCGGCGTACGGTCGTGCGGGCGTGCGGACAGGGCTGCGCGGGCCCACTATCCCGGCTCGCGCGGGCCGTCCGCCAGCACTTCGGCACGCGTCGCCGCACCAATATTGGTCTCGACCACTGACGGTGGTACCTCCCTGACCTGCGACGGTCCCCCACTCCCCTACCCTGGGGCCATGACCGACCTCGACCGCGCGGCAGACGCGCTGCTCCGGCTCCCGCCCTCCTGCGGACCGGTCCGGCTGGTCGCGGTCGACGGCCACGCGGGCTCCGGGAAGTCCACCCTCGCGAGCGGCCTCGCCGCCGCGCTCGGCGGCGCCCCCGTCCTCCGCCTCGACGACCTCGCCACGCACGAGGAGCTCTTCGCGTGGACCGACCGGCTGCGGGAGCAGGTCCTGGAGCCGCTCTCCCGGGGCGGGACCGCGCTCTACCGCCCGTACGACTGGCACCGCCGGAGCTTCGGGGAGGCCCGCGCGCTGCCGCCGGCCCCGGTCGTCCTCGTCGAGGGCGTCGGCGCCGGCCGGAGGGTGGTGCGGCCGTTCCTGGCGTGGCTGCTGTGGATGGAGCGCGGGGCTGAGGAGTCCTGGGTCCGTGGGCGGCATCGGGACGGACCGGAACAGGCCGATTTCTGGGACGGATGGACTCTGGCGGAGACTCGCCATTTCGCCGAGGACCCCTCCCGACCCTTCGCCGACACGCTGGTACGGGAGCGCCAGGAGGGGTACGACTGGCTTCCCGGGCCCACTGTGACAGCGGGCCCGGACCAGATCATCACGCATCGTGACGGCTTCATGTCCGTGAACTGAGGGGCCGGAAGTCCACTTCCGCAAGTGCCTCAACTCCGCTTGACCCAAGGGGCGTACAGGTCTTACGTTCTCAATGTGCGGCTTTTCGGAGCTGCCGCAGACACGAAGCCCCCGGTTGTTCCCCCGTGATCGGGGGCTTCGTTCTGCCCCGACCCCCCTCTCCGGGACCACTTCGCACCCCCTGACGATCACCCAGGGTCACTGCTTCCGGATCATGCGCTTCTCCTTAAGCGCGCACCCCCTGCGCAGGTACGATGCCCCCAGGTGCGGTCAAATCCCGTCCATGCGAAGACGGTTGTGGGGGACCCGATGGACATCGGCACGCAGGGCGCGCAGGCCCCGGCCGAGCTCGCCTGGCTGCGCGGAGTCGACGCCTACACCATGGGCGCCTATCCGCAGGCGGAGGACGAGTTCCGGACGGCGGTACGGATCGATCCCGGGATGGCGGACGCCTGGCTCGGGCTGCACGCGCTCCGGGTCGACACCACGACCGCGCTGTTGCGCATGTACCGCAATCGAGAACGCTTCGGCGAGCAGCGCGCCCGGCACCGCCGCACGCTGAACTCCTGGTACTGGCTGGGCTGGTGGGTCCAGCCCGTCCTGGAGAGCCCCCGCGACCTGCTGCTCGCGCACGCCTCCCACTGGCTCGACGGGCGGCACGTGCCGGAGCTGGACCGGGCCCTCGCGGGGCTCCCCCCGGTCGACACCGACCCGCAGGTGCGCTTCCTGCACGCCTGCCGCGCCTATCTCGTCAAGGACTGGGACCAGCTCGTCCGGCACACCGAGACCCTCGTCGACGACCCGCTGCTCGGCATCGAGGCGGGGCTCTTCGGCGGCATGGCCCGGGTGCGCCTCGAAATGTACGGCCAGGCCGAGCCGCTGCTCTCGGCCTCCCTGATGCGCTGCCGCAGCGAACAGCCACAGCGCAAGGAGCTCCGCTACTGGCTCGCCCGGGCCCACGAGGGCACCGGGCGCAGCGCCGCCGCCCTGCCCCTCTACCGGGCGGTGCACCGGATCGACCCGGCGTTCATGGACACCGCCGCCCGGCTCGCGGCCATCGCCGAGTACGACGGCTTCGAGGGGTACGACGGCGTGGACGACCCGTCCGGGCTCGCGACGGTCGCCCTCGGCACCGTCGGCGGCGGCCTCGGCCAGGAGACGGTGGACACCGTGCAGGGCCCCGACCCCGACGCCGGGGCGCTGGGCGACGGGCTGCGGCTCGCGCCCGAACCCGTACCGCCGATCGCTCCCGTCACCCCGCCCGAGACCGTACGCCAGAAGGCACCGCTGCCCTCGCAGCCGGGACCGCCGCGCTTCCCCGCCGGGCCCACCGACCCCGTCCGCCTCGCGGAGGCGCTCGCCGAGCTGGAGGGCATGGTCGGGCTCGATCCGGTGAAACGCCAGGTCAAGGCGCTCTCCGCGCAGCTGGAGATGGCTCGGCTCCGCGCCGACCAGGGGCTCCCGGTCCAGCCGCCGAAACGCCACTTCGTCTTCTCGGGCCCCTCCGGTACCGGGAAGACCACGGTCGCCCGGATCCTGGGGCGGGTCTTCTACGCCCTCGGGCTGCTCGGCGGCGACCATCTCGTGGAGGCGCAGCGGGCCGACCTCGTCGGCGAGTTCCTCGGCCAGACCGCGGTCAAGGCCAACGAGCTCATCGACTCGGCGCTCGGCGGGGTCCTCTTCGTGGACGAGGCGTACGCGCTCTCCAACACCGGCTACAGCAAGGGCGACGCCTACGGGGACGAGGCCCTTCAGGTCCTCCTCAAGCGGGCGGAGGACAACCGCGACCACCTCGTGGTCATCCTGGCCGGCTACCCCGAGGGCATGGACCGGCTGCTCACCACCAACCCCGGCCTGTCCTCCCGGTTCACCACCCGGGTCGACTTCCCCTCCTACCGGCCGCTCGAACTCACGGCGATCGGCGAGGTCCTGGCGGCCGCCAACGGGGACGGCTGGGACGACGAGGCCCGCGAGGAGCTCCGCTCGATCAGCGGGCACGTCGTCGAGCAGGGCTGGATCGACGAGCTGGGCAACGGCCGCTTCCTGCGCACCCTGTACGAGAAGTCCTGCGCCTACCGGGACCTGCGGCTCTCCGGCTACCCGGGCACGCCGACCCGGGACGACCTCGCGACCCTCCGCCTCGCCGACCTGATGCAGGCCTACGGCGAGGTCCTGTCGGGCCGCGGTCCGATCGACCGCGGCCCGCAGCAGGAGCCCCCCGGCTACTAAGGCGTGTGTCGAAAGTCCCGCCTGCCCTTCGGGCAGACGGTGCTACTTTCGACACACGTCCTAGGCGGGAGCCGGGGCGGGGGCGGCGGCGGGTTTGAGTCGGTGGGCCGGGTCACGGACCTCGCCCACCAGCATCTCCAGGACGTCCTCCAGGGCCACCAGGCCGAGGATCCGCCCGGAACCGTCCGCGACCTGCGCCAAATGGGTGGCGGCGCGGCGCATCACGGTGAGGGCGTCGTCGAGCGGCAGCTCGGCGCGGACCGTCGCCATCGGCCGCCACAGCTGGTGCGGCACGGCCCGCTCCCGCTCCTCCAGGTCGAGGACGTCCTTCACGTGCACGAAGCCCATGAAGGTGCCACGCGCCTCGGCGCGGACCGGGAAACGCGAGTAGCCGGTCCGTACGGTCAGCTCCTCGATCTCCCGGGGGGTGACGGACGGCGGGACCGTCACCAGGGAGGCCGAGGTGATGAGCACGTCCGTCACCGGGCGGCTGCCCAGTTCGAGCGCGTCCTCGAGGCGCTCCTGCTCGGCCGGGTCGAGCAGCCCTGCCTGGCCCGCGTCCTCGACGAGGCGGCCGAGCTGCGTACGGGTGAAGACCGCCTCCACCTCGTCCTTGGGCTCGACCTTGAACGCCCGCAGGACGATCCGGGCACAGGCGCCCAGCGCGGCCGTCACCGGCCTGCAGAGCCGGGCGAAGCCGACGAGGGCCGGGGCGAGCCGGAGCGCGGTCCGCTCGGGCGCGGCCATCGCCAGGTTCTTCGGCACCATCTCGCCGATGACGAGGTGGAGGAAGACGACCGCGGCGAGCGCGATGACGTACCCGAGGGGGTGGATCAGGCCCTCCGGGACGCCGACGGCATGGAAGACCGGTTCGAGGAGCCGGGCTACGGTCGGTTCGGCGACGGCGCCGAGCGTCAGCGAGCAGACGGTGATGCCGAACTGCGCGGCCGCCATCATCTGCGGCAGGTTCTCCAGGCCGTACAGGACCTTCTGGGCCCGGGCGCCGCCGAGCGGTTCGATCTGGCTGCGGCGGACGGAGACGAGCGCGAACTCGGCCCCGACGAAGAAGCCGTTGGCCAGGACCAGGAGGACGGCGAAGAGGAGTTGGAGGGTGCTCATCGGACCGCCTCCGCGATCGGTGTGACGGAGCCGACCGGCGTGACGGACGCGTCCACCAGGACCGGTCCGGTTCCGGAGCCGACGTCCGCCTTCGCGTCCGGGACCGTGTCCGGGGCGGGATCCGCCCGGACGATCCGGACGCGCTCGGCCCGGTACCGGTCGACCTGGCGCACCGAGAACCGCCAGCCGGGGAGCTCGGCCCGGTCGCCCGGGGCGGGGATGCGCCCGAGGAGGTCCGCGACGAGACCGGCCACGGTCTCGTACGGCCCGTCGGGCACGTCGAGGCCTATCCGGCGCAGGGTGTGGACCCGGCAGGAGCCGTCGGCCTCCCAGGCGGGCCGGCCGTCCTCGGCGGGGGCGGCGGCCAGCTCGGGGCGCCCGTCGGCGACGGTGTCGTGCTCGTCGCGGACCTCGCCGACGAGCTCCTCCACGATGTCCTCCAGGGTGACGACGCCGGCCGTACCGCCGTACTCGTCGACGACCACCGCGATCGGCTGCTCCCTGCGCAGCCGCTCCAGGAGGGCCTGGGCGGGGAGCGTCTCGGGGACGAGGAGCGGCGGGACGGCGATCCGGCCGACGGGGGTGCGCAGCCGGGCGTGCGGGGCGACGGCGAGCGCGTCCTTGAGATGGACCATGCCGACGATCTCGTCGATGCGGTCGCGGTAGACCGGGAACCGCGAGAGACCGGTGGCCCGGGTGAGGTTGAGGACGTCGGCCGCCGTGGCGTCCCACTGGAGGGCGCTCACCTTCACGCGCGGGGTCATGACCTGTTCGGCGGTGAGACCGCCGAGGGAGAGGGTCCGTACGAAGAGGTCGGCGGTGTCCTGTTCCAGGGCGCCGGCCAGGGCGGAGTGCCGGGCGAGCGAGACGAGCTCGCCGGGGGTGCGGACGGAGTCCAGCTCGTCGGTGGGCTCGACGCCCATGAGCCGGACCAGCCGGTTGGCGACCTGGTTGAGCAGGGCGATGACCGGCCGGAAGAGGGCGGAGAAGCGGCGCTGCGGGGTGGCCACGAAGCGGGCCACCTGGAGCGGCCGGGAGACCGCCCAGTTCTTCGGTACGAGCTCGCCGACCACCATCTGGACGGCGGAGGCGAGCAGCATCCCGATCACCACCGCGACCCCGGAGACGGCCCCTTCGGGCAGTCCGGTCGCGGTGAGCGGCCCGTTCAGCAGCCCGGCGAGCGCGGGCTGCGCGAGCATGCCGACGACGAGCGAGGTGAGCGTGATGCCGAGCTGGGTGCCGGAGAGCTGGAAGGAGAGCTCGCGCAGGGCGGTGACGACGGTGCGGGCGCGCCGGTCGCCGGCGGCCGCGGCCCGCTCGGCCTCGGCCCGCTCGACGGTCACGAGACCGAACTCGGCGGCCACGAAGAAGCCGTTGGCGAGGATCAGGAGGAAGGCCGCGACGAGCAGCAGAAGGGAGACGATCATGCCGCCGCCTCCGGGGAGGGGGCGGCGCGGGTACTACCGGATGATCCGTCCATTGCTGGAGGGAGTCACTCCTCGGGTCGAAGGGCGGCCCCGCGGGCCGCCGCAGCGGCCCTGCACACGCGAGGCGGTGGTGCCGCTCGGCACCACCGCCTCCAGAGTAGTCACGCGAACGCCTCGCGTGGCAGGGGGTCGGCCCCGGATGGGGGACGGATCCGGGTTCTCCCGCCCGGGATCCGTTCGCCGGGCGCCGGGGACCGGGGACCGGGGGCCGGGGGCCGGGGACCCGGACCCTCCCGGGTCTCAGACCGGCCAGGGTCTCAGACCAGCCCGGTCCCAGACCCTCCCGGGTCTCAGACCTGCTCGGCGCCCGTCCCGTGGCTGTCGGCCAGGGCCCGCAGGGCACGGGCGTCCCGGATGGCCGCTTCCCTGGCGATGCCGGGCTGGATGCCCAGCGCGGGAAGGCTGGTGCCGTCGCTCAGGTCGAGGAAGACCCAGGCGTCGCCGGGGCGGAGGTTGACCTTGAGGATCTCCGCCCAGGCCAGCCGCCGGGTCCGGGTGATGTTGACGACCGTGACGCCCTCTTCGTCGGCCACGACCTTGGGGCGGCTCAGCAGGATGAGGACCCCGAAGAGCACCGCGGCGGTGAAGACGAAGCTGGCGCGCTCCCCCGGCCCCAGCCGCTCCAGCATCAGCGCGACGACCGTGATGACGGCGAACATCACGGTTCCCACGCTCAGCAGGACGGCCCGGGTACGCCCGGGACGGAAGGTGACCGGAAGGGCGGGCAGCGGCGGCTGGGACATCAGGGGTTCCTCGGGGCCTTGTGGTCGTACAGGCCGTACCGTCAGAGGCGGCAGGCGTGGATGGCGGTGGTGAGGATGGCGCGTGCGCCGATCTCGTACAGGTCGTCCATGATGCGCTGCGCCTCCTTGGCGGGGACCATCGCACGGACGGCGACCCAGCCCTCGTTGTGCAGCGGGGAGACGGTCGGCGACTCCAGGCCCGGGGTGAGGGCGACGGCCTGCTCCAGGTGCTCGGCGCGGCAGTCGTAGTCCATCATCACGTACGAGCGGGCGACCAGGACGCCCTGGAGGCGGCGCAGGAACTGCTGCACCTGCGGGTGGTCGTCCGTGGCCCCGTGGCGGCGGACGACGACGGCCTCGGAGGTCAGGATCGGCTCGCCGATGACCTCCAGGCCGGCGTTGCGCAGGCTGGTTCCGGTCTCCACGACGTCCGCGATGACCTGGGCGACGCCGAGCTGGATCGCGGTCTCGACCGCGCCGTCCAGGTGGACGACGGAGGCGTCGATCCCCTGGTCGGCGAGGTGCTTGGCGACGATGCCCTCGTAGGAGGTCGCGATGGTCATGCCACCGAAGTCCTCCGGGCCGTTCGCGGTGCCCGGGCGGGTCGCGTAGCGGAAGGTGGAGCGGCCGAAGTTCAGCGCGAGGATCTCCTCGGCGCTGGCGCCGGAGTCCAGGAGCAGGTCACGGCCGGTGATGCCGATGTCCAGCTTCCCGGAGGCGACGTAGATCGCGATGTCCTTCGGCCGCAGGTAGAAGAACTCGACCTCGTTGTCCGGGTCGATGACCACCAGTTCCTTGGACTCCTTGCGCTGGCGGTAGCCGGCCTCATGGAGCATTGCCGACGCAGGTCCGGAGAGGGAACCCTTGTTGGGAACGGCGATGCGCAGCATGGGGTGTGCTTCCTTTGCCTGGGAGTGGTGGGGAGGTGGTGGGTGTCTGAGAGCCGTGCTCAGAGGTGGGCGTAGACGTCGTCGAGCGAGATCCCGCGGGCGACCATCATCACCTGGACGTGGTACAGCAGCTGCGAGATCTCCTCGGCGGCCGCTTCCTTGCCCTCGTACTCGGCGGCCATCCAGACCTCGGCGGCCTCCTCGACGACCTTCTTGCCGATGGCATGGACGCCCTTGTCCACCAGTTCCGCGGTGCGGGAGGTGGCCGGGTCGCCGTTCTCGGCCTTGAGCTTGAGCTCGGCGAAGAGCTCTTCGAAGCTTTTACGGGTTCCGTTCGCCATGATGGTCCTAAGGGTACGGGGTGCGGATGCGCCACTCAGCGCCAGGGTTCGCTGACCGTGCGCAGCGTGGTGGCGGTGGCGACGGCGGCGGTGACCGCTTCGTGGCCCTTGTCCTCGGAGGAGCCTTCGAGGCCGGCCCGGTCGAGGGCCTGCTCTTCGTTGTCGACGGTGAGGACGCCGAATCCGACGGGTACGCCGGTGTCGATCGAGACCTGGGTGAGGCCGTGGGTCACGCCCTGGCACACGTACTCGAAGTGCGGGGTTCCGCCACGGATGACCACACCGAGCGCGACGATGGCATCGTAGCCGCGTCCGGCGAGGACCTTCGCCACGACCGGGAGCTCGAAGCTGCCGGGGACGCGCAGCAGGGTGGGCTCGTCGATGCCGAGCTCGCTCAGGGCGCGCAGGGCGCCGTCGACGAGACCGTCCATGATCTTCTCGTGCCACTGGGCCGCGATGACCGCGACCCGCAGGTCGCCGCAGTTCTTCACGCTGAGGACGGGTGCGCCCTTGCCGCTCATGATGCTCCTTGCCGGATGTCTGTCGTACGTACGTGATGACGTGATTACTGGTTGCCGCAGGTGGAGGCCGGGGAGCCGTCCAGCCAGGGCAGGTCGTGTCCCATCCGGTCCCGCTTGGTGCGCAGGTAGCGGAGGTTGTGCTCGCCGGCCTGGACCGGCATGGGCTCGCGGCCCTCGACCCTGAGGCCGTACCGGGTGAGGGCGTCGATCTTGTCGGGGTTGTTGGTCATCAGGCGCAGGCTGCGGACGCCGAGGTCGGCGAGGATCTGCGCGCCGGCCGCGTAGTCGCGGGCGTCGGCGGGCAGCCCGAGCTCCAGGTTGGCGTCGAGGGTGTCGCGGCCGCGCTCCTGGAGCTCGTACGCGCGCAGCTTGGAGAGCAGGCCGATGCCGCGGCCCTCGTGGCCGCGCAGGTAGACGACGACTCCGCGGCCCGCCTCCTGGATGCGGTCCATGGAGGCCTGGAGCTGGGGGCCGCAGTCGCAGCGCAGCGAGTGGAAGATGTCGCCGGTCAGGCACTCGGAGTGGACCCGGACCAGGAGGTCCTCGCCGTCGCCGATCTCGCCGTGGACGAGGGCGACGTGCTCGACGCCGTCGACGGTGGAGCGGTAGCCGTACGCGGTGAAGTCGCCGTGCGCGGTGGGGAGCTGGACCTCGGCCTCGCGGCGGACGGTCGGCTCGGCGGAGCGCCGGTAGGCGATCAGGTCCTCGATGGAGATGATCGTGAGGCCGTGCTTGCGGGCGAAGGGCACCAGTTCGGGCAGGCGCAGCATGACGCCGTCCTCGCCGGCGATCTCGACGATCGCGCCGGCCGGCCGCAGGCCCGCGAGGCGGGCGAGGTCGACGGCGGCCTCGGTGTGGCCGTTGCGGACGAGGACGCCGCCGGCCTTGGCGCGCAGCGGGAAGATGTGGCCGGGGCGGACGAAGTCGGACGGCTCGTGGTTGCCGCTCGCCAGCATCCGCAGGGTGGTGGCGCGGTCGGCGGCGGAGATGCCGGTGGTGACGCCGTGCGCGGGGGACGCGTCGACGGAGACCGTGAAGGCGGTCCGCATCGACTCGGTGTTGTGCTCGACCATCTGCGGGAGCTGGAGGCGCTCCAGCTCGTCGTCCTCCATGGGGGCGCAGATCAGGCCGCGGCACTCGCTCATCATGAAGGCGACGATCTCGGGGGTGGCCTTCTCGGCGGCGATGACGAGGTCGCCCTCGTTCTCGCGGTCCTCGTCGTCGACGACGACGACGGGGCGCCCGGCGGCGATGTCGCGGATGGCCTGCTCGACGGGGTCGAGGGCGAGGTCGGTGGCGTCCCAGAGGGGAAGGGCGGCGCTCATGCGTGGGCTCCTTCCAGAGCGGCGGAGGTCATACGCGTCCGGAGCCACCAGTCGCGCATGCCCCAGATGACGAGGGCGAAGTAGATGACGTAGACCAGGCCGGAGAAGGCGAGGCCGCTGTTGAAGGCGAGCGGGACGCCGACGAGGTCGACGAGGAGCCAGGCGAACCAGAACTCGACCAGGCCGCGGGCCTGGGCGACCATCGCGACGAGCGTCCCGACGAAGATGTACGCGTCGGCCCACGGGCTCCAGGAGAGCGACGGGTAGAGGGTGAAGAGCCCGCCGACGGCGAGGGTGCCGACGACCGCGCCCGCGAGGAGGAGGCCGCGCTCCTTCCAGGTGGCGAAGCGGACGGCGATGGAGCCGTCCTGGGCCTGCTGCCTGCCGCGGTTCCACTGCCACCAGCCCCAGGCGGCGACGCCGATGACCAGGAGCTGCTTGCCGACGCCGCCGGAGAGATGGGCGGAGGCGTAGGCGCCGACGAGGATCACGCCGGAGAGCAGCTGGGCGGGCCAGGTGAGTATGGAGCGCCGCCAGCCGAGCGCGAGCGCGATCAGACCGATCGTGTTGCCGATCATGTCGGACCACATGATGTGCTGGTCGAGGACGGTGAACGCCTCGGAGTTGAGCCAGTTCACTTGGTGTTCTCCCCGGCGTTCGGGCCGAGCAGCCGCTCGACGTACTTGGCGATGACGTCGACCTCGAGGTTGACCGGGTCGCCGCTCGCCTTGATGCCGAGCGTGGTCAGGGCGAGGGTGGTGGGGATGAGGCTGATGGTGAACCAGTCGTCGGCGACCTCGACGACGGTGAGGCTGACGCCGTCGACCGTGATCGAGCCCTTCTCGACGACGTAGCGCGAGAGGTGGGCGGGGAGGCCGACCTTGACGAGCTCCCAGTGCTCGGACGGGGTCCGGTCGAGGATGGTGCCCGTGCCGTCGACGTGTCCCTGGACGATGTGGCCGCCGAGGCGGTCGCCCACGGCCATGGGCCGCTCCAGGTTGACCCGGGAGCCGGCTTCGAGGGCGCCGAGGCTGGACCGCTTGAGGGTCTCGGCCATGACGTCGGCGGTGAACTCCCCGTCGCCGAACTCGACGACCGTGAGACAGACACCGTTGACGGCGATGGAGTCGCCGTGCTGGGCGCCTTCCGTGACCAGGGGGCCGCGCAGCCGGAAGCGGGAGGCGTCCTCCAGCTGCTCGACGGCGACGACCTCGCCCAGTTCTTCGACGATTCCGGTGAACACGGTCAGCGCTCCTTGGGGGTGGCGGTGGTCTTGGTTGCGGCGGTGATACGGAGGTCGGGGCCGATGCGCACGGTCTCGGTGACGTCGAGCCGCAACGCGTCGGTGATGGTGCCGATTCCCGCGTCGGCGAGGGCCTGCGGGCCGGCGCCGAGGAGGACCGGGGCGAGGTAGCCGACGACCTGGTCGACGGCGCCCGCGGCGACGAAGGCGCCCGCGAGGGTGGGGCCGCCTTCGAGGAGGACGGAGCGGACACCGCGCTCGTGCAGGGCGTCCAGGAGGGCGGGTACGGACAGGCCGCGCTCGGCCCTGGGGAGGCGTACGACGTCGGGCAGGTCCGTCTCGGCGTCCTCGGCGACGGCGATCAGGGTGGGGGCGGTCCCGTCGAGGACCCGGGCGCCGGGCTTCACCGCGGTCGCCTCGGTGTCGACGACGACCCGGATCGGCTGCACGGCGCCCTCGATGCCGCGTACGGCCAGGTGGGGGTCGTCGGCGCGGGCGGTGCCGGAGCCCACGACGACGGCGTCGGACTCGGCGCGCAGGCGGTGGACGTCGGCGCGGGACTCGGCGGAGCTGATCCAGCGGGAGGTGCCGTCGGCGGCGGCGATCCGGCCGTCGAGGGTGGCGGCGTACTTCCAGCGGACGAAGGGCCGGCCGCGGCGCACGGAGGTGAGCCAGGCGATGTTGACCGCCTCGGCCTCGTCCTCCAGGAGGCCTTGCCCGACCTCGACGCCGGCGGCGCGCAGGGTGTCGGCACCGCCCGTGGCCTGCGGGTTCGGGTCGCCGACCGCGTACACGACCCGGTTGACCCCGGCCTCGATCAGGGCCTGGGCGCAGGGGCCGGTGCGACCGGTGTGGTTGCAGGGTTCGAGGGTGACGTACGCGGTGCCGCCGCGGGCCAGGACGCCGGCCTCGCGCAGGGCGTGGACCTCGGCGTGCGGGCCGCCGGCGCGCTGGTGCCAGCCCTCGCCGACCGGGTGTCCGGAGGCGTCGGTGATGACGCAGCCGACGACGGGGTTGGGGCTGGTGGCGCCGAGTCCGTGTGCGGCGAGCTCCACGGCGCGGCGCATGGCGGTGATGTCGGCCTGCTGGGCCACCGGGTCCTCCTGCCTCTTCGGGCACGGACTCCGGGGCCTGTCGATGACGACAGAGAGCGGAAACGACACCTCGCGCAGGGTGCGCCGAGGCCGCGGTACTCGCGGGTACGCCGATCGGGTTCCGACACGGCGACCAGCGGACGTACGGCCGGCACACCCCTGACAGGGGTCGCCCGCCGCGCACTGCCTCCCATCCGGACTTTCACCGTCGGTCCAGGAATCTCACCTGGTCAACCGGCCGCTGGCTGCGGACGGGTCGCGGACTATACCGCCGGTTCGGAATTACACCGACCCCGGAGTGCGCTGCTGCTGATACAGGGCCAGTGTGCCACGGCCCGTGACCGGCCGACCCCGCGGGGCCCTGTGGGCTGGCTCACACGGCCCCCTGCGCACCTTCTTTGGTCCAGACCTATTGACGCACTGGTCTAGTCCTCTTAATCTCCGAGTCACCTCCGAGGTAACGGCCCGACGGTGTGCGCACTCCCCGGGCCCAACACGACCCACCCCCTTGTTCGTTGTGTTTTTCCACCTCCCCAGGAGGAACCGATCGTGTTGTCACCCACGACCAAGAGAGCCTCGCTGCTCGCTTCCGGTGCGGCCGTCACCGGCCTGCTGCTCAGCTCGCTCTCCGGCGGCGTCTCGTACGCGGCCGACAACGAGTCCTGTCGCCCCGACGGGCTGTACAAGACCCCGGGCGTCGACGTCCCGTACTGCTCGGTCTACGACGCCGAGGGCCGCGAGAAGATGGGCGCGGACCACCAGCGCCGGGTCATCGGCTACTTCACCGGCTGGCGCGACGGCAAGAACGGCCAGCCCGCCTACCTGGCCAAGGACATCCCGTGGGAGAAGATCACCCACATCAACTACGCCTTCGGCCACATCGGTGGGGACAACAAGCTCTCCGTCGGCACGGACGGTCCGAACAACGCGGCCACCGGAATGACCTGGCCCGGTGTCGCGGGCGCCGAGATGGACCCCGCGTACGCCTACAAGGGCCACTTCAACCTGCTCAACAAGTTCAAGAAGCAGCACCCGAACGTGAAGACGCTGATCTCGGTCGGCGGCTGGGCGGAGACCGGCGGCTACTTCGCGGACAACGGTGACCGGGTCAACTCCGGCGGCTTCTACTCGATGGCCACCAACGCCGACGGTTCGGTCAACCAGGCCGGGATCGACACCTTCGCCGCCTCGTCCGTCGACTTCATCCGCAAGTACGGCTTCAACGGCGTCGACATCGACTACGAGTACCCGACGACCATGAAGGACGCCGGAAACCCGCTCGACTGGCAGCTCGCCAACGCGCGCCGCGCCGGACTCGTGCAGGGCTACGCGGCCCTCATGAAGACCCTGCGCGAGAAGCTCGACGCGGCGGGCGCCGCCGACGGCAAGCACTACCTGCTGACCGTCGCCGCCCCCTCCTCCGGCTACCTGCTGCGGGGCATGGAGACCTTCCAGATGCAGAAGTATCTGGACTACGTCAACATCATGTCCTACGACCTGCACGGCGCCTGGAACGAGTACGTCGGCCCCAACGCCTCGCTCTTCGACGACGGCAAGGACGGCGAGCTCGCCGCCGCCAACGTCTACGGCTCGGCGCAGTACGGCAACATCGGCTACCTCAACACCGACTGGGCGTACCACTACTTCCGCGGCTCGATGCCGGCCGGCCGCATCAACATCGGCCTGCCCTACTACACCCGCGGCCACAAGAACGTCCAGGGCGGCACCGACGGTCTGTGGGGCAAGGCCTCCGCGACCACCTGCCCGGCCGGAGCCGGTCTGACCAAGTGCGGTGACGGTGCCGTCGGCATCGACAACCTGTGGCACGACAAGGACACCAACGGTGTCGAGTCGCCCGCCGGCTCCAACCCGATGTGGCACGCCAAGAACCTCGAGAAGGGGATCGTCGGCGACTACGTCACCCAGTACGGCTTCCCGGCGAACACCACGCTGACCGGCACCTACGCCCGCAAGTACGACTCGACCCTGGTCGCGCCGTGGCTGTGGAACGCCGAGAAGAAGGTCTTCCTCTCCACCGAGGACGAGCAGTCCGTCGCCGCCAAGGCCGACTACGTGGTCAACCGCGGCATCGGCGGCACCATGGTCTGGGAGATGGCCGGCGACTACGCCTGGAACGCCACCAAGGGCCAGTACGAGATGGGCTCCACGCTCACCTCGCTGATGTACGACAAGTTCAAGGCGGCCACCCCGTACGGCGCGAAGAAGTCCAACACGGCGCTGCCGACCCAGGCCGTGAAGATCGACACCCAGTTCACCGAGTTCAAGCTGGGCGACTCGAACTACCCGATCACCCCGAAGATCAAGATCACCAACAACACGGCGACGGCGCTGCCGGGCGGCACGGAGTTCCAGTTCGACTACGGCACCTCGGCGCCGAGCAACGCCTCGGACCAGTCCGGCTTCGGCACGAAGGTCATCAGCAGCGACCACACGGGCAGCAACGTGGGCGGCCTGAAGGGCGACTTCCACCGCGTCTCCCTGAAGCTCCCGGCCTGGCAGTCGCTGGCCCCGGGCGCCTCGGTCGACCTGTCGTTCAACTACTACCTGCCGGTGTCCACCCCCTCCAACTGGACGGTGAACATCAACGGCACGACGTACGCCCTCGCCGGTGACCTGGCGCGCGGGACGACGGTCGTGGAGCCGGGCTCCACCACGCCGCCGACCACGCCGCCCACCACCCCGCCGACGACTCCCCCGACCACGCCTCCGACGACGCCGCCCACCACGGGCTGCACGCTCCCGGCGTACGTGGCCGGCACGGTCTACAACGCGGGCAACGAGGTCTCCCACAACGGCCGCAAGTACAAGGCCCAGTGGTGGACCCAGAACGAGACGCCCGGCACGACCGGCGACTGGGGCGTCTGGAAGGACCTCGGCGCCTGCTGACGCCCTGTTCCTCCGGCACCCAGCCCTCCGAAACCCCCGGCGGCGGACTCTCACGGCCCTTGGCCGCCGCCGGGCTCCCAGAGCGCCGCGCCCCCCTGTCCGGGGCGCGGCGCCTCCGCATGTGCGGAGGACGCCGAGGGCGGTCAGGCTGGAGGCATGAGCACGATCCTGGTGACCGGTGGCACGGGCACCCTCGGCAGGCCCGTCTGCGAGCTGCTGCGGGCGGAGAACCACGAGGTACGGGTCCTCAGCCGGCACTCACCGCCGTACGCGGTCGACCTGCGTCAGGGCGGGCCCCTACTGGACCGGGCCGTGGACGGGGCGGACGCGGTCGTCCACTGCAGCAACATCCTGCGCGGCGACAGGGAGGCCGCCCGCAACCTGATCGAGGCCGCACGGCGAGCCGGGGTGCCGCACCTGCTGTACATCTCGATCGTCGGCGTCGACCGGGTGCCGCTCGGCTACTACCGGACCAAGTACGCGGTGGAGCGCATGATCCAGGGGTCGGGCATCGGCTGGACACTGCTGCGCGCCACCCAGTTCCACGACCTGATCCTCCAGCTGCTCCAGGGCCTCGCCAAGCCGCCCGTCATGCTGCTGCCCAAGGACGTCCGGGACCAGCCGCTGGAGGTGACGGAGGCGGCCGCCCGCCTGGCCGAGCTGGCCGCGGGGCCTCCGGTGGGCCGGGTGGAGGACATGGGAGGCCCGGAGATCCTCACCTTCGCCGAGCTGGCCCGCGCCTACCTGCGGGCGAGCGGACGCCGACGCCGCCTCGTGGAGCTGCCGCTGCCGGGCGGGGCCTACCGGGGACTGCGGCGCGGCGGGCACCTGGCGCCGGACCGCGCGGTGGGCCGGGTGACCTTCGACGCGTTCCTGGCACGCCGGTTCGGCGGACCGGAGGAGACAGCGGGCGCATAGCGGCTCACCGTTCGGGTGATGGCGGCCGCCCCTCGGCGATCTTCAACGGGGTGTCGCGACCGAATCCGGACGGGGCTTTGTAGCGTTCGGCGTCAATGCCGCGCTCTCGGGCCTGTCGCGTTCGGCTTCTCGCTCCCGTCGACGGCGCCGTGGAAATGCCGGCGCACGCTCGTCGAAAGGCTCTGCGCGATGACCATCATGTCCTCGACGGCGCGCTGTCTCGGATTGGTCATGCTGGTGCTGGGACTGACCACGCCGGCCGCGGCGTCACCGGCACCTCCCGAACTCGGACACGAGGGCCGCTGGCTCACCGACGACCAGGGCCGAGTGGTCACCGTGCACGGCGTGAACATGGTCTACAAGAAACCGCCGTACTTCCCCGCGGCGGGAGGCTTCGGGGAGAAGGACGCCCGGTTCCTGGCGGAGAACGGTTTCAACGCGGTGCGGCTGGGTTTCGCGTGGAATGCGGTCGAGCCGCGTCCCGGCGTCTACGACGACGAGTACATCGAGAAAATCAGGCAGACCCAGCAATTGCTGGCCCGGCACCACATCTACAGCCTCGTCGATTCCCATCAGGACGCGTTCAACGAATCGGTGGGCGCGAGTTGGAGCGGGTTCCCCGACTGGGCGACGTACGCCGACGGGTTCCCGGTGCAGCCGAATCCGGGCTTTCCGCTGGTCTACTTCACGAGCCCCGCGCAGAACCAGACGTGGGCGAACTTCTGGCGCGACCGCGCCGCGCCCGACGGTGTCGGGCTGCAGGAACACTATGCGGCCATGTGGGCACACGTCGCACAACGCTTCACGGACCAGCCGTACGTGCTGGGCTACGACCTGATCAATGAGCCGTGGCCCGGCTGGGAGTACCCGACCTGCTTCCCGAAGGGCTGTCCCCGGTTCGAGACCGGTGTGCTCGCACCGTTCGAGGCGAAGGTCATGAACGCCATCCGCGGAGTCGACCGGAACCACCTGCTGTTCTACGAGCCGTCCCTGACCAACGACTTCGGTACGCCGAACTGGATGCCGAATCCGACCGGCGATCCGAAGGCGGGGATGAGCTTTCACGACTACTGCCTCGGCCAGGTCGACACCTGTGTGACCAACGGACTGGAGCGCTCCGCCGCCGAAGGCGTCGTCGGGGTGGTGACCGAGTTCGGCGCGACCAAGGACGCGACGAAGCTGTCCGCTCTCGCCGACCGGTTCGACGCCAACATGGCTTCCTGGATGTTCTGGTCCCAGGCGCAGGATCAGACGCCCGACCACCCCCAGGAGCCGCCGACCGGTCCCCATCTGATGGACCCGTCGATCGTCCGGCCCTATCCGCGTGCCGTCGCGGGTACCCCGCAGCAGTGGCAGTACGACAGCACGACCGGGACGTTCACGCTCCGGTACAGCACCTGCCGCGCCGATTCCGGTCAGCCGTTCGCCCCGGGAGCCCGCACCGAGGTGTTCCTGCCGCAGAGCAACTACCCCGGTGGCTACCGGGTCGAAAGCCAGGGCGCCGACGTGGTGTCGTCACCCGATGCCCGGCTGCTTCAGCTCACCACCAGCCCCGGGCAGGACACCGTGCAGGTGACCGTGGAGCGACGGTGACCGGCGCCTGAGGCACCCGGACGGGGTGGTGACCGGGGCGGTCCGTCCCTGACCCGCCGGTCCGTCCCTAGAGTCCGGTGGCCGGCGGGCCGAAGAGCGCGTCCTGGGCCGCGTCGCGGGCGAGGAGGAGCGCGCCGCGCAGGACCGCCGCGTCGCCGAGCGCCGTCGGGCGGACCTCGGTGCGGAGCGGGGAGAGCGCCGAGAGCGCGGACTGCACGCGGGCGGCGAGCTCGGCGCCGCCCCGGTGGCCGGTCTCGCCGGCGAGGACCACACAGCCGGGGTCCAGGACGGAGACGACTGCGGCCGCGCCGACGGCGAGACGGCCGGCGAGGGCGTCGAGGAACGGGCCGTGGCCCGAGGCGAGCGCGGTGTCCGGATCGAGGCCGTGGGCGGCGGCGAGGGCGCCGACGGCGGCCGTGCAGGCCAGCTCGTGGAAGCCGCCGTCGCAGTCCGTCGCCGAGGGGAGTCCGGAGGTGCCGGGTACGGGCAGGAAGCCGATCTCGCCGGCACCGCCCGAGGCCCCGCGGCGCAGCCGTCCGTCGAGGACGACCGCGGCGCCGACGCCCTGTCCGAGCCAGAGCAGGACGAAGTCCTCACGGTCGCGGGCCGCGCCCTCGCGCAGTTCGGCGACGGCGGCGAGGTTCGTCTCGTTCTCCACGAGGACATGCGCGGGCAGCCGCTCCTGGAGGACGCCGACGAGCCGCCGGTGCCAGGCGGGCAGCCCGGTGGAGTCGCGCAGCTCGCCGGTCTCCGGGTCGATCAGTCCGGGCGCGCCGACGGCGACGGTGTGCAGCCGGTCGGCGCCGGCCTCCTTGACGGTGCGCTCCAGGAGCGTGACCGCCTTCTCCACGGCCGGGCCGGTGCCTCCGTCGTCGCCGACGGGCGCGGAGGCCTCGGCGAGCGTGGTGCCGAGGAGGTCGGCGACGGTGACGGAGACCGAGCGGGTGCGCACGTCGAGCGCGGCGAGGTGAGCGCGGTCGGCCACGATGCCGTACAGCCTGGCGTTGGGGCCGCGGCGTTCCGCGCCGGACTCCCCGACGACATGGACGAGGCCGGAGTCCCGGAGCCGCTCGACGAGGTCGGCGACGGTCGGCCGGGAGAGTCCGGTGAGCGTCTTGAGCTGAGTCGCCGTCAACGGGCCCTCGTCCTGGAGCAGTCGCAGGGCGAGCCGGTCGTTGATGGCCCGTGCGGTGCTCGGGGATGCGGCCATGCGGCGATCCTCTCAGACTCGATCCTGCCCGGACTCCCCCTGCGGACTATTTATCAGGGAGGGTCCCTGATAGTTTACGCGCCACACCCCGAACCACCACGACCCAGCACGGCTCAGGGAGGGCACATGGCGGCGGAGACCGTCTTCAGTACCGAGCGGTTGCGGCGGGCGCGCTTCGCCGTCGCCGCCGTCTTCTGCGTCCACGGGGCGGTGACCGGCAGCTTCGCGACCCGGATCCCCTGGATCCAGGAGCACGCCGGCGTCAGCGCGGGTCAGCTCGGTCTCGCGCTCGCCTTCCCGGCGCTCGGCGCCTCCCTCGCGATGCCGCTCGCCGGGGCCGTCAGTCACCGCTTCGGCGCCCGCACGGCCCTGCGCGGCCTGCTCGCCCTGTGGACGCTCTCGCTGGCGCTGCCCTCGCTGGCCCCGAACATCTGGGGCCTGTGCGCCGCGCTCTTCGTGTACGGCGCGACCGCGGGCATGTCCGACGTGGCGATGAACGCCCTCGGCGTCGAGGTCGAGAACCGGCTCGGCAAATCCATCATGTCGAGCCTGCACGGCATGTGGAGCGTGGGCGCCCTGCTCGGCTCCGCCGCCGGCACCGTCGCCGCCCACCTCGGCGGCGACGCCCGGATCCACCACCTGATCGCGGCCCTGGTCCTCACCGCGCTCGGCCTGCTCTTCTGCCAGGGCGTCCTGGACGTGCACAGCACCCAGGACGAGGAGGCGCCGCCGCGCTTCTCGCTGCCGCCGAAGTCCGCGCTGGTCATCGGCGCCATCGGCTTCTGCGGAGTGTTCGCGGAGGGCGCCAGCCTCGACTGGTCGGCCGTCTACCTCCGCGACGAGCTGGGCAGTTCGGCCGGGCTCGCGGCCGCCTCGACGACCGCCTTCGCGCTGACGATGGCCGTGGCACGGCTGGTCGGCGACCGGGTCGTGGACCGGTTCGGCGCGGTCCGCACGGTACGCGTCGGGGGCGCCGTCGCCACCCTCGGCGGGCTCATGGTCGTCCTCGCCCCGCACGCCGCCGTCGCGATGGCCGGTTTCGGCCTCATCGGGCTCGGGGTCGCCGTCGTCGTCCCGCTCGCCTTCGCCGCCGCTGCCCGCAGCGGCCCGAACCCCAGCCAGGCCATCGCGGGCGTCGCCACCATCACGTACACCTCGGGCCTCATCGCCCCCTCGGCGATCGGCGGCATCGCCGACGCGACCTCCCTGGTCTTCTCCTTCGGTCTGGTCACCCTGCTCGCCCTCGGTCTCGTGCTCGGCGCGGGCGTCCTCAGGCCCGGTGCGCGCGGGGCGACGGCGAAGGCCCCGGCGGACGGCGCCCCGGCGAAGAGCTCCGGCCCGATCGCATAGGAGCCGATCGCGTAGGAGCCGATCGCGTAGGAGCCGATCGCGTAGGAGCCGGTCGCATAGAACCGGTCGCGTAGGAGCAGGTCAGGCACCCGGCGAGCGTTTCCGGGCAGGCCGTGGCGCATACCATGTGGCTGATCTTTTGCGGTCATGCCACGGCCGCCGGAACCTCGGAACGGGAGCGATTTTCATGAACCTCGGCGTGCGCTGGACCCTGCACGGCGACGGGAGAACACCCGCTCCCGGCGCCGTCGTCCGGCCGGACGAACGGCTCTCCTGGCCCCGTACCGTCGGACTCGGGGCCCAGCACGTCGTGGCGATGTTCGGCGCGTCGTTCGTCGCCCCGGTCCTCATGGGCCTGGACCCGAACCTCGCGATCATGATGTCCGGTGTCGCGACCGCGATCTTCCTCCTCGCGACCCGCGGCACCGTCCCGTCCTACCTGGGCTGCTCGCTCTCCTTCGTCGGCGTCGCCGCCGCGATCCGGGCCTCGGGCGGCACCAGCGCCACCGTGACCGGCGCGGTCCTCGTCGTCGGCCTGGTGCTCTTCCTCGCGGGCCTCGCGGTACGGAAGTTCGGCGCGCGGATCATCCACGCGGCGATGCCCCCGATCGTGACCGGCGCCGTCGTCATGCTGATCGGCTTCAACCTGGCCCCGGTCACCGCGTCGACGTACTGGCCGCAGGACCAGTGGACGGCGCTGCTCGTGATGCTGTTCACCGGTCTGGCCGTCGTCTGTCTGCGCGGCTTCTGGTCCCGGATCGCGATCTTCCTCGGCCTGATCTTCGGCTACACCATCTCCTGGGTCTTCGACCTGGTCTTCGGCAAGATCCACTCGATGTCGCCGAGCGGTCAGATCACCGACCACTGGCGGCTCGACCTCTCCGGCGTCTCCCAGGCCGACTGGATCGGGCTGCCCTCGTTCCACGGACCGAGCTTCGAATGGTCCGCGATCCTGGTCGCGCTGCCCGTGGTCATCGCCCTGATCGCCGAGAACGCCGGACACGTCAAGGCCGTCGGCGAGATGACCGGGGACAACCTGGACGACAAGCTCGGCACCGCGATCGCCGCCGACGGCGCCGCCTCGATGCTGTCGACGGCCGTGGGCGGCCCGCCGAACACCACGTACTCCGAGAACATCGGCGTCATGGCCGCCACCCGCGTCTACTCGACCGCCGCGTACTGGGCCGCGGCCGGCTTCGCACTCCTCTTCGGCCTCTGCCCGAAGTTCGGCGCGATCGTCGCCGCCATCCCCGGCGGTGTGCTCGGCGGCATCACCGTGATCCTGTACGGCATGATCGGCCTGCTCGGCGCCCAGATCTGGATCAACGCCAAGGTCGACCTGCGCAACCCGCTCCACCTGGTCCCGGCCGCCGCCGGCATCATCATCGGCATCGGCGGCGTGAAGCTCTCCTTCACCGACACCTTCGAGCTGGGCGGCATCGCGCTCGGCACCATCGTCGTCATCACCGGCTACCACGTGCTGCGGGCCTTCGCCCCGGCCCACCTCAAGGAGCAGGAACCGCTCCTGGACGCCGGCACCAGCTCGTACGAGAGCGAGAGCACCCCCGGCGTGGACCCTGCGTCGAAGAACTGAGTGATTCGCCCGTTCTGGGTAAGCCGGGCCCCTGGGAGTTCCCTCCGGGCCCGGCGGCTGGGAGCCTGCCCCCATGGCTCAGACCCAGCAGATCGGGCAGGACATCGGGCAGTTCTTGGCGGTCGACCCCGTGGTGGACCGGATGCGGGCACTCCGGTCCGCCTGGCATCCGGCCGACGGGGTCGCCGTCTTCAACCGGGTCTATCTGACGGTCACCGAGGAGATCCGCCACGCCATCGACGCGGGTACCTTCGCCGACCGCACGACCGCCTCGACCCTCGACGTCCGCTTCGCCGAGCGCTACCTCGCGGCGGTCGACACCGTCGCCACCGGCGGCCCGGCGCCCGCCTGCTGGCGGCCCCTCTTCCACTACCGACGCCATCCCGGCGTACGACCGCTGCAGTTCGCGCTCGCCGGGATCAACGCCCACATCGGCCACGACCTGGCGCTCGCGGTGGTCGACACCTGCCGGATCCTGGAGTGCGCGCCCACCGACCTGGAGGACGAGTTCGACCGGGTCGGGGACATCCTCGTCCTCCTGGAGGAGCGGATCCGGGAGGAACTGATGCCGGGCCCGGACCTCCTGGAGATCGCGGACCCGCTCACGCATCTGCTCGGCTGCTGGAGCCTGGACCGGGCCCGCGACGGGGCCTGGCTGGCCGCGCGCTCGCTCTGGCAGCTGCGCGGCCTTCCCGAACTGGCCGGGGAGTTCACGGAGCGCCTCGACCGCTCGGTGGGCCTGGTGGGGCGGATGCTGCTCACGCCGCTCACCAGACCGTGACCCGTACGGAGACTCAGTCCTCCGGCAGCTCGACCGGGGCGATCTCGTCGTAGACGTCGCCCGGACCCGGGTTGGTGGCGTCGGTGCCGCCGCCGAAGTGGTGCATCACGCCCCAGACCGCGTTGAGCGCCGTCTGCACCGCGCCCTCGGCCCAGCCGGCCGTCCAGGAGATGTCGTCGCCCGCGAGGAAGATGCCCCGCTTGTCCTCGGGCAGGCGGTCCTGCATGAAGTGCGTGAACAGGCGGCGCTGGTAGCGGTAGTGGCCGGGCAGGTTCGCCTTGAAGGCGCCCATGAAATAGGGCTCGTTCTCCCAGGAGACCGTCACCGGGTTGCCGATGATGTGCTTCCGGATGTCGACCTTCGGGTAGATCTCGCCGAGCGACTTCAGCATGACCTCCATCCGCTCGTTGGCGGAGAGCGGCAGCCACTTCAGGCTGTCGTCGCACCAGGTGTACGAGAGGCAGATCGTGGCCGGCTTGTCCGGGCCGTCGTCCAGGAGGTACGTACCGCGGGTCATCCGGTCGGTGAGCGTCATCGACATGACGTCACGGCCCGTCGGATTTCCCCTGTCGTCGACGGCCTTGTCCAGCCAGAACGGCCGGTCCACAGGCACGAACAGCTTCGAGGACTCCATGTAGTGGGTGCGCTCGATCGCCGTCCAGTGGTCGATCGGGAAGAGCGAGTCGTCGCAGGCGATCTTGGACAGCAGCATCCAGGACTGGGCGGTGAAGATCGCCGCCTGGTACGTGCGGATGTCGCCGGAGGCGTCGGTGACCGTGATCCGGTTGCCGGCGGTCCGGTTCAGCCGGGTCACGGCCGGCTTCGGGGCGCCCTCGTGCAGGGAGCTGAGCGAGGTGCCCTGCGCCCAGTGGATGATCTTCTCCGGCTCGCGCTCCCACAGGCGCAGCGGCAGCTGCTGCGAGCCGCCCACGATGCCCCGGTGGTGGTCGTCCGCCTCGGTGTAGACGACGCGGAGGATCTCCAGGATGGAGTTGGGGAAGTCGGTGTCCCAGCCGCCGGTGCCGAAGCCGACCTGGCCGAAGATCTCGCGGTGCCGGAAGGACTTGAAGGACTCCGACTCGCAGAGGAAGCCGTAGAAGGTCTGGTTGTCGAGCTTCTCGACGAGCTTCGACCAGATCTCGCGGATGCGCGGGACGTCGCGCTCGCGCATGGCCTGGTTCATGTCCGAGAAGTCGGCGCCCTCCTCCAGGCAGGCGTTCCACGCGTTCATCACGTCGCGGTAGACCTGCGGGAGGTCGTCGACGGTGGTGGCGTAGTGCGACTCGCCCTTGAGGTCGACGACGGTCGAGGGGGTCGACTCGGCCAGCGGGTTCGGGAAGGGCGTGGTCTCCAGGCCGACGAGGTCGATGTAGTGCTGGAGCGCGGTGGAGGAGGGCGGGAAGCGCATCGCGCCCATCTCGGCGGTCAGACCCTCGGTGGCGGTGCCCTCGAAGCCCACCGTGCGGAGCCGGCCGCCGATCTGGTCGGCCTCGTAGACGACGGGCTTGAGGCCCATCTTCATCAGCTCGTACGCGGCGATGATGCCCGAGAGACCGCCGCCGATCACGGCGACCTCGGTGCCGTGCTCGGTGGCCGGTATCTGGCCGAGCCCGGCCGGGTGGGCCAGGAAGTCGTCGTAGGCGTACGGGAAGTCCGGACCGAACATGGTGATCGGCGGCTGGCCGTCGCTGTGGGGGACGGCGGTCGTGGGCACCGTGGACGTCATGGGGTACGGACTCCTTGCACGGAAAAGAAAGACGAGGCAGGTCTGGGGGCGGGGGCTGCTCAGACGAGGGAGCCGTAGAGCCCGGGGCGGCGGTCGGCGAGGTACGGGTTGTTCTCGCGGGAGGCCGCCAGGAAGTCGGGGTCGACCTCGCCGAAGACGAGGTCCTCGCCGCGGCCGGCGCGGGCGCGGGCGGTGCCGTCGGGGCCGGCGAGGGTGGAGAGGCCCACGAACTCGAACTCGCCCTCGGGGCCGGTCCGGTTCACGTACGCCACGTACATCTGGCTCTCGAAGGCGCGGACGGGGACGACCGACTCGGCGACGAACTGGAAGGGGTGCATCTGCGCGGTCGGGACCACGAGGAAGTCGGTGCCGGCGAGCGCGTGGGCGCGGACGTTCTCCGGGAACTCGACGTCGTAGCAGATCAGCATGCCGAGGCGGACGCCGTCGACCTCGGCCTGGACGACGGTCCGCTCGCCGGGGGTGAACCACTTCTGCTCGAAGCAGCCGAAGAGGTGGGTCTTGCGGTAGTTCGCCAGGAGGGTGCCGTCGGCGCCGATCAGCTGCGAGGAGTTGTACAGCACGCCGTGCCGCTCGGTGTCCCGCTCCGGGTAGCCGTAGACGATCGCGAGGCCGTGGCGGACGGCGATCGCGGCGATCGCGCGCGCGGAGGGGCCGTCGGCGGGCTCGGCGAGCTTCGGGACGTCGTCGCCGATCGCGTACCCGGTGAGGAAGAGCTCCGGGGCGATGAGGAGGCCGGCGCCGGTGGCGGCGGCACGGCCCGCGGCCTCGTCGAGGACGGCGAGATTGGCGGCCACGTCACCGGGCTGTCCGGAACTCTGGAGCAGGGCGGTGCGCAGCGCGGGCATCAGCGGTCCTCGGTGGTCTGAAGGGGGGAGGGAGACGTCAAAAACGGTACGGTTCCGGCCTCGCCCGGGACAAGGCGGCAGCGTTGCGGACCGACCGTCGAACCGTTGCGCGATCGGAGGGGGCGGCGGCGATTCGTTGCGTGGGGGCTCCGACCGAGGTCGCAGGAGTCCCCCGCCGCGCGGCGGAGACGGGAACCGTCCTGCGGCGCGACGCCGTGGAGCGGCCGTCGCGGAAGAGTGGTGGTCGTCCGGTTGACCTGCCGAAAGGACCGAGAAACCATGAACCGCCGCATGAACCGTCGTACGAAGATCGCCGCCCTGGCCGGCGCGCTGCTGATCACCGCGGGGGCCGCGGGCTCGGCGGTCGCCTCGGGCGACGGAGGCGAGGCCGCTCCGGCCCGGAGCACCGCGACGGAGGCCGCCGCCCTGACCGGCACGGCCAAGCTGTACCGGCCGGCCGGGGACGACATCACCTTCACCTTCGACGCGCATCTGGCGGAGAAGGACCGGCAGGATCCGATGAAGGCGACCGGCACGTTCCGCTTCAGCCACTACAAGGGCGACTGGGGCGGCTACGCGAAGGTGAAGGTCGACTGCCTCACCACGGGCGGCAAGGTGGCCGTCGTGTCCGGTGTCGTCGTCGAGACCGATGTGAAGGAGTTCCGGAAGGCGCGCGTCGGGGTCACGGTGCACGACGACGCCGACGGCGACCGGCTCGGCTACACCTGGATGACCGCCGACCCGAAGAAGGACAAGGTGCCGCCGTGCATCAGCGGCGCGCCGTTCGAGAAGGTCAAGGAGGGGACGGGCGACTTCGAGGTCACGCCCTGGGAGTTCGTCTACCCGACCGAATAGACCGCCCCACGGGGGTGGGTGGGCGAAGGGGCGGCGCGGGAACCACGGCCCGCACCGCCCCGACCGCCCGTGCCCCGCAGGGCTGGGGCCTGTCCGGCGGATCCTGGCCGGATACGCCGCGGCCCCGGCCATGATCCGCCGGACAGGCCCTAAGCGGGTGAGCCCGAGGAGAAGCGCCGCAGCAGCGGCGAGAGCACCAGGACGGACTTGGTGCGCTCCACGAAGGGCTCGCCCGCGATGCGTTCCAGGACGCGCTCGAAGTGGCGCATGTCCGAGGCGAAGACCTGGACGACGGCGTCCGCGTCGCCGGTGACGGTCGACGCGGACACCACCTCGGGGTACCGCTCCAGACCTCGCCGGATGTCGTCCGGCGAGGTGTTGTGGCGGCAGTAGATCTCGACGAAGCCCTCGGTCTCCCAGCCGAGCGCCGCCGGGTCCACCCGTACGGTGAATCCCGTGATGGCGCCCTCGGCCCTGAGCCGGTCCACGCGCCGTTTCACGGCGGGCGCGGAGAGTCCGACCAGCGAGCCGATGTCGGCGTAGCTGCGGCGGGCGTCTTCCGCGAGGGCGTGGACGATGCGTTCGTCGAGGTCGTTGAGTCGCACTACGGGTGGATCACTTCTCTGTTGATGCCGCTGATTCTGCGGGCGCCTCGGTGGCCAGCCGGGAGCGGCGCATGCCGTACAGGAAGTAGAACACGAGCCCGGCGGCCATCCAGCAACCGAAGACCGTCCAGGTGGAGGCGCCGAGGCTGAACATGTTGTAGACGCAGAAGCCGAAGCCGAGGACCGGGAAGAGCCAGCCGAGCGGGACGCGGAAGGTGCGCTTCATGTCCGGGCGGGTCTTGCGCAGGATGACGACCGCGATGTTGACCAGGGCGAAGGCGAAGAGGGTGCCGATGCTGGTGGCGTCGACGAGCTCGCCGAGCGGGATGGCGGCGGCGAGGACAGCGCAGAAGAGCGAGACGATCACGGTGTTGATCCGCGGGGTGCCGGTCTTGGGGCTGACCTTGCCGAAGACCTTCGGGACGAGGCCGTCGCGGGACATGGCGAAGAGGACGCGGGTCTGGCCGTAGAGGACGGTCAGGACGACGCTGGCGATGGAGATGACGGCGCCGGCGGCGAGCAGCGTGCCCCAGAAGGCCTGGCCGCTGACGTCGTTCATGATCGCGGCGAGGGAGGCCTCGGAGCCCTCGAAGTCCTTCCAGTTCCACGCGCCGACGGCGACGGCGGCGACGAGGACGTAGAGGGTGGTGACGATGATCAGCGAGAGCATGATCGCCCGGGGCAGGTCGCGCTGCGGGTTCTTCGCCTCCTCGCCGGCGGTGGAGGCGGCGTCGAAGCCGATGTACGAGAAGAAGAGGCTGGCGCCGGCGGCGCTGACCCCGGCCATGCCGAGCGGCATGAAGTCGGAGTAGTTGCCGGACTTGAAGCCCATGAAGCCGATCGTGCAGAAGAGCACGAGGGCGGCGATCTTCACCACGACCATGATCGTGTTGGCCCGGGCCGACTCCTTGGCGCCGCCGAGCAGGAAGACCATCGCGAGGAGGACGACGATCAGGGCCGGCAGGTTGATGATGCCGCCCTCACCGGGGGCGGAGGAGAGCGCGTCGGGGATGGTGACACCGATGGTGCCGTCGAGCAGCTCGTTGACGTACTCGCCCCAGCCGACGGCCACCGCGGCGACGGAGACGCCGTACTCCAGGACCAGGCACCAGCCGCAGACCCAGGCGACGAGTTCGCCCATCGTTGCGTACGCGTACGAGTAGGAGGAGCCGGCGACCGGGATCGTGCCGGCCAGCTCGGCGTACGAGAGAGCGGAGAAGAGCGCGGTGAGGCCGGCTATGACGAAGGCCAGGGTGACGGCGGGGCCGGCCTGCGGGACGGCGTCGCCGAGGACGACGAAGATGCCGGTGCCGAGCGTGGCGCCGATGCTGATCATGGTCAGCTGCCACATGGAGAGCGAGCGGCGGAGGCTGCCGCCCTCACCCTGCCCACCCTCCATGACCAGGCGTTCCACCGGCTTGCGCCGGGTGAGTGCGCCAAGGGCGGAGGTCTTGGGGGTGGTCGTGTCGTCGACCGGTGGGGCTGCGCCGTGGTCCAGCACTGCGGAGGCTCCTTATCGCTGCCTGTAGGCGGTGGGACGACCACGGCGGCACGTGGGCATGCCGAAACATGCCCACGGGGGAGGGGAACCGCCGAGCAGGCGGTCGCCGCCACTCCTGGTACGGGGCACGAGCCTAAGGGGAGGAGGTTCGCACTCGTAATGCAGGGTTGTTGCGCAGTGCCGGATGATCATTGCGCGCTTGAGGCGCAGACGGGGAAACATTGCGCGCCCCTGCATGAATCGGCACATTGGGGTCCTGAGGGCCCGCCCCACGCGCGCGTGGGGCTCGTGCCCACGTGCGGGTGCGGCCCGCCTCGCGCGCGGGTGCGACTCGGCCCCGCGTGCGCGTGCGACTCGTGCCCACGCGCGGGTGCGACTCGACCCCACGTGGGTGGGCACGAGCCTTGACTCCTCGTTCGCGATGACCCACGCTGCGAGCCCCCGGCAACCCCACGATCGGAGGCCTCGGTGGGCTGGCTCGCCCCGGCGCCCTTCCTGCGCGGCACGGCCTGGCTCGACGGGGACCGGCCGGTACGGGCCGACCCGGCCGACCTGGAGCGGCTGCCGTGGGACATCGCCGAGCGGGCCGCGCTGCCCATCGGCGTACGCATCGAGTTCACGGCCGCGCCCGGGACGCGGGCGGTGGAGCTGCGCTACCGGGCGGCCGTCCCGGAGCCGGACGACCCACTCGCCGCGCTGCGCCACTGCTTCGCGCTCTGGCAGGGCCGCCGGCTCGTCGGCGAGACCTGTGCCGTCCCGGCGCGGGAGGGCACGGTCAGCCTCCCGCTGCCCCCGTGCGGCGGCGTCTTCACCGTCCACCTCCCGGAGGGCCAGTCCCCGGTCCCGCTCGCCCTGCGGGCCGTCGGCGGCCGTCTCTCCCCCGCCCCCGCCCGGCCCCGCTGGCTGGTCCACGGCGACTCGATCACCGAGGGCTGGTGGGCGACCCGTCCCGCGCACTCCTGGCCCGCCACCGCGGGGCGGCTGCTCGGGCTCGACCCGGTCAATCTGGGGTACGCGGGCGGGGCGCGGGGCGAGCTCCCCCTCGCCGAGCACCTCGCGCGGCTCCAGGGCGAGGTGGTCACCCTCGCCTTCGGCACCAACTGCTGGTCCCGGGTGCCCGCGACGGCCGACTGGCTGTACGCGACCGTCCGGGCCTTCGTCGGCCTGGTCCGCCGGGGCCATCCGGCCACCCCGCTGCTGATCGTCTCGCCCGTCCTGCGCCCGGATGCCGAGCACACCCGCAACGTCCTCGGAGCCACCCTCACGGAGCTGCGCGGGGCCATGGAGCGCGCGGGCCGGGACCTCGCCGCCGAGGGCGACGGACGGCTCCTGGTCCTCCCGGGGCGCTCCCTGCTCGGCCCGGAGCACCTGGCGGACGGACTCCACCCGAACGACCGGGGTCACGCCCGGATCGCGGAGGCGGTCGCGGAGGCCCTGGGGCCCCACGTGCCGCTCAGTCGCCCGGCGCCACCAGGGACCTGACCAGGAAGACGCACGCGTCCGCGCAGGCGTGCGTGCGCCCCTCCGCGTCCGTCCAGCCCCAGCGGTCGGTGTACGGGGCGACGGGTTCGTAGCCGAGCCGCGCGTACAGCGCCGCGGCCCGCGGGTTGTCGTCGGCCACGCCGAGACCCAGGGCCGTCCCGCCGCGCTCCCGCACCAGCTCCTCGGCCGCGTGGATCAGCGCCGTCCCGATGCCCCGGCCGCGGAGCCCCTCGGGCCACACGTCCAGGCCGTTGAGCTCGGGGCACTCCCCCACCACGGCCCGTACCTCGGGCGCGGCGCAGCCGTCCCAGCGCACCTGGCCGTGGCCGACCGGCACGCCGTCGCGCCAGGCGACGAGGTACGTCCCGGCCCCGGCCTCCTGGCGCGCGTACCGGTCGGCGTGACGGGTCGGCGCCCCGGGCGCGGGGATGTGGCGGGCGAGTACGGGGACGTCGGCGGCGCGGCAGGGCCTGATCTCCATGCGGGCGACGGTACGGGAAGGCCGTGGGCCCCCGGGAGGAATTCCCGGGGGCCCACGGCGCGACGAAACGAGAGGTACTCGCCGAAAGCGAGAGGTGCTCGCCGAAAGGAGAGCTACTAGCTCCAGCTGGCGTGCAGCGGCTTGCCCTCGGCGTAACCCGCGGCGGACTGGATGCCGACCACGGACTTCTCCTCGAACTCGGCGAGCGAGCCCGCACCGGCGTAGGTGCAGGAGGAGCGGACGCCCGCGATGATCGAGTCGATCAGGTCCTCGACGCCCGGACGGGTCGGGTCGAGGAACATCCGCGAGGTGGAGATGCCCTCCTCGAACAGCGCCTTGCGGGCGCGGTCGTAGGCGGACTCCTCGCTCGTGCGGTTCTTGACGGCGCGCGCGGAGGCCATGCCGAAGGACTCCTTGTAGAGCCGGCCGTTGGCGTCCTGCTGGAGGTCGCCCGGGGACTCGTACGTCCCGGCGAACCAGGAGCCGATCATCACGTTCGACGCGCCGGCGGCGAGCGCCATGGCGACGTCGCGCGGGTGCCGGACGCCACCGTCGGCCCAGACGTGCTTGCCGTACTTCTTCGCCTCGGCGGCGCACTCCAGGACGGCCGAGAACTGCGGGCGGCCGACACCGGTCATCATGCGGGTGGTGCACATGGCACCGGGACCGACACCGACCTTGATGATGTCCGCACCGGCGTCGATGAGGTCCTTGACGCCCTCGGCGGCGACGATGTTGCCCGCGACGATCGGGACCTGCGGGTCGAGCGCCCGTACGGCCTTGATCGCGGAGATCATCGACTCCTGGTGGCCGTGCGCCGTGTCGATGACGAGCGTGTCCACGCCCGCGTCGAGGAGCTGCTTGGCCTTGCCCACGAAGTCGCCGTTGATGCCGACGGCGGCGGCGATGCACAGCTTGCCGTCGGCGTCGGTGGCCGGGGTGTACAGGGTCGCGCGGAGCGCGCCCTTGCGGGTCAGGATGCCGACCAGGCGCCCGTCCTTGTCGACGGCCGGGGCGTAGCGGCGGTTGGCGTGGTCCAGCGTGTTGAACGCCTCGCGCGGCTCGATGTCGGCGTCGATGAGGAGCAGGTCCTTCGACATGACCTCGGACAGCTGGGTGAAGCGGTCCACACCGGAGAGGTCGGCGTCGGTGACGACACCGATCGGGCGGCGGTTCTCGTCGACGACGACACCGGCGCCGTGGGCCCGCTTCGGCAGCAGGGAGAGAGCGTCGGCGACGGTCTGGTGGGGCTCCAGGACGATCGGGGTGTCGAGCACGTGGTGACGGCTCTTGACCCACGAGATGACGTCGGTGACGACCTCGATCGGGATGTCCTGGGGGATGACGACCAGGCCGCCGCGGCGGGCGACGGTCTCGGCCATGCGACGGCCGGCGATGGCGGTCATGTTGGCGACGACCAGCGGGATCGTCGTCCCGGTTCCGTCCGGCGAGGAGAGGTCCACCGCCTGGCGGGAACCGACGGCCGAGCGGCTCGGCACCATGAACACATCGTCGTACGTCAGGTCGTAGGGCGGCTTGACGTCATTGAGGAAACGCACGTGCTGACATCCCAGTCGTTCGGATCGGCCCCTAGGCATTTCAGCCAGGGGAAAAAGCACGTAGTTCATTGTCCCACGCCTGTACGAATACCAGCCCCGGGCGAATCATCCGAGGCTTGCGGCAGGGGGTTCGTGGGATCCTCCGAAGGCCTCCCCCAGGGAGAGGAGGACGGAGAGGCGGGTGGGGCGCTCGTCGACGGCCGTGGCGAAGACGTCCTGGGCGGTCGCCCACTCGTGGGGCCGCGTCCTTGCGTAGGCCTGCCAGCCGGTGACGACGAGGGTGACCGGTTCGGGGAGGTCGGTGAGGCAGTCGGCCAGCGCGTCCCAGTTCCGGCCGAACCACGCGGGCAGCGCGAGGGCGACGGCGCACCGGTCCATGAGGGCGGCCTTGTCCGTGACTCCGGCCAGGTCGAGGACGACGGCGTCGTCGAGTCTCATTCGAGCACTTCCCGGAAGGTCTCGTAGTGGTCGTCGGTCCAGTAGATCTCGCCGTCCCGCCCGGTGACGATCCGGCGCGCCCCGCGGTCGCGTTCGCCGGGGGTCCGCACGGTGTACTCCCGGTAGTGGCCGCGTTCCTTCCGCGGCAGGACCCGCTCGAAGTTCGAGAAGACGGTGCCGTCCTTGGCGTACGGGTGGGGGCCGCCGCGTGCGATGAGGGCGAGCGTGGCGCGCGCCTCGGGCGGCAGGTCCGCGGCCCGTACGGTGGGCAGTCCGGAGGTGCCGGTGGGCGCGGCGGCCTCGGCCGTGGCGGTGGTGCGGGCGGGGGCGGCGGGACCGGCGCCGCCGCTCGCCGAGGAGCACCCGGCCAGGAAGAAGCAGAGGACGAGCGCGAGGAGCACGCGCAAGGGCCGGAGCGACATGTCCCGAACATACCGTTACGGGATGGCTCCGGCCCGTGATCGATCCGGCCGACCGTGTCCTGGTTCAGCCGTCGTACGGCCGTCGTTCAACCGTCGCCCGGCCGTCGGCGTTCGACTGCCGCCGGTCAGCCGCCGGTCGGCCGCCGTCGATCAACTGCCGTAGTACGGCCGTCGTCGGTCAGCTCCCGTCGGGGTCCGTCCGGTCGAGCGCCGGGTGCGTGCCCGGGCTGGACTCGGTCAGCAGGTAGTCCGCGGCGGCGCGGTCCGTCACCAGGCTGGTGACGAGTCCGGAGCGGAGCACCGCCCCGATCGCCGCCGCCTTGCGCTGCCCGCCGGCGATCGCCACGACCTCGGGGATGCGGCGCAGCCGGTCCGCCTCGACGGTGATGCAGCGCTCGCCCAGGTCGCGGCCGACACGGCGCCCCTCGGCGTCGAAGAGGTGCGCGGACATCTCGGCGGCGACGCCCAGCGAGGCGTAGTGGGCGCGCTCCGCGTCGGAGAGCATGTCGTGGACGGTCGAGATGCCCGGCTCCCAGGAGCCGATGGAGACGCAGGCGACCGTCACCTTGTCGAAGTACTCGAAGGCCCGCGCGATGCCGGTCTGGCTGCGCAGCGCCGCCGCGGTCGCCGGGTCCGGCAGCAGCATGGGCGCGTAGATCGGGTGGGCCTCGCCGCCCGACACCTGGGCCGCTCGCCGTACCGCCTCGACCGAGCCGCGCTCGGCGGTCCCGGCGTCGTACACGCCGGTCAGCTGGACGACCGTGCAGGGCGGCAGCCGGTCGAGCGCCGCCGCCATGTGGATCGTGGAGCGGCCCCAGGCGAGGCCCAGGACGTCTCCCTCGGTGACCAGCTCGCCGAGCAGGTCGGCCGCGACCTCGCCGAGGTTCTCCGGGTCGGGCGACTCGTCCTCGCCCTCCGCCGGGGACTCGACGACGACGGCGTGGCGGAGCCCGTAGCGGGCGCGGAGCGCGTCGGAGCGTTCGGCGTCCAGCTCGGCCGGCACACGGATCTCGATGCGTACGAGGTCGCGCTCCAGGGCGGTCTCCAGGACCCGCGCCACCTTGAAGCGGCTCACGCCGAACTCCTCGGCGATCTGGATCTTGGACTTGCCCTCGAGGTAGAAGCGGCGGGCCATGGCCGCCGCCTGCACCAGCTCCGCGGGGCCCATCCGCAGGGCTGACCGTCCCGCCGACATACCCGCCACCGCGATCTCCTCACTGCTGTTCACGTACCGCTGTTCGCATACGGCTGTCGTTCACACTCTGGCTCGCCGTTCATCCTGTCAGATCCGGCGGGCCTTGATCAGTCCTGTCGGCGGACCGACGGACCCCGTTCATTCGGCGGAGGCTCAGTGGCCACATGCCCACGCGGCGGAGGCCGTCGTGGCCTCGGCCCGGGCCCGCAGCGAGGCCACGGCCGCCGCCGGGTCCGCCGCGCCGTAGACCGCCGAGCCCGCGACGAAGACGTCGGCGCCGGCCTCGGCGCACCGCTCGATCGTGGACTCCGCGACCCCGCCGTCGACCTGGAGCCACAGCTCCAGACCGTGCTTGGAGATCAGCTCGCGGGTGCGGCGGATCTTGGGCAGCATGATGTCGAGAAAGGCCTGGCCGCCGAAGCCCGGCTCGACCGTCATGATCAGCAGCATGTCGAGCTCGGGGAGCAGGTCCTCGTAGGGCTCGATGGGCGTGGCAGGCTTGAGCGCCATCGAGGCGCGCGCGCCCTTGGCCCGGATCTCCCGGGCGAGCCGCACGGGAGCGGCCGCCGCCTCCACGTGGAAGGTCACCGACCCGGCGCCCGCCTCGACGTACTGGGGCGCCCAGCGATCGGGGTCCTCGATCATGAGGTGGCAGTCGAGCGGCGTCGAGGTCGCCCGCGCGAGCGACTCGACGATCGGCACGCCCAGCGTCAGGTTGGGCACGAAGTGGTTGTCCATCACGTCGACGTGCAGCCAGTCGGCACCGTCGACGGCCTTCGCCTCCTCGGCGAGCCGGGCGAAGTCCGCGGACAGGATGCTGGGGTTGATCTGCGCCATGTGCCAAGCCTCCCACGTTCTTGGGTACTTCTTTGCCGCTGCGCGGTTTCGGATCCGGTCCAGACCAGTTTCGGTACGAAGCGACGAGCCCTGGACCGGGACGGACCGGGAGAATGCGGTCAGGTGAGCGAAGGGGCGGACGGTCGGACGGCTCCCCGCGCCGTCAGACGGTGCGGCGCAGCAGCGCCAGGTACATGGCGTCCGTACCGTGCAGGTGCGGCCAGAGCTGGATGTCCGGGCCGTCGCCGAGCGCCGGCACGCCGGGCAGCAGCGGGCGGGCGTCGATCAGCTCGGCGCCGCCGACCTTCTTCAGGACGTCGTCGACGACCACGCGCGTCTCGGCCAGGTGCGGCGAACAGGTCGCGTACCCGACGATCCCGCCGACGCGCACGGCCCGCAGGGCCTCCGTGAGCAGTCCGCGCTGGAGCGGGGCGAAGCCGTCCAGGTCCTCGGGGCGGCGGCGCCAGCGGGCCTCCGGGCGGCGGCGCAGGGCGCCGAGACCCGAGCAGGGCACGTCCATCAGGACCCGGTCGAAGGAGCCGGGGCGCCACGGCGGGCGGGTGCCGTCGGCGGCGATGACCTGGTACGGGCCGGGGTTCCCGGCGAGCGCGCGCTCGACGAGGCGGGCGCGGTGGGGCTGCTTCTCGGAGGCGAGCAGGGCGGCACCCCGCTCGGAGGCCAGGGCGGCGAGGAGGGCGGCCTTGCCGCCGGGTCCCGCGCAGCCGTCGAGCCAGCGGGCGTCGGGTCCGTCGAGCGGCGCGTTGGCGAGGGCGAGGGCGACGAGCTGGCTGCCCTCGTCCTGGACACCGGCCCTGCCGTCCTTGACCGCCTCGATGGCGCCGGGCTCGCCGCCCTCGGCCATCCGGAGGGCGTACGGGGACCAGCGGCCCGGCAGCGTCTCGGTGGCCGCGGCGAGCTCCTCGGTGGTGGAGCGGCCGGGGCGGGCGACGAGGGTGACCTCGGGGCGCTCGTTGTCGGCCTCCAGGAGGTCCTCGATCCCGGCGCGGCCGCCGCCGAGGGCGTCCCAGAGCGCCGAGACGACCCAGCGGGGGTGCGAGTGGACGACGGCGAGGTGGTCCTCGGCGTCCTGGTCGTACGGCGGGGCGACCTGCGCCACCCAGGCGTCGAGGTCCTGCTGCGAGATCTTCCGCAGCACGGCGTTCACGAACTTCGCCCGCCCGTCGCCGAGCACCACCCGGGCGAGCTCGACGCTGGCGGAGACGGCGGCGTGGGTCGGGATCCGGGTCCCGAGCAGCTGGTGGGCGCCGAGCGCGAGCACGTCGAGGACGGGCGGGTCGACCTCGCGCAGCGGCCGGTCGATGCAGGCGGAGATGATCGCGTCGTACGTGCCCTGGCGGCGCAGCGTCCCGTAGACGAGCTCGGTCGCGAGGGCCGCGTCCCGCCCGTCGAAGTTCCCGCCCTCACGGGCCTTCTTCAGAAGGGGCGGCAGCACCAGGTTCGCGTAGGCGTCCCGCTCGTCCACCGCCCTCAGCGCCTCGAAGGCGAGCATCCGGACGGGGTCCTTCTGGGGCCTCCGGTAGGGCTTGTGGGGACGGCGACGTGCCTGCTCGCTCAAAGGTGCTCCGCGTGACGAAATGAAGAGGTCGAACCCTCCAAGACTACGTCCGCCGCGCTCCCACCCGCGCCCGGGTCGGCCTAGGCTCCCAGTCGCTCGCCCGGGGCGATGCGGACGCCACGGGCCCAGTCGGCGGCCTTCATCGGCTTCTTGCCCTGCGGCTGGACCCAGAGGAGCTCGACGGCGTACGAGCCGGTGCCCGCGTACACGTTGTTCTTGCCCACCGCCAGCTCGCCGGGGGCCAGGTTCGCGTGGTCCGGGAGGGGGGTGACCTGGATCAGCTTGAGGCGCTCGCCGCGGAAGACGGTCCAGGCACCGGGGGCCGGCGTGCAGCCGCGCACCACCCGGTCGACCCGGAGGGCGGGGGCGGCGAAGTCGACGTGCGCGTCCTCGACCTGGATCTTCGGGGCGAGGGTGATGCCCTCGACGGGCTGCGGGACGGCGTGCAGGGCGCCGTCCTCGATGCCGTCCATGGTCGCGGCGAGCAGACCGGCGCCCGCGAAGGCGAGCCGGGTCAGCAGGTCGCCGCTGGTGTCGGTCGGGCGGACGTCCTCGGTGACGACGCCGTAGACCGGGCCCGAGTCGAGGCCCTCCTCGATCAGGAAGGTGGACGCGCCCGTCACCTGGTCGCCCGCCATCAGGGAGTGCTGCACGGGCGCCGCGCCGCGCCAGGCGGGCAGCAGCGAGAAGTGCAGGTTGACCCAGCCCCGGGCGGGGATGTCGAGGGCGACCTTGGGGAGCAGCGCGCCGTAGGCGACGACCGGGCAGCAGTCGGGGGCGATCTCCCGCAGCCGGGCGAGGAAGTCCTCGTCGCGGGGCCTGGCCGGCTTGAGGACCTCGATCCCGGCCTCCTCGGCCCGCTGGGCCACCGGGCTGGCGACGAGCCGCCGGCCGCGCCCCGCCGGGGCGTCCGGCCGGGTGACCACGGCGGCCACCTCGTGCCGGCCGGAGGCGAGCAGGGCGTCCAGGGCGGGTACGGCGACCTCGGGGGTGCCTGCGAAGACGAGCTTCATGGGTGGCGGTTGCCTGTCTGTCCGGGGGCGTTGCGGGCGACGCACCAGTCTAGGGCGTGTGCCGAAAGCAGCGCCGTCCGCCCGAAGGGCAGGCGGGACTTTCGACACACGCCCCAGGGGCGTCCCGTCGGTCGGGCCCGATCGGGGAGTGGGGTCCGGTGCCGCGATCCCTGCCTGACCGGCGGGACTTCCCCCGGGCCGGGTCGCGAGGGGGCGTACGTGAGGACGAGCGCCCCGCGCATATGCGTGTACGCCCCCGCAGCGTGACCCAACTCCCGGTGGCGCGTTGGTCAAGAGAGATTGACCGAATCGGGTCGCCGTTCCCCCTGCGACCCGCACCCTTACACGCCGGTTCGAGAGGCTTTCACATGGCCGACCACGCAACCCACGACGCCCAAGCCCGGGCGAGTCTGCATCTGTTGGTGCGGGACATCGAGCGGGTCCGGCGGCAGGTGGACGCACTGCGCACGCTCACGGCCCAGCTGGGCAATGTCTACCGCCCCCGCCGCTCCGGTCCCTCGACGGGCTTCGTCGTCTACGGGCGCGCGCCCGCCCCGACCGTACGGCTCGCCCAGGAGCTGCGCGACAGCGTCGAGACCCTGGTGACCGCCGCGGTCGACTTCGACCGCTCGCTCGGCTTCTCGTGGGACGCGGTGGGTTCCGCGCTCGGTGTCACCAAGCAGGCCGTCCACCGCCGCTACGGTGCCCGCCGCGCGCCCCAGCCGGGCATCGCCGTGGACCAGGAGCACGCCGCGGAGCCGGGCGTGACCCGCACGCTCCCCTCGGTGCCCGCCGCCCGCTCCATGCCGCCGCAGCCCACCTCGGGCAGCGCCACGCTCCGCGAGGACGCACGCCCCTCGGCCTTCCACGGCCCGCGCAACGGCTGACCCGCGACCTCCCGACGGCCGCCCGCCCCTCCCGGGGCCGGCGGCCGTCGCGCATGCCGGGGCCCGAGCCGTCGCGCATGCCGGCCACGGGCCGTCAGCCGATGTCCGGCGGGTCCACGCGGATCCGCACCGGGTCCACGCCGCCGCGCGCGAGGCGGGCGGCCCGCGCCTGCTTGAGAGCCGCCGCGAGGGCCGCGCCGCTGCCCGGCGGCACCCGGACCAGGGCCCGGTCCCACTGCTCGCCCGGGGGCGGATCACCGGGCCGGCGCTGACCGCCGGGACGGACCACCGGCAGCGGCACCGGGCCGAGGACCTCGGCGTCGCCCGGCAGCCCGGCCGCCGCCAGGAAGCCTTCGACGGCCTCCGTCGGACCGGACACCGCCGCCATCCGGGAGACCGGCGGGAAGCCCAGCTCGGCCCGCTCGGCCAGCTCCCGCTGGGCATGCCCCACCGGGTCCCAGCGGACGAGCGCCTGGACCGGCCGGAGTGTCGGCTCGGCGACCACGACGACCGTGCCGCCCTCGGGCTGGCCCCGCACGAGCGAGGCCGCGTCGATCCAGCGGCGCAGGGCCTCCTCGCCCGCGCGGAGGTCGGGCCGGCCGAGCATGGCCCAGCCGTCGAGGAGCAGCGCGGCCGCGTAGCCGCCCTCGGCGACGGGTTCGGCGCCCGGGGTGGAGACGACGAGCGCGGGGCGCCCGGGCACGCTGTCCAGGATGTGGTCGCGCCCCGAGGTCCGCACCGGCACCGCGGGGAACGCCCGGCCGAGCTCCTCCGCCGTGCGCCGTGCACCGACGACCTGGGCGCGCAGCCGGTTCGAGCCGCAGGCCACGCAGTGCCAGTCGGGGGCTCCGCGCCCGCACCAGCCGCAGCGCAGCTCCTGCTGCTCGGGGGCTTCCAGGGGCCCGGCGCAGTGCCGGCAGCGGGCGGGCGTCCGGCAGCGCTCGCAGGCCAGCCGGGGTACGTATCCGCGCCGGGGGACCTGCACGAGCACCGGCCCGGTCTTCAGCCCCTCCCGTACGGTCTGCCAGGCCAGTGAGGGCAGCCGGGCGGCGCGCGCGGCCTCGTCGCGGGCCAGCTCGCCGTCGCCCACGGTCCGGATCAGGGGGGCGGCCCTGCGGACCTGCTCGCGTCCGGCGCCGAGCGCCTTGGCCCAGCCGGACTCGACCAGCTGGGCGGCCTCGACGGTGCAGCTCGTGCTGCCGAGGAGGAAGGCGCACCGGTCGTGGGCGGCGCGCAGCAGCAGCACCTCGCGCGCGTGGGGCTGCGGGGCGTGCGGCTCGCTGTGGCTGCCGTCGCCGTCGTCCCAGATGACGACGAGCCCGAGGTCCCGTACGGGGGCGAACATCGCGGCCCGGGTGCCGACGACGGCCCGCACGGAGCCGCGCCGTACGGCGAGCCACTGCGCGTACCGCTTCTCGGGGCCCGCCTCCGCGGTGAGCAGCGCGTGCCGGCCCTGCCCCAGGACCTCGGTCAGCGCCGCGTCGACCCGTCCGGCCGCGCGGCCGTCCGGTACGACGACGAGGGCGCCCCGGCCGGAGGCCAGGGTCGCGGCGACGGCCCGGGCGATCTCCTCGGCCCAGTGCGGCCCCGGGAGCGCGTTCCACACGGCCCGGGGCGCGCCGCCGCGGGCGAGGGAGTCCAGGAAGGCCGGCCCCCGCTCGTACCGCGTCCAGCTCGCCGGCTCCGGTGCCTGCGGCGGCGGCAGCGGCTCCGGCGAGGGCCGGCCCTCGGCGCGGGCGCTGCGCGGCGGCACGGCGAGCTGGAGCACGTCGGCGAGGCTGCCCGCGTACCGGTCGGCGACGGCGCGGGCGAGGCCGAGCAGCTCGGGGCCGAGCACCGGCTCGGGCGAGACGACGTCGGCGAGGGCGGCGAGCGGCCCGGAGTAGTCGGAGGTGGCCCGCCGCTCGACGAGGAAGCCGTCGATCAGCCGCCCGCCCTCGCGGCGCCCGTTCCTGACCTGATGGGCGCCCGCCCCGAAGCGGACCCGCACCCGCACCCCGGGGCGGGCGGTCTCGTCCAGCTCCTCGGGGACCGCGTAGTCGAAGAACTGGTCGAGGTGGAGCGAGCCCTTGTTCACGACGACCCGGGCGACGGGCAGCTCCTTGGCCAGCGCGGCCCCCCGCCAGGTCCGCGGCTTGGCCCGCGGCACGTTCGCCTTCCGCACGGTCTCCCGGATGAGCGCGAGCTGCTCGGGCCCGTCCGCGGTCTCGTCGTGCTCCTTCTCGCTGCTCACAGCCCCATACCTACCAGACGCCACCGACAGCCGGGCAGACGGAAGCCCGGCACCCCCGAGGGGTACCGGGCTTCCGTCACGTACGGCCGGGAATTCCGGGAACTACAGGCCGGCGGCGATCCTCAGCGCGTCCACGCGGTCCGTGCGCTCCCAGGTGAAGTCCGGCAGCTCGCGGCCGAAGTGGCCGTAGGCGGCGGTCTGGGAGTAGATCGGGCGGAGCAGGTCGAGGTCGCGGATGATCGCGGCCGGGCGGAGGTCGAAGACCTCGGCGATGGCGTTCTCGATCTTCTCGTTCTCGACGGTGTTGGTGCCGAAGGTCTCGACGAAGAGACCGACGGGCTCGGCCTTGCCGATCGCGTAGGCGACCTGGACCTCGCAGCGCGAGGCGAGGCCCGCGGCGACGACGTTCTTGGCGACCCAGCGCATGGCGTAGGCGGCCGAGCGGTCGACCTTGGACGGGTCCTTGCCGGAGAAGGCGCCGCCACCGTGGCGGGCCATGCCGCCGTAGGTGTCGATGATGATCTTGCGGCCGGTGAGGCCGGCGTCGCCCATCGGGCCGCCGATCTCGAAGCGGCCGGTCGGGTTCACGAGGAGGCGGTAGCCTTCGGTGTCGAGCTTGATGCCGTCGTCGACGAGCTGCTTGAGCACGTGCTCGACGACGAACTCGCGGATGTCGGGCGCGAGCAGCGACTCCAGGTCGATGTCCGAGGCGTGCTGCGAGGAGACGACGACCGTGTCGAGACGGACGGCCTTGTCGCCGTCGTACTCGATGGTGACCTGGGTCTTGCCGTCGGGGCGCAGGTACGGGATGGTGCCGTTCTTGCGGACCTCGGTCAGACGGCGCGACAGCCGGTGCGCGATGTGGATCGGCAGCGGCATCAGCTCGGGGGTCTCGTCCGACGCGTAGCCGAACATCAGGCCCTGGTCGCCGGCGCCCTGCTTGTCCAGCTCGTCCTCATCGCCCTCGACCCGCTTCTCGTACGCGGTGTCGACACCCTGCGCGATGTCCGGGGACTGCGATCCGATGGACACCGAGACGCCGCAGGAGGCGCCGTCGAAGCCCTTCTTCGAGGAGTCGTAGCCGATCTCGAGGATCTTGTTCCGGACGAGGGTGGGGATGTCCGCCCACGCCTTGGTGGTCACCTCACCGGCGACGTGCACGAGGCCGGTGGTGATCAGCGTCTCGACAGCGACGCGAGAGGTGGGGTCCTCGCGCAGCAGCGCGTCGAGGATGGTGTCGCTGATCTGGTCAGCGATCTTGTCGGGGTGACCCTCGGTGACTGACTCCGAGGTGAACAGACGACGGGACACAACGCTCCCTGGGGTTGCAGCGGCTGCTGGCTACTCGATACGGACCGGCAGGGGGCTGCCCCCCGCGACGTTCCACGAACAGTCTATCGGTCACGGTCGGGCAATGGACCAGGTGTCTCGCCTGACGAATGGTCGTGGACGGGCGAAACCGGCCTCAGGCAAGGAAGAGCCGTCTCCACGAGTGGGGCGCAAATCACTCGTAGGTCGGCGTTTCTCGCCACCTCAGGGTGACAATCGCGCCAAGGACGCGGTCCAACCCCGGGCGGGCCGGATCCGTCAGGTCAGAGAGCGCAGGCGCGGCAGGACCAGGTCCCAGACCGTCTCGGCCAGCGCTTCCTTGGGGCCGTACGGTACGGGGGTCTCGGCGCCGTCGGCCGCAAGCACCACGGCCTCGTTCTCCTCGGAACCGAAGGTCTTGCGCTCCCCCACCTCGTTGACGACGAGCAGGTCGCAGCCCTTGCGGCGGAGCTTCTCGCGCCCGTTGGCGAGGACGTCGTCGGTCTCGGCGGCGAAGCCCACGACCACCTGACCGGGCAGGGCGCGGTCGGCGGAGAGCTCGGCGAGGACGTCGGGGTTGCGGACGAGTTCGACCGTCGGCGCTCCCCCGTCGTCCTTCTTCTTGATCTTCCCGGTGGCGTAGACGGCCGGGCGGAAGTCGGCGACGGCCGCCGCCATCACCACGGCGTCGGCGTCGGCCACCGCCTTCAGGACGGCCTCGCGGAGCTGGAGGGCGGTGCCGACGTGGACCACGTCGACGCCGGCCGGGTCGGGGATGCCGGTGTTCGCCTCGACGAGCGTGACCCGGGCGCCCCGGGCGGCGGCGGCCCTGGCGAGGGCGTAGCCCTGCTTGCCGGAGGAGCGGTTGCCCAGGTAGCGGACGGGGTCGAGGGGCTCTCGCGTGCCGCCCGCGCTGACCACCACATGGCGTCCGGCGAGGTCGGGGGCGGCCGTGCCGCGCGCCAGGATCCTGCGGCAGACCTCGAAGATCTCCGCCGGATCGGGCAGTCGGCCCTTGCCGGTGTCGACGCCGGTGAGGCGGCCCACGGCGGGCTCGATGACGACGGCGCCGCGGCGGCGCAGGGTGGCCACGTTCTCCTGGGTCGCCGGGTGCTCCCACATCTCGGTGTGCATGGCGGGGGCGAAGACGACGGGACAGCGCGCGGTGAGGAGCGTGTTGGTGAGGAGGTCGTCGGCGAGGCCGTGGGCGGCCTTGGCGAGCATGTCGGCGGTGGCGGGGGCGACGACGACGAGGTCGGCGCCCTGGCCGATGCGGACGTGCGGCACCTCGTGGACGGACTCCCACACCTCGGTGGAGACGGGGTGGCCGGAGAGCGCGGACCAGGTCGCCGCGCCGACGAAGTGGAGGGCGGAGTCGGTGGGCACGACGCGGACGTCGTGGCCCGACTCGGTGAGCCGGCGCAGCAGCTCGCACGCCTTGTAGGCGGCGATGCCGCCGCTGACCCCCAGAACGACCTTCGGCTTCGTCACCACTGCCACTCCCCGCACTCGGATGCGTACGACTCCATGAGACACCAAAGGCCCGGCGGTTGTTCCGCCGGGCCTTGGGTGACAAGCGTTACGTGCTTACTGCGCCGGGCCCTCGATGGCCTCCGACGTCAGCAGACCCGCGTTGATCTCCCGCAGGGCGATCGAGAGCGGCTTCTCGTGGACGTGGGTGTCGACGAGCGGACCCACGTACTCCAGCAGGCCCTCGCCGAGCTGGGAGTAGTACGCGTTGATCTGACGCGCGCGCTTGGCGGCGTAGATCACGAGGCTGTACTTCGAGTCGGTTGCCTCGAGCAGCTCGTCGATCGGCGGGTTGATGATGCCCTCGGGCGCGGTCATGGAAGAGGACACGCTCTACCTTCCGAAGATGGAGAAAAAGAGTCAGACAAGTGCTGGGGTCGGGGGCCCGCGGTGTCAGCCGCTAATGTCCGGGTCCCCTGAAGACAGCACCATCAACGTTAGCAGCTCACGCGCGACGTCCTCGACGGAGGTGTTGACGAGCGTGGTGTCAAACTCCGCTTCGGCGGCCAGCTCGACCTTCGCGGCCTCCAGCCGGCGCGCGATGACCTCGGGCGACTCGGTGCCGCGGCCGGTGAGCCGGCGGACCAGCTCGTCCCAGCTCGGCGGGGCCAGGAAGACCAGCTGTGACTCGGACATCGAGTCCTTGACCTGACGCGCCCCCTGGAGGTCGATCTCCAGGAGTACGGGCTCGCCGGAGTCGAGGCGGTCGAGGACCGCACGTCGCGGGGTGCCGTAGCGGTTGCCCGCGAACTCGGCCCATTCGAGGAGTTCACCGTTGGCGATCAGCTTGTCGAACTCGTCGTCCGTGACGAAGAAATAGTGGACGCCGTGCTTCTCGCCGGGGCGGGGCTTCCGTGTCGTGGCCGACACCGAGAGCCAGACCTCGGGGTGGACCTTGCGCATATGAGCGACGACCGTGCTCTTACCGACCCCTGAGGGGCCGGAGAGCACGGTCAGCCGCGGACGTACCTCTGCTGCCATGCAGCGATTATTCCAGCTTTACCGGTGTGCCCGGGACGCGTGTCCCGGATCAGGCGCCGGTGCTGCCGAACTCCCGCTCCAGGGAGGCGATCTGGTTGGAGCCGAGACCGCGGACCCGGCGGCTCTCGGAGATGCCGAGGCGCTCCATGATCTGCTTGGCGCGGACCTTGCCCACGCCGGGCAGGGACTCCAGCAGCGCGGAGACCTTCATCTTGCCGATGACGTCGTTCTCCTGGCCGGTCTTGATGACCTCGTGGAGGGAGGCGCCGGAGTGCTTGAGTCGATTCTTGACCTCGGCCCGCTCCCGGCGAGCCGCGGCGGCCTTCTCGAGCGCGGCTGCGCGCTGTTCAGGGGTAAGGGGCGGAAGAGCCACGCCTACGTCACCTCGGATGTCGATCTGTCGGATACGGACCGGTGAGGAACCTAGCGCCCCACACCAGTGGAGCAACGTGCAACGGAGTGGCCGTTGAACGCCTGCTCTGCCCCGGAGACTAGCGGCCGAGGCCGCTCCAGTCAGCGGGAACAGCGGAAAAGTCCTGGTCAGCATCGACCGACCAGGACTTTTCCGGCAAAACGACCCTGTTTTGAGCCAAGATTTCGTCAAGTGGTGAGACGGCCCGGTGAGACGGGTCGTCTCACCGGGCCGATCCGCTCCCACCTGCGGATTGACCGCGAGCCCGGCGCGGACCCCGCGCGGACCCGATTACGCGCCGACGGCCGCGCGGATCTCGTCCGCGTACCGGTCCGCCGAGGACCGCAGGGCGGACGCGTCCGGACCGTGACGGAGAACACCTCGGCTGACGTTCGGGACGACGTTGCGGACCGCGGCGCCGAAGACGGCGGGGAGATCGGCCGGCGTCGCGCCCTGGGCGCCGATGCCGGGGGCGAGGAGCGGCCCGTTGATGTCCAGGTCGAAGGAGGAGAGATCGCCGAGGGTGGCCCCGACGACCGCGCCGAAGGAGCCCATGGGGGTCTCCCCCGCGTTCTCCTCGGCGAGGTGGGCCAGCATGGTCGCGCCGATGGTCCGGCCGTCCTCGCGCACGGCCCGCTGGACCTCGGCACCCTCCGGGTTCGAGGTGAGCGCCAGGACGAAGAGACCGGCCCCGGACTCCCGGGCCAGGTCGACGGCCGGCTTCAGGGAGCCGTAGCCGAGGTACGGGGAGACCGTGAGCGCGTCCGAGAAGAGCGGGGAGTCCTTGCGCAGGAAGGTCTCCGCGTAGGCGGCCATCGTGGAGCCGATGTCGCCGCGCTTGGCGTCCATGACGACCAGGCCGCCCGCCGCGCGCAGATCGGCGACCGCGCGCTCCAGGACGGCGATGCCGCGCGAGCCGAAGCGCTCGAAGAAGGCGGACTGCGGCTTGAAGACGGCCACGGTGTCGGCGAGCGCCTCGACGACGGTGAAGGTGAAGCGCTCCAGGCCGGCGATGTCGTCCGTCAGGCCCCAGGAGTCGAGCAGGGCGGCGTGCGGGTCGATGCCGACGCAGAGGGGGCCGCGCTCGTCCATGGCGGAGCGCAGACGGGTACCGAAGGAGAGGGTCACTTGGCGGCCTTTCGGGAGTCGGCGCCGACGGCCTCGGCGAGGGTGGCGTAGGGGGAGGCGGCGAGGCGCGCGGCGAGGCCCTTGTGGATCGCGCGGGCGTAGAACGGGCCTTCGTAGATGAAGGCGCTGTATCCCTGGATCAGGGTGGCACCGGCGAGGATGCGCTGCCAGGCGTCCTCGGCGTTCTCGATGCCGCCGACGCCCACGAGGACCAGCCGGTCCCCCACGCGCGCGTGGAGGCGGCGCAGGACGGCCAGGGAGCGCTCCTTGACGGGCGCGCCGGAGAGGCCGCCGGTCTCCTTGACCAGAGCCGGGTCCGAGGTCAGGCCGAGGCCCTCGCGGGCGATCGTGGTGTTGGTGGCGATGATGCCGTCGAGGCCGAGCTCCAGGGCGAGGTCGGCGACCGCGTCGACGTCCTCGTCGGCCAGGTCGGGGGCGATCTTGACGAGGAGGGGGACCCGGCGGTCGGTGACCGCGCGGTCGGCCGCTTCCCGTACCGCCGTGAGCAGCGGGCGCAGGGACTCGGTGGCCTGGAGGTTGCGCAGCCCCGGGGTGTTCGGCGAGGAGACGTTCACGACCAGGTAGTCGGCGTGCGCGGCGAGGCGCTCGGTGGACTTCACGTAGTCCGCGGCGGCCTCGGCCTCCGGGACGACCTTGGTCTTGCCGATGTTGACGCCGACGACGGTCCGGAAGACCGGTACGCGCGCGTGGAGGCGTTCGGCGACGGCCGCGGAGCCCTCGTTGTTGAAGCCCATGCGGTTGATCAGGGCGCGGTCCGGGACCAGCCGGAAGAGTCGCTTCTTGGGGTTGCCGGGCTGGGCCTCGCCGGTGACCGTGCCGATCTCGACGTGATCGAAGCCGAGCATGGCCATGCCGTCGATCGCGACGGCGTTCTTGTCGAAGCCGGCGGCGAGACCGAACGGGCCGTGCATCCGCAGGCCGAGGGCCTCGGTGCGCAGCTCCTTGTACCGGGGCGCGAGGACGGCGGCGACGAAGGTGCGGAGGACCGGGACGCGGGCCGCCAGTCGGATCCAGCGGAAGGCCAGGTAGTGGGCCTTCTCGGGGTCCATGCGCTTGAAGACGAGGTCGAAGAAGAACTTGTACATGCGGGAAGTCCAGGTGTGCTCATGAAGAGGGGGACACCGCGGTGTCTCCGGTGTCCCCCCTGCTTCGTACGGGCTGCTAGTCGCGGGCCGCGGTCAGATGCTCCGCGTGTTCCTGGAGCGAGCGGACGCCGACGTCGCCGCGGTTGAGCGCGTCGATGCCCTGGACGGCGGCGGCGAGCGCCTGGACCGTGGTGAGGCACGGGACGCTGCGCGCCACCGCGGCCGTACGGATCTCGTAGCCGTCGAGGCGGCCGCCGGTGCCGTACGGGGTGTTGACGATCAGGTCGACCTGGCCGTCGTGGATCAGCTGGACGATCGTCTTCTCGCCGTTCGGGCCCTCGCCCTCGCTGAGCTTGCGCACGATCGTGGCGTTGATGCCGTTGCGCTTGAGGACCTCGGCGGTGCCGGAGGTGGCGAGCAGCTCGAAGCCGTGGGCGACGAGCTCGCGGGCCGGGAAGATCATCGAGCGCTTGTCGCGGTTGGCGACGGAGATGAACGCGCGGCCCTTGGTGGGCAGCGGGCCGTAGGCGCCGGCCTGCGACTTGGCGTACGCCGTGCCGAAGACCGCGTCGATGCCCATGACCTCGCCGGTGGAGCGCATCTCCGGGCCGAGGACGGTGTCGACGCCGCGGCCGTGGATGTCGCGGAAGCGCGACCACGGCATCACGGCCTCCTTGACGGAGATCGGCGCGTCGATCGGCAGGGTGCCGCCGTCGCCGTTCTTCGGCAGCAGGCCCTCGGCGCGCAGCTCGGCGATGGTGGCGCCGAGCGAGATGCGGGCGGCGGCCTTCGCGAGCGGCACGGCGGTCGCCTTCGAGGTGAAGGGGACGGTCCGGGAGGCGCGCGGGTTGGCCTCGAGCACGTACAGGATGTCGCCGGCCATGGCGAACTGGATGTTGATCAGTCCGCGGACGCCGACGCCCTTGGCGATGGCCTCGGTGGAGATGCGCAGGCGCTTGATGTCGTAGCCGCCGAGGGTGATCGGGGGCAGGGCGCAGGCCGAGTCGCCGGAGTGGATGCCGGCCTCCTCGATGTGCTCCATGACGCCGCCGAGGTAGAGCTCCTCGCCGTCGTAGAGCGCGTCGACGTCGATCTCGATGGCGTCGTCGAGGAAGCGGTCGACCAGGACCGGCCGGGTGGGGCTGATCTCGGTGGACTCGGCGATGTACGACTCGAGGCGGGTCTCGTCGTACACGATCTCCATGCCGCGGCCACCGAGCACGTACGACGGGCGCACGAGGACGGGGTAGCCGATCTCGTCGGCGATGGCCTTGGCTCCGGCGAAGGTGGTCGCGGTGCCGTGCTTGGGGGCCGGGAGGCCGGCCTCGGCGAGGACCTGGCCGAAGGCGCCGCGGTCCTCGGCGGCGTGGATGGCCTCCGGCGGGGTGCCGACGACCGGCACGCCGTTGTCCTTGAGCGCCTGCGACAGACCCAGCGGGGTCTGGCCGCCGAGCTGGACGACGACACCGGCGACGGGGCCGGCCAGCGTCTCCGCGTGGACGATCTCCAGCACGTCCTCGAGCGTCAGCGGCTCGAAGTACAGGCGGTCGGAGGTGTCGTAGTCCGTCGAGACGGTCTCCGGGTTGCAGTTGACCATCACGGTCTCGTAGCCCGCGTCGCTCAGGGCGAAGGAGGCGTGGACGCAGGAGTAGTCGAACTCGATGCCCTGGCCGATGCGGTTCGGGCCGGAGCCCAGGATGATCACCGCGGGCTTGGTGCGCGGGGCGACCTCGCTCTCCTCGTCGTACGAGGAGTAGAAGTACGGGGTCTTCGCGGCGAACTCGGCGGCGCAGGTGTCGACCGTCTTGTAGACCGGGCGGACGCCGAGGGCGTGCCGGACCTCGCGGACGACGTCCTCGCGCAGGCCGCGGATCTCGGCGATCTGGGCGTCGGAGAAGCCGTGGCGCTTGGCCTCGGCGAGGATCTCGGGCTCGAGCTTCTCGGCGGCGGCCAGCTCGTCGGCGATCTCCTTGATCAGGAAGAGCTGGTCGACGAACCACGGGTCGATCCTCGTGGCGTCGAAGACCTCCTCCGGGGTGGCTCCGGCTCGGATGGCCTGCATGACGGTGTTGATGCGGCCGTCGGTCGGGCGGACCGACTCGCGCAGCAGCTCTTCCTTCGACATGGACGCGGTCGGGTCACCGACGAAGGTGAACTGCGAGCCCTTCTTCTCCAGGGAGCGCAGGGCCTTCTGGAGCGCCTCGGTGAAGTTCCGGCCGATCGCCATGGCCTCGCCGACCGACTTCATGGTCGTGGTCAGCGTGGAGTCGGCGGAGGGGAACTTCTCGAAAGCGAAGCGCGGGGCCTTGACAACGACGTAGTCGAGCGTGGGCTCGAAGGACGCCGGGGTCTTCTCCGTGATGTCGTTCGGGATCTCGTCCAGCGTGTAGCCGACGGCGAGACGGGCCGCGATCTTCGCGATCGGGAAGCCGGTCGCCTTGGAGGCGAGCGCCGAGGAGCGGGAGACGCGCGGGTTCATCTCGATGACGATGATCCGGCCGTCGACCGGGTCGATCGCGAACTGGATGTTGCAGCCGCCGGTGTCGACGCCGACCTCGCGGATGATCGCGATGCCGATGTCGCGCAGCCGCTGGTACTCGCGGTCGGTGAGCGTCATCGCCGGGGCGACGGTGATCGAGTCACCGGTGTGGACGCCCATGGGGTCGAAGTTCTCGATGGAGCAGACGACCACGACGTTGTCGTTCTTGTCGCGCATCAGCTCCAGCTCGTACTCCTTCCAGCCGAGGATGGACTCCTCCAGGAGCACCTCGGTGGTCGGGGAGAGCGTGAGGCCCTGGCCGGCGATGCGGCGCAGCTCGTCCTCGTCGTGGGCGAAGCCGGAGCCGGCGCCGCCCATGGTGAAGGAGGGGCGGACGACGACGGGGTAGCCGCCGAGCGTCTCGACGCCCTGGATGACGTCGTCCATCGAGTGGCAGATGACCGAGCGGGCGGACTCGCCGTAGCCGATCTTGGCCTTGACGGCCTCGACGACGCCCTTGAAGAGGTCGCGGTCCTCGCCCTTGTTGATGGCCTCGACGTTGGCGCCGATGAGCTCGACGCCGTACTTCTCCAGGACGCCCTGCTCGTGCATGGAGATCGCGGTGTTGAGCGCGGTCTGGCCGCCGAGGGTGGGCAGGAGGGCGTCGGGGCGCTCCTTGGCGATGATCTTCTCGACGAACTCGGGGGTGATCGGCTCGACGTACGTGGCGTCGGCGATCTCCGGGTCGGTCATGATCGTGGCCGGGTTGGAGTTGACCAGGATGACCCGCAGGCCCTCGGCCTTGAGGATGCGGCAGGCCTGGGTGCCGGAGTAGTCGAACTCTGCGGCCTGTCCGATGACGATCGGGCCGGAGCCGATGACCAGGACGGACTGGATATCGGTGCGCTTAGGCACGCTCGGCCTCCATCAGGGATACGAAGCGGTCGAAGAGGTACGCGGCGTCGTGCGGGCCGGCGGCCGCCTCGGGGTGGTACTGGACGGAGAAGGCCGGCTGGTCGAGCAGCTGGAGGCCTTCGACGACGTCGTCGTTGAGGCAGACGTGGGAGACCTCGGCACGCCCGAAGGGGGTGTCGGAGACCTTGTCGAGGGGCGCGTCGACGGCGAAGCCGTGGTTGTGCGCGGTGACCTCGACCTTGCCGGTGGTGCGGTCCTGGACCGGCTGGTTGATGCCTCGGTGGCCGTACTTCAGCTTGTAGGTGCCGAAGCCGAGGGCGCGGCCGAGGATCTGGTTGCCGAAGCAGATGCCGAAGAGCGGCGTCCTGCGCTCCAGGACGGCGCGCATGACGGCGACGGGGCCGTCGGCGGTGGCCGGGTCGCCCGGGCCGTTGGAGAAGAAGACACCGTCCGGCTCGACCGCGTAGATGTCCTCGGCGGTGGCGGTGGCGGGCAGCACGTGGACCTCGATGCCGCGCTCGGCCATCCGGTGCGGGGTCATGCCCTTGATGCCGAGGTCGACGGCGGCGACGGTGAACTTCTTCGTACCGATCGCGGGGACGACGTACGTCTCCTTGGTGGCGACCTCGGCGGAGAGGTTCGCGCCCTTCATCTGGGGCTGCTCCTGGACCTTCGCGAGGAGCGCCTCGTCGCGGACGCCGCTCCAGGCGTCGCCGGAGAAGATGCCGACGCGCATGGCGCCGCGCTCGCGCAGGTGGCGGGTGAGGGCGCGGGTGTCGATGCCGGAGATGCCGACGACGCCCTGGCGCTCCAGCTCCTCGTCCAGCGAGCGCTGGGCGCGCCAGTTGGAGGAGACGCGGGCGGGGTCGCGGACGACGTAGCCGGAGACCCAGATGCGGCCGGACTCGGGGTCCTCGTCGTTGACGCCGGTGTTGCCGACGTGCGGGGCGGTCATGACCACGACCTGGCGGTGGTACGACGGGTCGGTGAGGGTCTCCTGGTAGCCGGTCATGCCGGTGGAGAACACGGCCTCGCCGAAGGTCTCCCCCACGGCCCCGTAGGCGCGGCCGCGGAAGATGCGGCCGTCCTCCAGGACGAGTACGGCGGGAGCAGCCTTGTGCCTCTGAGAGGCGACTCCCTGGATGGAGGTCGTCATCGTGCGATGCCTTCCGTCGTGTTGATCATGGAGTTGATGTCTTCCACCCAGGCGGTGTGTTCGGCCGCCCGGTCGGAGCGGAAGCCGGAGTCGAGCAGCTTCTCGCCGTGGGCCCAGGTGACGATCAGCAGGCCGCCCTCGGCGAGGACCTTGCCGGCGATGCCCTTGTCGAGGCGGGCCTCGCGGAGGGCCTCGGCCGGGATGAAGAAGTCGTTCGCCCCGGGGCGTACGACCTCGATCCCGGCGTCGGTGAGCGTGAGCTCGACGCGGCTGCGGGTGCCGAGGCCGTGGGCGACGATCCGGTCGAGCCACTGCCCGGCGGTCGTGGACCCGTGGTAGCGCCCGCTGAGAGTCAGTCTCGTCTCACCGGGGGCCTCCGGCGCGGTGGGCAGCTCGGGCAGGTCCGACTGGAGGCTGCCGCGCCACTTCCATCCCTGGCGCATGAGCCAGTAGACGAAGACGACGAAGAGCAGCAGTCCGGCGACCCAGCCGATCCGTCCGGCCCAGTCGGTCACCTCCGCCGACTTCTGATCCGCTGCCTCTGCGGCGATTGCGATGAGTGGTGTCACGCCAGCTTCCCGTCCACGACCGTTGCACGGCCCCGCAGGATGGTGTGGGTGACGCGTCCCGGCAGCTCACGACCCTCGTAGGGGGTGTTGCGGCTGCGGGAGGCGAAGTCCGCGGGGTCCACGACACCACGGTAAGCCGGATCGACCAGCGTCAGGTTCGCGGGCTCACCAGCCGAGACGGGTCGTCCGTGGCCCTTGGCCCGTCCGATGCGCGCCGGGGCGAAGGACATCCGGTCGGCGACGCCGGCCCAGTCGAGGAGGCCCGTCTCGACCATCGTCTGCTGGACGACGGAGAGGGCGGTCTCCAGGCCGACCATGCCCATGGCGGCCGCGGCCCACTCGCAGTCCTTGTCCTCGTGCGGGTGCGGGGCGTGGTCGGTGGCGACGATGTCGATCGTGCCGTCGGCCAGCGCCTCGCGCAGCGCGAGGACGTCCTTCTCGGTGCGCAGCGGCGGGTTGACCTTGTAGACGGGGTTGTACGAGCGGACCAGCTCGTCCGTGAGGAGGAGGTGGTGCGGGGTGACCTCGGCGGTGACGTCGATGCCGCGGGACTTGGCCCAGCGGACGATCTCGACGGAGCCCGCGGTGGAGAGGTGGCAGATGTGGACGCGGGAGCCGACGTGCTCGGCGAGGAGGACGTCGCGGGCGATGATCGACTCCTCGGCCACGGCCGGCCAGCCGCCGAGACCGAGCTGCGCCGAGACGACGCCCTCGTTCATCTGGGCGCCCTCGGTGAGGCGGGGCTCCTGGGCGTGCTGGGCGACGACGCCGTCGAAGGCCTTCACGTACTCCAGGGCGCGGCGCATGATCACGGCGTCGTCGACGCACTTGCCGTCGTCGGAGAAGACGGTGACGCCGGCGGCGGAGTCGTGCATGGCGCCGAGCTCGGCGAGCTTCTTGCCCTCCAGGCCGACGGTGACGGCGCCGATGGGCTGCACGTCGCAGTAGCCGGACTCCTTGCCGAGCCGGTAGACCTGCTCGACGACACCGGCGGTGTCGGCGACCGGGTGGGTGTTGGCCATGGCGAAGACGGCGGTGTAGCCGCCGGAGGCGGCGGCGCGGGTGCCGGTGAGGACGGTCTCGGAGTCCTCGCGGCCGGGCTCGCGCAGGTGGGTGTGGAGGTCGACCAGGCCGGGCAGCAGGATCCGGCCCTCGGCCTCGATGACCGTCGCGCCCTCGGCCGACAGGCCCGTACCGACCTCTGCGATGGTCTCGCCGTCGATCAGGACGTCCTGGGCCTCGCCGCCGAGTACCTTCGCACCACGGATAAGGATCTTGCTCATGGTTACTTGCTCTCCTCGGTGCGGGTGGTGCTGGGGGCGGGGGCGGCGGAGTCGTTGCCGCCGAGCAGCAGGTAGAGGACGGCCATCCGGATCGAGACGCCGTTGGCGACCTGCTCGATCACCGTGCAGCGGTCGGAGTCGGCGACCTCGGCGGTGATCTCCATGCCGCGGACCATGGGCCCGGGGTGCATGACGATGGCGTGCTCGGGCATCTTCGCCATCCGGTCGCCGTCGAGCCCGTACCGGCGCGAGTACTCACGCTCGGTGGGGAAGAAGGCGGCGTTCATCCGCTCGCGCTGCACACGCAGCATCATCACCGCGTCGGACTTCGGCAGCACCCTGTCGAGGTCGTACGAGATCTCGCAGGGCCAGGTCTCGACGCCGACGGGGACCAGGGTCGGCGGGGCCACCAGGGTGACCTCGGCGCCGAGGGTGTGCAGGAGGTCGACGTTGGAGCGGGCGACCCGGCTGTGCAGGACGTCGCCGACGATCGTGATGCGCCGGCCGGCCAGGTCCTTGCCGAGGCCCGCGTCACGGCCGACCAGGCGGCGGCGCATGGTGAAGGCGTCGAGGAGGGCCTGGGTGGGGTGCTGGTGGGTGCCGTCGCCGGCGTTGACGACGGGGGCGTCGATCCAGCCGGAGGTGGCGAGGCGGTACGGGGCGCCGGAGGCGCCGTGGCGGATGACGACCGCGTCGACGCCCATGGCCTCCAGGGTCTGCGCGGTGTCCTTGAGGGACTCGCCCTTGGAGACGCTGGAGCCCTTGGCCGCGAAGTTGATCACGTCGGCGGAGAGGCGCTTCTCGGCGGCCTCGAAGGAGATCCGGGTCCGGGTGGAGTCCTCGAAGAAGAGGTTGCAGATGGTCCGGCCGCGCAGGGCGGGCAGCTTCTTGATGGGCCGGTCGGCCACCCGGGCCATCTCCTCGGCGGTGTCGAGGATCAGGACGGCGTCGTCGCGGGTGAGGTCGGCGGCCGAGATGAGGTGACGCATCATCGGGGTTTCTCTCCGTGGTGGGGAGGTGTGCGGGCATGCGGGAGCGCAGGGGTGTGCCCCGGGTCCCGCGGGGAGGCCGGTCCGGCTAGGAGGCGGTCTTGGAACCGAGCAGGACGGTGTCGCGACCGTCTTCCTCGGCGAGCTGCACCTTGACCGTCTCCCGCAGCGACGTGGGGAGGTTCTTGCCGACGTAGTCGGCGCGGATCGGAAGTTCGCGGTGGCCGCGGTCGACGAGGACCGCGAGCTGGACGGCGCGCGGGCGGCCGATGTCGCCGAGGGCGTCGAGGGCGGCGCGGATGGTGCGGCCGGAGAAGAGGACGTCGTCCACGAGGACGACGAGGCGGCCGTCGATGCCGTCACCGGGAATGTCGGTGCGGCCGAGGGCGCGCGCGGGCTTCAGCCGCAGGTCGTCCCGGTACATGGTGATGTCGAGTGAACCGACCGGGATCTTGGCGCCGGTGATCGATTCGAGCTTCTCGGCGAGCCGGCGGGCCAGGAAGACACCGCGGGTGGGAATGCCGAGGAGAACCACGTCGTCCGCGCCCTTGGCGCGCTCGACGATCTCGTGGGCGATGCGGGTAAGGACCCGCGCGATGTCCGGGGCCTCGAGAACGGGCCTGGCGTCATCGTTGTACTGCTGAGCGTCCATGGGAAACGGACCTCCTTCTCCGCCTCACGGGACGGCTCTTAAAGGACGTCGGATTTGCGCGGTCAACGATACCAGGGGCGGTCGGGCGCGCCCCCGGGGCCCCTGCCGCCACTCCGGGCGCCGTCCCCCGGGAGGGGGCGGTACGGACCTTTCGGCTTGACGGGAAAGAGTAACGCTGCGTAACCTCACAGTGAGTTACCAGCCGCGCGGCGCAGCCGCATGTCGTCACAGCGTCCGGGAGCGTTATGTCCAGCGAATACGCAAAGCAGCTCGGGGCCAAACTCCGTGCCATCCGCACCCAGCAGGGTCTTTCCCTCCACGGGGTGGAGGAGAAGTCCCAGGGCCGCTGGAAGGCCGTCGTGGTCGGCTCGTACGAGCGTGGTGACCGCGCGGTGACCGTGCAGCGTCTTGCCGAGCTGGCCGACTTCTACGGGGTGCCGGTGCAGGAGCTCCTGCCGGGCACGACCCCGGGCGGGGCCGCCGAGCCGCCGCCGAAGCTGGTCCTGGACCTGGAGCGCCTCGCCCACGTCCCCCAGGAGAAGGCCGGCCCCCTCCAGCGCTACGCGGCGACGATCCAGTCGCAGCGCGGCGACTACAACGGCAAGGTGCTGTCGATCCGTCAGGACGACCTGCGCACGCTCGCCGTCATCTACGACCAGTCCCCCTCGGTCCTCACCGAGCAGCTGATCAGCTGGGGCGTCCTCGACGCGGACGCGCGCCGCGCGGTCGCCCACGAGGAGAACTGACCCTCCGCTGCCCTTACGAGGCAACAGCAGAAACGTACCGCCGGGCCCGTGGACGTCATCCGACGTCCACGGGCCCGGTGTTTTCCCCGGCCTGTACGGACGCTCACAGGCCCGGTGCCTTCGCCGGCCTGTACGGACGCTCACGAGCCCGGTGCCTTCGCCGACCCGTACGGACGCTCACAGGCCCGGTGCTTTCCCCGGCCCGTACGGACGCTCACAGGCCCGGTGCCTTCGCCGACCTGTACAGGGGCGCTCACGGGCTCCAGGCGCCCCCCAGGGCCTTCCGGGAGCCTCCGGTGTCCCCCTGGAGCCGGACGCGTCGAAGGGGCCCGCAGCGCGTGCGCTGCGGGCCCCTTCGACGGCGGGTGACGTCCTGCGGACTCAGACGTCCGCGTCCCGGCGCAGACGCGGCTTCAAGTCCTTGAAGCGCGCCAGCAGACCGTTGACGAAGTTCGGGGACTCGTCGGTGGAGAACTCCTTGGCGAGCTGCACCGCCTCGTCGATCGCGACCGCGTCCGGCGTGCCGTCCTCCCAGATCAGCTCGTACGCGCCGAGGCGCACGATGTTCCGGTCGGCGACCGGCATCCGGTCGAGGTCCCAGTCCACCGCATAGGTGGCGATGAGCTCGTCGATGCGCGCGACGTGCGCCGCGTACCCCTCGACCAGCTGCATGGTGAAGTCGGTGACCGGCGGCTGACGGTCGTCCGACCGCGCGAGCCGGACCTGGTCCGCGAGGACCTCCTGGACGGAGGCGTCGCGCTGGTCGGCCTCGAAGAGGATCTGGAAGGCCCGCTTGCGGGCCTTGCTCCGAGCGGCCACGGTTAGTCGTTCACCCGGCCGAGGTAGTCGCTGCTGCGCGTGTCGACCTTGATCTTCTCACCGGTGGTGATGAAGAGCGGGACCTGGATCTCGTGGCCGGTCTCCAGCGTGGCGGGCTTGGTGCCACCGGTGGAGCGGTCGCCCTGGACGCCCGGGTCGGTGTGCTGGATCGTCAGCACGACGGCGGCGGGGAGCTCGACGTAGAGCACCGAGCCCTCGTGCTGCGCGACCGAGGCGGTGAAGCCCTCGATCAGGAAGTTGGCCGCGTCGCCGACGGACTTGCGGTCGACGTGCAGCTGGTCGTAGGTCTCCATGTCCATGAAGACGAAGTAGTCGCCGTCCATGTAGGAGAACTGCATGTCGCGGCGGTCGATGGTGGCCGTCTCGACCTTCACACCGGCGTTGAAGGTCTTGTCGACGACCTTGCCGGACAGCACGTTCTTGAGCTTGGTGCGCACGAAGGCCGGGCCCTTGCCGGGCTTGACGTGCTGGAACTCGACGACGGACCAGAGCTGGCCGCCTTCGAGCTTGAGCACCATGCCGTTCTTGAGGTCGTTCGTGGAAGCCACGGTTGCGGAATCTCCTGGACTGACGTGGGACCGAGGAGGCGTACGCGCCTTACAGCGCGAGCAGCTCCTTGGTCGTGATGGTGAGTAGCTCGGGTCCGCCGTCCGCCTCCTGGCGCACGACGAGCGTGTCATCGATCCGGACCCCGCCCCGGCCCGGGAGGTGGACCCCCGGTTCGACGGTGACCGGCACACAAGCGTCCAGTTTACCCATGGCCGAGGGTGAGAGCTGCGGGTCCTCGTCGATTTCGAGCCCGACCCCGTGCCCGGTGAGGGGCACGGCGGCCTCCGCGTGGCCTCCGGAGTCCAGGATCTGGCGGGCCGCCCGGTCCACGTCCCGGTACTCGGCACCCGGCGCGAGGGACTCGCGTCCGGCCCGCTGAGCGGCGAAGACGAGGTCGTACAGCTCGATCTGCCAGTCGGCGGGGGTCGTGCCGATGACGAAGGTGCGGCCGATCTCGCACCGGTAGCCGCGGTAGTCGGCGCCGAGGCAGACGGAGAGGAAATCACCCTCCTCGACCCGGCGGTCGGTGGGCCGGTGCCCGCGGCGCCCCGAGTGCGGGCCGGTCGCCACCGAGGTGGGGAAGGCGGCCCCGTCGGCGCCGTGGTCGACGAGCCGTCGTTCCAGTTCCAGGGCGAGGTGGCGCTCGGTCCGCCCCACCAGGATCGACTCCAGGAGCTCGCCGAGGGCCTGGTCGGCGATCTCGGCGGCGATCCGCAGACAGGCGATCTCGTCCTCGTCCTTGACGATCCTGAGCTGTTCGACGGCGCAGGAGAGGTCGGTGAGGTGGAGTCCGGGCGCGATCGAGCCCATCGCGCGGTGCCGGGCCACGGTCAGGTCGTGCTCCTCGACGGCGAGCGCGTCGGCGCCCGCCCGGCGGGCGAGGTCGGCGGCCGCGACCGCGGGATCACCACCCCCGGTAGGAAGGACCTGTTGTCGGAGCAGCTCGTCGAGCCGGCCGTCGGCCGGCTCGCCACCGGGCGCGACGGGGCAGAGCAGGACGTCCGAGGCCGGCTCGGGGCCGACGAACAGGACGGCTCCGGCGGGCGAACCGCCCGCGAGATAGCGGACGTTGGCGGGGCGGGAGACCAGGGCCGCCGGGCTGCCCGCGGCCGCGCACCGATCGCGCAGCCGTACACGGCGGTCCGCATACACCTCTGACATGCTCCGAGCCTACGAGGAGCTCGGCGCGGTGGCCTGTTCTGTGCGGCCGACCGTGCGGGACCCGGGGGTCACCAGGCGGGCGGGCTCGCTATCGCGCGGGCGAGGACGTCGTCGAGCACCCGCGCGGTGGTCTCGACGTCGTACGTGGAGTTGTCGATGATCGGCAGGCCCGAGCCGTACCAGCCTGCCATCCGGCCGTGGATCGCGGCGACCTCCTCGTCGGAGAGACGCCGGTTGCCGCTGCGCTCGGCGTTGCGCTCCAGGACGATCTCCAGGCCCGGCAGGAGGACGACGGGCAGCAGCCCGGGGCCGACGTGGCGCTTCCAGCCGCCGAGTCCGACGACGGGCCGGTCGGGGAAGACCGCGTCGTCGACGATGCAGGAGATGCCGTTGGCGAGGTAGTTGCGCGCGGCGAAGCCGCAGGTGCGGCGGGCGAGCCGGTACTGCGCCTCGGAGTGCTCGTTCCACCCGGATTGCGGGTCGGCGAAGCCGGAGCAGACCCACTCGCGCACGTCGTCGAGGCTGATGTGCGCGGTGGGCACGCGGCGGCGCTGCGCCCAGTGGCGGGCGACGGTCGTCTTGCCTGCGCCCGCGGGGCCGATGAGCAGGACGGCGAGGGTCGCGGTGCCGGTCCCCGTGCCGTGCTCCGCGGGCGGCGCGAGCGGCGCGCTCACGGGAGGCAGCGGGACGTGACCGGTGAGGTCCGCGCGAGGGAGCGGCGGGGGGCCCGGCCGCTGGGGTGAGGCCGGCGGCTGCGGGGCGGCCGCGTGCTGCGGCACGGCTCCGTGCTGGGGTACAGGTCCGTGCTGCGGTACGGCTCCGGGGGCGCCCCAGCCCGGCCCGCCGGGGCCCGGCGCGGGCGCCGCGGGGTGCGGGGGCGCCGGATGCGGGGGCCGGGGGGCGCTCGACTGGAGGGTGGGGTGCACGCCGAGCCGGGAACCGGCGGGCGATGCCTGGGCCGGGTACGGGGCGGCCTGCGGGGGCGCAGGCGGAACGGGCGGGTGCGCGCCCTGGGCGCCGCCCGCCGCTCCCGAGGCCTGCCCGGTGACCGGCCCCGCCACGGGAGGACCGGACACGGATCCCGCCGTGGCTCCTGCCACGGGAGGCACGGGTCCTGCCGCGGGCCCTGTCGCGGGTCCGGGGGCGGGCGCCTGGCCCGGCGACTGCTCGGGCGGTGGCAGCGGGCCCCCCACTGCGTGCTGCATCCGGTGCCACTCCGTCTCGTACGACTGACTGATGAATCCGTGACGCCGGAACGTTACCGCCCCCGGCCCCCACAGGGGGAACGGCCGGGGGCGACCCGAAGTGCCCTGCCCGCCCCCGCCGTGCTCACGCCCCCGTCAGCCGGCCCCTGCTTCAGCCGGCCACTGCTTCAGGCAGTCCCTGCTTCAGCCGGCCAGTTCCTCGGCCAGCGCCCGCAGGGCCAGCCGGTAGGAGCCGATCCCGAACCCGGCGACCGTCCCGGTCGCCACGGCCGCGACGACCGAGGTGTGCCGGAACTCCTCCCGGGCGTACGGGTTCGAGATGTGCACCTCGATCAGCGGGGCGGTGCGCTGCGCGGCCGCGTCCCGCATCCCGTACGAGTAGTGCGTGAACGCCCCGGGGTTGATCACCACCGGGACCGAGCCGTCCGCCGCCTCGTGGAGCCAGCGGATCATCTCGCCCTCGTCGTTGGTCTCCCGGACCTCGACGTCGAAGCCGAGCTCCGCGCCGAGGGTCCGGCAGGACTCGACGAGCCCCTTGTAGGAGGTGGCGCCGTAGATGTCGGGCTCGCGGGAGCCGAGCCGGCCGAGGTTCGGACCGTTCAGCACCAGGACCGGTCGGGGGTCGGTCACACCGCCACCTCGCCGTACGCCGCGAACAGCACGGCCGGGTCGGGCCCTTCCAGGACGGCCGGCTTGCCGAGCCCGTCGAGGACGATGAAGCGCAGCAGGTCGCCGCGGGACTTCTTGTCCACCTTCATCGTCTCCAGGAGCTTGGGCCACTGGTCGCCGCGGTACGTGAGCGGCAGGCCGACGGACTCCAGGACCGCGCGGTGCCGGTCGGCGGTGGCGTCGTCGAGCCGGCCGGCGAGTCGGCCGAGCTCGGCGGCGAAGACCATGCCGACGGAGACGGCGGCGCCGTGCCGCCACTTGTACCGCTCGTTCTTCTCGATGGCGTGGGCGAGCGTGTGGCCGTAGTTGAGGATCTCGCGGCGGCCGGACTCCTTGAGGTCGCCGGAGACGACCTCGGCCTTGACCCGGATCGACCGCACGATCAGCTCGGCGGTGTGCGGACCGGCGGGCGTACGGGCGGCCTCCGGGTCCTCCTCGACGAGGTCGAGGATCACCGGGTCGGCGATGAAGCCGGCCTTGATGATCTCGGCGAGCCCGCTCACGTAGTCGTTCACCGGCAGCGAGTCGAGTGCGGCGAGGTCGCAGATGACCCCGGCCGGCGGGTGGAAGGCGCCGACGAGGTTCTTGCCCTCGGCGGTGTTGATGCCCGTCTTGCCGCCGACGGCCGCGTCGACCATGGCCAGGACCGTGGTCGGTACGGCGATCCAGCGCACACCCCGCAGCCAGGTCGCGGCCACGAAGCCCGCCAGGTCGGTGGTCGCGCCGCCGCCGACGCCGACGATGACGTCGGTCCGGGTGAAGCCGGTCTGGCCCAGCGCCTTCCAGCAGTAGGCGGCGACCTCGGCGGTCTTCGCCTCCTCCGCGTTCGGCACCTGGATGGCGACAGCCTCGAAGCCCTGGTCGGCGAGGTCCGCGCGGAGCGCCTCGCCGGTGCCGGCGAGCGCCTCCGGGTGGATCACGGCGACGCGCTTGGCCCGGGTGCCGATCAGGGCGGGGAGCTCGCCGAGCAGCTGCCGGCCGACCAGCACCTCGTACGGCTCCGTGCCCGCGCTGCCCGCGACCTGGATACGGGTCACTTCCTGGTCCGTCGTCATGCGTCCTTCTTCAGATCCAGTGCCGAGAGGACCGCGTCCGCGACCTCTTCGGGGGTGCGGTCGTCGGTGGTGACGACCACCCGTGCGACTTCGGTGTAGAGATGGCGGCGCGCCTCCATCAGCTCGCGCCACTGGCGGCGCGGGTTGACGGCGAGCAGCGGCCGCGCGGTGTTGAGGCCGACGCGGCGGACCGCCTCCTCGACGTCCATCGAGAGGTACACGACGGGCAGTCCGGCGAGCAGGGCGCGGGTGTCGGCGTCGAGGATCGCGCCGCCGCCCAGGGCGAGGACGCCCTCGTGCCCGGCGACGGCCGCGTGGACGGCGGCCCGCTCCAGGGCGCGGAAGTGCTCCTCGCCGTCCTCGATGAAGATGTCGGAGATCTCCCGGCCCTCGGCGGCGACGATGTCGGCGTCGGTGTCCCGGTAGGGCGCGCCGAGCCGTTCGGCCAGGAGCGCGCCCACCGTGGACTTGCCGGAGCCCATGGGTCCGACGAGGACGACCAGCGGTCCGGCGGTCACCGGATGTGCAGGTTGTCGAGGTACGACCGCACGTTGCGGCGGGTCTCCGGGACGCTGTCGCCGCCGAACTTCTCGACGACGGCGTCCGCGAGGACGAGCGCGACCATGGCCTCGGCGACGATGCCGGCGGCGGGGACGGCGCACACGTCGGAGCGCTGGTGGTGGGCCGCCGTGGCCTCACCGGTGACGACGTCGATCGTGGCGAGGGCGCGCGGGACGGTCGCGATCGGCTTCATCGCGGCGCGGACGCGGAGCAGCTCGCCCGTGGTCAGGCCGCCCTCGGTGCCGCCGGCACGGCCGGAGGTGCGCTTGATGCCTTCCTCGGTGCGGACGATCTCGTCGTGGGCCTGCGAGCCGGGGACGCGGGCGAGGTCGAAGCCGTCGCCGACCTCGACGCCCTTGATGGCCTGGATGCCCATGAGCGCGGCGGCGAGCCGGGCGTCGAGGCGCCGGTCCCAGTGGACGTGCGAGCCGAGGCCGACGGGCACGCCGTAGGCGAGGACCTCCACCACTCCGCCGAGGGTGTCGCCGTCCTTGTGGGCCTGGTCGATCTCGGCGACCATCGCCTTCGACGCGTCGGCGTCGAGGCAGCGCACCGGGTCGGCGTCGAGCCGCTCGACGTCGGCGGGGGTCGGGTAGACGCCGTACGGGGCCTTGGCGGCCGCCAGTTCGACGACGTGCGAGACGATCTCGATGCCCGCGGCCTCCTTGATGAAGGAGCGGGCGACGGCGCCGAGGGCGACCCGGGCCGCGGTCTCCCGGGCGCTGGCGCGCTCCAGGATCGGGCGGGCCTCGTCGAAGCCGTACTTCTGCATGCCGGCGAGGTCGGCGTGGCCGGGCCGGGGGCGGGTCAGGGGCGCGTTGCGACCCGTCTCCTTGAGCTCGGACGGGTCGACCGGGTCGGCCGACATGACCTTCTCCCACTTGGGCCACTCGGTGTTGCCGACCATGACGGCGATCGGGGAGCCGAGGGAGAGCCCGTGGCGGACACCGCCGAGGAAGGTGATCTCGTCCTGCTCGAACTTCATCCGGGCGCCGCGCCCATAGCCGAGGCGACGCCGCGCGAGGTGGTCCGCCACCAGCTCGGTGGTGACGGGGACGCCGGCGGGAAGACCCTCCAGCGTCGCGACCAGCGCGGGTCCGTGGGATTCCCCAGCGGTCAGCCAACGCAACCTGCTCAACGATGCTCCTCATGCTCGCGCCTGGGCACTGCGACGGCGTGGCCGGGTGCGCGGCCCTGGCCCGCCACCACCGATCCTCCCACGTCCGGGTCGGTCGCTTGGTCTCCGGTCCAGCTATCGGACGCGGGTCTCGTCCTCCTGGACGGCCTCCTCGGCCTCCGGGGCGGTCTCCCCGGCCTCCGTGGCGGAGGAGGAGCGGTTCCGCAGCCAGGAGAGGAAGCCGTACGCCAAGGTCGCGCCGAACAGGGCGAGCACGGTGTACCGCGCCCAGGCGGGCAGGTCGCTGAAGAACCCCACCCAGAGAAAACGCACCACGTCGAAGCCCACGTCCCACTTGGACGCCAGCACCAGTTCCTCGCCCATACCCCCCGTACTCCCCCCGCTTCCCGTACTGCCCCGACTTCCCCGACTTCCCGAGCGGCCTACCGAGCGGCCAGCGCCCGCTCCCCCGCGGCGCGCATCGCCGCGAGCGGTGCGGGTGCGCGGCCCGTCATCTGTTCGACCTGGAGGACGGCCTGGTGGACGAGGAGGTCGAGGCCGCCGACCACCTTGCCGCCGCGGTCGGACCAGGCCGCGGCGAGCGCGGTCGGCCAGGGGTCGTACAGCACGTCGAAGAGCGTGCCGACCGCGTCCGGGACGGCGGCCGCCAGGGCGTCCGTGGTGCCGGCGGGGGTGGTCGCGACGACCAGCGGCGCGGCGAAGGCCTCGGCCGCACGCTCCCAGTCGGCGGTACGGACGTCCACGCCGAGCCGCTCGCCCCAGCCGCGCATCTCCTCCGCACGGGCCTCGCTGCGGACGTACGCGGTGACGGGCCCCGGGCAGATCCGGGCGAGCGCGGCGAGCGCGGAGGAGGCGGTGGCGCCCGCGCCGAGGATCGCCGCGGACTCCACCTTCTCGACGCCCTGCTCACCCAGGGCTGCGATCATGCCGGGGATGTCGGTGTTGTCGCCGACCCGCCGCCCGTCCTCACGGAGGACGACGGTGTTGACGGCCTCCACGGAGGCGGCCGTGTCGCTGATCTCGTCGAGCAGCGGGATGATCGCCCGCTTGAGCGGCATGGTCAGCGAGAGACCCGCCCAGCTGCCGTCCAGCTCGCCGACGAAGCCGGGCAGTCCGGCCTCGTCGACCTCGAAGCGGTCGTACGACCAGTCGCCGAGGCCCAGCTCCGCGTACGCGGCCCGGTGCAGGACCGGGGAGAGGGAGTGGGCGATCGGCGAGCCGAGGACGGCGGCGCGGTGCTGCTTGCTCACTGACCCTGCTTCCGTTCCTTCTCGTACTCCGCGACGTTCCGGTTGTGCTCCTTGAGAGTCACGGAGAAGACGGTCTTGTTCTCGTTGATCGACACGAAGTAGTACCACGGGCCGTCGGCCGGGCTCATCGCCGAGTTCAGCGCCTCGATGCCGGGGTTGCTGATGGGACCGGGGATGAGGCCCTTCACGTCGTACGCGTACGTGTTGTACGGGTCCTTGATCTTGCGCATCTCCTCGACCGTGCCGACGTCAAGGGTGCTCGTGCCCCTGAAGTAGTTCACCGTCGAGTCGAACTCCAGGCGACCCACGGTCTCCACGTTGTTCGGCTTGAGCCGGTTGTAGACGACCCGCGCGACCTTGTCGAAGTCGTGCTTGTACTTGCCTTCGACCTGCACGAGGCTCGCGACCGTCAGCAGCTCCCAGGGCCCCTCGAGGCCGACCGCCTGCGCCTTGGCCTCCATGTCGAGCTTCATGTACTCCTGGTTCGCGCGGGACACCATCTTGCGGAGGACGTCCTCGGGCTTCGCACCCTTCGCGACCGGGTAGCTCGCCGGGAAAAGGAAACCTTCCAGCGGGTCCTTGATGTCGGCGTGGTTCTTGGCCCAGTCGGGCAGGCCCAGGGTGCCCGCCTTCGCGAACGCGATCTTCTTGGTGGTGCCGGCATCGAGGTCGAGACGCTTGTCGAGCTGGTCGTACACCCAGGCGTTTCGCTTGCCCTCGGGGATGACGAAGTTGGCCTGGCTGGCCGGGTTGAGCATCAGCGCGACCGCGCTCTCCGCCGACATCTCCTTCTTCAGCGTGTAGACGCCCGCCTGGATCGAGAGGCCCTTCGGGTTCCGTCCCTGCGCCGACACGAAGGCGTCGACGCTCTTGACGACGCCCGCCTTCTTGAGGATGTTGCCGATCTCGTAGCCGCCGGCGGACTTCGGGATCTCGACCTGGACGTCTCCGCTGCCGCTGCCCGCGTAGTCGGGTGCCGCGCCGAACTCGCCCTGCCAGAACTGGTAGCCGAAGTAGCCGATGCCGCCGACGCCGCCGACCAGGACGAGGGCGACGACGAGGCAGGCCACGCCGTTCTTGCCCTTGCGTTTCTTCGCCTTGCTCCGGCGTTCGCGGTCGCCGCCGCGGGAGCCACGTCCTCGCGCGGGCTCGTCCTCGTACTCGTCGTCGGGGTCGGAGTCGTCGGCACCCGTGAAGAAGGGGTGCTGCTCCTCTTCCGGCTCCGGGTTCGTCTCCTCCTCCGGTGCCCAGTCGATCACCGGCTCCGGCGGGTTCTGCCGGCGGCCGGGAGGCTGGGGCGGCGGGTACGCCTCGGGGGTGCCGTAGAGGTCGGGGTTCTGGCCGCCGTACGGATCGGCCGGGGGCGCGCCGTACGCCATCGCCGCCTGGCCCGACTCCCAGCTGCCGTCGTACTGCTGTCCGGGGTTCCCGGGCGTGTCGTAACCGCCCGGGTACCCCGTCCCGTACTGCTGCTGGTGCTGGTGTGGCTGCTGCTGCTGGTACTGCTGCGGCTGCTGGTACTGCGGATCCACATACCCCTGGGGCTGCTGCGGCTCCTGGTACTGCTGCCCTTGGTACTGCTGCTCCTGGTACTGCGGCTGCTGGTACTGCTGCTGCGGCTGCTGCTGCTGCTGGTACGGGTCACCCTCGTACCCCTGGCCGCCACCCTGGCCGTACTGGCTCGCCTGCTGCGGGTGCTGGTACTGCTGCTGACCTTCCCACCCCTGGTCCCCGTACAACGGGTCCGTGGGGTGCCACGGTTCGGAGCCGGGGCTCCGGCCATACTCAGTCATCGATCCCCAAACAGCCGCGAGGCTTCCGGACGATCCGCCTCTACGTAGTGCGGCAGTTGTTCGAACACCGCCGCATCGCGCGGAACGTTACCGTATCGCGATCAGATGACCACTTCGACGCCCTCGCCGGGCGGATTACCTGATACCCGTTCAGACTCAAGAGCGTTCTGCAGGATGATCACAGCGGCGGCCTGGTCGATGACGGACCGGCCCTTCTTCGCCTTCACGCCGGAGGCGCGCAGCCCCTGGGTCGCGGTGACGGTCGTCATCCGCTCGTCGACCAGCCGGACCGGCACCGGAGCGATGCCCTTGGCCATCTCGCGGGCAAAGGCACGGACCTTGGTCGCGGCCGGGCCCTCCCGCCCGCTGAGCGAGCGGGGCAGACCCACGACGACCTCGATGGGCTCGTACTCCTCGACGATCTGGCGGAGCCGCCGGTGGGCGGCCGGGACGTCACGTCCCGGCACGGTCTCCACCGGCGTGGCGAGGACCCCGTCGGGGTCGCACGAGGCGACCCCGATCCGGGCGTCCCCGACATCGACCGCGATACGGCGGCCGCGACGCATCGTCACGCCGTCTCCACCACGAGACGCTCGACGGCGGCGATGGCCTCGCCGACGGCCTCCGGGTTCGTACCGCCGCCCTGGGCGACGTCCGGCTTGCCGCCGCCACCACCACCGAGGGTCTTGGCGGCCGTGCGGACCAGCTCGCCGGCCTTGAGGCCGCGCTCGCGGGCCGCCTCGTTGGTGGCGATGACCGTGAGCGGCTTGCCGTTGGCCGTGGTGAACAGGGCGACGACGGCCGGACGGCCGCCGGAGATGCGGCCACGGACGTCGAGGACCAGCTTGCGCAGGTCGTCGGCGGTGGTGCCGTCCGGGACCTGACCGGTCACGAGGGCGACGCCGCGGACGTCCTTGGCGGAGTCGACGAGACCGGCGGCGGCCTGGAGGACCTTCTCCGCGCGGAACTTCTCGATCTCCTTCTCGGCGTCCTTCAGCTTGCCGAGCATGGCGGAGATCTTCTCCGGCAGCTCCTCCGGGCGACCCTTCACCAGCTCCTGGAGCTGGGCGACGACCGTGTGCTCCTTGGCCAGGAAGTTGTACGCGTCGACGCCGACGAGGGCCTCGATACGGCGCACGCCGGAGCCGATCGACGACTCGCCGAGGAGCTTCACCAGACCCAGCTGGGCGGTGTTGCGGACGTGCGTACCGCCGCACAGCTCCTTGGAGAAGTCGCCGATGGTGACGACGCGGACCTGCTCGCCGTACTTCTCGCCGAACTCGGCGATGGCGCCCTGGCGCTTGGCCTCGTCGATCGCCATGACCTCGGCGTGGACCTCCAGCTCGCGCGAGAGGATCTCGTTGATCTTCTGCTCGACATCGGTGAGGACCGTGCCGGGGACGGCGTTCGGCGAACCGAAGTCGAAACGGAAACGGCCGGGCTGGTTCTCGGAACCGGCCTGGGCGGCCGTCGGGCCGAGGGCGTCGCGCAGCGCCTGGTGGGTGAGGTGGGTGGCCGAGTGGGCGCGGGCGATGGCCGTCCGGCGCCGGACGTCGATGGTGGCGTAGGCGGTGGAGCCGACGGTCACCTCGCCGACCTGGACGGAGCCCTTGTGGACGGAGACGCCCGGGACCGGCTGCTGTACGTCGCGGACCTCGATCACGGCGCCGCTGTGCAGCTTGATGCGGCCCTGGTCGGCGATCTGGCCGCCGCCCTCGGCGTAGAACGGGGTGCGGTCGAGGACGACCTCGACCTCGTCGCCCTCGGAGGCGGCCGGCGACGGGACGCCGTTGACGAGGAGGCCGACGACCGTGGACTCGCCCTCGGTGTTGGTGTAGCCGGTGAACTGGGTGGCGCCGCTGCCGTCGGCGATCTCCCGGTACGCGGTCATGTCGGCGTGACCGGTCTTCTTGGCCTTGGCGTCGGCCTTGGCGCGCTCCCGCTGCTCCTTCATCAGGCGGCGGAAGCCGTCCTCGTCCACGGAGAGGCCCTGCTCGGAGGCCATCTCCAGGGTGAGGTCGATCGGGAAGCCCCAGGTGTCGTGGAGCAGGAACGCCTTGTCGCCGGAGAGGATCGTGCCGCCGGCGGCCTTGGTCTCGGTGACGGCGGTGTCGAGGATGTTGGTGCCGCCCTTGAGGGCCTTGAGGAAGGCGGCCTCTTCGGCGAGGGCGACGGTCTCGATGCGCTTGCGGTCGGTGACCAGCTCCGGGTACTGCTCGCCCATCGTGTTGATCACGGTGTCCACGAGCTCCTGGACGACCGGACCGGTGGCGCCGAGCAGGCGCATGTTGCGGACGGCGCGGCGCATGATGCGGCGCAGCACGTAGCCGCGGCCCTCGTTGCCGGGGGTGACGCCGTCGCCGATGAGCATGACGGACGTGCGCATGTGGTCGGCGACCACGCGGAGCGAGACGTCGCTCTCGTGGGCCTTGCCGTAGGCGACGCCGGTGAGCTCGGTGGCCTTGTCGATGACGACCTGGAGGGTGTCCGTCTCGTACATGTTCTGGACGCCCTGGAGGATCATCGCCAGGCGCTCCAGGCCGAGGCCCGTGTCGATGTTCTTCGACGGCAGCTCGCCGAGGATCGGGAAGTCGTCCTTGCCGGAGCCCTCACCGCGCTCGTACTGCATGAAGACCAGGTTCCAGATCTCCACGTACCGCTCGTCGTTGACGGCCGGGCCGCCCTCGACGCCGAACTCGGGGCCCCGGTCGTAGTTGATCTCGGAGCACGGGCCACAGGGTCCGGGGACGCCCATCGACCAGTAGTTGTCCTTCTTGCCGAGGCGCTGGATGCGCTCGGCGGGGACGCCGACGACGTCGCGCCAGATCTGCTCGGCCTCGTCGTCCTCCTGGTAGACGGTGATCCAGAGCTTCTCCGGGTCCAGCCCGTAGCCGCCGTGCTCCACCCCGGTGGTGAGCAGCTCCCAGGCGAGCTTGATGGCGCCTTCCTTGAAGTAGTCGCCGAAGGAGAAGTTGCCGCACATCTGGAAGAACGTGCCGTGGCGGGTGGTCTTGCCGACTTCCTCGATGTCGGGCGTCCGCACGCACTTCTGCACGCTGGAGGCGCGCGTGAAGGGCGGCTTGACCTCACCCAGGAAGTAGGGCTTGAAGGGCACCATGCCGGCGGGGACGAGCAGCAGAGTCGGGTCGTCCGCGATGAGCGACGCCGAAGGGACGACGGTGTGCCCGCGCTCCTCGAAGAAGCTCAGCCAGCGGCGGCGGATTTCAGCCGACTCCATCAGTGGTCCTCATTCCGGTTGTACGAGATCGTGGGGATTGAATACGTGGTGGTCGGGCGCGCCGTGGGATCGAGCGCTGCCCTGCGGCGCGGTGACGGAAGCTCGTGGTCCCGGTCGTTGTCGACCGGGGGGACGTCGAGACCGAGCGCCTCGCCCAGTTCGGCCTCCCGCTGGACCATGCCGGCCCGTACGTCGAGGGCGAAGTCCTTGAGTCGGTGGCCGGTCTCGACCGCCTTGTTCGCCGCCTGGGCGGCGAGGCTCTCAGGGGTCAGCTGCTTCAGCTTCCGGTTGACCTTGGTGGTGGCCCACACGCCGGCGGCTGCGCCGGCCGTGAACCAGAACGTGCGGCGGAACATGACGGCTCAGCCCTTCTGCTTCCGGCGCCGCGCGGACGGCACCGTACGACCGACGATCACAGTACGTCGCGCGGTGGCCCGCGGCGCGTCCTCCCCGTCCCGGCCGCGGCCGAGCGCCTTGCGCACGCCGTAGCCGAACGCGGCCACCTTGACGAGCGGGCCGCCGAAGGTGGAGGCGACGGTGGAGGAGAGCGCGGAGGCGTTGGAGGTGACTTCCTGGACGTCCGAGGCGATGGCGTCGACCCGGTCGAGCTGGGTCTGCGCGGAGCGCACGGTCGCGGAGGCGTCGGCGAGCAGGGGAACGGCCTGCTCGGTCACGTCCGCCACCAGCTTGGTGGTCGCCCTGAGCGTCTGCGCCAGCCTCACCAGCACCACGGCGAGGAAGGAGACCAGGATCGCCCAGAAGACGGCCACCAGGATCCCGGCAACCTCTCCACCGGTCACTCTGCACCGCTCTCTGCTGTCGTCGGGCCCCGGGGCCTGTCACCCGGGTCGCACGCCCTGTCAAAAGTAGTCACCCGACCCTATCGCGCCCGGACTGTCCCGCCGTACCGCATTACCGCCCGTGGGACGGGAGTTGCGAGAACCGATTGTACGGAGAGCGTGCGGATGAGTACGCTCCGTGTCCCATGCGACGGAGCAATCTCCCGGCGGAGCTGAACCGGTTCGTCGGACGGGCCACCGAGCAGGCCGAACTGGCACGACTCCTCGAAGAGTCGCGCCTGGTCACGGTGGTCGGGGTGGGTGGGGTCGGCAAGACGAGACTCGCACTGCGGGCTGCCGCGGCGGCGAAGAAACGCTACGGCGACGAGGTGCGGATCGCCGAGCTCGCGCCGCTGCGCGACCCCGAGCTGGTGGCACACGCCCTGGTCGAGGCGCTCGGGCTGACCGACCACACGTTGAGGGCCCCGCGCGAGGTACTGGTCGAGCATCTCGCCGAGCGACGGCTCCTGCTGGTGCTCGACGGGTTCGAGCACCTGGTGGAGAGCTGCGCGCCCCTGGTGCGGGAGCTGCTCGCGCACGCCCCCGGGCTCACCGTGCTCGCGGCCGGCCGCCGCCCGCTGCGGGTGGCGGGCGAGGCCGTGTTCACGCTGGCGCCGATGTGCGAGGCGGACGCGGTGGCGCTGCTCGCCGAGCGGGCGGCTGAGGCGGGCGCGCCGGTTCTGCCGTCGGGCGCGCCGACGGCGGCACCGCGCACGGCGGACGCCCCGGCTCACGGGCGCGTACGGATGTCCGCGCGTGCCTCCGCGCCCGACGCCCGCGATTCTGTCCGCGATGCCGCGCGCGGCTCGACGCACGGCTCCCCCGGCTCCGCGCGTGACTCCGCGTACGACTCGGTACGCGAGCTCTGCCGTCGGCTCGACGGCATCCCACTCGCTCTCGAACTGGCGGCCGGGCGGCTGCCGCTGCTCTCCGTCGAGCAGATGCTGACCCGTCTCGGCGACCGCTTCCGGCTGCTCACGCTCGGTTCGCGCGGGGCGCTCCCCCGCCATCAGACCCTGCGCACGGCGATCGGCTGGAGCCACGAGCTGTGCACCCCGGAGGAGCGGCTGCTGTGGGCACGGCTCTCCGTCTTCGCCGGCCCCTTCGACCTGGAGGCGGTGGAGTACGTGTGCGGCGGCCCCGAGCTGCCGACGGACCGGATCCTGGATCTGCTCGGGGGGCTGCTCGCGCAGTCGCTCGTGGCCCGCGAGGACACACCGGCCGGTCCCGGCTACCGGATCCTGGACACGGTCGCGGCGTACGGGGCGGAGTGGCTGGCCGCGCTCGGCGACACCGAGCGGCTGCGCCGGAGGCACCGCGACTGGTACATGGGGCTCGCGACCTGGTGCGAGCTGGAGTGGTTCAGTCCGCGGCAGGCGGAGGTGGCGGCCCGCACGGACGCGGCGCTGCCGAATCTTCGGGCGGCCCTCGACCTCTGCCTCGAACTCCCGGAGGACGCGCATCTCGCGCAGCACCTGGCGGGCACGCTCTGGTTCGCCTGGGTGGGCTGCGGGCGGCTCTCGGAGGGGCGGCACTGGCTGGAGCGGGCGCTCGCGCTGGAGTCCGGGCACGAGGAGGCGCGGCTGAAGGCGCTGTGGGTGCTCGGTTACGTGACGGTCCTGCAGGGCGACGGCACGGCGGCGGTGGCGGCGCTCCACGAGTGCGGCGAGCGGGCCCGGGCCTCGCGGAACGCGCTGGCGGAGGCGTACGCGACGCACCGCATGGGCTGTCTGGCGCTGCTCTCGGACGAGATGCCGCGGGCGGAGGAGCTGATCGGGCGGGCCCTTGAGGCGTACCGGGAGCTCGGCGAGCTGAACAGCAACGTGCTGATGGGGCAGGTCGAGCTGGCGATGGCGCGGGCCTTCCTGGGCGACCTGGAGGGGGCCGTCGCGATCTGCCGCGAGGTGCGGGAGATCTGCGAGGAGCGCGGGGAGCGGTGGACCCGGGCGTACGCCCTCTACGTCCTGGCCTTCTCGGCCTGGACCCGGGGCGCGTACGAGGAGGCGCGGGAGCTGCTCGCCGAGTGCGTCACGATCAACCACGCCTTCCACGACCTGGTCGGGCTCGTCCTCGCGATCGAGCTGCTCGCGCTGGTGACGGTGAGCGAGGGCGACCCGCTGGAGGCGGCGGTGCTGCAGGGCGCGGCGGTGCCGGTCTGGGACACGGTGGGGATCCAGCTCTTCGGATCGGGTTCCTTCGACGGGCCGAGGACACTGTGCGAGCAGCGGGCGGGCGAGGCGCTGGGGGCGGAGGCGTACGCCGCGGCGTTCCGTGCGGGGCTGGGGCTCTCACTGGACGCGACGGTGGAGCGGGCGCTCGTGAACCGTCGGGATCCGGCCATCGACGGCGGTGCGGCACCGGCCGGGCAGGCGGCCCCACGTCCCTTCCGTACGGCCCGGTCGGCGGCGGTCCCGGGAACGCGGAAGCCCGCCGGCTCCCCCACTCGAAGCGGTGGGGAAGCGGCGGGCCGGGAACCGCGGTAGTACGTGCGCCTGGATCAGCGGGCGTAGTACTCGACGACCAGCTGCTCGTCGCAGATGACCGGGATTTCCTTGCGGTTCGGGTCGCGGTCGAGGCGGAAGGCCAGGGCCTTCAGGTTGACCTGCAGGTAGCGCGGGGTCTCACCGTCGGCGGCGAAGCCACCCTCACGGGCGACCTCGAACAGCGGCTTGGTGCGGCTGCGCTCGCGGACCATCACGACGTCGTCGGGACGGACACGGAACGACGGCTTGTCGACCTTGCCACCGTTGACCTGGATGTGACCGTGCACGACCATCTGGCGGGCCTGGTAGATGGTGCGGGCGATGCCCGAACGCAGGACCAGGGCGTCGAGGCGACGCTCGAGCTCGACGACCAGCGCCTCGCCCGTCTTGCCTTCGGCCTTCTTGGCGCGGTCGTAGGCGCGCGCCATCTGGCGCTCGCTGATGTCGTACTGGGCGCGCAGGCGCTGCTTCTCGAGCAGACGGACCTTGTAGTCCGAGTTCTGCTTGCGACCACGGCCGTGCTCGCCCGGCGGGTACGGGCGGGCCTCGAAGTACTTGACAGCCTTCGGCGTCAGCGCAATACCGAGCGCACGCGACTTCTTGACCTTGGGACGCGACTGGTTAGGCACGTTCTCCAGACCTCCGTTGTAGGTTAGGTTAGGCTCACCTTACTCAAGGAGATCGCATGTCTCGCCCGGGGAACACCACGCGCATCACGGACGGCAACACAAAGAACGATGCCCCATCCATGGATGAAGCCCTGGATGGCATCGCTACGACGGAGGTCCGATCAGCTCATGGTCAGCCGCGTCCCAGCGGGCTTGAAATCGCTCGCCTGCCGTCAGCAGCCGAGCGCACACGAACTCTCGTACAGACTACATGCTCCGCGGTGCTGCTGATTCCGGGGGCCGAGGGATACCGGCCCGAGCAGCTCGCGCCGGAGGCGCGGGCGGTCGGACCCGACGGCGAGATCTTCCTGCTGTACGCGGCCGACGCCCCGCCCGTTCGGGCCGCGACCCACGCCCAGGCCGACGAGCTGCCCGTGGTGCTCGAACTCACCGACGTCGCTCCGGTCTCCGTCCCCCACCGCATCCGCGGCCGGGCCTGGGTCTCCGGCCGGCTCACCTGCCTGCCGGGCGTCGCCGAGCGGGGTCGCACGATGCTGCGCCTGGAGGTCGGCGAGGCCCGCGTGGACGACCTGTGGGGCACGGGTGAGATCGACGCCGAGGAGTTCTCCGCCGCCGCCCCCGACCCCCTGCACGCGTACGAGACCGAGCTCCTCCAGCATCTGCACGCCGCCCACGGGGACCGGCTGCGCGAGCTGACCGGACTCCTCGGCGACCACGCGACCGCCCTCGCGCCCACGCGCGACGTGGCGCCGCTCGCCCTCGACCGCTTCGGTCTGCGGGTCCGCTTCAGCGCGGGCCCGGAGCGCTGCTTCGACGCGCGCTTCGACTTCCCCGAGCCGGTACGGGACGTCAGCGGGCTCCGCCGCGAGATGCACCGGCTCTTCGAGGCCGCCCGCGGCTGAGGGCCGCCCGTACGGGGGCCAGCCGTAGGCACGGGGAACTGCGGGTGCTACTCGTCGCCCCTCAGGCGGGTCCTCACCCGCTCCACCACGTCCGCGTAGCGTGCCTCCGCGCCGTAGCGAGTGGGCTCGTAGTACTGGCGGCCCCGGATCTCGTCCGGTGCGTACTGCTGGGCCGCGATGCCGCCCGGTACGTCGTGCGGGTACACGTACCCCTGGGCGTGGCCCAGCTTGGCCGCGCCCTTGTAGTGGCCGTCACGCAGATGCGCCGGGACCGAGCCCGCGAGGCCGTTCCGCACGTCCGCCAGGGCGGCGGAGATCGCGGTCGTCGCCGCGTTCGACTTCGGGGCGAGGGCCAGGGCGATCGTCGCGTGGCTCAGGGTGAGCGCCGCCTCCGGGAAACCGATCATGGCGACGGCCTGCGCCGCGGCCACCGCGATCGGCAGGGCGTTCGGGTCGGCAAGGCCGATGTCCTCGCTCGCGGAGATCATCAGCCGCCGGGCGATGAAGCGCGGGTCCTCCCCCGCCTCGATCATCCGCGCCAGGTAGTGCAGGGCCGCGTCCACGTCCGAGCCGCGGATCGACTTGATGAGCGCGCTCGCCACGTCGTAGTGCTGGTCGCCGTCCCGGTCGTACTTCACCGCCGCGCGGTCGACGGTCTCCTCGACCGTCTGGAGCGTGATGTCCGGCTCGCCCTTGGCGATGGCGGCGCCCGCCGCCGCCTCCAGGGCGGTCAGGGCGCGCCGGGCGTCGCCGCCGGCGACCCGGAGGAGGTGGCCCTCGGCGTCCTCCGGCAGGGTCACGGCCCCGCCGAGCCCCCGCTCGTCGGTGAGCGCGCGGGCGAGGAGGCCGCGCAGGTCGTCGTCGGTGAGCGGCTCCAGGGTGAGGAGCAGCGAGCGGGAGAGGAGCGGGGATATCACCGAGAAGTAGGGGTTCTCGGTGGTGGCGGCGATCAGGGTCACCCAGCGGTTCTCCACGGCGGGCAGGAGCGAGTCCTGCTGGGCCTTGGAGAAGCGGTGGATCTCGTCGAGGAAGAGGACGGTCTCCTTGCCGTAGCCGCCGACCGCGCGCCGGGCTCCTTCGATGACGGCCCGGACCTCCTTGACCCCCGCCGTGATCGCGGACAGCTCCACGAACCGCTTGTTGGTCGCCTTCGACACGACGTACGCGAGGGTGGTCTTCCCGATGCCGGGCGGTCCCCAGAGGATCACCGAGGAGGCACCGGCCGGGCCGCCGTCGCCGTCTCCCACGAGGCGGCGCAGCGGTGAGCCGGGCTTGAGCAGGTGCTGCTGGCCCACCACCTCGTCGAGGACGCGGGGGCGCATCCGGACGGCCAGCGGGCTGCTGGACGGGTCCTTCTCCTGGCGGTCTTCGGCGGCTGCGGTAAAGAGGTCGGGCTCCACAGTGATGAAGCCTAGGTCACGCCACTGACAGCGCGGTCGCCGTCAGCTGGTCCAGAAGTCCCACCAGCGCGTCAGGATCAGCATCCCGATGATGCCGACGTGCAGGACGGGCAGGAGCCAGGTGAACTCGTCGAAGAAGGTCTTCAGGCCGGCGGGGGCGGGGATGACACCGCGCCGGACGTTGTGCGAGGTCACGTACCAGAACATGACGATGGTGGCGACCCAGGCGAGGCAGCACCACAGGCAGAGCGAGTTGATCTCGTACAGCGACTGGTACATGAGCCAGGTGCAGAAGCCGACGCCGAACAGCGTGCCGGCGTTGAGGCCGAGCCAGTACCAGCGGCGGTAGCGGGCGCCCGCGAGCAGGCCGACGCCGATCGCGATCACCATGGCGTAGGTGACGAGCCCGAGCATCGGGTTCGGGAAGCCGAAGACCGCCGCCTGCTCGCTCTTCATGATGTTGCCGCAGGAGACGATCGGGTTGAGGCTGCAGCCCGGCGTGAAGTTCGGGTCCTCCAGGAGCTTGAACTTGTCGATCGTGATGATCCAGGAGGCGAGCAGTCCGGCCGCTCCGGTGATCACGAGGAGCCAGGAGAAGGCCCGGCCCGCCCCGATCGTGCCGCCGCCGTCCCGGTCGGACGCTGCCTCGTCCACCGCTGCCTTCGCCATGTCACCTGTTCCCTCGCTCGCGGGCCTTGTGGGCACGGTCATTCTGCCGCACCGGGCCCCATGTCCACCGTTCGGTGGACATAAGGACGAGGAGGCTCGGCCGCCGGACCCACGCGGAGGGGCCCGGACCGCGTGACGCGGTCCGGGCCCCTCCTCCGTACGGTCCGTCAGGCCAGCTTGGCCCGCACCGCGTCCAGCAGGGCGTCCAGGGCGACGGCCTCCTGCTCGCCGGACTCCATCTCCTTGAGCTGGACGACGCCCTCGGCGAGGTCGCGCTCGCCGGCGACGACCGCGAGGCGCGCGCCGGAACGGTTGGCGTCCTTCATGGCGCCCTTGAGGCCCTTGCCGCCGAAGGAGAGGTCCGCGGCGATGCCCTCCCTGCGGAGCTCGGTGACCTTGCCGAAGAGGACGCGCCGCGCCTCGTCGCCGATGGCCACCGCGAAGACGCTGGTGGCGGCGGGGATCTCGAGCTCGACGCCCTCCGCCTCCAGGGCGAGGACCGTACGGTCGACGCCGAGCGCCCAGCCCACGGACGGCAGCGCGGGGCCACCGATCATCTCGGAGAGGCCGTCGTAGCGGCCGCCGCCGCCGACCGCCGACTGCGAGCCGAGACCGTCGTGGACGAACTCGAAGGTGGTGCGGGTGTAGTAGTCGAGGCCGCGCACCAGCTTGGCGTCGTCCTCGAAGACCACGCCCGCCGCGCCGACGAGGCCGCGCACCTCCTCGTGGTACGCCTTGCACGCGTCGCACAGGTAGTCACGCAGCAGCGGCGCGCCGACCAGCTGCTTCTGCACGGCCTCGCGCTTGTCGTCGAGGACGCGGAGCGGGTTGATCTCGGCGCGGCGCAGGGTCTCCTCGTCGAGGTCGAGTCCGCGGAGGAAGGTCTGGAGGGCCTCCCGGTAGACGGGACGGCACTCCTTGTCGCCGAGCGAGTTCAGCAGGATGCGGAAGTTCCGCAGGCCGAGCGAGCGGTACGCCTGGTCGGCGAGGATGATCAGCTCGGCGTCGAGCACCGGGTCCTCGGCACCGATCGCCTCGGCGCCGACCTGCGAGAAGTGGCGGTACCGGCCCTTCTGCGGGCGCTCGTAGCGGTAGTACGAGCCGGAGTACCAGAGCTTGACCGGGAGGTTGCCCTGCTTGTGCAGGCTGGCCTCCAGGGCCGCGCGCAGCACGGAGGCGGTGCCTTCGGGGCGGAGGGCGAGCCTGTCGCCGCCCTTGGTCTCGAAGGCGTACATCTCCTTGGTCACGATGTCGGTGGACTCGCCGACGCCGCGGGCGAAGAGGTTCACGTCCTCGAAGCCGGGGGTCTCGACGTAGCCGTAGCCGGCCGTCCGCAGGGGCGCGGAGATCGCCTCACGCACCGCCAGGTACTTCGCGGAGTAGGGCGGAATCAGGTCGTACGTGCCCTTGGGGGCCTTGAAGGTGCTCACGTGGATCGTCACATTCCTCGTCGGGGAGCCTTCGTGCTCCCGAGGCCGGCGGCCACGTCCCGCAGATACGGGTTCGTGGCGCGCTCCTGGCCGATGGTCGTCTGGGGACCGTGTCCCGAAAGCACCACGGTCGAGTTGTCGAGGGGCAGGCACACGCGGGCCAGCGATTCGAGCATCTCGTCCATGTCACCGCCGGGCAGGTCGGTGCGTCCGATGGAGCCGGCGAAGAGCAGATCCCCCGAGAAGAACACGGACGGGACGTCCGAGCTCTGGGGCATCCGGAAGGTCACCGACCCCTTGGTATGACCGGGCGCGTGGGCGACGGAGAAGTCCAGACCGGCGAGCTTCAGCTCGGCGCCGTCGGTGAGCTCGCGCACGTCGTCGGGCTCTCCCACGGTCAGCTCGCCCATGAGGGGCATCCCGATGGAGCGGCCGAGGGCCTTCTCCGGGTCGCTCATCATGTAGCGGTCGGACGGGTGGATCCACGCGGGGACGTCATGGGCGCCGCACACCGGGACGACGGAGGCGACGTGGTCGATGTGTCCATGGGTGAGGACGACGGCGACGGGCTTGAGCCGATGCTTCTTGAGCGTCTCCTCGACTCCCTGGGCGGCCTGGTGGCCCGGGTCGATGATCACGCACTCCTCGCCTGCGGCGGGGGCGACCAGATAGCAATTGGTCCCCCAGGCCCCGGCGGGGAACCCGGCAATCAGCACGTTCGTCCTTAGTTGTCGTCCGGCACAGGGCGCGGAAATCACGGGAATGACGAGATTCAGCAGATCAGAGCCTACCGGCGGTGCCGCTTCCACAGCCAACCCGTATACGGTACGGGCACATCCGGCCAGGACAGGAACAGACGAGCGACAAGGAGCGGACCCGGTGGTCACCAGCGATCAGCGGCGGCGGCAGCTTGCCAGGGAGAAGTACGTACGGCAGCAGCAGCGGCGGGAGGAGAACCGGCGCAAGGCGAAGCGCCGCAACACCGTCGTCGCGGCCGCACTGGCGGTGGTACTGGCGGCCGGTGGCGCCGTGTACGCCTCAGTGGAGCTGACCGACAGCTCGAAGAAGGGCTCGGACAGCGTGGCGGGCGACTCGCCCACCACGCCGGCGCCCTCGCAGAGCGAGTCGGCGAGCCCGGAGCCGAAGATGGCGGTGGACGCCAAGGGCACGTACGCCATGTCCCTCAAGACCAACGAGGGCGACATCACGATCACCATGGACGCGGCGAAGACCCCGCGCACGGTGAACTCCTTCCACCACCTCGCCGCGAAGAAGTACTTCGACGGGACCAAGTGCCACCGCCTCACGACCGGGGGCATCTTCGTGCTCCAGTGCGGTGACCCCAAGGGCGACGGAACCGGCGGCCCGGGCTACACGATTCCGGACGAGAACCTGGGCTCCCTGGGCAAGGCGGGCGCGGACGGCGCGGTGACCTACCCGGCCGGCACGGTCGCGATGGCCAACACGGGCCAGCCGGGCACCGGCGGTTCGCAGTTCTTCCTCGTCTACAAGGACACCAAGCTGCCGCCGAGCTACACGCCCTTCGGGAAGATCGACGCGGACGGGCTCAAGGCGGTCCAGGCCGTGGCCGCGGCAGGTGCCGTGGACGGCGCCAAGGACGGCGCCCCCAAGAAGGCCGTCACCATCGAGAAGGCGACCGTCGCGAAGAAGTGAGCCGGGCGTCCGCACACACGCGTGACCGTTGAATCTCGGTCGCGCTGAGTGCGGACAGCCGGGCCGCGGTTCGCCTAGATTGGCGTTGTGCAGCGTGGGCCGTCGGCCGCGCTGCGGAAGGCGGGCGAGGCCCGCCGGGAAACTGTGGACGATGCCCGGGGGGTACGACCCCGCGACGGCATCATGGTGAGGAGGCGCTGTGAGCAGCGACCCGTGGGGCCGCGTCGACGAGACGGGCACCGTGTACGTGCGGACGGCCGAGGGTGAGCAGGTCGTCGGATCGTGGCAGGCCGGCACCCCTGAGGAGGCCCTGGCCTACTTCGAGCGCAAGTACGAGGGCTTGGTGGTCGAGATCGGCCTCCTCGAGAAGCGCGTGAGGACCACCGACCTCTCGGCGAAGGACGCCACCGCGGCCATCGAGCACATCCGCCAGCAGATCGACGAGCACCACGCCGTCGGCGACCTGGCCGCGCTCGCCGCCCGGCTGGACAAGCTCGTCGCCTCGGTCGACTCGCGCCGCGAGGAGCGCAAGGCCCAGAAGGCCAAGCAGACCGACGAGGCTCGGGCCGCCAAGGAGGCGCTCGTCGTCGAGGCCGAGGAGCTGGCCCAGAGCGAGCAGTGGCGCTCCGCGGGTGAGCGGCTGCGGGCGCTCGTGGACACCTGGAAGGGTCTCCCCCGGCTGGACCGCAAGTCCGACGACGAGCTGTGGCACCGCTTCTCGCACGCCCGCTCGGCGTTCTCGAAGCGCCGCAAGGCCCACTTCGCCTCGCTGGACGCCCAGCGCGAGGACGCCCGCAAGACGAAGGAGCGCCTCGTCGCCGAGGCGGAGTCGCTGTCGAACTCCACCGACTGGGGCACCACGGCGGCCCGTTACCGCGAGCTGATGGCGGACTGGAAGGCGGCGGGCCGCGCGCAGCGCGAGCACGAGGACGACCTGTGGAACCGCTTCCGCGGCGCCCAGGACGTCTTCTTCGCTGCGCGGGGCGAGGTCTTCGCCGAGCGGGACGCGGAGCAGACCGAGAACCTCAAGCTGAAGGAGGAGCTCGCGACCGAAGCCGAGAAGCTGGTGCCGGTGAAGGACCTGAAGGCGGCGCGCGCTGCCTTCCGCTCCCTCAACGAGCGCTGGGAGGCCATCGGCCACGTGCCGCGTGACGCCCGCCCGAAGGTCGAGGGCCGGATGCACACGGTGGAGCGCGCGATCCAGGAGGCCGAGGAGGCCGAGTGGCGCCGGACGAACCCGGAGGCACGCGCGCGTGCCGCGGGTCTGACCGGTCAGCTGCAGGACGCGGTCGAGAAGCTGCACAAGCAGATCGACACGGCCCGCGCCGCGGGCAACGACGCCAAGGCCGACAAGCTCGCCCGCGAGCTGGAGGGCCGTCAGGCCCTGCTCGACCAGGCTCTGAAGGGCCTGGAGGAGTTCGGCGGCTGACACGCCTTCACGCCGATACGGAAGGGCGGCTCCGGTACTCGCGTACCGGGGCCGCCCTTCTCGTACGTGCCGTTACGGCCTGCGCGCCGAGGTCACGCGGTAGACGTCGTAGACGCCCTCCACGCCCCGGACCGCCTTCAGGACGTGGCCCAGGTGCTTCGGGTCGCCCATCTCGAAGGTGAAGCGCGAGGTGGCCACCCGGTCGCGGGAGGTCTGGACGGCCGCCGAGAGGATGTTGACGTGCTGGTCCGAGAGGACCCGGGTGACGTCCGAGAGGAGCCGGGAGCGGTCCAGCGCCTCGACCTGGATGGCGACCAGGAAGACCGAGGACTGGGTGGGCGCCCACTCGACCTCGAGGATGCGCTCCGGCTCGCGGGAGAGCGACTCCACGTTCACGCAGTCGCTGCGGTGAACCGATACGCCACTGCCCCGGGTGACGAAGCCGATGATCGGGTCGCCGGGCACGGGCGTACAGCAACGCGCCAGCTTCACCCAGACGTCCTCGACGCCCTTGACGACGACACCGGGGTCGGCGCTGGAGCGCCGCTTGGAGCGGCCGCGGGTCGGCGGGGCGGCCTCGTCCATGTCCTCGGTGGCCGCCTCCTCGCCGCCGAGCGCCTGGACCAGCTTCTGGACGATGGACTGGGCGGTGACGTGGCCCTCGCCGATCGCCGCGTACAGCGAGGAGATGTCGGTGTAGCGCATCTCGTGGGCGAGCGTGACGAGGGAGTCGCCGGTCAGGATCCGCTGGATCGGCAGGTTCTGCTTGCGCATGGCCCGCGCGATGGCGTCCTTGCCCTGCTCGATGGCCTCTTCGCGGCGCTCCTTGGAGAACCAGCCGCGGATCTTGTTGCGGGCGCGCGGGGACTTGACGAAGCCCAGCCAGTCGCGGGACGGGCCGGCGCCGGCGGCCTTGGAGGTGAAGACCTCGACCAGGTCGCCGTTGTCGAGGGTCGATTCGAGCGGCACGAGCCGGCCGTTGACCCGCGCTCCTATCGTGCGGTGGCCGACCTCGGTGTGGACGGCGTAGGAGAAGTCGACGGGGGTGGCCCCGGCGGGCAGGGCGATGACGTCGCCCTTGGGGGTGAAGACGAAGACCTCGTTGCGCGAGAGGTCGAAGCGCAGGGACTCCAGGAACTCGCTGGGGTCCTCGGTCTCCTTCTGCCAGTCGAGGAGCTGGCGCAGCCACGCCATGTCGTTGAGGTGGTCGTCCTTGCCGGTCCTCTTCGGCACGTCGGCGCGGACCTTGGAGGCGCCGGCGACGGCCTCCTGCTTGTACTTCCAGTGCGCGGCGATGCCGTACTCGGCGCGGCGGTGCATGTCGAAGGTGCGGATCTGCAGCTCGACGGGCTTGCCGTTGGGTCCGATGACCGTCGTGTGGAGCGACTGGTACATGTTGAACTTCGGCATCGCGATGTAGTCCTTGAACCGGCCGGGGACCGGGTTCCATCGCGCGTGGACGGTGCCGAGGGCCGCGTAGCAGTCGCGGACGGTGTCCACGAGGACGCGGATGCCGACCAGGTCGTAGATCTCCGCGAAGTCACGGCCGCGGACGATCATCTTCTGGTAGACGCTGTAGTAGTGCTTGGGGCGGCCGGTGACGGTGGCCTTGATACGGGCGGCGCGCAGGTCGGTCTGGACCTCGTCGGTCACTATGGCGAGGTACTCGTCCCGCTTGGGCGCGCGCTCGGCGACGAGCCGGACGATCTCGTCGTACATCTTGGGGTAGAGGATCGCGAAGGCGAGGTCCTCCAGCTCCCACTTGATGGTGTTCATGCCCAGGCGGTGGGCCAGGGGCGCGTAGATCTCGAGGGTCTCGCGGGCCTTCTTCTCCTGCTTCTCCCGCTTGAGGTAGCGCATGGTGCGCATGTTGTGCAGGCGGTCGGCGAGCTTGATGACCAGGACGCGCGGGTCCTTGGCCATGGCGACGACCATCTTGCGGACGGTCTCGGCCTGCGCGGCCTCGCCGAACTTGACCTTGTCGAGCTTGGTGACGCCGTCGACGAGCAGGGCGACCTGGTCGCCGAAGTCCCGGCGCAGGGTGTCGAGGCCGTACTCGGTGTCCTCGACGGTGTCGTGCAGGAGGCCGGCCATCAGCGTCGCCGGGTCCATGCCGAGCTCGGCGAGGATCGTCGTCACGGCGAGCGGATGCGTGATGTACGGGTCGCCGCTCTTGCGCTTCTGGCCGCGGTGCCAGCGCTCGGCGACCTGGTAGGCGCGCTCGACCTGACGGAGGGTGGCCGTCTCGATCTTGGGGTCGTTGGAGCGGACGATCCGAAGCAGCGGTTCGAGGACCGGGTTGTACGGGGAGGAGCGCTGGACGCCGAGGCGGGCGAGGCGGGCGCGGACGCGGTTGGACGAGCCGCCCGAGCGGGCGGGCGCGGCCGGGGCGGGCCGGGCGGGGGCGGGCGGTGTGGGCGCCGGGGCCGGCGTCTCGGGCGCGGGCCCGGTCTCCGCGGGCTTGTTCTGGGGCGTGCCGGTTCCCTGCGCGGCCTTTTCGGCCTTCGGGTCGGGCTGCGCGGCGGAGAGTGACTGGGCCTCGTCTGGCAAGAGCGCTCCTCGTGCGGTTCCGGGTCCCCCGGTCAGGCCCGGAGAGCCCATCGTATCGAGCCCCGCCCCGCCCTGCTCACGCGCCCGGGGCGCGGACGGCACGGGCGCGGGGGAAGCCCGCCTCTCGGGCCCCGAACGGGGACATAACGGGAAAACAGCAGGGGCGCTCCGGGGATTCCCCGGAGCGCCCCTGCGGGCACCGCTGTCGATCCGCGTGGTGTCGGACCGTGTCCTGTCGGACGGTGTCGTGTCAGACTGTGATCAGCGCCTGGAGCGGAGCGCCGTTCAGGACCGGCTCCAGCCGGGAGCGGCCCGGGAGGAAGCCGAGCTCCATGAGGACCGCGACACCCGCGACCTCGGCGCCGGCGCGGCGGATGAGCTCGATCGAGGCCTCGGCCGTGCCGCCGGTGGCGAGGACGTCGTCGATGACCATGACGCGGTCGCCCGCGGCCAGGTCCTCGGCGTGCACCTCGATCTCGGCGGTGCCGTACTCCAGCTCGTACGCCTGGCTGAGCGTGGCCCCGGGGAGCTTGCCGGCCTTGCGGACCGGGATGAATCCCAGGCCCGCGCGGACGGCCACCGGGGCGGCCAGGATGAAGCCGCGGGCCTCCAGGCCGACGATCTTCGTCGCGCCGTGCGCGGAGCACAGCCCGGCGAGGACGTCGGTGAGGGCCGTGAACGCCTCCGGGTCCGCGAGCAGCGGCGTGATGTCCTTGAACAGCACGCCCGGCTTCGGGTAGTCGGGGACGTCGCGGATGCGGCTGAGCAGGAGCGCGGTGACGTCCTGGGCCTCGGCGGTCATCCTCGGTACTCCTGGGCGCCCCGATGGCTCGCCCGCTGGCCCACGACGGCGGCCTCGGCCTCGTCGACGGACAGCGCGTCCGACGCGTCCAGCGGCTCGCCCTTGGCGGCGGCGGAGGCCCGCTTGGCCAGGACGCGCTTCCTGAGCGCCTTGATCGCCGGCTCGCGCTCCTTGAGGTCGGCGACGAGCGGGGTGGCGATGAAGATCGAGGAGTACGCGCCGGCGGCGAGACCCACGAACAGCGACAGCGAGATGTCGTTCAGCATGCCGGCGCCGAGGACGCCGCCACCGATGAAGAGCAGGCCGGCGACCGGCAGCAGCGCGACGACGGTGGTGTTGATCGAACGGACCAGGGTGCCGTTGATCGAGCGGTTGGCCAGCTCGCTGTAGGTGAAGCGGGTCTGCTTCGTGATGTCCTTCGTCTGCTCCTTGAGGGAGTCGAAGACGACGACCGTGTCGTACAGCGAGTAACCGAGGATCGTCAGCAGACCGATGACCGTACCGACGGTGACCTCGAAGCCGACCAGCGAGTAGATGCCCACGGTGATCGTGAGGTCATGGATGAGCGCGACGAGTGCCGCGACCGCCATTCTCCACTCGAAGGCGATGGCCAGATAGATCACCACGAGGATCATGAAGACCGCGAGGCCGGTCCAGGCCTTGGTGGCGATCTGCTCACCCCAGCTGGGGCCGACGATCTCCGCCGCGATCTTGTCCTCGGGGACGTTCATGTCCTTGGCGAGCTCCGAGCGGACCTGGTCGGACTGCGCGGTGTCGAGGCCGCCGACCTGGATGCGCAGGGAGCCGTTGCCGAGCTGCTGGACGATCGCGTCGTGGCCGGAGGCCTCTTCCGCGTACTCCTGGGCCTGACTGACGCTGACTTCCGACTTCGGGGTCGTGAAGACGGCACCGCCCTGGAACTCGATGCCCATGTTGAGGCCGCGGACGGCCAGGGCGACGATGGCGGTGATGGTGATCAGGATGGACAGGCCATACCAGATCTTGCGGTTGCCGATGAAGTCGTAGCCGACCTCACCGCGGTGGAGCCGGGCGCCGAGATCTCCGAGCTTCGACATCTCACGCCTCCTTCGGGTCGACAGGGCCAGCGGCAGAGGCGTTGGCACGGCGGGAGCGGCGCAGCGGCGGCTTGGCGCCGAGGCGCTTCGGGTCGAGGCCGGACCAGGCGTGGCCGTTGCCGAAGAACTTGGTCCGCGCGAGGAGCGTCATGACCGGCTTGGTGAAGAGGAACACCACGACGACGTCGAGCAGGGTGGTCAGGCCGAGCGTGAACGCGAAGCCCTTGACCTTGCCGACGGTGACGATGAACAGCACGGCCGCGGCCAGGAACGACACGAAGTCGGAGACCAGGATGGTGCGACGGGCACGCGGCCAGGCGCGCTCGACGGCCGGGCGGAGCGTGCGGCCCTCGCGGAGCTCGTCGCGGATGCGCTCGAAGTAGACGATGAACGAGTCCGCGGTGATACCGATGGCGACGATGGCACCACAGACGGCCGGCAGGTTCAGCGCGAAGCCGATGGCCGGGCCGAGCAGGGCCATGAGCACATAGGTGAGGAGCGCCGAGACGCCGAGGCTGAGGATGGCGATCAGCGACAGGCCGCGGTAGTAGGCGACCAGGTAGATGATGACCAGACCGAGACCGATGGCGCCGGCGATCAGACCGGCCTCCAGCTGGTCACCGCCGAGCGCGGCGGTGACGGTGTCGACGCTCTGGGTCTCGAAGGAGAGCGGCAGGGCACCGTAGGACAGGATGTTGCCGAGGTCCTGGGCCGACTGCTGGTTGAAGTTGCCGGAGATCTCGGCGCTGGCGCTGAGCGTCTGGCGCACCGAGGGAGCCGAGACGACCTCGCCGTCCAGGACGATCGCGAAGCGGTTCTGCGGGTCGGCCTGCTGCGACAGCTTGCCGGTGATCGACTGGAACTTCTTCGAGCCCTCGCCCGTGAAGTCCATGGTGACGATCCACATACCGCGCTGCTGGTCGAACTGGCCCTTGGCGTCGTCGACGTCACGACCCTCGACCTCGGCGGGGCCGAGGAGGTACTTCGACCACACGCCCGGGGCGTCCTCGCCACAGGCGACGGCCGGCTCCGAGGGCTTGACGCCCTGGCCGGCAGCGCTGCGCTGCTTGGGGTCGAGGCAGTTCAGGTCGGTGAACTTCTTCTGGAGCGCCGCGCTGGCGGCGTCCGCCGTCGGGTCCGCCGTGGGCGTGCCCGTGGCCTTCGGCTTCGCGGAGGACGAGGCCGAGGAGGTCGCCGTGGGGGTCGGGCTCGGGGCCTTGAGGGCCTCGGTGAGCGCGCGCCCCTGCGTGGTGGCGGTGGCCGTCGGGGTGGCCGACTTCTCACCCACGGACGCGCCGGAGGTGGAGGCGGACGGCTTCGGCGTGGCCGAGGGAGAGCCCGAGGTGGTGGCGGTGGGCGCCGGCTGGGGAGCACCGGCCGTCACGCCGAGGACGGGCCGGAAGTAGAGCTGAGCGGTCGTGCCGACCTGCTCGCGTGCCTGCTTCTCGTTCGTCCCTCGGGGGATGTTGACGATGATGTTCTCGCGGCCCTGCGTCTGGACCTCGGCCTCGGAGACACCCAGACCGTTGACACGACGCTCGATGATGTCGACCGCGGTGTTCATGTTGGTCTCGTTGACCGCGGACTCCTGGCCGGGCTCGGCCTTCGCCTTGAGCGTGATCGACGTACCGCCGGCGAGGTCGATGCCGAGGCGCGGGGTGGTGTGCCCCGACCAGAACATGCCGCCGGTGAGCGCGACCATGGCGATCAGGATGAGTGCCAGGGCGCGGCCCGGGCGGCTCTGTCCTCCCGCCGGCCTTCGGCCCTTCTTGGGTGCTGCCACCTGTCGTATCTCCCTGTCCAACCGTCCCGCGCCGGGTATGCGTGAGACGGCCACGAAGTGTGTGTGGGGACCTTCCCCCGCAGACGTGGAACCGTTCCGGGGACCGCGCACGCCGGTGGGCGTGCGTGGGGTCCCCGGCCGCGACTACTTCGCGTCGGTCTCGCCGTCGGCCTTGCCGTCCTTCTGGCCCTGGGCGCCCGCCTCGGCCTCGTCCGACTTCTTCGTCAGATCGGCCTTCGGCGCGTCCTCGGCCTCGACGGCCTCCGTGTCCTTCTCCGCGTCATCGGCGGTGCCGGTGAGCGAGGAGGCGTCGTCCGGAACGACGGTGTCGGTGTCCGACTCCTCGTCGCCGTGGACGATGCGGTTGTACTCGGAGTCCTCGAGGACGGCGCCGATCGAGTTCTTCGCGTAGACGGCGTGGACGCCGGGCGCGACCTCGAGAAGGACGGTCTCGTCGCCGATCTCCTTGACGGTGGCGTACATCCCCCCGATCGTCCGGACGCCGGTGCCGGGCTGCATCTCATCACGCATCTGCGCGGCCGCCTGCTGCTTCTTCTTCGCAGAGCGGGTCATCAGGAACATGGCCCCGATGAGGACGATGAAGGGGAGAAGGGTCACGATGCTCACGGGACGGGTTTCCTTCGCACGGTCGCGGAGAACCCGCGGCCTGATCTTCGGGGGTGGGCGCGCCGACCAGAAAGGGCGGCATCGGCGGAGTCTAGGCGAGTCCGCATCGATGGAACAACGTCCAGCATCGCACCCCGGTTCCGGTCCGGGCGAGTGTCAGCCCCGTCACGCCCCGAAGAGCCCCTGTTGTCCCCTTCCGGGTACCGCCGGGCCCGCTGCCTGCGGCGGAACGAGTCCGAGATGCGCCCATGCCGCGGGAGTGGCGACCCGACCACGGGGCGTGCGGGCCAGCAGACCCTCGCGTACGAGGAAGGGTTCGGCGACCTCCTCGACGGTCTCGCGCTCCTCCCCCACGGCGACCGCGAGGGTGGAGAGGCCGACCGGTCCGCCCCCGAAGAGCTTGAGCAGGGCTTCCAGGACGGCGCGGTCGAGCCGGTCGAGGCCGCGGTTGTCCACCTCGTACACCCGGAGGGCGGCCTCGGAGATCTCCCGGGTGATCACGCCGTCCGCCTTGACCTGCGCGTAGTCGCGGACCCGGCGCAGCAGGCGGTTGGCGATGCGGGGGGTGCCGCGGGAGCGGCCGGCGATCTCGGCGGCACCCGCGGGGTCGATCTCGACGTCGAGGAGGCCGGCGGAGCGGTGGATCACCCGCTGGAGCTCGCCCGGGTCGTAGAACTCCATGTGGCCGGTGAAGCCGAAGCGGTCGCGCAGCGGGGGCGGCAGGAGTCCGGCCCGGGTGGTGGCGCCGACCAGGGTGAAGGGCGGGAGCTCCAGGGGGATGGCGGTGGCGCCGGGGCCCTTGCCGACGATGACGTCGACGCGGAAGTCCTCCATCGCCATGTAGAGCATCTCCTCGGCGGGCCGGGACATCCGGTGGATCTCGTCGAGGAAGAGGATCTCGCCCTCCTGGAGGGAGGAGAGGATCGCGGCGAGGTCGCCGGCGTGCTGGATGGCGGGGCCGGAGGTGATGCGGATCGGGGCGTTCATCTCCGCCGCGATGATCATCGAGAGGGTGGTCTTGCCCAGGCCGGGTGCGCCGGAGAGCAGGACGTGGTCCGCGGTGGCGCCGCGCTGCCGGGCCGCCTTGAGGACCAGGTCGAGCTGCTGACGGACCTTCTCCTGGCCGACGAACTCGCTGAGGTCCTTGGGGCGCAGGGCCGCTTCGACGGCCTGGTCGTCCCCCTCGGCGGAGGCGCCGACGATGCGCGCCTCGGCCTCGGCCGCCTCGGCGGTGGTGTCGTCGTCGTCCCAATTCACGGTGGATGCCTTCTCGTTCGTACGGCGCGTCAGCGGGCGCGGGTGGGAGGTGGGCGGCCTGCGCCCGGCTCCGCCCGGCCCGCGGGGGGCCGGGCGAGAGGTCAGCGGGCGCGGTTGAGGGTCTGCAGGGCGGCGCGGAGCAGCTGCGGTACGGGGGCGGTGCCGGTCTCGGCGAGGGCTGCCTCGGCCTGGGGGGCGACGGCGCTGACGGCCTCCTCCGCCTCGCGGCTCGCGTAGCCGAGACCGATCAGCGCGGCGGACAGCTGCTCGGTCCACGGCGCGGGCCCGGAGGCCGCGGCGCGCTGGGCACCGACCATGCCGCTGCTGCCCAGGGGGGCGCCGAGCTTGTCCTTCAGTTCGAGGAGGAGTTTCTGCGCGCCCTTCTTGCCGATGCCGGGGACGGCCATGAGGGCCTTCTCGTCACCGGTGGAGACGGCGACGCGCAGTGCGTCGGGGCTGTGCACGCCGAGCATGGCCTGGGCGAGGCGGGGGCCGACTCCGCTGGCGGTCTGGAGGAGTTCGAAGACCTGGCGCTCGTCGTCGTCCGCGAAGCCGTAGAGGGTGAGCGAGTCCTCGCGCACGACCAGGGAGGTGGCGAGCCTGGCGTCCTGACCGATCCTCAGCGCGGAGAGCGTGTTGGGCGTGCACTGGACGGCCATGCCCACGCCACCGACCTCGATCACGGCGGTGGTGGGGGCGAGCGCGGCGACCGGGCCGCTGACGAAGGCGATCATCGGGTTCGGCCTTTCACGGCGGACGCCTGGTGCGGGGCGACCACCTGCTGTTGAGCGGATGCCTGCTGTGGGGCGGATGCCTGGTGCTTGGCGACCGCCTGCTGGAGACGGTTCTGGGCGACGGCCTGTTGGAGGCGGTTCTGGGCGGGGGCCCGCCAGATGTGGCAGATGGCGAGGGCGAGGGCGTCGGCGGCGTCGGCCGGCTTGGGCGGCGCGGAGAGCCGCAGGAGCCGGGTCACCATGGCGCCGACCTGGGCCTTGTCGGCGCGTCCGCTGCCGGTGACGGCGGCCTTGACCTCGCTGGGGGTGTGCAGGGCGACGGGGATGCCGCGGCGCGAGGCGCAGAGCATGGCGACCGCGCTCGCCTGCGCCGTGCCCATCACCGTACGGACGTTGTGCTGGCTGAACACCCGCTCCACGGCGACGAGTTCGGGCGAGAAGCGGTCGAGCCACTCCTCGATGCCGCGCTCGATGCCGACGAGGCGCACGCCGATGTCCGCGTCGGCCGACGTCCGGACCACGCCCACGCCGAGCATGGTCAGGGGTCGGCCGGCGACGCCCTCGACGACGCCGACGCCGCACCGGGTCAGCCCGGGGTCCACCCCGAGAACGCGCACTGTGCCCCTCCCTGGACCGCTGTCGCTCAACTGTTTGTGCAGGCTATCGGCTGCCACTGACAACGCAGCGGGCCGACGGGGGTGTGTCCCCGTCGGCCCGCTGCGGAACGGCCGCGATCAGGCGTCGACCTTCTCCATGACCTCGTCGCTGACGTCGAAGTTGGCGAAGACGTTCTGCACGTCGTCGCTGTCCTCCAGCGCGTCGATCAGCTTGAACATCTTGCGCGCGCCCTCTTCGTCGAGCTCGACCTGCATGGTCGGGACGAAGCTGGACTCGGCCGAGTCGTAGTCGATACCGGCCTCCTGGAGGGCGGTGCGGACCGCGACCAGGTCGGTGGCCTCGCTGATGATCTCGAAGGACTCGCCGAGGTCGTTGACCTCCTCGGCGCCGGCTTCGAGCACCGACTCCAGGACGTCGTCCTCGCTCAGTTCGCCCTTGGGGAGCACGACGACGCCCTTGCGGTTGAACAGGTACGAGACCGAACCCGGGTCGGCCATCGAGCCGCCGTTGCGGGTCATGGCGACGCGCACGTCGGAGGCGGCACGGTTGCGGTTGTCGGTGAGGCACTCGATGAGCACCGCGACACCGTTCGGGCCGTAGCCCTCGTACATGATCGTCGCGTAGTCGACGCCGCCGGCCTCGAGGCCGCCGCCGCGCTTGATCGCCGAGTCGATGTTCTTGTTCGGAACCGAGCTCTTCTTCGCCTTCTGGACGGCGTCGAACAGCGTCGGGTTGCCATCGAGGTCGGCACCACCGGTACGGGCGGCGACCTCGATGTTCTTGATCAGCTTCGCGAAGAGCTTGCCGCGCTTGGCGTCGATCACGGCCTTCTTGTGCTTCGTCGTAGCCCATTTAGAGTGGCCGGACATCTGCCTGTCTCCTTCGCGTAACCCATTTCTGAACGAACCCGAGAGATCCTACCGGGATCGGGTCACCGTGCAGCGCGCGCCATGTCGACGAACAGGCCGTGCAGTCGGTGGTCCCCCGTGAGCTCGGGGTGGAACGAGGTCGCCAGGGCGTTTCCCTGTCGTACGGCGACGATGTGGCCGCCGTGCTCGGCGAGGACCTCGACCTGGGCGCCGACGGACTCGACCCACGGGGCCCGGATGAAGACGCCCTCGACGGGTCCGTCCTCGACGCCCTTGACGGTGACGCCGGCCTCGAAGGACTCGTTCTGTCGCCCGAAGGCGTTGCGGCGGACGATCATGTCGATGCCGCCGAAGGTCTCCTGGCCCGAGCGCGGGTCGAGGATCTTGTCGGCGAGCATGATCAGCCCGGCGCAGGTGCCGTAGACCGGCAGGCCCGCGGCGATGCTCTCGCGGAGCGGCTCCATGAGGCCGAAGAGCACGGCCAGCTTGGAGATGGTGGTGGACTCGCCACCGGGGATGACCAGGCCGTCGACCTCGGCGAGCTCCTCGGGGCGCCTCACCGGCCTGGCCACGGCGTCAGCCGCGGCCAGGGCGATCAGGTGCTCCCGTACGTCGCCCTGGAGAGCCAGGACACCAATGACGGGAGTGCTCATCGGTGCTTACCAGCCCCGGTTGGCGTAGCGCTCGGACTCGGGGAGGGTGTCGCAGTTGATGCCGACCATGGCCTCGCCCAGGTTGCGGGAGGCGTCCGCGATGATCTTCGGGTCGTCGTAGAAGGTGGTGGCCTTCACGATGGCGGCGGCGCGCTTGGCCGGGTCGCCCGACTTGAAGATGCCGGAGCCGACGAAGACGCCCTCGGCGCCGAGCTGGCGCATGAGCGCGGCGTCGGCCGGGGTGGCGACACCACCGGCGGAGAACAGCACGACCGGCAGCTTGCCGAGCTCGGCGACCTCCTTGACGAGCTCGTACGGGGCGCGGAGCTCCTTGGCGGCGGCGAACAGCTCGTTGTTGTCGAAGCCGCGCAGCTTGGCGATCTCGTTCTTGATCTGGCGCAGGTGGCGGACGGCCTCGACGACGTTGCCGGTGCCGGCCTCGCCCTTGGAGCGGATCATGGCCGCGCCCTCGGCGATGCGGCGGAGGGCCTCGCCCAGGTTGGTGGCGCCACAGACGAAGGGGGTCGTGAAGGCCCACTTGTCGGAGTGGTTGACCTCGTCGGCCGGGGTCAGGACCTCGGACTCGTCGATGTAGTCGACGCCGAGGGACTGCAGGACCTGCGCCTCGACGAAGTGGCCGATGCGGGACTTGGCCATGACCGGGATGGAGACCGCGCCGATGATCTCCTCGATCATGTTCGGGTCGGACATGCGGGCCACGCCGCCGTCCTTGCGGATGTCCGCGGGGACCCGCTCCAGGGCCATGACGGCCACGGCGCCGGCGTCCTCGGCGATCTTCGCCTGCTCGGCGTTGACCACGTCCATGATCACGCCGCCCTTGAGCTGCTCGGCCATGCCGCGCTTCACGCGCGCGGTGCCGGTCTCGGGGGACTGGAAGGTGGTGGAAGGCGTGGTGGACACGGATACCTCACTCGTGACAACAGGGGTTGACGACAAGAAGAGGAAACAGGCCACCTGGGGTCCACAACAAGGGCCAATGTGGACCCGGTGGATCGTTTTCGCAGGTTACGGTAGGTCAGGCCGGGCGATCGGCAAGGGCCACCGGCGGCTCGTCGTCCATTTCGAAGGCCAGCGGGAACGGCGCGTGGCCCGCGAGCCGGAACCAGCGGACCTTGCGGTGACGGCGCAGGGCGCGGGCGGCCCGTACGGCGTCGTTGTGGAAGCGGCGGGCCATCGGCACCCGGCGCACGGCCGCGGCCAGCTCCCCCGCGGCCTCCTCGCCGCCGGGCGCCTCCCGTACGACCTCGACCTGCTCGGGCTCGCCGAAGACGGCCCGCAGGGCCTGGCTGAGCTCGCTCTCGGCGACCTCCCGGTGGTCCTCCTCGGCCTGCCGGGCGGCGTGCGCCGCCTCGTACAGCACGATCGAGGCGGCGGGATCGAGGACACCGGAGGTGGCCAGCTCCTGGGTGACCGAGGCCCGGCGGAGCAGTTGGGCGTCCAGGGCGGCGCGGGCGGCGTCGATGCGGGAGTGCAGCCGGTCGAGCCGTCCGGCGGTCCAGCTGAGATAGACGCCGATGAGGATCAGCGCGACGACGGTCCAGATCAGGGTTTCGGTCACGGGCGCACAGGCTACCGGGGCGGCGGCAGCACCCCTTCCCAAAGGTCGCGGTCATGGGCGAACAGGACACGCGCGCGGCGGCCGGCGGCGAGCTCGGCGAGCCGGTCGAGCCAGGGCCGGTACGGGGTGCCGAACTCGGCCGCGAAGTCGTACGCCTGCCCCGCGAGGACCGTCACCCGGTCGCCGTGGTCGAGGAGGAGCGACTGGTGGCCCTCGGTGTGCCCCGGGGTCGGCACGACGAGGACGCCGGGGGCGATCTCGTGCTCGCCGTCGATCTCCTCGTACCGGACGCCGGGGAGGAGCGAGTCGATGGTGTGGCCGCCGGCGCGGGCGGTGGCGAGCTCGGTGCGCTGCACGAGTACCGGGGTGTCGGGGAAGCGCTGGTTGCCGCCGATGTGGTCGAAGTGGAGGTGGCAGTTGACGACGACGTCCACGTCCTCGGGCCGTACGGTCAGCGGCCTGCGGACGGGCCGGTAGTGCGCGTCGGTCTCGGGCGAGCCCGTGCCCATGCCGGTGTCGAGGAGCAGGGCTCCGCGCGCGTGCCGCACGAGGTACCCGAGGACGGGCTCCACGCGCGCGTGGGGCCCGCCCCACTCGGCGGCGGGGCGGGTGAAGTACCCGAGGTCGAGCCGGTGCACGGTGATCGGATCCATGTGCGCAACCTGCCCGGGGGCGCGGCGTGCAACCGCGCCGGACAGGCCCTACAGCCCCAGGCGGGCGCGCAGGCCGACCCGCTCGTCCGTGTCCACCGCCGCCGCGCCGTCCGTGACCGTCTCGTAGACGGCGAGGATGTCCGCGCCGACCGTGCTCCAGTCGAAGCGGCGCACGTGGGCCGAGCCGCGGGCGCTCAGCTCCGCGCGGCGGGGCTCGTCGCCCAGGAGCCGGATCGCCGCGTCCGCGAGCGCGTCCGCGTCCTCGTTGGCGAAGAGCTCGCCCGCGCCGCCCTGGTCGAGGACCTGGGCGAAGGCGTCGAGGTCCGCGGCGAGGACCGGCGCGCCGGCCGACATCGCCTCGACGAGGATGATGCCGAAGCTCTCGCCGCCGGTGTTGGGCGCGACGTACACGTCGACGCTGCGCAGCAGCCGTGCCTTGTCCTCGTCGCTGACCATGCCGAGGAACTCGACCCGGGAGCGCATCTCGGGCGGCAGCGAGGCCACCGCCTCCTCCTCGTCCCCGCGGCCGGCGACGAGGAGCCGGGTGCCCGGCCGCTCGGTGAGGATCCTGGGCAGGGCCCGCATGAGCACGGGCAGGCCCTTGCGCGGTTCGTCGATCCGTCCGATGAAGCCGAGCGTCTCGCCCTGCCACTCCTCCTTCGGCTCGGCGCGGGCGAAGAAGTCCACGTCGACGCCGTTGGGGATGAGGACGGCGTCGCCGCCGAGGTGCTCGACGAGCGTGCGCCGCGCGTACTCGCTCACCGCGATCCGGGCGCTGATCTTCTCCAGGGCCGGCTGGAGGATCGGGTACGCGGCGATCATCGCCCGCGAGCGCGGGTTCGAGGTGTGGAAGGTGGCCACGATCGGCCCCTGAGCCGCCCAGCAGGTGAGCAGCCCGAGCGAGGGCGAGGTCGGCTCGTGGATGTGGACGACGTCGAAGGTGCCGTCGTGCAGCCAGCGCCGTACCCGGGCGGCGGAGAGGAAGCCGAAGTTGAGCCGGGCCACCGAGCCGTTGTACGGGACGGGCACGGCCCGCCCGGCCGAGACCACGTACGGCGGGAGGGGGGTCTCCTCGTCGGCGGGGGCGAGCACGGAGACCTCGTGGCCGAGCCGGATGAGGTGCTCGGCGAGGTCGCGGATGTGGAACTGGACGCCACCCGGCACGTCCCAGGAGTACGGGCAGACGATGCCGATCCTCACGCCTCGCGCACCTCGTCCCGCTCCTCGTGCTCCGCGGCCGGCCGATCCGGGCGTTCCTCCAGGTCGGAGAGCCACAGTCGTTGCAGCATGTGCCAGTCCTCCGGGTGTTCCGCGATGCCGGCGGCGAAGGCGTCGGCCAGCGCCTGTGTCGTCACGGACGTCCTCTCGGCCCGCGTACCCGACTCCGGTACGTCGACGGGCGGGTGGATCTGCCCCCTCATGACCGACGTGTCGTCGTACCAGAGCGTCACCGGCAGCAGCAGCGCCCCGGTCTGCTGGGCGAGGATCGCCGGACCGGCCGGCATCCGGGTCGTGTCCCCGAAGAACGTGACCTCGGTGCCGGACGCCGACAGATCGCGGTCGGCGACCAGGCAGACGAGACCGCCGGCCCGCAGCCGCCGCGCGAGCGTCCCGAAGGCGGAGCCCCCGGTGTGCGGGAGGACCTCCATGCCGAGGGACTCGCGGTAGGCGACGAAGCGGTCGTACAGCGTCTCCGGCTTGAGGCGCTCCGCGACCGTCGTGAACGGTATGCCGAGCGTGCGGGTCACCCACACGCCCGCCAGGTCCCAGTTGGCCAGGTGCGGCAGCGCGATGATGACGCCCCGCCCGGAGGCGAGCCCGTCGAGCAGGTGGTGGGCGCCCTTGATGTCGACGTCGCTCCCGACCCGCTCCTCGCTCCAGGTCGGCAGCCGGAAGGACTCCATCCAGTACCGCATGTACGAGCGCATGCCGGCCTTCGACAGCTCGGCGAGCCGCTCGGGCGTGGCGTCCGGCACCACGCGCGCGAGGTTGGACTCGAGCCGCAGCACGCTCTTGCCGCGCCGCTTCCAGGTGAAGTCGGCGATCCGCCGGCCGAGGCCGGTCGCCACCGGCTCGGGCAGCTTCTTCACCGTCGCCCAGCCGAGGCCGTACACCCCGTCGGTCAACCGGTCCTTCAGTGCGCTCACGATGTCGCCTCGCTCCCCCGGGCCGCGGCGTCCGCCTCGGCCGACTCCCGTCGTACGGTCACCACGCGCTGTCCCAGGGTCACCGCGCTGCCGACGGCCACGATCCACAGGGCGATCGGGAGCAGCACCTGGACGCCGGGCACGCCGAAGGCGTGCAGGCCGGCGAGACCGGCGGCGACCAGCGAGATGACCAGCCGCTCGGCGCGCTCGACGAGGCCGTTGACGGCGACCGGCAGGCCAATCGATTCACCACGGGCCTTGGTGTACGAGACGACCTGGCCGCTCGCGAGGCAGAAGATGGCGACGGCGCACAGGACGTTGTCGTCGCCCTTGCCCGCGTACCAGAGCGCGAAGCCGCCGAAGATCGCGCCGTCCGCGACCCGGTCGAGCGTCGAGTCGAGGAAGGCTCCCCAGCGACTGGAGATCCCCGCCTGCCGCGCCATGTTGCCGTCGACGAGGTCGGAGAAGACGAAGAGGGTGATGACGATCGTGCCCCAGAAGAACTCTCCCCGGGGGAAGAAGACCAGCGCACCGGCCATCACTCCCGCCGTGCCGATGAGCGTGACCGCGTCGGGGCTGACGCCCCGGCGGAGCAGAAACGCGGCGAACGGTGTGAGGACACGCGTAAAAAAGGCACGCGCGTACTTGTTCAGCATGGCCTTCCCGAGGTTCGGTGGGCCGCGCGGCCCCTATGACCACCGGCTCACCCATCGTAGCCACGCGCGTCACGCCGACGCGGCGGGCACCCGTCCCCGCCGCGTCGGCGTCCTTCCGGGGGTCCGTGCGGGTACGACGTATGGACGCGTCCCGAAGGCGGTGCAAAGCTCGAAGAACCACCGCGGGCACCCGCAGGAGCCGCACCGCGACACGCCACTCCCCCGCGCCCGCGTCCCGCCGCACCGTGCGAGCAGTCGGGAGGAACACATCATGGGTGACAAGGCGAACACGGCCGCCGGAGCCGCCGGCAGGGCTTTGACGGCCGACCGGCCCACGGCCGTACGGAACGTGGTGCTGGTCGGCCACAGCGGATCCGGCAAGACGACCCTCGTCGAGGCCCTCGCGCAGACCGCCGGGGCGGTCAACCGGGCAGGGCGCGTCGAGGACGGCGGGACCGTCTCCGACTACGACGAGATCGAGCACCGCCAGCATCGCTCCGTACAGCTCTCCCTCGTCCCGGTCGGCTGGGACGGGTTCAAGATCAACCTTCTCGACACCCCCGGGTACACCGACTTCGTCGGGGAGCTGAGGGCCGGTCTGCGGGCCGCGGACGCGGCCCTCTTCGTCGTCTCGGCCGCCCAGGAGGCCGACGCCGTCGCCGCCTCCACCCGCATGGTCTGGGAGGAGTGCGCCGCCGTCGGCATGCCCCGCGCCATCGTCGTCACCCACCTCGACACGGCCCGCACCGACTTCACCGAGCTCACCGCCGTCTGCGCCGAGCTCTTCGGGCGCGACGACCCGGACGCCGTCCTCCCCCTGTACCTGCCGGTGCGCGGCGCCGAGGGCGCCGACGGGCACGCCCCCGCCACCGGCCTCGTCGGGCTGCTCTCGGAGCGGATCCTCGACTACTCGACGGGCGTACGGCGCGAGGAGGCCCCCGACGAGAACCAGCGGGAGCTGATCGCGGAGGCCCGCGCCCGGCTCATCGAGGGGATCATCGCCGAGAGCGAGGACGAGACCCTCATGGACCGCTACCTCGGCGGCGAGGAGATCGACGTGAAGACGCTCGTCGACGACCTGGAGAAGGCCGTCGCCCGGGGCAGCTTCCATCCGGTCCTCGCGGCCGCCCCCGCCGCCGACGGCGGGACGCAGGGCCTCGGCACCCTCGAACTCCTGGAACTGATCACCGGTGGCTTCCCCTCGCCCCTGGAGCACGAGCCGCCCGCCGTCACCACCCCCGACGGGCAGCCCAGGCCGCCGATCACCTGCGACCCCGACGGACCCCTGGTCGCCGAGGTCGTCAAGACCGCCGCCGACCCCTACGTCGGCCGGATCTCCCTGGTCAGGGTCTTCTCCGGGACCCTGCGCCCCGACGAGACCGTGCACGTCTCCGGCCATGGCCTGACCGACCGGGGCCACGAGGACCACGACGTCGACGAGCGGATCGGCGGCCTCACCTCCCCGTTCGGCAAGCAGCAGCGCCCCCTGCCGCACTGCGTCGCCGGTGACCTCGCCTGCGTGGCCCGGCTCGGCCGCGCCGAGACCGGCGACACGATCTCCGCCAAGGACGACCCGCTCCTCATCGAGCCGTGGAGCATGCCGGAGCCGCTGCTGCCGCTCGCCGTCGAGGCCCACAGCAAGGCCGACGAGGACCGGCTCTCGCAGGGCCTGGCCCGGCTGGTGGCCGAGGACCCCACCATGCGCCTCGAACAGAACCAGGACACCCGGCAGGTGGTGCTGTGGTGCCTGGGCGAGGCCCACCAGGACGTCGTCCTCGAACGGCTCCGGGGCCGGTACGGGGTCCAGGTCGACGCCGTGCCGTACAAGGTGTCGCTGCGCGAGACCTTCGGCGGCGCCTCGGCCGGCCGGGGCCGGCACGTCAAGCAGTCCGGCGGCCACGGCCAGTACGCCATCTGCGAGATCGAGGTGGAGCCGCTGCCGACGGGCAGCGGCATCGAGTTCGTCGACAAGGTCGTCGGCGGGGCGGTCCCGCGCCAGTTCGTCCCCTCCGTCGAGAAGGGGGTGCGGGCCCAGGCCGCGCGGGGCGTCTCCGCCGGCTACCCCCTCGTCGACATCCGGATCACCCTGCGGGACGGCAAGGCGCACTCGGTCGACTCCTCCGACGCCGCCTTCCAGACGGCCGCGGCGCTCGCGCTGCGCGAGGCGGCCGCCGACGTCCCCGTCCATCTCCTGGAGCCGGTCGCCGAGGTCCAGGTCCTCGTCCCCGACGAGTACGTGGGCCCGGTCATGAGCGACCTGTCGGGGCGGCGCGGCCGGGTCGTCGGCACCGAGCAGGCCGGTCCCGGGCGGACCCTGGTCCGGGCCGAGGTCCCGGAGATCGAGATCAGCAGGTACGCGATCGACCTGCGCTCCGTCTCGCACGGCACGGGCCGGTTCGACCGCACGTACGCCCGGCACGAACCGATGCCACCGCACCTCGCGGACCGGATGCGCGAACAGGCCGAAAAGCATTCCTAGTTGACGGAGCGACAGCTGTACACGTCCGCCCGGCGCACGCCGGGCGGACAGCATTCGGCCGACGATATCCACAGGCAGTGACGCATCGACCGGTACCCGGTTACGCTGTGGTGCCCAGCTCAGAAGGTGTGCGGGGCGCGGCAGTTGGGAACAGCCCGCACAAGTACTCGCGGCGATGGGGGCGGCAGTGGCTTTCGACGGATTCGGACCTGGGGCACAGATTCCCCTTCAGGGCTCGGACGGGCAGACGGCGGCGACCCATGCCCTCGCCTCCGTCGCGTACCGCGACAGCCCGGTCGACACGATCCTGGAGGCCAACAACGACCTGCACAAGTCGACGGTCAAGGAAGGCCGGTGGAACAAGCTCTTCCACCCCGACCTCGGCGAGGCCTTCTCCCGCGCGGTCCAGGTACGCATGCTCGGCGGCGGCCGCAAGGCCCTCATCCAGTCCTTCGGCGCCGAACCCCAGCCGGTCGTCGAGCACTGCCTCGCCGCCTCCCGGATCCGCAAGCAGCGCGACATCCGGCTGACCATGGTCACCTTCTTCTGCGGCGTCATCTTCCTGCCCGGCCTGCTGCTCTGGCTGGGCGTCATCCAGCTCCGCCGGGTCGCCGCCGGCTCCGAGAACAGGCGCACCAGCGCCGTCGGCACCGGGCTCCTCGTCGCGGCCGGCCTCTTCTCGCTGCTCGTCCTGCTGAGGCTGCCCTTCGACGGGATCCTGCCGAACTATCTGCGCGCCATGATCGTGGCTCCGGTCCTCGGCTGGTTCCTCGCCCGCCATATCTGCGAGAAGACCGCCACCGACCTGCGCGCCCAGTGGACCTCCCTGCTCAGCGGTGGCGGCGTCGGCCCCAAGATCCCCGAGGCGGTGCCGCAGGACCCGGGAGAGAAGGCCGCCGAAGCCCTCCGCGTCAACCTGGAGAAGCTCTCCGCCGAGCAGCAGTCCAACATCGTCTTCTACGCGGGCACCCGGGGCATCCTCGGCATGGGCACCCGCTGGGGCAGCTGGACCCTCGCCGAGGAGCTCGTCCCCCAGCCCGGCCGGGAGATCCACGACTTCCGCGCCTGGGACGTCGTACGGAAGATCCACGACCAGCTCACGCTGCTGGAGCGCGGCTCCCTCAAGACCGGCTTCCCCAAGCCGACCGTCAAGCACTGGATCGTCTCCCCGGTCGGCGAGGGCGCCGACGAGGTCACCCGCCCCGAGGGCGACAACATCGTCCACTACCAGGTCAAGCCGCACGAGATACAGCGCATCTGCAACGACCAGCAGTTCGGCGCCGGGAACCGCCACTACCTCGGTGTGCAGTTCACCCTCTGGGACGGGAACCTGGTCCTCACGATGCTGGTCACCGTCACCTCGCTCCACCACACCCTGCGGATCGAGGTCACCGGCCACGCCCTCGGCCCCGTGCACTCCCTCTTCACCACGAAGCCCAAGGCGAAGACCAAGGAGGTCTCGAAGGCCGTCCGTTTCTGGGAGACCCGCGAGATCAAGCTGCCGGTGACCGACACCGACGACGTCGTACGGATGGCCGTCCGCGCCCCGCTCACCTGGTTCCCGCCGATCCTGGACTTCCTCGGCGGCAAGCTCGTCCTGCCCGAGCCCTTCGGCCTCCGCCACGCCTGGGCCGGCCCGCTCTGGAAGAACCGCTTCATGGCCGACGACGCCATCCGCATGGCCACCCCGGTGCTGCGGGCCGTCCACTCCGCGACCGTCAAGATGCTCGACGACCACAACGTGGACACGGAGCGCTTCACCAACCGCTCGCTGATCCTCGGCGGCGGCATCCAGGAGCCGGGCCCGAAGAAGGCCGACGTCTACGACGCCTGACCCGCGCACGGCGGGACCCGGGCCGCTCGACCCGGGTCACCGCACACGTACGGATACGGATCAGATGGTGGCCGGCCAGGCGTCGGCCAGCATCTTCCGGGTGTCGGCGAGCAGCTGCGGCAGCACCTTGGTGTGCCCGACGACCGGCATGAAGTTGGTGTCGCCGCCCCAGCGCGGCACCACGTGCTGGTGCAGGTGGGCGGCGATCCCGGCGCCCGCGACGGCGCCCTGGTTCATGCCGATGTTGAAGCCGTGCGCGCCGGAGGCCGTCCGCAGCGCAACCATCGCGCGCTTGGTGAAGTCGGCGAGCTCCGCCGTCTCCGCCGCGTCCAGATCCGTGTAGTCGGCGACGTGGCGGTAGGGCACGACCATCAGGTGTCCGCCGTTGTACGGGTACAGGTTGAGGACCGTGTACACGCTCTCACCGCGGGCGATCACCAGACCGTCCTCGTCCGACTTCGACGGAATCGAGCAGAACGGACAGCCGTCCTCGGCCCCCGGCCCGGTCGGCTTGTTCTCGCCCTGGATGTACGCCATCCGATGAGGCGTCCACAGGCGCTGGAACGCGTCCCGCGTCCCGACTCCGATCTGCTGCTCCGGCTCAGTCGTCATGCTGTGCAGCATATTGCTTCGCCCGTTCGGAACGTGTCGCCGGGGCGGAAGATCCGTGCAGCGGCCATGCTGATCCGATGAGCGACAGGCCGCCGCCGAAACCGCCCCGGCAGGAACGCTGGGACCGCCGTATGGAGATCCCGCTCGCCGTGGCCTCCCTCGCCTTTCTGACGGGCTACGCGGTCGGGATCCTCGGGCACGACCGTCTCCCCCAGGCCTGGCTCGACCTCTGCCTCGCCGTCACCTTCGCCGCCTGGGCCGTCTTCATCGCGGACTACGCGGTACGGCTCCGCCTCAGCGGCCTCGGCCCGCTCCGCTTCGTCCGCACGCATCTCCTCGACACGGTGGTCCTGGTGCTGCCGCTGCTGCGGCCGGTGCGGATGGTGAACATCTACGACCGCGTACAGCGCCGCCATGACAAACCCCGGCTCAGCCTCTACGCGCGCGTGATGGTCTACGCCGGCCTCACCGCGAGCCTGCTGGGCTTCGCGGGAGCGCTCACCGTCTACCAGTTCGAGGCGGACGCCCCGGGTGCCACGATCGTCACCTTCGGCGACGCGGTGTGGTGGGCCTGCGCCACGCTCGCGACGGTGGGGTACGGGGATGTCACCCCGGTGACCCCGATGGGCCGGGTGACGGCGGTGGGTGTGATGGCCTGCGGGCTCGCCCTGCTGGGCGCGGTGACGGGTTCGTTCTCGTCCTGGCTGATCCAGTCGTTCACGCGGGAGGACGAGTAGAGGCCCCCGGGGGATTCCCCGGGGGCCTCTACCTGAACACGCTCCGCGGTCGTCGGACCTCCGGCGCCGTCGGACCTCCGGCGCCGTCAGCCTTCGGCATCGTCAGACCTGGACGCGGTCCTCGACGATCTTGGCGATCTTGGCGATGGCCTCGTCGACGGGGATGCCGTTCTCCTGCGAACCGTCGCGGTAGCGGAAGGAGACGGCCCCGGCGGCCATGTCCTCGTCACCCGCGATGATCATGAACGGAACCTTCTGCTTCTGCGCGTTCCGGATCTTCTTCTGCATCCGGTCCGAAGAGGAGTCGACCTCGACCCGCAGACCCTGCTTCTTCGCCTTGACGGCGAACTCCTGGAGGTAGTCGATGTGGGCGTCACCGATCGGGATACCGGTCGCCTGCACCGGCGCCAGCCACGGCGGCATCGCACCCGCGTAGTGCTCAAGGAGCACCGCGAAGAAGCGCTCGATCGAGCCGAAGAGCGCGCGGTGGATCATGACCGGGCGCTGCTTGGTGCCGTCCGGGGAGGTGTACTCCAGGTCGAAGCGCTCCGGCAGGTTGAAGTCGAGCTGCACGGTCGACATCTGCCAGGTACGGCCGATGGCGTCCCGCGCCTGCACCGAGATCTTCGGGCCGTAGAACGCGGCGCCGCCCGGGTCGGGGGTCAGCGGGAGGCCCTGCTTCTCGGCGACCTGCTGGAGGACCGCGGTGGCCTCCTCCCACACCTCGTCGGAGCCGACGAACTTCTCCGGGTCCTTGGTCGACAGCTCCAGGTAGAAGTCGTTCAGACCGTAGTCGCGGAGCAGGTTGAGGACGAAGGTGAGGGTCTTGTCCAGCTCCTCCGCCATCTGCTCGCGGGTGCAGTAGATGTGCGCGTCGTCCTGGGTGAAGCCGCGCGCCCGGGTCAGGCCGTGGACGACGCCGGACTTCTCGTACCGGTACACGGTGCCGAACTCGAACAGGCGCAGCGGCAGCTCACGGTAGGAGCGCCCGCGCGCGTCGAAGATCAGGTTGTGCATCGGGCAGTTCATGGGCTTGAGGTAGTAGTCCACGCCCTCGTCGAGCTGCATGGGGGGGTACATGCCCTCGGCGTACCAGTCCAGGTGGCCCGACTTCTCGAAGAGCTTGCCCTTGGTGGCGTGCGGCGAGTAGACGAACTCGTAGCCCTCCTCCTCGTGGCGCTTGCGCGAGTAGTCCTCCATGACCCGGCGGATGATGCCGCCCTTGGGGTGGAAGACCGCGAGGCCGGAGCCGATCTCGTCCGGGACGGAGAAGAGGTCGAGCTCGTTGCCGAGCTTGCGGTGGTCGCGCTTCTCGGCCTCGGCCAGGAAGTCGAGGTGCGCCTTCAGCTCGTCCTTCGACGGCCAGGCGGTGCCGTAGATGCGCTGGAGCATCGGGTTCTTCTCGCTGCCGCGCCAGTAGGCGGCCGCGTTGCGCATCAGCTTGAACGCCGGGATGTTCCGGGTGGTGGGCAGGTGCGGACCGCGACAGAGGTCCTTCCAGCACAGCTCGCCGGTCTTGGCGTCGAGGTTGTCGTAGATGCTCAGCTCGCCGCCGCCCACCTCGACGTTGGCCCCGTCGTCGGTGGAGGCGGAGCCCTTGATGCCGATGAGCTCGAGCTTGTACGGCTCGTCCGCGAGCTCCTCGCGGGCGGCCTCGTCGGTCACCACGCGGCGGGAGAAGCGCTGGCCGCGCTTCTGGATCTCCTGCATCTTCTTCTCGATGACCTTGAGGTCCTCGGGAGTGAAGGGCTTCTCGACGTCGAAGTCGTAGTAGAAGCCGTCCCGGACCGGCGGGCCGATGCCCAGCTTGGCCTCGGGGAAGAGCTCCTGCACGGCCTGGGCCATGACGTGGGCGGTGGAGTGGCGCAGGATGTCGAGACCGTCCGGGGAGGAGATCTCGACGCCCTCGACGACATCGCCCTCGGCGAGCTCGTACGAGAGGTCCTTCAGCTCGCCGCCGACGCGGGCGGCGATGACGGTGCGGTCGTCGGCGAAGAGGGCACCGGCGGTGGTGCCCGCGCTCACCGCCCTCTCCTCTGCTTCCGAGGCGGACTGGACGGTCACACGGACTTCAGACACTGGTGTTCTTCTTCCATTGGGGCGCTGGCAGGCACGAGGTGCCGGCGCCGACGGTGCGCGGCAGAGACGAGGTGCCGCGTCACGCCGATCTTAACGGGCCCGGTTCGTCTCCGGCTCGCGCATTCCGTGCTCACGGCCCCGGCCGACGGGAGGCCGTCAGTCGTCCGGGCCGCACGCCTCCTCGAAGAAGTCGAGGTTCTCGTGGAGCGACTTCATCAGCCGGTCCCGTTCCGCCTCGTCCACCTGGACGGGGACGACCCCGGAGGCGTCGGTGAGGCGCCGGAAGCCGCCGCGGCTCTCCAGCCGGCCGACGACCCGGATCGGGAGCCCGACCAGATGGGCGTGGACGGCGGTGCGGTACGCCTCCTCGTCGAGGACGGCGCGGACGTGCGGGACCTCCGCCCCGCCGAGCACCCGCAGCCGGACGGTGCCCTCGCCGCGCGGCCCCGAGCGGCGCATGCGGACGACGGCCCCGGTGATCCGTACCGGGACGGAGGGCTCGTCCGTCAGGTAGCGGGCGCTCGCCTCGCGCAGGGCGGGCAGGTCGCCGGGCGAGAACTCGACGGGTTCGGGGCGGGCCGCGCACCCCTCGGGCGCTCCGGCGGCCGGGGCCCATTCGAGGGCGATCCTGGCTCCCTCGGTCCCCCGGACGAGGGCGACGAGCGCCTCGATGAGCTCACGGCTGACGCCCGCCTCGACGGCGGCGTCGAAGGCCTCCATGCCACCGGTGGCCCGCTGGTAGTCCGTGGCCTCCCGCGCCGCGTAGAGCGCGTGGTAGAGCCGGACGGCGACGGGGCGGCCCGGTTCGACCGGCAGGAAGGCGGTCAGGCCGCGCCCGCCGGGGGCGGCGCCGACGACGACGGACTCCAGGGAGGCCTGGGCGGGCCGGCGGTGGCGGGCGCCGTGGTAGCCGGCCCGGCCGCGCACGGCCAGGGCGCCCGCGAGGAGGAGCTGGCGGGCCGCCGACCTGAGCTGCTCCTGCACGGTCCAGGGGACGGTGCCGGCCGGGCCCGGCGGCACGTCGCGCCACCAGCGGATCTCGTCGCTGGGGACGGTGAGGCCGGTGAGGACCTCGCGCGCGGAGGGCGTGCCGCTGTGGGCGAGGGCGGCGAGCGCCTCGCCGAGCAGGTCCTCGCAGTCCGGGAAGGCACGGCTCTCCGGGACGAGCAGGCTCGTGCCGCCGTGGCCGGTGCCGCCCGGGCCGCCGGGCGGGGTCCAGCGGCTGTAGCGGCCGGCCGCCCCGCCGCGCCGCCGCCAGCCGTGACGGGCGAGGAGGGCGCCGAGGACCCTCGGGTCGACCCGCCCGGGGTCGGGCGGGCCCTGGGTGTCGGCCCAGGGCCCGGTGGGCGGCGCGGGGATCCCGGTCCAGGGCCCGGGGGTGTCGCCGGGCGCCGGGTGGGGCCGGTAGGGCGGCGGTACGGCTCCGGAACCGGGCCCGGCTCCGTACCTGCCGTCCGCTCCGAAGCTGCCGTCCGCTCCGTACGTGCCGTCGGCTCCGTGTCCCCGGTCGGCGCCGTACTCGCCCTCGGGGTCGTCGATCGGTCGGTGCATCAAGGTGTCCCTCCCACGCCGACCCGGGTCATGATCTCGCAGAGCGCCCGGTCGTCGAAGATCCGCGCCGTCGGGACGCGCACGGTGGTCCGGCGCCGTCCCGTGACCGGGTGTCCGGCCAGGTTGATCCAGTAGCAGCAGTGCCTCAGGTCGAGCCGGTCGTGGCTCGCCCTCAGCCAGTCCTCCTGCGCCCTCGGGACGAGCATCACGACCAGGATCTTGTGCACGGACACGGGGGTCCGGGCGAGCTTCACGAGGTGGTCGTTGTCGAGAGTGAACGAGAACGCGGCGGAGGCGTTCCCCGGCAGTCGCGGCGGTATCTGGTAGGTGCACTTCAACTGCACCTTGATGGTGACCTCGTCGTCGACGGTGTGTCCGGGAGAGCCGTGGCTGACGTGCCAGTCGATGCCGTTGTCCGGAAAGGGCTGGGACAGTGAGCAGCCGGCCGCCGCGGCGACCGCGTGGAGGTAACCCACCTGGAGGGTCTCCATGCAGGCGGTGGTGGCGAGTGAGCCGCGCGTCGATGCTGCCCGCTGGGGCGGCAGCCCTCCCGACTCGGGCTGGGCGAGCGCCATGTCGATTTCCTTCCCCGTCCCTGATGTTGTGACCGGTCCGCGTACGGCGCAAACAGTCCGGGTATCACCGTTTCGGGCAGGGGGTTGGCCATCTGCCTCTGGGGTGCGAGGAGTTCGGGGATGACGACGCACTGGTACGAAGGGCCCCTGGCCGCTTTCGACACGGAGACCACGGGAGTTGACGTCGAGGAGGACCGGATCGTCTCGGCCGCCCTCGTCGTGCAGGACACGGCCGGGGCGCGTCCGCGGGTGACGCGCTGGCTGGTCAATCCGGGCATATCCGTGCCCAAGGAGGCCACCGCCGTACACGGCCTGACGGACGATCACCTCCAGCGGAACGGCCGCTGGCCGGCTCCGGTGATGGAGGAACTGGCACGGGCGCTCGCCGACGAGACGGCGGCGGGGCGGCCGCTCGTGGTGATGAACGCACCGTTCGACCTGACGATCCTGGACCGGGAGCTGCGCCGGCACCGGGCCTCGTCGCTGGGCACCTATCTCGCGAGCTCGCCGCTGTGCGTGCTCGACCCGCGGGTCCTGGACAAGCATCTGGACCGGTACCGCAAGGGCCGTCGGACGCTGACGGACCTGTGCGCGCACTACGAGGTGGAGTTGGCCGGGGCGCACGACGCGGCGGCGGACGCGACGGCGGCGATGGACGTCGTACGGGCGGTCGCGCGGCGCTTCTCGTCCCGGCTGGAGCGGCTGACCCCGGCGGAGCTGCACACGCTCCAGGCGGTGTGGCACGCGGCGCAGGCGCGTGGGCTCCAGGCGTGGTTCACGCGGCAGGGGACGCCGGAGACGGTGGACCCCGCGTGGCCGCTGCGTCCGGAACTGCGCACGGCGGCCTGACAGATGGATCCGTCGCATCGCTCCGCGACATGACAGAGGCCGGTCCGTCTTTCGACGGACCGGCCTCTCCCGGTGGGCGATACTGGGATCGAACCAGTGACCCCTTCGGTGTGAACGAAGTGCTCTCCCGCTGAGCTAATCGCCCGGGAACGGGTTGAACCATACAGGCCCGTGCGGGTTTCCTTCAAACCGGCCCGTCGGCGCGGGGCGCGGGCGGTGACGACCAGGTCGTACGGGAGCAGGGAGCGGAAGCGGTACCGGCACCGGCACCGGTCCATCCGCCCGGTGTGGGGGTACTCAGGCCCGGATCTGAGTACGGTGACGCATTCCCGTCGCGTGTGGCCGGGGCCACACTCCGGTTATGGACACTTCCCTGCCGCCCGCGGACGAGCTGGTGCTCGTCGACCGCGAGCTGGCGCAACTCGACGCGCGGCGGACCCAGTTGCTGGCCCGCCGGGCCTGGCTGATCCGCGCGCTGTACGCGCCGGTCCCGACCGCGGCGGCGCCGCGGCCCCGTCCGGGGTTCACGGACTCGACACCGCGGAGCGCGCAGAACGTCCTGCTGACGCTCGGCGGGACGCTGCTGACGATCGCGGCGGTCGCCTTCACCCTGGTGAGCTGGGGCTCGATGGGGATCGGCGGCCGCGCCGCGGTGCTGCTCGTGGTGACCTCGGCGGCCCTGGCCGCGCCGGTGGCGCTGCTGCGCAGGGGGCTGGTCTCGACGGGCGAGTCGGTGGCGGCGCTGGGCCTCGTCCTGATGGTGCTGGACGCGTACGCGCTGCACCGGGTGGCGCTGGCGGAGACCGACGGCCTCGCGTACGCGGCGGTGGCGTCGGCGGTCCTCGCGGGGGCGTGGACGGCGTACGGGTCGGTACTGCCCCGGCTGCGGATCCCGCTTCCGGCGGCCGTGGTCGCCGCCCAGCTCCCGCTGCCGCTGGGCGTGCTCTCGGCCGGGGGCGGGCCGACGGCCTTCGCCTGGGCGGCGCTGGTCACGGCCGCGGCGGACGCGGCGGCGGTGCTGTGGGCCCGGCCGGCGGCGGTCCGGATCACGGCGGCCACCGGGGCGTCGGCGCTGGGCGGCTGGTCGCTCCTGACGGGCTTCTGGCTCTCCCTGACCTCGCCGTGGAGCGGCGCGCCGCTCCTCCTGACGGGTGCGGCGCTGACGCTGTACGTGGCCCGGCGCAGGCCTCCGCTCGCGGCGGCGGCCTCGGCGCTGGCGGGCCTCGCGACGGTGGCCGCGCTCGGCGGCCTCCTCCGCGCGGCCCTGCCGACGGAGTGGGAGGTCCCGGGGTACGTGCTGTGCGGACTGGCCCTGGCGTCGGTGTGGCGCCCTGACACCTCGGGCCCGAGCGCTGCCGGCGCGAGCACGGCCGGCGCGAGCACTGCCGGCGCGGGCACTGTGGTCGGGGCCGCGTGGCTGCCGCGTGGCATGCGGCTCGGGCTGGCCGCCGCCGGGGCCGGTGTCGCGGCGCTCGGCGCCCTGTGGGCGCTGCCGCCCGCGGGCGCGGGCCTGCTCGGGCCGGTGGCCCGGACGACGGCTGTCTGGTCCGGCGAGCACGCCGAGCGCGCCCTCACCTCGTACCCGGCGACCGCCGCCCTGGTCCTCCTGGTGGTCGCCGCCGCGCTCGCGGCCGTCCCCCGGCTCTGGGCCCGCTGCGGCGCGCTCGCACTGGTCTGGGCCCTGCTCACCGCCCTGCCGGTCTCCCTGGACCTGCCGTACGCGGCGACGCTCGCCCTCCAGCTCCTCACCGCGGCGGCGGCCCTCTGGCTCGCCGTCCACCCCGGCCCGGCGGCGCGCGGTCTGCGCCTGGCCGAGGCGCCCGGCGCACCGGCCACGAGCCCCACCGACCGACCCGTACCGCCCGCCTCCGCGCCCGGGACCCCCTGGGGCACCTGGGCGCCCCGGCGACCCCAGGCGCAGGCGACCGTCGTGGAGCCCCGTACGGCGCTCGGCTGGAGCGCCTACGTCGGCGGGCTCGCGTCCGCCGTGAGCGCGCTCGCGCTCGCCCTGGACGTGCGCGGGGCCACCTTCGCCTCGCTGGGGCTGCTGCTCGGACTCCTCACGGCTGTCGCGGTCCTCGGCGAGGGCGGCCGCCGGACGGTCTCCGCCTGCGGCGCGGTACTCGCGGCCACGGGGCTGGTCCTCGCGGCGGCCGCGGCCATCGGGTTCGAGGACCACTGGACGGCGCTGGCCCTGCTCTTGGTCCCGGCGGCCACCGCCGCGGTGGGCGCGCGGACCCGTCCGGGCGCGGTCGCCCTGACGGTCGAGATCACCGGCGCCTCCGTGGGGCTGCTCGCCCTGGGGATCGCCGCTTCCCGTCCGGCGTTCCTCGCGCTCGCCCTGGCCCTCGGCGGGGTGATCGCGGCGGCGACGGCGGTCCGGCCGGAGCGGCGGCGGTTCGCCTCGTGGACGGCGGCGGCGCTGTTCCTGCTGGCCACCTGGGTGCGGCTGGCGGTCTCGGAGGTGACGACCCCGGAGGCCTACACGCTCCCGGTGACGCTGCCCGCGCTGGCGGTCGGGTTCCTGCGGCGGCGCCGGGACCCGGAGACCTCGTCCTGGGCGGCGTACGGCCCCGGCCTCGCGGCGACGCTGCTGCCGAGCCTCGTCGCGGCCTGGACGGACCCGGACTGGGTGCGCCCGCTGCTCCTGGGGGTCGCGGCACTCGTCGTGACGCTGCTGGGGGCGCGGTTCCGGCTCCAGGCCCTGCTCGTGCTGGGCGGCGCGACGCTGGCCCTGGACGGGCTGCACGAGCTGGCCCCGTACGTCGTGCAGGTCGTGGGCGCGCTGCCCCGCTGGCTGCCGCCGGCCCTCGCGGGGCTCCTGCTGCTCGCGGTGGGTGCCACGTACGAGCAGCGACTGCGGGATGCCCGGCGGATGCGGGAGCGGCTGTCGCGGATGCGGTGAACGCCGAAGGCCCGGAGACGGTGTTCCGTCTCCGGGCCTTCGATCCGGGTGGTGGGCGATACTGGGTTCGAACCAGTGACCCCTTCGGTGTGAACGAAGTGCTCTCCCACTGAGCTAATCGCCCGGGCGCATCGCAAACATTACCCCATGTCAGCGGGGCTCCCGAACCATCGGAAGGTCACTCGGTGATCTTCCACGGCATGACGATGCCGAACTTCCAGAGGTAGATGCCGAGCAGGGCGCCGATGATCACCAGGCCGACGGTGGTGAGGATGATGTTCCTGCGGCGGACCTTGGGATCGAGGGCACGCTGGGCGGCCTCGGTGACCTTCCGCTTGGTCCAGCGGAGCACGAGCTGTGCCCAGACGAACTCGGTCGCCCAGATCGCCATGCCGCCGAAGATGACGAGCCAGCCGGGCCCGGGCAGCGGCAGCATCACGACGCCCGCGCCGACCACGGCGAGACCCACGATGAAGACGCCCACCTGCCAGCTCAGATGCAGGCCTCGCCGGGACTTGATGAACTCCGGTGCGCGGGATCCCAGTTCGGCTTCCTGGCCGGCTGCGGAATCCCCTGTGCGCTCGTCACTCTCCGCATTCATACCCTCCAACTTACCGGACGCGGAGGTCTCACCGGTATGGCGGTATTACCCAAAGTTACACGCGGCCATCCGAGCTACCTGAACGATCACAAAACCGACAGAGGGGTTTACAACGGCACTGGAGGTGGCATGTCGATTTCGCCGACGTGCGAATCCCCGAGCGCACACTGAGCGAAAGGCCCTGGCGCTTATGAACACCACGGTCAGCTGCGAGCTGCACCTGCGCCTCGTTGTGTCGAGCGAGTCCTCACTGCCTGTACCCGCGGGCCTGCGGTATGACACGGCCGATCCGTATGCCGTGCACGCCACCTTCCACACCGGAGCCGAAGAGACGGTCGAGTGGGTCTTCGCCCGCGACCTTCTCGCCGAGGGGCTGCACCGGCCCACCGGCACGGGCGACGTCCGCGTCTGGCCATCCCGTAGTCACGGCCAGGGAGTCGTCTGCATCGCGTTGAGCTCACCCGAGGGAGAAGCCCTGCTCGAGGCCCCGGCGAGGGCCCTGGAGTCGTTCCTGAAGCGGACCGACGCCGCCGTGCCACCGGGCACCGAGCACCGGCACTTCGATCTCGACACGGAGCTCTCCCACATCCTGGCGGACAGCTGAGCCAGGCCGAGAGCCGCACGGCGCCGTCCGACTCGGGGCGACGGCGCCGCGTGTGCAGTCACATAGGCATGACAACGGCGCTCCCCACCGCGCAGCCGGCGCGGTGGAGGGCGCCGCTGGCCTTTCCGGGGCGCGCTAAAGTCAGCGCAATTCCGCGGGCGCCGTCCGCGGCCGGCCAGGGAGCGAATCGTGCTGATCCCCCACGACACCCGGATCGCCCTCGACACCGTCGTCGGTCTGATGAACACCGCCCCCCAGGGCGACCGTCCCGACGAGCTCGCGGACCTCGAAGGGCTGCGGACCTTCGTGCACGGGCACAAGATCAGTGACGTGGGCGAGCTCGACCTGGACGACCTGAAGGCCGTGCGCGATGTGCGCGAGAAGTTCGCCGCGGTCTTCTCGGCGCCGGAGCCCCGGATCGCGGCCCCCCTGATCAACCAGCTGGTGGCCGCCGCGGGAACGACTCCGCGGCTCACCGACCACGACGGCTACGACCTGCACGTGCACTACTTCGCGCCGGGCGCCTCGGTGGCGGACCACCTCGGCGCCGACTGCGGCATGGCCCTCGCCTTCATCGTCGTGGCGGGCGAGCAGGAGCGGCTGCGGCGGTGCGAGGCACCGGACTGCGGCCGGGCCTTCGTCGACCTCTCCCGCAACCGCTCGCGCCGCTACTGCGACAGCCGCACCTGCGGCAACCGGCTGCACGTGGCCGCGTACCGGGCGCGCCGCAAGGAAGCGGCGGGCTGACGGCGGGACCCGCCGCGCGAGCTCACAGGACGAAGAGATCGTGCACGGCGGCCATCAGCAGCAGACAGCCGATCACCGCGAGAAAGATCATCAGCGGCGGCTGGGAGAGCGCGAACAGACAGCCGCGCGGCTCTTCGGCCGGGACGTCGGTGGGGGCATCGGGGGCGGCGGGGACGGGTTCCCGCGAGGTATCCAGCATCTCGGGGGGATGATGACGCACGCCACGCCCGGAGAATCCCGCAACACGCCCCAGCGCAAAGGCTGTTCACCCCTTCCCGTGGATCACGGGAACGGGAAGCGCCAGAAGTGATCAGATTCCGTGCTTCTTCAGAATCGCCTCGATGTCGCTGAAGTCCTCCGCGCCGGCCTGGCCGCCCGCCTGGCCGGCCTGCGGCTTGCGCCCCGCGGTGCGCGACGGCGTCGAAGCGGCCGGGGCCACGGCCCTCGGCTCCGCTCCCCCGGTGGTCTCCTTGCGGCCGCTCCGGCGCCGCTCGACGGCCCGCGTGGACGACAGGAGCAGCCAGGCGGCTCCGAGCACGCCGAACCCGGCCCAGGCCACGGGGCTGAAGGCCGTGTCGGCGATCCAGTCCACGGCGCCGGTCATCACGAGACCCAGCGGTACCAGCGAGTAGGCGGCGATCCGGGCGGCGGACAGGAAACGCTTCCGGTACGCCGTGATCGCGGCGATGCCCAGGCCCGCGACGGCCGCCGCGGAGCAAATGGTCTCGGCGAGCATGCGATCCTCCAGGTCCCGGGTGATACGTCCCTTCCATCCTGCACCGCCGAGGGCGCCCGGGGCCATGTCCCGGGGCGGTTCTCAGGGAGATCTCCGGGTCGCCCCGGCCGGATCTCCTCCCCAGGTCCCGGTGAGGGAGACTGCTGGCATGAGTGACTCCACCACCGCACCCGCCTCCCCCGTCGTCCTGGAGGCCTGGTTCGACCTCCAGTGCCCCGACTGTTTCGCGGCCCTCGACGACGTCCGCGCCCTCCGTGAGACGTACGGCGACCGGCTCGACGTACAGCTGCGCCACTTCCCGCTGGCGAAGCACAAGCACGCGTACGCCGCCGCCCAGGCCGCCGAGGAGGCCGTGGAGCAGGGGAAGGGCTGGCCGTACGTGGAGGCGCTGCTCGCCCGCACGGACGAGCTCGGCGAGCGGGGCGAGGCGGTCCTCCTGGAGGTGGCGACCGAGCTTGGGCTGGACGCCGAGGAGTTCGACACCGCGCTGATCGACGGCCGGCACCTGCTGACCGTCGACGCGGACGAGGCCGAGGGCAAGGCGATCAAGGTCACCGGCACCCCGACCTATGTGATCGGCGGCGAGCGTCTGGACGGCGGCCAGAGCCAGGAGGGCCTGCGCGGGCGGATCTCGGAGATCGCCGACGGCCTCCTGAAGGGCTGACCGCCCCTCCCGGCCGTCGCTACAGGAGCGCCTTGGCGCTGTTGACGTAGGTCGTGCGGTAGCCGAGCGATTCGTAGAGCCGGATCGCCGGGGTGTTGCCCGCGAAGACGTGCAGGCCGAGCCGGGTCTCACCGGACGCCAGGGCGACGCGCTCGGCGAGCAGCATCAGCGCCCGGCCGTAGCCCCGGCCCCGCTGGCCCTCGGCGACCTCCACCTCGTACACGAACGCCGTCCACTCCCCCGGCTCCAGTTCTATCCGGCCGGTCCACAGGACGCCGACGGACCGGCCGTCGCGGACGGCGACGTGGATGGCGACGCCGGGGGTGTCGAGGCCCTGCGGGAGATGCCTGCGGTGGCTGTCCTCGGCCTTCGCCCGGGCCTGCTCCTCGGGGACGCCCCGCTCGATCCAGCTCTGTGCGAAGCCCTCCTTGGCCTGCTCGGACCACGCGTCGAACTCCGCACCGGTCATCGGCCGGACCTCGACGCCCTCCGGCAGCGCCGGCGGCCCGTCGGGCAGCTCCCTGACCATGTTCCGGCTGCGCTCGGTGTAGCCGAGCGCCCGGGCCATCCGCAGCGCCGCCGCGGCGTCGGCGGGCACCGAGATCTGCACCTCGGCGCAGCCCCAGCCGCGCAGCACCTCCTCGGAGGCGAGCGCCGCGACCGTGCCCCGGCCGCGCCGCCGGTCCGGCTCGTCGACCCGGAGCTCCTGGATCACGCCCGAGGCGGTGCCGAAGGCGGGATCGGTCGAGAGGCGTACGGAGCCGACGCGGCGGCTGTTCACGCACACGTCGTAGGTACGGGAACGGCCGCCGTCGGGCGTCTGCTGAAGCGGCTCGGCCGGCCGCAGGGTGGTGGTCATCACCGGTGTTCTACCCACCCCCGGGCCGTCCGTCATCCGGATTAACGCGCGGTGATTCCCGCACGGTGGTTCACGCGCCCCCGGCTCACGCCCGGTGGTTCACGCGAGGCGCGGGTCCCGGTCCCGGGCCGCGCGCTCGTCGAAGATCCGCATGGCCTTGGCGGCGACCGGTCCCGGGGCGCCGGTGAGCAGGCGCCCGTCGACCCGGTGGACGGCCTGCACGTCGCGGAGGGTCGAGGTCAGGAAGATCTCCTCGGCGCTCTCCAGGACGTCCAGCGGCAGCACGGTCTCCTCGGCGCCGGTCCATTCGACGGTGAGGGCCCGGGTGATGCCGGCGAGGCAGCCGGAGGAGACGGGCGGGGTGTGGATCCCGCCGTCGAGCACGACGAAGACGTTGGAGCCGGTGCCCTCGCAGAGCTGTCCCACGGTGTTGCCGAAGAGCGCCTCGGAGGCCCCCTGCTCGCGCGCCCTGGCGAGGGCGACGACGTTCTCCGCGTACGAGGTGGTCTTCAGGCCGGTGAGGGCGGAGCGCTCGTTGCGGGTCCAGGGCACGGTGATCACGGCGGTGGAGTCGGCGCGACGGCCGGTCTCGCCCAGGCCGACCACGAGGCTGGTGCCGGCGTCGCCGCGCTCGGAGCCGAGCGGCGAGAGACCCCCGGTGTACGTGATCCGCAGCCGGCCGAGCTCCATCGGGTTGGCGGCGAGGACGGCGGCGCAGGCGCGGCGGACCTCGTCGAGGTCCGGGTCGGGCAGGCCGAGGCCGCGGGCGGAGCGGGTGAGGCGCTCCAGGTGGAGAGTGAGAGCAAACGTTTCTCCGCGCTCGGCCTTGACCGTCTCGAAGACGCCGTCGCCGACGGTCAGCCCGTGGTCCAGTACCGAGACCAGGGCGGTCTCCGCGTCGTGCAGCCCGCCGTTGACCCAGAGTTTCATCGAGAAGTGGCCTTTCCGCTCGCCTCGTAGGCGCCTGACTCGTAGGCACCCGACGCTATCGCGACCAGCCGGGACGCCTTCAGCTCGGTCTCCTCCCACTCGCGCTCCGGGTCCGAGCCCCAGGTGATCCCGGCGCCGGTGCCGAAGCGGAGGACGCCCTCGGGCCGGTCGATCCAGAAGGTCCGTATGCCGACGGCCAGCTCGGCGGTGTCCGCGTCGGCGTCGACCCAGCCGATGCCTCCGCAGTAGGGGCCGCGGGGGGCGGTCTCCAGGGCCTCGATGATCCGCAGGGCGCTGGACTTGGGCGCTCCGGTGACGGAGCCGGGCGGGAAGGTGGCGTCGAGGAGCTCGGGCCAGCCGGCGTCCTCGCGCAGGAGGCCGGTGACGGTGGAGACGAGGTGGACGAGGCCGGGGTGCTCCTCGATCGCGCAGAGGGCGGGGACGGCGACGGTGCCGGTCTCGCTGACGCGCCCCAGGTCGTTGCGGACCAGGTCGACGATCATCACGTTCTCCGCGTGGTCCTTGGGAAGGAGGTCGGCGGCGGTGCGGCCGGTGCCCTTGATGGGGCCCGAGGAGATCAGGGCCCCCTCGCGGCGCAGGTAGAGCTCGGGGGAGGCGGTGGCGACCTCCACGCCGTGGGCGGGCAGGCGGATCGTTCCGGCGTAGGGAGCGGGGTTGCCCCGGGCGAGCAGCGCGGTGAGGGCGTCGACGTCGGCGGCTGCCGGGTCCGGCAGCGGCGCGGTCAGCACCCGGCAGAGGTTCGCCTGGTAGACCTCGCCGCGCGCGATGTGTTCGCGCACGCGCCGGACGCCCGCGATGTACGCGGCGCGGTCGAGCGAGGACGTCCAGTCACCGGCTCCGGGTCCGTGCCAGGCGCCCGGGACGGGCGTGGGCACCGGGTCGGGCCGCACGTCGCCGAAGCGGGCGCAGGTGAGGCGGCCCTCGAAGTCCGCGCAGACGGCCCAGAAGCCGGCGGAGTCCAGGGCCTCGGGGTCATGGGTGACGTCCCGGAGATCGGTCGCGACGAGGCCGCCGAAGCGGGCCAGAGGAGCAAGGTCGTGCACGCATCGAGTCTAGGACGGGTCGCGCCGAAGCACGGGGGCCGCGTACGGGGGGCGTACGCGGGGGCTCCCCGCCACCCGGGGAACACGGCGAGTGAACGCCGCACGAACCCTCCGGGGTGCCCGGCCGGGCACCCCGGTCCGCGCGCAGGTCAGCACGCTGCGGAAACGCGTTTTTGTACTGGCCCAGGAATCCGCTAGAGTTCAACACGTCGCCGGGACGCGCAAGCGGAACGGAAACGACAAGCGGACGTGGCTCAGTTGGTAGAGCATCACCTTGCCAAGGTGAGGGTCGCGAGTTCGAATCTCGTCGTCCGCTCGATGTGGGGGATCTTCCCGAACCCCTGTTATCACTCCTGGTGGAGTGGCCGAGAGGCGAGGCAACGGCCTGCAAAGCCGTCTACACGGGTTCAAATCCCGTCTCCACCTCCAAGGACGATTAGCTCAGCGGGAGAGCGCTTCCCTGACACGGAAGAGGTCACTGGTTCAATCCCAGTATCGTCCACTGGACCTTCGGGTCCTGGATCCTCGGATCCCCGCGCGATTAGCTCAGCGGGAGAGCGCTTCCCTGACACGGAAGAGGTCACTGGTTCAATCCCAGTATCGCGCACACAGCACCCGGCACCGTCGAGTTCGACGCGTGCACCATCCCGCGCGATTAGCTCAGCGGGAGAGCGCTTCCCTGACACGGAAGAGGTCACTGGTTCAATCCCAGTATCGCGCACGCAGTACGCGGTACCTTCGGGTGCGACGTGTGCATCAACCCGCGCGATTAGCTCAGCGGGAGAGCGCTTCCCTGACACGGAAGAGGTCACTGGTTCAATCCCAGTATCGCGCACCATCGAAAGAAGCCCCCGGCCGTATTCCACGGCCGGGGGCTTCTTCGTGCTCAGGAGGAGAACAGCATCCGCCCGAAGCCGCGCTGACGGTAGTGGCCGCCGTGGTGGCCGCCCTGGTGCGGGGCACCCCAGGCGGGGGCGGCGGGGGCGGGCTGCGCCGGGTAGGCCGGCGGGGCGGGCGGGGCCTGCTGGGACCACTGGGACTCCAGGCGGGTCAGGGCCTCCAGCTCGCCGAAGTCCAGGAATATCCCTCGGCAGCCGCTGCACTGCTCGATCTGGACGCCGTTGCGGTTGTACGTGTGCATGGCCGCATGGCACTTGGGACACTGCATGCTCGGCTCAACTCCCTGACATTGCCGTTCGAATGGTGGCTTCACCTTACGTGGACGCCGAAGGGGCCGAATCGGTTCGGTACCCGGCGATACGGGCACAGGTGTCGATCATCACGTCCTCGACCTCGTCGAGCGGCCGACCCTCCGCCGTCGACTTGGCGAGGGCCAGGGCGGCCGTCTGGACCGTCAGGGCCCGGGCCGGAACGTCGAGTTGGACCCACGGATCGGCACCCACGGCGGGGCCGCCCGCCCGCTGGTACGCGCCGAGGAAGCGGGACCACACCTCGGGAGGCAGGATGCCCGCCGCGAACCAGGCGGCGGGGCGGGCCAGATCCCAGGCGGGGTCGCCGATGCCGAGGTCGTCGATGTCGATGAGCCGCCAGGGGCGGTCGCCGATCACCCGGGGGTCGCGGACCAGTTGGCCGAGGTGGAAGTCGCCGTGACAGAGGAGCCCTGGGCCGGAGCCGGAGCCGTCGGGGATCGTGCTCCAGGCGCGCAGCACGGTGGCCGTGGCCGGGTGGTGCGGAGCCGTCCGGCGCATCCGGTCCACGGCGAGCGAGACCTTGAGCGGGGCCCGCATGGCCGGGAGGCGCGGGGCGGGCGCCGGCGGGGGCGCGGTGCGGTGGAGCAGGGCGAGGAGTCGCGCCGCGTCCTCCCAGGGAGCGGCGTCCGGGTCCTCCGGGTCGACGGGCGGGCCGTAGGGCCACACCGTGACGGGCCGACCGGCGAACCCGTCGGGGCCGGGCTGCGGGAGCGGCACCTGTAGCGGCGGCAGGAGCACGCCGTCGACGTCCGGGTGGGCGGCGAGCGCCAGCCGGGCGCGGTGCGCCTCCGGGTCGGTATCGGGGGCGTGCGCCTTGGCGACGAGCGCCCCGTGGCGTACGACGGTCCCGTCGTCCCGGTCGGCGAGTACGCCGACGAGGCCGCTCGCGCAGTGGCAGGGCGTGCCGGGGCGGTGAGCGGCGGCCCGCGCGACGGCGGCGAGCCGGTCGAGCCGGGCGGGCGGGGTCGGGGCGGGCAGGCCCGGAGCCGGTGAGGTCGGGGCAGGCGGGGTCGACGCGGCGGAGTCCACGCGGGGAGCGTACGCGGCGAGCGAGCGGGCCGGACCGGGAGGACGGGGTTCGGGGCGGGGCGGGGGGCGGGTGCCGGATGTGGCCGGGGCCCGCTCACGGACGAGCGCACGGATACGGGGACGGGGTCGGGAAGCGCGAAGGCCGGTCAGCTCCCCAGCTGACCGGCCTCACGCTGCCGTCCGCCACACCCCCGTCCCCACGGGGTTGATGGCCGGATGTCCCCGACCCGGGCCGCTCTCCCGGGTCCGGGGCGCTGTCAGCGCCCCAACATCACGCCCACGGACGACGCCTGTGTGACCACCGCGTCCCAGCCGCCGAAGACGACTACGAGCAGGGCCGCGAGAGGGAGGACCATGGCCGTGGCCACCAAGGGGTGACGTCGGCCCGAGGGGCTGGTGGTCGACCGCGGTGCCGTGTACGCCATGGTTCCTCTCCTGTCGTGTCTGACGCGGCGGGTGCGTGACCTCGGGGGACGAGTGCTGCACCCGCCGCTTGACATCAACATTAGGGAGCCGGAGGGCCCGGGACGTCATGCCCGCGTATCGACTTGCGGGCCTCCGGGAGGATGACGACCGGCCGCACGGCGTACTCCCCTGGGTGGAGACGGGGGCCCCGAAGTGAGGGTCTTCCCGGAGGGGTCGGGGCCCTCCGGGGCCGGGGCGGAGGGCCCGTCGGGCGCGCTCCGGTGGGTGCGGGGCAGGTCACCGGGCGTGACATCGCTCACGTCGCGGGGCCCTGCCCGTATCCGCCGGCCCCGGAGCCCCTGGAGGCGTCGCCCGGGGCGCGGCGGGCGTCTCGCGACCCTCCGTCAAGTGAGGGACCGCAAAAGGATGTTGAGCCGCGCCCCGGCTCCGTACGACTGTTCAGCGTCCCCCTCAGCACTGACAATCGATCCCGGTGCGAGGGCGCGGCCTATGAGCGCGTCCGGGCGCCACTACGTAAGCTGTGCCACGTCGAACGGACGAGGGGACGGACATGGCGATGATGCGGCTCCGGCGCGAGGATCCGCGGATCGTCGGGTCGTTCCGGCTCCACCGCAGGCTGGGGGCCGGCGGGATGGGGGTCGTGTACCTCGGGTCCGACCGGCGCGGTCAGCGCGTGGCGCTCAAGGTGATCCGGCCCGATCTGGCCGAGGACCAGGAGTTCCGGTCGCGCTTCGCCCGTGAGGTGTCGGCGGCCCGGCGGATCCGCGGCGGCTGTACGGCCCGGCTCGTCGCCGCCGACCTGGAGGCCGACCGCCCCTGGTTCGCCACTCAGTACGTGCCCGGCCCCTCGCTGCACGACCGGGTCGCCGAGGAGGGCGGACTGCGCGCCACCGACGTGGCCACGATCGGGGCCGCGCTCTCCGAAGGCCTGGTCGCCGTCCACGAGGCCGGGGTGGTGCACCGCGACCTCAAGCCCTCGAACATCCTGCTCTCCCCCAAGGGCCCCCGCATCATCGACTTCGGGATCGCCTGGGCCACCGGGGCCAGCACGCTCACCCACGTGGGTACGGCCGTGGGCTCGCCCGGCTTCCTCGCGCCGGAGCAGGTGCGAGGGGCGGCGGTCACCCCGGCCACCGACGTGTTCTCGCTCGGTGCCACCCTCGCGTACGCGGCGATGGCCGACTCCCCCTTCGGGCACGGCAGTTCGGAGGTCATGCTCTACCGGGTGGTGCACGAGGAGCCTCAGCTGCACGGGGTCCCCGACGCGCTGGCCCCGCTGATCCGGGCCTGTCTGGCGAAGGATCCGGAGGAACGGCCCAGCACGCTCCAGCTGTCGATGCGGCTGAAGGAGATCGCCGCGCGCGAGGCCCAGGGGCTGCCGGTCTCACGTCCGCCCGTGCAGCGGGAGCGGTCCGAGGAGCGGAACACCGTCCGCCCGACCGAGCGGTACACGGAGCGCGACACCCGCGGTCACGGCACCGAGCGGGAGGCGGAGCGCGAGCAGCGGGGTCAGGGGCGCGGCCAGGGGCCGTCCTCGCGGCCCTCGCCGGGCCCGCGGACCGGCGGCTCGCGTGGCCCGCACTCCCGCCCGGGCACCCGGCCCGGCGCCCGGTCGACGTCGACGGGCCGCCGCCCCGCCAACCCCCGTCTGCTGCGGCAGCGGCTCTTCGTCTTCGTGGTCGTGACGCTGGTCGTGGCCCTGGGCATCGCCGCCGCGCAGGCCCTGCAGGGCTAGAGGCAGGACAACCCCTAGGGCGCGACACCCCTAGGGGTGTCGCTCAGGGCCTCGCTCCGCGGCCGTGCGGGCCTCGCTCCGGCGTGTGACGGCCCGGGTCAGGACTCCGGTCGGCCCGTCGCCACCGCGTAGAAGGCGACCGCCGCCGCCGCGCCCACATTGAGCGAGTCGACGCCGTGGGCCATCGGGATCCGGACCCATTCGTCCGCCGCCCGCAGCGCCTGGGTGGAGAGGCCGTCGCCCTCCGCGCCGAGCATCAGCGCGACCCGCTCCAGCCGGTGCGGGGCGGCATCGTCGATCGAGGTCGCCTTCTCCGCGGGAGTGAGCGCGAGGATCTTGAAGCCCGCTTCCCGTACGGTCTCCAGACCGCGGGGCCAGCTGTCCAGGCGGGCGTACGGGACGGAGAAGACCGCGCCCATCGAGACCTTCACGGAGCGGCGGTAGAGCGGGTCCGCGCAGTCCGGCGAGAGCAGGACGGCGTCCATGCCCAGGGCCGCGGCGCTGCGGAAGATGGCGCCGATGTTGGTGTGGTCGTTGACCGACTCCATGATCACCACCCGGCGGGCGCCGGCGAGGAGCTCGACGGCGTCCGGGAGCGGCTTGCGCTGCATGGAGGCGAGGGCGCCGCGGTGCACGTGGTAGCCGGTGACGCGTTCGGCGAGGTCCGGCTGGACCGCGTACACCGGCGCCGGGACCTCGTCGATGACGTCGCGCATCACGTCGACCCACTTGGCGGAGAGCAGCATCGACCGCATCTCGTACCCGGCCTGCCTGGCCCGGCGGATGACCTTCTCGCCCTCCGCGATGAACAGGCCCTCGGCGGGCTCGCGTCTGCGCCGGAGCTCGACGTCGGTCAGGCCGGTGTAGTCGCGCAGGCGCGGGTCGTCGGGGTCGTCGATCGTGATGAGTTCGGCCACGGGGTGATACTGCCTTGTCCGGGGTGTGGTGCCAATGTGTGCGACGGTGTGCGACAGGGTTCAGTTACCCCTGGTTACTTCACCAGCTTGCCGGGACCCTCGGTCACGACCTCACCGATGACGATGACGGCCGGCGGACGGACCTCCTCGGCCTTGACCGTCTCGGCGACCGTCGCGAGCGTGGCGTCCACCCGGCGCTGCGTCGCCGTGGTGCCCTCCTGGACGAGCGCCAGCGGCGTCGCGGGGTCCTTGCCGTGGGCGATGAGCGCCTCGGCGATCTTCCCGATCTTGTCGACGCCCATGAGGATGACCAGGGTGCCCGTCAGCTTGGCGAGCGAGGCCCAGTCGACGAGGGAGCGCGGGTCGTCGGGGGCGACGTGACCGCTGACCACGGTGAACTCGTGGGCCACGCCCCGGTGGGTGACCGGGATGCCGGCCGCGCCCGGGACCGAGATCGAGCTGGAGATGCCGGGGACGACCGTGCAGGCTATGCCCTCCACGGCGAGCGCCTGGGCCTCCTCCATGCCGCGGCCGAAGACGAAGGGGTCGCCGCCCTTGAGCCGGACGACGGACTTCCCCGCCTTCGCGTGCTCGATCAGCGCGTTGTTGATGGCCTCCTGGGCCATGAAGCGGCCGTACGGGATCTTGGCCGCGTCGATCACCTCGACGTGCGGGGGCAGCTCGTCGAGGAGGTCGCGGGGACCGAGCCGGTCGGCGATGACCACGTCGGCCTCGGCGAGCAGCCGCCGGCCGCGCACGGTGATCAGGTCCGGGTCGCCGGGTCCGCCGCCGACCAGGGCCACGAAGGGGGTACGGGAGCGATGCTGCGGGGCCGCGATCGAACCGTCCCGCAGACCCTCCAGGATCGCGTCCCGCACGGCGGCCGAGCGCCGCGGGTCGTGGCCGGTGAGCACCGCCACGGTCACGCCCTCGCCGCGGCCGGTGGCCGGGGTCCAGGCGGTGGCCGCCTCGGCGTCGTCGGAGCGCACGCACCAGGTGCGGGTCCGCTCGGCCTCGGCGGAGGCGGCGGCGTTGGCGGTCGCGTCGGTGGTGGCCACCAGCGCGTACCAGACGTCGGCGAGGTCACCGTCCTCGTACCGTCGCTTGACCCAGGTGATCTCGCCGGCCTCGGCCATCGCCTCCACGGAGGGGGTCGCGGACGGGGAGATCAGCGTGATGTCGGCGCCGGCGGCGATCAGCGCGGGAAGCCGGCGCTGGGCGACCTGGCCGCCGCCAAGGACGACGACGCGGCGGCCGGCGAGACGCAGGCCTACGGGGTAGGCGGGGTGCGCCGCGTTCTCGGTGTGCTCGGCCATGGGTGGGCGGCTCCTCGGAGAGGCTGTGCGTGTGCGGGCCGCTGCTGCGGTGAAGCGGCTGGTGGGGTGGGCGGAAGGGCCCTGTGCCCACGATATCGGTGACCGAGGTCCGTCACGCTGTGACAGATCTCCCGGTAGCGGTCCGTGACGTGGGTGCCGCGCAGGGGCCGTGTTCGGGACTGCATGTTTTACGGCGCCTGCGGGGCCCTCTGAAGGTGGGCCTCCCGTACGCGCCACAAAACACGCTCTACGTCCCGAACACGGCCCCTGCGCGTCCCCCACTCCCCTGCGTGGGTGGGAGGACGCGCCGGCGGTACTACTTCTCGGTGACGCCCGCCGAGTCGAACGTGGCGACCTCGTGCATCGCCCGGGCCGCGCTCTGGACGAGCGGGAGCGCGAGGAGCGCGCCCGTGCCCTCGCCGAGGCGGAGGTCCAGGTCGACCAGGGGGCGCAGCCCCAGCTTGTTCAGGGCGGCCACGTGGCCCGGCTCGGCGCTGCGGTGGCCCGCGATGCAGGCCGCGAGCGACTCGGGCGCGACGGCCCGGGCCACCAGCGCCGCGGCACCGGTGGAGACGCCGTCCAGGATCACCGGGGTGCGGAGCGAGGCCGCGCCCAGGATCAGGCCGACGAGGGCCGCGTGCTCCAGGCCGCCGATCGCCGAGAGGACGCCGATCGGGTCCGCCGGGTCCGGCTTGTGCAGGTCGAGCGCGCGCCGGACCACGTCCACCTTGCGGGCGTGCGTCTCGTCGTTGATGCCGGTGCCGCGGCCGGTGACCTCGGCGGCGTCGACCCCGGTGTAGACCGAGATGAGCGCGGCGGACGCGGTGGTGTTCGCGATGCCCATCTCGCCGGTGAGGATCGTCTTGTTGCCCGCGGCCACGAGGTCGCGGGCCGTCTCGATGCCCACCTCGATCGCGGCCAGGACTTCCTCGCGGGTCATCGCGAGACCGGTGGTGAAGTCTCCGGTGCCCGGGCGGACCTTGCGGGGCAGCAGGCCCGGCGTGGCCGGGAGCTCGGAGGCGACGCCCACGTCGATGACGCAGACCTCGGCGCCGACCTGGTTGGCGAAGGCGTTGCAGACCGCTCCCCCGCCGAGGAAGTTGGCCACCATCTGGCCGGTGACCTCCTGCGGCCAGGGCGTGACGCCCTGGGCGTGGACCCCGTGGTCGCCGGCGAAGATCGCGACGGCGGCGGGCTCCGGGATCGGCGGCGGGCACATCCGGGAGAGGCCGGAGAGCTGCGCGGAGATGATCTCCAGCATGCCCAGGGCCCCTGCGGGCTTGGTCATGCGCTTCTGGCGCTCCCAGGCCTCGCCGAGCGCCTTGGCGTCCAGCGGGCGGATGTTGGCGACGGTCTCCTGGAGCAGGTCGTGCGGCTCCTCGCCCGGAAGGGCGCGACGGCCGTACGTCTCCTCGTGGACGACCCAGGCCAGCGGGCGGCGCTTGGACCAGCCCGCCTGCATCAGCTCGGGCTCCTCGGGGAACTCGTCGACGTATCCCACGCAGAGGTACGCGACGACTTCGAGGTGCTCGGGAAGGCCGAGGGTACGGACCATCTCGCGCTCGTCGAAGAAGCTGACCCAGCCGACGCCGAGACCCTCGGCGCGGGCGGCGAGCCAGAGGTTCTCGACGGCGAGCGCGGAGGAGTACGGGGCCATCTGCGGCTGCGTGTAGCGGCCCAGGGTGTGCCGGCCGCCCCGGGTGGGGTCGGCGGTCACGACGATGTTGACCGGGGTGTCGAGGATGGCCTCGATCTTCAGTTCCTTGAACTGCTTGGCCCGGGCCTTCGGCAGCGACTTGGCGTAGGCCTCGCGCTGACGCTGGGCCAGCTCGTGCATCGTCTGCCGGGTCTCGGCGGAGCGGATGACGACGAAGTCCCAGGGCTGCGAGTGGCCGACGCTGGGGGCCGTGTGGGCGGCCTCCAGGACGCGGAGCAGCACCTCGTGCGGGATCGGGTCGGAGCGGAAGCCGTTGCGGATGTCGCGGCGCTCGCGCATCACGCGCAGGACGGCCTCGCGCTCGGCGTCGGCGTAGCCGGGGGCGGGGGCGGGGGCGGGGGCGCCGGGGGCGGGCTCCTCCTCGGCGTCGCCGAGCTGGTCGGTCCCGTCGAGCTGGTCGGCGTCGGGTTCCTCGGATCCGCCGAGCTGGTCGGTCGCGTCGAGTTCCTCGGGTCCGCCGAGCTGTTCGGTCGCGTCGAGTTCCTCGGGTCCGCCGGGCTGTTCGGTTTCGCCGAGCTCTGCCGCCTCCACGAGCTCCGTGGCGTCGACGAAGCCCTCGGGGGCGGTCTCGGCCTCGGGCGTCACGGCTTCCGGCGTCACGGCTTCCGGCGCCGCTGCCTCGGAGTCCGCCACGAGGGCGGTCTCCGGGGCGGGCTCGGCCTCGACGACCTCGGTGGCGACGGCCTCGGCCACGGCCTCGGTCGGCTCCTCGGCCTCCACGGGCTCGGGGAGGGCCTCGGGCTGCTCGTCGAGTGCCGCCACCGTGTCCGTCGGTGCGGCGGGGGTGGGGGTGGGCTGCTGCTCGGAGGCCTGGGCGTCGGCCGCGATCTCGGCCTGGGGCTCGGCCTCGGGGGCCTGCGTGGGGAGGGCCTCGGGGGCTGCCTCCGCCTCTACGGGGATCTCCGCGGGCCCCGCCTCGGCGGGGGTCTCCTCCGGAGCCTGCTCCACCGGGGCCTCGGGCGCGGCGGCGGCCTCGACGGCCGGCTCGACCGGTGCCTGCGCGACGGGCTCAGCCACCTGCGCCGGCTCGTCCACGGGCTCGGGCCGCATCTCGGGCTCCGCGACCTGCTCGGCCGCGGGAGCCGGGATCGGGTCCACGGCGGCCTCGGCCGGCGCGGGCACGGGGACCTCGGCGGCGGGCTCGCCGTCGCGCGGCGCGGGCACCGTGGCCTGGGCGCCGGCGAGCTCCGTGACGGGAAGCTCGGCGGCCGGCTCCGGGACCTCGGGGGCGACGGGCGCCTCGACGAGGACCTCGCCCGCCTGGGCCTCGGGGGCCTCCGCCGGCTCCTCCGCCTCGGCGACGGGAGTCGGCGCCAGGTGCGGGGCCGTCGGGACGGAACCCTCGACCTGCACGAACTGTCCGTTCGGCGGGACGACCGTTTCTGCGGGGAGGACCGGCTGGGGGGCCGCGGCCTCCTGCGGCTGCGCGGCCCACGGCTCGGCGCCCTGCGGCGCGAGCTGCTGGTCCTGCGGGATGTCGAAGTACTCGGGGCCGGTCGTCGGCGGTCCCGGGTTCCGCACGGGCGTCGGCGCGGGGCCGGTGGCCACGACGGGTGCCGGGGCGGGCGCGGGCTGCGGGGCCGGGGCGGGCACGGCGGCCGGACCGCGGTCGGCCAGCGAGAGCACGACGCCACCGGAGACCTCGGGCACGGGCGGGCCCATGTGCAGCGGGCGCCGGGCGGGCGGCGGGGTCGGGGAGCCGACGGGCGGCGGGACGCGGACGCCGCCGAGGTCGACGGAGCCGGAGTCGCGGCCGGCGGCCTCGTGGGCACCGGTGTCGAGGATGCCGGGCTCGTAGCCGTGGTCGGCCAGGACGGGCTCCTGCGCGGCGACGGGGACACCGTGCGCCGGGGTGCCGTGGGCGGGAATGCCGTGCGCCGGAGTGCCGTGCGCGGGGACACCGTGCGCCGGAGTGCCGTGCACGGGAATGCCGTGCACGGGAATGCCGTGCGCCGGAGTGGCGACCGTCTGGGCGATCTGCACGCCCTGCGGCGGCGTCTGGCCCTGAGGGGCGGTCAGCACGTCGGCGAGGACGAAGGAGTCCGGGAGCGGGCCCGTGAGCGGGTCCGGCAACGGGTCCGTGAGCGGGTCCGGCAGCGGGTCGGTGAGCGGGTCGCCCATCGGAGCCGCCGTCTCCGGGGCCGCCGGATGCGGTACGGCCGCCTGCGGCACGCCCTGGTGCGGCACCTGGTTCGGGACCACGGGCGCCACCTGCGGGGCGGCTACGGCGACCGGCGGCGCGGGCGCGACGCCCGGCGGGTGCTCGCTCCAGGCGCCCTGGGCGCCCGGCATCAGAAGAAGGTCGTCGTCCTCGGCTGCGTGCTCGGAGGGGTCCAGGAAGGTGTACGCGTCCGGTGCGGGGATGCCCGGCTGCTCGACCATGCCTGCGTTCTCCGGCAGTCCCTCGCCCGAGACCTGGCCGGTGTCCGTCATGCGTACCCCTCGCCCATCGCTTGTGCTCCTTCAGACCTGCGCCCGTCGAGAACAACGAGCAATTGCGCCGCGCGGCACGAAGGACACGCGGACACCCACTCATTGTCGCGGCCCTCGGCCATCGTGGCAGGCAGATCCACCACGGTGCGCTGTGGACTGCGCCACGTCGCGCGGTCCCCCCTTTTGCGCCGTATCACACCGGTGAGCCGAATGGGCAACCAATTCCGGACATTGCTTAACGACATGCGGAACGTCCCGGTGCGGTACAACAATCGGCCAGCCTACCGCCCCCCGCGGGGCGGGGCGGTCACTGGGCGCGGTCGATCCTGCGTCCGGACAGCAGGAAGACGACCGAACGTTCGCGCTCCGACCAGTCGTCCGGGTCGAGTCCCACGGTCTGGAGGAGGAGGCTCTCGACGGCGTAGCCGCCGTCGGCGAGGGCGGTGCCGATGGCCTCGGCCTCGTCGCGCGTGGAGGCGTGGGCGACGATGCGCTCCGGTCGCCGGTCGGTGCAGGCGGTGACGACGGGGACGCCGCCGGCCGCGATCCGTACGACGTCGGGTTCGGGCAGGCTCTCCAGCACGTGCGGGGCGCGGCCGGGGACCGTCTGGAGGGGTACGCCGTAACGACGGGCGGTCGCCTCGGTGCGGGCGCAGGCGGCCGGGTCGGTGTCCACGGCGAGGACGGCGGCGCCGAAGCGGGCGGCCTCCACGGCGAAGGCACCACCGCCGCAGCCGATGTCCCAGACGAGGTCGCCGACGCGGGGGCCGAGGCGGGCCAGCTGGGCGGCGCGCAGGGCCGGGTCCGCACCGGCGCCGGACCGGACCGCCGGGGCGGCTCCGGTGGTTCCGGTGGTTCCGGTGGTTCCGGTGGCCCCGGTAACCCCACGACCGTACCCCCGCGTGTCGTACTCCTCGGGGGCGTACTCCTCGGTGGGAAGGCCCCAGCCCCGTACGGATCGCACGGCCGGGTCCTGGCCCATCAGCCAGGGTGCGGCCGGGGTGCCGGCGCCACCGCCGCCCACGCCTCCGATGACGAGGACGACGTTGGGGTCGCGCCAGGAGTGGTCGGCGGCCCTGTCGGAGGTGAGGACGGAGACCTGTTCGCGGTCGGTGCCGAGCTCCTCGCAGACGACGAAGGTGCGGTGAACCCCGTCGAGGAGGAGGGCGAGTTCGGCCGGTCCCGCGCCCGGCGAGGTGAGGACGGCGACCTTGGGGTGGGCGCGGCAGACGTTGACGGCGCGGCGCAGGGTGCGCTGGTGGGCGACGACGATCCGGGCGTCCTCCCAGGGCATACCGGCCCGGGCGAAGGCCGCGGCGACGGCGGAGACGGCGGGGACGACCTCGACCTCCAGGCCGTGCTCGGGGGCGCGCAGGGTGCGGACGACGCCGAAGAAGCCGGGGTCGCCGTCGGCGAGGACGACGGCGGTGCCCCGGTGGCCCGCGATGCGGCGGGCGGCGAGGTCGACGCTGCCGAGGCGGATGCGTTCGGCGGCGGGGGGCACCTCGGGCAGCGCCAGGTGGTGGGCGGCGCCGGCCACGAGCGTGGCGGCGGAGAGCGCGGACCGGGCCGCCGAGGTGAGGGGCGAGCCGTCCCAGCCGATCACCGTGACCCGGTCGGCCATCGTCGTCTGTCTCCTGTGGTGTTGTCGCAGGTCGGGGGCGTGCCGAGCGTACCCCGCCGTCGCCTCCCGGGCCCGGCTCCCGGGCCGGGCGTCCGGCTGGGCGTCCGGGCTCAGCTCCAGTCGGTGTAGGAGGAGTAGCCGGCCTCGGCCATCTGGTCGGCGACGCCGTCGAGGTCCTCGGGGAGCAGGCCCCAGACGATGAAGTCGGTGCGCAGGTCGGTCCAGCCGCCGTCCTCGGTGCGGGTGCGGGCTATGCAGGCGTTGCGCAGGACGCCCTCGCTGATGCAGCCGATCTTCTGGGCGACCTGCTGGGAGGCGGTGTTGTCCGCCGCGGTGCGCAGTTCGAGGCGCTCGAACTTCTGGTCGCCGAAGAGCCACTGGGCGGTGGCGAGCGCGGCTTCGGAGGCGTAGCCCTCGCCGCGGGCCCAGGGGGCGATGATGTAGGAGATCTCGGTGGATCTGACCCGCCAGTTGGTGTTGCCCAGCTGGATCACGCCGACCAGACGCTGCGTCAGGAACTCGGTGACGGCGAGGTCGATGCCCCGGCCCGCGGCGCGTTCGGCGGGCGCGTACTCGGTGATCCAGGTACGGGCGGCCGCCTCGGTGTAGGGCTGGGGCACCGCGGTCCAGGCGCCGATGAGGTCGTCGTTCATCATCTCGGCGAGGGCGGGGGCGTCCGCCTCTTCGAGCGCGCGCAGCACCAGCCGGTCCGTGTTGATGGAGATGTCCGGAAAGGTGGTAGTCATGCTCAGCTCCATGCCGTGGACCGTCCGAATCGACCGTGAACGCACAGCATGCAGCATGCGGCCGTCGGTGCGCATGGCCGGGTCGGGTGTGCGGGCGGACATGACGAAGGCCCCGCGCACCGGACGGGATGCGGGGGCCTTCGTCACAAGGACTGTACGGGGAAACCGGTCTGACGGTCCCTCGGGCGGTGCCTCGGGTGCCGGGCCTTACTTGGCGACGGCGCCGAAGGCCGGGATGACCGAGCCCTTGTAGGTGTCCTCGATGTACTTCTTCACCTCGGGCGAGTTGAGGAGCTTGGCGAGCTTCTGCACGCGGGCGTCCTTCTCGTTGCCCTCCTTGACGGCGAGGAAGTTGGCGTACGGGTTGTCGTCCGCCTTCTCCAGGACAAGGGCGTCCTTCGCCGGCTGGAGCTTGGCCTCGATGGCGTAGTTGCCGTTGATGACGGCGGCGTCCACGTCGTTCAGGGCGCGGGGCACGGTGGCGGCCTCCAGCTCCTTGAACTCCAGGCCCTTCTTGTCGGTGATGTCGGAGAGCTTGGCGTTGGTGCCGACGCCCGGCTTGATGGCGATCAGGCCGTTCTCGGCGAGCAGCTGGAGCGCGCGGCCGCCGTTGGTGGTGTCGTTGGGGACCGCGATGGTCTGGCCGGGCTTGATGTCCTTCACCGACTTGAGGCTCTTGGAGTAGAGGCCCAGCGGCTCCAGGTGAACGTTGACCACGGGGACGATGGTGGTCTTGTTCTTCTGGTTGAAGTCGTCGAGGTACGGCTTGTGCTGGAAGAAGTTGGCGTCGACCTGGCCGGACTGGGTGGCGGTGTTCGGGAGGACGTAGTCCGTGAACTCCTTCACCTCCAGCTTCAGGCCCTCCTTCTCGGCGAGGTTGTCCTTGACGTAGTTGAGGATGTCGGCGTGCGGCGTCGGGGACGCGGCGACGACGAGCGGCTTGGAGGTGTCGCCGGAGCCGGCCGCGTCCTTGGAGGAGGACGGGTCCGAGGAGGTGCCGCAGGCGGAGAGGCCCAGGGCGAGGGCGGCGGTGGCGGCGATACCGGCGGTGAGCTTGATGTTCTTGCGCACGAAGAGTGCCTCTTTCCGGTGGTGCGGTGGACGCCTGGACAACAAGTCCGGGCTGTTCTTCGAGAAACGAAGCCTGTGGGGTGGGCTCGTGGCCCGCGGTACGACGCGGGCCGTACGGCTCAGGCCGTGCGGCCCCGGCGGGCGAGGAGCCGGACGACTCCGTCGCCGATGAGCTGGACGACGGTCACGATCAGGACCAGGACGACGACGGTGACGAGCATGAACGTGGTGTCGAAGCGCTGGTATCCGTAGGTGACGGCCTTGGAGCCGAGGCCTTCGCCGCCGACCGCGCCGGCCATCGCCGAGTAGCCGATGAGCACGATCACCGTGGTGGTGACGCCGGAGACGAGCGAGGGCAGGGACTGCGGGAGCAGCACCTTGCGGACGATGGTGGGAATGCCGCCGCCCATGGCCTGGACGGCCTCGACGAGCCCGTGGTCGACCTCGCGGATCGCCGTCTCGACGAGTCGCGCGAAGAAGGGGATCGCGCCGATGGCGAGCGGCACGATCATCGCGGTGGGACCGATGAAGGTGCCGACGACGAAGGTGGTGAAGGGGATCAGCGCGATCAGCAGGATGATGAAGGGCAGCGAGCGCCCGATGTTCACGATCGCACCGACGATCTTGTTCACCGGCCGGTTCTGCAGCAGTCCGCCCTTGTCCGTGAGGACGAGGAGGATGCCGAGCGGCAGGCCGCCGAGCACGGTGACGACGGTGGCCCAGAGGACCATGTAGAGCGTGTCGACGGTGCCCTGCTCCAGCAGGGGCTGCATCTCGGACCAGGTCACTTGGCACCTTCCTTGACCAGTACGGGCGCGGTGTCGGCCGGCGCCGCGGCGTCCTCTTCCACGAGCTCGACCTGGAGGCCCTGCTCGCGCAGGAAGCCGACCGGGACGACGTTGTCCTCGTACCGTCCGGGGAGCTCGATCCGCATCCGGCCGATCTGCTTCCCGCCCACGGTGTCCATCGCCGCCCCGAGGATCGAGATGTCGATGTTGTACGTGCGGGAGAGCTGGGAGATGACCGGCTGGGTCGCGGACTCGCCGTGGAAGGTGACGTCGACGACCGTGTGGTCGGGGCCCGTGGGGGCGCCGCTGACCGGGAAGAGCTCGGCGGCCAGCTGGGAGCCGGGGGTGGCGAGCAGTTCGCCGACGGTGCCGGACTCGACGACGCGGCCGTGCTGCATCAGCGCCGCGGAGTCGCAGATCGTCTTGACGACGTCCATCTCGTGCGTGATGAGGAGGACGGTGAGGCCGAGCTGCTGGTTGAGGTCGCGCAGCAGCTGGAGGATGGAGCGGGTGGTCTCCGGGTCGAGGGCGCTGGTGGCCTCGTCGGAGAGGAGGACCTTGGGCTCGCCGGCGAGGGCGCGGGCTATGCCCACGCGCTGCTTCTGGCCGCCGGAGAGCTGGCCCGGGTAGGACTTGGCCTTGTCGGCGAGGCCGACGAGGTCGAGGAGTTCGAGGGCACGGCGGGAGCGCTCGGCGCCGGAGACGCCGAGGATCTCCAGGGGGAGCTCGATGTTGTCCTTGACCGTGCGGGAGGACAGCAGGTTGAAGTGCTGGAAGACCATGCCGATGCTGCTGCGCGCCCGACGCAGGTCCTTGCCGGCGCGGCGGCCCTTTCCGGCGAGGGCGGTGAGGTCGACTCCGTCGACGGTCACGGTCCCGGAGGTGGGGCGCTCCAGGAGGTTGACGCAGCGGATGAGCGAGGATTTGCCGGCGCCGCTCTGGCCGATCACGCCGAAGACCTCGCCCTCACGGACGTGCAGGTCGACGCCGTCCAGAGCGGTGACCTGGCGGCCGCGCGACTCGTAGACCTTGGTCAGGCCCGAAGTGGTGATCACAGGGTTTCCGTCACTGTCGAGTGCGCGGCGCGGGGTCCGCCGGGCACGGGGCATTCGTCATTCGGACAGTCAGGCGCACGGAGGCCGTCCGGCGGGTGACCGGGGGGCAGCGAGTGCGCTGGGGCAGGCACGGTCCGCCGCCGGACGGCGGGAGGAACGGCTCGGCCGTCGGGTCTCGCTTCGGGGCGCGAAACTCAGGCGGGGGCCCTCAGAAGGCGCACATTCGACACATACAACGAGCACCGGGCGTCGTGATCGCCTCGGTCGCAAGGGTGCGGCTGCTCGTCGTGGTCATGTCTGCAAGTAAAGCATGCGCACTCGCGAACGAAAGGGCGGTGTCCGAATAGCGGACGTCGTTGAGACGCCATGCGGACACTTCTCGGGGCGCGTGTCCGCCGCTCCCCCGCGTGTGGCCTGCGGGGACGGCCCTCGGGCGCCGGTACCGGCGCCCGCGTTCGGGAGCCGGGCCGGGGCCGGGTGTGGCCAAGGCCACGTGGTCCGTGCGCCCACCACCGACCGGCCTCACGACGACCCTCTACAGGCCCACCGCCCGGCCCACGACCAGTGCTGGACCGGCCCACCGACCGGCACCGGACCGGCGCCCGACCGGCACCGCGCCGGGCGGCAGGGGGAGGGGGCGAGCGCATCGGGCCCTTCGCACCGTAATACCCTCGGGCGCATGCTCGACGCCCTCACGGTCACGGTCTCCGTGGCCGCGCTCACCCTCGCCGCCTGGTGCGGCTTCGCCGCCTTCCGGGACCAGCCGACCAAGGACTGGCACTTCATCGGCATGGCCGTGGTGACCTTCCTGGTCCTGGTCCAGCTGATCGTCGGGATCGTGCAGCTGGTGCGCGGCGAGAAGGCCGAGGAGGGCACGACGATCTTCGTCGCCTATCTGCTGGGCGCGCTGTGCGCGGTGCCCATCGCCGGCTTCATGTCGCTCGCGGAGCGCAGCCGGTGGGGCTCGGCGACGGTGGCCGCGGGCGCGGTCGTCCTCGCCGTACTCGAAGTGCGTCTCTACGACATCTGGACGGTGGGCTGACCATGACCGCGACGCAGGAGAAGGCGGCACAGGGCGCGAGGACCCGTCTCGTCACGGGCCCGGGCATCCTGCTCGTCTGGCTGTACGGCGTGATGTCGGTCGGCGCGGTCTCCCGATCGATCTACCAGATCGCGACCGAGTTCGACCGGGCACCGCTCGCGTACGCCCTCTCGGCGGTGGCGGCCGCGGTCTACGCCTTCATCACCTACACCCTGGTACGGGGCGGGGAAACGGCCCGCAGGGCGGCGCTGGTCTGCTGCGCCGCCGAGCTCGCGGGCGTACTGATCGTGGGCACCTGGACGCTGGTCGAGCCGTCCGCCTTCCCGGACGCGACGGTCTGGTCGGACTACGGCTACGGCTACCTCTTCATTCCCGTGCTGCTGCCTCTGACCGGCATCTGGTGGCTGCGGAGGTCCCGCGCGGTGACGGCGGCCTGAGTCAGGCGGCCTTCTCCAGGGTCACCAGGGTGAGCCTGGGGCCCAGTTCCCGGGTGCCCACCTGGGCGTACCCCTTGCTGCGGTAGAGCCGCAGATTGCCCTCGCTGCGGTGGCCGGTGAAGAGCTGGAAGCGCTTGGCGGAGGGCGTCGTCGGCGCGGTGGCGGCGGCGAAGTGGCGCTCGATGCCGTCGAGGAGCCGCCCGCCGAGGCCGTGCCGCCGCATGCGCGGGTGGACGATCAGCTTGGCGATCCGCACCGTGCCGTCCTCGTCGAGGCGGGCCCGTACGGAGGCGACGACCTCGTCGCCGAGCCGGGCCACGAGCCCGTACCCCTCGTCCAGTTCGGTGCGCAGGGCGTCGAGCGACTGGGTGAGCGGTTCGATGGACCAGTCTCCGTACAGCTCCGCCTCGCTCTGGTAGCAGAGGTACTGCAGCTTCAGGATGTGCTCCGCGTCCTGCGCGTCCGCTGCTGAGATGGTCACACTCAGGCCCATGTGTGCACGCCTCCCGCTCATGTGATTCGCCGTCGGTTTATCGCACCCTTCCCCGTCGGCCGGGGGCGGGAACCTCTGCAGCCAGCATTCTGCGCAGGCATCCCAGGCAACGGGAACGCATCGGCCCCAGACTGCCCTGTGAGATACCCAACTCTCCTGCGATTTCTCGGTAGGTGGGGTCTTCCGGATCGAGCATCGCGGTGAGCAGCCGGGGGCACCGGCCGGGCGTTCGAGTGACGGCGGCGCGCAGGGTGCGGTGCCGCTCGGCGACGAGGAGGGAGCTCTCCGGGGAGCCGTGCGGCCCGTCGGTGCCCGCCCGCGGGGCCGGCTCGCCCTGATAGGGGCGCTCCCTGTCGGTGGTCCGGCGGGCGCGGCGGGCCTCGGCGCGGACGGCGCGGCGCAGCCAGTCGGCGGGGCGCTCGGGGGCGCCCGTCTCCTGCAGGCGCTCCAGGAGACGGAGCCAGACGGCCTGTTCGAGGTCGCCGGGGTCGACGCCGGCGGCCGGGGCCTCCGCGTCCGACTCGGCGGCGAGCAGCGGGGCGAGGGCGGCGAGGAGCCCGCGGGCCGAGAGGGAGTCGGAAGCGGGGGCGGGGACGGGAGCTGCGGAAGGGGCGGGAGCGGCGGCAGGGGCGGCAGGGGCGGGTACGAGAGCAGGAGCGGGGTCCGCGTGCGCCTCGGGGGTCTGCGCGACGGCGGTCGGCGCGATGGCGGTCTGCGCGGTCGGGGCCGGCGCCGTGGGGGTCTCGGGGGTGGTCATGACCGGCACGATGCCCGGGTGCGCGGACTCGGTTGCGGTGCGGGGCGTAAACCACCCGGGAGGAGGTCGTTCGGCCCGGCGGCCGGGCCGAACGGCCTCCTCCGGAAGCCGTCAGTCGCGGGCGGCGGAGAAGTCCGCGGCGGCGAGCAGCGCGGTGTCGGGGTTGTCGGAGAAGATGCCGTCGATCCCCGTCTCCAGGTACCGCTTCAGCGCGCCGAAGGAGTCGCCGTAGGCCGTCGGGTCCGTGCCCCGGCGGAAGTCGGCGGGCAGGAAGGTGTTCTCGTTGCGGTGCGTGTACGGGTGGAGGATCAGCCCCTCGGCGTGCGCGTCGCGGACGAGGGTGGTCGGGGTGCCGAGGCGGCCGCTCGTGTCCTTCGGGATGACCAGGTCGAGCGTGGGGCCGATGCCCTGTGCGTACGAGGCGATCCAGCGCAGGCCCTCGGGCTTGACCAGGTCGGCGACGGTCCGCGGGTCGCCGGCCTGGACGAAGTCCCAGGGGCGGCTGCTCGCGCCGGAGAGCAGGACCACTCCCGGGGAGTCGACCAGCTTCGCCAGGCGCTGGATGCTGCTGGGCTCGAAGGACTGGAGGAAGACCGGGGAGTTCGCGCGGTGGCGTCCGTACCGGCGCAGGAGCCTGGCGAGCCGCTCCTCCAGGCCGAGGCCGAGGGAGCGGAAGTAGGTGGGGTGCTTGGTCTCGACGTGGAGCCAGACCTCGCGGCCCCGGCGGCGGCCCTCCTCCTCGGCCCAGCGGAGGACCTCCTCGAAGGTGGGGATCGTCCAGCGGCCGTCGTAGAGGGTGTTCTCCTGGCGGGTGCCGGGGATGCGCTCCTTCGCCCGCAGCGTCTTGAGCTCGGCGAGCGTGAAGTCCTCGGTGAACCAGCCGGTGAGCGAGGTGCCGTCGATGCTCTTGGTGGTCTTCCGGGAGGCGAACTCGGGGTGGTCGGCGACGTCGGTGGTGCCGGTGATGTCGTTCTCGTGACGGCATACGAGGTGCCCGTCCCGGGTGGGGACGAGGTCCTGCTCGATGACGTGGGCGCCGAGGTCCAGGGCGTGTCGGTAGGAGCCGAGGGTGTGCTCGGGTCGGTAGCCGCTGGCGCCGCGGTGGGCGATGACGGTGGGGACGGGGAGGGAGCGGTGGCCGTGGCCCCGGCCGTCGGCCCGGGCCTCGTCGGCATGGGCGGTGCCCGCGGGGAGGGCGGTCGAGGCCCCCAGTACCGCCGCCGCTCCGGCCGCTCCGAGAACGGTCCGCCGTGCCGGGGTTCGGCGCGCACCCTGTGTCATGAAGGCTCCCTCTGTGTGATGTCCCGCACCTGTCAACGGGGAGCTCCGACGCTAGGCAAGGAGGCCCTACGGACGGCAGATCTCCGCGGAACATGGCGGAAACACACGTCAACACTGCGTATCCACTCGGTGAACCCGATGTGCGTACGACGGTGACCCGCGAGTATCGTCGCCAGCTGCACAGTCAGCTGGCCGACCCCCGCGTCATCCCGGAGGAACCGTTGTCCCGTCTCGCGATCATCAAGGCAGTGCTCGGGCCGGTCATGCGCCTGATGTTCCGCCCCCGCGTGGAGGGCGCCGAGAACATCCCGGGGACCGGTCCCGTCATCCTCGCGGGCAACCACCTGACCTTCATCGACTCGATGATCATGCCGATCTGCCTGGACCGCCAGGTCTTCTTCATCGGCAAGGACGAGTACGTGACGGGCAAGGGCGTCAAGGGCCGGGCGATGGCCTGGTTCTTCACCAGCGTCGGCATGATCCCGGTGGACCGGGACGGCGGCCGCGGTGGTGTGGCGGCGCTGATGACCGGGCGCCGGGTCCTGGAGGAGGGCAAGATCTTCTCGATCTACCCGGAGGGCACCCGCTCCCCCGACGGCCGGCTGTACCGGGGCCGGACGGGCATCGCGCGGCTCACCCTGATGACCGGTGCGCCGGTGGTGCCGTTCGCGATGATCGGCACCGACAAGATCCAGCCGGGCGGGGCGGGTGTGCCGCGGCCGGGCAAGGTCACGGTCCGCTTCGGCGAGCCGATGGAGTTCTCCCGGTACGACGGGATGGACCGCGACCGCTACGTCCTGCGGGCGGTGACGGACTCGGTGATGGCCGAGGTGATGCGGCTCTCCGGGCAGGAGTACGTGGACATGTACGCCACCAAGGCGAAGGCCGCGTGACTCCCTGACGAACGTGCCGGTGCCCCCGTACAGTCCTGCTGTACGGGGGCACCGTCGTATGCACGCCGTGCGGCGCGTCAGTGCTCGACGCCGTCCTCCAACTTCTGGCCCCTGAGCAGGAACCAGGCCGCGACCGAGGCCGCGAGGAGGACCGCCGCGCCGACGCCCGCCGCGATCCGCAGACCGTCGACGAAGGCGAGCTGGGCGGCCGACACCAGGGCCGTCGCCGTGTCCGGGGCGAGGGCGCCGGACGCCTCCACCGCGCCGCCGAGCGACTCGTGGGCGGCCGAGGCGATGTCGGAGGGGACCCCGGCCGGGGTGGCGAAGTCCCGGTAGACGCCGGTCACGATCGAGCCGAGTACGGCGATGCCGAGCGCGGCGCCGAGTTCGTACGCGGTCTCGGAGACGGCGGAGGCGGAACCGGCCTGCTCCTTGGGGACGCTGGAGAGGATCACGTCGGCGGTGACGGTGAAGGCGAAGCCGGCGCCCACACCGACGACGAGCAGGCTCGCGCCGAGCAGCGGGTAGCCGGTGGTCCCGTCGATCGTCGTCAGGACGGCGAGGGAGAGACCGACGGCCGCGAGACCGCCCGCCACCACGGACCGGACGGAGAACCGCCGGGCCACGAGACCCGCGACGAGACCGGCCGTGACCGCGCCGATCGCGGCGGGCAGCTCCGCGAGACCGGCCTCCAGGGGCTGGCGGCCCTGGACCAGCTGGAAGAACTGGGACAGGAAGAACACCAGGCCGGAGAGGCCCAGGATGGTCAGCAGGTCCGCGAGGACGGCGCCGGAGAACCCGCGGTTGCGGAAGAGGCGCATGTCCAGGAGCGGGGCGGGCAGGGTGAGCTGCCTGCGGACGAACCAGGTGAGGGCCGCGGCACCGGCGAGGGCGGCGAGCCCCGCGTCGAAGGTGAGGCCGTGGGAGGCCAGCTCCTTGATCGCGTAGACGACGGCGATCACGCCGACGAGGGAGAGGCCGACGCTGGGGAGGTCCCAGGGGCCCGGGTTCGGGTTCTTCGACTCGGGGATCAGCTTGACGCCGACGAGGACGAGGACGGCCATGACGGGCAGGTTGATGAGGAAGACCGAGCCCCACCAGAAGTGCTCCAGGAGGAATCCGCCGACGACCGGTCCGACGGCGGCGCCGGCCGAGGCCATGGCACCCCAGATGCCGATGGCGAGACTGCGCTCGCGCGGGTCGTGGAACAGGTTCCGGATGAGCGCCAGGGTGGACGGCATCAGGGTGGCGCCGGCGACGCCGAGCAGCGCGCGGGCCACGATCATCATCTCGGGGCTGGTCGCGTAGGCGTTCAGCACGGAGACGGCACCGAAGGCCGTGGCGCCGATCAGCAGCAGCTTCTTGCGGCCGATGCGGTCACCGAGGCTGCCCATGGAGACCAGGAGTCCGGCGATGACGAACGAGTAGACGTCGCCGATCCAGAGCAGCTGGGTGCCGGAGGGCTTGAGGTCCTCGGAGAGGAAGGGGGTGGCGAGGCCGAGCACCGTGGCGTCCACCGCCACGAGGAGGACGGCCAGGACGAGAACGGAAAGGGCGAGCCACCGGCCGGGGCGGTGCACGCCCTCGGTATGGCCCGTGTGCTTGAGGGTGCTGGTGCTCACTTCTCCACGCTCCTGCGCGCTCCGCCGAGCAACAGCTCGACGATCATGTACTGGAAGTCATTGGCCGCGACCCGGCCGTCCTGCACGGCCCAGGCGCCGGAACCGATGAGCCCGTAGAGGGCCTCGGTGAGCCAGGCGGGGGTCAGGTCGATCCGGAAGGTGCCCTGCTCCTGGCCGCGCCGGAAGAGGGCGGAGACGCGGGCGTCGAGGCGGGCCCAGCCTTCGTTCTGCTGGTCGCCCTCGAAGAGCTGGTTCTCGGTCACGAGGAACGACAGCAGCGGCGCCATCGGCTCCATCCCGGCGACGAGCCGGCGTACGGCCTCGTCGGCGGGCCCCTCGTCGAGCCGGGCCTGGTCGAGGGCCGCCTCCAGCTCCTGGATCCCGAGCTCCTCGAGCGCCCTGACCAGGGCGTCGCGCCCGGCGAAGTGCCGGTGCAGCGTGGCCCGGCCGATCCCGGCGGCCCGCGCGACCTCGTCCATGGTGGCGGTCGCCTTGCGGGAGAGCAGGGCGGCGGCGCTGTGGAGCACCTGGGTGCGGTCGACTGACATGAGACGACCATACACCGAATGAGACATCAATGTCTCATTCGATAAATCAACGCCTCACCGGGGGCGGGAACGGAATGCTGTGATCATGACGAAGCCACTGCTGCTGATCGATGTGGACGGGCCGCTGAATCCGTACGCGGCACAGCGCGAGCGGCGCCCGGAGGGGTACGCGACGCACCGGATGCGGCCCGGCGGCTGGTTCGAGACGAAGCCGCTGCGGGTGTGGCTCAACCCGGCGCACGGGGGCGAGCTGCTCGCGCTCGCCGAGGCGTACGAGCTGGTGTGGGCGACGACCTGGAAGGGCGAGGCCAACGACTGGATCGGGCCCCACCTCGGGCTGCCGGAGCTGCCGTTCATCGACTGGCCCCAGATGCACGGAAAGGCCCCTCGCGGGACCTTCTGGAAGACGCAGTACATCCTGGAGTACGCGGAGGGGCGGCCGTTCGCCTGGGTCGACGACGACATCACCTCGTACGACCACGAGTACGTGGAGCAGAACCACCTCGCCGCCGCCCTGTTGCTGCACGTCGATCCCCGGATCGGACTGATCCGGCCGGACTTCGACGCGCTCGCGGAGTGGGCGGCGGCGCTGTGACGTGCTGAGCTCTACTGCTTGGCGGTGGCCCAGGCGTGCTGGATCACCAGGTCCGCCTTGACCTCGACGAGCTGGACGGCGACCGCCGAGGGGGCCGTGCCGCCGCGACCGTCGCGGGAGGCGAGGGCGCCGGGGACGTTGAGGACCGTACGGACCTCGGGGGTGAGGTGCTCGGAGATCTTGGCGAACTGCTCGTCCGTGAGGCCGTCCAGCTCGACGCCGTCCGCCTCGGCGACCTTCACGCACTCGCCGGCCACCTCGTGCGCCACCCGGAACGGCACGCCCTGCTTGACCAGCCACTCCGCGATGTCCGTCGCGAGCGAGAAGCCCGCCGGGGCCAGCTCCTCCATGCGCTCGCGGTTGACCGTGAGCGTGGCCATCATGCCGGTGAAGGCGGGCAGCAGGATCTCCAGCTGGTCGCAGGAGTCGAAGACCGGCTCCTTGTCCTCCTGGAGGTCCCGGTTGTAGGCGAGCGGGAGGGCCTTGAGCGTGGCGAGGAGACCGCTGAGGTTGCCGATGAGGCGGCCGGACTTGCCACGGGCCAGCTCGGCGATGTCCGGGTTCTTCTTCTGCGGCATGATCGACGAGCCGGTGGAGAAGGCGTCGTGCAGGGTCACGAAGGAGAACTCCTTCGTGTTCCAGATGATGATCTCCTCCGCGATCCGCGAGAGGTTGATGCCGATCATCGCGGTGATGAAGGCGAACTCGGCGACGAAGTCACGGGAGGCCGTGCCGTCGATCGAGTTGCCGACCGAGCCGCGCTCGAAGCCCAGGTCCTTGGCGACCGCCTCCGGGTCGAGCCCGAGCGAGGAGCCCGCCAGGGCGCCGGAGCCGTACGGGGAGACCGCCGTCCGGGTGTCCCACTGCCGCAGCCGCTCGGCGTCCCGGGAGAGGGACTGGGCGTGGGCCAGGACGTGGTGGGCGAAGAGCACCGGCTGGGCGTGCTGGAGGTGCGTACGGCCGGGCATGGCGACGTCCGCGTGCGCCTCGGCGAGGCCGACGAGGGCGTCCTGGAGGTCGGCGACGAGGCCGCCGATGATCCGGGCGTGGTCCCGCAGGTACATGCGGAAGAGGGTGGCGACCTGGTCGTTCCGGGACCGGCCGGCGCGCAGCTTGCCGCCGAGGTCCGGGCCGAGGCGCTCCAGGAGGCCCCGCTCCAGGGCGGTGTGGACGTCCTCGTCGGCGATGGTGCCGACGAAGGAGCCGTCGGCGACGTCGGCCTCCAGCAGGTCGAGGCCGGCGAGCATCCGGGTCAGCTCGTCCTCGGTGAGCAGCCCGGCCTTGTGCAGCACGCGGGCGTGGGCACGGGAGCCGGCGATGTCGTACGGCGCGAGACGCCAGTCGAAGTGGACCGACGCGGACAGCTTCGCGAGGGCCTCGGCGGGACCGTCGGCGAACCGCCCGCCCCAGAGCCGGACATCTCCGTTGTTGCTGCTCACTGCTGCTCCTCAGTCTTCGCGACCATCGTTATGCATGAGTATGCAGAACTCTGCATGGTTCGTCAATCCGCTGCGGTGCCCGCTCCGGCGAGAAGCGGAATATTCGCAGGTGAAAGGCGTGGGACACCGCTACTGTCCGGGCGCATGACACCGCCCGAACTCCTGCCGCCCCTGCTGCCCACCAAGCGCCGCTCCCCCGGAGAACGACTGCTGCACGGGAAGGGCATCGCCCCGGCCGCGGGAACGGGCCGCGCCGAGGACTGGGTGAGGCTCGACCGGAGCGTCTCGGTCTCCACCTGGCGGCCGGGCCCTCGCCGGTCGAGCGGCCGTGTCCGGGTCGGTTTCCACTGGTTCGACGACCGCGAACTGGACGACTGGACCACGGCCCCGCACTGGCACGAGGCGGGACCCGGCGGACCGGGCGGGGTCGCCTGCTGGTCCCGGCCGCCCACCGAGTCCGAGATCGCGCTGGCCCTCTGCCACGACGACCCCCGGCTCCGCGCGGCCGCGCTCCGGCTCGCCGGGGACGGGGCACTGCCCGCCGCCGCCCTGCCACTCGTCCTCATCCGGTGCGCCGACACGGACGGGACGGTCCGCGAGCTCGCCCGCGCGGTCCTCGGCGGGGCGCTCGCCGGGGCCGAGGACGAAGCCGTACGGGCGCTGGCGCCGCTCGCCCTGCTCCTGGACCTGCGCCGGTACGGGGGCTGGGCGCGGGAGGCTGTCCTCTCCCTGATCGACGGGCCGCCGGCGGAGGCGGTGGCCGAGCTGCTGGCGAGCCGCCGGTGGGAGTGCCGTGTCGCCGGGGTACGGGCCGGGGCCTCGACGGGACTGCTGGACGCGGCCGAGGCGTACGCGATCGCCGAGCGGGACGCCGACGTGAGCGTCGCCGGGCACGCGGTGCGCGCGGCGGTACGGATCACCCGGCTGGCCCTGGAAACGGGGGACGGCACGACGCGCGAGGACGGCCTCGCCCGGTTCCATGCCTTCATGGGCGTCCGCCGGGACCCCACGCTCGGGCGCACGGCCCTGGCCACCGCCCATGAGGCGGGCCTCCTCCGGCCCGAGGACCTGGCGCGGCTGGCCGTCTCCCACCCCGAGCGGGTGGCCCGCCGGCGCGCCCTCGCCGCGCTGCTGACCGAGCACGACCCGAGCCCCTACCTCGACGCACTGTCGACCGCACGCGACGCCGTCGTGCGGGCGGCGGCCGTCGAACGTCTGCGGTCCACCGGGCGGGGCGACGACCTCGCACGGCATCTGACGGACTCGCACGCCCGGGTGCGCGCCGTGGCGTGCCGGGAGCTGCGGGCGGTGGGAGGCGATCCGTACACGGCGTACCGCGCCCGGTGCGCCGACCCTGCCGCCGTCACCCCGGCGGCGGTCACGGGGCTCGCCGGGCGGCGGGACCCCGAGGACGTCCCCCTCTTCCGCCGGCTGACCCGGCACGCCCGGGGTCCGGTACGTGCCCGGGCGCTCGCCGCGCTGCGGATGCTGGGCGCCCTGCCCGGCGACGGGCCGGTCGCCTTCGCCGACGACCCGGCCCCCGCCGTGCGGAACACCGTCCTCAGGGCCGTACGCCACCGCCCCGAGGCCTTGCGCGTGCTCCTGACGGCGTCGCACGAGGACGTACGGGCGGCGGCGCTGGACCTGCTGTCGTCCCGGCACGGACTCGACTGGCAGGAGGCCGTGCCCTTCCTCGAGGACCCCGCGCCGAGGGTGACGCGCGTGGCGAGGGGCGTGGTGGGGTGGAACGCGCGCCACCTGCCGCTCCCCCTCCTGCTCGATCTGGCGGCACCCGGCCGTCCACACGCCCAGCGCGCCGCCGGTCTCGCCCTGATCGGCCATCACGACGAGACCGGGGCACTCCTCGCCGGCCTGCGGCTGGCCGACGACCCCGACTTCGCCCTGCGGTGGAAGGCGCGCGGCGAGGCCCTCCGGGGGCTGCGCCGGCTGGGGGATGAGGCCGGCGGCCCGTACGCGGACGAGATCCGGCGGCTCGTCGAGCGCCACGCCGCCGAACTTCCCCGCTGGTACGAGGAGATACGGCGGCGGAACCGGTCGCGAGGGGGCGCTGACGCCCGAACCGCCGGGCGAGACATTTTTCCACCGGGGCCACCGGTTCGAGAGAATCCGGGACATGGGAAAAACGTATGACCACATCGACGGACGGCTCCGTGCCTTCATAGAGGCCCAGCCGGTGTACTTCACCGCGACCGCTCCCCTCTCCGGGGACGGTCACGTCAACCTCTCCCCCAAGGGCCGCAGGGGCACCCTCGTGGTGCTCGACGAACTGACGCTCGCCTACGTCGACTTCGGCGGCAGCAGCGCCGAGACGATCGCGCACCTGCGGGAGCCCGGCAACGGGCGGATCACCCTCATGTGGACGGCGTTCTCCGGGCCGCCGACCGTCGTGCGGGTGCACGGGACCGGGGAGGCCGTGTTCCGGGACGACCCGCGCTGGGCGGAGCTGTTCTCCCGGTTCCCCGCCGAGGCCGTCGAGGGGCAGGGCAGCGCGCGGGCGATCGTCGTCGTGCACGCGCGACGGGTCAGCGACGCGTGCGGGTTCGCCGTACCGCTGATGGAGTACCAGGAGGACCGGACGCTGCACGCCGAGTACTTCAACCGGAAGACGGACGACGAGTTCAACGCGTACTGCGAGCGCAAGGACCACATCGCCACCAGCCTCGACGGGCTGCCCGCGCTGCCGCTTCCCCTGCCGCCGCTGCACGCCGACTAGCCCCGTACCGCGCGGGGCGCTGAGCGGCGGCCTGGCGTCGCGCCCATCCGCACGCGGTACTCGCCCGGGCGGATCCCGCGCGCCGGCCGCACATCGCCGTCGGAACGCGGGGCGGCCCGACGGCGATCACGCGCTACTGAACTCCGGCGCTCACTTCTGCGCCAGCTTCAACAGGTGGTCGGCGAGTGCCTGGCCGCCCGCCGGGTCCCGGCTGATCAGCAGGAGCGTGTCGTCGCCCGCGATCGTGCCGAGGATCGCGCGGAGTTCGGCCTGGTCGATGGCCGACGCGAGGAACTGCGCCGCGCCCGGCGGGGTCCGCAGCACCACGAGGTTGGCGGAGGCCTCGGCGGAGATCAGCAGTTCGCCGGAGAGGCGCCGCATCCGCTCCTCCTTGGCGGACTCGCCGAGCGGGGCCTGCGGGGTGCGGAAGCCGCCCTCGCTGGGCACCGCGTAGATCAGCTCTCCACCGGTGTTGCGGATCTTCACCGCGCCGAGCTCGTCGAGGTCGCGGCTGAGCGTCGCCTGGGTGACGCTCAGCCCGTCGTCCGCGAGGAGCTTGGCGAGCTGGCTCTGCGAGCGCACCGGCTGGCGGTTGAGGATGTCGACGATCCTGCGGTGGCGTGCGGTGCGGGTCTGCGGAACGGACGGCCCGCCGTGCTCGTTCTCCTGCGCGTCGGTCATCGTCGTCTCATTCTCCGGTTCGTCCTTGCCCGTTCGCCACGTCGAGAACTCCGGGGAGGGCCCGGAGGAAGGCGTCCGCCTCGGCGTCGGTGAGGACCAGCGGAGGCATGATCCGTACGACATCGGGGGCGGGCGCGTTCACCAGGAGGCCGGCGTCCTGAGCCGCCTGCTGCACCTGGGGGGCGAGGGGCTCGGTGAGCACGATACCCAGCAGGAGGCCCGCACCACGGACGTGGGAGACCAACGGGTGACCGAGACCCTCGATTCCCTGGCGCAGCCGCTCCCCTACCGACTTGACGTGATCGAGGGCCGCGTCGGCCCCGAGGGTGTCCAGGACGGCGAGTCCGGCGGCGCAGGCGATCGGGTTGCCGCCGAAGGTGGTGCCGTGGTGGCCGGGCGCGAAGAGCTCCGCGGCCGGGCCGAAGGCGACGGTCGCGCCGAGCGGCAGGCCGCCGCCGAGGCCCTTGGCGAGGGTCACGACATCCGGCTCGACGCCCTCGTGGGCCTGGTGCTCGAACCAGTGTCCGCAGCGGCCGACGCCGGTCTGGACCTCGTCGAGGACGAGGAGGGTGCCGGTGGCGCGGGTGATCTCCCGGGCGGCCTTGAGGTAGCCGGGGGGCGGGACGACGACGCCGTTCTCGCCCTGGATCGGCTCGATGATGACGAAGGCCGTCTCCTCGGTGACCGCGGCGCGCAGCGCCTCGACGTCTCCGTACGGGACGTGGGTGACGTCACCGGGCAGCGGCAGGAAGGGGGTCTGCTTGCCGGGCTGGCCGGTCAGCGCGAGGGAGCCCATGGTCCGGCCGTGGAAACCGCCGTCGGTGGCGACCATGTGGGACCGGCCGGTGAGCCGGCCGATCTTGAACGCGGCCTCGTTGGCCTCCGCGCCCGAGTTGCAGAAGAAGACCTTGCCGGGCCGGCCGAAGAGGCCGAGCAGCCGCTCGGCGAGGGCGACGGGCGGCTCGGCGACGAAGAGGTTGGACACGTGGCCGAGGCTCTGTGCCTGCCGGGTCACGGCCTCGACGATCGCCGGGTGTCCGTGGCCGAGGGCGTTGACCGCGATGCCGCCGACGAAGTCCAGGTACTCCTGGCCGTCGGCGTCCCACACCTTGGCGCCCTTGCCGCGGACGAGGGGCAGCCGGGGGGTGCCGTAGTTGTTCATGAGCGAGCCCTCCCACCGCTGGGTCAGCTGCTCGTTGCCGGTGCCGCTCATCAGGTCAGTCCCCCCTGTCCGTCGGGCACGACCATCGTGCCGATTCCCTCGTCGGTGAAGATCTCCAGCAGGATCGAGTGCTGGACCCGGCCGTCGATCACGCGGGCCGTGGTGACCCCGTTCCGTACGGCGTGCAGGCAGCCCTCCATCTTGGGGACCATGCCGCTGGAGAGCTCGGGCAGCAGCTTCTCCAGCTGGCTCGCGGTGAGCCTGCTGATGACCTCGTCGCTGTTCGGCCAGTCCTCGTAGAGGCCTTCGACGTCGGTCAGGACCATCAGCGTCTCGGCACCCAGCGCCGCAGCGAGTGCCGCAGCCGCCGTATCAGCATTGACGTTGTAGACATGTCCGTCGTCCTGGGAGCGGGCGATGGAGGAGATGACCGGGATCCGGCCGTCCTCCAGGAGCGCCTCGATGGCGCCGGTGTCGATGGCGGTGATCTCGCCGACCCGGCCGATGTCGACCGTCTCGCCGTCGATGACCGGCTGGTGCTTGGTGGCGGTGATGGTGTGGGCGTCCTCGCCGGTCATACCGATGGCGAACGGGCCGTGCTGGTTGAGCAGACCGACGAGCTCGCGCTGGACCTGGCCGGCGAGGACCATCCGCACGACGTCCATGGCGTCCTCGGTGGTGACGCGCAGGCCGGCCTTGAACTCGCTGACGATGCCGTGCCGGTCGAGGGCGGCGCTGATCTGGGGGCCGCCGCCGTGCACCACGACCGGCTTGAGGCCGGCGTGGCGCAGGAAGACGACGTCCTGGGCGAAGGCGGCCTTGAGGTCCTCGTCGATCATGGCGTTGCCGCCGAACTTGATGACGACGGTCTTGCCGTGGTGGCGGGTGAGCCAGGGCAGGGCCTCGATGAGAATCTGGGCCTTCGGAAGGGCGGTGTGCTTCCGCGCGGGGGTGTTGGGGTTGTTCATGACGAGTACGCGCTGTTCTCGTGGACGTAGTCGGCGGTGAGGTCGTTCGCCCAGATGACGGCGGACTCGGAGCCGGCGGCGAGGTCGGCGGTGATGGTGACCTCCCGGTAGCGCATGTCGACGAGCTCGCGGTCCTCACCGACGGAGCCGTTCCTGCAGACCCACACGCCGTTGATGGCGACGTTGAGCCGGTCCGGGTCGAAGGCGGCCCGCGTGGTGCCGATGGCGGAGAGCACCCGGCCCCAGTTGGGGTCCTCGCCGTGGATGGCGCACTTGAGGAGGTTGTTCCGGGCGATCGACCGGCCCACCTCGACGGCGTCGTCCTCGGTCGCCGCGTTGATCACCTCGATGCGGATGTCCTTGCTGGCGCCCTCGGCGTCGCCGATGAGCTGGCGGGCGAGGTCGTCGCAGACGGCCCGTACGGCCTCGGTGAACTCGTCCTGCGCGGGGGTGACGCCGGAGGCGCCGGAGGCGAGGAGGAGCACGGTGTCGTTGGTGGACATGCAGCCGTCGGAGTCGACCCGGTCGAAGGTGACGCGGGTGGCACCCCGGAGGGCGTTGTCCAGGGCCTTGGCCTCGACGTCGGCGTCGGTGGTGAGGACGACGAGCATGGTGGCGAGGCCGGGGGCGAGCATGCCGGCGCCCTTGGCCATGCCGCCGACCGTCCAGCCCTCCCCGGTGACCACGGAGGTCTTGTGGACGGTGTCGGTGGTCTTGATGGCGATGGCGGCCTTCTCGCCGCCGTGCTCGGAGAGTTCGCCCGCGGCCTTCTCGACGCCGGGGAGGAGCTTGTCCATGGGGAGCAGGATGCCGATGAGGCCGGTGGAGGCGACGGCGACGTCACCGGCGCCGACCTCCGCGCCCTTGGCGCTCAGGACCTCGGCGACCTTCTCGGCCGTGGCATGGGTGTCCTGGAAGCCCTGGGGGCCGGTGCAGGCGTTGGCACCGCCGGAGTTGAGGACGACGGCGGTCAGCTCGCCGTCGGCGAGGACCTGCTGGGACCAGAGGACGGGCGCGGCCTTGACGCGGTTGGAGGTGAAGACTCCCGCGGCGGCGCGGCGGGGCCCGGTGTTGACCACGAGGGCCAGGTCCGGGTTGCCGTTCTGCTTGATCCCGGCGGCGATGCCCGCCGCCGTGAATCCCTTCGCTGCGGTCACGCTCACGGCGCAACTCCAATCGTGGAAAGACCCGTGTCCTCGGGGAGGCCGAGGGCGATGTTCATGCTCTGCACCGCACCGCCTGCGGTGCCCTTGGTGAGATTGTCGATGGCGCTGATGGCGATGATCCGTCGCGCGGCCGCGTCGTACGCGACCTGCACCTGAACGGCGTTGGAACCGTAGACGGACGCCGTGGCCGGCCACTGCCCCTCGGGGAGCAGGTGGACGAAGGGCTCGTCCGCGAAGGCCTTCTCGTACGCGGCCCGTACGGACTCGGCGGTGACGCCCGGCTTCGCGGCGGCCGTGCAGGTCGCGAGGATGCCGCGGGGCATCGGGGCCAGCGTGGGCGTGAAGGAGACGGTGACCCGCTCCCCCGCCGGACCGCTGAGGTTCTGGATCATCTCGGGGGTGTGGCGGTGACCGCCGCCCACGCCGTACGGGGACATGCTGCCCATGACCTCGCTGCCGAGGAGGTGCGGCTTGGCGGCCTTGCCCGCGCCGGAGGTGCCGGAGGCGGCGACGATCACGGCCTCGGGCTCGGCGAGGCCGCCTTCGTACGCCGGGAAGAGCGCGAGCGAGACGGCGGTGGGGTAGCAGCCGGGCACCGCGATGCGCTTGGACCCCTCCAGCGCGGCGCGGGCACCCGGCAGCTCGGGGAGCCCGTAGGGCCAGGTCCCGGCGTGCGGGGAGCCGTAGTACGTCTCCCAGTCGGCGGCGTTCCGGAGCCGGAAGTCGGCGCCCATGTCGACGACGAGGACGTCAGGCCCGAGCTGCTCGGCGACGGCGGCCGACTGTCCGTGCGGCAGGGCGAGGAAGACCACCTCGTGCCCGGCGAGCTCCTCGGCGACGGTCGGCGCGAGGACGCGGTCGGCGAGCGGGAGGAGGTGGGGCTGGAGGGAGCCGAGCTTCTGGCCCGCGTTGGAGTGGCCCGTCAGGGTGCCGATCTCCACGTGGGGGTGGGCGAGGAGGAGACGCAGGAGTTCCCCGCCCGCGTATCCGCTCGCGCCCGCGACTGCTGCTCGTACCTTCATCGAAAACCCTCCTCATGGATGGCATGACTATACGTGCGTCCGCAGTTTTATACAACGACCATCGTCGGCCACCCCCGTGGCCGACGACTCGGGCCGGCGGGCGAGACAGCTGGTCGGCCCTTGCCGAGTACGCGATCCAACCGGCCCGGAGCATCGACAACGGGACACCAACAGCTTGACGCACTTCGCGGGGTCGATGGGAGCTCCCCCGCTCGAGCGACGCCGAGCGCTTGGGGGAGACCGTCGAGCGCTTGGGGGAGACCGAGGACAACGCCGCAGATGGGCGTGCCGGACCCCGCGAGCCATGCATGATCCGCCGGACAACGCGGCGAGCGTGCGTGCCGGGCGCCACCGGGCAGGCGGGACTTTCGACACACGCCCTAGCGGCGCAGCGCTTCCGCGCCCGCGTACTGGGCACTGTCGCCCAGCCGCTCCTCGATGCGGATGAGCTGGTTGCACTTGGCGGTGCGGTCGGAGCGGGACAGAGATCCGGTCTTGATCCGGCCGCAGCCCGTGCCACCGCCAGGTCCATGATCGTCGTGCCCTCCGTCTCCCCCGAGCGGTGCGACATGACGACGGTGCAGCCCGCCCGGTGGGCGGCGTTGACGGTGGCCAGGGACTCCGTCAGGGTGCCGATCTGGTTGACCTTCACCAGGACCGAGTTGGCGACGCCGGAACCGATGCCCTCGCACAGGAGGGTCTCGTTCGTGCAGAACACGTCGTCACCGGTGAGCCGGCAGCGCGCACCGACCCGTGCGGTCAGGTCCCGCCATCCCGCCATCCCGCCATCCCGCCATCCCGCCAGGTCGTCCTCGGCCATCGGGTCCTCGATCGACACGATGGGGTAGGCGTCGATCAGCTTGACCAGGTAGTCGGCGTGCTCGGCGGGTGTGCGCCGCACTCCTTCCCCGGTGTAGTCGTGGACGCCTTCGCGGAAGAACTCGGACGACGCCGGGTCCATGACCAGGCCGATGTCCGTGCCCGGCCGGTATCCCGTGCGCTCGACGGCGGTCACCACGAAGTCGAGGATCACGTTGGCACCGAGCCTGGACTTGGCGGGGGTGCCGTCCGTGGCGACGAGGGCGGCGTCGAGGCCGGCCTGGTCCTCGGCCTCGCGACCGGTGACGGCGGCCGCGAGCTCCGTGTTGACGTGGCGTACCGCGCGGTCGACGCCCTTGCCGTGCCAGCGGGCCGGGTCGCCGTCGCGGAGTTAGACGGCCTCGCGGGCGCCGGTCGAAGCGCCGGAGGGGACTGCGGCCCGGCCGATGGATCCGTCCGCCAGTTCCACGTCCACTTCGACGGTGGGGTTGCCCCTGCCGTCCTCGGTGCGCTGGACCGCAGCGGTGCGATGACGACCAGCGAACTGGCGGCCGATCAGCGGGTACGCCCCCAGTCCATGGCCCGAGCCGTTGGACTGCTCATGGAGCAGGGGCTGATCACGCGCCGGGCGCATCCGACCGACGGCCGCAAGAGCCTGGTCGAGCTCTCCTCTGCGGGGCAGGCTCTGCTGGAGGAGCGGGGGCGCAGGGTGGATTGGCTTGCGCGGGCCTCGGTGCGTTGATCCGTTCTCGCGGCTTCGTTCCCGCTCTCGTAGATCGTCTTGCCGAAGCCGGCGGGCCGGCTGCCCGGGAACGTCCAAGTCCCTCATCGGGGCGGTGCTGCCGGGGCGCGCAACCGAAAGCCTCGGTCACAGCCGATTCACCTCCTCACGGGCCGTGTCACATCGGGGGACGCCCTCGCGTCAACGCGGTGACGGAACCGACGAGGAGTGAGCCCATGCACGACGACACGTTTCTGACCGCCCTGACCAGGCGATTCGACGCCGACCAGGAGCTGCTGCGGGACGTGGCCCTGCGGATGATGGGGTCGCGCGCCGAGGCCGACGAGGTGCTCGCGGCGGCACGGGCGGAGCTCGGGCGGGACGGCGGGACCGCCGTACGGGCCTGGCTGGCGGCCCATGTGGGGCAGGCGTGCGTCCGTGGACTCCAGGAGCGGGCGGCCGGCGGGCGGCGCGGGGGCGGGACCGGCAGCGGCGGGAGCGGCGGGCGCGGGGGCGGGACCGGCAGCGGCGGGAGTGCGACCGGCGGGAGCAGGACCGGCGACGGCGGGAGCGGGTCCGGCGACGGCGGGAGCGGGTCCGGCGGCGTGGACTCCGTGTGGCTGGCGTTTCTGGTGGTGCTGGAATCCCTCGGGAGCGAGGAGCGGTTCGCGTACGTCCTGCACGACCTCTTCGGGCTGCCGCCGCACGAGACCGCGCGGATCACCGGCGGCTCCCCGGCGGACGCGGCGCGGCGCGCCCGGCGGGTCCGCGAGCGGATGCGGGGCGGCGGGGCGGGGCGCACCGGAGGCGATCCGGGACGGCAGCGGGCGGTGGTGGACCGTTTCCTCGCGGCCGCACGCGCGCGTGACGCCCGCGCGCTGGCGGCCGTCCTCGACCCGGATGTCGTGGCGTACGCCGAGGGTGGGCCGGTGCACGGCGCCCCGGCCGTCGCGGAGGCGGCCGCCGCCTTCGCGCACCTCGCCGGCGTGGCGAGGCCCGCGCTGGTCGACGGGGCCGTCGGGCTGGTCGCCCTCGTGGCCGGCAGGCCGGTCTCGGCGGTGGCGTTCGCGCTTCGGCACGACCGGATCGTCGCCCTCGACATCACCACCGGGGAGCACCGGGTACGCGAGCTCGACCTGGCCTTTCCCGACTGGTGAGAAGGGGCGGGGGGCGGGACACCTCCCGGGGCGGGACGAAAGTCCGGTGCGGCGGAAGGACCGCTCGGTTAGCCTCGACGGTATGTCTACGCCCCGAATCTCCTAGCTGCGGACCCACTCCCACGCCACCCGTGTGTCCCCCAGCCGTTTCGGAGCGTTACCCCATGATCACCGTTCGTGGTGCCGACGTGCGCGTCGGCGCCCGGCTCCTGCTGTCCGGCGTCTCCTTCCACATCGCCCCCGGCGACCGGATCGGCCTCGTCGGCCGCAACGGGGCCGGCAAGACCACCCTTCTCGACACCCTGGCCGGGCTGCGCGCCCCGGCCGCCGGCACCGTCGCCCGTACCGGCTCCGTCGGCCATCTCCCGCAGGATTCGCGGGCCGCCGACCCGACCGTGTCCGTCACCGACCGGATCCTCTCCGCGCGCGGCCTCGACCTGGCGGTCCGGCGGCTCGCGGAGGCGGCCCGACGGCTGGGCGAGGCGCCCGACGCGCGGGCGCTCGCCGCGTACGACCGGGCGGAGGCCGCGTTCGAGGCGGGCGGCGGGTACGCCGCCGAGGCGGAGGCCGCCCGGGTCGCCGCCGGCCTCGGCCTGCCCGCCGAGGTGATGGACCGGCCCGTGGGCCGGCTGTCCGGCGGGCAGAAGCGCCGGGTCGAGCTGGCCAGGATCCTCTTCGCCGGTCACGGCCCGGAGGACACCCTGCTCCTCGACGAGCCGACCAACCACCTGGACGCCGATTCGATCGGCTGGCTGCGCGGCTTCCTGACCGCCCACCGGGGCGGCCTGGTGTTGATCAGCCACGACGTGCACCTCCTCGCCGCCACCGTCAACCGGGTCTTCCACCTCGATCCGCAGCGCGCCGCGCTCGACGTCCACAACACCGGTTGGGACGCCCATCTCGCGCAGCGGGAGGCCGACGAGCGGCGGCGGGTGCGCGAGCGCGCCAACGCCGAGCGGAAGGCGGCCGCCCTGCACGCGCAGGCGGACCGCATGAAGTCGCGGGTGGCGACGGCGACGACGGCCCGCAGCATGGCGCGCCGGGCCGACCGGATGCTCGCCGGGCTCGACCCCGCGCGGCAGGCCGAGCGGGTCGCCCGCATCCGGCTGCCCGAGCCCGCGCCCTGCGGGCGCACGCCGCTGGGGGCGGTCTCGCTCACCAAGGCGTACGGGGAGCGCCCCGTCCTCGACGGGGTGGACCTGGCGGTGGACCGGGGCTCCCGGCTGGTCGTGCTCGGGCTCAACGGGGCCGGGAAGACGACGCTGCTCCGGCTCCTGGCCGGAGAGGAGACGGCCGACGCGGGGCGCGTGGTGCGCGGGCACGGGCTGCGCCTCGGGTACTTCGCCCAGGAGCACGAGACGCTGGACCCGGGCCGCACGGTCCGGGAGAACCTCGCCGGGGCCGCGCCGCACCTGACCGAAGGTGAGGTACGGGCGGTGCTGGGTGCCTTCCTGTTCCGGGGCGACGACGCCGACAAGCCGGCCTCCGTGCTGTCGGGCGGCGAGAAGACCCGGCTGGCGCTGGCCGCCCTCGTCCACTCCGGCGCGAACGTGCTGCTCCTGGACGAGCCCACGAACAACCTGGATCCCGCCTCCCGCGACGAGGTCCTCGCGGCCGTGGGCACCTACCCGGGCGCGATCGTGATGGTCACGCACGACGAGGGCGCCATCGACGCGCTGCGCCCCGAGCGGGTCCTGCTGCTTCCGGACGCGGACGAGGACCTGTGGAGCGAGGAGTACAGGGAGCTGGTCACCCTGGCGTGACGGGGCCGACGGACGGCTCGCCAGGACTCGACCCTGACCCGTGGGTCGGGGTCGAGTCCGTGGGAGGAGAGGGTGATCCCCGAGGTCCCGGCGCCTCGGGCGCACCTAATCTGAAGCCATGATGATCAACGCACAGACCCGGGTACGGGTCGCACGCCCCTCGCGGGACCTCGCCGCCGCCGAGCGGTTCTACGTCGACGGGCTCGGCCTCGACGTGGTGTGGCGGAGCACCGAGCGGGTGTCCGGCAAGCACGACCTGCTCATGGTCGGCCCACCGGACGGTGCCTGGCACTTCGAGCTGACCCGCGATCCCGAGCACCCGGTGGAGCCCGCGCCGACCGTCGAGGACCTGTTCGTCGTCTACCTCGGCGCGCCCGTCGAGGACGAGCAGGTGGAGCGGCTGCTCGCGGCGGGTGGGACGCGGGTGACCGCGCACAACGCGTACTGGGAGGAGTACGGCGTCACCGTTGCCGATCCCGACGGCTACCAGCTCGTCCTGTGCTCGCGCGACTGGGGCAGATGACCTACGGCGTGTCCTGTCGCACCGCGCGCAGGACCACGAACTTCGGGCCGCTCGCGACGAGTTCGCTGTTCCCGAAGATCCGGCGCAGGGTGATGTGGTAGCCGAGGTGCCGGTTGCCGACGACCCACAGCTCGCCGCCCGGTCGCAGTGCGCGCCGCGCGTCGGTGAACATCCGGCGTGCCGTGCGGTCGGTGGTGGCCTGGTGGCTGTGGAACGGCGGGTTGTTGAGGACCAGGTCCACCGAGCCGGGGTCCAGTTCGGTGAGCCCGTCGCCGACGAGGAACTCGGCCGCGCGGCCGTCGTCCATGTGGGCGCGGAAGTTCTCCTCGGCGGAGGCCACCGCCTGGTAGGACTCGTCGGCGAAGACGAGCTCAGCTTCGGGTTCGGCGAGGGCGACGGCGAGGCCGACCACTCCGTTGCCGCAGCCGAGGTCGGCGACCTTGACCCGGCCGATGTCCTGCGGCAGGTGCGCCAGGAGGAAACGGGTGCCGACGTCGAGGCGGTCGGCGCAGAAGACCCCGGCGTGGTTGGTGACGGTCCGCCCGGGAAGACCGGGGGCGGGGGTGTCCTCGGGGAGGTCGTACCGGTGCGGCCAGGGGTTCGGACCGGGGGTGAGTGCCGGGTCGGGGGTGGTGTGGATCAGCCGCGCCTTCTTCACCGCGAGGGAGGTGCGGGTCGGGCCGAGGATGCGCTCGAAGAGCCGGAGGGTGGAGGTGTGGATCTCCTTGACCATGCCGGTGCCGACGATCACCGTGCCTTCGTGCACGGCGGGTGCGAGTCGGTGCAGCTGGTCCTCCAGGAGCGCGAGGCTCTTGGGGACGCGGACGAGGAGTACGTCGATCCGCTCGGGCGGCGGGTCTTGTGTGGTCAGCAGCCGGACGGCGTCCGGGGCGGCGCCGGCGCGCGCGAGGTTGGCCCGCGTGGCCTGCCCGCCGAGGTAGGAGTCGGAGATCTGGACGAGTGCGCCGGGACCGGCGGCGTGTACGGCGGTGGCGAGGGCTCCCCAGCGGTCGCCGAGGACGGCGACGGTGCCGGAGAGGTCGGTACCGGTCTCGGCCAGGTGGCCCAGGAGGTATTCGTCGGCCGCGTCCCAGGCGCGCAGCTGGTCGCGCGGGTCCTCGGGAAAGCGGGTCAGCGTGAAGGCGCCCCATGACGTGGTCAAACGGTTCATCGTGCTCTCAGGCTAACCGGTCGTGGCCGCCTCCCCCGCCGTGTGCTCGCGGGCAGCGGCGTGGAGCCGGTCCCGGAGCGCGGCGAAGAGGCCGAGGGCGGACCAGGCCTCGGCGAAGCTGTCGGGAGGGGAGGCGGGGTGCGCTTTGGAGGAGGTGTGGGGCATACGCGCGAGCCTGGGGAGCGGGGGTTCCGGCCCCTTCGTGTGCGGACGTACGGAGTCGGCGTGCCCCGGCTGCAGGGGTGCACGAGCGGCGGTTCAGCGCAGGGCCGCGTCGAGCTGGAGGTGCCAGAGGCCGGGGCGGCCGCTGAGGGTGACGGTGGAGAGGGGGCGGACGTCCACGTTCCAGTAGGTGGCGGGGGGTGCCTTCAGGGCGTAGACGAGGGCCGCCCGGACGACGGAGGGTTCGGCGACGGCGACGATGGAGCAGTCCTCGGCGGGGCGGGTGTCGAGCCAGTTCCCTATCCGGGTGATGAAGGCGAGGAGGGGTTCCCCGCCGTGCGGGGCGGTGCGGGCGTCGGTGAGCCAGGCGTCGACGGCGGCCGGTTCGAGGGCGGCGACCTCGGCCAGGGTGAGGCCACGCCAGCGGCCCATGTCGCACTCGCGCAGTGCGGGCTGGGCGAGGGGCGCGTAGCCGAGGGCGGTGCCGGTGGCGCGGCTGCGCGGGGTCGGGGAGCAGTAGCGGAGTTCGGCCGCGCCGAGCGGGATGAGGGCGGGCGCGGCGACCTGTACCTCGTACCAGCCGGCCTCGTCGAGCGGCCGGTCGTCGTCGAAGCGTTCGGCGAGCAGGGAGGAGCTGCGTGCCGCCGCGACGAGCGTCACCCGAAGACTCATGGGCGCGATCGTGAGGCCGGTGGCCCCCCAGGTCAAGGGGTCATTCCCCGGGACCGGAGGGGCGGCGGGTCAGTGCTGCCCGAGAGCCATCCACTTGTCCGGATTCCGTAGTGGCGTGAAACCTACCTTCTCGTACACACCGTGCGCGTCGGCGGTGGCGAGCAGGACGCGGCGCAGTCCGTGCGGTTCGAGGTGGTCGCGGACCGCGGCGACGAGCGCGGTGCCGAGGCCGGTGCCGCGGGCCGGCCGGTCGACGTAGACGTCGCAGAGCCAGGCGAAGGTGGCGTAGTCGGTGACGACGCGCCCGTAGGCGGCCATCTCGCCGGTCTCGCTGTCGTAGGCGCCGAAGTTGAGCGATCCGGCGATGGCCGCGTCCTGCTTCTCCCGAGGTCGGCCGAGGGCCCAGTAGGCGTCCGTGGAGAGCCAGTGGTGGACGCGGGCCCCGTCGATCCGTGCGGTATCGGCTGAGATCTCGTACGCCCCGTGCATGACGGTGGTGCCGGAGGGGGCGGGGACGGTGCTGTCGTTCATGGCCGCAGGCTTCCAGGGGTCAGGGACGTTGTCAGGTGAATTTGCCACGGTCGGACACCGGTCCTGAGTCCCTCCGGAACCGGACCGGGCCCCTCGCCCCGGACCGGGTCGCGGCTCAGGTGGTGAGTTCGTCGACCGCCGTCCGCAGCCGGCGCACCCCCTCCGCGATCTCGATGGGGCCCGCCACACCCGCGAAACTCAGCCGGATGTGCCCGGCGGGGGGCTCGGCGCAGAAATAGGGGCGGCCGGGGGCCGCGGCGACGCCGGTGCGCAGGGCCGTGGCGAGGAGGGAGGCCTCGGGCAGGGTGTCGGGGAGCCGGAGCCAGAGGTGGTAGCCGCCGGAGGGGACGCGGGGCAGGGCGAGCTCGGGGAGGTGGAGGGCGACGGCCGCGGTCATGACCTCCCGGCGGCTCCTGAGCTCCTGGGAGACGGCCCGGAGGTGGCGCTGCCAGGCCGGGGAGCCGACGAGTTCGAGGGCGGCCTCCTGGAGGGGCCGGGGGACGAAGAAGCTGTCGACCACCTGGATGGCGCGCAGGCGTTCCAGGACGGGGCCGCGAGCGGCGAGCGCGCCGACGCGCAGGCTGGGCGAGGTGGGCTTGGTGAGCGAGCAGACGTGGACGACGACCCCGTCGGGGTCCTCGGCCGCGAGCGTCGCGGGGAGCGGCCCGGCGTCCTCGTGGACGAGGCGGCGGGCGAAGTCGTCCTCGATGACGAAGGCTCCGGCGGCCCGGGCGATGCGGACGACCTCCCGGCGCCGCTCCGGCGGGAGCGCGGTGCCGGTCGGGTTCTGGAAGAGCGGCTGGCAGACGAAGACCCGGGCCCCGGTGGCGCGGAAGGCGGCTTCGAGGAGGTCGGGGCGGACCCCGTCGGCGTCGGCCGGTACGGGCACGGGCCGGAGTCCGGCGGCGCGGGCGACGGCGAGCATGCCCGGATAGGTGGGCGACTCGACGAGGACGGGGGTGCCGGGCGGGGCGAGCGCGCGCAGGGCGGTGGTGATCGCGGACTGTCCGCCCGCGGTGATCAGCACCTCGGCCGCAGTGATGCTGCCGCCGATCTCACGGGCGAACCACTCGCGCAGTTCGGGCAGGCCGTCGGTGGGCGGTCGCCCCCAGGCGCCGGGGCGGCGTCCGGCGCGGGCGAGAGCGGCGGCGAGGGCCCGTTCGGGCTGGAGCGAGTGGTGGAGGTAGCCGCCGTTGAACTCGATCACGCCGGGCGGCGGCGCCGAGAGGGTGACGAGGACGCCGGAGGCGTCGACGGCGCGGGGGACGAGTTCGGTGGCGGTGTCGGCGCTCAGCGCGAGCTCCTGCCAGGAGGTGTCCCCGGCGACGGGGGTGCGGGTGCGCGGTTCGGCGCGGTAGGCGCCGGCGCCGGGGCGGGTGACGACGAGCCCTTCGGCGGCGAGCTGGGCGAGGGCTCTGGTGACGGTCACCGGGGAGACGCGGTAGCGCTCGACGAGCGCGCGACTCGACGGCAGCTTTCCACCAGGTGAGTAGCGGTTGAGCTCCACCCTCAGGGATTCCGCCAGTTCCGCGACACTGCTACGCTCGTGCATGAGAGCAAAGGATAGCGCTACTGCCGCCTACACGATAGCGGTCACCGCTCCGGAGGAAAGCACCTCCGATCGGACCGCCGCCGATCGGACCATCGGCGACCGGACCGCCGCCGCCGACCGGAGCACCTCCGAGCAGAAGGCCTCGCCGCAGAAGGCCTCCGGCCGGAAGGCGTCCGACCCCGGGATCCGCGGCACCCTGCTCGCGCTCCTCGGCGTCGTCTCCTTCTCGCTGACCTTCCCGTCGACCGTCTGGGGCCTGGAGAGCTTCGGCCCCTGGTCCCTGGTGGCCGTGCGCTCCACGCTCGCCGCGCTCATCGCGGGCGCCTTCCTCCTCGCCGGCCGCGTGCCGCTGCCTAAGCGGCGCCACTGGGCGGGCCTCGCGGTGGTCGCCGGCGGTGTCGTCATCGGCTTCCCCCTGCTGACGACGCTCGCCCTGCAGACCTCCACCACCTCGCACGCCGCCGTCGTCGTGGGCCTGCTGCCGCTCACCACGGCGACGCTCGCCGCGATCCGGACCGGGCGCCACCCGTCCCGTACCTTCTGGTTCCCGGCCGTCGCCGGGGCCCTGGTGGTCATCGCCTTCACCGTCCAGCAGAGCGGCGGGGCGGTGTCCACGGGCGACCTGTACCTCTTCGGGGCGCTGCTCGTGTGCGCCGCCGGCTACACCGAGGGCGGACGGCTCGCCTCGCTCATGCCGGGCTGGCAGGTCATCGGCTGGGCCCTGGTCCTCTGCCTGCCGCTGATGGCGGTCGCCTCGGTCGTCACGCTGTCGATCGAGCCGGTCGACCTCAACGCCCACGGCGTCATCGGCCTGGCGTGGGTGGCCGCCGGCTCCACCTTCTTCGGCCTGTACGTCTGGTACCGGGGCATGGCGGAGATCGGCATCCCCAAGGCGAGCCAGCTCCAGCTCGCGCAGCCGCTCCTCACGCTGTTCTGGTCGGTCTTCCTGCTCGGCGAGACGCTGCCGCCGGCCGCCCCGCTCGCGGCCGTGGGGGTCCTGGTCTGCATCGCGGTCACCCAGCGGGCGAAGAGCTGACGCGGAGGCGGAGGCGGACACCGACGCGACGGATCGGGGTGGCGGGGGTCACAATGGCAGAGGTAGGCCCCGAGTACGACAGGCGCGTTCGCGAGGAGGTCACCCCGATGCAGGCGAGCGTGGGAGACAAGCTGCTGATGCACGGCCGGACCGTCGGTCACCACGACCGTACGGCCGAGGTCCTTCAGGTACTGGGGGAGAACGGCACTCCCCCGTACCGCGTGAAGTTCGACGACGACGGTCACGAGGCCCTGATGTCGCCGGGCCCCGACACCGTCGTACGCCATCAACCGGGGGCGGAGGCCCGCTGAGCCCTCTCCTTCGGCGGACGGACCCTGGTCGGGTAGTGATCGGCCACCACGGTGGCCATCGCCCCGATCCGGTCCGTGACGACCTCTTTCGCCGCGAAGAAGCAGTGCCCGCCGACCGAGGGGTACGTGGCGGCGAGCTCCAGGTGGCGTGAGAGCTCCTTCGGGTCCTGCCACGCCGCCGGCTGGGCGGGGTCGCCCGCCTTGTAGAGCGCCTCGCCGATGTAGAGGCCGACGCCGGTACCGCGGACGACCGCGTCCCACCAGGGCAGCAGCTTGGCGTAGTCGGCGGCGGGCAGGCCGATGTTCCAGTACAGCTGCGGGACGACGTGATCGAGCCAGCCCTCCCGGATCCACTTGCGGGTGTCGGCGTAGAGGTCGTCGTACGTCTGGACTCCGGCGCAGGTGTCCGAGCCCTCCGGGTCGGTGGCGATGTTCCGCCACACTCCGAAGGGGCTTGTCCCGAAGGCCACGTGCTTCTTGGTGTCCTTGATCCGGGCGGCCATCTCCGAGACCAGCAGATCGGTGTTGTTGCGGCGCCAGGACGCCTTGTCGGGGAAGTCCCCGCCGTACCGCGCGTACGCCTCGTCGTCGGCGAAGACCTGCCCTGCCACGGGGTACGGGTAGAAGTAGTCGTCCCAGTGCACGGCGTCGATGTCGTAGCGGCGCAGCGCGTCCAGCATGGCGTCCTGGACGAAGCGGCGGACCTCGGGCAGGCCCGGGTTGTAGTACAGCTTCCCGCCGTAGGGCAGCACCCACTCCGGGTGGAGCCGGGCCGGGTGGTCGGCGACGAGCCGGGTCGGGTCCGTGTGGTTCGCCACCCGGTACGGGTTGAACCAGGCGTGCAGTTCCAGGTCTCGCGCATGGGCCTCCTCGACGGCCGTGCCCAGCGGGTCCCAGCCCGGGTCGCGGCCCTGTGTGCCGGTCAGGCACTGCGCCCACGGCTCGTACGGCGAGGGCCACAGGGCGTCGGCGGTCGGCCGGACCTGGAGGACCACCGCGTTGAGCCGGCGTTCGACGGCCGTGTCGAGGTGGGCGAGGAGCTCGGCGCGCTGTTCCTCGGCGGTCAGGCCGGAGCGGGAGGGCCAGTCGCGGTTGGCGACGGTGGCCACCCACACGCCGCGGAACGCGCGCCTTCGGTGCGGTCTGCTCCGTACCTCGGGTGCGGCGGCCTCCGTCGTCCCTGTCGCGCCCGTCACGGCCAGCGCCGCCCCGCCGGCGCCGGCCACGAACCCTCTTCTGCCGATAGGCCGCACTTGTACCCCATCTCTGTCGGATACGTCACACGCACCTGGACAGCATGCCCGGCCCGGACGATCGATCATCGGTTAATGAGCGGTAACGTCGTGGGGTCGAGGCGTGCGCACCGGAATCACACGGGGCCCGCCGCCAGAGAAGAGCGAAAGGCACGAGGTGACGGACTCCATGGCCGACATTGAGCGCGTCGGAGTGGTGGGTTGCGGCCAGATGGGCGCGGGCATCGCAGAGGTGTGTGCCCGGAGCGGCCTTGAGGTGAAGGTCGCCGAGACCACCGGCGAGGCGCTGGAGCTCGGCCGCACGCGGCTCTACAACTCGCTGGCGAAGGCCGCCGAACGCGGCAAGATCAGCGAGGAGGAGCGGGACGCGACGCTCGCCCGCCTCAGCTTCACCACCGACCTGGGCGAGTTCGCCGACCGCGACCTCGTGATCGAGGCGGTCGTGGAGAACGAGCAGGTCAAGACCGAGATCTTCCAGGTTCTCGACCAGGTGATGACCCGGCCGGACGCCATCCTGGCCTCGAACACCTCGTCCATCCCGCTCGTGAAGCTGGCCGTGGCGACCTCCCGCCCCGACCAGGTCATCGGCATCCACTTCTTCAACCCGGCCCCGGTGCAGAAGCTCGTCGAGCTGATCCCGGCCCTCACCACCTCCGAGGGCACGATCAGCCGTGCGCAGGCCTTCGCCGAGAAGGCGCTCGGCAAGCACGCGATCCGCGCGCAGGACCGCTCCGGCTTCGTCGTCAACGCCCTGCTCGTGCCGTACCTGCTCTCCGCGATCCGGATGTTCGAGTCGGGCATCGCGAGCCGCGAGGACATCGACAACGGCATGGAGTACGGCTGCGCCCACCCGATGGGTCCGCTGAAGCTCTCCGACCTCATCGGTCTGGACACGATCGCCTCGATCGCCGACTCGATGTACGCCGAGTTCAAGGAGCCGCTGTACGCCGCTCCCCCGCTGCTCCAGCGCATGGTGGACGCGGGCCGGCTCGGCCGGAAGACGGGCTCGGGCTTCTACCCGTACCCCTGATCCCCGGCTTTCCCCCATCCACCGGACGGCCCGTACACACGCACAGGTACGGGCCGTCCGGCTTGTCCCGGGGCCTCAGCCGAGGCGCAGATGGTGGAGCATCAGGAGTCCGGCGGCCATGTTGGCGGCCGGGATCTCACCCCGGGTGATCATGTCGGGGATCTGTTTCAGCGGGATCCACGCCCGCCGTGAGGACTCGAACGCGTCCTCGGGCGGACCGGTGTACGTGGCCCGCTCCGCCCAGTAGAGGTGGTGGCGGGCGTCGGTGAGGCCGTTGGAGGGCTCGACGGTGAGGAGATGGCGCAGCGGCCCCGGCCGCCAGCCGGTCTCCTCCTCCATCTCGCGCGCGGCGGCGGTCTCGATGTCCTCCCCGTCCTCGACGACACCGGCGGCCAGCTCCCAGCCCCAGCTGTCGGTGATGAAGCGATGGCGCCAGAGCATCAGGACTTCGTCGTCCTCGTTGACGACGGTCGCGACGGCGACCGGGCGGAGCCGGATCAGATAGTGGTCGAGGTGGCGGCCGTCCGGAAGTTCGACGTCCGCGAGGTTCACTCGGAACCAGCGGTTCTCATAGACAGAGCGTTCGCTGAGTTTCGTCCACTGCACGTTCTTGCCACCTTCCGACTGGTCGGTGCTTGTTTGGTGGCAATATCGCAGCAGTTGACGGCTCACAGGGGAACGCGCAGTGCTCCGTCGATGAGAGCCGCCGCCTCCCGGGCGTCGCCTCCGCCGCTCGCGAGGAGATGCTCCCGCACCTGGCGCAGCCGGTCCCGCAGCCGCCGCGACTCCATCCCCCGCGCCCGCTCGGTCATCTCCACCGCCGTGCGCGCCGCCCCGTCCGCCTCGCCCTGGCGCAGCTCGATCTGGCACAGTATCGCGAGCCGGTGCACCCGGCCCCGGTCGTGCGAGGGCGTCCTCACCGCCGCCGAGGCGTGCTCGTGGGCCGCCGCGAGGTCACCCAGACTGAGCAGGGCCTCGGCGACCTGTACGTTGACGAACCCCGGCTGGACGTAGCCCGTCTCCGCCGGTTCCGCGCCGGGGCGGATCCGCTCCGCCTCCCCCTCCGCCCGCCTGATGCAGGCCAGCGCCGCCGCCCCGTCGCCGAGGTGCGCGTACGCCTTCGCCTGCATCGCGGTCAGATCCGCGGCGAGCGCGGGGGTGATCTGCCGCCCGGCCGCCCGCAGCGCCGCCTCCGCGAACGCGACCGCCTGCCGGTACTCCCCCATGAACAGCGACTGGTTGACCAGGAGCGCGATCACATAGGCGCCGAGCCCCCGGTCGCCGCTGGCCTTCGCGAGCCGCAGCGCCTGATGGAAGTAGCGCTGGGCGAGCCCGTGCGCGTCCGCGTCGTACGCACAGATTCCGGCCACCGCCACCAGACCGCCCGTGGCCCGGTGCAACCGCCGGCCGACGGCGTCGCTGTACGCGCCACGGAGCAGCGGCGCGGTCTCCGTGGTGAGGAAGCCGACGATCCGGGCGCGGGTCGCGATGCCCCCCGCCTTGCGGTACATCTGCTCGTAGTGGGACCGGGCGGCGCTCAGCACGGCGATGTCGGCCGCGGAGACCGTGGTCCGGCCGTCGCGGGAGACGTCCACGTCCTCCGGAGGGTTCTCCCACTCCCACACCGGCATCACCGCCGGTGTACCCGTCACGGCCTGCGCACCGACTATGTGCGGGCGCTGCTGCTCGTCGGAGCGCCACAGGGCGGCGGCCCGCTCGACGAACCCGGAGAGCGGCGAACCGAAGGCCGGCGGCGGCCCGCCCGGCACCCCGAGGCCGATGTCGTCCAGGGTCACCTGCCGGCGCAGCCGGCCGGCGAGCACCTCGCAGATCAGGTCGGGCACCTGGCCGCGCGGCCGCTGCCCCTTCAACCAGCGGGCGACGGCGGTGTGTTCGTAGCGCAGGGCGAGCCCCCTGGCCCGGCCGGCCCGGTTCACCCGGGCGGCGAGCCCGGCGTTGGAGACGCCCGCTTCGTCGAGCAGGGCGTCGAGCAGGGTGTTGGGCTGCATGCCCCCTCCGGTCGCTCGGGGAACTCAGCCTAGGGTGTGCCGGACCCCGCCCGTGGCCGAATTCCTATGGGCGATTTCGCACGGGGTGTGAACGAAGTACCCGTTCTTCCGGTCCGCGTACTCTGCCGGGCCCGGCCCCGCCCCGATTGACTGTGCTTCTCGCCGCAAGGCGACGACCGGGCCGCCGGCTCCCCCCTCTAACAGTGCGGCCGCCCGGTCCGCGTCGCCCGCCCCGTTGATCTGCCCGACACTCCGTGGCGGGGCGGGCGACGCCGGCACCGGCCCCTCCGCTCAACAGTGGGAGGAGGGGGCGGGCCGGGGGCGGCGCAGCCCGGGTTCGGCGGGCTGCGCCGGCACCCGGACACGGTCGTTGCGGACGACGAGCAGCGCGATGTCGTCCGCGAGCCGGCCGCCCGTGTGGTCGAGGAGCGCCGCGTGGACCCGGCGGACCAGCACCGCGGGCGCATCGCCGGCCATCCCGGCCAGGGCGTCGTCGAGGGCGAAGAACCGGCCGCGGTGGTCGCGGGCCTCCTCCGCCCCGTCGGTGTACAGGACCATCGTCTCGCCGGGGAACAGCCGCGAACCGGCGTACGGCACCAGCGCGGCGGGCAGCGGAAGGACCCCGAGCGGCGGGAGCGGGTCGCCGAGCGGCAGCCGCTCCACCCGCCGTCCGATGCGGTACGGGCCGGGGTGACCGCAGTTGAGCACGGACAGCCGCCCGTCGGCCGCGACCTCCAGGAGCAGCAGCGTCACGAACTCCTCCGCCACCGGATGCTCCGGCTCCGCCCCACCCCTCGCCGGATGCTCGTCCCGCGCCCGCTCCCGCAGGTGCCGTTCGAGCGCCCGCTCCAACCGTCGCAGGACGCCGCCGAGTTCGGGTTCGTCGTGGGCGGCCTCGCGGAAGCTGCCGAGCACGGCCACCACGGCGCCGAGCGCGGCGAGCCCGTGGCCCCGGACGTCCCCGATCACGATCCGCACCCCGAAGGGGGTGGCCACCGCCTCGTACAGGTCCCCGCCGACGGACGCGCCCCTGGAGGCCGACAACTGCCCGGCCGCCAGCGCCAGTCCGTCGAGGCGGGCCGGCGGCGGGCGGAGCAGTACCTGCTGGGCGGCGTCCGCGACGGCCCGCACCCGGGCCAGCTCGCGGGCGAGCCCCCGCCGGATACCGAGGACGAGTCCGATGCCGACGGTGAGGAAGACGACGCTGGTGGCGATCCGCATGGGCAGCCCCGGCTGCCGGGCCAGCGGGCAGCCGAACTTCCACGCCACGGCCACCGCGCCCCACGCGGTGGGAAGGGCGAGCGGGGCCAGCCGGCGGAGCCGGGAGCCAGCGGAGACCAACGACCTGGTACGGATCATGCACGGCCCTTCCCGAGCCCCGACAGCGCCCGAAGGCCCTGCGGCCCACAGGTCCGCCCCTGCGGCCGCGTCGATTCTGCCGACCGTACGGTCCATGGGGGAACACCCCCCGGCGATCTCACCCGAAGGAGTGAGCGCCCCCGGCGCGCCGTCCTTCGCCAGGGCTCCGCCACGCGCACGGGAGGTCGGCTCCCGCTCGCCCGTACGCCTCCGCCTGGCCCGGTAACGGTGGAGGGCCGCCCCGGGGAATCCCCGGGGCGGCCCTCCGTGGTGTGCTCGTGCGCGTCAGACTCCGCGCAGGACAGCGCCCGTGCGCTCGGTCGCCAGGGCGACCGCCGCGTCGCGGGCCGCGCTGGCCTCGTCGACCGTGAGGGTGCGGTCCGTGGCGCGGAACTTCAGCGCGTACGCCAGGGACTTGGCGCCCTCGCCCAGCTGGTCGCCGGTGTAGACGTCGAACAGCCGGATGGACTCCAGGAGTTCACCCGCGCCCTCGCGCAGCGCGGCCTCGACCTCGGCGGCCGGGACCTCGGTGGCGACGACCAGGGCGACGTCCTGGGTGGCGACCGGGAAGGAGGAGATCCGGGGGGCCTTCACGGGGCCCTCGTTCGCCTTCTCCAGCAGGTCCAGGTCGATCTCCATCGCGCAGCTGCGGGCCGGGAGACCGAACGCCTTCACGACGCGCGGGTGGAGCTCGCCGGCGTGGCCGACGAGGACCTTCTCGCCGTCCACCTCGACGTGGAACGCGGCGCAGCGGCCCGGGTGCCAGGGGGCGTGCTGGTCGGCGCTGATGATCAGCTCGACCCCGGCCTCGGCGGCCACGGTCCGGCCGGCCTCGACCGCGTCCGCCCAGTCGGACGGACGGCCCTTGCCCCACCAGCCGGCCTGCTCGCGCGCACCGGCGAGGACGACGGCGGCGCGGCGCGGCTGCGCGGGCAGCACGGCGTTGACCCCGGCGATCTCCTCGTCGGTGGGACGGCGGTCGACGGGCAGCCGGACGGCGACGCCCGGCTGGCCCTCCGGCCGGAAGACCAGACCGGTCTCGAAGAGCGCCAGGTCGTGGCTGCCCCGGCTGTCGTTCCGGCGGAGCGCACCGAGCAGGCCCGGGAGCAGCGTCGTACGGAGCGCGGGCTCCTCGTCCGAGAGCGGGTTGACCAGCGTCACGAGCCGACGACGGGCGTCGTCGGCGTCGAGACCGAGGTTGTCGAGGGCCTGCTCGCCGATGAACGGGTAGTTCAGCGCCTCGACGTACCCGGCGCCGGCCAGGGCGCGGCCCACGCGGCGGTGGGTGCGCTGGCGCTCGGTGAGCCCGCGGCCGGCCGGGGGCTTCGGCAGCGTGGAGGGCAGGTTCTCGTAGCCCTCCAGGCGGATGACCTCTTCGGCGAGGTCGTTCGGCTCGTTGAGGTCGGGGCGCCACGAGGGCACGGTGACGACGAGCTCGTCCTGACCGTAGACGTCGCAGCCGACCTCCTGGAGGCGGCGGACGACGGTCTCACGGCCGTAGTCGACGCCCGCGACCCGGTCCGGGTGGTTCGCCGGCATGCCGACCGTACGCGGCGCGGACGGGGCGCTGATCTCGGTGACACCGGCCTCGGCCGTGCCGCCCGCGAGCAGCACGAGGAGGTCGACGGTGCGCTGCGCGGCAGCGGCGGCGGCCTGCGGGTCGACGCCACGCTCGAAGCGCTTGGACGCCTCGGAGGACAGCTTGTGGCGGCGGGCCGTGCGCGCGATCGAGATCGCGTCGAAGTGCGCGGCCTCGATGACGACCTCGGAGGTGCCGGTGACGAAGCCGGTCTCCGGGTCGGTCACCGGGTCGGCGATCTCCGTGTTGGCGCCGCCCATGACGCCGGCGATGCCGATCGGACCGCGGTTGTCGGTGATGACCAGGTCCGCCGCGTCGAGGACGCGGACGGTGCCGTCGAGCGTGGTGATCTTCTCGCCGGCCTCGGCGCGGCGCACCCCGATGGGGCCGTCGAGACGGCTCCGGTCGTAGGCGTGCAGCGGCTGGCCGAGCTCCAGCATGACGTAGTTGGTGACGTCCACGGCCAGCGAGATCGGACGCATGCCGGCCTTCTGGAGGCGGCGGCGCAGCCAGATCGGGGAGCGGGCCTCGGGCGCGAGCCCGACGACGGTGCGCGCCGTGAAGCGGTCGCAGCCGATCGGGTCGGAGACCTGGACCGGGTAGCCGTACGAGTTCGGCGCGGGCACGTCGAGGAGCGCCGGGTCGCGCAGCGGCAGGCCGTACGCGGTGGCGGTCTCGCGGGCGACACCGCGCATCGAGAGGCAGTAGCCGCGGTCCGGGGTGACGGCGATGTCGAGGACCTCGTCGTACAGCTCCAGGAGGACCGTGGCGTCGATGCCGATCTCGTGCTCCGGCGGGAGCACGATGATGCCGTGCGTGCCGTCGTCGCCCATGCCGAGCTCGTCGCCCGAGCAGATCATGCCGCGGGAGACCCGGCCGTACGTCTTGCGCTCGGCGATCCGGAAGTCACCGGGGAGGACGGCGCCGGGCAGGGCCACGACGACCTTGTCGCCCACGGCGAAGTTCCGGGCGCCGCAGATGATCTCCTGGGGCTCACCGGTGCCGTTGGCCTGGCCGACGTCGACGGTACAGAAGCGGATGGGCTTCTTGAACTCCGTCAGCTCCTCGATGGTGAGGACCTTGCCGACCACCAGCGGGCCGGTCAGACCGGCGCCGAGGCGCTCGACGGACTCGACCTCGAGGCCTGCCGAAATGAGCTTGGCCTGGACGTCTCGTCCGGACTCCGTCGCCGGCAGGTCGACGTACTCCCGCAGCCAAGAAAGCGGGACCCGCATCAGATCTCCATCCCGAACGGCCGGGTGAACCGGATGTCACCCTCGACCATGTCTCGCATGTCGTCGACGTTGTGGCGGAACATCAGCATCCGCTCGATACCGAACCCGAAGGCGAATCCGCTGTACTTCTCCGGGTCCACACCGCAGGCGACGAGCACCTTCGGGTTGACCATGCCGCAGCCGCCGAGCTCGATCCAGCCCTCGCTGCCGCAGGTGCGGCAGGGGCGGTCCGGGTTGCCGACGGACTCGCCGCGGCAGACGTAGCAGAGCATGTCCATCTCGGCGGACGGCTCGGTGAAGGGGAAGAAGTTCGGGCGGAGCCGGGTCTTCATGTCCGGGCCGAAGAGCGCCTGGACCATGTGGTCCAGGGTGCCCTTGAGGTCGGCCATGGTCAGGCCCTCGTCGATGGCGAGCAGCTCGATCTGGTGGAAGACCGGGGTGTGCGTGGCGTCGAGCTCGTCGGTGCGGTAGACGCGGCCGGGGCACACCACGTAGACCGGGGGCTCCCGGTCGATGAGGGTGCGGGCCTGGACCGGCGAGGTGTGGGTGCGCAGCACGACACCGGACTCGTCGCCCGTGGTGCCTTCCGGCCCCTGGACGAAGAAGGTGTCCTGCATCTGGCGCGCCGGGTGGTCCGGGACGAAGTTGAGGGCGTCGAAGTTGAACCACTCCGCCTCGACCTCGGGGCCCTCGGCGACCTCGTACCCCATGGAGACGAAGACGTCGGCGACGCGCTCCATGAGCGTGGTCAGCGGGTGCCGTGCGCCGGCCGGGACGCGGTCGTACGGCAGGGTGACGTCGACGGCCTCCTCGACGAGGACCCGGGCGTCCCGATCGGCCTCCAGCTCGGTCTGGCGGGCGGCGAGCGCCTTGGAGACGGCGCCGCGGGCCTGGCCCACGAGCTTTCCGGCGGCGGCCTTGGCCTGCGGGGGCAGGGCGCCGATCTCCCGGTTGGCGAGCGCCAGCGGCGAGGTGCCACCGGTGTGCGCGGTCTTCGCGTGCGCGAGCGCGTCGAGGTCGCCCGCGGCCGCGAAGGCGGCGAGCGCCTCGTCCCGCATGCGCTCGATCTCTTCCGGTTTCAAGGCCTCGACCTCGACCGGGTCGTACGACTTATTCGGTGCCGACATCTCTTCCCGTGCTTCCGTTTGGCTGGCTGGGCGCGGCCCCGCTCGACGACAAGGGCGCAAACGTGCCAAAGGTCGAGTCTAACGGGGCGCTCGGACGGTGATGAGCCCGTGGGCGGACCGGGCGGCCTCCGATCTCGTCTGATCTCGTCAGATGAGATGGGCCGGGGTGCCGACGGGCAGGGTAAATCGGAACTCGGCCCCGCCGCGGGGGCCCCGTCCGACGGTGATGGTGCCGCCGTGGGCCTCGACGATGCCCTTGACGATGTAGAGGCCGAGGCCGGTGCCGCCGCGTTTGCTGCCCCGCCAGAAGCGGGTGAAGACCCGGCTCATCGACTCCTCGGGGATGCCGGGGCCCTCGTCGCTCACGGTGACCTCCGTCCCCTCTTCTCCGTCGTCGCCCGCCGCGCTGGGCGCCACCTCGATGGTGACGGTTCCTTCGCCGTGGCGCACCGCGTTTTCCAGGAGGTTGCCGAGGATCTGGTCGATCTTGTCGGGATCGGCCCACAGCGCGGGCAGCTGGGGCCTGATCCGGACGAAGAAACGGTCCGGGGACTGGCCGCCGGTGGTGTGGACCTGGATGTGGCGGCCGACGGCGGCGGCGAGGTCGACGGGCTGGCGGCGTACTTCGAGACGGCCGGAGTCGATCCGGGAGATGTCGAGGAGCTCGGCGATGAGGCGTTTGATGCGGCCCGCGTCGGCGTCGACGGTCTCCAGCATCAGCCGCTTCTGCTCGTCGGTGAACCGCTCCCACTTGTCGAGGAGGGTGGCGGTGAAGCCCTTGACGGAGGTGAGCGGGGAGCGGAGCTCGTGGGCGACGGTGGCGATGAGCTCGGCGTGGCTGCGCTCGGTGCGGCGGCGGGCGTCCGTGCCGCGCAGGGAGACCACGACGCGGCGGACCGGGCCCGTGGGGTGCTCGCGGACGTACCGGGCCGAGACGAGGACCTCGCGGCCGCCGGGGAGCAGCAGGTTGCGCTCGGGCTGGCCGCGGCGGGTGGCGAGTCCGCCGTACGGGTCGGTCAGGGTCCACCAGCGGCGCCCCGCGAGGTCCTCCAGGGGCAGGGCCCGGTCGAGCGGGAGGCCGAGGGCCCGGTCGGCGGGTACGGCGGTGATGCGGCTGGCGGCGGCGTTGAAGCAGACGATCCGGCCGGTCTCGTCGGCGACGACGAGACCGTCGGGCAGGTCGTCGGGGTGGAGCCCGGCGAACGCGGTGTCGGAGGCGTACTGCTCCGGGGCGTGCGGCGCGGCGCTCCGTGCCTGTGCGGGACTGTCCGTGCCGACCGTCATCCCCGTTCCCCACCCCTCCGTGTAGCGCAGTGGGCCCCCAAGTGCGTCACTCTACTGGGCGGGGAGGCCGGAATGGACCCTTCAGGCGGAGGTTCGGGGGCGCTGTGCGCGGGCGGAGGCGTACAGGCAGACGGCGGCGGCGGTGGCGAGGTTGAGGCTCTCCGCCTTGCCGTGGATGGGGACGCGGACGACGGCGTCGGCGAGGGCCCTGGTCTCCTCGGGCAGTCCCCAGGCCTCGTTGCCGAAGATCCAGGCGGTGGGTCCGCCCATGGTGCCGGCGTCCAGTTCGTCGTCGAGGTCGTCCTGGCCCGCTCCGTCGGCGGCGAGGATGCGTACGCCGGCGCTCTTGAGCCCGGCGACGGCCTGTTCCACGGGGACGCCGACGGCGACCGGCAGGTGGAAGAGGGAGCCGACGGAGGCGCGGACGGACTTGGGGTTGTACAGGTCGACGGAGGCGTCGGTGAGGACGACGGCGTCGGCGCCCGCCGCGTCGGCGCAGCGCAGCACGGTGCCGGCGTTCCCGGGGTCGCGGACGTGGGCGAGGACGGCGACCAGCTTGGGCCGGGCCGCGACGATCTCCTCGAAGGGCGAGTCCAGGAACCGGCAGACACCGACGATCCCCTGCGGGGTGACGGTCTGGGAGACCTCCGCGAGGACGGCGTCGGAGGCGTGGTGGACGCGGGCTCCGGAGGCCAGGGCCGCCTCGATGATCGGGGCGTAGCGCTCGGCGGCCTCGACGGTGGTGAAGAGCTCCACGAGCGTGGGTTCCCCGGCGGCCCCGCGGTGCTCGACGGCCTCGCGCACGGCCTGCGGGCCCTCGGCGATGAAGAGGCGGTCCTTGCCCCGGAAGTTGCGCTTGGCGAGCCGTCGGGCGGCGACGACGCGCGGGGAACGCGGGGAGATCAGCTCGGGGGTGACCATGAGGTGCGGCGGTTCTCTCTTCGAGGGGGACGGCGACTTCGGGGGCCGACGCACCCGGACCCGCAGGCGCACGCGCCTGCGGGTCCGGGCAGAGGTACTGCGGCCTGGAAGATCAGGCGGCGGCCTTCGGGGCGTTGACGTCGGCCGGCAGAGCCTTCTGCGCGACCTCGACCAGCGCGGCGAACGCGTTGATGTCGTTGACGGCCAGCTCGGCGAGGATCTTGCGGTCCACCTCGATGTTGGCGGCCTTCAGACCCTGGATGAGGCGGTTGTACGTCATGCCGTTCTGGCGGGCAGCGGCGTTGATGCGCTGGATCCACAGCTGACGGAAGTCGCCCTTGCGCTTCTTGCGGTCGTTGTAGTTGTAGACCAGAGAGTGGGTGACCTGCTCCTTGGCCTTGCGGTACAGGCGCGAACGCTGACCGCGGTAGCCGGAGGCCGCCTCGAGGATCGCCCGGCGCTTCTTGTGGGCGTTGACTGCCCGCTTGACGCGTGCCACTTGTTAACTCCTTGTAGCGGGGTCGTGGTGGTCCTCACACGACCCGAAAAACGAATGGATCCCGGTCTGGGCCGGATGCCCCCGTCGCCGAGGGCGGGAGATCAAGATCAGATGCCCAGCATCTTCTTGATCTTGGCGGCGTCACCCGGGGCCATCTCGGCGTTGCCGGTGAGGCGACGCGTCAGCTTGGACGACTTGTGCTCGAGCAGGTGGCGCTTGCCGGCGCGCTCGCGCAGGATCTTGCCGGAGCCGGTCACCTTGAAGCGCTTCTTGGCACCGGAGTGCGTCTTGTTCTTCGGCATCGCGCCGTATCTCCTCGTCAGTGGCGCTCCCCCCGGTGCGGGCACCGGACATCCGGGAGCGTCAGTTCTTCGTTTGGTGGTTCGGGGCGGGGCCCGGGGCTGCCTGGATGGCAGCCCCTCAGGTCACGCCTCGGGGGTCTCGGCCGGAGCGTCGGCCGAAGCCTCGGCGACCGGGGCCTCGGCGGCCGGAGTCTCCTCGACCGCCGGAGCCTCCTCGGCCGGAGCCTCGGACGCCTCGTCGGAAGTGACGCCCTGACGCTCGGCCTTGCGTGCGGCCTGAGCCTCACGCGCCTCGGCCATGGCCTCGGTCTTCTTCTTGTGCGGGCCGAGAACCATGATCATGTTCCGGCCGTCCTGCTTCGGGTTGGACTCGATGAAGCCAAGCTCCTCGACGTCCGACGCCAGCCGCTGCAGCAGCCGGAAACCAAGCTCGGGGCGGGACTGCTCACGACCACGGAACATGATCGTGATCTTGACCTTGTCGCCCTGCTTGAGGAACCGGACGACGTGACCCTTCTTGGTGTCGTAGTCGTGCGGGTCGATCTTCGGCCGGAGCTTCATCTCCTTGATGACCGTGTGCGCCTGGTTCTTGCGCGCCTCACGGGCCTTCATGGCCGACTCGTACTTGAACTTCCCGTAGTCCATGAGCTTGCACACGGGCGGACGGGCGTTCGCCGCGACCTCGACCAGATCGAGGTCGTACTCCTGTGCGAGCTCCAGGGCCTTGGCAAGCGGAACAATCCCGACCTGCTCGCCGCTGGGTCCGACAAGTCGCACCTCGGGAACGCGAATCCTGTCGTTGATGCGGGGCTCGGCGCTGATGGATCCTCCTAGGTAGCACCACGCGACCGCCTGGCGGACGGACGCGCAACGTCTGTTTCACTGGGACCACCCGAGCCGGTGCATGAAAAACGCCCCGGACGGGACACAGGCGGGGCTCCACGGAAATACCGGAGCACCGCCGCGGTCAACCGCGGGGCGCGCATCGGGCGGCTCCATCGTCCGTACGGAACGATGGGCGCCACCTGACCGGTGACCCGCCACCCGCGAGGGTGGTCAGGTGGGAGTACGGAGCCTCCACTTGTGGGCCGGGCACACAGGTGTCCGGCCGGTCGTTACACAAGGTTAGCAGGACCCGCGCCCTTACGCGAACGGGGACGGCGGCGACGGGAAGACGTGCCGATCGGCTTATCGTGTGACGCATGAGCGAGACGCCCCAGAACGAGTCCGCGGACTCTCCCGATTCCCCCGACTTCGACGCCATGACCCGCGACATCGCGGAGGTCCCCGCGGTCGAGGTGATCGTGACCGTCGCCGTCAACCTGATGAGCGCCGCCGCGGTGAAGCTCGGTCTCACCGAGGAGGGCGACAAGTACAAGGACCTCGACGAGGCCCGCAAGCTGGTGCACGCGCTCGCGGGCCTGCTGGACGCCGGCGCGACGGAGGTCTCCTCCTTCCACGCCGCTCCCCTGCGGGACGGCCTGAAGTCCCTCCAGCTCGCCTTCCGCGAGGCCTCCCTGATCCCGGACGAGCCGGGCCAGGGTCCGGGCGAGAAGTACACCGGACCGGTGTACGGCTAGGAGCCGGCGGGGGTACGGGGGTCGCCCCCCGGGAGGCAACAGCCACCGGACCGGTGTACGGCTAGGAGCCGGCGGGGGTACGGGGGTCGCCCCCCGGGAGGCAACAGCCACCGGACCGGTGTACGGCTAGGGCTTCCCCTTAACGGTTCACCGAGAAGTCAACGCTTCACGTAGAAGGGCTCGCCGGGAGGCGTGGCCGAGGCCGGCAGCAGTGCCAGGTCGAGGCCCCGCACCAGGCGGGCCCTCAGTGTTTCGTCGGCGGCCAGGGCGCGGGCCACGCGCTGGGCCGCCTCCGCCGGGGCGGCGTCCCCGGCGAGGACCAGGGCGAGGGTGCCGTCGGCGGCACCGGGGCCCAGGTGGGCGCGGAGCACCGCGGGCTCGGCGGCGACGGCGGCCCGTACGGCCTCCCGCACGGCCGGGTCGTCGAGCGGATCGGTGCTGGAGCGGCCCTCGGCGACGGCGAGCAGGGCGGGGCCGGTCAGCTGGTACGGCACGGGTCCCGCGAGGTCGAGGACGACCGTGTCGGCCTTCTCGTGCGCGGCGGCCTGGAGCGCCTGGTGGAGCGGGACGGCCACGGGCCGGGCCTCCGGGTCCCACAGGGCGAGCGAGGCGATCGAGGTGAAGGCGGGCAGCGCCCGGCGGTCGCCCGCCGTGAGCGTCGGGACCGCCATGTCGCTGGTCTTCTCGCGGCGCAGGCCGTTCTCGTCGGTCTCGACCTCGCCGAGGACGGCGACCACGGGGACGAGCAGCCGGGCGTCCTTGAGTGCTTCGAGGACCGGGCCGTGGGCGGTTCTGTCCTCCGCCCAGGCCGCGAGGGCCGCGGCGAGCCGCGGGTCGGCGGTGCCGTCGTCGTCGGAGAAACCGGGGTCCGGGATGTTCTTGAGCGCCACGCACCGAGCCTAACCGCCGGTGGGTGCCGCGCTGCCCGCCGGGTCGGCGGCGGCGTCGGCCCTCAGCGGGTGCGGCGGGTGCGCCGGAGGGCGACGGCGGTCAGGAGCAGCAGGGCGCCGAGTCCGCCGGCGGCCGGGGCGAGCAGGCCGAGGGGACGGCTCTCCTCGACGGCGGGGGTCGGGCCGGGGCCGAAGTACTGGCCCCGGTAGCCGGTGGTGGTGTTCTTGGGGTCGCCGCCCTTGCGCGCCGCCCCGACCCTGATCGCCGCGGCCGGGTCGACCGTCCCGTATCCCTTGGCGTCGCTGCGGCCGCCCTTGGGGCGGTTGCGGGCGGTGTCGATGAGCAGCTGCTTGATCTGTGCCGGGGTCAGGTCGGGGTGGGCGGACCGGACGAGGGCGACGGCGCCGGAGACGAACGCGGCGGCGGCGCTGGTGCCCCAGCCCTCGTAGTAGCGGCGGTCGGGGTCGGCTATGACGATGTCGTCGCCGGGGGCGCTGACGGTGGCGTACCAGCGGCGGGTGGAGAACGAGGCGTGGGTGCCGTAGCGGTCGACGGCGGTGACGGCGATGACACCGGGGTAGGCGGCCGGGTACGAGATGTGGTCGCCCTTCTCGCCGCCGTTGCCGGCGGAGGCGACGACGGAGACGCCCTTGCCGAGGGCGTACTGGACGGCGGCGTCCTCGCCCGCGTCGGGGTGGGCGGACTTGGAGTCGTCGCCGAGGGAGAGGTTGATGACGTCGGCGCCGTGGTCGGCGGCCCAGCGGATGCCTTCCGCGAGGGCGGTGCCGCGGGTCTTGCGGGCCTTGTCGCGGGCCTTGTCGGTGCCTTCGAGAATGACCCGGACGGGGAGGATCTCGACGTCGGGGGCGATGCCGAGGACGCCGTCCCCGGCGCCCGGGCCGTGGCCGTGCCCGGCGATGATGCCCGCCATGGCGGTGCCGTGGCGGGCCCAGGCCTCGTCGCCCTCGGAGGCGCCGAAGCCGATGAGGTCGCGGCCGGGGAGGACGGAACCCTCCAGGTCGGGATGGTCGGCGTCGACGCCGGTGTCGAGGACGGCGACGGTGATGCCCTCGCCCTTGGTGGTGCGCCAGGCCTCCGTGGTGTGCAGGGCCTCCAGGCCCCACTGGCGGGCCCGGATGGTGTCTGCGTGGGCGGGGGCGGTGGTCGCGGGCAGCACGGAGAAGGCGGCGGCGAGGAGGACGACCGCGGTGGCGCGGGCCGACCGGGGAGGAGTGGGCCGGGTCACCGGGTGGTCTCCTTCTCCTTGGCCGGCGGGGCGACGGCCTTGCGCAGCAGCGCCACGAAGCGGTCGGTGATGCCCTTGGCCTCGTGGCCGAGGCCGGACTGCGCGGTGGCGTCGGTACGGCCCTTGGCCATGGCCAGGTCGGCGAGCTGCGGGCGGTCCACGGCCCGGCCGTCGGCGAAGCCGGAGACGGCGGTGACGACGACGGGCAGGTCGGCGGGGGCGCTCAGCCACCAGCCGGCGCGCTGGCGGGCGCCGAAGCGGGCCGCGACGGTGGAGGGGCCGGAGAGGGCCGGGGGCACGTCCTCGCCGAGGCGCGCGGTGAGGCCCTTGCCGAGGTCGCGCTGCGTGGTGAACTCGGCGCGGGTGAAGACGAGCCCGACGGTGATCACGCTGCTGGCGGTGGCGTCGGTGTACGTGGCGCGCAGGACGCGCTCGCAGCCGAGCGGCGTGAGCGTGGCGAGGAGGCCCTTGGCCAGGACGGCCGGTGAGCAGGGTGCGTCCGGGGCCACGACGATCCGGGTCCAGGTGCGGGCGGCGGCACCGGGGCCGGCACCGGGGCCCGCGAGGGTGCGGGGGAAGAGGGTGTCGACGGGGGCGTTGTGCCAGAGGTCCTTCGCCTCGGTGTACCCGGCGGGTTCGGCGGGCCGCGCGGGGTCGGCGGAGGCCAGCCACATACCGGCGAGTGCCCCGCCGATGAGTCCGACCCCGAGCACGACGCAGGCCGCGGCCGCGAGCACCCGCCCGGTGCGGCGCTCCCGTACGGGGCGCAGCCGGGTGGTGGTCTCGACGGGCGCCTCGGGCGGCAGGGCGCCCGCGAGCCCGTATCCGTAGGCGGGCCCGGGGCGCGGGGGCCCGGTGGGCGCGTGCCCGGTGGGCGCGGGGGCGGTGGGCGCGGGGGCGGTGGGCGCGGGGGCGTTCGGCGTGCGCGGCGCACTCGAAGGGCGCGGAGCGCTCGACGTGCTCGACGTGCCGGACGGCCTGGAGCTGCCCACCATGCTGGACGTGCTGGACGGGCTGGACGTCCTGGACATGCTCGATGTGTCGCGGATCGGCCGGAGCCGGGTGGTGGTCTCCACCTCGGGCAGGTCGGCCGCCACGTGCGGCGATGCCCAGGCACGGGCGGGCACGGGCGCCTGACGGGTCGACGGCCCCTCGGCGGACCCGCCGGCCCGGAGCGGCCGGTGGCCGGACGGGGCCGGCGGCGTCGTGGACACGGGGCGCGCGGCGGGCGTGGTCGCCGGACGCGCGGCGGGCGGGGACGCCGGACGCGGAGGCGCGGAGGCGGCGGGGGCCGGCGGAGCCGCGGGGTGGGGACGCTGCGCGGTGACCGGGGCAGCGGCCGCCTCGGGTGCCTTCGGGGTTCCCGGGGCAGTGAGCGGCGGCGGGGGCGCCGGGGTGCCCACGACGACGGGCGGCTTCGGGGCCGACGGTGTCGTCGGAGTCGGTGTCGAAGCCGAAGTCGTCGGAGTCGGCGTCGTCGGAGTCGGCATCGGGTGGGGCGCGGGCGCGGAGTGCGGGGGTGCCGGAGTCGCCAGGGCCGTGGGCGGGCTCGTGGGCGTCGCCGGGGTCGGGCGGGGCGCGGAGTGCGCGGGCGCCGTCACCAGGGCCGTGGGCAGGGGCGTCGCTTGGGTCGGGCGGGGCGCCGGGGGGCCCATGGGCGGGTCCGGGGTGGGTGCCGCGGGGAGGAGGGCGTCCGTGATGCGGGAGGTGGGACGTGGGTGTTCGGCGGTCATCCCCGTCCCCCCGCTCGTGTCGACAATGCCCGTCACTCTACGGGCTGTTCCCCGCGGTGCGGGAACCCGGGCGGACCCGGGCCGGGGGCTACCCACCCGTATACCCGTCTGGCAAGCTCGGGCCATGACTCCCCGCGCCGCCGACCGGGCCCGTTACGACCGTGCCACCGCCCATCTCGACGCGCCCGTGGCGATCGTCGACCTCGAGGCCTTCGACGACAACGCCGCGGATCTCGTCCGCCGGGCCGCCGGCAAGCCGATCCGGGTCGCGAGCAAGTCCGTGCGCTGCCGCGCGCTCCTGGAGCGGGTGCTCGCACGGGAGGGCTTCGCCGGGATCATGTCGTTCACGCTCGACGAGTCGCTGTGGCTGGCGCGCGCCGGGTTCGAGGACGTCCTGCTGGCGTATCCGTCGGCGGACCGTTCCGGGTTCGGGGAGCTCACGCGGGATCCGAAGCTCGCCGCCGCCGTGACCGTGACGGTCGACGACGTGGCGCAGCTCGATCTGATCGACGCCTCCCGCGCGGGCGGCACGGAGGAGGTCCGGGTCTGCCTGGAGCTGGACACGGCGCTCAGTCTGCTCGGCGGCCGGATCCGGATCGGCGCCCGCCGCTCCCCTCTGCGGGAGCCCGCGCAGCTGGCCGAGCTGGCGCGCTCCGTGGTGCGGCGCCCCGGCTTCCGGCTGGTCGGGATCATGGCGTACGAGGGGCACGTCGCCGGGGTGGGCGACTCGGTCGCGGGCCGGCCGCTGCGCTCGCGGGCGATCCGCCTGATGCAGTCGGCCGCCCGCCGGGAGCTGGCCGAGCGCAGGGCGGCCGTCGTCCGTGCCGTACGGGCGGTGGCGCCGGACCTGGAGTTCGTGAACGGCGGCGGCACCGGCAGCGTGCAGCACACGGCCGCCGAGGACGCGGTGACGGAGATCGCCGCCGGTTCGGGGCTCTTCGTGCCGCGCCTCTTCGACAACTACACGTCCTTCAGCGGGCGTCCGGCCGCGCTCTTCGCGCAGCCCGTCGTCCGCCGGCCCGGCGTGGGCGTGGTGACCGTGCTCGGGGGTGGCTATCCCGCGTCCGGGGCGGCGGGCCCGGACCGGCTGCCCGTGCCGTATCTGCCGGAGGGGCTGCGCTACGACCCGCAGGAGGGTCCCGGCGAGGTCCAGACCCCGCTGCTCGGCTCGCCGGCCGACGATCTGCGGATCGGCGACAAGGTGTGGTTCCGGCACGCGAAGGCCGGCGAGCTGTGCGAGCGTTTCGACCGGCTCCGGCTGGTCGAGGGCGACCGGGTCACCGCCACCGTGCCGACGTACCGGGGGGAAGGCCAGACCTTCCTCTAGAGGTCGGGCGGCCGGGTGGGGATTAGAAGACCGTGTCCGTCTGGTCGGGGATCACGGTGCCGTCGGGGCGGCGGACCGGCTCCGGCGTGCCGTCGCCCGCCGTGTAGCCCGTCGTGGCGCAGGGGTACGGGGTGGCCTTCCGCTGCTTCGGCTCGATGAACATGGGGTTGACGATCCAGCGGCCGTCGCCGTTCTCGTACGCCCGGCACATGAGTTCGTTCTTGTTGCGGTTGAGGACCAGGCGCAGGCCGGTCGCGTCCCGCAGGAAGGAGATGTCGGTGTCGGAGTCCCCGGCGGCGAACACCTGGCGGCGGGACGCGGGCTGCACGCGCTCGGCGGCGGGGCCCCGGACCCCGAAGATCTCCTGGTTGATCCAGCAGCGCTTGCCGTCGATGTAGGTGATCATCTCGTCCTCGCCGTCCCGTACCGTGCCACAGCCCTCGAAGTGGGCGGTGAGCCGGCCGCGCTCGGTGGTGTTGCGGATGCCGAGGCTGTGGGAGGGGTCGATCCCGACGCCCTTCGCCCAGACGTCGACGACGGGTTCGGGCGAGGCGGAGACGATCCAGACGTCGAAGCCGGCGGCCCGGAGCGTACGGATGAGGTCGCGCTGCTCCTCGTAGTAGCGGACCCAGCCGGTGACCGTGGAGGTGCCGACCCGCTGTGTGGCGCCCTGCGGAGCCGCGAGGTTCTCGGCTCGGGCGGCGGCCGCGAAGGACTCGACCTGGCGGGTGGTCCAGCCGCGCAGGAGCTGCGCCAGCCAGGCGTACTGGGGCTCCGTGCGGCGGTGGTCGAAGCCCGCGAACGCCGTCTCGCCTCCGGTGGTGGCGCCCGCGCCGTACACCGAGAGGATCTCGTCGGCGCAGCGGGTGTCGGTGGCGGTGGGGAGGGTGCGTACGCCGGTGGGGCAGGCCTCGCCCAGGGCGGCGGCGGCCCGCGGGGTGAGGTGACGGCTGGTGGTGGACCAGTCGCCGTCGCGGGGCGGGCGTATGCGGTCGTTGCGGAGGAGCCAGTACAGGGTGGCGTCGCCGACGTCGTTCTTGATGACGGTGTTGTCCCAGTCGAAGACCGCGACCGGTTCGCTTCCCTTCCCGGGTCCCTTTCCGGGTCCCTTCCCGGGTCCGTTTATGTCTCCCTTGCCGGCGCAGTGGTCGGCGAGGAAGGCGTCGAGGCGCGCCCTGTTGTCGCCGTACCAGCCGCCGGAGACCTTCAGCGTCGGGCACTCCCGGGGCTTCGCCCCTGCCGGGGCCGCGGCGGCGAGTCCCGTCGTGGCGAGGGCCAGGGCGGCAAGGGCGGCGGTCGTCGCTCTCGTACGGAGTCCGGGTCGGGGGCGGTTGTTCACGGTCACTCTCCTGTTTCTGGACGCGGAACAGCCGGGCGCCTGCGACGCCCGGCTGCCGGGTGGGGGGGGAGGTGGGGCGAGTGGGGTCTAGAGCGGGGTCACGTACGCGCCGGAGATGCCGCCGTCGACGAGGAAGTCGCTGGCGTTGACGAAGGAGGAGTCGTCGCTCGCGAGGAAGGCGACGGCGGCGGCGATCTCCTCGGCCTCGGCGAAGCGGCCGACGGGGATGTGCACGAGGCGGCGCGCGGCCCGCTCCGGGTCCTTGGCGAACAGCTCCCGGAGGAGCGGGGTGTTGACCGGCCCGGGGCAGAGGGCGTTGACCCGGATGCCCTCGCGGGCGAACTGGACGCCGAGCTCGCGGGACATGGCGAGGACGCCGCCCTTGGACGCCGTGTACGAGATCTGGCTGGTGGCCGCGCCCATGATCGCGACGAAGGAGGCGGTGTTGATGATGGAGCCCTTGCCCTGGCGGCGCATGTACGGGAGGGCCGCCTTGCAGCACAGGTAGACGGAGGTGAGGTTGACGTCCTGGACGCGCTTCCAGGCCTCCAGGCCGGTCTCCAGGATGGAGTCGTCGTCGGGGGGCGAGATGCCGGCGTTGTTGAAGGCGATGTCGACGGAGCCGTAGGTGTCGAAGGCGGTCCTGAACAGCGCCTCGACCTGCTCGGGGTCGGTGACGTCGACCTTGACGAAGGTGCCGCCGACCTCCTCCGCCGCGGCCTTGCCGGCGGTCTCGTCGATGTCGCCGCAGACGACGTTCGCGCCCTCGGAGGCGAGGCGGCGGGCGGTGGCGAGTCCGATGCCGCTGCCGGCTCCGGTGATGACGGCGGTACGGCCGACCAGACGGCGGCAGATGGCGGGGGTCTGGGGGGAACCCCCAGGGGATGTCGCAGTTTCGGTGCTGGTCATGGCAGTCAGGCCTCCGTGCTGAGGAAGACGTTCTTGGTTTCGGTGAAGGCGGTCAGGGCGTCGGGGCCCAGTTCGCGGCCGAGGCCGGACTGCCGGTAGCCGCCGAACGGGGTCCAGTAGCGGACGCTGGAGTGGGAGTTGACGGAGAGGTTGCCGGCCCGGACTGCGCGGGAGGCGCGCAGGGCGCGGCCGACGTCCCGGGTCCAGATCGAGCCGGAGAGGCCGTACTCGGTGGCGTTGGCGAGCCGGATCGCGTCGGCCTCGTCGTCGAAGGGGAGGACGACGGCGACGGGTCCGAAGATCTCCTCGACGGCGCAGGGGGCGTCCTCGGGTACGCCGGTGAGGACGGTCGGCGGGAACCAGAAGCCGGGGCCTTCGGGGGCCTTGCCCCGGATGCCCTGGAGGTCGTCGGTGACGTAGGAGCGGACGCGGTCGAGCTGGGCGCGGGAGATGAGCGGGCCCATCTGGGTGCGCTCGTCGAGCGGATCACCGACGACGATCTCCTCGATCGCCGGGGTGAGGAGCTCCATGAAGCGGTCGTACGCGCTCCGCTCGACGAGGATGCGGGTGCGGGCGCAGCAGTCCTGGCCGCTGTTGTCGAGGAAGGCCATCGGCGCCGCGGCGGCGGCCGCCTCGACGTCCGCGTCGGCGAAGACGATGTTGGGGCTCTTGCCGCCGAGTTCGAGGGTGAGCCGCTTCACCTGGTCGGCGCACTTGGCCATGATCGACTTTCCGACCCGGGTGGAGCCGGTGAAGACGATCTTCGCGATGCCGGGGTGCTCGACGAGTGCGTTGCCCGCGACCGGTCCCGTGCCGGGGAGGACCTGGAAGAGGCCTTCGGGCAGCCCTGCCTCCAGTGCCAGTTCGGCGAGGCGGAGCGCGGTGAGCGGGGTGGTCTCGGCGGGCTTGAGGAGGACGGCGTTGCCGGCGGCGAGGGCGGGTGCGGTGGCCCAGGCGGCGATCGGCATGGGGAAGTTCCAGGGCGCGATGACGCCGACGACACCGAGGGGTTCGAGGATGGTGACGTCGAGGCCGCCGGCCACCGGGATCTGGCGCCCGTTGAGGCGCTCCACTCCCCCGGCGGCGAAGTCGAGGAGGTCGCGGACGTTGCCGGCCTCCCAGCGGGCGTTGCCGATGGTGTGTCCGGCCTCGGTCACCTCCAGCCGGGCGAGCTCCTCGACGTGCTCGTCGACGACGGCGGCGAAGCGGCGGAGCAGCCGGGCGCGGTCGGCGGGGGCGGCCGCGGCCCAGCCGCGCTGGGCGGCGGTGGCACGTACGACGGCGGCGTCGACCTCGGCCGGGGTGGCGGCGGGGACGGTGGCGACCAGCTCCTCCGTCGCCGGGTTCAGTACCTGGAGCAACTCTTTCCTCTCTCTTGTCACAGGCGTTCGAAGGAGCGGCGCAGTTCCCAGTCGGTCACCGCGGCGTCGAAGGCGTCGAGCTCGACGCGGGCCATGTTGCGGTAGTGGGCGACGACCTCGGCGCCGAAGGCGGCCTTGGCGATCTCGCTCGTCTCCCAGAGCTCGGCGGCCTCGCGCAGGGTGGTGGGGACGTGCGCGTACTCGGCCGTGTAGGCGTTCCCGGTGCAGGGCGGCGGCAGTTCGAGGCGCTGCTCGATCCCGTACAGGCCGGCGGCGACGAGGCCGGCGACGGCGAGGTAGGGGTTGACGTCGCCGCCGGGCAGGCGGTTCTCGAAGCGGGTGGAGCGGCCGTGGCCGACGACCCGGAGCGAGCAGGTGCGGTTGTCGTGGCCCCAGGCGACCGCGGTGGGGGCGAAGGAGCCGGGCTGGAACCGCTTGTAGGAGTTGATGTTGGGGGCGTAGAGGAGGGAGAAGTCGCGGAGGGCGGCGAGCTGTCCGGCGAGGAAGTGGCGCATCGTCCCGGACATGTGGTCGGGGTCGTCGCCCGCCATGACGTTCTGCCCGTCGGCGTCCTGGAGCGAGAGGTGGATGTGGCAGGAGTTGCCCTCGCGCTCGTTGTACTTCGCCATGAAGGTGAGCGAGTAGCCCTCCTGGGCGGCGATCTCCTTGGCGCCCGTCTTGTAGACGGCGTGCTGGTCGCAGGTGACGAGGGCCTCGTCGTACTTGAAGGCGATCTCGTGCTGGCCGGGGTTGCATTCGCCCTTGGCGGACTCGACGGTGAGTCCCGCGGCGGTCATCTCGTTGCGGATGCGGCGCAGGAGGGGTTCGATGCGACCGGTACCGAGGACGGAGTAGTCGATGTTGTACTGATTGGCGGGGGTGAGGCCGCGGTAGTTCGCGTCCCAGGCCTGCTCGTAGGTGTCCTTGAAGACGATGAACTCGAGCTCGGTGCCGACGTGGGCGGTGAGGCCTTGTTCCGCGAGGCGCTCCAGCTGGCGGCGGAGGATCTGGCGGGGTGCGGCGACGACCGGGGTGCCGTCGCCCCAGGCGAGGTCGGCCGTCACCATGGCGGTGGCCTCGTTCCAGGGGAGGCGGCGGAGGGTGGTGAGGTCGGGGTGCATCGCGAAGTCGCCGTAGCCGCGGTCCCAGGAGGACATCTCGTAGCCGTCGACGGTGTTCATCTCGGTGTCGACGGCCAGAAGATAGTTGCAGCCCTCGGTGCCGTGGCCGAGGACGTCGTCCAGGAAGAACGGTGCGGCGAACCGCTTGCCCTGGAGCCGCCCCTGCATGTCGGGGAAGGCCAGGACGACGGTGTCGATCTCGCCGCTCGTGACGAGGGCGCGCAGCTCCTCGACGGAGAGCGGGGGTGTGCGGTCTGCCACGGGATTGCTCCTCCTTCGGCCTGCCGGGAGCCATAAGGTATTGCGGAAGACCATTGCTTGGGAAGTGCTGGAGAAGGGGAAACGAGGAACGTGGCCAGTACGAGTGAATCGGCGGACCGGCTGACGCCCGTGCTGCGGCCGGTGCGGGCGGGCAACGGGTTCGAGGAGGCTCTGCAGCAGATCCTCCAGGTGGTACGGCTCGGCCTCGTGCCGGACGGGGAACGGCTGCCCGCCGAGCGGGAGCTGGCCGACCGGATGGGGATCAGCCGGGTGACCCTGCGCGAGGTCCTCAAGGTCCTCCAGGAGCAGGGGCTCGTGGAGAGCCGGCGCGGGCGGTACGGCGGGACGTTCGTGCTGCCCCGGGTCCAGACGGCCGACGAGGACGAGCTGCGGCGCCGGATCGCCTCGGTCGACATGGAGGACATCCTGCGCTTCCGGGAGGTGCTGGAGGTGGGTGCCGCCGGGCTCTGCGCGGCGCACGGGCTCGACGCGGCGGGCGCCGAGCGGCTGCGGGCCGCCGTGGCGGCGACCCATGACGCCCCGCTGGCCGAATACCGCCGCCAGGACACCCTGCTCCACCTCACGCTCGCCGAGCTCTCCGGCTCGCCGACGCTGACCGCCCAGTACGCCGCCGTACGGGCGACGGTGAACGACCTCCTGGACTGCATCCCCCTGCTCGTACGCAATCTGGAGCACTCCCAGCACCAGCACACCGCGCTGGTGGAGGCGGTCCTCGACGGGGACGCGGACGCGGCGCGCGAGGTGATGCGGGAGCACTGCGCGGGCACGGCGGCGCTGCTGCGGGGGTTCCTGACCTGAGCGCGCCCGGGCGTCCCCCCGTAACCCGAAAGTAACGCACGGGGGTTGCGCTCCCCCGTCGGCCACCGCAAAGGTATGGCTCCAATCCATTGGGCCCGTTGCGGGGAGCTGACGCTGCCATGACGCTCGAAGACACCACACCGGCGAAAGACGACTACCTGGAGCGGCGCGCGCTGCGCCGCGGCAGCGCCGGCTGGCTGCTGCTCACCGGCCTCGGCGTCGCCTACGTCGTCTCCGGGGACTTCTCCGGCTGGAACATCGGCCTGTCGAAGGGCGGCTTCGGCGGACTCGCCATCGCCACCGTCCTGATGGGCGCGATGTACGCCTGTCTGGTCTTCGCGCTCGCCGAACTCTCCGCCATCCTGCCCACGGCGGGCGGCGGCTACGGCTTCGCCCGCCGGGCGCTCGGCACCTGGGGCGGGTTCCTCACCGGAACCGCGATCCTCATCGAGTACATCCTCGCCCCCGCCGCGATCTCGATCTTCATCGGCGACTACGTCGAGTCCCTCGGCCTCTTCGGCCTGGAGTCCGGCTGGCCGGTCTACCTCGTCTGCTTCGCGCTCTTCATCGGGATCCATCTGTGGGGCGTGGGCGAGGCGCTGCGCTTCAGCCTGATCGTGACGGCGATCGCGGTCGCGGCGCTCGTCGTCTTCGCGCTCGGCGCGCTCACCGACTTCCACGTCGACGGCCTGAACGACATCCCCGTCGACGGCGAGGCCCTCGGGTCGAACTCCTGGCTGCCCTTCGGACTGCTCGGGATCTGGGCCGCGTTCCCCTTCGGCATGTGGTTCTTCCTCGGGGTCGAGGGCGTGCCGCTCGCCGCCGAGGAGGCGAAGGACCCGGTGCGGTCCATGCCGAAGGCGCTCGCCATCTCCATGGGGATCCTGGTGCTGCTCGCCGTCATGACCTTCCTCGCCGCCACCGGCGCGCGCGGCTCGGCCGCCGTCCAGGAGGCGGGCAACCCGCTCGTGGTGGCACTCCAGGGCGACGGGGACCCGACGGCGCTCAGCCGCTTCGTGAACTACGCGGGCCTCGCCGGTCTGGTCGCCTCCTTCTTCTCCCTCATCTACGCCGGATCGCGCCAGCTGTTCGCCCTCTCCCGGGCCGGCTACCTTCCCCACTTCCTCTCCCTCACCAGCCGCCGCAAGTCGCCGTACCTGGGGCTGCTCATCCCGGGCGCGATCGGCTTCGCGCTCGCCGCGGGGACCGGGAACGGGGCGCGGATGCTGAACATCGCGGTCTTCGGCGCCACCATCTCGTACGCCCTCATGGCGCTCTCCCACATCGTGCTGCGGCGCCGCGAGCCCGGGCTGCACCGGCCGTACCGGACGCCCGGCGGTGTCGTGACCTCGTCCGTGGCCTTCGTCCTGGCCCTCTCGGCGCTCGTGGCGACCTTCCTGGTGGACCGGACGGCGGCGTTCATGGCGCTCGGGGTGTACGTGATCGCTCTCGCCTACTTCGCGTTCTACAGTCGGCACCATCTGGTGGCCAGTGCGCCGGAGGAGGAGTTCGCGGCGCTGGCCGCGGCCGAGGCCGAGCTCGCGCGCGACTGACCCACCGACGCCCGTACCTCTGCCCGTACCTCTGCCCGTCCTTCTGCCCGTCCTTCTTGTGCGTACTTCTGGAGGAAGCACGTGTCCAAGCCGCTCATCGGCGTGACCACCTATCTGGACCAGGCCCGTTGGGGGGTGTGGGACATGCAGGCCGCGCTGCTCCCCGCGCCGTACCCGCGGCTGGTCCGGGAGAGCGGGGGGCTCGCCGTGATGCTGCCGCCGGACGAGCCGGCCGCCGCGGCGGAGGTCGTGGCCCGGCTCGACGGTCTCGTCGTCGCGGGCGGGGCGGACGTCGAGCCCGTACGGTACGGGGCCGAGCCCGACCCCCGTACCGGCCCGCCGGCCCGCGCCCGGGACTCCTGGGAACTCGCCCTGATCGACGCGGCGCTGGCCTCCGGCACCCCGCTGCTCGGCATCTGCCGCGGCATGCAGCTGCTGAACGTGGCCCTGGGCGGGACGCTGATCCAGCACCTGGACGGGCACGTGGAGGCGGTCGGGGTGATCGGCCGGCACGCGGTCAAGCCGGTGCCGGGCACCCGGTACGCCTCCCTGGTGCCCGAACTGACCGAGGTCCCGACCTACCACCACCAGGCCGTGGACCGGCTGGGCGCGGGGCTCACGGCCTCGGCCCACGCGGAGGACGGCACGGTGGAGGCGGTGGAACTGGCCGCCCCCATCTGGGCCCTCGGCGTGCAGTGGCATCCGGAGATGGGTGAGGACCGGCGCGTGATGCGGGGACTCGTCGAGGAAGCGGCGGCGGCAGGGGCAGCGGGGGCGCGGGCTGGGGCGCCCGGGGGCTGAGGGGGGGCCGGGGCCTGAGGGGCCCGACCTGCCATGGGGCCCGACCTGAACTCGCCCGGCCCGCGCGGGGCCCCGACCCCCATGGGCCCCGGCCCGCACGGGCCCCGGTCGGTCGTCAGTGCGTGGGCGCCCTGAGCGGGGTCCAGGTCGACGGGGTCGCCGAGCATGGGCCCCCGTCGTGCACCAGGAGACGCCGCTCGGCCGGGTCGACCGCGACCGTGGCCAGCGTCGCCCACCTGCTGCCCAGGGTCCCCTCGGCCGGTGCGTGACAGCACACCTCGGCCCCGTCCTCCCGGTGGGCGGCGAGCAGCTCCACGAGCTCGTCGGGGCCGAGCGGCCCGGTGTGCCCGAGGACCCGGTCCGTGAGCAGCCGGTGGCGGTCGTACGTCTCCGGCTCCCGGCGTCCGCGCAGCTCGCCGGCGGCGAGGACCGGGTCGAGGAAGTGGTTCGTGCGCACCAGCAGGCCCCGGTCGTCCGGGGTGACGACCGCCGAGCCGCCCGGGGAGAGTTCGACGGAGGCGGCGCGGTCCGCCGTCACCACGGTGATGACCGTGGAGGCCGAGACCGGGGCGCCCGTGAGCATGCCGACCGCCTCCGCGAACGAACCGGCCGCGCCGAGCACCTGACGGGCCACGAGGTGGACGGGGACGCCGGTCGCGGCGTCCCCCGCGTGGCCGAGGATGTTGAAGAGCACGCCCACGCCGGCGTCGTTGACGCCGATCTTCGCGAGGATGCCGTGTTCGGTGATCCCGGCGAAGCCCCGGGTGTCGCCGGTCACGGTCTGGAGGTGCCAGGCGTCGGCCAGTTCCTCGTGCCAGTCCCAGCACTGACCGCCGGTGGTCACGGGTCCCGTCCGGACGAGGGTGGAACACTCACCCGCCCTCGACGCACCGGCCTCGGCGAGGATCTCGGTACGGGCGTTGAGCGCGGCGATCGTCCAGAACGGCATCCTCGCGCCCTCGGCGACCCCCTCCATCTCCTCCACGAGCCCGGGCGCCCAGGCCCGGGTCGCGGCGACGGTACGGAGGGCGAGCGCGGGGACGTCGAACGTTCCGGCGCGGCGCGCGGAGTTCCCCGCGGCGACGGTCGCGAAGAGCTCCTCGTAGACCTTCCACGCGCGCGTGACGCCCTCGCTGGCCTGCCGGCCCCGGTCCTCGCCGCGGCGCCTCGGCGTGTCCCCGCCGATCCGGAGGAGCGTACGGCCGCTCACGCCTCCGCCCGGGCGGCGCGCACGGCGGAGTCGTTCCGCATCAGGAGGGCGTAGAGCGTCGCGGAGACGGTCATGCCGACGGGGAGGGAGAGGTCCACGCCGCCGACGGCGGTGGCGATCGGGCCCGTGTAGAGGGTGTTGACGCAGAGGGCGGCCGAGGTCACGCCCGCCACGAGGGCGAGGGCGCCCGCCGGGTTGACGCCGCCGGTGTACCAGAAGGGGCTGCCGGGGGTTTCGTCGGAGAGCGCGAGGCCGTCGTAGCGGACGCGGCGCAGCACGATGTCGGTGGCGTACACGGCCATCAGGGGGCCGATCAGGACCACGATCACCTGCAGGGCGCTGCTGACCGTGTCGAGGAAGTTGGAGACGAGCAGCCCGTAGAGGGTCAGGGCCACGGCGACGACGCCGTCGAAGAGGACGCTGACGGTTCGGCGGATGCGCAGGCCGACGGCCTGGAGGGCGAGTCCGGCGCTGTAGGCGGTCAGGGCGTTGGTGACTCCTCCCCCTCGAAAACGAGGGGGCTTCTCGCTATGCCGGTTGAGCTTCGCGACGGACCAGCCCGGCCCGTAGGACGTTCAGGGCGCCCACCGTGTCCGCGTGCGCCTGGTGGCCGCACGAGGCGCAGTGGAACTTCTCCTGTGTGGGCCGGTTCTCCCTGTCGACGTGCCCGCATTCGGGGCAGGTCCGGGAAGTGTTGCGGGGGTCCACGGCGACCACTTCTCGTCCGGCGCTTGCAGCCTTGGCGTTAAGGATCGTCAGGAACACCCCCCATCCGGCATCCGAGATCGAGTGGTTGAGCCCGGCCTTCGCGGCGACCCTGTTAGACAGGAAGCTGCCCGGCTTCTCGGGATCCGGCTTCGGGGCCGGGGCCTTGACCATGTTGCGGATCTTGAGGTCTTCGTGCGCGATGAAGTCGTGTTCGCGGACCAGATCCAAGGCCGTCTTGTGTGCGTGGTCGAGTCGCTGGCGGCGGACCTTGCGGTGCAGGTCGGCAACCTTCTGGACGGCCCGCTGGTGATTCATCGTTCGCTTGTCCCGACGAACGCGGGGGAAGCGGGACAGTGCTCGCTGTGCGGCTTCGAGCTTGGCGGCGGCCTTCCGCCCGTGGCGCGGGTTCTCGACAAAGCCGCCGCCCGAGTCTGCGAGGAAGTTAGCTATGCCCAAGTCGATGCCCACCACATTGCCGGTCGCGGGCAGCGCCTCCGGTGCGGTCTGCTCGGCCGTGAGGATCACGTACCAGTGCTTGCCCTCGCGCTTGACGGACACGGTCTTGACCTTGCCGACCACGGGCCGATGCTGGTTGACCTTGACGTGTCCCACGCCTTGGAAGCGGACGCGGGTGGCCGGGTCGTGCGGGGTGGCATCCCAGCGGCAGCCGTCGCCGTCCCTGGGGAAATCCACGGTGTCGAACCAGTTCGTCCCGCGAAAGCGCGGGTAGCCCGGAGTATCGCCGGACTTGACGCGGCGGAAAAACGCGGCGAACGCCTTGTCGAGACGGCGCAAGGTGGCCTGCTGGCTGGAGAACGACCAGCGGCCCTGACGCTCTGGGTCGAACGACCGGATCTCCTTGAGCTGCGCGGACTGCTGCCCGTACTTGACGCTCGTCTTCGACACGTGCCGGTAAGCGTCACGGCGCTCCTGGAGCGCCCCGCTGTAGAGGGAGCAGTGATCGCGCAGCATCTCACTCAGCGCGATCGTCTGACCCACGGTGGGCCGCATGCGGAACTTGTACGCACGAATCATCCGGCCCACCCCCCTCACGCCACCATAGTGAAGCAGCCGACAACAGCCGTCCTTCTGGCGATAAGTCGCCAAGTCGATGATTGTCCTGTCCGAACTGGCAACAGCCCTGTCGGCCGGAGACGCGTACGACGACATCAGCCGCCTCTGGATCAACGCCCGGCACCTCAGCCGCTACCGGCCCGTCCTGCGCGACCGGGTCGCCGAGCAGGAGCTCGCCTCCGACGACCGTCTCGAAGGGCTCATCCGCGAGGGCGTCGAGCGGGGGGAGTTCCGTACGGACGACCCCCGGACGACGGCCATCCAGATCCTGGTGGTGCTCGACGGCCTGGGCGCCCACGCCAACACCGACCGGAGCAACCGGCCGGAGGCCGTGACCCGGATGGCGGTCACCACGGCGGAGCGCGAACTCGGCCTGGCCCACGGGACGCTCACCGACGCCCCACCGCTCGCCGAGCCCGGCCTGTCCTGAGTCGCTGCCGTGTCCTGAGTCCTTGCCGTGTCCTGAGTCGCTGCCGTGTCCTGAGTCCTTGCCGTGTCCTGAGTCGCCGCCGTGTCCTGATCCCGGCCGTGTCCTGATCCCGGCCGTGCTGCGAAGCCGGCCGTGCTGTGAACCTGGCCTGCTTTCCATCCGGCCGTGCTGTGAATCCGGCCGTCCCCTCCCCCGTACCTCCTGGAGCCACCGTGCGCACCACCCGACTCGTCCTCCACTCCGCCCGACTGCTCGACCCCGGCACGGGGGCGTTCCTGCCGCAGACCGCGCTCGCCGTCGCCGCCGACGGCCGGATCTCCGCCCTGGGCGACGACCGCGAGATCCGCGCCCTCGCCGGTCCCGACACCACCGTCGTCGACCTCAAGGGCGCCGTCGTCACCCCCGGCCTCGTCGACGGCCACGTCCACCCCGTCACCGGCGCCGAACTGACCGGCGGCCTCGACCTGTCGGGCTGCGCCGACCTCGACGACGTACGCGAGGCGCTCGCCCGCGAGGCGCGCCTCCTCGGCCGCGGAGCGTGGCTGTTCGGCTGGGGCCTCGACCCGAACGTCTTCGGCGACCGGCCCGTCGGGATCGCCCCCTTCGACTCCGTACTCGACGGGGTGCCGGCCTTCTTGCTGCTCTTCGACGCCCACTCGGCGCTGGCCAGCCGCCGGGCGCTCGAACTCGCCGGGGTCGACGGGCCGCGCACCTTCGACCAGGCCTCCGCCGAGGTCGTCTGCGACGCGGAGGGCCGCCCGACCGGACTGCTCCAGGAGGACGCGGCCTGCGAGCTGGTCGAGCGGGTCGCCCCGCGGCCGACGCACGAGGAGCGCCGGTCACGGCTCGCGGCCGCCCTGTGGTCGATGGCCGCGGCCGGCCTGACCGGCGGCCACGTCATGGACGCCAACGGCGAGAGCCTCGCCCTGTACGAGGAGCTCGACGCCGCCGGGGAGCTGCCGCTGCGACTGCGGGTCGCGCCCTGGTGCCAGCCCGGCACCGACGCGGACGGGGTGCGCGCCCTGATCGAGCAGCAGGGCACGGGCGGGGCGCTGTGGCGGGTCGCGGGGGTGAAGCTCTTCATGGACGGGACCGTCGACAACGGCACCGCGTGGCTGGAGCGCCCCGACCGCCAGGGCGAGTCCACGCACGCCTTCTGGCCGGATCCCGCCGCGTACACCGACATCGTCGGGGAGCTGCACCGGGCGGGTGTGGCCACCGCGACGCACGCCATCGGCGACGCGGCCGTACGGCATGTCCTCGACTCCGTCGAGAAGGCCCGGGCAGGCGCCGCGAGCGGGGTACGGCACCGGGTGGAGCACATCGAGACGGTGCCGGACGACACGCTGCGCCGCTTCGCGGAGCTCGGCGTCGTCGCGTCCATGCAGCCCACCCACTGCTGCGACTTCACCCGCGCCGACCACACCGACAACTGGTCGCGCCGGCTCGGCGAGGTGCGCGCCTCGCGAGCGTGGCGCTGCCGCGACCTGTGGGACTCCGGGGCGACCGTCGTCCTCGGCTCCGACTGGCCCATCGCGCCGTTCCCGCCGCTCGGCGTGATGGCCGGGGCCCGGCACCGCCGCCCGAGCCGCGACCTCGACCAGGCGCCGCACGGGCCCGAGCAGGCGCTGACGGCCCTGGAGGCACTGCGGGGCATGACGACGGGGCCGGCCTTCGCCGCGGGCGAGGAGCACGAGGCGGGCCGGCTCGCGCTCGGTCACCGCGCCGACCTCGTGGTCTTCGCGGACAGCCCGCTCACCACGGCGGCGACCGAGCTCCCGGACCTTCCGGTCCTGCTGACGGTCCTCGACGGCCGGATCACCCACCGCGCGGCGGGCCTCTGACGCTCCTCCCCCGGAGCCCCTCGGCCCGTCGGGAGGGGTGCCCCCGGCCCGTCGGAGAGGGGTGCCCCCCGGCCCGTCGAGAGGAGTCGCGTCAGCCCGCCGGGAGGGCGCGCGTCAGGGAGAGGAGGTCGCGGGCCGGGCCCGTCGGGCGGTGCCCCGCGGGCCAGACCGCACGCAGGTCACGGCGGAGCAGGACGCCCTGGACGGGGATGGCGACCAGGCGCCGGGAGGCCAGCTCCTCGGTGATGGCGAGTTCGCTGAGGACGGCCGGCCCCGCCCCGCTGACGGCCGCGGCCTTCACGGCCGTCGTGGAGGCGAGTTCGAGGAGCGGTTCGGCGAGACCGCCGTGGGTGGCGAGCGCCGCGTCCAGGACCTGCCGGGTGCCCGAGCCGCGCTCGCGCAGCACCAGCGGGGTCGCCGCCAGCTCGGCCGGGTCCAGGGCGCCGCGGCGGCGGGCCCAGGGGTGCGAGGGCGCGGCGACGAGCGCGAGCCGGTCGTGCGCGACGACGACCCCGTCGAGGCCGTCCGGTACGGCGAGCCCCTCCACGAAGCCGACGTCGGCCTCGCCCGCGAAGAGGCGCTGGGCGACCGCCGCGGAGTTCCCGGCCTGGAGCGACACGGCCGTGTCCGGGCGCTGGGCGCGCAGCGCGATCAGCCAGCCGGGCAGCAGGTACTCGGCGATGGTCATGGACGCGGCCACGCGCAGCCGCGAGTCCCGGCGCCCGCGCAGGGCCTGCGCGCCCGCGTCGAAGGCCTCCGCCGCCTCGACGATCCGCCGCGCCCAGTCCGTCACGAGCGCCCCCGCGTCGGTGAGTCGCGAGCCGCGCGGCGAACGGTCGACGAGGGCCACCCCGAGCTGCCGCTCCATCGAGCGGATCCGGCTGCTCGCGGCGGGCTGGGTGATGCCGACCTCACGGGCGGCGGCGCCGAGGCTGCCGTGCCGGGCGACGGCGATGAGCAGTTCGAGCGCGCCGAGATCCGGGACCCGGTGGGAGAGGTGCGGTCTCGCCCCACCGCCCTGCGACCCCTGTGGTCCCTGTGGTCCCTGCGGCCCCTGCTGCGTCTGTGGTCCCTGTGGTCCCTGCTGCGTCTGTGGTCCCTGTGGTCCCTGCTGCGTCTGTGGTCCCTGTGGTCCCTGCGAACCCCACGAGCCCTGTGCCCCTTGCGGCCCCCGCGGCTCCTGCGTCCCACTGCTCATAAAGCCAGCTTATGACGTCATAGCCGCATGATCCCTGGTGGGGGCCGAGAAAGGGCGGGACGGTGGGGTCATGGCAAGCCTCGCAACACCCCGCTCGGCCCCCCGCCCGGTCCTCCGCGCCACCACCCCCGGCGCGCGGCCGGCCACCCCGGCCCGTCACGTCCGTCACCTCGGGCCCAACTGGTACGCCTCCGTCATGGGGACGGCCATCGTCGCCAACGCGGGCGCCGCCCTCCCGGTCGACGCCCCCGGCCTCCGTACGGTCTGCGCGGCGGTCTGGGCGCTGTCGCTCGCCATGCTGCTCGCCCTCGTCGCCGCCCGCGCGATGCACTGGATCCACCACCGCGACCAGGCCCGCGCCCATCTCCTGGACCCGGCGATGGCGCCGTTCTACGGCTGCCTCTCGATGGCGCTGCTCGCGGTGGGCGGCGGCGCGATGATCGTGGGGCGGGACTGGATCGGGCTCCCGGCGGCCGTGGCGCTCGACACCGTCCTGTTCACCGCCGGCACGGTGATCGGCCTGGCCGCCGCCGTCGCCGTCCCGTACCTCATGGTGGTGCACCACCGGATCGAGAGCGCGTCGCCGGTGTGGCTGCTCCCGGTCGTCGCCCCCATGGTCTCCGCCGCCCTCGGCCCGCTTCTGGTGCCCCATCTGCCCGCCGGGCAGGCCCAGCAGACGCTGCTGATCGCCTGCTACGCGATGTTCGGACTCAGCCTGCTCGCCACCCTGGTCATGCTGCCCCTGGTCTTCGGCCGGCTCGTCACCGGCGGCCCGCTGCCGCTCGCGCTCACCCCCACGCTCTTCCTGGTCCTCGGCCCCCTGGGCCAGTCGACGACCGCCGCGAACAAGTTCGCCGACGTGGCCCCGGGCGTGCTGCCCGCCCCGTACGCGCACGGTTTCGCCGCCTTCGCCGTCCTCTACGGGGTGCCCGTGATGGGCTTCGCGCTGCTGTGGCTGGCTCTCGCCGGGGCGATGGTGCTGCGGGCCCGGCGGCAGGGCATGGGCTTCGCGATGACCTTCTGGGCGTTCACCTTCCCGGTGGGCACCTGTGTGACCGGCGCCGAGGGGCTCGCCCAGCACACCGGTCTGGACGCCTTCCGGTGGCTCGCCGTCGCGCTGTACGTGTTCCTCGTGGCGGCCTGGCTGGTGGCCGGCTTCCACACCGTGCGCGGACTGTTCAGCGGCGCGCTGCTCGCAGGGCCCGGGACAGTGCCCGCGGGGCCTCGGCCAGTGACGGCCCGTACCAGGTGAGCATGCGCCCGTCGACGAGGGCGGCGGCGGTCCCGGGGAAGGCCTCGGGACCGTCGTCCCACGTGAAGCGGTAGGGCTCGTCGGGCAGGACGACGAGGTCGGGGGCGGCGGCGCGGAGTTCGTCGAGCGGGAGCCGCGGATAGCGCTCGGGATGACCGGCGTACAGCTGGCGGACACCGAGGCGGGCGAGCAGGTCGCCGGCGAAGGTGTCACGGCCGAGGACCATCCAGGGGCGGCGCCAGATCGGTACGACGGCGGTGAGCGGGCTGCCGTCCGGCGCCGGCTCCAGCGGTGTCACGGTCTCCCAGGCGGCCTCGGCCTCGTCCAGCCAGCGCGGCCGCCGGGGCGCGCCGCAGGCGGCGAGGACCCGCTCCAGCTCGCGCAGCCCCTGGTCGAGCGTGCGGATCTCCGTGACGAGGACGTCGAGCCCGGCGGCCCGCAGGGCGGCGAGGTCGGGAGCGCGGTTCTCCTCCTCGTTGGCGAGGACGAGATCGGGCCGGAGCGCGGTGATCGCCGCGACGTCCGGGTTCTTGGTGCCCCCGATCCGTACGACGTCGAGGTCGGCGGGGTGGCTGCACCACTCCGTCGCGCCGACGAGGACACCGGGCGCCGAGACGGCGACCGCCTCCGTCAGGGAGGGGACGAGGGACACGACCCTCATGCGGGAGGGGACGCCCCTCACGCCTCCTCGACCTCGACGTGCTCGGCGACGGCGACGACGAGCAGGCGGGTGCCGGGTTCGGTGGCGCGCCAGCGGTGCCGTACGCCTCCGGAGAGGTAGAGCGTGTCGCCGCGGCCGAGCCGGTGGGCGCGGCCCTCGGCCTCGACCTCGGCGGCCCCGTCGGCGACGTACAGCAACTCGTCGTTCCGGTGCTGGAATTCGCGGCCCGCGTCCTGCTCGCCGATGAACTCCAGGGCGTGCAGCTGGTGGCGGGCCCGGACGAGCCGCCGGACGCCGGGAGGCAGCTCCGGGGAGCGCTCCTCGGCCCGTACGACATCGACGGTCCTGGCCGCCTCGGCCGCGGCGAGGAGCTCGCCCGCGGAGGTCTCCAGGGCTCCGGCGACGAGTTCGAGGGAGCGGCGGCTGGGCCGGGCGCGCTCGTTCTCGACCTGGCTGAGGAAGGGCACGGAGAGGCCGCTGCGGGAGGCGACGACGGCCAGGGTGAGCTGGAGCGCTCTGCGGCGCCTCTTGACGGCCGCGCCCACGCGGGGTGATTCCTTCTCGTCCATGTCGGCTCCCTCCCTCGTGCCTCGTGCGTCCCACGGCCTCGTACCGGTCGGTTACCTGAACCTTACGCAGCTTTGGCTCCGGGTTTCGCGTCGTGACGAAAAGGGGTGGTCGCCGAACACGTTCGGCGACCACCCCTTTTCGGACAGGAATCGTTCCCCGCCGCTCGGGCGCTACTGCGGGGCGAGCTTCTCAGCGAGGCCGGGATTGCCGTCCAGCCAGGTGCGGACGGCCTCCTGCTCCTTGCTCTTGCCGGTCTTCTGGATGACGGCTTCGAGGTCCGTGAGCTGCTTCTCGGTCAGCTCGAAGTTCTTCAGCCAGGCGCCGACCTCGGGGTTCTCGGCGGCGAACCCCTTGCGGGCGAGGGTGTGGACGCCGTCGCCCTTGCCCCAGGAGCCCTTGGGGTCGGCGAGCTTCCTCAGGTCGTGGGCGGAGTAGGCCCAGTGCGGGGACCAGAGGGTGACGACGACGGGTTCCTTGCGGTCGTAGGCACGCTTCAGCTCGGCGAGCATGCCGGGCGTGGAGCCGTCGACGACCTTGTACTCGCCCTCCAGGCCGTACTCCTTGAGCACCTTGTCCTTGAGGATGCCCATCATTCCGGCGCTGGGTTCGATGCCGACGATGCGGCCCTTGAACTGTCCGGACTTCCCCTTGAGGTCGGCGAGGGAGTCGACGCCCTTCACGTACGAGGGGACGGCCAGCTCCAGGGAGGTGGGGCCGTACCAGGAGCCGAGGTCCTCCAGCTTGTTCCGGTACTTCTCCCAGTACTGGGCGTGGGTGACGGGGAGCCAGGCGTCGGTCTGGAAGTCGATCTGGCCGCCGGCCAGGCCGGTGTAGAGCGCGCCGGCCTCCAGCTGCTTGGTGTCGACCTCGTAGCCGCGCCGTTCCAGCAGCTCCTTCCACAGGTACGTGGAGGCGATGCCCTCGTCCCAGGGGATGTAGCCGATGCTGATCTTCTTGCCGTGGCCGCTGTTCGGGCCGGAGGCGGTGGTGGAGGTCGCCCCGCCGGAACCGCCGAGGAAGCCCGTACCGCCGGCGACAAGGGCGAGGACGACGACACCGACGAGGGCCGTGACGGGCTGCGGGCGGTGGCCCCAGAGCTGTGCCCCGGGTCGTTTGGCGGTCGCGGCGCGCGCCTTGGCGGCGGCGCGGCGGCCCAGCGGGGAGACCTGGCGGCCGAGTGCGCCGGTCATCCGGTCCAGGTACATGGCGAGGACGACGATGGAGACGCCGGCCTCGAAGCCGAGGCCGATGTCGACGTTGCCGATGGCGCGGTAGACCGCGCCGCCGAGGCCTCCGCCGCCGACCATGCCCGCGATGACGACCATGGACAGACCGAGCATGATGACCTGGTTGACGCCCGCCATGATCGTCGGCAGGGCGAGGGGGAGCTGCACGCGCATCAGGGTGTCGCGCGGAGCGGTGCCGAAGGCCTCGGCGGCCTCGACGAGTTCGCCGTCGACCTGGCGGATGCCGAGCTCGGTCATCCGGACGCCCGGGGGCAGCGCGAAGACGATGGTGGCGATGATGCCGGGCACGACTCCGACGCCGAAGAAGATGATGCCGGGGATGAGGTAGACCATCGCCGGCATGGTCTGCATGAAGTCGAGGACGGGGCGCAGCACGGCGCTGACCGTCTTGGAGCGGGCCGCCCAGATGCCGAGCGGCACGGCGATCACCAGGGTGACGAGGGTGGCGACGAGGACGAGGGAGAGCGTCGCCATGGCCTCGTCCCACAGCTGGACCGCGTCGACGAGGGCGAATCCGGCGAAGGCGAGGACACCGGCGGCGAGGCCGCGCAGCCACCAGGCGACGACGGCGAGGATGCCGGCGAAGAGCATGGGCTGGGGTGCGGACAGGACGGCGTCGATGCCGTCGTAGAGGCCGGTGACACCGGTGCTGACGGCGTCGAAGAGCCAGGAGAACTGGGACTGGAGCCAGTCGACGGAGCTGTCGACCCAGTCGCCGAGGGGGAGCCTAGGCACGGGCGGTCACCTCCTTCTCCTGTATGTCCTTCGCGGAGAGTCCGCCCATGACGCCGAGGAGGCGTTCGGTCGGTACGACGCCGAGGACGGTGCCGTCGGAGTCCTCGACGGTCACGGGGTGCGGGGCCAGGGCGGCCACGGCGCACAGGTCGGCGACGAGGGTGTCGGGTCCGACCGCCCGGCAGGCGCAGTCGGCGGGGCAGTCGGCCGGGACCGCGCCGCCGGTCATGACGGCGGCGGCGGTGAGCACGCGGGAGCGGTCGACGTCCTGGATGAAGGAGGCGACGTAGTCGTCGGCGGGGCGGACGAGGATGTCCTCGGCGGTGCCGAGCTGGACGATCCGGCCGTCGCGCATGACGGCGATCCGGTCGCCGAGGCGCATGGCCTCGTTGAGGTCGTGGGTGATGAAGACGATGGTCTTCTTCAGCCGCTGCTGGAGGACGAGGAGCTGGTCCTGCATGTCGCGGCGGATGAGCGGGTCGAGCGCGCTGAAGGACTCGTCCATGAGGAGCAGGTCGGCGTCGGTGGCGAGCGCGCGGGCCAGGCCGACGCGCTGCTGCATGCCGCCGGAGAGCTCGTCGGGCCAGGACTTCTCCCAGCCGGCGAGCCCGCACAGTTCGAGCGCCTCGGTGGCGCGGGTCTCGCGCTCGGCGCGCGGGACGCCCTGGACCTCCAGGCCGTAGCCGGCGTTCTCCAGGACGTTGCGGTGCGGGAAGAGCGCGAAGTGCTGGAAGACCATGCTGATCTTGGTGGACCGGACGGTGCGCAGCTCGCGGGGGGAGAGCGCGGTGAGGTCGCGGCCGTCGAAGAGGACCCGCCCGGCGGTCGGTTCGAGCAGACCGTTGAGCATACGGAGGAGGGTCGACTTGCCGGAGCCGGACAGGCCCATCACGACGAAGATCTGACCGGGTTCGACGACGAAGCCGGCGTCGACGACGGCGGCCGTCGTCCCTTCGGCCCGCAGTTCCTCGCGGTCGGCGCCGTCGGCGAGACGCCGGACGGCTTCGTCGGTTCGTCTGCCGAACACCTTGTACAAGTGGTCGGCCTGGAGCCTGGACACATACACCTCACGGGTAGCAATGAGAACGGCCCCACCACCCCCGCGCGGCTGGGCCGTGGAGCGGGCGGGATCGGCCCGCGGGCCCGTCGCGTACGGGGATCCTGTTGTTGAATCCCGTACCGGGTTCCGCTCCGGGCTCGCGCCTGCCCGGCTTCACAGGGTGCAAACGCAAAGGTGACGGGGGTCACGTGTAGGGCCTCGCGCGGGCCTCGAGGACGTCCGCCACCGGCACCGGCGAGTGAGCCGAAGGGGCGCGGCCGGGGGAACAGCCCCGAGCGCGCGGAGCCTCCTGAGGAACGAAGGAGGCGAGCACGGTCGGGGCTGTGAGTCCGGCTGGAGCGCCCCGGAGGCGAACCGAGCCCTAAAATCGAGCGCGTGACGCGACGCCTGATGCTCCTCGACACCGCCAGCCTCTATTTCCGCGCGTACTTCGGCGTGCCGGACTCGGTCCGGGCCCCCGACGGCACCCCCGTCAACGCCGTGCGCGGACTCCTCGACTTCATCACCCGGCTCGTCCAGGACCACCACCCCGACGATCTGGTGGCCTGCTGGGACGAGGACTGGCGGCCGCAGTGGCGGGTGGACCTGATCCCCTCGTACAAGGCGCACCGGGTCGCGGTCGAGACGGAGACCGGCCCGGACGAGGAGGAGATCCCGGACACGCTCTCCCCGCAGGTACCGGTGATCGAGGAGGTCCTCGCGGCGCTCGGCATCGCCCGGGTCGGGGCCGCGGGGTACGAGGCGGACGACGTGATCGGGACGCTGGCGGGGCGCGCCGAGGGGCCCGTGGACATCGTCACGGGCGACCGGGACCTGTTCCAGCTGGTGGACGACGCGCGCGGGGTGCGCGTGCTGTACCCGCGCAAGGGCGTGGGCGACTGCGATCTGGTGGACGCGGAGCTGATCCGTACGAAGTACGGGGTGAGCCCGGACCAGTACGCGGACTTCGCGGCGCTGCGCGGGGACGCGAGCGACGGGCTCCCCGGGGTGAAGGGCATCGGGGAGAAGACGGCGGCGCAGCTGATCACGGAGTACGGGGATCTGGCGGGGGTACGGGCGGCGGCCGAGGACCGGATGTCGAAGCTGACGCCGGCGAAGCGGCGCGGCATCGTGGAGGCGGCCGCGTACCTGGACGTGGCACCGACCGTGGTGCGGGTCGCCGGGGACGTACCGCTGCCGGAGTTCGACCCGGCCCTGCCGTCGGCTCCCCGCGACCCGGCTGCGCTGGACGCGCTGGTGAAGCGCTGGGGTCTGGGCGGGGCGGTGGGGCGGCTGCTTCCGGTACTCCACCGCTGAGGCGCCTGGTGCTCCCCCGCCGAGACGCCCTGGCACTCCACCGCTGAGGCGCCCCGGTACTCCACCGCTGAGGCGCCCTGGGCCGTCCCGCACCGGAGTGCTAGCTTAGGCATACCTAAGTTCGTACAGTCAGGAGAGCCCGTCGTGGCAGAGCAGCCGGCCCGCAAGGCACCGAAGGCCACCGAAGCGCGCGTGGTGCGCACCGAGCGGATCACCCCGCACATGGTGCGGGTCGTCCTGGGAGGCCCCGGACTCGACGCCTTCGAGGTCGGCGAGTACACCGACCACTACGTGAAGCTGCTCTTCGCCCCCGAGGGCGTCGCGTACCCCGAGCCGTTCGACATGGAGCGGATCCGGGAGGAGTTCCCCCGGGACCAGTGGCCGACGACACGGACGTACACGGTGCGGGCCTGGGACCCGGTCCACCGGGAGCTGACCATCGACTTCGTGGTCCACGGCGACGAGGGCCTCGCCGGCCCGTGGGCGGCGCGCGCCCGGGCGGGCGAGACGGTGCGCTTCCTCGGCCCCGGCGGCGGCTACACGCCGGACCCGGCGGCGGACTGGCACCTGCTCGCGGGCGACGAGAGCGCGCTGCCGGCGATCGCGGTGGCGCTGGAGCGGCTGCCCGCGGGGGCGCGGGTGCACGCGTTCGTGGAGGTCGCGGACGCCACCGAGGAGCAGAAGTTCGCGACGGCGGCGGGGGTGGACGTCACCTGGCTGCACCGCGGTGACCGCCCGGCGGGCGAGGCCGTCGTCGAGGCCGTCCGCGCGCTGGACTTCCCGGCGGGCGACGCCCACGCCTTCGTCCACGGCGAGGCGGGCTTCGTGAAGGAGCTCCGCCGGCACCTGCGGATGGAGCGCGGAGTGTCCCGCGAGCGGCTGTCGATCTCGGGCTACTGGCGGCTGGGGAAGACGGACGAGGCGTGGCGCGCGATCAAGCGCGAGTGGAACGACCAGGTGGAGCGCGAGCAGGAGAACTGAGGCTCGGACCACGGAGGGGGCGGGGGCGCCGGAGCGGCCCCCGCCCCCTCGCCGTTCCCCACCGCCCTCCGCCGCCCCCTCCCCCACGCCATTCCCGCCACACTCCCGTGCGACGTCCGCCGCACCTCCACCGCTCAGCCCCTCCCGGGCTTACGTCGTACGGCCGCCGAACACGCGGTCCGAGGCGTCCACGTGGGCCAGCCTGCGCATCGCCGAGAAGATCGCGTCGCCCAGAACCGTCCCGACGACGGCGCTCTCCACGACCTCTTCGCGCGCCACATGGTGCGCCACGTAGTCCAGGTCCGCCCGCGCCACCCGCTCCGCCGCGTCCGCGTACACGTCCAGGACCTCGAAGAAGTCGCCGTGGCCGACCTCCTCGACGGTCGCGAGGGCCATCGCCAGCGCCTCCGCGGCCGGGTTGTCCGCATGGGTGCGCCAGCCGCGCGCGGCGATGAGCTCCGCGACCCTCTTCCGCGCCTCCCTCACCCCGTCGTCCGGTTCACGCTCGTAGCGCGGCACCATCCTGACCGTCGCGGCGCCCAGCACCCTGTGCACCGGCCGCTCGGAGTCGTCGACCGCGACGATCACCTCTCGGACGCCGGCGACCGACAGCCCGCCCACATCGAGGAGCGCCCGGATCAGGCGGAGCCGCTGGACGTGCGCCTCCCCGTACGAGGCCTGGTTCGGGCTCGTCAGCTCTCCGGCCGGCAGCAGCCCCTCCCGTACGTAGAACTTGATCGTCGGTACGGACACCCCGGTCCTGCGACTCAACTCTCCGATGCGCACCGCGCGTTCACCCTTCCGGTCTTTCAACGGCCTTGCCGACCGACGCCCTCATCATAGATAGTGGCGCTATCAGATAGCGGCAAGTGCCACTATCCATACTTTCCCACGGGGGGATCCGTATGTCCTTGCTGAACCCACTCGCCCGGCTCCATCGCCCGCTGGTCTGGTTCACCGGCTCGATGGTCGTCCTCGCGCTCGTCTCCGCGGTCGGCATCGTCGTCGACGACCGGATCCTGGTGGGCGTGCCGATCTGGACCAAGCCCTTCAAGTTCTCGGTCTCGTTCATCGCCTACTCGCTCTCGCTCGCCTGGATGCTCTCGCTCCTCGCCCCACTCCCCCGCGCACACCGGATCGGCTGGTGGGCCGGGACCGTGGTCGCCGCCACCAGTGCGGGCGAGATGGTGCTCATCACCCTCCAGGTGATCCGCGGCACCCAGAGCCACTTCAACCAGGCGACCCCCTTCGACACGGCCGTCTTCCAGATCATGGGAGCCACCATCGTCGTCCTCTGGCTCGGCGCCCTGGTCATCGCGGCACTCCTGCTGCGCGCCCGGATCCTCGACCGCGCCACCGCCTGGGCCGTCCGGCTCTCCTCGCTGATCGCCCTCGCGGGCACCGCCGTGGGCTTCCTGATGGTGCCTCCGACGCCGGAGCAGCTGGCGGTCGAGGATTCCCCGATCAGCGGCGCCCACAGCGTCGGGGTTCCGGACGGCGGTGCCTCGATGCCGCTGACCGGCTGGGCGACGACCGGCGGCGACCTGCGCGTGCCCCACTTCTTCGGCATGCACGCGCTCCAGCTGCTCCCGCTGCTGCTGCTCGTCCTGGCCGCCCTCGCACCGCGCTTCGCCCGGCTCGCCGACGAACGCATCCGCCTCCGGCTCACGCTCACGGCCTCGGGGGTCTACGCGGCGACCTTCGCCCTGCTGACCTGGCAGGCGCTGCGCGGCCAGGCCCTGTTCTCGCCGGACGGCGTGACGCTCGCCGCCGCGGGAGCGATCGCGCTGCTGGGCGGGGCGTCCACGGTGGTGTCCCTCCGGACCTCCCCCACCCCCACCCCCTCCGCCCCCTCCCCCTCCGCCTCCGAGGAGGTCTCGGCATGACCGGCTTCCTCTTCGAGTTGACGTTCTTCCTGGCGGCGCCCGTCTGGTTCCTGATGATCCTCGCACCGGGATGGCGGGTCACCGAGCGCGTCGCCGCCTCGCCCCTGACCGTCCTTCCGCTCCTGGCCCTCTGGGCCGTCCTGGCCGCCCCCGTCCTGCCGGAGCTGTGGACGGCGGTCAGCAGCCCCGACATCGACACCTTCCGCGAACTGGCGGCGCTCGCGAACGGGGCCGGCGCGATCTGGGCACAGATCATCGCCTGGGACCTGCTCCTCGGCCAGTGGATGTACCGCGAGGGCCGCCGCCTCGACATCTCGCCCTTCCTGATGGCCCCCCTGCTCCTCCTGACGATCCTCCTCTCCCCCATCGCCCTGCCGCTCTTCCTGGCGGTCCGGGCCTGGAGGATGCGGGCCGCGGACACCCTCTAGGGCGTGTGTCGAAAGTAGCGCCGTCTGCCCGAAGGGCAGGCCCGGCGGTGTCCGGTGCGTGCGATCGCAAGGCGGAGGGTCGCACCGATACTGGAGGTATCGGGGCGATCCCGACAACGCGGCGAGCGTGCGTGCCGGGCGCCGCCGGGCAGGCGGGACTTTCGACACACGCCCTAGTCCCGGTGGCCGGACGACGGCGGGTCAGGCGGTCCGCTTTCGGGCGGTCAGTTGGAGGAGCCGGGCGCTGTGCGGGTAGGGATGTCTCGCGGTGGCGGCGAGCTCCAGGCGTTCGAGGCTGTCGTAGTACTCCTGGTCGTACTTGCGGGCGTCGTCGGTGATGTAGTCGCAGAAGTTGCGGATGCCGTAGTGCCGCACGTCCCGGCAGCCGAGGTCCCGGAGGACCGGGATGACCTCCTCCGCCGTGGCCGGTGCGTAGTCGACCACCGTGACGTGGTGTCCACGGGCGGCGAGGCGCAGCGCGTCGCCGCCGTCGCCGCCCGCGAGGTCGAGCACCCGCAGCGGCCGTCCGCCCTCGGGGCCGTCAAGGTGCCGCGTCAGGTTCGCCTCGGCGACCGCGTAGCGGAGGCGGCCCCAGGGGGCCTCCTGCCACTCCTGCCAGGTGGCCATCGCGGTGTTGGACTTCTCGGGGTCTTCGGACATCCGGTGACGATAGCGGGCCTGACGCACCGGACCTGCCGGGACGTCAGCTCCGGGCGCGGACCGTGGCGAGGACGTCCCGGTCGGGCTGGAGGGTGAGGCTGGGCACCGGGTGGATCTCGTCGGTGGTGAGGTCCAGGTGGTAGCGCCGGGCGAGGACGGCGAGGACGAGGACGGCTTCGACCAGGGCGAAGCGGGTGCCGAGGCAGACGCGGGGGCCACCGCCGAAGGGGAACCAGGCGTACTCGGGTATCTGCTCTGCGGGCTCGCCGGCCTCGGTGGTGAGCCAGCGCTCGGGACGGAAGGCTTCGGCGTCGCCGTACCAGCGGGGGTCCCGCTGGGTGGCCCACTGGCTCGACCAGACGCGGGTCCCGGCGGGGACGGGGGTGCCGCCGAGGGTGGCGCCTTCCTTGGCGATACCGGTGATGAGCCAGATCGTGGGGTAGAGGCGGAGGGTCTCCTTGACGACGGCCTGGGTGTAGGGAAGGGCGGCGTAGTCGTCGTAGCCCGGTTCGTGGTCGGCGAGGACCCGGTCGAGCTCCTCGGTGAGGGCGTCGCGGACCCGGGGGTTGCGGGAGAGCAGGTACCAGGCCCAGACGAGGGTGGAGCTGGTCGTCTCGTGGCCGCCGATGTACAGGGTGACGGTCTCGTCGCGGATCTCCCGGTCGGAGAGGCTGGCGCCGGTCTCGTCCCGGGCGGCGAGGAGGCGGCTGAGGAGGTCGGGCCGTTCGCCGTCGCCGTCGCGGTGGCGGGAGACGACGCGGGACACCTCCGCGTCGATGACGGCGGTGGCCCGCTTGATGCGGGCGCGTCCCGGAGTGGGCACCCAGTCGGGCAGGACGGCCCCGATGCCGCTGAACTCGGCGCCGATCTCCTGCTGGGCGATGTCCATGGCACGGCCGATGGACTCGGCGTCGGCGGCCGTGTCGACTCCGAAGATGGTGCGGACCGCGACGAGTTGAGTGAGGGCCGCCATCTCCTTCTTGATGTCGACGCGCTGCCCGTCGGCCCATCGGTCGGCGAGGGCGACGGCGCATTCGGTCATGGTCGCCGCGTAGAACCGGACCTGCTTGGGGCGGACGGAGGGCTGGACGAGCGAACGCTTGCGCCGCCAGTCGGCACCCTTGGCGACGACGACCCCGTCGCCAAGGAGGGTGCGGAAGGCGATGCCGAGGTCGGGCTGGTCGAAGGTGCGCTCGACCTCGGTGAGGAGTTCGCCGATGGTGTCGGGGTGCGCGATGAAGAGGGCGGGGCCGCGGCCGAAGCGCCAGCGCACGAAGTCGCCGCGCGCCCGCAACTGTTCGAAGAAGGCGAGGGGGTTCTTGCCGAAAGCGGGCAGGTTCCCGAGGAGGGGTACTCCTCGGGGGCCTTCGACGATCTCCGGCACCGCCCGCGCCGCGTCGCCGCGTGCCCCGTCACCGTGCGCCCCGTCACCGCGTGCCCCGGCGTCCGGACCGGCTTCCGTGGTCATGTGCGTCCCCTCCCCAACTGACCTTCCCTGCGTGCGAGTCCATGCAAGCGGAAGGGTCCGCCCACGCGCCACCCCTGTGGACGACGCCCTGTGGACAACCCTGCGCACAGGGGACGGAACGCCGAGTGCCCGTGGCGTGATCGCCACGGGCACTGGCCTGAACGGAACCGGAGGCGTCAGCCCACCGAGCTGTAGGCGACGACGCCCCGCAGCAGTGAGTCGACGGCCTTGCGGGCGTTCTTGGAGACGGTGCTGTTCTCCTTGGGCGCCGCGGCGGCGATCTGTCCGAGGACGTCGATGACCTGCTTGCACCAGCGGACGAAGTCGCCCGCGGGCATCCCGGCCTCACGGAGGACCTCGTCGAGGCTCTTGTCGGAGGCCCACTGGTAGGCGGCCCAGGCGAAGCCGAGGTCGGGCTCGCGCTGGCCGACGCCCTCCGCCTGGTTGATCTTGAACTCCTCTTCGAGGCCGTCGAGGCGCCCCCAGATCCGGACCATCTCGCCGAGCGCCGCCTTGGCGTTGCCCGTGGGCAGCTTCGGCGCGACGGCGTCGTCCGCCTGGCGCGATTCGAACACCAACGCCGAGACGCAGGCGGCGAGTTCCGGCGGGGTGAGGCCCTCCCAGACGCGGTCGCGCAGGCATTCGCTGGCCAGCAGGTCGAGTTCGCCGTAGAGCCGGGCGAGCCGCTTGCCGTTCTCCGTGACCTCGTCACCGCGCAGGTAGTCGAGCTCCGTGAGGAGTGCGACGATCCGGTCGAAGGTACGGGCGATGGTGTTGGTACGGCCCTCGATGCGCCGCTCCAGCTGGTGCGTGTCGCGCTGGAGGCGGTGGTAGCGCTCGGCCCAGCGGGCGTGGTCCTCGCGCTCGTCGCAGCCGTGGCAGGGATGGGCGCGGATCTCGGTGCGCAGCCGGGCGATCTCGCGGTCGTCGGCGGCGGCGGCGCGCTGCTTGTGGTGGCGCTCGGGATTGATGTGCCCGCCCTTGGTGCGCAGCGCGGAGGCGAGGTCTCTGCGGGACTGCGGGGAGCGGGGGTTGAAGGACTTGGGGACCCTCATGCGGTCGAGCGCTTCGACGGGGACGGGGAAGTCGATGGAGGCGAGCCTCTTGACCTGCCGCTCGGCGGTGAGGACGAGGGGGCGGGGGCCGTCGTGGTGCTCGAATCCACGGTGGCCGTTGGTACGTCCCGCGGGAATGCCGGGGTCGAGGACGAGGGCGAGGCCGGCGAACTTGCCGGTGGGGACGTGGATGATGTCACCCGGCTTGAGCTTCTCCAGCGAGGCGGCGGCCTGGGCGCGCCGCTGGGCGGCACCCTGCCGGGCCAGGTCGGTCTCGCGGTCCTTGAGGTCGCGGCGGAGCCGCGCGTACTCCTCGAAGTCGCCGAGGTGGCAGGTCATGCCCTCGCGGTAGCCCTCCAGCCCTTCCTCGTTCTTCTGCACCTGGCGGGAGATGCCCACGACGGAGCGGTCTGCCTGGAACTGGGCGAAGGAGGTCTCGAGGAGTTCGCGGGAGCGGTGGCGGCCGAACTGGTCGACGAGGTTGACCGCCATGTTGTACGAGGGCCGGAAGCTGGAGCGCAGGGGGTACGTGCGCGTGCCGGCGAGTCCGGCGAGGTGGCCGGGGTCGAGGCCGCGCTGCCAGAGGACGACGGCGTGGCCCTCGACGTCGATGCCGCGGCGGCCGGCGCGGCCGGTGAGCTGGGTGTACTCGCCGGGGGTGATGTCGGCGTGCTGTTCGCCGTTCCACTTGACGAGCTTCTCGAGGACGACGGACCGCGCCGGCATGTTGATGCCGAGGGCGAGGGTCTCGGTGGCGAAGACGGCCTTGACGAGGCCGCGGACGAAGAGCTCCTCGACGACCTCCTTGAAGGTGGGGAGCATGCCGGCGTGGTGGGCGGCGATGCCCCGCTCCAGGGCTTCGAGCCACTCGTAGTAGCCGAGGACGTGGAGGTCTTCGGTGGGGATGGAGGCGGTGCGCTCCTCGACGATCTCGCGGACGCGCAGACGTCCTTCGTCGTTGTTGAGACGGAGTCCGGCGTAGAGGCACTGCTGCACGGCGGCCTCGCAGCCGGCGCGGCTGAAGATGAAGGTGATGGCGGGCAGGAGCCCTTCGGCGTCGAGGCGCTCGATGACCTCGGGGCGGCCGGGGGTCCAGATGCGGGTGCGCTGGCGGCGCTCGCGCTCGCGGTCGGCCTCGCGGACCATCTTGCCGCGGCGCCGGTCGCGCGGGTTGTAGGTCGTGTTCTCGGTGCGGGCGAGGCGGACGAGGTCGGGGTTGACCTCGCGGCGGGAGGAGCCGCGGCCGCCGTGGTCGGTCTCCTCCTCGAAGAGGTCGTACATCCGGCGTCCGGCGAGGACGTGCTGCCAGAGGGGTACGGGGCGGCTCTCGGAGACGATGACCTCGGTGTCGCCGCGGACGGTGTCGAGCCAGTCGCCGAACTCCTCGGCGTTGGAGACGGTCGCGGAGAGCGAGACCAGCGTGACGGACTCGGGGAGGTGGATGATCACTTCCTCCCAGACGGCGCCACGGAAGCGGTCGGAGAGGTAGTGGACCTCGTCCATGACGACGTAGCCGAGGCCGGAGAGGGCCTGGGACCCCGCGTACAGCATGTTGCGGAGGACTTCGGTGGTCATGACGACGATCGGGGCGTCACCGTTGACACTGTTGTCGCCGGTGAGGAGGCCGACCTTGGCGCCTCCGTACCGCTTGACGAGGTCGGCGTACTTCTGGTTCGACAGCGCCTTGATGGGTGTCGTGTAGAAGCACTTGCGGCCCTGGCTGAGGGCGAGGTGCACGGCGAACTCGCCGACGATGGTCTTGCCTGAGCCCGTGGGCGCGGCGACGAGCACGCCCTTGCCCGCTTCGAGGGCCTTGCACGCCTCGATCTGGAAGGGGTCCAGACCGAATTCGTACATCTCGCGGAAGGGGGCCAGCGCGGTGGCCTGCTCGGCGTTTCGGGCGCGGGCAGCTGCGTACGCTTCGGCTGGTGTGAGGTCCTCTGTCATCTTGTCATCGAGCCTACCCGCCACCTGTGACAGTGACGCGATCTTTATCGGGGCAATGGTCCGGGGGGTACGGGGGGCGCCAGGACGTGCAGTGCGCCGGGGACGCACTCCACCGTGAGGGGCAGGGGGCCGAGGGGCTCGCCGTCCGCGTAGCCGGTGGTGTCGGGGGCGTCGAGGGTGAGGGAGCGGACCCGGTACGTGGTCACCGCGGGGTGATCGAGGTGGGTGCCGCGGTAGACGCGCGGGAAGACCTTGATCAGGGTGGCGCGGGAGCAGTCGCCGACGACCGTGACGTCGAGGAGTCCGTCGTCGGTGCGGGCGTCGGCGCAGATGCGCATGCCGCCGCCGTAGGAGGTGCCGTTGCCGACGGCGACGAGGGTCGCGTCGGTCTCGACGACGCGCCCGTCGTCGAGGGTGAGGCGGTAGGGAACGGCCCGGAAGGCCGCGAGCTCGGCCAGGATCGCGAGGTCGTACTTGAAGCGTCCGGCGGGGATGCGCATGCGGTTGCCGCGGTCGTTGACGCGGGAGTCGAAGCCGGAGGCGAGGACGGTGCCGAACCAGCGGGTGGTGGCGCCGCCGGTCGCGGCCTGCCCGAGGCCCCGACCCGCGCTCGACCCGGGGCCCTGACCCGCGCTCGACCCGAGGTCCCGGCCCGTGATCCGCCCGAGGTCCATCGTGTGGCCGCCCGTGTCCTTGAGGAGCTGGGCGGTGACGCGTGCGGCGGCGGCCGGGTCGCGGACCGGCAGGCCGAGGGTGCGGGCGAAGTCGTTGCCGGTGCCGACGGCGATGACACCGAGCGGGGTGCGGGTTCCCGCGACCGCCTGGAGCGCGAGCGAGATCATGCCGTCGCCGCCGACGGCGACGAGGGCGCCGGTCCCCGCGTCGACGGCATCGCGGGCCCGGGAGAGGGCGTCGTCGGCGTCGTGCCCGAGGACGGTCCGGACCGAGAATCCGGCGTCCCTGAGGGCCTGGGCGGCGGGCTGTGCGGCGTGGGCGCCGCGGCCGCGGCCGGTGGTGGGGTTGACGAAGAGGGTGATGTCGCTGGTCATATGGGGGTCCCCCCGGACGGAGTCTGGGGGGACCCTACAAGATCAGGTGATGTCGTCGTAACCGTTGAGCCGGTGGGCGGCGGTTCCGCCGCTCTCCCCGGGCCCGGTGGCCTGCTCGGGCAGGGCGCGGGCGGCGCTGACGGGCTCGATGGCCCCGACGGCCTCGGGGGTGAGGTCGAGCTCGGAGGCCTCGTCGTCGTCGAGTTCGGCGTCGGGGTTGTTGCGCCTGCGTCGCCGGTCGTTGAGGAGCGAGAAGCCGACGGCCCCGAAGTACAGGATCGTGATGGGTCCCGCGAGGGCGATCATGCCGATGGGGTCGGTGGTCGGGGTGATGACGGCGCCGAAGACGAAGACGCCCATGATCACGCCGCGCCACCAGCCGGCCATACGGCGGCCGGTGAGGACGCCGGTGAGGTTGAGCATGACCAGGACCAGCGGGAGCTCGAAGGCGAGACCGAAGACGAGCACCATGCGCAGGGTGAAGTCGAGGACGTCGCCGAGCGAGAGGATGTTCGCGGAGCCGCTGGGCGTGAGGCTGATGAGCACCTTCACGCTGATGGGCAGGATCAGGTACGCGAGGTAGGCGCCGGCGGAGAAGAGCGGCACGGCCGCGCCGACGAACGCGTACGTGTACTTCTTCTCGCTCTTGTGGAGTCCGGGCGCGACGAACGCCCACAGCTGGTACAGCCAGACCGGGCTCGCGACGACGAGGCCCGCCGTCAGGGACAGCTGGATCGTCGTGCTGAAGGGGGCCATCAGCGTGTTGAAGGAGACGATCGCGCAGTTGCCGCCGTCACTGGTGACGCCTGGTGCGCAGGTGGGCACCGAACGCGTCAGGAACTGCATGAGCTCCTCGCTGTACACGAGGGCAACGATCGTCACCGCGCTGACGGCGAGGAGACCTTTCGCCAGTCGGTTGCGGAGTTCACGCAGGTGTTCCACGAGGGGCATACGACCCTCGGGATCCTTCTCCTGCTTGCGGGCAGACTTGGGCAACCCACGTCCTCATCTCGTGCGGCAGCCGCCGCACGGTGCGGCGGCCGCGGCGGACCGGGTCAGCGCTTGGTGGTGTCCGAGGGCTCGGTCACGGGACGCGAGCTGGTCACGTCGCCGGGAGCGGCCTGGATGGTGCGCGGCGCGGGCTGCTGGTCCTGCGTTCCGGTTCCCGCCTGCGGCGGGTCGGCGGGCGCGCTCTGCTGGTCGTCCGACTTCATCGCCTTGGCCTCGCTCTTGAGGATGCGGGCCGACTTGCCCAGCGAGCGGGCCATGTCCGGGAGCTTCTTGGCGCCGAACAGGAGAATGATGACGACGAGGATGAGAATGATCTCGGTGGGGCCGAGCCTACCCATAGCTTTTACCTTCTTCACCGAGGCGACATGGAGTGCGTGCCCGGCGGGTCGGACATGTGTCCGGCCACCGCGCTGTCTGCGATCGTAACCCGCAGGAGTAAACGTGGGGCAATGCCCGTGCATATTCCGGATTGCGTCCCGCGAGCCCGGTCAGGGGTCGCTTCCCGCAGCGTACGGCACCGATTCAGCGCAGAGTCTCGCCTGTTCGAGCCAGTCCTGTGGCGGCGGTTTCGAGCTCCTCGGCGGCCTGGTTGATCCGCTCTGCGGTGCGGGCCACTTGACGGCCGAGGCGCTGGACCTCCAGGAAGACCTTGATGGCGAGGACGCCGAGGACGGCGATGCCCAGGAATCCGAGGGCGATGGCGAGCATGGGCCAGAACATGGGCTGAGCCTAGACCTTGGGCGGGTGCGGGTCGGTCAGACGGTGGTGTGGAGGCGCAGGGTGCGGACGCCGCCGCCGGTGAGCAGCTCGACGATGCGCTCGCCCGCGGGCTTGCGGACGGAGCTGCCGCACTCGGGGCAGGTGAAGGAGTAGAAGGTGGTGCGGCGGCTGGCTCCGATGGCGAGGCGCAGGGCGCTCGCGGAGAGTTCGAAGCGGGAGCGGCAGTCGGGGCAGGCGGCCTTGAAGAGGACCGGGGCCATCGTCGCCACAAGACCGTGCATCACGGACATTTCCCTCATCTCTCTACGGCAGAAACCAGGTCAACAGCTACGTCGTCAACCACGTCGATCGCTACGTCAGCGGCTACGTCAGCGGCTACGTCAACAACAGCGTCCTCGAAGCGGAGAACGTCACACGCCCTCGTACGCGGCGAGCGCGGCGGTCGCCGCTTCGCGGGCGCTGTCGGCGAGCTCGCGCGGCTCGACGATCCGCCCGTCGCTGCCCAGCCGGAGCGCGAGCCTCCGCAGCGAGGCGGGGTCCGGCGTCCGCAGGGTGATCCGCAGCCCCCCGTCGGGGAGCTCATCGGCCCGGTCGTGCGGGTAGTACTCGGCGACCCAGCGGCCGCCCGGGCCGACCTCGACGACGACCTCGGGGTCGTCGGCGGAGGGCTGGACCAGCCCCTCCGACAGGTCGCGCAGTTCGAGCTCCGGCGGCGCCGCGTGCTCGTCGAGGAGCCGGATCTCGACGACCCGGTCGAGACGGAAGGTGCGGCGCGCCTCGGAGAGCCGGCACCACGCCTCCATGTAGGTGTGGCCGACGGCGAAGAGCCGGATCGGGTCGACCTCGCGCTCGGTGAGCTCGTCGCGCGCGGGCGAGTAGTAGCGCACCCACAGCCGTCGGCGCTCGGAGATCGCCCGGTCGACCTCGGCGAAGACGCCGCCCTCGGACTCGAAGGTGACCGAGAGCCGGGAGCTGGCCCCGGCGGCCTCGCCGGCCGCGGCCTCCAGCTTGGCGGTGGCGCGCAGCAGCGCGTCCCGGTCGCTCTCGCGGAGCCCGGGCAGGGTGGCGACGGCGCGGGCGGCGACCAGGAGGGCGGTCGCCTCGTCGGCGGCGAGCCGCAGGGGCGCGGCGACGTCGTCCGGGTTGTGCCACCAGATCCGGTCGCCGTCGGTGTCGATGTCGAGGAGGTCGCCGCCGCGGAAGCTGGTGCCGCACATGGGCAGCACGTCCAGGTCGGAGATCAGCTCGTCCTCGGTGATCCCGAAGGCCCGGGCGACGTCGGCGACGTGGGCGCCGGGGCGCTCACGGAGATAGGTGACGAGGGACAGCATCCGCCTCGTCTGGTCGATCGCGTTGGCAGCCATGCGGTACGTCTTCCCCTCAGCCCTTGGCCACGGCGCGCAGCCGGTCCAGTACATCGGCCCGCAGATCCGCGGGTTCCCGCACGACGACGTCGGGACCGAACTCGACGAGCCAGGCATCGAGCCCGTGCCCGTACGGGATCTCCAGCTCGTCCCAGCCGTCGGCGCCCTCCCGCACGGACTGGGCGCGGGCCCGCAGCGGGTAGCCGCAGCCGGCGCGCAGCCGGATCCTGGCGGAGCGGGTGGCAGTCTCGCCGGCCCAGCTCTCGACGGTCTCGCGGACGGTGACGACGTCGGGCACGGGCGCGGTGAAGGCGCCGGCCCGGGAGCGGACCTTGCCGGTGATCCGGGAGAGACGGAAGACGCGCTCGGCGCCCCGGTCGCGGTCCCAGCCGGCGAGGTACCAGTGGCCGCGCCAGCACTCGAGGGTCCAGGGCTCGACCTGGCGGGTCTCGGGGCGGGCGGCGTTGGCCTTGCGGTAGTCGAAGACGACGGGGCGGCGGTCTCGGCAGGCGAGCATGAGGGGCTCGAAGGCGGCCTCGTGGACCGGGATGCGGGGTTCGAGGGCGCTGGGCTGGACGTCGTACGAGTCCTCCGCCTCGGGCATGCCGGCGGCGCGGAGCTTCTGGAGGGCGCCGCTGGCGGCCCCCGCGAGGCGGGCCTGCTGCCAGACCTTGGCGGCGAGGCCGAGTGCGGCGGCCTCCTCGGCGTCGAGGGTGATGGGCGGAAGGCGGTTGGAGTCGCGGCGGGCGAGGTAGCCGGTCTCCCCCTCCAGGTTCTCGACCGTCTCGATGACGAGGCCCAGCTCGCGCAGGTCGTCCTTGTCGCGCTCGAACATCCGGTTGAAGGCGTCGTCCCCGCTCGCTTCGAGGTAGGCCTCGATGGAGCCGCGGAGTTCGCGCTTGCTCAGCGGGCGGCGCGTCCCGAGCAGACACAGCGCGAGATTCATCAGTCGCTCGGACTTGGCAATCGCCATCGACGCCCCGCACCTCATTTACCGGATCCACTTGTCGGACGTCCGACCGTACCGCCCCGGAGTGTCGGGACAAAAGCCGAGGGCCCCCGCCACGGGTGGCGGGGGCCCTCGGACGACCGTGGGTCAGCGCTTGGCGACGCCCACGAGGTCGCAGACGAAGATCAGCGACTCGCCCGGGGCGATGGCGCTGCCGGCACCGCGGTCGCCGTAGGCGAGGTGCGCGGGGATGACCAGCTGGCGGCGGCCGCCGACCTTCATGCCCTCGACGCCCTTGTCCCAGCCGGAGATGACCTGGCCGACACCGAGACGGAAGTCGAGCGGGTTGCCGCGGTTCCAAGAGGCGTCGAATTCCTCACCGGTGGAGAAGGCCACACCCACGTAGTGGACCTTGACGAAGTCGCCGGCCTCGGCGATCTCGCCGTCGCCCTCCCAGAGGTCCTTGATCTCCAGGTCCTTCGGCGGCTCGCCACCCGGGAAGTCGACCTCGGGCTTCTCGATGCTCACTGAACTGCTCCTCATACTGATGAACTGCGCGATCGGGACAGTCTTACATCTTCGTCAGGATGTCCACGGCGAACACCAGCGTGGAGTTCTTCGGGATGCCCTGCTGCTCCTTGTCGCCGAACGCCTCGGACGGCGGGGCGACGATGAGGACGCGGCTGCCGATCTTCTTGCCGACGAGACCGTCCTTGAGGCCCTTCAGCGTGAGCTGCGCGAGCGGGAAGTTCGCGGGCTTGCCGGTGGTGTAGGTGGAGTCGAAGACCTTGCCGTCCTTCCACAGGGCGGCGACGTAGTTCACGACGACCGTGTCGGTGGCCTTGACGGCCTCGCCGTTGGCCTCGAGCACGTAGTTCGAGACGAGCTTGGTGGGCGGGTCGACCTTGGGAACGGTCAGCGAGGGCGCCTTGCCGTCGGTGTTCGTCCCGACCTTCGGCAGGTCCTTGTTCTCCTGGGCGACCGGCGTGCCGGTGGCGGACTTGGGGATCGTGACGGACTTCAGGATGTCAACGACGAAGACGAGGGTGGCGTTCGGCTTGATGCTCGGCGGCGAGCCCTTCTCGCCGTAACCGAGCTCCGGCGGGATGCCGACCTCGATGCGGCTGCCGACCTTCTGCCCTTCGAGGGCCTGCTCCCACCCCTTGATGACCTGGCCGGCGCCCAGCGTCACGTCGAAGGGCTGACCGCGGTCGAAGCTGTTGTCGAAGGGGGTGGTGGAGTCCCAGGCCTGACCCAGGTAGTTCACCTGGAGGGCGTCGCCCTTCTTCGTCACCGCGCCGTCACCCTCGCTGATGACGTTGACCTTCAGTTCCTTGGGCGGGTCGCCCTCGCCCTTGGCGAGGGTCGGCTTCTCGCCGAACTTGACCCCCGCGGTGATGGCGGGCAGCCCGTTCTTCATCGAGGCGGAATCGGAGCCCTTGTCGTCGCTGCCGCACGCCGCTGTCGAGAGCAGCAGCAGCGGGACGACGAGAAGGCCGGCAAGTCGGCGCACGTGTTCCTCAGATCTCAGACGGCACAGTAGTTGTGCCGACACTCTAGGCGCTCCTCCTGTCACGTCGAGGGCCCCGCACGCCAAACGTGCGGGGCCCCGGGGACACGTACGCGCCGGTCCTACATTCCGGCGATCAGCTTTTCGACGCGGTCGTCGACGGAGCGGAACGGGTCCTTGCACAACACGGTGCGCTGTGCCTGGTCGTTGAGCTTGAGGTGGACCCAGTCGACGGTGAAGTCCCGGCGCTGCTCCTGGGCGCGGCGGATGAAGTCGCCGCGGAGCCGGGCCCTGGTGGTCTGCGGGGGCACCGACTTGCCCTCGAAGATCTTCATGTCGTTGCAGATCCGGGCCGCCTGCCCGTTCTTCTGCAGCAGGTAGTAGAGCCCGCGGCGGCGGTGGATGTCGTGGTACGCGAGGTCTATCTGCGCGACCCGCGGGTTCGACATGGTCATGTTGTGCTTGGCCCGGTACCGCTCGATGAGCCGGTGCTTCATGACCCAGTCGATCTCGGTCTCGATGCGGTCGAGCCGCTCGCTCTCGATCGCGTCGAGGGTGCGGCCCCAGAGCTCCAGGACCTGGGCGACGGTGCCGGAGCGGATGCCGCGCCGGTCGACGAAGTCGACGGCCTTCTCGTAGTACTCGCGCTGGACCTCCAGGGCGGAGGCCTCGCGGCCGCTGGCGAGCCGGACCTTGCGCTGGCCCGTGATGTCGTGGCTGACCTCGCGGATCGCCCGGATGGGGTTCTCCAGGGTCAGGTCGCGCATCACGGTGCCGGCCTCGATCATGCGGAGCACCAGGTCGGTGGCGCCGACCTTGAGCAGCATCGTCGTCTCGGACATGTTCGAGTCGCCGACGATGACGTGGAGGCGGCGGTACCGCTCGGCGTCGGCGTGCGGCTCGTCCCGGGTGTTGATGATGGGCCGGGAGCGGGTCGTGGCGGAGCTGACGCCCTCCCAGATGTGCTCGGCACGCTGGGAGACGCAGAAGACCGCGCCACGCGGGGTCTGGAGGACCTTTCCCGCGCCGCAGATGAGCTGCCGGGTGACGAGGAAGGGAATGAGGATGTCCGCGAGCCGGGAGAACTCCCCGTGGCGGGCGACGAGATAGTTCTCGTGGCAGCCGTAGGAGTTTCCGGCCGAGTCGGTGTTGTTCTTGAAGAGATAGACGTCGCCCGCGATTCCCTCCTCGTGCAGGCGGCGTTCGGCGTCGACGAGCAGGCCTTCGAGAATGCGCTCGCCGGCCTTGTCGTGGGTGACCAGTTCGGTCACGTTGTCGCATTCCGGTGTGGCGTATTCCGGATGCGAACCCACGTCCAGGTACAGGCGGGCGCCGTTCCGCAGGAAGACATTGCTGCTGCGGCCCCATGACACGACACGGCGGAAGAGGTAGCGCGCCACTTCGTCAGGAGACAGTCGGCGCTGTCCCCTGAACGTGCACGTGACGCCGTACTCGTTCTCCAGCCCGAAAATGCGGCGGTCCATGTCTGAACATTACGCCTGACGGCGTGTGATGAAACCGGGTTGGGCGTTCCCGTTTCGATCATTTTCCGATCAGTGCGCGTTCTTTTCGGTGTGTACGGGGGTGGGACCGCCCGCGCTGACGGCGTGTCGCGCGTCGGCGGGGGCCGGGGACACCGGGGTCACGGGGACGTGGAGGGCGCGGCCGGTGGCGAGGAGGACGAGGAAGGCGATCAGGCCGCCCACGCCGGCGACGGCGAATCCGGCGACCGTTCCGGCGAGTTCGACGGCGGGTCCGGCGGCCGCGGAGCCGAGGGCCGAGCCGACGCCGAAGGTGGTGACGAGCCAGGAGAAGGCCTCGGTGACGGTCCCGGTCGGGGCGTGCCGGTCGACGACGATGAACGCGCAGGCGAGGGCGGGCGCGAGGAAGACGCCCGAGAGGACCGAGAGGGCGGTCATGGCGACCGGGCCCGGCGTGAGGGTCAGCGGCAGGTAACAGAGCGCGAGGAGCAGGACGAGGACCCGCAGGCGTCTCTCGGGCGCGCCGGACCACCGGCGGGCGCCGTAGGCGACACCGCCGAGGAGGGCGCCGAGGCCGAGGGCGGCCATCAGCCAGCCGTAGACGGAGGGGGTGCCCGCGTCGTCGGCGTAGGAGAGGGCGGCGACGGTGATGGAGCCGAGGGCGAGGCCGACGAAGAAGAAGGAGCCGAGGAGGGCGAGGAGGCCGGGCGAGCGCAGGGCCCCCAGCCAGTGGGCCTCGCGGGGCGCGGAGCGCCAGGCGCGGGAGGGCTCGGAGAGGACGACGGCGAGGGCCCCGAGGACGCCGAGGACGTTGATGACGAGGAGGGCGGCGGCGGGCGACCAGAGGGAGACCAGGAGCGTCAGCAGGAGGGGCCCGACGGTGAACATGACCTCCTGGGCGACCGCGTCGAGGGCGTAGGCGCGGTGGACCCGGTCCTCGCGGCCGAGGACGCTCGGCCACAGGGCCCGCAGTCCGCCCTCCAGGGGCGGGGTGAAGAGACCGGCGAGGACGACGGCCGCGTAGGCGAGGGCGAGGTGGCCGATGCCGGTGAGGGCGAGCAGGGCCATGCCGAGGGCGGAGAGGACCGCGGCGGGCAGCTGGACCCGGGGCTGGCCCTTGAGGTCCACGGCGCGGCCCAGGAGGGGCTGGCCGACGGCGGTGGCGACGCCGTAGGCGGCGATGAGTCCGCCGGCGAGGGTGTAGCTGCCGCCCTGGTCCCGGACGAAGAGCGTCAGGGCGATGGGGCCGACGCCGTTGGGCAGGCGTCCGACGAGCGTCCCGGCGAGCAGCCGGGCGGCGTGCGGTGCCCGGAGTATGTCGAGATAGCCGCCGTGTGCCGTGGCCTCGGTGGCCATGTCGGTCTCCCCTCACCCTCGGACCCCGCCGAGGTTTTACGTATAACGTCAGGCGTCATACGTATCATGTCGGCTGTACGCGGGTCCACCCCGCGCTCCGGGGACGACCGGGTACTGTCCGGATTCCACCCGGCGTACCGGCGTACCGGCGTAGCGACGCACCGACCGTCCGTCGTACCGGAGCGAGCGCCCGGGCACCGGAGAACCGACGACCGACCGAGACCCGTCCGACGCGGAGGCTTGTGTGCAGACCCCGGAGCCGCTCGGCGGCACGCGCCCGACCAGCCGGGACGTCGCCCGGGTCGCGGGCGTCTCGCAGGCCACCGTCTCGCTCGTCCTCGGCGACAAGTGGCGCGGCCGCGTCTCCGAGCGCACCGCCGACACCGTGCGGGAGGCGGCGCGGAGCCTCGGCTACCGGCCCAACCTGGCCGCCCGAAACCTCCGCCTCGGCCACACCCGTACGGCCCTGCTCGTCGTCCCGGCGCTCACCAACGAGTTCTTCGCCCGCGTCTACACGGGCGCCGCGACCGTCGCGGCCCGGCACGGCTTCGGCGTCGTCCTGTACCCCTCCCCCGACGGCGTGGGGCCCGCCAAGGACCCCTTCGCCTCGGCCCGTGCGGCACTCGACGGGGTCATCGCCTCCTCGATGGCCTCGGACGCCCTGAAGGCCTTCAGGGGCACGGACCTGCCCCTCGTCATGCTCGACAGCGACCCCGCCGACACCGGCGCCGCGGCCCACGTCAACCTCGACATCGCGGACGGCATGCGCCAGGTCACGGGCCACCTGCTCGCCCTGGGCCACCGCCGCTTCGTTCACCTCGCCTCGGCCGTGCCCTCCTGGACCTTCGACGTCCGGGCCGCCGCGCTCGCCGAGGCCCTCGCCGACGTGTCGGTACGGACCGTCCGCGCGCCGCTGGACGTGCACGGCGCCATGGCCGCCACGGAGCGCGCCCTCGCCACGCCCGGCCCGCGGCCCACGGCGCTCGTGTGCGACGACGACATCCTCGCGGCGGGCGCCTGCAAGGCCCTGCGGCGGCTGGGGCTGCGGGTCCCCGAGGACGTCTCGGTCACCGGCTTCGACGATCTCTCGCTCGCGACCGCCGTCGAACCGGAGCTGACGACCGTCTCACTGCCCGCCGAGCGCATCGGGGAGCGCGGCATGGCCGCCCTCCTGGCCGTCCTCGCGGGGGAACCGCAGGCTCCGGACGACCTCCCGGTCACCCTGGTCCCCCGCGGCTCCTCCGGGCCCGCCCCGGCCGCCTGAGCCGATCCGGAGGCAACCCCTCGGAAGCGGCGGCGGCCGGGCGCCCCGGGACCGCCCGGAATGCCCGAGGGGCCCCGGTCCGCTCACGCGTACCGGGGCCCCTCGACTCGGGCAGGGAGTGACTACTCCTCGGAGGCCTCGTCCGAGGGCTCCCAGGGAGTGACTACTCCTCGGGAGCCTCGTCCGAGGGCTCGTCCGTCTTCGTCACGGCCGCGTTGTCCGCCTGCAGGAGGCGCGACAGCTGCCGTCCGACGATCCGCTTGAACTTGCGCTGCTGCGGGCGCGTACGGTCCAGGACCGCCACCTCCAGCCGCTCCGCGGGGATCTCCCGCTCGCTGCCGTTGGTGTCCCGCGAGAGCGCCTGCACGGCCAGCTTCAGGGCCTCGGCCAGGGACATGCCGTCCCGGTGCCGCTGGTCCAGGAAGGAGCCGATCTGCTCCGCGTTTCCGCCGACCGCGACCGAGCCGTGCTCGTCCACGATCGAGCCGTCGTGGGGCAGCCGGTAGATCTGGTCGCCCGCCGGCTCGGCGCCGACCTCCGCGACGACCAGCTCCACCTCGTACGGCTTCTCCCCCGCGCTGGAGAAGATCGTGCCCAGCGTCTGGGCGTAGACGTTGGCCAGGCCGCGCGCGGTGACGTCCTCCCGGTCGTAGGTGTAGCCCCGCAGGTCGGCGTAGCGCACGCCGCCGATGCGGAGGTTCTCGTACTCGTTGTACTTGCCGGCGGCGGCGAAGCCGATCCGGTCGTAGATCTCGCTGAACTTGTGCAGTGCGCGCGACGGGTTCTCGCCGACGAAGACGATGCCGTCGGAGTACTGGAGGACGACAAGGCTGCGGCCTCGGGCGATGCCCTTGCGGGCGTACTCGGCCCGGTCGGCCATGGCCTGCTGGGGGGAGACGTAGAACGGAGTGGACACCGGCTGTCCGTCCCTTTCTTCTGGGCTTCTACAGAGCGACGAGTGGTCAGAGCAGGGCGGCGCGCGGCCCGTCGGGCTGCTCGAGACGCCGCTCGGTGACCGATCGGGCCAGGTCGGAGGACTCGCCCTCGGTGAGCCTGCGGAAACCCTCTTCGGTGATGACGGTGACGAGCGGGAAGATCCGGCGGGCCATGTCGGGGCCACCGGTCGCCGAGTCGTCGTCCGCCGCGTCGTACAGCGCCTGCACGACCAGGGTCGTGGCCTGCTCCTCGGTGAGGTCGGGACGGTAGAGCTTCTTCATCGACCCGCGCGCGAAGATCGATCCGGAGCCGGTGGCGGCGTAGCCGTGCTCCTCGGAGCGGCCGCCGGTCACGTCGTAGGAGAAGATCCGGCCCTTCTCCTTCGCCTCGTCCCAGCCCGCGAAGAGCGGCACGACGGCGAGCCCCTGCATGGCCATGCCGAGGTTGCCGCGGATCATGGTGGACAGGCGGTTCGCCTTGCCCTCCAGGGAGAGCGTGGCCCCCTCCACCTTCTCGAAGTGCTCCAGCTCCAGCTGGAACAGCTTGACCATCTCCACCGCGAGACCGGCGGTGCCGGCGATGGCGACGGCGGAGAACTCGTCGGCCGGGAAGACCTTCTCCATGTCCCGCTGCGCGATCATGTTGCCCATGGTGGCCCGCCGGTCACCGGCGAGGACGACCCCACCGGGGAACGTGACCGCCACGATGGTCGTGCCGTGCGGGGCGTCGATGACGCCGGGCGGCAGCTTGCGGCGGCCCGGCACCAGCTCCGGCGAGTGCTCGGACAGGAAGTCCATGAACGAGGACGACCCCGGCGTCAGGAAGGCCGCCGGCAGACGCCCGGTGCTACGAGAGTTGGCTTCCACGCGATTCCTTCCGGGTGGGGGAATCGGCCCGCCGTGGGACGAGCGAGCCGATCTTGATTGCTGTGCACGGACCCTACCCGTGCCACCGCCTGTCATCCGTCCCCGGACCCACGGCTTTCTCCGGGGCTCCGGGGACGGAGGAGTACAGGCGCGCTGTGCGGCTACTCGCCGCCCTTCTGTACGAAAGACCGCACGAAGTCCTCGGCGTTCTCCTCCAGGACGTCGTCGATCTCGTCCAGGACGGAGTCCACGTCGTCGCTCAGCTTCTCCTGGCGCTCCTGCAGGTCGGAGCTCGCCTCAGTGGTGGTCTCCTCGACCTCCTCCGTGGATCGCGTCGCCTTCTGCTGTCCGCCGCCGGTGTCCTTGGTCGCCATATCCCTCACCCCGCTCGAATCGGCCCGCTCGGTTGAGTCCGTACAAGATCAGACCCTATAGGTCGGGTCTGACTTCGGCCCCGCAGTTTCCACAACGCCCGGGCACTGATTCCATGATTCCCAGTGCCGGGGTATTTCAGGCCCGTGCCGGGCACCCGATCAGCCGCCGGAGAGCACGCGCACCAGTTCCTCGGCCGTGCGGCAGCGGTCCAGGAGCGCCTTCACGTGGGCCTTTGTGCCGCGGAGCGGCTCCAGGGTGGGGACGCGCTGGAGCGAGTCCCTGCCCGGCAGGTCGAAGATCACCGAGTCCCAGGAGGCCGCGGCGACGTCGTCGGCGTACTGCTCCAGGCAGCGGCCGCGGAAATAGGCCCTGGTGTCCTCCGGAGGCGCCGTCTCGGCCCGCTGCACGTCGGGCTCGTCCAGGAGCCGTTTCATGCGCCCGCGGGCCACCAGACGGTTGTACAGGCCCTTCTCGGGGCGCACGTCCGCGTACTGGAGGTCCACCAGGTGCAGGCGGGCCGCGTCCCAGTCCAGGTCGTCGCGGCGCCGGTAGCCCTCCATGAGCTCCCGCTTGGCGATCCAGTCGAGCTCGCCGGCCAGGCTCATCGGGTCCCTCTCGAGCCGGTTGAGGGTGTCCTCCCAACGGGTGAGGACGTCCTTCGTCTGCTCGTCGGCGTCGGAGCCGTACCGCTCCTCGACGTACTTCCTGGCCAGCTCGAAGTACTCCATCTGCAGCTGGACCGCGGTGAGTGTCCGGCCGCTGCGGAGCGTGACCAGGTACTGGAGGGTCGGGTCGTGCGAGACCTGGTGGAGGGTGCGGACCGGCTGGTCGACGGCGAGGTCCACGGTGATGAACCCGTCCTCGATCATCGACAGGACCAGGGCCGTCGTGCCCAGCTTGAGGTAGGTGGAGATCTCCGAGAGGTTCGCGTCGCCGATGATCACGTGCAGGCGGCGGTACCGCTCGGCGTCCGCGTGCGGCTCGTCCCGGGTGTTGATGATGGGCCGCTTGAGGGTGGTCTCCAGCCCCACCTCCACCTCGAAGTAGTCGGCGCGCTGGCTGATCTGGAAGCCGTGCTCCCGTCCGTCCTGACCGATGCCGACCCGGCCCGCCCCGGTCACGACCTGGCGGGAGACGAAGAAGGGGGTCAGGTGGCGCACGATGTCCGAGAAGGGGGTCTCCCGCTTCATCAGGTAGTTCTCGTGCGTGCCGTAGGAGGCGCCCTTGTTGTCGGTGTTGTTCTTGTAGAGGTGGATCGGCTGGGCGCCGGGGAGCTGGGCGGCCCGTACGGCCGCCTCCGCCATGATCCGCTCGCCGGCCTTGTCCCAGAGCACGGCGTCCCGCGGGTTGGTGACCTCGGGCGAGCTGTACTCGGGGTGGGCGTGGTCCACGTAGAGCCGTGCCCCGTTGGTGAGGATCACGTTGGCGAGGCCGATGTCCTCGTCGGTGAGCTGGGTGGAGTCTGCGGCCTCGCGGGCGAGGTCGAAGCCGCGGGCGTCCCGCAGCGGATTCTCCTCCTCGAAATCCCAGCGGGCGCGGCGCGCCCGGTGCATCGCCGCCGCGTAGGCGTTGACGATCTGGGACGAGGTGAGCATGGCATTGGCGTTCGGGTGTCCCGGGACGGAGATCCCGTACTCCGTCTCGATGCCCATTACTCGCCGTACGGTCATGCGGCCCTCCTTGCCCGGCGTCGCTCACAGTGCGCGACTCGGCGTTACCGAAGAGCCTAGATCGGCTCCGCGCTGGTGGGGAGATCACTTGCGGTATTTCCCGTGCTGCCGGGAGAAATGCTGGACGGAATGCGACGGCTGCGGATGCCCGGTTTCCGGACATCCGCAGCCGGTCGCGTTTTACAGGTACTGACCGGTGTTGGCCACCGTGTCGATGGAGCGTCCCGTGTCCGCGCCCTGCTTTCCGGTGACAAGGGTGCGGATGAAGACGATCCGCTCGCCCTTCTTTCCGGAGATACGGGCCCAGTCGTCGGGGTTGGTGGTGTTGGGCAGGTCCTCGTTCTCCTTGAACTCGTCCACGCAGGCCTGGAGGAGGTGGGAGACCCGGATACCCTTCTGGTTGTGGTCGAGGAAGGCCTTGATGGCCATCTTCTTGGCCCGGTCGACGATGTTCTGGATCATCGCGCCGGAGTTGAAGTCCTTGAAGTACAGGACTTCCTTGTCGCCGTTGGCGTACGTGACTTCGAGGAAGCGGTTCTCCTCGGATTCGGCGTACATCTGCTCGACGACGGACTGGATCATGCCGTGGGCGGCGGCCGCCTTGGATCCGCTGTGCTCGGAGATGTCGTCCGAGTGGAGCGGCAGGGTGGCCGTGAGGTACTTCGCGAAGATGTCCTTCGCGGCCTCCGCGTCCGGACGCTCGATCTTGATCTTGACGTCGAGCCGGCCGGGCCGCAGGATCGCGGGGTCGATCATGTCCTCGCGGTTGGAGGCGCCGATGACGATGACGTTCTCCAGGCCTTCCACACCGTCGATCTCGGCGAGCAGCTGGGGGACGATGGTGTTCTCCACGTCCGAGCTGACACCGGATCCGCGGGTGCGGAAGAGGGATTCCATCTCGTCGAAGAAGACGATGACGGGGGTGCCCTCGCTCGCCTTCTCCCTCGCACGTTGGAAGACGAGGCGGATGTGCCGCTCGGTCTCGCCGACGTACTTGTTGAGGAGCTCGGGGCCCTTGATGTTGAGGAAGTAGGACTTCCCCGCGGGCTGGCCGGTCACCTCGGCCACCTTCTTGGCCAGCGAATTGGCCACGGCCTTCGCGATCAGCGTCTTGCCGCAGCCCGGCGGCCCGTAGAGCAGGATGCCCTTGGGCGGCCGCAGTTCGTGCTCCTTGAAGAGGTCCGGGTAGAGGTACGGAAGCTCGACCGCGTCGCGGATCAGCTCGATCTGGTTGCCCAGACCGCCGATCTTCTCGTAGTCGACGTCCGGGACCTCTTCGAGAACGAGCTCCTCGACCTCGCTCTTCGGGACCACCTCGTAGACGTAGCCGGACCTGGAGTCGAGCAGCAGGGCGTCGCCGGCGCGGATGGTGACGTCCAGCAGAGGCTCGGCGAGCCTCACCACCCGTTCCTCGTCGGTGTGCCCGACCACCAGGGCGCGCTCGCCGTCCTCGAGGATCTCCTTGAGGGTGACGATGTCCCCGGCGCGCTCGTACTCCATGGCCTCGACCACGTTGAGCGCTTCGTTGAGCATGACTTCCTGGCCGCGCCGGAGCTCCTCGAGCTCGACGCTGGGGCTCACATTCACCCGGAGCTTGCGGCCCCCGGTGAAGATGTCGCACGTGCCGTCCTCATTTGCCTGCAGGAAGACACCGAAGCCGGCCGGCGGCTGTGCGAGCCGGTCGACTTCCTCCTTGAGGGCCACGATCTGGTCGCGGGCCTCACGGAGCGTGTTCGCGAGTCTTTCGTTCTGCGCGGACACGCCGGCCAGGTTGGTCTGCAGCTCGACGATCCGCTCTTCGAGAATCCTCGTGTGGCGCGGAGAGTCGGCGAGCTTGCGGCGCAGGACGGCGATTTCCTGCTCGAGATAGGCAACCTGACCGGCGGGGTCTTCAGACCCTCGCCCCGGCCGGATGCCGCGGTTGATGTCGTCGTCGTGGGCTGCCACGGTCCTCACCTCCTCCAAGGGGAGCTGGACGCTTCCTGACCCTACCTGCGTGGGTGGTGATTGAAACCCCTAGATCAAAAAGACTCTGGGCTGTGTCCGATCTTCACCCTTGCGGTTCCCCTCTCGCCAGGGGAATACCCACCCTTCACCGTCTGAAAGCGGGCGGTTGTATCGTCGTCATGGGTCAACACCCGTCAGAGGTGGCCCGACTTACCCGCGCGAAGCAGAAATGGCAGGAGATATGACCGTGCAGAACGATGCCCCGCCCACGGGCGCCGAGGAGGCGCTGGAGGTCTGGATCGACCAGGACCTGTGCACCGGGGACGGGATCTGCGCGCAGTACGCTCCCGAGGTCTTCGAGCTGGACATCGACGGGCTCGCTTATGTGAAGAGCGCCGACGACGAGCTCCTCCAGGACAGCGGGGCGACCACGCCGGTGCCGCTGCCCCTGCTCCAGGACGTGGTGGACTCCGCCAAGGAGTGCCCGGGCGACTGCATCCACGTACGCCGGGTCACGGACAAGGTCGAGGTGTACGGCCCCGACGCGGAGTGACGGTCAGGCGCTGAATGCCTCGGCGCGGGTGGCGCGGACGAAGGCGCCGCCCTGCCACACCCAACTGACCTGCTCCTTCTCGTCCGGGCAGCAGGTGGGTACGTCGGGTGACGAGTAGCCGAGCAGCGTGGCGTGCACCGCTCCGTCGCGGACGGCGAGCCCGGTGACGTTCCTGTGCTCGTCCGGTGCGACGAGCGTGGCCACCACGCGCGCGGGGGCGCCCGTGCCCTTGCCGCGGGTGAGGACGTAGATGCCGCCCGGCGGGGTGCCGGCGCCCGCTTCGCAGTGCACGACCGCAACGGTCTCCGGGTTTCCGTCCCCGTCGAGGTCGCCGGAGACCCGCTTCGCGATCTTGTGGGGGCCTCCCCCGCACTCCAGGGGGTAGTCGGCGTCGGCGGCCTCCGGAGCGGGCGCGGGACGCGGGGCCTCGGGGGCGGCGGTGGCTCCGGCGGGGCCGGGCTGGAGCAGTCCGGCGAGGGCGACGACCGCGGCGGTCGCGGTGGCGGTGGCCAGCCAGTGCGCCGGGCGGGCGCGGGTGTGCGCGAGGTCAGGCAGATCCGCGGGTTCCGGGGCGGCGGAGGGCTGCACGCGAGACGTCTCCTGTGGGGGCGGTGCGGAGGGTTTCCGGCATCGTGCCATACGTCACAGGGGGACGGAACAGCCGGGGTCGGCGTCCGTCCGGTCTCCGGCGCGGATCCGCCCCGGCGGCGGCCCGAACATGAGGACGCCGCCGTCGAGTTCCCTCCCGTGGGCGGGAACTCGGCGGCGGCGTGCTGCGGGTGTCGGGACGTCAGCCCTTGTTGGGGCCTTCGTAGTCCTCGCCGTAGGCACCCTTGGCGGGGCGGCGGCGGCGCATCGGGGGCTCGACGCCGTCCGCGAGGCGGCGGGCGGTGACGAGGAAGCCGGTGTGGCCGATCATGCGGTGATCGGGCCGGACGGCGAGGCCCTCGACGTGCCAGTTGCGGATCATGGATTCCCAGGGCTGCGGCTCGGCGTAGCAGCCGAACTCGCGGATGGACTCCACGGTGCGCGCGAGCTGGGTGGTGGTCGCCACGTAGCAGCAGAGGATGCCGCCGGGGACGAGGGCCTTGGAGACGGCCTCCAGGCACTCCCAGGGAGCGAGCATGTCCAGGATGACGCGGTCCACGTCGGTGTCGGACAGGTTGTCCTGGAGGTCGCCCACGGTCAGCTGCCAGGCCGGGTGGGGGCCGCCGAAGTAACGCTCGACGTTGCCCTTCGCGATCTCGGCGAAGTCCTCGCGGCGCTCGTAGGAGTGCAGCATGCCGCTGTCGCCGATGGCGCGGAGCAGGAAGCTGCTGAGCGAGCCGGAGCCCACACCCGCCTCGACGACGCGTGCGCCGGGGAAGATGTCGGCGAAGGCGAGGATCTGCCCCGCGTCCTTCGGGTAGACCACGGCGGCGCCGCGGGGCATGGACAGGACGTAGTCGGGGAGCAGGGGGCGCAGCGCGAGGTAGGCGACGTTTCCGGTGGTGCGGACAACGCTGCCCTCGGGGGCGCCGATCAGTTCGTCGTGCGGGAAAGAACCCTTGTGGGTGTGGAAGTTCTTTCCCTCTTCGAGCGTGAACGTGTAGTGACGGCCCTTGGGGTCGGTCAGCTGAACCTGGTCCCCGACCTTGAAGGGCCCGCGTCGGCGGGCGGCACCGGTCGGTTCGGACATGTGAACAGAGTACCGGGGTTACGAAGACGGTCGTGCCATGGCCCTGACGAAGGCGCGCTCGACGTCGGTGGTGGCGAGGACGCCGTAGATCTCCCCGGTCTCCTCGACGACCAGGTACTCCGTGGCGGGGCTGGTGCGGAGGTGGTCGAGGAGGGGCTGGCCGGCGAGCTCGGCGGGGACGCGCATGCCGTCGGCGAGGTCCTGCGCGAGGGTGCTGACGGCGACCCAGGGGCGGCGGTGCTGGGGGACGGCGGCGATGGCGGCCTCGCGGACGATGCCGGTGGGGTCGCCGCCGCCGTCGACGACCACGAGGGCGCGGGCGCCGGCCTCGTTGGCGCGGCGGAGGGCCTCGGAGAGCGGGGTGGTGGGTTCGACGGGGATGGCGCGGCGGGTGAGGGCGCGGGCGCGGAGCTCGGGGAGGTGCTCGCGGAGGCGGGCCATGCGGAGGCTGTTGCCGGCGCCGGTCCAGATGATGGCGGCGAGGATGGCGGCGAGCAGGGCGTCCGTGACGGTGTCGAGGCCGCTGATGTCGTCGGTGGCGTTGCCGAGGAGGCCGGTGCGGGTGAGCAGCGGCAGGCCGACGAGGACGAGGACGGCGAGGGCGCGGCCGACCCAGGCGGCGGCGATGGTGCCGCTCATGGGCTTGCCGGTGATCTTCCACACGACGGCGCGGAGCATGCGGCCGCCGTCGAGGGGCAGGCCCGGGAGGAGGTTGAAGGCGGCGACGATCAGGTTGGAGATCATCAGGCCTGCGAGGAGGACGCCGGGGACGGTGCCGGGCTCGACGGCGTACAGGGAGAGGTAGAACAGGCCGGCGAGGACGAGGGAGAAGAGCGGGCCGACGAAGGCGAGGACGAATTCGCGGCCGGGGGTCTCGGTCTCCTTCTCGATCTCGGAGACGCCGCCGAAGAACTGGAGCTGGATGCGGCGCACGGGGAGTTTGAACCGGAGCGCGGCGATCGTGTGGGCCAGTTCGTGGACGAGCACGGAGGCGTAGAAGGCGACGGCGAAGAAGAGGGAGACGAGGTAGCGGGCGGCGCCGAGCTCGGGCAGGACCCGCTCGATCTGGTCGCCGAAGACCCAGGTGATGAGGGCGGCGACCAGGAACCAGCTGGGTGCGACGTAGACGGGCACGCCGAAGGGGCGGCCCATGAGGATCCCGCCGCCGGGCTCCTCGGTCCGCTGCGGCTTGGGCTCGTCCTGGTTCACGGGTTCCTTTCGTCGCGAGGTGTGACCCACGTCGTTACGTCACGGTTCGATCATGCAGTGCGACGGGGTCCCAGGTCGATGGTATTCCGCTCGCTGTCGGTGGCGGGTCGTAGGGTCTGAGTCATGAGTACGAGCGAGCAGGTGCCGGCGGAGCCCCGGGCGCCCATGTCGTTGTCGCCGTCGCGGGCGAGCGATTTCATGCAGTGTCCGCTGCTGTACCGGTTCCGGGTGATCGACCGGCTGCCCGAGAAGCCGAGTCCGGCGGCGACGCGGGGCACGCTGGTGCACGCCGTGCTGGAGCGGCTCTTCGACGACGTGGCGGTGGAGCGGACGGCGCCGCGGGCGAAGTCGATGGTCCCGGGGCAGTGGGAGCGGCTCCTGGAGTCCAAGCCGGAGCTGGGCGAGCTGTTCGCGGAGGACCCGGAGGGGGAGCGCCTCGCGGGCTGGCTGGGCGAGGCGGAGCGGCTGGTCGAGCGGTGGTTCACGCTGGAGGATCCGACGCGTCTCGAACCGGCCGAGCGCGAGTTGTTCGTGGAGACGGAGCTCGATTCGGGGCTGCGGCTGCGCGGGGTGATCGACCGGATCGACGTGACGCCCTCGGGTGACGTGCGGATCGTCGACTACAAGACGGGCAAGGCGCCGCGGCCGGAGTACCGCGAGGGCGCGCTGTTCCAGATGACGTTCTACGCGCTGGTGGTCTGGCGGCTGAAGCGGGTGATCCCGCGACGGCTGCAGCTGGTCTACCTGGGCAGCGGTGACGTGCTGACGTACGACCCGGTGGAGGCGGACCTGCTGCGGGTGGAGCGGAAGCTCCTCGCGCTGTGGGAGGCGATCCGGCTGGCGACGGAGACGGGTGACTGGCGGCCGCGGCCGACGAAGCTGTGCGGCTGGTGCGACCATCAGTCGGTCTGTCCGGAGTTCGGCGGGACTCCCCCGGTGTATCCGCTGAAGATCGTCTCCGCGCGCCCGCCGGAGTCGGGCGAATCCGGGCAGGGCAGAATGGACCCGGCGCCGCCCGCACCGTGACATCAGCCCGATCCCCCGGGCCGAGCCCGATCCTCTGGGCTCAGCCCGATCTCGTGAGTTCAGCCCGACCGCTTGAGCTCAGCCCCGCCCCGTGAAGGAGCCCTTGTGACGATCCGCGTCCTCCTGGTCGACGATCAGCCGCTGCTGCGCACCGGCTTCCGGATGATTCTGGAGGCGGAGCAGGACATCGCGGTGGTGGGTGAGGCCGGTGACGGTCTCCAGGCGCAGGAGCAGGTGCGCGCGCTGCAGCCGGACGTGGTGCTGATGGACATCCGGATGCCGCGGATGGACGGTGTGGAGGCGACCCGGCAGATCACCGGGCCGGGCCGGGACGGTCCGGCGAAGGTGCTGGTGCTGACCACGTTCGATCTGGACGAGTACGTGGTGGAGGCGCTGCGGGCGGGGGCGAGCGGCTTCCTGCTCAAGGACGCCCCGGCGAACGAGCTGGTGCAGGCGATCCGTGTGGTCGCGGCGGGCGAGGCGATGCTGGCGCCGTCGATCACGCGCCGGCTGCTCGACAAGTACTCGGCGCATCTGCCGACGGGCGAGGAGCAGGTGCCGGACACGCTGAACACCTTGACCGATCGTGAGGTCGAGGTGCTGAAGCTGGTGGCCCGGGGGCTGTCGAACGCGGAGATCGCGGCGGATCTGTTCGTCAGCGAGACGACGGTGAAGACGCACGTGGGCCACGTGCTGACGAAGCTGGGCCTGCGGGACCGGGTGCAGGCCGCGGTGTACGCGTACGAGAGCGGTCTGGTGCGGCCCGGCGGCAATCAGTAGCCGGTCCTGCGGATACGGCGGAGGGGCCCGGTGCGCGTGTCGCGCGCCGGGCCCCTCCGCCGTTCACGTGGCTCCGTGAGCCTTCACCGGGGCCGTGTCAGCCCTTCTTCAGCTCCCAGAAGCGGAAGACGGTGGAGGAGTCGAGGGTCCACTCGAGACCGGTGACGTCGTCGCGGGCGACCGCGTACTGCTTGCCCTGCCAGAGCGGGAGGACCGGGAGTTCGTCGGCGACGAGGTCCTGGAGCTGCCCGTACTCGTCGACGGTGCCGGCGCGGTCGGCGGTCGCGGCGGTCTTCGGGAGGATGCTGCCGGTGATGGTGTTGTTCTCGTAGTGGTTGCCGAGGACGTTGCCCTCACCGAAGAACGGCGCGGTGAAGTTGTCGGCGTCGGGGTAGTCGGGGACCCAGCCCTTGACGTAGACGCCGTACTTGCCGGCGGCGATGTCCTTCTCGTACTGGTCGTAGGCGACGGACTTGACGTCGGCCTGGAAGAGCCCGCTGGCGTTGAGCTGACCGGCGATGGCCTTGAGCTCCTCGTCGGTGGCCGGGCCGTAGCGGCTGGGGGTGGACCAGAGGGTGAGCTTCACCTTGCCGGTGATGTCCGCATCCCGCAGGGCCTTCTTCGCCTTCGCCTCGTCGGGGGTCCCGTAGGTGTCGTAGAAGGCGGTGTTGTGACCGGCGACACCGGCCGGGACGATCGAGTAGAGCGGCGTGGCCGTCGACTTGTAGACGTTCTCGACGAGGGCCTCGCGGTTGACGAGGTGGGCGATGGCCCGGCGGACGCCGAGCTTGCCGACGACGGGGTCCTTCATGTTGAAGACGAGGTGCTGGACCTCGGCGCTGCTGCCCTGGATGACCTCGATGCCCTTGTCGTCGGTCGTGTCCGAGGCTTCGAGGGCGGCGATGTCGCCGGCGGAGAGGCCTCGGTAGGCGATGTCGACGTCGCCGTCGGTGAGGGCCTTGGAGAGGGCCGCGCGGTCGCCGCTGTAGAGCTTGAGGGTGATTCCGCCGTTCTTGGACTTGGCGTTGCCCCGGTAGCCGGAGTTGGCGGAGAAGGTGGCCTCGGTCTCGCTGAAGGAGTCCAGCTTGTACGGGCCGGAGCCGGTGGCCTTGCCGTCGGTGCGCAGGGCGTCGGCGGGGTACTCGCGGTGGTCGACGATGGAGCCGGCGCCGGAGGCGATCTTGCTGGGGAAGGTGGCGTCCGGGACCTTGAGACGGAAGACGACGGTGCGCTCGTCGGGGGTCTCGATGGTGTCGATCGTGGAGAGCAGCGGCGCGGGACCGGAGGGGTCGGCGATCTTGAGGGCGCGCTCGAAGGAGAACTTGACGTCCTCGGAGGTGAGCGGGTTGCCGTTGGAGAAGGTGAGGCCGTCCCGGAGGGTGCAGGTGTAGACCTTGCTGCCCGCGGAGAAGGCGCACTCGTCGGCGGCCTCGGGCTCGGGTGCGGAGCCGCCCTTGGGGAAGGCCAGCAGGGACTGGAAGACGTTGTTGAACAGCAGCCAGGAGCCGGGGTCGTAGCCGGCCGCCGGGTCGGTGGCGAGGATCTCGTCGGACATGCCGACGCGTATGCCGTCGCCGGATCCGGAGCCTCCGCCCTGCTCGGTGCCGCAGCCGCCGAGGAGGGCGGCGGACAGCCCCGCGGCGAGCGGGGCCGTCAGCCACTTCGTGTGTGCCTTCACAGAACTTGCCTCTTGATCTCTTGCCAGGCCGGCCGCGCGCTGGTGCGCGGCCGGTGTAACCGATCCAGCCGAGGGGGGTTATGCGGTGCCGCGGCCCAGTTCCCAGAGCAGCAGGTCCGAGGAGGTGTTGAGCGCGTACTCGACTCCTGTGAGGTCGTCGCGCGCGGCGACGTACTGCTTGCCCTGCCACAGAGGCAGGACGGGTACGTCCTGGGCGACGATCTTCTGGATCTGCGCGAAGACGGGGCTCGCGGCGGTGCGGTCGGCCTGGCGGCGCGACCGCGGGATGAGCTGGTCGCGGACGACCTTGTTGACGTACGGGGTGTTGAGGAAGTTGTCGCTGTCGAGGAAGGGGGCGATGTAGTTGTCGGGGTCCGGGTAGTCGGGGAACCAGCCGAGGCCGTAGACGGCGTAGTCGCCGCGCTTCTGGGCGGGGCGGAAGGTGGACCACTCGGCGCCGCGGACGGTGGCGTCGAAGAGTTCGCTGGCGACGAGCTGCTTCTTGATCGCCTCGAACTCCTGGGCGGTCTCGGCGCCGTAGTGGTCGGTGGTGTAGTTCAGGGTCACCTTGACCGGGGTCTTGACGCCGGCGCCCTTGAGGATCTTCGCGGCGCGGGCGGGGTCGGGCTCGCCGTACTCGTCGAAGAAGGGGGTCGCGTGGCCGGTGATGCTGGAGGGGATCAGCGAGTAGAGCGGCTCGGCGGTGGGGCCGTAGACGAGGTTGACGAGGGCGCCCCGGTCGACGACGGCGGCCATCGCCTGGCGGACGGCCTTCTCCTCGACGGAGGGGTCCTTGGTGTTGAAGGCGAGGTAGCGGATCTCCAGGCCGGGGACCTCGGTGACGCGGATGCCGTCCTTGGGGGTCTCGGTGAGGTCCTTGATCTGCTTCTGCGACAGGGAGCGGGCCATCATGTCGATGTCGTCGCCCTCGAGGGCCTTGCCCATGGCGCCGGCGTCGGCGAAGGCGCGCAGCTCGACCTTCTCGTTGCGCGGGACGATGTCGCCCTTGTACTTCGGGTTCCTGGTGAAGACGAAGCGGGCGGCCTTGTCGCCCTCGCGCTCGACCTTCATGGTGTACGGGCCGGACCCGTCGACGTCGAAGCCGGTGCGGAGCTCCCCGGCGGCGTACTTGTCCTTGCTGAGGATGCCGGCGACCGGGGTGGAGAGCTTGTACGGGAAGGTGGCGTCGGGGGTCTTCAGGTGGAAGACGACCTCGTCGGCACCCTTGGTCTCGACGGTGTCGATGTTGGCGAGGAGCGCGGCCGTTCCGTTGTCCGACTTGATCTTCAGGACGCGCTCGATGGAGTACTTGACGTCCTCGGCGGTGACCGGCGTGCCGTCGGCGAAGGTGAGGCCGGAGCGGAGCTTGCAGCGGTAGCTCTCGCTGGCCTTGTCGGAGAAGCCGCAGGTCTGGGCGGCCTCGGGGACGGGCTCGCCGCCGCCGCGGGGCACGTGCAGCAGGGTCTGGACGGTCTGCCGCAGGATGTTCCAGGTGCCGGTGTCGTAGGCGAAGGCCGGGTCGAGGGGGGCGGGGGCGTCCTCGGTCGCGATGAACTGGTCCGTGGTGCCGACGACGATGGCTCTGCCGTCCTCGGCTCCACCACAGGCGGCGAGCAGGGGGGCCAGCAGTACGGCCGCGGCGGGCAGCACCAGGGTCTTGCGGTTCATCAGGGACGTTCTCCTCATCCGGCCTTGGATGCAGCGGTCTGGGACACTCCGCCGCCGGCCGCCCGGTCGGGGCGGGAGCGATCGGGCCGGGTGTTGCGATCGGTCCTGTGTTCGCGGCGACTTGGGTGTGCGCCGGTGCACGCGGTTATGCGGCGAAGTACTCGCGAAAGATTAGTCGGCGGCGCCGCTATTGCCGGACCGCGGACGGGCGCGGGGGTAATCGCAGGGTGATCATGAATACGGGGTGCTCGATAGTCATGCGTCACCACGATGCGGACGGGGTCCACCGAACCGGGACACATGGGATCGGCGAAACCGGCAGATTTCGGGCGCCCCACACGACCGGGCCACCCACCGTCGGGCACTCTGGGTGACGAAGGTCACGTAGAGGCTTTATCGGTGAATGGCCCGGGTGATTTCCGCGCGCGAAAGCGCATTCAGCTGGGGGAAAGCTCAGACGAAGCTCAGATGCCGGTGATCAGGGTACGCAGGAAGGGCACGTCGACCTCTTCCAGGGAGCGCACGACGACCCGGCCCGGGGAAGGCGCGATCGGGGCGACGGAGGGCACCGCGACGACCCGGCAGCCCGCTGCCTCGGCGGCCGCCACGCCGGTCGCCGTGTCCTCGATGACGGCACAGAGCGCGGGATCGGCTCCCACGCCCCGGGCGGCCGTCAGATACGGCTCGGGGTGCGGCTTCGTACGGACGACCTCGTCGCCCGCGACGGTGAGGGTGAAGCGGTCGTGGCCGAGCGAGGCGAGGATCCGGTCGATGATCCGCCGGTGCGAGGCGGAGACCAGGGCGGTGGGGATGGAGTGCCGGGCCAGCTCGGCCAGGAGTCGCTCGGCGCCGGGCATGAAGGGCACGCCCCGCTCGATGCGCTGCTCGAACTTCTCGTTGAGCAGGACGGTCAGCTCGTCGAGGGTGATGTCGGCACCGGTGGACTCGATGAGGTAGCCCGCGCTGCGGGTCATCGGACCGCCGACGACGATGTCCTTCCATGCCTCGTCGAGCCGGTGCCCGAGGTCGGCGAAGACCTCGACCTCGGCGTCCCACCAGAACCCCTCCGTGTCGACGAGGGTCCCGTCCATGTCGAGGAAGACCGCCTGCAGCGCGGAGCTTCCGTTCGTACGGAACAGGGACGCGGGGACCGTACTGGTCATCCGGCACACCTTCCATGGAGGGACGAGAAGGCCGGCCCCCCTCCCCGGTACGGGGAGGAAGACCGGCCTGCACTGGACCGACAAGTGTACGTCTCGCTCAGCGAAGACGACGAGATTTACGCCGTGGCGGCCGCGGTGCCCCTGCGGAGGCGGCCGAGGCGGCCCCTACGGAGGCGGCCGCGGCGGGCCCCTGCGGGGTCGGTCACCGGGACGTCACCGTGCGTTGAAGTAGGTGGCTTCGGGGTGGTGGATCACGATGGCGTCGGTGGACTGTTCGGGGTGGAGCTGGAACTCCTCCGAGAGGTGCACGCCGATCCGCTCCGGCCGCAGCAGGTCCGCGATCTTCGCCCGGTCCTCCAGGTCCGGGCAGGCCCCGTAGCCCAGCGAGAAACGCGCGCCCCGGTACTTCAGCGCGAACATGTCCTCGACCGCGGCCGGGTCCTCGCCGCCGAAGCCCAGCTCCGCACGCACCCGCGCGTGCCAGTACTCCGCCAGGGCCTCCGCCAGCTGCACGGACAGACCGTGCAGCTCCAGGTAGTCGCGGTAGGAGTCCGACGCGAACAGCTCGGCCGTCGCCTCACCGATCTTCGAGCCGACCGTGACGACCTGCAGACCGACGACATCGACCTCGCCGGACTCCTCCGGGCGGAAGTAGTCCGCCAGGCACAGACGCCGGCCCCGTCGCTGGCGCGGGAAGGTGAACCGGGTCCGCTCGTTGCCCGCCTCGTCCAGGATGACCAGATCATCGCCCTTGGAGACACAGGGGAAGTAGCCGTGGACGACGGCCGCCTCCAGCAGGTTGTCCGTGTGCAGACGCTCCAGCCAGCCCCGCAGCCGCGGCCGGCCCTCGCTCTCCACCAGCTCCTCGTACGAGGGCCCGTCGCCGGCCCGGTTCTGCTTCAGGCCCCACTGCCCCTTGAAGAGGGCGCCCTCGTCGAGCCAGGACGCGTACTCCTTCAACGGGATGCCCTTGACGACCCGCGTCCCCCAGAACGGCGGAACCGGCACCGGATTGTCGACGGCCACGTCCGAACGGCCACCCGGCTCGGCCTCCTCGACCTGGAGAGCGGCGGCCTCGCGCTTCACCACCCGGCGCTGCTTCAGCTCCGGCAGCGCCGCACCCGGCACACCCCGCTTGACCGCGATCAGCGCGTCCATCAGCCGCAGACCCTCGAAGGCGTCCCGCGCGTAGCGGACCTCGCCCTGGTAGATCTCGTGGAGGTCCTGCTCGACATAGGCGCGGGTCAGGGCCGCGCCGCCGAGGATCACCGGATACTTGGCGGCCAGCTCGCGCTGGTTCAGCTCCTGGAGGTTCTCCTTCATGATCACGGTGGACTTCACCAGGAGACCCGACATGCCGATGACGTCGGCCCGGTGCTCCTCCGCGGCCTCCAGGATCGCCGAGACCGGCTGCTTGATGCCGATGTTGACGACGTTGTAGCCGTTGTTGGACAGGATGATGTCGACGAGGTTCTTGCCGATGTCGTGGACGTCGCCGCGTACGGTGGCGAGGACGATCGTGCCCTTGCCGTCGGCGTCGGTCTTCTCCATGTGCGGCTCCAGATAGGCCACCGCGGTCTTCATGACCTCGGCGGACTGGAGCACGAACGGCAGCTGCATCTGGCCGGAGCCGAAGAGCTCGCCCACGGTCTTCATGCCGTCGAGGAGGACGTCGTTGACGATCTCCAGGGCGGGCCGGGAGGTCAGGGCCTCGTCGAGGTCCGCCTCCAGGCCGTTCTTCTCGCCGTCGACGATCCGGCGCTTGAGCCGCTCGTCCAGCGGCAGCGCGAGGAGCTCCTCGGTCTTGCCCGCCTTCATCGACTTGGTGTTGACACCCTCGAACAGGGCCATCAGCTTCTGCAGCGGGTCATAGCCCTCCGCGCGCCGGTCGTAGATCAGATCCAGCGCCGTGGTGACCTGCTCGTCGTCGAAACGGGCGATCGGCAGGATCTTCGACGCGTGCACGATCGCCGAGTCCAGACCCGCCTTCACACACTCGTCGAGGAACACCGAGTTCAGCAGGATCCGCGCCGCCGGGTTCAGACCGAAGGAGATGTTCGAAAGACCCAGCGTCGTCTGCACCGCCGGGCGGCGCCGCTTCAGCTCCCGGATCGCCTCGATCGTCGCGATCCCGTCCTTACGCGACTCCTCCTGACCCGTGCAGATCGTGAACGTCAACGCGTCGATGAGGATGTCCGACTCGTGGATCCCCCAGTTCCCGGTCAGGTCCTCGATGAGCCGCTCGGCGATCGCCACCTTGTTCTCGACCGTCCGCGCCTGCCCCTCCTCGTCGATCGTCAGAGCGATCAACGCCGCACCGTGCTCCTGCGCCAATCGCGTGACCTTCGCGAACCGCGACTCCGGACCGTCCCCGTCCTCGTAGTTCACGGAGTTGATCACCGCCCGGCCACCGAGCTTCTCCAGACCCGCCCGCAGGACGTCGACCTCGGTCGAGTCCAGCACGATCGGCAGAGTCGACGCCGTCGCGAAACGACCCGCCAGCTCCCTCATGTCCGCGACACCGTCACGGCCCACGTAGTCCACACACAGGTCGAGCATGTGCGCGCCCTCGCGGATCTGGTCCCGCGCCATCTCGACGCAGTCGTCCCAGCGGCCCTCCAGCATGGCCTCACGGAACTTCTTCGACCCGTTCGCGTTCGTCCGCTCACCGATCGCCAGGTACGCCGTGTCCTGCCGGAACGGCACGGTCTGGTAGAGCGAGGCGGCGCCGGGCTCGGGGTGCGGGGTGCGCTCGGGGGGCGTGATGCCGTGGACCCGCTCGACGACCTGGCGCAGGTGCTCGGGCGTCGAGCCGCAGCAGCCGCCGACCAGGGACAGGCCGTAGTCGCGGACGAAGTTCTCCTGCGCGTCGGCCATCTCGGGCGGAGTCAGCGGGAAGTACGCGCCGTCCTTGGTCAGCACCGGCAGGCCCGCGTTCGGCATGCACATCAGCGGCGTGCGCGAGTGGCGGGCGAGGTAGCGCAGGTGCTCGCTCATCTCGGCCGGGCCCGTCGAGCAGTTCAGGCCGATCATGTCGATGCCCAGCGGCTCGAGCGCGGTCAGGGCCGCGCCGATCTCCGAGCCGAGCAGCATGACGCCCGTGGTCTCGAAGGCGAGCGAACAGATCAGCGGGACGTCGAGGCCCAGGGCCTCCATCGCGCGGCGCGCGCCGATCAGGCTCGACTTGGTCTGCAGCAGGTCCTGGGTCGTCTCCACGATCAGGGCGTCCGCGCCACCGGCCAGCAGGCCCTCGGCGTTCTGCTGGTAGCCGTCGCGCAGGACGTCGTACGCGATGTGACCGAGCGACGGCAGCTTGGTGCCGGGGCCGATGGAGCCCAGCACCCAACGCTGGCGGCCGTCCCTGGCCGCGAACTCGTCGGCGACCTCGCGGGCGATCCGGGCGCCCGACTCGGAGAGCTCGAAGATCCGGTCCGCGATGTCGTACTCGCCGGCGGCCGAGTGGTTGGAGCCGAAGGTGTTGGTCTCGACGCAGTCGACGCCGACCTCGAAGTAGGCCTCGTGGACCGAGCGGACGATGTCGGGCCGGGTCACGTTCAGGATCTCGTTGCAGCCCTCGAGGTTCTGGAAGTCCTCAAGGGTGGGGTCCTGGGCCTGGAGCATGGTGCCCATGGCACCGTCGGCGACGACGACACGGTCGGCGAGCGCCTCGCGGAGGGCGGCGGCGCGGGTCCGGCTGTCAGCGGAAGGGGTCGGCAACGAGGCCATGGATGAGCTCCCTGGAATGCGACGGCTGTCGGCTTTGCACCTTCGGCGGAGGGTGCACGGGGCCAGCGTAACCGCGCTCGGCCCGGGGTGGACACGGCGTCCCACGGGCCGGACGGCATCCTGTGTGCGGGGACTCCCGGTCCGGCCCGTTCTTGACCGACACTGTCCTAGGTGACGCAAGGTCGGCATCGACCGATAGTGTTCAGCATTGTCGAACAACGTAAGAGGGAGAAGGGTCGGGCGATGGCGAAGAACATCCAGTCGCTTGAACGGGCGGCGGCGATGCTGCGACTGCTCGCGGGCGGCGAGCGCCGGCTCGGCCTGTCCGACATCGCGTCCTCGCTGGGCCTCGCCAAGGGCACGGCGCACGGGATCCTGCGCACCCTCCAGGCGGAGGGCTTCGTGGAGCAGGAGGCGACCTCGGGCCGCTACCAGCTGGGGGCGGAGCTGCTACGGCTCGGCAACAGCTATCTGGACGTGCACGAGCTCCGCGCCCGGGCCCTGGTCTGGACGGACGACCTCGCGCGGTCCAGCGGCGAGAGCGTGCACCTGGGGGTGCTGCACCAGCGGGGCGTACTGATCGTGCACCACGTCTTCCGGCCGGACGACAGCCGCCAGGTCCTGGAGGTGGGGGCCATGCAGCCGCTGCACTCCACGGCGCTCGGCAAGGTCCTCTCCGCCTACGACCCGGTGGCCCACAGCGAGGGGCTGGAGGTCGAGCGGGAGGCGTTCACACCCCGTACGACGACCGAACTGGGCGACTTCGAGGCGCTGCTCGACATGACCCGGGCCAAGGGCTGGGCGGCGGACGTGGAGGAGACCTGGGAGGGCGTGGCCTCGGTGGCGGCGCCGATCCACGACCGGCGCCGGATGCCGGTGGGCGCGGTGGCGGTCACGGGCGCGGTGGAGCGGCTCTGCCCGGGCGGGGAGCTGCGTCCCGAGCTGGTGGCCGCGGTACGGGACTGCGCCCGCGCGGTCTCCCGGGATCTGGGGGCCGGCCGCTTCTGACCCGGCCGGGCGCCACCCGTGCGACCGAACCCGCGCGACTGACCCGTACGACTGACCTGACTGCCCCGTGCGGCTGCCCCGTACGACCGACCTGACTGACTCGTGCGGCTGCCCCGTACGACCGACCCGTACAAGCGAACCCGCCGGTAACGATCCCGTTATCGGCGGGTTTTTCGCATCCCGGGCCCTTGACGTGCTGTTAACCCGGGGGCAAAACTTCCGTTCACCGGTCGGCATTGTCGAACACCTAACGGCAATACACGCTAGAGTGTGGCAGTGCCAAGGGCCGGCAACGCCCTCACACGAGGGCGCGGACCACCGGAGGGACCCGGGGTTCGCCTTCCCCTGGACGAAGGACAAAGGAGTCGCGGGTGTCCAGCTCCGACATCTTCCTCGGCGAGACCATCGGTACCGCCGTACTCATCCTGCTCGGCGGCGGTGTCTGTGCCGCCGTCACGCTCAAGAGCTCCAAGGCCCGCAGCGCGGGATGGCTCGCGATCACCTTCGGGTGGGGCTTCGCCGTCATGACGGCCGTCTACATGACGGCTTCCCTCTCGGGCGCCCATCTGAACCCCGCCGTCACGGTCGGCATCGCCATCAAGGACGGGGAGTGGGGCAACGTCCCGGTCTACATCGCCGGCCAGATGCTCGGCGCGATGATCGGCGCGGCGCTGGTCTGGGTGGCCTACTACGGCCAGTTCCAGGCCCACCTCACGGACCCGGAGACCGTCGGCGAGAAGCCGCTCGAAGGCCCCGGCCCGGTGCTCGGCATCTTCTCGACCGGCCCCGAGATCCGGGTCACCTGGCAGAACCTGGCCACCGAGATCATCGGCACCGTCGTGCTGGTCCTCGCGGTGCTCACTCAGGGCCTCAACGACAGCGGCAAGGGCCTCGGCGTCATAGGCGCGCTCATCACCGCCTTCGTCGTGGTCTCCATCGGCCTCTCGCTCGGCGGTCCGACCGGCTACGCCATCAACCCGGCCCGCGACCTCGGTCCGCGCATCGTGCACGCCCTGCTCCCGCTGCCGAACAAGGGCGGCTCCGACTGGAGCTACGCCTGGATCCCGGTCGCCGGTCCGCTGATCGGTGGCGCCCTCGCCGCGGGTATCTACAACATCGCGTTCGCCTGAGCCGTCCTTCTTCCAGACCCCCTTGGAGCACACCGTGACCGACGCACACACGTCCGGCCCCTTCATCGCGGCCATCGACCAGGGCACCACCTCCTCGCGCTGCATCGTCTTCGACAAGGACGGCCGGATCGTCTCGGTCGACCAGAAGGAGCACGAGCAGATCTTCCCGAAGCCGGGCTGGGTCGAGCACGACGCCGCCGAGATCTGGACCAACGTCCAGGAGGTCGTGGCCGGCGCTCTCAGCAAGGCGAACATCACCTCCGCCGACGTCAAGGCCATCGGCATCACCAACCAGCGCGAGACCACGCTGCTGTGGGACAAGAACACCGGTGAGCCCGTCCACAACGCCCTCGTCTGGCAGGACACCCGCACCGACGGCCTCTGCAAGGAGCTCGGCCGCAACGTCGGCCAGGACCGCTTCCGCCGCGAGACCGGCCTGCCGCTCGCCTCGTACTTCTCCGGCCCCAAGGTCCGCTGGCTGCTCGACAACGTCGAGGGCCTGCGCGAGCGCGCCGAGCGCGGCGACATCCTCTTCGGCACCATGGACTCCTGGGTCATCTGGAACCTGACCGGCGGCGTCGAGGGCGGTCACCACGTCACCGACGTCACCAACGCCTCGCGCACCATGCTCATGAACCTGCACACCATGGCCTGGGACGAGAAGATCCTGCAGTCCATGGAGATCCCGGCCGCCGTGCTGCCGGAGATCCGCTCCTCCGCCGAGGTCTACGGCACGGTCAAGGGCGGCGTCCTCGACGGCGTCCCGGTCGCCTCCGCGCTCGGCGACCAGCAGGCCGCCCTCTTCGGCCAGACCTGCTTCGCCGAGGGCGAGGCCAAGTCCACGTACGGCACCGGCACGTTCATGCTGATGAACACCGGCGACAAGATCATCAACTCCTACAGCGGCCTGCTGACCACGGTCGGCTACCAGATCGGTGACGCGAAGCCGGTCTACGCCCTGGAGGGCTCGATCGCCGTCACCGGTTCGCTGGTGCAGTGGATGCGTGACCAGATGGGCCTGATCAAGTCCGCCGCCGAGATCGAGACCCTCGCGTCCTCGGTCGAGGACAACGGCGGCGCCTACTTCGTGCCGGCCTTCTCCGGCCTGTTCGCCCCCTACTGGCGCTCCGACGCGCGCGGGGTGATCGCCGGCCTCACCCGGTACGTCACCAAGGCGCACATCGCCCGCGCCGTCCTGGAGGCCACCGCCTGGCAGACCCGCGAGATCACCGACGCCATGACGAAGGACTCCGGCGTCGAGCTGACCGCGCTCAAGGTCGACGGCGGCATGACCTCCAACAACCTGCTGATGCAGACGCTCTCGGACTTCCTGGACGCGCCGGTCGTGCGTCCGATGGTCGCCGAGACGACCTGCCTCGGTGCCGCCTACGCCGCCGGCCTGGCCGTCGGCTTCTGGCCGGACACCGACTCGCTGCGCGCCAACTGGCGCCGCGCCGCGGAATGGACCCCTCGCATGGACGCCGACAAGCGTGACAGCGAGTACAAGAGCTGGCTCAAGGCCGTGGAACGCTCCATGGGCTGGCTCGATGACGCATCCGAGGAGTAATACGAGATGACCACCCTGCAGAGCGTCCCTGCCCTTGGGACGCACCCGGCGTCCGGCTCCCTCCCGAGCCGCGCCGAGACCCGGGACCAGCTTTCCAAGGCGACGTACGACCTCCTGGTCATCGGCGGCGGCATCCTGGGCATCTCCACCGCCTGGCACGCCGCGCAGTCCGGTCTGCGGGTGGCCCTGGTGGACGCCGGCGACTTCGCCGGCGCCACCTCCTCCGCCTCCTCCAAGCTGCTCCACGGCGGTCTGCGCTACCTGCAGACCGGCGCGGTGAAGCTGGTGGCGGAGAACCACTTCGAGCGGCGTGCGGTCTCCCGCCAGGTGGCACCGCACCTCGCCAACCCGCTCACCTTCTACCTGCCCGTCTACAAGGGCGGCCCGCACGGCGCCGCCAAGCTCGGCGCCGGTGTCTTCGCCTACTCCGCCCTGTCCGCCTTCGGCGACGGCGTCGGACACCTGCTCTCCCCCGCCAAGGCCGCGCAGGACGTGCCGGAGCTGCGGACGGACAACCTGAAGGCCGTGGCCGTCTACGGCGACGACCAGATGAACGACGCCCGCATGGCGCTGATGACGGTCCGCGCCGCGGTCGACGCCGGGGCCACCGTCCTCAACCACGCCGAGGTCACCGGGCTGCGCTTCACCCGGGGCCGCGTCACCGGCGCCGAGCTGAAGGACCGCACCAGCGGCGACGAGTTCGGCGTCACCGCCCGCCTCGTGCTCAACGCGACCGGCCCGTGGGTCGACCACCTGCGCAGGATGGAGGACCCGAACGCGGCCCCCTCCATCCGCCTCTCCAAGGGCGCGCACCTGGTCCTCAAGCGGACCTCGCCGTGGAAGGCCGCGCTGGCCACCCCGATCGACAAGTACCGCATCACCTTCGCCCTCCCCTGGGAGGACATGCTGCTCCTCGGCACGACCGACGAGGAGTACGAGGGCGACCCCGGTCAGGTCGAGGTGACCGAGAAGGACACCGCCCAGATCCTGGACGAGGCCGCGTTCTCCATCCGCGACCAGCAGCTCTCCCGCGATCTGATCACCTACGCCTTCGCGGGCCTGCGGGTGCTTCCCGGCGGTCCCGGCGACACCTCGAAGGCCAAGCGGGAGACGGTCGTCACCGAGGGCCGCGGCGGCATGCTGTCGGTGGCCGGCGGCAAGTGGACGACCTTCCGCCACATCGGCCGTACGGTGATGAAGAAGCTGGAGGCCCTCCCGGGCCACCCGCTGGGCGACGACTACGAGTCGGTCTCCACGCTGCCGAAGCGGCTCCCGCTGCCCGGCATCGCCAACCCGAACGCGGTCGCGCACCGGCTGCTCTCCGACGGTCCGGCGCCCGGCCCGCGGATGGCCGCCGACACCGCCAAGCACCTGGCGACGCACTACGGCTCGCTCTCCTTCGACATCGCCCGCATGGCGAACGAGAACCCGGAGCTGGCGCGGCGGATCCACCCCGACGCACCGGAGATCTGGGCGCAGGTCGCCTACGCCCGCGACCACGAGTGGGCCGAGACGGCGGACGACGTGCTGCGCCGCCGTACGACGCTGACGATACGGGGCCTGGCGACGGACGAGGTCCGCGCCGGCGTCGAGTCGATGCTGCGGAAGTAACTCCCGCGATTTCAGGGGCGGTTCCTCTCGGAGGGGCCGCCCCGATGCGTGCCATGCGCCGTCCACACCGCCGCAACACTCGACGCGCAGAGTGGACGTATGAAGTTTCAGGTCCTGTCGATCGTCCCCCACTCCCCGCACCCGCTCACCGGCGAACTGCTGTCCGCCGCCGACCGGTTGGAGCAGGTCGTCACGCTCGGCGAGGCCGCCGAACGCCTCGGTTTCGACGCGTACGCGATCGGCGAGCGGCACGCGGGCCCGTTCCTCTCCTCCGCCCCGACCGTGCTGCTCGCCGCGCTGGCCGCCCGGACGACCCGGATCAGACTGCTCACCGGAGTGACCGTGGTCGCGGTCCTCGACCCCGTCCGGGTCGCCGAGGACTACGCCACGCTGGACCAGCTCTCCCGCGGCCGGCTCGAACTCGTCGTCGGCAAGGGCGCGGAGGCCGGCCACTTCGACCTCTTCGGCCTCGACGAGGAGCGGCAGTGGGACCTCCAGAAGGAGAAGTACGAGCTGCTCCGCCGGCTCTGGTCGGAGGAGGGCGTCGACTGGGAGGGCGAGTTCCGGCCCCCGTTGAAGAACGTCACCACGGTGCCGCGCCCGTACGCCGGTCCGCCCCGGATCTGGCACGGCTCGGCCACCAGCCTCGCCTCCCCCGAACTCGCGGCGAAGCACGGCGATCCGCTCTTCACCGCCAACGCGATCCAGCCCAGGGCGGCGTACGCGCGGCTCATCGCCCACTACCGCGAGAAGTTCGAGGAGTACGGGCACGACCCGGCCCACGCGCGCGTGGCGGCCGGTTCCGGCGGGCTGCTGATCGCCGACACCGCCGAGCGGGCGGTCGCCCGCTACCGGGAGCTGTACGAGACGAAGGTGCGGCAGAGCTTCAGGCCGCACCTGGAGGGGAAGGCCGGGTACAACACCCCGTTCCGCACGATCGAGGACGCGATCGCGGGCGGCCCCCAGCTGATCGGTTCGCCGCAGCAGATCATCGACAAGATCCTCGGCTACCACGAGCACTACGGGCACGACCTCCAGTCCGTCACCGTCGACGCCTTCGGCCAGTCCACGGCCGAACAGACCGAGACGCTCCAGCGCTTCGCCGAGGAGATCGCACCGGTCGTACGGAGGGAGGCGCCGAGCACGCTCTGGGAGGAGTGAGACCGCCGTGTGCGGAGGCGAGTTCCTGGGTAGTCGATCAAGGCCGCACGGGTTTTCGGGGATGTCCGGGGGCTGCGGGCGGACCGCCGGAAAGCCGTAAGGTTGGTCCGTACGACAGGAACTTCGAAAAGGAGGCGCTGGGTGATCGAGCTCGAGGGGGTACCCGAGCTGATCGACCCGGTCATGGTGGCCGCGTTCGAGGGCTGGAACGACGCCGGCGACGCCGCCTCCACCGCGGTCGCCCATCTGGACCGGGAATGGAAGGGCGAGGTGTTCGCGGCCCTCGACGCCGAGGACTACTACGACTTCCAGGTCAATCGGCCCACGGTCTTCCTGGACAACGGAGTCCGGAAGATCACCTGGCCGACGACCCGGCTCTCCGTGGTCCGGATCGGCGGCGACAAGCCCCGTGACCTGGTGCTCGTGCGCGGGATCGAGCCCTCGATGCGCTGGCGCTCCTTCTGCAACGAGCTGCTCGCCTTCGCCCACGAGCTGGGGGTGGAGATGGTCGTGATCCTGGGCGCGCTGCTCGGGGACACCCCGCACACCCGGCCGGTCCCGGTCAGCGGAGTGACCTCCGATCCGGACCTGGCGCGGACGATGGACCTGGAGGAGACCCGGTACGAGGGCCCGACGGGCATCGTCGGCATCCTCCAGGAGGCGTGCACGCACGCGGGCGTGCCCGCGGTGAGCCTCTGGGCGGCGGTGCCGCACTACGTGTCGCAGCCGCCGAACCCGAAGGCGACGCTCGCGCTCCTCAACCGCCTGGAGGACCTGATCGGGCTGCGCATCCCGCTGGGCGAGCTGCCCGAGGACGCGCGGGCCTGGCAGGTGGGCGTGGACCAGCTGGCCGCCGAGGACAGCGAGGTCGCCGAGTACGTGCAGACCCTGGAGGAGGCACGGGACACGGCGGAGCTGCCGGAGGCCTCGGGCGAGGCGATCGCCCGCGAGTTCGAACGCTATCTGCGGCGCCGCGAGCCGGGCACCGGGCCCGGGGGCGGCCCCGGGCTGGCGACGGACGGCGGCGACTCCCCGTTCCTGCGGGACTCGGGGAGCGGCCGGACGAGGCCGCCGAAGCCGGAGCGCCCGGCACCGGAGCCGGAGGCCGCACCGGAGTCGGAGGCGGCACCGGAGTCCGGTCCGCAGCCGGAGTCCGGTCCGCAGCCGAGTCCCGAAGGGACCCCCGAAGAGACCTCCGAAGGATCCGCCGAAGGCTCTTCCGACGAGAGCGGGAACGGCGACTCGGAGAAGTAGAGACATCGGTACGGGAGGGGGTGCCCGAGGGCGCCCCTCCCGTACGCGTATCGGCCCGTCAGGCCGTCACGCGGCCACGCGGCCACGCGGTCACGCGGTCACGCGGTCACGCGGTCACGCGGTCACGCGCAGCTGAACCGGGCCGCCGCCCAGTCGCCGTGGTCGCCGCTCTTGGACCCGTTGGTGTCCGTGATCCGCAGCCGGACGTGCCGGGCCCCGGTCACGTCGACGTTCACCGGCAGGGTCGCGGACGCGCCCGTCAGCCGGGGCGAGGTCCACAGGACCGCGCCGTCCGCCTCGACGGAGAAGGCGACGTCCCCGTAACCGTTGATCTCGTCGTCGATCCCGACGTCGGCGGTGAAGGCGGTGCAGCGCCCACCGAGGTAGACCTCGATGTCGGAGTCGGCGTGGCCGCCGATCCCCTTCTCGTAGGTCTTCCCCGCCAGGGTGAGGGTCCGGCCGTCGGAGGCGCCGGACTCACCGTTGGAGCGGTCGCGTTCGGGCGGCCCCCAGCCGTTCGTGGAGCGCAGCCAGGCCAGGTCGCTCGCCCAGGCGTCGGCCGTCGGCGGCGGGGGCATCAGGCCGACCGCGAACCGCTGCGTGGCGGTGCGGTCGGTGCCCGCCGCGCGGTGGCGTGCGGTCGCGGTGAGGGTGGCCTCGCCGGGCTTCGCGTCCGCGGGAGGGGTGACGGTGACCTCGACGCGCCGGGTGGTGCCGGCCGGGACGCGGTCGACCGGCGCGGCCGGGGTGACCTGCCAGCCGGCCGGGGCGTCGAGACTCACCCGTACGTCGGTGGCGTCCCGGGTGCCCGCGGTGACGTCCACGGCGACCGTGCCGGGGGTGCCCGCGCCGAGCTCCTGTCCGGTCGGGGCGGCGAGGACGGCGGAGGCGCCCGGTACGGCGCCGCCGACCGCGCTGGTGCCGGTCAGCCGCAGCTCGAAGCCGCGGTCGGTGGGCAGGGCGGTGGTCTTGACCCGGACCACTCCCCCGCGCTCGTCGCGGTCGTACCACCAACCGCGGGAGGCGGTGTCGAAGGCGGCGCGGGTGGCGAGGGCGGGCAGCGCGCGCCCGTCGAGCAGGACGGCGCCGGGGGCGTCGCCGGTGTGGACGGTGAAGGCGTACGGCCGTGCGGTCGGCTTTCCGGTGTACGTGCCCCGGCTCGGGCCGATGCGGACGGAGACCTCACCGGGGCCGCCGTTCGGGGCGCGGACCTCGGCGCGCTGGGTGGCGTACCGGCCGCCGCGGTGTTCGCGGGTGACGCCGTCGTCCTCGTACAGCTCGAAGGAGGAGCTGCCCTTCGGGTAGATGTCCCAGGCGATCGGATCGCCGGGGGCGCGGTCGGTGTACGAGCGGATGTCACCGGGCCACATGGGGACGGCGGCCCCGGCCCGGACGAAGAGGGGCAGGGTGTCGAGCGGGGCGCTGTAGTCGTCGAGGGTGACCGGGCCCTCGTACGCGCGCCCGCTCCAGTAGTCGATCCAGGTGCCCTTGGGCAGGTAGATGCCGTCGCGTTCGACGGCGTCCCGGTAGACGGGAGCGACGAGGAAGTCCTCGCCGCTGAGGAACTCGTACTTCGCGGCCTCGGTCGCGGCCTTCGGGTCGTCCGGGTACTCCAGGGCGAGCGGCCGGGCGAGGCCGACGCCGGTCTTCGTGGCCCGGTGGGCGTGGCTGTAGATGTACGGGAGCAGGGCCTCGTGCAGCTTGAGGGAGGCGCGGTTGATCGAGGTGTACGGCTCTCCGTACCGGAAGGGCTGCTTGTCGTTGGCGGCCCAGCCGTCCATGGTCATGGTGACCGGCAGGAAGGTCTTCCACTGGAGGTCGCGGGTGTACGTCTTGGCGCTGCCGCCGAAGATCCCGTCGACGTCGCCGGTGGTGTAGGCGAGGCCGGACATGGAGGCGCCCGCGTAGGTGGGGATCTGCCAGCGGATGTACTCCCAGCTGCCCGACTGGTCGCCGGACCACTGGACGCCGCAGCGCTGGGCGCCGGACCAGCTCTCGGGGGCCCAGGTGAAACCGCGGGCGTCGCTGTGGGCCTCGATGCCGGCGTAGGCGTCCTTGCAGCCGTCGAGGGCGAACTTGTAGCCCGCGCCGACCCAGGCGACGTCGAGCTTGGCGACGCGCTGGCCGGCCGCGACCTGCTCGCCGAGCCGGTCGATGCCGTCCTCGGTCCACAGGCCGAGCTTCATGCCCCGCTCGCCCAGGCCGGTGGAGGTCTCGGCGAGGTTCTCGTAGCCGCAGCCGTAGCCGTCGTTGACGAGCATCCAGCCGTTGGGCATGTCGTTCTCGACGTAGCCGTCGGCGACCTTCAGGGCGTCGAGGGTGTGGCGCTCGCCGCGGTTGGCGTTGTGGAGGTAGCAGTCCGCGTCGCCGATCTCCAGGCCGTAGACGGGCGGCAGGAAGGGCTTGCCGGTGAGGCGGGTGTACTGGCCGATGACGTCCTTGAGGGCGTCCTGTCCGGTCCCGGCGAAGTAGTAGGCGTCGAAGCGCCGTTCCTTCGCGGTGGTGGTCACGGGCTCGGTGAAGGCGTAGGTGTTCGGGGCGTAGGTGTTGCGGTAGACGCCGTAGCCGGCCGAGGAGAGGTAGAACGGGACGGAGTTGGGGTGGCCGCCGTCGTTCCAGTCGTAGTCGACGCCGACCTCGACGGTCTTGTCGCGGTGGGAGGTGTTGCCGCGGCCGTTCTGCATTCCGGCGCCGTAGAACTGTTCGTCGGCGCCCCGGGCGAGGGTCTGGGTGGTGCGGTCCTGGTTCCAGGTGAGGCCCTGGGACTCGGACCAGAGCGGGGTGCCGTCGGCGCGTACGGCCGAGAAGCGCAGCGGCGACTTGGTGACGCGCAGGGTGACCGCGGCGGTGCCGAGTTCGTACCGGTCGCCGAGGTCGCGCCATCGGGTGCTCGGGGGCGGGCCCTGGGGCAGGGCGATGTCGGTGCCGGTGGGGTCGGTGAACCTGCCGTCGGGGGCGAGTTCGATGCGGAAGGTGTCGGCGGTGACGAAGGAGACGCGGGCCTCCGCCTGGCCTGCGGTCAGCCGGTAGACGGCTCCGTCGGCGGCGAATCCGGTGACGTCGCCGACGATGGTGTCGGCGGGATCGGCCGCGGCGGCTGCGGGGGCGGCCTCGGCGGCGGGGTCGGCCGCGGCCGCGGGTCCCGCGAGGGCGGCGACCATCCCGAGCAGTGCACCGGCGACTGCAGCTCTCATGCGCGTTGATGATTGCATGAGGTCTCTTTAGCGCGGAATCGAGTACCGCGACAGGGCAAAACGGAACCGCCCTTGGACTTCGCAAGGAAGTCCAAGGGCGTTTGCACAAAAGGGAGTTGAGCGAGATCCCGCTACAGGGCGACGCCGAGGAGCGCGTCCACGGCACGGGAGACGAGGCCGGGCGCGGACTCGTCGGTGCCGCCCTCGGCGTCCTGGAGCGCGGCCCAGCGGTCGACCGCGGCGAGCGCGGCCGGGGCGTCGAGGTCGTCGGAGAGGGCCTCGCGGAGCTCCTCGACGAGGGCGTCGGCGGACGGGCCGTCGGGACGCGAGACGGCGGCGCGCCAGCGGCCGAGGCGCTCCACGGCGTCCTGGAGGACCTGGTCGGTCCACTCCCAGTCGGCGCGGTAGTGGTGGGAGAGGAGCGCGAGCCGGATGGCGGCCGGGTCGACGCCGTCGCGGCGCAGGCGCGAGACGAAGACGAGGTTGCCCCGGGACTTGGACATCTTCTCGCCGTCCAGGCCGACCATGCCGGCGTGGACGTACGCCTTGGCCATCGGGAACTCGCCGGTGAGGGCCTGGGCGTGGGAGGCGCCCATCTCGTGGTGCGGGAAGATCAGGTCGGAGCCGCCGCCCTGCACGTCGAAGCTCATGCCGAGGTGGTCGAGGGCGATGGCGACGCACTCGATGTGCCAGCCCGGGCGGCCGGCGCCGAGGCTGGCGCCGTCCCAGCTCGGCTCGCCCTCGCGGGCGGCCATCCAGAGCATCGGGTCGAGCGGGTTCTTCTTCCCGGGGCGGTCCGGGTCGCCGCCGCGCTCGGCGGAGAGGTGGCGCATGAGCTCGGTGTCGTAGTTCGACACCTGCCCGAAGTGCGGGTCGGCGTCGACGGAGAAGTAGATGTCGCCTTCGAGCTCGTAGGCGGCGCCGGAGTCCCGGAGGCGCTCGACGAGCGGGATGATGCCCGGTATGGCCTCGACCGCACCGATGTAGTGCTGCGGCGGCAGCATCCGCAGGGCGGTCATGTCCTCGCGGAAGAGAGCGGTCTCCCGCTCGGCGAGGCCGACCCAGTCGATGCCGTCGCGGATGGCGCGTTCCAGCAGCGGGTCGTCCACGTCCGTCACGTTCTGGACGTAGTGCACCTGCCGCTTGGTGTCGAGCCACACGCGCTGAACGAGGTCGAACGCGTTGTAGGTCGCCGCGTGACCCATGTGGGTCGCGTCGTACGGCGTGATGCCGCAGACGTAGATACGGGCGACGGGGCCGGGGGCGAGGGTGACTCGTCCGCCGGTCGCGGTGTCGTGGATCCGGAGGTCGCGGCCCTTGCCGGGAAGGGCGGGGACCTCAGAAGCGGGCCAGGCATGCATGACCCGAGCGTAACCGGACAGGTGTTCCGGATACGAACCGGATCCGGGATCTTGACCTATTAGGCGGTCTTGCGGGTCGGAGGCTTGCGTGCATACCCCCCAGGGGTCCATGCCCTCTTCCGCGCGATGGCCGAAACTTTTCGGTCCGGAGGCCGGCCGGGGCGGGCCGGGGCGGTCCGGAGTCTCAGACCGGTGGCCAGGGGATCGCGGGCCACTGACCCGAGGGCTCCGGGTGCCGGCCGCCCGCCCGCAGGGTGGCCACGCGCCCGCGTACCGCCGCCACCTCGGCCCCGGTCAGCAGTTCGGCCAGACGGGTCGCGAGCGGCGCTCCGGGCGCCAGGGACCGGTCCAGCCCGTCGAGGACCGCGGCGGCCTCGGCGGGCAGCTCCTCGCCCGCCCAGCCCCAGAGGAGCGTGCGCAGCTTGTCCTCGACGTGGAAGGTGACCCCGTGGTCGATGCCGTACAGGCGCCCGTCCGGGGCCGGCAGCAGGTGCCCGCCCTTGCGGTCGCCGTTGTTGATGACGGCGTCCAGGACGGCGAGGCGCCGCAGCTCGGGGGTGTCGGCGTGGACGAGGAGCGCGGTGCGGTCCTCGTCGATCTGCGCGGGCCCCACGGCCTTCCAGCCCTCCCCCGCCTCCTCGTCCTCGGTGAGGGCGAGCAGCCGCGCCTCCGGGTCGGCCTCGATCCACAGCTGGACCATGCCCTCCCCGTACGGACCCTCGCGGAGCACGGTCGGCGGGACCAGGCCCCAGCCGGTGGCCTCGGAGATCTCGTACGCGGCGACCTCGCGCTGCGCGAGCGTGCCGTCGGGGAAGTCCCACAGCGGCCGCTCCCCGGCGACCGGCTTGTAGACGCAGGCCGCCTCGTGGCCCTCGTACGCGACGGAGCAGTAGAGCACGGCGTTGGACGCCTCGCGGACCTGGCCGCGCACGGTCAGCTCACCGCGGGCCAGCAGCTCGGCGGCCGGCGGGGTCTCGGGGCTGCTCATGCTCCGCGACGGTATCCGTTCTGGCGCGGGCAGACGTGACCCTCGGGGTCGAGCGGCAGGCTGCACAGCGGGCACGGCGGCCGGCCGGCGTTCACGACGTCCAGGGCGCGCTTGGCGAAGGCCCGGGCCTGGGCGCCGCTGAGGCGGACGCGGAGCATCGGCGGACCGTTCTCCTCGTCCTGGAGCATCCGCTCCTCGGCCTCGGCGAGATCCTCCTCGGACTCCACGTCGAGCTCGACGAGCGCCTGCGCCTCGACGATCATGCGCTGCTCCTCGCCGTCCCAGGCGAGCGCCATGGTGCCGACCCGGAACTCCTCCTCGACGGGGGCGTCGAGCGGTGCGGTGTCCGCGATGTCGGTGGGGGCGACCGCGGGGACGGGCGCGTTGCCCCCGGTGCGGCGCACGACCTCGTCCAGGAGTTCGTCTATGCGCTCGGCGAGCGCGGCGACCTGGGCCTTCTCCAGGGCGACGCTCGTGACCCGGCCGCTCGCGGACGCCTGCAGGAAGAACGTACGGCGGCCAGGCAGCCCGACCGTGCCGGCCACGAAACGCTCCGGTGGGTCGTAGAGGAACACCTGACGGGACACGTTCCCGGCTCCCTTGAGTCTCGACAGTCGTACTACAGCGGCGCGTCCACCCTACTGCGCGAAGGGATCACGGTGCGCCCGCACCGCCCCCGACCTCCGCCGCACCACCACTGTCGGGCGTCTCCCGCGGGGCGAGCGCGGCGAAGTCCCCGGTGTCGCCGAGCCGGAGGAGGAAGGGCCGCAGCCGGGTGTAGCGGATGACGGTGACCGAGCAGGGGTCGACGTGGATGCGCTGGAAGAGGTCGAGGTGGAGGCCGAGGGCGTCCGCGACGATCGACTTGACGATGTCCCCGTGCGAGCACATGACGTAGGTGGCGTCCTCGCCGTGCTCGGCCTCGATCCGGGCGTTCCAGTCCCGTACGGCGTCGACGGCCCGGGCCTGCATGGCGCGCATGGACTCCCCGCCGGGGAAGGCCGCCGCGGAGGCGTGGGCCTGGACGATCTCCATGAGGGGTTCGTCGGCCAGCTCGGCGAGCTTGCGGCCGGACCAGTCGCCGTAGTCGCACTCGCTGATCCGGTCCTCGACGTGCAGCGGGAGGTCCGGCCGGGCCTCCAGGAGCGGCCGCAGGGTCTCCCGGCAGCGCTGGAGGGGGCTGGAGACGACGGCGGCGATCGGGACGCCCGCCAGCCGCTCCGGGAGGGCTGCGGCCTGTGCCGCTCCGCGCTCGTCGAGCGCGATCCCGGGCGTGCGCCCGGCGAGGACCCCGGAGGTGTTTGCGGTGGAGCGTCCGTGCCGGACGAGGATCAGCGTGGCCATGCCGGCCAGCCTAGAACGACGCACACGTGCGTGGCGGAGGGCGGCGGGGGAGAATACGGCCCGTGATCGTCGATTCAGCCATCTATCGGGACGGGCGCCGGATGGCGGGGCCCGTCGACCTGTCGGACGCGCTGGACGAGGCGCGGGCCGCGGGGGACGCCTTTCTGTGGGTGGGACTGCACGAGCCGACGGAGGCGGAGTTCGCCCACGTCGCCTCGGAGTTCGCGCTGCATCCGCTGGCCGTCGAGGACGCCCTCAAGGCCCATCAGCGGCCCAAACTGGAGGTCTACGACGACTCGCTGTTCGTGGTGCTCAAGCCGATCGTCTACGAACCGGCGAGCGACCGGGTCTCCTCCGGCGAGCTGATGCTGTTCGTGGGCGACTCCTTCGTGGTGACGGTCCGGCACGGCGAGGGCGCCCCGCTGGCGGCGGTGCGCAAGCGTCTGGAGGCGGATCCGGACATGCTGAAGCACGGGCCGACGACGGTGCTTTACGCGGTGAGCGACGCGATCGTGGACCACTACCTCGACGTGGCGGCCGAGCTCCAGGTCGACCTGGAGGAGCTGGAGGCGGACGTGTTCGCGCCGACCGGCGGCGGTGCGTCGAACACGGCGGAGCGGATCTACACGGCGAAGCGGCAGGTCCTGGAGTTCCGGCGGGCGAGCGGTCCGCTGGCCGGGCCGCTCGCCCGGCTGACGGCCGGTTCGGTGCCGTTCGTGAACGAGCGCGCCCAGCCCTTCTTCCGTGACGTCAACGACCATCTGCTGCGCTCCAACGAGCAGGTGGAGGGGCTCGACCGGCTGCTGTCCGACGTGCTCTCGGCCCATCTCGCGCAGATGGGGGTGCGGCAGAACGACGACATGCGGAAGATCTCGGCATGGGCCGCGATGGCCGCGGTCCCCACGATGATCGCGGGGATCTACGGCATGAACTTCGACCACATGCCCGAGCTGCGCTGGACCTGGTCCTACCCGGCGCTGATCGTCCTGATGACGGGGACCGTCATCGGGCTGTACCGGCTGTTCAAGCGGCGCGGCTGGTTGTGACGCACCGCCTCAGAAGGCGGGTGCGGGGGTCGCGGGCCCTCCGAGGGCGTCGAGCCGTTCGGGCATCCTGAGGTCGACCATCTTGTGCCAGCCGGCGACGCGTTCGTACGCGTGCATGCCGTGGATCCCGGCGACGAGGGCGGCCGCCTTGGGCCTGGGCCAGCGCAGGATCCGGCCCATGTGGCCCATGACGGCGAGGCTGACGTCGCGGTAGACCTTGATCTCGGCCAGGGCGGACTCGCGCAGCGTGCGCTGGATGAGCCGGCCGTGGCCCTCGCGGGCGAGCCGGAGCAGTTCCTCGTGGCAGTAGGCAAGGTGGTTCGCCTCGTCGTTGTCGATCATGTGGATCGCCTTGCCCACTTCGGGGTGGTTCCCGAAGTACGTCACGAGCATGTCCATCTGGTCGGCGGCCCGCTGCTCCGTGACCCGGCTGTGGGCGAGGTAGACGACGATGTCCTGCTCGGTCAGCGGCTCGTCGCGGCGGAGCTTGTCGTGGGCGAGGCCGATGCCGCGCCGTTCGAGCAGCATCGTGTAGTCGGTCTCGGGCGGTACGGGGACGGGTTCGAGGCCGCGCTTCCTCAACAGCGCGTTGAAGATCCGGCCGTGTTTGTCCTCGTCCGCGCCGTGGCGGGTGATCTTGGGCGTGAGCTCGCGCATGCCGGGGGCGACGAGGGCCGCGATCCGCGCGTTCTCCCAGCCGCCCTGGGTCTCGCCGCTCGCGGCGATGGAGCAGAAGAGCTGGAAGGACTCGTCGTTGTCGATGATTTCCTGGAACAGACTCTTGGCCGTGAGCATCGCCGCCACCTCCATGCGGACGTCCGCACCTCCCTGTCGGGAAGTACGTCCGGGGAGTAACGAGTCAAATGCGCTTCCCGGCGACGGGCAACAGGTGGGCCTGAAGGCTCGGCCGAAAGAGTGACGTTCCGAGGCGTAACCGAGGGGTGCGGTGGAGCGTTGTGCTGCATGACGGCCGTGGCGGGGAAGACCCCCGAGCCCCCACCACGGCCGCGGACCACTTCTCCGCGGCGTTACCCGCGGACCACTCCTCCGCGGAGTTACGCGAGGCCCGCCCGCTCCATCGCCTCGACACCCGCCCGCAGGGCCGCCAGGCGCTCGTCGAGCGTGAAGCCGGCCGGGGCGAGGGTGAGGGTGGTGACCCCGGCCTCGGCGTAGGCCGTCATCCGCTCGGCGATCCGCTCGACGGAGCCGAGCAGGGTGGTCTGGTCGATCAGGCTGTGGGGCACGGCGGCCGCGGCGCCCGTCTTGTCGCCGGCCAGGTACTTGTCCTGGATCTCGGCGGCCTCCTTCTCGTAGCCCATGCGCTGGGCGAGCTGGTTGTAGAAGTTCTGCTTCCGGCTGCCCATGCCGCCGACGTACAGCGCGGTGTACGGCCGGAAGACGTCGGCGAGGGCGTTGACGTCCTCGCCGAGGGCGAGCGGCAGCGTCGGGCAGACGTCGAAGCCGTCCATGGTCAGGCCGGCCTTCTCGCGGCCCGCGCGCAGGTGCCGGAGCGCGGTCTCCTCCAGGTGGGCGGCGGAGGGGAAGATCAGCAGGGCGCCGTCGGCGATCTCGCCGGTCTGCTCCAGGTTCTTGGGGCCGATGGCGGCGATGTAGAGCGGGATGTGCTCGCGCTCCGGGTGGACGGTGAGCTTGATGGGCTTGCCGGGGCCGTCGGGCAGCGGCAGGGTCCAGTGCTCGCCCTCGTAGCTGAGGCGCTCGCGGGACATCGCCCGGCGGACGATCTCCACGTACTCGCGGGTCCTGGCGAGCGGCTTGTCGAACTTCACCCCGTACCAGCCCTCGGAGACCTGGGGTCCCGAGACGCCGAGGCCGAGGCGGAACCGGCCGCCGGTGAGCGAGTCGAGGGTGGCGGCGGTCATCGCCGTCATGGCGGGCTGGCGGGCCGGGATCTGCATGATGGCGGAGCCGACGTCGATCCGTTCGGTCTTCGCCGCGACCCACGCGAGGACGGTGGGCGCGTCGGATCCGTAGGCCTCGGCGGCCCAGCACACGTCGTAGCCGAGGCGGTCCGCCTCCTGGGCGACGGCGAGGTTGTCGCCGTCCATACCGGCGCCCCAGTAGCCGAGGTTGATGCCGAGCCGCATGCCACACACCCCTTACCCATCGGTAACGTCTCTGTCCGCCGGACTCTAGCGCGCGGCTCGGGCATCCGTCAGGGTGCGGTTGTCCACAGGCTCTCTCCGCGTGGTGCCCTGGCCAGTAATCTCGCGCCCATGGAGCAGAGGCATCTCGGACGTACCGGCCTGCGCGTGTCGCGCATCGGACTCGGCACGCTCACCTGGGGGCGGGACACCGACGAGCACGACGCCGCCGCGCAGTTGAAGGCGTTCTGGGACGCGGGGGGCACGCTCGTGGACACCGCCGACGTGTACGGCGGCGGCGAGGCGGAGCATCTGCTCGGGCGGCTGATGGAGCGGCTCGTGCCCCGGCAGGACCTCGTCCTGTCGACCAAGGCGGGCAGCGTGCCGGACCCCGACCGGCGCACCGACGGCTCCCGTGGGCATCTCCTCGCCGCTCTCGACGCCTCCCTCGACCGGCTCGGCACCGATCACGTGGACCTGTGGCAGCTGCACGCCTTCGACCCGCACACGCCCCTGGAGGAGTCGCTCCAGGCGCTCGACATCGCCGTACGGAGCGGGCGGGCGCGGTACGCGGGCGTGGCGAACTTCTGCGGCTGGCAGCTGGCCAAGGCGGGGACCTGGCAGCTCGGCGGGGACCGTACGCGGCTGGCGGGCACGCAGTTGGAGTACTCGCTGCTCCAGCGGGGGGTCGAGCGCGAGGTGCTGCCGGCCGCCCTGGACCTCGGGATAGGTCTGCTGCCCTCCTCGCCGCTCGGCCGCGGGGTCCTGACGGGCAAGTACCGCAGCGGGACCCCGACGGACTCGCGGGGCGCCTCGGAGTCCATGGCGCCGTTCGTGGAGCCGTACCTGGACGAGGCGGCCGGCCGGATCGTGGACGCGGTCGCGACGGCCGCCGACGGGCTCGCGACGACCCCGCTGGAGGTGGCGCTCGCCTGGGTCCGCGACCGGCCCGGAGTGACCGCGCCGATCGTCGGCGCGCGCACGGCGCGGCAGCTCACGGCCGCGTTGTCGGTGGAGAGCCTTAGTCTTCCTGACGAGATCTGCCGGGCGCTGGACGATGTGTCGGCGCCTGTGCACCGCTATCCGGATCACGACTGGAGCACCCTGTGACCGAGCCTGCCGGGGAGACCGCGCCCGAGGCACCCGAGGCCGTGGAACCCGAGGTTCCCGAGGCCGTGGAGCCCGTCGGGGAGCCCGCCGAGGACGTACGAGAGGGTGCCGGGGACTCCGAGCCGCCGCGAACGCCCGACTCCGCGACCGAGGAAGCCGAGGAAGCCGGAGAGGCTGAGGAGACCGAGGAAGCCGGGGAGGCCGGGGAAGCCGGGGAGGCTGAGGAGGCCGGGGAAGCTGCCGCGGGCGAGGCCGGAACCGGCCCCGAGGCCGGGGCCGAGGGGTCCGACACGCCCGAGTTGACCGACGCGCAGGCCGAGCTCGCCGCCCAGCGCGAGCTGCGGGCCCGGATCGAGGCGCGGAAGGCCGAGAAGGAGGGCCCCCTCGCGAGCGGCGCCAAGCTGAGCGGTACGGCCGCCGATCTCCTCGCGGCGGTCCGGGCCGTGGAGGGCGGCGCGGCCCCGGGCAGCTCGGTCTTCGAGGCCCCCGAGCCCCCGCCCCGGCGCCCCTCCCCCGAGGCCGCCCCCGCCATGACCGTGCGGCCCCCCGTCCAGGCGTCGGCGCCCGTTCCGGCGCCCGACACCACGGCGGCCGTGCGGGAGGTACTGGCCCGGGGCGGCGCGCCCGAAACCCTTGCCGGACAGGTCGCCGCCGCGCTGGGCGAGGGCGCTGCCGGCGTGCTCGGCGAGGACCCGTGGCAGCTCCTCGCCGTGCCCGGGGTGCGACCGGAGCAGGCCGACGGTTTCGCCCGGGCGCTGCTCGGCGCCGAGTGCGGTCCCGACGATCCGCGCCGCGCCGTCGCCCTGACCGTGTGGCTCCTGGAGCGGGCCGCGCTCCAGGGGCACACCGCGCTGGAGCTCCAGGCCGTGCGTGCCGGACTCGCCCGGCAGGCGGTGTCCGATCCGGAGAAGGCCGTCGAGGTGGCGGTCTCCGAAGGGGCGGTCCTCGTCTTCCAGGAGGAGACGGCGGAGGAGCACGTCGCGGACGAGGAGGAGCCCGACGAGACGGCGGAGACCACCGCGGCGGAGGAGCCGGCCGCACCCGTGCTCCTCGGACTCGACCGGTACGCGCTGGCGGAGGAGAGCCTCGCGGACGGTCTCGCCCGGCTGGTCAGGACGGCCACGGCCGACACCTGGGAGGGCTCCGAGCTGGAGCGCGCCGCCGGGGAGCACGGACTCGTCCTGCACACGGGCGGCGAGGCGTCCCGCGCCGAGCCGGTCGCGCTCGTGGCGGCCGCCCGCGCCCGGGGCCTGCGCGCGCTGCTCGCCGTCCACGGCGAGGGCGGCCGGCGAGCGCTCGGCGCGGCCGGGGCGGAGGCCGTCACGGTCGCCGCGCTGCTCTCCGGGGCCGCGGGTCCCGGCCGCGACGAGGAGGGCGCCTTCGCCCTCGACCTGCTGGCGGTCCTGGACGCGCCGCAGCTCGACGTGGAGACGGCCGCGATGCTCGTGGAGTCGCTGTCGGACGGCTGCCGGCTGGTGCTGAGCGGCGACCCCGAGGTGCTGGGGGCGCCGGGCGCGGGCCGGGTCTTCACGGACGCGCTCGCGGCCCGGGTCTGCCCCCGGATCGCCTCGCGCGTGCCGGACCCGGGCCCGCTGGGCGAGCTCGTCTCGGGCATCGGCGTCGGTGAGCTGAACCAGGTGGAGGCGCCCGGCAAGGAGGTCGTCATCGTCCCCGTGCGGGACGCCGGCGAGGCCGTGCACCGCACCGTCCAGCTGGTGGCGGACTCGGTGCCCCGGGCGATCGGGGTGCCGTCCGAGCAGACGCAGGTGATCACGGTCGGCCACGGCGGCTCGGCGGGGACGCGCGCGCTGAACGCGGCCCTCAAGCAGCGGCTCAACCCCGGCCCCGGCCGCTTCGGCGGCTACGACCCCGGGGACCGGGTGGCATACGCGCCGGTGCCGGGGCGGACGGTGACGGGGGCGGTCCTGTCGGCCGACGCCGAGGGCCTGCGGCTGCGGTGCGGGGACGGCGAGCTCCTCGTACCGAAGGAGCGGGTGGAGTCGGCGCTGCGGCACGGCTGGGCGCTCACCGCGCACCAGGCGGCCGGGACGCGCTGGCCCGCGGTGGTCGTGGTGCTGCCCGGGGACGCGGCCGCGGGCCTGAGCCGCCCGTGGGTGTACACGGCCTTCGGCCGGGCGGAGCGCCATCTGTCGGTGGTGCACGGCGTGGACCAGGCGCTGGCCCGCGCGGTGGCGGAGGTCGTGGCCCCCGAGCGTACGACGCGGCTGCGGCCGCTCCTGGAAGGGCTGCTGGCCACGCCCGAGGAGTGAGGGCCGCGGGAACGGACGGAGGGCCGGAGCACCGGGTGCGGTGCTCCGGCCCTCCGCCGTCTCCTCAGGAGCTGTTGGCCGCGGCCGCGAGCCCGTCCTCCTCGCGCCCTTCCTCGTCGCCACGGGCGGCCCGGCGGTCGTCGCCCCGGGCGTCGGCGTGGTCGGCCCCGGCCCCGGCCTCGGCCTCGTCCTCGTCCTCGTCGAAGACGGAGCTGACGTCGAAGCGGCAGACGATCCGCTCCGGATCGGCGTGGTCGAAGGGGGCGTTGAGCCACTCCCCCGGTTCCGGGAGCTCCTCGGCGGCGGTGACCCAGAGCGTGGAGTCACCCTCCTCCAGGCCGAACTCCTTGTGCCGGGAGGCGATCTCGTCGGGCTCGTACTCGCCGAAGAGCACGCCGAGCGCGGCGAGGGGGGAGACACCGGCCCTGGCCGACGTCCCCGCCGTCGTGTCCGCCTCGCCGTCGAGCTCGGCGACGCGCCGGGCCTGGGCGAAGAGGCGCTGCGGTTCCACCACGGCGTAGTCGCGGCGGATCAGGAGGCTGAGGGCATGAGGTTCGTCAGGTCCGGCGTAGGGCGGCAGGGCGTCGTCCGCGCCGGGGATCTCGAAGGGGGTGACCTCGTCGTACCGGTCGTAGAGGAGTTCGTCGTACTCCTCGGCCGCCGCGGCGAGGGCGTTGAAGGCTTCGTAGACGGCCGTGTCGTCGTCCCCCGTGCGGCGTTCGACCGCCGCGAGGTGACGGTCCAGTGCGGCTTTGACCGCCTCGGCGGCGGCGCGTACCTCGGCAGCGGTGGGCTGCGCAGCATCAGACATGGGACAGACGCTATCCGTACCGGGCCGGTGCCCGCACAATAGATGCGATGCCGGAATACGAATTTGTCGATGTGTACGTGCCGCGCGGTGTCTCCCGCAAGGAGGCGGCGCGGCTTCTGACCGATCATGCCGAGTACGGACACTGGGAGTTGGACCGCCTCAGCCTGCACCGGGACGGAAGTCGCAGGGTGCGGTTGAAGCGGCGGATCATCCGCCAGATCCGGGCGACCTGGTAGGCGACGAGAAGGGGCCCCGCGGTGTGCGGGGCCCCTCGCGCGTGGTGCGGCCGACTCAGGCGGCGCTACGGGCGCGGCGGTAGATCAGCGAACCGGCGAGCAGCAGACCGGCGCCCGCGGGGACGATGACGCCGAGCGGCCCGGAACCGGTCTCGGCGAGCTCCTCGACGGCGCGCGGCGGCGTGAGGCCGTGCGTCCCGGGAGTGTTCGCGCCGGGGGTGTGGGTCCCGGGAGTGTGCGGGCCACCCTCGGTGCCCGGAGTGCCGGGGTTACCGGGAGTCCCAGGGTTGCCGGGGTTACCCGGGTTGCCGGGGTTCCCAGGGTTACCCGGGTTGCCGGGGTTACCGGGGTTCCCAGGGTTACCCGGGTTACCGGGGTTCCCAGGGTTACCGGGGTTGCCCGGGTTACCGGGGTTCCCAGGGTTACCGGGGTTGCCCGGGTTACCGGGGTTGCCCGGGTGCGTCGGCTCGATGCCGTTGCCGCAGTCGTTGCCCGCGGCGGCGTTGCCCAGGCCGATGCCCGTGACGCTGTTGCCGCACACGTTCACCGGGACGTCGACCGGCACCTGGACCGTGTTGCCGGAGCCCACGCCGGGTGAGTCGCTCGCGTGCCCGCCGGCGGAGGATCCGCCGCCCGGCTTGCCCGGCTTGGAGGTGTTGGCGCACTTGTTGCCCATCGCCGGATTCAGCAGTCCGACGACGTTGACGGTGTTTCCACAGGCGTTCACCGGTACGTGCACCGGGACCTGGACCGTATTTCCGGACGCGACGCCCGGGGAATTCTTGGCCGTACCGCTCGCGCCGGAATCGGCGTGCGCGTAACCGCCGCCGACGGCGGCGAAAACGCCTCCCGCGGCCGCGACGGTGATGAGACCTTTGCGCGTGACCTGTCGCATAGCTTGTTCCCTGCCTTTTCGGCTCTCGCCTTCTCGGCTTCGAAAGAGCGCCACCGGGTGGAGAACCCGGGACGGAAATCGCCACCGGCCCCGGAGTGCATGGCACGCACTCCGGGGCCGGACCGGCTCACACCCTCACGGGGCGAGGCACAACGTCAGGCGTTGACGCAGGTGTTGCCGAAGGTGGGGTTCAGCAGGCCGATCACGGAGACCGTGTTGCCGCACACGTTCACCGGGACGTGAACGGGAACCTGGACGACGTTGCCCGAGAGCACGCCGGGGGAACCGATGGCAGCACCCTGAGCGCCCGCGTCGGCAACGGCCATGCCCGCACCCGCGAGAACGAGACCGCCAGTGGCAGCCGCAGCAGCGACGACCTTCTTGATCATTATTCCTCCTAGTTGCCAATGCGATCCCAGCCGCGGACCGCACCACCTGTAACGAGGGGGAATGGAGGGGGCTACGAGCCCACGAGTTCATTCACTCTTTCCGGTCAGGCACGAACGGGCGGCCGAATTCAGCAGGCGTCGAGGAAACGGTCCAGGACGCGGACGCCGAACTTCAGGCCGTCGACCGGCACGCGCTCGTCGACGCCGTGGAACATGCCGGCGAAGTCGAGCTCCGGCGGCAGCTGGAGCGGCGCGAAGCCGAAGCAGCGGATGCCGAGGTCGTCGAAGGACTTGGCGTCGGTGCCGCCGGAGAGCATGTACGGCACGGCGCGGGCGATCGGGTCCTCGGCGCGCAGCGCCAGCTGCATGGCGTCGACCAGGGCTCCGTCGAAGTTGGTCTCCAGGGCCTTGTCGCCGTGTACGTCCTCGCGCTTCACCCGCGGTCCGAGGATGCGGTCGAGATCGGCGAGGAACTCCTGCTCGTACCCGGGCAGGAAGCGGCCGTCGACGTGCGCCGTGGCCTGGCCGGGGATCACGTTCACCTTGTAGCCGGCGCCGAGCATGGTCGGGGCGGCCGAGTTGCGCAGGGTGGCGCCGACCATCTTGGCGATGCCGCCGAGCTTGGCGAGGGTGCCGTCCATGTCCTCGGGGTCGAGCGGGGTGCCCAGCGCGTCCGAGAGCTCGTCCAGGAAGGAGCGCACGGTCTTGGTGACCCTGACCGGCCACTGGTGGCGCCCGAGGCGGCCCACCGCCTCGCAGAGCTCCGTGATGGCGTTGTCGTCGTTGGTCATCGAGCCGTGGCCGGCCGTGCCCTCGACGGTCAGGCGCATCCAGTGCATGCCCTTCTGGGCCGTCTCGACCAGGTAGAGCCGCAGGTTCTCGTTGACGGTGAAGGAGAAGCCGCCGACCTCGCCGATCGCCTCCGTGACCCCGTCGAAGAGACCCCGGTGCTTGTCGACGAGGTGCTTGGCGCCGTAGGTGCCGCCGGCCTCCTCGTCGGCGAGGAAGGCGAGGACGATGTCGCGCGGGGGCTTGCGGCCGCTGCGCATCCGGTCCCGGACGACCGCGAGGGTCATCGCGTCCATGTCCTTCATGTCGACGGCGCCGCGGCCCCAGACGCAGCCGTCGGCGACCTCGCCCGAGAAGGGGTGGTGGGTCCAGTCCTCGGCGTTGGCCGGGACGACGTCGGTGTGGCCGTGGATGAGCAGGGCCGGGCGGGACGGGTCCTCGCCCTCGATGCGGGCGACGGTGGAGGCCCGCCCCTTGTGCGACTCGATGATCTTCGGCTCGAGTCCGACCTCCGCGAGCTTCTCGGCGACGTACTCGGCCGCCGCCCGCTCTCCCGGGCCGGAGTGGTCGCCGTAGTTGCTGGTGTCGATGCGGATGAGGTCGCGACAGAGGTCGACGACCTCATCCTCGCCGGTGACGCTCCGGGCGCTGTTCGACTCGCTCACGCTGCTTCCTCCCACTACGTGCCCCACGTGATTGCTGGTGGTCGCCCCCATCCTCCCGCGTGGGCCCCTCCCCGCCCAAGGGCGACCGTCGGCCGACATGCGGCCGTCACACGTCGGGGGGCGGAAGGGGATGGTGATCGACCACCCCGAATGTTTGCTATGGTTTTCCTCGTCGGAAGGGCCCAGCGGCCAGGAAGACAGACACCTTGTCCGGGTGGCGGAATGGCAGACGCGCTAGCTTGAGGTGCTAGTGCCCTTTATCGGGCGTGGGGGTTCAAGTCCCCCCTCGGACACCACACGGAGTCCCGGTCGAGATCTTCTCGACCGGGACTTCTTGCATGAGTACGCGGTGGCACGAGGTGGAGCGGTGAGACGGAGAGCGAAGGCGCCGGCCGCGCCGCTGGCGCAGCGGGACGGGATCGATCCCGTGCGGGTGCGGCTGCCCGAGGACGCCGAGGGGGCCTGGGCGACCGTGCGGGAGCATCTGCTCGACCGGTACGGGCCGGCCGTCGGGGCCGGGCGGGTCGAGGAGATGCTGCGGCAGGGCCGGTTCGTCGGGGTCGACGGGCCGGTGGCCAGGGACGAGCCTTACACGGTGGGGCGGTACCTGTGGTTCCACCGGGACTTCCCGGCCGAGGTGCCGGTGCCCTTCGACATCGGGATCGTGCACCGGGACGAGCGGATCCTGGTCGTGGACAAGCCGCACTTCCTGGCGACCATGCCCCGGGGGCGGCATGTGACCGAGACCGCGATGGCGCGGTTGCGGCGGGAACTGGGGCTGCCTCGGTTGCAGCCGGCGCACCGGCTGGACCGGCTGACCGCGGGGCTCGTGCTGTTCGTCGTGCGGGAGGAGGACCGGGGCGCGTACCAGACGCTGTTCCGGGACCGGCTCGTACGCAAGGAGTACGAGGCCGTGGCGGCGTACGACCCGGCGGTGGAGCTGCCGGTGACGGTGCGGAGCCGGATCGAGAAGGAGCGCGGGGTGATGGCCGCCCGGGAGGTGCCGGGCGAGCCGAACAGCGAGAGCCGGATCGAGCTCGTCGGGCACGCGGGAGGGCTCGGTCGGTACCGGCTGGTGCCGGAGACCGGGCGGACCCATCAGCTGCGGGTGCACATGAACTCCCTGGGACTGCCGCTCCTGCACGATCCGGTCTACCCGGTGGTCCGTGAGGACGGGCCGGAGGACTTCGGGCGGCCGCTGCAACTGCTCGCGCGGACGCTGGAGTTCACCGACCCGTTCACGGGTGTGGCGAGGTGCTTCGAGAGCCGGCTGCGGCTCAGTGGCCTCGGCTGATCCACTCCTGGAGGTGCGGGGCCTCGGCGCCGATCGTCGTCGGGTCGCCGTGGCCCGTGCGGACGATCGTCTCCGGGGGCAGGGTGAGGAGCTTCTCGCGGATCGAGTCGACGATCGTCGGGAAGTCCGAGAAGGACCGGCCCGTCGCGCCGGGACCGCCCTGGAAGAGGGTGTCCCCCGTGAAGACCGTGCCGAGCTCGGGGGCGTGGAGGGAGACCGCCCCGGGGGCGTGACCCGGGGTGTGGAGGACCACCAGGTCCGTGCCGGCGATCGTGAGGACCTGGCCGTCGGCGAGCTCCCCGTCCGGGCTGTGATCGGGGTGGGTCCGCTTCCACAGCGGCTGGTCGGCGGGGTGGAGCAGGATGCGGGCGCCGGTGGCGGCCGCGAGCGCCGGGGCCGCGTCGACGTGGTCGTTGTGGGCGTGGGTGCAGACGATGGCGAGCAGGGCGCGGCCGTCGAGGGCGGCGAGGATGGCCTCGGCGTCGTGGGCGGCGTCGATGACGATCGCCTCGGTGTCGTCGCCGACGATCCAGACGTTGTTGTCGACGTCCCAGGTGCCGCCGTCGAGGCTGAAGGTGCCGGAGGTGACGAGGTGGTCGATGCGGGCGCTCATCACAGCACCACCACCGAGCGGAGGACGTCGCCCTCGTGCATGCGGGCGAAGGCCTTCTCGACGTCGCCGAGGCCGATGGTCTCGGTGACGAAGGCGGCGAGGTCGATGCGGCCCTGCTGGTGGAGGTCGATCAGCATCGGGAAGTCGCGGGAGGGCAGGCAGTCCCCGTACCAGGAGGACTTGAGGGCGCCGCCGCGGCCGAAGACGTCGAGGAGCGGGAGTTCGAGCTTCATCTCGGGCGTGGGGACGCCGACGAGGACGACCGTGCCGGCGAGGTCGCGGGCGTAGAAGGCCTGCTTGTACGTCTCGGGGCGGCCGACGGCCTCGATGACGACGTCGGCGCCGAAGCCGCCGGTGAGCTCGCGGATCGCCTCGACGGCGTCGGTGGAGCGGGAGTTGACGGTGTGGGTGGCGCCCATCCCCTTGGCCGTCTCCAGCTTCCGGTCGTCGATGTCGACGGCGATGATCTTCGCGGCTCCGGCAAGTCGGGAGCCGACGATCGCCGCGTCGCCGACGCCGCCGCAGCCGATGACGGCGACGGTGTCGCCGCGGCCGACGTTCCCGGTGTTGATGGCGGCGCCGATGCCGGCCATGACGCCGCAGCCGAGGAGGCCCGCGACCTCGGGGGCGACGGCGGGGTCGACCTTGGTGCACTGTCCCGCGGCGACGAGGGTCTTCTCGGCGAAGGCGCCGATGCCGAGCGCCGGGGAGAGCTCCGTGCCGTCGAGCAGGGTCATCTTCTGCTTGGCGTTGTGGGTGGCGAAGCAGTACCAGGGGCGGCCGCGCTCGCAGGCCCGGCAGGTGCCGCAGACCGCGCGCCAGTTGAGGACCACGAAGTCGCCGGGGGTCACGTCGGTGACGCCCTCGCCGACCGACTCGACGATTCCGGCGGCCTCGTGGCCGAGCAGGAAGGGGAACTCGTCGTTGATGGCGCCCTGCTTGTAGTGGAGATCGGTGTGGCAGACGCCGCACGCCTGGATCTTCACGACGGCCTCGCCGGGGCCGGGATCGGGGATCACGATCGTCTCGACCCGTACCGGTTCGTTCCTGCCGGGGGCGATGACCCCCTGGACGTGCTGCGGCATCGCGAACTTCCCTTCCTCCGACCGGATCTTGTAAGGCTCTTGCGTACCACTATCTCCTGACAAAAGGCGAGTCCCCCGCAGGCCGTGCCTGCGGGGGACTCGCCCGTTCCCGTGAGGGAGGTCAGTCCTGGGTCGTCGCGGCGGCCGTACGAACCCGGCGGCGGACGAGGAACCAGCCGCCGACGAGCGCGGCAGCGATGAGCGGGAGGCAGTTCACGGTGGTACGGCTGATGCCCTCGTCCATCCACATGAGGACGAGGACGGAGGCGAGGAAGCCCAGGGTCACGATCTGGGTGTACGGGGCCCAGGGGAGGTTGTAGCCGGGGCGGGTCAGCTTGCCCTGCTGGGCGCTGCGCCAGAAGAGCAGCGAGCAGACCATGATCATGGCCCAGGTGCCGATGATGCCGATCGAGGCGAAGTTGAGGACCAGCTCGAAGGCCTCGCCGGGCATGACGTAGTTGAGGGCGACGCCGAGGACGCCGAAGCCCGCGGTGAGCAGGATGCCGCCGTAGGGGACACCGCCCTTGTTCATGACGCCGGTGAACTTGGGCGCGGAGCCGGAGAGCGACATGGAGCGCAGGATGCGGCCGGTGGAGTAGAGGCCCGAGTTGAGGCTGGAGAGGGCGGCGGTGAGGACGACGAGGTTCATCACGCCCGCGGCACCGGGGATGCCCAGCTTGTCGAAGACGGTGACGAAGGGGCTCTGGTCACCGGAGTACGCGGTGTACGGGAGGATCAGCGCGAGCAGGACGACGGAGCCGACGTAGAACAGGCCCACGCGCCACATGATCGAGTTGATGGCCTTCGGCATGATCTTCTCGGGGTGCTCGGTCTCGCCGGCGGCGACGCCGCACAGCTCGACGGAGGCGTAGGCGAAGACGACGCCCTGGATCAGCAGCAGCATCGGCATCATGCCGTTGGGGAAGATGCCGCCGTTGTCGGTGATGTTGCCGAGGCCCGGGGTGTGGCCGCCGACCTCGTGCGAGGTCACGACGAGGAAGATGCCGATCAGCATGAAGGCGACGAGGGCGCCGACCTTGATGATCGCGAACCAGAACTCCATCTCGCCGAAGTACTTCACGGAGATGAGGTTGGCGGCGAGGACGACCGCGAGGGCGATCAGGGCGAGGACCCACTGCGGGACGTCGCTGAACATCGCCCAGAAGTGGGCGTAGGTCGCGGCCGCGGTGATGTCGGCGACGGCGGTGGTAGACCAGTTGAGGAAGTACAGCCAGCCGGCCGTGTAGGCGCCCTTCTCGCCCATGAACTCACGGGCGTAGGAGACGAAGGCGCCGGACGAGGGGCGGTAGAGCACCAGCTCGCCGAGGGCCCGCACCACGAAGAAGGCGAAGACGCCGCAGACGGCGTAGGCGATGAAGAGGGAGGGGCCCGCCTGGGACATCCGGCCGCCGGCGCCCAGGAAGAGGCCGGTGCCGATGGCGCCGCCGATGGCGATCATGTTGATGTGCCGGGACTTGAGGTCCTTGCGGTATCCGGCGTCGCCGGCGTCGACGTGGGGGGCGGCCGGGTTCGCCGGAGCGGCGGACAGCGGGTCGGCCGCGATGACGCGGTCACTCATGGAGTTGTTCGCCTTCGTGAGGGGGGCTGTGCGGTACCCGGCCGTGCCTCGTGGGGGTCTCCCCGGCACGGCCAGCGCACATCCTCACGGCAAGGAGCGCCAACTGACTGTGGTGCATGTCACTGAACGCCCATATTTGAGCTAGTTCAGAGCTTGCCGGGCTCCGTGGTGCTCGTGGTGCTCACGGAGCTCACGGAGCGAGGACGTCGAGCTCCTGGAGGGCGCCGACCGCGATCTGGCGGGTGAGCTCCTCGGCGCGGGACGCGTCCCGCTCCCGTACGGCCTCGGCGACCTGGACGTGGAGGGTGACGGCGGCCGGGTCGGGGTCCTCGAACATCACGTGGTGGTGGGTGCGGCCGGTGAGCACCTCGGCGACGACGTCACCGAGGCGGGCGAACATCTCGTTCCCGGAGGCGTTGAGGACGACCCGGTGGAAGGCGATGTCGTGGACGAGGTACTCCTCCAGGCGGCGGCCGCGCGAGGTGGCGACCATGCCGAGGGCCTGTTCGGTGAGCTCCCGGCACTGCTCGGGGGTGGCGTTCAGGGCGGCGAGGCCCGCGGCCACGGGTTCGACGGCCGAGCGCAGCACGGTGAGGGAGCGGAGCTGGCGGGGGCGGTCGGCGCCGGCCAGCCGCCAGCGGATGACCTGGGGGTCGTACACGTTCCAGCTGGCGGTGGGGAGGACGGTGACGCCCACGCGGCGGCGGGACTCGACGAGGTGCATGGACTCCAGGACGCGCACGACCTCGCGGACCACGGTGCGGGAGACGTCGAAGCGCTGGGCGAGCTCGTCGGTGCGCAGCACGGTGCCGGGCGGGTACTCCCCCGCGGTGATCGCGAGACCCAGGGTGGCGAGGACGTGCGAGTGGAGCCCCTGGGCCGGTGTCGTCATGGCAGCAAGCCTATGCGTGCTCGCGCGGGTGATCACATCGGGAATTTAAAGTAGTACTTTTTCGTCACACTCCCTTGAATACGTCGTACTCAATGGGTTTCATGGGCGCGACGGATCGATGTCGAAGAAGACAGCGAGGCACCACCCATGAGCACCACCCCCCAGCCCAAGGCAAGGACAGTCGTCGTCGTGATGGGCGTCGCCGGGACCGGCAAGACCACCATCGGCCCGCTGGTCGCCGAGGCGTTGGCCCTCCCCTACGCGGAGGGCGACGACTTCCACCCGGCGGCGAACGTGGCCAAGATGTCGGCCGGCATCCCCCTGGAGGACACCGACCGGGAGCCGTGGCTCGACGCCATCGGGGCGTGGGCGCACGACCGGGCCGGGCTCGGTGGCGTGGTGAGCAGCTCCGCGCTGAAGCGGACCTACCGGGACCGGCTGCGCGCCGCGGCCCCCGGCGTGGTCTTCCTCCATCTGACCGGTGACCGGGAGCTGATCGAGCAGCGCATGGGGGCCCGGAAGGGCCACTTCATGCCGACGGCACTCCTCGACTCCCAGTTCGCCACCCTGCAGCCGCTGCAGGAGGACGAGGCCGGCGTCGCCGTCGACGTCTCCGGCACCCCCGAAGAAATCGCCGCCCGGGCCGTCGCCGCGCTGCGCCGGCCCACCCACTGACCCCCGAGGAACCACCGTGCCCAGTCTCAGTGTCGAGATCCTGGCAGCGGATGCCGCCGAACCGATCACCTCGGCAGGCAACGCCCAGCTCGGCATCGCCGTACTCGCCGGCATCGCCGTCATCGTCCTGCTCATCACCAAGTTCAAGCTGCACGCGTTCCTGGCGCTGACCATCGGATCGCTCGCGCTCGGCGCGTTCGCCGGCGCGCCGCTCGCGGACACCATCAAGTCCTTCACCACCGGCCTCGGCAACACCGTGGCCGGCGTGGGCGTGCTCATCGCGCTCGGTGCGATCCTCGGCAAGCTCCTCGCCGACTCGGGCGGCGCGGACCAGATCGTCGACACGATCCTGGCCAGGGCGAGCGGCCGGTCCATGCCCTGGGCGATGGTCGTCATCGCCTCCGTGATCGGGCTGCCGCTCTTCTTCGAGGTCGGCATCGTGCTGCTGATCCCGGTCGTCCTGCTCGTCGCCAAGCGCGGCAACTACTCGCTGATGCGGATCGGCATCCCGGCCCTCGCCGGACTCTCGGTGATGCACGGGCTCATCCCGCCGCACCCCGGCCCGCTCGTCGCGATCGACGCGGTCGGCGCCAACCTGGGCGTCACGCTCGCCCTCGGTCTCGTCGTCGCCATACCCACCGTGATCATCGCCGGTCCGCTGTTCTCCCGGTACGCCGCCCGCTGGGTGGACATCCCGGCCCCCGAGAACATGCTGAACTCTCTTGAGGGGGCCGCCCGTCCCTCCGAGGACCTGGAGAAGCGTCCCGGCTTCGGCGCCACCGTGGCGACCGTCCTGCTGCCCGTCGTCCTGATGCTGGTCAAGGCGCTCGTCGACATCGTGGTCGACGACCCGGAGAACGGTGTCCAGAAGGTCACCGACGTCATCGGCTCGCCGCTGATCGCGCTGCTCGCCGCCGTCATGGTCGGCATGTTCACCCTGGGCCGGGCGGCCGGCTTCACCAAGGAGCGGCTGTCCTCGACCGTCGAGAAGTCCCTCGCCCCGATCGCGGGCGTGCTGATGATCGTCGGTGCGGGCGGCGGCTTCAAGCAGACCCTGATCGACATCGGCGTCGGCCAGATGATCCTGGACTTCTCCGAGAGCTGGTCCATCCCGGCCCTGCTGCTCGCCTGGCTGATCGCGGTCGCGATCCGGCTCGCGACCGGTTCCGCGACGGTGGCGACGATCTCGGCGGCGGGGCTCGTGGCTCCGCTCGCTGAGGGCATGTCGACGAGTGAGACGGCGCTGCTCGTCCTCGCGATCGGCGCGGGTTCGCTCTTCTTCAGCCACGTCAACGACGCCGGGTTCTGGCTGGTGAAGGAGTACTTCGGGATGACCGTCGGCCAGACGGTCAAGACCTGGTCGGTGATGGAGACGATCATCTCGGTCGTGGGCATCGTGTTCGTGCTGCTGCTGTCACTGGTGTTGTGACCTGAGCGGCGCGTACGGCCGTGAGGCCGGTCGTGGCTGACAGACTGTCGGCCATGACCGGCCCTCACGCGCTCAAGCCGCTGCTCCTCGCCTTCCCCGGCCCCCTGCGGGACCGGCTCGTCGCCGCCGTCCTCTCCGGCGAGAAGGTCGCCACGACCGGGCTCCTCGTGGAGTACGAGGTCGAGAACGAGGAGCTGCCCGAGGTGGGCGAGCGCTCGGCGCTCATCGACTCGGACGGCCGCGAGGTGGCGGCCGTGGAGGTGACGGAGGTTCAGGTCCTGCCCCTGGGCGAGGCCGACCTGCAACTCGCGCTCGACGAGGGCGAGGGGTACCGGTCGGTCGCGGAGTGGCGGGAGGCCCATGAGCGCTTCTGGCACAGCGAGGAGATGCGGGAGGGGCTGGGCAACCCGGGGTTCGTGGTGGACGACGGGACGATGGTGGTGGTGGAACGGTTCCGCGTGGTGGAACGGTTCCCCGTGGCAGCGGACGCCCTCTGACGCGGAGCCCGCGCCTCAGCCGACCGCCCGCGCCTCAGCCGACCGCCTGTGCCGCCGCCCTTCCCGCCGCGCGGCCCGAGAAGATGCAGCCGCCGAGGAAGGTGCCTTCGAGGGAGCGGTAGCCGTGGACCCCGCCGCCGCCAAAGCCGGCCGCCTCGCCCGCCGCGTACACGCCCTCCAGGGGCTCGCCGCTCTCCGTCAGGACGCGTGAGGAGAGGTCCGTCTCCAGTCCGCCGAGGGACTTGCGGGTGAGGATGTTGAGGCGGACGGCGATCAGCGGGCCGGCCTTGGGATCGAGGATGCGGTGCGGGGAGGCCGTGCGGATCAGCTTGTCCCCGAGGTACTTGCGGGCGCCGCGGACCGCCGTGACCTGGAGGTCCTTGGTGAAGGGGTTGGCGATCTCGCGGTCGCGGGCGGTGATCTCCCGGCGGAGGGCGTCCTCGTCGATGAGCGGCTCCTCGGTGAGCGCGTTCATCCCGCGGACGAGGGCGGAGAGGTCGTTCTCCACGACGAAGTCGACGCCGTGGTCCATGAAGGCCTGGACCGGCGCCGGTACGTCGGCGCGGGCGCGGCCGATCACGTCGCGGACGGACTTGCCCGTGAGGTCGGGGTTCTGCTCGGAGCCGGAGAGGGCGAACTCCTTGCCGATGATCCGCTTGTCGAGGACGAACCAGGTGTGGTCGTGGCCGGTCCGCATGATGTGTTCGAGCGTGCCGAGGGTGTCGAAGCCGGGGAAGAGCGGGACGGGCAGTCGCCTGCCGGTCGCGTCGAGCCAGAGGGAGGAGGGGCCGGGGAGGATGCGGATGCCGTGCCGGGCCCAGATGGGGTTCCAGTTCTCGATGCCCTCGGTGTAGTGCCACATCCGGTCGCGGTTGATGTGGTGGGCACCGGCCTTCTCCGCGATGCCGAGCATCAGTCCGTCGACGTGGGCGGGGACGCCGGAGAGCAGCTTGGCGGGCGGGGTGCCGAGCCGCTCCGGCCACTGCTCGCGTACGAGGTCGTGGTTGCCGCCGATGCCGCCGGAGGTGACGATCACCGCCTGGGCGCGCAGCTCGAAGGTGCCGGTGGGCGTGCGGGTGCTGGCGGTGCCGCGGGCGGCGGTGGAGGGTTCCAGGACCTCGCCGGTGACGGTGTCGACGGCTCCCGCGGTGCGGCCGAGCCCGGTGACGCGGTGGCGGAAGCGGAGCTGGACGAGGCCGCGGGCGACGCCCTCGCGGACCCGCCGCTCGAAGGGGGCGACGAGGCCGGGGCCCGTACCCCAGGTGATGTGGAAGCGGGGTACGGAGTTGCCGTGGCCGTTGGCGTCGTAGCCGCCGCGCTCGGCCCAGCCGACGACGGGGAAGAACCGCACGCCGCGCGCGTGGAGCCAGGAGCGCTTCTCGCCGGCGGCGAAGTCCACGTACGCCTCGGCCCACTTCCTCGGCCAGTGGTCCTCGGTCCGGTCGAAGCCGGCGGTGCCGTACCAGTCCTGGAGGGCGAGGGCGTGGCTGTCCTTGACGCGCATCCTGCGCTGCTCGGGCGAGTCGACGAGGAAGAGGCCGCCGAAGGACCAGTGGGCCTGGCCGCCGAGCGACTGCTCGGGCTCCTGGTCGAGGAGGATCACGGTGCGGCCGGCGTCGACCAGCTCGGCGGTGGCGACGAGCCCGGCGAGACCGGCCCCGATCACGATCACATCAGCGTCGTAGGACATGGATCGCATCTTGGATACACGGATGTATCGAGTCAACCGTTTCGCCGCCCTCCCGTTTTCTAATGTCGAGCATTAATATGTTCGTATGGCAAGGACGTCGGGACCTGAGACCCGGGAGAAACTGATCCGCGCGGCGGAGGAGCTCTTCGCCGCCCGAGGCGTCGACGGCGCGCAGCTGCGGGACGTCGTGGCGCTGGCCGGGCAGGCCAATCCCTCCGCGGTCCAGTACCACTTCGGCTCGCGCGCCGGGCTGCTCGACGCGGTCATGGCCGGCCGCCAGGCCCGTACGCGCGAGGTGCTCGCGCCCCTGCTCGACGCGGCGACGGACGATCTGAAGGAGCTGGTCGCGGCCCTCGTCACGGCCGAGGCGAGCGAGCTGCGCACCGAGCGCGGCCGCCGCTGCCTGCGGATCTCCGCACAGCTCAGCCACGAGAGCGGCGTCCGCAGCCGCACCCCGCACCCCACCCTCGCCGGCACCGTCTACTGGGACCTGATCGAGCGGCTGGCGGACCGCCTCGCCGCCACCGGACTGCCCGAGCCCCTGCTCCTGGAGCGCCTCGACCTGGCGCTGACCGTGGTGGGCGCGGCCATGGCGGACCGGGCCCGGCAGTACCTCGACGGCACCGAACCCCTCACCGGCGAGGCGCTCTTCCTCGCCGACCTGGTCGAGACGACCACCGCGCTTCTCCGGGCCGCACAGCCCCGGAGCGTCTGAGACACGCGACAGCGACACCAGCCGCGACCGCGACAGCTTCCGCAGGACCTTGAAGGGACCCTCATGAACGACCTCACCGGCAAGACCGTGCTCATCACCGGCGGCGCCCGCGGCCTGGGCGCCGAGGCCGCCCGGCAGGCCGTGGCCGCCGGCGCCGATGTCGTGATCACCGACGTCCTGGACGAGGACGGCCAGGCGACCGCCGACGCGCTCGGCGAGCGGGCGCGCTTCCTCCACCACGACGTGACCTCCGAGGAGGGCTGGGCGGCGGCCGTCGCGTACGCCGTGGCGGAGTTCGGCGGGCTGCACGGCCTGGTGAACAACGCGGGCATCTCCACGGGCGCCTTCCTGGAGACCGAGTCCGTCGAGCACTTCCGCAAGGTCCTCGACATCAACCTGACCGGTGTCTTCATCGGCATGAAGGCCGCGATACCCGCGATGAAGGAGGCGGGCGGCGGCTCGATCGTCAACATCTCCTCGGCCGCGGGCCTCATGGGCCTGGCGCTGACCGCCGGTTACGGCGCCTCCAAGTGGGGCGTGCGCGGACTGACGAAGATCGGCGCGGTGGAGCTCGGCACGGCGGGGATCCGCGTCAACTCGGTCCACCCGGGCATGACGTACACCCCGATGACGGCCTCCGTCGGCATCGAGCGCGGCGAGGGCAAGTACCCGAACACGCCGATGGGCCGGGTCGGCGAGGCCGACGAGATCGCGGGCGCCGTCGTCTTCCTGCTCTCGGACGCCGCCTCGTACGTGACGGGCGCGGAGCTGGCGGTGGACGGCGGCTGGACCACCGGCCCGACCGTCAAGTACGTCATGGGGCAGTGAGACCGGCTCCCCCTGCTCGGGCCTGTTCGGGTCTGCTCCGGCCTGTTCGGGTCTGTTCGGGCCTGGTTGGATGGCGGAATGAGCGCCGCTGAAGAGATTCTCGATGTCGTCGACGAACACGACCGGGTGATCGGACGGGCCCCGCGCGGTGAGGTGTACGCGCAGGGCCTCATCCATCGCTGCGTCTTCGTCCGGGTCCGGGACGCCGAGGGCCGGACCTTCGTCCACCGCAGGACGCCGACCAAGCTGGTCTTCCCCTCCCTGTACGACATGTTCGTCGGCGGGGTCGTCGGCGCGGGCGAGTCCTACGACGAGGCCGCGCTCCGCGAGGCCGAGGAGGAGTTGGGGGTCACCGGACTGCCCCGGCCCGAGCCGGTGCTGACCTTCCTCTACGACTCCGGGGGCGTGGCCGGGAAGTGGTGGTCGGCGGTGTACGAGGTCCGGTGCGACCTGCCGGTGCACCCGCAGGTCGAGGAGGTCGCCTGGCACGACTTCCTGACGGACGAGGAGTTCGCCGCGCGGCTCGGCACGTGGGAGTGGGTGCCCGACGGCATGGCCGGGTACGAGCGACTGCGGGCGCACGGGGCCTGGTGACGGCGCCGGGCGGGGCCGGGTTTCGGGCACCGAACGGGCCGGGTGAGGGGCGCCGGGCGGGTCGATCACCCGGCCGTTAGGGTGCACGTGTGAGCGATTTCGTGCAGAGTCTGCGGCTGTGGTTCGCGCCGCAGCGGATCCGGGACGAGGGCGACACCCCCGACTACCGCTTCTCCCTGGCCAACGAGCGGACCTTCCTGGCCTGGATCCGTACCGCGCTCGCGCTGGTGGGCGGCGGTTTCGCCGTCGACCAGTTCCTGCCGGACCTGCGCTGGGGCGTCCGGGTCGGGCTCGCGCTCGCGCTGCTCGGGGCCGGTGTGCTGTGCGCGCTGCGGGCGGTGAACCACTGGGTGCGCTGCGAGCGGGCGATGCGGCGCGGCGAGGACCTTCCCGGGTCCCGGTTCCCCGCGGTGCTGAGCCTCGTGGTGGCCGTGGTGGCGGTGGCGATGGTGGTGGTCGTGCTCTTCGGCTGGACCGGGCAGTGACCGGACGGACCGGACGGACCGAGCGGAAGGGCCGGACCGCGCGGTGACGGGGGCCCACGGCACCGGGGCCCCCGACCCGGAGGTCCGGGACCCCGGGCTCCAGCCGGAGCGGACGCGGCTCGCGTGGCGGCGTACGACCCTGTCGTGGACGGTGGTGGCGGTGCTCGCCGTCAAGCTGGCCCTGCACGACGACACCACCGCGACGGGGCTGACCGCCCTCGCGCTGTCGGCGCTGGTCTGGATCGGCTTCCTCGCCGTCGCCCACCGCCGTATCCGCGCCCTGAGCACGGTCAGGCCTGGCCCGCTCTCGCATCGGGGCGCGCTGCTCGCCGCGGGATGCACGATCGCGCTGGCCGCCCTCGGGGCGGCGATGATCTGGTGACCCGGCGGGGCGTCCCGGCGGTCAGGGGACGGTGACGACGACCTTGCCGTTCAGACCGCCCTCGGCGTTGGCGCGCTGGGCGTCGGCCGCCCGCTCCAGGGGGAACGTCCTGGCCACCCGCACGGTGAGGACGCCCTCGTCGACCAGGTCCGCGATGGCCGCGAGGTCGACGGGGTCCGGGCGCACCCAGAAGTAGCGACCGCCGAGGGCGAGGACCTCGCCGTCGGCGATCGAGGCGAGGCGGCCACCCGGGGCGAGCAGGGCGGCGGAGAGCTTCAGGAACGGGCCGCCGATGGTGTCGAGGACGGCGTCCACGCCCTGCGGGGCGAGGGTGCGGACCTGCTCGGCGAAGGTGCGCTCGTCGTACTGGACGGGCTCTGCGCCGAGCTCCGCGACCCGCTCCCGGCCCGCGTCCCGCGCGGCGCCGATGACCCGGCAGCCGTGGTGGCGCGCGATCTGGACGGCCATCGACCCGACGCCGCCGGCCGCCGCGTGCACGAGGACGGTCTCGCCCGGGCGGACCGCGAGGGCGTGGTGGAGGACCTGGTAGGCGGTGAGGCCGACGAGGGGCAGGGCGGCGGACTCCTCGAAGCCCAGGGTGCGCGGCTTGCGGGCGAGGGTGCGGACGGGAGCGGCGACGTACTCGGCGAAGGTGCCCCGGGAGAGGAAGTCCTCGCGGACGTACCCCATGACCTCGTCGCCCACGGCGAACTCGGTGACGGAGACGCCGGGGCGGATGACGACACCGGAGACGTCCCAGCCGGGGACGACGGGGAAGACCGCGTCCAGCATGCCGTCGAGGTATCCGGCCTGCGCCTTCCAGTCGACCGGGTTGACGGAGGCCGCCCGCACCTCGACCAGGACCCCGTCCGGACCGATCTTGGGGTCGGGCAGCTCGCCGTACTCCAGGACCTCGGGGCCGCCGTACCGGCTGTAGCTGATCGCCTTCATACCCCGACACTCGGCCGGGCCCGGGGCTCTCGCAAGTCGGGCGGGAGTGCATGATCACGGCGATTCACGTGAATCAGGACGAGCGGGGTATATGGAACTAGCCTGGAAGGGAGTCAGCCGACCCCTCGCAGAGGCCACGTCATGACCGTTCTCCACCACGAGCACCCCACCCACGCGCACTCCCACGGCCCGCAGTGCGGGCACACCGTCGTCACGCACCGGGACCATGTCGACTACGCCCACAACGGGCACCTGCACCGCGAGCACGCCGGGCACTGGGACGAGTGCGAGACCACCTCGCACATCCCGCACACCCACCCCGACCACACGCACGGGCCGGAGTGCGGACACACCGCCGTCGAGCACGGCGACCACCTCGACTACGCGCACGACGGGCACCGGCACGCGGCGCACGGCAACCACTGGGACGACCACTGACGCCCTCGACCTGCCCGGCTTCCCGGGAGCTCGTCCCGACTGGCACTCTTCCCCTGTCCAGTCGGGCTCTCAACCGGGGGAATCCCTTTGTCTGTCACCGATCCCTACGTGGTCGCGCTCGCGCCGAACGTCCACGCCTTCGTCCAGCCCGACGGCGGCTGGTGCCTGAACAACGCCGGCTTCCTCGGCGACGCGCGCGAGTCGCTCCTCGTCGACACCGCGGCCACCGAGCGGCGGGCGCGGCTGCTGCGCGAGGCGGTGCTCGCCGAGGGGCTGCCGCTGCCCCGGACCATCGTCACGACGCACCACCACGGCGACCACACCTACGGCAACGGGGTGTTCCGGCCGGAGGCGCGGATCGTCGGGCACGAGAACTGCCGGACCGAGCAGCTCGCCGCCGGACACCAGCTCCATCTGCTGTGGCCGCAGACCGACTTCGGCGAGGTCGACATCCTGCCGCCGTCCGTCACGTACCGCGAGCGGCTGACGCTGTACGTCGGCGAGATCGAGGTACGGGTGATCCACCCGGGCCCGGCGCACACCACGGGCGACTCGATCGTGCACCTCCCGGAGCAGGGCGTGGTCTTCACCGGCGACCTGGTCTTCCACGGCGGGACGCCCTTCCTGCCGATGGGGTCGCTCTCCGGCTCGCTGCGCGCGCTCGAACTGCTGCGCTCGCTCGACGCGCCGACGGTCGTGCCGGGGCACGGCCGGGTGACCGACCCCTCGGCCTACGACACGACGGAGCGGTACCTGCTCTGGGTGCGGGAGCTGGCCGCGGAGGGGTACGCGAAGGGGGCGACGCCGCTGGAGACGGCGCGCCGGGCGGAGCTCGGGGAGTTCGCCGCCTGGCAGGAGAGCGAGCGGCTCGTCGCGAACCTCCACCGGGCGTACGCGGAGCTGGAGGGCCTGCCGGAGGGGTCGCCACTGAACCCGGTGGCGGTCTTCGGCGACATGGCGGCCATGAACGGCGGGATGCCGGTGGCCTGCCACGCCTGACACCGCACCCGTGGCCTGTCACGCCTGACACCGCGCGATCGAAACCGGGGCCTCACCAGCGCGGGACCCGGGGTGTGCGCCACTCCGGGTCCGCGACGCGCATCGCCGCGGCGTCGTCGCGCTCCCGCAGGGTGCCGTCGTCGTCGAGCCAGCGGCGGTGCAGCGCCGCGAGCGCGGCCCGGTCGAGCTCGACGCCGAGGCCGGGCGCGTCGGAGACCGCGAGCCGGCCCGCGCGGAAGACGGGACGGGTGGTGACGACGTCCTCGGTCTGCCACGGGTAGTGGGTGTCGCAGGCGTGGTGGAGCTCGGGCAGGGTGGCGGCGACCTGGGTCATGGCGGCGAGGCTGATGCCCAGGTGGGTGTTGGAGTGCATGGAGAGCCCGACGCCGTAGGTGCGGCAGAGCGCGGCCAGTTCGCGGGTGCGGTGGAGACCGCCCCAGTAGTGGTGGTCGCAGAGGACGATCCGTACCGCCTCCTTCGCGAAGGCCTCCGGGACCTCCTCGAAGGTGGTCACGCACATGTTGGTCGCGAGCGGCACGTCCGTGGCGGCGGCGATCTCGGCCATGGCGCCGGTGCCGCTCGCCGGGTCCTCCAGGTACTCCAGTACGTCCTTCAGTTCGTGCGCGACGGCGAGGGAGGTCTCCACGGACCAGGCGCCGTTGGGGTCGAGGCGGAGCGGGCGGCCGGGGAACTCCTCGGCGAGCGCGCGGATCGCGGCGATCTCCCGCTCGGGCGCGAACACCCCGCCCTTGAGCTTGAAGGAGCGGAAGCCGTGGAGGCGGTCGAAGCGGCGGGCCTGGGCGACGATCCCCGCGGGGTCGAGGGCCGCGCCCCAGTCGTCCGCCGGGTCCGCGCCCGGGTGGGCGGCCCAGCGGTAGAAGAGGTAGGCGCTGTACTCGACGGTGTCGCGGACCTTGCCGCCGAGCAGGGCGTGGACGGGCAGGCCGAGGGTCTTGCCGAGGGCATCGAGGCAGGCGGTCTCGAAGGCGGAGACGACGGAGAGACGGAGCTTGTCGGCGGTCCTGACACCGCGCAGGCCGCCCGCGTCGACGCCCGTGTCCAGGGACTCCGCCGTGCCCGCGCCCGTGCCGAGGTCGGAAAGCGCGAAGAGAGCGTTCACGTCCGTGACCGAGTGTCCGGGCAGAGCCTCGGCCAGCGGGCGGGCGAGGTCGAGGTAGACACCGTCGCCGTAGGTCTCCCCGAGGCCGCTCACCCCTCCCCTGGTGATCACTTCCACCACGAGCCGGGGCGTAAAGGGCTGGTGGACGCCCTGGACGTTGAGGAGGGGCGGGTCGGAGATGAGGATCGGGGTCAGCCGGACTTCGTCGACGAGCAGCATCTTCGCATCCATATGTGAACTCTATTCAGGGATAAGACCTGAGAGCCAGAGCGCGGACGGGGTTTCCCAGCACCCCTCTGGACGACATACCGACTGGTCGGTCATCATGAATGCCGACCGAAGCCGATCCGGAGGTACGCACCATGAGTCCCGCCCCGCCGCCAGGTCTCGACCCCGAGCAGCTGCGCCGCTTCCTCGACCGGGAGCGGCCCGGCCTGGTCGCCGGCCCCCTCGAAGCCCGGCTGATCGAGGGCGGCCGCTCGAACCTGACCTACGTCGTGACCGACGGCACCGGCCGCTGGGTCGTCCGCCGGCCGCCGCTCGGCCACGTCCTCGCCACCGCCCACGACATGCGGCGCGAGCACCGCGTCATCAGCGCCCTGCACACGACGGACGTGCCGGTGCCGGAGACGCTGCTGCTCTGCGAGGACGAGACCGTGCTCGGCGCACCCTTCTACGTCATGGAGTTCGTCGACGGGACGCCGTACCGCTCCGCCGAGGAGCTCGCGCCGCTCGGTCCCGAGCGCACCCGCGCCGCCGCCCTCGGCCTGGTCGACACCCTCGTCGACCTGCACGCCGTGGACCCGGCGGCCGTCGGGCTCGGCGACTTCGGCCGCCCCGAGGGCTTCCTCGACCGGCAGCTGCGCCGCTGGGGCAAGCAGCTCGACGCCTCGCGCGGCCGCGAGCTGCCGGGGATCGAGGAGCTGCACGCGGCCCTCGGCCGCGCGCTGCCGGAGTCACCCCCGCCCACCGTGGTGCACGGCGACTACCGGCTCGACAACGTCCTCATCGGCGAGGACGACCGGATCCGGGCCGTCCTCGACTGGGAGATGTCCACGCTCGGCGACCCGCTCACCGACCTCGGCCTGCTCGTCATGTACAGCACGCCGCTCGATCTGCCGGACTCCCCCATCTCGACGACCGCCACGGCCCCCGGCCACCCGAGCGCCGCCGAGCTGGTCGAGCGCTACGCGGCCCGCTCGGGCCGCGACACCTCCGCCCTCGCCTGGTACACGGCCTTCGCCTGGTTCAAGCTCGCCGTGATCCTGGAGGGCATCCACTACCGCTGGACCCTCGGGCAGACGGTCGGCGCCGGCTTCGACCGCATCGGCGAACTCGTCCCCGTCTTCATCGAGCACGGCCTGACCACCCTTCAGGAGGGCTGACCCGCCATGGACTTCGCCTACGACGCACGCACCGAGGAGCTCCGCGCGAGGCTTCTCGCCTTCATGGACGAGCACGTGTACCCGGCCGAGACCGTCGCCGAGGAGCAGCGCGCCCTGCTCGCCTCGCCCTGGGACACCCCGGCGGTGGTCGAGGAGCTCAAGGCCGAGGCCAAGCGGCAGGGCCTGTGGAACCTCTTCCTCCCGGACGCGGAGTACGGGGCCGGGCTGACCAACCTCCAGTACGCGCCGCTCGCCGAGATCACCGGCCGCAGCCCGCACCTGGCCCCCACCGCCCTCAACTGCGCCGCCCCGGACACCGGGAACATGGAGCTGCTCGCCCAGTTCGGCGACGAGGCGCAGAAGAAGCAGTGGCTTGAGCCCCTCCTGACGGGCGAGATCCGCTCGGCCTTCGCGATGACCGAGCCCGAGGTCGCCTCCTCCGACGCGACGAACATCGAGACCCGGATCCGGCGGGACGGCGACTCGTACGTCGTCGACGGACGCAAGTGGTACATCTCCGGGGCGATGAACCCCGACTGCCGGATCTTCATCGTCATGGGCAAGACCGATCCCGACGGGACGGACCTCCGCCGCCAGCAGTCGATGATCCTCGTGCCGCGCGACACCCCCGGCGTCGAGGTGCGGCGCGCGATGCAGGTGTACGGGTACGAGGACCACTCCCACGGCGGCCACGCCGAGGTGGTCTTCGACGACGTCCGCGTCCCCGCCTCGCACCTCATCCGCGAGGAGGGCGACGGCTTCGCCATCGCCCAGGCCCGGCTCGGCCCCGGCCGCATCCACCACTGCATGCGGCTCATCGGCATGGCCGAGCGGGCCGTCGAGCTGATGTGCCGCCGCGCCGTCTCCCGTACCGCCTTCGGCAAGTCCCTCGCCCAGCAGGGAGTCGTCCAGAACTGGATCGCCGACGCCCGGGTGACGATCGAGCAGCTGCGGCTCCTCGTCCTCAAGACGGCCTGGCTCATGGACACCGTCGGCAACCGGGGCGCGCACACGGAGATCCAGGCCATCAAGATCGCTACTCCGCGCGCGGTCGTCGACATCATCGACAAGGCCGTTCAGACGCACGGGGCGGGCGGGGTCTCGCAGGACTTCCCGCTGGCCGAACTGTGGGCGGCGGCGCGGACGGTGAAGCTCGCGGACGGGCCGGACGAGGTGCACCAGCGGTCGCTGGCGCGCCGGGAGCTGAAGAAGTACCTGTAGGACCGGCTTCGGCCGCATGCCCCGGGCTCAGCCCAGGCGCAGGCGCAGGTGCAGGTGCAGGTGCAGGTGCAGGTGCAGGTGCAGGCAGACGATGCCCGTCGCCGTGTGGACGCAGAGCCGTTCGTCGTCGAGCCGGTCCAGGCCCAGGATCTCCCCGCCGAGGTGGATCCGGTGCAGGACCTCCGTGGTGTCGGCGGCGAACAGCGTCAGGACGCCGTCGGCACCGGCGGTCAGGACCGTGCCGCGGCCGTGGTGCAGGTACCCGACCGCGGCGGCGAAGACCCGAGCGCCGTCCGGCACGAGCCGCACCGAGCGGACGTCGGTCAGTCTGGCGTCCAGGGGGTCCTTCACCCGGCTGTCGGCCGGGTACATGGCGAGGTAGCGATTGCCCCTGTCGTTGGGGGCGATACAGGCGACGAACCGGGGGACTCCGGTGCCCGGTACGGGGAAGGCCCCGACCAGTCCGCGCGTCTCGGGAAAGGGGATGGGCGGCCCACTCGCCCGGAACCGCCCCCCGACCGGCTGCCGCTTCCGCTTCCACTTCCTCTTCCCGGGCCGGTCCCGGAGGAGGACCGGGGCACCCGGGTGGACGTCGACGGCCGGACCGTCGTCCCGCTCCTCCGTGCGGTCCAGTACGGCGCCGCTCGCGCCGTCCAGGAGACGCGCGCCGTCGGCGTCCTGGACGACCACGACGGGCCGGCCGGAGCTGTACCCGGCCCGGACGCGCGTCACGGGATCGTCGACGGACTCCCCGTCCACGGGCGGCGGCCCGAGGTGCCAGCCCTTGGCGGACCTGGCGTCGGCGCTCAGGGAGGCCAGCCGGTGGTGTCCGTCCGGCCCGTGGCCGGCCGCGACCCCGTTCACGGGCCCAGTGATACCCCGAGGGGCTGTCAGGGGCGGAGGGCTCGGAGCAGGAGGTCGGCGAGGTGGCCGGCGACCTGCTCGGGGGTGAGGGGGCCGTCGGGGCGGTACCAGGTGGAGAGGTGGTGCACGGAGCCGAAGTGGTAGTCGACGACCAGGTCGGCGGGGGTCGCCGAGGAGAAGACCCCGGAGCGCTGCCCTTCCTCGACGAGGGCCCGGAACCGCTCGTGGTAGCGGCGCCGTTCGGAGCGGACCTGCTTGTTCTTCTCCGGGCTGAGGTGGTGCATGGAGCGGAAGAAGATGGCGGCGTCGTCGAGGTTCTCGATGGTGGTGACGACGACGTCGGCGGCCGCGGCGCGCAGCCGCTCCTCGACGGGCGCGTCGGCGTCCGCGTAGCCGTCGAGCCGCTCCTGCTGGAGGCGCAGGACCCGGGAGTAGACCTCCTGGAGGAGGTCCTCCTTGGAGCCGAAGTAGTGGTACAGGGCACCCTTGGTGACCCCGGCCGCCTCGACGATCTCCTGGACGGAGGTGCGGTCGTAGCCCTGCTCCGCGAAGAGCCGGGTGGCGGCGGCGAGGAGCCTCTGTGGGACGGGTGTGCCGCCCCCGTCCGTCGTCCTGGCCATGCTCCGCCGCCTTCCACCGTGATCGTTCCTGGTCCGGGGACCATAGTCCCCGTCCCTAGATCTTCCCATCCGCCGGGGCCCTCTTATCGGGTGCCCGTCTCCCAGGTGCGCTGGACGTGGTTCATGGTGCCGAGCCAGCGCTCGGGGTCGGTGGCGCGGTTGCGGTAGTAGGCGGCGACCTCGGGGTGGGGCAGGACGAGGAACCGGTCGGCGTCGATGGCGTCGAGGAGGGCGTCGGCGACGTCCTCGGGCTCGATGGCGGTGGGGGTGAGGACGAGCTCGCCGGCCGATCCGGCGGCGGTCAGCATGTCCGTACGGACGCCCTGCGGGCAGATGGCGTGGACCTTGAGGCCGCGGTGCCGGTAGGTGAGGGAGAGCCACTCGGAGAAGGCGTAGGCCCCGTGCTTGGAGACGCTGTACGGGGCCGCGCCGATCATGGTGAGCAGTCCGGCGGCGGAGACCGTGGAGACGAAGCGGCCGGTGCCGCGCTCCAGCCAGTCGGGGAGCAGGGCGCGGGCCGCGCGGACGTGGGCCATGACGTTGACGTCCCAGGCGGCGGCCCAGACGTCCTCGTCGGCGAAGGCGTCGCCGGGCGAGGAGAGTCCGGCGTTGGCGCACCAGATGTCGACGGTGCCGCCGAGGGCCTCGCGGGCCTCTTCCACGACGGCGGAGGCGTCGCCCGGGACGGCGATGGCGCCGATCTCCTCGGCGACGGCCTTGGTACGGACGGGGTCGAGGTCGTTGACGACGACCCGGGCCCCTTCGGCGGCGAAGCGGCGGGCGAGGGCCGCGCCGATCCCGCCGCCCGCTCCCGTGACGACCACGCCGGCGCCCTCAACGGCACTCACGTCCGCGCTCATGGATGAACCCACCTCTCCGAACCTCACCGGGACGGTGATGACGACGATGACGATGACGATGACGGCAGACTAACCGGTCGGTATGTCGTGAGGGAAGAGTCGGTCCGCACGCCTCGTTCCCCGGGGCGGTCAGGAGCGCTAGCGTGCGTGCCCATGTCACGCGCCCCGGCCGGGGACGGCGATCGAGGAGGTTTCCGCATGAGCCTGTCGCGACGGAGTCTGCTGGCCGCCGGGGGCGCCCTCGGCTCGGTGGGCGCGGTGTCCGCCACCGCGCCCACCGCCTCGGCCGCACCCGCCGCCGGGCGCCACCGGGTGCGTACCGGCTTCGAGCGCCTCGCGGCGGACGGGTACGCCCTGCTGGCCGGCGAGCGGGTCGGTGTCGTCACCAACCCGACCGGGATCACCGCGGACGCCCGGCACGTCGTGGACGTGATGCACGCCGACGAACGGGTGGACCTGGTCGCCGTCTTCGGCCCCGAGCACGGCTTCCGGGGCACCGCACAGGCGGGCGGCTCCGAGGGGCGGTACGACGACCCGGCGACCGGGCTGCCCGTCTACGACACGTACCTGAAGAGCGGGCAGCCGCTGGCGGACGTCTTCACGGCCTCCGGCGTCGACACGGTCGTCTTCGACATCCAGGACGTCGGCGCGCGCTTCTACACGTACATCTGGACGCTGTACGACTGCATGGTGGCCGCCGCTCTCGCCGGGAAGCGGTTCGTCGTCCTCGACCGGCCGAACCCGGTGACCGGACGGGCGGCGCTCGGCCCCGTCCTCGACCGGGCCTTCGCGACCTTCGTCGGGCGCGAGCCGATCGCGCAGGCGCACGGCATGACGGTGGCCGAGCTGGCCCTGCTCTTCAACGCGGAGTTCCTGGCCGCGCCCGTGGCCCTGGAGACCGTCCGCATGACGGGGTGGCGGCGCACGGAGCTCTTCGACGCGACCGGGCTGCCCTGGGTGCCGCCGAGCCCGAACATGCCGACGCCCGACACCGCGCTCGTCTACTCGGGCACCTGCCTCTTCGAGGGGACGAACCTCTCCGAGGGCCGGGGCACGACCCGCCCCTTCGAACTGCTCGGCGCCGAGGGGATCGACCGGCGGTGGGCGGAGACGGCGAACGCCCTCGGCCTGCCCGGAGTCCGCTTCCGCGAGGCGTACTTCGCCCCGACCTTCTCCAAGTTCCAGGGGAAGACCGTGGGCGGGGTGCAGCTGCACGTCCACGACCGCGACTCCTTCGACCCGGTACGGACCGGGATCGGGCTCCTGGTCACCGCCCGGCGGTCGTGGTCGGGCTTCGCCTGGCGGGCGGACCACTGGATCGACAAGCTGACCGGCTCGACCGGGGTGCGGACGCTGATCGACGCGGGCGCGGACACCGACGAGGTCGTCGGGGCGTGGGAGACCGGCCTGACGGCCTTCCGGGCGGTACGCGAGGAGTATCTGCTCTACCGCTGACGGGGGTTGACCCCCCTGCCGACAGGGGGGCCGGCGGGATGTCCCCGCGGGCGGCCCGCCGACCAGGCTGGCCCCATGAACCTCTCCTTACGACGCCGCTCCGCCCGCGCCAGGTCGGCCCTCGTCGGAGTGCTCGTCGCCGCCTCCCTCGGCGCCCTGGCACCCGCCGCCGGGGCGACCGGCCGGCCGGCCCCCGACCCCGCACGCGAACTCGCCCGCACCGCCCACCCCCTGACCGACCTGAGCGCGCTCGACCGGATGATCGGCTCGGCGAAGGTCGTCGGCATCGGCGAGGCCACCCACAGCTCGGCGGAGTTCTTCGCGGCCAAGCACCGGATCTTCGAACACCTCGTGGAGCGGCGGGGCTTCACCACCTTCGCCCTGGAGGCCAACTGGTCCACGGGACTGCTCGTCGACGAGTGGGTCCGCACCGGGCGGGGCGACATCCGGGCGATCATGCGGGACGAGTTCCAGGAGTCGTACCGCCTCTGGAACACCGAGGAGTACCTCGACCTCTTCCGGTGGATGCGGAAGTACAACGGGCTTCACCCCCGTCGCCCGGTCCGCTTCCTGGGGACCGACCTCGGGTACGCGGGACCGAACCTCTTCGACGCCGTCACCTCGTACGTGGCCCGCACCCGCCCCGCGCTCCTCCCCCGCTTCCGGGAGCTGTACCGGGACTCGCGGCCCTCGGGCGAGGTCGAGTCCTGGATGAAGGCGTACATGGCCAAGCCGCGCCCCGAGCGGCAGCGGATGGCCGACGACGTGAACCGGGCCCTCGCCCTCCTGGAGCGGCAGCGGCCGGGCGAGGACCCGGGGGCGCGGGAGGCGCACACCTGGGCCGTCCAGCACGCGCGTGCCGTCGCCCAGGTCGGCACCGAGTTCGCCCACGACCTGACGGAGGCGGGGGCCGCCGCGGCGATGCTCTACCGGGACCGCGTCATGGCGGAGAACACCGTGTGGTGGCAGCGGCAGACCGGCGACCGGATCGTGCTCTCCGCGCACAACGGGCACGTCGGGTACGTGACGCCGAAGCCGGACCAGTACCCGCGCATCCAGGGCGCCTTCCTGCGGGACGCCCTCGGCCGGGACTACGTGAGCGTCGGCGCCTCCTTCGGGCAGGGCTCGTTCAACGCGCACGACACCGAGGCCCCCGGCGAGCCGCTAAGGGCCTTCACCGTCGGCCCTCTCGGCCCGGACAGCCACGCCCACACCCTGGACCGGGTCTCCCCCGGCGCCTTCTACCTGGACCTGCGGCGGACGACCGGGGCGGCGCGCGACTGGCTCGACGCGCCCCGGCGGGCCCGGCACATCGGGACCGCGTACCCCTGGCCGGGCGACATCGTGCCCGTACGGCTCCCGGCCTCGTACGACCTGCTGATCCACTTCCCGCGGGTCTCGGCGGCGCGGCTGCGCTGACGGTACGCCAGGAGGGCCGCCCCGCCACGTCTGGACGGGTCCGCGCGCGGGCATGCTCGCCATGGAGCCGCCGCCCGCGCACCCGCGCGCCTCGGCGCGGCGGCCACCTCGACGTGGAGGGACGGTCGGGCCGTGACCGGGATGAGTGTGGAGCCGTACCGGGAGATCACCTTCGACAAGGACGGCGACGGGCCGCCCGGGCAGTCCGCGGCCCTCGCCGCGCTCGCCCGGCAGGGGGTGACGGACCTGGTGCTGCTGGCGCACGGATGGAACAGCTCCCCGTCCGGCGCCACCCGCCTCTGCTCGGACTTCTTCGCCCCCTTCCCCGGTCTGTTCGGGCCGGGGGTCGAGGCCGGGTACGCGGGGGTGATCTGGCCGTCGATGATGTTCACGGACGAGCCGGTCCCCGACTACCGGGCGCTGGTGACGATCCTCCCCGAGAAGGAGCCGGTCCTCGGGCGGCTCACCGAGCTGCTGGCGCTCGCGCCGCCGGACGAGGCCGCGTTCATCGAGTTCGGGTCGCTGCTGAGGGAGCTGACGGACGTGCACGGGGCCGCGGACGGGGGTGGGGGTGCGGACGGGGACGGGAGCGCGTACGGGGACGGGAGTGGGGACCTGGACGGGGAGGCGGTTCTCGCCGGGGCCTCCGCGGAGCCGGTGCCAGCGTTCCTGGTCGCGGACCCGGTGGAGATGTGCGCCCTGTTCACCGAGGCGGTGGAGTCGACCGGCGGCTCCGTGCCGGCCGAGGGCTTCGGGGAGGGGCTGAAGCGGTACTGGAAGGGAGCCCGGGAGGCACTGCGGCAGGCCACGTACTACGTGATGAAGCGGCGGGCCGGACGGGTCGGCGAGCTCGGGCTCGGGCCGCTGCTCGGCGAGGTCGCCCGGAGCGCCCCGGGGCTGCGCGTCCACCTCGTGGGGCACAGCATGGGCGCCCGGCTCGTCGCCTACGCGCTGCGGGGGCTGCCGGCGGGGGCGCGGCCCGTGACCTCCGTGACCCTCCTCCAGGGCGCCTTCTCGCACTACGCCTTCGCCGCCCGGCTGCCGCACGACCCCCGGCGGTCCGGCGCGCTGAGGGACGCGCAGCACCGGGTGCGCGGCCCGGTGGTGGCCTGCTACTCCCGGCACGACACGGCGCTCGGGGTGATGTACCCGCTGGCCTCCCGGCTCGCGGGCGACTCCGAGTCGCTCGCCGGTCCGGTCGCGGGGCCGGGCGGCAGGCCGCTCGGCGGTCCGCTCGCCGGTCTGCTCGGCGCCGGGGACCCGCGCTGGGGCGCGATCGGGCACGACGGCGTCCAGGCGGTGCCGGGGACGGTGGAGCGGACTCTGGCCGCGGTGCTGCGCGAAGGGGTGCCGGGGTCGGGGTGCGTGAGCGTGGACGCGGCGGACGTGGTCCGCTCGCACAGCGACATCCTCCGGCCCGAGCTGGCCCGGGTGGTGGTGTCGGCGGCCCGGGCGGGCCGCGGGTGAACCACACCGGACGCGTTGGTTCCGCCGCGTGTCGGGGGTCCCTCCGACCCCGTTGATGGCTGCCATCCGATTTTCGATGGAACATCGCGGGCCACTCGTTCGTCCCTCTGATACCGCGGAAGGACCAGCGACGGAGGTGGCGAGAGATGGCCGGTTTCCGGAGTCTCGCGAGACAGGTGCGCGATCCCGGGTGCGACACGGCGCTGCGCAGGTACTCACTGCGCAAGTGCCTGGAGCGGTTCGCGCCGTACGGGCACCGGGCGACCTGGGACCATCTGTGCCGCCGGCACAGGTTCGGTCCCGAGGACCGGGAGCTCGACCCGGGGCGGCTGGTGGCCGCGCTCGACGAGCTGGAGGAGGCGCGGGCCGTGTGGCTCGCGTACGAGGAGCGGTTCGCCGCGCGGCGGCGGCGCGAGAAGCACGACGGGCTGCGCCGGCCCGGCGCGCTCGACGACTGGCACCGGCGGGTCTGGGGCGGCAACGGGGTCGTGCGGTGCGGCGACCCGGCCGTGCATCCCTCCGACCCGCTGCCCGAGGTGCTGCGGCGGCTGATCACCGCTCTGGAGGACGGCCCCGGCGAGCGGTGCCCGGTGTGCGCGGGACCGCGGATCCAATGGCGGGCGGGGTCGGGCGACACGTACGAGCCGTGGCTCGGCCCGGTCTGCGGGGACTGCGGCGTGGGCGTCCCGCGCGCGGTGCTCACGTCGGGCGCGCTGGCCCGCGCCCGCGGGGAACTGCGCCGGCCGCTGGCTCCGGCGGCGTGATGCCCGGGGGGACCGGACCTTGCGCGTCCGCGCGGTCTCCCGTGCTCCAGGTGCGTCTCAACGGGTCCCGGGGCCCGGGGAGGCGGCCGGGGTGCCGCTGTCGCCCGAGTCGCCGGCGGAGGCCGCGGCCCTCGCGGTGGCGGCGGGCGCGGGGGCGGTGACGGAGGCGGTGGCGACGGGCGCGGAGGCGGTGCTCGCCTCGTAGCCGTCAGCCCTCGATCCTCAGCCCTCGACCCCTCAGGCCTCGACCCCTCGGTCCTCAGTCCTCGGCGGACTTGCGCACCGGCAGCAGGCGGGAGCCCGCCATCTGCTCGCCGAAGACGTCGTCGGGGTTGGAGAGCACGCAGGTCTCCAGGGAGAGGCAGCCGCAGCCGATGCAGTCCGTCAGGTGGTCGCGGAGCCGGCCCAACTGCTTGATGCGCTCGTCGAGTTCGGTCCGCCAGGCCGCCGAGAGCAGGGCCCAGTCCTCGTTGGTGGGGGTGCGCTCCTCGGGGAGCCGGGCCAGCGCGTCCCGGATGGTGGCGAGGGGGATGCCGACCCGCTGCGCGGCCCGGACGAAGGCGACCCGGCGCAGGGTGTCACGGCCGTAGCGGCGCTGGTTGCCCGTCGTGCGGCTGCTGCTGATGAGCCCCTTCGCCTCGTAGAAGTGCAGGGCGGAGACGGCGGCCCCGCTACGGGCGGAGAGCTGGCCGACGGTGAGCTCGTGGATCTTCTCTGGAATCTGCGGCACTCCCCGAACCCTACGGGACGGTTCAGGACCGGCGCCGTCCATCCGTCGACCCCGGACGTCCGTTGACAGGAGACCACCCGCGCCACAATGCTGAGCAAGCGCTTAGAAAGCGCCGGAGTGAGCCGACCAGAGGGACAGCGACACAAGGGAGCAGGGACATGGCCGAGCCGAGGATCTTCACCTCCGCCGACGAGTTGCGCGCGGGGGTCGGCGAGCAGCTGGGGTACAGCGAGTGGCTGGAGATCGACCAGAAGCGCATCGATCTCTTCGCCGAGGCCACCGGCGACCACCAGTGGATCCACGTCGACCCGGAGCGCGCCGCCGACGGCCCGTTCGGCACGACGATCGCGCACGGCTATCTGACCCTGTCGCTGCTGCCCCTGTTCGTTCCGCAGGTCCTGCGGGTCGAGGGCATGAAGATGGGCCTCAACTACGGCACCGAGAAGGTCCGGTTCCCGTCCCCCGTGCCGGTCGGCTCGCGGCTGCGCGCCACGGCCGTCCTGACGAAGGTCGAGGAGGCGGGCGGCGGCGTGCAGGTGACGGCGGCGGTGACCGTGGAGCGCGAGGGCGCCGACAAGCCCGTCTGCTTCGCGGAGTCGGTCTCCCGCTACTTCTTCTGAGCCCGCGGGGGTGTCCCGACGCCCTCCTGAGCCCGCGGAAGTGTCCGACGCCCTCCTGAGCCCGCCGAAAGCGTCCGGCGGATCAGGGGATCCGGACGACTCCGACCATCCTGAGGACGAGGTCGGCGTAGAGCGCGCCGACCTCGTCGGGTGTCCGGCGGCCCTGTGTGTTGAACCAGCGCGAGACGTCGATGCAGAGCGAGAGCACCGCGACCGTGGTGCCGGGCACGTCCGGCACCACGAACTCGCCGGCCGCCACTCCCTCGTCGATGATCCGGCGCACCGCCGCGTCGGACTGCCGGCGCAGCTCCACGATCTCGGCGCGGTGCTCGGGGCCGAGGGCGTCCAGCTCATACTGGACGACCCGCGCGGTCGTGTGCCGCTCGGCGTGCCAGCGGACGAAGGAGTGCACCGCGTCGGCGAGGCGCTCGGCGGCCGTGCCGTCGCCGTCGGCCGCGGCCCGGAGGATCTCCAGGGCCTTGTCGTGACCGATCCGGCTGATCCGGTGGAGCAGCTCTTCCTTGGTCTTGTAGTGGATGTAGAGCGCGGCCGGGCTCATGCCGGCACGGCCCGCGATGTCCCGGGTGGTGGTGGCGTGGTACCCGCGCTCGGCGAACGCCTCGACGGCGGCCACCAGCAGTCGCCGGGCCGCCTCGGGCGTGACCTCGCCCCAGGGCATGTCCTCGCCCCCGGGCGTCTCCTCCGCCGCGCTCATCGCACACTCCTTCTCGGACCCCGTCAGGACGAACACCATATCAACGAGGGTGAGCAAGCGCTTAGAGCCCGAAGGTCCGGAGACCGGTGGGTCAGAGCTTCTGGAAGGGGTCGTGCTCGGCGAGGATCTTCTCCAGGCGGGCCTGGTCGACCCGGCTGACGATCTGGCCGGCCTCCTGCCGGTCGCGGACGACCTTGGCGAGGGTGAAGGCCGAGGTCGTGAGGTAGAGGACCGAGACGGCGAGGAAGGCCCGCACCCAGGCGCTGGCCTCCAGCTGGTAGACCCCGATGGCCACCGCCGCGCCGGCGACGCCGAAGGAGATGACGGCCTGCGTGTAGTAGGCGGCGGTGTTCTGCTGCTTGACCGGTGTGTCGCTCATGAGGACAGCATCGGACGGATGTGGCCGGTGCCACATCCGTCCGTGTACTCAGGGGGGTACTCAGACGTCAGAAGGCCGAGACCCCCGTGAGCGCCCGCCCGATGATGAGCTTCTGGATCTGGCTGGTGCCCTCGTACAGCGTCATGACCCGGGCGTCCCGCAGCAGTTTGCCGACCGGGTACTCGTCGATGTAGCCGTAGCCGCCGAAGACCTGGAGGGCGTTGTTCGCCGCGCGGACGGCGGCCTCGGAGGCGTACAGCTTCGCCTTGGAAGCGGCGGTGGCGAAGTCCTGGCCCCGGTCGATCAGGTCGGCGACCCGCCAGGTGAGCAGCCGGGCCGCGTCCACGTCGACGGCGATGTCGCTGATCAGCTCCTGCACGAGCTGGTACGAGGCGATGGGCTTTCCGAACTGCTCGCGCTCCCCCGCGTAGCGCACGGCGGCGTCGAGCGCGGCCTGGGCGATGCCGACACAGCCCGCGGCGACGGACATGCGGCCCTTGGCGAGGGCGGACATGGCGACGGTGAAGCCCTTGCCCTCGGGGCCGAGCATCGCGGAGGCCGGGACGCGGACGTCCTCCAGGACCAGTTCGGCGGTGGCCTGGCCGCGCAGGCCGAGCTTGCCGTGAACGGCGCGGCGGGTGAGGCCGGGGGTGTCCGTGGGGACGAGGAAGGCGGAGACGCCCTTGTGGCCCGGGGTGTCATTGGTGCGGGCGAAGAGCAGGACGACATCGGCCCACGTGCCGTTGGTGATGAACATCTTGGTGCCGCTGACGACGTACTCGTCGGCATCGGGGTCGCGCACCGCGCGGGTGGTCAGGTTTCCGGCGTCGGAGCCGGTGCCCGGCTCGGTGAGGCCGAAGCAGCCGAGCGCCTCGCCGGAGGCGAGCCGGGGCAGCCACGCCCGCTTCTGCTCCTCGCTGCCCCAGCCGGCGATCGTCTTGGCGACCAGGCCGAGGGAGACGGAGACGATGCCGCGCACGGAGGAGTCGCCGCGTCCGAGCTCCTCGGTGACGAGGCAGTACGCGAGGTGGTCGCCGCCCGAACCCCCGTACTCCTCCGGGATGGTGAGCCCGAGGAAGCCGACGGCGCCGAGCTTCTTCACGAGGGACCGGTCCACCTCCTCGGCGCGGTCCCACGCGACGGCGTGCGGGGCGACCTCGCGTGCGACGAAGTCCTCGGCGAGCCGCCGTACGGCTTCCTGCTCCTCACTCAGCGCCAGATCCACCGTGCCACCTCGCCCGTCCATTTAATTACCACTGCTAGTTTTCTCTGCGCAGGCCTACTATGTGCGCCATGGCCCGACCGCGCAAGCCCCTGCTCAGCCGAGACCGCATCGTCGAGACGGCGGGCGCGCTCGTGGACGCGGAGGGGCTCGGCGCGCTCTCCACCCGCCGGCTCGCGGCCGAGCTCGGAGTGAGCGGCCCCTCGCTCTACAACCACTTCCGCACGAAGGACGAGATCCTCGACGCGATCGCGGACGCGGTGAGCGCGAAGATCGACCTGTCGATGTTCGAGGAGACCGACGGGCGCGACTGGCGCACGGCGCTGCACGACTGGGCCGTCTCCTACCGCGCGGCCCTCGCCGACCACCCCCACATCGTCCCCGTCCTCGCCCAGGGCCCCGGCCGCCGCCCGGCCGGCCTGCGCGTCGCCGACGCGGTCTTCGGCGCGATGGTCCGCGCGGGCTGGCCGCCGGCCCAGGCCACCTCCATCGGCGCGCTGATGCGGTACTTCGTCACGGGCTCCGCCCTCGGCTCCTTCGCCCGCGGCTTCGTCGACGACGAGACGGCCTACGACCCGGCCGACTACCCCCACCTCGGCCAGGCCCACCTCCTCGCCGAGCACCGCCAGAAGGTGGACGAGCGCGCCTTCGAGACCGGCCTGCGGGCGCTGCTCGACGGGCTGCGGATCCAGTACGAGGGTTCGGTCGCCGGCGGACCGGTCGCCGAGAGCTCGGTCACGGGCGGACCGGGTGTCGGCGGACCGGTCGCCGAGAGCTCGGTCACCGGTGGACCGGTCGCCGACGGTTCGGTCACCGCCGAAGGATGAGTGCGGGACCCTGGGGCCATGGCAGCCAGTGATCTCGCCGCGCTCGCGGCGCTCTTCGCGGACGAGAGCCGCGCCGCTTTCCTGCTCGCCCTGCTCGACGGACGGGCCTGGACCGCCGGGGAGCTCGCTCGGCACGCCGGGGTGGCTCCGTCCACCGCGAGCGAGCACCTCGGGAAGCTCGTGGCCGGCCGGGTCCTCACGGAGGAACGGCAGGGCAGACACCGGTACGTCCGCCTGGCCGACCCCGGGATCGCGCATCTCGTCGAGGACCTGGCGGCCCGGTCCGAGCCCGAGGCGCCCGCGGCCCCGCGCTCGCTGCGGGCCGCGAGCGCCGGGCGGGCGATGGCCCGGGGGCGGACCTGCTACGACCATCTCGCCGGACGGCTCGGCATCGCGATCACCGAGGCGATGACCGTCCGCGGACTGCTGCGCCAGGACACCGGCTTCGCCCTCACGGACCGGGGCGTGGCGTGGTTCGACGAGCTGGGCATCGCCCTCGTACGCAAGGGACGGCGGCCCGTCGCGCGCGGCTGCCTCGACTGGACCGAGCGCCGGCCGCACCTCGCGGGGGTCGCGGGCGCCGCGCTCTGCCGGCACGCGCTGGACACCGGCTGGTGCGTACGGATCGGGTCCGAGCGGGCCGTGAAGGTGACGGCGGAGGGTGAATCCGCGCTGTACGCGTCCCTGGGCATCGCCCCGGCGGCCCTGCGGTAACCGCCTTGCCCGCGCCAAGCCGTCCCGCGATGTCCGCGCCGAGCCGTCCCGTGATGTCCGCGCCGCGCAACCCGGCGCCCGACCCGTGACGCCCGCTGCGAGCCGTCCCGCGATATTGCGGTGAGCGCCGAAGCGTCCGCACCCTACGGTCGACCCATGCAGACCCGAACCTCGCGCCTCGCGCTCGCCGCCGCCGGCGTCACCGTCGTCCTGTGGGCCTCGGCCTTCGTCTCCATCCGCAGCGCCGGGGCCGCCTACTCCCCCGGTGCGCTCGCCCTCGGGCGACTGCTCGCCGGGGCCCTCGTCCTCGGATGCGTCCTCCTGATACGGCGGGAGGGGCTGCCACCCCGGGCCGCCTGGCGGGGGATCCTGATCTCGGGGCTGCTCTGGTTCGGGGTCTACATGGTGGTCCTCAACTGGGGCGAGCAGGAGGTCGACGCGGGCACGGCGGCGATGGTGGTGAACGTCGGGCCGATCCTGATCGCGCTGCTCGGGGCGAGGTTCCTGAAGGAGTCGCTGCCGCCCCGGCTGATCGCGGGCATGGCGGTCTCCTTCGCGGGCGCCGTCGCGGTGGGCCTCTCGATGTCCGGCGGCTCCGGCTCCGACGGGACCTCCGGCGGGCACGCCTCCCTGCTCGGCGTGCTGCTCTGCCTGCTCGCGGCCGTGGCGTACGCGGGCGGGGTCGTGGCCCAGAAGCCGGCGCTCGCGCACGGCAGCGCGCTCCAGGTGACGACCTTCGGGTGCCTGGTGGGCGCGGTGGCCTGTCTGCCCTTCGCCGGGCAGCTGATCGAGGAGGCGGGCCGGGCCCCGCTGTCGGCGACCCTCAACATGGTCTACCTGGGGGTGTTCCCGACCGCGCTCGCCTTCACCACCTGGGCCTACGCCCTGGCCCGTACGACCGCGGGCCGGATGGGCGCGACGACGTACGCCGTACCCGCCCTCGTCGTCCTCCTCGCCTGGCTCCTCCTCGGCGAGCTGCCCGGTCCGCTCACGCTCGCCGGGGGCGCGCTGTGTCTCGCGGGCGTGGCCGTGTCCCGCTCGCGGCCGCGGGTGGCCGTCGCCCCCGGAACGGCCGAATCCACCTGACATCCGTACGCGGCGGTTCCGGTCACATCCCGGTCCGGTTCCGGCCCTTGCCCGCCCGCGACCTGGACGGGAGATGTCCGTCAAGCCCCGTTTCCGGCCGGAGGTGTTCGTGGGGACGTTTCGCCGTCGCCCGGCCGGATAGTTTCGAGTCGGTCACAGTCGCGAGCCGGAACATCACGATCCGGCACCTTCTCGAGAGCCCACGGGGGAGCTCATGGCGATTCAGCAGAGGGCGGAACGGACGAGACAGGAGATCCTGTCGGCGGCCGCGCGGGTCTTCGACGGACTCGGCTACGAGCGTGCGTCGCTCGCCAGGATCGCCAACGAGGCCAGGGTGACCACCGGCGCCCTCGTCTTCCACTTCGCGACCAAGGCCGACCTGGCGACCGCCGTCCGGGGGCGGGGGCGGGCCGTCACCCGGATCACGGTCGAGTCGGCCTGCCTCTCCGCGGAGGGCGTGGGCGGCACCGCGATCGACAAGCTGGTGATCACCACGCACGCGCTGATCCGGCTCTTCGAGACCGACTACTCGGCGCGGGCCGGCGAGCGTCTGGCGCGCGAGATGGGGGCCGACTGCCCCGTACGCTCCCGGGACTGCCCCTGGCGGCGCGAGGTGGCCCGGCTGGCCCGGTACGCGGCCGCCCAACAGGCGTTACGGCCCGGGGTCGACGCGACAGCGGTGGCGGCCCTGATCGGCTACGTGATCACCGGGGTGGAGATCGAGATGCGTTCGCCGAGCGCGGCGGCCGACGACGACACCTGGGCGGCCGAGACCGGCGCCCTGCAAGGCCCGGCCGAGGAACGCCTGCGCCGGATATGGGAGTTGATCCTGCCGGGCCTCGTCCACCCGGCCCCCCGGCGGTCCCGGAGGGCCACGGCGACGACCGCCCCCACGGCCGCTGCCACAGCCGCTGCCACGGCCGCCGCCACGGCCAAGGTGACGGCCCCTCCCCCGAACGCTTTCCCGGCGCCGACGACCTTCCCGACCCCCGCTTCCGCCGCGGCCTCGTCCACCGCCTCGGCCACCGTCTCGACCACGTCGACGAGTACGGCCGCCCCGGCCCCGGAGCCCGGCGCCTCTCCCGCGGCGCCCTAGGCACCGCCGGCGCGTCACACCGTCAGTCCCCACGCCCGGAGTGCAGCAACTGGCGGGCGAAGGCCGCCAGCGACCGGCCGATGCGCTCGGTCGACAGGCCCAGTTCGTGCCGCTGGAACCGGAAGAGCTCGGGTGAGAGCGGACTGAGCGCGATGTCGATCAGCGGGTCCGGATCCTCGACCCCGTGGTCGACGAGCAGCGTCCGGACGTGCACGCGCCAGAATCCATAGGCACCCGTCCTGAAGCGCGCGGGCCCGGTCTCCGCGCCCAGCGCCAGCGGCAGATGACGCTCCAGCAGGTCGAGCATGGCCAGGTAGAACGCGGCGAGGCGCTCCCCCGCCGGCGCGCCGGGCCCCAGCGGCGGCGGACCGTAGATGAGCTGGCCCTGGAGCCGGCGCTCGTGCTCGTCGAGGAGCGCGACGGCGACCGAGGACGGGTCCGGGAAGCTCCGGTAGAGCGTGGCTCGGCCCACGCCGGCCGCCTTGGCGATCCGGTCCATGGTGATCGTCCGCGGGTCCTGTTCGGCGAAGAGCTGCTCGGCGGCGGCCAGGATCTGGGCACGGTTCCGCTCCGCGTCCGCGCGTCTACGCGGCGCGACCGGCTGTTCGTCCGCCGCCTGAAGATCGCCGAGGAGCCCGCCGACCCGGTGCACGGAGGAGGCTCCACGACCTCGCTGCTCGTCCTCGCTCATGGACCAGACCTTACTTCCCCCGGGGCTAAGTGGACACCTTGTCCGTTTGCCGTGCCGCGTGGGATGCTAAACGGACTCAGTGTCCACTTACCCGCTCGCCATCCCGCCCCAGGGAGATCCAGATGCACACCGCGCTCCTCGCCGCGGCCCTGCTGGTCGGCTGCCTCCTGGCCGTCCAGGCCTCGGTGAACCTCCAGCTCAACGCGGCCGTCGGCACCCCGTACGGCGCCTCGACCATCCAGCTCGGCGTCGCGACCGGTCTGCTCACCGTGCTCGCGGTGGCGGCCGGAGCACTCGGCGCCCTCGGCAAACTGCCCGACGTGGAGGCCTGGCAGCTGCTCGGCGGACTGGCCAGTCCGCTCTACATCACCAGCGGCATCCTGCTCTTCCCACGGCTCGGCGCCCTCGCCGCCGTCGGGCTCTTCGTCACCGGCCAGATGTTCGCCTCGCTCGCGCTCGACCTCTTCGGTCTCCTCGGCCTCGAGCGGCAGGACCTGAACGCCGGGATCGTCCTCGGCGCCCTCGCCGTGCTCGCGGGCATCGTCGTGATCATCCGGGGCATGAAGGCGGCCGCCCCTCCCGGCGCCCCCAAGATGTCGAGCGCCGGCCGCGTGGGCTGGCTCGCCCTCGGCATCCTCGCCGGCGCCGTCCTGCCGATCCAGGGCGCGATCAACGCCCAGCTGCGTGCCCAGCTCAAGGAGCCCATCACCGTCGCCGTGATCAGCTTCGCGGTGGCGACCTTCACGATCGCCGTCGTCCTGCTCGTGCTCTACACGACCCGGCGCACCCCGAAGCCCAAGATCGCCCCGCTGAAGAAGATGCCCTGGTGGGGCTGGCTCGGTGGCGCGTGCGCCGCCGCCTACGTCACCGGCACCTTCCTGCTCATGCCCACCATCGGCGCGGCGGTGACCATCGCGCTCACCGTGACGGGGCAGCAGCTCACCTCGGCGCTGATCGACCACAAGGGTCTGTTCAAGCTCCCGCAGCGCTCCCTGACGAAGCCGCGCGCCCTGGGTCTCGTCCTGCTGATCGCCGGCTCCCTGACCATCCAGCTCGTCTGACCGGGGTCGCCCCTCCTCCCCCGGGTCCCCGCCCGGGGGCCCGGGGCCCATCGGCGCGTCATGAAAGGTGTGTCATGAAAGCGTCCTACTCCGCCGGGCCGGACATCCACGTCCTCCCCTCGGCGCTGCCCATACCCGGACTCGGCGACCAGGCGGTCAACGCCTTCCTCGTACGGTCCAGCCGGCCGTTCCTCGTGGACACCGGGATGCCCGTCGACCGGGAGGGGTTCCTCGAATCCCTCTGGTCGCTGATCGACCCGGCCGAGCTGCGGTGGGTCGTCGTCACCCATGACGACCGCGACCACACCGGGGCCCTGGCCCGTGTCCTGGAGGCCGCGCCGCGCGCGAAGGTGCTGACCAACGCGATATCGCTCACGCGAATATCCGAAGAGTTCGGCATTCCGCAGGACCGGGTGGTGACGGCCAACCCGGGCAGCCGCGTGAAAATCGGCGACCGGGAGTTGAGTTTTCACCGGCCGCCCACTTTCGATTCACCCGGGACACTCGCCGTGTTCGACCATTCCGACGGCACTCTCTACAGCTCCGACAGCTTCGGGACCGTGGTCGAAGAAATCACCCCGGACTTCGCCGATCTTTCCGAGACGGAATTCTTCCACGGGTTCGACGTCCTGAACCGGGCGATAGCCCCGTGGACCGCGCTGGTCGACGAGGCGAAGTTCCTCCGACCCGTGCGCGAACTGGCCGCGCTGCGTCCCGCGCGGCTGCTGAGCGCCCACGGACCGACCGTCCGCGAGGACGCCGTACCGCGGCTCTTCGAGGCGATGGCCCGCATCCCCTCCCTGCCCGCCTGGCTGCCCGACGCCGACCTCGACCTCGAGGCGGCGCTCGACGCGCACGAGGCCCCCACGGGCTGAGCCCCGCGCTCGGCCCGCGTACCGAACCGAGGAGAACCATGTCCGACCCGACCACCGCCGACCCGACCACCGCTGGACCGACCCCCGCCGTACCGACCCCGCCGCGCGGAATCGTCACCGTCTTCTCCGACATCTGGTGTTCCTTCGCGCACATCGCCATCCACCGGCTGCACGCCACCCGGACCCGACTTGGCCTGGAGGAGCAGGTCTCCTTCGACCTGCGCGCCTTCCCGCTGGAACTGCTGAACGACGCCCCGAGCCCGCGCCCCGGCACGGACAGCGAGGTCGCCCGGATGGCCAGCCTGGAGCCGGCCGCGGGCTGGCAGCTGTGGCAGGCCAAGGACTGGCTCTACCCCTCGACGACACTGCCCGCCCTGGAGGCGGTCCTCGCCGCGAAGGAGCAGAGCCTGGCCGCCTCGGAACAGCTCGACCTGGGGCTCCGCCGGGCCTTCTGGGCGGAGTCGCGCACCATCAGCCACCGCAAGGTGATCCTGGACGTGGCCGCGGAGACCGGTGCGGTCGACGTCGACGCGCTCGCCGAGGCGCTGGACGACGGGCGGGCCCGCCGGGCGCTCTCGGACCAGGCCGCCCTGTCGCGTACCGACCTGGTGAACTGCAGCCCGCACCTGTTCCTGCCCGACGGCTCCGACCACGCCAACCCCGGCATCGACGTGGGCTGGGAGGGCGCCTACGGCATCGGCTGGCCGGTGATCGCCTCGGACGACCCGAAGGTATACGAGGACATCCTGCTGCGGGCCGCCACCGAATAGTCGAATACGCCGCCAGCGCGGCAGAATCCCGGAACGACGGCCAGGCATTCCTTTCAGTGGAATGCCTGGCCGTCGTTCCTTTTTGCCGCCGTCAGAACATCGCGGTGATTATTAATTGCGTGACCCGGCCGTTATTCGCAAGGCCGGTCGAAGCTCATACAGTCGTTCCCGCCGCCGGAATTCCGGAAGCAGATTCGTATCGACAGCGGGAGTCCTCATGTCGTTGACCGACAAGGCAGACGTCAGCACCTTCGTCGACCTCACCCAGCACGAGATCGAAGCTCTGAAGACCCGGTTCAACCTCGCCGACGCGCACACCCACCAGCGCCAGTCCGACTCCCAGGAGCGGATCGTCTCGCGGCTTCCCGAGCTCTGGCACGAGTCGGAGTCGAAGCAGCAGGCCCACTTCGAGCGGCAGTTCCTGGACGCCTTCTTCCGCCTCCACCAGCAGCCCACCGCCAGAGCGATGGACCGCACGCTCCTCTCGTACTCCGCGAGCGTGTCGACCATGGTCGCCGGCATGTTCCTGAAGCAGCGCGGCAAGTCGGTCCAGCTGGTGGAGCCCTGCTTCGACAACCTCGTCGACCTGCTGCGCAACATGCAGGTCCCGATCTCCCCGCTCGCGGAGTCGGCGCTGCACGACAAGGACGCCATCTACGAGCGGCTCGTCGAGCAGGTCGACGCGGACGCCATCTACCTCGTCGACCCGAACAACCCCACCGGCTTCACCCTGCTCGCCGAGCGGCTGGAGGGCTTCCGCGAGGTCGTCCGCTACTGCGTGGACCACGACAAGGTCCTGGTGATGGACTTCTGCTTCGCCTCCTTCGCGCTCTGCGACGAGGGCATCGGCCGCGTCGACATCTACCAGCTCCTGGAGGAGTCCGGCGTCACGTACATGGTCATGGAGGACACCGGCAAGACCTGGCCCATCCAGGACGCCAAGTGCGCCATGATCACCGCCAGCCGGGACATCCAGGAGGAGGTCTACAACCTCCACACGAGCGTCCTCCTGAACGTCTCGCCCTTCGTCCTCAACATGGTCACGCAGTACGTCGAGGACTCCATCTCCGACGGGTTCGCCTCCGTCCGCGACATCATCCGCACCAACGGCGAGGCCGCCCGCGCCGCGCTCAGCGGCACCATCCTGGAGTTCCAGGAGCCGGTCGTCGGCACCAGCGTCGCCTGGTTCCGGATCAAGCCGGAGCACCTGACCGCCACCCAGCTCCAGGCCGTCCTCTTCGACGAGGAGGTGTACGTCCTGCCCGGCACCTTCTTCTACTGGAACACCAAGGCGAAGGGCGAGCGGTTCCTGCGCCTGGCCCTGGCCCGCGAGCCCGAGCTGTTCGCCGGCGCCATGGAGCGGATGCGGAAGGTGCTCGAGCGCTATGCGGCCTGACGAGAACTCCGAGGCGCTCACCGACTCCGCGCCCCTGACCGGCTCCACGGTGTTCATCGACGCCACGCTCTTCATGGGCATGCACAGCAAGGACGACGCCGTACGGGTCGCCGCGAAGTCCTTCTTCGCGGACCGCCTCGCCGCCGGAACCGCCGGCCGGGTCGTCATGAGCTGGGAGCAGGTCGGCCGCTGCGACGACCTCGTGTGGGGGTACGAGCGAGGCGTCCAGGACGACTACTACCCCTTCATGGACGTCCTCCACACCGACCTGGCCATCGACCGGATCGCCTACGACGAGGCGGACGTCCGCCTCGCCCTCACCGCGCCCGAGCTGGACGGCCTCCCCACGCACGAGCGCCTGCTGCTCGCCCAGGTCATCGGCCGGGGCGGCACGCTGTACACCGCGAGCCCCCGGCTGCTCGGGACCTCCGGACTCCCCGTCGTACCGATCGCGGGGCCCGGCGCCGCCGCCCCGGCCGAGGAGCCGTCGTTCCCCGCGTACCTGGAGGACCTCTACCGGCGCTCGCTGGTCCTGACGGTCGTCTCCGAAGCGCTCTGAAGCCGTCCGCGGCGCCCGAAGCGCTCCGAGCGCTCCCCGAAAGCGCTCCGCACCCCCTCCCAAGACCTCCGACACCCGTTCCGAAGGGCACCCCACTCATGCCTGGCACCTACTCCGGGACCGTGGTCCCGCTGATCACACCCCTCGACGAGAACGGCACCGTCGACGAGCAGAGCGTCGCCCGTCTCATCGGTCACGTACGCACCGAGGTCACCGGCCTCATGCCGGCCCTGACCTCCGGCGAGGGCTGGAAGCTCGACGACCGGCAGTGGCAGGACGTCGTCACGTACACGGTCAAGCACGCCGGCGGGCTGCCCGTGCTCGCCGGGATCCAGCTTCCCGACACCGCCTCGGTGATCGACCGGGCCCGCACGGCCGCCGCGATCGGCGTCGACGCGATCGTCGTCACCACTCCGTTCGGCGCCGACGTGACGCAGGACGGGATCGTCGAGCACTACCGGGCGATCCGCGAGGCCGTCGACATCCCGATCTTCCTCTACAACGAGGAGGCCCTGTCGGGCAATCGCATCGAGTTCGACACCCTGCTGCGGATCTGTGAGATCCCCGGGATCGTCGGCATCAAGGAGTCCAGCGGGGACGCCGCGTTCACCCGGAAGACAGCCGAGGCGGGCACCGGCATCCCGGTCTTCGAGGGCTGGGAGAACCTCCTCGTCGACGCCCGCGGGATCGACGGATTCATCGGCCCGCTCGCCAACCTCGAACCCGCGCTGTGCAACGCGATGCTCGTCGACCCGACCCCCGAACGCCAGGCGGAGATCAACGCCGTCTGCGAGCGGTACGGAGTCTTCCTCGACGACTGGTACAGCTGGGTGAAGAAGGAGCTGCACCGGCGCGGCGTGATCAGCTCCCCCACCACGCACGAGGAGGCGAAGGCGGCATGAGCGCCTCGCCCTCAGCCTCCTTCCCCGCCACCCCCGCTCCCGCTCCCGTCGCCGCGCACTCGATCACGGCCCCCGCCGCGACCGCCCAGCGCGACCTGCACACCCTCTACCGACGGGTCCCCAGCCTGGGCGACTACGGGTCGATGACCGCGATCGAGGAGCGGTGGATCCTGCCGATGGCCCGCGGCTACGAGGCGTCGGCGCCCCGGTTCGCGAACACCGGCGAACTGCTCGGCGCGCTCAAGGAGTTCCTCGCCGAGGAGGAGGCCTCGCTCCCGGAGAGCGCGACCTTCCTCGCCGAGCACGCGACGCTGGAGCAGTTCAAGGTCGTGGTGCGGGAGTTCGCCCTCGACGGGCTCACCGAGTCCCAGTCGCTGCTCCCGGTCGTCCCCCGGCTGCCGTACCGCTCGGGCATGGCGGTCTTCCGGGTCCTCATCGACGAACTCGGCTGCGGCAACGACGAGAAGGCCCACTCCCAGCTCTACCGGGACCTGCTCACCGAGCTCGACATGAGCCTCCGGCTCGACGACTACCTCGACGGGACGAGCCCGGAGTGCTTCGCCTACGTCAACATGTTCCACTGGCTGGCGAGCCGGGCGCCCTCGCCCCAGTACTTCCTGGGCGCGTACGCCTACTTCGAGACCAGCGTGCTGTACGCCTTCCAGAGCTTCGCCCGGGCCGCCCAGCGGCTCGGCATCGCCCACTCCGCCTACTACACCGAGCACCTCTACATCGACGCGTACCACAGCAGTCACATGCGGACGGCGATCCGGGCGCTCGACGAACCGGACCTCGCGAAGATCTGGGCGGGGGTGCGGCTGACCTCCGACATCGTCGGCGCGGCCACCGAGGCGGCGATCGCGCGGGCACGGGAGACCGTCGGATGACGGCCGTGCCCGCCCGGCGCCGGCGGGGGGCCGACGAGCCCACCGTCCGGCAGGTGACCGAGGACCTGGTCCTGGTCGAGGTCGGCGGCCGCAAGGTGCTCGCGGCCGCCCTCTGCCCCCATCGCGGGGGCAGGCTCAAGTACGGCAGGGTCGACGGGGACAGGCTGCGCATCACCTGCCCCCTGCACCACACGACCTTCGACCTGACGAGCGGCGAGCGCACCTCGGGGGCCGCGTGCGCCGCCCTCCGGGTCGTCGACGTCCTGCCCGGGCAGGACGCCGCCACCACCGGGAGCGCCGCCACCACCACGGGGATCGCACCTGTCACCGGGAGCACCCCTTCCACCGGGGACGCCCCCACCACCGGGGGCTCCGCCACCACCGGGGGCGCCCCATGACCACCACACCGACCGGGGCGGCGTCCAGCGTGACGCCGCCCCGCGCGGGGGTCGAGCACGACGGCATCGCGCCCGTACCCGAGGCCGAACGCACCTCGACCCCGGCCGACTTCGGCTGGATCTGGCCGTCCGCGCAGTTCTCCTTCGGCACCGTCGTGCTCGGCGCGCTGCCGGTGGTCTTCGGCCTCGGCTGGTGGGCCTCGGCGAGCGCCATCGCGGTCGGTGTCGCCGCCGGTACCCTGCTGCTCGCGCCGCTGGCCCGCTTCGGCGTCCGCACCGGGACCAACGACCCCGTGGCGAGCGGGGCCCACTTCGGAGTGCGCGGCAGGGTCGTCGGCAACGCCATCACGGTGGTGACGGCACTCGGCTTCTTCGCGATCGCCGTGTGGACCGGCGGCACCGCGGTCATGGTCGCGGGCCACCGGCTGCTGTCCACGCCGACGGGCCCGGGCGCGCTGACGGTCGCGATGCTCGTGACGGCGGCCGCGGTCGCGCTGGTCGCGGTGCGCGGCCACGAGACGCTCGTCCGCACGTACCGGGTGACCGCGGTCACCGGCGGGGCCGTCCTGCTCGGCACCGTGCTCGTCCTGGCCCCGCGCTTCGACGCCGGATACGCCGGCGGGACGCTCGCGCTCGACAGCGCCCTGCACACCTGGCTGCTCGCGGCCACCGCCTCCGCGACCGTGCCGCTGTCGTACGCGACCTTCCAGGGCGACTACACCCGCTTCATGCCCTCGGCCACCCCCACCGGGCGGGTCGTGCGGGCCAGCGGGATCTCCATGTTCCTCAGCAGTCTCGTCGCGCTGCTCACCGGCGCGTACGTGACGACCCTCTTCCCCGTCCCCGACGAGCCGTGGCTCCAGGGCCTGACGGACGCGGTGCCCGGCTGGTTCGCGGTGGCGGTCGTGGTGTTCGGCTTCGCGGGCACCCTGCCGCAGGCCGGGCTCTGTCTGTACGCGGCCGGGCTCTCCGCCAACTCGGTGTTCTGGCGCGCCTCGCGGGCCGCGGTGACGACGGTGGTCGCGCTGCTCGCGGTGGCCGTGCTCTACCTGGGGGCGGTCGTGTACGACGCGATGGACGCGATGTCGGCGTTCGTGACGCTACTGCTCACGGTCGTCGCGCCGTGGGCGGCCGTGCTCTCCGTCGGCTACGTGCTGCACCGCGGGCGGTACGACGCGGAGGCGCTGCGCACCTTCACCACCGGCGGGGGCGGGCGTTACTGGTACGCGGGCGGGGTCAACCCCCGGGCGGCCACGGCCTTCGCCGCCGGCTCGGCCGTCGGGATCCTGTGGGTCAACAACCCGCTGTACACCGGGCCGTTGACGGGTCTGACGGGCGGGGTCGACCTGAGTCTGCCGGCCTCCTTCGCCGTGGCCGCCGCGCTGTACGGGGCCCTGTGCCGGGTGTGGCCGGAGCCGCTGCTGCCGCCTTCCCCCGCCCCGACGAGGCACATCACCGCGGCCCGAGGAGAGACATGACCGGGTGGCGACTGACGGTCCGGGCGGCGGTCAGGGAGGCCGAGGGCGTCCTCGGGCTGCTGCTCGCCGACCCCACGGGCGCCGAGTTGCCCCCGTGGGAGCCGGGCGCGCATCTGGAGGTGACGCTGCCGTCCGGGACGGTCCGGCACTACTCGCTGTGCGGCGACCCGGCGGACCGGAGCACGTACCGGCTCGGGATCCTGCGGGAACCGGCGGGCCGGGGCGGCTCCGCGGAGATCCACCGCTCCGTCGGCGAGGGCACGGTCCTCGGCGTCCGCGGCCCCTTCAACCGTTTCCCGCTCGTCCCCGCGGAGCGCCATCTGTTCATCGCGGGCGGCATCGGCATCACCCCGCTGCTGCCGATGGTCCGCTCCCTGCCGCCGGGGTCGTGGTCCCTGCTGTACGGCGGGCGGAACCTCGCGGCCATGGCGTACCGGGCGGAGCTCGCCGGGGTCCCCGGGGTCACGCTCGTGCCGCAGGACACGGCGGGACTGCCCGATCTGGACGCCGTCCTCGCCGGTCTGCCCGCGTCGACCGCCGTCTACTGCTGCGGCCCGGAGGGACTGCTCCGGGCCGTGGAGGAGCGGTGGCAGGGTCCGCTCCACACGGAGAGGTTCGGCGCTCCGCCGGCGGAGCGGGCCGAACCCCCGGACGCGGAGGGCTTCGAGGTCGAGCTGCGCCGCAGCGGGCGGACCCTGCGGGTGACGCCCGGGCGGTCGCTGCTCGACGCCGTCCGCGAGGTGGTGCCCGACGTCGCGTACTCCTGCGAGGAGGGCTGGTGCGGCACCTGCGAGACGAAGGTCGTCGCGGGCACGCCCGAGCACCACGACACGGTCCTGGGTGATGAGGAGCGGGCGTCGGGGGCGACGATGATGATCTGCGTGGGCCGTTCGCGCGGCGCCCGCCTCGTCCTGGACCTGTGACGGCGGGCACGGCCCGCACCGCCCGGAGAGGGGGTGCGGGCCGCGCCCGCCGCGCGTCTGTGCCCGTGCCTGTGCCTGTGTCAGGGGAAGATGACCAGGGCCCGACCGCCCTTGCCCGCGAGCATGTTGTCGAAGGCGCCCGGGATGCCGTCCAGGGTGATCCGCTCGGTGACCAGGGAGCCGAGGTCGAACCGCCCGGCCCTGATGTGCTCGGCGAGGACCGGCAGGTCGACGGCCGGGTTCGAGTTGCCGTAGACGCAGCCGGCCAGGGTGCGGCCCCAGTGGAAGAGCTCCAGGGCGTGGAAGGTGACCTGCTGGTCCTTGCCGCCGATGCCGACGACCGTGGTGCGGCCGCCGCGCCGGGTGGACTCCCAGGCGGTACGGATGGTGACGGCGCGGCCGACGCACTCGACCGCCACGTCGACGCCCTGGCCGCCCGTCAGCTTCCGGATCTCCTTCGCCGTGGTCTCGGAGGCGACCACGTACTCGGTGGCGCCCGCCGCCCTGGCCAGTGCCTCCTTCTCCGGGGAGACGTCGACCGCGACGATCGTGGACGCGCCCGCGATCCGGGCGGCCTGGAGCGTGGCGAGGCCGACCCCGCCGACGCCGAAGACCGCGACGGTCTCGCCCTCCCGGACCCGGGCGGAGTGGTGGACCGCGCCCCAGCCGGTGAGGACGGCGCAGCCGAGCAGGGCCGCGTCGGTGAGCGGGATGCCGTCGGGGAGGGGCAGGACGCAGTCGGCGGCGACGACCGTCTCCTCGGCGAAGGCACCGACGTTGAGACCGGGGTGGAGCTCGGTGCCGTCCTCCGTGCGGGCGTGGACGTTGGCGGCGCCGGCGAGGGCGTTCACGCAGAGCCAGACCTCGCCGAGCGAGCAGGGGTGGCAGCTGCCGCAGGACGGCGCCCAGTTGAGGACGACGCCGTCGCCGGGGGCGACGTGCGTGACGCCCTCGCCGACCGAGACGACCGTGCCGGCGCCCTCGTGGCCGAGGACGGCCGGGACCGGTACACGCATGGTGCCGTTGGAGAGGGACAGGTCGGAGTGGCAGACCCCGGCGGCGGCGAGCCGGACCCGGACCTGGCCGGGGCCGGGCTCGGGGAGTTCGATGCCGGTGATCTCCAGGGGAGAGCCGACGGCGGGCAGGACGGCGGCGCGGATCACGCTCACGTGCGGTGCTCCTCGGGACTCGGAACTGTCGGAACTGCTGGACCTGCTGGACCTGCTGGACCTGCTGGACCTGCTGGAACGGCCAGAACGGCCAGAACGGTCAGAACTGGAGGGACTTCGTCTGGAGGTACTCGGCGAGGCCGTGCGCGCCGAGCTCCCGGCCCACGCCGGACTGCTTCCAGCCGCCGAAGGGGGCCAGCGGGTTGAACCGGCCGCCGTTGATGTCGACCTGGCCGGTATCCATGCGGCGCGCGAAGGCGACGGCCTCCTCGGGCTCGCCCCAGACGGCTCCGGCGAGGCCGTACTCGGTGCCGTTGGCGATGGCGAGCGCGTCGGCCTCGTCCTCGTACCGGATGATCGAGACGACCGGGCCGAAGATCTCCTCCCGGGCGATGGTCATGTCCGGGGTGACGTCGGCGAAGACGGTCGGGGAGACGTAGTAGCCGGTCTCGCGCGGGGCCTCGGGGCCGCCGGCGACGAGCCGTGCGCCCTCCTCGACGCCCTTCTCGATGTAGCCGCGGACGCGCTGCTGCTGCCTGGCGTTGACGAGCGGGCCGACGCGCTCGCCGGGGACGTACTTGGCGACGGCCTCGGCGGCGAGCGCCACCGCCTCCTCGTACCGCTCGGCGGGGACGAGCATCCGGGTCCAGGCGCTGCACGTCTGGCCGGAGTTGGACATGACGTTGGCGATGCCGACGGCGACGGCCTTGGGGAGGTCTGCGCTGGGCAGGATCACGTTGGCGGACTTGCCGCCGAGTTCGAGGGCGACCCGCTTGACGGCGCCGCCGGCGAGGGCGCCGATGCGGCGGCCGACGGCGGTGGAGCCGGTGAAGGAGACGAGGTCCACGTCCGGGTGTTCGGCGAGGGCCTGTCCGGCGACCGGGCCGAGGCCGGTGACCAGGTTGAAGACGCCGGCGGGCAGGCCGGCCTCGTGCACGGCCTCGGCGAAGAGCTGGGCGGTGAGCGGGGTGTCCTCGGCGGGCTTGAGGACGGTCGTGCAGCCGGCGGCGAGCGCGGGGGCCACCTTGGCGACGATCTGGTGGAGCGGGTAGTTCCAGGGGGTGATGGCGGCGACGACGCCGACCGGCTCGGCGTAGACGGTGGAGTTGCCGACCTTCTCCTCGAAGGGGTGGGTGGCGGCCAGTTCGGCGTACGTGCCGGCGACCGCGATCGGCAGGCCCGCGTGGACGGCGGCGGCGAGCTGCGGCGGGGCGCCGAGCTCGGCGGTGACGGTGGCGGCGATCTCCTCCGCGCGGGCGGCGAGCGCGTCGCGCAGGGCGGCGATGCGGGCGGCGCGCTCGGTCGGCGGGGTGGTGGCCCAGCCGGGGAGGGCGGCGCGGGCGGCGCGTACGGCGGCGTCGACGTCCTCTGCGGTACCCGCCGGGACGTGGCCGATGACCTGCTCGTCCCCCGGGTTGATCACGGGGATGGTCTCCGTCGAGGAGGCGGGACGCCACTCCCCGCCGATGTACATCGCGTCGTGGGCCTTCATCCGCTGTCTCCTCACATTGCCGGCCGGACGTTACCGACCGGTTCGCCGTCGCGACCCAAACTAGCGCTGTTAGTTTTCCAACGCCAGGGTCCGCCGGAGTGCCCTCGGTCTCGCCCGGCTCCCCCAGCGGTGCCCCCGGTCCCGCCCGGCTCCCTCCGGGGCGCGCCCCGGCATCGATCGTGCCGCCCCGGCGGGGGCCTGTCCACGGACGCCCCGTACAGCCCTGCGCCCCCGGAACTGGCGGAAGCCCCCTTGCCTCCGGCCGCTCCGCACCCCTTCCGCGGCCACTCCGCATCTCCCTCCGCGCCCCCTCCGCAGCCACTCCTCAGCCATTCCACTTGCCACGCCGCGGTCCCTCCCCTCCCCCTCCACGCCCCGTCCCGCCCCCGGCCGCTCCCCGACCTCCGGTAATTCCCCAGTAACGGCCCGGACCTAGCGTCCCCGACCGAGCCCGCCCCGCCTCCCCAGGACCTTCCCCCGGGTCCGCACAGGGGTGTCGGGGCGTCGGCCTCCCCCGTACCAGCGTTGGAGGAGCCACCCACATGCACCTGCCCCGCTCACCGCTCCGGGCACCCTTCCGCTCGCCCGTCCGGCGCGGAACCACCGCCTGGGCCGCGGCCGCCGCCACCGCGGCGGCCCTGCTCGTGGCACCCGCCGTGGCCGCCGCGCCGTCCGCGGCCACCGCGCCCTCCCCCGGGGCCGTCGTCGACCCCGGCGTCACCGCCACCGTCGAGGCCGGCGGCGAGGCGACCTTCTTCGTCGTCCTCACCGACCGCGCCGACCTCTCCCGGGCCCGCTCCCAGCGCGGCCACGAGAAGAAGGCCCGGGTCACCTTCGACTCCCTGCGCGCCGAGGCCGCCCGCAGCCAGGGCTCGCTGACCCGCTTCCTCGACCGGGCCAAGGTCGGCTACGAGTCGTACTGGATCGCCAACGCGGTCAAGGTCACCGGCGACAAGGCCCTCGTGGAGAAGCTGGCCGCCCGCCCCGACGTGGCCTCCCTCCGCCAGGAGCGGCACTACGCCCTCGACACGGTCGAGGAGAGCTCCGCGGCGGCCGAGGAGGCGGTGACCCCCGAGTGGGGCGTGCAGGACATCGGGGCCGACCAGGTCTGGTCGCGGTACGACAACCGCGGCGAGGGCATCGTCGTCGCCAACATCGACTCGGGCGTGCAGTACGACCACCCGGCCCTGAAGGGCAACTACCGGGGCAATCTCGGCGACGGCACCTTCAGCCACGACTACAACTGGTACGACCCGACCGGACAGTGCGCCGACGGCGCGCCCTGCGACAACAACGGCCACGGCACCCACACCATGGGCACCATCGCCGGCGCGGGCGGCATCGGCGTCGCCCCCGGCACCACGTGGATCGCCGCCAAGGGCTGCGAGGCGCGCAGCTGCTCGGACTCGTCCCTGTTGAAGTCCGGCCAGTGGATCCTGGCGCCGACCGACCACAACGGGCAGAACCCGCGCCCCGACCTGGCCCCCGACATCGTCAACAACTCCTGGGGCGGCGGGAACACCACCTTCTACCAGGACATCATCGAGTCCTGGAACGCGGCCGGGATCTTCGAGGCCTTCGCGGCCGGCAACTCCGGCAACGGCACCAGCTGCTCCACCACCGAGGCCCCCGGAGCCCAGGCCCCGGCCTACGGCGTCGGCGCGTACGACGCCACCGGGAAGATCGCCTCCTTCTCCGGCTTCGGCCCCTCGCTCGTCGACGGCTCGATGAAGCCCAACATCTCCGCCCCGGGCGTCGACGTCCGCTCCGCCTGGCCGGGCAACACCTACCGCGCCATCTCCGGTACGTCGATGGCCACCCCGCACGTCGCCGGCGCCGTCGCCCTGCTCTGGTCCTCGGCCCCCTCCCTCATCGGGGACATCGACGCCACCCGCGCGGCCCTGAACGGCTCCGCCCGCGACGTCGACGACACCCACTGCGGTGGCACCGCCGCCGCCAACAACGTGTGGGGCGAGGGCAAGCTCGACGTCCTCACGGCCGTGGACCGCGCCCCGCACACCGCGGCCACCGTCACCGGTGCGGTCACCGACCGGGCGACCGGCGCCCCGCTCGCCGGGATCACCGTCACCGCCACCGCCGGCGAGGCCCGCCGCTCGGTGACCACGGACGCCTCCGGCGCCTACCGGCTGACGCTGGCCGCCGGTACGTACTCCCTCACGGTCGGCGGCTACGGCTACCGGGACCTCGTCGAGGACGGGCTCACCGTCACCACCGGCGAGTCCCTCGCCCACGACCTCGGCCTGGACGCCGTGCCGGCGCACGCCGTCGCCGGCACCGTGCTGGACGTCACCGGGAAGCCCCTGAAGGGCGCCACCGTCCGCTTCACCGACGCCCCGCTCGCCCCGGTCGTCACCGACGCCTCCGGCGCCTTCCGCTTCCCGGCGGTCGCCGAGGGCTCGTTCACCCTCACGGCCACCCCGGCGGCGCCCGTCCTCTGCAACGGCACGTACCGCGCCACGCTCGCCGTGGACACCGCGGAGAGCGTGACGGCCGCGCTGCCCGCCCGTACCGACGCGGCCGGCAACAGCTGCCTGCCCGCCGCGTACGCGTGGACCTCCGCGTCGACGAAGCTGGCGCTCTCCGGCGACGAGAACGCGAAGACGATCGCCCTGCCGTTCCCCGTCCCGTTCTACGGCGTGACGTACAGCCAGGCGAGCGTCACCACCAACGGCCTGGTGAACTTCCTGGCGCCGCGGCTCGGCGACTACGCCAACACCGCGCTGCCGTCTCCCGGTCAGCCCAACGGCGTCCTCGCCGCGTACTGGGACGACCTGGTCCTGGACTCCAAGTCGGCGGTGAAGACCGCCGTGAGCGGCACGGTCGGCCAGCGGCGGTTCACGATCGTCTGGGAGAACGCGGCCTTCGCCGCCGACCCCGCCAAGCGCGTCACCTTCGAGGCCGTCTTCGAGGAGGCGACCGGCGCGATCGTCCTCCAGTACCAGTCGATCGGCGCGAACGCCCTGGAGACCGGCGGCGGCGCGACCGTCGGCATCGAGAACCAGGCGGGCACGGACGCCCTGCAGTACTCCTTCAACGAGCCGGTCCTCATGGACCGTTCGGCCATCCGTATCTTCCCGAAGGCGGCGTGATGACCCACCGTTCCCGGCGCGGAGTGCGCCTCGCCTCCGCCCTCGTCGCGGCCGGACTCGCGCTCACGGCGCTGCCCGCCACGACCGCGTACGCCGACGACGAGCCCCTCGGCCGGGTTCTCACCGACGCCCAGGCCGACGCCCTGGAGCGGCGCGCCGAGCCGGCGGCACCACTCGACATCACCCCGCAGGACCCTGCGCGGAGCCCGCTCCAGGGCACCGCCGACACCGCCGACACCACTGACACCGCGGCCGGCGGCTTGACCGTCACCCGGACCTCCGCCCTGGAGACGTACCGGGGCCAGGCCGACACCGCGCAGCTCGGCGGCGGGCGCGGCGACTTCCTGGCCGTGCACAGCCTCGGCACCGTCACCCGGCTCACCGAGGACGGCCGCACGGTCTGGAAGCGGGACAACGCCTCGCTCTACGCCGACTGGCAGGTCACCAACATCCGTCCCTGGCAGACCGAGCCGTACCCGGCGCGGATCACCACCGGATTTCACGCCAACAGCCCCTTCCTCGACAGCTCCGACCAGGGCTGGACGCAGGGCGACCTGACCGGCGACGGCATCGCGGACGTCGTCTTCACGGCCGACGTCGGCACCAGCCCCTACCGTCCGTTCACCTCCCCCGGCTCCTCGCTGACGACCGGTACCTTCGTCACCGTCCTCGACGGCGCCACGGGCCGGACGCTGTGGTCGAAGCTCTTCGCCGACGCCCAGCAGGTCACGCTCGTCGGCGACACCCTGCTCGTCGGCGACCAGCCGTCGACCAGCCTCAACTCCGCCAAGGACGCCACCGCCGCCCTCCGGGCCTTCCACCTCTCGTACGACGGCACGACGCTCTCCCCGTCGGCGACCTGGACGTACGAGACGGGGCAGCGGCACGGCCGGTGGGGCTCCACCGTCCCGCTCGGGAACGGTCTCGTCGCCGTCTCCTGGTACGTGAAGAAGACCGACACGGCCCCCGCCGCGGGCCGCACCCTGGTCCTCGACACCGCCGACGGCTCGGTGACCTGGCAGACGGACACCGACCTCTACACCCGCCAGCTGGCCTATGACGCGGCGCGGAAGCGGCTGGTCGCCCTGGAGCAGGCCGACTACCGGGACGGCGTGCGGTACGAGCTGGCCGCCTACGATCCGGCCGACGGGACCCGCACCACCCTCGACACCCGGGTCAACGCGCTCGGCATCGGGCTGCGGATCGGCCGGCTGCGCGGGGACTCCGCTCCGGAGTACGCGATCAGCGAGTCGACGCTCGACGAGAACCTGTACGTCAACACCGCCACCGTGCGCGCCCTGGACGGCGGCGACGCCACCGAGCTGTGGTCCCGCACCGTCAAGCGCGGCGAGGACAACGCCAAGGACGGGGACTCCGCGCTCGGCCTGCGGATCGCCGACGGCAAGGTGCTCGCCTCGTACGTCACCACCGAGGGCAAGGAGACCGCCGCCAACCCGGGAGGCAGCCGCTACGGCACGCTGACCGCGCTGAACGGCCGGGACGGGGAGGTCCGCTGGCAGCACACGGGCACGGAGGCCTCGCCGATCTACGCCCAGCCGTACCGCGAGGACGACGAGTGGCGCGTGCGGACCGTGGACAACGAGCAGAACATCCGGTCGTACCGCCTCGGCAGCGGCCGCCAGGCGTCCCTCACCCCGCTCCAGGCGGACCTGACCACGGGTCTCGCGGCGGACGTCAACGGCGACGGGCGCGAGGACGTGATCGTCGGCGGCCAGTCCCACGGGCTGTGGGCCTACGACGGGCCCTCGCTCGTGACCGGAACGCCCCGGGTGCTGTGGCGGGCCACGCTGCCCGGCTCCGTGCAGGGTGACATCCGGATCGCCGACACCGACGGCGACGGCCGGCGCGACGACCTCGTCGTCGCGGCCGACAAGGCGGCGGCCGTCGTGGACGCCCGCACCGGCCGGGTCCGCGAGACCATCGACGGGAAGGGGCGGTTCGTCCGCTCGGTGACGGTGGCGGACCTGGACCGGGACGGCGCCGAGGAGATCCTCGTGCCGACCGACGCGGTCCGCGCCTACAGCGGCGGCGGGCGCGCTCTCTGGGAGTACACGCCCGGTCCCGGCCTGGTCTTCTCCGACCTGGCCGTCGCCGAGGGCAAGGTCCTCGGCTCGTACCAGACGCGCGGGGTCAACGACGGGACGGCCGTGGTCGGCGGGACGGCGCTCGACGCACTGACCGGCAAGGCCCTCTGGTCGGCGGATCCGACCTGGACCGGCGACGCGGACACGAAGGCGTACGCGGCGCAGCTGTTCCACGGGGTGTACGCCTCACCCGGCATCCCGTACGCGGACGGTCACGCGGTCGTCTACTCCTGGATCGTGCGGGAGGGCGGCAGCTGGGTCACCTACTTCGAGTTCCGCGACCTCCGCACCGGCGAGGTCGTGCACACCTCGACCGGTGGCGGTGCCTGGACGCTCGGCAACTGGTTCACCGGCGACGAGGGGCTCGTCCTCGCCGGGACGGCCTCGCTGCGCACCTTCGGCAAGGACGGCCGCGAGCACGCGGTCTTCACGCTGCCGATGCTGCACAACGCGCGGTTCGGCACCGGTCCCGACGGGCGGCGGCTGATCTTCGGCGGCACCGAGGGCGCGGCCTACCTCTGGGACCCGGCGGTGCTCACGGGTGGGCGCGACTACCCGCAGCACGTGGCCCAGCTGGGGGGCTTCGCGACGCAGAACCTGGTCGTCGCGGACCTCGACGGCGACGGCGTGGACGAGGTCGTCGGGCTCGGCAAGGACGACACGGGCTACGACCGCACGATCGAACTGTCCGGCGGACGCTACCTGCTCCAGGACAACCAGATCCACGGCATGGTCACGGGCCGGCTGACCGCCCAGTAGCCCGCCGCGGATCACGGCCCCCGCCCGCACCACCGGGCGGGGGTCTTCCGCCATTTCCGGACCGCCCCATTCCGGTGCAGGGGGCACCCATTACAGTGGGCGCCCTCATGAGCGCAGACATACCAGCGGGCGCACCTCCGGTGCTGCGATTGCGCCTCTTCGGCGGGTTCCGGGTCGACCGGGACGGCGGGCCGCCGCTCTCCGAGCGGTGGCCGCGGCCGAGCGCGCGCACGCTGGTGAAACTGCTCGCGGTCTCCCCCGGACACCGTCTCCACCGCGAGCAGGCGATGGAGATCTGCTGGCCGGACGCGGATCCGCAGGCCGCGCTGGGCAGTCTGCGCGTGGCCCTGCACGCGGCCCGCCGGGCGATCGAACCCGAGCTGGCGCCCCGGTCCGTCTCCTCCTATCTGACCGGCGATGGCTCCCTGCTGCGGCTCGATCCGCGGACGGTGCGGATCGACGCCGACGAGGCCGAGGCGCTGGCGGAGGCGGCGCTCGCCGACGGCGGGCGCTCCGCACTCGCCACTGCCCTGGCCGCGTTCACGGGCGAGCTGCTGCCCGAGGACCGGTACGCGCCCTGGGCCGAGGCCCGCCGCGAGCGGCTGTCCGCGCTGCGGGAGCGCACCCTGCTCGCGCTCGCCGCCGCCCACCTGGCCGCGGGCACTCCCGAGGAGGCGGTGTCCGCGGCCGAGCAGGTCCTCGCGGTGGCCCCGGCGGAGGAGGAGGCGCACCGGATCCTGATCGAGGCGTACGTACGGCAGGGACTGCGGCGCCGTGCGGTGGCCCAGTACCACCTGTGCCGGGAGGCGCTGGACGCGGAGTTCGGGGTGCGCCCCGGTCCGGAGACCGAGCGGCTGCACCGGGCGGCCCTCGCCGCGCCCGTGCCGGCCTCCCGCTCCGTGGGGCCCGCCCTTCCGGCCGTGGTCCGTCGGCCACCCGCCACTCCGCTGCGCGGCAGAGACGAACTGCTCGCCCGACTGCTCGCCGCCGGCTCCCCGCCCGTGCTGCTGCTCACCGGGGAGGCCGGACTGGGCAAGACCCGTCTCGCCGGCGAGACGGCGCGGCGGGCGGCCGCCGAGGGCACGGCCGTCCTGTGGGGCGCGGGCCACGACGCGGAGGGGCACACGCCCTACGGGCCGTTCACCGAGGCCCTGGACGGCTGGCTGGCGGACCGGCCGACCGCGGAGCGGGCCAGGGCGGGTGCGGAGTATCCCGAACTGGCGTCGCTCCTGCCGTCCTTGGGGCGGGTGCGTCCGGAGAGCGGGCGCAGTCCCGAGGAGGAGCGGGACCGTCTGTTCCGGGCGACGGCGGGGCTGCTCGGAGAGCTGGCGGCCGAGCGGCCCGTGATGGTGGTGCTGGACGACCTCCACGCGGGGGACGCGGGCTCGTTCCAGCTCCTCAGCCATCTTGCGCGCCGGGCACGGGAGGTGGGAAGTGCTTGGCGATTTCTCGCCACTGTGCGCCCGGAGGAACTTCCCGCGTCCGACCCCCGCCGCCAGGTCCTCGACCTGCTGCTGCGCCAGTCCCTCGCCGCCTCGGTCGAGCTGCCCCGGCTCTCCCGGGAGGCGTGCCTGGCCCTGACGGCGGACGCGCTGGGCGCCGACGGCGCCGTACCGGAGCGCGTGTGGGAGCTGTCGCTCGGCAATCCGCTCTTCGCCCTCGAACTGGCCCGTGCGGTACGGGACGGGGACGAGCGGCCCAGCGCCCCGGAGGGCGTACGGCAGCTGGTGGCCGAGCGGCTGGGGCGGCTCGGTCCTGCGGCCCGCCGGGTGGTCGACGCGGTCGCGGTCGCCGGGCAGGACGCGGCCCTCACCGAGGTCCTCGACGTGGCCCGGCGCGGCGGCCATCCACGGCTCTCGGCGGCCGAGGCCACGGAGGCCGTGGAGGCCGCGGTCGCCGCCTCGGTGGTGGAGGAGCGGCCGGTGGTCTGCGAGGGCCGGCCGGTGGCCGGGCTCGCCTTCCGCCACCCGCTGGTCCGGCTGACCTGCTACGAAGGGCTGTCGGCGGCCCGCCGCCGGCTGCTGCACTCGGCGTACGCGGAAGCGGTGCTGCGCCGCAGGCCCGACGCCGTGGACACGCTCGCGGCCCATCTGACCCGGGCCGACGACCCGCGCGCCACCGGCTATCTGCGGCAGGCGGCCGAGCGGGCCGCGGCCCTCTACGCCAACGACACCGCCGACCGCTACTACGCCGAACTCACCGGCCGTCTCGACGCGGTGGCCGCCGAGTCGGCGCGGGCGCGGATCGACCGCAGCGCCGTGCTGCGGCGCCTGGGCAGGTTCGAGGAGGCGGCGCGGCTGCTCGGCGAGGCGCTGGAGGAGTTGGGCCGGCGCGGTGACGCGGACGGCCGTGTCCTGGCGGCGGCCCGGCTCGCGGAGCTCATGCCGAAGACCCGTGGCACGGAGGACGGTTTCCGGCTGCTCGACGCCTGCCCGCCCGGTTCCGGGACCCCCGCGGCGGTGGCGAGCGCCCACCATCTGGCCCGTGCGGTGCTGTGCTTCGTCGCGGGCCGGTACGAGGAGGGGGTGGTCGCCGCCCGGGCGGCGGAGGACGCGGCGCAGGCGGTGACAGGCCCGGAGCGGCGCGGGTTGCTGGCCAGGGCGCTGGCCGCGCGGGCGACCTCGCTGGGGCTCGCGGGCCGGTTCGGGCAGGCGGGCCCCGTCGCGGACCGGGCGCTGCCGCACGCGGAGGCGTACGGCGATCCGCAGTTGCTGGCCTCGGTGCTCTCGGTGCTGCGCGAGACGGCCCGGCGGGCGGGGCGGCTGCGGGAGGCGATCGCGACGGGCCGCCGGGCGCTCGCGCTCGCGGAGCGGTCGGGCGATCCGACGGCGACGGTCTTCGAGCGGGCGAACCTGGCCGAGCTCCATCTCCTCGTGGAAGAGGTGGCGGAGGCCCGGGAGCTCGCCGAGACGGCGGTGCGCGACTCGGAGTCGTACGCGGAGTCGAACGCGGTGTGGTGCGCGCCGTACGCGCTGGTGGCGCTCGCCCGCGTACGGATGCGGGAGGCCGAACCCGGCGGGAGCGAGCTGCTCGCCCCGGCCGAGCGGACGGCGCTGACCCAGGGCGACCACCAGGCCGAGTACGAGGTGCGGTCGGCGCGGGCCGAGTTGGCGGTGCGGGAGGGCAGGCCGGAGGAGGCGCTGCGGCTGCTCGCCGGGTACCGGGAGGCCGGTACGGCGCATCTGACGGCCTGGGCACTGCTGGCGTGCGGGCGGGCCGCGGAGGCGGCGGAGGTGGCGGGCGCCGAGGTCGGTCGGGCGGAGCGGGCCGGGGAGCGGCTCGCGGAGACCGAGGCCCGAACGGCGCGTGCCGCCGCGCTCGCGGCCCTCGGCCGGGAGCGGGAGGCGGCGGAGGGCTTCGACCGGGCGGCGGCCCTGGCGGAGGAGTTGCCGTATCCGGCGGGCGCACGCCGGGTGGCGGGGGCCCGCCGGGGCGGGGAGGACGACGCCCTCGGGGAGAATGACGGCCTCGGGGAAGGCGACGGCCGCCGGGAGAGCGGCGGAGGCGGGTTGAGCGGTGGACGCGGCTGGGGTCCGTCGGTCAGGTCCTCCGGTCGACGTCGGTGAGGTGGGCGAAGACCACGATGTTCGCCTCGTAGCCGGTACGGCGATCGAAGGCTCCGCCACAGGTGAGCAGCCGCAGTTCGGGCCGCCCCGTGGCTCCGTACACCTCCTTGTCGGGGAAGTCGGCCTTGGCGTACGTCCGGACGCGGTCGACCGTGAAGACGGCGACCTTGCCGTCGGCGCGGGCGACCCGGACGGTGTTGCCGGGGCTGAGCGAGTCGAGGTCGAGGAAGACGGCCGGTCCGCTGCGGGTGTCGCGGTGGCCGACGACGACGGCGGTGCCGCGCTCCCCCGGGGTGGCGCCCTTCGCGTACCAGCCGACGATCCGGGGATTGTCGACGGGTGGTGTGGCGAGCCGCCCGCCGGCGTCGAGACCGAGCTCGGTCACGGGGGCCTCGATGGTGATGGCCGGGACCTCGAGCGCGGTGGGACGCGACCGGGTCAGCGGCGGGGGTGGCGGCGTCGGCCGGGGCGGGGGCGTGGCCTTGGGGAGCGCCCTGGGCTTCGCCTTGTGGTCGACGGCGGTCGGGGCGCCGGCCGCCGCTCCCGCCGCGGCCCGGCCGGGAGCGGCCGGGCCGGCGGCGAGCGGCGGGTCGGCCGGTTCCCCGTCACCGGCCCACCAGGCGCCCCCGGTCACCAGGACGCACGTCACCGTGACGGTCCTGGTGAGCCGGAGGAGTCGCCGTTGCCGACGCGTGAGTCGGGACCGGTGCGTGGGGCGGGACCTACGCGGCGCCATTGTCGCGGCGGCGCGAGCGACGGATCAGGACCAGTCCGGCCGTGCCGGCGAGGCCCGCCGCGATGGCCGCCCCGATGCCGAAGGTCGAGGAGTCCTCGGCGGCGATCGGCGCGCTGCCGCCGCCACCCGCGCCGACCGGGCCGTGCGGGGGCTTGCCGTGGCCGTGGCCGCCGGGACCGCCGCCCGGACCGCCGTTGCCGTTGCCGCCGGTGGTCGGCGGGCTGGTCGGGTTCGTGATCACGCCGCCGGGGCAGTTGACCCGGAAGACCTTCGACTTCGCCGCGCCGTTCTGGCCCACCCACGTCCATTCCACCTTGTACATGCCGGACGACAGGCCGGTGATGTCGTCCGTGTGTCCGTCACCGTTGCTGTCGACGGCGATGCTGCCGTTCTTCAGCGACGGGTCCTGGTTGCCTGGCTGGCCCGGCTGCTCGTAGATGTTCCACTGGACGCTCTGCAGGCCGTCGAAGTTGAAGGCCGCGAAGCGGAAGGTGCATCCGACCAGGGGCTCGTTCTCCTGGCTGGTGTCGGGGGTGCCCTGTCGGTGGACCTTGACGTCACCGTTGTCGCCGGGCGCGGCGAAGGCCGCCGGGGCGCCGGCGAGGGTCACGCCGCCGAGCGCCAGGGTGGCGAGCGCCGCGCGGAGCAGAGTGCGGGTGGGGGGTGTCGTCATGGGGGAGGTCCTCCAGTCGTGAGTGAGCACAGCGGACGCATAGTTGCGATAATCCGACTATCTGTCACGACATGGTCACAAAAGGTGACGACTCGACCGCGCCAACCTCCGTCTCCACCCGTCCGGCCCACTCCCCGTCGCCACACGGGACAGGGCCGGGTCAGGGCGGCCCGGCTCAGATGATGCCGAAGAGGATCCCCGACGCGAGGACGACCAGCGAGGTCAGGGCCGCCCACTTCACCGTGAACTTGGTGTGGTCGCCGAACTCCACCTTCGCCATGCCGACGAGGACGTACACCGCCGGCACCAGCGGGCTCGACATGTGCAGCGCCTGGCCGACCAGGGAGGCCCTGGCGATCTCCAGCGGCGACACGCCGTGGGCCGCGCCCGCCTCCGCGAGGACCGGCAGCACGCCGAAGTAGAAGCCGTCGTTCGACATGAAGTACGTCAGTGGGAGGCTCAGGACACCGGTGACCAGGGCCATGTGCGGCCCCATGCCCTCGGGGATCGCCCCGACGAGCCAGTCGGCCATGTGCTTGACCATGCCCGTACCGGTGAGGACACCGGTGAAGACGGCGGCGGCGAAGACCATGCCCGAGACGTTGAGGACGTTCTCCGCGTGGGCGGCGATCCGGGCCTTCTGCTCCGCCATGTTCGGGTAGTTGACGGTGAGCGCGAGAGCCGCGCCGAGCAGGAAGAGGACCGGGATCGGCAGCAGTTCGAGGATCATCGCGGTGAGCAGCACGAGCGTCAGACCGGCGTTGAACCAGTACAGCCTGGGCCGGAGCGTCGCCCGGTTCGGGTCGAGCCCCTGGAAACCGTCGCCGTCGCTCGCGCCCTCACCCGCGTCCGCCTCGGCACCGGAGCCGCCGACCGGCTTCTTCGACGCGTCCGTACCCGCTCCGCCGCCGGCCGCGACCAGCACGGTCCCGGTCTCCGGCACCAGGGCCTCGTCGAGCGTGAGGTAGCCGATGCGCCTGCGCTCGCGGCGCCCGAGGACGTACGCCAGGGCGAAGACGAAGAGCAGGCCCATGCCGAGCGCGGGGATCATCGGGACGAAGATGTCGGCGGCGTCCAGCTTGAGCGCGGTCGCGGCGCGGGCGGTGGGGCCGCCCCAGGGCAGGGTGTTCATGACGCCGTTGGCGGTGGCGGCGACGCCGGTCATGACGACCAGGCTCATGCCGAGCCGCTTGTAGAGCGGATACATCGCCGAGACGGTGATCATGAAGGTGGTGGAGCCGTCGCCGTCCAGGGAGACGATCGCGGCGAGCACCGCCGTACCCACGACGACGCGGACGGGGTCGGCCTTGCAGAAGCGCAGGATGCCCCGGACGATCGGGTCGAAGAGGCCGACGTCGATCATGACGCCGAAGTAGACGATCGCGAACATCAGCATCGCGGCGGTCGGCGCCAGCTTGCCGACCCCCTCGATGACGTAGTCGCCGAGCTGGGCCCCCTGCCCGACCGCGACGCAGAAGAGCGCGGGGATCAGCACGAGTGCCGCGATCGGCGACATCTTTTTCATCATGATCAGCACCAGGAAGGTCGCGATCATGGCGAAGCCGAGGACGGTCAGCATGGAGGACACCTCACGTTCACCCTTGAACTGCCGCCGAGCGGCGGTCCGGATGACGGTAGGTGTCCTCTTCCGCCGTTAACAAGATGTTGACGCGTGAGCAATACGAGCAAAACCCCAGGTCAGAGCCGAGGTCGCGGTCGGGGTGCCGACCGAAGCGTCGGCCGGGGTGCTGGCCGGGGTGTCGACCCGGGTGCCAGCCAAGGTGCCGGCCGGGGCACTGGAGGGGGCTAGCCGAGGGGTGCCACCTCGACCGGGAAGCCGTTGAGGACGGCGGTGCCGGAGAGGGGGTCGATCCGGGAGCCGTCGAGGAGCTGGTTGACGTTGACTCCGGGGCGGACGGCGGCCACGGAGAGCCGGGTGCCCGGCCGGTCGTGCCCCCAGCCGTGCGGAAGGCTCACCACGCCCGGGCGCACGCCGTCGGTGACCTCCACGGGCACGTCGAGCGCGCCGCCCTCCCCGGTGACCCGGGCGAGGTCGCCGTCGGCCAGCCGTAGCCGGGCCGCGTCCTCGGGGTGCACCTGGAGGGTGCACCGGTTCGAGCCTCCGCCCAGGGCGGGGGTGTTGTGCAGCCAGCTGTTGTTCGAGCGCAGGTGGCGGCGTCCGACCAGCTGGAGGGTGCCCGGGGCGGGTACGGCGTGGAGCGCGGCGCGCAGCCGGGGCAGATCGGCGGCGAGGGGCGCGGGGAAGAGCTCGATCCGCCCGCTGCGGGTCCTGAGCACCTGCGGGAGGCGCGGCTTGAGCGGGCCGAGGTCGATGCCGTGCGGGTGCGCCCGCAGCTCGTCGAGGGTGAGTCCGTACGGTCCGAGGCGGAGCATCAGGTCGAGCCGGCGCTCGGGTCCGGTGTCGCCGGTGAGCCGGGCCGCGAACTCCTTGGGATCGGCGCCGTACGCCGGCGAGTGCTCCTGGGTCACGGCCTTGGCGAGGGTCGTGTCGATGGCGAGCTCGTCGACGGCGGACGGCGGGGCGCCGTGCATGCCGGAGACGGCGAGGATCAGCCGGGCGTGGATCTCGCACTCGTCCATGCCGTCGGCTTCGAGAGGGATGACGGCGGGGGTGTAGCGGGCCTGGTCACGAACGGCGAGGCCGTTGAAGGCGAAGTCGAAGTGGGCGCTGCGGGAGGGCGGCGGCGGGGGCAGGAGGACGTCGGCGTGGCGGGTGGTCTCGTTGAGGTACGGGTCGACGGCGACCATGAGGTCGAGGGAGCCGAGGGCCGCGTCGAGGCGGTTTCCGTCGGGCGCGGAGAGGACGGGGTTGGCGGCGACGGTGATCACCGCCCGGATGCGTCCGTCCCCCGGCGTCTCGATCTCCTCGGCGAGCGCGACCAGCGGCAACTCCCCCTTGGCCTCGGGGTGGTGCGAGACCCTGCTGTGCCGACGGCCGAGGGCGAAGCCCCTGCCGGGGCCGGGCGGGCGCGGGGCGGGGGCAGTGGCGGAGAGCGGGAAGAGGGCGCCCCCGGGCCGGTCGAGGTTGCCGGTGAGGACGTTGAGGACGTCGACGAGCCAGTTGCCGAGGGTGCCGTACTCCACGGTGGAGCTGCCCATCCGCCCGTAGACGGCGGCGGAGGGGGCGGCGGCGAGGTCGCGGGCGAGCGTACGGATGGTGGCGGCGTCCACGTCGCAGGCGGCGGCGACGGCTTCGGGGCTGAACTCCCCCACCGCCGCCCGGACCTCCTCGACCCCTTCGACGCGGGCGGCGAGCGGGCCGAGGTCGGCGAGTCCCTCGTCGAAGAGGGTGTGGACGAGGGCGGCGAGGAGCAGCGCGTCGGCGCCGGGGCGGATGGCGACGTGACGGTCGGCGAGGCGCGCGGTACGGGTGCGCCGGGGGTCGACGACGGTGAGGGTGCCGCCGCGCCGGCGCAGCGCCTTGAGCCGGCCGGGGAAGTCGGGGGCGGTGCACAGACTGCCGTTGGAGTCCAGCGGGTTGGCGCCGAGGATCAGGAGGTGGTCGGTGCGGTCGAGGTCCGGCACGGGCACGGCGAAGGGGTCCCCGAACAGCAGGCCGCTGGAGACGTGCTTGGGCATCTGGTCGAGCGTGGACGCGGTGAAGAGGTTCCGCGTGCGCAACGCGCCGATGAGCAGGGGCGGGTAGAGAGCGCCGGCCATCGTGTGCACATTGGGGTTGCCGAGGACGATACCCACGGAGTCCGGCCCGTACTCCTCGATCAGGGGACGGATCCTGGCGGCGATCGTGTCGAACGCCTCGGCCCAGGTCGCCTGCTGGAGCCTGCCGTCCTTGCGGACCAGCGGGCCTCGGAGCCGGTCCGGGTCGGCGTCGACCTCGGGGAAGGCGGCGCCCTTGGGGCAGACGAACCCCTGACTGAAGACGTCCTCGCGGTCTCCGCGTGCCCCGGTGACCCGGGAGCCGTCGATCGTCAGGGTCAGTCCGCAGGTCGCTTCGCAGAGGGGGCAGATGCGCGAGGCGGTGGTCATGGCGTCTCCCTGGGGCGGCGGGGCACGGGGCGGCATCGGGTGGCGCCGAGCATACCGACCAGTAGGCACGTGCGGGAGGGGTGCGCGGGGTCGGTGTACGGGAGGGGTGTACGGGGCGGTGTACGGGGCGGTGTGCGGGGGCGGTGTGCGGCAGGGGCGCGTGGGGGCGCTACGAGAGCGAGGGCGCCAGATACGCGTAGAGGAGCAGGCGGGTCTCGTCGACCAGCGCCGGATCGCCCTCGGGGTCCGTACGGAAGGCGAGCCGGACGAGGGCGTCGGCGGTCTCGACGCCGACGAGGACCTTGCGGTGCAGTGCCTCGTCGGCGGTACGGCCGAGGTGGGTGGCGAGCAGGCCGCAGAGCCGCTCGGCGACGAGGCGGTTGGGGTCCTCGACGGCCTCCTCGGCCACGACCCCCGCTTCCCCGACCTCCCCCGTTTCCCCGGCTTCCCCGGCTTCCCCGGCGCCCTCCGCCACCGCCTCCCCGGGCTCGGCCGCCCTGACCCCCGCCACCGTCTCGCCGGGTGCGGCGGCCGGCACTCCGAAGTCGACGAGCGCGAAGCCGGGGACGGTCCGCTTCATCGCGATGAACTCGTCGAGGACGCCGTCGATGGCCCCGTACGCGTCGAGGAGGGGCGTCGCCGCGAAGCGGACGGAGATCCGCTCGGCGTACTCGTCGAGGTTGCGGTGGGCGAGGGCGGCGACCATCGCCCGCTTGTTGCCGAAGAAGCGGTAGACGGAGCCGATGGGGACTCCCGCGCGGGCGGCGACGGCACGGGTGCTCAGCTGCTCGTAGCCGGTCTCGTCGAGGAGCACGGCGCAGGCGTCGAGGATCCGGGCGAGCCGCTCGGCGCTGCGCTGCTGGACGGGGGTGCGGCGGAGCGCCGGCGGGGTCTTCGGACGGGTCTGGGGCACGGGGACCATGATGCCGCTCCGGTCGGGGTCAGGCGATGAGCAGGCCGATGCCTCCGAGGGTGTACGCGATCATCAGGACGAACAGCGGCAGTTGGCCCGCGACTGCCCGGGCCGGCGGGAAGAGCCGGACGGACCGGTCGTGGGCGGCGACGACACCGAGGACGTGACCGGTGACGATCGCGGCGACCTGGAGGGTCGCGAGGCCGCCGGGACCCAGTGGTGGGGCGGATGCGAGGGCGTTGTCAGTGCCCGCTGCCATGATGACTGTACGTGGTCCTTCGGTGACGAAGAGCGAGAAGTAGTGGGCGACGAGATAGCCGAGGGCGATGGGCAGGAGCGAGTGCGCGAAGGAGGTGAGGGGGGTGGTGAGGGTGCGGTCCATGAGGCGGAGGGCGCCCGCGCAGAGCCCGTAGCAGGCGGCGGCCAGGGCGACGGCGGCGAGCAGGCCGAGCGTGGCGGTGGCGGTGGGGCCGAGGGAGGAGGTCTGGAGGGTGGTGATCCAGCGGGGGTTGTCGGAGAGGCCGTCGTAGGCGGTGGAGCCGAGGAGGACGCAGACGGTGGCGACGAGGCCGGGTATCTGCGGGGTGGAGTCGAGGCTGTGGAAGGGGGAGCGAAGGACCAGACGGCCGTCGGCGCGGCGGCCGAGCGGTGAGAGCCGGGCGAGGAGGGAGGAGTAGACCTCGAAGGGGTCGGCGTGGGCGAACCAGCGTTCGCCGTGGCGGGCGGCACCGAGGAGCTGGACGGCGCTGTGGACGGCGAGGGCGATGAGGAGGGTGGTGGTGGAGGTGTTGTCGGGGGCGACGAGTTCGAGCCAGGTGAAGGCGAGGAGTCCGACGGCGGCAGGGCGGATGCCGAGTGCGGCGGGAAGGGGGCGCGGACTCCGCGGCGGGCGGAGGGCGTGGAGGGCGCGCAGGGGGGTGAGGAGGCGCCAGACGGGGCCGAGGAGGAGGGAGGCGGGGACGAGTCCGACCCAGAGGAGGACGTAGAGGGCGCCCGGCGCGGGGTTGTGGTCCGGGTCGTCGGGACCGAGGAGGAGGTGGGCGAGGAAGAGCAGGGCGAGGGCGGCGCCGAGGAGCCGGAGGGTGGTGCGGGTGGCCGGCGCGTCGGCCACCCGCTGGACCGCCGCCGGTAGGGGGCGTCCGGCCCGATCGCCGCGGAAGCGGGAGGAGGACCAGAGCAGCCCGAGGGCGAGGAAGGAGACGAGGAGCGCGGCGAAGGCGCCCGCGTAGGCGTAGAAGGGCGAGAGGGGGAGGTCGTGCTGCGAGCCGACGCCATGGGCCAGCGGGAGGCCGGACGTCGGGGCGAGCGGGAGGCCGGGGACGGGGACCGGGACGCCGGTCACCGGACGACGAGTTGGGTCAGGAGGAGTCCGGACTCGTGGGTCTCGACCTCGAAGAGGCCGGTGCGGTCGGCGGTGAGGGTGAGGGTGGCGGGGATGCCGGGAGAGAGGGCGAGTTCGCGGTCGTAGCCGTGCACGTGGAGGGTGTCGGCGCGGTCGCCGGTGACACGGAGGGTGAGGCGCTCGCCCTTCTTCAACTCGATGCGGGAGGGGGGTGGTTGGACGGTCTTTCCGGTGATGGTGAGGGTGACGGTCCGGCCGGTGTCGGACGGACGGGGGCTCGGCGGGGCCGGAGTGGCGGTGCCGGAGGGACGGGGGCTCGGCGGGGCGGAGTCGGCGGGGGCGCCGTCCAGGCGGACGGTGGCCTGGACGGGGGCGCCGGCGACGGCCCAGACGGTGTGGTCGTCCGCGTGGAGGCGGACGGTCAGGGTGCGGGCGCCGGGCGGTACGTACCCCCAGGCGCCGTAGAGGCGGGCGGTCTCCCGGCCGTCGACCAGGAGACGGGCGTGGCCGCGGCCGGGGAGGGCGGCGCCGCCGGTGCTGTCCGGGGTGAAGCGGAACCTCTCCACCGTGAGGTGGACGTTCCAGCCGCCCTCCGTGTCGGGCCTGGTCTCGACCCGGACGGTGGGCGCGGTCGCGGCGGGGACCTCCCGCAGCCGGTGGCCGGCCTCGTCGCGGGCGGGGAGCAGGGTACCGCTGCTCCCGGTGGCCTCCTGGTGGCTGGTACCGGGGTTGTGGTGGGTGGTGGGCCGGTCGGCGCAGCCCGCGAGGGACAGCGTGGCGGCCAGGACGAGCGCCAGGGAGAGGAGGGGCGCCGCTGCCCCGCGGGGGCGCGTCACGCCGTCCCCTCCTCACGCGGCCGGGCGTCGACGGAGACGGGCTCGGGCTCGGCGTCGCCGCCGGACTCCTCGTCCACTGCCCGGGACGTACGGGTGCCGGCCGCGATCACTGCCCAGAGCACCCAGACGACGCCGAGCAGCAGGCGGAACCAGGCGGGGCTCAGAGGGATGCCCGGGACCATCAGGACCGCCTTGTCGAAGGCGTCGAGCAGGGTGAGGACGCCGAGGGCCAAGGTGGTCCAGGCGAAGACCGGGCGGGTGGGCCGCAGGGCCAGGCCGATGAGGGTCCACCACACGCCGGTGAGCAGCAGCGCGAGGGCGGGGACGACGGTCGGGGTGAGGGCGAGGGTCGAGCCGGCCACGTCGAGGGCCAGGCCCGCGAGGCCGATGAGGGTGGCCACGCCCGCGAGTCGGTGGCCGCGCAGGCGGCGCCACCACAGGGCGAGACCGGTCAGGGCGAGGATGAGGGCGCTGCCGAGGGCGAGCTGGGTCTCGACGCGCTGGAGGCCGCGGGCGCCGTACCAGTCGCAACCCGCCGGGAGGCGGCGCGCCTGGACGCTGTAGTCGGCGCAGACGAGGAGCTGGGCGAGCTTCACGGGTTCGCCGACGAGACGGTCGGTGTTCCCGGAGACGTCGCCGCGGCGGGCTCCGCAGCCGGGCAGGGCGCCGGGGCTGGCGGCGCCGGCGTCGGTCTGCCAGCAGTTGCCGCTGCCCTGGCCGTCCCACCAGACGTCGGTGCGGTTGGGACGGGAGTTGCCGGCCCGGTCGACGCCGAGGTGGTTGGCGGCGTAGCGGTTGTGGTGGGAGGTGTCGGTCTGCTTGCCCCAGGCGGACTCGCCGCGGATGAAGGCGGGGACGGCGTTCAGGTAGAAGGCGGTGCGCTGGTGGCCGTACACCCAGTTGTCCTCGTAGAGGTTCCAGTTGCCGCCGGCGGTGATGATCCCGGTGCCGGGCGGCATGGAGATCTGGGGGCAGACGACGCCCTGCTCGTAACCGCGCTCGACGGGCGGCTTGGCGCAGGTGCCGTCGGCTACGTACGGGTAGTAGTTCTGGTTGTTGTCGTGGATCAGGTTGCGTTCGAAGCGGGCGTGGTTCTGGGGCAGTCCGGGGTGGCCGGGGAAGGCGGAGTCCATGGAGGCGCCGCCCATGTTGTGGTCGAACTCGTTGTCGTGGACCCAGACCGAGTCCCCGGCGGTGCCGGAGTAGCCGACCATGTTGTGGTGGCTGCGGCAGCCGGTGATCTCGATGGAGTAGCGGGGTACGTCGTAGCCGCGGCCGTCGTTGATGTTCGAGGCCGAGCCGGGGTAGATGCCGGAGTCGCCGTTGCCGTAGGACTCGCAGTTCTTGTAGAGGCCGTGGTCGGAGGCGAACGTGAGGAAGCCGTACTCGTCGTTCCAGCGGGTGAGGACGTCGTCGATGACGAAGCCGTCGGCGGCGAGCACGTACAGCGAGTTGAAGGTGGTGCGCTGGGCGGTGAAGTTGCGGAAGTAGACGCCGTCGGACCGGTCGGCCCGGATGGCGTTGAGCTTCTGGTACTTGGCGTCGAAGACGACGTCCGCCCGGGAGGCGCCGGTGCCCTCGATCTGAAGGTTCTTCTTGCCGAGGATCGCGACCAGGTTCTGGTTGTGCGGGCACTGCCGCTGCTGCTCGTAGCTGAGGATCTGGTAGCCGAACGAGGACCTGGGGGCCTTGAGCGCGGCGCACGTGCCGGTGGGCACGGGCAGCGAGGGCTCCTCCTCGTAGAGGCCGGGGAGGACCGCGATCGTCATCCCCGGCCGGTCGACGGCGTCGACGGCCTGCTGGAGATGGCGGTAGCCGTCCCGGGCGCAGCGGTCGAGGAGGGCGAGGTTGCGGGCCTTGAGCGGGGCGGGGAAGCCGGATATCCGGCGGGTGAAGTCCGCCCGGTCGGTCTTGCAGACGAGGAGGTCGGGTTCGCCCGTGCGGAGCTTCGGCACGCTGCCGGAGCCGTCGGGGAAGGTGACGGGCCGCTCCTCGTGGGCCTGGGCCCCCGGGGCGGTGAGCAGGGCTGCGGCGAGGGCCGCGAGCACGACCGAGAGCGCGAGGACGAACCTTCGGGTCCAGGACATGCGCGTGAGAGTAGAGCATTGTTCATCTTTTCTGACCCCCTCGCGCAGAGATCGGTGGAGATCAATTGACGACACCTTCCACCGGCGCCCCGTTGACGGGAGCCGCGCGGAATCCTACGGTCATCCATAGGATTACAGGATTCCCTTGTGGGCTCAGGACAGGAGCGGGCGATGACCACGGAGCAGGCCAGGAAAACGGCCGAGGCGCTCACCTACAGCACCGGGTTCGGCAACGAGCACAGCTCGGAGGCGGTCCCCGGCGCGCTGCCGCACGGCCGCAACTCACCGCAGCGCGCACCCCTCGGCCTCTACGCCGAGCAGCTCAGCGGCAGCGCCTTCACCGAGCCGCGGGCGCACAACCGCCGCTCCTGGCTCTACCGGATCCGCCCCTCGGCCGCACACCCGCCGTTCACCCGGATCGACGACGGCGCGCTGCGCGGCGCCCCCTTCACCGAGACCGTGCCCGACCCCAACCGGCTGCGCTGGAACCCGCTTCCCGAGCCGGCCCCCGGCACCGACTGGCTCGCCGGCCTGTGGACCCTCGGCGGCAACGGCGACGCGACGCAGCGCACCGGCATGGCCGTGCACCTCTACCACGCGAACGCCTCGATGGAGCGGGTCTTCGGCGACGCCGACGGCGAGCTCCTGATCGTCCCCGAGCGCGGCGGCCTCCTCCTCCGCACCGAGCTCGGCCTGCTCGCCGCCCACCCCGGCGAGGTCGCGCTGATCCCCCGCGGCGTCCGTTTCCGCGTCGAGCTCCTCGACGAGACCGCCCGCGGCTACGTCTGCGAGAACTACGGGGCCCCCTTCCAGCTCCCCGACCTCGGCCCGATCGGCGCCAACGGCCTGGCCAACGCCCGCGACTTCCGGGCCCCCGTCGCCGCCTACGAGGACGTCGAGGGGCCGGTCGAGGTGGTCAACAAGTACTGCGGCCACCTCTGGTCGGCGACCTACGGCCACTCCCCGCTCGACGTCGTCGCCTGGCACGGCAACCACACCCCGTACGTCTACGACCTGCGGCGCTTCAACGTCATCGGGACGATCTCCTACGACCACCCCGACCCGTCGATCTTCACGGTCCTCACGGCGCCGTCCGACACCCCGGGGCTCGCGGGCGTCGACTTCGTGGTCTTCGCCCCGCGCTGGCTCGTCGGCGAGGACACCTTCCGCCCGCCGTACTTCCACCGCAACGTGATGAGCGAGTACATGGGCCTCATCGAGGGCGCGTACGACGCCAAGGCCGAGGGCTTTGTACCCGGCGGCGGCTCGCTGCACAACATGATGTCCGCGCACGGCCCCGACCGGGAGACCTTCGACAGGGCCAGCGCCGCCGAGCTCCGGCCGCAGAGGATCGACGACGGCCTTGCCTTCATGTTCGAGACCCGCTGGCCGGTGACCGCGACCCCGCAGGCCGCGAACGCCGACCATCTGCAGAAGGGGTACGACGACGTATGGCAGGGTCTGGAGCGCCACTTCCGGCCGTAGTGTCCTGGCCGTAAGCCCGTAGCCTTCGTACGGAGAACCCGTGACCGCCTTCGCTCCCGACTCGCTGGTCCTGAACCGCAAGCTGCCGCTCTGGTATCAGGTCTCGCAGTCGCTGCGCGCCTCGATACTGGGCCGCACGCCCGACGCCTCGCTGCGGCTGCCCACCGAGGAGCAGCTCGCCGCCCACTACGGCGTGAGCGTGCTGACCATGCGCCAGGCCCTCAAGGAACTGGAAGAGGAGGGGCTGATCAGCCGGCACCGGCGGCGCGGCACCTTCATCGAGCCGGGCGCCCGCCGCTCCACCCCTCGCCGGCTGCTCGGCTCGATCGACGCGATCGTGGCCCAGCAGTCGGGCGAGCGGACGACGGTCCTCGGGCACGGCGCCGAGCCGGTGCCGGGCGAGCTCACCGAGTACTTCCCGGACGTGACGGAGGTCGTGGCGTACCGGCGGCTGCGCTGTGACGGGGAGAGCGGCGAGCCCACCAACTGGGTGGAGAACGCGGTGCGGCCGGAGCTCGCCGCCGCGATCGACCCGGCCGATCTGGAGCGCTGGCCGATGACGAAGGTGCTGCGGGACGTGGTCGGGGTGCGGATCAGCCGCATCACGGACACGGTCGAGGCCCGCCTCGCCGACCCGGAGACGGCGGGCCTGCTCCAGGTCCCGCTGCTCTCGCCGATCCTGCACTACACCGGCGTGACCTACGACGCGGACGGCCGGGTCGTCGACGTGGCCCGCATCCGGTACCGCGGCGACCGGTTCTCCTTCACCGTCACGGTGGAGGCGCACTGACAGCGCTGGTTAGCATGCGGGGCGTGACGACAGCGCCCGGAGCGGACGACGATCCGCCCCTCCTCGACGAGCTCATGCCGTGGTCCGTCGCGCCGCTGCGCTTCGGGCGTTCGTGGATCGTGGCGCCGGACCGGCGGACCCTGCGGGCCCGCTGGGACCGGCTGACGGCCGCCGAGGGGGCCGAGCGCGAGGCGCTCTTCCGGCCGAGCCGGGCGCGGACCCCGTCGAGCGCGGTGGCGGCGCTGCCCGGGCAGCGCACCGGGACCGTGCGCTTCGCCCGTGAGTCGGGCCCGTGCCCGACGCCGGTCCGCGTGGCGCACGGCCCGTTCGACGAGCAGTGGCTGCTCCCGGACCACCGGCTCATCGACACCGCACGCCCGGAGCTGTGGCGGGTCGCAGGGGAGCCGCAGGTCTTCGCCGTCGAGCAGGGGTACGTGCCGGGGGCGGCCGGACCGGCGCTCCTGGTGACGGCCGTACTGCCCGAGGGGCGGTCCCCCGCCGGCCGGCCGGGCCGGATCCGCCCGCTGTTCCGGCGCCCCGGGGGCTCGGAGCCCAACCTCGCCCCCGGCCTGCTGCCCTTCCTCTCGGAGCGGTACGGGCACGAGGTCGACGCACGGGAGTGGCTCGCCTGGACCCTGGCGGCGGCTCGCCCCTCCCCCGCCGGGTGCCGCGTCCCGCTCCCGGACGGCCCGGAAGGACCGGCGGCGTGGGCGGCGGGCGTGGCGCTCGGCCGGGAGCTCGCCGACGTGCAGCTGCGGGGCGCCCTGAGCGGGTCGAAGCCGAGGCTGCCGGGCGGGCGCCGCCCCTACGTGCGGGCGGCGGTCCCGGAGCGGCCCGGGGCGATGACGTACGACGCGGGCGAGGAGGCCCTGTGCCTCGACGAGGGCCGGATCTCCCCCGTACCGGCGGAGGCCTGGGAGTTCCGGGTCGGCGGGGTGCGCGTCCTGGAGCAGTGGTTCGCGCACCGGACCGCGCCGGCGGAGCCCGGCTCCCTGGAGGCGCTCGGGCCGGCCGCCTGGCCCCAGGAGTGGACCTCGGAGCTGCTCGAACTGGTGACGGTCCTGGCGCTGCTCGGCGCGCGGGAGCCGGAGCGCGCCGCCTTCACGGCGGCCCGCACCGTGTCCCGGGAGGACCTGCGGGCGGCGGGGGTGCTCCCGGTGCCGGACCGGGCCCGCCGCCCCGCGTCCGTACTGGACCATCAGGAGGAGGGCCCGGAGGGCCAGTTCGCGCTGCTCTAGGGCCTGTCCGACCCTGATCCGCCGGACAGGCCCCAGCGGCGCCCGGCGGCGTCCGGAGGCTTCTCAGGCGGGCGCCGTCCCGGGGACGAAGGAGTCGAGCACCCGCCGCAGGGTCCGCTCGAAGATCTCCTCGGGGTCGAGGGGTTCGACCCCGGCCCCGGCCAGGACGGCGGCCAGCCGGGGGTAGCCGCCGCCGGCGATCTGCCGCATCAGATAGGCGGCGCGGACGGCCTGCTCCTGCTCGCCGGACCAGGGCAGGGAGCGGGCGCGCTCGGCGAGGGCGATCTCGTTGGCGACGATGGTCATCACCGTGCCGTTGACGCTCGCGATCAGCTCCATCTTGGTGCCGCCGGGCAGGTCGAGGCCGTCCAGGCAGCCGAGGCAGTGCTCCAGGAACCGCAGGGCGTTGGGGCCGTAGGCGTAGCCGGTGGTCATCAGCCGGATCACCCAGGGGTGGCGCTGCAGGATGCCGCGCGCCTGGCGTCCCATGTCGAGCATGTCCGCGCGCCAGTCGCCGCCGGACGTGCCGGGCGGGTCGGGGAGTTCGTACTCGGCGCTGACGGCGTCGACCATCAGCTCGTACAGGTCCTCCTTGCGCGGGACGTAGTTGTAGAGCGACATCGTGCCGCAGCCGATGTCGCCGGCGATGCGGCGCATCGAGACCGCGTCGATGCCGTCGGCGTCGGCGATGCGCACCGCGGCGGCCACGATGTCGCTCCTGCTGTACGCCGGCTTCGGGCCGCGGCCCGCGCGCTCGGGCCGCGCCCAGATCACTTCCGGTTCGGCCGCTCGGCCCGCCATGGATCATCACCTCGCTCCCCATGCTAGTTACGTACACCGTACGTAGTGGGGTATGGTCGCGCCATGACGACTACGTACGCTGTACTTAGTGAGGGTCTGCAGAAGCGGTACGGGGAGGTCCACGCCCTGCGCGGGCTCGACCTGGCCGTCCCCGAGGGCACGGTCTGCGGCGTCCTCGGCCCCAACGGCGCCGGCAAGACCACCGCCGTCCGGGTGCTCACCACCCTGGTCGCGCCCGACGCGGGCAGCGCGCGGGTCGCCGGGCACGACGTGGTGCGCGACCCGGCGGGGGTGCGCCGGAAGATCGCGGTCACCGGCCAGTACGCCTCGGTCGACGGCGATCTGACCGGCGCGGAGAACCTGCGGCTCTTCGCCAGGCTGCTGCGCGCCCCGCGCTCCCGCGCCGACGAACTTCTGGAGCGGTTCGGCCTGAGCGCGGCGGCCGGCCGGCCCGCGCGCACGTACTCGGGCGGGATGCGGCGCCGGCTCGACCTGGCCGCGAGCCTCCTCGTCCGGCCGGACGTCCTCTTCCTCGACGAGCCGACGACCGGACTCGACCCGCACAGCCGGAACGGGATCCGGGACGCCGTACGGGAGCTGGCGTCCGAGGGCACGACCGTGCTGCTGACCACGCAGTACCTGGAGGAGGCCGACCAGCTCGCCGACGACATCGTCCTGATCGACGAGGGACGGGTCGCCCAGCACGGCACACCGGCCGAGCTCAAGGCGCTCATCGGCAACTACGCCGAGGTCGTCGTCGCCGACCCCTCGCTCCTCGACGCGGCCGCGGCCGTCCTCGACCGGCTCACCGGCGGGATCCCGGCCCTCGACGCCGAGCGGCGCACGGTCGGCGCGGTGACCGCGGACACCACCCTCACCCTCCCCCGGATCGTCCGCGAGATCGACGCGGCCGGGGTCCACATCGTCGACGCGTCCCTGCGTCCGCCCACCCTCGACGAGGTGTTCCTGCGCCTCACCGACCGGAAGGAGCTCGTCGCGTGAGCGCCCTCGTGCACGACGGGACCGCCGTCCTCGGCCGCCATCTCCAGCGGATCCGGCACGCGCCGGCCATCACCGTCATGACCCAGACGATGCCGATCGTCTTCCTCCTCTTCTTCGGGTACGTCTTCGGCAGCGCGCTCGCCATGCCGGGCGCGGAGTACCGGGCCTACCTGGTCCCCGGCATGCTCGTGGCGACAGCGGCCGGCGGGCTGATGACGGGCATGTTCCAGGCCGCGCAGGACTCGCACCGGGGCGTCATGGACCGGTTCCGGACCATGCCCGTGAGCCGGGCCGCGGTCCCCCTCGGACAGGCGCTCGCCGACCTGGTGGCGAGCGCGGTCGGCACGGTCCCGCTGATCCTCGTCGGCCTCGCCATGGGCTGGCGGATCGAGGGCACGGCCCTGGAGGCCCTGGGCGCCTTCGGACTGCTGCTCCTCTTCCGCTTCGCGACGACCTGGATCGGCATCCTGCTCGGCCTGGCCTCGCAGAGCGAGGAGGCGGCCGGCCAGCTGGGCAGCGCCACCTTCATGCTGCCGCTGCTCTCGAACGCGTACATCCCGACGGACGGCATGCCGGGGTGGCTGCGGACGGTCGCCGAGTGGAACCCGATCTCGGCGGTCACGACGGCGGTACGGAAGCTCTTCGGCAACGCGCCCGTACCGGCGGACGCGGCCTGGCCGGTGGCGCACCCGGTGGCCGGGGCGCTGCTCTGGTCGCTGGCCCTGATCGCGCTCTTCGCGCCGCTCGCGGTCCGCCGCTACGCGCGCCGCTGAGCGCCGCGGTCGCGGGCGCGCGCCCCGGACCGGCCCCGGCGTGACGCATCCCCTGATGACAGGGGCGGCCCGGCAGGGTAGGCAGGGCTGTCATGAGCACTCAGCCACTCCCCCTCGAAGGGGTCACGGTCGTCGCCGTCGAGCAGGCCGTCGCCGCCCCCTTCGCCACCCGGCAGCTCGCGGACCTCGGCGCCCGCGTCGTCAAGATCGAGCGCCCCGACGGCGGGGACTTCGCCCGGGGGTACGACACGGCCGCCCGGGGTCTCGCCTCGCACTTCGTGTGGTGCAACCGCGGCAAGGAGTCGGTGGCGGTCGATCTCAAGGACCCGCGGGGTCTGGCGCTCGTCCGGCGTCTCGTGGCCGGCGCCGACGTCTTCGTACAGAACCTGGCGCAGGGCGCCGCCGCCCGGCTGGGCCTCGACGCCGCCACGCTCTGCGCCGCACACCCGAAACTGATCGCCGTGGACGTCTCGGGCTACGGGGCGACCGGCCCGTACGCGCACAGGCGGGCGTACGACATGCTCGTCCAGTGCGAGGCGGGCCTCGTCTCGGTGACCGGGACCCCGGACCGGCCGGTGAAGTCGGGGATCCCGGCGGCCGACATCGCGGCGGGGATGTACGCCTTCTCGGGCGTCCTCGCCGCCCTGGTGCGGCGCGCCACGACCGGGCGCGGCGGCCCCGTGGAGGTCTCCCTGCTCGACTCGCTGGCCGAGTGGATGGGGCATCCGCTGCACCACGGGTCGCACGGAAGCACGGCCCCGGCGCGAACGGGGCTCGCGCACGCGGTGATCGCCCCCTACGACGCCTATCCGACGGCCGACGGGGGTCTGGTGCTGCTCTCCGTGCAGAACGACCGCGAGTGGCGGCGGCTCGCCGAACACGTCCTCGGCCGCCCCGAGCTGGCCGAGGACCCGGCCTTCGCGACGAACACGGCACGGGTCGCCGGGCGCGGGGCGACGGACGCTGTGGTGGCGGAGGCACTGGCCCCGCTGACGGCCCCGGAGGCGCTGGCCCGTCTCGACGCGGCGGGCGTCGCCTGCGCCCGGCTCAACTCGGTGGCGCAGCTCGCCGACCATCCCCAGCTGACGGCCCGTGACCGCTGGAGGGACGTGGACTCCCCGGTCGGGCCACTGCGTTCGCTGCTGCCGCCCATCGTCTTCCCGGACGCGCCGGAAGCGCGGATGGACCGGATCCCGGCCCTCGGGCAGGACACGGACGAGGTCCTCGGGCAGCTCGGGGTGTCCGAGGCGGAGGTGAAGGAGCTCAGAGGCGCGGGTGTGATCGCCTGACGGTCACGGCATGGGGCGCGGGGCGTGGTGCACACGGGCGGACACGGGAACGACCGATCGCCGGACGGGTGGGGACACGTCCGGCGAAGTCGCGAGCGGAGTCGTACGGGCGGGCGGGCGGAAGCGGGCGGGCACCTCGGGGTACGCGGCCCGGCCCCCGGCCCCTAGTGGCGCGTGCCGAAGAGCGAGCGACGCAGTCGGCGGAGCGGAGCGAAGAGCGAGACCCGCGCGCTGCGGCTGCGGTGGCCGTGCACCGGCGCCTCCGGCGTACGTGTCGTCAGTTCCCGCATCAGCAGCGTCGCCTCGGCCACCTCACGCTGGGGCACGGCGGGGCCGCCGAGCACCGCGAGATGGCGGTCGAGCCGCGAACTGGTCGCGCTGCTCCCGCAGGTGATGGCAGGCACTCGCGGCCTGCTGCGCATTGCTATCTGTTCCATGTCACTCCCCACCCGTACAAGGGCACCCGGCCCGGGCAGGTTAACCCTATCGCTCCACTGCCACACTCGTGTATCCCGCCGCCGGGATTCACCGCACTCGTACGAGGGTTGACGGTGACTGTGTGAATCCATCTGATTCCAGGGCGAGTTGGACAGCTCTCGAACACCTGCCGAACCGTCACGAACCATCCTGCACCCGGGGCTCCGACCTCGGGACACGGAGGCCGGTGTGATCTCCGCCACCAAGATCGTTCAGCGCCGTTTCCCGTACGGAACGGAGTCAGGCGGACACCGCTCGGTTACCGTGGATCCATGACGGTGATCGCGGGTCGTTACCGGCTTCTGGACGTTCTCGCGGAGGGGGCGACGGGCACCGTCTGGCGCGCCCTCGACGAGACGCGCGTCCAGGAGGTCGCACTCAAGGAGTTCCGCGCGCCGGCCGGACTCCCGGCCGACGAAGTCCCCCTGCTGTACGCACGCCTGGAGCGCGAGGCGCGGGCGGCCGCCCGGATCTCCCACCCCTCGGTGGCGACGGTGCACGGGGTGGCCACCGAGGACGGCCGGCCGTGGGTGGTCATGGAACTGGTCCGCGGCCTCACCCTCGCCGAGACCCTGGAGGCCGGCGATCCGCTGCCCCCGCCCGAGGCCGCACGCGTCGGCGTCGAGGTCCTCGCCGCGCTCCGGGCGGCGCGGGAGGCGGGTGTCCGCCATCGGGGCGTGGAACCGGGGCACGTCCTGCTCGCGAACGACGGGCGGGTGGTGGTCACCGGGTTCGGCACGGGAACCGACGCCGAGCCGGAGGAGGACCCCGGGGCGGAGTCGGGCTCCCTCGGGGCGCTCCTCCACGCGGCCGTGGCGGGCCGGTCCGGACCGCTCGACTCCGTGATCGAGGGGCTGCGGAGCGAGGACCCGGAGTCGCGCCCGACGGTGGATCAGGTCGAGCGGGAGCTGCGGCGGATGGCCGGGGGGCCCACGAACCGGGCACGGGGCGCGGGATCCACTCGGACGCCCCCTTCCGCCTCGAAAGAAGGAAACAGCAGGGACCACAGTGACGACGGCGTGTCCGATGCTGTCGGTGTTGACGGGAACGGGCCCCGGGACGCCGGGAGTTCGGCGACGCCGAGCGACGGGGCACGGGTGCCACGGCGGCGCGGGCCCCGCCGGGGCCCGGTCCTCGCGGCCGGGCTCGCCGGGGCCCTGCTGATCGCGGGGGCGCTGACGTACCACTTCGTACGGGACGAGGAACCGGGCACCGGGCCCGGTCCGGGCGGGGTCACGAGCACCGCTCCGGCCGGTCCCGGCGCCACGGGCACGGGCGACGGGCCCTCCGCTACACCGCGCCGTTGAAGGAGGGCAGGTAGCCGCCCGACTGTCCGGAGGCGGTCGGGTGGTACGACTCCCCGATGTTGAGCCAGTTGACGCTGTGCAGCCAGGCGGAGCCGGAGCAGATCTCATGGCCGGTGAAGGACGGGACGACACTGGCGAAGGTGTAGCCGTGGTCGGCCGCGCGCTTGGCGACGGCCGCGTTGAGGTAGTCGGAGGCGCCGTTGATGGCGCTCCGCTCGTTCTCGCTCAGGCCGGCGATGCAGCTGCCGCCCAGCTTGTAGAAGCGCGGGTAGCCGAGGACGACGACCTGGGCGGCCGGCGCCTTGGTCCTGATGGCCGTGTAGACGGAGTCGAGCTTGCCGGGCAGCGTGGAGTCCACGTACGCCTTGGCTTGATTCACACGGCTGAGGCAGGTGGCCTCGGACTCCAGCACACAGGTCGTCATGACGTCGGCGAAACCGGCGTCATTTCCCCCGATCGTGATGGAGACCAGGTCTGTGGCGGCCGAGAGGGGGCCGAGCTGATTGGCGGTCACATCACCCGTTCGGGCGCCCGAGCAGGCGGTGAACGCGAAGGACGAGGGGGCGTTGGCGTTCTTCCAGAGGACCGGAAACGCCTTCGTGGAGCGCTTGCAGTCGCCGCTGGCGCTGTCGTAGCTGCCGGCGCCGACCCCGGAGGAGTACGAATCACCCAGCGCCACATAGTCGAGAGCGGCGGCTTCGGCCGCCTGCGCGGCGCTCGCCCCGGTGAGGGCGAGGACGGCACCGAGCAGGAGCGAGGACGAAAGGGACGTGAATCGGGACAGTCTCATGGAACCTCCCTGTAGCAGGATCTCTGCGCTACCAGGTAGTAGCATCGGATCCGCCGCACCGGAAGTGTTCATGTCAAAACTAGGGGTGAACTCCAGTGTTTCTGCAGCGATCCTCCAGTGGTGACCGTCGAGATCAAGCCACTACGGGAAGCGGAACTTCCGCTCCCGGCGAGCGATCGAACGAGGTCGCGACACATTCACACAACAATGCACAGAAGTGTGATCCCGTCTCACTGTTCCCTGCGTGCAAACGGATTGATCGAATCCGACCGGGACACTTGCACATCTGACCGATGAAGCTTCGCCAAACTGCGGAAAAGCAGGCCATCGATCCGGGACTTGCCATACAGTCCCATTCATCAATACCGTCGTACATCTCACCCGCACCGGTCCACCATGCACAGCGGCTCAGGGGAGGGCTCTAGCGTCGCGATGGTACCGGGGTGGGGCGCGGTAGGGGGGTGCCGTGCTCGGTGTTCGAACGTGCGCCGAGTCGCGGGTACCGCGCGGCCAGTCATGCCAACTCGCCGATCCCGCACGGAGATCATTCCTGTGCGGGCGGGGCGAGAACCCCCCTTTCGAACCGGACACACCATCGGACCGCCCAAGGGGTGGGCGGCCCACCGGACGAGAGGGATTCAAGACCCATGAGCTCGTTCCTGCGCCCGGCCACTACGGGCCAAGAAATGACCGAGCCGAGTCGAATAGCGGCCCAGTACCGGGCCATCACTTCGCATTTGGCGATCACTCCGCCCGTGAGTGTTGTCATTCCCGCGATGAATGAGGCCGAAAATCTTCCGTACGTCTTCAAGACGTTGCCGGAATGGATCCACGAAGTCGTCCTCGTCGACGGAAATTCCACCGACGACACCGTGAACGTCGCCCGCGAACTCTGGCCGGACGTCAAGGTCGTCAAGCAGGTCGGCAAGGGCAAGGGCGACGCGCTGATCAGCGGCTTCGCCGCCTGCACCGGCGACATCATCGTCATGGTCGACGCCGACGGCTCGGCCGACGGCCAGGAGATCGTCTCCTACGTCTCCGCCCTGGTCGGCGGCGCCGACTTCGCAAAGGGCTCCCGATTCGCCAACGGCGGCGGCACGGACGACATGACGACCATTCGCCGGCTCGGCAACTGGGCCCTCTGCACGCTCGTCAACCGCAAGTTCGGCGCCCGCTACACCGACCTCTGCTACGGCTACAACGCCTTCTGGCGCCACTGCCTCGACAAGGTCACGCTCGACTGCACCGGGTTCGAGATCGAGACCCTGATCAACATCCGGGTCGTCAAGGCCGGCCTCAAGGTCCAGGAAGTGCCCAGCCACGAGTACCTGCGCATCCACGGCGTGAGCAACCTCAACGCCGTGCGCGACGGGATCCGGGTCCTCAAGGTCATCCTGAAGGAGAAGGGCGTCCGGAAGGCGGCCCGCCGCCGCCCCGCCGCGTTCTCCGTCAACGTCCCCCGGGGAGAGGTGTCTTGAACGACCGCACGTCCCCGCACGGCTTCTCGGTGGTGATCTGTGTCTACACGGAGGAGCGGTGGGAGGACATCCTCGCCGCCGTCGCCTCCGTGCGGAAGCAGTCGCTGCCGGCGCTGGAGACGCTGCTCGTGGTCGACCACAACGAGCGGCTCCTGGCACGGCTCACCGAGGAGTACGCGGACGAGCGGCTCCATGAGGAGGTGCGGGTGCTCGCCAACGCGGGCCCCCGCGGCCTCTCCTCCGGCCGCAACACCGGAATCGCCGCCGCCCGCGGCGAGTTCGTGGCCTTCCTCGACGACGACGCCGTCGCCGAGCGGGACTGGCTCCACCACTTCGCCGCCGCCTACGACGACCCGCGGGTGATGGCCGTCGGTGGCCGGACCCTGCCCGCGTGGGCCTCCGGCCGCCGCCCGGCCTGGTTCCCCGAGGAGTTCGACTGGGTCGTCGGCTGTACGTACCGGGGCCTGCCCCCGGGCCGGGTCCGGGTGCGCAACGTCCTCGGCGGCAACGCCTCCTTCCGCCGTACGGCCTTCGACGCGGCGGGCGGCTTCGCCACCGGCATCGGCCGGGACGGCAACCGGCGGCCCCTCGGCGGCGAGGAGACCGAGCTGTGCATCCGGCTCGCCAAGGCGCTGCCCGGAGCGATCCTGCTCATCGACGACCGGGCGGTCATCCACCACAAGGTGCCCGCCGCCCGCGAGCGCTTCGGCTACTTCCGCACCCGGGTCTACGCCGAGGGGCTCTCCAAGGCGCTCGTCGCGCAGAGCGTCGGTGCCCAGAAGGGTCTGGAGTCCGAACGGCGCTACACCACAAGGGTGTTGCCTGCGGGCGTCCTGCGGGGAATGGGCGACGCGCTGCGCGGCCGGTCGGGCGGCGCGGGGCGGGCCGTGGCGATCGTGACCGGGGTGACGGTCGCGGCCGGCGGCTACGCGCTGGGCACGCTGCGGGCCCGGCGGGACGGACCGACGTTCTCCTGGGAGCCGATCGAACGAGACGTGACCGAGGCAGAGATCACCGCCGAGGTCGAGGTCGAGGAAACCGCCGAGGTCGAGGTCGAGGCCGGGACTCCGACAGAGGCCGGGTCCACCGGACTCGCCGAAGGAGCGGCCCGATGACCGGGACCGACCCCACCAGGGCAGTGCCCATCCTCATGTACCACGCCGTCGACCGGGATCCGGCTCCCGCCACCCTGGGGCTCTCGGTCACCCCCGAGGCCTTCGCCGCGCAGATGGAGGTGGTCGCCGAGCGCGGATTCACCCCGCTCACCACGGCGGGGCTCGCCGCCGCCTGGCGCACCGGGGCGCCGCTGCCCGCCCGGCCGCTCCTCATCACCTTCGACGACGGCTACGAGGGTGTGCACCGGCACGCGCTTCCGGTGCTCGCGAAGCACTCCTTCGCGAGCACCGTGTTCGTCTCCACCGGCTGGCTGCGCGGAAAGCACGACGAGGGCGGCGCGCTCGACACCATGCTCGACTGGGAGCAGGTGCGTGAACTGGCCGACGCGGGAACGGAGATCGGCGGCCACAGCCACACCCATCCTCAGCTCGACCAGCTCGACGCGCGGCGGCTGCGCTTCGAGACACTGCGCTGCCGGGAGATCGTGGGCGAGGAGCTCGGGAGCGCCCCGGTCTCCTTCGCGTACCCGTACGGGTACTCCAGCCGACGGGTCCGGCGTACCGTCCGGGAGGCCGGATTCGCCCAGGCGCTCGCCGTCGGCAACACGCTGGCCCGACGGCGGCAGGGTCCGTACGCGCTGGAGCGGGTGACCGTGCGCCGGTCGACGGACGTCGAGGAGTTCACCCGGCTCGTGGAGGGCCGGGCGATCGCCCGGAACTTCGCGGCGGACCGGGCCATGACCAAGGGGTACGCGCTCGCGCGGCGCGCCCGGGGAGCGGCGCGGGGCCACTGGATCTGAGCGGTACGGGGGTCGCGGCGCGCTCCCGCCCCGGCCCTGCTCCCGTACCACGCACGGGCGAACGGGATACCGCGCACCGGTGACCCGAGGAGACGCCCCGTTCAAAAGACGGTGCACGGAATGCCCGGTTGCCGGATCATGGGCGCCATGGCTGACACCCCACCGGTACCGTCCGAACCGCAGCGGTCGCTGCCGATCAGGCTCAACCTCGACGACAGCGACTCGCCGTCGGACGTCGTCGACGCGCTGTTCCTCGGCCGCTTCGCGACCGGCGAGCAGCCCCACTCGCACAGCACCACCCTGGACCGGGTCAAGCCCGAGGCCACGCTGCTCCCGGCGGGCGCGCGGGTGCTGCGGGCCGCGAAGGACGACGACCGCAGCGCGGTGCTCGCCGAGGGCGAGGGCTGGACGCTGCTGATCTCCCGCTGGAACCGGGGCGCGGACGTCACCGTCACGGCCTCGGAGGCGGAGCTCGCGGAGCGGGTCCTGAAGGAGGCGACCGACGGCGCGAAGGACGAGCCGGAGCCGCAGCCCGAGAACGTGACGATGGGGTTCTGGTACGTGTCACCCCGGCGGGGGCCGCACCGGACGACCCGCCAGATCAGTGCCGGGACCTGGGACGAGGTGCGCCCCAACTACTCGGCGCCCGTAGCCGATTCCATGGACCGGCTGATGAAGGTGACGCCCGAGTCCATCGCGGGCCGGCTCCTGCTGCTGCACGGGCCGCCGGGGACCGGCAAGACCTCCGCGCTCCGGACCCTGGCCCGGTCCTGGCGGGAGTGGTGCCAGGTGGACTGCGTCCTGGACCCGGAGCGGCTGTTCAACGACGTCGGCTATCTGATGGACATCGCGATCGGGGAGGACGAGGGCACGGCGAAGGGGCGCTGGCGGCTGCTGCTGCTGGAGGACTGCGACGAGCTGATCCGGGGCGAGGCGAAGCACACGGCGGGTCAGGCCCTGTCACGGTTGCTCAACCTGACGGACGGTCTGCTCGGCCAGGGGCGCAACGTCCTGGTCGGGGTCACCACCAACGAGGACCTGGAGCGGCTCCACCCGGCCGTGGTCCGCCCGGGCCGCTGTCTGGCCCGCATCGAGGTGGGGCCGCTGACCCGGGCGGAGTCGGTCTCCTGGCTCGGACGCGAGGAGGGCGTGCCGCGCGAGGGCGCGACGCTGGCGGAGCTGTTCGCGCTCCGGCGCGGCACTCCCCCGGCGGAACTCCCCGAGCCGCGCACGGCGGGGGCGGGCCTGTACCTGTAGCCCGTCGGCCACTTGGAACCTGCCGACCACTGGAGCCCGTCGGCCACTTGGAGCCCGCCGGCCGCTGGAGCCCCGTCGGCCGTCGCCGAGGAGACGGTCAGTTGTCGTAGGCCGCGCGCAGTGCCTCGCTCATCGCCGCCTCCGCCGCCTCGCGGCTGAGGCCCAGGCGACGGGCCTCCTCGACGTACTGGGCGGCGGCGGTGGCGGCCCGGCGGGTCGCGGCGTCGCCCGCCGCCGCGACGAAGGTCCCGTGGCGGCCGCGCGTCTCGATCACTCCGTCCGCCTCCAGCGCCTTGTACGCCTTGGCGACGGTGTTCGCGGCGAGGCCCAGCTCCTCCGCGAGTCCCCGTACCGTCGGCAGCTTGAATCCGACCGGCAGTCTGCCCGACCGGGCCCGCTCCGAGATCTGGGCACGCAGCTGTTCGTACGGAGCGGTGGTGGAGTCGTGGTCCACGACGATGGTGAGTGTCACCCCGCCGATTCTGCCCCCACCCCGCGGGAAAATGGGAGGCGGCGGCGCACCCTCCGCCCGTAGCGTGCGGGCACATGACTGTGATCGTCCGTGATGTACGGGCCGAGGACGCCGAGGGTTTCGCCCGGGTCCGTCGCGCCGCCGTCCCCTTCATGCTCGTGACCGCCGAGCAGCTCGCGTTCGACTGGGCGCACGCCCATCCCGACGGCCATGTGCGTCCGCTGGTCGCGGTGACCGAGGACGGGTTGATCATCGGGACGGCCCAGGTACGGATCGCCCATGACGCGCCGGAGCCGGGCATCGGCTCCGTCAACGTGTACGTGGACCCGGCGTACCAGGGGCGCGGGGCCGGGACGCCGCTGCTGCGCGCCGCCGAGGAGCACCTCGCGGAGCAGGGCGCGCGGACCCTGTACAGCTGGGTCATGGACACGCCGGAGGACCGCGCGTGGGCCGAGCGGCGCGGCTACGCCCCCAGCCGTTCCGCCCACTTCCTCCGCCTCGACCTGACGACGGCCGAACTGCCGCCGCTCCAGGAGCCGCCGGCCGGTGTCGAACTGCTGCCGGCCGAGGACTTCGCGGCCGATCCGCGGCCGATCTTCGAGCTGGACGCGGTGACGACCGCCGACGAGCCGAGCGACGTGGGGGCCTCGCTGGACGACTACGCGCACTGGCGGGAGACCACCTGGAACCATCCCCTCCACGACCGGGCACTGACGACGGTCGCGGTGGTGGACGGGGTGCCCGCCGCGTTCAGCGCGGCGCAGACGGACGGGCTCGGCCGGTACAACTCGGGAATGACGGGTACGGCGCCCGCCTTCCGTGGCCGCGGGCTCGCGAAGCTCGCCAAGAACGCGTCCCTGCACCGGGCCCGCGCCGCGGGGTGCACGGAGGCGTTCACGAGCAACGACGCCGGCAACGAACCGATGCTGGCGATCAACAAGTGGTTCGGTTACGAGATCGGCGCGGTGGAGGTACGGCATGTCCGGACGATCGGTTGAGATCACCCTGGTGAAGGCGGGGCGGACGAAGATCCGCTATCCGGCGGAGGTCCTCACGGAGGAGGGCGGCCGGCTCTCGGTCCGCGCCCCGTGGGCGGCCGAGGGGGTGCGGGACTTCGGCTTCGTACGGTTCGAGCCGGGTGACGTCTTCGTGGAGCACTACTGGCCCGACCGCTGGTACACGGTCAAGGAGGTGTGGACCGGCGACGGCACCCTCAAGGGCTGGTACTGCGACATCACCCGGCCCGCCGAGATCGACGGGGGCGGGGTGGTCGTCGAGGACCTGGACCTGGACCTGTGGGTCTCCGCGGACGGCAGTGAGGTGCTGCGGCTCGACGAGGACGAGTTCGCGGCGAGCGGCCTGGCCGCCTCCGACCCCGAGGCGGCGGCCCGCGCGGTCGTGGCCCTCGACGAGCTCGAAGCACTCGGCCGGGAGGGCCTGCTGGACCTGCTGCGCTGACACCGCTCCGTGCGGGGCACGGACGACCACTTCCCCGACATGGCGCCACTGGCGACACCAGCGGCGCCACGAATGGCTCGCGATGGCGCCATACATGTGCCATGATGGCACCACGAGCCGCGCACTCCTCTGCCCCACAGGCCTGAGGGGTGCGCGTCTCACGGGGAGCGAGCCATCAAAAGGGGCGGATCATGGAGACAGCACAGCACCAGGATCAGACGGCGCCCGGCGCCTCCGCCGCCTTCGCCCGCTACGTGCTCTGCGGCGGCGGGGTGGGGCTCACCGCCGGCTTCGCCGTGGCAGCCCTGGCCTCCTGGATTCCCTGGGCCCTGGCCAACGCCCTGGTCAGCGTGGTCTCCACACTCCTCGCCACCGAGCTGCACGCCCGCTTCACCTTCGGCGCGGGCGGGCGCGCCACCTGGCGCCAGCACGCCCAGTCGGCCGGGTCCGCGGCGGCCGCGTACGTGGTGACCTGTGCGGCGATGTTCGCCCTGCAGCAGCTGGTGGCGTCACCCGGCGCGGTGCTCGAACAGGTCGTCTACCTGTCCGCCTCCGCACTCGCCGGAGTCGCGCGCTTCGCGGTCCTGCGCCTCGTCGTGTTCGCGCGGAACCGCTCGCGGGCCGCGGCCCCCCTCGGCACCGCTCGCCCTGTGCACACGAGCGTGGCCCGCGCCTCGCTCCCGGCCGACCCCGCGACGCTCTGCCGCGCCGCCTGACGTGCGCCTGCCCGCAGCACCCGGCGCGCGGGCCGGCCGGACGAAGCTCCCTGGGGCGTGTGTCGAAAGTAGCGCCGGACTTTCGACACACGCCCTAGTACAGCTCGACGTCCGACTCCTCCACGGCGAGGAAGCCGGGCGTCGGCAGCCCCATCCCGCCGGCCGTGAGCTGCATGAGGGTGGCCTCGACCCGGGCCGCGCCCGGCTTGTAGGCCGGGTCCTTCACCACCGAGCTGTTGACCCACTCGTGGACCTGTCCGTCGCAGACGGCCCGGCTGCCGCCGATTCCGGCGGAACGGTTCCCCTGGACGAGGGTGGAGCTGACGAAGACGGGGCCCGCGCTGTCGTCGAGGCAGCGGTACGTACCGGAGAGGGTGACCGTGCTGTCGGCGGCGACGGTTCCGTATCCGTCGACGGAGAGGCCGTCGGGCCCTCCCGCGTGGGCGAGGGGGGCGACGGCGGCGGCGAGCAGGGCGCCTGCGGCGAGGGCGATTCGGGCGCGCATGAGCGGGGTCCCTTCGGGGTGTGGGGGATGGTGCTGCCCGCCAGGGATACCGGATCAAGCCTCTCGATGTCCGAAACTCACTCCATCGGGGGCGAGTTGAGGCGCTTTCGGTACTGGATACGATCGTACGGTCCGTCCGCGCGGCGCTCGACGGCCTCGTAGCCGTACCGCTCGTACAGCTTCTGGTGATGGAAGGCCGCGTCGATCACGGCCTTCACCGCGGGCACGTCGGCGGCGACCGCCGGACGGATCACGATGTCTGTCAGACCGTCACGCGACGGCGGCTCGTGATCACCTTCCTCAGCAGCGGCCAGGCGAGCAGGATCACGACGACCGCGTACACGGTGATCGCGAACGGGGTGTTCACCAGGCCCGTCAGCGACCCGTCACTGATCTGGAGGGCGCGGCGCAGCTGCTGTTCGGCGGCCGGGCCGAGGATGACGCCGATGACGGCCGGCAGCACCGGAAGGCCGTAGCGCCGCATCCCGAGGCCGATGAGCCCGATGACGAGCAGGATGACCAGGTCGAGCGCCTCGCCGCCCACCGCGTACGCGCCGACGGCGGCGAAGAAGAGGATGCCGGCGTAGAGGTACGGGCGCGGGATGCGCAGCAGTTTCGCCCAGACGGGCGCGAGCGGCAGGTTGAGGGCGAGCAGCAGCACCATGCCGACGAAGAGCGAGGCGATCAGGCCCCACACCAGCTCGGGTTCCCGCTCGAACAGCAGAGGGCCGGGCTGGATGCCGTACTGCTGGAAGGCGGCGAGCATCACGGCGGCGACGGCGGTCGTCGGCAGGCCGAGGGTGAGCATCGAGACGAGCGTCCCGGCGGCGGAGGCGGAGGCCGCCGACTCGGGTCCGGACACCCCCTCGATCGCGCCCTTGCCGAACTGGTCCTTGTGCTTCGAGAGCCGCTTCTCCGTCACGTACGACAGGAAGGTCGGGATCTCGGCGCCGCCGGCCGGGATGGCGCCGAGCGGGAAGCCGATCAGCGGGCCGCGCAGCCAGGACTTCCAGGTCCGCTTCACATCGTCCCTGCCCAGCCAGGGCCGCCCGACGGGGATGGCCTCGCCCGCCGTGCGCCGCAGGTGCGCGGCGACCCACAGGGCCTCGCCGATCGCGAAGAGACCGACCGCGACGATGACCACGTCGACGCCGTCGGCGAGCTGGAGCGAGCCGAAGGTGAGGCGCTGCTGCCCGGTCATCTGGTCGAGGCCGACCAGGCCGATCGTCAGGCCGATGAGGAGGGAGGCGAGACCGCGGATGCGGGAGGAGCCCAGGACGGAGGTGACCGCGATGAAGGCGAGGACCATGAGGGCGAAGTAGTCCGGGGCGCCGATGTCGACGGCGAGCGCGGCGACGGTCGGGGCGAGGACGACGAGCAGGATCGTGCCGATCATGCCGCCGGCGAAGTGGCCGATGGCGGCCGCGGCGAGCGCCTGCGCGCCTCGGCCCGCCTTGGCCATCGGATTGCCCTCGATGGCGGCGACGACGGCGGCGCTCTCGCCGGGGGTGTTGAGCAGGATCGAGGTGGTGGAGCCGCCGAACATGGCGCCGTAGTAGATCCCGGCGAACATGATGAAGGCGCCGGTCGGTTCGAGTCCGTAGGTCACCGGGAGCAGCAGGGCGACGGCCATGGCGGGGCCGATGCCGGGCAGGACGCCGATGGCGGTGCCGAGGAGCACGCCGACGGCGGCCCACAGCAGGTTCATCGGGGTGAGGGCGGTCCCGAAGCCGTCCATGAGGGAGTACAGGGAATCCATGGATCAGATCACTCCCATCAGCGGGCCGCCGGGCAGCGGAACGCCGAGCAGCTTGTCGAAGACGGCGTAGGTGAGGAGGGAGAGGCCGGCCGCGATCAGCGGGTCGCGGTGGAGGTGGCGGCTGCCGAGGGCGTAGGCCGCTCCCCAGAAGAGGAGGGCGCCGGCGACGGGGAAGCCGAGGGGGCCGATGAGGACGGCGAAGGCGAGGAAGACTCCGGCGAGGAGCAGGACCGTACGCCAGTCGGCGGGCTCGGACAGGTCGACGTCCTCGCCCGCCTCGGCCTCGCCGCGGCCGCCGCGCAGGACGTCGACGGTGAGGAGGCCGGCGACGACGAGCAGGCCGCAGCCGACGACGAGGGGGACGGTGGCGGGGCCGACGGGGCCGCGGCCGGTGACATCGGTGGAGAGGGTGAGGGCGTCGGTGAGGACGAGGACGCCGAGGAGGAAGAGGAGGACGCCGACGCCGAGCTCGGAGCGCTCGCGCAGCCAGTTCTTCACGGAGGTGTTCGCGGTCACAGGCCGAGCTCCTTGAGGACGGAGGCGACGCGCCGGTCCTGTGCGGTGAGGAAGTCGCCGAACTCCTCGCCGGGCAGGAAGGCGTCGTTCCAGCCGTGGGTCTTCAGGGACTCGCGCCACTGCGGCGAGCCGTGCAGCTCGGTGACGAGGCCGACGAGCTTCTCGCGCTCGGCGTCGGAGAGGCCGGGCGGGGCGACGATGCCGCGCCAGTTGGTGAACTCGGTGTCGAGGCCGGCTTCGCGGAGCGTGGGGGCGTCGAGGCCGGGGACCCGCTTCGGGCCGGTGACGGCGAGGAGGCGGAGCTCGCCGGCCTTGATCTGGTCGAGGTACTCGCCGACGCCGGAGACGCCGAAGCCGACCTTGTTGCCGAGGATGGAGGCGAGGAGTTCGCCGCCGCCGTCGAAGGGGACGTAGTTGACGTCCTTCGGGGCGATCCCGGCGGCCTGGGCCATCAGCATCGGGGCGAGGTGGTCGGGCCCGCCGGGCGAGGAGCCGCCGCCGACCGGCAGCTTGCCGGGGTCCTTCTTCCAGGCGGTGAGGAGGTCCTGGATCGTCTTGTACGGGGAGTCCTTGCCGACCACGACGATGTCCTGCTCCTCGGTGAGCCGGGCGATCGGGGTGGTGTCGGCAAGGGTCCTCGCGGTCTTGTTGGTGTGGACGGCGCCGACGACGCCGAGCCCCATGGACATGGCGAGGCGGCCGTTGCCGCGTTCGCCGACGAGCCGGGTGAGGCCGACGGTGCCGCCCGCGCCGGGCAGGTTGAAGACCTCGATGTCGCCGGTGAGGCCCGCCTCCTCGGCGTTCTTGGCCGCGGTACGGGCGGTGATGTCGTATCCGCCGCCGGGGGTGTTCGGGACCATGAAGCGCAGGCCGGGTATCTGCGTGCCGGTGTCGGAGCCGCTGCCGCTGGTGAGCAGCGGCGGACCGACGAGCACCAGCAGCGCCGACCCGAGGAGAGCCAGGGGGGTGCGCAACCGCACGTGTGCCACCTCTCAGATAGGAGGGAAACGGGGGTGTGAGGTGGCCCACATGTTGCACGTACGTGAAGAAGCTGTCTCTCTTCCGCAATCAACGGACGTTGTGGTCGTTGTGGTCGGGACCTACCGTGACGGCGTGACGAAAGTGCTGGTCGTGGACGACGACTTCATGGTCGCCAAGCTGCACTGCCGCTATGTGTCGGCGGTGGAGGGCTTCTCGGTGTCCGGGGTCGCCCACAGCGGCGCCGAGGCACTGCGCGCGGCCGAGCGGCTCCGGCCCGACCTGGTCCTGCTCGACGTCTTCCTGCCGGACATGGACGGGATCAGCGTGCTGCGGGAGCTGCGGGCCGCCGGTCTGGGCATGGACGCGCTCTTCATCACGGCGGCGCGGGACGTGGACACGATCCGCTCGGCGCTGCGCGCCGGGGCGCTGCACTATCTGATCAAGCCGTTCAGCCAGGCGGCGCTGCACGAGCAGCTGCGCCACGTGGCCTCGCTGCGCAACCGCCTCGACGACCTCGCCGAGGCCCGCCAGGAGGACGTGGACCAGATCTTCGGCACCCGCCCGCGGGGCTCCCGCGAACTTCCGAAGGGCCTCGCCGCCCACACGGCCGACCTGGTCGACTCGGTCCTCCGCGCCCACCCGGAGGGCCTCTCGGCGACGGAGTGCGCGGAGGCCGGCTCCCTGTCCCGGGTGAGCGCCCGCCGCTACCTGGAGTACTTCGCCCAGACGGGCCGCGCGGAGATCACGCTGCGGTACGGAGGCACGGGCCGCCCGGAACGCCGCTACCGACGGCTGGGCTGACTTTTCTCAGGGGCTTCTTACGCGCGCCTTAAAGCGATCCTAAGGATCGCCGTCTCGCCCTCTCCAGGGGCTTCTTCACGGTTCCGGGCGGCTAGCTTGCTGGCAACCCCCCACACCCACCCTCGTGAAGGAGCTCTCCCCCCATGACTTCTCGCCGTACGGCCGCGGCCGTCACCGTCACCGCACTGCTCGGTCTGTCAGGGCTCGCCTCCGGGCCCGCGTTCGCGCACGGGTCGATGACGGATCCGGTGAGCCGGGTCTCGGCCTGTTACGCGGAGGGGCCCGAGGCGCCGAAGTCGGCCGCCTGCAAGGCCGCGGTGGCGGCGAGTGGGGCGCAGGCGTTCTACGACTGGAACGCGGTGAACATCGCCAACGCCGCCGGGAAGCACCGGGAGCTCATCCCGGACGGCAAGCTGTGCAGCGCCGGCAACGACAAGTACCGGGGGCTCGACCTGGCGCGGGCCGACTGGCCCGCCAGCCGGCTGGACTCCGGGGCCCACACCTTCCGTTACAAGGGGACCGCCCCGCACAGGGGCTCGTTCGAGCTGTACGTGACGAAGGACGGGTACGACCCTTCGAAGCCGCTCTCGTGGTCGGACCTGGAGGAGAAGCCGTTCGCGACGGTGACCGACCCGCGGATGGAGAACGGCGACTACGTCTTCGAGGGGACGGTTCCGAAGAAGTCCGGCCGGCACCTGATCTACTCGATCTGGCAGCGGTCCGACTCCCCCGAGGCGTTCTACACCTGCTCGGACGTGGTCTTCGGGGCGGAGACCGGTGGTGCCGCTCCGGCGCCGACCGCTTCCGCGCCGAGCGAGGAGCAGATCGAGGACGGGCAGGACGAGTCCTCCGTCGAGCACGGTGGGCACGGGGACGCCGATCCGGCGACGGGTGCGGAGGAGACGGCGGCCGCTCCTGAGCCCACCCGGCCGGCGGAGGCGACGGCCACCGGGACCGAGGCCGAGGCCGAGGCCGGAAGCGAGCCCTCGGCCGAGGCCTCCAACGCGCCTGTTCCGGCTACCGGTTCCGGTTCCGACTCCGGGGAGCTCCTCGCCGAGACCGGGGGCGACGCCACCACCCCGTATCTCGCGGTCGGTGGCGCCGCCGTGCTCGCGCTCGGTGCGGCCGTGCTCTTCGGGACGGCCCGGCGGCGCCGGACCCACCGCTAGGGCGTGTGTCGAAAGTAGCGCCGTCTGCCCGAAGGGCAGGCCCGGCGGTGTCCGGTGCGTGCGATCGCAAGGCGGAGGGTCGCCCCGATACTGGATGTATCGGAGCGATCCCGACAACGCGGCGAGCGTGCGTGCCGGGCGCCGCCGGGCAGGCGGGACTTTCGACACACGCCCTAGGTCAGGGGCGGGGCGTCGGCGACCGGTCAACGGCCGCCGACGTCCGGCCGGGGGTCAGATGCCGCAGCTGGAGGCGGACCAGAAGCGACTGCTGCGGTGGTCCACGTGGGTGTGGTCGCCGTGCCCGGGGTAGCCGGGTCCGAGGATGCCGTTGAAACCGTGGTTGCGGGCCTGCTGGGCGAGGCGGCACAGCGAGTGGGGTCCGGAGCCGAGGTCGGCCGCGTCTCCGTACAGGTGACGGCTCGACGAGGCTCCGCCGGCCGCGTCGTTGCAGGCCTGGCTGCGGAAACCGCTGGTGACCCGGATGGACTGGTCACCGAGTGCGTGGCGGAGGGCCTCCAGCTTCCACATCGTGCGCAGCGCGTTGGCCTTGGCGGTGGTCGCGCTCACCGCGCCGCCCGCCCAGGTGGTGTTGCAGTTGTTCAGCTCGGCGTAGGAGAAGTGGAGCGGTGTGCAGTCGTCGTCCTGAAGGCTGTAGATCTTGCTGAAGGTCGCGGGGCCCGCGACACCGTCGACGGCCAGTCCGTAGGCGGCCTGGAAGCGCTTGACGGCCGCGGCGGTCGCGGGGCCGTAGGCTCCGTCGATCGCGAGCACCGCGCCGTAGCCGGGGTAGCCGGCCACACGGATCTGCAGTTGCGTCACATCGGAGCCGGAGGCTCCCTCGGAGAGGGTGCGCGACCAGGTGTAGCAGCCGTCCGCGTGGGCGGTGCCGGCGGTCGCCACCACTCCGCCCACCACGGAAGCCATGAGCATGACAATCGAGAGAAGAAGGCGTACGGGCTTGGAATGTGCGGTACGTCGGGGCATCGAGCCTCCATTGCCTCACAAGACCGGGGGTGACCCGTGAAATCGGGCCACCCCCGAGACTGGCCGCCGCGTCGACGCGCGTCAACCACGCCTGGCGAGCGTCATTTGTCGGCCCAATGACGGGACCGGCCGACTCCGGCCCTAGCCGATCACCGAGAGACAGGTGGTCGGGGTCGCGTGGGCCGGGTCGAGGGCGTTGGCCACCTCGTGGAAGGTGACCCGGTCCACCGTGCCGATCGCCACGTGCTCGGAGAGGTCGAGCGCGCACTTGTCCTGGATGAGGACGTTGGTGACGTTCGGGCCGGACAGGAACTGCGAACGGTACGGCGTGACCACCTCGTCGTACTGGGTCGCGATCACGTGGTAGCGGACCCCGGGAACGGTGTCGCCGCCCTCGTTGAGCTTGGTGATGAACGGCGAGCCGGCGATCTGGTCGGCGAGGCCCGGGGGCGTGGCGCTGATCAGGTCCTCGGCGCCGGGGAAGTACGACAGGAGCTTGGTGAGGCCGAGGAGGGTGGTGCCGTGGTTGTCGGGGGCGATCCCGACGAGCGCGTTCACCTTCGCGGCCCCGCCGAGGAACTTGAGGTACCAGCGGGGCATCATGCCGCCCTGCGAGTGTCCGACGAGGTCCGCCTCGGGGGCGCCGGTCGCGGCGAGCACCCGGTCGACGTACGCGTCGAGCTGCTCGGCGGACTTCGCGATGGGGCCGAGGCCGTGGAAGAAGGGCACGTTCGGCAGTTGGCCGTAGTCGAGCGAGAAGACGCAGTATCCGCGGTTGACCAGGTACGGCGCGAGGACGAGCCAGTTGTCGACGGAGTTCCCGAAGGTGCCGTGGACGAGGACGACCGGGCGGGGGTGCGCGGCGGAGGGCTTGCAGGAGAAGTCGTTCCAGCCACGACTGGAGGTGACGGTCTCCGTCTGGGCCGAGGCGGTGGCGGTGGGGGCGAGCGTGGCGGCGGCGGTCAGCAGCAGGACGGACAGCGCTCTGACGGCGTGCTTCCAGGACTTTCGGGGCAGCATCGGGCGATCTCCTTGCGGCTCAAGGGGATGGTGGGGGTGCTGTGCCCTGCGGTCCGGACCACAAGTGGGGATGCGCGGTGGGGATGCGCTTCAGCCAAGCTACGCACGGGTAGCCTTGGCTGGGAAGTTACGCGTCGGTAAAAAGTGATGTGTCGTCACGCCGGCGCGAGACGAAGGGACTTCAGGGCCGCCAGTGAGCCCGGCAGCACCGCTCTCGGCCCGAACTTCGCCCGCGCCCGGTCCGCGATCGCTTCGATCAGCCGCGCCTTCTCGTCCGCCGGGTCCAGGGACAGCTGGTGCGCGGCCCCCTCGGCGTCCGTCAGCCCCTCGGCGCGCAGCGCGATCCCCCGCACCCGGGCCCGCTGGAGGCCGAGGGCGTCGTGGAGCGCGTACGCGAGGGAGGTGAGCGACGCCGAGTGGGCGGTCGGTTCGGGCAGGGTACGGCTCCGGGTCGTCGTGGTCCGGTCCGCGTACCGCACGGTGATCGCGAGCGAGCGGCACACCCGCCCCTCCGTCCGGAACCGGGCGCCGAGTTCGCCGGCGAGCGAGAGGAGTGCTCTGCGCTGCTCCGCCCGGTCGATCTCGTCGTACGGGAAGGAGCGCTCGGCCGCCACCGAGAGGGAGACCGCGTTCGGGACGACGGGGGCGCGGTCGATGCCCCGGGCCCGTTCCCACAGCTCGCGGCCGGTCTTCGCGCCGACGAGCCGCTGGAGCACGGCGAGCGGCGCGTCGGCGACCCGGCCGACGGAGTCCAGTCCGTAGCCGCAGAGGGTACGCGCGGTGGCGCGGCCGATGCCGTCGAGCGCGACGACCGGCCGGTCGCGCAGGAAGGCGGCCGGGTCCTCGACGACCAGGGTGACGCCGGGGCGGGCCTCACGGGCCGCCATCCGGGCCAGCATCGGGTTGGGCCCGGCGCCGATGACGCAGTCGACGCCGTACAGGGCGAGCGCCCTGACCCGGATCACCGAGGCGAGTTCGGCCGGGCTCCGGTCGAAGTAGCGCAGCGCGCCGGTCACGTCGGCGAGCGCCTCGCAGGGCGGGGCGGTCTCGACGTTCGGGGTGAACTCGCCGAGCAGTTCGACGAGTCGGGGAAGCAGGACTTCCCACATCGGTTCGAGGCGGAAGCGTACGCAGAGGATCATCCGGCGCTCCCCGGGCTGCTGTGCCAGAGCTTCCTGGGCGGTGTCGCCGCGCCTTCGCCGGCCGGCTTCAGGTCCGCCCAGGGGTTCATCTCGTATCCGGTCTCCATCCTGATGCGGCGGCCGCTGTCACCGTTCCCGGAGACCGCGCCCGGCTCCGAGGTCCGCTCCCCGACCGGCCCCGCGACCGGCCCCGCGAGGCGGGCCCCCACCGCGTCCAGACCGCCGGACGCCCGCAGTTCGACCAGTTCGGCGAGGTTCCAGGCGGCCGAGCCGACCACGCTGAGGCTGCGCGGGCCGCGCCGCTGCACCACGCCCCGGACCAGGAGCAGCCAGGAGTGGAAGACGGTGTGGGCGCAGCGCTCGTGGGCGTCGTCGAAGAAGGCGAGGTCGACCAGGCCCGTACCGTCGTCGAGCGTGCTGAAGATGACCCGCTTCCCGGAGCGGATCGGCGGGGTCTGGGTGGCGGCCTTGGCGCCCGCGACCAGGACGGTCCGGCCGTGAGGGGTGTCGCGCAGCCGTTGGGCCGAGACGACGCCGAGTTCGCGAAGGAAGGCGTGGTGGTCGTCCATGAGGTGGCGGGAGGCGTCCATGCCGAGGATGCCGAGCTCGGCGCTGAGGCGTTCCGTGTCGTCGAGGTCGGGCAGGCCGACGGGTGCGGTCTTCCCGCCCCGGGCGAGCGGGAGTTGGCCGCCGTGGGAGGCGGCCCCCCGGTGGATGCGCCGGAGTTCGGTCAGATGGAGCAGCAGGTCGCGGCGGTTGGCGCCGAAGGCGTCCAGCGCGCCGACCTGGGCGAGCCGTTCGGCGACGGGTGTGCGCGGACGGGCCCGCTCCCAGAAGTCGAGCAGGGAGGCGTACGGCTGTCCGGCCTCGATCCGGGCGCTCTCGGTCTCGCCGATGCCGTGGACGTCCGCGAGACCGAGCCGGAGCCCCCACACCCCCGGGGCGGCGGACCCCACCGGAGCATCGGACACCCCCGGGACGGACCCGACCGGAGCATCGGACACCGCCGAAATATCGGACACCAGTTCGATACGGTGAGCGACCGCCGAGCGGTTCACGTCCAGCGGCAGCACCGGCACCCCGCGCCGCCGCGCGTCCGCGAGCAGCAGCCGCTTGGGGTACATGCCGGGGTCGTGGGTGAGCAGCCCCGCGTAGAAGGCCGCCGGGTGGTGCGCCTTGAGCCAGGCCGACTGGTACGTCGGCACGGCGAAGGCCACCGCGTGCGCCTTGCAGAAGCCGTACGAGCCGAAGGCCTCCACGATCTCCCAGGTGTGGGCGGCGACTTCGGCGCCGTACCCCCGCGCCGAGGCCCGCTGCGCGAACCAGGCCTTGATCCGCCCCTGCGACTCCGGGTCCGAGAGCCCGCGCCGCACCTGGTCGGCCTCGTCGCGGCGGCAGCCGGTCATGATCCGCACGATCTCGATGATCTGCTCGTGGAAGACGACCACGCCGTACGTCTCCCGCAGCGGCCCCTCCAGGTCGGGGTGCGGATAGCGGACCGGGGCACGGCCGTGCCGGGCCTCGATGAAGGGGCGGACCATGTCGGCGGCGACCGGTCCCGGCCGGAAGAGCGAGATGTCGACGACGAGGTCGTGGAAGTCGGCGGGCTGGAGCCGGCCGACGAGGTCGCGCTGGCCCGGCGACTCGATCTGGAAGCAGCCGAGGGTCTCGGTGGAGCGGATGAGCCGGTACGTCTCGGGGTCGCCCTCCGGGATCGCGTCGATGTCCGGCCGGGTGCCGGTGGCGCGCTCGACCTCGGCGACGGCGTGGGCCATCGCGGACTGCATGCGCACGCCGAGGACGTCGAGCTTGAGCAGCCCGAGGTCCTCCACGTCCTCCTTGTCGAACTGGGACATGGGGAATCCCTCGCCGCTGGTGGGGACCACGGGGGTACGGGTGAGCAGCGAGGCGTCCGAGAGCAGCACCCCACAGGGGTGCATGGCGGTTCCGCGCGGCAGGGCGTCGAGCGCCTCGACCAGCTCCCAGAGACGGCTGTACCTCCCCCGCTCCCCCGCGAGTTCGCGCAGCTCGGGCAGTTCGTCGAGGGCTGCGAGCGCGTCCCGGGCGCGGATGTGCGGGAAGGCCTTGGCGATCCGGTCGATCTCGGTCGGGTCGAGGGAGAGGGCCGCGCCGACGTCCCGTACCGCGTGGCGGACCCGGTAGGTCTCGGGCATGGCGACGGTGGCGACCCGCTCGGTGCCGAAGCGGTCGATGATCGCCCGGTACACCTCCAGACGGCGGGCGGACTCCACGTCGACGTCGATGTCGGGCAGGACGGTGCGGCGCTTGGACAGGAAGCGCTCCATCAGCAGACCGTGCTCGACCGGGTCGGCGTGGGCGATGCCGAGGAGGTGGTTGACGAGGGAGCCGGCGCCGGAGCCCCGGGCGGCGACCCGTATCCCCATGTCCCGTACGTCGTCGACGACCCGGGCGACCGTCAGGAAGTAGGTGGCGAAGCCGTGGTGGGCGATGACGTCCAGCTCGCGGTGCATCCGGTCCCAGTAGGCGCGCCGCTTCTCGTACCCCTTCAGGACCATGCCGGCGGCGGCCCGGGAGGCGAGGACGCGCTGGGCGGTACGGTGCTCCGCGCCGACGAGGTACGGCTCCGGGAAGTGCGCGGAGCCGATGCCGAGGTCGTCCTCGGGGTCGACCAGGCAGTCGGCGGCGACCGCCGCGGTCTGTTCGAGCAGCCGGTGGGCGGCGTCCCGGCGGAAGCCCGCGGCCTCGACGATCCGCTCGGCGGCGGCCGGCATGTCGTCGGCGCCCTTGAGCCAGGCCTCTCCGCTGTCGAGCTCCTTGCGGGGGTCGACGGGGACGAGGCGGCGGGCGGAGTCGAGGACGTCGGCGACCGGCCCCTGGCCGGGGTCGGCGTAGCGGACGGCGTTGGTAAGGACGGGCCGTACGCCCTGCGCGGCGGCGAAGCCGACGGTGCGGGCGGCGAGCCGCAGGGATCCGGGGCCGGCGCCGGTACGGCCGTGGTGGACGGCTTCCAGGCGCAGCGCGTCGCCGTACCGCTCGCGCCAGGGGGCGAGCAGTCGGGCGGCCCGGTCGGGGCGGCCGGCGGCGAGGGCGCGGCCGACGTCGGACGCGGGGCCGAGCAGCACGGTCAGGCCCTCGTCGCGCAGGTCGGTCCAGGCCGCCAGGGGGCTCCCGCCGCCGGCGGCATGGGCGGCGGTGATCATCGCGCAGAGGGAGGCCCAGCCGGCGCGGGAGCGGGCGAGGAAGACGGCGCGGGGCGCGGACTCGTCGACGAAGGAGCCGCCGCGCACGGGCACCCGCCGGGCGGAGCCCTGGTCGGGGACGGGTCCGGGGGCCTCGTGGGCCCCGTACGCGAGGTCCACGCCGAACAGGGGGCGGACGCCCTCCTTCGCGCACGCCTTCGCGAAGCGGATCGCGCCCGCGAGCGTGTCGCGGTCGGTCAGGGCGAGCGCGTCCATGCCCCGCTCGGCGGCGCGCAGGGCCAGCCGTTCGGGGTGCGAGGCCCCGTAGCGCGGGGAGAAGCCCGACGCGGTGTGCAGGTGCGTGAATTCCGGCATGGCGCACCTCCCGCACTCCCGCATCGAATTCGTACATACGTTCCCACCCCCTCGCTCCCACCCTAACCCATTTCGAACGCCTGTACGATAACCTGTACGGGTGGCACTCCCCGGCACCTCCCCGGCACCCTCACGACACCCCGCGCCACCCCCGCGACACCCCCCGCCGACCCCACGGTCAGCCATTCGGCCCATCCCACCTGCGAAGACACCCGCCGCCCCGGAGCCTGGGGGGCATGAGTCTCGTCGATGAGCTGAAAAGCGCCGTCACCCCCCGAGCCGCCCTGCTCGTCATCGGCGTCTTCGCCCTCCAGCTCCTGTTCATCACCTCGTACGTCGGGGCCCTGCACCACCCGAAGCCGACGGACGTGCCCTTCGGCGTCGTCGCGCCGCAGCAGGTCTCCGCCCAGCTCGTCGGGCAGCTGGAGAAGCTCCCCGGCGCGCCGCTCGATCCCCGGGCCGTCGCCGACGAGGCCGAGGCGCGGAAGCAGATCATGAACCGGGACATCGACGGGGCCCTCCTCGTCGACCCGACCGGCCGCACCGACACCCTGCTCGTCGCCTCCGGCGGCGGCACCGTGCTCTCCGCCGCCCTGGAGACGATCCTCACCACGGTGGAGGCGACCCAGCAGCGCACCGTGCGGACGGTCGACGTCGCCCCCGCGTCGCCGGAGGACTTCGACGGGCTCTCCGCCTTCTACCTCGTCGTCGGCTGGTGCGTCGGCGGCTACATCTGCGCCGCGATCCTGGCGATCAGCGCGGGCTCCCGGCCCGCGAACCGGGAACGCGCGATCATCCGCCTCGGCGTCCTGGCGATCTACGCGGCCCTCGGCGGTCTCGGCGGCGCGATCATCGTCGGCCCCATCCTGGGCGCCCTGCCCGGCAGCGTCGCGGCCCTGTGGGGCCTGGGCACCCTGGTGGTCTTCGCCGTCGGCGCGGCCACCCTCGCCCTGCAGTCGGTCTTCGGGATCGTCGGCATCGGCCTGGCGATCCTCCTCATCGTGGTCGCGGGCAACCCGAGCGCGGGCGGCGCCTTCCCGCTGCCGATGCTGCCCCCGTTCTGGAAGGCGATCGGCCCCGCCCTGCCGCCGGGCGCGGGCACCTGGGCGGCACGCTCGATCGCGTACTTCAAGGGCAACGACATGACCGCCTCGATGCTGGTCCTCTCGGCCTGGGCGGTCGTCGGCACCGTCGTCACCCTGGTGATGTCCTCGCTGAAGCGCAAGCCCGAGTCGGAGCCGATCGCGGAGGAGCCGGGCGAGGTCCGCCCCTGACGACCCGCCCGCACGAGAAGGCCCCCGGCGTGCGCGCCGGGGGCCTTCTCGTCGCCTAGTAGACGCTGACCCCGTACGCGCTCAGCGCCTCCGTCACCGGCTGGAAGAAGGTCGTCCCGCCCGAGGAGCAGTTGCCGCTGCCGCCCGAGGTGAGGCCGATGGCCCGGCTGCCGGAGTAGAGCGGGCCGCCGGAGTCACCCGGCTCGGCGCAGACGTTCGTGCGGATCATGCCGTAGACGATGTCCCCGCCGCCGTAGTTCACGGTGGCGTTGAGACCGGTCACCGAGCCGCTGTGGGTGCCGGTGGTGGAGCCCCGGCGGGTGACCGACATGCCGACCGTCGCGTTGGCGGCGCTGGTGATGTCCACGCTGCCGACGGTGCCGGACTTGGTGACCGTGCTGTTGGTGTAGCGGACGATGCCGTAGTCGTTGTTCGGGAAGCTCGACCCGGCCGTGGAGCCGAGGACGGTCGTGTGCGAGGAGTTGGAGTACCAGGTGCCCGCGCCGTCGGTGCAGTGACCGGCGGTGAGGAAGTAGTAGGCGCCCGCGCTGTCCCGGACGTTGAAGCCCAGGGAGCAGCGCCAGCCGGCGTCGGCGTAGGTCGCGTCGCCGCCGGAGATCAGCTTGGTGAACGTGCCGGGGGTCCGCTCGACCCGGATCGCGCCGGCGTTGGCCCCGGCCTGCCGCTTGATCTTCGCGATCTCGGCGGGGGTGACCGTGGAGTCGGCGGTGACGACGACCGCGCCGGTGGCGCTGTCGACGTGCCAGGCGGTGCCCGCCACGTCGGCGGCGAGCACGGCGTCGCTCGCCGCCGAGAGCTGGGTGGCTCCGAAGGTCTGCGCGGAGTCGGCGCTCGCGGTGGGGACGGCGAGCGCCGCGGCGGCGGCGAGACCGGCGGCGACGGCGAGCATCCGGGTCGTTCTCGTGGGGGTGGTGCGCATGGTCCTCACTTCTCGTTCCTCCTGGGGGGAATCGGGGGCCGGCCGTGGGGTGACGGGCCCGTGAGGCGCGGCCTGAGGCCGGCGCTGAGGGGGAGTGTCGGGCCGTACGACTTCACGCCGCAAGGGCGCCTTTCGGTCGTACGGCCTTCAACGGGCGCTGTTCCTTGGGGTGTTCGAGGGCGGGGGCGGTTCACTTCACCGCAGTCCGGTTCGCCTCACCGCAGTTCACCGCACCGCGGTTCAGCCCAGCTCGGCTCGGCTCAGTAGAGGCTGACCTTGTACTTGGCGAGGGCCTCCGGCACCGGCTGGTAGAAGGTCGTGCCGCCGGTGGAACAGTTGCCGCTGCCGCCGGAGGTGAGGCCGAGCGCCTTGGTGCCGTCGTAGAGCGCCCCGCCGGAGTCGCCGGGCTCGGCGCAGACGTTGGTCTGGATCATGCCGCGTACGGTGCCGCCGCCGGAGTAGTGGACGGTGGCGTCGAGGCCGGTGACCGTGCCGCTGCGGGTGCCCGTGGTGGAGCCGGAGCGCTTGACGGGCTCGCCCACGTAGGCGTCGGCGGCGGTGAAGCCGCCGGTGTGGGCGAGCGAGGCGTTGTCGTAGCGGACGAGCGCGTAGTCGTTGCCGGGGAAGCTGGAGCCCACCGTGGCACCGATCAGGGTGGACTGCGCCGAGTTGGCGTACCAGGTCTTCACGACGTTGCCGCAGTGACCGGCGGTGAGGAAGTAGTACGTGCTGCCGCTGCGTACGTTGAAGCCGAGCGAGCAGCGGTAGCCGCTGCCGTAGATGGCATCGCCCGCGCCGAGCAGGGGCTTGAAGACGCCGGGGGTGCGCTGGACGTGGAGGGCTCCGGCGTCGGCTCCGGCCGCCGCGCGGATCTTCGCGATCCCCGCGTCGGTGACGGTGGCGTCGGCGGTGACGACGACCCGGCCCGCCGCTCTGTCGACGTACCAGGCGGTGCCGCCGACCCCGGCGGCGTCGACGGCCGCGTCGGCGCGGGCGAGCCGCTCCGCTCCGGCCGGGCCGGGGGCGGGGGCGGCCTGGGCGCCGGGGAGTCCGATGGCCGTCGCGGCGGCGAGCCCCGCGACGAGGGCGAGCAGTCGGGTGCTTGTGATCCTCACTGTGCTCCTCACAGTTCTCCTTCTGGGAAAAACGGAGGGGCCCGTGGGTAGGGGCCCGTGAGGCGCCATCAGGTGACGTGTCCCTGACATGCACCGCCAGTGATAGTGGCCCCCATGGAGCGGACGCACAAGACCGCATGACGAACGGGCGCCCCCGGCCGTCATGGCCGGGGGCGCCCTTCGTCCCGTACGTCCTGCGGAAACCCCTGCTCAGGAGGGGCTCAGTCGCCGCTCCCCCGCCGGGACCGCGGTGTCGAGCGTGTTCCCGGGCGGCGGGAACGGGCAGATGAAGTGGTCGGCGAAGGCGCACGGCGGCAGCAGCGCGCGGTTGAAGTCCACCGTCACCGAGCCGTCCGCCGCCGGAGCCGGCGGCCGCAGGAAACGGAAGCGGTAGCTGTCCCGGCCGCTGGTGGCGTCCGCGAAGACCGCCCACAGCGAGCCGTCCTCCTCGACGGCCACCTGGAGGGTGTGCTCGCCGCCGTGCAGCTCGAAGGACAGCTCCCCGGCGAGCCCGAGACCGCGCTCCCTGCCGTCGGCGTTCTCGACCCGCACGCTGCGCGTCTCCTCGTACGGACGGAAGACACCGGGCACCACCCAACGCTCGTCGTACGGGGTGGCCTCGATGCCCGCGAAGGAGCGGCGCGCCGCCGAATCGGGGTCGAAGTCCCGTACCGCCCAGAGCCCTTCACGCCGCAGGACCACGAGCCGCCGGCCGGCCGACTCGACCCGGGACTCGTGGATCGGGGCGTGGTCGGCGGTGAGCCGGACCGTGCCGATCAGGGGCTTGCCGTCGACGGTGATCGCGTCCTCGGCGCCCGCCGTCAGGACCACCTCGCCGTCGTCCGCCCGCCACTCACCGGGAACGTCCGGAATTCGACCCTCCGGGTGATCCGAGAGCCAGTGGGTGCCGGTGAGGGAGAGCGGGCCGTACGAGGAGGCGACCGCGGCCTCGCGCTGCTCGTGCCAGTGCTGCCAGTCCTGCCAGTCCTGCTGGGGATCCGTGCTCATGGTGTTCCACCTTTTCATACGGGCTCCGCGAGCCCGAGGCGCGGCGTGGGTCAGTTCTTGGTGCGGGGCAGACCGGGCGGGTTGATCTCCGACTTCTCGACGGCCTCGCTCTCCAGCCCCCAGCGCTTGAGGACCTCGGCGTAGGTGCCGTTCTCGATGATGTGGTCGATCGCCGCCGCGTAGGCGGCGACGAGCCCGCTGTCCTTCTTCGTGGTGGCCGCGATCTTGCCCTGGAGCCCGGCGCCCGCGCCGGAGAACGTGCCGACGGCCTCGGTCTGGCCGGCCGAGGCCACGTGGTACGCGACGGTGGGGTTGGGACCGAGGTACCCGTCGATCCGCCTGGACTGGAGGGCCAGGTAGTAGTCGCTGGTGTTCTGGAAGTACTTGATGTCGACGCCCTTGCGGCCCGCCTTCTCGTTCTGCTCGGACCAGTCGACGAGGATCTTCTCCTGGTTGGTGCCGGAGCCCACGGCGATGGTCTTCCCCGACACGTCCTCGGGGCCCTTCACCGTCCAGCCGGAGCCCTTCTTCGCCTCGAAGGCGAGGTCGTCGAGGCGGTAGGTGGCGAAGTCGTACTTGTCCTTGCGCTCCTCCGTCACGGTGACGTTGGAGAAGACGGCGTCGTACTTGCCGCTGTCGAGGCCGACGAAGAGGTTCTCCCAGGAGACCGGGTTGAACTCGGGCTTCAGGCCCAGGGTGTCGGCGACCAGGGTCGCGAGGTCGAGCTCGACGCCGATCAGTGTCTTGTCGTCGGTGGCGCGGAAGGCGAGCGGCGGATTACTGCTCGCGGAGACGCCGAGGATGAGCGTGCCTCTCTTGCGGGCGGCCTCGGGCACCTTGGCGGCGATGGCGTCGACCTTGGCCGTGTGGACGCGGTTCTGGTTCGGGCCCACGTTGATGCCGTTGTCCTTCTGCCCCTCGGGCTTGACCACGCCGGTGGCGGCCTCGCCCGAACCGCAGGCGGTGAGCACCCCGAGGGCGGTGAGCGAGGCGAGGGCGGTGAGGAGGGTGCGGCGGGAGTTCATGACGGTGCTCCTGTGCGTGTGCGTGTACCGGAAAAGGGACGGAAGCGGAGGACAGGGGAGGTCAGAGGACCTTGGAGAGGAAGGTGCGGGTGCGCTCGTGGCGCGGGCTGTCGAGCACCTCGGCCGGCGGTCCCTGCTCGACGATCCGGCCCTCGTCCATGAAGACCACCGTGTCGGCGACCTCGCGGGCGAAGCCGATCTCGTGTGTGACGACGATCATGGTGGTGCCGGAGGCGGCCAGGTCCTTGATGACGTCGAGGACCTCGCCGACCAGTTCGGGGTCGAGCGCGGAGGTCGGCTCGTCGAAGAGGAGCAGCCCCGGTTCGAGGGCGAGCGCGCGGGCGATGGCGACCCGCTGCTGCTGTCCGCCGGAGAGCTGCTTGGGGTACGACTCCGCCTTGTCCGCGAGTCCGACGCGTTCGAGCAGCTTCGTGGCCGCGGCCTCGGCCTCCTTGCGGGGGCGCTTCAAGGCCGAGACGGGGGCCTCGACGATGTTCTCCAGGACGGTGAGGTGCGGGAAGAGGTGGAAGTTCTGGAAGACGAAGCCGATCCGGGTGCGCTGCTTGAGGATCTCGCGCTCCCGCAGTTCGTAGAGCTTGTTCCCGGAGCGGCGGTAGCCGACGAGGGTGCCGTCGACGCTGACCGTGCCGCTGTCGACCTTCTCCAGGTGGTTGATGGTCCGCAGGAGGGTGGACTTGCCGGAGCCGGAGGGGCCGAGGACGACGGTGACCTCGCCGGCCCGGACGTCGAGGTCGATGCCGCGCAGGACGTGGAGCGGGCCGAAGTTCTTGTGGACGGAACGGATCTCGACCTTGGCCGTGGTGGGGGCCGGGGCGGTGGTGCCGGTGGCGGCCTTGGAGGCCTTGGAGACGGTGGTGGTGACGGAGCTCATCGGGCGCTCCCCTTCGCGTAGTGGCGTTCGACGTAGTGCTGGACGACGGAGAGCACGGTGGTGAGCAGGACGTACCAGGCGGTGGCGACCATCAGGAGCGGGACGACCCGCCCGTTGCGGCCGTAGACGACCTGCACCTGGTAGAAGAGTTCGCCGATCGCCATGACCGAGACGATCGACGTGCCCTTGAAGAGCGAGATGATCTCGTTGGCGGCGTTGGGCAGGATCGAGCGCATCGCCTGGGGCAGCACGATCCGCCGCGCCTGGCGGAGCTTCGGTATGCCGAGGGAGGCCGCCGCCTCCAACTGGCCCTCGTCCACGGCGAGTACACCGCCGCGGACGATCTCCGCCGCGTAGGCCGCCTGGTGCAGGGCGAGTCCGAGGACGGCCGCGCTCATCTCCCCGACGAGGCCCATCGTGTCGAAGGAGAGGAAGGTCGGCCCGAAGGGGATGCCGATGCTCAACTCCTTGTAGAGATAGGCGAGGTTGAACCAGAAGAGCAGCTGGACGATGAGCGGGATGGAGCGGAAGGCCCAGATGTAGGCGAAGGCGACCGACCGCAGGAACGGGCTGGCCGAGAGCCGCATGAAGGCCAGCACGATGCCGATCGCGAAGCCGAGCGCGGTGCCGTAGAAGGTGAGCTGGAGGGTGACCCAGACGGCCTGGAGGATCGTCTCGGTGGTGAGGAACGCGGCGAAGACGTCCCACTCCCAGCCGGGGTTGGTGACGAGCCCGTGGCCGAACTGCACGAGCAGGACGGCGGTGGCGGCGACGGCCACCCAGCGCCAGGGATGGCGCACGGGGACGACCACGAGGTCCGCGGGCGCCGACGCGGTGGCGGCGGCGGGGGCGGTGGCGGCAGCGGTCCCGGAGACGGACGGGTCCTTGGTGAGGGAGTCGGTGGACGGCGGATCGCTGGTGAGAGCCATGGCGGTTCCTCGGGAGCGGGAAGGGGTCGGGAAGCGGGAGGGGGAGGCCGAGAGGGGAACGCGGAGGCGGAGGCGGAACGCGGATCAGGCGCTCAGCGGTGCCGGGAGCCGACAGCTCCGGTCGCGCAGGAAGGCCAGGGCGGCCCGTGCGGTGACGTCGTTCTGCCCGAAGGCGATCCCGCCGGTACGGGGCCGGGTGAAGGCCCCGCCGGCCCGGGCGGTGGTGTGCGGGCCGAGGGCGAAGCGGCGCGGATGCGGGCGCCCGTCGTGCTCCAGGATCCGGGCGTCGGCGGGGTCGACGGCGAGGAGGCCGCTGGCGGTGGCCCGGGCCCCGTCCTCGTACAGGGCGCGCAGCAGCGGGCTGCCGGTGAGCTCCAGGGTGGGGTCGGGGAGCCGGGCCTCGACGAGGGCGCGCGCCTCGGTCCACTCCCCGGGCGCCGCGGGTGACTCGGCCCGGAAGAGTCCGCGCTCCTCGTCGGTCTCGACGGTGACCCGGGGGCCGAGGAAGCGGACGACGCCGGCGCGGGAGAGCGCGAGGAGCTGCCGCAGCCGGGGCCCGGGCGGGCCGGAGGCGAGGTAGCTGAAGAAGCCGTGCCACCAGCCGCCGAGATCGATGCGGTCGCCGAGTCGCATGAGCTGTCCGTAGACGGAGAGCAGGCCGGCGAAGACGGCGGCGTCGGGGCTGTGGGTGGGGTCGTGACGGCGGCTCAGGTCGTCGGCGATGTAGTCGCGCAGCCCGTACTGGAGGGCCTCGGCGGAGGTGAAGCGGACCCCGTCCAGCGGGTGGTCGAGGGCGTCCAGGTCGAGCCGGTCGGCGGGGTCGGGGACGGCCGCGGCGACGAGCGCGCCGAGCTCCGCCCCGCGCGGCGGCGCTTCCTCGTACGCCCGCGCGAAGTCGCTCCAGGCGAGGGAGGTCCGCTCGGGGTGGGCGGCGAAGAGCCGGTGGTAGTGGGCCCAGCCGAGCTCCTTGTCGATGAGCGGCCACACGTCGCGCCGGAAGTCGAGCGGCCCGGGCCGCTCCAGCAGGGCTTCGGTCTCCGGGGTCCCGAAGAACCGGGGCAGCGGGGGCCGTTCGCCGTCGAGGGCGTACCCGATCTTCGAGTGGTACGGGACGCCTCGCCGCGATCCGACGTGCAGCACGGGCTCCCGGCCCGAGGGTACGTAGACGAGGTCGTCGCCCTCGCCCTCGTACCGTCCGCCGCGGCCCTCGGTGAGCAGCACCATCAGGTCGACGAAGGCGAGGCCGAAGCCGCGGACCAGGACGGGCGCGCCGGCGGGCAGCGCGGAGAGGTCGGTGTCGGCGGTGAAGCCGGGCGGGAGGTGGACGAGCCGGTGGCGGGCGGCGAAGGCGGCGAGGGCCCGCTGCTCCGGGTCGGGTTCGGCTTCGAGGTGGCCGAGGGTGAGGACGACGAGGTCGGCGAGGAGGGGCTCGGCGCCGGCCTCCAGCCAGACCCGCTGGCGTCCGTCGCGGGGGCCGCCGATCCGCAGCGCGGTGGTCCGGTGCTCGTGGACGGTGACGGAGACGGGCAGAGCGGCGAGGGCCCGCTCGTACACCCAGCGGAGGTAGGCGCCCTGCTGGGGGCGGGTGGGAAAGGTACGGCCCTCGATGCCGGCCCAGTCGGCGAGGGTGGGTCCCGGCCGGACGGGCCCTTCGAGCGACACGGTCTCGTCGGTGAACATGGTGACGTCCTCGGCCTGGGAGTTCATCCAGAGCAGCGGGGACTGTTCGGTGCGCCAGATCCGGCCGGGGCCGGGCGGGTGCGGGTCGACGAGGTGGAGGTCGAGGGGGTCGTCGCCGTACAGCTCGGGCAGGTTGGCGGCGAGCCGTTCGAGGAAGCCGGTCCCCCGCGGCCCGGCGCCCACGATCACGATCGACGGGCGGGGGCTCATCGGGCACCGGCCGTGCCGCGGGCGTAGTACCGCTCGACGTAGTGCTGTCCGAGGCTGAGGACCGAGGTCACGGCGACGTACCAGAGGGTGGCGACGAGGAGCAGCGGGATGACCTCGTACGTGCGGTGGTAGACGAGCTGGGTCGAGTAGAGCAGGTCCTGGACGGCGATGACCGAGACGATGGAGGTGCCCTTGAGGGTGCCGATCAGCATGTTTCCGGCCGGCGGGACGATCGCGCGCATCGCCTGGGGCAGCACGATCCGGGTGAGCCGGCGCCACCGGCCGAGGCCGAGCGACTGGGCGGCCTCGATCTGGCCGCGGTCGACGGAGAGGATGCCGCCGCGCACGACCTCGGCGGCGTAGGCGGCCTCGTGCAGGGTGAGGCCGATGACGGCGACGGAGACGGGGCCGAGGAGGTTGACCGTGTGGACGCCGAGGACGGTCGGGTAGAGCGCGCCGATGTTGAACCAGAAGAGCAGCTGGACCAGGATCGGGGTGGACCGGAAGAACCAGACGTATCCCCAACTGACCGCGCGCAGAACGGGGTTGGAGGAGAGTCTGAGGACGGCGAGCAGGGTGCCGAGGACGAATCCCAGGGCCATGACGAGGGCGGTCAGCCAGAGGGTGAGGCCGAGTCCGCGCAGGACGGACGCGGAGGTGAAGTACTCGGCGACGACGTCCCACTGGAAGGCCTTGTTGCGGACGACCGAGAGGAGACCGAGGCCGAGGAGGACGAGGACGACGGTCGCGGCGGCCCACTGGCCCGCACGGCGGGCGGGGACGACACGCGGCGGCGGCTCGGCCGGCGGGGGCGCGGTGGCGGTCTTTTCGAGGGTGGCGAGGGGTGTGGTCATGCGAAGGCTCCGTGGATGCCGGTGGGCGGATCGAACACGGGATGCACGCGGCGGTGCACACAGGTGTGCACACGGGGGTGCGCCTTCACACGCACGGCGAGCGGAGAGCGCGGGACCGGGCCCCTCAGCCCGATGTCCGCCCTGTGAGGCTACGGCCGTCGAGCGGAGGCTTGTCAAGTCCGTCCGGAATATGAGCCGTTGGTCTCACCGCGGTTGACGGGGAAACGGATGCCTGTTCCACTGGGCCCATGCATTCGCAGCAGCTGGTCACGCGCTCCCACATCGACTTCGGTCGCGTGTGGTCCTCTTCCTGTTGAGCCGACCCTCTGCGATTCCCTTTCCCGCGGCGTCTTCCGTGACGTTCTTCGTGACGTTCTTCGTGACGTCCCCCGCTCCCCCTTCACCTGCGCGGCACTGAGCTCAACTCCCCTCGCTCTCCTCTGCCTTGGTTCTCTTCGCCCCGCCTTGGCTCGCTTCGCCCTGACTCTGTTCTCTTCGCCCGAAAGAGACGTATGCCTCTCACACCCAGCCGTGAGTCCGCGCTGACCGTGCGCCGGACCACGGCCGACGACCCGTTGGCGCGCCCGCTCCTCGAGGAGCTGGCGCACGAGTACACGACCCGTTACGGATCGGCTCACGACCTGAGCCGCTATCCGGCCACCGAGTTCGCCCCTCCCGACGGCGCCTTCCTGCTCCTCCTGGAGCAGGGCCGGCCCGTGGCCGGAGGCGCGTACCGCCGCTACGACGAGCACACCGCCGAGCTGAAGCGGATCTGGACCCACTCGGCGCACCGCAGGCGCGGCCTCGCCCGCCGTGTCCTCACCGTGCTCGAACGGGAGGCTGCCGCCCGCGGCTACTCCCGCATCTACCTGACGACCGGACCGCGCCAGCCGGAGGCCAAGGGCCTCTACCTGGCCGGCGGCTACCGCCCGCTCTTCGACGTGTCCGCCGACCCCGAGTCGATCGGCCCCCTGCCGTTCGAGAAACTCCTGGAGAACCCGAAACCATGAGCACGCGCACGAGTCCCGGCACCGCCCGCACGAACCTCGCCTTCGCGCTGATCACCGCGGCCGCGCTCACGCTCACCGCCTGCGCCGGTGGCGAGCCGACGACAGCGCCGGCCGGGGCGTCGGGGGCACCGGGCGCCGCGAAGGGCGCGCTCCCGACCGAGGACGTGGTGTCGGGGGTCAAGAAGAACGAGGCCGCGGCGAAGCTGCTCCCCGCCGATGTGCGGCAGCGGGGCAGCTTCACGATCGCCTCCTCGGTCGCGACCCCGCCCAGCTCGGCCTACCTGCCCGACGGCAAGACCGTGGTCGGGGTGGACGCCGACTTCGCGGGCGCCGTGGCGAAGGCCCTCGGTCTGGAGCTGAAGCGCGAGGTGGTCGGCTTTGAGGCGATCCTGCCGGCGCTCGGCAGCGGCAAGTACGACGTCGGCACCGGGAACTTCGGCGTGACCGAGGAGCGGCGCAAGACCATCGACTTCGTCACGTACATCAACGACGGGCAGGGCTTCGCCACCCGGGCCGACAGCCCGCTGAAGGCGGTCACCGACCTGACCCAGCTGTGCGGCCTGAAGGTCGCGACGGGCGCCGGCACCACCTTCGAGCGGACCCTGGAGAAGAACAAGGGGCGGTGCGCGGAGGCGGGCAAGCAGCCGTACGAGGTGAACGTCTTCAGCGAGACGGGAGCGGTCTGGATGGCGCTCCAGCAGGGTCGCAGCGATGTCGTGATGAACACGATCAACGGCGTGCGGTACGCGGTGACGCAGCAGAAGAACGTGAAGTTCCTCAACGAGTACCGGCGGCTCGACGTCGGCTTCGCCTTCAGGAAGGGCACCCCGCTCGCGCCCGCCTTCCAGGCGGCGGTGAACGGACTGAAGGCCGACGGGACGTACGACCGGATCCTGAAGAAGTGGGGAGTGACCGCGTCGGGCATCGCGCGGTCGCAGATCACCCCGCCGGAGCTCCCGGCGCCGAAGAAGTAGCGGCTCCACCGGCGGGGCGGCGCGCCCCGCCGGTCCGACGGGTCGTCAGCAGCCGTCGCAGGGGCAGCAGCAGTCGCATCCGGAGCAGTCGGGGCCGTCGCAGTCCCGGCAGCAGCCCTCGCGCTTCTTGCGGGACCAGGGGCCCTCGTACTCCTTGGCGCAGCAGATCTGGCAGGTGCAGAACAGCCAGGCGAACATGGCGCACCCGGCGAGGAAGCCGCGCGGCTTGGGCGCCTGCGGGGCGCCGCCGCCGAACTGCGGCGGCAGCCCGCCGGGGCCGCCCGGTCCACCGGGACCCATGGGTCCGCCCGGCCCGCCGGCGCCTCCGCCGTAAGGGTTCCCGCCGCCCCCGTAGGGGTTGTACGGCCCCGGGGCCCCGCCCGCGTACGGATTGCCCGGCACCGGCCCCTGCCCCTGCCCCTGCCCCTGGCCCGGCCCCGGCGCCCCGTGCGAGCAGCTCGTGCCGAAGGCACGGTCCACCGAGGCGCGGAGCTCGTGGGCGAGGAGGACGTGGACCAGCTTGCCGTCGGCGAACTCGGCGTCGCGCAGCGCGAGACGTATCCCGTGCAGGGCGTCGTCGGCGAGCCGGCGGGCCTCCTCCCGGGAGGTGCCGGTCGCGGTGAGCGGGTTCCAGGCGCCCGCCGCCGCGTCGGCCGTCTGGTCCTCGACGGCGTCGAGGAGGTGGGCGAGGCGGCCGAAGAGCCGGCCCGCCTCGGCGAGCGGTGCAGCGTTCCCCGGGCGCCCCGCGAGGACGGCGGTGTGCGCGAAGGCGGCCGCGGTCGCGGTCTCGGTCGGCTCGGTGACGGCGAGCAGCGGGGTCCCGGGCCCGGCGAGGGACTCGATCCCGGTCTGGCGGTCGACGGCGTCGACGAGGACGGCGGTGTCGAACCCGAGGGCGCGGCCGGTCCTGGCCCCGGCCCGGTCCCAGGAGCGGGCGACCCGGCGGGCCGCGGCGGCGACCGGCCGACGGGCCAACAGGCCGTCGCGGTCGGCGACGTGGTCCCGTACCTTCGCCGAGGCGAGGACGAGCGAGACGGCGGCGGCGAGGCGCGCGCCCTCCCCCTGGGCCACCGGCGCGGTCCGCATCCCGCGCAGCGCGCAGGGTCCCGCGGTACGCCGGCCGCTCGCCACCGCGCCGGTCTGAGCCTCCGTCAGGACGGAGACGATGAGGCCGTCGTAGTTGGTGACGACCCTGGCGAACTGGCCGTGGTCCGCCCGAAGTGCCAGGCAGAGGCCACAGAGGTGGGCCATCCACTCGACCTTCAGGCTGTCGGTGAGCCGGTGCGTGCAGGGTCTGACGATTCCGAACAAGGGACTCCCCCGTGAGCCGTGCGAAGTGCCGCCGAGCGGCTTCGCGGCATCGTAGCGAGCCGGGTCGTTCACCCGTACGCGCCCATCGTCACCCTTCTGGCCCGACTTTCATATTTTAAGTTGCACACCCCTCCGCCAGGACCCGCATACCGCAAGTTTCCTGACGAATCGCCAGAAAACCCTGCTCACGTTCTGCACCAGTACCGTCACGAATCCCCTGCGCGGCGTGTATCCGCTTGGCGCGCGATCCGCATCATGGACGACGATAGGGACTGCGGAACCACAAGTGACCGCGCTGAAAGGAGGCGTCCATGGGATCGGTGCGCAAGGCAAGTGCCTGGCTGGGACTCGTCGAGGACAACGACGAGCGTTACTACGACGACGAGTACGCCGACGGTGCCGAGAGCGGCGACGCCTGGGTGACGGACCCCCGGGTCCGGGTGGCCACGGACACCGCCCAGGATCAGGGCCGCCGGATCGCCACCGTCTCCCCCGACGGCTTCCGGGACGCCCGGGGCATCGGCGAGCTCTTCCGGGACGGTGTTCCGGTGATCGTGAACCTGACCGCGATGGAGCCGAACGACGCCAAGCGCGTGGTCGACTTCGCCGCCGGTCTCGCCTTCGGTCTGCGCGGATCGATCGAGCGCGTGGCGACGCGGGTCTTCCTGCTGACCCCCGCCGACACCCAGATCGTCGGCGGAGAGAGCCGTCGGCGTCCGCAGGACGGTTTCTTCAACCAGAGCTGAGCGGGTCCGCCGGCCCCACCCGGGACCACCCGAGGGATCGGGTCAGTGCGCCGGGCGCCCCGAGCCGGCGGGCTCGATCGCTTCCCGGGTCGCGGGCACCCGCGGCTCGGCGTGCGCACGGGATCCGTCCGGCCCGCAGAGCTCGTCCGGGGCGGAGAGCCCCACCGTTCCGCAGCCCTCGTCCGGGGCGGAGAGCCCGACCGCTTCACGGAGCTCGTCCGATCCACCGGCCGCACCTGCTCCACCGACCTCGTCCGGCCCACCGAGCCCGTCCGGCCCATCGAGCTCGTCCGCTTCCGCCGGACACTCCATGACCCGGGGCAGCCGCCGGGCCATCAGCGCGCCCACGAGCAGCAGCGCTGCGCTGACGAAGAGCGTGATGTGCAGACCGTTCACGAAGGCGTGCCGGGCGGCGTGGTGCAGGGCCTCGCCCGCCGTCCCGCCGAGCTGGTCGGCCACCTGATAGGCCTCGCCGAGGGAGTTCGCGGCGGCGCTGCTCGCCTCCGTCGGCACACCGGGGACCGAGGCGAGCCCGGGGCCGTACGCCGCGTTCATCACGCTGCCGAGCAGCGCGATGCCCATGCCGGCACCGAGCTGGTACGAGGTCTCGCCGATCGCCGCCGCGCCGCCCGCGCTCCGCTGCGGCGCCTCGCTGAGCATCGACTCGTACGCCGAGAAGAGCGTGGTCTGCAGACCGAAGCCGAGCAGCACGAAGCCCACCGTGAGTAGCAGCGGCCGGTCGCTCTGTCCCATGAGGGTGAGCAGCAGCACGGCGGCGGCGGTGAGCACGAAGCCCCAGCCGACCATCCGGCGCGGCCCGATCCTGCGCAGGGTGTACGAGCCGGTGGCGCCGGCGGCCATCGCGGCGAAGGTGAGCGGCAGGAGGCGCAGCCCGGTCTCCAGGGGGCTCAGTCCGAGGACGAGCTGGAGGTACTGGACGGCGATGAGCTCCAGGCCGACCAGGGCCAGCATGGCGAGCACGATGCAGCCGACCGAGGTGGTGAAGGCGGCCCGGGAGAAGAGCCGCATGTCGATCAGCGGGTGCGGGCGCCGCTTCTGCCTCCGTACGAAGAGGACGAGGAGCGCGGCGCCGACGAGGAGCGGTCCGGCGGTCGGGAGGTCGAACAGCGGCTCGCCGGCCCCGGCGCGCTTGACCCCGAGGACGCAGCCGAGGACACCGGCGGCGGCCATGAGGGCGCCGAGGACGTCCCAGGGGCCGTCGCCGTCGCCACGGGACTCGGGGAGGAGACGGCGGCCCAGCGGCAGGATGAGCGCCATGAGCGGGATGTTGATGAGGAAGACGGAGCCCCACCAGTAGTGCTCGACGAGGAAGCCGCCGAGCACCGGTCCGGTGGCGGCCCCGATCGCGGCGACCGCGGTCCAGATGCCGATGGCGGTGGCGCGTTCCCTGCGGTCGGGGAAGACCGCCCGGAGGATGGAGAGCGTCGCGGGCATGATCATGGCGCCGCCGACGCCGAGCAGCGCGCGGGCCGCGATGAGGACCCCGGGCTCGGTGGCGAGGGCGGCGACCGCAGAGGCGACGCCGAACAGCGCGTAGCCGAGGAGGAGGATCCGTCGTCTTCCGACCCGGTCGCCGAGCGTGCCGAAGAGGATCAGCAGCGAGGCGCAGATCAGCGGATAGGCGTCGACGATCCAGAGCAGCGCGGTGGAGCTGGGGCGCAGGTCCTCGGTGAGCGAGGGGACGGCGACGTGGAGGATGGTCGCGTCGAGGGCGACCAGGAGAAGGCTGACGCAGAGGACGACGAGGACGACCCAGCGGTTGGTTCCGCCGGCTGCGGCACGCGCTCGTGCTCGGGCCGTGATCGTCCGCGACATGTACGTACCTCCCAGTGAAGCTCTCGCGCTCGGCAGGCGCCGACCAGGGCGTATGCCCCTGGGGCGGCCCGACATCGACGGGCGAGTGAGCCGTCAGCGTACGCGAGTTCAAGCCCCGAGCGCGTGGTGCAGCTCTCACCCCGGCGGGGCTCCCTGTGTGGCGTACGCCACTCGACAGGGGACACGCGTCGCATGGAATTCCGTACGGATATCTGTTTGAAGAAATTCCCCGGCGTTCAAACACTCTTCCGGAATGGGTCTCTCGGCAATGGGGCTGATGGTCATCGGATTTTCCGACGCGTCGCGAATAGGACGGCCGCTGAGACCTACTCCACATCACATCAACATCACGAAGGGACCGGATCGACCGGGGTGGCTTCTCACTCCCTGTAACGTCGATTGGGTGCGTACCGACATCTTTGCCCGGCTGGACCGGGAGCCGGAACCGCCGAAGATAGAGGTCCCGCGGATGACCCGCACGCGTCTCGCCCTCTTCGGCGGGACGTCGGCGTTCTATCTCGCCATGGTCGTCGCCGTGCTGCTCTCGACGTGGCTGGTGACCCTCGACTGGAAGATCATGCTCTTCCGGCCCTACCAGCAGTGGCCGGAGATCCACGGCTTCCTCGACTACTACGTCGTCCTCGGTCAGCGCGGCCCCACGGCCGTCATGGTGGCCGCATGGCTGGGCTGGCGCTCCTGGCGCCAGCACACCCTGCGGCCACTGCTGTGTCTCGGCGCGGCACTGCTGCTGCTCAACGTCTCGGTCGGCGCGGTCAAGCTCGGACTCGGCCGCCTCGGCCCCCACTACGCGACGCAGGTCGGCTCCGCCGAGCTCTTCGCGGGCGGCGATATATTCCCCTCCGGCCACACCGCCAACGCGGTCGTGACCTGGGGAATCCTCGCCTATCTGGCGACCACCCCGCGGGCCAGGCGCTATCTGTCGGCCCTCTCCGCCGTGGTCGCCCTCGGTGTCGGCCTCACCACCGTCTACCTGGGTACGCACTGGCTGAGCGACGTACTGCTCGGCTGGGCCGCGGGGCTCCTCGTCCTGCTCGCCCTGCCCTGGTGCGAGCCGGTCCTCGCGGTGGCGGAGTCCTGGATCCTGGCCCTGCGCGACCGCCTGCGGGATCGGCTGCGGGACCGTCGCCGCCTGGTGCCCTCGCTGCCCGTGGCCTCCGGCGGCCCCCGCCCGGGGTTCTTCCCGCAGCGGCCGGCCGGTGCGGAGGAGCCCGTACGGGAGACCGTTCCGGTGCGGGAGACCGTCTCCGTACGGGAAACCGTCTCGGTGCGGGAGACCGTGGGCGTGGCCCGCGGTCGCACCCCGGTCACGCGCGCCTGACCCGCGTACCCCCACACATCGGAGAAGGGCCCCGGCCGCATCGGCCGGGGCCCCCTCCCGTTCGCGGGTTCTCGCGTCAGCCGAGCCAGCAGCGGGTGACGGCGCCGTCCTCGACCTCGAAGTTGATGCGTCCGGACAGGTACTCCATGGTGATGATCGAGCCGGGCGGCAGGGACCTGACGACCCTCCAGCCCCGCGCCCTGGCGAGTTGCTCGGCGCCGTCCGCGTCGAGTCCCACATAGGACTCGGGAGCGTCGCGGGGCGGTTCGGGAGTGCGCGATGTGGGTGACATGGAGCTCACGTTAGTCCCTCGGCGGTCACGCTTGTGTCACAAGTTCTCGACATATGTTTGACACGCCCGCCGTCACTCGAAGGGACAGTTTCCGGCCGGTTCTCCAGCAATTCCGAAGGCCTTCCAGCAGTTCGCACGAGGCGGTTCGTCGCACCGGTAAGTCGCGGGGAATTTCCCGTTCCCCCCATGCCCTGCGGCGAATTGCCCCGAGACCGCCCGCGCGACGCTCTCACGCTTCCCTTACACAATGCTTACGCGGACTCCGCCGGAGAACTGTCCGCCGACTGGAGCAGCGGCCGCTCCGCCTCCCCCTCCCCCCGGCCCGCCGCGCGCATCATGTCCGAACGCCCTGAGAGCGAGGGGCGAGGCGGAGGCAGTGATGGGCACCGAGACAGCGACCGCGACCGTCGAATCGGCCCGGCAGCGGCACGGCCGGGTCCTGATCGACTGGGCCACCACGACCGACCACAAGAAGATCGGCCACCTCTACCTGGTCACCTCGTTCCTCTTCTTCCTGCTGGCCGGGCTCATGGCGATGCTGATGCGGGCCGAGCTGGCCCGCCCCGGGCTCCAGCTCGTCTCGAACATGGAGTTCAACCAGGCCTTCACCCTGCACGGCACGATCATGCTGCTGCTCTTCGCCACCCCCACCTTCGCCGGCTTCGCCAACGAGCTGGTGCCGCTGCAGATCGGCGCGCCCGACGTCGCCTTCCCGCGGCTGAACATGTTCTCGTACTGGCTGTTCCTCTTCGGCGGCCTGATGGTGATCGGCTCACTGTTCACCCCGAGCGGCCCCGCCGCCTTCGGCTGGACCGGGTACGCCCCGCTCAACAGTCTGGAGCGGTCGCCGGGCGTCGGCGTCGACCTGTGGATCATGGGACTCGCGCTCTCGGGCTTCGGCACGATCCTGACCTCGGTGAACTTCCTCGCCACCATCGTCGGGATGCGGGCCCCCGGCATGACCATGTTCCGGATGCCGATCTTCACCTGGAACGTCCTCTTCACCGCGGTCCTGGTGATCGTCGCCTTCCCCGTCCTCGCGGCGGCGCTGCTCGTCCTGGAGGCGGACCGGCGGCTCGGCACCGTGGTCTTCCAGCCCGAGAACGGCGGGGCACTGCTCTGGCAGCACCTCTTCTGGTTCTTCGGCCACCCCGAGGTCTACATCATCGCGCTGCCGTTCTTCGGGATCGTCAGCGAGATCATCCCGGTCTTCGCCCGCAAGCCGATCTTCGGCTACGCGACGCTGATCGCGGCCACCATGGCGATCACCGGCCTGTCGGTGGTGGTCTGGGCCCACCACATGTTCGCGACGGGCGCGGTGCTGCTGCCGTTCTTCTCGCTGCTGTCGTTCCTGATCGCGGTGCCGACCGGGGTGAAGTTCTTCAACTGGACCGGGACGATGCTGCGGGGCTCGCTCTCCTTCGAGACCCCCATGCTGTGGTCGGTCGGCTTCCTGGTGTCGTTCCTCTTCGGCGGGCTGACCGGGGTCATCCTCGCCTCGCCGCCGATGGACTTCCAGGTGACCGACTCGTACTTCGTCGTGGCCCACTTCCACTACACGGTCTTCGGCACGGTCGTCTTCGCGACCTTCGCCGGCTTCTATTTCTGGTGGCCCAAGTTCACCGGCCGGATGCTCGACGAGCGGCTCGGGAAGATGCACTTCTGGACCCTCTTCGTCGGCTTCCACCTGACCTTCCTGGTCCAGCACTGGCTCGGCGCGGAGGGCATGCCCCGGCGGTACGCCGACTACCTGGAGGCGGACGGCTTCACCGCCCTCAACACGGTGTCGACGATCGGCGCCTTCCTGCTCGGCACGTCCACGCTGCCGTTCCTGTACAACGTGTGGTGGACCCACCGGTACGGCGCGAAGGTCGACGTGGACGACCCCTGGGGCTTCGGGCGCTCGCTGGAGTGGGCGACCTCCTGCCCGCCGCCCCGGCACAACTTCGACGCCGTGCCGAGGATCCGTTCCGAATCGCCCGCCTTCGACCTGCACCACCCGGAGTTCGCGGCGTACGAACGCATGCGGATCACCAGTCCTCCTCCGTCCGCCCCTCCGTCCGTCCCGCCGTCGGCGTCTCCGTCCGATCCAGAGCGCGGGACAGCAGGTCCCTGAGGCCGCGGATCCGCTCGGTGAGCTCCGGCGGCTCGACCACCTCGAAGTCGAGGCCCATGAGCGCCACGTGGACCACCATGAGGTGGAGGCTGTGGGCCCCCGTCCGCAGCAGACAGCTCTCGTCGCCCTCGGGCTCCAGGACGCCGTCCATCGGGCCGACGACCGCGGCGGCCTCGGCGAGCGGGACGAGGAGCCGGACGGTGGCCTCCGCCGCGTAGGCCGCGCCGGACACGCCCTTCGACACATAGGCGGCCAGGTCCTCGGCGGGCGGCTCGCGGGGCGGGAAGCGGGGCCCGTGGGGCGGCTTGGGCTCGATCCGGTCGGCCCGGAAGGTCCGCCAGTCACCGCGGTCCACGTCCCAGGCGACGAGGTACCAGCGCCGCTCGGTGCAGACCAGCCGGTGCGGTTCGACGGTCCTGCGGGTGCTGTTGCCGCCGTGGTCCCGGTACGCGAAGCGGAGCCGCTCGCTGTCCCGGCAGGCGTTGGCCAGCTCGGTGAGCACCCCCGGGTCCACCCGCTCCCGGGGCGTACGGAGCATGGGCACGGTGAAGTCGGTGAGCGCGCCCACCCGCCGCCGCAGGCGCCCCGGCAGGACCTGCTCCAGCTTGGCCAGGGCCCGTACGGAGGTCTCCCCGATGCCCTCCACACCCTGCCCGGCGGCGGTGCGCAGCCCGACCGCGACCGCCACGGCCTCCTCGTCGTCGAGCAACAGCGGCGGCAGCTCGGCCCCGGCCCCGAGCTGGTAGCCGCCCCCGGTGCCGGGGCTGGCGTGCACGGGGTAGCCGAGCTCCCGCAGCCGGTCGACGTCGCGGCGCACCGTACGCGAGGTCACCCCGAGCCGATCGGCGAGATCGGCACCGGACCACTCCCGGTGGGCCTGAAGCAACGAGAGCAGACGCAACAGCCGTGCGGAGGTCTCCAACATGCCCCGAGTCTGCCAGCCGTCGCGGACAGCTACGGTCCGCGATGGCACGCCGAAGCCGTCTGGGGCGGGGGCCGGGGCCCGAGGCCGGGGCCCGAGGCCGGGGCCCGAGGCCGGGGCCCGAGGTCCGAGGCCGGGGCCGAAGCCGGGGCCCGAAGCCAGGGCCCGAAGCCAGGGCCCGAAGCCCGAGGCCCGGGCCCCCGGTTCCGGGGCCCGGGGCCCGGGCCGCTCGCCCCTCAGCGGAAGCGGCGGACCAGGCGGCCGGCCTTCGCCTTCAGGGTGTAGGCCGCGTCGACCGCCCGGCCGATCTCGCGGTGTCGCTTCGCCCGCCCCTCGGAGTGGGTGCGCCGGCCGGCGCCCCCGTCGACGAGCTCCGTCCAGAGCGTCTCGTGCCGGGCGGCGATCCTGGCCGGGTCGAAGCGCTCCGAGGCGGCGAGCGCCGCCCGCGCCGTCTTGGCGCGCAGCTCGTCGTCCTCGACGAGGCCGCGCAGCGCCCCCGCGACCGCGGCCACGTCGTCGACCGGCACGAGCCGCCCGTCGACCCCGTCCTCGATGATCTCGCGCGGCCCGTACGGGCAGTCGGTGGAGACCACCGGCAGCCCGCAGCGCATCGCCTCGACGATCGTCATGCCGAAGGACTCCCGCTGCGAGGTCACCGCGGCGATCGAGCCCTTCACCCACTCCGGTTCCATCGGGTGGACGGCGCCCATGAGGAAGACCTGCTCGCCGAGGCCCCGCTCCTCGATCTGCCGGGCCAGCGCGCCCCTGAGGTCCTGGATCGCGTCCCCGGTCCCGTAGATCCGCAGCTTCCAGTCGGGGTGGTCGGCGGCCACCGCCGCGAAGGCGTCGATGAGCACGTCGTACCGCTTGACCCGGGTCAGCCGCCCCGCCGCGACGACGGTCTTCGCCGCGGGGTCGGCGGGCGGAACCGCCGGCGCGGGCACGCTGTTGGGCACGGCCTCGATCCGTACGCCGGGCAGCCCGAGCTTCCGGTAGGCGCGGGCGTCGGCCTCGGTGACCGTCGTGACGGCGTCGAGGAGCGCGTACTCGTGGCCGATGTCCCGTCGCAGCCGCCGGCTGTGGCCGTCCAGGATCAGGTGTTCCTGGCCGACGAGGACCGGCCCCCGGCGGGCCTGCCGGGCCAGTTGCACGTTGAGCCCCGGGCGGGTGGCGACGAGGACGTCGGCCTCCACCCCCCGCAGGTGCTCCCCGATCCGCGCGTCGGTCAGCGCGCTGTACTGCTTCCAGCGGCCGTCGCCGCGCGGGAAGACCTCGGCGGGGCGGTGGAAGTCGGGGTGGTCCCCGTCGTACTCGGGGCTGTCCTTGCGCAGGTCGACTAGGTGACGCAGCGTCACCCCCGCGGGCAGTTCGAGTATCGGTCGGTCGCGGTGGCGGAAGACCGACACGATCTCGACCTCGTGGCGCGCGGCCAGTTCCTCGGCGAGCGTGAACGTCGTCCGGATCGTGCCGCCGTAGTGATAGCCGTTGTGAAGCAGAAAGGAAATACGCATCGCGCTGCCGGTTCCCCCCGGTCAGTCAGTCTGTTGGTCGGTCGGGCCGACTGTACTGCCGGGACGGGCCCGCCGTTCACGGGCGGTAGCCGAGCTGGGGCACGGTCGCGCAGTTCTCCGTCATCTCGCCCTGGCTGACCCAGCCCCGGCCGACCTCCCAACGGGCCACGGAGAGGCAGGTGTTACGGGTCTCGGGCGGCCGCGCCAACTGCTCGAAGCGGACGGGGAGCAGCAGTCCGCGCGCAGTGTACGGCTCCGGACGGTTGAGGAACTCCTCGACGCAGCCGCGGGTGAGTCCCTCACCGGACAGGCAGGAGCGGGCCGCGTCGGTGAACCACATCGCCGCCGCCCATCCCTCCAACTGCCATTGGGAGAGCTGTCGTTGTCCCATCGCGGTCCGGAACTCGCGGACCGCCGGATGGTCGGTGTCCTGGTGGTTGCGGCTGGCTCCGGTCACCCAGAGGGCGCTCAGGCAGCCGGGGGCGCGGGCGTAGTCGCGGGCGACGGACGAGGACCAGTTCTGGACGTTGGTGACCTTCGCGTCGACGCGGACGCCGAGCGCCTCCATCGCCTCGCACAGCCGCACGTTGCCGTGGGTGTCCATCGCGTCGAAGAGGAGGTCGACGTGCCGGTCCCGCAGATCGGCGGCGACCGCACGGAAGTTGGGCAGGGCGAAGTCGACCTGCTCGTCGACGACCCGGTAGCCCTCGGCGCGCAGTCCGTCCGCGACGAGCCGGGCGTACGCGGCGGACGCGGCCTGGTTGTAGGAGACGACGGCGGCGGTCCTCGCTCCCTTCTCCCGCTCGAACCAGCGGTAGACCTCGGTCCCGCCGTACAGCGTCCCGTCCCAGCCGGGCTTCCCGCCGGTGCGCGGGGCGGAGCTGCCGTAGATCCCGTAGAGGTGCGGGTACGTGTCGTAGGCGGGGGTGAGGGGCTGGCCGCCGATGTCGGGGACGCCGGCCCGGGCGACGAGGGGCGCGCCCGCGTAGTTCAGGGCGGTGGTGGCGACGAGGGCGAAGACCCGGCGCTCGTCGATCAGCCGGTGCACGCACGTGTTGTTGCCGACACCGCTGCCGCCGTCGTCGCAGGTCTCGACCTCGATCCGGCGGCCGTCGAGACCGCCGCGGGCGTTGAGCGCGTCGAAGTAGGCGCGTGCGCCGTCGCGCGGGCCGGTGAAGGCCTGCCCACCGACCGGGCTGGTGGCGCTGGTGATGATCCCGACGCGGAGCGGCTCACCGCCGGAGGGGGTGGCGGTGGGCCGCGTCCCGAAGGCGCGCTCCGGGAGCCGGCTGCCGCAGGCCGTGAGCACGGCCAGGAGGGCGAGCAGCACGGCGAGGAGCAGCGCCGCCCCTGGTTCAGCAGCCCGGAACGGTGACACCGCTCAGCTCGACCAGGCCGCAGAGGGTCTTCACGGAGACCTTCCAGGTGTCGTCGACGAGGACCGAGGTGCCCTGGGAGTCGGGCAGGGCGGGGGACCCGCCGACGAGCAGGTCGTAGGTGACGTTCGCCTCGGTCGCCGAGGTGAACTCGACGCCCGTGACCTTCGCCGAGGTCACGGCGGCGTTCTCGTTGCCGGCGAAGGCGGCGAGGACCGGCTGCATCTCGGCGCCGTTCTCCAGGAGCTCCACCTTGTCGGCCGTGGGGGTCTTCGGGTCGAAGAACGCCGTCCAGTTCTTGGTGATCTCCGCCTCGGCGGCGGCCGGGTCGGCGGGCTCGCCCTCCTCCGGCGGCTCTGCCGTCGTCCCGGGTGGTGCGGTCTCCGTCACCTGGTCTCCGGTGTCCGCGTCGTCGGAGCAGCCCGCGACGGCGGGCACGAAGGCCAGCACGGCGACAGCCGCGAGGGCCGCGAGCCGGGGGCGTCCGCCGAGTCGTTCGAGAACCATCTGGCTCACCACCGGGTGTCTCGCCGGGACGTACGTCCTGATGGTTCCAGGGTGGGACGGTTCGGGGCATAGTGCAAGGAAGAGACGAGGGAGGCCCCCGTGGCGACATCCCGGATCCTGCTGTGGGGCGGTACCGCCGCGGCCGCCGGGGGCGCGGTGCTGTGCGTGCTCGGCTGGTACGGGATCTCCGGTGAGCGCTTCGCCGAGCGGCAGCTGCCCTATCTGGCCTCGTGCACGGTGCCGGGTGCGGCGCTGATCGTGGCGGGCGCGGTGCTCGTCGCGGCGGCGCTCCTGCTGCCCGTACGCCCTCCGGAACCGCGCCCGGCCGAAGCGGAGGAGACTCCCCCGCCGTCCTCGGACGGCCCGCCCCTCCGGGTCCCGGGCGGGACGCTCGCCCACCGCCCGGACTGCCCGCTGGTGGCGGGCAAGGCGGAGGCGACGGAGGCGGACGACGCGTCCCTGAGGCCGTGCCCGGTGTGTGAGCCGTGGCCTCCCTGACGTACGAGCTGACGCTCGCCGGCCTCGCGGTCGGCAGCGCCGCCGCGCTCACCGGGATCGGCCTGATCGTCACCTACCGGGCGACGGGGGTGCTGAACCTGGCGCACGGCGCCGTCGCCATGATCTGCGCCTACGTGCTGCGGCACCTGGTGGTCGTCTGGGGCTGGCCGCTGCCCCTCGGGGCGCTGGTCACGCTCCTCGTGGTCGCGCCGGGCATCGGCCTCGTCCTCGACCGGGGTGTGTTCCGCCCGCTCGCCCTCCTCGGCTCGAACCCGGCGCGGACCCTGGTGGCGTCCATCGGCGTCTTCGTGCTGCTCGTGGGCGGGGCGGTACTGGTGTGGGGCAGCGGGGCTCGGGACGACGCTCCGGTGCTCCTCGGTGACGACCCGTGGGCGCAGCTGGGGGCGGTGGTGGTGCTGGCCTGTCTGGTGGCGGCGGTGACGCGGTGGACCCGGTTCGGCCGGGAGCTGAGGGCGGTGGTGGACAACCGTCCGCTGGCCGTCCTCTCGGGGGTCGACGCGGACCGGGTGGCGTCGGCGGGGTGGGCGTTCGGCGCGTTCACGGCCGGACTCACGGGGGTGCTCCTCGCCCCGTACGTACGGCTCGACCCGTACGGGATGCCGCTGCTCGTCGTCGAGGTGATCGCGGTCGCGGTGATCGCCCGGATGCGTTCGCTGCCCGTCGCGGTGGCGGCGGCGGTCGCGCTGGGCGTGGCCCAGGCACAGCTGACCCGGCTGCACCCGGAGGGGTGGGCGGGGCCGCTGGTGCAGGCGGTCGGGGCGAACCTGTTCGTGGTGGCGCTCCTGGTGGCAGCGCTCGTCCTGCCGGGCGTGGGCGGCAAGGGCCGGGACGCGCTGCCGACGCCGACACGTTCCCCCCGGGTCCCGACGGTCGTGTGGCTCGTCGTCGGTGTCCTGCTCCTCCTCCCCCTCGGCTTCGCGGGCTCCGACCTGCACACGGCGGTCCAGGTCCCCGCACTCGCCGTGATCCTCCTCTCCCTCGTCGTGGTGGCGGGCCGGGGCGGGCAGATCGCGCTGGGCCAGGCGGCGTACGCGGGCCTGGGCGCGCTGCTCACGGCGGTGCTGACGACGGCGGGCGTGCCGGCCCTCGCGGCGCTGGGGCTCGCGGTGCCGATGGTGGCCGTGGTGGGGCTGGTGACGGCCTGGCCGGCGATCCGCCGCCACGGTCTCGCCCTGGCCCTCGCGACGCTGGCGACCGGCGTGGCGGTGAGCCGCTTCGTCCTCACGCAGCCGTACGCGACGGCGGGCCTCTCTCCCGGCCGCCCGGCGGGCTTCTCCGACGACCGCGCCTTCTACGCCCTGGAGCTGGCCCTCCTCGCCGGCTGCCTGGTCCTGGTGGCGGTGCTGCGCCGGGGCCGCACGGGCCGCGCGCTGGCCGCGCTGCGGGACCACGAGCCGGGCGCGGAGGCGGCGGGCGTCCCGGTGCCCGCGCTCAAGCTCCTCGCCTTCGTGCTGGGCGCCGCCCTGGCGGCGCTCGGGGGCGGTCTCCTGGGCATGGGCCTGCGCGCCTTCGACCCGGAGGCGTACGACCCGGTACGCGGCCTGCTCTGGTTCGCCGCCGTCCTGGTCCTGGGCGCCGACAGCCTCCTGACGCCCCTGGCGGCCGCCGCGATCCTGGTCACCCTCGACGCGGGCCCGCAAGCGGGCGCGGCGGCGGCCCTGATCGGCCTCCTGGCCACCCAGACGGGCCGCCTCCCACCCCTGACGACCCTGCTGACCCCCCGGACCCCACCGACCGACGCCGCCAAGCCCCCCAGGGGCGAACCACCCCGGGTCCGGGAACACCCCCACCGGGCCCCGGCCGGGGACGGCGCCGCACCCCCCGGGGGAAGACCCGTACCCGTCCCGACCACCCGTACGCCCGGCACGCCCCGTCCGGCCGAAGGCGGGACGCACCCCCACCCGCCCGCAGCCGCCGACGGCGCGACACCCCCCACGGGAAGACCCGCACGCACGCGCGGTAAGGGTGGGAACCCCGGTCCGGCCGGAGGCCGGGCGCACCCCCGGCGGGCCGCACCGGGCCACCCGCCCGCACCACCCCCCGGCCCGGTCCTCGCCGCCCACGACCTCACCCTCGCCTACCCCGGCGGCATCACCGCCCTCTCCCATGTCACCCTCGCCCTCGCCCCCGCCCGCGTCACCGCCCTCGTCGGCCCCAACGGCGCCGGCAAGAGCACCCTCTTCGACTGTCTCGCCGGGACCCTCCGTCCCCGCCGCGGCCAGGGCCTCATCACGCTCGACGGCGTCGACATCACCGCCCGTTCCGCCCACGCCCGGACCCGGCTCGGGATCGCCCGGACCTTCCAGCGGCTCGCCGTCTTCCCCTCGCTCTCCGTCGAGGAGAACGTCCGCCTGGGCGGGGAGCGGGGCCACGTCCGCGCGGACCCGGCCGCCGTCGAGCGGAGCCTGCGGCTCCTCGACCTGGCCGGCCCCGTGCGGCACCGCGCCGCCGCCGGCCTGCCGACCGGGACCCTGCGCCGCGTCGAGCTGGCCCGCGCGCTCGCGGGGCAGCCGCACACGCTCCTCCTCGACGAACCCGCCGCCGGTCTCGACGCCGCGGAGACCGCCGCGCTCGCCCGGATCCTCGCCGCGCTCGCCGCCGACGGTCTGACGGTCCTCGTCGTCGAGCACGACCCGGACCTCGTCGCCGGGATCGCCGACACCGTGCACACCATGGAAGGCGGCCGGATCCTGTCATGAGCATCGAGATCGAGCTGCGCGTGGCCCGGGTCCGTTACGGCCCCCTGGAGGCCCTGCACGGCCTCGACCTGCCCGTCCCGGCCGGCACCGTCACCGTGCTCCTGGGCCGGAACGGCGCGGGCCGGACCACGGCCCTGCGGGCGCTCGCCGGCACGGTGCGGCTCTCCTCCGGCCGGGTGCTGTGGCGCGGCACCGACGTGACCCGGCTGCCGGCCCACGCGCGGGCGCGCCGCGGGCTCTGCTTCGTACCGGATCTTCGGGCGGTGTACGAGGGGCTGACCGTCGCCGAGAACCTCGCGCTCGCCGCGCCGCACGGCGCCGCCGCCCCCTACCCCGAACTCGTACCGCTGCTGTCCCGGGCCGCCGGGACCCTCTCCGGTGGGGAGCGCCGGATGCTGGCGGTGTCCCGCGCCCTGCTGACGCCCGCGCGTGTGGTGCTGGTCGACGAGCCGTCGCTCGGGATGGCCCCGCCGGTGGCGGCACGGACGTACGGGCTCCTCGCGGCGCTCGCCGTGGAGGGCGGGGCGGCCGTGGTCCTCGCCGAGCAGCGCGTACCGGAGGGTCTGCCGCGCGGCACGCTCGTGCACGAGCTGCGGCGCGGCTCCCGCGCGGCCGCCGGGGAGCCGGCCGAGTTCGCCTGACGCCCCCCGGCTCGGCGTCAGAGCGGTGCGATCCGCAGCATCGTGCCGACGACGATCCGGTTCGGGTCGGCCCCGATGAGGCTGCGGTTCGCCGCGTACAGCGCCTGCCAACCGCCCTTGACGGCGAAGCGGCGGGCGATCGAGCCGAGCGAGTCCCCGGGCTGGACGGTGTGCACGCGTCCGCTCAGCCCGTACCGCTTGGAGCAGACGGGCCAGGCACCCCAGCCCTGGGTGCGCAGGACCTCCTCGGCGATCCTGATCTGTTGCGGGCGGGTGGCGAGGTCGGCGCGCCGGGCGTACTTCTGTCCGCCGTGCTCGACCCAGGTGGGCTGCCAGAACTGGAGTCCGCCGTAGAAGCCGTTGCCGGTGTTGATGTGCCAGCGGCCGCTGCTCTCGCACTCGGCGACGCAGCCCCACGGCCACTGGTCGACGGCGCAGGCGTAGCGCGGACGCGCGGCGGCCGCGCGCACGGCGACGGCGGAGGCGGAGACCGCCCCGGCGACCTTCCCCTGGGCGAGCTCCTGGGTCGGCTCCGAGGCCCACTCCGGGGTCAGCGGCGGGGCACCCTCCGGGGCCTGCTCCGGGGTCCGCTCCGGGGTCCGTCCCGCCGGGACCGGCGCGACGACGGCCTCCCGGGGTCCCTCCACGGCGTCCCGGGCCTGGGCGGGCGCCGGTGTCAGGGTCAGCACCGCCGCCGCCGACGCGGCCGCCACGGAACCCGCCGTCCAAAATCGGATCTTCGACATCGGGGCAGGCTAGGCAGCGTCCCGGCACCTCCGGACCGTGCCGCGCGGAACACTGTTCACACCCCACCCGGTCGGCGTCACCGGGCCCACCGCGGACACCGCCGGTAAGTTGCCTCGCTTCCGCGCGTGACCCCGGCCGAGCCTGACCCGTTGAACTCGGCATGAGACGCCCGGGATCGGCCCGGCGTCCCCCCGTACCGAGTCCAGGGAGCCCCCCGTGCCGCGCATGCTCGACGTCAGCGAGGACGTACGCGCCGAGATCGGCGACGAAGAAGCCGACCGGCTGCTTGCCGGCGACAACGCCCCGGGCAGCTACGACTGCACCTCCTGCCGCACGCCGGGGGACTCCGAGCAGGAGCGCACCAGCACGGTGCTGTTCGTCGGTGAGGAGACCGCGGTCCTCGCGTTCGCTCACGCCAGCTGCATTCCGTCCCAGGTCGTCAAGGTGGCCGAGGCGCAGCTCCAGGGTGCCGTCGCCTCCATCACGGCCGCGGACACCGCCGACGCGCTGTCCGCCGCCCACCCCGAGCAGGCCGTGCTCGGGGTCACCAGCGGTCTCGTCCTGATCGAGGGCGAGCTGCACCCGGCGCTGGTCGTGGAGCCGACCGCCCCCGTGGCCCGCCCGGGCACGGACGGTCTCGTCGACGAGTTCCTGCCGCTCCTCGCGGAGCAGGGCTTCCGGCCCGTCAACGACCTCAACGAGAAGCCCGCCGTGCTGCCGGGCTGGTCGGTCCTGGTCGCCATGGGCCAGCTGCACTCCGTCCTCCAGCCGGGCCCCGGCGGTGCCGGCCAGGCCGCCTGGTGGCAGGCGCACCAGCCGCTCCAGGTCACCGAGGGCTGGCGCGCGGCGGCCAACAAGTCGCACACGGTCCTGGTCTTCGCCGCCCCGGTGGGCTCGATCGGCCAGCAGCCGCGGGAGGACCTGCTGCGCGACGCCCTGGAGAAGGCAGCGGCGAACGGACGCCTGGTGGCCGCCGCGATGCCGCTGGCCGGTACCTGATGGACGACGGCCGGCCCGCCATAGGACCCGCGCGGGCCCCAGCAGGACGCACGGGACCACCGGCGCCGGGGGCACTGGGCGGACCGGGCGGACTCGGAGCGCTGGGCAGGCCGGGCGGACCGGTGGGACTGGGCCGACCGACTGGACTGGGCGGATCGCCCGGACCGGGCCGACCGGCGCGACCTGCGGCGACGGGCGCTCCCCTGGGGGCGGCCGCGCCGCGGGCCGCGGGAGGCGCGGCGGTGCCGGAGGCTCCGACCGTGCCGCGCCCCCGGCGGGCGCCTCTTTCGGAGAACCGCCCGCATCCGACGGGCGGCGGGGTCGTTGGCACGTACGTGCACCCATACGACCCTTTCCTCCAGCCGTATCCGAGCCAGATCCCCTCCATGCGCCCGGCGCAGGACGTCACGGCGGGCCAGTCGGCCACGCCGATCTACGACGCCCTGTACTCGGAGTACCGCCGGTCGTTCCGCACGCTGCCGGGTGACCGCAGCGGCGAGGAGGATGTGGCGTTCCGGGCCTTCGGTACGACCACGAGCACGGGTCTGCACGGATACGGCCACGGGCACCGGCACGCCGCCGCGTACCCGCCGATGTGGACGGCGCAGCAGCCCCACACCCCGGCGGCCCTGCCGCCGGGTCCCCGCCGCGGCGTCTAGAGCGCGACGGACGCGGCGCCGGCCGCGGCGGACACACCTGACACGGCTGAGGGCCGGGGCTGATCGCCCCGGCCCTCAGCCGTGTGTCATGTCGTGCCGCCGGACTACTTCTTGCGGCCGCGCTTCTCGCGCACGCGCACCGAGATGTGGATCGGGGTGCCCTCGAAGCCGAACTCCTCGCGGAGGCGGCGCTCGATGAAGCGGCGGTAGCCGGCCTCCAGGAAGCCCGAGGCGAAGAGCACGAACCGGGGCGGCTTGGTGCCCGCCTGCGTACCGAAGAGGATGCGGGGCTGCTTGCCGCCGCGGATCGGGTGCGGGTGGGCCGCGACGATCTCACCGAGGAAGGCGTTGAGCCGGCCGGTGGGGACGCGGGTCTCCCAGCCGGCGAGGGCGGTCTCGATGGCCGGGACCAGCTTCTCCATGTGGCGGCCGGTCTTGGCGGAGACGTTGACCCGGGGCGCCCAGGCGACCTGCTGCATCTCGGTCTCGATCTCGCGCTCGAGGTAGTAGCGGCGCTCCTCGTCGAGCTCGTCCCACTTGTTGTAGGCGATGACGATGGCGCGGCCCGACTCGACCGCCATCGTGATGATGCGCTGGTCCTGCACCGAGATGTTGTCGGTGGTGTCGATGAGGATGACGGCCACCTCCGCCTTCTCGACGGCGGCGGCGGTGCGCAGGGAGGCGTAGTAGTCCGCGCCCTCCTGGAGGTGGACCTTCTTGCGGATGCCCGCGGTGTCGACGAACTTCCACGTCACGCCGCCGAGCTCGATCAGCTCGTCGACCGGGTCGCGGGTGGTGCCGGCCAGCTCGTTGACGACGACCCGGTCCTCGTTCGCCACCTTGTTGAGGAGGGAGGACTTGCCGACGTTCGGACGGCCGATGAGGGCGATGCGGCGCGGGCCGCCGACGGCGTTGCCGAAGCGCTGCTCGGGGGCCTCGGGCAGCTTCTTCAGGACCTCGTCGAGGAGGTCGCCGGTGCCGCGGCCGTGCAGCGACGAGACGGGGAACGGCTCGCCGAGGCCCAGGGACCAGAGCATGGCGGCGTCGGCCTCGCCGGACTGTCCGTCGACCTTGTTGGCGGCGAGGACGACCGGCTTCCCGGCGCGGCGCAGCAGCTTGACGACGGCCTCGTCGGTGTCGGTGGCACCGACGGTGGCGTCGACGACGAAGAGGCAGGCGTCGGCGGCCTCGATGGCGTACTCGGCCTGGGCGGCGACGGAGGCGTCGATGCCGAGGACGTCCTGCTCCCAGCCGCCGGTGTCGACGACCTTGAAGCGGCGGCCGGCCCATTCGGCCTCGTACGTGACGCGGTCGCGGGTGACGCCCGGCTTGTCCTCGACGACGGCCTCGCGGCGGCCGATGATGCGGTTCACCAGGGTCGACTTGCCGACGTTCGGACGGCCGACGACGGCGAGGACGGGGAGCGGGCCGTGCCCGGCCTCCTCGATCGCGCCCTCCACCTCTTCGGCGTCGAAGCCTTCTACCGCGGCGAGCTCCATGAACTCCGCGTACTCGGCGTCGCCAAGTGCCCCGTGGTCGTGCTGGTCGTTCATGAAGTCCGTTCCTTGATCATTCGTGGTCGGTGGGTCCCCGGCCCGCGGGGCCCACTACTGAAAGTCTCGCTCAGCGTCCGGTGAGGCGCCTGGCGTTTTCCAGGTGCGCGGTGAGCTGCCCCTGGATGCGTACGGTGGCCTCGTCGAGCGCCTTGCGGGTGCGCCGGCCGGAGCCGTCCCCCGCTTCGAAGGCGTCGCCGAAGACGACGTCGACGCGGCCGCGCAGCGGAGGCAGCCCCTTGAGCAACCGTCCCCGGCGCTCGGTGCTTCCCAGGACGGCGACCGGGACGATCGGCGCGCCGCTGCGGACGGCGAAGTAGGCCAGGCCGGCGCGGAGCGAGGCGAAGTCGCCGTCGCCCCGGGTGCCCTCGGGGAAGATCCCGAGGACGCCGCCCTGCTCCAGGACGCCGAGGGCGTTGCCTATCGCGTTCCGGTCGGTGCCGTCGCGGTCCACCTTGACCTGCCCGATGCCCTCCAGGAAGGGCCCGAGGGGCCCGACGAAGGCTTCCTTCTTGATGAGGAAGTGCACGGGGCGCGGTGCGGTGCCCATGAGCATGGGGCCGTCGATGTTGTGCGCGTGGTTGACGGCGAGGATGACGGGGCCGCAGGACGGCACCCGCCAGGCGCCGAGGACGCGCGGCTTCCAGAAGCCGTACATCAGGCCGATGCCGATGCGTCGGCCGACCGCGGCGCCCCTCTCGGAGGGCAGGGTCACTTGGCGGCCGCCCTCTTCTCCTCCACCAGGGTGACCACGCACTCGATGACCTGGTCCAGGGTGAGGTCGGTGGTGTCGACCTCGACGGCGTCGCCGGCCTTCGCGAGCGGGGAGGTCTTCCGGCTGGAGTCGGCCGCGTCCCGCTTGATCAGGGCTTCCTTCGTCGCGTGCACGTCGACGCCCTTGAGCTCGCCGGAGCGGCGGGCGGCACGGGCCTCGGGCGAGGCGGTCAGGAAGATCTTCAGGTCGGCGTCGGGCAGGACGGTGGTGCCGATGTCCCGGCCCTCGACGACGATGCCGTACTCGGCGCCCTTCGCGATGCTCCGCTGGAGCTCGGTGATGAGCGCCCGCACCTCGGGGACGGCGCTGACGGCGCTGACCTTGGAGGTGACCTCTTCGGTCCGGATGGGACCGGCGGCGTCGGCGCCGTCGACGGTGATGGTGGGCCGGGCCGGGTCGGTGCCGGAGACGATGACCGGCTTGGCGGCGGCGTTGGCGACGGCCTCGGCGTCGGACACGTCGACACCGTTGCTGATCATCCACCAGGTGATCGCCCGGTACTGGGCGCCGGTGTCGAGGTAGCTCAGCCCCAGCTTGGCGGCGACCGCCTTCGAGGTGCTCGACTTGCCCGTGCCGGACGGCCCGTCGATGGCGACGATCACGGATTCCACGGTGGGAACACCTTCCTGGGTGAGCGGTAGGGCCCGGCGGAGATGCAAGGGGCCCCCACAAGGTTACCGAGTCCCACGCACCCGTTCGGCCCAGCCCACGTCCGGCCCCCTCGCGGGGCGTCACCGGAGAGGTGTCAGGAACTGGGCCGGGGGCCGTCCGTACCGCTCGTGCCGTCAGCTCGTGCGCAGCGCCCAGCCCCGTTCCTGCAGGGCCGTGCCCAGGGCCGGGGCCACCGCGGGGTCGACCATGAGCTGGACCAGGCCCGCCTGCTGGCCGGTCGCGTGCTCGATGCGGACGTCCTCGATGTTGACGCCCGCGCGGCCCGCGTCGGCGAAGATCCGGGCCAGCTCGCCCGGCTGGTCGCTGATGAGGACGGCGACGGTCGCGTAGACCGTGGGGGCGGCGCCGTGCTTGCCGGGGACGCGGGCGCGGCCGGCGTTCCCGCGGCGCAGCACGTCCTCGACGCCCGAGGCGCCGTCCCGCCGCTTGTCCTCGTCGGCGGACTGCAGGGAGCGCAGAGCGCGGACCGTCTCGTCGAGGTCGGCGGCGACGCCCGAGAGGACGTCGGCGACGGGGCCCGGGTTGGCGGAGAGGATCTCGACCCACATGCGCGGGTCGGAGGCCGCGATCCGGGTGACGTCGCGGATGCCCTGCCCGCAGAGGCGTACGGCCGACTCGTCGGCCTCCTCCAGGCGGGCGGCGACCATCGACGACACCAGCTGCGGGGTGTGGGAGACCAGGGCGACGGCCCGGTCGTGGGCGTCGGCGTCCATGACGACGGGCACGGCCCGGCAGAGGGCGACGAGCTCCAGGGCGAGGTTCAGGACCTCGGTGTCGGTGTCCCGGGTCGGGGTGAGGACCCACGGTCGTCCCTCGAAGAGGTCCGCGGTCGCCGCGAGCGGGCCCGAGCGCTCCTTGCCGGACATCGGGTGCGAACCGATGTACGCGGTGAGGTCGAGGCCCAGCGCCGCCAGCTCCCGCTTCGGCCCGCCCTTGACGCTCGCCACGTCCAGGTAGCCGCGGGCGAGACCGGCCGACATCGCCTCCGCGAGGGTCGCGGCCACGTGCGCCGGGGGTACGGCGACGATCGCGAGGTCCACGCGTCCCTCGGGTGCCTCGTCGGTGCCCGCGCCGAGCGCGGCGGCCGTCCGGGCGCGCGCCGGGTCGTGGTCGCGGAGGTGGACCGTGACGCCGCGGCCCGCCAGGGCGATCGCGGCGGAGGTGCCGATCAGTCCGGTTCCGATGACGAGCGCTGTTCTCACTGGGCGATGTCCTTGCGCAGGGCGGCCGCGGCGCCGAGGTAGACGTGCGCGATCCGGGACTTGGGCAGATCGGTCTCGACGTGGGCGAGGAGCCGGACGACCCTCGGCATCGCGCCCTCGATGTCGAGCTCCTGGGCGCAGATCAGGGGGACGTCCACGATCCCGATCCCCCGGGCCGCGGCGGCGGGGAAGTCGCTGTGCAGATCGGGGGTGGCCGTGAACCAGATGCTGATGAGGTCGTCGGCGGTGAGCTCGTTGCGCGCGAGGACGGCGGTGAGCAGCTCCTCGACCTGCTCGCGCATGTGTCCGGCCTCGTCCCGCTCCAGCTGGACGGCGCCTCGGACCGCTCGTACCGCCACGTCGTGCTCCTTCGCCTGCGTCAAGTGCTCTCCGTTCAGCCTAGCCAGCGGTGGGGGCGGCGCGCCGCGGCGCCCGCCTTCCGAGACGGAGGGCGGGCGCCGGACGACGGTCAGAGCTGCTGCTGACGGATGAGGTCCTCCAGGGAGCCCTGGGGCACCGAGCCGTTCGGGGTCAGCCTGTCGACGGCCTGCGGCAGCGGCTGGCGGAGGACCTGCGCGGTGGACGCGAGGGACCCGCGCGGTAGAACTGTCGGCATGCTGCTGCACGTCGTACCGCTGGCCGACTGGTCCGCCGATCCCGTCGATACCGCCGCCCCCTACGCCCCGCCGTCACTCGCGGCCGAGGGCTTCGTCCACTGCTCGGCGGACGAGGCCTCGGCCCTGGAGATCGCCGACGGCCCCTACCGCTCCGTGCCCGGCCCGCTCCTGGTCCTCGTGATCGACGAGTCCCTGCTGGGCGGCGAGGTCCGCTGGGAGGGCTCGGACGGCCGGCTCTTCCCGCATGTGTACGGAGCGATCGAGCGCGCGGCGGTGACGGCGGTGCTGGAGGTCCGCCGGGACGCGGACGGCCGTGCGAGGGAGCTGGCCCCCCGCACGTAGGCGTGTTGCGGGTCCTCGGGGCGGGGTGCGGCCAAGCTGGCGCCATGACTTCACGCGCCACGAACCGCCGTACCGTCCTCTTCGCCGCCGCGGCCCTGACGACGACGGGGTGCGGCTCGGACGACGGGGGTGACGCCGGTACGACGACCACCGCCCCGGCCACTCCTGACGCTTCGGCCCCGCCGAGTGCCCCCGCGACATCCGCCACACCCGAGTCGCCTGCCGCGTCGGCGACGACGGCCGGTGCTCCCCCGCTGGCCAAGACCTCCGAGATCCCGGTCGGCGGCGGCACGGTCTTCGCCGACCGGAAGGTGGTCGTCACGCAGCCCGCCGCCGGGGAGTTCAAGGCCTTCTCCGCGGTCTGCACCCACCAGGGCTGCCTCGTGAACAAGGTCGCGGACGGCACCATCGACTGCCCCTGCCACGGCTCCAAGTACCGCATCGCCGACGGCTCGGTGGCGGCCGGCCCGGCCCCCCGCCCGCTCCCGGCCGAGCAGATCACCGTCTCGGGGGAGACCATCACCCTCGCGTAGCCTGACCGGCATGACTCCGGAAGAACTGGTGCGCGATCACACGATCTACTCCTGTGTCATGGGCTCGCGTGCCTTCGGTCTGGCGACCGAGGGCAGCGACACGGACGTGCGGGGCGTCTATCTCGCCCCGACGCCGCTCTTCTGGCGCTTCGACAAGCCCCCGGCGCACGTGGAGGGCCCGGACGAGGAGCAGTTCAGCTGGGAGCTGGAGCGCTTCTGCGAGCTGGCCCTGCGCAACAACCCGAACGTCCTGGAGTGCCTCCACTCCCCCGTCGTCGAGCACGTCGACGACGTGGGCCGCGAACTCCTCTCGCTGCGCGGGGCGTTCCTCTCCCGCCGCTCCCACCAGACCTTCGTGCGGTACGCCGGCGGTCAGCGCCGCAAGCTCGACGCGGACGTCCGTCAGTACGGCCACCCCCGCTGGAAGCACGCCATGCACCTGCTGCGGCTGCTGACCAGCTGCCGCGACCTGCTGCGCACCGGCGAGCTCCGCGTCGACGTCGGCGAGGAGCGCGAGCGTCTCCTCACGGTCAAGCGCGGCGAGGTGCCGTGGCCGGAGGTCGAGTCCTGGATGAACCGCCTTCAGGACGAGGCCGACAGCGCCCACGACACGAGCCCGCTCCCGGCGGCCCCGGACCACGCCCGCGTCCAGGACTTCCTGATCCGCGCCCGCCGCGCCTCGTCCCTGCGCGTGCTCTAGCCGCCGCCCGGCCGGACCCACGCGCGCGTGAGGCCTCCCGCCGGACGTCCGCTAGCCGCTCGCCCCGGCCCGGGCCCGTACGACCAGGTCGTGGAGCGCGTCGTGCGCGCGCACCGCCTCCGGGAGCTCCGAGGCGGCCTGGGCCTCGTCCAGGACCCCGTGCAGCGCCTCGACCTCGGCCCGTACGTCCTCGAAGGCCACCTCCGCGCGCCCGTGCTCGGCCGCCGCCTTGGCCGCGACGAGGTCGGGCAGCCGGCGGGGAGCCTCGGACACCTCCTCCACCAGGGTGGGCAGATGTGCCCGCACCTCGCCCGAGCGCATCAGGTGGATGCCGGTGAGCAGCGCCCGGTAGGTGTAGAGCAGCGGCTTGAGCTCGCCGCTCTTCTCGAAGAGCCGCCACTGCGTCCCGGCGAAGCCGCGGTAGTGGTGCGCGTGGTGGTGGGTGAGCACCTCGGGCACGAGCGCGCACAGCTCCGCGTGGGTCTCCGTGGTCCGCACGACCAGCGGGGACGTGAGCTGCTCCAGGACGTAGCCGTTGCGGCGCAGCATGAGCCGGGCGAACTTCCGCAGGTCGTGCGTGACGAGGTCCATCTCGACGCCGTCCCGGTCCCACATGCGGCCGCGGGTCTCCTCGGGCTCGCGCAGCCCGATCAGCGCCTCCAGCGGCAGCAGGTGCGCGCCGCGCAGGTCCACGTCCGAGTCGTGGGACGGGAATCCGTAGAGGTGCGCGCCGGAGACGGTCGCGAAGAGCAGCGGGTCGGGCTGTTCGGCCACGACGGCGGAGAGGTCGGTGAGGTCGGTGTCGAGGGCGGACCCGAGGGCGAGTGTCATGGGTCAAGCGTCCCAGAGCGCCCCGAAGGTCAGCAGGTCGCTCCGGTACTCGACGCGCTCCGCCCACTCCTTCGGCCAGGCGTCCGCGCCCAGGTGCGCTCCGGCGAAGGCGCCCGCGAGGGCGGCGATCGAGTCGGAGTCGCCGCGGGTGCAGGCGGCTCTGCGCAGGGCGGTGAGGGGCTCGCCGGGGAAGAGGAGGAAGCAAAGAAGCCCGGTGGCGAGGGCCTCCTCGGCGATCCAGCCGTCCCCGGTGTACGCGCAGGGGTCGAGCTCCGGGTCGGCGGTGCGCTGGACGGCGTCGAGGCGCTCCAGGACGGCCAGGCACTCGTCCCAGCCGCGCTCGACGAAGTGCCGGGCGGAGGGGTCCTGGGCGCGGGTCCAGAGGTCGCCGAGCCAGTGCTCGTGGTAGCGGGAGCGGTTCTCGTACGCGTACGAGCGCAGCTGTCCGACGAGCCCGGCCGGGTCCACTCCCTGAGCCAGGAGGTACACGGCGCGGGCGGTGAGGTCGGAGGCGGCGAGCGCCGTGGGGTGACCGTGGGTGAGGGCCGACTGCAGCTGGGCGGCGCCGGCGCGCTGCTCCTCGCTCAGCCCGGGGACGAGGCCGATCGGCGCGACCCGCATGTTGGCGCCGCAGCCCTTGGAGCCGATCTGGCTGGCGTCCTGCCAGAGCCGGTCGCCGTCGAGGAGCATGCACGCGCGCAGGCAGGTGTTGCCGGGGGCCCGGTTGTTCTCCGGGGAGTGGTACCAGTCGACGAACTCGTCCCGGACCGGCCGGGCGAGCCGCAGCGGGGCGAGCACACCCCGGTCCATGGCCGTGCGGACGCCCCGGGCGAGGGCGAGGGTCATCTGGGTGTCGTCGGTGACGTACGCCGTCCCGCGGGCGAGCGGGAGCTCCATCTCCCGCCAGGGGCCGAAGGCGGCGAGGATGGACGGCACGTCCTTGAACTCGGTCGGGAAGCCCAGTGCGTCGCCGAGCGCCAGGCCGACCAGGGATCCGGTCGCGGCCTGCTTCACCGCGGTACGGGTCGGGGTCATGAGGAGTGTCCTTCCGGTCGCAGGAGGGGCGGGTGGAGGGCCGTGGCCTCGCCCGCCCGGTAGAGAGCGGCCGGTTTCCCCCGTCCGCCGGTGCGGCGCGGCGGCCCTTCCACGGCCCGGACGAAGCCGGGCGTGGTGAGGACCTTGCGCCGGAAGTTGGGGCGGTCGAGTGCGACGCCCCAGACCGTCTCGTACACCTGCCGCAGCTCGCCGAGGGTGAACTCGGGCGGGCAGAAGGCGGTGGCGAGGCAGGTGTACTCGAGCTTGGCGCCGACACGTTCGCGGGCGTCGGCGAGGATCCGGTCGTGGTCGAAGGCCAGGGGCCCGTACGAGCCGTAGGGCAGCCACCGGGCCTCGGCCGCGTCGCCGCCGCCGCGCGGCTCGGGCAGGCCCGGGACGAGCGCGGTGAAGGCGACGGAGACGACCCGCATCCGCGGGTCCCGGTCCGGTTCGCTGTAGGTGCGGAGCTGTTCGAGGTGGAGCCCCGCGACGGTGGCCTCGGGCAGGCCGGTCTCCTCGGCGAGTTCGCGGCGGGCGGCCGTCTCGGCGGACTCGCGGGGCAGGACGAAGCCGCCGGGCAGCGCCCACTCCCCCGCGTACGGCTCCTGGCCGCGCTGGACGAGGAGGACGTGCAGGCGTTCCTCGCGGACGGTGAGGACGGCGAGGTCGACGGTGACGGCGAAGGGCTCGAAGGCGTGGGGGTCGTAGCCCTCGGGCGCCGGAACCGCCCTCTCCCCGCTCATCGGCGCTCCGGGAGCGGGTCGGCGAGGTGCCAGCCCTCGGCGAGGAGTGCGTCGACGGCGGCCACGGCCGCCGCGAGCCGCTCCTCGTGCGGGCCGCTGAGGACGGCCGTCCGACGGCCGGAGTGGGCGAGCTGGGTGAGGAACCGCGCGGTCATCCAGGGCCGCAGGTGCTCCCCGTCGCGCAGCCCGTCGTCCTCGAAGTCGACGCCCCGGTGGTCGGTGAGCAGCCAGAGGTGCTGGCGGCCGCGGGCGGCGATCTCCCCGGTGTCGGGGCTGGCGGTGCCCATGTACCGCTCGTGCCAGATGGTGGTGGCGAAGGCGTCGGTGTCGCAGAAGAGCACGGGCGAGCCGTCGCGGGCCGCCTCCTCCTCCAGTTCGGCCTGGCGCTGGGCGATGACGGGGAAGTCGGAGGAGCGGAAGGTGACGTCGGACCAGTCGGCGCCGGGGCGCCGGGCGCGGAGTTCGGCGAGCTTGACCTCGCTGTACTCGCGCCCGTACTCCGGTACGTACCGGGTGCGGGCCCAGACGCCGCCGCGCCGCCGGTAGTGGTCGGCGAGGGCGAGGGCCATGGTGGTGGTGCCGGTGGACTCGGCGCCGAGGACGACGACCCGCCGGGTGAGCGCGGACCGTACCGGCGGCTCCAGGAAGTCCCAGAAGCCGGCCGGGTCGGCGCGGACGGCGGTGCCGGAGACGGGGAACCGGGTGCGCTCGGGGTCGACGTCGACGGAGGCGGCGCCGAAGCGGCGGCCGAGCTCCTCGCCGTACGGCTCCGAGGTGAAGACGGCGTCGACGCGCTCGGGGACGGCGGTCCGGAAGACGGCCATGTGGGCGTCCCACACGGCGGGGTCCCGGAGGTCGACGGGGATGTCGTCGACGGCTCCGACGACGAGCGCGTCGGGGTGGATCTCGCGCATCCAGGCGACGCGGTCCGCCAGGGACAGGCTCTCGACCGAGGAGGCGCAGACGAGCACGGTGAGGCGCTCGCACCGCTCCCGCGCGGTGCGGACGAGGTGGTGGTGGCCGGCGTGCGGCGGATAGAACTTGCCGAGGACGAGGCCGTGGCCGTAGCGCTTCACGCCGTCGCCTCCGCCGGGAGGGCGCGGGGTGCGGCGAGGCCCCGCCGCCAGTCGCGCAGGCCGAGGACGCAGAGCGTCATGAAGCCGACGTACAGCAGGGAGGTCAGGTACAGCTCCTTGTACGCGTACAGGGGCACGTAGACCACGTCGGCGGCGATCCAGAGCCACCAGGACTCCAGCCGCTTCCTGCACTGCCCGTAGGTCGCCATGAGGGAGAGCGCGGTGGTCAGCGCGTCCCAGAAGGGGACGGTCGAGTCGGTCGCGCGGTCGAGGAGCAGGGTCAGCAGGAGGGTCCCCACCGCCCCCGCCGCGAGCAGCCAGGTCCACTCGGTGCGGCTCGTGCGCCGCACCGGGAGGGTCCCGGAGCCTGGTCCACCCCCGTGGGTCCAGGTCCACCAGCCGTACGCGGCGAGGGCGATGAAGACGAACTGGAGGCCGGCGTCGGCGTAGAGGCCGGCCTGGGTGAAGAGCAGGACGAAGAAGAGGTTGTTGGCGATGCCGATCGGCCAGTTGGCGAGGTGCTGGCGGGCGACGAGCCAGACGCACAGGGCTCCGGTGCCGAAGCCGAGGACCTCGGTCCAGCTCACCGGGGTGCCGAGCAGCGTGAAGAGGGGTTGCTGCAGGGGTTCGAGGATGTCCGCGAGGCTCACGCCCGCCTCCTTAAGAGTCATCCTGACTATAAATGCCGAAGGGTCTCGGCCACAAGGACGAAAAAGGCCCGTGACCGCCTGGTGGCGGTCACGGGCCTCTCCGGAGAGGGGGCGGGAACTACATCCCGACTTCCTTCATCAGCATGCCGACCTCGGTGTTGGTCAGACGGCGCAGCCAGCCGGACTTCTGGTCGCCCAGGCCGATCGGGCCGAAGGCCGTACGGACCAGCTTGTCGACGGGGAAGCCGGCCTCGGCCAGCATCCGGCGCACGATGTGCTTCCGGCCCTCGTGCAGGGTGACCTCGACCAGGTAGTTCTTGCCGGTCTGCTCGACGACGCGGAAGTGGTCGGCGCGGGCGTACCCGTCCTCCAGCTCGATGCCGTCCTTGAGGCGCTTGCCGACCTCGCGGGGCAGCGGGCCGGTGATGGCCGCCAGGTAGGTCTTCTTCACGCCGTACTTGGGGTGCGTGAGGCGGTGGGCCAGCTCACCGTGGTTGGTGAGCAGGATGATGCCCTCGGTCTCCGTGTCGAGCCGGCCGACGTGGAAGAGCCGGGTCTCGCGGTTGGTGACGTAGTCGCCGAGGCACTGGCGGCCGTCCGGGTCCTCCATGGTGGAGACGACACCGGCCGGCTTGTTCAGCGCGAAGAACAGGTGGGACTGGGTGGCGACGGTCAGGCCGTCCACCTTGATCTCGTCCTTCTCAGGGTCGACGCGCATGCCCTGCTCGACCACGATCTCGCCGTTGACCTCGACCCTGGACTGCTCGATCAGCTCCTCGCAGGCGCGGCGCGAACCCATGCCGGCGCGGGCGAGGACCTTCTGCAGACGCTCACCCTCGGCCTCGGCCCCGGGGAAGGTCTTGGGGGTCTTGATCTCCGGCTTGCCGGCGTACCGCTCCCGGTTCCGCTCCTCCGTACGGGCGTCGTACTCGCGCGAGCGGGCGGGCGCCGTACGGCCTCCACCGCGCTGCGGGGACTGCCGGGGGCCGCCCTTGGCGCCACCGCGGGCGGCGGTGCCACGACCGCGCTTGGGGCCGTCCGAGGGGCCGCCGGAGCCGCTGGAGCCGCTGGAGCCGCCCACGTCGTACTGGCGCTCCTCGGGGCGCGGGTTGCGCGGGCGGCCGCCGCCCTGCTTGTCGTCGCGGCCGCCGCCGGCGCCGCGGTAGTTGCCGCGCCCGCCGCCACCGCTGCTGCCGCTGCCGCCACGGGCGCCGCCGCCACCGCCGCCGCTGCCACCACGGCCGCCACCGCCGCCGCCACCGCCGCCGCTGCCACCACGGCCGCCACCGCTGCCGCCGCGGCCGCCGCTGTTGCCACCACGGCTCCCGCCGTTGTTTCCGCTGCTGTTCCTGCCGCTGCTGCTTCGCATCAAATTTCCGTCTTGTCGTCTACGTCTGCGTCCGGATCGAACGACGGGACGCCTTCCAGGGAGTCCGGCTCGACCGCCTCCGCCTCAGGGAGGAAGGGGGCGAGCTCGGGAAGTTCGTCCAGGCCTCGCAGGCCCATCCGCTCCAGGAAATAGTTCGTCGTCCTGTACAGGATCGCACCTGTTTCGGGTTCCGCGCCCGCCTCCTCCACCAGACCCCGCTGGAGAAGGGTCCGCATCACGCCGTCGCAGTTGACCCCGCGGACCGCCGAGACCCGGGAACGGCTGACCGGCTGGCGGTACGCGACGACCGCGAGGGTCTCCAGGGCCGCCTGGGTGAGCCGGGCCTGCTGGCCGTCGAGCACGAAGGCCTCGACGGCCGCGGCGTGGGCGGCGCGGGAGTAGTAGCGCCAGCCGCCGGCCACCCGCCGCAGCTCGAAGCCGCGGCCCTGGGCGGTGTACTCGTCGGCCAGCTCGCGCAGGGCGTCGGCCACCTCGCGCGGGGTGCGGTCCAGGACCTTGGCGAGGTGCTGCTCGGTGGCGGGCTCGTCGACGACCATGAGGACGGCTTCGAGGGAGGGCTTGAGGTCACTCACTCCTGGGCCTCCGTTTCTGGGGCGGATTCCCGGTCCGGGGCGGGCTCCCGGTCCGGGGCGGGCTCCCGGTCCACGGCCGACTCCCGGTCCACGGCCGACTCCCGGTCCACGGCCGACTCCCGGTCGAACTCGTCGGTGATGCCCGCGTCCCGGTCGCCGCCGGACCAGGTGACGACGAGCTCCCCGAGGGCGGTCTCCTGGTCGAGGACGACGGCCTTCTCCCGGTAGAGCTCCAGCAGGGCGAGGAAGCGGGCGACGACGGTGAGGGTGTCTCCGGCGTCCTCGACGAGCTCGCGGAACGCCGCCGTCCCGCGCACGCGCAGCAGCGCGACGACCAGGGCGGCCTGCTCCCGGACGCTGACGAGCGGGGCGTGGATGTGGTCGACGTACACCTGGGGCTCGGCCTTGGGCTGCATGGCCTTGACGGCCAGCTTGGCGAAGCCCTCTGCGCCGATGGAGATCACGACCTCGGGGAGCAGCTCGGCGTGGTGCGGTTCGAGCCCGACGGTACGGGGGTGGCGGTGGCCCTCGGCCTCCCAGCGCGCCTCGAAGATCTCCGCGATCCGCTTGTAGGCGCGGTACTGGAGGAGGCGGGCGAAGAGCAGGTCGCGGGCCTCCAGGAGCGCGAGGTCGGCCTCGTCCTCCACCTCGGCCGCGGGGAGCAGCCGGGCGGCCTTGAGGTCGAGCAGGGTGGCGGCGACGACGAGGAACTCGGTGGTCTGGTCGAGGTCGCCGTCGGGGCCCAGGGCGCGGAGGTGCGCCATGAACTCGTCGGTGACCTGGGAGAGGGCGACCTCGGTGACGTCGAGCTTGTGCTTGGTGATCAGCTGGAGGAGCAGGTCGAAGGGCCCCTCGAAGTTCGCGAGCCGCACGGTGAACCGCCCGTCGCCGCCACTGCCGTCATCGCCGTCGCCGCCTTCGGCACCGGCCGCCGGAGCGGCGTCCCCGACAAGAGGAGCGGGCGCGGGTGGCGCGTGCTCTCCCGCCGGGCGGGCGGGTGGGGGTGCCTCGGCCGGACCGGCGTCCGAGGCGGGAGGGGTCTCCTCCACCGGAGCGACGGGTGCCCCTCCCCCGACGCGTACGGGCTCCTCGGCCGGAACCGCCGGTACGGGCTCCGCCGCCTCGGCCCCGGCCTCCGCCACCGGCTCCCCGGCCTCGACCGCCTGCCCCCGCGCCTCGGCGAGGGGCGTGGAGCCGGACGTCCCGCCCGCCGGGCCGCGGCCCAGGGGGCGGCGGCCCGGCGGGCGGGACGTTTCGTCAGAGGCCTTGTGCATGGGGGTCCAGGGGGAACGGAGAGCTCGACAGCTCGCAGGCTACCGTCAGCGGCCGCGCAGGCGACGGACGAGGATGCTCGCGTCGCCGCGGGACTCCAGGTCCGCCAGGACGACGGCGACCGCCTCCCGGACGATCCGGCCCCGGTCGACGGCGAGACCGTGCTCACCGCGGAGCACGAGCCGGGCGTGCTCCAGGTCCATGAGCTCCTCGGCGGAGACGTAGACCGTGATCTTCTCGTCGTGGCGCTCGCGGCCGCTGGGCCGCCGGTTCGGGGTACGGCCGCCGCGCCGCCTGGCCGCCGGGGCCGGCACCGTCGCCCCGTTCGCCGGCTTCGGGGCGGGGCTCTCCGGCTCCGTCGTCCGGGCGCGCGGTTCGGCCGCCTCGGAGTCCGCCGCCGTATGCTCCGCGGAGCCCTCGGCCGCCGTCGTGTCGCTCTCGCCCGCGGGTGCCGGGACGGCCCGGCGGGGTGAGGACGCCTGGAGCGCCGTCCCCCCGGTCGTACGGAAGAGTTCGTCGGCGCCGGGCAGACTCACTCGGCGTGACACCGGGCGAGCACCTCCCTGGCGAGCTGGCGGTAGGCGGCGGCGCCCACGGAGTTGGAGGCGTACGTGGTGATCGGCTCGCCGGCGACCGTGGTCTCCGGGAAGCGCACGGTCCGCCCGATGACCGTGTGGTACACGTGGTCGTCGAAGGCCTCGACGACGCGCGCGAGGACCTCACGGCTGTGCACGGTCCGCGAGTCGTACATCGTGGCGAGGATCCCGTCGAGCTCCAGCTCGGGGTTGAGCCGCTCCTGGACCTTCTCGATCGTCTCGGTGAGCAGCGCCACTCCGCGCAGGGCGAAGAACTCGCACTCCAGCGGCACGATGACCTTGTGAGCCGCCGTCAGGGCGTTCACGGTCAGCAGGCCGAGCGAGGGCTGACAGTCGATCACGATGTAGTCGTAGTCGTTCATCAGCGGCTTGAGGGCGCGCTGGAGCGTGGACTCGCGCGCGACCTCGCTGACCAACTGGACTTCGGCGGCCGAGAGGTCGATGTTGCTCGGCAGCAGGTCCATGTTGGGCACGGCGGTCTTGAGGAGCACCTCGTCCGCCGACATGCCCCGCTCCATGAGCAGGTTGTAGACGGTGAGGTCGAGCTCCATCGGGTTCACGCCGAGGCCGACCGACAGGGCTCCCTGCGGGTCGAAGTCGACGAGCAGCACCCGTCGTCCGTACTCGGCGAGCGCGGCACCCAGGTTGATGGTCGACGTGGTCTTGCCGACGCCGCCCTTCTGGTTGCACATCGCGATGATCTTGGCGGGTCCGTGGTCGGTCAGGGGACCCGGGATCGGGAAGTACGGCAGGGGCCGTCCGGTGGGGCCGATCCGCTCGCGGCGCTGACGGGCAGCGTCGGGTGCGAGGGTGGCCGCGTACTCCGGGTCGGGCTCGTACTCGGCGTCGGGGTCGTAGAAGTGCCCCTCGGGCACCTCGTCGTAGGCGGCGAAGTGGGTGGACTCTCGGCCCATCTCGTTGCCGGCCGTGGCGTTCACGTGTAGGCCGTCCATCGTCTTCATCGTGTGGGCTGTCGTCATGGACTGGTGCGTCGCGAAGGTCCGCACCGCGACGGAGCCGATCGGGGCACCTGGCGCACCGCTCCCGGGAGTAATTGTCGACTCATTCACAAGTCGTCTTACCTCCTTGGATGTCACCAGGAACATTTATCGATAGGTCAGCGTGGCACCATGCCGACGGTTGGCGACTCTATGGCGTGTCACCGCTCCGCAGCAACACAATCCGCCGGACCCGGCCCGATGTGTCGGCAACCGAACACCTCTCTGTCAAGGGTGCGCAGGCATGCATCCACACGTTTCAGGGGTGTGCGAAACGGTTAAAGGGTTACGTTCGAGGCGAGTTGCCCGGACCCCCGGACATGGCCGGACGCACAGCCGGCCGGACCTTGTCGAACAAGGTCCGGCCGGGTGTGTGGCATTGACGGCACGCGTTGACGGCGGCGCCGCGGGGATCAGCCCAGGAGGGTGCTCAGCTCGACGTGCTCGAGGCCGTGCGCCTCGGCGACCTCCTTGTAAACCACCTTGCCGTCATGGGTGTTGAGGCCCAGACCGAGCGCGGCGTCGCGGCGCAGCGCCTCGACCCAGCCGTTGTTCGCCAGCGACACGATGTAGGGCAGCGTGGCGTTGGTGAGGGCGTAGGTGGAGGTGTTCGGGACCGCGCCCGGCATGTTGGCGACGCAGTAGAAGACCGAGTTGTGGACCTGGAAGGTCGGCTCGGCGTGGGTGGTCGCGTGGGAGTCCTCGAAGCAGCCGCCCTGGTCGATCGCAATGTCGACAAGGACACTTCCGGGCTTCATCTTGGCGACGAGCTCGTTGGTGACCAGCTTCGGGGCCTTGGCACCCGGGATGAGGACGGCGCCGATGACGAGGTCGGCCTCGACGACGGCCTTCTCCAGCTCGAAGGCGTTGGAGACGATCGTCTTCACCTTGGTGCCGAAGATCTTGTCGGCCTCGCGGAGCTTATTGATGTCACGGTCGAGCAGGGTCACGTGGAAGCCCATGCCGACGGCGATCTGGGTGGCGTTCCAGCCGGAGACACCGCCGCCGATGACGACGCACTCGCCGGCGTGGGTGCCGGGGACGCCGCCGGGGAGGACGCCACGGCCGCCGACCGAGCGCATCAGGTGGTACGCGCCGACCTGCGGGGCCAGGCGGCCCGCGACCTCGGACATCGGGGCGAGCAGCGGCAGGGCGCGGTTCGCGGTCTCGACGGTCTCGTAGGCGATGGCGGTGGTGCCGGACTCCAGCAGCGCGTCCGTGCACTCGCGGGAGGCGGCGAGGTGCAGGTAGGTGAAGAGGGTCTGGTCCTTGCGGAGGCGGTGGTACTCCTCCGCGATGGGCTCCTTGACCTTGAGCAGCAGGTCGGCGGTGGCCCAGACCTCGTCGGCGGTGACAAGGATCTCGGCGCCGGCGGCGACGTACTCCTCGTCCGTGATCGAGGAGCCGACACCGGCGTTCTGCTCGACGAAGACCTGGTGGCCGTGGCGGACGAGCTCGTGGACACCCGCAGGGGTGATGGCCACGCGGAACTCGTTGTTCTTGACCTCGCGGGGGATGCCGACCTTCATCGTCGATCACGGTCCTTGAATCTGGGGAGGGGACAACTGGGGTACTGCGATACATACCCGGATGCAATGCGGCGCACCGGGGCAGACCACGTTCGAACGCGGCGGACCCAGTCTAATGAAGGAGTTCCCGGTGTCTAGCCTTTCAAAGTACTAATCTTTCTCGAACCCACTGCGGATTTCGTAGGCTGGCGCTTCCGTTTCCAGCAAACGCTCGGCTGCGGCCCTGTGCAGCCTTGCGGCGGCCGGGTCGCCGAGCCTGTCGAGGGTGTCGGCGAGCCGCAGCTGGAGCGCCGCCTGGAGCCGGGCGTCCTGGGCCCGGCGGGCCCACTCCACCGCCTCCTCGCAGGTCCGCAGCGACTCCTCGGGACGCCCGGCGTACTCCTGGACCCGGGCCGCCTCGCTCAACGCCCGCGCGTAGCCCGGGAGATCGGCGAGCCGGCGGTAGCCGGCCGCGGCGGCCCGCCAGTTCCGCAGGGCCTCGCCGTACCGTCCCGCGTAGGTCTGCACGGCGCCGAGGCGGGCGTACAGCCGGGCCTGGTCGGCGCGCTCGTCGCGGGCGAGGCGCTGGGCGAGCGCCCGCCCGTACCAGTCGCCGGCCCGCTGCCAGTCTCCGAGCTCCTGATAGGAGCCACCTACGGATTCCATTGCGCGACCGGTCGCGTACGGATCATTTGCTGCCCTTCCGGCCTCCAATGCCAACCGATATCGCAGCAGAGCCTCCTTCGTACGCCCGGTCCGTGCGTCGAGGTCGGCCAGGTTCAGCAGGGCGGCGGCCCGCTCGCGGTGCAGTCCGCGCCGCTCGGCCACGTCCAGGACCAGCTGGTGGAGGCCGTACAGCTCGGGCGCGGCGGCCTCGGCGCCCCGGTGCGCGGCGAGCGCCCTGACCAGGGAGGCGATCAGGCGGCGGGCCAGGGTGTCGAGCTCCCCGTCGGCGACGGCGAGGCGGGCGGAGGCGAGCAGGACGGGCTGCCGGGAGCGCAGCCAGTCGGCACCGGCGGTCCGGGTCGGGAAGCGCAGGGCGCGCGGCAGACCGGCGAGTTTCCGGCGGGCGGGCGAGTCCTCGGGTTCGGTGACCGCACGGCAGGACTGGAGGAGCCGTACGGTCCGCTCCAGCATCCGGGCCCGGGCGAGCTGCACCTCGGCGGGCCGGTCGCGCTCCTCCAGCTGAGCGCGGAGGAGGGGGACGAGATGGGCGGGAACCTCGTACTGCCCGTCGTCTCCGCCGGCGACGAGCCCCAGGGCGGCGAAGTCGGCGAGGGTGGTGGCCGCCGCGGAGACCGAGCAGCCGGCCAGGGCCGAGGCGGTGTGGGCGTCACCCCGGCCGAGGGGGGCCAGGGAGAGGAATCGCAGTATCCGGGCCGCGGTCGCGGGCAGCGCCTCGTGGGCGAGCAGGAAGGTCCGGGTGAGCGGGTCGCCGCTCAGCCCGCGCAACTGCTTCGCGAGGTCGGCGACGGAGGCCTTGGGGCGGGCGGCGAGCCAGCCCCCGGCGAGGACGACCGCGGCGGGCATCCCCCCGCACGTCTCGACGAGCGTCTCGGCGGCCTGCGGGTCGACGGTGATGCGGACGGAGCCGGTGAAGGCGGTGAGCAGCTCGATGGCCGACTTGGGGTCGAGTCCGCCGAGGGTGCAGGGCCGTACGTCGGGGATGCCGGTGAGCGGCCCCCGGGAGACCCCGACGACGAGGCTGTCGGGGTTGTCGGGGATCAGCGGGTCGGCCTGCTCGGCGTCGACGGCGTCGTCGAGGATCAGGACGGCCCGGCGCTCGGCGAGGGCGTGGCGGACCAGTTCGGTCAGCTCGTCCTCTGCGGCGCCCGGCGGCTCGGCCACGCCGAGCGCGGCCAGGAGTTCCTGGGCGACGCGGGCGGTGGGGACGGGGTCGCCGCCGGGCTCGGTCAGCCGGGCGCGGAAGACCCCGTCGGGGTAGCGGTCGGCGAGCCCGGCGACCAGCTCGTCGGCGAGGGCGGTACGGCCGGAGCCTGGCTTGCCGGCGATGAGCAGGACGCGCGCGCGGGGTGCCTTGCGGCCCGTGAGGGTGTCGAGGCCGGTCCGCTCGATGTCGGCGCGCAGGGCCTTCAACTCCCGCTGCCGGCCGAAGAACCGCCGGCTCACGGCCGCCGCCACCGCCTGATCCGTCACGGGCCATGCTCCCGTCCACCTGCGCACCTGCCGATCCCGCGGGGGGCTCCGCACGGGCGATTCCGAGCGTAGTTCAGGGCGCGGCACGGACCTGGCGGAGCGCGGCGGGCACATCCCCCGATCGGATCAGCAGATCTTCAGACCGCCCGCCTTCCCCGTCGTGGGCAATCGTCACGCCGGGACGGCACGACCGCCCACACGGGGAGGGCGAGGGCTACGCCTCGAACGGACGGGCCGGCCAGGGCGCGTCCGCCGGGCGCAGCGCCTCGACGCCCTCGCCCGCCCGCGCGGCGGCCAGCGACAGGACGCCCACGACCAGGCAGTTGTTGTGCAGCTCACCCGCGAGGACCCCGCGTACGAGCTCCGCGAGCGGCACCCGCGCCAGCTCCATGTCGGCCTCCTCCTCGGAGACCTCGAAGCGCTCGCCCTCCGCCTCCGCGAGGTCCCGGGCGAGGAAGATCCGTACGGCCTCGTCGCAGCCGCCCGGGGTCGTGTAGACGTCGGTCAGGACCCGCCAGTCCTCCGCCTTGACGTGGGCCTCCTCGTACAGCTCGCGCTGGGCGGCGTGCAGCGGGTTCTCGCCGGGCACGTCGAGCAGCCCCGCCGGGATCTCCCAGAGCTTCTGCCGCACCGGGTGCCGGTACTGCTTGAGCAGCAGGACCCGGTCCTGCTCGTCGACGGCCAGGACGGCCACCGAGCCCGGGTGGACCTGGTAGTCGCGGCGCGCGACCGTGCCGTCCGGCATGACCACGTCGTCCGTGCGGACACTGGTCTTGTTTCCCTGGAACGGGGTCGTCGTCGCGACGACCCGCCACTCCTCCGGGGTGTCCTGCAACTCCATCTGGTCCTCCCACCTACGAACACACACGAACCACATACGAAAGCCGGGGTACGCGTCCGTGAGGACCCGTACCCCGGCAACGTTAACGCCCGGCTGCTACTTGGCCGGCTTGCCCGTCTTGCGCTCGACGGCCGCCTTGACCAGGCCCGCGAAGAGCGGGTGCGGGCGGGTCGGGCGGGAGCGGAGCTCCGGGTGCGCCTGGGTGGCGACCAGGTAGGGGTGGATCTCGCGCGGGTACTCGACGTACTCGACGAGCTTGTTGTCCGGGGAGGTGCCGGAGAAGACCAGGCCGGCCTTCTTCTCCAGCTCCGCGCGGTAGGCGTTGTTCACCTCGTAGCGGTGACGGTGGCGCTCGTCCACGTACGGCTGGTCGTCGTAGACCTCGCGGACGATCGAGCCCTCGGCGAGCTTCGCCGGGTACAGGCCCAGGCGCATCGTTCCGCCAAGGTCGCCGGCGCCCTCGACGTACGCGAGCTGCTCCTCCATCGTGGAGACGACGGGGTGCGCGGTGGCCGGGTCGAACTCGGTGGAGTTGGCGTCCGGGATGTCCGCCAGGTTCCGCGCGGCCTCGATGACGATGCACTGCAGGCCGAGGCAGATGCCGAGCAGCGGCACCTTGTTCTCACGGGCGTACTGGATCGCGCCGATCTTGCCGTTCACGCCGCGGTCGCCGAAGCCGCCGGGGACGAGGATCGCGTCGACGTCGCCGAGCTGCTTCTTCGCGCCTGCCGGGGTCTTGCAGTCGTCGGAGGTGACCCACTTGACCTTGACCCGGGCCTTGTTGGCGAAGCCGCCGGCCCGCATGGCCTCGGTGATCGAGAGGTAGGCGTCGGGCAGGTCGATGTACTTGCCGACGAGCGCGACGGTGACCTCGTGGTCGGGGTTGTGGACGCGGTCCAGCAGGTCGTCCCAGGTGGACCAGTCCACGTCGCGGAAGGGCAGGTCGAGCTTGCGGACGACGTACGCGTCCAGGCCCTCGGTGTGCAGGACCTTCGGGATGTCGTAGATCGACTTGGCGTCGATCGCGGCGACGACCGCGGCCTCGTCGACGTCGCACATCAGCGAGATCTTGCGCTTGATGGCGGTCGGGACCTCGCGGTCGGCGCGCAGGACGATCGCGTCCGGCTGGATGCCGATGTTGCGCAGGGCGGCGACCGAGTGCTGGGTCGGCTTGGTCTTCAGCTCGCCGGAGGGGCCGATGTAGGGCAGCAGCGAGATGTGCACGACGAAGACGTTGTCGCGGCCGACCTCGTGGCGGACCTGACGGACGGTCTCCAGGAAGGGCAGGGACTCGATGTCGCCGACGGTGCCGCCGACCTCGGTGATGACGACGTCCACGTCGTCCGTCGCCATGCGGCGGATCCGGGACTTGATCTCGTTGGTGATGTGCGGGATGACCTGCACGGTGTCGCCGAGGTACTCGCCGCGCCGCTCCTTGGCGATGACCTGCGAGTAGACCTGGCCGGTGGTGACGTTGGCCGATCCGTCGAGGTCGACGTCGAGGAAGCGCTCGTAGTGGCCGATGTCCAGGTCGGTCTCGGCGCCGTCGTTGGTGACGAACACCTCGCCGTGCTGGAAGGGGTTCATCGTGCCCGGGTCGACGTTCAGGTACGGGTCGAGCTTCTGCATCGTGACCCGCAGGCCGCGGGCCTTGAGGAGCGCACCCAGGCTGGAGGCGGTCAGGCCCTTGCCGAGGGAGGAGGCGACACCCCCGGTGACGAAGATGTGCTTGGTCGTCGTGGTGTTGGGCGGCATCGCCAAGAGGGGGCTCCCGTGGTCGCGTTCTGGAGGTGCGTACCGGCGTCCCCTCCGGAAGAATCGGGGGGTGCCGTCGCTGCGGTTTCGGGGTCCTCGGCTCTCGCCGTTTCCCACCGGTCCACGGGGTACCAGGGTATCAGCGACATCGGGAGACCGCTTCCGGCCACACGCGGCAGTCGGGTGTACACGGACGGCTACGGGAGGGCGGGGCGGGACCCCTCGGGTGTGGTGATCGAGGGTGACAAAGGGGGTGCGGACGGGGTGAGGACGGGGTGATCGAGAGTGCTGGACGGGGCGATCGAGGGATGACCGAGGGATGATCGAGGGGTGACCGGCGAGGCGACTGACAGGGTGACCGGCAGGGTAATCTTCGGGCTCGAAGGCGTGTTCACCCGATCGGAGCAGCTCCGTTACCTGCGTGATCACCGGGTCACTAGGGTGCGACGTATCCTGCTCGGACATTGCCCGCCGAGCAGGCCGGCCCGCGGCGCCACCCCGCCCTCCCCCTGGACCGGACTCCCGGGTGGGACCCCCACCCGGACCGACAGCTCGTCGACGATCCCCTGACCGCTGACACACGCAGACCCGGCTGACACCCAGCCGGCGCATCTGAGCAAGCGCCCTGCGGGGCGGACGTGGCCGTTCGACTGGAGTGAAGCACGTGGCCGGGCGCATCGAGGATTACGCACTCATCGGAGACATGCAGACCGCCGCCCTGGTCTGCCGGGACGGCAGCGTGGACTGGCTGTGTCTCCCCCGCTTCGACTCCCACGCGGTCTTCGCGGGGCTGCTCGGCACCGAGGAACACGGGTTCTGGCGGGTCGGTCCCGCCGCGGCCGAGGACGCCGAACCGCTCCCGGCGGACCGGCGCCGCTACGTGGGCGACTCGCTGATCCTGGAGTCCGAGTGGGACACCACCCGCGGCACGGTCCGGGTGACCGACTTCATGCCCCCGCGCGACGGCGCCCCCCAGATCATCCGGATCGTGGAGGGCGTCACCGGCCGGGTCACGATGCGCTCCGCGCTGCGCATGCGTTTCAGCTACGGCCGGATCGTGCCCTGGGTCCACAAGGTCGGCGAGCGCACGGTCGCCGTCGCCGGGCCCGACTCGGTGTGGCTGGACACGGACGCGGAGACGCACGGCGAGGACCTCACCACGTACTCCGAGTTCACCGTCTCCCCCGGTGACCGGATCACCTTCACGCTCTCCTGGCAGCCCTCCCACAAGGAGCCGCCCGCGCTGCCCGACCCGGCGGGCTCGCTGGAGGCGACCGCCGACTTCTGGCGCGAGTGGGTCGAGCACTGCACGTACCACGGCCCCTACCGGGAGGCGGTGGTCCGCTCGCTGATCACGCTGAAGGCGCTGACGTACGCGCCGACCGGCGGGATCGTGGCCGCGCCGACCACCTCGCTCCCCGAGGAGATCGGCGGCGTCCGCAACTGGGACTACCGCTACACCTGGCTGCGGGACGCGGCGATCACCCTCTCCTCGATGCTGCGCACCGGCTACCGCGAGGAGGCCCGCGCCTGGCGGGACTGGCTGCTCCGCGCGGTCGCGGGCGACCCGGAGAACCTCCAGATCATGTACGGCATCGCGGGCGAGCGGGAGCTCGGCGAGGCGGAGCTCGACTGGCTCCCGGGGTACGAGAACTCCGGCCCGGTCCGGGTCGGCAACGGCGCCGCCAACCAGCTCCAGCTGGACGTCTACGGCGAGGTCACCGAGGCGCTGCACCTCGCGCACATGACGGGGCTCTCCCGCAACGACTACGCCTCGCTGCTCCAGCTGAAGCTGATCAGGTACCTGGAGACGCACTGGGACCAGCCCGACGAGGGCATCTGGGAGGTCCGCGGCCCGCGCCGCCACTTCACCCACTCCAAGGTGATGGCCTGGGTGGCCGTCGACCGCACGATCAAGCTCATCGAGTCCGGGGACGCCGACGGCCCGCTGGAGCGCTGGCGCGAGCTGCGCGACGAGATCCACCGGGACGTCTGCGAGAAGGGCTACGACAAGGAGCGGAACACGTTCACGCAGTCGTACGGCTCCAAGGAGCTGGACGCCTCCCTGCTGCTGATCCCGCAGATGGGCTTCCTGCCGCCGGACGACAAGCGGGTCATCGGCACGATCGAGGCGATCCAGCGGGAGCTGTCCACGGAGGACGGCTTCGTGCTGCGCTACCCGACGGCCGGCGAGGAGGCGGGGGTCGACGGCCTGGAGGGTGACGAGGGCGCGTTCCTCGCCTGCTCCTTCTGGCTGGCGGACGACCTGGCGATGATCGGCCGGGTGGACGAGGCCCGCACGCTCTTCGAGAAGCTGCTCTCGCTCCGCAACGACCTCGGACTGCTCGCCGAGGAGTGGGACCCGCGGCTCCAGCGCCAGGTGGGCAACTTCCCCCAGGCGTTCAGCCATGTCCCGCTGATCGACACCGCGCTGCGGCTGACCGCGAGCGGGGCGTACGGCGGCTGAGGCGGCCCCGCGCGGGGGACGGCACCCGGACCTACGATGAGAGGGTCCTGTCCCCCCGCACGAAAGGGGGGCTCCCATGGCTCCCCATGTCTCCGAAAGCGCCCTGGCCGGACTGGTCGAGGACCTGGCCGGTGAGGTGATCACCCCCGGCGGTCCGGGCTACGACGAGGCGCGCGCCCTGCACAACGGCATGATCGACCGGCGCCCGTCGGTGATCGCCCAGTGCGCCACTCAGGCCGACGTGTCCAACGCGGTCCTGTTCGGCCGCGAGGCCGACCTGCCGATCGCGGTGCGCGGCGGCGGGCACAGCGTCGCCGGGACCTCCATGATCGACGGCGCGCTGATCGTCGACCTCCGCCGGATGCACGGCGTGGTCGTGGACCCGGAGGACATGACGGTACGGGTCGAGGGCGGGGCGACCATGGCCCATCTGGACCACGCCTGCCAGCCGTTCCACGTGGCGACCACCGGCGGACGGGTGTCCACCACCGGCGTCGGAGGCTTCACGCTGGGCGGCGGTTCGGGCTGGCTGGAGCGGAAGTTCGGGCTGGCCAGCGACAACCTGCTCGCCGCCGACCTGGTCACCGCCGAGGGCAAGCACGTCCACACGGACGCCGAGGAGAATCCGGAGCTGTTCTGGGCGCTGCACGGCGGCGGCGGCAACTTCGGGGTGGCGACCTCGCTGACGATGCGGCTGCACCCGCTGCCCCGGATGAGCGTCGCGATGCTGTTCTTCCTGCCCGACAACGCGCCCGAGGTGGTGCGCACCTTCCGCGATCTCGGCGCCCGCGCGCCGGACGAGATGGGCGGCGGCACCATCTACCTGCCCGCGCCCCCGGAGCCGTTCATCCCCGAGGAACTGGTCGGCAAGCTGGTGTGCGCGACGCTGTTCACGTACACCGGCCCGGTCGCCGAACTCCGCGAGTTCGCGGCGCCGCTGTTCGCGCTGAAGCCCGCCGTCGAGATCGTCACGGACATCCCGTACGTGGACCTGCAGTCGATGCTCGACGACCCGCCGGGGCTGCGGAACTACTGGTCGGCCGAGTACCTGCGGGACTTCCCCGACGAGGCCGTGGACGTCTTCTGCGACCGAGGCGCCCGGATCCCGGCGTCGACCGCCACCCAGCACGTGCTGTTCCTGATGGGCGGGGCCGTGGCCGCCGGGCCCTCCCAGTACCCGCAGCCGTGGCGCACCGCCCCCTGGGCGGTACACCCGTTCGCGACCTGGGAGGACCCCGCGTACGACGAGCAGGCGAAGCAGTGGGTCCACGACGTACGGGTCGACGCGCGGCCCTGGGCCATCGACGCGACGTATCTGAACTTCGTCGGCGCCGAGGGCGAGCAGCGGATCGTCTCCTCCTTCGGCGAGCGGAACTACCGCCGGCTCGCCGCCGTGAAGGCGGAGTACGACCCCGACAACGTGTTCCGCTTCAACCAGAACATCGCCCCGGCCGGCTGAGCCGGCTCACCGCAGTACGGCGATCACCTCCTTCGCCGCCCGCTCGCCCTCGGTCGCCCCGCCCTCCATGAAGCCCTGGAAGTCGTACGAACAGTGCTCGCCGCCGATGTGCACGTTGCCCTGGGCCCGGCCCTCGTACCCCGCGTACCGGTGGAGGTAGCCGACGGGCCAGCAGGAGTACGCGCCGAGCGCGTACGGGTTCTTGTGCCAGGCGGAGAGCTGGGCGCGGCCCGTGTACGCCCTGGAGGTGCCGGGGAAGAAGGCGTCGATGCCCGCCAGGTAGCGGGTCACGAGGCTCCGCACGTACGGGTCGGACTCGGTGGAGAACGGCCCGGCCGGGTTCAGGTTCCTGGCCAGGCTGCCGCCGCCGTACTGGATGAGGATGCCGCCGGTGCCGCCCTGGACCTTGGTGGTGTCCCAGGTCTGCTGGACCTCGGAGTCGGTGAAGCAGTCTCCGGCGGAGACCCCGGGCCAGGGGCCGGTGCCGCGCCATGGACGGGTGCCGAACTGCATGTTGAGCTTGGTGCAGTGACCCATGCGGGCGTCCCTGAGCAGGTTCCGCATGAGCGGGTCGAAGCCGGCCAGGGACAGGTCGAGCTGCTTGAGGACCGGCAGCGGGAGACAGAGGACCGTGTGGTCGGCGGTGACGGTACGGACGGCGCCGGCCTCGGTGAAGGTCAGCGTCTGGGTGCCGTCGGCGTTGGCCCGTACGGCGGTCAGGGACCAGCCCCGGCGCAGGGTGCCGGGGGCGAGCGCCCCGGCGATGGCGTTCGGGAGCCGGTCGTTGCCGCCGACGATGTGGTACCGCTCGTTGGACAGGCCCCAGATGTTGAAGTTGCCCGGATTGGTCTGGTAGCCCATGAGCAGGACGAGGGCGAGTGAGGACTGTTCGGTGGTGTCGGCGCCGTACTCGACGTTGTAGGCGACGTCGATGAACTTGCCGAGCGGCGAGGAGTGGCCGCCGGGGACCCGGGTCTCGATCCACTCGTACACGGACATGGTGTCGAGGGCGGTGCCGGTGGGCGTGGTCTGGTTCCAGAAGACCTCGCCCGCCTCGGAGAGGTCGCGGCGCAGCGCCTGGTAGACCGCGTTGAAGTCCTCGTCGGCCTGGTGGCGCGGGTAGTAGGCGCCGTCGAACCAGAGGACCTCCTCGGCCCCGTTGGGTCCGCCGCCGAGGAAGTCCTCGACGTCGAGGTCGAAGCGGCGGCAGAGCTCCAGGATCTTCTTGTGACTGGTGTCGATCAGCTCGCCGCCGATCTCGGAGGTCTGTCCGTACGCCCAGTGGGTTCGCTGGGTCCACATGCGGCCGCCGACCCGGGACGGGTCGGCCTCGTAGAGGACGGGGCTCAGGCCGGCGTCCTGGAGGGTGAGGGCGGCGGTGAGGCCGGATATCCCGGCCCCGACGACGGCGATCCGGGCGGTGCTCTGGACCGGCGGGTCCAGGGGGGCGGCGGCGTGGGCGGGTGCGGCCCCGCCCAGACCGACGGCCCCGCCGGCGCCGACGGCGACACCGGCGGCGGCCGCGTACTTGAGCAGGGACCGGCGCCCGAGGGCGTCCGCTCTCATGCCGCGGAGCTCGTCGACGGGGATGTCGAGCCGCCGGGCGTCGGCGTGCTCGGCGGCGAGGCGGTTCAGGAGGTGCATCGGGTTGGTGCGTGCCATGGGGCGCTCCTGGGAGGAAGAGGGGGGCCGGCCGGGGGATTCAGCCGGCGGATCCGGCTCGGGGTCCGGCCGGCGGAACCAGCCGGGGGACTCAGCTCTGGGGTACGGCGGCGGGGGCGGGCGCCGCGGCCTCGTCGACGGGCCGCTCGGTCGCGTCCTCCAGGACGATCCGGCCGATGATCTCGTAGCGCTCGGGCCGCTTGACCTTGAGGTAGAAACCGAGGCCGAGACCGCCGAAGAAGACCGCGCCGACGATCCAGGGGATCGCCTTGAAGAAGAGGGAGTCGGCGGCGAGACCGGCCGCGGTCTCCATGTTGATGACCAGCAGGACGACGACGGCGATCATGCCGATGCCGCCGAGGAGCGGCGCGGTGAGGGTCTTGAACCAGTGCCGGTCCTCGGGGTGGTTCGTGCGGAAGTAGCCGATGACGGCGAAGGAGCAGAGGGTCTGGACGATGAGGATCGCCATCGTGCCGAGGATCGCGAGCAGCGTGTAGAGGTGGATGTAGGGGTCCTGGCCGGTGAGCCAGAAGGCGACGACGAGGGCGACGGCGATCGCGCTCTGCACGTACGAGGCGATGTACGGCGAGCCGTGCCGCGCGTGGGTGCGGCCGAGCGCCGGGTGGAGGAAGCCCTCGCGGCCGATCGCGTACAGGTAGCGGGAGGCGCACTGGTGGAAGGCCATGCCGCAGGCGAAGGAGCCGGTGAGCAGGAGCCACTGGAAGGCGTCGACGGCCCAGGCGCCGATGAAGGACTGGGTCGGCGCGAAGAACAGGTCGAGCGGGCTGGAGGAGGCGGACAGCTTCACCGATCCGGCGAGGCCGTTGCCCGCGATCGTCATCCACGAGACGTAGATGTAGAAGATGCCGACGCCGATGACGGAGATCAGGGTGGCGCGCGGGATGACCCGCTTCGGGTCGCGCGACTCCTCCCCGTACATGGCCGTCGACTCGAAGCCGACCCAGGACCAGAAGGCGAAGAAGAGGCCGAGTCCCGCGGAGCTGCCGGTGAAGGCGTTCACGGGGTTGATGGGCTCGACGGGGATGCCGTCGGGCCCGCCGCCGGCGATCAGTACGGCGGTGGCGACCGCGAAGAGGACCGCGATCTCGGCGATGAGCATCACGCCGAGCGCCCTGGCGGTCAGGTTGATGTCGAAGTACGAGAGGACGGCCGTCACGGCCAGCATGACCGCCGCGTACAGGATCCACGGCAGGTCCGCGCCGAGCTGGTCGGCGACCGTCGTCTTGGCGAAGTACGCGAAGACGCCGACGATCGAGGCCTCGAAGACGATGTACGCGAGGACCGCGAGCATGCCGGAGGCCATGCCGGCGATCCGGCCGAGTCCGTGCGAGATGTAGCCGTAGAACGCGCCGGCGGCCGTGATCCGCTTGGCCATGGCGACGTAGCCGACCGAGAAGACGGTCAGGACGAGCGTCGCGAAGAGATATCCGGCGGGTGCGCCGGTGCCGTTGCCGAAGCCGACGGCGATGGGGAGATTGCCGGTCATCGCGGTGATCGGGGCCGCGGTGGCCACGGCCATGAAGACGACGCCGACCAGACCGACCGAGTTCGCCTTCAGCCGGTGGACCTCTGGGGTGGAGTTCTTTGCCATGGCGCGAGAGCATCCTCGCGTGTGATGCAGGCCACAATCGACATGCGGTCGCACAAATCCCGCCACGGGGCGACGACTTGTCGCCCTGGTGTACGAAGTGTCCGGTCCCGTAACCGTCGGGTGATGTCACCGGAACACGGACGCGGGTAGCGTCCGGCCCCATGGACAATCAGGGCGGGATCACCGTGCAGCGGGCGCTCGAACTCCCGGGTCTGCGCAGCGGGCTCCCGGAGGTCGTCGCCGGCGCGGACAAGCTGCACCGCACGGTGCGCTGGGTACACGCGGGCGAGGTGCCGAACATCGCGTCGCTGCTCAAGGGCGGCGAACTGCTCATGACCACGGGCCTCGGGCTCGGGACCCGGCCGGCCGAGCAGCGGGCCTTCGTCCGCCGGCTCGCGGACCGGGGCATCGCGGCGCTCGTGGTGGAGCTCGGCCCGCGCTTCGCCCGGCTGCCGGCGACGATAGTGGAGACCGCGCGGGCGGCGGGGCTGCCCCTGGTGCAGCTGCACCGCGAGGTCCCCTTCGTGGCCGTCACGGAGGAGATCCACACCGAGATCGTCAACGGCCACTACGCGCTCCTCCGCCAGGCCGAGGAGGTCCACCGGCAGTGCACGGAGGCCCTGCTCGGCGGCGGCGGCGTCCCTCAGGTCCTCCGCATCCTCTCCGACTTCGCCGCCAACCCGGTCTTCCTGGAGACCGCCGACGGCCAGCTCCTGTACGCGGCGGGCACCGAGTCCGGCCCCGCCGACCCGCTCCAGGTCTGGGACGGGCTGCGCGGTCAGCGGGCGGCCCGCGAATCCGGCCCGCCCACCGGCACGGTCCTCGTCGACGTGCCGGGCGGCGGTCCCGGTACCGGATCGGTCCGGGCCCGGCTGGTCCTCCTCGCGGTCTCCGGCGCCCTCTCCCCCGTCCACCGGATGGCGGCCGAGCGGGCGGCGGGCATCCTCGCGGTGGTCCTCATGCAGGCGCGCCAGGAGGAGGAGCTGGCGGCGCGCGGCCGGGGCGACTTCCTGACGGACCTGGCGGAGGGCCGGATCACGGCGGAGGCCGCGCCCGCCCAGGCCCGGGTGCTCGGCTTCAAGCCGGGCGACGGCCCGCTGCTGCCGGTGGTCATGCGGCTGGCCTCGGAGCTCTCCCCCTCGGGCAACTGGGCGCTCCTCGCCCGGGCGGTCCTCGAGGAGCTCTCCTCCGTCGGCGTCCCCGTCCTCCTGGGCGTCCGCCCGGTGGAGGGCAGGGTGCCCCTCCTCCTCGGCCTGCGCTCGGAGTCGGAACGCACGGCCGTCGCGGACCGGGTCGCGGCGGCGCTGCGCGCCGGCGTGGAGCGGGCCGGCCTGGAACGCGCGGGCGTCCACCCGCCGGTGGTCGTCGTGGGCGTCGCCGGAAGCTGGGCGGCGGCCTCCGCGGGCCTGCGGCACGCGGCGGAGACGGCGACGGCCGCGCAGGGCCTCTCGGAGCTCCCCTGGTACGACGCCCGCCGTCTCGACATCGACCTGCTCCTGTGGCGGCTGCGCGACCATCCGGACCTGGCGGCCTTCGTGGACCGTGCGATCGGCCCCCTCCGGGACCACGACCGCACCTCCCGCCCGCCGCTGCTCCCGACCCTGGAGACGTACCTGGCCCACGCGGGCCGCAAGGCGGAGACGGCCCGCGAGCTCCACCTCAACCGCCAGACGCTCTACAACCGGCTGGCCCGGATCTCCGAACTCCTGGGCACGGACCTGGACGACCCCCAGACGGTCCTGGCCCTCTCGCTCGCCCTGAGAGCGAGACGCCACACGACGTAGGGGGCGTCGTCCTGCAGATCGGGCCGGTGCGGGCGCGTCAGCGCCCCGCCAGCTCGTCGTACACGCTCAGCACGTGCGCGACGGTCTCGTCCTCCGTCGGCCACGTCCCGGCCTGCACCCGTCCGGCCGCCGCCAGGTCCATCCGCCGCTCCGCGTCCTCGAGGAGCCCCCGCACGGCCCCCGCGAGGGCGCCCGCGTCCCCGTACGGCACCAGCTCCGCCGCGTCCCCGACCAGTTCCGGCACCCCGCCGACCGCCGTCGCGACCAGCGGCACGCCGAGCCGCAGGGCCTCCTGCGCGAGCAGGGAGCGGGCCTCGCGCCGCGACGGGAGGACGGCCACGTCCGCCGCCGCGAGCAGCTCCGCGACGTCGTCGCGCCGCCCGATCAGCCGCACGGCGAGTCCTTCCGCCGTGATCCGCCGCTGCAGCGCGGCCCGTTCGCGCCCTTCTCCGGCGATGACGAGCAGTGGCTGCGGGTCCAGCTCGCGCCACTCCCGTGCCGCGTCGAGCAGCGTCCCGTACCCCCGCCCCCGTTCGAGGGCGCCGACGGCCATCAGCAACGGCCTGTCGACCGCGCCGAGTTCGGCGCGGGCCTTGCCGTCGTGGAGGCAGACGGGCCCCCGCGCGGCCGGCACGGTGACGGGCGCGAGCCGGGCGTCCCTGGCCCCGCGCAGCCGGGCCCGGTCGACGAGTTCGGAGGAGGTGGCGAGGACGACGGACGAGGCCCGTACGGTCGTTCGCTCCAGGAGCCGCTGCACCCCGCCCCGAGCCCCGTCCAGATGGTGGCGGCTGTGCCAGGTCGTCACAAGGGGCGTCCGCCCGCCGTCGACCGGCGCGAACGGACTCCGAGCCCCACCGGCCGACGCGAGCGGGCCCCGCCCACCGCCGGCCGGTGCGAGCGGGCACCGGGACCCGGCGGACAGCGCCAGCGCGGCCCGCACGGAGGCCTGCAGCCCGTGCGCGTGGACCACGTCCGCGCCGATGCAGGCGTTGCGGAGCGCGGTGACGGTCGCGGGGTCCCCGAGTCGCGGCAGGGGCACGAAGTGCGCGCCGGCGCCGAGGTAGTCGTAGAGACGGTCGAGTTCTGCCGGGGCGCACACGGTCACCCGCACGCCCCTCGCCACCAGCCCCGAGGCGAGTGATCTGACGTGAGCGCTGCTGCCCGCGCTGCCGCCGCCCAGCACTTGGACCGTACGGAGCTGTGTCACGCGCCCAAGGATGCCAGTCCGTGGCCCCGACCGTACGCACGTTCCGGCACCGAAGTCGGCGTCGTTCCCCTGTACGGAAGGGCGCCCTCCGTCCGGACCCGCCTCCGGGGTTCACTCACACGGGTGAGCGCACGGGGTGGTGCCCCGCGCCCCCGCTGTGGCGCCCCGCTCCCCCCACACCGCGGCGGCGACCAGCCCGACCGCGTGCGCGGCGAGCCCGAGCCGCCCGTTCCCGGCGGCGATCGCACCGCCGACGGCCGCGCCGAGCGCGTGTGCCCCCATGTCGCCGAGCATCGCGCGCTCCCCGAGGTCCTCGCCGAGGACCGCCGCCGCCGCCCCCATCGGGGCGGCGGCGAGCGACCCGCGCAGCAGCCCGGGCGCGCCGAGCGCGAGCACGGTCAGACCCGCCCGCCCCGGCCGTACGTCCACGAGGTTCACCAGATGGGCGCTGCCGGCGATGACGACCCCGGCCAGGACCTTGTCCACCGGCCGTTCCTTGAGCAGCGCCCCGGCCATCAGGGAGGCCGCGCCGATGCCGAGGAGCTTGACGGCCCCGCTGGTCACCTCGCCGCCCCGAAGCGCCGTCAGATGCGCCCGGAAGCCGCGCCGGTGGTCGCCGTGCAGGTCGTCGTAGCGCCCGCAGACGGCCGACGCGGCGACGGCAAGCGCCGCGCCCGGCGCGAGGGGCGCGACGGCGGCCGCCGAGCCGAACGCGGCAGCGGCGCCGGCCTGGAGAAGGACCGGCCGGCCCGCGTGGTTGACCCGCTCCCAGCTGCTCGGGTTCCCCGGCGGTCGCCGCCTGAGCTGCCCGTACGCGAGACGGGTCGCGCCGAAGGCCGTGGCGAACGTACCGATCCGCCCCAGGTCCCGCCTCACCCGTCTGCGCGGGCCGTCGCGAGCAGCTCCTCGGCGTGCGCCCTGGCCGTCTCGGAGTCCTCCTGGCCGGCGAGCATCCGGGACAGCTCCCGCACCCGCTCCTCGCCCTCCAGGACCGTGACGCCGGACCGGGTCACGGAACCGTCGTTGGTCTTCTCGACGAGCAGCTGGCGGTCGGCGAAGGCCGCGACCTGCGGAAGGTGGGTGACGACCACGACCTGCGCGGTCTTGGCGAGCTTGGCGAGCCGCCGCCCGATCTCCACGGCCGCCTTGCCGCCGACACCCGCGTCGACCTCGTCGAAGAGGTACGTCGGCACGGGATCGGTGCCCGCGAAGACGACCTCCACCGCGAGCATCACCCGGGACAGCTCACCGCCGGACGCGCCCTTCGCGATCGGCCGCGGCGGGGCCCCGGGGTGCGGGGCGAGCAGCAGCTCGACCTCGTCGGCCCCCGACGGGCCGTACGCGACCCGCCGGCCGCCGACCTCGACGCCCTCCGGGTCCTCGGTCTGGCTGATGTCGAACGACACGCGCGCGTGCGGCATGGCGAGCGACGCGAGCTCGGCGGTGACGGCGGCCGCGAACCGGTCGGCCGTCTCCGTACGGGCGTCGGTGAGCCCCTGCGCGAGGACGGACAGTTCGTCGCGCAGCCGGTCCCGCTCGGCGGTCAGCTCCTCGATGCGGTCGTCGTCGCCGTCCAGCTCGCCGAGCCGGGCCGCGCTCTCCTCGGCCCAGGCGAGGAGAGCCACCGTGCCCTCGCCGTCCCGCCCGTACTTCCGGGTGAGCTGGGTGAGGGACGCGCGCCGCTCCTCGACGGCGGCGAGCCGCAGCGGATCGGCGTCCAGGTCGTCGGCGTATCCGGCGAGCTCCCCGGCCACGTCGCCGAGCAGGATGGAGATCTCCCCCATCCGGTCGGCGAGCGAGGCGAGCGCCGCGTCGTGCGACCGTACGGCCTCCAGGGCCCGGCCCGCGCCCGCGACCAGGGTCGTCGCGTCGACGGCCTCGGGGTCCTCGGGGTTGCCCGCGAGCGCGCCGTGCGCGAGCGCGGCGGCGGAGGCGAGCGCCTCGGCGTGGCCGAGCCGCTCGGCCTCGGCGGCGAGTTCGACGTCCTCCCCGGCGCGCGGGGCGACGGCCTCGATCTCGGCGAGCCCGAAGCGCAGCAGATCGGCCTCCTGGACCCGCTCGCGGGCCCGGGTGGTGATCTCCTCCAGCTCGCCGGTGACGGCCCGCAGCCGCCGGTACGCCTCGCCGTAGGCGGCGAGCGGTACGGAGACGGCCTCGCCGGCGTACCGGTCGAGCGCGCCGCGCTGCCGGGCGGGCTTGAGCAGGCCCTGCTGGTCGGTCTGGCCGTGGACGGCGACGAGCTCGTCGGCGAGCTCGGCGAGCAGCCCGACGGGCACGGAGCGCCCGCCGAGGTGGGCCCGTGAGCGTCCCTCGGCCGAGATGGTGCGGCTGACGAGGAGCACGCCCTCGTCGAGCTCGGCTCCGGCCTCCTCCGCGCGTACGGCGGCGGGCCCGCCCGCGGGCACGCTGATCCGGCCCTCGACGACGGCCGAGGCCGCGCCGATCCGCACCAGGGCCGGGTCGGCCCGTCCACCGAGCAGCAGTCCCAGACTGGTCACGACCATGGTCTTGCCCGCACCGGTCTCACCGGTCACCGCGGTGAAGCCGGGCGACAGCTCGACCACCGCGTCGTCGATGACCCCGAGCGACCGTATCCGCATCTCCTCCAGCACGCCCCAGACCATACGAGGTTTCCCTGGTCCGATGCGACATCGCCCCGGGCGTAACTCTCCGGCGCGCCGCTCGTTCGGGCACCGGGAGCCGGCCGCGGAAGGCGCGCGGGACCCCGGGACGCCCGGGGATCGCGGGAGCCCCCCGGGGTACGTCAGTGGGGGGCGCCCCGCCATCCCGACACGGGCAGGGCGAACTTGGCGACCAGCCGGTCCGTGAAGGAGGCGTGGTGCAGGCGTGCGAGACGGACCGGTACGGCGCCCCGCCGCACCTCGACCCGCGCGCCCGCCGGAAGTTCCACGGTCCGCCGCCCGTCGCACCACAGCACCCCGTGCGGTGTGTGCGGCTCGACCTCGACGGCGAGGACCGACTCGGGGGTGGTGATCAGCGGCTTGGCGAAGAGCGCGTGGGCCCCGATGGGGACCATGAGCAGGGCCTCGACCTCCGGCCAGACGACCGGTCCGCCCGCCGAGAAGGCGTACGCGGTGGAGCCGGTCGGTGTCGCGCAGATCACGCCGTCGCAGCCGAAGCCGGTCACCGGGCGGCCGTCGATGGCGAGCACGACCTCCAGCATCCGTTCGGGGGACACCTTCTGGACGGCCGCCTCGTTGAGCGCCCAGTCCCGGTACAGGACGTCGCCGTTCTCGTACACGACGACGTCGAGGGTCATGCGCTCCTCGACCTCGTACGCCTTCGTCACGACCCGGTCGACGACCTTGTCGAGGTCGTCCCGCTCGGCCTCCGCGAGGAAGCCGACCCGGCCCAGGTTGACCCCGAGCATCGGCACCCCGGAGGCCCGGGAGAACTCGGCGCCGCGCAGCAGCGTGCCGTCCCCGCCGAGGACGACGAGGAGTTCACAGCCGTCGAGCGCGTCGGAGCAGGCCTCCGGCACCTTCTCCACGGACGGCGGCAGCGGCAGGTCCGAGGCCTCCGCCTCCAGGACGCGGACGCCGATGCCGCAGCGCAGCAGCCCCAGGACGACCAGTTCGGCACTGCGCACGGCGGCGGGTCTGCCGGTGTGCGCGAGCAGGAAGACGGTGCGTGATGTTCCCGATGGTGCTGCCGTTGAGCTCAACGAGGTCCCTCCGCCACGGCGCGGTCGACGTCCGCCGGATCCAGCGCGGGCGCGCCTGCCCGCAGCCACAGAAAGTACTCGACGTTCCCTGAGGGCCCGGGCAGCGGGCTGGCCGTGACGCCGAGGACACCGAGTCCGAGCTCGCCGGCCCGCCGGGCCACGTTCTTCACGGCGTCGGCCCGGAGCTCGGTGCTCCGTACGACTCCGCCCGTCCCGAGTCGCTCCTTACCCACCTCGAACTGCGGTTTCACCATCAGGACGAGGTCCGCGTCGGGCGCCGTGCACGCCACCAGAGCGGGCAGGACGAGGCCGAGCGGGATGAACGACAGGTCGCCGACGACAAGATCGACCGGTACGCCGTCGATCGCGTCAAGTGTCAACTCGCGTACGTTCGTGCGGTCCTTCACGGTGACCCGCTCGTCGCTCTGCAGCGACCAGGCGAGCTGGCCGTAGCCGACGTCGACGGCGACGACATGGGCGGCGCCCGAACGCAGCAGCACGTCGGTGAAGCCGCCGGTGGAGGCCCCGGCGTCCAGGGCGCGCCGACCCTCGACCCGCAGGCCCTGCGGTACGAAGGCCTCGAAGGCGCCGGCGAGCTTGTGGCCGCCGCGCGAGACGTAGTCGGGGTCGGAGTCGTCCTGGACGACGACGATGGCCGCGGCCGTCTCGACCTGGGTGGCGGGCTTGGTGGCGACGGTCTTGCCGACGGTCACCCGGCCCGCGGCGATCAGCTGGCTGGCGTGCTCGCGCGAGCGCGCGAGCTTGCGCCGGACCAGCTCGGCGTCGAGACGGCGGCGTGCCACTCCTGCCACGTTCGGTTCAGCTCCTGTTTTCGTTCGGACGGGGGACGGGGTGCGCGTCGAGCGAGGTCAGCTCGGCGCGCAGTCCACGGTGTACATCCTCGTACACCTCCAGGTGTCCGTCCGCCGGGAGGTCGTCCACCTCCACGAGACGCGCCAGGTGGGCGTCGACGGGGTCGTGCCCGGTGAGCTCCCTGGCGACGCCGAGCGGCGCGGGCGCGGCGGGCTCGTGGCCCCCCTCGGCCGCTTCCCCGGCCTCCCTCTCCACGGGTGCCGGCTCCGTCGTCGCATCGCTCATCCCCCGACGCTATCGCGAAGCCCTGGGGTACGGTCGACCGCGATGGCGACGATCACTGAGTGCCGTGGCGCACTGGACAGACTTTCGGACAACCTCGCGCGGGCCGACGGCGACGTGCGGGGTGCGACCGCGCTCGACCGCACCCTGAGCTGCCACATCACGGACCTGGACACGACCTTCACGGGCCGTCTCGCCGACGGCCGGATCGAGGTCGTGGACACGGTGCCGGGCCCGCCGCCGACGAAGGCGCAGATCCGGCTCGCGATGACCGGCGACGACCTGGTGGCGATGGTGGGCGGCGAGCTGAACTTCGCGAAGGCCTGGGCCTCCGGCCGGGTCAGGCTGGAGGCCGGCTTCCGCGACCTGCTGAAGCTGCGCTCACTCCTGTAGCGCCCGCGCGCCCTCGGTCCCCCTGTAGCGCCCGCGCGCCCTCGGTCCCCCTGCTCACTTCCGCAGCGCGGGCTCCTGCTGCGTCGCGGCCTCGGACCGCTTGGCGCGGGCCTTGCGCCCGGCCGGCACGACCAGCGGGGTGCCGGTCTCCGGGTCCTCGATGACCTGGCAGCGCAGTCCGAAGACCCGCTCGACCAGCTCGGCCGTCACGACCTCGGACGGCGGGCCCTCGGCGACGACCTCGCCGCCGCGGACGGCGATGAGGTGGGTCGCGTACCGGGCCGCGTGGTTGAGGTCGTGCAGGACCGCGACGAGCGTCCTGCCCTGTGTCTCGTGGAGCTCGGCGCACAGGTCGAGGACGTCGATCTGGTGCTGGATGTCGAGGAACGTCGTCGGCTCGTCGAGGAGGAGGAGCGGCGTCTGCTGGGCGAGCGCCATGGCGATCCAGACGCGCTGGCGCTGCCCGCCGGAGAGCTCGTCGACGTACCGCTCGGCCAGTTCGGCGACGCCGGTCGAGGCCATCGACTCCTGGACGATCCGCTCGTCCTCCGGCGACCACTGGCGCAGCAGCCCCTGGTGCGGGTAGCGGCCGCGGGCGACGAGGTCGGCGACGGTGATGCCGTCGGGCGCGAGGGAGGACTGGGGCAGCAGGCCGAGGGTCTTGGCGACCTTCTTGGCGGGCAGGGAGTGGATCGACGCCCCGTCGAGCAGTACCCGCCCCTCGGCGGGCTTCAGCATCCGGGAGAGGGCGCGCAGCAGGGTCGACTTGCCGCAGGCGTTGGGCCCCACGATGACGGTGAAGGAGTTGTCGGGGATCTCGACGGACAGGTCGCGGGCGATGACCCGCTGCTCGTACGCGAGGGTGACCGATTCCGCGCTCAGACGCTGCTTCTGCCGACCGGTCATACCCGTACTCCCGTTGTCCTTGTTCGTGGTCATATCCGGCCCGCCTTGCGTTCGGTGACGAGCAGCCAGAGCAGATAGCAGCCGCCGAGGATGCCGGTGACGACACCGACGGGGAGCTGGCGCTCGCCGAAGGCGTTGGTGGCGGTCCAGTCGGCGATGAGCAGCAGCGCCGAGCCCATGAGGGCGGAGGCGGCGAGGTTGGGACCGGGCGCCCGCGTCAGCCGGCGGGCCAGCTGCGGCGCGCTCAGCGACACGAAGATGATCGGCCCGGCGGCGGAGGTGGCGACGGCGACGAGCAGCACGGCCGAGGCCATGAGGACGATCCGGGTCCGTTCGACCTTCACCCCGAGGGCGTACGCGGCGTCGTCGCCCATCTCCAGCATGCGCAAAGCCCGGCCGTGGCCGAGGACGAGCGGCAGCAGGACGCAGCAGACGGCGAGGAGCGGCCAGAACTGGGACCAGTCGCGCCCGTCGAGGGAGCCGGTCATCCATACGGTGGCGCGGGTGGCGTCCACCAGGTTGGCCTTGGTGATCAGGTAGTGGATGACGGAGGTGAGCATGGCGGCGGCGCCGATGCCGACGAGGACGAGCCGGTAGCCGTGCACGCCCTTCTTCCACGCCAGGAGGTAGATCGTCACACCGGTGACGAGCCCGCCGACGACGGCACCGCCGGCCGCGGCGGCGGCGCCGCCCTGGAAGAGGACGATGACCGCGAGCGCGCCGACGGTGGCGCCCTGGCCGAAGCCGATGACGTCGGGGCTGCCGAGCGGGTTCCGGGAGATCGACTGGAAGACCGCCCCGCCGACGGCGAGCGCGGCGCCGACGAGGACGGCGACGAGGACCCGCGGCAGCCGCAGGTCCATGACGGCGAACTCCTGGACGGCGGTGCCCTTGCCGAGGAGGGTGTCGACGACCTCGCCGGGCGACATGGGGAAGTCCCCGGTGCCGATGAGGACGACGGCGGCGGCGAGCGTGAGCACGAGCAGGCCGAGGACGGAGAGCGCTGCCCGGGGCTCGTACCGTACGGAGAGCCCGCCTCCGGCCCGCAGGGTCTTGGTGGTCACAGCTGGGCCATCCTCTTGCGGCGTACGAGTCGGATGAAGACGGGCCCGCCGATGAGCGCGGTCACGATGCCGACCTGGAGCTCGGAGGGCCGGGCCACGAGCCGCCCGACGACGTCGGAGCCGAGCAGCAGGACCGGCGCGAGGACGGCCGCGTACGGCAGGATCCAGCGCATGTCGGGTCCGGTGACCGCTCGCACCATGTACGGCACCATCAGCCCGAGGAAGACGATGGGCCCGCACGCGGCGGTGGCGGCACCGCACATCAGGGTCACGGACACCATGGCGACGACCCGGGTCCTGTTGATGTTCGCGCCGAGCGCCCGGGCGGTGTCGTCGCCCATCTCCATGGCGTTCAGGGGCCGCGCGATGAGGAGCGCGAGCACGGCCCCGCCCAGGATGAAGGGGGCGACCTGCCGAATGGTCGCCATGTCGGCGGAGGCCAGCGACCCGACGGTCCAGAACCGCAGCCGGTCGAGGGCGGCGGAGTCGAGCAGCTGGACGGCGTTGACGTACCCGTAGAGCGCGGCGGTGGCCGCGGTCCCGGCGAGCGCGAGCCGTACGGGGGTGGCGCTGCGGCTCCCCCCGAGGAGGTAGACGACGACCGCGACGACGGCGGCGCCCACGAAGGCGAACCAGACGTAGTCCTTGACGTCGGAGACCCCGAGGAACGCGATGGCCGAGACGACGGCGGCGGCAGCGCCCGCGTTGACCCCGAGCAGCCCGGGCTCGGCGAGCGGATTACGGGTCAGCCCCTGCATCACGGCCCCGGAGAGCCCGAGGGCGAGCCCCACGAGCAGTCCGAGGAGGGTGCGGGGAACGCGGACGTCGTGGATGACGACGTCGTTGCCGACGCCGCTGTTCTGGAACAGCCCGTGCCACACGTCGCCGAGCGGCACCGGCTTGGCACCGATCATGATGCTCAGGACACAGACCAGCAGCAGGACCGCGACGGCCACCAACAGCCCGACGGCACGCACGGAATTCCGGCGGGTCGGAGATGGGGCGGCAGGCGTCGACTCCGCGCTCGCTCGGGAGGGACTCTCAACCAACACGGAGTTAGGTTAGCCTACCCAATTTTCTCGCTGACGCCCTCGTACGCGATGCCCGTGCCCGCCCCGTGCCCGCCCCGTGCCCGTGCCCGCACCCGCACCCGACCAGCCGTCGCCGGGAACCTCACCACCCCAACCGCGACAACGCCTTCCCCGCGTCCAACCCGAACGCCCCGTCCCCCGCGGCCGACCACGCCGCCCCGCACAGGGCCCGCACCCCGTCCATCACGTCGGCACCCACCTCGCGCGCCGACTCGAGCACCAGCTCGCCCCCGCTCACCGAAGCCCGCCATCCCCCGCACACCACGACTCCCCCGTCCCCCGCGACGACCTCCGGCTGCCCCACCAGCAGCCCCCGCAGATCCGCCGCCACATACGTCGGCCGATGCTCCGGCACCGCGGTCAGCAGCTGCGCCACATCCGTCACCCCGGTGAGGACGAGCAGCGAATCCACCCCACCGTTGAACGCACCCTCGATGTCCGTGTCCAGCCGGTCCCCCACGACCAGCGGCCGCTCCGCCCCCGTCCGCAGCACCGTCTCGCGGTGCATCGGCGGCAGTGGCTTCCCCGCGACCTTCGGCTCCACGCGACCCCCCGTCGCGATCCGTACGACCTCCACCGCCGCCCCGTTCCCGGGTCCGATCCCCCGCGCACCGGGAATCGTCAGGTCGGTGTTCGAGGCGTACCACGGCACGCCCCGGGCCACCGCGTAGGCCGCCTCCGCGAACCGTCCCCACGGCAGCTCCGGCCCGCCGTACCCCTGCACGACCGCGGCCGGCTCGTAGTCCGCCGACTCCACCGGCACCAGGCCCCGTTCGCGCAGCGCCACCCGCAGCCCTTCGCCCCCGATCACCAACACCCGCGACCCGGGCGGTACTTCGTCGGCGATCAGCCGCGCGACGGCCTGCGCGGAGGTGATGACGTCACCGGCCACCGTCGGCACTCCCAGGTCGGTGAGGTGCGTCGCGACCTCGTCCGGCGTCCGCAGCGCGTTGTTGGTGACATAGGCCAGGTGCATGCCGCCGGCCCGCGCCACCCCGAGCGCCTCGACGGCGTACGGGATGGCCTCCCCGCCCGCGTACACGACACCGTCCAGGTCGAGGAGCGCCGTGTCGTACGCCTCGTTCAACGGCACCGCGCTCCCTCCCGGAAGCTTCCTGCCGCCGTCGCCCTGCCGCTCGTGCCCGCTCCGCACCGTCACCGCTCGCTCCTCGCCTCACCGGGTGAATTTCCCCCACTCCCCCGATCATCGCTCATGCCCGCGCACACATACGATGTCGAGATGAACACCTCAGGTCACGCGGCCGCCGACGTCCGCGACGACGACGCCGGGCTGCGCCTGGCCCCGTTCCGCGGACTCCGTTACGTCCCCGAGCGGGTGGGCAGCCTCGCCGCTGTGACGTCTCCGCCCTACGACGTCGTCGTACGACCTGACGGACTCCTCCATCTGGAGTCCGCGGACCCGCACAACATCGTCCGCCTGATCCTCCCGCAGGCGATCACCGCCGGCACCCGCCACCGCAAGGCGGCCGTCACCCTCGACCGCTGGCTCGCGGACGGCGTCCTCGCCCCGGACCCGGAGCCGACGCTCTACGTGTACGAGCAGCACGGCGACGGCATCCTCCAGCGCGGCATCATCGGGGCCCTGGAACTCTCCACCCCGGACAAGGGCGTGGTCCTCCCCCACGAGGACGTCATGCCGCACGTGGTCGAGGACCGCGCCGCCCTGATGCGGACCACCGCCGCCAACCTGGAGCCCCTGCTCCTCACGTACGTCGGAGCGGAGGACGGCGGCGTCGACGAGGTCATCGAGCGCGCGGTCCACCGCGAGCCCCTGCTCTCCACCACCACCGAGGACGGCTTCCACCACCGCCTCTGGGCGGTGACCGACCCGGCCGAACAGGCCGCCGTCGCCACCGAACTCGCCGACCACCAGGCCCTCATCGCCGACGGCCACCACCGCTGGGCGACCTATCTGCGCCTGCGCGAGGAGCACGCCGCTCCCGGCCCCTGGAACTACGGCCTGGTCCTGCTCATCGACACCGCCCGCTATCCCCTCAGGGTCCGCGCGATCCACCGCCTCCTCAACCGCCTGCCGGTCTCCGACGCCCTGGCGGCCCTGGGTGACGCGTTCCGGGTGCGCCGCATCGAGCAACCGCTGCCGGTGGCCCTGGAGGCCCTGACGACCGCGGCGGCCGAGGGCAACGCGTTCCTCTTCGCGGGTGACGGGGCCTTCCATCTCCTCGACCGGCCGGACCCCGAGCTCCTCGCCCGGACGATCCGCACGGACCGCCCGGAGGCCTGGCGGACCCTGGACGCGACGGTCCTGCACTCCACGCTCCTGGACCACGTCTGGCACATCCCGGACGCGCCCGAGGACATCGCCTACATCCACGACACGGAGGCCGCGGTCGCCCAGGCGGAACGCCGCGGCGGTACGGCGGTGCTCATGCATCCGGTACGGGAGGAGGTCGTACGGGACCTCGCGCGCCAGGGCGTGACGATGCCCCGCAAGTCGACCTCGTTCGGCCCGAAGCCCGCGACCGGCCTGGTCCTGAGAAGCCTCGCACTGGACTGATCCGGAGCCGGAAACGACGAAGGGCGGCACCCCGAGGGGTACCGCCCTTCTCACATGTCCACCGCGTCAGCGGTCGTCACGGTCGTCGATGTCCTCGTCGTCGATGTCACCATCGACGACGACGTCATCACCGTCGATCTCGTCCTCGAGCTCCGCCTCGGCCTCGGCCTCGGCTTCGGCCTCGACGATCTCGTCCTCCGAGTCGTCGAACGCGTCGACGAACTCGACCCCGTCCAGCTCGGCGAGCCGGTCGGAGGCGTCCGTCGCCCCGTCCTTGTCGGCCTCCAGGGCCTTGGCGAACCACTCCCGCGCCTCGGTCTCGCGCCCGGCGGCGATCAGCGCGTCGGCGTAGGCGTACCGCAGGCGAGCGGTCCACGGGTGAACGGCGCCGGACGCGAGCTCGGGGCTCTGCAGCGTCACGATGGCGGCGTCCAGCTGCCCCAGGTCGCGGCGGGCGCCGGCGGCCACGAGACGCATCTCGACCTGCCCGGCCTTGTCCAGCTTCTGCACCTCGGGCTCGCCGGCCATCGCCAGCGCGCGCTCGGGACGGCCCATGCCGCGCTCGCAGTCGGCCATCACGGGCCACAGCTCGACGCCACCGCTCATCCGCCGCGCGGCCCGGAACTCGGCCAGCGCCTCGGAGTACTTCTGCGTGGCGTACGCGGCGAAGCCGGCCGCCTCGCGCACGGCCGCGACACGCGACGCGAGCCGCAGGGCGACCCGGGAGTACTCGTACGCCCTCTCCGGGTCCTCGTCGATCAGCTGGGCGACCATGACGAGGTTCCGCGAAACGTCCTCGGCCAGCCCCTTGGGCAGGCTCATCAGCTCCTGGCGCACGTCCGGGTCGATCTCCTCACCGGTGACCTCCTCCGGGATCGGCAGCCGCTTGATGGGCGCACGGTCGCCGCGGTCCCGGTCACGGTCGTCACGACGCCCGAACCCACCGCGGTCGTCACGCCCGCGGAACCCACCGCGGTCGCCGTCCCGGCGGTCGTCGCGGCGGAAGCCGCCACCACGGGTGTCGTCACGCCGGTCGTCACGCTGGTAGGAAGGCCGCTCGTCACGACGGAACCCACCACCGGAGCCACCGCCACGGCTGTCATCCCGACGGTCGTCCCGACGGAAGGAGGAGGGGCGGTCGTCCCGACGCTCGTCACGACGGAAGGCCGGCCGCTCGTCACGACGGTCATCGCGACGGAACCCACCACCGGAGCCACCGCCACGGTTGTCGTCCCGACGGTCGTCACGCTGGTAGGAAGGCCGCTCATCGCGACGGAACCCACCACCGGAACCGCCACCGCGGGTGTCGTCACGACGGTCGTCCCGACGGAAGGGCGGCCGCTCGTCACGACGCTCGTCACGCCGGAAGCCGCCACCGGAACCGCCACCACGGTTGTCATCGCGACGGAACCCACCACCGGAGCCACCGCCACGGTTGTCGTCCCGCCGGTCGTCGCGGCGGAAGCCGCCACCACGGGTGTCGTCACGACGGTCGTCACGCTGGTAGGAAGGCCGCTCGTCACGACGGAAGCCACCGGAGGAACCGCCACCGCGGTTGTCATCCCGACGCTCGTCACGACGGAAGGCCGGCCGCTCGTCACGACGGTCATCGCGACGGAACCCACCACCGGAACCGCCACCACGGTTGTCGTCACGCTGGAAGGAAGGCCGCTCGTCGCGACGGAACCCACCACCGGAGGAACCGCCACCGCGGTTGTCGTCACGACGGAACCCACCACCGGAGGAACCGCCACCGCGGTTGTCGTCACGACGGAACCCACCACCGGAGGACCCACCGCCACGGCTGTCATCCCGACGGAAACCGCCACCAGAGGAACCGCCGCCACGACTGTCGTCACGACGGAACCCACCGCCAGAGGACCCGCCACGACTGTCATCCCGACGGAACCCACCACCGGAGGAACCGCCACCACGACTGTCATCCCGACGGAAACCACCGCCAGAGGACCCGCCACGGTTGTCGTCACGACGGAAGCCGCCACCGGAGGAACCGCCACCGCGGTTGTCGTCACGACGGAACCCACCACCGGAGGAACCGCCACCGCGGTTGTCGTCACGACGGAACCCACCACCGGAGGAACCGCCACCGCGGTTGTCGTCACGACGGAAGCCGCCACCGGAGGAACCGCCACCGCGGTTGTCGTCACGACGGAACCCACCACCGGAGGAACCGCCACCGCGGTTGTCGTCACGACGGAACCCACCACCGGAGGAACCGCCACCGCGGTTGTCGTCACGACGGAACCCACCACCGGAGGAGCCACCACCGCGGTTGTCGTCACGGCGGTCGCCACGACGGTCATCGCGCTGGGAGGAGGGACGGTCGTCGCGACGGAAGCCGCCACCGCCGCCGCCCCGGTTGTCGTCACGGCGCGGCCCGCGGAAGCCGCCCCGGTCGCCACCGCCACCATCGTTGCGACGCGGCTCGCGCTCCGGACGGCCGTCGGGAGAGTTGGTGGACATGTGGGTGACTCCTGTCTTCGGGTACTGCAGTCATTCTCGCGCAGCCGGCACTCCGCCGCGCATCGGGAAAATCAAGCAAAAACAAAAGGACCCCTGGTCCCAGCATGAACGCTGGGGACCAGGGGTCCTGAAATATTGTTCGGCGGTGTCCTACTCTCCCACAGGGTCCCCCCTGCAGTACCATCGGCGCTGAAAGGCTTAGCTTCCGGGTTCGGAATGTAACCGGGCGTTTCCCTAACGCTATGACCACCGAAACCCTATCGGTTTCGAGCGAACAAGCACACTTTGTAGTTGTGTTCTGCTCAAAGCCAGCAACTGTTCGTTGCTTCAGAACTAACACAGTGGACGCGAGCAACTGAGGACAAGCCCTCGGCCTATTAGTACCGGTCAGCTCCACCCATTACTGGGCTTCCACATCCGGCCTATCAACCCAGTCGTCTACTGGGAGCCTTACCCTCTCAAGGAGGTGGGAATACTCATCTCGAAGCAGGCTTCCCGCTTAGATGCTTTCAGCGGTTATCCCTCCCGAACGTAGCCAACCAGCCATGCCCTTGGCAGGACAACTGGCACACCAGAGGTTCGTCCGTCCCGGTCCTCTCGTACTAGGGACAGCCCTTCTCAATATTCCTGCGCGCGCAGCGGATAGGGACCGAACTGTCTCACGACGTTCTAAACCCAGCTCGCGTACCGCTTTAATGGGCGAACAGCCCAACCCTTGGGACCGACTCCAGCCCCAGGATGCGACGAGCCGACATCGAGGTGCCAAACCATCCCGTCGATATGGACTCTTGGGGAAGATCAGCCTGTTATCCCCGGGGTACCTTTTATCCGTTGAGCGACGGCGCTTCCACAAGCCACCGCCGGATCACTAGTCCCGACTTTCGTCCCTGCTCGACCCGTCGGTCTCACAGTCAAGCTCCCTTGTGCACTTACACTCAACACCTGATTGCCAACCAGGCTGAGGGAACCTTTGGGCGCCTCCGTTACCCTTTGGGAGGCAACCGCCCCAGTTAAACTACCCATCAGACACTGTCCCTGATCCGGATCACGGACCGAGGTTAGACATCCAGCACGACCAGAGTGGTATTTCAACGGCGACTCCACCATGACTGGCGTCACGGCTTCAAAGTCTCCCACCTATCCTACACAAGCCGAACCGAACACCAATATCAAACTGTAGTAAAGGTCCCGGGGTCTTTCCGTCCTGCTGCGCGAAACGAGCATCTTTACTCGTAGTGCAATTTCACCGGGCCTATGGTTGAGACAGTCGAGAAGTCGTTACGCCATTCGTGCAGGTCGGAACTTACCCGACAAGGAATTTCGCTACCTTAGGATGGTTATAGTTACCACCGCCGTTTACTGGCGCTTAAGTTCTCAGCTTCGCCACACCGAAATGTGACTAACCGGTCCCCTTAACGTTCCAGCACCGGGCAGGCGTCAGTCCGTATACATCGCCTTACGGCTTCGCACGGACCTGTGTTTTTAGTAAACAGTCGCTTCTCGCTGGTCTCTGCGGCCACCCCCAGCTCACGGAGTAAATCCGATCACCAGTGATGGCCCCCTTCTCCCGAAGTTACGGGGGCATTTTGCCGAGTTCCTTAACCATAGTTCACCCGAACGCCTCGGTATTCTCTACCTGACCACCTGAGTCGGTTTAGGGTACGGGCCGCCATGAAACTCGCTAGAGGCTTTTCTCGACAGCATAGGATCATCCACTTCACCACAATCGGCTCGGCATCAGGTCTCAGGCTTAATGCGTGACGGATTTGCCTATCACACGCCCTACACCCTTACCCCGGGACTACCACCGCCCGGGCTGGACTACCTTCCTGCGTCACCCCATCGCTTACCTACTACCACCTTGGATCGACGGCTCCACCACTTTCCTTTCCCCGAAGGGTCCGGAACGGCTTCACGGCCTTAGCATTAATGGGCTCGATATTGGGCGTTTCAAAGCGGGTACCGGAATATCAACCGGTTGTCCATCGACTACGCCTGTCGGCCTCGCCTTAGGTCCCGACTTACCCTGGGCAGATCAGCTTGACCCAGGAACCCTTAGTCAATCGGCGCACACGTTTCTCACGTGTGTATCGCTACTCATGCCTGCATTCTCACTCGTGAACCGTCCACAACTCGCTTCCGCGGCTGCTTCACCCGGCACACGACGCTCCCCTACCCATCACAACACCCGTTGGGGCTATACGCTGCAATGACACGACTTCGGCGGTACGCTTGAGCCCCGCTACATTGTCGGCGCGGAATCACTTGACCAGTGAGCTATTACGCACTCTTTCAAGGGTGGCTGCTTCTAAGCCAACCTCCTGGTTGTCTCTGCGACTCCACATCCTTTCCCACTTAGCGTACGCTTAGGGGCCTTAGTCGATGCTCTGGGCTGTTTCCCTCTCGACCATGGAGCTTATCCCCCACAGTCTCACTGCCGTGCTCTCACTTACCGGCATTCGGAGTTTGGCTAAGGTCAGTAACCCGGTAGGGCCCATCGCCTATCCAGTGCTCTACCTCCGGCAAGAAACACACGACGCTGCACCTAAATGCATTTCGGGGAGAACCAGCTATCACGGAGTTTGATTGGCCTTTCACCCCTAACCACAGGTCATCCCCCAGGTTTTCAACCCTGGTGGGTTCGGTCCTCCACGAAGTCTTACCTCCGCTTCAACCTGCCCATGGCTAGATCACTCCGCTTCGGGTCTTGAGCGTGCTACTGAATCGCCCTATTCGGACTCGCTTTCGCTACGGCTTCCCCACACGGGTTAACCTCGCAACACACCGCAAACTCGCAGGCTCATTCTTCAAAAGGCACGCAGTCACGAGATACAGCAAGCTGTATCCGACGCTCCCACGGCTTGTAGGCACACGGTTTCAGGTACTATTTCACTCCGCTCCCGCGGTACTTTTCACCATTCCCTCACGGTACTATCCGCTATCGGTCACCAGGGAATATTTAGGCTTAGCGGGTGGTCCCGCCAGATTCACACGGGATTTCTCGGGCCCCGTGCTACTTGGGTGTCTCTCAAACGAGCCGCATGAATTTCAGCTACGGGGGTCTTACCCTCTACGCCGGACCTTTCGCATGTCCTTCGCCTATCCATACGGTTTCTGACTCGTCTCACAGCCGGCAGACTGTGAAAGAGAGATCCCACAACCCCGCATGCGCAACCCCTGCCGGGTATCACACGCATACGGTTTGGCCTCATCCGGTTTCGCTCGCCACTACTCCCGGAATCACGGTTGTTTTCTCTTCCTGAGGGTACTGAGATGTTTCACTTCCCCTCGTTCCCTCCACATGCCCTATGTGTTCAGGCATGGGTGACAGCCCATGACGACTGCCGGGTTTCCCCATTCGGAAACCCCCGGATCAAAGCCTGGTTGACGGCTCCCCGGGGACTATCGTGGCCTCCCACGTCCTTCATCGGTTCCTGGTGCCAAGGCATCCACCGTGCGCCCTTAAAAACTTGGCCACAGATGCTCGCGTCCACTGTGTAGTTCTCAAACAACGACCAGCCACCCATCACCCCACCGGACAAGCCGATGAGTTCACTGGGGCCGGCATCACGAAGGCAACGACCATACGGCCGCACCCTCAGATACCCAACAACGTGCCAAGCGTGAGCCACCCACCGGACTCTTCTTTCCACGCCGAAGCAGTACTCGAAGAACCATCAGGTTCACTCACGCCAACTAATCAACGTTCCACCCATGAGCTGACCGTGCAGAACATTTGCCTGCAATCGGTACTGTGCTCCTTAGAAAGGAGGTGATCCAGCCGCACCTTCCGGTACGGCTACCTTGTTACGACTTCGTCCCAATCGCCAGTCCCACCTTCGACAGCTCCCTCCCACAAGGGGTTGGGCCACCGGCTTCGGGTGTTACCGACTTTCGTGACGTGACGGGCGGTGTGTACAAGGCCCGGGAACGTATTCACCGCAGCAATGCTGATCTGCGATTACTAGCAACTCCGACTTCATGGGGTCGAGTTGCAGACCCCAATCCGAACTGAGACCGGCTTTTTGAGATTCGCTCCGCCTCACGGCATCGCAGCTCTTTGTACCGGCCATTGTAGCACGTGTGCAGCCCAAGACATAAGGGGCATGATGACTTGACGTCGTCCCCACCTTCCTCCGAGTTGACCCCGGCGGTCTCCTGTGAGTCCCCATCACCCCGAAGGGCATGCTGGCAACACAGGACAAGGGTTGCGCTCGTTGCGGGACTTAACCCAACATCTCACGACACGAGCTGACGACAGCCATGCACCACCTGTATACCGACCACAAGGGGGGCACTATCTCTAATGCTTTCCGGTATATGTCAAGCCTTGGTAAGGTTCTTCGCGTTGCGTCGAATTAAGCCACATGCTCCGCTGCTTGTGCGGGCCCCCGTCAATTCCTTTGAGTTTTAGCCTTGCGGCCGTACTCCCCAGGCGGGGAACTTAATGCGTTAGCTGCGGCACCGACGACGTGGAATGTCGCCAACACCTAGTTCCCAACGTTTACGGCGTGGACTACCAGGGTATCTAATCCTGTTCGCTCCCCACGCTTTCGCTCCTCAGCGTCAGTAATGGCCCAGAGATCCGCCTTCGCCACCGGTGTTCCTCCTGATATCTGCGCATTTCACCGCTACACCAGGAATTCCGATCTCCCCTACCACACTCTAGCCTGCCCGTATCGGATGCAGACCCGGGGTTAAGCCCCGGGCTTTCACACCCGACGTGACAAGCCGCCTACGAGCTCTTTACGCCCAATAATTCCGGACAACGCTTGCGCCCTACGTATTACCGCGGCTGCTGGCACGTAGTTAGCCGGCGCTTCTTCTGCAGGTACCGTCACTTTCGCTTCTTCCCTGCTGAAAGAGGTTTACAACCCGAAGGCCGTCATCCCTCACGCGGCGTCGCTGCATCAGGCTTTCGCCCATTGTGCAATATTCCCCACTGCTGCCTCCCGTAGGAGTCTGGGCCGTGTCTCAGTCCCAGTGTGGCCGGTCGCCCTCTCAGGCCGGCTACCCGTCGTCGCCTTGGTAGGCCATTACCCCACCAACAAGCTGATAGGCCGCGGGCTCATCCTTCACCGCCGGAGCTTTTAACCAGCCTCCATGCAGAGGCCGGTGTTATCCGGTATTAGACCCCGTTTCCAGGGCTTGTCCCAGAGTGAAGGGCAGATTGCCCACGTGTTACTCACCCGTTCGCCACTAATCCACCCCGAAGGGCTTCATCGTTCGACTTGCATGTGTTAAGCACGCCGCCAGCGTTCGTCCTGAGCCAGGATCAAACTCTCCGTGAATGTTTACTCGGCCAGTAAATTAATACGGCCGGTGAGACACTCGCGTTGAGCGGGACAGTCATGCCGGAATAGGGCCGACTGTCCACAGCGTCCTCGCTGTAGTGTGCCACCCGGCTAGGGGTGGACTTTTTCAAAGGAACCTCGACCATCCGAAGATGGACGGGGTATCAACTAATCTGGCGTTGATTTTTGGCACGCTGTTGAGTTCTCAAGGAACGGACGCTTCCTTTGTACTCACCCTCTCGGGCTTTCCTCCGGGCTTCCCTTCGTTCTTGCGTTTCCGACTCTATCAGATCTTTCCGATCCGATTTCCTCGGTGCTTTCCGGTCCCATTCGCTTTCGCTTTGGGCCCTTCCGGCGTGGTCACTACTTTAGCTGATTTCCCCGGCGACTCATAATCGAGCCATTCGAAACGAATTTCGGGAATGCCGAAATACGCCCCTGCTGGGGATTCATCGTGAGTTAGTGGGTGGCCGCAACGGGGTGCTTGAACAAGCAGGCCCGTTTCCAGCGGCTCGGGCTACGTTAGGCGTTCGCGGGGCCCGAGTCAAGCCGCCGCTTCCTGGGTGTGTGGGCGCGGTACGGGCTGACCGTCGGGTCCTCCGTGATCCAGAAGCGCCAGGGGTGGGGGGCGCCGTCGCCGCCGACGCCCGTACGGGGGCCGCTGCTGACGCGGTCCGGGGTGGGTGGGGTGCCGGTGAGCAGGGAGAGCGGGGCGTGCGGGCCCTCGCAGGTGTCGGTGCCGTTCAGGGAGAGGGCGACGTCGAGGGCCGTGGCCAGGCGGGCCGGGCCCTTGGCCAGCTCGGTGTCGTAGCGGGCCGAGCGGCGGCGGGCGCGGGCCCGGTCGGTGCCCGCCAGAATTTCACCCGCTCGCAGGAGGACGCCGCTCGCCTCGCCCTCGGGACCGCAGACCAGGTTGAGGCAGTGCCACATGCCGTAGGTGAAGTAGACGTACGCGTGTCCGGGTGGGCCGAACATGACGGCGTTGCGTGCCGTGCGGCCACGGAAGGCGTGCGAGCCGGGGTCGATCGCGCCGGCGTACGCCTCCACCTCGGTGAGACGCAGCTCGATCCGTCCCTCCTCCGAGTTCCGGACGAGGGTGCGGCCCAGCAGGTCGGGGGCGACCTCCAGGACGGGGCGTTCGAAGAAGGCCCGAGGGAGCGGCGTGCGGGAGGGGCTCTCGCTCATGGCGCCCGAGCGTAGTGGGGTACGGCGGGGAACCGGTTACCGTCGTCGCGCGTATGTAGAGGTCAGGACTGAGAAGGAGTGGAAGTCATGGGATTCAAGAAGCTGCTCGCGAGCCTGGGTGCCGGTGGGGCCACCGTGGAGACCGTGCTCTCCGAGGAGAACGTGGTTCCTGGTGGGGTCGTCCAGGGTGAGGTGCGGATCCAGGGCGGCAGCGTCGACCAGCAGATCGAGGCACTCTCCGTCGGCCTGCAGGCACGGGTCGAGGTCGAGGGTGGCGACCAGGAGCACAAGCAGGACATCGAGTTCCTGAAGGTGCGGCTGGGTGGTGCCTTCGAGGTGAAGGCCGGCGCGGTGCACGTGGTGCCGTTCGGCCTGGAGGTTCCGTGGGAGACGCCGGTGACCTCGGTCGCCGGTCAGCAGCTGCGCGGCATGAACATCGGTGTGGTCACCGAGCTGGAGATCGCCCGGGCCGTGGACTCCGGCGACCTGGACCCGATCAACGTGCACCCGCTGCCGGCGCAGCAGGCGATCCTGGACGCCTTCATCGGTCTGGGCTTCCGCTTCAAGAGCGCGGACATGGAGCGGGGGCACATCCGGGGGACGCGGCAGAAGCTGCCCTTCTACCAGGAGATCGAGTTCTTCGCGCCGCAGCAGTACCGCGGGCTGAACCAGGTCGAGGTCACCTTCGTCGCCGACGAGCGCGAGATGGACGTCGTCCTGGAGATGGACAAGAAGCCCGGGCTGTTCGGTGAGGGCAGCGACTCCTTCCGTGCGTTCAAGGTGGGGCTGCACGACTTCCACACCACCGACTGGGCGGCGTACCTGAACCAGTGGCTCGCCGAGGTCGGCGGCCGCCGCAACTGGCTCTAGGCTCGGCCTGGAAAGGCTGCTGAGGCAGTAGCAACGGGCGATACGGAGGTTTCGACGTGTCCGAGGGCAAGAGGGCGCCGCTCCCCCACGACTTCCACCCGCCGGTGGCGGCGTTCACCGTGGTGAGCGACGACATCGCGCCGGGCGGGGTCCTGAAGGACGCTCAGGTGTACGCGGCGGGGAACACCTCGCCGCAGCTGCGCTGGGAGGGATTCCCGGCGGAGACGAAGAGCTTCGCCGTCACCTGCTTCGACCCGGACGCCCCGACGGGCAGCGGGTTCTGGCACTGGGTGCTCTTCGACATCCCGGTGTCGGTGACGGAGCTGCCCGTAGGGGCCGGCTCGGGGTCGTTCAAGGGGCTGCCGGCCGGGGCCGTGCACGTACGGAACGACTACGGCGCGAAGGAGTTCGGCGGCGCCGCTCCCCCGGCCGGGGACCCGGCGCACCGCTACGTCTTCACGGTGTACGCGGTGGACAGCGAGAAGCTCGGTCCCGACGGCGACGTGTCGCCGGCGGCGGTCGGCTTCAATCTGCGCTTCCACACGCTGGGGCGTGCCCAGTTGATCGGTGAGTACGCGGCTCCCGCGGCGGTCTGATCGTTCGTTTGTTGTTTGCCCGCTTCTGGTCTTGGAGAGATCAGAAGCGGGCATCTTTTGTTGCGCAGGAAAATTGCGTTGTCCGACCCCGGCCAGCCCGGCCATCGTTGATCCAGGCCCCACAGCCCCGCTCCGGGGCCGGGCCGGCACACGGGAGGTGGGCACAATGCGGGACACGCTGGTACTCAACGCGAGCTTCGAGCCGCTTTCGACGGTCACACTCAACCGTGCGGTGGTGCTCGTCCTGACGGACAAGGCCGTCGTCGAGCAGGCTCATCCCGATCTTCGGATGCGGGGCGCCGCCGTCGACCTTCCGGTGCCCCGGGTGATCAGACTCTGCCGCTACGTACGGGTGCCGTTCCGAAGACACGCTCCCTGGTCGAGGCGGGGGGTGCTGATCCGGGACCAACACCGGTGCGCGTACTGCGGGAAGAGGGCGACGACCGTCGACCACGTCGTGCCGCGGGCCCAGGGTGGTGGGGACAGCTGGCTGAATACCGTCGCTTCCTGCGCCGAGGACAACCACCACAAGGCCGACCGGACGCCGGAGCAGGCAGGGATGCCGCTGTTGCACGCCCCGTTCGTACCGTCGCCCGCGGACGCCATGCTGCTCGCGATGCGGGCGGGTGAGCGGTCCGAACTGCCGGAGTGGCTCTCCCACTCGGCCGCGTAGCGGACTCGTACGGCATGGGCCCGCCTCCCCCGGTGTGGGGAGGCGGGCCCCTCCGTCGTCCGGGCCGCCGCGCTACTTCAGGGTGAGCTGGAGGATCGCGACGACGCCGACCGCGATGATCACGCCGCGCAGGACGGCGGGCGGCAGCTTGCGTCCGACCTTGGCGCCGATCTGGCCGCCGATGGTGGAGCCGACGGCGATGAGGAGGACGGCCGTCCAGTCGAAGTCGGCGACGAAGAGGAAGAAGACGGCGGCGACTCCGTTGACGAGGGCGCCCAGGATGTTCTTGACCGCGTTGATCCGCTGCAGGGTGTCGTTGAGCAGCAGGCCCATCAGGGAGAGGTAGAGCACGCCCTGCGCGGCGCCGAAGTATCCGCCGTACATGCTGGCGAGGAAGAGGCCGGCGAGGAGGACGGGGCCGCCGTCGGGGTGGGCCTCGGTGCCCGTCTGTTCGCGGCGGCGCTTCACGGCCGCGGCGATGCGGGGCTGGAGGAGGACCAGCACGAGCGCGAGGCCGATGAGGACGGGGACGATCGCGTCGAAGGCGTCGGACGGCAGTGCGAGGAGCAGGATCGCGCCGAGGAGGCCGCCGAGGAGGGCCGCGATGCCGAGGCGGATGATGCGGGACTTCTGGCCCTTCAGTTCGCGGCGGTAGCCGATGGCTCCGCTGATCGAACCGGGCACGAGGCCGAGGGCGTTGGAGACGTTCGCGGTGATCGGAGGGAGTCCGGTCGCGAGGAGGACCGGGAACGTGATCAGCGTTCCCGATCCGACGATGGTGTTGATGGTGCCGGCGCCGATGCCGGCGGCGAAGACCGCCAGGGCTTCCCAGATGGACAACGCCATCTCCTTACATGGTCAGTGAGTCGCCTCCCCGCTCTGAGGTCGTCAGGGTCGAGGGGCTCGCACCGATCATGCACGAGATTTAGGTGTACGTGTCAGTCAACCGGGGGCTCTTCTCGCCGGTCGGACCGGCCGCCGTCCTTGGTGTTGAAGCCGGGGACGCCGCCGCCCATGTTGCCGAAGGCGCCGGAGAGGCCCTTGAGGGCGTCGCCGATCTCGCTGGGGACGATCCAGAGCTTGTTCGCGTCGCCCTCGGCGATCTTCGGGAGCATCTGGAGGTACTGGTAGGAGAGCAGCTTCTGGTCCGGGTCGCCGGCGTGGATGGCCTCGAAGACCGTACGGACGGCCTGGGCCTCGCCCTCGGCGCGCAGCGCGGCGGCCTTGGCCTCGCCCTCGGCGCGCAGGATCGCGGACTGCTTCTCGCCCTCGGCGGTGAGGATCTGGGACTGGCGGGTGCCCTCGGCGGTGAGGATCGCGGCGCGCTTGTCGCGCTCGGCGCGCATCTGCTTCTCCATCGAGTCCTGGATGGAGGTCGGCGGCTCGATCGCCTTCAGCTCGACGCGGTTGACGCGGATGCCCCACTTGCCGGTGGCCTCGTCGAGGACGCCGCGCAGGGCCGCGTTGATGTCCTCGCGGGAGGTGAGGGTCCGCTCCAGGTCCATGCCGCCGATGATGTTGCGCAGGGTGGTGACGGTGAGCTGCTCGATCGCCTGGATGTAGCTGGCGACCTCGTAGGTCGCGGCCCTGGCGTCGGTCACCTGGTAGTAGATGACCGTGTCGATGTTGACGACGAGGTTGTCCTGGGTGATCACCGGCTGCGGCGGGAACGGGACGACCTGCTCGCGGAGGTCGATCCGGTTGCGGATCGAGTCTATGAACGGGACGACGATGTTGAGCCCGGCGTTGAGCGTGCGGGTGTAACGGCCGAAGCGCTCCACGATCGCCGCGCTCGCCTGCGGGATGACCTGGATCGTCTTGATCAGGGCGATGAAGACGAGCACCACCAGAATGATCAGGACGATGATGACTGCTGACATCGTGTTCCCCGTGCCCTTCGATACCGGTTGAGTGCCGGATGGCCTTCGATGATCGAGTTTCCCAGACGGCGGAGCGTCATGGGCGAGGTTCGGTCACATGACGACGGCCGTAGCCCCGTCGATCTCCACGACGTCGACCTGGTCGCCCGGTTCGAAGGTCTGCCCGCTGTCGAGCGCGCGGGCGGACCAGATCTCACCGGCGAGCTTGATACGGCCCCCGCCACTGCCGTCGACCCGTTCCAGGACCACAGCCTGACGCCCCCTCAGGGCGTCGACGCCGCTGGCCAGTCGGGGCCGGTCGTCTCGGTGGCGGGCGGCGATCGGGCGGACCACCGCGATCAACGCCACGGAGACGACGGCGAAGACGATGACCTGGGCGACGACGCCGAAGCCGAGTGCCGCGGTCACCGCCCCGGCGATCGCTCCGACGGACAGCATGCCGAACTCCGGCATCGCGGTCAGGACCAGCGGAATGCCGAGCCCCACCGCGCCGATCAACCACCAGATCCACGCGTCGATGTCCACGTGGTCATGGTAGGGCGGTGGGGTCCCTCCGGGACAGGGCGCGGGCGGCTGTGCGGGACGCCGGCGCTCCGGTCCGCTACTTCAGCGGCAGGCCGTGGGCGGTCCAGCGGTCGCCGACGCGCTCGACGAGGAGCGGGAGGCCGAAGCAGAGCGACAGGTTGCGGGAGGTGAGCTCGGTCTCCACGGGGCCGGCGGCGAGGACCTTGCCCTGACGGATCATCAGGACGTGGGTGAAGCCGGGGGCGATCTCCTCGACATGGTGGGTGACCATGATCATGGAGGGGGCGTACGGGTCGCGGGCGAGGCGGCCGAGACGGCGGACGAGGTCCTCGCGGCCGCCGAGGTCGAGACCGGCGGCGGGCTCGTCGAGGAGGAGGAGCTCGGGGTCGGTCATCATCGCGCGGGCGATCAGCGTGCGCTTGCGCTCGCCCTCGGAGAGGGTGCCGAACTTGCGGTCCAGGTAGTCGTTCATGCCGAGGCGGTCGAGGAAGGCGCGGGCGCGCTCCTCGTCGACGGCGTCGTAGTCCTCGTGCCAGGTGGCGGTCATGCCGTACGCGGCGGTGAGGACGGTCTGCAGGACGGTCTGGCGCTTGGGCAGCTTCTCCGCCATGGCGATGCCGGCCATGCCGATCCGCGGGCGGAGTTCGAAGACGTCGGTGCCGACGCCGCCGAGCTGCTCGCCGAGGACCGTGGCGGTGCCCTTGGTGGGGAAGAGGTAGCTGGAGGCGATGTTCAGAAGGGTGGTCTTGCCGGCGCCGTTGGGTCCGAGGATCACCCAGCGCTCGCCCTCCTTGACCGACCAGGAGACCTCGTCCACCAGAGCCCGTCCGTCGCGGACCACGGATACGTCCACCAGCTCCAGTACATCGCTCATGAGCGCGTTGTCTCCCCTTGCGGTCGAGTCGAGTCGTCGCCTTGCACCGATGGGCGCGGCGTCCAGGGGAAAACCTACGTTATCGGTGGAGCGGGACAGTCCCTAGGGCTTCCTAAGAGTCCTTAGTCTGGGGGGATGCTTTCGGAACCACGCTCAGGACGCCTGGCCGCCTGGGGCAATGCCCTGCTGGCCGGGGCGGTGTCGCCGGACGACGCGGCACTGGCCATTGTCGGGGAGGACGCGGTGCACCGCGTCGAGGGGCTGCCGGGTGAGGCGGCCCCGGTAGGGCTGACGCTGGCGCTCGGCCGGCTGCGGCGGCTCGGGGTGACCGGGTGGCGGGTGGCGCTGCCGGCGCCGGGGCATCCGCTGGGGTTGAGCGGGCCGCCGGAGTTCAACGCGCTCGCCCTGGAGGCGGAGGAGGCCGTGGTGGGCTTCGGCGCGCCGTACGGCCTCGTGCCGGAGGTCTCGGAGGCGGGCCCGGTGGGTGACGTGCACGTCGAGGTGGTCTGGCGCTGCCTCTCGGTGCGGGCGGCCCCGCCGGCGGACGTCCCCTCGCTCGGCGAGGCGGAGCGGGAGCTGGCGGAGGCGCTGCGGGACGCGACGGCGGTGCTGACGCGGCTGGACGTGGCGGCCTCGGGTCCGGCTGCGGACGCGGCGCGGGAGGCGTACCGGGCGCGGGCGGAGGTGGGCCGCGAGGTGCTGGCCCCCGGGTACCCGCCGCGTGCGGTGCGGGTTCTGGAGCTGGCCCAGCGGGTGGGCCTGCTGGTGGACCTGGCGTACGACCACGGGCACGGGGGCGCGGTCAGTGCCTCGGAGATGGCGGCTCGGGGGGAGGCGCTGCGGCCGGTGGAGCGGGTGGCCCGGCGCGCGCAGGTCGCCGCGTACAACGCGTACGTGGAGGAGCGGGAACGCGAACGGGAGCGCGAGCGGGGGTTCTGACCCCTGGCCCGTGTCGCCGCCTCGGCGGACGGAGTCCGGCGCGGCGATCCGAAGCCCGGGAGGCCCGCAAGGGCCGAGCGGTGCGAGGAACGCGTAAGAAGAAGGTGCGCGAGCGGGGGTTCTGGACCCTCGCCCGTGTCGTCCGGGAAGGGGGCCGGCCCCCGGGGGGATCGTCCGGGGGCCGGTGGTTCTGGGGTGGCTCAGCCGTTGAGGGCGTGGTTGCCGAAGGCCGGGTTGAGCAGGCCGATCACGTTGACCGTGTTGCCGGAGACGTTCACGGGGACGTGGACCGGGACCTGCACCAGGTTGCCGGAGGCGACGCCCGGCGAGTTGAGGGCCTTGCCCGTGGCCTCGGCGCCGTGGGCGGAGGCGACACCCGCGCCGGCGGCGACGATGCCACCGGCGACCATGGTGAGGGCAGCGGCCTTCTTGAGGTTCTTCACTTGGTACATCCTCCTGGTCTCGGCTGCGGCCGGTCCGCCGCAGCACGCCATGGAGAACGCCGCCGGCCCCTTCGGGTTGCGCCGAACGGGGGACATACACACGACGGTATGAAGGACTGAACGGTCGTGCGCCCGGCGCGCAAGAGGCCCTCCAGGGGGCGTATCAGTCGGTGAGGCCGTTGCGGACCGCCCAGAGCGCGGCCTGGGTGCGGTCCGCGAGGTCGAGTTTCATCAGGATGTTCGAGACGTGCGTCTTGACCGTCTTCTCGGAGAGGACGAGCGCGCGGGCGATCTCGCGGTTGGACCGGCCGTCCGCGATGAGGCCGAGGACCTCGCGCTCCCGCTCCGTGAGGGTCGAGCCCCGTCCCGTACCGCCCTGGGAGTCGTCCTGGCTGAGGAGTGCGCCGGCGACCTCGGGCTGGAGCAGGATGTGTCCGGCGTGGACGGAGCGGATGGCGCCGGCGAGGGCGTCGGGGTCGACGTCCTTGTATACGTATCCGGAGGCTCCGGCGCGGAGCGCGGGGACGACCGTGCGCTGCTCGGTGAAGCTGGTGACGATCAGGACCCTGGCCGGGTTGGCGAGCTCGCGGAGCCGCTTCAGCGCCTCGATGCCGTCGGTGCCGGGCATCTTCACGTCCATGAGGACCACGTCGGGGCGGAGCTCCTCGGCGCGGGCGACGCCTTCGGCGCCGTCGGAGGCCTCCCCCACCACCTCTATGTCGTCCTGTACCTCGAGGAAGGTGCGCAGGCCTCGTCGGACGACCTGGTGGTCGTCGACCAGCAGGACACGGATCGGCTTGTCAGCCACCGGGAACCTCCATCTCGATCGTGGTGCCCCCGCCCGGGGCCGATGTCACGGTGAGCGATCCGCCGACGCCGCTCGCCCGGTCCCGCATGGAGACCAGGCCGAGGTGGCGTCCCGCACTGCGGACCGTACGCGGGTCGAATCCCTTGCCGTCGTCGGCGACCGTGAGCCGCGCGCCCGGGCCGCTGCGGGTGAGGGAGACGGTGACGAGCTCCGCGTCGGCGTGGCGCAGGGCGTTGTGCAGGGCCTCCTGGGCGACGCGGAGCACCGCCTCCTCCTGGGCGGCGGGCAGTGCTCGGATCCCGGGGCTCTCAAAGGTGACCCGGGCCGTGTGGGCACGGTCCAGGACCTGGATGTGGGTACGGAGGGTGTGGACGAGGCCGTCCTCGTCGAGGGCGGCGGGGCGGAGCTCGACGACGGCGGCGCGCAGCTCGTCGGCGGCCTCGGCGGCGAGTGCGGCGACCTGCTGGAGCTCGCCCTTGGCCCGGGCGGGGTCGCGGTCGACGAGGGCGGCGGCGGCCTGGGCGGTCAGCCGGAGCGAGAAGAGCTTCTGGCTGACGGCGTCGTGGAGCTCGTGGGCGAGGCGGGAGCGCTCCTCGGCGATGGTGAGCTCGCGGCTGCGCTCGTACAGCCGGGCGTTGGTGAGGGCGATGGCCGCGTGCTGGGCGAGGATCGAGAGGAGCTCCTCGTCCTCGGCGGTGAAGCCGCAGCCGCCGGTCTCCTTCGGGCAGCGCTTGTTGGCGAGGAAGAGGGCGCCGAGGATCTCGTCGCCGTCCCTGACGGGGAGGCCGAGGAAGTCGGACATCTCGGGGTGGGCGGCCGGCCAGCCTTCGAAGCGGGGGTCCTCGCGGACGTCGGCGAGGCGCTCGGGCTCGGCCTTGTGGAGCATCGCGGCGAGGATGCCGTGCTGCCGGGGCAGCGGGCCGATCGCCTTCCACTGCTCCTCGCTGACGCCGTCGACCACGAACTGGGCGAAGCCCCCGTGGTCGTCGGGGACGCCCAGGGCCGCGTATTCGGCGTCGAGCAGCTCGCGGGCGGAGGCGACGATCGTCTTGAGGACGTCGCGGACCTCCAGATGGCGGCTCATCGCCAGCAGGGCGGTGCTCACGGCGGCCAGGCCGGAGCTCGGTCGATGGCTCATGTCCTCACCGTACCGGCGACTGGTGACGGTCCGTATCCGTCCGGGGACCGCGTAGGAGGGGGACCGGGGACCTAGGTCGTAGTGCCCGGAGGCCGTTGTCCTCCGCTGGGAGGAGGGGGCTCACCGTGCGCATTGCTGGCGCAACGCCCGGTGAGTTCGTTACGTGGCCGATGTGAGCCCGGGCATAGGACCCAGGTCACTTACGAAGCCCCCTAGTGGACCTCCGGAGGGCGGTCAGGGTGGGGTGAGTCGGACATAAGGGCGCTTCTGTGGTCCGTGCACACGCCCCTGATCCACTACCCGGGATCGTACGTCACACCTTTGCCACGGGATTTTGCTGCCGCTAAGAATTGCCCTCGTCGCCGCCGAAGAAGGCGCAGCGCCGCCCCGGCCGAGCGACGACCCCCAGCGATTCGAAGAGGTAGTCCGTTATGTCTGCGAACACCCCTGGCCACATCCGTGGTCTGAAGAAGACCCACAAGGCCACGATCGCCGGTGTCGCCGCTCTGAGCGCCGCCGCGCTCACCCTCTCCCTGGTACAGGGCGGCGGGTCCACCGAGACCGAGCCGCAGGCTCTCTCCGGTACGCAGCAGGTGGCCTGGTCGTACAACGCCGCCAGCCCGCAGGCGAAGGCCCTCGCGGCCAGCGTGACCGAGCAGCACACCACCGTCGGCCTGAAGGCCAAGCAGGAGGCGGACGCGAAGGCGAAGGCCGCTGCCGCCGCCAAGGCGAAGGCGGACGCCAAGGCGAAGGCCGCCGCGAAGGCCCAGGCGGACGCCAAGGCCAAGGCCGCCGCCAAGGCGAAGGCCGCGGCGAAGGCCAAGGCCGACGCGAAGAAGCGCGCCGCGGCGAAGGCGGCCGCGAGCCGTTCCGTCGCCCGTACCCCGGTCTTCGCGAACAACCTCGACGGCTGGATCCGCGAGGCGCTGTTCATCATGGACAAGCACAACATCCCGGGCACGTACAACGGCCTGCACAAGAACATCATGCGTGAGTCCAGCGGCAACCCGCGGGCCATCAACGACTGGGACATCAACGCCATCAACGGCGTCCCGTCGAAGGGCCTGCTGCAGGTCATCTACCCGACCTTCAAGGCCTACCACATCCCGGGCACCAAGTTCGACCAGTACGACCCGGTCGCCAACCTCGTCGCCGCCGCCAACTACGCGGCCGACCGCTACGGCTCGATCGACAACGTCAACAGCGCGTACTGATCGCACTCGGTCCGCTGTCGTACGCCGAAGGGCGGCACCCCCCGCACTGGGGGTGCCGCCCTTCGGCGTACCGGTCGATCAGTCGGTCACTTGCGCATGACCTCGGGCTCGTGGCGGCGCAGCAGTCGCGCCACGACGACGCAGCAGACGACCGCCATGAGCAGCTGGACGCCGAGGTCGAAGCCCCACTGGCCGGCCGTGTGCTCCCACAGCGGGTCGGTGTCGGTGGGGTTCTTCGGGTCCCACGGCGGCATGAGGCGGGCCAGGTCGAGCGTGGTGCCGGCGCCGGCGATGCCCCAGCGGGAGGGCATCAGCCAGGCGAACTGCTCCAGGCCGGGCGAGCCGTACACCTGGAAGAGGATGCCGGTGAAGACGACCTGGATGATCGCGAACATGACCAGGAGCGGCATGGTCTTCTCGGCGGTCTTCACCAGCGCGGAGATGACCAGGCCGAACATCATCGAGGTGAGGCCCAGGGCGATGACCTGGATGCAGAGCTCGACGGCCGGGGGCATGAGGAGGCCCTCGGCGGGCAGCGCGCGGGTGGAGAAGCCGATGCCGCAGATGATGACGCCCTGGAAGGCCGTGATCACGCCGAGGACGATCACCTTGGACATCAGGTACGCGGAGCGGGAGAGGCCGGTGGCGCGCTCCCTCTCGTAGATGACCCGCTCCTTGATCAGTTCGCGGACCGAGTTGGCCGCGCCGCTGAAGCACATGCCGACCATGAGGATCAGCATGATCGTTCCGGCGTCGCCGTTGAAGCGGGACGGCGGTGTCGGCGAGCCGAGGCCGAAGTCGGCCGGGATGACGACCGAGACCGCGCCGAGGACGGCGGGCAGGATCACCATCAGGCCGAGGAAGCCCTTGTCGGAGGCGATCACCGAGACGTAGCGGCGGATCAGCGTCCACAGCTGGGAGCCCCAGCCCTGCGGCTTCGGCGGGCGGGCCATCGCCTGCTGCGGCATCTGGACGGGCTGCGCGGCGACGGCGTCGATGTCCGCGGCGTACATCTGGTAGTGCTGCGAGCCCTTCCAGCGGCCCGCCCAGTCGTAGTCGCGGTAGTTCTCGAAGGCGGAGAAGACATCGGCCCAGGTGGAGTAGCCGAAGAAGTTCAGCGCCTCCTCCGGCGGGCCGAAGTACGCCACCGAGCCGCCGGGCGCCATGACGAGGAGCTTGTCGCAGAGTCCGAGCTCGGCCACCGAGTGGGTGACGACGAGGACCGTGCGGCCGTCGTCGGCGAGGCCGCGGAGCAGCTGCATGACATCGCGGTCCATGCCCGGGTCGAGGCCGGAGGTCGGCTCGTCCAGGAAGATCAGCGAGGGCTTGGTGAGGAGCTCCAGGGCGACGGAGACGCGCTTGCGCTGGCCACCGGAGAGGGAGGTGACCTTCTTCTCCTTGTGGATGTCGAGCTTGAGCTCGCGCAGCACCTCGCCGATGCGGGCCTCGCGCTCGGCCGTGGCGGTGTCGCCCGGGAAGCGGAGCTTGGCCGCGTAGCGCAGCGCCTTCTGGACGGTCAGCTCCTTGTGCAGGATGTCGTCCTGCGGGACCAGACCGATGCGCTGGCGCAGCTCGGCGAACTGCTTGTAGAGGCTCCGGTTGTCGTAGAGGACGTCGCCCTCGTTGGCCGGGCGGTAGCCGGTCAGCGCCTTGAGCAGGGTGGACTTTCCGGAGCCGGACGGGCCGATGACACCGATCAGCGACTTCTCCGGGACGCCGAAGGAGACGTCCCTGAGGATCTGCTTGCCGCCGTCGACCGTGACCGTGAGGTGGCGGGCCGAGAAGGACACCGAGCCGGTGTCGACGAACTCCTCGAGCTGGCCGCCGACGATGCGGAACGTCGAGTGACCGACGCCGACGATGTCCTGCGGGCCGAGGACGGCCGTGCCGCCCTTGGGGATCGGCTGGCCGTTGACGTACGTGCCGTTGTGCGAGCCGAGGTCGCGGATCTCGAAGCGGCCGTCGGGCAGCGCGTGGAAGTCGGCGTGGTGCCGCGAGACCTGGAGGTCGGAGACGACCAGCTCGTTCTCGAGGGCACGGCCGATGCGCATGACGTGGCCGAGGGACAGCTGGTGGAACGTGGTGGGGCTGCGGTCGGCGTAGGCCGACGACGCCCCCGCGGCGGCGCCGGGGTGGCCGTGCCCCTGGTGACCGTGGGGGCCCTGGTGGCCGCCGCCCTGCTGGTGCGGCACCTGCGGCTGTACGGGCTGCTGGGCCTGCTGCGGCCAGCCCTGCTGCGGCGTCTGGTGCTGCGGCGGGGCCTGGTGCGTCGCCCAGTCGGCCTGGGCGCCGGCCTGCGCCGGTGCGGCCTGGTGGGCGGCGGCGGGCTGGGCCGTCGGAGCCTGCGCGTGGGCCTGCGGCTGGTGCGCCTGGTGCGCGGCCTGGGCTCCGGCGGCGAGATTCAGCCGCGGGCCGTCGGTCGCGTTGCCGAGGTGGACGGCCGAGCCGGGGCCGATCTCCATCTGGTGGATCCGCTGGCCCTGGACGAACGTGCCGTTCGTGGAGCCGTGGTCCTCGATGACCCAACTCCGGCCGCCCCAGCTGATGGTGGCGTGTCGCCACGAGACCCTGGCGTCGTCGATGACCAGGTCACCCTGCGGGTCGCGGCCAAGGGTGTACGACCTGGACGGATCGAGCGTCCAGGTCCTTCCGTTCAATTCCAGTACGAGTTCTGGCACTCCATGCCCCACTACTTGTCCCCCGATGTACCCCCGTCGCAGGGAGTCTAGGGATGGCGAACATCGTGGGGAACTATTTCAGGCCCGGTCCCCTCTCCGAAAGTCGGGCTGTGTGAGGACTCTGGAGAAGGGTCGGCTCGGCCCCTCGGCGGCACCCCGTGCGGGCCCTTCGGGGCACTCGTGCGGGCCTTCCGGGGCAAGGGCGCGACCACTCGGGTGTCCGCTACGCGGGACGGGGAGTCGTGTGGCACGCGGTGCCCGATACGGTGGAAGCACCATGAGCGCATCGCAGACCTCAGACGTTCCCACCCTTCTCGTCAAGATCTTCGGGAAGGACCGTCCCGGGATCACCGCCGGACTCTTCGACACTCTCGCCGCCTACTCCGTCGACGTCGTGGACATCGAGCAGGTCGTCTCCCGCGGCCGCCTCGTCCTGTGCGCGCTCGTCACCGAGCCGACCGTCGCCTCGCAGGGCGAACTGCGGGCGACCGTGCACAGCTGGGCCGAGTCCCTGAAGCTCCAGGCCGAGATCATCTCCGGTACGGGTGACAACCGTCCCCGGGGCGAGGGACGCTCGCACGTCACCGTGCTGGGCAACCCGCTCACCGCCGAGCAGACGGCGGCCATAGCGGCCAGGATCGCGGAGACCGGCGGCAACATCGACCGTATCTTCCGGCTCGCGAAGTATCCGGTGACCGCCGTGGAGTTCGCCGTCTCGGGCTGCGAGACCGAGCCGCTGCGGACCGCGCTGGCGATCGAGGCCCACACCATCGGGGTGGACGTGGCCGTGGTCTCCGCCGGACTGCACCGGCGGGCCCAGCGGCTCGTCGTCATGGACGTCGACTCGACGCTCATCCAGGACGAGGTCATCGAGCTCTTCGCGGCGCACGCGGGCTGCGAGGACAAGGTCGCCGAGGTGACGGCGGCGGCGATGCGCGGTGAGCTGGACTTCGAGCAGTCGCTGCACGCGCGGGTGGAGCTGCTCGCCGGCCTGGACGCGTCGGTGGTCGACAAGGTCCGCACCGAGGTGCGGCTGACGCCGGGGGCCCGGACCCTGATCCGTACCCTCAAGCGGCTCGGCTACCAGGTGGGGGTCGTCTCCGGCGGGTTCACCCAGGTCACCGACGACCTGAAGGAACGCCTCGGGCTCGACTTCGCCTCGGCCAACACCCTGGAGATCGTGGACGGCAAGCTCACCGGGCGGGTGACCGGCGAGATCGTGGACCGTGCGGGCAAGGCGCGGCTGCTGCGCCGCTTCGCCACGGAGGCGGGGGTGCCGCTGGCGCAGACCGTGGCCATCGGCGACGGCGCCAACGACCTGGACATGCTGAACGCGGCGGGGCTCGGGGTGGCGTTCAACGCCAAGCCGGTGGTGCGCCGGGCCGCCGACACCGCGGTGAACGTGCCCTTCCTGGACACCGTGCTCTACCTGCTGGGGATCACGCGCGACGAGGTCGAGGCCGCCGACGGCGGCGAGGACCTGCTGCACTGAGACAGAGGTACGGGAGAGGGCCCGGTCGTCGTAACGACGGCCGGGCCTTTCGCGTACGGGCGGGTCGGGAGCGGGGTGTCAGGCGTGCGGGGTCCAGAAGTCCACGAGCCGTGCCACGCCGTGCTCCACCGATTTCCAGGAGCCGTTGAACGCGAGGACGGCGAAGGCCGAGGTCGGGAAGCCGGTGCGGTTCATGCGCGACAGGACTTCTCCCTCGGCCCCGCCCGCGAGGGCGTCGGCGAGGCCGTGCATCCCGGGGTTGTGGCCGATGACCAGGAGATTGGACACCTCGTCCGAGGTCTCGTTCACCAGGGCGATGAGCTCGCCGAGCGAGGCCTCGTACAGCCGGTCCTCGTACACGGTCCTGGGGCGCTGCGGCAGTGCGTGCACGGCCAGCTTCCAGGTCTCACGGGTCCTGACCGCGGTCGAGCAGAGGGCCAGGTCGAAGCCGATGCCGGTCTCGGCGAGCCTGCGGCCCGCCACGGGGGCGTCCACGCGGCCTCGCTCGGCGAGGGGCCTCTCGTGGTCGGACGCCTCGTTCCAATCTGCCTTCGCGTGTCGGAGCAGCACGATCCTGCGGGGTGTGTCGACGCTCATGGTCAACAGCTTTGCACGAAACGGCTCGCGGTGACTCAGAGAGCGAGCGTTTGCTGGAGGTGCTCCAGGACCCGGTCGACCCCCAGGTCACCAGCGGTCGCGTGGGCCCCACCCGGCCCCGCTATGAGCAGCAGCAGGGCGACGAACGCGGCCACGGGGAGGGCCAGCGCCCACCAGGGCAGCCGGGTGTCGACGCCGGTCGGCAGGGGCCGGGTGCTGGGGTGCGTACGGGCCGACATGGCCGCCTCCGAGGGCTGGGGAACCGAGGGCTGGGCAACTGTTTTCCGCGTTGTTCCCAACGTACGGATCGGGCGTTCTCCGGCCCATCAGGTGATCCACCCAGTTCACCCTGACACTCACCCCCTAGGGGATGCGGGGGTTTTCCCCACCCCGGGGGTTCACGGTGAGGCGAAGGAGGCGATGACGGCGATGACCACCGTGATGCCGAGCATCGCGCCGAGCACGACGAGCAGCTTCTTCTGGCCGTTCTGGGGATTGGGTTCGAGGACTGGCATGGGGCCAGTCTCGCATCTCAGCATTCGTCCTCTACCGTCCGGTCCCTCCCCGCGAGGGTGCCGACGATCATCTGCGGCACCATCAGGCCGCCCATGAGCGCGATGGGGAGTCCCCAGCCGCCGCTGTGCTGGTAGAGCACGCCGACGAGGAGGGGGCCGGGGATGGAGATGAGGTAGCCGACGCTCTGGGCGAAGGCGGAGAGCCTGACGACGCCGGCGCCGGTCCGCGAGCGCATCCCGATCATGGTGAGGGCGAGCGGGAAGGCGCAGTTGGAGACGCCGAGCAGCACCGCCCAGGCCCAGGCTCCGGCGGCCGGGGCGAGGAAGAGGCCGGTGTAGCCGCCGAGGCCGCAGAGGCCGAGCGCGACGACGATCGGTCCCTGGTTCTTCATCCGGGTCGCGAGCCGGGGGATGACGAAGGCGAGCGGGACGCCCATGACCATGGTGACGGCGAGGAGCACGCCCGCGGTGGAGGCGGGGACGCCGGCGTCGCGGAAGATCTGCGGCATCCAGCCCATGGTGATGTAGGCGCTGGTGGCCTGGAGGCCGAAGAAGCAGCCGAGGGCCCAGGCGGTGCGGCTGCGGGTGACGCGCGGCGCGGCGGCGGCGTCGGCCGGGGCGGTGGCCCGGGGGGCGGCCGCAGCGGCGGTGGCCCGAGTGGCGGCCGCAGCGGCGGTGGCGGCCGCCTTCCCCGTACGGGGGGCGGCGGCGCGGTCGCGGTCTCGTACGAGCGGGATCCAGGGCAGGACGGCGAGCGCGGCGACGGCGGCCCAGACGCCGAGGCCGAGCCGCCAGTCCCCGAGGGCCTCGGTCATGGGGACGGTCGCCGCCGCCGCGACGGAGGTGCCGAGGGCGAGCGCCATGGAGTAGAGGCCGGTCATGGTGCCGATGCGGTCGGGGAAGTACCGCTTGACGATCACGGGCATCAGGACGTTGCTGACGGCGATGCCCATGAGGGCGAGGGCGCTGGCGGCGAGGAAGCCGGCCGTGCCGGAGGCGAGGGGGCGGACGGCGAGGCCCACGAAGATCGCCGCCATGCCCGCGCAGACGACGGCGGCGGGGCCGAAGCGGCGGGCGAGGCGCGGGGCGGTGATGCCGAAGACCGCGAAGCAGAGAGGGGGGACGGAGGTGAGGACGCCCGCGACGCTGCCGCTCATGTGGAGGCCCGCGCTGACCTCTTCGAGGAGCGCGCCGAGGCTGGTGATGGCGGGGCGCAGGTTGAGGGCGGCGAGGACGAGGCCGACGGTGACGAGCCCGAGGGTCCAGCGGGAGGCGGTACCGCCAGGGGAGGAGGAAGCGGCGAAACCGGTAAGGGGCGCGCGAGCCGCCGAGAACTCCGAGCCTGCCGGGGACCCCGGTACGGAAGAATTCCGGGCGCCGGCGGTCGGTGCGGAGATGGCTGCCCGCGTGGTGGTCCGGGCCGGTGATGCGGCGGGTTCGAGGGGCTTCGGCTCGTCAGGCATGAGGCCATCATAGAATCATGGGATGATTGGTTGTCCAATCGCGAACGTGTCCGTTTTCGAAGGTTCCGAAGGTTCCTAACGTTCCGACGTTCCGAACGAATGGAAGGTGCTCCATGGCCCTCGGCCACCCCCGGCGCGCAGGACTCTCCGATCAGGTGATCGCCGAGCTGCGGAACCAGATCACCTCCGGCGAGTGGCCGGTGGGTTCGCGCATCCCGACCGAACCCGAGCTGGTCGAGCAGCTGGGCGTGGCCCGCAACACCGTGCGCGAGGCGGTCCGGGCGCTCGCGCACAACGGGCTGCTCGACATCCGTCAGGGCTCGGGGACGTACGTCATCGCGACCAGCGAGCTGGCGGGCGTCATGCACCGGCGCTTCGCCGGCTCCGACCCCCGGCACGTGGCCGAGCTGCGCTCGACCCTGGAGTCCGCGGCGGCCCGCTTCGCGGCGGAGCGGCGGACGGACCGGGACCTGAGGCAGCTCGACGCCCTCCTCGCACGACGCGAGGAGGCCTGGGAGTCCGGTGACGCGGAGCGGTTCGTGACGGTCGACGCGGCCTTCCACCACGCGGTCGTCGCCGCTTCGGGCAACGACGTGCTGACGGAGCTCTACGCGGACCTGGGCGATCTCCTGCGGGAGTGGCTGCGCGGCGACGTCGGGCAGGAGCTGCGCCCGGAGAACCACATGGACCACGCGCGCCTGGTGGACGCGATCCGCGAGGGCGACGCGGGGCGGGCCGGGACGGAAGCGGCCGGCTACCCCTTCATGTGCCTCAAGAGCCCCGAACCGCCGTCGGCTCCGGATCCGGTTCCGCCGGCTGGTGCGTGACCCAGGCGGACCGGACCTCCTTCCAGCAGCGGCCGGTGACCTGGGCGTAGTCCGCGGGGCCGACGTCGACGGGGGCGCTGTCGGTGTCGACGTCCCACCAGCGGTCGCACTCGACGTGCAGCCGGACGCGGTCGGTGCGGGGGTACGGGTTCTGGCAGTGGGCGGTGACGCGGGAGCCCTGGACGACGGTGCGGCAGGAGGCCCCGAAGTTCTCCGGCTCCTCGGCCGCCGGGGCGGCGGCGGGGAGCTCCTCGGCCGGAGCGGGAGCCGCGCGCACCTCGGCGGCGACGGCGATCCCGGTGAGCAGAACGGCGACCGAGGCGAACGCGCCGAACCCGTGACGTATCGCGCGCATGCCCGTACCTCCTCCCCGTCAGCAGCAGAACATTACGCTCTGCCCCAGTCTGGGGTGATTCGCGCGACTTTTCGAGTCGGGGAACGGAGAGGGCCCGCGCGCCCCTCCCACCAGGGAAGACGCACGGGCCCTCGGCCGAGCCGCGAGTGCTTACGCGCCGATCGCGTGCAGACCGCCGTCGACGTGGACGATCTCGCCCGTCGTCTTCGGGAACCAGTCGGAGAGCAGCGCCACGACACCGCGGCCGGCCGGCTCCGGGTCGGCGAGGTTCCACTCCAGCGGGGAACGGCTGTCCCAGACCGCCGCGAGCTCGCTGAAGCCCGGGATGGACTTCGCGGCCATCGAACCGATCGGGCCCGCCGAGATCAGGTTGCAGCGGATGTTCTGCTTGCCCAGGTCACGGGCCATGTAGCGGCTGGTGGCCTCCAGGGCGGCCTTGGCCGGGCCCATCCAGTCGTACTGCGGCCAGGCGTACTGCGCGTCGAAGGTGAGGCCGACGACCGCGCCGCCCTCCGTCATCAGCGGCAGCAGCGCCGTCGTCAGCGACTTCAGGGAGAAGGCGGAGACGTGCATGGCCGTGGCGACGGACTCGAACGGCGTGTTGAGGAAGTTGCCGCCGAGGGCGTCCTGCGGGGCGAAGCCGATCGAGTGGACGATGCCGTCGAGACGGTCGCCCAGCTGCTCACGGACCTGGCCCTCCAGGCGCGCGAGGTGCTCGTCGTTGGAGACGTCGAGCTCCAGGACCTTCACGTTCTCGGGCTTGGGGAGCTTCTTGGCGATGCGCTCGGTCAGCGACGGCCGGGGCCAGGCGGTGAGAATGATCTCCGCGCCCTGCTCCTGGGCCAGCTTCGCGGTGTGGAAGGCGATGGAGGACTCCATCAGCACACCGGTGATCAGGATGCGCTTGCCCTCGAGAATTCCGCTCATGGTGATCAGTGACCCATGCCCAATCCGCCGTCAACCGGGATGACGGCTCCAGTGATGTACGAGGCGTCGTCGGAGGCGAGGAACTTCACCGCGGCGGCGATCTCCTCCGGCTGCGCGTAACGGCCCAGCGGCACCTGGGACACGATGCCCGCGCGCTGCTCGTCGGTGAGGACCGCGGTCATGTCGGTGTCGACGAAACCAGGGGCGACGACGTTGAACGTGATGTTGCGCGAGCCGAGCTCACGCGCGAGGGAGCGGGCGAACCCGACCAGGCCGGCCTTGGAGGCGGCGTAGTTGGCCTGGCCCGCGGAACCCAGCAGACCGACCACCGAGGAGATCAGGACGACGCGGCCCTTCTTGGCGCGCAGCATCCCGCGGTTGGCACGCTTGACGACCCGGAAGGTGCCGGTGAGGTTGGTGTCGAGGACGGACGTGAAGTCCTCCTCCGACATGCGCATGAGGAGCTGGTCCTTCGTCACGCCGGCGTTGGCCACGAGGACCTCGACGGGACCGTGCTTCTCCTCGATCTCCTTGTACGCCTGCTCCACCTGCTCCGTGTCGGTGATGTCGCACTTGACGGGCAGGCAGCCGAGTTCGACCAGGGCGGCCGGCGGCTCGCCGGAGCGGTACGTGATCGCGACCTTGTCGCCGGCCTCGGCGAACGCGCGGGCGATGGCGAGGCCGATGCCCCGGTTTCCTCCGGTGACGAGAACCGAGCGGCTCAACGGATCACCCTTTCGATAGCGGTCTGGTAGCCGAAAACCTATCGGTAAGGCTCCCGACATGAGGAATCGACCTCCGACAGTGGCGTAGGGGCGTCGCTGTCGGATCCCTACAGCTCGGCGGCGGTACGGGTGTGGCCTGCGGGTCCTCCGGGGAGAGCCCGCGGGTCCGGCCGGGAGCAACTCCGCGCGCGGCTCGCGACGCCACTCGAATGGGCCCACCCGGCCACCCGTCCCGTGATTGACTTCCGGGACAGCCCAACCCCCGTCTTCCGATCACCGAGAGCGAGGCCGCTCGTGGTCCATCAGATCGACCCTTCGTTCGTCGCGCTGCCCCTGCGGGCGCTCGCCGACGCGGCGCTCGCCCGGGCGCGCGCGCTCGGCGCCGAGCACGCGGACTTCCGCCTGGAGCGCGTGCGCAGCGCCTCGTGGCGACTGCGGGACGCCAAACCGTCCGGTTCCTCGGACACCACCGACCTCGGCTACGCGGTGCGGGTGGTGCACGGCGGGGCCTGGGGCTTCGCGTCCGGAGTCGACCTGACCATGGACGGGGCCGCGCGGGTCGCCTCGCAGGCGGTCGCCATGGCCAAGCTGTCGGCGAAGGTGATCGCCGCGGCGGGCTCCGACGAGCGGGTGGAGCTGGCGCCGGAGCCGGTGCACGCCGAGCGCACCTGGGTCTCCTCGTACGAGATCGACCCCTTCTCCATCCCCGCCGAGGAGAAGAGCGCGCTGCTCGCCGACTGGAGCACGCGGCTGCTGCGGGCGGAGGGCGTGGCGCACGTGGACGCCTCGCTGCTGACCGTCCACGAGAACAAGTTCTACGCGGACACGGCGGGCACGGTCACCACCCAGCAGCGCGTCCGGCTGCACCCGCAGCTCACGGCCGTCGCCGTCGACGAGACGACCGGTGAGTTCGACTCGATGCGGACGATCGCGCCGCCGGTCGGGCGGGGCTGGGAGTACCTGACGGGCACCGGCTGGGACTGGGACAAGGAGCTGGACGAGATCCCGGGGCTCCTGGCCGAGAAGATGCGGGCGCCGAGCGTCGAGGCCGGGCGGTACGACCTGGTCGTGGACCCGTCGAACCTCTGGCTGACGATCCACGAGTCGATCGGGCACGCCACCGAGCTGGACCGGGCCCTCGGCTACGAGGCGGCCTACGCCGGTACCTCCTTCGCCACCTTCGACCAGCTGGGCAAGTTGGCGTACGGCTCCTCGATCATGAACGTGACGGGCGACCGGACCGCCGAGCACGGGCTCGCCACCATCGGGTACGACGACGAGGGCGTCGAGGCGCAGAGCTGGGACCTGGTGAAGGACGGCACGCTCGTCGGCTACCAGCTGGACCGGCGGATCGCGAAGCTCACGGACCTCGGGCGCTCGAACGGCTGCGCCTTCGCGGACTCCCCCGCGCACGTGCCGGTGCAGCGGATGGCGAACGTCTCGCTCCAGCCGGACCCGGGCGGTCTGTCGACGGAGGACCTGATCGGCGGGGTCGAGCGGGGCATCTACGTGGTCGGCGACCGTTCGTGGTCGATCGACATGCAGCGCTACAACTTCCAGTTCACCGGGCAGCGCTTCTTCCGCATCGAGAACGGCCGGCTCGCCGGACAGCTGCGGGACGTGGCGTACCAGGCGACGACCACCGACTTCTGGGGCTCGATGGAGCAGGTCGGCGGCCCGCAGACGTACGTCCTCGGCGGCGCGTTCAACTGCGGCAAGGCCCAGCCGGGCCAGGTCGCCGCGGTCTCCCACGGCTGCCCCTCCGCCCTCTTCCGGGGCGTCAACATTCTGAACACGACGCAGGAGGCCGGACGATGAGCGCGAGCCACGGAATCTGCCGGGGGTCCGGCCCGCGGCGCAGCCGCAATCAGATGCAGTGTCCCCCGGGCAAGCACAGCCTGAACACGACGCAGGAGGCCGGACGATGAGCCGCGTCAGCAAGCCGTACGAGATCGTCGAGCGGGCACTTGAGCTGTCCCGGGCGGACGGGTGCGTGGTCATCGCCGACGAGGAGTCCTCGGCGAACCTGCGCTGGGCGGGGAACGCGCTGACCACCAACGGTGTCACGCGCGGCCGGACCCTCACCGTCATCGCGACCGTCGACGGCGCCCAGGGCACCGCCTCCGGTGTCGTCTCGCGGTCGGCCGTGACCGTCGACGACCTGGAGCCGCTGGTCCGGGCCGCCGAGGCCGCCGCGCGTGCCGCCGGGCCCGCCGAGGACGCGCAGCCGCTGGTCGAGGGCGTGCCCTCCTCCCCCGACTTCACGGACGCCCCGGCCGAGACCTCCTCCGCCGTCTTCGCCGACTTCGCCCCGGCGCTCGGCGAGGCCTTCGCCCGCGCCCGGGCCGGCGGCCGTGAGCTCTACGGCTTCGCCAACCACGAGCTGACCTCCGCCTACCTGGGGACGTCGACGGGGCTGCGGCTCCGCCACGACCAGCCCAACGGGACGCTCGAACTGAACGCCAAGTCCCCCGACCGTTCGCGCTCCGCCTGGGCGGGACGCTCGACGCGGGACTTCAAGGACGTCGACCCGGCCGCGCTCGACGCGGAGCTGGCGACCCGCCTCGGCTGGGCGGAGCGGCGGATCGAGCTGCCCGCCGGGCGGTACGAGACGCTGCTGCCGCCGACCGCCGTGGCCGACCTGATGATCTACCAGCTGTGGTCGTCCATGGCCCGGGACGCGGTGGAGGGCCGTACGGTCTTCTCCAAGCCCGGCGGCGGCACCCGGCTCGGCGAGACCCTCTCGCCGCTGCCGCTGACCCTGCGCAGCGACCCGAACGAGCCGGGCCTGGAGTCCGCGCCCTTCGTGATCGCGCACTCCTCCGGCGACGACTCCTCCGTCTTCGACAACGGTCTGCCGCTCGGGCCGATCGACTGGGTGAAGGCCGGGAGCCTGGCCCACCTGATCACCACCCGGCACACCGCCGGGCTTACTCACTTGCCCGTGGCGCCCGGGGCGGGGAACCTGATCCTGGACGGCGGCGGTGAGCGCTCCCTCGAGGAGATGGTGGCCTCGACGGAGCGTGGCCTGCTGCTGACCTGCCTCTGGTACATCCGCGAGGTCGACCCCGCGACGCTGCTGCTGACCGGACTGACCCGGGACGGCGTCTACCTCGTCGAGAACGGCGAGGTGGTCGGCGAGGTGAACAACTTCCGGTTCAACGAGTCGCCGGTGGACCTGCTGTCGCGGGCCACGGAGGCGGGCCGTACGGAGAAGACGCTGCCGCGCGAGTGGAGCGACTGGTTCACCCGGGCCGCGATGCCCGCCCTGCGGGTGCCGGACTTCAACATGAGCTCGGTCAGCAAGGGGGTCTGACCCACCTAGACTGAGTCGTCGTACCACCAACAACCTGAGGAGACTGACGGTCGTGACGGACATCGTCGACGAGCTGAAGTGGCGCGGGCTTTTCGCCCAGTCCACCGATGAGGACGCCCTGCGCAAGGCTCTCGCGGACGGTCCCGTCACGTTCTATTGCGGTTTCGACCCGACCGCGGCCAGTCTCCACGTCGGTCACCTGGTGCAGGTCCTCACCGTCCGCCGGCTCCAGCAGGCCGGGCACCGGCCGCTGGCGCTGGTCGGTGGGGCCACCGGCCAGATCGGCGACCCGCGGCCGACGGCCGAGCGCACCCTGAACGACCCCGAGACGGTCGCGAACTGGGTGAACCGGCTGCGCTCGCAGATCGAGCCCTTCCTCTCCTTCGAGGGGGAGAACGCGGCGGTCATGGTGAACAACCTGGACTGGACCGCCGGCCTGTCGGCGATCGAGTTCCTGCGGGACATCGGCAAGCACTTCCGGGTCAACAAGATGCTGACCAAGGACTCCGTCGCCCGGCGTCTGGAGTCCGAGCAGGGCATCAGCTACACGGAGTTCAGCTACCAGCTGCTCCAGGCCATGGACTTCCGGGAGCTGTACCGCCGCTACGGCTGCACGCTCCAGCAGGGCGGCTCGGACCAGTGGGGCAACCTGGTGGCCGGGCTCGACCTGATCCACCGTCTGGAGCCGGGCGCTGAGGTCCACGCGCTGGCGACCCCGCTGATGGTCAAGGCTGACGGCACCAAGTTCGGCAAGACCGAGGGCGGGGCCGTCTGGCTCGACCCGGAGATGACCACGCCGTACGCGTTCTACCAGTTCTGGCTGAACGTGGACGACCGGGACATCTCGACGTACATGCGGATCCTCTCCTTCAAGTCCCGCGAGGAGCTGGAGGAGCTGGAGCAGCAGACCGCCGAGCGGCCGCAGGCACGGGCCGCCCAGCGGGCGCTCGCCGAGGAGCTCACCACCCTGGTGCACGGCGCCGAGCAGTGCGCGGCCGTCATCAACGCCTCCAAGGCGCTGTTCGGGCAGGGTGACCTGGCCGAGCTGGACGGGGCGACGCTCGCCGCCGCCCTGTCCGAGCTGCCGCACGCGCGCGTGACCGAGCTGGGCCAGGTCGTGGACCTGTTCACCGAGGTCGGGCTCGCGCCGAGCAAGTCGGGTGCGCGCCGCACGGTGAAGGAGGGCGGTGCGTACGTGAACAACGTGAAGGTCACCGCCGAGGACGCCGAGGTGTCGGCGGAGGAGCTGCTGCACGGCCGCTGGCTGGTGCTGCGACGCGGCAAGAAGAACCTGGCGGCGATCGAGTTCGCCGGCGCGGAGGGCTGACTCGCCCGGTCCACGCACGGGAGGCCCGGTACGGCACTGAGGTGCCGTACCGGGCCTCCCGGTTTTTCCGGTGTCGCCTTCGGGCCTTCCGGGCTTCCCGGTCTTCCCGTCTCCCGTCTTCCCGTCTTCCCGTCTTCCCGTCGTCCGGTCTTCCGGTCCCCCGGCGGGGTCACGCTCGTTGTCTGTTGCCCTTGATCGAGGCCCAGAGCATGTCGCCCACCCCGACCACGGCGACGGCGCCGATCAGCTGGAGCAGGTGGCGGGTCCAGTCGATGCCCTTGGTCTCGTTGACACCGATCCAGGTTGCGACCGCGTTGCCGAGCACGCTGCCGAGAATGCCGAACACGGTCGTCAGCCAGAGCGGGATCTGCTGCTTCCCCGGCAGGATCGCCTTCGCGATCAGACCGAGGACGAATCCCACGATGATCGCCCACAACCAACTCATCGTCGCCTCCTTGTGCGCATGTGGGCCCAGTCTCGGCCCACCGGCCATACGGCGCATGTCGGGCGGCGCCGTCCGCGCCCCGGCCTCGTCGGCGCGGGAGGGCGGGCGTACGGTGGAGAGAGGTCCGGACCGGGGAGGGTCCGGCATGACCTGCGGGTGGTGACGGCGATGTCGAAGCGTGGTGGATCCGAGGTCTTCCGGATCACGGGGGCCCGTCAGGGGCTCACCGACGACGTGCGGGGACGACAGCGGCGGTACGTCATCTCGATGACCGTCCGAACGCTCTCCGTGATCGCCGCCGCCGTACTGTGGAACGTCGAACGGCACGTGGCGATCGTGGCGCTCGCCCTGGGAATCGTGCTCCCCTACATCGCCGTGGTCATCGCCAACGCGGGACGGGAGTCGACTCCCTCCCTTCCCTCCACCTTCGTCCCGACTCCGACACGCCCCGCTCTGGAGGCCCAGGAGGCTCCGGAGGACGCCACGGCGGAGCCCCCGCACGGCCGGAACTGATCACGGACAGTGGCCAGAAACCTCAGGAAAAGCTCAGATCAATCATGAAGTTCCAGTGCACCGCACCCCATGCTCCGTGACATACTGCCTACGCGCTCCGCATCCCCCGTCGGAGCGACGGACCGATGCCGGGCAGCTCCCCCCGTGGCTGCCCGGCATCGCCCTTGCTGGACAATGATCAGGTGAGCGAAGAGAAGCCGATCTGTTCCGCCAAGGGTTGCCGCGCCGACGCCGTCTGGGTCCTCGCGTGGAACAACCCCAAGCTGCACACGCCCGAGCGACGCAAGACCTGGCTCGCGTGCGAGGAGCACCGCGAACACCTCTCCCAGTTCCTGGGCGTACGGGGATTCCTCAAGGACGTCGTGCCGCTGGCCGACTGGGAGTCCTCCGAGGCCTGAGGCCTTCCTCGCTCAGCCGCCGATCGCCGACATCGGGCGGTCGGGCTGCAGGAAGCTGGGGTCGTCGAGGCCGGAGCCGGCCTTCTTGCCCCACATCGCCTTCTTCCAGATGTCCGCGACGTCCCCGTCCGTGGCGTCCGAGCGGAGCGCGGCCCGCAGGTCGGTCTCCTCGGTGGCGAAGAGGCAGGTGCGCACCTGGCCGTCGGCGGTGAGCCGGGTCCGGTCGCAGGCCCGGCAGAACGGGCGGGTGACGGAGGCGATGACGCCGACCGTGTGCGGCCCGCCGTCGACGACCCAGCGCTCGGCCGGAGCCGAGCCGCGCTCGTCGTCGCCCTCGGCGGTCAGGGTGAAGCGGGTGCGCAGCGACTCCAGGATGTCCCCGGCGGTGATCATGCCGTCGCGCTTCCAGCCGTGCTGGGCGTCGAGGGGCATCTGCTCGATGAAGCGGAGCTCGTAACCCTCCGCGATCGCCCAGGCGAGCAGGTCGGGTGCCTCGTCGTCGTTGAGCCCGGGCATCAGGACCGCGTTGACCTTGACCGGGGTGAGGCCGGCGTCCCGGGCGGCGGCCATGCCGTCGAGGACGTCCTGGTGGCGGTCGCGCCGGGTGAGGGTCTTGAAGACCTCGGGGCGCAGCGTGTCCAGGGAGACGTTGACCCGGTCGAGGCCGGCGGCCTTGAGGGCCGCCGCGGTGCGCTTGAGCCCGATGCCGTTGGTCGTGAGGGACATCCGGGGGCGGGGCTCCAGGGCCGCGCAGCGCTCGACGATCCCGACGAGGCCGGGGCGGAGCAGCGGCTCGCCGCCGGTGAAGCGGACCTCGGTGACGCCGAGGTCGGTGACGGCGATGCGGATCAGCCGGACGATCTCGTCGTCGGTGAGGAGATCCGGCTTCGCGAGCCACTGGAGGCCCTCTTCCGGCATGCAGTACGTGCACCGCAGATTGCAGCGGTCGGTGAGTGAGACGCGCAGGTCGGTGGCGACCCGGCCATAGGTGTCGATGAGCACTGTGGGCCCCCTCCCCGTCTTGCGGATGCGTGTGCTTCGAGACTACGTGAGCCCGACGACAACGAGCAGGGCAGATTGTCACGGGACCGAAGCGGCCGCGTCGTAGAACTCTACGACGCGGCCGGTGGATCGCTGCGGAACGTATACGGCCCGCTGCGCTCCGGTCAGTGCTTGACCGCGGCGGCCACACCGACTCCGGTGAGGGACTTGACCTCCAGCTCCGCGTACTTGCCCGCGTCCGGCTCCTCCTTGGAGAGCAGCGAGCCGAGCCAGCCGAGGAGGAAGCCGAGCGGGATCGAGACGAGGCCGGGGTTCTCCAGCGGGAACCAGTGGAAGTCCACGCCCTTGAACATCGAGGCCGGTCCGCCGGAGACGACCGGCGAGAAGAGGACGAGGACCACGGAGGAGATCAGCCCGCCGTAGATCGACCAGAGCGCGCCCTGGGTGGTGAAGCGCTTCCAGAAGAGCGAGTAGAGGATCGTCGGCAGGTTGGCCGAGGCGGCGACCGCGAAGGCGAGGGCGACCAGGCCGGCGACGTTGAGGTCGCGGGCGAGGGCGCCGAGCGCGATCGACACGATGCCGATGAGGACGGTCGACCAGCGGGCGGCCCGCATCTCCTCCTTCTCGGTGGCCTTCCCGCGCTTGATCACGTTCGCGTAGATGTCGTGCGCGAACGACGAGGACGAGGCCAGGGTCAGACCGGCGACCACCGCGAGGATGGTGGCGAAGGCGACGGCGGAGATGACGGCGAGGAGGATCGCGCCGCCGGTGGAGCCGGCACCGCCGCCGACCTCCAGAGCGGTGAGCGGGGCCGCCGTGTTGCCCGCCTTGTTGGACGCCTTGATGGTGTCGCCGCTGAGCAGGGCGGCGGCGCCGAAGCCGAGGACGATCGTCATCAGGTAGAACGCACCGATGATGCCGATGGCCCAGTTGACCGACTTACGGGCGGCCTTGGCGGTCGGCACCGTGTAGAAGCGGATCAGGATGTGCGGCAGGCCGGCGGTGCCGAGGACCAGCGCGATGCCGAGCGAGAGGAAGTCCAGCTTCGAGAGGGCGGTGGCGCCGTACTTGAGGCCGGGCTCCAGGAACGCGTCGCCCTTGCCGCTGTTGGTGGCGGCGGCGCCGAGCAGCTGCGAGAGGTTGAAGTCGAACTTCAGCAGGATGAGGAAGGTGATGAGGAGCGTGCCCGCGATGAGCAGGACGGCCTTCACCATCTGCACCCAGGTGGTGCCCTTCATGCCGCCGATCGTCACGTAGACGATCATCAGGACGCCGACGAGGGCGACGATCGCGATCTTGCCGCCGTCGCTGGTGATGCCGAGCAGCAGCGAGACGAGCACGCCCGCACCCGCCATCTGCGCGAGCAGGTAGAAGATCGAGACGACGATGGTGGAGGTGCCGGCGGCGGTCCTGACGGGCCGCTGGCGCATCCGGTAGGCGAGGACGTCGCCCATCGTGAACCGGCCGGAGTTGCGCAGCGGTTCGGCGACCAGGAGCAGGGCGACGAGCCAGGCGACCAGGAAGCCGATCGAGTAGAGGAAGCCGTCGTAGCCGTAGAGGGCGATGGCGCCGCTGATGCCGAGGAAGGACGCGGCGGACATGTAGTCGCCGGAGATCGCGAGGCCGTTCTGGAAGCCGGTGAACTGGCCTCCGCCGGCGTAGAAGTCGGCGGCGCTGCGGGTCTGGCGGCCGGCCCAGACGGTGATGATCAGGGTCGCGACGACGAAGGCGCCGAAGAGGGCGATGATCAGCGGCCGGTGCTCACTGGTGGCGTTGCCCGCCGCGAGCAGGACGGTGGTTCTCATGCGTCGCCCTCCATACGGGACTTGATGACCTCGGCCCGGGGGTCGAGGTTCTTCGCCGCGTGCCGCGAGTAGAGCCAGGCGATGAGGAAGGTGGTGAGGAACTGGCCGAGGCCCAGGACCAGGGCCACGTTGATGTTGCCGAAGAGCTTGGTCCCCATGAAGGCGCCCGCGTAGTTGGAGAGCAGCACGTAGAGCAGGTACCAGGCGATGAAGGCGATCGTGACGGGAAAAGCGAAGGAACGGTACGTACGGCGCAGTTCGCCGAATTCCGGGCTTTCCTGGACGTCGACGAACTCCTCCGTCGTGGGCCCGGCGGGACCGCGGTCGGTCTCCGTCCCGTTTCTGGGCGGCGGCGGTGCTTCGGTAGCCACGGAATCTCCTCGTGACGCGGGGGCGGACGGCATGGTCAAGGGGGCCTCACCAGGGGTGCGGGAACCGGGGCTCCGGGCGGAGCTCCTCCCCTGACCAACGGCACGGAGCCGGAAGCGAAGCGGTTCACGCGAGGGATTTCTTCGTACAGATCTCCATGAAGTCTTCTCAACTCATTGAAGGACCGGGAAGATCAGCGATAGCTTCACTCGTCATGCACCTGTCCGCGCGCAAACCCGCGCGTGGGCAGTACATACGGATGATGTGGAGAACCCATGGCTCATCTGGGATCGAGGCGCGGCCGAGCTCTTGCTCTGCCTGCTGGTCTCGCGCTCACGGCCTCGCTCGGCTTCCTTCCCTCCGGCGCCGCCTCCGCCGCGGAGCTGAGCGACGCACCGGCGGCAGCCGTCGTGGCGACGAACGGGCCGAAGCTCTCGTACGTCGTCAACGTCGCGGGTGGCCGCTGGACCGCCGCCTCGGTGAAGAAGGCGATCGCCGCCGCGGGCGGCGAGGTCGTCATCTCGTACGACCAGATAGGCGTGATAGTCGTCCACTCGCAGAACCCCGAGTTCGCGAAGACGATCCGCCAGGCGCGTGGTGTGGTGTCGGCCGGTTCGACCCGTACCGCCCCGCTCTCCGCCCAGACCGACACGTCGGTCGACGAGGGCGCCCAGTCGCTCTCCGCGGCCGAGGCCCAGGCCGCCGCGGCCACGGCGACGGACGCGCAGGACCCGCTGGAGCCCCTGCAGTGGGACCTGCCGGCGATCAAGGCCGACAAGGCCCACGAGAAGACGCTCGGCAGCAAGCGCGTGACCGTCGCGGTCATCGACACGGGTGTCGACGACACCCACCCGGACCTGGCGCCGAACTTCGACGTCGAGGCCTCCGCCAACTGCGTGTCCGGCAAGCCGGACACCACCGCCGGTTCGTGGCGCCCCAACCCGGGCGAGAGCGACCACGGCACGCACGTCGCCGGCACGATCGCCGCCGCCAAGAACGGCATCGGCATCACCGGTGTCGCCCCGGGCGTCAAGGTCTCCGGCATCAAGGTGGCCAACCCGGACGGCTTCTTCTACACCGAGGCCGTGGTCTGCGGCTTCGTGTGGGCGGCCGAGCACGGTGTCGACGTCACGAACAACAGCTACTACACCGACCCGTGGCTGTTCGCCTGCAAGAACGACGACGACCAGAAGGCCCTCATCGAGGCGGTCACCCGCGCGACCCGCTACGCGGAGCACAAGGGCACGGTCAACGTGGCGGCGGCCGGCAACTCGAAGTTCGACCTCGCGGCCGACTCGATCGTCGACAACAGCAGCCCGAACGACACCACGCCGGGCGACCGGGTCATCGACCCGAAGGTGTGCCTCGACTACCCGGGCATGCTGCCGGGTGTCGTCACGGTCTCCGCGACCGGAGCCAAGGACCTCAAGGCGTCCTACTCCAACTACGGTCTCGGTGTCATCGACATCGCCGCCCCCGGCGGTGACCGTACCGAGTACCAGACCCCGGACGCCCCGGCGGTCAACGGCCGCATCCTGTCGACCACGGTCAACGGCGGCTACAACTACAAGGCCGGTACGTCGATGGCGGCGCCGCACGCGGCGGGCGTCCTCGCGCTCATCAAGTCGACGCACCCCTACGCGAGCCCGGCGGCCCTCAAGGCGCTGCTGTACGCGCAGGCCGACGACCGCGCCTGCACCAACCCGTACGACATCGAGGGCGACGGCAAGATCGACGCCGTCTGCGAGGGTGGCAAGAACAAGAACGGCTTCTACGGGGCCGGTCTGATCGACGCGCTGGACGCCGTCCGCCGCTAGTCGCGACGGTCGGATGAACTCCGGTGCGTGAGGGCCCTGGTGTGGCGTGCCACACCAGGGCCCTCTGCATGGCACTGAGTGCCATAGTGCGGTCATGGAGAACGACATGGACAACACGGTGCGCACCGGTACGGAGTTGTTGTGGTCGGCCCTCGGCGGCGATCCCGCCCTGGTGGACCGCGTGACGTACGGCGGGACCTCCGGGCTGCTGCCCGCGCGGCTGCCCGTGATGGACCTGGCCCGGGCCTCGGTCGCGGTGGCCGGACTCGCGGCCGTGGAGCGGGCGGGGCTGCCGGGTCCGGTGCGGGTGGACGACGGTGCCGTCGCCACCGCCTTCGTGAGCGAGCGTCATCTGCGGGTCGACGGGCGGGCGCCGGTGAGCTTCGCGCCGCTGTCGCGGTTCTGGCGGGCGGCCGACGGCTGGGTCCGTACCCATGCCAACTACCCGCACCACCGGGCGGCGTTGCTCGCCGCTCTCGGGGCCGATGACTCCGCCGACTCCGCCCGCTCCGTCGAGGCGGTCGCGGCGGCGATCGGCGAGCGGAGGGCCGTCGAGGTCGAGAGCGCGGTGTACGCGGCCGGGGGCCTGGCCGTCGCCCTGCGCACGCCCGAGCAGTGGGCGGCGCACGAGCAGGGCCGGGAGGTGGCGGCGCGGCCGCCGCTGACCCGGGAGCGGCTCGACGAGGCCCCGCCCAGGCGCCGCTCCGGTCCCCTGCGGGTGCTCGATCTGACCCGGGTGATCGCCGGTCCCGTGGCGACCAGGACGCTCGCGCTGCTCGGCGCCGACGTGCTGCGGATCGACCCGCCGGGCAACCCCGAACTGCCCGACCAGCACGCCGACACGAACGTCGGGAAGCGGACGTCGGCGCTCGATCTGGACAGCCCCGCGGACCGCCGCGCCTTCGGCGAGCTGCTGGACGCGGCCGACGTCCTGGTGACCGGCTACCGCCCCGGCGCACTCGACCGCTTCGACCTCCACCGGCCCGGCCTGGTCACCGCACGGCTCTCCGCCTGGGGCGACTACGGCCCCTGGGGCGGGCGACGCGGCTTCGACAGCCTGGTGCAGGTGGCGACCGGGATCGCCGTGACCGAGGGCTCGGCGGAGGAGCCGGGGACGCTGCCCGCGCAGGCCCTGGACCACGGCACGGGCTATCTGCTCGCGGCGGCCGTGCTGCGCTCGCTGACCGAGCAGGACCGGGAGGGCGGGACCAGGCTCGTACGCCTGGCGCTCGCGCAGACGGGGCACTGGCTGACGCACGCGCTGCCGCGGTACGAGCCCGAGCGGTACGTCACCGAGACGGACGGCCCGCTGGGGCGGCTGCGGCACGCGCTGTCGCCCGTCGCGTACGAGGGCGGCCCGGCGGGCTGGTCGCGCCCGCCGGGCGTCGCGGGGGCCGACGCCCCCGCCTGGCTCACGGCCTGACGAGGGCTACGGATCGGCGAGTGCTCCGGCTCGACGAGTCGCTACGGCTCGACGAGGACTGCGGCTCGACGAGTCGCTACGGCTTGACGAGTCGCTACGGCTTGACGAGGACCTTGAGGGCGGTGCGCTCGTCCATGGCCTTGTAGCCGCCGGGGACGCCGTCGAGGCCGACGGTCAGGTCGAAGACCGGGGACGGGTCGATGGTGCCGTCGAGGACGTCCGGGAGCAGCTCCGGGATGTACGCGCGGACGGGCGCGACGCCGCCGCGCAGCGCGATGTTCCGGTCGAACATGACCGAGAGGTCGAGTCCGGTGCCGCTGCCGTGCGGGACGCCGACGTAGCCGATGGAGCCGCCGTCGCGGGCGATGGCGACGGCGGTGCGCATCGACTGCTCGGTGCCGACGGCCTCGATGACGGCGTGGGCGCCCTGGCCGCCGGTGAGCTCGCGGACGGCGGCCTCGGCGGCCTCGCCGCGCTCGGCGACGACGTCGGTGGCGCCGAAGGCGCGGGCGATATCGGTACGGGCGGTGTGCCGGCCGAGGGCGATGATCCGCTCGGCGCCGAGGCGCTTGGCCGCGAGGACGCCGCAGAGGCCGACGGCGCCGTCACCGACGACCGCGACGGTGGAACCGCGCGTCACGCCCGCGCCGAGGGCGGCGTGGTGGCCGGTGCCCATGACGTCGGAGAGGGCGAGCAGCGCGGTCAGCAGGTGGTCGTCGGAGGCGGCGTCGGCGGGGAGCTTGACGAGGGTGCCGTCGGCGAAGGGGACGCGGACGGCCTCGCCCTGGCCGCCGTCGGAGCCGACCGAGCCCCAGAAGCCGCCGCTCGGGCAGGAGGTCTGGAGCCCCTCGGCGCAGTACTCGCAGGTGCCGTCGGACCAGACGAAGGGGGCGACGACGAGGTCGCCCGCGGTGAAGCCGGTGACGTCGGAGCCGGTCTCCTCGACGATGCCGAGGAACTCGTGGCCGATGCGCTGGCCGGGCTGCCGGGCGGACTCGCCGCGGTAGGCCCACAGGTCGCTGCCGCAGATGCAGGCGCGCAGCACGCGCAGGACGACGTCGGTGGAGTCCTTGATCACGGGGTCGGGCACGTCCTCCACGCGCATGTCGAACGGAGCGTGGATGGTGGTGGCGCGCATGGCGGACGGTCCTTGCTGTCAGACGGTTGTACGACGTTCACCGTACATCGCGCCGAGCACTCCCGCCGTCAGCAGGTACTGCGCCGCGATGTAGGTCAGCATGACCCAGAAGTCGGGGGCCGGCAGCTGGGGCCACTCGGCGACACCGGTGGCGATGAGGGTGTCGGACAGCAGGAACAGGGCGCCGCCGAGGCCGGCCAGGAGCCCGAGGGAGCTCGCGCGGTAGGCCATCGCGGTGAGCAGCAGGGAGTACCCGGCGACGGGGATCCGCAGCTCGGCGGGGAGGTCGGGCCAGAGGAGCGCCACGGTGCCGACGAGGGCGGCCGCGTATCCGGCGCCGAGGAGTGGCGACGTACGCCGGCGCCCGAAGTGGACCAGGTAGCAGACGTGTCCGCCGGCGAAGGAGCCCATGCCGACGAGGAAGGCCCAGTCGGCGTCGGAGAGCAGGAAGACGTCGCCGCCCCAGCCGAAGAGGAGCGCGGCGGTCAGGAGCTTGGGGGCACCCCTGGTGACGGCGTACGCGGCGAGCAGGGGCATCAGGAGCGGTTTGGCGAGCTGGTGGCCGAGGTCGGCGCCGGCGAGCAGGGAGACCAGGTCGACGGCGGCGGCAAGCCCGAAGGCGGCGAGCAGGACGCGGGAGGCGGTCGGGACGGCGCCGGCGGCACGGACGGCCGTGGGGTCGGCGCTCACGCGGCGGCCTCCGGAGCGGCGCCGCCCTGGGGGGCCTGGGACTGGGGGGCCTGGGAGTGGGTGGCCTGGGAGTGGGTGGCCTGGGAGTGGGTGGCCTGGGGCTGGGTGGCCCGGTGTCCCGGCTGCCAGCCCGGGCCGCGGAAGACCCGTCCGGCGCGCTCGCGCCAGCCGCTCGCGGCCCGGAGGTCACGGGCGATGGCGGCGTACTCGTGGGTGGCGACGCGGAGCGGGTTGTACGTCTCGATGTTCTTGGTGAGGCCGTAGACGGGCCGGTCGGTCTCGCCGACCCAGGAGCCGAACATCCGGTCCCAGAGGATGAGGATCCCGCCGAAGTTCCGGTCCAGGTAGCCGCCCTGGGAGGCGTGGTGGACGCGGTGGTGCGAGGGGGTGTTGAGGACGTACTCGAAGGGGCGGGGCAGCTTCCCGACCCGCTCGGTGTGGATCCAGAACTGGTAGACGAGGTTGAGCGAGTAGCAGAAGGCGACGGCCGCCGGGTGCACGCCGAGGGCGATCATCGGCAGGTAGAACGGCCAGGAGGTCACGCTGGTCCACGGCTGGCGCAGGGCGGTGGTGAGGTTGAACTTCCGACTGCTGTGGTGGACGACGTGGCAGGCCCAGAGGATGCGGATGACGTGGTGTCCGCGGTGCTGCCAGTAGTAGAGGAAGTCCTGCGCGAGGAGCATCAGCGGGATCGTCCACCACAGGGCGGGGACGCGGAGCGGAGTGAGCTCGTAGACGGCGGTGTAGATCGCGACCACGGGGATCTTCCACAGCGCGTCGAAGGCGAGGCTCCCGAGCCCCATGCCGATGCTGGTGGCGGCGTCCTTGGTCTCGTATCCGGCGGCGTTCTCGTCGGGGTGGATCCGGTGGCTGACCATCTCCAGGACGGTGAGCAGGACGAACGCCGGTATGGACCAGAGCACGACATCGGGCAGGTTCGGCATGCCGTCGACGGTAGGCGCGGCGGGCGGTCACCCGCTAGACGTTGTTACCGACAAGTATGCGAGACGGCTTGTCAGCAAGCTTTGGCACCTTCCGACAACGGCTCCTACACCCCGGCCGCGCCGAGGAGCGAGCCCGCACCGTAGGTGATCGCCATCGCGAGGGCGCCGCCGCCCACGTTGCGGAGGATCGCGCGGCCCGCGGGGGCCTTGCCGAGACGGGCGCTCCACCATCCCGTGAGGGCGAGGGCCCCCAGGACCGAGACGACCGTGACCCAGAGGCGGGCCCAGGCCGGCGGCAGGACGATCGCGAGGAGGGGGAGCAGGGCGCCGACGGTGAAGGCGAGGAAGCTGGCGCCCGCCGCGTGCCAGGGGTTGGTGAGGTCGTCGGGGTCGATGCCCAGCTCCACGCGCGCGTGGGCGCGCAGCGCGTCGCGCTCGGTGAGCTGCTCGGCGGCCTCGCGGGCCACGTCCGCGGAGAGCCCGCGGGCGGCCAGGAGGCCGGCCAGTTCGTCGAGTTCGGCCTCCGGCCGCTCGCGCAGCTCGCGCTTCTCCTCGGCGAGCGCGGCCTTCTCCGAGTCGCGCTGGCTGGAGACGGAGACGTACTCCCCCGCCGCCATCGACATCGACCCGGCGAGCAGCCCCGAGAGGCCTGCGGTGAGCAGGGCCGCCCGGGACTCCGTCGCGCCGGCGACGCCCACGACGAGGCCCGCGGTGGAGACGACCCCGTCGTTGGCTCCGAGCACCGCGGCCCGGAGCCAGTTGAGACGGGAGCCGAGCCCTCCGCCGTGGGCCTCGTCGTGTGCCTCGTCCGGCACGGGGGGTGCTGTCACGTCAGGAGGGTCGCACCCGGCGGGTCACCAGACGCGCACCGACCCGCCCGTGGCGAAGGCCGGGCTGGTCGCGCCCGCCGGGATCTTCTCCAGGGGTGTGGCGACCTCCGCGACCTCCGGGCCGTGGACGGCGGCGAGCGGGTCGAGGAGGGCGAGGTCGAAGCCGTAGACGCGGGCCGCGTTGCCCCCGACCATGGCGGCGACCTCCTCCCTCGGCACGCCCGCGTAGGCGATGCGGAGGCCTTCGCGGGAGTACGGGGTGGTGCCCTCGTCGTGCGGGTAGTCGCTGCCCCACATGATCTTGTCGAGGCCGATCCGGTCGCGCAGCGGCACCTCGTGCGGGCGCATGAAGCTCGCCCCGACGAAGCAGTTGTCGCGCCAGACCTCGCTGGGGCCCTTGCCCATGGACTCCGCGAGCCCGGCGCCGAACTTGGACTCGGCGGTGGCGGCCCGCGAGGCCGCGGCGACCAGGCGTCCGTGGTAGTAGTCCAGCATCTCCAGGATCCCGGGAATCCAGCCGGAGCCCTGTTCCGTCAGGACGAGCCTGAGGTCCGGGTGACGGCGGAAGGCGCCGCCGAAGACGAGGTGCCACAGGGCCCGGTGGGAGAACCAGGTCGTCTCCACCATGAAGACGGCGCGGGCCGCCGGTTCGTCGCCGAGCGGTGGCGAGGCCGAGCCGCCGTGGTGGTTGACCGGCACGTCCAGCTCCGCGCAGACCGCCCAGATCGGGTCGTACGTCTCCGAGTACAGCTCGGGCACGCCCGAGCCGGGCGGGGTGCCCGGCAGCAGGATCCCGCCGGTCAGACCGGCCTCCTTGGTGCGGCGGATCTCGCGTACGGCCTCGTCGACGTCGTTGAGGAGGATCTGCGCCACGCCCGCCCGGCGGCCCGGCGCGTCGGCGCAGAAGTCGGCGAGCCAGCGGTTGTGCGCGCGCAGCCCCGCCCAGCGGAGCTCGTACTCCTCGCGGCTCGGCGCCGGGGCCATCAGGGAGGCGGAGGGGAAGAACGGCGGGATGGTGTTCGGGAAGACGACCTCGGCGACGATCCCGTCCGCCTCCAGTTCGCGCAGACGGCGCTGCGAGTTCCAGTTGCGGTCGGCGGTGTCCGCGAGCAGGTCCTCGTACGGGTTGACGTACGTGGCCGCCCAGGCGTCGAAGGCCTCGTGGTGCTTCTTCTCCAGGTACGGCCGGTAGTCGAGGAGGTCGGCGCCGGCGTGGCAGTCGGCGGAGATCACCGTGTAGCGGTCCGTCATGAGGTCACCCCGAGTACCGGGAAGTCGTGCTCCGTCAGCCAGTGGCGGCCGACCTCGCGGGACCGCGCCCAGGAGGCCTCCACGGCCGCCTGGTCGGCCGGCTGCCCCAGGTCGGCGGGGGTCGGGCCGATCCGGCGGGCGATCGGCTCGAGCGCGGGGACGTCGAAGCCGAAGACCTCCGCCGCCGCGAGCCCCAGCATCCGCCGGGTCTCCTCCACCGGGATGTCGTGGAAGGTGTTCCGCAGCCACGCGCGCGTGGCGGGCCAGGTCCCCTCCGGGTGCGGGAAGTCCGAGCCCCAGAGGATGTTGTCGACGCCGATCTCGTACCGCTGGGCGAGCTCGCGCCGCTTGGTGTTGGTCGCGCAGACGAAGACCTGCCGGTCCAGGTACTCGCTCGGCGGCCGCTTCAGCTCCGCGAACGGGGACAGCTTCTTGCCGCCGTGCGCGCCGAGGTAGAGCCGGTCCATGAACCAGAGCAGGTTGGGCAGCCACCAGCAGCCGGACTCGGCGACGCCGAACCGCAGACCGGGGTGGCGCTCGAAGACCCCGGACCAGAGCAGGAACCAGAGCGGCCTGGCCGGCCAGAAGGTGACCTCGGAGACGTAGATCCCGAGGTGGTCGCCGTACTCCTCGCGCGGCGCGGCGCCGGAGTGGGTGAGCACCGGCATGCGGGTCTCGGCGGCGGCCGCCCACACCGGGTCGTACCGCCGGTCGTGGTAGGGGGCCTTGTCCACCCACATGGAGGGGATCATGAGCGCGCCGAGGCCGGACTCCTTGGCCCGGTGGATCTCGGCGACGACCTCGCCGGGGTCGGCGGTGACGGGGAGCAGCGCGACCCCGCAGTGCCGCTCCGGATTCCGGCCGACGAACTCGGCGAGCCAGCGGTTGTGCGCCTTCGCGCCCGCCATGCCGAGCTCCGGGTCCTGGTCGCCGGAGAGACCGAGGCCGACGCCGAAGGGCGCGGCGGTCTGGCTGTCGACGGCGTCCGCGTCGGGGAAGACGACCTCGGCGGCGACCCCGTCGCCGTCGAGCTCCTTGAGCCGCTGGGCGGCGTCCCAGCCGCCGCGCAGGCCCTCCTCGTTGTCGTGGAACCACTTGTCGGCGAAGGCCTCGTTGCGCACCCCGAGCCGGGTCATCGCCTCCCGGCGCGCCTCCCGCCCGGCGAGGAACTCGTCGAAGGCCCGGTGGTGACGGGATTCCAGATAGGGCCGGTACTGCTCGGTGGGCAGTCCGGCATGACAGTCGGAGGAGATGATCAGATACGGATCCTCGTACGTCGTCATGTCCTGCGTCCCTCAGTCTCGGTCTCGGTCTCGGTCTCGGTCTCGGTCTCGGTCTCGGTCTCGGTCTCGGTCTCGGTCTCGGTCTCGGTCTCGGTCTCGGTCTCGGTCTCGGTCGAGGATGAAGCTCTCCAGGTAGGACGGGTTGGCGCGGTCGAGCATCGACCGCGAGCGCGCCCGGATCTGGCCGTCGCTGTGCTCGCTCTCCGGCAGCATCCAGAAGCGGTCGGCGCGGATGCCCTCGACGACCAGCTCGGCGACCTCCTCCACCGGGGTGAAGGCCACCTCCTGTCCGGCCTCCTTCATCGCCGCCTCCCACTGGTCGAGGCTGCGGTACGGGCTCCGGCGCGGGCGCTGTTTCGCGTACCGCTCGGGCCGGTTGCGGTGCGACTCCCACAGGCCGGTGCGGAGCATGTGCGGGCCGGGGAAGAGCACGGAGGCGCCCACGCGCGCGTGCTCGGCCCGGAGGTGGGCGTAGAGCGACTCGGTCATGGTGACGACGGCCGCCTTGGTGACCGCGTACACGGAGGCGGTGGGCAGCGGGGCGATGCCGCCGTCGGCGGAGGAGGTGTTGACGACGTGGCCGGGCTCACCGCTCGCGATCATGCGCGGGACGAAGGCCTGGATGCCGTGGAAGACGCCCCAGACGTTGACGGAGAAGGCCCACTTCCAGTCGTTCGGCTCGTGCTCCCACATCCGGCCCTCGGCGCCGGAGCCCACGCCCGCGTTGTTGCAGAGGACGTGGACGGCGCCGAAGGTCTCGTACGCCGCGTCCGCGAACGCCCGGACCTCGTCGGGGTCGGATACGTCGACCGTCCGGGCGAGGATCTGCGCCCCGCCCGCCATCAGCTCGTCGGCGGCCTCCGCGAGCGCGCCCGGCTCGACGTCCCCGAGGACGACGGCCATGCCCTCGGCGGCGAAGCGGCGGGCCATGGCGAGCCCGATGCCGCTCGCCGCGCCGGTGACGACGGCGACCTGTCCCGCCCGCAGCTCCATCAGACGCTCCCTTCCGGGGGGCCGTCGAGGATCTGCAGCGGGTCGTCGTACCGCTGGTGGATGTAGGGCAGCAGCGCCTGCGCGGAGACGCGTTCGGCGACCGTGCCCTTCTGGTCGGTGGTCTTCTCGCCGATCGTGATCTCGACGAGCCTGCGTACGGGGAGGTCGGCCACCGGGTCGTACATGGACTCGCGCAGGATCACGTCACCGGTGACCCGCTCCAGCTTCCGCACCTTCTCGTTGCGGACGCAGTGGACGAGGACCGGGTCGGCGTCGAAGCCGGAACCGTCCACGCCCGGAAGGAACTTGAAGTAGAAGTCGGTCTTCTCGACGGGCTCCGGCAGGGGCAGCGGGCCGGAGACCGCGCCGCGCACCTCGACGAAGGCGATGCCGTGCCGGGCGAGGGCCGCGCGGACGACGAGCCCGTCGCGCTCGACGGTGACCTCGCCGAGCTTCTTCGGTTCGCCGAAGACCTCGCGTCCGCCGATCAGGGCCCGCTCGTGGGTCATCGGCATGACCAGCGGGTACCAGCCCTCGCGGTCGCCGTAGGCGGCGGCGACGGCCACCGAGCCGGCGCCGAGGGGGTAGCCGGGCAGGTCGACCTGGCTGATGTTGGCGCGGACGAGCGGGCGTGCGGTGGGTTTCAGCGGGGGCGGCAGGACCGCCGCGACGACGTCCGGATCGGTCTCCCAGACGGCGACCACTCCGGTGGACCAGATGTCGGGAAGACGGGAGCTCCGCTCGCGGGCCGCCGCCGCCTCGGCCTCGCCGCGCGCCCCGTACCGTACTCGTGCCATGACGTACCACCCTTCAGGACAGTCGGTCTGTAACACAGTTACACCGTCACCGATGAAGGGTAAAGACCCGTGCACGCAGAGGAGTTGGGGGAAGCGATGGCACGCTCGGCGCTCAGCCGCGACGAAGTCCTGGACGCCGCGGCCGCCCTCGTGAGGGAGCACGGACCCGACGCCCTGACCATGCGCAGGCTCGCCGGCGAGCTGGGCACTGCGGTCACCTCGATCTACTGGCACGTCGGCAACCGCGAGTCGCTCCTCGACGCGCTCGTCGCCCGTACGGTCACCGACCTCGGCACCATCCACCCGCGCGGGACGACCCCCGCCGAGCGGATGGTCTCGGTCGCCCGCACCCTCCGCCGCGCGCTGCGCGAGCGCCCGCACCTGGTGGCGATGGTCCACGAACGGGGCCTGACGGAGCGGATGTTCCTGCCGGCCCAGCGCGCCCTCGTCCACGAGGCCCACGCGGCGGGCCTGCGCGGGGCACACGCGGCGCGGGCCGTCCGGGCGCTGCAGTTCCAGGTCGTCGGCTACGTCCTGGTGGAGCGCAACCGCGAGCGGGCGCCCGCCCAGTCCCCCGGCGAGGAGGAGCTGTGGCGCGAGGAGACGGCCGAGTCCGACCCCGGCCTGGCCCACGCCCTGGCCGCCCCGATCGACACGGAGGCCCTCTTCGTCGACTCCGTACGGGCCCTCGTGGACGGGCTGCTCGCCGGGGCGTCCGGGGACGGCGGGGACACCGGGGACGGCACTGTCGGTCGCGGGCCGTATTCTCATTGACCATGCTCGACGACCGTACGACAGCAGCGACGTGGCCGGCCGCCTACCCACAGGGGTACGCGGTCGTCGACGTGGAGACCACCGGCCTCGCCCGCGACGACCGGATAATTTCTGCTGCCGTCTACCGGCTGGACGCCCAGGGGAACGTCGAGGACCACTGGTACACCCTGGTCAACCCCGAGCGCGACCCCGGCCCGGTCTGGATCCACGGGCTGACCAGCGACGTCCTGGAGGGCGCCCCGCTCTTCCCGGAGGTCGCGGCGGAGTTCGCCGCCCGGCTCGACGGCCGGGTCCTCGTCGCGCACAACGCGATGTTCGACTGGCAGATGATCGCCAGGGAGTACGCGCGCGCCGAGCGGACCGCGCCCGTGCGGCAGCGCCTGTGCACGATCGCGCTCGCCAAGGAGCTGTCGCTGCCGCTGCCCAACCACAAGCTGGCGACGCTCGCCGCGCACTTCGGCGTCGTCCAGCAGCGCGCGCACAACGCGCTGGACGACGCGCGCGTCCTCGCCGAGGCGTTCCGGCCGAGCCTCCACGCGGCGGCCGAGCGGAACGTCCGGCTGCCGCTCCTGGAGTGCCGGCCGCTGACCGAGTGGGCCTCGTCCCCGGCGCAGCCCCGGGTCGGCCACCAGGGCGCGCACCCGGGCTCGGGCGCGTACCGCATGAACAGCTGGCGTCCCTCCCGGAAGCGCCCCGCCTGCCCGTACCCCAACCCCGGCCGGTACGCGATCGACAGACCGCTCAAGCAGGGCATGCGGGTGGCCTTCTCCGGTGACACCTCCATCGACCGCGAGCTCCTGGAGGACCGCACGGTCGAGGCCGGGCTGCACGTCGCCACCAGCGTCTCCCGGCTGACGAGCCTGCTCGTCACGAACGACCCCGACGCGGCCACCTCCAAGACGATCAAGGCGAAGTCCTTCGGCACACCGGTCGTCGACGAGGCGGCCTACACCCAACTGCTGCGGGACGTGGCCCCGGCAGACGGGTGACGCGCACGGCCAGGTGGGCGTGGCTCGCTGCGCCCGCCCGCCGGGAGCTCCACCCTGTGGCGCATGGCACGTTGTGAGGTCTGCGGAAACGATTACGGCATGTCCTTCGAGGTGCACGCGCAGGGCGCCGTGCACGTCTTCGACTGCTTCTCCTGCGCCATCCACCGCATGGCGCCCATCTGCGAGCACTGCCGGGTCCAGATCATCGGACAGGGCGTCGAGGTCGAGGGCAGCTGGTACTGCGGCGCCCACTGCGCCCGCGCGGAGGGAAAGGTGGGCATCGTCGACAGGGTGTGACCGGTCCGGGACTCCGGACCGCTGTACCGAGGCTGTACCGAGGTACCGCTCTACCGCCGTACCGAGGTGAGGAAACGATCCTGGCGGGGTGAGGCTCCCCCCGAGCGAGCCGAACCCCGCCGCGTGCACCCCATCGACCGAGTTGTACGGTCATGGGGTGTACCGCTTCCTGTTGTCCCGGCAGTGGGTGATCCTCACCCTCATCGCCCTCGTCCTCATCCCCACGATGATCGAGCTGGGCTTCTGGCAGTTCCACCGGCACGAACGCCGGGTGGCCCAGAACGCCCTGATCGCGGACAACCTCAAGGCGGAGCCGGTCCCGGTCGAGGAGCTCACCTCCCCCGGCCACACCGTCCCGCGCGCCGACTTCTGGCGGCAGGCCACCGCCACCGGCACCTTCGACACCGCCCACGAGGTGGTCGTCCGCCGTCGCACCAACTCCGACGACCGGGTGGGCGTGCTCGTCCTGACGCCGCTGGTCCTCCGGGACGGCCGGGTCGTCCTGGTCAACCGCGGCTGGGTGCCGGCCGCCGCCGACCAGCACTCGTACCCGCCGGTGCCCCCCGCGCCCAAGGGCGAGATCACCGTCACGGGCCGCATGAAGGCGGACGAGACGACCGGCGCCAGCGGCATCAAGGACCTGAGGGGCCTGCCGGACCGCCAGGTGATGCTGATCAACAGCGAGCAGCAGGCCGCGCTCATCGGCCGCGAGGTGCTCGGCGGCTACCTCGAGCAGATGACGCCCGCGCCCGCCGGAGACACCCCCGAGCTGATCCCCGAGCCCGACCACGACTCGATCGGCGCGCACATGGCGTACGCCGTGCAGTGGTGGCTCTTCACGGCCGGCGTGCCCGTCGGCTGGGTGATCCTCGTACGGCGCGAGAAGCGCGACCGGGAGGCCGCGGCGCGCGCCGGATCCGCGGAAGACGGCGGAGACGGCAGCGGGAACGGGGACCAGGACGGCGACGCCTCCGGAGCCCCTGTGGCCACGGCCGGGGACACGACTGCGGTCCGGGCCACACCGTCCCTTTGATTGACGGGCACCGCTTGCGGGAACAGCCCAAAGCGTGACGCAACGTATCGACGACTACGCCCTCATCGGCGATCTCCAGACCGCCGCGCTCGTCGGCCGTGACGGGTCGATCGACTGGCTGTGTCTGCCCCGCTTCGACTCGGCCGCCTGCTTCGCCGCGCTGCTCGGCGACGAGGACAACGGCCACTGGCGCATAGCTCCCAAGGGCGCCACGACCTGCACCACCCGCAGGTACGTCGAGGACTCCCTCGTCCTGGAGACCTACTGGGAGACCCGGACCGGCACCGTCAAGGTCGTCGACTTCATGCCGCAGCGGGACAGGTCCCCCGACGTGATGCGGATCGTGGAGGGCGTCAGCGGCACCGTCGAGATGAGCGCCGTCCTGCGGCTGCGCTTCGACTACGGCTCGATCGTGCCCTGGGTGCGCCGCTCCGACGGCCACCGGGTCGCGGTCGCCGGACCGGACTCCGTCTGGCTGCGCAGCGAACCGCCCGTGAAGACCTGGGGTCAGCAGTTCGCCACCTGCTCCTCGTTCACCGTCTCCGCCGGGGAGAAGGTGGCCTTCGTCCTGACCTGGCACCCCTCCCACGAGCCGCGCCCGGAGCTCGTCGAACCCTTCGAGGCCCTGGAGCAGTCCCTCGCGGACTGGCGGGAGTGGGTGGCCCGCTGCACCTACCGCGGCCCCCACCGGGAGGCGGTGCTGCGCTCCCTGATCACCCTCAAGTCGCTCACGTACGCCCCGACCGGAGGGATCGTCGCCGCCCCCACCACCTCCCTGCCGGAGGAGCTCGGCGGCGTACGGAACTGGGACTACCGCGCGTGCTGGCTGCGCGACTCCTCCCTCACCCTCGGCGCGCTGCTCGCCGCCGGGTACGTCGAGGAGGCCGCCGCCTGGCGGGACTGGCTGCTGCGCTCGGTCGCGGGCGATCCGTCCGACCTCCAGATCATGTACGGCCCCGCCGGGGAGCGGCGGCTGCCCGAGACGACCCTGCCCTGGCTCCGCGGCTACGCCGACTCGGCGCCGGTACGGACCGGGAACGCGGCCGTGGAGCAGTTCCAGCTCGACGTGTACGGCGAGGTCATGGACTCGCTCCACCGGGCGCGTGAGGCCGGGATCCCGGCGGAACGGCACTCCTGGAACCTCCAGTTGAGCCTGCTCGGCTTCCTGGAGTCGACCTGGCGGGACCCCGACGAGGGGCTGTGGGAGGTGCGCGGGCCGCGCCGCCACTTCACGCACTCGAAGGTGATGGCCTGGGTGGCCGCCGACCGGGCGGTGCTCACCCTGGAGGCGGACCCCTCGCTGCCGGGGGACGCGGCGCGGTGGCGGGCGATGCGGGACGAGATCCACGCCGAGGTGTGCGCGAAGGCGTACGACCCCGATCGGAACACGTTCACCCAGTCGTACGGCTCCCGGGAGCTGGACGCCGCCACCCTGCTCATCCCGCAGGTCGGCTTCCTGCCGCCGGACGACCCCCGGGTGGTCGGGACGGTGGACGCGGTGCGGGCCGAGCTGCTGCACGGCGGCTTCCTGCGCCGGTACAGCACTGCCGACGGCACTGGCACGGCGGCGGTGGACGGGCTGCCGGGGCAGGAGGGGACGTTCCTCGTCTGCTCCTTCTGGCTGGCGGACGCGCTGCTGCTGACCGGCAGGACCGAAGAGGCGCGCCGGCTCTTCGACCGGCTCGTCGCCCTCCGCAACGACGTGGGGCTCCTCGCGGAGGAGTACGACCCGGTGGCCGGCCGCCAGCTGGGGAACTTCCCGCAGGCCTTCAGCCACATCGGCCTGGTGGGCACCGCCCTCGCGCTGGCCGCCGAGGAGGCGGCAGGATAGGTCCATGGATCTTGGACTGAAGGACCGTGTGTACGTGGTGACCGGCGCGACGCGGGGGCTCGGCCGGGCCTCGGCGGAGGCGCTGCTCGCCGAGGGCGCGAAGGTACTGATCACCGGGCGCGAGGAGAAGACGGTCGCCCGGGCGGTGGCCGAGCTGGGCGCGGGCGCGGCCGGAGTCGCCGCCGACAACACCGACCCGGAGACCCCGGCCCGGCTGATCGCCGAGGCGCGGTCCCGGTTCGGCGGCTTCGACGGCATCCTGATCAGCGTCGGCGGCCCGGCGCCCGGCTTCGCGGCGGACAACACCGACGAGCAGTGGGCGGCCGCCTTCGACACGGTCTTCCTGGGGGCCGTGCGGCTGGCCCGCGCGGCGGCCAGGACGCTCACCGAGGGCGGCGTGATCGGCTTCGTCCTGTCCGGTTCGGTCCACGAGCCGATCCCGGGCCTGACGATCTCCAACGGGCTGCGCCCCGGCCTCGCCGGCTTCGCCAAGTCCCTCGCCAACGACCTGGGCCCGCGCGGGGTCCGGGTCGTCGGTCTGCTGCCGGCCCGGATCGACACGGACCGGGTGCGGTCCCTGGACGAGCTCTCCGGCGACGCGGACGCGGCCCGCGCGGCGAACGAGGGAACGATCCCGCTGCGCCGCTACGGCACCCCGGAGGAGTTCGGGCGCACGGCGGCCTTCCTGCTGTCGCCGGCCGCCTCGTACCTGACGGGGCTGATGCTCCCGGTGGACGGCGGGGCCCGCGGCGGCTTCTGACGCCGGATCGGGCGCGGCTGCCGAGTCCGGATCGGATCGGGGCGGGCCGGTTCAGGTTCAGGTCACGCGGCGGCCCCGGTTCAGGTGACGCGGCGGGCGCGGTGCTTCACGGCCCGCAGGCGTGCCTCCGTCGGCAGCGCGGTCAGGCCCGTGGACGTGCGGGCGTGCGCGAGCGCCTCGGTGCTGAGGGTGGTCAGGGCGCTTCCGGGGGAGGCGTACGGCTCCAGGAGGAGCGCGACGCGGGTACGGGGGGCGCCGCGGCGGCCCGTGAGGGAGACCTTGGCCCGGGCGACGCCGTCCAGGGCGCCGGCGTCCGCCTCCAGGACGGTCTCCAGCGCCCGGCCCCGGAGGATCGCCTCCTCGCCGTCGCCGGTGTCGACGACGACCTCGGCGAGCCGGGCCCGCCGGAACTGGACGAGCAGCCACCACAGGGCGAGCAGGACGACGAGCCCGAGGACCGCGATGACCACCGGCCACCACCAGCTCTCCTCGCGCCAGCGCTGCCGGTCGGCGGCGGAGAGCAGGACGTCGGAGGGGCCCGACCAGGGCCACCAGGTCGGTACGGGCAGGTCGAGGGCGGCGGCGAGGACGGCGCCGCCGCCGAGGACCAGGAGCAGTCCGGCGAGACCGAGCAGGACGCGGTTGACGCGTCGGAGGACGACGGTCACGGGTTCACCCCTTCTTGGGCGGCCGGGTCACCCGTACCGTCAGCGCGGGCGGATGGGCGAGGCCGAGTTCCTCGACACCGGTGGCGAGGACGGTCTCCACGTCGCCGCGGACCTCGTCGAGCTCCCGGAAGTGCGATTCCGCGCGGACGGCGACCTTGGCGCGGCCGACGCGCACCCGGACGGACCGCACGCCGGAGACCTCCATGGCGCGGTCGCGCAGGGCGAGGGCGGCGGCCTCCCGGTCGAGCCCGGCCCGGACGTCGGCGTGCTCGCGGCGCATGGGGAGGACGGCGCGCAGCCCCGGGGTGGTGGCCAGGATCAGGAGCCAGACGCCGATGAGGACGGCGAGGACGGCGCCGATGACGACCGTGGCGCCGTCGAGCGGCCGGGTCGCGAGCGCGTCGGCGAGCTCCCGGCGCCAGGCCATGGCGGAGCGTTCGGCCCGTACGGCCGACACGTCGTACAGCAGGAGCCCAGCCCCGCCGAGGACGACGGCCGCGAGCACGGCGGCGGGGATGCGCCGGACCGCCCAGAAGCGGCGTACGGGAGGCCCCGCGGTGTCGGCGAGGACGGGTACGGAGTCGGGGGTCGGGGCATCGACGGCGGTCGGGGCGCCGGACGGGCTCGGGGCCCCGGGGCGGGGCCGGTCGGGGTCCGGGGCCGCGCCGGGGGCCGGGGTGGTGGTCATGAGAGGCGGCCCCTCGGCGTGGTCTGGCGCGTGTGCGCGGAGTGGAGGCGTTCCACGTGGACGGCGACCTCGTGGACCTCCATGCCGACGAGGTGCTCCACACGGCTGCGGACCCGGCTCCGGACGGCCCCGCACTGGCGGCCGATGTCGGAGGGATAGTCGAGTTCGAGGCTCACCGAGACCCGTGCGACGTCCCGGTGGACGACGACCGAGGCGTGCGGCGCGGAGCCGCCCCGGGGGACGGCGTCCAGCGCCTCGCGCGCCGACCGGGCGGCGATCTTCGCGACGACCCGGTCGGCGATCGTGGTCGCCCCGCGGTCGCGTACCGGGCCCGCTGCCACCCCGGGTCACCGCCGCCGGTCGCCGCGCTCGCGGCCCCGGAACAGGTCGCCGGGTTCGAGGTCGCCGTCGAGGAAACGGCCGGCCACGAAGCCGATCACGCCCAAGGCCGCGACCAGGACAAACGCCCCGAAGCCGCCGAAGTACCCGGCGAAGCCGAGGGCCATGCCGGCCACGAGGCCGACCACCGCCATGCTCATTCCTGTCCCCTTTCGAGGCTTTTCGACGAATGTCGAGGCCGCTCGACGAACCGGCCGCCGAGGGCTACTGGAGCCTCGACTCCGGCTCGTCCTCCTCTTCGTCCGGGAGCTTCACATCGCTGACCGCGATGTTGACCTCGACGACTTCGAGGCCGGTCATCCGTTCCACGGCGGTGATGACGTTCTCCCTGACATCGCCGGCGACATCGGCGATGGAGACGCCGTAGTCGACGACGATCTCCAGGTCGAGCGCCGTCTGTACCTCGCCGACCTCGGCCTTCACCCCTCGGGTGGCGTTCGCCTTGCCGCCGCCTCCGCCCGGTACCCGGTCGCGTACGGCGCCGAAGGTGCGGGAGAGGCCGCTGCCCATGGCGTGGACGCCGACGACATCGCGTGCGGCGAGGCCGGCGATCTTCTCCACGACTCCGTCGGCGATCGTGGTCCGACCCCTGGAGGCCGGGGCGCCGCCACCGCGTTTGGTCACGGAGGTACGGCGCGGTTCTCGCGACTCGCCGGTCGTGATGTCGTCCGAGCGTGCGGTGTCCGTCATCGTGTTTCGCCCCTTCCGGGATATTTCGGGGTTCTTCGCCCACATTAAGGGCGGCTGCCCGTTCCCGCCCCAGGGATGCGGCAGGCTGGGGGAATGACGACGGGTGAGAGTTGGGCGGCGGCGGTGCGGGACCGCCTCGCGCCGGGCAGGCTGCTGCCGCTCGGGGCAGCGGCGGACGGGGCGTGGATCACGGAGCGCGCGGCGCGGAGGGTCTTCGACGCGGCCGCCGCGGCGGTACGGGGAGTGGTGCCGGGCGAGCTCAGGATCGGGCCCGATCCCGGCACCGAAGCGGAACAGGGGCCGGAGACGGTCTCGGAGAGCGAAACGGAGACGGCCCCGGTCCCGGAGACGTTTCCGGTGCCGCCGGGCGGGCTGCCGCCGGGGCCGCTGCGGATCTCGGCGAAGTTCGGCGCGGTCGCCGGGCACCCGCTGCCGGAGCTCGCCGCCGAGCTGCGCGCGGCCCTTCTCGCGGCGGCCGAGGACGGGCTCGGTCTCGTGGTGGCGGCCGTGGATCTGCGGGTGACGGAACTGGTCGACGCGGCACCGCGGAATTCCGGGCCCGCCGATCCGCCACCCGGGCGACCCTCCCCCGCGACGGACGAGCCCGCCGCGCTGGCGGCGCTGCGGGTCGAGGGCGTGGCGGGCGTGACGGACGCGCTGGGCCCGCCCGTCCACCGGGCCCCCGGCCGGGTGCGGGTAGAGCTGGCCGTGACGGCGGGCCACCGCCCCCTGGACGTGGCCCGCGCCGTACGCAGAGCCGTGACCGCCGCCGCCCAGGAGGCGACGACGGTCACGGTGGTGGTCTCGGAACTGCGGTAGAGCGCGGTGGGGAGCGGCGGGACGTGGTGAGGGCGTCAGTCGCCGAGGCCCGCGAGGTCGCGCAGGCGGCGGGCCTGGGCGGCGCGCTCGGCGGCGCGCTGCTCCTCGTACGAGCGACCGGAGACACCCTGGAGGAGCGCCTTGGTCTCGTTGACCGCGGCGCGCGGCGCCGCGAGCAGGGCGGCGCTCAGGTCGCGTACCGTCGCGTCGAGTTCGTCCGCGGGCACGGCGATGTTGGCGAGACCGATGCGCTCGGCCTCCTCCGCGTGGACGAAGCGGCCGGTGGCGCAGATCTCCAGCGCGCGGGCGTAGCCGACGAGCGAGGCGAGCGGGTGCGTCCCCGTGAGGTCCGGGACGAGACCCAGGCTGGTCTCGCGCATGGCGAACTGCACGTCCTCGGCGACGACCCGGAGGTCGCAGGCGAGGGCGAGCTGGAAGCCCGCGCCGATGGCGTGCCCCTGCACGGCCGCGATCGACACGAGGTCGCTACGGCGCCACCAGGTGAACGCCTCCTGGTACTCGGCGATCTCCGCGTCGAGGTCCTCGTCGGAACCGCGCGCGAGATCGAGGAAGGACGGCTCTCCGTCGAAGCCCTCGGGCGTGAACGCCTGCCGGTCGAGCCCTGCGGAGAAGGACTTTCCCTCGCCGCGCAGGACGACGACCCGCACGCTGCCGGGCAACGACCGGCCGGCTTCTGTCAACGCCCGCCACAGAGCGGGAGACTGAGCGTTGCGCTTCGCCGGGTTGGTCAGGGTCACCGTGGCAACGGCGTCCTCGACGGTGAGCCGTACACCGTCCTTGTCGAATACGAGCTCAGAGTCGTCGAGCGTAGTCATGGGGCGCCTCCGGTTCCGGTGCAGCACTTGAGCCGATGCTAAGTGACTGCACAGTAACCACCTGGCCGACCGCGAGGTCGACCGGGTGGCCACCGAGAGACCCGGTGGCCCTGTCGAGCCGCCCCGATGATCAGACCGAGGCCGCCTTCTTGCCCCGTGTCGCTCCGCCGCGTCCCCGCAGCGTGACTCCGGACTCGCTCAGCATCCGGTGGACGAATCCGTAGGAGCGGCCGGTTTCCTCGGCCAGCGCCCGGATGCTCGCACCGGAGTCGTACTTCTTCTTCAGGTCTGCCGCGAGCTTGTCGCGCGCGGCGCCGGTCACCCGGCTGCCCTTCTTCAGAGTCTCGGCCACCCGTGCCTCCTCATGGGAAGTGCGCTCTGGACTTCTCATGATCACCCCTCCCCGGCGTCCTGGCCACCCATTCGACAAGGTCCGTGCCTCCGGGTTTGTGGAGGAGTACGAGCTGGCCACTGCCGGAACCGTAGATTCCGCCCGGGTCGGAAGACGTCCACGAACCGCCGGGCGCGGGAAGTGCCAGGTCAGCGACGCGAGGGGAACACACGTACGGCGCGGGTCTGCCGGAAGGATTCGGCAGAGCACCGCGCCGGGGTGTACGAGACGCCCTCACTCAGATGAAGGATCACCCATGAGCCGAATGATCCAGCCCGGAATGATCACTTCGGGCTCCCGGAGGCCCCTGGGGCGCCTCCGGAGCCGTGAGCCGGGTCAGGCCAGGGCGACCAGGTCCGCGTAGTCCGCGCCCCACAGGTCCTCGACGCCGTCCGGGAGCAGGATGATCCGCTCCGGGTCGAGCGCCTCGACCGCGCCCTCGTCGTGGGTGACGAGGACGACCGCGCCCTTGTACGTCCGCAGGGCGCCGAGGATCTCCTCGCGGCTCGCCGGGTCGAGGTTGTTGGTCGGCTCGTCGAGGAGGAGCACGTTCGCCGAGGAGACGACGAGGGTCGCGAGCGCGAGACGGGTCTTCTCACCGCCGGAGAGCACCCCGGCCGGCTTGTCGACGTCGTCGCCGGAGAAGAGGAAGGAGCCGAGCGTCTTACGGACGTCGACGAGGTCGAGGTCGGGCGCGGCGGAGCGCATGTTCTCCAGGACGGTCCGCTCGGGGTCGAGCGTCTCGTGCTCCTGGGCGTAGTAGCCCAGCTTCAGGCCGTGGCCCGGGGTGACCTGGCCCGTGTCGGGCGTCTCGACACCGCCGAGGAGGCGCAGCAGGGTCGTCTTGCCCGCGCCGTTGAGGCCGAGGATGACGACGCGGGAGCCCTTGTCGATGGCGAGGTCCACATCGGTGAAGATCTCGAGCGAGCCGTAGGACTTGGAGAGCCCCTCGGCCGTGAGCGGGGTCTTGCCGCAGGGCGCGGGGTCCGGGAAGCGGAGCTTGGCGACCTTGTCGGAGGCGCGCACGGCCTCCAGGCCGGAGAGCAGGCGCTCGGCGCGCTTGGCCATGTTCTGCGCGGCGACGGTCTTGGTGGCCTTGGCGCGCATCTTGTCGGCCTGCGAGTTGAGGGCGGCGGCCTTCTTCTCGGCGTTCTGGCGCTCGCGCTTGCGGCGCTTCTCGTCGGCCTCGCGCTGCTGCTGGTAGAGCTTCCAGCCCATGTTGTAGACGTCGATCGTGGAGCGGTTGGCGTCCAGGTAGAAGACCTTGTTGACCACGGTCTCGACGAGGTCGACGTCGTGGGAGATGACGATGAAGCCGCCGCGGTAGGTCTTCAGGTAGTCGCGCAGCCAGATGATCGAGTCGGCGTCGAGGTGGTTCGTCGGCTCGTCGAGGAGGAGCGTGTCGGCGTCCGAGAAGAGGATCCGGGCGAGCTCGACGCGGCGGCGCTGACCGCCGGAGAGGGTGTGCAGCGGCTGGCTCATGACCCGGTCGGGCAGACCCAGGGCGGCGGCGATGGTGGAGGCCTCGGCCTCGGCCGCGTAACCGCCCTTGGTCAGGAACTCGGTCTCCTGGCGCTCGTACTGCCGCATGGCCTTGTCGCGGGTGCCGCCGCTGCCGGTCGCGATGCGCTCCTCGTTCGCCCGCATCTTCTTGAGGAGGGTGTCGAGGCCGCGGGCGGAGAGGATCCGGTCGCGGGCCAGGACGTCGAGGTCACCGGTGCGCGGGTCCTGCGGGAGGTAGCCGACCTCGCCGGAGCGGGCGATGGCGCCGGCGGCCGGCTGCCCCTCGCCCGCGAGGCACTTGGTGAGGGTGGTCTTGCCCGCTCCGTTGCGGCCGACGAGGCCGATGCGGTCGCCCTTGGCGACGCGGAAGGAAGCGGACTCGATGAGGACGCGGGCGCCGGCGCGCAGCTCGATGCCGGTGGCGGTGATCACGGACAGACTCCAGGGCGGTGGGAAACGGCGGAAGGACGACTGGTGAAGGGCTTCGACGCCGCTAATGCACGGGGAGAATGGCCATACGGCCAGTCTAACGGGCGCCTGCAACTGCTTTTAGGCCATGCGGGGTCCGGAGCCGAGATCGGAGCTATCTCACATTCCTCCGCATGATCCACAAAAGGGGCGAGAGGGGTTGGATCGGCAGATACTCGGCGCAGGGCGGCGGCCACTGCCGCGGCGGTGACGCGGAGGGTGGTGGACCGTGCGGTTCGACGACGACGCCGACCTGGACACCTCGGAGGTCAAGGACGTCCGGAGCGGCCGCGTCCCGGGCGGCAGGGCGACCGTCGGCGGCGGCATCATCGGCCTCATCGCGCTGATCCTGGGGGTGCTCTTCGGGGTCGGCCCGGACCAGCTGGGGCTCTCCTCCGGCGGTGACGAGCCGGTCGCGACCTCCTCCTCCGCGAACCAGGTGAACCAGACCTGCAGGAAGGGTTCGGACGCCAACACCCGCGAGGACTGCCGGATCGTCGCCGTCGTCAACAGCGTCCAGGACTTCTGGCGGAGCGAGTACGCCCGCCGGGGCGGGACCTACGGGAGCGCCGCCACCGTGATGTTCAGCCGGCGGGTCGCGACCGCGTGCGGCTCGGCGAGCTCCGCGGTCGGGCCCTTCTACTGCCCCGGCGACCGGCAGGTCTACCTGGACCTGGGCTTCTTCGAGGAGCTGCGCACCACGTTCGGCTCGACCGGCGGACCCTTCGCCCAGGCCTACGTGGTGGCGCACGAGTACGGCCACCACGTGCAGAACCTGATGGGGACGCTGAGCCGCGCGCAGGACGGGCGGACCGGCGCGAACTCCAACGCCGTACGGGTCGAGCTCCAGGCCGACTGCTACGCCGGGGTGTGGGCCCGGCACGCGACGGCCACTCCCGACGACAGGACGGGGCGGCTGCTGCTGACCCGGCTCACGGACGAGGACATCCGGGACGGCCTGGACGCGGCGGCCGCGGTGGGCGACGACCGGATCCAGGAGCGGTTCCAGGGCCGGGTGACCCCGGAGAACTGGACGCACGGCTCGGCGCAGCAGCGGCAGCAGTGGTTCCACCAGGGCTACCGGACCGGCGACATGGCCCAGTGCAACACCTTCCGCTGAGTTGTCGGCGGGGACTGCCAGACTGAGATCCAGGTCACATTCGGCTGAATCGAGAGGAAGTGATCGGGATGACTGAGGCACCCCACATCTGTCCGACGCTGACGTACGAGGACGCGAAGGGCGCGATCAAGCTGCTCACGGAAGCCTTCGGCTTCACTGCGAGCGCGGTGTACGAGGCCGAGGACGGGCGGATCGCGCACGCCGAGCTCACGTACGGGAACGGCATGGTGATGCTGGGCAGCAGAGGCACCGGCAGCGAGTTCGACAAGCTGATGACCGGCGCGGGCCCGGTCGGCGTCTTCGTGCACGTGGACGACGTGGACGAGCACCACGCGCGGGCCGTCGGCCACGGCGTCGAGATCGTGATGCCGCCCACGGACCAGGAGTACGGCTCGCGGGACTACATGGCCCGGGACGGAGAGGGCAACATCTGGAGCTTCGGGACGTACACGCCCGGCGCCGCGGAGTAGCCGGGCGCCGGGCCTGCCGGTCTTACGAGCTTCTTCCGGTCTTGCGAGCTTCTTCCGGGATTCCGGTTTCCGGTTTCCGGGATTCCGCCTGGCGCCCTCCGGGTCAGGCGCCGCCGGTGTGGACCTGGAAGGCGGCCCGGCGGACCGCCTTGGACAGCGCCGGGTCCGGATGGGCGGCGGCCAGGGCGACCAGGACCTGGACGGTCCGGGGGTGGCCGACGGCCCTGACCTCGTCGAGCAGCGCCGGGACGGTGCCCTGGACGGCGGATTCGAGGTGGCGGACGAGCAGCGCGCTCTCGCCGTGGTCGGCGACGGCCGCCGCGGTGTCCACCCAGAGCCAGGTGGCCTCCTCGCGGGTGAGCACCTCCTGGGCGTCGTCGGGGTCGGCGCCCTCGTACTCCGCGAGCCAGAGCAGCGCGTACGGACGCAGGGAGGGCTCGGCGACCGTGGCCCGCACCTCGGGCTCGGCGGGGGCCCCGACGACCCGGAGCGCCTCGAAGGCGAGGCCGCGCAGCAGGGCGTCCTCGCCCCGGGCGACGGCGAGGAGCTCGGCCACCGCGCTGGAGAGGGTGCGGGCCGCCAGCCAGGCGCGGTACTCGTCGCGGGCCGGGCCCGGGGTGAGCCGGGCGCAGCCGCGGAGCATGTCCTCCGCGGACTGCTCGATGTTGCCCGCGGGGCTCTGCGCGGCGACGCAGATCTGCTCCAGCTTGACCCAGACCGCCCAGTTGCCGAGCGGGGTCAGGGTGGCGTGACGCGCGTCCGCGCCGGGGTCGAGGGTGAGCGCGCCGACGGCCGCCAGGCCGTCGAGGGCCCAGTCGAGGAGGGCCGGGAGCCCGTCCGTGGCGGGGGCGTCCGTCGCCGTGGCGGTGACCTCCGCCGGCTCGGGGGTCGGTCCGGCCACGGGGACCTCGCAGCGCTCCTCGCGCAGCTCCTCGACCCGCTGGCCGAGCAGATCGAGGAGGGCCGGTACGAGGACCGGGCCCTGGGAGAGCTGGAGCAGCGAGAGCACCTGCGGGACCGCCTCGACGACCTCGGCGACGGCGCTCGGCGCGACGCCCTCGGGTGCCGGGTGGACCAGGGACCAGGCGTCGAAGAGGGCGACCCAGCCGCGCAGGACGGCGGAGTCGTCGCGGTCCCAGGCGTGCAGCCGCCAGCCGGGGCGGGCGGTGTCGCCGTGGAGCTCGACGAGCCCCGCGAGCCGGGCGCGGTCCCAGCCGGCCCGGATCTGGCCGGGTGTCAGGTCCAGTGCCGCCGCGGCCCGCTCCTGGGCGGGGACGGCCGGGGCAGCGGTGCCGAGGGCGGATTCGGGACCGCGCTCGACGGCGGCCCAGCGGGCGATCCGTACGGCGTCGGCGAGGACGTGCCGGGCCTGGCGGGCGAGCTCCGCGCGGGGCGGAGTGCCCTCGGGCGGCCGCGGCGCCGGCCGGGTGCGCCGGGTCGTCACGGCCCGTCGGGCGGTGGCCAGCGCCCGCGGGCGGACGAGTCGGAGTCTGGAGTTGCGCGCCAATGGTTCATCGGGCTTTCGAGACGTCACGGGGGCAGTCTTCCCGCTGACGGCCCGAAAGCCCAATCGGAATCCGCAGCCCCGTCAGAACGGCCGTCGGAGCGGCCGTCAGAGCAGGGGGGTGAGGAGGCGGCGCAGGGCCTCCTCGTACCGGACGGGGTCGGCGTTCCACATCGCCGCGTGCGGGGCGTGCCGGACCGTATGGAGGGTGACCAGATCGGGGCGGCGGGCGGCGAGTTCGACGGACGACTCCCAGGGGGCGATCGTGTCGTCGGGGCCGTGCAGGAGGAGGACCGGAACGCGCAGGGCGCTCGGTTCGGAGGCGGCCTGGAGGAGGTCGCCGTGCGGCCCCGTCCTGCCCTTGGCGGCGCGGACGGCGAGCGGGAGCAGCAGGCGGGGGACGTGCCGGGCCGCCGCGAGGTTGCGGAGGGTGGCCTCCCAGTCCAGCACCGGGGAGTCGAGGACGAGGCCGCTGATCCTGTCCCGTACGCCCGACTCGGCGGCGGCGCGCAGGGCCATCGAGGCGCCGGTCCCCCAGCCGTGCAGGACGACCTTGGACGCGCCACGGCGGACGGCGTAGCGGATGGCGGCGTCGACGTCCCGCCACTCGGAGTCGCCGAGGTGGGCGAGGCCGTCCGGGGAGGCGGGCGCCCCTTCGTCACCGCGGTAGGCGGGGACGAGCACCGGGATCTTGCGCCGGTGGAAGAAGGGGACGAGGTTCAGCGGGTGCTCGCGGGTGGTGCCGAGGCCGTGCAGCGCGATCACCCACGTGGTGCGCGGGCCGGCCACGAGCCAGGCGGGCAGGGGGCCGAGCTCGCCCGGGATCTCCACGTCCTCGTGGGCGAGCCCGAAGGCGCTGACCGGCGTGCCGACGTGCAGTTGCGGGGTGAGCCGGACGCGGGCGCCGGGGCCGAGGACGCCGAGCTCGACCCGTTCGAGGCGGCGGACGACGCTGTCGGCGGTGTGCGGGACCCGGTCGAGCACGGGTCCGAGGACGGCGTGCAGGCCGGGGGCCTCCACTCCGTACGTACCGGGGCGCAGCGAGGCGAGGCTGCGGGTGAGGGTGATCCGTTCGGTGCCCGTGGCGTGCACGGTGAGTCTGGGGTCTCCGGGCAGTGGTCGTCCGGACGGCGCCCTGAGGGCGACATCGCTGGCGTACCGGCCGGCCGCTACCGCGGCCGCGCCGACACCGATCAGAGTGGTGACGGCCGCTGCCGTCGCTGTAGCCGGGCGCACGCTTTCAGTGTCGGCAGGTCGGGGGCGGGCTGCCACCGGGCGGACCCGGCCGGGGGGTGTTCGCACCGGGGAGGGCGTCCGCACCAGGGGCGTTCGAGCCGAGGGGTGTCCGCCCTGGGGGCGCACCGCGGGAAGCGAGTCCCGTGACCCCCTGGCGAGTGACAAGGGTCTCCTCGGCGGGGTCCCCCGGTCGGATGGTCCGGTCCAGGGAACGGAACGGGGTGGCGGGGGAGGAACCGGGGCGGGTCGCCAGTACCCCTTGACAGCCCGGATTACCCGGGGCCCCGGGGTGACCGCATCGTGGACGCCATCCCGTCCGGGCCATAAACGGAATCCCTTGACACCGGATGGGGACACCATGCCGCCCGGCCCAGTTCACCTTCCGTTCACCCAGGTTGCTTACGTTCGTCGAGCCAACGACGTCAAACGATTGCCTGGGTAAATGGAACACATCACGCTGCTGCTCGCCATTGTGGTCGTGACAGCTCTAGTGTTCGATTTCACGAACGGTTTCCACGACACCGCCAACGCGATGGCCACGACCATCTCGACCGGTGCACTCAAGCCCAAGACGGCGGTGGCCATGTCCGCCGTGCTGAACCTCGTCGGAGCGTTCCTGTCCGTGGAGGTCGCCAAGACGATCTCCGGCGGGATCATCAACGAAGAGGGCATTCGTACAGAAGTGATCTTCGCGGCGCTCGTGGGCGCCATCCTCTGGAACCTGCTGACCTGGCTCCTGGGTCTGCCGTCCAGCTCCTCCCACGCCCTCTTCGGCGGCCTCATCGGCGCCGCGGTCATGTCGGCCGGCTGGTCCGCGGTGAACGGCTCGACCATCGTCACCAAGGTCCTCATCCCCGCGATCGCCGCGCCGATCGTCGCCGGCCTCGCCGCGATGCTGGCCACGAGGCTGACGTACAGGATCGGCGCCAAGACCGACGAGAAGCACACCGCCAAGGGCTACCGGGTCGGCCAGATCGCCTCCGCCGGTCTCGTCTCCCTCGCCCACGGCACCAACGACGCCCAGAAGACGATGGGCATCATCACCCTCGCCCTGGTCACCGGCGGCGTCCTCGCCCCCGGCTCCAACCCCCCGATGTGGGTCATCGTCGCCGCGGGCGTCGCGATCGCGCTCGGCACCTACCTCGGCGGCTGGCGCATCATCCGCACCATGGGCAAGGGCCTCACCGACCTCCGGCCGCAGCAGGGCTTCGCCGCCCAGACCAGCGCCGCCACGGTCATCCTCGCCTCCTCGAACCTCGGCTTCTCCCTCTCCACCACCCAGTCCTGCTCGGGTGCCGTGATGGGCGCGGGCCTCGGCCGCAAGGGCGGTGTCGTCCGCTGGTCGACCGCCACCCGGATGTTCGTCGCCTGGGGTCTGACCCTGCCCGCCGCGGGCCTGGTCGCCGCCGCCGCCGAGTTCCTCACCAAGCAGGGCCCCTGGGGCATCGCCGCCGTCGCGGTCCTCCTCGTCGCCGGCTCGGCCGTCATCTGGGCGCTCTCCCGCCGCAAGCCGGTCGACCACACCAACGTCACCGACGACGACCTCGACGCCCCGGCCGAGCCCGCGGGCGTGGTGACCACCGCGATCGCGGCCGTCACCCCGCCGCCGGCCGGTTCCGTCGCCGCCGTCGCGGACGAGGACCTCAAGACCACCATCCCGTCGCCGGCTCCCACCGACCCGGCCGCTCCCCCGGCCCCCGCCGCAGCGGTGTAAGGAACGAACGACATGAAGATCGACTGGGCAGCTCTCGGCTCCGTCTTCGGAGTCAGCCTCGTGGCGACCGTCGCCCTCGTGGGCCTCTTCACCCTCGGCATCGTCGGCCTCTCCAAGCAGGAGCAGGCCGCCGCACAGGGAGGCTCCGCCACCCTGGCCCGGACCGGCGCCTACGCCTGCTTCGCCCTGTGCGTGGCGGCCGTGAGCTACGGCATCTACCTGATCGTCGTCTGACGGTCCTCCCTTCCACGGCGGCCGGGCGGTCCGCACCCTCGGGTGCGGGCCGCCCGGCCGCCGTGTTTGTGGTGCTTCGCACAGTGACCTGTCGCAGGTCAAGGGTGAGTTGACGGGTGTTCGCGGGCCGTGGTGGACTGCCGAGGCCATTACGGCGGTAGCAGAGGAAGTCCGGTGTGAATCCGGCGCGGTCCCGCCACTGTGACCGGATCCGAAGGGTCCGGGAGTCAGGAACTCTCGCCGCCGGTCACGTCGACCCAGGGCGCGGACCCTGAGTGAGGACATGCGCCATGCCCGGTCGCATCAGAGCCAGCCGCCTTTCCCCGGACGGATTCGCGTACGGCGCGGCCCTCGGGCTCGCCGTCGACCAGCTCATCGGCGATCCCCGCCGCGGACACCCCGTCGCCGTCTTCGGCCGCGCGGCCGCCGCGGTCGAACAGCGCCTCCACCGCGACCACCGCGGGTGGGGCGCCCTGCACACCGCCGTCTGCGCCGGCACCACCGCGGCCGTGGGCGCGCTCGCCGCACGGGCCGTCCGGGACCGGCCGGCCGCCGCCGTGGCGCTGACCGCCGCCTCCGTCTGGGCCGTCGTCGGCGGTACGACCCTGGGGCGGGAGGCCCGCGCGATCGGCGGGGCGCTCGCCGTCGGGGACCTGGAGGTGGCCCGCGAGCGGCTGCCGCACCTCTGCGGGCGCGACCCGCACTCCCTGGACGGCCCCGCGATGGCCCGCGCGGTCGTCGAGTCGGTCGCCGAGAACACCTCCGACGCCGTCGTCGGCGCCCTCTTCTGGGGCGCGGTCGCGGGCGTGCCCGGTCTCGTCGGCTTCCGGGCCGTCAACACCCTGGACGCGATGGTCGGCCACAAGTCCCCGCGCCACCGCCGCTTCGGCTGGGCCTCGGCCCGCCTCGACGACGTGGCCGGCTGGCCCGGAGCCCGGCTGACCGCCGTGGCCGCGACGCTCGCCGGAGGGAATCCGCGCGGGGCCGTACGGGCCTGGCGGGCGGACGCGGCCCGGCACCCGAGCCCCAACGCGGGGCCCGTCGAGGCCTCCTTCGCGGGCGCCCTCGGCGTACGGCTCGGGGGGACCCTCTCGTACGGCGGGCGGGTCGAGCACCGGCCCGTGCTCAACGGGGACGGGCGGCCCGTCGAGGTCGCCGACATCGAACGGGCGGTCCGGCTCTCGCGCCGGGTGACCGCGCTGACCCTGGCCGCCTGTGTCGGCGGCCGCATGATCATCGGTGCCGTGAAGCGGAGGAACGCATGAGGGGTGGGGGGCTGCTCGTCGCCGGGACCACGTCCGACGCGGGCAAGAGCGTCGTGACGGCCGGCATCTGCCGGTGGCTGGTCCGCAAGGGGCTGAAGGTGGCGCCCTTCAAGGGACAGAACATGTCCCTCAACTCCTTCGTGACCCGCGAGGGAGCCGAGATCGGGCGGGCCCAGGCCATGCAGGCGCAGGCCGCCCGGGTCGAGCCGACCGCGCTCATGAACCCGGTCCTGCTCAAGCCCGGCAGCGACCGCTCCAGCCAGGTCGTCCTGATGGGCAAGCCGGTGGGCGAGCTGTCCGCCCGGGGCTACCACGGGGGGCGGCAGAAGGAGCTCTTCGAGCCCGTCCTGGCGTGCCTGGAGGAACTCCGGGGCATGTACGACGCCGTGATCTGCGAGGGGGCGGGCAGTCCGGCCGAGATCAACCTGCGGCGCACGGACATCGTGAACATGGGCATCGCGCGGGCCGCGCGGCTGCCCGTCGTGGTGGTCGGGGACATCGACAGGGGCGGGGTCTTCGCCCAGTTCTTCGGCACGACGGCGCTCCTCGCGCCCGAGGACCAGGAGCTGATCGCGGGCTACCTCGTGAACAAGTTCCGGGGCGATGTCACCCTGCTCGAACCGGGCCTCGACATGCTGCACGGGCTCACCGGACGGCGGACCTTCGGCGTCCTGCCGTACGCGCACGGGCTCGGCATCGACGAGGAGGACGGGCTCCGGGTCTCGCTGCGGGGCACCGTGCGCGAGTCCGTCGTCGCCCCGCCGGTCGGCGCGGACGTGCTGCGGGTCGCCGTGTGCGCCGTACCGCTCATGTCGAACTTCACGGACGTGGACGCGCTGGCCGCCGAGCCGGGCGTCGTCGTCCGGTTCGTGGACCGGCCGGAGGAGCTCGTCGACGCGGACCTGGTCGTCGTGCCCGGCACACGCGGCACGGTCAAGGCGCTCGCGTGGCTGCGGGAGCGGGGGCTCGCGGACGAGCTGGCCCGCCGCGCGGCCGAGGGGCGGCCGGTGCTCGGGATCTGCGGCGGCTTCCAGGTGCTCGGTGAGCACATCGAGGACGAGGTCGAGTCGAAGGCCGGGGCCGTGGACGGGCTCGGGCTGCTGCCCGTACGGGTGCGGTTCGCGCGCGAGAAGACCCTCGCGCGGCCGGTCGGCGAGGCGCTCGGGGAGCGGGTCGAGGGGTACGAGATCCACCACGGCGTCGCCGAGGTGGGCGGTGGGGAGCCGTTCCTGGACGGGTGCCGGGTCGGCTCCGTCTGGGGCACACACTGGCATGGCTCGCTGGAGAGCGACGGGTTCCGCCGGGCGTTCCTGCGGGAGGTCGCGGCGGCGGCGGGGCGGCGGTTCGTGCCGGCCCCGGACACGTCGTTCGGCACGCTGCGGGAAGAGCAGCTGGACCGGCTCGGCGACCTGATCGAGGAGCACGCGGACACGGACGCGCTGCTGCGGCTGATCGAGGAGGGGGCCCCGGCGGGGCTGCCGTTCGTGCCGCCGGGTGCGCCGTGACGGGGCGCGTGCGCGGCGTGGGCGGGGCGTTGCGTGGTGCGCGGGCGGGCCGCGCGGGACGTGTGCCCGGCCTCCGGCCGGGCTCGGGTTCCCACCCGCACCACCTGTGCGGATTTGAGAGTCATGTGCGGGTGGCCCCTGTGGGTGGTCGCTCGCCGTCGGCGGCCGTCGGGCCTGTGGGACACACCCCGGGCCGACCGGCCCGCTCGCATCAGCTGATCGAACTTGAAGGAGTGACCGCCCGATGAGCACCCGGTATCCGTTCACCGCCGTCGTCGGCATGGACGATCTGCGGCTCGCGCTGCTGCTGAACGCGGTCAGTCCGGCGGTGGGCGGTGTGCTCGTCCGGGGCGAGAAGGGGACCGCCAAGTCCACGGCCGTCCGGGCGCTCGCCGATCTGCTGCCGGCGGTACCGGTGGTGGCGGGCTGCCGCTTCAGCTGCGACCCGGTCTCGCCCGACCCCGGCTGCCCGGACGGGCCGCACGCCGACGTCCCCGGGACCGAACGGGGCGCTCGGATGGTCGAGTTGCCCGTCGGCGCCTCCGAGGACCGGCTCGTCGGCGCGCTCGACATCGAGAAGGCGCTCGCCGAGGGTGTGAAGGCCTTCGAGCCGGGGCTCCTCGCCGCCGCGCACCGGGGCATCCTCTACGTCGACGAGGTCAACCTGCTCCACGACCACCTCATCGACCTGCTGCTCGACGCCGCCGCCATGGGCTCCTCCTACGTCGAGCGCGAGGGCGTCTCCGTACGGCACGCGGCCCGGTTCCTGCTCGTCGGCACCATGAACCCCGAAGAGGGCGAGCTGCGGCCGCAGTTGCTCGACCGGTTCGGACTGACCGTGGAGGTCGCCGCCTCCCGCGTGCCCGAGCAGCGCGTGGAGGTCGTCCGGCGGCGGCTCGCCTTCGAGGACGACCCGGCCGCGTTCGCCGCGCGCTGGGCGGACGAGGAGAGCGCGCTGCGGGACCGGATCGTCGCCGCCCGCACCCTGCTGCCGAAGGTGGCCCTTGGCGACGCCGCTCTGCTCCAGATCGCCGCGACCTGCGCCGCTTTCGAGGTGGACGGCATGCGCGCCGACATCGTGATGGCGCGGGCGGCGACCGCCCTCGCCGCCTGGGCCGGGCGGACGGAGGTCACCTCCGAGGACGTGCGGCAGGCCGCGCTCCTGGCCCTCCCCCACCGGCGGCGCCGCAACCCCTTCGACGCGCCCGGCCTCGACGAGGACAAGCTCGACGAGACCCTGGAGCAGTTCAAGGGCGAGGAGCCGCGGACCGACCCCGACGAGGACCCCGAGCCCGACGGTCCGGGTGACGGTGGTCCCGGCGGGGGTGGCGGCATCCCGCCGCAGGGCGAGGGCCCGGCCCCCGAGACCGACGGCGTCCCGGAGGAGACCCCCGCCGAGGCCCCCGCGCCCGCCGAGGCCCCGGCCCCCGCTCCCCAGCGCTCCGGCGCCGGTGAGCGCGCCGCCGTCCAGGCGGCCGAGCCCTTCCGTACGAAGATGCTGAGCGTGCCCGGTCTGGGCGAGGGCGCGGCCGGGCGCCGTTCCCGGGCCCGTACCCAGCACGGCCGTACCACCGGAGCCGTCCGGCCCCGGGGCACGCTGACCAAGCTGCACCTGGCGGCGACCGTGCAGGCCGCCGCCCCGCACCAGAAGGCCCGCGGGCGGACCGGCACCGGTCTCGTCGTGCGGCGGGACGACCTGCGGCAGGCGACCCGCGAGGGGCGCGAGGGAAACCTCGTGCTCTTCGCCGTGGACGCCTCCGGGTCGATGGCGGCCCGGCAGCGGATGAGCGCCGTGAAGGGTGCCGTCCTCTCCCTGCTCCTCGACGCCTACCAGCGGCGCGACAAGGTCGGCCTGATCACCTTCCGGGGCCGTACCGCCGACCTAGCGCTGCCGCCGACCTCGTCCGTCGACGCGGCCGCCGCCCGCCTGGAGAAGCTTCCGACGGGCGGCCGCACCCCGCTCTCCGCCGGGCTGCTCAAGGCCCATGACGTCCTGCGGATCGAGCGGCTGCGGGACCCCTCGCGCCGCCCGCTGCTCGTCGTGGTCACCGACGGCCGGGCGACCGGCGGCGGCGCCGACCCGGTGGCCCTGGCCGCCCGGGCGGCACGGCTGCACGCCGCCGAGGGCACGGCCTCGGTCGTCGTGGACTGCGAGACCGGACCGGTGCGGCTCGGGCTCGCCGGGAGCCTCGCGCGGGAACTCGGCGGCACCGCCGTCACCTTGGACGAGCTGCGGGCCGACTCGATCGCCGGCCTCGTCAGGGACGTACAGGCAGAACAGACAACCAGGAGGGCCGCTTAATGCCGCAGGGACAGCCGACCGTCGTTCCCGACGACGGTCTCACCACCCGTCAGCGTCGTAACCGCGCACTGGTGATGGTGCACACGGGCGTCGGCAAGGGGAAGTCGACCGCCGCGTTCGGCATGGCGCTGCGCGCCTGGAACCAGGGCTGGCCGATCGGGGTGTTCCAGTTCGTCAAGTCCGCCAAGTGGAAGGTCGGCGAGGAGAACGCCCTCAAGGCGCTCGGCGAGACCGGCAAGGGCGGCACGGTCACCTGGAACAAGATGGGCGAGGGCTGGTCCTGGATCCAGCGCGAGGTCGCCGAGGGCGAGCAGTCGCACGAGGAGAAGGCCCGCGAGGGCTGGGAGCAGGTCAAGCGCGACCTCGCCGAGGAGAAGTACAAGTTCTACGTCCTCGACGAGTTCGCCTACCTGCTGCACTGGGGCTGGATCGACACCAAGGAGGTCGTCGAGGTGCTCCGCGACCGTCCCGGGCACCAGCACGTCGTCATCACCGGGCGCAACGCGCCGCAGGAGCTGGTCGACTTCGCCGATCTCGTCACCGACATGTCCAAGGTCAAGCACCCGATGGACGCCGGTCAGAAGGGCCAGCGGGGCATCGAGTGGTAGCACGTCTCGTCATCGCCGCGCCCTCCTCGGGCGCGGGCAAGACCACGGTCGCGACCGGTCTGATGGCCGCGTTCGCGGGCCGTGGGCTGGCCGTCTCCCCGCACAAGGTCGGCCCCGACTACATCGACCCGGGCTACCACGCCCTGGCGACCGGCCGGCCCGGCCGCAACCTCGACGCGTACATGTGCGGTACGGGGCTGATCGGGCCGCTCTTCGAGCACGGGGCGCGCGGCTGCGACCTGGCCGTGGTCGAGGGGGTCATGGGTCTGTACGACGGGGCCGCCGACCAGGGCGAGCTGGCGTCCACCGCGCAGGTGGCGAAGCTGCTCAAGGCGCCGGTGGTGCTCGTCGTGGACGCGTCCTCGCAGTCGCGGTCGGTGGCCGCGCTGGTGCACGGGTTCGCGTCGTGGGATCCGGAGGTGCGGATCGGCGGGGTGATCCTCAACAAGGTCGCGACGGATCGGCACGAGCATCTGCTGCGGGAGGCGCTCGGGGAGTCGGGTGTTCCCGTGCTCGGGGTGCTGCGGCGGGCGCCGGCCGTCGCGACGCCTTCGCGGCATCTGGGGCTTGTGCCGGTTGCCGAGCGGCAGGCGGCGGCGGTGTCCGCGGTGGCGGCGCAGGCGGAGCAGGTTCTGGCCGGGTGCGATCTGGAGGGGCTGCTGGCCCTTGCGCGGTCGGCGCCGCCGTTGCGCGCCGAGCCGTGGGTGCCTGAGGTCGTGGGGCGGCTGCACGCCGGTGGTCCCGTGGTGCCCACCCGTCCCGCCCTGCGGGACGATTGCCCACCACGGCGGGTCGCCGTCGCCGGTGGGGCGGCGTTCACGTTCTCGTACGCCGAGCATGCCGAGTTGCTGACCGCGGCCGGGGCCGAGGTCGTGACCTTCGATCCGCTCCGGGACGAGGCGCTGCCCGAGGGGACCTCGGGGCTCGTCATAGGCGGCGGGTTCCCCGAGATGTACGGCTCCGAGCTGTCCGCCAACGAGCCGCTGCGGAAGGCCGTCGCCGCGCTCGCCGCGACCGGGGCGCCGATCGCCGCCGAGTGCGCCGGGCTGCTGTACCTGGCGCGGTCCCTCGACGGCACGCCCATGTGCGGTGTCCTCGACGCGGACGCGCGGATGTCGGAGCGGCTCACGCTCGGGTACCGGGACGCCGTCGCCGTGAGCGACAGCGTGCTCGCTCCGGCCGGGGCGCGGATGCGCGGGCACGAGTTCCACCGGACCGTGATCGAGCCGGGCGCCGGGGCCACGGCCGCCTGGGGGCTGCGGCAGCCCGAGCGGCGCGTCGAGGGCTTCGTCCAGGGAGGTGTGCACGCCAGTTACGTGCACACGCACTGGGCGGGTGCGCCCGAGGCCGCCCTGCGGTTCGTCGAGCGGTGCGCGGGCGGTCCGGTCGCGTGAGATCAACCGCCGGAGGCACCCACCACGAGCCAGATGAAGGCCACGCCCGCGACCGTGCACAGCAGGGTCGAGCGGGCGGGGTGTTCGTGGTGGGCCTCGGGCAGGATCTCGGCGGCGGCGAGGTAGAGCAGGGCGCCGCCGAAGAAGCCGAGATAGCTGCCGAGGAGTTCCTCCGGAAGGGTGAACAGCAGAGTGGACGCCGCTCCGAGGACCGGGGCGACGGCGTCGGCGACGAGCATCCCGATGGCCTTGCGGCGGGCGTTCCCGTAAAGGCTCGTGATCGTGTACGTGTTGAAGCCGTCGGCGAAGTCGTGGGTGATGACGGCGAGGGCGACGGTGGCGCCCATCCCGCCGCCGACCTGGAAGGCGGCGCCGAGGGCGATGCCGTCCATGAGGCTGTGCAGGACCATCGCCGCGGCGGCGGTGAGGCCGACCTGCGGGACCCTCTCGTCGGCCCCGACCCCGTGTGCCGCACGGCGGACGGCGAGGAGCCGCTCCACCACGTGGGCGAAGAGGAAGCCGCCGACGAAGAGCAGCAGGGCCTTCGGGACGCCGAAGACCTCGTCCCCCGCGGCCTCCAGGGCCTCCGGCAGGAGGTCGAGTCCGACGACGCCGAGCATGAGTCCGCCGGCGAGGCCGAGGACGAGGTGGCGGCGGTCGGTGACGCGTTGCGCGACCCAGCCGCCGAAGAGCGTCATGAGGAACGCGCCGAGCGCGACGACCACAGCCATGGGCCTTTGCTATCGGATGGGGCGGTGTGCGCGCACCTCGGTGTCGGGGCCCGCTCGGGGGTTCCGGTGGACGAGGTGCTCGCGCTGGTCGACGCGGTGCTGCGGGAGGCGGGGCTGACCCGCGCGGCCGTGCGTTCGCTGGCCACGCTGGACACGCGGGCCGCGGAGCCGGGGGTCGCGGGCGCGGCCGGGGAGCTGGGGGTTCCGGTACGGGGGTTCACGGCGGAGGCGCTGGCCGCCGTCTCCGTACCGCATCCGTCGGCGCTGCCGCTGGCCGCGACGGGAACGGCGTCCGTGGCGGAGGCGGCGGCTCTGCTCACGGCGGAGGCGCGCCCCTGCCGGGGTGGTCCCGGTGCGGACGCGCGGCTCGTACTGCTCGTACCGAAGCGGAAAACTCGGCACGTTACGTGTGCGGTTGCCACCTGCGTCCCGGTTCGTCCGAACGAAGATGCCCCAGGCGCACGGTTGTTGCACCTGGCTCACGGGTACATCGCTGGCGAGCCTGGCTCACCCCCCACCATCCCCACCCCCCACACGACGGCGGCCATGGACACGCACACGCATTCCGACGCCCACGACCTGCGCCACCACGGTGACGCCGAGGTCCGGGACGAGAAGTTGATCGATCTCGCGGTCAACGTCCGGACGAACACACCCCCCGACTGGCTGCGGGAGCGGATCGCCGATTCGCTGACCGGCCTCGCCGCCTATCCCGACGGCCGGGCCGCGCGGGCCGCGGTCGCCGAGCGGCACGACCTGAGACCCAACCGCGTGCTGCTCACGGCCGGGGCCGCGGAGGCCTTCGTGCTGCTCGCGCGGGCGCTGCCGGCGCGCCGCCCGGTCGTGGTGCACCCGCAGTTCACCGAGCCGGAGGCGGCGCTGCGCGACGCCGGGCACGAGGTGGGCCGGGTGCTGCTGCGCGCGGAGAACGACTTCCGGCTGGATCCGGCGGCGGTGCCCGAGGACGCGGACCTGGTGGTGATCGGGAACCCCACGAACCCGACCTCCGTGCTGCATCCCGCCGCCTCGATCGCCGCCCTGGCCCGGCCCGGGCGGACGCTGGTGGTGGACGAGGCGTTCATGGACGCGGTGCCGGGCGAGCGGGAGTCGCTGGCCGGGCGGACCGACGTGCCGGGGCTCGTGGTGCTGCGCAGCCTCACCAAGACCTGGGGGCTCGCGGGCCTGCGGATCGGGTACGTGCTGGCCGAGCCGGAGACGGTCGCGGCGCTGGAGCGGGCGCAGCCGCTGTGGCCGGTGTCGACGCCGGCGCTGGTGGCGGCGGAGGCCTGTATGTCGCGGGTGGCGCTGGCGGAGGCCGAACACGCGGCGCACCGGATCGGGGTGGAGCGGGCGCATCTGCTCGCCGGCCTCGCGGAGTTCGACGAGGTGCGGACGGTGGCGGGGGCGGAGGGCCCCTTCGTCCTGGTCAGGATCGACGGGGCGGACGCGATCCGGGACCGGCTGCGGCTGCTGGGCTTCGCGGCCCGCAGGGGCGACACGTTCCCGGGGCTCGACCGGAACTGGCTGCGGCTCGCGGTCCGGGACCGGGCGACGACGAACCGATTCCTCCAGGCATTGGACCAGGCGCTCCTGCTGGGCGGCTGAGCCCCGAGCGGGACGCGTACACCCGGACTCGCACGAGGGGCGTGGGGTGGGCGATGTCGTCACCATCGCCCACCCCACTCCCCCGCTCCCCCCCGTTCCCCCACACCCCCGCTTCCCCCTGCTCCCCTACTCCTCCGGCGCCCCCGGCGCCTCCCCCTCGGGCTGTCAGCCGCGCGAGCGGGCACGCGAGCGGGTGAGCGCCAGTGCGCCGCCGCCGGCCACCAGGAGGGCGAGCGCGCCCGCCGCGATGTACGAGGTGGCGGAGGAGCCGCCGGTCTCGGCGAGGTTCTCGGTGGGGGTGGTGCCGCCGTTGTTGGTCTTCACGCCGCCGTCGCCGCTCGGCTGGGCGGAGGGCTGCTGCGAGGGCTGCTCGGAGGGCCGCTCACTCGGCTCCTGCGTGGGCTGCTCGGTCGGCTTCTCGGTCGGCCGCTCCGTGGGCTTCTCGGTGGGCTGCTCGGTCGGGGCCGGGCCCTTCGGCGTCTCGCAGGTCGCCTCGGCGAGCGTCACGGTGCCGTTGACCTCGGCCACACCCAGCTTCAACGGGTCGACCTCCACCTTGAGTTCGAGGGCCGTGGCCGCCGCGGTGCGGGAGGTCGTGGAGGTACGGGAGAGGTCCAGGGTGACCTTGCCGACGCCGGGCACGCTCACCTGGGTCCGGCCGCCGGCGGACAGGGTGGTCTTCTTGCCGAAGACGATCACGTGCCCGAGGACGTTGGACTCGGCGACCGGCTTCTTCCCCACCTCACACAGCGCCTTGGAGGTGACCTTCTGGACCTCGACGAGGGAGAGCGCGGGAATGCCGGGGACGTGGACCTGGGCCTTGACCAGGTTGACGTACCCCTCGGCCTTCCTCTCGTCCACGGTGGCCGTCGAGGTGGCGACATCGGCGGCGAGGATGTCGATCGGCTGACCGCCCTCGGCCCCCTGCACCTTCACGGTGAGCGCGGTCTCGCTCTCGCTCTCCGGCGCCTTGACCTCGTTGAGGGAGGCGCGCACCGGCACGTTCACCGTCTTGCCGAGGAGGGAGACGTCGAGACCGGTCCGCAGGACGACTGCGGTGGCGCGCCCTTCGCCGCCCGTGGCGTGCGCCGCCGGGGCCGCGAGCAGCACGGGACCGACGGCCAGGGCGGCGACGGTCGCGGCGGCGGCGGAGCGGCGTACGGGCGTGCGGAAGGTGTTGCTGTTCAAGATGGTGGAACCCCCACAAGAGACATGGCGTCGCCGGCCGCTCACCACGGGGACGGTGGGTCGGCGCGGCCTCGGCGACTTGAGACACCGGAATCTTTACGCACGGAGAGTGAACCCACAGTCGCCTGACGTGAGTTCACTCCAAAGGGGGGTTTCCGTGTTCATTTTCGAATCTTCTCGACACAACCGTTCCCGCACGCCCCGCGTCTTTCGTACGAGCGGACGCGTGCGGGAACGCGCGCGAGAGGTGAGAACGACCGGTCACGGGTCCGGGTAACGGATCGTCAACATGCCGCCGTCCCGGCCGCGATCAGCTCGCGCGCCAGTACCCGAGGGCGTGGACGCGCTCCTTGGGGAGGGCCAGCTCCTTGCGGGCGTACGTGGCGAGGGTGCGGGTCGTCGCCGTGTCGCAGGCGATCCAGACGTAGGAGGCCGCGTCCGCGAGCTCGGGCAGCTCGGCCTTGACCCGGGCGACGAGTTCGGCGCCGCCGCCCTGGCGCGGGACCCGGCGCAGCTCGTGGCACGCGGGGTCGAGCCGGACCGGCAGCTCCTCGTCGGAGGCGTGCTGCGTCTCGAACCAGACGGTGGCGGGCACCCCCGGGAGCGCGTCGAGCAGGGAGTTGACGGCGGGCAGCGAGGCCGGGTCGCCGACGACGAGCAGCCGCCCGGGGGTCGGGTCGGGGGCCTCGAAGCCGGTGCCCTGGAGCGTGGCCTCCACGGTGTCGCCGGGGGCGCAGGCGCGGGCCCAGCGGCTGGCGATGCCGTCGTGGAGGGCGAATTCGAGGCTGAAGGTGCCCGCGGCCAGGTCGGGGTCGACCAGGGTGTAGGCGCGCTGGTGCGGCTTGCCCGCGTCGTCGAACCAGAGGCGCACCCACATCGTCGGGTGGATCCCGGCGGCGGCGAGCAGGCCGCCGTCCGTGAAGTGCACCCTGCGGTAGTCCTCGGTGACCTGCTCGGCCCCCGTCACGGTGAACGTGAAGTCCTTGCCGCGAAACAGCTTGAGGACCGCCCCCTGCCAGCCATGACCCACTGTGATCTCCTCCCCTGGACTCCTGTAGATTTACTTAGGTCAGCCTAACCTAAGGTTCTGGAAAAGATACGGACGGGATCGGGGTCTCCGTGAGCATCGAGGTCTACCGGGACGCCTGGGGCGTCCCTCATCTGCGCGCCGCGGACCCGGAGGAACTCGCCTTCGCCCAGGGGCGCGTCACCGCCCGCGACCGCGCCTGGCAGCTGGAGGTCGAGCGGCACCGGGCGCGGGGCGGCACGGCCGCCTTCCTCGGCGCCGCCGAACTCGGCTGGGACACCTTCGCCCGGCGGGCGCGGCTCGCCGACACCGCCCGCCGCTGCTACGAGCGGCTCGAACGCTCCGACCCGCCGACCGCCGCCTGGGTCCGGGCGTACGTGGACGGCGTCAACGACGGCATGGCCGACGGGGCGCGGCGGGCGCCCGAGTTCACGGAGACCGGCCTCACGCCCGGGCGGTGGGAGCCGTGGACCCCGCTCGCCGTCTGGCTCTCCACCCACATCCTCTTCGCCGGCTTCCCCACCAAGCTGTGGCGGGAGCAGGTCGCCACGCGGCTGGGCGAGGAGTGGACGGAGCTCTTCGCCACGGACGGCCCCGGCACCGCGGGCTCCAACGGCTGGGTGGTGTCCGGCGAGCGGACCGCGAGCGGCGCGGCCCTGGTGGCCGGCGACCCGCACCGGTTCATCGAGGCGCCGGGCGTCTACCAGCAGATCCGGCTCGCCTGCCCCGCGTACGACGTCGTGGGCATCGCCGTGCCCGGCATCCCCGGACTCGCCCACTTCGGCCACACCGGCTCGGTGGCCTGGGCGATCACCAACGCCATGGCCGACTACCAGGACCTGTACCGGGAGCGGCTCCGCCGGCTCCCCGGAGGCGGCGTCGAGGCCCTCGGCCCCGAGGGGTGGCGCCCCGCGGCGACGCACACCGAGACGATCGAGGTCGCGGGCGGGGAACCCGTCGTGATCGAGGTGGTCGAGACGGAGCGCGGTCCCGTGATCATCGGAGCGGACGACGAGCCCGGGAGCGGCTCCCCCGAGTGGGAGGCCGTCGCCCTCCGGTACCCGCCCCGGGTCACCGGGGAGCTCGGCTTCGGCGTCCTGCCCGGGCTGCTGCGCGCCCGGACCGTCGCGGACGTGGACGCGGCCCTCGACGGCTGGGTCGAGCCCGTGAACGTCGTCCAGGCCGCCGACACCCGGGGCGGGCTGCTGCACCGGGTCGCCGGCCACGTACCCGTACGCCACCGGGCCAACTCCCTGCGCCTCGTCCCCGCCTGGGAGCCCGCGCACGCGTGGGAGCCGGAACCGGCTCCGCTGCCCCGGGCCGAGGTCCGCGGCCACGCCGTCATGGCCAACGCCCGGGGGCTCGCCGCGCCCCTCGGCGTCGAGTTCGCCCCGCCGCACCGGGCGGCCCGGATCGACGAGCTCCTCGGCGCCTCGGCGGACTGGACCCCGGAGACCACCGCCGCCGTCCACACGGACACCGACAACCCCTCGGCGGCCCGTCTCCTCGCGAAGGTGGAGCGGGCCGGGGGCGGCCTCGACGGGGGCGGCTTCTCCGGAGACGGCGTCGACCGGGACGGCCTCGACGGAGACGGCCTCGGCCGGGGCGGCCTCGACCTGAGCGGCCTCTCCCCCGCCGCCTCCGCCGTGCGCGAGCGGCTCCTCGCCTGGGACCGGCGGATGGCGGCGGAGAGCACCGACGCCGGCCTGTACGCCGCCGTGCGCGGGGCCGTGGTGCGCCGGCTCGCCGGACACGAGGCCTTCGCGGCGCTGCGCGAACCCGCCCCGTACCCCGAGCTGTTCCGCCCCTGGCTGGCCCTCGGGCCGCGCGTCGCCTTCGCCCTGGAGACCCTCCTCACGGCCGGACCCGTGCCGGCCGCGGACGTCGACCGGATCGTGCGCGAGGCCCTGGAAGAGGTCGGGGCAGGTGAACCGCCCGCCGCCTGGGGCGTGACCCACCGCCTCGCCCCCTGGCAGGCCCTCCCCGACCCCGACGACGCCCAGTGGCCGGGGCTCGCGGGGGACCACGACTGCGTCCTGTCCACCTCCAGCGTGCCCGGGTGGACCGACCGCAGCGCGCGCGCCTCCGCCGCCCGCTACGTCTGGGACCTCGCCGACCGCGAACGGAGCCGCTGGATCGTGCCGTTCGGGGCGTCCGGGGTGCCCGGCGATCCGCACCACCGCGACCAGCTCCCCCTGTGGCTGCGGGGCGAGCTCGCCCCCGTCACGACCGACTGGAACCTGCTCACCGAAGAGCGCACCGAGAAGCACACCGAAAAGCACGAGGAATCACGATGACCACCGCCACCGCTGTGTACGAACAGGCCGTCGAGGGCTTCGGCACCGTCCGCGTCGTCCCTGTCGACCCCGACCGGGACGCCCCCCTCATCCACGCCTGGGTGAACGAGGAACGGGCCCGCTTCTGGGGCATGGGCGGGACCAGCGTCGAGCAGGTGCGCGAGATCTACGCGCACCTCGACTCGCTCACCACCCACCACGGCTACCTGGTCAGCCGGGACGGGGAGCCGGTCGCCCTCTTCCAGACGTACGACCCCGAGGCCGACCGGGTCGGCGAGTGCTACGAGGTGCTGCCCGGCGACATCGGCGTGCACCTGATGCTCGCGCCGATCGCCTCCCCCGAGCCGGGCTTCTCGGGCCGGCTGCTCGGGACGCTGGTGGAGTTCGTGCTGCGCGACCACACCCGGGTCGTGGTCGATCCGGACGCCGCCAACGAGAAGGCGATCGCCCGGATGGTCCGGGCCGGGTTCGAGCCGGGCCCGGAGGTCGTCCTGCCCGAGGTGGACCTTCCGGAGGTCTTCATCCCGGAGAAGAAAGCACGGCTCGCCTTCCTGACCCGCTGACCGGCCCGTCGGTCGGCCGGGTGGTCCGCTGACCTGACCGGCCCGTCAGGTCGGCCGGGTGGTCGGCTGGCCTGACCGGCCCGTCGGTCAGCCGACCACCCTGCCGTTGACGACGACCCGGCGCGGCGCCGCGAGGACGCGGACGTCCGCGCGCGGGTCCTCGCCGTAGACGACGAGGTCGGCGGGGGCGCCCTCCTCCAGGGAGGGGCGGCCCAGCCAGGACCTGGCTCCCCAGGCGGTGGCCGAGAGTGCGTCGATCGGCGGGATGCCGGCCCGGGTGAGCTCCTCGACCTCCTCGGCGACGAGTCCGTGGGCGAGGGAGCCGCCCGCGTCGGTGCCGACGAAGACGGGGACGCCCGCGTCGAAGGCGGCGCGGACGGTGTCGTAGCGGCGCTCGTACAGCCTGCGCATATGGGCCGACCAGCGCGGGAACTTCTCCTGGCCGCCGTCGGCGAGGTGCGGGAAGGTCGCGATGTTCACCAGGGTCGGGACGATGGCCACGCCCCGCTCGGCGAAGAGCGGGATCGTGTCCTCGGTGAGGCCGGTGGCGTGCTCGATGCAGTCGATGCCTGCCTCGACCAGGTCGCGGAGCGAGTCCTCGGCGAAGCAGTGCGCGGTGACCCGGGCCCCGAGCCGGTGCGCCTCGGCGATGGCCGCCTCGACCTCGGCGCGCGGCCAGCAGGCGGTGAGGTCGCCCGCGTCGCGGTCGATCCAGTCGCCGACGAGCTTGACCCAGCCGTCTCCGCGCCGGGCCTCCCTGCCGACGTACGCGACGAGGTCGGCGGGCTCGATCTCGTGGGCGTAGTTGCGGATGTAGCGGCGGGTGCGGGCGATGTGCCGGCCGGCGCGGATGATCTTGGGGAGGTCCTCCCGCTCGTCGATCCAGCGGGTGTCGGAGGGCGAGCCCGCGTCGCGGATGAGCAGGGTGCCCGCGTCCCGGTCGGTGAGGGCCTGCTTCTCGCTGGTCGCCTCGTCGACGGGGCCGTGCCGGTCGAGGCCGACGTGGCAGTGGGCGTCGACGAGTCCGGGCAGCGCCCACCCCTCGACGGTGACCGCCTCGGCGGCGGGCCGGTCGAAGGTGATCCGCCCGTCGACGCACCACAGTTCGTCCCGTACGTCCTCGGGGCCGACGAGCACCCGTCCCTTCACATGCAGCACCGCGCGATCGCTCATGTGTGCACTGTACGAGGGCGGGTGCCCGGCCGGGACCCCCGATCGGGGGGGGTCACTCGTCGATCGCGGCCCCGTAGCGGGCGTCGAGGTACGGGCCGCCGAAGGTGCCCGCGTTGACGGTCCACGAGCCGGTGGCGGTGAGTCCGCCCGTACCGGCCGAGAAGACCCAGACGCAGCCGTCCTCGGTGTCCTCGCCGGGGGCGGCGGTGAGGAGGCCGAAGCGGCCGTCGGCGTTGGGATCGACGAGCCGGACCTGGCCGCCGAACTTGTCGCCCTTCTCGACCGTGCCCGGTACGGAGGGCGAGTTCTGGGTCCAGGAGGCGGCGCCGGTGCCGGTCAGGCCCCGGGCGGTGCCGCGCAGGACGGTGACCATGCCGGCGTCGGCGACGGTGCCGTTGTCCTCGCCGGGGGCGCCGATCGCGAGGTCGGCGTAGCCGTCGCGGTCGGTGTCGCCGAGGGAGAGGTCGGCGCCCCAGCCGTCACCGCGCTCGGAGTCGCCCGGCACTCCCGGGGAGTTCTGGGTCCACCACTGCGGCGGGGTGCCGACGCCGGTGGCTCCGGCGGGGCCGTTCGGGCCGCCCCGGTAGACGCCGACGAGGCCGCCGGTCATGGTCTCGCCGCCGTCGTCGGGGCTCTGCGGCTCGCCGGTGACGAGGTCGTCGTAGCCGTCGCCGTCGATGTCGCCGGAGGCGGCGACGGGGCCGCCGCGCAGCTCGCGCTGGTAGACGAGGGAGTCGGTCTGCCCGGCGAGGTACCAGGACCAGCCGTGGCCGGGTTCGGCTCCGGTGGTGACTCCGGTGATCACCAGGTCCGCGAAGCCGTTCTTGTCGTAGTCGCCGGTGGTGACGGACTTCGCGACGAGGTCGCGGGGCGGCGGCGGCTCCTCGGCGGTGCGGGCCCCGCTCCGTACGACGGCGGTGCGGTCGAGCGCCCTCTTGCTGTGCGAGCGGGGGTGGGTGTCGATGCGGGGCTCGCCGGGCCGGGGCAGGGAGCCGAACTGGTGCCACTCCGTGTACCGGCGGTCGAGGACGACGAGCTGGTCCCCGGGCGTCTCGGCGGTGAACCGCGCGGCAGCGAGGGCGGAGCCGAAGCGGGCCCCGGCCACCGGGCCGAGGAGGCTGTCGACCCAGAGGCTGTCGGTGCCGACGAGTCCGTGCGGGGAGCCCCACAGGATGATCACGCCGCCGACGTCGGCGGCGGTGCCGATGTCCTCCCCGGGGGCGCCGATCACGGCGTCGTCGTAGCCGTCGCCGTCGAGGTCGCCGGTGGCGACGGCGGCGCCGAAGGAGTCGCCGGTCTCGGCGGCGCCGGGCACCCCGGTGGTGTTCTGGCTGACGACCGTGGCGGCGCGGGTGTCGATGCCGTGCGGCGAGCCGTACTGGACGGTGACGAGACCGGCGCCCCGTTTGCCGCCGACGGCCGCGCCGGGCGCGCCGACGAGGACGTCGTCGAAGCCGTCGCCGTCGAAGTCGCAGTTGCGGTCGTCGGCGCGGGTGCCGCCGGGCACCCCGGCCCAGGCGGCGGGGGCGGTCGCGGTCCCCGCACCGGTCAGAAGGAGGAGCGTCGCCGCGGCGAGGGCGGCGGAACGGTGCTTGCGCATGGAGCGGCTCCTGGTGTCGGAGGGTTCCGGGCGGCTGCGGGGGGTGCGCCGGACGGGGCCCGTGCCCGGTCCGTCGTCCTGTTGGACACCTGATGTCCCTTGACGGTTGTACCGGAACGAAGATCCCTTTTGTGCAGGTGGTACAAGGGGTGGCGGGGTCGCCCGTCGGTAACCTGATCGGGAGTTTCGCCCGCACCGAACCGAGTCGAAGAAGGCACCGCCGTGACCGTGACACATCCGCTCCTGGACCTGGCCCCGCTGACCGCCGCGCACTTCGCGTCCATCGAGCGACGGGTGGCAGCGCTGCTCTCCACGGAGCAGGACGTGGTGATCACCCAGGGCGAGGCGCTGCTTCCGCTGGAGGGGTGCATCCGCAGCGGGGCGCGGGCCGGTTCGACCGCGCTGAACGTCGTCACCGGTCCGTACGGGCAGACCTTCGGGAACTGGCTCCGGGACTGCGGGGCGACCGTCGTCGACCTGGAGGTGCCCTTCCACACCGCGGTGACGGCCGCCCAGGTGGAGCGGGCGCTCGCCGAGCACCCGGAGATCGACTTCGTGTCGCTCGTCCACGCGGAGGCGGCGACCGGGAACACCAACCCGGTCGCGGAGATCGGCGAGGTCGTGCGGGCGCACGGCGCGCTGTTCTACCTGGACGCGGTGGCCTCGATCGGCGCGGAGCCGGTGCTGCCGGACGCGTGGGGCGTGGACATGTGCATCATCGGCGCGCAGAAGGCGATGGGCGGTCCCGCGGGCGTCTCGGCGGTGTCGGTGAGCGCGCGTGCCTGGGAGCGGTTCGCCGCGAACCCGGCCGCGCCGCGCCGCTCGTACCTCTCCCTCCTGGACTGGAAGGAGCGGTGGATCGACGGCGGCCGGAAGGCGCTGCTGCACGCTCCGGCGCAGCTGGAGATGCTGGCCCTGGAGGCCTGTGTGGAGCGGATCGAGGCGGAGGGTCTGGACGCGCTGATGGCCCGGCACGCCTCGGCCGCGGCGGCGACCCGGGCGGGCGCGCTGGCCCTGGGCGGCGGTCTGGAGCCGTACGTGTACGAGGCGAAGGACGCGGCTCCGGTCGCGACGACGCTGCGCGTACCGACCGGGGTGGACGCCTCGGAGCTCGTGTCGAAGGCGCTGGCCGCCGACCCGTCGCTGCCGCTGATCGCGGGGGGCGGGGCGCTGGCCAAGGAGATGATCCGGGTCAACCACTACGGGGTGGACGCGACCCCGGGCGCCGTGCAGTCCTCGCTCGCGGCGCTGGGCGCGGCGCTCGGCGACGCGGGCCGCACGGTGGACCCGGAGGGCGCGCGGCGCGCGGTCACGGAGACCTGGAAGTAGGGCGGTCGGCGTGTGCGAGGGGGCGGGGGGCCGGGTGCCGGCCCCCCGCCCCCTCGCGCATCTCTCTTCCCTCTTCTCTCTTCTTCTCTTACAGCGCCGGGTAGTCGGTGTAGCCGCGCTGGTCGCCGCCGAAGTAGGTGGCCGTGTCCGGGGTGTTGTACGGGCCGCCGGCCTGCAGCCGGGCGGGCAGGTCGGGGTTGGCGAGGAACAGCGCCCCGTACGCGACGAGGTCGGCGGTGCCGTCCTCGATCAGGGCCAGGGCGTCGGGCCCGGTCGGCCCTTCGGTGGCCGGGTTCAGGATGAAGGTGCCGGAGAAGGCCTTGCGGAGTGCGAGGGTCAGCTCGCGGATCTCGGGCGCGGGCTCGGTGACGTGCAGGTACGCGATGCCGATCGGGTCGATCGCCTCGACGAGGGCGGGGTAGATCTCCGCGGTGTCGGTCTCGGTGATGTCGTTGTAGGTGTTGGCCGGGGAGATGCGCAGGCCGGTGCGCTCGGGGCCGATCTCGGCGGCGACGGCCTTGACGACCTCGACGGCGAGGCGGATGCGGTTCTCGACCGGGCCGCCCCACTCGTCGGTGCGGTGGTTGGAGCCGGTGGCGAGGAACTGCTGGATCAGGTAGCCGTTGGCTCCGTGGATCTCGACGCCGTCGAAGCCGGCCTCGACGGCGTTGCGGGCGGCCGCGGCGAAGCCGGCGATCGTCTCCCGTATCTCGTCGGCGGTGAGCTCGCGCGGGGCGACGAAGTCGATGAGTCCGGAGCCGGCGAAGAGCTGTCCGGCCGGGGCGACCGCGGAGGGGCCGACGGGGTGGAGGCCGTCGCCGAGGACGGTGGGGTGGCTGATCCGGCCGGCGTGCATCAGCTGGACGAAGATCCGGCCGCCCCGCTCGTGGACGCCGTCGGTGACCTCGCGCCAGGCGGCGATCTGTTCGGCGCTGTGCAGGCCGGGGGTGTTGGGGTAGCCCTGGCCGACGGCGGTCGGCTGGGCGCCCTCGGTGATGATGAGGCCGGCGGAGGCGCGCTGGGCGTAGTACTCGGCGACGAGCGCGGTGGGGGTGCGGCTGGTGCCCTCGGCCCGGCTGCGGGTCATGGGGGCCATGGCGATGCGGTTGGCGAGACGGGTGCCGGCGAGGTCGACGGGGTCGAAGGCGGTGGTCATGGCGGTTCCCTCACATCATTATGTGGTCGGCCAACTAAATGGGCCGTTGTCACTGTAACCCATTGATTGGCCGACCAAGGTAATCTGGGGGAACACCCTCAGGAGGAGCCCGCGATGTCAGGAACCGACCCCGTCTGTACCGAGGCGGTGACGTCCGCCGCCCACGGCGGGCCCGTCGGCGTCGCGCTGGCCCGCGTGGCCCGGCTGCACCGGATCGCCGCCGGACGGCGGCTGCGGGAGCTCGGCCTCTACCCGGGCCAGGAAATGATGATGATGCGGCTCTGGAACTGCGGGCCGGTCCGCCAGTCCGAGTTGATCCGCTCCCTGGGCCTCGACGCCTCCACGGTGACCAAGATGCTCCAGCGCCTGGAGCAGTGCGGCCATGTCCGCCGCGGACCGGACCCGGCCGACCGGCGCGCGGTCCTGGTCGAGGCGACGGACGAGGGACGGTCGCTGCGCGAGGGCGTCGAGGGCGTCTGGTCGGACCTGGAGCGGCTCTCCCTGGGCGGGCTCTCCCCGGACGACCGGGCGGAGCTGGCCCGGCTGCTCGGCCTAGTGGCGGAGAACCTGCACGAGGAGACGGACGAGGCGGGCGACTGCCCGCCGCCGCCGGGAGTCTGCTGAGGGCGGCGGGCCCGCTCGGACCGGATCAGCCCGCCAGCACGTCCAGGACCCGGTCGACGTCCGCCGCCGTGTTGTACAGGTGGAACGAGGCCCGCAGGTTGCCCGCGCGCGAGGAGAGCAGCACGTCGGCCTCCCGCAGCGCGTCCGCCCGGTCCCCGAGGCCGGGGACCGCGACGACCGTCGAGTCGTCCATGACCGGCGTGTGGCCGAGCGCGACGAGCCCGGCGCGGAAGCGGGCCGCGAGCCCCTTGTCGTGGGCCTCGATGCGGTCGATGCCGATCTCTTCGAGCAGCGCGAGCGAGCGGGCCGCGCCGTGGTACGAGAAGAAGGCCACGGGCTCGTCGAAGCGGCGCGCTGAGCGGGCCAGTTCGCGGACCGGGCCGTAGCTGTTCACCCACAGCTCCTCGCCCGTGACCCAGTTGGCGTGGATCGCGAGGAGCGAGTCCTGCGCCTCCTCGGTGACGGTGAGGAAGGACGCCCCGCGCGGGCAGAGCAGGTACTTGTACGCACCGGCGACCGTGTAGTCCCACTCCCCCGCGTGCAGCGGCAGCCAGCCCGCCGACTGCGTCGCGTCCAGGAGCGTCCGGGCGCCGTGGGCGGCCGCCGCGGCCCGTACCGCCGCGAGGTCGGCCGTGCGACCGTCCGCCGACTGCACGGCGGAGAAGGCGACGAGCGCGGTCTCGGGGCGCACGGACTCGGCGAGCTGCTCCAGGGGCACGAAGCGGGTCTTGAGGTCGCCGCGGATCGTGAAGGGGGTGATGACGGAGGAGAAGTCGCCCTCGGGGAAGAGGATCTCGGCGCCCGCGGGCATCGACTGGGCGATCATTCCGCAGTGCACGGCGACCGAGCTGCCCACGGCGACCCGCTCGTGCGGGACGTGGGCCAGCCGCGCGAAGGCGGCCCGGGCCTCATCGACGATCGTGAAGCTGCCCGCGCCGTCGGAGCGGCCGTCGGCGGTCTCCTCCGCGAGGAGCGTGACCGCCTCGATGGTCCGGCGGGGCAGCAACCCGCAGGCGGAGGTGTTCAGATAGGTCTTCTTCGGCGCGAACTCGGCGCCGCCGAGCGGCTGGTCCAGGGAATCCATGCCCCCACCCTGGATTCCCCACGATCACCCGTCAATGGGGATAGATCGCGGGGAAACCCCAAGCAGCACTTATCTCCGCAGGTCAGCGCGGTGACGATGGAGGGCGTCAGGCCTGCGGGACCTCGCAGCCCTCCGGACCGCAGCCCTCGGCGTCCCCGCCGACCGGCTGGAGGGCGCGGCCCTGCCAGGCCTGCTCCAGGGCCTGGGTGAAGACCTCGGCGGGCTGGCCGCCGGAGATGCCGTAGCGGCGGTCGAGGACGAAGAACGGCACGCTGTTGGCGCCGAGTTCGGCGGCCTCGCGCTCGTCCTCCCGTACGGCGTCGGCGTAGGCCGATCCGTCGGCGAGGACGGCCCGGACCTCGGTCTCGTCGAGACCGGCCTCGACGCCGAGCGTCACCAGGGTCTCGGCGTCGAAGACGGAGCGCTCCTCGGCGAAGTTGGCGCGGTAGGCCAGGTCGAGCAGCTCGTTCTGGCGGCCGCGCTCCTTGGCGAGGTGCAGCAGCCGGTGGATGTCGAAGGTGTTGCCGTGGTCGCGGCCGTCGGTGCGGTAGCCGAGGCCCTCGGAGTGCGCGTTCGAGGCGACGTGCGCCTCCATGGCGCGGGCCTCGTCGAGCGTGCGGCCGTACTTCTTGGCGAGCATCTCCAGGACGGGGCCGGTGTCGCCCTTGGCGCGGTTCGGGTCGAGCTCGAAGGAGCGGTGCACGACCTCGACGTCGTCGCGGTGGGCGAAGGCCGCGAGGCCCTTCTCGAAGCGGGCCTTGCCGATGTAGCACCACGGGCAGGCGATGTCGCTCCAGATCTCGACGCGCATGTGACTTCTCTCCGAGGGGTTGCCGGTGCGGGTGTTCGTCGACGGGAACGCCCCACCCGCCCGGTTCATTCCGTTTCCGGCCCCAGTGTGAGGCGGAGCACCAGGTGGTTGCCGGAGCGCGGGGACTCCGGGTCCGGGGTCCAGCCGTGGGCCGCGTAGAAGGCCTGGGCGCGCTCGTTCTTCTCGAAGACCTCCAGACGGGCGGTGGTCACGCCGGCCGCCCGCCAGGCCTCGGCGCAGGCGGCGTGGAGGGCGCCGCCGACGCCCCGGCGCCAGTGGGCGGGGGCCACGTGCAGCTGGCTGAAGTACATGAGGCCGTCGCGTTCGCCGTACGCGGCTATCCCGGCGACCTCGCCTTCGACCTCGCCTCCGAGCTCGGCGCAGAGCACGGCCCCGCGGTCGATCGCGCCCGCCCAGCCGGTCCGGGAGCGGGCCAGCTCCTCGGGGCCCGCGTAGTCGGACTCGGGGAGGTGGCCGCGGTAGTAGGTGGCCCGCGCCTCGGCGTGGAGGACGGTGACGGCGTCGAGATCGTCGGCGGTCGCGTATCGGATCCTGATCATGAACCTTCAGGACGCGGCGGCCCGGTCGCCGGTTCCGGCGGCCGCGGTCCGGCCCTGGCCTCGCTGCGCCTGCCGGGCCGCCGGGCCCGACCGAGCTCAGGCGCCCTTGCGGTACTGCCCCGGGGCCACCCCGTACTCCCGCTTGAAGGCCTTGGCGAAGGCGAACTCCGAGGAGTATCCGGAGCGTTGGGCCACCACGCGGAGCGGGAGGTCGTCCGAGCGGAGGAGGCGGCCCGCCGTCGTCATGCGCCACCAAGTGAGGTATGCGAGGGGGGAGCGGCCGACGAGGGCGGTGAAGCGGCGGGCGAAGGCGGCGCGGGAGAGGCCGCCGAGGGCGCCGAGCTCCTCGACCGTCCAGGCGCGGGCCGGGTCGTCGTGGAGGGCGCGGAGGGCGCCGGCGACCACCGGGTCGCTCAGGGCGGCCGACCAGCCGGTGGACCGGTCGGCGCACTCGGTGAGCCACCAGGTGCGCAGCAGGTAGAGCAGCAGGGTGTCGAGCAGGGCGGGCACGATGGCGTCGGAACCCGGCTGGGGTTCGGCGAGTTCGGCGCCCAGCAGGTCGACGGCGGCCCGGAGCCGGGGGTGGGCGCCGACCCGGGCGGGGAGGTGGACGTACGGGGGGAGTTCGGTGAGCAGGGGGTGCGCGCGGGCCCGGCTGAGCTGGTAGGCGCCGCAGAGGAGCAGGGTCTCCTCGGCGCCGACCGGCCCCCGGTCGGGCGCCGTGGGCCAGGAGCCGTCGGGGGCCGGCAGTGCTTCGACGAGCGGGGTGTCGGGACGGTCGGCGAGGCCGTGGCCGGTGCCGTGGGCGAGGAGGAGGACGTCGCCGGGGCAGAGCCGGACGGGGGCGCCGTCGTCCGGGGGCAGCAGCCAGGCGGTGCCCTGGAGGACGACGTGGAATCCGGCGCCCCTGCTCGGGGGGAAGCGCAGGCCCCAGGGCGCGAAGCGGACCGTGCGGGAGGAGTGCGGGCGCCCGGTGCGCATGGCGGCGATGGCATCGCTCAGTACGTCCATTCCGTCACCGTACCGCTCGCACCTCCCGTCGAGACGATCGGACATGACGGGGAGCCAGACGGATATGGATCGTCTCACCGCCCGCCCCTACGGTCGAAGACATGACGACGAACACGACGACGGACACGACCACGGGCACGACTACGGGCACGACTACGGACACGCCGACGGGCACGGCCACAGGCACGGCAGCAGGCCGGACGACCAGGGCGGTTCTCTTCCACGAGACCGGCGGCCCCGAGGTGCTGACCGTGGAGGAGGTGCCGCTCCCGGCCCCCGGGCCCGGGGAGGTGCTCGTACGGGTCGAGGCGATCGGGCTCAACCGCGCCGAGGCGCTGTTCCGCACGGGCACCTACTACTACCCGGCGACGCTGCCCGGTTCGCGGCTCGGCTACGAGGCGGCGGGGGTGGTCGAGGCGGTCGGCGCGGGGGTGACCGCGTACGCCCCGGGCGACCCGGTGATGGCGGCGGCCAACTTCGACTTCGGGATCCACGGCGTGTACGCGGAGCGGGTGGTGCTGCCGGAGGAGTACGTGGTGGCCCGGCCCGAGGGCGTGGACGCGGTGACGGCGGCGGCGGTCTGGCTGACGTACTTCACCGCGTACGGCGGGATGGTCCTGACCGGCGGACTGCGCCCCGGCGACCACGTGGTGATCACGGGGGCGTCGAGCGGGGTGGGGACGGCCGCGATCCAGACGGCGCTGCGGATCGGGGCGGTGCCGATCGCCACCACGCGCGGCGAGGCCAAGCGGAAGCGGCTCCTGGAGCTGGGGGCCGCGCATGTGATCACCACGGACACCGAGGACCTGGTCGGCGAGGTGCGCCGGATCACCGGCGGGGCGGGCGCGGAGCTGGCCTTCGACGCGATCGGCGGGCCCGGTTTCGCGCGGCTCGGCGACGCGCTGCGGCCCGGCGGCACGGCCGTCCTGTACGGCTGGCTGGACCCCCGGCCGGTCGAGCTGTCGATGAACTGGCCGCAGACCGTGCACACGTACGCCAACGGGGCGCTCGCGCGGACCGAGGAGGGCCGGCGCCTTGCGGCCGGGTTCATCGGCTCCGGGCTGCGCGACGGCTCCCTGGCGCCGGTGATCGCCGAGACCTTCGAGGGTCTGGAGCGGATCACCGACGCCCATCGGCTGATGGAGTCCAACGCGCACCTCGGGAAGATCGTGGTGCGCGTGCGGCACTGAGCCCCGGGGAGGGGTCAGCGGGTCAGCGGGTCAGCGGGTCAGCGGGTCAGCGGCGGGGTACCCCGAGCGGGTTGCCGTCGCGGAGCTCCGGCGGGAGGAGGTGCTCGGGGGTCGACTGGTAGGTGACCGGGCGCAGCCAGCGCTCGATCGCGGTCGCGCCGACCGAGGTGGAGGTGGAGGTGGTGGCCGGGTAGGGGCCGCCGTGGTGCTGGGCGGCGGCGACGGCCACCCCGGTGGGCCAGCCGTTGACGAGGACGCGGCCCGCCAGCGGGGTGAGTTCGGCGAGGAGCGAGGCCGCGTCGCCGTCCTGGTCCCGCTCGGCGATGTGCAGGGTGGCGGTGAGGTTGCCGGGCAGCAGGCCGAGGGCGGCGGTGACCTCCGCGCGGGAGGAGTAGCGGGCGACGACGGTGACGGGTCCGAAGCACTCCTCCAGGAGGAGGCGGTGGCCGCCTCCGGCACCGTCCCCGGCACCGCCCGCGTCCCCGGCACCTTCCCCGCCGCCGCTCCCGATGAGCCGCTCGGCGTCGACGGCGAGGACACCGGCGCTGACCGTGTGCTCGCCGCCCGCGCCCGGGGTGACGGGGGTCCGCACCCCGTCGAGCGCGGCGCGCTCGGCGACCCCGGCGACGAAGGCGTCCCGCATGCGGTGGTCGAGCATCACGCCCGGTTCGGTCTCGCTGACCCCGGCGGTGAGCGCGGCGAGGAAGCGGTCGCCCGCCTCGCCCCGGGGGGCCAGGACGAAGCCGGGCTTGGTGCAGAACTGGCCCGCACCCAGGGTCACGGAGCCGGCCAGGCCGGTGCCGAGGTCCTCGGCGCGCTCCTCGACGGCGGCCGGGGTGATCACGACCGGGTTGAGGGAGCCGAGCTCGCCGTGGAAGGGGATCGGTACGGGCCGGGCGGCGGCCGCGTCGAAGAGCGCCCGCCCGCCGCGTACCGAACCGGTGAAGCCCGCCGCCGCGACGAGCGGGTGCCGGACGAGCTCCACGCCGGCGTCGAAGCCGTGGACGAGGACGACGACGTCCTCGGGGAGGCCCTCCTTGGCGGCGGCCCGGCGCAGCAGGGCGGCGCAGAGCTCGGCGGTGGCCGGGTGATCGGGGTGGGCCTTGATCACCACGGGGCAGCCGGCCGCGAGGGCGCTCGCGGTGTCGCCGCCGGGGACCGAGAAGGCGAGGGGGAAGTTGCTGGCCGCGTAGACGGCGACGACGCCGAGCGGGATCTTCCAGCGGCGCATGTCGGAGCGGGGCGGGGTGGCCCCGGGGTCGGGGAGGTCGATCCGGACGTCGAGGTAGGAGCCCTCCGTGACGACCTCGGCGAAGCTCCGCAACTGGGCGGTGGTCCGGGCGAGTTCGCCGGTGAGGCGGACGGGGCCGAGGGCGGTCTCGGCGTCGGCGGCCTCGATGACGTGCGCGCGCGCCTCGTCGAGGAGGTCGGCGGCGGTACGGAGGAAGGCGGCCCGCACCGTGCGGTCGGCGAGGGCGTCACGGGCGGCGTGCGCGGCCCGGACGGCCCGGTCGACCTCCCCTGCTGTGGCCTCCACCGCAACCTGCTCGCGCGGCTTCCCCGTCCGGGGGTCCACACTCCACACTGGTTCTGCCGCCACCGCTACGCCCCTGTTCGCTATTCTGAACGTTGTTCCCGTAGATGAACGATCTGCGAGGGACTCTATTGACGGCCCGGCCGTCTCCACAAGGGGCCCCGCTCAGCCGGGGCGGCCACCGGACGGCCGGACAACGGAAGAGGGGCGAGGGTCATGGTGACTGCTGACGCGGGTGGGGCACAGGTGAAGTCCGCGGTGCGGACCGTGGAGCTTCTCGAGTACTTCGCGGGGCGGCCCGGGATGCATTCGCTCGCCGCCGTGCAGGAGGCCGTCGGCTACCCCAAGTCCAGCCTGTACATGCTGCTGCGCACCCTGGTCGAGCTGGGCTGGGTGGAGACCGACGCCACCGGCACGCGGTACGGCATCGGGGTGCGGGCGCTGCTCGTCGGCACCTCGTACATCGACGGCGACGAGGTCGTGGCCGCCGCCCGGCCGACCCTGGACCGGCTCTCCGACGACACCACGGAGACCATCCACCTCGCGCGGCTCGACGGCACCAACGTCGTCTATCTGGCGACCCGTCAGTCCCAGCACTACCTGCGGCCGTTCACCCGGGTCGGCCGCCGGCTGCCCGCGCACTCCACCTCGCTCGGCAAGGCGCTGCTCGCCACCCACACCGACGAGCAGGTGCGCAAGCTGCTCCCCGAGACCCTCCCGGCGCTGACCGAGCACACGATCACCGACCGCGAGAAGCTCATCGAGGAGCTGCACGTCATCCGCGAGCAGGGCTTCTCGGTGGACCGCGAGGAGAACACGCTCGGGCTGCGCTGCTTCGGGATCGCGATCCCCTACCGGACCCCGGCGCGGGACGCGATCAGCTGCTCGGTGCCGGTGGCGCGACTCACCCCGGCGCACGAGCAGATGATCAAGGACGCGCTCTTCGACGCGCGGGACCGGCTGACGCTGGCGACCCGTCGCCTCTGATCGGCGATCAGCCGCGCTCGGCGAGGGCCTTCTGCCACACCGGGCTGTCCACGTAGTGGTTGTCGTACTGCTCCGAGGAGGCCTTGATCTCCTCGAAGCTCGCCTCGCCGCGCATGACCCGGCCGAGCAGTCGCAGGTAGTCGAAGCGGGCCATGCCCGGGGTGAAGACGAAGAGGACGTCGGCCTCGGCGCCGGGCGCCGCCGCGAAGGCGTGCGGGGTGTGCGGCGGGACGAGGAGGAAGTCGCCCTGCTCCAAGACGGTCAGCTCTTCGCCAACGAGAACCTGAAGCGAGCCACCGAGGACGAAGAACATCTCCGAGGCCTTGGTGTGGAAGTGCGCCGGGGCGCCGACCGCGCCCTTCGCGAACGAGGAGCGGTAGCTCGTGAGCTGCCCGCCGGTGGTGTCGGAGTCGGCGAGGAGCGTCATCACGCTGCTCGGGTCGGCGGTGGTCTCGGCGGTGGCGGCGCGGGTCAGGAGCGGGGCGAAGGTCGCGATCTCGTTCATGATCACTACTGTAGTGGGCCATTGACCCGGGGAAATGGGTCAATCGATCACAGGAATCATGGGTCAATTCCGCTCCGGCCGAGGCGGGAGGATGCCCTCCCGGCCGAGGCGGGGAGGAGGCCCTCTCCCCCGCGCGGCGGAGACGGTTCACCACACGGCAGGACGTGGCACCGGTGCCCCGCGCGGGAGCGTGGAGCCATGACATCGACCGCGCACTCCCTCACACCGGCGCCCTCCGCCGCGTACCGTCCCACCGTCCTCCGCCGGGTGCTGCGCGTCCTCGCGATCCTCGCCTGCCTCCCGTACATCTCGCTCAAGGTCGTCTGGGTGGCGGGCGGCGAGATCGGCATCCCGGCCGGGAGCGTGCTCCTGGAGCACCGGACGCTGCTGGCCGTCGCCAACTCGCTCTCGGTCCTCGCCGACGCCGCCGTCATCGTCCTCGCCCTGCTGCTCACCCAGGCGTGGGGCCTCCGGGTACGGGCCTGGCTGCTCGCCTTCCCCATGTGGGCGGCGACCGGACTCCTCGCCCCGATCATGGCCGGGTACCCGGCGCAGCTCGCGGTCGCGCTCCTCACCGGTGACGATCGGGCGGCCGCCCCCAGCGAACCCTTCCTGGACGGCTGGGTCTTCGCCGTCGTCTACGGGGGCTTCATCCTCCAGGGCCTCGCCCTCGGCACCCTCTTCGTCCTCTACGCGCGGGACCGCTGGGGCCGTGTCTGGCGCGGCCGGCTCGGCGAGGTCGCCGCACGCGTCTCCGGGCCCGGCGTACGGGCCGTCGCCCTGGCCGGCGCGGTGACCGCGCTCCTCCCCGCCGCGGTCCAGCTGATCTGGCTCTCCGGCTCGGCCAGGGGTCTCTCCGCCCAGCGGGCCGCCGAACGGGACGCCGACTTCTACGTCCTGAGCGCCATCCAGCTCGCCTTCCTCGTCGCCGCCGTCGTCTTCACCCTCGTCCTCGTCCTGCGGCGGCCCGCGCGGCTCGGGGTGCGGCCCGTCCTCGCCCTGGCCTGGGTCTCCACCGGCGCGGCGGGCTGCTGGGGCGCGTACATGTCGCTGGTCGCCCTGATGCCGGAGACCGATCCGGCCAAGCAGGTCACGGGCCTCGCACAGCTGTCCTACGCTGGCGAGATGATCACCGGGTTCCTGCTGGCCGCGTGCGTGGCCGTCTTCCTGCGGCGGCGGAGCGCCGAGGCGTGAGGCGGTGCGCGGCCGCCCTGTTCGGGCAGCGCGCCAGGCTGCGCTGGGTCCATCTGATCCTGGGCGGCGCCCTGTTCATGCCGTACTGGCTGGTCGGCACCGTCGTCCTCGGGGTCTTCCTCGACTCGCCGGGCATGTTCGCGGGCAGTCTCACCGTGCAGTTCGGGGCGTACGCGGTCGGGCTGCCGCTCGCCGCGGTCACCGCGCTGTTCCCGCTGGCCCGGCCGATGTCGGTGGCGGTGGCGAGGGCGCTGTGCGGGGTGGCGGCGGACCGGTTCGCGGACGGCCCGGCCCGCGGCCGGGACGCGAAGGCCCGGACGGCCGGCTGGTTCGTCCTGCACGTGGGCGCGGGGGCGCTGGTCAGCGGGGCGTCCCTGGCCCTGCCGCCGTTCGCCGTGTCCGTGATGGCCCTGCCCTTCTCGTCGGCGCTCCGGGAGTCGGAGCTCGGCCGGTACTGGGGGCTCGACCGGGCCTGGTGGGTCTGGGCGGCGCTCCCGGCGGGCCTGCTCATGCTGCTGGCGCTCGCCGCCGGTGCCGCCGCGGCCGGGGCGCTGCTCGCCGGTCTGGCGCCCCGGCTGCTCGGGCCGAGCCCGGCGGACCGGCTCGTGGCGGCCGAGCGGCGCGCGGCGGAGGCCGAGTCGCGCAACCGGCTCGCCCGCGAGCTGCACGACTCGGTCGGCCACGCCCTGAGCGCGGTCACCCTCCAGGCGGGCGCGGCGCGCCGGGTCCTCGGCACCGGCGACCCGGCCGACCTGGACTTCGTCCGGGAGGCGCTCACCGCGATCGAGGAGACCACCCGGCGCACGGTCGGGGAGCTGGACTGGGTCCTCGGCCTGCTGCGGCAGGGTGAGGAGGCGGTCGGGGCGGCGCCGGGCCCCGGGCCGGGGCTCGACGCCCTGGACGCCCTCGTGCGCGGCGCCGGACCGCGGGTGGCGCTGACCGTGAACGGGGCCCTCGACCCCGTACCGGAGGCGCTGTCGCGGGAGGCGTACCGGATCGTCCAGGAAGGGCTGACGAACGCGGCCCGGCACGCGGGCGGCACGCCCGTCACCGTACGGCTCGACGCCCGTACCGAGGAGTTGGAGATCACCATGGAGAACCCCCTGCCCGAGCGGCCCCCGGTCGCCCGCCCGCACGGCGGGCGCGGCCTGCGCGGGATCGGCGAACGGGCCCGGCTGGTCGGCGGCACCGCCGAGGCGGGTCCGGTGGACGGCGTGTGGCGCCTCGCGGTCAGGATCCCGCGGTGAGCGCGGGGGTTCGCACGGCGATTCGGGTGGTGCTCGCCGACGACGAGCGGATGGTGCGGACGGCCCTGCGGGTCATCCTGGACGCCGAGCCCGACCTGGAGGTCGTCGGCGAGGCCGCCACCGGCGCCGAGGCGGTGTCGGTGGTGCGGGCGACGCTGCCGGACGTGGTGCTGATGGACGTGCGGATGCCGGAGATCGACGGGATCCAGGCCACCGAGCAGATCCTCGCGGGGATGGCGGAGCCGCCCCGGATCGTGGTCGTGACGACCTTCGAGAACGACTCCTACGTGTACGACGCGCTGCGCGTGGGCGCGGCCGGGTTCCTGCTGAAGCGGGCGGCGGCGGAGGAGCTGGTGGGCGCGGTCCGGCTGGTCGCGCGGAGCGACTCGCTGCTCTACCCGGCGGCGGTCCGGGGCCTGGCCGCCGAGCACGCCCGGCGCGCTCCGGCGGCGGCGCCCTGGGTGGCGCGGCTCACCGAGCGGGAGGCGGAGGTGCTGCGGCAGATGGCGACGGGCCTGACGAACGCCGAGATCGCCGAGCGGATCGGCGTCGGCCCGGCGACGGTCAAGTCCCACGTGGCGGCGGTCCTGGCGAAACTGGGCGCCCGGGACCGGACGCAGGCGGTGATCCTGTCGTACGAGTCGGGGTTCGTGCGGGCGGGCTGAGTACCGGGCGGGCGGGCTGAGTACCGGGACGGACGGGGTCGGCCCCGGCCGAACGGTCGCCGCCCCCTGTCCGGCGCGCCTCCCGCCGAGATGAAGGTTCACTGAGAAACGGACCACATCCGGAACGTCCCCCACCGGCCCGTTCGTCCCCCCAAGTGCGATGAACAAGACGATCAGGCACACGTCGGTCTTCGTCCTGGTCCTGGTGCTCGCCCTGCTGGGCCGGGCCACCTGGGTACAGGCGTACGAAGGCAAGGCGCTCGCGGACGACTCGAAGAACCGGCGGAAGACCATCGCGCAGTACGCGCAGCCGCTCGGCAACATCGTCGTGGCCGGCTCGCCGGTCACCGGCTCGAAGAGGACGGAAGGAGGCGATCTCGCGTACAAGCGCACGTACACGGACGGCGAGCTCTACGCGGCGGTCACCGGTTACAGCTCGCAGGCGTACGGCGCGACGCAGCTGGAGGGCATCTACGACAGCGTCCTCGACGGCACCGACGACCGGCTGAAGAACCCGGTCGACGCCGTCACGCGCAAGCAGCAGGAGCCGGGCACGGTCGTCACCACGATCGACCCGGACGTGCAGAAGGCCGCCTACGAGGCGCTCGGCGACACGAAGGGCGCGGCCGTCGCCGTCGACCCCGCCACCGGCCGGATCCTGGGCATGGTCTCCACCCCGTCCTACGACCCGTCGAAGATCGCCGGGACGACCGACGGTGCCGCCTGGAAGGAGCTGACCACCGACGAGGACAAGCCGATGGTCAACCGGGCCCTGCGCCAGCCGCTCCCGCCCGGCTCCACCTTCAAGCTGGTCGTCGCGGCGGCGGCCCTGGAGGACGGCCTGTACGGCTCGGTGGACACGGCGACGAAGAGCCCCGACCCGTACACGCTGCCGAACACCCGGACCGTCCTGAAGAACGAGAACGCCTCGGCGCCCTGCGAGAACGCCACGATCCGCACCGCGCTCCAGTACTCCTGCAACAACGTCTTCGCCAAGATGGCCGCCGACCTGGGGCAGGACAAGGTGAAGGCGATGGCGGAGAAGTTCGGCTTCAACGACGACGAGCTCGACGTCCCGGTCCGCGCCTACCCGAGCGTGTACCCCTCCGGCATGGACAAGGCGCAGACGGCGCTCACCGGCATCGGCCAGTTCGACGTGACCGCCACCCCGCTCCAGATGGCCATGGTGTCGGCGGCGATCGCCGCCGACGGCCTCCTGGCGGCCCCGCACATGGTCTCGGAGGTCGTCGACTCCGACGGCGACGCCCTGACCACCTACGAGGACGGGGACACCACGCGGGTCGTCTCCTCCTCGACGGCGGAGCAGCTGCGCAGCGCCATGCGGACGGTCGTGGACAAGGGCACCGGCACCAACGCCGCGATCGCCGGGGCCGAGGTCGGCGGCAAGACGGGCACGGCGCAGCACGGCGAGAACAACAGCAAGACGCCGTACGCCTGGTTCACCTCCTACGCGAAGGACCCGACGACCGGGAAGCAGGTCGCCGTCGCGGTGGTGATCGAGGACTCGGGCGCGGCCCGCTCCGAGGTCAGCGGCAACGGCCTGGCCGCTCCGGTGGCGCAGAAGATGATGGCGGCGGCGCTGAAGTGACGCGTCCGGGGGCCCGATTGGCTCTGGGCCCCCGGCACGCGATATGCAAGGTCACGCTCACGTCCGAGCACGTATTCGAGTCACGTCACGACTCGCGTCACGCCCTGAGCTACGACCTCGCGGAGGACCGCCGTGCGCCTGCCCCGTTCCCTGTCCGGCTGGACCATGGCGGTCTTCGGCGTGCTCGCCGCCGCGCTCGGCGTGGTGGGCCTGGTCGCCCCTGACGCCCTGCTCACGGTCATGGGCTTCCGGCCGGTCCCCGAGGGCGGGCGGGCGGACGGCGACCACACCCTCGTCTTCCTCACGGCCTCCTCGATGGCGGCGCTCAACATGGGCGTCTACTACGTCCTCGCCGCGCTCGCCGACTGGAAGCCCTTCTTCCGCTGGACGGTTCCCTTCCGGCTCCTCACCTGCGCGGTCTTCACCCTCGCGGTCGTCACCGGCCGCGCCCCGGCCGGCTTCCTCGGGGTGGGCCTGTGGGAGGGGCTGGGCGCGGTGGTGACGGGGGCGGCGCTGCGGTACGAGAAGCGGGGCGGCGAGCGCGGCTGAGCCCGCCGGGACGCCTCCCTCCACGTCCGGTCCCTCACCCCGCCGGACATGCCCTCCCTAAGGCAGGTGACCGATCCGCGGGGGCCTCCTCAGAGGTCAGGCTGCGTCCATGCGTTGGTATCTGACAGGCATCGTCGTGTCCGGATTCGGGACGACGGCCATGTGGCTGGTCTCCGGAATCTGGGTGAAGTCCCTGACCGGGTCGGACAGTCTGGCGGCGCTCGCCGCCTTCGCCCTGTGGGCGCCCGTCCTCCTCGGGCCGCTGCTCGGCACGCTCGCCGACCGGGTGCGCCGGCGGCCGCTCCTCGTCGCCCTGAACGCGGCGATGGCGCTCCTGCTGCCGCTGCTCCTGTGGGTGGAGTCGGCGGACCGGGTGTGGCTGCTCTTCGCGGTGCTCGTGCTGTACGGGACGCAGGGGACCGTCCACGAGGCCGCCGAGCAGGCGCTCGTGGCGACGGCGCTCGACGAGCGGCGGCTCGGCACCCTGAACGGGCTGCGGATGACGGCGAACGAGTCGATGAAGCTGATCGCCCCGCTGGTGGCGGCGGGGCTCTTCGCCCGGTACGGGGGCGGCCCGGTCGCCCTCCTGGACGCGGCGAGCTTCGCCGTCGCGGCGGCGGTGTTCGCGCTGATGCCGGTCCGGGAGGCCCGCCCCGTCCGGTCCGCGGACCGGCACTGGTGGCGGGAGACGGCCGAGGGCGTACGGCTGCTGCGGGGCTCGTCGGTGCTGCGGCCGCTGGTGGCGACGGGCGCGTTCACGATGCTGCTCGCCGGGATGAACGGGGCGGCGATCTACGCCGTGGTGGACCGGGGGCTCGGGCACGACCCCGCGTACGCCGGTGTGCTGTACGCGGTCCAGGGCGCGGGTTCGGTCCTCGCGGGCCTCGTCGCGGGCCCCCTGCTGCGGAAGGTCCCGGAGCGGGCCGTCGCCGCCGTCGGCCTCGCGCTGTTCGCGGTGGCGGTGGGGGTGCGGGCGCTGCCGTACGAGGCGACGGCCCTGGCGGCGAGCGCGGTGATCGGGCTGGGGCTGCCGTGGGTCCTCGTCGCCACCGTGACGGCGGTCCAGCGGGAGGCTCCGGCGGAGGCGCTGGGCCGGGTCGCGGCGACCGCGAACACCCTGGTCCTCGCCCCGAACGCGCTCGCCCTGGCACTCGGCGCCGGGCTGGTCGCGGTGATCGACGTCCGGGTCCTGCTGCCGGTCCTCGCGGTGGCGGGGACGGCTTGGGCGGCCGGGCTCGCGATCCGTAGCCGCCGCACGGGCGCGGGCGCGGCCACGGAACCGGGCGATCCGGGCGCGGCCATGGAGCCGGGCGGGGACAGGGATCCGGGCGACCCGGGCCGAGCCACGGAGCCGGGCGCGGCCACGGAACCGGGCGACCCGGGCCGAGCCACGGGCCCGGGCGGGGACAGGGATCCGGGCGGAGCCACGGGACCGGGCGGGGAGACGGACACGGGCGCGGAGCTCGCGGTGCGGGGCGGGCGGGGGGCGGGGAGCATGGAGTAAGGCGCTCAGCGCGGCGGGAGGAGGGCAGTGTGACGGCAGGTTCCTTCCCGGGGACGGTGGGGCGGGCCGGTGTGCCGTTCGACGGCAAAGGGCTCCTCGACGTCCTCGGGGTCGCGGCCGTCGTCATCGACGGACGCGGCCGTATCGTGCTGTGGAGTCCGCAGGCGGAGAACCTCTTCGGCTACCGCGCGGACGAGGCCCTCGGCCGGTACATAGCCCGCCTGATCGTCGGCGCGGAGCACCGCGAGGAGGCGATTCGCCTCTTCGGCGAGGTGCTGCGCGGCGGCTCGACCTGGGCGGGCATCTTCCCCGTACGGCACAAGGACGGCACCACCCGGGACGTGGAGTTCCGCAACATGCGGCTCACCGACGACCTCGGCGGTCTGTACGCGCTGGGGATCGCCGCCGACCGCTCCGTCGTCGAGCGCGTCGAGACGGAGCTCGCCCTCTCCGACCGGCTGGTCTCCCAGTCCCCGATCGGTCTCGCCGTCCTGGACACCGCGCTGCGCTACGTCCTCGTGAACCCGGCCCTGGAACGGATCAACGGCGTCCCGGCCGCGCTGCACCTCGGCCGGCGGGTCGGCGACATGCTGCCGCGGGTCGACGGCGAGGCGCTGGAGGCGGCGCTGCGCACGGTCCTCGCCACGGGTGAGCCGCTGCTCAACCACCAGACGGTGGGACGGACCCCCGCGGACCCGGACCGCGAACACGCCTGGTCGGTGTCCTTCTACCGACTGGAGGGGGCCGAGGGCCGGGTCCTGGGGGTCGCGGCCTCGGTGATCGACGTGACCGAGCGGCACGACGCGGACACCGAGGCGGACCGGTCCCGGCGGCGGCTCGCGCTCGTCGCGGACGCCTCGACCCGGGTCGGCACCACCCTGGAGGTGGACCGGACGGCCGCCGAGCTGGCCGGGGTCGTGGTGCCGGAGCTCGCGGACATCGCGGCCGTCGACGTCCTCGACTCCGTCCTGGCACTGCGCAGGCCCGGTGCCCCCGTGGAGGTGGAGGGCCCCGAGCTGTTCCGCGCGCTCGCGGTGAAGGCCTCGGGCCCGACGGAGGCGCTGCCGGCCGCGGACCCGCCCGGGGCGGTCGCGATGTACGGGGCGGACCGGCTGGTCACCCGCTGTGTGCACACCGGTCGGCCGGTCCTGGTGGAGCACATCGGCCCCGGCGACCTGTCCCGGATCGCCCGCAGTCCCGAGGCGGCGGAGCTCCTCGGGCGGGCCGGGGTGCACTCGTACCTGGCGGTCCCGCTGATCGCGCGCGGCGAGGTGCTCGGCGCGCTCGACCTCAAGCGGGACCGCAATCCGCTCCCCTTCGACGGGGACGACGTGCTGCTCGCGACGGAGCTCGCGGCCCGGGCGGCGGTGAGCATCGACAACGCGCGCTGGTACCAGAGCATGCGGAACTCGGCGGTGACGCTCCAGCGCAGTCTCCTGCCGGGCACGCCGCCGGAGCGGCCGGGCCTCGAGGTCGCGGTCCGCTACCAGCCGGCGCAGGCGTCGAGCGAGGTCGGCGGCGACTGGTACGACGTGATCCCGCTCCCGGACGACAAGACGGCGCTCGTCGTCGGGGACGTGATGGGCAGCGGGATCGACGCGGCGGCGACGATGGGGCGGCTGCGCACGGCGACCATCGCGTTCGCGGACCTCGACCTCCAGCCGGCCCAGGTCCTGCGGCATCTGGACCGGATCACGGCGGGTCTTGAGCACTACATCGCGACCTGTCTCTTCGCCGTGCACGACCCGCACCGGGGCAGGTGCCGGATCGCGAACGCGGGCCATCTGCCGCCCGTGCGGGTCCCGGCGGACGGGCCGGCCGAGCTGGTGCGGCTCTCGACGGGAGTGCCGCTGGGCGTGGGCGGCGGCACCTTCCGGACGGCCCGGGTCCCCTTCCGCCCCGGGGACACGCTCGTGCTCTACACGGACGGTCTGGTCGAGACCCGTGACGCGGCGATCGACGACCGGCTCGCGGTGCTCGTGGGCCTGCTCGACAAGGCGCGGGGGCCCCTGGAGGAGACCTGCGACCTGCTGCTCCGGGCGCTGCGGCGGCCCGGTGCGCAGGACGACGTGGCCCTGCTCATCGCCCGGAGCACGGGATGACGGCCCGGGACCGCAGGACGGGGCTGCGGAGCGTAGCCGGTCAGGTGTTCGCCCTGGAGGCGTTGATCGCCCTCCTGGTGATCGCGGCGGCGGTCTTCGTCATCTTCCACCAGGCGCAGCGGGACACCGAGCGGGACGCCCGGATCCGTTCGCTCGCGGTCGCCGAGGCCTTCGCGAACGCCCCGGGCGTCGACGACGCGCTCACGTCCCCCGATCCGACGGCGGCGCTCCAGAACCGGGCCGAGGCCACCCGCCGGGCGACCGGCGTCGACTTCATCGCGGTCCTGAGCCCGGCCGGGGTGCGGTACACCGACTCGGAGCCGGAGCTGATCGGCCGCACGGCGACCGGGGACCTCACGCGCGCGACGGTGGACGGCGAGTCCTTCACCGAGCTCTTCCGGGGCGCGCCGAACGACGCGGTACGGGCCGTGGTCCCGGTCGTGAACGAGCAGGGCCGGATCGTCGGCCTGGTCAGCAGCGGCATCGAGGTGCAGAGCATCTCGGACGCGGTGCAGGGGCGGCTGCCGCTGCTCGCCGGCGCCGCGGCGGGCGCGCTGGTGCTCGCCGTGGGCGGGGCGGGTCTGGTGAGCCGGCGGCTGCGGCGGCAGACGCACGGCCTCGGCCCGGCCGAGATGACCCGGATGAAGGAGCACCACGAGGCGGTCCTGCACGCCGTGCGCGAAGGGGTCCTGATCGTGGGCCCCGACCACCGGCTGCTGCTCGCCAACGACGAGGCGCGCCGGCTGCTCGGTCTGTCGGCGGAGGCGGAGCGGCTGCACGTCTCGGAGCTCGGCCTCGACCCCCGTACGGTCGAACTCCTCACGTCGGGGCGGTCGGCCACGGACGAGGTGCACCCGGCGGGCGACCGGCTGCTCGCGGTGAGCGTGCGCCCCACGCTCCCCGACAACGACGAGTCCGGATGCGTCATGACGATGCGGGACACCACCGAGCTGGCCGCCGTGACCGGCCGGGCGGCGGTGGCCCGCGGCCGGCTCCAGTTGCTGTACGAGGCGGGGGTGCGGATCGGGACGACGCTGGAGGTCGTGAGGACCGCGGAGGAGCTGGCGGAGGTGGCGGTGCCGCGGTTCGCGGACTTCACGACGGTGGAGCTGCTCGAACCGGTGCTGCGCGGGGAGGAGCCCCCGCAGGCGACGGCGGAGATGACGGAGATGCGGCGGACGGCGCTGAGCGGGCTGCGGCCCGACCAGCCGCTCCAGCCGGTCGGGGACACGATCCGCTTCGAGGTGGCCGGCGCCCCGATGGCGACGGCCCTGTCGGCGGGGCACGCGGTGGAGATGGAGCTGGCCTCGGCGAAGGGCTGGCGGGCGCAGGACCCGGAGGGCGCGGCGCAGGCGCTCGCGTACGGGATGCACTCGCTGCTCACCGTGCCGCTGCTGGCCCGCGGGGTGGTCCTCGGCATGGCCAACTTCTGGCGGGCGGACACCCCGGAGCCCTTCGGGGAGGAGGACCTGTCGTTCGCGGAGGAGCTGGCGGCGCGGGCCGCGGTGGCGATCGACAACGCGCGCCGGTTCACGCGGGAGCACGCGATGGCGGTGACGCTCCAGCGGAGCCTGCTGCCCCGGGTGCTGCCGGAGCAGAGCGCGGTGGACGTCTCGTACCGCTATCTCCCGGCGAAGGCGGGGGTGGGCGGCGACTGGTTCGACGTGATCCCGCTGCCGGGGGCGCGGGTGGCGCTGGTGGTGGGCGACGTGGTGGGGCACGGGCTGCACGCGGCGGCCACGATGGGGCGGCTGCGCACGGCCGTGCACAACTTCTCGACGCTCGACGTGCCCCCGGACGAGCTCCTCGGGCACCTCGACGAGCTGACGGGCCGGATCGACCACCGGGACGCGGAGGGCCCGGAGGTCGACGGGCGTCGGCGGGACGAGGGCATCACGGGCGCGACCTGTCTGTACGCGATCTACGACCCGGCTTCCGGGCGGTGCACGGTGGCGAGCGCGGGGCACCCCGGTCCGGCGCTGGTGGGTCCGGACGGCCGGGTCGAGTTCCCCGAGCTGTCGCCGGGGCTGCCGCTGGGTCTCGGTCTCGGCGACGTGCCGTTCGAGACGACGGAGCTGTGGCTGCCGGAGGGAAGCAAGCTGGTGCTCTTCACGGACGGGCTCCTGGAGGACCGGGACCGGGACCTGGACACGGGTCTCACCCTGTTGCGGTCCACGCTGGCGCGCCCGGACCGGAGCCCGGAGCAGACCTGCGCGGACGTGCTGGCGACGCTGCTGTCGCCCTCGCCGCGCGATGACATCGCGCTGCTCGTGGCGCGGACCCGGCTGCTCGACCGGGAGCGGATCGCGGAGTGGGAGGTGGCGCGCGATCCGTCGGCGGTCGCGCCGGTGCGGAACGCGGCGGCGGAGAAGCTGGCGGACTGGGGGCTCGACGGGCTCGCGTTCAACGCGGAGCTGGTCCTCAGCGAGCTGATCACGAACGCGGTGCGGTACGGGGCCGATCCGGTGCGGGTGCGGCTGCTCCACGACCGGGCGCTGATCTGCGAGGTCTCGGACGGCAGCAGCACGTCCCCGCACCTGCGGCACGCGGCGATCACCGACGAGGGCGGGCGCGGGCTGTACCTGGTGGCGCAGTACGCGGAGCGCTGGGGCACGCGGTACGGCCGGCGCGGCAAGACGATCTGGGCCGAGCTGCGGGTGGACGACGCCGGGGAGGCGCCGCAGGCGGTGGCCGTGCCGGATCTGGACGCGCTGGAGGATCTGGCCTGGTGAGGGCCGTCCCCAGGGGGTGTCCCACGACACCCCCTGGCCCACCTCCCTAACCCAGCTTCCGCAGGGCCGTGCGGACCGCGTCCAGGTCACCGTCCGAGGCCAGTCCCGCGTGGTAGAGCCGCAGCTCGGTCGCGCCCGCCTCGCGGGCCCGTTCGGCGTCGCGGGCCAGGTGCTCGGGGGCGCCCCCCATGCCGGTGACGACGGACAGGTTGGCGGCGACGACCGTGTCGGGGCGGGCGTGGGACGCGAAGGCGGCGACCTTCGGGGGGCGGGCGACCACGCCGTCCGCGAGGGCCAGGACGTGTGCCGGGTCCGTGCCGGCGTCGGCGCCGCAGCGGTACGGGTCCGGGTCGGCGTGCAGCAGGACGCGGAAGCCGGGCGGGGCGGCGGCCCGTACGGCCGCCACGGCGGCCTCCTGGAAGGAGCGGGCGGTCCCGGCGCGCCAGGCCAGGGCGGGGGCCTCCAGGTCGCCGAGCCCGCCCGCCGGGCCGGAACCGGCCCAGACGGGTTCCAGGGCCCGGCGGACGGCGGCGGCCAGTTCGTCGGGGTCGGCGCCCCCGTTCCCGTACCCCTCGCGGCAGGAGGGGCAGAAGCAGAGGGACATCAGGTACTGCTCGCGGTCACCGAGCGGGATCCCGGAGGTCTTGTCGTGGGCGTGCAGGTGGGCGAGGCCGTACCAGCCGCAGGACTCCAGTTCGGTGCCGGCCGCGCCGGGGCGTACGGCGGCCTCGGCCGCCAGGTCGACGAGGAGGGCGCGGACGTCGGGGCGGGCGACGCAGGGGGCCCAGGGGTAGCGGTCGCCGTACGCGTTGACGACGGAGGTCTCGGGGTGTTCGGCGCCGAGGCGGGAGTTGTGGGCGAGGGCGACCCAGCTGTGGACGTCGAGTCCGGTGCCGGCGAGGGCCTCGGCGGCCCGGCCGTAGGAATCGCCTGGGGCCCACTCCCCCGCCGGGTACGGGCGGAGCGCGCGGCCCGCCCAGCGGTCCGGGTCCGGCGGGTAGAGCACGGCGGCGTGCTCGGCGGTGACGATCCGGTGGGCCGGGTGGCGGGGGCTGAGCGCCCGGGTGGAGTGGTAGGCGGCGGCGAGCGTGACCTGCGCGACGCCCAGTTCAGCGAGGAGTCCGGGCGCGGCGGGATCGCCGTCGACGTCCCAGGGGTAGAGGAAGACCCCGGCCCGCAGGCTCCGGGCCTCCGCGCTCCCGCCGGCGCCCGGGGTCTCCGCGCCCTGCCCTGCCACGCTCCCGCTCACGCCCCGGCCTTCCGCGCTCCCGCTCACGCCCCCGCCTCCTTCAGGAGGGCCCGGCCGCGCTCGATGAGCAGGGCGAGTTCCGCGAGGTGTTCGGGGGCGGGCTCGCTCAGCGGCGGCCGTACCTCTCCGACCTCCAGTCCCCCCATCCGTACCGCCGCCTTGACGAGCGAGACGGCGTACCCCCGGCCCTGGCCGCGGAGCTCGACGAGCGGCCGGTAGAAGCCGTCGACGAGCAGGTCCACGGTGGTGTCGTCGCCGGTGGCGAGGGCGCGGTGGAAGGCGAGGGCGAGGTCGGGCGCGAAGCAGAAGACGGCGGAGGAGTAGAGGGTGACGCCGATGCCCCGGTAGGCCGCGCAGGTGAGCTCGGCGGTCGGCAGGCCGTTGAAGTAGAGCAGGTCGAGGCCCTCGGTGCGGACGGCGCTGACGATGCGCTGCATGAGGTCGAGGTCGCCGAGGCCGTCCTTGAGCCCGATGATCCCGTCGGTGCGGGCGAGGGCGACGGCGGTCCCGGGGGTGAGGATCGCGTTGTCTCGCTGGTAGACGATCACGTCGAGCGAGGTGGCCGCGGCGAGCTCGGTGTAGTGGCGGAGCAGCCCCGCCTGGTCGGCCACGACGAGGTACGGGGGCATGGCGAGGAGTCCGTCGGCGCCGGCCTCCTCGGCGAGTCGCGCGTACTGGATCGCGAGCGCGGTGCCGTAGCCGGCTCCGGCGACGACGGGGACGCGGCCGGCGGTCTCCTCGACGGCGGCGGCGACGCAGACCCGGAACTCCTCGGGGGTGAGTGCGTGGAACTCGCCCGTGCCACAGCAGGCGAACACGGCCGCGGCGCCCGCGTCGACGCCGGCCCGGACGTGGGCGCGGAAGGCGTCGAGGTCGAGGGAGTCGTCCGGCCCGAAGGCGGTGACGGGAAAGAAGAGCAGGCCGTCGAGCCGGCCGGCGAGCGGGGCAGTGGTCACGGGCGCTCCCAGGGAAGTCCGTCGCGTACAGCCACCACCATGCACGGTCGTGCACGGTTCTGACTGTCATCCATATTCTTGAACACCGACGTGCTGCACGCTAGAACAGCGCGGAAGGGCCGGTCAAGGAGGGAACACGCCGCATCGCACACTCTTGACGCTCCATCGACCCGCTCCCTACCGTGTCCACGGTTGTGAACAGCGCTCAGCTCCATGGCACTCGACGGAGGAGAACCACTCCATGTCCGCACCCCGCACCGTCCTGCTCACCGGCGCCGCCGGCGGCGTCGGCACGCTGATGCGGGAGCTGTTGCCCCCGTACGGCTACGAGCTCCGCCTCCTGGACGTCGCCCCCGTGCAGGGCGCGCCGGACGCGATCGTCGCCGACCTCGCGGACCGCACGGCGCTGCGCGAGGCGGTCCGGGGCGTCGACGCGATCGTGCATCTGGCGGGCATCTCCCTGGAGGCCGACTTCGAGAAGATCATGGCCGCCAACATCGCCGGGACGTACAACCTCTACGAGGCCGCCCGCGAGGAGGGCGTCCGGCGCGTGGTCCTCGCCTCCAGCAACCACGCCGTCGGGTTCACCCGCCGCCCGCGCGAGGGCGAGCCGGTCGTCCCGGTCGACACCCCGCACCGCCCCGACACCTTCTACGGCCTCTCCAAGTGCTTCGGCGAGGACCTGGCCCAGCTCTACTGGGACCTGCACGGCATCGAGACGGTCTCCGTGCGCATCGGCTCCTGCTTCCCCGAGCCCACCTCGGTGCGGATGCTCTCCATGTGGCTCAGCCCCGGGGACTGCGCCCGCCTCCTGCACGCCTCGCTCACCGCCGGGTCCGTGGGCCACACCGTGGCGTACGGCTCCTCCGCCAACACGCGGCTCTGGTGGGACCTCTCCACGGCCCGCGCGCTCGGCTACGACCCGCGGGACGACTCGGAGGTCTACGCGGAGAAGCTGATCGCGGACCGGGGCCTCCCGGAGGAGGGCAGCGCCGACGATCTCTACCTGGGCGGCCACTTCTGCGTGGACCCGCCGCGCTGGCCGCACTGACCCGGTCGGACCGCCACGACAGAACTGCCCCGGCCGGACGGAGCGGGCGTCCGGCCGGTCGGCCCGGGCAGGGCTGCGCAGGACCCGGCCGGACTTAGTACGGGGGAGCCGGCCGGGGCCCGGGTCACGGGTGCGCGCTGGCAGACCGGACGAGTCCACGGTAGGCGCGGACGAAGATCATCGCGAGCCGCGGAACGCGGTGTCTGTCCGGATTGCGCGACGGGTTGGCGCACGGAAGCACGAGACCGCGCGCACCGGACGCGAGCACCGGCACGCGTCACGCGCGCGGCCGCTCACAGACCCGCTCACCCGCCCGCCCGCAGGGTGCGGGACGGGGACTCGCCGAACTTCTCCCGGTAGCGCGCCGCGAACCTGCCCTGGTGGGCGAAGCCCCAGCGCCAGGCCACCTCGCTCACGCTCACCTCGTCCGGCGCGGCCGCCCGCAGCTCCTCGCGGACCCGGTCGAGGCGGACCTCCCGTACGTACGCCATCGGCGACATCCCCACGTACTCCCGGAAGGACTCCTGGAGGCGGCGCACGCTCACCCGGGCGAGGACCGCGAGTTCGGTGGTCGTGAACGGGTGCTCGGGGCGCTCCCGCACCGCGTCCATCGCCCGCTTGACCGGGGCCGGGCGGCGCGCCTCCCCCGGGTGGGCGAGCGCCTCGCGCCAGGGGTGCTCGGCGGCCAGGAGCAGCCCGTTGAGCAGCGCCTCCTGGAGGGGCCGCGCGACCAGCTCGTGCTGGGCGAGCCCCTCCCCCGCGAGCGCCTCGTAGGCGACCTGGCGGGCGAAGCGGACCCAGCTCAGGCCGGGGCCGCGCGAGATGTCCAGCCGGGGCGCGAAGGTGAGCGGGCCGCTCACCGGCCGGCCGAGCAGCCGCTCCAGGCGGTCGCGCAGCTCGGCCGCCCCGACCTTCACGGACAGGGTCCGGCAGTCTCCGCTCCAGCGGTCCAGGAAGGTGTCCCCCGCCGGGTCGAGCAGCAGCGCCTCGGTGGCCGTCGCGACGACCGGGGGGCCGCCGCCCTGGCGCATCTCCATCGTTCCGCTCAGCGGCGCGTTCAGGTGGTAGGCGCCGAGCTCGCCGAAGCTCATCCGCACGTCGGCCCCGCAGCTGAGGTCCCCGATGACCAGCGGCCCGAGCCCGACGGTGTCGAAGCGCGCCTCGAAGGGTCTCCGCTGCCGTTCGACGACGTCCATCCGGTTCGCGTAGTAGCGCGCGTCGAGCTCCTCACGCGCCTCGTCGACGTCCCCCGTGCGGAACGAAACCCCACCCACTGCACCCATGGCCGAAAGAATATTCATATGACGGATCTGACCGGGAACGGCAGGATGCCCGCCATGCCGAGACCCCAGGGATTCACGTACGAGCGGCGCCGTGACGGCTCCGTCGCCCTCACCCACCACGGGCGCGCCGCGGGTGTGCTGCGCGGCGGCCGCGCCGAGAAGTTCCTCGCGGAGGTGGAGTCGGGGGACGCCCAGCTGGTCATGGCCCGCTGGACGGGCGCGTACCGCTTCGGCAACGAACGGCAGGCCAGGAACCATCCGCGTAACCAAGGTGGCCGAACCGGGCGAGGGTAAGGGAACGGCAAAGCCGTCCGGATCGTTACCCCTGGCATGACCGCTATGACCCCCGGCTCGAACATCCCTCTCACCGCCGCGCGCGTGGCGGTGGACGTCGCCGCCCCGGTGCGGCTCGACGTCTCGGGCCTGCTGCTCGGCGCCAACGGCAAGGTGCGCTCGGACGACGACTTCATCTTCTACAACCAGCCCGCCGGGCCCGGTGTCACCTACCGCTCGGGCGGCGGCACCGCGCCCGACGCGATCGTGGTGGACACGGGCGCGCTCCCGGCCGGCATCGAGAGGATCGTCGTCACGGCGAGCCCCGACGCCGCGGGCCAGACCTTCCAGGGCGTCGAGCCCACGGCGACCCTTCGCAACGCGGACGACGGCACCGTCCTCGCCACCTTCACCCCGCCGCAGCTGGCCACCGAGACCGCCCTGGTGGTCGTCGAGATCTATCTGCGCAACGGCGCGTGGAAGGCCCGCGCCGTGGGCCAGGGGTACGCGAACGGGCTGGCCGGCATCGCGACGGACTTCGGCGTCTCCGTGGACGACGAGCCCGCCGCCGCCCCGACGCCCGTCGCCGCCGCCCCCGTCGCGCCGCCGGTCCCCCCGGCGCCGCCCGCCGCGGCTCCCGTGGACCCGCGGATCGCGGCCTCGTCGACCCCGGCACCGTCCGCTCCCCCCGCCGCCCCCGCCCCCACCGGCAAGATCAACCTCGACAAGGGCCGGGTCAGCCTCCAGAAGAACCAGACCGTCTCCCTGGTCAAGGGCGGCCGGCCGCTGCTCTCCCAGGTCAAGATGGGCCTCGGCTGGGAGCCCGCGTACCGGGGCAAGGACATCGACCTGGACGCCTCCGTCATCGCGTACGGGCCGCAGCGCAACCACCTGGACAGCTGCTACTTCGGCAAGCTGTCGATCCTCAACGGGTCGATCAAGCACTCCGGCGACAACCTCACGGGTGAGGGCGCGGGCGACGACGAGGTGATCGTCGTCGACCTCGGCCGGCTGCCCGCCGACGCCACCGGCCTGGTGTTCACGGTCAACTCCTTCTCCGGGCAGAAGTTCACCGAGGTCGCCAAGGCCTACTGCCGGCTGATGGACGCCGCGACCGGCGAGGAGCTGGTCCGCTTCGACCTGACCACCGCCGAGCCGCAGACCGGCGTGATGATGGCCAAGCTGATCAAGCAGTTCACCGGCGAGTGGGAGATGACGGCGATGGGCGAGTTCGTGAAGTCGCGGACGGTCCGGGGCATGGTGAAGCCGGCCGCCCAGTCGCTCTGAGCGGCGAGCTCCCCCGCCCGGCTCCCCCGCCCTCAGCTCCCCCCGCCCTTACGAGAACAGGGCGCTGTAGGCGTTGAGGGCGGGCTGGCCGCCGAGGTGGGCGTAGAGCACGGTCGAGTCCCGGCCGATCTCGCCCCGCTCCACCAGGTCGACCATGCCCGCCATCGACTTCCCCTCGTACACGGGGTCGGTGACCATGCCCTCGGTGCGGGCGGCGAGCCGCATCGCGTCGAGGGTGGCCTCGTCCGGGAGGCCGTACACCCCGGCGTGGTAGCGCTCGTCCAGCTCGACGTCGGCCGCCGTCACCTCGCGCTCGACACCGATGAGGGCGGCGGTGTCCCGGGCGATCCGGGTGATCTGCTCGTGCGTCGGACCGGGCTTCGCCGAGGCGTCGATGCCGACGATCCGGCGGGCCGGTCCGCCCTCCTCCGCCAGTGCGGCGAAGCCCGCGACCATGCCGGCCTGGGTGGAGCCGGTCACCGAGCAGACCACCACGGTGTCGAAGAAGACGCCGAGCTCGCGCTCCTGCTCGGCCACCTCGTACGCCCAGTTCGCGAAGCCGAGACCGCCGAGCCGGTGGTCGGAGGCGCCCGCCGGGATCGCGTACGGCTTGCCGCCCGCCTCCTCGACCTCCCGCAGGGCCTGCTCCCAGCTCTCCTTGAAGCCGATGCCGAAGCCCGCCCGCACGAGGCGCACGTCGGCGCCGGCGAGGCGGCTGATCAGGATGTTGCCGACCTTGTCGTAGACGGGGTCCGGCCAGTCGACCCAGCTCTCCTGCACGAGGACGCAGCGCAGTCCGGCGCGGGCGGCGACGGCGGCGACCTGGCGGGTGTGGTTGGACTGGACCCCGCCGATCGAGACGAGGGTGTCGCAGCCCTGGGCGAGGGCGTCGGCGACCAGGTACTCCAGCTTGCGGGTCTTGTTCCCGCCGTACGCGACACCGGAGTTGCAGTCCTCGCGCTTGGCCCAGAGCGTGGCCCCGCCGAGGTGGTGGGTGAGCCGTTCGAGGGGGTGGACCGGGGAGGGTCCGAAGAGGAGCGGGTAGCGGTCGAAGTCGTTGATCGGCAAGGCTGCTCCCGGTGGATGAGGGCTGCTGGTCGGCGGTCCTGGACGCGCTTACGGGACGGTGGACGCCGTGACCGCGGGGACCGAAATGCCGATGACCTCGGGGACCGAAATGCCGGTGACCTCGGGGGCCGGGATGCCGGTGACCTCGGCCACCTCGACGGCCTCGTCCGCGAGCTGTTCGAGCGCCGCCCAGATCTCCGTGGTGATCCGTACGGCCGCCTCCGCGTCCCCGCTCGCGCACGCGTCGATCAGCCGGGCGTGCAGCTCGGCCGATCCGCAGCTCCCGGCGTCGCCGAAGAGCCGTCGCTCGACGCGGCGGATCAGCGGGGTGTAGCGGGCGATGGTGGCGGCGGCCGCGTGGTTGCCGCTGGCGACGACGAGGACCTGGTGGAGCTCGTCGTCGGCGCGCAGGGCGGCCTCCACGTCGTTGGCGCGGACGGCTTCGGAGAAGCGCTGGTTGGCCTCGCGCATGGCCCGGACCCCGTCGGGGCCGAGCAGCGGCACGCCGGTGCGGGCGGCGAGTTCGTGCATCACGCGTACGACCGACGCGGCGTCGCGGACCACGCGGCTGACCGGCCGGGTGACCCGGGTGTAGCTCTGCGGCTTGGTCTCGACGAGCCCCTCGTCGCAGAGCCGGGCCAGGGCCTCGCGCACGGGTGCGCGGGAGAGCCCCAGCGCGTCGGCGAGGTCGGCGTCCTTGAGCGCGGCGCCGGGGGCGAGGTCGCCGCGCACGATGGCCTCGCGCAGCGCCTCGTACGCGCGGTCGCGCAGCAGGGTCCGGCCCACGGGCTGTAATGCGTCCATGGACTGACATGTTAGATGTCAGTCCATGGAGCTGACCAGGGGTCAGAAGGGCAGTCCCGGACGGGCCGGAAGGGCAGCCCCGGTGGGGGCCCGTCCGGTGGGGCCCGTCCGGTGGCTCAGCGGCGGGGCTGGCGGCGCCAGGGGCCGGTGATCGCGACGAGGATGCCCGGGTCCTGGATGCTGGCGAACAGCGTGTCGCCGTCGGGCGAGAAGCAGACGCCGGTGAACTCGCTCCCGTTGAGGTCGTTGCGGGCGATCGGGTACGTACGGCCGGAGTCGGTGGCGCCGAAGAGGTGCTGGACGCCCTCGCCGTCCTCGGCGATGACGATACCGCCGTACGGCGAGACGGTGATGTTGTCGGGGCCGTCGTAGGCGCCGTCCTCGTCGGGGGCCGCGTTCACGCCGAGCAGCACCTTGAGGGTGAGGGTGCGGCGCTTGGGGTCGTAGAACCAGACCTGGCCGTCGTGCGCGGCGCCGGGGCTCTCCTCGCGGGCGTAGGAGGAGACGACGTAGGCACCGCCGTCGGCCCACCACATGCCCTCCAGCTTGCGGGCGCGGGTGACCTGGCCGTCCGTGAACTGCTTGCGGACGGACGTGGTGCGGCCGTCCCGGTCGGGGACGTCGACCCAGTCCACGCCGTAGACGGTGCCGATCCGGCTCGCCCGGGAGAGGTCGTCCACGAAGCGGCCCGAGGAGTCGATGCACTTGGCGGCCTGGAGGACGCCGGCGTCGTCGGCGAGGGTACGGAGCTTGCCGCGGCCGTGCTCGAAGCCCTTCGGCGGCACCCAGCGGAAGAGCAGCCCGTTGGGGTTGGAGGCGTCCTCGGTGAGGTAGGCGTGGCCGCGCCGGGGGTCGATGACGACGGCCTCGTGGTCGTACCGGCCGAAGGCCTTGATCGGCTTCGGGTCGCGGTTGGCGCGCCGGTCGCGCGGGTCGACCTCGAAGACGTACCCGTGGTCCTTGGTCATGCCGTTGACGCCGGCGCGGTCGGAGTTCTCCTCGCCGGTCAGCCAGGTGCCCCAGGAGGTGCTGCCGCCCGCGCAGTTGGTGGAGGTGCCGGCGATGCCGACCCACTCGGCGACGGTGCCGTCGCGGTGGACCTCGACGACGGTGCAGCCGCCGGCGGCGGCCGGGTCGTAGACGAGGCCCTCGGTGAGCGGGACCGGGTGCGCCCACTTGGATCGGGCGCCCTTGAGCTCGTGGTTGTTGACCAGGTACGTGGTGCCGCGCGGGCCGGCGAAGGCCGCGGTGCCGTCGTGGTTGGACGGCGTGAACTCGCCGCTCTCCAGGCGGGTGACACCGCTGTGCGTGATGACGCGGTACGAGAACCCCGCCGGCAGGGCGAGGACCCCCTCGGCGTCGGCGACGAGCGGCCCGTACCCGAGCGCGTGGCCGTGGCCGTGCCCGTTGCCGTGCCCCTGGCCGTCACCGGCCCCGTACGCCTCCGGCTCGTCGGAGGCGAGCGCCTCGGGCGCGGTGGCGAGAGCGCCGACGACGCCGGTGAGGGCGAGCCCCGCACCGGCGACTGCGGACTGCTTGGTGAACTCTCTGCGGTTGAGAGGCATGGTGTGCGGGTCTCCCTGTGACGGCCGGATCTCGCCGGTCACCCTCCCGTGCCCCCACGAACACCAGCTGAACGGCGCGGGAACGCCCGCCGGGCAACACGGGATCGGGAGCCGGCCGACGGACGTCGGCCGCTCGGGTGCGGGGGCGCCGGCGGAAGGAGCCCGGGGTCCTGGGCGGTCAGGAGCCCTGCCGCGAACGGGCCTTGAAGGCCGACTTGCGGGCCTCCTTCGCCGCCGTCTTGTCCCGGTGCAGCCGGCCCATCGCCTCCAGGACCTCCGCCGTCGCCGGGTGCTCCACCCGCCACGCCGCCTCGAAGAAGCCGCTGTGGCGGCCCGTGAGGCCCTCGATCAGCTCCTGGAGCTCCTGCAGGTCACCGTCCGCGTCGAGCTGCGCCGCGATCGTGTCGATCGCCAGCCAGAAGATCATCGACTCCGGCGGCGCGGGCACGTCCGCCGCGCCCCGCTCCGCGAGCCAGACCCGCGCCAGGCCGCCGAGCTCCGCGTCGTCGAGGACCTCCCGGACCGCGGGTTCCGCCTCCGCGCCCACGAGGGAGAGCGCCTGCTGGCAGTGGAGGCGGCGGAGCGGCGAGCCCGCGTCGGCGCCCCGGGCCGCGTGCAGCAGCTCCCGTGCCGCGGTCACCGCGTCGCGGCCGGCGAGCCAGCCGGCGGTCTCGGCGCGCGCGGCGGACTCCGGGTAGCCGGCGATCCCGCCGAGCAGTGCGTCGGCGCCCTTCTCGGCGAGGTCTCCGACGGCGGGCGCGTCCACGCCGGCCTCCAGCATCCGGGCCCGGACGCCGTAGAGCCCGAGCGGGGTGAGCCGGACCATGCCGTACCGCGTGACGTCCTCGTCGTCGACCGGCGGTGCGGGCTCCTCGCCCTCCTCGGCCATCAGGGCCTCGTCGACGGGCTGGTACTCGACGAGTCCGAGCGGCTCAAGGAGCCGGAACTGCTCGTCGAGCCGCATCATCGCGTCCGAGACCTGCTCCAGGACGTCGTCGGTGGGCTCGCCCATGTCGTCGGGGACGACCATCGACGCGGCGAGCGCGGGCAGCGGCACGGGCCCTTCGCCGGCTCCGCCCTCGCTGACGGTCAGCAGGTAGAGGTTGCCGAGTACGCCCTCAAGGAACTCGGCCTCCGCCTCCGGGTCCCATTCGAGCGACTCGAAGTCGATCTCGCCGTTCTCGCCGACGATCGCGTCCAGGTCGTCGAGGACGGGGGCGACGGCGTCGGCGAAGACCGCGTCGAAGCCGTCCAGCCAGAGCCCGAGGACGTCCTGGGGGGAACCGGCCGTGATCAGCGCCAGGTTCTCGCCGGGCGCGGCACCGCCGGGGGTGTCGTCGTCCGCCCCGTCCTCGACCTCGACGAGGCCGGTGTCGACCGCGAGCCGCCAGGCGTCGCCCGCCAGGATCTCGGCCTCCTCGACGGCTTCCTCGACGGCCTCGGCGTCCTCGCCGTCCGTCGTCACGAGGAGGTCCAGGACGTCCACGGCGTCCGGGAGTTGCTCGTCGACGAGCTCGCCGCCCGTGCCGACCCGGGTCTCGGGCCCGGCCCAGCGGGCGAGCCGTACGGCACGGGCGAGGAGGGGGGCGGCCAGGGCGTCCCGCGCCAGCTCCGCGTCCGCGGGAAGCCGAACGGGGGGAAGGGTGGGCTGCTCCGCTGACATGTGGGCTGTCTCCTCGACGCGAACGGGTGTGACGGGGGGCGGGTGAAGTGGCGGGGGTGAGGCGAAAGAGCGGTACTCAGCGTAGACGCATCCGGGCCCACGTCCGCCGGTTCACGGATCCGTCAGCCTTCGTACACCCGTCGACTCTTGACAAGTTCCCCACTCTCACAAGAGATTGACGCGCGTAGATTCATCTGCCGATCCTCCAAGCACCCCCCGGAGTCCCTGATGCCTTCCTCCATACCGAGATTCGCCGCCGTCTCCGCCGTCGTCGCCGCCGCACTCGCCGCCGGGCTGCTCGCCGGCTCGTCGAGCGCCGCCGCCGAGGACAGCGCCGCCGGCGTCCGCATCCACGACATCCAGGGCACGACCCGCGTGTCCCCCCTCGTGGGCAAGCAGGTCACCGGCGTCACGGGCATCGTCACCGGCGTCCGCACCTACGGCTCGCGCGGCTTCTGGATCCAGGACACCGAGGGCGACGCGAACCCGGCCACCAGCGAGGGCCTGTTCGTCTTCACCAGTTCGGTCCCGACCGTCGCCGTCGGCGACGCGGTCAGCCTGAACGGCACCGTCACCGAGTACGTCCCGGGCGGCCTGAACTCCGGCAACCAGTCCCTGACCCAGCTCTCGAAGCCGGTCGTCACGGTGGTCTCGAAGGGCAACCCGGTCCCGGCCCCGGTGACGATCTCCGCCTGGTCCGTCCCGGACGCGTACGCGCCCGAGGGCGACCCGGCCGCGGGCGGCTCGGTCAACGGCCTGACGCTGGACCCGGAGACGTACGCCCTGGACTACTACGAGTCCCTGGAGGGCACCAACGTCCGGATCGGCTCCTCGCGGGTGGTCGGCGCCACCGACCCGTACGCGGAGCTGTGGGTGACGGTGAAGCCGTTCGAGAACCGCAACTGGCGCGGCGGCACGGTCTACGGCTCGTACGAGTCCCAGAACACCGGCCGGCTCCAGATCCAGTCCCTGACCCCGCTCGCCCAGCAGCCCTTCCCGAAGGCGAACGTGGGCGACCGGCTGACCGGCACGACCGAGGGCCCGCTCGACTTCAACCAGTTCGGCGGCTACACGCTGACCGCGCGGACCCTGGGCACGGTCGAGGACTTCGGCCTGGAGCGCGAGACCACGGACAAGCAGCACAAGAACGAGCTGGCCGTGGCCACGTACAACGTCGAGAACCTCGACCCGAGCGACCCGCAGGAGAAGTTCGACGCGCTCGCGAAGGCGGTCGTCGAGAACCTCGCCTCGCCCGACGTCATCGCCCTGGAGGAGATCCAGGACAACAACGGCGCCAAGAACGACGGCACGGTCGCCGCCGACCAGACGGTGAAGAAGTTCACGGACGCGATCGTGGCGGCCGGCGGCCCGGCGTACGAGTGGCGCTCCGTCGACCCGGAGAACAACAAGGACGGCGGCGAGCCCGGCGGCAACATCCGTCAGGTCTTCCTCTTCAACCCCGAGCGGGTCTCCTTCACGGACCGCACGGGCGGCGACGCCACCACCGCCACCACGGTGACGGGCGAGAAGGGCCACGCCGCGCTGACCCTCTCCCCCGGCCGGATCGACCCGGCGAACACCGCCTGGGAGAGCAGCCGCAAGCCGCTCGCGGGCGAGTTCGTCTTCCGCGGCCGGACGGTCTTCGTGATCGCCAACCACTTCGGCTCGAAGGGCGGAGACGAGTCCATCGTCTCCCACCACCAGCCGCCGAACCGTTCCTCCGAGGCGAAGCGACTGCTCCAGGCGCAGGCCGTCAACGCCTTCGTGAAGGAGATCATCGCCGTCGAGAAGCAGGCCGACGTGCTGGTCGTCGGCGACATCAACGACTTCGAGTTCTCCGGGACGACGCAGGCGCTGACGGACGGCGGCGCGCTGTACCCGGCGGTGAAGTCGCTGCCGCGCGGCGAGCGCTACTCGTACGTCTACCAGGGCAACAGCCAGGTCCTCGACCAGATCCTGACGAGCCCCGGCGTGCACCACTTCGAGTACGACAGCGTGCACATCAACGCGGAGTTCGCCGACCAGGACAGCGACCACGACCCGCAGGTGCTGCGCTTCCGCCCGTAAGCGAACCCACCCCCGGTACACGCCCGCGCCGAGACCCGGCGCGGGCGTGTACCGCCGCACCGGGCTGCGGACGGACCCGGGGAAGCGGGTCGAGGACGCGGGTGCCGTCGGTGGAGACGTGGGTCCGCACGAAGTCCTGCGAGACTCGGCGTCGTGATCCTTCGCCCCGCCACCCGCACCGAACTGCCCGCCGTCCTCGCCCTGCTCGCCGACGAGGAGAAGGTCGTGGACCCCGGCTCGGTGGTCGTCACCGAGGCGTACGAGCGGGCCTTCGCGGACATCGCGGGCGACCCGCGCAACGAGCTGCTGGTCCTCGTGGACGGCGAACTCGTCCTGGGCTGCCTCCAGGCCACGTACATTCCGGGCCTGGGCAAGGGAGGCGCCGAGCGGGCCCTGATCGAGGCGGTACGGATCAGGGCCGACCGGCGGGGCGGCGGTCTCGGGCGGGACCTGATGGAGCGGGCCGTGGCGCGGGCGCGCGAGCGCGGCTGCGCGCTCGTCCAGCTGACCAGCGACAAGCGACGGACGGATGCCCACCGCTTCTACGCCTCGCTGGGCTTCGCGCGCAGCCACGACGGCTTCAAGCTGCCCCTCTGAGCTCATGCCGTAGTGCTCTCCATGCCCCCTGTCGCGCCCGCCGATCACACCGGACGGCCATCGTTCAGCAGAACTGAATTCTCCGGCCAAGAAGAAATAAGTGGACCTTCACGGACATGCGCGCACAGACTTTCCGGATGAGCACTGAACGCCCTTTCGGCCGCGCACTCTGCGCCATGATCACGCCGTTCTCCCCCTCCGGCGAGCTCGACCTCGACCGGGCGGGCGAGCTGGCCGCGCACCTGGTCGCGGAGGGCTGTGACGGACTCGTCCTCAGCGGTACGACGGGCGAGTCCCCGACCACCTCCGACGCCGAGAAGGCCGCCCTGGTCCGGGCCGTCCGGGCGGCGGTGGGTCCGGGCCCGTCGCTCCTCACGGGCGTCGGCACGGCCGACACCCGGCACACGGTGGAGCTGGCCCGGCAGGCCGAGGAGGCGGGCGCCGACGGACTGCTCGTCGTCACCCCGTACTACAGCCGTCCGCAGCAGTCGGCCGTCGAGGCGCACTTCCTCAAGGTCGCGGACGGGACCGGCCTTCCGGTGATGGTCTACGACATCCCGGGCCGCACCGGGACCCGGATCGAGCCGGCGACGATGCGGCGCCTCGCCGAGCACCCGCGGATCGTGGCGGTGAAGGACTGTTCGTACGACCTCCTGGCCTCGACCCGGCTGATCGCGGAGACCTCGCTCGCGTACTACTCGGGCTGCGAGGAGACGAACCTGCCGCTGTACGCGGTCGGCGGCGCCGGCTACGTCAGTACGGTGGCGAACGTGGTGCCCCGTCAGCTGCGCGCGGCCCTCGACGCCTTCGACGCCGGGGACACCGCGGGGGCGGCCCGGCTCAACGCCCTGACGCTGCCGCTCGCCGAGCTGATGATGGCCTCGGGCCTGCCGGGCACGGTCACCGCCAAGGCGCTGCTCGGCGGGCCGGTCCGGGAACCACTGCAGCCCGCCGACCGGGAGACGGTCGACGGGCTGCGTACCGCGCTGGAAGCGCTGCTTCAGGCGGAGTCGGTCGTGTAGGTCCGGCCCAGGATCGCCGCGTGCTCCAGGACGTCCTCCAGCGGGTCGTCGATCTGCCCGGTGTGGAGCGAGAGGCTGGGTCCGTTCGTGACGGTCGGTCCGTTGTGCGTGTGCGTCTCGTCCGCCTGGGCGGTACCGGCCGGCAGCAGCACCGCCACCGCCGTGAGCACTCCGGCGATCGTGGGCTTCGTCCTCATGTCGACTCCTCGCCTTGTCTGCGTACAGTGACTCTGCGTTCTGTTAACGCAGAGTCACCGCATCAGTTGTGGCTACCGGGTCAGTTGTGGCTGTGGAGGATGTCGTTCAGCCCGCCCCAGACCGCGTTGTTCGGGCGGGCCTCGACGGCGCCGGTCACCGAGTTGCGGCGGAACAGGATGTTCGAGCCGCCGGAGAGCTCGCGGGCCTTGACGATCTGGCCGTCGGGCATGGTGACCCGGGTGCCGGCCGTGACGTAGAGACCGGCCTCGACGACGCACTCGTCACCGAGGGCGATGCCGACGCCCGCCTCCGCACCGATCAGGCAGCGCTCGCCGATCGAGATGACGACGTTGCCGCCACCGGAGAGGGTGCCCATGGTGGAGGCGCCGCCGCCGATGTCGGAGCCGTTGCCGACGACGACGCCGGCGGAGATCCGGCCCTCGACCATCGAGGTGCCGAGGGTGCCGGCGTTGAAGTTGACGAAGCCCTCGTGCATGACGGTGGTACCGGCGGCGAGGTGGGCGCCGAGGCGCACGCGGTCGGCGTCGGCGATGCGGACCCCGGCGGGCACGACGTAGTCGGTCATGCGCGGGAACTTGTCGATGCTCGTCACGGCGAGGTGCAGGCCCTCGGCGCGGGCGTTGAGCCGCACCTTCTCGATGTCGTCCACGGCGACCGGGCCGAGCGAGGTCCAGGCGACGTTGGTGAGGAGGCCGAAGACGCCGTCCAGGCTCTGGCCGTGCGGCTTGACCAGCCGGTGGCTGAGCAGGTGCAGGCGGAGGTAGGCGTCGTGCGCGTCGAGCGGCTTCTCGTCGAGCGAGGCGATGACGGTGCGGATGGCGACCACCTCGACGCCCCGGCGGGCGTCCACGCCGAGGGCCTTGGCGGCGCCCTCGCCGAGGGCGTTCACGGCCTCGTCGGGGGTGAGCCGCTCGGTGCCGGCGGGGCCGGGCGCGTCGGTCAGCTCGGGGGCGGGGAACCAGGTGTCGAGAACGGAGCCGTCACCGGCGATGGTGGCGAGGCCGGCGGCGACGGCGCCGGTGGTGCGAGGAGCAGTGGTCATGACGGAAAACCTAACGGGCGCGCCCCCGCGCGGGCCAACCGGTCTCAGGTGCCGGTCGAGTCGCGGGCCGGTTCCGGCGGAACGGCCGAAGGCGAAGGCGATGCGGTCGGAGGTTCCCACCGGGCATCGGGGGTCCCACCGGGCATAGGGGGTTCCCGCCGGGCATCGGGGGTTCCCTCCCGGCATCGGGGTTCTCACCCGGATCCGGAGAGGGGTTGAAAGAATATGTAGATCGGTCTACTTTGACGTCATGGGACAGAAGGGCGCCGAGACGCGGGACCGACTGCTGGACGCGACGCAGGAGCTGGTGGAGACAGCGGGGTACTTCGGCACGGGGCTCAACCAGGTCGTCGCGGTCAGCGGCGCACCCCGCGGCTCGCTCTACTTCCACTTCCCCGGCGGCAAGGACCAGCTGGTCGGCGAATCCGTCCGGCGGGCGGGACAGGCGATCGGCGACGCCCTGGGAGAGGCGGCCGGCACCAGCCCCTCGCCGGCGGAGTTCGTCGAGGGAATGCTGCGCCAGCTGGGCGACCGGCTCGCGGAGTCGGGCTGGCGCAAGGGATGCCCGGTGGCCACGGTGGCCCTGGAGACGGCCGCCGTCAACGACCCGCTGCAGGAGGTGTGCTCGGAGGTCTACGCCTCCTGGGAGGCGGCTCTGCGCACACGGCTGGCGAGCCGTCCGGACGCCGACGACCTCGCCGTCACGGTCCTGGCCCTGGTGGAGGGGGCACTCCTGCTGGCCCGCGCGCATCGCAGCAGGGACCCGCTGGAGCGCGTCGCCCGCCAGATTCACGCCCTCCTGGGCTGACCCAGGGGGCGACCCCGGCCACGATCCGCCGGACACCCCCGAGGCCCGCCGGTCGACGGCGGGCCTTCTTCCTGCCCAAAAAATATGTAGACCGATCTATTTAAGGAGTCCCATGGACGCGATCGTCTTCGGCGCGACCGGCTTCATCGGCCGCTCCCTCGTCGCCGAGCTGCTCACCCGGGGCCGGCGGGTGGCGGCAGCCGTACGCAAGGACACCCTCACCCCCTGGCTGGCCTCCCAGGGCGTGGACACCGCCGGGCTGGAGATCGTCACCGCCGACATCACCCGACCGCTTTCGGGGCTGCCCGAGGTGCGGGACGTCTACAACGCCGCCGCCCGCTTCGCCTTCGGCCTCGGCGCGGAGGAGGCGCGGGCGACCAATGTCACCGGGGCGCTCCACGTGCTCGAATGGGCCGCCTCGCTGCCCGGGCTGCGGCGCCTGGTGCACATCAGCGGCTATCGGGTGAGCGCGGCCGGCGGCCAGGCCGACTACGCCGCTCTCGGCGCCTACGAGGCATCCAAGTTCGAGGCCGATCTCGCGGTGCGCGCCCGGGCCCGCGAGCTGGGGGTCCCGCTGACGATCGCCAATCCCAGCACCGTGATCGGGCCGGGCCAGTACGTCGGCCTCGCCTCCCTCGTCGAGGACCTGTGGCGGGGGCGGCTCCCCGCGCTGCCCGGTGGCCCCGACACGTTCCTGCCGATCGCCACGATCGACTACTTCGCGCGGTTCCTGGCGGAGGTCCCCGCGGCGCCCGCGGGTGAGCACTACTGGGTGCTCGACGACAGCACGCCGCTCCTGCCCGACCTGATCCGTACGATCGCCGAGCACACCGGCGTACGCGCCCCTCGCCGGACCGTCCCCGTCGGCCTGCTGCGGCGCCTGCCGCGCACGCTGACCGGTGCCGATCCCGAGACGCTGTCCTTCCTGTCGAGCGACCGCTACCCGACGGCGTCCGCCCGCGCCTTCGCCGCGAGCGCCGGCCTGGAGATGCCTCCGGCCGCCGACGCCCTGCGCGCGTGGGCCGACGACCTGGTGGCGGCGCGATTCGGTGGGGCCTCGCCCTGGCTTCGCCCGTACGGCTTCCACGCCGTGGCGGGCAGCCGTACCTGGGTGACCGGAGAGCGGCACCGCCCCGCCCACGTCCTGCTGCACGGACTGCCGATGAACGCCGACCTCTGGGCGCCCCTCGCCGCCCACCTCCCCGGCCCGGTCCTCGCCCCCGACCTGCCGGGCCTGGGTCGTTCGGCCGCCACGGACCGGCCGGTGGACGCGTGGCTGGCCGACCTGTTGAGCCCGGTGGCGACCCGCCCCGTGCTGGTCGCGCACTCCGCGGCCTGCGGACCCGCGCTCCGCTTCGCCGTCGACCACCCGGAACGCCTCAGCGGGCTCGTCCTCGTCTCCCCGGCGTTCCTGCAGGCACCCGCGGCGCGGCTCGCCCGCTCGGGCCTGGCCGCGCCGATGCTGCGCCGCGTGTCCGCCGCTCGGCTGGCCCGGACGCTGGGTGTTCCCGAGGGGGCGGAGGTGGAGAGCGCGGCGGCCGACCTGGGCCGTCGCGGGGTGGCGCGCCGGGTGGCCGCGGCGCTGCGCACGGACGTCGCCGAGCGCCGGCGGTCGCGGACGCTGCTGGACCGGGTGGAGGTCCCGGTCCGGATCGTCGTGGGCTCGGCGGACCCGCTGGTCACGGCCGTCGATCACCCGGTGACCGAGATCGCCGGGGCCGGCCACTACCCCCAGCTGACGCATCCCTCCCAGCTGGCCCACCACCTCGGCGCCGACTCCGCCCCGGACCGCGGATGAGCCGAGGCGGATGAGCCGACCACGGATAAGCCGACGGCGGATGAGCCGACGGCGGGGTCCCGCACGGTGGAGTCCCGCACAGCGGGGTCCCGCACAGACACGCGCACCTACAGGGGCGGGCCCTCCGCCGGTCCCAGGATCCGGGCCAGCATCTCGCGCGCGTACTCCTCGTCGTACGTGCCGTCGGTGAGCAGCACCTGGAGGCAGATGCCGTCCATGAGGGCGACCAGGGCCCGCGCGGTGGCGGGGTCGGTCCGGGCGGAGAGCGCGGCGACGACGGTCTCGGTCCACTCGGCGGCGACCGGGCGCAGGGCGGGGCGGCGCAGGGCGGCGAGGTAGAGCTCGTACTCCAGCTCCACGCCGGAGCGTTCGCCGCCCAGCCACTCCCCCAGGAGCCGGGCGAGCGCGGCGGCGGGGTCGCCGGCCGGTGCGGCGAGGGCGGGGCTCTCGCGGAGCTTCCGCCCGAAGCCCTCGTTGGCCTTGCGCAGGGCGGCGACGAGGAGTTCGTCGAGGGAGGCGAAGTGGTACGTCGTGGAGCCGAGCGGCACGTCCGCCTCGGCGGCGACGGTGCGGTGGCTCAGCCCGGCGATGCCGGACCGTCCGACGACCCGGAGGGCCGCGTCGACGATCCGCTCGCGCCGCTCGGGGTCGTAGCGGCGGGCGCGGGCCATCAGTGCGCGCCGCCGAGGTTGAGGACGGCGACCCCGGCGACGATGAGGACGATCCCGGCGACCTTGGCGAGGCTGAGGGTCTCGCCGAGGAAGAGGATGCCGATCGTGGCGACGGCGGCGGTGCCGACCCCGGACCAGATCGCGTACGCGGTGCCGACCTGGAGCGTCTTGAGCGCCTGGGCGAGGAGGGCGAAGGCGACCAGATAGCCCGCGCCGGTGATCAGCGAGGGCCAGAGCCTGGAGAAGCCTTCGCTGTACTTCATCGAGGTGGTGGCGAGGATCTCCGCCACGATGGCGCCCGCCAGCAGTCCGTATCCCATGCGTACAAGCGTACACAGCACTGCGTACGACCGTACACAACGGCTACCGATACGGTGTCCCGCATGACGTTTCCCCCTGGCCCGCCGCCCTACGGCTACGGCTATCCGCCACCGCCCCCGAGACCCGGGGTCATACCCCTGGCGCCGCTCACCCTCGGCGCGATCCTCGGCGGCGCCTTCAGCGCCCTCGGCCGCCACTGGAAGCAACTGCTCGGCGTCACCGCCTCCGTCTACGGCACGGCGCTCCTGTTCGTGGGAGCGGCGATCGGCATCGCGTACGCGGCCGTCGGCGACCTCTTCCCCGCCGTGTTCGACCTGCCACCCGGCCAGAAGCCGCGCTGGGACGACGTCCAGCCGCTGATCGTCGCGTTCGTCCTCGTCTGGATCGCCGGCCTGATCGCGATCCTCAGCGCCAACGCCGTGATGGCCGCGGCCTGCCCGGCCGTGATGCAGGAGGCCGTCCTCGGCCGCCCGACCACTTTCGGCGCCCTCTGGCACCGCGCCTGGGCCCGGATGCCGGCCGTCCTGGGCACGGTGATCCTGACGAGCCTGCCGATGCTGCTCATGGTCGTGGTGTTCGCGGCGACGTTCATCGCCCTGCTGGCAAGCTTCAATGGCGGCAGCCCGATATCCCTGGTGATCACGGCCTTCGTCGGCGCGGGGCTCGCCGCTCTGCCCCTCACCCCCCTCGTGCTCTGGCTCTGGGTGAAGTTCAGCCTGGCCCCGGCGACGGCGGTGATGGAGGGTCAGGGCGTGATCGCCTCGATGCGCCGCTCCTCGGCCCTGATCCGCGGCTTCTGGTGGCGCTCCTTCGGCATCCTCCTGCTGGTCGGACTGATGGCCACCGTCGTCGGCTGGGTGATCCAGCAGGTCCTCTCCATGCTGATGTCGGCGCCGCTGGCGGCCATCGACTTCACCGCCGGCGACGAGGGAGCGGTGATCGCCGCCTTCGCGGTGATCTTCGCGTTCCTGCTCGCCGGACAGCTGGTCAGCCAGATGGTCGTCGCCGTCTTCCCGCCGCTCGTGGCGGCGCTGGTCTACGTCGACCTGCGCATCCGCAAGGAGAACCTGGCTCCGGAGCTCACCCGGGCCGCCGGCCTCCTCTGAGGACGCCGCCGGGCACGCGAACACGTACCCGAGCGCATACGCGAAACGGCCGTGCCCCGAAGGGCACGGCCGTTCACACGTGGTCGGATCTCAGACGTTGAAGCCGAGCGCGCGCAGCTGCTCGCGGCCGTCGTCCGTGATCTTGTCCGGACCCCACGGCGGCATCCAGACCCAGTTGATCTTCAGCTCGTTGACGATGCCGTCCGTCGCCGACCTCGCCTGGTCCTCGATCACATCGGTCAGCGGGCAGGCCGCCGACGTCAGGGTCATGTCCAGCGTCGCGACGTTCGAGTCGTCGATGTGGATGCCGTAGATCAGCCCGAGGTTGACCACGTCGATGCCCAGCTCGGGGTCGACGACGTCGTACAGCGCCTCACGGACTTCTTCCTCGGAGGCCGGCTTCATCGTGGCCTCGGCGTTCTCGGTCATGCCGACTTCCTCACAGACTTGTCGGAGTCTCCCAGCGCCTGGGCGGTCGCGTCCTTCCACGCCATCCAGCTGAGCAGCGCGCACTTCACACGGGCGGGGTACTTGGAGACGCCCGCGAACGCGACCGCGTCCTCCAGGACCTCCTCCATCGCGTCGTCGGGCTCGATCTGGCCCTTGGACTGCATCAGCTCCAGGAAGGTGCCCTGGATCTTCTGCGCCTCGGCCAGCTCCTTGCCGACGAGCAGCTCGTTCAGGACCGAGGCCGAAGCCTGGCTGATCGAGCAGCCCTGACCCTCGTACGAGACGTCCGCGATGCGCGTGCCCTCGTACTTCACGCGGAGCGTGATCTCGTCGCCGCACGTCGGATTGACGTGGTGCACCTCGGCATCGCCGTCCCGAAGACCGCGCCCGTGGGGGTGCTTGTAGTGGTCCAGGATGACGTCCTGGTACATCGAATCCAGCTTCACGACCAACCCCTACCCGAAGAAGTTCCGTACGTGCTCCAGACCCGCGACCAGGGCGTCGACCTCGGCCGGGGTGGAGTACAGATAGAACGACGCCCGCGTGGTCGCAGGAATTCCGTACCGCAGGCAGACCGGCCGCGCGCAGTGGTGGCCGACCCGGACCGCGATGCCCTCCTCGTCGAGCACCTGACCCACGTCGTGCGGGTGGATGTCGCCGAGCGTGAAGGAGATCGCCGCGCCGCGGTCCTCGGCCGTGGTGGGGCCGATGATCCGCAGGTCCGGGACCTCCTGGAGGCGTCGGACGGCGTACTCGGTGATCGCGTGCTCGTGGCGCGCGATGTTCTCCATGCCGATCGCCGACAGGTAGTCCACGGCCGCGCCGAGGCCGACGGCCTGGGCGATCGGGGGCGTACCCGCCTCGAACTTGTGCGGGGCCGGAGCGTAGGTCGAGGAGTGCATCGAGACGGTCTCGATCATCTCGCCGCCGCCGAGGAAGGGCGGGAGGTCCTCCAGGAGCTCCTGCCGTCCCCACAGCACGCCGATGCCGGTCGGGCCGCACATCTTGTGACCGGTGAAGGCCACGAAGTCGGCCTGGAGCGCCTGTACGTCCAGGACCATGTGCGGGGCCGCCTGGGAGGCGTCGATGCAGACGAGCGCACCGACCTCCTGGGCGCGGCGGATGATCGTCTCGACCGGGTTGATCGTGCCCAGCAGGTTCGAGACCAGCGTGAAGGAGACGATCTTGGTCTTCTCGGTGATGACCTCTTCGATGTTCGAGAGGTCGAGACGGCCGTCGTCGGTGAGGCCGAACCACTTCAGCTTCGCGCCCGTGCGCTGCGAGAGCAGCTGCCACGGCACGATGTTGGAGTGGTGCTCCATCTCCGTGATGGCGATCTCGGTCTCGTGGTCCACGCGGTAGGGCTCGTCGGCCCAGCCCAGCATGTTGGCCACGAGGTTGAGCGACTCCGAGGCGTTCTTGGTGAAGATCACCTCGTCGCGGCTCGGCGCGTTGATGAAGGCCGCGACCTTGTCACGGGCGCCCTCGTAGAGCGCCGTCGCCTCCTCGGCGACCGTGTAGACGCCGCGGTGGACATTCGCGTTGTGCCGCTCGTAGTACGTGTTGAGCGCGTCGAGCACCTGGCGCGGCTTCTGCGAGGTCGCCGCGGAGTCCAGGTACACGATCTTCTTGCCGTCGTGGACCACGCGATCCAGGAGCGGGAAGTCCTTGCGGATCGCCTCGGTGTCGAGGAGGCCGGAGAGCCCCTGATGGGCAGTTGTCACGCGGATGCGCCACCCTTCGTGCTGTAGGCCTCGTAGCCCTCGTTCTCCAGCTTGTCGGCGAGCTCGGCGCCGCCGGACTCGACGATGCGGCCCTCGGAGAAGACGTGAACGAAGTCGGGCTTGATGTAGCGCAGGATGCGCGTGTAGTGCGTGATCAGCAGGGTGCCGACCTCACCGGTCTCGCGGACGCGGTTGACGCCCTCGGAGACCTGGCGCAGCGCGTCGACGTCCAGGCCGGAGTCGGTCTCGTCGAGGATCGCGATCTTCGGCTTGAGGAGCTCCAGCTGGAGGATCTCGTGGCGCTTCTTCTCACCGCCGGAGAAGCCCTCGTTGACGTTGCGCTCGGCGAAGGCCGGGTCCATCTGGAGCTGCTCCATCGCGGACTTGACCTCCTTCACCCAGGTACGCAGCTTGGGGGCCTCGCCGCGGATGGCGGTGGCGGAGGTGCGCAGGAAGTTGGAGACCGAGACACCGGGGACCTCGACCGGGTACTGCATGGCCAGGAAGACACCGGCGCGGGCGCGCTCGTCGACCGACATCTCCAGGACGTCCTCGCCGTCGAGGGTGACGGTGCCGCCGGTGACCGTGTACTTCGGGTGGCCGGCGAGCGAGTACGCCAGGGTCGACTTGCCGGAGCCGTTGGGGCCCATGACGGCGTGGGTCTCGCCCTGCTTGATGGTCAGGTCGACACCCTTGAGGATCTCGCGGGGGCCGTTCTCGGCCTCGACGGAGACGTGCAGGTTGCGGATTTCAAGCGTTGCCATGGGTGACTCAGGACTCCTGGGTGACGGAGACGAGCACATCGTCCCCTTCGATCTTGACGGGGTAAACGGGCACGGGGCGCGTCGCGGGAAGGCCGGAGGGCTTCCCGGTACGGAGGTCGAAGCTCGACCCGTGCAGCCAGCACTCGATGGCGCAGTCCTCGACCTCGCCCTCCGAGAGGGAGACGTTCGCGTGCGAGCAGATGTCGTTGATCGCGAACACCTCGCCCTCGGTGTGCACGACCGACACCGGCGTGCCGTCGACCTCGACCCGCTTCGGGGTGTCGGCCTCCAGCTCGCTCAGTGTGCAGACTCGGACGAAGGCCATCAGACGGAGGCCTCCAGCTCGGCCTCGATCTTGGCGAGGAGGCGCTCCTGGACGTCCGGCAGACCGATCTGCTGGACCAGCTCTGCGAAGAAGCCGCGGACGACGAGGCGGCGGGCCTCGGTCTCCGGGATACCGCGGGACATCAGGTAGAAGAGCTGCTCGTCGTCGAAGCGACCGGTGGCCGAGGCGTGACCGGCGCCGGCGATCTCGCCGGTCTCGATCTCCAGGTTCGGCACGGAGTCGACCCGGGCGCCGTCCGTGAGGACCAGGTTCCGGTTGAGCTCGTACGTGTCGGTGCCCTCGGCGGCGGCCTGGATGAGCACGTCACCGATCCAGACGGCGTGCGCGTCCTGGCCCTGCAGCGCGCCCTTGTAGGCCACGTTGGACTTGCAGTGCGGGGTGTTGTGGTCGACCAGGAGGCGGTGCTCCTGGTGCTGGCCGGCGTCGGTGAAGTACAGGCCGAAGAGCTCGGCCTCGCCGCCGGGGGCCGCGTACGACACACGGGGGTGGATGCGGACGACGTCGCCGCCGAAGGTGACGATGACCGACTTGAAGGAGGCGTCACGGCCGACCAGCGCGTTGTGCTGGGCGACGTGGACGGCCTTCTCGTCCCAGTCCTGGACGGAGACGACGGTCAGCTTGGCGCCGTCACCGAGGACGTAGTCGACGTTGGCGGCGAGCACCGCGTCACCGGTGTGGTCGATGACCACGACGGCCTCGGCGAAGGCGCCGAGCTCGATCACCTGGTGGGCGAAGGCGACCCCGCCCTCGCCGTGTACCGCGATGCGGATCGGCTCGGTGAGGACGGCCTCCTTGGCGACGGTGACGACCGAGGCCTTCTCGAAGGAGGAGTACGCCTGGGCGGCGACGCGGTCGACGGGCGTGCCGGCCTTGCCGAGACGCTCGTCCTCGCGGCCGACGGTCTCCACGGTGACGCCCTCGGGGGCCTCGATCTCGACCTTGACGCCCTCGCCGGACGCGACGGCGGTGCCGTCGTGGAGGCCGCGCAGTCGCGCCAGCGGCGTGAACCGCCACTCCTCCTCGCGGCCGTGCGGGACGGGGAAGTCCGCGACGTCGAAGGACGGGGGCGCGCTCATGCGCGTGGCGACGGTGGACTCGGCGGCCACCGCGATCGAGCCGGCGGTGGTGGAGCCCGCCGGGATGTTCTGAGCCTCAGCCATGGCTGTCGTGTTGCTCTCTTCCTGCGTACGTGGAAATCGGTCGCTGCGGGTGCGGGGGCGGGGCCGGGAAGGCCTTAGCCGACCGCGCCTTCCATCTGCAGCTCGATCAGCCGGTTGAGCTCAAGGGCGTACTCCATCGGGAGCTCCTTGGCGATGGGCTCGACGAAGCCGCGGACGATCATCGCCATGGCCTCGAACTCGGTGAGGCCGCGGCTCATCAGGTAGAAGAGCTGGTCCTCGGAGACCTTGGAGACGGTGGCCTCGTGGCCCATGGAGACATCGTCCTCGCGCACGTCCACGTAGGGGTACGTGTCCGAGCGGGAGATCGTGTCGACGAGCAGCGCGTCGCAGAGCACGTTGGACTTGGAGCCCGGGGCACCTTCCCCGATCTCGATGAGACCGCGGTAGGAGGTGCGGCCGCCGCCTCGCGCCACCGACTTGGAGACGATGTTCGAGGAGGTGTTCGGGGCCATGTGCACCATCTTGGCGCCGGCGTCCTGGTGCTGGCCCTCGCCCGCGAAGGCGATGGACAGGGTCTCGCCCTTGGCGTGCTCGCCCATGAGGTAGACGGCCGGGTACTTCATGGTGACCTTGGAGCCGATGTTGCCGTCGACCCACTCCATGGTGGCGCCCTCGTAGGCGACGGCGCGCTTGGTCACCAGGTTGTAGACGTTGTTCGACCAGTTCTGGATCGTCGTGTAGCGGCAGCGGCCGCCCTTCTTCACGATGATCTCGACGACGGCGCTGTGCAGCGAGTCGGAGGAGTAGATCGGGGCGGTGCAGCCCTCGACGTAGTGGACGTAGGCGTCCTCGTCGACGATGATCAGCGTCCGCTCGAACTGGCCCATGTTCTCCGTGTTGATACGGAAGTAGGCCTGGAGCGGGATCTCGACCTGCACGCCCTTGGGCACGTAGATGAACGAGCCGCCGGACCACACGGCCGTGTTCAGGGAGGCGAACTTGTTGTCGCCGACCGGGATGACGGTGCCGAAGTACTCCTTGAAGAGCTCCTCGTGTTCCTTCAGCGCGGTGTCGGTGTCGACGAAGATGACGCCCTGCTCCTCCAGGTCCTCGCGGATCTGGTGGTAGACGACCTCGGACTCGTACTGGGCGGCGACACCGGCGACGAGGCGCTGCTTCTCCGCCTCCGGGATGCCGAGCTTGTCGTACGTGTTCTTGATGTCCTCCGGCAGGTCCTCCCAGGACTCGGCCTGCTTCTCGGTGGACCGCACGAAGTACTTGATGTTGTCGAAGTCGATGCCGGAGAGGTCGGAGCCCCAGGTCGGCATGGGCTTCTTGGCGAAGAGACGCAGACCCTTGAGACGCAGCTTCAGCATCCACTCGGGCTCGTTCTTCTTCGAGGAGATGTCGCGGACGACGTCCTCGTTCAGACCGCGCTTGGCGGTGGCACCGGCCGCGTCCGAGTCGGCCCAGCCGTACTCGTACCGACCCAGGCCCTCAAGCTCGGGGTGGCTGATCTCGGTGGTCATGCGGGGTTCCTCCCGGCCGTACTGACGGATGCTGATGGTGTGGTCTGTGGGGCGCTGTGCGGGATGAACGTCGTGCAGACGCCGTCACCATGCGCGATGGTGGCCAGACGCTGGACGTGCGTTCCCAGGAGGCGGGAGAAGAACTCCGTCTCCGCCTCGCACAGCTGTGGGTACTGCTCGGCGACGTGGGCGACCGGGCAGTGGTGCTGGCAGAGCTGCTCGCCGACCGGCGCGTTCCGCGCAGTGGCAGCGTACCCGTCGACTGTCAGGGCCTTGGCAAGCGCCTCGGTCCGCCGGGCGGGGTCCGCCGACTCGACGGCCTCCCGGTACGTGTCGCCCTGGGCCTCGATCCGATCGCGGGCGAAGGCCGCGACGGCCGCCTCCCCTCCCGCGTTGCGCTCGATCCAGCGGAGCGCCTCGACGGCCAGGGAGTCGTACGACTGGTCGAACTCGTCCCGGCCGCAGTCGGTGAGCGCGAAGATCTTCGCGGGGCGGCCACGGGCGCGGGTCCCGTAGACGCGCTTCTCGCGGGCCTCGACGACGTTCTCCGCGACCAGCGAGTCCAGGTGGCGGCGGACGGCCGCCTGGGTGAGGCGGAGCCGCTCGGCCAGATCGGCGACGGTCGAGGGACCGTGGTCCAGGATCGACCGCGCCACCCGGTTGCGCGTGGAGCGCTCACGGGTCGCGAGTTCCTCCACCGGAGCCGCGCCAACGTTTTTCACAACGCCATTGTTGCGTAATTAATCGAGGAGTGACAAGCGGCGTCCACGGAGGCGACGGTGCCGTGCGTCACTCAGGTAAGGCTTACCTGACCTGCGGAAATGATCATTCGTAGGACGAATCCAAGCCCCTCGGCCGGGCCGGCCCGGACCGCCCCGCGAACCCGTACGCGCAGGCCACGAGCCCTCCACGGCCCACGACGACACCGCCGAAACCATGCCCACCGCCACGGGTGAAGCGCACGTGACGTCCCGGTTCGAGGGACCCCGCCCCGCGCCGGAAGGACCTTCCGCGCCTCTCTAGACTTCCGCCCATGGGAAATGAGTCCGTCGTCCAGGTCCGGGGCCTGGTCAAGCGGTACGGAAAGAAGACCGCCGTCGACGGCCTCGACCTCGACGTGCGGGCGGGCACCGTCACCGCCGTCCTCGGCCCGAACGGGGCCGGCAAGACCACCACGATCGAGACCTGCGAGGGCTACCGCCGGCCCGACGGCGGCACCGTCCGCGTCCTCGGCCTCGACCCGGTCGCCGACGCCGCCGCCCTGCGCCCCAGGATCGGCGTGATGCTCCAGTCCGGCGGCGTCTACTCCGGCGCCCGAGCCGACGAGATGCTCCGCCACATGGCGAAGCTGCACGCCCACCCGCTGGACGTGGACGCCCTGATCGAGCGACTCGGCCTCGACTCCTGCGGCCGCACCACCTACCGCCGGCTCTCCGGCGGCCAGCAGCAGCGCCTCGCGCTCGCCATGGCCGTCGTGGGCCGCCCCGAGCTCGTCTTCCTCGACGAACCGACCGCCGGACTCGACCCGCAGGCCCGCCGCGCCACCTGGGACCTCGTACGGGAACTGCGCGCCGACGGCGCGACGGTCGTCCTCACCACCCACTTCATGCACGAGGCGGAGGAGCTCGCCGACCACGTCGCCATCGTCGACGCCGGCCGGGTCGCCGCCCAGGGCAGCCCCGAGGAGCTGTGCCGCGGCGGAGCCGAGAACACCCTGCGCTTCACCGGACGCGCCGGGCTCGACCTGGGCTCCCTGCTCAAGGCGCTGCCCGACGGCACGGCCGCGGCGGAGCCCCTCCCGGGCACGTACCGGATCACCGGCGCCGTCGACCCGCAGCTGCTCGTCACGGTCACCAGCTGGTGCGCCCAGCACGGCGTCATGCCCGAGGGCATCTCCGTCGAGCGCCACACCCTCGAAGACGTCTTCCTGGAACTCACGGGCAAGGAACTGCGGTCATGAGCACGGGTACCTACTCCCCCAAGCCCGGCGCGGCCCCCGTCGGCCGGATGATCGCGGCGCAGACGGCCCTGGAGACCCGGATGCTGCTGCGCAACGGCGAGCAGCTGCTCCTCACGGTGATCATCCCCTCGCTGCTCCTCGTGCTCTTCTCCACCGTCGACATCGTCGACACGGGTGCCGACGAGGCCGTCGACTTCCTCGCCCCCGGCGTCCTCGCGCTCGCCGTGCTCTCCACCGCCTTCACCGGCCAGGCCATCGCGACCGGTTTCGAGCGGCGGTACGGGGTGCTCAAGCGGCTCGGCGCCTCACCGCTCCCCCGCTGGGCGCTGATGACCGCCAAGACGCTCGCCGTCCTCGTCACCGAGGTGCTCCAGGTCGCGCTCCTGACCGCGATCGCCCTGGCGCTCGGCTGGTCCCCGCAGGGCGGCCCCTTCTCCGTCCTGCTGCTCCTGGTCCTCGGCACGGCCGCCTTCTCGGGCCTCGGGCTGCTCATGGCGGGCACGCTCAAGGCGGAGGCCACCCTGGCCGCCGCCAACCTGGTCTTCCTGCTGCTCCTGGTCGGCGGCGGGGTCATCGTGCCGCTGGAGAAGTTCCCCGAGCCTGCCCGCTCGCTCCTGGAGCTGCTCCCGATCTCCGCCCTCTCGGACGGTCTGCGGGACGTCCTCCAGAACGGCGCGGCGATGCCCTGGGGCAACGCCCTGATCCTGGCGGTCTGGGCGGTGCTCGGCCTGGGAGCGGCGGCGAAGTTCTTCCGCTGGGAGTAGTCGAAGAGGTTCAGAGGGTGACGTTTCCTGACAAGACACCCCCCTCGTGAAAGCGTGCACAAGCCCCGTCCTACGATGGGGCGCGTGCTGACCCCCCTCGCCTACATCGCCCAGCGCTGGACCCCGTCCCCCCGGACGCTCCGGCGCGCCGCGCTCTCCGCCGTCGTGATGAGCGTGTTCATCATCGTCACGGGTGGCGCGGTCCGGCTGACCGGTTCCGGTCTCGGCTGCGACACCTGGCCGAAGTGCACGGAAGACAGCCTCATCGTCACGCCCGAGCAGGGCTACCGCGGCCTGATCGAGTTCGGCAACCGGCTGCTGACGTACGTCCTTTCGGCGGCCGTCGGCTGGGCGATCATCGCCGCCCGGTCCACCAAGCCGTGGCGCCGGAACCTCACCCGCTGGGCCTGGGCGCAGTTCTGGATCGTGATGAGCAACGCCGTCATCGGTGGCATCACGGTGTGGATGGGCCTCAACCCGTGGACGGTCGCCGGCCACTTCCTGGCCGCGAACGCCCTGCTCACGGTGGCGGTCATCACCTGGCACCGGGCCGGCGAGGGCGACACCGCCCCCCGGCCGCGCGTACCGGGCCCGGTCCGCAAGCTGTCCTGGGCGATCACGATCACCTCGGGTCTGCTCATCGCGCTCGGTACGACGGTGACCGGCGCCGGCAAGCACGCCGGTGACAGCAGCGAGGTCCCGCGCATGCCGTGGGACTGGACGAACGCCGCCCACGTCCACGCCATCGCCGCCTGGGTCGTCTGCGCGCTCGCGCTCGCCATGTGGCTGGTCCTGCGCGTGGTGGACGCCCCGGACGACACCCGGGCCCGCGCCCGCGACCTGCTGATCGTGCTGCTCGCCCAGGGCGGGATCGGCTACGTCCAGTACTTCACGGGGGTCCCCGAGGTCCTGGTCGCCGTCCACATGCTCGGCTCCTCGCTGATGTGGATCGCGGTGCTGCGCCTCGCCCTGAGCATGCGCGAGCGCCCGGTGCCCACCGCCGGCATCCCGGCCCAGGCCGACCCGGAGCTCACGACCACGGTCTGACCGGCCAGCGACCGCAGGCCGGTCCGGGACCGTCGGCCCATCCAGGAGCTCCGGCCGATCGAGGACCTCCGGCCGGTCCGAGCCCCCCGGCCGGTCCGGGCTACCGGCCCAGCCCGTAGACGCGGCGGGCGTTGCCCGCCGCGATCATCGTGGCGACGCGCTGGGCGTCCGCGTGGGACCAGGCGCCCTCCACGACCCACTCCCCGAGCACCCGCGTGAGCGCCGAGCGGAAGACGCCGGCGGCGACCACATGGAGCTCGGGCAGCCCGCGCGCGCCGCTGGAGAACAGCAGCTTGCCGAACGGCGCCAGTTCCAGGACCTCGGCGAGGACGGCCGCCGCGCGGGCCCCGGTGTGGGCGAGGACCGGGCCGAGGTCCGCGTAGACGTGCGGATGGAGGCCGGTCAGGCGCGCGGCTCCGCGGTGGTGCGGGTAGCCGTGCAGCAGGACGAGGTCGGTGCCGAGCCCCGTGGTGGCGGCGGCGAAGCCGGCGAGGACCGCCGGGTCCCGGTCCCCCGTGTGCAGCTGGAGCGGGCGCCCGGCGGTGACCGCGATCCAGAGCAGGTGCCGCAGCAGGACGGGGTCGGTGAGCCGCCCGCCCGCCGGGCGTCCTGCCAGCCAGCGCCCAGCGGCCCCGCGCACCTCCCCCGGTCCCGGTGGTTCGGGCGCCGTCGCGAGCCCCCGGCCCACCCCCGCCACCGAGGTGAAGGCCACGGCGTCGGCGGCGGCCCCGTGGACGGCCTCGGCGAGGTTGGCGAGGAAGGCCTCGACGGTCCCCGAGGTGTCGGCGACCTGCTCGGCGAGGGGTTCGAGGCGGACGATCTCATGGGCCTCGGCGTCACCCGCGGCGGCGATCTCGGCGGGCCGGGTCAGGTCGCCGGTGAGCCCGGTGTCGACCAGATAGGTGGAGATCCCGGAGGCCCGGAGGAGCCGGCGGCCCGCCTCGGCGACGCCGAGTTCGCGGCGGCGGGCGAGGTAGCGGGCCGGCGGGCAGTGCGGTTCGAGGCCGAGGAGCGGCGGGCACCAGCGGCGTACCGCGAAGCCCGTCTGCGTGTCGAAGAAGGTCGTACCGGCGGCGGGCAGCACGGGAGGCCCACCGGGCCGGTCGCCGAGGTGCGCGCCGAGGTGGGTCTCGAAGGTGCCGAGGCCGAGCTCCGTACGGAGCACCCCGTGGCAGTACTGGTCCACCAGGCTCGGCATGTCGATCATCTCGGGGGGCTCCCTGTGTGGACGTGTCTCCACACGTCCTAACGGGTGAGCCCCTCGCGAGGTTGTCCCCTCAGCTGTTGGAAGGGCCGCCGATCTGGATGCCGGCCATGCGGCTCCACTCGTACGGTCCGGTGACGACCTTGGCGGCGAACTCGCCGTCGAACTCGTCGTGGAGGGTCAGACCGGCCTTCTCGGCGGCCTGCTGCGCGATCGGGTATGTGGGGGCCACCAGGTCGCCCCAGCCGCCGTCCGTGCCGACGAGGACGATCCGGGTGCCCGCCTGGCCGATGTGGGCGAGCTGCCCCTCGGCGCCGCCGTGCTCCGCGGAGAACGCCCGGATCTGCTTCGCGAGCCTGGCCGCCCTGCGCTCTTCCTGCTTCGTTTCTGCCATGACAACGATGCTACCGAGGGGTAGATGTACTGGCGACGGCCGGGCCACGTGGTCTTTCCCACGTGGCCCGGCCGTCGTCCGTACGTCGTGTCCTCTACCTGAGGAAGGGGTCCACCGCGACCGCCACGAAGAGCAGCGAGACATAGGTGATGGACCAGTGGAAGAGGCGCATCTCCTTGAGCTTCGCGCCGGTCGCGCCGGACTTCGCGCGGTTGAGCAGCGCGTGCGCCTCCCAGAGCCACCAGCCGCCGGTGAGCAGCGCCACGGCCAGGTAGAACCAGCCCGTGTAGCCGAGCGGGGTCAGCAGCAGCGAGACGGCGACCATCACCCAGCTGTAGGCGACGATCTGCTTGGCCACGACCTTGTTGGAGGCGAGGACCGGGAGCATCGGCACGCCGGCGCGCGCGTAGTCGTCCTTCACCTTCATCGACAGCGGCCAGTAGTGCGGCGGCGTCCAGAAGAAGATGACGAGGAAGAGGATGACCGCGGCCCAGGACATCGAGTTGGTCACGGCGGACCAGCCGATCAGCACCGGCAGGCAGCCGGCGATGCCGCCCCAGACGATGTTCTGCGCGGTCCGCCGCTTCAGGATCATCGTGTAGACGACCACGTAGAAGAGGAGCGCGCCGAGCGAGAGCGCGGCGGAGAGCCAGTTGACCAGCAGGCCGAACCAGAGCGTGGAGACCACCGCGAGGGTGAGGCCGAAGACGAGGCCCTCACGCGGCGTGAGCACGCCGGTGACCAGCGGGCGCTGGGAGGTGCGGTCCATCAGGGCGTCGATGTCGCGGTCGATGTACATGTTCAGCGCGTTGGCGCCGCCCGCCGACAGGTAGCCGCCGAAGCAGGTGGCGAGTACCAGCCACAGGTTCGGCACACCCTGTTCGGCGAGGAACATCACCGGAACGGTCGTGATGAGCAGAAGCTCGATGATCCGCGGCTTGGTCAGTGCCACGTATGCCTTGACGCGGGCCCCGAACGGCCGATGGCCCCCCGGGCTGGGAGTCAAGACGACCCCTGCGGGTCGGGACTCGACGGCCGTCACGCACACCCCTGACAGAGAAATTCCCAGCAAGCTCCCCGGATGAAGACGGGGTGAAGCTTGCGCGTACCACGCCACTGTAGACGTTGCCCAGACGCCGATCTTCGCGGGGGTGGGGTCGTGTTGGAGGGGTGTGTCCCAAGGCGTGGACACCGTTCGGGAGGCGAACTCACACAGCCACCGGCACTCTTGCTCTGTCCGCTCATTTGAGGGGCCTGCACACGAAAAGAGGGGGCTCCGACGGGGGTAGGCTCGACACCGCCGGTACACCCTCAGTCACCGGCTTCAGAACATGTGGAGAGGAGCCCTGACTCAGGGTGAGCACTAAGCCGACCACCACAGACCTCGAGTGGACCGAATTGGACCAGCGGGCTGTCGACACCGCCCGCGTCCTGGCCGCGGACGCCGTACAGAAGGTCGGCAACGGCCATCCTGGTACGGCGATGAGCCTTGCGCCCGCCGCGTACACCCTCTTCCAGAAGGTGATGCGGCACGACCCGGCCGACCCCGAGTGGGTCGGGCGCGACCGGTTCGTCCTCTCCGCGGGCCACTCGTCCCTGACCCTCTACACCCAGCTCTACCTGGGTGGCTTCGGTCTCGAGCTGGACGACCTGAAGGCCTTCCGCACCTGGGGCTCGAAGACCCCGGGCCACCCGGAGTACGGCCACACCGCCGCCGTCGAGACGACCACCGGCCCGCTGGGCCAGGGTGTCGCCAACGCCGTGGGCATGGCGATGGCCGCCCGCTACGAGCGCGGTCTGTTCGACCCGGAGGCGGCCCCCGGCACCTCCCCGTTCGACCACCGGATCTACGCGATCGCCGGTGACGGCTGCCTGCAGGAGGGCATCTCCGCCGAGGCGTCCTCGCTCGCCGGCCACCAGAAGCTCGGCAACCTGATCCTGCTGTGGGACGACAACCACATCTCGATCGAGGGTGACACCGAGACCGCCGTGTCCGAGGACACGATGAAGCGGTACGAGGCGTACGGCTGGCACGTCCAGCGCGTCGAGCCGAAGTCCAACGGCGACCTGGACCCGGCCGCGCTGTACGCGGCGGTCAGGGCCGCCGAGGCCGAGACCGAGCGCCCGTCGTTCATCGCGATGCGCTCGATCATCGCCTGGCCCGCCCCGAACGCGCAGAACACCGAGGCCTCGCACGGCTCGGCGCTCGGCGACGAGGAGATCGCGGCCACCAAGCGTGTCCTGGGCTTCGACCCGGAGCAGACCTTCGAGGTCACCGACGAGGTCATCACCCACACCCGCGCGCTCGGCGACCGTGGCCGTGAGGCCCGCGCCGCGTGGGAGAAGTCCCTCGCGGAGTGGCGTACGGCCAACCCGGAGCGGGCGGCGGAGTTCGACCGCATCCAGGCGAACGAGCTGCCGGCCGGCTGGGAGGAGAAGCTCCCGGTCTACGAGCCGGGCAAGGGCGTCGCCACGCGTGCCGCCTCGGGCCAGGTCCTCCAGGCGCTCGGCGCGGTCATCCCCGAGCTGTGGGGCGGCTCGGCCGACCTGGCGGGCTCGAACAACACGACGATCGACAAGACCTCGTCGTTCCTGCCCGAGGGCAACCCGCTGCCGGAGGCCGACCCGTACGGCCGCACGATCCACTTCGGCATCCGCGAGCACTCGATGGCCGCCGAGATGAACGGCATCGCGCTCCACGGCAACACGCGCGTCTACGGCGGCACCTTCCTGGTGTTCTCCGACTACATGCGGAACGCCGTTCGTCTGTCGGCCCTGATGCACCTGCCGGTGACGTACGTCTGGACGCACGACTCGATCGGTCTGGGCGAGGACGGCCCGACCCACCAGCCGGTGGAGCACCTCGCCTCGCTGCGCGCCATCCCGGGCCTGAACGTGGTCCGGCCGGCCGACGCCAACGAGACGTCGATCGCCTGGCGCGAGATCATGAAGCGTCACACCAAGGTCTTCGGCAAGGGTGCCCCGCACGGTCTCGCCCTCACCCGTCAGGGTGTGCCGACCTACGCGCCGAACGAGGACGCGGCCAAGGGCGGCTACGTGCTCTTCGACGCCGAGGGCGGCCCCGCGGAGCTCGTGCTCATCGCGACCGGCTCCGAGGTGCACCTGGCCGTCGAGGCCCGCGAGCAGCTCCAGGCCGCCGGTGTCCCGACCCGCGTGGTCTCGATGCCGTCCGTCGAGTGGTTCGAGGAGCAGGACCAGGCGTACAAGGACTCCGTCCTGCCGCCGTCGGTCAAGGCCCGGGTCGCGGTCGAGGCCGGCATCGGTCTCACCTGGCACCGGTACGTCGGGGACGCCGGCCGGATCGTCTCGCTGGAGCACTTCGGTGCCTCGGCGGACGCGAAGGTCCTCTTCCGCGAGTTCGGGTTCACGCCGGAGGCCGTTGTCGCCGCCGCGCGGGAATCTCTCGACGCCGTCGCGCGCTGACGCGAATACGTACGACTTAATGGAGATGCAACTCTCATGACAGACGCTCTCAAGCGCCTCTCCGACGAAGGCGTCGCGATCTGGTTGGACGACCTCTCGCGTCAGCGGATCACGTCCGGCAACCTGGCCGAGCTCCTCGACCAGAGCCACGTGGTCGGCGTGACCACGAACCCGTCGATCTTCCAGAAGGCGATCTCCGAGGGGCACGGCTACGACCAGCAGCTCGCCGACCTCGCCGCCCGCAAGGTGACCGTCGACGAGGCCATCCGCATGATCACGACGGCGGACGTCCGTGACGCCGCCGACATCCTGCGGCCGGTCTTCGACGCGACCGACGGCCAGGACGGCCGGGTCTCCATCGAGGTCGACCCCCGTCTCGCCCACGAGACCACCGCCACCATCGCGGAGGCCAAGCAGCTGGCCTGGCTCGTGGACCGCCCCAACACGCTCATCAAGATCCCGGCCACCAGGGCGGGTCTGCCGGCGATCACCGAGGTCATCGGCCTCGGCATCAGCGTCAACGTCACGCTGATCTTCTCGCTGGAGCGCTACCGCGCGGTCATGGACGCCTACCTGGCGGGTCTGGAGAAGGCCCGCGAGCGCGGCCTCGACCTCTCGAAGATCCACTCGGTGGCCTCCTTCTTCGTCTCCCGCGTGGACTCGGAGATCGACAAGCGCCTGAACGGCATCGGCACCGACGAGGCCAAGGCGCTCAAGGGCAAGGCCGCTCTGGCCAACGCCCGCCTGGCCTACGAGGCGTTCGAGGAGACGTTCAGCGGCGAGCGCTGGGCGGCCCTCGACAAGGCGCAGGCCAACAAGCAGCGTCCGCTGTGGGCCTCGACCGGCGTCAAGGACCCGGCGTACAAGGACACGCTGTACGTCGTGGACCTGGTCGCCCCGGGCACCGTCAACACCATGCCGGAAGCCACCCTGGAGGCCACCGCCGACCACGGCGAGGTCACCGGTGACACCGTGCGCGGCACCTACGACCAGTCCCGCGCGGAACTGGCGGCCATCGCCGAGCTGGGCATCAGCTACGACGACGTCGTGCAGCTCCTCGAGGACGAGGGCGTCGAGAAGTTCGAGGCGTCCTGGAACGACCTTCTCAAGTCGACCGAGGCGGAGCTCGCGCGCCTCGCACCGGAGGCGTAAGCACATTGAGCGCAGTCGACGGAGCCAACCCGCTCCGTGACGCAGCAGACCGACGGCTCCCGCGTATCGCGGGGCCGTCGGGCCTGGTGATCTTCGGCGTCACGGGCGATTTGTCCCGTAAGAAGCTGATGCCCGCCGTCTACGACCTGGCCAACCGCGGCCTGCTGCCGCCGGGCTTCTCGCTCATCGGCTTCGCCCGCCGCGAGTGGCAGGACGAGGACTTCGCGCAGGAGGTCCACGAGGCCGTCAAGCAGCACGCGCGCACCCCGTTCCGCGAGGAGGTGTGGCAGCAGCTGATCCAGGGCATGCGGTTCGTCCAGGGCGACTTCGACGACGACGAGGCCTTCGAGAAGCTGAAGTCCACCGTCGAGGAGCTGGACAAGGCGCAGGGCACCGGCGGCAACTTCGCCTTCTACCTCTCCGTGCCGCCGAAGTTCTTCCCCCTGGTCGTCCAGCAGCTCAAGAAGCACGGCCTGGCCGACCAGAAGGACGGCTCCTGGCGCCGCGCGGTCATCGAGAAGCCCTTCGGCCACGACCTGACCTCTGCCAAGGAGCTCAACGAGGTCGTCCACGAGGTCTTCCCGCCCGACGCGGTCTTCCGCATCGACCACTACCTCGGCAAGGAGACCGTCCAGAACATCCTGGCGCTCCGCTTCGCCAACACCCTCTTCGAGCCGATCTGGAACCGGTCGTACGTCGACCACGTCCAGATCACCATGGCCGAGGACATCGGCATCGGCGGCCGCGCCGGCTACTACGACGGCATCGGCGCCGCCCGTGACGTCATCCAGAACCACCTGCTCCAGCTGCTCGCGCTGACCGCGATGGAGGAGCCCGCCTCCTTCGACGCCGACGCGCTCGCCGCCGAGAAGACCAAGGTCCTCGGCGCGGTGAAGCTCCCCAAGGACCTGGGCGAGACCACGGTCCGCGCCCAGTACGCGGCCGGGTGGCAGGGCGGCGAGAAGGCCGTCGGCTACCTCCAGGAAGACGGCATCGACCCCCAGTCGAAGACCGACACCTACGCGGCCGTGAAGCTGGAGATCGACAACCGCCGCTGGGCGGGCGTCCCCTTCTACCTCCGTACGGGCAAGCGACTGGGCCGCCGCGTCACCGAGATCGCGGTCGTCTTCCAGCGCGCCCCGCACTCCCCCTTCGACCACACCGCGACCGAGGAGCTCGGCCGCAACGCCATCGTGATCCGGGTCCAGCCGGACGAGGGCGTGACGGTGCGGTTCGGCTCCAAGGTGCCCGGCACCCAGATGGAGATCCGGGACGTGTCGATGGACTTCGCGTACGGCGAGTCCTTCACGGAGTCCAGCCCCGAGGCGTACGAGCGGCTCATCCTCGACGTCCTGCTCGGCGACTCGAACCTCTTCCCGCGCGTCGAGGAGGTCGAGCTGTCCTGGAAGATCCTCGACCCGATCGAGCAGTTCTGGGACAAGCACGGCAAGCCCGCGCAGTACCAGGCCGGGACCTGGGGCCCGGTCGAGGCGGACGAGATGCTCGCACGAGACGGACGGAGCTGGCGCCGGCCATGAAGACCGACCTGACGGACACCACGTCATCCAAGATCAACAAGGCGCTGGTGCTCGGGCGGCGGGCGATCGGCACGCCGGCCGTCGGCATGGTGCTCACTCTCGTCATCGTCACCGACGAGGAGAACGCCTACGACGCGCTGAAGGCGGCCAACGAGGCGTCCCGCGAGCACCCCTCGCGGACCCTCGTCGTCATCAAGCGGGTCTCGCGCTCCCCGCGGGACCGTGCCAAGGCGCGGCTCGACGCCGAGGTCCGCCTCGGCGCCGACGCCAGCACCGGCGAAACGGTTGTCCTCCGGCTGTACGGCGAGGTCGTCGACCACGCCCAGTCGGTGGTTCTGCCGCTGCTCCTCCCGGACGCCCCCGTCGTCGTCTGGTGGCCGGTGAACGCGCCGACCGACCCGGCGAACGACCCGCTGGGCGCGCTCGCCCAGCGTCGGGTGACCGACACGTACGCCGCCGAGCAGCCCATCCAGGAGCTGACGGCACGGGCGGACACGTACACCCCGGGCGACACGGACCTCTCGTGGACCCGGATCACCCCGTGGCGCTCGATGCTCGCCGCCGCGCTCGACCAGGTCGTGTGCGAGGTCACCTCGGCCGAGGTGGAGGGCGAGGAGTTCAACCCGAGCGTCGAGCTGCTCGCGATGTGGCTGTCCGAGCGGCTGAAGGTGCCGGTGCGGCGCTCGAAGTCGACGGGGCCGGGTCTCACCTCCGTACGGATGGAGACCAGCTCCGGACCGATCGTGCTCGACCGGCCGGACGGCTCGCTCGCGACGCTCTCCATCCAGGGGCAGCCGGACCGCGGCGTGGCGCTCAAGCGCCGCGACACGGCCGAGCTGATCGCGGAGGAGCTGCGCCGGCTCGACCCGGACGACACCTACGCGACGGCGCTCAAGTTCGGTCTCGAACGGCTCGACGAGGAGGCGGCGACCACCGCACCCGAGCCGGAGACCGTCGTCGAGGCGGTCGCGGAGCCGGCCGTGGAGCCGGCCCAGGCCGAGAAGACCGCCGCGGCCGAGAAGCCCGCCGCGAAGAAGGCCCCGGCCAAGAAGGCGGCGACCAAGTGAGCACCCCTCAGCTGGTCGTCCACCGCGACAAGGAACTGATGGCGCAGGCCGCGGCGGCCCGGCTGATCACCCGGATCGTGGACGCCCAGACCGCCCGCGGCTCCGCCTCGGTGGTGCTGACCGGCGGACGCAACGGCAACGGCCTGCTGGCGGCGCTCGGTTCGGCGCCCGCCCGGGACGCGATCGACTGGTCGCGGCTCGACCTGTGGTGGGGCGACGAGCGCTACCTCCCGGAGGGCGACCCCGAGCGGAACGTCACCCAGGCCCGTGAGGCGCTGCTCGACGGGGTGCCTCTCGACCCGGCCCGGGTGCACGCGATGCCCGCCTCGGACGGACCGTACGGCGCCGATGTCGACGCCGCCGCCGCCGCGTACGCGGAGGAGCTGGCCGCCGCCGTGCGTCCCGGTGACCACGGCGGGGTGCCGACCTTCGACGTGCTGATGCTGGGCGTCGGCCCGGACACGCACGTGGCCTCGCTCTTCCCGGAGCTGCCCGCGGTCCGCGAGACCGAGCTGACCGTGGTCGGCGTGCGCGGCGCGCCCAAGCCGCCGCCGGTCCGGATCTCACTGACCCTTCCGGCGATCCGGGCGGCGAAGGAGGTCTGGCTGCTCGCGGCCGGTGAGGACAAGGCGAAGGCCGCGGCGATCGCGCTGTCGGGCGCGGGCGAGGTGCAGGCCCCCGCCGCGGGCGCCTACGGCCGCTCGCGCACGCTGTGGCTGCTCGACTCGGCAGCCGCCTCGGAGCTGCCGCGGAGCCTGTATCCGCCGGCTTCCGCCTGATTGCCTGATTCCGCGACCCGCACGCCCGGAGGCCCGGTTCACCCCTCGGTGGACCGGGCCTCCTGCGTGGGTACGGGCTCAAGGAAGGGCGCGAGGAGCTCCGGTACGGCCTCGGCGGCGAAGCTCAGGCCCTGGCTCTCGCCCGCGTCGTAGATGTCGTACGCACCCGCGCCGGCCGCCGTCGTGGCGGTCAGCGTCAGGATGCCGGCGCGGCGCTGGAAGTACGACTGCTTGACGGTCCAGCCGATGACACCGGAGCGCTGGAGGGCGACCGTGGCGCGCCGGACCGTGCCCGAACGGGTCACCAGATAGGCGCCGCTGACGCCGTGTCCGAGTCCGCGGTAGGCGTCGAGGGCGAGGAGCACGGCGACCGGGGTGAGGACGACGGCGCAGCCCGCCGCCACGTAGAGCAGGACCGGGGTGACGAGGAGTCCGAGGACGGCGAGGACGGCGACCGGGACGGCGACGGACCACAGGGCCCAGGCAAGTCGGCGGGTGCGGGCGGCGCGGGGGTGGGCGGCGAGCGGCGCCCCGGTGGGCGGCTCGGGCTCGCGCAGGACCTGGGCGGCGACGCGGTCGGCGATCTCCCGGGGCGCGGCCGGCAGCAGGGTCTTGAGGTCGGAGTGCTTGTCCCCGTCGTCCTTGGCGAGGCCGGTGGCGACGGCGTCGACGCGGGCGGCCCCGACCAGGCGCACCCCCAGCGGCTCGACGACCTCGATCCCGCGCAGCCGGCGCTCCTCGATGGAGACCGAGCGGGCGGTGAGGAGGCCGCGGCGGACGCGCAGGGTGCCGCCGGGCTCGCGCTCCAGGCGGTGGTTCCACCACATCTCGACCCAGAGGCCGAGGGCGCCGACGGCTCCGACGACGGTGGCGATGAGGATCAGGTCGACGATCATCCAGGTGACGGAGACGTCCCGGAAGCGGTCCCCTATCCAGTCGATGACCTCCGCCTGGGCGCCGAACCACTCGCTGACCTGCATGACGGCTCCGGCCGCCGCTCCGCCGAGGGCCGGGGCGACGAAGGAGACCGGGGCGTAACGGATCCAGCGCGGGTCGACGGCGGCGAGGGCGCCCTCGTGCGGAAGGTCCCCGGGGTCGGTGGCGCGGGCGAGGAGCTCGTGTCGGAGACGCTCGCCCTCGGCGCGGGTGACCAGGTCGAGTTCGAGGGTGGACTCGTCGCCGCCGGTGCTCTCGCCGGTGCCGATGCGGACCTTGACGAGGCCGAGGACGCGCTGGAGGGGGTTGGCGGTGAGGTCGACGCTGCGGACGCGCTCGCGGGCGAGGGAGCGCCGTTTGATCAGCAGGAGCCCGGTGTGGAGTTCGACCCGCTCGGGGCCGATCCGGTAGCGGGTGCGACGCCAGCGGACGTAGTCGACGACGGTGCCGCCGAGGACGAGGAGGAAGGCTCCGGCGAGGACCCAGGCGAGGGCCTGCCACAGCGGCCTGGATCCGGCGAGGCCGGCCGTCGTGGGCAGACCGGCGCCTCCGGCCACGCCGCACAGGACGGCGGCGGTGGCCAGGAGCATCCGCCGGTCGAGACGCCGCCACTCCTCACCGGGGCCCTCCACGGCCGGCCCGCCGGCGCCATGCATGTCCGCGGCACGCGGGGCCTCGCCCCGTATGTCCCCGGTGCGCGGGTCCTCGGCTTCCATGTCAGCCGTGCGCGGGGCCTCGCCGTGTCCGGCCCCGTTCACGTGGCGTCCCCGGGGGTGGCCTGGGTGAGGGCCGTCAGCCGCTCGCCGAGCTCGGCGGCGAGCTCGTGGTCGAGGCCCTCGATCCGGATGGCGCCCTTGGACGAGGCGGTGGTCACGGTGACCGTGGCGAGCTTGAAGAGCTGCTCCAGCGGGCCCCGTACGGTGTCGACGGTCTGGATCCGGGACATCGGGGCGATCCGCCACTCCTGCCAGAGGGCCCCGGTACGGACGTAGACGGCGTCGTCGGTGACCTCCCAGCGGTGGACCCGGAACCACCAGCCGGGGAAGAACGCGGTGCAGGCGAGGCCCAGGGCCGCGACGGTCCCGGCCACGAGCAGCAGCCAGAACCGGGCGGGCCCGATGAGCGCGCCGAGGACGGCGAGGACCACCACCGGCACGGCGGTGGTCACCAGGAGCTGGCTCCGCCACCAGGCGACGGCCCGCTCGTCCACGGCGTTCCTCGGCGGCCTGAGCCGCACCGCGTTCTCCCCCGTCATGCGGTCAGCCCCGGTCGCGCAGTGCGCGGTAGGCCGACACGAGCCCTGCGGTCGAGCTGTCGAGCCGCTCGGCGCCCTCGCCCTCCGTCAGGACCGGTTCGATCCTCTTGGCGAGGACCTTGCCGAGCTCGACGCCCCACTGGTCGAAGGAGTCGATGTTCCAGACCGCGCCCTGGACGAAGACCTTGTGCTCGTAGAGCGCGATCAGCTGGCCGAGGACGGACGGGGTGAGCGCGTCGGCCAGGATCGTGGTGGTCGGGTGGTTGCCCTGGAAGGTCTTGTGCGGGACGAGCTCCTCGGCGACTCCCTCGGCCCGTACCTCTTCGGGCGTCTTGCCGAAGGCGAGTGCCTGGGTCTGGGCGAAGAAGTTGGCCATGAGCAGGTCGTGCTGGGCGACGAGGCCGGGGAGCAGGTCGGCGACGGGCCGGGCGAAGCCGATGAAGTCGGCCGGGATGACCTTGGTGCCCTGGTGGATCAACTGGTAATAGGCGTGCTGCCCGTTGGTGCCGGGGGTGCCCCAGACGACGGGGCCGGTCTGCCAGTCGACCGGGTTGCCCTCGCGGTCCACCGACTTGCCGTTGGACTCCATGTCGAGCTGCTGGAGGTAGGCGGTGAACTTGGACAGGTAGTGGGAGTAGGGCAGGACGGCGTGCGACTGGGCGTCGAAGAACGCGCCGTACCAGACGCCGAGGAGACCGAGCAGCAGCGGCGCGTTCTCCTCGGGCGGGGCGGTGCGGAAGTGCTCGTCGACGAGGTGGAAGCCGTCGAGCATCTCGCGGAAGTGCTCCGGGCCGATGGCGATCATCAGGGAGAGGCCGATGGCGGAGTCGTAGGAGTAGCGGCCGCCGACCCAGTCCCAGAACTCGAACATGTTGGTGGTGTCGATGCCGAACTCCTCGACCTTCTCGGCGTTGGTCGAGAGGGCCACGAAGTGCTTCGCGACGGCCTCCTGGCCGGCTCCGAGACCGGCGAGGAGCCAGTCGCGGGCGGAGGTGGCGTTGGTGATCGTCTCGATGGTGGTGAAGGTCTTCGAGGCGACGATGAAGAGGGTCTCGGCCGGGTCGAGGTCGCGGACGGCCTCGTGGAGGTCCGCGCCGTCCACGTTGGAGACGAAGCGGAGCGTCAGGTCCCGCTGGGTGAAGGAGCGCAGGACCTCGTAGGCCATGGCGGGACCGAGGTCGGAGCCGCCGATGCCGATGTTCACGACGTTCTTGATCGGCTTGCCGGTGTGGCCGGTCCACTCGCCCGCGCGGACCTTGTCGGCGAAGGCGCCCATCCGGTCGAGGACCGCGTGCACGGCGGGGACGACGTTCTCCCCGTCGACCTCGACGACGGCCTCGCGAGGGGCGCGCAGCGCGGTGTGGAGGACCGCGCGGTCCTCGGTGGTGTTGATCTTCTCCCCGCGGAACATGGCGTCGCGCAGCTCGGCCACGCCGGTGGCCGCGGCCAGTTCGCGGAGCAGGGTCAGCGTCTCGTCGGTGACGAGGTGCTTGGAGTAGTCCAGGTAGAGGTCGCCGACCCGCAGGGTGTGGTCGGTGCCGCGCGCCGGGTCCGCGGCGAAGAGCTCGCGCAGGTGGGTCTCGCCCAACTGCTCACGGTGCTTGCCGAGGGCAGCCCACTCGGGCAGCCGGTTCAGCCTGGTGCGGCCTTCGTTGTTCATCTCGGACATCGCCCACTTCTTCTCGTATGTCTGCCCCGCTGCCCCTCCAACTTAATTGATCAGAGGAGTCAACGACGCTACGGCTAGCGCGAACAACGCCGCCGCGAGGAGGGCGGGGGTGTGCGGTCCCCAGCCGGCGGCCGCGGCGCCGCCGAGAAGGGCCCCGAGCGGAGCACCCGCGACGGCGAGGGTGCGGAAGGCCGCGGCGATGCGGCCCAGCATCCCCTCGGGTGCGCGCTCCTGCATGAAGGTCGTCTGGTTGACGTTCCACACCGTCCCCATGAAGCCGAACGCCGCCATGGCCGCGATCGATACCGCGAGGGCGGGGACGGCCCCCATCAGGACCAGACAGCCCGTCTGGACCGTCCCGGCCAGGAGCACCGCGCGTATCCGTCCCGTCCGCTCGGCGATGCGGCGGGCGAGGAAGCCGCCCGCGACGCCGCCCACCGCGAAGGCGGAGATCGTGGCCGCATAAGCCGTGTTTCCGGCGGTTCCCACCGGGCGGCCGTCCGTGACGTGGACGACGAGGGTGGCGATGAGGGCGCCCATGCCGATGTTGCAGAGGGTGGTGGCGGTGCAGAGCCACCGCAGGGTCCGGTCGCGCCGGAGGGTGGCGAGCCCTTCGGCCATCTCCTTGCGGAGAGTTGACCCGCCCGGGCGGGGCGGCCGCTCGGGCGCCCCGGTCCGGAGGGAGGCGATGAGGAGCGCGGCGAGGGCGTAGGTGGCGGCGTCGGCCACGTACGGCACGGCGTCCCCTGCGAGGAGCAGGGCGGGCACCAGGGGCGCGGCGAGAAGGCCGCCCGCGAACTGCTGACCGGTCATCAGGCGGGCGTTGGCCGCGGCCAGGGCCTCGGCGGGGACGAGGGCGGGGAGGAGCGCGGTGGCCGCGTTGTCGAAGAGGGTCTGCAGGGTCGTGAGGGCGAAGGCGAGCACGAGCAGCAGGGCGATGGTGGCGTGTCCGAGCGCGACGGCGACGGCGAACGAGGCCATGAGCGCGCCGCGGAGGAGGTCGACGGCCCACATGGCCCGCCGTTGGTCGACCCGGTCGGCGACCGCGCCGCCGAGGAGCCCGAAGAGCAGCCAGGGCAGGAAGCCGCAGGCGGTGACGGAGGCGATGAGGAGGGGGTCGTCGGTGAGCGAGGCGGCGAGCAGGGGCAGGGCGGCGGTACGCAGCGAGTCGCCGAACCGGGAGACGACCGCGGCCATCCACAGCCGCCCGAAGCCGCCCCGCCAGTCGGGTACGGCCTTGGCCGCCACTGCTTGCGTCGCCGTCACGGCGCCCCCCTGCGTCGGTGATCCCCCTGCCCGACCGACCGTAGAGGACGCCTCTGACAACGCCGGTTCGCACGAGTCCAGTCCTGCTGATCGTGGACTGCCTCTACGCGCGTATGGCACAGCTGACGTACGGGAGGCGACCTCCCTCGCGCTCACCGACGGCCACCGCCGACGAGCGGCTAGGGGGTGTCCGGAGACGACGAAAGGGCCTCGTCCGCGAACCGGGTTCGCGGGCAAGGCCCTTCTGTCACATCGTCACACCACGCTCAGATCTCGCCGCGCAGTTTGGCCAGCGCCTCGGCGAGGATCGCCTCGCCGTCCGCGTCGCTGCGCCGCTCCCGCACATAGGCGAGATGGGTCTTGTACGGCTCCGTGCGCGGCGGGTCCGGCGGGTTGTCCCGGTCCTGACCGGCCGGGAAGCCGCACCGGGGGCAGTCCCAGGTCTCCGGGATCGCCGCGTCGCTGGCGAAGCTCGGCTGCGTCTCGTGCCCGTTCGAGCACCAGAAGGAGATGCGGGCTCGCGGCGCCGATTCGCCCCGCTCGGCCTCGCCCATCGGCCCCGCGCCGACCCGGCTTCCCCGGATCGCGTTGCCACTTGCCACGGTCGTAACTCCCTGCGTGATGGTGCTCGAAGGTGCCCCAGTCTACGTAAGGCCCAACGCGCGTCCAGTGATTGGAGTTACCCGTCCAACTTCATCAGCAGACCAAGTACGACAATGCAGGCGAACCAGAGCAGACCGACCACAACCGTGATCCGGTCCAGGTTGCGCTCGGCGACCGAGGAGCCGCCGACGGACGACTGCATGCCACCACCGAACATGTCGGAGAGACCGCCGCCCTTTCCCTTGTGCATCAGTACGAGCAGCATCAGCAGCCCGCTGAAGACGAGCAGGGCGATCGAGAACCCCATAACCACGGCTGGACCAACTTCCTCGGACTTATACGGACGGGGGCCGGGCACCTGCCCGACCCCCGCAAGGGTACGACGTAACTCCGCTACCGCATACTCACTGGTCGCGGAAGCGCGCGATCTTGACGAACTCGTCGGCGTCCAGCGCCGCGCCGCCCACCAGGGCGCCGTCGACGTCCGGCTGCGCCATGATCGCGGCGACGTTGCCGGACTTGACCGAGCCGCCGTACTGGATGCGGACCTTGTCGGCCAGCTCCTGGGAGTACAGCTCCGCGAGACGGCCGCGGATCGCCCCGCAGACCTCCTGCGCGTCCTCGGGGGTGGCGACCTCGCCGGTGCCGATGGCCCACACCGGCTCGTACGCGATCACGATGGTCTCGGCCTGCTCGGCCGGGACGTCCTTCAGGCCGCCGTCGAGCTGGGCGAGCGTGTACTCGACCTGCTGGCCGGCCTTGCGGATGTCCAGGCCCTCGCCGACGCAGAGGATCGGGGTGATGCCGTGCTTGAAGGCGGCCTTCACCTTGGCGTTGCAGACCTCGTCGTTCTCGGCGTGGTACTGGCGGCGCTCGGAGTGGCCGACGGCCACGTAGGCACACTTCAGCTTGGACAGCATGAGGCCCGAGATCTCACCGGTGTAGGCACCGGAGTCCTGCGCCGAGAGGTCCTGGGCGCCGTACTTGATCTTGAGCTTGTCGCCGTCGACGAGGGTCTGTACGGACCGCAGGTCGGTGAAGGGGACCAGGACCGCGACCTCACAGGCGTCGTAGTCCTTGTCGGTCAGGGCGAAGGCGAGCTTCTGGACGTGGGCGATGGCCTCGAGGTGGTTGAGGTTCATCTTCCAGTTGCCCGCCATCAGCGGGGTGCGGGTGCTGCTCATGAAAGGGTCAGTCCTCCAGTGCGGCGAGGCCGGGAAGCGTCTTGCCCTCGAGGTACTCGAGGGAGGCGCCGCCGCCGGTCGAAATGTGGCCGAATGCCTTCTCGTCGAAGCCCAGGATGCGCACGGCGGCGGCGGAGTCGCCACCACCGACGACCGTGAAGGCCGGGGAGTCGACGAGCGCCTGGGCGACGGCCCTGGTGCCCTCGGCGTAGTCGGGGTGCTCGAAGACGCCCATCGGACCGTTCCAGAAGACGGTCCCCGCGTCGGCGAGCTTCGAGGCGTAGAGCTTACGGGTCTCCGGACCGATGTCCAGGCCCATCTGGCCGGCAGGGATGGCGTCCGCGGCGACCGCCTCCGGGTGTGCCGGGGCCTTGGTCTTCATGTCGGGGAATTCGGCCGAGACCAGGACGTCGACGGGGAGCACGAACTCCACGCCGCGCTTCTTCGCACGCGCCAGATATTCCTGGACCACCGGGATCTGGTCCTCCTGGAGCAGCGAGGTGCCGACCTCGTGGCCCTGGGCCTTGAGGAAGGTGAAGACCATGCCGCCGCCGACGAGGATGCGGTCGGCCTTCTCCAGGAGGTGGTCGATCACGCCCAGTTTGTCGGAGACCTTGGAACCGCCGAGCGCGACCACGTACGGCCGCTGGACGTCGTCCGTGAGCTTCTTCAGGACGCCGACCTCGGTGGCGATGAGGTAGCCCGCGGCGTGCGGCAGGCGCGCCGGGAGGTCGAAGACCGAGGCGTGCTTGCGGTGCACGGCGCCGAAGCCGTCACCGACGTAGACGTCGGCGAGCGCGGCGAGCCGGTCCGCGAAGGCGCCGCGCTCGGCGTCGTCCTTCGAGGTCTCGCCGGCGTTGAACCGGAGGTTCTCGATCACGGCGACCTGGCCGTCGGCGAGGCCCGCGACGGTGGCGGTGGCGGAGTCGCCGACCGTGTCGGTCGCGAAGGCCACGTCGGCACCGAGCAGCTCGCCGAGGCGCGCGGCGGCCGGGGCGAGCGAGAACGCCGGGTCCGGGACGCCCTTGGGGCGGCCCAGGTGCGAGGCGACCACGACCCGGGCGCCGGCGTCGGCGAGCGCCTTGACCGTGGGGACGACGGCGCGGATGCGGCCGTCGTCGGTGATGGTGGTGCCGTCGAGCGGCACGTTGAGGTCGGCGCGGACGAACACCCGCTTGCCGGCGACGCCTTCGGCGAGAAGCTCGTCGATCGTCTTCATCTGTCACAGACTCCTTGGTACGCGGTGGAGCACACAAACAGGGCTCGCACAGCGCCGCGTTGCGCTGCCCGAGCCCTGCTCACATCGAAAGCCCGCCCTGAAGTCTAGAGCTGGCCGCCGACGAAGACGGTGAGGTCGACGAGACGGTTGGAGTAGCCCCACTCGTTGTCGTACCAACCCAGGATCTTCACCGTGTTGCCTTCCTGGACCATCGTCAGGGAGGCGTCGAAGGTGCAGGAGGCCGGGTCGCCCACGATATCCGAGGACACGATCTGGTCCTCGGTGTAGAACAGGATGCCCTTGAGGTCGCCGTCGTCGGCGGCCTTCTTGAACGCGGCGTTGACCTCGTCCTTGGTGACCTCGCGGTCGAGCGTCACGACCAGGTCGGTGGCGGAACCGGTCGGGACCGGGACGCGCATGGCGATGCCGTCGAGCTTGCCCTTGAGCTGCGGGAGGACCAGGGCGGTGGCCTTGGCGGCACCCGTCGTGGTCGGGATGATGTTCTCCGCGGCGGCGCGGGCGCGGCGCAGGTCGGAGTGCGGGAAGTCCAGGATGCGCTGGTCGTTGGTGTACGCGTGGACCGTGGTCATCAGGCCCTTGACGATGCCGAAGTTCTCGTCGAGAACCTTGGCCATCGGCGCGACACAGTTGGTCGTGCAGGACGCGTTCGAGATGACGTGGTGCTGGGCCGCGTCGTACTTGTCCTGGTTGACGCCCATCACGATGGTGATGTCCTCGTCCTTGGCCGGAGCCGAGATGAGGACCTTCTTGGCGCCACCGGCGATGTGCTTCTCGGCGTCGGCCTTCTTGGTGAAGATGCCGGTCGACTCGATGACGATGTCGACGCCCAGCTCACCCCAGGGGATGTCGGCCGGGTTGCGCTCGGAGAGCACCTTGATGGTGCGGCCGTCGACGGTGATGGTGTCGGCGGTGTGGGTGACCTCGGCCTTGAGGCGTCCCAGGATGGTGTCGTACTTCAGCAGGTGGGCCGTGGTCGCGGTGTCGCCCAGGTCGTTGACAGCCACAATCTCGATGTCAGCACCCTGCTCAAGGAGTGCGCGAAAGTAGTTCCGGCCGATGCGGCCAAAGCCGTTGATGCCTACGCGGATCGTCACGAACCGATCTCCTCGTTAGGTACGCCGGTGTGTTCGACGCCGGCGAGATTTTTGTTTTAGGGATGTCCCCGACCGCTTACGACCCTACCTCCCCAGGGGCCCCCGAGTGACATCCAGCGCAGCCGCGCGAGCCCGGAAAGTGAGGGAAAACGGCCGACGGCCCGTACCTACCAACGGGTACGGGCCGCCGTGGGACCTTTGTCCCCACTACTCTCCGTCAGCGGCGGAGCGCCGCGAGGGCGCGGCCGAGGAGCCGGCCCCGCTCCGTCGCACCGGGCACGTGCTCCAGGCCGTAGCCGAGGAGGACGGTGTCACGCGTGGTGACCGCGGCCTGGGAGTGGAAGAGCGCCGGGGAGCGCGTCCAGTCCGCGCCGTTGCCGGGGCTGCCGGCGGGCGCGCCCGGTACGGACCAGGCGCCGAGGCCGGTCTCGAAGCCCTCGGCCTCGGTGGTGGTGCCGGTGACGAGACGGGTGTCGTCGACGAAGGCGCCCGTCTCTCCCGTACCGGGGTCGGAGACGTACGAGATCGAGAGCTCTACCCGCTTGCCCGCCCAGGCGCTCAGGTCGACGGAGGCCTGCCGCCAGCCGTTGGAGGGGCCGGTGAAGGCGTTCCAGGAGCCGGTGGTGCCGGTGGCGGCGCAGCCGTCCTCGCCGACGGTGAGGTAGTGGGAGAGGAAGGGGTGGCCGCGAACGTAGTAGCCCTCGCCGCAGTCGGCCGGCGGCGCGGTGGAGGTGCCGCCGTTGCGGTCGGGCAGTGTCGTCCAGTCGTCCTGGCCGACGGTGTGGGCCTCGACGACGAGGTTGTCGTAGCCGGGCTCGGTGTCGTAGCTGACCTGGAAGTCGAGGCGCGGCGCGGCCGCGGCGCCGACGCCGGTGAGGTCGACGGTCCTGCTGAGCCGGGCCCAGGTGCCGTCGGCGTGCTTGACGGCCGCGAAGGTCGTGCCCTCGGCCGGCTCGAAGGGGGTGCGGATGCCCGGGTAGTCACCGGCGGAGGCGCTGCTCGCGAACTGCGGGAACTCCTCCGGCTTCAGCGTGTCCGAGGTGACGGTGTACGCACCGGCGTTGTCGAGCGGGTTGCCGGCTGCGGCGCCGAGGCTCGCGCCGACGCCCGCGAAGGCGCCGGTGCCGGCGAAGGCGGGCGGCTGCCCGAGGCCGGCCCGGTGGTAGGCGCCGAGGTAGTACTGGGCGAAGTCGTTGGTCTCGGCCCGGCCGACCTCGGTGAGTCCGCCGGACTTCTCGCCGGCGTTGATCAGCTTGCCGCCCTCGTTGAGGTAGGCGCGGACCGCGAGCTGGGTGGCGCCGGAGGGCCGCTCGGCGCCGGTGTACCAGATGACGATACGGAAGTGGGAGAGCACGCCGAGGGCGTCCGGGGTGCCCTGGGTGGCGACGTCCCAGACAGCGGCGGAGCGGCCGTTGTCGGCGAGCGCCTTCACGTACGCGGCGGTGTGGCGTGCCGCGGTGGTGCCGCCCTCGTCGGCGAGGACGAGCACGTCGCCGCGGGGGCGCTCGGCCACCTTGTAGGTGAAGGGGGCGGAGGCGGTGGTCCGGCCCTCCCGGGTGCGGGCCGTGAACCAGACCTCGACGGAGTCGCCGGGCCGGGCGTCCTCGACCTCGGCACGGTACTCGTCGAAGTAGAGGTTGTCCTCGCCGCCGTAGGTCTCGCCGCCCTTCCAGGCGTCGAGCTCCTCGCTGTGGGTGCGGCCGCCGTTGATCCGGTACTTCAGGGTCTTGCCGCGCAGGGACTTGCGCGCGGTGACGGCGACCTCCTGCTCCCCGCCGCGGGCGTAGGAGGTGGTGAAGGCGGCCGGGGTGAAGTCGGGGGCCTCGATGCCGACCGGGGAGACGGGCCGGTCCGGGCGGGCGGCGCTCTCGGCGACGGCGAGCGCGAAGGGGATGTTCTTGGCGAACTCGGCCTGGATCAGCTTCTCGTCGTCCGGGAAGGTGAAGACGGAGGCGCAGTCGGCCGGGTTCCAGGCGTCGTTCGGGTCGACCCGGGACGCGGTGGCGCAGGTTGACATCTCCGGGGTGAACATCTGCATCCCGTTGACGTTGGCCGCGTGTCCGTCGGCCTCGCCGTTGGTGATGTACAGCTCCGAGGAGACCTGCGGCCGGTAGCCGGGCACGGCCGAGTTCTGCGGGGTGCCGGCGAGGGACCTGAGGGCCACGTCGTCGGGGGTGTCGGTGGCGACCTGCCAGCCGACGCCGTACAGCAGGAGCTGGGCGGCCGAGTGGTAGTTGATGCCGTACGAGAAGCCGATGCGCTTCTGGAAGGCGTCCAGGGCCTTGGTCTCGGGCTCCGACATGGGGCCGGTGCCGCGGAAGGTCTCGTCGGCCGGGTCGGGGGACGAACCCTCGTTGTCGTAGCCCCACTTGTAGGCGAAGTTACGGTTGAGGTCGACGCCGTCGCCCGGCGCGATCCGCCCGTCGCCGTCGTTGTCGCGGAGGTTCTTGCGCCACTGCCGGTTGTCGGGGTCGGCGTGGGTGAAGTCGTAGCCGTCCGGGTTGGCGGAGAGCACGAACCACAGCTCGGTGGTGTCGACGATCCGGGTGATCCGCTCGTCCTTGCCGTAGCCGTCGACGTAGTGGTGGAGCAGCCTCCGGGTCATCTCCGGGGTGATCCACTCGCGCGCGTGCTGGTTGGACAGGTACAGCGTGGCGGGCTTCGATCCGTCCTTGACCCGGGTGGCGCCCTTGCTGACCTTGAGGGCGAGGATGTCCTGGCCCTTGAGGGTCTTGCCGATCGAGACGACCTTGGTGATGCCGGGGTTGGCCCGGGCGGTGTCCAGGATCTCCTGCTTGAGGCCGTTCGGGCCGCTGTACGGCCGGAAGACGCCGTCCCCCGCGGCGGCGACCCGCTGCTCGGCCCGCTCGGTCAGCGTGTGCTCGGTGAGCTCGACGCCCTGGCCGCGCAGCTGCCCGGCCTGCCTGTCGGTGAGGAAGAGCTCGACCGTCGCGGAGCCCTGGTCGGGCACCTGCTCGGTCATCTCGTGGGCGTCGGCGCCGGCCTCGAGGAGCAGCGGAACCTGCTCCTTGCTGACCTCGGCACGCCATACGGTGAGGGCGTCGCCGCCGTCCCGGTCGTTCGGCTGCGCTCCGGCGACGGGTGCCGCCGCCACGCCGGCGATCAGCAGTGAAGCCGCGGCGAGGATCGATCTCGTTCTGCGTCTCATGAGCCCCCCTTGCTATTGCCTGTCACGAAGGTGATCAGACGCCAGGCTCATGGGCGCCCATGGACCTGTCAAGGGTGCCTCCGGCGCGTCGCGCGAGTCGGGAAGGGAACCCCGAAGGCAGCCGGGAAACGGAACTGCCGGTACCTCAGAAAGGCACCGGCAGTTCGGAGTTGACGAGCGACACCGACGAGCGGGACGGCTCAGCCGACGAGGCTGTCGTCGAGCTCCTCGGTCAGGTTGGACTCGGTCCCGGGAATGCCCAGGTCCTGTGCCCGCTTGTCGGCCATCGCGAGGAGACGACGGATCCGCCCGGCCACCGCGTCCTTCGTCAGCGGCGGGTCGGCGAGCGCGCCCAGCTCCTCCAGCGAGGCCTGCTTGTGCTCCATGCGGAGCCGGCCGGCGGCGGCGAGGTGCTCGGGCACCTCCTCGGCAAGGATCTCCAGGGCGCGCTGCACCCGGGCCCCGGCCGCGACCGCGGCGCGGGCCGAGCGGCGCAGGTTGGCGTCGTCGAAGTTGGCGAGGCGGTTGGCGGTGGCGCGGACCTCGCGCCGCATCCGCCGCTCCTCCCAGGCGAGCACCGACTCGTGCGCGCCGAGCCGGGTCAGCAGGGCGCCGATCGCGTCGCCGTCGCGGACGACGACCCGGTCCACGCCCCGTACCTCGCGGGCCTTGGCCGCGATGGAGAGCCGGCGGGCCGCGCCGACCAGCGCCAGGGCGGCCTCCGGTCCCGGGCAGGTGACCTCCAGGGACGAGGACCGGCCGGGCTCGGTCAGCGAGCCGTGGGCGAGGAAGGCGCCGCGCCAGGCCGCCTCCGCGTCACAGGTCGCGCCTGAGACCACCTGCGGGGGAAGACCCCGGATGGGGCGGCCCCTGCCGTCCACGAGACCCGTCTGGCGGGCCAGCTGGTCGCCGCCTGCCACCACGCGCACCACGAAGCGCGAGCCGCGCCGCAGCCCGCCGGGGGCCATCACGATCAGTTCGGAGCTGTGCCCGAAGATCTCCAGGATGTCCCGCTTGAGGCGACGCGCCGCCATCGCCGTGTCCAGCTCCGCCTCGATCACGATGCGGCCGCTCACCAGGTGCAGCCCGCCCGCGAACCGCAGGATCGACGAGACCTCTGCCTTCCTGCAGCAGGTCCGGGTGACGGGAAGCCGGGAGATCTCGTCCTTCACCGCTGCCGTCATCGCCATGGGCCGATCCTTCCATGCATCCGAAAAATACGGTCGTACGCGGCGGCCAACAGCTCCGGGTCATGCTTCGCGGAGCCGTCGGGCCCGGCCACCGGCGCCAGCTCGACCGCGGCACCGAGCCGCTTGGCGGCTTCGGCGAGGGACTCGCGGTCGGGCACGGCTGCCTCGTCGGCGAGCACCACGTCCAGGGCGAGTTTAGGGGCGTGTCGTCCCAAAACCTCCAAATGACGCTGCGGAGAGAAGCCCTCTGTTTCTCCGGGTTGCGGAGCGAGGTTCAGCGAGAGCACCTTCCGGGCCTTGGTCTCGGCCAGGGCGTCGAGGAGTTCGGGCACGAGAAGGTGCGGGATCACCGAGGAGAACCAGGAGCCGGGACCCACGACGACCCAGTCCGCGTCGAGCACCGCCGCGACGGCCTCGGGCACGGCGGGCGGGTCGTGCGGCACGAGGTGCACGGACTGCACCTCGCCCGGGGTGAGCGCCACCGTCGCCTGGCCGCACACGGTGTCCACGTCGTCCGGGCGCTCCGGGTCGTGCCCCTTGACCAGGGCCTGGAGCTCCAGCGGTACGGCGGACATGGGCAGCACGCGGCCCTGGGCGCCGAGCAGCCTGCCCACCAGGTCCAGGGCCTGGACGGGGTCGCCGAGCTGCTCCCAGAGGGCGACGATCAGCAGATTGCCGACGGCGTGGCCGTTGATCTCGCCCTTGGACTGGAAGCGGTGCTGGATCACCCGGGCCCAGGTCTGGCCCCAGTCGTCGTCCCCGCAGAGCGCGGCGAGCGCCTTGCGCAGGTCGCCGGGGGGCAGCACGCCGAGCTCCTCCCGGAGCCGGCCGCTGGAGCCCCCGTCGTCGGCGACGGTGACGACGGCGGTGAGGTCGCCGGTGATCCGACGGAGGGCGGCGAGGGAGGCCGACAGGCCCATTCCGCCGCCCAGCGCGACGACCTTCGGCTGGGCGCCCCGTCGACGGAGCGTGCGCCGCACGGACAGGGTGGAGGCGCGGCGACGGTACGGCTTCACTCGCGCCCCATGTCCCTGTGTACGACGACGGTCTCGACCCCTTCGGCGGCGATGCGGGCGGCGAGCCGCTCGGCGGTCGCGACGGAGCGGTGCTTGCCGCCCGTGCAGCCCACGGCGATGGTCACGTACCGCTTGCCCTCGCGGCGGTAGCCCGCGGCGATCAGCTGGAGCAGCTCCGTGTAGCGGTCCAGGAACTCCTTGGCACCGGGCTGGTTGTAGACGTAGTTCGACACCTCCTCGTTGAGGCCGGTGAAGGGGCGCAGCTCGGGGACCCAGTGCGGGTTCGGCAGGAAGCGCATGTCGACGACGAGGTCGGCGTCGACCGGCAGGCCGTACTTGAAGCCGAAGGACATGACGGTGGCCCGGAGCTCGGGCTCCTCGTCCCCGGCGAACTGGGCGTCCATCTTGGCGCGCAGCTCGTGGACGTTGAGGCTGGAGGTGTCGATCACCAGGTCGGCGTCGCCGCGCAGCTCGCGCAGCAGGTCGCGCTCGGCGGCGATGCCGTCGGTGATCCGGCCGTCGCCCTGGAGCGGGTGCGGCCGGCGGACCGACTCGAAGCGCCGGACCAGGGCGTCGTCGGACGACTCGAGGAAGACGATCCGGCGGGTGACCTGCTTGGAGTCCAGATCGGCGAGGGACTCTCTGAGGTTGTCGAAGAACTGCCGGCCGCGGACGTCCACGACGACGGCGATCCGGGCGACGTTGCCCTGGGAGCGGGCGCCGAGCTCCACCATGGTGGGGATCAGCGCGGGCGGCAGATTGTCCACGACGAACCAGCCGAGGTCCTCCAGACACTTCGCCGCGGTGGACCGGCCGGCTCCGGACATGCCGGAGATGATCACCAGCTCGGGAATGGCCGCCTCGGCGCCGTTGTCGCCGGGGGTCTCCTTCGTGCCCGTACTCACGTGTCCTGCTCCGTCTTCTCGGTCGTGCTCGTCTTGCGGGTGGTGCTGGTCGCTCTGGTCCTGCTGGTCGGTCTGGCCCTGCTGGTCGCTCTGGTCGGTCTGGTCGTGCTGGTCGGTCTGGTCGTGCTGCTCGTGCGCGGTCATGCCGTGCCGCCCCCGTCGTCTTCCATGATCTCTCCTGTCGCCGTGTTCACGGCGGGTGCGGCCGGGGCCGCCTGGGCGAGGGCCACGACGACCGCCTCCGCGGTCTTCCGGCCCATGCCGGGGACCTCGCAGATCTGCTCGATTGTCGCCTGTCGGAGCCGCTTCACCGAGCCGAAATGCTTGATCAACACCTGTTTCCGGGTGTCACCGAGGCCGGGGACCGCGTCCAAGGGGCTGGTCCGGATGCGTTTCGTCCGCTTGGAGCGCTGGTAGCGGATCGCGAAGTCGTGAGCCGTATCACGTACCCGCTGGAGCAGGTACAGGCCCTCGCTGGAGCGGGGCAGCACCACCGGGTCGTCGTCACCCGGCAGCCACACCTCCTCCAGGCGCTTGGCGAGCCCGCAGACCGCGATGTCGTCGATGCCGAGCTCGTCCAGGGCGCGCCGGGCGGCGGCGACCTGCGGCTGCCCGCCGTCGACCACGACGAGCTGCGGCGGGTACGCGAAGCGCTTGGGCCGGCCGTCGTCCTCACCCGGGGTCTCGGCGGGGACCTCGCCCCCGGCCGCGTCCCCGTCGACCCAATCGCCGGTCTTCTCCTTCTCGGCGAGATAGCGCTTGAAGCGGCGGCCGATCACCTCGTGCATCGAGCGGACGTCGTCCTGGCCCTCGAAGCCCTTGATCTGGAAGCGGCGGTACTCGCTCTTGCGGGGCAGTCCGTCCTCGAAGACGACCATCGAGGCCACGACGTCCTCGCCCTGGAGGTGCGAGATGTCGAAGCACTCGATCCGCAGCGGCGCCGAGTCCAGGTCCAGGGCCTCGGCGATCTCCTCCAGCGCCCGGGAGCGGGTGGTCAGGTCGCTGGCGCGCTTGGTCTTGTGCAGGACGAGCGCCTGCTGCGCGTTGCGCGCGACCGTCTCCATCAGGTCCTTCTTGTCGCCGCGCTGCGGGATCCGCAGCGAGACGTTGGACCCGCGGCGGCCGGAGAGCCACGCGGTGACGGCTTCGGCGTCCTCCGGCAGCGCCGGGACCAGCACTTCCTTGGGGACCGCGTCGCCGCTCTCCTCCCCGTACAGCTGCTGGATCGCGTGCTCGACGAGCCCGGCCGTGTCGACGGCCTCGACCTTGTCGGTGACCCAGCCGCGCTGGCCGCGCACGCGTCCGCCGCGCACGTGGAAGATCTGGACGGCGGCCTCCAGCTCGTCCTCGGCGAGGGCGATCAGGTCGGCGTCTGTGGCGTCGGCGAGGACGACCGCGCTCTTCTCCATGGCCCGGCGCAGCGCCTCTATGTCGTCGCGGAGCCGGCCGGCCTTCTCGTACTCCATGTCCGCGGCGGCGATCATCATCTGCTTCTCGAGGCGGCGGATGTACGTGCCGGTGCGGCCGGCCATGAAGTCGCAGAACTCCTCGGCCAGTTCACGGTGCTCCTCGGGCGTGACCCGGCCGACGCAGGGCGCCGAGCACTTGCCGATGTAGCCGAGGAGGCAGGGCCGGCCCGCCGAGGCCGCGTTCCGGAAGACGCCGGCCGAGCAGGTGCGGACGGGGAAGACCCGCAGCATCAGGTCGACGGTCTCGCGGATCGCCCACGCGTGCGCGTACGGGCCGAAGTAGCGCACGCCCTTCTTCTTGTGGCCGCGCAGGACCTGGACGCGCGGGATCTCCTCGTTCAGCGTGACCGCGAGGTACGGATAGCTCTTGTCGTCCCGGTACTTGACGTTGAACCGGGGGTCGAACTCCTTGATCCAGGAGTACTCCAGCTGGAGCGCCTCGACCTCGGTCGAGACGACGGTCCACTCCACGGAGGCGGCGGTGGTCACCATGGTGGCCGTGCGTGGATGCAGGCTCACGAGCGGCTGGAAGTAGTTCGCCAGCCGCTGTCGCAGGGACTTCGCCTTCCCCACGTAGATCACCCGGCGGTGCTCGTCGCGGAATTTGTAGACCCCCGGCGAGTCGGGGATCTGCCCCGGCTTGGGGCGGTAGCTGGAGGGGTCTGCCATGGTCCCCACCCTACTGGCGGGGACCGACACTCCGGCCTCGCGCGCTCGTTGGCGAAGCATGGCGAATCAGGTGGCGGGACGGGCCGCGGGGCGGCTGGCGGACCGGGTGTGCGTGATCACGGGCGCGGCGAGCGGGATCGGGCGGGCGACGGCGGAGCGGTTCCTCTCCGAGGGGGCGCACGTGGTGGCCGCGGACCTCGACGGGGAGCGGCTGGCGACGCTGGCGGGCGCGGTTCCCGTGGTGGGCGACGTCTCCCGGGAGGAGGACGCCCGGCGGATGGTCGCCGCGGCGGTGGAGCGCTTCGGACGGCTTGACGTGCTCGTCGCGAACGCGGGGGTGATCCCGCTGCTCGACATCACCGAGGCGGAGCCGGCGGACTTCGACGCGGTCATGGCCGTCGACGGCCGGGGCATGTTCCTGACCTGCAAGTACGCGATCGAGGCCATGCTCGTCTCGGGTGGCGGGGCGATCGTGTGCACGTCGTCGATCTCGGGGGTGGCCGGTCAGGCCCGGCAGGCGGTCTACGGCCCGGCGAAGTTCGTGGCGACGGGGCTCACCAAGCACCTGGCGGTGGAGTGGGCGGAGCGCGGGATCCGGGTGAACGCGGTGGCCCCCGGCACGATCGAGACGGAGCGCGTCGCCGCCGCCCGTGTGGAGCCCGGCGGCCCGGAGTACCTCTCCGACATCGTCCGGGCCCACCCCATGGGCCGCTTCGGCACGCCTGAGGAGGTGGCCGCGGCGATCCTCTTCCTCGCCTCCGACGAGGCGTCCTTCATCACGGGCGCGGTCCTGCCGGTGGACGGGGGGTACCTGGCGCGGTGACCGCGCCCCCGCCCCGCCGGAGTCGGCGCCCCGCCGGGCGTTGCCCACCCCCGTGCGGGCAATCGTCCCGCGCCCCCGCCCTCCGTTGTGGGCATTCGTTCCGCTGGGGCGGAACGGGTGGGCACAACGGACGGCACCCTTGCGGGTGCCTCCGCCCCCTGCCCCTACCCGCACCACCGGCACGGCGCACGAGTGGTGCGGGTCCAGGCCCGGAAACCTAGGCCCGGCAAGGGGCGCCGTCCCGTTGTGCCCACCCGTCCCGCCCAGCGGGACGATTGCCCACACGGGCGGGGGGAGGCGACGCGGCCCGTGCCCGGCCACGGGGTGGCGGCTCAGGTCTCCCGGGCGACGCGTCGGCGGCGTATCGCCGTCGTGGCGATCAGGGCGAGGGCCACGCCGGCACCCACGCCCGCCGCGGTGGACGCCACCGTGACGGCGGGCTCCTCGTGGGCCGTCGCCGCACGGGGCGCGGGCGCCGGTACGGAGGCCTGCGGTGCGTAGCCGCCCGCCGCGCCCTTCTTCGCGTACGCCGTGCCGGGGAGCTTGTCCCCGTACGCCTCGGCGACCCGCTCCCGGTACGCGGCGAGGCTCGTCCCGTTCCTGCCGACGGCCCGTACCGCGTCCTCGTCCAGCGGGAGCACCTTCGCGCCCTTCTGGACGTACCAGGCGTCGATCTGCGGCTCCCGGAAGACGAGACCGCCGGGCAGCACGCGCCCGCCCTGCTCGGCGTACCGGATCTCGTCGTCGCCGGTGGCGATGTTCACCACCTGCCAGCCGCCCGGCTGCTTCACCGTCCACAGCGAGGCCTTCCGGCCGTCCGAGGCCACGGCCCTGCTCGCCCGGAACTCGACGCGGGCGACCGGCGCCCCCGCCTTCCCGGCGACGAAGTCCGGGGAGAGGATCCGTACCGGCACGGACCCGCCCTCGATGCGCGGGGCGGCCGCCGAGCGGGCGAGCGCCCCGTCCCGGGCGAAGAACCGGGAGAGGGTGTCCAGGGTCTGCGGCGCGGAGGCGGCCTGTTCGGGGGTGGGCGCGGGCGGCAGGCTCTCCGCGGCGGCGGCCGGGAGCGCCCCGAGGGCGACGAGGGCGGCGGTGGTCGCGAGACCGGCGCCGATGGCACGTCCGTTCATCGTCGTCACGCCCCGATCCGGTAGAGCGAGTGGGTCCAGGAGAAGGAGTTGTTGTTGACGTACCAGGCGTGCGAGGCCCAGTTGTAGCGGTCACTGGAGGGCCAGGGGTCGCCCCAGTAGACCCAGCTGTCGGCGTCGTCGTAGCCGTAGATCACGTGCATGTGGCCGCCGCCGCTCGACCACTGGATGCGGGTCTCGATCGGCCTGTCGGCGTTGATCTCGGTCTGCACGGTCGAGTAGCGCAGCCAGCCGGTGACGTACGAGCCGGGGCTGACGCCGGCCCAGCTCAGTCCGGTCTGGACGTTGCCGAGGGTGGCCTGGTTGTTGGGGCAGTCGTAGCCCTGCTGGCGGTTGAAGGCGGCGTTGCAGAACTGGTTCTGGCTGTAGTTGCGGCCGAACCAGGTGGCGATGGTGTTGCCGGCCGCCGCCCAGCACCAGTTGGTCTTCTGCTGGGCCTGCATGGTGATGTTCAACCGCTTGGAGCCGAGGGCGGCGGCGTCCTCACCGGCGGGCGCGGCGGACGCCGAGGTGGTGGGGACGAGGAAGAGGGCGGCTGCGGCGAGTGCCGCGAGGGACAGTCTTCTGCTGCGCATCGCGTTCCTCCCATGACGGGGGGTGGGGATGTGGGGAGTGGAGGAGCGCGTCCGGACGCTGGTCAGGAGCATCGGCCGTTGTCGGGATCGGGTCAACACGCTTCAATGCGGGGTGACATCGGACTGTGAACGGTGTGACCCGGGTGTGAACGGACGCCCTCGGCCCACCTGCCCGCCCACCGCTCGCGGCGCGACGGTCCGCTCCCCCGTCGTGAATGTTCACTGAGGAGCCCTCGTGAGCCACACCGAGGCCGATCTGGTGCAGCTGCTGCACACCGGCCCCTTCCACCTGGCGCTGCGCACCGCGCTCGCCGTGCGCGGGCTGCCGCTCCAGCGGGTCCAGCACCATCTGGCGCACCGGGGCATCAGGGTCGGGGTGACGAGCCTGAGCTACTGGCAGCAGGGCGCCCGCCGCCCGCAGCGGCCGGAGTCCCTGAAGGCCGTGCGGGCTCTGGAGGAGGTGCTCCAGCTGCCCGGGAACTCGCTCCTCCGGCTCCTGACGGAGGACGCGGCCGGCCGGGCCGACGTGGAGCGCCCGGCGGCCCGCTCGTACCGCTCGCTGGTGGAGGCGTCCGGCTCGGTCGAGGAGCTGCTGGCGGAGCTGGAGTCCCCGGCGGACGGCGGGCTGCACACGGTGGGGCACCACGAGCGGGTACGGATCGGGGCGGCGCGGGAGCTGGTGGGGCGCGAGTCGCAGCACATCGTGCGGGCGCACCGGGACGGCGTCGACCGCTATCTGGCCATCCACCACGGGGACCCGGGGTGCGATCCGTCCCGGGTGGTGGTGCGGGCCGTGGAGAACTGCCGCACGGGGCGGGTGCGGTGGCACTCCGGGACGGGGGTGGTGGTCGCGGAGCTGCTCTTCGACGCGCGGCTGCGCGCCGGGGACACGCATCTGTTCTCGTACGGGTTCGAGGACGGCACGGCGGGGTCGAGCGGGGAGTACGTGCGCGGGTTCAGCTTCGCCGGCGGGCAGTACGTGCTCCAGGTGCACTTCGACGAGGCGGCGCTACCGGTGCGGTGCCGGAGGTTCGCCCAGTCCTCGGCGGGGGCGCCGCGCGGAGGCCGTGCGGAGCTGACGCTGAGCGGCCGGCACCGCACGGTCCACGTCGTGGAGCAGGGGGTACGCCCGGGGATCCTGGGGATCGACTGGGACTGGGCCTGAGGGCCGGGGCCAGGGGCCCTGGGATCAGAGGCCGGGGGCTGGGCCCCGGGGGTCAGAAGCCGGGGTCCCGGGGCTTGGGGTCCCGGGGCTTGGGGTCAGAAGCCGGGGTCCCGGGGCTTGGGGTCCCGGGGCTTGGGGTCAGAGGGCTTGGGGTCAGAAGCCGGGGTCCCGGGGCCTGGGGTCCCGGGGCCGGTGGTCAGAGGCCGGGGGCCGGGGTTACGCCTCCGGGCCGGCGACCAGCTTGCCGTTCTCGACGCGGACCGGGACCTCGGGAAGCGGGACGGTGGCCGGGCCCTTGAGCGCCTTGCCGGTCGTCACGTCGAAGCGGCTGCCGTGGCAGGGGCAGTTGCCCTCGTTGTCCTCGATCTTGTCGAGGACGCAGCCGGCGTGGGTGCACTGGGCGCTGAACGCCTTGTACTGGCCCTTGGCCGGGCAGCTCACCAGGACCCGCTGCTCGCGGTAGAGCTTGGCCCCGCCGACCGGGATCTCGTCCGGGGCACCGAGCGCGACCGGGACGGTCGGGGTCGGGACCCCGGCGTGACCGAGCTTCGACTCGGTGGAGCAGGCGGCGACTCCCAGCCCGGCGGCACCGGCGAGGGCGGCACCCTTCAGTACGGTGCGGCGGCTGGACTGGCCGGACATGAGCACTCCACGGTGGGATCGGGGCAAGGCATGACCGAACCGACGATACCGGCGGGCTTCCGTGGGGCGTCGCCCGGGCCCGACGCGAGGCGGGGCCCCCGGTACTGGGACCCCGCCTCGGCGTCACGCCTTGCGGGCGCGGGTGGCCGTCTTCTTGGCCGTGGCCTTGGTGGCGGTGGCCTTGGTGGCCGCCGCCGCCGTGGCCGTGGCCTTCGTGGCCGCCGCCTTCGTGGCCGTCTTCTTCACCGGGGCGGCGGTCTTCGTGGCGGGGGCCTTCTTCGCCGCCGTCTTCTTCGCTCCGCGTGCCGCCGGGATGCTCCCGGCGGCGTCGCTGATCCGGTCGGCGCCGAGGATCTCGCGGAGGAACTTGCCGGTGTGGCTGGTCGAGACCGAGGCCACCTCCTCCGGCGTGCCCTCGGCGACGACCAGACCGCCGCCGTTGCCGCCCTCGGGACCCATGTCGATGAGCCAGTCGGCGGTCTTGATGACATCGAGGTTGTGCTCGATGACGATCACCGAGTTGCCCTTGTCGACCAGGCCGGAGAGGACCTTGATCAGCTTCGAGATGTCCTCGAAGTGCAGACCCGTGGTCGGCTCGTCCAGGACGTAGACCGTGCGGCCCGTCGAGCGCTTCTGGAGCTCGGAGGCGAGCTTCACGCGCTGGGCCTCACCGCCCGAGAGCGTCGGCGCGGACTGTCCGAGGCGGACGTAGCCCAGGCCCACCTCGTTGAGCGTGCGCAGGTGGCGGGCGATCGTCGGGACGGCCTCGAAGAAGCCGAGGGCCTCCTCGATCGGCATGTTCAGGACCTCGGCGATGGACTTGCCCTTGTAGTGGACCTCCAGGGTCTCCCGGTTGTACCGGTCGCCGTGGCAGACCTCGCACGGGACGTAGACGTCCGGGAGGAAGTTCATCTCGATCTTGATCGTGCCGTCGCCGGAGCAGTTCTCGCAGCGGCCGCCCTTGACGTTGAAGGAGAACCGGCCGGGCAGGTAGCCCCGGACCTTGGCCTCCATCGTCTCGGCGAAGAGCTTGCGGACGTGGTCGAAGACGCCGGTGTACGTCGCCGGGTTCGACCGCGGGGTGCGGCCGATCGGGGACTGGTCGACGTGCACGACCTTGTCGACGAGGTCGTCGCCGTCCACGCGCGTGTGGCGCCCGGGCACCGACTTGGCGCCGTTCAGCTCGCGCGCCAGGTGGGTGTAGAGGATGTCGTTGACCAGGGTCGACTTGCCGGAGCCGGAGACGCCCGTGACCGCCGTGAGGACACCGAGCGGGAAGGAGACGTCGATGTCCTGCAGGTTGTTCTCACGGGCGCCGTGCACGGTGAGCCGGCGCCCGGGGTCCACGGGGCGGCGGAGGTCCGGCGTGGGGATCGCCCTGCGGCCGGAGAGGTACTGCCCGGTCATCGACTCCTTGTTGGCGAGGAGCTCCTTCAGGGGCCCGGAGTGGACGACCTTGCCGCCGTGCTCGCCCGCGCCGGGGCCGATGTCGACGACCCAGTCCGCGACCTTGATGGTGTCCTCGTCGTGCTCGACGACGATGAGCGTGTTGCCCATGTCCCGGAGGCGGACGAGGGTCTCGATGAGGCGGTGGTTGTCGCGCTGGTGGAGGCCGATGGAGGGCTCGTCGAGCACGTACAGCACACCGACCAGGCCGGAGCCGATCTGGGTGGCGAGCCGGATGCGCTGGGCCTCACCGCCGGAGAGGGTGCCGGCGGCCCGGTTGAGGGAGAGGTAGTCGAGGCCGACGTCGACGAGGAAGCGCAGCCGCTCGTTGACCTCCTTGAGGACCCGCTCGGCGATCTTCTTGTCGCGGTCGTTGAGCGTGAGCCGGGAGAGGAACTCGGCGCAGTCGCTGATGGACATCGCGGAGACCTCGGCGATGGACCGGTCCATGACCGTGACCGCGAGGACGATCGGCTTGAGGCGGGTGCCCTCGCAGGTGGGGCAGTGCACCTCGCGCATGTAGCCCTCGAAGCGCTCGCGGCTGGAGTCGCTCTCGGCCTCGCCGTGCCGCCGCTTGACGAAGGAGACCGCTCCCTCGAACGCGGGGCTGGTCCAGGCGCGCTCCCGCCCGTACCGGTTGCGGTAGCGGACCTCGATCTGGGTCTTGTGGCCGTACATGAGGGCCTTCTTGGCCCGCTGCGGAAGACCGGCGAACGGAATGTCGGTGCGGAAGCCGAGGGCCTGGGAGAGGCCGTCGATCATCCGGCCGAAGTACTCCTTGGTGTGCCCGTGCGACCAGGGGTGGATGGCGCCCTCGTCGAGGGACTTCTCCTCGTCCGGGACGATCAGCTCGGGGTCGACCTCCATGCGCGTGCCGATGCCGGTGCAGTCGGGGCAGGCGCCGAAGGGCGAGTTGAAGGAGAAGGAGCGCGGCTCCAGCTCCTCGAAGGAGAGGTCGTCGTACGGGCAGTAGAGGTGCTCCGAGTACATCCGCTCGCGCTCGGGGTCGTCCTCGGCGAGGTCGACGAAGTCGAGCACGACCATGCCGCCGGAGAGTCCGAGCGCGGTCTCGACGGAGTCGGTGAGGCGTCGCTTGGCGCTGTCCTTCACGGTGAGGCGGTCGACGACTACCTCGATCGTGTGCTTCTCCTGCTTCTTCAGCGTCGGCGGTTCGCTCAGCTGTACGGTCACGCCGTCGACCCGGGCTCGGCTGTAGCCCTTGGTCTGGAGGTCGGCGAAGAGGTCGACGAACTCGCCCTTCCGCTCGCGCACGAGCGGGGAGAGGACCTGGAAACGGCTGCCCTCGGGGAGCTCCAGGACCCTGTCGACGATGGCCTGCGGCGACTGCCGGGAGATCGGCCTGCGGCACTCGGGACAGTGCGGCTTGCCGATGCGGGCGAAGAGCAGGCGGAGGTAGTCGTAGACCTCGGTGATGGTGCCGACCGTCGAGCGCGGGTTGCGCGAGGTCGACTTCTGGTCGATGGAGACGGCGGGCGACAGACCTTCGATGAAGTCGACGTCCGGCTTGTCCATCTGACCGAGGAACTGCCGGGCGTAGGAGGAGAGCGACTCGACGTACCGGCGCTGCCCCTCGGCGAAGATCGTGTCGAACGCGAGGGAGGACTTGCCCGACCCCGAGAGCCCGGTGAAGACGATCAGGGAGTCACGCGGGAGGTCGAGCGAGACGTTCTTGAGGTTGTGCTCACGAGCGCCACGGACGATGAGACGGTCGGCCACGCCGGTCCGCACCTTTCTTGAGAGAGCGGATGTGCCTGACACACCCAACAACCAAGGATGCCGGATGCTTCCGTCGAGCCTATAGCACGCACATTCGATTTCCGGCCTCGCGGAGACCGCTTCACCCGAATGAGTGGCGGCGCTAGGGTCGGCGCCATGATCGACCACGAACGTGATCTCGCCTCCGTACAAGAAGCGACCGATCGGCTGCTGAACGCCGCCGCCTCCTGGGACAACGCGGTGACGGCCGAGCCGTCACGGCTTCCCGGCTGGTCGCGTGGCCATGTGCTGGCCCACATCGCCCGCAACGCCGACGCTCTGGTGAACGTCCTCCAGGGCCGACCCATGTACGCCGACGCCGCCACCCGCGACGCCGACATCGAGCGCGACGCCGACCGCCCTCTCGCCGTCCAGCTCGCCGACGTGCGCGAGAGCGCCGAGGGGTTCCGTGCCGCGGGCGCGGAGCCCGCGGACTGGAGCCGCACCGTCGAGCTCCGCAACGGCGTCACGGACAGCGCCTCCCGGATCCCCTTCCGACGCTGGGTCGAGGTGGCCCTGCACCACGTCGACCTGGGTGTCGGCTACGAGCTCGAGGACCTCCCCGAGGAGTTCGTCCTGCGGGAGATCGACTTCCTCGCGGAGCGCTTCACGGGCAACGCGGGCGTGCCGCCGACCCGGGTCGTGGCCGCGGAGGGCACGGGGACCTGGACCACCGGCTCGGCCGAGGGCACCGGGGCGGCCGTGACCGTGACCGGCCCCGCCCCCGAGCTCCTCGGCTGGCTCGCCGGCCGCCGCGACGGCTCCGCGCTCAAGACCGAGGGCGGCCCGCTCCCGGAGCTCCCGCCGCTCTAGGGAGTGTCCGGCCGACGTCCAGCGGCCGGACACGCGCCCGCTGTCGGCGGGCGGAGCTAGGCTGAGCGCATGACGTACAGCGGAGTGGTGAAGGTCGGCGGAGCAGCGGACGTGCACGAGCTGACGGACCTGATGATCTCGAAGGTCGCGGTCGGCCCGATGGACAACAACGCCTATCTGCTGCGCTGCCGGGCGACCGGCGAGCAGTTGCTGATCGACGCGGCCAACGACGCCGACACCCTGCTCACGCTGATCGGTGACGACGGCATCACCGCCGTCGTCACCACCCACCGGCACGGCGACCACTGGCAGGCCCTCGCGGAGGTCGTCGCCGCGACCGGCGCCCGCACCTACGCGGGGGCGTACGACGTGGAGGGCATCCCGGTCGCCACCGACGTGCCGGTCGCGGACGGCGACACGGTCCGGGTGGGCCGGGTCGAGCTGACCGCCCGCCACCTGGTGGGCCACACCCCGGGCTCGATCGCCCTCGTCTACGACGACCCGCACGGCCACCCGCACGTCTTCACCGGCGACTGCCTCTTCCCCGGCGGGGTGGGCAACACCTGGAAGGACCCGGAGGCCTTCGCGAGCCTGATCCACGACGTGGAGACCAAGCTCTTCGCCGCCCTGCCGGACGAGTCCTGGATCTACCCGGGGCACGGCAAGGACACCACGCTCGGTGACGAGCGCCCGCACCTCGCGGAGTGGCGCGAGCGCGGCTGGTGACCCACGCCGTACCGACGGCGCGCGGTCCACGGGCCGCGCGCTTCCGCACGCCCCCGTAACCGGGACGGCCGGCGGGTAGTTGGCGCCACATGTGCCCCAGTAACTCTCCGTCGCCACCCGCTCCTCCGGCCTTGCCGGCTCCCCCCGTTTCCCCCTCTCCCCCTTCGATGACCCGGCTCGCCACCGCCTCGCTCGTCGGCACCGCCATCGAGTTCTTCGACTTCTTCGTCTACGGGACCGCCGCCGCCCTGGTCCTCGGGCCGCTCTTCTTCCCGACCTTCTCCCCGCTCGCCGGGACCCTGGCCGCCTTCGGCACCTTCGCCGTCGGCTTCGTCGCCCGGCCGCTGGGCTCGGTCCTCTTCGGCCACGTCGGCGACCGGTACGGCCGCCGACCGGTCCTCTTCGCCTCGCTGCTCCTGACCGGCTGCGCCACCGTCGCGGTCGGCTGCGTCCCCACGTACGCGACGCTGGGCATCGCCGCGCCCCTGCTGCTGCTCGCCCTCCGCTTCCTCCAGGGCCTCGGCCTGGGCGGTGAGTGGGGCGGCGCCGTCCTGCTGACCGCCGAGCACGCGCCGGCGCACCGGCGTGCGCTGTGGGCGAGCTTCCCGCAGATCGGACCGGCGGTCGGCTTCCTCCTCGCGAACGGGGTGATGCTGGCGCTCACGGCGGGCCTGAGCGACGCCGAGTTCCGCTCCTGGGGCTGGCGGGTGCCGTTCTGGGCGGCGGGACTGCTCGCGGCGGCCGGGCTGCTGCTGCGCTCCTCGCTGGCGGAGACCCCGCAGTTCGAGGAGCTGTCGGCCTCGGGGCGGCGGGCGAGCGCTCCGCTGGCCGAGGTCGTGCGCGGCCACTGGCGGCTGGTGCTGCTGACGGCAGGGGCGCTCGCCGTCGGGTACGCGGTGTTCTACACGGTCTCCACCTGGGCGCTGACCTACGGCACGGAGCGGCTCGGGGTGAGCAGCACGGTCATGCTGACCTGTGTGATGGCGGCGGTGGCGGTCAAGGGCGCGACCACCCCCTTCGTGGCGCTGCTCGCCGACCGCTGGGGCCGGCGCCCGCTGTGCCTCGCGGGGTGCGCGGCCTCCGCGCTCTGGACGTTCCCGATGGTGGCCCTGCTGCACACCGCGGAGCCGCTGCTGATGTTCCTCGGCTTCCTGGGCTCGCTGCTCGCCTTCATCACGATGTTCGCGGTGGTCGCCGCGTACCTCCCGGAGCTCTACGAGCCCCGCGTCCGCTGCACCGGCGCGGCCGTCGGCTACAACCTCGCCGGGGTCCTCGGCGGCGCCCTCACCCCCATCGTCGCCACCACCCTCTCGGACGGCGGTTCGGGCCCGCCCTGGGGTGTCGCGGCCTATCTGACGGTCGTCGCCCTCATCAGCCTGGGCTGCTTCGCGCTCCTCCCGGAGACCCTGCCGGCCCGCTCGGAGGCGGCGGATGCGGTGGAGGCGGTGGAGGGGGCGGCCGTCTAGGGAGGCGGGAGGGCAGGGAACGGCGAGGGCCGGCCCGGGGCGGTGCCCCCGGCCGGCCGTCGCCGTGTGTGACGCGTCAGGCGCCGATGCTGTCCTTCTCGGCACCGTCCGCGTCGGCCACACCGTCCGCGTCGGCCACGCTCTCGGCCGCGGCTCGCTCCGACTGCCTCTTGGAGGCGATCAGGCTGGTGATCGTGGTGATGACCAGGACGCAGCCGATGAACGCGAGCGAGAACGGGATGGAGATCTCCGGGACGTGCACCCCGGACTCGTGCAGCGCGTGCAGCACGAGCTTCACGCCGATGAAGCCGAGGATCACCGACAGGCCGTAGCTGAGGTGGACCAGCTTCTTCAGCAGGCCGCCGATCAGGAAGTACAGCTGCCGCAGACCCATGAGGGCGAAGGCGTTGGCGGTGAAGACGATGTACGGGTCCTGGGTCAGGCCGAAGATCGCCGGGATGGAGTCCAGGGCGAACAGGACGTCCGTGGTGCCGATGGCGAGCATGACGACCATCAGCGGGGTCATCACCCGCTTGCCGTTGACGCGGATGAAGAGCTTCGTGCCGTGGTACCTGTCGGCGACGCCGAACTTCTTCTCGACAGCCTTGAGGAGACGGTTCTCCTCGAAGTCCTCCTCCTCGTCGCCGGAGCGCGCCTCCTGGATGAGCTTCCAGGCGGTGTAGATCAGGAACGCGCCGAAGATGTAGAAGACCCACGAGAAGCTCGCGATGATCGCGGCGCCGGCGGCGATGAAGATCGTGCGGAGGATCAGGGCGATCACCACACCCACGAGCAGCACACGCTGCTGGAGGTGCGAGGGCACCGCGAACTTCGCCATGATCAGGACGAAGACGAAGAGGTTGTCGACACTGAGTGACTTCTCGGTGATGTAGCCGGCGAAGAACTCCCCGGACGCCTGGCTGTTCCCGGACAACAGCAGGCCGAGTCCGAAGAGCACGGCGAGCACGATCCAGACGATCGTCCAGATGCCGGCTTCCTTGACCGAGACGTCATGGGGCTTCCGCCCGATGAAGAAGTCGGCTCCGATGAGGGCGACCAGACCAAGAATGGTCAGCACCCACAGGGTCATTGAAACGTCCACTGCGCCTCCGGCGTCGTACGGCTACTGATCAGCGTCGTCGCTGCCGGAGGTCTCTTCCACCCGAGCGGCTCGCACCGCGGCCGGGCCGACGCCCCGGGATCGGATCGATGATGATCCGTCCGTATTGACGGGTACGCCGCACATGGGGAGTACTCCCCTCCGCGCCATGAACACTACCCGAAAGACCAAGAGAAGGTAAAGGAGAGGGTAAAGGGCCACCAAGAGGCCAGGTCAGGGCCGCTTCGCCGGGCCGGCGTCCGCGACCTCCGCGAGGACCTGACGGAGGATCCGGCTGCCCGGCGGGAGGAGCGGGGGCTCGTACGACCACGCGTGGCCGACCCACGGGTCGGCGAGGTGGTCGTCGGGTACGGGAGTGAGGCGCAGCAGCGAGCGCCACAGGGGGTCGAGCACGGGCCCGTACGCGGCGGCGTCCTCCCGGTCGGCCACCATCAGCAGATGGACGCCGACGCCGGGCCCCTCGTCCGCCAGGTACCGGAGCCGGGTGACCGCCCGGTCGTCGAAGCCGTGCGGGAAGTCGTGCACGATCAGGAGCTGCCGGGCCGTGTCCAGGCCGGGCGGCAGCGCGTCGACGGCGCCGTTCCGCAGCGCCATCTGGAGCAGGTCGACCCGCTCGGTGAGCTGCTCCAGCACCGCGGAGACACCGGCCGCACCCCGGGCCGGCGGGGCGGCGAGCACGCCGGTGTCCACGAGCGGCGCGAGCGCGGCGGCTCCGGCACCGGCCGCGTCGACGACGTGGACCGCGAACCCGCCCGCCGGGTGGACCGCGAGCAGCCTCGCCGCGTGCGCGACCGCGCTGTCCAGGGCGAGCCGTCGCAGCTCGGTCTCGTCGAGGAGACCGGCCGCCTCCGAGCGGCCGCGGCCGCTGTCCACCCAGAGTCCGCGCTCCAGCGGAAGCCGGACGAGCATGGGGATCCGCAGGTCGGCGCGCTCGGGCAGGTGGAGGTCGCCGAGGCGTACGGCCATCGGCTCCTCCGTCGGGGGGCGGTAGGCGTGCCAGACCGGGTTGTCCCAGCGGGCGTAGGCGGGCGGCAGGGCCGGCTCGACGACCCCGGACTCGACGGCGAGCTGGGCGAGGTCCCGGTCCAGGACCTCCTTGGCCCGCTCCACGAGTTCGTCGTGGCGGACACGGGCGGCCGACCGGGCGGCGTCGCCCGCGCCGCCGATCCGGGCGCGGGGGTCGGAGAGCACCTCGTCGAGCTCCCGGTCGAGCCGGGACTCGGCGAAGTCGCAGGCGCTGCGGTAGGCGGCGGCGGTACGGGCCAGGTCCTCGAACATGCCCCACACCTGGTTGTACAGGCGCTCGTCCATGGACCAGCCCGCGGCGTCGCCGGCGACGGGGACGGGCGGGCCCTGCGGGGGCTGTGTCGGCCTGGGCGCCTGCGCGGGCGCCGGATCCGGGGTGGTGGGCCTACGCCGGGGGTGGGCGTAGTTGATCGGGCCGCCCGAGCTCGGCGCCGGGGTGGAGGCCTCGGCAGGCGGTGGTGTCACGGGCACGACGGGCGCCCGGACGGCCGGGGCCGGGGCCGGGTCGGCGGGCGCCTGGGCGGCCGGATCCGGCATGGTCGCCGGTGCCGGGTGGAGTGCCCCCTCCGCCTTCGGGATCGACGCGGCCAGGATCGACGCGGCGAGGTCGGCGGGACACTCCAGGCCCTGGTCGCCGAGCAGGGCGGCGAGTCCGCCCTGGTACCCCTGGCCCATGGCGCGGACCTTCCAGGCGCCCTGGCGGCGGTACAGCTCCACGGCGACGACGGCGGACTCGCTGTCGAGTCCGGTGATCGTGTAGCTGGCGATCTCGGCGCCGTCGGGGCCGGTGACGGCGACGAAGGGCGCGGCGACCGTGCCGAAGGAGGTCGGTCCGCCCGCGCCCACGGGCAGCGCCAGGAGGACGGAGACACGGTGGACGGCCTCGGGGACCGCCGCCAGGTCGACGGCGAGGTGCTGGTCGGCGGCGGCCTGTCGGGGGACGTCCACACCGGGGAGTGAGGGCGAGACGGGGTGGGCGATCCACTCCACGCCCGGGACTCTGCCCCGTTCGTCGCCGAGGGTGGCTCCGGCGACGACCGGATGACCGGCCGACACCCTGATCTCCAGTCGGGTGTCGGGCAGGGGGTGGTTCTGCCCCCGGACCAGCTCGGCCGTCATCGGCTCTGTCCCCTCAGCGATCCCCGGTGCGGGTGATGCGAATGATGCGAATGGTGTGGGTGGTGCGCGTGGTGCGGATGGTGTGGGTGGTGCGCGTGGTGCGGATGGTGTGTGCGGTGCGGATGGTGTGCGTGGTGCCGATCGCGCGGTGGGCGCGGATCATGCGGGACAGCTCCCGGCGGCCTGCTGCCTCCGGGAGCTGTGGGTGCGTACCGCGCCGGGCCTGCCTACAGGTGCGGCAGGATCGCGGGCATCAGGTCCTGGAAGGTGCGCCCGTTGGCCGGGTTGCCCAGGGCGGTCATCTGCCAGCCGGAACCGACCCGGTGCACCTTCGCCATGATCTGGGCGGTGTAGTTGCCGCCGCCGTCGAGGGTGTAGCGCGCGAGCTCCTGGCCGTTCGTCTCGTCGACGAGACGGCAGAAGGCGTTCTGCACCTCCTCGAACGTCTGACCGGTGAAGGAGTTCACGGTGAAGACGATCGTGTCGATGTGGACCGGAATCCGCTGCAGGTCGACGAGGATCGCCTCGTCGTCCCCGCCCTGCCCCGCGCCGCCGACCAGGTTGTCGCCGGTGTGCTTGACCGAGCCGTCGTCGCTGACCAGGTGACGGAAGAAGACCACGTCGACCGGCTGCTTGTCCGCGAAGAGGACGGCCGAGGCGTCCAGGTCGATCTCGCGGGTGCGCTTGCCGAAGAGACCGCGGCGCGGCGCCGCCTGCCAGCCGAGCCCCATCCGCACCTGGGTGAGGCTGCCCCCGCCCTGCTTCTCCAGGCTGATGGCCTGACCCTTGGTCATGTTGACCGTCACGCGTTTGCCCCTCTCGTTACGTTCCCCGCGCCCGCTGTCTCGTGCGTGCGGTTGTCCAGCACCTTACGCAGAGGCACGGACACCACAGGGCCGCGGTCCGGATTTGTGTCGGTCTTGCAACACACCGGACCGCGTCCGGTCAGGCGATTCCCGCCTCCTTCATCTGGCGCAACTCCTTCTTCAGCTCTCCCACTTCGTCGCGGAGCCGGGCCGCCACCTCGAACTGCAGCTCGGCGGCGGCGGCGCGCATCCGCTCGGTCATCTCCTCGATGATCGCGGCCAGTTCGGTGGCCGGCCGGTCGCCGAGCTGGACCGTCGAGCCCGCCTGACCCGCCCTGCCCCGGCCCTTGGTGCCGTGCGCGGCGAGCGCGGGGACCGGCGCCTTGGCGGCCTTCCCGTCCTTCGTCTGGCGGTAGCCGCTGCCGAGCAGTTCCTCGGTGTCGACCTCCTCGCGCGCGATGGTCGCGACGATGTCGTTGATCTTCTTGCGGAGCGGCTGCGGGTCGATGCCGTTGGCCGTGTTGTACGCGACCTGCTTCTCACGGCGCCGGTTGGTCTCGTCGATGGCCTGGGCCATCGCCGGGGTGATCCTGTCCGCGTACATGTGGACCTGGCCCGAGACGTTTCGGGCGGCGCGGCCGATGGTCTGGATCAGGGAGGTCCCGGAACGCAGGAAGCCCTGCTTGTCGGCGTCGAGGATGGCGACGAGGGACACCTCGGGGAGGTCGAGGCCCTCCCTCAGGAGGTTGATGCCGACGAGGACGTCGTACTCCCCGGCGCGCAGTTCGCGCAGGAGCTCGATGCGGCGCAGGGTGTCGACGTCGCTGTGCAGGTAGCGCACCTGGATGCCGAGCTCCAGGAAGTAGTCGGTGAGGTCCTCGGCCATCTTCTTGGTGAGGGTGGTGACGAGGACCCGCTCGTCCCTCTCGGTGCGCAGCCGGATCTCGTGGACCAGGTCGTCGATCTGGCCCTCGGTCGGCTTGACGACGACCTCGGGGTCGACGAGCCCGGTGGGGCGGATGATCTGCTCGACGAAGCCGTCGCCGCGGGAGAGTTCGTACGTCCCGGGGGTCGCCGACAGGTAGACCGTCTGGCCGATCCGCTTCTGGAACTCCTCCCACTTCAGCGGGCGGTTGTCGAGGGCGGACGGGAGCCGGAAGCCGTGGTCGACGAGGGTCCGCTTGCGGGAGGCGTCGCCCTCGAACATGGCTCCGATCTGCGGCACGGTGACGTGCGACTCGTCGATGACGAGCAGGAAGTCCTCGGGGAAGTAGTCGATGAGGGTGTTGGGCGCGGAGCCGGGCTCGCGGCCGTCGAAGTGCATCGAGTAGTTCTCGATGCCGGAGCAGGAGCCGATCTGGCGCATCATCTCGATGTCGTACGTGGTCCGCATGCGCAGGCGCTGGGACTCCAGGTGCTTGCCCTGCTTGTCGAGCTCGGCGAGCCGGCCCTCCAGCTCGCGCTCGATGTCGTTGACCGCCCGCTCCATGCGCTCGGGGCCCGCGACGTAGTGGCTGGCGGGGAAGACGTACAGCTCCCGGTCCTCGCTGATGACCTCGCCGGTGAGCGGGTGGAGCGTGGAGAGGGCCTCGATCTCGTCGCCGAACATCTCGATGCGGACGGCCAGCTCCTCGTACACCGGGAAGATCTCGATGGTGTCGCCGCGGACCCGGAAGGTGCCGCGGGTGAACGCCAGGTCGTTCCGGGTGTACTGGATGTCGACGAAGCGGCGGAGCAACTGGTCGCGGTCCATCTCCTCGCCGACCTTGAGCGGGACCATCCGGTCCACGTACTCCTGCGGTGTGCCGAGGCCGTAGATGCAGGAGACGGAGGCGACCACGATGACGTCCCTGCGGGTGAGCAGGGAGTTCGTCGCGGAGTGCCGGAGCCGCTCCACCTCCTCGTTGATCGAGGAGTCCTTCTCGATGTAGGTGTCCGACTGCGGGACGTACGCCTCGGGCTGGTAGTAGTCGTAGTACGAGACGAAGTACTCGACCGCGTTGTTCGGCAGGAGCTCGCGGAACTCGTTCGCCAGCTGGGCGGCCAGGGTCTTGTTCGGCGCCATCACCAGGGTGGGGCGCTGGAGCTTCTCGATCATCCAGGCGGTGGTGGCGGACTTGCCGGTGCCGGTGGCGCCGAGGAGCACGACGTCCTTCTCGCCCGCGCGGACGCGCCGCTCGAGCTCGGCGATCGCCGTGGGCTGGTCGCCGCTGGGCTGGTAGGAGCTGACGACCTCGAAGGGCGCCACCGAACGTTCGATCTTGGAAACGGGCCGCATGCAACCACCGTACGACCCGGCACTGACACTCGGGCGGTGATCGGCTCACCGCCGGGTCCCCGAGTGTCCTCTCACCAGTCCTGGGAGCGGTGACCGCCCCGGGGGACGCTGCGGCGGGCGGCGCGGCCGGCGGGTCGGGCCGTCCAGTTGGCGGGCTCGCCGTAGGACGGCACGTGGCGCGGGGCGGGTACGCCGGGGCGGTGCACGCTGCGGGCGGCGGGCCGCTGCCAGTCCGGGTCGCCCATCACGAGCAGCGGGTCGAACATGACGACCACGGCGGCGAGGATGAGGAAGACCGCCGGGCCGATCAGCATCGGCAGGAGGAGCGAGGTCGCGGTGTCGCCGGTGCCGACGGCGGCTCTCTCGGTGGCCTGGAGGTGGACGCTGACGGCGGCCATGGCGGTGTAGTGCATACCACTGACGGCGCCGCCCATCACCAGGCTGGCACCGAGGCTGGCCAGAAATCCATGGACGGAGACGGCTGCCCAGAGGGCGGCCGTGGCGGCCACGACGGCGATGACCACGGAGAGCGCGACGGTGAGCGTGTCGTACTCGATGCGGCCGTGGAGGCGCATTCCCGCCATGCCGAGGTAGTGCATCGTGGCGACGCCGAGGCCGGTGATCGTGCCGCCGGTGACCAGGGTGAGGGCGGTGGCTCCGCGGTAGCCGACGATGAAGATCCCGATGCCGACCATGAGGACGGCGACGCCCAGGCTGGCGAAGGTGATGGGGCGGTCGTAGGTGACGGGCGCCTGCTGGACCGAGAAGCCCATCATGGCGATGAAGTGCATCGTCCAGATGCCGGTGCCGATGGAGGTGGCGCCGAGGGCGAGCCAGCCCGCCTTGAAGGAGTCGCGGTGGCGGAGCGACCTGGTGGTGCACCTCAGACCGAGGGCGCCGCCGAGACAGGCCATGATAAAAGCGGCCACCGGCGTGACGAGCCCGTAGCTGAATCCGTCGACCGTGCCCTGCATGAGCGTATGCCCTCCACCCCTGGTGCAACGTCGTCCGAAAACAGTCGGTACCGCTGGGTAGTACTACCGGGCGAGATTATGGCGCGCCGGGGGGTCCGCGACCACGTGACCGGGGAATTTCCGCTCGTGAGACCGGAGCGAGACCGGTCCGTGATCTTGGCGGCGGCTCTCCGCCCCTCTTCGTGACCGGCGGACCCGTTCCCGACCGCGCTGTCGGTGGCGGGTCGTACCGTGGGCGGCATGGACATCGAAACGGAGCCGACGGGCGGGGAGCCGGCCGTCGCGGTGGAGTGGACGGTCGTGGAGAGCGACATCGGTCCGCTCTTCCTCGCCGCGACCGGGCGGGGCCTGGTGCGGGTCGAGTTCCACGCCGACCCGGCGCGGCGGGAGCGGATGCTCGACCGACTGGCGGGGCAGCTCGGGGCGGAGCCGGTGGAGTGCGCCTCCGGGCTGCTCGCGGAGGCGATACGCCGGCTGGACGGGTACTTCGCGGGCGACTCGCGCGCGTTCGACCTGCCGCTGGACTGGAGTCTGACGACCGGCTTCAACCGACAGGTCCTGCGCGAGCTGGCGACCGGCGTGCCGTACGGCACGGTCGTCGGGTACGGGGAGCTGGCGCGGCGCGTGGGGCAGCCGGGCGCCGCACAGGCCGTCGGAGCGGCGATGGGCGCCAATCCGCTGCCGGTGGTGGTGCCGTGCCACCGTGTGGTGGAGAGCGACGGCGGACTCGGCGGGTTCGGGGGCGGGCTGGAGACCAAGCGGCAACTGCTCGCCCTGGAGGGCGTGCTGCCCGCGCCGCTGTTCTGAGCAGGGGCGGGCGAGTGTGCCGAACAGGGGCGGGCACGTGTTCCGAACGGGGGCCCGCGAGCGGGAATGACGAGGGTGGGGGGTGTTCCGCCGAGGTGGGCGTTCCCATGGGGTGGGACGACTGGCAGACTCACGTAAGTGACACACACCCCCGGTGCCCCTGACGCCATCCTGCCCGACGAGATAACCTCCCCCGTCACCGCCGCCGAACTGCCGGCACTGCGGCGGCGGATCCAGGCCGTCCTGATCACCACACAGATCCTCGGCGGCCTCGGCATCGCCATCGGCGTCGCGCTCGCCGCCGTCCTCGCGAAGGACGTCAGCGGCACGGAGGCGCTCTCCGGACTGGCCTCCACGGCGACGGTGGCCGGTCCCGCGCTGCTCGCCATGCCGCTGGCCGCCCTGATGGCCTCGCGCGGGCGCCGGGCGGGGCTCGTCCTCGCGTACCTGCTCGGGGCGCTGGGTGCCGTCGTGGTGGTGCTCGGCGCGGCCCTCGGCAGCTTCCCGCTGCTCCTCGTCGGACTCGTCGGCTTCGGCGCCGGGTCCTCGGCCAACCTGGCGGCCCGCTTCGCCGCCGCCGACCTGGCCGAACCGGACCGCAGGGGCCGGGCCATCTCCACCGTGGTGTGGGCGACCACGATCGGGGCGGTGCTCGGACCGAACATCGCCGCACCCGCCGGGAAGAGCGTCTCGGGTCTGGGCATACCGGCCACGGCGGGCCCCTTCGTCTGGGCGGCCGGCGTCTTCGTCGTCTCGGCGGTCGTGGTGGCCCTCCTCCTCCGCCCGGACCCCCTCCTCACCGCCCGCGCGCTCGCGGATCCCGGGGCGGGCGAGCAGGCGGAGAGCCGCTCCCTGCGCGCCGGCATGCGGGCGGTACGGGAGTCCCCGCAGGCCCGCCTCGCCCTCGTCACCGTCGCCGCCTCGCACACCGCCATGGTCTCGATCATGTCGATGACGCCGGTGGCGCTGACCCACCACGGCGCGGGCATCCAGCTGATCGGTCTCGTGATCAGCGGGCACATCGCGGGCATGTACGCCTTCTCGCCCCTGATGGGCTGGCTGTCCGACCGACTGGGCCGGCTGTCGGTGATCGGGCTCGCGGTCGGTCTCATCTCCGTGGCGGCGCTCATCGCGGGCACGGCCGGACCGAGTCACACCCAGACCGCCCTGGGGCTCTTCGTCCTGGGTCTCGGCTGGTCGGCCGGGCTGGTGTCCGGCTCGGCGCTGCTCACGGACTCGGTGCCGCAGGCCGCGCGGGCGGCCGTCCAGGGCCTCTCCGACTTCGTCATGAACACGGCCGCCGGGCTCGGCGGGCTCGCGGCGGGCCTCATCGTCTCGCAGGCGGGCTACGGGCCGCTCAACGCGATCGCCGCGTGTCTGCTGCTGCCGATGGCGGCGCTCGCGGTACGGGGCGCCCTGCGGAAGGCCTGAGCGTCATCCGTCAGCGCGGCGCCGCCGGGGACGAGGCCCCGGCCGCCAGCCGTCGCGGGGCTCCCTTGCCGTCGGCGGGTACGGACCAGACGGCTCCCCCGTATCCGTACGCGAGCGTGTCCGGGTCCGTCCACAGCGCCTGGTCGTCGATACCGCGCCGCTCGGCGACCGGGTGTTCGCGGCCGGAGCGCAGGTCGTACACGTACAGCCGCCACGGTTCGCGCGGGCCGTCGGACACCCGCTTCTTGAAGGCGATCCGGGTGCCGTCCGGGGAGAGCGAGGGGCATTCGACGTTCTCCCGCAGGGCCTTGGCCGACCAGTTCCTCATGTCGCCCTCGACGAGATGCGTGCGCCCGCCCGTCGAGACCGTGGCGAAGAAGCGGTTGTCGTCGGCGGCGAAGGAGACGCCCCAGTAGTTGACGTCGGGTGCGTGGTACCTGTGTCCGCCGAGGGTGAGCGGGATCTGCTCCATGTTCTTCACCAGGTACCCGGTGCGCAGGTCGAGGATGGACGTGCGGGTCGAGAAGGACGAGCGCGCGTAGGAGTCCCCGGTCGCGAACATCGTCCAGGAGAGCATCTGTCCCGAGGCGGAGACGCGGGCCCTGCTCGGGATGCCCGGCAGGGAGATGCGGCGCACCTCGCGCAACCGCCGGTCGAGCACGAGGGCGTACGAGCGGGCCGGGACGCCCGGCCTGCGGCGGAGGCAGAGGGCGGTGGGCCCGGCCGCGTGGAAGCGGTCGCAGGAGGGCCCGCCCGCCACGCGGCCGCCGGGCGCGGACGGGTCCACGCGCGCGACGCGCCCGGTCGCGGTGTCCCTGACGTGGAGCGCGCCGGGCCGGCCGCCGTCGAGGGTGAAGCCCGGTTCCGCGGTGCCGGTGGCCCCGGCCTGCCGCCCAGAGGCCGCCCGCAGGGTGTAGGCGGTGGCTCCGCCGCCCAGGAGCAGGAGGGCGAGAACGAGGATCCACGCGCGCGCGTGGCGGGACAGGCGGACATCGGTCACGGCGTGCATGGGTCAGTCCTCTCGGAGGGACGAGGGTGCGGCGGGCGGGACACGGGGGTCGGGGTGGGCTCGGGTGGCGGGCCGGACACAGGGGTCGGGGAGGGCTCGGGCGGCGGGCAGCAGACGGGCGGCGGCGCACAGGGCCGCCGCGAGGGCCAGGAGCGCCGCCACGAGAGCCGTCCGGGGCCCGCTCGCCGTCCAGACGGCACCGAACGCGACGGCCGCGCCGAGCCGGGCGAGCGCCTGCGCCGTCTGCACGACCGCGAGGCCGGCGGCCTGGCGCCCCTCGGCGAGGAAGGGGCCGGTCAGCGCCATCAGGACGCCGTCGGTGGCGGCGTAGAAGGTGCCGATCAGCACGAGGACGCCCGTGAGGAGCAGGGCGTCCGGTGCGGGGGCGAGGAGCAGTCCGTAGGCGAGGAGCAGCGCCCCGTGCCCGTACAGGAGCGGCCCGCGCCGCCCGGTGCGGTCGGCGAGGCGACCGGCGGGGACGGCGAGCAGCAGGTAGACGGCCGCGGCGCCGAGCGGCAGGAACGGGAACCAGGTGGCGTCGAGTTCGAGCCGCTGCTGGAGCAGCAGGTACAGGAAGGCGTCGCCGACGGTGGCGGCTCCCAGGAGGGCGGCGCACAGCAGGATCCGCCGGTACGCGGGCGAGTTCAGCGCCGCGAGGACCCCGCCACGCGCGCGTGGCGCCGCTTCGGCGGCCGGCCGGGCATCCGGTGCCTCCGGCCGCCCCCGCCCCACCACGCGTCCCCGCCCCGCCGCACTTCCCCGCCCCGCCGCACGTCGACGCCCCGGGACGAGCAGCACCCACAGCAGGACGCCGAACACCCCGACGCAGAAGCTGACGGCGAAGACCGCCTCGTACGCCTCGGCCGTCGCCCACAGCAGGGCGAAGGCGGCCAGCGGGCCGAGGAGGGCGCCGGTGGTGTCCATGGCACGGTGGGTGCCGAAGGCGCGGCCCAGCTCCTCCGGCGGGCTGTGCAGGGTGATGAGCGCGTCGCGCGGGGCCGTACGGACGCCCTTGCCGAGCCGGTCGGTGGCGAGCGCGGCGGCGATCCCGCCGGCCGAACCACCCGCGAGGAGGAGACCGAGCCGGGAGCAGGCCGAGAGGGCGTAACCGAGCCCGGCGACCTGTTTGTGGCGTCCTCCGCGGTCGGCGGTGGCGCCGCCGAGGATCCGGACGAGCGCGGTGGCGCCGGTGGAGACCCCGTCGAGCAGCCCGAACTGGAGCGGGGAGAGGCCGAGTCCGACGACGAGGTAGAGCGGCAGCACGGCGGTCACCATCTCCGAGGAGACGTCCGTGACGAGGCTGACCGCGCCGAGCGCGAGGACGGTGCCGGGGACGCGCCGCCCACCCCGTGAGGGGGCGGGCGGCGCACCGCGGCGACCGGTGGTCGCGAGGTACATCAGTGGCAGGTGTAGGTCGGACCGGAGTCCTTGACCTGGTCGTCGGTACCGACGTACTGCCAGGTGTAGGTGGTGTCGGTGAGGTCCAGCTTCAGCACGCCGTACGGGCCGCTGATCCGCTTCTGGCTGTTCGGCTGGACCGTCTCGATGTCGTAGGGCTCGGCTCCGCCCATGCCGCCGACGATCTCGACGATGCCGTCGGCGGTGGCGCGCCCGTTCGGGTCCTGTGGGGCGAACCGCTCGTAGTGGTGGTCGTGTCCGTTGAGCACCAGGTCGGCCTTGGCGCCGTACAGGATCTGCCAGACCGGCCGGGAGACGGGGTCGTTGCCGTGGCCGCCGGAGGAGTACAGGGGGTGGTGGAAGTAGGCGGCGAGGCAGCCCTTGGTGTTGCGCGCGAGGTCGTCCTTGAGCCACTGGATCTGGGCGGGGTCGTCGAAGGAGTTGGAGTCGAGGGCGACGAAGTGCCAGTTGCCCTGGTCGTAGCTGTAGTAGGGCTTGCCCTGCGGGTAGGCGATCGCGCCGAAGTACGCCTTGTAGCCGGCGAGGGAGCCGGCCGGGTCGTAGGTCTCGTGATTGCCGGGGACCGGTCGGGTCTTCGCCTTGAAGGCGCCCCAGGTCTTGTCGTAGTAGGCGCGGAAGTCGGAGAGCAGGGCGTCGTCGTACTGGTTGTCACCCATCGTCAGGTAGAAGGACGGGGCGATCCGCTGCGCCAGGGCGGCGGTCCTGGGATGGGCGCAGGAGCTGCTGGAGGCCGTGCACTGGGCGGCGATGTCCCCGGCCGCGACGACGGTGAAGGCGCCGGTGGGCGGGGGCGTGGTGCCGGTCGTGCCGTACACCTCCACCGCGAAGAGTGAGTAGCCGTACGAGGTGCCGCGCGCGGTCCCGTACACGCGCAGGTGACGGCCCTTGCCGGTGAGGCCGGTCCAGTCGTCCGTGCCTCCGTTCCCCGCGGTCTCGGTGGCGAGGCGGGTCCAGGTGGTGCCGTCCTCGGAGATCTCGACGCGGTAGGCCTTGGCGTAGGCGGCCTCCCAGACGAGACGGACGCGGGAGACGGTGGCCGCGGGGCCGAGGTCGACCCGGATCCACTGGGGGTCGGAGCCTTCGGCGCTGGCCCAGCGGGTGGTGGAGACGCCGTCGAAGGCTTTCTCCGGGCCGAAGGTGCTGTCCTCGACGGAGGAGGACGTGGCCGGCCGGCCCTGTGAGATCAGCGGATCGGCGGCGGCGCCTGCCCGGTCCGGGTGGGCGAGCAGCAGTCCGCCGACGAGCAGCAGGACGGCGGTGAGGACGAGGGTCAGTCGGGTGGTGGTGCGGGGGGTGGTGGAGTCGGTGGGGGTGCTGCGCGGTGGTGTGGAGGCGTACAGGCGCATACCTGGGCTCCCTGGCCTGAGGGGTCGGCGAGAGCTGGACACCGGTGCGGAGCACGACGGCCCGGCCGCGCGGCACGGTCCGGGTGCCCGCGCCGCGTGACGCGGCCGGGGGAGACCGCGCCACGTGGTGCGGTCACGGGCGGCCGGCCGGGTGGCGATTCGGGCGCCACGCGGCGGGGTGGTGCTCAGCGGCCGGGTCAGAGCTCTCGCTGAGCGCGTCACACCCGTGGGGACGGGTGCCGCGCCGAGCCGCTGCCCGGATGCTAGCCGATAGGAAGGTTTCCTACCAGACTTTCAACTCCCGTCGAGCCCCATGGAGTTCGGCGGACCCACCGAGTTCGGCGGACCCACCAATTCGGCGAGCCCTACGGAGTTCGGCGACCAGCGGAGCTCGGGACCTCGTACCCCGGAACCAACCTGGGGCGACACGGCCTCAGAGGCTGATGTGGTACGCCTTGCGCAGGGTCTCGTGCACGGTCCAGGTCGTCCGGTCGCCCTCGCGCAGCACGCAGGCGTCGCCGGGGCCGATCTCCAGCGTCTCCCCGCCCTCGACGGCGACCGTCGCCCGCCCGCTGACCACCACGAAGAGCTCGTTGGCCTCGGTGTCGGTGACGACGCCGGGCGTGATCTGCCAGATGCCGCGCAGCTGCTTGCCGTCGGCGGACTCCCACAGCACCTTGCCCGTCACCTCGGGCGTGCCGGAGACGATCTGGGCGGGGTCGAGGGGCTCCACTTCGAGCTCCGCGTCGGAGATGTGCACGGCGAAGGAAGGCACGTCATGTGTCGTCATGGGCGGTGACTGTAGCGGGGGTCCGGAGCGGCCCGAGGGCCGGGACCAGGTGGAATTGTTCACTCCGCTTCGGCTCCTACCAGGCGACTTACCCGAACGCGACGGCGACGACGAATTCCGCACCCCGCTCCGGGCGAGGTGCGCCAGGGGCCCGCGACCCCCTTCGGCGGCGGGACCGGAGACACCGTCACGGATTCCGCAGGAGCCCCCGGGAGCGTGGCAGGAGGTCGCCGGCGAGGTTTGCGGGGCACGCGGTCGCGCCAGGAATGGGACATGTCCACACAGGTGTCCGAAGAGGTACGGGAGGCGCTCCACGAGGGCCGCCCCGTCGTCGCGCTGGAATCGACGATCATCGCCCACGGCCTGCCGCGCCCGCGCAACCTCGCCGTGGCCCTGGAGCTGGAGCAGCTCGTCCGGGCCGGCGGCGCCGTCCCCGCGACCGTCGCGGTGATCGACGGCACCGCCCGGGTGGGCCTGGACCGGACGGCGCTGACCCGGATCGCGGAGGACCCGACGGTACGGAAGCTGGGACACCGCGATCTGGCTCCGGCCCTGGCGACCGGGGCGACGGGCGCGACGACGGTCTCGGCGACGGCCTGGCTGGCGGACTCCGCGGGCGTACGGGTGTTCGCGACCGGCGGCCTCGGCGGCGTGCACCGCGAGTGGAGCGAGACACAGGACGAATCCGCCGACCTGCGGCTGCTCGCCCGGGTCGGGGTCACGGTGGTGTGCGCCGGGGTCAAGTCGATCCTCGACGTGCCGGCGACGCTGCAGCGCCTGGAGACGCTGGGGGTGACGGTCGTCGGCTACGGTACGGAGCACTTCCCCGGTTTCTACCTCTCCTCGTCGGGCGAGCCCGTCGACTGGACCCTGCGGAGCCCGGAGGAGGTGGCGGGGGTGATACGGGCGCAGGACGCGCTCGGCGGGCCGAGGACGGCGCTCGTCGTGGCCAACCCCGTACCGGAGGCGGAGCAGTTGGACCCCGCGCTCCACGACCGGGTCCTCGCGCGGGGGCTCGCGGCGGCGAGGGAGAAGGCGATCACGGGGCAGGCGGTGACGCCGTTCCTGCTCGAATACCTGACGGTGCACACGGACGGTGCCTCCCTGGAGGCGAACCTCGCGGCGGTGCGGGGCAACGTGCGGCTCGCGGCCCGGATCGCGGGGGCGTACAGCTCGGGTGCGTCCGGCTCGGGTGCGTCCGGCTCGGGTGCGCACGGCCCGGGTGCGCACGGCCCGGGTGCGCACGGCTCGGGTGCGTCCGGCTTGGGTACGTACGGCCCGGGTACGTACGGCGCCGGGGCACCCGGCGCGGGCGGCCGGTGAGCCGGTGAGCTCGCGGAGGCGCGCGCTGTTGGTCGTCGGGGACGTGGTGACCGACGTCGTCGCCCGGCACCGGACGCCCCTCGCACCCGCGACGGACACGGCGGCGGAGATCCGGACCCTCCCGGGTGGCGCCGGGGCCAACGCGGCCTGCTGGGCCGTGCGTTCCGGATGCGAGGACGTGCGACTGCTCGGCCGGGTCGGGACGGACGCGGCGGACTGGCACGAGCGGGCGCTGCGGCGGGCGGGGGTGCGCCCGCTGCTTGTGACGGACGCGGAGGCGCCGACGGCCACCGTGATCGCGCTGGTCGACGCCTCGGCGGAGCGGACCTTCCTCACCGACAGCGGCGCGACGCTGCGCCTCTCCCCCGCCGACTGGTCGGCCGGGCTGCTCGACGGCGTGGCCGCGCTGCACCTGTCCGGCTATTTGTTCTTCGCCCCGGCGAGCCGCGAGACGGCCGCCCGGACCCTGCGGGACGCACGCGAGGCGGGGATCCCGGTGAGCGTGGACCCCGCATCCGCCGGGTTCCTCGCGGGGCTGGGCATGGACGGGTTCCTGGCCGCGACGGCGGGCGTCGAGGTGCTGCTGCCCAACGCCGACGAGGCCCGGATGCTCACCGGCGGGCGTGAACCGGAGGCGGCGGCCGCGGAGCTGAGCCGACGCCATCCGCTGGTGGTGGTCACCCTCGGAGCGGCGGGCGCGCTGGTCGCCGAGGGCGGCGCGGTCACGGCGCGGGTGGCGGCGCCCCCGGTGCCGCCGGCGAAGCGGGTGGACTCCACGGGTGCGGGCGACGCGTTCACCGGGGCGTTCCTGGCGGCCCGGCTCGCGGGCGCGGACGCGGTGCGGGCCGCGGAGGCGGGCTGCCGCGCGGGCGCGGAGGCGGTCACCGTCGTGGGCGGCAGACCCCCGGCCTGACCGAAGGAACGCCCCTGGACCGGCAGCACACCCCGAGAAACCCCAGGAACCCCCAGGAACCCCAGGAACCTCAGAAGCCCCAGAAGCCCTAGAAGCCCCGAGTTAGCCCGCGAGCCCGGTCCAGGCCGGGTGGCGCGGGTCGTCGGCGCGTACGACGGCGTCGGCGCTCGCGGCCGGGTCGACCTCCGTCTCGTACCGGGCGAAGGCGGGAAGCGTCCAGGACTCCTCGGTGCGCCGGGCGAGGGCACCGGCCGAGAGCCGCAGGTGCACGGTGAGGTCGAAGGGGAACCAGTGGCCGAGGAGGAACGGCCCGTGCACCACGAGCACCCCACCGGGCGGCAGCGTGACGTACGGGCTGCGGGTCGCTCGGTCCGTGGCCGGATCCCACAGATCGGGCAGTACGCGACCGGTGCCGCCGGGCTCCAGCGGGCCGAAGACCTCGCGCCAGAGGGCCCCGGTATCGGTCCACCCGTCGTAGTACGCGTCCGGGTCCCGCTTCCCGTACTCGTACCGGAGCGATGCCGGCCGCAGGAAGCCGCCGGTACCGACCACATGGACCGCGCGCCCGCGCGCCCGCAGCGCCTCGGCGAGGAGCCCGGCGAGTTCGCCGCCGGGTGCGGCGGGCGGCCCGTCGATGCCGACCTTGAGCCATGCGCCGCCGTCGCCGGGCGTGGCCGCGTCAAGGTGCCCGGCGAGCGTGCCGGCCAGCCGTTCCCAGGTGATCGCCTCGTATCGCATTCCGCTCATCCTGCCCCCTTCCCGCGCCACGGCTTGACCTTGCCACTGGCGTCACTGTTCGACCATCCGACGCATGGACATCACCACACCCACCAGGGTCGTCGTCGTCACCGGCGCGGGCACCGGCATCGGCCGGGCCACCGCGCGCGCCTTCGCCGGACAGGGGGCGACCGTCGTCGCCGTGGGCCGCAGGAAGGAGCCGCTGCTGGAGGCGGCCGAAGGGCACCCCGGGATCCGTCCGTTCGTCGCGGACGTGACGGCGGAGGGCGCCGCCGAGGAGATCGTCCGGGCCGCGGTGACCACGTACGGCCGCCTCGACGTCCTCGTCAACAACGCCGGGATCTCCACCGGCGGCCCGCTCGGCACCCTCGACCGCTCCGTGATCACCCCGCTCCTGGAGACGAACCTCGTCGCCCCCGTCCTCCTCACCCAGGCCGCCGTCCCCGCGCTCAGGGAGTCCAGGGGCGTGGTGGTGAACGTGTCGACGGCGATCGGCCAACGCGGCTGGCCGGCCAACTCCGTCTACCCGGCGACCAAGAGCGCCCTGGAGACCCTGACCCGCTGCTGGGCGCTGGAGCTCGCGCCCGACGGCGTCCGGGTGGTCGCCGTCGCTCCCGGCGCGATCGAGACGCCGATCGCGGAGCACCTGGGCCTCTCCCCCGAGCGGCTGGCGGCGCTGCGGACATGGCAGCTCGCCCACACCCCGCTGGGCCGCATCGGCAGGCCCGAGGAGGTCGCCTGGGCGATCACCTCGCTCGCCGCGCCGGACGCCGGCTTCCTGACGGGCACCGTCCTGCCCGTCGACGGGGGCGGGCTGGTCACGTGATACGACTGCGTGAGGAGGTGGCGCCCTTGCGCATCGGTGAACTGGCCCGGCGGACGGGGGCGTCGCCCCGCGCGCTGCGCCACTACGAGCAGGCGGGACTGATCACGTCGGGCCGCGCGGCCAACGGATACCGGGTGTACGAGGAAGGCGCCGTCGCGCGGGTGGCGAACATCCGGTACCTGCTGGACGCCGGGCTCACCCTGGACGACGTGTCCGCGTTCCGCTCCTGCCTCGACGGGGACGTCCCCTCGGCCGCGCCGTCCGACCTCGGGCTGCGGATCGCGCGCGAGCGACTGGCCGTCCTCGACGCGCGGATCGCGGCGCAGACCGCGGCCCGGGACCGGCTGGCGGCGGCCCTTGCGGGCGCTCAGCCCTGGGCGCAGGCCGGGGCGGGCTCGTCGACCGAGAACGGCGCCCCCTTGGGCATCAGGTAGGTCACGTACAGGACGACCGGCTCCGTGCCGAGGTTCCGTCCGACGTGGACGTGCTTCCCGCCCGAGGGCTCGACGAACGCCTGGCCCGCCGAGTTCACTTCGACCGAGCAGTCGCCGAAGGTCCGGGTGAGCGTGCCGGTCTGGACGACGCCGATGAGCTGTCCGGGGTGGTGGTGCCAGCCGGTGGAGCCGCCGGGGGCGATCGTGATGGTCCGGACGACCACGTCGGTGTCGCCCGTGGGCGGCTCGATCCTCAGCCTGCCGTCCGAGGTGCCCCTGGCGAGCACGTTTCCGCTCACTCCGCTGCCGGGCGTGGCCGGCGCGGCGGACGGCACGGCCGCCACCGTGGCGACCGCGCCCGCGACGGGAAGTGTTCTGCGCCGTCGCGCGCCGCGCGCCGCCTCACGTATTCCCAGCCCCAGCCCCATGGACATCCCCTCCGCGTTCGTGGAGCGGCCGTACGTTCCACGGCCGCCGAAACGGCCATACGCTACCCGGAAGGGGGAGGCCCCGGACGGGAATTCGATCAAGGAACGTGATCAAGGAACTCGGTCGAGGAACTCGGTCAAGGAACTCGGTCAGTGGGCCTCCGCGGCCAACGCCGGGCGCGCAGAAGCGGATCGCTCCAATCCGAGGGTGGCGCGCCCCTCTTCGAGGGTGGCCCGCCCCGACTCGATCGCCTCGGCCAGCGTCAACTCCCCCTCGGCGACGGCGCGGCAGGTCGCCGTGTCGGTCCGCAGCCGGGCGTCGGGACCACCGGACCCGCCACCCTCGTACGCCCCACCCTCGTACACGCCGTCCCCGTACACCCCGTCCCCGTACTCCACGCTCCCGTCGCCACCGACCCGTACGTGGAACTCCCCCTCGTCCAGGCTCACCTGGACCACCCCGGCGCCCAGCTCCGCGAGCGCCCCGAGGAGCGGGATCGCGTACCAGTGCGCGCGGACGGCGTCGGTCGGCCGCGGTTCACCCAGGTCGGGCGCACCCCAGGCGGCGAGCGAGCGCAGCACGGGCAGCAGATCCCGGCCGCGCGGGGTGAGTTCGTACACGGACGCCGAGGCGGGCGGCGGGAGCCGGCGCCGGGTGACGAGCGCGGCGCCCTCCATGTCCTTGAGCCGGCCGGCGAGCATGTCCGTGCTGACGCCGGGCAGGTCGGCGTGGAGGTCGGTGTAGCGGCGCGGCCCGGCGAGGAGTTCGCGGACCACGAGCAGGGTCCAGCGGTCGCCGACGAGGTCGAGGGCGCGCGCGGCGGCGCAGTGCTGGTCGTAGCTGCGGCGGCGTGGCTGACGTGGCATGCGACGCAGTCTAGACATGTTGTTGGACTTTCCAAGCTCTAACTTGGTAAAACCAAGCAACACTCATTCCGGGGACCTGGGGAGGTCGGACATGGAGTTCCGGCAGTCGAGCAAGCTGAGCGAGGTCTGCTACGAGATCCGCGGCCCGGTGATCGAGCACGCCAACGCACTGGAGGAGGCGGGCCACAGTGTCCTGCGCCTCAACACCGGCAATCCCGCGCTCTTCGGCTTCGAGGCGCCCGAGGAGATCGTCCAGGACATGATCCGGATGCTCCCCAGGGCCCACGGCTACACGGACTCCCGCGGCATCCTCTCCGCCCGCCGCGCCGTCGCCCAGCGCTACCAGGCCATGGGCCTGCCCGAGGTCGACGTCGACGACGTCTTCCTGGGCAACGGCGTGTCGGAGCTGGTCTCCATGGCCGTCCAGGCGCTCCTGGAGGACGGCGACGAAGTCCTGATCCCCGCCCCCGACTTCCCCCTCTGGACGGCGGTCACCACCCTCGCGGGCGGCAAGGCGGTGCACTACCTCTGCGACGAATCGGCCGACTGGTACCCGGACCTCGACGACATGGCGTCGAAGATCACCGACCGGACCCGGGCCGTCGTCATCATCAACCCCAACAACCCCACCGGGGCGGTCTACCCGAAGGAGATCGTCGAGGGCATCCTCGATCTCGCCCGCCGTCACGGCCTGATGGTCTTCGCCGACGAGATCTACGACCAGATCGTCTACGACGAGGCCGTCCACTACCCCGCCGCCTCCCTCGCCCCCGACCTGGTCGTCCTCACCTTCGGCGGCCTCTCCAAGACGTACCGGGTGGCGGGCTTCCGCTCCGGCTGGCTGGTCGTCAGCGGCCCGAAGCAGCACGCCAGGAGCTATCTGGAGGGCCTCACCATGCTGGCCTCCATGCGGCTGTGCCCCAACGCCCCCGCCCAGTACGCCATCCAGGCCGCGCTCGGCGGCCGGCAGTCGATCCACGAGCTCACCGCCCCCGGCGGCCGGCTGCGCGAACAGCGCGACCGGGCCTGGGAGAAGCTCAACGAGATCCCCGGCGTCTCGTGCGTGAAGCCCAAGGGCGCCCTGTACGCCTTCCCGCGCCTCGACCCCGCCGTGCACAAGATCCACGACGACGAGAAGTTCGTCCTCGACCTGCTGCTGCGGGAGAAGATCCAGGTCGTCCAGGGAACGGGCTTCAACTGGCCGCGCCCGGACCACTTCCGCATCCTGACCCTGCCGTACGCCGACGACCTCGACGCCGCTATCAGCCGCATCGGCCGCTTCCTGAGCAGCTACCGCCAGTGACGTCCCACCCTCCGGCTGTCATGATCTGAGGGTCCGAAGGATCTTCGGGTACGGACGAGCGAATCGGCCGAGGACTTCGGCCGAGGAAACGGGGAGGGCCGACCGGTCATGGATGTGGCGCTGATAGCCGTGATGGGAACGCTGTTGGGTGTGGTCGCCACGCACTGGTTCCAGGGCCGGGCCACCGAGCGCACGGCCGCGCTCGCCCGGACCGAGCAGCTCCGCCAGGAGCGGATCGAGACGTACAGCGCCTTCGCGGGCGCGGTCGTCGACTACCGGCACAGCCAGAACGACCGCTGGTTCCGGGCCGCCGCCAAGCCCGGATCGAAGGAGGCGGAGGAGTCGCGCCACGCCTCCTACCGGCAGCGCACCGCCGCCCGACAGGCCCTCTTCCGCGTCCAGTTGGTCTGCGACGAACCGGAGACCCGGCGCCTCGCCGAGGCGGCCTTCGTGGAATCCCACTGCATGCACGACGCGGTGGACGAGGCTGACCGCGCCCGCCGGTCGGAGAGGGCGAAGGAGGCACTCGCCACCTTCATCGCCGCCGCCGCGCCCGGCGTCCGCTGAGGGGAGACCGGACGTGGACCTCGTCGCGCCCGTCGTCGTCGAACCGCTCCGGCGCCGCCGCTGTTCCGAGTGTCACCGGGGGCCGCTGGAGCGGATGGTCGTCGAGTACAACGCGCCGGTCTGTCTGGACTGCGCCGATCTCGGACACCTGGTCTTCCTGCGCCGCGGCGACACGGCGCTCACCCGGCGGGCCAGGGAGGGCAGCACCCTCTGGGCCGTGGTGGTACGGCACAACCGGCGCCGTACGCGGTACGAGCGTCAGGGACTGCTCGTCGAAGAGCCGGCGCTGGCCCGGGCTGAGGCGGCCTGCCTGGCGGACGCGGAGGCGCGGGCCAGGCGGCGGGCCAGGGACGCGGTGCGGCGCGCGGCGCTCGACGCCGAGATCACCGCGACGCTGAGGGCCGAGATCCTCCGCCTCTTCCCGTCCTGCCCGGACGACCGGGCCACGGAGATCGCCGAACACGCGTCGACGAAGGGCAGCGGCCGGGTGGGGCGCACGGCCGCGGGCCGGTCCCTCGACCGGGGCGCCGTCACCGCCGCCGTACGAGCCTCCGTACGACATGTCGACACCCCGTACGACGGCCTGCTGATGCAGGGGGTTCCCCGGCACCAGGCCCGGACGACGGTCGCTCCCGCCATCGAGACGGTGCTCCGGGCCTGGCGCCACGGCGCCGAGAACACGCGCGGCCCGGGACGCCGCTGACAGCTCGGGCGTCAGCGCGCGTCGGTCGGTACGCGAAGGCAGGACCCTCAGGCCTGGTCTCCGGCGCGGCGGGCGCGACGGTACATCAGAGCGCCGCCGAGCAGCAGCGCGGCGCTCGCCGCTCCGGCGTATCCGATGGTGTCCGCGCCCGTGGCGGCCAGCGCGACCGACTCGGACTCGCCCTGCGGCGCCGGGGCCGGGGCGGGTACGGGGGCGGGCTTCTCGGTCTCGTCGGTGCGCGGAACCGGCACGTTCCGCACGGGGGTCTGCGGGCGCGGCGTCGGCTTCTCGATCGGCTGCGCGGGCTTGCCGGGGCCGTTGACCGCGGTGTTGCCGATGGCAGGGTTCCCGACGCCGACCACGTTGACCGAGTTCCCGGTGAGGTTCACGGGGAGGTCGATCGGCAGCTGGAGGCCGTTGCCGGAGAGGATGCCGGGGGAACCCTCGGTGTGGGTCTCGGCCGTGGCCCCACCGCCGTTGGAGGAGCCGCCGGTTGAGGAGCCGCCGCCGTGGGAGCCGCCCTGCTCGCCGCCCCGCGGGGTGCCGGGCAGGTCCTTGTGGGAGCGGCCGCCGCCGTCCTCCTCGCCGTAGCCGCCGGGCTCGGGCGCGGCCGACTTGTTGGCACAGCTGTTGCCGGCCGCCGGGTTGAGCAGTCCGACGACGTTGACCGTGTTGCCACAGACGTTGACCGGCACGTGGACGGGCAGCTGGACGGTATTGCCGGAGATCACTCCCGGCGAACCGACCGCGGCGCCCTGGGCGCCGGCGTCGGCGTGCGCGGCGCCCGCCGAGAGTGCGAGCGCTCCACCCGTGACCATCAGTGTGGCCAGACCACTTCGGCGAATCTGCCTCATGGCTTCCTGCCTTCCGGAGTTGTACACGGGCAAGCGCCCGTACCGGAATCAACGCGACAAACACGAATGCCGGATCCGGCGGTGGCGGGATTCACTCCTTCGAGTGGGGAGCCGTTCGAGTGTCGGTTCACGCTCTGCTCACCTTCCCAGCAGGTCGGTGAGGGTGCCGACCGGGTCCGGGTCGGGGTCGCCGCGCGGCCACCAGTCCTCGCGCCCGGTGTCCGACTCATAGCCGTACCAGAGGCCGTCCCGGCCGAGCCGGAGCTGGAGGGATTCGGTGGAGAGACGGTTGCGCCAGGGCCGGAAGGCGGGGAAGTCGGCGGCGAGCAGCGCGGGCCGGGCCCGGTCGAACGGGCCCGCCGGCGGGTCCCAGGGCTCCTCCAGGACGGCGAGGCCCGCGGCGCCGCCCTGCCGCCAGGCCGCGACGGCACGGGCGAGGTCCGTGGGCGTGCGGTCGAGCGCGTACGCCAGGTCGCGGTAGAGCGCGCGGGTCGAGGCGGTGAGCCCGGAGCCGGGGTGCGCGGCGGCCAGCCGTACCGCGTCCTGCCAGGGGGTGAGCGCGGCGACCGGGTCGTGCCCCGTCGCGAGGAAGGTGTGGGCGCGGACGGCCGCCTCGCTCGCGAGGAGGTCGAGGGCGAGCGGGTCGGGGGCCTCGGGGTCGGGCGGGAAGACGGCAGGCCTGCCGGGCCGGTCGGGGAGCGGCAGTGGGGGCGGCAACGCAAGCAGCCCCGCACCGGGCGCACCGGACGCACCGGGCACACCGGGCGCCGTCGCGGCGAGCGCGGCGCGGGCCGGGACCGTGGGCATCGGCGGTGCGGCGGCGGTCGTCTCGGCGGCGGAGCGGGCCGCGTTGCGCCGGGTGAGCTCGGCGAGCAGCTCCTGCTCGCCGCGGCCGCGCATCAGGAAGAGGACGAACGGGTCCTCGTCCAGGAGCCGCGCCGCCTGGTAGCAGAGGGCGGCCGCGTGCTTGCAGGGGTAACCGTCGTCCGGGCAGGAGCAGTCGGGGACGAGGTCCCCCGGCGCGGGCAGCAGGCCGGTGACGGCCTCCAGGGCGTGCGGCACGTCCTTGTCGAGCAGGGCGGCGATGTGCTCGGGGCGCGCGGTGGCCTCGTCGAGGAACCGCTCCCAGCCGTCGTCGCCGAGGGTACGCATCCTGATCTCGGTGCGGTACGGGCGGGTGCGGCTGCCGTGGACGTAGGCGACGACCCGGCCGGGGGTGACGGTGATCGCGTCGACGTGCCCGCGCCCGGCGTACGCCTTGCCGCGGGCGAGGCGGGCCGGGTCGAGGGCGGTGTCCTCCAGCGCCTCCACCCAGGCGTTGCCCCACCAGGTGGCGGCGAACCGTCCGTCGGGTGCCTCGCGGGGCGCGACCTGCGGGAAGCTGCGGCGGCGGTCGTCGTGTCGGGGGGCGGCCCCGCGGGTGCCGCGTGCGTGGTTCACGAGGGCCTCCTCAGGGACACCAGATCGGCCAGCTCACGGTCGGTCAGTTCGGTGAGGGCCGCCTCGCCCGAGCCGAGGACGGCATCGGCCAGGGCCCGCTTGGCGCGGAGCATCTCGGCGATGCGGTCCTCGACCGTGCCCTCCGCGACGAGGCGGTGGACCTGCACGGGCTGGGTCTGTCCGATCCGGTAGGCCCGGTCGGTGGCCTGCTCCTCGACCGCCGGGTTCCACCAGCGGTCGTAGTGCACGACATGGCCGGCCCGGGTGAGGTTGAGGCCGGTGCCCGCGGCCTTGAGCGAGAGCAGGAAGACGGGGATCTCGCCGGCCTGGAAGCGGTCGACCATCCGCTCGCGCTCGGCCACCGGGGTGCCGCCGTGGAGCAGTTGGGCCTGGATGCCGCGCGCGGCCAGGTGGTCGGCGAGGAGCCTGGCCATCGACACGTACTGGGTGAAGACGAGCACGGATCCGTCCTCGGCGAGGATCGTGTCGAGGAGCTCGTCGAGCAGGGCGAGCTTGCCGGAGCGGCCGGACAGCCGGGCGGTGCCGCTGCCGCGCGGGGCCTCCTCCTTGAGGTACTGCGCGGGGTGGTTGCAGATCTGTTTGAGGGAGGTCAGCAGCTTCATCACGAGGCCGCGGCGGGCCATGCCCTCGGCGTCCTCGATCTGCCCCATGGTCTCGCGGACGACCGCCTCGTAGAGCGAGGCCTGTTCCCTGGTGAGGGAGACGGGATGGTCGGACTCGGTCTTGGGCGGGAGCTCGGGGACGATGCCGGGGTCGGACTTGCGGCGGCGCAGCAGGAAGGGCCGTACGAGCCGGGCGAGCCGCTCGACGGCCTCCGCGTGCTCGATCTCCTCGTTGTTCTCCACGGCCCGGGCGTGGCGGGAGCGGAACGCCTTGAGCGGGCCGAGGAGACCGGGGGTGGTCCAGTCGAGGAGCGCCCAGAGTTCGGAGAGGTTGTTCTCCACGGGTGTGCCCGTCAGGGCGACCCGCGCGGGTGACGGGATCTCGCGCAGCGCCCTCGCGGTCGCCGAGAACGGGTTCTTGACGTGCTGGGCCTCGTCGGCGACGACCATCCCCCATTCCTGCGCGGCCAGCCGGGCGGCGCTGGTGCGCAGGGTGCCGTAGGTGGTGAGGACGAAGCCGCCGTCCCCGTCGAGGTCCCGGTCGGCGCCGTGGAAGCGGCGCACCGGTGTGCCGGGCGCGAACTTCTCGATCTCCCGCTGCCAGTTGCCGAGCAGGGAGGCCGGGCAGACGACGAGGGTGGGGGCGCGGCGGGCACGGCGCAGATGGAGGGCGATGAGCGTGACGGTCTTGCCGAGGCCCATGTCGTCGGCGAGGCAGCCGCCGAGGCCGAGCGAGGTCATCAGGTCCAGCCAGGCGAGGCCGCGGAGCTGGTAGTCGCGCAGGGTGGCGGTCAGGCCGGGCGGGGCCTGCACGGCCTCGGGGCCGGCCATGAGCCGGTCCCGGAGGGCGGCGAGCGCCCCCACGGGAACGGCGGGGACGGTCTCGCCGTCCACCTCCGCGGTGCCGGTGAGGGCGACGGCGAGGGCGTCGACCGGTTCCAGCAGGCCCAGTTCGCGCTTGCGGGCCTTCCGGACGAGGTCGGGGTCGACGACGACCCACTGGTCGCGCAGGCGCACGACGGGCCGGTGGGCCTCGGCCAGTTGGTCCATCTCTCGCTCGGTGAGCGGATCGCCGTCGAGTGCCAGCTGCCAGTTGAACCGCAGGAGCTCCTCGCTGTCGAAGAAGGCCGTCCCCTCGGTCGCGGAGCCGGGCGCGGTGAGGGCGGGGCGGACGACGGCCGAGGCGCTGAGCGAGCGGGCGAGTTCGCGCGGCCAGTGGACGGCGACCCCGGCGTCGGCGAGCCGGGCCGCGGCGGGGCCGAGGAGTTCGTACAGCTCGTCCTCGGAGAGGGAGAGGACGTCGGGGACGTCCCGCTCCAGGAGCCGGGCCAGCGGGGGCCAGACGCGGGCGGCCCGGCGCAGGGCGAGGACCGCGTCGATCCGGGCGCGCGGCCCGAAGTGCTCGCCCTCCCCCGCCCAGAGGGCCAGGGCGTCGATGACGAGGGTCGGGTCGGCGAGGCTGTGGATCTGAAGGATCGCGGCGGCGGCCCGGCGCGTGTCGCCGCCCTGTCCGGAGGCGGTGTCCTCTCCGTTCCCTCCGGAGGCGGTGTCGGTGGTGTCGGCGGTGTCGAAGAGTTCGTACCCCGACAGATCGAGGCGGAGCGAGACCCGTACCCCCGCGTCCATGCCGGCCGCCGCCTCCGCGGCCCAGGCGCGCGCTCGGGGCAGGTGCTGGGGGGCACGGGCCGCGAAGGGCGCGCCGACCGCGTGGGCCGCGGCCGGCGTACGGGGCAGGGTGTCGGCGACCGCGTCGAGGAAGGCCCGCACGAGGGCCTCGGGCTCGGGCAGCCGGAGGGGGCCGCGCCCGGGGACGGGCACGGCGTGCGCCTCGTACGGCATGGCCGCGGCGACGGCCCGCAGGTGGGCGATGTCGTCGGCGTCCAGCGGGCCGGCCCGCCAGGCGTCCAGGTCGTCGGCGGTCAGTCCGGGCAGCAGTCGGCCTCGGGCGGCCAGCTGCAGGGCGTGCAGCGCGGCGGCTCCCCAGCAGGCGGTGGCGGGGTGCGCGGCCGCGTGGTGGCGGGCCGCGACCAGATGGGGCAGGGCCTCGGCGACGGGGAGGGCCACGGCGGGGACGACCCGGGTGCGCACCCCGCTTCCGTGCCGCCGGACGACGGTCAGCTCCACACGCTCCGGGCCTTCGGGGGCGCCGGGATCCGCATCGGCGGAAGAGGACGCGGAATCGAACTGAGGCTGGGGTTGGGGCTGGGGTTGGGAGGCACCGCCGCCTCCGGAGGCACCGCCGGACGTGCCCAGGTCCGGCAGCGCACCTCCGTCGGGGGCCCAGAAGGCGACCCGGCCCTCGCGGGGAAGGGCGGCCGGGAGGAAGACGGCGGCGCTGGTGATCCAGGTGTGGGGCACGGCTCTCCTCTCCTCCCGCTGGGTGACGGTCTTGGGCGGGTTCTCCGCCTGGATCTCCGACCTTACGGGTGGGGTCTGACAACGGGGCTCAGGTCCGTTCGCCCGGGCGGCCCATCAGCGGATGACAGGGGTTCCGGCAGACGGCATGGTGGCCTGGACCGGGGTGGATCCGGGGTGCTGCCGACCGCCGCCTTCGTACGACAGAAGAGGAACCGCCATGTCCGTTCGCCGGCGTCTCACGACGGCCACCGGGGCCGTCCTGCTCACTCTCGCGGTCGCCGGCTGCTCGGGCCTCGGCCGCAGCGCCGTGGGCACGATCTCGTACGAGACGGAGCGCGAGTTGGTGGTGTCCGTGACGAGCCCCTCGGTGAACGGCTGCCACCGGCTGGCGCCGTCCGGTGTGACCAGGATCGTGAACGACACCCTGAACGACCTCAGGCTGTACACGACCCGCGACTGCCGGGGACAGTCCAACATCTACCTGCCCAGCAACACCAACGACGAGATCGTGCCGGACACCCTGCCCTGGCGCAGCTACACCGTCGTCCACTAGGCACACCCGGCCTCGGCGCCTGAGCCCTACCCCTTCGCCCGCCGTGGGTCCATGCTGGAAGTGGATCGGGGGCCCCGACGGGAGGGCCGACCGTCATGCGTACCGGGAACGAGCCGGCCAATGCGCGCAGTGCCCTGCGGCTGCGGTTCTGGCTGAGTGTGTGGGGGCTGGTCTGGGCCGTCTTCGGCACGACCGTGTTCTCTCTGGTGGGCCGCCCGGGCTGGGCCGCGGCCTGCGGGGTGCTGTTCCTGGTGGTCACGGTCGATCTGGCGATGGTGCTGCGCCATATCCACCAGGGCCCGCACTGGCAGCCGGGCCGGGACATCCCGCCGTACGAACCCGACCACGGCGGCACGGGCCGCTGAGCGGTCGTCCCCGAACCGCCCCGCGGTCCTCGGCCCTGCGATCGGCCCTCGGCCGGCCTTGTGGTCAGCCCCGCGACCGGTCCTGCCGTCAGCCCCGCGAGTCGAAGCCCGCCGCCTGGAGGTACTCGGGCTTCGGGTCGAGCGCGGCGGCGAGCCGGAAGTGGCGGGTGGCCTGGGCGGTGAGTCCGGAGCGCTCGAAGGTGCGGGCCAGCGCGAAGTGGGCGAACGCGTTGTCCGGCTCGCGCTCCAGGACCAGCTCGAACTCCAGCTGCGCCGGACGCAGCTGGGCGGCGGCGAAGAACGCCCGGGCGCGCAGCAGGCGCGCCGCCGTGTTCTCGGGATGGGCGGCGATCACCGAGTCCAGCAGCTTCACGGCGCCACGCGGGTCCCTCGCGGCCAGCAGGTGCTCGGCGGCGCGGAAGTCGATGACGTGCGTTTCCGGGTTCCTGTCGGCCACGATGGCATCCTTCCCTCGTTCCGCTGAAGGAACACCGAACCCGGCGACGGCATTCCGCCGACGGCGGCCGGGCGTCCGGGGACCTCTCAGGCGGCGGACGCGGCCAGGCGCTCCAGCTCGTCCCAGACCTTCCGCACCTGCGGTTCCAGCGCTTCGAGCGGACCGTCGTTGTCGATCACGAGGTCCGCGACGGCCAGCCGCTGTGCGCGCGTGGCCTGGGCCGCCATCCGGGCCCGGGCCTCGGACTCGACCATGCCCCGGAGCCGTACGAGCCGGTCGAGCTGGGTCTCCGGGGAGGCGTCCACGACCACGACCAGGTCGTAGAGCGGCGCAAGCCCGTTCTCGGACAGCAGGGGTACGTCGTGGACGACGACGTCCCCGGCGCCCGCCCGGCTCTCCAGCTCCGCCGACCGTGCCCCGACCAGGGGGTGGACGATGGCGTTCAGGGTGGCCAGCCGGTCGGCGTCGGCGAACACGATGGTGCCGAGCTTCGGCCGGTCGAGGGCCCCGCTCCTGGTCAGGACGTCTTCCCCGAAGGCCTCCACGACGGCCGCGAGCCCCGGCGTGCCGGGCTCGACGACCTCACGGGCGATCCGGTCCGCGTCGATCAGCACGGCCCCGTACGAGACGAGCAGCCGCGACACTTCGCTCTTGCCGGCGCCGATCCCGCCGGTCAGGCCCACCTTCAGCATGAGCGGCAGCTTAGGGCCTGGTCCGGGAGGGCTATGCGTCGCCCTCCCGCTCCGCGAGGAAGCGCTCGAACTCGCGGCCCAACTCGTCGGCCGACGGCAGGTCGACGGGCTCGGCGACCAGGCTGCCGCGGGTCTCGGCGCCGGCCACGGCGTCGTACTGGTGCTCAAGGCCCTGCACGAGCGCGACCAGCTCCTCGTCGCCCTCGCCGATCTGGCGGTCGATCTCGGTCTGGGTGCGGCGGGCCTCCGTCCGCAGCGCGTGGGCGACGCCCGGGAGCACGAGGCCGGTGGCGGCGGTGACTGCCTCCAGCACGGTCAGGGCGGCGTCCGGGTACGGCGAGCGGGCCACGTAGTGCGGGACGTGGGCGGCGACGCCGAGCGTGTCGTGGCCGGACTCCGAGAGCCGGTACTCGACGAGGGACTCCGCGCTGCCGGGAACCTGGGCCTCGTCGAAGGGACTGCGGTGCCCCGGCATGAGGTCAGTGCGGCTGCCGTGCGGGGTGAGGCCGACGGGGCGGGTGTGCGGCACGCCCATGGGGATGCCGTGGAAGTTCACCGCGAGGCGGACGCCGAGGCGCTCGACGATCTGCCCGACGGCGGCGGCGAACCGCTCCCATTCCACGTCGGGCTCGGGGCCGGAGAGGACCAGGAAGGGCGCGCCGGTGGCGTCCTGGACGAGGCGGACCTCGATGGAGGGCGTCTCGTACGCGGACCAGCGGTCCCGCCGGAAGGTCAGCAGGGGGCGGCGGGCGCGGTAGTCCACGAGACGGTCGTGGTCGAAGCGGGCCACCAGCTGGTGAGGGAGGGTGTCGAGCAGCCGGTCGACGATCTGCTCACCCGTCTCGCCCGCGTCGATGTAGCCCTCGAAGTGGTACAGCATGACCAGCCCGGCCGACTCCTGCGCCAGGGCCAGGTCCACGACGGCCAGGCCCTTCGGGTCCCATTCGTACAAATCCTGGGGATCAAGCACGATTACCGCTCCTCCTCGTGTTCTCTCTGGCAACGCCGGGCGCCGCGGTGCCATTCCCGCGCGTGCCGATCTTCCGGTCCAGGAGTGTGGCGTACTCCGGCCACTGGTCCAGACCTTGACATGCCCACAGCCGCTCCCTACCGTCTCGGGACAGCATCGCGTTCAGCATCCCGACCATCGTGCACATACACGAACCGCCCTCACTCGGAAGGCCTCCGCCATGCGCACCCGAACGCTGCTCCTCCCCCTGCTGCCTGCGCTCCTCGCCGTCCCCCTCGCCACGACTCCGGCCGCCGCGGCGACCGTCGAGGTCTCGACCGCCGCCCAGCTCAAGACGGCCCTCACCAACGTCCGCCCGGGCGACACGATCCACCTCGCGGACGGCACGTACACGGGCAACTTCAAGGCCCTGACCGCGGGCACCGCCTCGGCCCGCATCACCCTGACCGGCTCCTCGCGCGCGGTACTGACCGCCGGCGGCGGTTACGGGCTGCACCTCAACGGAGCCTCGTACTGGACGGTCTCGGGCATCACCGTGACCGGCGGCCAGAAGGGGATCATGGCCGACGCCGCGAACGGTGTGGTGATCGACGGGGTGACGGTGCACGACCTGGACATGGAGGGCGTGCACTTCCGCAACTCCAGCAAGAACGGCGTACTCAGGAACTCGCGGATCTACGACACCGGGAACGACGGGCGCGGCATGGGCGAGGGGGTGTACGTCGGAACGGCGAACGCCCTCACCGACCGCAGCGACAACGCGCAGATCCTGAACAACGTCATCGGGCCCGACGTCGGCGGGGAGAGCGTCGACATCAAGGAGGGCACCACGGGGGCGCGGATCGCCGGCAACACCTTCGACGGGCGCGGGCTGACCGGCGCCAACTACGACGACTCCTGGGTCGACGTGAAGGGCAACGGCGTCCTCGTGGAGAACAACACCGGCGTGAACACGACGAACAACGGCTTCGAGACCCACAGTCAGCAGAGCGGCTGGGGCTGCGGCACGGTCTTCCGGGGCAACCGGTCGGACCTGACGGGTGCGACCGGATCGAATCGGCTCGCGATCAACGTCACCAACCAGAGCGCCGGCTGCACGACCACGGTGTACGCCTCGAACACGGTGACCGGCGGCTACGGCCTGACGAACATCGCCGTCACGCCCTGAGCGGGACGGGAGAAGGGCCGCGGAAACGACCGAGGCCCGCTCCCCCGAAGGGGAGCGGGCCTCGATTCGCTAGCGACTAGCGCTCAGCGGAGAGCCTGTTCAGCTCTGGCCGCCGGCCAGCTTCTCGCGCAGGGCGGCGAGCGCCTCGTCCGACGCCAGGGCGCCGGAGTTGTCGTCCGACTCCGAGGAGTACGAACCACCCGAGATGCCCGCACCGGCGTTGCCACCGGCGGCCGGGGCGGCAGCGCCCTCGGCAGCGGCGGCCTCGTCGGCCTCGCGGGACTTGATGACCTGAGCCTGGTGCTGCTCGAAGCGGGTCTGCGCCTCGGCGTACTGGGTCTCCCAGGCCTCGCGCTGGGTCTCGAAGCCCTCGAGCCAGTCGTTGGTCTCGGGGTCGAAGCCCTCGGGGTAGATGTAGTTGCCCTGGTCGTCGTAGGACGCGGCCATGCCGTACAGGGTCGGGTCGAACTCGACCGAGGCCGGGTCGGCACCGAAGGACTCGTTGGCCTGCTTCAGCGAGAGGCTGATGCGACGACGCTCGAGGTCGATGTCGATGACCTTGACGAAGATCTCGTCGTTGACCTGGACGACCTGCTCCGGGATCTCCACGTGGCGCTCGGCCAGCTCGGAGATGTGGACCAGACCCTCGATGCCCTCGTCCACGCGGACGAACGCACCGAACGGAACCAGCTTGGTGACCTTACCCGGGACGACCTGACCGATCTGGTGCGTCCGGGCGAACTGCTGCCACGGGTCCTCCTGCGTCGCCTTCAGCGACAGGGAGACACGCTCGCGGTCCATGTCGACGTCGAGAACCTCGACGGTGACCTCCTGGCCGACCTCGACAACCTCGGAGGGGTGGTCGATGTGCTTCCAGGACAGCTCGGAGACGTGCACGAGGCCGTCGACGCCACCCAGGTCCACGAAGGCACCGAAGTTGACGATCGAGGAGACGACGCCGGAGCGGACCTGACCCTTCTGCAGGGTGGTGAGGAACGTCTGGCGAACCTCGGACTGGGTCTGCTCGAGCCAGGCACGGCGGGACAGGACCACGTTGTTGCGGTTCTTGTCCAGCTCGATGATCTTCGCCTCGAGCTCCTTGCCCACGTAGGGCTGGAGGTCGCGGACGCGACGCATCTCGACGAGGGAGGCCGGCAGGAAGCCGCGGAGGCCGATGTCGAGGATGAGACCACCCTTGACGACCTCGATGACGGTACCGGTGACGATGCCGTCTTCTTCCTTGATCTTCTCGATGGTGCCCCAGGCGCGCTCGTACTGGGCGCGCTTCTTCGAGAGGATCAGGCGGCCTTCCTTGTCCTCCTTCTGGAGAACCAGGGCCTCGATCTCGTCGCCGACCTTGACGACCTCGTTCGGGTCGACGTCGTGCTTGATCGAGAGCTCACGGCTCGGGATCACGCCTTCGGTCTTGTAACCGATGTCGAGCAGGACCTCGTCCCGGTCGACCTTCACGATGACGCCGTCGACGATGTCGCCGTCGTTGAAGTACTTGATCGTCTCGTCGATCGCGGCGAGGAAGGCTTCCTCGTTACCGATGTCGTTGACCGCAACCTGCGGGGTGGTGCTGGTGGCGGTGGTCTCGGTGCTGCTCGTCATGTGGGAAAGGGCTCCGGTTACGGACAGAAAGTCGTAGGTACTGCTACGCCGAGAGCCCGTATCGCACCAAGAAGCCGGACAGCCAATGAAGCCCCTGCCCGTGAACGGGAGGTGCCTCGAAAACCGAGGGGACATACAACAGGTACGAGCGCGGCCTGCTCCGTCTGAGGCGCGCAGGCCCGCAGCGCAACCTTTAGCATACGGGGACGGCCGGACAGGGTCAATGCGCGAAGCGCGCACCCGGGGCAGATCCGTGCAAACCCGGCACTAATTCGTGTCTTTCCGCGCGTCCACGCCACATCGGCGGGTCGGCCGCGCGGCGACACTGAGCGCAAACTACATCGGCGGGCGAGATGAACCAAGAGTACGAACAGCACGACCGGCGTGACCTGGCCGAGGACGGGGCCCAGGACGAGGCCGAGGCGACCCGGCGTGACGCGGGGGACGCGGAGAGCAGCCGGGCGAGCCGTGGCTGGTGGGACCGGAACGCGGACGAGTACCAGAGCGAGCACGGGGCCTTCCTCGGCGACGACCGGTTCGTCTGGGGTCCCGAGGGGCTCGACGAGGCCGAGGCGGAGCTGCTCGGGCCGGCCGGTTCGCTGAAGGGCCGTGACGTCCTGGAGATCGGCGCGGGGGCGGCGCAGTGCTCGCGCTGGCTGGCGGCACAGGGGGCCCGGCCGGTGGCCCTCGACCTCTCGCACCGGCAGCTCCAGCACGCGCTGCGGATCGGCGGGGGCGTCCCGCTGGTGGAGGCGGACGCCGGGGCGCTGCCCTTCCGGGACGGCTCCTTCGACCTGGTGTGCTCGGCGTACGGCGCGGTGCCGTTCGTCGCCGATCCCGTGCGGGTCTTCCGTGAGGTGCGCCGGGTGCTGCGGCCCGGTGGCCGCTGGGTCTTCTCGGTGACGCACCCGATCCGCTGGGCGTTCCCGGACGAGCCGGGGCCGGAGGGTCTGTCGGTGGCGGCCTCGTACTTCGACCGCACCCCCTACGTCGAGCAGGACGAGCAGGGGCGGGCCGTGTACGTGGAGCACCACAGGACGCTCGGGGACCGGGTGCGGGACGTGGTGGCCGGCGGATTCCGGCTCGTGGACCTGGTCGAGCCGGAGTGGCCCGCCTGGAACAGCCAGGAGTGGGGCGGCTGGTCCCCGCTCCGGGGAAACCTGATCCCGGGCACGGCGATCTTCGTCTGCGAGCGCGAGGACTAGAGGACTAGGGGACGTGGGGACGAGAGGACGGGAGGACGGGGGGATTAGTCGTACAAGAAGGTGGGGGCTGTGGACAGCCGCCCTCACCACTTCTCCCCTCGTACGAAACTGAGTGCGTGATCCGATACGACGCACTCGACCTGCTTCCCGTCCGCCATGCCGTCCCCGAGCTGCTGACCGCGCTCGCGGAGCGCGGCACGGCGGTGCTGCACGCGCCGCCCGGCACCGGCAAGACGACGCTGGTGCCGCTCGCGCTCGCGGGACATATAGGGGACGGGCCGAAGCGCCGGGTGCTGGTGGCCGAGCCTCGCCGGATGGCCGTGCGGGCGGCCGCCCGGCGGATGGCGTGGCTGCTCGGCGAGGAGGTCGGCGGGGCGGTCGGCTTCTCGGTGCGCGGGGAGCGGCGGGTCGGCCCCTCGACCCGGGTCGAGGTGGTGACGACCGGCGTCCTGCTCCAGCGGCTCCAGCGCGATCCGGAGCTGGCGGGCGTGGACGTGGTGCTGCTCGACGAATGTCACGAGCGTCATCTGGACGCGGATACCGCCCTGGCCTTCCTGGTGGACGTGCGGGCGGCGCTGCGGCCTGAGCTGAAGCTGATCGCCGCCTCGGCGACGAGCGACGCGGAGGCGTGGGCGCGGCTGCTCACGGTCGTGGACGGCAGCGGACCCGCTCCGATCGTGCGGAGCGAGGGAGAGGGGCACGGGTACGCGGTCCGGTTCGCCGCGCCGCCGGCCGGGATCCGTCCCGCGCACGGCACCTGGGTCGATCCGGCACTGCTGCGTCATGTGGCGGCGACGGTCCGGCTGGCGATGGAGCGGCACGAGGGCGACGTCCTCTGTTTCCTTCCGGGTACGGGGGAGATCGCCCGGACGGCCGGGCTGCTCGCGGGCGTGGACGCGGAGGTGCTCCAGTTGCACGGTCGGGCGCCGGCGGCGGTGCAGGACGCGGTGCTGCGGGGTACCGAGCCGGGCGGGCGGCGCCGGGTGGTGCTGTCGACCTCGGTTGCGGAGTCGAGCCTGACGGTGCCGGGGGTCCGGATCGTCGTGGACTCGGGGCTCGCGCGGGAGCCGCGGATGGATCACGCGCGGGGGCTGGGGTCGCTGGCGACCGTGCCGGTGTCGATCGCGGCGGCCACCCAGCGGTCCGGACGCTCGATGCGCGAGGGCTTCGGCGTGGTCTACCGGTGCTGGGCGGAGGCCGAGGACGGGACCCGGGTGCGGTTCCCCTCCCCCGAGATCAGGATCGCCGATCTCGCGGACTTCGCCCTGCGGGTCGCGTGCTGGGGCGACCCGACGGCGGAGGGGCTCGCGCTGCTCGACGCTCCGCCCGCCGGGGCGATGGCGGCGGCCCGGTCCGTGCTGACCGCGGTCGGCGCCGTGGACGAGGAGGGCCGGGCCACCGAGCGCGGCGGGCGGCTGTCCCGGCTGGGGCTCCATCCCCGGCTGGGCCGGGCGCTCCTGGACGGTGGAGCCGAGGTCGGCGTCCGGCGGGCGGCGGAGGTGGTGGCGCTGCTCAGCGAGGAGCCGCCCCGGGAGTACGGGGACGACCTGGCGGCGGCCTGGCGGTCGGCCCGTCGGGGCGGGGACGGCTACGCGGCGCGGTGGAAGGCGGAGGCCCGGCGGCTGGAGCGCTCGGCCGGAGAGACGGCCGGAAGGACGGCGGGAGAGAAGGCGGGGGCGGGGCGAGGGCAGGGGAAGGACACCGGGCAGGGGGCCGTGGCCGGGGGTGAGGACGCGGTGGCCGGTTTGGTGACCGCGCTGGCCTTCCCGGAGCGGGTGGCGAGGGCCCGGGAGCAGGGCGGGTTCCTGATGGTGTCGGGGAGCGGGGCACGGCTCGCCGAGGGCTCGGGGCTGCGTTCCACCGCGTGGCTGGCCGTGGCGGTGGCGGACCGTACGGCGCGGGACGCGACGGCGCGGGTGCGGCTCGCGGCCGTGGTGGACGAGGACATCGCGCGGCGGGCCGCCGGCCATCTGCGGGCCACGGGCGAGGAGGTCCGCTGGGAGGACGGGGACGTGGTCGCGCGTTCGGTGGACCGGCTGGGCGCGGTCGAGCTGACCGTCCGGCCGCTCGGGTCCGGGGCGGATCGGGCTCTCGTGCGGGAGGCGCTGCTCGACGGCCTGCGGCGCGAGGGGCCCGGGCTGTTGCGGTGGAGCCGGGAGGCCTCGGAGCTGCGCGAGCGGCTCGCCTTCCTGTACGCGGAGCTGGGGGATCCCTGGCCGGACGTGGCGGACGGGGCGCTGGTCGACCGGGCCGGGGAATGGCTGGAGCCGGAGCTGTCCCGTGCCTCGCGCCGGGCAGATCTGGGGCGGATCGACGCCGGGGCGGCCCTGCGGCGGCTGCTGCCCTGGGCGACGGGCGAGGCGGGCCGGCTGGACGAGCTCGCCCCGGAGCGGATCGAGGTGCCGAGCGGTTCGCGGATCCGGGTCGAGTACGGCGGTGAGCGGCCGGTGCTCGCGGTGAAGCTCCAGGAGATGTTCGGCCTGGCGGAGACTCCGCGGGTGGCGGGGGTGCCGGTGCTGGTGCACCTCCTCTCCCCCGCCGGTCGGCCGGCGGCCGTCACCGCCGACCTGGCGTCGTTCTGGCGGGAGGGCTACCGCGCGGTGCGGGCGGAGCTGCGTGGGAGGTACCCGAAGCATCCGTGGCCGGAGGACCCTTCCGTGGCGGAGCCCACCCGGCACACCAGCGCGCGGCTCAGACGGGAGCGGTGACGGGCTCGGGTGGGGCAGCCCGGCGGCGGGAGCGGGACTCCAGCCAGAGGGCGAGGGAGAGGAGGGTCAGGGCGAGGACGGTGAGGCTCCAGGGCATGTAGGAGACGAGCATCATGACCATCAGACGGTTCGAGCCGACCATCTCGACGATGCTGTCGACGTAGTCGCCCCGCATCTTCACGTGCCCCTCGAAGACGGTGACGGAGTCCTGGCCCATGAGCGCCTTGGCGTTGCGGAGCTCCTCCCGGTGGATCTCCTCGCCGTTGACGGGGGCTCCGGTGACCGGCTCGACCCAGAACATGCGCTTGGTGGTGTACCAGCGGGTGAGGCCCGAGTCCGCGAGGATCTGCGGGGTGATGCCCTTGACCGGCATGGTCTTGGGCATGGGGACCTGGGTCCAGGGGATGGTCTGCTCGAAGTAGTAGACCTCCAGGCCTCGGAAGGTCTGGGTGCCCTTGTAGTGGATGGGGGCCGAGGTGCGGGTCTGGGCGTCGAAGTACTGGTAGTCCCGCTTCTCGGTGAGGAAGGGCCATTTGAACTCGATGCCCTCGCGCCGCACCGGGTCGCCGTCGACCATCTCGCCGGTGGCGTGGACGGGGTCCTGGGTGTGGGCGTCGAAGATGTACCGCTCGGGCACCTTGGAGACCATCTTGCCGTCGGGGCCCGTGACGTAGGCGAGGGCGTCCCAGACGACGACGTCGCGCCCGGCGTCGCGCTCGATCCGCTTCGACTCCTCCACGTTGCCTTTGAGGGTCTGGATGATCGTGAGTTTCTCGACCTTCTCGGCCTTGAGGGTGGAGTAGTTGAGGAGGGTGGCGGGCCGGGCCTCCAGGACGGTCTCCTGGTACTGGTTGGGCGGGATCTTCGCCAGGCGGGGGAAGGCGTACCAGCGCAGGATCGGGGCCATCGCGGCGCAGCAGACGGCGAGGGCGAGCAGGACGAGGCTGGCTCGGCGGCGCACGGTCGCCCCCCTACTTCTTCGGGCCGGGATCGGCGGTCAGCAGCGGCTTGGGCGAGGTGGGCCCGTCGGGCGGCAGATCGACCAGGGAGACGAGAAGGACGAAGAGGAGGACTGGGGCGAGTCCGATGGCGACGGCGACGAGGGCGCGCATGGTCGGCCTCCCGGTGCTCGATCTGATAGGGCGTCAGGGCGGTGGCACCGTAGCAACGCGACCGCGAGATGAGAACACGTTGCACCCGGGTAACGCCGAACGCCGCCCCGCCGTCCGGTGCGGACGGCGGGGCGGCGCGGGGCGTACGTGACGCGGAGCGGACCGCGGTCGAGCCTTCGGCCCTGATGTCGCTCAGGCCGAGGGCGAGGGCGAGGCCGTGGTCTCGGGCGAGTCGGTCCCGGAGGGGGTCGGCTCGGGGGTCGACGGCTCCGGGGTGGGCGTGGGCGCCGTGACCGTGAGCTCGACGAAGGTGGTGCCGCCGCCGGGCGCGGTCAGCTGGAGGTAGTACGTGCCCGCCTTGTCACCCGCGAGGAGCGAGTCGGGGTCGAGGGTGACCAGACCGCTGGCGTCGGTCTCGAGGACCAGGGTCCGGGCCGTCGTGCCGGCCTCTCCCTTGAAGTACGGGCCCTCGGTGCTCTCCTCGGGCTCCGTCTTGGAGGTGACGACCATGGCGGTGACGAGGACACCGGGGGCGAGCACGCCCTTGTCGGTGGCCTTCACCTCCAGCCGCTGGGCGAAGCCGCCGCCGGTGGTGGCGGTCAGGGCCTCGCCGTCGACCCGGGCGAGGGTGTCCGCCTCGCGGGCGGTGACCGTCGCGGTGAACTCGGCGGCGGGCAGGGTGACGCCCACGACGGTGGCCCTGACCGTGAACGTCCCGGTCTTGTCGCCCGCCCGGAGCGCGGGAGAGGCCGCCAGGCCGGTCGAACCGGTGGTGACGGTGGCCGTCGTCGTACCGTCGGCGAAGCGGGTGCCGGTGGTTCCGCCGATCTCGAAGCGGATGCTCACGCCCTTGACCGGCGCGCCCGAGGAGTCGAGCGCCGCGACCGTGGGGGCCTTGGCGAAGGCGTTCCCGGTGGTGGCCGTCAGCGGCCCGGTGGCGACGGTCGAGAGCCGCGAGACCTTGACGGCCGGCGGGACGGTGGGCGGCGTCGTCGGCGGAGTGGTCGGCGGGGTGGTGGGCGGCGTCGTCGGCGGAACGGTCGGCGGCGGGGTCGTGGGGGGCACGCCCGGCTCGGACGGCTTCGGCTTCGGCGTGCCCGGCTGCGGCGCCGGGGTCGTCGGCGCGGGAGTCGTCGGGAGGGGCGAGAGCGGCGGGGTGGGCGTGGGGCGGTTGCCCCGGCCGCGGTTGTCGCTGCGGTCGACCGGCAGTACTCCGGTGCCGTCCGGGATCTGGTGGCTGCCGCGCTTGTAGTACTCGAACCAGGACAGGACCGTGTTCAGGTACTCCGTCGAGCGGTTGTAGCTGAGGATCGCGCGGTCGAGGTCGGCCCTGACGGCGAGGTTCCGCTCGTTGGCGCAGAGGTAGAGACCGGCGGCCTGCGCGGCGTCGTAGATGTTGTTCGGGTCCTTCTTCCCGTCGCCGTTGGCGTCCTGACCCCAGGTGGCCCAGGTCGACGGGATGAACTGCATCGGACCGACGGCACGGTCGTGGATGGCGTCGCTGTCGTAGGCGCCGTCGTCGGTGTCCGAGATGTTGGCGAACCCGACGCCGTTGAGGACGGGGCCGAGGATCGGCGAGAGGGTGGTGCCGTTGGCGTCGACCCGGCCGCCGCGCGCCTGCCCGGACTCGACCTTGCCTATGCCGGCGAGCAGCTGCCACGGCAGGTTGCAGCCGGGGTCGGTCGAGCGGATCGACGCCTCGGCCCGCTTGTAGGCGGAGAGGACGGACGCGGGTATACCGGCCTCGGCGGGCCCGGTGACCACCGGCAGATTGGTGGGCGCCCCGGGCTTGTTCGGGGTGTTCAGCGGCGGCAGGTCGGTGTAGTACGGGGAATCACCGGTCGCCGAGCCGTCACTCGGCGGCGTCGCGGTGTCCCCGGCGCCGATCGCCCGGTCGCCGCCGGCGTTGTCCGCGGCCGGCGGGATCGTGTCCGGCGCCTGCGAAGCGGCGAGCGCCGCGACCGCCGCGGCGACCACAGCACCGCTGGTGGCCCCCCTGCGCAGCCGACGGCCCAATTGCGCTGACATACCTGTGATCCCCTCCCCATCGACTGCGGTCGCACGCTCCCCGCGCGTGACCTCTGGCGACCCTATGCCAACTCACGACCACCGGGCACTGGCGCCTGACCGTGTTTCACGGTTTCGACACCTCTCGGCCTCCTGCCGACCGGAGACGGACGGGTGGCCTCCCCACCTCGACCGGAGCGGAACGGGAACCGGCCGGCGGCTCCGGCACCTCTTGCAGTGCGGCCGTCCCCGACCGTCGGCCGCCACCGCCGCCGAAACCGAGGGGGAGCTCCCTTTGCCGTTCACGCTGAGCCATGCCGCTGCCGTGCTGCCCGGGCTGCGCCGTGACGGGACGGCACGCGGACCGCTGGTCGCCTCCGCTCTCGTCGCCGGCTCGTTCGCACCCGACATGACCTACTTCGCGGCCACGGCGGTGCCCGGGGCGATGGTCTTCGGCGACGTCACCCACTCCCCCGTCGGGCTCGTCACCGTCGACGTGCTGATCGCGGCGGCGCTCGTGGCCCTGTGGCTGGTGGTGCGCGAGCCGCTCGTCGCGCTGCTGCCCGCCCGGTGGCGCGGGCGGGTGTACGGGCTCGTGCGCGGCCGTCCCTGGCGAGACCGGCACACGGCGGCGCTCGCCGGCTGGTTCTTCCTCTCCGCGGTGCTCGGTTCGACGACCCACGTGGTGTGGGACTCCTTCACCCACATCGACCGCTGGGGCACCCGGGTGATCCCCTTCCTCGGCGAGATCGTGGCCGGGTTCCCCGTCTACCTCTACGCGCAGTACGGGGGTTCCGCGCTGGCCCTGGGGCTCCTCTGCCGGTTCACCGCGCGGGCACTGCGCTCCACCGCGCCGGGCGGGGAACTGCCGGCGCGGGTGCCGGTGCCCGGCCGGCGCGGGCGGCTCGTCGCCGCCGGGCTGATCGGTGGCTGCGTCCTCGCCGGTGTCGCCCACCGGGTGCTGCGCTGGGCCGCGTACTGGGGCTGGGACCGCATCGAGACGCCCCTGGACGTCATTCCGACGGCCTGCTTCGGGGCCGGCGCGGGGCTCGCCGTCGGGCTCGTGCTGTACGGGACGGTGGCGCGGCTGCGGGGAGCGCCGCCGACTCCGGCGGCTCCGACCACGTCGGCCCCGGCCACGCCGGCCCGGGCCACGCCCCTCCCGGCCCCGGAGGGAGAAAGCCCGGAGGGGGAGAGCCCAGTGGGAGAGAGTCCGGCCCGTCGGGCGGAACGCTCCCGTCAGGGGTCTCGCTGATCCTGCCCTCCGGGGTGAAGCCACGGGCCGCCGCGCCGCCCGCGAGTTCGCGGTGCACGGCGAGGGCGACCCCCTCCAGGGTGCGCACTCCGTACCGCATGGTGGGGTTGTCGTGGCTCAGGAGGGCCCGGCAAGGGGCGCCGTCCCGTGCGCCCACCCTCCCCCAGAGGAGGACCCCCAGCCTGCGGGACGCTTGCCCACACGGGGGTGGGCGGGGCGGGAGCCGCAGTGGAACGAACGCCTGCGACGGCGGAGGGTGGGCCGCCCTCCGCCGTTGTGCGTCAGTGCGCGGCGGAGTCCCAGTCCGGGCCCACCCCGACGGAGACGTCGAGCGGGGCGCGCAGGTCCGCCGCGGCGGACATCTGCTCGCGGAGCAGGGCCTCGACCCGCTCGCGCTCACCGGGGGCGAGTTCGAGCACGATTTCGTCGTGGACCTGGAGGAGCATCCGGGAGGCGAGGCCCGCCTCCGTCAGCGCCCGGTCGACGTTGAGCATGGCGACCTTGACGATGTCGGCGGCCGTGCCCTGGATCGGGGCGTTGAGCGCCATCCGCTCGGCGGCCTCGCGGCGCTGCCGGTTGTCGCTGTTGAGATCGGGCAGGTACCGGCGGCGGCCCAGCATGGTCTCGGTGTATCCGGTGGCGCGGGCCTCGTCGACGACCCGGCGCAGATAGTCCCGGACCCCGCCGAAGCGCTCGAAGTAGGTGTCCATCAGGCCGCGGGCCTCGCCCGGGTCGATGTTCAGCTGCTGCGAGAGGCCGAAGGCGGAGAGGCCGTAGGCCAGGCCGTACGACATGGCCTTGATCTTGCGGCGCATCTCGGCGTCGACGGCGGACCGCTCGACGCCGAAGACCTGGGAGGCGACCGTGGTGTGCAGGTCCTCGCCGGAGGTGAAGGCCTCGATGAGCCCCTCGTCCTCGGAGAGGTGGGCCATGACCCGCAGCTCGATCTGGCTGTAGTCGGCGGTCATGAGGGCCTCGTAGCCCTCGCCGACGACGAAGCCGTGCCGGATGGCCCGGCCCTCGTCCGTGCGCACCGGCACGTTCTGCAGGTTCGGGTCGGTGGACGAGAGGCGCCCGGTGGCGGCGACCGTCTGGCTGAAGGTGGTGTGGATCCGGCCGTCGGCGGCGACCGTCTTGATCAGGCCCTCGACGGTGGAGCGCAGCCGGGCCTGCTCGCGGTGGCGGAGCATGATCACGGGCAGCTCGTGCTCGGTCTGGCCGGCCAGCCAGGCGAGCGCGTCGGCGTCCGTCGTGTACCCGGTCTTGGTCTTCTTGGTCTTCGGCAGGTTGAGCTCGCCGAAGAAGACCTCCTGGAGCTGCTTGGGCGAGCCGAGGTTGAACTCGTGGCCGACGGAGGCGTGCGCCTCCTTCACGGCCTGCTGCACGGCGGCGGCGAACTGCTGCTCCATGGCCTCCAGATGGTCCCGGTCGGCAGCGATGCCGTGCCGCTCCAGACGGGCGAGGAGGGCGGAGGTGGGCAGCTCGACGTCGTGGAGGAGCTCGCGGGCCCCGACCTCGCCGAGCCGCTCGTCGAAGGCGCCGGCGAGGTCGAGGACCGCCCGGGCCTGGCTCATGAGGGCCTCGGCCTCGGCGGTGTCGTCGGCGCCGAAGGCGAGCTGTCCGTCGGCGGCGGCCGCCGGGGCGAGCTCGCGCCCGAGGTACTCGACGGAGAGCGCGTCGAGCGCGAAGGAGCGCCGGCCGGGCTTGACCAGATAGGCGGCGAGGGCGGTGTCCATGGTGACGCCCGCGATGCTCCAGCCGTGCTCGGGGAAGACCCGCATGGCGCCCTTGGCGTTGTGCATGACCTTGGGGCGGGCCGGGTCGGCGATCCACGCCGCCCAGGCCTGCTCGTCGGCCTCGTCGAGGGCGCTGGGGTCGAACCAGGCGGCGGCCCCTCCGGCGGCGGCGAGGGCGATCTCGCTCACGTTCCCCGTGCCGAGGGCCCAGCTGTCGACGGTGGCGATGCCGAGGGGCTCGCCGCCGTGCTCGGCGAGCCAGGGGGCGAGCTCGCCGGCGCCGAGGACGGTGGTGTCGAGCTCGACGCCCGCGGCGGGGGCGGGGGCGACGTCCTCCGCGGCGCCGGGGTCGACGGCGAGGAGCCGCTCGCGCAGCGAGGGGTTGCGGATCTCCAGGGTGTCGAGGACCAGCGCGACGGCCCCGCGGTCGTACGGCTCGCGGGCGAGGTCCACCACGGTCTTCGGCAGCTCGACGTCCCGGACCATCTCGGTCAGGCGGCGGTTGAGCTTGACCGACTCCAGGTGGTCGCGGAAGTTCTGCCCGGCCTTGCCCTTGACCTCCTCGGCGCGCTCGACCAGCTCGGCGAAGGAGCCGAACTGGTTGATCCACTTGGCGGCGGTCTTCTCGCCGACGCCGGGGATGCCCGGGAGGTTGTCGGACGGGTCGCCGCGCAGGGCGGCGAAGTCGGGGTACTGCGAGGGGGTCAGGCCGTACTTCTCCTGGACCTTCTCCGGGGTGAAGCGGGTCAGCTCGGAGACGCCCTTGGTCGGGTAGAGCACGGTGGTGTGCTCGGTGACCAGCTGGAACGAGTCCCGGTCACCGGTGACGATCAGGACCTCGAAGCCCTCGGCCTCGGCCTGCGTGGCGAGGGTCGCGATGACGTCGTCGGCCTCGAAGCCGTCGACCGCGAAGCGCGGCGCGTGCATCGCGTCGAGGAGCTCGCCGATCAGCTCGACCTGCCCCTTGAACTCGTCGGGGGTCTTCGAGCGGTTCGCCTTGTACTCGGGGAACTCGTCGGACCGCCAGGTCTTGCGGGACACGTCGAACGCGACCGCGAAGTGCGTGGGCGCCTCGTCGCGGAGGGTGTTCGCCAGCATCGACGCGAAACCATAGATCGCGTTCGTCGGCTGCCCCGTCGCGGTGGTGAAGTTCTCCGCGGGCAGCGCGAAGAACGCGCGGTACGCCAGGGAGTGCCCGTCCATGAGGAGGAGTCGCGGGCGGTCCGCTTCGGTCTTCTCGGTCTTCTTCGATGCTGTCTCGGCCACGGAACGATCCTCCCACGGCCCACTGACATTCCCGGTCGCACCTGCTCCGTCGCCCTGCCCGGCCCGCCCCTCCGTCGGTGGCGCGTGACAGGATCGGAGACGTACGCCGCAGGATTACCGCTCAAGGGAGAGCGCGATGGTCAGCAAGCCCCCGGCCGGTGACCCGGTACAGGACGCACCGCAGGTCACGCCGCCGCAGCACGCCGCAGCAGGCCTGCCCGCCATCGGGCACACCCTGCGGATCGCGCAGGAGCAGATGGGGCTGCGGCGCACCGCGCGCACCCTGCTCAAGGTCAACCAGAAGGACGGCTTCGACTGTCCGGGCTGCGCGTGGCCGGAGGAGGACAAGCGGCACGTCGCCGAGTTCTGCGAGAACGGGGCGAAGGCGGTCGCCGAGGAGGCGACGCTGCGCCGGGTGACCCCCGGGTTCTTCGCCGCGCACCCGGTGGCGGACCTGGCGACCCGCAGCGGGTACTGGCTGGGCCAGCAGGGCCGCATCACCCAGCCCATGCTGCTGCCGGAGGGCGGGGAGCGGTACGAGCCGGTGACCTGGGAGCGGGCCTTCGCGATCATCGCCGAGGAGCTCCGGGCCCTGGCCTCCCCCGACGAGGCACTCTTCTACACCTCGGGGCGGACCAGCAACGAGGCCGCGTTCCTGCTCCAGCTCTTCGCCCGCGAGTTCGGCACGAACAATCTGCCGGACTGCTCGAACATGTGCCACGAGTCCTCGGGGTCCGCGCTGACGGAGACCATCGGCATAGGCAAGGGCAGCGTCTCCCTGGAGGACCTGCACCGGGCGGACCTGATCGTCGTGGCGGGGCAGAACCCGGGCACGAACCATCCCCGGATGCTCTCGGCCCTGGAGAAGGCGAAGGCCGCGGGCGCCCGGATCATCTCGGTGAACCCGCTGCCGGAGGCGGGTCTGGAGCGGTTCAAGAACCCGCAGACCCCGCAGGGCATGCTCAAGGGCGCGGCGCTCACCGACCTGTTCCTGCAGATCCGGATAGGCGGCGACCAGGCCCTCTTCCGGCTCCTCAACAAGCTGGTCCTGGAGACACCCGGGGCGGTCGACGAGGAGTTCGTACGGGAGCACACCCACGGGTACGAGGAGTTCACCGCGGCGGCGCGGGCGGCCGACTGGGACGAGACGCTCGCCGCGACCGGGCTCGACCGCTCCGAGATCGAGCGGGCCCTGGAGATGGTGCTCGCCTCGGAGCGGACGATCGTCTGCTGGGCGATGGGCCTCACCCAGCACAAGCACTCCGTGCCGACCATCCGCGAGGTGGTCAACTTCCTTCTGCTGCGCGGCAACATCGGGCGGCCGGGCGCGGGCGTGTGCCCGGTGCGCGGCCATTCGAACGTGCAGGGCGACCGGACGATGGGGATCTTCGAGCGCCCCGCGCCCGCCTTCCTCGACGCCCTGGACAAGGAGTTCGGGATCGTCTCGCCGCGCCACCACGGCTACGACGTGGTCCGCTCGATCCAGGCGCTGCGCGACGGCGAGGCGAAGGTCTTCTTCGCGATGGGCGGGAACTTCGTGGGGGCGACGCCCGACACGGACGTGACGGAGGCGGCGATGCGGAACGCGCGCCTGACCGTCCACGTCTCGACGAAGCTGAACCGCTCGCACGCGGTCACGGGCACGCGCGCGCTGATCCTGCCCACGCTCGGGCGCACCGACAAGGACGTGCAGAAGAGCGGTCGGCAGATCGTGACGGTCGAGGACTCGATGAGCCTGGTGCACGCCTCGCGCGGCAATCTGCCGCCGGCGAGCCCGCACCTGCTGTCCGAGCCGGCGATCGTGGCGCGGCTGGCGCGGGCCGTCCTCGGGGCCGGATCGGCCACGCCCTGGGAGGAGTTCGAGGCCGACTACGCCACGATCCGGGACCGCATCGCGCGCGTGGTGCCCGGTTTCGAGGACTTCAACGCCCGTCTCGCGGCGAACGCGGGCGGCTTCGCGCTGCCGCACGGCCCGCGTGACGAGCGCCGCTTCCCCACGACGACCGGCAAGGCCAACTTCACGGCCGCGCCCGTCGAGTACCCGAAGGTGCCGGAGGGCCGGCTGCTGCTCCAGACGCTGCGCTCGCACGACCAGTACAACACCACGATCTACGGCCTGGACGACCGCTACCGGGGCATCAAGGGCGGCCGCCGGGTCGTCCTGGTGCATCCCGAGGACGCGGCGGCGTTCGGCCTCGCCGACGGGGCGTACACGGATCTGGTGAGCGAGTGGACGGACGGGAGCGAGCGGCGGGCGGAGGGCTTCCGGGTGGTGCACTATCCGACGTCCCGGGGCTGCGCGGCGGCCTACTACCCGGAGACGAACGTCCTCGTGCCGCTGGAGTCCACCGCGGACGTCAGCAACACCCCCGCGAGCAAGTCCGTGATCGTTCGTCTGGAACAATCGCACTCCGCCTAAGCGTTTGCTCAGGCACGATCAAGCGAGTACGCGATCAGCAGCCGTACGAAGACGAACGGAGCCGGGCCATGGGTGAACAGCAGCACGTGAAGTTCCCGCAGGAGGTCATCGACGAGTACGCATCGCTCGGTGTCGATCTGCCCGCGCTCTTCTCGGCCGGGCACCTCGGCAACCGGATGGGCGTGCAGATCCTGGAGGCCTCGGCCGAGCGGGTCGTCGGCACGATGCCGGTGGAGGGCAACACGCAGCCCTACGGCCTGCTGCACGGCGGCGCCTCGGCGGTGCTCGCCGAGACGCTGGGCTCCATCGGCTCGATGCTGCACGGCGGGGTCTCCAGGATCGCGGTCGGCGTCGACCTGAACTGCACCCATCACCGCGGGGTGCGCAGCGGTCTGGTGACCGGCGTGGCGACCCCGGTGCACCGCGGGCGGTCCACCGCCACGTACGAGATCGTGATCACCGACGAGGAGGACAGGCGGGTCTGCTCGGCGCGGCTGACCTGCCTGCTGCGCGAGGTCACGGCCAAGGACGCGGGGAACCTCCCGGACGCGGGGGCGACCGCGAGCGCCTGACCGGCCACGGATCACGAGGGGGCGGCACCTACGGGTGCCGCCCCCTTCGGCATCCCCGACTGCCCCCACCACCCTCTTCGTCACGCTGCGTAACGCACACAGGGGTGTGCGGCGGGGGAAGCGGAGCGGCCGGTTCGTCCGCTCAGGTTTCAGCCGTTGTCCGATATCCGGAGAGTCCGCTGAGCGGACCGTCAGTACCAAGAATGCTCAAGCCCCTTAGCGGAACTGCAGGTTCTCACTATGTGAACACCGCATTACCGACCCCTTTGTCCCGATTTTCCCTCTCGCTGCGCACACCATTTACCCGTCGGCATAACAAGACAGTCACATCCTGTCCTCCGCGCTCCCCGACCCTCCCCACCTGCGCTTAGAGTCACCGCCAGTCACCGCGCCGCCGGGCGCGTCCTACGGCACGGCCTTGTACCAACTCAGTACGGCCCGGCGTTCGACAACGGCACCCCTCGCTCCGCAGCTTCACGGCACCGCCTCATCCGAGGGGGCCGCGCCAGGGAAAGGACCCTTCGTGCGAAACCGTTCGTTGCTCATACTCACCACCGCGGTCACCGCGGGTGCACTCACCCTCACCGCCTGCGGCTCGCGCGACGACAAGGGCGGCGCCGCCGAGAACGGCGACAGCGGCAACGTCACCGTGACCATCGGTCTCGACGCGCCGCTCACGGGTGAGCTGTCCGCGCTCGGCCTCGGCATCAAGAACTCGGCCGACCTCGCGGTCAAGACGGCCAACAAGAAGTCGTACGTCAAGGGCGTGACCTTCAAGCTGGAGTCCCTGGACGACCAGGCCCAGCCCTCCGCCGGTCAGCAGAACGCGACCAAGTTCGTCGCCGACAAGGGCGTCCTCGGCGTCGTCGGCCCGCTGAACTCCTCCGTCGCCGAGTCGATGCAGAAGGTCTTCGACGACGCCAAGCTGGCCCAGGTCTCCCCGGCCAACACCAACCCGGCCCTGACCCAGGGCGTCGACTGGAGCACCGGCGACAAGAAGCGCGGCTACAAGTCGTACTTCCGTACCGCCACCACGGACGCCATCCAGGGCCCGTTCGCCGCGCAGTTCGTCTTCAACGAGGCCAAGAAGACCAAGGCCTTCATCATCGACGACAAGAAGACCTACGGCGCCGGCCTCGCGGGCACCTTCAAGGGCGAGTTCGAGAAGCTCGGCGGCAAGGTCCTCGGCACCGAGCACATCAACCCGGACACCAAGGACTTCTCCGCGGTCGCGACCAAGGTGAAGAGCTCCGGCGCCGACGTCGTCTACTACGGTGGCGAGTACCCGGCCGCCGGCCCGCTGGCCAAGCAGATCAAGGAAGCCGGCGCGAAGGTCACCGTCGTCGGCGGTGACGCGCTCTACAGCCCCGAGTACGTGAAGCTGGCGGGCGCCGCGGCGGCCAACGGCGACATCGCCACCTCCGTCGGTGCGCCGATCGAGTCCCTCGCCTCGGCCAAGGAGTTCCTGGCCGACTACAAGACCGGTGGCTACAAGGAGGCCTACGAGGCCTACGGCGGCTACGCGTACGACTCGACCTGGTCCATCATCGAGGCCGTCAAGAAGGTCGTCGACGGCAACGGTGGCAAGCTCCCCGACGGCGCGCGCGCCAAGGTCGTCGAGGCCCTGCAGGGCGTCTCCTTCGAGGGTGTGACCGGCAAGGTCTCCTTCGACGAGTTCGGTGACACCACCAACAAGCAGCTGACGGTCTACAAGGTCGAGGGCGGCGCGTTCAAGCCCGTCAAGTCCGGCACCTTCGGCGGCTGATCCACCCCACCACTCACGCACCACCTTCACCGCGCGGGGGGCCGCACCAGGCTCCCCGCGCGGTGTCACATCCGTCGAAAGTCTCGGAGGACAATGCGGTGAACGAACTGCCGCAGCAGCTGGTCAACGGCCTGCTACTGGGATCCATGTACGGGCTCGTCGCCGTCGGCTACACGATGGTCTACGGCATCGTCCAGCTCATCAACTTCGCCCATGGCGAGATCTTCATGACCGGCGGCTTCGGGGCCCTCACGGTCTGGCTCATCCTGCCCGGCGGCACCACCATGTGGGTCGCACTGCCCCTCATGATCATCGGTGCCGTGCTCGTCGCGACCACCATAGCCATCGGGGCGGAACGGTTCGCCTACCGTCCGCTGCGCGGTGGCCCCCGCCTGGCCCCGCTCATCACGGCCATCGGTCTCTCGCTCGCCCTGCAGTACGCCGTATGGGTGTGGTACCCGGAGGCGAAGTCCGCCCGGACCTTCCCGCAGATCCCCGGCGGCGCGATCGAGCTCGGCCCGATCACCATCCAGACCGGTGACGTCTTCCTGCTGATCGCCGCCCCGATCTGCATGGCCTTCCTCGCCTTCTTCGTCATGCGCACCCGCACCGGTCGCGGCATGCAGGCCACGGCCCAGGACCCGGACACCGCGAAGCTCATGGGTGTCAACACGGACCGGATCATCGTGATCGCGTTCGCCCTCGGTGCCGCGATGGCCGCCGTCGGCGCCGTCGCCTACGGCCTGAAGTACGGCGTCGTCGACTACAAGATGGGCTTCCTCCTCGGACTCAAGGCCTTCACGGCCGCGGTCCTCGGCGGTATCGGCAACATCTACGGAGCCATGATCGGCGGAGTCGTCCTCGGTATCGCCGAGACCATGGCGACGGCGTACATCAGCCACATCCCCGGTATGGAGCAGCTCGGCGGCCAGTCCTGGGCCGACGTCTGGGCCTTCGTACTCCTCATCGTCGTACTCCTCGCCCGGCCACAAGGCCTTCTCGGCGAGCGCGTCGCGGACAGGGCGTGAGCACCATGACCACCATCTCCGAGAACCCCAAGGCAGCCGCGGCCCCCGCGGCCGAGGCGACCGGCCTGATCAGCTTCGTGCCGGCCAAGGCCGCCCGCGCCCTCACCCTGGGCGGCGGCGCGCTCACCATCGCCAGCTGCTTCCTCGCCTGGACCTGGACCCCCCGCTTCCCGGGCGACCTCACGTTCTACGGCTCCCCCGGCGGCCTCCAGATGCAGGTCCTGGTCACGGGCCTGCTCACCGTCCTCTTCACCGTCTCCTCGTACGGCGTCAAGGGCACCCGCTGGCTCACCCCGGCCGGCGGCGACGCGGCCCTCAAACTCGCCGCGCTCGCCAACTTCGCCATCACCTGGTTCACCGTCGGCGCCATCAGCATCGAGCTCGGCGGCCCGGTCAACCTGGAGCCGGGCGGCGCGATCGTCGCGATCGCCTCCCTGCTTGCCCTCCTCGGCGCCCTCGCCCTCCCCTACGAGCGGCCGAAGCTGCTGCCCGTGGACCCCGAGGACACCTCCTGGGACCAGTTCAAGCACCGCGCCGGCAACGGCTGGACCTCCTTCACGGCGGCCTTCGCCTCCACCGGCACCGCGCGCCGACTGCCCGCGATGCACTCCTCCCTCGAGATCCTGATCATCGCGGGCGTCCTCGCCGTGGCCCTCGGCGTCTTCACCTACGGTGTCGGCACCGAGTACGACGAGCTGTTCCTCGGCTTCCTGATCACCGCCGGCGTCGGCTTCGCCGCGGTCAACAAGTCGGGCCTCATGGCCCAGGCCACCCAGCTCACCAAGAAGCACCAGAACCTCTCCATCGCGGGCGCGTTCACCGCCGCGGCGCTCTTCCCCTTCACCCAGACCGACGACCAGTACGCGACGCTCGGCGTCTACATCCTGATCTTCGCCACGGTCGCCCTGGGCCTGAACATCGTCGTCGGCCTCGCCGGTCTCCTCGACCTCGGTTACGTCGCCTTCCTCGGCGTCGGCGCCTACGCGGCCGCCCTCGTCTCGGGCGCCCCGACCTCACCGTTCGGCGTCCACCTCCCCTTCTGGGCCGCCATCCTGGTCGGCGCCGGTGCCTCCCTGGTCTTCGGTGTCCTCATCGGCGCCCCGACCCTGCGGCTGCGCGGCGACTACCTCGCCATCGTCACGCTCGGTTTCGGTGAGATCTTCCGCATCGCGGTGATGAACACCGACGGCACCTCCGGCCCCGACATCACCAACGGGTCCAACGGCATCGCGTCGATCCCGAACCTCAGCATGTTCGGCTTCGACTTCGGCGCCGAGCACTCGATCGCCGGCTTCACCATCGGCCGCTTCGCGAACTACTTCTTCCTGATGCTGCTGATCATGGCGGTCGTCGTGCTGGTCTTCCGGCGCAGCGGCGACTCCCGCATCGGCCGCGCCTGGGTCGCCATCCGCGAGGACGAGACCGCCGCGCTCGCCATGGGCATCAACGGCTTCCGGGTCAAGCTCATCGCCTTCGCACTCGGAGCCTCGCTCGCCGGTCTCGCCGGCACCGTGCAGGCCCACGTCACCTACACGGTGACCCCGGAGCAGTACCTCTTCGCCGGACCCATCCCGCCCAACTCCGCCTTCCTGCTCGCGGCCGTCGTCCTCGGCGGCATGGGCACGATGAGCGGCCCCCTGGTCGGTGCCTCGCTGCTCTTCCTCATCCCCAACAAGCTCCAGTTCATGGGCGAGTACCAGCTCTTCGCCTTCGGCGTCGCGCTGATCCTCCTCATGCGCTTCCGCCCGGAAGGCATCATCGCCAACCGGCGCAACCAGCTGGAGTTCCACGAGAAGGACGAGACGCCCGCCACGCTCGCCAAGGCAGGTGCCTGAACCATGACGACCACCACGAAGACCGCCGACGCCACCACCGCGCCGGCCGCAGGCGAGACCGTTCTCGACGCGCGCGGGGTCACCATGCGCTTCGGCGGCCTCACCGCCGTGCGCGATGTGAACCTGACCGTCAACAGCGGCGAGATCGTCGGCCTCATCGGCCCCAACGGCGCCGGCAAGACCACCTTCTTCAACTGCCTCACCGGCCTCTACGTCCCCACCGAGGGTGAGGTCCGGTACAAGGGCAAGGTCCTGCCGCCCACGTCCTACAAGGTCACCGACGCCGGCATCGCACGTACCTTCCAGAACATCCGCCTCTTCCACAACATGACCGTCCTGGAGAACGTCCTCGTCGGACGCCACACCCGGATGAAGCAGGGCCTCTGGTCCGCACTGCTCCGCCTGCCCGCCTTCAAGAAGGCCGAGGCAGAGGCTTCGAAGCGGGCGATGGAGCTCCTGGAGTTCATCGGTCTCCAGGACAAGGCGCAGCACCTCGCCAAGAACCTCCCGTACGGCGAGCAGCGCAAGCTGGAGATCGCCCGCGCCCTCGCGAGCGACCCCGGTCTCATCCTGCTCGACGAGCCCACCGCCGGCATGAACCCGCAGGAGACGCGGGCGGCGGAGGAACTCATCTTCGCCATCCGGGACATGGGCGTCGCCGTGCTCGTCATCGAGCACGACATGCGGTTCATCTTCAACCTCTGCGACCGGGTCGCCGTGCTCGTCCAGGGCCAGAAGCTGATCGAGGGCGACAGCCAGACCGTCCAGAGCGACGAGCGGGTCATCGCCGCCTACCTGGGCGAGCCCGTCGCGGAGGACGCGCCGGCCGTGGAGGCCCCCGCGAAGGAGACCCCCGCGAAGGACGCGCCCGCCGAGGAGGCTCCGTCGGAGGACGCATCGTCCGAGGACGCGCCCGCCGAGGACGCCCCTTCCGAGGACGCCCCGGAGGCCACCGACGCCCCGGAGGCCTCGGAGGACACCCCGCACGACCCTGCTTCGGGCAAGGAGAACGACGCATGACCGCACTGCTCGAAGTCGAGGACCTGCGCGTCGCCTACGGAAAGATCGAGGCCGTCAAGGGCATCTCCTTCTCCGTCGACGCCGGTGAGGTCGTCACCCTCATCGGCACCAACGGCGCCGGGAAGACCACCACCCTGCGGACCCTCTCCGGGCTCCTCAAGCCGGTCGGCGGCCAGATCAAGTTCGAGGGCAAGTCCCTCCGCAAGATCCCCGCTCACAAGATCGTCTCGCTGGGTCTGGCCCACTCCCCCGAGGGCCGGCACATCTTCCCCCGGATGACGATCGAGGAGAACCTCCTCCTCGGCGCCTTCCTCCGGAAGGACACCGCGGGCATCGCCAAGGACGTCCAGCGCGCCTACGACCTCTTCCCCATCCTGGGCGAGCGTCGCAAGCAGGCGGCCGGCACGCTCTCCGGCGGTGAGCAGCAGATGCTCGCCATGGGCCGGGCGCTGATGTCCCAGCCGAAGCTGCTCATGCTCGACGAACCCTCCATGGGCCTCTCGCCGATCATGATGCAGAAGATCATGGCGACCATCTCCGAGCTGAAGGCCCAGGGCACCACCATCCTGCTCGTCGAGCAGAACGCCCAGGCCGCGCTCGCCCTGGCGGACCACGGTCACGTCATGGAGATCGGCAAGGTCGTGCTCTCGGGCACCGGACAGGACCTGCTCCACGACGAGTCCGTCCGCAAGGCATACCTCGGCGAGGACTGAGCCACCGGGTCCGCACCAAGGACCGAAGGCCCGCCCCACAGTGACGTGGAGCGGGCCTTCTTCCGTCTTCTTCCGTCTTCTGCCGTACGGGCGCGCCTACTGGCCCTTGGCCGCCTTCTTCTCCTCGGCGTCCTCGATGACCGCCTCGGCGACCTGCTGCATCGACATGCGCCGGTCCATGGAGGTCTTCTGGATCCAGCGGAACGCGGCCGGCTCGGTCAGCCCGTACTGGGTCTGCAGGATGGACTTGGCGCGGTCCACCAGCTTGCGGGTCTCCAGGCGGAGGGAGAGGTCGGCGACCTCCTTCTCCAGGGCGCGCAGCTCGGCGAAGCGGGAGACTGCCATCTCGATGGCCGGCACCACGTCGCTCTTGCTGAACGGCTTGACCAGGTACGCCATGGCGCCGGCGTCCCGGGCCCGCTCGACGAGCTCGCGCTGCGAGAAGGCCGTCAGCATGAGGACCGGGGCGATGGACTCGCCCGCGATCTTCTCGGCGGCCGAGATGCCGTCGAGCACGGGCATCTTCACGTCGAGGATGACGAGGTCGGGGCGGTGCTCGCGGGCGAGCTCGACGGCCGTGGCGCCGTCTCCGGCCTCACCGACGACCGTGTAGCCCTCTTCCTCCAGCATCTCTTTGAGGTCGAGGCGGATGAGCGCCTCGTCCTCTGCGATGACGACGCGGGTCGTCAGCGGCGGGACGTGCGACGGCTCGGCGTCGTCGGCGGGCTGGGGCGACTCGGGGGCGGTCACGGGGGCTCCTCGTTGCGGGGCAGTGCGCTGCACTGAGAAGCCTACCTAGCTGCTGACCAGACCGGTGACCGGGTACACTCCGATTGGCGATCTGCCGGGTTGGTGGAATGGCATACACGGATGTCTCAAACACATCTGCCCGTGAGGGCTTGCGGGTTCGAGTCCCGCACCCGGCACAGCTCCTGAAGCGGACGTTCACCTTCGCGTGAATGTCCGCTTTTTGCTGCGCATGGCGACGAGTCATTGCACAGAGTAATCGCATGAACTTTCACGGCACAGAAGTGCGACAGCGGGCGCTCGCGCTGCTGCGCGGCGGCGCTAGGAACGCGGACGTGGCGCGCGAACTCAGCGTCCCCGGGGGCACGATCAGCTACTGGAAGCACGAGGACCGCGCGAAGCGTGGCGAGTGCCCAGGCAGGCGCAGCCCCTTGTGTCCACGGTGCGACGGGCGCGAGCTCGACGAAGTCGCGTACGCGTACCTGCTCGGGCTCTACCTCGGTGACGGCCACATCGCCCAGAGCCGGGCTATGCGGGTTCCGAGCCTTTCCATCTCGTGTACCGACACCTGGCCAGGGCTCATCGACGCGTGCGTGCGGGCCATGCAATCCGTCCTGCCTGGCAATCATGCGTCGAAGGTCCAGAGACAGGGGTGCTTAGAGGTCAAGATCTGCTCCAATCACCTCGGATGCCTCTTCCCGCAACACGGGCCCGGCAAGAAGCACGAGCGTCGCATCGTCCTCGAAGCCTGGCAGCAGGAGATCGTCGATGCCCACCCGTGGGACTTCATTCGGGGACTCATCCACTCCGACGGGAGCCGAATCACGAACTGGACGACCCGGCTCGTCGGCGGCGAGCGGAAGCGGTACGAGTACCCCCGCTACTTCTTCACCAACTCGTCCGCCGACATCATCGGGCTCTTCACCGACGCCCTCGACCGCGTGGGTGTCGACTGGAAGCCCACGAACCAGTCGCGCACCGCGCAGAACATCTCCGTCGCCCGCAAGGCCTCCGTCGCGCTCATGGACCTTCGCGTAGGGCCCAAGCACTGAAGCTACGTCAGGGGCTCTCCGATGTGGTGGACCCGGACGAGGTTGGTCGAGCCGGCGACACCCGGCGGGGAACCGGCCGTGATGACCACGATGTCGCCCGGCTGACAGCGGCCGATCCGCAGCAGCTCCTCGTCGACCTGGGCCACCATCGCGTCCGTGGAGTCGACGTGCGGGCCGAGGAAGGTCTCGACGCCCCAGGTGAGGTTGAGCTGCGAGCGCGTCGCCGGGTCCGGGGTGAAGGCGAGCAGCGGGATCGGCGAGCGGTAGCGGGAGAGCCGCTTGACCGTGTCGCCGGACTGGGTGAAGGCGACGAGGAACTTGGCGCCGAGGAAGTCGCCCATCTCGGCGGCGGCGCGGGCGACGGCGCCGCCCTGGGTGCGGGGCTTGTTGCGCTCGGTCAGCGGGGGCAGGCCCTTGGCGAGGACGTCCTCTTCCGCGGCCTCGACGATCCGGCTCATGGTGCGGACCGTCTCGATCGCGTAGCGGCCGACGCTGGTCTCGCCGGAGAGCATCACGGCGTCGGTGCCGTCGATGACGGCGTTGGCGACGTCGGAGGCCTCGGCGCGGGTGGGCCGGGAGTTGTCGATCATCGAGTCGAGCATCTGGGTGGCGACGATGACCGGCTTGGCGTTGCGCTTGGCCAGCTTGACCGCTCGCTTCTGGACGATCGGCACCTGCTCCAGGGGCATCTCGACGCCCAGGTCGCCACGGGCGACCATGATGCCGTCGAAGGCCGCGACGATCTCCTCGATGTTCTCGACGGCCTGCGGCTTCTCGATCTTGGCGATGACGGGCAGCCGACGCCCCTCCTCGTCCATGATCCGGTGGACGTCCACGATGTCCCGGGCGCTGCGGACGAAGGAGAGGGCGATGACGTCGGCGCCGATGCGCAGGGCCCAGCGCAGGTCCTCGATGTCCTTCTCGGACAGGGCGGGCACGGAGACGGCGACGCCGGGCAGGTTGAGGCCCTTGTTGTCGGAGACCATGCCGCCCTCGACGACCCGGGTGTGGACGCGGGGGCCGTCGACGGAGGTGACCTCGAGGGTGACGCGGCCGTCGTCGACGAGGATGCGCTCGCCGGAGGTCACGTCGTCGGCGAGTCCGGAGTAGGTCGTCCCGCAGCTGTGGCGGTCGCCCTCCACCGGCTCGACGGTGATGGTGAAGTCGTCGCCGCGTTCAAGGAGTACCGGACCTTCACGGAAGCGGCCGAGGCGGATCTTCGGGCCTTGAAGGTCGGCGAGCACACCGATGCTGCGACCGGTCTCGTCGGAGGCTTTGCGGACGCGCTGGTAGCGCTCCTCGTGCTCGGTGTACGAGCCGTGGCTGAGATTGAAGCGGGCCACGTCCATTCCGGCCTCGATCAACGCCTTGATCTGGTCGTATGTTTCGGTGGCGGGCCCAAGGGTACAAACGATTTTCGCTCGGCGCATGGGTCGAGCCTAGGCCTTACCCATCAGTAGGAAATTGGCGCGGCATGACTACTCAACAACCTTTCCATGAAAGGTTGTTGACAAGTCTTGAATATGTGCACCGGGGTGCTCCGATGAGCGATTTTCGCGCCCCCGCGCCTCCTGTCTCAGAGTGCGGGCGGCGCCATCGTGAAGCGCGCCACGACCTCGGCCGTGACCGTCTGCCGCTGCGGTTCGAGGTCCAGCGGAGGCGCCTCACCGGCCTGCTCCGCGACGTAGGCCACCCGCCGGGCACCGGCGAAGACCGGAGGCATCGACATCTCGGACCCCCCGAGACCGGCGTCCGCGAGTTCGAGGAGTGAGGCGAGCGAGGTGCCGAGGGCCGACGCGTACGCGCGCGCCCGCTGCACCGCCTCCGTCACCGCGAGCCGCCGGGCCTCCGCGTACGCCGGGGAGTCCGGCCGCAGCTCCCACCACGGGCCGTCGACGCTCGTCAGCTCCAGATCGGCGAGCCGGGTCACCAGCTCCCCCAGCACGGTGAAGTCGGTCAGCTCGGCCGTCATCCGCACCCGGCCCACGAAGGCGTGCACCCGCTCGCCGCGACCGCGCCTGCCGAGCTCCGGGGAGATGGAGAACCGGCCGGTCTCCAGCTTCTCGACCGTCTCCCCCTGCGCCTTGACGAGGTCGATCACCCGCGCGTTCCGCCGGGTCAGGTCCGCGAGCGTCGCCGAGCGGTCCGTGCCGCGCGCGGAGACCGTCACCCAGATCCGGGCGAGCTCGGGATCGACCTCCAGCCGGCCCTCACCACGCACCGTCACCTGCGGGGCCCCGGGGGTCGCGTGTTCCTGCGTCACGGCCTGACTCCTCCATGTTCGGTAGCGATCGTCCACCGAACACTTTCCCACTCCGTAACCCGAAAGGGCTGTTGCCGACGTGCCGCCTGAGCCAGAATCTACGCGCGTTGTGTGTCCGATCCTGTGACCGATCCCGTGTCCGGTCGTGTCTGGTCGTGCGCCTGAACCAACGCCACCGAACCAAGGAGAAGCACATGCCGTTGAACCGCCGGACGTTCCTGGAGAGCTCCGTGGCCGTCGGGGCCGGAGCCGCCCTCACCGCGGGGGTCGCCGCCCCCGCCGAGGCCCATGGGCACCGCCCCACGCCGGCGAAGCGGTACTCGTTCACGGTGATGGGGACGACCGACCTGCACGGCTCCGTCTTCAACTGGGACTACTTCACGGACAAGGAGTTCGACGACAAGGCCCACAACGACATCGGCCTCGCCAAGATCTCCACCCTCGTCGACCAGGTCCGCGCGGCCAAGGGCCGCCGCAACACCCTTCTCATCGACGCCGGCGACACCATCCAGGGCACCCAGCTGTCGTACTACTACGCCAAGGTCGACCCGATCACCGCGCGCCGCGGCCCGGTCCACCCGATGGCCCAGGCCATGAACGCCATCGGCTACGACGCCGCCGCGCTCGGCAACCACGAGTTCAACTACGGCATCCCGGTGCTGCGGAAGTTCGAGGAGCAGTGCGACTTCCCGCTGCTCGGCGCCAACGCGCTCGACGCGAAGACGCTGCGCCCGGCCTTCCCCCCGTACAGCATGCACCGGATGCGCACCCCGCACGGCCGGGACGTGAAGGTCGCGATACTCGGCCTGACCAACCCGGGCATCGCGATCTGGGACAAGGCGAACGTCCAGGGCAAGATGGTCTTCCCCGGCCTTGAGGAGCAGGCCGCGAAGTGGGTGCCGAAGCTGCGCTCGATGGGCGCGGACGTGGTCGTCGTCTCGGCGCACTCCGGCTCCAGCGGCACGTCCTCGTACGGTGACCAGCTCCCCCACATCGAGAACGCGGCCGGGCTCGTCGCCGAGCAGGTGCCCGGCATCGACGCGATCCTCGTCGGCCACGCGCACACCGAGATCGCCGAGTACCGGGTGAAGAACAAGGAGACCGGCAAGGACGTCGTCCTGTCCGAGCCGCTCAAGTGGGGCCAGCGCCTCACCCTCTTCGACTTCGACCTGGTGTGGGAGAAGGGCCGCTGGGTCGTCGAGAAGGTCGCCGCGCAGGTCCTCAACTCGAACACGGTGGCGGAGGACCCGAAGATCACCGGGCTCCTCGCGGACGAGCACGAGAAGGTCGTCGCGTACGTCAACCAGGTCATCGGCACCTCCACCGCGGTCATGACCACGGCCGACGCGCCGTGGAAGGACGAGCCGATCATCGACCTGATCAACGTGGTCCAGGCGGAGACGGTGAAGGCGGCCCTCGCGGGCGGCGCGTACGCGGCCCTGCCGGTGCTCTCGCAGGCCTCCTGCTTCTCGCGCACGGCCCGGATCCCGGCCGGTCAGGTGACCATCAAGGACGCCGCCGGCCTGTACCCCTTCGAGAACACCCTGGAGGCCCGGCTCATGACGGGCGCCCAGCTGAAGGAGTACCTGGAGTACTCGGCGAAGTACTACGTCCAGACCGCGGCGGGGGCGCCGGTGGACACCGCGCTGCTGACCAACGCGGGCGGGACGCCGGACTACAACTACGACGCCGTGTCGGGCCTGACGTACGAGATCGACATCGCGAAGCCGGCCGGTTCGCGGATCGTGAACCTGTCCTTCGAGGGCAAGCCGCTCGACCCGGCCGCGAAGTTCGTCCTCGCGGTCAACAACTACCGGGCGAGCGGCGGCGGCGCGTTCCCGCACGTCGCCGCCGCCCAGCAGCTGTGGGCCAACTCGGACGAGATCCGGAACACGATCATCCAGTGGGTGAAGGCGAAGGGGACGGTCGACCCGGGTCTGTTCGCCTCGGTGGACTGGAAGCTGACCCGGGACGGCGTGCCGGTCTTCTAGTTCCTCCGCTCCTTCAGTGCTGTACGAGAGGCGTCAGCTTCTGGCCCTGGGCCGGGATGCTCGGCGCCTCTCGCGTCTCCAGGCCGAAGCTGGTGAAGGCCGTGCGGCGCGGCAGCGGGTAGGGCTCCTTGCCGGTGACCGCGTTGAGGATGGTCGCGCTCCGCCAGGCGGCGAGACCGAGGTCCGGGGCGCCGACGCCGTGGGTGTGCTTCTCGGCGTTCTGGACGTAGACGGAGCCGGTGATCGAGGGGTCGAGGACCAGCCGGTACCGCTCGTCGATCCGGGCGCGGCCCGCCGAGTCGTGGCGCAGGTACGGGTCGAGCCCGGCGAGCATCCGGTCCACGGGGCGCTCGCGGTAGCCGGTCGCGAGGACGACGGCGTCGGTGGTGAGCCGGGAGCGGGTGCCCTGCTGGACGTGTTCCAGGTGCAGTTCGACCTGGGTGGTGGCGACGCGGCCGGCGGTGCGGACCCGGACGCCGGGGGTGAGGACGGCGTCGGGCCAGCCGCCGTGCAGGGTGCGGCGGTAGAGCTCGTCGTGGACGGCGGCGATGGTGTCGGCGTCGATGCCCTTGTGCAGCTGCCATTGGCGGGGGGCGAGTTCGTCGCGTACGGGCTCGGGCAGGGCGTGGAAGTAGCGGGTGTAGTCGGGGGTGAAGTGCTCCAGGCCGAGCTTGGAGTACTCCATGGGGGCGAAGGCCTCGGTACGGGCCAGCCAGTGGATCCGCTCCGCGCCGGCGGGGCGGGCCCGGAGGAGGTCGAGGAAGATCTCGGCGCCGGACTGGCCGGAGCCGATGACGGTGACGTGTCCCGCGGCGAGGAGCGTGTCGCGGTGGGCGAGGTAGTCGGCGGAGTGGATCACGGGGACGCCGGGGGCGTCGGCGAGCGGGCGGAGGGGCTCGGGGACGTACGGCTCGGTGCCGACGCCGAGGACGACGTTGCGGGTGTAGGCGCGGCCGAGGGCCTCGGCCTCGCCCTCCGGGTCGACCTGGGTGAAGTCGACCTCGAAGAGGCGGCGCTCGGGGTTCCAGCGGACCGAGTCGACCTGGTGGCCGAAGTGGAGGCCGGGGAGCCGCTCGCTGACCCAGCGGCAGTAGGCGTCGTACTCGGCGCGCTGGATGTGGAACTTCTCGGCGAAGTAGAAGGGGAAGAGGCGCTCGCGGCTCTTCAGGTAGTTGAGGAAGGTCCAGGGGCTGGCGGGGTCCGCGAGGGTCACCAGGTCGGCGAGGAAGGGGACCTGGAGGGTGGCGCCCTCGATGAGGAGGCCGGGGTGCCAGTGGAAGGCGGGCCGCTGCTCGAAGAAGGCGGCGGCCAGGCCGCCGGGGACGCCGTGCGCGAGGGCGGCGAGCGAGAGGTTGAAGGGGCCGATGCCGACGCCCACCAGATCGTGGGGGCGGTCGGGGTCGTCGTCCTTGGGGGTGGTTCTTGTGCTGCTGGTACTGCCGGTCATCGGTGCGCGCTGCCTTCCACGAGGGTGATGAGCTGTGCCAGGTCGCCTGGGGTGGCGTGGGGGTTGAGCAGGGTGGCCTTGAGCCAGAGGCGGCCGTCCGCGTCGGCGCGGCCGAGGACCGCGCGGCCTTCGGCGAGGAGGGTGCGGCGGATCGCGGCGATGGTGTCGTCGGTGGCCCCGGCGGGCCGGAAGAGGACCGTGGTGAGGGTGGGCCGGGCCCGCAGGTCGAGGTCGGGGGACTTCTCCACGAGGTCGGCGAGGTCCTGGGCGAGCGCCATGCACGCGTCGACGAGGGCGCCGAGGCCGGAGCGGCCGAGGGCGCGGAGGGTGACGGCGGTCTTGAGGACGTCGGGACGTCGTGTGGTGCGCAGGGAGCGGCCGAGGAGGTCGGGGAGGCCGGCCTCGGTGTCGTCGTCGGCGTTGAGGTAGTCGGCGGTGTGGCCGAGGACGGTGAGGTCGGCGGCGTCGCGTACGGCGAGGAGTCCGGCGGCGGCCGGCTGCCAGCCGAGCTTGTGCAGGTCGACGGTGACGGTACGGGCCCGGTCGAGGCCGTCGAGGAGCCGGCGGTGGGTGGGGCTGAGGAGGACGGGGCCTCCGTAGGCGGCGTCGACGTGGAGTTCGGCGCCGTGGGCCGCGCACAGGTCGGCGATCGCCGGGAGCGGGTCGATCAGGCCCTCGTCGGTGGTCCCGGCGGTGGCGACGACGAGGGCGGGGCCGCGCTCTTCCGTCAGGACCTCGGCCAGGGCGGCCGGTTCGAGGGTGCCGCGCGGGGTGGGGACGGTGACCGGGGCGGGCAGGCCGAGGAGCCAGGCGGCGCGGTGGAAGGAGTGGTGGGCGTTGGCGCCGACGACGGTCCGTACGGAGCCGTGGCGCTCCCTCGCGAGGAGTAGGGCGAGCTGGTTGGACTCGGTGCCGCCGGTGGTGACGAGGGCGTCGGGGCGGGGGGCCCGGGGGTAGACCTCGGCGGCGAGGGCGGCGGTGACCAGGGCTTCGAGGGCGGAGGCGGCGGGTGCCTGGTCCCAGGAGTCCATGGACGGGTTGAGTGCGGAGGCGGCCAGGTCGGCGGCGGCGGCGAGCGCGAGCGGCGGGGTGTGGAGGTGGGCGGCGCACAGCGGGTGCGCGGGGTCGGCGGCGCCGGCGGCGAGGGCGTGGACGAGGGCGCGGAGGGCCTCCTCGGGTCCGGTGCCGGTCTCGGGGAGTACGGCCCCGAGGGCTCCGACCCGGGCCGCGACGGCCACCGGCCCCCCGGCGGGCAGCGGCCCGCACCTCTCGTCCGCCCCGGTCCTGAGCGCGTCGAGGACGGTGTCCAGGAGGGGACGGAGGGCATCGGCGCCGGGGGCGCCTCCGGCGAGGGGTGGGGGTGCGGCACGCATGGACGACAGGGTGCCGGGGGTTGTCGGGGTCTGTCCGAGGAGTCGGTTCTTGTGACCCGAACGGGGGACAGCGCCCTGGTTTCAGGGCGCTGTCCAGGAGATGGGGGCCGGCTGTCAGACGGAGCGCACCGCCAGGGCGCGGCGGAGGTCGTCGAGTTGGTCGACGAGCTTGCGGCGGAGCGCCGGGATCATGGTGGCGGTGGCGAGGTGGGACTCGCCGAGGGCGAGGGAGTCGGCGTCGACCGCGTAGCCGGGGAAGGCGTAGCGGCCTGCGGCCTCGGCCATCGCGGCCCCGCGCCGGTCGCCGAGGGCGGTGGCGGCGGGGTAGAAGCGCGGCACGTACTCCCGTACGAGCTCGGCCTGTTCGGGCTGCCAGAAGCCGCGGGCGGTGGCGGTGAAGAGGTAGTTGGACAGCTCGTCCGTGTCGAAGAGGGCCGCCCAGGCGGCCTCCTTCGCCGCCGTCTCCGGGAGGGCGGCCCGGCAGAGGGCCGCGCCCTCCTGGCCGGTGGCGCTCGGATCGAACTCCAGCTGGGCGGCGATCGCCGTCTCGTCGGTGGCGCCCAGGACGGCGAGGCGGGCGAGGATCCGCCAGCGCAGCTCGGGGTCGAGCTCGGGGCCGCCGTGGACGGTGCCCTCCTCCAGCCAGGAGGAGATCTGGTCGGGGGTGGTGGCGCTGTCGATGAGGGCGCGCACGGCGGTGAGCCGCAGACCGGGCGCCTCGCCGTCTTCGGTGCGGCGCAGCAGGGCGCGGGCGATCTCCCGGATGGTGGCGAGGGCGGCGGGGCGCTCGTCCCCGGTCACGTACCGGTCGGCGATCTGGGTGCGGGCGAAGCCGAGGACGCCCTGGACGAGCGAGAGTTCGGTCTCCGCGGTGAGGTGCGCGAGGGCGAACTCCAGGTAGTCGGCGGGGGCGAGGTCGCCGTCCCTGACCATGTCCCGCATCGCGTTCCAGACGACGGCGCGGGTCAGCGGGTCGGGGATGCGGGAGAGGCCGCGCAGGGCGGACTCCTCGGAGACCTCGTCGAAGCGGAGCTTGGCGTAGGTGAGGTCCTCGTCGTTGAGGACGACGAGGGCGGGGCGCGGGCCGGTCAGCTCGGCGGGCGCTTCCTGCGGGACGTCGACCGCGCGCCGCTCGCGCAGGACGAGCTCTCCGGTGGCGTCCCGGTCGTACACGCCGACGTCGATGCGGTGCGGGCGGCTGCCCTCGCGGTCGACGGTGAGCCGCCAGCGGCCGCCCTCGCCGTCGAGCCGCGGGGTGAGCTTGTCGACGCCGGTGGTGCGCAGCCACCGCTCGGCCCAGCCGTGGACGTCGCGGTCGGTGGCGGCGGCGAGGTTGTCGATGAAGTCGGCGAGGGTCGCGTTGCCGAATCTGTGGCGCTTGAAGTGGATGTTGATGCCGGCGAGGAAGTCCTTCTCGCCGAGCCAGGCGACGAGCTGGCGGAGGGCGGAGGCGCCCTTGGCGTAGGAGATGCCGTCGAAGTTGAGGAGCGCGGAGGCGGTGTCGGGGACGGTCTCCGGGTCGGGGGCGACGGGGTGGGTGGAGGGCCGCTGGTCGGCCTCGTACCCCCAGGCCTTGCGGGTGACGCCGAAGTCGACCCAGGCGTCGGGGAAGAGGTCGGCGCAGGCCTCGTTGACGGTCTGGTAGCCCATGTACTCGGCGAAGGACTCGTTCAGCCAGATGTCGTCCCACCAGCGCAGGGTGACGAGGTCGCCGAACCACATGTGGGCCATCTCGTGGGCGATGACCATGGCGCGGGTCTGCCGCTCGGTGACGGTGACGGCGGAGCGGAAGACGAACTCGTCGCGGAAGGTGACGAGTCCGGGGTTCTCCATCGCGCCCGAGTTGAACTCGGGGACGAAGGCCTGGTCGTACGAGTCGAAGGGGTACGGCTCGTCGAACTTCTCGTGGTACCGGTCGTAGCAGGCCCTGGTGACGGCGAGGATCTCGTCGGCGTCGGCGTCGAGGTGGGGGGCGAGGGAGCGGCGGCAGTGGATGCCGAAGGGGAGCCCGGCGTGCTCGGTGCGGATCGAGTGCCAGGGGCCCGCGGCGACGCAGACGAAGTAGGTGGAGAGCAGCGGGGTGGGGGCGGCCTTCCATCTCCCGTCGGACTGCCGCTCGGTGATGCCGTTGGCGAGGACGGTCCAGCCCTCGGGGGCGGTGACGGTCAGCTCGAAGACGGCCTTCAGGTCGGGCTGGTCGAAGGCGGCGAAGACGCGCTGGACGTCCTCCATGAAGAGCTGTGTGTAGACGTACGACTCGCCGTCGGTGGGGTCCGTGAAGCGGTGCATGCCCTCGCCCGTGCGCGAGTAGCGCATGGTCGTGGTGACGCTCAGCTCGTGCTCGCCCTCGGTGAGGCTCAGCGGGAGCCGGTTGCCGGTGAGCGCGGCGACGTCGAGGGCCTCTCCGTCGAGGGTGGCGGAGTGGAGGGTCTCGGGCTTGAGCTCGACGAAGGTGTCCCCGGCGGCGCGGGCGGTGAATCGGACGGTGCTGGTGGACTCGAAGGTCTCGGCGCCGGTGGTGAGGTCGAGGTCCACGAGGTAGTGGTGGACGTCGAGGAGCTGGGCACGGGTCTGCGCTTCGTCGCGCGTCAGTACGGACATGGGCCCTATGCTGCCCGATGCCTGCGGGCCGCAGGAGGGGTGGTGGGGCCGGTACCCCCGCTCACGCGAGGCCGGATCCGTCCAGGTGGGCGAAGGCGGCCGTGATGCGGGGGCGGTCGTAGCCGGCGGGGCCGGCCGCGCCGCTGGAGAGCAGGGCCTGGAGGAGGATCCGGGCCTTGGCGGGGTCGAGGGGCCCGGCCGGGACGAGTCCGTGGTGCAGCAGGTCGTACTCGGAGCCGGGGCCGCGGTAGGTGTGCGAGAGGGTCGCTCCGCCGCCCGTACGGGAGGCCAGGACGACCGGGATGCGGCGGGCGAGCTCGGCGAGCGGCTCGACGAACCAGGCGGGGACGTGGCCGGCGCCGAAGGCGGCGACGACGAGGCCCTGGAAGCGGTGGTCGACGGCTTCGAGGAGTTCGCCGCGGTCGCCCTGGGAGAGGGTGAGGAGCGCCACCCTGACCTCGGGGTCGAACCTCAGCGGGCAGAGCGCGGCGGGCACGGCGGGGCGGAGCAGGATCCGGGGCTCGCCCTCGACGACGGTGCCGATCGGTCCCGCGCCGGGCGAGGCGAAGGTGGCGACGGAGGTCGTGTGGGTCTTGCGGGCGAGGCGGGCGGCGTGGATCTGGTCGGCGAGGACGACGAGGACGCCGAGGTTCCGGCAGGCCGGGTCGGCGGCGACGGCGAGCGCGGCGGCGAGGTTGGCGGGGCCGTCGGCGCCGGGCAGGTCGGGGCGGCGCATGGCGCCGGTGACGGCGATCGGCCGCTCGGTGGTGCAGAGCAGGTCGAGGAGGAAGGCGGTCTCCTCCAGGGTGTCGGTGCCCTGGACGACGACCACGCCGGAGCCGTCGGCGACGGTGGCCCGGACCTCGGCGGCGAGGGCGGCGAGGTCCTCGTGGGTGAGGGAGGAGCTGGGGACGCGGCGGAAGTCGCGGAGGACGACGTCCTCGGGCGCGCCGAGCCCGGCGAGGACCTCCTGGCCGGTCATGCGGGCCGCGTCACCGCCTCGCGCGGAGATGGTTCCACCGAGGGTGAAGACCGTGACGCGGGCCATCAGCGTGCTCCGTCCGCAATCGTCTCGTGGTGGCGGATGACCTCGGCGATGATGAAGTTCAGCAGCTTCTCCGCGAAGGCCGGGTCCAGTTTCGCGCTCTCGGCCAGTTCCCGCAGCCGGGCGATCTGGCGGGCCTCGCGGGCGGGGTCGGCGGGCGGCAGCTTGTGCTCGGCCTTGAGGACGCCGACCTGCTGGGTGCATTTGAAGCGCTCGGCGAGCATGTACACGACCGCGGCGTCGATGTTGTCGATGCTCTCGCGGAGCCGGTTCAGATCGGCCCGTACGGAGTCGTCGACGGGGCGGGGCGGGGTGGAGTCGCTCATGATCTGCGAGCTTAGACCAACCGGCAAATGGGGGGCGGCGTCGCGGGGCTGGGCACGCACTTCTGCGGCGTTGCCGTCAATCACGATGGCTCCGCCATGCCTCAACCCTCCGCCTTGCAGCTGCACGCACCCAGCCCCGCTCCTTCCTCCACCCCCCATTCACCCCCATTTCCCGGTCGGTCTCAGACGGATCTCGGGAGGATCGTGGGCGGGTGTTCGGGATCCGGAACGCGGTTGCTCCAGCCGCCGTGCACGCTGCGCCCCTGCTGCTCGCGGAAGCGGATGGGCGCGGTGCCGACCCGGCGGGTGAAGAGCCGGGAGAAGTAGGCGGGGTCGTCGTAGCCGACGCGGCGGGCGACGGCCGCCACCGGGAGCTCGGTGGCGGCGAGGAGTTCCTTGGCGCGGCCGAGGCGGACGGTGAGCAGGTAGTCCTTGGGGCTGCAGCCCGCGGCGCGGCGGACGGCGGTGCGCAGCTCGGCCGCGGTCATGCCGTGCCGGGCCGCGTGTTCGGCGACGGAGAGCGGCTGGAAGGCGTCGCGGGCGAGCGCGGCGAGGACGGGGTCGCCGTCGGCGTTGGTGTCGGCGCGGGCCCGGCGCAGGGCGACGAGCAGCTCGTGGACGGCGGCGCCGGTCTCGACCTCCAGGAGGGGGTTGCCGGGGCGGGCGGCGCGGGCGATCCGGCCGATGGCGGTGCGGGCGGGGGCCGCGTCGGAGAGGGGGACGACGGGCCGGTCCGGCTCGATGTAGCCGAGCTCGGTGTAGGTGGCGGTGGCGGGCCCGGTGAAGTCGACGAAGGCCTCGTCCCAGCCGGTGCCGAGGTCGGCGCTGTAGTGGTGGGGGGTGCCGGGGGTGAGCCAGATGAGGGCCGGGGCGGTGACCGTGGAGCGGCGGCCGTCGGCGCCCCGGTACCAGCCGCTGCCGGCGGAGACGACGACGGCGACGTGGTGGTCGAGGGTGCGGGGGCCGACGGTGGGCAGGGTGCCGTGCTGGAGCCCGACGCCGAGGCAGACGAGGCCGAGGCGGTGGTGGACGGGGCTGGGCGTGAAGTAGCGCATCCAGGTGTGGTACATGCGGCGGCTCCTCCCTCCGGCCCGATCCGTCGATCGGCCCTGGGCGTGTGTCGAAAGGGGCGCCGCCGGGCAGGCGGGACTTTCGACACACGCCCTAACGTCCAAACTGCGACGATCTTTGTCCATGGACCGGTCCAACGCCAGGGGGCGAGGGTGAGGCCATGAGCACGTTCGCTGTGGGTGACGAGGACTTTCTGCTCGACGGGCGGCCGGTGCGCCTCCTCTCGGGGGCGCTGCATTACTTCCGGGTGCACGAGGGGCAGTGGGAGCACCGGCTCGGGATGCTGCGCGCGATGGGCCTCAACTGTGTCGAGACGTACGTCCCCTGGAACCTGTACGCGCCGGAGCCCGGCCGGTACGGGGACGTGGAGGCGCTCGGCCGGTTCCTGGACGCGGTGGCGCGGGCCGGGATGCTCGCGATCGTGCGCCCGGGTCCGTACATCTGCGCCGAGTGGGAGAACGGCGGCCTTCCGCACTGGCTGACGGGTCCGCTCGGGCGGCGCGTGCGGACGCTCGACGCGGAGTTCCTGGCGCCGGTGGAGGCCTGGTTCCGGCGGCTGCTCCCGCAGGTGGTGGAGCGGCAGATCGACCGGGGCGGGCCGGTGGTCCTGGTGCAGGTCGAGAACGAGTACGGGAGTTACGGCAGCGACCGGGACTATCTGGAGTGGCTGAAGGAGCTGCTGCGCGGGTGCGGGGTGAGCGTTCCGCTGTTCACCTCGGACGGGCCGGAGGACCACATGCTGACGGGTGGTTCGGTGCCGGGGGTGCTCGCGACGGCGAACTTCGGTTCGGGGGCGCGGGAGGGCTTCGCGACGCTGCGGCGCCATCAGCCCTCGGGGCCGCTGATGTGCATGGAGTTCTGGTGCGGCTGGTTCGACCACTGGGGCACGGAGCACGCGGTGCGGGACGCGGCGGACGCGGCGGAGGCGCTGCGGGAGGTCCTGGAGTGCGGGGCGTCGGTCAACGTGTACATGGCGCACGGCGGGACGAACTTCGGCGGCTGGGCGGGGGCGAACCGGACCGGTGGGCTGCACGACGGGGAGTTGCGGCCGACGGTGACCTCGTACGACTACGACGCTCCGGTGGACGAGGCGGGGCGGCCGACGGAGAAGTACCGGCGCTTCCGCGAGGTGCTCGCGGAGTACGCGGAGGGGCCGCTGCCCGAGGTGCCCGGGCCCCCGGCGCGGCTGGCGGCCCCGGTGCGGGGCGGCCTCGGCGAGTGGGCCCCGCTCGGTGAGGTCCTGGAGGCGCTCGGCGACGAGGAGTCGCGGGCGCCGATGCCGCCGACCTTCGAGGAGCTGGGCGTGGACCGGGGCCTGGTCCGCTACCGGGTGGCGGTGCCGGGGCCCCGGCAGCCGTACCCGCTGGGGGTGACGGGGCTGCGGGACCGGGCGGTGGTGTACGTGGACGGGGTCCTCGCGGGGGTTCTGGACACCGCGGACGGCGAGGACGTGACGCTCGCCGGGCCGGTGGCGGGGCCGGCCGTGGTGGACCTGTGGGTGGAGTCGCTCGGCCGGGTCAACTACGGGCCGCGGCTTGCGGAGCCGAAGGGGATCACGGGCGGCGTACGGCACGAGCGGCAGTATCTGCACGGGTTCCGGGCCCGGGGGCTGCGTCTGGACGCCTTCGAGGCGGCGGCCGTGGACAAGGTGCGGTTCGAATCCGTGGCGGACCGGAGCGGACCGGGCCTCCACCGGGGGACGGTGGAGGTGACCGGAGCCGGGGACGCGGTGCTGCGGCTGCCGGGTGCGACCCGGGGCTTCGTGTGGGTGAACGGCTTCTGCCTGGGCCGGTACTGGGCGGCCGGCCCGCAGGACGCGCTGTTCGTGCCGGGCCCGGTGCTCCGGGAGGGCACGAACGAGGTGTGGGTCCTCGAAGTGGAGGGGGACGGGGTGCCGGGCGTCGAGCTCGGCGTCCTCTGAGTTTGCCCGCCGAATGGCGTCCTCTGAGCTTGCACGATAAATAACGTGATCAGGCAGGACGGTGCCCCGGAGCCGAGGCCGCTCCGGGGCACCGGTTCACGGGGTACCGCTACAGCGTGGCCGCGGCGGACTTGATCGTGGCGGCGAAGGTCGAGACCTCCGTGTAGACGCCGGGGTAGCCGGCCCGCGCGCAGCCCTCGCCCCAGCTCACGATGCCGACCTGGATCCAGGCTCCGGCGTTGTCCTTGCGGAACATCGGGCCGCCGGAGTCACCCTGGCAGGTGTCGACCCCGCCCTGGCTGTACCCGGCGCAGATCTCCTCGCTCGGGACGAGGTCGCTGCCGTACGAGGCCTGGCAGGAGGCGTCGGAGACGAACGGGACGTTCGCCTTGAGCAGGTAGCGCTGCTGCGATCCGCCCTCGCGGGCGGCGCCCCAGCCGGCCACGGTGAAGGTGCCGCTGTTGTAGGCGGTGGTCTCGGCGATCTTCAGGGTGGGCAGCGAGTTGATCGGGCTGGCGAGCTTGATCAGCGCCCAGTCCTTGCCCTTGCCGTTGTAGCCCGGGGCCTGGAGGACCTTGGTGGACTTGACCTTGATGGCGCTGCTGGACTGGAGGTCCACGACTCCGGCGGTGGCGGTGATGCTGGTGTTGTTGCCGGAGCCGCTCACACAGTGGGCCGCGGTGAGCACGACCTGCGGGGTGATGAGCGAACCGCCGCAGCCCATGGAGAGCCTGACCATCCAGGGGAACTCGCCCTGGGCGGCGCGGGTGCCGCCGACGACGGGGGCGGGGGCCGCGGAGGCGGTGGTGGGCTGGAGGCTGACGGCGGCGAGGACGACGGCGCCGGCCGCGGCGAGTTTCTGGAGAGCGCTGACCAGTCGGTTCTTCTTCACGCGTGCTCCTTTTTTCATGGGGGGTTGAGCCCGACGGGCATGACATGCGCCCGTCAAGCCATGTCCGGATTATGGGCAGCGCTCAACTGCCGCCACAAGAAAGCCTTTTCGGCCAGACCCGGTGAGCGGACCGTACAGTGGAGGGAAGGGGGGATCCGGCATGCCGAACCGTCACGAGGCCGACCGTGTCGTCCACGGCTTCCCGCACCGCGCCGCGGTCCGGGCCTCGCTCACCGCGCTCTACCGGCGCCTCTCCCCGGACGGCGTACACCGCTACCCGGTGAGCGTGCCGGCCACCGACATGGCCATCCGGGACGACGAGGACCTCCATCTGGGCACCCAGCGGGTGGCCGGAACCCTCGTCCGCCACCTCCGGCTGCCCGAGGCCCGCATGGTGGCGAGTTTCCGCCCGATGGAGCACGCGGCGACCGTCGAGCTCGCCGCCGGACCCGAGTACTTCGTGGAACTCAACGACCGCTTCCGGACCCGCCGCCGGGACATCGGCGCGGCCCTCGCCCACGAGATCACCCACGTCCTGCTGCACCGGCTCGGCCTCGGCCTCCCCGGCACCGCCGAGAACGAGATCCTCACCGACGTCGTGACCACCTACCTGGGCGCGGGCTGGCTGCTGCTCGACGCGTACCGCCGGGACGGGGTGGAGAGCCAGAAGCTGGGCTACCTGACCCCGGAGGAGTTCGGCTACGTCCTCGCCAAACGCGCCGAGGTCTTCGACGAGGACCCCTCCCCGTGGTTCACCAGCCCGGTGGCGTACGAGGCATGGGTACGGGGCCGGGCCGAGGCGGACCGGGAGCGCCGGCTCGCGCCGCTCGCCGGGGCGGGCTGGGCGGAGCGCCGGCGGTACGGCAGGGAGCGGCGCCAGGGCCGGGCGGCGCCGGGAGCCCCGTACGCCTTCGACGGCGGGGCCCCGGCGACCGGCGTCTCCTTCCCCTGCCCGGTCTGCCACCAGCGCCTGCGGGTCCCGGCGGGCCGGACCCTGCGGGCGCGGTGCGGGGTGTGCGGGACGGTCCTGGAGTGCGCGGCGTGACGGGGCGCCTCGGCAGGATTCAGAACGGGTAGAGCCGGCGCAGGGCCCGCAGCAGGGTGTTCAGGGTGGAGCGGGCCGCGGACCGACGATAGGCGTGGCGCGACCAGATCGTCGGCAGCACCACCCCCGCGAACACCAGCAGGGCAGCCACGAGGACCAGCAGGCCGACGGGGCCGAGGAGTTCGAGGGCCTCGTGCAGAAGGGCCACGGTCGGCTCCGGTCGGGATTCGTTCGACATCACCACGTACTCCGTTCGTTCGTGCGTCCCGGCGGATGCGGGGACGGCGGCTACGGGGAGCACCCTGGACGGCCCGGGAGAGCGGCGGTGCGAGCCGGGCGGAAGTGGTGGACCTCGCACATCGGCGCAGGCCACGGCATACCCTGGGGCCGGAATCCGGGGCGACCCGGGGCGTTCCGGGGCGGCCGGGCCAGGACCCGCGCCCGGACGGCCCGTTCGTCGCGCCGCACGGGGAGGAGAGCGTCATTGGGACGGGGAGACGAGGCACGGCGGCGGTTCGCGGAGTGGCTGCGTGAGGTCCACAGAGCCGCGGGAACCCCCAGCGGCGACGAACTGGCGAAGGACAGCGCCCGCGCGGCGGCCGGTGGAGGCCGGACCCTCAGCAGCTCCACGGTGCAACGTCTGCTGGCCGCCGATTTCGTCAGACCGCCCGACTGGGACGTCGTGACGGCCTTCCTCGACGGGTGCGTCCGGTGCGCCCCGCTCTCCAAGCCGGTGCCCGGGGCTCTGGTGGACAGGGAGTTGTGGAAGGACCGGCACCAACAGCTCGTCAGTCTCTACGAAGCGGCCAAGGACCACGGCAGGAACCGGAGCGGTGAGAAGGAGGGGGAAGAGGACGAGCCCGCCGCCGTCCGTGCCCTGGAGACCTACGCGCGGCGGGTCCGCGAGTCGTACGGGCGGCTCGACCTGGAGGTCCTGACCCCGGACAACGACCAGAGCGTCCAGCCGAACGTCGAGCTGCGCGAGGTCTTCGTCGTCCCGACGGTACGGGCCGACCCGCCCCCGGTGGAGCTCTCCCGCGAGCTGATGGCGAAGCTCCTCGAAGGCGAGGAACTCGCGCCGGACGGCGAACTGCCGCCCGGCCTGGACCTGGAGCTCCTCGACGCCGTCGCCGAGGAGTACCGGCAGCGGCCGGAGGAGAACGTCCTGGAGGTGCTCGCGCGGGCGGAGAACCGCCGCGTCGTGCTGCTGGGCGATCCGGGAGCGGGCAAGTCGACGCTCGCGCACTACCTCGCGCTGTATCTGACGGGCAGCGCCGGGGCCGAAGGCCACGACATCAACGAACACGACCCCGGCGGGCACGATCCCGGCGGGCATCTGGCGGCCCTTGCGGGCAGCGTGCCCCTCGTCGTCGAGCTGAGGCACTACGCCCAGCCCGCCTGGCGGCAGAAGACCTTCGAGGACTTCCTGGAACACCTCTGGGCCACCGAGGGGATGTCGCTGCCGGGTCCCGTCCTGCGGCGCTTCCTCGGGGAGGGCCGCGTCATCCTGGTCTTCGACGGACTCGACGAGATCTTCGACCCCGAGTTCAGGGCGGAGACGGCCCGACGCATCGCGGGGTTCGCCGCCCGCCACGAGCGCTGCCGTGTCGTCGTCACGTCCCGCGTCGTCGGGTACCAGCGGCAGGCGCTGGACGGGGCGGAGTTCGCCCACTACATGATCCAGGACCTGGACACGCCCCGTATCCACGCCTTCGCCCGGCGGTGGTTCACGAACGCCTGCCCCGGGCAGCCGGCGCTCACGGAGCAGCTCCTCACCCGGTTCACGGACGCCGTCGCCCACTCCTCGTCCGTACGCGAACTGGCCGGCAACCCGCTCCTGCTGACCATCCTCGCCATCCTCGGCCGCCGCCAGACCCTCCCCCGGGACCGGCACGGCGTGTACCAGCACGCCGTCACGGTGCTCGTCGCCCGCTGGGACCGGGACGCCAAGCACCTGACGACCCATCTGTCGGGCCCGGTCGCGGACGCCCTCGACGTCCTCGGCCAGGAGGAACGCCTGGAGATGCTCCGGCTGCTCGCCCGCAGGATGCAGGAGGGGGCCGGCGGCATCTCGGGCAACTACATCCCCGAACGCGACATCGAGGACGTCTTCCGCCAGTACCTGCAGCTCTGCGACATCCCCCCGGACGTCGCCCGCCGCGCGGCCCGCGCCATGGTCCAGCAGCTGCGGGAACGCAACTTCATCCTGGCCCGCTACGGCGGGGGCGCCTGGGGATTCGTCCACCGGACGTTCCTGGAGTACCTCGCGGCGGCGGACATCGTCCACCGCTACGAGCACGAACGCGAGTGGACCCCGCAGGCGCTCGTCACCGAGGTCCTCGTCCCCCGGGCGGCGGACACGACCTGGCACGAGGTGATCCTCCTGCTGGCCGGTCAGCTGCGCGAGCGGGACACCGGGACGCTGGTGGACAGCCTCGTCGCCTCCGCGCCCTCCATCGACCGGCCGGGCAGGCTGGCGCTGGCGCTCCGTGCCCTCGCCGAGGTCAGGAAGATCGGAGTGCTTGCCGCGCAGAGCACGGCGGTGGTCGACGAGATCACCCACCTCCTCCATGAGGAGTCCGACCACTTCGTGGTGGACTACGCCTACTCGCACTCGGTCTTCCCCACGAAGGCCGTCACGCCGGCGCTGGCCTCGTTCAGCGAGTACTGGGTGGGGCGCGAGCACTACCTGGCCTGGTTCCACGTGTGGGGCCAGTCCCTGAGCGGCCACGCCCCGACCCAGCTCGCCTGTGCCCTGCACCGGGACATGCCCGCCGTCATCGCCTACGCCCGCTTCGCCTGGTCGCCCGGCAGCCGCATCGCTGCTCTCACCGTCCTGGAAGAGCGGTGGTCCGACAGCTCCACCGCCACCGAGGTGATCAAGACCTGCGCGGTCCACGACGAGAACGCCGCCGTACGGATCGCCGCGCTGGACACCCTGTGCTCCGCGCCCGCCGGTCGTGGACAGGCGGAAGGCCTGAGGTCGTTCCTGGAGACCCGGGCCGTGCGGGATCCCGCCCCCGGCGCGCGCAAGGAAGCCCTGACCCACCTGCTGCACAGGCACCCCGACGACCGGAGCCGCCGCTTCTTCGAGGATCGCGCGCTGCGCGACCGGTTCGACGCCGTGCGCGCCCAGGCGGAGGTGCTCGTGGACCGGCTTGCGGGGCTCGAACCCGGGGAGGAGGAGTGGCCCCTGCGCGCACCCGGCCTGTTCTCCCCCTCCCGCTGGACCGTCTCCCGCGCGGACACCCTCGGCCTCGATGCCGAGGAAAGCCCCGAACGCAAGGTGGAGCGGGCCCTCACGGACTGGCGGTCCGAGCGGTACGAGACCCTCGTCGGCCTGATCGACTCGTTCGACTCGTTCGACTCGCCGGACTTCGAGCAGGCGCTGTCCTCCTGGCTGCAGAGCCATCCGGACGACCTGCGCATGCTGATGCGCGACGCCAAACCCTTCGCCGGCGGTCCACGCCGGCTTCACCCGGACCTAGCGGAACGGCGGCTGACCCACACCCTCGCCTGGGCAACCGCCCTGCGCGCAGTCAGCCTCGTCCCCAGTGACGAAGCGCGCGACTTCCTCATCGGCTGTGCCAAGGACTCCGACGCGACGAACCTGCGGTCAACGGCGGCGTTCCACCTCAGCAAGACGTGGGCGGACGATTCTTCGGTGAGGGTCCTCCTACTGGACATCGCGCACCACGATGCCGTGCCCGCCCTCCGCCTGACGTTCCTCCAACAACTCGCCCACGACCGCCCGCACGATCCCGCCGTCCGCGAGGCCGTGTACCGCTCCGCCGTCGGCGACCCCGACGCCAAAGTCCGGACCTTCGCCCTGCGCTGGGTGGCCCAGCGGTGGCCGGACCACCCCGCGTACAGGGAGCTCTTCGGCTCGGACGTCCCGGACGGCGCGCTGTCCGCGCCCGGAGAACGGCTCGCCAAGCTCCAGGCCCTCGCCCACCGCGGGCACACAGCCGAGTGGGACCGGCAGCTCGCGCGGGAGCCCGACACCTCCGTACGGGAGGGGGCGCACCGCGTCCGTCTCCTTCAGGAGTCTCCCGAGCGGCTGGCCCCCGCCGTGTTCCATCAGCGTCTGTTGAGCGGGTTCCGGTACGTGCTCAAGGACCGGGCGCGAGGGCGGTCCCGGCTGGAGAGCTGAACCGCCGCCGGGGAGAATCGGGCGGCGCGCGGCAATGGATTTGCGCCAAGTGCCGACGGCGGGTCAGGGTCGACGCATGAGCACGTTGTTCGGCGCCATCCTGGACGGGGACGAGGACGGGGCCGTACGCGCCCTGCGGAGCGGGGCGGACCCCGAGGGCCGGGAGGACGGGGAGACCGCGCTGTACCGGGCGGCCGTCGGCAACGCGGCCGGGATCGTGCGGGTGCTGCTCGCCGCCGGCGCCGATCCGGGACGCGGCAGCGGCGAGGACGGCGGCGACCTGCCGCTGTGCGGGGCGGCCTGCGGCGGACACGCCGAGGTCGTACGGGCGCTGCTGGCGGGCGGCGCGCGCCCCGATCAGGAGGAGGCGTACGGCTTCACCGCCCTCGCCTGGGCGGTCCGGCTCGGGCACGCCGACACCGCCAGGGTGCTCCTGGAGCACGGGGCCGCCCCTGACCGGCCCGGGCCCGACGGGCTCCTCCCCCTCGTCGCCGCCGCCCGCCGCGGCTCCACCGCCTGTGTACGGGCGCTGCTCGACCACGGGGCAGGGGGCAGGGAGGCCGCGCTGCGGGAGGCCCGGCGGTGGATCGGCGTCGACATCGCGGCCGAGCTGCGCCGCGGACTCGTCGCGGGGAACGACGGCGGGCAGACGTACGAGGCGGTCGTCCGCCGGGTCCGGGAGGACGGCGGGGTGACCGTCGTCGTGGAGCTCCTGCGGGAGGACGGCGCGCCCACGCGCGGCGACGAGCGGCAGACCGGCCACGCGGCGATCTCCACGCTCCTGGAGGCGGCGCTCGGGCTTCTCACCCCGCACGAGGAGCTCGCCGCGCGGGCGCTGCGCTGCGGGGACCCCGAGCTGGACGCCTGGACGACGGCGGTGGCCGAACTGGGCGGCCGGGCCGACGAGGAGACCTTCGTGGCGGCGGCCGGCTGGTGCGCCTACCGCGACCCGCTGCGCCGGGCGCTGGGCGCGCGGGTGCTCGGCGCGCTGCCCGGCTTCGCGCAGAGCGCCGTCCCGGTGCTGCGGCGGCTCGTGGCGGAGGCCGTGCCCCCGGCGCGGGAGCCCCTGCTGTCGTCGGTCCTCGCGCTCGGGGAGTGCGGTGAGCCGGAGGCCGTACCGGAGCTGCTCGCGGCGGCCGGGCATCCCGACGCCGCGGTACGGCGGGCGGTCGCGGGGGCGCTGGCCGGGATCGTGCCGGCGGGGCACACCGAGGCCCTCGGGGTGCTGCTCGCGCTGGGCCGGGACGGCGACGCCCGGGTGCGGGACTGGGCGACGCTCGCCCTCGCCGAGCTGCCCGACGACACCCCGCTCGTACGGGAGGGGCTCGTGGAGCGGCTCGGCGACGACGATCCGGAGACGGCGGCGGAGGCCGCGCGCGGACTGGCGATCCGTCAGGATCCGCGCGCCGTGGACGCGCTGGCGTCGATCCTCGCGGACGGCGATCCGGACGGCGCGGCGCGCGAGACGGCGCTCGCCGCCCTCGAACACGTCCGGGACGCCCGGGTCAGGGCCCGTCTGGAGTGGACGACCCCGCGCTGCCGCTGACCGGGTGGACGGTCCGTCAGCAGCCGTGGTCGATCAGGTCGAACGAGGCGTAGTGGTCGGCTGTGTAGTAGTCCTCCTGCGCGGAGTTCCCGGTCACGATCCGGCGGGCACCGCGGGTGGGGACGCCCGGGGTCTTGACCGTGTACTCGTGGTAGTAGCCCAGCGAGTGGGAGGGGAGGATCCCTTCCCGGTTCTGGAAGACGGCGCCGTCCTGGCTGTACGGGAAGGGACCGCCCGCGTCGATGAGACGGAGGGTGTCGTGGGCCTGGGAGGGCAGGTCGGAGTAGCAGATGTCCCCGACGGCCGCGGTCGCCGCGAGCGAGGACGCGACGGTGGCGGACACGGGGGCGGGGGCGGCGGGGGCCTGTGCGGCGGTGGCCGGGGCGCCGAGGAGGAGGGAGGAGAGGAGGGCGGCCGTGACGCCGCCGGCGAGGGTGAATCGAGGGGGGATTCGCATGGCTGAGATGATGACGCGCGTAGAACGGGCCCCGGAAGGCCAACCCTCTTCAATTCTCCGGAAGTTCACCGCTTGCCGACGCTCGTGCGGATGTCGTGCAGAGGTGGGCGGGACCGGGCGGGACCCCGCCACAGGGGACCGGGCCCCGACCCCCTCAGGCCCCGTACACCGGCCTCGGCGGCTCCGCCTCCGCGAGGAGCTTCCGGGCCGTCTCCCCCGCCTCCGCCGGGGTCCGGCGCGCGCCGCTGTCCTCCGTCGGGCCCGGGCGCCAGCCCTCCATGACGGTGAGGCGGCCCCCCTCCGCCTCGAAGACCCGGCCGGTCACGCCCGCCGAGTCGGCCGAGCCGAGCCACACCACCAGCGGCGAGACGTCCTCGGGCAGGGCGTCGAGCCCGTCGAAGACCTGCTCGGTCATCCGGGTCCTGGCGGCCGGCGCGATCGCGTTGACCTGTACCCCGTACCGGGCCAGCTCCGCCGCCGCGACGAGGGTGAGGCCGACGATGCCGGCCTTGGCCGCCGCGTAGTTACCTTGTCCGACGCTGCCGAGGAGCCCCGCCCCCGAGGTGGTGTGGACGACCCGTGCCTCCGGCGGGCGCCCCGCCTTCGCCTCGGCCCGCCAGTGCGCGGCCGCGTGCCGCAGCGGCAGGAAGTGGCCCTTCACATGGACGCGCATGACGGCGTCCCAGTCCTCCTCGTCGAGGTTGACGAGCATCCGGTCGCGCAGGAAGCCCGCGTTGCTGACGAGCGTGTCCAGTCGTCCGTACGTGTCGAGGGCGGCCGCGACGAGGGAGGCGGCGCCCTCGGTCGTGGCGATGTCGCCGCCGTGGGCGAGCGCCTCGCCGCCCGCGGCCGTGATCTCCTCGACGACCCGCGCCGCCGGGCTGTCGGGTCCGGGGCGGCCGTCGAGTCCGACCCCGAGGTCGTTGACGACGACCCGGGCGCCCTCGGCCGCGAAGGCCAGCGCGTGCGCGCGGCCGAGCCCTCGGCCGCCTCCGGTCACGATCACGACCCTGCCGTCACACAGTCCCATCTCGGCTCTCCTTGTCGGGGGTGGGGTTCGCGGGTTCCGTCGGGTTGTTGCTGTTGCTCTTGCTGTGGCCGTTGCTCATGCCGTTGCCGTTGCTGCCGCTGTCGCTGTGGTTGGCGGTCGCGGCGTCCAGGAACGCGGGGCGCTCCCCGCCGCCGTGCACGAGGAGCGAGGCTCCGGAGACGTAGGCCGCCCGGTCGGAGGCGAGGAAGACGGCCGCCTCCCCGATCTCGTCCGGCGCGGCGAGCCGGCCGAGCGGTACGGTCCGGCCGACGGCGGCGAGCCCGGCCTCGTCCCCGTAGTGCAGGTGGGAGAGTTCGGTCCTGACCATGCCGAGGACGAGGGTGTTGACCCGCACCTCGGGGGCCCATTCGACGGCCATCGAGCGGGCGAGGTTCTCCAGACCGGCCTTGGCCGCGCCGTAGGCGGCCGTGCCCGGCGAGGGCCGGGTCCCGCTGACACTGCCGATCATGACGACCGCGCCGCGCGAGGCCCGTAGGAGCGGGTGGGCGGCGAGGCTGACGGCGAGCGGGGCGGTGAGGTTCAACTCGACGACCCGCGCGTGCCGTTCGGCCTCCCCTTCACCGAGGAGGCGGTACGGCGTGCCGCCCGCGTTGTTGACGAGGGCGTCGAGCCGCCCGTACCGCTCGGCGAAGGCGGTGAAGAACTCCCGTACGGCGGCCGGTTCCCGCAGGTCGAGGGGGTGGAACTCGGCGGTGCGGCCCGCCGCTTCGACCGGTGTGTCGGGTGGTCTGCGGGCGCAGACGGCGACATGGGCGCCGGCCCGCAGAAAGGCGCGCGCGATGCCCGCTCCGACGCCGCGCGTTCCGCCGGTGACGAGCACGACCCTCCCGTCCAGCTCCATCGGCTGCTACCTTCCTCCTCATGAGGTCACCTAACAAACGTTTGGTGGAAAGGTAGCTGATCCGCTCATGGGTGTCTCCACCTCCCGCCCCACCACGGGCGTGGCCCTGGTCACCGTCGACTTCCCTCCCGTCAACGCCCTTCCCGTCAAGGGCTGGTACGCGCTCGCCGACGCCGTCCGTACTGCGGGCCGCGACCCGGAGGTCCGCTGCGTCCTCCTCACCGCCGAGGGCCGCGGCTTCAACGCGGGCGTCGACATCAAGGAGCTCCAGCGCGACCCCGGACACACCGCCCTGATCGGCGCCAACAGCGGCTGCGCCGAGGCCTTCGCCGCCGTGTACGAGTGCGAGGTGCCGGTGGTCGCCGCCGTCGCCGGCCACTGCCTGGGCGGCGGCATCGGCCTCGTCGGCAACGCGGACGCGATCGTCGCCGCCGAGGACGCCGTCTTCGGGCTGCCCGAGCTGGACCGGGGCGCGCTCGGTGCCGCCACACATCTCGCCCGGCTCGTGCCGCAACACCTGATGCGGGCCCTCTACTACACCTCGCGGACCGCCACCGCCGCCGAACTGCACGCCCACGGATCGGTCTGGAAGGTGGTCTCCCGCACCGAACTCCTCGTCTCTGCGATGGAGTTGGCCGAGGAGATCGCCGCGAAGGACGGATCTCTCCTCCGCCTCGCCAAGGCCGCCCTCAACGGCATCGACCCCGTGGACGTCCGGCGCAGCTACCGCTTCGAGCAGGGCTTCACCTTCGAGGCCAATCTCAGCGGGGTCGCCGACCGGGTCCGCGACACCTTCGGAAAGGCGGCGGAACGGTGACCGACGGAACGACGACCGACGGAACCACGACCGACCGAACGGACAGGACGACCGCCGACAAGCGGATGACCCCCGAGGAGGTCGTCGGCCGGCTGCGCAGCGGCATGACCCTCGGCATCGGCGGCTGGGGATCGCGCCGCAAGCCGATGGCCCTGGTCAGGGCCATCCTCCGCAGCGAGCTCACCGATCTCACCGTGGTGTCCTACGGCGGCCCCGACGTCGGACTGCTCGCCGCCGCGGGCCGGATCCGGCGGCTCGTCGCCCCCTTCGCCACCCTCGACTCCATCCCCCTCGAACCGCACTTCCGGGCCGCCCGCGAGAACGGCACCCTCGCGATGACCGAGCTCGACGAGGCCATGTTCATGTGGGGGCTGCGGGCCGCCGTGCACCGGATGCCCTTCCTGCCCGTCCGCGCCGGTCTCGGCTCGGACGTCATGCGGGTCAACCCCGAACTGCGGACGGTGACGTCGCCGTACGAGGACGGGGAGGAGTTCGTGGCCGTGCCGGCCCTGCGCCTCGACGCGGCGCTCGTCCACGTCAACCGCGCCGACCGGTTCGGCAACGGCCAGTACCTGGGCCCCGACCCGTACTTCGACGACCTGTTCTGCGAGGCGGCCGACACCGCGTACGTCTCGTGCGAGCGGCTCGTCGACGAGGACGCCGGCTTTGGCCCGGAGACGGTCCCGCAGTCCCTCCTCATCAGCAGGCACAGCGTCACGGGCGTCGTGGAGACCCCGAACGGGGCGCACTTCACCTCCTGCGTCCCCGATCACGATCGCGACGAGCCCTTCCAGAAGCTGTACGCGACCACCCCCTGGCCCGAGTTCTCCGCCCGCTTCCTCGCCGGGGCGAGCGAGGAGGACTACCAGCACGCCGTCCAGGCCTGGCACAAGGAGCAGCAGTCGTGACCGATTCCTCCCCGGCCCCGGTCAGCCGCGCCGAGTACTGCGCCGTGGCCTGCGCCGAGGCCTGGCGCGGAGCGGGCGAGGTGCTCGCCAGCCCGATGGGCCTGATCCCCTCCGTCGGCGCCCGTCTCGCCAAGCGCACCTTCTCCCCCGACCTGCTCCTCACCGACGGCGAGGCGATGCTCGTCGGCCTCGACGGGCGGCCCGAGGGCTGGCTGCCGTACCGCCGCCACCTCGCGATGGTCACCGGCGGGCGGCGCCACGTGATGATGGGCGCGAGTCAGATCGACGCGTACGGCAACCAGAACATCTCCTGCGTCGGCGACTGGGAGCGACCCTCCCGCCAGCTCCTCGGGGTACGTGGAGCGCCGGTCAACACCCTGAACAACCCGGTGAGTTACTGGGTTCCCCGGCACTCGAAGCGGGTCTTCGTCGAGCGGGTCGACATGGTCTGCGGGGTCGGCTACGACCGCGCGGGCGACGCCCCCTTCCACCGGCTCGTGCGGGTCGTCAGCGATCTCGGGGTCTTCGACTTCGCGACCCCGGACCACCGGATGCGGCTCGTGTCGGTGCATCCGGGCGTGACCGTGGACGAGGTACGGGCCGCTACCGGCTTCGCCCTCGTCACCGGCCCCGAGGTGCCCTCCACCCGTGAGCCCACCCCCGAGGAGCTGCGGCTCGTCCGCGAGGTCCTCGATCCCCGGGGGCTGCGGGACCGTGAGGTCGCGCCCCGATGAGGACCGCCCTCACCGAGCTGACCGGCGTCCGCCACCCGGTCGTGCAGACCGGTATGGGCTGGGTCGCCGGTCCCCGGCTCGTCTCCGCCACCGCGAACGCGGGCGCGCTCGGCATCCTCGCCTCCGCGACCATGACCGTGGACGAGCTGCGCGCAGCCGTCCGGGAGGTGCGGTCCCGCACCGACCGGCCCTTCGGGGTGAACCTGCGCGCCGACGCGGGCGACGCCCGCGATCGGGTCCGGATCATCGTCGACGAGGGCGTACGGGTCGCTTCCTTCGCCCTCGCCCCCTCCCGGGACCTGATCGCCGAGCTCAAGGACGCCGGGGTCGTCGTCGTCCCCTCGGTCGGCGCCCGGCGGCACGCGGAGAAGGTCGCGGGCTGGGGCGCCGACGCGGTGCTCGTCCAGGGCGGAGAGGGCGGCGGGCACACCGGCGAGGTCGCGACGAGCGTCCTGCTGCCGCAGGTCGTGGACGCCGTGGACATCCCGGTGATCGCGGCCGGCGGCTTCCGCGACGGGCGCGGCCTGGTCGCCGCCCTCGCCCAGGGCGCGGCCGGCATCGCGATGGGCACCCGCTTCCTGCTCACCTCCGACTCGACCGTGCCGGACGCCGTGAAGGCCCGCTATCTGGCCGCCACGGTCAAGGACGTCACCGTCACCACCGCCGTCGACGGGCTGCCGCACCGGATGCTCCGCACCGAGCTCGTCGCCTCCCTGGAGGACGCGGGCCGGGTACGGGCACTGGCGGCAGCCCTGCGCCGCGCCGCGGGCTTCCGGAGGCTCTCCGGGCTCTCCTGGGCCGCGATGGTCCGCGAGGGGCTCGCCATGCGCCACGGCAAGGACCTGTCCTGGAGCCAGGTCCTGCTCGCCGCGAACACCCCGATGCTGCTGAGGGCCGCCATGGTCGAGGGCCGCACCGACCTCGGCGTGATGGCCTCCGGGCAGATCGCGGGGGTGATCGAGGACCTTCCCAGCTGCGAGGAGCTCGTCGCCCGGATCATGGCCGAGGCCGCGCACGTGCTCCGCACGCTTCCCCGTCCCGAGTCCGCGGCCCCGTAGCCCGCCAGCCCCGCCAGCCCGGCCATCCCTGTCCGCCCCGTCCGCCCCGTCAGCCCGTATGTCCGTGAGGGAGTCCGACCATGCCCCTGTCCCGACGCGCGCTGCTCACCACCACCGGCGCCACCGCCCTGCTCGCGGCCCTGCCGACGAACGCGAACGCGAACGCTTCCGCGAACGCGAACACGAACGCGCATCCGAGGACCGCCACGAACACCATCCGCCGGATCCCGCTCCAGGGCGCCGTCAACGTCCGCGACCTCGGCGGATACCGCACGTACGACGGAGGCCGGGTCCGCCACGGCCTCGCCTACCGGGGCGACCACCTCGGCAAGCTCACCGACGCCGACGTCGCCACGCTCGCCGGGCTCGGCCTCGGCACCGTCGTCGACCTGCGGATCCCGCTGGAGGTCGGGTACGACGGTGCCGACCGGCTGCCGGCCGGCAGCCTCCCGGTCGCCCGGCCCGTCACCGACAACGGCCTCTTCGGGCAGCTGCTCGCCGCGATCGGCTCCCGCGACCCGGTGCGGCAGGAGGAGATGCTCGGCGGCGGGCGGGCCGCCGCCTTCATGAGCGAGGTGTACCGGAGCTTCGTGACCGAGGCCGCGAACCGGGCCGCCTTCGCCGCCACCCTGCGGGACCTGGCCGACCGCGACCGGGGGCCGCTGCTCCTGCACTGCACCTCGGGCAAGGACCGCACCGGCTGGACCGCCTGGCTCCTGCTCACCCTGCTGGGCGTGCCGTCGGCGGCGGCCCGCGCCGACTACCTGGCCTCCAACACCTTCCGCGCCGCCTACGACGCCCGGGTGCGCGAGGGACTCCGGCAGGGCGGGTTCATGCAGAACCCGGACCTGATCGTGCCGCTGCAGGAGGTACGTCCCGAGTACCTCGACAGCGCCCGCGACCAGATCCGGGTCTCGTACGGAAGCCTCTTCCGTTACGTGTCGGTCGGCCTCGGCCTGGAGCTCCGCGACGGGCTCGCGCTGCGGGACCGGCTCGTGCTCGACGCCTGACGTCCGCCACGCGCGGCGCCGGAGGCGGCACCACGACCGGCGCCCGCCCCGGAGCCGGCACCCCGGCCCGCGCCGGAGCCGCGCCCCGACCCGGCCGCGGCACGACCCGTGCCGCCCGCGGAGCGCCCGGAGCCGCCCGCGGAACCGGATCCCCGGCCCGTCCCCGTGCCCGCGGACGCGCCGGAGCCGGAGGAGCGCCCCGACCCCATCGACGTGGTCGTGGCCGTACCGCCGCCTCCGCCGGAGGCCGCCGGACGGCGACGGCGGCCGCGACCGCCACCACTGCCGCTGCCACCGGCGCCGGCTCCCGTCGCCCTGCGCGGCGCGGTCGGCTGCGGCGTCTCGATGACGATCGGGACGCCCGAAGGCTCCTTGGCGCCGGTCAGGTCGGTCAGGTGCTGGTCGCTGGACTTGATCTGCGCCGTACGGGGGCTGATGCCCGCGTTCGACATCAGCCGGCCCATGTCCCGCTTCTGCTCGGGCAGGACCAGCGTGAAGACGCTGCCGGACTCGCCGGCCCGGGCGGTCCGGCCGCCGCGGTGCAGGTAGTCCTTGTGGTCCATCGGCGGGTCGACGTTCACGACCATGTCGAGGTCGTCGACGTGGATGCCGCGGGCCGCCACGTTCGTCGCGACGAGCGTGGTGACCTGGCCGTTCTTGAACTGGTCCAGGGTCCGGTTGCGCTGCGGCTGCGAGCGCCCGCCGTGCAGGCCGGAGGCGCGCACGCCGTTGGCGAGGAGCCGCTTGACCAGCCGGTCCACGGACCGCTTGGTGTCGAGGAAGAGGATCGTCCGGCCGTCGCGGGCCGCGATCTTCAGCGTGACGGCCTTCTTGTCGGTCTCGTCCATCACGTACAGGACGTGGTGCTCCATGGTGGTCACCGCGCCGGCCGAGGGGTCGACCGAGTGCACGACCGGGTCGTCCAGGAACATCTTGACCAGCTTGTCGATGTTCCGGTCCAGCGTGGCCGAGAACAGCAGCCGCTGGCCGCCCGGCTCGACCTGCTTGAGCAGCTTGGTGACCTGCGGCAGGAAGCCCATGTCGGCCATCTGGTCGGCCTCGTCGAGGACGGTGACGGCGACCTGGTCGAGACGGCAGTCGCCGCGCTCGATGAGGTCCATGAGCCGGCCAGGGGTGGCGATGAGCACCTCGGCGCCGCGCCGCAGCGCGGAGGACTGCCGGGAGATCGACATGCCGCCGACGACCGTGGTGATCCGCAGGCGCAGGGCGCTCGCGTACGGGGTGAGGGCGTCGGTGACCTGCTGCGCGAGCTCGCGGGTGGGCACCAGGACCAGCGCGAGGGGCGCGGTGGGCTCGGCGCGGCGGCCGGCGGTGCGGGCGAGGAGCGCGAGGCCGAAGGCGAGGGTCTTGCCGGAGCCGGTGCGGCCCCGGCCGAGGACGTCGCGCCCGGCGAGGGAGTTCGGCAGGGTCGCGGCCTGGATCGGGAACGGCTCCGTGACGCCCTGCTCGCCCAGGATCCGCAGGAGGCCCTCGGGCATGTCCAGGTCGGCGAAGGAGGCCACCGCGGGGAGCGCGGGCGTCACCGTCTCCGGCGGCGTGAACTCGCTGGGCGGCGGGGGCGCGGTGGGACGACGGCCACCGCGGGAGGCCTTCGGCTGTGACGTGGACTTCGCCTGGGCGGTGCGGGGGCCGCGCTTGGTGGGGCGTTCGGAGCGGGTCATGCGTGCCTTCCTGGCCGGTGCTCGCGGCACAGCCGGGGCCCGCACCTGCGCGATGCGGGCCCCGGCTGTTCTACCCGGAACACGCGAACGGGCCCCGGCTGTGTCTCCCGGAGCACCTGAACGGACCCCGGCTGCTTCTCCCGGAACACGCGATACGCACTCCGGATGTCTCTACCGGAACAATAGTGCGCCTCAGGACCTTCCCGCCCCGCCCGACCGATGCCCGGACGGATCGGCCCAGGCCCGGACGCCCCGACGTGGGCGACCTCACAGCCTTTCGATGATCGTCACGTCGGCCCGGCACCCCGCCGTGCCCCGCCGCGGTCCGCGTCACAGCCTTTCGATGATCGTCACGTTCGCCTGGCCCCCGCCCTCGCACATCGTCTGGAGGCCGTAGCGGCCTCCGGTGCGTTCCAGTTCGTGGAGGAGGGTGGTCATCAGTTTCGCCCCGGTCGCGCCCAGCGGGTGGCCGAGGGCGATCGCGCCGCCGTTGACGTTGACCCGGGCCGGGTCCGCGCCGGTCTCCTTGAGCCAGGCGAGGACGACGGGGGCGAAGGCCTCGTTGATCTCGACGAGGTCGATGTCGTCGATGGTCAGGCCGGTCTTCTTCAGGGCGTGGGCGGTCGCCGGTATCGGCGCGGAGAGCATCCGGATCGGGTCCTCGCCGCGTACGGAGAGGTGGTGGACGCGGGCCCGGGGGGTGAGCCCGTGCTCCCGGACGGCCCGCTCGCTCGCCATCAGCAGGACCGCCGCGCCGTCGGAGACCTGGGAGGAGCAGGCCGCGGTGATGGTGCCGCCCTCGACGACCGGGCTGAGGGCGGCCATCTTCTCGGGGCTCGTGTCGCGGCGCGGGCCCTCGTCGACGGCGACCTCCCGGTACGCCACGGTCTCCCGTGCGAAACGGCCCTCGTCGATCGCGCGCAGCGCCCGTTCGTGCGAGCGGAGGGCGAACTCCTCCTGGTCGCGGCGGCTGATCCCCCACTTCGTGGCGATCAGCTCGGCGCCGTGGAACTGGTTGACGGGCCGGTCGCCGTAGCGGGCCCGCCAGCCCTCGCTGCCGTGGAAGGGCCCGCCGGTGAGGCCGAGGGGCTCGGCGGCCTGCCGGGAGGCGAAGGCGATCGGGATCATCGACATGTTCTGCACGCCGCCGGCGACGACCAGGTCCTGGGTGCCGGACATGACGGCCTGGGCGGCGAAGTGCACGGCCTGCTGGGAGGAGCCGCACTGGCGGTCGACGGTCACCCCGGGGACCTCCTCGGGGAGCCCGGCCGCCAGCCATGCCGTACGGGCGATGTCGCCGGCCTGGGGCCCGACGGTGTCGAGGCAGCCGAGGACGACGTCGTCGACGGCGGCCGGGTCGATCCCGGAGCGGGCGACGAGCTCGGTGAGGACGTGCGCGCCGAGGTCCGCGGGGTGGACGGCCGAGAGGCCGCCCCTCCGGCGGCCCACCGGGGTGCGGACCGCTTCGACGATGTAGGCCTCGGGCATGACGTCTCCTCCTGCTGTTGAGGCTGCTGTTGAGGGCCGCTAAGGGCGTACGGCCGTCTCGGGGCGTACGGCGATGCCGTCCAGGACCATCGAGAGGTACTGGCGGGCGATCTCCTCCGGGCTGTGCAGGCCGCCGGGCCGGTACCAGGACGCGGCGACCCAGACGGTGTCGCGGACGAACCGGTAGGTGAGCCGGACGTCGAGGTCGGCGCGGAAGACCCCGTCCTCGACCCCGCGCTCCAGCGTGCCGAGCCAGGCCTTCTCGAACTTGGTCTGCGAGTCCGTGAGGTAGTGGAAGCGGGGCTGGTCGGTGAGGTGCCGGGACTCCTTCTGGTAGATGGCGACGGCGGCGCGGTGCCGGTCGATCTCGCGGAAGGACTCGGTGACGAGGGCCTCGATGGTCTCGCGGGGGCCGAGCGCGGCGGCGAGGACGGCGTCGTACCCCTCCCAGAGCTCGTTCAGGAAGGTGGAGAGGATCTCGTCGAGCATCGACTCCTTGGAGTCGAAGTGGTAGTAGAGGCTGCCGGCGAGCATGCCGGCGGCGTCCGCGATCTTGCGGACGGTGGTGGCGTTGTAGCCCTGGGCGGCGAACACCTCGGCCGCCGTGTCGAGGAGCTCGCGGCGGCGCTCGGGCGCGGCGCTCACCTGGGTCTTCTTCTTGCTGGCAGTGTTCGGCACCCGTCCATTCTGGTTCCTGTCCGGCCCTACGGGTGCTGACTGCTGACGGAGACCGTCTCGCCGGTCATGTACGAGGAGTACTCGCCGGCGAGGAAGACGATGACGTTGGCGACCTCCCAGGGCTCTGCGTAGCGGCCGAGGGCCTCGCGGGCGGTCAGCTCGTCGAGGAGTTCGGCGGTGGTGACCTTGGCCAGGTGGGGGTGCATGGCGAGGGACGGGGAGACGGCGTTGACGCGGACCCCGTAGGCGGCGGCCTCGATCGCCGCGCTGCGCGTGAGGGCCATGACCCCGGCCTTGGCCGCGGCGTAGTGGGCCTGTCCGGCCTGGGCGCGCCAGCCGACGACGGAGGCGTTGTTGACGACGACCCCGCCGGTTCCGGAGTCCCGGAAGCGGCGCAGGGCGGCGCGGGTGCAGCGGAAGGTGCCGCCGAGGGTGACGTCGAGGACGCGGTTCCACTGCTCGTCGGTCATGTCGGCGAGTTCGGCGGTGCCGCCGAGGCCGGCGTTGTTGACGAGGATGTCGAGGCGTCCGTGGAGCCGTTCGGCGGTGTCGTACAGGGCCTGGACCTGGGTGTCGTCGGTGACGTCGCAGGGCTGGGAGGCGACGGCCCCGGCGCCGAACTCGGCGGCGAGGGCGGCTTCGGTCTCCTTGAGCCGGCGGGTGTGGGCGTCGCTGACGAGGACGCGGGCGCCCTCCTCCAGGAAGCGGCGGGCGGTGGCCCCGCCGATGCCGGCGCCGGCGGCGGCGGTGACGACGGCGGTGCGGCCGGCGAGCAGCCCGTGCCCGGGGACGTACGCCGGGGGCGGTGTGCGGGAGGGCCCGGTCGGCTCGGTCCTCCGGTCGGGCCCGGTCGGCTGGGTCACGGTCGCGGCTCCTTCGGGAGGCCGAGCACCCGCTCGGCGATGATGTTCCGCTGGATCTCGCTGGATCCCGCGTAGACGGTGTCGGCGCGGGAGAAGAGGAAGAGCCGCTGCCGGTCGTCGAGGTCGTACGGCGGTCCGGCGGCGAGCGTGGCGGCGGGGCCGCCGATCTCCAGGGCGAGTTCGCCGAGGTCGCGGTGCCAGTGGGACCAGTACAGCTTCGCGGCGGAGGGGTCGGTGCCGCACAGGGCGCCGGCGCGCATGGCGGCGAGTCCGGTCCAGGCGCGGGTGAGGCGGTCGCGGATGTCGGGGTCGGCGGCGGAGCCGTTGCGGCGGGCGAGGTCGACGAGGGCTTCGAGTTCGCGGCGGAAGCCGACCTGCTGGCCGAGGGTGGAGACGCCGCGCTCGTAGCCGAGGGTGGCCATGGCGATCCGCCAGCCGTCGCCGGGGGCGCCGACGACGTTCGCCCCGTCCGTCTCCGCCCCGTCGAAGAAGACCTCGTTGAACTCGCTGGTGCCGGTGAGCTGGACGATCGGCCGGATCTCGACGCCCGGTTGTTCGAGGGGGACGAGGAGGTACGAGAGTCCGGCGTGGCGCCGGGAGCCGGGGGTGGTGCGGGCGAGGACGAAGCACCACTGGGACTCGTGGGCGAGGGAGGTCCAGATCTTCTGTCCGTGGACGGTCCAGCGGCCGCCCTCCAGGGTGGCGCGGGTGCGGACGGCCGCGAGGTCGGAGCCGGCGCCCGGCTCGCTGTAGCCCTGGCACCAGAGTTCCTCGACGGCGCGGACGGGCGGCAGGAATCGGGCCTTCTGCTCCTCGGTGCCGTGGTCGATGAGGGTGGGGCCGAGGAGCTGTTCGCCGATGTGGTTGACGCGGGCGGGGGCGTCGGCGAGGGCGTACTCCTCGTGGAAGGCGATCTGCTGCGCGATGCTCGCGCCGCGGCCTCCGTACTCCTCGGGCCAGCCGACGCAGGTCCAGCCGTGGGCGGCCATGTGCCGTTCCCAGGCGAGGCGTTCGGCGAAGGCCTCGTGCTCGCGGCCGGGTCCGCCGCGGCCTCTGAGGGAGGCGAACTCGCCGGCGAGGTGGGTCTTCAGCCAGCCCCGTATCTCCGCCCGGAACTCCTCGACGCTGCTCATGGCCGTACGTTAACCTACCAAACACTTGTTAGGGAACGGGTGAGGGCGGGGTGACCGATGGATCTCTCGTACACACGGGCCGAGGAGGCCTTCCGGGCGGAGGCACGGGAGTGGCTGCGCGCCCACGTACCCGCCGCCCCGCTGCCCTCCCTGGAGACGGCCGGGGGCTTCGCCGCCCACCGCGCCTGGGAGGCCGAACTGGCCGCCGCCCGCTGGTCGGTGGTCTCCTGGCCCGAGCGGTACGGGGGCCGGGGCGTCGACCTCGCCCGGTGGCTGATCTTCGAGGAGGAGTACTGGGCGGCGGGAGCGCCCGGCCGGGTCTCGCAGAACGGCATCCAGCTCCTCGCCCCCACCCTCTTCGACCACGGCACGGAGGAGCAGCGGGCCCGGGTCCTGCCGTCGATGGCGAGCGGCGCGACGATCTGGGCGCAGGCCTGGTCCGAGCCCGAGGCCGGCTCCGACCTGGCCTCCCTCACCTCGCGGGCGGTGCGGACGGACGGCGGCTGGCTGCTGTCCGGGCAGAAGACCTGGTCCTCCCGGGCCGCCTTCGCCGACCGGGCCTTCGGCATCTTCCGCAGCGACCCGGAGGCGGACCGGCCGCACCGGGGGCTCACCTACCTCATGTTCGACCTGCGCGCGCCCGGCGTGACCGTCCGGCCCATCGGCCGGCTCGACGGGAAACCGGCCTTCGCCGAGCTCTTCCTCGACGAGGTCTTCGTCCCGGACGAGGACGTGATCGGGGAGCCGGGCCAGGGTTGGCGGATCGCGATGTCCACGACCGGGAACGAGCGCGGCCTCATGCTCCGCTCCCCCGGCCGCTTCCTGGCCGCCGCCGACCGGCTCGTACGGCTCTGGCGGGAGGTGGGCGACCCGGCGGACACGGCGCTGCGGGACCGGGTGGCGGACGCGGTCGTCGGGGCGCGGGCGTACCGGCTCTTCACGGCGGGGGCCGCGGCCCGGCTCGCGGAGGGCGGCCCGTCCAGGGCATCCGGGGCATCCGGCCTGTCCGGACCGTCCGGGGTGTCCGGGGCATCCGGGGTGTCCGGGGCATCCGGGGCGTCCTCGGGCGCCGAGTCCAGCCTCAACAAGGTCTTCTGGTCGGAGTACGACCTGGCGCTCCACGAGACGGCGCTCGATCTGCTCGGCGCGGACGGCGAGCTGGCGGACACCGCCTGGGCCGAGGGGTACGTCTTCGCGCTCGCGGGCCCCCTCTACGCGGGCACCAACGAGATCCAGCGCGACATCATCGCCGAGCGGCTGCTCGGCCTCCCGAAGGGGCGCCGCTGATGAGCTTCCTGCCCACCGACGAGCAGCGGGCCTTCGCCCGCTCCCTGGACGCGATGCTCGGCTCCGCGGACACGCCGGCGGCGGTACGGGCCTGGGCCGCGGGCGACCCCGGCCCGGGGCGAACGCTGTGGCGGCGGCTCGCGGAGGCGGGCGTGTTCGCACTCGCGGTGCCGGAGGAGTACGAGGGCGTCGGGCCGCTCCCGGTCGAACTCGCCCACGCCTTCGTGGAGCTGGGGCGCCACGCGGTGCCAGGACCGGTGGTGGAGACGGTCGCGGCGGCGGTGCTCCTCGGGGAACTGGCCCGCCTGGGCGACCCGGGCCCGGCGAAACGCCTCCTGCCGGGCCTGGCGGCGGGCGAGCGGACGGCGACGCTGGCGATCGCCGGGACGGGTGCCGTACGGCACGTCGTCCCGTACGCCCTGGACGCCGACCGGGCGGACACGGTGCTCGTCGTACGCGGGGAGGAACTGTGGCGGGCGCCCGGTCACGGGCCGGTCCGGATCTCCGCCGACCCCGCGCGGCGGCTCGCCCGCCCGGCACCCGGCGGGGGGCTGCTCGCCTCGGGCCCCGCCGTGGCCGCCGCGGCCCGGAACGCCCGGCGCTGGGCGATGCTGGCGACGGCCGCGCAGTCACTGGGCGTGGGCCTGGCCCTGCTCGACAGGACGGTGGTGTACGCCCGTCAGCGCACCCAGTTCGGCACACCCGTCGGCGCGTTCCAGGCGGTCAAGCACCGGCTCGCGGACACGCTGCTCGGCCTGGAGTTCGCGCGGCCGCTCCTCTTCGGGGCGGCGGTGGGACTGGCGGACGGGCACGCGCCGGACGGCGACCTGGCCGCGGCGAAGGTGACCACGGGCGAGGCCGGGTACGCGGCGGCCCGCACCGCCCTCCAGATCCACGGCGCGGTCGGCTACACGGAGGAACTGGCCCTGTCCCTGTGGCTCCGAAAGGCCCGCCCCCTGAGGGACGCCTGGGGCGACCCGGCCACCTGCCGGGCGGCGGTCCTCGGCGCGTCCTCCTGACCGGGGTCGGGTACGCGGCTCAGTAACGGTAGTCGGGCCAGTGCGGGTCCTCCCAGCGAGCCGGACCGCTGAGGCCGATCAGCCGTATCCGGTGGAGCAGCTCCTCGGGGGCGTCCTGGTCTCGCAGCCGGGGACGGGCGTGGTGGACCAGCCAGGCCGCCAGCTCGGTGCGCAGCCGGTCCTCGTCGTGCCAGGTGCGCCAGGGAAGTTCGTCCGCCAGCAGGTCGTAGTCCCAGCGGTCAGCCGCCTCGGCCAGGTGCCGGTGGGCCACCGGATGATCCAGCGTCTCCCACACGGTGAGCCAGGGGGCGAGCGTGCCGGAGGCCTCCGTGCACAGCACGAGCAACTCGTGCACGGGCATCGCGGGATCCGTCTCGACGAGGCTGTACGCCCACCAGGCGTGCAGAAACTCCGCCACCGCCGCGCTCTGCGGCGCGGGCCACCGGTGCCACTCGCCCCAGGCGAACACCAGCCCGACGTCCTCCACGCCGAACAGCGGCTCCACGCGGCCGCGGACGAGGTCCCTGGAGAACTGGGGCAGGATGCGGCGCAGCACGGCGCCCTTGTCGCGCCAGTCCGGAGCCGTCCATGTGCGGTACAGGAGGTCGGGGTCCAGCTCCGCGTCCGGGGACTTCAACTGCGCCAGCTCTTCCGCACTGCCCCAGTGACAGTCGCATTGGACCTCGTCCGCGGCCGCGATCATGCCGCGGAAGGTGACGGCCACGTCCGCGAGCGCGGCGTCGAGTCGGAGTCGCGCGGGAGTGTCGTCGGGATGCATGGTCATGGCACTGCCTTCAGGACTCCGGACGGCTTCCGCCGTCCGAAGATCCGTACGCTACCCGGCCGGACCGACGTTGTCGTTCCGAATACTCACGACACCCGGCGCGGCGGGCTGTCGTCGTTGCCGCGCCGGATCGTCCGCGCCGGACGCCCGGGCGCCCAGGTGCGCAGCACCAGCTCGTCGCCGTCCACCCAGGTCCGTACGACCTCGGTCGGCTCCACCCGGAAGAGGTGGAAGGGCTGGGGCTCGCCCGCCTCGGCCACGTACCGGGCCACGGTCTCGGGGTCGGTGATCTCGACCGCCCGCCCGGAGACGCGGACGTCCCCGCCGCCCATGTCGGTGCCGGAGCCCGGGTTGGCGAGGAGCGCGAGCCGGGGATCGCGACGCAGGTCGAGGGCCTTGCGGGAGTTCGGCATCATGCCGAGCCAGAGCTCGCCGAAGCGGAAGCCCGCCTCGATGCCGCTGAGCCGGGGCGAGCCGTCCTTCCGCACGGTGGCGAGGGCGTGGTGGGTGTGCTGCCCGAAGCGCTCGCGCACGGTCGCGGCGAACTCGGGTTCGGCGGCCTCGAAGGCCGACCAGGTGGTTCCGGTGTCTCCCATGACTTCAGGAAACACCGGATACCCGACAACATCTGTCCGGATTGCTCCGGACTCGCCAGCGGATCGCTCAAGCGGTGGCGGCGCGCTCCTGCACGCTGCGCTCGACGCAGAACTCGTTGCCCTCCGGGTCCGCGAGGGTCGCCCAGCCGGTGCCGTCCGCGTTCCGACGGTCGTCGAGCAGGGTGGCGCCGAGGGCGAGCACCCGCTCGATCTCCTCGTCGCGGGTGCGGTCCTGCGGCTGGAGGTCGAGGTGGACGCGGTTCTTCACCGCCTTCGGCTCGGGCACCTGGATGAAGAGGAGGTTCGCACCGGGCGACTCCACGGTCGCCTCGGGGTCCCCGGGCTCGTCGTCGGCGGCGAGCTTCGCGTCCAGGACCACGGCCCAGAAGCTCGCCAGGGCGTAGGCGTCGGCGCAGTCGATGGTCACGTGTCGTACGAGAGAAGTCATGGCGTCATGATCCCCCGGACGTCCGGGAGTCGGCCACCGCTATATCCACCACCCGCTCGGCGGTGGCGAGTTGCCGACTCTCCGTGGCCGCCACGGCGATCCGGCGACGGCGACGGTCAGGTGCGGACGATGCCCTGGGCCCGGGCCGCGGCGAGCCACGCGGGGAACTCGGAGACGAGCCGGTCGTACAGCTCCGCGTCCGGGACCCGGCTCGGGTCCTGGCCGGCGTGGAAGAAGCCCGCGTTGTCGACGGGCCGCTTCGCCGGCACGTCCAGCTCGTCGAGCCTGCGAAGGAACTCGAACTGCCGGCTGGAGGGGTCGCCGAAGCCGATGAACTGCCAGAAGATGGGCAGCCGGGCCGCCTTGCACACGTACCGCTCGGCGGCCTGCTTGTTGATCGGCCCCCCGTCGGTCTGGAAGACGACGAGCGCGGGTGCGGTGGAGCCGCTGTCGAGGTAGTGGTCGATGACGGCGTCCATGGCCAGGTGGTAGCTGGTCTTGCCCATGTGGCCGAGCCCGGCGACGATCCGGTCGATGCTGCCGGCGTGGTCGTCGAGCCGGATGTCGGTCTCGGCGTCGATGTCCGTGGAGAAGAAGACGACCGGGACCCGGCCGTCTTCGTCGAAGTGCGCGGAGAGCCCCAGCACCCGGTCGGCGAGGGCCTGGACGGTGCCGTTCGCGTAGTACGGCTTCATCGACCCCGAGTAGTCGACGACCAGGTAGACGGCGACCCGCTGCCCGGCCATGCCGTGCCGCTGGAGCGAGTCCCCCGCCGACTTGTAGAGGCTGACCAGCGCGGGCGCGGCCTCCTCGACCTTCCGCAGGCTCAGGGGCATGGGCGCTCCTTCTCCAGTTCCTCGATGTCCACGAGCATGGCGTCGGCGAGATCGCGCTCGGCGGCGTAGTACCGCTCGGCCCAGGTGAGGGTGAGCCGGGGGTACGCCCACGCCTCGTCCGCCCCGGAGTCCACCACGTCCGCCTCGGCGCGCAGCCGCATGCTCTCGGCGTACTCCCGGTGTCCGGTCAGGATCTCGCGCATCCGGTCGGGCGCGAGGAGATGGCCGAGCCAGAGGCGGAGCATCGGCCCGTGTTTGAGGACCGGCGGATCGAGGGGGGCCGTGTGGGCCCAGGCGGTGACGGCGGCGAGGCCCTCGTCGGTGATCCGGTAGACGCGCTTGTCGCGCGTGCCGGCCTCCGGGGCGACGAGGCGCGAGGTGGCGTAGCCGGTCTTCTCCAGCCGCTTGAGTTCGGCGTAGATCTGACTGAACGACGGGCTCCAGTAGAAGAGGCCGAGGGACCGGTCCGACCACTTCTTCAGGTCGTAGCCGGACAACTCCCGTCCGAAGGAGAGCAGTCCGAGCACCGCCCAGCCGGTCGCCGGAAGCCCGGGCAGTGCCTCCGGAGCCCCCTCCGTCGTCTCGTCCACGGACGGAAGTGTACGACGCTTCCCTCCTCCACCTATGCCTGCTAGAAGTATTTCGATTAGGCATACCTGTCGCAGCCGCACAGGTTCGGGAGGAGCTCACGTGAAGTTCTCCATGATCTTCGAAGCACAGCTCGTCGACCCCACCCCCGCACGCGAACGCGCGGTCATCCACGACTGCGTCGAACAGGCCGTCCTCGCCGAGGAGATGGGATTCGACCGGATCTGGGCGGTCGAGCACCACTCCCTCACCCAGTACGCCCACATGAGCGCGTCCGAGATCTTCCTGACCTGGGTCGCCGCCCGCACCAGGACCATCCGCGTCGGGCACGGTGTGGTCACCATGCCCTTCGGCTACCAGCACCCCGTCCGGGTCGCCGAGCGCGCCGCGATGCTCGACGTGCTCTCCGGCGGCCGGGTCGACGTCGGCGCCGGCCGGGGCGCGACCCGCCAGGAGATGCGGATGTTCGGGGTGCGCCCGGACGACACCCGGCCGCAGACGGAGGAGGCCCTGCGGATCTTCGCCGCCGCCTGGCGCGAGCCGGAGTTCGAGTGGCACGGCTCCCTCGACATCGGCCCCGGCGCGGTCCTGCCGCGCCCCGTCCAGCACCCGCACCCGCCCCTCTTCATGGCCTGCTCGCAGCACGACTCCCTCCGGCAGGCGGCCGAACTCGGCATCGGGGCGCTGGTGATGGGCTTCGCGGGCGCCGAGGACGTCCGCGCGATGCGGACGGTGTACGACGAGGCCATCGCCGCGCGGGACGGATCGCGGCTGGTCTCCACCGAGGTCAACGACCACTTCTCCGCCCTCTGCCCGACGATCGTCCTGGACGACGCCGACCGCGCCCTGCGGCTCGGCACCCGGGGGCAGCGCTTCTTCGCCGAGTCGATCGCCCACTGGTACGGGGGCGCCCCCGCGCCCACCGGGTACGCGGAGGACGAGGACCACGCGGGCGCCCTCGAAGAGGAACGGCGGAAGCTGGTCGCCCGGCTGCACGAGGCGAACATCCCGGCCCGGCCGGTCGACACCGGCACGTACAACACCGACCACGCGTACGGGGACTCCGCCACCGCGATCGCCTACGTGGAACGGCTGCGGGAGATCGGCGTCGACGAGGTGATGTGCCTGATCCAGATGGGAACCGTGCCGCAGGAGGCCTGCCTGGAGACGATCCGCCAGTGGGGCACGAAGGTCATCCCGCACTTCCGCGCCCCGGAGGCGTCCTCGTGACGGGGCGTCCGGGGAAATCGGTGATCGTCACCGGCGCGGGGCGCGGTCAGGGAGCGGCCGAGGCCCGGCTGCTCGTGGCCGCCGGGGCTCGGGTCGTCCTCACCGACGTACGGGAGGAGGAGGGCCGGGCGGTCGCGGCGGAGCTGGGCGACGCGGCGGTCTTCGTCCGCCACGACGTGACGTCGGCCGAGGACTGGCGGGCGGTGACGGAGGCCGCGCTCGCCGCGTACGGCCGGCTCGACGGCCTGGTCAACAACGCGGCGGTGTGGCGGACCGACCCCCTGACCCCTGCGGCGCGCACGCTCTGCGACGCCATGTCGGCGGCCTTCCCCCGGCCGGAGGCGGGCGTGGCGGCGCTGCGCGCGGCGGCCCGGGCGGGCGTCCGCGAGGTCCCGCCCGGGCCGGCCGTCTCCGCGAACGGCGTCCCCGTCCGGCTCCACGAGGGCACGGGCGACCTCGTCGTCGTCTTCGCCCACGGCGGCGGCTGGGTCCTGTGCGACCTGGACACCCACGACCGCCTGTGCCGCGCGCTCGCCGCCCGTACCGGCGCCACCGTCGTCTCCGTCGACTACCGCCGCGCGCCCGAGCACCGCTTCCCTGCGGCCGAGGACGACGTGTACGCGGTCCTGCGATGGGCGGCCGGGACCCGCCCGGGGCGCCCGCTCGTCCTGGCGGGCGACTCCAGCGGCGGGAACCTGGCCGCCGCGGTGGCCCTGCGCGCCCGCGACCGGGGCGGTCCGCCGGTCACGGGCCAGCTCCTCGTCTACCCGGTCCTGGACCACCGCCTCGACGGGGACTCGGCCCGCGCCTTCGCGGAGGGCTACTTCCACACCACGGCCCACATGCGCTGGTACTGGCAGCAGTACCTGGGCCCGGACGGCGACCCGGTCGCGGCCTCCCCCGGCCTGGCGGACGACGTCTCCGGACTCCCCCCGGCCCTCCTCGTCCTCGCGGACTGCGACCCGCTCCGCGACGAAGGCCTGGCCTACGCCCGCCGCCTCTCCGCGGCGGGCGTCCCGGCCCAGGTCCACCTCCACACGGGCGTGTTCCACGGGTTCCTCGGCGGAGCGGGGCTGCTGCCTGAGGCGGACGCGGCGCTGGACGGGGCGGCGGCGTGGCTGAACGCCCTCACCGGATGAGCGCGGTGCAGTGGCTTGACCCGGATGTGCCGGCGACGCCTACGACGACACCTTCAGCAAGCTGCCGGGCGGGGCCCGGTGGACGGTCGTCGGGCTGCTGACCGGCGCGTTCCTGCTCCTGATCGTCGCCTCCTGGCTGATGGTCTCCGCCGTCCACGGCCGCCCCACCGACCGCCAGACCCTCGGGGCGGTCCAGATCCTCCGGTACGAACGCGACCGGGCGCGCACGGTGCTCCGTATGACGAACTGGGCCCGCTGGACGGGCCTCCTGGGCGTCCTCGCGGTGACGTCGGCGGTCCTGATCACGTGGATCGCCCCTCCGGCGCCGTAACCGGAACACAGAAACACTCCTGAGCCCCCACCGGCCCGCACTCCACGAGCGTGCGGCAACCCCACGCGCCCCGCTCGGGCACCGCCTGCGCCGAAACGGACAATCGCACACCCGCACCACGCGCACCGGCGCCCACCCAGTCGTCCGGTCGGGGACATTCGGGGGGCGCCGCGCTCAGTTCCGCACGTCGTTGTACGGGACGTTCAGGGGGTGATCCGGCGGGATCAGACCGTCAGCGAACGGTCCGTCGGGCGGATCGGGGCCGGCAGGGAGCTGGCTCCGGTCAGGTAGCGGTCCACGCCACGAGCCGCGGAGCGGCCCTCGGCGATGGCCCACACGATGAGGGACTGGCCGCGACCCGCGTCACCGGCGACGTACACGCCATCGACGTTGGTGGCGAAGTCCGCGTCACGGGCGATGTTACCCCGCTCATCGAGGGCCAGACCAAACTGCGCGACCAGGCCGTTCTCCACGTCCGTGCCGGTGAAGCCCATCGCGAGCGTGACCAGCTGGGCGGGGATCTTGCGCTCCGTGCCCGGCTTCTGGGTCAGCTTGCCCTCGACGAACTCGACCTCGACGAGGTGGAGGAACTGGACGTTGCCGTCCTCGTCGCCCTCGAAGTGGGTGGTGGAGACGGAGTAGACCCGCTCGCCGCCCTCCTCGTGCGCCGAGGTGACCTTGTACAGCATGGGGAAGGTCGGCCAGGGCTGGCCGGCGTTCCGCTCCTCGCCCGGCTGCGGCATGATCTCCAGCTGCGTGACCGAGGCCGCGCCCTGGCGGTGCGCCGTACCGACGCAGTCCGCGCCGGTGTCGCCGCCGCCGATGACGACGACGTGCTTGCCCTCGGCGGTGATCGGCGGGGCCACGAAGTCGCCCTCGACGACCTTGTTGGCCAGCGGCAGGTACTCCATGGCCTGGTGGATGCCGGAGAGCTCGCGGCCCGGGACGGGCAGGTCACGCGCGGTGGTGGCACCGGCGGCGATGACGACCGCGTCGTACCGGTTGCGCAGCGCCGTCGCCGGCATGTCGCGGCCGATCTCGACGCCCGTGCGGAACTTGGTGCCCTCCGCGCGCATCTGCTCGATGCGGCGGTTGATGTGCCGCTTCTCCATCTTGAACTCGGGGATGCCGTACCGGAGGAGACCACCGATGCGGTCGGCCCGCTCGTAGACGGCGACCGTGTGGCCGGCCCGGGTCAGCTGCTGGGCGGCGGCGAGGCCCGCCGGGCCCGAGCCGATGACGGCGACGGTCTTGCCGGAGAGGCGCTCGGGCGCCTGCGGCTTGACGTCACCCCCGTCCCAGGCCTTGTCGATGATGGAGACCTCGACGTTCTTGATGGTGACGGCCGGCTGGTTGATGCCGAGCACGCACGCCGACTCGCAGGGAGCCGGGCACAGGCGGCCGGTGAACTCCGGGAAGTTGTTGGTGGCGTGCAGGCGCTCCTGCGCCGCCGACCAGTCCTCGCGGTAGGCGTAGTCGTTCCACTCGGGGATCAGGTTCCCGAGGGGACAGCCGTTGTGGCAGAACGGGATGCCGCAGTCCATGCAGCGTCCGGCCTGCTTGCTGATGATCGGCAGCAGGGAACCGGGAACGTAGACCTCGTTCCAGTCCCTGACTCGCTCGCCCACCGGCCGGGTCTTGGCGATCTCGCGCCCGGTGGTCAGGAAGCCCTTGGGGTCAGCCATTGGTCGCCGCCTCCATCATCTTCTCGGTGGTCTCGGCCTCGGAGAGACCGGCGAGCTCAGCGGCGTCCTTGGCGGCGAGCACTGCCTTGTACGTGGTGGGGATGATCTTGCTGAACCGGTCCGCGTTCGCGTCCCAGTCGGCGAGGAGCTTCTCGGCGACCGTCGAGCCGGTCTCCTCCTGGTGGCGGCGCACGACATCGTGCAGCCACGCCTTGTCGGAGTCCGAGAGGGTCTCGACCGCCCCCAGGTTGCCGGAGTTGACGTTGTCCCGGTCGAGGTCGACGACGTAGGCGACACCGCCCGACATGCCGGCCGCGAAGTTGCGTCCGGTCTCGCCGAGGACGACCGCCGTACCGCCGGTCATGTACTCGCAGCCGTGGTCGCCCACGCCTTCCGAGACGACCAGGGCGCCGGAGTTGCGGACGCAGAAGCGCTCGCCGGTGCGGCCGCGCAGGAACAGCTCGCCGCCGGTGGCGCCGTAGCCGATGGTGTTGCCCGCGATGGTCGAGTACTCGGCCAGGTGGTCGGCGCCCCGGTCCGGGCGGACGACGACGCGGCCGCCGGAGAGGCCCTTGCCGACGTAGTCGTTGGCGTCGCCCTCCAGGCGGAGGGTGACACCGCTCGGCAGGAAGGCGCCGAAGGACTGGCCGGCGGAGCCGGTGAAGGTGATGTCGATGGTGTCGGCGGGCAGGCCCGCGCCACCGAACTTCTTGGTCACCTGGTGGCCGAGCATGGTGCCGACCGTGCGGTTGATGTTGCGGATGGCGACCTGGGCGCGGACCGGCTGCGCCTCCTCGGCGGAGGCGGCGTTCAGGGCCTCGGCGGCGAGCTGGATCAGCTCGTTGTCGAGGGCCTTCTCCAGACCGTGGTCCTGCTCGATCAGGGCGTGGCGGACCGCGCCCTCGGGCAGCTCGGGCACGTAGAAGAGCGGCTCCAGGTCGAGACCCTGCGCCTTCCAGTGCGTGACGGCGCGGCTGGTGTCGAGCAGCTCGGCGTGGCCGACGGCCTCTTCGATGGTGCGGAAGCCCAGCTCGGCGAGGATCTCGCGGACCTCCTCGGCGATGAACTCGAAGAAGTTGACGACGTACTCGGCCTTGCCGGAGAAGCGGTCGCGCAGGACCGGGTTCTGGGTGGCGATGCCGACCGGGCAGGTGTCCAGGTGGCAGACGCGCATCATGACGCAGCCGGAGACGACGAGCGGCGCGGTCGCGAAACCGAACTCCTCGGCGCCGAGCAGCGCGGCGATGACGACGTCGCGGCCGGTCTTGAGCTGGCCGTCGGTCTGGACGACGATCCGGTCGCGCAGGCCGTTGAGCAGCAGGGTCTGCTGGGTCTCGGCGAGGCCGAGCTCCCAGGGTCCGCCCGCGTGCTTCAGCGAGGTCAGCGGGGAGGCGCCCGTTCCGCCGTCGTGGCCGGAGATGAGGACGACGTCCGCGTGGGCCTTGGAGACACCGGCGGCGACGGTGCCGACGCCGACCTCGGAGACCAGCTTCACGTGGATGCGGGCGACCGGGTTGGCGTTCTTGAGGTCGTGGATCAGCTGAGCCAGGTCCTCGATGGAGTAGATGTCGTGGTGCGGCGGCGGGGAGATCAGGCCGACGCCGGGCGTCGAGTGACGCGTCTTGGCGACCCACGGGTAGACCTTGTGGCCGGGCAGCTGGCCGCCCTCGCCGGGCTTGGCGCCCTGGGCCATCTTGATCTGGATGTCGTCCGCGTTGACCAGGTACTCGCTGGTGACGCCGAAGCGGCCGGAGGCGACCTGCTTGATGGAGGAGCGGCGCGCCGGGTCGTACAGGCGGTCCGGGTCCTCGCCGCCCTCACCGGTGTTGGACTTGGCGCCCAGCTGGTTCATGGCGATGGCGAGGGTCTCGTGCGCCTCACGGGAGATGGAGCCGTACGACATGGCGCCCGTCGAGAACCGCTTGACGATCTCGCTGGCCGGCTCGACCTCGTCGAGGGAGATCGACGGGCGGTCGGAGGTGAAGCCGAAGAGGCCGCGCAGCGTCATGAGGCGCTCGGACTGCTCGTTCACCCGCTCCGTGTACTTCTTGAAGATGTCGTACCGCTTGTTGCGCGTGGCGTGCTGCAGGCGGAAGACGGTCTCCGGGTCGAAGAGGTGCGGCTCGCCCTCGCGGCGCCACTGGTACTCGCCGCCGATCTCCAGGGCGCGGTGCGCCGAGGGGACGCCGGAGACGGGGTACGCCTTGACGTGGCGGGCGGCGACCTCCTTGGCGACGACGTCGAGACCGGCGCCGCCGATCTTGGTGGCCGTGCCGTTGAAGTACGTGGCGACGAAGCCGGCGTCGAGGCCGACGGCCTCGAAGACCTGGGCGCCGCGGTAGGAGGCGACCGTCGAGATGCCCATCTTGGACATGACCTTGAGGACGCCCTTGCCGAGGGCGTAGATCAGGTTCCGGATGGCCTGCTCGGGCTCCATGTCCTCTATGAAGGTGCCGGCGCGGACCAGGTCCTCGACGGACTCCATGGCGAGGTACGGGTTGACCGCCGCGGCGCCGTAGCCGATGAGCAGGGCGACGTGGTGGACCTCGCGGACGTCACCGGCCTCGACGAGCAGACCCACCTTGGTGCGCTGCTTGGTGCGGATGAGGTGGTGGTGGACGGCCGAGGTGAGCAGCAGCGACGGGATCGGCGCGTGCTCGGCGTCGGAGTGCCGGTCGGAGAGCACGATCAGGCGGGCGCCGCCCTCGATCGCGGTGTCGGCCTCGGCGCAGATCGCCTCGATGCGGGCGGCGAGGGCCTCGCCGCCGGCGGAGACCCGGTAGAGGCCGGAGAGGGTCACGGCCTTCATGCCGGGCATGTCGCCGTCGGCGTTGATGTGGATGAGCTTGGCCAGCTCGTCGTTGTCGATCACCGGGAAGGGCAGGGTGACGCTGCGACACGACACGGAGGTCGGTTCGAGCAGGTTGCCCTGGGGGCCCAGCGAGGAGCGGAGGCTCGTCACGAGCTCTTCACGGATGGCGTCCAGCGGCGGGTTGGTGACCTGCGCGAAGAGCTGGGTGAAGTAGTCGAAGAGCAGCCGCGGGCGGGCGGACAGGGCCGCGATCGGGGAGTCCGTGCCCATGGAGCCGAGCGGCTCGCCGCCGGTGCGGGCCATCGGGGCGAGGATGACGCGGAGCTCTTCCTCGGTGTAGCCGAAGGTCTGCTGGCGGCGGGTGACCGAGGCGTGGGTGTGCACGATGTGCTCGCGCTCGGGGAGGTCCTCGAGCTCGATCTCGCCGGTCTCGAGCCACTCGGCGTACGGGTTCTCGGCGGCGAGGCCGGCCTTGATCTCGTCGTCCTCGATGATCCGGTGCTCGGCGGTGTCGACGAGGAACATCTTGCCGGGCTGGAGGCGGCCCTTGCGGACGACCTTGGCGGGGTCGATGTCGAGGACGCCGACCTCGGAGGAGAGGACGACGAGGCCCTCGTCGGTGACCCAGTAGCGGCCGGGGCGCAGACCGTTGCGGTCGAGGACCGCGCCGACCTGGACGCCGTCGGTGAACGTGACGCAGGCCGGGCCGTCCCAGGGCTCCATCATCGTGGAGTGGTACTGGTAGAAGGCGCGGCGGGCCGGGTCCATGGAGTCGTGGTTCTCCCACGCCTCGGGGACCATCATCAGGACCGCGTGCGGCAGGGAGCGGCCGCCGAGGTGGAGCAGCTCCAGGACCTCGTCGAAGGAGGCCGAGTCGGAGGCGTCCGGGGTGCAGACCGGGAAGATCCGGGAGAGGTCCTTGCCCTCGCCGAAGACCTTGGATTCGAGCTGGGCCTCGCGGGCCGTCATCCAGTTCCGGTTGCCCTTGACGGTGTTGATCTCACCGTTGTGGGCGACGAAGCGGTACGGGTGGGCCAGCGGCCAGCTCGGGAAGGTGTTGGTGGAGAACCGGGAGTGGACCAGGGCCACGGCGGAGGCGCAGCGGCGGTCCGACAGGTCCGGGAAGAAGGGCTCCAGCTGGCCGGTGGTCAGCATGCCCTTGTAGACGATGGTGCGGGCGGAGAGCGACGGGAAGTAGGTCCCGGCCTCGCGCTCGGCACGCTTGCGCAGTACGAAGGCCTTGCGGTCCAGCGCGATGCCCGTGTTCTCTCCGTCGGCCACGAAGACCTGGCGGAAGACCGGCATGGTGGAGCGGGCGGAGGCGCCGAGCAGCTCGGGGGCGACGGGGACCTCGCGCCAGCCGAGGACGGTGAGGCCCTCTTCGGCGGCGATGGTCTCGATCTTCGAGACGGTCTCGTCCGTGCCGTCCTCGGGGAGGAAGGCGATGCCGACGGCGTAGGCGCCGGCTTCGGGGAGCTCGAATCCCGCGACCTCGCGGAGGAAGGCGTCCGGGACCTGGAAAAGGATGCCGGCGCCGTCTCCGGAGTCGGGCTCGGAGCCGGTGGCGCCGCGGTGCTCGAGGTTGCGCAGTACGGTCAGCGCCTGCTCGACCAGCGCGTGGCTGGCTACACCGGTGAGGGTGGCCACGAACCCGACACCACAGGCGTCGTGTTCGTTACGGGGGTCGTACATCCCCTGCGGAGCGGGGCGACCGTCCATGGGCGACCAGGCGTCGGAACGCATCGGCTCTCCCGTCGTCGTCGTGGCATATGCAACTGCCGAGGGACGACGTTGGCCCTCCGCGAAATTTCGTGCAGGTTACATGATGGCTGGCTTCTCGCGAAGCGGATAGCGCGTTCCAGCATGCGGACACCACCAACACGGAGCGGTGGTGTGTTCTTACCCGTCGGGATGCGGGGACAAGGACTGTCCCGCAGGGGACGGATCGGGGGAGTCGAAGGATCTCCGGGTCTCCGGCGGTCCGTCACTGTGTGGGCTTCGTTGCCCAATGACGCTCAGGCCTCATTCCCGTTGGTCACGGGTTCGAAACCGCCGAGTAACCGGCTACTTATGTGGCGTCCTGCATAGTGTCTCATCGACGCGGCGGTTCGGACCAGGGATATACGTCACAGCCGTTCCACCCCTTTTGCCCCGCAAAGGTACCCCGAAACGCCCGAAAGGCCCCCTGAGGGGGCCTCTCGGTCTTCTGCGCGGGTACGGAATCCGTTCCGGTATCCGGAGCTACAGCGCCGCTCCGAAGAGCATCCCGAGCCCGTACGTGACGGCGGCGGCCGCGCCTCCGAGGGCGAGCTGGCGCAGCCCGCTGAAGAGCCAGCCCCGGGCGGTCACCCGGGCCACGAGCGCGCCGCAGGCGAAGAGCCCGAGAAGCGCGAGCAGCACGGCGGGCCACAGCGCGGTCGCCCCGAGCAGGTACGGCAGTACGGGGAGCAGCGCGCCGAGCGCGAAGGAGCCGAAGGACGACACGGCGGCGACCGTCGGCGACGGCAGGTCGTCCGGGTCGATGCCGAGCTCCTCGCGGGCGTGGATCTCCAGGGCCTGCTCGGGGTCCCGGGAGAGCTGCATGGCGACCTCGCGGGCGAGCGCGGGCTCGACGCCCCGGGAGACGTACAGCGCGGCGAGCTCCTCCATCTCGTCGATGGGGTGCTTGCGCAACTGGCGCCGCTCGACGTCCAGTTCGGCCTGTACGAGCTCCCGCTGCGAGGCCACGGAGATGTACTCGCCCGCGGCCATGGAGAAGGCGCCGGCGGCGAGCCCCGCGAGGCCGGTGATGACCACGGTCTGCGAGGAGACCGCGCCACCGGCGACACCGGTCATCAGGGCGAGGTTGGAGACGAGACCGTCCATCGCGCCGAACACCGCGGGCCGCAGCCAACCGCCGTTCACGTCGCGGTGCGTGTGGTTGTCCCGGTGCGCCTCGTGCAGTGGCGCCTGAGCTTCGATGATGGACATGGCTCTCCCCTCGTTCCGGCGGGCCGGGTTGCACCCGCCGCCCCCAACACCTCGAAAATACGCGCGACGTAAGGGGCGCGCCAGCAAGGCAGGCCGTACTTACTAAGGTCCGCCTCACCGGGTGAACCAGATTCTGGCGAGGTGTCAGCCGGGTGACAGAGACGTTTCTTCGGCGAGTTACCGGCCCCCGGTGGCACAGATCCAGGCATCGGGGACGCCGAACCGCGCGCCCCCACCGAGGAAGGGGCCGCGAGAATGACGACCACGGCATGCGACACCCGCGAACGGGCGAGAGGGGCGCTCCTCGGCCTCGCCGTCGGCGATGCCCTCGGAGCCCCCGCGGAGAACATGCGCCCCTCGGAGATCCGCCGCCGCTGGGGTCGCATCGAGGGCTTCGTGACGGACCGCCCGGCGGGCACCGACGACACCGAGTACGCGATCTTCTCGGCCCTGCTGCTCGCCCGGCACGGCTCGGCGCTCACCGTCCACCACGTCGAACGTGCCTGGCACCACTGGATCGCCGACCTCGACGAGGGGCCCTTCCGCGGTGCGGGCTTCTCGGAGCGCGGCACCCTGGAGAACCTCCGCCGGGGCCTCGCCGCACCCATCTCCGCCCAGCACCGCCACGCCTGGAGCGACGGTCTCGCGATGCGCGCCGCGCCGTTCGGGGTCTTCGCCGCCGGACGCCCGGCGGAGGCGGCGCGCCTCGTCGCGATCGACGGCAGCGTCAGTCACGAGGGCGAGGGCATCTACGGGGGCCAGGCGGTCGCGGCGGGCGTCGCGGCGGCGATGGCGGGGGCGGGGGTCACCTCCGTCATCGCGGCGGCCCTCTCCGTCGTCCCGATGGACTCCTGGACGGCCCGCTCCCTGCGCCGCGCGGTCGTCGCCGCCCAGCGCGTCCAGCCGGACCCGCTCACCCGCGAGCGCCAGGTCCGCTCGGCGGTCGTCATCGGCGGCTACCCCTGGACGGACCTGGCCCCGGAGGCGGTGGGCCTGGCCTTCGGCGCCTTCGCGGCGGCCCGCGGGGACTTCCGTACGGCGGTCCTGACCGCGGTCAACATGGGCCGCGACGCCGACACGACGGCAGCGGTCGCCGGCGCCCTCGCCGGAGCCATGTCGGGCGTCTCGGCGATCCCGGAGGAGTGGTCGACGGCCATCGCGCCGGTCACCGGCAGCTGCCTCCCCTCCATGCGCGGCTACCACGTCCTGGACGTCGCGGACCTTCTGACCCCTGAGGAGAACCCCACATGACGACGAACACCTCCCCGACCGCCACTACCACCGGCACCGGCACCGCAGGTCCCCCCACCGCGGCTGCGGCCACCGACACTCCCTCCACGACCGCAACCACCCCCACCGCAGGCGCAGGCGCAGGCACGGGCGCGAGCGCGGCCCTCACCGCCACCGCGGGCCCCATCGCCGCCACGGCCACCGGCACCGGCGCGGGCGCAGGCACGGGCAGCGCCGCCGGTGCGGGCGCAGGCACGGGCAGCGCCGCCGGTGCGGGCACGGGCAGCGCCGCAGGCGCAGGCACGGGCAGCGCCGCCGGTGCGGGCGCAGGCACGGGCAGCGCCGCCGGTGCGGGCGCAGGCACGGGCAGCGCCGCAGGCGCAGGCACGGGCAGCGCCGCCGGTGCAGGCACGGGCAGCGCCGCCGGCGCAGGCACGGGCAGCGCCGCCGGCGCAGGCACGGGCAGCGCCGCCGGTGCGGGCACGGGCAGCGCCGCCGGCACGGGCGCGGCCGCGGGCGCGGCCGCCCCCCACCCCGGCGCTTCCGCCACCGCTGTGGGCAGTCGTCCCGCTGGGCGGGACGGGTGGGCACAGCCCACGGTGCCGGGTTCCGGCCTCCTGTTCGGTGCCCACGAGGACCCGGCGGCAGCGCCGGCATCAGGCGCACACGACCGGCCCCCGGTGCCCGGCGCACAACCCCAGGAACCGCGGCACAAGCCCCCGGCCGGCCGCGACGCCGTGGAGGGCCTCCTCCTCGGGCTCGCCGCGGGCGACGCCGCAGGCTGGCCCGCCGCCCGCCACCGCGCCGCCCGCATGCCGGAGTGGACCCGCCGCCTCACCCGCGAACTCGACACCTTCGCCGAGCAGAACGCGACGACCACCCTCCCCGTCCCCATCGCCCTCAACCAGCCCCCCGAGCCCCTCCGTCTCGGCCCCTCCGACGACGCCGAATGGGCGGTCTTCACGGCCGAGGCGATCCTCACCGCCTCCGGTCCCGTCTTCGCCGGCCTCCCGCCGGAGCGCCGCCTCCGCGCCGCCGTCGACCTGGCCTGGAACGCCCTCGCCGGCCAGGTGGCCGCCGCCGCCGACCGCGCCCCCGAGGTCGAGTCGGCCGTCCTCCCCCTCCGCGCCCGGATCTCCGTACGCGCCGGGCTCGGCAATCTCGCCACCGGCCTGCGCCCACCCGCCACGGGCCACGACAATCCGCACTACTTCGACGACGCCGCCTGCGTACGGGCCTGCGTCCTCGCCCTCGTCCACCCCGGCGAACCGCGCGCCGCCGCCGAACTCGCCGAGTTCGACGCCCGGTACACCCAGGACGGGGACGGTGTCCACGGCGCCCGAGCGATGGCGGCGGCCGTCGCCGCGGCGCTCGGCGGGGGGACGGTCGACGAGGCCGTCGGGGCGGCACTCGCCGAACTCCCGCCCGTCACCGAGATCGGCCGCAACGCCCGGCACGCGGTGAAGCTGGCCCAGACGGCCGGTTCGGCCTTCGAGCTCGTCCCGCTCCTGGAGCACCAGATCGTGGACCACGTCTACAGCTACGGGATCGCCGCCGCCGAGACCGTCCCCGTCGCCCTCGCCCTCGCCACCGCCGCCCGGGGCGAGATGACGGCGGCGGTGCCGGCCGCTGTCTGTCTCTCCCGGGTCGCGGACTCGGCCCCCGCGCTCGCGGGCGCGCTCACCGGCGCGCTGGGCGGCGGCCGTTCGGTGCCGGCGACCTGGCGCGAGGCCTGCCGAACGCTCGCGGGGTGCGCGCTGCCCCGGCTCGCGGGGACGGATCTGGTCGAACTCGCCGGACTCCTGGGAGCCACGGAACCGGGCGCCCCAGGTGGACAATTCCGACATGACACCCACACTGGATGTGCCCAGCCTGGATGACCGGATCACCGGAAGCCTCCTGGGGGCCGCCGTCGGCGACGCCCTCGGCGGCCCCGTCGAGGGCTACACCCCCGAGCAGATCCTGGAGCGCCACGGCGGCCGGGTCACCGGGATCGTCGGCCCCTGGAACGGCGGCGACTGGCGCACCGCCCGCCCCATCGCGCCGTACCACAAGGGCGACGGGCACGTCACCGACGACACCTTGATGACCCACGCCCTGATCCGGGTGTACGAGAAGGTCCGCGGCCACCTCGACGCGTACGCGGTCGCGGAGCGTCTCGTCCCCGAACTCATGGGCTCCCCCGTCTGGATCCCGGAACTGGAGGCCGAGGCCCTTCCGCTCCAGCGGATCTTCCTCGCCGAGAAGTGGATCGTGGCCCGGCTCCACTACGGCCACGTGGACCCCCGCGAGGCCGGCAACGGCAACATCGTCAACTGCGGTGCCGCGATGTACATGGCACCGGTCGGGCTCGTCAACGCCGCCCACCCGGCGGCCGCCTACGCCGAGGCGCTCGACATCGCGGGCGCGCACCAGTCCTCGTACGGCCGGGAGGCGGCCGGCGTCTTCGCGGCGGCGGTCGCCGCGGCCTGCGCGCCCCACGCCACTCCCACCTCGGTCGTCGAGACGGCCCTCTCCCTCGCCAAGGACGGCACCCGGTCGGCGATCGAGGCGGTCGCCGAAGTGGCCTCCCGCCACACGGACTTCGAGTCCGCCCTCACGCCCCTCCGCAAGGCGGTGGCCCCCTTCGACACGGTCGGCCCCGACTACCGCTCCCCCTCCCTCGGCGCCCGCCGCCCCTCCCGGCTCCACGCGATCGAGGAGCTGCCGATCGCCCTGGGCATGCTGCTCGTCGGCGAGGGCGAGTTCCGGCGTACGGTCCTCGGCGCCGTCAACTACGGCCGCGACTGCGACTCGATCGCCACCATGGCGGGCGCGATCGTCGGCGCCCTGCACGGCGAGGCGGCGGTCCCCGCGGAGTGGGCGAAGCGGGTCGCGGAGGCGAGCCGGCTCGATCTGCACGCCCCGGCGACCACGCTGGCCCGGGTGGCCCGTGAGGTCTTCGCCCGGGACGCGGAGCTGCGCCGGGCCCACGAGTCGGCGTTCGCGACGCTGACGAGCGTGGACCGGTGAACCTCCGGCTGACCTGGGTGCAGCCGGAGGACCTGGTGGGCCACGAGCTCCGCCAGGCCGCGGAGGACGGCCGCGACGCGCGGGCGATCGCCGCCCGCTGGTACGCGGCGGGCGGCCCGCCGGCTCCGGAGACGGCCGGCGCTTCCGCGGTACCCCGCCCGGACCTCCGCCCCCTGGCGGAAGACCTGCTTGACTCCCTCGCGTCCCTCCCCACGCCCCTGCCGGCCCGAGAGCCGACAGGGCTCCCCGAGATCCAGGCCCTGACGACCACACCCGCCACCGCTGCGGGCCGTCGTCCCGCCGGGGGTCCCTCCGCCCTCCGCGACCGGCTGCACGCCGCCTGGCTCGGGCGGGCCGCCGGGTGTCTGCTCGGCAAGCCCGTCGAGAAGCTGCCCCTCCCCGCCATCCGCGCCCTCGCCCGCGCCTCCGGCAACTGGCCGCTCTCCACCTGGTTCACCGCCCGCGGCGTGCCCCCGGAGCTGCTCGCCGCCCACCCCTGGAACCGTCGCTCCGCCTCCACCTCCCTCGCCGAGAACATCGACGGCATGCCCGAGGACGACGACCTCAACTACCCCCTTCTCAACCTGCTGCTCCTCCAGCGGTACGGCCGCGACTTCACCACCGCCGACGTCGCCCGCCTCTGGCTCGACGAACTCCCCGCCGGCCGCACCTTCACGGCCGAGCGCGTCGCCTACCGCAATCTCCTCGACGGCGTCGAGCCCCCGCTCACCGCCGTCCACCGCAACCCCTTCCGCGAGTGGATCGGAGCCCAGATCCGGGCCGACGTCCACGGCTGGACCCACCCCGGCGACCCGGCCACCGCCGCCGCTCAGGCCCACCGGGACGCGGCCCTCACCCACACCGCCAACGGGATCTACGGCGCGATGTTCGTCGCCGCCACCCTCGCCACCGCGGCGAGCGGCACCGCCGACGTCCACCGGGCCCTCGCCTCCGGACTCGCGGTGGTCCCGCCGCGCTCCCGGCTCGCCGAGGCCGTCCGTCTGGGCATCGCGGCCGCCCGCGGGGAAGGCGACTTCGACACCGTCGTCGACCGGCTGCACACCGAGCTCGGCGGGTACCACTGGGTCCATGCCGTCCCCAACGCCGCCCTGCTCGCCGCCGCCCTCACCCACGGCGACGGAGACTTCTCCCGTTCCGTCTGCGCGGCGGTCTCGGGCGGCTGGGACACCGACTCCAACGGCGCCACCGCCGGCTCGGTCGCCGGCCTGCTCACCGGCCACCCCGACCGGCTGCCCGAGCGGTGGACCGCCCCTCTCAAGAACCGTCTGGCGACCTCGGTCCCGTCCTTCGACGGCATCGGCTTCGACACCCTGGCCGAGACGACCGCCGCCCTCACCCACCAGGAGGCCGCACGCCCATGACCAGCATCGTCGTACTCGGCAGCATGAACATGGATCTCGTCGCCTACGTGGCGAGGGCCCCGGCCCGCGGCGAGACGGTCACCGGCCGCGCGTTCCGGACGGTCCCCGGCGGCAAGGGCGCCAACCAGGCCGTCGCCGCCGCCCGCGCCGGAGCCGAGGTGGCGATGATCGGCGCGGTCGGCGCGGACGACTTCGGCGTACGCCTCCGGGCCAACCTGGAGCACTGCTCGGTCGACACCGATCTCCTCCGGACCGCCGAGGGCCCCTCCGGCACGGCCCACATCGTCGTCGACGACGAGGGCGGCAACGCGATCGTCGTCGTTCCCGGCGCCAACGCCACGGTCACCTCCCTCAGCCACGGCGACGAGGCCCTCATCGGCACCGCCGACGCCCTGCTCCTCCAACTCGAACTCCCCCTCTCCGTCGTCACCGAGGGCGCCGCGACCGCCCGCCGTCTCGGCGTCCGCACCGTCCTCACCCCCGCCCCCGCCCAGCCGCTTCCTCCCGAGCTCCTCGCCGCCACCGACCTGCTGGTGCCCAACGAGCACGAGGCCGCCGCGCTCACCGGGCTCACCGACCCGCACGCCGCCGCCCTGGCCCTGCTGCGGGACGTCCCCGAGGTGGTCATCACCCTGGGTGCGGCCGGCAGCCTGTACGCCGCCAGGGGCGGCGAACCTGTCACGGTGCCCGCCCCCCGCGTCAGGGCCGTGGACACCACCGCGGCCGGCGACACCTTCGTCGGCGCCCTCGCCGTCGCCCTCGGCGAGGGCCGCCCCGTCAGGGAGGCGCTCACCTGGGCGCAGACCGCCGCCGCGCTCTCCGTCCAGCGCGAGGGCGCGTCGACCTCGATGCCGTACCGGACCGAGATCGAGGCGGCCATCGGCTCCCTCGACGACCTGGAGGCCGACCCCGCATGACGACCACCCCGCGCACCACCACCGCCCCGTCCACGCCCCCCGCCGCTCCCCCTCCCCCGCCACTCCCCTGTCCCCCGTCTCTCTCCCGTCCCCCACCACTCCCCCACCTCCCGCGGCTCCCCTGCACGGGCTGCGCGTCCTGGACCTCGCGACCCTCTTCGCCGGCCCCCTCGCGGCCACGATGCTCGGCGACTTCGGTGCCGACGTCGTCAAGGTCGAGCACCCCCGCAAGCCCGACCCGTCCCGCGGCCACGGCCCCGCCAAGAACGGCGTCGGCCTGTGGTGGAAGGTCCTCGGCAGGAACAAGCGGACGATCACCCTCGATCTCTCCTGCCCGGGCGGCCGCGACACCCTCCTCGGACTCGCCGCCGAGGCCGACGTGATCGTGGAGAACTTCCGCCCCGGCACCCTGGAACGCTGGGGCCTGGGCTGGGAGGAGCTCTCCACCGTCAACCCGCGCCTGGTCCTCGCCCGGGTCACCGGCTTCGGCCAGTTCGGCCCGTACGCCCACCGGCCCGGCTTCGGCACCCTCGCCGAGGCGATGAGCGGCTTCGCCGCCATCACCGGCGAGCCCGAGGGCCCGCCCACCCTGCCCCCCTTCGGCCTCGCCGACTCGATCGCCGCCCTCGCCACCGCGTACGCGGTGATGACCGCGCTCACCGCGAGGACCACGACCGGCCGCGGCCAGGTCGTCGACATGGCCATCATCGAACCGATGCTCTCCGTCATCGGCCCCCACCCCCTCTGGTACGACCAGCTCGGTTACGTCCAGCCCCGGACCGGCAACCGCTCCCGCAACAACGCCCCGCGCAACACCTACCGGACCTCCGACGGCTCCTGGGTCGCCGTCTCCACCTCCGCCCAGTCGATCGCCGAGCGCGTGCTGCGGCTCGTCGGCCGCCCGGAGCTCATCGACGAGCCCTGGTTCGCCGACGGCACGGGCCGGGCCGAACACGCGGACATCCTGGACGAGGCGGTCGGCACCTGGATCGCCCGCCACACCCGCGACGAGGCGATGGACGCCTTCGAGAAGGCGGAGGCCGCCATCGCCCCCGTCTACGACGTCCGGGACGTCCTCGACGATCCGCAGTACCGGGCGCTCGGCACGGTCACCGAGGTGCAGGACCCGGAACTGGGACCGATCAAGATGCAGAACGTCCTCTTCCGGCTCTCCGAGACCCCCGGAGCGATCCGCTGGCCCGGCCGCCCGCACGGCGCCGACACCGCCGACGTCCTCTCCGAGCTCGGTCTCACCCCCGCCGAGATCGACGCCCTCCGCGCCCAGGGAGCGGTATGACCGGTCTGGAGCGCCTGCGCACGCCGCTCACCTGGCTGTACGCACCCGGCGACCGCCCCGGGGTCGTCCACAAGGCCCTGTACTCGGGCGCGGACGTCGTCATCGTCGACCTGGAGGACGCGGTCGCCCCGCACCGCAAGGCGTACGCCCTCGACGCCACGGTCGATCTGCTCGCCGACGCCCACCCCGTCCCGGTGCACGTCCGCGTCCACACCCCGCTCGTCATCCCCACCCTGGCCCCCCTCCCCGGCCTCTGCGGTCTCCGTGTACCCAAGGTGACACACGCCACTGACATCCACCGGATCGCCGGACTCGCCCCCGGCCTCCCCCTCTACCCGCTCCTGGAGAACGCCCTCGCCGTGGAGCACGCGTACGCCATCGCCACCGCCCACCCCGACGTGCGCGGCATCGCTCTCGGCGAGGCCGACCTCCGCGCCGACCTGGGGGTACGGGACGACAGGGGCCTCGACTGGCCGCGCAGCCGCGTGGTGGTCGCCGCCCGCGCGGCCGCCCTCCCGCCCCCCGCCCAGTCGGTCCACGCCGACATCGGCGACCTGGACTCCCTGGCGGCCGGCTGCGCCCGGGGCCGGGCGATGGGCTTCCTCGGCCGGGCGGCGATCCACCCCCGCCAGCTCCCGGTCATCGAGCAGGCCTACCTCCCCACCCCGCAGGAGGTCGACGCGGCGCGGGAGGTCGTCGCGGCGGCCGAGACCGGGCAGGGCGCCCTGGCCCTTCCCGACGGCCGATTCGTCGACGCGGCGGTGGTGGAGGGCGCCCACCGGGTCCTCGCCCTCGCGTCCCGGACGGCCTGACCCCCGGCACGCGAAAGGGCCGCCGGAACCTCTCGGTCCCGGCGGCCCTTCGACGACGGAGGATCAGCTCTTGGCGGCCGATCCGGCGCCGTTGTCGGCACCGTGGTCCACGTCCGTATCCGTATCCGTATCCGTATCCGCGTCCGCGACGGCGTCCTCGGGCTCACCGTCGACGGCGACGTCGTCGGACTTCTCGGCGTCGTCGGACTTCTCGGCCTTGTCGGACTTCTCGGCCTTGTCGGACTTCTCGGCCTTGGGCTCCACGATCTCCTCGCGTCCCGGCCGGATCCGCGCCGAGATCACGATGTAGGTCACCGCGAGCACGAAGACGATGATCGCCGTCCACACGTTCAGCCGCAGGCCGAGCACGTGGTGCGCCTCGTCGACGCGCATGTACTCGATCCAGGCCCGGCCCGCGCAGTACGCGGCGACGTAGAGCGCGAAGGCACGCCCGTGGCCGAGCTTGAAGCGGCGGTCGGCCCAGACGACCAGGACGGCGACGCCGACGCACCAGAGCGACTCGTACAGGAAGGTCGGGTGGTAGAGCCCGGCCTCGCGGTTCGCGCTCTCGGTGATCTTCAGGGCCCAGGGCAGATCGGTCGGCTTGCCGTAGAGCTCCTGGTTGAACCAGTTGCCCCAGCGGCCGATGGCCTGGGCGAGGGCGATACCGGGCGCGATCGCGTCCGCGTACGCCGGGAGCGGGATGCCCCGTCGACGGCAGCCGATCCAGGCACCCACCGCGCCGAGCGCGATGGCGCCCCAGATACCGAGGCCGCCCTCCCAGATCTTGAAGGCGTCGACCCAGTTCTCACCCTCGCTGAAGTACAGCTGGTAGTCGGTGATCACGTGGTAGAGGCGTCCGCCGACGAGGCCGAAGGGCACCGCCCAGACGGCGATGTCGGCCACGGTGCCGGCGGTGCCGCCCCGGGCGATCCAGCGCTTGTTGCCGTACCAGACGGCGACGAAGACACCGATGATGATGCAGAAGGCATAGCCGCGCAGCGGGATCGGTCCGAGGTTGATCACGCCGGTCGACGGGCTGGGAATGTAGGCAAGGTCCATGGCAGGACCGACGCTACCCTGCCGGGCGGGCGCGACGGCAGCCCACCCGGCAACGTATGGGTAACTAACCTGCCGAGGGAGCCGACGGAGAGGCCGTGCCGGGCTTCTTGCCCTTGTTGGCCTCGGCGACCCACTTCTTCAGGTTCTCCGGGGAGATCTGCTCGTTCCCCTTCGTCGGGAAGATCGATTCGCCGTTGAGAAGGACGGAGGGGGTGCCGCTGAAGCCGCCGTTCTGGAAGGCCTCGTTCGACTTCACCACCCAGCTGTCGTGCGTGCCGTCCTCGACGCAGCTGCGGAAGGCGGGCGTGTCGAGCCCCGGCACCTTCGCGGCCAGTTCGAGCAGCTTGGCGTTGTTCCCGAAGGCGTCGTCCGTCTCCGGCGGCTGGTTGATGTAGAGCGTGTCGTGGTACGCGGTGAACTTCCCCGCGTCCTGGGCGCACGCGGCCGCGTTCGCCGCGCGCAGCGAGCCGCTGCCGCTCATGTTCCCGTCGATGAGGGTGGCGAGGTGGTACTCGGCCTTGAGCGCGCCGGAGGCCTCCAGCTCGTGGATGGCGTCCCGCATGACGTTCTCGAACTGGGCGCACGCCGGGCAGCGGAAGTCCTCCCAGATCGCGAGCATCGAGGGGGCGTCCGACGTGCCCGTGGGGATGGCGGGCTTGTCGCCCTCGACGGATCCCGTGGGCGCGACCACCGGGCCCGCCTTGTCCGACGCGCCGTCGTCGCCGCTGTTCGCGGCGATCACCCCGACGACGGCGGCCAGGCCGAGGACGCCGACCACCGCCGCCGACACGATCAGGACGCGCCGCTGCTTGTCGCGGGCCTTGTCGCGCTCGCGCTGCTGCTGGAGGCGCTCCCGCGCGCTCCGGTTACCGTCACCACGGTTGTTCTCGCTCACGCCCACAGCAACGAACCGGGGAGGCACGTGCGTGCCTCCCCGGTCCCAGATCCACCCAAATGGGTTACGAAACGCGGCGCACACCGGCGGCGAGTTCGCCCGCCAGTTCCCTTACTGCGGCGAGCCCGGCGGCCTCGTCGCCGTCGGCGTCGAGGATCCGCTGGACGAAGGCGGAGCCGACGATGACGCCGTCGGCGAAGGCGGCGACCTCCTTGGCCTGGGTGGCGTTGGAGACGCCGAGCCCGACGCACACCGGCAGTCCGGAGGTGGCGCGGGTGCGGCGGACGAGGTCGGCGGCCTGCTCGCCGACCGACTCGCGGGTGCCGGTGACACCCATGAGCGAGGCGGCGTAGACGAAGCCGGAGCCGGCCGCCGTGATGGTGGCGAGGCGCTCGTCCTTGCTGCTGGGCGCGACGACGAAGACGGTGGCGAGACCGTGCTTGTCGGCGTGCTCGCGCCAGACCGCGGACTCCTGGACCGGCAGGTCGGGCAGGATGCAGCCCGCACCGCCGGCCGCGGCGAGCTCCTCGGTGAAGCGGTCGATGCCGTACCGGTCGATCGGGTTCCAGTACGTCATGACGAGGACCGGCTTGCCGGTGGCCTCGTGGGCCTCCTTGACCGTCCGCATGACGTCGGCGATCTTCACACCGCCGCGCAGGGCGATGTCGTCGGCGGTCTGGATGACCGGGCCGTCGAGGACCGGGTCGCTGTGCGGCAGACCGACCTCGACCACGTCGGCGCCGCCGTCGAAGACCGCCTTGATGGCCGCGATGCCGCCGTCGACCGTCGGGAAGCCGGCCGGCAGGTACGCGATGAGCGCCGCCCGGTTCTCCGCCTTGGCCTTGGCGAGGGTGTCGCTCAGCAGCTGGATGTTTCCGTTGGTCACTTGGAGCCCTCCCCGTCGTACAGGCCGAAGTAGCGGGCGGCCGTGTCCATGTCCTTGTCACCGCGCCCGGAGAGGTTGACGAGGAGCAGGGCGTCCTTGCCGAGCTCCTTGCCGACCTCCAGGGCCCCGGCGAGGGCGTGCGCCGACTCGATGGCCGGGATGATGCCCTCGGTGCGGGAGAGCAGGCGCAGCGCCTGCATGGCCGCGTCGTCGGTGACGGCGCGGTACTCGCCGCGCCCGCTGTCCTTGAGGTACGCGTGCTCCGGGCCGATGCCCGGGTAGTCGAGGCCGGCCGAGATCGAGTACGGCTCGGTGATCTGGCCCTCCTCGTCCTGGAGGACGTACGAGCGCGAACCGTGCAGGATGCCGGGCTCGCCCGCGGTCAGGGTGGCCGCGTGCTCGCCGGTCTCGACGCCGTGGCCGGCCGGCTCGCAGCCGATCAGGCGGACGCCCGCGTCGGGGACGAAGGCGTGGAAGAGGCCGATGGCGTTGGAGCCGCCGCCGACGCAGGCGATCGCCGCGTCGGGGAGGCGCCCGGCGCGCTCCAGGATCTGGCGGCGGGCCTCGACGCCGATGACCCGGTGGAAGTCGCGGACCATGGCGGGGAAGGGGTGCGGGCCGGCGACGGTGCCGAACAGGTAGTGGGTCCTGTCGACGTTGGCGACCCAGTCGCGGAAGGCCTCGTTGATGGCGTCCTTGAGGGTGCGGCTGCCGGACTTCACCGCGATGACCTCGGCGCCGAGCATCCGCATCCGGGCCACGTTGAGGGCCTGGCGCTGGGTGTCGATCTCGCCCATGTAGATGGTGCAGTCGAGGCCGAAGAGGGCGCAGGCGGTGGCGGTGGCCACGCCGTGCTGGCCGGCGCCGGTCTCGGCGATGACCCGCGTCTTGCCCATGCGCTTGGTCAGCAGGGCCTGACCGAGCACGTTGTTGATCTTGTGCGAGCCGGTGTGGTTCAGGTCCTCGCGCTTGAGGAAGATCCGGGCACCGCCGGCGTGCTCGGCGAACCGGGGGACCTCGGTGAGGGCGCTCGGGCGGCCGGTGTAGTTGACCATGAGGTCGTTGAGCTCACGGGAGAACTCGGGGTCGGACTTGGCCTTGTCGTACTCGACGGCGACCTCGTCCACGGCGGCGACGAGGGCCTCCGGGATGAACTTGCCGCCGTAGGCACCGAAGTAGCCCTCGGCGGTGGGAACCTGACCCTCCGGGTCCGGAATGAAGAACTCGCTGGACATGCGGATGCTCCTCGCGGGGCGGTGCCCCGTGTGACGTGCGGTTGATGGTCACGGTATGCGCGCAACTCACTCACGTACGCCGGCAACGCCGTCGCCGGGCTGCGCCCGTCGCCCGCGCGTTGTGGGCATGCGTTCCGCCGGGGCGGAACGGGTGGGCACAACGGACGGCGCCCTCTGCCGGGCCTAGGCTCCTGCGCCTGGACCCGCACCACGTGTGCGCCGCTCTGGTGGTGCGGGTAGGCGCAAGGGGCGGAAGCGCCCACGAGGGGCGCCGTCCCGTGTGCCCACCCTCCCCCAGAGGGGGGACCCCCAGCCCAGCGGGACGATTGCCCACACGGAGCGGGCAGGCGGCGGTGCGACAGCGGCGAGGTCAGTCGGCTGCGGTGTTCGTGAAGGTGCGCGCGGGGCGCGGGCGCCATCGCATGCCGTTGACCTGGCCGGGCTCCGAGCCGATGACGTACCGCACCCGGCGGCCGTGGACACGGCGGGCGGGCGCGCGGCAGCCACGCGGGCGGCAGCCCCGGGCCAGGGGGGCGTGCTTGGAGACGGGCGCGGCAGCGGTTCGGAGCCGGCTGCGGCGCCCCACCGCGACGTCCGCGGGCACGACCGAGCCGCCCGGGGCGTGGCCCTGGGCGGTCGGCGTGGCGCGGCGCGCGGTCATCTCGGGGTCAGCTCCGGCCGTGCCGGAGGGCCGGGTGGGCGCCGGCGGCGACCAGGTCGGCGACGGCGGCCTTCGGGTCGCGGCCGGTGACGAGGGACTCGCCGACCAGGACCGCGTCGGCGCCCGCGTTGGCGTAGGCGATGAGGTCGTGCGGGCCACGGACGCCGGACTCGGCGATCTTGACGATGTGGTCCGGGATCTCGGGGGCGACGCGCTCGAACGTGGAGCGGTCGACCTTGAGGGTCTTGAGGTCGCGCGCGTTGACGCCGATGATCCGGGCGCCCGCGTCGACGGCGCGCTCGACCTCGTCCTCGTCGTGGACCTCGACCAGCGGGGTCAGGCCGATGGACTCGGCACGCTCGATGAGGGAGACCAGCGCCTCCTGCTCCAAGGCGGCGACGATGAGGAGCGCGAGATCCGCTCCGTACGCCCGGGCCTCCCAGAGCTGGTACGCGGTGACGATGAAGTCCTTGCGCAGGACCGGGATGTCGACCCGGGCGCGGACGGCCTCCAGGTCGGCGAGCGAGCCGCCGAAGCGCCGCTGCTCGGTGAGGACGGAGATGACGGCAGCGCCGCCCGCCTCGTAGTCCGCGGCGAGTCCGGCGGGGTCGGCGATCGCGGCGAGCGCGCCCTTGGACGGGCTGGAGCGCTTGACCTCGCAGATCACCTTGACGCTGTCGCCGCGCAGTGCGGCGACGCCGTCCTTGGCCTGCGGCGCCTTGGCGGCGCGCTCCTTGAGCTCGTCGAGGGTGACCCGCGCCTGCCGCTCTGCGAGGTCGGCGCGTACGCCTTCGATGATCTCGTCGAGCACACTCACGCGAGAGGCCCCCTTCCGGGACGGTGATGGTGATGAGGAACCAGGTTCAGCCACATCGATCCTATCCGCAGGACGGCCCCGGAATCGCATCGGCCGGAGCGGCGTCCCACTTGCTGGGACTCCCGTAGGGGTTTTCGCGGGAGCGCGCGGACCCTCACGGGGCCAGCGCGGAGCCGAAGGGAAGGTTCCGGACCAGGGTGAAGAGGGCGAGGACGGCCCCGATCCCCCACCACCAGGCCGGGGAGATCGCGAGGCGCATGGGCACCCCGCGGATCGCACGAATCAGCCACAGGACCATGACGACGGCGAAGAGGCCGTAGCCGAGGACGGCCGGGGCGTTGGCGCCCAGGGCGGCCGGGAGGTCGCCGTGGACGAAGGCGTGGGCGCTGCGGAGTCCGCCGCACCCGGGGCAGTAGATGCCGGTGAAGCGGAGCAGGGGGCAGACGGGGTAGTGCCCGGGTTCGTTGGGGTCGACGGCGCCGACGAAGGCGAAGGCGGCGGCGACCCCGGCGAGGGTGGCGACCGGCGCGAGGAGCCGCCGGGCGAGCGGCCGTGTCCGCGGCGGTACGGGGAGTACGGCGGCGGGCACGGCGAGTGCGGCGGCGGGCACAGCGGGTGCGGCGGGTGCGGCAGCGGGCACAGCGGGTGCGGCAGGGACAGCGGGTGCGGCAGGTACGACGGGTGCAGCAGCTACGTGGGACACGGCAGGTCCGGCGGCGGCTCCCGCGGGACCGGGCGTGTCCGCCCGCGCGGGTTCGCCCGGTCGGGCGAGGAAATCGTCGGTCTCGGCTTCGGCCGTCGGCTGCGGGTCCACCCGGTGATTCTCGCCCCTGACGCGCGAAGGCGCAGCCCGGCACGGCCGGACTGCGCCTTCGAGTGCGTCGTGTCGCGTCAGGAACGGGCCTGCGCGGTCGCGGTCGCGGCCTCGCGGGCGGCGGTGACGGCCGCCGACTCCTTCGGCATGCCGAGGCCGGCCGCCTTCATCGCGCCGCCGACGATGCCGCCGAGGACGATGACACCCATGCCGGCCCAGAAACCGGGCTGGTTGGCGGCCACCATGAAGACTCCGGCGATGCAGAAGCCGATGAAAGAGATGATGACACCGGTCCAGGCGGCCGGGGTGTGTCCGTGGGCGCTGCCCGCCATGAGTTGCTCCTCGTTGCTGTTGCTCGGTGGTGAGGTCTCGCGTGCGCGGACACTCGGTGCCCATTGTCCCGTACGCGGGCGCGCGAGGATGAATCGGGGGTGCCCGGACGATCACGCGTCGCGGTCGGCCCTCCGGTCACTCGCCGCGGTCGGCCTCCGGTCACTCGCCGCGGGTGGGGTCCTCGCCTCGGTCCAGGGCCTTCCAGAGGTCCTCGGGCCGGTCCGGGTCGGTCGCGGGGGCCTTGCGCCCGGTGCGCGGGGTTCCGGAGCGCTCGTAGCGGCCGCCCATCGCCGGCCAGTTCTTGCCGAAGCGCAGGGCGAAGAGACCGGCGAGCAGGATGAGGGCGGCGCCGGCGGCCGTGACGTACGGCCAGGCGGTGTGGGTCAGACCGGCCACGGCGGCGGCCGTGTCGCCGCTGATCCGGGCGGCCTCGGCGTCCAGGGCGGTGCTGTCGGAGGCGCCGAGGACCGCGGCGAGCGCGGCGCCCGCGCCGCTGAGCGCGAGGAGCGCGGCGACGAGGGTGCGGCCGGTGCGGCGGACGGCGAAGACGGCGAAGAGCGCGGCGAGACCGACGATCGCGAGGGCGGTCGGCACGCCGGTGACGGCGCCGCCGTCGGCCTCGACGGGGACGGTGCCGCCGCCGACAGACGCGGTGCCCTCCGCCCAGATCTGGCCGGCCGAGAGCAGGACGACGGTGGCGCCGAGGGCGCCGAGGAGGAGGGCCGCGGCCAGGCTGCGGCGGCCGCCGGTGGGGACGGCCGCGCGGGCGGCCCGGGGCTGGGGTACGGGTACGGCACTCACGTACCCCACTATCCCCTACGTGCTCAGGAGCCGTTCATCCGGTTGGCGGTGTGGACGGCGCGGAGCACGGCCGCGGCCTTGTTGCGGCACTCGTTGTCCTCGGCGACCGGGTCGGAATCGGCGACGACACCCGCTCCGGCCTGCACGTACGCGGTGCCGTCGCGGAGGAGGGCGGTGCGGATGGCGATGGCCGTGTCCGCGTCGCCGGCGAAATCGAGATAACCGACACATCCGCCGTACAGACCGCGCCGGGAGGGTTCGAGCTCCTCGATGATCTGCATGGCGCGGGGCTTGGGCGCGCCGGAGAGCGTGCCGGCCGGGAAGCAGGCGGTGAGGACGTCGAAGGCGGTCCGTCCCTCGGCGACCCTGCCGGTCACGGTGGAGACGATGTGCATGACGTGCGAGTAGCGCTCGACGGACATGAAGTCGACGACCTCCACCGAGCCGGGCGCGCAGACCCGGCCGAGGTCGTTGCGGCCGAGGTCGACGAGCATGAGGTGCTCGGCGCGCTCCTTGGGGTCGGCGAGCAGCTCCTCGGCGAGGTCGTGGTCCTCCTGCGGGGTGGCGCCGCGGTGCCGGGTGCCGGCGATGGGGTGGAGCATCGCGTGCCCGTCCTCGACCTTGACGAGGGCCTCGGGGCTGGATCCGACGACGTCGAAGCCGTTCTCGAAGCGGAAGAGGTACATGTACGGGGAGGGGTTGGTGGCCCGCAGGACCCGGTAGACGTCGAGCGCGGAGGCGGCGCAGGGCGTCTCGAAGCGCTGGGAGGGCACGACCTGGAAGGCCTCGCCGGCCCGGATGCGCTCCTTGACGTCCTCGACGGCGTCCTGGTAGGCCGGGCCGCCCCAGAGGGCGGAGAACTCGGGGAGTTCGGAGGCGGGGAGGGCGGCGGGGACGGTGGCGACCGGGCGGGCCAGGTCGGCCTCCATGGCGTCGAGGCGGGCGACGGCGTGCGCGTAGGCCTCGTCGACGCCGGTCTCCAGGTCGTTGTGGTTGATCGCGTTGGCGATCAGCAGGACCGTGCCGTCCCAGTGGTCGAGGACCGCGAGGTCGCTGGTGAGGAGCATGGTGAGCTCGGGGAGCTCCAGGTCGTCGCGGGTGGAGTCCCCGATCTTCTCCAGGCGGCGGACGATGTCGTAGCCGAGGTAGCCGACCATGCCGCCGGTGAACGGGGGCATCCCGGGCTCGGGGCCGCGCGGGGTGTGGAGGGTCTCGACGGTGGCGCGCAGGGCCTGGAGCGGGTCGCCGTCCGTGGGGACGCCGACGGGCGGGGTGCCGAGCCAGTGGGCCTCGCCGTCGACGACGGTGAGGGTGGCGTCGCTGCGGACTCCGATGAAGGAGTAGCGCGACCAGCTGCGGCCGTTCTCCGCGGATTCGAGGAGAAAGGTGCCGGGCCGTTCGGCGGCGAGTTTGCGGTAGAGCCCGACCGGGGTGTCGCCGTCCGCGAGGAGCCTGCGGCTGACAGGGATGACGCGGCGGTCGGCCGCCAGCTTGCGGAAGGTCTCGAGATCCATGGCGCCAGACCTTACTGGGAGAGCGGGAGCACGTCGGCGTCGAAGCAGGTGCGGTCGCCTGTGTGGCAGGCGGCTCCGACCTGGTCGACCTTGACGAGGACGGTGTCGGCGTCGCAGTCGAGGGCGACGGACTTGACGTGCTGGACGTGCCCGGAGGTGTCGCCCTTGACCCAGTACTCGCGGCGGCTGCGGGACCAGTAGGTGCAGCGGCCGGTGGTGAGGGTGCGGTGGAGGGCCTCGTCGTCCATCCAGCCGAGCATGAGCACCTCGCCGGTGTCGTACTGCTGGGCGATGGCGGGCACGAGTCCGTCGGGGCTGCGCTTGAGGCGGGCGGCGATGGCCGGGTCGAGATTGCTGCTCATGGCGCCATTGTGCCGCGCGCGGGGGCGGTGTCCGGCGGGGCGTCCACTGGGCGGACCGGTGGCCCCGGTCGTAGGCTGGCAGGCATGTCGACGCATGCGAAACGTGAACGGCTTCTGCTCGCCGATCTGTTGGAAGCGGCGGGCCCGGACGCCCCGACACTCTGCGAGGGCTGGCAGACCCGGGACCTCGCTGCCCATGTGGTGGTGCGCGAGCGGCGCCCGGACGCGGCGGCGGGTGTGCTCGTACCGGCGCTGAGGGATCGGCAGGACCGGGTGCAGGCGGAGTTCGCCGACAAGCCGTACGAGGAGCTGATCCAGCTCATCCGCACGGGGCCGCCGCGGTTCTCCCCGTTCACCATCAAGCAGGTGGACGAGGGGGCGAACATCGTCGAGTTCTTCGTCCACGCGGAGGACGTACGGCGGGCGCAGCCCGAGTGGTCGGCGCGCGAGCTGGACCCGGTCTTCGCGGACGCCCTCTGGTCCCGCCTGGAGCGCGCCGCCCGTCTTCTCGGCCGGAAGGCCCCGGTGGGCCTGGTGCTGCGCCGCCCGAACGGCCAGACGGTGGTGGCCCACCGCGGCACCCCGGTGGTGACGGCCTCCGGGGAGCCGGGCGAGCTCACGATGTACCTGTACGGGCGACGGACCGCGGCCAAGGTGGACCTGGACGGCGAGCCGGAGGCGATCGAGCGGCTGCGCGAGGCGAAGCAGCTGGGGATCTGACGGGCTGCGTTTCCCAGGGCGTGTGTCGAAAGTCCCGCCTGCCCGGCGCTACTTTCGACACACGCCCTGGATCGGCGCCCTCTCGACCCTGCCGGTGAAGGCACCGCCCACGCGCGCGGCGAGCCAGGCGACGCGGTCGTCGTCGCCCCGGATGTGGGCGCTCTCCAGCGGATTGCACCAGTCGAAGACGCGGATCGGCAGGTGGTCCGCCGGGTCGTCGCCGGCCTCCGAGGAGCCCTGCGCCGAGCCCGCCGAGGCCGACAAGGGGTGGAGGCTAGGGCGTGCGGAATTGTGTCAGGTCCCTTTCACGCAGCTCGGGCGACCGGCAGTTCCGCGCGGCGGAGCGCCTTCACCGAGAGGCCGTAGATTCCGCCGAGGGCGCAGACCGCGGCGCTGGCGGTGAAGACCGGCGCCGGGCCCCACAGTCCGACGGCCGCGCCGGTGAGCGGGAAGCTCAGCGGGGCGATGCCGAGGCTGAAGAAGGTGGACACCGAGGTGACCCGGCCCAGGTAGGCGGGGTCGCACGCGGTCTGGGTGAGCGCTCCGCACAGGGCGCCGCTGAGGCCGGCGAGCAGGCCGACCGAGACGGACACGGCGACGGCCACCGGGAGCCGCGGCACGTATGCGAGGGCGGCGATCGAGGCCGCACCGAGGGCGATGGTCCAGGAGAGGACGAACCCGGCGCGCGGGACGCGGCCCCGTACGGTCAGGAGCAGGGACGCGGCCCCCGCTCCCGTACCGAAGCCGGCGAGGATCCAGCCGATGCCGGCGGCGCCCCAGCCGCGCAGGTCGGAGAGGAGCGCGAGGCCGACGTTGAGGGGGCCGACGAAGCCGAGGTCGCTGAGGGCGACGACGATCATCAGCGGGCCGAGGACGCGGTGGCGGCGGATGTAGCGCAGTCCGTCGGTGAGGTCGCGCAGGGCGGTGGTCTTCTCGCGCGCCTCCGCCCCTTCACCGGGCTGCAGCGGCCTGAGGCGGAGCGTCAGGAGCAGGGGCAGCGAGAAGGCGAAGAGCAGCCCGGCGGCGCCGAACGCGGCGGCCGACCCGCCGAGGGCGACCGCGAGTCCGCCGAGCGGGGCGCCGACCAGGACCGAGATCCGGTAGGCGAGGCCCCGCATCCCCTGGACCCTGCCGAGCTGCCCCGCGGCGGCGATCCGTGGCGGCAGGGCGCCGACGGCGGGCATGAACAGGGCGTCCACGGCTCCGAAGACGAGCGCGACGGCGGCGAGGACCCAGAGGCCGGGGGTGGCGAGCGCCAGCGTCGCGGCGACGCCGAGGACGACGACGCACCGGACGGCGTCGGAGGATATGACGACCCGCCAGGGCCCGAAGCGGTCGGCGACCACTCCCCCGCCGAGCATGAGCAGGGCGCGCATCACGGCGCTGAGGGCGAGGACGGTCCCGGCCTGCGCGGGGGTGCCGCTCTGGACGGCGGCCCAGGAGAGGGCGAGGTGGTAGACCATGTCGCCGGTGGCGGACGCGGTGTACGCGCCGAGCCAGCGCAGGACGTTGGGGTCTCGGTAGGCGGGGCGCTCGACGGGGGCGAGCCCGGTGACCGTCATGAGTGGTAGGGGAACGCGTGGAGGTGGATGGCGACGTTCTCGCGCCCCTCGGTGTCGCCGGCCTCTTCGGCGGCGCGGGCCTTCTGGTCGTACTTCTCGAAGACCGCGTCCAGCTCGTCGCTGAGGGCGGTGAGTTCGGCCGCGGTGAGGCGGGGCAGCCACTCGGAGCTGATGGAGGCGGAGCGCCAGGCGTCGGACCAGGTCAGGCGCTCGTCGAGGAAGCGCCGGTGGAGTTCGGTGCGCTGTTCGTTGATGGTGCGGCCGAGGGCGTCGCTCGCGGCGGCCAGCTCGGGCGTGCCGCGGACGTCCTCGTCCCGGATGCTGACGCCGTACGAGCTGGGCTGCCACCAGCGCTCGCGGCCGTCCGCCGACCGGTTCTCGGCCTCCTCGATGAGGCCGTGGTCGGCGAGCTTGCGCAGGTGGTAGCTGACGAGCGAGACGGCCTCGTCGACCTGGTCGGCGAGCTGGGAGGCGGTGGCGGTGCGGGCCACGAAGAGGGCGCGGTAGAGGCGCATCCGCAGCGGGTGCGAGATGGCCTTGAGGGTGCCGAGGTCGGTGATCCGACGGTTCTCCTGCGAGGTCATGACACCGACCGTAGATGCGCAAGAAAACTTGCACAACAGAAATTGCACAAATAATCCTGCACGTCTGGTGGAGAAGAAGGGGCCCCCGAAGGAGCCCCTCCCGACGACTGCTCAGCGGACCGGGTGGCCCGCCTCCCGCAGCGCGTCCTTGACCTGCGAGATCCGCAGATCACCGAAGTGGAAGACGGAGGCGGCGAGCACCGCGTCCGCACCCGCCGCGACCGCTGGCGGGAAGTCCGAGAGCTTGCCGGCGCCGCCGGAGGCGATCACCGGGACCGTGACGTGCTTCCGCACGGCGGCGATCATCTCGGTGTCGTAGCCGTCCTTCGTGCCGTCCGCGTCCATCGAGTTGAGCAGGATCTCGCCCGCGCCCAGCTCGGCGGCCCGGTGCGCCCACTCGACGGCGTCGATGCCGGTGCCCCGGCGTCCGCCGTGCGTGGTGACCTCGAAGGAGCCCGACTCGGTGCGGCGCGCGTCCACGGACAGGACGAGCACCTGACGGCCGAAGCGCTCCGCGATCTCCTGGATCAGCTCGGGGCGTGCGATGGCGGCGGTGTTGACGCCCACCTTGTCGGCCCCGGCCCGCAGCAGCTTGTCGACGTCCTCGGCCGCGCGGACCCCGCCGCCCACGGTGAGCGGGATGAAGACCTGCTCGGCGGTGCGGCGCACCACGTCGTAGGTGGTCTCCCGGTTCCCGGAGGAGGCGGTGATGTCGAGGAAGGTCAGCTCGTCGGCGCCCTCGGCGTCGTACAGCTTGGCCATCTCGACGGGGTCGCCCGCGTCGCGCAGGTTCTGGAAGTTGACGCCCTTCACGACCCGGCCGTTGTCCACGTCCAGGCAGGGGATCACGCGTACGGCGAGGCTCATGCGGACTCCTCCGCCCGGTACGCCTCGACCTCGACCTCCACGACCAGGCGGGGGTCGACGAAGCCGGAGACGATGATCATCGACGCGGCGGGGCGGACGGCGTCGAACAGCTCCTTGTGGGCGCGGCCGACCTCGTCCACGTCCCGCGCGTGGGTGATGTACATCCGCGTCCGCACGACGTGCTCCGCGCCCAGGCCGAGCTTCTCCAGCGCGGCGAACGCCACGTTGAAGGAGTTGACCGCCTGGTCGTACGGGCCGCCGTCGGCGATCTGGCCGCCGACCACCGACGTGCAGCCGGCGACCAGGACCAGACCGTTCGGCAGTTCCACCGCGCGGGAGTAGCCGAACTGCTCCTCCCAGGGAGCGCCGGTCACCACCTTGCGCACCGCTTCCGTCATGCCGAGGCCACCACTTCGAGTGCCGCTTCGAGGGTGAAGGCCTTGGCGTAGAGCGCCTTGCCGACGATCGCGCCCTCGACGCCGAGCGGGACGAGGCCGGACAGGGCCCGCAGGTCGTCCAGGGAGGAGACGCCGCCGGAGGCGACGACGGGCTTGTCGGTGGCCGCGCAGACGTTCTTCAGGAGCTCCAGGTTGGGGCCCTGGAGCGTGCCGTCCTTGGCGATGTCGGTGACGACGTAGCGGGAGCAGCCCTCGGCGTCGAGGCGGGCCAGCGTCTCGTACAGGTCGCCGCCGTCGCGGGTCCAGCCGCGGCCGCGCAGGGTCGTGCCGCGCACGTCCAGGCCGACGGCGATCTTGTCGCCGTACTCGGCGATGACCTTGGCGACCCACTCGGGGGTCTCCAGGGCGGCCGTGCCGAGGTTGACGCGGGTGCAGCCGGTGGCGAGCGCCGCCACGAGCGAGGCGTCGTCGCGGATGCCGCCGGAGAGCTCCACCTTGATGTCCATGGCCTTGGCGACCTCGGCGATCAGCTCGCGGTTGTCACCGGTGCCGAAGGCGGCGTCGAGGTCGACCAGGTGCAGCCACTCGGCGCCCGAGCTCTGCCAGGCGAGGGCCGCCTCCAGCGGGGAGCCGTAGGAGGTCTCGGTGCCGGACTCGCCGTGCACGAGACGGACGGCCTGGCCGTCGCGCACGTCGACGGCGGGGAGGAGTTCGAGAGTGCTCACAGGGTTCCGATCCAGTTGGTGAGGAGCTGGGCTCCGGCGTCGCCGGACTTCTCGGGGTGGAACTGGGTCGCCCACAGGGCGCCGTTCTCGACGGCCGCGACGAACGGCTCGCCGTGGGTGGCCCAGGTGACCTTGGGGGCGCGCATGTTGGGGTTGCCGACCTCCAGGCTCCACTCGCGCACCGCGTAGGAGTGCACGAAGTAGTACCGCGCGTCGGCGTCGAGGCCCGCGAACTGCAGACTGCCCTCGGGCGCGTCCACCGTGTTCCAGCCCATGTGCGGCACGACGGGGGCGTTCAACGGCTCGACCGTACCGGGCCACTCGTCGAGGCCCTCGCTCTCCACGCCGTGCTCGATGCCGCGGGCGAAGAGGATCTGCATGCCGACGCAGATGCCCATGACGGGGCGTCCGCCGGAGAGCCGGCGGCCGATGATCCAGTCGCCGCGGGCCTCCTTGAGCCCGTCCATGCAGGCGGAGAAGGCACCGACGCCGGGGACGAGGAGTCCGTCGGCGTTCATCGCCTTCTCGTAGTCGCGGGTGATCTCGACGTCGGCGCCGACCCGGGCGAGCGCGCGCTCGGCGGAGCGGACGTTGCCGAAGCCGTAGTCGAAGACGACGACCTTCTTGGGGGCGGTCGCGGTCATGCCCACACGTCCAGCCGCAGCACGCCGGCGACGAGACACATCGCGGCGCCGAAGGCGACGAGCGCGATGAGGCCCTTGGGCATCTGCTGCTTCACGAAGGAGTAGATGCCGCCGAGCAGGAAGAGCCCGACGACGATGAGGATGGTGGAGAGGCCGTTCACGGTCAGAGCGCGCCCTTCGTGGAGGGGAGGATTCCGGCGGCGCGCGGGTCGCGCTCGGAGGCGTAGCGCAGGGCGCGGGCGAAGGCCTTGAACTGGCACTCCACGATGTGGTGGGCGTTGCGCCCGTACGGGACGTGGATGTGCAGCGCGATCTGGGCCTGCGCGACGAAGGACTCGAAGATGTGCCGGGTCATCGTCGTGTCGTAGGAGCCGATCATCGGCGCCATGTTCTCGGGCTCGGTGTGCACGAGGTAGGGACGGCCGGAGAGGTCGACGGTCACCTGGGCGAGGGACTCGTCCAGCGGGACGGTGCAGTTGCCGAAGCGGTAGATGCCGACCTTGTCGCCGAGGGCCTGCTTGAAGGCGGCGCCGAGGGCGAGGGCGGTGTCCTCGATGGTGTGGTGCGAGTCGATGTGCAGGTCGCCGTCGGTCTTGACGGTCAGGTCGAACAGACCGTGCCGGCCGAGCTGGTCGAGCATGTGGTCGTAGAAGCCGACCCCGGTCGACACGTCGACCTTTCCGGTGCCGTCGAGGTCGATCTCGACGACGACGGAGGTCTCCTTGGTGGTGCGCTCAACGCGGCCTACGCGGCTCATCGCTTCTGCTCCTTCATCAGTTCACGGACCGCGTCGAGGAACGCGTCGTTCTCTTCGGGGGTGCCCGCGGTGACCCGCAGCCAGCCCGGTACGCCGTTGTCCCGGACCAGGACGCCCCGGTCGAGGATCCGCTGCCAGGCCGCGTGGGTGTCGGGGAACTTCCCGAACTGCACGAAGTTGGCGTCGGACGCGGTGACCTCACAGCCGAGGGCACGCAGTTCGGTGACGAGCCGGTCGCGCTCGACCTTGAGCTGCTCGACGTACCCGAGGAGGGTGTCGGTGTGCTCCAGGGCGGCGAGCGCGGTGGCCTGGGTGACGGCGGAGAGGTGGTACGGCAGGCGGACCAGCTGGACGGCGTCGACGACGGCCGGGTGCGCGGCGAGGTAGCCGAGGCGCAGTCCGGCGGCGCCGAAGGCCTTGGACATGGTCCGGGAGATCACGAGGTTCGGCCGGCCCTCGATGAGGGGCAGCAGCGAGTCTCGGTGGCTGAACTCCACATACGCCTCGTCGACGACCACCATGGAGGGCTTGGCCGCCTGGGCCGCCTCGTACAGGGCGAGGACGGTCTCGGCCTCGACCGCGGTGCCGGTGGGGTTGTTGGGCGAGGTGATGAAGACGACGTCCGGGCGGTGCTCGGCGATCGCCTTCTCGGCCGCGGGCCGGTCGATGGTGAAGTCCTCGCTGCGCGGCCCGGAGATCCAGCCGGTGCCGGTGCCCCGGGCGATCAGGGCGTGCATCGAGTACGAGGGCTCGAAGCCGATCGCGGTACGGCCCGGGCCGCCGAAGGTCTGGAGCAGCTGCTGGAGGACCTCGTTGGAGCCGTTGGCGGCCCACACGTTCTCCGCGGCGACCGGGTGCTTCCCGGTGCGGGAGAGGTAGCGGGCGAGCTCGGTGCGCAGCTCGACCGCGTCCCGGTCGGGGTAGCGGTTGAGGCCGCGGGCGGCCTCGGCGACGCGCTCCGCGATCCGGGCGACGAGCGCCTCGGGCAGCGGGTACGGGTTCTCGTTGGTGTTGAGCTGGACGGGTACGTCGAGCTGGGGCGCGCCGTACGGGGACTTGCCGCGCAGCTCGTCCCGGACGGGCAGTTCGTCCCAGGGGGATCGGTCGGGGTTGCGGATCTCGGTCACTGCTGGGGGACCTTCCAACCGAATCGGGCCTTGATCGCGGCGCCGTGGGCCGGGAGGTCCTCGGCCTCGGCGAGGGTCACCACGTGGTGGGCGACCTCGGCGAGCGCGTCGCGCGTGTAGTCCACGATGTGCACGCCGCGCAGGAACGACTGCACGGAGAGGCCCGAGGAGTGGCAGGCGCAGCCGCCCGTGGGCAGGACGTGGTTGGAGCCGGCGCAGTAGTCGCCGAGCGAGACGGGGGCCCAGGGGCCGACGAAGATCGCGCCCGCGTTGCGGACCCGGTCGGCGACGGCGGCCGCGTCGCGGGTCTGGATCTCCAGGTGCTCGGCGCCGTACGCGTCGACGACGCGCAGGCCCTCGTCGAGACCGTCGACGAGGACGATCGCGGACTGCCGGCCGGAGAGCGCGGGGGCGATCCGGTCGTCGATGTGCTTGGAGGCGCGGACCTGGGGCTCCAGCTCCTTGGCGACGGCCTCGGCGAGCTCGGTGGAGTCGGTGACGAGGACGGCGGCGGCGAGCGGGTCGTGCTCGGCCTGGCTGATCAGGTCGGCGGCGACGTGCACCGGGTCGGCGCTGTCGTCGGCGAGGACCGCGATCTCGGTCGGGCCGGCCTCGGTGTCGATGCCGATGCGGCCGGTGAAGTACCGCTTGGCGGCGGCGACCCAGATGTTGCCGGGGCCGGTGACCATGTTGGCCGGGGCGCAGGACTCGGTGCCGTACGCGAACATGGCGACGGCCTGGGCGCCGCCCACCGCGTAGACCTCGTCGACGCCGAGGAGGGCGCAGGCGGCGAGGATCGTCGGGTGCGGCAGGCCGTCGAACTCCGCCTGCGGCGGGGACGCGAGCGCGATGGACTCGACGCCCGCCTCCTGCGCCGGGACCGCGTTCATGATCACGGAGGAGGGGTAGACGGAGCGGCCGCCGGGCGCGTAGAGACCGACGCGCTCGACGGGGATCCACTTCTCCGTGACGGTGCCGCCGGGCACGACCTGGGTGGTGTGGGTGGTGCGGCGCTGGGCGGCGTGCACGAGCCGGGCGCGGCGGATGGACTCCTCCAGGGCCGCGCGGACGGCCGGGTCCAGCTCCGCGAGCGCGCGCTCCAGGGCCTCGGCGGGCACCCGCACCCGGTCGAGGCGGACGCCGTCGAATTTCTCCGCGTACTCGATCAGCGCCGCGTCGCCCCGATGATGCACGTCCTCGCAGATCGGCCGCACCTTGTCCAGGGCGGCTTCCACGTCGAACTCGGCACGGGGCAGCAGGTCACGCAGGGCGGCACCCTCGGGGAGGGCGTCGCCGCGCAGATCGATTCGAGAGATCACGGGTCAATTCTCGCAGACGGCACCACGGCCCAGGACGCCCGTATCACTGGCTGATACACGCCACAGTGGCGTCTTGTCGCCACACCTGACCGTTAGCGTTCAGCCCGTCACAGAGCGGGAAGAACGGCTGTGCGAATCCACGAAACCGGTGAAGCGGAGTCGTGGGAGTGGATCGCGGAGCACGCGGGCCACCGGGAAACACGGGACCCACAGGGCCCACGGGACCCACGGGGAACACGGGGAAAGCGAGGGGGCGGCAGTGACCGAGCCGCACGAGGACGGGATGCCGGAGGGGCTCACGGGCCCGGAGCGGGCCGTCTGGCGGGCGTTCCGGATCGGCAGGACCTGCGATCTGACGGAGGGGATCGCGGAGCGGGACGACCCTTTCGGGTCGCGGGAGTGGGGTGCGGAGCGGAGCGTCCGTGCCGACGTGGTGGCGCTGCTGCTGCTCGACGGGCCGCAGGCCCGGTCCGGTCGGGTGGCGGCGCTGAAGCTGCGCGGGGTGAGGATCACCGGCGTGCTGAACCTGGCGGGCGGGACGATAGGGCCGTACGTGGAGCTGAACGGCTGCAGGTTCGACGGCGAGGTGGTGCTGCCCGAGGCGCAGTTCGGCACCCTGCGGATGGTGGCCTGCGCGATACCGCGCCTGGAGGCGGCCCGGCTGCACACCACGGGCGATCTGCATCTGCCGCGCTGCCGGGTCCGGCGGGGCATCCGGCTCACGGACGCGCAGATCGGCACGGACCTGCTCATCAACCAGATCCAGGTGTGGCCCGACCGGCGCGGGCGGGCGATCACGGCCGACGGGATGGTGGTGGCCCAGGACCTCCAGGCCGAACTGATCGAGACGCACGGGGAACTGAGCCTGCGCGGCGCGAAGATCGGCGTCTCGCTGAGCCTGCGGGGCAGCGTGCTGCGCGGGGCGCAGCAGCGCCGCGCGCTCAACGCCCCGCAGCTGACGGTGGAGCGCTCGCTCTACCTGAACGCGGCGTGGGTGTACGAGGACTCGGGGAACATGACGGGGACACCGCCGTACGGGGTGACGCCCGCCCAGGGCGCCCGGCGCAAACCGGTGGAGTGCCACGGCGGGGTCCGGCTCGACGACGGCCGGTTCGGCGACGCGGTGGACCTGCACCACGCCCGGTTCCTGCTGGACGGGGCGCGCCGGGAGGAGGTGTCGCTGCGCCGGATCGCCACCCCGGAGCTGCGGTTCAACGGGGAGCGCCCGGAGGAGGGACGGGTGGTCCTCAACGGCGCCAGGATCGTCACGCTGATCGACCTGTCGACCAGCTGGCCGGGGCCCGGCGGACTGGCGATGGGCGGGTTCGTCTACGAGAACCTGGTGCCGTACGGGCACTTCCCGCTGGCCCGGCGGCTGGAGTGGGTGGCGGCGGCCACCCCGGAGTACGCCCCCGAGCCGTACGAGCGCCTGGCGACGGTCCTGCGCAACAGCGGCGAGGACGCGGACGCGCGCGAGGTGCTGCTCGCCAAGCAGCGGCGCCGGCGGGAGACGCTGCCGGTGGCGGGGAAGCTGTGGGGGTACGTCCAGGACTGGACGGTGGCGTACGGCTACCGTCCGGGCAGGGCGGCGCTGTGGATGGCGGTCCTGTGGGCGGCGGGCACGGTGGCCTTCTCCCGCTACCGCCCGGTCCCGCTCAAGGGGGACGAGGCGCCGGACTGGAACGGGCCGCTGTACGCGCTGGACCTGCTGGTGCCGGTGATCAATCTCGGCCAGGACGGCTACTGGCGCCTCGAAGGCCTCTGGCAGTGGGCGGCGGCGGTGCTGATACTGCTCGGCTGGATCCTGGCGACGACGGTGGCGGCGGGCGCGACGCGCCTCCTGCGGCGCGGCTGAGGGGGGGTCGGCGTCACGGTCCGCGAGGGCCCGCCGGGAGGGGGTCCGGGGCGGGCGGTGTGGGGGGACCCGGTGAGGTGGGGGTGAAAGGGCTGGGCAGGGGTGCGTGAGAGGGCGGGGCCGGTGGGAAAATACGTCGCACGATGTCCTTGCTCCGCGCCTTGATCGGCGCCGTCAGTTCGGCCCGGCACTCCCCGGGGTTCGCCGCCGGGTTCGTGCCGGACGACGACGTGCTGCTCGACGCCCCGGACGAGCGGCTCGCCCCCGCCCTGGTCGCCGCCGCCCTGGCCGACCCGGAGCCCGCGGCGAAGCTGCTCGCCACCACCCGGGACGCCGCCGAGTGGGAGGACCGCGACCGGTACGTCACCCGGCTCGCCACCTTCGCGTACAACAGGGGCGACTGGCTCGGCCACTGGCTCGCCGTCGCGCCCCACGACCCCGACGCCCTGCTCGTCTCGGCCCAGCTCGCCGTCCGCCGTGCCTGGGAGTCCCCCGCCCGGGCCGAGCGGCTGCGCGAGCTCGACCCGCTGATCCGCGCGGTCACCGAGGGCGCGCCGCACGATCCGGTGCCGTGGCGGCTGGCCCTGGACCACGCGCGCGGGGCGCATGCCGGGCACACCGTGTTCGAGTCGCTGTGGGAGCAGGCCGTGCGCCGCTCCCCCCACCACTACGGCTGCCACGTCGCGGCGCTCAAGTACCTCTCCGCGCAGTGGTACGGCTCACACCGGGCCGCCTTCGACTTCGCCGAGCAGGCCGCCGACGACGCGGCCCCGGACTCGCTGGTGCGGGCGCTCCCGGTCCGCGCCGCCTACGACCGGCTCCGGGGGCTGCCCGGGCCGGACCGTTCGGCGGCCGCGCCCCGGCTCGACCGGGCGGCCGACCGGGCCCTCGCGCTGTCGGCCGCCTTCCCGGCGGGCGACCCCTGGCCCGCCGAGGTCCGCAACCTCCTCGCGTACGTGCTGGTCGAGCGGGCGCGGTGGGCGGACGCGCTGGACGAGTTCGGCCGGATCGGCCCCCACGCGACGTCGTTCCCCTGGGGCGTCCCGCGGGGAGGCGTGCAGGAGGATCCGCTGCGCCTGTTCCTGGCCTCGAGGGAGCTCGTACGGTCCGAGCTGGGCGGCCGGACACCCCTGTGGAGGCCCGGACATGGACGGGCCGGACGAGGCGGTCCCGGCGGCCATTAGGCTTGGCCGCTGTGACCACCGCTCGCCTGCCTCTCTTCCCGCTCAACGCGGTGCTGTTCCCTGGCCTCGTGCTGCCGCTGAACGTCTTCGAGGAGCGTTATCGCGCCATGATGCGCGAGCTGCTCACGATCGACGACGCGGAGCCGCGCCGCTTCGCCGTCGTCGCCATCCGCGACGGGCGTGAGGTCGCGCCGACCGCCCCGGGGATGCCGGACCCGACGGCGCTGCCGGAGAAGGGCCCCGCGGCCGGCTTCGGCGCCGACCCCATCCAGGCCTTCCACCGGGTCGGCTGTATCGCCGACGCGGCGAGCATCCGGGAGCGTGCGAACGGCAGCTTCGAGGTCATGGCCACCGGGACGACCCGGGTGAAGCTCCTCTCGGTCGACACGAGCGGACCGTTCCTGGTCGCCGAGGTCGAGGAGATCCCGGAGGAGCGGGGCGAGGACGCGGGCACCCTCTCCGAGGGCGTGCTGCGGGCCTTCCGGAACTACCAGAAGCGGCTGGCGGGGGCTCGGGAGCGGTCGCTGACGACGAGCGAGCTGCCGGACGACCCGTCGGTGGTGTCGTACCTCGTCGCCGCGGCGGCGGTGCTCGACACGCCGTCGAAGCAGCGGCTGCTCCAGGCGCCGGACACCGCGACGCGGCTGCGCGAGGAGCTGGCGCTGCTGCGCGCGGAGACGGCGGTGCTGCGGCATCTGCCCTCGCTGCCGGCGGTCGACCTGACGCAGGGCCCGACGAACCCGAACTGAGCCGAACCCGGTCACGAACCCAGGAAGAGCGCGTGGCGAAGAAGCAGAAGAAGAACAGCGGGGGCACCCCTGCGACGGTCGCGCTGACCACCGCCGGCACCCCGTTCACCCTGCACGCGTACGAGCACGACCCGGCCTCCCCCTCGTACGGCGAGGAGGCCGCGGAGGCGCTCGGTGTCTCTCCCGACCGGGTCTTCAAGACGCTCGTGGCGGACGTCGACGGCGAGCTGACGGTCGCGGTGGTCCCGGTGGCGGGCCAGCTCGACCTGAAGGCGCTCGCCTCGGCGGTCGGCGGGAAGCGCGCGGCGATGGCGGACCCGGCGGCGGCGGAGCGCACGACGGGCTACGTCAGGGGCGGCATCTCGCCCCTGGGCCAGCGCAAGCGCCTGCGTACGGTCCTCGACGCCTCGGCCTCGGACCACACGACGATCTGCATCTCGGCGGGCCGCCGGGGCCTTGAGGTCGAACTCGCCCCCACCGACCTGGCCGCCCTCACCTCGGCGGTCGTGGCCCCGATCGGCCGCGCTTGACGCTCGGGACGGCCGTACGGCCGCGGCTGCGGCTGCCGCGCGCGCCCGGCGCTCAGAGCGTCTTCTGCTCCGGCGGCCGCGGCCCCCAGTACTCCGGTTCCGGGTCACGGGGGCCGAAGAGGGCGGTGAGCGCCAGGTGCACGATCATCGCGGCGAGCGGCCAGGCCAGCATCGCGGCGGCCGCCATGTTCAGTTCCAGCGGTGCCTCGAAGGCGACGTTGGGGCCGACCGCCTTGGCGTGGGCGACCACGTCCCGCGCCGGGCCGAAGTACGTCCCCACGCCCCAGGCGAGCAGCGAACCGAGGACGCCGCCGAGGGCCAGGCCGAGCACGAGCGGGACACCGCCCTTGCGGCGCAGCAGGAAGACGACGAGCGCGGCGACCGCCCCGAAGGCCAGGGCGAGGAGCACGAACGTCCCGTCCGCACCGATCGCCGACTCGCCCTCGGAGTCGCGGAGGTAGACGCCCTTGCCGTCCGAGATCAGCAGCACGTGCGGCGCCAGCGACAGCCACAGCCACCCGAGCAGCGCACCCGTGACCGCCGAGACGATGGTCACGACGACCCCGTACAGGACCTCGGCCGGCGTGATCGAGTCCCCGGAGGGGCCGAACGGCGGCGGAGGCGGCGGGGGCCAGTCGGGGTCGTGCGGAGGCTGGTGGGGCGGAGTCAGGGGTGCGGTCACCCCGCCATCGTGCCAGGTGTGGCTGTGGCCCGCCTCAGCGGACGGCCGCCCGCCGGTACGCCCAGGTGGCGACCGCGAGGGAGATCACGCCGACCGCCCCGCACACGGCGAGGTCGAGGCCGACGGCCGCCCAGTCCGGGTGCGGGTCGAAGGTGCGGGCGAGCGCCTCCACGCCGTACGTCGACGGCAGCAGGTCCCGCGCCCAGCCGATCGGTTCCGGCAGCCGCTCGGCCGGGAGCACGCCGAGGAGCAGCGCCGCCGACATGCCGAGCTGGCCGAGGAGCGTCGCCAGCTCCTGCCGGGGCGCGAGGAGCCCGAGGGCGGCGCCGAGTCCGGCGAGCGCCGCCCCGGCGAGCGGGACGACGGCGCCGAGGATCCACAGATGGCCGAGGGGCAGCCCGAAGAGCACGGAACCGGCGACGGCGGTGACGGCCGTCCCGGGCACGGTGAAGGAGGCGTACGCGCCGGCCGCGCCGAGCACGACGGCGGCGGGCGGCACGGGCAGGGTGGCGTAGTGGTCGAGGCCGCCGCTCGCCCGCAGCTGTCCGAAGTACTGGGCGAGCAGGTTGAGCGCGACGAAGGCGACGACGAGGACGGTGGAGCCGGCCACGACGGCCCGCGCCTCGGAGCCTCCGTCGACGACCCCGCGCATCAGGACCATGATCCCGATCGACTGGAAGGTGGCCACGAAGAGCAGCGGGATCCGGGCGACCCGGGCGCGCGAGAGCTGCGCCCGGTAGACGGCGGCCATGGCGGGCAGCAGCCGGGCGCGCGGGGCGAGGGGCGCGGCGCCGTCCTCGGTGCCGCGGGACCGGACGGGGAGCGCGCCGGTCGGCAGGACCTCGGCGGGCACGGTGCTCACTGCGTACAGCTCCTGACGGTCACGTACGGAACGCGGGAACCTCGGGGATCGCGCGGATCGCGGGGACCACGGGGATCGTGAGGTCCCGGGGAGGAACGGACGGGGCTCATGCCTTCACCAGTCCCTCGGTCGCGCCGCCCAGGGCGAGGTACACGTCCTCCAGGCTGGGCGTGGCGAGGGTGAAGTCGTCGAGCGCGGAGAAGGCGGCCCCGCCGGTGACGGTGGCGACGGCCGCGCGGGCGGCGTCGGGGGCGAGCCGGAGGATCCACTTCCGTCCCGTCTCCTGCGCGAGGCCGCGCAGGGCGGCGACCTCGGGCAGGTGGAGCGGGGCGGCCTCGCGCCAGACCAGCTCGACGCGGACCTCGCCCGCGACGCGTTCCTTGAGCCCGGCCGGGGTGTCGCAGGCGATGACCCGGCCGCGGTCGAGGACGGCGACGCGGTCGAGGACGGTCTCGGCCTCGATGACGTTGTGGGTGACGAGCAGGACGGTGGTGCCGTGCTCGGCGCGCCGGCGGTCGACGGCGGCCCAGACGGCCCGGCGGGCGACGGGGTCCATGCCGGTGGTGGGTTCGTCGAGGACGAGGACGGACCGGCGTCCGACGAGCGCGGCGGCGAGGCAGGCGAGCCGCCGCTGACCGCCGGAGAGCTTCTTCAGGGGGCGGGCGGCGAGCGCGGTGAGGCCGAGCTCCTCCAGGACGGCGTCGCGCTCGGCGCGCGCCTCCTGGGCGGCGAGCCCGCGCAGTCGTCCGGTGGTCTCGGCGGCGAGGGCGACGGTCAGCTCGTCGAGGGCCGTGGACTCCTGGCCGAGATAGGCGAGGAGGCGGGCCGCCCGCTCGGGGTGGCGTACGAGGTCGTGGCCGAGGAGCTCGACGGTGCCGGAGTCGGGGCGCATGAGCCCGGTGAGCTGGCGCACGAGGGTGGACTTGCCGGCTCCGTTGGGTCCGAGCAGGCCGAAGATCTCGCCGCCGTGCACGTCGAGGCTGATCCCGTCGGTGGCGCGCACCTCGGGGGCCGCGGGCTCGCCGCGCCTGCCGCGCGTGGCGGGGTACGTCTTGACCAGATCCCGCACCACGCACACCGTACTCACGGGGGAAGAGCCTACGGGGTCGCCGGGCCCGCTCCGGGCGCGGGGGCGTGTTCGGCGGCGGCCCGGACGTCGATCTCGCGCCAGAAGCCGGCCCGGATGGCGTACCGGTCGTGCTCGTCGATCTGGTCGTCCTTGTGGGCCAGCAGGCCGAACCGTGCCGCGTACCGGAGAAGTTCGCCGTCGATGCGGTGCGGGATGCGGGGGTAGAGGGTGGAGAGCTTCTGGACGTGGCTCTGTTCGGGGAGCCGCTCCATCCAGCGGCGGGCGAACACCTGTCCGACCTCGAACGGGTCGCCGCCGACGGTGGTGATGTCCTCCTCGCGGTCCGCCCAGCGCTGCTCGGCGCTGGTGAGCAGGGCGAGGGTGGGCAGGGAGGCGGTCTCCGCCGGTTCACCGAGGGGGGCGGCGGGGCGCTCGACCCAGCCCCGGTCGGAGGACCAGCGCAGCGCGCTCGCTCCCTGCGGCACCGGGGCGAGCGGCCCGCCGGGGCCGCCGGGGCCGCGCAGTCCCGCCAGGTCCTTGGGGGTGGGGACGCCCTTGCCGGCGGCGGGGGCGGGGACGCCGTGGACGTGCCCGTTGGCGTGCTCGTGGGCGTGGCCGTTCGCGTGCCCGTCGGGGTGCCCGTCGGCGGCAACGGGCACCTCGCCGGTGTCCGGTCCGCCGGCGTTCCGGGCGGCCGCGGCGGCTTCGGCGGCCCGCTCGGCGGAGGCGGCGAGCGCGGCCTCGGGCAGCGGGGCGGAGAGGATGGCGGCGATCTCCGGGCGCGGGGCGGGCGGGGGCGCGCAGAGGCCGGTGAGGTCCCTGGCGCGGACGGCCCGGGTGATCCAGGTCCGGTCGAGGACGCGCCGCTCGTCGGCCTCGGCCACGAGGTCCTCGGACTGGTTGTAGTCGCCGTCGGCGGCCTGGACGGCCCAGAGGTGGACGGCGACGCCGTGCTCCTTGGCGGACATCAGGCCGGGCAGCAGGTCGCCGTCGCCGGTGACGAGCACGATGTCGGAGCAGGCCCGGTTCCGGGCGAGTTCGGTCAGCTCGGTGTGCATGGCCGCGTCGACGCCCTTCTGCGCCCAGCGTCCGTCGCTCCTGGTCAGGGCGCCCAGCCGGACCGTGACCCGGGGCATCACGCGCAGCCTGCGGTGCTCGGGCTGGGGCACCCGGTCGGGTGCGCCGTCGAACCAGTAGATCCGCAGGAGGGGCAGCGCGGTCTCGGCCTCGGCGCGCGCACGCAGCTGCTGGATGAGCGCGGCGTGGTCGACGGTGATCCTGGAGCGGGCCGGTTCCCCGGCGAGGAGACTGGCGGCGGCGCCCAGCAGGTAGCCGGCATCCACCAGGACGACGCAGCGGTCCACGTGTTCCACCCTCTTTCGGGAACCTCGGGGTCGTACTCGGGGTCGGAAGGTGCTCGGAAGGTGCTTCGTGTTTCCTTCGAGTCTGCCCGACCGTCGGGAGCTTGACCGTCGGAACTGGATCATCGGCGTGGCGGATGTCACGTCGGACCCGCCCTTACGTTCCGTAATGATCCAAAATGCGGCCCATGCGACGGTGTGTGAATCTGACAGCGGCCCTGGCCCCTAGGTCCCTTTGAGGAGGCATCATCCCCATGGCCAAGAACCGCAAGCAGGACCGTATGCAGCAGAAGTCGTCGGCAGCCGAGCGAGGCACCCAGCAGGCGCAGCAGTCCGCGATGGAGTCGCAGGCCGAGCAGCGTTCCACCCAGGTGACACCGGGTGACATGGCTCGCAAGGGTCGGCAGAAGCGCTTCGGTCACAACTGACACGTATGCACCGGAAGGGGCGCGCCCGTGACGACGGGCGCGCCCCTTCCGGTGTGATGGGCCGATGTGGTGGGCCGATGTAGTGGGCCCAGGCAATGGGCCGATGTGGTGAGCCCAGGCGATGGGCCGCTCGGTGCCTGCTACTAGCCGGCCAGGCAGGACGGGCCGAGCAGCACCTTCAGGTCGCCGAAGAGCGCCGGGTCGGCCGTCACCCGGTGCCGGTCGAGCCGGAGCACGGTCGTGGTCCGGGGTCCCTGGAGCTTGATCCGCACCTCGGTGTTGCCCTTGTGGTGCTTGAGGATCTCGCCGAGCCTGGTGACCATCGGCGGCGTGACCTTCACCGTCGGGATGGTGAGGATCACCGGCGCGTTGGTCCCGGCGTTCGACAGGTCGGGGACCATCAGCTCCATCGCGACGAGACGGGGCACGTCCTCGCGCTTGTCGAGCCGGCCCTTGACGAAGACGACCGTGTCCTCGACGAGCTGGGTGGAGACCAGCTGGTACGTGGCCGGGAAGAACATGCACTCGATGGAGCCGGCCAGGTCCTCGACCGTGGCGATCGCCCAGGCGTTGCCCTGCTTGGTCATCTTGCGCTGGAGGCCCGAGATGATGCCGCCGATGGTGACGACCGCGCCGTCACTGTGCTCGCCGCCCGTGAGCTGCGAGATCGCCGCGTCCGTCTTGTCGGACAGGACGTGCTCGATGCCGAAGAGCGGGTGGTCGGAGACGTAGAGGCCGAGCATCTCGCGCTCCTGGGCGAGCAGGTACGACTTCTCCCACTCGACGTCGGAGAACTCGACGTCCAGGCCGAAACCGGGCTCGTCGCTCGCCTCCTCGCCCATGCCGCCGAAGAGGTCGAACTGTCCCTCGGCCTCCTTGCGCTTGACCGCGACCACGTTGTCGATCATCGGTTCGTGGTGGGCGACCATGCCCTTGCGGGTGTGGCCCATCTCGTCGAAGGCGCCGGCCTTGATCAGCGACTCGATGGTCCGCTTGTTGCAGACGACGGCCTCGACCTTGTCGAGGAAGTCGGGGAAGGTGGTGTACTTCCCCTTCGCCTTGCGCGACTTGATGATCGACTCGACGACGTTGGTGCCGACGTTCCGCACGGCGGAGAGGCCGAAGAGGATCACGTCGTCGCCCTGCGCGGCGAAGTTCGACTCGGACTCGTTCACGTTCGGCGGGAGCACCTTGATGCCCATGCGGCGGCACTCGTTCAGGTAGACCGCGGACTTGTCCTTGTCGTCCTTGACCGAGGTGAGCAGACCCGCCATGTACTCGGCGGGGTAGTTCGCCTTGAGGTACGCGGTCCAGTAGGAGACCAGGCCGTACGCGGCGGAGTGCGCCTTGTTGAAGGCGTAGCCGGCGAAGGGGACCAGGACGTCCCAGAGCGCCTGGATCGCCTCGTCGCTGTAGCCGTTCTTCTTCGCGCCCTCCTGGAAGATGACGAAGTTCTTCGCCAGCTCCTCGGGCTTCTTCTTGCCCATCACGCGGCGCAGGATGTCGGCCTCGCCGAGCGAGTACCCGGCGATGATCTGGGCGGCCTTCTGCACCTGCTCCTGGTAGACGATCAGGCCGTAGGTGACCGCGAGCACCTCTTCGAGCGGCTTCTCCAGCTCGGGGTGGATCGGGGTGATCTCCTGCTGCTTGTTCTTGCGCAGGGCGTAGTTCGTGTGCGAGTTCATGCCCATCGGGCCCGGCCGGTACAGGGCGGACACGGCGGAGATGTCTTCGAAGTTGTCGGGCTTCATCAACCGCAGCAGCGAGCGCATGGGTCCGCCGTCGAACTGGAAGACACCGAGCGTGTCACCACGGCAGAGCAGTTCGTACGTCTTGGGGTCGTCCAGCGGCAGGGCCAGCAGGTCGAGGTCGACGCCCTTGTTGGCCTTCACCATCTTGACGGCGTCGTCCATGATCGTGAGGTTCCTGAGGCCCAGGAAGTCCATCTTGATCAGGCCGAGCGACTCGCACTGGGGGTAGTCCCACTGCGTGATGGTCACGCCGTCCGTGTGCCGCACCCAGATCGGGGCGTGGTCGACGATGGGCTCGCTGGACATGATCACGCCGGCCGCGTGCACGCCCATCTGCCGGACCAGGCCCTCGACGCCCCGGGCGGTGTCGATGACCTTCTTGACGTCCGGCTCGTTCTCGTACATCGCGCGGATCTCGCCGGCCTCGCTGTAGCGCGGGTGCGAGGGGTCGGTGATGCCGTTGAGGTCGATGCCCTTGCCGAGGACGTCGGCGGGCATGGCCTTGGTGAGCCGGTCGCCCATGGCGTAGGGGTAGCCGAGGACGCGCGCGGAGTCCTTGATGGCGTTCTTCGCCTTGATCTTGCCGTACGTGCCGATCATGGCGACCTTGTCGGAGCCGTACTTCTCCGTCACGTACCGGATCACCTCGACGCGCCGACGCTCGTCGAAGTCGATGTCGACATCGGGCATGGAGACGCGCTCGGGGTTGAGGAAGCGCTCGAAGATCAGTCCGTGCGGGATCGGGTCGAGGTCGGTGATGCCCATGGCGTACGCGACGATCGAACCGGCCGCTGAGCCTCGGCCGGGGCCGACGGCGATGCCCTGGCTCTTCGCCCACATGATGAAGTCGGCGACGACGAGGAAGTAGCCGGGGAAGCCCATCGAGATGATCGTGTCCATCTCGTACTCGACCTGCTTCATGCGGTCCTCGGGGATGCCCCCGGGGAAGCGGCGGTGCATGCCCCGCATGGTCTCCTCGCGGAACCAGGTGGTGTCGGTGTACCCCTCCGGGATGTCGAACTTCGGCATGAGGTTCTTCTCGACGAACATGCCGTCGGTGTTGATCTGCTCGGCGACCAGGAGGGTGTTGCGGCAGCCCTCCTGCCAGGCGTCCGACGAGTCGATGGCGTACATCTCGTCCGTGGACTTGAGGTAGTAGCCGGTGCCGTCGAAGCGGAAGCGGTCCGGGTCGGAGAGGTTCTTGCCGGTCTGGATGCACAGCAGGGCGTCGTGCGCGGTCGACTCGTGCGCGTACGTGTAGTGCGAGTCGTTGGTGACGAGCGGCGGGATGCCGAGCTTCTTGCCGATCTCCAGGAGTCCGTCGCGGACCCGGCGCTCGATCTCGATGCCGTGGTCCATCAGCTCCAGGAAGTACCGCTCCTTGCCGAAGATGTCCTGGTACTCGGAGGCGGCCTTCAGGGCCTCGTCGAACTGGCCGAGGCGGAGCCGGGTCTGCAGTTCGCCGGAGGGGCAGCCGGTGGAGGCGATGAGCCCCTCCGACCACTTGGAGATGGTCTCCTTGTCCATCCGGGGCCACTTCTGCAGCCAGCCCTCGGCGTACGCGTCGGAGGAGAGCTTGAAGAGGTTGTGCAGTCCGGTGGCGTTGGCCGCCCAGATCGTCTTGTGGGTGTAACCGCCGGAACCGGAGACGTCGTCCCGCTTCTGGTGCGGCTGGCCCCACTGGATCTTGCGCTTGTTGCGCCGGGACTCGGGGGCGACGTACGCCTCGATGCCGATGATCGGGGTCACCCCGGCCTTCTTCGCCGTGTGGAAGAAGTCGTACGCGCCGTGCAGGTTGCCGTGGTCGGACATCGCGATATGGGTCATGCCCATCTCGTTGCACGCGTTGAACATGTCCTTCAGCCGCGCGGCACCGTCCAGCAGCGAGTACTGGGTGTGGACGTGGAGGTGCGTGAAGGGCGGCTTGGTCACGGCGGGGGGCCTCCAAAAACACGGAGCGACAGGCTGCGGACAGTCTGGGGGGACAGCGTGGAAGTCTACGTCGCGCGACTGACAGACGACGGGCACTCGGGACTAGGGTCGCGCGTTGAGAGACAGGGAACACGTGTCCCAATTGTCATGAACGGTCTTGCAGCACGTCCGGTACCAGGAGGCACCTCGAATGTCGGTCCCCCAGCCCACCGTCGCCGAGCGCGGTGAGCACATCCTCGCCGTCTTCGACACCGCCTTCGGCGAGCTCCTCGCCGCCGACCCAGCGGCCTTCCGCGTCAAGTTCCGGAAGATGGCCGGCTCCGCCTTCGCCTTCTACCGGGGGACGGCCTGCCTCTTCTACGCGGACCTGGAGAAGGAGGCGCAGGGCGGCCCCTACCTGGACGAGCGCACCGGCCGGGTCTGGATCCACGGCGATCTGCACGCCGAGAACTTCGGCACGTACATGGACGCCAACGGGCGGCTGAACTTCAACGTCAACGACTTCGACGAGGCGTACGTGGGGCCCTTCACCTGGGACCTGAAGCGGCTCGCGGCCTCGCTCGCCCTGATCGGCTACGCCAAGGCGCTCAGCGACGAGCAGATCACCAGGGGTGTCCGGATCTGCGCCGCCGCCTACCGGGAGCGGATCCACGCCCTCGCGACCGGCGCCGGGGAGGACGAGGTGCCCCCCTTCACTCTGGAGACCGCCGACGGCGCGCTGCTCGGCGCCCTGCGCGACGCCCGTGCGAAGACCCGTTTCGGGCTGCTCGACTCGATGACGGAGATCCGCGACTTCGAGCGCCGCTTCGCTCCCGGCGGCGGCACCATCGAGCTGGACGCGGCCACCCGGTACAAGGTCCTGGCGGCCTTCGACGGCTACCTGGAGACGCTGCCGGAGGCCAGCCTGGTCCGCCCCGACTCGTACCGGGTCAAGGACGTGGTCGGGCGGCGCGGGATCGGTATCGGCTCGGCCGGCCTCCCCTCGTACAACATCCTCCTGGAGGGCCACAGCGACGCCCTGGAGAACGACGTCGTGATCTACATGAAGCAGGCCCAGACCCCGGCGGTCTCCCGTCATGTCACGGACCCGGCGGTACGGGAGTACTTCCGGCACGAGGGCCACCGCACCGTGATCTCGCAGCGGGCGCTCCAGGCGCACGCCGACCCGTGGCTGGGCTGGGCCGAGCTCGGCGGTGCCGGGCAGCTGGTCGCCGAGGTCTCGCCGTACGCGGTGGACCTGGACTGGTCGGACATCGACGACCTGGACGAGATCGCGGCGACCGTGGCGGACCTGGGCCGGGCGACGGCGACCATGCACGCGGCGGCCGACGAGTCGAGCGGGCAGTCGCTCGTGCCGTTCTCGACGGAGCGGGCCATCGACGCGGCGATCGCCGCCGACGAGGAGGGCTTCGCCGACCTCCTGGTGGACTTCGCGCACGACTACGGGGCCCGGGCGCGGGCCGACCACCAGATCTTCGTGGACCTGTTCCGCAACGGCCGGATCCCCGGGCTGTAGCCGGATCCCCGGGTCCTGGCCGGACCCCCGGGCCGTAGGGGCCGTCACCGGCCCGGAGGGGCTGGTGGGGCGGTTCACAGGCTGCCTTTAGGGACGTCTTACGGCACGGCATGGGACACTCCACGACGATGGACATGGCAGGGACGCAGCTGAGAGCGCTGCGGGCGGCGTTCTTCACGACAGTGGTCGTGACGCTGTCCGTGGCGTCCCACGTGCTGCTCTCCGGCGTGCCGCTGCCGATGGGGACCGTCGTCCCGGTCGCGGGCGGCGTCTTCGCCGTGGCGTACGCGCTGGCCGGCCGCGAGCGCGGCCTCGGCCCGATCGCCGGGCTCCTCGTACCGCTGGAGCTGGCGGCCGACACGCTCTTCACCAGCGGCCAGGTGGTCTGTTACGGCGCCGCCGGGGGACCGGTCGCCGGTTCGCTGCGTGCCGTGGGCGTGGACGTGTTCTGCGGCGGCGCGGTGGGCACCCCGCTGCCGGGGGTCGTCACTCCCGGGAGCGGAAGCGCGGCCGCCCTGCTCGACTCCCCCGACCCGGCGCTGCCGTGGCTGCTGCTCCTGACGCACGTCGGCGTCGGGCTCGCGGCCGCCTGCTGGCTGCGCGGCGGGGAGCGGGCGCTCGCCCGGGTGCTCGGCGCGGTGGCGGCCTTCGCGTTCCGGCCGCTGCTGCTCGTGGCGGCCTTCTTCCGCGGCGGCGGTACGGCGGCGCGGCGGGCCGGACGGCCCGCGGAGCGGCCCCGGTCCTCGCGTACCCGTCTTCTCGTGCACTCCGTGGGGCGGCGGGGGCCGCCGGAGTCCGGCTTCGCTCTCGTCTGAGCGAAGCGGGTTCCGCGGTTCCCCCTTCTCTTCTCTCTCTTTCCTCACGGAGATCACCATCATGAGTGCACGCAACAGCCAGTCCAACAAGGCCGCCGCCCGCGAGCGGCTGCGCGTCGAGCGCGAGCGCCAGGCGAAGAAGGACCGGGCCCGCCGGCAGATCGTCGTCGGTGTCTCGGCGGTGGCCGTGCTGGCCGCCGCCGGCGGTATCGGCTACGCGGTGGTGCAGTCCAACAAGCCCTCCCAGTGGGAGACGGCGGCGAAGGCGTCGACCGTGACGGCCCCGAAGAACACCTCCGGCACGAACGGCACGACGGTCGTCATCGGCAAGTCGTCCGCGAAGAAGACTCTGGAGCTGTACGAGGACTCGCGCTGCCCGGTCTGCGCGACCTTCGAGCAGGGCGTGGGCTCCACGATCGAGAAGGACGTCGAGGCCGGCAAGTACAAGATCAAGTACGTCGGCGCCACCTTCATCGACAACGGCGTCCCGGGCGAGGGCTCTAAGAACGCCCTCTCGGCCCTGGGCGCGGCCCTGAACGTGAGCCCCGAGGCCTTCCTGAAGTACAAGTCGGCCCTCTACTCGACGCAGTTCCACCCGGAGGAGAACCAGGACAAGTTCGCCAAGGACTCCTACCTCCTGGAGGTGGCGGACTCGGTCCCGGCCCTGAAGAGCAACGCCGAGTTCAAGAAGAACGTCGAGAACGGCACCTTCGACGCCTGGGCGATGAAGATGTCCAAGGCCTTCGACGAGAGCGGTGTGACGGGCACCCCGACGCTGAAGATGGACGGCAAGCCGGTCACGGCGGCCGGCTCCGACAGCCCGCCGATGACGGCCGCTCAGTTCACCCCGGCGATCGACGCGGCCCTGAAGGGCTGACACCCGCCCCACGGCCCCCGCCCCTTGTGCCGCCCGGCCCCGGACCCTTCAGGTCCGGGGCCGGGCGGCATCAGCCCTGGGCCGGGCGACGTACGGGCGACAAGTCGACGAACTTCCGGAATTCGCCTGCCCAACGGGCCTACCCGTCAGTAATCTGACTGGCCGTGACCAGTCAGTTCATATCCTCTGCCCCCAGTCGGCGCACGGTCGTCAAGGCCGCCGCCGTCACCGCCGTCGCCGCACCCGCCCTCCTGGGCGCGGCCTCCCCCGCCCTCGCGGACTCCGGGGCCCCCGCCTTCCTCCACGGTGTCGCCTCCGGCGACCCGCTGCCCGACGGCGTCCTCCTCTGGACGCGCGTCACCCCCGCCCCGGGGGCCGTGCCCGGTTCCGGGCTCGGCCCGGACGTCGCCGTCGGCTGGGAGCTCGCCGAGGACCGCGGCTTCACCAGAGTCGTGGCCGCCGGCTCGACCACCGCGAGCGCCTCCTCCGACCACACCGTGAAGGCGGACGTGCGGGGCCTGCGCCCGGCCACCGCCTACTGGTTCCGCTTCACCGCGGGCGACGCCGTCTCGCCGGCCGCCCGCACCCGTACCGCACCGGCCGCCGACGCCGCCGCCCCCGGGGTCCGCTTCGGCGTGGTCTCCTGCGCGAACTGGGAGGCCGGCCACTTCTCCGCGTACCGCCACCTCGCCGGCCGTGCCGACCTGGACGCCGTCCTCCATCTCGGCGACTACGTCTACGAGTACGCCAGCGGCGTCTACCCGGAGGCGAAGGACACCGTCCGGCAGCACGAGCCGCGCCACGAGATCGTCTCGCTCGCCGACTACCGCACCCGGCACGGGCACTACAAGACGGACCCCGACCTCCAGGCGCTGCACGCGGCCCACCCGGTGATCGCCATCTGGGACGACCACGAGTTCGCCAACGACGCCTGGACGGGCGGGGCCGAGAACCACACCCCCGGCGCCGAGGGCGAGTGGGCGGCCCGGGTGGCCGCCGCCAAGCAGGCGTACTTCGAGTGGATGCCGGTCCGCGCCTCCACCGAGGGCACGGTCTTCCGGCGGCTGCGCTTCGGCCGGCTGGCCGATCTGCACCTGCTCGATCTGCGCTCCTTCCGCTCCGCCCCGGCGAAGACCGGCAGCGGCACGGTCGACGACCCGGAGCGGTCGATCACGGGCCGCGCCCAGCTGGACTGGCTCAAGTCCGGGCTCGCCGGCTCGGACGCGACCTGGCAGCTGGTCGGCACCTCGGTGATGATCTCGCCGGTCGCCTTCGGCGCCCTGCCGGCCCACCTCCTGGAGCCGATCGCCGAGCTGATGGGCCTGCCGAAGGAAGGGCTCGCGGTCAACGTCGACCAGTGGGACGGGTACACCGACGACCGCAGGGAGCTGCTCGCGCACCTGACCTCGCGGGCGGTCAGGAACACGGTCTTCCTGACCGGCGACATCCACATGGCCTGGGCCAACGACGTGCCGGTGAAGGCGGCGACGTACCCGCTGTCCGCCTCGGCGGCCACCGAGTTCGTCGTCACCTCGGTGACCTCGGACAACCTGGACGACATGCTGAACGTGGCCCCGGGGACGCTCTCGGTCGTGGCCGCCGGCGCCGTCAAGGCCGCCAACCGCCATGTGAAGTGGGTGGACATGGACCACCACGGCTACGGCGTGCTCGACGTGACCTCCGCGCGCTCGCAGATGGACTACTACACGGTCTCCGACAAGGCGGACCCGGCCGCGACGACGGCCTGGGCGCGCTCGTATCGGACGCTGAACGGAACGCAGCATGTCGAGCGGGTGTATCAGCCGGTTCACTGACGGTTCCTCAGCGTCGATTTTCAGCCATGATCTCTTCTGTTAACGGGAGATCACATCGCTACGGCGGGTGTCCGGTTTCGGAGATCGAATCCGGACACACCACCCGCCTCCGTCACCTCACGCGTTACGGCCAGGTCTCAAACTCCGGAATCGACGCAAGATTTTCTTTCCGATAGACCGAATTGCCCCATGAATGATTGGGCTTGATCACTCCTCAACAGTGGCTGACATGGACGCGTAATCTCCGGGCCGTGGCGAGGAAGTTCCTCTCCACCACCCCCCGCGAGGAGTCACCGTGCGTGCTCTTGTCCGTATATCGCCGCGTATGTCACGTCGTATGATCGGCACTGCCGTCATGGCCGGAACCCTGGCCCTGGCCCCCCTCTCCGCCCCGGTCGCCACCGGTGCGGCGACCACCACCCTGGCCGGCGCCTCCGCCGAGGAGTGCGCCGACGACGCCGGCCTGTCCGGCGCCCGCAAGTCGCGCGGCGCCGACAGCCACGCCGCCGAGCCCAACGAGGTCACGGCCGCGCAGGCGAAGTCGATGGACGACGACTTCAAGAAGAAGCTGACCGCCGCCCGCGCCGAGGGCCGTCTGAGCGCCACGGCCGACGCCGCCGCGGTGGTGAACATCCCCGTCTACTTCCACGTCATCCACAGCGGCACGACGGGCAAGCTCTCCGCCACCGCGATCAACAACCAGATGAACGTCCTGAACGCGGCCTACGCCGGCCAGGGCACCGGCAACGTGAACTCCAACTTCCAGTTCACGCTGGCCGGTACCGACTACACGGACAACGCCTCCTGGTACAACCTGACCTCCGGCTCCACCGCCGAGAAGCAGATGAAGCAGACCCTCCGCCAGGGCGGCGCCGGCGCGCTGAACTTCTACACCGCGAACCTGGGCGGCGGCCTCCTCGGCTGGGCGACCTTCCCGTCCTCGTACCAGTCGAACCCGTCCATGGACGGTGTCGTCGTCCTCGACGCCTCGCTCCCGGGCGGCTCCGCGGCCAACTACGACGAGGGCGACACCGCGACCCACGAGGTCGGCCACTGGATGGGCCTGTACCACACCTTCCAGGGCGGCTGTAACGGCAACGGCGACTACGTCACCGACACCCCGGCCGAGAAGAGCCCGGCCTACCAGTGCCCGACCGGCCGTGACTCCTGCGCGTCGAAGACCGGTGTGGACCCGATCCACAACTTCATGGACTACACGTACGACGCCTGCATGTACCAGTTCACTTCCGGCCAGGTGACCCGGATGAACGAGTACTGGACCGCGTACCGCGCGGGCTGACCCGCCCCGCAGCACCCGTACACACCGAGGGCGCGACAGGAGGAGACTCCCGTCGCGCCCTCGGGCGTGCGTGCCGGTGACGGCCTGGCGACCTCTACAGGCCGTCGAGGAAGGACAGCGCCACCGACCAGGTCCGCTCGGCCGCCTCCGCGTCCCAGTCGGGCAGCTCCGGGTCCGTGTACACGTGCCCCGCGCCCCGGTAGCGGTAGATCTCCACGTCCGCACCGGCCTTGCGCATCTGGAGGTACCAGGCGGACAGCCAGTCGTCCGTCTCGAAGGGGTCGGGCTCGGCCACGTGCAGCTGTACGGGGAGCTCGTCCACCGACACGTTGGGCGCGAGGTCCGAGGTGCCGTGGAGCAGCAGCAGTCCGCGCGCCTTCTCGTCGCCGAGGGCCAGGGTCTGGGCGACCGAGGCGCCGAAGGAGAAGCCCGCGTAGACCAGACCGCGCTCGGAGTACGGGGCGGCGGCCAGGATCGCGCGCTTCAGGAGCTCGTCCTTGCCGATCTCGTCCCGCTTCGCCATGCCCTCCTCCACCGACTCGGTGGTCCAGCCGTCGAAGAGGTCCGGCACCCACACCCGGTGCCCGGCGGCCCGCAGCCGTTCGGCCGCCGCCTCGACGGCCGGGCGCAGCCCGTGGACCGAGTGGAAAAGCATGATGTCCATGCGGGCCATCCTGCCACCCGCCACCGGCAGTCACCGAAACCGCGGCACGCCCCGGACCGGCTCACCGTCAGCGCATGCTGCGCACGTCCAGGTGCCGCAGCACCCGGTCCACCACCTCCGGGTCGGCCCCCGGCTCGCTGCGCGCCGCGAGGACCTCGTGACGGGCGGCCGACATCAGCTCGCGCTGGATCCGCTGCACCGCCTTGAACCGTTTCGTCCGCTCGACGAAGGCCGCCCTCCGCTCCTCGTCGACCATGTCCGGGCTGATCCGGGCCCCGATGTCGTACGCCCCGCGCAGGAGCCGCTCCTGGACCTCCTCGGGCAGCTCCTCGACCTCCTCGATCTCCTTGAGCCTGCGCCTGGCGGCCTTCGCGGCCCGGATGGCGAGATCCCGCTCCAGGGCCCGCTCGGCTTCCGCGTCGGCGCGGACCCCGAGCTTCCGGACCAGCCAGGGCAGGGTGAGCCCCTGGAAGACGAGGGTGGCGATGATCACGCAGAAGGCGATGAAGACGATCTCGTCGCGGCCGGGGAAGGGTTCGCCGTCGTCGGTGCGGAGCGGGATGGCGAGCGCGAGTGCCACCGAGGCCACCCCGCGCATCCCCGCCCACCACATGACGACGGTCTCCCGCCAGCTCATCGGGATCTCCTCGTCGACGTCCCGGCGCGTGTGGAGCCGCTTGGCCAGCCAGGTGGCGGGCAGCAGCCACAGCAGCCGGACCCCGACGACGACCGCGACCACGGCGGCGCCCCAGCCGAGCATCTCCCAGCCGCGCCCCTCGGCCACCCCGAAGACGTGCACGAGCTCCAGGCCGATGAGCCCGAAGGCGATGCCGGTGACGAGGGTGTCGACGATCCGCCAGAAGGTCTGTCCGGCGAGCCGGCCCATGACGTCGTCGGCGTCGGCCGCGTGCTCGGCGAGGAAGAGGGCGGTGATCAGGACCGCGAGGACGCCGGAGCCGTGCAGCTCCTCGGCGAGGACGTAGCTCACGAAGGGGACGAGGAGGGTGAGCCCGGTCTGGAGCGTGGCGTCCCCCAGGACTCCGATGAGCTTGTTGGTGAGCCAGCCGAGCACCAGGCCGAGGATCATGGCGACCACCGCGGACAGCACGAACTCGCCGATCGCCTCGGGCCAGGAGAAGGAGCCGCTGACGACGGCGGCGATCGCCACGTGGTAGAGAACGATCGCGGTGACGTCGTTGAAGAGGCCCTCGCCCTCCAGGATCGACACGAGCCGCCGCGGCAGCCCCAGCGAGCCGGCGACGGCGGTCGCCGCGACCGGGTCCGGCGGTGCGACCAGGGCGCCGAGCGCGATCGCGGCGGCCAGCGAGATGCCCGGCACGAGCGCCTGCGCGACCGCGCCGACGGCGGCCGTGGTCACGAAGACGAGGGCGACCGCCAGCAGGAAGATGGGCCGTCTGTTCGCCGCGAACTGGCGCCAGGAGGTGCGCTGCACGGAGGCGTACAGCAGGGGCGGCAGCACCAGCGGGAGGATGAACTCCGGCGGGATCTCGACGCTCGGCACGAAGGGCAGGAAGGCCAGCGCGATCCCGACGAGGGTCATCAGGACGGGTGCGGGCAGTCCGAGCCACTCGCCGAGGGGCACGGTGAGCAGGGCGCCGAGCAGCAGCAGGAACAGCAGGGCCAATTGATCCACGGCGCCCACCCTGTCACGTATGTCCGTTTCAACAGCGGCTGCCCCCTGTGCACGCCGGAACGCGGCGGATGCTACAGGGGGCAGGAAGCGCTACGGGAGGCGCAGGGGGGTGCTACAGGACGCGCCGCATGGCCCGGTGCGGCATGCCCGCGTCCGGGAACTCGGGGCCGTACGCCTCGTAGCCGAGCCGCTCGTAGAAGCCCAGCGCGTGCGTCTGCGCGTGCAGGTCGACGGCGGCGAGGCCGCGCTCGCGCGCCGCGTCCTCGATGCCCCGCACGAGCGCCGCGCCGACCCCGAGCCCGCGGGCCGCCTTGGCGACCGCGAGCCGGCCGAGCGAGCCCACCGAGGCGTCGCCGCCGGTCCTGCCGAGGGCGTCGGCCCCGTACAGCAGCCGTCCGGTGCCCAGCGGCAGCCCGTCCGCGCGCACGGCGAGGACATGGATCGCGGTCTCGTCGTACGTGTCGTACTCGAGCTCCTGCGGGACGCCCTGCTCCTCGACGAACACCTCGCGGCGGACCGTGAAGCAGGCTTCCCGGTCCTCGGGGACGACCGCCTCGCGGACGGCGTACGCGGTGGTCACCGGCTCTCCGACGCGATCCGGTCCAGTGCCAGCTGGAGGTCCGCGGGGTAGGTGCTGGCGAACTCGACCCACGAGCCGTCGCCCGGGTGCTCGAAGCCGAGGCGGACGGCGTGCAGCCACTGCCGCGTCAGGCCGAGGCGCTTGGCGAGCGTCGGGTCGGCGCCGTAGGTGAGGTCACCGACGCAGGGGTGGCGGTGGGCGGACATGTGCACCCGGATCTGGTGGGTGCGGCCCGTCTCCAGCTTGATGTCGAGCAGCGAGGCCGACCGGTACGCCTCGATGAGGTCGTAGTGCGTGACGGAGGCCTTGCCCTCGGCGGTGACCGCCCACTTGTAGTCGTGGTTCGGGTGCCGGCCGATCGGCGCGTCGATGGTGCCGCTCATCGGGTCGGGGTGGCCCTGAACCAGCGCGTTGTAGCGCTTGTCGACCGTGCGCTCCTTGAACTGGCGCTTGAGCGAGGTGTACGCGTACTCGGACTTGGCGACCACCATCAGACCGGAGGTGCCGACGTCGAGGCGGTGCACGATGCCCTGGCGCTCGGCGGCGCCGGAGGTCGAGATGCGGTACCCGGCGGCGGCGAGGCCGCCGATGACCGTGGTGCCGGTCCAGCCGGGGCTGGGGTGCGCGGCCACGCCGACCGGCTTCATGATCACGACGATGTCGTCGTCGTCATGGACGATCTCCATGCCCTCGACGGGCTCGGCGACGATCTGCACGGGGGCGGGTGCGCCCGGCATCTCGACCTCGAGCCACGCGCCGCCGCTCACCCGCTCGGACTTGCCGACGACGGAGCCGTCGACCTGGACCTTGCCTGCGGCGGCCAGCTCGGCCGCCTTCGTACGGGAGAACCCGAACATACGGGCGATGGCGGCGTCGACGCGCTCGCCCTCCAGGCCATCGGGAACGGGCAGCGTGCGGATCTCGGGACTCGTACTCACCCGTCGAGTATGCCTTGTGCGGGAGGTGCTCCGTCCTGACGCGGTCCCGGGCCCGGCTTCGGGCCCGGAATCGGGGTCAGTCCTTGTGGACGGTGCCGTCGGGGTCGATGCCCCGGAACGACAGGAACACGATGAGGATGCCGCCGCAGACGATCGCCGAGTCGGCGAGGTTGAAGACGGCGAAGTGCGCGGGGGCGATGAAGTCGACGACCGCGCCCTCGAAGACGCCCGGCGAGCGGAAGATCCGGTCCGTGAGGTTGCCGAGCGCACCGCCGAGCAGCAGGCCGAGGGCGATGGCCCAGGGCAGGCTGTAGAGCTTCCGCGCCAGCCGGAAGATCACGATGATCACGACGGCCGCGATGCCGGTGAAGACGATCGTGAAGGCCTCGCCCATGCCGAACGCGGCGCCCGGGTTCCGGATGGCGTCGAGGCGCAGCAGATCGCCGATCAGCGGGATCGCGTCGCGACCCTCCAGCTTGGCCACCACCAGCATCTTGCTGCCCAGGTCGAGCAGGTAGGCCAGCACGGCCACCACGAGCAGCGCGAAGATCCTGCGCCTGCCCCTGGGCCGCTCCTCGGGAGCGGCCGTGCCGTCGGAGGCAGCCGATTCCTCGGCCCCTGCTGAATCCGGCGTACCGATGATGCGCTCCGCCTCTGCCACGTGAGTGAGTCCCTCGACCTCGATGCCTGACCGTGCCCCGAGGGTACGGCACAGGCGTACGAGAACGTCAGCCGCGCCGCTCCTGCCGCTGCTTGTCCTCGACGCAGAGCGTGGCCCGCGGGAAGGCCTGCATCCGCGCCTTGCCGATCGGCTTGCCGCACACCTCGCAGAGGCCGTACGTGCCCGCGTCGAGCCGCTCCAGGGCGTGCTCGGTCTGCTCCAGCATCTCCCGGGCGTTGGCGGCGAGCGCGAGCTCGTGCTCGCGGGTGATGTTCTTGGTGCCGGTGTCGGCCTGGTCGTCCCCGGCACCGTCACCGGAGTCCCGCATGAGGCCGGTGAGCTCCTCCTTCGAGTGGACGAGCTCGCTGCGGAGCCGCAGGACCTCGGCCTGGAGCGAGCTGCGGGCCTCGTCGACCTCCTCCGGCGTCCAGGGGTCCTCGCCGGGGCGCACGGCGAGCTCGCCGGTACGGGCCGGGGGCACCGCGGCCTCGTCCTCTGCGGTCGTCACGCCACCCGCGGTCTTCTTCGCTGCCACCGTCCTGGCTCCTGTCTGCTTCTTCGCGGCCGTCGCCTTCCTGGCGGCCGTCTTCCTCGCCCCGGCCTTCTTGGCCGGGACGTTCACCGAGGGGGCGTCCTGGGCGGCCGCCCAGGAGGCGGCCGGGGGCTCCACGGAGACCTTCGCCGCGGCCTCGTCCGCGGCCGCGTGCGCGACCCCGTCCACGGCCTTGCCCGTGGCCTTCTCGGCCGTCCCGGCCGCCGTCCTGCGGGCAGGGGCCGCCTTACCCGCCTTCTTCGCGACCGGTTTCTTCGCCGCCGCCTTCTTCACGACCGCCGACTTCTTCCCGGCCACGTCCTTGGCGCCCGCGCCCGTACCGGTGGCACCGGCGGTCGAGGACTTCTTCGCGGCGGTCTTCTTCGCCACCATGTCGCGGCCCCTTCACATTTTGTGATCTTGCTCGCGAATCGTGCTGGGACGATAAATCGGCCCAAGGCCCGCGGCAACGGGGCACGCCGCCGTTCCCACCCGCCCCCGCTCCCCGCGGGGCGGGCCTGCCTCCGTTGTGCCCAGCTCCCCGCCCGGTTATCCGCCCCGCCCCTCCCCCACATGGCGGCACCCCAAGTCCGGGACGCCCCGTATGGCCATTCGGGTGGCCGTACGGGCACCCGTCCGGGGCGCGGGAAATCGGGTCCGCCTGCCCGCCCCGCGCCCCGTACACTGGGCGGAGCGAAAGGCTTGGATGGGGACGAGTAGCGTCGTACGCAGCCATGAGCGACCCGGGGACGGTGAGAGCCCGGGGGCGAGCCCGATGTGAAGCATCACCCCGGAGCCGTCGGAAGAAAGCCGCACGAGAGCGCGGTGACTAGACCCGGCGTCGCGACCCCAATGAGGGGGCTCAGGGCGTACGTGCCCGGGGCCAAGGAGGGTGGTACCGCGGGAGCCGTGCTCTCGTCCCTCCGACGGAACGACGACAGTCCGCCGGAGGAACCCGATGACACCGCCGCAGTACCGCCAGGTGCCCGCCCAGGTCGACCTGCCCGCGCTGGAGCACGACGTGCTCGATTTCTGGCGCGACAGCAAGGTCTTCGCGAAGACCCTGGAGCAGTCCGAAGGACGCCCCGAGTGGGTGTTCTACGAGGGCCCGCCCACCGCGAACGGCATGCCCGGCGCGCACCACATCGAGGCCCGCGTCTTCAAGGACGTCTTCCCCCGCTTCCGGACCATGCGCGGCTACCACGTGGCCCGCAAGGCCGGCTGGGACTGCCACGGCCTGCCGGTCGAGCTCGCCGTCGAGAAGGAGCTCGGCTTCTCCGGCAAGAAGGACATCGAGGCGTACGGCATCGCCGAGTTCAACGCCAAGTGCCGCGAGTCCGTGACCCGCCACACCGACGCCTTCGCCGAGCTGACGACCCGCATGGGTTACTGGGTCGACCTCGACGACGCGTACCGGACGATGGACCCCTCGTACATCGAGTCGGTCTGGTGGTCGCTGAAGCAGATCTTCGACAAGGACCTGCTCGTCCAGGACCACCGCGTCGCCCCCTGGTGCCCGCGCTGCGGCACCGGCCTCTCCGACCACGAGCTGGCGCAGGGCTACGAGACGGTCGTCGACCCGTCCGTCTACGTCCGCTTCCCGCTGACCTCCGGCCCGCTGGCCGGCAAGGCGGCGCTCCTCGTCTGGACGACGACTCCCTGGACCCTGGTGTCCAACACGGCGGTCGCCGCCCACCCCGAGGTCACGTACGTGGTCGCGTCCGACGGTGACGAGCGGGTCGTCGTCGCGCAGCCGCTGGTCGAGAAGGCGCTCGGCGAGGGCTGGGTGACCACCGGCGAGTCCTTCACCGGCGCCGAGATGGAGCGCTGGACCTACCAGCGCCCCTTCGAGCTGGTGGAGTTCCCGGCCGAGGCCCACTACGTCGTCAACGCCGAGTACGTGACGACCGAGGACGGTACGGGTCTGGTCCACCAGTCCCCCGCCTTCGGTGAGGACGACCTCAAGGTCTGCAAGGCCTACGGCCTGCCGGTCGTGAACCCGGTCCGCCCCGACGGCACCTTCGAGGAGGACGTGCCGCTGGTCGGCGGCGTCTTCTTCAAGAAGGCCGACGAGGCGCTCACCGCCGACCTGGACGCGCGCGGACTGCTCTTCCGGCACATCGCGTACGAGCACAGCTACCCGCACTGCTGGCGCTGCCACACGGCCCTGCTCTACTACGCGCAGCCGTCCTGGTACATCCGTACGACCGCGGTCAAGGACCGCATGCTCGAAGAGAACGAGAAGACGAACTGGTTCCCCAACTCGGTCAAGCACGGCCGCTTCGGCGACTGGCTGACCAACAACGTCGACTGGGCGCTCTCCCGGAACCGCTACTGGGGCACGCCGCTGCCGATCTGGCGCTGCGAGGACGACCACCTCACCTGCGTCGGCTCCCGCGCGGAGCTCACCGAGCTGACCGGCACCGACCAGTCGGAGCTCGACCCGCACCGCCCGTACATCGACGCGGTCACCTTCGGCTGCCCGGCGGAGGGCTGCTCCCTCGAAGCCACCCGCGTACCGGAGGTCATCGACGCCTGGTACGACTCGGGCTCGATGCCGTTCGCCCAGTACGGCTACCCGTACGAGAACAAGGAACTCTTCGAGTCCCGCTACCCGGCGCAGTTCATCTCCGAGGCCATCGACCAGACGCGAGGCTGGTTCTACACGCTGATGGCCGTCGGCACGCTGGTCTTCGACAAGTCCTCCTACGAGAACGTGGTCTGCCTGGGCCACATCCTCGCCGAGGACGGCCGGAAGATGTCCAAGCACCTGGGCAACATCCTCCAGCCGATCCCGCTGATGGACCAGCACGGCGCCGACGCGGTCCGCTGGTTCATGGCGGCCGGCGGCTCGCCGTGGGCGGCGCGCCGCGTCGGCCACGGCACCATCCAGGAGGTGGTCCGCAAGACCCTCCTCACCTACTGGAACACGGTCGCCTTCCAGGCGCTGTACGCCCGCACGTCCGGCTGGGCCCCGTCGGCCGCGGACCCGGCGCCCGCCGACCGCTCTGTCCTCGACAGGTGGCTCCTCTCCGAGCTGAACACGCTCGTGGCCGAGGTCACCGAGGCGATGGAGTCGTACGACACCCAGCGCACCGGCAAGCTGATCTCGTCCTTCGTCGACGACCTCTCCAACTGGTACGTACGCCGCTCGCGCCGCCGCTTCTGGCAGGGCGACAAGGCGGCCCTCCGCACCCTCCACGACGTCGTCGAGACGGTCACGCGTCTGATGGCCCCGCTGACCCCGTTCATCACGGAGCGGGTCTGGCAGGACCTGGTGGTCCCGGTCACCCCGGGCGCCCCGGAATCCGTCCACCTCGCCGGCTGGCCGGAGGCGGACACCGCCCAGATCGACAAGACCCTCTCCGAGCAGATGCTGCTCGTCCGCCGCCTGGTGGAGCTGGGCCGGGCGACGCGCGCGGAGTCGGGCGTCAAGACCCGCCAGCCGCTCTCCCGCGCGCTGGTGGCGGCGACGGGCTTCGCCGCCCTCTCCCCCGCCCTGCAGGCCCAGATCACGGAGGAGCTGAACGTCTCCTCCCTGGCCTCCCTCTCGGAGGTCGGCGGCTCGCTCGTCGACACGACGGCCAAGGCCAACTTCCGGGCCCTGGGCAAGCGCTTCGGCAAGGGCGTCCAGGACGTGGCGAAGGCCGTCGCGGCGGCGGACGCGGCGGCGCTCTCGCTGGCGCTGCGCTCCGGTGAGGCGACGCTGGAGGTGAACGGCGAGACGATCACCGTCACCCCCGAGGAGGTCATCATCACGGAGACCCCGCGGGAGGGCTGGTCGGTCGCCTCCGACTCCGGCGCCACGGTCGCCCTCGACCTCGAGATCACCCCGGAGCTCCGCAAGGCGGGCCTCGCCCGCGACGCGATCCGCCTGATCCAGGAGGCCCGCAAGAACAGCGGCCTGGACGTCGCGGACCGGATCGCCCTGCGCTGGACGTCCACGTCCCCGGAGACGACGGAGGCCCTGACGGCCCACGCCGGGCTCATCGCGGACGAGGTCCTCGCCACGGACCACGCCCAGGGCGAAGCGGACGCCGCCTACGGCGCCCCCTTCACGGACGACTCCCTGTCCCTGACGTTCCGCCTCCGCAAGGCGTAAGCCCCCAGAAAGGGCCCGGCACCCCCACGGGGGTACCGGGCCCTTTTTCACTCCCCCCCCACCCCTTCCCGAAACCCTGCCGGGGGCAAGCGGCGGCCGCGGTGCGAAGCCGCCGCACCCGGGCCGGGGCCTGAGGCGCGAAGCCGCCGTTTCCGATGGGGCGCCCCCTCGGCGCGAAGCCGCCGAAGGGCGGGGCTTGCCCCTCCGCCGGGCGCCCGGGGTCCGGGGTCCGGGGTCCGGGGCGGAGCCCCGGTTTCGGGAAGGGGCGGGGTGGGGGAGAGCCCGCCGCAGACGCCCCCGACCACCCCGCACCACTCCCACCCCCACCCCCGGCCCCGTGCCCGGCCGCCCCGTACCCGGGTACGGCAAAGGGCCGGGCCCCGGGTTCTCACCCGGGGCCCGGCCCTTGCAGCCTGCCGACGGCTACGCGCTCATCGCGCGAACGGCCGCCGTCAGTTGTCGTCCTCGTCGATCAGGAAGCCCCGCATCGGCGCCGGCGCCTGCTGCATCGGCTGGGGAGCCTGCGGCCGGACCGGAGCCATCGGCTGGGTCATGGCCGGGGACATCTGCTGCTGACCACCGTAGGAGGGGGCACCACCCATGGAGGGCGCACCACCCATCGCGCCGCCGCCACCGTAGGACGGGGCGCCCGCGCCCGCCGAGGCCATCGAAGGCGCCGGCGGCAGGGAGGCCGCGGCAGGGGCCCGCGGCGGAGCCAGCGAGTCGTCCGCCTGGGTCTCCAGCTGACGCAGCTGCGACTCCAGGTACGACTTCAGGCGCGTGCGGTACTCGCGCTCGAAGCCGCGCAGGTCCTCGACCTTGCGCTCCAGCGTGGCGCGGGCGGACTCCAGGGAGCCCATCGCGACGCGGTGCTTCTCCTGCGCGTCCCGCTCAAGAGCGTCCGCCTTGGCGCGGGCGTCCCGCTCCAGGCCCTCGGCGCGCGAGCGCGCCTCGCCGACGATCTTGTTGGCCTCGGAGCGGGCCTCGGCGATCGCCTGGTCGGCGGTCTGCTGGGCCAGCGAGAGGACACGCGCGGCGCTGTCGCCGCCGGGGGCCTGGGCGGGCTGCTGCTGCATCTGCTGCTGCTGCTGCGGGTGACCCATGGGGCCGCCCTGCATCGGGCCGGGACCCATCGGTCCGCCCTGCATGGGGCCACCCTGCATCGGGCCGGGGCCCATGGGCCCGCCCTGCATGGGGCCACCCTGCATGGGGCCACCCTGCATGGGGCCGGCGGGAAGCTGCGGGGCACCGGAAGGCAGCTGCGGCGGGCCCATCTGCGGCGGCTGCTGCTGGACCGGCGGTCCGGATATGGCCGCGGGCACGGGGGCGCCGGGACCGACGGGACGATCCTGCGGCTCCGGGGGCTTGCGCATGCCCTGCTGCTGCTGGTTCTGCGCGGCGGCACGCGTCGCGGCGGCCAGCTTGGCGCGCAGGTCCTCGTTCTCGCGGAGCAGGCGGGTCAGCTCGGCCTCGACCTCGTCGAGGAAGGCATCGACCTCGTCCTCGTCATAGCCTTCTCGAAGGCGGACGGTCGTGAACTGCTTGTTCCGCACGTCCTCGGGGGTCAGCGGCATCTCTTCTTCACCTCTACGTAGTCGTCGGCAGTCGGCAAGACCGTATCGTCCACACTCACCTCGCGAAGCTGCTCACGATGGAGATCAGGATGTAGACGATGATCATCAGAACGAAGAAGGACAGGTCGAGTGCCACGCCCCCGAGACGCAGCGGCGGGATGAGTCGCCGCAGAAGCTTGAGCGGTGGATCGGTGACAGTGTAGGTGGCCTCCAGAACGACCACCATCGCCTTACCGGGTTGCCATGAACGTGCGAACTGGAAGACGTAGTCCATGACCAGCCGGACGATCAGGAGGACGAGGAAGCACATCAGCACGATGTAGACCACCTGTAGTGCGACGCCCATCCCGCGTTTCCCTCTCCCCTGGCTTACGTGCTCTCACTTGTTCCGGCCGCTTCGCGACCGGTCCGTCCGGTTCTGTTGTTCTCAGCTCTGGTTGAAGAATCCGCCCTCTGCGATCCGGGCCTTGTCCTCCGCCGTGACATCGACGTTAGCAGGCGACAACAGGAACACCTTCTGCGTCACGCGCTCAATGCTGCCATGGAGCCCGAAGACGAGTCCGGCGGCAAAGTCGACAAGTCGCTTCGCGTCCGTGTCGTCCATCTCTGTGAGGTTCATGATCACCGGGGTGCCCTCACGGAAGTGTTCCCCGATGGTACGGGCCTCGTTATAGGTCCGCGGGTGCAGCGTGGTGATGCGGTAGGGCTCCCGCTCGGACACGACCTTGGGCATGATCACCGGTGCGTTCTTCTCCATGCTCGGACGTTCGGGTGTGATGGATGCCACGGGGGCAATTCGGGCCGGACGTCCACTTTCGGCGAGTACCGGGACAGAATGGGCGATCGGTTCCCGGGGCGCCGGGGGGGCCATCACGCGCACCGGCTCCTCGCGCTCCACCTGCCGCGGAGGGGTGTGGCGCCGTTCGCGCTCGGGCTCCGGCTCCAGCTCGGGTTCGAAGTCGTCGTCGGGGTCGAAGCCCCGGCCGTCGTACCCATCGTCCTCCACGAGGCCGAGGTAGACCGCCATCTTGCGCATCGCGCCGGCCATTCTCTGAGTCCTCCGCTCTGTGGTGGATCGGCCTCGTCACCAAGTGCCAGCGATCCACGAGCCACCCCGCCGTTCTGCGGAATGACCATATTTTCTGCTGTGGTCCGACTTGCTTCGCGACGTTACCCGAGCTTCGGGCGGACGCCGAGTACCGCCGTACCGACGCGTACGTGTGTCGCCCCGGCAGCGACGGCCTCCTCGAGGTCCGCGCTCATCCCTGCTGACACCATGTTCGCAGCCGGACGGGTCGCGCGCAGGGCAGTCGACAAATCCATCAACCGGTCGAAGGCGGCGCGTTGTCTGCCCGCGTACGGACCGGAGAGCGGGGCGACGGTCATCAGTCCGTCGAGCCGCAGCCCGGGAGCGGCGTCCACGGCGGCCGCCAACTCCTCGACCCCCTCCGGAGAGACGCCGCCGCGGGCGCCCCGCTCCCCGGACTCGGCGTCGAGCGCGACCTGGAGCAGGCAACCGAGCTCGCGCCCCTCCTTCTCCGCGACCGCGGAGAGAGAGGAAACGAGCTTCAAGCGGTCGACAGACTGCACCACATCGGCATAACCCACCACGGATCGGACCTTGTTGGTCTGCAACTGGCCCACGAAGTGCCAGGTCAGGTCAAGGTCCGCACAGGTGGCGGCCTTCGGTGCGGCGTCCTGGTCCCGGTTCTCGGCGACGTGCCGCACACCGAGTTCGTGCAGCAGGCGCACGTCGCTCGCGGGGTAGGTCTTGGTGACCACGATGAGGGTCACCTCCTCCCGCGGGCGCCCGGCGGCGGCGCAGGCGGCGGCGATGCGCTCCTCCACCCGGTCCAGGTTCTCGGCGAGTTGCGACTTGCGGTCCGTCATGTCTCTTCCCGGGTCAACCAGACATATCCCGCGAGTCGCCCGGTGGTGCGGTCGCGGCGGTACGAGTAGTGGTCGGCCGATTCCCGCGTGCAGACCTCGGCGGCCAGCAGGTCCGTGACGCCGAGCCGTTCGAGCTGGGCGTGCACCCCGGCGGTGACGTCGACGGCGGGGGTGCCCCAGCTCGTCTCGGCCCAGGCGGCGGGTTCGGTCTCCGCGACCTCGGCGCGCATCGCCTCCGGCACCTCGTAGCAGCGCCCGCAGACGGCGGGGCCGGTGCGGGCGACGATCCGGGCGGGGTCCGCGCCGAGAGCGATCATGGCCTCGACGGCGGCGGGGACGATGCCGGCGACCATCCCGGGGCGCCCTGCGTGGGCGGCCGAGACCACCCCGGCGACGGGGTCGGCGAGCAGGACCGGGACGCAGTCGGCGGTGAGGACGGCGAGGGCGAGTCCGCGGGCGGTGGTGACCAGGCCGTCGACCTCCGGGACGGGCCCGGTGGTCCACGGGCCCTCGACCTCGGCGACGGTCGCGCCGTGCACCTGGTTCATCCAGACCACCCGCGCCGGGTCGAGCCCGAGGGCGCCGGCGGCCAGCGCCCGGTTGGCCCGAACGGCCTCGGGGTCGTCGCCGACCGCTCCGCCGAGGTTGAGCTCCTCGTACGGAACGGCGCTCACCCCGCCCCACCTGTCGGTGAAGGCGAAGTGCGCGCCGTTCGCGTCGGAGTACTGCCCTATCACTTCAGGAAGTCCGGGACGTCCAGCTCTTCGGCCTGGGAGTCCGCGTACGGACGGGCCGGCGGGACGACCGGCGGGACCGGCGTCAGCGGGGTCTCGTTGACGGCCGGGACCGGCTCGACCGGTACGGAGACCGGCTCCTCGCGGGGGGCCACCGTGCCGAGACCGCCCAGCGGGCGGGACGGCTCGGTGGCGCGGGGCGCCGGGGCCGGCTCCTCGCGCTTGGCCGAGACCGAGCCGATGATGTTGTCCCGGCGGGCCGGCGGCTGGCCGCCGTCGAAGCCGGCCGCGATGACGGTGACCCGGACCTCGTCGCCGAGGGCGTCGTCGATGACGGCACCGAAGATGATGTTGGCCTCGGGGTGGGCCGCCTCGCTGACCAGCTGCGCGGCCTCGTTGATCTCGAAGAGACCGAGGTCGCTGCCGCCGGAGATGGAGAGCAGCACGCCGCGGGCGCCGTCGATGGAGGCCTCCAGGAGCGGCGAGGAGATCGCCATCTCCGCGGCGGCCACCGCGCGGTCGTCGCCACGGGCGGAGCCGATGCCCATGAGGGCGGATCCGGCCTCGGACATGACCGACTTGACGTCGGCGAAGTCGAGGTTGATCAGACCCGGGGTGGTGATGAGGTCGGTGATGCCCTGCACACCGCTCAGCAGCACCTGGTCGGCCGACTTGAACGCGTCGAGCACGGAGACCTGGCGGTCCGAGATCGAGAGCAGTCGGTCGTTGGGGATGACGATGAGGGTGTCGACCTCTTCGCGGAGCTCGGCGATGCCGTCCTCCGCCTGGTTGGCCCGACGGCGGCCCTCGAAGGTGAACGGCCGGGTGACCACACCGATCGTCAGGGCGCCGAGCGAGCGCGCGATGTTGGCGACGACGGGTGCGCCGCCGGTGCCGGTGCCGCCACCTTCGCCGGCGGTGACGAAGACCATGTCGGCCCCCTTGAGGACCTCCTCGATCTCCTCACGGTGGTCCTCTGCCGCCTTGCGACCGACGGCCGGGTTGGCCCCGGCGCCCAGGCCGCGGGTGAGTTCACGACCGACGTCGAGCTTGACGTCGGCGTCGCTCATCAACAGCGCTTGCGCGTCGGTGTTGATCGCGATGAACTCGACGCCCTTGAGGCCGACCTCGATCATTCGGTTGATGGCATTGACACCACCGCCGCCGACACCGATGACCTTGATGACTGCGAGGTAGTTCTGCGGTGCTGCCACGTCGAAGGCCTCTCGCCTCGAGTTACGTGTCGCCGCTACGCGGTGGTTGGTCGCGCTGCGACAACGGATGCCGATTGGGGCGGTCCGGAACGCCGACCCGAACCCTAACGTTGAAGTTTAGGGTTACCAGTGTCGCTGTTCGCTGGACTCTTCCGAACAGGACACTAAGTCGACAAGCGGCGCACGTTCAACGAACACGCCGAACCTCCCGTTTTTCTTTTCACCCTATGTGATCACCCGGAGCGCTGGCCAACCAGGGTGCTGGCCAGCGGTGATGACCGTCAACTACCGGACGCCGCGGGCGCTGTGGGAGCACTTACATCGAAGTGCCCCGCTTTGGGCGACGCCTTCATGAGAGCGGTCAGCACCCGGGCTTTCGCCGGGCCGTGCTCGCCGCTGCCCCAGAAGACGGTGCGCCCCTTGGCCAGTTCCAGAGTGACGGAGTCGTACGAGGTGACGCGGACGACACGAGTGTTCTCGGCGATTTCCCCCGGGAGTTCACCCCTGACGCGGACCGCCTCACGGAGCAGCCGGTCCGCGTCGAAGCGGCGCAGGCTGGGCGAGGAGGCGGCGTCGAGGACGAGCCGGGGGACGCCGCGGGGCGCCGTGTCGACGGTGGCGAACCGCACACCGTTCGCGTCCACTTCGATGAGCTTTCCGCCCTTTTCCAGGAGGAGAACGGGCTTCCGTTCCGTCACTTTCAGACCGATTCCGTGCGGCCAGGAACGCTCGACGTCGACCGAGTCGATACGCGGGAGTTCCCGCCGGAGCCGGGCCTCGATCGCGTCGATGTCGACGGAGACGAGCGGGGACCCCACCGGAACGGCGGCGACCCCCTCGACCTCGCCGGGGGTCAGAATCCGCGTACCGGAAGTCTTCACACGTTCCACACGAAACCAGGTCGATCCGTAGAGCGCCCAGATCCCGCCGGCCACGAGCGCGACGACGCCGAGCACGACGAGGAGGACCCGGGGGGCGGGTACCCGGAATCGAAGATTCCGAGTACCCGTGCGGGACGGCCGTTCCGACGACCCCTTCGGCTTGTTCGCGCCGCTCTTCTCGGCGGTCGTCGATCCGGCTGCCACGCTTCCTGCCTTTCGCGTTTCGGGCCCGGACTCGCCTCCGGGGCGCTCGATGCGCCCCTTCGGCCCGCCCGGCCGACGCCGCGCTACGCCTGTCGGCGGGCGGCGATCGCCTCGTACACCATGCCCACGAGCAGGTCGTCGGCGTCCCGGCGACCGAACTCGGCGGCGGCACGGGACATCTCGTACAACCGGTGCGGATCGGCCAGTACGGGCAGGACGTTGCCCTGCACCCACTGCGGCGTCAGCTCCGCGTCGTCGACGAGGAGTCCGCCGCCGGCCTTGACCACCGGCTGGGCGTTGAGCCGCTGTTCGCCGTTGCCGATGGGCAGCGGGACGTACGCGGCGGGCAGCCCGACGGCGGAGAGCTCCGCGACGGTCATCGCGCCCGCGCGGCAGAGCATCATGTCGGCCGCGGCGTACGCGAGATCCATCCGGTCCACGTACGGTACCGGCACGTACGGCGGCATACCGGGCATGTTGTCCACGCGCGGCATTTCGTTCTTCGGGCCGACCGCGTGCAGGATCTGGATGCCCGAGCGCTGGAGCACCGGGGCGATCTGCTGGATGACCTCGTTGAGCCGCCGGGCGCCCTGCGAGCCGCCGGACACCAGCAGCGTCGGCAGGTGCGGGTCGAGCCCGAAGGCGGCGCGCGCCTCGGGGCGGACCCGCGCCCGGTCGAGGGTCGCGATGGTGTGCCGCAGCGGGATGCCGATGTAGCGGGCGTTGCGGAGCTTGCTGTCCGGGGTGGCGACGGCGACCCCGGCCGCGTACCGCGAACCGATCTTGTTGGCCAGGCCGGGCCGGGCGTTGGCCTCGTGGACCACGATCGGCACCCCGAGCCGCTTGGCCGCGAGGTAGCCGGGCAGCGCCACGTAGCCTCCGAAGCCGACCACGCAGTCGGCCTTCGTGCGCTCCAGGATCTGCTCGGCGGCCTTGATCGTGCCGCGCAGCCGTCCGGGGACGGTGATCAGCTCGGGGGTGGGCTTGCGGGGCAGCGGGACGGCGGGGATGAGCGCCAACTCGTAGCCCCGCTCGGGCACGAGCCGGGTCTCCAGACCCTTCTCCGTGCCCAGCGCTGTGATCCCCACGCTGGGGTCCCGCCTCCGCAGGGCGTCCGCGAGGGCCAGCGCCGGCTCGATGTGGCCGGCGGTCCCCCCGCCGGCGAGTACGACATGCACCGAAATTCACCGCTCTCCGGACGGGCGCTTCTTGACGCGCCGTCGCATCGACTTCCATCTCACCCCGGCCCGCTTGCCCCAACCGGGGCGGCGCATGGCCAGGGCCGCTTTCGCGGCGGGTTCCTGTCGCGCGAAGGCGATGAGGAGCCCGACGGCGAACATGGTCGGCAGCAGGGCCGACCCCCCGTACGAGAACAGCGGGAGCGGGACACCGGCGATCGGCAGCAGACCGAGCACCGCACCGATGTTGATCACGGCCTGCGCCGTGATCCAGGTGGTCACGCCTCCCGCGGCGTACCTCACGAAGGGGTCCTCCGTGCGTCCGGCCACGCGGATACCCGCATAGCCTAGAGCCGCGAACAGGGCGACTACCGACAGCGTCCCCGCGAGACCCAGTTCCTCACCGGTCACCGCGAAGATGAAGTCGGTGTGCGCTTCGGGGAGTTGACCCCATTTCTCCACACTCGCACCGAGTCCGGAACCGAACCATCCGCCCGAGGCCAGAGCATAGATTCCGTGCGCGGCCTGGAGGCACGGGGCTCCCTCGCCGCCGGGGTCGGTCGCGCCGATGCAGTCGAAGCGCTTCATCCGGTTGTCGCTCGTCTTGATCAGCAGCACGCCGATCGCGCCGGCCACGGAGAGCACCCCGACGAAGAGCCGGGTGGGCGCGCCGGCCGTCCACAGCAGTCCGAAGAGGATCGCGGCGAGGATGATCGAGGTGCCCATGTCGCCGCCGAGCATGATCAGGCCGAGCAGCATGAAGGCGCCGGGTACCAACGGCACCAGCATGTGCTTCCACTGGGTCAGCAGCCGCATGTCCTGCTTGCGGGCGAGCAGGTCGGCCCCCCACAGGATCAGCGCCAGCTTGCCGAACTCGCTGGGCTGGAGCTGGAAGGGGCCGCCGAGGGAGATCCAGTTCTGGTTGCCGTTGACCTCGTGCCCTATCCCGGGGATCTGCACGAGCACCATGAGGAAGACCGCGCCGACCAGGATCGGGTAGGCGAGCGCCCGGTGCAGCTTCACGGGCATCCGCGAGGCGGCCAGGAGCAGCCCGGTGCCGAGGAGCGCGGCGAAGAACTGCTTCCGGAAGAAGTAGGAGGGCACCAGGTCGTAGCGGAGCGCCGTGATCATCGAGGCGGAGAAGACCATCACGAGGCCGAGCGTGGTGATGAGCAGCGCCGCGCCGATGATCACGTAGTAGGCCGTGAGCGGCCGGTCCCAGGCCCGTACGCCGCGCTCGTACAGCCGCCGTACGCCCCCGCCGCGCACCCGCCGCGGGGTCGCTGGGGCCCGCCCTCCGCCGCGTACGGCGGAAGGCCGGCGTGTCCCGGCGATCTTGCTCGGCATGGTCGCTGCCCCCTCCAGTCGTGCCCGGTCCGGCCGGACCCTCCCACTGGTCAGGTCAGGCGTCCCCGGTGGTGGCGAGGGCGCGGACCGCGTCCGCGAAGGCCTCGCCCCGCTTGTTGTAGTTGGTGAACATGTCCATCGAGGCGCAGGCCGGGGCGAGGAGCACCGTGTCCCCCGGTTGGGCGAGCCGGGTCGCCTCGCGGACCGCCTCGGACATCGCCCCAGTGTCGGTCCGGTCGAGGTCGACCACCGGGACCTCCGGGGCGTGTCGCGCCAGGGCTTCGCGGATCAGCGCGCGGTCGGCGCCGATCAGGACGGCCCCGCGCAAGCGCTTCGCCGACTTCGTCACCAGCTCGTCGAAGGTCGCGCCCTTGGCGAGTCCGCCGGCGATCCAGACGATGGGGTCGTAGGCCGCCAACGAGGCTTCGGCGGCGTGGGTGTTGGTGGCCTTGGAGTCGTCGACGTACGCGACTCCCTCGACCTCCTCGACCAGTTCGATGCGGTGCGGGTCGGGCCGGAAGGCCTTCAGCCCGTCCCGTACGGCCTTCGCGTCGACACCGAAGGCGCGGGCGAGGGCGGCCGCGGCGAGCGCGTTGGCGATGTTGTGCGGGGCCGGGGGCTGGACGTCGGAGACCTCGGCCAGCTCCTGGGCGTTCTTCTGCCGGTTCTCGACGAAGGCCCGGTCGACGAGGATGCCCTCGACGACGCCCAGTTCGGACGGGCCGGGGGTGCCGAGCGTGAAGCCGATGGCGCGGCAGCCCTCCTCGACGTCGGCCTCTCGGACCAGGTCCTCGGTGACCTTGTCCGCGACGTTGTAGACGCAGGCGACCTGGTTGCCCTCGTAGATCCGGCCCTTGTCGGCGGCGTACGCCTCCATCGAGCCGTGCCAGTCGAGGTGGTCGGGTGCCAGGTTGAGCACGGCGGCCGAGTGGACGCGGACGGACGGCGCCCAGTGCAGCTGGTAGCTGGACAGCTCGACGGCCAGCACGTCGTACCGCTCCTCGCCGAGGACGGCGTCGAGCAGCGAGACCCCGATGTTGCCGACGGCGGCGGTCCGCAGACCGGCCGCCTCCAGGATCGAGGCGAGCATCCGCACGGTCGTGGTCTTGCCGTTGGTGCCGGTGACCGCGAGCCAGGGGGCCGCGTCCGGGGTGCGCAGGCGCCAGGCCAGCTCGACGTCGCCCCAGACCTCCACGCCCGCCTCTGCGGCGGCCGTGAAGAGCGGCTTGTCGGGTCGCCAGCCGGGGGTGGTGACGATCAGCTCGGTGCCGGTCGGCAGGGTCGCCCCGTCGCCGAGACGGACGGTGATGCCCTCCGCCTCCAGTTCGGCGGCCTGCGCCCGGGAGCGCTCGTCGTCGCCGTCGTTGACGACGGTCACGACCGCGCCCAGGCCGTGCAGGACCCGGGCGGCCGGAATGCCGGAGACGCCGAGTCCCGCGACGGTGACCTTCTTGCCGTTCCAGTCGAGCTGTTCTGTCACTTCTCCGATGCCCATCCCGCGTAGAAGAGGCCCAGGCCCACGATCACGCACATGCCCTGGATGATCCAGAACCGGACGACGACCAGGACCTCGGACCACCCCTTGAGTTCGAAGTGGTGCTGGAGGGGAGCCATCCGGAAGACGCGCTTGCCGGTCATCTTGAACGAGCCGACCTGGATGACCACGGACATCGTGATCAGCACGAACAGGCCGCCGAGCAGGGCCAGCAGCAGCTCCGTACGGGAGCAGATGGCGAGACCGGCCAGCGCGCCGCCGAGGGCCAGCGAGCCGGTGTCGCCCATGAAGATCTTGGCGGGCGAGGTGTTCCACCACAGGAAGCCGAAGCAGGCGCCCATCAGGGCGGAGGCGACGACCGCGAGGTCGAGCGGGTCGCGCACCTCGAAGCAGGCGTTGGGGTTGGTCAGCGTCACCGCGTTGGCACAGGACTCCTGGAACTGCCAGAGCCCGATGAAGGTGTACGCGCCGAAGACCATCACCGAGGCGCCGGTGGCCAGACCGTCCAGACCGTCCGTCAGGTTCACGCCGTTGGACATGGCCAGGATCATGAAGAGCGCCCAGATCACGAACAGCACCGGGCCGATGGACCAGCCGAAGTCCGTGATGAAGGAGAGCTTCTCGGAGGCGGGCGTGAGCCCGCGCAGGTCCGCGAACTGCAGCGAGAGCACGGCGAAGGCGATGCCGACGATCAGCTGGCCGGCCATCTTCGCCTTCGCCCGCAGGCCCAGCGAACGCTGCTTGACGATCTTGATGTAGTCGTCGAGGAAGCCGACCAGGCCCATGCCGGCCATGAGGAACAGCACCAGGACGCCCGAGTACGTCGGGTCCTCACCGGTGATGACCTTGGCCAGGGCGTACGCGATGAGCGTGGCCAGGATGAAGGAGATGCCGCCCATGGTGGGCGTGCCCTTCTTCCCGGCGTGGCCGCGCGGGCCGTCGTCCCGGATGAACTGCCCGTACCCCTTGCGGGCAAGGAGCTTGATCAGCAGCGGGGTGCCGATCAGGGTCAGGAAGAGCCCGATGGCTCCCGCGAAGAGGATCTGCCTCATCGTCCGGCGACCTCGCCCTCGGTGTCGAGGAGCGCCAGGGCGACCTGTTCGAGACCGACCGACCTGGAAGCCTTCACAAGGACGACATCCCCCGGGCGCAGCTCACTGCGCAACAGGTCGACAGCCGCCTGCGCGTCGGACACGTGCACCGACTCCTCACCCCACGAACCCTCGTTATATGCGCCCAGTTGCAGCCAGGACGCTTCCCTGTCCCCGACCGCGACGAGCTTGCTGACGTTGAGCCGGACGGCGAGCCGTCCGACCGCGTCGTGCTCGACGAGCGATGCGTCACCGAGCTCGGCCATCTTGCCGAGCACCGCCCACGTACGAGCCCCTCGGGACTGTGCTGCCCTGCCCATGGACGCGAGCGCGCGCAGGGCGGCTCGCATGGACTCGGGGTTCGCGTTGTAGGCGTCGTTGACGATCGTCACGCCGTCCGGACGCTCGGTGACCTCCATGCGCCAGCGCGACAGGGTGCCGGCTTCGGAGAGCGCGGTGGCGATCTCTTCGACAGGCATGCCCAGCTCGTGCGCGACGGCGGCCGCGGCGAGCGCGTTCGACACGTGGTGCTCACCGTACAGGCGCAAGGTCACGTCGCTGCACCCGGTGGGTGTGTGAAGCCTGAAAGAAGGCTGTCCGCTCTCTGTGAGGAGGACGTTCTCGGCCCGTACGGCCGCTTCGTCCGCTTCGCCGAAGAGGATCACGCGGGCCTTGGTCCGGCTCGCCATGGCGCGAACCAGCGGGTCGTCGGCGTTGAGGACCGCCACCCCGCCCTCCTCGGCGGACGGCAGCGCCTCGACGAGCTCGCCCTTGGCCTCGGCGATCTGCTCCCGGCCGCCGAACTCGCCGATGTGGGCGGTGCCCACGTTGAGTACGAGGCCGATGCGGGGCGGGGTGAGGCCGGCGAGGTACCGGATGTGCCCGATGCCCCGGGCGCCCATCTCCAGGACCAGGTGCCGGGTCTCGTCGCTCGCGCGGAGCGCGGTGAGCGGCAGTCCGATCTCGTTGTTGAGGGAGCCGGGCGTCCACACGGTGGGTGCGTGCCGGTCGAGGACCTGGGCGATCAGGTCCTTCGTGGAGGTCTTGCCGGCCGAGCCGGTGAGGGCGACGACATCGGTGCCGAGCCGTTCGACGACCGCGCGGGCGAGGGCTCCCAGCGCGGCCTGCACGTCGTCCACGACGATCGCGGGGGCGCCGACGGGGCGGGCGGCGAGTACGGCCGCCGCTCCCGCCGCCACGGCGCGCTCCGCGTAGTCGTGGCCGTCGACGCGCTCGCCGGCGAAGGCGACGAAGAGGCTGCCTGGCCGCACCTCGCGGGAGTCGATGACGACGGGCCCGGTCACCCGGGTGGCCGGATCCGGTATGTCGTGCGTCTGCCCGCCGACGATTTCGGCGATCTCGGCGAGGGAGAGGGCGATCACTGCTTCATCCCTGACTGTTCTGGTGGCTGTCTGTGTCCTTGCCGCCCACCAGGGCGGCCCGGCCGTTCTGTTCGAGGATCGCCGCCTGGTCGACGATCGCCGCGCGCAGGACCAGGCGGTCGTCGAAGGGGCGGACCACCCCGGCGATCTCCTGGCCCTGTTCGTGGCCCTTGCCCGCGACCAGGACGGTGTCGCCCGGCTGCGCGCGGGCCACGGCGGCGGCGATGGCGGCGGCGCGGTCGGCGAGGACGAGGACCTCGCCCCGCTCCTCCGCGGGAACCTCCGCGGCGCCCGTGAGCATGGCGGCGAGGATCACGAGCGGGTCCTCGGAGCGGGGGTTGTCGGAGGTCAGGACGGCGGTGTCGGCGAGCCGGGCCGCGGCGGCGCCCATCGGGCCGCGCTTGGTGGTGTCCCGGTCGCCGCCGCAGCCGATGACCACGTGGAGCCGGCCCTCGGTGACCTCGCGCAGGGAGCGCAGGACCGATTCGACGGCGTCCGTCTTGTGGGCGTAGTCGACGACCGCGAGGTACGGCTGGCCGGCGTCGACCCGCTCCAGGCGGCCCGGTACGCCGGGCACGACGGCGATGCCGTCGGCGGCGCTCTTCGGTTCGAGGCCCGCGGTGGCGAGGGTGGCGATCGCGGCGAGGGTGTTGGCGACGTTGAACGGGCCGGGCAACGGGGCGGTGGCGGAGATCCGCTCGCCCTGCGGTCCGACGGCGGTGAACGTCGAGTCGTGGGAGCCGAGGACGAGGTCCTCGGCGCGCCAGTCGGCGTCGGCGCGGCCCTCGGCGGAGAAGGTGACGACCGGGACGGTCGCCTCCTTCGCGAGCCTGCGGCCGTACTCGTCGTCGAGGTTCACGACTCCGCGCCTGCTGCGCTCGGGGGTGAAGAGCGCGGCCTTGGCCCGGAAGTAGTCCTCCATGTCGGAGTGGAACTCCATGTGCTCCGGGCTGAGGTTGTTGAAGACGGCGACGTCGAAGACGCAGCCGTCGACCCGGCCGAGCACGAGGGCGTGGCTGGATACCTCCATGGCGACCGCCTCGACGCCCCGCTCGCGCATGACGGCGAAGAGCGCCTGGAGGTCGGTGGCCTCGGGGGTCGTCCGCTCCGACTTGATGCGCTCGTCGCCGATGCGCATCTCGACCGTGCCGACGAGACCGGTGCTCCGCCCGGCGCCGCGCAGGCCGCCCTCGACGAGGTAGGCCGTGGTGGTCTTGCCGGAGGTGCCGGTGATGCCGATCTGGAGGAGGTCGGCGCCGGGCCGCCCGTAGATCTCGGCGGCGAGCTCGCCCATCCGGCCACGTGGGTTCTCGACGACCAGGACCGGCAGGCCGGTCGCGGCGGCGCGCTCGGCGCCCGCCGGGTCGGTGAGGACCGCGGCGGCTCCGAGTCCGGCGGCCTGGGCGACGAAGTCGGCGCCGTGGAGGTGGGCGCCGGGCAGGGCCGCGTACACGTCCCCTGGGCGGACCGCCCGGGAGTCGTGCGTGATGCCCGTGACGGCGACGGGGTCGGAGCCGGCGCCGGGGGTTTCGACGCCCAGCTGTGCGGCCAGGTCGCCCAGGGGTGTCGGGCGGGCCTGCTCCGGCCGGGGCGGGGTGTTTCGGTACTGATCAGCGTGTGGCACGGCGGTGAGCGTACCGGGCTCACCCTGTACGGGGCCAAAAGAGCCCGGGGCGTCGCCGGAGTTCGATTTCCGGTTCCCGGAACGGTTGGTGATCGTTGTCACTGGTGCTCCCGGGGTGTCACGGGGTGGGGTCGAAGGTGACCGGCAGTCGGGCCGGTTCGCTGCCCGTGGGGGCGACGTGCAGGGTCTTGAGGGCGAACTCCATGACCTTCTTGTAGATGGGGCCACAGATCTGGCCGCCGAAGTAGCTGCCCTTGGTGGGGTTCTGGATGGCGCAGTAGACGGTGATCTGCGGGTCGTCGGCGGGGGCGAAGCCGGCGAAGGACGCGGTGTATCCCTTGTAGCGGCCGAGCTCGGGGTCGACGCGGTTGGCGGTGCCGGTCTTGCCCGCGACGCGGTAGCCGGGGATGGCGGCGCGGGTGCCGGTGCCTTCCCGGTCGTCGACGACGGACTCCAGCATCTTGGCGAGGGTGTCGGCGGTCTTCTCGCTGACGACCCGGCTCTCCTTGGCCGCGGGCGCCGGGGTGAAGCGGCCGTCGGGTCCCTTGGTGCCGCGGACGAGGGTCGGTTCGACGCGTACGCCTCCGTTGGCGATGGTCGAGTAGACCGAGGCGGCCTGCATCGCGCTGACGGAGAGGCCCTGGCCGAAGGGGATCGTGTACTGCTGCGAGGTCGACCAGTCCTCGGGCTTGGCGAGGATGCCCGGGGTCTCCCCCGGGTAGTCGAGTCCGGTGGGGCTGCCGATGCCGAACTTGCGCAGGTAGGAGTTGAGGACCCGGTTGGACTCGGCCTGGGTGGAGCCGAGCTGGCCGGTGGCGAGGATGGTGCCGATGTTGCTGGACTTGGCGAGGACGCCGTTGAGGGTCAGGTACCAGGTCTTGTGGTCGACGTCGTCCTTGAAGAGCCGGTCGCCGCGGTGGAGCCGGTTGGGGACGGTGACATGGGTCTGGGGGGTCGCCTTGCCCTCCTCCAGGACGGCGGCCATGGACATGACCTTGCTGGTGGAGCCGGGCTCGTAGGCGTCCTGGAGGGCGGCGTTGCCCATGGAGGCGGCGTTGGCGGCGGAGAGGTCGTTGGGGTCAAAGCCGGGGGCGTTGGCCATGGCGAGGACCTCGCCCGTCCTCGTGTTCTGCACGACGACGTACCCGCGGTCGGCCTTGGACTTCCTCACCTGCTCGGTGATGGCCTGCTGGGCGGCCCACTGGATGTCCCGGTCGATGGTGAGCTCGATGTCGGAGCCGGGGACGGCCGGAGTGCCCTGGGAGCCGGCGGTGGGGACCTGGCGGCCGCCGGACTCGGTGAAGCGGACCTTGCCGTCCTGGCCGGCGAGCTCCGGGTCGAGCATGGACTCCACGCCGCCTGCGCCCCGGCCCTCGGCGTTGACGTATCCCAGTATCCCGGCGGCGAGCTCGCCGTTCGGGTACACGCGCTTGGTGCTCGGCTCGCTGAGGACCCCGCCGAGCAGGTTGACGCCGTTGCCGCCCGTGGCGCGGGCCTTCTCCCCGTAGACCTTCCTGAGGTCCTTGATCTGGTTCCAGACCTGCGGGGTCTGCTTGCGGGCGAGCAGGGTGTAGCGGGACTTGGGGGTGCGGAGCTTCTTCGCGAGCTCGGCGGGCTCCTTGCCCAGGATCGGGGCGAGGAGCGCGGCGGCCTGCTCGGGGGCGTCGGGGACCTTGGACTCCGCGGGCGTGAAGAGCTTCGGGTCGGCGGTGATGTCGTACGCGTCGACGCTGGCGGCGAGCGCGATGCCGTTGCGGTCGGTGATCTCGCCCCGCTCGGCGGAGAGCGTGTACTCCTGGAAGCGGTACTTGTCGGCCTTGGCGGCGTACGCGCTGGCGTCGACGGCCTGGACCTGGAGCAGCCGGACCACGAAGACCAGCATGACGAGGGTCAGGCCGAGGGAGATGAGCCGGAGCCGGGGCCGGGGGCTGCCGAGCCGGATGGTGCGGGGCTGCCGGGCCGGGGGCCTCGGCGCGGGGCGCTTCGCGGCCGGGCGTGGCGCGGGGCGCGGGGCGGGACGGGGCGGGCGGGCTCCGGTGGAGGCGGGCCGGGGGCGCGCGGACCCGGCGGGTCCGGGGACGCGGCGGCGCGGGGGCTCCTTGGGGGGCACTGCTCGGTCACCTGCCGGAGGTCGTCGGGGCGGTCTCGGTCTCGGTCTTCTTCGGGGCGGTGGTGGTGGCGTTCGTCGCGCCGGTGCTCGCGGGCGGCGCGGTGGTCCTCGCGGTCGGGGTGGGGCTGGGCTTCGGGGAGACCGCGGCGGAGGGCACGCCGAGCACCTTGCCGTCCGGGCCGAGGAAGGCGGGGCTGCCGCCCGGGACCATGCCGAGCTCGCGGGCCCGCCGCTCCAGGGCGTCGGGGGCCGCGTAGTCGTCCACGTCCCGCTGGAGGGCCTGCTCCTCGTCGGTGAGCTCGGTGGTCCGCTCCTCAAGCTCGCGCAGCTTGAAGGAGCCCTGGTTGAGGGCCGAGTTCAGCAGGAGCAGGGTGATGAGCCCGCCGCCGAGGAGCACGAAGACGAGCAGGACGAAGGGGGTGCGGGCGGCCGAGCTCGGCCCCGACGGCATGAGCCGTCCGAGTCGCGCGGCCCGCCCTTTGAGCGGCCCCTTCGCCGTGCTCACAGCACGTCCTCCCGGATGCGCTGCGCGCCGCGGAGCCGGGCGGGAGCGGCGCGCCGGTTCTCGGCGACCTCTTCCTCGGTGGGGAGCTCGGCGCCCCGGGTCAGCAGCTGCAGGCGCGGCTGGTACTTCTCGGGGACCACCGGGAGTCCGGGCGGGGCGGTGGTCGCGGCGCCGGCCGCGAAGACCTGCTTGACCAGCCGGTCTTCCAGGGAGTGGTACGAGAGGACGGCGATCCGGCCGCCGACGGCGAGGGCCTTCACCGCCGCCGGGATCGCCCGCTCCAGGACCGTGAGCTCGCCGTTGACCTCGATGCGCAGGGCCTGGAAGGTCCGCTTGGCCGGGTTGCCGCCGGTGCGCTTGGCCGCCTGGGGCAGGGAGTCGCGGATGAGCTCGACGAGCCGGGCGCTGTTGCTGAAGGGTTCCTTCTCCCGCTCGCGCACGACCGCGGAGACGATGCGCTTGGCCTGCTTCTCCTCGCCGTAGGCGCGGAGGATGCGGACCAGCTCGCCGGGCGCGTAGGTGTTGAGGACCTCGGCGGCGCTGATGCCGGTCGTCTGGTCCATGCGCATGTCGAGCGGGGCGTCCTGGGCGTAGGCGAAGCCGCGGTCGGCCTCGTCCAGCTGCATGGAGGAGACGCCCAGGTCGAAGAGGACGCCGTCCACCGTGGGGATGCCGAGCCGGTCGAGGACCTCGGGCAGTTCGTCGTAGACCGCGTGGACGAGCGTGGCGCGCTCCCCGTAGGGGGCGAGGCGCTCGCCGGAGAGCCGGAGCGCCTCCTTGTCCCGGTCGAGGGCGACGAGCCGCGCCTCGGGGAAGCGCCGGAGCAGGGCCTCACTGTGTCCGCCGAGGCCCAGGGTGCAGTCGACGACGACCGCGCCGGGGCGCTCCAGTGCGGGGGCCAACATGTCCAGGCACCGCTGGAGCATCACCGGGACGTGTCGGTCGTTGCTCAATGCGCCCTCTCAGATCCGGCGCGGTGGTACGTACCGCCGGGCTCCCGCCCCGCCTCAGTCCACCGCGCGAGCGGGGAGGAGGCCGAGCCGTAGGTACCGCCGCACACACGGGGGAGAAACCGCGGAAATCGCTCGATGTCTCCGTGAACTTCGCGTCACTTTAGTCCACGGGACCCGACGGTCAATCAACCGGCTGGCGCGTCGCACGGAGCCGGCGGACCGGGCGGACATTCCGGACGGCTCACTCGTTCGGGGGCCAGGCCCCTCACACCTGTGGGTTAGCTCACAACAAGGCTCATTGACGTTCTTTGTCCGCTCTCACAGCGGGCCCGGCGACCCTGTGACCGTTAACGTCGGAACCATGTCGACCTCCGCGCACCCTTCTGCCGACGCCATACCCGCCGCAGGCACGGTCACCGACCGTCTCGTCCAGGCGAACGAGCGCTACGCCGCCGACTTCACCGACCCGGGAATGGACGCGCGGCCCGTGCTGCGCGTCGCCGTCGTCGCCTGTATGGACGCCCGTCTCGACCTGCACGCGGCCCTGGGCCTCGAACTCGGCGACTGCCACACCATCCGCAACGCGGGTGGCGTCGTGACCGACGACGTGATCCGGTCCCTCACGATCAGCCAGCGCGCCCTCGGCACGCGCAGCGTGATGCTGGTCCACCACACGGGCTGCGGTCTCGAATCGCTCACCGAGGACTTCCGGCACGAGCTGGAGGACGAGGTCGGCCAGCGGCCGGCCTGGGCGGTCGAGGCCTTCCGTGACGTGGACCAGGACGTCCGCCAGTCGATGCAGCGGGTGCGGACCTCCCCCTTCCTGCTGCACGCGGACGACGTCCGGGGCTTCGTGTTCGACGTGACGACGGGCCTGCTCCGCGAGATCGACCCGGCGTAGTCGACCCGGCATAACGGATCAAACCCTGGCATGTCACCCGCACTTGTCCACAGGCGAGTGACACGACCGGCCCCGGCAACAAGAATGCTCGGGTGACACCCCCCGAAACATTCAGCGGGGGCAGGTGTCCCTGTTCCGGAAGGCCGAGGAGGGCCGGGTGACGACCTATGACGATCGAGCGAGCCTCACTGATCTGACCACCACCGTGGAGCGTGTCCGCAGGTCGGTGGAGGGTGTGATCGAGGGCAAGCCCGAGGTCGTACGGCTTTCGCTGACCGTGCTGCTCGCCGAGGGACACCTCCTCATCGAGGATGTCCCCGGCGTCGGCAAGACCATGCTCGCCAAGACGCTGGCGCGGTCCATCGACTGCTCGGTGCGCCGCATCCAGTTCACCCCCGACCTGCTGCCCTCGGACATCACGGGCGTGTCGATCTTCGACCAGCAGCGGCGGGACTTCGAGTTCAAGCCGGGCGCGATCTTCGCCCAGATCGTGATCGGCGACGAGATCAACCGCGCCTCGCCGAAGACCCAGTCCGCGCTCCTGGAGTCCATGGAGGAGCGGCAGGTCACGGTCGACGGCCAGACCTACGAGCTGCCCAGCCCGTTCATGGTCGTCGCCACGCAGAACCCGGTCGAGATGGAGGGCACCTACCCGCTGCCCGAGGCCCAGCGCGACCGCTTCATGGCCCGGGTCTCCATCGGCTACCCGAGCGCCGAGGCCGAGCTCCAGATGCTCGACGTGCACGGCTCGGTCTCCCCGCTGGACGACCTCCAGCCGGTCGCCCACGCCCACGACATCGTGAAGCTGATCGAGGCGGTGCGCGCGGTCCACGTCGCCGACGCCGTCCGCCGGTACGCGGTCGACATCGTCGCCGCCACCCGCACCCACGCCGACCTGCGGCTCGGCGCCTCCCCCCGGGCCACGCTCCACCTGCTGCGGGCCGCCAAGGCCTCCGCCGCGCTCAGCGGCCGCGAGTACGTGCTCCCCGACGACCTCCAGGCCCTCGCCGCGCCGGTCCTCGCCCACCGGCTGCTGCCGACGGCACAGGCCCAGCTGAACCGGCGCACCGCCGAGCAGGTCGTCCAGGACATCCTGCAGCGCACCCCCGTCCCGGCCACGGCCCCGCCCGCCGGACCGCTCTACGGCCAGCAGCAGCCCGGCGGCCGGCGGCTGTGATGACGACCGCTGCCGTGCCGGACGGGCAGCGGGGCGACGACGACCGGGGCGGTCTGCGGGCCGCCTTCGGCGGTCTCACCACCCGCGGCCGCTCCTTCCTCGCCGCCGGGGTGGCCGCCGCCGTCTGCGCGTACGTCCTCGGCCAGGCCGATCTGCTGCGCGTCGGGCTGCTGCTCGCCGCCCTGCCGCTGATCTGCGTCCTCGTACTGCACCGCACCCGCTACCGGGTCGCGGCCTCCCGCCGCCTCACCCCGCAGCGGGTGGAGGCGGGCGCCGAGGCCCGGGTCCAGCTGCGGATGGAGAACGTCTCCAAGCTCCCCACCGGTCTCCTCATGCTCCAGGACCACGTGCCGTACATGCTGGGGCCCCGCCCCCGCTTCGTCCTCGACCGGGTCGAGGCGGGCGGCCGGCGCGAGGTGTCCTACCGGGTCCGCTCCGACCTGCGCGGACGCTTCCCGCTCGGCCCGCTCCAGCTGCGGCTCAACGACCCCTTCGGGATGTGCGAGCTGACCCGCGCCTTCAGCGCGTACGACACCCTCACCGTCGTTCCGCGCACCGAGGCGCTGCCTGCGGTGAAGCTCGCCGGCGAGGCCACGGGGTACGGCGACGGGCACCAGCGCTCCCTCGCGCTCGCCGGCGACGACGACGTCATCCCGCGCACCTACCGCCACGGCGACGACCTGCGCCGGGTGCACTGGCGCTCCACCGCCCGCTACGGCGAGCTGATGGTCCGCCGCGAGGAGCAGCCGCAGCGGGCCCGCTGCACCGTGCTCCTCGACACCCGCCGGGTCGCCTACCAGGGCACCGGCCCCGACTCCGCCTTCGAGTGGGCGGTCTCCGGCGCCGCCTCCTCCCTGGTGCACATGCTGGAGCGCGGCTACGCGGTCCGGCTGCTCACCGACACCGGCAGCGCGGTGCCCGGCGAGGGCTCCGACGGCTTCGCCGGATCGGCGCAGGACTCGGCCGACACGGCCGGTCTGATGATGGACACCCTCGCGATCGTCGACCACTCCGAGGGGGCCGGGCTCTCCCGCGCCTCCGACGTGCTGCGCGGCGGCAACGAAGGCCTGCTCATCGCCTTCCTCGGCGACCTCGACGAGGAGCAGACCGCCCTCACCGCCCGGATGCGCGGGCGGACCGGCGCGGCCGTCGCCTTCGTCCTGGACTCGGGCACCTGGCTGACCGGCGGCGCGGTCGCCGGGGCTGTCGAGGACCGCGTACGGCAGCTGCGCGAGGCGGGGTGGACGGCGCTGGCCGTGCCGGCCGGCGCCAAGGTCGCCGACCTGTGGCAGCAGGCGGCCGGAGCCCGTGCGGAATCCGCCGCCGACACCTACGGAGGTTGGTCATGAGCGGCCGCGCGCGGCTGACCCTCGCCGCCTGGGGCGCCACCCTGATGGCGGCCGGAGCGCTGCTCCCGCTGGTGAAGCCGGCGACCTGGATCTTCACGGCGGCCTTCGTCCTCGCCCTGGTGAGCGGCGTGGGCACGCTGGCCCGGCGGGTGCCGCTGGCCCGGCCGCTGACGCTGCTCGCCCAGGCGGTCGTCGTGCTGCTCGCGCTGACCCTGTTCTTCGCCCGCGAGCAGGCGATCCTCTGGCTGATCCCCGGCCCGCAGGCCCTCGCGTACACCTCCGAGCTGTTCCGGGCGGGCGTCGAGGACGTCGGCCGGTACGCGATCCCCGCGCCGGACACCGCGGGCATCCGGCTCATGCTCGTCGGTGGCGTGGTCGCGATCGGGCTCCTGGTGGACGCGCTCGCGGTCACCTTCCGCAGGGCGGCCCCGGCCGGTCTTCCGCTGCTCGCGCTGTACTCGGTGGCCGCCGGGCTCTCCGGCGGCGGGGCGGGCTGGCTCTGGTTCCTCCTCGCGGCCTCCGGCTATCTGCTGCTGCTCCTCGCGGAGGGCCGTGACCGGCTCTCCCAGTGGGGGCGGGTCTTCGGCGGCGCGCAGCGTTCGGGCCGGCCCGGCTCCTCGGTAGCGAGTGGCGGTCCCGCCTTCGCCCCGGTCCGCACCGGCCGCCGGATCGGCGTCGTCGCCATGGGCGTCGCCATGGTGGTGCCGCTCGCGCTGCCGGGTCTCTCCGGCGGTCTGTTCGGCGGCAGCGGCGGCGCGGGGGGTGCCGGGGGCGGCAAGGGCGGCACCGTCTCGGCCGTCAACCCGCTGGTCTCGCTCCAGGAGAATCTGCGCCAGCCGGAGGATCGGGAGGTCCTGCGCTACCGGACCAACGCCCGCGACACCAGCGGCCTGTACCTGCGGCTCGTCGCCCTCGACCAGTTCGACGGCGCCTCGTGGAAGTCCTCGGTCCGCCCGATCGAGGACGTGCCCAAGCAGCTGCCGTGGCCCCAGGGGCTCGCCCAGAGCGTCCGGATCACCGAGGTGACCAGCAACTTCGTCGCCTCCGACGCGTACGAGCAGAAGTGGCTGCCCATGCCGTACCCGGCCGGCCGGGTCGACATCGGCGGCAGCTGGCGGTTCGAGCCGGCCGGCCGGATGATCGTCGGCGACAACGACCAGACGACCCGCGGCGCCCGCTACCAGGTCTCCAGCCTGGACGTTCAGCCCTCGTCCGCGCAGCTGGCGGCGGCCGGTCCCGCCCCGGAGAAGCTTCGCGCGGAGTACACCAAGGTCCCCGAGTCCCTGCCCGCCGACGTGAGGGCGACGGCGCTCGACGTGACGAAGGGCGCGCGCAACGACTACGAGCGGGCGGTGAAGCTCCAGGACTGGTTCGCCGAGGACGGCGGCTTCCGCTACGACGTCGAGGTGGGGTCCGGCACCGGGGCGCAGGCGATCTCACGCTTCTTGAAGGAAAAGGAGGGCTTCTGCGTCCACTTCTCCTTCTCCATGGCGGCGATGGCCCGCTCGCTCGGCATCCCCGCGCGGGTGGCCGTCGGCTTCATGCCGGGCACGACGCAGACCGACGGCTCCGTCTCGGTGGGCATCCGGGACGCGCACGCCTGGCCCGAGCTGTACTTCGAGGGTGCGGGCTGGACCCGGTTCGAGCCCACTCCGTCGCGGGGCTCCACCCCGGCGTACACCCGGACGAACACGCCCTCGGGTACGGCCACCGGTCCCGCGCAGCCCCAGCAGAGCGCCTCGGCGCAGCCGTCCGCCGCGCCGAGCGCCTCGGAGAGCTGCACGCCGCAGATGCGGAGGCTCGGCGACTGCGGTCCGGACGCGGCGGTGGCCGGTGCGGAGTCGGACGGTTCCGGTCCGGATCCGCTCAAGGTGGTGCTGATCTCCCTGGGTGTGCTCGTGGTGCTCGCCCTGCCGTTCCTTCCGATGCTCTGGCGGACCCGGGTGCGGGGCCGGCGGCTCGGCTCGGACGGCGCTCGCGCCCCCGAGGACCTGGCGGCGCGGACGCTCGCGGTCTGGCAGGAGATCAACGACACGGCCTGGGACTACGGGGTCGAGCCGGACGAGTCGCGGACGCCGAGAAAGACGGCGGCGCGGATCGTCCGGCTGGGTGAGCTGCGGGGCGAACCGGCGGACGCGGTGCACCGGGTGGCCGGTGCGGTGGAGGAGGTGCTCTACTCGCCCCGGCCCCGGCCTGCCACGGGTCTCGCCGAGGAGGCCGTCCGGATCCGGGCGGGATTCCACGCGAGCGCCGGCCGCAAGGCCCGCCTTCGCGCCCGTCTGGCCCCGCGTTCGGCCGTCCGTCTCCGCTGGGCGGCCTCGGAGCGCTGGTCGTCCGTGACGACGGCGTGGTCGCTGCGGCGGCACACGCTGGTCTCTCGCGTGACGACCCCGTTCCGCCGCACGTCCCGCGAGGCCGGCTAGGACACCAGGGCCGGGGGCTCGTCCGAGTCCCCGGCCCCGCCTTGCCCGCCCTTGCGCCTTCCCCGCCTTACGCGCCTTACGCGCCTTACGCGCCTTGCCCGCCCTGCCCGCCCCGTCGGCCGGTGGCCGATCGTCCGCTCGGCGGGGCGGGTGGGCACACGACCGAGCCCCGCAGGGCGTCGCGCTTCTGGGCGCGGGCCTGCGGGGCTCGGTCGTGCAAGGGTGCGGGGCTGCCGCTCAGGGGGCCGTCAGTGGCCGCCGCCCTGTTGTTCGTCGCGGCGGCGCTGCCACCGCTCCTCGATGCGGTTCATGGTGGAGCGTCGCTGCCGGGTCTGGCGGCCACTGGCCGCCGTCCCACCCGCGGCCTGCTGCTCACCCGGCTTGGGCGCCTTGCGCCATCCGGTGACCGCCAGGACCGCGCAGCCCAGCATGACGAGGAATCCCACCACGCTGATCCAGATCTGCTGTGCGACCATTCCGGCCATGAGGAGCGCGATACCCACCAGGAAGCCGGCGACTGCCTGGTAAACCCGTCGTCGGGTGTACGTACGCAGTCCGCTTCCCTCGAGCGCTGTCGCGAACTTGGGATCTTCGGCGTACAGCGCTCGCTCCATCTGCTCGAGCATTCGCTGCTCGTGCTCCGAGAGCGGCACGGAGTCCTCCTAGTCGTCGGTCGCGGGGGCGACCGGTTTGCGGCCCTTTCAGGATAGGCAGGGAATCGCCCCCGTGAAACCCGCCCACAATGCCGAATAGCCAATCCGGGCCGCCATGCGGTTCGGTTGCTGAGGCGTTGATTCCCCGGCGCCATCTCCGTCATGCCGGATGGTGTCCCCCGATCATACGGGGCGGAACCCCTCATCGGGCGGGCTGTGGCGTACTCCATCGACGCCTGCGGCCCGCACCGGCGGACGGGTGCCGGTGGCTGTCAGGCGCGCTTCTCGCCGAGAACGTGCAGCTGGGTGGCGATGGCGTGGAAGGAGGGCAGCTCGGCGGCGGCGGCCTCCAGCTTGAGCAGGGCCTCGGCCGCACCCGGCTCGGTGTCGACGAGGACGCCCGGAACCAGGTCGGCGAAGACCCGGACGCCGTGCACGGAGCCGACCTCGAGTCCGGCCTCCGCGGCCAGCTCGGTGAGCTGCTCGGCGGTGAAGCGCCGGGGTACGGGGTCGCCCGCTCCCCAGCGGCCCGCCGGGTCGGTGAGCGCGTGCCGGGCCTCGGTGAAGTGCCCGGCGAGGGCGCGGGCCAGGACGGCGCCGCCGAGCCCGGCGGCGAGGAGGCTGAGACTGCCGCCGGCGCGGAGCGCGGCGACCGCGTTCCGCACGCCCTCGGCGGGGTCGTCGACGTACTCCAGGACGCCGTGGCAGAGCACGGTGTCGTACCCCTCGCGCCCGACCACCTCGAAGAGGCCGCGGACGTCTCCCTGGACACCGGTGACCCGGTCGGCGACCCCGGCCTCGGCGGCGCGGCGCTCCAGCGCGAAGAGCGCGTTGGGGCTGGGGTCGACGACGGTGACCCGGTGACCGAGGCGCGCCACCGGCACCGCGAAGTTCCCGGAGCCGCCGCCCGTGTCGAGGACATCGAGGCTGTCCTTCCCGGTGGCCTTGACCCGGCGGTCGAGGGCGTCCTTGAGGACGTCCCAGACGACGGCGGTACGCAGGGAGGCGCGCGACGGGCGCGACGACGCCTCTCGACCGAAGACAGGGGAAGGGTCCGGCACGGCTGTTGACTCCTCGGTGACGGGTACGGACGCTCCCCACCCTATGGCCTCGGACCTGCGTTTCGGATCATCCGTCGGCCTCTCCCGTCCCTGGCTGGCGGGGCAGCACCGGCTGGAGGACGAGCAGTCTCTCGACCAGCCGGAGGAAGAGGGCGGCGTCCCTGAGCAGGTCGTCGGCCTCGCGCCGGCTCGCCGCGCTGGTGATGCCGGCCTCGGCGCGGGCCCTGCGCTGGGCTCCGGAGGCGAAGAGCGCGCTCCACTCGGTCAGCTCGGGTGCGAGCTGGGGCAGCAGCTCCCAGGCGCTCCTTATCCGCTGCCGGTGACGGGGGGTGGTCTCGGGCCTGCCCCGGGCGGCGAGCACGGCGGCCGCGGCGCGCAGGGCGGCGAGGTGGGCGGTGGCGTACCGCTCGTGGGGCCGGTCGAGGGCGGCGGCCTCGACGAGGCCGGTGCGGGCCTTGGCGAGCAGGTCGAGGGCGGCGGGCGGGGCGGTCGCGCGGCGGGGGACGGGGTGGACGTCGGACGCGGGTCCGGACCGCGCGGGGGCGGTGCGGCCTCCCTCGTGGCCCCCGGTTTCGGAGATGCCCCCGGGGCGGCGGCGGGGCGCGGCTGCTGCGGATGGACTGGCCATGACGAGCCTCCTGTCGTCGCGTGACGGCTCTGTGGCCGTATGTGCCCATCGTGCAGGGCCCCACTGACAATCCGGCTGACCTGGGCTTTTGCCTGATCGCCTACCCAGGGGTAACTTTTGCACTGACCAGTCAGTTCAAAAATGGGGAAGTGGGGGGTGGGCCCATGGGAGCGGAGGCGGACGAGCAGCCGCACGGCGCCGCAGTCGTCGCGGACGGCTTCGGGCTGAAGGGACCGCGCGGCTGGGCCTTCCGGAAGGTCTCCTTCCGTGCCGGGCCGGGCACGCTGGTGGCGATCGAGGGCCCGTCCGGCTCGGGCCGTACGTGCCTGCTGCTCGCACTCACCGGCCGTATGAAGGCCACGGAGGGACACGCCGAGGTCGGCGGGGTACGACTGCCCCGCAAGCTGGGCGCCGTCCGCCGGATCAGCGCGCTCGGCCACGTGCCCGGCGTCAGCGAACTGGACCCCGCCTTCACCGTCGCCGAGCACCTCCGCGAGCGGGCCCTGCTCCAGCGCCGCTTCGACGGTTCGGTACGGGCGTTCCTGCGGCGCCCTGCCGAGCGGGCGGCGGCGGCCAGGGCCCGGATCGACGAGGCCGTGGCGGCCGCCGGTCTCGACCTGGCCGCCCTGCCGAAGGGCGAGCGCACCTCCGTACGGGACCTGGAGCGGCTCGAAGCGCTGCGGCTCTCGATCGCCCTGGCCCTGGTCGGCCGGCCCCGGCTGCTCGCCGTGGACGACACGGACCTGAAGCTCTCGGACGCCGACCGGGCCGAGGCCTGGGCGCTGCTGCGCGCGGTGGCCGAGGCCGGGACGACCGTCCTCGCCGTCTGCTCCGAGGCCCCGGAGGACGCCCTGCGGATCACCGCGGGCACGGGGTCCGCGGACCAGCCGGAGGAGCCGGAGGAGCCGGAGGAGCCGGAGGAGCCCGCAGAGCGCACCGGGCCCACCGAGTCCGCGGAGTCCGCGGTGCCCGCCGAGCCGAAGTCCGCCGCGGAACCCGCGCCCGAGGACACGCCCGAGGACACCGGGCCCGAGGCCGGGACCGGAACCGGGACCGCCGGAACCGCGACCGCCGCGGCCGCCACCGCAGACACCACAGACACCGGCACCGCCGCCACCAGCACCACCGAAGACGACACCGAGGAGGGGGCGGCCGATGCGCTCGCCGAAACTGGCCGCGCTTGAGCTGAAGCGCTTCGGCAGGGGAAAGCTGCCGCGCGCCGCGCTCGTCGCGATCCTGCTGCTGCCACTGCTCTACGGCGCGCTGTACCTGTACTCGTTCTGGGACCCGTACAGCAGGCTCGACAAGATCCCCGTCGCCCTCGTCAACGAGGACCGGGGCGCCACCGCCGACGGCAAGAAGATCAACGCCGGTGACGACATCGCCGAGGGGCTCCTGGAGAGCAACACCTTCGCGTGGCACCGGGTGAGCGACGCCGAGGCCCGCAAGGGCGTCGAGGACGGGACGTACTACCTGTCCCTGACCATGCCCGGCGACTTCAGCTCGCGCATCGCCTCCAGCTCCGGCGACTCCCCCGAGACCGGCGCCCTCCGGGTCCGTACGAACGACGCCAACAACTACATCGTCGGCCAGATCTCCCGGACGGTCTTCTCCGAGGTGCGGACCGCGGCCTCCACCAAGTCCTCGCGCACCTTCCTCGACAAGATCTTCATCTCCTTCTCCGACATCCACGACGCCACCGCGAAGGCCGCCAAGGGCGCGGGCGACCTCAAGCAGGGTGTGGACAAGGCGAAGAAGGGCTCGAAGGACCTGGCGAACGGCCTCAAGGACGCCAAGACCGGCAGCGGCGACCTGGCCGCCGGACTGAAGAAGCTCGACAAGGGCGCCAAGGACCTGGAGAGCGGCTCCCGCAAGGTCGCGAACGGCACGCAGTCGCTCGCCGACAAGGTGAACGGCAACGCCGACAAGGTCCGCCCCTACCTGGCGAACAACGGCAGGTCGATCCGCGACACCGCCCGGCTCGTCTCGGACTCCGCCACCGCGGTCCGCCACAACCTCGACGACCTGGTGAAGCGCGCCCCGGTGATCCGCAGCGCGGCGCACGTGGCCGACGACGGGCTGGCCAAGGCCCACCAGGAGGAGTGCGTGGCGAAGCCGGAGGCCGCCGCCGAGTTCCCCACCGTCTGCGCCAAGCTCAAGGAGGCCTCGGTCACGGCCGGCGACGTCGCCACCATCGCGGACGACGTCCACGAGCTGACCAAGGGCAGCAAGGGCGACCTCAAGACCCTCGACGCGCGGCTCGTGAAGCTCACGACGCAGGCCGACGAGCTGGCCCGCCGCGCCCCGCACCTCGACGAGGACGTCGAGGACGCCATCCGGAAGATCAACGAGCTCAACGCGGGCGCGAAGAAGGTCGCCGCCGGCGCGGAGAAGCTGCACACCGGCATCACCGGCGCCAAGACCGGCTCCGTGAACCTCGACACCGGCGTCGGCAAGCTCAAGAAGGGCGCGGGCGACCTCGACGGCGGTCTGTTCAAGCTGGCCGACGGCTCGGGCACCCTCGCCTCCGGCCTGAAGGACGGGGTCGACCGGATCCCCGACTACGACGAGAAGGACCGCGACCGGCGTACGGAGGTCATGGCCGACCCGGTGCAGCTGGCCTCCCAGTCCCTGCACAAGGCGCCGAACTACGGCACGGGTTTCGCCCCGTACTTCATCCCGCTCTCCCTCTGGGTCGGCGCCATGGTCGCGTACATGATCATCCAGCCGCTGAACCGCCGCGCCCTCGCCGCCGGCGGCTCCGCCTGGCGGATCGCGCTGGCGGGCTGGCTCCCGGTGGCGGCGATCGGCATCCTCCAGGTCGCGGCCCTCATGTCGGTCCTGCACTGGGGCCTCGGCCTCCAGATGACCAGGGCCGCCGGCACGGTCGGCTTCCTCGCCCTGGTGACCTGCTGCTTCGCCGCGATCATCCAGTGGCTCAACGCCCGCTTCGGCGCGGCCGGCCGGATCCTCGTGCTCGCGGTGCTGATGCTCCAGCTGACCTCGGCGGGCGGCACGTACCCCGTCCAGACCAGCCCGGGCTTCTTCAACGCCGTCCACCCCTTCCTGCCGATGACCTACGTGGTCGAGGCGCTGCGCCGGCTGATCACGGGCGGCGGGATCGGGCCCGTCTGGGAGGCCTGTGCGGTGCTGACCGCGTTCACCCTGGGCGCCCTGGCCCTGACCGCCGTCTCCGCCCGCAAGCGGCAGGTCTGGACGCTCGACCGCCTCCACCCCGAGCTGACCCTGTGAGACCGGGCCGGTGACACCCGCGACACCTGTGAGAATCGACCCCATGGACAGCAGCAGCACCCGACGCCAGGCCACCCGCGCGAAGCTCTACGAGGCGGCCGTCACCCTCATCGCGGAGCAGGGCTTCTCCGCGACGACGGTGGACGAGATCGCGGAGCGGGCCGGGGTGGCCAAGGGCACGGTCTACTACAACTTCAAGAGCAAGACCGAGCTCTTCGAGGAGCTGCTGCGGCACGGGGTCTCCCTGCTCACCGCCTCGCTGCGGACGGCGGCGGAGGAGACCGACGAGCGCGGCGGGAGCCGGGTCGACGCGCTGGACGCGATGATCCGGGCCGGGCTGGTCTTCATCGACCGCTACCCGGCCTTCACCCAGCTGTACGTGGCCGAGCTCTGGCGCACCAACCGGGCCTGGAACTCGACGCTCCTGGTGGTCCGCCAGGAGGCCGTCGCGGTGGTCGAGGGGGTCCTGCGGGACGGCGTCGCGGCCGGTGAGCTGAGCGAGGACATCGACGTCCAGCTGACGGCGGCGGCGCTGGTCGGGATGGTGCTCGTGGCGGCGCTCGACTGGCAGGCCTTCCAGAGCGAGCGTTCGCTCGACGACGTGCACGCGGCGCTCTCGCGCCTGCTGCACGGCCGGGTCGGCGGCCGCTAGCCCGCGCCGCACACCCGCCCTCTCCTCCCCGTACGAGTCCCCCGTCCCCCTCCCCTTCCGCTGTCCCCCTCCTCCCCTTCCGCACCACGCGAAAAGGCCGGTGCGGCGAGGCTCGATCCCCCCGAGCCTCGCCGCACCGGCTTTCTTCATCGCGTGCACCCCCGTGCACATCCCCCGTGGCACATCCCCCGTGCCCCGTGTCGGTAGGCGCGCGGCCCCGTTCCGCAGCCCCGTGCCGGCGGTACCGGAGCCGCGCCCCTTCCGTGGACACCACTCTTCCGTCCGGACGCCCCGGATCCCATCCGCGTACCTACTCATCTCGCCCTCTAGGTACGGATACTCAGTCCTGGTTACGATCGCGGGCGTGTCGGTACTCCCCCTGGTGTTCACCAGCGGCTGGGCGAGCGGGATCAACGCGTACGCGGTGGTCCTGCTGTTCGGCGTCTTCGGCGCGACCGGGCTCACCGACGAGGTGCCCGAGTCCTTGCAGCGCACGGATGTCCTCGTCGTCGCGGGCGTGCTGTTCCTGTGCGAGGCGGTGGCGGACAAGATCCCGTACGTCGACTCGGCCTGGGACTCCGTCCACACCGTGATCAGGCCGATCGCGGGGGCCGTGGTCGGCGCCCTGCTGGCCGGGCAGAACGGTTCGCTGCCCGAGCTGGCGGCCGGTGCGGTCGGCGGCTCGACGGCCCTCCTCAGCCACTTCGTCAAGGCCGGGACGAGGATGGCGGTCAACACCTCGCCGGAGCCGTTCTCCAACGTCGCGCTCAGCCTGGCGGAGGACCTCGGGGTGGCCGCGATCGTCACCTTCGCGATCTTCAACCCGGTGGCGGCCGCGACCATCGCGGCCGTCCTGCTCGCCCTCGGCCTGGCGATACTGTTCGTCCTCGCCCAGCAGATCCGCCGCTTCCTGCGCCGCCGGTCCCAGCGCCGTGAGGAGAGACACCTCATGGACGCCGCCGCGGGGAGACGTGCGCGGACGCAGCCCCCACCGGACGAGTCCGACCACTTCTGAGCCGCCTCCGGCCGCCCTTCCGAGGCCACTGCCCACCGACCTCCGGCGGTGTCCGACCCGCCGGATAGGGTCGCTGACATGGCACGGATTGTGGTGATCGGCGCGGGACTCGGCGCCATGGCGGCGGCGGCCCGACTGGCCGTGGCGGGCCACCGGGTGACGGTGTACGAGCGGACGGGGACGTACGGCGGGGCGGTCGGCCGTTTCGCGCGCGAGGGCTTCGCCTTCGACACCGGCCCCGGACTGCTGCATCTGCCCGCCGTCTACCGGGACCTGTTCGTGAAGACCGGCAAGGAGCCCCTGGAGGAGTGCGTCGCGCTCGCCCAGGTCGATCCGGCGAGCCGTCACGTCTTCGCCGACGGCACGCGCGTCGACCTGCCGAACGCCTCCCGGGCCGGCACGGTCGCCGCCCTGGACGCGGCGCTCGGCGCGGGCGCGGGCGAGCGCTGGGGCGACTTCCTGGTGCGGGCCCGCGAGGCCTGGGACCGGACCCGGCGCCCGCTCCTGGAGGAGCCGCAGCCGGCCGACCCGGCCCCGCTGGCCAGGGAGCCCTACCCGGCACTCAAGGCGGGCCTGTTGCGGCGCCCGACGACGACGCTCGCCCAGGTGGGTGCGCGGGAGCTGCGCGACCCCCGGCTCGCCGCGCTGCTCGACGCGTACGCGTGGTCGTACGGCTTCGACCCGGCGACCGCTCCCGCCTCCGCCGTCGTCCTGCCGTACATGGAGCAGACCTTCGGCAGCTGGTACGTGTCCGGGGGCATCCGGGCGCTGGCCGACGCGGTCTTCGAGCGGTGCCGGAAGCGGCGCGTGGAGTTCGTGTTCGACACGCCGGTCGAGGGCGTCCCGGAGAAGGACGGCCGGGCGGTCGGCGTCCGGCTGGCCGGGGGCGAGACGGTCGAGGCCGACCACGTGGTCTCCGGGGCACCGGTGCCCGCGCTCTACGAGGAGCACGTCGTCGAGGGGGGCCACGGCGACGACCGGCCGCACCATCAGACGAACCGGACGGGCCGGGTGACGGTCTGTCTGGCCCTGCGCGGAGCCCGGGAGGCGGAAGCGGTCCACCGTACGGTCGTGCACGCGGCCGGCGAGCGGCCGACCGTGACGGTGCTTCGGCCGGACGACCCGGCGCTGCGGCCCGACGCGGAGCACGAGTCGGTGACGGTCACGGCGACCGTCCGCACCTCTCCGGAGCTGGACCGGGACTGGGGCCGGGACGGGGAGGCCTTCGCCGACCGGATGGTCGAGGCGGCCGCCCAGGCGGTGCCGGGGCTGCGCGAGCGGCTGCTGTGGCGGCACGTCCGCACCCCGGAGGACGTACGGCGGGACACCGGGTCGGCCGAGGTGCCGGGCCCCGCGCTCGCCGGCGCCCGCGGCCTGCTCCTTCCGGCCGCCAACCGCTCCCCGCTGCCGGGGCTCTGGTTCGCGGGTGGCTGGTCCCACCCCGGCGGCGGGCTCGCCCACGCGGGCATGTCGGGCGCGTTGGTGGCGGGCCTCATCGTGGAGGGCGCGGACTTCCGCGGCTCGCAGTAGGCCCGCCGGGGCGCTGGGACGTCTCGGCGCCCCGGCGGGCCGGGGCCGCCGGGGCCGCTCAGTAGCGGTACTGCTGCTGCTCGTCCGGGTGCTGCTCGTAGCCGTACGGGCTCTGCGCCTGCGGGGGCTGCTGCGGGGGCGGCGGCGGCTGCTCGGTGTCGCGCTGCTGCGGGACCCAGACGCCGCCGGGCGGGGTGTCGTAGGTGTACGAGGGGGCGTAGGGGTCGCCGTAGTACGAGGTGTACTGCTGGCCGTCCGTGCCCGGGCCGATGTACGGGTCGGAGTAGGCGGCGTACTGCTGCTGCCCGGCGGCCGTGCCGTAGTCGTAGGCCGGCTGCTGCTGGTCGTACGCCGGGGCGTAGGGGTCGTAGGCGGGCTGCTGCTCGTACCCCGTGCCGTACCCCGCGCCCTGACCCGCGTCCTGGTGGCCGGTGCCGAGGTGGCCGGCGTCGTAGATCCCGTACTGGCCGGTGTCGTCGGGCATCGGCTGGGGCTCGTAGACCGCGGTGGTCTCGGCGGCGGTGGCGGAGTCGTCGTGGCCGTGCCCGTGGCCGTCCGCCCTGCCGTACGCGTCGACGGCCTCGTACGAGACCTCGGTGACCTCGAGGGTGGGCCCCGCCTGGGCCTGCCCGCCGGCCCTGCGGCGACGGCTCGCGCCCGGATTGCCCCCGATCGCCCAGCCGGTGGAGAAGCCGCGGCGGAAGGAGAGCGTCACATAGGTCTGGCCGACGGCGAAGCCGACCGCGCCGACGATGATGACCACGACCGAGGGCAGCAGGACGCCCAGGACGACGCCGAGGAAGCCGCTGAAGGCGAGCAGACGCCAGCGCAGCCGCGCCTTGTACTGGAGGAGCACCTCCCCCAGCAGCCACAACGCGACCACGCCGAATGCGATGTAGAGGACCGTCCACCCCATGCCCCGCCGCCCCTCTCCACGGTCACCGCCGCGGGTCGGGGCGGGTACGACCGGTCACGACTGCTGGTGCAGTCCGAGATTCTCGTAGATCTCGAGCGTCGCGGTGGAGCTGTTCAGCGTGATGAAGTGCAGTCCGGGGACACCCTCGGAGAGCAGACGCGCGCAGAACTCCGTCGCGAACTCGATACCGATGGAGCGTACAGCGGCCGGATCGTCCTTGACCGCGAGGATGCGGTCTTTCACATCCGCGGGGAAGGCGGCGTTGCTCAGCTGGGGCAGCCGGTCGAGGGTCTTCACGTTCACCACGGGCATGACCTCGGGGATGATCGGGGTCTCGCAGCCGGCCTTCGCGACGCTGTCGCGCAGCCGCAGGTAGTTCTCCGGGTCGAAGAACATCTGGGTGATCGCGTAGTCGGCGCCCGCGCGGCACTTGTCCACGAAGTGCCGGATGTCGCTGTCCCAGTCGGTGGAGCGGGGGTGCATCTCCGGGAAGGCGGCGACGCCGACACAGAAGTCGCCCGACTCCTTGATCAGCCGGACCAGGTCGGCGGCGTACAGGACGCCCTCCGGGTGCTCGATCCACTCCCCCAGCGGGTCGCCGGCCGGGTCGCCGCGCAGCGCGAGCATGTTGCGGATGCCCGCGTCCGCGTACTGGCCGAGGACGTTGCGCAGTTCGGCGACGGAGTGGTCGACGGCCGTGAGGTGCGCGACGGGGGTGAGCGTGGTGTCGGAGGCGATCTTCTGGGTGGCCTTGACGGTGCCGCCGCGGGTGGAGCCGCCGGCACCGTAGGTCACGGAGACGAAGCTGGGGCCGACCGCCTCGACGCGGCGCATCGCGTTCCAGAGGACCTGCTCGCCCTTCTCGGTCCGGGGCGCATAGAACTCGAAGGAGTACGACGTGCCGCCGGAGGCGAGGATCTCGCGCACCGTGCGTGCTCGGTCCGATCGGACGGAAGCGGTACCTAGGGCCATACCGGCAGGTTAGACGGGGTCCGGGGAGCACTGTGAACGGCGTCCGCCTGATGGACACCTTTTCGGACAGATCGCGGCGCCGTCCCGCGCGGGAGGCCGCCCCTACGAGTCGTGAGAAACCGGATACGAACGGCTACGGGCCGCTACGAGCCGGCTCGCTCCCGGACGCGCTTGGCGAGGGAGGCGGTCGCGGCGGCCGGGTCCTCGGCCTCGGTGATCGCCCGGACGACGACGATCCGGCGGGCGCCCGCGTCCAGGACCTCGTCGAGGTTGGTCTCGTCGATGCCGCCGATGGCGAACCAGGGGCGGTTTTGGGCCAGACCGGCCGTGTACCGCACGAGGTCGAGCCCCGGCGCGTACCGCCCGGGCTTGGTGGGGGTGGGCCAGCAGGGCCCGGTGCAGAAGTAGTCCACGCCCGGTTCGGCGGCGGCCGCGGCCGCCTCGGTCTCGGCGTGGCAGGAGCGGCCGATCAGCACCTCGCCGCCGAGGATCGCGCGGGCGGCGGGCACGGGCAGGTCGCCCTGGCCGAGGTGGAGCACGTCGGAGCCGATGGCGTGGGCGACGTCGGCCCGGTCGTTCACCGCGAGGAGCTTGCCGTGCCGGCGGGCGGCGTCGGCGAAGACGGCGAGGTGCTCCAGCTCCTCACCGGCCTCCATGCCCTTGTCGCGGAGCTGCACGATGTCCACGCCGGAGGAGAGCACGGCGTCGAGGAAGGCGGGCAGGTCGCCCTGGCGCTTCCGGGCGTCGGTGCACAGGTAGAGCCGGGCGTCGGCGAGCCGCTCACGAGGTGTGGGCATGGGTGGGTTCCCCCCGTCGGTGAAGCCGGTGCCGCGGGGGCCGGCCCGTGAGGGACCGGCCACCGCGACACCCGCTGGTGGTGTCTTCGGTACGTGCGGCCGTCAGAGGGCGAGCGCCTGGGCGCGGCGCTTCACCTCCGTGCCGCGATTCTCGTTGAGGGCCTGCGCGGGCGTGCCCGGCAGACTCTCGTCCGGAGTGAAGAGCCACTCCAGCATCTCCTCGTCGGTGAAGCCGTCGTCCCGTAGGACGGTCAGGAGCCCGACGAGGCCCTTGACGATCGCGTCGCCCTGGATGAAGGCGGCGGGGATCTGCAGGGCGTTGTTCTCTCCACGGCGCACGGCGAGGAGCTGACCTTCCTTGATCAGCTGCCGCACGCGCGTCACCTCGACATCGAGCATCTCCGCGATGTCGGGCACGTAGAGCCAGGCGGGGACGAGCGCATCGATCTTTACGTCAATCTCGGTCACGGGACAAGCCTGCCATCCCGGACCGACAGCCGGTACTCGGGCCCTACCGGACTGCCGCCTTCAGGGGGACGGACGGGTCGGCGGCGCGCTCCGGGTCGACGGGGGTGGCCGTCTCGATCAGCTTGCGGCCCTGCGCCAGATCGCGGGGGCGGCCGACGGCGAGCAGGGCCACCGGCACCCCGGCGCGCAGCCAGAGCACGGACCAGGCCTCCTCCGCCGGGTCGCCGCGCCACAGGAGCTCGTCGGCGTCCGCGTGGTGTCCCGCGTACTGGACGAAACGGCCGAACTGCTCGGACCAGAAGTAGGGCACCGGGTCGTACGGCCCGGAGTCGGTGCCGGTGATCGCCGCGGCGACCGTGCGCGGACCCTGGAGCGCGTTGTCCCAGTGGTGGACGAGGAGTCGTTCGCCGTAGCGGGCGGAGGGGAAGGAGGCGCAGTCTCCGACGGCGTACACGTCGGGCAGGGAGGTGCGCAGCCGGTCGTCGGCGGTGACGGCGCCGCTCGGGTCGAGGGCGATGCCGGAGCCGGCGAGCCAGCCGGTGGCGGGGCGGGCGCCGATGCCGACGACGACGGCTTCGGCGGGCAGTTCGCGGCCGTCGGCGAGGACGACCCGGCCGGGGGCGCCGGGCTCACCGGGCGCTCCGGGCTCGACGGTGCGCACGCGCGCGTGGGTGAGGAGTTCGGCGCCGTTCGCCCCGTACCACTCGGCCATGGGGGCGGTGACCTCGGCGGGCAGGGCCCCGGCGAGGGGGCGGTCGGCCGCCTCGACGACGGTGACGGCGCAGCCCGCCTCGCGCGCGGCGGTGACGAACTCGGCGCCGATCCAGCCGGCGCCGACGACCACGAGGGTGTGGCGGCGCTCCAGGACGGGGCCGAGGCGCACGGCGTCGTCGAGGGTGCGGAGCAGATGGACCCCGGGGACGCCCTCGGCGCCGGGCAGGGTGATCGGGTGGGCCCCGGTGGCGACGACCAGGACGTCGTACGGGACGGGCCCGGACTCGGTGTCGATCTCGTGGTCGGCGGCGCGCAGTCCGGTGACGTCGAGGCCGAGGCGGAGCTCGACGTCGAGGGCCTCGAAGTCGACGTCGAAGGCGGAGTCCTCGGCCTTGCCGAGGAGGATCGCCTTGGAGAGCGGAGGCCGGTCGTAGGGCTGGTGGGGCTCGGCCCCGATGAGGGTCACGGGGCCGGTGAAGCCCTGTTCGCGCAGGGCCACGGCGGTCTGCACACCCGCCATCCCGGCACCGACGATCACGACATGCTGCTGGGGCTGCTTCTGCTCGCTCACCCGACCACCTTACGCATCTGACGAACCGTCAGGAAGGGTGGGGTCTGTGGCCCGCCGGAGGCGGAAGCTAGTGTGGCGGGCGTAAAGCACTCGCGGGAGCCCGGACGCACCGGGCTGAGAGGGAGGCTGGGACGGCCTCCGACCGTACGAACCTGATCCGGGTCATGCCGGCGAAGGGAGGGGCTGGACGCCCATGCGTTCTTCCGATGTCCTCGTGGTCGGGGGCGGCATCATCGGCCTGGTCACGGCCTGGCGGGCCGCGCAGCGCGGGCTGCGCACCGCCGTGGCCGACCCGGATCCGGGCGGCGGGGCCGCGCGGGTCGCGGCCGGGATGCTCGCCGCCGTCACCGAACTCCACTACGGCGAGGAGACCCTGCTCGGTCTCAACCTCGCCTCCGCCCGCCGCTATCCCGACTTCGTCGCCGAGCTCGCGGAGGCCACCGGCGGCGCCGCGGCCGGCTCCGGCCACGACGTCGGCTACCGCGCCTGCGGCACCCTCGCCGTCGCCCTCGACGCCGACGACCGCGCCCACCTGCGCGAGCTGCACGCCCTCCAGACCCGCTGCGGCCTCACCTCGGAGTGGCTGAGCGGACGCGAGTGCCGCCGCCTCGAACCGATGCTCGCCCCCGGCGTGCGCGGCGGGCTGCGCGTGGACGGCGACCACCAGGTCGACCCGCGCCGGCTGGCCGCCGCGCTCCTCCTCGCCTGCGAACGGGCCGGGGTGGTCTTCCACCGCGTCCTCGCGGAGCGCCTGACGGTGGCAGGGGACCGGGCCCGCGGAGTCGTCCTCGCCGGCGGCGAGGAGCTGACGGCCGACCAGGTCGTCCTCGCCGCCGGCAGCCTCAGCGGACGCCTCGCGGGCGTGCCGGAGGAGGTGCTGCCGCCGGTGCGCCCCGTGAAGGGCCAGGTCCTGCGGCTGCGGGTGCCCGCCGCGTACGCCCCCTTCCTCTCCCGGACCGTCCGGGCCGTCGTCCGCGGCAGCCACGTCTACCTGGTGCCGCGGGAGAACGGCGAGCTCGTCGTCGGCGCCACCAGCGAGGAGCTGGGCTGGGACACGACGGTGACGGCGGGCGGGGTGTACGAGCTGCTGCGCGACGCCCACGAGCTCGTCCCCGGGATCACCGAGCTGCCGCTCACCGAGACCCGGGCCGGACTGCGCCCCGCGTCGCCGGACAACGCACCACTGCTCGGGCCGACCGCCCTGCCCGGCCTGCACCTGGCCACCGGCCACTACCGCAACGGGGTGCTGCTCACCCCCGTCACCGGCGACGTCATGGCGGAGGTGCTCACCACGGGCACCCTCCCCGACGAGGCGCGCCCCTTCACCCCCCGGCGTTTCTCCCCCACTCCTCCCGTACGTCAGGAGCAGCCCGCATGAACGTGTCCGTGAACGGAGAACCGCGCGTGCTCTCCGGCCCCCTCTCCCTCGACGCCCTCGTCGCCACGCTGACCACGGCCCGCTCCGGCGTCGCCGCCGCCCTCAACGAGACCGTCGTCCCGCGCGGCGAGTGGGCGGCGACGCCGCTCGGCGAGGGCGACCGGGTGGAGATCCTCACCGCGGTGCAGGGGGGCTGAGCGCGATGTCCGACGACGTGTTCACCCTCGGGGGTACGGAGTTCTCCTCGCGCCTGATCATGGGCACCGGCGGGGCGCCCAGCCTCGACGTCCTGGAGCGCTCGCTGATCGCCAGCGGCACCGAGCTGACCACCGTCGCGATGCGGCGGCTCGACCCGACCGTCCAGGGCTCGGTCCTCTCCGTCCTGGAGCGGCTCGGCATCCGCGTCCTGCCCAACACGGCGGGCTGTTTCACGGCGGGCGAGGCGGTCCTGACCGCCCGGCTCGCGCGGGAGGCGCTCGGCACCGACTGGATCAAGCTGGAGGTCGTCGCCGACGAGCGGACCCTCCTGCCCGACGGGGTGGAGCTCCTCGACGCGGCGGAGACCCTGGTCGACGAGGGCTTCACCGTCCTGCCCTACACGAACGACGACCCGGTCCTCGCGCGGAAGCTGGAGGACGTGGGGTGCGCGGCGATCATGCCGCTCGGCTCCCCGATCGGGTCGGGTCTCGGGATCCGCAACCCGCACAACTTCCAGCTGATCGTGGAGCGGGCGGGGGTGCCGGTGATCCTGGACGCGGGGGCCGGCACGGCCTCGGACGCGGCGCTCGCGATGGAGCTGGGGTGCGCGGCGGTGATGCTGGCCTCGGCGGTGACGCGGGCGCAGGAGCCGGTCCTGATGGCCTCGGCGATGCGGCACGCGGTGGAGGCGGGCCGGCTCGCGCACCGGGCGGGCCGCATCCCCCGCCGCCACTTCGCGGAGGCCTCCTCCCCCGTGGAGGGCCGCCCGCACCTGGACCCCGAGCGCCCGGCGTTCTGACGCGCGCGCCCCGGCCGGCTGCGGCGCTCGTCACAGCTGCGCTGCAGTAGCGGGGCATCCGCGTGGGGCGCGTGTCCACGGCTCGTAGACTCGACGCCGTGGACACGACCCTTCAGGACCCCCTCGTCGGGCGGCTGCTCGACGGCCGCTACCGCGTCGACGCGCGCATCGCCGTCGGCGGGATGGCCACGGTCTACCGAGCTGTCGACACCCGCCTCGACCGCGTCCTCGCGCTCAAGGTGATGCACCCCGCCCTCGCGACGGACGCCGCCTTCGTCGAGCGTTTCATCCGCGAGGCGAAGTCCGTCGCCCGGCTCGCCCACCCGAACGTGGTCGGCGTCTTCGACCAGGGCGCCGAGGGCGCGTACGTCTACCTGGCGATGGAGTACGTCGCCGGCTGCACCCTCCGCGACGTCCTGCGCGAGCGCGGCGCCCTCGCGCCCCGCGCCGCGCTCGACATCCTGGAGCCCGTCCTCGCCGCGCTCGGCGCCGCGCACCGGGCCGGGTTCGTGCACCGCGACATGAAGCCGGAGAACGTCCTGATAGGGGACGACGGCCGGGTCAAGGTGGCCGATTTCGGTCTGGTCCGGGCCGTGGGCTCCGCGACCGCCACCACCGGCTCGGTCCTCGGCACTGTCTCGTACCTGGCGCCGGAGCAGATCGAGCACGGCACCGCCGACACCCGCGCCGACGTGTACGCGTGCGGTGTCGTCCTGTACGAGATGCTGACCGGCGCCAAGCCCCACGCGGGCGACACCCCCGCCCAGGTGCTCTACCAGCACCTGCACACCGACGTGCCCGCCCCGTCCGCCACCGTCCCCGGGCTCGCCCTGGAGCTGGACGACCTGGTCGCCGCCGCCACGGCCCGCAACCCCGAGGTCCGCCCGCACGACGCCGTCGCGCTGCTCGCCCTGCTCAGGGAGGCCCGCGCCGCGCTCGGCGACGAGCAGCTGGACGCCGTGCCCCCGCAGGCCAGGTCCGAGGCCCGGGACACCGCCGACGACCGGACCAGCGTGATCGCCCGCGCCGTACCGGCCGAGGCCGACGTCCAGCAGGCCCAACATGCCGAGCAGGTCCAGCCGGTCGAGCACACGAACCGGCTGCCCGAACCGGAGGCTCCCGGGGCCCGCCGCCTGCGGCCTCCCCGCGGCCCCCTGCTGATCGTCCTCGGCGTCCTGCTGGCGCTCGGCCTCGGCTCCGGGGTCTGGTACATCAATTCCGGCCAGTTCACCCGCGTCCCGGCCGTCCTCGGCCAGACCGAGGCCACCGCGACGAAGCGGATCACCGACGCCGGCCTGGAGGTCGGCACGACGAAGCGCGCCTTCAGCGACGTGTACGAGCGCGGCACGGTCATGGCCGTCGACCCTGCGCCCGGCGAGCGCGTCCGGGGCAACGCCACGGTCACCCTCACCCTCTCCCGGGGCCCCGAGAAGGTGAAGGTGCCCAACCTCAGGAACAAGCCGCTCCCGGAGGCCAAGCGGCTCCTGAAGAAGGAGGGGCTGGCGCCCGGGGTGATCACCACCGAGTTCAGCGACTCCGTCGCGCAGGGCGCCGTGATCGGCTCCGACCCGGAGCCCGGCACCGAGCGCAGCCCCGACTCGGCCGTCGCCCTCGTGGTCAGCAAGGGCTCCCCGATCGACGTCCCCGACGTCACCGGCGAGACCGTCGCCGACGCCACCGCCGCGCTCCAGGAGGCGGGCCTCACCGTGCGGGTCGCCCCGGAGCGGATCAACTCCCCCGAGGACGCCGGAGCGGTCGCCGCCCAGTCCCTCGCCGAGGGCAGCCGCGCCGCCGAGGGAGACACGATCACCCTCACCGTCTCCAAGGGACCGAAGCTCGTCGAGGTCCCGGACGTCACGGGCGAGACCACCGAGGACGCCCGTACGGCGCTTGAGGAGGCGGGCTTTGAGGTGAAGGTCGAGAAGTCCTTCCCGTTCCTCGGCGACGAGGTCGCGAGCCAGTCCGTGAAGGGCGGCTCCACCGCCCCCGAGGGCTCCACCGTCACCATCAAGATCAAGGGACTCTAGAGACTCATGCGCAACCCCGTCGGCGGTCACGTCCCCGTGGCCGGTGGCCTCGCCACGACCGGTCTCGGCTACGCCCGCGTGCTCGGCGCCGAGACCGTGCAGGTCTTCGTCGCCAACCCGCGCGGCTGGGCCACCCCGGTCGGCAATCCGGCCCAGGACGAGCGGTTCCGGGCCGAGTGCGAGGCCGAGTCGATCTCGGCCTGGGTCCACGCCCCGTACCTGATCAACTTCGGCTCCCACACCGAGGCCACCGTGGAGAAGTCGGTCGAGTCGCTGCGGCACTCGCTGCGCCGGGGCCGGGAGATCGGCGCGAAGGGCGTGGTGGTGCACACCGGCTCGGCGACCGGCGGCCGGCCCCGCGAGGAGGCGCTCGCGCAGGTGCGGGAGCGGATGCTGCCGCTCCTCGACGAGCTGACGCACGAGGACGACCCGTACCTCCTGCTGGAGTCGACGGCCGGCCAGGGCTTCTCGCTCTGCTCGCGCGCGGAGGACTTCGGTCCGTACTTCGACGCCCTGGACCGTCACCCGAGGCTGGGGATCTGCCTCGACACCTGCCACATCTTCGCGGCGGGCCACGACCTCGCGGAGCCGGGCGGGGCGGTACGGACGCTCGACGAGCTGGTGGAGACCGTCGGCGAGGGGCGGCTGAAGCTGATCCACGCCAACGACTCGAAGGACGTCGTGGGCGCCCACAAGGACCGGCACGCGAACATCGGATCGGGCCACATCGGCGAGGAGGCCTTCCGGTCGCTGCTGCGCCATCCGGCGACGGACGGGGTGCCGCTGATCATCGAGACCCCGGGCGGCACGGAGGGACACGTCGCGGACGTGGAGCTCCTGAAGAAGCTGCGGGGCTGATCCGGGGCGCGCGTTCTCTGTTGAGGAATACCCCTAGGGGGTATACGGTTCCTGTAACGGCAGGAACCGCTACCCGACCTTGGGGGCACCCATGCAGCACGACGCGCACGCCCACCACGACCACACCGCCCACGAGGGTCACCACGGGGACCACGCCCAGAACCACGGCGAGCATGGGGGCCACGGGGACCACGGCAAGGTCTCCTGGTCCATGGCGGCCAAGGCCACGCTGCACTGCCTCACGGGCTGCGCCATCGGCGAGGTGCTCGGCATGGTCATCGGCACCGCGCTCGGCTGGGGCAACGTCCAGACGATGATCCTCGCGATCATCCTGGCCTTCTTCTTCGGCTACGCGCTCACCCTGCGCGGCGTCCTCGCCGCCGGCGTCGATTTCCGGACAGCCTTCAAGGTCGCGCTCGCCGCCGACACCCTCTCGATCGCCGTCATGGAGATCATCGACAACGGCGTCATCGCCCTCTGGCCGGGCGCCATGGACGCACATCTGACCGCGCCGCTCTTCTGGATCGTGCTCGCCATCGCACTCGCCGCCGCCTTCGTGATCACCACTCCGGTCAACAAGTGGATGATCGGCCGCGGCAAGGGCCACGCGGTGGTCCACCAGTACCACCACTGAATCCACCACTGAACGCACACCGGACGGACCGCCCGACGGACCCGCGGGGGGTCCCGGAGCCGTGTCAGAGCTCCGGGCCGTCGCCCGGCTCCTCCTGGTACGAGTAGCGCTGCTCCGTCCACGGGTCACCGAGGTTGTGGTAGCCGCGCTCCTCCCAGAAGCCCCGGCGGTCGGCCGCCATGTACTCCACGCCCCGGACCCACTTGGGACCCTTCCAGGCGTACAGGTGCGGGACGACGAGCCGCAGCGGAAAGCCGTGCTCGGCGGTCAGCAGCTCCCCGCCCTTGTGGGTGGCGAAGATCGAGCGGTCGTCGGCGAAGTCGGCGAGCCGCATGTTGGCGCTGTAGCCGTACTCGGCCCAGACCATCACATGCGTGACCTGCGGCGCCGGCGGAGCCAGTTCGAGGATCGTCCGGGCGGGCACCCCACCCCATTCGGCCCCGAGCATGCTGAATTTCGTCACGCAGTGCAGATCGGCCACGACCGTGGAGAACGGCAGCGCCGAGAACTCCTCGTGGTTCCAGCACCTCTTGTCGCCGTCCGCCGTCGCACCGAAGACGCGGAACTCCCAGCGGTCCGGCTTGAACTTGGGGACGGGGCCGTAGTGGGTGACCGGCCAGCCGCGCTGAAGCCGCTGACCCGGCGGAAGGTCCGGAGAACGATCCGGCTCCCCCGCTTCCGCTTCCCGGCGTACTCCGCTCTCCGGCTGACCCATGTCATCCATGGTGACAGACGGCGAGGGGTGGTCATGACCAGCCAACCTCCCGCCCGTCACGGATTCGGGCAACTCCCACTAAGCCTGCACTTACTGGACGCCCCCCATTCGGGGTGCGAGGATGCGGCCATCCTGCCCAGTGACGGCACAGACACGCAACGTGGAAGTGGAAGGAGCCTCTGCAATGCAGGGCGACCCCGAGGTCCTCGAGTTTCTCAACGAGCAGCTGACCGGCGAGCTGACGGCCATCAACCAGTACTGGCTGCACTATCGCATCCAGGACAACAAGGGGTGGACGAAGCTCGCCAAGTACACCCGTGAAGAGTCCATCGACGAGATGAAGCACGCGGACAAGCTGACCGAGCGCATCCTGATGCTCGACGGCCTGCCCAATTACCAGCGGCTCTTCCACGTCCGGGTCGGCCAGACCATCACCGAGATGTTCCAGGCGGACCGCCAGGTCGAGGTGGAGGCGATCGACCGCCTCAAGCGCGGGATCGACGTCATGCGCGCCAAGGGGGACATCACGTCCGCCAACCTCTTCGAGGAGATCCTCGCCGACGAGGAGCACCACATCGACTACCTGGACACGCAGCTGGAGCTGATCGAGTCCCTGGGTGAGGCCCTCTACATCTCGACCCTGATCGAGCAGCCGAGCTGACCTCGCCCGCGCGGGATCAGGCGGCCTCGGAGAGCCCCTCGGGCTCGACCGCGTCCGAGGTCAGGGCCGGCATGCCCTGGTCCAGGAGCTCGCGTCGGGGACAGTTGCCGCGCCCGAGGATGGACTGGATGCGGCGGACGCAGGAACCGCAGTCCGTGCCGGCTTTGCTGGCGGAGGCTATCTGGCGGGGCGTGCAGGCACCCGCGGCGGCGTGGTCCTTGACCTGCTTCTCCGTGACACCGAAGCATGAGCAGACGTACACGCGGTTCACCTCCCGCCGGGATCGATAAGGCTAACCTAACCTTACCCGGCGGCCCGGAGCCCCAAAAGCCCTGGAGACGACGATGGGGCGCGGATCACATGGATCCGCGCCCCATCGTCGTAGGTACCTACTTACTGATCGCGGTACATCTCCGCGACCAGGAACGCCAGGTCGAGCGACTGGCTGCGGTTGAGCCGCGGGTCGCAGGCCGTCTCGTAGCGCTGGTGCAGGTCGTCGACGAAGATCTCGTCGCCGCCGCCCACGCACTCGGTGACGTCGTCACCGGTGAGCTCGACATGGATGCCGCCGGGGTGGGTGCCGAGCGCCTTGTGGACCTCGAAGAAGCCCTTGACCTCGTCGAGCACGTCGTCGAAGCGGCGCGTCTTGTGGCCGGAGGCCGCCTCGAAGGTGTTGCCGTGCATCGGGTCGGTGACCCAGGCGACGGCCGCGCCCGAGGCGGTGACCTTCTCGACCAGCTCGGGGAGCTTGTCGCGGACCTTGTCGGCGCCCATGCGGACGATGAAGGTCAGCCGGCCCGGCTCACGGTCGGGGTCGAGGCGGTCGATGTACGTCAGCGCGTCGTCCACCGAGGTGGTCGGGCCCAGCTTGATCCCGATCGGGTTCGCGATCCGCGAGGCGAACTCGATGTGGGCGTGGTCCAGCTGGCGGGTGCGCTCACCGATCCAGACCATGTGGCCGGAGGTGTCGTACAGCTTGCCGGTACGCGAGTCCGTACGGGTCAGAGCGCCCTCGTAGTCGAGCAGCAGCGCCTCGTGGGAGGCGTAGAACTCGACGGCCTTGAACTCGGCCGGGTCGGTGCCACAGGCCTCCATGAAGTTCAGCGCGTTGTCGATCTCCCGCGCCAGCTGCTCGTAGCGCTGGCCCGAGGGGGACGACTTCACGAAGTCCTGGTTCCAGGCGTGCACCTGGCGCAGGTCGGCGTAGCCACCGGTGGTGAAGGCGCGCACCAGGTTGAGCGTGGAGGCGGAGGCGTTGTACATCCGCTTCAGGCGCTCGGGGTCCGGGATCCGGGACTTCTCGTCGAAGTCGAAGCCGTTGACCGAGTCGCCGCGGTACGTCGGCAGGGTCACGCCGTCGCGGGTCTCGGTGCCCTTGGAGCGCGGCTTCGAGTACTGGCCCGCGATGCGGCCGACCTTCACCACGGGCACGGAGGCCGCGTAGGTGAGGACGGCGCTCATCTGGAGCAGCGTCTTGAGCTTGGCCCTGATGTGGTCGGCGGACACGGCGTCGAAAGCCTCGGCGCAGTCGCCGCCCTGGAGCAGGAACGCCTCGCCACGGGCGACGGCTCCCATCCGGGCGCGCAGCTGGTCGCACTCGCCGGCGAAGACGAGCGGAGGATACGACTCGAGGTCCGCGATCACATCGCGCAGAGCCTCGGCATCGGGGTACTCGGGCTGCTGCGCCGCGGGCAGGTCTCGCCAGGTCGCCTTGGCGACGGCGTGGGAATCAGCGTTCACGGTCACACGCACAACACTACGGGGTTCTTCGTCCGGTCCTGTCCCTCTGCCCAATGACTGAGACACGCGCCCGAAATGTCCCCTGGCGATCTTCACGCCATCGGGTGGTGTTACCCTCTGGCCCGTTTCGCAAGTTCAGAGTCGAACAACAGGGGTGGGCGTGACACAGAGGCACCGCAGGGACCGCAAGAAGAAACGACTCTTGTACGGAGCGGCGGCCGCGGTCGTCGCCACCGCCACGATCGGCACCATCGCGGTCGCCTCGCCGGGCCTCCTCGGCGCGGCGGGGGACGACAAGGCTGCTGGGGACTCTTCCCTCCAGTCGCAGTTCGCAAACGCGGCGCGTGAGTTCGATGTGCCGCAGAGCGTGCTGATGGCCGTGTCGTACCGCCAGACGCGGTGGGAGTCCCACGACGGACTGCCGAGCACGACCGGCGCGTACAACGTCATGGGTCTGACGGACGTCGACGCGGAGGACGTCGAGCAGCACGACGTCAAGGAGCGCCTCGCGCACCTCAACGCGAGCGGCAAGGCCGAGATCGAGAAGACCTTCGACGCCGAGAAGGCGCTGGCGGCGCTGCCGAAGGAGACCGTCGACACCGACGACCCGCGGCTGCACACCCTGGACAAGGCGGCCGAGCTGATCGACAGCTCCGCCGACGCCGTCAAGAACGACACCGCCGCGTCGATCCGCGCCGGTGCCGCACTGCTGGCCGAATACCAGAAGCAGGCCGGCGCCGAGCTGTCCGACGACCCGGGCGCCTGGTACCCGGCCGTGGCGCGCTACAGCCAGTCGCCCGAGAAGAAGGGCGCCGACCTCTTCGCGAAGCGCGTCTTCGAGTCGATCAGGACGGGCGAGCGTGCGCTCACCACGGACGGCGAGCCGGTCGCACTGCCGGCGGACCCCGCGGTCGAGCCCGTCAAGCCGTCGAACGTGCCGCTGGCCGCGACCTTCGCGAGCACCACGGCGACCCCGACGCCCGAGTGCCCGTCCGGTCTGCTCTGCGACTACCGCCCGGCCGAGGTGCCGAGCACCGGACAGCGCAACTACACGCTCGCCGACCGTCCCAACAGTGACGTGGGCATCCGCCAGATCGTCATCCACGACACCGAGGGCAGCTACGAAGGGACGATCGCGGCCTTCCAGAGCGCGACGGCCAAGGGCAGCGCCCACTATCTGATCCGCGCCAACGACGGTCTGGTCACCCAGATGGTCGAGAACAAGAACATCGCCTGGCACGCGGGCAACTGGACCCTCAACATGCACGCCATCGGCGTGGAGCACGAGGGCTACGCCATCAAGGCCGGCAACTGGTACACCGAGCCGCAGTACGAGTCCTCCGCCGCCCTGGTGAAGTTCCTCGCGGGCAAGTACGGCATCCCGATCGACCGTGAGCACATCATCGGCCACGACGAGGTGCCGGGGCACATCGACGCCAAGGTCGCGGGCATGCACTGGGACGCCGGCCCGTTCTGGGACTGGAACCACTACATGTCCCTGCTGGGCGCCCCGACGGGTGCCGGCGGCGCCGGCGGCCCGCTCAAGGTCGGCCAGCTGGTCCGCGTCGTCCCGCCGTACACCTCGGCGAACCAGCCCACGATCACCTACGGCGGCAGCACCGTCGCCGCCCAGCCGGCCAACTTCGGCTACCTGTACGCCACGGCGTCGACCACGACGCCGATCAAGGACGCGTACATCCCCAACGTCCTGTGGAGCGACGGCCCGAACTGGGGCAACAAGGTCCGCGCGGGCGGCGCCTACGTGGTCGCCGGCGTGGAGAACGACTGGACCCAGATCTGGTACGGCGGGCAGAAGGCCTGGTTCCACAACCCCGGCGGCCAGTACACCGCGGCCGTCACGGACGCCTCGCAGCGGGTCCTGAAGGCCAAGGCCGGAGTGACCCCGCTGATCTACGGACGCGCCTTCCCCGAGGCCTCGGCGTACCCCGGCACCGGCGGTGTCACCGCTCCGACGGACAACCCGAACTACCTGTCGAAGTACTCCTTCGGCAGCGGGGGCGCGTACGTGCAGGCGGGCCCGGCGGTCAAGGGGGACGACTACTTCGGCTCCGCCCAGACGAACGTCGTGGGCACCGACATGTACATCCCCATCCGCTACAACCACCGCATGGCGTGGGTGAAGGCGACGGACGTGGTGGAGGAGGCTCCCGCCACCCCCGTCGCCTCCAACAACCGCTACAACCTCCTCGCCCGTGACGCCTCCGGTGTCCTCTGGCAGTACCAGGGCACCGGCAGCGCCACCTCCCCGTTCCTGACCCGGTACCGGGTCGGCGGCGGCTGGGGCATCTACAACACCGTCACCCCGCTGACCGCCCTCCGTGCCGACGGCACCGGTGACGCTGTGGCCCGGGACACCTCCGGCGTGCTCTGGTACTACCAGGGCAGCGGGAACCCGTCGGCGCCGTTCAAGGGCCGGCTGCGGGTCGGTGGCGGCTGGGGCATCTACGACCAGATCATCGGCGTCCGCGACCTGACCGGGGACGGCAAGCCGGACGTGATCGCCCGGGAGAAGTCGGGTGTCATCTGGCTGTACAAGGGCACGGGCACCCCGGCCACGCCGTTCGCGACCCGGGCGCAGATCGGCACCGGCTGGCAGATCTACAACAACATCGTCAGCACCGGCGATCTGACCTCCGACGGCAAGCCGGACCTGATCGGCCGCGACAGCGCCGGCACCCTGTGGCTGTACAAGGGCACCGGCAGCGCCACCGCCCCGTACGCCCCGCGCGTGCAGGTGGGCACCGGCTGGAAGATCTACAACAGCATCGTCGGGCCGAGCGACCTCACCGGTGACGGCAAGGTCGACTTCGTGGGCCGTGACGGTTCCGGCGTCCTCTGGCTGTACAAGGGCACCGGCAGCGCCACCGCCCCGTACGCCCCGCGCGTGCAGGTCGGTCCCGGCTGGCAGAGCTACAACCTGATCTTCTGATCGGGTAGTTCAGCGGGTCCCCGGGGCCCGGTCCGCACCGTCCACGGTGCGGATCGGGCCCCGTTTCCGTGTCCGCTGGGCTACAGTGCTCACATGTTCGCGCCGCAGATCCAGAACTGGTGGTGGACCGCTCATCCGGCGGCCCACTGACTGCGCGTACACCGACAGACACGCGAAGGCCGCCCGAGGGGCGGCCTTCTCTCGTACCCGGGCCGTTCCTCTCCGTACTCCCCTCGGAAGGAACGACACACCCCATGGACCTCTCCCGTCTCCTGGACGACTCCTGCCCGCCCTTCGCCCTGCTGCGCAGGCGCACCCCCGGCCGTGACCACGACACCGTCGAGGTGCTCGTCGGACGGGTCCACGAGGCCGAGCGCCTCGCCGAGCTGCCCGTGGGCCCGCTGCCGACGCTCGCGCTCGTGCCCTTCCGGCAGATCCGGGAGCGCGGCTTCGACGTGCGGGACGACGGCACCCCGCTCTCCGTGCTCGTCGCCGACGAGGTGTACGAACTGCCGCTCGCCGAGGCGCTGGAGCAACTGCCCGCGCACGACGTGACCGTCGAGGGCGGCGGGTTCGACGTCTCGGACGAGGAGTACGCCGGGACCGTGCGCCGGGTCATCGACGAGGAGATCGGCTCGGGCGAGGGCGCGAACTTCGTCATCCGGCGCACCTACACCGGGGAGATCCCGGGCTTCGGGCGGGCCGACGCCCTCGCCCTGTTCCGGCGGCTCCTCTCGGGGGAGCGGGGCGCGTACTGGACCTTCGTCGTGCACACCGGCGACCGGACCCTCGTCGGGGCGAGCCCCGAGGTGCACGTGCGGATGTCGGGCGGCACGGTCGTGATGAACCCGATCAGCGGCACGTACCGCTACCCGGCCGGGGCCGCGCCGACCCCGGAGGACCTGCTGGCCTTCCTCGCCGACCGCAAGGAGACCGAGGAGCTCTCCATGGTGGTGGACGAGGAGCTCAAGATGATGTGCACCGTGGGCGACATGGGCGGGGTCGTGATCGGCCCGCGCCTGAAGGAGATGGCCCACCTCGCCCACACCGAGTACGAGCTGCGCGGCCGCTCCACCCTGGACGTGCGGGAGGTGCTCCGGGAGACGATGTTCGCGGCGACCGTGACCGGCTCGCCGGTGCAGAACGCCTGCCGGGTGATCGAGCGTCACGAGACCGGCGGACGCGGCTACTACGCGGGGGCGCTCGCCCTGCTCGGTACGGACGAGACCGGCGCCCAGACGCTGGACTCCCCCATCCTGATCCGTACGGCCGACATCTCCCGGGACGGCAGGCTGCGGGTGCCGGTCGGGGCGACCCTCGTACGCCACTCCGACCCGGCCGGCGAGGTCGCCGAGACCCACGCCAAGGCCGCCGGGGTGCTCACCGCCCTCGGCGTGCGGGAGGGCCGCCCGGCGGCGGACGCGGCGGCTCCGGCGCCGGCGCGGCTGGCCGACGATCCGCGGGTCCGGGCCGCCCTGGACGCCCGGCGGGCCGATCTGGCGCCGTTCTGGCTGAAGATGCAGGTCCGGTCGGCGGAGCTGTCGGGCCACGCCCTGGTGATCGACGCCGAGGACACCTTCACCGCGATGCTGGCGCACGTCCTGCGTTCCTCGGGCCTCGACGTGTCGGTGCTCCGCTACGACGAGCCGGGGCTGCGGGAGCTGGCGCTCGCCCATGAGGGGCCGGTGGTCCTGGGTCCCGGTCCCGGGAACCCCTCGGACGCCGCCGACGCGAAGATGCGCTTCCTGCGCGGTCTGACGGCCGAGCTGGTGCGGGACCACCGGCACGGTCTGCTCGGGGTCTGCCTGGGGCACGAGCTGATCGCCGCCGACCTCGGCCTGGAGATCGTCCGCAAGCGGACCCCGTTCCAGGGGGCCCAGCTGCGGATCGACCTCTTCGGGCAGGAGCGGACCGTCGGCTTCTACAACAGCTTCACCGCCCGCTGCGACGACCGGACGGCGACGGAGCTGGCCCTGCACCGGATCGAGATCAGCCGGGACCCGGAGACCGGGGAGGTGCACGCGCTGCGCGGACCGGGCTTCGCCGGGGTGCAGTTCCACCCCGAGTCGGTGCTGACCATCGACGGCGCGGAGCTGACGGCCTCGCTGCTCGCGGGAGTGCTGGTCTAGGCGGTCTGAACCCTGGGTACCAGGACGTTCTCGCTGCGCCGGCCGGCGGTGTAGTCGAGGACGTTCTGGACCGTGGTGTCGATGATCTGGCCGACCGCGTCGACCGTGTAGTACGCCTGGTGGGAGGTGACCACCACGTTCGGGAAGGTGACCAGGCGGGCCAGGGTGTCGTCCTCGACGACCTCCAGGGACTTGTCGAGGAAGAAGAGCCCGGCCTCCGCCTCGTACACGTCCAGGCCGACACCGGCGAAGCGGCCGGACCGGAGCTCGACGACCAGGGCCTCGGTGTCGATGAGCCCGCCGCGGCTGGAGTTCACCAGGATCACGTCGTCCTTCATCGCCCTGAGGGCGTCGGCGTCGATGAGGTGATGGGTGGACGGGAGCAGCGGCACGTGCAGGCTGATGAGGTCGGCCTCGGCGAAGAGCCGGTCCTTGTCCACGTACTCCATGCCCAGCGCGAGGCAGACCGGGTTCTCGGCGACGTCCCAGCCGAGCAGCTTCATGCCGAAGCCGTCGGCGATCCGGGTGAAGGCCTCGCCGATCTTGCCGGTGCCGAGGACGCCGACGGTACGGCCCCGCAGGTCGCGGCCCATCAGCCCGTCGAGGCGGAAGTCGAAGTCGCGGGTCCGGTTGGAGGCGCGGACGATCCGGCGGTTCACGGCCATCGCGAGCGTCCAGGCGAACTCGGCGACGGAGTACGGGGAGTAGTACGAGACCCGGGCGACGGTGAGGCCGAGGCGTTCGGCCACCTCCAGGTCGATGTTGTTGAAGCCCGTGGAGCGCTGGGCGATCATCTGGGTCCCGCCGGCGGCGAGGGTCTGCAGGACCTTGTGGTCGAGGCTGGCGTTGACGCTGGTGGAGATGATCTCGTAGCCGGCCGCGATGGGCGCGGTGTCCTCGGTGAGGAACACGTCCACGCAGCGGACGTCGTGATGCCCCTCGAAGGCCTGATCGATCAGGGGCTTCTCGTCCGCCTGTACGCCGAATGCCAGGATTTCCACTGAGTTCCCCCAGAAGCGGTGATGGGCCGGATATGCGCGGTCCTCGCGAATATACGGCCCGTCACGTCACCGCGCCCGTAACTCCCCGCGCCCGGCACCGGGCACGACACCGGACCCGGCACCTGGCCCGCCCCGCCCCGCCGCAGGCTCAGGCGTCGTCGAGCCCGCGCTCGATGGCGTACCGGACGAGCTCCACCCGGTTGTGGAGCTGGAGCTTGCCGAGCGTGTTCTGCACGTGGTTCTGGACGGTGCGGTGCGAGATCACCAGGCGCTCGGCGATCTGCTTGTAGCTGAGCCCCTTGGCGACCAGCCGCAGGACCTCGGTCTCGCGGTCCGTCAGCTGCGGGGCCTTCGGCTCGTCGCCACCGGCCGCCGGGGCGGGCTCGGAGGCCAGCCGGCGGTACTCGCCGAGGACCAGACCGGCGAGGCCGGGGGTGAAGACGGGGTCGCCGACGGCCGTCCGCCGCACGGCGTCGATCAGCTCCTCCGTACTGGCCGACTTGAGGAGGTAGCCGGTGGCACCGGACTTGACCGCCTCCAGGACGTCGGCGTGCTCCCCGCTCGCCGAGAGGACCAGGACCCGCAGCGCGGGGTGCGCGCCGACGAGCTCCTTGCAGACCTGCACGCCCGGCTTCAGCGGCAGGTTCAGGTCCAGGACGAGGACGTCGGGCCCGGCCGCCGTGGCCCGGCGCACGGCCTGCTCGCCGTCGCCCGCCGTGGCGACCACGTCGAAACCCGCCTCCGCGAGGTCGCGGGCGACCGCGTCCCGCCACATCGGATGGTCGTCGACGACCATCACCCTGATCTGCTGCTGCTCGCTCATCTTCCCTGTCCTGCCTTCCCCCGTGGAACCTTCAACTCGACTTCCGTGCCCTGCCCCGGGACCGAGATCAGCTCGGCCGTACCGCCCAGATCCCGCAGTCTGCCCCGGATGGAGAGGGCGACGCCCATCCGGCCCTCGCCCTCGGCCTGCGCGAGGCGGCCCTCCGGGATGCCGGGGCCGTCGTCCCGGACGGTGACGATCACCTCGTCCGGCCAGTCCTCGACGAGGATCCAGGCCTGGGCGTCCTCACCCGCGTGCACCCGGACGTTGTCCAGGGCGGCGCCGACGGCGGCGGCCAGCTCGCGGGCGGCGGGCGGCGGCAGCAGCACGGGTGCGCCCGGCTCGGAGAGCGTGGTCCTCGCCCCGGCGCGCGGGGCGAGCAGGAGCCGCAGGTCGACGGGGGTGTCACCCGCGCCGTAAGGGGGGTCGTCCTCCACCTCGACGACCCGGACCACGGCCCCCTCGGACTCGTCCTCCGAGACCAGGCTGGGCCGGGCCAGTCCGCCCGCGACGAGGGTACGGAGGGCCACCTCCTGCTCCCCCGCCATCCGGCCGAGCTCGGCGGCCTCGCCGCCCAGCGCCGTGCCGCGCCGCTGCACCATCGCGAGGACCTGGAGGACGCTGTCGTGGATGTCCCGGGCGAGCCGCTCCCGCTCCCGGGTCGCGGCCTCGATCTCCAGGGCCCGGGCGAGGGTGCGCTCGGAGGCGCGGGCCACCTCGACGACGTATCCGATGGCGATGGAGGCCACCCAGACGAGCAGCACGTTGTGGAGGGTGTCCCGGCTGGTATGGCCGCGCTCGACGATGTTGGCGACGGCGACGAGGGAGGAGGCGACTCCGGCCCAGCGCCAGCCGCCCTTGATCGCGTACGCGAGGACGGAACCCGCGGTCCATATCGACGGCAGGGTGGGGCCGTCGACCGACTGGGCGTGGGCGTCGGCCAGCGGGGTGAGCAGGATGCCGACGAGGGCGACGGTGAGGTCGGCGCCGAGGAAGCGCTTGGTGCAGCTGGCCGCGTTCGCCACCCTGGGGAGGGTCGCGAGGGTCCAGACGCACATCACCGCCAGATAGGCGACGGCGATCCAGGGCCGCTCGTACCGCTCCCGCCCGAAGGCGAACAGCAGGACGGCGTAGATCATCGTCAGGACGCGGTAGCCGGTCAGCGCACGCCACAGCGGCTGCTCGACCGACATGCGCACGACACGCTCGCGTTTGGCCATCTCCCCCACCCCCCGGACACCCCTGGGGGTGTCGTGCCGTGCCTACGCGCCCGACTCTTCCCGCGCCGCGATCTCGGCCTTGACGGCCTCCTTGGCCGCCTTCTCCGCGTCCGCGATCTGCCGCTTGGCGGCGGTCGCGTAGATGTCGACGTACTCCTGACCGGACAGCTTCATGATCTCGTACATGACCTCGTCGGTCACCGAGCGGAGGATGAAGCGGTCGCCGTCCATGCCCTGGTAACGGGTGAAGTCCAGCGGCTTGCCGATCCGGATCCCCGGACGCATCAGCTTGGGGACGACCTTGCCGGGCGGCTGGATCTTCTCCGTGTCGATCATGGCCACCGGGATCACGGGCGCGCCGGTGGCCAGGGCCACCCGCGCCAGACCGCCGGGCTTGCCCCGGTAGAGCCGGCCGTCGGGCGAGCGGGTGCCCTCGGGGTAGATCCCGAAGAGCCCGCCTCCCTCGATGACGTCGATACCGGCCTTGATCGCCGCCTCGCCGGCGCCTCGGGCGCCCGAACGGTCGACGGGCAGCTGGCCGACGCCCTTGAAGAAGGCGGCGGTGAGCTTGCCCTTCACCCCCGGGGAGGTGAAGTACTCGGCCTTGGCGATGAAGGTGACCTTGCGGTCGAGGACGGCGGGGAGGAAGAAGGAGTCCGAGAAGGAGAGGTGGTTGCTCGCCAGGATCGCGGGACCCTCGGCCGGAATGTTCTCCAAACCCTCGACCCAGGGCCGGAAGGCAAGCTTCAGGGACCCTCCGATGGAGAACTTCATTGCGCCGTAGATCAACTCGCCATGCCTTCCGTGTGCCGTGGCCACGACTTTATCCCGTACCGACCCACGGCCCCCGCTACGGCCCTGGTCGGTGTCGGTCCGGTCGCGTACCGTGAAGGTCCTTTCCCCATTTTCCGTCGCTTCGGCGCACCCGAAGTCGAACGAACAGGAGACCCCGGTGCCGGTCCTTCCCGGAGCCGAGCCGTACCGCCACGAAGGCGGAGAGGTCGGCGTCCTTCTCTGTCACGGATTCACCGGTTCCCCGCAGTCGATGCGTCCGTGGGCCGAGTATCTGGCCGGCCGCGGGCTCACCGTGTCGCTGCCGCTGCTGCCGGGCCACGGCACGCGCTGGGAGGACATGCAGCTCACCACCTGGCGCGACTGGTACGCGGAGGTGGACCGGGCCCTGCGCGAGCTCCTGGAGCGGTGCGAGAGCGTCTTCGTCTTCGGCCTCTCCATGGGCGGGGCGCTGACGCTGCGGCTGGCCGCGCAGCACGGGGACGCGGTGCGGGGCATCGTCCTCGTCAACCCTGGCAACAAGGTGCACGGCCTGGCGGCGCACGCGCTGCCGGTCGCCCGGCACCTGGTCCGCACGACGAGCGGCATCGCGAGCGACATCGCCAAGGAGGGCGTGACGGAGGTCGGCTACGACCGGGTGCCTCTGCACGCGGCGCACTCGCTGCGCCAGTTCTTCCGGACGGTGGACGCCGAGCTCCCGCAGGTCACGCAGCCGGTGGTGGTGCTGCACAGCCCGCAGGACCATGTGGTGCCGCCGGCCGACTCCGCCCGGATCCTGAGCAGGATCTCCTCGACGGACGTCCAGGAGATCCTGCTGGAACAGAGCTACCACGTCGCGACGTTGGACCATGACGCGGAGCGGATCTTCGAGGAGAGCTGGGCGTTCGTCGAGCGTCTCGCCCCGAGTCCGGTCGACGGGAAGAGGAGCAGCAGCGGTGGCTGATCAGCAGGACGGCGGCGAGCGGGAGCCGCAGCCCATCGACGAGGAGGCGGCGTGGGCCGCGATCGTCGCCGGGTACGGGGAGGAGCCCGTGGACCCTCCGGGGGCCAGGCCGTACCGGCCGATCGAGACCCTGTCGCTGCCCGAGCCGGAGGACGAGCCGGAGGACGAGCCGACGAAGCCGGGCGCGGGGACGGGTACGGGTACCGGCGCGGGTACGGAATCGGGTACCGGTACCGGTACCGGTACCGGTACCGGTACGGGAACGGCGGCCAAGGCCGGTACGGGGTCGGAGACCCCTACGGGGTCCGGTGCCGGGTCGGGTGCCAACTCGGGGACCGGGTCGGGCGCCGACTCCAAGACCGGGACGGGCGCCGGCCCCGGGACCGAGCCGGACGGCGAGGCCTCGCCCGGTGGCGAGACCGGGCCCGGGACGGACGCCGAGGCCTCGGCCGATGCCGACCGGAGGCCGGAGGCCGGAGCGGAGAAGCCCTCGCTGGGCAGCTCCGTCGTCTTCGCGCCCGGGGTACGGCCGAGCGGTCCCCGGGACTACTCCCCCGCCGAGCCGGAGGAGGGCCCGGACGGCTCCGAAGAGGGCCACTTCGTCCCGCCGGAGCCCCCGCCGCTGCCGGAGGCCGACGCGACGACCAAGTTCGCCTGGCTGGGCGTGGTCGGCGGCCCGGTGCTGATGCTGGTGGCCGTCCTGTTCCAGTGGGACATGACCTGGTGGCTGACGACGCTCTGCGTGGGCGGCTTCCTGGGCGGCTTCGCGACCCTGGTCGCCCGCATGAAGCACGACGACGACGATGACGACGGCTTCGGCGACCCGGGCCGCGGGGCGGTCGTCTAGCCCCCCTCGTTCCGCGCTCTACGCAGCAGGCACACGGACCGCCGCCAGTACGGGCAGGTGGTCCGTTGCCGTTCTCAGGTCCGTGGGGTCGAGGTGCGGCGGGACCCCACAGCCGAGGAACTCGACGCCCGGGGTGGCCAGGATCGCGTCGATGCGCTGGTGCGGGTCGGCGGGGGTCGAGGTGTACTCGCCGCCCCAGGGACTCACCGCCCAGCCGTCCTGGAGCTCCTTCGCGAGCCGGGTGAAGGCGGGGCCGCCGGGCCGCTCGTTGAGGTCCCCGGCCACGAGGGTGTACGGGGTGCCCAGCGCGGCGACCCGGTCGAGGACCATCCCGGCCTGGGCGTACCGCTCGTCCTCGCGCAGGCTCAGGTGGCAGCTGATCAGCCCGACCCTGGCCCCGGCGAAGCGGACGACGGCGGTCGCGAGGCCGCGGCGGTGCAGGCCCGGGGTGAGCGGCAGGAGGATGTCCTCGGTGCGTTCCACGGTGGCCCGCAGGGAGCAGAGCAGCAGCGGCCCGGCCGCGGTGGCGCCGCCGCTCAGGACGACGAGCTCGCTCTTGGCGGCGAGCCGGGCCGCGTGCTTGCGCCAGCGGAAGAAGCGCGGGGCCTCCTGGACGAAGACGAGGTCCGGGTCGCAGGCGCGGATCACCCGGGCGAGGGCGTCCTCGTCGTCGCGCATCGAGCGGATGTTGTAGCTCAGGACCCGGAGGACGGCCGAACCGTCCGATTCGGTGCGGGAGTTGGGCAGTTCGCTGATCGCCATGTCAGGCAACATACGACAACCGCCCGCCGCGTCCGAGAGGACGCGACGGGCGGTCGGGGTGACGGGGACCGGCCGGTGGTCAGCCCTGGCGGGCCAGGTCGGCCGCGCCCACGAGGCCGGCCTTGTTGCCCAGCTGGGCCGCGAGGACCTGCGCGTGCGGACGCCACTGGCCGCCGATCAGCCAGCGCCGGAAGGACTTGCGGATCGGGTCGAGGACGAGGTCGCCCTCGTCCGAGACGCCGCCGCCGACGATGAAGGCGGACGGGTCGAAGAGCGAGGCCAGGTCGGCGAGACCGGCACCCGCCCAGCGGGCCAGCTCGCGGAAGGAGTCGACGGCCACCGGGTCGCCGGCGCGGGCGGCCTGGCTGACGTGCTTGCCCTCGATGCCCTCGGGGGTGCCGTCGCCGAGGGCCAGCAGGACCTCGGCGCGCTCCGGGGTGGCGTTGGCGCGCTGCTTCGCGTACCGGACGAGGGCCCGCCCGGAGGCGTACTGCTCCCAGCAGCCCTGGCTGCCGCAGCCGCAGAGGAGACCGTCCGGGACGACCCGGATGTGGCCGAATTCCGCCGCTACGCCGAAGCGTCCGCGGCGCAGCTTGTTGCCGATGATGATGCCGCCGCCGAGGCCGGTGCCGAGGGTGATGCAGATGACGTCCTCGTGGCCCTGGCCCGCGCCGAACTTGTACTCGCCCCAGGCCGCCGCGTTGGCGTCGTTCTCGACGACCACGGGCAGACCGACCCGCTGCTCGACCTTGTCCTTCAGCGGCTCGTGCCGCCAGTCGATGTTCGGCGCGAAGAGGACGGTGGCACGCTTGTCGTCGACGTAGCCCGCGGCACCGATGCCCACGGCCTCGATCGAGTGGCCCTTGCCGGCCTCGGAGACCGCGGCGCTGATCGCGTCGACGATGCCCTCGGGGGTCGGCGGGGTGGGCACCTTGTGCGTGTCGAGGATGTTGCCCTCCTCGTCGACCACGCCGGCCGCGATCTTCGTGCCGCCGATGTCGACGCCGATGGTGAGTCCCATTAGTCCCTCAGTTTTCGGTCGAGCCCCGCTACGGCCCACCGTACCCGAGGGGGACGACCCTACTGATCAGTCCAGGTCGATGTGCTGGCCCGTTCCGGGCCCTTCCTCGTCGCCGCGCGGGCCGTCCTCGCCGTCGGCGGCGCGGCGCGGGTCGTCCTCGGAGACGGTCCCGCCGCGGGTCCAGCGGGTCTCGTGGCCCTCGACGGCGGAGCGGTAGGCGGCGAGAAGTTCGTTGCCGGCGGCGGCGAGGTGGTCGAAGACCTGCGGGTTGCGCTCGATGACGGGCTCGACGACGGCCTTCGCCTGGCTGACGAACTGCTGGACGGTCTGACCGCTGATCCCGCCGAGCAGCGGGCCCCCGAGGCCCCCGGCGACCTTGTCCGCGACGGCGTCGAAGAGCTTGCGGAACTCCTCGGCGGCCGAGCCGGGCTCGGCCCCGCGCTCCGCACGACGGCGGGCCTTCTCCGCCTCCAGGTCCTCGGCGCAGGCCTTGGCCCAGGCGTCCGAATCGCTCATGGCGTACTCCTCAGTCGCTGGTACTTCGACGGTACACGGCCTCAGGGGGTCCGTGGCCAGAGTCCCGGGTCCGGAGTGAAGCGCACCCTGAGGTCCCCTTCGACGAGCCCTGCGCCGGTCACGGTGCAGCGGCGCAGGACGGCCGGCAGGGGCAGGTTGCGGCGGAACGGTCCGACGCTCAGGAGCAGTTCCTCGCCGCGGCGGACGAGGGAGAGCTCCTCCTTGACGGCACCGGGCAAGGCGATGTGCCAGACGAGGACGCCGTCCTCCTCCCGCCGGTCCTCGATCTCCGGTCCGGGCACGGGGGCGAGGGCGGCGGTGGGCGGGACGGGCGCGAGGAGGGCGAGGTCCTCGGCTCCACGCGGGTCGCGGCCGAGGTGCGGCAGCTCGTGGACGACGCCCGCGGCGGTACGGAGCTCCTCCAGGTGCCGGTGCTGCTGGGCGGTCAGCCCGGCGAGCCAGGGGTCCTCGGAGTCGGCGGGCAGCAGCCGGTTGGCGACGACGGCGTCGAGGGCCAGGCCGTGGAGGGCGAGGCCGAGCCGCGCGGTGCGCAGGGCCCGGAGGGCGGCGGGGCCCGGTTCGAGGACGAGCCGGACGCGGGTGGTGGGGGCGTCGGTGACGGCCTGGGCGGCGGCGAGTTCGGCCTCCCAGCGGGCCGTGGTCTCGTACAGCCACTGCGCGGGCATGGGGACCCCGGCGAGCTGGGCGAGCATCGGGCGCAGCGCGCGGGCGGCCTGCCGTTCGGTGGGCAGGAGGCGGCGCAGGTAGCGGCGGAGCTGCTCGGGCAGGGCGAGGAGGGCGAGGGCCTCGTGGAGCGGGGGCAGGTCGACGACGGCGAGATCGTGCTCTCCGTCGGCGGCGTCACGCAGTGCCCTCAGCAGGGCGAACTGGCGGCTGCCGGGGAGTTCGGTGAGCTCGGCGTCCTCGAAGGGCGCGGCGCCGAGCAGGTCGAGGGCGGTGGAGGAGCGGGCCTGGAGGGCGAGGAACTCGCGGCGGAAGTCCGCGGCGGGGTCGGGCCGGCGGACCCGGATGCTCCCGCCGCCCGGGAGCTCGGCCGCGGCCGGCTCCCGGAGCGCGTCCGGAAGCGGGCCGGTGAGCGGGTCGGCCTCCTCGGAGACGAGCAGGACCCGGCGGCCCGCCCGCGCCTCGGCGAGGGCGGTCGCGGCGGCGACGGTGGTGCGCCCGGCGCCGCCGAGGCCGGTGACAAGGATGATCCGCATGGGCGGGAACGTTACCGCTCCCGCTGGGCTGGGGGTCCCCCCAGCCCAGCGGGACGATTGCCCACACGGAACGGCGGGCGCTGCCCGCACGGCGGGCGGCCGCTACGCGCCCGACTCGACGCGCTTCTTCAGGCCGGCCAGGGCGCGGTCGATGATGACCTTCTCGGCCTTGCGCTTGATCATGCCGAGCATGGGGATCTTGACGTCGACGGTCAGCTGGTACGTGACCTCGGTGCGGTCGCCGCCGCCGAGCGCGGCGAGCCGGTAGGAGCCGTCGAGGGAGCGGAGCATCTGGGACTTGACCAGGGTCCAGCTGACCTCGTCGGCGCCGGTCCAGGTGTACGCCAGGGTGTGGTCGTCCTTGATCGCTCCGGCGTCGAGGAGCAGCCGGACCTTCTCCGCGCGGCCGGCGGCGTCGGTCTCCAGGACCTCGGCCTCCTTCACCTCGCCCGTCCACTCCGGGTAGCGGGCGAAGTCGGCGATCACACCCATGACGTCGGCCGGCGCCGCCTCGATGGTGATGCTCGAGCTGGTGTGTTCGGCCATCGCGGTGGCTCCTCCACTGTGCGGTCCGGCGAGAACTCGAAGGGCACAGACGTACAGATGTGCCGACGGCAGGCTATCGCGCCGCGGCTCCGCGCCCGTCACCACTCCAGGGCGAAGGGCCTGCCGGTCGAGGCGAAGTGGCCGACGTTCACGCACTCGGTCGACGCGACCCGCATCCGCCGGGCGAGCGGCTGGTGGACGTGGCCGAAGAGGGCGTAGCGGGGCCGGGTGCGCCGGATCGCGTCGAGCAGGGCGCGGCTGCCCCGCTCGAAGCGGCGGGCGACCGTGTCGTAGGTCAGCTCCGGGACGTCCGGCGGGATGTGCGAGCAGAGGACGTCGACCTCGCCGAGGGCCTCGACCTTGGCCGCGTACTCCTCGTCCGAGATCTCGTACGGGGTGCGCATCGGGGTGCGCAGTCCGCCGCCGACGAAGCCGACGGTGAGGCCGCCGAGCTCGATCCGCTGCCCGTCGAGGACGGTCGTGCCCGGGCCGGCGAACTCGGACCAGAGCCGGGGGATGTCGACGTTCCCGTAGGTGGCGTACGTGGGGGTGGGGAAGGCGGCGAAGAGCTCGGCGTACTGCCGGCGCACGGCGGCCTCGATGGCGGTGTCGCGGTCGACGTCCAGCTCGACCCAGAGGCTGCGGCCCAGGTCACGGGCTTCGTCGAAGCGGCGGGCGGTGCGGAGCTCCACGAGCCGGTCGGCGTTCTCGACGCCGAAGAGGTCGGGGAAGATCCCGCGGCTGTGGTCGGCGTAGTCGAGGAAGAGGACCAGGTCCCCCAGGCATATGAGGGCGTCGGCGCCCTCCCCCGCCTTGGCGAGGTCTTCGGCGTTGCCGTGCACGTCACTGACCACATGGACTCGCATGAGCCCACCTTAGGGGGTGTCACCTGCGGTTACTTCCGAGTCGGGAAACCTGTGGATTACTGTGCGCACAGCACCGCCACGCATGTGTGACGCACCGAACATCTGGCCTGGACCCCCTATCGGAACCATGTACTGATGGGTAACGTCCGGGCAGTCCAGTCGTGCTCACCCCCACTGAGCACCTGCCCGATCATGGACTACACCGGTGCATCACACAGAGCCGTGGCGCCGGCGCCCGATGAGGAGCAGCAGTCTTGCGCGAGTTCAGCCTTCCGGCCCTGTACGAGGTCCCCACGGACGGCAACCTGACGGATCTCATCCGCCGCAACGCCTCCCAGCACCCAGATGTCGCCGTGATGGGGCGCAAGGTGGACGGGGTCTGGACGGACGTGACCGCGACCCAGTTCCTCGCGGAGGTCCGCGGGGTCGCCAAGGGGCTGATCGCCGCGGGTGTGGCGGCGGGCGACCGGGTCGCCCTGCTGTCCCGTACGCGCTACGAGTGGGTGCTCCTCGACTTCGCGATCTGGAGCGCGGGCGCGGTGACCGTGCCGGTGTACGAGACGAGCTCGCCGGAGCAGATCCAGTGGATCCTCGGTGACTCCGGCGCCACGCTGGTGCTCGTCGAGAGCGCCGCGCACGAGGAGTCCGTGGCCTCCGTGCGGGCGGAGCTGCCGGAGCTCAAGGGCGTGTGGCAGATCGAGGCCGACGCGATCGCCCGGCTCACCGCCGACGGCGCTGGCGTCTCCGACGAGCTGCTCGACGAGCGCATGTCCGCGGCGAACGCGGACGACCCGGCGACGATCGTCTACACCTCGGGCACGACCGGCCGCCCCAAGGGCTGTGTCCTGACCCACCGGGCCTTCTTCGCCGAGTGCGGCAACGTGGTGGCGCGGCTGAAGCCCCTCTTCCGTACCGGCGAGTGCTCGGTCCTGCTCTTCCTGCCGGCCGCGCACGTCTTCGGGCGGCTCGTCGAGGTCGCGTCCGTGATGGCGCCGATCCGGCTGGGCTGTGTCCCGGACATCAAGAACCTCACCGACGAGCTGGCCTCGTTCCGGCCGACGCTGATCCTGGGCGTGCCGCGGGTCTTCGAGAAGGTCTACAACTCGGCTCGGGCCAAGGCGCAGGCCGACGGCAAGGGCAAGATCTTCGACAAGGCGGCGCACACGGCGATCGCGTACAGCCGGGCGATCGGGACCCCCGAGGGCCCGTCCTTCGGTCTCAAGCTCAAGCACAAGCTCTTCGACAAGCTGGTCTACAGCAAGCTGCGGGCGGTGCTCGGCGGCCGCGGCGAGTACGCGATCTCGGGCGGCGCGCCGCTGGGCGAGCGGCTCGGCCACTTCTTCCGGGGCATCGGCTTCACGGTGCTCGAGGGGTACGGCCTGACGGAGTCGTGCGCGGCGACCGCGTTCAACCCGTGGGACCGGCAGAAGATCGGCACGGTCGGGCAGCCGCTGCCGGGCTCGGTGGTGCGGATCGCCGACGACGGCGAGGTGCTGCTGCACGGCGAGCACATCTTCTCGCGGTACTGGAACAACGAGGCGGCGACGGCCGAGGCGCTGGCGGACGGCTGGTTCCACACGGGCGACATCGGCACGCTCGACGAGGACGGCTACCTCGCGATCACCGGCCGCAAGAAGGAGATCCTGGTGACGGCGGGCGGCAAGAACGTCGCCCCGGCGGTCATCGAGGACCGGATCCGGGCGCACGCGCTGGTCGCGGAGTGCATGGTGGTCGGCGACGGCCGCCCGTTCGTGGGCGCGCTCGTCACCCTGGACGAGGAGTTCCTCGGCCGCTGGGCCTCGGACCACGGCAAGCCGGCCGGTTCGACGGCGGTCTCCCTGCGCGACGACGCCGATCTCCTGGCGGAGGTCCAGCGGGCGATCGACGACGGCAACGCGGCGGTCTCCAAGGCGGAGTCGGTCCGCAAGTTCCGTGTCCTCCCGGCCCAGTTCACCGAGGAGGCGGGCCACATCACCCCCTCGCTGAAGCTGAAGCGCAACGTGGTGGCGCGGGAGTTCGCGGACGAGATCGAGGCGATCTACCAGGGCTGAGCCCGGTGTCCTGACGGACACGGACGACGGACACGAATGACGGATACGGAGAGGGGCCCGGGGTGTTCTCACCCGGGCCCCTCTCCGTATCCGTATGCGTGCTCCGTCCCACCGCGTCAGAGCAGCTCCCTGAGCCGTTCCGCGAGGAGGTCCCAGCGCCACTTCTCCTCGACCCAGGCGCGCCCGCGCTCGCCCATGCGGGCGCGGAGTTCGGGGTCGAGGAGGAGGGTGGCGACGCGGTCGGCCGCCTCGGCCGGGGAGTCGCCGCGGACGACCCAGCCGGTCTCGCCGTCGAGGACGGCGTCGGGGGCGCCGCCGGAGTCGCCGGCGACGACCGGGAGGCCGGTGGCGGAGGCCTCCAGGTAGACGATGCCGAGGCCTTCGACGTCGAGGCCGCCGCGGCGGGTCCGGCAGGGCATGGCGAAGACGTCGCCGGCCCCGTAGTGGGCGGGGAGTTCGGACCAGGGGACGGCGCCGGTGAAGCGTACGGATCCGGCCACGCCGGTCTCGGCGGCGAGACGGCGCAGGTCCTTCTCGTACGGGCCGCCGCCGACGATCAGGAGGACCGCGTCCGGGACCCTGCGGAGGATCTCGGGCAGGGCCCTGATCAGGGTGTCCTGGCCCTTGCGCGGGACGAGGCGGGAGACGCAGACGACGACGGGGCGGTCGCTGAGACCGAGGCGGGCGCGGACCTCGACGCCCCCCGAGTCGGGGTGGAAGGTCTTCTCGTCCACGCCCGGCGGGAGCTGGACCATCCGCCCGGCGGCGGCGGGCGTGAGGGCCGCCGCGATCCGGGAGCGGGTGTACTCACCGAGGTACGTGATGGTGTCCGTGCCCTCGCCGATCCGCCTCAGCAGCTGCCGGGCGGCGGGCAGTTGGGCCCAGCCGGCCTCGTGCCCGTGGGTGGTGGCGACGAGCCGCCTCGCTCCCGCCCTGCGCAGCGCGGGGGCCATCAGGCCGAGCGGCGCGGCCGCGCCGAACCACACGGACTCGCAGCCGTGCTCGCGCAGCAGCGCGGTGGCGCGGGCGGTGACCCTGGGTGTGGGCAACAGCATGGTGGTGCGATCGCGGACAACCGTGAAAGGCTGTTCGGCGTCAAACAGAGCGGTCGCCTCGACCCCTTCGCGGCTTCGCTTCCATGTGGAGGCGTAGACCACGATCTGTTCGGGGTCCAGGCGCAGCGCCATGTTGTGCAGGAACGCCTGGATTCCGCCGGGTCGTGGCGGGAAGTCGTTGGTTACGATCAGGGTCTTGTACATCGTGGCCGACAGTACGCGATGGCACCCGCCACCCGGCACCACCACCTCTCCGCGCGGGCGGACAGACAGGACAAGGACGAGACAGTGATGACGGGCGGCGCAGTGAGGAACGGTTCACGCACGGGTCTGCGGCTTCCACTCGGCCTCTGGGGTCTCACCCGGATCATCCTGCTGCTCCTTGTCTTCAAGGTCGTGGTCGTCCCCGGGCCGGACATCACCTTCGACGTCTCGAACATCTACCAGGGCTGGTACGAGGTCCTGCGGGCGGGCACGTACCCGCTGGACGACGTCACCTGGCAGTACCCGCCGGCCGCGGCGTTCGCGATCCTCGCCCCCGGGCTGCTGCCGTTCCTCGGCTACTCGACCGCCTTCTTCGTCCTCGCCTTCCTCTGTGACGCGCTGGTCTTCGGGCTGCTCCTGCACACGGGCCGCCGCGCGGGCCGGACGCTCCACGGCGCCTGGATCTGGATCGCGGGCGTCGCGCTGCTGGGCCCGACCGCGTACGCCCGGTACGACGTGATGGTGACCGCGGTCGCGGTCGCGGGGCTGCTCGCGGCGGGCCGGAGCCCGCGGGTCCTCGGCGCGCTCGCCGGCTTCGGCGCGGTCCTGAAGGTCTGGCCCGCGCTGATCCTCGCGGGCACCCCGAAGGGCCGGGCGACCTTCCGTTCCTGGTCGGCGGCGGCGGGTGCGGCGGCCGCCGTGCTGCTGCTCTGCGTGGTGTGGATGCCGGGGGCGCTGGCCTTCCTCTCCTTCCAGCGCGACCGGGGCACGGAGGTCGAGTCGCTGGGCTCGATGGTCTTCCACGTCGTCCGGCACTTCGGCTGGGAGGGCGAGGCGCGGATGAACTACGGCTCGATCGAGTTCCTCGGCCCGTACGTCTCCACGGTCTCCACGGCGGCGATGGTGCTCACCGTCGGCGCCTTCGGCTGGCTCCTGCTGTGGCGCATACGGGCGCGCCGCTTCACCTCGTCGACGGTGGCGGACGCGGCCTTCGTGGCGGTGCTGCTGTTCACGCTGACGAGCCGGGTGCTCTCCCCCCAGTACATGCTGTGGCTGGTCGGTCTGGCCGCGGTCTGCCTCGCCTACCGGTCGAGCCGGATGCAGCGGCCCGTGCACCTGGTGATCTGGGCGACGGCTGTGACGCAGTTCGAGTTCCCGGTGTGGTTCTCGCACGTGACGCGGAGCGATCCGCTGGGCATGGCGGTCCTGTTCACGCGGAACGGCCTGCTGATAGCCGCCGCCCTCATCGCCTGCCGGATCCTGTGGCGGCAGACGGTGACGGAGCCCCGCCTCGCCGAGGCCGCCGCCGCGGTCCCGGTGGTTCAGCCGGAGCGCGAGAAGGCACTGTCCGGCTCCTTCTGAGCGGAGTGGCGCGTCCGCCGGCGGCCGTGCCCCGGAGTACGGCGGTGCAGCAGGCCCAGCGCGGCGCACTGGGCGGCCGTCGCGAGGGCCATGGCCAGGCAGACGCCGCCGAGTCCGAGGCCTGACAGCACGTGGGCGAGGGGCAGTTGTACGAGGACGCCGGCGACGGTGATCCGTGCGAGGTGCGGACCGGCGCCGCTGCCCTCGAAGACCCCGGCGACCCCGATGTAGCAGGCCATGAGCACCAGGTAGGGGCCGAGGCAGCGCAGGAAGAGCGCGCCCGCCTCCGCCACCGCGGGCTCGGCACCGAAGGCGCGCATGACGGGTCCGGCACCCAGGAGGAGCAGCCCGGCGGCGCTCGCGCCGAGGACGGCGGCGAGGAGGAGCGCCTGCCGTCCGACGGCCCTCCGTTCGTCCCTTCCCGAGCCGAGGAGGTGCGCGGTGTGGATCGCTGCGGCCTGGCGGACGGCGTAGAAGGCCATGGTCGCGACGTACATGGCCTTGGTGGCGATGCCGTAGGCGGCGATCTCGGTGACGCCGAGCCGGGCGACGACGGAGACGAGCGCGAGGGCCCCGGCCATCCGGACGGTGAAGTCCACGGACATGGGCAGTCCGGTGGCGGCGGTACGGCGCAGGGCGGCGCCGGTCGGCAGGGCTGGGCGGGCGGTGCGCGCCGCCTTCAGCAGGGCGGTGCGCCGGAGGACGAGCAGGCCCGCGGCGAGGGCGACGGTCCGGCCGGCGACGGTGGCGAGGGCAGCGCCCTGCACGCCGTAGGCGTGGATGAGCAGCGGGTCGAGGACGAGGATCAGGCCGTTGGCGAGGAAGGCGAGCCGCATGGGGGTGCGGGTGTCGCCCGCGCCCTTGAGGACACCGTCGAGGACGTTCGTGGCGAAGAGGACAGCGGTGCCGGGGAGCGAGATCGCGAAGTAGGCGGTGGCCAGGGCGTGGGCGGGGTGGCCCGAGCCGCCGAGCAGCAGGGCGGCGAGCGGTTCGCGCAGGAGGTACCCGCCGACGGCGACGGGCGGTACGAGCAGGGCGCAGAGGGCGGCGCCACCGCGGACGGCGGCGCGGACGGCTCCGGGGTCGTCGGCGCCCCTGGCGCGGGCGACGAGCACGGTGGTGCCCGAGCCGGCCATGAGGACGACGCCGAGGAGGAGGTTCTCGACGTTGGTGGCGACGGCGACGGCGGCCACCGCGTCCCCGCCGAGCCTGGCGACCCAGACCATGTTGATGATGCCCGCGGCGACTCCGGCGAGGAGTTCGAGATAGACCGGGCGGGCGAGCTGGACGAGCGTGCGGCGGTGCGCGGACATGCGACGGGACCCCCTCTTTTCGATATACCTCGAATCGAGGTATATCGAAAAGAGGTAGCATGGGGGCCGGTCCCACGACAAGGGCGGGCGAGGCGAAGGAGGGCGGACGGTGCTGGAGCTGTCGATCCTGGGCTTCCTGTACGAGAAGCCGCTGCACGGGTACGAGCTGAAGGAGCGCATCCAGGGCCTGAGCGGCCACGTCCGCCCAGTCAGCGACGGCGCGCTCTACCCGGCGATCACCCGCCTGGTGAAGAACGGACTGGTCGACAGCCGTACGGAGCCCGGCGCGAGCGCCGCCCCGCGCCGCACGCTCTCGCTCACCCCGGAGGGCCGCCGGGAGCTGCTCGCCCGGCTGCGCACCCCCAAGGACGCCGAGATCACCGACGGCCAGCGCTTCTTCACCGTGCTCACCTTCCTCGGCCAGCTCCCCGACCCGGCGGACCAGGCGGCCGTGCTCCGCCGCCGCCAGGAGTTCCTCTCCGCTCCGGCCAGCTTCTTCTACGAGGGAGGGAAGCCGGTACGCGCCGAGGAGGAGCCGGACCTCTTCCGGCGGGGCATGCTGCGGATCGCCCGCGCGACCGGCACGGAGGAGAAGGCCTGGCTGGCGGAGGCCCTCGCCGAACTCGACGCGCGCCGGCCCGAGCGGGCAAACAGGCCCTAGCGGCCGGACAGGCCCTAGCGGAGCCGCTCCCCCAGGTACGTCCGCCACGCGGCCGTGAACTCCTCGGGGGTGGTGTCCAGGACCTCCTGGAGCGCCTTCTCCACCGCGCCCTCGCGGCCCGGGTGCGCTCCCACCGCCCGGTAGAAGTCCGCGAGCTCCGTCTCGCCCCAGCGCTCCGCGATCAGCTCACAGGCCAGCCAGCCGCCCTCGTAGGCCCGCGCCAGCGCCTCCGCGTCGCCGCCGAAGCCGAAGTCCGCGTCCTCCGGGAGCCGGGCGGGCAGCTCGCCCGCCTGGACCGCGCGGCGCAGCTCGGGGGCCGCCTGGGCGGGGGTCCGGCCGCTGCCCCGGTAGGCGACCCGGTCGGCGAAGCCCTCGGAGAGCCAGACCGGGGTGGCCGGGGAGGTGTGGGCCCGGGTGGCGACGTGGACGGTCTCGTGGGTGAGGACGAGCTGCCGGCCGAAGGAACCGAGGACCCCGTACGCCTCCGGGTTGACGATCACCCGGTCCGCGGGCGCGTCCGCCCCGCCCTCGGTCTCCCCGGTGGTGACGGCCGCTATGCCCCGGTAGGAGGCCCCTGGCCTCCCGAGGAGCCCGCCCATGGCGTCCAGGGAGCCCGGGACGAGGACGACGACCTCGCGGGCCCACTCCGAGGGCCAGGCCGCGCTCACGGCGGGGACCGCCCGGTCGGCGGCCGCGGCGATCTCCCGGAGCCGCTCGGGGTCCTGGCCGACGCCGAGGACGAGCGAGCGGGCGCCCCGTACGGTCCGCACGTCGCCCTGCTCCCACAGCTGCCGGGGCGCGCCCTCCGCGGGCCGGTCACCGGTCACGTACCAGCGTCCGTCCCGTTCGGCCAGGTCCAGGATCCGGCCGCTGGTGACGGGTCCCCTGTCGTGGCCCCGGAGCCGGTACCCCAGCTCGGCGCGGGCGGTGACCCGGTCGTCGCCGGTGCGGTCGACGCCGGTGACCCGGTAGGTCCAGCCGTCGAGCGGCACCTCCGCGAGCCGCCGGTACTCGGTCAGGGCGGTCGGCGCGTACGCGGGGTCGAGGGCGGCCCGGTAGCCGGGCTCGTCGCGGCCGAGGAGGGCCCGGGCGTGCCGGTCGAGGAGCGTCTGTATCTCCCGGACCTCCCGGGACGCCGTGTCGGCGGGCTCGGCCGCCGTGCAGCCGACGAGCCCGGTGAGGACGAGCAGGAGGGCGAGCAGGCAGGCCACGGCCGGTCGCCGCGCTCCACACCCCTGACCTGCCACGCCTTAGATCGTACGGTCGGACCGGCCGGTACCGCGTCCGGTACCGGGGGCCCGGCGGCGGCCCGGCCGTCGCCGAACCCGGCCGGGCCCGCGTCGGCACCGCGTCGGCACCGCGTCGGACCGGCGCCGGGCGACCCGCCCGGCCCGTGCCCGGCCCTTCTCAGACCCGCGTCACCGTCACGTTGGACATCATGTTCACCGGGTCGTAGCGGACCCGCGCACCGGGGTAGGGGGCGTGGATGACCTGCCCGTTGCCCGCGTAGATCCCCACGTGGCTGGCGTCGCCGCGGTAGGTGACCAGGTCACCGGGCTGCGCCTGCGAGAGCGGCACCTGGCGGCCCGCGTACCGCTGCGCCGAGGAGGTGCGCGGCAGGCTGACCCCGGCCTGCCGGTACGACCAGACCATCAGCCCCGAGCAGTCGAAGCCGGAGGGCCCGGTCGCCCCCCACACGTACGGCTTGCCGATCGCGCTGCGGGCGGCGATCACCGCGGCGGAGGCCCGGGAGGAGCCGGGGCCGAGGTCGGCGAGGGGCGGCGGCTCCTCCGCGCGCCCGCCGGAGCGGGAGGCGCGGTCGAAGTCGGCGCGCTCCTCGACGGTGAGGGAGGCGAGCACCCGGCGGGCCTCGGCGAGCTTGCGCTCGACGGTGCGCTTGTGGCGGGCGACGTCGGCCCGGCTGCGCTCCAGCTCCGCGAGGGCGGTGCGTGCCTCGTCCCGCTTCTGGTTCAGCCGGCGCTGCTCCCGCTGGAGTTCGCGGAGCGCGGCGCCCTGGCGGGCGGTGACCCGGTCGAGGGCGGAGGCGCGGTCGAGGTAGCTGTCCGGGTCGGAGGAGAGCAGCAGGGCGAGGGCGGGGTCGATGCCGCCGGAGCGGTACTGGGCCCCGGCGACGGAGCCGAGCGCGCCCCGCATCCGGTTGATGCGGCCCTGGCCGCGGGCGAGTCCGTCCTGTGCCCGGGAGACGGTCCGGCGCAGCGCGTCCGTCTTCTCGTCCGCCTTGTTGTAGCTCTCCGTGGCCTTCTCGGCCTCCTCGAAGAGGCGGTCGACCGTGGCCCGGGTGGACGCCGGGGTGGCCCCGGGGTCGGCGCTCGCGGGGACGACCCCGAGGGATGCGGCCGCGGTGGCCGCGGCGGCTGCGGTCAGGACGGTGACCCTCGCGGGTCGGCGGTGGGACGCCACTAATCGCGCTCCGTTCGGCTCGACGCAGACTGGCGCGGCAGACAGTAGCCGCTGATCACTCCGCGTCCAACGAAGCCGTCGGACACACAAAGTGACGCCCCGCCGGAGACCACAGGTCACCGGCGGGGCGTCAGGTCAGCGAGCGTCCGGGCGAACCACCCGTTTGGGCGGCATACCGGAGCGGGGCGTGTCAGCCTCCGATGCGGACGCCGAACTGGAACGTGCCCATGTAGCTCATCGACTCGTAGCGGACGTTGGCGCCCGGCTTGGGGGCGTGCAGGATCGTGTTGTTGCCCGCGTAGAGGCCCACGTGCGACAGGCCGTTGAAGAAGACCAGGTCGCCCGGCTTGAGCTGGCTGCGGCCGATCTTCGTGCCGTCGTTCTGCTGGGTGTAGGTGGTGCGGCTGAGGCCGGCGCCGGCCTGGCCGTAGGCCCACTGGGTCAGGCCGGAGCAGTCGTACGCGTTGGGACCCTCCGCGCCGGACACATACGGCTTGCCGAGCTGGGTGGCGGCGGCGCTGAGCGCGGCGGCGCCGAGGCCGCTCGCGGGGGCCTCGTTGCCCAGGTCGATCCGCTCGCCGGCGGCGCGGCTGGCGCGCTGCTCCTTGGCCCGCTCCTCCTGCTCCAGCTTGGCCTTCTCGGCCGCCGTGAGGGTGTTGAGGAGCTTCTGCGCCTCGGCGAGCTTGCCCTGGTACTTCTTCTTCTTCGCGCCGAGGGTCTTGCGGACGTCCTCGAGGTCGGCGAGCTTCGTGGTCGCCTCGGCCCGCTGCTGCGCGAGCGTGCGCTGCTTGGCCTGGATCGAGGTGAGGACGTCGGCCTGCTGGGCGCTCAGCTGGTCGATCGCGGACGCCTTGTCGAGGTAGGTGTCCGGGTCGGCGGAGAGGAAGAGCTGGAGCGCCGGGTCGATGCCGCCGGAGCGGTACTGGGCGCTGGCGACGGAACCGATCTGGTCGCGCAGGGTGTTGAGCTCCTGCTGACCGCGGGCGACCTTGTCCTGGAGGTTGCCGATCTCCGTCTGCAGCTTGCCGCGGCGCTCCTCGGCCTGGTTGTACTGCTCCGTGGCCTCTTCGGCCTCGTGGTGGAGCTCGTCGACCTTCGACTTGACCTCGTCGATCTTGGGCTTGGGGGCCGCCTGGGCACCGGTCTGGGCGGAGAGCGCTACGGCGGCGGCCGCAGCCGCGGTGAGCACGGTCACGCGGGTACGGCTCGGCTGCTTGGGTCGACGGTGGGACGCCACGAAGGCGAGCTCCTTCTTCCTCAGAGCCGCCCAACCGGTGAGGGGCAGGCGGTTCCTCCGCCGCCACCCCGGATGGGTGATCAACCGCGCGAAGGTTCGATGCCCGACCCTAGTGACCAAGTTGTGATCAGTTCAAATCCCACCGGCAAAATTATTGCCCGCGAGCCACTTTGTTTACACGTACCGCACGGGCAGTGATGGCCACTTGACGGTCCGCCATCCAGAATTCGGGCATAACGCCCGGGAGTTACGAGACGCTACGAGAGCCGCGAAAGCCGCTTAAGCAACAAGGCGGACGCCACGGGACGCGCACCCGCCTTCGCCACCCCGTCGGCCACCTCGCGGTCGGTCGAGACCACCACGACGGGCCGCCCCGGCGGCTCGGCCCTCACCAGCTGCCGGATCAACTCGTCCGCCGTGACACCGGGCTTCGAGAAGAGCACCCGCACCCCGCGCGGCGGCGCGAGCAGCACCGGGGCCGCCAGCTCCGCCCCGTCGAAGACACAGGTGACCTCGGCGCCCGAACGGGCCGCGAGCGCCGAGAGACCGCCGAGCAGCCGCAGCCGCTGCTTCTCCAACGGCATCGTCGGATAGCCGGTCTTGGTGACGTTGTACCCGTCCACGACGAGATGGGTCTGCGGCAGCGTGAGGAGCTGGTCGAGCAGCGCCGGGTCGGTCTCGGAGAGCGCCCGCGCCGCGATGTCCTTCGGCGACATCCGCCCCGGCTCCACCGCCTCCACGGTGTCCGCCGGATGCACGGAGACCGGTGGCAGCGCGAGTTCGCGGCGCAGCCCCTGGGCCGCGTCGAGGACCGTGTCGAGCAGCAGCCGCAGCCGCATGTCCTCCACCGAACGACCCTCGCGGACGGACCTGCGGCTCGCCTCCAGGGCCGCCTCCACCTCGCCGAGCCGGGCCTTGGTCCGCCGGTTCTCGCTCTCGACGGACGACAGCTGGGCCGCCGCCTCCGCCCGCGCCGTCTCGAACTCGGCCTGCGCGCGGCGGAGCGCGGCCTCGCCGCGCTTCACGTCGCTCTGGGCGCTGCGCAGCTTGCGCTGAAGCGATTCCGCTTCCTTCCGGGCCGCTTCCAGGTCGTGCCGCAGCTGCTCCGTCTCGCCCCGGGAGCGGTCCCGGGCGGCGGCCAGCTCCTCGCGCAGCCGCTCCACCTCGCGTCGCCCGGCCTCGTCGGCCCGCTCGGCGTCCGCCCGCAGGGCCTCCTCGCCGGCGGCGGCCACGAGCTTGACCCAGCCGGCCGGGCGCAGCACGTAGGCGGCCGCGGCCACGTCGACCGGGTCGGCGGCGGCCGGCGGGGTGCCGGTCTCCACGGCCCCGGCCAGCTCGGGCTGGGACTGCTTGAACCGCTCGCCGATCCGCTGCCGGAAGAGCGGGTCGCTCTCCAGGGCGGCCGCCATCGCGTTGCCGGCGAACTTCGCCCGACGGCTCGCGGTGAACCTGGCGTACTGCCGCAGGGGTGCCGGGAGCTCCGCGACGGTCAGCCCGCCGAAGGCGTCCGCGACCAGCGCGACGACCCGCCGACGTACGCCTTCCGTCAGTGGGTGGTCGAGCGTCTCGGCAGCGTCACCTGCCGCGCCGGCCGGCTCTCCACCGTGCGCGGGCTGCTCCACGATCCGTCACCCCAATGTCATCCGCGCCGTCCCTCAGGAGGCGGCGCCCGGCCTGTCCACCAACTCGATCTGGTCCACCGCGTTGCACCAACGACAGCGGACCGACTCGATGGTCTCACTGACCACCTGCCGCTCCTCGACCGTCGGGTCACCGGCGAGGTCCAGATGGACGTACTCCACGACCTTCGAGGAGCGGGTCACGTCGAAGCGGGTCAGGTTGCCGCAGAGCGTGCAGCGCCAGCGGGTCTCGGCGGTCGGCAGGGGAACCGTCGTCATCGGTGCCGTTCCTTCTTCCTGTTGCGTGGTACCAGGTGCGGGAGCCGCGGTGCGCCGTCGAACTGCGGTCGTACTGCCCGTTACCCTACGGCCTCGCCGGTACACCGGGCACGGCGAGGCACTCTGTCCAGTTCGGCCCCGGTAAGCCATGATCTGTCCATGATCGAGTGGCGAGCAGCGGCCCGCGGTGCCTGGCGGGGCACGCGCGGCGGACCCACGGTGACCTACGGACTGATCGCCGCCTGCTGTCTCCTCTTCGTGCTGAGCCCGGTCTCCGGACTCAATCCGGTGTACGGCACGGGGGACGCGCTCCTGGCGGCCCAGGGCACCTACTTCCGCCGCTGGGGCGTGGTCCCCGCCGAGCTGATGAGCGGCGACCCGCGCGCCCTGCTCACCCCGCTCACCGCACTCTTCGTCCACGGCAGCTGGCTCCACCTGCTGGGGAACATGCTCTTCCTCTACGTCTTCGGCGCCATGGCCGAGGAGCGCATGGGCCCCGTCGCGTTCGCCCTCTTCTACCTGGGCACCGGCTACCTCGCCCTCCTCGGGTACGCGGTGGCGCACGCGAACAGCGAGCAGACCCTCGTCGGGGCCTCCGGGGCGATCTCCGGGGTGCTCGGGGCCTTCCTCTTCCTCTTTCCGCGCTCCCGGGTCACCAGCCTCTTCCCCTTCCTCTTCTTCCTGCCGCTGCGCTTCCCCGCCTGGATCGTGCTGATCTTCTGGTTCGTGCTCCAGTGGCTGGCCGCGCGCGCGGCGGGCCCCGGTCCGGGCGTCGCCTATCTCGCCCACGTCGTGGGCTTCTCGGTCGGCTTCCTCTACGCCTGGGGCCGGTACCGGGGTGGGGATAGAGTGAAGGCTCCAACCGCGGCGACCGAGGGAGAAAGCCAGCCGTGATCACCGCGATCGTGCTCATCAAGACCAGCGTGGACCGCATCCCCGAGATCGCCGAGTCGATCGCGGCGCTCGACAGCGTCAGCGAGGTCTTCTCGGTGACCGGGACGTACGACCTGATCGCCATGGTCCGGGTGCCGCGCCACGACGACCTGGCGGACGTGATCCCCGGCAGCATCAGCAAGATCCCGGGAGTCGAGGCGACGGACACCCACGTGGCGTTCCGCACGTACTCCCAGCACGATCTGGAGGCGGCCTTCGCCATCGGGCTGGAGTCCTGACACCGCGCACGCGTCATGGGTGAAGGGGGCCTCCCGATCGGGAGGCCCCCTTCACCCGTACGAGTGAGTGATCAGCCGCGGTCCGGGACGCAGCGGCCGTCCTCGGTGCGGTACTTCCACTGCGCGCCGTCCCGGACGAGCTCCTTCACGGCGCCGACGAACCGCTCCACGTGCTCGTCCGGCGTACCGGCGCCGAAGCTCACCCGGATGGCGTTGAGGGACCGCTCCCCCGGCTCCGCCTCGGGCGCGCCGCACTCGCCCGGGTCCTGCGGGTCGCTGCCGAGCAGGGTGCGGACCAGCGGGTGGGCGCAGAACAGACCGTCGCGGACGCCGATGCCGTACTCGGCGGAGAGCGCGGCGGCGAAGTGGGAGCTGTTCCAGCCCTCCACGACGAAGGAGATGACGCCGACGCGCGGCGCGTCGTCGCCGAAGAGCGAGAGCACCCTGACCTCGGGGACCTCGGCCAGGCCCGCGCGCACCGTCTCGATCAGGTGCTGCTCACGGGCGACCAGCTGGTCGAAGCCGGCCTCGGTGAGCGCCTTGCAGGCGGAGGCGATGGAGTAGACGCCGATGACGTTCGGGGAGCCGGCCTCGTGCCGCGCCGCGGTGGTGTGCCACTCCACGTCCACGCCGCCGTCGGCCCGGCGCGCCACCTTGCGGGAGGCGCCGCCGCCCGCGAGGTAGGGGTCGGCGTCCTGGAGCCAGTCGGAGCGGCCCGCGAGGACGCCCGAGCCGAAGGGCGCGTACAGCTTGTGTCCGGAGAAGGCGACCCAGTCCACGTCCAACTCGCGTACGGAGACGGGGTGGTGGGGCGCGAGCTGGGCGGCGTCGAGGACGATCCGGGCGCCGTGGGCGTGCGCGGCGGCGGCGAGCTCCTTCACCGGCCACAGCTCACCGGTGACGTTCGAGGCGCCGGTGACGCAGACCAGGGCGGGGCCGTAAGGGTCGCGGTCGGCGAGCGCCCGCTCCAGGGTCTCGACGGCCTGGGCCGGGGTGCGGGGCGCGTTGAGGTACGTGACGCGGGCGTCCTTCCACGGAAGGAGCGAGGCGTGGTGCTCGGTCTCGAAGACGAAGACCTGGCAGTCTGCCGGGACCGCGGAGGCGAGCAGGTTGAGCGAGTCGGTGGTGGAGCGGGTGAAGACGACCTGGTCGCCGGGGCGGCAGTCGAGGAACTCGGCGACGGTGACGCGGCTGTTCTCGAAGAGGTCGGTGGAGAGCTGGGAGAGGTAACCGGCGCCGCGGTGGACGCTGCCGTAGTAGGGGGCGTACGCGGCGACGTCGTCCCACACCCGCTGGAGGGCGGGCGCGCTGGCCGCGTAGTCGAGCGCCGCGTAGGTCACTTCGCCGCCGGTGACGAGCGGGACGGTGACGTCACGGCCGAGGACGGGCAGCGGGGCGGCGCAGCAGGGATCGGCGGACTCGGTGGTGACGCACTCGGTGGCGGACCCGGTGGCGACGGTCGCGGCGGCGGTCTCGACGGCGGTGTTCGGGTATGCGGACATGGCGGTATCTCCCGGCGGGCGGTGCGGAATGGCTTCGGTGATCCCGTACGCGGCCGGACACGGCGGGGTACGGGTGATGCCTCGGAAGACATGGGGGTACGCGGAAGCGACCCTGATCCGAGGGTGAAGTGGGGGCGGATTCGCCCTATCGCATTCGCTTGCTCACGGAAAAAGCTCCTCGAGAGACCAGGACCCCTGGTGTGTCGAGGGGCCCGCGCTTGCCGTAGACCTCGCTGCCTACGGCCTGGTCTTCACCCGGGGCACCCCGCCACGGACGGAGGGTTGCCGGACAGCAAGCCGGGGCTTCGTAGCTGTCACTCATGACCTGCCCAGAAGTTATGCCAAGTGATCGCCCGGGCGCAACCCGTGTCCGGATCCCGGGACGCGAAAGGGCCCCGCCGCGGCGGGGCCCTCCGGTCGGAACCGCGTACCGGCTACGCGTTGCTGGCGGCGATCCAGCGCTCCAGCGCCTGGCGGGCGGCGCCGGAGTCGATCGACTCGGCGGCCTTGGCGATGCCGGCGCGCAACTGCTCCACGAGGGTGCCGTCGCCCGGCTCCAGGGCGGTGAGCGCCGCCGCCGAGTTCAGCAGCACGGCGTCCCGCACCGGGCCGGTCTCCCCCGCGAGCAGCCGTCGCGCGACGTCGGCGTTGTACGAGGCGTCCGCGCCGCGCAGCGCCTCCACGGGCACGATGTCGATGCCGACGTCCCGGGGGTCGAAGGCCTCCTCGCGGACGGTTCCGTCCCGGACGATCCAGACCCGCGAGGTGGCCGTGGTGGTCAGCTCGTCCAGGCCGTCGTCCCCGCGGAAGACGAGCGCGGAGGATCCGCGCTCGGCGAGGACGCCGGCGACGATCGGGGCCACCCGGGGGTCGGCCACACCGGTCGCCTGGGCCTTGACCCGGGCGGGGTTGGTGAGCGGGCCCAGGAAGTTGAAGACGGTCCGGATGCCCAGCTCCTTGCGGGCCGTCGCCACGTGCCGCAGCGCCGGGTGGAACTTCACCGCGAAGCAGAAGGTGATCCCCGCCTCCTCCGCGACCTCGACGACCCGCTTCGGGGTCAGCTGCAGATTGACGCCGAGCTTCTCCAGGACGTCGGAGGCGCCGGAGGCGGAGGAGGCCGCCCGGTTGCCGTGCTTGACGACCTTGGCGCCGGTCCCTGCGACGACGATCGCCGACATGGTGGAGATGTTGACGGTCTTGGCGCCGTCGCCGCCGGTGCCGACGATGTCCACGGAGGGGCCGGGGATCTCGATGGTGTTGGCGTGCTCGTACATGGTCCGGACGAGGCCGGTGATCTCCTCGACGGTCTCGCCCTTGGCCCGCAGGGCGACGACGAAGCCGGCGATCTGGGCGTCGGTGGCCTCGCCTCGGAGGATGCGGTCCATCGCCCACGCGGTGTCGTCGGCGCTCTGGTCGCGACCGGTGAGGAGACCGTCCAGGACGACGGGCCAGGAGCGGCCCGCCGCGGTGTCGCCTCCAGCGGGGTGCACAGCGCTCATGGTCGCTCCTCATGGCTGTCGCGTACGTAACAGGTAACTGCCCTCACCCTATCGATCCCCGGGGACGGCGAAGAGCCCCGTCCATCGGATGGACGGGGCTCTCGCTGTGGCGACCTACATCATCGGAAGGTCAGGCGATCAGTGGTGGCCGTGGCCGCTCTGGATCTCCTTGTACTCCTCCGCCGTGGGCTTGGCGACCTGGCTGTCGCCGCCGTAGTAGCCCTTGTTGAGCTTGACCCGGAGCTTCTCCATGGCGCCCACCTTGCGCTCCACGCCGTTCTCGTCGACGGTCGGCGGAAGCTCGGCGGCCTCGTACTGCTCGTGCGCCGTGAGGCGGTGCAGCTCGCCCTGGCTGAGCGGCTCGTGGACCTCGACGAACTCACCGTGCGGCAGGCGCTTGATGATGCCCGACTCGCGGCCGTGCAGCACCTTGTCCTTGTCGCGGCGCTGGAGGCCGAGACAGATCCGCTTGGTGACGATGAACGCGATGACCGGGCCGAGGAAGAAGAAGATCCGCACGAACCAGGTGATCGAGTTGATCGACAGGTTGAAGTGGGTCGCCCAGATGTCGTTTCCACCACCCACGAGCATGATCATGTACGCGGTGATCCAGGCGACACCGAAGCCGGTGCGCGTCGGAGCGTTGCGCGGGCGCTGCGAGATGTGGTGCTCGCGCTTGTCGCCCGTGATCCAGGACTCGATGAACGGGTACACCGCAATCGCGGCGAGCACCGCCGGGAAGATCGCCAGCGGGATCATCACGCCCAGGACCAGCGTGTGGCCCCAGAGGTTGATCTCCCAGCCCGGCATGACACGGATCAGACCCTCGGCGAAGCCCATGTACCAGTCGGGCTGGGCGCCGGTGGACACCTGGTCCGGTCGGTACGGGCCGAGGGCCCAGATCGGGTTGATCGAGGCGATCGCCGAGATGACCGCGATGACACCGAAGACCAGGAAGAAGAAGCCTCCGGCCTTGGCCATGTAGACCGGCAGCAGCGGCATGCCGACGACGTTCTTGTTGGTGCGGCCGGGGCCCTCGTAGTGCGTGTGCTTGTGGACGACCACCAGGATGAGGTGGGCGACCACCAGGCCCAGCATGATGCCGGGCAGCAGCAGCACGTGCGCCGAGTAGAACCGGGCCACGAAGTCGCCGCCGGGGAACTCCCCGCCGAACAGGAACATCGAGAGGTACGTGCCGACGACCGGCACGGACAGGATCGCGCCCTGCATGAAGCGGACACCGGTGCCGGAGAGCAGGTCGTCCGGGAGCGAGTAACCGGTGAAGCCGGTGAACATGCCCAGGAAGAACAGCAGGAAGCCGAACAGCCAGTTGATCTCACGCGGCTTGCGGAACGCGCCGGTGAAGAACACGCGCATCATGTGCACGAACATGCCGGCGAGGAAGATCAGCGCCGCCCAGTGGTGGATCTGCCGGATCAGCAGACCACCGCGCACCTCGAACGAGATGTGCATGGTCGAGTTGAACGCCTCGGACATCAGCTGTCCCTGGAGCGGGACGTACGGTCCGACGTACTCCACCTCGTTCATCGACGGGTGGAAGAACATCGTCAGATAGACGCCCGTCAGGATGATGATGAGGAAGCTGTAGAGGCAGATCTCGCCCAGCATGAAGGACCAGTGGTCCGGGAAGATCTTCCGCATGTTGGCCTTGGCCAGCGTGTAGATCCCCAGGCGACCGTCGGCCCAGTCCGCGACCCGCTCACCGGCGGGCGCCTTCTTCGTCGTATCGGTCACGGTGCTCATCCGCGCTCCCAGAAGGCAGGGCCGACGGGCTCGTCGAAGTCGCCGAGCGCCTCCAGGAAGCCCTTGTCGTTCACACCGATCCGCAGCTGCGGAAGGGCGTGACCGGCCGGGCCGAAGATGACGCGGGCGCCGTCGGAGAGGTCGAAGGTGGACTGGTGGCACGGGCAGAGCACGTGATGCGTCTGCTGCTCGTACAGGGAGATCGGGCAGCCCACGTGGGTGCAGATCTTCGAGAAGGCGACAACGCCGTCGTGCGACCACTCGAGCTCGCGCTTGTCCTTGATGTCCTCCGGCTGAATCCGGACGATCATCAGGGCGGCCTTGGCGATCTGGACCTGGAAGTCGTGGTCGTGCTCCGACATGCCCTCGGGCATCGCGAAGGTCAGCGAACCGACGGCGACGTCCTCGGGACGCAGCGGCTCGTGCGTGTTCATGTTGATGAGCTGCTTGCCCTTGGCCCACTTGGTGGTCCGGAGCTTCTGCTCGGGCAGCGGGCCCATGTCACGCAGCAGCACGACGCCGGAGAGCGGGACGAGCGCCAGCGCACCGAACATCGTGTTGCGGATGAGCTTGCGGCGGCCGAAGCCGGACTCGGCGGCACCGGCCGCGAAGTCCGCCATGACCTGCGCCTTGACCTCGGGCGACGCCGCGATCGGGTGACGCTCGTCGGCGACCTCGACGTCGGACATCAGGGTGCGGGCCCAGTGGACCGCCCCCGCGCCGATGAAGAAGAGGGCGAGGCCGAGGCTCCAGCCCAGGGCGAAGTTGAGCGAGGACACCCGGCCGAAGGGCCAGATGTACACGATCTCGTCGACCGGGAAGATCACGTACGAGGCGATGAAGGCGACCGTGGCCAGCATCGACAGCACGAACATGAAGGCGACCGCGCGCTCGGACCGGCGGGCGGCCCGCTCGTCGATGTCCTGGATGCGCGGCTTGTGGGGCGGGAGGCCCGGGTCGGCGAACGGGTCGTCGGCGACCTTCACCGCGCCGTGCGCGGTGTCCTGCCCTGCCGGCAGGTTCTCTTCTGGAATCTCTTGGCTACTCATGACTTCTTGGCCTTAGCGGTGTGGGCCGCGACCCAGATGGCAACTGCGATCAGCGCACCCAGACCGAAGACCCAGGCGAACAGACCCTCGGAGACGGGGCCGAGGCCACCGAGCTTGAACCCGCCCGGGTTGTCGGCCTTGTCGCTGTTGACGGCCTGGACGTACGCGATGATGTCCTTCTTCTCCTTCTCCGGCATGGTCGTGTCCGGGAAGGAGGGCATGTTCTGCGGGCCGGTCTGCATGGCCTCGTAGAGGTGCTTCGGGCTCACGCCTTCGAGGTTGGGCGCGTACTTGCCGTGCGTCAGCGCGCCGCCCTCACCGGTGAAGTTGTGGCACTGGGCACAGTTGGTGCGGAACAGCTCACCACCCTTGGCGATGTCGGCACCGTCAGGGTTGTACTGCCCCGCAGTCGGCGTGATCGGGCCCGCGCCGAAGGAGGCCACGTACGCCGCGAGCAGATCGATCTCTGCCTGCGTGTAGATGACCTTCTTCTTCGGGACCTGGGCGCCCGGCTGCTGGGCCGGCATACGACCGGTGCCGACCTGGAAGTCGACGGAGGCCGAGCCGACGCCGACGAGGGAGGGGCCGTCAGTGGTGCCCTGACCGCCGGTTCCGTGGCAGCTGGCGCAGCCGACGGAGTAGAGCTTCTTGCCCTCCTCGATTGCGAGGGACTGGGCGGTTTCATCGGCCTTCGCCGTGCCCGCGGGCGCGAACGCGGCGTACAGCCCCCCAGTGGCCGCCAGCGCGAGAAGTAGGACGACGACCGCCGCCAGCGGATGGCGTCGTCGTGCGGAGAGCTTTTTCACGGATTACCCCGGTGTCAGGATCTTCTGCGTCGATGCTTGCTGGATGTCTCGGTCCGCCGTGACGGCGGGACCGATTACTTGATCATGTAGATCGTGGCGAAGAGGCCGATCCAGACGACATCGACGAAGTGCCAGTAGTAGGACACGACGATGGCGGCGGTTGCCTGCTCGTGGGTGAACCTCTTGGCGGCGTACGTCCGGCCGAGGACCAGCAGGAAGGCGATGAGACCGCCCGTCACGTGCAGGCCGTGGAAGCCGGTGGTCAGGTAGAACACGGAGCCGTACGGGTCCGACGAGAGCGAGAGGCCCTCGTGCTTCACCAGCTCGGTGTACTCGAAGACCTGGCCGCCGATGAAGATCGCACCCATCACGAACGTGATGATGAACCACGTCCTGAGCTTCTTCACATCGCCCCGCTCGGCGGCGAAGACGCCGAGCTGGCAGGTGAGGGAGGAGAGCACCAGGATCGTGGTGTTGGTCGCCGAGAACGGGAAGTTCAAGGCCGAGGCCTTTTCCGCCCAGAAGTCGGGACCTGTCACCGATCGCAGGGTGAAGTACATCGCGAAGAGGGCCGCGAAGAACATCAGCTCGGAGCTCAACCAGATGATGGTTCCGACGCTGGTGAGGTTCGGTCGATTGACCGACGGGTGCGCGTGCCCTGTTTCTACTGTCGTTACTGTCGCCACGACCGACATTATGTCGGTCGCTTATCCCGCCCTCACTCCGGGGGGTGCCGTTCGGAGTGTCAGGGGGGCGTGTCCAGCCCGAACGGCCCATCGGATGCCCCTTCGAACAGGTGTTGAACGGGTGTTGACGGGGTGTGGACCGGAGTAGCATCCCGCGCATCGATCGACGACCTTCCCACGGACTTCCCCACGGAGGAACGATGCAGTCGAGTGCCACGGTCCTGGTCTACAGCGACGACGCGAACACCCGCGCTCAGGTGCGCCTCGCCGCGGGGCGCAGGCCTGCGGCGGACGTCCCCCCGGTCGAGTTCGTGGAGTGCGCGACGCTGCCGGCGGTGCTGAAGCACCTGGACGAGGGCGGCATCGACGTGTGCGTCCTGGACGGCGAGGCGGTGCCCGCCGGCGGCATGGGCGTCTGCCGGCAGATCAAGGACGAGATCTTCCACTGCCCGCCGGTGCTGCTGCTCATCGGACGCCCCCAGGACGCCTGGCTGGCCACCTGGAGCCGCGCGGACGCCGCGATCACGCTTCCGGTGGAACCGGTGGAGTTCACAGCGTCCCTGGCCGCCCTGCTGCGTTCCCGCCTCTCCCTGGACGCGTAGCCCCCGGCGGTAAGGGCGTAACCCCGGCGAGGGCATGACCCCCACCCCCGGCGAGTGAGCCGAAGGGGCGCGGCCGGGGGAACAGCCCCGAGCGCGCGGAGCCTCCTGAGGAACGAAGGAGGCGAGCACGGTCGGGGCTGTGAGCCCGGCTGGAGCGCCCCGGAGGCGAACCGAGCCCTCAAAAAAGGGGGAGGCGAGCACGGTCGGGGCTGTGAGCCCGGCTGAAGCGCCCCGGAGGCGAACCGAGCCCTCAAAAAAGGGGGAGGCGAGCACGGTCGGGGCTGTGAGCCCGGCTGAAGCGCCCCGGAGGCGAACCGAGCCCTCAAAAAAGGGGGAGGCGAGCACGGTCGGGGCTGTGAGCCCGGCTGAAGCGCCCCGGAGGCGAACCGAGCCCTTAAAGAGGCAGCGGCCGGAGGCGGGCTTTGGCGTCCTCCGTGGCGGTCGGGTCTCCCGACTCCTCCACCAGGGCGCTGCCCTGGCGCCACTTGTCCCACGGCAGGTTCCAGTCGCCGAAGCCGTTGCCGAAGGTGTCCATCGTGTTGCCGATGCTGTTGACGGTCTTGACGATGTCGCCGGGGCGGACGGTCTCGAAGAACCAGGCCGCGTTCCCCGTCGACATGCCGACACAGCCGTGGCTGACGTTCGCCACGCCCTGCGAGCCGACGGACCACGGCGCGGCGTGGACGTATTCACCGCTCCATGTCACCCGGGTGGCGTAGTAGACCGGCAGGTCGTACGACTCGGAGCTGCCCTCGGCTATGCCGACGCTGGTGCCGCGCATCCGGACGAAGTACTCCTTGCCGAGCACGACCTTGATGCCGTTGCGGGTGGAGAAGCCGGGCTTGCCGGTGGTCACCGGAATGGTGTTGATCACTTCTCCGTTGCGCCGCACGGTCATGTAGTGCGACCCGGCGTCCGCGACGGCCTCGACGCGGTCGCCGATGGAGAGCTTCAGCGGCTTGGACGCGCCGCCGTAGAGCTTGTCGCCCACCTTGAGGCCGTCCAGGTTGGCGGTGGCCGTGACGAGCGCGCCGGCGGGCCAGTACTCCTTCGGGCGGAAGTGCAGCTTCTTGTCGTCCACCCAGTACCAGGAGCCCTGCACGGCGGGTGTGGAGCGGACCTTGAGGGCCCGCTCGACGACGGCGCGGGCCGCCCGGTCCTTGACGGGGAGGGTGAGGTCCGCGGTGATCGGCTGTCCGACGCCGTAGGTGCCCGCCTCAGGCCCGAAGGTGACGGTCAGGGCCCGTTTGGCCGGGGCAGTCTCGAACGTGTACGTACGGGCGCCTGGAGCGCCGTCCTCGTCCTCGGTGGCCACCCGGACGGTGTAGAGGGTGCCGGCGGCCAGGGCGGCCGTGGAGCGCCAGCGCTGCCCGTCCGCGGTGAGTTCACCGGCCAGGTGGCGTCCGGCGGCGTCGGTGGCGGTGACGTCGGTGATGCGGCCGTCCTCGCCCTTGGCGGAGATCTCGAGGGGCTTCTCGGGGTCCGCCTTGGCGCCGCCGACCGCGGTGCTTATCGCGAGGTCGTCCGCGGCGTCGTAGGGCTTCGTCGACAGCGGGTGGCCGTCGGAGCCCGCGCACGCCGTGGCGGCTGCGGTGACGGTGACGGCCAGAAGAGTGCAGCTCAGAACAGTCCGTATGCGCGGCGTGTCGTTCATGACTTCACGCTAAGGACAATGCTCGCGACCAGCGCGCCGAGTGCTGCAAAAGAGGGGCCCGGACACTTCGATGACGAAGTGTCCGGGCCCCTCTGTGTGCTCCGGTGCGGAGCGGGGTACCGCTACTGGTTCTGGTTCTCGCCGCGGTAGAACTCGAAGACCCAGCCGAAGAGGCCGACCAGGATCAGCGGGGCGGAGAAGTACAGGATCCACCAGCCCATCGCGACACCGAGGAAGGCGAGCGCTCCGCCGACGGCCAGCGAGAGCGGCTGCCAGCTGTGCGGGGCGAAGAAGCCCACTTCACCGGCCTCGTCCGCGACGTCGGCCTCCTTGTTGTCCTGCGCCATCGCGTCGACACGCCTGGCCGTGAAGGCCAGGTAGTAGCCGATCATGATGCACAGGCCGAAGGCCAGGAAGAGCGCCGTCGTACCGACCGCTTCCTTGGACCAGACGCCGTAGAGGATCGCCATGGCAAGGATGAAGACGCTCAGCCAGATGAACATCTTGCCCTGGATCTTCACTTGCCGACCTCCTTGCTGCCCACGAGGGCCTCGGCAGAGTGCCCCTTGTTCTCGAGCTGGTCGAGAGCGGCGATCTCAGGGTGGTGCAGGTCGAACGCCGGGGATTCGGAACGGATCCGCGGCAGGGTGAGGAAGTTGTGCCGCGGCGGCGGGCAGGAGGTCGCCCACTCGAGCGAGCGGCCGTAGCCCCACGGGTCGTCGACCTCGATCTTCTTGCCGTACTTGGCGGTCTTCCAGACGTTGTAGAAGAACGGCAGGATCGACAGACCGAGCAGGAAGGAGGAGATCGTCGAGATCGTGTTCAGCGCGGTGAAGCCGTCGGCGTCGAGGTAGTCCGCGTAACGACGCGGCATGCCCTCGGCACCGAGCCAGTGCTGCACCAGGAAGGTGCCGTGGAAGCCGATGAACAGCGTCCAGAACGTCATCTTGCCGAGCCGCTCGTCCAGCATCTTGCCCGTGAACTTCGGCCACCAGAAGTGGAACCCGGCGAACATCGCGAAGACCACGGTGCCGAAGACGACGTAGTGGAAGTGCGCGACGACGAAGTACGAGTCGGAGACGTGGAAGTCCATCGGCGGCGAGGCCAGGATGACGCCCGTCAGACCACCGAAGGTGAAGGTGATCAGGAAGCCGATCGTCCAGAGCATCGGTGTCTCGAACGACAACGAGCCCTTCCACATCGTTCCGATCCAGTTGAAGAACTTCACGCCGGTCGGTACGGCGATGAGGAACGTCATGAAGGAGAAGAACGGCAGGAGCACGCCGCCTGTGACGTACATGTGGTGCGCCCACACGGTCACGGACAGGCCGGCGATCGCGATGGTCGCGGCCACCAGACCGATGTAGCCGAACATCGGCTTGCGGCTGAAGACCGGGATGACCTCGGAGACGATGCCGAAGAACGGCAGCGCGATGATGTACACCTCCGGATGGCCGAAGAACCAGAAGAGGTGCTGCCAGAGCAGCGCTCCACCGTTGGCCGCGTCGAAGATGTGCGAGCCGAACTTGCGGTCCGCCTCCAGGGCGAACAGCGCGGCCGCCAGGACCGGGAAGGCGAGCAGGACCAGGACACCGGTCAGCAGCACGTTCCAGGTGAAGATCGGCATACGGAACATCGTCATGCCCGGAGCGCGCATGCAGATGATCGTGGTGATGAAGTTGACCGAACCGAGGATCGTGCCGAAGCCGGAGAAGGCCAGACCCATGATCCACATGTCGGCGCCGACACCCGGCGAGCGGACGGCGTCCGACAGCGGGGAGTAGGCGAACCAGCCGAAGTCGGCCGCACCCTGCGGGGTGAGGAAGCCGGCCACCGCGATGATCGAGCCGAAGAGGTACAGCCAGTACGCGAACATGTTCAGCCGCGGGAACGCCACGTCGGGCGCGCCGATCTGCAGCGGCATGATCCAGTTCGCGAATCCGGCGAACAGCGGCGTCGCGAACATCAGCAGCATGATCGTGCCGTGCATCGTGAACGCCTGGTTGAACTGCTCGTTCGACATGATCTGCGTACCCGGACGGGCCAGCTCGGCGCGCATGAAGAGCGCCATGAGTCCGCCGATGCAGAAGAAGGCGAACGATGTGACCAGGTACATCGTCCCGATCGTCTTGTGGTCAGTGGTGGTGAGCCACTTGATCACGACGTTGCCGGGCTGCTTGCGCCGTACGGGCAGCTCGTTCTCGTACGAGTCCTCAGCTGCGGCGGCACCCTGGGTTTCGTTGTGGATGCTCACAGTTGGTTCTTCTCCGCATTCCTGGCCGGGTCCGTCTGCTCGATGCCAGACGGGATGTAGCCGGTCTGCCCCTTCTCGGCCAGCTCCTTCAGGTGCTGCTGGTAGCGCTCCGGAGAGACCACCTTGACGTTGAAGAGCATCCGGGAGTGGTCGACACCGCACAGCTCGGCGCACTTGCCGAGGAAGGTGCCTTCCTGCGACGGGGTGACCTCGAAGGCGTTCGTGTGACCCGGGATGACGTCCTGCTTCATGAGGAAGGGGACGACCCAGAACGAGTGGATGACGTCACGCGAGGTCAGGACGAACCGGACCTTCTCGCCCTTCGGCAGCCACAGGGTCGGGCCCGGGTTGCCGGTCTGCGGGTTCCGGTCGCCGGGGATGCCGGCGTCGTAGACACCGCCGGCGTTGGCCGGGAACTGGTCCTGGAACTTGTCCGGGATGGCGTCGAGGTTCGGGGCCGTCTTGGCGTCACCCGTCACACCCGGCACGTTCTCGACGTAGTTGAAGCCCCAGCTCCACTGGTAGCCGACCACGTTGATGGTGTGGGCGGGCTTGTCAGCGAGCGACAGGAGCTTCGACTCGTCGCGTGCGGTGAAGTAGAAGAGCACCGACACGATGATGAGTGGAGTGACCGTGTACAGCGCCTCGATGGGCATGTTGTACCGCGTCTGCGGAGGTACCTCGACCTTGGTGCGGCTGCGCCGGTGGAACATGACGGACCACAGGATCAGCCCCCAGACCAGGACGCCCGTGACGAGCGCGGCCGCCCACGATCCCTGCCAGAGGGAGAGGATCGTAGGCGCCTCTTCCGTGACAGGAGTGGGCATACCAAGGCGGGGGAAGTCTTCCCAGTTGTACGAGCAGCCGGTGGCTGTCGCCAGGATCAGGCCCGCAGTCAGCACCTGCGGCAGCTTCCGCCGCATCGGGCGCCGCGACGAGCGGTCGGAGCCGTTGGGACTCACGTAGCGCCTTCCCGAGAGTCTCGGCCCGCGTTGGTCGGCCACGGCCGTCCGTCTCGCTGGTCGGTCGCCGCCCCGTGCCGCGGGCAGGGGTTTGGATGTTTATGCGGACCAAACCCTACTGGACGCTATTTGGGGTCGCGCGGGGAGGGTGCCCAACGCGCCGTCCGAGTCCCCGAAGGGGTGGACTCCGCGGTTCCGGAGGGGGGTCCCGGGCGCCCGCTCGGCGGTCTGACGGCCTACCGGGGCGGAGTTCTGACGGGGGCTCACGAGAAGCGGACAGGCGTACGGGCCGGGTGCACGGGCCGGGCGTGTCGGGCGTGTCGGCCGGGGTGCGGCGGCAGGGCCTACCGTGGACGGATGCCGTACTTCGACGCCGCGTCCGCCGCCCCCCTGCACCCTGTCGCCCGCCAGGCGCTGCTCGCCTCCCTGGACGAGGGCTGGGCCGATCCGGCCCGGCTGTACCGGGAGGGGAGGCGGGCCCGGCTGCTGCTCGACGCGGCGCGGGAGGCCGCGGCGGAGGCGGTGGGGTGCCGCCCGGACGAGCTGGTGTTCACTCCTTCGGGGACGCGCGCGGTTCACGCCGGAATCTCCGGGGCTCTCGCGGGGCGTCGGCGTGTCGGGCAGGGCCTGGTCGTCTCGGCGGTCGAGCACTCCTCCGTCCTGCACGCGGCCGAGCGGCACGCGGCGTCGGGCGGCTCGGTCACCGAGGTGCCGGTGGACCGGTCCGGCGCGGTGGACGCGGCTGCCTTCGCGACGGCGCTCGCGGCCGGGGACTCCGGTACGGCCCTGGCGTGCCTCCAGTCGGCCAACCACGAGGTGGGGACCGAGCAGCCGGTCGCGGAGGTCGCCGAGGCCTGCCGGGCGGCGGGCGTGCCGCTGCTCGTGGACGCGGCCCAGTCGCTGGGCTGGGGGCCGGTGGAGGGCGGCTGGTCGCTGCTCGCGGCGAGCGCGCACAAGTGGGGCGGCCCGGCGGGCGTGGGCCTCCTCGCCGTACGGAAGGGGGTCCGGTTCGCCCCGCAAGGCCCTTCGGACGAGCGGGAGTCGGGGCGGGCGCCCGGCTTCGAGAACCTGCCGGCGATCGTGGCGGCGGCGGCCTCGCTCCGCGCGGTCCGGGCGGAGGCGGTGGCCGAGGCGGCGCGGCTGCGGGTTCTGGTGGACCGGATCCGGGCGCGGGTGCCGGAGCTGGTGCCGGACGTGGAGGTGGTGGGCGACCCGGTGCGCCGGCTCCCCCATCTGGTCACCTTCTCCTGTCTCTATGTCGACGGAGAGACCTTGCTGCACGAGCTGGATCGGGAGGGTTTCTCCGTTTCGTCCGGTTCGTCGTGTACGAGTTCGACGCTGACGCCCAGCCATGTGCTGCGTGCGATGGGGGTGCTGAGCGAGGGGAACGTCCGGGTGTCCCTGCCCGCCGGCACCGCGGAGGAGGACGTGGACCGCTTCCTCGACGTGCTGCCGGGCGTGGTCGCGGGTGTACGGGAGCGGCTCGGCGCCCCCGCCGCCCCGGCCGCGGCCACGGAGGCCGCCGCCGGCTCGCTCGTGGTGGACGCGCTCGGCCGGCGCTGTCCGATCCCGGTCATCGAGCTGGCGAAGGTGATCGGCGACGTGCCGGTGGGCGGAACGGTCACCGTCCTCGCCGACGACGCGGCGGCCCGGCTCGACATCCCGGCCTGGTGCGAGATGCGCGGCCAGGAGTACGTGGGCGAGGAGCCGTCCGCGCGGGGCGGCGTCGCGTACGTGGTGCGGCGGGTGGCCTGAACCACCCGCCGCGCACCCGCTGGGGGTGTCCTGCCCCGAGGGGTGTCAGGCCAGGTGGGACCGGACCTCGGTGGCGGCCTCGTCGCCGTACGCCTTGGTGAAGCGGTCCATGAAGTTGGCGCGGCGCAGGGTGTACTCCTGGGTGCCGAGGGTCTCGATCACCAGGGTGGCGAGCATGCAGCCGATCTGCGCGGCGCGCTCCAGGCCGACGCCCCAGGACAGACCGGTCAGGAAGCCGGCGCGGAAGGCGTCGCCGACGCCGGTCGGGTCGACCTTCGCCGTCTCCTCGGGGCAGCCGACCTCGATGGGGGTCTCGCCGACGCGCTCGATGCGCACACCGCGCGAGCCGAGGGTGGTGACGCGGTGGCCGACGCGGGAGAGGATCTCCGCCTCGGTCCAGCCCGTCTTGGACTCGATGAGGCCCTTCTCGTACTCGTTGGAGAAGAGGTAGGTGGAGCCGTCGAGGAGGGTGCGGATCTCCTCGCCGTCCATGCGCGCGATCTGCTGCGAGAAGTCGGCGGCGAAGGGGATCGACCGGGAGCGGCACTCCTCGGTGTGGCGGAGCATCGCCTCGGGGTCGTCGGCGCCGATCAGGACCAGGTCGAGGCCGCCCACGCGGTCGGCGACGGCCTTGAGCTCGATCAGCCGGGCCTCGCTCATGGCGCCCGTGTAGAAGGAGCCGATCTGGTTGTGGTCCTTGTCCGTGGTGCAGACGAAGCGGGCGGTGTGGAGGACCTCGGAGATCCGCACCGAGTCGGTGTCGACGCCGTGCCGGTCGAGCCAGCCGCGGTACTCGTCGAAGTCGAAGCCCGCGGCGCCCACGAGGAGCGGGCGGCTGCCGAGCTGGCCCATGCCGAAGCAGATGTTGGCCGCGACGCCTCCCCTGCGCACGTCCAGGTTGTCCACGAGGAACGAGAGGGACACCGTGTGGAGCTGGTCGGCCACGAGCTGGTCGGCGAACCGGCCGGGGAAGGTCATGAGGTGGTCGGTGGCGATGGAGCCGGTGACTGCGATACGCACGGCGGGCGCTCCTGCGGGAAGGCGGTAATGACAGTTCACGCTACCGGGTGGGGGGCCCGCTGCCGAACAGGGGAAACTACCCCAGAGTAGGCCTTTTCCCCGGAGCACCGGGATGCATACGGTGCGCCCATGAGCCTGCACCCCGCTCCCAGTGAGCGTCACGAGTCCGAGCTGAGCCTCGCCCAGCTGCGCGGCGACAGCGCGCGGATGGTCCCGCACTGGGTGACCCCGGCCCCTCCCTCCCCCGCTCCGGTCTCCCCCGCACTGATCCACGGGGTGGTCGTACCGGCCGCCTCGGCCCGGCTGATCGACGCCACGGCCGAGTACGGCGGCTGACGGACGGGAACCGTCCGCGCGCCCGCTCCGTCCCACCGGTGTCTTCCACAGGGATGCCAGGGGCCGAAGGAGCGATGCCGTGAGCGGTACGGAGAACGGTCGGAGGCGGCGGAGGCTGCTCACCGCCTCGGTGGCGGCGGGCGTCCTGCTCGCCGGAGGCGGCGGTGTCTACCTCGCCGTCGCCGCGACGGGGCCCGGCGAGTCCACGCCGGGCGGGACGGGCAGCCGGTCCGCCGACGCGGCCGCGCCACCACTGCTCGGCCTGGAGGTCGGGAGCGGCGGCACGGACGGCGGTACGGGCGCCGGTACGGGCGACAGTCCCGGCATCGCGCCCGGCGAGCCCGATCCGGGCGGCGGTCCCAACGGGACCGTCTACACAGCCAAGGGCCCACTCCCCCAGGGGCCCTCCTCGGCCGCGGTCCACCGGCCCGAGGGCCTGGTCACCTCGGCGGAGGTGACCAGGCTGGCCGAAGCGCTGGGCATCTCCGGGAGCCCCGCGCTGGTGGGCGAGGTCTGGACGATCCGGCCCGAGAAGGACGGTTCGGGAGCGCTCCTCGACGTGGCGCGGAAGGCGCCGGGGAACTGGACCTACTCCTGGTACGACGGCGGCCCGGCCGGAGACGCCTGCCTCAAGGGCAAGGCGTGCCCTCCGCCGGGCGAGACGAAGCCCTCCCAGGGTGGTTCGCCGGTGAGCGAGGCGGCGGCGAAGGCGGCGGCCGCGCCCGTCCTGAAGGCGATCGGCCAGGACGACGCCAAGGTGTCGGCGACGCAGGTGATGAACGGCTCGGTCCGGGTGGTCAACGCCGATCCCGTGGTGGGCGGACTGCCGACGTACGGCTGGTCGACGGGGCTGCACATCGGACCGGACGGCCGGCCGGTCGCGGGGAGCGGGATGCTCAAGGAGCCGGCGAAGGGCGCCACGTACCCGGTGATCGGGGCGGAGAAGGCGCTCGCCGAGCTGAACGAGGCCTCGAAGGGCACCGGTCCGATCGGCATCGGCGGCTGCGCCACCGACCCGCCGGCCGGGGGGCCGGAGGCGGGGAAGCCGCGGACCGGGATGCCGGACTCCGGGAAGCCGACCGCCGACGGAAGGCCGGACCTGGGAGAGCCGAACGCCGGGTCGAGCGCTCCCGGCGCGCCCTGCCAGACGATCGTGGACATGGCGCCGCCGGACCAGGTGCCGGTGACGCGCGCGGTGTTCGGCCTGGCCGCGCAGGACGTGGACGGCGAGCGGCTGCTCGTACCGACGTGGCTGTTCACGGCGGACCCGGCGGACGCGGCGCCGTACACGGTGACGCAGACGGCGGTGGCCCCGGAATACCTGGCGCCGCCGGCGAAGCCGTCACCGACGCCGGTGCCGACGCCCGACGAGGGCACGTCTCCGGCGCGGCAGGTCGAGTCGTTCCGCACCGAGGGGGACGGCCGGACGCTGTCCGTCACCTTCTGGGGCGGGGTGTGCAGCGAGTACACGGTGACGGCGCAGGAGACCGCGGACCGGGTCACGGTCCGGGTGAAGGAGACGCCCACCGACCCGGACAGGGTGTGCATCGCCATCGCGGTCGAGGTGACGAAGACGGTGACGCTCGACTCGCCGCTGGGCGACCGGCCCGTGGTCGACGGGGCGAGCGGGGAGTCCGTGCCGCGCCGCTGATCCCCAGGCCCCTCGGGGCCTCGGGAGGCCCCTCGGGGCCTCGGGCGCATGCGCGAGGGCGGCGGCCCGGGTGTCCCGGACCGCCGCCCTCGCGTTTTTACGACCTAGCTCGACCTGCCCGACTCAGCGGACTCAGCTGAACGAGTCGCCGCAGGCGCAGGAGCCCGTGGCGTTCGGGTTGTCGATGGTGAAGCCCTGCTTCTCGATGGTGTCGACGAAGTCGATCGACGCACCGCCGAGGTACGGGGCGCTCATGCGGTCGGTGACGACCTTGACGCCGTCGAAGTCCTTCACGACATCGCCGTCGAGCGAACGCTCGTCGAAGAACAGCTGGTAACGCAGGCCGGAGCAGCCACCGGGCTGTACGGCGACGCGCAGGGCCAGGTCCTCGCGGCCTTCCTGGTCGAGGAGGGCCTTGACCTTGGCCGCGGCGGCGTCGGACAGGAGGATGCCGTCGCTGACAGTGGTCTTCTCGTCCGATACGGACATCTGCTTCTCTCCCGGTGTGTACGGAGACTGCTTGCCGACGGTTGCAACCGTCGGTGCCCCGGATTCATTCCGGGCCGAGTGGGGTCTTTCTTCTTTCATGCTCGCACACCCTGTCCAGGAGCGCGGACAGCGAATTCGTCACATCGACACTATGGACATCGTCAACGTGACGTGAAGCGGTTATGATAGATAACGTCATTTCGACGAAAAGGTTCCCCGAAGAAAGGGTGCGTGACGTGACCACCGCCCAGCCCCTGGATGTCCAGCCGACGCCGCTCGCCCTCCTCCTGCTCGGCCGCGAGGCCGACCCGAAGAGCGAGCGCGGCGTGGAGTGTCCGGGCGATCTGCCGTCGCCCTCCGACCCGGACCTCGTGGAGCGCGCCCGCGCCGCCAAGGAGAAGCTCGGGGACAAGGTCTTCGTGCTCGGCCACCACTACCAGCGCGACGAGGTCATCCAGTTCGCCGACGTCACCGGCGACTCGTTCAAGCTCGCGCGCGACGCGGCGGCCAAGCCGGAGGCCGAGTACATCGTCTTCTGCGGTGTGCACTTCATGGCCGAGTCGGCCGACATCCTCACCACCGACGACCAGAAGGTCGTCCTGCCCGACCTCGCGGCCGGCTGCTCGATGGCCGACATGGCCACCGCCGAGCAGGTCGCCGAGTGCTGGGACGTGCTGACCGAGGCCGGCGTCGCCGAGCAGGTCGTGCCCGTCTCGTACATGAACTCCTCGGCCGACATCAAGGCCTTCACCGGCAAGCACGGGGGCACGATCTGCACCTCGTCGAACGCCAAGCGGGCGCTGGACTGGGCCTTCGAGCAGGGCGAGAAGATCCTGTTCCTGCCGGACCAGCACCTGGGCCGCAACACCGCCGTCCGCGACATGGGCATGTCCCTGGACGACTGCGTGCTCTACAACCCGCACAAGCCCAACGGCGGGCTCACCGTCGAGGAGCTGCGCGCCGCCAAGATGATCCTGTGGCGGGGTCACTGCTCGGTGCACGGCCGCTTCTCGCTGGACTCGGTCAACGACGTCCGCGAGCGCATCCCGGGCGTGAACGTGCTGGTCCACCCGGAGTGCAAGCACGAGGTCGTCGCCGCCGCGGACTACGTGGGCTCGACCGAGTACATCATCAACACCCTGGACGCGGCCCCGGCCGGCTCGAAGTGGGCGATCGGCACCGAGCTGAACCTGGTCCGGCGCGTGGCCAACGCGCACCCGGACAAGGAGATCGTCTTCCTCGACAAGACGGTCTGCTTCTGCTCGACCATGAACCGGATCGACCTGCCGCACCTGGTGTGGACGCTGGAGTCCCTGGCCGAGGGCAACCTCGTCAACCAGATCCAGGTCGACAAGGAGACGGAGAGCTTCGCCAAGCTCGCCCTGGAGCGGATGCTGGCGCTGCCGTAACGGTTCCTCGGATACGGGAGAAGGGGCGCCCCGCGTGATCGCGGGGCGCCCCTTCCTCATTCCGTACGGGTCGGACCAGGTCAGACCGCAGCCGGCTCCTTCGCCTGCGGCGGGACCGTCACGTCGCCGGCCTTCGCGCCCTTCTTCGCCGCCTTCTTCTTCGCGCGGCGCTCCTTGCGGAGCTCCACCATCGCGTAGAGCGTCGGGACGAGGAGCAGGGTCAGCAGCGTCGAGGTGACGAGACCGCCGATCACGACCACGGCGAGCGGCTGGGCGATGAAGCCGCCCTCGCCGGTGATGCCGAGGGCCATCGGCAGCAGGGCGAAGATCGTCGCCAGGGCGGTCATCAGGATCGGGCGGAGCCGGTGCCGGCCGCCCTCGATCACCGCTTCGACGACGCCCAGGCCCTGGGCCCGGTACTGGTTGATCAGGTCGATCAGGACGATCGCGTTGGTCACGACGATGCCGATGAGCATCAGCATGCCGATCATCGCCGGGACGCCCATCGCCGTGTCCGTGGCCACGAGCAGACCGATCGCGCCGGTGGCCGCGAACGGGATCGAGACCAGCAGGATCAGCGGCTGGATCAGCGACCGGAAGGTCGCCACCAGCAGCATGAAGACGATCGCGACGGCCGCGAGCATCGCCAGGAACAGGTTGGTGAAGGCCTCGGTCTGGTCCTCGGAGACACCGCCGATGGTGGCGGTGGCACCCGCGGGCAGGTCGAGCGCGGCGATCTTCGACTGGAGCGAGGCGCTCACCGCGCCGGTGTTGTCACCGGTCGGCTTGGCCGAGATCGTCGCCGCGCGCGCCCCGTCGATCCGGGTCATGGAGACCGGACCGGGGACGAGCTCGACGGTGGCGATGTCGCCCAGCTTCACCGGGCCCAGCGGCAGGGCCTTCAGCTCGGCGAGGGTGGTGGCGGGCTTCGCCGAGGTGATGAGGACGTCCCGCTCGCTGTCGTCGAGGATCGCCTTGGCGGCCGGGGTGCCCCGGACGGCCTGGGCGACGATCATGCCGAGCGAACCGGCGTCGAAGCCCGCGTCGGCCGCCTTGGCGTTGGCCTTGACGGAGATGCGCGGGACGGACTGGGACAGGTCGCTCTGGACGTCGGTGACGTCCTTCATCCCGGCGATCGCCGTACGGACCTGCTCGGAGGCCTGCTTGAGGACCTCCGGGTCGGCGGCCTTCACGACCACGCTCAGGTCCTGGCTGCCGAAGCCGTCACCGGCCGCGATGGTGGTGTCGCCGATGCCGTCGAGGCCCGCGAGGGCCTTCTCGATGGAGGCGCGGGTCTTCTCGTACGCGTCGGCGTCGTCCAGGCTGATCTTGTACGAGGCCTGGTTGGAGCCGGTGCCGCCGCCGAAGGCCGCCATGAAGCCGGAGGAGCCGACGGTGACCTGGTAGTCCTTGACGCCCTCGGTCTCCGCGAGGACCTTCTCGATCTTCTTCGCGGCCTCGTCGGAGGCGCTCAGGCTGGTGCCGGGCGCCAGCTCCTGCTGGATGCTGAACACCTCCTGCTCGCCCTGGTCGAAGAAGTTCGTCTTCAGGAGCGGGGCCATGCCGAAGGTGACCACGAGGACGACGAGCGCGATGGCGAGGCTCGTGAGCCGGCGCCGGGTCGCGAACCGAAGGACGGGAACGTAGAGGCGCTGGAGGCGGCTCTTCTCCTCTCGCTCCTCGGCCAGCCTGCGGGCCTCCTCCAGGTCCTCCGAGGTGCCCTTGGGGGCGCGGAGGAACCAGTACGAGAGGACGGGGACCACGGTCAGGGAGACGAGCAGCGAGGCCAGCAGCGCCGCCGTGACCGTCAGCGAGAACGAGCCGAACAGCTCGCCGATCATGCCGCCGGTCAGACCGATCGGCAGGAAGACGGCGACGGTGGTGAGGGTGGAGGAGGTGACCGCGCCGGCCACCTCGCGGACCGCGGTGATGATCGCGCTCTGGCGCTCCTCGCCGTAGCCCAGGTGACGCTTGATGTTCTCCAGGACCACGATCGAGTCGTCGACGACCCGGCCGATGGCGATCGTGAGCGCGCCCAGCGTCAGCATGTTGAGCGAGAGGTCGCGGGTCCACAGCACGATCAGGGCCAGGACGACCGAGAGCGGGATGGAGACCGCGGTCACCAGGGTCGAGCGGATCGAGGTCAGGAAGACCAGGATCACCAGGACGGCCATGACGAGGCCGAGGGCGCCCTCCGTGGTGAGGCCCGAGATGGCCTTGGCGACGGCCGGACCCTGGTCCGACACGACGGTCAGCTCGGCGCCCGCGCCGAGGTCGCGGCGCAGGTCGGGCAGCTTCTCCTCGACGGCGTCGGAGATGGCGACGGCGCTGCCGTCCTTGTCCATGGTCGCCATGACGGCGAGGCTGGGCTTGCCGTTGGTGCGGGTGAGGGAGACGCTCGGCGACTCCTCCTGGCGGACGGTGGCGACGTCACCGAGGCGGACCGCCTTGCCCTTGCCGGGGGTGGCCGAGGGGATGCGCAGGTCCTCGATCTGCTTGAGCGAGGTGTAGCCGCCGCCGACCTGGATCGTGCGGCTCTTGCCGGCCTCCGAGAAGGAGCCGGCCGGGACCGTGGCACCGCCGGAGCGGAGGGCCTCGGCGAGCTTCATGGAGCCGAGTCCGGCCGCGGCGAGCTTCCGCTCGTCCGGGACGACGGAGATCTGGAGGTCCTGGACACCGCTGACGGAAACCTGGCCGACGCCCTCGATCCCTTCGAGGGCGGGCACGACGGTCCGCTCCAGGAGGTCGGCGAGAGCCTGCGGGTCCTTGTCCGAGGCGGCGGCGAGGACGACGGTCGGCATGTCGTCCGTCGAGCCGGCCACGACCTGCGGGTCGACGGAGTCGGGCAGCTGGGTGCGGGCCCGGTTCACGGCCTGCTGGACGTCGGCGACGAGCTGCTTCGTCGACTCGTCGCCGTAGTCGAAGGAGGCCATGACGACGGCCATGCCCTCGGAGGCGGTGGAGGTGACGCCCTTCAGTCCGTCGACGGCCTTGAGGTTGTTCTCCAGGGGTTCGACGACCTGCTTCTCGACCACATCGGGAGAGGCGCCCTGGTACGGGGCGAGGATCGAGACCATGGGCAGCTCGATCGAGGGGAACAACTGCTGCTTCAGCTGCGGTATCGCGATCGCCCCGAACACGATCGCGACGATGGACATCAGCCCGATCAGGGCCCGTTGCGCGAGGCTGAATCTGGACAGCCAGGACATGGGGTCTCTCTTCTGTGGCGTACTCGTCGACGGGCGGGAGCAGCCAAGACCCCGGCCTTGATCCGCCGGAGGCGCCCCCCGCCTATACGATCTGCCATCCGCGGCCGGAAATCCTCGGCCCCCGGGTCCACTTCCTTATCCCGCGCATACCGCGTCTGGAGTACGCCGGAGCCCGCGGTCACTCCACCCTCGGCCGTACCAGTCCCGATTCGTAGGCAGTGACCACCAGCTGAGCCCGGTCACGGGCGCCGAGCTTGGCCATGGCCCGGTTGACATGCGTCTTCACGGTGAGCGGGCTGACGTCGAGCCGCTCGGCGATCTCGTCGTTGGAGAGACCGCCGCCGACGAGGACGAGGACCTCCCGCTCGCGGGCGGTGAGCGCGGCGAGCCGCTCCGAGTAGGACCCGCCGCCGTCCCCCGCGGGGGACGTGCCGCCGCCCTGCGCGAGGAAGGTGGCGATGAGGCCCTTGGTGGCGGCCGGGGAGAGCAGCGCCTCGCCCGCGTGGGCGATCCGGATCGCGCCGAGCAGCTCCTCCGGCTCCGCGCCCTTGCCGAGGAAGCCGGAGGCCCCCGCGCGCAGCGACTGCACGACGTACTCGTCGACCTCGAAGGTCGTCAGCATGACGATCCGCACGGCGGACAGCGCGGGGTCGGCGCTGATCTCCCGGGTCGCGGCGAGACCGTCGGTGCCCGGCATCCGGATGTCCATCAGGACGACGTCCGGCCGCTCGGAGCGGGCCAGGGCGACGGCCTGGGCGCCGTCGGCGGCCTCGCCGATCACCTGCATGTCCGGTTCGGAGTCGACCAGGACCTTGAAGGCGCTGCGGAGCAGGGCCTGGTCGTCGGCGAGCAGCACCCGGATCGTCATGTGTCCTCCCCCGTACGGGTCGTCACGGGCAGTATCGCCTGCACCCGGAAGCCGCCTCCGTAGCGGGGTGCGGCGGTCAGGGTGCCGCCGAGCGCGCCGACCCGCTCGCGCATGCCGAGCAGGCCGTGGCCGCCGGAGCCGGCGGGGGCCTCTGCCTGCGGGGCGCCGTTGTCGAGGACGGTGATCTCGACCGTACGGCCCACCCTGACGACGCTCACCTCCGCCTCGGCGTCCGGTCCCGCGTGCTTGCGGACGTTGGTGAGGGCCTCCTGCACGATCCGGTACGCGGCCAGGTCGACGGTCGAGGGCAGCGCCGGGTCGCCGCCGGCGCGGGCCAGGGCGACCGGGAGGCCGGCCTTCCGGAAGCTGTCGAGGAGTCCGTCGAGGACGGCGAGGCCGGGGGCGGGCTCTGTGGGTGCCTCGGGGTCGCCGGACTGGCGCAGCAGCCCGACGGTGGCGCGGAGCTCGTCGAGGGCGGAGCGGCTGGCCTCGCGGACGTGCGCGAGGGCCTCCTTGGCCTGGTCGGGGCGCTTGTCCATGACGTGGGCGGCGACCCCGGCCTGGACGTTCACCAGGGCGATGTGGTGGGCGACGACGTCGTGGAGGTCGCGGGCGATCCGCAGCCGCTCCTCGGCGACCCGGCGCCCCGCCTCCTCCTCGCGGGTGCGCTCGGCCCGCTCGGCGCGCTCGCGTATGGCGTCGACGAAGGCCCGGCGGCTGCGGACGGCGTCCCCGGCCGCGGCGGCCATGCCGGTCCAGGCGAAGACGCCGAGGTTCTCCTGCGCGTACCAGTTGGTCGGGCCGAAGATCATGGCGGCGGCGGTGAGCAGCGCCATCGTGACGAGTCCGACGCGCCAGGTGGTGGGGCGGTCGGTTCGGGAGGCGACCGTGTAGAGGGCGACGACGGCGCTCATGGCGATCGGCGCGGGCCGGTTGTCGTTGACGAGCTCGAAGAGGCAGATCGTGACGGTGAAGCAGAGCACCGCGAAGGGGCGCCGGCGGCGCAGCACCAGCGCGGCGGCCCCGGCGATCATGATCAGCACGCTCCACAGGTCGGGCGCGTGGTCGCCGAAGGTCGGCCCCTCCGGGCTGCCGTGCGGGTTGGTGAAGGACCCGGCGATCATGCAGACGAGCGTGCCGAACGCGATCGTCGCGTCGAAGGCGAGCGGATGGGCGCGGAACCAGTCGCTGAGGCGGACGTAGAGGGTGCCGGTGGCGGGGCCGGTGGGGGTCACGTCGAAGAACGGTACGGGGAAAGCGGCGGCGGCGGGAACGCGCGGTGCCCTCGCCGCGGCCGGGGGAAGCGCGGGCGCCCCACGCCACGGCCAGGGTGAAGCACGGCGCCCCACGCCACGGCCGGGGGAAGCGCGGCGCCCTCGCCACGGCCGAGGGGAGAAGCGCGGTACCGCTGCCACGGCCGGGGGAGGAAGCGTGGTACCGCTCGCCCCGGCGGCCGGGGGCCCGTCGCCACGGCCGGGAACAGCACGGTGCCCCCTCGCCCCGGTGGGGGCGGAGGGGGCACCGGTGGTCGTCAGACCGGGATCAGCCCGGGATCAGGCCGTCGTCGGAGAGCATCTCCCGGACCTCGTCCAGGCTCGCGTCCGGGGCCGGGAGGATCAGCTCCGAGGGCTCCAGGGTCTCGTCCGCGAGCGGCTCGCCGAGCCGGCGGACGGCTTCGAGCAAGGCGCCCAGCGTACGGCGGAAGCCCTCGGTGTCCCCCGACTCCATCTCTGCGAGCAGCTCGTCGTCGAGCCTGTTCAGCTCCACGAGGTGGCTGTCGGCCAGCTTCCACTGGCCCTCCCCCATGATCCGTACGATCATGACGCGTCCTGTCTGTCGCCTACTTCTCGAAACGCGGGTGGGACTGCTGCTGCGACTGGTCCTGCGGCGCGGCCGCGCCGCCGCCCTCGATCGCCTGCTTCTGCGCCGAGGGGCCGCCCGCCAGCTCGGCCTTCATCCGCTGGAGCTCCAGCTCGACGTCCGTACCGCCCGAGAGCCGGTCCAGCTCCGCCTGGATGTCGTCCTTGGCGAGCCCCGACTGGTCGTCGAGGGCGCCCGAGGCGAGCAGCTCGTCGATCGCGCCCGCGCGCGCCTGGAGCTGGGCGGTCTTGTCCTCGGCCCGCTGGATCGCGAGACCGACGTCGCTCATCTCCTCCGAGATGCCGGAGAACGACTCGGCGATCCGGGTCTGGGCCTGGGCGGCCGTGTAGGTCGCCTTGATCGTCTCCTTCTTCGTACGGAAGGCGTCGACCTTGGCCTGGAGCCGCTGCGACGCGAGGGTCAGCTTCTCCTCCTCGCCCTGCAGCGTCTGGTGCTGCACCTCCAGGTCGCTGACCTGCTGCTGGAGCGCGGCCCGCCGGGACAGCGCCTCGCGCGCCAGGTCCTCGCGGCCGAGCGCCAGCGCCTTGCGGCCCTGGTCCTCCAGCTTGGCGGACTGGCCCTGCAACTGGTTCAGCTGGAGTTCGAGCCGCTTGCGGGAGGTGGCGACGTCGGCCACGCCGCGCCGCACCTTCTGCAGCAGCTCCAGCTGCTTCTGGTAGGAGTAATCGAGCGTCTCGCGCGGATCCTCGGCCCGGTCAAGGGCCTTGTTCGCCTTCGCGCGGAAGATCATCCCCATACGCTTCATGACACCGCTCATGGGCTTCGCGCGCCCCCTTCTGACGGACTTCGGCTCCAGCTCTCCAACAGGATCCACAGTACGGGCCCTGCCTCTATTACCGCACTGTTCGGAGCGGGATGCGCTCCTCCCCAAGGACGACTACGAGACTTTCTCCTCCCGCCCAGGGTGTAGAGCGATCTCCGGGAAAACCCCGCCCCGTCCTCCGTACGTACCGCCGTAGACGCAGTCCGTTAGCGGATCGTTCCCGCCCGGGCTGGGGTCCATGCCCACCACCCCGTACCCTTGGGTTTTGTGTTCCGTAGCCGTTCGAAGGACGAGAAGGCCCCCACCGACAAGGTGACGGCGGACCTCTCCACCAAGCAGCCCCGCGACCCCGAGGCCCCCAAGGGCCGCCCGACACCGAAGCGGAGTGAAGCGCAGACCCAGCGTCGGCGCGCCGCGACGGTGCCGACCGACCGCAAGGAGGCCGCCAAGCGCCAGCGCGAGGCGCGTCGCTCGGACCTGGCCCGGCAGCGCGAGGCGCTGGCGAGCGGCGACGAGCGCTATCTGCCGGCCCGTGACAAGGGTCCGGTGCGCAAGTTCGTGCGCGACTTCGTCGACTCGCGCTTCGCGATCGCCGAGTTCTTCCTGCCGATGGCCGTGGTGATCCTCGTGCTGTCGCTGTTCGGGAACGCCAACCGCTCCCTGCAGAACATCTCCCTGCTGCTCTGGCTCGGCGTGATCATCCTGATCGTGATCGACTCGATCGGCATCTGGCTCCGGCTGCGGAAGCAGCTGGCCGAGCGCTTCCCGGACGAGCCGAAGCGTGGCGCGGTGGCCTACGGCCTGATGCGCACGCTCCAGATGCGCCGACTGCGACTGCCGAAGCCGCAGGTCAAGCGCGGAGAGCGGCCCTGAGCGCCGAGAGCTCGGACCTCGGCGGGCGCGCTTTCGACGAGCGGGCCTTCGGCCTCGACGGGTCGGCGACGGGCGGCGCCGTGTTGCCCGCCGTCGTGCACTGGCCCGCCGGACACGGCGGGCTGCGCGACACCATCCGGCAGGAGGTCATCGCCCGCCAGCTGGACGAGCAGATATCCGCCCGCTACCCCGTGGGGCAGCGGCTGCGGATCCTCGACGCGGGGATGGGGCAGGGCACGCAGGCACTGCGCCTGGCCCGCGCCGGACACACCGTGACCGGCCTGGAGGCCGATCCGGAGCTGCTGAAGTCGGCGCGCGAGTCGCTGGCGACGGAGCCCGCCGGGATCCGCGAGCGGGTCCGGATGATCGAGGGCGACGGGCGCGAGACCGGCGTCCACTTCCTGCCCGGCAGTTTCGACGTCGTCCTCTGTCACGGCGTGCTCATGTACGCGGACGAGCCGGACGCCCTGCTCGCGGGTCTGGCCCGGATGCTGGCCCCCGGTGGCCTGCTCTCCCTCGTCGTGCGGAACGCGGAGGCGCTGGCCATGCGGCCGGGGCTCGCCGGCGACTGGTCGGGGGCTCTCGCGGGCTTCGACAGCGATGTCTACACGGACGACAACGGCGTGAAGGTGCGGGCCGACCGGCTGGACGCCCTGACGTCGACGCTCGCGGGGATCGCGGCGCCGCTGCACGCCTGGTACGGGGTGCGGGTCTTCACGGACGGCGTCCCTCCCGAGACGGGCCTGCCGGCCGCCGAGGAGCTGGACCGGCTGCTCGCCGCCGAGGAGCGCGCGGGCCGCACGGAGCCGTACCGGCGGATCGCGGCCCTGCTGCACCTTTGCGGTGTGCGGGGCTGAAACCCCGGGATCCGCACCTCTGTCCGTACCCCCGATCGACCCCCTGACACCCGTTCCCGACGGGGGACGGGGGCGTCCGTCGTCCACGACGACGAGGAGCACATCGTCACCGACGCGCACGTGGTCGGCGAGGTCGTGGTCGGCGAGGTCGGCGAGAGAAGACCTTCACATCAGGGCGGGCCGAGGGGGTGCGGAGGCCGTGGCCCCCGCATCCCCCGGCCGCCGGGCGCTCTAGCCCTCCGCGTCCAAGGGCATCGGGCCGTAGATCTTGGTGCCGTCCTCCGAGAGCGTCACCTGGGCCGCGCCGCCGCCCAGCAGGTCACGCCAGTGCTCGCCGATCCAGCTCTCGGCGTCGCCCTGGGTGGTGAACTCCTCGGGAGTCACCACCGGCTCGACCTCCGTGCCGTCGGACTTCTCGAACCGCCACGTCCATGCCATGTAAGCCTCCTGGCGCTCACCGGATGATCGGTTTCCTGCCCGCAGCGTAGCCGGGCGCGCACGCCTCGCGGTGGCGCGGGAGGATCTGAGGGTGGAACTGACTCTGCTCGGCACCGGCGCCCCCCTCGGGCTCCCCCGCCCCGACTGCCCCTGCGCCGTCTGCGCACTCTCCCGCGGTACCCGGGCCAGGGCCGCGACCGCGCTGCTCGTGGACGGGGCCCTGCTGCTCGACCTCACCCCGGGAGCCGCGCTGGCGGCGGCCCGTTCGGGCCATTCGCTCGTGGGCGTGCGGCAGGTGCTGCTCACGCATCCGCACGACGGACCGGCCGTGGAGGTGCCGGCGGGGCTGCCGACGGCGGGCCGGGTGCCGGACGGCCGGGAGTTGACGCTGATCAGCGGGCACCGGGTGCGGGCCGTGCCGATGGACTCCCCCGGCACCGGGTACGAGGTGACCTCCGCGGACGGCGAGCGGGTGCTCTACCTGCCGCCGGGCGGGGCGGCGGCGGGGCTGCCGGAGGACCAAGGAGTGCCGTACGACATGGTCATCGCCGATGTGACGGGCCGTCCTGACGGGCTCGCCCGGCTGCGGGCGACCGGGGCGGTCGGCCCGGCCACCGAGGTGATCGCGGTCCACCTCGACCACGACATGCCGACGGGGGCCGCGCTGGACCGGCGGCTCGCGGCTGCGGGGGCGCGGGCGGTGCCGGACGGGACGACGCTGTACGTGGGCGACTACCACGAGGTGCCGGACGTGCCCCGGCGGACGCTGGTGACCGGCGGGGCGCGTTCGGGGAAGTCCGTGGAGGCCGAGCGGCGCCTGGAGACCTTCCCCGAGGTGCTGTACGTGGCGACGGGCGGGACGCGGGAGGGCGACCCGGACTGGGCGCAGCGGGTGGGCCTCCACCGGGAGCGGCGGCCGGGTGCCTGGCGTACCGCCGAGACCTGTGACCTCGTACCGCTGCTCGCGGAGGACGGGCCCGCGCTGCTCGTCGACTGTCTGTCGCTGTGGCTGACGGACGCCATGGACCGGGTGGGCGCCTGGGACGACGAGCGGTGGGCGGACGGCGGGCAGGCCGCGCTGCGGAAGCGGACGGCGGAGCTGGTCGCGGCGGTACGGGCCACGCGCCGCACGGTCGTCGCGGTGACGAACGAGGTCGGCTCGGGGGTCGTGCCGGGCACGGCGTCGGGCCGCCGGTTCCGGGATGAGCTGGGCCGGCTGAACGCCGCCTTCGCCGAGGAGTGCGAGGAGGTCCTCCTCGTGGTCGCCGGTCAGGCGCTGGTGCTGCGCGGGTAGGGTGCCAACACCGATGGCCCTCGCCGATTGTCACAAGGACGAACCCGTGAACCTGGACGACTTCTCCGATCTGATCGAGCGCCCCGACGGCGGGATCCGGCGGGACGCCGAGGAGCGCCGTGAGCGGCTGTCCGTGCCGCCGGGAGCGCTCGGGCGCCTCGATGAGCTGGGCGAATGGCTGTCGGCTGCGCAGGCCTCGGTCAAGGTGCGGGCGATCGAGGCGCCGAAGGCGGTGCTCTTCGCGGGCGACCACGGGGTGGCCTCGCTCGACGTGTCGGGGCGTACGCCCGGCACCGCGCACGAGCTGGTGCGCGCGGTCCTGGACGGGGCGAGCCCGATCGCCGTGCTGGCCCGCTCGATGAGCGTGCCGGTGCGGGTGGTGGACGCGGGTCTGGACTGCGAGCCGGAGCTGCTGCCCGCCGAGGTGGTACGCCACCGGGTGCGGCGGGGCAGCGGCCGGATCGACGTGGAGGACGCGCTGACGGTCGAGGAGACCGAGGCGGCGGTCCGGCTCGGGATCGCGATCGCCGACGAGGAGGCGGACTCGGGCACCGATCTGGTGGTGCTCGGGGATCTGAGCGTGGGCGGCACGACCCCGGCGTCGACGCTGATCGCCGCCCTGTGCGGGACGGACGCCTCCGTGGTGACGGGCCGGGGCGGCGCGGGGATCGACGACCTCGCGTGGATGCGCAAGTGCGCGGCGATCCGGGACGCGCTGCGGCGGGCCCGGCCGGTCCTCGGTGACCAGCTGGAGCTGCTCGCGGCGGTCGGCGGCGCGGACCTGGCGGCGATGACGGGCTTCCTGCTCCAGGCCTCGGTGCGGCGGATGCCGGTGATCCTGGACGGTGTGGTGGGGGCGGCCTGCGCGCTGGTGGCGCAGCGGGCGGCGTTCCGCGCGCCGGACTGGTGGCTGGCGGGTCAGGTGAGCGGGGAGCCGGCGCAGGCGAAGGCGCTCGACCGGATGGCGCTCAACCCGCTGCTCGACCACGGCGTCCATGTGGGTGAGGGAACCGGGGCACTGCTCGCACTTCCCCTCGTCACGGCCGCGGCGGCCTTCGCCGCGGAGCTGCCCGAACGACCGGATCCGACCACTCCGGACGCCGAGGGCGCTCCGGAGGCCTGACGGGGAGAACCGAGGAAAGACGGATCGTCGACTCCGGGGCGGCCACGCGCGACGCGCGCGTGGCCGCCTCCGGCGTCTCCGCACGGCAAGCGATGCCCCATATGATCGCTTTTCATGGGAGAGGTCCGTTTGTCCGCCGAAGCAACGCCCCGAGGTACCACCGTCCGTTCGCGGCGCGCCGCCGCGTTCGCCGTCTGGTATCTGCGCGTCGTCACGTTCATCAACTTCCTGAGCGCCGTCTGGGTCTCGTTCGGACAGGACCTGCGCCGCCACAACGAGGACGACTACTTCACCCCGTACATGCTCACCGCGGGCTTCGCCTCGGGCGTCTTCACGCTCTTCCTGGCGATCACCATGCGCCGCCGCAAGCGGGCCGCGTGGATCCTCAACCTGGTGCTCGGCGGGCTGTTCCTGCTGCTCTTCGCCGTCGTGATGATCTTCCCGGAGATCCGGCAGCACGCCCAGAACTGGATCTCGCTCGCCCTGACCGCCGCCTTCGTCCTGGCGCTGCTGCTCGGACGCAAGGAGTTCTACGCGAAGGGCGACCGCTCCAACCCGCTCCTCGCCTCGATCGTCGCGGTCGGCGGACTGCTCGTCACCTCACTGCTCGCCGCCGCCCTGGTCACCGTCACCAACACCTCCACCGCCCCCTCCACCTTCCTGGAGCGCTGGCGGTACGGCGTGATGCGACTGGTGACCCTGGCCAGCGACGACTCGCGCTTCGCCGGGATCACCACCCCCGGCTGGGTCGACGTCACCATCAACGTCCTCTCCACCCTGCTGCTCTTCGCGGTGCTCTTCGCGGCCTTCCGCTCCCGGCGGGCCGTCGACCCGCTGACCGAGGAGGACGAGGAGCGGCTGCGGATCCTCCTCGACAAGAACGGGGACCGCGACTCGCTCGGCTACTTCGCGCTGCGCCGCGAGAAGAGCGTCGTGTGGTCGCCGAGCGAGAAGGCCGCCATCACCTACCGGGTGGTCGGCGGGGTCTCGCTCGCCTCGGGCGACCCGATCGGCGACCCGGAGGCCTGGCCGGGCGCCATCGAGCCCTGGCTCGCCGAGGCCCGCGAACACGGCTGGATCCCGGCCGTGACGGGCGCGAGCGAGGAGGCCGGGGTCATCTACGCCCGGCACGGTCTGGACGCCCTGGAGCTGGGCGACGAGGCGATCGTGGAGACGGACGAGTTCACCCTGGACGGCCGGGCCATGCGGACGGTCCGGCAGGCCTTCAACCGGGTCAAGCGGGCCGGTTACGAGGTCCGCATCCGGCGCCACGAGTCCATTCCGGCCGAGGAGATGGACGAGCTGCTCCGCAAGGCGGACGACTGGCGGGACGGGGCGACCGAGCGGGGCTTCTCGATGGCGCTCGGCCGGCTCGGCGACCCGCGCGACGGCCGCTGCGTGATGCTGGAGTGCACGGACGGGCAGGGTGAGCTGCGGGCGCTGCTCTCCTTCGTGCCCTGGGGGCCGAAGGGGCTCTCCCTCGACCTGATGCGCCGTGACCGGGACTCCGAGAACGGCCTGATGGAGTTCATGGTCATCGAACTGCTCCAGCGCGCCGAGGAGATCGGGATCACGCAGGTCTCGCTCAACTTCGCGATGTTCCGCTCCGTCTTCGAACGTGGCTCGAAGCTCGGGGCGGGACCCGTGCTGCGCATGTGGCGTTCGCTGCTCAGCTTCTTCTCCCGCTGGTGGCAGATCGAGTCGCTGTACCGCGCCAACGCCAAGTACCGACCGATCTGGGAGCCCCGATTCATGCTCTTCGAGAAGAGCGCCGACCTGCTGCGCATCGGCCTCGCCGCCGGCCGGGCCGAGGGCTTCCTGGAGGCCCCGGGACTGCCGAAGTGGCTGCACCGCAAGCACCTGGAGAGCGGGCGTTGAGCGGAGGGCGGGCGGTACGCGGAGAGAGGGCGGTGCGCGGAGAGAGAGCGGTGCGCGGTCCCGTCGCCCGATTCGCGCGCCGCGAGTGGGGGCCGCTGTTCGGCACCGTACGGGCGGGGCTCGTCGCGCGGAAGTGGCGCGCGGTGCCGATGACGCTGGCCGCCGTCTGTCTGACGGCCCTCTTCCAGCTCGTACAGAACCAGGACCGGGGCTACCAGCCGGTCCAGAACATCGGCTCCGTACGGGCCGAGGACCCGCTCTGGCTCGCGCTGCTCCGGACCCCGCTCTCGCTCTTCGTCCCCGCGCTCGACCTGCCCGTCTGGGGCGCCCTGGCGCAGGTCCTGCTGGTGTTCGGGATCGCCGAGATCTGTCTCGGGCGGTGGCGGACGCTCGCCGTCGCCTTTCTGGCCACGCTCTCCGGGACGCTGTACGCGCGGGTCGGCATCGCGCTCGGCCCCGACGGACCGCTCGGGCCGCTGGGACTGCCCGCCGCCGACGCGCGGGTGGTCGACACCGGCCCTTCGGCGGCGGTGGTGGGCCTCGCCGTCTACGTCTGCTGGCGCTACCGGGCGTGGTGGACGGGCGGCGCGGTGGTCGCGGCCATGGTCGTCGAGGTGATCGTCAAGCCGAACCTGGCGGGCAAGGAGCACCTCGCGGCCATCGCGGGCGTCCTCGTCCTCATCGCGATCCAGGCCGGGCGGGAGCGGGGCCGGGGGCAGGGCCGGGGCCGGGGTCAGGTTCAGGGCCGGGGTCAGGGCCGGGGCCGGGGTCAGGGCCGGGGTCAGGACGGAGGGTCCGAGGGGGGCGAGCCCCGTCCGGGGACCCGCTCCTGGAAGCCGCCGATCACGTCCTGAACGCGGCGCCGCACCTTGGTCCAGCGCTTGTCGTGGCGGTACGTACGGAGATGGGCGCGGGCGCGGGCCCGGTGGCGGCGGCCGTAGAAGCGCCGGGACCACCAGGAGTCGGGGCGGGCGAGGCGTACGGCCCCGATGATCGCCACGAACGGGATCAGGGTGCCGATCACCGCCATCCGGAACTTCCCCTTCACCAGGGCGATCAGGATGAAGAGGAAGTTCACCGCCAGGGTGAGCAGGAAGGTGGCCCGGTCCTGGCGTTCGTCGGCGGTCATGTCGTCGACGCCGAGCGGGGAGAAGCCGCTCAGGACGAGCCCGACCAGGGCCGCCGTGAGCACGACCACCTCGACGCTCTTGCGGCCCTCGTCCGTCCAGTACACGTCGTCGAGATGGAGGATCAGCGCGAACTCGTCCAGGACGAGCCCCGCGCCGATCCCGAAGACGACGGCGAAGGCCGCCGCGCCGACGCCGTGCCGGCCGCTGGCCACCGCGCCGAAGCCGCCGATGACGGCCAGGACGACGCCGGGCACGACGTGATGAATATGGAGTCCGCCCGACGAGACGTTCCCGAAGGGCCCCTTCCCCGCCCTGATGAGCCGGGTGACGGTACGGGTGACCAGGAATGTCAGGACGAACGAGGTCAGAGCGAGCAGCATCGGGAGCTTGCCCGGCTCGACGATGTTCCGGGTGAACCAGTGACCCATGCCACCTCGTTCCGATTTGCGCGTAATGCGTAATCTACCGCCCAGGGGCGGCGATTACCCTGCCCGGATGGACGGCCTGCGTTTCGCCTTCGGCACCCTCACGGTGCTCCCCGCCCGCATCACCCGCTGGGACCGGGACGCGGCGCGCGCAGGCATGCTCTGCGCCCCGCTCGCCGGCCTGGTCGTCGGCCTCGCCTCCGCGGCGCTCGGCGGGACGTTCCTGCTGCTCGGCTCGGGGCCGCTGCTCGCGGCCGTCGTCACCACCGCCGTCCCCGCCCTGCTCACCCGCGGACTCCACCTCGACGGCCTCGCGGACACGGCGGACGGCCTCGGCAGCGCCAAGCCCGCCGAGGACGCGCTGCGCATCATGAAGCAGTCGGACATCGGCCCGTTCGGCGTCATCACGATGCTCCTCGTCCTGCTCGCCCAGGTCGCCGCCCTCACCCGGCTGTACGAGGAGGGCTGGGCGCACGGCACGATCGCCGCCGTCCTCGCCGCCACCGTCGCCCGCCTCGCCCTCACCCACGCCTCCCGCCAAGGCGTTCCGGCGGCCCGCCCCGAGGGCCTCGGGGCGATCGTCGCGGCGACCGTCCCGGTCCGCTCCGCGACCCTCACGACCGCACTCGTCCTGGTGGCCTGCGCGGCCGCGGGCCTCCTCCTCTCCCCCTACGACGCGGTACGGAACGTGCTGGCCGCCGGCGCGGCCCTGGGCGCGGCGGCGCTGCTGCTGCGCCGGTGCGTACGGCGGTTCGGCGGGGTGACCGGGGACGTGTTCGGCGCCGTGGAGGAGACGGCGGCGACGGCGGCGCTGATGGCGCTGACCGTGGGGGGATCCTCCTAGGGCACCCCCGGGCACCCCCTAGCAGGCCCGGCGCCACGCCCCGAGCTCGTACCGCTTCTGCATCGAGCTGAGGCCCAGCTTCCGGGTCTGGGGGCAGAACTCCCGGGCCTCCAGCTCGTACTCGACGTGGAAGACGGCCTTGCCCGCCGCCACGAACGGGGCCAGACGGCCGCACTCGTCGTACTCGGCGCACTGCTCGTTGACCGCGAAGTCGAAGTCCGGGAGCAGCCGGGGGATCTGGTCCAGGTCGTTCTTGAGGCCGACCGCGAGGCCCCGGTCGTGGGCCAGGCGGGCGATGAGGCGGTTGTAGCGGAGCTGGTCGGCGGCGGTGAGGGGGAAGCCGGTACGGTTCCGGTAGCCGTCCATGTTGTCGGGTTCGACGGCGTCGAAGCCCTTGTCCCGGCACATGTCGAGCCGCTTCGCCATGAGCGGTTCGAGGACGTCGGTGCGGCGGATGTCGAGCCAGCGCTCGCCCTCCCAGCCGTTGCCCGTGCCGAGGACGGACTTCGGGAAGCGGCCGGCGTCCGGGCGGAACTCCTCCCAGGCGCCGGTGGAGAGATAGCAGATGACCTTGCGGCCCCGGGCGTGCAGGTCCTTCACCGTGGACGCCGGGTGGTCGAAGCCGTCGATGTCGTAGACGGGGACGTCGACCGTCGGGTCGAGACGCCCGCTGAGCTGCCACTGCCAGGCCAGGCCCGGCTTCGGCCGCCAGCGGTCCGGAGCGGGCGTCGGATCGGGCTTTGGATCGGGAGTGGGCCCGGGACCCGGGCCGGGGGCCGTCGTACAGGCCGTGGCCAGGAGCAACAGCCCCGCGAGCAGGGGCAGCAGACGTCTCATCGGGCGGGCTCCAGGAGGTGCGGAAGGGTGCCCCAGGGGTGCGCACCCGCACCGGGGACGGCGCAGTGCACCCAGGTCGCCGGACGGACGCCGGGCGGGGCCCCGTAGACGAGGTGGCAGTAGTGCGGGGCGGCCGGGAGGTCGAGCGTCCGGTACGTGTCCCAGGGGCCCTCGAAGGTGACGAGGAGGTCGGCGAGCTCCTCGTACCCCGGGTCCGGGTGGGCGCCGTGGTTGAGGACGAGGGTCGCGGCCCCGGCTGCCCGGGCCGCGACCGCGATCCGCCGGTAGTGGGCGAGGGCGCCGGGCGCGGTCGACACCTGGTCGAGGAAGGCCCCGTCGGCGGCGTACCAGTCCCGGTGCCGGAGCAGGTCGGTGACGACCTCGGCCTGTGGGCGGCGGCCGTAGTCGGTGTCGACGTAGCCGAGGACGCGGACACCGGCGGCCCGCAGCCGCGCGGACACCTCGGCGAACGCGGGGTCGGGGGCCTCCCCCGCGCCGCTCGCCGGGTTGAGGACGACGCCGTGGAGGGAGTCCGCGGCGTCGACGAGGGCCGACCAGGCCTCGGGGCGGTCGGCGGGGTGCTCGTAGTACGGCACCAGGAGAGAAGGCGTCACGGTCACCCTCTACGCGCGGTGGGCGGTCGGTCGTACCAGCAGAACACAGGCGAGGACGGCCAGCAGCGCCGCCGCTCCCCCGGTCGCCACCGGGCCCGCCGCGGGCACCGCGGTCTGCGCCGCCGCCGCGAGCAGGCAGACGGCCGCCGCGCTCAGCACCGCCCCGAAGGCCTGGAGCAGCAGCCCCAGCCAGAGCACGGTCCCGATGACGAGCAGGGTGACCAGCCGCGGCAGTGTCGGCCAGGGCACCCCCGGCCAGGCCAGCGTCGCGGCGAGGGTGAGGGCGACGAGCACGGTGAGGTAGCCGCCGAGGCAGAGGACGAGGGTGCCGGTGACCGCCCGGCGGAACTCGCGGGCCGTGGTCAGGGTCCGCAGCCGGGTGAGGCTCTCGCCCCGGAAGCGGTGCAGCAGCCATTCGGCCGGCCCCATGGAGAGGGTGAGCGCGACGACCGCCCCGGCGCCGCTCACGAGGGTGTCGCCGATGCCCGCGTGGAGGACGAGCAGGCCGCTGCCGAGGCCGAAGAGTCCGTACGGGAGGGAGGCGGCCCGCGGCGGCCCGCCCCGGCCCGCCGCCCCGCGCCGCACGCCCGGCCGGAGCACGAGCGCCGCGAAGGCGACCGCGGCGGTCAGTGAGGTGAGGAGGAGACCGGCGCGCAGGAGGTCGGGCAGGTCCCAGCGGAAGGCGGGGATCGCTCCGGCCAGCGGCAGCAGGGCGCAGAGCAGGGCCCGTTCGCGGCCGAGGACCAGGAGGACGGTCGCGGCGGCGAGGTAGAGCGACTGACCGGCGGCGAACAGGGCGGCCGGCGTCTCACCCGGTGCGGCGGTCGCGAGCGCCACGGCCGATCCGATGAGGGCGCCCGCCGGGGCGCCGGTGAGCAGGGCGCGGGCGGCGGCGGGCCGGTCGCCGAGGCCGAGCCAGGTGTAGGCGCGGTGGGCGATGGCCTGGTTCCACACCCAGCCGGTGACGGCCCCGGCGAGGAGGGGGACGGTTCCGGCGGGGAGCCCGAACCGGCCGTGCTCCCCGGCGAGGAGCGGCGCGGCGAGTACGTACGCGAGGCCGGGCAGCGCGAAGACGAGCCCGCGCAGGAGGCAGCCCGCGAGTGCGCTGTGCCAGGGGCCGGTGGGCGGCGCCTCCGGTGCGGGGTGGTGCCGCTCCACGCGCGCGTAGAGGTCCTCCGCGAGCGCGAAGGAGTCGGCGCGGCCGTAGGTGAGGCGTATGTGGTCGTCGGTCATGCCGTCGGACTCGAGGAGCGCGGCGATCTCGTCCGGATGCACGGCGACGGCGACGAAGCCTTCGAGCCGCGCGGCGAGTTCGTCGAGCGGGTCGGCGGCGAGCTCACCGCCGGCGGGGCCGGTCTTGCCGGCGGTGGCGCCGGGGCCGGTCTCGCATGCGGTGGAGCCCGGGCCCGTCCCACCGGCGGTGGAGCCGGGGGCGCGGCTCTCCCCGCGGGGGCGGGGGATCGACGGGAGCGGGGTCGCCGTGGTCGGGGGTCTGAGCCAGAGGGAGCCGCTCATGCCGGGGTGCCTCCCGCCACGAGCGCCGCGGGCGTGCGGCGGGGAGCGGGGAGGCGGATCGTCCACGCCCTCGGGGCGAGGCGGGGGCGCGGGCGGGGGGCGGGCCGTTCGCCCGCCAGTTCGCGGTAGATCTGGCGGAAGCCGTCCACCGAGCGGTTCAGGGTGAACCGGTCGATGACCCGCCGGCGCGCCAGACGGCCGAGTTCGGCGCGCCTGGCCCCGTCCCTGAGCAGTGCGGTGACGGCGGCGGCCATGACGGCCGGTTCGCGGGGCGGGACGACGATCCCGGTGTCGCCGACGGCCTCCCGTACCCCGCCGACGTCCGTCGACACGGTCGCCCGGCCGCAGGACATGGCCTCGATGAGGGAGAAGGGGAAGCCCTCGCTGATGGAGGAGAGCATGACCACGCTGCCGGCGGCGTAGGCGCGCGGCACCTCGGAGACCCGGCCCTCGAAGGTGATGCCGTCGGTGACGCCCAGTTCGGCGGCGAGCTTCTCCAGGCGGGTGAGGTAGTCCTCGTTCCCGGCGGGGACCGGTCCGAACAACCGGAGCCGCAGTTCGGGGAGTTCGGCGCGGCAGATCGCGTAGGCCCGGATCAGTGTCTCCAGGTCCTTGATGGGGTCGACCCGCCCGCACCAGCTGAGGGTGGGGGTCTCGGGTTCCGGTCCGGCCTCCGGGAAGAGGGCCGGGTCGACGCCGTTGTAGACGGTGCGGATGCGGTCGGCGGGGGCGCCGCCGCGCTCCTCCCAGCGCCGGTTGTACTGGTTGCAGGGGGTGATGAGGTCGGCCTTGCGGTAGCCGAGCGTGTTGAGCTCGCGGTAGAAGCCGAGCATGAGGGCCTTGACGGGCCAGCGCTGTGCCTCGGTGCGGTAGCCGAGATAGCGCTCGCGGAGGTAGATGCCGTGTTCGGTGAGCAGGAAGGGCACCCCTTCGAAGTGCTGCGCGGCGAGCGCGGGCAGCGTGGCGAGGCCGCTGGAGACGGCGTGCGCCACACTGCCGGCGGCTATCCGGGCGGCGAGCGGGCGCAGGGCGTGTTCCAGCAGGTCGGTGACGGTGAGCGCGTCGTGGACGGTGGGCCGGGCCGCAAGCGTCGGCAGGTGCGGCATGGTCCAGATCCACATCAGGGAGCGCAGGGCCGGTTCGGAGCGCAGGGCGGCCGTCAGCCGCCCCTGCCGGGCGAGTTCGGCCAGCTCGTACAGGCTCCCGCCGAAGTCGCAGCCCGCCTCCGGGTCGAGGAGGGCGAGCAGCAGGCGTTCGTACGTGTCGAGGAAGCGGCGGCGTTCCCGCCCCCGCAGGGGCCGGCGCGCTCCGGCGAACAGGCCGGGCGCGGCAGGCCCCTGCGGGTGGCCCCAGAGGGGGAACGCGGTGTGCCGGGTGATGTTGGGCGGCAGCTCCCAGGTGACGGGTTCGCGGCCGCTGCCGGTGAGGGCGAGGATCTCGAAGTCGACCTCAGGCATGCCGCGGACGAGCTGGTCGCACCAGGTGCTGACGCCGCCGTGGACGTGCGGATAGGTGCCTTCGGTGAGCATGGTGACATGACGGCCACTGCTCGGCATGTGCGTTTCCCCCCAGGACGTGCTGGTCAGGCGGTCGGGAGCGTGAGTGTGACGGCGGTCTGGAGCAGTTCGGGCGTGGTCCAGGCCGAGCGGGTCCCCGCGTAGGCCGAGCCGAAGGCGGTCGAGCCGAGCAGGAGCTGCTTGCGGGTGCCCTCGGGTGCGGTGACGGGCACGGTGAGGCCGGACGGGGCCTTGACGACGACCGTGGTGCCGATGCGGTAGGCGGTGACCTTTCCTGCGGCGATCGCCTGGTCCCAGGCGGCGCGGCGGTTCAGCTCGGTGCCGACGTCCTTCTGACGCGGGTTCACCAGCGGTGTGGTGGGCGCGAACAGGGCCCGGTAGTCGGAGAGTACGCGGTCGAGTACGGGGTAGAGGAGCCGTTCCTCGGCCAGGTTGGACTGGTGCACGTAGTGCGGGCGGGGGTCGTTGCCCAGCACGTGGGAGAGGGCCGTGCGGGCCTCCTGCGGGACGATCCGCTCGGCGTAGCCGGTGGTGGTGGGGAGCGGGGCGGGCAGGCAGGTGGACAGGGGGTTGTCCTCGCAGATGCCGCTGCCGCCGTCGGCGCGGGAGGTGTAGATCCAGTTGTACTCGTCGGTCATCTCGGCGGCCGTGCCCACGTTGTAGTACACGTTCATGGGGTGGCGGGGCACGGTCTTCGCGGCGCCGGCGGAGGTGCCGATCGAACGCTGCTGCGGCTCGCGGGAGTTGTCGCTGCCGGTCCACTTCACGCCGTTGTCGGCGAGGGCGCCGGCGAGGTTCGGATTGTCGACGGGCTGCTGGGGCAGGGTCTTCAGACCGGAGTGCTCGCCGGTGACGAGTTCGGAGCGGTCGACGGAGATGCCCTTGCCCACGGCCCAGTTGTGGTTGTTCCGGATCTGGCCGGAGAGCTCGGAGCGGCTGACCCACAGGGTGTTGCCCGAGATGTCCTTGGCGCACTGCCAGGGGACGGTGGTGTTGTCCTGGACGCAGCCGAGGAAGGGGTGGGTGTAGGTGTGGTTGATCCACCGGTACTGGGCGCGGTCCGCGACCAGCCGGTCGGTGAGCGGGTCGCTGCCGCCGTGCTCGGTCTTCCACTGCTCGCCCTGGCCGCCGTTGTAGACCATGTCGAGGGTGAAGCCGGAGGACTTCTGCCAGGCGGCCGCGTACTGGGCGTCGGCGACGGTCATCCGGATGGGGTTGACGCCCTCGCCGTCGTCGCCGACGCAGTCGAAGTCGCCGGGGGTGCAGTTGAGGGCGGTGTCCCAGCGGGCGTCGGGGGCGAAGACGTCGTCGACGTGGACGGAGAGGTAGTTGCGGCTCTGTCCGAGGTGGACGCCCTGGGTGAGCCATTCGACGATGCCGCGCGCGAGGGCCCGGTACTGCCGCTGGTACTGGTTGTAGGCGAAGGTGACGACGAGCTCGCGGCGCCCGTCGGCGGTGTACTCGCCGATGAGGCTGGCCCGGCCGCCCGCACCGTCGACGGGGATGTCGAGGTAGCTGGTGAAGCCGGCGCGGGGGCGGCCCGCGTAGCCGTAGCTCTCGGCGATCGCCGGGTCGTTGTCCTCGAAGGTGAGCGCCCCCGCGAGGTAGCGGAAGGGGCCCGTCTTCCCGGCGGCGGTGACGCCGGCCGTGGTCCCGTCGAGGACGCCGGACCAGCCGCCCTCGTTGGTGTAGTCGAGCCCGACGCCGGGGTGCGACCAGGTGTAGGCGTCGACCTGCGGGATCCCGAAGGTCCGCTCGTACGTCTGGAGGGCGGTGTGCTCGGCGGAGTCGGGGCCGAAGGCGCTCTCGTGGGGCAGGACGACGCCCTGGTACTTGGCGCGGGGGCGCCCGTCGAGCGTGTCGCTGAGGAAGGCCGTGTCGAGGACCGGACGGTTCGGGTCGTTGAGGTCGATCCGGCGGTACGGGACGCCGGAGCCCTTCAGCTCCGCGGTGATCGCCCCGACGGCGCTGCCCCCGTCGTCGACGACGAGGACCGTCAGGTCGACGCGGGGCACCGGCGCGGCCACGGCCTGCGCGGACGGGACGACGGTGGCGAGCAGCGCGGCGGCGGCGAGGGCCGCGACCTTGGCGGTACGGGGCGCGGTGCGGGTGGCGCGGGTGGTTCGGGCGGTGCCCGCTGTGGCGCCCCGCGCGGTGCGGCGAGCGGTTCTGGGCGTACGGATTCGGCCGGAGTCCATCGTTGGTGTCCCCCCTCGGCAGGCCCGCCGGGCCCGGAACCGGACCGGTGGAACCTGTGGAGATGATGCAGATGACGCGAAGGCGAGTGCGTCGCCTTGCAGGAATGAGGCGAGTGTGGACGAGCGCTCCGAGCCTGAACGGTAAACATGAAAGAGACACCACGGATGAGTGAATCACTGCCGCCGTGAGCGAACGCGGTGAGCGAGCGTAGGCTCGTTCTCGGCGCTCTCCGGGCCGAAATACGATGCGGCGGGCACGGTCGGCCCATCCCTCGACCGCTACAGAACTCAATGGAAGCGAGAATTCACCACCGTGACTGCTCTCACTCTCAGCACTGCCGGTGCGGCGACGCTGCGCGCCGACGCCCTCGTGGTCGGCGTCGCGAAGTCCGGGAAGACGCTCGTCGTCGCCTCGGGCGCCGAGGCCGTCGACAAGGCCTTCGACGGCCGGCTCGCCGCCGTCCTGGAGACCCTGGGCGCTTCGGGTACCGAGGGTGAGGCGACCAAGCTGCCCGCGCCCGCCGGTCTCAAGGCCCCGGTCGTCCTGGCCGTCGGCCTGGGCACCGCCCCCGAGGACGGCGAGTCGTACGCCGCGGAGACCCTCCGCCGCGCCGCCGGCACCGCCGCCCGCACCCTGACCGGCGCCAAGAAGGCCGCCTTCGCGCTGCCGATCGCCTCCGCCGAGGACGCCGCCGCCGTCGCCGAGGGCGCGCTGCTCGGTGCGTACGCCTTCGACGCGTACAGGACGGCGAATGAGGCCAAGGACGCGAAGAAGCCGCTCGCCGAGGTCGCCCTGCTCGGTGCCAAGCCGCGCGACAAGGCCCACAAGGCCGCCGCCGAGCGCGCGCAGGCCGTCGCCGAGGAGATCAACCGCGCCCGCGACCTGATCAACATGCCGCCGAACGACCTCTACCCCGAGTCGTTCGCCGCCATCGTCACGGTCGCGGGCAAGGAGCACGGCCTCAAGGTGCAGGTGCTCGACGAGAAGGCGCTCGACAAGGGCGGCTACGGCGGCATCCTCGGCGTCGGCAAGGGCGCCGTCCGCGGCCCGCGCCTGGTCCGGGTCGCCTACACCCACCCGAAGGCGGAGAAGACCCTCGCCCTCGTCGGCAAGGGCATCACCTACGACTCGGGCGGCATCTCCCTGAAGCCGGCCGGCCACAACGAGACGATGAAGTGCGACATGAGCGGCGCCGCCGCCGTGTTCGCCGCCGTCGTGGCCGCCTCCCGCATCGGTCTCGCCGTCAACGTCACCGGCTGGCTCGCCCTCGCCGAGAACATGCCGTCCGGCAACGCCACCCGCCCGGGTGACGTGCTGCGCATGTACAGCGGCAAGACCGTCGAGGTCCTGAACACCGACGCCGAGGGCCGTCTCGTCCTCGCCGACGCGCTGACCAAGGCCTCCGAGGAGCACCCGGACGCGATCGTCGACGTGGCGACCCTGACCGGCGCCATGGTCCTGGCCCTGGGCAACCGCACCTTCGGCATCATGGCCAACGACGACGACTACCGCACCGCGATCCACGAGGTCGCGGAGGAGGTCGGCGAGGCGTCCTGGCCGATGCCGCTCCCGGCGGACCTGCGCAAGGGCATGGACTCCCCCACCGCCGACATCGCCAACATGGGCGAGCGGATGGGCGGCGGCCTGGTCGCCGGTCTCTTCCTCCAGGAGTTCGTGGGCGAGGGCATCACCTGGGCCCACCTGGACATCGCGGGCCCGGCCTTCCACGAGGGCGCCCCGTACGGGTACACCCCGAAGGGCGGCACCGGCTCCTCGGTGCGCACCCTGGTGAAGCTGGCCGAGCGCACGGCGGCCGGCCAGCTCTGAGCTCCCCTTCTTCAGGGCTCGGCTCGCCTCCGGGGCGCTTGAGCCGCTGTCGACGGTCGAACGTGCTCGGTCGCCACGCGACCTCCGCGCGTTCTCCCTCTCGACAGCGGCGCGCCCCTTCGGCTCGCTCGTGCTCGTAGCGAAGGCCCTGGGTAACGCACCCGGGGCCTTCGTGGTTGTCCGCTCGCGACGAAATCCGTAGGTTCGTACGCTGGGGCGATCCCTCCGTACGGACGATCGGCCGTCTCAGAGCGCGGCCCCGCGTCCCGCCATCCGTCAACAAGTGCGAAGATGGGTTCTCGGCAGGACAGGGCCCCCACCACAGGGCCGAAATAAAGCGGCCGAACACCAGCCGCCGCCCGGTCACTGAAGACCGGCGACGAGCGCACATGCATGGAGGACGTGACGTGGCGAACGACGCCAGCACCGTTTTCGACCTAGTGATCCTCGGCGGCGGTAGCGGCGGTTACGCCGCGGCGCTGCGCGGAGCGCAGCTGGGCCTGGACGTCGCACTGATCGAGAAGAACAAGCTCGGCGGCACCTGCCTGCACAACGGCTGCATCCCGACGAAGGCCCTGCTCCACGCCGGCGAGGTCGCCGACCAGGCTCGCGAGGCGGAGCAGTTCGGTGTCAAGGCCTCCTTCGAGGGCATCGACATCAAGGGCGTGCACAAGTACAAGGACGACGTGATCTCGGGCCTGTACAAGGGTCTGCAGGGTCTCGTCGCCTCCCGCAAGGTGACCTACATCGAGGGGACGGGTCACCTCTCCTCCCCGACCTCCGTCGACGTGGACGGCCGTCGCGTCGAGGGCCGTCACGTCCTCCTCGCCACGGGCTCCGTGCCGAAGTCGCTCCCCGGTCTGGAGATCGACGGCAACCGGATCATCACCTCGGACCACGCGCTGACCCTGGACCGGGTCCCGGAGTCCGCGATCATCCTCGGCGGCGGCGTCATCGGCGTCGAGTTCGCCTCCGCGTGGAAGTCCTTCGGGACCGACGTGACGGTCATCGAGGGCATGAAGCACCTCGTCCCCGTCGAGGACGAGAACAGCTCGAAGCTTCTTGAGCGCGCGTTCCGCAAGCGCGGCATCAAGTTCAACCTCGGCACCTTCTTCCAGTCCGCCGAGTACACGGACAACGGCGTCAAGGTCACCCTCGCCGACGGCAAGACCTTCGAGGCCGAGGTGCTGCTCGTCGCGATCGGCCGCGGCCCGGTCTCCGCCGGTCTCGGCTACGAGGAGCAGGGCGTCGCGATGGACCGCGGCTACGTCCTGGTCGACGAGTACATGCGTACCAACGTGCCGACGATCTCGGCCGTGGGCGACCTCGTCCCGACGCTCCAGCTCGCGCACGTCGGCTTCGCCGAGGGCATCCTCGTCGCGGAGCGCATCGCGGGCCTGAAGGCCGTGCCGATCGACTACGACGGCGTGCCGCGGGTGACGTACTGCCACCCCGAGGTCGCCTCCGTCGGCATCACCGAGGCCAAGGCCAAGGAGATCTACGGCGCGGACAAGGTCGTCGCCCTGAAGTACAACCTCGCGGGCAACGGCAAGAGCAAGATCCTCAAGACCGCGGGCGAGATCAAGCTCGTCCAGGTCAAGGACGGTGCCGTGGTCGGCGTCCACATGGTCGGTGACCGCATGGGCGAGCAGGTCGGCGAAGCGCAGCTGATCTACAACTGGGAGGCGCTGCCGGCCGAGGTCGCGCAGCTCATCCACGCCCACCCGACGCAGAACGAGGCGCTCGGCGAGGCCCACCTGGCCCTGGCCGGCAAGCCGCTGCACTCCCACGACTGACGCTGACGTCATCACAGGGCGCGACGACCACTTTCCGCAATTCGTTAGGAGCAACTGAAACCATGTCGGTTTCCGTAACCCTGCCGGCGCTCGGCGAGAGCGTCACCGAGGGCACCGTCACCCGCTGGCTCAAGGCCGAGGGTGAGCGTGTCGAGGCCGACGAGCCGCTGCTCGAGGTCTCGACCGACAAGGTCGACACCGAGATCCCCGCCCCCGCCTCGGGCATCCTGGCCTCCATCAAGGTCGCCGAGGACGAGACGGTGGAGGTCGGCGCCGAGCTGGCCATCATCGACGACGGCACCGGCGCCCCGGCCGCGGCTCCGGCTCCGGCCGCCGAGCCCGTCGCCGCCCCGGCCCCCGTGGCCGAGGCCCCGGCCGCTCCGGCGCCGGTCGCCGAGGCCCCCGCCGCGGCTCCGGCGGGCGGTGCCGCCGGCACCGACGTCGTGCTGCCCGCGCTGGGCGAGTCCGTCACCGAGGGCACCGTGACCCGCTGGCTGAAGTCGGTCGGCGAGACCGTCGAGGCCGACGAGCCGCTGCTCGAGGTCTCCACGGACAAGGTCGACACCGAGATCCCGGCCCCGGTCTCGGGTGTCCTCCTGGAGATCGTCGTCGCCGAGGACGAGTCCGCCGAGGTCGGCGCCAAGCTGGCCGTCATCGGCGCCGCGGGTGCCGCTCCGGCCGCCCCGGCTCCGGCTGCCCCGGCCGCCCCCGCCGCCGCTCCGGCTCCGGCCGCCGCTCCGGCCCCGGCGGCTCCGGCCGCCCCGGTCGCCGCTCCGGCTCCGGTCGCGCCCGCCGCCCCCGTCGCCGCTCCGGCTCCGGTCGCGCCGGCCGCCCCGTCCATCGCTCCGGCGCTGGTCACCCCGGTTCCGGCTCCGGCCGAGGACGGCGCGTACGTGACTCCGCTCGTCCGCAAGCTCGCCACCGAGAACGGTGTCGACCTGACGGCCGTCAAGGGTTCCGGCGTCGGCGGTCGTATCCGCAAGCAGGACGTCCTCGCGGCCGCCGAGGCCAAGAAGGCCGCCCCGGCCCCCGTCGCCGCCGCTCCGGCCGCGGCGCCGAAGGCCCCGGCCCTCGAGGCCTCCCCGCTGCGCGGCCAGACCGTCAAGATGACCCGCATGCGCAAGGTCATCGGCGACAACATGATGAAGGCGCTGCACGGCCAGGCCCAGCTGACCTCGGTCGTCGAGGTCGACATCACGAAGCTGATGAAGCTGCGCGCCCGCGCCAAGGACGCCTTCGCCGCCCGTGAGGGCGTCAAGCTCTCCCCGATGCCGTTCTTCGTGAAGGCGGCGGCCCAGGCGCTGAAGGCCTACCCGGTCATCAACGCCCGGATCAACGAGGACGAGGGCACGATCACCTACTTCGACACCGAGAACATCGGTATCGCGGTGGACTCCGAGAAGGGTCTGATGACCCCGGTCATCAAGGGTGCGGGCGACCTCAACATCGCCGGCATCTCGAAGAAGACCGCGGAGCTGGCCGGCGCCGTGCGCGCCAGCAAGATCACGCCGGACGACCTGGCCGGTGCGACCTTCACCATCTCCAACACCGGTTCGCGCGGTGCGCTGTTCGACACGATCATCGTGCCCCCGAACCAGGTCGCCATCCTGGGCATCGGCGCCACCGTGCGCCGTCCGGTCGTCATCAACCACCCGGACCTGGGTGAGACGATCGCGATCCGCGACATGACCTACGTCGCCCTGTCCTACGACCACCGTCTGGTGGACGGCGCCGACGCCGCCCGCTACCTGACGGCCGTCAAGGCGATCCTGGAGGCCGGCGAGTTCGAGGTCGACCTCGGCCTGTGAGACCCCGGCCTGTGAGACCCCGGTCTCTGAGGCATCGGTCCGCAACAGGCATACGGGGCTCGGTCCGTACGGCAACGTAACGAGCCTCACCTGCGGCGCCCCCGCCCGGAAGTGTTTCCGGACGGGGGCGCCGCCGTATTGTCTAAGGGTCAACACTCCCCAAGGAGCCTTCATGACCGTCCCCGTCGTCCACTCGCTGCGCGAACAGATCCGCGAGCACATCGTGGAGGGGATCGTCAGCGGCCGCTGGAAGCCGGGCGAGCGCATCGTGGAGCGCCGGATCGCGACCGAGCTCGAGGTCAGCCAGACCCCGGTCCGCGAGGCCCTGCGCGAGCTGGAGTCGCTGCGACTGATCGAGTCCGCCCCCAACAAGGGCGTCCGGGTCCGCAACCTGACCGCGGCCGATCTGGAGGAGAGCTACCCCGTACGGGCCGGTCTGGAGCAGATCGCGGCCGAGCTGGCGGCCGGGCGGCTCGCGACGGACTGCTCGGCCCTGGAGCCGCACGTGACGGCGTTGTACGAGGCGGACGCGACCTCCGACGGCACGGCCCAGGTGCGGCACACGGTGGCCTTCCACCGGGAGCTGGTGAAGGCGGCGGGCAACGGCGTACTGCTGCACACCTGGGAGACGCTGGGCATCGAGGTCTTCACGGCCCTGTCGATCCGCTGGCTCGGCACGGTCCAGAAGTCGTACGCGGAGGAGCACCAGGAGCTCGTGGAGGCCTTCCGCCGGGGCGACCCGAACATCGGGGCGCTCGTGAAGGCCCACGTCCTGGGCTGCGCACCCCGAGCCTGACCCCCCTGCTTGTACGCACAGTGAGCGGGCTCACCCCGGGGTGGACCCGCTCATTCGTGCGAGCACCCCCTCATACAGCGGCTCCCACCTGCGAAAACGAGACGAAAACGCGGCACCCGGTGCCCCATTACGCGGCACCCTGTGCCGACTTTCTCGATCTGAAGAGGTTTTCCCCTTCAACCCTTTGATCGATCATCGATCGCTGGCTTACAGTCTTCGGCGGGCCACACCCGGCCCTTCGCCCTGTCCTGCCAGACATGGCCACCATCTCCACCCCCACCTGTCCGGAAGGCGGCGATCATGACCGATCCCGTAGGCAAGATTCCGAGCGAGCTCGACCAGCTCCCGGACCGTGACACCGAGGAGACCGCCGAATGGGCGGCCTCCCTGGACGCCGTCACCAAGGCCGCCGGCCCCCACCGGGCCGCCTACCTGATGCGCCGCACGCTCCAGCACGCCGAGGGCGCGGGCCTCGCCCTGCCCAAGCTGCTGGAGACGGACTACGTCAACACCATCCCCACCTCCGCGGAGCCGTCCATCGGCGAGTTCGGCGGCGACGAGGAGATGGAACGGAAGATCACCGCCTGGAACCGCTGGAACGCGGCCGCGATGGTCACCCGCGGCTCCAAGTACGGCGTCGGCGGCCACATCGCCACCTTCGCCTCCGCGGCCTGGCTCTACGAGACCGGCTTCAACCACTTCTTCAAGGGCAAGGAAGCCGACGGTTCCGGCGACCAGCTCTACATCCAGGGCCACGCCTCCCCCGGCATCTACGCCCGCGCCTTCCTCGACGGGCGCCTCGGCGAGGCCCAGCTCGACAACTTCCGGCAGGAGTCCGGCGGCAACGGCCTGCCCTCCTACCCGCACCCGCGCCGACTGCCCTGGCTGTGGGAGTTCCCCACCGTCTCCATGGGTCTCGGCCCGCTCTCGGCGATCTACCAGGCGCGCTTCAACCGCTACCTGACGAACCGTGCCATCAAGGACGTCTCCGCCTCCCACGTGTGGGCCTTCCTCGGTGACGGCGAGATGGACGAGCCCGAGTCGACGGCAGCCCTCGCGCTCGCCGCCCGCGAGGGTCTGGACAACCTGACCTTCGTCATCAACTGCAACCTGCAGCGCCTCGACGGCCCGGTCCGCGCCAACTTCAAGATCGTCCAGGAGCTGGAGGCCCAGTTCCGCGGCGCCGGCTGGAACGTCGTGAAGTCGCTGTGGGGCAACGCCTGGGACGAGCTGTTCGCGCTCGACACCACCGGCGCCCTCGTCCGCCGCCTCCGCGAGGTGCCGGACGCGCAGGTCCAGACGTACCAGACCCGCGACGCCGCCTACATCCGCCAGGACTTCTTCGGCAAGGACCCGGCGCTCGTCGCGATGGCGCAGCTGCTGAGCGACGACAAGATCCTGGAGTGTTTCCACCTCTCCCGCGGTGGCCACGAGCCGCGCAAGGTGTACGCCGCGTACAAGGCCGCCCTGGAGTTCAAGGGCGCGCCGACGGTCATCCTCGCGCAGACCGTCAAGGGCTTCACCCTCGGTGAGGGCTTCGCGTCGAAGAACGCGAACCACCAGATGAAGAAGCTGTCGACCGACGAGTTCAAGAACATGCGTGACCTTCTCGAACTGCCGATCTCGGACGCGCAGTTCGTCGACGGCCAGGTGCCCTACGGTCACCCCGGCGCCGACTCCCCCGAGGTCCGCTACCTCCAGGAGCGCCGCGCGTCCCTCGGCGGCCCGGCCCCGGCCCGCCGCACCCACGCGCTCGCCCCGCTGCCGGCTCCGGCCGAGAAGGCCTTCGCCGCCTTCGACAAGGGCTCCGGCTCGCAGTCGATGGCGACGACGATGGCGTTCGTGCGACTGATCAAGGATCTGATCCGCGACAAGGAGACCGGCAAGCGCTGGGTCCCGATCGTCCCGGACGAGGCCCGTACCTTCGGTATGGAGTCGCTCTTCCCGTCGCTCGGCATCTACTCGCCGAAGGGCCAGACGTACGAGCCGGTCGACCGCGACCAGCTGATGTACTACAAGGAGGCCGTCAACGGCCAGATCCTCAACGAGGGGATCACCGAGGCCGGTTCGATGGCCGACTTCATCGCCGCGTCCACCGCGTACTCCACGCACGGCGAAGCGATGATCCCGTTCTACATCTTCTACTCGATGTTCGGCTGGCAGCGGACCGCCGACCAGATGTGGCAGCTCGGCGACCAGCTCGGCCGCGGCTTCCTCGTCGGCGCGACCGCCGGCCGCACCACCCTGACCGGTGAGGGCCTCCAGCACGCCGACGGCCACTCCCCGGTGATCGCGGCCACCAACCCGGCGGCGCTGACGTACGACCCGGCCTTCGCCTACGAGGTCGCGACCATCGTCAAGGAGGGTCTGCGCCGGATGTACGGCGAGGCCGCCGAGGGCGAGGACCAGGACGTCTTCTACTACCTCACCGTCTACAACGAGCCGATGCCGCAGCCGGCCAAGCCGTCCGGCATCGACGAGGGCATCATCAAGGGCCTGTACCGCTTCAACACCGCGGAGTCGGCCGGTCTCGACCTGCCCGCGAACGCCTCGCGGATCCAGCTGCTCTCCTCCGGCACGGCGATCCACTGGGCCCTGGAGGCGCAGAAGCTGCTCGCCGCCGAGTGGGGCGTGGCCGCCGACGTGTGGTCCGCGACCTCCTGGACGGAGCTGCGGCGCGACGCCCTGGACGCCGACGCGGCGCTCCTGCGCGGCGAGGAGCAGGTGCCGTACATCCGCAAGGCCCTGGACGGCATCACCTCCCCGGTCCTCGCGGTCTCCGACTACATGCGCCAGGTCCCCGACCAGATCGCGCAGTGGGTCGAGCAGGACTGGTCCTCGCTGGGCGCCGACGGCTTCGGCCTCTCGGACACCCGCGACGCGGCCCGCCGCCACTTCGGCGTCGACGCCCAGTCGATCGTCGTCGCGGCGCTCGCGCAGCTGGCGCGACGCGGCGAGGTCCAGGCGACGGCCGTGAAGGAGGCGCGCGAGCGCTACGGCCTGTAGTCCGGCCGGCTTGATCGGTCCGAGGGGCCGCGCCTGTACTTCTCGTACGGGGGCGGCCCCTCGGCGTACCTGTACTTCTCGTACGGGGGCGGCCCCTCGGCGTACCTGTACTTCTCGTACGGGGGCGGCCCCTCGGCGTGCCCGTACTTCTCGTACGGGGGCGGCCCCTCGGCGTGCCCGTACTTCTCGTACGGGGGCGGCCCCTCGGCGTACCCGCGAAATAGGCTCCTTCCATGCGTGCCGCCCGCCTCATCAAGTTGGTCCTGCTGCTCCAGTCGCGTCCGTCGATGACGGCGGCCGAGCTCGCCGCGGAGCTGGAGGTGTCGGAACGGACCATCACCCGTGACGCCCTCGCCCTCTCCGAGGCGGGGGTTCCCGTGTACGCGGACCGGGGGCGGGCGGGTGGATACCGGCTGATCGGCGGCTACCGGACGCGGCTCACGGGGCTCGCGCGCGGTGAGGCGGAGGCGCTGTTCCTCTCCGGGCTGCCGGGCGCGCTGCGCGATCTGGGGCTGGCGGACGCGGCGTCGGCGGCCCGGCTCAAGGTGTCGGCGGCGCTGCTGCCCTCGCTGCGGGACGCCCCCGACGCGGTGGGCCGGCGCTTCCACCTGGACGCGCCCGGCTGGTACCAGGAGCCGGAGACGCCGGAGCTGCTCGCCCCGATCGCGGAGGCGGTCTGGGACGACCGGTGGGTCTCGGCCCGCTATCGGCGCGGGGACGGCGAGGAGGTGGAGCGGGAGCTGTGCCCGTACGGCCTCGTCCTGAAGGCGGGCGTCTGGTACGTGTGCGCCCGGGCCGACTCCTCGTTCCGTACGTATCGCGTGGACCGGTTCACGGCGGTGGCCGTGGGCGAGGAGCGGTTCGTCCGGGACGAGGGCTTCGAGCTCTCGGCCTTCTGGGAGGAGCGGGCGGCGGAGTTCGCCCGCTCGCTTCTGCGGGCCGAGGTCGTGGTGCGTCTTTCGGAGGCGGGTGCTCGCAGACTCCCGTACGTGACGGACCGGGCGGCCGCCGAGGAGGCCCTCGCTGCGGGGACGCGGGACGAGGAGACGGGCGGCCGGGTGACGGTGACGCTCCGGGTGGAGAGCGAGGAGGTCGCCTTCTCGCAGCTGCTCGGTCTGGGCGCGGAGGCCGAGGTGCTGGCCCCGGACTCCCTCCGCGCCCGTTTCGAGGCGGCGGCCCGCGCGCTCGGCGAGCTGTACTCCTGACGTGACCGGCGGCTACCGGTAGTCGTTCACGTCCGGCTCGCCCGTCTCGCCGGCGACGATGAAGCCCCAGGCGTCCGGCCGCGAGCCGTCCGCGTCGGTGAAGCCGTACTCCTGGGCCAGCCCGCCGCTGGAGAGCGACCGCCCGTTCCAGCGGTGCCGGTCGGGGTCGGCGGCGAGGGCGGCGACGGCCCGTCCGACGTACGCCGGGGACTCGGCGACGGCGAAGCCGGGGACCTTCTCGACGGCGTCGCGCCAGTTCTCCTCCGTGACACCGAAGGCGGCGAGCATCTGCTCGGACCTGAGCCAGCCGGGGGTGAGGGCGACCGCCGTCGCGCCGTGCTCCTCCAGTTCCCTGCCGAGGCCGAAGGCCATCCGGAGCGGGGCGTTCTTGGCGAGGTCGTAGAAGAGGTTCTCGCGGAACCGGGTGCCGTTGTACTCGGTGGTGCCGTCCGTGACCTCGACGACGAGTCCGCCGGGGTTCCGGATGAGGAGCGGCAGGGCCGTGTGCGAGGTGACGAGGTGTGTCCGCACCCCCAGTTCGAGCATCCTGAGGCCGCCGGTGAGGTCGTTCTCCCAGGTCTTCTTCCCGAAGACGAGGAGGTGCTCGCCGCCCCACACGTCGTTGACGAGGACGTCGAGGCGGCCCCGCTCCCGGTCGATCCGGTCGATGAGCGCCCGGACCTGGTCCTGCTCCAGATGGTCGGTCGGCACGGCGATGCCCTCGCCGCCGGCCGCCGTCACCAGTTCGGCGGTCTCCTCGATGGTCTCGGTGGCCCGGCCGACCTCGCTGACCTGCTCGCGGGTGGTGCGCCCGGTGACGTACACGGTGGCCCCGGCGGCCCCGAGCTGGACGGCGATCCCCCGTCCGGCGCCCCGGGTCGCTCCCGCGACCAGGCAGATCCGTCCGTGCAGCGGCTTCGATTCGGTCGTCTCAGTCGTCATGGGCATCAGACTGGCAGGAAAGCACGCCATCTTCTGTCCGGATTCATTTCGGGCATTCCGGGTGCGTGGCGCTCCGCGAGCCGTGATGCTGGTCCCGTGATGGACGAGACCGAGTTCTGGGAGATCATCGACGCCACCCGCGAGGCCGCCGAGGGCGACCCCGAGGATCACGCCGATCTGCTCGTGGAACGGCTGACCAAGCTGGATCCCGACTCCGTGCTCGACTACGCACGCCATTTCGAGGCCCGCTACAACCGCGCGTACCTCTGGGATCTGTGGGGCGCGGCCGCCGTGCTCTTCGACGGGGCGGGCGACGAGACCTTCGACTCCTTCCGCTGCTGGCTCATCGGCCAGGGCCGGGAGGTCTTCGAGGGCGCGGTGCACGATCCGGACGCGCTCGCCGAGCTGCTCGGCGACTTCGACCTGGAGATCGACGGGGACGGCGAGGAGATCGGCTTCGCGGCGGACGAGGCGTACGAGCAGCTCACCGGCGCCGAAACGCCCGACCTGGGCATTCCCATGCCGGGCGGGGAGCCGCTGGGCGCGCCCTTCGACCTGGAGGACGACGACGTGCTCGCGGCCCGCTTCCCCCGGCTGTGGGAGCGCTTCGGGGCGGGTTAGCCGACCGACCTGGAGTCGACCGGTACGGGCCCCTGGGGAAACCCCCAGGGGCCCGTACCGGTCGACCGCGCCGAAGCGGGTGTACGCGTGGTCGATGGGGGTGTCCCGTCAGAAGTGCGTCCCGCCGTCGATGCGGACCTCGGTGCCGGTGATGAACCTGCCGTCCTCGCTCGCGAGCATCGCCACGACGCCGGCGACGGTCTCGGGGCCGGCGAAGCCCTGGCCGAGGGCGGGGGCGAGCTTCATGAAGAGGGAGAAGTCGGCGTCCTCGGGGAGGCCGGGGCCGACGCTCTGGCGGCTGGCGCCGGTGCCGTCGGTCATGCCGGAGGAGATGGAGCCGGGCTGGACGGCGGTGAAGCGGATGCCCTGCTTGGCGTACTCGGCGGCGAGCGCGTGGGTCATGGACTGGATGCCGCCCTTGCTGGCCGCGTAGGCCGCCATGTAGGGGTGGGCGAACATCGCGGAGGTGGAGGAGAAGTTCACGACGGCGGAGCCGTTGCCCTCCAGGAGGGCGGGTATCGCCTCGCGGATCACGAGGAAGGTGCCGGTGAGGTTGATCCGGATGACCTGCTCGAAGGAGTCGAGGCTCGTCTCGTGGGTGTGCGAGGAGCGCAGGATGCCGGCCGCGTTGACCAGGACGTCCAGTCCGCCGAGCGCCTCGACGGCGGCGGCGACGCCGGCCCGTACGGAGGCCTCGTCGGCGACGTTCACGACGACCGTGGTGAGGCGGTCGGCGGCGTCGCCGGCCTTGGCGACGGTGTCCTTGAGACCGTCCTCGCTGATGTCGGCGGCGACGACCCGGCCGCCCTCCGCGAGCACGCGGAGCACGGTGGCCTGGCCGATGCCGGAGCCACCGCCGGTGATGAGGGCGCGGCGTCCTTCGTAACGGGTCAGCTGGTTCATGGCGGCAACCTCTCGATGTCAAGCTTTCCGTGGAACGCCGCCACCGTACGCCCAAGTGGCACGTTTTGCCATAGTTGCACTTCACGCACTTCCGGCAGGTGCGGGCGTACGCTTCGTACGGTGAGCACCAAGCCCCCCTCCCTGACGCTGACGGAGCGCCGCAAGGCCGCGACCCAGCTGGACATCGCCCGCGCCGCCGCCGAGCTCTTCACCGAGCACGGCCCCGACGGCACCACGGCCGAGGACATCGCCCAGCGGGCCGGGGTCGCCCTGCGCACCTTCTACCGGTACTTCCGCTCCAAGCAGGACGCCGTGGCCCCGCTCCTCGCGGGCGGCGCCGACCGCTGGCGCGAGCGGCTGGCGGCGGCCGCCCCCGGTACGGAGGCCGGGCTCCCCGAGGCGCTGGAGCGCTCGATCGCCGAGTCGCTTGCGGCGGAGGACGAGACGGCTGCCGAGGGGCTGCGCTGGACGCGCGGACTGCTGCGGGCGGCCGCGGAGGACCCCGCCCTCCGGGCCGTCTGGTACCGGGTCAACCAGGAGTCCGAGGAGAAGCTGCGCGAGGTCCTGGCCGGGCTCGCCGGGCCGGGGGCCGACCCCCTGGAGGTACGGCTCGCGGCGGCGGCGGCCACCGACGCCATCCGGATCGCCCTGGAAAGCTGGGCGGAGTCGGACGCGCCGGTGCGCGGCGGGGGCTCACCGGCCGAACTCGCGGTCCGCTGCCTGCGCGAGCTGATGGGCGGGATGCGGTTGCTGGGGGACACGCCGGCGGAGTGACGCCTTGACAGAGTGACGTCTGGCCCGAGCGACGCCTTGGACGAGTGACGTCTCGCCCGAGTGACGTCTTGGCCGAGCGACGCCCGGCCCGAGTGACGCCCGGCCCGAGTGACGCCTCGCCCGAGTGACGTCTCAGTCGAGCAGCGAGCGGCCCATGAGGACGTCGTCCACGTACTCCCCGGCGATCAGGAGCTCGCCCGGCAGGACGCCCTCGACCACGAACCCCTCCGAGGCGTAGAGCGCGCGGGCCGGCGCGTTGTGCGCGAGGACCCGCAGGGTGATCCGGCGGGCGCCCTCCGCGCGGGCCCGGTCCGCCGCGGCCCGCAGCAGCGCCCGCGCCACGCCCCGGCCCCGGGCGGACTCGGCGACGACCAGGCCCTGGATCTGGCGCACGTGGGCGGTGGCGGCCAGCGGGGTCGGCAGCACGAGCCGTACGTAGCCGACGACCTCGCCGCCACCGACGACCTCGCCGCCGACGACGCGCTCTCCGCCGACGACCGCGACGAGGTAGTCCTCGGGCCGGTGGCGGGCGTCGAAGAAGGGCTCGTACGGCTCCGTCGGGGCGGGCAGCACCGCGTGCACGGGCGACCAGCTCGCCCGGTCGAGCTCGGCGAGGGCGCCCTCGTCCCCGGCGTCGGCGATACGAATCTGCGTCTCCGGCACGATCATGGCGGCCACTGTGTCACGCGCGGGGCCGGGAGGGCAGGATGGGCCCATGCAGCGTTCCGCCCCCCGCAAGCGCGTCGCCGTCACCGGCGCCTCCGGACTCATCGGCCGGGCCCTCGTCCGCTCCCTGCGCGCCGACGGCCACGACGTCCTCCGCCTCGTCCGGCGGCCCGCCGCGACCGCCGACGAGGTCGAGTGGGACCCGAAACGGCTGTACGTGGACGCCGCCGGACTCGTCGGCGTGGACGCCGTCGTGCACCTGGCGGGCGCCGGGGTCGGCGAGCGCCGCTGGACCGAGGCGTACAAGCGGGAGATCCGGGACAGCCGGGTCCTCGGCACGACCGCGATCTCCCAGGCGCTCGCCTCGCTCGCCGAGCCGCCGGAGGCCCTGGTCTGCGGCACGGCGCTCGGCTGGTACGGGGACACCGGAAACCGCGCCGTCGACGAGAGCGCGCCCGCCGGGGCGGGCTTCCTGCCGTCGGTGTGCGTGGAGTGGGAGGCCGCCGCGGCCCCCGCCGAGGAGGCCGGCATCCGCGTCACCTACGCCCGCACCGGCCTGGTGGTGGCGCGCGAGGGCGGGGCCTGGGGGCGGCTCTTCCCCGTCTTCCGCGCCGGGCTCGGCGGGCGGATGGGCGACGGTCGCCAGTACTGGTCCCACATCTCCCTCCACGACGAGGTGGCCGCCCTGCGCCATCTGGTCGACACCCCGTCCCTGTCGGGCCCGGTGAACCTCACGGCCCCCGAGCCGGTCACCAACCGGGAGGTGACGGCCGCGATGGGCCGGGTCCTGCGGCGGCCGACGCTCTGCGCGGTGCCCGCGCCCGCCCTGAAGCTGATGCTCGGGGACTTCGCCCAGGACGTGCTGGGCAGTCAGCGTGTGCTGCCGGGGCGGCTGTTGGAGTCCGGCTTCGACTTCGCCTTCCCGACGATCGACGACGCGATCCGGGCCGCCGCGCGCTGAGCCGCACCCGGCCTCCGGGCGCGCGGTCTCCGGGCGGGCGCGGTCTCCGGGCACGCGCGGTCTCCGGGCACGCACGGTCTCCTGGCACGCACGGTCTCCGGTGCACCTGTGGTCGGGCGCGCACGGTCTCCTGTGCGCCCGACCTCTGGTGCGCCCGGCTTCTGGTGCGCCCGGCTTTTGGTGCGCCCGGCCTCCCGTGCACCCGGCCTCCCTTGCGCCCGAACTCCGGTGCACCCGGCCACAGGTACTCCCGCCGCCCCCGGCGCACCGGCCCTCACCTGCGCTCCCCCTGTCCCGCCTCCCCCTGCCCTTCCCCTTCCCTTGCCCTTGCCCTCCCTCTGCGCTCCCCCGTGCTGCGCGCGCACCGGTGCGCGCGGGCCGACTTCCGTGGGAGCGCTGCCTAGGATCGTGGCGAACTCGGGCATTCCGGGGGCCTGTTGGGGGCATGAGCCTCCCACCAGCCGCGCCGACCTGGGGAGGGGCACGTGCTCAGCAGCTCAAATACCGCACAGCGAACGGACGTCGTGGAGACCGTCGACGTCGTCATCGTGGGGGCCGGGATCGCGGGGCTCGCGGCCGCCCACCGGCTGACCGGGGCCGGGCTCTCCGTCGCCGTCCTGGAGGCGGAGCCGCGGGTCGGAGGCCGGATGGCCACCGAGTCCGTCGACGGCTTCCTGCTCGACCGGGTCGGACCGCTGCTCACCCTGTCGTCCGAGGAACTGCGGGCCGTACCGGGGCTCGACGGCCTCGTGCTGCGCCCCTTCGCACCGGGCGTCCTCGTGCACAGCGACGGCCGGTACGCACGGTGGGGCGCCCCCCACCCGCGCCGGACGGCCGGCGCGCACCGGGGCACCGGTCACCGGAGCGTGGGGGGAGCGTTCAGCGTGGCACGCGCCCTCGCGAGCGCCCCCCGTCGCCCGGCCGCCTCGCTCGACCAGGCGCGGCTCGGCGCGTCACTGGTCCGGCTCGCCGCGACGCCGGCGCAGCGCCTGCTCACCCGCCCCGAGCGGACCGCACGCGAGGCCCTGACCGCCCGGCTGCCCGCCCGGACCGTGCAGGGGGTGCTGCGGCCGCTGCTCGCGGCGCTCCTCGCCGACCCGGACCTCGGCACGTCGAGCCGCCGGGCGGACCTGGCGCTGCGCGCCTTCGCCCGGGGCAGGCTCTCCGTACCGGAGGGCGGCTCGGCGGCCCTGCCGGAGCGGCTCGCGGCCACGCTGCCGCCCGGCACGGTCCGTACCGGCGTCCGGGTGACGGAGACGTCCGTCACCCGGGTCGCGACCGCCGCGCACGGGGTGTTCGGCTGCCGCTCGGTGCTGCTCGCGACGGGGGCGCGAACGGCGGCCGAGCTCCTGCCCGGCCTGCGGACGCCCGCCTTCCACGCGGTGACGGTGCTCCACCACACGGCGCCCGTGGCGCCCACCGGGGAGCCGGCGCTGCTCCTGGAGTCCGACCCGGGCGGGCCGGTGGCGCACACGGCCGTGATGAGCGCGGTCGACCCGCGCCGCGCCCCGGACGGCCGGGCCCTGATCACCTCGACGGTGCTCGGGACTCCCCCGGACGACACGGAGCGCCGGGTCCGCAAGCACCTCGCCACGCTGTACGGCACGTCGACCGACGAGTGGGAGCTGCTGGCCCTGCACCACACCCCGGACGCCGTACCGGCGATGCCGCCCCCGCACGACGCGCGCCGCCCGGTCCGGCTGCTCGCGGGCCTCTACGTGTGCGGCGACCACCGGGACACCGGCACCCCGCACGGCGCCCTCACCTCCGGTACCCGCGCGGCCCGCGCCCTCCTCGGCGACCTCGGCGTGCGGCTCCTCGCGGAGGAGCCGCCGGAGTCGGAGGAGGAGGCCGCCTGACCCCGCCCGACCTGGCCTCGCCCGGCCCCGCCTGACCTGACGCCGCCCGGGGCCCCGCCGGGGCCCGCCCGGCCCCGCCCGGCCTCGCTCCGGCGGGGTCAGCCGATGGCGGCGACGCGGTCGCGGTAGGTACGGGCGGCCGCGGCGTCGCGGTACGGCTCCAGGCGGCGCTCGAAGTCGCGCACGTACTCCACGGCGCGCGCCGAGCGCATCTCGGAGGCCTGCTGGGCGGCCTCGGCGCCCAGCGCACAGGCCTGGTCGAGCTCGCCGAGGGCGAGGCGGGAGGTGGCGAGGACGACCCGGCAGAAGAGCCGGCTGCGGGCGAAGCCGGGGGCGCGGAGCTGGAGGGCGCGCTCGGCGTGCTGGGCCGCGGGCCGGTACTGCTGGAGGTCGCGGTGGCAGTGCCCGAGCTCGTCGGCGAGCTGGGCCTCGTCGAACATCCGGGCCCAGTAGGGCACCTCGTCGCCGGGCCTCGCAGCTTCGAGGGCCCGCTCGGCCCTGACCAGGGAGGCGCTGCACGCGCGGGCCTCGCCGAGGACCGCGTGCCCGCGGGCCTCGATGGCGTGCAGCATCGCCTGGACGACGGGCGGCGCGGCGGGGCCGACGCCCTGCTGGGCGACCCGGGCGAGCTGCACGGCCTCCCGCCCGTGGCCGAGGTAGACGGCCTGACAGCTCATGGTGAGGAGTACGTACGAGCCGTAGGCCCGGTCCCCGGCCGCCTGCGCGAGGCGCAGCGCCTGGACGAAGTACCGCTGGGCGAGGCCGTGGGCGGCGATGTCGTACGAGGTCCAGCCGGCGAGCCGGGTGAGGTCGGCCGCGGCGGCGAAGAGGCGGCGTCCGACGGACTCTCCGTAGGTGCCGCGGAGCATGGGTTCGGTCTCGTGCTCCAGGTAGCGGACGAGGGCCTGGCGCGCGTGGCCGCCGCCGTAGGCGTGGTCGAGGGTGCGGAAGAGCTCGCCGACCGAGCGGAGGGCGGCGACGTCACCGCTGGAGACCCGCTGGCCGGGCCCCCGGTCCGTACCCCGCTGCCGGGGCACGGAGAAACGGCCCTGGGACGGGACCCGGGGGTCCTGCGGGATGCGGGGGTCGTGCGGGGCACGGAGGTCGTGCGGGGCCCGAGGGTCGTGCGGGGCACGGGCGTCGTGCGGGGCACGGGGGTCTCCGTGGGTCGCGCCGGGGGAACGGGAGGCGGACGGCCCCGGGGCGAGCTCGCCGCGGGCCACCCGGTCGTCGGCGCGCCCGATGAGCCAGTCACGGCTGGGGACGACGAGCCCCGCCGGGGTGAAGGCGATCTTGCGGAGCTCGGCGTGGCTGCCGGAGTCCTTGCGCCAGAGCCCGCTGACGATGTCGACGGCCTCCTCGGGGGTCGCCGCGAACTCCAGGCCCGCGTAGACCGGCGCGCAGGCGTCGAGGCCGAGGTCCTGCGCGGAGAGCCGGCGGCCGAGGCGCCGGGTGAAGACCTCGGCGATGAGGGCGGGGGTGGTGCCGCGCGGCTGCTGGCCGCGGAGCCAGCGGGTCACGGAGGTCTTGTCGTACCGCAGGTCGAGGCCGTGCTCCAGACCGAGCTGGTCCACCCGTCTCGCGAGACCCGCATTGGAGAACCCGGCTTCGGCGATGAGCGCGGCGAGCTGGCGGTTCGGGATGCGCTGCGGTGGTCGTTCCGTCATCAGCTGTGCGGTCTCCTGCCTTCCGGGCCCACGTGCAGCCCGTTCGGACCTCATGGAACGGCGTGAATTTAGCGGTCCTCACGGCCCGCACCGCCAGCTTCGCCCCACATTCATCCGATCGTGTGAGGATTGACGGCATCGCTGACGTAGGCGCCGTGGGCCCGCTGCCGGAGAAGGGCGTCACGGCACCGCCGTACAGGTGTCCACGGCACCGCCGTACAGTGGCATGGGCGCAAATGACGCACGGTGCCGCGCCGGCCCGGGATGATCCCCGGAACCCGGCCCCGGCACCCAGGAGGAGGCATGGCCGTGAGTGAGCTGCGATTCGTCCGGCTGGGGTTCGGAGCGGACGCCGTCGACTACCAGGTGGCCTGGGACAAGCAGCGCGAGGTGCACGCCGCCCGGTTCGCCGACGAGACCGCCGACACCTGTCTGCTCCTGGAGCACCCGCCGGTCTACACGGCCGGCCGGCGCACGGCGGAGAGCGAGCGCCCGCTGGACGGGACGCCGGTCGTGGACGTGGACCGCGGCGGCAAGATCACCTGGCACGGCCCCGGCCAGCTGGTCGGCTACCCGATCATGAAGCTGCCCCGCCCGGTGGACGTCGTCGCGCACGTCCGCCGCCTGGAGGAGGCCCTGATCCGCACGGCCGCCGAGTTCGGCGTGGAGACGAGCCGGGTCGAGGGCCGCAGTGGCGTGTGGGTCCTGGGCGATCCCGTGGAGGAGCGGTCGTCGCTCGGCGGCCTCTCCCTCGACTTCGACCCCCGGCTCACCGACGAGGAGTTCGACCCCCGGCTGAACGGCCCGGAGTACGCCCCGTCCAACGCCGGGCAGCGCCGCGAGGACCGCAAGCTCGCCGCCATCGGCATCCGCGTCGCCAAGGGCGTCACCATGCACGGCTTCGCCCTCAACGTGAACCCGGACAACACCTGGTTCGACCGGATCATCCCGTGCGGCATCCGAGACGCCGGTGTGGCCTCGCTCGCCAACGAGCTGGGCCGTGACGTCACGATCGAGGAGGTGCTCCCGGTGGTGGAGCGCCACCTGCTGGAGGTCCTGGAGCAGGCGGAGCTGAAGCCGCGCGAGATCGAGCGTCCGGCGGAGCCGGCCTCGGTCTGAGGACGACCGGAAGGAATGCAGGGCCCTGGCCAGAGGTTGGCCAGAGGTAGTAAGGCATGGGAACCAACGGCGTACCCTGGTGTGCGCCGAAGAATCGAAGCTACAGGAGCCGATGTGTCCGCAGTCGCCCCCGACGGACGCAAGATGCTGCGCCTGGAGGTCCGGAACGCCCAGACCCCCATCGAGCGCAAGCCCGAGTGGATCAAGACCCGCGCGAAGATGGGTCCGGAGTACACGAAGATGCAGAGCCTCGTGAAGAGCGAGGGCCTGCACACGGTCTGCCAGGAGGCGGGCTGTCCCAACATCTTCGAGTGCTGGGAGGACCGCGAGGCGACCTTCCTCATCGGCGGTGACCAGTGCACCCGGCGCTGCGACTTCTGCCAGATCGACACGGGCAAGCCCGAGGCGCTGGACCGTGACGAGCCGCGCCGCGTGGGCGAGTCCGTCGTCACCATGGACCTGAACTACGCCACCATCACGGGCGTCGCGCGCGACGACCTGGAGGACGGCGGCGCCTGGCTGTACGCGGAGACCGTGCGCCAGATCCACCAGCAGACGGCGGAGCGCGCCGACGGCCGCACCAAGGTCGAGCTGCTCGCCCCCGACTTCAACGCGGTGCCGGAGCTCCTGGCCGAGGTCTTCGCCTCCCGCCCCGAGGTCTTCGCGCACAACGTGGAGACGGTGCCGCGGATCTTCAAGCGGATCCGTCCGGGCTTCCGCTACGAGCGCTCGCTCGACGTCATCACCGCGGCGCGTGACTACGGTCTGGTCACGAAGTCCAACCTGATCCTCGGCATGGGCGAGACCCGCGAGGAGATCAGCGAGGCGCTCCAGCAGCTGCACGACGCGGGCTGCGAGCTCATCACGATCACGCAGTACCTGCGCCCCTCGGTCCGGCACCACCCCGTCGAGCGCTGGGTGAAGCCGCAGGAGTTCGTGGAGCTGAAGGAGGAGGCCGACGAGATCGGCTTCTCCGGCGTGATGTCGGGCCCGCTGGTCCGTTCCTCGTACCGGGCGGGGCGTCTGTTCCAGCAGGCGATCGAGAAGCGTGGCGCCGTTGACAACGCCACTCAGGCTGTGTGAATCGGAGCACAAGTAGTTACCGGTCGGTAGTGGCCGGATTCGACGCGGTTCGTACACCCCCGCAGCTCAGCGGGGACGTACGGGCCGCGTCGGCGTTTCTCCCGTCCCACGAGTGGCCGCATCAACGTTTCATCAGTGTTTGACCACCGGGTCACGCCCTGGTAACACCAATCTGTGAGCCTGGTTTCACTCACCGCACTCACCGCCACCATCCGCTCGCTCCCCCCACCTCGTCTCATCCGCAATCGAGAGAGGACCCCGCCATGTCGGCCGCATCGACGCACGTCCGCGTCACCGCGATCCCGTCCGTCACCGACGCCCTGAAGGCCGTGGAGGCCCTGCTGCTCGGCGCCGGACAGCGCACCGCCCGGCGCAACGCCTGGACCTCCGTCCTGGAGGACCGCCGCCACGCCAGGGACCGGGTCGAGGCCCAGCATGTGATGGAGGCCGCGTCGGGCCACGCCTCGCGGGCCACGTAAACTTCAGGACATGGCGAGGAAGGCAAACACTGGCAGCGCTGACGCTGCGAACCAGGGGCGGCTCAAGCAGATCGCCCTCACGTACAAGATGACCCGAAAGGCTGACCCGAAGGTCGGACTTGTCGTCGCAGGCGTGGGCATCGTCGTACTCGGTGTCCTCCTCGCGATCGGCTTCCTCATCGGTCATCCGGTCTATCTGGGCATCCTGGGCTTCGTCCTGGCGCTCCTGGCGGCGGCCATCGTGTTCGGGCGGCGCGCCGAGCGCGCGGCCTTCGGACAGATGGAGGGCCAGCCGGGCGCGGCGGCGGCGGTGCTGCAGAACGTCGGACGCGGCTGGACGACGACCCCCGCGGTCGCGATGAACCGCAGCCAGGACGTCGTGCACCGCGCGGTCGGCCGGGCCGGCATCGTGCTCGTGGCGGAGGGCAACCCGAACCGGGTGAAGCCTCTGCTCGCGGCCGAGAAGAAGCGCATGAGCCGCGTCGTGGTGGACGTGCCGGTGCACGACCTCATCGTCGGCGACGGCGAGGGCCAGGTGCCGCTGAAGAAGCTCCGTACGACCATGCTCAAGATGCCCCGCGTGCTCACCGGCCCGCAGGTGACCGCGGCCAACGACCGGCTGCGGGCCATGGGCGACCTGATGAGCAACATGCCGCTGCCGAAGGGTCCGATGCCGAAGGGCATGCGGATGCCGCGCGGCGGAAAGATGCGCTGACGCGCCCGACCGAACGACCGCCTCGACGGACTCGACGGAGAAGGGCCCCGGACCACACGGTCCGGGGCCCTTCTCTCGTGCTCGGGTCTCGCGTGCCCGGGTCTCGCGTGCTCGGGTCTCGCGTGCCGGGTCTCGCGCTCAGGAGATCAGATACGGACCTGGACGGCGCCGGAGAGGCGGTCGTGGAGGCCGCGGCCGTCGCGGTCCCAGATGAGGGCCGGGATGGCGAGGCAGACGAGCACGGAGCGGATCACGACGCGCGGGAAGCTCAGCCGCCCCCCGTTCGCCGAGACGACGCGCAGTCCGAGGAGGCGCTTGCCGGGCGTCGAGCCGATGGTGCCCACGGTCAGCACGCTCAGGACGAGCAGGATGACGAGGGCCCAGTTGCCGGTGGCCTGGCTGTAGCCGTCGGTGATCAGGCCGTATGCGATCAGGAGACAGAGGGCCCAGTCGGTGGCGAGGGCGCCGAGCCGACGCCCCGGGCGGGCGATCGAGCCGGGCCCCTCCTCGGGGAGTCCCAGCTGCTGACCCCGGTAACCGAAGTCCACGCCTGCTTGCTCCGCCGCGGCACGGGGGCCGGAGAGCCACGATCCGAGTGCTTGCCTGTTGTCCACCCGACCACGGTACTGCGCCCGTTTTCGATCACTTCGGTCCGGGTCGGTGTAGGCACGCCACGATGCGGCACACACCCGCTCCGGTTAACTTCGACGAAACAAATGGGTCATGCTTGAGAAATCCCGTCTGCCTATGGTCGGGTCCAGCGTGTGCCACCGCACTGGCCGCACGACCGAGCTGCAACCCCGCCCCTCCCCGGGCCGGGAGTAGGAGGAGTTGGATGTCCGAGAAGCACGGGTTCCAGAACGCCGACGAGGTCCAGAAGTTCATCAAGGACAACGACGTCAAGATGGTCGACGTCCGGTTCTGCGACCTTCCGGGCGTGATGCAGCACTTCACGATCCCGGCGACGGCCTTCGACCCGGCGGAGGAGCTCGCCTTCGACGGCTCGTCGATCCGCGGCTTCCAGGCGATCCACGAGTCCGACATGGCGCTCCGCGCCGACCTGTCGACGGCCCGCGTGGATCCCTTCCGCCGCGACAAGACGCTGAACATCAACTTCTTCATCCACGACCCGATCACGGGCGAGCAGTACAGCCGTGACCCGCGCAACATCGCGAAGAAGGCCGAGGCGTACCTCGCCTCCACCGGCATCGCCGACACCGCCTACTTCGGCCCCGAGGCGGAGTTCTACGTCTTCGACTCGGTGCGCTTCGAGACCTCGGCGAACCAGGGCTTCTACCACATCGACTCCGAGGCCGGCGCCTGGAACACCGGTGCGGAGGAGAACAACCGCGGCTACAAGGTCCGCTACAAGGGCGGCTACTTCCCGGCCCCGCCGGTCGACCACTTCGCCGACCTGCGTTCGGAGATCTCCCTGGAGCTGGAGAACGTCGGCCTCCAGGTCGAGCGCCAGCACCACGAGGTCGGCACCGCCGGCCAGGCCGAGATCAACTACAAGTTCAACACGCTGCTCGCCGCGGCCGACGACCTGATGCTCTTCAAGTACATCGTGAAGAACGTCGCCTGGCGCAACGGCAAGACCGCGACCTTCATGCCGAAGCCGATCTTCGGCGACAACGGCTCGGGCATGCACGTCCACCAGTCGCTGTGGGCGAACGGCGACCCGCTGTTCTACGACGAGACGGGCTACGCGGGCCTCTCGGACACCGCCCGCTACTACATCGGCGGCATCCTCAAGCACGCGCCGTCGCTGCTCGCCTTCACCAACCCGACGGTGAACTCGTACCACCGTCTGGTCCCGGGCTTCGAGGCCCCGGTCAACATGGTGTACTCGCAGCGCAACCGCTCCGCCGCCATGCGCATCCCGATCACGGGCTCGAACCCGAAGGCCAAGCGCGTCGAGTTCCGCGCGCCGGACCCGTCCTCGAACCCGTACCTCGCCTTCTCGGCGCTGCTCCTCGCGGGCCTCGACGGCGTCAAGAACAAGATCGAGCCGATGGAGCCGATCGACAAGGACCTGTACGAGCTGGCTCCGGAGGAGCACGCCAACGTCCCGCAGGTCCCGACCAACCTCGAGGCCGTCCTCTCCGCCCTGGAGGAGGACAACGAGTACCTGCAGGCCGGCGGCGTCTTCACCTCCGACCTGATCGAGACCTGGATCGACTACAAGCGCACCAACGAGATCGCCCCGATCCAGCTGCGCCCGCACCCGCACGAGTTCGAGCTCTACTTCGACCTCTAAGCCGGACGCGCCACACGTGGCGTACGAACGAAGGCCGTCGCACCCGGAACTCCGGGTGCGACGGCCTTCGCCGTCTCCTCGGTCCAGCCCGGGATCAGCGGCCGTAGCGGATCAGGGCGCGGACCATGCGGCAGGTGGTGTCGGAGGGCGGGTGGATACCGATGCCGGCGGCCGTCGTGCGTATCGTCGCGTTCGTGGCCTTCGACGGGACGTAGACGCCGGCGTCGAGGAGGGCGATCGCGAGACGCATGGCCTTCAGGCGGCGGTTGTGCGTCACGTACCACTCGCGGGGGCGGCCCGCGGGGAGCGGCTTCCTCTGGAGCGGCTTCCAGGGTTCGAGGGACGGTGTCCGGATCACGGCGAGAGCCATGGGCAACCTCCTGGCGAACGGTGGGGTGCGGGCCCTCCCCGGGACCCTCACCTTCACCCCCTATTTTAGAGGCCCCCACTGACAATCGCCCCTGGCCAGACAGGGTTTGGGGGGTACTGGAGCGGGGGCTGGGGGGTACCGTGGACGGCATGGAGATCTGGATCAATCCCGCCTGTTCCAAGTGCCGCAGCGCCCTCACCCTGCTCGACGCGGAGGGCGCCGACTACACCGTGCGGCGCTACCTGGAGGACGTGCCCTCACCGGACGAGATCCGGCAGGTACTCGACCGGCTTGGACTCGAACCCTGGGACATCACGCGGACCCAGGAGGCCGTCGCCAAGGAACTCGGCGTGAAGGAGTGGCCCCGGGACGCGGCCCACCGCGACCGGTGGATCGAGGCGCTCGCCGGGCACCCCAAGCTGATCCAGCGGCCCATCATCACCGCGGAGGACGGCACGGCCGTCGTGGCCCGGTCGGAGGAGGCCGTGCGGGACGCCCTGTCCCGCTGAGACGACTGAGACGCCTGAGACGCCGGTGGGAGGAGACAGGGTGAGCGGGGCGGTGAGCCGGGTGGGCAGAGACGGTTCGGAGGGGTCTGACGGGTCCGCGGCGGCTGTCGGGCGGGGTGTCGGCGGGCTCGGGGTCGATCTGCATCTGGAGCTCGCCGGGGGCGGCAGTCGGCGCGCCGCGCTCATCGGGGCCCTGCGCGAGGCCGTGCGCGGCGGGCGGCTGGCCCCCGGGACCCCGCTGCCGCCCTACCGGTCGCTCGCCGCCGACCTCGGGATCGCCCGGAACACCGTCGCCGACGCCTACGCCGAACTGGTCGCCGAGGGCTGGCTTACCTCCCGCCAGGGCTCCGGGACCCGGGTCGCCGACCGGGTCGCCGCCCCCGCCCCGGGGCCGGCCCGCCCGGCCGCGCCGCCGCCGCTCCCGTACGACCTCGTCCAGGGCAAGCCGGACCCCGGCGCCTTCCCGCGCACGGCCTGGCTCGCGGCGGCCCGGCGGGCGCTGACGGCGGCGCCGCACGAGGCCTTCGGGATCGGGGACCCGCGCGGCCGGATCGAACTGCGCCGGGCCCTCACCGCGTACCTCGCGCGCGTCCGGGGCGTACGGACCACCCCGGACCGGATCGTGCTCTGCTCCGGCGCCGCACACGCCCTGCGGCTCCTCGCGCGCGTGACCCGCGAGACACCTCCCAGGCCCTGGGCCGTCGAGGCGTACGGGCTCCCCTTCCACCGCGGGCTGTTCGGCGAGGCCGGCGTCGGTACGGTGCCGGTGGCCGTCGACGAGGACGGGGCGCGGATCGCGGAGATCCCCCCGACGGCGGGCGCCGTGCTGCTCACCCCCGCCCACCAGTTCCCCACCGGCGGGCCGCTGCACCCCGAGCGCCGGGCCGGTGTCCTGGAGTGGGCGCGGCGGTCCGGCGGGCTGGTCGTGGAGGACGACTACGACGGGGAGTTCCGCTACGACCGGCGGCCCGTCGGAGCCGTCCAGGGCCTCGACCCCGAGCAGACGGTCCTCCTCGGCTCCGTCAGCAAGAGCCTCTCCCCCGCCCTGCGGATCGGCTGGATGTGCCTGCCGGCGCAGCTCGTCGACCGAGTCGTCGCGGCGAAGGGCGAGCGCGAGCCGTACGCCTCGGCGACGGAGCAGCTCACCCTCGCGGACTTCCTCGACTCCGGCGCGTACGACCGGCACGTCCGGCGGATGCGCCAGCGGCACCGCGGGCGGCGCGACCGGCTGGCCTCGGTGCTCGCGGAGCGGGTGCCGGGAGTACGGGTCACGGGGATCGCCGCAGGGCTGCACGCCGTCGTGGAACTGCCGACCGGTACGGAACGGGCGGCCGTCACCGCCGCGGCCCGGCACGGGGTCGCCGTGGAGGGCCTGGCCGGCTACCGGCACCCCGAGGCGCGGGGCCACACCCGCCCGGACGGCCTCGTCGTCGGCTACGCCACGCCTCCGGAGCGGCTGTACGGGGCCGCCCTGGACGCGCTGTGTCAGGCCTTGTCGGACGTTCTCTGATCGGACCGGGCCGCGGATGCGGATGTGTCTGAGGATGTGGCTGCTGTGTCTGAGGATGTGACTGCGGATGCGGGGGCGGCTGCGGATGCCGTCGCGGATGCCGCCGCGAGCTGTTCCGCCTCCGTCAGGATCTCCGTCAGGCGAAGACCGAAGCCGGCGTCGCACGCGTGCGCCTCGCCCGTGCGGGCCGCGGCGAGCAGGGCGTCGACGGCCGCGCCGAAGGCTCCCACCGCCCCGTCCCAGCGGGGCAGTTCCGCCCGGCCCCGGGTGCCGTACAGGGTGAGCGCCGCCTCCGCCGCCTCCGGCGGGGCGCTGAGCGTCAGGGTGGCCGTGCTGCTCGCGCCCGAGGTGTGGCGCAGGACCAGGTGGTGGGTGTCGTCCGGGCCCCGCACCGCCGTGATCGCGGTGACGTCGCCGAGGACCGGCAGGAAGACGGAGAGGACGTGCGGGCCGACGTCCCACAGGCCGCCCTTCTCCCGCCGCCACGGAGAGTCCGCGTACGCGCTGGCGGAGCCCGGCCCGTAGAGCGAGCCCAGCCAGTGCGCCTCGCCCAGGAACCAGCCGTCCGCCGCCGCCCGCTCCTCGATCCAGCGGGCCGTCGGCTCCGCGAACCGCAGCGTGCAGAACACCACCGAGGCGACCCCCTCCGCCTCGACCGCCCCGGCCACCTCGCGGGCCGCCGCCACCGTCGTGGCGACCGGCTTGTCGAGCAGGACATGGCAGCCGGCCTCCGCCGCCCGCACCGCCAGCGGGGCCTGGACGTCCGGCGGGAGCGCGAAGGCGACGGCGTCGCTCGCCGCGAAGAGGGCGTCCACGTCCTCGTACGCGCGCGTGCCGGACGCGGCGGCGAGCGCGGCGGCCGCCTCCTGCCGTCTGCCCCACACCCCGCTGAACTCGATGCCCGGGTGTCCGGCGAGCGCGGGCGCGTGCGTGCGGGCCGCCCAGGGGCCGGTGCCGAGGAGTCCGATACGGGGCTTCACGCCCAGGTGCTTCGCCATGGACCCAGTCTGCCGGGTGCCAGTGACAGCCAGGGGGGCGGGCGGTCGGAGCGGGCGGTCGGAGCGGGGCCCCGTAAACCGCTGGCCGTCCTCCCCCTCCCCGGTGTTAGCGTTCCCCCGCCGGCCGCGGGACTCCGGTGCGACTTCCGGAACCTGCCTCTGAAGCAACGTCTTCGCTGTTCGCGCCCCCATTCCCCGGCCGGCACCCACGAGAGGGGAAGAGCCTTGTCCGAGCTCGTCGCCGCCGAGGACGTGCTCCTCTTCGTCAACGCCGCCGTGACCGCCACCGGCCAGCGCGAGTTCCGTTCCTCCGCCGCCGAGCAGCGGTTCTCGCTCCGCTTCCTCCACGAGTACGTACGGGTCAACTACCGCCCCGTGTACGCCGCCGCGCTCGCCCTCGACATCAACCACCACAACGCCGCCCTGATCGTCGAACAGCTGCTGCGCACCGCCCACGAGGCGGGCGGGCCCGAGGCGAAGCGGGCCGAGGGGCGGCTGATCGCCGCACGGCTCGCGCAGCTGCCGCCGCAGCGGGTCTACCGGCTGTTCCGCGCGCTGCGCGCCGCCGGGGTCAACAACCGCCGCACGCGCGCGATCGTGCGCGCGTGGCTCGCCGCCCGGCCCGATCCGGCGCTGGACGCCGTGAAGTACCGGCCCGGGTTGAAGGCCGCCCTCCGGCACGTCCACGGGCGGCTGCCCGACCCCGAGACCGGCGACTTCCTCTTCGCACCCGGCCGCCGCGTCCGGTACGAGAACGCCACGCTCAACGCGTACCGCCGCGCGCACTACGAGCAGGGCGCGCTGTACGAGCTGCCGTTCACGGTCGCCGAGGGGTTCGCCGCGAAGCACAAGGTGCCCCGCGCGGTGTTCCTGGAGCGGATCGCGCCCCGGATGACGCGGCTTGAGCAGCTCAGGACGGCGCGGGCCTCCGACCTGTCCGTCATGCCGCTCACCCGGCTCGCGCTGTACGTCCTCTCGCTCCCGTTCGGCGAGCGCGTGGAGCGGCGGGCCGAGCTGACGCGTGCGCTGCGCGCCGCCGCCCGGCGCGCGGCGGGGCCGTACGCCGGGAGCTGGGGGCGGGTCGCCGCCGTGCTCGACGACAGCTTCTCCTCCTCCGGTTCGGCGGTGAAGCGGCGCCGTCCGCTGGCCGTCGCACTGGGCTGCCACTACCTCCTGGAGGCCCTCGCGGCGCCGGGGGCGTACACCGCGCTGTGGACCTCGGGCGGCTCCGATCCGCTGCTCGTCCGGCCGTACGGGCCCACCCCGCTCGGCCTGCGGATCCTGGACGCGCTGGAGACCGGACCCGACCGGGTGGTGATCGTCTCGGACGGCTGGGACAACGCGCCGCCGGGGCTCGCGGGCGAGGTCCTGCGGGTGTGGCGCTCGCGGCTCGATCCCGGGCGCCGGACGAGTGTCGTGCACCTCAACCCCGTATACGACGCGGAGGGCTTCGACGTGCGCCGCCTCGCCCCGAGCGTGCCGACGGCCGGGATCCGCGACGCGGAGGACCTGGCGGCCCTGGTGGAGATCGCCCAGTTCGCCGAGGGACGGACCGGTTTCGCGGAGCTGCGGGCCTATCTGGACCGGCGGGTGGAGCTCTTCCTGAAGGGGGCCGGGGGATGACCCGGATCGATCTGACCGGGCTCGACGTCCGGCCGGCGCAGGTGTGGGGCGGGGTGCGGATCGTGCCGCTGGTGCGGGCGGAGCCGGTACCCGGGCTCCGGCTGCGGCGGGAGCTCCACGAGGGCTCGGGCTTCGGTGCCGTGGACCTCGGCGACCGCACGACCTACACCTCGTACATCCCGCACGGCTTCGTCGCCGACTGGACCGGGGCGGGGGCGAGTACGGGGGCGGGAGCCGGCACGGAGTCCGCCGCCTACGGGACCCGGCTCGGCGACGAGAACGGGCCGCCCCCGTGCGTGCCCGTGCGCCGCCTGCACCGGCTGGCCAAGCGGCGGCAGGGCGAGCGGCGGCTGCGTTTCCTGCCGCTCCACCTCGCCCTGGAGGGGTACCTCGCACTGCACTTCGGCGGGCCGTCCGTGGTCTGGGACGACTGGTCCCGGGCGGCCCTCGGCCACGGCCTCTCGCCGCGCGCGGAGGCGGCGTACGCGGGGTGGACGGTGCCGGGGCTCGCGGAGGCGCTGCGGATCTTCGAGCTCCATCCGGGCCAGTGCGGGCTGCTCCTGTACGTGGCCGACGCCCTGGCCGCGAGCTTCGTGGTGCCGCATCCGGAGGACTACCGCGTCCTGCATCCGACGCTGGTGGAGGACCTGTACGGGGAGCTGGTCCACCAGTACGCGTACTACGGCGGTCCGGTGCCGGAGTTCACGGCGCGGATCCGGGACGGTGCCGGCGGCATCCGTACGCTCGCGGACCTGCGGGCGGCGGCGCGGGAGCAGGAGCGGGCCTGGGCCGTGGCGCACGACGGGCTGATGGCGCGGGACCTCCTGGAGACCTCGTACGCCTTCGAGCGGGTCTACCGGGCGGGGGACTTCGACCTGTACCGGTTCCTGCCGCCGTTCCTGCGGGACGGGCGGGAGCAGCACATCGGCGAGCTGATCACCGACCACAAGGGTCGGGCGGCCTATCTGAAGACCTTCCGGCTCTCCGAGAAGCAGATCAGGAAGGGGCATCTGCTGCGGCGCCTCGCGGACGCCGACTGGCACCTCGGCCGGACGGCGGAGGCCCTCGGCACCTCGTACGCGGAGATCGTGCGGCGGATCGAGGCGGCGGGGCTCGGGGCGCTGCTCGATTCGCACGTCGTCGCACGGCGCCTGCGGGAAAAAGAGGAAAGCTGAGTAACACGGGGTTCACAAACGGGCAACCGACGGGAAATCCCGTGTTGCGAAGCTGCGACCGGACACAGACACCGCAGCTTCTCGCAGCGCCGCGAGCCGCAGCGCACCCGCAGCAGCACGCCCAAAGGATGAGGCCCGTGACCTTCAAGGCTGAGTACATCTGGATCGACGGCACCGAGCCGACCGCGAAGCTTCGCTCGAAGACGAAGATAATCGTGGGCGGGGGCGCCACGCTCGACGAGCTGCCGATCTGGGGCTTCGACGGTTCCAGCACGAACCAGGCCAAGGGCCACGCCTCGGACCGTGTTCTCAAGCCGGTCTTCGTCTGCCCGGACCCGATCCGCGGCGGCGACGACATCCTGGTGCTGTGCGAGGTCCTCAACACGGACATGACGCCGCACGACTCCAACACGCGTGCCGCGCTCGCCGAGGTCGCCGCGAAGTACGCCGCCCAGGAGTCGATCTTCGGCATCGAGCAGGAGTACACCTTCTTCGACGGCGAGCGTCCGCTCGGCTTCCCGGTCGGCGGCTTCCCGGCCCCGCAGGGCGGCTACTACTGCGGTGTCGGCGCCGACGAGATCTTCGGCCGTGACATCGTCGAGGCGCACCTGGAGAACTGCCTCACCGCGGGTCTGGGCATCTCCGGCATCAACGCCGAGGTCATGCCGGGCCAGTGGGAGTTCCAGGTCGGCCCGCTGGCGCCGCTCGAGGTCTCGGACCAGCTGTGGATTGCCCGCTGGCTGCTGTACCGCACGGCCGAGGACTTCAAGGTCTCCGCGACGCTGGACCCGAAGCCGGTGAAGGGCGACTGGAACGGCGCGGGCGCGCACACCAACTTCTCCACCAAGGCGATGCGCGAGGGCTACGACGCGATCATCACCGCCGCCGAGTCCCTCGGCGAGGGCTCGAAGCCGCTCGACCACGTCAAGAACTACGGCGCCGGCATCGACGACCGCCTGACGGGTCTGCACGAGACCGCCCCGTGGGACAAGTACTCCTACGGTGTCTCGGACCGCGGCGCCTCGGTCCGCATCCCGTGGCAGGTCGAGCAGGACCAGAAGGGCTACATCGAGGACCGTCGCCCGAACGCGAACGTCGACCCGTACGTGGTGACCCGCCTGATCGTGGACACCTGCTGCGAGGCCCTGGAGAAGGTCGGCCAGGTCTGATCCACGGGTCGAACGGGTCGAGGGGACTCGATCCGCGCGCACTCCTGAAGGGGCGCCCACCGTTTCGTACGGTGGGCGCCCCTTCCGTCATGTGGAACCTCACGCAGGAGCGATTACCGAACACGCTTTTCACTCGTCACGCGATCCGCTGAGTCGTCCGGGGAATCCCGCTCCGTCAAGCAGTACGGCGGATAGCGTCGCCGCCGTGAAGCTGGTGGTGCGCGTGAAGCTGCTGCCGACGCCTGAGCAGACGGTGGCCCTCGAAGCGACCCTGCGTGCGTGCAACGACGCGGCGAGCCGGCTCTCGATCCGAGCTTTCGAGAGTGGCCGGACGTCACGGGCCGCGCTCCAGGCATTGGCGTATGCGGATCTGAAGGCGCGGGGCCTGTCGGCGCAGCCCGCGCTGCACGTGCTGCGAAAGGTCGCCGACGCGTACACCGCGCCGAGGGCGAATCTGAAGGCCGGGAACCTCGGCAGGCGGGGTTCGAAGCGCTACGGCAGGGCGACCGGCAAGGCGGTGGTGTTCCGGCCGGATGCGGCTCAGCCGTTCGACGATCGGTGCCTGTCCTGGCAGTTGGACGAGCGCACGGTTTCGATCTGGACGACGTCCGGGCGGATGAAGGGCCTCGCCTTCACCGGGCAGGGCGAGCAGCTGGCGATGCTGACCGCGTATCGCAAGGGCGAGTCCGATCTCTTGTGCCGGGACGGCCGGTGGTACCTGGTCGCGACCTGCGAGATCCCCGAGGGTGCCCGGAATACCGACCCCGACGGGTTCGTGGGGGTGGATCTGGGGATCGTGAACATCGCCACGACCTCCACCGGTATCCGGCACAGCGGTCGACGCCTCAACCGGCGCCGGAAGGCAGATCGTCGGCTGCGGGCGAAGTTGGAGAGGAAGGGCACGAAGTCCGCCAGGCGGCGGGCGAAGCGACATGCGGGCAAGGAGGCCCGCCGGGCACGGGACATCAACCACAAGATCAGTAAGCGCATCGTGGCGGAGGCTCAACGCACCGATCGCGGAATCGCCCTGGAAGACCTCACGGGCATCCGCGAGCGGGTACGGCTACGGAAGCCCCAACGCGTCACCCTGCACTCCTGGTCCTTCCGCCAACTCGGCACCTTCATCGCCTACAAGGCGCAGCGGGCCGGAGTCCCGGTCGTGTACGTCGATCCCGCCTACACCAGCCGGGAATGCTCCCGGTGTCATCACGTCGACCGTCGCAACCGGCCTTCGCAGGCCGTGTTCGTCTGCCAGGCCTGCGGCTTCGTTGAGCACGCGGACCTGAACTCGTCCCACAACATCGCCGCCCGCGGCTGGTGGACGTGGGTCCGCGGGGCCGAGTCACAGGTCCCTGCCCTCACGCTCACGGCGTAGAAGGCTGGACGCAGCGGGACATCGTCGAAGCCATCGACGAACCGAGCCGCAAACGCGGGGACCGATTCGTTTCCCGAGTAGTAGACTAGGGATATGGCCAACATGAAGAACGACACCGCGACGGGTCGTCACGACCTCGAGCCGTTCTGGCCTTCCCGGCAGCATCACGACTTCGACCGGGTGTGTTGCCGCGCGAGGAACGCGTCGGCCCTCTAAAGCCCCGATCGGTACGGTCCGATCCACGGCCTTCGGCCGACGCGCACGACGACTGACGTACGACGCCTGTCCGTTCGTTTCTCCGCGCGAAAGAGCTGACCTTCCATGGCCCACACCCAGATTGCCTCCCTCGCCGCCGTCCGTCCCGGTCGACACCGTCTGCGTGCCGTCGATCCGAACGAGGTCGCCGGTCTCTCCCCGCTCTCCCAGCTCTCCCAGCTCGCCCAGGTGGCGGACTTCCTGCCGCCCGGCGCCACCCTGCTGCCCGCGCCGCAGCACTCGCTGCCCGCGCTGCCGGGGCGTCCGCCGATGGTCGGGTACCTCGTGCTCGTACCGGCCGATCAGCAGACGCAGCCGCCCGCTGCCGCCGCCGTCCCCGCGCCGCCCGTGGCGGCGGCGGAGGAGGGGCCGGTGGCCATCGACGGGGTCCGGCGGATCGCCGTCGTGGGCGGGGAGGCGCTCGATCTCACCTACCTGGAGTTCGAGTTGCTCGCCCATCTGGTGGCCAACCCCCACCGGGTGCACACCCGCGACCAGTTGGTCACGACGGTGTGGGGGTACGGGCACGTCGGCGACGGCCGTACGGTCGACGTGCACGTGGCCCGGCTGCGGCGGAAGCTGGGCGCCGAGCACCGCCACACGATCCAGACCGTGCGGCGGGTCGGCTACAAGTACACGCCCTGATCCTGATCAGGCGGTTCGGTTGGTCCTCGCCCCGGCCCTCAGCTTCGCCACGAGGGCGAGGGTGAGGTCCACCGCGAGGAACAGCAGCAGGCTGAGGCCGAGCAGCGGGACGAACCAGCCGACCAGCGCCGTGACCGCCGCGAGCGGCAGCAGCATCGTCACCGGCACCTTCCGCCAGGCCCCGCGCGCCACCGGACGGCCCGGGCGGCGCAGCCACCACATGCGGTAGCCCCAGAGGATCAGCAGGATCAGGGCGAGCCCGAGGGCCGCGAGCGCCAGCTGGTTGAACAGGCCGAGGAAGACGCCGGTGTGCGCGTCGATGCCGATGCGGGTCAGCTTGGCGAGCAGCGGGTAGTCGGCGAAGGCGAGGCGGTCGAGGACCGTGCCGTCCGCCGGGTTCACCGCCACCGAGTCCAGCTGGAGCGGGAACTGCGTGTCGGTCTCCTTGACCACGTACCCCTTGCCCTCGGCGGGCAGGACGACCGAGATCCTCGGGCTGTCGATGCCGGCCGCGCGGGCCGCCTCGACCGCCTTGTCGAGGCCGATGTCGGGGCCCTGGGCGGTGGTGCCCTGCGCGTGGCCGGCGCCGTGGCCCTCGTGTTCCGAGGAGGAGCCGGCCGCGCCGTCGAGGGTCGCGGTGAGGGTGGGGGTCGCGCCGCCGAGACCGTCCTGCACGGTGCCGATGTTCTCGCCCGCGTACCGCGACCAGGTCAGGCCCGTCGCGGAGAGCAGGACCAGTCCGGTGACCGCCCACAGGCCGACCGAGCCGTGCCAGGACAGGGTGCGGCGGCGGGAGGCGGGGCCGCCCTCCGGGACGAACAGCGCGCGGCGGTTCTTCCTGCGGCGGCCGAGCCAGAGCAGCAGGCCGCCGAGCGCGATCACCCACAGCCAGCTCGCGGCGAGTTCGCTGTAGTTGCGGCCGAGTTCGCCGAGGTGCAGATCGGCGTGGAGTCCGTCGATCCAGGTGCGCAGCGGGAGGGCGCCGGAGCTGCCGAAGCTGGGCAGCTGTCCGCGTACGTCCCCGGTGTACGGGTCGACGAAGACGGCGAGCGAGGTGCCCTCGGGGACGTCCGGGTCGGCCATCAGGACCCGGGTGGTCGCGCCGGGTTCGGCGCCGGGCCAGACGGCGGTGACGGTGCCGTTCGGGTTGACCTTGCCGGCGGTGTTCACCTGCTGCGAGAGCGGCAGGGTGGTGTCACCGACCGGGACCTCCAGCTCGTGCGCGTAGATCACCTTCTCGGCCTGGAAGGAGAGCGCGTAGAGGAGGCCGCTGGCGGCGGCGACGAGGAGGAACGGGGCGACGAGGACGCCCGCGTAGAAGTGGAGGCGCATGACGAGGGGGCGCAGGGCGCTCCAGGTGCTTGCCTTGCTCGGAGCGGTGGAGGTCTCGGGGGTTGCGGGTATCTCCGACGGAGGCGCCTCGGTGGTTTCCGGGCGTGCGGGATCGTCGATGGTCATGGCTGACTGTCCTTGGAGTCGACGTGGACAACGGGAGGCGACCCCCGGTGTCAGACGTGTGCTCCGAGGGCCGTGGCGCGGGGTACGGACAGCCGGGGCGGGCCGCGCCGGGAGAGGGTGTGCGCGAGGACGACGGTGTGGAGGCGGTGGGCGTTCCGGCGTGCCCTGCGGACCGGGCCGCGCGGGGCGTCGGGGACGCGGACGCGTGCGAGCAGCAGGCGCAGTGGGGTGAAGGCGTACGCCAGGGCCGCCTCGGCGAGCGTGAAGAACGCGGCCTCGCCGTGGGCCAGCCAGAGGCCACAGAGGAGTGCGGCGACGAGGTGGACGGCGAGCATGCCGGTGCCGGAGCCCATCACGGCGGAGTCCAGGGCGGTGGAGCTCGTGGCGTTCATGGCGTCCGCCGTGTCCATGGACGCCATGGCGGCGTTGCTCGTCGTGGCGTGTCCGGTCGCCGCGCCGGTCATGGTGTGCCGGTGCGCCGTGTCCGCCGCGCCGCTCGCGGCGTGCGCCGCCGGGTGCGAACCGGCCGTCGAGAAGAGCAGGTGCAGCGCGCCCTGGAGTACGAGCACGGTGCCCGTGATCGTCGGCGTTCCCCGGCGTCGTCCGGCCCCGGCCCAGGCCACGGCCGCCGTCATGGCGAAGGCGCCGAGCAGTCCGAACGTCGGGAGCTGGTGCGCAGACATGGACGAATGCCCCACGGCGGCCAAGGTCACGCACACCACCGCGAAAAGCGCGGCTCGCAGGGCGCGCAGTGGCGACCGGGCATCCGTCATCGCCCGCTATGGTGCCATCCCGCCATCTGGCCGAACAGACCCCCTCCCCCGGCGTCTTCCGCGCCGTCGCGTTCCTCCCCCGGCGTCTTCCGCGCCGTCGCGTTCCTCCCCCGGCGTCTTCCGCGCCGTCGCGTTCCTCCCCCGGCGGAATCCTCCGGGAGCGGAATCCCCTGGCACCGGCCGCCGCCGCCCGGCAGGCTTCCGATCATGAAATTGCTGATTCTCGGTGGTACGGAGTTCGTGGGTCGCGCGGTCGTCGAGGCGGCCCTCGACCGGGGCTGGGAGGTGACGGTCTTCCACCGGGGCCGCCACGCACCCCCGGCCGGAGTCCACTCCCTGCTCGGCGACCGCACCGCCCCGGACGGGCTCGCGGCGCTCGCCACCGGTTCCTGGGACGCCGTCGTGGACACCTGGTCCGGCGCGCCCTCGGCGGTCCGGGACGCCGCCCGGCTGCTCGCCGACCGCGCCGGACGGTACGCGTACGTGTCGAGCCGTTCCGTCTACGCCTGGCCGCCGGCCGCCGGTCTCGCGGAGGACGGCCCGCTGGTGGAGGGTTCGCCGGACGCCGGGGACGTGCCGTACGCCGAGGCCAAGCGCGGCGGTGAGCTCGCCGCGACGGCCGCCTTCGGCTCGGACCGTACGCTGCACGTCCGCGCGGGCCTGATCATCGGCCCGTACGAGAACATCGGCCGGCTCCCCTGGTGGCTGAGCCGGATCGCGCGCGGCGGACCGGTCCTGGCCCCCGGGCCGCGCACGCTCCCCCTCCAGTACGTCGACGCCCGCGACCTCGCCGAGTGGACGCTGGACGCGGTGGCGGCCGGGCTCTCGGGGCCGTACAACCTGGTCTCGCCGCCCGGGCACACGACCATGGGCGAACTGCTCGACGCCTGCGTGCGGGCGACCGGCGCGGACGTCGAACTGTGCTGGGCGGAGCCGGAGGCGCTCGTCGCGGCCGGGGTGGAGCCCTGGTCCGAGCTGCCCGTGTGGCTGCCGCCGGGCGAGATGTACGACGCGATGCACACCGCCGACGTCTCCCTGGCGGTCTCGGCCGGGCTGCGCTGCCGGCCGGTGACGGAGACGGTCGCGGACACCTGGGCGTGGCTGGAAACGCTCGGCGGGGTCGCACCGAGGCGGCCGGACCGGCCGGAGGTCGGCCTCTCCCCCGAGCGGGAGGCGGAGTTCCTGGCGAAGCACTTCCCCGACGTCACGGGCTGAGGCGGGGCGACGGGGCGCGGGCCTGCCGCCCGGCGCGGCGGCGGGCGTCGGGGCCGGGGCCGGGGGGCGCCGGGGCCGGGGCCGGGGCCGGGGGGCGCCGGGGCCGGGGCCGGGGCCGGGGGGCGCCGGGGCGGCGAACTGCCCCACTTCGGGCGATCCACTACGGTCGACAGGAAAGTGGACGAACCGGAGGAGTCGACGCCGTGCCCGCCATCCCCGCCACCTCCGTCGCCAACCTCCGCGACCTCGGCGGACTGCCCCTCGGTGGGCTGTCCCTCGGCGCCGGACGGTCGGTCCGTCCGGGTCTCGCCCTCCGCTCCGCGCAGCTCGACCGGCTCGACCCGGCCGATCCCGCGGTGGCGGCGCTGGGCATCCGCACGGTCGTCGACCTCCGGACGGAGAGGGAGCGCGGCGAACGGCCGGACCGGCTGCCGGCCGGTGTGCAGCTGCTGATCGCGGACGTGCTCGCCGACCGCCTGGCCATCAGCGGGCTGCCGCCGGCCGCGCGCCTGAAGGTGCTCCTGTCCGACCCGGCGCTCGCCGAGGAGCACCTCGGCGGGGGCCGGGTGCGGGCGGCCTTCGCCCGGACCTACCGGACCTTCGTGTCCGGCGACTCCGCCCGCGCCGCCTACCGCACCCTGCTGACCGCGCTGGGGACGCCGGGCGCGGGCCCCGTGCTCTTCCACTGCTCGGCGGGCAAGGACCGGACGGGCTGGGCGGCGACGGTCGTCCTGTCGCTGCTCGGCGCGGACGAGGAGACGGTGCGGGCCGAGTACCTGGCGGTCAATCCGGCGGTGCGGCAGGCGTTCGCGCCGATGATCGAGGGGTTCACGGCCCAGGGCGGGGACCCCGAGCTGGCGCTCGACCTGATCGGCGTCCTGCCGGAGTACCTGGAGGCGGCGCTCGACGAGGTGGCGGTCCGGCACGGCTCGATGGAGAAGTACGTACGGGAGGGGCTGGGGGTTCCGGACGAGGTGACGGAGCTGATCCGCGAGCGGCTGACGGTCCACGCGGCCTGAGCGGGCCCTGGGGCGACACACGCCCCAGGGCATGGCGTCTTGCCGATCAGACCGGGGTGACCATCGGAAGAATCGCTCGTTCTGCTGAACGTGAGCACCCAGGATCTCGTCCCCTCGCCCGTGGGCCCCGTCGACGTCGAGCAGGCCGAGGCCGCGCTCGTCGAGCGCTATCCGCGCCTCGTCCGCATCGCCTATCTCGTGCTGCCGCCGACGCTCGGCCGCAACCGCCGGGTGCTGACCGCGCACGCGCTCGTCCAGCGCTCGCTGCCGCGCCGCCGGGTCCCCGGTCCGGCGGTTCCGGCGGCGCGGCGCCCCGAGGACGCGGTCGATCCGGGCTACGCGTACGTCCGGGGCGAGGTGCTGCGGCAGGCCCTGGTCGCCGGGCTGCCGCTGCGGCGGTGGGCGCTGCCGCGGCGGGCCCAGTTCCCGCCGCTGCTGCCGCAGGTGTGGGGGCTCCGGGTCTTCCCCCGGGTGGGCGGGGCGGACGAACTCGCCCTGGACCAGCACCTGTCCGCCCTCTCGGGTCCCGGCCGGGCGGCGTACGTGCTGCGTGGCCTGGAACGTCAGGGCGACCCGGAGGTGCTGCGGGTCCTGGCCGCGGCGGGCGTCACCGACCCGGCGGCGGCCCTCGCGGAGGCGGACGCGCTCGACGCGACGCGGGACGACGCGCACGGGCCCGGGGGCAGCGGGCCGGACACCCCGGTCGGATCCGCCGCCGACGGAGGCGGGCCCGGACCCGCCGGCCGGGGCGTCCGCGCCGCGAGGGTGGGCGAGCAGGGCGGACCCGGCCGGGCGGCCACGGGCCCTGGCAGGGCGGGTGCCGCCGGGGGCACCGGGCCTGCCGGGAGCACCGGGAGGACCGGGAGGGCCGGTCGTCCCGAGGGCGTCGGAAGCGACGGGCTTCCCGGCGACGGCGGTGCGGCGGCGGGCGGAGTCCGGGCCGGTGGGTCGGCCGCCGGGGGCGGGTCCGCCGCCGGGGGCACCGGGCCTGCCGGGAGCACCGGGAGGACCGGGAGGGCCGGTCGTCCCGAGGGCGTCGGAAGCGACGGGCTTCCCGGCGACGGCGGTGCGGCGGCGGGCGGAGTCCGGGCCGGTGGGTCGGCCGCCGGGGGCGGGTCCGCCGCCGGGGTCGAGGGGTCGGCCGCCGAGGCCGGGTCCGCCCGGTCCGGTACGTCCGAAGGGGCCGGTGCGTCCGGCAGGGCCGGCGGGGCCGGTTCGCCCGGTGGGGCCGGTTCGCCCGGTGGGGCCGCCAGGTCCGGTGCGCTCGGTGCGCCCGGTGGTGCCAGTGCACCTGGTGGCGTCGGCTCGCCCGGTGGTGCCGGATCGTCCACCGGCCCCACCGGAGCCCGTCGCTCCGTGCGGCGCAGCGGGGTCGCTCTGCTGGAGTCCCCCGAGTTCGATCCCTGTTCGCTTCAGGCCCGGCCGACCGATCTGCTGCGGCGGCGGCAGCACGGCCGAGCCGCGCTCGTCGCCGTCGCCGCGCTCGTCGTGTGCGGGACGCTGCTCGGGCTGCCCGGGGACGGTTGGGGGAGAAACGGTGCTGCGCCCACGTACGCCCGTAACCCGGCCGCCGAGGCCGCGCTCGACCCGGGGGCCGTCAAGCGGGTGCCCGCCGGCGCCTGGCCGGGGGCGACCCGGCAGGACTTCTCGGTGTGGCCCGCGCGCGGCGGTCTCACCGCCGACCGTGCGCTGCTGCGGCGGGCGCTCGCCGTGTGGGCGCGGCCCGGTCTCTCCGTGCGGTCCTCGGCGACGCCCGGGACGCCCGTCGGGCCGCCGATGGGCCCGCCGCAGCTGCTGTTCGCGGGGCTGGTGGACGGGGCCCGGGTGGTGCTCTTCCACGACGGGCTGCGGGCCGTGCGGTACGCGGAGCCGACGGCGGGCGGGACGGTCGCGGCGCTGGACTTCGCGCGGACGGACGCGGCCGACACCACCGGTTCGGCGGCCCTCGTCCTCTCCCGGGCCTCGGGCAACGTCCGTTATCTGACGGCGCCCTGGGTGCGGGAGGCGTCCGTACGGGATCTGCTCGCGCCCGCGAAGGAGCCGTGGCCGCTGGCCCGGGACGCGAACGGGGTGACGGAGCCGGTGCCGAGCCCGGCGCAGGCGAAGGACTGCGAGCGCTGGAACAGCCTTCAGGTGCGGGACGGTTCGGGTCTGCGGCTCCTCACCGACCTGGGTGAGCTGGCGCCGGCCCGGTTGCTGTGGGGGCCGCCCGCCGTTCCGGTGGACGCGACGGGGAGGGAGGCGCGGGAGGCGTGGGCGCGGACGGCGTGCCAGCTGACGGCCGTACGGGCGCACGGGGTGCGGTCGGTGAACGCCTGGCGGTTCGCGCGGCAGCCGCTGCCCGAGGGGGCCGGGCGCGGTACCTGGGTGTGCACGCGCGCGGAGACCTGGCGGGGTACGGGCAGCCGGGTCCTCGCGCAGTTCCTGGTGCCGTCCCCGGGCGCTCCGGCGGCGCCGGCGGCCCGCTCGGAGGGTTCGCCCGCGTGCGGCGTGCGGGAGCCCCGGGTGCTCGCGGGCGTGTTGTGGCGGGCTCCGAGCGGTGGGTGGTACGTGCTGGCGGCGGGCAGCCCTGACATCGTGTCCCTGGAGACCTCGGGTGGGGTGAAGGGCCGTTCGGAGGGTCCGCTGCTGGCGGTGAAGGCGAAGGCGGGGGCACGGGCGGACCTGGACGGCGCGCTGCGGGACGGCACGCGGGTGGGCGCCCTCCGCTGATCCGGGGGCGAAGAAGGGGGAAGGGGGGTGAAAAAGGCCGCGCGCAGGCCTGTCGCCATCCCCCTACCCCTCAGTACATTGACGTCATGTCTAATACGCAGCCTGCCCCGGTGGCGTCGGAACACGTCGAGCTCAAGGCCCGCAAGGTCTCCTTCGACTGGGAGGAGACCCCGCTCCACTGGGTTCCCGGCGACCCCTTCACCACGCACACGATCAACGTGCTTCACCTGCTGCTCCCGGCGGGCGAACGCTGGTTCGTGCACGTCTACAAGCAGGCGCTGCCGTACATCACCGACGACCGGCTGCGCGAGGACGTCATCGGCTTCATCGGCCAGGAGGCGATCCACTCCCAGGCCCACGACGACGTCCTCCCCCATCTGAGGAAGCTGGGCCTCGACCCCACCCCGTACACCGCGCAGGTCGACTGGTTCTTCGAGAAGCTCCTCGGGGACCGGACCCTGCCGCCCGGCCGGCCGCGCCGCTGGTGGCTGATGGAGCGGGTCGCGATGATCGCCGCCATCGAGCACTACACCGCCTTCCTCGGCAACTGGATCCTCAACGCCGAGGAGCTCGACCGGCGCGGCGCCGACCCCGTCATGCTCGATCTGCTGCGCTGGCACGGGGCCGAGGAGGTCGAGCACCGCTCGGTCGCCTTCGAGCTCTTCATGCACCTCGACGGCGGCTACCGGCGCCGCGCCCGCACCTGGGCGCTCGCCTTCTCCACGCTCCTCTTCCTCTGGCAGCGGGGCGCCCGCTTCTTCATGGAGAACGACCCGAGCCTCCTCGACGGCAAGGCCTCCTTCGGCCAGTTCTTCCGCAAGGGCCGGCAGGGCGTGCTGCCCTCCACCCCGGACATGCTGCGCTCCGTACCCCGCTACCTGAGCCGCGCCTACCACCCCTCCCAGGAGGGTGACACCGCGCAGGCGCTGGCCTATCTCGCGTCCTCCCCCGGCGCCAACGGAGGCCACTGATGCCCCGGTTGACCACCGTCGCCCTCGTCGCCGGGGCCGCTCTGCTCGTCCGCCGTGCCGTGCGCGGCCGGATGTCCACGGCCCCGCTGTGGCCGATGCCCGCCCTCGACGTGCCCGTGTCCGGTTACGGCCGGGGCAGTACGGTCCCCCGCAAGGTCCTCGTGACCGGGCGCTCCACCCCGGCCGACGGGGTCGTCGAACTGCGCCTGGAGGGTGCCGGGTTGCCGTCCTGGCAGCCGGGTGCCCATGTCGACCTGGTGCTGCCCTCCGGGCTCGTGCGGCAGTACTCGCTCTGCGGCGATCCGGCCGACACCGGTACGTACACCGTCGCGACCCGCCTGATCGAGGATGGCCGGGGCGGCTCGCGCGAGGTGCACGAGCAGCTCCACGAGGGCACGGAGGTCGAGATCCGGGGGCCGCGCAACCGCTTCCCGCTGGTCGACGCCCCCGCCTACGTCTTCGTCGCCGGCGGCATCGGCATCACCCCGGTCCTGCCGATGGTGCGTGCCGCGGAGGCGGCCGGGGCGGACTGGCGGCTCGTGTACTGCGGGCGGAGCCGGGCCACGATGCCGTACCTGGCCGAGGCCGAACGGGTGGGCGGCGACCGCGTGACGGTCGTCGCCGAGGACGAATCCGGCTTCCCCGAGCTGGACTTCCTCGCGCACGTGCCCGTCGAGACGGCCGTGTACTGCTGCGGCCCCGACGGCCTGATGGACGCGGTGGGCGCGGCGATGCCGGAGGGCCGGGCGCCGCGCCTGGAGCGCTTCTCGGCGGCCGCGGCGGCCGGCGGCTCCGCCTTCGAGGTGGAACTGCGGCGTTCCGGGCGTACGTTGACGGTGGCGGCCGACCAGTCGGTGCTGGCGGCGGTCCGCGAGGAGCTCCCCGGGATCACGTACTCCTGCCAACAGGGCTTCTGCGGGACCTGTCAACAGCGGGTCCTGGAGGGGGAGATCGACCACCGGGACGAGCTGCTCACCGATGCGGAGCGGGACGACTCGATGCTGATCTGCGTCTCGCGCTGCGCGGGGAAGCGGCTCGTCCTCGACCTGTAGCCGCTAGGGCCTGTCCGGCCCTGATCCGCCGGACAGGCCCTACGGCGGGGTCACGGCAGGATCAGCCAGTCGAAGGCGAGGGCGGCGAGCAGGCCGCCCACCAGGAGCCAGGTGGCCAGTCGCGTACGGCCGTTGCGGGAGAGTTCGATCACGACGCCGCAGAGGATCATCGCGAGCCCGTACACGCCGACGACCAGGACGGACGTCCGGCTCGCGAGGCGGACCACCAGGACCACGGCGAGCGCGACGAGCAGGACGGACGCGGCGGCGACGCGAAGCCGCCGCGCCTGCTTGGGGGTGAGACCCGAGGTGGAGACCTCGGGTATCTCGTCGATCTCGTCGATCTGTTCGGCCTCTTCGATCTCGTCGGCCTTAGCTGCTTCCTGGTCGGAAGCGCTCGTGACTCCTCCCCCCTCGCGAACGGGGGGCTTCTCCCTTGGGACCGAAGTCGCGCAGGACGGCCAAGCCCTGACCGCTGCTGGAAGCAGATACTCAGCCTACTACGCCGTAGGAGCCTAACGGACCCGGTTAGGCTGTTCGTATGACGACCGGGGTACGCCGCAGGATGGGCGTCGAGGAGCGCAAGCAGCAGCTGATCGGGGTTGCCCTCGAACTCTTCAGCCACCGCTCTCCCGACGAGGTGTCCATCGACGAGATCGCCGCGGCCGCGGGGATCTCCCGACCGCTGGTCTACCACTACTTCCCCGGCAAGCAGAGCCTCTACGAGGCGGCGCTGCGGCGGGCCGCCGACGAGTTGGCGGCCCGGTTCGTGGAGCCGCCGCAGGGGCCGCTGGGGGCGCGGCTGCTGCGGGTGATGGGCCGGTTCTTCGACTTCGTGGACGAGCACGGCCCGGGTTTCGCCGCGCTCATGCGGGGTGGGCCCGCGGTGGGCTCCTCCACGACGAACGCGATGATCGACGAGGTGCGGCAGGCCGCCTACGAGCAGATCCTGGCCCATCTGGAGGTCGACAGGCCCTCGGCGCGGCTCGAACTGGTCGTGCGCTCCTGGGTGTCGCTCGCCGAGTCGACGGCCCTGCTCTGGCTGGACGGCCGCCGGGTCCCGCGCGCGGAGCTGGAGTTGCAGCTCGTGCACGACTTCGCGGCGCTGGCCGCGGTGAGCGCCGCCTACGACCCGGAGATGGCGGAGATCCTCGTCGGCATCCTGGCCGACGAGCCGGCCGACGGCCCGTTCGGGGACCTGGTCGCCCGGCTCGTCTCCCTCGTCCCCCCGGTCGGGGCCGCGCCCGTCGTTCCCGATCAGCGCTTGCGGTAGGACGATTCGAGGTCGCGGATCTCGACGGAGAGGCGGACGCCCTCCGCCGACGTGAGGTACTTCGGCAGCAGGTCGAGGACGGACTCCGAGAGCCGTGCCTTGACGTCGTCTGTGCGGCCGGAGAGCAGGGCGATCTCGACGTGCACGACGACGTCCTCGGTCGAGCCGTCTCCGACGACGGTCTCCTCGACCTCTCGGAAGCGGGTCTTGCAGGAGTCGAGCTTGGTGTCCACGGTCTCGACGACGAGCGGGTGCAGGGCGAGTGCGAAGCCGCGCCGGTCGAGGGGCGCGGAGTAGTCCACGGTGATCTGCGGCATGAGGGTCACTCCCGGCCAGAGGAATACGGATGTCGGATGTCTGGCCACACCTTTACGGTGATCGCCATGACGACACAAGTGACCTTCCGACAGGCGGACGACCGGGATCTGGACCTTCTGGTGGGGCTGTTCGACGGGGCGGCCGACTGGATGGTGCGGAACGGGATCGACCAGTGGAAGCCGGGCGGGAAGGGCGCGGAGCACTTCCGGGGGCGCATCGCCGCCGGTGAGGTGTGGCTGGCCCTCGACGGGGGCCGGGCGGTCGGCGCGTACGAGCTGTGGTGGGAGGACGAGCAGGCCTGGGGGCCCCAGCCCCCGGTCGCCGGCTATGTCCACCGGCTGATGACGGACCGGGAGTCGGCGCCCGCCGGGACGGGGCGGGCGCTGCTGGCCCACGCGGAGGAGCGGATCGCGGCCGGTGGGCGGGCGGTCGCCCGCCTCGACTGCGTGTCGGGCAACCCGCGGCTCCGTACGTACTACGAAGCCGCGGGCTACCGGGTCGTCGGCGAGGAGCCGGGAAAGCTCGCCGCCGACGGCACGCGGTACGGGGTCACGCTCCTGGAGCGGGCGGTCGCCCGGCCGTGAGCGTCGCGCCGGACCGTCAGTGGGCCTTGAAGACCGCCACCGTCCGGGCCGGGACCGTGAAGGTGCCCGAACCGGCCTCGTAGGAGGAGGACTTCACCACGGTGTCCGAGCCGTTCGCCTGGACCGGGTGGAGTGCGTATCCCTGGCCCGCCAGGTCGGCGACCTTCTGCGTGCGCTCCTGCGGGGTCGCGTTGAGGACGACGACCAGTTCGCCGAGGCGCATGGTGATGACGCCCGGGGTCTCCTCGGTGCCGGAGAGCGGGAACGACAGGGCGGACTGGACCCGGCCGGCCGTGGCCAGTGAGAACACCGGCTCGGTGGTGCGGATCTTCTGCAGGTCGCGGTAGGCGGCGGAGGCTCCGTCGATCTGCTCGCAGCCGACCGTCAGGGCCGGGTTCACGAGCAGCGGCTTGCCGTGGGACCACTTGGCCTTGTTGTCGGGGGCCGGCGGCAGGCCGCGGCCGAAGCCGTTGCCGTCGCGGCAGTCCCAGTGGATGGCGTTGAACCAGTCGCCGCTGTCGTAGGAGTTGCGGTCCAGGGACTTGGAGCGCAGCAGGTCTGAGCCCGCCTGGGAGAGCGCCGGGCCCTGCGAGAGGGTGGCCGTCGCCATGGCGAGGACCTGCATGCGGGCGCGGTCCGTGGCCGACGTGCCGGCCGGGAGCTTGAAGGCCAGCGCGTCGTACAGGGTCTCGTTGTCGTGGGCGTCGGCGTAGGCGAGGGCGTCGCCCGGGGCGGCGGCGTAGCCGGCCGGGGCTCCGTTGTAGTCGACCTCGGAGCCCTTGACCGTGCGCCCGGAGGTGTCGGTGAAGGTGTACGAGGCGAGGTTGCCGGTGAGGCCGACCTTGATCAGGTCCTGGTAGTGGAGGAGTCGGGCCTTCTGCTGCTCCGGGGTGCCGTTGGCGGTGGAGGCGTTGGGGTCGGTGAAGAGTCCGGAGGCGAAGCCCTGGACGCCGGGGTCCTCGTCGAAGGGGCCGCCGCCGCGGACGGCGTCGCGGGCGCGGTCGGAGAAGGTGGCGATGCCCGTTCCGGCCATGTTCTTCTGGGTGGCCTGGACGAAGCGGGAGTCGTCGGCGATCTCGCCGAAGTTCCAGCCCTCGCCGTAGAGGACGATCTTCTTGCCGTCGACGCCGTCCTTCTCGACGGTCAGGGCGTCGAGGGCCTCGCGCACCGCGAGGATGTTCTCCTTCGGGTGGTGGCCCATGAGGTCGAAGCGGAAGCCGTCGACCTTGTAGTCGCGTGCCCAGGTGACGACCGAGTCGACGACGAGCTTGCCCATCATGGCGTTCTCGGGCGCGGTGTTGGCGCAGCAGGTGGAGGTGGCGACGGTGCCGTCGGCCTGGAGGCGCTGGTAGTAGCCGGGCACGATCCTGTCGAGGACGGACTTGTCGGACTGTCCGGCGGCGACGGTGTGGTTGTAGACGACGTCCATGACGGTGCGCAGGCCGTTGCCGTTGAGGGCCTGGACCATCTGCCGGAACTCGACCGTGCGGCGGGTGCCTTCGGGGTCGGTGGCGTAGGAGCCCTCGGGGACGGTGTAGTGCAGCGGGTCGTAGCCCCAGTTGTACGCGTCCTTGGCCGCGGCGGCGGCGACGCAGGCCTGCTGCTCCTCGGAGTCGGGGGCGTAGATCTTCAGGTCGCAGGCGGGGGTGGTCTGTTCGGACTTCTTCTCGGGGATGGTGCCGATGTCGAAGGCCGGGAGGAGGTGGACGTAGGAGGTGCCGGAGGCGGCGAGCGCCTTCAGGTGCTGGGAGCCCTTGCTGTCCTTGTCGGTGAAGGCGAGGTAGGTGCCCTTGTGGTCGGCCTTCGCCGTGGGGTCCGCGATCGAGAAGTCGCGGATGTGGAGCTCCTGGATCTGGGCGTCCCGCAGCGGTACGGCGGCGGGCTTCTTCAGGGACGTCCAGCCCTTGGGTGCGAGCCGGGTGTCGGTGAGGTCGACGGCGAGGCTGCGGGCGGAGTCGGTGGTGAGGGCGGTGGAGTAGGGGTCGGTGACCTTGTTGGTGACGACCTTCTGGACGCTGGGGGCCCAGACCTTCACCACGTAGCGGTACGGCTTGCCGGTCCAGGACTTCGGGCCTGTGACGGACCAGACGCCGGAGCTGTCGTCGCGCCGCATGGGCACGGTCCGGCCGTCGAGTTCGAGGGCGACCGACTCGGCGGTGGGGGCCCAGAGGGAGAGGGTGGGGCGGCCGTCGCGGAAGACCGGGCCGAGGGCGGCGCCGGTGGCCTTCTTCGCGTACAGGTCGTCGAGGACGCCGGCGGTCTGGACGCCGGTGGCGGCGAGCAGGGCGCCGTTGGCGGCGCGCTGGGTGGCGATGAGCTGGCCGCGCAGGGAGGCGCGGACGCGGTCGGCGTCGCGCGGGTCGAGGGTGAAGGCCGGGTACTCCTTGAGGTGCGGGTACGTGGCCTTCTGGGCGTCGGTGAGTGCGGCCGGGTTGAGCCGGAGCCACTGGCCCTCGCTGTTGAGGGCCCCGTCGGTGACGGTGATCCCGCCGTCCTTCGCGTACACCAGCTGCTGGCTGGTGGCGTCGGTGGTCTTCACCTTCCAGACGACGGTGTTCCGGTCGATCCACTGGGCCTCGGCCTTGGTGAGGTCGAGGTTCGGGGCGCCGCCGACGGTCGGGAGCAGGTACTTCTGCTGTCCGGAGAGCGTCCAGATCTCGTGGCCGTAGGTGGCGAGGTCGAGGGACTGGTCGGTGGGGAGGTCCTTCTCGTCGCCCTTGTGGAGGATGTACGAGAGGGAGCTCGCGCCCTCGGTGAGGGGCACCTCGTAGACGGCGCCGTACGCGTCGACGCGGACCGGCATGAGCGGCCTGGACCAGTCGGTGGGCTGGGCGGCGCCGGTCCAGGTGTGGAGGCCCCAGCCGTCGTAGTTGCCGTCGGGCCGCTGGTAGTGGATGACGGCCTTGGTCTTGTCCTGCGGGGCCGGTGCCGGGTTCGTGTCGGACTGGCCGTCCTGGCCCTGCGTGATCCAGACCTCGCCGGTGCGGCCGAGGGTGATGCTGCGCTGCGGGCCGTCGGCGGTGCCGTCCTTCTCGACGGTGTACGTGACGGTGGAGGCGCCTTCGGGGACCTTGACCCAGGCGAAGGCGCCGTGGGCGTCGCGGCCGGTGAAGGCGGCTTCCTGGTCGGCGCCCTTCAGGGTCCAGCCGTCGTAGTTCCCGTCCTCGCGCTTGTAGTGGACGACGGCGTACGTCCGCTCGACGGCGACCGGCTTCTCGGGCGCGGGGACCTGTCCGGCGGTGGTGGTGGCGGTGGCGCTCGCGGTGCGGCCCGTGCTGTCGACGGCGACGGCCTTGTAACGCAGGGCGGTGCCGGCGGCGGCGGTCACGTGCTGGGTGACCTTGTAGGGGGCGTGGTCGGCGGTGCCGAGGACCTGCCAGGGGCCGTTGCCGGTCTGGGCGGCGAAGACGACGCGGTTGAGGCCGCCGCCGGTGACGTCGGCGGTGAGCTCGACGGTGCCGGTGGCTCCGGCGGCCGGGGCCTTGAGGCTGACGGACGGCTTCACGGCCGGGGCGGGGATCGCGCGGTCGGCCTTGAGGACCAGGGAGGAGAGGGCCGGGACGGTGACGGTGACCTTGCCGTCCGTGGCCGCGACCGTGCCCTGACCCCCGTACAGGGCGCGGAAGGTCGCCGAGTCGACCGGGACGGTGACGGTCTTCTCGGTGGTGGCGCTGTTGGTGGCGACGAGGTACTCGGTCCGCGTCTTCGCGTCGGTGCGGGAGAAGGCGTAGACGGAGCCCTCGGCGTACCGCTCCTGCTGGACGCCGTCGCGGAGGGCCGGGTGGGCCTTGGTCAGGCGGGAGAGTTCGGCGACGGACGTGTAGACGGGGTGCTTCGTGTCGTACGCGTCGGTGGCGTGGGTGCGGTCGGTGCCGAGCTGGTCGTCGTCGAGGTAGTCGGCTGCCTGGGCGGCGAAGAGGGGCTGGCGGGCGTCCTTGTCGCCGCCGGCGCCGGTGAAGCCCTGCTCGTCGCCGGAGTAGATCACCGGGTTGCCGCGGGAGAGGAACATCAGCTCGTTGGCGAGCCGGGCCCGGCGGAGGAGTTCGGCGTCGGAGGCGTTCGGGTTGTCCTGCTTGAGGAAGGCGCCGAAGCGGCCCATGTCGTGGTTGCCGAGGAAGGTGACCTGCTCGTAGGCGTTGGCCTTGTCGGTGGTGTAGCGGTAGTCGTCGGCGAAGACCCTGGCGAGGCGGTCGGCGCCGGCGCCCTGGGAGGCGAAGGCGCGGGCCGCGTCCTGGAAGGGGAAGTCGAGGGTGGCGTCGAGGCGGCCGCGGGTGACGTAGGGGGCGGTGACGGTGGTGTCGGCGGAGTAGACCTCGCCGAACATGAAGAAGTCCTCGCGGCCCTGCTTCTTGGCGTACGCGTCGAGGGCGGTGGCCCACTGGGTCCAGAAGTCGAGGTCGACGTGTTTGACGGTGTCGATGCGGAAGCCGTCGATGTCGAAGTCGCGGACCCACTTCTCGTAGATCTTCCTCATGCCGTCGACGACCTCGGGGCGCTCGGTCCACAGGTCGTCGAGGCCGACGAAGTCGCCGTACTCGGCGGACTCGCCGGCCCAGGTGGAGTCGCCCCGGTTGTGGTACATCGTCGGGTCGTTGAGCCAGGCCGGGACCTTGGTGTTCGCCTTCTCGACGGGGGTGTACGCGAACGAGTCGGCGTCGACCCCGCCGATCGCGGCGCGGTCGTCGAAGGGGCGGCCGTCCTTGTCGAGGTACGGGTAGGCGCCCTTGGGGCGGTAGCCGTACTTCTTCTCGGCGTAGTCGACGGTGTCGGCGGTGTGGTTGGTGATGACGTCGAAGAAGACCTTCATGCCCTTGGCGTGGGCGGCGGCGATCAGCTTCTTCAGGTCGTCGTTGGTCCCGAAGTGCGGGTCGACCTGGGTGAAGTCGGTGATCCAGTAGCCGTGGTAGCCGGCGGAGGCGTCCTTGCCGACGCCCTGCACGGGCCGGTTCTTGAAGATCGGGGCCATCCAGATGGCGGTGGTCCCGAGGCCCTTGATGTAGTCGAGCCGCTGGGTCAGGCCCTTGAGGTCGCCGCCCTGGTAGAAGCCCTTGTCGGTGGGGTCGAAGCCGGTCTGCGTACGGCTGCCGGTGAGACCGCCGCGGTCGTTGGAGGCGTCACCGTTGGCGAAACGGTCCGGCAGGACGAAGTAGAACTGCTCACGGGTGAGGTCCTGGCGCGCGGGCTGGGCCGCGAGCGCCCGGTCCGAGGGCGGGGCGGGGGGCCGGGGCACTGCGGCCGCGGGGACGGCGGGCACGAGGGCCGCGCACAGGGCGGCGGCCAGCGCCACCGCAGTTCTCTTGGGTGTCACAGGGGTGCTCCCTGGAGGAGGGACGGGGTACGGGGGTACGGGTGGGAGGGCCGCCCCGGGTGGGGGCGGCCCTGGAAGGAAGAGAGCCTCAGCTGCGGAAGGTGTCGTTCAGGACGATCTGGCCCGAGGCGGGGACGGTCGCGGTGCGGTTGGCACCGGACTCCCAGGTGACGTTTCCGGCGGCGTCCTTGCGGATGTACTTGTACTCGAAGGACGTTCCGGCGGGCAGGCCGACGGTCAGCTTCCAGACGGGGTACGTGGCCGGGTCGAGCTTGAGGGCGGAGGCCGGGGCCCAGTTGCCGAGCTCGGCGCGGCTGCCGGTGACGTAGATGTTCTGGCCTGTGACCGTGGTGGCGTTCACGTTGAAGGACGCGCCCGAGGTGGCGGGCGGGGTCGTCGGCGGCGTGGTCGGGGTGGTGCCGCCGCAGCCGGTGGCGTTCACGTGCAGGGCCACCGCGGTGTTCGCCGCGAGGGTGGCCGTGAACTGGCCGGACGAGTTCACCGTCACGGCGGTGTTCGACTGGACGTCGCAGTAGGCGCCCGGGGCGAGCTGGGTCTGGAAGGTGCGGGTGAGCGCCGAGGACTCGTGGTTGATCGCCACGTAGGCCTTGGAGCCGCGGCCGAACGCGATCGCGTTGTTGCCGTTGTCCCACCAGCCGGTGACGGACTGGCCGCGCGCCGCGTTGCGGAAGCCGACCATGGAGGAGATCTCGCGCCAGGCGTGCTGGCACTTCCAGCCGTCGCTGTAGCAGGCGTTCACCTGGCCGCCGTTGGGCGGTCCGGCGTCCTTGTCGGTCCACTCGTAGCCGGAGTGGACGTCGGGGGATCCGTAGGGCCAGGCGAGCATGAAGACGGAGGCGAGGGTGTAGTTCGCGCCGTCCTTGTAGCTGAGGGTGTCGCCCCCGCGCTCGGTGTCGTGGTTGTCGACGAAGACGCCGGACTGGCCGGAGGGCATGTAGCCCCAGGCCTCGCCGAAGTTCTTCAGGTAGGAGAGCTTCTCGCCCTGGACGATGCGCTTGAGGTCGCGGGCGTAGCGGAACTCCTGGACGTCTCCGCTGCCGAGGTACTCGCTCGGGGAGACGGCCTCGCCGGCGCCGTGGATGGCCTCCAGCTTCCAGAAGACGTTGGGGTTGGAGAGCCGGGACTTGATGTTGGCCAGGTCGGCGGCCGGCATGTGCTTGGCGGCGTCGATGCGGAGGCCGTCGACGCCGAGCGAGATCAGGTCGTTGAGGTAGCCCGCTATCTTGCCTCGGACGTACTCCTCACCCGTGTCGAGGTCGGGGAGCTGGACCAGTTCGCAGTTCTGGACGTTGCCGCGGTCCTGGTAGTTGGAGATCGAGGAGCGGCAGTCGTCCATGTCGGAGCCGGAGTAGAGGCCCGGGTAGTCGTACTTGGAGAACGGGGTCCCGCCCGTTCCCGTGCCGGATCCGTTCGCCATGTGGTTGATGACGGAGTCGGCCACGACCTTGACGCCGGCCGCGTGGCAGGTGTCGATCATGTTCTTGAAGGCGGTGCGGTCGCCGAGACGTCCGGCGATCTTGTAGCTGACCGGCTGGTACGAGGTCCACCACTGGCCGCCCTGGAGGTGTTCCTGGGGCGGGGAGACCTGGACGTATCCGTATCCGGCGGGGCCGAGGCGGTCGGTGCACTCGCGGGCCACCGAGGCGAAGTTCCATTCGAACATCACCGCGGTGACGTCCTTCTCGCCGGGCGGTCCGGCCTGCGCCGGGGCGTTGCCCGTGACGGCCACAGCGGCTCCCGCCACGAGGGCGAGTGCAGCTGCCACGGTCTTTCTGGCCATGATTCCTCCTGCTGACTTCACTGTCGCAAGAAGTTGCCGAAAGTATCAGCAACTGTTTTCAGCCGTGACCGTACGAGTGCCCCGACGCCCGGTCAACCCTCCGGACGCCCCTCCTGACCCCACAACGCAAGTTGTTACGAAAGGGCTTGCGGGACCCTGCCGGGCGGCTGCGCAGTGGAGCCGCGGACCACCAGCTCCGGCTGGAAGACGAACTCCGTGCGCTGCACGGGGTTCCCCTCGATCTCCTCCAGGAGCGCGCCGACCGCCGCCGTCGCCATCGCCTGCACCGGCTGGCGCACGGTGGAGAGCGGCGGGCTCGTGAAGGCGATCAGGGGCGAGTCGTCGAAGCCGACCACGGATACGTCCCCGGGCACGTCGAGGCCCCGGGCGCGGACGGCCCGGATCACACCGAGCGCCATCAGGTCGGAGGCGCAGACGATGCCCGTGCACCCCTCGCGGAGCAGGATGTCGGCCGCCGCGTGGCCGCCCTCGACGCCGAACAGCGTGGGCCTGATGAACCGTTCGGCCTCGGCCCGCTCGATGCCGAGGGACTCGTACAGCTCGGCGGTGAAGCCCTCGGCCTTGCGGCGCGAGGGCACGTACCGGGTGGGGCCGATGGCGAGCCCGATCCGTTCGTGGCCCAGCTCGACCAGGTGCCGCACGGCCATGCGGGCCGCGGCACGGTCGTCCGGGGAGACGAAGTTGGCGTCGATGTTCTCGTTGTAGCCGTTGATGAGGACGAACGGCACGCCGCGGGCGGCGAGGCGCGCGTAGCGGGCCGGGTCGGCGGTGGCGTCCGCGTGCAGCCCGGAGAGGAAGACGATGCCGGCCACCCCGCGCTCCACGAGCTGTTCGACGAGCTCGTCCTCGGTCGCGCCGCCGGGCATCTGCGTACAGAGGACCGGGGTGTAGCCGTAGCCGGCGAGGACCTGCTCGACGACCTGCGCGAAGGCCGGGAAGATCGGGTTGATCAGCTCCGGCACGACGAGCCCGACGAGGCCCGCGCTGCGGCGTTTGAGCCGTACGGGACGCTCGTAGCCGAGCACGTCGAGCGCGGCGAGCACCTTGTGCCGGGTCGCTCCGGCCACCCCCGCCTTGCCGTTGAGGACACGGCTGACGGTGGCCTCGCTGACCCCGGACTGGGCCGCGATGTCCGCGAGCCGCGGAGCGCCGTTCCCGGCGCCCCGCGGCAGGGGAATCGTCACACCGCCCACCAGACGGTGGTGTCCGCGGGGAGTTCGATCTCGTCGTCGACGATCCGGACCTCCCCGCTGGAGAGGAGGAACCGGCCGGGCAGCGGGACGGAGATGGCCCGGCCGGTGGTGTTGGCGGTGCAGACGAAACCGTCGCGCCGGAAGGCCAGGACGCCCTCGGGCGCCTCCAGCCACTCCAGGGACTCGCCCGCACCGAGTTCGGGTCGCTCGCGGCGCACGGCGAGCGCGCTGCGGTACAGCTCCAGGGTGGAACCGGGGTCGCCGGTCTGTGCCTCGACGCTCAGCCCGCCCCAGCCGGCCGGCTGCGGCAGCCAGGAGCCGCCGTCGCCGAAGCCGTACGAGGAGCCCTCGACGGCCCACGGGATCGGCACCCGGCAGCCGTCGCGGAAGCCGTCCTGGCCGCTGGCCCGCCAGAAGGACGGGTCCTGACGGACCTCGTCGGGCAGGTCGGTGACGTCCGGCAGGCCGAGCTCCTCGCCCTGGTAGACGTAGGCCGAACCGGGCAGGGCCAGCATCAGCAGGGTCGCGGCCCGGGCCCGGCGCAGGCCGAGCTCGCGGTCGCCGGCCTCGCGCAGCTGCGTGCCGAGGCCCGCCGGGTTGGCGAAGCGGGTGGCGTGCCGGGTGACGTCGTGGTTGGAGAGCACCCACGTGGTGGGGGCGCCGACCGGGCGCATCGCGGCCAGCGACTCGTCGATGACCCGGCGCAGCTCGGCCGCGTCCCAGTGGGTGCCCAGGTACTGGAAGTTGAAGGCCTGGTGCATCTCGTCGGGGCGCACGTAGTTCGCGGTGCGGTCCACGGTCGGGGTCCACGCCTCGGCGACGAGGACGCGCTCGCCGTCGTACTCGGAGAGCACCTGCCGCCAGGAGCGGTAGATCTCGTGGACGCCGTCCTGGTCGAAGAAGGGCATGACGTCGTTGCCGAGCAGCTTCAGCTGGTCGTGGGCGCCGATGTCGGGCAGGCCCTCGGCCTTGACGAGGCCGTGGGCGACGTCGACGCGGAAGCCGTCGACGCCCATGTCGAGCCAGAAGCGCAGGATGGAGCGGAACTCGTCGCGTACGGCCGGGTGCTCCCAGTTGAAGTCGGGCTGCTCCGGGGCGAAGAGGTGGAGGTACCACTCACCGGGGGTGCCGTCCGCGTCCACTGTGCGGGTCCAGGCGGGGCCGCCGAAGATGGACTCCCAGTCGTTGGGCGGCAGTTCGCCGTCCTCGCCCTTGCCGGGGCGGAAGTGGTAGCGCTCGCGCAGCGGCGACCCGGGGCCCTCGCGCAGCGCGCGCTGGAACCACTCGTGCTGGTCGGAGGAGTGGTTGGGGACGAGGTCGACGATGATCCGGAGCCCCAGGTCGTGGGCCTCCCGGATCATCGCGTCGGCGTCGAGGAGCGAGCCGAACATCGGGTCGATGGCCCGGTAGTCGGCGACGTCGTAGCCGGCGTCGGCCTGCGGCGAGGCGTAGAACGGGGAGAGCCAGACGGCGTCGACGCCGAGTTCCTTGAGGTACGGCAGCCGGCCGCGGACACCCTCCAGGTCGCCCATGCCGTCGCCGTTGCCGTCGGCGAAGCTGCGCGGGTAGACCTGGTAGATCACCGCGTCTCTCCACCAGCCCGTGTGCGTGCCGGTGGTGGGGGCGTCGGCCGGGGTGGCGAGATGCTGGGTCATGTCTTCCCTGGGAGGTAAGGAGATGCGTACAGGAGGCTTGCTCAGGGCCGTCAGCCCTTGACGGCACCGGCGGACATGCCGGTGACCAGGTGCCGCTGGGCGAAGAGGAACACCAGGGCGGCGGGGACGGCGATGAGCACGGAGGCCGCGGCCATCGGGCCCCACTGGGCGCCGTACTGGTTGACGAACTTCTGGAGTCCGCCGGCGAGCGTCAGGTTCTCGTCGCCGACCATGAAGGCGGAGGCGTAGGCGACCTCGCCCCAGGCGGTGATGAAGGAGTAGAAGGCCGTCACCGCGATGCCCGGCTTGGCGAGCGGCAGGATGAGCCGCCAGAAGGTGCCGAACGGGGTGAGTCCGTCGACGTAGCCGGACTCGTCGATCTCGCGCGGGATGGTGTCGAAGAAGCCCTTCATCATCCAGGCGCAGAACGGGACGGCGATGGTCAGGTAGGTGATGACCAGGCCGGCCGGCTCGTTGAGCAGGCCCATCGACGACATGATGTTGTAGATCGGCACGATGAGGACGGCGACCGGGAACATCTGCGTGATGAGCAGGGTCCACATCAGTCCGCGCTTGCCGGGGAAGCGGAAGCGGCTGACGGCGTAGCCCGTGGTGGCGGCGATGAAGACGCCGACGACGGTGGTGAGACCGGCGACGAGCAGCGAGTTGGCGAACCAGGTGAGGAACGGGGTGTCCCGCAGCAGGTTCGTGTAGTTCTCGAGCGTCGTCTCCTTGAAGAAGTCCGTGGTGATCGCGAACTTGGCGGGCTTGAGCGAGGTCAGCAGGACCCACAGCACCGGGAAGACGGCGATCACGGAGGCCAGGATCAGGGTGACGTGCAGGGCGACCGAGGCGAGCGGCGAGCGGCGGCCGCGCAGCGGGGCGTTGGTCACGGTCTGGGGGTTGGGGGTCGTGGTGGTCACCAGACTTCTCCCTGCTTGCGGAGGACTCGCCGGTAGACCGCGGCGAAGAGCATCAGGAGGACCAGGATGAGGACGCCCCAGGTGGACGACTGGGCGAAGTCGCGCGGACTGACCTCGAAGGAGAACTTGTAGGCCTGGGTGACGAGGATCTGGGTGGCCTCGCCGGGCCCGCCCCGGGTGAGCAGGAAGATCACCGGGAACATGTTGAAGGTCCAGATGGTGGAGAGCAGGATCACCGTCGTCGAGACCGAGCGGAGCCCGGGCATGGTGATGTGCCGGAAGCGCTGCCAGGCGTTGGCGCCGTCCATCTCGGCGGCCTCGTACATCTCGCCGGGGATGGACTGGAGTCCGCCGAGGAGGGCGACCATCATGAACGGGACGCCGAGCCAGACGTTCGTCGCGATGACGGAGATCTTGGCCCACATGGGGTCGTTGAGCCACGGGACGGCGTCTATGCCGCCGCCGGCGAGGACCTTGTTGAGCAGTCCGTTGTCCTGGTTGTAGAGGAAGCGCCAGGCGAAGACGGAGACGAAGCCGGGCACGGCCCAGGGCAGGATCAGCAGCAGCCGGTAGAAGGAGCGGCCGGCGATCTTGCGGTTGAGGATGTTGGCGAGGGCGAGACCGAGGGCGAAGGTCAGCGAGACGCAGGACACCGTCCACACCAGCGTCCAGCCCAGGGTGGAGAGGAACTGACTGCCCGTGAGCGCGTCGGCGTAGTTGTCCAGGCCGACGAACTCGTAGGTGGCCGGGATCTCGTTGACGCCGATGGACCGCGCGACGTTGCGCTCGTTGGCGTCGGTCAGCGACAGGTAGATGCCGCGGATCAGCGGGTAGCCGATGATCACGGCGATCACGACGGTCACCGGGGCGACCATCGCCCAGGCGTACCAGTGGGTGGAGAGTGAGCGCTTCGCAGCGCGCCGGGACTTACCAGTTCCGCGGCTCCGGCCGCGGGCGACACTGTCGCCCGCGGCCTTCGCCACCGACTGGCTGGGGGTGTCCACAGCCATCAGCCGGCCTGCCTTCCTTCTTCTTCCTGCGTCTTTCCTGCGTTTTCCTGCTACTTCCAGTCCTTCAGAAGCTTGCGGTAGGCGTCACCCGTCGCCTTGGCGCCCGCGTCGGGGCTGGTCTGGCCGGTGAGGACCTTGGTGTACTCGGTGACGAGCGGCGCGAAGAGGCTGCCGGTCTCCGGGATCCAGGGGCGCTCGACGGCCTTGTCGACGACCGGCTTGAAGAAGGTGATCATCTCGTTGGTCGCGACGTCCGACTTGATGTAGACGGACTCACGGGTCGGGAGGAGGCTGAGCTCCTTCGCGACCGTCGCCTGGGTCTCGGCCGAGGTCATGTACTCGGCGAAGGCGTAGGAGGCGTCGAGGTTCTTGGAGCCCGCGTAGACGGCGAGGTTGTGACCGCCCTGCGGGGCGCCCTGGCCGGCGGAACCGGCCGGGACCGGGGCGATGCCCAGGTTGGCCTTGTCCGTGAACTCCTTGCCGGCGTAGGTGTCGGCGACGGCCCACGGGCCGTTGATCATCATGGCGACCTTGCCTTCCTTGAAGGCGGTCTGCATGTTGTTCCAGCCGTCGGTCGCGTCGGTCTTGGCCGCGCCGGAGTCCACCAGGTCCTTGACGACCTTGAAGCCCTTCACACCGGCCGGGTTGTCGACGGTGATCGTCTTCTTCTCGGCGTCGACGAGGTTGCCGCCCTCGCCGTACAGGAAGGAGAGGAACCAGTACGCGTCGTCGCCGCGCAGGTACAGGCCGGTCTTGCCGGTCTTCTGCTTGATCTTGGCGGAGACGGTCTTGAGCTCGTCGATGGTCTTGGGGACCTCGACGCCGGCCTCCTTGAAGATCTTCTTGTTGTAGAAGATGCCCATGGAGTCGATGACCTGCGGGACGCCGTAGGTCTTGCCCTTGTAGTGGGTGGAGGCCGAGGCCTGCTTCAGGAAGTCGTCCGCGTCCTTGAGGGCGGGGGTGCCGTCGAGGGGGGCGAGGTAGCCGAGGTCCGCGAACTCGGGGGTCCAGGCGACCTCGGAGCGGATGACGTCGGGCGCGCCGGAGCCGGACTGAGCGGCGTTCTTGAACTTGTTCTGCGCCTCACCGAAGGGCACGTTGACGTACTTGACGGTGACCTTGGGGTGCTTCTTCTTGAAGTCCTCGGCGACCTTCTTGAAGACCTTGTCCTCGGAGCCGACCGTGGAGGTGTCCCACCAGGTCACGGTGCCGGAGAGCTCGCCGGAGCTCTTCGAGCCGCCGCCGTTCGAACCGCTGTCACTACCGCACGCCGCCAGGGTCACGCCCAGGGCCGCGACCAGCGCGGTGGCCGCTATGCCACGCCGCATGTGAACTCCTTCAGTGATCCCGGGGAGACGAGGGGCTGGAACCTTCCTCATTGCGACCGCTCCCTCGCGGCGCTCCGGGTTGGCAGGAACGTAACAGGGATGAAAACTCGCCGAAAGACCTTGCGTGAAATTTCTGCAAGACCCGGGGATCGTTACATCCGCGTGTCCCTAAGGTTGCCGAAGGGTCTGTTGACACCGCCCAGAGCAGGCCTCTTCCGGCCAGAACGGCCCCAAGGCGCCCGCCACGCCCCACGCGACCATCTCCGCAAGCCTTGCAAGACCTTGCGGAATGCCTCAAAACCTTCTGCGCCGCCTTGCGGATCCGGCCGCTATGGGCGTTCGGTGGGCAATACGCGCTGTGACCGGTACAGTCCATCCTCATGACCGCGCGGCTTGCCGACATCGCAGCCCAGGCGGGGGTCAGTGAAGCCACAGTCAGCCGCGTGCTCAACGGCAAGCCCGGTGTGGCCACCGCCACCCGTGAATCCGTTCTTGCCGCACTCGACGTGCTCGGCTACGAGCGGCCCGTACGACTGCGGCAGCGCAGCGCCGGGCTCGTCGGTCTCATCACCCCCGAGCTGGACAACCCGATCTTCCCCGCGCTCGCGCAGGTCATCGGGCAGGCCCTGACCCGGCAGGGGTACACGCCGGTCCTCGCCACCCAGACCCCCGGCGGGTCCACCGAGGACGAGCTCACCGACATGCTGGTGGAGCGGGGGGTGGCCGGCATCATCTTCGTCTCCGGTCTGCACGCCGACACCACCGCCGACATGACGCGCTACGACCAGCTGCGCGGCAAGGGCGTCCCGTACGTCCTCCTCAACGGCTTCTCCCCCAAGGTCCAGGCGCCCTTCGTGTCGCCCGACGACCGGGCGGCGATGCGGCTCGCGGTGACGCACCTGGCCGCGCTCGGCCACACCCGGATCGGGCTCGCCGTCGGCCCCAAGCGCTTCGTCCCGGTGCTCCGCAAGATCGAGGGCTTCCAGAAGGGCATGGAGGAGCGCTTCGGCCTCGGCCCCGAGGAGTCCGAGGCGCTGATCCAGCACTCCCTCTACACCCTGGAGGGCGGCCAGGCGGCGGCCGGCGCGCTGATCTCCCGCGGCTGCACGGCGGTCGTGTGCGCGAGCGACATGATGGCGCTCGGCGCGATCAGGGCGGCCCGCCAGCAGGGGCTCGACGTGCCCCGGGACGTCTCCGTCGTCGGCTTCGACGACTCCCCGCTCATAGCCTTCACGGATCCGCCGCTGACCACGATCCGCCAGCCCGTGCAGGCGATGGGACAGGCCGCGGTCCGCGCGCTCCTCGAAGAGGTCGGGGGCACCCCGGCCCCGCACTCCGAGTTCGTCTTCATGCCTGAGCTGGTCGTTCGCGGTTCCACCGCGTCGGCCCCCTCCCCTTCCTGAGGGAGAGGCGTCCTTCTTGAGGGGGACCGGGTGCGCCGGGAACCCGACCGAGGGATGATCGGTCGGGGGGACGGGATCTGGCAAACTCTCTGCCTATGGGTGAAACGACCGTGAAGAGTTTGGACGACCGGACGACCCCGTCGTCACCCACCGTGGTCGACGGCAGGTTGGCACGCCTCCGTGCGCGCGCCCCGCGGCGCCCCACGATCTGGTTCGAGATCGTGCTGATCGCGGTGAGCTACTGGACGTACTCGCTCATCCGCAACGCGGTGCCGGAGCAGAAGGCCCAGGCCTTCAAGAACGCCGACTGGATCTGGGAGACCGAGCAGTCCCTCGGCCTCGCCTTCGAGCACGCCGTCAACCACGCCGTGAATTCGGTGACCTGGCTGATCGTCTCGATGAACTACTACTACGCCACGCTGCACTTCATCGTGACCATCGGTGTGCTCGTGTGGCTTTACCGCTGGCATCCGGGCCGTTACGGGGCGTTCCGTACCGTGCTGTTCTCCACCACCGGTGTGGCACTGGTCGGTTACTACCTGTACCCGCTCGCGCCGCCGCGGCTCATGACCAGCCAGAACTTCATCGACACGGTCCTCGTCCACGAGACCTGGGGCTCGATGGCCTCGGGCAACCTCAAGCACGTGTCGAACCAGTACGCGGCGATGCCGTCGATGCACATCGGCTGGTCGCTCTGGTGCGGCGTGACGATCTTCCTCCTGGCGAAGGCGCCCTGGGCGAAGATCCTGGGCCTGCTCTACCCGACGTTCACCCTCGTCGTGATCGTCGCGACCGCCAACCACTTCTGGCTGGACGCGGTCGGCGGCATGATCTGCCTGGCCTTCGGCTTCCTCGTCTCGTACTTCTGGTACGGCTCCCGGCCGCACCGGCTGCCGAAGCTGGTGGAACCCTCCGTGACCGTGGCCCGGGGCGGTCCGCGCCCGTCGAAGGACGCGGACCGGGAACCGGACGCGGAGCAGGAGCCGGACGCGGAGCGTCCTGTCGGCTCCCGCAGGTGACCCTGCCGGGCAGTTGGTGACCCTGCCGGTCACGCCTGTCGGTACGTGATCCGGCCGCCGGCGACGGTGAGCCGGATCGGGGCCTGCTCGACCTCGTCCGCCGGGGCCTCCACCGGGTCCACGGTGAAGGCCGTGAGGTCGGCCCGGTAGCCCGGGGCGATCCGGCCCGCGACCGCCTCCTCCCCCGCCGCGAGCGCCGCGTGCGTGGTCATCCCCTCCAGGGCCATCAGGCCGGTGAGCCCGTGCCGGGCCGAGGCCGCGCCGCGCGGGGCCCGCGCGGTGGCGAGGACCTGCCGGGCGTCGTGGTGGGCGATGGGCCAGTCCGAGCCGAGCGCGAGGTGCGCCCCGGCCTCCCGCAGGTCGCGGCAGCGCCAGGCCCGGGCCGCCCGCTCCTCGCCGAGCCGCTTGGACCACTCGTCGGTGTGGTCGGCGCGGGTGTACGCGGTGTGCGGCGGCTGCATGGAGGCGACGACACCGAGCGCGGCGAAGCGGCCGAGCTGGTCGTCGGGGACGGTCTCGATGTGCTCGATCCGGTGGCGGGGACCGCCCGTACCGAGGGCTTCCACGGTGTCCAGGACGTGCCGGACGGCGGCGTCGCCGATGGCGTGGGTGGCGGTGCCGACCCCGGCGCGGTGGAGGTGGCGTACGGCGGCGGAGTAGGCGGCCGGGTCGGGCCAGAAGGCGTCGGTGCCCTGGCCGTGGCAGTCGGCGTGCTCCAGCCAGGCGGTGCCGCCCTCGACGGTGCCGTCCATGAAGAACTTGACGCCGCCGATCGCCCACAGACGTCCGGCCCGCTCCTGGAGCCGGACGAACCCGTCCAGCTCCTCGTCGGTGGCGCCGGGCATGCACCAGGGGGCGAGGCGCAGACGCAGCGGCAGCTCGCCGTCCTCCTCCAGGGCCGTGAGCAGTGCGGGTACGTCGTGGCCGCCGAGGTCCATGACGTGGGCGCCGGTGAGACCGGTCGCGGCCATGGCGGTGAGCAGCTCCACGAGCCGGTCGCTGCGCTCGGCGAAGGGCTGGGCGGGCAGGAACGGGGTCAGCAGGTCCATGGCGGCGTGCTCGACCAGATGCCCGGTGGGGCGTCCGTCGGCGTCGCAGACGATCTCGGAGCGCTGGGTGAAGGCGCGGGGCCCGTCGATGGCGGCGGCCCTGAGGGCGGCCTCGCTGACCAGCGCGGAGTGTCCGTCGTACAGGCGCAGGTGGGCGGGGGCGCCGGCGAGGACGTCCTCGATCAGCTCGCGGTGGACGGGGCGGCCGCCGAAGACGTTGTGGTCGAGGCCGAAGCCGAGGATCCAGCCGTCGCGGCGCTCGGCGTTCCGGAGGGCGGCACGGAGCCCTTCGAGGTCGGTGACGCCTGACAGGTCGGTGCCGGTGAACATCTCGAGCCCCCACACGGGGTGGCTGTGGGCGTCGGTGAGGCCGGGGGTGAGGGTGGCGCCGGCCAGGTCGACGGTCTCGGTGCCGGTTCCGGCCCAGGCGCGGGCGTCGGTGTCGTCGCCGAGGGCGGTGATCACTCCGTCATGGACGGCGACGGCGGTGGCGCCGGTGAGCTCGGGGTCGCGGACGCGGGCGTTGACGAGGACGAGGTCGGGTGCGGACACGACGGTTCTGCTCCTTCGGTGGGCGGTTCGGCGGCGAAGCCGGCGTAGATGGAGACCGCCGGCGCAGATGGAAACCTAAAGGCTTTCGGTTTGCGCAATGTAGCCTCGCGTTCGACGATTCGGGAAGACCTGAACAGGGAGTGACGATTCATGGGCCGGCCTCGCAGACCCCTCCTCGACCGGGATCGCATCGCCACCACGGCGCTCGACATCGTCGACGAACAGGGCGAGTTCAGCGTCCCGCAGATCGCGAAGCGCCTCGGCGTGCAGACGGCCTCCGTCTACCACCACGTGGACGGCCGGGACGGGATCGTGGAACTCCTCCGCGAACGGGTGGCCGCCGGCATCGACGGCGACACCCTCGACGAGACGCCCTGGGACGCTGCCCTGACCGCCTGGGCCCGCTCCTACCGCTCCGCCTTCGCCGCCCACCCGCGCGCGATCCCGCTGCTCACCACCTCACCGGTCCGCGCGCCGAAGGTCCTGCTCCAGTACGAGAAGGCCGTCGGCCGGCTGCTCGACGCGGGCTTCGCCCTGCCGGACGTCATGCCCGTCATCATCGCCCTGGAGAACCTGGTCCTCGGCTCGGCGCTCGACCTGGCGGCCCCCGAGGCGATGTGGGAACTCGCCGACGAGACGGCCACCCCCCGACTCGCGCGCGCGCTCGGCGCGGTCCCCGAGGGCCGCGCGGACCAGGCCTTCGAGCTGGCGCTCACGGGGTACCTGGCGCACGTCCGGACACTGCTCGACGCCCCGTAGCCACCGCGCCCGACGCCCGTGGCCACCGCCACGGCGTGCGCGTGCCCGCACAGGTGGGCGGGCCTATCCTGAGGCTGTACGGCCTCGGGTCGGCCACCCTCGACTCCCTCCCCGGCGCGAGGAGACGAGTGCCCTCGAAGCGGACCGTTGTGTGCCGTGACCCCGCGGCAGGAGGCGCAGATGCGATTCCACCGGAGATGGGCCGCCGCCCTGGCCGCCGCGGCCGTGCTGTCGGTCGGCGCGTCCACCGCGACCGCCGCACCGGCCGTGCCGGGCCCGGGACTTCTCGTCGTGGAGTACGGGGACGCCGCGACCGCGCAGGACCTGACGGAGCAGCGCTTCCTCCAGCTGAACGAGGTCCTGGAGAGCTCCGCCGCCCACACGAACGCCCTGATCGGGCTGCCGCACGACGTGCCCCTGATCGCCCTGAGCTGCGGCGAGGCCAACGCCTTCTGGGATCCCGAGAGCCAGGGCATCGGCTTCTGCTACGAACTGGCCGCGTACTACCGGGGCGTCTTCGAGCAACTGAACACGGCCGGCACCGAGGCCCAGCAGGCGCGGGCCACCGAGGACGACCTCATCGGCATCTCCAACAGCGTGGTCTTCCACGAGCTCGGGCACGCCCTGATCGACCTCTACGACCTGCCGGCCACCGGCCGGGAGGAGGACGCGGCCGACCAGCTCGCCACCCTCATGCTCGCGGGCGACTCCCTGCACCAGGAGTACGCCGTGAGCGCCATCCGGGCTTGGGAGGCCCTCGCCATCGCCACGGAGCAGGGCGCCCTCGAGGACCAGCCCGCCGGCGAGCACTCGCTCAGCTCCCAGCGGTACTACAACGCCATCTGCTGGCTGTACGGTTCCGACCCGGGCGCGTACCAGGGCGTCGTACAGACCGAGACCAACCCTGACGGGCCGCTGCCCGCGGAGCGGGCCGCCCAGTGCCCCGAGGAGTACGAGAAGATCTCCAAGGCGTGGAACACCCTGCTCGCCCCCTATCTGAAGGGGTGACGGCCCCGGGACACCTGAAGGGGGGCCGCCCGGGACCGAGTCGGCGCATGGACCGAGTCGGCGCATGGGTCGGGCCGGCGCACGGGTCGGGCTACGCGCCGTAGAAGAGCTCCTCCACGACGGCCCTGGCCCGGCGGGTGATGCGGCGGTAGTCGTCGACCAGCTCCCCGACATGGCCGGGGCCGTACCCCAAGTACCGCCCGACCGCCGCGAGTTCGCGCGGATCCGAGGGGAAGGTGTCACCGGCGCGGCCGCGCACCAGCATCACCGCGTTGCGGACGCGGCTGGCGAGCACCCAGGCCTCGTCCAGGATCTGCGCCTCGTCCGTCGGGATCAGGTCCGCCGCGTGCGCGGCGGCGAGCGCCTCGCGGGTACGGGTCGTCCGCAGCCCCGGTTCCGCCCAGCCGTGCCGCATCTGGAGGAGCTGGACCGTCCACTCGACGTCGCTCAGGCCGCCGCGCCCCAGCTTGGCGTGGAGCGTCGGGTCGGCGCCGCGCGGCAGCCGTTCGGACTCCATCCGGGCCTTGAGGCGGCGGATCTCGCGGACCGCGTCCTCCCCCAGGCCCTCGGCGGGATAGCGCAGCGGGTCGACGAGTTCGATGAACCGTCCGGCCAACTCCAGGTCACCCGCCATGGGTTCGGCGCGCAGCAGGGCCTGGCTCTCCCAGACGAGCGACCAGCGGCGGTAGTAGGCCGCGTACGACTTCAGGGTGCGGACCAGGGGGCCGCTCTTGCCCTCCGGCCTGAGGTCCGCGTCGATCAGCAACGGCGGGTCGGCCGTGGGGAGTTGGAGGAGTCGTCGCATCTCGGCGACGACCTGGTTCGCGGCCCGCGCCGCCTCCTGCTCGTCGACGCCCTCGCACGGCTCGTGCACGAACAGCACGTCGGCGTCGGAGCCGTACCCCAGCTCGTGCCCGCCGAAGCGGCCCACGCCGATGACCGCGAACCGGGTGGGGAGCGTGTCGCCCCACCCGGCGCGCACGACGGCCCGCAGGGCGCCGGCGATCGTCGCCGCGTTGAGGTCGGTGACGGCCACCCCCACCCGGTCGACCAGCGCGCCCGGATCGGGCTCGCGGGGGTTGTCCTCGGTGCCGTACGAGCCGATGAGATCGGCCGCGGCGGTACGGAACAGCTCCCTGCGGCGCACCCCGCGGGCCGCCGCGACGGCCTGCTCGGCGTCGCCCGCGCGGCCCACCGCCGCCAGGACCTCCTGCTCCAGATGGTCCCGGCCGCGCGGCTTCAGCCCCTCCGGGTCGCCGAGGATCGCGACCGCCTCGGGGGCGCGCAGCAGCAGGTCGGGGGCGAGGCGCCCGGCGGAGAGGACCCGGGCGAGGTTCTCGGCGGCGGCGCCCTCGTCGCGGAGGAGGCGGAGGTACCAGGGGGTCTTGCCGAGCGCGTCCGAGACCTTGCGGAAGCCGAGGAGGCCGGCGTCCGGGTCGGCCGAGTCGGCGAACCAGCCGAGCAGCACCGGGAGCAGCGTCCGCTGGATCGCGGCCTTGCGGCTGACCCCGGAGGCGAGCGCCTCCAGGTGGCGCAGGGCGGCGGCCGGGTCCTGGTAGCCGAGGGCTTCGAGGCGCTGGCCGGCCGCCTTCGGGCTGAGCCGGATCTCGCCGGGCGCGAGCTGGGCGACCGCGTCGAGCAGCGGCCGGTAGAAGAGCTTCTCGTGCAGGCGGCGGACGACGGCCGCGTGCCGCTTCCACTCCTTGTTGAGCTCGGTGACCGGGTCGGTGCGCAGGCCGAGGGAGCGGCCGAGGCGGCGCAGGTCGGCCTCGTCCTCGGGGACGAGGTGGGTGCGGCGCAGCCGGTAGAGCTGGATGCGGTGCTCCATGGCCCGCAGGAAGCGGTACGCCTCGTCGAGCTGGGCCGCGTCCGCCCGGCCGACGTAACCGCCGGCGGCGAGCGCGGCGAGCGCGTCCAGGGTGGTGCCGCTGTGCAGCCCGGCGTCGCTGCGGCCGTGCACGAGCTGGAGGAGCTGTACGGCGAACTCGACGTCCCGCAGTCCGCCGGGGCCCAGCTTGAGCTCGCGCTCGACCTGGGCGACGGGGATGTTGTCGACGACCCGGCGGCGCATCTTCTGCACGTCGGGGACGAAGTTCTCGCGCTCGGCGGCCTGCCAGACGAGCGGGGAGACGGCGTCGATGTACTGGGCGCCGAGCTCCGGGTCGCCGGCCACCGCGCGCGCCTTCAGGAGCGCCTGGAACTCCCAGGTCTTCGCCCAGCGCTGGTAGTAGGCGAGGTGGGAGGAGAGGGTGCGGACGAGGGGCCCGTTGCGGCCCTCGGGGCGGAGGTTGGCGTCGACCGGCCAGATCGTGCCCTCGATGTTGGTCTCGGAGCAGATCCGCATGAGGTGCGAGGCGAGCCGGGTCGCCGCCTGGAGCGCCTTGCCTTCGTCGGCGCCTTCGACGGGCTCCCCGACGAAGATCACGTCCACGTCGGAGACGTAGTTGAGCTCGTGGCCGCCGCACTTGCCCATCGCGATCACGGAGAGCCGGCACTGGGCGGCGTCGGCGGGCTCGGCGGTACGGGCGATGGCGAGCGCGGCGCGCAGGGTCGCCGTCGCCAGGTCGGCGAGCTCGGCGGCCGTCTCGGCGACGTCGATGGTGCCGCACACGTCACGGGCCGCTATGGCGAGCAGGCAGCGGCGGTAGGCGACCCGCAGCGAGACGGCGTCGATGGCCTCGGCGAGCCCCTGCTCGAACTCGGCGACCCCTGGATGCAGGTCGGTCGCCTCGTAGGTGACGAGGGTCTCCCAGTCGCGGGGGTGGCGGGCCAGGTGGTCGGCGAGCGCCTCGGAGGCGCCGAGGACACCGAGGAGCCGGTCCCGGAAGGGCTTGGCGGAGAGCAGGGTGGTGGTGAGGGTCTGCCGCTCGGTCTCGGGCTGGGCCTCGACCAGGCGGACCAGGCCGCGGAGGGCGAGGTCCGGGTCGGCGGTGGCTCCGAGGGCGTCGAGGAGGACGGCGTCGCCGCGGAGGGCGGCGAGCTCGGGCACGTCGAGGAGGCCTTCGGCTCCCGAGGGGTCGGTGAACCCGTGCCGCAGCAGACGTGAGAACGTACTGCTCCTGCGTCCCGGCACCGTCATCCGACCGCTCCCTCCAAGCAGATCCCCCTGGGTACGGACCCGGGGAGATCGAGCCTATCCGGAGTGGGGCGCGGGGGCTTCCAGGCCTTCGGATCGCAGAGGATCACACGTGACGTCCCGCACATTGATCGCTTTTCGGGGTCGATGAACCGTATTTCTTGAAAGTCCGTCTTGCTCCGCGTGCGACCCGCACGCCCGTCCGTCCTGCCGCGAACCGCCCCGTCCTCCTGTGAAAGCGCACCTCCACCGATGCCCGTCCGACGCCTCCGCCGCCCCTCCCTCCCCTCCCGCCGCAGGGTCGTCTCGACGGCGGTGACGGCCGTCCTGGTGGGCGGCACCTTCGCCGGGCTGCTCTCGGTGACGACGGCGCCGAAGGCTCCTTCGAAGACCGCGTCGAAGAGCACTTCCAAGACCGCCTCGAACGCGAAGGGGACGGAGACGGCGGGGGCGGGCGCGACGGAGGCCGGGGTCCCGGCCGCCGCCCCCCGCAAGGCGTCCGTGGTGCAGATCGTGGCGCACCCCGACGACGACCTGTACTTCATGAACCCGGACGTCTCCCAGTCCCTCCGCTCCGGCGCTCCCCTGGCCTCCGTCTACCTCACCTCCGGTGAGTCGGACGGCGTCAACGCGCGCCCGCGCGACGCCGCCGGCGCCGAGCCCGACAAGGCGGGGTACGCCGAGGCCCGGCAGAACGGCATCCGTGCCGCGTACGCCGAGATGGTCACCGGCAGCCGGACCAGCCCCTGGGACCGGGTCGCGATACCCACGGCCGGCGGCGCGTACGCCGAGATGGACACCCTGCGCGCGAAACCGCAGGTCAAGCTGGTGTGGCTACAGCTGCGCGAGGCCGGCTCGATCAGCGGCGACCGCCCCGAGAGCCTCAACGGACTGTGGCACGGCCGAATATCCGCGCTCGCCTCCCAGCGGGCCTCCGGCACCCCGGTCACGGCGGACTTCACCTACACCGCGGATCAGGTCGTCGCGACGATGGCCGGGCTCCTGGAGCGGTTCCGGCCGACCTTCGTGCGGATGCAGGACCCGACCCCCGGCACGTACCCGGAGACGGGTCACCTCCGGGACCATCAGGACCACCTGTACGGGGCGCGGTTCGCCCAGGCGGCGATCGCCCGGTACACGGACGTCCCCGGGCACCCGCACGTCGGTGTGCAGAACTACCTCGGCTACCCGACCAGCGTCCTGCCGCACACCCTCGACCCCGAGACGGCGGGCGCGAAGCTGAAGACCCTCAAGACGTACGCGTGGCTGGACGGGGTCAACGACTGCGGCACCACCGCGGGCTGCGGCGACCTGAAGGTGGCCGCGCGGCCCGCCGGGCGGGGCTGGGCCCAGACCGTCCGGTACGCCCGGTCCACCTCCACCTCCTGGGTGCAGCGCGACCGGGACGGCGGGCTGCACGCCTTCTCCGTGCTGGACGGGCGCCTGGCGACCTGGCGGAAGGCGGCGGATGCGGCGTCGTGGCGGGGGCCCGTGCTGCTGCCCGGCGACGGCCTGGACAGCGGGGTCACCTCGGTCCTCCTGCCGGACGGCCGCATCGCGGTCTTCGGCACCCGGACGACGTTCGGCGGCGGCCCCTCGGCCTACCAGCGCGAGGTGGTGACCGCCGAGCAGCCGGTGGCGGGCGGCGCCTTCGGCCCGTGGCGTTCGCTCGGCACGCCCGAACCGGACGACGCCCGGGGCACCTCCGACATCAGCGCGCCCGCCGTGACCGTGGGCCCCGACGGGCGGGCGACCCTGGTCCTGCGGGACAGCGGGCACCGGCTGACGGCGCGCGAGCAGCGCGCGGACGGCGGCTGGGGGCCGTGGCGGACGCTCGGCGGCGCGGACGTGTACGGCGACCCGGTGGCGGCGACGGACGGGGCGGGCCGCGGGTACGTCTTCGCGAGCACCCCGAGGACCGTCCTGGCCTGGGCGGCGCAGCGCCCCGGCGGACCGCTCACGGGTCCGGTGCGGACGGGTCTGCCGGCGACGACGCTGGCGCTGAGCGCGAGCGCGGAGCCGGGCGTCGACGGCGTACGGCTCTGGTTCCGCAAGCCGGCCTCCGGCGACCTGCGGAGCGCCGACTTCTCGGGCTCCGGCCTGGTCTCCCCGGTGCGGGAGCTGGCGGGCGGCGTCGCGGGCTTTGGCCCGGTGAGCGGGGCGCAGGGCGGCGCGGGCATGCTCGCGGTCCGCTCCCGCACCGGCTTCCTGGCGACGGCCCCGCTGGGGCGGGGCGGGACGCGCCCGGCGTGGACGCTGGAGGGCTTCCTCTTCTCCGGGGCGCCGGACGCGGGCCGGGAGGGCGTCGCGGCGATCGGCCTGGACGGCCGCCTGCACTGGACGCCGGCGACGCCCGCGGGCCGCTGACCGGTGCTGGCCGGGCACGGCCTGGCCGCTGACCGGTCCGGGCCTGGCCTGGCTTGGCCGCTGACCGGTCCGGGCCTGGCCTGGCGGGCCTGGACGGGCGCCGACCGATGAGTTCCGGCGTACCGGACGGTCTCCCCTTCATGGCCCCTCCCCCGGGAGCCACGACGAAAGGACGGCCGGCCATGGATCCGCGCACTTCCCTCGATCCCCGCTACAGCGATCCGAAGGCCGCCCCGCTGTCCTGGTCCGACGCGGCGGCCCGGCTCGCGGCGGCCGAGGTCTACTGGCTGACGACCGTACGTCCCGACGGCCGCCCGCATGTCACCCCGCTCATCGCGGTCTGGTCGGAGGACGCCCTGCACTTCTGCACCGGGCCCGACGAACGCAAGGCCCGCAACCTCGCCGAGAACACCTCGGTGGTCCTCACCACCGGCTCCGCCACCCTCGGCGAGGGCCTCGACCTGGTGGTCGAGGGCGAGGCGGCCCGGGTGACGGACGAGCACGTGCTGCGGGGCCTCGCCGAGGCGTATGTGGAGAAGTACGGCCCGGAATGGCGATTCGAGGTGCGGGACGGGGCGTTCGTGGGCGACGGTGGTACGGCCCTGGTGTTCGCGGTCGCGCCTCGCACGGCCTTCGGCTTCGCCAAGGGCGAGCCGTTCGGCCAGACCCGCTGGCGTTTCCGAGGAGCAGAGGAGCAGGCGTGAACTGGACCCTGGAGGTCGTCCCGGTCCCCGTCACCGACATGGACCGGGCCAAGGCGTTCTACGGCGAGAAGGTCGGCTTCGCGATCGACCTGGACGACGAGGTGGCGCCGGGCATGCGGATCATCCAGGCGACCCCGCCGGGCTCGCGCTGCTCGATCGCGCTGCTGAGCGGCATGCCGACGATGCCCGGCACGAAGGAGATGGCGCCCGGCACCCTGCACGGCCTCCAGCTCTGCGTCACGGACATCGAGGCGGCGCGGGCGGAGCTGGTCGGCCGGGGCGTGGACGTCTCCCCGGTGATGCACGTCGGCGAGAAGGGCTGGGAGGACGGGAAGGGCGGCACCTGGAACTCGTTCATGACCTTCGAGGATCCGGACGGCAACGGCTGGGTGGTCCAGGAAGCCCCGTCGGAGCTGGCGGAACGCTGAGGGCGGCCACGTCCTCCGGCGTCCAGTGCCCGGCCGCTCCCGGGCAGTCGGCGAGGTAGGCGGCGGTGTCGGCGGGCCGCCAGGTCCCGGCCAGGTTCAGCCCGGCCGCCAGCTGCCGCAGGTACGCGGCGGAGGGCTTCCGCAGCTCGCCGGAGTCCTCCTCCGGCATCGGCCAGGGCGCGGTGAAGGTGAGGACGGGCAGGCCGTCGAGGAGACCGGGGCAGACGAGGGTCTCGTACCGCCCCGGTCCGAGCGAGCAGCGCCCGGCGGCGAGCACCTCGGAAAGGTCCAGGTCCTGGCCGGGCTCGCGGTACATCTCCTGCGCGGCGATGTCGGAGAACTGTCCGACGGTGAGCAGGTGGGCGACGCCCCGGGCGGTGCCGTCCGCCGCCGGGTCGTAGAAGGCCCGGCCGCCGCGCCACACGGGCGAGTCGGTCGCGAAGTACACGCGCCCGGGCAGCAGCAGGGCCACGGAACGCTCCGGCGGGCGCGGGTCCCGGCACCCGGGAAACGCCCACGCGGCGCCGGGCGGGCAGCCGCCGGCGAGGTAGTAATCGAGGCGCTCGGCATGCGTGTTGGAGCCGTAGGCGGCGTACCAGACGCGGGAACGGGTTTCCGACATGCCCCCAGAGGCTAACGGCTAGAACCCCAGGTAGTAGTGGACGAGCTTCTCGTCCTCCGCGACGCGTCGCATCCCGGCCGCCTCCATCACCCGGTGGGAGGCCGGGTTGCCGAGGTCGGCGTCCCCCTTCATCCCTTCGGCACCGGCCTGCCGGGCGATCTCGACGAGCGCCCGCAGGGCCTCGGTGGCGTATCCCCTGCCGCGCGCCCCGGGCGTGAGCCCGTACCCGATGGTGGCGACCCCCAGCTCGTCCGGCGGCCCGTGGAACCCGATCCCGCCGATGGAGACCCCGGTCTCACGGAGCCGTATCTCATAGAGCCGGAACGCCCCGGGATCCCCCCGCTCGGCAACGCCCCGCAGAAACCCGGTGCCCGCGCGGACGTCCCCGTCCCCGGGGTACCCCTCGCCCCACAGGTCGCCGTCCGCGGGCTCCCGGGCGACGACACGCTCGGCCTCACTCACGCTCAACGGATGCAACAGAAGCCGCTCGGTGGCGACGGATTGGATCTTCACCGGGGCAGTCTGAACCGCCCCCGCCTCCCGGGCAACGCCTTTAAATCCGGCCCCACGCCCCCGGTCCGACTCCTCGCCCCCGGCCCACGGACGGCCCGGGGGCGTGGAGGACGGCCGAGGGCCGGCGGCTGACCGCCGCCGGCCCTCGACTCGGCCCGAACTCGGCCGTGAACTGCCTTACAGCACAGGGAGGTTCTTGCGGAGTTCGAAGGCCGTGACCTCGCTCCGGTACTCCTCCCACTCCTGCTTCTTGTTGCGGAGGAAGAAGTCGAAGACGTGCTCGCCGAGCGTCTCCGCGACCAGTTCGCTCTTCTCCATCAGGGCGATCGCCTCGCCGAGGTTCTGCGGGAGCGGCTCGATGCCCATCGCGCGGCGTTCCGAGTCGGAGAGGGCCCAGACGTCGTCGTCGGCGCCGGCCGGGAGTTCGTAGCCCTCTTCGATGCCCTTGAGGCCGGCCGCGAGGAGGACCGCGTACGTCAGGTAGGGGTTGGCGCCCGAGTCGATGGAGCGGACCTCGACGCGGGACGAGCCCGTCTTGCCCGGCTTGTACATGGGGACCCGGATGAGGGCCGAGCGGTTGTTGTGGCCCCAGCAGATGTACGAGGGGGCCTCGCCGCCCGAGCCGGCCGTGCGGGAGGAGCCGCCCCAGATGCGCTTGTAGGAGTTCACCCACTGGTTGGTGACGGCCGAGATCTCGCCCGCGTGCTTCAGGAGGCCCGCGATGAAGGAGCGGCCCACCTTGGAGAGCTGGTACTCGGCGCCCGACTCGTAGAAGGCGTTCCGGTCGCCCTCGAAGAGGGACAGGTGGGTGTGCATGCCCGAGCCGGGGTAGTCCGAGAACGGCTTCGGCATGAAGGTGGCCTGGACGCCCTGTTCGAGGGCGACCTGCTTCATGACGAGGCGGAAGGTCATGATGTTGTCGGCCGTGGAGAGCGCGTCCGCGTAGCGGAGGTCGATCTCCTGCTGGCCCGGCGCGCCCTCGTGGTGGGAGAACTCCACCGAGATGCCCATCGATTCGAGCATGGTGATCGCCTGGCGGCGGAAGTCCATGCCGACGTTCTGCGGGGTGTGGTCGAAGTAGCCCGAGTTGTCGGCCGGGGTGGGCCGGGTGCCGTCGAGCGGCTTGTCCTTCAGGAGGAAGAACTCGATCTCGGGGTGGGTGTAGAAGGTGAAGCCCAGGTCGGACGTCTTGGCGAGCGCCCGCTTGAGGACGTACCGCGGGTCCGCGAAGGACGGCGAGCCGTCCGGCATCAGGATGTCGCAGAACATCCGGGCCGTGCCCGGGGCCTCGGCGCGCCACGGCAGGATCTGGAAGGTTCCCGGGTCCGGCTTGGCGATCATGTCCGATTCGTATACGCGGGCGAATCCCTCGATCGCCGAGCCGTCGAAGCCGATGCCCTCGTCGAAGGCCTGCTCAAGCTCGGCGGGCGCCACGGCCACCGACTTGAGGAAGCCCAGTACATCGGTGAACCACAGGCGCACGAAGCGGATGTCGCGCTCCTCGAGCGTACGGAGCACAAATTCCTGCTGCTTGTCCATTTCCACACCCATCCTCGCTGGTCAGGCCGCCTGCTCCCACCGCCTCCGGTGCATCGGGGGGCACCTGAGCATCCCACCACATGGTTTCGCGCACGTTGCACACCCATAGTGCCTGCTCGGATGTGACTCAGGTAACGGGGGAGCGGCCGGTGGGTGTGCGTTCGGCCGCGCGGAGCCCGTTCGTCGGTACCGAGTGGTACCCCGTTCGGCCCACAAAGGGCCCGCGCACACTACGATCTGCGCCCATGGGGGCCCCGCGGCTCGTACGCCTGTTCCGACATGCGCGTCCCATGGCACTGGTGAGTGCCGTGGCGACGCTCCTCGCCGCGCTCTTCGTCTGTCTGGGGGCCGCTCCCGGGCCCGACGCCCATCACGAGGACGCCCCGAAGAAGCACGGGGTGCGGGCGACGGCCGTCGTCGGCGAGTACGTCTGCCCGTACGACCGCGGCGGCTGCTCCCTCGTCCCCTCGCTCTCCCCGGCGGTGCTCAGCGCGCCCCCGCTCGACCCCCCGCTCCACGCGGCGGGCGGGCTGCGGCGCCTCGACCCGCCCTCCGACGACGGCCCGGCGCGCCGCTCTGGCGTCCGGCCGCGCGCGCCGGACCTGCACGTCCTTCAAGTTCTCCGGACGTAGCGGAGAGCGGCGGCGGATCGTCTCGCCGCCGCCCCGCCCTCCGCTTGTCCAGCTCCGAACTCCACCCCCACCCCTGAAGAAGGACGACACCACCATGGCCGCCAACCGCTCCGCCACCGCCGACCGCCGCGCCCGAATAGAGGAGATGCGCCGTGCCGAGCAGGCCCGTGAGCGCCGCAACCGTCTGATCACGATCGGCATCTCCGGAGTCGTCGTCCTGGGGCTCGTCGGTTTCGGCACCTTCGTGCTGATGAAGAAGTCCGACGAGCAGGACGCCAAGGACGCCGCCGCGAAGGCCCCCATCACGGCCGAGAAGTCCTGGGACGCGAAGAAGCTCGGCCGCAACCACGTCGAGACGGCCGTGAAGTACGAGATGAAGCCGCCGGTCGGCGGTGACCACCACCCGGTCTGGATGAACTGCGACGGCGTCGTCTACGACAAGGCGATCAACGAGGTGAACGCCGTGCACTCGCTCGAGCACGGCGCCGTCTGGGTGACGTACAACAAGAAGGCCGCCGGCGCCGACGTGAAGAAGCTGGCCGAGAAGGTCGGCAAGACCAAGTACACGCTGATGAGCCCCGTGGAGGACCAGACCGGGGCGATCATGCTCTCCGCCTGGGGCAAGCAGGTGACCGTGGACAACGCCGCCGACCCGCGGATCGACGCCTTCTTCACGAAGTACGTGCAGGGCCCGCAGACCCCCGAGCCGGGCGCCGCCTGCACCGGCGGGATCGACCAGTGAGCGGGAGCGGGGAAGCTCCGCCGAGCGGGGAGAGCGAGGTGGTGGAGGAGTTCGCGCCGGCCGTCCGGCGCGGGCCCAACCGGACGCAGTGGGCGGCGGTCACCGCCGTCGCGCTCGCCCTGCTCTTCGCCGGGGGCGCCGTCACGGTCGCCTCCGCCGAGCGCGACGAGGCACCGCGTACCCCCGCCACCGACTCCGCGGACGCCGGCTTCGCCCGGGACATGTCCGTCCACCACCAGCAGGCCGTGGAGATGTCGTTCATCGTCCGGGACCGCACCCGGGACGAGTCGGTCCGCCGCCTCGCGTACGACATCGCCAACACCCAGGCGAACCAGCGGGGCATGATGCTCGGCTGGCTCGACATGTGGGGGCTGCCCAAGCTCCGGTCCGGCGTGGAGCCGATGACCTGGATGGGCATGGGCTCCACCGGTGACAGCGGGCCGTCGGACGGCGCGCTGATGCCGGGCATGGCGACCAACGCGCAGATGGACGCCCTGCGCGAGGCCGACGGCCGGGAGGCCGAGGTCCTGTACCTGAAGCTCATGACCGAGCACCACAAGGGCGGGGTCCACATGGCCCAGGGGTGCGTGCAGAAGTGCGCACCGGGCGTCGAGCGCGACCTCGCGCAGGGCATGGTCGACGCGCAGCAGTCCGAGATCCTGCTGATGGCGGACATGCTGAAGCAGCGCGGGGCCTGATCCCGCGGGCGCGCGGGGCCTGATCCCGCGGGCGATACGGCCCCCGTGACCGCTGCGGTCGCGGGGGCCGTGCCATGAGCCGACAATGAATGGGCTCGGGGACGTTCGTACGACGACGTCGACGAAAGGTACGCAGCTCATGACCACGGCGAAGGACATCATGCACCCCGGGGCCCAGTGGATCCCGGCACACGAGACGCTCGACCGCGCCGCACAGATGATGCGCAACCTCAACGTGGGCGCGCTGCCCATCGCCGACGAGAACGAACGGCTCTGCGGCATCATCACGGACCGCGACATCGTCATCGGCTGTGTGGCCATGGGCCACGATCCGGCGAAGATCACCTGTGGCGAGATGGCGAAGGGCACGCCCCGCTGGGTCGAGGCGGGCGCCGACGTGGGCGCGGTCCTGGAGGAGATGCAGAGCCACCAGATCCGTCGTCTCCCCGTCATCGAGGGCAAGCGGCTGGTCGGGATGATCAGCGAGGCCGACCTGGCCCAGCATCTGTCGGACGAGCAGATGCAGGCGTTCTGCGCGAGCGTCTACGCCTCCAGCTGACGGTCCCCGCCGCCACGCGGTCGGCTACCCCGCCGATCGGCCGGAGCGGAGCACCGCATCGGCCACCGCGTCCGGGCGGTCCAGCATGACCAGATGGCCCGACGGCACGGCCGCCTCGTAGCGGGCGCCGAGCCGTCGGGCCAGCGTGCGTTGGCGCCGTTCCCAGCGGGCGGAGCCGTCGGGGGCGGCGAGGACGGTGACGGGCAGGCCGGGCCGGAGGGGATACCGGTCCCTGAGGTCGAGGAGTTCGGCGGCGACGGCGCCGTAGTGGGCGTTCTCCAGGAGGGTGCCGCGCAGGACGCGTGAGGTGCGGTAGACGCGGCGGACGAGCTCTGCGGGCGCCGGGTCCCGCCGTACGGCCGCCCGGTCGCTGCGTACGGCCGCCCGTGCCCGAAGGTTCCCTGTGTGTTCGTTCCCGGGGGAGTCCCCCGGACCCCCTGGTCCGGGGGAGTCCCCCGGACCTCCTACCTCTTGGTGCCGTCGCCCTGGGGCGCCGTCGGGTCGGTGACGGCGGGCCATGCCGACTCCGCAGGGTCGTCAGTGGTCGTCATGGGCCCATGATCAACGGGGTGGGGTCCGCCCGCATGTCGGGCGCGGAGGGTCCCGGGGCCCTTCCGGAGATCGTTTGCGGCCCGTCCGGGGCCGGCCCGGAGACCGTCCGGGGGGCGCCCTGGGGCCGCCCTGGGGCCGTCCTGGGGCGTTTTCCGGGACATCGCGTCGGTGTGACGATTACACTGGCCGGGTGCCTCAACTACGCCTCGCCCTGAATCAGATCGACTCGACCGTCGGAGACATCGCCGGGAACACCGAGGCGATCGTCCACTGGACCCGGCACGCCGCCGGACAGGGCGCGCATCTCGTCGCGTTCCCCGAGATGGCGCTGACCGGCTACCCCGTCGAGGACCTCGCGCTGCGGCCCTCCTTCGTCGAGGCCTCCCGGGAGGCCCTGCGCGGCCTCGCCCGGCGCCTCGCGGACGAGGGCTTCGGCGAGCTGCCGGTCGTCGTCGGCTACCTCGACCGTTCCGAGCGGGCCGAGCCTAGGCTCGGACGGCCCGCCGGGTCGCCGGAGAACGCCGCCGCCGTGCTGCACCGGGGCGAGGTGGTGCTCCGCTTCGCCAAGCACCACCTCCCCAACTACGGGGTCTTCGACGAGTACCGCTACTTCGTGCAGGGCGACACGATGCCGGTCGTCCGCGTCCACGGCGTCGACGTGGCCCTGGCGATCTGCGAGGACCTCTGGCAGGAGGGCGGGCGGGTCCCGGCGGCGCGCAGCGCGCGGGCCGGTCTGCTGCTGTCGGTCAACGCCTCGCCGTACGAGCGGAACAAGGACGACTCGCGGCTCGAACTGGTCCGCAGGCGGGCCCGGGAGGCCGGCTGCGTCACCGCGTACCTGGCGTCGACGGGCGGTCAGGACGAGCTGGTCTTCGACGGCGACTCGATCGTCGTGGACGCGGCCGGGGAGGTGATCGCGCGCGCTCCGCAGTTCGTCGAGGGCAGTGTGATCCTCGACCTGGAGCTTCCGGCCGCCGACCCCGGGGCCCCGGACGAGGGCGTGGACGTGGGTGTGGTGGACGGGTTGCGGATCGACCGGGTGGTGCTCTCCGAGAAGCCGCTGCCCGCGTACGAGCCGGAGCTCGCGGGCGGGTACGCGCACCGGCTCGACGACGACGAGGAGGTCTACTCGGCCCTGGTCGTGGGGCTGCGCGCGTACGTCGCGAAGAACGGTTTCCGCTCGGTCCTGATCGGCCTGTCCGGCGGCATCGACTCGGCGCTCGTCGCGGCGATCGCCTGCGACGCGGTCGGCGCGGGGAACGTGTACGGGGTGTCGATGCCCTCCAAGTACTCCTCCGACCACTCGCGCGGCGACGCGGCCGAACTGGCCCGCCGCACCGGCCTCCGCTACCGCACCGTGTCGATCGAGCCGATGTTCGACGCGTACATGGCCTCGCTCGGTCTCACCGGCCTCGCCGAGGAGAACCTGCAGTCCCGGCTGCGCGGCACGACGCTGATGGCGATCTCCAACCAGGAGGGGCACATCGTCCTCGCGCCTGGCAACAAGTCCGAGCTGGCGGTGGGTTACTCGACGCTCTACGGCGACTCCGTCGGCGCGTTCGGCCCCATCAAGGACGTCTACAAGTCGGATGTCTTCCGGCTCGCGCGCTGGCGGAACCGGGCGGCCGAGGAGCGCGGGATGACCCCGCCGATCCCGGAGAGCTCGATCGGCAAGCCGCCCAGCGCCGAGCTGCGCCCCGGCCAGGTGGACACGGACTCGCTGCCGGACTACGAGGTCCTGGACGGGATCCTCGCCCTGTACGTGGACGGGGACCGGGGCAGGGACGAGATCGTGGCGGCCGGCTTCGACGAGGAGGTCGTCACGCGGACGCTGCGGATGGTGGACGCGGCGGAGTACAAGCGGCGCCAGTACCCGCCGGGCACCAAGATCTCGGCGAAGGGCTTCGGCAAGGACCGGCGGCTGCCGATCACGAACCGCTGGCGGGAGACGACGACGGCCTCCTGACCGGCCGGCCGGCCGTGATGAGGGCTCATCGGGGCGGGCTCGTCCGGGAGGGCCTATCGGGGGAGGGCTTGTCGGGGAGGGCTCATCGGGCAGGCGACACGCAGAACTCGTTGCCGTCGGGATCGAGCATCGCCACCCGGCCCGCCTCGTCCCGGCCGGTGCCGTCCCGGCCTGTGTCGTCCCGGGTCGCCCCGAGGGCGACGAGACGGTCGACCTCCGCCTCCTGATCGCCGTGGGCGGGCGGAGCGAGGTCGAAGCTCAGCCGGTTCCTCCCCGTCTTCGGCATCAGCGGCGGACCGCCCCAGGTGAACTTCGGACCGCCGCGCGGCGAGCGGATCGCGGTCTCCTCGTTCTGGTCCCAGACCAGCGGCCAGCCCAGCGCCCGGCTCCAGAAATAGCCGACCTCCTGCGAACCGTCGCACGCGAGCGCGCCGACGAACCCGCAGCCGGCGAGGAAGGCGTTGCCCGGCTCGATGACGCAGAACTCGTTGCCCTCGGGGTCGGCGAGCACCACGTGCCCCTCCTCGGGGCGCTGACCGACGTCGATGTGCCGGCCGCCGAGTGCGAGCGCCCTCGCCACGACCTCCCGCTGGTCGTCGAGGGAGGTGCTCGTCAGATCGAAGTGCATCCGGTTCCGGCCCGCCCTCCGCTCCCGGGTCGCGGGGAACCGGAGCCGGAAGCCGCTGTCGTCGCCCGGCAGGACCACGACGCCGTCGTGGGGGTCGTCGGCCGTCTCCCGGCCCAGGAGGCCGGCCCAGAAGGCGACGAGACGGGGTGGGTCGTTCGCGTCGAGACAGAGCGCGTGGAACTGAGAGGTCATGCTGTGTTCTCCGATCTGCCGGCTGTCGCCACCGGTCACTACGGCCCCCGTCGCCCTCGTCGTCACCCCCGTCACAGGGTCGCGAGGAGGTCGTCCAGGGGTGCGAGCGTCTGTTCGGGTTCGAGGGCCTCGACGAGGAGGGTGCCGTAGCGGATCTTGCGCCCCTTCTTCGTGCCGAGGAAGCGCCGCAGCTGCTGCTGCCGGGGGCGACCGTGCTGTGCGGGCTGGTGCAGGAAGGTCTGCCAGGGCCGGAGGTCGCCCTCGGTCCGGACGACCTCCTCGACCCGCTCCGTGCCCAGCACCCGGATGAGCTCGTCCTCCAGGTCCGCCGCGCACACGAAGACGTCCTCGTGCGGCGCTCCCGCCCGCCGCAGCCCCCGGTCGAAGTAGGGCTGCTCGCGCACGTCGCAGAGTCCCACCAGACGCAGGCCGAGGCCGGTCGGTCCGAGGAGGCCGGCGTAGCGGCCGACGTTCATCGCCCCGCCCATCGGCACCACGCACACGCCTTCGGCGGCCAGGTCCCGGCCGCGCCGTGCGGCCAGCGCGTCGACGGCCGCGAGGTCGCTCAGCCCTTCCAGCAGCACCGCCGTCCGCACCCCCAGCCGCGCGGCCAGCTCACTCGCCGACTCCCCGGGGCCACCGTCCGCCCAGCTCGTGACCGCTTCCCGGAACGCACGCATCTCCACCATGGCGCGAGTCTGCACCGCCGCCGACGGCACGGCACGGGATTTTCCACGGCGCCCGGGTCAGGACCTCACAGCTTCAGGCCTTCAGGTCCTCAGGTCCTCAGGTCCTCAGAGCTTCACGCGGGCGGCGATCGGAAGGTGGTCGCTCATCGTCTCGGGCAGCGCCCAGGACGACATCGGTTCCACGCCCTTCACCATGATCTGGTCGATCCGGGCCATCGGGAACGAGGCCGGCCAGCTGAAGCCGAAGCCGTCGCCGGCCGCGCCCTGGGTGGAGCGCAGCTGCGAGGTGACGGCGTTGAGCGAGCGGTCGTTCATGGTGCCGTTGAGGTCGCCGAGGAGGACGATCCGCTCGTGCGGGTCGTGGGAGATGGCCTCGCCGAGCGCGTTGGCGCTGTTGTCGCGCTGGTTGGCGGTGAAGCCCGCGTTCAGCTTGACCCGCACGGACGGCAGGTGGGCCACGTACACGGCGACCTCGCCCTTCGGGGCCACGACGGTGGCGCGCATGGCGCGGGTCCAGCCCATCCGGATGTCGACGGGCTGCGCGGCGCGCAGGGGCAGCTTGCTCCAGAGGCCGACCGTGCCCTGGACCGAGTGGTACGGGTAGGCCTCCTCGAGGCCCCGCTCGTACGTCGGGACCATGTCGCCCTTGAGTTCCTCCAGGGCCAGCACGTCGGCGCCGGAAGCGGCGAGCCGGCGGGCCGTGCCCTCGGGGTCCGGGTTGTCGGCGTTCACGTTGTGGGTGGCGACCGTCAGATCGCCGCCGGCGGAGGACTTGTCGGCGACGAGACCGCCGAAGACGTTGAGCCAGACCACGGCGGGCAGCAGCAGGGCGATCAGGGCGGTGGCGGAGCGCCGTACCAGGGCGAGGACCAGCAGGACGGGGACGAAGAGGCCCAGCCAGGGCAGGAAGGTCTCGGTGAGGCTGCCGAGGTTGCCGATCCGGTTGGGGATGTCGGCGTGGAACACCATCAGGAGGGTCAGCGCCACCGCCGCGGCGGCGACCAGGACGCCCCGGCGCCAGATGCCGCGGTCGCGGCGCAGACCGTCGAGGGCGGCCCGGAAGCGGGATCCGGAAGCGGGCCGTTCGTCGCCCGCGCCGCCGTGGTCGGTCTCCGTCATGTCCACCCGCGCCATCGCACTGTCCTCACTGCTGCCTTGCCGTCTTGCGTGACCCGATGTCGACACTAGGCGATCCCGGGTCCGTCGTACTCCCCCAGGGACGACACAGCAGCGTGGCGGGTTCCTGCAGGTGGCGCGGTCGGTACCCCTGTGACAGAACGCGCACATTCGTGCGGGTCGGATCGGGTTCGCAGCGGATCAGGTACGCGGGCGGAGGCCGTCCAGGACGGCGTCGACGACCCGCTCGGCGAGGCCGGGCTCCAGGGTGGCGCCGGGGCGGATGACGGTGCGCAGGAGCAGGGGGCCCGTGAACAGGTCGTTCACGAACTCGACGTCGAGGTCGTCGCGGATCTCCCCCCGGTCCATCCCGCGCCGTACCGCGTCGAGGCCGAGACGGCGGCGCGGTTCGATGACGGTGAGCTGGTAGGCGTGCCACAGCTTGGGATAGAGCTGCATCTGCGAGAACACGTTGTGGAGCAGGGCGGAGCTCCGCTTGGCGAGTCCGCGCTGTCGCAGCGACTCCAGGAGCGTGACGAGGTCGTCCCGGAGCGAGGTGCCGGGCAGCACCGGGTCCGGGGGTTCCACGGAGCGGAGCAGCTCCACGAAGAGCTCCTCCTTGCCCGGCCAGCGTCGGTAGATCGTGGCCTTGCCGACGCCGGCGGTGCGGGCGAGCTTCTCGATGGACAGCTCGGCGAGCGGGGTACCGCTCTCCAGGAGCCCGATGGCCGCGTCGAAGATCGCCTGCTCGACCGCCTCGCTCCGGGGCCGCCCGCGCCGCGCGGCGGTGGGGGCGGGGGCGGTCCCGCCGGGGACGTCCCCGCCGGGTACGACCCCGCCGGAGACGTCCCCGCCGGGTACGGCTCCGGCGGGGGCCGCCCCCGGCTCGGTCTCCGGGCCCTGGCCTCCGCGGTCCACGGGCCCCGGCCCGTCGTCGTGGGGTTCCGGGGTCCCGCCGTCCTGCAGCGACACGCGTGCTCCGCCTCTCCTCCGGTGACTGGCTATCGACGGGCTGATTCTCCCGCCTCGGCGCCGGGTGCGGGCACCGAGGCCCGCCGGTCGCCGCCGTCCGGAACAGCGCCGGGAGCCGTACCGGCGCCGTCGGCCGTCGCAGCGCCGGGAGCCGTACCGGCGCCGTCGGCCGGCACGGGACCGGAAGCCGTACCGGCGCCGTCCGTCGTCGCGGGGCCGGAGACCGGCTCCGTGCCGTCCGCCGCCGCGGGGTCCCGCGGCGTGCGGCCCGGGAGGAAGGCGGCCACCACGGCCGCGCCGACCAGGGCGATCACCGCCGAGGCGATCGCCGTGACGTGCATGGCGTCGAGGAAGGCCTCGTAGGCGGGGGCCACGAGGTTCCGGCCGGCCGGGCCGAGCTTCTCCGCGACCGCGAGCGTCGCCTCGATGGACTCGCCGGCCGTGTCGCGCAGGGCCGCCGGCACTCCGCCGAGGTGCTGCTCGATCTCGCCGCGGTACGTGGAGGAGAGCACCGAGCCGAGTACCGCCACGCCCATGGCGCCGCCGACCTGCCGGAAGGTGTTGTTCACGGCCGATCCCGAGCCCGCCTTCTCCCGCGGCAGGGCCTGCATCACGGCGACCGTCACCGGCGGCATGATGTGCGCCATGCCGGCGCCCTGGAGGAAGAAGACGACCTCCAGCGCCCACACCGGCGTCGAGGCGTCGAAGAGGGCGAAGGCCGCCAGGCCCGCGGCGACGAGCAGCATGCCGGCGGTGCACACCGCCTTCGCGCCGAAGCGGTCGACGACCAGCCGCGCCCTGGGCGCGAACACCATCTGCGCGACGGCGAGCGGCAGGATGAGCAGCCCGGACTCCAGCGCGCTGTAGCCGCGCACGCTCTGCAGGTAGAAGGCGGAGAAGAAGGTCACGCCCATGAGCGCGAAGAAGACCAGCGCGATCGCGGCGACGGCCGCGGCGAAGGCGGGCTTCCTGAAGTACGCCATGTCGATGGCCGGGTGGTCGCTGCGCCGCTCGTGGAGGACGAAGAGGACGAGGACCGCGAGGCCGCCGATGACCGGGGCGAGGACGGTGACGTCGGTGAAGCTCGCCAGCTCGCCGCCTCGGATGATCCCGTACACGAGGAGGACGAGTCCGAGGACGGAGAGCAGCACGCCGGGGATGTCGATCCGGCCCGGCTTCGGGTCCCGGGAGTCGGGAACCAGCCAGATCATCAGGGCGAGGGCGAGGAGCACGACGGGCACGTTGACGAGGAAGATCGATCCCCACCAGAAGTGTTCGAGCAGGATGCCGCCGGTGATCGGCCCGATCGCGATGGCGAGGCCGACGCTGCCGGCCCAGATGCCGATGGCCTTGGGCTGCTCGTCGCGCTCGAAGACGTTCATGAGGACGGCGAGGGTCGCGGGCATGACGAAGGCGGCGCCGAGGCCCATGACGGCCCGGTAGGCGACGAGCTCGCCCGGGGAGCCGGAGAAGGCGGCGAGGGCGGAGCCGATGCCGAAGACGGTGATGCCGAAGAGCAGCACCCTCTTGCGGCCGAGGCGGTCGCCGAGCAGGCCGGAGGTGAAGAGGAGTCCGGCGAAGACGAGCGTGTAGGAGTTGATGGACCACTCCAGCTCGCTCTGGGTGGCGCCGATGCCGGTGGGCGCGGGGGCGGCGATCGTCTTGACGGCCACGTTCAGGATCGAGTTGTCGAGGACGACGATCAGCAGGCTGAGCATCAGGACGCCGAGGACGGCCCAGCGGCGGCGGTGGACGGCTTCGGGGACCCGGGGCGGCGCGGAGACGGGAGACGGCTGCGACATGGTCCTCACCCTAGCCTCATTTCGATACGAGACCGTCTCGTATCGAAAAACCTTGCGGAGGTTTTACGGTGCGCCGGCGCGGCCGGACCGGCGCGAACAGGCCGATGCGGCGGCCGGTGTGAACAGCGCCACTCCGGCCCACTTCCCCGCCCGCACGGCGAAGTGCCACCATGGATGTGGTCCGGGGACGCCGTCAGGGCGCCTCGAGATGACGAAGGAGCCGTTCACCATGACGCTTCAGGCTGCCCAGAAACCGCCCGCCGACAGCAGCAAGGCGCTGTACGGCGGCAAGGGCACGCGCCGCATCACCGTCCACGACATCGCCGCCGCCAAGGCCCGCGGCGAGAAGTGGCCCATGCTCACCGCCTACGACGCGATGACCGCCTCCGTCTTCGACGAGGCCGGCATCCCGGTGATCCTCGTCGGCGACTCGATGGGCAACTGTCACCTCGGCTACGAGACCACCGTGCCGGTCACGATGGACGAGATGACGATCCTCTCCGCCGCGGTCGTACGGGGCACCAAGCGGGCCCTCGTCGTCGGCGACCTCCCCTTCGGCTCGTACCAGGAAGGGCCCGTCCAGGCCCTGCGCAACGCCACCCGGCTGATCAAGGACGCCGGGGTCAACGCGGTCAAGCTGGAGGGCGGCGAGCGTTCCCTGGCCCAGACCGAGCTGATCGTCCAGGCCGGCATCCCCGTCATGTCCCACCTCGGCCTGACGCCCCAGTCCGTCAACACCATGGGCTACCGGGTGCAGGGCCGTAGCGACGAGGCCGCCCACCGGCTGCTCAACGACGCGAAGGCGGCGCAGGACGCGGGCGCCTTCGCGGTCGTGCTCGAACTCGTACCGGCCGAGCTGGCCGCCGAGGTCACCCGCTCGCTGCACATCCCGACCATCGGCATCGGCGCGGGCGCCGGGACCGACGCCCAGGTCCTCGTCTGGACCGACATGGCCGGCCTGACCGGCGGCAAGGTCCCGCGCTTCACCAAGCAGTACGCCAACCTCCGCGAGACGCTCGGCGACGCCGCGCGCGCCTTCGCGGAGGACGTCTCCGGCGGGGCGTTCCCCGCCGAGGAACACACCTTCCACTAGGCCCTGTCGTCAAAGTAGCGCCGTCTGCCCGGAGGGCAGGGGACGCGGCGTCTGGTGCGTGCGATCGCAAGGCGCCGGGGTGCCCTCGTAGCGGAGCTACTAGGGCATTTCGGCAACGCGGCGAGCGTGCGTGCCAGACGCCGCGTCCCAGGCGGGACTTTGACGACAGGGCCTAGGGAGCACACCTTCCACCGAGGGGCGTCCTGCCTGATCGGCAGGACACCCCTGGATCCGCAGCAAGACCCCCTGGAGCCACTGCGGCACCTCCGACAGCCCGCCGACATCCCCCATCGGCGGGCTGTCGGTCATCTGTCGGGGGATTGTCGGTGGCGCCTGGTCTAGTTGCCCCCATGACGCGATCACACACCAACGCCGTCGAGGTCCGGGGCCTCGTGAAGCACTTCGGCGCGACGAAGGCCCTCGACGGGGTCGACCTGGACGTCCGGGAGGGCACCGTCCTCGGGGTCCTCGGGCCGAACGGCGCCGGGAAGACCACCCTCGTCCGCTGCCTGTCCACCCTCCTCGTCCCGGACGCCGGGACCGCCACCGTCGCCGGGTACGACGTGGTGAAGCACCCCCGCCAGCTGCGCCGCACCATAGGCCTCACCGGTCAGTACGCCTCGGTCGACGAGAAGCTCTCCGGCTGGGAGAACCTCTACATGATCGGGCGGCTGCTCGACCTGTCCCGGCAGGACGCCCGCCGCCGGGCCGACGAGATGCTGGAGCGCTTCTCCCTCACGGAGGCCGCCAAGCGGCCCGCGATGAACTACTCCGGCGGTATGCGCCGCCGGCTCGACCTCGCCGCCTCGATGATCGGGCAGCCCGCCGTCCTCTACCTGGACGAGCCGACGACCGGTCTCGACCCGCGCACCCGCAACGAGGTGTGGGACGAGGTGCATCGGATGGTCTCCGAGGGCGTCACCGTCCTGCTGACCACGCAGTACATGGAGGAGGCGGAGCAGCTCGCGAGCGAGCTGACCGTCATCGACCGGGGCAAGGTCATCGCCAAGGGCGGCGTCGACGAGCTCAAGGCCAAGGTCGGCGGCCGGACCCTGAAGGTCCGCCCGGTCGACCCGGACCAGCTGCCCGCCATGGCCGCCGCGCTCCGCGAGACCGGTCTCGACGGCATCGCCGGAGCGACCGTCGTGCCCGACGAGGGCGCGCTGTACGTGCCGATCCTCACCGACCAGCAGCTGACCGCCGTGGTGGCGCTGCTCGGCGCGCGCGGTTTCGGCATCGCCCACATCGGCACCCATCTGCCCAGCCTGGACGAGGTGTTCCTCGCGATCACCGGCCAGAAGACCGCCGTGTCCGACGAGATCAGCGAGGAGGTCGCCGCATGAGCACGACCACTGTCACCAAGTCCCCCGTCGACGCGCCGAAGCCGCCGTCGACGCGCCCCGCGCCCACGGCCGAGGGCCGGATCGGGCTGCGGGCCAATCTCCGCCACATCGGCGCCCTGGCCCGCCGCAACGCCCTCCAGATCAAGCAGGACCCGGAGTCGATGTTCGACGCCGTGCTGATGCCGATCATCTTCATCCTGCTGTTCGTGTACGTCTTCGGCGGCGCCATCTCCGGCAAGGGCAACAACGACGTCTACGTCAACTACGTGACCCCCGGTCTGATGGCGATGATGGGCATGAACATCGCCATGGCCGTCGGCGTGGGCATCAACGACGACTTCAAGAAGGGGGTCATGGACCGGTTCCGGACGATGCCGATCGCCCGGTCCTCCGTCCTGATCGCCAAGATCGTCGTCGAGGTCGGCCGGATGCTGATCGCCACCGCGATCCTGCTCGGCATGGGCTTCCTGCTCGGCCTGGAGATCCACACGTCGGTCCTCCACCTCTTCGCCGCGATCGGTCTGTCGATGGTCTTCGGGGCCTCGCTGATGTGGATCTTCATCCTGCTCGGGCTCACCCTCAAGACGGCCCAGGCCGTCCAGGGCATGGCGATGCTCGTCCTGATGCCGCTCCAGTTCGGCTCCTCGATCTTCGCCCCGACGACGTCGATGCCGGGCTGGCTGGAGACCTTCACCGACTACAACCCGCTGTCGAACCTCGCCGACGCCGCCCGCAACCTGATCAACGGCGGTCCGGTCGCCCACTCGGTGTGGATGACCCTCGGCTGGGCGCTGGTGATCACGATCGTCACGGCGCCGCTCGCGGTCACCAAGTTCCGCAAGAAGACCTGACCGGGGAAACGGAATTCAGGACTCGGCGCGCTCACTGATCGCGTCGGCGGCGCGGCCGAGCAGGGCGGCGGTCTCTTCGAGAGAGAGACCGCCGCCTTCGGCGTGTGCCGCGGCGAACTCGGCCTCGCCGAGGACGGACCGGGTCAGTTCGGTGGCCGTGGCCAGGTTCTCGCGCTCCAGCGGCGGCGGCAGGTGCCCGTCCGGGAGCAGGCCGTCCCGGGCCCCGAGCAGCGTCGCCGCGAACCGTGCGGAGGGACCGCCGAGACCGGCGAGCGCCCAGGCCGCGACGACCGCATGGACCGCCGGCATCTGCGGGGCGACCATCATCGACAGGGAGCCGAGGGAGCGCTCGTACGCCTGCGTGGCGAGGGCGAACGCGGAGCGGTACTCCCCGTCCACGTTGTCCAGCCAGGCCAGGCTGCCGAGGGTGAAGCCCTCGAAGATGGAGAGGGTCTCGGAGCCGAACTCCCCCCGCAGCGCGTGCAGGTGCTCGCGCGCCTCGGCGGTACGGCCGCTGCGGCCGAGCGCCAGGGCGAGGAAGATGCGGGCGCCGAGCAGGGGTTCGTGGCCCCAGCCGTGGCCGCCGGCCACGATCTCGCGCAGGATCGCCTCCCCCTCGTCGAGCCGCCCGGTCTCGACGAGCGTCCCGGCGTACCGGGCCCGCAACAGCGCCATCTGCGACTGGGCGCCGATCCGTTCCGCGTAGCCGATGGCGGCGGCGAAGTCCTCGGCCGCGCCCTCGAACTCGAGCCGCCGCTCGCGGGCCTCGGCCCGGGCGGCGAGCGCCTCCGCCGCGCCCCAGGCGTCATCGAGGCGGACGAAGATCTCCAGGCTCTCGTCGGCGTCGGCGGCCGCCACGACCGCCAGGTCGGCCCGGTTGGCGAACATGTTGGCGCGCATCTGGAGGGCGTTGGCGAGCTCCCACTCGTAGCCGTGCCGGCGGCAGGCCGCCACGGTCGTGTCGAGGAGCTCCCGGAGCCGGCCGGCCTCTCCGATGATGAGGACCGCGAAGATGGCGAAGGAGCCGGGCAGCCGGCAGGTCTGCGGCAGGCCGGGCTCGTACACGGCGGTCATCTCGCGGAGCCGGTGCACGCCCTCGGGGCTGGTCCAGCGCCCGGTCTCGTGGTCCATGTTGAGGAGTTCGACGAGCCGCACCCCGCGCCGGGCCTCCCAGCGCTGCTCCTCGGAGAGCGGCGGCGGCGCGGCCGTGCACGGCTCGTGCAGGGGGACGACGGGGGCGGCGGGCGGCGCGAACGGGTCGGGTCCGAGCTCGGCGGCGGCCCGGGCCCAGTGCAGGGCGTCGGTGCGCAGGTCGCGCATCTGCCAGTACCAGAGCAGGGAGTGGACGAGGACGAGCGCCTCGTCCTCGTCGCGGGCGGCGACGGCCCGGCGCAGGGCGGTGCGGAGGTTGCCGTACTCGGTCCCGAAGCGGGTGATGGCGGCGACCTGTCCGGAGCCGCGGAGTTCGGGGTCGGTACGGCGGGCCAGCTCGCGGTAGTACGCGAGATGGCGCCGCTCGGTCGCGGCCCGCTCGCCCGCCTCGTCCAGCCGCTCCCCCGCGTACTCCGCCACCGTCTCGAGCAGCCGGAACCGCATCCCCTCGCCCTCGGGACCCGGCCCCGCGACGACGAGCGACTTGTCGACAAGAGCACCCAGCACGTCCAGAACGTCCGGCCCGACCTCCCCGTCCCCGTCGCCGTCGCCCTCGCCGTCGGCGTCGGCGTCGGCGTCGGCGTCGGCGCACACCGTCTCCGCCGCCCCCAGATCACACCCGCCCGTGAACACCGCGAGCCGCCGCAGCACCGCCCGCTCCGCCCCGTCCAACAGCTCCCACGACCAGTCCACCACCGCCCGCAAGGTCTGCTGACGCGGCAACACCGTCCGCGCACCCGAGGTCAACAACCGGAAACGATCGTCAAGACGGTCCGCGATCTGCCGCACCGACAGCATCCGCAACCGCGCAGCCGCCAGCTCGATCGCCAACGGCAACCCGTCCAGACGACGACACACCTCCTCCGCCGCCCCCGCGTCATCCGCCACCCGGAAACCCGGCCGCGCCGCCGCACCCCGCTCACCCAGCAGCCGCAACGCCATCCCCACCGGCAACGGCCCCAACGGACGCACCACCTCCCCCGGCACCCCCAACGGCTCCCGGCTCGTCGCCAGGACCCGCAGCCCCGGGCAGCGGGCGAGCACGGTCTCGGCCAGGTCGGCGGCGGCCGCCACGAGGTGCTCGCAGTTGTCGAGGAGCAGCAGCATCCGCCGCCCCGCGCAGTGCTCGACGAGCCGGTCGAGCGGGTCGCCCCCGCCGCGCAGCTCCTCGGCTCCCGCGCCGCGCAGCACGGTCTCCCGGGCGCCGACGGCCGCGAGTACGGCCTCGGGGACGGCCTCCGGGTCGGTGACGGCGGCGAGCTCGGCCACCCACACGCCGTCCGGCCAGGCGTCGGCCCCGCGCTCGGCCGCCTCCTGCGAGAGCCGGGTCTTCCCGGCGCCGCCGGGCCCGAGCAGGGTGACGAGCCGGGCCGTCCGCAGGTCCTCCTGGAGGGCGGCGATGTCCTCGTCCCGCCCGACGAAGCTGGTCAGCCGGGCCCGGAGGTTCCCGGGCACGGCGGGCTTCGGCACGGTCGCGGGGGCGGGGGCGGGCGGCTTCGCCGTGGCGGCCGGCTGCGGGGCGAGGAGCTCCGCGTGGAGGGCGCGCAGGGCCGGGGAGGGGTCCGTGCCGAGGCGGTTGGCGAGGGCGCGGCGGACCGCCTCGTACGCGGCGAGTGCCTCGGCCGCGCGGCCGGTGTCCCGCAGGGCCCTGATCCGGAGGGCCTGGAGGGGCTCGTCGAGCGGGTGGGCGGCGCTGAGGGCGGTCAGTTCGGGGAGGGTCCCGGCCGCTTCGCCGAGGGCCAGGGCGGCGCCGAGCCGGGCGCGGCGGGCGTCGAGGCGGCGGGCCTCCCAGCGCGCGGCCTCCGTGTCCCGGTCCGGCAGGTCGGTGAGGGCGGGGCCGCGCCAGAGGCCGAGGGCCTCGTCGAGGAGGGCGGCGGCGCGCCCTGGGTCGTCGGCACCGAGCGCGGCCACGCCCTCGCCCGCGAGCCGTTCGAAGCGGTGGGTGTCCACGTCCTCGGGCCGGGCGTCGAGCCGGTACCCGCCGTCGGCCGAGATCACGACGGTGCGGCCGAGGGCCCTGCGCAGCCGTCCGACGAGGGCCTGGAGCGCGGCGACCGCGTCGGCGGGCGGCTCGTCGGCGTACCAGACCTCGTCGACGAGGTCCGGTACGGGCACGGTCCGGCCGGCCCGCAGCGCGAGGACGGTCAGCAGCGCGCGGACCCGCGGGCCGCCGACGGTCACGTCGGTGCCGTCGGGCGCGTGGGCGAGGGTCGGGCCGAGCAGGGAGTAACGCACGGGCCCCATTCTCCGTGAGACGGCCCCCCACTCCGGAACCAGGGCGCGCCACGGCCCGTCCCCGGTGTGTCCGGGCCGCCGTCCTCAGCGCGTCCGCCGTCCCCCGGCGCGTCCGGCCCGTCCCCCACGGAACCGGGCCGGCCACCCGGATCCGGAACTCGGCCCGGCACCCGGTACGTTTCCCGCACACCAGCCCTCCGTCCCCTGGGAGTTCCCGCGATGACCACGGCCACCAACCGGCGCCACGAACGACGGATCAGCCCCGTCTTCCTGGCGATCGTCGCCGTCATGGCCGTCACCGGCTGGGCGGTGTGGACGGACTTCGCCGCCTCGCCCGGCCTGGCGGTCTTCCTCTTCGTGACCTCGGCGTGGGTGGTGTCGCTCTGCCTCCACGAGTACGCGCACGCCCGCACGGCCCTGCACGGCGGGGACATCACGGTCGGGGCGAAGGGCTATCTGACCCTGAACCCGCTGGCGTACACGCACGCGGTGCTGAGCATCGTCCTGCCGGTGCTGTTCGTGATCATGGGCGGGATCGGTCTGCCGGGCGGGGCGGTCTTCATCGACCAGGGCCGGATCAAGGGACGCTGGAAGCACAGTCTGATCTCGGCGGCGGGCCCGCTGGCGAACGTCCTCTTCGCGCTGGTCTGCACGGCCCCGTTCTGGCTGGACGCGCTGGACGGTGTGCCCCTGCCCTTCCAGTACGCGCTGGCCTTCCTGGCGTTCCTCCAGGTGACGGCCGCGCTCCTGAACCTCCTGCCGGTGCCGGGCCTGGACGGGTACGGGGTGGCGGAGCCCTGGCTCTCGTACAAGGTGAAGCGGCAGATCGAGCCCTACGCGCCGTACGGCTTCTTCATCGTGATCGCGCTGCTCTTCGTGCCGGCGGTCAACGAGGCCTTCTTCGACGCGATCGACGCGCTGATGCGGTCGCTCGGGGTGCCGGAGCTCTCCCGCTACTGCGGCTCGCAGCTGTTCCGCTTCTGGCAGGAGACCCCGGAGTTCTGCCAGGTCTGACCGGGCGGCCCCCGGCCATGATCCGCCGGACAGGCACCCTAGCCCTCGGCGGCGGCCGACTTCTCGATCTTCGCGCGGCGGATGTAGTACCAGGCCATGTTGGAGGAGAGGCCCGCGAGGAGGATCCAGATCACACCCAGGAAGCTGCCCTGGACGAAGGAGACGACGGCCGCGGCGACGGCCAGGGCGCAGACCACGAGGGCGTAGAGGGCGAGGCGGGGCATGGGGGACGGCTCCTGTCCGGGTACGGCTGCTGGTGCCCGTCCAGTGTCCCCCATGCCTCGCGCCTCGCCGGGACCGGCTCAGATGTCGGTGACCCGGAGCCCCGCGTGGGCCTTGTAGCGGCGGTTGACCGAGATCAGGTTCGCGACGAGCGACTCGACCTGGTGGGCGTTGCGCAGCCGGCCGGCGAAGACGCCGCGCATGCCGGGGATGCGGCCGGCGAGGGCCTGGACGAGCTCGACGTCGGCGCGCTCCTCGCCGAGGACCATCACGTCCGTGTCGATCTCCTCCAGGGAGGCGTCCTGGAGGAGGACGGCGGAGAGGTGGTGGAAGGCGGCCGCGACCCGGGAGTCCGGGAGGAGGGCGGCGGCCTGCTCGGCGGCGGAACCCTCCTCGGGCTTGAGGGCGTAGGCGCCCTTCTTGTCGAAGCCGAGCGGGTTGACGCAGTCCACGACGAGCTTGCCGGTGAGCTCCTCGCGCAGGGACTCCAGGGTCTTGGCGTGGCCGTCCCACGGCACGGCGACGATCACGATGTCGCTGCGGCGGGCGCACTCGGCGTTGTCGGCGCCCTCGACGCCGTGGCCGAGCTCCTCGGCGACGGCCTGCGCGCGGTCGGCGGCGCGGGAGCCGAGGATCACCTTCTGGCCGGCCTTGGCGAGCCGGTAGGCGAGGCCGCGGCCCTGCTCGCCGGTGCCGCCGAGGACACCGACGACGAGCCCGGAGACGTCGGGGAGGTCCCACGGGTCCTTGGGGGCGGCGGGGGCCGCCTTGGGGGTGGCGGTGGAGTCGCTGGAGGAAGTCATGCGCCCGACATTACCGACCGGTCGGGCCGCCGGTGTCCGTCCCGTAGGGGTGGAACCCACCACAACCGGCCGCGCTCGGGGCGCCGCTGCGGCAGGATGCCACCCCATGGATGCCGTACGGGTCGCGCTGCTGCGGGAAGTGCTCGCCGGGACGGAGTGGCCGCGGGCGGCCCGCCGCTTCGCGGGCGCGCTCCGGTCCTCGGTCGTTCCGCACCGGGGCGGGCTGCTGCTCGTCGGCACGGAGGAGTACGAGCCCTGGCACCTGGCGGCGCACCTGGTCGACGAGTCGGCCTGGTCGGGGCTGCCGGAGCTGGCGCCCGTGCTCGTACGGCACCGGGTGCGGCCGGGTGATCCGGCGCACCTGGCGGTCGGTCTCGGGCGTCTCGAAACGGCGGGGCGCGGGGCGACGCTGCTGATGGTGGCGCCGGAGCGGCCGGACGAGGGGCTGCTCCAGCGGGTGCACGACGCCCGGCGGGCGGGGGCGACGGTGCTCTCGCTGGACGGGGGCGACGCCGAGGTCCGGGGGCTCGCCCACGAGACGCTCACGGTGGCGGAGGGGGCTGAGGTGGACCTGGACACGGTGCAGCACCTGGTGAGTGCGGCGGCCGGGGAGAACAGTCTGCCCGCGCCGCGCGGAGACCGCCGTTTCCTGGACCGCCTCTCCGCCCTCGCGGACCGGCTGACGGCCCCGCCCCCGGCCCGCTGGTAGGCGACCGGCCCACCGCGGACGCCACCGCCGACCCTGCATATTCGGTTGCCTCGGGCGTCCGGTGTACGGAACATGGCCCCTCGTGTCCTCCGCCTTCTCGAAGTTCTCCGCCCTCCTGCCCGATCTGGCGCCGTGGCGCACGTCGCGCGACTTCCGGCTCCTGTGGAGCCAGGGGCTCGTGACCTACTTCGCCAGCGCGATGGCGATGATCGCCCTGCCGCTCCAGATCAAGGAGCTGACGGACTCGCCGCTCGCGGTCGGTGCGATGGGCGCGGTCGAGCTGGTGCCGCTGGTCGTCTTCGGGCTCTACGGCGGCGCGCTCGCCGACGCCGTCGACCGGCGGAAGGTGATCGTGGGTACGGAGGCGGGGCTCGGGCTGCTCGCCCTGCTCCTGCTGCTCAACGCGCTGCTGCCGGAGCCGATGCTGTGGCCGATGTACGTGGTGGCGGCCGGGGTCTCGGCGCTCGCGGGGCTCCAGCGTCCCGCGCTCGACTCGCTGCTCGCCCGGATCGTGCCGCACGAGCACCAGACGGCCGCGGCGGCCCTCAACTCGCTGCGCTGGCAGATCGGCTCGATCGCGGGCCCGTCGGTCGCGGGGCTCGTCGTCGCGTACGCGGGTCATGCCCCGGCGTACGCGGTGACGATCGTCGGCTTCGCCGTCTCGGTGCTGATGTGCCGCCGTCTCTCCCCTGCGCCGCCCGCGCACGACGCGGAACGGCCCTCGCTGCGGGGCATCGCGGAGGGCGCGCGGTACGCCTGGTCGCGGCCGGTGCTGCTCGGCACGTACGCGATCGATCTCGCGGCGATGTTCTTCGCCTTCCCGAACACGATCTTCCCGTTCCTCGCGGACGAGCTGGACGCGGAGTGGTCCCTCGGCCTGATGTACGCGGCGGGCTCGGTCGGCTCGCTGGTGCTCGGTCTGACCAGCGGCTGGACGTCGAAGGTCCGGCGGCACGGGCTCCTGGTGGTCGGCGGCGCCGCCGGCTGGGGGCTGGCCATCGCGGCGGCGGGCTGGTTCGGGAACATCTGGCTGGTGCTGCTCTGCCTGGCCTTCGCGGGCGCCGGCGACATGCTGAGCGGACTCGGCCGGTCCACGATCTGGAACCAGACGATCCCGGAGGAGCTGCGCGGGCGGCTCGCCGGCATCGAGGTGCTCTCCTACAGCGTCGGCCCGCAGCTGGGCCAGGTCAGGGCGGGCGTGACGGCCGGGTGGACCGGCACCCGGGCGGCGGTCTGGTCGGGCGGTGTGGCCTGTGTCGCCTCGGTGGGGCTGCTCTGCCTGGCGCTGCCGAAGCTGATCACGTACGACTCGGAGACGGACGAGGACTCGCTGCGCCGCAAGGCCCAGCAGGAGGCCGCCCAGGAGGGGGTGGCCGGAGCCGTCTGAGCGGTCCCGGCCACCCCCCTGGGGGCCACGGGTCCCGGGGTCGCACCCTGGCGGTTCTACGCCCCTGGGTCACGCCCGGGGGCTACGCCTCGGGGTCACGCCCCTGGGTCACGCCCCTGGGTCACGCCCGGGGGCTACGCCTCGGGGTCACGCCCCTGGGTCACGCCCCTGGTCACGGCCCCGGATCGCGCCCCTGGGTCACGCCCCGGGGTTCTCGTCCGTGCGGTTGCTGTCGTGCCAGCGCGGATCCGTCTCCCACTCCTCGTTCCGCTCGCGGGCGGTCTCCATGGCGTGGGAGGCCTCCTCACGGCTGGCGTACGGGCCGAACCGGTTCTTCGCCGGGCACTCGGGGCCCTCCTCGACCTTCTTGTGCTCCAGGCAGTAGTACCACTCGCCCGGTTTGCCCACGGTGCGCTTCTTGAACAGGGCCATCGTCGTCGGCTCCTTCCTCCGAGACCATGCTGCCCCAGACACGGTCGTTAGACTCGCTGGCATGTCTGGCCAGTCGCTTCTCGTTCCGGGGGAGCTCTCCCCCCACCGCTCCGTTCCGGGCTCCATCCGCCGTCCCGAGTACGTCGGGAAGCCCGCACCCACCCCGTACACCGGGCCCGAGGTGCAGGATTCCGACACCGTCGAGCGGATGCGCATCGCCGGCCGCATCGCCGCACGGGCGATGGAGGAGGCCGCCAAGCACATCGCCCCGGGTGTCACCACCGACGAGCTCGACCGGGTCGCGCACGAGTACATGTGCGACCACGGCGCCTACCCCTCGACCCTCGGCTACCGCGGGTTCCCGAAGTCGCTCTGCGCCTCGGTCAACGAGGTCATCTGCCACGGCATCCCGGACTCCACGGTGCTGCGGGACGGCGACATCGTGAACCTGGACGTCACGGCGTACATCAACGGCGTCCACGGCGACAACAACGCCACCTACCTCTGCGGCGACGTCGACGAGGAGTCGCGGCTGCTCGTGGAGCGCACCCGGGAGTCGCTGAACCGGGCCATCAAGGCCGTGCGGCCGGGCCGCCAGATCAACATCATCGGGCGGGTCATCGAGTCGTACGCCAAGCGCTTCGGCTACGGCGTCGTCCGGGACTTCACCGGGCACGGCATCAACTCGTCGTTCCACTCCGGCCTGATCGTCCCGCACTACGACTCCCCCCACCACACCACCGAGATCAAGACCGGCATGACCTTCACCATCGAGCCGATGCTGACGCTCGGCACCCACGACTACGACATGTGGGACGACGGCTGGACCGTGGTGACCAAGGACCGGAAGCGGACCGCGCAGTTCGAGCACACGCTCGTCGTGACCGAGACCGGGGCCGAAATCCTCACGTTGCCCTGACCGCCCCAGCGGGTAGGTCTTTACCGACAGGACGTCGGGAACCAGTTGACTTAGGTAAGCCTAACTTGGCAGGATCGGCACTGGTTCCCGTCCCATCGGTCCCGGAGGCACGCTTTGGACACGCCCTTCTCCACCCTGATCCGTACGGCCTCGCACGAGCAGCACACGGAGGCGGAGACGTCGTCCTTCATGGGCGACCTCCTGGGCGGACGCCTGGCCGTCGACGCCTACGCCCGCTACACGGAGCAGCTCTGGTTCGTCTACCGGGCGCTGGAGGAGGGTGCGGAGGCGCTGCGCGAGGACCCGGTCGCCGGGCCCTTCATACAGCCCGAGCTGTTCCGCACGGCCGCCCTGGAGCAGGACCTCGCCCACCTGAGGGGCGCCGACTGGCGCGCCGGGGCCACCCCGCTGCCCGCCACCGTCGCGTACGCCGAGCGGGTCGCGGAGTGCGCCCGTGACTGGCCCGCCGGTTACGTGGCCCACCACTACACGCGCTACCTGGGCGACCTGTCGGGCGGGCAGATCATCCGCGACAAGGCGGAGCGGACCTGGGGCTTCAGCCGCAAGGGCGACGGCGTGCGCTTCTACGTCTTCGACGAGATCGACAACCCGGCCGCGTTCAAGCGGACGTACCGGGAGCTGCTCGACGGGGTGAACGCCGACGACCTGGAGAAGCAGCGGATCGTCGACGAGTGCAAGCGCGCCTTCGCCTTCAACAGCGCGGTCTTCCACCAACTGGGGGGCGAGTTCCCGCTCAGCGCGTGAGCGAGCGGCGCGCGAGCGTCCGGGGTGTGAGCGTCCGGGGCGCCCGCGCTCAGCGCGTGAGGGTGCCCTCCAAGCGGACGCGTCCGCCCAACTCCACGATGCCGTCAGGGCCGGGGGCAGTGAGCAGCTGCGAACCCCGGCCCTGCGTGATGTTCAGGGCCCGTCCCAGCTCCGCCGCGAGGAGCAGCGCCGCCGCGCCGGTCGCCTCGTCCTCGTCGATGCCGTCGCCGCGCCCCGGGAAGCCCCGCGCCCTGACGCGGCCCGCGGCCTCCTCCTCCCAGGCCCAGGCGTAGATCCACTCCCCCGGCTCGGGCACCTCCAGGGCGTCCACCTCGGCGGCGGAGCCGTACTGGCGCAGGGTCCGGGGCGGCGCCCATTCGGCGCGCGCCTCGATCCAGGTGAACTCGCCGTCCCCGCGCACCCACACCTCGCCGGCGGGCGGGCGGACGACCTCCAGGTCGAGCAGCCAGGCCGTGCCGACGAGCGGGTGGCCGGCGAACGGCAGCCGCAGGCCGGGGGTGTAGATGTCGACGTGACCGCGCTCCGGGTCGTCCACGAACACCGTCTCGCTGAAGCCGAGCTCCTTGGCCAGCGCCTGCCGGGAGGCCTCGTCCGGGTGGTCGCGGGCGTCCCGTACGACTCCGAGGGCGTTGCCGTGGCGGCCGTCGCCCGCACAGAAGACCCGGAGGACGTCGATGTCAGTGGCGGTCGTGTTCATGGCGGAATTGAACCACTCCGCGGTGAGGCGGCAGGGCCGCATCCGGGGATCGGGTGCGGCCCTGCCTGTTGGGGGGGGCGATTCAGGGGGTGCTCAGGACTCCGTGGCGCGGCGGCGGACGGCGATGACGACGGCCGCGCCCGCGCCGGCGATCAGGCCGGAGGCGGTGAGGAGGAGGCCGCGCGCGGAGAAGGCGGAGCCGGATCAGGGGCAGGAACAGGAACAGGGTCAGAAGCCGGAGGAGAAGCAGCCGGCCGCGTCGGCGCCCCCGGGTCCCCGGCGCGGCAGGAGCACCGTCCTCACCGTCTCCCTGCTCGCCGCCCTGCTCCTCCTCTCCCTCCTGTCCGCCGGGATCGGGGCGTACGAGATCCCGCTCGGCGACGTCCTCGCCTCGGTCCGGCACCGGATCGGGCTCGGCGGTCACGCGCTCGACCGCACGGCGGAGAGCGTCCTGTGGAACATCCGGCTCCCCCGGGTCGTCCTCGCCGTCCTCGTCGGCGCCTCGCTCGGCTGGGCGGGCGCCCTGATGCAGGGCGTGTTCGGCAACCCGCTCGCCGAGCCCGGGGTCATCGGCATCTCGGCGTGCGCGGCCGTCGGCGCGGTCGGCGCGATCGCGCTCGGGCTCACCTTCCTCGGGAACTGGACGGTGACCGTCTGCGCCTTCGTCGCCGGTCTCGCGACCGTGCTGCTCGTGTACGCGATGTCCCGCTCGGGCGGCCGTACGGAGGTGGTGACCCTCATCCTCACCGGCATCGCCGTGAACGCCTTCGCGGGCGCGCTGATCGGCCTCTTCATCTTCTTCGCCGACAACGCGCAGGTCACCCAGATCACCTTCTGGCAGCTCGGCTCGCTCGCCCAGGCCACCTGGCCCAAGGTCCTCGCCGTGCTGCCCTGCGCGCTCCTCGGTCTGGCCGTCGCCCCCTTCCACTCCCGCCGGCTCGACCTGCTCGCGCTCGGCGAGCGGCCCGCCCGGCACCTGGGCGTGGACGTGGAGCGGCTGCGGGTCGCCCTGATCCTGGTGGTGGCGCTGCTCACCGCGGCGGCGGTCGCGGTCGCCGGGATCATCACCTTCGTCGGTCTGCTCGTCCCGCACCTGCTGCGGATGGCGAACGGCCCCGGCCACCGCTTCCTGGTGCCGGGCAGCGCGCTGGGCGGCGCGGTCGTCCTCGCGGCCGGCGATCTCGCGGCCCGGACGGTCGCGGGGACGGCCGAACTCCCCCTGGGCGTCCTCACCGCCCTCCTCGGCAGCCCCTTCTTCTTCTGGCTGCTGCGCAGGACCCGTCGTAGGCAAGGTGGTTGGGCATGACATCCGTACGGCTCCGAGGACTGCTCCCGAACCGGCGCACACGCACGCTGCCCTCCCCCGCCGCGCGCGGTGAACTCGTCGCCGAGGCCCTCGGGCTCCGGGTCGCGCTGGGCGGCCGGGCGGTGCTCGACGGGGTCGGGATCGAGGTGCGGGCCGGGGAGGTCCTGGCCCTGGTGGGTCCCAACGGGGCCGGGAAGTCGACGCTGCTCGCCGCGCTCGCCGCCGACCTCGCCCCGAGCGCCGGGGAGGTGCGGATCGGGGGGCGGCCCGCCGGTGACTGGTCGGCCGGTGAACTCGCCCTGCGCCGGGCCGTGCTGCCGCAGGCCGCCGCGCTCTCCTTCCCCTTTCCCGTCGCCGAGGTGGTGCGGATGGGGCGGGCCCCGTGGGCCGGGACCGAGCGGGCGGACGAGGACGGGGCGGCCGTCGCGGGGGCGATGGCGGCGACCGAGGTCGAGGCCTTCGCCGAGCGCCCGTTCTCCGCGCTGTCGGGCGGCGAGCGGGCCCGGGTCGCGCTCGCCCGCGTCCTCGCCCAGCGGGCCGGGCTCCTGCTGCTCGACGAGCCGACCGCCGCACTCGACCTGCGCCACCAGGAACTGGTGCTCCGGGTCTGCCGGGAGCGTGCGGCGGCCGGGGACGCGGTGGTCGTCGTCCTGCACGACCTGGGGCTCGCCGCCGCCCACGCGGACCGGGTCGTGGTGCTGCACGGCGGACGGATCGCGGCGGACGGCCCGCCGTCCGAGGTGCTCGACGCGGAGGTCCTGAGCCGGGTCTACCGGCAGCCGGTGGAGGTCTTCCCGCACCCGCGGACCGGGGTCCCCCTCGTCGTGCCGATCCGCACCGGCACATGACACCGAACCGGACAAACCCCCCCTCCTTGACCGGCTCTTGACCGCACCATGAGGTATCCATGAGACCCCTGTGACCGGCCTGTGTCCGGTCCGCCGGAGCTGAGAGCTGAATCACGGAACGAGTGGGTACGGCTCAGGTAAGCCTCGGTTAAGTTAGGTCCGCCTCACCCCCGTCCCCGCGTTCCTGGAGTCCCCATGCGAGCCGTCCGCCTCTCCGTCGTCACCGCCGCCGCGACCGCGGCCGCCCTGACCGCCGTCACGGGCTGCGCCGAGAAGAGCGACGCCAAGGCGGGGGACGGTGCGGTCACCGTCGTCGCCAAGGACGACTCCTGCGAGGTGTCGAAGAAGGAGTTCCCGGCCGGTCACGTGACGCTCACGGTGGAGAACCGCGGCTCCAAGGTCACCGAGGTCTACGTCCTCTACCCGGACGACCGGATCGTCACCGAGCGCGAGAACATCGGCCCCGGCACCAAGGCCACGATCACCGCCGAGATCAAGGCCGGCGACTACACGATCGCCTGCAAGCCCGGCATGGTCGGCGACGGCATCCGCCAGCAGGTGAAGCTCACCGGCAACGGCGCCGTCACCGCGAAGCGCTCCCCGGAGATGGACGCGGCCGTCGCCGCCTACCGCCAGTACGTCCAGGCGCAGGCCGACGCCACCCTCCCCAAGGTGAAGGTCTTCACCGACGCCGTCCGCGCCGGGAACGTCGAGGCCGCCAAGAAGGCCTACGCCGAGTCCCGCATCGGCTGGGAGCGCACCGAGCCGGTCGCCGAGTCCTTCGGCGACATCGACCCCAAGGTCGACGTCCGCGAGGACGGCCTGGAGGAGGGCCAGGACCCGGCGAAGGACTGGACCGGCTGGCACCGCCTGGAGAAGGCGCTCTGGCAGGACAAGAAGCTCGGCGCCGCCGAGAAGACCCTCGCGGACACCCTGGACAAGGACCTCGCGGACTGGGTGAAGCGGGTCGGCAAGGCCGAGATCACCCCGACCTCGATGGCCAACGGCGCCAAGGAGCTCCTGGACGAGGTCGCCACCGGCAAGGTCACCGGCGAGGAGGAGCGCTACTCCCACACCGACCTCGTCGACTTCAAGGCGAACGTCGAGGGCGCGCAGAAGTCCTTCGAGCTGCTCAAGCCGGTCGCCACGAAGAACGACCCGAAGCTCGTCGCCGAACTGGACAAGCAGTTCGCCGCGCTGAACACGCTGCTCGACAAGTACCGCACGGACAAGAGCGGCTACGTCTTCACCTCGTACGACAAGGTCGGCAAGGCCGAGCGCAAGGAGCTGTCGGACGGCGTCAACGCGCTGGCCGAGCCGCTCTCCAAGCTCGCCGCCGCCGTCGTCAAGTAACCAGCAGCCGGAAGCAGGGGACACGGACATGTCCGAGGAGACCCAGGAGCAGTCGCCGGCGGCCGAGGCCGCCGCGCCCTCCCGTCGTACGGTCATCGGCTGGGGCGGTGCCGGGCTCGCGCTCGGTGCCGCGGCGGCCGGCGGCGCCGTCGTGCTGGCCCCGGACGGGGGCGGTACGGTGCCCGTCGCCGACAGCGGCTCGGCCGTGCCCTTCCACGGCGCGCACCAGGCCGGTATCGCCACCGCCGTCCAGGACCGGCTGCACTTCGCCGCGTTCGACGTGAGGACGACGGACCGCGCGGAGCTGATCCAGCTCCTCAAGGACTGGACGCGGGCCGCCGAGCGGATGACGGCGGGCCAGGAGGTCGGCGAGGGCGCGTACGGCGGCCTGGCGGAGGCGCCGCCGGACGACACCGGCGAGGCCCTCGGCCTCAAGCCCTCCCGGCTCACCCTCACGATCGGCTTCGGCCCCTCGCTCTTCGACGGGCGGTTCGGGCTCAAGGACAAGCGGCCCGGGGCCCTGGTGGAGCTGCCCAAGTTCCCCGGCGACAACCTGGATCCGGCGCGCAGCGGCGGCGACCTCTGCGTCCAGGCCTGCGCGGACGACCCGCAGGTCGCCGTGCACGCCATCCGGAACCTCGCGCGGATCGGCTTCGGCAAGGTCGCGGTGCGCTGGTCGCAGCTGGGCTTCGGCAAGACGTCCTCGACGACCCCGGACGCCCAGACCCCGCGCAACCTCTTCGGCTTCAAGGACGGCACCCGCAACATCGCGGGCACCGACACCGAGCGGCTCGCGAAGCACGTGTGGGTCTCCGGGAAGGACGCCGAGGGCCCGGCGGCCTGGATGGACGGCGGTTCGTACCTGGTCGCCCGGCGCATCCGGATGAACGTCGAGACCTGGGACCGCACCCCCCTCGGCGAGCAGGAGGACATCTTCGGCCGCGACAAGCGCGAGGGCGCCCCCGTCGGCAAGGCCAAGGAGCACGACGAGCCGTTCCTGAAGGCGATGAAGCCGGACTCGCACGTCCGGCTCGCCCACCCGGACACCAACGGCGGGGCGACGATCCTGCGCCGCGGCTACTCGTTCACGGACGGCACGGACGGCCTCGGCCGGCTGGAGGCGGGCCTGTTCTTCCTGGCGTACCAGAAGGACGTCCGTACCGGCTTCGTCCCGGTGCAGACCTCGCTGTCCCGCGCCGACGTCCTCAACGAGTACATCCAGCACGTGGGTTCGGCGCTCTTCGCGATCCCGCCGGGCGTCCGGGACAAGGACGACTGGTGGGGCCGGGCGCTGTTCGCGTGACGCCTCACGTGACCCCTCATGTGACTCCTCACGTATCCCGTATCCCAGGGAGGGAACCGGCGTGTTCGGTAACTATCTGATCGGCCTGCGCGAGGGCCTGGAGGCCAGCCTGGTCGTCTGCATCCTCATCGCGTACCTGGTGAAGACGGGGCGCAGGGACGCGCTGAAGCCGATCTGGATCGGCATCGGCGTGGCCGTGGGGGTGGCGCTCGCCTTCGGCGCGGGTCTCGAGTTCGGCTCCCAGGAGCTGACCTTCGAGGCGCAGGAGCTGCTCGGCGGCACGCTGTCGATCGTCGCGGTGGTCCTGGTGACCTGGATGGTCTTCTGGATGCGGCGCACGGCCCGGCACCTCAGGGCCGAGCTGCACGGCAGGCTGGACGCGGCCCTGCGGATGGGGACGGGCGCGCTGGTCGCGACGGCCTTCCTGGCGGTGGGGCGCGAGGGCCTGGAGACGGCGCTCTTCGTGTGGGCTTCGGTACGGGCCTCGTCGGACGGCTCGTACGCGCCGCTGGCCGGGGTCGTCCTCGGCCTGCTCACGGCGGTCCTGCTGGGCTGGTTGTTCTACCGGGGCGCGGTCCGGATCAACCTGGCGAAGTTCTTCACCTGGACCGGCGGGATGCTGGTCGTGGTGGCGGCGGGTGTCCTCGCGTACGGCGTGCACGACCTCCAGGAGGCGCGCTTCCTCGGCGGCCTCGCGAACAAGGCCTTCGACATCTCCGCGACGATCCCGCCGGACAGCTGGTACGGCACGCTCCTCAAGGGCGTCTTCAACTTCCAGCCGAACCCGACGGTCCTTCAGGTCACGGTGTGGGCGCTGTATCTGATCCCGACGCTCGCGCTGTTCCTCGCCCCGATAGGGTCGGGTCCGTCCGTGCGGGTGGAGAAGCAGAAGGCGACCGATGAGAAGGCTGAGGCTGAGGCGAGCGCCGAGACGACCGCTTGAGCGGCTGTCGGCGGGGCTGCCGGCACGACCGGTGCGGCTGCTCGCCGCGACGGCGGCGACGACCGTCCTGACACTGACGGCGAGCGGCTGCGTGACGGTCCACGGCGAGACGGCGCTGCTGCCCGCGGTGACGAAGAGCGAGGCCGCGCAGGCCCTCGCCGACTTCACGACCGCGTACAACCGGGCCGACAAGGCCTACGATCCGGCCCTCGACGCGGGCCGGGTCACCGGTCCGCTCGGGGAGATCAACCAGGCGGGCCTGCGCTCCCGGGCGGTCACGAGCCCCGGCGGCAACCAGGACCACCGCCCCCTCGAACTGACGGACGCGCGGTTCGTCGTGCCCCGCAAGGCGGGCTGGCCGCGCTGGTTCGTCGCGGACACCGACTCGAACCGGGACGTCGACGAGGGCCGCGCCGACCAGCGCTGGGTCCTGGTCTTCGTGCGCAACGGGCCCCAGCAGCTGTGGGAGGTGGCCCACCTGGTGGTCCTCAGCCCGCAGGCGGTGCCCGAGTTCGCCGAGGAGGAGGGGTACGCGGTGCCGGTCGCCGCGGACACCGACACGCTCGCCGTCGCGCCCGAGGACCTCGGGGCGGAGTACGTGGCGTACCTCCAGGACGGGAAGCCGGGGCCGTACGCGGCGGGGGCGCACACCTCGCTGTGGCGCGAGGAGCGGCAGAAGACCGCCAAGCGGCCGGGGCTCGCCACCCAGTACATCGACCGCGTCGCGGACCAGGGGGACTTCGCGCCGCTGGGGCTGCGGACGAAGGACGGCGGCGCGTTCGTCTTCTTCGCGACCCGGTACTTCGAGCGGCAGACGGCGGCGAAGGGCTACCGGCCGAAGGTGGGCCCGGACGTCAAGGCGCTGCTGACCGGCGAGGTCAGGAACACCGTCACCAAGGAGTGGGTGTCGGACCAGGTGGTGCTGGTGAAGCCGGCGGGCACCGACCGCGACGGGGTCACGGTCGCGGGCCGGCTCCAGGGCATCGTGGGCGCGGAGGGCTCGTAGCCGGCCCCCCGCACCGGACCGGGGGCTCAGCGCGGGTCACCGGGTCAGTGGGTCAAGCGGGTCAGCGCGTCACCAGGTCACCGGGACAGCGGGACAGCGGGACAGCGGGTCAGCGGGTCAGCGGGTCAGCGGCCAGGCGATCTCGTGGGCGGTGTGCTCGCCGTCCCCCTCGGCCTCCCGGGCGGCCGCGTGGCGCGCGCAGGCGTCGGTGAGGGTCTCCAGGAGGTTCAGCGGGTCCGGCAGCGGATGCTCGGGGCCGCGGACCCAGGCGACGACCGGACGGTCGTCCTCGTCACCGGGCAGCCGGGCCGGCGGTACGAGGACGTAGCTGCCGCGGCAGTGCCAGCGCAGCCCCGGGTGCTCGTCCATCGTCTCCGGGTGGCAGTCGAGCTCACAGGGCCACCACTCGTCCTCGTCCTCGGGGGTGCCGCGGGTGGCGGTGAAGAAGAGCATGCGCCCGCCGACGGTGTCGACCTCGGCGGACTCGGCGACCGGCCCCACCTCGACGCCCTCGGCGAGGAGGCGCTCCAGGGCGGCGCGGCCGGCGGCCAGCGGCACGTCGAGGACGTCGTGGACCATGCCGGTGGCGGTGACGAAGTTCGCCTCGGGCTCGTTCCGCGCCCAGCGCTCGATCTGGGCGCGGTCGGTGGTCGACTGGGTCTGCCAGGCGAAGGAGACGGGGTGCCGGGCGGGGGTGGGACAGCCGATCCGCTCACAGGAACAGCTGTAGCCGACGGGGTACGCGGCGGGGGCCAGGGGCAGCCCGGCGGCGGCGGTGGCCAGGAGCAGCTTCTCGCGGTCGTTCTCGTCCTCGGCCGCGGTGCGTTTCGGGCGCCTGCGCAGCCACTGTGCGAGTTTGCTCTCCGTGCCGCGGTAGCGGCCGATGCCGTCGCCCATCTATCCCCTCACAGCTCATGCTCGCCCGTTCGGCTCTGCCCATGGTCCCACCATCCTGCGCCTCGGGTGACCGGAGTCCGGAACCGGGGTGCGGAAGCCGTGTGCGCGGTGTGCGCGCCGTGCGGGTCAGGCCCTCGGCGCGAGGCCGCGGAGGACCTGGTCGACGAGGGCGTCCGCGTAGGCGTGGGTCAGCGGCAGGGTGCGGTGGATCCAGCGGTGGTGGAGCGGGCCGACGAGGAGTTCGAGGGCGATGCGGGGGTCGGCGTCGGGGTCGATGTCCCCTGCGGCCTGGGCCGCCTCGATGCGGCGGGCGTAGTACTGGAGCTGGGGTTCGAGGAGCGCTTCGGTGAAGCGGGCGCCCAGCTCGGGGTCGACGATCCCCTCGGCGGCGAGGGCGCGGGTGGGGCCGTCGAAGGTGGGGTTGTTCATCTCGTCGACGGTGGCGCGGAGGACGTACTTCAGGTCGGCGGCGAGGTCGCCGGTGTCGGGGATCTCACTCTGGGCGTCGCCCCCCAGTGCTTCGTTGGCCTGTGCGGCGAGGTCGAGGAAGGCGTCGAGGAGGACGGCCGCCTTGGAGGGCCACCAGCGGTAGATGGTCTGCTTGCCGACCCCGGCGCGGGCGGCGATGCCCTCGATCGTGGTCTTCGCGTAGCCGGCCTCGGTGACGAGGGCGAGGGCGGCGTCGAAGATGGCGCGGCGGGAGCGCTCGCTGCGGCGGGAGGCGTCGGGCGCCTTGGTGTCGGACATGGCCCCAATCTAGCAGCACACGAGACGCAGCGTCTCGCTAGGTTGTTCCGGTCCGGAACCACCCGAACGGTCCACTGCGCGGAACCCGCCGAGGGCGGACCATGGGGTCCACCGATCTTCGGTTCTTCCGTCCTCCCGTTCGTGAGGAGCCCTCATTGCGCCCCACTCCGCGCACGTCCTCGCCCCGCCGCTACCTGATGTGCCCACCCGCGCACTTCACGGTGACGTACTCCATCAACCCCTGGATGGACCCCACCAAACCGGTCGACCTGCCGCTCGCCCTCGCCCAGTGGGAGGACCTGCGCGACCGCTACCGCTCGCTCGGCCACACCGTGGAGCTCCTGGCCCCCGACCCGGCGCTGCCGGACATGGTCTTCGCCGCGAACGGCGCCACCGTCGTCGACGGCCGGGTCTTCGGCGCGAAGTTCGCCCACGCGGAGCGGGCCGACGAGGCCGCCGCGCACCTGTCCTGGTTCCGCAGGAACGGTTGGCCGGACGAGGACGTACGGGTGCCGGAGCACGTGAACGAGGGCGAGGGCGACTTCGCCGTCACCTCGTCCTGGATCCTCGCGGGGCGCGGCTTCCGCTCCAGCCCGCTCTCCCACGACGAGGCCCAGGAGTTCTTCGGCCGGCCGGTGATCGGCCTGGAGCTGGTGGACCCGCGCTACTACCACCTCGACACGGCGCTCTGCGTCCTGGACGACGCCCGCGACGAGGTCATGTACTACCCGGACGCCTTCTCCCCCGGCAGCCGCGCGGTGCTCGCCCGGCTCTTCCCCGACGCCCTGATCGCGACGGGGACGGACGCGGCGGCGCTCGGTCTCAACGCGGTCAGCGACGGCCTGCACGTCCTGCTGCCGCAGGCGGCGGTGGGTCTCTTCGAGCCACTGCGGCAGCGGGGCTTCGAACCGGTCGGCATGGACCTGGGCGAGCTCCTCAAGGGCGGCGGCAGCGTGAAGTGCTGCACCCAGGAGCTCAGGCCCTAGGGACGCGCCCCGGGGCACGGCCCCCGGGTACGCCCCTGGACGGCCCCCTAGTCGGCCTGCTCCGGCGGCCAGGGGTCGCCCCACTCGGTGTCGCGGGCCTGCTTGTACAGGGGCCCGTGGCGCTTGGTGACCGTCTCGCGGGCGAGTCCGTCGGGGCCGCACAGGTCGAGCAGGACCTGGCCCTTGCGGATCTGCGGCCTGCGGGTGACGCGGGAGACCGTCGGGGTCGCCGGGAACCTGACCGCCGCCACGTAGCTGTACTTCTCGTCCTCGTACGGCAGGGAGCCGCCCTTGACCTGGCGGTGCAGCGAGGAGCGGCTGACCCGTGCCGAGAAGTGGCACCAGTCCGTGCCCGGCACGATCGGGCAGGCGCCGCTGTGCGGGCAGGGCGCGGCGACGGTGAAGCCGGCGTCGATGAGCAGGGTGCGGGCGGCGATGATCCGCTCGTAGCCGTCCGGGGTGCCGGGCTCGACGATCACGACCGCCTTGGCCACGCGGGCGGCCTCGGTCACGAGCGCCGTGCGGTCGGCCGCGGTCAGCTCCTTGAGGACGTACGAGACGGTGACCAGGTCCGCGTCGGCGAGCTTCAGCGCGGTGCCGATCCGCTCGCGCCGCCACTCGGCGTCGAAGGCGCCGTCGGCCAGCTCGCGGCCGAGGGCGAGGGCGGGCTCCGCCCAGTCGAGGACGGTGGTCCGGGGCGGCGCCTCCTCCCAGGCCTCTGCGACGGCCCAGCTCGCGGCGCCCGTGCCGCCGCCGACGTCGGTGTGCGTGACCGGCTCCCACTCGGGCGCGGCGTCCCGCAGCGCGCCGAGTGCGCCCCGTACGGCCTCGAAGGTCGCCGGCATCCGGTACGCGGCGTACGCGGCGACGTCGGAGCGGTCGCGCAGCACGGGGGTGTCCGTCGGGGTGGTGCCCCGGTAGTTGGCGATCAGCCGCTCGACGGCCTGGGCGGCCTGGCGGGGCGGCAGCCCGTCGAGGAGCCCCGCGAGGGCGGCGCGCAGGGAGTCGGCGGAGGGAGGGGAGGCGTTCACCGCGACATTCTAGGCGGCCGGGCCTCGGCTCCCGGCCGCCCGGAGGTGCTGGTCACGACCGTCCCGGCGGGGCGTCGGAGTTGGTCGACGGGGCGCCGATGATGTTGAGTGCTCATGCCAAGTTTTGGCTGACATTCGGTCGATCGAGGAGTGCGTGTGAAGGCTGTCGTACGGGGGGCTGCCGTGGCAGCGGCGCTGGTGCTGGCGTTGACGGGATGCGAGGAGAGTGTCCCGGCGGCGGGGAGCGAGAAGGCGTCGGCCGCTCCCGGGGAGGCGCAGCCGGGCGCGGAGGTGGGTGCGGACGCCGGGCCGGAGGGCGGGACGGGGTCGCCGAAGGTCGTCTGGCTGGACCCGACCGGTCTGATGAACGCGCTTCCGATCGAGTCCACCATCAGCGACGTGTTCGTCGGTGGCGATCCCTTCATGGTCCAGGGGGCCGAGGCCGTCGAGCCCTGCGCCAAGGAGTCGGGGGTGGCGTGCACCGGTCTCGTCGCCGCCGGAGGGAAGGACATGGAGGCCCGGGGCGACTCGGACGGGACGCGCGTGGAGTTCAGGCTCTACTCGTTCGGGACGGAGGAGCAGGCGGGCGCCGCCATGAAGGGCCTGGCCGCCGAGAAGCGGAAGTCCTCCGCCGAATACGGAGAGCCGGCGAAGCCGCTGACCGTGACCACCGTTGCCGACGAGACCGACGCGTTCGCGGACGACTCCACCGCGGACGTCGTCATGCGCATCGGCACCGTCGTCGCGCACATCTCCGCGAACGAGACCGAGCCCCGCAATCTGGAGCACGCCTCGAACGTCCAGGTCGAGCGGGTCAGGACCGTCGCCGCGGGCAGGAACCCGGGGTACTGACCCACCCGGTACCGCCCCCGGAGGGGGCGGGTCCCGTCAGCCGCCCGTGGCCGCCCTGTCGGTCCGCCACGGGCGGCACAGGCCCAGGAAGCAGGCGAGGGCCAGGACGGCGCAGGTGAGCTGGACGACCGCCATCGGGACGGCCGTGTGCTCGCCGGCGATGCCGACGAGCGGGGAGGCCACGGCGCCGACGAGGAAGGACGAGGTGCCGAGGAGGGCGGAGGCGGAGCCCGCCGCGTGCGGGGTGCGCATCATGGCCTGGGCGTTCGTGTTCGGCATCGTCAGGCCCATCGCGGACATCAGGACGAAGAGTCCGGCGGCGATCGGTACCAGCCCGACCTCCCCGAAGACGCCGCTGGTCATGAGGAGCAGCGCGAGGGCGGCGAGCAGGATGGTCCCGAGGCCCCAGCCGAGCGTCTTGTCGAGGCTGACGCGTCCGACGAGGAGCTTGCCGTTGATCTGGCCGACGGTGACGAGGCCGATCGAGTTGAGGCCGAAGAGCAGGCTGAAGGTCTGCGGCGAGGCCCCGTAGATTTCCTGGACGACGAACGGCGAGGCCGAGATGTACGCGAAGAGGGCCGCGAAGGCGAGCCCGCCGGCCAGCACGTAGCCGGTGAAGACCCGGTCGGCGAGGAGGCCGCGCATGGTGCGCAGGGCCTGGCCGACCCCGCCCTCGTGGCGCCGCTCCGGCGGCAGCGTCTCGTGGAGGAAGCGCCACACGACGAGGGTGAGCAGGACACCGATGACGGTGAGGACGTGGAAGACGCCCCGCCAGTCGGTGATCCGCAGGATCTGGCCGCCGATGACGGGCGCGATGACCGGGGCGACGCCGGAGATCAGCATGAGGGTGGAGAAGAAACGGGCCATCTCGACGCCGTCGTAGAGGTCGCGGACGACGGCCCGGGCGATGACGATGCCCGCGGCGCCCGCGAGGCCCTGGAGCAGCCGGAAGCCGATGAGCAGCTCGACGGTGGGCGCGAGGGCGCAGACGGCGGTGGCGAGGACGTACACGACCATGCCGACGAGCAGCGGGCGGCGGCGGCCCCACTTGTCGCTCATGGGGCCGACGACGAGCTGGCCGAGGGCCATGCCGGCGAGGCAGGCGGTGAGGGTGAGCTGGACGGTGGCGGCGGGCGCGTGCAGCGCGCCGGTGACCTCCGGCAGCGCCGGCAGGTACATGTCCATGGAGAGCGGGGGCAGGGCGGTGAGTCCGCCCAGGACGAGGGTGACGAGCAGCCCGGCGCGCCGGGCGGCCGAGGCGACCGGGGCCGTCGGGGTCGTCGGGGCTGCCGCGGCGACCGCCGCCGGGGCTCCCGACGCGACCGCGGCGGTATCGATTATGTGCCCTTGTGTTGTTTTCTGGCCGCTCTCCGGCATCGACTGCTCCATTTCGTTTAAACCTTGCCTATGCTCTCAGCTCGATCGGCATGGTCGAGACCTCTGTGGGACGGGTGGGGAACATGAGAGAAACGGTTCGCTGGGGAATCCTGGCGACGGGCGGTATAGCGGAGCGGTTCACGACGGACCTGCTGACGCTCGACGGAGCGGAGGTCGTGGCGGTGGCGTCCCGCACGGAGGCGTCCGCGAAGGCCTTCGCGGACCGGTTCGGGATCCCGCGGGCGTACGGCGACTGGGAGGGCCTCTTCACCGACGAGGACGTCGACATCGTGTACGTGGCGACTCCGCACCACGCGCACCGGGAGGCGGCCGGCCGCGCCCTGGAGGCGGGAAAGGCGGTGCTCTGCGAGAAGGCTCTCACACTCAACACCCGTGAGGCGGAGGAACTGGTCACCCTCTCCCGGGACCGCGGCCTCTTCCTGATGGAGGCCATGTGGATGTACTGCAATCCGCTGATCCAGCGGCTCGCGGAGCTGGTGCGGGACGGGGCGATCGGCGAAGTCCGGACCGTGCAGGCGGACTTCGGGCTCCAGGGCCCCTTCGACGCCGACCACCGGCTGCGGGACCCGGCCGTGGGCGGCGGGGCGCTGCTCGACCTGGGGGTGTACCCGGTGTCGTTCGCGCAGCTGCTGCTCGGCGAGCCGGACACGGTCCAGGCGCACGCGCTCATCTCCCCGGAGGGCGTCGACCTGAACACCGGAATGCTGCTGGGCTGGGAGTCGGGGGCGTCGGCGCTGCTGTCCTGCTCGCTCGAGGCGGACACCCCGCTGACGGCGTCCGTGACGGGCACGCTCGGCCGGATCGACGTGCCGCGCGGCTTCTTCTTCCCCGAGCGGTTCACGCTGCTGCGGAACGGCGCGGAGCCGGAGGAGTACGTCAACGAGGACGACCCGCAGTCGCTCCGGCACGAGGCCGCCGAGGTGATGCGCTGTCTGCGGGCGGGCGGGACGGCGTCCCCGCTGGTGCCGCTGGACGGCTCGCTCGCGGTGATGCGGACGCTCGACGCCGTACGGGAGCGCGTCGGCGTCCGCTATCCCTCCGAGATGGCGGCTACGCGGGTGTGAGGCCCGGGTCGCCCGCCTCCGTGACGTAGGAGGCGGTGGTGGTGACGGGGGCGCCCGGGGTCGTCACGTACGGGACCGTACGGAAGTCGGCGCGGGCGCTCTCCGTGCCGAGCGCCACCGTCACGTAACCGCGCCGCCCGTTGTAGAACTTCAGGTGCGGGTTGGCCTGGGTGAGCCGGTCGTAGTTGGCCGGCCGGTCGGCGCCGTCCTTGCCGCTGGTGATCGAGGTGGCGACGATCTCGGTGCCGACGGTCCGGGAGGCCGGGTCGCGGAAGTCGGCCTTGATGTCGAGGCCGTAGCCGACGTGGACATCGCCGGTGAGCACCATGAGGTTCTCGACCCCGGCGGCCTCCGCCCCCGCGAGGATCCGCTGCCGGGAGGCCGGGTAGCCGTCCCAGGAGTCCATGGAGAGCGTGTAGTCGGCGGTGGGACGGTCGCGGCGCTCGGCGAACACGACCTGCTGCGGCAGGATGTTCCAGCGGGTGCGGGAGTCGCGCCAGCCGTCGAGCAGCCAGCGCTCCTGCGCGGCGCCGGTCATGGTGCGCGCCGGGTTCTCGGACTCGGGGCCCGGGACCTTCCAGCCGTCCCCGTAGGCCTGGTCGGAGCGGTACTGGCGGGTGTCGAGGATGTCGAACTGGGCGAGGCGCCCGAAGCGCAGCCGCCGGTAGAGCCGCATGTCCGGGCCCTCGGGCCGCTGCGGGCGGCGCAGCGGCTGGTGCTCCCAGTACGCGCGGTAGGCGGCGGCGCGGCGGAGCAGGAACTCCTCCGGCGGGACGCTGTTCTCGGGGGTACCGCCCGCGTAGTTGTTCTCGGTCTCGTGGTCGTCCCAGGTGACGACGAAGGGGTGGGCGGCGTGCGCGGCCCGCAGGTCGGGGTCGGACTTGTACAGGCCGTAGCGCAGCCGGTAGTCCTCCAGCGTGACCGTCTCTCGGTTGAAGACGGCCGGGAGGGTGCGGTCGGTGTAGGCGCGGGCGCCGCCGGTGGCATTGACGGCGTACTCGTACAGGTAGTCGCCGAGGTGGAAGACGACGTCGACGTCCTCCTGCGCGAGGTGGCGGTAGGCCGTGAAGTACCCGTCGTGGTAGGCCTGGCAGGAGACGGCGGCGAGCTTCAGCCCGGAGTTCCGGGCATCGGGGGCCGGGGCGGTGCGGGTGCGGCCGACGGGGCTCGTCCAGGCGCCGACGCGGAAGCGGTAGAAGAGGACGCGGTCGGGGTCGAGGTGGTCGGCCTCGACGTGGACGGCGTGCCGGAACTCCGGGTGCGCGGTGACCCGGCCGCGGCGGACGGTCCGGGTGAAGCGCTCGTCGCGGGCGAGCTCCCAGTGGACGGAGACGCGGGCGGCGGGCAGGCCGCCGTCGGGCTCGAAGGGGCGGGGCGCGAGCCGGGTCCAGAGCAACACGGAGCCGGGCAGCGGGTCGCCGGACGCCACCCCCAGGGTGAACGGGTCCTCGGTGACACGCCGGCCGTCGAGCTCGGCCGCGGCCGCGGCGCCTGCGGCGGGCAGCTGCGTGGCGAAGGCGAGCGCGGCGGCGGCCCCGGAGACGGTGAGGAACCGGCGGCGGCCGAAGTGGCGCGCGGCGGCGCGGAGTTCCTCGCCGTGGTCGTTTACGTCGTGTACGCGGGTCATGTGCCCCTCCCCAGGCGGATGTTGTGCTTCCGCCATTCGAGGGGGACGGGACGACGTCACGTTGTCGGGTACAGAACATCCATGTGTCGGACGGATGAGTTCACGGGGCACGCGTCTCGCGTACGCTGCGCGCCCATGAGCATCGCAGTGGTGACAGGAGCGGGGTCGGGCATCGGCCGGAGCGTGGCGCTGGCCCTCGCGGAGGCCGGCTGGTCGGTGGCCCTGGCGGGCCGCAGGGCCACCGCCCTGGAGGAGACCGCCGCGGCCCTCCCGGCCGGCGACTTCCTGCCGGTCCCGACGGACGTGACCTCGGCCGCGGAGGTCACGGCGCTCTTCGCGGCCGTACGGGACCGGTACGGGCGGGTCGACCTGCTCTTCAACAACGCCGGTACGTTCGCGGGCGGCGGCGTCCCGGTCGAGGACCTGGACCCGGAGACCTGGCGCGCGGTCGTCGACGTCAATCTGACGGGCGCTTTCCTCTGCGCCCAGGCGGCCTTCCGGGCCATGAAGGAGCAGGACCCGCAGGGCGGCCGCATCATCAACAACGGCTCGATCTCCGCGCACGTGCCGCGCCCGCACTCGATCGCGTACACGGCGACGAAGCACGCGATGACGGGCCTGACGAAGTCACTGTCCCTCGACGGGCGCCCGTACCGGATCGCCTGCGGTCAGCTCGACATCGGCAACGCGGCCACCGAGATGACGGCCCGCATGCAGAGCGGCATCCTCCAGGCCAACGGGCAGCTGGCGGCGGAGCCGGTGATGGACGCGGCGGACGTGGCGGCGACGGTGGTGCACATGGCGGCGCTGCCGCTGGAGGCGAACGTCCAGTTCGCGACGGTCATGGCGACGGCGATGCCGTACATCGGCCGGGGGTAGCACCCCGGCCGACGGCCGGGGTGGGTTACGCCTGGACGATGGCCGGGGGGGGGCACGCCCGGCCGATGTACGGGGGTTACGCCTGGCCGGTCCTACGCCTGGCCGGTCTCGAAGCGGGCGACCTTCCCGCCCTCGACGGTGAAGCGCCAGCGGGTCCGCATCTCGCCCCAGGTGTCGTTGCGGTAGCGGGCGACGAGGTCACGCCCGTCACCCTTCTCGGACTCGATCTCCATGTGCCCGCGCGAGGCGAAGACCTCCTTCTCCGTCCACTCGTCCAGATTGCGCTCCGAACCGTCGTCGGACATGGTCGCGCCGGGCGTGAGAGCCGACTCGAAGGCCTCCTTGTCGTTGGCGTTGAGGGCCGCGACAAAGGCGCGCACGGCCGGGTCGGTGAGCTGGTTCACGGAGATCGTCATGTCCTACCCGTACACCCGGCGACCCGCTCCCCCCGTGGACCACGGCCGGGAGCGTGCCCTGTGTCGCTCGTACGCACGCGCGTGTTCACTGGCCCGCGCCCGGTCCGCCCGGGCAGGATCGGGACAACTGCCGCACTCAGCACAGGAGGCTCGATGTCGGGCATCGTCAAGGTCGTCAGGCTGTACGCGAAGGGGGCCCCGGTCGGGGTCCTGGACGGAAGGCTCGTCGGCCTGCTCGTCCAGCAGGAGCAGGCCGCGGAGTGGGCGGTCGGCCCCGCGGGCGAGGGGTTCCGGTTCACCGTGAAGGGCACCGAGGACACCATCGTCTCGGAGGGCAGCGACCGTGCCCCGGCGGCCGTCCGGCCCGACGAGTCCCCCGCCTCCGTCTGGCGCCTCCAGCGGGTCGCCGAGGACGGGGTCACCACGATCACCGCCCTCGACGAGCTCCGGGACGGGGTCTACGTCATCGACCAGAACGGCCTCGCGCTCGGCCGCGACCTCTTCGAGGACCGCTCGCCGCTCCCCAAGCGCGTCGTCGTCCGGACGGACGACCGCGACCCCCAGTGGAGGGTCGAGGTCCTCGTCTGACGCGAGTTCAGAAGGCGTCGGTGGGGACGTAGGTGCCCCACACCTCGCGCAGCGCGTTGCAGACCTCGCCGACGGTCGCCCGCGCCCTGAGCGCGTCCTTCATCGGGTAGAGGACGTTGTCCGTGCCCTCCGCCGCCTTCTTCAGCTCCACGAGCGCCGCGTCCACGGCCGCCTGATCCCGCTCGGACCGCAGCTTGGCGAGACGCTCGGCCTGCTGCGCCTCGATCGCCGGGTCGACGCGCAGCGGCTCGTAGGGCTCCTCGACGTCGATCGTGTACCGGTTGACACCGACGACGACCCGCTCGCCGCTGTCCGTCTCCTGCGCGATCCGGTACGCCGAACGCTCGATCTCGCCCTTCTGGAAACCACGCTCGATCGCGGCGACCGCCCCACCCATCTCCTCGACCTTGGCCATCAGCTCAAGCGCCGCGGCCTCCACGTCGTCCGTCATCTTCTCGACCACATACGAGCCGGCGAACGGGTCCACCGTCGCCGTCACGTCCGTCTCGTAGGCGAGGACCTGCTGCGTACGGAGAGCGAGGCGCGCGGACTTGTCCGTCGGCAGCGCGATCGCCTCGTCGAAGGAGTTCGTGTGCAGCGACTGCGTGCCACCGAGGACGGCCGCGAGGCCCTGGATCGCCACACGGACCAGGTTCACCTCCGGCTGCTGGGCCGTGAGGGCCACGCCCGCCGTCTGGGTGTGGAAGCGGAGCATCAGCGACTTCGGGTTCTTCGCCCCGAACTCCTCCTTCATCACCCGCGCCCAGATCCGGCGGGCGGCACGGAACTTCGCCACCTCCTCCAGGATCGTCGTACGCGCCACGAAGAAGAAGGACAGCCGCGGCGCGAAGTCGTCCACGTCCATCCCGGCCGCGACCGCCGTACGCACGTACTCGATCCCGTCCGCGAGCGTGAACGCGATCTCCTGCGCGGGCGAGGCACCCGCCTCCGCCATGTGATAGCCCGAGATCGAGATCGTGTTCCACTTCGGGATCTCGGCCCGGCAGTACTTGAAGATGTCCGCGATCAGACGCAGCGAGGGCTTCGGCGGGAAGATGTACGTGCCCCGCGCGATGTACTCCTTCAGCACATCGTTCTGGATCGTCCCCGTCAGCTGATCCGCCGCGACACCCTGCTCCTCACCGACCAACTGGTACAGCAGCAGAAGCAGCGAACCAGGGGCGTTGATCGTCATCGACGTCGACACCCTGTCCAGCGGAATCCCGTCGAACAACACCCGCATGTCGTCGATCGAGTCGATCGCCACACCCACCTTGCCGACCTCACCCGAGGAGATCGGCGCGTCCGAGTCGTGCCCCATCTGCGTCGGCAGATCGAAGGCGACGGACAGACCCATCGTGCCGTTCGCGATCAGCTGCTTGTACCGGGCGTTCGACTCCGTCGCCGTACCGAAACCCGCGTACTGCCGCATCGTCCACGGCCGACCCGTGTACATCGAGGGATACACACCACGCGTGAACGGGTACGAACCCGGCTCGCCCAGCTTCCCGGCGGGATCCCACCCCTCCAGAGCCCCCGGCCCGTAGACCGGCTCGATCGGCAGCCCGGACTCCGACTCGCGCGCCATGTGTTGCGCCTCCCCTGTGCTCAGTTCGACTGATGGACGGTCTGTTCCGACGTGCACGTGCCCGTTCAGACCCAGGTGATGAGTCGCTTCGGCTGCTCCAGGATCGCGGCGATGTCCGCGAGGAACTTCGAGCCGAGCTCGCCGTCGACCAGACGGTGGTCGAAGGAGAGGGCCAGGGTCGTGACCTGACGCGCTTTCACCTTGCCCTTGTGGAGCCAGGGTTGGAGCTTGATCGTACCGATCGCGAGGATCGCGGCCTCGCCCGGGTTGAGGATCGGCGTACCGGTGTCGACGCCGAAGACGCCGACGTTGGTGAGGGTGATGGTGCCGCCCTGCATCGCCGCCGGGGTCGTCCTGCCCTCGCGGGCCGTGGAGACCAGCTCGCTCAGCGACTTCGACAGCTCGGGCAGGGTCTGGGCGTGCGCGTCCTTGATGTTCGGCACGATCAGACCGCGCGGGGTGGCCGCGGCGATGCCCAGGTTCACGTACCGCTTGAGCACGATCTCCTGCGCCGCCTCGTCCCAGGCCGCGTTGATGTCCGGGTTGCGTCTGATGGCGACCAGGACGGCCTTGGCGATGAGGAGCAGCGGGTTGACCCGCAGGCCCGCCATGTCCTTGTCGGACTTCAGCTCCTCGACCAGCTTCATCGTCCGCGTGATGTCGAAGGTCACGAACTCGGTGACGTGCGGCGCGGTGAACGCCGACCCCACCATCGCCGCGGCCGTCGCCTTCCGCACGCCCTTGATCGGGACACGGGTCTCCCGCGCGTCCGGCAGCGCGGTGGGGGCCGGGACCGGGACCGGCCGCTCCACGACCTCCCGGGTGCCGATGTCGACCACGGCGGCGGCGTGCACGTCCGCCCGGGTGATCGTGCCGTCCCCGCCGGAGGGGCGGACGACGGTCAGGTCGACCCCGAGGTCCTTGGCCAGCTTCCGCACGGGGGGCTTGGCGAGCGGGCGGGGTCCGGGGCCGGGCCCCCGGCCGGCCGGAGCCGTGCCGTTGGCCGGCCGGCGGGGACGGCGCTTGGCGGAGGACTCCACCACGCCGTAGCCGACCAGTACCGGCCGGCGCTCCGGCCGCGCCGCGGAGACATCCGCGGGGAGCTCCGCGGGGACGTCCGTGGAGACCTCCGCCCGGACGTCCGTGGACACCTCCGTGGGAGCCGCCGGGAGGAGCTCCGTACGGGCCTCCTCACGGAGCTCCGTACCGGACCCCGTGTCCGCCGTCGGCTCCGTGTCGACGGAGATGATCACGGCGCCGACGTCCACCGTCGTGCCCTCCGGGAAGCCGATCTCCCGCACGACACCGTCGAAGGGGACGGGGAGTTCCACCGCCGCCTTCGCCGTCTCGATCTCGCACACGACCTGCCCGTCCATGACGGGGTCGCCCGGCTTGACGTACCAGGTGAGGATCTCGGCCTCGGTCAGCCCCTCCCCCACGTCGGGCATCCTGAATTCGCGAATCGCCATGATCTCTTTCCCTAGTACGCCTAGTACGCCAGCGAGCGGTCGACGGCGTCGAGCACCCTGTCGAGACCCGGCAGGTACTCCTCCTCCAGCCGCGCCGGCGGATACGGCGCGTGGTAGCCGCCGACCCGCAGGACGGGGGCCTCCAGGTGGTGGAAGCAGCGCTCCGTGATCCGGGCGGCGATCTCCGCGCCCGAACCGAAGAAGACGGGGGCCTCGTGGACGACGACCAGACGGCCGGTCTTCTCGACCGAGGTCTGGACGGTGTCGAAGTCGATCGGGGAGACGGTCCGGAGGTCGAGGACCTCGATCGACCGCCCCTCCTCCTCGGCGACGGCGGCGGCCTGGAGGCAGACCTTCACCATCGGGCCGTAGGCGGCGAGGGTGAGGTCGGTGCCGGGGCGCGCCACCCGCGCCTCGTGGAGCGCGCCGGGGGCGGCCGGGCCCGCGACGGAGCCGCTGCCGCTGTCGCTGTCGCTGTCGGGCAGAGCGACCTCGCCCTTGTCCCAGTAACGGCGCTTCGGCTCGAAGAAGATGACCGGGTCGTCGGACTCGATGGCCTGCCGCAGCATCCAGTACGCGTCCGACGAGGTCGAGGGCGACACGATCTTCAGCCCCGCGACGTGCGCGAAGAGCGCCTCGGGGGACTCGGAGTGGTGCTCGACCGCGCCGATGCCGCCGCCGTACGGGATGCGGATCACGACCGGGAGCCGCACCTTGCCCTGCGAGCGGGCGGGCATCTTGGCGAGCTGCGTGACGATCTGGTCGTACGCGGGGAAGACGAAACCGTCGAACTGGATCTCCACGACCGGCCGGTAGCCGCGCAGGGCGAGACCGATCGCGGTGCCGACGATGCCCGACTCCGCCAGCGGGGAGTCCATGACCCGGCCCTCGCCGAAGTCCTTCTGCAGACCGTCCGTGACCCGGAAGACGCCGCCCAGCTTTCCGATGTCCTCGCCCATGAGCAGGACCTTGGGATCGGCCTCCAGCGCTGCGCGCAGGGCCTCGTTGAGCGCCTTCGCCACGGGAAGGCTCTTCGTGACCATGACTAGCTCCGTCCGGCGTCCGCGAAGGACGCCTGGTAGGCGGCGAACCGGGCACGTTCCTCGTCGACGAGCGCGTGCCCGTCCGCGTACACGTTCCCGAAGATCGCCTTCGGGTCGGGGTCGGGCATGGTCCTGACGATCTCGCGGACGCGCCGCGCGAGCGTCTCCGCCTCCTCGTCCAGGGCGGCGAACCACGCCTCGTCGGCGTGGCCCTCGCGCTCCAGGAGCCGGCGGAGCCGCAGGATCGGGTCCTTGGCGCGCCACTCCTCCACCTCCGCCTCGTCGCGGTAGCGGGTCGGGTCGTCGGAGGTGGTGTGGGCACCCATGCGGTACGTGTACGCCTCGACGAACATCGGTCCCGAGCCGGTCCTGACGTGGTCGAGGGCGGCGCGGGTGACGGCGAGGCAGGCCAGGACGTCGTTGCCGTCGACCCGGACGCCGGGGAAGCCGAAGCCCGCGGCGCGCCGGTAGAGCGGCACCCGCATCTGGCGCTCGGTGGGCTCGGAGATCGCCCACTGGTTGTTCTGGCAGAAGAAGACGATCGGGGCGTCGTAGACCGCGCCGAAGGTGAACGCCTCCGCCACGTCGCCCTGGCTGGAGGCGCCGTCGCCGAAGTAGGCGATCACGGCGGTGTCGGCGCCGTCCTTGGCCACGCCCATCGCGTACCCCGTCGCGTGCAGGGCCTGCGAGCCGATGACGAGGGTGTAGAGGTGGAAGTTGCGCTCGGCCGGGTCCCAGCTGCCGTTGCTCGCGCCGCGGAAGAGCGCGAGCAGGTGGGCCGGGTCGAGCCCCCTGGCCAGGGCCACGCCGTGTTCGCGGTAGCTGGGGAAGGCGTGGTCCCCGGGGTGCAGGGCGCGGGCGGAGCCGATCTGGGCGGCCTCCTGGCCGAGGAGCGAGGGCCACAGGGCCAGCTCGCCCTGGCGTTGCAGGGTGACCGCCTCCGCGTCGAGGCGGCGCGCGAGCACCATGTCGCGGTGGAGGCCGCGCAGTTCCTCCGCGCTCGGGTCGACGGCGTACTCGGGGTGGTCGACGCGACGGCCCTCGGGAGTGAGCAGCTGGACGAGCTCGGTGGTCATTCGGGGTCTCCGGCTCTCGTTCGGTTCAGTCGGTGCCACGGCATATGTGGGGCTCCGCCGCCGCTCCCTCGGGCTCGCCCGCGAGAAGGACGAACGGGGGTACCGCCGAGGGGGCGGTGCGGGACGGGGTGGCGGGGGCGAGGGGACGCGCCGGGAGGGCCGTCGTACGGCCCAGGGCGTCGTCGTACACGAGGTTGAAGAGCTCGACGCAGGGCAGCGTCCGGGCCACGTGGGCCTGGAGGCCGGGGGCTTCGAGGGTGAGGCGGACGTCCGAGACGGCGAGGCCCCGGTCGGTGGCGCGCAGGTCCACCCGGAAGACGCCGAAGCAGAGTCCGAGGTGGAGGACGGCCGCGGCGGCCTCGGCGGCGGCGGCCTGGGGGGTGCGGGGCAGCCCGGTGGAGGCGGCCCGGCCGTCCTCGGTCGCGGGGGCCCGGCCGTCCGCGGGGGCCCAGCCGTCCTCGGTGGGCGTGGCGAGGAGGAAGACGTGGGGCCGACCGGAGACGAAGGCGCCGACGGCGGTGAGCGCGGTGCCCTCGGGTGCCCGGTCGGGGTCCTCGTCGACGAGGAATCCGCCGGCGGCGAGGGCGGCGACCCGGGCGCCGGTGTCCTGGACGCGGCGGACGGCGTCGGGGTGGTTGCCCGGCAGGTGCAGGGCGGCCGCGACGGCGGCGGCGGCGAGCTGGACGTCCTCGCGCAGTCCGAGGACCAGGTCGAAGCGGTGGCCGGCGGCCCGCTGGGCGCGGGCCCAGGTCACGCACTCCTCGGCGTGGACGCTGTCGAGGCCGGTCGACTCGTCGGAGAGGATCCGGGCCTCGGGGCCGCGTGCGGCGAGCAGCTCCGCGCGGTCGAGGACCCAGGTGCGTACCCCGCTCGACCAGGTTTCCAGCAGGGTGGAGTTGGCGGCCGCCTCACCCGGGTGCCGGTGGGGTGCCGCCGCTCCGAGGAGGAGGGCGACGGGGCCGTCCGGGGCGACGGTCGCGGTGCCGGGGGCGGAGGCGACGGTCGCGGTGCCGGGGGCGGAGGTGGAGGCGGCGGCGGGCGGTGTGGCGGGCCGGTGGCGTTGCTGGAGCATCTGTCTGCCTCTCTGCGCGGAGAGAGCGGGCTGGGGATCCCCTCTCCGGGGTTCTCGTGCGGGTGCGGAGAGGAGGGCGGGGCCGCCGGGCGGGTGGGGTCCGCCCGGCGGCACTGAGGGGGGGTGTCGTGCGATCGGGCCGGCGGAGGCCCGGGGCGGTCAGGCCTTCGGCTCTTCGGCGGCCGCCGGGCGGCCGGCGAACCCGAGGAGGCCGACGACCAGGTTGGCGGCGATCCAGACGAACAGGACCAGGAAGCCGCGCTGCAGTGCGTCGGTGAAGGCCTCGGCGGTGCTCACGCCCTGGCCCGTGAGCTCGGCGAGGCGGGAGCCGACGACGGTCGCCGTGACCGCGAGGGCGAGGGCGCCGCCGACCTCGGTGGAGGCGTTGAGGACGGCGGAGGTGGTGCCGGCGTCCTCCTCCGAGGCGTCCTGCGTGCCGACGACCGGGGCCGTCATCATGCAGAGCACCAGGCCGACGCCGAGCAGCGCGGTGACGGGCAGCAGCAGCGACCAGTAGCCGCTGGTGGTGCCGGCGCCGAGCATCAGGACCAGCATGACGGCGAGCAGGACCGTGCCGATGACGTACGGGACACGGGGCCCGAACTTGGCGATGAGCACCGGGACGGCACCGGACACACCGAGCATCGCGAGGCTGGTCGGGATGTAGGCGAGGCCGACCTCCAGCGGGCTGTAGTCGAGGACGAGTTGCATGTACTGCGGCAGCATGAAGAACGACGGCAGCATCAGTCCGGCGGTGATCAGCTGGGCGATGGTGCCGGTCGCGACGGAGCGGCGGCGCAGCAGGCGCAGCGGCAGCAGCGGCGCCTTGGCGGTGCTCTCCACCCGGACGAAGACGGCGAGCAGCACCACGGCGGCGGCGAGCGAGCCGAGGGCGGTCGTGTCGGTCCAGCCGTCGGAGCCGGCGGTGACGATGCCGAAGACCAGCGCGAGCAGGCCGAGGGTGCCGGTGAGGGCGCCCAGGACGTCGGCGGGCGGGCGGGCGCCGGTGCGGACGATCCGCGGGACGTAGGCGAAGGCGCCGGCGATCAGGAGGACGCCGATGGGGATGTTGATGAGGAACGCCCAGCGCCAGTTGACGTCGGTGACGGCGCCGCCGAGCAGGGTGCCGAGGCTGGCGCCGACGCCCATGACGGTGCCCCAGATGCCGAGGGCCTTGGCGCGCTCGGCGGGCTCCGGGTAGGTGGTGACGAGGATGGAGAGGGCGGCCGGGGAGAGCACGGCGGCGCCGATGCCCTGGAGGCCGCGGCCGGTCAGCAGCATGCCGCCGCTGTCGGCGGTGGCCGCGGCGAGGGAGCCCAGGGTGAAGAGGGCGATGCCGGAGACCAGGACGGTACGGCGGGCGAAGACGTCGGTGAGGCGGCCGCCCAGCAGCATGAGGCCGCCGAAGAGCAGCACGTAGATGTTCATCACCCACTGCAGGCCCTGGGTGCCGAGACCGAGGTCGCCGCGGAGCTGGGGCAGCATCACGTTGGCGATGGTCGCGTCCAGGACGCAGACCAGCTGGGCGACGGCGACCACGGCGAGGATCAGTCCGCGCCTGCCGGGGGCGGGGGCCTCCGGGCCCGCGGGGGACGGGCCGGCCGGCGCCTGGGGCGGCGCGGGCCGGGCGTCCGGGGCGGCGCCCCGAGTGGTGTCCCGAGCGGTGTCCCGGGCGTCGATGCTCATGTTGTTCTCTCCTGCCTCTGCTGGATTCCTCGGCGGTTCACGCCGCGCTGATGCGCTCGTAGATGGCGGCGAGGCTGCGGTCGGCCAGCAGCTTGCCGACGGGGACGCGGGAGCCGGTCTCGCGCTCGACGGCGGCGACCAGGCGCAGCATGTGCATCGAGTCCCAGCTCACGACGTGGTCGAAGTCCGCGGAGAGGTCGTCGACGCCCAGGGGCAGGTCGAGCTCGTCGCGTACCAGGTGGATGAAGTCCTCTTTGGTCATGACGCGGTGCCTTCCAGGGTGGAGTCGAGCAGGATGTGGGAGGGGGTGACCGGGAGGTTCTCCAGGTCGTGGCGGAAGTGGAGTTCGTCGTCCGCCGTCGACGTGGGGGCGAAGCCCATGGAGGGCCAGAACTCCCGGACGTTCTTGTTCTTGGCGGTCGGCCGGTAGCTCGCGAGGACCGCGCGGGCGCCGGTGGCGGCGGCGTGGGCGAGGAGGCTCGCGACGGCGGTCTGCTCGATGCCGCGGGCGAAGACCCGGCAGGAGAGCAGCATGTTGTCGATGTGGAGCTCGTCGCCCGAGCGGCGGGCGAAGACGGCTCCGACGACGCCGTTGTCGCCGAAGCGGTCGCCGGAGCGGATCGCGAGGACGAGGTGGTCCGGGTCCTCGATCCGGGCGGCCACCTCGGCGGCCTGGAGCCGTACCGTGGTCAGGTTGAACTGGTTGGTGCGCAGGGAGAGTTGCGCGACCCGGTCGATGTCGCCCGCGCCGGCCTCGGTGAGCTGGACGCGGACGCCGAGCCCTTCGAGGTACTCCTCCATGGAGCCGGCGTTCTCGAGGAGGTCGGCGCGCTCGGACTCGGTGCGGTAGAGCGCGGCCCGTGCCCGGTCCTCGTCGGTGAGGCGGGCGGTGTCGAACCAGCCGTCGGCGAGCAGCTTCTCGATGTGCAGGGCGGGCTCTTCGTCGAGGCGGACGACGGCGACCTGCGGGAGGCTGTCGGCGACCAGGCCGCATTCGAAGGGCGAGTCGTCGGCGAAGACGAAGCTGTCGACGCCGAGGTTGAGCTTCTCGGCGATGTCCAGCAGGTTGGCGTCCTTGGGCTGCCAGTTGGCGTTGACGCGGGCGAAGTCGGCCTCGCGCAGCACCATGTCGGGGTGGTCCTTGAGGACCTGGACGACCGGCTCGTGGTCGTTCTTGCTGCTGACCGCGAGCAGGATCCCCTGGGTGCCGATCTGCTTGACGACCCGCTGGAAGTTGCCGAAGGCCTCGCCGCGGAAGGTGGTGGCGGCGGCGATGCCGTCCGGGCCGTCGTCGCCGAGGATCCCGTCCCAGAGGGTGTTGTCGGCGTCGACGACGAGGACCTTCTTGGTGCGGCCGCTCAGCATGCGGGAGAGGTGGGCGACCTCCCGGGCGTAGCGGGCGAGCAGGTCGTCGCCGAGGTTGGCCTTGGCGTAGGCGGCCATGCGGGGCTCGTCGAGCGGGACGCCGGAGGCGACGACCGGGTCGAGGTCGATGACGTGGATCCGCGGGTTGCCGAGGGCGAGGCGCAGGAGTCCGCTGTTGAAGTCGCGCCAGGCGATGCCCGCGCGGGCCCGGGACTCGTGGTCGATGAGCTGGTGGGTGACGCTGCGGGGCAGCGGCACGGTGTTGAGGACCAGCGCGGCCGTGGCGTTCCCGGTGAAGGCGGTGGCGAGGCTCTCGATCTGGGCGAGCTTGCGCTCGGCGGTCCGTACGAGGTCGTCGGCCTGCCAGGGCGAGCCCATCTCGTCGAGGAGGGTCTGCGGGTCGAGCACCCACAGGGCCAGGTCGACGTCGGGGGCGTGCAGGGCGCTCGCCGGGTCGCGCAGGTCGCGCAGGTAGGCGTCGAAGTCGCCGAGCCGGTCCTCGACGAGGACCCCGTGGCGGGCGAACTCGGCGGTCAGCGGCGCTCGTACGCCTCCGATCGTGGAGTGCCCGGTGAGGGCGACGACCGCGGTCTCGGTCTCGGGGCGGGCCGCGAGCACGGCCTGCCGGTCGAGCTGGACGAGGAGGTTCCCGGCGCGCCGGAAGTCGGCGTCCGCGCCGCCGGACACCATGGCGGCGAGGAGCGGGGCGACGGACGGGTAGTTCTCGGCCAGTGTGCCGTCGGCGCGCAGCGCGCGCAGTGATTCCAGCGGAGACTTCCGGGTTTCACGATCCGCCGGACTGGATACCGTGGTCAATGATCTCTCCTCACGCGCGCGCCTCCGTCGGCCGGGCCGCCCTGTCCTCCGTACGGACGGATCGTCTGTACGGACAGCTGTTCTGTACGGACGGATCGTCTGTACGGACAGACGGACAGTCGGTACGGGCAGATCGTCGGCGGCGGCGCTTGAGCCGGACTCGCACTCGGGTCCAGCGCCGCGGCCCGCCGGGGCGGGCCGGCCCCGTACGGACCGTGGATTTCTCATGCATCGACACGTTCGGGGTTCATGGGAGGCCGGTGACCTGGGCACTGTCGCCCCAACAGGGGGGCGGGCCAGACTCGGTAGCACGATGAGAGCTGGCGAGTGGAGGGGTGGAGCTGCATGGACATCAAGGTCCTGGGGTCCTTCGAGGCTTCGGAGAACGGGGTCGCGCTCCTGCCGACCGCGGGGAAGCCCCGACAGATCCTCGCGCTGCTTGCCCTGCAGGCCGGCCAGATAGTGCCGGTGCCCACGCTCATGGAGGAGCTGTGGGACATGGAGCCGCCGAGGAGCGCGCAGACGACGCTGCAGACGTACATCCTCCAGCTGCGCAAGCGCATCGAGGCGGCGCTGCCGCCGGAGGGCCCGCGCCGTGCGAAGGACGTGCTGGCCACCCGGTACGGCGGCTACCTCCTCGACATCACACCGGAGGAGGTCGACGTGCACGCCTTCGAGCGGCTCGCGGCCGCCGGGCGGCGCGCGCTCGACCTGGGCGACCGGGAGACGGGCTCACGGCTGCTGCGGCAGTCGCTCGCGGTGTGGCGCGGCCGGGCGCTGGTCGACGTGCACCACGGGCTGCGGCTCGGGGTGGAGGTGACGCGCCTGGAGGAGAGTCACCTGTGCGTCGTGGAGTCCCGCGTCGAGGCCGATCTCGCGCTGGGCCGGCACCACGCGCTGCTGAGCGAGCTGGCGGTGCTGACGGCCCGCCATCCGATGCACGAGAACCTGTGCGCCCAGTACATGACGGCGCTCTACCGGTCCGGTCAGCAGTGGCGGGCGCTCGAGGCGTTCACCGCGCTCCGCGGCTTCCTCGTGGAGGAGCTGGGCGTGGAGCCCTCGCCGCGGCTCCAGGAGCTCCAGCGCGCCATCCTCAGCTCCGACCCCCGACTGACCCGTTTCACGCTCCGTACCGATCTGACGGTCTGATCTGCCCACCCGCGCGGAACCCCGCACCGTGGAATCCCGCATGTCCTAGGAGTCCCTCATGCTCTCGTCCCTCAAGGCCTTCAACCTGCTCGTGATGTTCCTGCTGGAACTCTCGGTGTACGCGGCGACCGCCCTGTGGGGGTTCACCACGACCGACAAGTGGCCGTTGAAGCTGCTTCTCGGCGTCGGTGTGCCGGTCGGTCTGATCGCCGTGTGGGCGCTCTTCGGGGCGCCGCGCGCCACGTACGCGGTGCACGGCGGCGGCCGGGTGCTCCTCGAGGTGCTCTGGTTCGGAAGCGGCGCCGCCGCCCTGCTCGCCTCGGGGAGGCAGGGCTGGGCGGCGGCGTTCGTGGGGATCTTCCTGGTCAACGCGGCGCTGCGGCTCCTCTGGAACCAGTGATCGCGCCGCGTCGGCGGTGGCGGGGCGTCACCACTGGGGCGACTCGGTGAACTCCAGTACGGCGACGGTCCACATGAAGCCGACGCCGACGCCCATGGTGACCAGCAGGTCGCCCGGCTGCGGGTCCCTGGCCTCCACCACGTGGTTCATGCCGATGAGCTGGTCGCCCGCGCCCATGTGGCCGAAGTCCTGGCCCCAGTCGTACGTGGTGGTGGCGCGGTCCACGCCGAGCAGCGAGTAGAACGAGAACTGGGCGATCGTCTCCGCGATGTTGGCGTGGACGAAGAACCGGGCGTCGGACAGCTTGGCGTCCGCGTCGTCGAGCGCCTCCTGGAGCACCTGGGAGGCGTTCTTCGTCATCTGCTGGATGACGTGGTCGTAGGCGCCCTCCTCCTTGAGGAGGTAGTCGGACTTGCGGCTGCGCAGGTCGACCGGCTTGCCGTCGAGGAACGGGCCGTCGGTCCAGCCCTGCGTGCCGCGGTAGATGGGCTCCAGGGAGGAGTCCGTGTAGGTCGCGGTGGACTTGAGGCGGGCGAAGCCGCCCTGGTTGGAGAGGACGAGGGCGCCGGCGCCGTCGCCGTACGCCTGCTGGCTGTCGGAGCCCCAGCGGTCGAAGTACGGCAGCCGGAAGGCGTCGCCGGTGGTGACGAGGGCGGCGGAGGGGACGCGGCGGCTCGCGAGGTGCGAGGCGGCGAGCTCCAGGCCGGCGAGGCCGCCGTTGGAGCCCTGCCGGATCTCGATGGAGAGGCCGGTGCCGCCGACGGTCTCGTTCTGCACGTAGTTGACCGGGGTCCAGAAGTCCTGGCCCTGGTGGCCGACGCAGCCGTGGAGGACGATGTCGTACTCCTCGTGGGGGCGGCCGGCGCGCTCGACGGCCTGGCGGCCGGCGTGGGCGGCCATGACCGGGCCGGGCTCGTCGGCGCGGGCCACGCGGACCGCGCGGATGCCGTTGGAGGTGGCCTCCTCGGCGTCGTAGCGGCCGGCGGCGACGGCCTCGGCCGCGGTCTCGACCTGCTCCGGAAGGTAGGCCCCGAGTCCGGCGACGTACAGGTTGTCCCAGCGCATCTGCGTTCTCCCTCTGTTCTCGCTCTGTGTGTGGTGTGACTGCTGTGCTGCGTGGTGCGCGGTTACGCGACCTGTACGTCGTCCGCCAGGTCGAGGCAGGTCTCGACCTGGCCGACCACCTGGTCCGCCAGGGCCGGGAAGCCGGAGTCCAGGAAGTAGAAGTGGCCGCCGGGGAAGAACCGCTGGACGAACCTCGCCCCCGTCTCCCGCCGCCACAGGTGCATGGCGGAGGCCGGGGCCCAGGCGTCCTGGGTGCCGCCGAAGACCGTCAGCGGCGAGCTCAGCGGCGAACGGTGCGGTGCCGGGCGGTAGTTGTCCACGGCCTTCAGGTCGGCGCGGACGGTCCGCAGGAACCGGTCGAGGAAGTCGCCGGCCTCGGTGACCCGTTCGGGCATGCCGCCGAGGTCCAGCATCACGTCGAGGAGTGCGGCGTCGTCGAGGCTGTGCAGGGGTACGGCTCCGACGCCCGGGTGCTGGGGCGCGACCCGCCCCGACACCCCGGTCCACACCGGGTACCGGCCGAGGCCCTCCAGGGCCCTGGCGGTCTCCACGGCCACCACGGCGCCCATGCTGTGGCCGAAGAGGGCGAACGGCGCCCCGCGGTCCGCCCACGGCAGGACGTCGGCGACGGCGGTCTCCACCACCTCGGCCATGTCGTCCAGTTGGGGCTTGCCGGCCCGCCGTCCGCGCCCCGGCAGGTCGAGCAGGAGCAGGTCCCAGTCGGCGGGCAGATGGCGGACGAAGGGGTAGTAGACGGCGGCGGATCCGCCCGCGTGGTGGAAGCCGATGAGCCGGACCGCCGGCTCGTCGACCGGTCGCGGCCGCAGGAACGGGCTGCGCTCGACGGTCACCGCTCCACCCCCATGGCGGCGCAGACCTGCTCGCTGAGGTGGACGAGGAGATCGGCGACGGGCATCTCCACCGGGCAGTCGAGGGTGGGGAGTTCGACCCCGTACTGCTGCTCGACGCTCTTGGTGAGGAGCATCGCGGTGAAGGAGTCGCCGCCGACCTCGCAGAAGGGCACGTCGGGGGCGAGCGCCCCGTCCGCCTTGAGCACGGCGGCGAGCTCGGTGGTCAGGTAGGCGCCGATCTCGGCCCGGTCGAGCGGCCCGGTACGGGTGGGGGCGACCGGGACCGGCGCGATGTGCGCCGGCTCGGCGGCCGTCTCCTCGATCCAGAACCGCTTGCGCTGGAAGGGGTAGGTCGGCGCGTCGACGAACAGCGCGCCGGGGGCGGCGAGGTGGTCGAGCCGCAGCGTCGCGCCGCCCCGGTGGAGCGCGGCCAGCGCCTCGGCGAGGAGGCGGGGCGCGGACTCGGGGTCGTCGCCGGCGAGCGGCAGGCTCTGGCCGCCGGCCGTGATCCGGGCGGCGTCGGGGCCGGACGTGTCGCTTCCGGTCGCGAGGGCCGTCTTGACGCCGAGCAGCGTCAGGACGGCCCGCAGCCGGGCGGCGGGCGTGCCCTCCCCGTCGGTCGCCGGACGCAGGCCCGGGAAGTGGCGGGCCAGTTCGGCCAGCGCGGCCTCCAGGAGGGCGGTGTCGGTGCCGGTCGCCAGGACGACCCGGTCGGCGGCGCGCACGCCGTCCGCCGGCTGTCCGGCGGCGAGCGCGTCGGCGAGGGCCGCCGCGTCGCAGCCGACGACGGCCAGCCGGTGACCGAAGTGGACCCGGCCGGCGCGCAGGGTGTGGCAGAGCGAGGCGACGCCGGCGGCGTCGAGGCCCGTCAGCACCTCCTGCACCCGCTCGGACAGCTCGGCGAGGGCCCGGGGGTCCTTCGCGGAGAGGGTGAGCAGCTCCGGGTGGTTCTCCGGTACGTCCACGGGGGCGGCGGGCGCCGGGTGGTACGCGGAGAGCACGGCGTGCGCGTTGGTCCCGGAGAGACCGAAGGCGCTGATGCCCGCGGTGCGGTCCTCGGGGGCGCCCGCCCACGGCGCGGGCGCCCGGGGCACGGTGAGGGCGATCCGGTCCCAGGGGATGAGCGGGTTGAGCCTGCCGTCGCCGGGCTGGGCGCCCGCCGGGACGGTGCCGTCGCCGAGCATGAGGACGAGCTTGAGGACGCCGGCGATGCCGGCCGCGGCCTCCAGGTGCCCGATCCGCGCCTTGACGCTGCCGAGGGCGACGGGGGCGGTCCGCTCCCCCGCGCCGGTGCCGAGGACCGCGTCCAGGGCGCCGACCTCGATGGGGTCGCCGAGGGCGGTGCCGGTGCCGTGGGCCTCCACGTAGCCGACCGAGCCGGGGGCGACCCGGGCGTCGGCCAGGGCCGCGCGGATCACCTCCTGCTGGGCGGGGCCGCTCGGGACGGTGAAGCCGGAGGAGGCCCCGTCGTGGTTGACGGCGCTGCCCCGGACGACGGCGAGCACCGGGTGGTCCCGGTCGAGGGCGTCGTCGAGCCGCATCAGGGCGACCATGCCGACTCCCTCGCCCCGGCCGTAGCCGTCGGCGTCGGCGAGGAAGGTCCGGGACCTGCCGCCGGGCGAGAGGGCCTCCCCCTGGCAGAGGGAGACCATCAGGTCGGGGCCGAGGATCAGGTTGGCGCCGCCGGCGAGCGCGTAGTCGCACTCGCCGCCGCGCAGCGCCCGCACCGCCTGGTGGATCGCCACCAGCGAGGAGGAGCAGGCGGTGTCGACGCTGGTCGCCGGGCCGGAGAGGCCGAGCGCGTAGCTGATCCGGCCGGCGACGAAGCAGTGGCCGCTGCCGGTGCTGTGGTACGGGTCGATGCGGCTGTAGTCGCCGTCGTGGACGAACCTGCGGCCGTACTCGGAGGCCATGACGCCGACGAACACGCCGATCGGCAGCCGGTCCTGGCGGCGGGCGGCGATGCCGCCGCGCTCCAGCGCCTCCCAGGCCACTTCGAGCAGCAGCCGCTGCTGCGGGTCCATGGTCTCGGCCTCGCGCTGCGAGATCCCGAAGAACGCCGCGTCGAAGGAGGCGATGTCGTCCAGGAACCCGGCCCGGTCCACGTAGGAGTGGCCCTCTTTGCCGCGCTCGGGGTGGTAGACGGCCCGCAGGCCGGTGCGGTCCTCGGGGATCGGGCCGACGGCCCGGGTGTCGGGGTCGTCGGAGTACAGGAACGTCCGGTACGCGTCGGGGGTGTCGATCCCGCCGGGCAGCCGCATCGCGGTGCCGACGACGGCCACCGGGGCGTGGGCGCGGGCCTCCAGCTCGGCCACCCGGTCCTTGAGCCGGCGGGACAGCTTCAGCTGGTCCTGGATCACCTGTCGCAGTGCTGCGGTGTCGGGGGCGGTCGCCATCACTCTGCTCCTGCGTTCGCGTGGTGTGTCGCCGTGTGCGGGGGTATCGCCGTGTGCGGGGGAATCGCCGTGTGCGGGGGTATCGGTATCGCCTTCATCGCCTGCTCACCGCTCCTGGGAGAGGTCGTCGTGGACGGCCTTGAGCAGATCGTCGAGGGAGAGCTCGTCGAGCTCCTCGGACGACGGCCCGGCCTGCGGGGTGTCGGCGGTGCTGGGCACCAGGGCGGACACCGGCGTCGTCGCCGGTGCGGGGGTGGCGAGGGCGGCCGGTGAGACCGCGTCCTCGGCCAGGAGGAACTCACTCATCGACAGGACGCTCGGGTGGTCGATGGCGACCGTGGCCGGCAGGTCCCTGCCCATCGCGTGGGCGAGGGCGGCCCGCAGGTCGATCGCCATGATCGAGTCGAGGCCGAGCTCGGAGAAGCCCTCGGCGTCGGCGGAGCCGTCGGCGGGGAGTCCGTCGTCGGAGCCGAGCATCCGGGCGACGAGCGAGCGGACCGCGGCGCGCAGGACGTGCTCGCGCTCCTCCTCGTCCGTGCCGCGCAGCCGCTCGGTGATCCAGCCGGCCGGTTCGGCGGCGTCGGCCTCGGAGCGCTCGGCGGCCGGTGCGGGGCCGGTGAGTTCGGCGACCAGGGCGGCGCGGGCGTGGCCCGCGTTCTGCTCGGCGTACCGGGCGGGGTCGAGGCCGACGACGACGAGCCGGGCCAGCGGGGCGTCCGTCGCGAAGGCGAGCGGGGTGGCCGCGTCCGCGTCGGAGAGGGCCCGGATGCCGAGCCGTCCCGCGGCGCGTTCGACGGCCGCGGCGGCCGCCATGCCGCCCTTCGCCTCCGGGACCCAGGGGCCCCAGTTGACGCTGACGGCGGGGACGCCGGTGGCGCGGAGCCGTTCGGCGAGTCCGTCGAGGTAGCCGTTGGCGGCGGCGTAGTTGGCCTGTCCGGCGGCGCCGAGCACGGCCGAGACCGAGGAGAACAGCACCAGGGCGCGCGGGTCGTGGCCGGTGATCGCCTCGGCGAGGACGTCCGCGCCGCGTGCCTTGGCGTGGAAGACCTTCTCGTACGAGGCGTCGGTGAGGGAGCCGAAGGCCGCGTCGGCGTTGACGCCGGCCAGGTGGTAGACGGTGCCGAGCGGTCCGTCGGCGGTGGCGGCCGCGACGGCGGCGGCCACGTCGGCGGGGTCGGTGACGTCGCCGCGGACGACGGTGACGCGGACGCCGGAGGCGCGCAGTCCGTCGATGACGCCCTGCTCGGTCGTGCCGGGCGCGGACCTGGCCATCAGGGTGATCCGGTCGCCGCCGCGGGCCGCGTGGGCGGTGGCCACGGCGAGGCCGAGGGCGCCGAGTCCGCCGGTGACGAGCGCCCCGCCGGCGGGGCGGTCCCCGTCGGCCTCGGCCGGGACCTTGACGAGCCTGGCGGCCCGTACGCCGTCGTCGGTCAGCGCGAGCCGGGTCTCCCCGGGCAGTGCGCCGAGCAGCTCGGCGAGGGGCCGGGCCGCGTGGGCGGCGTCGATCCGGACCCGGGTGAGCCTGCGGTCGGCCTGTTCGGCCTCCAGGGCGGTCGCCATGCCGAACAGGGCTTCGCGGAGCGGGGCCCGTCCGGCGGAACCGTCGACGGCCAGGACGTACGGGAGGGTCTGCGGCAGGGTCCGCAGGCCGGCGGCGAGCAGCTGGGCCGCGTGCAGGGCGTGGCCCGCGTCGCCGGTGCCGGGGGCTGCCCAGCGGGCGTCGACGACGAGGTCGGCGTCGGGGTGTGCGGGCAGCTCGCCGGTGTGGACGAGGGCCCGGTGTCCGGCGGCGGTCAGCGCGGCGACGAGCTCGGCGGCTCCGTCCTCGTCCGCGAGGACCAGGACGGCGAGCTTTCCGCCGGTCGCCGGGGTCTCGGTGAGCGGCGCCCAGTCGAGGGTGTGGACGAGGCCGTCGCCGCGGAGGCTGGCCTCCAGGACGGCCCGGGAGGCGTGCCGGATGCGGAACTCGTCGGCGGTGAAGACGCTGTGCTCGGCGCCGGTGGCGGCGTCCCTGGCGTACAGGTGGAGGTCGGCGGTCTCGACGCGCAGCCGGTCGTTCGGCAGGGGCTCGGCGCGCAGGACGCGCACCCGGCCCCACAGCTCGCCGCCGGTGAGCGGGCGGCCGTGGAAGGAGAGCTCCTTCGCGGCGAACGGGATGGCGAGCGAGGGGGCCTCGACGGCTCCGTCGTCGACGAGGAAGACGGCGATGCTCTGGAAGCAGGAGTCGATCAGGCCCGGGTACAGCTCGTATCCGGCCGGGTCGTCCGGCAGTTCGGGCATCGTGTAGCGGACGAGGGCCTCGTCGCCGCGGATCCACACCTCGTCGATCCACTGGAAGGACGGGCCGAGGGTGTAGCCGAGCTCCCGGAAGTAGTCGTAGAACTCGGCCCGGGTCAGGTGCCGGTCGCTGGAGTCGATGAACGCGGTACGGCTCTCGGCCGGCGGGCGGTGGGCCTCCGGGCTGCTGGAGTACCGGCCGCCGATGTGCTTCTGCCAGACACCGCGCTCGGGGTCGAGGAGGCTCTGTACGGAGAGTTCGGCGCCGCCGCCTTCGGTGGGCCGGTCGACGACGATCTGCGCCTCGTACTCCTCGCCGTCCTTGATGACCAGGGCCCGCGGGCAGATCAGGTCGCGGAGGACGACGGGGCTGCCGTCGCCGCCGAGGGCGGAGAGGACGGTGGCGAGGTGGGAGGCGGCCGGGGTGACGACCGTGCCGTAGAGGCGGTGGTCGGTGAGGTACGCGGGGAAGCCGGAGCTGCGCTCGAAGGAGAAGGCGCGGCCGGTGAGGCCGGGCGAGCGGAGTTCGGCGCCCCAGTGGCGGCCGGCGCCGGCGCGGACGGCCGGGGATCCGGAGGTGCCTGCGCCCGTGGACCGGCTGCCCGCCGTGGTCCAGTACGCGGTGTCGGCGAAGGGGTAGCGGGGGGCGTCGGCCCGGCCGGTGCGGGTCCCGGTGATCTTCGCCCAGTCGAGGCGCTGGCCGCGCTCGTAGAGCGTCTTGGCGGCGCCGAGCAGGACGGCGCGGTCCTGGCCGCCGCGGCGCAGCGAGGGCGTGGAGCCGCCGTCGGGGGTGAGTCCTGCGGCGCGGACGAGGTTGACGAGGGTGCGGTCGGGGCCGACCTCCAGGAGCACGTCGACGTCGAGGTCGCTCAGCGCTCGGGCGCCTTCGACGAACTGGACGGGGCGGCGGATGTGGTCGGCGAAGTAGGCGGGGGTGAAGGTGTCGGGGCCGGCCTCGGTGCCGGTGACGTTGGCGATGACGGGGAGCTTCGGGGCGCCGAACTCCAGGCCCTCGAGGGCCTGCTGGAACTCGTCGAGGACCGGGTCCATCAGCCGTGAGTGGAAGGCGTGCGAGACGGTCAGCGGGCGGCACCGTACACCCTGCTCGCGCAGGCGTCCGGCGAGTGTGTCGAGCCGGTCGGAGGGGCCGGCCACGACGACGGACTCCGGTCCGTTGACGGCGGCGACGTCGACTCCGGCCTCGGCGGCCCAGGCGGCCACGGTCTCCGGGGCGGCCGGGACGGACAGCATGCCGCCGGGTGCGGTGGACTGCATGAGCCGGGCGCGGTGGGCGATCAGCGTCATGCCGTCGTCGAGGCTCATCACCCCGGCGTGGACGGCCGCGGCGATCTCTCCGACGCTGTGGCCCATGACGGCCACGGCGCGAACGCCCCAGGACTCCCAGAGCGCGGCGAGCGCCAGCTCCAGGGCGACGAGGGCCGGCTGGGTGATCCGGGTCTGGTTGACGACGGTCGGGTCCTCGCCGTAGAAGACGAGGTTGAGGAGCGAGTCGCCGAGGTGCGGGGTGAGGGCCCGGTCGCAGGCGTCGAAGACCGCGCTGAACACCGGCTCCGTCTCGTACAGTTCGCGTCCCATGCCGAAGTACTGGGCGCCCTGGCCGGAGAAGAGGAACGCCACCCTGGGCGCCTTGGCGGGGCCGGACGCCGGGGTCGCCGAGGCGAGCGCGGTGAGCAGCTGCTCGCGGTCGCGGCCGAACACGGCCCGGCGCACCGGGAGATGGGCCCTGCCCGCCCCTGCGGTGGCGGTGAGCTGGGCGAGTGCCTCCTCGGGGGCCTCCTCCAGGGTCCGCCGCCACTGCTCGGTGAGCCGGTCGAGGCCGGCCGTGTCGGGGGCGGAGAGGGGCAGCAGCAGGCCGTCGGCGGAGGTGCGCGGCGGTTCCTGCGGCTCGACGGCGGGTGCCTCGCCGATGACGATGTGGGCGTTGGTGCCGGAGAAGCCGAATCCGGAGACGCCGGCCAGGCGCGGGACGTCGCCCGGGGCCCAGGTGGCGCGGGAGTCGACGACGCGGACGTTCATGTCGCGCCACGGCACGTGCGGGTTGGGGTTCTCGAAGTGCAGGTCGCCGGGGATGCGGCCGTTGCGCAGGGCGAGGACCGTCTTGAAGACGGAGGCCATGCCGGAGGCCGACTCGCAGTGGCCGATGTTGCTCTTCACGGAGCCGATGAGCAGGGGTTCGCCGGGGCGCCGGCCGGGGCCGAACACGTCCCAGGCGGCTTCGAGTTCGATCGGGTCGCCGAGCGAGGTGCCGGTGCCGTGCGCCTCCAGGTAGCCGATCTCGGCCCCTTCGACGCCTGCGTCGGCGAGCGCTGCCCGGATGACCTGGCGCTGCGCGGTGCCGTTGGGGGCGGTGAAGCCGGAGGAGGCCCCGTCCTGGTTGACGGCGCTGCCGTGGATGACGGCGAGGACCTGCTCGCCGTCGCGCAGGGCGTCGGAGAGGCGGCGGAGTACGAGGACTCCGCAGCCCTCGGCCCGTACGAAGCCGTCGGCGGAGGCGTCGAAGGTCTTGCAGCGTCCGTCGGCCGCGAGCATGTGGGCCCGGCTGACGGCGACCGAGCAGGAGGGTGCGGCGATCACGTTGACGCCGCCGGTGAGGGCCCGGTCGGTCTCGCCGGAGCGCAGGGAGCGGACGGCGAGGTGCAGGGCGACGAGCGAGGACGAGCAGGCGGTGTCGACGGCGAGGGCGGGGCCCTGGGCGCCGAGGTAGTAGGAGAGCCGTCCCGCGGCGGCGTTCAGCGCGGTGCCGGTCGCGAAGTAGGCGTCGAGGGGCTCCAGGCCGCCGCTCTCCAGGACGCGGGCGTAGTCGGAGTTGGAGATGCCGACGAAGACTCCGGTGCGGCTGCCGGCGAGGGACTTCGGGTCGGTGCCGGCGTCCTCCAGGGCGTGCCAGGCGGCTTCGAGGAGCAGCCGCTGCTGCGGGTCGAGGCTCTCGGCCTCGCGGGCCGGGATGTCGAAGAACGCGGCGTCGAAGCGGCGGATGTCGCGGAGGAAGCCGCCCTGGTCGGTGGAGATGGAGCCGGGGCGGGCGCCCGCCGGGTCGTGGAGGGTGCCGGTGTCCCAGCGGTCGGCGGGGACGGGTCCGACGCCGTCGCGGCCCTCGTCGAGCAGGGACCAGAACTCCTCGACGGAGTCGGCGCCGGGGAAGCGGCCGGCCATGCCGACGATCGCGATGGGCTCCTGGTCGGGGTGCTCGGGCTGCTCGGCCGTCGCCTCCGGTACGGGGGTGGCGGCGGGTGCGGGGCGGGCGGCCGGGGCCCTGCGCGGCGCGGGGGCGGTGGTGCGGCCGTCGAGGCGGCCGGTCAGCTCGGCGGAGAGCCGTTCGACGGTCGGGTGGCCGAAGATGTCGCCGATGCCGACGTCGACGCCGAGGGTCGCGGTGAGCGCGGCCGCCGCGTCGACGGCCATGATCGAGTCGAGGCCGAGGTCGAGGAAGCCGGTGGTCTCGGGGAGGGCGGTGGGGTCGTCGTGGCCGAGGATCTCGGCGAGGACCTCGCGGGTGCGGCGGGTGACGAGGGTGAGGCGGCGGTGCTCGGGGGCCTCGGCGAGTTCCTGTGCGAAGGCGGCGGCCGGGGACTCTGCGGGGGTTCGGGACGCGGCGCCGGTGGGCGTGTCCGCCCCCGTGAGCCCGTCGAACAGGGCCCGGGCTCGTACGGAGTTCATGACCGTGCGGAAGCGCTCGGCGTCCAGGCGGCAGGCGACGGTGTGGGCGCCCGTGCCGTTTCCGGCGAGTCCGGCGAAGCCCTCGGCGGGGGCCACGGGGCTGACGCCCATGCGGGCGAGGAGGGCGCGGGCCTCGGGGCTCGCCATGCCGTCGAGGTCCCAGGGCCCGAAGGCGACGCTGGTCGCGGGCGTGCCCTCGGCGGCGCCGAGCGCGGCCACCGCGTCGAGGCCTCCGTTGGCGGCGGCGTAGGCGCCGTAGCCGTCGGTGCCCCAGACCGCCGAGACGGAGGAGAGGTGGACGAGGAAGTCGAGCGGCCAGTCGGCGGCGAGGAGGCGCAGCCAGACCGCGCCGGTGAACTTGCCGGCGAGGGCGGTGGCGAAGGTGGACTCGTCGGCCTCGGCGAGCGGCAGCCGGTCGATGCTGCCGGCCGCGTGGACCACTCCGCGTACCGGCGGCATGCCGTCGAGTACGGCGAGGGCCTCGGTGAGGCGGGCGGCGTCGCCGGTGTCGGCGGGGGCGTACACGGCCTCGACGCCGGCCTCGGCGAGTTCGGCGAGCAGCTCCCGGGCGTCGGCGGGCAGTTCGTCCTGCGGCCGGCGGCCGAGGAGGACGAGGTGCCGGGCGCCGCGGGCGGCGAGGTCGCGGACGAGTCCGGTGCCGATCGCGCCGAGTCCGCCGGTGAGGAGGTACGTGGCGTCGGGGTGGACGGGCAGCGGGCGCAGCGGCTCGGCGGCGGGCCGCAGCCGTGCGGCGTGGGCCGCTCCGGCGCGGACGGCGATCAGGTCCTCGGCGGAGTCCTCGGCGAGCGCCGTCAGGGCGGCGGTGGCGTCGGCGGCGTCCGGGACGGCCGGCAGGTCGAGGATCCCGCCCCAGGTGTCGGGGAACTCCAGGGCGAGCACCGGCGCGAGGCCGTGCAGCACGCCGTGGTCGGCGGCGGCGATCGGGTCGGAGCCGGTGACCTGGCGGACGCCCGCCGTGACGAGGTGGACGCGGCCGGTGCCGGCCGGGAGGGCGCGGACGGCGGTGGTCGCCGCGCCGCAGAGGGCGGCGGCGTGCGCGGTGGGCGCGGTGGCGTCGAGGGTGTCGGGCAGCGGGCCTGCGGCGAGCGCGAGCAGCAGGTCGCCGGGGCGCTCGTCCCAGACCCGGGCCCACTCCTCGGTGCCGGCGGGGAGCGTGTCGAGGACGGCGACGGTACGGCCGGCGGTGCGGGCGGCCTCGGCGAGCAGGGCGACGGCGGCGCCGTCGTCACCGGCGACGACGAGGGGGCGGAGGGTGTCGGGGGCGGTCGGGGCCGGGGTGTACGGGACCCACTCGACGCCGAGCGCGGGCAGCGGTTCCGCGGTGGAGGCGGCCGAGTCGGCGGTGTCGGCGGTGGGGCCGGCGGTGGAGGCGGCGATGGGGTCGGCCGAGCGCAGTGTCGCCGGGGCGGCGGTCTCCGGCGCGTACCGGACCCGCTCCCACGGGTAGGCCGGCAGGTCCGCGACCCGGCGCGGGAGCGCGGTGGCGGGGGCCTCCGGGGTCGTGCCGTCGAGCCGTACCGCCTCGGAGTCGGCGCCGTCGGCGAGGGCGCGCAGGGCGCGGGCCGCGGCGGCCGGGTCCCCGGCGGTGATCCCGGCGCGTACGGAGTGGCGGGCGCGGCCCTCGGTGACGGTGTACGCGAAGGCCGGGTAGGCCTCATCGGGCAGCTCGGCGAGGCGGTCGGCGAGCCGGCCGGCCCAGGCGCGCAGGGAGTCCTCGCTGCGGGCGGTGATCTCGAAACCGGTGACGGGGGCGGAGCCTGTCGCGGTCGCCGCGAGTTCCTCGGCGGTGAGCGGGCCGAGGACCACGTGGGCGTTGGTGCCGCTCATGCCGAAGGAGCTGATGCCGAGGCAGTCGCCCGCGCCGTCCTCACCGGTCCACTCCGTCTCCCGGCGCGGGAACTCGATACCGGTGGACTCGATGTCGATGCGGGGGTTGAGCGTGTCCAGGTGGACGACGGGCGGGACCGCGCGCCGCTTGACGGACGCCACTCCCCTGATGAGTCCGGCGATGCCGGAGGCGGCCTCCAGGTGGCCGATGCTCGTCTTGACGGAGCCGATGCGCAGCGGCGCGCCGCCGTCGCGGCGGCCGAGGGCCTCGACGATCGCCTCGACCTCGATCGGGTCGCCGAGCGCGGTGCCGGTGCCGTGCGCCTCCAGGGCGCCGATCGCGCCGGGGGTCAGACCGGCGTCGTCGAGCGCGGCCTTGATGAGGGAGATCTGGGCGCGGACGTTGGGGGCGGTGAAGCCGGAGGAGCGGCCGTCCTGGTTGACGGCGCTGCCGCGGATCACGGCGTGCACCCGGTCGCCGTCGCGGAGCGCCTCGGAGAGCCGCTTGAGGACGACGACTCCGCAGCCCTCGCCGCGGGTGAAGCCGTTGGCGCGGGCGTCGAAGGTCTTGCAGAGACCGTCCGGGGAGAGGGAGTTGGTCTGCTGGATGAGGCGGGTGGAGCGGGGCGACAGGATCAGGTTGACGCCGGCGGCGATGGCGACGTCGCACTCGTCGCGGCGCAGCGCCTGCCCCGCCAGGTGGACGGCGGTGAGCGAGGACGAGCAGGCGGTGTCGACGGCGACGGCCGGGCCCATCAGGCCCATGGTGTAGGCGATCCGGCCGGCCGCGAAGCAGTGGCCGTTGCCGGTGAGCCAGTAGGCGTCCTCCTGGCCTGCGGGCTGCCAGTCGCGGTAGTCCTGGCCGGTGACGCCGACGTAGAGGCCGGTCCGGAGGCCGGAGAGGTACTCGGGTGCGAACGCCGCGTCCTCCAGGGCCTCCCAGGCCACTTCGAGGAGCAGCCGGTGCTGCGGGTCGAGGCTGCGGGCCTCGCGGGGGCTGATGCCGAAGAACCCGGCGTCGAACTCCAGTACTTCGTCGAGGTAGCCGCCCCGGCGCGGGAGGGTGTCCCACTCCGCGGCGAACGGGCCCTTGCGGTGCTCGGGCATCGGGGCGACCAGGTCGCGGCCCTCGGACAGTGCCGTCCAGTAGCCGTCGAGGTCGACGATGCCGCCGGGCAGGCGGAGTCCGACGCCGACGACGGCGAGCGGTCCGCTCTGCCCGGAACGGGCCTCTTCGAGCTCTCCGCGCAGCCGCTTGATGGTGTCCATCGCGCGGCTGAGCGGGGTGGTGGTGCTTCGCCCGGCACCGGTCGTCCGGTCTGCCGATTCCTCATGGGTCGGTTGCGTCGTCACAAGAAGGTCCCTCGCGGTCGGCATACGTTCTGACGTGGTTCCAAGGAGCCGGGCGGAGCTCCACTCGTCCTACGGGTGGGCGTCTTCCGTTCCGCCGAGGCGTCCGGTGAGCATTCCCGCCAGGGCCGCCGTGGTGCCGTAGGTCCACAGCAGCGTGGGCGACAGCTTCATCCCGAAGGCCATTTCGAGGCGGTTGCGCAGCTCCAGGCTCATCAGTGAGTCCAACCCAAGTGACTTGAAAGGAGCTTCACGGTCGATGGAGCCCGCCTCGAGCCGCAGTACACGGCCCGCGAGTTCACGGATCTTGCCCTCGACGAGGACGGGCCGCTCCGTGTCCCCGGCGCCGCGCAGCCGGCCGAGGAACTCCTCGGCGCCGCCCGCGCCGCCGCCGCTGCCGTCCTTGGCGAGCTCGGCGATGGCACGCCAGCTGGGCTGTGCGGCCGTCTCCGGGTACGCGTCGAACCAGTGCCGGGCGTCCAGCGGGACGTACGACACGACCTGCCCGGGGGCGTCGAGGAGGTGGAAGAGGGCCTGCCAGCCCTCGGCGGCGGTGAAGCCGGTCATGCCGTGGTCGGCGAGGCGTTCGCCGCGGATCGCCTCGTCGGCGGCGAGGCCGATGTCGGCGAAGGGGCCCCATTGGACGGCGAGCGCGGGCCTGCCGCGGTGCCGTCGGGCCTGGGCCAGCGCGTCCATGTAGACGTTGCCGGCCGCGTAGCCGGCCTGTCCGGGGTTGCCGACGAGGCCGGCGACCGAGGAGAAGAGGACGAACAGGTCGAGCGGATCGTCCTCGGTGAGGGCGTCCAGATGCCGGGCGCCGTCCACCTTGGGGGCGAGGACCCTGTCCAGCTGGGCGCCGGTGAGGTTGGCGACGACCGCGTCGTCGAGGACACCTGCGGCATGGAACACACCGCGCAGTGGCGGCAGTTCGACCCGTACGCGGTCGAGGACGGCGGCGAGGCCGTCCCGGTCGGCGACGTCCACCGGGAAGGTGGTGACGGTGGTGCCGCGCACCCGCAGCGCCTCGATGCGTCGCAGGGCCGCGTCACCGGGTGCGGAGCGGCCCAGGAGGACGAGGCTGCGGGCGCCGTGGTCCGCGAGGTGTTCGGCCAGGGAGAGGCCGAGCGCGCCGAGGCCACCGCTGAGGAGGTAGCTCGCGTCGGGGCGCAGCCGTCCCTCGGGGAGCGGCTCCGGTACGACGGCGGTGACCCGGCCGGGGTCGGTGAGGACCAGCTTGCCGGTGTGCTCGCCGCGCGCCATGGTGCGGAGCACCTCGGCGGCCCGGTCGAAGGCGTACGGGGTGACGGGCAGCGGCGGCAGGGTGCCGTCGGTGACCCGCTGCCACACGGTGTCCAGGAGCCGGGCGAAGCGCTCCGGGCGCCGGGTGATGAGCCCCGCGACGTCGACGGCGGAGAAGCTGATGCCCTTGGCGAAGTCACGCAGGCTGATGGTGCGGGAGGCGTAGATGTCGCGCTTGCCGACCTCGACGAAGCGGCCGTCCTCGGCGAGCGCGGCGAGGCCGAGGTCGATCGCGGCGCCGGACAGCGAGTTGAGGACGACGTCCACGCCCCGGCCGCCGGTGACCCAGGCGACGTCCTCGGCCCAGGACAGGTCCCGGGAGTCGAAGACGTGGTCGATGCCGAGGGCGCGCAGCCCGGCCCGCTTGGACTCGGTGCCCGCGGTGGCGATGACGGTGGCACCGAGGGCCTTCGCGACGCCGACCGCGGCGAGCCCGAGGCCGCCGGCCGCCGAGTGGATCAGTACGGTCTCGCCGGCCTCCAGACCGGCCTGCTCGGCGAGCGCGTACCAGGCGGTGGCGGTGACCAGGGGCAGCCCCGCCGCCTCCGCGTCGGTCAGCTCCGCGGGGACGGGCCTGACGTGCCCGGCGGGCACGGTGAGGTGGGAGGCGACGGCGCCGAAGCCGCAGGCGACGACCCGGTCGCCGACGGCGAGGCCGGTGACGCCGGGGCCGACGGCGGCGACCACGCCGGCGCACTCGCCGCCGATGAGGCCGGCTCCGGCGGAGGTGTCGGGGTAGGTGCCCATGGCCTTCATCACGTCGATGAAGTTGAGGGCGGCGGCGGTGACCTCGACCTCGACCTGTCCCGGGGCGGGCGCGGTCCTGGTGTACGGGCGGAAGGCGAGCCCCTCCCAGAGGCCGGTGCCGTCGGGGCTCAGCCGGAAGGGCTGGGCCGGGCCGGCCCACGGGGCGGCTACGCCGTCCCCCTGCTCCTCGCCGCGTACGACCCGCCCGACGTGACGGTCGGTGCCGCGCAGGACGACCTGGTCCTCCGCATCGGCGACGAGCAGCTGCCGGGCGCACTCCTCGGCCCAGCCGTCGGCGGTGGTGCGGACGTCGAGCAGGGTGGCGGCGAGTTCGGGGTGCTCGCGGCGCAGGACCCGGCCGAAGCCCCAGTAGAGGGCGGCTCCCGGGTCGGGCGCCGCGTCGGGGGTCGCGTCGGCGGGTACGGACTGGGCGCCGTCGGTGACGACGAACGTCCGGGGCGGCACCGGCAGCGCGGTGACGGCCCCGACGGTCCCGGCGAGGGTGAGGAGGCCGGCGCGCTGGGCGTCCAGGCCACGGTCGGCGCCGGGGGCGAGGAAGACGAGGCCGGCGGTGTCCGCGGGGTGTTCGCTGCCGCGCAGGGCGGCGGCGGGGTCGGTCCCTTCGGCGGGCAGGACGTCGACGGTGGCGCCGGCGGCGGTGAGCGCGGCGGCGAGCCGGTCGCCGTGGCCCGAGGCGTCGCAGACCACCCAGTGGCCGGCGGCGCGGTCGGGGGCTTCGGGGGTCTCCTCGGCGGGCAGGAAGGCGAAGCGGTGCAGCCGCGCCGGGTCGACGCCCTCGGCGGTGGCCGTCTCGATGGTCTGGAAGGCGAGGCCGGCCATCCGGAGCAGCGGCCGTGCGTCCTCGTCGTAGCAGACCAGGTCGAAGGTGTCGTCGTCGTTGCGGACGGCGTACGACAGGAGGGCGGAGACCTGGGCGTCGCGGGGCAGGGCGTAGTCGACGCGCCGGACGGCGGTGGGGACCACGGTGGCGTCGCCGGGCAGCAGGGCCAGGGTGACCTGGAGCGCCGCGTCCCACAGGGCGGGGTGCAGCTCGCCGGGGCGGACCCCGGCGAGGCAGCGGTCCGGCAGCCGTACCTCGGCGAGCGCCGCCCCCTCTCCGAGGTGCAGGGACCGCAGGCCCCGGAAGGCGGGCCCGTAGTTGAGGCCCCGCTCGCCGCAGGCCGCGTAGAAGGCGTCCGGCTCGACCTCGCGGGCGTCCGCCGGGCGTCCGGGGAAGTCGGGCAGGTCGGGGTCGGTGTCCCCGCCGACGCGGGCGGTGGCGTGCCGGGTCCAGCCGTCCGCGCCGGGCGCGAGCGAGCTGAGGGTGAAGCCCGCGGACGCGGCCCCGTCCTCGCGCCAGACGGCGCCGATCCGGACCGGCTCGTCGGTGAGGGTGAGGTCGCTGCGGAACCGGACCGTGTGCAGGGCGCCGGGGTTCTCCCCGGTGCGGGACCGGGCGGCGGCGACGGCGAGCGCCAGCATGGCGGCGCCCGGCAGCACCACGGCGTCGTACACCTGGTGGTCGCGCAGCCACGGCAGCTCGTGCAGGGACAGCTCGGTGCGGCCCTCGTGGACGTCCTGCTCGGTGGTGGCCGGCGAGAACTCGAAGGCGAGCCCGCCGGGTCCGGCGGTACGGCGCACCGCGTCCGGCAGCCAGAAGCGGGAGCGCTGCCAGGGGTAGGCGGGCACGGGGGCGCCCGGCCGGGCGGGCAGGGCGCCGAAGGGGGCGAGTCCCTGGACGTAGGCGCGGGCGAGCGCCTGGGTGAAGTCGCCGAGGGAGCCCTCCTGGCGGCGGAGGCTGCCGAGGACGGCGACCGGCTCCTGGCGGGTGGCGGCGAGCTGCTCCACGGCCGGGGAGAGCACCGGGTGGGGGCTGATCTCGACGACGTGGGTGACGCCGGCGTCGAGGAGCTTGCCCATGGCGTCCGCGAAGAGCACCGGCTGCCGCAGGTTGGCGGCCCAGTAGGCGGGGTCCAGGGTGTCGCCGTCGAGCTCGCGGCCGACGACGGTGGACATCAGGGGGACGGCTCCGCGCCGGGGGCGGATCGGGGCGAGGGAATCGATCAGCTCGTCGGTGAGCTCGTCCATGTGGTGGCAGTGCGAGGCGTAGTCCACGTTGACCAGGCGGCAGAAGGTGCCGTCGGCCTCCAGGAGTTCGCGGAGCATGAGGACGGAGTCGGTGTCGCCGGAGAGCACGCAGGACGAGGGTCCGTTGTTGACGGCGAGCGAGACGGTGTCCTCGAAGCCGTCGAGCGCCTTGAGGGCGCCCTCGACGTCGAGGTCGACGGCGAGCATCCGGCCGCGGCCTGCGGTGCGCTTGGCGAGCGCGCTGCGCAGGGCGATGATGCGCGCCCCGTCCGCGTAGGAGAGGTGGCCCGCGATGGTGGCGGCGGTCACCTCGCCCTGACTGTGTCCGACGACGACGTCGGGCTCGACGCCGGCGGCCCGCCACAGCTCGGCGATGCCGATGGACATGGCCCAGAGGGTGGGCTGGACCTGGTCGTTGTGCTGGAGCCATTCGTCGCCGGCGGCGCCGGAGAGGACGGCCGTCAGGTCCCAGGCGATGTACGGACGCAGGGCATCGGCGCAGCGCCGTACGGTCTCGGCGAAGACCGGCGACCGCTCGTAGAGCTCCTGGCCCATGCCGGCCCACTGGGAGCCCTGGCCGGGGAGGACGAAGGCGACCTTGCCGCGCTCCTTGGCGCGCCCGGTGAAGGTGCCGGGCAGCTCGGCCTCCGGCTCCTCGGTGAACTTCCGGAGGCGGTCGCGGAGTTCGGTGGCGTCCTCGGCGACGACGGCGGCGCGGGCGGCGAAGTGGTCGCGCTCCCGGCCGAGGGTCGCGGTGAGGCGTACGACCTCGGCCGCCGCCCCGGGCGTGGCGGTGTCCTCGGGCAGGGCGTCGAGGAGGTCGGCGGCCCGCTGCCGCAGGGCCGCGTCGCTGTGTCCGGTCAGCGGCAGCAGCAGCGGGCCCGGGTCGACGGCGGCCGGCGGCTCCGGCGCCGGGGGCGTACGGAGGACGACGTGGGCGTTGGTGCCGCCCCAGCCGAAGGAGTTGACGCCGGCGAACCAGGTGCCGTCGTCGGGGAGTTCGGCCCGCTCGGAGGCGACCTTGAGGTTCAGCTCGCCGAAGGGGATGTTCGGGTTGAGCTCCTCGGCGTGCAGGCTGCGCGGGATGGTGCGGTGCTTGAGGGCGAGGACGGTCTTGACGATGCCGGCGAGTCCGGCCGCCGCCTCCAGGTGGCCGATGTTGGTCTTGGCCGAGCCGATGAGGAGGGGGCCGGCCTCGGCGCCGCGGGCGGTGCCGAGCGCGGTGCCGAGCGCCTCGGCCTCGATCGGGTCGCCGCGCAGGGTGCCGGTGCCGTGTGCCTCGACGTAGGCGAGGCGGTCGGGGTGGACGCCCGCGTCGGCGTAGACCCGGCGGAGCAGTTCGGCCTGGGCCTCGACGTTCGGGGAGACGAGGCTGTGGCCGCCGCCGTCGTTGTTGACGGCGCTGTGGACGATGACGCCGTGGATCCGGTCGCCGTCCGCGCGGGCCTTGTCGAGCCGCTTGAGGTAGAGGCTGATGGCGCCCTCGCCGCGGACGAAGCCGTTGGCCTGGGCGGAGAACGCCCGGCAGTGGCCGTCCGGCGAGAGCCCGCCGAAGTGGGTGAGGCCGACGGAGTTGTCCGGCATCAGGATCAGGTTGACGCCGCCGACGAAGGCCCCTTCGAGGTCGCCGGAGCGCAGGGCCGCGACGGCGAGGTCCAGGGCGACCAGGGCGGAGGAGCAGCCCGTCTGGACGACGAGGCTGGGGCCGCGCAGGCCGAGGAAGTACGAGAGGCGGGAGGCGACGATGTCGAGGCCGTTGCCGACGGCGCTGTGCTGGGTGGTCTGGACCCCGCGCTCCTTGCGGGCCAGCTCGTAGTCGTGCCAGAGGGCGCCGACGTAGACGCCGGTGCGGGTGCCGCGGACCCGGGAGGCGGGGATGCCCGCGTCCTCCAGGGTCTGCCAGCCGACCTCCAGCATGAGGCGCTGCTGCGGGTCGAGCTCCTCGGCCTCGCGGGGCGATATGCCGAAGAAGCCGGGGTCGAACTGGTCGACGCCGTCGACGAGTCCGGCGATGCCGGGGATCTTCTTGACGGGGTCGAGCTGGACCGAGGTGTCCCAGCGCTCGGGCGGTACGGGGCGTACCGCCTCCTCGCCCTCCATCAGGAGCTGCCAGTAGCGGTCGACGTCGGGGGCGCCGGGGAACCGGCCGGCCATACCGACCACCGCGATGAGCTTCTCGGGATCGTCGTACGCGTCGGCGCTCGGGCCGTCGTACGCGTCGGCGCTCGGGCCGGTGTACGTGTCGTCGTTCTGCGGCAGGTCAGTCACGGCTCACCTCGTGCAGGATCGGGCTGACGGTCGCGGGGGCGGCGGCGGGGGCGGGCGCCGGGGCGGTCTGGGCGGCGGCGAGGTCGACGGGGTCGATCTCGTGCCGGGCGTTGATGACCTTGTTGAAGATCCGGTACTTGCCGGGGAGCGAGTTGAGCACCCGGAAGCGGAGGCGGCGCAGCCGGATGCCGCGCGGGTCGCCGATGGCGAGCAGCCCCTCCTGCATCCGCTGGAAGCCGGTGACGTGGATCTTGTGGGCGCGGCGCGCGGCGACGAAGTCGGCGAGCTCGGCCTTGGTGACGACCCGGTCCTGCCCGCCCCTGGCGAGCGAGGCGGCGATCACCGGGACGATCGTGATGGCGTCCTGCATCGCGAGGTTGACGCCCTGGCCGAGGATGGGGGTCGCGGTGTGCGAGGCGTCCCCGATGAGCAGCAGGCCGTCGCGGGCCCACTCCTCCAGCTCGGCGGTGAAGATCTCCAGGAAGCCGGTGTCGTCCCAGGTGTGCAGGTGCTCGTCGACGAGCGGGGCGAGCTGCGGGGAGATCGCCATGATGCCGCGCTTGAAGGCGTCGAAGCCGGCGGCCCGCAGGTCGCCGAGGCCGCGCTTGGGCAGGTTGTGCCCGATGCGCAGGGAGTCGGGGAAGGTCGGCAGGACCACCAGGTGCCGGTCGCCCTCGATGACGAGCTGGGCCTCGCTGCCCCACTCCGGCGGGCGGGGCACCAGGAAGGAGAGGAAGTCGCGGGCCATCGGCTGGACGTCGGCGACGAGACCGGAGGCCTTGCGGACCTTGGAGAAGCGGCCGTCGGCGCCGATCACGAGCCGGGCGCGTACGGAGACCTTCTCGCCGCGCCGGGAGAGGACGGCGCCGCGGACGGTGCCGGACTCCTCGACCAGGGAGGCGAAGGACCAGCCGGAGAGGTAGACGTGGCCGGGCAGCTCGGCGGTGTGCTGGTTGAAGATGCGGATCAGGGCGGGCTGCGGGATGTCGATGGGCAGCGGGAGGCCGGCGAACTTGGAGTAGTCGACGCGCAGCACCGGGCGCTGCTCGGCGATGGTGGTGACGGCGGTGGTCTCCAGGAAGCCGTGCTCGCGCAGGGCGGGGCCGAAGCCCAGCTGGTTGAGCGAGGCCACCGACGGCGCGGCGATCGTCTCGCCGCGGAAGCTGCGCTCCAGGCTGGTCTGCTTCTCCACGAGGACGGTGCGGATGCCTCGGCGGGCCAGCAGGCAGGCGAGCAGGGAGCCGGCGGGGCCGCCTCCGACGATCAGGACGTCGGTCTCGTCGGGTATTCCGGCGGAGCTGCCCCGGTGGGCGGATTCGGTCATGCCAACTCCCAGTTGTCCAGGCGGTTCTTGATGCCCGCGAGGATTTCGGCGGCCATCGCGCCGTCGAGTACGCGGTGGTCGAAGACGAGCGAGAGGGTGAAGACGGGCGCGACGGCGACGGCGCCGTCGCGCACCACGGGGGCGTCGGCGATGTGGCCGACGCCCAGGCCGAGCGTTCCGGTGATGAGCGGCAGGATGGCGCCGACCTGCTCGTGGCCGATGGAGGTCACGGCGAAGGTGCCCTGGAGGGCGGCCCGGCGCACCGGGTTGCGCATCATGGTCCGGTAGACGGCGCGGAAGGCCGGCAGCGGCAGCCGCTGGAGCCGCTTGATGTTCGCGAAGGGGCCCTGGTCGTCGACGTCCGCCGTCTTGTAGAGGTCGATGGCGGACTGGACGGAGGTCACGTCGAGGGCCTGGACGTCCCGCACGATGCCGGAGACGACGCAGCGCTGGCCCTCGACGGTCTTGTCGAAGAGCACCTTGGCGTGGACCTCGGGCGAGGTGGTCAGCTTCGGCGACCGGCCGCCGAGGATGACGGCGCGGGCGTCCGGGTAGTCGGCGAGCACGTCGGCGGTGGCCTTGACGACGTAGCTGACGTAACTGACCGGTGTGGCGGCGCGGGTCCGGGCGGCGCGGAGGGCGGTGGCGTCGACCTCGGTCATCAGATAGACGTGGGAGGTGCGCCGGGCGTCCTCGAGGAAGACGTACGTCTGCTTGCGGGCGGCGGGCAGCGGCGAGGTGACCGCGCTCATGCCCGGGCTCCGGCGGCCTGGGTGTCGGCGACGAGGGACACCAGGTCGCCGATGGTCTCGGCGACGGTGAACCGGTCGTAGTCGAGCGGGGCGCCGAGCTCGCGCTCCAGGTAGACGAGGATCCGCAGCTGGTTGACCGAGTCCCAGCCCTCGACCGCCTGGAGCGGGGTGTCGGCGGCGAGGGTGTCCTCGTCGACGTCGAGGAGCTGCGCGACGGCCTCGACGACGGTCGCCCGGGCGGCCTCGTCGTGGACCGGGGCTTCGTCGGTGTTCGCCTCAGGGGGCATGGAACTTCCCTTCGCCGGTGCCGACCGCCACCCAGTCGGGCAGTTCGGCGAGTTGAGTGAGGTCATGGCGGAAGTCGCCGTCCTGCCCGGTGAATCCGAGGGAGGGGTAGAAGTCCGCGAAGCGGCCGTTCTTGGCCGTGGGGACGTGCCGGCCCCGGACGCCGGGGGCGCCCGCGTCGCGTGCGGCGCGCAGCACCAGGCCGACGACGGTGTGCTCGATGGAGCGGGAGAACACCCGGCAGGACAGGACGAAGTTCTCGATCGTCCAGTCACCGCCGCCGTCCCCGTCACCGTCACCGTCCGGGGCGGCCGGCTCCCGTACGAGGGCCAGGGCGCCGACGAGTCCGTTGTCGCCGAAGGCGTCGGTGGCCCGTACGCCGAAGAAGGCGGCCTGTCCGGTCTCGACCCGCCGGGCGACCTCGTCGGCGCCGTAGCGGATGCCGGTCAGGTTGAACTGGTTGGTCTTGCCGAAGAGCTGCGTGATGCGGGCGCCGTTGAGCGTCCCGTACTCCTCGACGGTGATCTCGGAGGCCAGCTCCCGGAGGTAGTCCTCGACGCTGACGGCGGTCTGCCGCAGCTCGTCCCGCTGGGCGCGGGCCCGGTAGAGCGAGCCCCGGACCCGGTCCTCGTCGGTGAGCGCGAACTGGTTGAACCAGCCGGCCCGGGCGACGGCGGAGGCGTACCCCGCCGGGTCGTCCGGCAGCGCGACGACGGCGACCTCGGGGCGCTGGGCCTCCATGAGACCGCGTTCGGCCGGGTTGTCGTCGACGAAGACCATGGAGTCGGTGCCGATGTTGAGTTCGGCGGCGAGCGCGGCGACGTTGCCGGGCTTCGGGTCCCAGTTGGCGCGGAAGCCGGAGAGGTCGTCCGGGCCGAGGACCATGTCGGGGTGGGTGGCGACGGCCTCGCGCGCGACGGCGTCGTCGTTCTTGGAGCAGACCGTGAGCAGGACGCCCTGGCGGGACAGGTCCTTGGCGAGCGACTGGAGTTCGGCGTGGGCGGAGCCCGGGAAGGAGCCGCCGATCTTCAGGGCGGGGATCCCGTCGTCGCCGACGACGCCGCCCCACAGGGTGTGGTCGAGGTCGAGGACGAGGCACTTCCTGGCGCGGCCGAGGCGGGCCAGGACGACCCGGGCGACCTCGCGGGCGTACGCGTCGAGGAACTCCTGGCTCCAGGCGTGGCCCCCGATGTGCCGCATCCGGTCGGTGGCGGCCTGCGAGCCGGCGCGTTCGGCGAGGCTCTCGGTGGCGAGCACCACGACGTTCGGGCGGGCGGCGAGGTCGAGGATGCCGGCGTTCATCCGGTGCCAGGCCGCCTCGACGCGGGCCTTGGTGGCGTAGTCGACGTAACGGTCGCGGCGCAGCGCCGACAGCGGCAGGGTGTTGAGTACGGCGACGCCGCCGGGCGCGCCCTCGAAGGCCGTGAGCCAGGCGTCGAGTTCGGCGGGGAGGGCGGCGCACCGGGCTTCCACCTCGGCGGCGTCCAGCGGGTCGGCGACCTTCTCGAAGACGGCGGTGTCGTCGAGGAGGCAGGCGGTGACCGCGGGGGCGAGCTCCTTGAGGTTCGGGGCACCCGAGAGGATCTCGAACCGCCACTGGTTGAAGCCGGTGGTGCCGGTCTCGGGCTGGATGCCCTCGGCGAGGAGCGCGGCGGTCAGCAGGTGGGGCAGCGGGTCGACGGTGGAGCCGGCGAGGAGCCCCAGGGCGACCGGGGTGTACCGGCCGGAGGAGGCGAGCGCGGCCCGGACGGCCCGGCCGCCGAGGAGCATGCCCGCGGCCTCGCGGTCGAGGGCGTCGTCGAGGGAGCGGAGGAGTCCGGGGACGCGGTCGGCGGCGTCCGCGATGCCCGCGCGCTTGAGGGCGCGCAGTTCGGTGAGGGCGTCGCCGGTCATCACCGGGCTCCGCTCTGGTGGCGCAGCGCGAGGCCCGAGGTGATCCACTTCGAGGACTCGACGTTGGCGACGAGGAGCCGTCCTTCGACGCCGAGGCCGGAGCGGATGCGCCGCATCGCCCGGTTGAGCTGGATGAAGGGGACGGCGTTGCCGTTGTTGCCGGTGTCGGCGACGCAGTTGACGGCCTGCTCGGGGCGGACGCCGAGGCGCTTGCGGATGGAGTCCGTCATGACGCCGTTGAGCTGCGGCAGGAGGACGTGCTCGACCTCGTCGAGCTGCCAGCCGGTCTCCGCCGTGAGCTCCTTGAAGATGGACTCGGCGTGCTCCGGCACGTGGTGCTCGATGGCCTTGTAGTCCTCCTCGCCCCAGGACTCGCGGTGCGGTCCTTCGGGACCGTCGAGGAGGGGGGCGCCCTCGACACCGAACCAGCGGGCGGTCTGCGCGGGCTTGCGCCCCATGCCGGTGGTCCGCAGGAAGAGGTGCTCGACGAGCAGGCCGGGGCCGTCCGGGTCGGCGTCGACGACTGCCGCGCCCGCTCCGTCGCCGAAGAGCGCGAAGTTGATGAGCTCGGCGGGCGACATCGACTCGATCGCCCCGCTGGAGGGGAAGAAGTTGAGGCAGGTGTCGGCGCCGATGACCAGGCCGCGGCGCAGCCCGGAGGCGAGCAGGGCGCGGGCGGTGTAGAGGCCGGTGAGGGCGCCGGCGCAGCCCGACATGAGCTGGAAGGTGGGGACGTCGTTGAGCCCGATGCGGTCGGCGACCAGGTTGACGGTGGCCGGCATCAGGTGGTCGGGAGAGGCGGTGGTCAGGACGAGGAAGTCGAGGGAGGCGACGTCCACGTCGGCGTCCGCGAGGGCCGCGGTGGCGGCGGCGACGGCGAGGTCGCCGGTCGACTTGGGTACCGAGGGTGGGGAGTCCGCCGCGCAGAAGTAGCGGGTGCGGTTCCCGGTCATCATGTCCAGCCACTTCTCGTGCAGGCCGAACCGCTCGGCCATGTCCCGATTGGTGACGGGTTCGCCCGGCAGCACTTCGCTGAATCCGGTGAGCCTCATGCCGTCGCTCCAGTCAATGTGGTGTTGACCAGGTCGAGCAGAGCGCGCGGCGTCTCCGCCGAGGCCACCCCGTCCCGGTCCAGTTCGACGCCGTACTCGCGTTGGATACGGCCGGTGGTCTGGAGCAGGGCCAGCGAGTCGTACCCCAGGTCCTGGAAGACGACATCGAGGCTGCCGGTGTCGAGGACTCCCGGCGACTCCCGGTCCTGGAACTCGAGCAGGATCTCGCCCAGCTCCCGCAGGGTGAGTTGTGCCATCGTCAATAACCCCTTCACCACGGCAGATTCATCCGCTCCGGCGCGGTCTTGGGGCCGGGGCAGCGGGCTTGTGGCCGGCTGCCCCGACCCGGGCGCCTGCGGTGTGAAACCTCCCCGGATCCCGAGGAGGCCCCACCGGCTCTGCCACCTTGGCGGGGGTGACTCGACGGCCCCTTGAGTGGGGGTAGATCCAGGTCAGCCGGGTGCGGACCGGCCCGGCTCCGGGGGTCTCGACCGGGGCCGGGCCAGGGGTGCGGACCGGGTCGGCCCCGGGTCAGCCCCGGGTGGAGCGCTTGATGGCGGCCAGGATCTGGCGGTTGAGGGCGGTGCTGGCCCGGGTGTCGGGCCGGCCGGAGCGCCGGGTGTCCTGGAGGGCGACGGCGGCGACGTGGCCCCCGGGCACGGGGCAGGTGGCGAACCGCCAGGTGTGGTCCTCGACGAGGGTGCCGTCGGCGCGTTCGAGCCGCGCGAGGCCGACCTGGCCGTACTCGCCGTGGGCACCGTCCTCGACGCGGAAGCCGAACTCGGTGAAGGGGAAGCGCAGCCCCTGCCCGAGCGCCTTGCTGTAGGCCTCCTTCAGCGTCCAGAGGCTGAGGAGCTGCCCGTTGCGCTCCGCCTCGGGGGTGCGGGCGATCCGGCGGCGCTCCGGCCCGGTGCACATCAGGCCCTCGACGTCCTGGCCGCTGAGCCGGCGGGTGGCCGGTTCGGTGTCGATGCCGACGACGCCGAGGGAGGTGATGCCGCAGAGGAGGAGGTCGGCGGTGTGGCTGAGGCTCACGTCGATCTGGTCGTAGCCGCGGAGGTGGACGCGGCCGTTGAGGCCGTACCGCAGCTCCAGGGAGTACGGTTCGGTGCCCAGGGCCACGGCGGCGGTGTGCCGGATCAGCATGCGGGTGGCGAAGAATCGTTCCCTCAGGTGGGTGCCGGCGAGCTTGCTGTACCGCTCCCAGTCCCGCCCGAGGAGCTCCCTGCGCTCCTCCTCGGGAGGGAGCTGGGTGCGCCACTCGTCCAGCGAGGCGTGCACCATGCCGAAGCCGGAGCCCTCCAGGTCGCGCAGCAGGTTCCCCCACGGCCCGGCCGGGCCGCCGACGCGGCTCGGCGCGGGCGGGAAGACCCGGTCGGTGACGGCAGCGCTCATCCCGCGAGCCCGGTGCGCAGCAGGTCGAGGCTCTGCGGGACACGCACCCGCGCCAGGACCTCCTCGCAGAGCCGGGCCTCGATCTCGCGGGGCAGCGGCGGTACGGACCGGCCGACCCGGCGCAGCAGCCGGTGCAGCGCGAGGACCAGCCAGGTGGGTTCGTCGAGGAACTCGTCGGGGCCGACGCCCGCGTTGAGCCAGACCCCGACGCAGGCCGAGGCGGCGAGCAGCAGCGCGTACCGCTCGCTGAGCGGGAAGGTCCGCGTGTCGAACAGCATCCCGTAGTCGTCGCCGTCGCCGGTGAGCCCGGCGGCCTCGCGCCGTATCTCGGCGGCCTCGGCGCACAGGCCGTCCACGAGGCCGGTGAGCAGCTCGCCGTGCGGGTGGCCGGTGAACGCCTCGGGCAGCCTCCGGGCGGCGTGCCCGAGGTAGTCGAGGAGCCCGTCGCCGCCGCCGAAGCCGGAGAGCCGCTCGCCGTCGAGCGGCGGCAGCGGCGACTCCAGGCGGAACAGCTCGGCGGGGGTGACGGTGGCCGCCGGGTCGGAGACCGCGAGGGCCGGCAGGTAGGGGGCGATGACGGACTGGCAGATGGCGCTGCTGACGTGACCGAAGGTGATGGTGGACAGGTCGCGCAGCTGCTTGCGGAAGACGGCGTCGTGCCCGCTCTCCGCGTGGAACGCGTCGCCCATCACCGCCGACAGGTCGTAGAGCGCCTCACCGACGATCTTCGGGACGATGTACTTGGTGACCGCCGCGAGCACGTCGCACCGCTCGGGCAGCAGGTGCGTGGAGCGGCCCGCCGTCAGGGACAGGCAGTCGGCGATCAGCAGGTCGGCGAAGGTGCCCGCGAGCGCGGAGCGCGCCGAGGCGTCGCCCACCACGCCCTGGGTGCCGAGGTCGCGCTCCTGGGCGGCGCGCACGGCGGCCCGCAGCGCGGTGTCGGCGAGGCCGATAGCCATCGAGGGGAAGACCGCGTGCACCGCGGGGTAGGCGCGCAGGCTGAGCGCCACGCCGTCGCCCCAGGTGCCGACGAGGGACTCGCCGGGCAGCGGGCAGTTCACGAACTCGAGACCGGCGGCCTGGACCCCGCGGACGCCGGTCGTCCGGTGCCGGGGCAGCGCGCGCATGTGCGCGGGCGGTACGGACGCCGGGTCGAACATCAGGATCGAGTAGTCGGTGGCGCCGCCGCCGGTCGAGACGAAGCCGACGATCAGCTCGGCGTTGTGGGCGTTGTTGATGGCGCCCTTGCGGCCGTTCAGCCGCAGCATGCCGTCCTCGGCCCAGGCGGCGGTGAACTCCTGGGCGTGGAACTCGCTCTCGTGCTCGAAGCGCTGGCAGGCCACGCCCACCATGCCGCCGCGCAGCACGACGTTGGCCATCCGGGAGCGCTGGCGCGCGTCCCCGTTCAGCCACACCATCTGCGCGCCCAGGAAGGGCGTGAAGCCGTGGCTGAAGGCGAGGGCCGGGTCGCGGCGGAAGAACGGCCGCATGACCAGGCCGAGCAGGTCGACCCCGGCCATCCGGCCGCCGAGCTCCACCGGCACCATCTCCGCCGGCATGCCGAGGTTCTGGAACCGCCGGATGCCGATGACGGAGCTCTCCCCCGCATCGTCGGCGGCGAGTACGGCGGCGAGGCCGACGGGGTTGTCGGGGCTCCAGGGGTCGCCGAGACCGTCTTCGATCTCGGCCACCCGGGCGCGGGCGCGCGTCAGCCGGTCGGGCTGCCACTGCGGATCGGCGCCGAGTGCGGCGGCGATCAGTTCATCGGGTTCGTACATGGTCACCCCAGGGCGTCAGAGGGGGCATCGGCGGACAATCCCTCGCACCCTGTCGACAGACGCTGGAGACAGCCTTGACCGGGAGTCGACCCGGACAAGGCCCTTCGGGGTACAGCCTGTGGCGAACCTGTCTCAGCGGGCCGCCGCGCGCGCCCTGCGCACCCCGTCCACGAGCCGGCGGTGCACGGCCCCGCCGCTCGGTGTCGTACCCCCGGTCGCCTCGAAGGCGTGGAACTCGGACTGTTCCAGGGTCAGTTTGAGCAGGGCCAGGTCCTGCGGCGTGGTGAGCGGGTCGTCGGGGGCGTGCCCGACCCACACCGGGCACCGGATCTCGTACAGCTGCTCGGGGCGCAGGGCGAGCCCGCCCAGGAGGTACGGCAGCTGCTCGCCGCCCGCCGCCCCCGTGGCCTCCACCAGTGCGTCGACCGTCGCCGGCGGCAGGCCGAGGAGCCGGTCGGGCTCCTCGAAGAGCCGGGAGACCGGGGCGCCGACGAGGTGGACGGAGCCGATCCGGCGGTCGCCCGCGGCGGCGGCGAGCGCCGGACGTCCGCCGAGGTCGAAGCCGATGACGGCGGTCCGCCCGGTGTCCGCGGAGCCGGTGTGGGCGTCGATCAGCCGGGAGACGGACGCGGCGGTGCACTCGGCGCACGGCAGGGGCCGGGGCAGGTGCGCGGCGACGACGGCGTGGCCGTCGGCCACGAGCCGGTCGAGGAGCGGGGCGCACTCCGGGCCGCCGCCCAGGGCGCCGCCGACGAGCAGCACCAGCGGCCGGGACGGGCCGAGCCCGCCGCTCCACCGGACCGGGTCCGGACCCCTTTCGGGCACCGGCCACCGACGGGTGTCGCGCAGGGCCATCTCTCGCTCCTCTCGGTGGCCACGGCCTGTCCCGGGGGTGTCCGGCGGATCGCGGCCGGGCAATCCTCGGGGGGCATGGTGACACCGGCCGCTCGAATCTCGTCGGAGCCGTCGGCCACTTCCGCTGAGGTGTGGCCGAATCTCCGCTGTTCCAGCCGTGTTCGAGCGGGACGTGAGCCGTCGGGGCGAGGCTCCGGGGACGGCGGCGGCCCGCGGGTTCCCCCGGCCCCGGCCGCCGCCCACGAACGGAGGAGGAGCGGTGCACGGAGTGCCGAACCGCGCCCTGGGTCACGTGGTACGGGTGGCCAGGGGCTGCTACCGGGCCCTGGTGGCCTTCGGGTCCTGCTGGCTCCCGCTTCCCGAGGACCAGTTGCGCCGGATCCTGTACGGGGAGGAGGAGGGCGTGGAGCACGCCCCCGGGGCCGGGGCTGGGACTGGGACCGAGACCGGGGCTAGGACCGGGGCTGGGACCGAGACCGGGGCTGGGACCGAGACCGGGACCGGGGTCGTGGCCGCGGCCGGGACGCCGGGCCCGCCGCCCGGGCATCCGGAGCGACTGTGCATCGAGGTTCCGCTGAGCGAGCTGGAGCTGCGGCTGGCCCGGCAGTTGAGGGGCGTCTGACGCCGGGCGCCCGGTCAGGCGCTGCGCCGGGCCTCCGAGACCGCGGACCCGGCCGTACGCGCCCCGGCAGCACGGGCTTCGGCCGTGAGCGATTCCCCCGTACGCGATTCACCGGTACGCGATTCACCGGTACGCGGCTCCCCCGTGCGCGCCTCGGCGGGGCAGGACTCGGTCGTACGGGTGTCCGCCGTCAGGAGCGCTAAACCGTCCTGCACGGCGACCGAGTCGGCCGGGACGGCCGCGACGAGCCGGAAGGTGGTGCCCCCGGCCTCCACCCCGCTGCGCAGCCGGCCGCCCACGGCGGCGGCCCGTACCGCCAGGTTGGAGAGGCCGGTGCCGGTGCTGTCGGAGTCGACGAGCCCCTTCTGCCCCACCCCGTCGTTGACGATCTGGAGGCGGACGAAGCCCTTCTCCTCCGGGTCCCTGCTGGTCGTGATGGAGCAGGTGCGGGGCTGGCTGTGCCGGAGGACGTTGGTGACGCCCTCCCGCAGCACGGTCGCGAGGATGGTGTTGGCCATCGACGAGAGCCCGGTGCAGTCGACCTCGATCTCGGCCCTGATGCCGGCCGCCTTCAGCACCGATCCGGCCGATTCGGCCTCGACGAGAAGGGACATGTCCCGGTAGCCGCGGGCCACTTCACGGACGTCGGCCAGGGCCTGCCGGGAGATGACGAGCACCTCGGTGACCTCCTCGCAGGCACGCTGCGGATTGCTGGTGATCAGCCGCTGGATGAGCTCGTTCTTGAGCGTGATGGAGGAGAGGCTGTAGCCGAGCAGGTCGTGCAGGTCCCGGGCGAACCGCAGCCGTTCCCTGGCGACGGCCATGCGGGCGAGTTCGCCACGCGAGTCGTGGATGGCGGTGGCCAGCATCGCGAGCCGGGCCATCGAGTACAGGACCAGGCCGGTGAGCGCGGTCGAGACGCCCATGTAGGCGATGTCGACGGGCCTGAGCTGTTCGTTCGCCGAGATGACCATGACGCCGGTCACCGTGAGTCCGTACAGGACCCAGCCCGGCACCGGCGACAGCCTCAGCAGGAACGATCCGGCAAGGAAGCCCGCCATGCCTCCCCAGTGCCATCCGAAGAGGGCGAACGGGACGAAGGTGATCAGCGCCTGGAGGATCAGGGACCACGGGAACAGCTGTCGGCGGAGGTGCACCAGATTCGGCGCGAAGTGCACGTACTGGAGGGCGGCGAGCAGCGGCGGAATGGCGAGGCACGCGGTCAGCTCGGACCTCCCCGGTGCGGCGTCGAGGACGTTGACCGCCTGCATGAGCAGATAGCCCAGGAAGACCACCACGACCAGGACGTTGGCGATGCGCGGTGCGGGAGCGGCGGAGCTGATGGCCGACAACTCCCTCTTACCACCGGGCCGTTCCGCGGCGCCAGGCCGCGAAGAGGTGCGTCTGAGGCGAGAGGTGCTCTGTGCTGTCATCGAATCCAGCCCCCTGTCGGCCCCTCCCCGGGACCACCCATGGCCGGATCATAACCACACGGAGCCACATCACGCCGCTCCGTGGCCGGATCTTGGTCTTCCGGATGCCTGAATCGCGAATCGTTCACCCTGCTGGAGCGATTTGTCGCCGTGGTGAAAATCTCATGCCGACGAAGATGAAGCGATCACTTGTGAAGAAGTCGCGAAGTTTCGTCTACTCCTATCGAGCATTCACGGCCTCACCAACCGCTGACATCACGGGAGTTGCCATGAACAAGTCTGTCGCCACGGCCCTCGAGATCGGCTCGATCGAGCAGGAGCTGGCCTTCGCCGAGCTCATGCTCCACGCCTTCGTGGACCCGGCCTTCGCCGCCCGCTACGCCAGCGACCCGGCCGCCGTCCTGAAGGAGTCCGGCATCACCCTCGACGAGGGCGCCGCCGCCCCGGCCATCCCGGCCACCACCGGACTCGGCGCCGTGACGGAGGAGTACGCCGCCATAGCCCCCGACGGCACCGCCCTGCTGACCCTCTGCATCCGCGCCCTGCCCGTCGGCTCCCTGACCGGCGGTTCCCTGTCCCCGGCCGGCCACTGATTCCGTACGTCCGACACGTAAGGGGAGGGGCACACGCATGCGCATGGGGTTCAAGGAGCATCTGCGGGCCGAGGTCGTGCCCGGCGAAGCGACGTACGTCATCTCCGAACGAGGCATCACCGCCTTCGACGACGCGCAGGTCGCGGTCGTCGCACCGCTCCTCGACGGCACCAGGGACTTCCGGTCCCTGGTCGCCGACGCCTCTCCCCACTGCTCGCCCCGGGACGTGGCCCTGGCGATCGGCCGCCTGAACGAGGCCGAGCTGCTCACCCGCGACCCGGTGCCGGCCCGCTCCCCGGCGGCGGCGGCGGCCGCCTACTGGGAACTGGCGGGCGCGCCGGGCCCGTTATCCCTGTCCACCGTGCGGGTCCGGGCGGTCGGCGGCGCCGACGCCCGGTCCGCCGAACAGGCCTGCACCGCGTCCGGCCTGCTCCTGGCGGACGAACGGGACCTGGACCCGGGCCTGGACCCGGGCCTGAGCCTGGGCCGGGACCTGGACCGGGATCCGGGCCAGGTCCAGGTCAAGGGCCAGAGCCAGAGCCAGGGCCGGGATACCGCCGAACTCACCCTGGTCGTCTGCGACAACTACCTCGACCCGGCCCTCGCCGACATCGACGCGGAACAGCGCGCGGCGGGCACGCCCTGGCTGCTCGCCAAGCCGCACGGCACCACCCCCTGGATCGGGCCGCTGTTCCGGCCGGGCGACGGCCCCTGCTGGCACTGCCTCTCCCACCGGATCGCGGGACACCGGGGCGCCGAGACCCATCTGCGCCGGGCCCTCGGCCGCCCCGTCGCACACCCGCCGGCCGAGACCCCCGCGAGCCTGCTCCTCGGCAACCAGCTCGCCGTCGCCGAGTGCGTGAAGTGGCTGGGCGGGCACCGCCACCCCGGCCAGGACGGCGTCCTCACCTTCGACACCTTCAGCCTCACGACCCAGGTGCACCCGCTGCGGGCCCGGCCGCAGTGCACCGGCTGCGGCGACCCCGGCCTGGTCGCGCGGCGGGTCCTCGCCCCGGTCACCGTCTCCTCCCGGCCCAAGGCCGACCTGACCGGCTCGGGCCACCGCTCCGCCACCGCCGAACAGACCCTGCGGACCTACCAGCACCTGATCAGCCCGGTCACGGGCGTGGTCAAGGCGGTGCAACGCGACAGCCGCGGCCCCGCCGGGCTCAACTCCTTCCGCGCCGGGCACAACCACGCCCGGGGACCGCGCGGTCTGACCGGTCCCTCCTCGCAGCTGCGCAGCGAGAGCGGCGGCAAGGGCATGACCGAGCTCGACGCCCGGGTGGGCGCCCTGTGCGAGTCCCTGGAGCGGCACTCCGGGATGTACGAGGGCGACGAGCCGACCGTACGGGCCAGCTGGCGCGAGGTCGCGGACCGGGCCGTCCACCCCGCCGACTGCCTGCTGTACGACCCCCGTCAGGGCATGGAGCCCTTCGACGAGGACGCGCCCGTCGACTGGACGCCGGTCTGGTCGCTGACCCGCGGCGAGCACCGGCTGCTGCCCACCGCGCTGCTCTACTTCGACGCCCCCCGCACCCCGGGTCTCGGCCACGTCCAGGCCGACTCCAACGGCAACGCGGCCGGCAGCAGCCCGGAGGACGCGATCGTCCAGGGCTTCCTCGAACTGGTGGAGCGGGACGCGGTCGCCCTCTGGTGGTACAACCGCACCCGCCACCCCGCCGTCGACCTCGACGCCTTCGACGAGCCCTGGATCGACCGGATGCGCGTGCTGCACGCCTCGCTCGGCCGCGAGGTGTGGGTCCTCGACGTGACCTCCGACTTCGGCGTCCCCACCTTCGCCGCCGTCACCCGGCGCACCGACAAGCCCGCGGAGGACCTCCTCTTCGGCTTCGGCGCGCACTTCGACCCGAAGGTCGCGCTGTGCCGCGCGATCGCCGAGGCGAACCAGCTGATGCCGGCCGTCGTCGGCGTCCGGGCGGACGGGACCGGATACGGCTGCCACGACGAACGGCTGCTGCGCTGGTGGCGCACGGCCACCACCGCGGACCACCCCTACCTGCTGCCGGATCCGCGGACCCCGCTGCGCCGCCCCGCCGATTTCGCATACGAACCGCGCACCGATCTGCGCGACGACATCGCCGCGATCGGGGCGGCGGTCCGCGAGCGCGGTATGGAGCTCCTCGTCCTCGACCAGACCCGTCCCGACATCGGGCTCCCGGTGGTCAAGGTGATCGTGCCCGGCATGCGGCACTTCTGGGACCGCTTCGCCCCGGGCCGGCTCTACGACGTGCCCGTGCGGCTGGGCCGGCTGACCGGCCCGACCCCCTACGAGGATCTCAACCCGGTCCCCCTCTTCCTCTGAGGGGCGGTGAGGCGGGGGAGGGCGGCGGGAGGGACGGAATCGGCTACTCCCGAGTAGCCCTTGAAGTTCGTGTGAACTCTCCATGACGACGGAGGCGGCAGCTCGACGGCCGCCTCCGTCGTCGTACGAAACAGGCCGACTTGCCCCCGCGCGGCGATCGAAAATAGCCAGTACGCTCCATCCCCGTCGTGCGTGTGCGCACGGAGTCACCGGAGCCCACGGGGGTGGAACGAAGCTTGATCAGAATCCTGATCGCCGAAGACATGCGCATGCTGCGCCGAGCTCTGGTGGAACTGATTTCCCTGGAGCCCGACATCGAGGTCGTCGCCGAACTGGAGACCGGCAGCGAAATCGTCGCGCGCGTCGAGGAGTTGAAGCCCGATGTGGCGATCCTCGACATCGAACTGCCCGGCATCGACGGCATCGCGGCGGCCGAGGCCCTGCACCGGCGGGGGGCCGGGGCCCGGGTGCTGATCCTCACCAGTCTGGGCAGGCCCGGCAATCTGCGCCGGGCCCTGGAGGCCCAGGTGCGCGGCTTCATCCTCAAGGACGCGGAGCCCGGGCGGCTCGCCGAGGCGATCCGCGCCATCGCCAAGGGCGAGCGGGTCTTCGACCCTCAGCTCATGCTCGCCGCGCTCGGCGCCGCCGAGTCCCCGCTGACCCCGCGCGAGGAGGACGTGCTGCGGCTCGCGGCCGACGGCGACGACGTCGACGAGATAGCCGCCGCGCTCTATCTCTCGGCCGGCACCGTCCGGAACTACCTCACCGCCGTCGTCTACAAACTCGGCGCCCGCAACCGGGTGGACGCCATCAGGATCGCGCAGACCTCCGGCTGGCTGTGAGCCCTCCCTCACGGGACCCCGCCGAGTCCGTCACGGGCGCCGTGAATCCGCCATGGGCGCCATGCCTACGCGAAGGGCACCGTGAATCCGCGGCAGGCCGGGTGAATCCGCGACAGGCGCCGTGAATACGCGACGGGCCCGGTAACTCCGCGACAGACAAGGTGATTCCGCCACTCGGACCGTGAATCCGTCACGGTGTGGCCGGGCACGGTTCATCCTTGGCCTGTTTCTGACTCACTGGTCCCCCGACAGGGGCGCGTGCGACGGTGGAGCCCACGACGGATGGCCGGTTCACGACGGACCACCGGCTCGCGGTGGCCCGTACCGCGCCGAGGAGGAGGCACCATGAGGATCGACATGCTGGGCCCGTTCTCCGCTGCCATCGCCGGCGTGCCGATCGCCCCGAGCGCCCGCAAGCCCCGGCGGATCCTGGCGCTGCTCGCCCTGCACGCGGGACAGGCCGTGCCGGTCTCCGCCGTCGTCGACGAGGTCTGGGGTGCGGCCGCCGCGCCCAAGGCGCACATCACCGTCCAGACGTACGTGCTCCAGCTGCGGAACTACATCGGCCAGGCCCTCAAGGACCCGCGCGCCGCCCGGGACGTCCTCGTCACCCGGCCCGGCAGCTACGCCCTCCTCGTCGGCGAGGGCACGGTGGACGTCCACGCCTACGACCGGCTGTGCGCCCAGGGGCAGTCGGCCTTCGAGACCGGCGACGACGCTGCGGCGGCCGCCCGGTTCCGGGAGGCCCTCGCCCTGTGGAAGGGGCGCGCGCTGGACGGCGTCCAGGACGGTCCCGCGCTCGGCCTGGAGGCGATGCGCCTGGAGCAGAGCCGCACCGACGTCCTGGAGCGGTGCCTCACCGCCGAGTTGCGGCTCGGCGCCGGCGAACGGCTGCTGCCCGAGCTGTCCGCCCTGGTCGAGGAGCACCCGCACCACGAGGCCCTGCACGGGCTGCTGATGACCGCGCTGGACCGCTCCGGCCGGCTGACCGGCGCACTCACCGTGTACGAGACGGTCAGGGCCCGGCTCGACGAGCGGTTCGGGCTGCTGCCGTCGCCCGCCCTCCAGCGCCTCGGACAGGAGATGCGGGAGCGCGCCGAACGGGTCCCCCACCAGGCCTGACGGTACGGACTCCAGCATTCCCCTATTGAGGCTGGACCGCCCGGGGGTCCCCTGGTCGCAAGAGCGTGCGCGAAGGAGCGCACGGCGCGGCCGGAGGGCGAACCCATGCGTGTCCTGTTCACCGCGCGGCACTCCGTGTCGCACCTGCTCGCGATGACGGCGGCCGCACAGGCCTGCGCGTCCGCGGGCCACGAGGTCCGCACGGCCGGCCCGGCCGGAGCCGTCCTCCCCACCGCGTCGCTCGGCACGTCACCCGCCCACGACTGGCACCCGGACCTGGTGGTGTCGGCGGAGGACGGCGCGACGGGGGCCGACGCGGCAGTGACCGGCCCGGCGGTGACCGGCGTGACGGAGACCGGCCCTCACGGGTCGTTTCCCGGTGCGCGGGTCGTGCGGTGGACACCGCTCGACCACCGGAGCGCCGACGGGCCCGCGCCGGTCCGCATCGACCCCTGCCCGCCCGCACTGCGCGGGGACGCCGGGGCGGACGCGCTGTCCGTACGCCAGCCCATCTGCCACGCAGGGCAGTTGCCGTACGAGCTGCGCGAGCCGCACCACCTGCTGCGGGTCTGTCTGCGTCCCGGCGCGCCCGGTTCCCCGCACGGCTGGTCGCCGGAGCGGCTGCGCCTCGTCGCCCGGGCCGCCCTGGGCCTCGACGTCGAGGTGATCGCCCTCGTCCCCGCCGCCGAGCGGGCCCGGCTGGGCGGCTTCCTCGGCCCGCTCGGCTCCCGGCTCCGCTTCGCCGAACCGGAGTTGCTCGGACCGGTCCTGGCCACCTGTGTGGCCGTCGCCCACGAGGGCGGCCCCGACGTGACCCTGGAGGCGGCCGCCCACGGTGTCACGCAACTGGTGATCGCCGACACGCGTCCGGCGGGCGACCGGCTGGACCGGATCGGCGCCGGCCACCGGCTCGTCGCCGCGGAGGAGCCCCGGGAGACCGGGAGTTCGCTGCGGCTGCGCCGTCATCTCGCCGACCTCCTGTACGGCGGCCGGGCTCTGGCGACCGCGCAGCGGCTGCGCTCCGCGATCGCCGCCCTGCCCTCTCCCGAGGCCTTCGCCGGCCGCCTGGAGGACCTCGCCGCCCGTTAGCCGCCCGGCCCGGCCCCGTACACGTTCCGGCCCGCCCGGCCCCGTAGACCTTCCCTTGGCCCGACCCGTACACCGACCGTCCGAGGGGCCCGTCCCCTCCCCACAGGAGGCCACCGCCATGAGCGCATCGACCCCGTTCCCGCTGCCGCCGCACCCGGCGGAGTCCACCGCCTCGCCGGTCCGCCCCCTGCGGATCCTGAACGGCAACCCGACGCCGGAGGAGGTCGCCGCCGTCACCGCCGCGCTCCTCGCGACGCTGCACCGGGAGCCGCCCCGCCCGGACAACACCCGGACCGACCGCGCGGCGCGCTGGAGCCGTTCGCACACCTCGCAGGCGGCGGGTTCCTGGCGCTCGGTGCCCCGGGGCCGGTGACCTGCCGGGGCGACGCAGGACGGCGCCGTACGGGATGCCCTCACATCCCGTACGGCGCGCACGCGTTCCCTGCCCCGCCACCGCGGCTCCGTCCATAGCGGCTCAGTCCACCGCGGCTCAGTCCACCGCCGTCCCGGCTATCGCTCCGGCGGCAGCGACCGGCTCTCGCCGACCGCCAGCGGCCACAGGTCCGCCGGATCCCGGCCGGTCTCCCGCCAGGCGGCGCGGGCCCGTTCGAGCGGGTCGAGGAGCGGCTCGCCCGACAGCGCGAAGGTGCCCCAGTGCATCGTCGCCATCCGGGCGGCGCCCGCGTCGAGGCAGCCGCGCACGGCCTCCTCCGGGCTGACGTGCGCGTGGGACAGCAGCGCGCGCGGTTCGTAGGCGCCGATCGGCATCAGCGCCAGGTCGATGCCGGGGAAGGCCGCCCCGATCCGCCCGAAGTGCGGCCCGTACGCCGTGTCCCCGGCGAAGTAGACGCGGTGTGCGGGGCCGGTGAGGACCCAGCCGGACCAGAGCGTGCGGCACAGGTCGAAGGGGCCCCGGCGGCTCCAGTGGCGGGCCGGCACGCAGCCGAACACGACGCCGTCGAGCTCCGCCTCCTCCCACCAGTCCAGCTCGGTGACCGTACGGAACCCGCGCCGCCGGAACCATCGGCCGAGCCCGGCGGGCACGAACACCGGTGTCGTGCGCGGGAGCCGGCCGATCGTGGCGGCGTCGAGGTGGTCGTAGTGGCTGTGGCTGATCACCACGGCGTCGACCGGCCCGAGGTCGTCCCACTCCACTCCCGGCGGGGTGAGCCGGCCGCCCGCCCCGAGGATGGCGGACGACCACACGGGATCGGTGAGCACCGTGAGCCCGCCGATCCGGACGACGTAGGTGGCGTGCCCCACCCAGGTGGCCGAGGTCTCGGCCGGACCGGCGTCGAACTCCCGCCGCCGCTCCGGGTGTACGGGGATCAGCGCGGCCTGCGAACGGTCCGGGCGCAGCTTCCCCGCGACGACCGCGGCCAGCATGTCGCGCGGACTCGGCAACGGATCGGCGAGCCGGTGCCGGTACCCGTCGGACCGGTCGCACCGCGCACCGAGCGCCCGCCGGACGACCTCGGGGCCGGTGTCGGGGTCCGACGCGGGGACGGACTCCGGGTCCGACTCGGGGACGGACTCCTGGACAGACTCCGGGACCGTCGGCCCCTTCCCGGTCATCCGGACACCGCCGCCCCGACGGGACGGGCGCCGAGCGTGCGCAGGGCGGCCTTGTCGAGCTTGCCGTTGGGGAGCCGGGGCAGGGCGGTGAGGCGGATCACGCGGTGCACCCGCTCGGCCTCGGGGCGGTCCGCGTCCGCCGCGGCGAGGCGCTCCTCGAGATCCTCCCCCAGCTCCTCCCCGGCCCCGTCCCGCGGCACAACGAACGCGGTCGTCAGCAGCGGGTGCCCGCCGTCGACATCCTCCTCGGACCCGGGGAGGCCGGCCTCCGCGGGCCCGGGGAGTCCGAGCACCGCGCACTCCCGGACGGCGGGGTGGGCCGCGAGTCGGCGCTCCACCCGGCCGGGCGAGACCAGTTCGCCCGCGTGGTGGTAGAGGTCCGCGACCCTGTCGAGGACGAACAGGTCGCCCTCCGGCGAGAGCCGGCCCGCGTCACCGGTGCCGAACCAGCCCTCCGGCCCGGCGGCCGGTGTCACCACGAGCCGTCCTCCGGCGTCCGACGAGACGTAGCCGAGGGCGACGTGCGGGCCGGTGATCTCGATCTCGCCGACCCCGCCGGCCGGCATCTCCTCCCGGGTGGCCAGGTCGACGATCCGGGTCGCGGCCCCCTGCAGGGCGGGGCCGACCGAACCCTCGGGGGCGCCGGCGGCGCCGGCGGAGTGCGCGAGGCCCGCCGTCTCCGTCAGCCCGTACCCCTGGACGAGGGGCGCGCCGAGGGCGGCGGTCAGCCGGGCGGCCGTGGCGGGCGGCAGCGGGAGCCCGCCCGTGCCGACGAGCCGGACGTCCGGCAGGGCGAGGGCCTGCGGCTCGGGGTGTTCGGCGAGGCCGGCCAGCTGGAAGGGCAGGGCGTAGAAGTGGGTGGCCCGCCGCTCCCGGGCCAGCCGGACCGCGCCGACCGGGTCGGGGCCGGCCGCGAGGAGCTGGGTCGCACCGGCGGCGACGGCGGCGTTGAGGTGCATCGGGTGATAGAGCGGCAGCGCGTTGAGCACGACGGCGTCCGCGCCGACGCCGTGCGCCGCGCCGATCTGCCGGGCCCCGGTGAGCAGGTTGCGGTGGCTCAGGGCGACGCCCTTGGGGCGGCCGGTGCTGCCGCTGGTGAACATGATCGCGGCGATGTCGTCGGGACCGACCGGGACGCTCCCGTGCGCCTGCTCCGCGGCGGACTCCGGTGCGGCGGGAGAGGGTACGTCCGGGGCCGCCGCGCCGGGCTCCCGCGCCTCCGTCGCGCCCGGCAGCTCGTCGAAGGTCACCACGGCCTCCAGCGACGGCAGGGCGGCCAGGGCCGGGCCGACCTCGGCCCGTACGCGCGCGGAGAGCACCGCGGCCGCGGCGCCGACGGAGCCGAGCAGCCCCTGCCAGACGGGCGGCGGGAGGAAGGGGTTCACGGGCGCGACGACGTGGCCGCTGCGGGCCACCGCGTAGTAGACGGCGGGGAAGTCGGGTCCGAGGACCGAGGAGACCGCGACGACCTTGCGCCGCCCGGTACCGAGCAGCTCGACGAGGCGGGCGGCGATCGCGTCGACCCGCGCGTCCAGCTCCGCGTACGTCAGGGCGGTGCCCGCGGCTTCCACGGCGAGGTGTCCGCCGGCCCGGCGGGCGGCCTCCCGCGGCAGCGCGCCCAGCAGCACCGGCGCGCCCTCCGAGAACTCAGAACGCTGTACGACCACGATGGCTCCCCCATCCCTTCACCGGCAGGTCCCGGCAGCCTCTCCAGCCGCCCTCGAGCGGGCGTCGAGCGCCGGTGAACAAGGCCCGCCCGAGCGCCCGCCGAGCCGCCGGGGCCAGCCTGCACCCCACGCCCCCGCGCGCCCCGCGCACCCGGCGCCCCGACCGAGGAGCCTCCGTGTCCGCTCAGCAGACCGCCGCCCGCCGCCAGTCACTCCTGGACTTCTACGCCCGCCAGATGCACGCGGCCGACGGCGACGACGTCGACGCGTACGCCGGGACGTTCACCGAGGACACCGTCTTCCGGAGCAACGCGCTGCCGGGCCCGGTCCAGGGCCGGGAGAGGATCCGCGAGGCGACCCGCCGGCTGGGCGAGGCGCGCCGCGCGAGCGGGGTCGTACGGCGGCACCTGCTGACCTCGCTCGCCGTGACCGAGCTGGCGGACGGGGCGCTGGCCACCCGCGGGTACGTGCTCCTGGTGGAGACGGCCCGGGAGGGAGCCCCGCAGGCGTACCTGAGCACGGTCATGGAGGACGAGGTGGTCACGGAGGACGGCGGGTGGCGGGTGCGCCGCCGGGACGTCCTGCGCGACGACCTCCCGCCGCTGGGCTGAACCGGCGGAGCGGACCGGCCGTGGAGCAGGGCGGGGCGGAACCCTCGGAAGGGTTCCGCCCCGCTCCACGTCCCAGGCGCGCGGCCTACTCCGGGACGTGGGCCACCGCACGGGTCCAGCCCGCCCCGGAGCGGGCGATCTTGACGGGGAAGCAGCTGACGGTGAAGCCGAACGAGCTCGGCAGGCTCTCCAGTCCGGCGAGCCGCTCGATCTGGCAGTACTCGATCTCCCGGCCGGCGAAGTGCGCGGGCCACAGCACGTCGTGGTCGCCGGTCTCCTGGAAGGTCTTGATGATGTGCCCGAAGGGGGCGTCCAGGCTGAAGGCGTCCGTGCCGATCACCCGGATGCCCAGGTCGAGCAGGTAGCGCACGGCCGAGCCGTCGAGGCCGGTGAAGTCGGTGAAGTAGCTCTGGGTGCCGACGCGGGCGGCCGCGCCGGTGTCGAGCAGCACGATGTCCAGCGGCTGCGGCTCGTACCCGGTCTCGGCCACCGCCTTGCGCAGCCGGTCGGCGTCGACCGTCCCGGTGCCCGCGTCCCGCAGGTCGAGGACGAAGGCCGGGCGGTGGAACCAGTCGAGCGGCATCTGGTCGATGGTGCGGGGCACCCCGTAGGTGCCGCGCGAGCCGTAGTGGGCGGGCGCGTCCACGTGGGTGCCGGTGTGCGCGGTAAGGGTCAGGAAGTCGTTGGTCAGGAACTCGCCGTCGGGCAGTACGGAGGTGTCGAAGTCGATGCCGAGCACCCGCTTCATGCCGTCGGCCATGTGCCGGGCGCCCTCCTCGGCGGACATGGTCGTGTGGGTCACGGTGTCCGGCTCCCAGAACTCGCTGTCCACCGGCGAGGACAGATCGATCAGCGGCATGGGCACGCTCCTTGGCGCGGGGCCGGCGGCGCCGGCGAAGGGGTCGGAGATCGGAGGTCACGAGTGCGAGGCCGGAGGACCGAGACCACGGACACGGGCCACAGGCCACAGGTCACAGGTCACAGGTCACAGGTCAGGCGATGGCCATCGTCGGGTCCCGGCCTCGCACGCCCCTGGAGGAACCGTGAAACCGGCCGCCCTTCAGAACCGGCCGAGTCCTCTTCGAGCAGGCCCGGCGAGCGTGGTGCCGGCGGCACGGGCCGACCGCGTCTGCCGACCGCCTCACCACCGGAGGGAACCACCATGCCGACCGTCCAGTCAGAGGCCCCCGCCACGGGTGCCCAGCTCGAACTCCGCCACGAGGTCGAGGAGTTCTACGCCCGGCACTTCCAGGCCGGGGACGGGGGCGACGCGGCCGCCTGGGCCGACGGCTTCGCCGTGAACGGCTCCTTCAGCTCCAACGCCCGCCCCGAGCCCGTGGTCTCGCGCGCCGTGATCCTGCCCGCGGTCACCGCGATGTTCGCGGCCCGTACGGCGGAGGGCGTGCAGCACCGGCACATGCTGACCCAGCTGACCGTGGCCCCGCGCGAGGACGGCACCGTCCTGGCCCGCTCGTACGTCCTCGTGGTCTCGACGCCCCGCGAGGGCGGTCCGTCCCTGCTGGCCAGCACCCTCGTCACCGACGTCCTGAACCGCGAGGAGGGCGCCCTGCGCATCCTCAGCCGCCACGTCGACCGCGACGACCTGCCGCCGACCTCCGCGCTCTGACGACACCACGCCACACCGCACCACCCGCCCCGACTCCGTGCCCCGGTCACGCAACCCACCCCGCGACCGGGGCACGGCCATGCCCGCGTCCCGGTGTGGCCGCCGCATGGCCGACGCATGGCCGACGCAAAGGGGCGGGGCCCCGACCACCCTCCGGTGGTCGGGGCCCCGGCCCCTCTACCCTCTACAGCCCCGTTCAGGCGGCGAGAGGCGCGGCCTCGGCGCCGTTGACCAGGTCGAGCAGCAGGGCCGGCGTCTCCGCCTCCGCCACCACGTCGTCGGGCAGCGCGACACCGAGGTCCCGCTCGATCCGCCCGGTCGCCTGGAGCAACGCCAGGGAGTCGTACCCGAGTTCCACGAAGGGGGTGTTGAGGATGTCGCCCCCCAGGTCCACGCCCTCCTCCTCGCCCGCGCACTCACGGAGGATCTGCAGCAGGGTGTCAAGCGTCAGCCGGGCCATGGTGGAAGTCCCTTCCATACAGGTTCTGTTGAGCCTCTTTCAAGAAGATTCTCGGCCGTACTCCTCGACAACCGATCGAGCGGATCTGAACACTCCGCATCCCCGAGCCGTCCGGTGTCGCGCACCGCGAGACCCACGAGATGGGTGCCGTCCAGCGGCAGCGTCGTGAACCGCCAGGCCGGGTCGGCCACCGCCGTGCCGTCGGCCCGGAGCAGCTCGGCCCCGCCCCCGGCCCCGTGCGGGCGGAAGCCGAACGACGTGAACGGAAGCAGCCTCCCCTGCGCCAGGGCCTTGGTGTACGCCTCCTTGAGCACCCAGAGCCGCAGCAGCCGGGGGTTCCGGTCCGCCTCCGGCAGCCGGGCGAGCGCGTCCCGTTCCGACGGGGCGCACATGCGGGGCTCCAGACCCGAGTCGTACAGCCGCCGGCCCGCGCTCTCCACGTCGACGCCGATACCGCCGACGACGGTGACCGCGACGCACAGCAGGTCACCGGTGTGGCTGAGGCTCAGCGCGACCCCGGGCCGGCCGCGCACCAGGGGGCGGCCGGTGAGCCCGTAGGCCAGTTCGATGCCGTCCGGCGGGACCCGAAGCGCCTGCGCCGCCGCGTACTTGAGCAGCAGCCGCCCCGCCGCGAACCGCTCGGCGTCGGCCCCGCGCCGGGCCTCGTACCGCACCCGGTCGTCGCCGAGCAGCGCCCGCAGCCGCCCGGGGGGGACCGGAGCGGGGTGCCACGGCGCGACCCGGGACCAGACGACGGCGGTTCCGCACCGCGCCAGGTCTCCGGCGACGGGCGCCCACGGCCCGGCGGGCCCCGGCACGTGCCGGGGCACGGGCACGACCGCGGGCACGAATCCCGTCACGGGTACGGATACACGTACGGGTTCGGGTACGGGTACGCGTACGGGTTCAGGCACGGGTACGGATACGGGTACGCGCCTCATCCGGCGAGCACCCGGTCGTCGAGGTCGTAGCTGCGGGCCTCCGCGGCCCGGCGCAGGACCTCCTCGCAGAGCTCGGCCTCGACACCGGGCGGAAGCGGCGGGGCGGCCCTGCCGAGCCTGCGCAGGATCCGGTGGAGGGCCACGGCGAGCCAGCCGGGGTCGGCGACTCTCCCGTCCCGGGGGCTCTCCCGCCAGACGCCGAAGCCGGCGGCGGCGGCGAGCAGCAGGGCGTACCTGTCGGTGAGCGGGAACACCCGGGACGGATAGGGACCCGCCCCGAACCTCCCGAGACCGGCGCAGGCCTCCTGGAGACGGACGGTCTCGGCGGCGAGCAGCCCGAGCTGGGCCCGCAGCGTCCGGAGTACGGGATCGTCCCCCGCGAGCCGCTGCTCGCCCGGCGCTCCGGCCAGCAGGGCGCAGAGCCCGTCCCGGCCGTCGGCGGCGGCGAGCACGCCCGGGTCCAGCGGCGGCAGCCCCGGGCCCGGGCGGAAGAGCGCGGCCGGCGGCGGCGCGTCGCCGGTCCAGCGCCCGCTGCCGATCCACCCCAGGTGCTGGGCCATCACGGCCTGGCAGACCACGTTGCCCACATGGCCGAAAGTGACCGTGGGGAAGTCCCTTACGTGCTTCTGGAGGATGGCGTAGTCGCCGTCCCGCGCATGAAAGGCACCGCCCAGGATCACGGAGAGGGCGTTGAGGTTCTCCTCCACCCCGGCCGGGACCAGGTACTTGGCCGCCGCCGCCAGGACCGGGGAGCCGCCCGGCAGCAGGTGCAGGGCCCGGGCGGCGGTGCGCGCCAGGGCGTCGGCGAGCTGGAGGTCGGCGAAGGCGCCCGCGACGGCGGTCCGGGCGTACGAGACCTGCGGCAGCGGACGACTGAAGGGCCGCTGCTCCAGCGCGTACAGGGCCGCGGTGCGCAGGGCGGTGTCGGAGACCCCGATGACCATGGACGGTACGACGGCGTGGATGAGCGGGAAGACGGAGAGGCTGTGGCGGACGCCGCCGCCCCAGGTGCCGAGCAGCGCGGCGCGGGGCAGCGGCCGCTCGGTGAACTCCAGGCTGCCGACGCGCAGTCCGCGCATCCCCGTGGCCCCGCGGGTCCCGGCGCGGCGCACCCGCGCGCCGGCGAGGGTGGCCTCGTCGAGGAGGAAGAGCGAGTGCCCGGCCCCGTCGCTCCCGCCGGCGCCCTCGCTCCCGCCGGTCCGGGCGAAGGCGACGACCAGCTGGGCGTCCTGCGCGTTGTGGACCGCGCGTTTGCGGCCGTCGAGCAGATAGCCGTCCGGGGTGCGCCGGGCCCGCAGCTCGTCGCTGACGAAGTCGTTCCCGTGGGCGAAGCGTTGGTAGGCGATGGTGGCGCGGCCCCCGGCGAGCAGGACCTCGGCGGTTCTCGCCCGCTGGTCGTCGTCACCGAAGGCCCAGACCGCGGTGGCGGCCATGAAGGAGGTGAGCGCGCTGCCCACGCCCAGGGCGGCGTCGCGGCGGAACAGGGCGCGCAGGACGGGCCCGAGCTCGTCGGTGCCGCGCAGCCGGCCTCCGAGGGAGGCCGGCACGAACTCGGCGTTCAGACCGAGGCGGTCGTAGAGCGCGAGGCCCGCCGGGGGAAGGACGCGCTCCTCGTCGAAGGCGAGCACCGCGCCCCAGCCGACCGGGTTGGCGGGATCGCGGGGATCCCCGAGCGCGGCCTCGACAGCCCCGATCCGGGCCCCGACCGGCATCACCGACCCGACAGGGACCGCCGGACCGACAGGGACCGCCGGACCGGGCGGGACCGCCGGACCGACCGAGCCGACCCGTCCGCCCGGAGCCGTCGCCGTCACCGACCCGACAGGGACCGCCGGGCCGGGCCCGCCCGCCGTGCCCATCGGGTCACGCCCGGGCGGCCTCGGCGTACGCCTTGGCGTGCCGAAGCGTGGTGGAGCTGTTCGTGCCGAGGGCGTGGCGCACCAGGGCCCTGGCGTCGGCGAAGGTCGCGCTCTCGCCGAGGGCCTGCCGGACACCGGCCGGGTCCAGGGTCACGGTGTGCCAGGAGGTGGCCGTGACCTCGTCGCCGTGCTGGACGACGGTCCAGCGGCCGGTGTGGCCGGCCATGACCGGCGGCACCTTCAGCTGCTTGTAGACGAGCAGTCCGCGCTCGGGGAAGCTCACGCGTACGGAACGGGTGTTGTGCAGGGAGCCGTCGGGGCTGCGGGTGTCCATGTCGAGGACCTGGACGCCGCCGTCCTCCTCGGTGAAGCGCGTGGCGGCGACGTGCGGCAGGCGCTCGGGCCACAGGTCGGCCCGGTCGAGGAAGGCGTACACGTCACGGGCGGAGCCCTTGATCCGCTCGCTGTCGCTGAAGGTGAACGTCAGCTCGTTCCCCTCAGCACCCTCGCCGCCCTCACCGCCCCCGGCGGCCGCGGCGGCCTGCTCGGCGGTCTCGCGCAGGGCGGCCAGCTCCTTCACGCTGTTGGTCTCGACGGCCCGGGCCACCCACTCGGCCGCATCGGCCTCGTCGTCCACGACGGAGTAGTCGTGCAGCAGCACCACCCGGCAGCCGCCGGCCGGCTCGGCCTCGATCCGCCACTCGCCGCCCATCGCGGCGACCGGGGCCGAGGAGACCACCTGGCGGAAGACGATCGAGTGCGCGGTCCGGTCCAGGGTGCGCCGGGAGGCCCAGGAGCGGACCTCGCCGTTGGCGAAGGCCCAGATGCGCAGGGACTGCTCGGCGCCGTCGTCCCGGGTCACCTCGGCGTACACGGTGGGTCCGAACACCTGGGGCCACCGCGTCACGTCCGCCACCAGGGCGAAGACCTCCTCGGGCGGGGCTGCGACGACGGTCTCGTGCCGGGTGACATGGATGGTCGGGGCGGTGGTGGACAAGGCGGTCTTCCTTCCGGTGGCGGGGGCCGGCGCCGTCGCTGGGGGCGGCGCCGGGAGGAGGGGCCGGGCGGCCGTGTGCCGTGTGCGGCTCAGTAGTTGCCGAGGCCGCCGCAGACGTTGAGGGCCTGCGCGGTGATCGACGCGGCGGTGTCGGAGGCGAGGTAGCCGACGAGGCCCGCGACCTCCTCCGGGGTGGAGTAGCGGCCGAGCGGGATCTTCGCCTGGAAGCGCTCCAGGACCTGCTCCTCGGTGGTGCCCCAGTGGTCGGCGTACCCCTGGCGCACCCGGCCCGCCATGGGCGTCTCGACGTAGCCGGGGCAGACCGCGTTGACGGTGATGCCGGCCCGGGCCTGGGCGAGCTCCAGGCCGAGGGCCTTGGTGAAGCCGACGACGCCGTGCTTGGAGGCGGAGTACGGGGCGGCGAGGACGACGCCCTGCTTGCCGCCGGTGGAGGCGATGCTGATGATCCGGCCGGCTCCGCGCTCCAGCATGCCGCCGGTGGTGAGGGCCTCGCGGGTCAGCCGGAAGACGGCGTTGAGATTGGTCTCGATGACGTCCTCCCACAGCTCGTCGGAGAGTTCGGCGGTGATTCCGCCGCCGCCCCGGCCCGCGTTGTTGACGAGGACGTGCAGCGGGCCGAAGCGGTCCACGGCGGCCCGGACCACGTCCTTGGCGTCCTGCTTGGAGGTGACGTCGGCGCGGACGCCGTCGGCCTCGTGGCCGGCGCTCCGCAGCTTGTCGACGACGGCGTCGACGTCGGCCTCGTTGCGGGAGCAGACGAAGACCGCGTGCCCCTGCTCGGCGAGGAGCTCGGCGCAGGCCAGACCGATCCCGCTGGTGCCGCCGGTGATGAGGGCTACGCGGCGCCCGCTGTTGCTGTCCATCTCTGGTCCTCTCGCTCTCGCTTGGAAGGGGTGGAAGGGGTGGAGGGGGTGGAAGGGGTGGAGGCGGTCGCGGCTGCCGAGGGGGCGAGGGCCGGGTCGGCGGCGGCCGGGGCCCGATGCCCGAGCCGGTGCCCGCGATCCCGCAACTTGCCCGCCGCCACGGCCAGTTGCTCGCTGTCGAGCTGTGCACCCGCCCGCATCGGGGAGAGGGGCACGACGGCCGACCCGTTCCGTTTGACGGCGGGATGGCGGCGGGCGAGCATGGAGAGCCCCTGTCCCGGGCCCGCCTCGACGAGGAGGACGGGGCCGCCTCCGACGGGCCCGTCGGCGTCGAGGAGATGGCTGAGCGCCGGTCCGAAGAGAACGGTTCTGGCCGGCTGCATCGCCCAGAACCCCGGGTCGCTCAGCTGCGGTTCGGCCAGCGGGCGTGTGGTGTACCCGGAGACCACGACGGTCCGCGGCGCCCTGTAGGCGATCCGCTCGTACGCGCTCCGGGTGCTCGCGCACGCCGACTCGACGGAGGGGCTGTGGAAGCCGGTGGTGGCCCTCGCCCGCATCCAGGTCAGCGCACCGGCGTCCAGGGCGTCGGTGACGGCGGACAGCTGGGGCTCCGGTCCGGCGATCATCACCTGGGCGGGCGCGTTGACCGCGCCGATCACGACCTGCGAGGTGAGCCAGGGCCTGAGCAGCGCCGGACTCGCGCCCACCGCGACCATCCCGCCGCGCGGCGCCCCGGCGAGCGCCCGCACCCGGGTTTCGAGCGCGGCGACCGCGTCGGGCAGGTTCATGATCCCGGCGAGGACGGCGGCCGCGTACTCGCCCGCGCTGTGTCCGACGAGGGCGACGGGCCGGACGCCCCAGGAGGCGAGCAGGGTGCCGTAGGCCACGTCGAGGGCGAAGAGCAGGGGCTGGGCGCGGGTGACGTCGTCGATCTCCACGAGGGGGCGCTCGGCGAGCCAGTCGTCCCGGATCCGGCGGCCCTCGGCGCCGAGGAGGCCGAGGACCTCGTCGACGACCCGGGTGAAGACGGCCTCGGTGCCGTAGAGGCCGTGGGCCATGCCGGAGTACTGGGATCCCTGCCCGGGCAGCATCAGGACGACGGGGGTGGGCGCCACGACGTCCACGGGACCCACCGGATCCAGGGAACCCACCGGGTCCACGGAACCCACCGGATTCAGGGAGCCCACCGCGTCCAGGGAGCCCACCTGCTCAAGGGAACCCACCAGGTCAAGGGAACCCACCAGGTCAAGGGCCTCCGCGGCCCCCATGGCCTCCACGCGGCCGGGCGCCGCCCCGTTCACCGGGTGCTCCCGCGCAGGACGACGGCGCTGTTGAAGCCGCCGTGGCCACGCGCGACGACCAGGGCAGTACGGAGCCGGGCCTCGCGGGCGGAGCCGGTGACCAGGTCGAGTCCGTACGAGGGGTCGGGGGCCTCGACGTACGGGGTCGGCGGGATGACGCCGTCGCGGAGGGCGAGCAGCGCGGTGGCCGTGTCGAGGGAGCCGCCGCCGGCGAAGAGCCGTCCGGTGCCGGCCTTCGGGGCGGTGACGGGCACCCCGCGCTCGCCGAAGACCGCGGCGAGCGCCTCGGCCTCGGCCCGGTCCTGGGCGGGTACGCCGGAGGCGTCGGCGAAGACGACGTCCACGTCGGCGGGGGCAGCCCCGGCGTCCGCGAGGGCGGCGCGGATCGCCCGCTCCAGGCCGGGGGGCCGTCCGGAGCCGGGCTTCGGGTCGAGGGTGGCCGCGTATCCGGCGATCTCCCCGTACACCTGGTGGGCGCCTCGGGCGCGGGCCGCTTCGGCCTCCTCGACGACGAGGAGCGCCCCGCCCTCGCCGGGCACGTAGCCGGAGGCCTCGGCGGAGAACGGCAGGTAGGCGCGGTCGGGGTCGTCGACGCGGCTCAGCAGGCCGGTCGCGATCTGGGCGACCCAGCCCCACGGGCAGAGCGCCCCGTCGACGCCGCCGGAGACGACGAGTCCGGTGCCGCGGCGCAGCCGGCGCCGGGCGTGGCCGAGCGCGTCGATGCCGCTCGCCTGGTCGGACACGAGGACGCCGCTGGGGCCGCGCAGCCCGTGCCGGATGGATATCTGGCCGGTGTTGACGGCGTAGAACCAGGCGAAGGACTGGTAGGCGGAGACGTACTCCTTGCCCTTGCTCCACAGGTTCTGGAGCTCGCGGTGGCCGAACTCGACGCCGCCGCCGGAGGCGCCGGTGATGACGCCCATGCCGTACTCGTCGAGCGCGGCGGTGTCGACGGCCGCGTCGGCGAGCGCCTCGTCGGCGGCCTTCAGGGCGAGCCGGGTCATGTGGTCGGTCTGCGGGATCAGCCTGCTGGGCAGGTGCTCGGCGGCGTCGAAGCCGTCGACCTCGCCGGCGATCCGGGTGGGGTACTGCGAGGCGTCGAAGCGGGTGAGGGGGCCGAGGCCGCCCCGTCCGTCGAGCGCTGCCTTCCAGTAGGCCTCGACGCCCAGGCCGTTGGGCGCGGTGACGCCGATACCGGTCACTACCGCGGTCACGGGTTCCTCCTGTCGGGGTCGGCGAGGACCATCGCGGTCTGGAAGCCGCCGAAGCCGCTGCCGACGCTCAGGACGACGTCGGTACGGTGGTCGCGTGCGGTCAGCGGCACGTAGTCCAGGTCGCAGTCGGGGTCGGGGGTGTGGAGGTTGGCGGTGGGCGGGACCACGTCGTGCTCGATGGCGAGCGCGCAGGCCGCGATCTCCAGGGCGCCGATGGCGCCGAGCGAGTGCCCGATCATCGACTTGATGGAGCTGACGGGGACGTCGTAGGCGTGGGCGCCGAGGCTCCGCTTGAAGGCGGCGGTCTCGTGGCGGTCGTTCATCTTGGTGCTGGAGCCGTGCGCGTTGACGTAGTCGACGGCGTCCGGGGAGATGCGGGCCTCGCCGAGGGCGCGGTCGATGGCCTCGGCCATCTCCCGTCCGTCGGGCTTGAGTCCGGTCATGTGGTACGCGTTGCAGCGCGAGGCGTAGCCCGCGATCTCGGCGTAGATGTGGGCGTTCCTGCGCCGGGCGCTCTCCAGCTCCTCCAGGACGAGGACGGCCGCGCCCTCGCCGAGGACGAGGCCGTTGCGGGTGAGGTCGAAGGGGCGGGAGGCGGCGCCGGGCTCGTCGTTGCGCGGCGTGGTGGCGTGGATGGCGTCGAAGCAGGCGGAGGTGATCGGGGAGATCGGGGCCTCCGTCGCTCCGGCGATCATCACGTCGGCGCTGCCCTCGCGGATGAGTTCGGCCGCGTGGCCGAGGGCGTCGAGGCCGGAGGTGCAGCCGGTGGAGACGACGGCGGAGGGGCCCTCGGCGCCGGCCTGCCAGGCGAGTTCGGCCACCATGGAGCTGGGCACGAAGTGGCGGTAGAGGTCGGCGACCGCGTACTCGTGGTCGACCTCCCACTTCCGTCCGCCATCGCTGACGACGACGTACTCGCGCTCCAGGCTGGTGGTGCAGCCGACCGCGTTGCCCAGGGTGGAGCCGATCCGGCCGGGGTCGTGGGCGGAGAGGTCGAGGCCGCTGTCGGCGAGCGCCTCCCGCGCGCTGACGACCGCGAACTGGGCGGCCCGGTCGAGCCGCCGGATCTCCTGGGGGCTGAGCCCGGCGGCCCGCGGGTCGAAGTCGACCTCGGCGGCGAGCCGGGAGCGGAACGGCGAGGCGTCGAAGTGGGTGATGGTGCGGGTGGCGGAGCGGCCCGCGGTCAGCAGCTCCCAGTAGGCCTTGACGCCGACCCCGCCCGGAGCGACGGCCCCGATGCCGGTGATGACGACTCTGCGGGTCACCGGCGCACCGCCGCTCGGCTGCGGAGCGCCTCGGCGGCTCCTCGTACGACTCGGGTCACTTCTGTTGTCCTTCCACGTGGGTGGATACGGGCGGGGCGGCGGCGGGTTCACCGGGGGCGACGGGCGGCACCGGCGGGGTGGAGAGGATGCGGACGACGGCGCAGGACCAGGTGAATCCGGCCCCGACGCCGGCGAGCAGGCAGTGCTCGCCGGGGCGGAGTTCGCCCCGGGCCGCGAGGTGGGCGAGGGCCGCGAACTGGTCGGCGGCGCCGAGGTGGCCCACGGTGCGGCCCCAGTCGAAGACGGTGCGCTCCTCGGGGATGCCGAAGGGCTGGAAGAAGGCGGCGTCCAGGCGCCGCCACCCCAGGTTCGGCAGGATGAAGCGGTCGATCCGGTCCAGGGTCACGTCGGCCTCGGCGAGGGCCCTCTTGAGGGCGGCGCGCTGTCCGGCGGAGACCCGGGCGACGGTGAACGACATGCCCGCCGCGCCGACGTAGGCCCGCTTGTGGCGTTCCATGTCGACGACGGGGTGCCGGCCGAACGGCGCCGCGCCGAACGGGTCGTCGCCCCGGTGCATGCCCTCCAGTTCGGAGTCGGCGACGGTGGCGAGGCTCAGCAGCCTGGCGAACCCGGTGCGCCGGGAGAGCACGAGCGCGGCCCCGGCGTCGCCGTACAGGGTGCCCGGGTCCGAGCGCCACCGGTCGAAGGCCGGCTCGCAGAACCGGTCTCCGGCCGTGAGCAGCGCCGCCGACCTGGTGTCGCCGGCGAGCAGGTATCCGGCGGCGAGGTCGAGGGCGGCCATGCCGCCGTTGGACATCTGCCGCACCTCCAGGGCGGGGCCGTCGCCGCACGGCACCTCGCGCTGGATGTACGAGGCGGGCGGCCACAGGTCGTGGCCCTGGTAGTGCACGGTGGCGTGCAGCAGCAGGTCGATGTCGGTGGGGCCGAGCCCGGCGTGGGCCATGGCCCGGCGGCCGGCGGTGACGGCGAGCACCGGTCCGGGCTCGGACGTGGACACCGCGACGCTGTCCATCCGCGTCTGCCGGGCGGTGCGCTCGTCGATCCGCCCTTCGGCGACGGCGTCGCGCACCCGGCGGGTGGCCGGGACGCTGCTGCCGACCCCGGCGATGAAGACGTCGCGTTCGTACCTCAACTGGGTCCCTCCACTGGAGTGCTTGGGGCTTCCGTCGGGGAGCCGGTCAGCCCCGCGCGCCCACCGGCTCCTCGACGGGACGGTCCGCCGCGGGCCGTCCGGCGGCCCCGGCCTTCGCGACCGCGGGCTCGTCCCGCGTACCGGCGTTCCCGTCCTGCGTACCGGCGTTCCCGCCCTGCGTACCGGCGTTCCCGCCCTGCTTGTGTCCGTCGAGCCGGAGCGACCAGAGGGCCGCGCAGGCGACGGCCGCCGCGCCGATCCAGAGGGCGGTGCGCATGCCGTCGACGAAGGTGTGGGCGTCGGTGTAGCCGCCGTGGCCGGCGAAGACCGCGGCGAGCACGGCGACACCGAAGACACCGCCGAGCTCCCTGATGGTGTTGTTGACGCCGGAGGCGATGCCCTCCTCCTCACGGCGTACCGCGCCGAGCGCCAGGTTGGCGGCGGGCCCGAAGTACAGCCCCATGCCGAGCCCGTTGAGGACGAAGGCGGGAAGCAGGGTGAGGAACCCGGAGGTCTCCGTCACGGTGGCGGCGATGAGCGCGAGGCCCGCGGCCTGGAGCACCATGCCGGCGATGACGATCGGCCGGCCGCCGATCTTGTCGGAGAGGATGCCGCCGATGGGCGCGGCGATCAGCGTCATGCCGGTCCAGGCGAGCAGCCGGACGCCGGCGCCGAGCGGCGAGGCGCCCTGCACGGTCTGCACGTACTGGGTGACGAGGAAGATCGAGCCGAACATGCCGAAGTACATGAGGAGCGAGACGCCGTTGATGGCGTTGAAGCCGCGGTTGCGGAAGAGGGAGAGCGGCATCATCGGGTTCGGGGTACGGCTCTCCCAGACGAGGAAGGCGACGAGGGCGACGACGCCGACCGCGAATCCGCCGAGGACCCGGAGGCTGGTCCAGCCGGCCGCGTTGCCCTCGACGAGGGCGAAGACCAGGCCGAGCATGCCGAGGCTGGCGAGCACGGTGCCGGCCAGGTCGAGCGGCTTGCGCTCGCCGTGGCTCTCGGCGAGCCAGCCGGGCGCCATGGCGAGGAGGGCGATCCCGATCGGCACGTTGATCCAGAAGATCCACTGCCAGGACAGGTAGTTGATGACCACACCGCCGACGACGGGGCCGAGCGCCACCGCGAGCCCGCCGACCGCACCCCAGATGCCGAGCGCGGCACCGCGCTTGTCCGGCGGGTACGCGGCGGAGAGGAGCGTCAGGGTGAGCGGCAGGACGATCGCGGCGCCGATGCCCTGCACGCCGCGGCCGGCGATGAGCATCCCCATGCCGGGGGCGAGGGCGGACATCACGGAGCCGACGGTGAAGACGGCGATGCCGAGGGTGAAGAGCCGCTTGCGCCCGAACCGGTCGGCGACGACGGCGGCGGACAGCAGGAGCACGGCGAAGACCAGGGTGAAGGAGTTGACCGTCCACTCCAGGGCGCCGAGGCTCGCGTGCAGACTGTCCCGGAGCTCGGGAAGCGCGGTGGTCACGACCAGGTTGTCGAGGGACACCATGAACACGGCCACCGCGGCGACGGCGGCGGTCCGTCCCGGATGCCCGTGTGTCACCCCGGGACTTGTGGGCGGTACATCGATGGAGGCCATCGTGGGAACCCTCTCCTTCTTCACAACGTCGACTGCTGCCGTGAAGAAGGTCACCCCGGGCGATAGCGCACCACTGGAGCACTTCTGAAGCGTGCCGGGGGCTGATCCGGGGCCGGGTCCAGGTCCAGCTTCCCGCACCCCAAGGCGCTGATGGACCGGGTGGGCGGGGTGGGACATAAGGTCACTCGATGACGAGCGGGACGACAATCGGAATGACGAGCTGGGACGAAGCCGGGATACGCGCTCGGATTCGGGAAATGGCGGCAGGGGACCCGGAGCGGGCGCTCTTCGGGGCGGGCACGCACCGGTACGAACTGGCACCCGCACTGCCCGAAGCGGAGATCGGCGCGTTCGAGGAGGAGCACGGCATCCGGCTGCCCGCGGACTACCGGTCCTTCGTCGCGGAGGTGGGCAACGGCCCTGCCGGCCCCGGCTACGGGCTGATGCCGTTGACCGTCCCCCGGCCGGAGGCCGTCGAGGACTGGGCCGCGGACGGCGAGTGGCAGGAGGACCGGCTGCCGGGCCGACTCGCCACGCCGTTCCCCCTCACCGACCCCCTGCCCGGCGCGATCGGCGCACTGGCCGATGACCTGACCCCGGGCACGCTCATGCTGGCCGACGAGGGCTGCTGCATGTACATCCGGCTGATCCTGACCGGCCCGCGAGCGGGCGAGATCTGGCGCCTCGACCCGGACTGGGGCGGCTTCGTCCCGGCAAGCCCCGACTTCCGGACCTGGTACACGGAGTGGCTACGTCACCCCTGATCCGCTATGGCCTGAACAAACGCGGAGCGAGGGCGCTTACGCGGCTTCCTCCATGGCTACGAACGGAAACACCCCCGCACCGAAACGGACCGGGCGGGGGAGCTTCGCGCTCGGGAGTCAGACAGACCGCTCGATGCGCTCGAAGATGTCCGAGTCCGTCTCCTGCTGCCAGAAAAACAGTCACGAAGAGTGAGCACGATCAGGCACCCCGCTTGAAACCAGAAAGGGCCCCTGATCAGGCGAAAAACCTGACCAGGGGCCCTCCCCACGTGGGCCGACAGACGAGTCGGGCTGTACGCCGGGTTCTGTGCCCCGGGACCTCGCGGTCGTCGGGGCGACGGCCATCCATCTAGGACCGGCGTTGCCGCCGGCCTCCTGCGGTCTACCCGCGGACTCGGGCGAGCAGCCCTCGAACATCCGCGCAGGGACACCGAGGTGTCCCCTCTTGACCTTGCTCCGAGTGGGGTTTACCTAGCCGCCTGAGTCACCTCAGGCGCTGGTGGTCTCTTACACCACCGTTTCACCCTTACCGAGGACCGAGGTCCCCGGCGGTCTGTTTTCTGTGGCACTGTCCCGCGGGTCACCCCGGGTGGCCGTTAGCCACCACCCTGCTCTGTGGAGCCCGGACGTTCCTCGGGAAGATCCGAGGATCTCCACGCGGCCGCCCGCCCGGCTCGTCTGCCGTGCCGACCATGCTACCCGCCGATTCAGAGGAAGTCGGCCGTCTCCAGGTCGAAGCCGAAGGGCGCGGGGAGAGGAAGCGACTTGCCGAAGGGCACGGCGTGGAGTTCGCGATAGTCGCCGCTCTCCGGGTCGGTGAAGAGCGTGACCGTGGACGTGTCCCGGTCGACCAGGAGGTAGAGCGGGATGCCGCCACGGGCGTAGCAGCGGCGCTTGACCTCCCGATCGGCGTTCGGCCGGCTGGAGGTGACCTCCAGCACCAGCGCCACGCCGGAGCAGGGCATCCAGGAGCCGGCGCCCGCGAACAGGTCGGCGTCGACCGGAGCGAAGGTGAGGTCCGGGATGACGTGGTTCCTCGGTCGCTCCACGGCGCTCGGCGACTTCAGGCCCTTGTTGCCCGAAACGTCCATGTCGACCACGGACCGCCTGATCACCTGCCTGAGAACCCGGCTGATGTACTTCTCGTGGTCCCCGTCCGGCGGCGGCGTCACGACGATCTCCCCCTCGATCAGCTCCGCGCGGAAGCCCTCCGGCGTGTCCAGCGCCAGGAAGCCCTCCAGCAGGATGTCCGCCTGCGTGAGCGATTCGTGCGGCATGGCAGTCATGTCGTCAGGCTCGGACATCGAGGCACCTGCCGTCCGTCGGATCGGGGTCGTTCCCTCGATCGTGGCACATGATCGAGGAGCCGTACCGGAGCACGCTTGACCTTGTCGCAGCGTCAGGGTTTCTACTGGGGCCCATGCGTATCGGCGAGATCGCCGCACTCGTCGGGGTCACCCCGCGGGCCGTGCGGCACTACCACCAGTCGGGCCTGCTGCCCGAGCCCGCGCGGCGGGCCAACGGGTACCGGGAGTACGGGATCCGGGACGCCGTGCTGCTCGCCCGGATCCGGCGGCTGACCGAGCTGGGGCTCGGGCTCGACGAGGTGCGCGGGGTGCTCGCGGACGACGAGGGGCGCGGGCTCGTGGAGGTGCTCCGGGAGCTGGAGGAGGACCTCGCCCGGCAGGAGGCGGTCATCCGGGAGCGGAGGGAGCGGCTCGCCGCGCTGCTCGACCGGGCGCGGGACGGGCTGCTGCCCGCCGACGGGCCCGTGTCGGCGGAGCTCGCCGAGCTCCTGGCGGGCCTCGGCCCGGCGTCCGACTCGCCCATGGCGGCGAAGGACCGCGAGATCCTCGCCCTGCTCGACACCGTCGTCCCGGAGGAGGAGCGGGCCCGGCTGATCGGCCTGCTCCGCGGGACGGCGGAGTACGCGCACGAGGTGTACGCGCTGCTCGACGCCCTCGCCGGGGCGGAGCCGGACGACCCTCGGGTGGCCGAGGCCGCCCGGGCGCTCGCCGCCTGTCTGCCGGACGAGGTGGGTGTGGAGCTGCCGGCCGAGGGGGCGGGCGGGCTCGCGGACGTCTTCTTCGGCGACCTCGGCCCCGCCCAGTCCGCCGCCGTCCGCCTCGCGCTGCGCCTCGTCCAGGAACGGCAGCAGGAACTGCAGCAAGAACGACTGCAGGAACGACAGGAGGGTGACCGATGACCGGCGACACACGGGAGGGCACGACCGTCCGGGTCCGCCCCAGATCCGGGATCCTCCGGGTCCTGCGGCTCGTCGCGTACACCGCGCTGCCCGCCGAGGTCGTCCTCGCCGTCTGCCTCGTCGCCGGGGTGCGGATACCCGGGGTCGTCCTCGCCGTCGCCGAGGTGCTGGTCGTGCTGCTCGTGGCGGCCGAGGGGCTCGTCCATCTGCGGCTGCGACGGCGCGGGCTCTCCGCCCGGGAGGCCGTGGCCGAGCTCGTGCCCGAGCCGGTGCTCCGGCTCGTCGGGCACGAGCTGCGGCTGATGACGAGCCTGGCGCGGTGGGTCGCGCGGCGGCCGCAGGGGGTCGGCGGCGCGGACGGGGTGTTCCCGCACGCCCGCGACCAGGCCGCCCTGATGTACGGCTTCGCCTTCGTCTGCCTGGTCGAGACGGTCGGCATGTCGTATCTGCTCGCCGACTGGCCCGTCGTCCACGCGGTCGTCCTCGTCCTGGACGTCTACACCGTGCTCTTCGTCCTCGGACTGCACGCGGCCTCGGTGACCCGCCCGCACCTGCTGACCGGTGACGTCCTGCGGCTGCGGCAGGCGGCCCACGTCGACGTGCGCGTACCGCTCGGCCTGATCGCGGCCGTCCGGCACGAGTCGCTCTTCACCCACGAGAAGACCGAGGGCGAGCTGAACCTCGCGGTCGGCTCGCAGACGACCGTGACGATCGAGCTGACGGAGCCGGTCGACGCGCCCCGGCTGCTCGGCGCGCCCCGGCCGGTACGGGTGATCCGCTGCCACGCGGACGATCCCCGTGACTTCTTCCGGGCCCTCACACGGGCGCGAACAACACCTTCGCCGATCCCGGGTCCGCCTCCGCCAGCCTGACCCGCAGCCACTCCCCCAGCGGCAGCCGGGCGTCGCCGCCCGCGATCCGGGCGACGACCGCCGGGTCCTCCAGGTGGACGGTGCCGACGGCCGGTTCGCGCTCCTTCACGTCGATCACGTACGCCTCGAAGATCTCGCCGACCCGCTCCTTCAGGAGCGCCGCCTCGACGATGTCGACGCTCTCGCGCTCGACGGTGTTGGCGCGGCGCGAGCCCGCCGCCATCTCGTCGGGGAGCGTGGGCAGCGCGGCCCGTACCCATTCGGGCGGCTCGTTCCCGGCGACCGCGGCCACGCACAGCTCGCCCGCGTACCGGTCGACGAGCCGCCGCAGCGGCGCGGTGCAGTGCGTGTACTCGTCGGCGACGGCGGCGTGCACGGCCGGGGTGGGGACGTGGCCGTCGGTGAAGACGGTGTACCCGGCGCCGCGCAGGAGGGTGGTGCACTCCTGGAGGAAGGCGGCGTGGCGCGGGTTCGCGGGGTCGGCGGAGCGGACGACGTCGGCGTACGAGACGTGGTGCGGCCAGTCGACGCCGAGGGCCCGCGCGGAAAGGCGCAGCCGGGCGACCGCGCCGTCCGGGGCCGTGGGGAGGGTGCGGAGGATGCCGGTGCCGGCGGCGGTCATGAGGTCGGCGGCGGCCATGCCGGTGAGCAGGGAGATCTGGGCGTTCCAGCCGTCGGCGGGGAGCGGCGCCCGGTAGACGAGGGAGTACGTGTGGTCGGTCTCGACGATCTCCTGCTCGGGGACGTTGAGGGAGATCCCGCCGCGCTCGGCTTCGAGGGCCTCGCGGAGGCGGCCGATCTCGCGGAGGAGCGCGAGGGGTTCCTCCGCCGTACCGGAGTCGATCTGCCGCTGCACGCCCGCGTAGTCGAGCTTGGCGCGGCTGCGGACGAGGGCGCGGCGCACGTCGGTGGCGACCCTGCGCCCCTCGGCGTCGAGGTCGATCCGCCAGAGCAGCGCGGGGCGGGGCTCGCCGGGGAGGAGGCTGGCGGCGCCTTCGGAGAGGACGGCGGGGTGGAGCGGGATCCTGCCGTCGGGGAAGTAGAGGGTGAGGACCCGCCGGTGGGCCTCGGCGTCGAGCGCGGAGCCGGGCGTGACGAAGGCGGCGACGTCGGCGATGGCGTAGTGGACGCGGTAGCCGCCGTCGGACCGCCGGGCCAGGTGCATGGCCTGGTCGAGGTCGGTGGAGGTCGGCGGGTCGATCGTGAGGAACGGCAGGTCGGTGGCGTCGTACGCGGGGAGCCGGGGGGCCTTCGCGGCGGCCTCGGCCTCGGCGAGGACGGCGGGCGGGAAGGCGTCGGGGATCGCGAGCTCGGTACGGAGTGCGCGCAGGGCGGCCCGCAGCGGAGCCTCGGCTGCGCCGGTCACGTGGATGTGGCGGCGTGGCATGGACCGAGCGTATGGCTGGGGACGGGGGGCGGCACCTCGTAGGCTGGACGGCCGGGGCCGCACCCCCACCCCGTACGTACGAAGGAGAACCACCGTGCTCGTGCTGTTGCCGCCCTCCGAAGGCAAGGCCTCCTCGGGGCGCGGGGCGCCGCTGAAGCCGGAGTCGCTGTCCCTGCCGGGGCTCGCGGAGGCGCGGGCGGCGGTCCTGGACGAGCTGGTCGAGCTGTGCGCCGCCGACGAGGAGAAGGCGCGGGAGGTCCTCGGTCTGAGCGAGGGGCTGCGCGGCGAGGTCGGGAAGAACGTGGAGCTGCGGACGGCGGGCGCGCGCCCGGCCGGCGAGATCTACACGGGTGTCCTGTACGACGCGCTGGGCCTGGCGACGCTGGACGCGGGCGCCCGGAAGCGCGCGGGGCGGTCCCTGCTGGTGTTCTCGGGGCTGTGGGGCGCGGTCCGGGTGACCGACCGGATCCCGTCCTACCGCTGCTCGATGGGGGTCAAGCTGCCGGGTCTCGGCGCGCTGGGCGCGCACTGGCGGGGCGCGATGGCGTCCGTGCTGCCTGGGGAGGCCGGGGACGGGCTCGTCCTGGACCTGCGCTCGGCGGCGTACGCGTCGGCGTGGAAGCCGAAGGGCGAGCTCGCGGCGCGGACGGCGACCGTGCGGGTGCTGCACGCGCCGACCCGGAAGGTGGTCAGCCACTTCAACAAGGCGACGAAGGGCCGGATCGTCCGGAGTCTCCTGGAGTCGGGCGCGGAACCGGCTTCGCCGGCGGAGCTGGCCGAGGCGCTGCGGGATCTGAGGTACGTGGTGGAGGACGGCGGCAGGGCGGGGGCGCTGGACGTGCTGGTGGACGAGATCCACTAGGCACCCGTTGCACCCTGCGCAACGGTCGTTGCATATCACGCTCGCCGTGGGCACGATGAAGCCCATGACGAGCGTGTTCGGTCTTGCCCCGGAATCCCCCGTCGTCCCCGTGGTCGTGATCGAGGACGCCACCGACGCCGTACCCCTGGCCCGCGCCCTGGTGGCCGGCGGACTGCCGCTGATCGAGGTCACCCTCCGTACCCCCGCCGCGCTCCACGCCCTACGAGCCATCGCGGCCCAGGTGCCGGAGGCCGTCGTCGGCGCGGGCACCGTCGTCTCGCCGGCCGCGGTCGCGGACGCGGTCGGCGCCGGGGCGCGGTTCCTGGTGAGCCCGGGGTGGACCGAGCGGCTCCTCGGCGCGATGCGGGAGTCGGGCGTGCCCTTCCTGCCGGGCGTCTCGACGACCTCGGAGGTCGTGGCGCTGCTCGAACGCGGGGTGGAGGACATGAAGTTCTTCCCCGCCGAGGCGGCGGGCGGCGTCCCGTACCTGAAGTCCCTCGCGGGCCCGCTCCCGCAGGCCCGCTTCTGCCCGACGGGCGGCATCTCCCCCGCCTCCGCCCCCGCCTACCTGTCCCTGCCGAACGTCGGCTGCGTCGGCGGTACGTGGATGCTGCCGCGCGACGCCGTCGCGGCCCGCGACTGGTCCCGGGTCGAGGCGCTGGCACGCGAGGCGGCGGCACTGGACGAACCTGTGGCCGTCAGCTGCTGACGGCCCCTGCGCGGACCCGTGCCCGTCAGCCGCCGACGGGTTCGGGTGCGGGTGCGGGTGCGGGTGCGGGTGCGGGTTCGCCCCGGAACTCCACCGTCAGGTGGTCGGTCACCGGGCGGTAGCCCAGTCGCCGGTAGAGGGCGTTGCTGGTGGGGTTGGCGAGGTTCGCGAAGAGGAGGACCTGCGCGACACCGCCGTCGAGGGCGGCCCGGCTGACCGCCTCGGTGGCGCCGGCCGCGTAGCCGCGCCCTCGCTCGGCGGGCGGGGTGTAGACGAGGTGGACCCGGGCCTGGCCCTCGATCGTGGGCGATACGCACGCCATCGACACCGGGTGCCCGTCGGGTGCCTCCCAGAGGACGAGGCGGCCTTCGGTGACCCGTTCCGTGACGGGCCCGGTGAAGTCCTTGTCCGTGACGTCCTCCCCGATGGCCAGGGCGAACTCCCGCGCCCAGGCGGCGGTGAGCGGGATGTCCGCCGAGGTGGCGACACGGGCGCGGCCGACCGGGGCCGGGTCCGGCGGGACGAGCTCGCCGAGCCGGAAGAGCCGCATGCGGCCCGCCGTGGCCCAGGGGCGGCCGGTGGCCTCCGCGAAGGCCTCGACGGCCGCCGTCTCCCCTCGTACGGCCGTCGGCTCCTCGCCCTCGGGGAGGACGAGGGCGCGGGCCGCCTCCACCGTCACCGCCCCGAAGGACGGCTCGCCGGGCGAGGACACCGCGAGCACCCCGGTGACCCGGCCGTCCGGCTCGGCCCACCAGCCGAGCCGCCCGGCGGAGCCCATGAGGGTGAGCACGGCGGTGTTACGGGCCGCCTCGGCGGCCAGCAGATCGGCCGCAGCGGTGCGGAAGGCGGCGGCGTCCTCGGTGAAGTACCACGTCATGGACGGTGATGGTGGTACGCCCCGGACGGGACGTCCAGCCCTTTTCAGCGCAGGTGCGAGGTGTCGTTGAGGAGCCGTACGGACGCGTTGCCGTCCGCGTAGTACGCCACCGCCGAGATCGAGGCCGCCGACAGCTCCATCCGGAACAGCGACTCCGGCGGGGCGCCGAGCGCGAGCCGGACCAGCGTCTTGATCGGGGTGACGTGGGTGACGAGGAGGACGGTACGGCCCGCGTGGGCGGCGGTCAGCCGGTCCCGGGCGGCGGCGACGCGCCGGGCGACGGCCGCGAAGCTCTCGCCCCCGCCGGTCGGCGCGGCCTTCGGGGAGGCCAGCCAGGCGTCGAGGTCGTACGGGTACCGCTCGCGTACCTCGCCGAAGGTCAGCCCCTCCCAGGCCCCGAAGTCGGTCTCGCGCAGCCCGCGCTCGATCCGCACGTCGAGCCCGAGGCGGGCGGCGACGGCGGCGGCCGTCTGGCGGCAGCGGGTGAGGGGCGAGCTGACGATCTCCTGGATCGTGCCGCGCGCGGCGAGCGCCTCGGCGACGGCCTCGGCCTGGCGCAGTCCGGCCGCCGACAGCTCGGGGTCGGTGCCCCCGCTCCCCGAGAACCGCTTCTCGGGGGTGAGCGCGGTCTCCCCGTGCCGGAGCAGCACGAACGTCGCGGGTGCCCCCATGTCGGGCCCCGCCCAGCCCTGCCGGGGGGCGGCGGAGGCGGAGGCCCCCGTGGGCGCGGCGGAGCCGGGAACGGCCGTGGGCTCGGCGGCCGTCGGCGGCTGGGCGTCCGGCGTCCCGCCCTGCGCGGGCGCGGCGGGCTCCGTGTGGACCACGGCGGCCGCCTCGGCCTCGAAGTCGCCGGTGGCCTCCGCGTGCGCGGCGGCCGACAGGTGCGCGGCGGCCGACACGTGCGCGGCCGAGGCGAGGGAGGCGCGGGCCTGGGCCGCGAGGGCCTCGTCGCGGGCGAACAGGCCGTCGTCGGGCTGCCCGGCGGACCCGGAGGTCCCGGTCGCGGAGGTCCCGGACCCGGAGGCCCCGGTCGCGGAGGTCCCGGTCCCGGAAGCCCCGTACCCGGCAGTCCCGGCTCCGGCGGGCGTCTGCGGTCCGCCCGGTCGCGGCGCCAGAGCCGCACGCGCGCGGGCCGCGCCCGCCGTCGCGTCGCCGGGCGGGCCCGACGGCGGCAGGCTCGCGGCGTTGCGGGCGGCGACGGCGTCCAGCGCCGCCGTCGAGCCGGACGGCTCCCACTGGCGGCCCTGCTTGCCCGCGTCCATCGCCTCGTTCGCGAGCCGGTCCGCGTGCTTGTTCATCTCGCGCGGGATCCACTCGTAGCGGACGCGGCCCGCCGGGAAGACCCGGCCCGCCTCGGCCGCCAGCGGCTTCATGTCCGGGTGCTTGATCTTCCAGCGGCCGGACATCTGCTCGACGACCAGCTTGGAGTCCATGCGGACGTGGACGGTGGAGTCCGGGAAGAGCGCCCGGGCCGCCTTGAGCCCCGCCACCAGGCCCTTGTACTCGGCGACGTTGTTCGTCGCCACGCCGATGTACTCGGCCGCCTCCGCGAGCGTCTCGCCCGTCACCGGGTCCAGGACCACGGCCCCGTAACCGGCGGGCCCCGGGTTGCCCCGGGAGCCTCCGTCCGCCTCGACGATCAGCTCACGCGACGACGTCATTACAGACCGGACTCCGAGGTGCGGACCAGGATCCGGCGGCAGTTCTCGCACCGGACGACGGCGTCGCGGGCGGCGGCCCGGACATCGTTCAGCTCGGTGATGTTGAGCTCGATGTGGCAGCCCTCGCACTTGCGCTGGTACAGCCGCGCCGCGCCGACGCCGCCCTGCTGCTCACGCAGCTTCTCGTACAGCTTGAGCAGGTCGGCCGGGACGGAGCCCGCGACGAGCTCGCGCTCCTTGGTCACCGAGGCGGCCTCGGCGTCCAGCGCGCCCTGGGCGGCGTCGCGCCGGGCGGTGGCGTCGTCGGTCTTGGCCTGGACGGCGGAGACCCGCTCGGTCAGCTCGGTGACGCGCTCCTGGACGGACTCGCGGCGCTCCATGACCTCCAGGACGATCTCCTCCAGGTCGCCCTGGCGCTTGGCGAGGGAGACGAGCTCGCGCTGGAGGTTCTCCAGGTCCCGCGGGGAGGCGGCGCCGGAGTCGAGCCGCTGCTGGTCGCGCGTGGCGCGCTGGCGGACCTGGTCGACGTCCTGCTCGGCCTTGGTCTGCTCACGGCCGCAGTCGCTCTCCTCGGTCTGCGCGGCGACGAGCAGGTCGCGCAGCTGGGTGAGGTCCTTGGTCAGCGACTCGATCTCGGCGTGCTCGGGCAGCGACTTGCGCTTGTGGGCGAGCTGCTGGAGTCGTACGTCCAGGCCCTGGACGTCGAGGAGGCGGATCTGGTCGGCGGGCGCGGCGTTCAGTTGGGGGCTCCAGGGGAGGTGTTATCGGAAGGGGCGCGCGAAGCGCTCCCCGAAAGGGCGGAGGCGGGGACGAGGTGGGCGGACCAGGGGTCCGTGACCGTCTTCGAGACGTGGACGCGGAGGTCCCAGCCGTGGCGGTCGGAGATCTCGTCGAGCTGGGCGGCCGCCTGCTCGCACCAGGGCCATTCGGTGGCCCAGTGGGCGGCGTCGACCAGACCCAGCGGCCCGGACAGTGTCGCGTGCTGGGTGGCCTCGGAGACCGGGTGGTGGCGCAGGTCGGCGGTGAGGAAGGCGTCCACGCCCGCGGCCCGTACGGCGTCGAAGAGGCTGTCGCCGGAGCCGCCGCTGACGGCGACGCGGCGCACGGTCATGTCCGGGTCGCCGGCGACCCGGATGCCCTGCGCGGTGGCGGGCAGCCGCTTCGCGGCGCGGGCGGCGAACTCGGCGAGGGTCTCGGGGTGGTCGAGCTCGCAGATCCGGCCGAGGTTGTTCTCGGGCACGAGCGGGCCGGTGATCCGGAGGTCGAGCGCGCCGGCGAGGGCGTCGGAGACGCCGGGATCGGCGGTGTCGGCGTTGGTGTGCGCCACGTGGAGCGCGATGTCGTTCTTGATGAGGTTGTGCACGACGCGGCCCTTGAAGTGGCCGGCCGCGACCGTCGTCGTCCCGCGCAGATAGAGCGGGTGGTGGGTGACGAGGAGGTCGGCGCCGAGGGCGATCGCCTCGTCGGCGATCTCCTGGACGGGGTCGACGGCGAACAGGACGCGGGTGACCTCGGCGTCCGGGTCGCCGCAGACGGTGCCGACGGCGTCCCACTGCTCGGCCCGCTGGGGCGGCCAGAGGGCGTCGAGCGCGGCGATGACTTCAGACAGACGGGGCACGGAGGAAAGGCTACCTGGCTCCCGTGCCCCGCAGTCCGGGCGTACCGGCCGGTCCGGTCGGTACGTGGCCCGGCGTACGCACGGTCCGGTCGGTACGCCAACCCCCGACGTCCGCACGGTCCGGTCGGTGCGCCACCTCCGACGTACCGCACAGTCCGGTCGATACGCGCCCCCGGCGTACCGCACGGTCCGGTCGGTACGCGCCCCCGGCGTACCGACCGGTCCGCGGGTGCTACTTCTTCACGAGGTCGGCGCGCAGGTCGTCGAGGACGCTGTTCGCCGCCGTCACGCCGAGGCCGAGGTACCAGGTCTCGTCCGGGACGTCCTTCGCCTGCCCGGCCTTGACGGCCGTGAGGTTCTTCCAGAGCGGGTTGGCCTGGGCGGCGTTCTTCCTGGTGGCCTTGGCGTCGCCGTAGACGCCGGTGAAGATCCAGTCGGCGTCGGCCTCGTCGATCTTCTCCGGGCTGATCTCGGCGGCGAGCTCGTCGATCTGCTGGTTCTCGGGCCGGGGCAGACCGGTGTCCTCCAGGATCGTGCCGATGAAGCAGGCCTTCGCGTAGAGGCGGATCTTGCCGGGGAGGTAGCGGACCATGGAGACGGTCGGCTTGTTCGGGCCGATGTCGCTTCCCAGCTGCTTCGCCCTGGTCTCGTACGCGGAGAGCTTCGCCTTCGCCTCGGCCGTCCTGTCGAGCGCGGCGGCGTTGAGGAGGTAGTTCCCCTTCCAGGTGAAGCCCGGGCGGATGGAGAAGACGGTCGGCGCGAACTTCGACAGCTCGTCGTACTTGTCGGCGGCGCGCAACTGGCTGCCGAGGATGAGGTCGGGCTGGAGGTCGGCGATGGCCTCCAGGTTGAGGTTGTTGACGGTGCCGACGGACTTCGGGGCGCCGGCGTCCTTCTTCAGGTAGCCGGGGATGCCGTCGTCGCCCTCGGAGGGGGCGTAGCCGACGGGCTGGATGCCGAGGGAGACGACGTTGTCGAGCTCGCCGACGTCAAGGACGACGACCCGCTTGGGGGCGGCCTTCAGCTCGGTGGTGCCGAGGGCGTGGGTGAGGGTGCGCGGAAACTGGCCGGGCTTCGCGTCGCTCCCCATGGCCGCGGTCTTGGCGGCGGCGGACATGAGCAGGCGCCTGTACGCGTTCTGTGTGCGTTCCGTACGGGGACGGAGTCGCGACCGACCGGAGCTGCAGACTCCACTTAGGTTCGCCTTGCCTTACTCACCATTGGTCACTCCAGCACAGCCGCCCCCTCCCCCTCAGCCGAACCGCCGGACGACCACCCTTATGTGTGAAGTGACCGGGCTCGTGTTGTTCGGCTGGAAGTGCGAAAACTAGCTTCGTGGCCGGAGGTGACGAGTCGATGACAGCGTGTGCCATCGAGACCGCGGCCGAGGACGACGACCGCGACAGGGACGCCGCCTGGTCCGCAGGGCCGGGCGGGCCCCCCGGCTTCGCCGATTCCGCCGGTCCCGCCGGGCCCCCCGGCTTCGCCGGATCGGCCGGGTTCACGATCACGGCCAACGGCGCGTACGCGGCCCGGCTCGCGGGCGCCGGAGACGCCCTGTACGTGGAGCGGTGGACGCTCGACGGCCCGGAGCCGTACGCCGTCCCGCTCCCCCTCGGCCAGCCGGAGGAGCCGCACGCCCAGCTGCTGCCCCTCGCGGACGGCCGGGTCCTCGTCGCCCGCCGGGTGGACGGGCGGCGGAACACCTTCTCGCTGCTCTACCCCACCGGCCCGGCCACCGGGGAGCTCCAGCTCGGCGCGGTGGAGGCACCCGGCTCCGAGCGGCTCGTGCTGCTGCCGCCCTCGCCGGACGGCATCTGCGCGTACGCGATGTGCGTCGGCCCCGACACGACGACGCTGTGGCTGGTGGCCGGCGGCGCCTTCGGCCCCGAGCAGGTCGCCGAGATCAAGGGCGGCTGCACGGGCGGGGTGTGGCTCGACCGCACCGGCCGGATACTCGCCCTCGACCGGCGGCTCGGCGACGGGCCGGTGAAGGCCGTCACCGTCGACCTGGAACGGGGCGGCGAGGTGACGCCGCTGCTCCAGATCGCCGAGGAGAGCAACGACCGGCTGCTCCTCGCCGACCCGGACAGCGGACTGCTCCTGATCCGCTCCGACGCGCCGTCGCCCGGGCGCGACCGGCTCGGCTGGGGGGTCCTCGGGAGCCTGCTCCCGGTGCGGTTCCCGGAGTGCCTGCGGCTCGACGACGCTGCGGTGACTCCGTTCGCCGTGCAGCCGGGGCAGGTGCTGATGCCGGAGAGCTGCTCGGTGGCCCTGCGGATCGACGCGGCGGGCGGGAGCTGGGTGGGGACCTGGGAGCCCTCCTCACGCCGGATGGCCCAGTCGGCCGCCCCCGCGGGGTGGCTGGCCGGCGCCGGGCTGTGGACGGCCGGGGGCGTCCTGCGGCTGCCGTACGTGACGGCCGGGGCGCCGTGCGGGCTCGTGGAGCTCGAGACGCCGCCCGAACCGGAGCCGGAGCCCGAGCCGGTGGCGTCGACGGCCGCGGTACCGGCGGCGGTCGTCGACGAGCCCCGGGTGTGCCGTCCGGTGCCTTTGCAGCAGGCTCCCCTGACGGACCGCAAACCCGCTGGCTAGACTCACGGGCCGCACAGCAAGATCGATTTCTACGGGGTGAGTTCCAGCATGTCGGAAGCAAGCACGGAGGGTAAGGAGCCGCACGGCTCCGGAAGGCATCGCGGTGAGGCGTCGCCGGCGGAGGACTCCTCGTCCTCGCCGCACGGTCGCCACCGCCGCGAACCCGTCGCGCAGTGACCGAACGGTCCGCCGGCGCGGTCCGGTGAGCAGTCCAGCACGGTGAAGGGCCCCGGGTCTCCCCGGGGCCCTTCACCGTTCCCCACCTTCCCCGCGCCCCGCCCCCCGCGGCCCTTTCAGCCCCCGGAGCCCCCGCAGCCCCTCCAACTCCTCCAGCCCGTTCAGCCCTTCTTCAGACCCAGCACCTCCGCCGCGGCGAAGGTCTCGCCCGCCGGCCGGGACGCGTAGTGCGGGGTGAGCACGGAGTCCAGCTCCTCGTACGTGAACGCCTCCTTGGCCGTGTCGAACTTGGCCGACACCCTGGGCCGGTCCACGACCGCCACCATCCCGCCGTGGACGACGAGCAGCTGGCCGTTGACCCCGGCCGCCGCCGGGGAGGCGAGGTAGCCGACCAGCGGCGCCACGTGCTCCGGCGACAGCGGGTCGAGGTCCCCCTCCCCCGGCTCGGCGAAGCCGGCGAAGACGTCTTCCGTCATCCGGGTCCTGGCCCGCGGGCAGATCGCGTTGGCCGTCACCCCGTACCGGGCGAGCGCGAGCGCCGACGACGTGGTCAGGCCCACGATGCCGCCCTTCGCCGCCGCGTAGTTGGGCTGACCGGCCGAGCCGGCGAGGAAGGCCTCGGAGGAGGTGTTGACGATCCGGCCGTAGACGCCGGTCTCCCCCGCCTTGGACCGGCCCCGCCAGTGCACCGCGGCGAAGTGGGTGGTGTTGAAGTGGCCCTTGAGGTGGACCCGTACGACGGAGTCCCACTCGTCCTCGCTCATCGAGAAGACCATCCGGTCGCGCAGGATGCCCGCGTTGTTGACCAGGACGTCCAGCTTCCCGAACTCGGCCACCGCCAGGTCGACCAGGCCCCGCGCCGTCTCGAAGTCGGAGACGTCGCCGAGGTGCGCGACCGCCCGGCCGCCCGCCGCGCGGATCTCCGCCGCGACCTCCTCCGCGGGCGCGGCGGAGGCTTCTCCGGAGCCGTCGCGGCCGGCCTGCCCGTAGTCGTTGACGACGACGGCGGCGCCGAGCCGGGCCAGTTCGAGCGCCTCGGCGCGGCCGAGGCCCCGGCCGGCGCCGGTGACGATCGCGCTCAGGCCCTCAAGGGGAAGTGACATGGGTCGCGGTCCTCTCGGAACGGATCGGAACGGATCGGATCAGATCTCGATGCAGGTGCGGAGCGCCACACCCGTACGCATCTGCTCAAGGGCTTCGTTGATGCCCGACAGCGGCACCCGGTGGGTGATCAGCGACTCCAGGTCGATGCGGCCGGCCCGCCAGAGCGCGATGCTCCGCTCGTACGAGGTGAGCACGTCGCCGCCGCCGTACATGGAGGGCAGGATCTTCTTCTCGTCGAAGAACAGCTCGAACATGCTGAACTGGAGGTAGTCGTCGAGGGCGCCCGCGCCGACGACGCAGAGGGTGCCGCCGCGCCGGGTCGTCTCGTAGGCGGTACGGGCGGTGGCGGACTTGCCGACGACCTCGAAGACGTAGTCGAAGCCCTCCCCGCCGGTGATCCGCTGCTTGGCGTCGGCGAGCGCGTCGGGTGCGACCGCCTCGGTGGCGCCGAAGCGCAGCGCGGCCTCGCGCCGGGACTCGACGGGGTCGACGGCGACGATCTGGGCGGCGCCCTGGAGCTTGGCGCCCTGGATCGCGGAGATGCCGACGCCGCCGCAGCCGATGACGGCGACCGAGGAACCGGCCTCCACCTTCGCGGTGTTGATGGCCGCGCCGAGGCCGGTGGTGACCCCGCAGCCGATGAGGGCGGCGATGTCGAAGGGCACGTCGTCGGGGATGGGGACTGCACAGCCCGCGTCGACGACGACCTCCTCGGTGAAGGTGCCGGTGCCGGCGAAGCCGAAGACGTCACCGCCGGGGCGCTTGAAGTTGGGCGTGCCGGCGTTCATGAAGCCGGCCAGGCAGAGCTGCGTCTGGCCGCGCTTGCAGGCGGGACAGCTGCCGCAGGCGGGCAGCCAGCAGAGCAGGACGCGCTGGCCCGGGCTCAGCCCGGTGACGCCGTCGCCGACGTCGAGGATCTCGCCCGCGCCCTCGTGCCCGGGGATGAAGGGGGCGGGCTGCGGGAGGACGCCGCTCATCGCGGAGACGTCGGAGTGGCAGAGGCCGGTGGCCCGGACGCGGATCCGCACCTTGCCGGGCCCAAAGCCCACGGCCTCGACGTCGTCGAGGACTTCGAGTTTGTCCTGGCCGATCTCGTGCAGTACGGCTGCGCGCATGGTGCGGCTCCCCTCAGGGGTACGGGAATGGGCAAGAGGTGTCAGGAGTGCTCGACGACGGGTCAGGCGTGCTCGACGACGGTGTCGGCGAGCACGGGGGCGTCGTCGCGCTCCACGGCGGTGACCGCCACCTGGACGCTGCCCTCGCCGGCCCACATCCGCAGGCGCAGGGTCTCGCCGGGGAAGACGATCCCGGCGAAGCGCGTGCGGTACGAGCGGACGCGGGTGACGTCCCCGTCGAGCAGGGTGTCGACGACGGCCTTGAGGGTCATGCCGTAGGTGCACAGGCCGTGCAGGATCGGCCGGTCGAAGCCGGCGAGCTTGGCGAAGTCGGGGTCGGCGTGGAGCGGGTTCCAGTCCCCGGAGAGCCGGTAGAGCAGGGCCTGCTCCTCGCGGATCGGCCGCTCGACGGTGGCGTCGGGTTGCCGGTCCGGGAGCGCGAGGCGCTCGGAGGGCCCGCGGTCGCCGCCCCAGCCGCCTTCGCCCCGTACGAAGATCTGGGCGTCGTTGGTCCAGAGCGGGCCGTCGGCGTCGGAGGCCTCGGAGCGCAGGACGAGGACGGCGGCCTTGCCCTTGTCGTGGACGGCGGCGACGCGGGAGGTGGAGACGGCCCGGCCGCTGACGGGGACGGGACGGTGGAGCGTGACCGACTGGCCGCCGTGCAGGACGGCGGCGAGGTCGATGTCGATGCCGGGGGCGGAGAGTCCGCCGACGACGCCCATGCCGGCGCCCGCGACGGTGGCGAAGCTGGGCAGGACGTGGAGCCGGGACTCCAGGGTGTAGCGGAGCTCGTCGGGGTCGGTCGCGGGCACTCCCGCGCCGAGCCCCAGGTGGTAGAGCTGGACGTCCTTGTGGTCCCAGGAGATCTCGGCGCTGCGGGGTTCGGCGGCGACGGCCTTGGCGGGGTCGATCGGCATCGGGCTGCTGCTCCTCGTGGGCGAGGCGGCGGGGAAAGACCTCGATGCGACCGTCCGCACCGTCGGTCGCACCGAGGCCGTGCGGGACCGTCCCGGACGCGGCCGTTCTAGAACGCGTTCTAGGTCGGTGGACCCCATGTATAGCCGAGGCGGGGAGAGTTGGGAACCCTCCCGACGCCCCCTACCTGACGACACGTCAGAAGACTGCCCACGTCACCCTCCCGGGACATTTGCCACGGCCAGGCCCGTACGTTCGCGTGGGCAGCTTCAGCCAAGGACGCGAGGAGCCGTGCGACGATTCGCCGGCCGGCAGGAAGTCACGAGCGGGGGCGAAGGCCGATGGAGCATGTCAATGTCGACGCGCAGGCCGGCGACCTGTCGGGGGTCCTGGACCCGGCCGGCTGTCTGGAGTACCTGCCCTCGATCTCCGGTGATCTGCCACCCGGCGCCCGGGCCTTCGCCACTGACAGCGACCACTACGACTTCCGCAGCAGGCGATGCGTGAAGGATCTGACGCTTCAGGCCGTCCAGGGGGCCGGCCATGAGGAGATGGAGGTCGAGTTCCGGCACAACTGCTGGAAGCACGATCAAGACCTGGTCATCCGATACACGGGCGTGTCCTGCCTGGTCATCGATCCCGCCGACGCCACAGGGACGGACCTCGGACCCGTGATTCTCGACGAGATCCTGCCGCACAGAGACGGCTGCAGCCACGAGATCGCGTGCTGGAACGGCACGCTCACCATCATCTGCCGTGACCTCCAGGCGACCTGGACGGAGACCGACTGCTCAAGCAAGCCGTAGGCGCGACTGCCCGCCTGTGGTGGATCTGCCCATGAGAACGGCCCGTTCAGGTCCGCGGTGGGGAGCCGCGCTCGTACCACGGGCTGGGGTCATGGGGGAGGAAGCCTTTGGCGCCGTCGTGCATGTCCGGCACGACAGAGAGATAAATGCTGCACGTCTTGCCCGTGCCGGCGCCCCGGTAGTCAAACCTGATTCCCGGGGGCTCGTCGGGCCAGGTGTCGAACACCCAGGCCGCCGGACCGGTGTACGTGAGGTGGATCTGATCGGCTGACTGCCCGCAGCCCGTCTCGGGCTCCATCACCCGTTCCAGCTCGGCGGAACCGTCCGCCCGAACCGTCAGACGTCCGCCGCCCGAAGCCGACCAGACCCCCTCCACGTCGGCGACGGTGAGTGATGGTCGGCTCTGGTCCTCGGTCAGGTCCACGAGGAATCCGGTCACTGTCGCGACGAGAAACCCGCCGACGGCAACCGTCAACCACACAAAGCTTCGTGGCCGATCCGTCACGGAAACCTCTCTTCGGGCGGGTGACCTGGGCGTCCCAAGGAATTGCCCGGCTCAACCGGACGGCGTCACCGAGGGCCACACGCCGAACCACTGCTCGGTGCCGTACTCCTCGAACCGCTCCACCTCGGTGAACCCCAGCTTCGCCGCGAGGCGCATCGCGCGGGCGTTGGCGGTCTGGGTGGAGAGCACCACCGGCTCGCCGGGAAGCGCGTCGGCGAACCAGTCGAGTGCCGCCGCGCACGCCTCGACGGCGTAGCCGCGGCCCCAGGCCTCCGGCAGGAACAGATAGCCGAGTTCGGCCTCTCCGCCCTCCGGGCGGACGTGACCCGGGCGTTCCGCGTCGCGCCGGTCGAGCGTGATCATGCCGATCATCGATCCGTCGAGGTCGACCACGAAGAGGCCGGGGCGCCGCCCCGGCACCTCCGGCACCGCGCGTTCGAGCTCGTCGCGCGGTCGGGCGCCACCGATGTAGGTGCCCACCTCCGGCGACGCGAACAGCTCGATGAACGCGGCACGGTCCCGGGCCTCGGACTCGCGGAGCACGAGCCGTTCGGTTCCTGTCGGGGCGGGTGGCCAGGCGAAGGTTCCGGTTTCGATCATGACGGGCAACCTATCGCCCACGGACAGGCGTTCGGGGCCGCTCAGTCGAGACAGAACTCGTTGCCCTCGATGTCCTGCATGTTGATGCACGACTCGTTGACGCCGTCGGCGAGCAGTACCCGCTCACAGACCGCGCCGAGCGCGACCAGCCGTTCGCACTCCGCCTGGAGTACGGCGAGGCGCTCCGCCCCCACGAGCCCGGTGCCGGCCCGCACGTCGAGGTGCACCCGGTTCTTGGCGACCTTGCCTTCGGGAACGCGCTGGAAGTAGAGCCGCGGGCCCTCACCCGAGGGGTCCACGGCGACGAACCACGCGCCCTGACGCTCGGGCGGCAGCGTGCTGTCGTATGCGGCCCACGAGGCGAACCCCTCCGGAGGCGGCGGTACGACGTACCCCAGCACCTCGCACCAGAACCGAGCCACACGCTCGGGTTCCGCGCAGTCGAACGTGACCTGGAACTTCTTGATCGAAGACACCGGCCCACCATAGGGGGCGCTGTTCGCCGGGGCATCGGATTTATTCGCCGCGCGGATGGAGGTCTCGCCGGACGAGCCCCGACAGGCGGTCCGCCCTACGCTGTTTCTCGTGACCGAGATGCCGCAGGACCACCGCCCGGCGAAGTCCGTACGGGTTCTCCTCGCCGAGGACCAGGGCATGATGCGCGGGGCCCTCGCCCTGTTGCTCGGGATGGAGCCGGACATCGACGTCGTCGCCCGGGTCGGGCGGGGTGACGAGATCGTGGATGCCGCGCTGCTCTCCCGGCCCGACGTCGCCCTCCTCGACATCGAGCTGCCCGGGCGCAGCGGGCTCGACGCCGCCGCCGATCTGCACGACGAGGTTCCGGACTGCCGGGTCCTGATCCTGACGACCTTCGGCCGCCCCGGCCATCTCCGCCGGGCGATGGAGGCCGGCGCGGCGGGGTTCCTGGTGAAGGACGGGCCCGTGGAGGAGCTGGCCGAGGCGATCCGGAAGGCCCTCCGCGGCGAGACGGTCATCGACCCGGCCCTCGCCGCCGCGGCGGCTCGGGGCGGGGCCGAACCGGTTGACGGCACGTGAGCGGGACGCCCTGGCGGCCTCCCGGCACGTGAGCGGGACGCCCTGGCGGCCTCCGTGGACGGCCTACAGGCCTTCGGAGAGCGAGGCCGTCCGCTGGGCCTCGAAGTTCCTCACGTACGCGTCGAAGACCGACCCGTCCTCGTACTTGAGCAGCGTCTCGTCGTTGTACCTGAGCGCCGTCGTCGTGTAGGTGTGGCTGCCGGTGAAGACGATCTTCTTGTTCACGCCGCCGTAGTACGTGCCCTCGATCAGCAGGTACTTCGTGTGGGAGTCGGTGCCGCCGCGGCCGTCGTTGTCGAGCTGGTGCAGGGTGATGCGGCCCTTCCCCGTCACCGGCCTGGTCAGCCAGTTGGCCACCTGCCCCATGGGCTTGTCGTCGGCGGTCCAGTTGTCGAGCGAGCGGTAGACGATCTCGATCTGGCAGCCCGCGTTGGCGAGTTCCCACAGCTTCCTGGCCACCTCGACGCGCGTGATGTGGCCCTGGGCGATGCGGATCTTCGTCCGGCCGTCGGTCGTGCCGATTCCCGCGGAGTTGCCGCCGCAGGAGTCCGCGGTGCCGACCGGCGCCACCGTCCCGAGGATGTTGACGACCGTGTCGGTGGCGGCCCGCGGGAAGAAGTACACCTTGGCCTTGCCCGCCTGGGTGTCGTGCGCGTACTCCGCGACCTGCGGCGTCTGCCCGATGGCGGCCGCCGCCTGGTCTCCGAAGTACCGCGTGTACGCGTCGAACAGTTCCTTGTTGCCGACCACCGTCAGGGCGTCGTTCCACCAGGCGTTGAGGTCCTGCCCGGTGAGGTTGCCGGAGGACTGCACCACCACGTTGTCGACGGCGGTGTCGCCCTTGCCCTTGGTGCGGGAGAACAGGAAGAACTTGTTGTGGTTGACGTTGTCGTACGTGCCGTCGGGGTCCGTCGCCGTGGTGCCCGGGTCCAGGGCGAGGCAGGCCTCCTCGGGCTTGCAACCGCGGACCCAGGAGTCCGGGCTGCCCGGCTCCGCCAGCTGGTTCCGCAGGCTGGTGGCCGCCGTGGAGGTGCTGTCGTCGTCCAGGACCACCTGGACGGCGACGCCCCTGCGGTGGGCGGCGCCCAGCTTGTCGGCCAGGTACTGGGACTGGAACAGGTAGAGCGAGATCTTGACGGAGGACCCCGCCTCGGCGCCGTCGACGAGGTCCGCCAGGTGGAAGAGGATCCGTCCCCTGGCGGCCGCGTCCGCGCTCGACGGCTCGTTGAACACGGCGCCGGTGGTCACGGCCACGACGGGTTCCGCCGACGCGGAGGGTGCGACCGTCAGGGTGGCGCCCACGGCGAGCGCGGTCGCGAAGGTCCTGAACTTGTTCTTGATCGTTATCACTCGCGCATTGTCACGTACGGCGCGCGCCGCGCTCCGTGGGCTTCGGCAGCCAGAGCAGCATCAGCGCGGACGACACCACGAGGACCCCGGCCGAGACCCGGAAGGCCATGGCGTAGCCGGGGACCAGGTGGGCGGGGTCCGGCGCGCCGAAGGTGACGATCGCGGGGGTGGCCGCCGCGGCGACGGTGGAGAGGACGGCGAGGCCGAGGGCGCCGCCCATCGTGCGGGAGGTGTTGACGAGGCCCGAGACGAGGCCCGCGTCGCCCGGTGCGGCGCTGGAGGTGGCGAGGGTGGCGAGCGGGGTGGTGGCGAGGCCGAGGCCCGCCATCATGAGGACGCCCGGGCCGAGGATCGTCCCGAGGAAGGTCCCGTCGGCGGTGAGTGTCGACTGCCAGGCGAAGCCCGCGGCCCCGATGAGCGCACCGATCACGGCGAGGTTCCGGGCGCCGACGACCGGCATCAGGCGCGGGGCGAGCTTGGAGCCGAGGACGACGCTGAGGGAGCTGGGTACGAGGGCGAGCCCGGCCTGGAGCGGGGTGTAGCCGAGGACGTTCTGCGCGTACACGGTCATGAAGAACCACATGCCGAAGGAGCTCGAACCGCACAGCAGGATCGCCGCGTTGGCCGCCGAGACGGCCCGGTTGCGGAAGATCTTGAGGGGCATCAGCGGCGCCGCCGTGCGGGCCTCCACGGCGACGAAGACCCCGAGCAGGGCGAGTCCGCCGAGCAGGGTGAGGAGCGTGGCCGGGTCGGTCCAGCCCGCTTCCTCGGTCTGGACGATGCCGTACGCGAGGGTGGCGAGGCCGCCGGTGACGAGGACGGCGCCGGGCAGGTCGAGGCGGCGGCCCGCGCCGGTGCGGCTCTCGCTCAGCCAGAGCGTCGCGGCGGCGAGGACGAGGATGCCGATGGGGATGTTGATGAGGAGGACCCAGCGCCAGGAGAGCAGGTCGACGAGGAGGCCGCCGACGAGGCCGCCCGCCGCGCCGCCGGCCGCGCCGACCGCCGTCCAGGTGCCGATGGCCCGGGTGCGGGCCGGTCCGGCCTCGACGGCGCCGGTGATGAGGGTCAGCGTGGCGGGCGAGAGGAAGGCGGCGCCGAGGCCCTGTACGGCGCGGGCGCCGATCAGGTACTGGCCCTCCGGCGCGAGGCCGCCGACGACGGAGGCGGCGGTGAAGAGCCCGAGGCCGAGCAGGAACATCGCCTTCCGGCCGTAGAGGTCGGCGGCCCGGCCGCCGAGCAGCATGAAGCCGGCGAAGGCGATCGAGTACGCGTTGAGCACCCATTGGAGGCCGAGCGAGGAGAGCCCGAGGTCGGTCCGCATCGACGGCAGTGCGACGTTGACGACGGAGACGTCGAGGACGACGAGGAACTGACCGGCGCAGGCTGTCAGGACGACCAGCCACGGGCGGGGGGAGCGTAGGGACGCGGTGCGGGACGTACGCGAGGCACCCTTGGCGCTCGTGGCGGAGTCGGTCTGCGGCATGGATGTCATGGTCGCAGACCGCTCCAGCCCCGTACATACGCCGAGGGAAGGCCTCGACTACGCCGAGAGTCCTACGCCCTGTCCCGCCCTGATCCGCCCTGCCCGGCCCCGATCCGCCCTGCCCGGCCCCGATCCGCCGGACAGGCCCTACGCCTTCCGCAGCAGCGTCACCACAGCCGCGCCACCGAGGCCGATGTTGTGCGCGAGCCCGACCCGTGCCCCCGTCACCTGCCGCGCCCCCGCCTCGCCCCGCAGCTGCCACACCAGCTCGGCCGCCTGCGCGAGGCCGGTCGCGCCCAGCGGGTGGCCCTTGGAGATGAGCCCGCCGGAGGGGTTCACGACCCACCGCCCGCCGTACGTGGTGGCGCCTGACTCGACGAGCTTGCCGGAGGCGCCCTCCTCGCACATGCCGAGCGCCTCGTACGTGAGCAGTTCGTTGATCGAGAAGCAGTCGTGGAGCTCGACGACGTCCACGTCCTCGATGCCGAGTCCGGAGCGCTCGTACGCCTGGCGGGCGGCGGCCCGGGACATCGGGCGGCCGACGGCGTCGATGCAGGAGCCCGAGGCGAAGGACTCGTCGGTGTCGGTGGTCATCGCCTGGGCGGCGATCTCCACGGCCCGCCCGCGCAGCCCGTGTTCGTCGACGAACCGCTCGGAGACGACGAGGGCCGCCGCCGCGCCGTCGGAGGTGGGCGAGCACTGGAGCTTGGTGAGCGGCCGGTGGACGGTCTTGGCGGCGAGGATCTCGTCGACCGTGTAGACGTCCTGGAACTGGGCGTTGGGGTTGTTCGCCGAGTGCTGGTGGTTCTTGGCGCCGACGGCCGCGAGCTGCACCTCGGTCGTCCCGTACCGCTCCATGTGCTCCCGGGCCGCGTTGCCGAAGATCTGCGCGGTGGGCGGGGACATCTCGAAGCCGTGGGCGGCGGCCATGACGCCGTAGTGCCGGGCTACCGGCGAGGTCGCGAAGTCGCCGGCGCCCGCTCCGCCGCCGAGCGAGCCCCGCGCCATCTTCTCGAAGCCGAGGGCGAGGACGCAGTCGGCGACGCCGCCCTCGACGAACTGCCGGGCGGTCATGAGGGCGGTGGAGCCGGTCGCGCAGTTGTTGTTGAGGTTGTAGACGGGGATGCCGGTGAGCCCCAGTTCGTACACGGCCCGCTGTCCGGCGGTGGAGGGCTGGAAGCAGTAGCCGACGGCCGCCTGTTCCACGCTCCCGTACGGGACGCCCGCGTCGGCGAGCGCGGCCGTGCCCGCCTCCCGTGCCATGTCCCAGTACTGCCAGTCCCGGGTCTCCGGCTTCTCGAACTTCGTCATCCCGACGCCGACGACATACGCCTTGCTGGTCATCGCGGGTCCCTCCCCGTCTCTCGGTCTCAGTCTCTCGGCAGGCCGAGCAGGCGCTCGGCGACGACATTGAGCTGTACTTGGGTGGTGCCGCCCGCGATGGTGAGGCAGCGGGACATGAGCATTCCGTGCAGCGCCCGTTCGCCGGGCCCCTCGCGCACCGCGCCGTCGGGGCCGAGGAGTTCGAGGGTGAGTTCGGCGACCTTCTGCTGGTGGAGGGTCTGGACGAGCTTGCGGACGCTGGCGCCCGCGCCCGGTTCGAGGCCGGAGACCTGGAGCAGGGTGGTGCGCAGGCCGATGCAGGCGAGGGCGTGCGCCTCGGCGAGGAGGCCGCCGATCCGGACGCGTACGGAGCTGTCGTGCCGCGCGGCCCGCTCGATGAGGGCTTCGAGGCCGGTGTCGAAGGCGACCTGGTCGGCCATGTGGACGCGTTCGTTGCCGAGGGTGTTGCGGGCGACCCGCCAGCCGTCGTTCACCTCGCCGACGACGGCGTCGGCGGGGAGGATCGCGGCGTCGAACCAGACCTCGTTGAAGAGGGAGTCCCCGGTGATCTCCTTGAGCGGCCGGATGTCGATGCCGGGGGTGTTCCGCATGTCGACGAGGAAGTAGGTCAGCCCCTTGTGCTTGGGGGCGGCCGGGTCGGTGCGGGCGAGCAGGATGCCGTGGTGGGCCCACTGGGCGGCGCTCGTCCACACCTTCTGGCCGGTGATCCGCCAGCGGCCGTCCTCGGTGCGCTCGGCGCGGGTCCGGAGGGAGGCGAGGTCGGAGCCGGCGCCCGGTTCGGAGAAGAGCTGGCACCAGAGCCGCTCGCCGCGCAGGGTCGGTCCGAGGTGCGTCTCCTGCTGCTCGGGGGTGCCGTGGGCGAGGAGGGAGGGGACGACCCAGGCGCCGATCCCGAGCCCGGGGAGCGTAATCCCCGCCTCGTCCAACTCTCTCTGGACGGCGAGCTGTCGGAGGGGGTCGGCGCCGAGTCCGTACGGCTCCGGGAGGTGCGGGGCTGCGTAGCCGGTGGGGGCGAGGGCGCGCCGGGCGGCGGCCGGGTCGAGTCCGGCGGCGGGGGCGACGGCCTCGCGGGCGGCGGCGCGGTAGGCGTCGGCCTCGGGCGGCAGGTCGAGCCGGAGGCCGCGCCGGACGCCGTCGGCGGCGTGCCGCAGGGCGGCCAGTCGGTGGTCGTCGCCGGTGCCGAGGAGCTGGCGGGCGACGACGGCGCGGCGGAGCAGGAGGTGGGCGTCGTGCTCCCAGGTGAAGCCGATGCCGCCGAGGATCTGGATGCAGTCCTTGGCGCAGGTGTACGCGGCGTCGAGGGCGGTGGCGGCGGCGAGCGCGGCGGTGAGGGGGCGGGCGGTGTCGTGGGTGGCGCGGGCGGCGTCCCAGGTGAGGGCGCGGGCCTGTTCGAGCCGGACGAGCATGTCGGCGCAGAGGTGTTTGACGCCCTGGAACTGTCCGATGGGCCGCCCGAACTGTTCGCGGGTACGGGCGTGTTCGGCGGCCGTCTCGACGGCGCGGGCGGCGGTGCCGCAGGCGTCGGCGGCGAGCAGGACGGCGGCGAGGTCGCGTACGAGGCCGGAGGTGAGGGCGAGTTCTCGGGCGGCGGGGACGTGGGCGGCGCGGGCGGTGATCTCGGCGGTCGGCCGGGTCGGGTCGGCGCTCTCGTGGGGCCGGACTGCGAGCCCTTCGGTGTCCACCGCCGGCCCCCCGGTGTCCACCGCGAGCCAGACGGAGCCGTCGGCGGTGGCGGCCGGGAGGAGTACGAGGTCGGCCTGGGCCCCGCCGAGGACGGGGGGCGCGGCGCCGTCGAGGAGCCAGCCGCTAGCGGTACGGACGGCGGTGAGGCTCCCCGCCCCGCCGAGGGCGACGGCGGCGATGCGCTCCCCGCGCGCGATCGCGGCGGCCGACTCGCCCTGTCCGGCCCGGTGCAGGAGCTCGGCGGCGAGGACGGAGGGCAGGTACGGCCCCGGCAGCAGCCCCGCGGCCGCCTCCTCGACGACGACAGCGAGGTCCACGAGGTCGCCGCCCCCGCCGTCGCACTCCTCGGGGAGGTGGAGCCCGAGGAGCCCCTGCTCGGCGGCGGCGTCCCAGTACGCGGGCCGTCCGGTGGCGGCGTCGGGGACGTCCAGGTGCTTGCGGACCTCCTCGGGCGGTACGGCGCGGGCGAGCCAGCCCCGGACGGATCGGCCGAGCGCCCGCTGTTCGTGCGTGATGGCGATGCCCATGCGCCGCAGACTAGAACACGTTCCATTCTGACGGAAGGTCAGAAAGCCTTTCAGGTAAGCGAATCGGGACCGAAGCGGCGGCGGTACTCCGAGGGCGCGAGGCCCGTCTCGCGGCGCGTCAGCGCGCGCAGGTGCGCGGCGGTACCGAGGCCGCTGCTCCGCGCGACCGCGTCGAGGCGCACCTCGCCCCGCTCGATGAGCCGGCAGGCCAGGGCGATCCGCTCCCCCGTCAGCCAGGCCGGCGGCGTCGTGCCCAACTGCGCCCGGAAGCGGCGGTGCAGGGTCGCGGGACTGACGGCCGCGCGGGAGGCCAGGTCGGCGACGGCAAGGGGCTCGTCGAGGCGCTCCTGCGCCCAGGCCAGGACCGGCGCCAGGGACTCGTCGGGGATGGCCGGCACGGGCCGCTCGACGAACTGCCGCTGCCCGCCGTCCCGGTGGGCCGCGAAGACGAGCCGCCTGCTGACCGCGTTGGCGATCTCCGCGCCGTGGTCACGCCGGACGATGTGCAGCCCGAGGTCGAGCGCGGCGGCGCTGCCGGCGGCGGTGAGGATGTCGCCGTCGTCGACGAAAAGCACGTCCTCCTCCAGGCTCACGGCGGGGAAGCGCTCCCGGAAGGAGTCCGCCCACTGCCAGTGCGCGGTGGCCCGCCGCCCGTCGAGCACCCCCGCCTCGGCGAGCGTGAAGGCGCCGCTGCAGAAGCCGACCAGCCGCGCCCCGCGCGCGTGCGCCCGCCGGACGGCGTCGAGCACCGCCGGACGGCGCGGCACGTCGATGTCGGGGCGGTTGGGGACGATCACGGTGTCCGCCGCTTCGGCCGCCTCAAGACCGGCGACCCCGGAGAGGGTGAAGAAACCGTCCCGCATGAGGGTGTCCGGCTCGGGTGAGCAGAGACGGAAGTCGTACAGCTCACGGCCGAGCTCGGGCCTGCGCAGGCCGAAGACCTCGGTGGCGCAGCCGAGCTCGAAGGGGTTCGAGTCGGCGTCGACGATCACGACGACCCGATGGAGGCCGTGGGCGGAAGCTCCCCGCGAGGATTCTTGCGGCATGCGCGATTCCTAGGGGGTGTCTTGTCGATCAGGCCGGATCAGGGAGCGGCGTCTGGTGCCGTGGATCGCAAGGCGGAGGAGGGAGTCATGGCGGTGGGGGCACCTCCCGTGCCCGAAGGGCTACGGGGGACCATGCCGAGTGACGACAACGCGGCGAGGCGCGGCACCAGACGCCGCGAACCCGGCCTGAGCGGCAAGACACCCCCTAGCACCCACGCGGTACGCAGTGCACCGGCGAGGGGTCCCGGCGCTCCGGGCGGGCGCTCCCCCGGCCCGTACTCGCCGGGGGAGCGAAGCCACGCTCGGATGGCCGCCGGCCACTAGTTGATCTTGATGAGCTCCACGTCGAAGACGAGCGTGGCCTTGGGCGGGATCGCGCCCGGGACACCCCTGTTGCCGTAGCCGTAGTCGGAGGTGATGGTCAGCTTGGCGCGCTCGCCCAGCGACATCTCGGGGACGCCTTCGTCCCAGCCCTTGATGAGCTGGCCGACGCCGATCCTGCAGACGAAGGGTTCGTTCCTGTCCCGGGACGAGTCGAACTTCTGTCCGTTCTCCAACGTGCCGGTGTAGTGCATCGTCACGGTGTCTCCGGGCTTGGGGAAGTTCTGGCCGTCCCCGGCCTCGATGACTTCTCTCGTGACTCCCATGTGTTCCTCTTCTCGGTGTGAGCGGTCGTAGCGATGGCGACGATACGTACCTGCGAGGATTCTTGCGACATGTGCGATTCCTGGCACTCACGCGGCCCGCGCTCCACCGGCGACGAGGGCGCGGCCATCCTGATGTTCGAGCCGACGGGCACCTCGGAGGCGTTGTCAGTGGGGCCTGTCACGATGCCCAAGAACTACAGACAGAGGGAGTGAACACGCCATGGGTACCTGGGACATCGGCCCGTTCGACAGCGACACCGCCGCCGACTTCTCCTACCGGGTGGACGACGCCCCGGCGGAGAAGCGGGCGGAGGTGCTGCGCGCGGCCTTCCGTGAGGTGACCGCGACCGGTGACGACTACCTGGACTCGGACCTGGCGGTGGAGGCGATCGCGTCGGCGGCGCTGGTCGCGGCGCAGTGCCCGGGCGGGGAGCCGGTGACGACCGCGTACGGGCCGAAGGAGCCCCTGCCCGAACTCCCGGTGGAGCTGCGTCCGATGGCCGTCGCGGCGCTCGACCGGGTACTGGGCCAGGACTCGGAGCTCCTGGAGCTGTGGGAGGAGTCGGACGGCGAGGAGTGGAAGGCGGGGATACGGAAGCTCCGTGCGGTCCTGGCGGGGGCGTAGGCCCTCAGTTCCGGCCGAACACCCGCCGCAGCCCGCTCTTGGGCGGGGGCTCGGCGGCCGACGTCTCGCGGGCGTACTCCAGCTCGGCGACGGAGATCCGGAGGTGCGTCGTGGACGCCCACGACTCCTTTGCTGGTGGAGGCGGTGACGGACCGGTGGGGGCGACGAGGCGGCCGACGGGGAGACGGTGTGGTTCGAGTGCGACGCGTAGGGCACGATGGGCGCCCGTACCCGCGTACTCGCCAGTAGGAGACACCATGTCCGTGCCCGCGCCCGAGATCCTTGCCGCCTTCGAGGCCGCGAAGGGCTTCATGCCCGTCGGGGAGGGCCTCGCGCTGTACGAGGCGGCCACGGACGCCGCCGAGCTCGGGCTGCCGCTCCTGGAGGTCGGGACGTACTGCGGCCGGTCGACGATCCTCCTCGCGGACGTGGCCCGGCAGGCGGGGACGGTCGCGGTGACCGTGGACCACCACCGGGGCAGCGAGGAGCAGCAGCCGGGCTGGGAGTACCACGACCCGACCGTCGTCGACCCGGAGGTGGGGCTGATGGACACGCTGCCCACCTTCCGCCGGACCCTGCACAAGGCGGGCCTGGAGGAGCACGTCGTCGCGGTGGTCGGCCGTTCGCCGCTGGTCGCGAAGGCGTGGGGCGGGCAGCTCGGCCTCGTGTTCATCGACGGCGGGCACACCGACGAGCACGCCACGAACGACTACGAGGGCTGGGCCCCCAAGGTCGCCCCCGGGGGCCTGCTCGTCATCCACGACGTCTTCCCGAATCCGGAGGACGGCGGTCAGGCTCCGTACCGGATCTACCTCCGCGCCCTGGAGTCGGGCGACTTCGAGGAGATCTCGGTCACCGACTCCCTCCGGGTCCTGCGCCGCCGGGGCTGACCGGCCGGACGGGGCCGATCGGCCGGACGACGCTGACAGGCTGGACGAGGCTGCCCCCGGCTCAGACGGGCCGGCGGCCCGTGACCGTGAAGGCCACCGAGTAGGTCAGCGTCTCCTCGCTGTCCAGATGGGCGAGGAACGCCTCGACCGCCCCGTCGGCCGCCGCCGTCGACCCGCCGAGCGCGCGGGCGATCAGCGGGCGGGCGATGTCGAGCTTGAGCGCCCACTGCTCGCGCTCCACCGGATCGATCCGGCCGGCGATCAGGTGGTACGGGTCGACCCGCACCTCCAGGTCGGTGAGACCGGCCCGGCGGGCGAGGCCGAAGAGGCGGCGGCCGGTGTGCGGGTCGAAGCCGCTCGCGGCGAGGGCCTCCGTCACCGGGTCGAGGGCGGCGCGCAGCTCCGGGCCCATCGGGTCGTGCCAGACGAGCTGGCCGTCGAGGTCGAAGAGCACGACCCGGCCACCCGGGCGGGTGACCCGGGCCATCTCGGCGACGACCCGCTCGCGTTCGGCGACGTACTGGAGCATCAGCCGCGAGTACACGAGGTCGAAGGAGCCGTCCTCGAAGGGGAGCGCGCGGGCGTCCCCGGAGCGCCGGAGCAGCGCCGCGCCGTCCGGGCTTCCGGTTCCGGCGGCGAGCCGCTCGGGGTTGCCGTCGAAGGCGGTGACCTCCGCCTCCGGCCGGGCGCGGTGGACGGCCTCCGCGATGTGCCCGGGCCCGGCGCCCACGTCGAGCACCCGCCCGGCCCTGGAGGCCCCGGCACCGGCGCCCCCGGCATCCCCGGCGGGCAGGACCGGGCCCAGGTACTCCCGTACCCACTCGTCGGCGTCGACCTTGGCCACCAGCCGACCGGCCTCCCGGCGGTCCTCCATCAGATACGGAACGGTCACTGCGCCCTCCTCGGGTGCTGCCCCCGGCCGCGCAGGCGCCGCTCGTAGAGGCTGTCGATGTGCTGGTAGACGTCGGGGTACGACTCGGCGAGCCAGATGGCCCGGGTGTACGGGCGGACGGGTTCGGCGCCCGCCCGGATCAGCCGGTCCATCGGCGTCTCGCCCGCCACGGGGACGGCGCCCGGTGCGAAGTCCTCGTAGGCGGCGCTCGCGGCGGCGATCAGCGCGTCCAGCGCCCGCTGGGCCTCCGGCTCGTCGAGCTCGGGAGAGACGAGCACGTCGCAACGATTTTCCAGGAAGGAGAAGTTGAAGCCGAGCGGCCCGCGGTAGGCGAGAGCCGCGGCCCTGAGCCGTCCCGTGGCGTCGTGCTGGACCCAGATCCGCCGGTAGCGGCGCAGGTCGACCAGCCGGTAGAGCCGGTCGACGTCGTCGAGCCCCAGGTCGTCCCGGTCGAGACCCTCGGCCCGTACGTACACCTCGCCCCGGCACGCCCGGGCGAGCTCCGCGAGCTCGGGGCAGGCCCCGCCGTCGAGCTCGACCACCGGTCGGCCGCGGTCGCTGCCCTGACCCAGCAGCCCGGCGAGCGGCCGCGGCACCATCACGTACGCGCCGGGGACGACGAGGGAGCGCTCGGGGCCGATGCTGTCGGCCAGGCCGCCGAAGGCGAGAGCGGCGAAGCGATTGCTCGGGCTGAACCAGTTCTGCTGTGCCACGTCCCGCCGCTCCCCCGAGCGAACCGCCTGGGCGGCCAGCATCACGGCCCGCCCGCCGAGCAGGGTGCCGCTGCTCACCAGGTGCTGGGTCTGCCAGCCCGCGTGGGTGGAGCGCCAGGAGGTGAGGGAGGCCCAGCCGCCGTCGGGCTCGTCGTAGCTCGCCACCCAGTGCAGGAGCTCCCCGGCCCGGCGCGCCCGCTGCCAGTTCTCCAGGACCAGCGACCAGTACGGGGCCAGCCTCGCGCGCTTGGCCGGATAGAGGAAGCGGGAGCGTTCGTACCGCTCGAAGAGCTCGGCCGGGGGAAGCGCGTTCACCCGGCAGCCGAAGTCCGACCAGGCTAAAGGGGTGGGCGGGGCTGTGGGAGTGGTGTCGCGGTCCAGGACCGCCGTGCTGTTCATGAGTCTTGCGTCCTGAGTGGTCGGAGGGTCGCGAGATCTCGGAGGCTCCAAGATCATCGGACACTCCAACGGCCGCCCCCTCGAAAGGTGACGGCCGCCGGGACGAACTTCATTCGCATTGCACGAATGTCGGAGTGGTGCGTCAGAACGCCGCTGTCACGTAAAGGCAGTTGGTGTAGCTGTAGCCCGCTTCGATCTTCGTCTTGCTCGACTTGGTGTCTCCGGCCGCGGAGGTGCCGGTGGACGCCCGCTTCTGGAGGAAGTGGTAGTCGCCGGCGGGCAGGAGCAGGGTCGCCTTCGGGTACTTCGAGGACGGCCCGGTGCAGGCCTTGATCTTCTTGCCCTGGGAGAGGACCGGGCCGGGGTACTTGGTGCAGGTCGTGCAGGCCTTGAGCGTGACCTTGCCGGTCATCGGACCGGTGTAGAGCAGCTCGACCTCACCCGGGCCGTCGTTGCTCACGACCATGACCATCCGGGAGCCGCCGGGGACCGTGGACGGGGGCAGGCTCTTGCCGGCCGCCGGCTCCTCGTCGGCGATCTCGGCCGCGATGGCGATGGAGCGGGCGTGGGCGGCCTGCGGGCTTTCCGGGTAGTCCTTGGCGTACGCGGTCATGGTCTTGATCGCGTTGTCGAAGTCCTTCTCCTTGAACTGGTCGGTCCCGCAGGCGAAGTCGCCCCGCTGGACCGCCTTGCCGGCATCGCGCGTGACGCCTTCGAGAGAGGGGTCCGAGATGGCGTTGAGCGAGGTCCGGAGCGTGCGCAGCTCGGACGTGGTGTCGCAGGGCTCGGTGCCGCTGTCGAGCGCGGTCGTACGGGTCTTGAGCGCCGCCCGGACGGCCGGCTCGACGCGGGTGGTGTGGGACGACTTCGGGAAGGTGCCGAAGAGCTCGTTCAGGCTCACCTCGGCGGACGGGGTCGCGGTGTACACGCCGAGCGCCGAGGTCCCGCACTCGTAGAGCGAGTGGGCCAGCGGCTCGTCGGTCTTGGCGGGCCGGGGACCCAGCAGGTCCTTGTCGATGGTGCCGGAGAGCCCCCGCAGGTGCTTGAGCGGGGCGATCGCCTCGCAGTACGTCTCGTTCTCGTACGGGGCGGAGAGCGTCTTGTAGTACGCGTCGAGCCGCTCGGGGACCAGCTTCCCGGCCCGCGACCCGGAGTGCTTCGTCGCGAGTTCCTCGTAGCCGGCCAGCGCCTGCTTGAAGATCGGCTCGGCCTTGTCGAAGGCCAGGCCGTCGGCCGACTTGACCTGCGCGTCCGCCGCGGCGAGCCGGTCGAGCAGCGCCTGCTCCTTCGCCTCGTCGCGGGCCGCCCCGTACGCGAGCGAACCGCCCGCGGGCACGGCGAGCAGCACGACGGCGAGCGGGAGCGCGAGGCGGCGGAAGGACTCGCCGATCCTGAGGGTCGCGCGCAGCCCGCGCCGGGCTCCGTCGGCGGCGACGGCGAGCAGGAAGACGCCGTAGCCGACGAGGAGGCCGACGGGCACGCCGTCGACGTCGGCGGGGAGCGCGAGCACCAGCAGGGCGACGGTGGCGACCCAGCAGAGCGCGGCGCCGATCCAGTTGCGCAGGAAGACGTAACCGAGGCCCAGGCAGGAGAGGTTGAGCAGGCCGATCAGGGCGGCCTGGGCCGGGTTCGCCTCGCCGCGCGGCGCGGAGCCGGGCGCGGGGGGCGGGCCGTAGCCGGGCGGTGCGCCGGGCGGCGGCGGCAGGACCCCGGCACCGGCCCAGCCGGGCGCGGCCGCCGGGGCGGCGCCGGGCGCGGGTCCGGGTCCGTATCCGGGTCCGTATCCGGCCCCGGGCGGCGGGCCGAAGCCGGGGGCCGGGGCTCCCGGGCCGGAGGCGCCGTACGCACCGGGCACCGGGGCGCTCGGAGGCGGACCGCTCGGGGCCGGGGCGCTCGGAGGCGGACCGCTCGGTGCCGGACCGCTCGGAGACGGGCCCACCGGAGCCGGACCAGCCGGAGCCGGGGCCTCCCAGGGCGCCGGGGCGCCGAAGCCCCCGCCCGTACCCCCATCCGCACTGCCGGCCGTGCCCCCGCCCGCACTGCCACCCGTACTGCCGGCTGCGCTGCTGTCGCTCTGGGCGCCGGATGCGCCCTGCGGCGGTCTGTTTAACGTTCCGTCCCCCGGAATCCGGTCGGACGGCTCGGGACGTGCGTCGTTCGGTTCTTCCCCCACCACGGTTCCCCTCGTGGGTCCATGCGCGGTGACACCCCACCGTCGCCTCTTTGCACCTACCCTTCACCGTCCGGGCACACGCGTCCACGGTTCCGGAAAGCCGGTGACCAACCTGCGACCTACCCGCTACGGGATTTCACCGCGTACAGGGCCTAAAGTCGCGGGGTGCCGTACGACCACCGGAAGACCGCCCCCCGTACCCTCGCCCTCGCGCTGGCCCTCGCGGGCTGCGGTGCCGCACTCGCCGGCTGCGGAGCCTCCCAGGCGTCCCAGAGCTCCGGGAAGAGCGGGAACCAGTCCCTGCCGCCCGCCGCCACCGCGACCGCCGGCGAGAGCGCAGGCTCCGGGCAGCCGAGCCGAACCCCGCTCCCGGCCACCCCGACCTCCTCGGCCTCCTCGGCCTCGCAGGGGTCCCGCTCGCTCGCCGGGCGGATCATCGTGGTCGACCCCGGCCACAACCCGGGAAACTTCCGGCACCCCCGGGAGATCAACGCCAAGGTGAACATCGGCACGAACCGCAAGGAGTGCGACACCACCGGCACCTCCACCAACGCCACCGCCTCGAAGCCGGCCTACACGGAGGCCGCCTTCACCCTCGACGTCTCGCACCGGCTGCGCGACCTCCTCACGGCGCGCGGCGCGAAGGTGGTCCTCACCCAGGACGCCGACCGCCCCTGGGGCCCCTGCATCGACGAGCGGGCCCGGATCGGCAACGAGGCCCGCGCCGACGCCGTCGTCTCCGTCCACGCGGACGGTTCGGCCGTCGGCAACCGCGGCTTCCATGTGATCCTCCCCGCCCGGGTGAGCTCCGGCGCGGCCGACACCACCGCGATCGTCGGGCCCTCCCGTGAACTGGGCGAGCGCATCGCCGGCCGGTTCGCGCGCGCGACAGGCACGGCACCCTCCAACTACCTCGGCTCCGGTACGGGGTTGGACGTCCGCGATGATCTCGGCGGGCTCAATCTCTCAACCGTCCCCAAGGTCTTCGTCGAATGCGGCAATATGCGTGATCCGAAGGATGCCGCGCTGCTGACGTCCGCGGCGTGGCGGCAGAAGGCGGCACAGGGCATCGCGGACGGCATCGAGACCTACCTCCACGGGTAGAACCGGCGAGCGATAGATTCGCTCCGTAACATGGGGCCGCCCCCGTGCCACGAACTTGAGCGCCACCCCGACGCGACGACGACGCGACGACGACCCGACGAAGGACTCTTACGTGAATATCCGCTCCCTCACCCGAGGCGATGGCGTGCTGATCGGTGCAGCGGTGGTGCTGTTCATCGCCTCATTCCTGGGCGTCGCCGGCTGCGACGGCCCCGACTCGTTCTGCGACCAGTACGAGACCCCGAACTCGTGGGAGGCGTCCTACCTCGGGTGGGGCTCCTACTTCCTGGGGCTCGCCGGCGCCGCACTGATCATCGCCTCCCGCGCCCTGCCGCAGCAGCGCAAGGTGGCCGGCCTCGAGCTCGGCCAGGTCGGCGCCGCGTTCACCGTCGCCACCGCATGGACCCTGCTCATGTGGATCTTCGAGACGGAGAACGCCGGCGCGGGCCTCGTCCTCGGCCTGATCGCCGCCCTGGTGCTGGCCGGTGCCGCCGTCGCCGGTCCGCTGGTCCCCGCCCTCAAGGCCCCGCTCGTGGGCGCGCCGCGTCCGCAGACCCCGCAGCCGTACGGCATGCAGCCGGGCCAGCCGGGCGTCCCCGGTGGCTACGGCTACCCGGGCGGTCAGCAGCAGCCGTACGGTGCCCCGCAGGACCCCTCGCACGGTGCGGGCCAGCCGTTCGGTGCGCAGGGTGCCCCGCAGCCGCACGCCCCGCAGCAGCCGGAGCCGCAGGCCGCCGCCCCCGCCCCGCAGCCCCAGGCGCAGCCGTCCTCGGACTTCGCACCGTTCTGGTTCGCGGTCCCGGTCGCCCGCCCGCTGTACGCGGAGGACGGCTCGCAGGCGCCGATCGCCGAACTGGCGCCCGGCACCTGGTACCTGGCCGTCGAGCAGCGCGGTCCGGGCCTGGTGGCCCAGACGCAGGACGGCCGCCGCGGCGTCCTCCAGGACACGACGGGCATCCAGCGCGGCTGACGCCCCCCTTTTTTTCAGGGCTCGGTTCGCCTCCGGGGCGCTCCAGCCGGGCTCACAGGGTCGACCGTGCTCGCCTCCTTCGTTCCTCAGGAGGCTCCGCGCGCTCGACCCCGTTCCCCCGGCGCGCCCCTTCGGCTCACTCGCCGGCCCCCTTTCTTTGGGGCTCGGTTCGCGAAGGCCATGCGGGCATCGCGCTCCGGCATGACACCCACGGCCCCTCGTCCGGAATCACTTCCGGGCGGGGGGCCGTTGGCGTACAGTCCCCCGCACTACCTGACTGACCGTCAGAAAGGATGCGGGGCATGCGACTCGGACTCGCCCTCGGCTACTGGGGCCGCGGCCCCTCCCCCGCCCACCTCGACCTCGCACGCGAGGCCGAGCGGCTCGGCTACGACTCCGTGTGGACCGCCGAGGCCTGGGGCTCCGACGCCTTCACCGCGCTGACCTGGATCGCCGCGCACACCTCGCGCGTCAGGCTCGGGACCGCCGTCGCGCAGATGGCCGCCCGCACGCCGACCGCGACCGCGATGCACGCGCTCACGCTCGACCATCTCTCCGGCGGGCGGATGATGCTCGGGCTCGGCCTGTCCGGGCCGCAGGTCGTCGAGGGCTGGTACGGCCGGCCCTTCCCCCGCTCCCCGCTGACGGCGACCCGGGAGTACGTGGACGTGATCCGCCAGGTGCTGCGCCGGGAAGGGCCCGTCAGGCTCGACGGGCGCTTCCACTCGCACCCATACGCCGGCGAGGACGGCACCGGGCTCGGCAAGGCCCTCAAGCCGATCACCCACCCGCTCCGGGCCGGGCTCCCCGTCCTCCTGGGCGCCGAGGGGCCCAAGAACATCGCGCAGACCCTCGCGATCGCCGACGGCTGGCTGCCCCTGTACTGGTCCCCGGACCGCTGGGCCGAGGTCTACGCGCTGCCCGAGCGGCTCCCCGAGGGCTTCACCGTCGCCCCGATGGTCCGGGCCCAGCTCTGCGAGGACGTGACGGCCGGGCTGCTGCCGGTCAAGGCGATGCTCGGCTTCTACATCGGCGGCATGGGGCACGCGGCCCGCAACTTCCACGCCGACCTCATGGGGCGGATGGGGTACGGGAAGGAGGCCGCCCGCGTCCAGGAGCTGTTCGCGGCGGGCCGGCGCGAGGAGGCCGTGCTCGCCGTGCCGGACGCCTTCGCGGACGAGATCTCGCTCGTCGGCCCCCGGGAGCGGATCGCCGAGCGGCTGGAGTCATGGCGGCGGGGTCCGGTGACGGACCTGTTGGTCACGGCACCGGACCCCGCCACGCTCCGCGTGCTCGCGGAGCTCAACTCCTAGAGTCAACCGCCGAGTTGTGACGCGCTCGGCACCTGTTCGACGACCTCGGCACCGGCGCTCTTCCCGGCGTCCTTGACGCTGTTGATGACGGACTCGAAGACGCCGATGTCCGTGGCGCCCACCTCGCCCTTGCGGAGCTTCGTCCCGAGTTCCTTGAGCGACTCGATCCCGGCGGAGAGCGGCGCGACCGCCTTCGAGAGCAGCGGGTCGCCCTTGGCGTTGTTCACCGCCGCCTTGAGCCGGTTGTACGTGAACGCGCCCGCGAGGCCCGCCTTCACGAGGGCGAGGGTCCGCCCGTCCGCGCCCTTCGTGAACTTGCCCGCGCGGTACGGCTTCACGATCCACTGGTACGTGGCACCCGCGGCCAGGCCCGCGTTCGCCACGAACCGGGTCTTGGCCAGCTTCTGCTGCTCGAAGCCGGCCGTGCCGGTCGGGGTCGCGACGGCGCTCGCGCTCTGCGTGTCGTCGCCGCCGCACGCGGCGGTGGTCAGGAGCAGGGCGCAGGACAGCACCAGGGCCACGACGCCCCGGGTGAAGGGACGGGACGCGGATCTGGACGCGGGCGCGGATCTGGACGCGGGCGCGGTTCGGGGCACGGCGGGACCTCCCTGGGGGGTGATGGCGCCAGCCTCACCCCGGTCCGGGACGTCCGCCACCCGGGCCACTCCGTACGGGTCCGGGCCACCCACCCCCGTACGGCCTCCGGCCCGCGCCTCAGACCCGCGCCCCAGGCCCGCGCCTCAGGCCCGGCCTCAGGACCGCGTCTCAGGACCGCGCCTCAGGACCGCGCCTCAGGCCCGGCCTCAGGCGCGGCGTCCGGCCCCTGCCTCAGGCCCCGCAGCAGTCCGGTTCGAGGCCGGTGGGGAGGCGTTCGCCGCCGAAGACGGCGACCGTCGCCTCCTCGCCGCCGAGCGCCGCCACCGCGAGCAGCAGGGAGCCCGCGGTCCAGCTGGTCTGCTCCTCGGGCCACATCGCCCGGTCGCCCTCGAAGACGTACCCCGTCCAGTACATGCCGTTCCCGGCACGCAGGTGCTGGATGTCCTGGAGGATCGTGAGGGCCCGGTCCGATTCGCCCATCGCCCAGAGGGCGAGGGCGAGTTCGCAGGACTCGCCGCCCGTGACCCACGGGTTCGGCACCACGCACCGCACGCCGAGGCCGGGCACGACGAACTCGTCCCAGGCGGCCTCGATCCGGGCCTTGGCCTCGGGGCCGGTGATCGCGCCGCCGAGGACCGGGTAGTACCAGTCCATCGAATAGCGGGACTTGTCGAGGAAACGCTCGGGGTGGCGGCGGATCGCGTGACCGAGCGCCCCCGTCGCCAGCTCCCAGTCCGGCTGGGGCTCCTCGCGGGCCTCGGCGATGGCGAGGGCGCAGCGCAGCGCCTGGTGGATGGAGGAGGAGCCGGTGAGGAGGGCGTCGGTCACGGCCTCGCCGGAGGGCTCGCGCTTCCAGCCGATCTGTCCGCCGGGCTGCTGGAGTCCGAGGACGAACTCGACGGCCGCGTAGACGACGGGCCACATCCGGTCGAGGAAGGCGTCGTCGCCGGTGGAGAGGTAGTGGTGCCAGACGCCGACGGCGATGTACGCGACGAAGTTGGACTCCCGGCCGCGGTCGGTGACGTCGGCCGGGTCGCCGTCGCGGTAGGCCGCGTACCAGGAACCGTCCGTGTTCTGGTGGCGGGCGAGCCACTCGTAGGCGCGGGCCGCGGCGCTGTGCTCGCCGGCCGCGTCGAGGGCCATCGCCGCCTCGGTGTGGTCCCACGGGTCGAGGTGGTGACCCCGGAACCACGGTATGGCCCCGTCCTCGCACTGGCCGGCGAGGATCCCGGTGACGGTCTCGGCGGCCTGCTCGGCGGTGAGGACACCGGGCAGGACGAGGTGCTCGGCGATCCGCTCGGGGCTCGTCACTTGGCCGCGTCCGAGGCAGCGGCCTTCGGGAGGTGGGGCTTGGTCGCGTACGCCACGAAGCTCTTGCCGACGACCGGGTTGAGCAGCTGCTCGGCGACCCGGGTCAGGGCGGGCTTCTTCATGATGTCCCAGACCAGGAGCTTGTGGTACGCGCGGACCGGCAGGGCCTTGTCGTTGTCGACGCCGAACGCGCACTTCAGCCACCAGTACGGCGAGTGCAGGGCGTGCGCGTGGTGGGTGCCGTACGGCTTGAGGCCGGCCTGCCGGATCCTGGCGAGGAGCTCGTCGGCCTTGTAGATGCGGATGTGGCCGCCCTCGACCTCGTGGTACGCGTCGGAGAGCGCCCAGCAGAGCTTCTCGGGACCGTAGCGGGGCACGGTGATCGCGATCCGGCCGCCCGGCTTGAGGACGCGGACCATCTCGGCGAGCACGCCCTTGTCGTCGGGGATGTGCTCCATGACCTCGGAGATGATGACGACGTCGAAGGACTCGTCGGGGAAGGGCAGGTTGAGGGCGTCGCCCTCCATCGCGGTGGCGGTCGCCCCGGCGGGTGCCTCCCCGGCCTCCTTCATCGCCGCGAACCACTTGGCGACCTCGCGGATCTCCTCGCCGTTCTGGTCGAGGGCCACGACCTGGGCGCCGCGCCGGTAGCACTCGAAGGCGTGCCGGCCCGCACCGCAGCCCAGGTCGAGCACGCGGTCGCCTGGGGCGAGCGGGAAGCGGGTGAAGTCGACGGTCAGCACGAGGGCCTGCCTTCGTGGTCGGGACGGTGGTGGTGCGGGTGCGGGTACACGTGGTGGGGGTGGTGCGGGTGTCGCGCGAGTGTGCCGGTCACCTGCGGACGCCCTGGCGGGCGCCCTGCCTGGCCACGGCCTCGCGGTAGAGCTCGGCGGTGCCCTGGGCCGCGCGGGCCCAGGTGAAGCGGTCCAGGACCCGGGCGCGGCCGGCGGCGCCGAGGCGGGCCCGGAGCTCGGGGTCGCCGAGGACCCGGCCGAGGGCGGCGGCGAGCGCGCCCGCGTCGCCCGGCGGCACCGCGAGGCAGGTCTCGCCGTCGGCTCCGGCGACCTCGGGGATCGCGCCGCCGGTGGTGGCGACGAGCGGGGTCCCGGTGGCCATGGCCTCGGCGGCGGGCAGCGAGAAGCCCTCGTACAGCGAGGGCACGCAGGAGACCTGGGCGGAGCGCACGAGGTCGACGAGCTCGGCGTCGCTGATGCCCTTGACGAAGTCGACGGCGCCGTCGAGCCCGTACCGCTCGATGGCCTGGGCGACGGGGCCGTCCTCGGCGCGCTTGCCGACGACGACGAGGTGGGCGTCGGGGTTCTCGGTGCGGAGCTTGGCGAGCGCCTCGATCAGGTGGACGAGGCCCTTGAGCGGGACGTCGGCGCTGGAGGTGGTGACGATCCGGCCGGGGACCTCGGCGACGGCCGGGTCCGGGGACCAGAGCGCGGTGTCGGCGCCGATGTGGACGACCCGGATGCGGTCCTCGCGTACGCCGAGGTGCTCGACGATCTCCTGGCGGGAGGTGCCGGAGACGGTGAGGACGGACGGCATCCGGCGGGCGACCCGCTTCTGCATGCGGGTGAAGGCGTACCAGCGGCGGACGGAGGCGCGGCGCTTCCAGTCGGCGGCGGCGTCGATTTCGAGCTGCCGGTCGACGGTGATGGGGTGGTGGATCGTGGTGACGAGCGGCGCGCCCAGGGCCCGGGGGCCGCCGAGGAGGCCGTAGCCGAGGGTCTGGTTGTCGTGGACGACGTCGAAGTCTCCGCGGCGGGCGGCGAGCATGCGCCGGGCCCGCAGGGAGAAGGTGAGCGGCTCGGGGAAGCCGCCGGTCCACATGGTGGCGACCTCGAGGCCGTCGATCCAGTCCCGGTACTCCTCGCGCTTCGGCGTCCGGAAGGGGTCCGGCGAGCGGTAGAGGTCGAGGCTGGCGATCTCGGTGAGCGTGAGCCCCGCGAGGGCCGCGCCGTCGACGACCTCGTCCAGGACGGGGTACGGCTGGGAGCCGATGACCTCCACGCTGTGGCCGAGGCGGGCGAGCTCACGGGAGAGGTGGCGGACGTAGACGCCCTGGCCACCGCAGAAGGGGTTCCCCTTGTACGTGAGGAGAGCGATCCGCAACGGACCGTCACCGTCCGCGATGACGCCCTGGCGGGGGCCGGCCGGGCTTGCCTCTATGGCTTCCGCGGTCATGCGCGACCCCCTTCGAGCGTGCGTTTCGCCGGAGCGTAACCGCTCGCGCTAATCTAGAACAAGTTACAGACTTGATCGTTCTTGATCTTCTTGCGTGATCCTCTTGATCGTCCGAGGAGGACAGAATCTACCGGCAGGTAGCTCCGTGGTGAGAGCCGGAACAGGTGATTCGCGCCACGACGGCCGGACCGCCATACTGTCGCTCCCCACCGCACGGAACGGGACCTCATGACCGCAGACAGCAGGGCGGACCTCAGACCCTCGTCGCCGCCTCTCACGGAGCGCCAGGAGGCGCGGCGCCGCCGCATCCTGGACGCCAGCGCCCAGCTCGCCGCCCGGGGCGGCTTCGACGCCGTGCAGATGCGGGAGGTCGCCGAGGCGGCCGGAGTGGCCCTGGGCACGCTGTACCGCTACTTCCCGTCCAAGATCCATCTGCTGGTCGCGACGATGCAGGACCAGCTCCAGCACATGCACACCACCCTGCGGAAGCGACCGCCCGCGGGCGCGGACCCTGCGGAGCGGGTCGCGGAGACCCTGATGCGGGCCTTCCGGGCGCTCCAGCGGGAACCGCAGCTCGCCGACGCGATGGTGCGGGCACTGACCTTCGCCGACCGCGGGGTGAGCCCCGAGGTGGACACGGTCTCGCGGCTGACGACGGCGATCATCCTGGACGCGATGGGGGCGGAGCACCCGACCCCGAGCCAGCTGTCGGCGGTGCGGGTCATCGAGCACACCTGGCACTCGGCGCTGATCACCTGGCTGTCCGGACGCGCCTCGATCGCACAGGTGAAGATCGACATAGAGACGGTCTGCCGTCTGATCGACCTGACGGCGCCGGGCGCGGGTACAGGCGTGGGCGCGGGCGCGCCGGAGTCGGAAGCGAAGGCGGAGTCGAAGGCAAAGTCGGCACAGGCACAGGCGCCGGCTCCGGCGCCGGCACAGGCGCGGGCGCCCTCGAACTGAGCGATCCCGTCCGCGCCCCCACCCGCTGACACGTCGGGGGCACGGACGGCCGGGAGTCAGGACGACTGCCTGGCCTTCTCGTTGTCGGCCGCGATCTTCGCCGCGCACTCCGGACCGTTGTCGGCGGCGACGAACATCACCATCTTCAGCGGGCCCTGGGCGTGGTTGCTGGCCTGCATCGTCCAGCCGCTCTTCTCCAGGGACTTGATCACGGAGCCGTTCTGCTCGATGCTCCGCGCCTCCTTCCAGCCGCCGCCGGTCAGGGTCGTGATGGTGTCCCCGTACGACTTCACCGGGTCCGCGGCCTTCTCGGCGTCGGCCGTCCAGGTGATCATGCAGTCCTTGAGCTCGGCCGACACCTCCTCGTCGCCGGAGGCGTCCTGTGTGAAGCCGGCCCCCGTCGCCGCGTCCGCGATCTCCTTGGTGACCCCGGCCGCGTCGAGCTTCCCGCCGCCCGAACCGCCCGAGCCCGAACCGCCCGTGCCGGTCGAACCGGCCGAGGACGAACCGCCCTTGTCCGTACCGCCCTCGCTTCCGCAACCGGCAACCAGCAGGACCACACCGGCGGCCGCGGCCACCCACTTCGCCTTGCGCACAACACTCCCGAATACGCACGCACGAAGGCCCCTTGCCCCCGTGACCAAGGGCATAGTTTTGCACGAGGGAACGACAAGTCCTCGCAACGGCCGGTCCCGTCAGCCCTGTTCGCCGTCCCCGAACAGGAGCTCCATCTCCCGTTCGCCGAACTGCCGCATACACGCGTCCTCCGTCGCGTGGAAGGTGACCGCGTCCATCGTCATGGCCGCCCTCCCGGCGGTGTGACGTGCCATGAGCGTCCAGCCGTTCCTCTTGAGCGTGACGGCCGCCGTGGTGCTTCCCTTGTCGTCGAGCTTCTCCTCGTGCCGCTTCCCGGCCGCCCAACCCTCCCGGGCGAGCGTGGCGACCGTCGCGTCGAACTTCCCGCGCGCTCCGTCGACCACGGGTCCCATGTACTGCCAAGCGGCGGCGCACGCGGCGACGCGCAGCTCCAGCCGCTCGCGCTCCGTGGAGGGGGTGGGCCGGGGGGAGGCGGAGTCCGTCGGTTCCGGTGCTCCGAGCCCCGGCAGTTCGGACTCGGGCAGCCCGGCAGCGGCGACGGCCGCGACGATCTCGGCCCGCGCGGCCTCCCGGCCGAAGCCGGAGCCCGAGCCACCCGCTCCGCCCGCCCCGGCCCCGAACAGCGTCACCGCCGCCGCGCCCGCACCGGCCACGACCGCCGCCCACCGTCTCCCCTGCATGTCTTCCCCACTCCCTCGGCCGCTGTGCCGAGGGAGTGTCACACACGCGGTACGCGAAACAGCGGGCGCCCCGGATCACGCCCGGCCCGCTCCCGTGGTCACTCTCCCGCCCGCTCCCCCGACGGGGACACCGCTCGCCCCCCGGTCACTCCTCCGGCGGGAACACCGGTTCCCCGCCGTCCGCGAGGGTGATCAGGATGGCCTCCACGGGGCAGCCCTCGGCCGCCGCGAGCAGGAGTTCGCCCGCGTCGGCCTCCGGATCGCGCGGATGCGACTGCCGGGCCGTGTCGAGGCGGAAGGAGGCGGGGGCGTGGCTGACGCACATGCCGGAGCCGATGCAGACGCTCCGGTCGACCTCCACGTGCCAGCGGTCCCCCATCACTCCCCGCTCTCGGGGGCCCCGGCCGGGCCCTCGTACCCGCCGGGCAGGTGGATCATCTTGTGCTCCAGGTACTCGCCGAAGCCCTCGGGGCCGAACTCCCGCCCCAGGCCGGAGTTCTTGTAGCCGCCGAAGGGGCCGAGCATGTCCAGGCTGAAGGTGTTGACGTTGAAGGTGCCCGTCCGCACGCTCCGGGCGAAGTCGATACCGTGCTCCACGTCCCCGGTCCAGACGCTGCCGCTGAGGCCGAAGTCGGAGTCGTTCGCGATCCGGAGGGCCTCGGCCTCGTCCCCGTACGGAAGGAGGCAGATCACCGGGCCGAAGATCTCCTCGCGGGCGATCCGCATGGAGTTGTCGACGCCGCCGAAGAGCGTGGGCTCGACGTACCAGCCGCGGTCGAGGCCGGCCGGACGCCCGCCTCCCGCGAGGACCTTGGCGCCCTCCGCCTGGCCGATGCCGATGTAGTCGAGGGAGCGCTGCTGCTGGCGCCTGGCGACGAGCGGGCCGACCTGGGTGGCCGGGTCGAGCGGGTCGCCGACGACGAGCGCGCCGGCCGCCGCGGCGAGGGCCTCGGCGATCTCCTCGTAACGGGAGCGGGGGGCGAGGATGCGGGTCTGGGCCACGCACGCCTGGCCGTTGTTCATCCAGGCGGCCGGGACGATCCCGGCGACGGCGGTGTCGAGGTCCGCGTCGGGCAGGATCACGGCGGCCGACTTGCCGCCCAGTTCGAGGGTGACGCGGGTGAGGTTGCGGGAGGCGACCTCCATGACCCGCTTGCCGGCCGCGACGGAGCCGGTGAAGGAGACCTTGTCGACGCCGGGGTGGCCGACGAGGTACTCGCTGACCTCGCGGTCGGCGGGCAGGATGCTGAGCACGCCCTCGGGCAGCCCGGCCTCGGTGGCGATCTCGCCGAGGATGTACGAGTCGAGGGGCGACTCCGGCGAGGGCTTGAGGACCACCGTGCAGCCCGCAAGCAGCGCGGGCCCCAGCTTGGCGGCGGCCGTGAACTGCGGGACGTTCCACGGGACGACGGCCGCGACCACACCCACCGGCTCGCGCCGCACGAGCAGCGGCCCGAGCACGCCGCCGCGCCGCTCCTCGAAGTCGAAGTCCCGGGCGACGGTGATCGCCGCGTCCCAGACCATCATGGCGCCGAGCGCCTGGGCGAGGACGGACCAGGAGTACGGGGAGCCGTTCTGCGCGCTGATGGAGCGGGCGATCTCCTCGTACCGGGCGGCGATCGCGTCCTTGACGCGGCTGACGACCGCGATCCGCTCCTCCACCGCCATCCGGGGCCAGGGCCCCTCGTCGAAGGCCCGGCGGGCGGCGGCGACGGCCCGGTCGACATCGGCCTCGGAGGCGTGCGGGACGCGCCCGATGACCTCCTCGGTGTGCGGCGAGATCACCTCGATGACCCCACTGCCGAGCGGGTCGGTCAACTCCCCGCCGATGAACAGCTTTCCGTGCTCCACAAGCTCGGTCATGACCGCTGCCTCCCGAGGAGATGAAATTCCCTGACGATGCATCAGAACTGATACCAGTTCTAGTTACAGGGAGCAATGGCCCGGACAGAATGGGCCCCGCCAGCCGTTATGCGACTGGCGGGGCCCCTGTCATGTGGCCTGGACCGCCTCCGGGCCGTCAGCCGCTCCCCCTGCTTGGGCTCCGGAAGGACGCCGGCGGCCACCAAGGTCGGTCCTGGCGCGGTAGTGGGCCCATCCGCTGGCGAGCAGGTCGTACGAGGAGTGAAGGACCTACGCCAAAGCAAGCAGGTTCTGGCCGAATCGGGAATTCGTCAGCGCCTTCGCCGCGATTCCATTCACTGATTACATCGACCCGATCGGAGACGCCCGAATGACCCTCGGGCGGGCTCCACACCTTCAATCGCCTCCCTGGTCCGGGCCCGCGTCCAGCAAGAACAGGGGCCATTCATGCACCTCGAAGTCAGACGTAAGTCCTGCCCGAGTCGCCAAATACCACACACCCACTGACCATGCTCAAACCCAGACCGGACAGGAAATCGATCAAAAGGCACTCCACCGACCTAGTGAGCAAGCACCGGCTTGCAGCGCTTGCACAGCGAGGCGGATTCAGGGTCGATCTGGTCGACAGCCTTTCGCCTGAAATCACTGCGCACCAATGGGCATTTCCGCAGATGCAGGGTCCTCGAATTCGGATTCTCGTAGAGGATCGCGTCGGAAAGATGCCAGCCCTCGGGAACCTCCATCCGTCGAGTCAGGGAAACATAGGCATCGGTTCCGCGCAAGGGCTGCAGCAGAGGCCACTCAATAATGTCCTCGAATCCCAACTCTCCAGCAGAATACTGGGCCTCTAGCAGCGCCATGGCCGCTTCGTCTTCACCCAAGAGGCAATGCTTGGCAAGCCTATATCTCGAACTGAGCGCCCTAGCGTCCCAATTTTCAACCTCGGGACGCACAGATTCGTCCCCCATCCCCCGCCTTGCGATCCATCTGTTAACCCTGTAGGTCAGCTCATCATCCATGTCCTGCGCGACACCCTCCCCGAAAGTGGCACACTTCTCCACGATTCGATGGCGCCCCTTCACGAGGTTTCGGTAGATGAACTTATGCAGCTTGCTGTTGAAGTATTCGATCTCCCCCTTGGCCAGCTTCACCCCCATGGCTATCGCCAGCAGAAAACCGAAGGCAAGCAGCTCACTTGCGGCCCTCGTCACATAATCATGGTCAACCGGAAGGGAATCACCCTCCACCACGTCAGCCGAGTACTTGGGCGCCACGTTGCGTAGGTAGCGACGGCTCGCCATCCCACCGTTATGCACAATCACATGACGTCGCTGAAAGACCTCCTGAAGGAATTCCCAATCGATTGCATAGTCCTCGAACTTCAGGTTCATTTTATCGGCGAAGAATCTCTTCCATTCACCGAAGCTTCCGAACATGAGTTCATCCACCCGCCTCCCGATGGCTATGTCAATGGCGTCAGAAAGGCTCTCCATTTCTTTTAGCTCCCTCAGGGAGAACTCCTTGTCCTTCTCCCTCGATGCGGCCTCAAGAGCCTGCGGGGTGACCCTGTAGTACGCCGCCACCAGATCGGAGAACAGAACTTCGAAGTTACTGACGGCAGATACCGTAGTGGACTGCAAAAATATAGGGAGCCTGGGCGGCCTCTGCAGAGTCTCATGAAGGTGCATCATGAAGGCCGGACCCCAGGTCTCCGTTTTAACTTCAGCCCAAATCACCTCCATGAAATTGGGCACATCATCGCCACTGTCATTCAAGTTTGATTCAACCTTTCCGAACGCCTTGTCGACCTTCGCGACGCTCCCTTTACTCAGGTTCGACAGCATCTTCGAAAAAGAGGATGAAGCTTCATCCATTGAGTCGAGCTTCGTCACTTCCGGAATGGATACGTCTGCCACTTCCAGTAATGCGTCAATGCGCCACCAGAAAGTGTCTGCCATATGGGTAACACGGGCCGCAAACAGCTGAGTGGGCGTGAGTTCATCAGCAGCAAAAGGCTTCTCTTGTGACATGCGCCACACGTTAGCGCGATGATGTGAGCCATGCCCCCGGTTCCAGGAATCAGCCGAAGTGACCGACCGAGGTTCGCGAGCTACCCGCGGCGATCTCCCCCCAGGAGCGGACAAGCGACCGGGCGCACGACGGGAGTCGCCGAGGCCGGCGAGCGAGAGCTCCCTCAAGAGGCACCGCGCGCCGTCAGCCACACGGTCGCGCCGGAGTTCGCCCCGACCCCAGGTCGGCGGCCGAGCGAAGTCAATGCGGCACAAGCCACTCTGACGGTTCGTCAGTTCTCGTTATAGTGGGCACTGGTCGAGCAAGCTCCGTACGGCCTTGGAGAGATGAGGGCACATGACCCAGGTGACCGAGCACGGCGGAGGCGTCTGGTCCCTGCGGGTCCCCATCCCGGACAATCCGCTCGGCCACACCCTGGTCCACGTCCTCGACACCGACCGCGGCCCGGTCCTCGTCGACACCGGCTGGGACGACCCGGCGTCCTGGGCCGAGCTCACCGGCGGGCTCACCGCGCTGGGCCTCTCCGTGCAGGAGATCCACGGCGTCGTCATCACCCACCACCACCCCGACCACCACGGTCTCTCCGGCCGGGTCCGCGAGGAGTCCGGCGCCTGGATCGCCATGCACGCCGCCGACACCGCCGTCGTCCGCCGCACCCGCGACGCCGAACCCGGCACCTGGCTCGACTACATGACCCACAAGCTGACCGCCGTCGGCGCCCCCGAGGAGCACGTCGCCCCCCTGCGGGCCGCCCGCGCCTCCGGCCGGCTGCGGACCCTGCCGGGCCTGCGCTCCGCGCTCCCCGACCGCGAGATCGTCCCCGGCGAGCTCCTCGACCTCGCCGGCCGACGGCTGCGCGCGATCTGGACCCCCGGCCACACCCCGGGCCACGTCTGCCTCCACCTGGAGGAGGAGCACCCCGCCCGGCTGCCCGGCCACGGCCGGCTCTTCTCCGGCGACCACCTGCTGCCCGGGATCTCCCCGCACATCGGGCTGTACGAGCACCCGGGCGACGCCCAGGAGACCGACCCCCTCGGCGACTACCTCGACTCCCTCGAACGCATCGGCCGCCTCGGCGTCGCCGAGGTCCTCCCCGCCCACCAGCACGCCTTCGCCGACGCCGCCGGCCGGGTCCACGAGCTCCTCGTCCACCACGAGGAACGGCTCACCGGACTCCTCACCCTGCTCGCCACCCCGCTCACCCCCTGGCAGCTCGCCGAACGCATGGAGTGGAACCGGCCCTGGGACCAGATCCCCCACGACTCCCGGAACATCGCCGTCAGCGAGGCCGAGGCCCATGTCCGCCGCCTGGTGAAGCTGGGCCGCGCGGAGGCCGTGACCGGCACGGACCCGGTCACGTACATCGCGGTGTGACCTCCGGCGCGTGGCACGTCCCCGGCAAGTGTGAGCCTCGGCGCCCGGCACGTACCCGGCCGGTGTGAGCCTCCGGCGCCTGTCGCGTACCGGCGGGTGTGAGGCGCCTCGCACCCCCGGGGCGGCGGGCGTACGGGCCGGTAGAGTGAGCAGGTCGTCATCATGCCCGTACGGGGGGAAGCCGGTGCGAATCCGGCACCGACCCTTCCCCAAGCTCTCGACTTCGCTCGAGCAGGGGAGACCCCTGTCGTGAGCCGCTCCCCGGGGAGCGGCGAGTCGGAATGCCCCGTCCGGGACGTGACCGCCGGCACCGTCGAGGAATACGGAGCCGGAGCCTGGTGCCCTTGAGGCGTGCCGGTGCCCGGCCGCAGGAGAGGGCCCCATGAACACCGTCCGCCGCGGCGCCGCCGCGCTCGCAGCCGCCGCAGTCGTACTCGGCACCGCAGCTGCCGTCCCGGCCGCCGCCGCCCCCTCCCCGACCCCCTCGACCGGCACGCCGGCGCCCGGTCTGTACGGCACGAAGGACCCGACGTACGACGGGGTCTGGCGCCAGTCCCTCGCCTTCCTCGCCCAGCGCGCCACCGGCTACCAGCCCGCCGATCAGGCCGTGGACTGGCTCCTCGGCCAGCAGTGCGCCGACGGCTCCTTCGCCTCGTACCGCGCGGACGCGGCGAAGCCCTGCGACGCGAAGACGATGCGGGACACCAACGCCACCGCGCTCGCCGTCCAGGCGCTCGGCGCCGTCCGCCGCCAGACGGCGGAGCCGGAGAAGGTCAACACGGCCGTCACGGCCGGCGCCGACTGGCTGCGGTCCGTGCAGAACAAGGACGGCGGCTGGAGCTACACCCCCGGCGGCCCCAGCGACGCCAACTCCACCGCGGTCATCGTCGGCGCCCTCGCCGCGACCGGCGTCAAGCCCGGCTCCTTCACCTCCACCGAGGGCCGCACCCCCTACGACACGCTCCTCACCTTCGCGCTGCCCTGCTCGGACAAGGCCGGCGCCGGAGCCTTCGCGTACCAGCCCGACAAGACCGGCAAGCTGCTCGCCAACGCGGACGCCACCGCCGCCGCGACCCTCGCCGGGCTCGGCAAGAGCGTCGTCGCCACCAAGGCCTCCCCCGACCAGGCCCCGGCCTGCCAGGACCTGACGAAGCCGACCGTCGAGCGGGCCGCCCTCAACGGCGCCGCCTACCTCGCGAAGACCCTCGCGAAGACCGGCCACCTCACCACCCCGCCGATGCCGGGCGCCACCGACACGAGCGAGAAGCCCGACGTCGGCAACACCGCCGACGCGGTCGTGGCGCTCGCCGCGGCCGGCGCCGCCAAGGAGGCGAAGCCCGCGCTGGAGTGGCTGGAGAAGAACTCCGCCGCCTGGGCGAAGGAGAGCGGCCCCGCCGCCTACGCCCAGCTGATCCTGGCGGCCCGCGCGACGGACACGGACCCGCGCGAGTTCGGCACGGCCGACCTGGTCGAGCAGCTCAACGCCACCGGCCCCGCGCCCAAGACCCCGGACACCTCCGCCTCCTCCACGAGCGACGACGAGGAGTCCGGCTTCGACGTGTGGTGGATCATCGGCATCGGCATGGTCGTCGGCGTCGGCATCGGCTTCCTCGTGAGCGGCCGCAAGAAGTGACGACTGCCACGGAGGGGGCGGGGGCCGGCGCTGGGGCTGGGGCTTGGGCCGGGACCGGGGTTGAGACCGGGGTCGCGGGCTCGGCACGGGTCGCGGGCGCGGCCCGGTTCCGCGGTGGCGCCCGGGGCTCCCGGGCCCCCCGCACCGCCCTGACCGTCGCCGCCCTCTTCGGGGCGTTTCTGATGCTGTTCGCCGTCGCGGCGGCTCCGGCGCAGGCCGCCGGGTACCGCTACTGGTCCTTCTGGGAGAGCGACGGCGGGAAGCCCTGGGCGTACGCCACGCAGGGGCCGGCGACCGCCCGCCCCGCCGACGGCGACGCGATCGGCTTCCGCTTCGCGATCAGCAAGGGCACGAGCGACACCTCGCGCCCCTCCGTCGCCCCCGACTTCCCGGGGATCTGCGCGGGCGTGGAGAAGAAGGACGGCACCAAGCGGATCGCGGTCGTCGTCGACTTCGGCGGTCCGCAGGACGCCCCGCCCGGCGAGACGCTTCCCGAGAAGCCGGTCCGGGTCGGCTGCGCGCAGGTCCGTGAGGACGCGACCGGCGCGGAGGCGCTGGCCGAGGTGGCGAAGCCGCTGCGGTACGACGGCGCCGCCATGCTGTGCGGGATCGCCGGCTACCCGGCGCGGGGCTGCGGCGAGCAGGTCGCGGAGAACGGGGAGGCGTCGCCGGTCGCCCCGACGACCCCTGGCTCCGCTTCGGCTTCCGATTCCGCTTCCACTTCCACTTCCGGCACCGTCTCCGGGGCGGAGGACGGCAGCGGCCCGTCGTTCGGCGTGCTCGCCGGCGGCGCGGCCGTCCTGGCCCTCGGCGGCGCCGCGATCTGGAAGGCCCGCCGCCGCGGATGACCCCCGTGAGCCCTGCGGACCCTGCGGTCCGCATCAGCCCCGTGTGCTCCATGAGCCCTGCGGGCCCCGCGGACCGCATGAGTCCTGTGAGCCCCGTGAGCCCCGCGGACCCAGCGGACCGCCTGAGTCCCGTGAGCCCCGTAAGCCCCATGAGCCCTGTAAGCCCCGTGAGCCCCGTATGACACGCGCCGTCCTGCCGGCCGTGCTGCGCGCCCCCGAGGCGAACCGGTCGAACGCCCTGCACGCCGGAGCCTGGTGGCTGTGGGCGCTCGGCCTCGCCGTCGCCGCCTCGCGTACCACCAACCCGCTCCTCCTCGGCCTGCTCGTCGGGGTCGCCGGGTACGTCGTCGCGGCCCGCCGCACGGACGCGCCCTGGGCCCGGTCGTACGGCGCGTTCGTGAAGCTCGGCCTGTTCGTCGTCTTCCTGCGGGTGGTCTTCTCCCTGCTGCTCGGTTCCCCGATCCCGGGCACCCACGTCCTGTTCACCCTGCCCGAGGTGCCCCTGCCCGAGTGGGCGCAGGGGGTACGGATCGGGGGGCGGGTCACGGCCGAGCAGCTGGTCTTCGCGCTGTACGACGGCGCCAAGCTGGCGACCCTGCTGATCTGCGTCGGCGCGGCGAACGCGCTGGCCAACCCGGCGCGGCTGCTCAAGTCGCTGCCGGGGGCGCTGTACGAGGCCGGGGTCGCCGTCGTCGTGGCGATGACCTTCGCGCCGAACATGGTCGCCGACGTGGTCCGGCTGCGGACCGCCCGCCGTCTCCGGGGCCGCCCCACGGGCGGCGTACGGGCGGTGCTCCAGATCGGTCTGCCCGTCCTCGAAGGCGCCCTGGAGCGGTCGATCGCGGTCGCGGCCTCGATGGACGCGCGCGGGTACGGGCGGACGGCCCGGGTCCCCGTCTCCGTACGCCGCACGACGAACGTGCTGGTCCTGGGCGGTCTGCTCGGCGTCTGCGCCGGTTCGTACGGGCTGCTCGCCGCGGAGGGCGCCGGGTACGGGCTCCCGCTGCTGGCCGCCGGCCTCCTCGCGGCGATGGCCGGGCTCCGGCTCGGCGGGCGGCGGACCGTACGGACCCGGTACCGGCCCGACCACTGGGGCGCGCGGGCCTGGCTGGTCGCGGGCTCCGGTGTGGCGGTCGCCACGCTGATGATCTGGGCGAACGCCTACGCCCCGGAGGCGCTGCACCCCGGGGTCGTCCCCCTGGAGGCGCCGGAGCTGCCGCTCTGGCCGGCCGTCTCGATCCTGGTGGGTCTGCTCCCGGCGTTCGTGGCCCCCGTTCCCAAGGAGAGCTCGTGATCCGCTTCGAGAACGTCTCGGTGAGGTACGAGGAGGACGGCGAGCCCACCCTGCGGGGCCTGGACCTCACCGTCCCCGAGGGCGAGCTCGTCCTGCTCGTCGGCCCGTCCGGCGTCGGCAAGTCGACCCTCCTGGGCGCGGTCTCCGGACTCGTCCCGCACTTCACCGGCGGCACCCTGACCGGCCGGGTGACGGTCGACGGCCGGGACACCCGCACGCATCCGCCGCGCGAGCTCGCGGACGTGGTCGGCACGGTCGGGCAGGACCCCTCGGCGCACTTCGTCACCGACACGGTCGAGGACGAGCTGGCGTACGGGATGGAGTCCCTCGGCCTGGCGCCGGCCGTCATGCGGCGCCGGGTGGAGGAGACGCTCGACCTGCTCGGCCTGGCCGAACTCCGCGACCGCCCGATCGCCACGCTCTCCGGCGGGCAGCGCCAGCGCGTCGCGATCGGCTCGGTCCTCACCCCGCATCCCAAGGTCCTCGTCCTCGACGAGCCGACCTCGGCGCTGGACCCGTCGGCGGCGGAGGACGTCCTCGCGGTGCTGCAGCGCCTGGTCCACGACCTGGGCACGACGGTGCTCCTCGCCGAGCACCGCCTCGAACGGGTCGTCCAGTACGCGGATCAGGTCATCCTCCTGCCGGACGGTGTCATGGGCCCGACGGCCGAGATCATGGCGGTCTCGCCGGTGCATCCGCCGGTGGTGGCGCTCGGCCGCCTGGCGGGCTGGGACCCGCTGCCGCTGACGGTGCGGGACGCACGGCGGAGGTCGGGCGAGCTGAAGGCGAGGTTGGAGGGGCGGGACCCTGCGGGGCTTCTCCCCCACCCCGCGCCCATGTCAGCCCCGCCGGCGTTTGAGGCGCGGGGGTCCGGGGGCAGCGCCCCCGGTTCCGGGAAGGGGCGGGGTGGGGGATTCCTCCCGTTCCTACGGCGCCGCACCCCCACCACCGACCCGACCCCAGCCGCCACCCCCACCGATCCGGCCACCACCCCCGCCACCCCCCTCGTCCTCGCGGACGCGCTCGGCGTCCGGCGCGGTCGCGTCGAGGCCCTCCGCAAGGTGGACCTCCAGGTCCGGGCCGGCGAGACCGTCGCGCTCATGGGACGGAACGGTGCCGGGAAGTCCACCTTCCTCTCCACCCTCGTCGGCATGATCCCGCCGACCTCCGGCACGGTCCGCGTCACCGGGCGCACCCCCCACACGACCGCCCCCCGCGAGCTGATCCGCCAGGTCGGCCTGGTCCCGCAGGAGCCGAGGGACCTGCTGTACGCGGACACCGTCGCCGCCGAGTGCGCCGCCGCCGACGCGGACGCGGGCGCGGCGCCCGGGACCTGTCGGGCCCTGGTGTCCGAGCTGCTGCCGGGGGTCGCGGACGACACCCATCCCCGGGACCTGTCCGAGGGGCAGCGGCTCGCGCTCGCGCTGGCCGTCGTCCTGACCGGCCGCCCTCCTCTTCTTCTCCTCGACGAGCCGACCCGTGGTCTGGACTACGCGGCCAAGGCCCGGCTCGTCGCCCATCTGCGCGGGCTCGCGGCGGAGGGCCACGCGATCGTGCTCGCCACGCACGACGTGGAGCTGGCGGCCGAGCTGGCGCACCGGGTGGTGATCATCGCGGACGGCGAGGTGGTCGCGGACGGCCCGACGGCCGAGGTCGTCGTCTCCTCCCCCGCCTTCTCCCCGCAGGTCGCCAAGATCCTCGCCCCGCAGCCCTGGCTCACGGTCGAGCAGGTCGAGGAGGCCCTGTGAACAGCCGCCCCGTGAGCGGACGGCCCGTCCGGCTCGGCCCGCGTTCCGTCGCCGCGCTCGTCCTGGTCTCCCTCGTCGGGCTCTTCGCCTTCTGCTGGCCCCTCTTCGCGGCCCCCGAATCGGCCGTGACCTCGCATGCCGGGGACGCGCCGTGGCTCTTCGCCGCCCTGCTGCCGCTCCTGGTCGCCGTCGTGGTCGCCACGATCGCCGACTGCGGGATGGACGCGAAGGCGGTCGCGATGCTGGGCGTGCTCGCCGCCGTGGGGGCCGCCCTCCGCCCGCTCGGGGCGGGGACGGCCGGCCTGGAGCCGATGTTCTTCCTGATGGTGCTGAGCGGTCGGGTCCTCGGGCCGGGCTTCGGTTTCGTCCTGGGCTCGGTGACGATGTTCGCGTCCGCCCTGCTCACGGGCGGGGTCGGCCCCTGGATGCCGTTCCAGATGCTCTCGATGGGCTGGTTCACGATGGGCGCCGGGCTGCTCCCGGGCCCTGAGAGGTTCCGGGGCAGGGGTGAGCTGCTGATGCTCTCCGCGTACGGCTTCGTGGCGGCGTTCGCGTACGGAACGATCATGAATCTGCAGGGCTGGGTGCTGCTCCAGGGGCTGAGCAGCGGGATCTCCTTCCAGCCGGGTGCCCCGCTCGACGAGAACCTCGTCCGTTTCCTCGCCTACGTCGTGGCGACCTCCCTCGGCTGGGACCTCGGCCGCGCCGCCCTCACCGTCGTCCTCACCCTCACCATCGGCGCCACGCTCCTGAAGGCGCTGCGCCGTGCCACGCGGCGGGCGAACTTCGAGGCCCAGGTCACATTCGAGGCCCCGAAAGGGGCCGCTCCGGGTGAGGCGGCCCACAGGACCTACGTCACGTACGAGCCGAAATAGTAGTCGGGCGTACCCGTTCAAATCCCCCCATAGCCGGGCATGACCTGCGGAAACGTCCCGCACCCACCCCCCGGGGCCTTCCTGCCGGGTCCGAACCTTCCTCGTACTGGGGGTCGTTGCATCGGCGTTCCAGCCCTGCTTGTCTGGTGGACGTCGCCAGGCAGCCGGTGCTCACCACAGCGCCTCGGTCGGCCGGTTCCCCCCAGTCCCCGGGTCCCCCGGGCTCTGGTTCCGGCTTGCCGAAATCGCCCGGCGCGACCCTTGTTCCCGACGTTAGGTAAATACGTTGATCAGCTCGCTCACCACTCGTGTCGCCGCCCGCAAGAAGACCTTCGCCGTCACCGCAGCCGTGCTGCTGGGCGCGTCGGGTGCGGTGCTCGGCACGACGGGCTCGGTTTCGGCCGCCAGCCCGCAGGAGCTCGCTCGTGACATCGTCCCCGCCTCGCAGTACGCGTCCTTCAGCAAGATCGTCGAGCACGAGTCGAACTGGAACCACACCGCGACCAACTCGTCCAGCGGCGCCTACGGCCTGGTCCAGGCCCTGCCGGCCTCGAAGATGTCCTCGGCCGGTTCCGACTGGAAGACCAACCCGGCCACCCAGATCAAGTGGGGCCTGGAGTACATGAACGAGCGCTACGGCTCCCCGAACGCCGCCTGGGCGTTCTGGCAGGCCAACGGCTGGTACTAAGAAACCCGCCGCCGCACAGCGCACCCGCAAGGCCCCGCCCTCCTCTCGGAGGGGCGGGGCCTGCGGCGTTTTCCGGGCTGGGCCGGAGGGTCGCCGGGGCGCGCTGCGGGTGCACTGCGGGTGCGCTGGAAATTTAGTAGACCGGTCGTCTAGTGTCTCCGTGTCGGCGGACCCAGGATCCCGCCGCGACGCCGGAGGCCGCCCCATGTCCGCAGTACCCACCCCGCTCGGGCACGACGACGGCTCCGGGCGCGACGACGACCTCGGGCGCGACAACACCTTCGGGAGCAACGACGTCTTCGGGAGCGACGGTCCGGACGCCCTCGGTCCCGGCCGCTTCGGTGAGCTCGTCGGGACCGTGCTCCCCGTCGTCCAGGGCCCCTTCGGCGGCGGCCTGTCCTCCGTCGCCCTCGCGGCGGCCGTGTCCGAGGGCGGCGGCCTCGGCTCGTACGGGGCGCACGTCCTCGGCCCCGAGGAGATCACCGCGCTCGTGGCCCGGCTCCGCGCGGCCACCGACCGCCCCTTCGCCGTGAATCTCTGGGTCCCGCAGGAGGGCGAGGCGGAGGCGCTCGCCGCCGTCACGGATCCGGTGACGCACGCCGAACGCCTCCGGCCGTACTACGAGGAGCTGGGCGTACGGCCGCCGGACGCCGGGGACGTACGGGCGTGGCCGGACTTCGACGAACAGCTGGACGCCCTGCTCGCGGCGGCCCCGCCGGTGATCAGCCTGGTCATGGGCCTGCCGCCGCGCCGCCTCGTCGCGGAGGCCCGGCGGCGCGGCATCGTCGTGGTGGGCACGGCGACGACCGTCGAGGAGGCCGTGGCCCTGGAGCGGGCCGGCGCGGACGCGGTCGTCGCCTCCGGCAGCGACGCCGGCGGCCACCGGGGCGCCTTCCTCCGGCCGGTACGGGAGTCCCTGGTCGGCACCTTCTCCCTCGTCCCGCAGGTGGCGGACGCGGTGACCGTCCCCGTGGTCGCGGCGGGCGGGATCGCCGACGGGCGCGGGATCGCCGCCGCGCTCGCCCTGGGCGCGGACGCCGTCCAGATCGGCACCGGCTTCCTCGCCGCCCGCGAGTCGGGGGCGAGCGAGGCCCACCGGCGGATCCTCGGCACCCCGGAGGCCCGTACCACCGTGCTCACCCGGCTCTTCTCGGGACGCACGGCCCGGGGCGTCCCGAACGGTTTCGTCCGGGACATGGCGGCCCACGAGGACGCCGTACCGCCCTACCCGGTCCAGAACGCCCTGATGCAGCCGATCCGCCGGGCCGCCGCCGAGCAGAACCGCCCCGAGTACCTGAACCTGTGGGCCGGCCAGGCGGCGACGCTGGCGCGGGAGTCCCCGTCGGCGGGGACGTACCTCGCCGGGCTGGTCACGGACGCCCGGAAGCGACTCCCGGCCTGACGACTCCGGTCCGCGCGAGCAGGAGCAGGAGCAGGATCAGGATCAGGAGTGCGGGGGTCAGAGCCGTTGGATGATGGTGCCGGTGGCCAGCGCCCCACCCGCGCACATGGTGATGAGCGCGAACTCCTTGTCGGTGCGCTCCAGTTCGTGCAGGGCGGTGGTGATGAGCCGGGCCCCGGTGGCGCCGACCGGGTGGCCGAGGGCGATGGCGCCGCCGTTGACGTTGACCTTCTCCAGCCCGTCCAGGTCCCGCTCGAACTCCTGCGCCCAGCTCAGCACCACCGAGGCGAAGGCCTCGTTGATCTCGACGAGGTCGATGTCCCTGAGGGTCATCCCCGCCTTGCCGAGTACGGCACGGGTCGCGTCGATCGGCCCGTCGAGGTGGAAGTGCGGGTCGGAGCCGACGAGGGCCTGGGCGACGATCCGGGCGCGCGGGCGGAGCTTGAGGGCGCGGGCCATGCGCTTGGAGGCCCAGAGGATCGCGGAGGCGCCGTCGGAGATCTGGGAGGAGTTCCCGGCGGTGTGGACGGCGGTCGGCATGACGGGCTTGAGCCGGCCGAGGCCCTCCATGGTCGTGTCGCGCAGGCCCTCGTCCCGGTCGACGAGCCGCCACATGCCCTGTCCCGCCGCCTGTTCGGCCTCCGTGGTGGGGACCTGGACGGCGAAGGTCTCGCGCTTGTACCGCTCCTCGGACCAGGCGATGGCGGCCCGTTCCTGGGAGAGCAGGCCGAGGGAGTCGACGCGCTCGCGGGTGAGGCCGCGGCGGCGGGCGATGCGCTCGGCGGCCTCGAACTGGTTGGGCAGGTCGACGTTCCACTCGTCGGGGAAGGGCTTGCCGGGGCCGTGCTTGGAACCGGAGCCGAGCGGGACGCGGGACATGGCCTCGATGCCGCAGCTGATCCCGATGTCGATGACGCCGGCCGCGACCATGTTGGCGACCATGTGACTGGCCTGCTGCGAGGAGCCGCACTGACAGTCGACGGTGGTGGCGGCCGTCTCGTACGGCAGGCCCATGGTGAGCCAGGCGGTGCGCGCCGGGTTCATGGACTGCTCGCCGGCGTGGGTGACGGTACCGCCGACGATCTGTTCGACGCAGTCGGCGTGGATGCCGGTGCGGCCGAGGAGTTCGCGGTAGGTCTCGCCCAGGAGGTAGGCGGGGTGGAGGTTGGCGAGCGCGCCTCCGCGCTTGCCGATGGGGGTGCGTACGGCTTCGACGATGACGGGTTCCGCGGCCATGAGCTCGTCCTCTCCTCGACCGCTCGGGGTGTCCCGGCACCCCGTCCGGTCGGCGTCACGGGGGAACTAGTACGCGTTCTAGTTCTGAGTGCAGTCTTATGACTGCTACCCCGGGTACGCAAGGGTCCGGGACGCAACAGTTCCCGCCCCGCCCCTTGCTACTTGGAGAACTCGTTACTAACTTTCCCGGCAACTTCTGATGGACCATCAGATTATGGAGGCGTGTTGCCGATGCCCTGTCCTCATCTCCCCGAAGGGTTCGACGCCACCGACCCCGATCTCCTCCGTACCCGCATACCCTTCCCGGAGTTCGCCCAACTGCGGCAGACGGCACCGGTGTGGTGGTGCCCCCAGCCGGCCGGCATCACGGGCTTCCAGGACGAGGGGTACTGGGCCGTCACGCGCCACGCGGACGTCAAGTACGTCTCCACCCACCCCGAACTGTTCTCCTCGAACGCGAACACCGCCGTGATCCGCTTCAACGAGCACATCACGGCCGAGCAGATCGAGGTCCAGAAGCTGATCATGCTCAACATGGACCCGCCCGAGCACACCCGGGTCCGCCAGATCGTCCAGCGCGGCTTCACCCCCCGGGCGATCCGGACCCTGGAGACGGCCCTGCGCGACCGCGCCCGCGCCATCGCCGAGGAGGCCCGGCAGGGTGCCGGACCCGACGGCACCTTCGACTTCGTCACCCAGGTCGCCGTCGAACTGCCCCTCCAGGCGATCGCCGAGCTCATCGGCGTCCCCCAGGAGGACCGCTCCCGGATCTTCGACTGGTCGAACAAGATGATCGCGTACGACGATCCCGAGTACGCCATCACCGAAGAGGTCGGCGCCGAGGCCGCCATGGAACTCATCGGCTACGCGATGACCATGGCCGCCGCCCGCAAGGAGTGCCCGGCCGCCGACATCGTCAGCCAACTCGTCGCCGCGGAGGGCCAGGGAAACCTCTCCTCCGACGAGTTCGGCCTCTTCGTCCTCCTCCTCGCCGTCGCCGGCAACGAGACCACGCGCAACGCCATCAGCCACGGCATGCACGCCTTCCTCACCCACCCCGACGAGTGGGAGCTCTTCAAGCGGGAGCGGCCGGCGACCACCGCCGAGGAGATCGTGCGCTGGGCGACCCCGGTGGTCTCCTTCCAGCGGACCGCGACCCAGGACACCGAGATCGGCGGCCAGAAGATCCGCGAGGGCGACCGCGTCGGCATCTTCTACTCCTCCGCCAACAACGACCCCGAGGTCTTCACCGACCCCGAGCGCTTCGACATCACCCGCGACCCCAACCCGCACCTCGGCTTCGGCGGCGGACCGCACTTCTGCCTGGGCAAGTCCCTCGCCGTGAAGGAGATCGAGCTGATCTTCAACGCGATCGCGGACGTCCTGCCCGACCTCACGCTCGTCGGTGAACCCCGGCGGCTGCGGGCCGCCTGGCTGAACGGGGTGAAGGAACTCAGGGTCCGCACGGCGTGAGTGGCCGGGCGGACGGCACGCCACACGGAACCGGAACGCCGTCGACCGCGTCCGACCCCACATGCGGGGGACACAGAGAAGAAGCCTGACCACCAGAATTCTGCGCACCAGGATTCTGCGCACCAGAATCCTGACCACCATCATCGCGCTGCTCGCGCTCCAGCTCGGCTCGCTCGTCGCACCGGCGTACGCCTGCGGCTGCGGCGCCATGATCCCGGACGCGGCCGAGCGCATCGGCGTCGACCGGGAGGAGTCGGCGGTCCGCTGGGACGGGAGCACCGAGACCGTCGTCATGCGCTTCCGCGTCCACGGGAACGCCAAGCGGGCCGCCTGGATCATGCCGGTGCCCAGCCGGGCCGACGTGTCCCTCGGCGACCCGGCGCTCTTCGACGAACTCGACCGGCTCACCGAGCCCGAGGAGCGCGACCGCTTCTACTTCTGGCCGCGTTCGGACGACTGGCCGTTCGCCGACGACGACATGGACGGGGCCGGCGCCGCCCCGCCCGGCGCGGGCGCCGGCGTCGGCGTCGTCGGCCGCGAACGGCTCGGCCCCTTCGACGTGGCCCGGCTGACCGCCACCGACCCCGGGGCCCTCGGCGACTGGCTGCGCACCAACGGCTTCGAGCTGCCCGAGCGGCTGACCGGCGCGCTCCAGCCGTACGTGGAGCGGAGCTGGGAGTACGTCGCGGTCCGCCTCGCACCCCAGGAGCAGGACGCCGTCCTCTCCGGCGAGCTCACCCCGCTGCGGATCGCCTTCGCCTCCCCCGAACTCGTCTACCCCATGCGGCTCTCGCGGCTCGCGAAGACCGCCCAGAGCCTCGGCCTGTACGTCCTCGCCGACCACCGGATGGAGCCCCGCTCCCCCATCGGCGGCGACCGCCCCGAGGTCACCTTCGCCGGCCGGATCGACCGGCCCGAGGGCGCGGTGGCCGCACTCGCGGGCGGCGGCCCGGTGCACCTGACGGTCCTGGAACAGGAGTTCCCGAACCCCGGACGCATCGACGACGACCACCACCTCCGGACGGTCGCGGACACCCCGTACCGCGAAGTCGTCTACACCGACCGACTGTTGACGATAGGCGGCGGAATCCCCGCATGGCTGGCGACCGTCGGCGGCGGCGCGCTGCTCGCGACGGCCGCGACGCTCCTCGCCGTACGGGCGTCGAGACGCCGCCGGGACCCCGCCCCCGGTGTACGTTCGGCCGTATGACGACCCCTCACTCGACGAACACCCACTGGAACGACGTCGACCACTACGTCACCGAGCTGCTCGCCCCGCCGGACGAGGCGCTGACCGCCGCGCTCGCCGCGTCCACGGCGGCCGGCCTGCCCGAGATCGCGGTCGCCCCGAACCAGGGAAAGCTGCTCCACCTGCTCGCCGCGACGCAGGGCGCCCGGAACATCCTGGAGATCGGCACCCTCGGCGGCTACAGCACGATCTGGCTGGCGCGCGCCCTGCCCGCCGACGGGCGGCTGATCACCCTGGAGTACGACCCCGCCCACGCGGACGTCGCCCGCGCCAACATCGCCCACGCCGGCCTCGACAAGATCGTCGAGGTCCGGACGGGTGCGGCCCTGGACAGCCTGCCGCAGCTGGAGGCGGAGGGCGTGGGCCCCTTCGACCTGGTCTTCATCGACGCGGACAAGGTCAACAACCCGCGGTACGTGGAGTGGGCGCTGAAGCTCTCCCGCCCGGGCACCGTGATCGTCGTCGACAACGTGGTGCGCGGCGGAAGGATCACCACCGAGCACCCGGACGACCCGGCCGTCACCGGCACCCGCGAGATGTTCGAACTGGTGGCGCGCGAACCCCGACTGGACGCGACCGCGCTCCAGACGGTCGGCACGAAGGGCTACGACGGCCTGCTGCTGGCCCGCGTGGTGGCCTAGGCCCCCGGCTCAGGCCCCCGGGCTCAGGCCTACGGTCTCAGACCACCGGCTCAGGCCCCGGCGCGCTCTGCCGCCACCCCACGAACAACGGCACCTCGCCCGCCCCGTCGAGGACGACGACCCCGAAGGGCCGGTCGAAGGCGATCCGCTCCACCACCTGCGGGCGGGGCGCGGCCGCGCTGCGGGTCATCGTCACCTGGGTGACGGCCGCCGCCTCGACCCCCTCCTCGGCGACCTCGACCACCACCTCCTGCAGGACCTTGTCGATGTAGAGGTCCGCGTCCGAGATCCCCGAGAAGTCGGCCCCGGGCCGCAGGGCGAGCCCGACCCCGAGCGCGTCGAGATGCGGACGGACGTCGGTCTTCGTGCGGAGCGTGAAGCGCGGCAGGGCGAGGTCGGCCGAGTCGGCCACGAGCGGGGTCCGTTCGCCGGCAGCGGCCCAGGCGGCGGGCAGCACGTCGACGGGCCCGGCCCCCTCCGCCCCCAGCACGAACCGCACCCGAGCACCCCCGTCACCGTCACCGTCCCCGCCGCACGGCAGCTCGACAACGACGACCCCGCCCACGTACCAGACCCACCCGGCGGGAATCCGCTGCCGCATGGTCGGTACGGGCCGGGTGTCGCCGTGCCCGTCGGTGAACGGCTCGTCCCGGGTGAGGTGCCCGGGGAAGGCGGTCAGCCAGGAGGCCTTCAGGGCCAGGACGCTGAGCAGGACGAGGTCCTCGGACCCGTCCAGATCGAGGGGCAGCCGCGCGATCCGGCCGCCGGTGGCCCGCCGCACCCATGCGTCGAGCTCTTCCTGGGCGTCGGGGATCTCGCCCCACGACATGTCGTCCGTCGCTCCGAGGACCTCGTCGGGCAAGGCGAGGTAGGCGGCACCGGGCAGCACCCCGAACCGGACACCGGGCAGCCCGCGCCGGAAGCCCTCTCGCACGGGCACCGTGCTCCACACCCCGGTCGCAGCCGCGACCCCGTCCGTCCCCCCGAGCCACCGCTCTGCCCCGGTCACGGCCCCGGCCGCCGCCTCCCCCTCGACCCCGAGCAGCCCCGCCAGCTCCTCCCCGGTCCGCCCCCGCGCCCCGGAGGCCACGGCCCCGAGCGCCAGCCACAACCCGAGGGGCGACACGACGAAGTCACCGCCCCCGAGACGGGACAACCAGCGCGCGGCCAGCGTCTGTACCGTGTCCGCCCGGAGAGCGGTGGGACTCTGGGTCATATCCTGCCTTCCATGAGCATCGTGAAGATCAACGTCCTGACCGTTCCGGCCGAGCAGCGTGAGGTGCTGGAGCAGCGGTTCGCCTCTCGTGCCGGGGCCGTGGAGGGGTCCGACGGGTTCGAGTGGTTCGAGCTGCTGCGCCCGCTGGAGGGCACCGACCAGTACCTCGTCTACACCCGGTGGCGCAGCGAGGAGGACTTCCAAAACTGGATGAGCGGTTCCATGAAGGCCGCGCACCAGGGCGGCGGTGGCAGTGAGGGTGGCGAGCGGCCGAAGCCCGCCGCCTCCGGGTCCACCCTCTGGTCCTTCGAGGTCGTACAGCAGGCGTCGCCGAAGAACTGAGGTGCGCCCCAGGTCGTACGCGCCCCAGAATGACGCCCATGACCTGGACTTTCTCCCCCGAGCGCGTCGACACCCCGGACGCCACCGCCCTCCGCCGCGACTACTACGACGACGTCGCCAGCCGCTACTGGAAGCGACCGGCGACCGGGGCGGAGATCGACGAGGGGCTGACCAACGACGGGGTCGAGCTGCTCACCCCGCCGACCGGGCAGTTCCTCGTCGCGCGGTACGAGGGCAAGGCGGCTGGCTGTGGCGGGGTGCTGCTGCTCGACGGCGAGCGGGCCGAGCTGACCCGGGTCTTCCTGCGTCACGCCTTCCGCGGCCTGGGCGGGGCCGGGGCCCTGCTCGGCGATCTGGAGGACGCGGCGCGCGGCCTCGGCGCCCGCCGGATGGTCCTCAACACCCGCTTGGACCTGGTCGAGGCGCGCGCCCTGTACTCGCGGCACGGGTACGCGGAGATCCCGGCCTACTGCACGGGCCCGTACATGGACGTCTGGTACGGCAAGGAGCTCTGACCAGGGGTTCTCCGACGGGAGGTTCGCCGACCGGGGTTCCCTGACCAGGGGTTCCCTGACCGGGGGTTCTCCGGCCAGGGAATTCAGCGGCTCCAGACGACGACGTCGAAGACACCGCTCGTGTCGGAGGCCTGCCCGGTCAGTTCCTTCACCGTCAGCCGGGCGAGCCGGCCGTCGTTCGTGCGGGCGCAGACGACCAGGCCCGTCTTCATCTTCATGTCCGTCGAGGTTCCCAGGGTGTCGACGACACCGGCGCACTCCGCGTACGAGGGCGCCTTCGTCGAGTCCTTCCACACCAGCGCCTTGGTCTCACCCTCGGGCCGCAGCATGTGGGTGGTGCCGAACGGGTAGACGGAGAAGTCGTTCTCCTCGTTGATCTCGGACTCCACGGGGGGCGCGGAGTCCAGATCCTTGTCCTCCGTGTACGTGATCGCCAGGGCGCCCTGCCACTCGACCGTGCCGGCCGGCTTCGCGGGCGGGGCCGCGGTCGTGGGAGCCTGCGATTCCGGGGACCGCGAGGAGTCCTGGCTCGGCGGCTCGGACTCCGGGCTCCCCGACGAGTCCGAGGACGCGCCGTCGTCGCCCCCGGCCTCCTCCCCCTGCGTGGTGGCCGAGGTCTCCGGGCCCTGCGCGGCGGGCGGTGTGCGGCCTCCGTCGTTGTTGCTGCTCACCAGGTACGTACCGACGACGCCGATGACCGCCGCGACCAGAGTGGCTCCCGCGCCGATCCAGGCGCCTCGGTGCGAGGCCACGCGCGCCGGAGCGGTCGGCGCCACCGGCACGTACCCGCCCTGCCCGCCGTATCCGCCCTGCCCGCCGTACCCGGCCTGCCCGCCGTACGCTCCGGGCGCTCCGGGTGCTCCGGGTGCGTCGGGGCCGCCGTACCCTCCATGCGCGCCGTGGCCGCCGTACGTGTCGTGGCCGCCGTACCCGCGTGAATCCTCGCTGCTCATCCTGCCCGTCCCCCTGTGAAGCGATCTCGAAGGGGACAGCGTACTGAGGCCTTCTGAGTGATGGTCATACAGGGTTCGGCGGCGAAGAGTTGCGTCCCTGCGCCCGCTCGTTCGCTAGGCCTGGTGGTCGCGGGGCGGCTCGGGAGTGCGGGGCCGTTCCCCGTCGGAGCCGCACAGCTCGGCCGTCAGTTCCTCCACCAGTTGCACCAGGTCGGTGGGCCGGTCGGGCCCCCACCAGTCGCCGAGAAGTTCGGCGAGCGACTCCTCACGCGCCTCGGCCAGCTTCGTCGCCGCCTGTACGCCCTCCTCGGTGAGGATCAGCTGGACCCCCTCCCGGGCGGCCAGTCGCCGTTCCTCCACCTGCCGGGAGGCGTCCGTGATCGCCCGGAGCGGTACGGGAGTGGTCTCGGCGAGCCTGGCCGGTTCGACGGTGCCGTGGCGGCGGATCCTGAGCAGCAGCCAGCTCGCGGCGGGCAGCAGGTCGAGCCCCGCGCGGGCGGTGATCTTCTCGTAGATCTCCTTGCGGCCCTCGCGGGAGCCGAGGACGGAGAGCGCGCGGGCGCACTCGTCGTACGAGGAGCGTTCGACCGGGTTGGAGGCGAGGGTCTGGCTGGTGTCGGGCGCGGTGACCGAGCCGCGCAGCTTGTCCTCCTTGAGGAACCAGGCCACGACGAAGGCGACGAGGACGACCGGCGCCGCGTAGAGGAAGACGTCGGTGATGGACGTCGCGTACGCGTGCAGCACGGAGGGGCGCAGCTCGGACGGGAGTTCGGAGATGGCGCGCGGGTCGGCGGCGACCTGTTCGGGGCCGATGCCGGGAGGGATGTCCTGTCCGGCGCTCGCCGCGCTCGCGAAGACGTCGTCGAGTTTGTGGGTGAGCCGGTTGGTGAAGATGGTGCCGAAGACGGCGACGCCGAACGAGGCGCCGATGGAGCGGAAGAAGGTGGCTCCCGAGGTGGCGACGCCGAGGTCCTGGTAGGAGACGGCGTTCTGCACGACCAGGACGAGGACCTGCATGACGAGTCCGAGCCCGGCGCCGAAGACGAAGAAGTAGGCGCTCATCTCCCAGGTGGACGTGGTCTCCGTCAGCTCGTTGAGGAGGAGCAGTCCGAGCGCCGTGAGCGCCGTGCCGGCGATCGGGAAGACCTTCCAGCGGCCGGTGCGGGAGACGATCTGGCCGGAGGCGGTCGAGGTGATGAGCATGCCGAGGACCATGGGCAGCATGTGGACGCCGGACATGGTCGGGCTGACGCCCTGCACCACCTGGAGGAAGGTGGGGAGGTAGGTCATCGCGCCGAACATCGCGAAGCCGATGACGAAGCTGATGACCGAGACCAGGGTGAAGGTGCGGATCCGGAACAGCTTGAGGGGCAGGACGGGTTCGGCGGCCCGCCGCTCGACGTACACGAACCAGACGAGGAGTACGGCTCCGAGGACGGCGAGGCCGATGATCTGCGGCGAGCCCCAGGCCCAGGTGGTGCCGCCGAGGGAGGCCACCAGGACCAGGCAGGTGGCGACCGAGGCGATGAGGAAGGTGCCGAGGTAGTCGATGGCGTGCGGGGTGGAGCGCACCGGGATGTGGAGCACGGCGGCGATGACGAAGAGGGCGACGATCCCGATCGGCAGGTTGATGTAGAAGACCCAGCGCCAGGACAGGTGCTCGGTGAAGAGGCCGCCGAGCAGCGGGCCGAGGACGCTGGTGGCGCCGAAGACGGCGCCGAAGAGGCCCTGGTACTTGCCGCGCTCGCGCGGGGAGACGAGGTCGCCGACGATCGCCATCGACAGGACCATGAGACCGCCGCCGCCGAGGCCCTGCACCGCGCGGAAGGCGATGAGCTGCGGCATGTTCTGGGCGATGCCGCAGAGGGCGGAGCCGATGAGGAAGATGACGATGGCGGCCTGGAAGAGCTTCTTGCGGCCGTACTGGTCGCCGAGCTTGCCCCAGAGCGGGGTGGCCGCCGTGGACGCCAGCATGTAGGCGGTGACCACCCAGGAGAGGTGGTCCATGCCGCCGAGCTCGCTGACGATGGTCGGCAGGGCGGTGGAGACGATGGTCTGGTCGAGGGCGGCGAGCAGCATGCCGAGCAGGAGCGCGCCGATCGCGACGAGCACGGTGCGACGGCTCTGCCCCTCCCCCGGCACGGGGTCGTCGCCGCCGCCGAGCTGGGGCGGGCTCGTTTCCTGGGCCATGGGCGTCTCCTCGGGCCTCTGCTCTGACCTCTGCTCTGACCTCTACTCGGACCTCTGCTCGGACCTCTGCTCGGGCGTCTCCGTACGCGTCACCGCGGGCGTCTCCGCGCGTCACCGCGGGCGTCTGAGCGCGCCTCTCCTCGGACAGCTCCTCCATCCTGGTCCGGATGTCCGGATATGGCCTGCCGAAAGACACGGCCGTTCACCCGTCCAACAGGGGCGGGCTGCATAATCGCTCGCAGTTGTCTCGGGGAGGGGACCCATCATGACCGGACATGTCTGTCCTGAATGCGGTGTACACAGACCGGGCTGCGCCTGCGTCCGAGCGGAGATAGCGGCGGCCGAGGACTTCGATCCGCTGCGGATCAGGCCGTACGTGACGCTGGACGCGGCGGAGCACGCGGGCGAGGGGCTCGCGCCCGGCGCGGCGGGCCCGGCGGAGGACCCGCCGACGGCTCAGCTGGCGGCGATCCGGCCGGAGGGCGTGGGGGCGGGACCGGGAGCGCCTCCGCCGGGCGCGGACGCGGGCGCGGTTCCGGGGGCGTACGCGTCGCAGGAGTACGCGTCGCAGGAGTACACATCGGAGGAGTACGCCACCACCGCGTACCCCACCAGCGCGCACCCGGCGGGGTACGAGCCCGCGGGCTCGCACCCCGGCACGCACCCCGAAGGCGACCCCTCCGAGACGATGCCGCTGTTGCTGCACGGCATCGGCCGCATCGTCGAGCCCGGACACGACCGCGCGTACGACCGCGCGTACGACCGCTCGTCCGGCGCGGAGTCGGCGCGCGGACGCCGGCGCGGCCTGGTCGTCGCGGCGGTGGCAGCCGTGGCCGTGGCGGGCACCGCGGCCCTCGCGGCGGCGGTACTCGGCGGCGGGGACGACTCCGACGACCGGGCGGCCGTGCCCGAGGTGACCACGAGCGCGTCCCTGAACCTCGCCGTGTCGGAAGCTCCGTCGCCCTCGTCCGGGAGCCCGGAGCCGACCTCCTCCTCGCCGACCCCGCGCCGGACCTCCGCCTCCCCCACCTCCACCCCCTCCGCGAGCGGCACCACCGCGAGCCCCAGCCCGTCGGCGACGGGCTCGGCAGCCCCTCCCGCGGCCACCACCTCGGCCGCCCCAGCCGCCACCTCGACGACGGATCTCCCGTCCGGCCCGGCGACGGCGCCGACGACGGCCACCCCTTCCTCCCTGCCGCCCGGGGAGAGCGAGGAGGAGGCGGTCACGCTGAGCCTCGGCTCCAGCGGGTCCGAGGTGCGGGAGCTCCAGCGGCGGCTGGCCGCCCTGTGGATCTACCGCGGCAAATTCGACGGAAAGTACGACGAGGAGGTGTGGGAGGCGGTCGCCGTCTACCAGCAGTGGATCTATCCCCGGCAGGACCCGGAGGGCGTGTACGGCCCCTACACGCGCAGCCACCTGGAAGAGGCCACACCGGACACCTGAGCCCTGGGCGCCCGAGCCCGAGCCCGGAGCCGGTAGCCCGGGCGCGTGAGCCGCGACTCCCTGGGCGACCCGCGAGCCCGCCCGCCCCGGGACCGGTTGGCCAAGACGGCCCTCGGTTTTGTATCGTAGAAAAACAAAGTGGCCCCGCCCGTACTCCCTGACCGGCGGGCGGGACCGCTTCGTTCTCCGCACCCCTCTCTGGAGACCCGATGCCTGCCACCACCCCGGCACAGCTCACCGCCCGCGCCCTCCTCCTCGACATGGACGGCACGCTCGTCAACTCGGACGCCGTCGTCGAACGCTGCTGGCGACGCTGGGCGGAGCGGCAGGGGCTCGACGCGGACGCCGTCCTCAAGGTCGTCCACGGCCGCCAGGGGTACGCGACCATGGCCGTCCTCCTACCGGACCGACCGATGGAAGAGAACTACGCCGACAACCGGGTGATGCTCGCCGAGGAGACCGCCGACATCGACGGCGTCGTGCCCGTTCCCGGCGCCCCCGCCTTCATGGCCGCGATCGCCGAGCTGCCGTACGCCCTGGTCACCTCGGCCAACGAGGCCCTCGCCCGGGCCCGGATGGACACGGCCGGCCTCCCGATACCCGCGACCCGGGTCACCGCCGAGTGCGTCGGGGCCAGCAAGCCGGACCCCGAGGGCTTCCTCAAGGGCGCGGCGGAGCTGGGCTTCGACCCGGCGGACTGCGTCGTCTTCGAGGACTCCGAGGCAGGCATCCAGGCGGGCCGCGCGGCCGGCATGCGGATCGTGGGCGTGGGCCCGCGCGCGGCGGCCTTGGCCCCCGACCTCCACGTCGCCGACCTCACCCACCTGCGGGTCGAGGCCGCCGCCGACGGCACGATCACGCTCACCGCCCTGCCGTAGGGCTCATAGGCCCGCAGGACCCGCAGGACCCATAGGGCCCCCTCCCCGCATCACCGCCCGACCACAGGACCTGTGGAGCTCTCCACCGCATCCGCGCACGGCCGGGCGATCCGGCCGCGCGCGACCAGTTCCAGGGTGGTCGCGGCGGCCACCGCCTGCACCGCGAGCAGCGCGATGAGCACGAAGAGCTGGACGGCGCCCGCGTGCAGCGGTGAAGCACCGCCGAGAAGCATCCCCACGAAGGCCCCGGGCAGCGTGACGAGCCCCACCGTGCGGGTCTGGTCCATGCCGGGGAGCAGGGCGTCGGCCGCGGCCTTCCGCGCCACTTCGAGCCGGGCCTCCCGCTCGACGAGCCCGATCGCGAGACCCGCCTCCACCTCGCCCCGCCGCGTCTCCAGCTCGTCGAGCGCCCGCCGCCCGGCGAGGACGGTGGCCGTGAGGGCGCCACCGACGAGGATGCCGGTCACGGGCACGAGCGTGATCCCCTTCACCGGTACGAGCCCGGTGACGACGAGCGCGAGGACGACCGGCGCCACGGCGGCGGCGATCGGCACGCCCGCCCACCACCAGTCGCGCCCGGGCGCCGGCACCACCCGCCGGCCGGCCGTCCGTACCGCCACCGCGTACATCAGGAGCAGGAAGCAGAGCAGCAGCGGTACGGAGCGGACCACCCACCCGATCACGAGCGAGACGGCTACCAGCTGGACGGCGGCCCGCGCGCCGGCGAACAGGGTGTCGCGGGCCCGGCCGAGGTGCGCGAGGGCGACGACTCCGGCGGAGAGGGAGAGCAGGACGGCGAGTACCGCCCCAAAGGTGACGTTCACGTCCAGAAGCACACGGTCACAGTAGAGCGCTCCCGCAACGGGAGGGCACCTGGCGGAATCTGTCGCTCCATCAGTCCGCGTCACACCCCTTGATGTGACGTGCCCATGTCGCCACCCTGTTACCTGGCGCACCCCCCACGGAAACCTGGCGCCGCCACGATGACCGGGCCAGCGCCCGGCACCCCCGCGGGGACGGCACCCAGCCAAGGTCCCCCCACTTCAAGGGAGTTCACATGCCCGTCGGCATGATCTACGCGCGTCGACTCGCTGTACTGGCCACCTCCGCCGCCCTCACCGTCACCGGCCTCCTCGCCACGGCACCGGCCGCCCAGGCCGCCATGCCGACCCCGGTCAGCGCGGCCACCGCCCGCACCTACCTGGCCGCCCTCACCGTCAAGGCGGAAGGTTCCTCCTCCGGCTACAGCAGGGATCTGTTCCCGCACTGGATCACCCAGTCCGGGGCCTGCAACACCCGCGAGACCGTCCTCAAGCGCGACGGCGTGAACGTCGTCACCGACTCCAGCTGCGCCTCCGTCAGCGGCAGCTGGTACTCCCAGTACGACGGCGCCACCTGGACCGCCGCCTCCGACCTCGACATCGACCACGTCGTCGCCCTGTCCGAGGCCTGGCGCTCGGGCGCCAACGCGTGGACCACCTCGCAGCGCCAGGCCTTCGCGAACGACCTGACCCGACCCCAGCTCATAGCCGTCACCGACAACGTCAACCAGGCCAAGGGCGACCTGGACCCGGCGGAGTGGATGCCCTCCCGCACGGCGTACCGCTGCACGTACGCCCGGGCGTGGGTGCACGTGAAGTACCACTGGAACCTCAGCATCGACTCCGCGGAGAAGAGCGCCCTGCAGTCCGTCCTCAACGGCTGCTGACCACATCCCTCCTGAACCACCGTCATCACAGCGGCCCCGGGGAGTGAACCGCACCACACACTCCCCGGTGGCCGAATGTTGAACTTGCAAGTACTAGTGAGGGGTGCCTAACCTTACGGCCTCGTCGGTTTCCGTCCCCCATGCCCCGTTCCCCCACGGACGGGGTCAGGCCGAAGGAGTTCCCCATGAACAACAGCCCTGACAACAGCCCCGACAGCAGCCCGAACAGCCTCGCGGCCCGCCTGGACCAGGGCCGGCCCTACGCGCTCGGCCTCTTCCGGATCGTCGTCGGCCTCCTCTTCGCCTGCCACGGCGCCGCCTCGCTCTTCGGCGTCCTCGGCGGGGCGATGGGCGGCACCGTCCCGGCCGGCACCTGGCCGGGCTGGTACGCGGCCGTGATCCAGCTGGTCTGCGGCGTCCTGGTGCTGGCCGGAGTCGGCACCCGGAGCGCCGCGTTCCTCGCCTCGGGCTCGATGGCGTACGCGTACTTCAAGGTCCACCAGCCGGAGGCCCTCTTCCCGCTGCAGAACAGCGGTGAGAGCGCGGCCCTGTTCTGCTGGTGCTTCGCACTGCTCGTCTTCACCGGCCCCGGCGCACTGGCCCTCGACCGGCTCCTCGGGGCCAGGGGCGGCACGGCCGCGAAGGCCGGCGAGGAGCGCGAGAAGCAGGGCGCGCCGATAGCGGCCTGAACCAGACACCGGGCGCCCGGCACGAGACAGGCACCAGGAAGGCGCCAGGCGCCGCGCCGGACGCCGGACGCCGGGCGGGCGCCCTAGAGGAACGAGCCGGAAACCGCAGCACGGTTTCCGGCCTTTCCCGTACGCGGCACGGGGCACCACGCCCGCCCAACACCCTCCAGGCGCCCGCCCGGCCCCTTCCCGGCCCTCGCCCGGCCCTCGCCCGGCACCCGCCCGGCGGGGGCTCCCCCACCCCCGCGTAGGCTCTGGCCCTGTGAATCTGCTCGACAGCCTCGGCTCGCTGCGGTCGTTGACCGCCGGCCCGTGGATCTACCCGGTGGTGGCGGCGTCGATCCTGCTCGACGTCTTCCTGCCCGTACTGCCGAGCGGCTTCCTGGTGATCACCGCGGCCACGGCCGCGGCGACGGCCACCGCGGCCTCCCCCGACGTGCCGTCCGTCCTGCCCCTGCTCCTCTGCGCCGCCGGCGCCTCGGTGCTCGGCGACTTCCTGGCGTACCGCCTGGCACGACGGGGCGGCGCCAGGCTGGACCGGGCCATAGCCCGCTCCCGGCGCCTCTCCCTGGCGCAGGAACGTCTCGGCACGGCGCTGGCCAGGGGCGGCGGGCTGCTCGTGGTGCTCGCACGCTTCGCCCCGGCGGGCCGCTCCGTGGTCTCCCTCGGAGCGGGCGCGGCGAAGCGACGGATCAAGGACTTCCTGCCGTGGTCGGCGCTCGCGGGCGTGACCTGGGCGTCCTACAGCGTGGGGCTCGGCTGGCTGGGCGGCCAGTGGCTGGGCGCGACCTGGTTCAGCGCGGGGGTGTCGACCCTCGCGCTCTTCCTGGCGGGCGGCCTCGCCGCGTACCTCATACGGCGTCCGGCTGCGGCCCCCGCACCGGTCTCCTGACGTCGGGGTGCGCCCCGCGCACCTCCAGGCCGGCGAGGAGCTTCGCGGTGGCCTCCGTGATCTCGTCCACGGCCCGGTCGAAGACCTCGCGGTTGTGGGCGGCGGGAGCGCGGAAGCCGGAGACCTTGCGGACGTACTGCAGGGCGGCGGCGTGGAAGTCCTCCTCGGTCGCCTCCTCGGGCAGCGCGGGCGGTCGGAGCGTCTTGATGCTGCGGCACATACCTCCAGTGTGGCGCGCGCCACTGACAACCGCCCGAGACCCGGCAACCAGGCCCCCGTGCCTCGGCCCTGTCCGCCCCCTCAGGTCCCGAGGCCGCGTCTGCTGCGCGCGTTGATCTCGGCGGCGCGGGCCCGCAGCTCTCGCAGGGGCGTGGCGAGCTGTACGTCGGAGGGCTCGGCCTCCCACTCGGCACCACCGTGGACGGCCCGGATCAGGAAGCGCCCGGAGGCGCTCTTCACGTAGAAACCGACCCGCCCGGTGGCGGTGTCGCGGACGAGGTCACCGACCTCGGGCAGTGGCTGCACGCGTCCCCTCCGTCCCGAATCCTGAAGCCTGGGGACCACAAGAGAAGCCGGGAGACCCCGCCCTGTCAACGTATCTCTAGAGATGTCCCCCGATGGATGGATCGACCCGGCGGGACGGCGCACACGTGTGCACCCTGGCCCGGGGGTGCGCCGTAGGGTGTCCCGCAGATGAAGGGAGTGGTCCACCCGTGACTGACCAGGACAGTGCCCGCCGGCCCAAGTACCAGCGCATCGCCGATGAGTTGAGAACCGCGATCGAGACGGGCGCCTTCGCGCCGGGCGACCGGCTCCCCGGCGAGAACGACCTCATGACGACCTACGCCGTGGCCCGGATGACGGCCCGCCAGGCCCTGTCCGTCCTGCGCAACGAGGGTCTCGCCGAGGCCCGCAAGGGCGCCGGGGTCTTCGTCAGGGTCTTCCGCCCGCTGCGCCGCCGGGGCATCCCTCGCCTCTCCGGCGACCGCTGGGCCAGCGGCCGCTCGGTCTGGTCGGCCGACGTGGAGGACCGCTCCCTGGTCGTCGACCAGATCGAGGTGGCCGAGGCGGCGGCCGGCGCGCGGGTCGCGGGGGCGCTGAACCTCTCGCCGGGCGCGCCGGTCTGCGTCCGCAGCCGCCGCTTCGTCCTGGACACCAAGCCGGTGCTGCTCTCCGTCTCGTACCTCTCGGCGGAGCTGGTGCGCGGTACGCCGATCACCGAACCGGACACGGGCCCGGGCGGCACCTACGCCCGGCTGACCGAGCTGGGGCACCGGCCGGTGCGCTTCCGCGAGGAGATCCGCTGCCGGATGCCGACGGCGGACGAGTCCGACCGGCTCGCCCTGGAGTTCGGCACACCGGTGGTCCTCATCGGGCGCACGGCCTTCACCGGGCCCGGGGTCGCGGTGGAGCTCAACGAGATGACGCTCGACTCCTCGTCGTACGTCCTGGAGTACGACTTCGACGCGTGACCTCGAACCGCGCCCCGGGGTCGGCGTGGGCGACCTCGCCGGGGAATTCGGCGGCGGCCAGCGCGACGGCCTCGGCGGGCCCGACGCCGGACCCCACATGGGTCACGACGAGCCGCCCGGCTCCGGCCGCGGCGGCGCTCCGCCCGGCCTGTGCCGCGGAGTGATGCCCAGGTACCTCTCCGTCGGCCTCACAGACGAACAGGTCGCAGTCCCGGGCGAGTTCGACGAGGGAGGGGCAGGGCTCGCAGTCGCCCGAGTAGACGAGGGAGCGCCCTTCCTCGTCCTCGACGCGCAGCGCGAAGGCGTCCGGACCGGCATGGTCGACGGCCCGGGAGAGGAGGGTGAGCCCGCCGACGCGGGCGACGTGCCCGTCGTACAACTCCTGCACGGCGAAAGCCCGTTCGACGGGACTGCGGTCGGGCCCGTTGGTGAGGAACCCGGCGAGCCGGTCGGCGATCCCGGCCGGACCGAGGAGCGGCACCGGTACCTCGACCTCCAGCCCCGCGTACAGCAACCCGTAGTAGGCGGTGAGGAGATCGGCGCTGTGGTCGGCGTGGAGGTGGGAGATCCAGACGGCGTCGACGCCACCGAGGGCGACGTACCGCTGGAGCTCCGCGAGCGTCCCGGTCCCGGCGTCCACCCAGACGCGGACGCCGCCGCCTTCGACGAGATGGCCGGAGCAGGCGTTTCCGGGCCGGGGGAAGGGGGTGGCGGACCCGAGAACGGTGATCCGCAGTACGTCACTGACCATCCGGCAACCCTAATTCCCTCTCCCTCACCTGACCGAAACTTGTGCAGACGAAGTGAAGGACGTGCATATCCTGTGCGCTCGCCGGCCCCATCGGCGGGTGCCTGGCAGAGAACTGAGGGACATTCATACTTCGTGTACGCACGCTCGCGGCCGTGACCGCGGCCGCTGGACACGGCGACGCTGCGCAAGAGCAACGGCACGAGCGTCGACACCTGCTCGTACAACTCGACGCGGGTCGACTACAAGTGGTGCTGACCCCGCACCGCACCTGACGGACCGCGGGCCCCGACGACGCCGGGGCCCGCGGCCGCCTCAGGAACTCTCCGGCTCCTGCCGAGCGGCCGGGATCCCGTGCTGCTGCACATCGGCGTTGACCTGCCCGCCGAGCGTCATCACGTTCAGGGTCGCCGAGTTCTCGCCGGCGATGGCCCTCTCGACCCGGGCGACGAGCGCGGAGAAGGCCTCCCGCTTCGACAGACCGTGGTAGGGCCCCACCTTGGTCTCGAAGTAGACCCGCTCGTGCCCGAGCAACTGCTCGGTCGACCGGTAGTTCTTCCACTGCTCCCGGTACCGGTACACGCTCTCCAGCGACACGGCGGCGACGACCACGACGCTCAACACCGTGGCGGTGACCCGCGCGAACGCGAGATCCACGTTCACGAACACCGGCACGAGCGCCCCACCGACGACGGACACGGTCCGCATCCGCAGATGCATCGCCTTCATCCGGGTCGCCTTGGTGTCGTACCACTCCTGGTACTGCGCGAGCCTGGTCTCGATGTACCGCTGCGGCGTCATCTCACCGCTCTGCACCACGGATTCGGGCGCGTCCCCCACCTCAGCCATGCCCGGAGTACACCCGCCCGGTCAGGCCCACGTCAACTTTCCGCCACCGGACCCGACTACCGACCAAGCCCCTCCACCAGGTCGACGAACACCATTACGCCGAAGACGGCCACAGAGTCCTGGCAGGCTGAGTACGTGTCCGCCCGGAGATGAGCAGTCGCGCCCATGCCCGGTCGGCGCCCCGGACCCGACGATGGGGTCACCCCATGCGAAGGAGCCGGCCATGAACCCCGACACGTACGCGAAGCTCTACGGCCCCGGCCACCCGGCCCGCCCGGCGCCGCGCCGCCGTGAGACCGGCGTCGCCGTGGTGGCGGGCGTGCTGTGGGCGGTCGCCCTCTCGCTGCTCGGGTGTCTGGGGTTCCTGGCACTGTGGGCGGAGGCCGACAGCGGGCCGACCGAGGGGATCACGCTCCGCTGGGTGCCGATCTGCCTCGCCATCGCGGCCGTACCGATCGGCCTGCTCTGCACGCCGGCCGTCCGCCGCCTTTCCGTCCAGGCCCGCGCGCTCGTCACCGGTCTCGCGATCTGCGCGATCGCGGTCGGCCTTGTGGTCTGGGCGGCCTAGGACGTGTACCGCCGCTCACGAGACTGGTCCGGGCCCACATCGCCGACGTGGACATGAACAGGTCCAGGCCGCGGGACACGATGGCAAGCAGGAAAATGCCGACGGGGGCGGCGATGGAACGGCCTCAGTTGATGCGACTGCCGGCCGGTGACGACAGGGAGCACACATGGAACAAGCGTTGTACGTCCGGTTCCAGGGAACGGTTCGGCATTCACGAGGGCACTTTCCCGGCGTCTTCATTCTTGCCAATGAGCTCGCGGCACAGGGCAGGTTGACCGAGGAGCAGTATCGGTTCTGGAGGTCCAACAACGACTGGTACGACGCCAATTACACCAACCCGACCAGCATCGATCCGAAGGTGTACGACCCCAAGGTGCACCCAGGCGCTGTGGCCTGGTTCAAGGCGTCTGCCGAAGGTCTCATCAAGCGTGTGGACGGATACCTGGAGCTTCTCGCCGCGCACGGTGTCGAGTGCCGTCGCGTGGTGTCTTCGAACCCCGGCCGGGTCATCTACGAGGACGAGAACCAGATCGTGGTGGTGCCGGCAGGCAAATCGAGCGTCTGACCCACCCCACCCACCACTCCCCCCAACTCCCGTCCCGTCCGGCGCGAACGCTAGCGTGCAACCGCGAGGAAGAGCCGGCGGGACAAGCTGGGCACGCCGGCAACGCTCGCTCCGAACCGCACACCGCGCAGGTGCGTCTTGCTCGCCGAGGAATCCTCGCGACAATGGCCGGCCCGGGGCAGGGGAAGCCACAGCGCTCCCTGGAGGATGCGGGGGTGCCACCAACACCGCGGGGCGACGAACACTGATGCGGTAGGCGGTGAACTCGACCGTGGCCAGGATGCGTTGACAGCGGCCGAAGTCCAGCTTCCTCAGTTCTTGCTCAGAAGAACGCTCGTTTCTCCCTCACCCCCCCGCGAACACGGTTACGTTCTTCGCGCAGGGCTGCCTCACTGACCTAACAGGTGGCCTCACGATCAGTCTTGTTGTGGGGGAACTATGCGTTTTACATCTCGGGGGACTGTCGTCCCAGTACTCGCTCTGGCTCCGCCGAGTGGCTTGGCATCCTCGGCCCACGCTGCAAGCCAGGAAGCGGAGCCCGTGACCACTCCATCTCTGGTGCAGCTGCCGAAGGCATCGACCAACGGGGAGACCGGCTCACAGGCGTGCGACAGCCCTCGCCGCACAGACGAGCTCGTGACGACACTGCGCCGCAAGCCACTGACCGCGGCCGCAACCCTCGCTTTCGCATCTCTCCTCATGGCCGGCTGCACCGACGATGCGACACCGCCGCGCACTCCGTCGGCATCGGCAACGGGGAATCCGACGGGGGCGCAATCACCCCAAGGGGAAAGCGAGGAAGACCAGGGCAAGCGCGCCAAGGCCGCGCTGGAAACGGTCTCGCCGGATGACCCGGAGTTCGTGGAATCCGGACTGGAGCGGGCTCGGGATGGTGTGCACAGTCTCTCCCCGCTCAAGAAGGGCAAGACCTACAAGCTCTCCGTGGCTTGCGTCGGCACAGGGACCGTGAAGGTCATCATCGCGGACAAGGCTCCGCAGTCCGTGCCGTGTGACGGAGTACCTGTAGGCAGGCGCGTCGAGAATGCGCCGGCACAATTGCCGATCGATATCAGCGCAGCGGCCGGCGCCACGGGCATGGTCGCTTGGCAGATCATCTCGATTCCTTCCTGAGAACGACACTTCGATGGGTCCTGCCCGCCCTCGGCAACCATGGACAGGGCCCGCCCGCTCGATCACCCGCGTCGCCAGGAATGCCGCCCTTCGCGCAGCCGTGGATGTCAGGTGGCATCCACAAGACACGGAGAAGCCCCCAACCATGATCGGTTGAGGGCTTCTCACTGGTGGGCGCGGACGGTTTCGAACCGCCGACATCTGCTTTGTAAGTTCGCTTGGGCCCACCGTCCAGAGCCCTCGACCGCACGTCACCACGCCGTCGGCGACCGCTTGACACCGCCCACGTCCGGGCTCGTTGATGTCAGCTGGTGATGTCAGGAATCGAGACTGCCCTGGCACTGCTCGCACTCGTCGTCTCGCTGGTGAAGTCGTCGAAGGTCTTGCAGCGCAGCGACAGGGAACGGGTACCGATGCCACTTCTCTATGTAGCCGGCCTCGCCATGGAGGCTGAGTACAGCCTGGGCAGCTTCCATGACTGCGTGGCTGAACACACGGCGGGGTTGCGTGGAGCTCCAGGACAGGGTGCCCTCCCCGTCAGGTGCGTCCCAGCTCGTGCTCACGTCCGGGAAAGAGTAGATGGCGATGTACACGTCTGCCCCACGGCGCTGGAGCCGCCACCTCACCTCGACCGGTTCGAGGTCGAAGGAAACCCGCTGCACGGACGAAGTCCCGTACAGACCCGCCACCCCGAACAGCAAGTCGGCCAAAGCGTCCGTGCAGTAGCTGACGATGTACTTCTGCTCCGCAGCAGTGTCGGCGATTCGACACGCGGCCCATCCAGATCCGCCCAGTTCCCAGCTGAACTGAAGATCACTCGTCACGCCCACCCCCTCCCATGTCGACTGGCGCTGCCTGTCAACGGCTGACCGGAACCTCATAGACGATCTCGCACAAAGCGGCGGGCACGACGATGTCCGCCGTCTCCACGGGCCGCCCCTGTTCGCTGTAGTACGTTCGCCGGATGTGCGTGACGAGGGAGGCCTTCTGAATCCCTAGGAGCGACGCATCCTCGGCGGTGGCCTGCCGCGGCTCCGGCTGCTCCACTGCGTGGCTGACCATGATGCCGATCTCGGCCATGCGATTCGCGACGCCCACCCCGACGTGCGGCCCTCCCTCGGGAAGGACGACGACGGTGCCGGCCGTGAGGTCGTACGGCTCCCAGCTCGTAGACAGCTGTACGGGCCGACCGTCGGCGAGGAACTCGTACACGGTGCGGACGCACAGGTCCCCTTCGGCGATACCGAGACGTGCCGCGATTTCCGCCGGCGCCGGGACCTTGGCCTCGGTCACCACCCGCGAAGGAGACGATGGGGGCCCTCAACTGCCGGCGGCAACGTTCGTGGCTCCGCATGCCATGTCACGGTTTCGGTGCTTGAAGGCCTGCTTGGCTTCTCATCAACCCGATCCGTCGGGCCTGCGGCCGGCGGCCGGAGCGGGGCGGAGACAGGAGCGGCGGCCGGACGACGGGCCGCACGCGGCGGGCGCCTTGAGGTATTTACTGCTTCAACTTGCCGCCATCGGTTGGCCGTTACCTTGATGCGACCGTTTTGCGGGTATACGATTGCAATTGAGTCAGTTTCCTGAGGCGGTGTCCCACCGGTGATGAAAGCCCTCAGAGTCGGCGTGGCGCGCCGGCCCGGCCAGGCGAGTCGGGTAGCTCCGAGGGAAGGTGGCTCCGATGTCTAGGAAGAGTAAGGACCGCGAGAGGGCGGACGTCAAGATACGAATGCACTTCGGTATCCGAATAAATACCCAGTTGGTGCTATTTGTTATCTCCCTCCTCGTTTTTGGTGGAATTCTTACCGTCGCCTAGTGCGGGAAATCGGGGATTCGGGGTCCTGCGAGGCCTCGGTCCCCTCGTCTCTGTGTCTGCGTCGAGGTTGGTGGAGCGGCTTTGGGGCGAGTGATCACGGCTCCGTAAGCTTCCGGCGCGTCGGGCAGTCTGTGGACCTGCCCGGTGAAGCACGACGCTGGGGCCATGATCTGCGAGGCTCGCGCCAAAGTGGCTGCTTCAAAGCCGTGGAGCCGGCCGCCTCAGCCGCAGAGGGGTCTCCCACCCATCAACCCGAGCATTGCGTACGGCCGGCGGTCGGGCTGGAGCGGGGCGGAGACAGGAGCGCAGGCCCGGACGACGGGCCGCGCGCGCCGCGCCGTGCGCGGCGGGTGCCTTGATGAAGTAGAGAAAGTCTTACCGCGCTTCCGGGCTTCGCTCGGCCTTGAACTCGCTCAGCAGGTCAAAGAACAGATCGATGCTTGCGCTGCCGGTTGCCTCCGCAGCCTTTGTGATCGCGATGGCCTATCCCAAGAGGCTGGCGTACGTACCCTCCGAGTCGCGGCCACAGCCACTCGGAGGGGCCCTCATGCTCGAAGTCCATCATTGCCTGGGGCCATAGATCTCGGATGCAACTCGGTAGCCGTACGCTTGGCGGCGGTCATGCGGACCTGCCCGAAATGTTGCGGCCGTCGTGGCTGCGGACGCGGGGGGGCGTTCCCGTCGACCGCGTCCGGGCCTAGGACACAGCCAGATCGCTGTCACGATGAACGTCTATGCGCACGTCGTCCAAGACACGCAACGCGAGGCCGTGAGCCACATGGACCGGCGGCTCAGGAGGCGTCCTCGGTCGTGAGTGACCGCTCCCGTTGGTGTCAGAAGTAGATGTCAAAGGCCCCTCGCCATGATCGGCGAGGGGCCTTTGCACTGGTGGGCGCGGACGGTTTCGAACCGCCGACATCTGCTTTGTAAGAGCAGCGCTCTACCCCTGAGCTACGCACCCGTGGAAGAGGCAACAGCCTACATGGCCGACGGGGTGGGGCCGAATCCGATTCTCCGGTGTGGTGGGTCGGGGGGAGAGGCTCCACGTCTCGGGCGTGGGGTGGGCCGGGGGGATAGCCCCACCTCTCGGACGGTGGGTCGCCGGATCGTGACCAGGGGTGATGGGCTCGTACCGTCGGGGGACCGCTCGTCATTCTCCTGGGGGTTCGATCGTCATGGCCGTACGCCACCCGTTCCGCGTGTTCCTCGCCGCCGGTGGGGCGCTCGTCGCCGCGCTCTCGCTCAGCGCCTGCGGCGTGGCCGACGCCGAGGAGGCTCCCGTCGAGAGGAAGACCTTCGCGTTCGACGGGGACTCGCTCACCATCGACTCCGACAACTCCAGGCTGGTGATCACGCCCGCCGACGTCGAGGACGTGCTCGTCGAGCGGCAGGTCGACGGGTGGGTGTTCATGGGGTCGGGGCCCGAGGCGCGCTGGAAGCTGGCCGACGGGCGGCTCACGCTGCGGGTGGACTGCGACGGCATCGCCTCCAGCTGCGGCGCCGTGCACCGGATCCAGGTGCCGCGCGACGTCGCCGTCACCGTTGCCGACGACAACGGCGACGTGACGGCCGAGGGCTTCACCACGCCGTTGAAGGTGCGGTCCGACAACGGCGACATCCGGGTGACCCGGAGCACCGCGGCCCTCGATCTCGGCAGTGAGAACGGCGACCTGACCGTCGAGGGCGGCACCACCGCCCCGGAGGTCCTCGCCCGCTCCGACAACGGGGACGTACGGATCACCCTCGGCGCCGTACCCCGCCGGGTCGACGTCGTCACCGACAACGGCGACGTCACGGTCACCCTGCCCACCGCCGAGTACGAGGCCACCGGCGCCAGCGACAACGGCGACGTCCGCGTCGACGTCCCGCGCCGCGACGGCAGCGAGCACACCGTGAGCGCCCGCAGCGACAACGGTGACGTCATCGTCCGAACCGCGAACTGACCGGCCCGTGTGTTCGTCCTTACCGGGTGGGAGAATGAACCCGGACCGGGCACGGCGGACACAGCACGGGAGAGGTACGTGGCGGCGATCGACAGGACACCCCCCAGAAGGGGCAGTGCGACGCCCAGGATTCCGTCCGCCTTCCGGCTGGCCCTCGCGCTGCCGCTGCTGGTCGGGGCGTTGCTGCCGCAGGCCTTCGCCGGAGGCGGTACGCGCCGCTGGTTCGGCGGGCGCGGAGAGGGCCAGCGCGCCGAGGCGCAGGCCGCCAAGGACGCCGCCGCCGCGGCCTTCTACGAGCTCGACACCGCCCAGCGCGGGCTCCGGATCTCCATCGAGACGCTCACCGCCGTCGACAGCTCCCCCGACACGCTCCGCGCGGTGGAGGGGTTCGAGGCCCTCGGCCGCCGTATCGACGAGGTGAGCCACCTCTACATCGGCGCCGTCGACGCCCACGACCTCGACCGCGACGAGCTCGACGCCGCCACCGCCGCCCGCGCCCGTACCGAGCTCACCCGAGCCAAGGAGGAGCTCGACCGGGTCAAGGGCGAACTCGAGCGCTTCGAGCAGGGCCTCACGCCGCTCCTCGACCGCGCCGAGACCCAGCTCGCCCGGCTCGCCCCCGCCGTCGAGCGGGCCCGCCAGGCGCTGCGCGGCGCGAGCACCGCCCTCGACGCCGTACGGGAGAGCGGGCTCCGCGCCGACGACCTCGCCCTGCGACTCGCCCGGCTCGGGCCCGAACTGACCCGGCTCAACGAAGGCGCCGGCCGCCACGGCGTCCCCGACACCCTCCAGCGCGCCGACCGCGTCCTGCGCGACGCCGAAGCCGTACGGGCCGAGGCCGAGCGGCTGCCGCAGCGCGCCGCCGAGATCGACCGGCGGCTCGTCTCCCTCCGCACCCGCACCGAGGCGCTCACCACCCGCTCCGGGGGCGTCGAGCCGGTCCTCTCCGAACTGCGGCGACGGTTCTCGGCGGACTGCTGGCAGGACCTCCAGCACGTGCCGGAGCAGGCCGCCGGCACGCTCCGGCAGGCCGAGGAGCGGCTCGCCGAGGCCGCGAAGGCCCGCGAGGAGCAGCGCTGGCCCGACGCGACCTCCCGGCTCTCCACCGTCCGCGCGCTCCTCGACTCGACCGACGAGGCCGTGTCGGCGGCCGGGGACCGGCTGCGCCGCCTGAACGCCGTCGCGAAGGACCCGAAGACGGAGATCGACCGGGCCCGGTTCGCCGTACGGGACGCCCAGCGGCTGGCGATGGCGGGCCGGAACACCCCCGACCCGCGCCACGCCCGGCCCCTCGACGAGGCCGTGGCCCGGCTCGACCGGGCCGTCGGCACCCTGGAGGGCCGCCACCCGGACTACTGGCACTTCCTGACCGAACTGGAGGGCGTCCGCACCTCAGCCGCCCGCGTCGTCGAACAGATCAGGGAAGATCGCGGCGCGGCGGCCACTGGGCATTGAGTCGGGGTGCGGGGTCGAGGGTGGGGTTGGGGTCGGGGTCGGGGTTTGGGTTGGGGTCGGGGGTGCGGACGGTGCCGCACGCGCGTAGGCCGATATGCCCGCGTGCCCGCAGGGGCCCTTGGCCTGTGAGCCGTGAGCCGTGGGCCGTGGGCCGTGGGCCGTGGGTCACTGAGCCCTCGTGGACACTGCCCCCGGTCCCGTCCCGCCGTTAGCCTGTCCCCATGCCTCGTTACGAATTCCGCTGCCGCACCTGCGGCGACACCTTCGAGCTCAGCCGTCCCATGGCCGAGTCCTCCGCTCCGGCCTCCTGCCCCGCCGGGCACGACGACACCGTGAAGCTGCTCTCGGCCGTGGCCGTCGGCGGCAGCAGCACCGCCGCCCCCGCGCAGGGCGCGAGCGGCGGCGGCGGTGGCGGTTGCTGTGGTGGGGGCTGCTGCGGCTGACCCTCCGGCACGTATCGGTACGGCCAAGGCGGCCTCCCCGGGCCGGGTAGCGGCCGGGGAGGCCCGCCGGTGCTACACCGCCGCAGCGGCCCGGAAGCGGCGGAGGATCTCCTCGCCCGCCGCCACTCCGCGTTCTGCGAGGACGTCGAGGTGGGGGGCGGTCCAGTCGCTGTCGGCCAGTTCGCCGTGGCCGGGGCGCCAGGCCCGGTCGGCGGCCATCAGCAGGTCGGCGTCGAGGAGCGAGTCGCCGGCGGCCAGCGTGAGCGTCGCGCCGATGCGCCGCGCGACCTCGCGGACGGCCGCGCTCTTGGTGAGCGGCTTCGGCACCGCGTACACCTTGCGGCCCTGGAGTGAGACGGTCCAGCCGCGCTCCCCCGCCCACTCGCCGAAGCGCCCCAGCCACTCCTGGGGGAGCCGCTCCCGCTCGACGACGAGATAGGCGAAGAGGTCCTCGGCCACCCGGTGCTTGCGCACCCACGACAGGTCCGTGGTGGCGGTGAGGTAGGCGCGGATCTCGGAGAGCGGCGCGCACTCGTCGGCGAGCCGGTTCGCCACCGCGGCCTGCCAGTCGCGGTCGGAGACGCCGTCGACGAGGATGTGCCCGCCGTTGGCGCAGATCGCGTACTTCGGTGTGGTGCCCGGGAGTTGGATGCGCTGGTACTGCTTGCGCGTCCGTGTCGTCGTGGGGACGAAGACGGTCTCGTCGGCCAGTCGCGCGAGGAGGCCGGCCGCGTCCTCGGTCATGTAGGAGAGCGGCTTCGATTCGTGGACCTCGACGCACAGCAGCCGGGGCGCCTGGGCGTCGGGCATGCCGAGGGCGAGGGCCGCGCTCGAGTAGATGAGGGTCCGGTCGAGGTCGCTCGCGACCAGGGTCGTTCCGGCGGCGGCCGAGGTGGTACTCACTGGGACACCACCGCCTTGCCGTCGGCGCCTGTCGCACCCCTGGTGTACTGAGGGTGGATCAGGCCGACGCAGCTGTACGGGAGTTCGTCGACCACCTCGACGGGCACACCGCGCTGCTCGGCGAGCAGGCGGACGTGCGCGAGGTCGGCGTCGGCGCCCCGCTTCGCGAGGATCTTCCAGGGGACGCGGCGCAGCAGGACGCGGGTGGTCTCGCCGACTCCGGGCTTGACCAGGTTGACGTCGTGGATGCCGTACTCCTCGCTGATGCGCTCGACGGCCGCCCAGCCCTCCCAGGTGGGGGTGCGGTCGGCGGCCAGGAGCTCCTTGACGTCCATGTCGACGGCGTCGACCACCTCGTCGAAGCGGGCGGCGACGGCGTCGAGGAAGGCGCCGGAGACATCGGCTCCGGACAGTTCGCGGTAGAACTTGGCGCCGTGGAAGTCGTTCGGCCCGACGAGGTCGGAGCGGAGCACGGTGCGGGATATCAGCCCGGAGACCGTGGAGTTGAGGCAGGCGGAGGGTATGAGGAAGTCCTCGCGGGTGCCGTAGGTGCGGACACAGGAGCCGGGGTCGGCGAGGACCGCGATCTCCGGGTCGAAGCCCGAGGGCCCGTCGGTCGTCGCCTCGAACTCCTTGACCGCCTCGGCGAGTTCGCGGGTGATGGCGCCCTTGCCGGTCCAGCCGTCGACGAAGACGACGTCGGCGGGGTCGTGGTGGGCGGCGAGCCAGCGCAGCGCGTTGGCGTCGATGCCGCGGCCGCGCACGATGGAGACGGCGTAGTGCGGGAGGTCGAGGCCGTGGCGGGCCTTCGCCCAGCGGCGCATGAGGACGCCGACGGGGGTGCCGGCCCGGGCCAGCGAGACGAGGACGGGGCCGCGGCCCGGTCGCTCGGAGAGGACGGTCTCGGTGACCGTGCCGACGGCGCGGGCGATCCGGGCGGCCGAGCTCTCCAGGGCGGAGTGGAAGAGCTCCTGGTAGCGGGCGCTGGGCTGGTACTCGACGGGGAGCGATTCGGCGTAGTGCGCGCCGCCGCTCTGGATGGCTTCCTCGCGTTCCTCGGTGGGCGCCTCCAGTTCGACGTCCGAGAGGTCCTGGAGCAGCCAGCCGACCTCCTCGGGTGCGTACGACGAGAAGGCGGGGCCGCGGAGGGGCTCGGGCAGCATGGAGCTCCTTTCGGGAGCTTCGGAGACCGTGGGCGTGTACGAGGGGACGACGGCGAGCACGACGCGCGGGACGTGCGCGGCGAGCTGGGCGAGCAGGCCGTCCGGGGCGTGCAGTTCCGGAGTGTCGGCGGCGGAGTCGACGACGAGGACGGCGGCGTCGAAGCCCGCGCCGGCCACGTTGTAGGCGTAGCGCTCGCCGGGGCCGTCGGCCGGGTCGTCGTGGGCCGGGAAGACGAGCCGGGTGCGTATCGCGTAGCCGGGGTCGTCGACGGCGAGGACGGGCGAGCGGGTGGTGGTGGAGTAGCGGACGTCGTGGCCGGCGTCCTCCAGGGCGGTGCCGAGGCGCAGCGGCGCGTACATCAGCTCCTCGAAGCCGAGTACGAGAACGCGGCGGCCGCTGTGGGTGCTGTGGCCGCTGTGGGTGCCCGCGGGGGCTTCCGGCGTCTCCAGGGCCTGCCCGAGGCGGGCGGCGAGGGCCGGCAGGGCGGCTTCCAGGCGCTCGCGGTGCTCGGGCGTGAACCCGTGCCGCCCGCCGTCGGGCAGCCCCTCGGGCCAGCCGAGCGCCACCCGTACGGGCGCGTGCGCGCCGGCTTGCCCGCCGACGGTGGCGGCGGCGGCCGTGGCGATGCCGGTGGCCGTCCCGCGGATCTCCTCGGCCGCCCTGTGGGCCTTCCCGGCCTTCTCGTAGGCCTTCTCGTGCTCCGCCACCAGCGCCTGGCCCTTCTCCAGGACCCCTTCAGGGAGGCGTACGGTGCCGGCCGCTGCGGCGAGCAGGTCGACGCGGGCGCCGATCTCCGCCGCGAAGGCGTCCAGACGGCCGAGGTCGGCGGCGGAGCGCATGTCGACGAGGGCCACGACGACATACCGCTCGCGCGGGTAGCGGGCGTGCAGGTCCCTGATCGTGTTGAGGACGGTGTTGCCGGTGGAGAACTCGTCGTCGACGAGGACCAGCGGTCCCGCGCCGGCGAGCAGCTTCGGGTCCTCGGGCAGCAGCAGGTGCGAGGTCGCGTGGGAGTGGGCCTCCTCGAAGCCGCCCGCGCGGGCGACCCCGGCCACCGGCCGCCGGGTGGAGTGGAGGTACGGGGCGAGGCCGAGGCCGTCGGCGACGGCGTGGCCCAGGGCGGTGGCGGTCTCCGCGTAGCCGAGGACGACGGAGCGCGCCGCCTCCTCGTCGCCGAGGAGCGCGCGGACGCGCCGGCCGAGGTCGAGGCCGGAGCCGTACACGACGGAGGGCCGCTGCGGCACGTGCTTGCCGAGCACGCTGGAGACCAGCAGATGGGCCCGCTTGGGGTTACGACGCAGTGCGAGGCCCAACAGGGCCGGTAGCTCCTCGCCGCCGATCAGTTCGACGCCCAGTCGCTCCGCGACCCACGTTCCGGTCCACACCACGTCGTCGACGTCCCTTCGTCAGCCGGCAAGCCCGGCGGTGAGCAGATCCACGAAGCCGACGTCCTCCTTGGCGACGCCGAAGACCTCGGCGCGCAGGAGGATGCGTTCGGCCCACGCGCGATGCGGCTTCACTTCATTCATTTTGTTCGTATACGCCGAACGGAGCACTCCGCCGCCGCCCTGTTCGGGCCGCAGGATGTCCTGGGCGTCGCTCCACTCCTCGTGGCTGACCACGGAGAGCGCGTGCACCGGCACCACGTGGGTGGGGTGGATGCAGGTCTTGCCGAGCAGTCCGTTCGCGCGGTCGAGCTCGATCTCGCGCAGCAGGCCGTCGAGGTCGTGCTCGATGAGGGCGGTGCGCAGGTCCTCGGCCCGGCCCTCCAGGAAGGGGCTGCGGCGCAGCTGCGGCTTGAACATGCGCTCGCCCGGTCGGAAGTACTCCCAGACGGGCCCGGTGATGGTGTAGCCGGTGCCGTCGGAGCGGCCGAGGACGTTGACCACGTCGGCGATGACGTTGGCGACGATCTTGACGTCGTAGGCGGTCATGTCGGGCGAGCGGCGCAGGCCGTAGGCGGAGCAGAAGTCGGTGACCCCGAGGCGCAGGGCGAGGACGCGGTCGCGGTACTTGTGGGTGATCGAAGCGATCCCGGCGAGGGTCTCGGCCCGGGTCTCCAGGTGGAGCAGCTCGGGGGACTCGAGGACGGGCATGGCGAAGAGTCGCCTGCCACTCGTCCGCTCGGCCTGGGTGAGCGCTTCGAGGAAGGCGTGGCCGCGGGTCTCGGTGAACTTGGGCAGCACGAATCCGGACAGCAGGCGGACCGTTTCGCCGAGCCGGGCGACGAGGTCGGTGATCTGGCGCGGATCGCGGACGCGAATGAAGAGCAGGGGCACATCGGTACCGCCGGCCGCGAGGTCGGCGAACTGCCGGACGAGGTTGGCCTCGCCCGCTTCCACATCGCCGTCGCTGATGGAATCCTCCAGGCAGAGCACCATGGAGACCACTCCGCGGGCGGCCTGTTTGCGCACGTCGTCGGCGAGCCGCGGCCGGGTGGCCGGGCTGTAGAGCGTGGCCCCCAGGGCCACGGCGAGCGTGCGCGCGGGCGAGTCGGCCGTGAACTCGGCCGGCTCGCGGTGGAACAGCCCGGTCCGCATTGCGGACGGGATGTGCCCGAAATGACGCATGTAAGTCCCCCGTCTGCCTCTCTGGGCCCTGACGACACGTGGCCGGTAATAGTACGTAGGTGCGGGTGTCCGTAGTTCCCACGGTGCATGAAATTCAGGTAACTCGTCAGCATCCGTCGTCTCGGCCCGGTATCGGTGACGCCCCCGCGTTGTCCGCGGGTCTGCCGGGAGTGCAGGATTGCGGTCATGACGCACGCGATGCTGAAGGGCTCCAACGTCCCTCTCGACACCGCGGCCGTACGGGCCGTGCTCTGCTGGACCCCGGGCCCCGGGGTCCCTGACGTGGATGCCTCGGCCCTGTTGCTGGGCGCCGACGGGCGGGTGCGGTCCGACGAGGACTTCGTCTTCTACAACCAGCCGCGGCACCCCTCGGGGTTCGTGCGGCGGTTGCCGAAGAAGCGGGTGGCCGAGGGTCTGACGGACACCGTGGAGGCCGATCTGGGCAGCCTTGAGGCCTCCGTCGACCGGGTGGTCGTCGCGGCCTCCTCCGACGGCGGCACCTTCCGGTCCGTCTCCGACCTGCGGATCCTGCTGTACGACGCGACGGCGGGGCCGGACCGCGAGCCGCTGGCCCGCTTCGACGTGACGGCCGAGACCGGCGAGGAGACGGCGGTCATCTGCGGCGAGCTGTACCGGCGCGGGGACGGCTGGAAGTTCCGCGCGGTGGGGCAGGGCTATCCGACGGGGCTCGTCGGCCTCGCCACGGACTTCGGCATCTCGGTCGACGAGGACGCCCAGGAAGCCGCTCAGGAAGCCGCCCAGGAGGCCGCACAGGGAGTCCAGGACGGCCCAGGGGCCCAGGACGGCTCGACGGGCTTCCCCGCCCCCGGTGTCCCCGCTCCCGCCTTCCCCGCCGCCGGGTCCCCCGATCTCGACGCGACCATGGTCCACACCCCCGTACCGCCGCAGCCGACGGTGCCCCCCGTGCCCGACCGGGCGCCCGCCTACGGCTACCCGCAACAGCCCGTGAACGCCCAGGCCCCCGCGTACGGCTATCCGCAGCCCGTGCCGCAGCCGGAACCGCACGCGGCTCCGGAGTTCCGGATGCCTCCCATGGGCCCCCAGTTCGTCAGATCCTGAGACATGGGGCACGGCTCGGGCACCTACGCCTTGGTCTTGTAGCCGCGCCCCCACTGGAGTCCCCAGCCGTACAGCCGGTCCAGCTCGGCCTGGAAGCCGTAGACGAACCGCACCTCGCGGCGGACCGTCAGGTCGCCCTTGACGTTCTCCACGGAGAAGACCGCGCAGGAGCGGGCCTGCGGGGCGCGCTCGTCGAGTTCGATCTCGATCCGGGGGCCGTTGCTCGGGTAGAGCGTGATCTTGGCGTGCGTACGGTCGAAGGCCGGCGTCTGGTCGTAGATGTACGCGAAGAACAGCAGCCGCTTGATCTCGTCCTTGTGGTCCAGATTGACGAAGATCGTCTCTCCGGACGGGGCCCCGAAGCGGTCGTCCCCGCTGAGCTTCACGTACGGCGCCGCGTTCAGGTCCCCGAAGAAGCCGCCGAGCGGCTGCACGACGCCCTTGCTGCCGTCGGCGAGCTCGTACAGGCACCCCAGGTCCAGGTCGACGTTGACGACGCCCTGGGTGTGCGCCTGGACCACCTCGGGCTTGAAGAGCTGCGAGGGGTGGCGCAGCAGCCGGCCGCTCTGCCGGGACCGCCCTTCGAGGTCGGAGGTCCGCATCCGCCAGGAGAGGTTGACCCGGAGGTTGCCGGTGGCGGCGCCCTGCTTGGTGAGCGAGACCGTCGGCCGCCTCTTCGTCAGGTCGATCGTGTTGGACGCGGCGCCGCCCATGTCGAACTGCTGCGCCGTCCTCCCCGGAAACAGGTTGTCCCAGAAGGCCATGCCGCCTTCACCCCCCACTGGTCGCCACCACCACACCGCGCACATGCCTGCGGGGCGGCCGGGTGCACCGGCCGCCCCGCAGTGAAGCGTTCCTCGTTACCGGGGTCGTCACACCCCGGAGGACACCTCGGTCTTGTCTCCCGAGCCGCCCGATCCGCCCTCGGCCGCCGCGATGGCCTTGTTGCGCCGGACGGATGACCAGAAGGACCAGCCGATGAGGGCGACACCGATGAGACCGGTCACGACCTCGGGGATCTGGTAGCGGATGGTGACCATGAGGATCAGGGCCAGGGCGCCGATCGCGTAGTGGGCGCCGTGCTCCAGGTAGACGTAGTCGTCGAGGGTGCCCTGACGGACCAGGTAGACCGTCAGCGAACGGACGTACATGGCGCCGACGCCGAGGCCGAGCGCCATCAGGACGATGTCGTTGGTGATGGCGAAGGCGCCGATGACACCGTCGAAGGAGAAGGAGGCGTCGAGGACCTCCAGGTAGAGGAACATGAAGAAGGCGGCCTTGCCGGCCAGCTGGACCGCCGAGACCTTCTTGCCGCTGCGCTTGGCCTCTTCCTCGGCCTCGTGCTCGCGCTCCTCCTCCTCCTCCAGCTTGTTCTCGAAGTAGCCGGAGAGACCGCCGACGACGAGGTACGTGATGAGACCGAAGACGCCGGAGAGCAGGACGGTCGCCGACTTGTCGACGTGCATACCGCCGTGCTGGTGCGCCTGGGTCGCGAAGGTCATGGCGCTGACCGCCAGGACGATCAGGGCGATGCAGACCGACAGCATGTCGACCTTGCCGAGCTTGGCCAGCGGGCGCTCCAGCCAGCCGAGCCACTTGATGTCACGGTCCTCGAAGATGAAGTCGAGGAAGATCATCAGCAGGAACATCCCGCCGAAGGAGGCGATCGACGGGTGTGCGTCGGTGACGAGCTGCTCGTAGCGCTCGGGCTCGTTGAATGCGAGGTCGACGGCCTCGATGGGGCCGATCTTGGCGCTGATCGCGACGATCACGACGGGGAAGACCAGTCGCATACCGAAGACGGCGATGAGCACACCGATGGTGAGGAAGATCTTCTGCCAGAAGGCATTCATCTTCTTCAGGATTCCGGCGTTGACCACCGCATTGTCGAAGGACAGCGAGATCTCGAGGATGCACAGGATCGCGACGATCCCGAACGCTTCCCACCCCCCGTAGAGCACCGCTGCGACCAGACCGAGCGCCGTGATGGCGAACGACCAGCCGAAGGTTTTCAGTACCACTGTCTACCCCATCGTGTAATTACGCGGCTTTACGAAACGTTGACCCCGAAGTCTAGAGCGATGCCCCGCAGCCCCGACGCGTACCCCTGGCCCACCGCCCGGAACTTCCATTCGCCGTTGTAGCGGTAGAGCTCGCCGAAGATCATCGCGGTCTCGCTGGAGGCGTCCTCGGAGAGGTCGTAGCGGGCGAGCTCCTGGCCGTCCGCCTGGTTCACGACGCGGATGAAGGCATTGCTGACCTGGCCGAAGGTCTGGCCGCGGTTGTCGGCATCGTGGATCGACACCGGGAAGACGATCTTGTCGCAGTGGGCCGGGACCTGGGTGAGGTCCACGATGAGGGACTCGTCGTCCCCGTCACCCTCGCCGGTGAGGTTGTCGCCGGTGTGCTCGACGGAGCCCTCGGGGCTGCGGAGCTGGTTGTAGAAGACGAAGTACTCGTCCCCCAGCACGCGGCCGTCCTGGCATAGGAGGGCACTGGCGTCGAGGTCGAAGGGGGCTCCGGTGGTGGAGCGCGCGTCCCAGCCGAGGCCCACGAGGACCTTGACGAGGTTGGGAGCGGCCTTGGAGAGGGAGACATTGCCTCCCTTGGCGAGTGTGACGCCCATGTGATCAGTTCCTCCCCGAGGGTGATGAGGCACGTCCGGCGCCGCACGGAGTGTGCGGCGCCGGACGGTTCGAACGGTTCGACTCAGACGTTGACGCCGAAGTCCGCCGCGATACCGCGCAGACCCGAGGCATACCCCTGGCCGACGGCGCGGAACTTCCACTCCGCGCCGTGGCGGTACAGCTCGCCGAAGACCATGGCGGTCTCGGTCGAGGCGTCCTCGGAGAGGTCGTACCGGGCGATCTCGGCGCCGCCGGCCTGGTTCACGACGCGGATGAACGCGTTGCGCACCTGGCCGAAGGACTGCTGGCGGTTCTCGGCGTCGTAGATCGAGACCGGGAAGACGATCTTGGTCACGTCGGCCGGCACGGTCGCCAGGCTGACCTTGACCTGCTCGTCGTCGCCCTCGCCCTCGCCGGTGAGGTTGTCACCGGTGTGCTCGACCGAGCCGTCGGCGCTCTTCAGGTTGTTGAAGAAGACGAAGTCCTGGTCGTTGCGGACCTTGCCCTCTTCGCTCACCAGAATGGCGCTGGCGTCGAGGTCGAAGTCCGTACCGGTGGTGGTGCGGACGTCCCAGCCCAGACCGACGGTCACGGCGGTGAGGCCAGGGGCCTCCTTGGTCAGCGAGACGTTGCCGCCCTTGCTGAGGCTGACTCCCACGAGTCCCTCCATACGTTTTCAGGGGCAGCGCCCCAGTCGTGCGTTGGCATCGGATCAACGAGTGGATCCTAGTGACGGGTTCCCGGTCGAAACAGTCGATTCGCCCGGCGAATCGGAGATGTCGACCGTGAGGTGGCTCAGATGGCGTCGAGAGCCTTGACGTAGTCGCCGAGGTCGCGGGCGTCCGGCAGGGCGTTGACGACGGTCCAGCGGACGACGCCCTCCTTGTCGATGACGAAGGTGCCGCGCACCGCGCAGCCCTTCTCCTCGTCGAAGACGCCGTAGGCGCGCGAGGCCTCGCCGTGCTTCCAGAAGTCGGAGAGCAGCGGGAAGTCGAGGTCTTCCTGGTCGGCGAAGACGCGCAGGGTGTGGATCGAGTCGTTGGAGACGGCCAGGAGCTGGGTGTCGTCGTTGACGAACTTCGGGAGGTTGTCGCGCAGCTCGCGCAGCTCGCCGGTGCAGACTCCGGTGAAGGCGAAGGGGTAGAAGAGCAGCACCACGTTCTTCTCGCCGCGGAAGTCCGAGAGCCTCACGGTGCGGCCGTGGTTGTCCTTCAGCTCGAACTCCGGGGCCTTGGTGCCGGCCTCGATCGCCATCGCCACGTATCCCTTCGACGGTGCCCAGACCTTGGGCCGAATCGGTGACACCCAGCCTACGGCCTGTGTGCGAAAGCCCCCGCCGGCGTACCGGCGGGGGCGTCTCGCAGCGTGGTGATCAGCGCTTGGGGGCGGTCAGGCGGGTGCCCGTCCAGTCCTTGGCGACGCTGATGCTCTTGGTCTGGGAGAGACCAGCAGTCTGCGCGGCATCGTTGATGTCGCTCGGCTCGATGTAGCCGTCGCGGCCGGTCTTCGGCGTCAGCAGCCAGATGGTGCCGCCGTCCTCCAGAAGACCGATGGCGTCCACCAGGGCGTCGGTGAGATCGCCGTCCTCGTCGCGGAACCAGAGGACCACGGCGTCAGCGACGTCGTCGTACTCCTCGTCCACGAGATCGGCCCCGATGATGGACTCGATACCTTCACGGAGATCCTGGTCGACGTCGTCGTCGTAGCCGATCTCCTGGACCACCTGTCCGGGCTCGAACCCCAGCCTCGCTGCCGGGTTGGTCCGCTCCTCCGCGTGGTCCGCGGTCGCGCTCACGGCTTGCCTCCTGCTCATTCGGTAAATGCTGTGGGCCACGCGTATGCGCGTGGCGCTGGCCGTAGTCCACACGTGCCGGGGCTGATCGCGCAAGTACCCGGCCGCGGAGACCGCCGAAACGGTGACGTTTGGGGCCGTCTCGCCCCAACTTCCGGCAGGGTCCGACCCTCCTTCATGATCAGGCACACATGATTCATCCCGGTTTACTGACTTCTGCGGTTTCAGTCTGCCGAACGCCCGGACGAAACGCATGCGCGGGTTGGGCGTAAGGTTGCGATTTGACCCTACCCAGACACGCAAGGCACCCCCTGGGGGTTACTCCTCGGTAAATGTGACGTCCGGCGTCGGCGGGGTACACGATGGACATCCCGACCACTCCGTGGCCCCGTGGGCACCACCGAACAGCGAAGGAAGAGCGTGGCTCCCGGATCCGATCGCAACCCGATCATCATTGGCGGCCTTCCCAGCCAGGTCCCGGATTTCGACCCGGAAGAGACCCAGGAATGGCTCGACTCCCTCGACGCTGCCGTCGACGAGCGGGGTCGTGAGCGGGCCCGCTACCTCATGCTCCGACTGATCGAGCGGGCCCGCGAGAAGCGCGTGGCCGTGCCCGAGATGCGCAGCTCGGACTACGTCAACACCATCGCCACCAGGGACGAGCCGTTCTTCCCCGGCAACGAGGAGATCGAGCGCAAGGTCCTCAACGCCACCCGGTGGAACGCGGCCGTGATGGTCTCGCGCGCACAGCGTCCGGGCATCGGCGTCGGCGGTCACATCGCGACCTTCGCCTCCTCGGCCTCCCTCTACGACGTCGGCTTCAACCACTTCTTCCGCGGCAAGGACGAGGGCGACGGCGGCGACCAGATCTTCTTCCAGGGGCACGCCTCCCCCGGCATCTACGCCCGCGCCTACCTCCTGGACCGGCTGAACGACACCCAGCTCGACGGCTTCCGCCAGGAGAGGTCGAAGTACCCGAACGGCCTGTCGTCGTACCCGCACCCGCGGTTGATGCCGGACTTCTGGGAGTTCCCGACCGTGTCGATGGGTCTCGGCCCGCTCGGCGCGATCTACCAGGCCCGGATGAACCGGTACATGGAGGCGCGCGGCATCGCCGACACCTCCAAGTCGCACGTCTGGGCGTTCCTCGGTGACGGCGAGATGGACGAGGTCGAGTCGCTCGGCCAGCTCTCCATCGCCGCCCGCGAGGGCCTGGACAACCTCACCTTCGTCGTCAACTGCAACCTCCAGCGGCTCGACGGCCCGGTGCGCGGCAACGGCAAGATCATCCAGGAGCTGGAGTCGATCTTCCGCGGCAACGGCTGGAACGTCATCAAGCTGATCTGGGACCGCTCCTGGGACCCGCTGCTCGCGCAGGACCGCGACGGCATCCTGGTGAACAAGCTGAACACCACCCCGGACGGCCAGTTCCAGACGTACGCGACGGAGACCGGCGGCTACATCCGCGACCACTTCTTCGGCGACGACCACCGGCTGCGGGCGATGGTCGAGTCCATGTCGGACCAGCAGGTCCTGCACCTGGGCCGCGGCGGTCACGACCACAAGAAGATCTACGCGGCCTACGCGGCGGCGAAGGCGCACGCGGGCCAGCCGACCGTGATCCTCGCCCAGACCGTCAAGGGCTGGACGCTGGGCCCGAACTTCGAGGGCCGCAACGCGACCCACCAGATGAAGAAGCTGACGGTCGACGACCTCAAGCGCTTCCGCGACCGGCTGCACATCCCGGTGACGGACCGGCAGTTGGAGGACGGCCTGCCGCCGTACTACCACCCCGGCCGGAACTCCGAGGAGATCCAGTACATGCACGACCGCCGCAAGGCGCTCGGCGGGTACGTGCCGACCCGCGTCGTGCGGTCGAAGCCGCTGGTCCTCCCCGAGGACAAGACCTACGCGGCGGCCAAGAAGGGCTCCGGCCAGCAGTCGATCGCCACCACGATGGCCTTCGTCCGCATCCTGAAGGACCTCATGCGGGACAAGGAGATCGGCAAGCGCTTCGTGCTGATCGCCCCCGACGAGTACCGCACCTTCGGCATGGACGCCTTCTTCCCGAGCGCCAAGATCTACAACCCGCTGGGGCAGCAGTACGAGGCGGTGGACCGTGAACTCCTCCTCGCCTACAAGGAGTCGCCGACCGGCCAGATGCTGCACGACGGCATCTCCGAGGCCGGCTGCACGGCCTCGCTGATCGCCGCCGGTTCGGCGTACGCCACGCACGGCGAGCCGCTGATCCCGGTCTACGTCTTCTACTCGATGTTCGGATTCCAGCGGACCGGCGACCAGTTCTGGCAGATGGCCGACCAGCTCGCGCGCGGCTTCGTGCTCGGCGCCACCGCCGGCCGTACGACGCTGACCGGTGAGGGTCTCCAGCACGCGGACGGCCACTCGCACCTGCTGGCCTCGACCAACCCGGCCTGTATCGCCTACGACCCGGCCTTCGGTTTCGAGATCGCGCACATCGTCCAGGACGGCCTGCGCCGGATGTACGGCGCGGACGCCGAGGACGTCTTCTACTACCTGACCGTCTACAACGAGCCGATCCAGCACCCGGCCGAGCCGGCGGACGTGGACGTCGAGGGCATCCTCGCCGGCATCCACCGCTTCAAGCCGGCCGAGGCCGGTACGATCCCGGCGCAGATCATGGCCTCCGGTGTCGCCGTGCCGTGGGCGATCGAGGCGCAGCGGATCCTCGCCGAGGAGTGGAACGTGCGGGCCGACGTCTGGTCCGCGACCTCGTGGACAGAGCTGCGCCGGGAGGCCGTGGCCGCCGAGGAGCACAATCTGCTCCACCCGGACGAGGAGCAGCTCGTCCCGTACGTGACGCGGAAGCTCCAGAGCGCCGAGGGCCCGTTCGTGGCGGTCTCCGACTGGATGCGCGCGGTACCGGACCAGATCGCCCGCTGGGTGCCGGGTCCGTACACCTCGCTGGGCGCGGACGGCTTCGGTTTCGCGGACACGCGCGGTGCGGCTCGCCGCTACTTCCACATCGACGCCCAGTCGATCGTGCTCTCGGTGCTGACCGAGCTCGCCCGCCAGGGCAAGGTCGACCGGTCGGCCCTGAAGCAGGCCGTGGACCGCTACCAGCTGCTCGACGTGGCGGCCGCCGACCCGGGCGCCGCCGGCGGCGACGCCTGACCCGCGGGTACGGCGGCGACGCCTGACCCGCGGGATGTCTGGCACGTAGCGCCTGGTGAGGGGCGGTGGGACCGATGGTCTCGCCGCCCTTCGGCGTTCTCTACGATGCCCCGCATGAAGGTTCGCTGGAAGAGCTGGGAAAAGCGCACGCAGACGCCGCTGCTGGCGCTCGCGGTGGCGTTCGGCCTCGCCTACGCCGTGCCGATCGTGGCTCCCGGCGCCGCCCCCTGGGTGCACCGGCTGTGCACCCAGGTCGAGTGGGTGGTGTGGGGGGCCTTCGCCGTCGACTATCTCGTCCGGCTCGCCCTCGCCCCGGCCCGCTGGGTCTTCGTCCGCTCCCACCCCCTCGATCTGCTCGCGGTCCTGCTGCCGATGGTGCAGCCGCTGCGGCTGCTGCGGGTCGTCTCCACGCTCCTCCTGGTGGGCCGGCGGGCCCGGATGGCCCCACAGATAACGCTCACGACCTATGTGGCGGGCGCGGTGGTCGGGCTGATGATGTTCGGCTCGCTCGCCGTGCTGCACGTCGAGAGGGACGCACCGAACGGCAACATCAAGACGCTCGGGGACGCGGTCTGGTGGTCCTTCACCACGATGACCACGGTCGGCTACGGCGATCACGCCCCGACGACGGGTCTCGGCCGGGTCCTCGCGGTCGGCCTGATGCTCTCGGGCATCGCCCTGCTCGGTGTCGTCACCGCCAACATCGCGGCCTGGTTCATCTCCCGCTTCGACCGGGACGACGCGGTGGAGCGCCGGCAGACCGAGCTCCTGGAGGCGCTCACCCTGGAGGTGCGGGAGCTGCGCGCGGAGGTGGCGCGGCTCTCCCCGTCGGACGGGCCTCGGGACGTCCCCGCGCCCGCCGGGCCCCCCACGGCCGCCACCGCCCCTACCGCTCCCAGATCTTGAACGCTCTGACCTCGTAGGGCGTCTGCGGCACCCAGGTCCCCCGCCCCGGGTAGGTCTCGAACTCCCCCGCCTCCGCGCACTCCGCCGACTGGTACGTGGTGACCGGCCGCCCCGTGCGGTTCGCGAGGGACTGGGCCGAGGTGCCGGGCGGCAGGGCGACGCAGCTCTCGATGTCGGTCGTGGCCAGCTCGTGGCTCTGGGCCCGGCCCTTGAAGTCGGGCTTGGACCAGAGGCAGAGCCGGCCGGGGCCGCACGCGCCCAGCTTCGGTTCCGCCGCCACCGCCGCGCTCACGGCCGAGGCCGGCAGGGCCGCCAGGAGGCAGGCCGCCATCGCGCCGGCCGCCAGCAGCCGCTTCGTATACGTGGATGTCTCCGTCATCTCTCCGAACCCCCGCTTTCGTCACTCTCCGTAACCAATACTCTGACGGACGTCACCCCCCGTTGAGAAGAGGGCCAAAGCCTCTTCACCCGAACGGGCGACGGCCCCCACCGGACCAGGTCCGGTGGGGGCCGTCGTGAAACAGCGGGGCCGTCGTGAAACAGCGGGGCCGCCGCGATCAGCGGGGCGCGTCAGATGTGGCCGCCGCCCATGCCCGCCTCCGCGTTCTCGCCGCGCTTGGTGAGCGTGGCGACGAGGGCCGCGACGACGGCGACCACACCGGCGACGGTGAAGGCCAGGCCCATGCCGTCCAGGAAGGTGTCGTGGATGACCCCGGAGACCTTGTCGAAGAGGTCGGGGGTCATCCCCGGCGCCTGGGCCAGCTCCGGCGGGGCCATGCCGAACTCGGCGGCCTGCTCCAGGTCCGGGTTGGCCGGGCCCGGGATGCCGGCCTCCTTCCAGTTGCCCTCGAAGGCACTGGCGACCTTGGAGGACATGACGGCGCCGAGCACCGCCGTACCGAGCGCGCCGCCGACCTGCATGGCGGCCTGCTGCAGACCGCCGGCCACGCCGGAGAGCTCCAGCGGCGCGTTGCCGACGATGACCTCGGTGGCGCCGACCATGACCGGGGCGAGGCCCAGGCCGAGCAGGGCGAACCAGAGGGACATGACGAAGGTGCCCGTGCCCGAGGAGAGCGTGATCATGCCGAACATGGAGACGGCCGTGCAGACCATGCCGCCGACCAGCGGCACGCGCGGGCCGAACTTGGTGATCAGCGCGCCGGCCAGCGGCGAGGAGACGATCATCATCGCGGTCAGCGGCAGCAGGTGGAGACCGCTGTCGACCGGGCTGAGCCCCTTCACGCCCTGGAGGTAGAAGGTCACGAAGAAGAGGCCGCCCATGAAGGCGAAGGCCATCAGGACCATCAGGACGACACCGGCCGAGAGCGGCACCGAGCGGAACATGCCCAGCGGGATCAGCGGCTCCTTGACCTTGGTCTCCCAGAAGGCGAAGACCGCGAAGAGCAGCAGCGCGCCGATCAGGCAGCCCCAGGTCTTGCCGCCGGTCCAGCCCCAGGACTCACCGGCCTTGATGAGGCCCCAGACGAGGGAGGCCATGGCGCCGGAGAGCAGCAGGATGCCGAGGATGTCGAAGGAGCGCGGCGCGTTCTCGGCGCGGTGGTCCTTGAGGATGACCAGACCGAGGGCGAGCGCGACGACGCCGACCGGCACGTTGATGAAGAAGACGGACTGCCAGCTGACGTGCTCGACGAGCAGGCCGCCGACGATCGGACCGCCCGCCGTGGAGGCGCCGATGACCATGCCCCAGATGCCGATGGCCATGTTCAGCTTCTCGGCGGGGAAGGTGGCGCGCAGCAGGCCGAGCGCGGCCGGCATCAGCAGGGCGCCGAAGAGGCCCTGCAGGATGCGGAAGGCGATCACGGCGCCGATCGAGTCGGACAGGCCGATCGCCCCGGAGGCGGCGGCGAAGCCCGCGATGCCGATGAGGAAGGTCTGGCGGTGGCCGAAGCGGTCACCGAGCTTGCCGGCCGTGATCAGGGCGACGGCGAGCGCGAGGAGGTAGCCGTTGGTGATCCATTGGACCTGGGCGAGCGAGGCGCCGAGGTCGGTCTTGATGGCGGGGTTGGCGATGGCGACGATCGTGCCGTCGAGCGCGACCATCATCACGCCCACGGCGACGCCGAACAGGGTCAGCCAGGGGTGGCCGCGCAGTCCCTTCGCCGGGACCGGAACGGGTTCCCGGACGCCCCCCTGACCCTGCGGGGCCTTTTCCACTGTGGTCTGACTAGTCATGGAACGAGGCTAATGACAGTAACTGACAATTGACAAAGCGATTCACGCGTCGGTAACTGTCACGTAGCTCACAGGTACCCTGAGCCGGACGAAACGCCCGAAAAGAGGATTCGAATTGACCGTGCCCGCCCCCGGCCTGCGTGAGCGGAAGAAGCAGCGCACGCGCGACACGCTGATCCGGGTGGCCCTGGAGCTCTTCACGGCCCAGGGGTACGAGCGGACCACCGTCGACGAGATCGTCGACGCCGTCGAGGTCTCCCAGCGCACCTTCTTCCGCTACTTCTCCTCCAAGGAGGAGGTCGCCTTCGCCGTCCAGCACATGGTGGAGGAGCGGTTCATCGGCGCCCTCGGGGAGCGGCCGCCCGGCGAGGGCCCCCTCGACGCGATGCGGAACGCGGTCCTGAGCTCCTGGGACACCGTCGGCGAGGCGATCGTCGAGGTCGTACCGGTCGAGCTGTACCTGCGGACCTTCCGGCTGATCGAGTCGACGCCCGCGCTGCTCGCCGTCCATCTGCGCCGCTCCACCGAGATGGAGGAGACGATCGCCCGGATGATCGCCGCGCGCGAGGGCCTCGACGTGGACGAGGACCCCCGCCCCCGGATCGCGGTGGCGGCGTTCAGCGGCGTGATGCGGGTCACGGGCCAGATGTGGGGCCGGGGTACGGACCAGAGCCTGGAGGCCATCCGCGCCCTCACCGAGCGGTACCTCGACCACCTCGGCGCGGCACTGGCCCCGGACTGGCGGGACCGGGACACCGGCCCCTCGGCGGGCCCCCGGACATCGCCGCACGACCCCGCGGCGGGCCCCCGGACATCGCCGCACGACCCCGCGGCGGGCCCCCGGGCATCGCCGCACGACACCGCTCCGTAGCCGGTCAACGGCGCTCCGCAGTACGCGGCACCACCCGCTGGGCGCCCGCGCCTCACCCCCGTAGGGTGGCGGCCCGTGACCTCCGTCGACGCCTCGCCCACCCTCGCCGTCACGCGCGCGCTGCTCGCGCTCGCCGTCGTGTTCGTGCTCCTCGCGACCACCGGGTGGACCACGATCCGGCACCGGCCCGCGCCCGGACCGTCCCGCGAAGCCGCGCTCGCCGCCTGGGCGCGGGACCGCGTCGGGCACGGCCCGCTGCCCGACCCGGCCGCCGCCCCGGCCCGTACGGTCGCCGCGTTCTTCGCCGGACTCGGCACGGCGGGCGGCCGCCTGCTCGCCGAGCGGCACCCGCTCGTCGTCGGCAACCTCAACGGCGCCCCCGTCCCGCTGCGCTACCGCGCCAACCGGATCGCCCTCACCCGCGCCCTCACCGCCGAACGGGCCCGGATCGCCGACCCCCGGCTCTCCGCCGACGGCCTGCACGAGGCACGGCGCCGGTTCGACCGCTTCTCCTCCCTGCTCCGCCCGGGCCGCCAGATCCTCGCCTTCGACCCGACCGGCAAGGGCCGCACCGCCGAGGTCCTGGGCGATCTGGAACGGGCCCGGCGGGTCTCGGTGATCGTGCCCGGCGTCGACACGAACCTCCTCACCTTCCAGAAGACCCACGGCCGGTACGGGGCCCCGGCAGGCATGGCGGAGTCCCTGTTCGCCGCCGAGCGGCGGGTCTCGCCCGGTGCCCGGGTCGCCGTCATCGCCTGGGCCGACTACACGGCGCCCGTCGGGGTCGGCGTCGACGCGATGACCGGCCGGCTCGCCGCGAACGGAGCCGTACGCCTGGTCGAGCTGGCCTCGGCCCTGCCCGGCGACGCCCGGGTGGCGCTCTTCTGCCACAGCTACGGCTCCGTGCTGTGCGGGCTCGCCGCGCCCCGGCTGCCCTCCCGGGTGACGGATCTGGCGGTGGCCGGCAGCCCCGGCATGCGGGTGGAGCGCGCCGCCGAACTCGCCACCGGGGCACGGGTCTGGGCGATGCGGGACGCGGACGACTGGATCGCGGACGTGCCGCACCTGGAGGTGGGAGGGGTCGGGCACGGCGCGGACCCGGTGGAACCGGAATTCGGCGCGCGGCTGCTCTCGGCGGGCGGAGCGGTCGGCCACAGCGGCTATTTCGAGCCGGGGACGGAGAGCCTCGACAACTTCGCCGCGATAGGCGTAGGCGCCTACCAGGACCTGATCTGCGCACGTGCCGGCAGCGCTTGCCACTACGGAATATCCGGCGCGGAAGGGTCCTGACGCGCGTAGATCACGGAATTTCCCGACCTTTCACAGGGGCGACGCACGGGCACGCGCCGCTTACGATGGCCCCTATGGGTGATGTGCTGGCCGGAATTCATGCCACCTGGGAGTTCGAGAGCGACGCCCTCGTCATCCGCTTCGAACGGGGGATCCGCACGCCGAAGCTCTTCCAGGCGCTGCGTGAACGACGTGTACCGCACGAGGCGTTGGCGTCCGTGACGCTCACGCCCGGGAAGCGGGGCACCGTCGTGCTGCACGCCGTGCCGAGACCGGGCGCCGATCCGCTGATGGAAGCGGCCGCGGGGCAGCTCAAGGAGAGCTGCGACCCGTACCGCCTCGTGCTGCCCGCGGACCGGGAGACGCTCGCCGAGTACTACCGGGACGAACTGCGCGCGCTGCTCCCGCCGGACGCGGCGGGCCCCGCCGACCCGGACGACCCGGCCGGCCCCGGGGACGCCGTGGCCGCGACGCCCACCGACGGCTTCCTGGTGGCCGCGCCGACGGGACCGCAGTCCTTCAAGACGTACGACGGGAGGGCGAGCTTCGACGGGACGTCGGAGGTCGCGTTCCGCTGGTCCTGGACGGGTGCGTCCTCGGAGAAGTGGAAGGCGGGCGACCAGACCTTCTCGGTACGGGAGCTCTGCGGCGTCGAGTGGCGCTCGCCCGAGGTCCTCGACGGGTACCTGCGCCTGGTGCCGCGCGGCGGCGGGCCCCGGGCGGCCCAGCCCGACCAGGACCCGGCGTCGGTCGTCTTCGGCCTCGGCTACGGGCCCGTGCACGAGTCCCTCCCCTTCGCGGCGGCGGTCCTCGCGGCGATCCGGGGCAAGGACCGCGCGCCCGTGCCCGTCGCCGTCCCGGCCGGCCTCCGGGACGGGGGGCACCGCGACCCCGGGGCGGTCGCGGAGAGGATCCGGCACCTGGGCGAGCTGCACCAGGCGGGGCTGGTGACGGACGAGGAGTTCTCGGCGAAGAAGGCGGAGCTTCTGGCGGAGCTCTGAGGGAGGACTCCGCTGAGCCTCCCGGCTCCTGAGCCCCCGGACCTCCGTGCCGCGCCCCGCCCCGCCCCGATGTCATACCCCGGTAGCGGGTCGCGGCCCCCTCCCCGGTATGACGTCAGGCCCCACGGGTGCTGCCTACCCTGGGCGGGTCATGGCTACCGAACAGCGGCACGAGCCGCCCCTCCACCGGTTCGGCCGGTTCAGCCGGCTCAGCTGGTTCAGCGCCCGGTCGCGTGAGTTGTTCCAGGGCCTCGGGGCCGCGCTCACCACCCCGACCACCCCCGGCGCTCCCCTGCTCTCCGAGGCCTCGTCGCGGTGGGTGCGGCTGCTGCCGTACGTCGTCGCCGTCGCCTTCGTCTCCTCGCTCCTGCCCTCCACGGTCACCGTCCTCGTCAACGACTACGACGTCAACGGCGCCCTCGCCGGGGCCGTCGCCATCGCCCAGACCGCGCCGCTGCTGCTCGCCGTCTCCCGGCCCCTCCAGGCCTGGTGGGTGATCTTCACCGCCGACGTGCTCGGCGCGCTCGTCCTCCTCGGCTCGGACGGCCCCCACGGCGACCTGTGGCCCTGGACTCCGCCTGCCGTCGTCGGCTACTGCGCCCTGATGCTCGCGCTCGGTCTCCGCGAGTCCCGCCGGGCCCTCTTCGGCGTGTGGCTCGCGACGGGCGTGGCCGGGTACGTCCTGGAGGCCTTCCGTCCCGCCGGTGACACCAGCGTCCACACGCTGCTGCTCGTCCTGAGCGGGGTGCTGCTGCTGCTCACCTCGGCCGTACGCGCCCGGGGCGACGCGCAGCGGCGGCTCGTCGAGCAGGAGACCATCAGCGAGGCCGAGCGCTCCCGCCGCACGCTCCTGGAGGAGCGGGCGAGGATCGCGCGCGAGCTGCACGACGTCGTCGCCCACCACATGTCCGTGATCACCGTGCAGGCCGACTCCGCCCCGTACCGCATCCCGGACCTCCCGGAGGCGGCCCGCGAGGAGTTCACCTCCATCGCGGCGAGCGCGCGCGAGTCGCTGGCCGAGATGCGGCGGCTGCTCTCCGTGCTGCGCAGCGACGGCAGCGAGGGCGAGCGGGCCCCGCAGCCGGGGCTCGACCGGGTCCAGCAGCTGGTCGAGGCGACGGTACGGGCCGGGGTGCCGGCCGAGCTGTCGCTCGCCGCCGACCTCGGGGACGTACCGCAGGCGGTGGACCTGTCCGCGTACCGGATCGTGCAGGAGGCCCTCGCCAACATCGTCCGACACGCGCCGGGCGCGACGACCCGGGTCTCGGTCCGGGCCTCGGACGACGGCTGGCTGACGGTCCTCGTCGTCAACGGGCCGGGCGCGGAGGCGGGTTCCGGGGTGGAGCGCGGCGCGGACGGCACCGGTCACGGCCTCGTCGGCATGCGGGAGCGCGTACGGTTGACGGGCGGCTCGCTGGACACCGGGCCGCTGCCGGACGGCGGCTTCCGGGTGGCCGCGCGGCTCCCGCTGACGGCGGACCCGGCGCCCGACCCGAACCCCGACGCGAACCGCGACCCGAGCCCTGATCCGAACCCCGACCCGAGCCCTGATCCGAACCCCGGCCCGGCCCCGGCGCCGGCCACGACCACCAAGGACCCCGAGTGACCATCCGCGTGATCATCGTCGACGACCAGGCCATGGTGCGGGCCGGATTCGCCGCGCTGCTCGCCGCCCAGCCCGACATCGACGTGGTGGGCGAGGCGCCGGACGGACGGCAGGGCGTGGACGTGGCGCGGTCGACGCATCCGGACGTCGTGCTGATGGACGTACGGATGCCGGAGCTGGACGGGCTCGCGGCGGCGCGGGAGATCCTCCACCCGCCGACCGGTGTCACGCACCGGCCGAAGGTGCTGATGCTGACCACCTTCGACGTGGACGACTACGTGTACGAGGCGCTGCGCGCGGGCGCGTCCGGCTTCCTCCTGAAGGACGCGCCGCCCGCCGATCTCATCGCGGCGGTACGGGTGGTGGCGGCGGGCGAGGCCCTGCTCGCCCCGTCCGTGACCCGCCGGCTCATCGCCGACTTCGCCGCGTCCCGGCCCGCCCCGCGCCGGGACACCACGGCGCTGCGCCTGAACGGTCTCACCCCGCGCGAGACGGAGGTCCTGGAGCTGATCGCGCGGGGCCTGTCCAACCAGGAGATCGCGGACCACCTGGTCCTCGCGGAGCAGACGGTGAAGACCCACATCGGGCGGGTCCTCGCCAAGCTGGACCTGCGCGACCGGGCGCAGGCCGTGGTCTTCGCGTACGAGTCGGGCCTGGTGACCCCCGGCACGACCTGAGCCCGGCCGCGGTCCTGGGGAAAACCCCACCCCCGCCGGGGGGTTGCCTGCTCCTCCACCCCCTACCCGGGTATCAAGCCGCAGTTGGCCCCCCGGTGTGACGTGCCGTCACCCGTCGTCTTCCTACCTTCCTCTCGCCGACGAACGAGCGAGAAACGGAAGAGGGAGGGCGACCGATGCGCCGCTTCGCGAGGACCCTGACCACCGTGGCCCTGGTGGCCGCCGTGATCACCGGGACGGCCGGCTGGGCGTCCGGGGACGCCCAGGAGGCCGTGACCGGCGCGCCGGCCGGGACGGAGGCGTGGCGGGCGGCGGGGCTGCCGGACCCCGAGCGGACGAGCCCGGCCGAGATCGCGCGCTTCTTCGCGGGGCTCGGTCCCGTACGGCAGCGCGAGCTGGCCCGCACCCACCCCACGGTCGTCGGGAACCTCGACGGCGTCCCCCCGGCCCTGCGGTACGAGGCCAACGGCCGTGCCGCGCAGGGCCGGTTCGCCGGGGCGGAGGTCCTGGCCCTCGATCCGCGCGGCCGGGGCCAGGTCGCCCTCGTGTACGGGGATCTGGCGCGGGCCGAGCGGGTGGCCGTGATCGTGCCCGGCTCCGACACCGACACCGGCCACGTCCAGAAGCTCGCGGACATGGCGCAGTCCCTGCGCCGGGCGACCGGCGGCCGTACCGCGGTCGTCGCCTGGGCCGGGTACACGACCCCCGTCGGCGTGGGCCTGGACGCGGCCACCGGCCGGCTCGCCGAGGCCGGCGCGGACCGGCTGACCCGGTTCGTGGACGGTCTCGCGGCCGTCAGGCCCGCCGGGGCGGCCGAGCCGTCCGTGTTCTGCCACAGCTACGGCTCCGTCGTCTGCGGTCTCGCCGCCCACGGCCTGAAGGCGAAGGACCTCGTGGTCTTCGGCTCCCCCGGGATGCGCGCCGGGAACGTCGCCGAGCTCGGCACCACCGCCCGCGTCTGGGCGGCGAAGGACCCCACCGACTGGATCGACCGGATCCCGAACGTCGAGCTCGCGGGGCTCGGGCACGGCGCCGACCCCACCGACCCGGCCTTCGGGGCCCGCCGGATCCCGGCCGAGGACGCCGCCGGCCACGGCGGCTACTTCGCGGCCGGCACCAGCTCCCTGCGCACGTTCGCCGCGATCGCCGAGGGGGACGTCCGATGAGCTCGCTCGCCACGATGGCCCGCAAGACGGCCTCGAAGATCGAATCCGGGACTCCCGCCCACCGCGACCGGGCCATCGACGGGCTCCGCGCCCTCGCCCTGCTCGCCGTGCCGACCGGGCACTGGCTGCTCGGCGGCTTCACCCTCTCCTCCGACGGGGCGATCCACAACGCGAGCCCGCTGGGCACCTTCGCCGGTCTCGCCCCGGTCAGCTGGGTCCTCCAGATGCTGGGGATCTTCTTCCTCGTCGGCGGCTACGCCTCCGTCCTCTCCTACCGGCGCCGCAAGGGCTCGACCCGTGAGTGGCTGGGGGGCCGGCTGGCCCGGCTCGGCCGCCCCGTGCTCGGCGTCACGGCCGTGTGGGCGGCGCTGCTCCCGCTGCTCCACTTCGGCCTCGGAGTCCCCGTGGACAGCCTGCGGACGGCGTCCACGCTGGTCGTCCAGCCGCTCTGGTTCGTCGGGGTCTACACGGTGGTCACCGCGCTCACCCCGTACTGCGTCCGGGTCGCCCGCCGCCTCGGGGTCTGGGCCGCGGCGCCGCTGCTCGGCTCCGTCGCCGTCGTCGACTTCCTGCGGTACGGGCCGTACGCCGACGCCGTGCCGTCCTGGCTGAGCCTGCTCAACATCCTGCCCGGCTGGCTCTTCGCCTACCAGCTCGGCGTCTCGTGGGGCGAGGGCCGGGTCACCCGGCGCCACGCCCGGTGGCTGCTGGCCGGCGGGGCCGCGCTCTTCGCCGCCCTCCTGCTCTTCTTCGACTACCCGGCGTCCATGGTCGGTGTCCCCGGCGAGGCCCGCACCAACTCCCACCCGCCGTCGCTGCTCGTCCTCGCCCTGGCCGCCGCGCAGAGCGGCGCGGCGATCCTGCTGCGGGACCGGCTCGGCGGGCTCCTGAAGCGGCCCGCGCTGTGGGCGCCGGTCGTGGTGGTCAACCTGTCGGCGATGACGATCCTGTGCTGGCACCAGACGGCGATGCTCGCGGCGGCGATCCCCGGCTCGTACCTGGGGGAGGTCCCCGGTCTGGTCGGCGCGCCGGACTCGGTCGGCTGGATCCTGGCCCGGCTGGCGTGGATGCCGGTCTTCGCCGGACTGCTCGTCCTCGTCGGACGGTTCGCGCGGGGCTTCGAGTCCCCGTGGACGAGGACCGGCCCGGCCCGCCGCGTCCTGGCGGGGCTGCTCGCGGCGGGCTTCGGCGCCTTCGCCCTGGGGCTCGCGTGACACGCGCCGAGGCTCACGTGCCGGCCGCGGAGGCTCACGCGCCGCCGCCGCCCGGCCCACGTGCCGCCGCCCGCCCTGGTCACGTGCCGCCGCCGCCCTGCTCGCGCGAGCCGGGCGGCGGCGGCATCACACGAAGAGCGTCCTGGCCTCCTCCTGCCCGCCGCGCAGCAGGCCGCCGATCGCCTCGTACGGGTTCTGCCCCACGTAGTACGGGCCGGTGTGGTGCAGGAGGAAGAAACGGCCGGTCTCGTCGACGAGGACCATTCCTCCGTCGAACTCCTCGTAGCCGACCGGGAACAGGCGCCGGCCCAGGTTCGCGGCGAGTTCGGCGACGTCCTCGGCGCTCTCCTCGTAGATCCAGTGCGGGGTGAGGCCGATGGCGTCGGGCGGAGTGCCCGGAATGACCAGGCGCAGCCCGCCGAACTCGCGGACGAAGTCCCGGGCCGCGCGGAACGGCTCGACGGGATGCCCCTCCTCGGCGAAGCGTTCCGTCACGAACCTCAGGAGTCCGGGCAGCCGCTCGCCGATGTCACGGCCCGGGGACCAGCCCGCCTCGGTGAGCGCCGCCTCGACCTCGGCCCCGGTCACTCGTTTCCGACCTCGCCGCCGGTCACTCGTTTCCGACCTCGCGGGCCAGGGACGTGGAGCTCATGTCCGGGTAGCGGTCGCCCGCCACCAGGCCCGCGATCGGCTCCAGTTCGGCCAGTTCCGCCGCGGTGAGGGCGATCCGGGTGGCGGCGGCGTTCTCCTCCAGGCGGGAGCGCTTGCGGGTGCCGGGGATCGGGACGACCGTCAGTCCGTGCACGGCGGACCGCTGCTGCACCCAGGCGAGGGCGATCTGCGCCGGGGTCGCGCCGTGCGCGGCGGCGATCTTCCGGACCGGGTCGAGCAGGGCGGCGTTCCGCTGCGCGTTCTCGCCGGTGAACCGGGGCTGGTGCCTGCGGAAGTCACCGCCCGACAGCTCCTTGCCGGCGTCCGCGAAGGCCCCGGTCAGGAAGCCCCGGCCGAGCGGTGAGTACGGCACGAGGGTCACGCCGAGCTCGGCGGCGGCGCCGACGGCGCTGCGCTCCACGTCCCGGGAGAAGAGCGACCACTCCGACTGGAGGGCGGCGATCGGGTGCACCGCGTGCGCCTCGCGCAGCTCGGGCCCGGTCACCTCGCTCAGCCCCAGGAAGCGGACCTTGCCCTCCTGGACGAGCTCGGCCATGGCGCCGACGGACTCGGCGAACGGGATCTCCGGGTCGCGGCGGTGCATGTAGTAGAGGTCGATGGTCTCGACGCCGAGGCGGCGCAGGCTGTTCTCGGCGGCCCGCCTGATGTAGGCGGGGTCGTTGCGGACCGCGCGGTACGACGGGTCGTCGGCGCGCCGCTCGATGGCGAACTTGGTGGCGAGGGTGACGGACTCGCGGTGGGCGGCGAGGAAGGGCGCGAGGAACTCCTCGTTGGCGCCGCTGCCGTAGATGTCGGCCGTGTCGATCAGGGTGACGCCGGCCTCCAGGGCCGCGTCGAGGGTGTCCCGGGCGGCGGCCTCGTCGGTGTCGCCGTAGAACTCGCTGATGCCCATGGCGCCGAAACCCTGGACGCCGATCTCCGGTCCGTCCTGGCCGCCGAGCCGTACGGTGTCGATCCTGGTCATGTGGGTGTACCTCCGCAGACGGTCCCGTAATGGCTGATCTTGATGTCGAGCACGGCGAGCGTGTCCTGGAGCTCGGTGATCCGGGCGAGGACGTCGCGCCGGGTGGTCTCCAGGAGCTCCCGGCGTGCGTCACGGGTGTGATCGCCCTCGCGGACGAGTTCGGCGTACCGGACCATGTCGGCGACCGGCATCCCGGTCAGGCGCAGCTTGCCGACGAAGGCCAGCCAGCCGAGGTCGCGTTCGCCGAAGCGGCGCTGGCCCGTGTGCGAGCGGTCGACGTGCGGCATGAGGCCGATCCGCTCGTACCAGCGCAGGGTGTGCGCCGAAAGGCCGGTCAGGGCGGCGACCTCGCTGATGGTGTAGTGCGCCCGGGTGCCGCTCGTCGCCGTACCAGTGGTCGTACCCGTACCCGTGGTCGTACTCGTACTCGTCGCCGTACTCGTCGCCGTGCTCGCGATCACGCTCATGCCCCCACGCTAAAACGTTGGAGTGCACTCGAAGCAAGTAGGCTCGGCCCCATGCAGAGCAGCAGCTTGCCGAGCCTGGCGTCCATCGAGAACTGGCCCGTCCCCACCGCGGCCGCCGCCGTCGTCCGCGCGGACGGCACCCTGGCCGGGACCCACGGCCCCACCGGGCAGCGCTTCCCGCTCGCCTCGGTCACCAAGCCGCTCGCGGCGTACGCCGTCCTCGTCGCGTACGAGGAGGGGGCGATCGACCTCGACGAGCCGGCCGGGCCCGAGGGCGCGACCGTCCGCCATCTGCTGGCCCACACGTCGGGGCTGGCCTTCGACGAGAACCGGGTCATGGCGGCGCCCGGCACCCGCCGGATCTACTCCAACACCGGCTTCGAGGCGCTCGGCGACCATCTCGCCAAGGCGACCGACATCCCCTTCGCCGAGTATCTGCACCAGGCGGTCCTCGAGCCGCTCGGCATGGTCTCGACGACGCTGGAGGGCTCGCCCGCCAAGGACGGCGTGTCGACCGTGGACGACCTGGTGCGGTTCGCCGCCGAGCTGCAGGCGCCCCGGCTGCTCGACGCCCGGACCGTGCTGGAGGCGATGACCGTCACGTACCCCGGTCTGACCGGCATCCTGCCCGGCTACGGGCACCAGCGGCCGAACGACTGGGGGCTCGGCTTCGAGATCCGCGACTCCAAGTCCCCGCACTGGACCGGCGCGACGTCCTCGCCGCGTACCTTCGGCCACTTCGGGCAGTCCGGGACCTTCCTGTGGATCGACCCGGACGCGCGGGCCGCGTGCGTGGCCCTCACCGACCGGCCCTTCGGGCCGTGGGCGGTCGAGACCTGGCCGCCGTTCACGGACGCGGTCCTCGCGGAGCTGCGCGCCTCCTGACCCGGGCCCTGATCAGACGGACACCCCCGGGGTCTGTCCGGCCCTGATCCGCCGGACAGGTCCTAGTCGTCGCAGACGGTCGGGGGCAGGGCGCCGTCGGGGCCGGTGAGGGCGATCTGCGCCCGGCCGGCCCGGTCCTCCGCGTAGGCGGTCGTGCACACCAGCTGATGGACGGCCGCCTGCGGCAGGTCGGTGACGGCGAACGGGGCCCTCACCCGCAGCAGTCGACGCCCGTCCGTGCCGCCGGCCTTCTCCTCCTGGACGTGCGGGGACTCGGTGCCGCGCGGCAGGGCGGTGGTCAGGCCCGCCGCGGCCTCGGCCTCGTTCGGTCCGGCGAGGAGCGCGGCGAGCACTTTGACGGTGACGACCCGCGACTGGTGGAGGTCCTTCTCGTCGATCTCGTAGCCGGGGCCGAACCCGTCGTAGGGGACCCGGCCGGATTCCGGGTCGCCGGACTCGGAGGTGGGATCCGGACTCGAGTACCCGACCTCGCGGGCCACCGGCATGGGGCGGCCGTCCGGGCCGACGAAGTACAGCAGCATCCGGGTCTCGGGGATCGGCCCGACCACGACGGTCGCGGCGCCGCCCGCCTCGACGACGTCGGTCCCCCGGACGCCGCACCCGGCCAGCGGCAGGAGGGCGGCCAGGGCGGCGGCCGCCGCCCACCGCCCGCGGCGGGTCACAGCGGCATCCTCACGGTGAAGGCGGCGCCGCCGTCGGGACGGTTGGCGGCCGTCACGGTGCCGCCGTGCAGCCGGACGTTCTCCAGGGTGATCGCGAGGCCGAGGCCGCTGCCCGCGGAGCGGGTCCTGGCCTGGTCCGCCTTGTAGAAGCGGTCGAAGACGTGCGGCAGGACGTCCGGGTGGATGCCCGGGCCCCGGTCGGCGACCTCCGTCACGAGCTGGTCCCCCTCCGCGTACAGCCGCACCGTCACCGGCGCGGCTCCGTGCCGCAGCGCGTTGCCGACGAGGTTGGCGACGACGACGTCGAAGCGGCGCGGGTCGAGGCGGGCCCTGACACCCTCGGCGAGGTACGGGACGACCTGCGCCGGATCGGTCCAGTGGCGGTGCTGGAGGGTCTTGCGGACGCAGTCGGCGGCGTCGACCTCGTCCGTGTGGAGCTCGGCGGCGCGCGCGTCGAAGCGGGAGATCTCCATCAGGTCCTCCACGAGCACGGCGAGCTTCCCGGTCTCGGCGCTGATCAGACGGACGGCGCGGGCGGTGTCGCTGTCGAGGCTCCCGGCGTCCTCGTCGAGGACCTCGGTGACGGCGAGCATGCCGGCGAGCGGGGTGCGCAGTTCGTGCGAGACGTCGGAGGCGAAGCGGCGGGCGCGGGCCTCGGCGTCGCGGAGTTCGGCGACGGAGCGTTCGAGCTCGGCGGCGGATTCGTTGAAGGTGCGGGCGAGGTCGGCGAGTTCGTCGCTGCCCTTGGCCTGGATGCGGGTGTCGAGCCTGCCGCGGCCCATGTTGTGGGCGGCGTGCCGCAGCTCCCGCACGGGGCGGAGCACGCCGCGCGACGCGATGAGCGCGGGGATCAGGGCGACGGCGAGGGCGGGGAGGGCGCCGTCGCGGGCGGCCGCGACCATGGCCTCGATGTTGGCCTCCTCCTCGTCGAGCTCCATGACCGCGTAGAGGACGAGGCCGGTGTGCTGGGTCGCGTCCTCGGCCGAGTAGGCGTGGAAGACGGCGGGGACGGCCATGGTCAGGTACGGGGTGCCGTTCTTGACGACGCGCTGGAAGCTGCCGTGCGGGGTGGCCTCGGCTCCCTTGGCCCGGGCCCGCAGTTCGGGGGTGATGACGGAGGAGGTGGGGCGGTCGGTGGAGGAGACGCGGACGCTGCCGTACTCGGCGTAGACGCGCCAGGCGCGGGGTTTGCCCTGGCGGGCGATCTGGAGGAGGCGGTCCCGCAGGTCTTCGGCGGCGACGGGCAGGGCGATGTTGAGGCCCTCCACCTGCTCGCGGAAGGCGGAGACGGCGGTGTCCTGGGTCTGTTCGAGGATGGCGTTGCGGGCGGCCCGGTAGGTGAGGGCCGCGGTGGTGCCGCAGCCGACGGCGGCGACGAGGAGGAAGGCGAGGACGAGGCGGGTGCGGAGCCCGAAGGGACGGGGGCGGCGGGCCCTGGCCGCCTTGCGGCGCCGGCGGGGGGACGGTTCGGTCTCGCGTCCGGTGGTCGCCGCTCGCCCGGTGGTCGCCTCGTACCCGGCGGTCGCCTCGTACCCGGTGGTCGCCGCTCGCCCGATGGTCGCCTCGCGTCCGGCTTCCGGATCGGGCACACAGGTCCTCACAGCGGCCCGAAGCGGTAGCCGAAGCCGCGCAGGGTCTGGATGTAGCGGGGCTCGCCCGGGGTGTCCTCGATCTTGTTGCGGAGGCGCCGGACGCAGGCGTCGACCAGCCGGGCGTCGCCGTGGTAGCTGTGCTCCCAGACGTGTTCGAGGAGCTGCTGCCGGCTGAAGACCTGCTCGGGGGCGGCCGTGAGGTGGAGCAGCAGCTTCAGCTCCGAGGGGGCGAGGGCGATCCGCTCCCCCGCCTTGGCGACGGTGAGTCCCGCCCGGTCGACGGCGAGCTCCCCGTGGAACTCGACGGCCGGCCGGCCCGCGCCCGGCTCCTCCATCCGCCGCAGCACGGCCCGTATCCGCGCCTCGATGACCTCGGTACGGGCGGGCTTGACGATGTAGTCGTCGGCGCCGGCCTCCAGGCCTATGACGACGTCGAAGTCGTCGCCGCGGGCGGTGAGCATGATGATCGGCAGCTGGCTGCTCTCCCGGACCCGGTGGCAGACCTGGACGCCGTTCATGCCGGGGAGCATCAGGTCGAGCAGGAGCAGGTCCGGCCGGAACTCCCCGAGCGCGGCGAGCCCGGCCTCCCCGGTGGCCGCGGTCCGCACCTCGTGCCCGCGGCGGCGGAGCCCGAGCTCGACGCCCTCGCGGACGGAGGGGTCGTCTTCTATGAGCAGCACGCGGGGCATCTGTGGAGTATCCCAGGGTCGGAAGGGGCCTCCCAGGTGAGGGGGAGGGACGGGTGGGGTCAGCCCCGGCGCGCGAGGCCGCGGAGGCGGGTGGCGCCGGCCGCGAGGAGGCTCTGCACCTCGACGAGGCGGAGGGGGCCGGCGAGCAGGGCGAAGACGGCGAGGACGGTCAGGCCTCCGGCGAGCCCGGAGGCGACGGCGCCCGCGGAGACGGTCAGGTCGGCGACGAACAGCCCGTACCCGGTGGCGGGGACGGCGGCGACGAGGAGGCGCCCGAGCGCGGCGCCCGAGCCGCCCGAACCCGCGCCGCCCGAGCCCGCGTCGCTCGAACCCGCACCGCCCGTGGCGCCCCGCAGGCGGCGGCCGAGGACGTACGCCGTGAGGGCCCAGCCCGCCCAGAGGGCGAGCGAGTAGGCCGCGGCCATGCCCGCGACGGCCCAGTGGGTCGGGAGGTAGTGGTGCGCGGCGAGGGAGAGCGCCGCGTTGAGGCCGGCGATCACCAGGTTGAGCAGGAACGGGGTACGGGTGTCGCGCAGGGCGTAGAAGGCGCGGGTGCACACGTACTGGCCGGAGAGGGCGACGAGGCCGGGCGCGAAGGCCATCAGGATCCAGGACATCGCGCGGATGTCGTCGCCGTCGGTCGCCCCGTACCGGAAGACCACCGTCATCAGCGGGACGGCGAGGGCGAGGAGGGCGCAGGCCGCCGGGACGACCGCCGCCGCGCTGGTCCGCAGGGCGTACGAGACGTCCCGGCGGACGCCCGCGAGGTCGCCGTCGGCCGCGGCGCCGCTCATCCGGGGCAGCAGCGCGGTGACGAGGGAGACGGTGATGATGCCGTGCGGGACGGTCCACAGCAGATAGGCGTTGTTGTACGCGGCGAGGCCCGAGCCGCCGTCGGTGGTGGAGCCCGCGGAGGTGGCGAGCCAGGTGGTCACCCAGTACGCGCCCTGGTTGGTGAGGACGAGCAGCACCAGCCAGCCCGCCGAACGCAGCGGCGCGGCCAGGCCGCTGCCGCGCCAGTCGAGGCGGGGGCGCCAGCGGAAGCCGGCGGCGCGCAGCGAGGGCAGGAGGGCGAGGGCCTGGAGCGCGATGCCGGCGGTGGTCCCCCAGCCGAGGAGCGCGGTCTCGCCGGAGGTGAGCTCCCCGCCGTCGCCGACGACGAGGAAGAGGGCGAAGACGGAGACGACGACCACGTTGTTGAGGACCGGGGTCCACATCATGGCGCCGAACCGGCCCCGGGCGTTGAGGACCTGGCCGAGGAGGGTGAAGAGCCCGAGGAAGAGGATCTGCGGCAGGCAGGCCCGGGCGAAGGCGACCGTCATCTCCCGCTGCGCGCCGGTGTAGTCGGTGTACGTGTCGACGATCAGCGGCGCGGCGAGCACGGCGACGGCGGTGAGGGCGGTGAGGGCGAGCGCGCAGAGGGTGAGGAGCCGGTCGGTGTAGGCGACGCCGCCGTCCTCGTGCTCCTTGGCGGCCTTGACCAGTTCGGGGACGAAGACGGCGTTGAGGGCGCCGCCGAGGAGCAGCATGTAGACGATGGTGGGAACGGAGTTGCCGACCGCGTACCCGTCGGCGACGAAGCCCGCGCCGAGCGCGGCGGCGACGACGGAGGCGCGGACGAAGCCGGTGGCGCGGGAGACGAGCGAGCCGGCGGCCATGAGCGCGCCGCTGCGGAGCGCGGAGGGGGCGGCCTTCCTCGGTACGGCGCGTTCGGCGAGGCCGGCCGTCATCGGCGGGCCAGATACGCGTGGAACGCGCGGTACAGCGCCTGGTTGGTCGTGCCCTGCATCGGAATCTCCCACTCCCCCAACGTCTCGACGACCTGTCCGCCCGTACCGAGCTTCCAGCGCAGGAGCCCGTGGGCGCGGTCGCCCGGATCGAGGGTGGAGGGTACCCCGCGGAGGTCGTACACGGCCGCGCCGAGGGCGTGGGCGTCGAGCATCATGCGCCACTGGAGGGCGTTGGAGGGGCGGACCTCACGGCGGTGGTCGGCGGAGGCGCCGGTCTGGTACCAGACGCGGGCGCCGACGGTGAGCATGGTGTGGGCGGCGAGTATCTCGCCCTCGTGGCGGGCGAGGTAGAGCCGCATGCGGCCGGGCTGTTCGGCGTTGAGGACGGCGTACTGGCGCTCGTAGTAGGCGAGGGAGCGGCCGAGCCGGAAGCCGTCGCGCTCCTCGGTGATGCGGAGCAGCCGGTAGAACTCGGGCAGGTCGGCGGCGGAGCCGATGGTGATCTCGACGCCGGACTTGCCGGCCTTGCGGACGTTGCGCCGCCACTCCTGGTTGAGGCCGGACCACAGGTCGTCGGTGGAGCGGCCGGCGAGCGGGACCTGGAAGACGTGCCGGGGCTGGGCGTCGGCGCCGTCCTCGGAGTCGCCGCCGCACTTGCGCCAGCCGCGGGCCCGGAGGCGTTCGGCGACGGCGGTGCCGAGCGGGTCGACCTCGTCGGCGAGGACGTCGGCGAGGCGGCGGCCGGGTCCGGTGGCGGCCTTGGCGGTGGCGGCGTTCCAGCGGCGGTACGCGGGCCCGGGCCCGATGCGTACGGCGAAGGCGCCGGAGGCGCGCAGATGGCCGAGGAGCGGGCCGAGCCAGCCGTCCAGGTCGGGGTCGGACCAGTCGGCGAAGGGCCCTTCGGGTAGGTAGGCGAAGTACTTGCGGGTGCCCGGGAAGGGGCGGAGCAGGACGAGGGCGACGCCGGTGAGCTCGCCGTATTCGGGCCCCCAGCCGATGAGTTGGTGGTTCCAGCCGTCCTTGACCTGGGCCCAGGAGGGGAGTTGGAGGAAGCTGGCGCCGTCGGCGCCGGTGGACCGGGACGCGAGGAAGGCGCGGTACGCCTCGGGGGTCACGGGGCCGAGCCGGACCGGACCCACGGGGGCGCGGCGATCGGTGGGTGCGGCCGTCACGAGCAGCGCAGACACAACGGGAGCCTCCTGTTTCCGCCCCTCGGTCGTGGGGCGCACAGCAGGCTCACAGCCGAATTCGACCGGTGCGCGCGGCGAATGTGACCGGACGGTGACCGTTCCGCCGCAGCCCTTGTCACACGGGCTTCCGGGCGCCCGCGGGACGGCCGGGCGGCTTACAGTCCGGAACATCCCACCTTCTTCCCTCACCGCGGAGGTCTTCCGTGCTGCCGATACGCACGTCGTCGCCGATACCCACGTCGCCGATACGCCCGAGCCCGTCGTCACCGACGCGCCCGTCCCGTGCCGTTCTCGTGGCCGTCGCGCTGGGCGTCTCGCTCACCGCCTGTTCCGCCCAGGCGGCGAGCGGCCCCGGCCCGTCGAAGACACAGGACCCGGCATCGGCGGCGTCCCCGGCGAAGGTGACGGTGGTGGATCCGGCGGCCGGCCGGCCGGTGTCGGTGACCGCGTCGGGCGGCACGCTCGCGGCGGTGAGGGTCGTCGACGCGGAGGGCGGGGTCCTCACCGGCCGTACGGGCACGGGCGGGACGAGCTGGACGTCGGACCGCAAGGCGGCGCCGGGCACCTCGTACACGGTGGAGGTGACCTCCCGTACCGCCGACGGCCGGGAGTCCGCCACCCGGTCCTCCTTCACCACGCCGGAGGCGGCGAAGGTCAACAAGCTGACCCTGGCGCCCGGCAAGAACACGACGGTGGGCATCGGGCATCCCCTGTCGATCGTCTTCGACCTGCCGGTGACGCGGAAGGCGGACGTGGAGCGGCAGTTGAAGGTCACCACCTCGAACGCCACCGAGGGCTCCTGGGGCTGGGTCAAGGACTACTCGGGCCGGGACAGGGCGGACTGGCGGCCCCGCGAGTACTGGAAGCCCGGCACGAAGGTCACCCTCGAAGCCGACCTCAACGGCACCGACTCGGGCGGCGGTTGGTTCGTCCGGGACTACCGCACCGGCTTCACCGTCGGCTCCGCGCAGGTCGTCAAGGTCGACCTGGACCGGCAGAAGCTGACGCTGGAGCGGGACGGGCGCGCGGTGCGCACGATCCCGGTCTCCGGCGGCACCCCGGGCGGCGACAAGCGGTCCTGGCGGGGCACGGCCGTCCTGATGGCGAAGGAGGGCACCATCAACATGAACTCGGAGACGGTGGGCCTCGGCGGCGCCTACGACAAGATGGTCGACTACTCGATGCGGCTGACCTGGTCGGGCATGTACGCGCACGCGGCCCCGTGGAACGCGCCCTACTTCGGCAAGGCCAACAAGAGCTCCGGCTGCATCGGCATGAGCGACGAGAACGCCGCCTCCTTCTACGCCTCGGTGAACGTCGGCGACCCCTTCGAGATCACCGGCCGCGACACCAAGGGCACGGTCGCGGAGGGCAACGGCTACGGCGCGTGGAACCTGAGCTGGGACCGGTGGAAGGCGAAGAGCGCACTCGGCTGAAGGGTCAGCCCAGGCCCCTGCGCCAGTCCCGCATCCCCCAGATCAGGACCTCCGCGTCGGTCGTGGCGACGAGCGTGTGTCCCCGGGCGTCGGTGATCCGGGCGGCGTCGCCGGGGCCGAGCTCGTCGCCGGTCCCGATCTCGTCGCCCTCGCCGTCGCCGTCGCCGTCGCCCTCGCCGTCGCCGTGGCCGTCGAGACGGACCGTGCCGCGTACGACATGGACGTACGCGAAGTCGGCGGCCGGTACGGCGGTGCGCTCGCCCGCCACCGGGCGGCGGACGTGCAGCCGCGCGTCCGCCCCCGCCAGGTCGTACGACCAGGAGCCGTCGCCCCCGCGCACCACCTCGTACGAGGGCTCCCCGCCCGGCGCCGACGGCGCGAGCCACATCTGCACGAAGACCAGCGGCACGTCGGCGTCGTTGCGCTCGACGTGCCGGACGCCGCCGGCGGAGCTGAGCCGCTGGAGGTCGCCGGGGCGGACGACCGTGGTGTGGCCGGCCGTGTCGTGGTGGGTGAGCTCGCCCTCGACGACCCAGGTGACGATCTCGGTGTGGCTGTGCGGGTGCTCGTCGAAGCCCGCGCCGGGCGCGAGCCGCTCCTCGTTGCAGGCGAGGATCGCGCCGAAGCGGAGGTTGTCGGGGTCGTAGTACGGCCCGAAGGAGAGGGCGTGCCGGGTCTCGATCCCGGCCGCCGGGTCGCCCCCGGGGTACCGCTGGTCTGCCCGCTGGATGCGTGTCACGGGGCCCACGGTAGTGCGGTCCGGGGGGCGGCCCGCCGATCGGGCCGCGGGGCGAATCCGCCCCGACCCCGCACGTCGGCGCCCCGATAAGGCAGTCTTGTCCCCGTGCCAGAACCCACGAACGCAGCTCATCCGCACGCCGCGACCCTGAAGCGCCTCGAACAGTCCTCCGGGAGGCTCGCCGCCGGCGCCATCGCCCGCATGGACGAGACGCTGCCGTGGTACCGGGCGATGCCGCCGGAGAACCGTTCGTGGATCGGTCTGGTCGCCCAGGCCGGTATCGCCGCGTTCACCGAGTGGTTCCGGCACCCCGAGACGCCGCAGGCGATCTCGACGGACGTCTTCGGCACCGCGCCCCGCGAGCTGACCCGGGCGATCACCCTGCGCCAGACCGTGGAGATGGTCCGCACCACGATCGAGGTCATGGAGTCGGCGATCGAGGAGGTCGCCGCCCCCGGTGACGAGTCCGTGCTCCGCGAGGCGCTGCTCGTGTACGCCCGGGAGATCGCCTTCGCCACGGCCCAGGTGTACGCGCAGGCCGCAGAGGCCCGGGGCGCCTGGGACGCGCGGCTGGAGTCGCTCGTGGTGAACGCGGTGCTCTCCGGCGAGGCCGACGAGGGCGCCGTCTCCCGGGCCGCCGCCCTCGGCTGGAACTCGCCGGACCACGTCTGCGTGGTCCTCGGCACCGCCCCCGACGGGGACAGCGAGCTGACCGTGGAGGCGATCCGCCGGGCCGCCCGGCACGCCAAGCTCCAGGTCCTGACCGGGGTCCTCGGCAACCGTCTCGTCGTCATCGCCGGCGGCAACGACAACCCCCTCGCGGTGGCGAAGTCGCTGATCGGACCGTACGCGGCGGGCCCGGTCGTGGCCGGTCCCGTCGTCCCCGACCTGCTGGCCGCGACCCGCTCCGCGCAGGCCGCGGCGGCCGGCCTCAAGGCCTGCACCGCCTGGCAGGACGCGCCCCGCCCGGTCCTCGCGGACGATCTCCTGCCGGAGCGGGCCATCGCCTCGGACCCATCGGCCCGTGATCAGTTGGTGGAGGAGATCTACAGACCGCTGGAGGAAGCGGGCTCCGCGCTGCTCGAAACGCTCAGTGTCTACCTGGAGCAGGCCAGTAGCCTCGAAGGCGCGGCGCGGATGCTCTTCGTACACCCGAACACCGTGCGCTACCGGCTCCGACGTGTGACCGACGTCACCGGTTGGTCACCCTCCGATGTCCGCTCCGCGTTCACGCTGCGGATCGCGCTGATTCTGGGGCGCTTGGCCGACGGAGATCCGCAGTCCTAGACTTTTGTCGAAGACCAACAATTCCCCCGACGGTTCTTCGTCCTTGTCCCCACGGGCGCCGGGAGCCGTCCCCAAGAGAGAGTGTGAGGGTGCTCGTACTCGTCGCTCCCGGCCAAGGCGCCCAGACGCCCGGCTTCCTGACCCCCTGGCTCGAACTCCCCGGCGCCGCCGACCGCATCGCGGCCTGGTCGGACGCCATCGGGCTCGACCTCGCCCATTACGGCACGAAGGCGGACGCGGACGAGATCCGCGACACCGCCGTGGCACAGCCGCTGCTCGTCGCCGCCGGTCTGCTCTCCGCCGCGGCCCTCGGTGACGTCCTGCCCGGCGCCGTCGCCGGTCACAGCGTCGGCGAGTTCACCGCCGCCGCGTTCGCCGGCGTGCTCGACGACACCGCCGCGCTGCGTCTCGTACGCACCCGTGGTCTCGCGATGGCCGAGGCCGCCGGGATCACCGCGACGGGCATGTCCGCGCTCCTCGGCGGCGACCCCGAGGTGACCGTCCCGCACCTGGAGAAGCTCGGTCTGACCCCGGCCAACATGAACGGCGCGGGCCAGATCGTGGCCGCCGGCACGCTGGAGCAGCTGGCCGCCCTGGCGGAGGACAAGCCGGAGGGCGTCCGCCGGGTCGTCGCGCTCAAGGTCGCCGGTGCCTTCCACACGCACCACATGGCTCCCGCGGTCGCGAAGCTGGAGGAGGCGGCCGCCGAGCTGTCCCCGGCGGACCCGACCGTGACGTACGTCTCCAACAAGGACGGGCGGACCGTCGCCACCGGCGCCGAGGTCCTCGCGCGCCTGGTCGGCCAGGTCGCGAACCCGGTCCGCTGGGACCTGTGCATGGAGACCTTCCAGGAACTCGGCGCCACCGCGCTCGTCGAGGTGTGCCCCGGCGGCACCCTCACCGGTATCGCGAAGCGCGCCATGCCGGGCGTCGCCACGGTCGCCCTCAAGACTCCCGACGACCTCGACGCGGCCCGTACGCTCATCGCCGAGCACGCGGCCGTCTGAGAAGGAGTGTCGAGAAGCATGTCGAAGATCAAGCCCAGCAAGGGCGCCCCGTACGCACGAATCCTGGGTGTCGGCGGCTACCGCCCCACCCGGGTCGTGCCGAACGAGGTGATCCTCGAGAAGATCGACTCGTCCGACGAGTGGATCCGCTCGCGCTCCGGCATCTCCACCCGCCACTGGGCCTCCCCGGAGGAGACCGTCACCGCCATGTCGGTGGAGGCCTCCGGCAAGGCCATCGCCGACGCCGGGATCACCCCGGAGCAGATCGGCGCGGTGATCGTCTCCACGGTCTCGCACTTCAAGCAGACCCCGGCCGTCGCCACCGAGATCGCCGACAAGGTCGGCGCCGGGAACCCGGCCGCGTTCGACATCTCCGCCGGCTGCGCGGGCTTCGGCTACGGCCTGACCCTCGCCAAGGGCATGATCGTCGAGGGTTCGGCGGAGTACGTGCTCGTCATCGGCGTCGAGCGGCTCAGCGACCTGACCGACCTGGAGGACCGCGCGACGGCCTTCCTGTTCGGCGACGGCGCCGGTGCCGTGATCGTCGGCCCCTCGGACGAGCCGCACATCGGCCCCACCGTCTGGGGTTCCGAGGGCGACAAGTCCGAGACGATCAAGCAGACCGTGCCGTGGAACGAGTTCCACGGCGGCGACGTCTCGGCGCTGCCCCTCAACGAGGCCGGCGAGATCAAGTTCCCCGCCATCACGCAGGAGGGTCAGGCGGTCTTCCGCTGGGCCGTCTTCGAGATGGCGAAGGTCGCCCAGCAGGCCCTGGACGCCGCCGGCATCACGGCGGACGACCTGGACGTCTTCATCCCGCACCAGGCGAACATGCGGATCATCGACTCGATGGTGAAGACTCTGAAGCTGCCGGAGCACGTGACGGTCGCCCGTGACGTGGAGACGACCGGCAACACCTCGGCCGCCTCGATTCCGCTCGCCATGGAGCGGCTGCTGGCGACCGGGAAGGCGAAGAGCGGCGACACCGCGCTCGTCATCGGCTTCGGGGCGGGTCTCGTCTACGCCGCGACGGTCGTTACCCTCCCCTAGGCACCCGGATCCTTCCGGAAGCCCCCCTTTACCGAAGTAATCGCAAGAAGGAGCGCCACTATGGCTCACACCCAGGACCAGGTCGTCGAGGGTCTCGCCGACATCGTCAACGAGATCGCCGGCATCCCGACCGAGGACGTCCAGCTGGACAAGTCCTTCACCGACGACCTGGACGTCGACTCCCTGTCCATGGTCGAGGTCGTCGTCGCCGCCGAAGAGCGCTTCGACGTCAAGATCCCGGACGAGGACGTCAAGAACCTCAAGACCGTGGGCGACGCCGTCTCCTACATCCTGAAGCACCAGGCCTGATTCGGCCCTCGCTGACTCGGTCCGCCACCCGGCGGTGGCGCCGTATTCCGACCATCACACACATGGAGAACGAATTCCTGTGAGCTCGACCAATCGCACCGTGGTCGTCACCGGTATCGGCGCAACCACACCGCTGGGTGGCGACTCCGCGTCGACCTGGGAAGGTCTTCTCGCGGGGCGCTCCGGCGTCAAGCCCCTGGAGGGCGAGCGCTTCGCCGAACTGCCCGTCCAGATCGCCGCGACGGCCGCCGTCGACCCCGGCGACGTCCTGCCCCGCCCGCTCGCCCGCAAGCTGGACCGCTCGGCGCAGTTCGCGCTGATCGCGGCCCGCGAGGCCTGGGCCGACGCGGGCTACACCGCCCCCGCCGGCGAGGACGAGAAGATCGTGCCCGAGCGGCTCGGCTCCGTCATCGCCTCCGGCATCGGCGGTGTCACCACGCTGCTCGACCAGTACGACGTGCTGAAGGAGAAGGGCGTCCGCCGCGTCTCCCCGCACACCGTGCCCATGCTCATGCCGAACAGCCCCTCCGCCAACGTGGGTCTGGAGGTGAACGCCCGGGCGGGCGTCCACACCCCGGTCTCCGCCTGCGCGTCGGGTGCCGAGGCGATCGGCTACGCCGTCGAGATGATCCGTACCGGCCGGGCCGACGTGGTCGTGGCCGGCGGTACCGAGGCCGCGATCCACCCGCTGCCGATCGCCGCCTTCGCCAACATGATGGCGATGTCCAAGAACAACGACGAGCCGACGAAGGCCTCGCGTCCGTACGACACCGGCCGTGACGGCTTCGTGCTCGGCGAGGGCGCGGGCGTCGTGATCCTGGAGTCCGAGGAGCACGCGAAGGCGCGCGGCGCGCGCATCTACTGCGAGGTCCTCGGCCAGGGCCTGTCGGCCGACAGCCACCACATCGCGCAGCCCGAGCCGACCGGCCGGGGCATCGCCGCCGCGATGCAGAACCTGCTCGACGCGACGGACCTCAAGCCGTCCGAGGTCGTCCACCTCAACGCGCACGCCACGTCGACGCCGCAGGGTGACGTCGCCGAGATCAAGGCGCTGCGGAAGGTCCTGGGCGACGACCTCGACCACGTCGCGATCTCCGCGACCAAGTCGATGACCGGCCACCTCCTGGGCGGCGCGGGCGGCATCGAGACCGTCGCGACGGTCCTGGCGCTCCACCACCGCCTGGCCCCGCCGACGATCAACATCGACGACCTGGACCCCGAGGTCGACGCGGACATCGTCCGCGGCGAGCCCCGCGCGCTCCCCCAGGGCACGATCGCCGCGATCAACAACAGCTTCGGCTTCGGCGGTCACAACGTGGTCCTGGCGTTCCGCACGGTCTGACGTCACGCGTGACACGCGAAAGGCCCGCCCCCGAATCGGGGGCGGGCCTTTCGCGTGGGGACGCCCGGGGAAGCGGTCAGCCGCTTTCGCGTGGGAACCGCGCGGGGAAGCGGTCAGCGCAGGGCGTAGGCCGCCGGTTCCGTGCCCATGAAGATGTGGTTGACGACGACGTGGCCGCCGGTGACGGGGAGCAGTTCGGGGCGGATGGAGATTTCGCCCCCCTTGGCCTGTCCGCCCTCCAGCTTCGTCGCGACCTTGCCCGTGGCCGGGTCGAGGAGGACGATCTCGCCCGCCCCGTGGCCCTGCAGGACGGCGATGCGGCCGTCCGGCTCCACCGCCACGTCCGAGGTCTGGCTCTCGGAGCGGTACTCCCATGCCTTGCGGCCGTCCTTCAGGGAGTAGGCGACGACCTGGTCGGGCACGAGTTCGCGCTCGGCGAGCGTGACGAGGAGCCCGTTCCCGACGAGCGGCCTGGTGGCACGGCCGTCACCGGCACCCCCGGCGGCGGAGAGCACGCCCTCGGGCCCGGCGAGCGGCACGGTCACGGTCGGCGCGCCCTTGTCGTCGAAGCCGAGGAAGGCCTGGGTGCCGCGGGCGTCCGCCTCGTCGACGGCGATGACGACCGGGGAGACGGAGACCACGGACGCCGCCGCCTTCGACTCGACGGGCAGGTCACGGGCCCACCGCTGGGCGCCGGTACGGGTGTCCAGGGCGAGGAGCCGGGCGGGCTTGCCGCACTGTTCGACGAGGAGGGTGCGGTCGGCGGTGGCGTCCAGGGCCCGGATCTCGCAGCCCTTGCCGAGCGGCCGCTCCCAGCGCTGCTCGCCGGTCTCGGTGGAGCGGGCGCGTACGGTGCGGTCCTCCGCGGTCACGGCGGTGCCGCCGCCCACGGCGAGGGCTCCTTCGGTCAGGCCCTTGCCGCCGAGGCTCCGCTTCCACAGGACCTTGCCGTCGGCCGTACGGACGGCGAGGAGGGTCGCGCAGGGCTTCTCGTGCCGGCCGTGGGCGACGAGGCCCACGCCCTGTTCGACGTCGGGGGACATGGCGCAGAGGCCCTCGCGGGTCGGCGCGGGCACGCTCCAGCGGACGGCGCCGTCGGCGGAGTCGTAGGCGAAGAGCCCGTCGAGGCGCCCCTGCGCGAGGGTGGCGCCGAGCGGCCAGGCGCCGACCCCGTTGTCGTACTTCTTGCCGACGGCGGGGACGGACCAGACCACGTCGGCCTCGTCCGGGGTCCGGGAGGCGGTGGGTGTCGCGGTCGCCGGGCTCTTGGCCGTGTCGTCACGGTCGTCGTCGTCCCCGGCCGCGAGCGCCCAGATGCCGCCGGCGAGGAGGGCGAGGGCCCAGACGACCGCGGCGGCGACGAGCGAGGACCGGCCCCCGGGTCCGGATGCGGCCCCGGAGGCCGGGCCCGCGGCGGTGCCGGTGGTGCTGTCGGTCTTGGCGAGGCTCGGGCCGGTCGGCGCCGCGTCCCGCGGTTCGGCCGCCGGTGCCGTCGCCTCCGTACGGCTCGGCCGCACCGCGCGGACGGTCACCCCCACCGCCGCGAGGACCAGGGCGCACACCAGCGCCGCCCAGCCCGTCGGCCAGGCGCCGCCGACGGTCCCGGCCCCGAGGAACACCGCCGCCGCGCCGAACGCGGCCCCGGACAGGGTGGCGGCGCCCGTGGAGGGGCCGCTTCGTTCAGGTATCACTGCACTCCCACCCGGCGTGCCCCCTGCACGCCCGGGCGGAATCTACAACGCGCTGGTGAAGCCCCGTCAGACGACCTGGTGGAGCCAGCGGACCGGGGCGCCCTCGCCCGCGTACCGGAAGGGTTCCAGTTCGTCGTCCCAGGGCTTCCCGAGGAGTTTGGCGACCTCGGCCTCCAGCTGCGTCTCGCCCTGGAGGGAGCGCGCCAGAGCGGCCCGGAGCCGGTCCTCGGGGATCAGGATGTCCCCGTGCATGCCGGTGACGGCGTGGAAGATGCCCAGGTCGGGGGTGGCGCTGTAGCGCTCGCCCTCGGCGGTGGGGCAGGGTTCCGCGGTCACCTCGAAGCGGAGCATCTGCCAGCCGCGCAGCGCGGAGGCGAGTCTGGAGGCGGTGCCGGTCTGGCCCTTCCAGGAGAACTCGGCTCTCCAGGTGCCGGGGGACGCCGGCTGGCGGATCCAGTCGAGCTGGACCCTCACACCGAGGACACCCGCGACCGCCCATTCGACGTGCGGGCACAGCGCGCGCGGTGCGGAGTGTACGTACAGGACTCCACGTGTCGTCACCGGGACCTCCAGTGTGGGACGAGGTTCGCCTTTCCCAGCGGCCTCAGTAAACATCATCAGGAGCAGAACATGGCAAACCCTCAAAAAGGGGACAGCATGTGACGTGATGTAATTTACCGGAGCCGGTCGGCAAAGGTGCCTCTGGTTCGACGGGGGAAAAGCTACCGTGCCGCACCGTCATCGGTGTGACGTACGGTCGGTCCGGGGGCCGGTGGACACGAACCTTTCACCCGCCAGGACGCCGAAGGAGGGGCCGGGGATGCGCGGCCGAAGCCGATTCCTTACCGCTTTCCGTACGACCACCGCCGCCGCGACGGCGGCGCTGCTGTGCGTGGGAGCGCTCTCCGGCTGCACCGCCGGGGCGCCCGGGACGGCGGCTCCGAGCGGGAAGGCGGCGAGACCGGCACAGAAGCCCACCCCCACACCGACACCTCCCCCGAAGCCCAGCCCGACCTCGCTGTGGGACGTCTCCCCCGGCTCCGTCGCGGCGGTCGGCGATTCCGTCACCCGCGCCTTCGACGCCTGCGCGATCCTGGCGGACTGCCCCGAGGTGTCCTGGGCGACCGGGACGGACAGGGCCGTCAACAGCCTGGCGCTGCGGCTGCTCGGGCCGGAGAAGGTGGCCGCCCGGAGCTGGAACCTGGCGCGGACGGGTGCGCGGATGGCGGAGCTTCCGGAGCAGATGGCAGGGGCGGCCGCCGAGAAGCCCGAGCTGGTGACGGTGATGATGGGCGCCAACGACGCCTGCCGGGCCACTCCGGAGCTCATGACCCCGGTCGCCGACTTCCGCTTCTCGTTCGAGACGGCGCTCGCCCGGCTGCGGGCGGACGCGCCGAAGACGCAGGTGTACGTGTCGAGCCTGCCGGACCTGAAGCGGCTGTGGTCGACGGGGCGGCTCAGCCCGGCGGGCCTGGAGGTGTGGAAGCTGGGGATCTGCGGCTCGATGCTGGCGGACGCGGAGGACCTGGGTCCGGCGGCGGAGCGGCGGCGGGACCGGGTGCGGGAGCGGGTGGTGGCGTACAACGAGGTCCTGGAGGAGGTCTGCGCCGAGGACGAGCTGTGCCGGTACGACGGCGGGGCGGTCTTCGGTTTCCGTTTCGACGGCGGGCAGTTGAGCCCCTGGGACTGGTTCCACCCGAGCCGGGACGGGCAGGCGCGGCTCGCGGAGCTCGCGTACCGGCGGATCACGGAGGGGTGAGGGCCCCGGGGCGGTTGTCAGGTTCCGCCCCGGGGCCCGGTCATGGGGATCGGGAGGCCGGATCTCCGGGTTGGCGATCAGACCTCCGGGGTGGTGATCAGACCTCCAGGCCGGCGATCAGACCTCCAGGGTGGCGGTCAGGCGGGCGTCGGTGAGGGAGTGCGCGGCCACGACCTCGTAGGCGCCGGGTACAAAGGCCCAGCCGTTCGTCTCCTCGTCCCAGATCTCGAAGGCGCGGCGGGGCAGCGCGATCTCGGTCTCGACGGTCTCGCCGGGCGCGGCCTCGACGTTCGCGAAGCCGGCCAGCCAGCGCGCCGGGCGCTCGACGGCCGTGCTCTGCGCGCCCGTCGGCACGGTCGTCGTGGGCGCCAGGTAGATCTGGACGACCTCGCGGCCGGTGCGGTCGCCGGTGTTGGTGAGCCGGACGGTGACCGCGTCGGGTCCTGCGGTCACGGAGTCGTACGACCAGGTCGTGTAGCCGAGGCCGTGGCCGAAGGGGTACGCGGGGACGGCGCCGGCCTTGTCCCAGGCGCGGTAGCCGATGAAGACGCCCTCGGTGTAGACGAGTTCGCCCTCGGTGGGGGTGACCTCGGTGACGGGGACGTCGGCGAGGGCCACGGGCCAGGTGGTGGGGAGGCGGCCGCCGGGCTCCTCGGCGCCGGTGAGGACGTCGGCGAGGGCGTCGCCGCCCTCCTGGCCGGGGAACCAGCTGAGCAGGATCGCGGCCACGTCCTCGCGCCAGGGCATCTCGACCGGGGAGCCGGCGTTGACCACGACGACGGTGTTCGGGTTGACGGCGGCGACGGCCCGGACGAGCTCGTCCTGGCGGCCGGGGAGGGCGAGGTCCTTGCGGTCGAAGCCCTCGGACTCGACGCGCTCGGTGGTGGCGACGACCACGACGGCGGTGTCGGCGGCGCGGGCGGCCTCGACGGCTTCGGCGATCAGTTCGTCGGGGTCACGGCGCGGACCGAGGTGGACGAAGGAGAACATGACGGCCGGCAGCGGGCCCGAGAACTCCTTGTTCAGGGTCTGGCGCAGGGAGACCTCGACGGTCTCGCCGGCGGTGAGGGCGACCTTGGCCCGCTCGACCGGGGAGCCGAAGAAGGCCTCGAAGGGGTCGCTCTCGGAGCCCATCGCCTGAACGCCGTCGAAGACGGTGACGCCGCCGACGGAGAGGGTGAAGGCGCCGAGGCCGCGGGTGCCGAAGGCGTGCTCGCCGGACTCGCGCGGGGTGAAGGTGCCGACGACCTCGACGGAGGCGAGCTCCGCGTAGTCGACGCCCTCGGGGAGGTCGCCGATCCACTGGACCTGGCCGTTGGGCAGGGTGCCCTCGCCGAGGAGCCGGTCCTCGGCGTCGCGGCAGCGGGCGCGGAGGACGAACCCCTGATCGGCGGGGGCGAGTTCCTCGCTGGGGTCGGCGCCGATGGTGAAGGTCAGGGCGCCTTCGGGCAGGGCGGCGGTGAGGCCGGCGAGCGGGGAGACGATGTGCTCGGGGAAGACCTGGGCGGAGCCGCCGCCGAGGACGCGGGCGTCGCGGGCGGCGGCGCCGGTGAGGGCGACGGTGCCGCTCTTGAGGGGAAGGGCCGCGTTCTCGTTGCGGACGAGGACGAAGCCGCGGCGGGCGATTTCGCGGGCGAGGGCGTCGCCGTCGATCGCGGCCGGGGGCTCGGTGACGACCGCCGGGGCGCCTTCGAGGGCGCCGACGCGGGCGGCGAGCCGCAGGACGTTGCGTACGGCCGTGTCGACGGTGGACTCCTCGACCTCACCGGCGCGGACGGCGGCGGCCAGGGCGTCGCCGTAGACGGTGAAGGGGCCAGGCATGGCGACGTCGAGGCCGCCCTCGATGTCGCCGGTGGTGGAGCGGGCGGCCATCCAGTCGGAGACGTTGTAGCCGTCGAAGCCCCACTCGCCGCGCAGGACCTCGTTGACGAGGTAGCGGTGCTCGGTCATCGTCACGCCGTTGACCTGGTTGTAGGCGGTCATGATGCCCCAGGGGTGGGCGTTCTTGACGATGGCCTCGAAGGGCGCGAGGTAGAGCTCGCGGAGCGGGCGGGCGGCGACCTTGTTGTCGACGGTGAAGCGGTCGGTCTCGGCGTCGTTGGCGACGAAGTGCTTGACCGTGGTGCCGACGCCGCCGTCCTGGACGCCCTGGACGTAGCCGGTGCCGATCTCGCCGGTGAGGTACGGGTCCTCGCTGTACGCCTCGAAGTGGCGGCCGCCGAGCGGCGAGCGGTGCAGGTTGACGGTGGGGGCGAGGAGGACGTGGACGCCCTTGCGGCGGGCCTCCTGGGCGAGGAGGCGGCCGGCGCGGCGGGCGAGCGCGGGGTCCCAGGCGGCGGCGAGCGCGGTCGGGGACGGCAGGGCGACGGACGGGTCGTCGGCGGTCCAGCGGACGCCGCGGACGCCGATGGGGCCGTCGGACATGACCAGCGAGTCCAGACCGATCTCCGGCAGCGCGGGCAGGGACCACATGTCCTGGCCGGCGAGCAGCCGGGCCTTGGTGTCCAGGTCGAGCTTGCCGAGAGCCGCCTCGACGGCCGCTTCCCTGGTGGTCTCCGCGCTGGTGCCCGTGGTCGTCTCCGCCATGGCCGTACCTCCTCATTGACGTACCGATGGCCCCATCGTGCACCCACCTACCTGTAGATCGGTAGGTGAAGTTACTGTTCTGTTATTTTCACTGGAACGGTACGGTCTCGGGAGGACGTCCGAGAGGGGGCCGCGGCGATGGTGCGGGCCAGGAGCGAGGAGCGGCGCGCGGAGATCCTGCGCGCCGCCCTCGAAGTGATCGCCGAGCGCGGCTACCGGGGCGCCACCCTCGGCTCCGTCGCCGAGCGCGTCGGGCTGACCCAGCAGGGGCTGCTGCACTACTTCCCGACGAAGGAGACGCTGCTCATCGCCGTCCTGGAGGAGCGCGACCGCTGGGACACGAGCGGCGGCCGGGACCGCGAGAACTGGCGGCTCGACCTCATGGAGTCCCTCGTCGAGTACAACGCGATGCGGCCGGGGATCGTGCAGACCTTCTCCGCCCTGCTCGGGGAGAGCGTCACGGACGGGCACCCGGCGCGGGAGTTCTTCACCGAGCGGTACGGGCAGGTGCGGTCGAGCATGGCGGACGTGCTCCGCCTGGAGTTCGGCGAACGGCTGCCGAGCGGGCTCACCCCCGAAGAGGTCGCGCCGCTCCTGACGGCGGTGGTGGACGGGCTCCAGTACCAGTGGCTCCTGGACCCGTCGGCGGTGGACATGCCGGCCGCCTTCCGGGACTTCCTGCGGCTGCTGCGCGGGGACGAGAAGCGGCCGTAAGAGGCGTTCTGTCGCACTGAGTTCGGGTGCGGGGCCGACGGGATTCGAACCCGCGGGGTCCGGCCGCCAGGTCCGGCGACCGGCCGCTCTCCCCGGGCGTGGGGAACCTCCGCCGCCCGGCTCCGCAATCGACCGTGCTCTGCCACGGCCCCACACCCTGCGGGACCGCGCGATCCCGCATGCACCGGAGTGTAGGGGCTCGACACCGGTCGCCCGCTAGCGGATTACGGCCGCCAGGTCCCGGTCCCGCAGGGACGGATCCTCGGTCAGGGCCGCGTGGACGGCCTCCAGTACGGGCAGCTTCGCCACCGCCGTGGCCAGGGCGACGTCCTTCGCGGCGAGGGCGACCGGGAAGTGCACGCCGGTGGCGGTGGCCCGGCCGACCGCGCCCGCGAGCGGGCCCGTGGCGAGGGTGCGCAGCGCGAGCTCCCGGGGCAGGCCGAGGGAGCCCGCGAGCGCGAGGGCCTCGCCGATCAGGGCGACGCCGCCGATCACGGTGTTGATGAGGACCAGCTTCAGGGCGGCGCCCGTGCCGGGGCCGCCGCACGCGGTGGTCTCGCCGAGCCGGTCGAGGACGGCGGCGACGGGGGCGGTGTCGCCGCCCGCGAGGATGATCAGCTCCCCGGCGGCCGCCCGGTCCACGCTGCCCATGACGGGGGCGTCGATCAGGGTGACCCCCTCGGGGAGGCGGGCGGCCAGCGCGCGGACGGTGTCCGGGCCGACGGTCGAGGTGTCGATCCAGTGGGTGCCGGGGCGCAGCGCCGGGATCAGCTCGTCGGCGACGGCGAGGGCGGCGGCCGGGTCGGCCAGCATCGTGAGGACGACGTCGGCGTCGCGGACGGCCTCGGCGGGGCTCGCGGCGCGGACGGCTCCGGCGGCGACGAGGGTGTCGGCCTTGGCGGCCGTGCGGTTCCAGACGGTCAGCGGGTGTCCGGCGTCGAGCAGGCGGCGGGCCATGGGCAGGCCCATGGTGCCGAGGCCGAGGAAGGCGATCTTCTGGTGGCTGGTGTCCATGCGTTCGACGCTAGGGGGACGCCTGGCATGCGACAAGCGAATGTCCGGCATGGGCGCCATGCAGAATGGGCATGTGAATGGTCATGTGCTGTACGAGGTCTTCCTCGCCGTCGCCCGCGAGGGCTCCTTCACCTCCGCCGCCCGCGTCCTCGGCTACACCCAGTCGGCCGTCTCGCGCCAGGTCCAGTCCCTGGAGGACGAGACGGGTGCGGTGCTCTTCGAGCGGCTGCCGCGCGGGGTGCGCCTGACCGAGGCCGGCCGGGTGCTGCTGCCGCACGCGGAGGCGGTACGGGACCGGCTGTCGGCGGCCCGCGCCGAACTGGCGGCGCTGCGCACCCTGGAGGGCGGTCTGCTCCGGCTCGGCTCGTTCTCCAGCGCCAACGCGGCGCTCGTCCCCCGCACCCAGGCCGCGTTCCGCGACCGCCATCCGGGCGTCGCCGTCACGCGTGTCGAGGGCCCGTCGGTGAAGCACCTGGCGCAGCTCGCCGCCGGTGAGCAGGACCTCGCGGTGGTCAGCCCGGCGCTCGCCGCTCCCCCGCCGGAGGGCGTGACGCTCCATCACCTCCTCGACGAGCCGATGCTGGTGGCCCTGGAGCGCGGCCATCCCCACGCGGGGCGGCGGGCGGTGCGGCTTGCGGAGCTCGCCGACGAGGAGTGGATCGTCGGGGCCGAGCGGCTGGAGGACACCCTCTTCCGGCCGGCCGTCGCCGCCGGGTTCCGGCCGCGCACCGGGCTGATGGCGCACGACTGGATCGCCAAGCTCGGCGCGGTCGCGGCGGGTCTGGGCATCACCCTCGTACCGGCGCTCGCGGCGGCGGCCGTGCGGCGGGACGTCACGCTCGTCACGATCCACCCTGACGACGTCCCCTACCGCCGGATCTGCGCCGCGACCCCGCCGGCCCCGACCGTGGCGGCGACGGCCTTCCTCGGACAGCTGCGGGAGACGGCGGAGTCGCTGCGGGGGGCCCTGGGAGGTGCGGGATGATGGCGGTCATGATCGTCGCAGCCACGCAGTTCGCCCCGGTCGCCGGGGACATCGACGCCAACGTCCGTACGATCGCGGGTCTCGTCAGGGCCGCCGGGGCCGAGGGGGCCCGGGTGGTCGTCTTCGCCGAGCTCTGCCTGAGCGGGTACGAGCCGTCGCTGATCCGAGACACCCCCGCTCTCGTCCTCACCGAGGACGACCCCCGGCTCGAAGCCGTACGGGAGGCCTGTCGCGCGGTCTCGGCGGCGGCCGTGGTCAACGGTCCTGTACGGACGGCCGACGGGCGGACCGGGGTCACCACGCTGGTGATCGGGCCCGACGGCGGGCTCCTCGCCCGCTACGACAAGCAGCACCTGTACGGGATCGAGAAGGAGGTCTTCGCGCCGGGCGCGGCCGACGGGCGGTTCGCCCTCGACGGGGTCCGTTTCGCGACGGCCACCTGCTACGACAACCGCTTCCCGGAGCTGGCGGAGCGGGCCGCGGCCGAGGACTGCGCGGTGTACCTGGCGAGTTCGGTGCTCTCCGCCGACAACGACTCGTTCGAGACGGTCTATCCGGTACGGGCCCGGGACTTCGGTCTGTACGTGGTCCTCGGCAACGTCCTCGGGGCCAACGAGGACGGGGTGGGAACCGGCCGGGCCGGGGTCTGGGGCCCGGACGGCGAGCGGCTCGCGGACGCGGGGACGGCCGGGCCGGGGTTCGTGCTCGCCGAGGTCGGCTGAGCTCGGCGAAGGCGAACGCGCCGGAGCCGGGCGGCCGTGGGACAACGGCCGCCCGGCTCCGGGTGGACCGTCACGGGACCCCCGGCCCATGACGGTGCCCCGCCCCCGTTACGGGGCGCTCAGGCCATATCGGGCTGCTGGGCTTGCCGCCGCCCGGGTTGGAGCCCTCGGCGAGCAGGTAGAACCAGTGGTTCTGCGGGCTGGCCGCCGCGTGCACCTCGGTGTTCGAGGTCAACTGGTTTTGACTTCCGCTCCCCGCCCTAACAGGCGGGGATTCCTGCCACGGTCGGCTGACCGTCTCGGTGGGTTCCTGCTTCGCCGCGCTGCGCCGGCACAAGTACCGGTCTTATCTGCGCTCCACAGGCTGACACCGCCAGTCCGGCGGCCTTGGCGATGTTGACCGCCGCGTTGATGTCCCGGTCCAGGACCGTCCCGCAACCCCGGCACTCCCATACGCGGACGTGCAGGGGCTTGGGGCCGTCTTTGACGCCGCACACGCAGCACACCTGGCTGGTGGGTTCGAAGCGTCCGATGCGGATGAAGGTCCGGCCGTACAGCGCGGCCTTGTACTCCAACATCGCAACGAACGACGCCCAGCCGGCGTCGTGCACGGACTTGGCCAGACGCGTACGGGCGAGTCCCTTGACCGCCAGGTCCTCCACCGCCACCGCTTGGTTCTCGCGGATGACCTTCGTGGAGAGCTGGTGGTGAAACTCACGGCGCGCGTCGGCCACCCGCGCGTGCGCGCGGGCGACCTTGACCCTGGCCTTGTCCCGGTTGTTGCTGCCTTTCGTCTTCCGACTCAGGTTCTTCTGGGTCTTCTTGAGCTTCTTCTCCGCCCGGCGCAGGAAACGCGGAGCGTCGATCTTCGTACCGTCGGAGAGGACCGCGAAGTGCCCGAGGCCGAGGTCGATACCGGCGACCGGTTCCGCACCGGGAAGCGGGTCCGGATCAGTCTCCACGACGAACGACGCGAAGTACCGGCCGGCCGCGTCCTTGATCACCGTCACGGTGGACGGCACCGACGGAAGGGCTCGGGTCCACTTGACCCGAACGTCCCCGACCTTCGGGAGCGACAGGTCGCCGCCGGGCGTGACCTTCCACCGGGCGTTCGCGGTGAACCGTACGGCCTGCCGATTGTCCTTCCGGCCCTTGAACCGGGGTGCGCCCATCTGCGGACGCTTGCCCTTGAGGCCGTCGAAAAAGTTCCGGTACGCGGTATCCAGGTCCCTCAACGACTGCTGCAGGACGACGGCCGAGACCTCGCCGAGCCAGGTCCGTTCGGCGGTTCTCTTCGCTTCGGTGATCAGCAGCTTCGACAGGTCGCCGGCCTTCGGGAAGGGTGCTCCCTCGACGCGGGCGGTCTCACGAGCCCGAAGGGCGTCGTTGTAGACCACCCGCGCACACCCGAAAGCACGGGCCAGCGCAGCACGCTGAGGCCCGTTCGGGTAGAGCCGGAAGGAGTACCGAAGCTGCATGACGATCACCGTACGATCATCGACCCACAATCCGATATCGGAACATTCGTTCCAGTCGTCACCGCGCGTTCGGCTTCCGCGTGTACGGTCCAGCCTGCGAGTCAGAGCACTCCTCGGGATCGCTTCAACCCCACACTGCGGCACCGGGTGGCCGACCGGAAGATGCACTACGACCTGATCGCGGCCGGCCGGGCGATCTCGATGAGCCAGCCGACGGCCCCGCCCGCGGCGGGCACGGTGCTGCGCCCGCTGGAGGGCGACCCGGTCATGGGGCGGATCCGGCTGGCCTGGAACCGGGCGGCGGTCCCGGCCCCGCACGCGGAGCTGCTGTACCGGGCGGCGGTCCGGGCCTACCTGGCGAACGTGGACAACAACGCCTTCCACCGGGCCTGGTGGGACGCGCGCCCGGAACTGCACCCGGCCCTCGACGTCTGAGACGGCCGAGGACCGGGGGCCAGGGGGTGTCCTGTCGATCAGGGCGGATCAGTCGTAGGAGAGGTCTCCGGCCGAGTAGCGGCAGGTGGTGCCGTCCGGTCCCGTACCGATCTCCTTGGGCTCCTTGCCGGTGTCGTTGCCGGTGAAGCGGGTGCACGGCTTGATCTTCTTCTTGGCGTCGCCGTGGATCCGGACGTTCCGCAGGGTCGCGGTGTCGCCGTAGTTGGCGTTGACGCCGACGATCGACTTGCCGGGCGTGGTGATGTCGACGTCGTTGATCAGGATCGTGCGCTGGTACTGCTTCTTGCAGTTGCCGCAGGAGCGGACCAGCTTGCCGAAGTCGGCGACCTGGAACTTGTTCACGACCAGCTTGCCCGCGCCGTTGAACTGGAAGACCTTGTCGGACGCGCCCTTCGCGCCGCCGCCGTGGACCGCGTACACGGCCGTCTTCGAGGTGCCCTTGAAGGTGGCGGCGTCCTCGCCGACGTTCTCCCACCAGACGTTCTGCAGGGTGCAGCTGCCCAGGCAGTGGACCCCGTCGGCGGCGGGGGTGCCGATGACCACGTTCTTGAGGGTCGCGCCGTCCTTGAGGACGAAGAGGGGCTTCTGGCTCTCGCTCTGCCCGTCGGAGCCGAGCTCACCGGTGCCGGAGAAGCGCTTGAGCTTGCCGTCGTAGGTGCCCGAGACCTCGATGGTCGTGGCGACGGACGCACTGCCCTTGGCCTGCGGCCAGGCCGCCGTCGCGGCGCCCGCCGGGGCGAGCAGGGTACTGGTGACGATCGCCGCGCCGGTGATGCCGAGGGCGCTCAGGCCGCCGACGACCGCGCGGCGGCGGCCCGTCTTCCGCTTGTGTGACGTCATGGTGCTCTCTCTCAGTGGGGGAGGTGGTGCACCCCCTGGTCGCCACCGAAGGGAGGAAGGTTGCCGCCCACGTGATCGTTTCTCTTGGAGGCGCCGTTCCGGCCGTCGCCGTCCCGGTCGTCGCCGGCCGTCTCGCCGCGCAGGTCACGGGCCATCAGGGTGGCTCCGGCGACGGCTCCCGGCATCAGGAAGACCGCGACGAACGGCACCAGGAAGGCGAGGGTCAGCGGCACGCCGAAGCCCAGGGTGACCATGCGGCGGCCGCGCAGCAGACGGAGGCGCTCCTTGAGCTCGACACCCCGGCGCTGGAGGGCGACGGCCGCGAGCTCCTCGGCGAGGAAGAAGCCGGAGACGCAGAAGCCGAGGACGGGGACGACGGTCTGGCCGATCACCGGGATGAAGCCGCAGGCGAAGAGCAGGATGCCGTAGAACGCGACCCGCAGCAGTACGCGCAGGCTGTCGCGGGCCGAGATCCACAGCTCGCGCCAGAGCGGGAGCCCGGACTCGGGCACCTCGCCGCCCTCGCTGCGGTCGACCTCCTCCGAGAGGGACTCGTAGAAGGGCTGACCGACGAGGAGGGTGACGGCGGTGAAGGTGATGACCGCGAGGAAGAACCCGAAGACGAAGACCAGACCCGTGAGCGCGCCACGGAAGAGCCCGAGCCACGGCGAGCTCCAGTCGTCGGCGAACGGGGTCGCCCAGGCCGTCAGGTCGTCGGCGCCGTACCCGAGGCCGACGAGCGCGCCCACGTAGAGGACGAACGTCACGAGCCCGGGCAACAGCCCGAATCCGAACCACCGTCCGTGCCGGCCGACCCACTTCTGGCCCTGTACCAGGTATCTGAAACCCACCCCGAGATCACGCATGGGGGTCACCTTACTTGGCTGGTCGGACGGTCAGTCGCCCGTCGAACCGCCGGACGAACGGCCGGACGTACGGAAGGAGTCGAGCGCCGCCGCGAAGTGGCCGCGGGCCTCGCCGGCGCGGCCCTCGGGGGCCGACACCCACACGTCGTAGAGGGTCCCGGCCTGCTCCCAGCAGAGGTCGACGGTGCGCCGGGGGCCCTCGGCGCTGGTGAAGCCGTTCCAGGTGAACTCCCAGCGGGCGGCGGGCAGTCCCTTGTGCCGGGTCTCCTCGACGACGGCGTCGCGGTATCCCGGGTTGTTCCGGGGGCCGCTCGCGTCGGCGGTCCGCATGGCGCCGATCGCCCCGCCGGACGGGACCGCCCGGATCCTGATCCCGACCCAGACGGCGCCGTCCGCCGTCGTGTAGAAGACCCGCTCGCCGTCGGTCGAGCGCCGCGCGCCGGCGGGGACGGCGAGGGTGAAGCCGCGCTCGTCGTCGACCGCCGTGTAGCCGTCCGGTACGGGGCCGGGCGCGGGGGCGGGGGGTGCGGAGCCGGTCGGGGGCGCTGTCGGGGCCGCGCCCGCCGTCCGGCTTCCCGGACCGGCCGGGCCCGCGCCCGTCGACGGCTCGTCCCGGCCGGCGATCAGGACGGCGGCCGTCACCGCGCCGACGCAGGCCGCGACGGCCGCGGCGACGAAGGGCAGCACGAGGCCGCTCCGGCGCCGGGCCCCCTTGCCCGGCCGGGCGGGGAGGGCGTCCCGTACGTCGTCCGGTGCGGCGGGTCGTGGGGCGGCGGCTTCCGGGGTGGCGGCCCATGGGGTGTCGGATCGCGGTGTGTCCGCTTCCGGGGCGGCGGCCCATGGTGTGTCGGCTCGTGGTGTGTCGGCTCGCGGTGTGTCGGCTCGCGGTGTGTCGGCTCGTGGTGTGTCCGCTTCCGGCGGGGCGGCGGACGGCGAGGGCTCGCGGGAGGTCGGGGTGTACGCGCCCGGCGCCGGTGGCGGGGGCACGGGCCCGGCCGCCGGGGTCTCCCCCGTGACGCACGCGGCGAGCATCCGGCGGGCCTCGGCTGCGCCCAGGCGTCGGTCCGGGTCGCGTTCGAGGAGGCCGCGGACGACGGGGACGAGCGGTCCCAGCCGCTCGGGCGGCCGGATCTCCTCGTACACGATCGCGTGCAGGACGGCGCCGAGCGAGTCCCGGCGGAAGGGTGACGCGCCGGTCGCCGCCGCGCACAGGAGCGCGCCGAGCGACCACAGGTCGGAGGCCGGTCCGGCGTCCCCGCCCTCCATGCGCTCCGGCGCGGTGTACTCGGGGGTGCCGACGAAGACGCCGGTCCCGCTGAGCGTCGTGGCGCCGGGGAGGCTGGCGATGCCGAAGTCCGTCAGTACCGCCCGGCCGGTGCCCTTCTCCAGGAGGACGTTGGCCGGCTTCACGTCCCGGTGCAGGACGGAGCGGGCGTGGGCGGCGGAGAGCGCGTCGAGCAGGTCGAGCCCGAGCCGCGCCGTCTCCCGGGGCGACAGCACGCCGCCGGGGGTGGCGAGCCGGTCGGCGAGCGAACCGCCGTCGACGAGCTCCATCACCAGGGCGGGCCGTCCCTCGTGCTCGACGACGTCGTGGACGACGATCACGTGGGGATGGCGGATCCGGGCGACGACCCGCGCCTCGCGCAGGGCGCTCGCCGGATCGGCGCCGGTGTCGATCGCGAGCGTCTTGACCGCGACGGCGCGGCCGAGCAGTTCGTCGGTGGCCCGCCGCACCACTCCCATGCCGCCCTGGCCGAGCCGCTCCCCCAGCCGGTAACGCCCGCCGAGCAGCCCGTGGTCGGCCTGCTCGGGCCCGTTGTGCGACGACACTCGACTCCCCTCGCCCGTCCGTACGCCGGACAGGGTCATGATGCCGCAGCGGCCGTGAACGGAGCGAGGGCCGCACCCCGGTCGGTCGGGGTGCGGCCCTCACTCAGTGTGCCGGTCCGGAGCTCAGACGGCGAGCTCGACCGTGATGTTGCCGCGGGTCGCCTTGGAGTACGGGCAGACCTGGTGGGCCTTCTCGATCAGGCTCTTGGCGGTCTCCGCGTCCACGTTCGGGATGGTCGCGGAGATCTTGACGATGATGCCGAAGCCGTCGTCGTTCTTGCCGATGCCCACCTCGGCGGTGACCGTCGAGCCGGACACGTCGGCGTTCTCGTTGCGCCCGACGACGCCCAGCGCGCCCTGGAAGCAGGCGCTGTAGCCGGCCGCGAAGAGCTGCTCGGGGTTGGTGCCCGCACCGGAGCCGCCCATGGCCTTCGGCGGGTTGACGACGACGTCGAGCTGACCGTCGTCGGTGGCGACCCGGCCGTCACGGCCGTTCTCGGCGGTGGCGACGGCGGTGTAGAGAACGTCGGAGTGCTGGATGGACATGCTGGTGATTCCTTCGTCAGTTCGCCGCGACTCGCGCCCACGATCGCGACGGCTGAGGGAAGACTAGCGGGTCACCGAGACGATCATCTTTCCGGTGTTGTCCCCGCGCAGCAGTCCGAGGAAGGCGTCCACGCCGTTCTCGATGCCCTCGGCGAAGGTCTCGCGGTGCTTGAGCTCGCCGGAGCCGAGCCAGCCGCCGACCTCCTGGACGAACTGGTTCTGCAGGCCGTAGTGGTCGCCGACGAGGACGCCCTGGAGACGGAGCCGCTTGCCGATGATCATCGCCATGTTGCGCGGGCCGGGGACCGGCTCCGTGTCGTTGTACTGGGCGATCATGCCGCAGATGGTGGCGCGGCCGTGCACGTTGAGCGAGGAGATCGCGGCTTCGAGGTGGTCCCCTCCGACGTTGTCGAAGTAGACGTCGATGCCGTCCGGGGCGGCCTCGCGGAGCTGGTCCTTGACCGGGCCGTTCTTGTAGTTGAAGGCCGCGTCGAAGCCGAGCTCCTCGACGAGGAACTTCACCTTCTCGTCGGAGCCGGCGGAGCCGATGACGCGGGAGGCGCCCTTGAGCCGCGCCATCTGGCCGACCTGGCTGCCGACGGCCCCGGCCGCGCCGGAGACGAAGACGGCGTCGCCCTCCTTGAAGGAGGCGACCTCGAAGAGGCCCGCGTAGGCCGTGAGCCCGGTCATGCCGAGCACGCCGAGGTAGGCGGAGAGGGGGGCGAGCTCGGGGTCGACCTTGGTCGCGTGCTGCGCCGGGACGTCGGCGTACTCGCGCCAGCCGAGGCCGTGCAGGACGTGGTCGCCGACGGCGAAGCCCTCCGCGTTGGACGCGACGACCTCGCCGACCGCGCCGCCGTCCATGGGGTGGTCCAGCTTGAACGGAGGGATGTACGACTTCACGTCGTTCATCCGGCCGCGCATGTACGGGTCGACGGAGAAGTGCAGGTTGCGCACGAGGATGCGGCCCTCGGCGGGCTCGGTCACCGGGATCTCACGCAGGGCGAAGTCCGCGGCGGTCGGCCAGCCGTGCGGACGGGCGACGAGGTGCCACTCACGGCTGGACACGGGAAGAACGGACATGAGCACGACCTCCGAAAATACTTCAGACAACAAAAGATTCACTGACTGAAACAACCATGCGCCTCAATATTTCATGTTGTCAAGTATCTGGGTAGGATGATGCCCATGGCCACCTCACGCACGGACCCCCTGACCCTCGAAGTCGTCGAGCTGATCGGCACGGTCGTGGCGCGCTACTACGAGGAGTACGAGCAGGCGGCCGCTCAGCACTCGCTGACCGGCGCGCAGGCCCGGGTCCTCGGGCTGCTCTCGCTCGATCCGCTGCCGATGCGCAGGATCGCCCAGAAGCTGAAGTGCGAGCCCTCCAACATCACGGGGATAGTCGACCGCCTGGAGGCCCGCGGCCTGGTGGAGCGCCGCCCCGACCCGGACGACCGCCGGGTCAAGCTGGCCGTCCCCACGGACGAGGGCCGGGACACCGCCCGCCGGCTGCGCGAGTCGCTGGACTTCGCCCGTGAGCCCCTCGGCGAGCTGACCGAGGTCGAGCGGACCCTCCTGCGGGACCTGCTGAAGCGGATGCTCGGCGAGGACGCGGTCTAGGAGGACACTCCTGGCGCGGCCGGACCGGCCGCGCAGCACCGCTGGGCAGACGCACCACCGCGGGTCAGACGCACCACCACAGGAAACGGGTGCAGGTCGGCGTCGGGGTCGGGGTGGGGCTCGGGCCCGTCGTCGCCGTCGCCGTTCCGGACGGGGAGCCGCTCGGCGTGGGCCCGGTGGCCGTGGACGTCGGCGTCGCCGTGCCCGAGGCGGACGGCGTGCCGGAGGACGGGACGCCGGGCGTGGTGGGCGGCGCCTCCGTGCGGGTGGGCGACGGCGAATCCGCGGGGGCGCCCGCGGCCCCCTCCCCCGTACCCGAACCGGTCCCGCCGCCGGAACCCGAACCCGTGCCCGTACCCGAATCCGCTCCGGAGCCCGTACCGCCGCCGGAGCCCGCGCCCGTGCCGGTACCGACCTGGCGCTGGCGGGTGGGCGCGCTCGTGCTCGGCTCGTCCGTGACCGGGGACGGGCCGGAGCCGTCCGGCTGCTCGGGGCTCTCGGAGGGGGTGGGCGGCAGCGAGGTCTCGACGACCTCCTCCTCCTGGACGGCCGTGGCCGCGCCCCTCGCCTCCGGCTCGTCCAGCGCCACCTTCAGCACGCCCAGCGTGCCGGCCGCGAGCACCAGGCCCACCGTCCCCATCAGAGCCGTACGGCCCCGGCGCCCCCGCGCCCGTCTGCTCCCGCGCGAGGCGGACCGGCCCCGCGCGGCGGTGCGGGCGGCGCGGCGGCCGCCCGTGGCGGGGCGCGGCGGCTCGACGACGTCCAGCTCGTAGACGTGCTCGGGCTCGACGACGTCCGGCTCGTAGACCTGCTCGGGCTCGACGACGTCCAGTTCGTAGACGTACTCGGGCTCGGCGGGCGGAACGGGCACGTGGGGGGTCTCGTACCGCAGTTCCTCGACGGGGGTCCCGCACCCGGCACAGGCGAGGGCCCCGTTGAGATGCCGCCGGCACGCGTGGCAGTAGTCCATGGGGCCCGCAGGCTATGCGGCCCGGTGCGGCGGCAGGTAGGCGCCGAGGTGAGGATCCTGTGAGGAAACCGCAGGTCGTCGGCGGTGCGTCGTGATTCTCCCGCTTCGGGAAGGATCGTCTCGCGGCCCGCCCGGAGGCAGTCGACGCCCTCCGGCCGCCCTCTCCGGAGGCCCCGGGCGGCTCATCCCAGCGCGCGCCGGGCCCGGGGCGGTCGCACGATGCGAACAGGACCGCAACGCGAAACACCTCGCCCGTGCCAGCACCGCATCCCGGAGGATCCGCCGTGACCGTCAGCCTTGAGCAGCTGCGCCGTTGCCATGTCGCCGTCGACCTGGGGGCCGCTCGCACCCGGGTCTTCGTCAAGGGCGCCGGCCTCGTCGTCGACGAGCCGAGCGTCGCCGCCGTCAACACCCGTACCGGAGCACTGATCGCCGTCGGCGCGCTCGCGGAGAAGATGACGGGCCGCACCCCCGACTACATCCGGGTCGCCCGCCCGGTCTCCGGCGGCACGGTCGTCGACATCGAGATGGCGCAGCGGATGCTCCGTCACCTCCTCGGCGAGAAGCTCCGCCGCCAGCTGCGCCGCAAGCCGCGGCTGCGCGCGGCGGCCTGCACCCCGCACGACAGCGACCCGCTCGCGCAGCGCGCGGCCGTGGAGACCCTCGTCGGGCTCGGGGCGCGCCGGGTCGAGCTGGTCGACACCCTGATCGCCGCGGCCGTGGGCTGCGGGCTCCCGGTCGAGCAGCCGACCGCCACCATGATCATGGTGTGCGGTGCGGCGACCACGCAGGTCGCGGTGCTCTCGCTCGGCGCGATCGTCACGGCCGAGCGGATCCCGATCGGCGGCGACGCCATCGATCACGCCGTCATCCAGCACCTGCGCCACCACCACGAACTGATGCTGCCGAGCCAGTCGGTGCGCCCGCTCCAGCTCGCCCTCAGCGGCAACGGCCTGACGCCGCACGGCCCGGCCTCCACGGAGATCCACGGCCGGGACGTCGCCACCGGCCTGGCCCGCTCGGTGATCGTCGACACCGCCGCCGTACGGGAGGCGATCCACACCCCGCTGACGGCGGTCCTCGACGGGCTCGGCAAGGTGCTGCGCGACTGCCCGCCGGATCTGGTCGCCGACCTGGCGGACCGCGGGATCATGATGGTCGGCGGCAGCGCCCTGCTGCCGGGCCTCGACCAGATGCTGCGCGAGGCGACCGGGATGCCGGTCCACATCGCCGAACGGCCGGACGTGTGCGCGGTCCTGGGCCTCGGCGCGATGCTGGAGGGCAAGGTCCAGCCGATGATCCTCGACCCGCTGTCGGTGCGGAACCCGCTCGCCGACGCGGAGTGATGATTCGAAATCGACCTGTTCGTACGGTGATGAGACCATGACGATCATGGACGAGGACACGGCTGACGCGGAAGGCACAGAGGCCGCGGAGGGCGCGAAGGGCACAGCGTCCACAACGGCCACGGAGGTCATGGAACGCCCCGAGGTCGCGGACGAGGACGGCCCGCGCCTGCCCATGCTGCTCGAAGCGGTCCTCAGCGTCGGCACGGACCTCGAACTCCGCGCCACGCTCCAGCACATCGTGGACTCCGCCACCGAGCTGATCGGGGCCCGCTACGGGGCGCTCGGGGTCGTCGACCCCGAGCGCCACCGGCTCACCGAGCTCTTCACCTCCGGCATGACGGACGAGGAGCGGCGGCGCGTCGGCCGCCTCCCCGACGGCCGCACGGGGCTGCTCGGCGCCCTGGTCCAGGACCCGCAGCCGCTGCGGCTCGACGACCTGACGGCCGATCCGCGCTCGGCCGGAGTCCCCGAGGGCCACCCGGAGATGCACTCCTTCCTGGGCGTCCCGATCCGGGTGCACACCCAGGTCTTCGGCAATCTGTACCTCACCGAGAAGCGCGCGGGCCGCTTCACGGAGGAGGATCTCGCGCTGCTCCGGGTCCTCGCCTCCCAGGCCGGGATCGCCATCGGCAACGCCCGGCTGTACGAGACGACCCGGCAGCGGGAGCGCTGGATCGAGGGGGCGGCGGCGGTGACCACCGCGCTGCTCACCGGCGCGTCCGCGGAGAACGCCCTGATGACCGTCGCCGAGCGGGCCCGGATCCTCGCCGACGCCTCGGCGGGCGTGGTCCTCCAGCCCACCCCGGAGGGCGGGATGGAGATCGTCGCCGCCTCGACCGACGACGACCCCGGCGATCTGGTCGGCACGGCGATCGCGCCCGGCTCCCCCGTCCTCGTCCAGCTCCTCGGCGGGGAGCCCGTGTTCGTCGAGGACTCGGCGACGGATCCCCGGATGACCACCCATGTCCGGTCCCGTTTCGGCCCGTCGATGATGCTGCCGCTGCAGAGCGGCGGGAGGCTCATCGGCACCCTCGCTCTCCCCCGGCGGCGCGGCGGCCCGCCGTACTCGGCGGTGGACCGCCTGCTGGCCTCGCAGTTCGCCTCGCAGGCGGCGCTCGCGCTGGTCCTCGCGGACGCCCGGCACGACCGGGAGCGGCTCGCGGTGTTCGAGGACCGGGACCGGATCGCGCGGGACCTGCACGACCTGGTCGTCCAGCGGCTGTTCGCGACGGAGATGATGCTGGAGTCCACGCGGCGGCGGGCGGCCGGCTCCTCCGAGGAGGACGCGCTCCTGGGCCGCGCCGTGGACGAGCTGGACTCGACGATCCAGGAGGTCCGCACGACGATCTTCGCGCTCCAGCAGCCCCCGGCGGACGCGCCGACCTCCTTCCGGGGCAGGGTGCTGCGCGAGACCGCCGGAGCCGCTGCCCTGCTCGGTTTCCAGCCGTCCGTGCACTTCTCCGGGGCGGTCGACACGCTCGTGGAGGAGGAGACGGCCGGGAAACTCCTCGGTGCCCTGCGCGGGGCGCTCGCGGCGGCCCACCGGCGATCCGGGATCACCGCGATCACGGTCGAGGTGACGGCCGGCGGCGACGGGGTGCGGCTCCTGGTCGAGGACGACGGGACCCCGCCGACCACGGTCGCCTGGCCGTAGGTGGCCTGGACGTGGGTGGCCTGGACGTGGGTCGCCCGGCCGTAGGTGGCCTGGCCGTGGGTCGCCCGGCCGTACGTGGCCTGGCCGTAGGTGGCCCGGCCGTGAGGACCGGGCTCCCCGACGGCCCCCCTCTCCCCGTACGGAGCAGTCCGGCGCGCCTCGGCCCCTGCGCGGATCTTGACTGGAGGGGTGGACACCGAGACCAAGCCCCCGACCGCGGCTGCCTACCGCAACCTGGTGACGGCCACCATCGGATTCACGCTCACCTTCTGGGCGTGGGACCTGATCGCGCCGATCGCCGGCTGGTACGGCGACCGGCTCGATCTCAGCTCCTTCCAGCAGTCGCTGCTCGTGGCGGTGCCCGTCCTGGTCGGCTCGGTCGGCCGCATCCCGGCGGGCGCCCTGACCGACAGGTACGGCGCGAAGCTGATGTTCCCGGTCGTCTCGGCGCTGACGATCGTCCCCGTCCTCCTCCTGATCGTCGCCAAGGACAGCTACGCCCTGATGCTGGTCGTCGGCTTCCTCCTCGGCCTGGGCGGCACGACCTTCGCCATCGGCATCCCGCTGGTCAACTCCTGGTTCCCGCCGGCCAAGCGCGGTCTGGCGCTCGGCGTGTTCGGCATGGGCATGGGCGGTGTGGCGCTCTCCGGCTACTTCACCCCCCGGATCGCCGAGCACGGCGAGAACCTCCCCTTCATCGTGGTGGCGGTCGCGCTCGCCGTGTACGCGGTGCTGGCCGCCCTCCTCATCACCGACCGCCCCGACCGGCCCGTGCCCACCGCCTCCCTCGCGACCCGCCTCGGCTCGGCGGGACGGCTGCGGGTGACCTGGGAGCTGTCGGCGCTGTACGCGATCGGCTTCGGCGGCATCGTCGCCTTCGGCGTCTACCTGCCGACGTACCTGAAGACCTGGTACGAGCTCGACCCGACGGACGCGGGCACCAAGGCCGCCGGCTTCGCCCTGGTCACGGTCGTTTTCCGGCCGATCGGCGGCTGGCTCTCGGACCGGGTCCACCCGGCGCTCGTGACGGCCGTCGCCCTCGGCGTGGTCGCCCTCTTCGCGATCGTCCAGGCCTTCGACCCGAAGCTGAACCCGGGCGGCACGATCGCCCTCCTCGCCATGGCGGCCGGCCTGGGCACGGCGAGCGGCTCCGTCTTCGCCCTGGTCTCCCAGGTCACCCCGCAGGCCCAGGTCGGCAGCGTCACCGGCATCGTCGGCGCGATGGGCGGCCTCGGCGGCTTCGTGCCGCCGCTGGTGATGGGCGCGATCTACAGCGCCAAGGACTCGTACTCGATCGGTTTCATGCTCCTCTCCGACCTGGCGCTCGCGGGCTCCGTGTACGCGTACGGGCGGATGCGCGGGATCCGGCCGGGCGGGGAGGAGCCGGAGCCCGAGCCGACGAAGCTCACAGCGCGCCGGCCCTGACGGGCGGGCAGAATTCCTCCCGGCAACCCTCGACCTCGACATCGACCCGAGGAGTACGACCGGTGAGTGCGCTCTTCCCCGCCCTGGACGCCCGTTCCCTGACGGGCGGGCCGGATCCCGGCCGGCCCGCGCTGCGCTGCGGCCCGGACACGCTGACGTACGCCGGACTGGCCCGGGCCGCCGGCGCCCTCGCGGCCCGGATCGGGGGCACGGAGCGGGTCGCCGTCTGGGCCACGCCGAGCGCGCACACGGCGGTCGCGGTGGTGGCCTCGCTGCTCGCGGGCGTGCCCGCCGTACCGCTCAATCCGCGGACGGGCGAGCGGGAGCTTGCGCACATCCTCGGCGACAGCGCGCCCGGCGCGGTGCTCGCGGGGCCGGCGGACGAGCTGCCGGCCGGTCTCGCGGGGCTCCCCCGGATCGACGTGGAGCTCGCCCCTGCCGACGTGCCCGCCGTGGCGGAACCGGCCGACGGGTACACGGGGACGGAACCGGCCGGCGGGCCCGCCGTGGCGGAACCGGACGACGCCGAGTCCCCCGCCCTGATCGTCTACACCTCCGGCACCACGGGCCCGCCGAAGGGGGTCGTGCTCTCCCGGCGGGCGATCGCCGCCTCCCTCGACGCCCTGGCCGGGGCCTGGGCGTGGACGGCGGACGACGTCCTCGTGCACGCGCTGCCGCTGTTCCACGTCCACGGGCTGATCCTCGGGATACTCGGCCCGCTGCGGCGGGGCGGCGAGGTACGGCACCTGGGCGCGTTCTCCGTGGAGGGCGTGGCCCGGGAGCTGGGCGCCGGGGGCGGCACGATGCTGTTCGGCGTGCCGACGATGTACCACCGGATCGCGGACGCGCTCGGCGAGGACACCCGCCTCGCGGAGGCGCTGGCGGGGGCGCGGCTCCTCGTCTCGGGTTCGGCGGCGCTGCCGCTCCACGACCACGAGCGGATCGCGGCGGCGACGGGCCGGACGGTCGTCGAGCGGTACGGCATGACCGAGACGCTCATGAACACCAGCGTCCTGCCGGGCGGCGAGCCCCGGCCGGGCACCGTCGGGATCCCGCTCGCGGGGGTCGACCTGCGTCTGGTGGACGAGGACGGCTCCGTACTGGCCGGGCCGAAGGGGCTCGACGGGGAGACGGTCGGCGAGGTGCAGGTGCGCGGCCCGAACCTCTTCTCCGGCTATCTGAACCGGCCCGAGGCCACGGCGGCGGCCTTCGACGGCGACTGGTTCCGCACCGGTGACATGGCGGTCCGCGAGGCGGACGGCTCGGTGCGGCTGGTGGGGCGCAGGGCGACCGACCTGATCAAGAGCGGCGGCTACAAGATCGGCGCGGGCGAGATAGAGAACGCGCTCCTCGACCACCCGGGGATACGGGAGGTGGCCGTCACCGGCGAACCGGACCCGGACCTGGGCGAGCGGATCGTGGCCTGGGTGGTGCCGTCGGACGCGGCGAGGCCCCCGGCGGAGGCGGAGCTCGCCGACCACGTGGCGGGGCTGCTCTCCCCGCACAAGCGGCCCCGGGTGGTGCGCTACCTCGACGCGCTCCCCCGCAACGACATGGGCAAGGTCCTGAAGAAGGCGCTCCCGAAGGCCGGTTGAGCGGAAGGGCGCACGCGCGAGGACCGAAGCGAGCGAAGGCCGCACACACGAAGGCCGCACGTGCGAAAGACCGCACGCACGAAGGCCGGGCCCCTCTCTCCCGAGGGGCCCGGCCTCACGCGTCGTACGGGGTGCGCTACTTCACGCCGAGCGCGCGGATCAGCTCCTGCCTGACCGCACCGCCCCGGTCGTCGCTCGCGCCGGCCCGCAGCGAGACGGAGCCCGCCCCGGACGGGATCCGGAGCTCACCGCTCCAGGAGGCGCCGCGCCACGAGGGCTTGAGGGCGACCTTCGTCCAGCTCTTGCCCTCGTCGTAGGAGACCTCCAGGGTGCCGCCGGTGATCGTGCCGGTGTCGGCCGCGCCCTTCACGTACTCCGCGAAGGTCCGTACGGGCACCCGGCTGCCGGCCCGGACGTCGCCGTCGAGGTCGGTGTCCAGGTCGAAGCCGAGGTTGAGCATCGGCAGGTAGGTGATCCGGTCCTGCGGGGTCTCGGCCGAGCGGAAGGTCCACTCGGAGTGGCCCTTGGTGGCGAGCCGCCAGCGGGCCGGGTCGAGCGCGGTGTCGGTGACGACCTTGTACGTCGCCTCCTCCGCCGGGGCGTCCCAGGCGTAGGCGCCGGAGCTCATCTTCCGGTCGACGCGGACGCCGTCGACGTACACCTCGGTGAACTGGGTCATCGAGTCGTCGCCCCACACGTTGCCGAAGCCGGTGTGGTCGGTGCCCGAGTCGCCCCAGCCGGGGGTGTTGAAGCGCAGGTCGTTGCCGGACCGCTGCTGGCCCCAGCCGAGGCCGGTGCCGAGCCACGGGTGCCAGACGGGGCCGAACCAGTCGAGGTCGACGCGGCTGCCGCCCCGGTAGGACGGGGTGCCGCCGCGCTCCTCCAGGGAGTCGCCGAGGTCGACGGACTCGTGCCAGTGCTGGCCCGTACCGGTGGAGACGTACTCGGTGCGCTCGGTCGGGAAGGCGATCCACTCCTTGAAGCCGAAGCCGATCGGGAAGGTGTCGGTGATCGAGTAACGGAACTCCCCGCCCAGCTCCGCGCGCTTGGTCGGCGCGTGGAAGGTGGAGCCGATCGTGGCCAGTTCGTCCTCGTCGGGCCGGAAGACCAGGTCCTTGCCGATGGCGCCGGGGTGTCCCTCGGAGAGGTCGTACGTGTACGGGGTGAAGCGGGTGCCCGTCAGGTCGACGCGCTGACCGCGGGCCGCGCCGGCCGCGAGCCGGTTCGCGTCGGCCGTGTTGACGGTGGCGACGGCCAGCGGCCGGTCCTCGTAGTCGGCGGTGCCGAACCACTTCATCAGCCGGCCGGGCCGGTCGTCGGTGACGAACAGGGCCTTGGCGCCCGCGTCCTGGGCGGTCTGGGCGAGCTGCGCCGGGTCGGCGCCCTCGGTGAGCCGGACGAGGACGGCCTTGCCGGTGACGTTCTTGCCCGCGTACTCGGCGGGGGTGCCGGTGCCCGCGTCGGCGAGGCCGAGGCGGTGGCGGCCTTCGAGGAGGGTCGCGCCGCCCTGCGGGGTGGCGCCGGAGAGCCGGACGCCGTCGACGCTCGCCTCCACCATGGGCTTGCCGAGGCGCCAGACGGTCCGGTACTCGAAGGTGCCGTCGGCGACCGGGGCGGTGGGCGCGGCGAAGAGCGAGTCGTAGGTCGGCGGGACCTGGACGATGTCCGTGTAGGAGGTGCCGTTCGCCTTCCGGTCGTACTCCATGAGGAGCTGCCGGGACTCGGTGCGCTTCTCGACCTCGGCGCGGATCTCGCGCAGCTGCCGTCCGTCGAGGGTGATCTCGCGGTCGCGGTCGAGGACCACCTCCGGGGAGGCGAGGAAGCCGAGGCCGAGGGAGTCCTCGCCGTGCGAGCCGCGTACGTCGAGGAAGGTGTCGACGGTGTAGGTGCCGGGCTTGAGGCGCAGCTGGAGGGTGCCGGAGTCGCCGACGCCCGCCGGGAAGGCCTGCTCGCCCTCGGCCAGCTCCATGAGGCCGAGGTAGGCGGCGGTGGGGGCGCCGTCGCGGTCCTTGACGTGGACCGTGAGGGTGTAGCGCTCCTCCTCCTTGACCAGGCCGAGCGCGGTGTGCGCGACGGGCGCGCCGCCGGTGGTGGCGGTGATCCGGCCGGAGGACTGCCCGACGGGGGCCTTGGTGCCGTCTCCCGTGACGGTGGTGCTCGCGGAGCCGTGGGCGGGGACGGTGAGGGTGGTGTCGGCGAGGGCGGCGACCCCGGCCGGCATCCCCTCGACGGCGAGGTCCAACTCGACGGGCGTGTCGGAGGAGTTGCCGTACGTGACGGTCCTGGTGACCGGCTTGCTCTCCTCGTACGGCCAGGAGACGAAGCCGAGGTCGGCGGAGCCGGTGGCGGTGACGTTCGCGGAGATCGCGGCGGCCACGTCGACCCGGCCGGCGCCGAGCGCGTACGCGGAGGCGTCGAGCGTCTTCGACGAGGACATGAGGGCGCTCTTGAGCTGGGCGCCGGTCCAGTCGGGGTGCTTCTCGGCGAGCAGCGCGGCGACACCGGCGATGTGCGGGGTCGCCATCGACGTACCGCTCAGGGAGGTGTAGAGGCCGCTGCCGGTGACCAGCTGGGAGCGGGCGGCGAGGATGGAGACGCCGGGGGCCGACAGGTCGGGCTTGAGGGCCTGGTCGCCGTAGCGGGGGCCCTGGCTCGTGAAGTAGGCGGCCTCGTCGGCGGAGTCGACGGCGCCGACGGTGAGCGCGGAGTCGGCGGCGCCGGGCGAGCCGATGGAGCCGGGGGCTCCGGAGTTTCCGGCGGCGATGACGAAGAGGGCGCCGGTCTCGGCGGTGAGGGTGTTGACGGCCTGGGCCATCGGGTCGGTGCCGTCGCTGGGCTCGCGGGAGCCGAGGCTCATCGAGACGATCTTCGCGTCGATGTCCTTGGCGGCCCACTCCATGCCGGCGATGATCTGCGACTCGGTGCCGGAGCCCTCGTCGCTGAGGACCTTGCCGACGGCGAGGGTGGCGCCGGGGGCGACGCCCTTCTCCTTGCCGTCGGAGCCCGCGCCGCTGCCGCCGACGGTGGAGGCGACGTGCGTGCCGTGGCCGTTGCGGTCGGCGACCTCCTGGCCCTCGATGAAGGACTTGGACTCGGCGACCCGGCCGCCGAGGTCGGGGTGGGCCAGGTCGGCGCCGGTGTCGAGGACGGCGACCTTGACGCCCTTGCCGGTGAGCCCGGCCTCCCAGGCCTTCGGGGTGCCGATCTGGGCGTTGGACTCGGCCATGGCGGCCTCGACGCGGCCGTCGAGCCAGACCTTGCCGGGGGCGGCGGCGCGGGCGTTCGGGGCCTGCGAGGTCTTCGAGGCGGTGAAGCCGCGCCAGAAGGCGGCGGGGTCGGTGGCCGTGACGGCCGCGCCGCCGATGCTGGGGAGGGCGCGGACGGTCTCGGCGCCCCGGGGGGCCGCCGCGGTCCGGGCGGAGCCGGCTCCGTACGTGACGATCAGCGGCAGTTCGCCGGTGATGCCCTGCTCGACGAGGCCGGTGACGTCGAAGAGGCGCGGGTCGAGCGCGCCGGAGGCCAGATAGGGGCGGGCCTCCTCGGGAACGACCGTGACGCGTCCGTCGACGACCTGGCTGCGTATCGCGCCGGTGGCGCCCTCGGCCCGGTCGACGGTGACGGTCTGCTTTCCGTCGCCGAGGTCGGCGAGGGTGACGCGGTCTCCGGTGACGAGCGTGACGGTGGCGCTCGTGCCCGTGCCCTTCGCCCCGGTGAAGGTGGCGGGTACGGGGGTGGTGGCGGTGCCCGGCGCGGCGGCGGTCTGCCCGGCCGAGAGCATCACGAGGGAGATGCCCGCGGCGAACAGCCCGGCCCTCCCTCTGCCGAAGGGGGTGATCCTCGACGTCATCGACGAAACTCCTCGCGGACCCGGGGTCGGGGGTGTTTCCGGGTGCCGCGAGGAGTCTTGGCCCCCGGGGCGGGAGTTGACTCCGGTTGCTCCTGGCGGTTATGTGCCGTGGCGGCCAACCGCCAGGTCAGGAGGGTGGGTTCGGGGCGAAACCCTCACGGAGCCTCATGGAGTGGGGTCGAGTGCGTCGTACCGGCGGAAACGGCGCCCGTACAGGGCCAGCACGCCGACGGCGAGGACGCAGGCGATCCCGCCGCCGGTGATCGCGACGGCCGGCGAGGTCAGGTCGGCTACGGAGCCCGTGAGGAAGTCCCCGAGCCGGGGCCCGCCCGCGACGACCACGATGAAGACGCCCTGGAGCCGGCCGCGCATCTCGTCCGGCGCCGCGACCTGCATCATCGTGTTCCGGAAGATCATGGAGACGGTGTCGGAGTAGCCGGCGAGGGCGAGCAGACACAGCCCGAGCCAGAGGTTCCGGGTCAGCCCGAAGGCGGCGATGGCCGTGCCCCAGCAGGCGACGGCGATCAGGATCGCCTGCCCGTGGTGGCGGATGCGGCCCTGCCAGCCGGACAGGACCCCGCCGAGGAGCGCGCCGAACGCGGGCGCGGCGACGAGGAGTCCGGTGGTCTTCGCGTCGCCGCCGTACCAGAGGACGGCGACGGCGGGGAACAGGGCGCGGGGGTGGGCGAGGATCATCGCGCAGAAGTCGGAGAAGAACGTCATGCGCAGGTTGGGGCGGGTCGCGAGGAAGCGGAGCCCGTCGAGGACGGAGGCCCGCTTGCTCCCGGTCCGCTCCGGAAGCATCGACGGCAGCCGCCACATCGCGTACAGGCTCGCGGAGAAGGCGAGGGCGTCGACGAGGTACGCCGTCTGGTAGCCGGCGACTCCGACGATCAGGCCGCCGAGGCTGGGCCCGACGAGCGTGCCGAAGGTCATCACCATCGAGTTGAGGGCGTTGGCGGCGCGCAGCTGCTCGGGCGGCAGGAGCCGGGGGATCATCGAGGTGCGGGCGGGCGAGTTGAGCGCGGCGCACACGGCCTGGAGGGCGACGATCCCGTAGAGGAACCAGACGCGGTGGAAGCCGGCGAACGCGGCTCCGGCGAGGGCGATCGAGAGGACCGCGGAGCCGAGGGCGCTGGCGAGCCCGAGCTTGCGGCGGTCGACGGTGTCGGCGACGGCGCCGCCGTACAGGCCGAAGACGACGAGCGGGACGAGGGAGAAGAGACCGACGAGCCCGACGGAGAAGGGCGAGCGGGTGATCTCGTACACCTGGAGGGAGACGGCGAGGGCCGTCATGCCCTGGCCGACCCAGGAGACGGTGCTCCCGAACCAGAGGCGGCGGTAGTCCGCGGAGGTCCGCAGCGGGGTGAGGTCGGCGAAGACCTTGCGGCGGTCGCCCTGTTCCTGTGGCTTCTCGGCGGTGGTCACGCGACGTCGTACCGCAGCACGGGGCGGTCCCAGAAGATCCGTCCGGTGGCCGGGACGGTCCCGGTGGGGACGGCGCCGGTGCGCAGGTAGAACTCCTCGGCGGGCGGATGCGCGACGACCCGCACGGAGCGGAGTCCGGCCGCCCTGGCCTGCCCGGTCATGTGCTCCATCAGCAGCCGCCCGATGCCGAGCCCCTGGGCGGCGTCGGCGACGAAGGCGAGGTCGAGCTCGGCCTCGTCGAGGAGGAGGGCGTAGAACCCGAGCACGCGGTCGTCCTCGTCGACGGCGACGAAGACGGGGTGGTGCTCGATGTACGCCCCGCCGACCTGGTACCCCGCGACCATGGGGGCGTAGTCGCCCCGGTAGGCGGCGGATCTCCGGACGAGCCGGGTGAGCCGCTTGGCGTCGTCGGCGACGGCGCGGCGGACGGTGATGTCGGGCATGGAGCGAGTATAGGGACGGGTGGGGCGATGGCTCCTTACAGTTTGATGAACGGCCCGGTCAGAGCGGATCGCTCACGGCGGGGCTGGGCGCGGCGGGGCCGGGCATGACGGGGCCGGTCGTGGCGGGGCTGGTCGTGGCGGGGCTGGTCGTGGCGGGGCTGGGCATGGCGGGGCCGGTCGTGGCGGGGCTGGTCGTGGCGGGGCTGGGCATGGCGGGGCCGGTCGTGGCGGGGCTGGGCATGGCGGGGCTGGGCATGGCGGGGCCGGTCGTGGCGGGGCTGGGCATGGCGGGGCTGGGCATGGCGGGGCTGGGCATGGCGGGCGCGGTCAGTGCGGTCTCCGCCGCTTCGGTCACGGACGTTTCCGTCGCGGACGCCTCCGTCACGGACGCCGCGGTCACGGCCGCGTCGTGTGTGAGGGTCGTGCCGTGGGTGAAGGCCTCGGCGAAGTCGGCGTCGCCGAGCACGGTACGGGCCGTCTCCTCCGTCCGGTCGACGTCGGCGCGCTCCGCCGGGGGAAGCGGCGCCCCCGTCGAGGCGCGCAGGGCGGCCGCCGCGCCCAGCAGGAGCGCGGCGCCCCGGGCGCGGCCGGCCGGGGCGTGGGCGGAGGCCAGGCCCTCCAGGGCGAGCGCGACCGCCCTCGGGTCGCCGGAGCTCAGCGCCGTCTCGTACCCCTCCTCCTGGAGCTTCAGGGCGCCCGCCGCGTCGCCGCGCGCGAGCGCCGAGAAGCCCAGCTCGGCCAGGATCAGGGCGTTGGCGCAGTCGAGGCCGACCGACCGGTGCCAGTCGAGGACCTCCCGCATGTGCCCCTCGGCCTCCGCGACGAGGCCCTCGCGCCGGGCGCCGAGGCCGAGCCCGAGCACCGCGTTGATCTCGCCCGCGCGGAAGCCGACCTCGGCGGCCCGCTCCCTGGCGGCCGCGTGGTAGGTCCGCGACTCGTCGAGGTCGCCGCGGAGCAGGGCCGTACGGCCGAGCCCGGCGAGCAGGTCGGGCACCTCGGTCGTCAGGCCGAAGCCCTCCGCCGCCGCCAGGCCGGCCCGCTTGAGCCGGTCGGCGCGCTCGTACTCCCCGCGGATCTCCGCGACGGTCGCGAGCGGATACACGGTCCACAGCCGGGAGCACGCGTCGCCCAGCTCGGCGAAGAGCGCGTCCGAGCGGGCCGCGTCCGTCTCCGCGCCCGCCAGGTCGCCCCCGAGCAGGCGCTGTACGGAGCGGTCCGCGAGCGCCGCCGCCTCGCCCCAGCGGTCGCCGTGGGCCCGGAAGCCGTCCAGGGCCCGGCCGGTCAGATCGCCGCCCTCGCTCTGGCTGCCGGTGCCGCAGAGCGCGTGGGCGAGGAACCAGCGCGCCCAGGAGGGGCCGTCGTGCGCGGGTGCGGCCGGGTGGTGCGCGGCCGACTCGGCCGCCGGCGCGTCGGCCGCGACCCCGGCCGCGGCCTCGTCATGGGCCGCCAGGGCGTCCGCGATCCGGCGCTGCCGGTCCGTCCCGTCCCCGCCCATGACGGCGAGGCCGGTGCGCCAGACGCCCACGCGGGCCCGCAGCGCGGCCGTTTCGAGAGCCTCGGGTGAGGCGGGTGAGTCGGGTGCTTCGGTTCCGGCCGGGTCCGGCCGGAGCGCCGCCGTCGCCGAGCGGAGCGCCTCGCCGAGCCGTCCGCGCATGATCCAGTACCAGGCGAGCGCGTCGACGAGCCGCAGCGCCGCCCCGGCGCTCCGCCCGGCGCCCGCCGCGGCCAGCGCCCGGTCCAGGGCCGCCCGCAGGTTCGGGGTCTCCGCGTCGAGCCGGGCGAGGCGGCGGCGCTGGTCGGGGCCGCGCAGGGCGGGCCTGGCCTCCTCGGCGAGGCGGAGGTAGTACGCCAGGTGGCGTTCGCGTACGGCCTCCGTCTCGCCCTCGTCCCGCATCCGTTCGAGGCAGTACGCGGCGACGGATTCGAGCAGCCGGTAGCGCGGCCCGTCCGGCCCGTCGACGGCCACGACGAGCGAACGGTCCACGAGCCGCACCAGCAGCCCGAGTACGTCCCCGGCGACCACGTCACCGCTCCCGTCGCCCCCGGCGATCACGTCGCCGCCCCCGTCGTCCCCGGCGGCCACGTCGCCGCCCCTTTCGCCGCCGGTCGCGTCCGCGCCACCCGTCGCGCCCGCGCCGCCGGCGAGGGCTCCGGCCGGCCCGCCCGCGCAGACCTCCTCCGCCGCCGCCAGAGTGCAGCCCTCCGCGTGGACGGCGAGGCGGCGCAGGACCGTCCGCTCCGGCGCGCTCAGCAGGTCCCAGCTCCAGTCGATGACCGCCCGCAGCGTCTGCTGCCGGGCCGGCGCCCCGCGCAGTCCGGCGTCGAGCAGCCGGAAGCGGTCGTCGAGCCGCTCCAGGAGCCCGTGCACCCCGAGGGCGCGGACCCGGGTCGCGGCGAGTTCCAGGGCGAGCGGGATGCCGTCGAGACGGCGGCAGATCGCCCGTACCGCCGCACGGGCCGGCGCGTCGAGGACGAGGCCGGGCGCGGAGGCGGTCGCCCGGGCGGTGAACAGCTCCATCGCCCCGTCCGCGTCGAGCGGTTCCACCGACCACAGCGTCTCGCCCGCGAGCGCCAGCGGCTCCTGGCTGGTCGTCAGCACGACGAGGCCGGGCGCGGCGCGCAGCAGCAGTTCGGTGAGGGAGGCCGCCTCGTCGACGACGTGCTCGCAGTTGTCCAGGACGAGCAGCGTCCGCCGCCCGCGCAGGACTTCGGCGAGCCGCTCCGCCGTGGTGGGCGGCCGTTCCCCGTCGAGCCGCAGCCCCCACACCCCGTCGTCGCGCAGTTCGAGCGCGGCGGCGACGATCTCGGCGAGCTCGCCGCCCGCACCGGCGAACTCGACGAGCCACACGCCGTCCGCGAACTCCTCCTCCACCCGTCGGGCCGCCTCGACGGCGAGCCGGGTCTTCCCGACGCCGCCGGGGCCGGTCAGGGTGACGAGCCGTCGCTCGCGCAGCAGCCCCGTCACCTCCTCCACGGCCTCCGAGCGACCGACGATCCCGCTGAGCGGCACGGGCAGGTTGCCCCGGGCGGGACCGCCGCCCGCAGTCGCACCGGGAGGGGGCACGGCGACGGGCCGGGCGGCGGAGAGGTCCGCGTCCTGGCGGAGCATCGCCGTGTGGAGCGCGGCCAGTTCGGGGCTGGGGTCGACGCCGAGCTCCTCGGCGAGGCGGGCGCGCAGCTCCTCGTAACCGGCGAGTGCCTCGCTCTGCCGTCCGGCGCGGTAGAGGGCCCGCAGCTGGACGGCCCGCAGGCGCTCACGCAGCGGGTGGCGGGCCACCAACTGCGCCAACTCACCTGTCAGCGCGTCATGTTCGCCGAGTTCGAGGCGCGTCTCCGCCAACGCCTCGCGGACGGAGAGGCGTTCCTCCTCCAGCCGGTCGGCCGCCGACCGGGCGAAGGGTTCGGCGGCGAAGTCCGCGAACGCCGGGCCCCGCCACAGGTCGAGCGCCTCCCCGAGCAGCTCCGCCCGGACGCCGGGTGCGGCGGTGTCCCGGGCGCGGGCGGCGAGCTCCGCGAACCGGTGGGCGTCCAGGGACCCTTCGGGCACGGCGAGGCGGTATCCGGGGGCCTGCGTCACGACGAGCTCGCGGCCGCCGGGCTCGGCCTCGTCCAGCGCGCGGCGGAGCTGGGAGACCTTGGCCTGGAGGGCCCGCAGCGGGTTGCCGGGCGGTTCCTCGCCCCACAGGTCGTCGACGAGCCGGTACGCGGCGACCGGTCGGCCCGCTTCGACGAGCAGGGCCGCGAGCAGGGCCCGCACCTTGAGCTCAGGGACCCGCACGGGCCGCCCGTCCTCGGTCCGTACGGACGTCTCCCCCAGCACCGCGAATCGCATACGGCCACCGTAACCCGGCCCGAACAGCGCGCGGCCTGCCCCGAAACGGCCCCGAACCCGCCCCGAACCCGCCCCGAACAAGATCCGAGCCGGACCCGAACACCCGCCCGGCAGAGTCGTCCCCGTCAGCAGGAAACGCCGCAACAGACACACGGACACACGCCAGGAGCCGAACATGAGCAGCAACGCCGGCACCACCACCCTCGCGGGCAAGACCGCCCTCGTCACCGGCGCGAGCCGGGGCATCGGCCGGGCCATCGCCCTCCGTCTCGCCACCGACGGCGCCCGCGTCGCCGTCCACTACGCCGCCAACGAGACGGCCGCGAAGGAGACGGTCGCCGCGATCGAGGAGGCGGGCGGCAGCGCCTTCGCGATCCGCGCCGAACTGGGCGTCCCCGGCGACGCCGAGGCCCTCTGGAGCGCCTTCGACGCCGAGGCCGGCGACGACAACGGACTCGACATCCTCGTCAACAACGCCGGGATCGCCGGCCCCGGCCTGATCCACGAGGTCGAGGAGGCCGACTACGACCGGGTCTTCGCCGTCAACGCCAAGGCGCCGTTCTTCATCATCAAGCAGGGGCTCGGCCGGCTGCGCGACGGCGGCCGGATCGTCAACATCTCCTCCGGGGTCACCAAGGTCGCCTTCCCCGGCATGACCTCGTACGCCGCCTCCAAGGGCGCCGTCGAGGTGCTGACCCTCACTCTCGCCCAGACCCTCGGCTCCCGCGGCATCACCGTCAACGCGGTCTCCCCGGGCACGATCGAGACCGACATCCACCCGTGGATGGCCGACCCCGCGGCCAAGGCGCACGCGGCCGGCTTCTCCGTCTTCGACCGGGTGGGCCAGCCGGAGGACGTGGCCGACGTCGTCGGCTTCCTCGCCTCCGACGCCGCCCGCTGGGTGACCGGCCAGAACATCGACGCCAGCGGCGGCTCCGGCCTCGGCTTCTGACCCCGCCGCACCCCACTCCGCCCCACTCCACTCCACTCCACCCCGCCCCACTCCACTCCACTCCACTCCGCCCCACTCCACCCCGCCCCCATCCGCCCCACGCGAAGGATCACCGCCGTGACCCGCCACACCCTCCTCGTCGTCGCCCACCCCCGCCCCGACTCCCTCACCGCCCAGATCGCCGGCCGGCAGTACGCCCGCCTGACCGGCGAGGGTCACACCGTCGACGTACTCGACCTGTACGCCGAGGAGTTCGACCCGGCGCTCCGCCCGGCCGACGAGCCGGACTGGGAGGACCGCGAGAAGAGGTACTCCCCCGAGGTCCACGCCCACATGGAGCGGATCCTCGCCGCCGACGACATCCTGGTCGTCTTCCCGGTGTGGTGGTTCGGCCCCCCGGCCATGCTCAAGGGCTGGATCGACCGGGTGTGGAACTACGGCTTCGCGTACGGGCGCAGCCGCCCCCGCTTCGCGGGCAAGCGCCTGCTGTGGCTCGCCCTGATGGGCGGTACCGCCCAGGAGATCGAGGACCTCGGCATGGAGCCGGCCCTCGACCTGATGCTCCGGGTCGGCATCTCGAAGTTCTGCGGGCTCCCGGACGCCACGGTCGGGGTCGTGCACGGCACCGAACTCAACGGCGTGGCGAAGGACTTGCGCGCCGACCGGGTGGCGGAGCTGATCGCGACGGCGGACCGGGTCGTGCTGGAGGGGCTGCCGCGATGACGACGACCCTGACGGCGGACACCCCCGCCGCACCGCCGCGAGCCGGGGCCCGCCAGTGGCTCGGCCTCGCCGTCCTCCTCCTTCCCGTCACGCTGATGACGGCCGACCTCGGTGTGCTGTGGCTGGCCACCCCGTACCTCTCCGCCGATCTGCGGCCCAGCAGCGCCCAGTTGCTGTGGATCACCGACATCTACGGCTTCCTCACCGCCGCGACGCTCGTGATCATGGGCACGCTCGGGGACCGGCTCGGCCGCCGACGGCTCCTGATGGCGGGTTCGGCGGGGTTCCTGCTCGCCTCGCTGCTCGCCGCGTACGCCCCGAACGCCGGGACGCTGATCGCGGCCCGCGCCCTCCTCGGGGTGGCCGGCGCGGCGGTCCTGCCCTCCACGCTGGCCCTGATCAGCCACATGTTCGCGGACGCCCGGCAGCGGGCCACGGCCATCGCGATGTGGGTGACGGCCCTCTCGGTCGGGATCGCGATCGGGCCGGTCGTCGGCGGGGTGCTGCTCGCGTCCTGGTGGTGGGGGTCGGTCTTCCTGATGGGCCTGCCGGTCATGCTGATCGCGCTGGTCACGGCGCCGGTGCTGCTGCCCGAGTACCGCGATCCGAAGCCCGGGCGGCTCGATCCGGCGAGCGTGGTCCTCTTCCTGTTCGCGGTGCTGCCGCTGGTGTACGGCGTGAAGTCGCTGGCCGCGCACGGCCCGACGGTGGAGGCGGCCGCCGCCTTCGCCCTCGGTACGGTCTTCACCGTCCTCTTCGTCCGCCGCCAGAAACGGCTCGCGACCCCGCTCCTGGACCTCCGGCTCTTCGGGAACCGGGCCTTCACGGGCGCGCTGCTCACCATGCTCGTGGGGATGACCGCGCTCAACGGCGTCGAGTACCTGGTCCCGCAGTACCTCCAGTCGGTCGCCGGGCTCTCCCCCCTGGACGCGGGGCTCTGGCTGCTGCCGGCGGCGGCCACGCTGATCGCCGGTTCGCAGCTGACCCCGTTCGCGACCCGCCGGGTCCGGCCGGCGTACGTCCTGGCCGGCGGGCTGCTCGTCTCACTCGTCGGGTACGCGGTGATCGCCCTGGCATCCGGGGTGGCGGTGGCCGCCCTGGGGCTCGCCGTGATCACCTTCGGCGCGGCGCCGATCAGCGTCCTCGGCACGACGCTCGCGGTCGGCGCCGCCCCGCCGGAGAAGGCGGGCGCGGCGGCCGCCACCGGGCAGACGGCGTACGACCTGGGCCTGGCGCTGGGGATCGCGGTCACCGGCAGCGTGGCCGTGGCCGTCTACCGTACGGGCATCCCGGCCGACGCCCCGGCGGCCGCCCACGAGAGCCTCGGCGCGGCGCTCTCCCTGACCGACGAGGGGCTGCTCGACCGGGCCCGGGAGGCGTTCACCACCGCCCTGCACACGGCCTCGGCGCTCAGCGCGGCCTTCGCCCTGGTGACGGCGGTCGTGGTCCTCGCCCTCCTGCGGGGCGTCCCCCGCACGTGAGTCCCTTCCCCGGGAGGCCCGGGAGGCCCGGGAGGCCGGGGAGGCCGGGGCCCCGGGGTCAGCGCGCCGCGAGCAGCATCGGCAGCTTGCCCCGGGGAGAGCGCGATGCGAGGGACGGGGCGGGGCGGGCGCCGGGACACGGGGGTCAGGCGCCGGCGGGAGGTGACGGAGGCGAGCGGGCCGTCGCCCGGCTCGTCGCGACCCAGAACGCCGACGGCGGCTGGGGGCACGTGCCGTCCGACCCGAGCGACCCGATCAGCACCGCGTACGCGCTGATCGCCGTCTCCCGAGGCCGGGACGGGCCGTCCGCGCCGTGCGCGCCGACCGCCCGGGGTGCGACGGAGCGCGCGGTACGCCACCTCCTGGAGCGGCAGCGACCGGACGGCGGCTTCGTCTCCCGCCCCGACCAGGCCGGGCCGCGCCCCCTCGCGTACCACGTACCGCTCCTGACGGACGCCTGCGTCCTGCTCGGCCTCAACCACGCGCGCCGCCGGCCCCCACACCCCCGACTCCCCTACTACTCCCCCTACTCCCCCCGAGGAACGCCATGACCTTCGACGAACTGAAGAACCTGCTGGTCTCGCTCGGCCTCGACCCGGAGGAGATCACTCCGGAGTCGACCCGCGAGGAGGCCGGTCGCGACTCGCTCCTGCTCACCGAGCTCGCGCTCGTGCTGCGCAACGAGCGGGGCATCCCGGTGCCCGAGGAGGACCTGTACGCGGCCCCGACCGTGTCCGCCATCGAGCTCCTGGTCTCCCGGTACGCGGGGGTGGCCTGATGCCCGGGGCGTCCGACGCCCGGGGGCCACGGGGCGGCCGTCACCGGTGTGGGTCTCTTCACCCCGGCGGGCGCGGACCGGGTGACGACCTGGGAGTCGGTGCGCGTGGGGAAGCCCACCGCCGGCCTGGAGGAGCTGGACGGCCTCCGCTACCTCGCGTGCCGGGCGCCCGAGCTGCCGGGCGAGCCCGGCAGGGCACGGCGGCTGGTGAACGCGCACGGGACGGGCACGCCGCGCGGGGACGCCGTGGAGGCGGCGGTCCTGGCCCGGCTGCTGCCGCACCGGCCGCCGGTGACCTCGACGAAGGGGGTGACGGGTCACCTGCTGGGCGCGGCGGGCGCGGTCGAGGCGGCGCTGACGGTGCTCTCGGTCGCGGAGGGCACGGTGCCGCCGACCGCCAACTTCACCGAGCCCGGCGAGGGCATCGACCTGGACGTGCCGACGACCGCCCGGGCCTCCCGGGTGCGGCTCGCGGTCTCCACGTCGGTGGGCTTCGGCGGCCACAACGCGGCCCCGGTGGTCACGGAAGCCTGGGGCCTGTCCGACCCTGATCCGCCGGACAGGCCCCTAGGGGCCCTACGCGCAGGTGGTGCTCAGCTCGTCCGGGTCGACGGCGTCGAGCCGGACGGCGAGCGCGTCGAGCCGTTCCCGCAGGTCACGGATCTCCTCCAGTTCGAGCCCGGTCGCGGCGGCGATCCGGCGCGGTACGCCGAGCGCCTTCTCCTTGAGCGCGGCCCCTTCGCCGGTCGGCCGTACGGTGACGGACCGCTCGTCCTCGGGGCTGCGCCGCCGCTCGACGTAGCCGGCGGCTTCGAGCCGCTTGAGCAGCGGCGACAGGGTTCCGGAGTCGAGCCGCAGCCGTTCGCCGATGCCCTTCACGGGCAGCTCGCCGTGCTCCCAGAGCACGAGCATGACGAGGTACTGGGGATAGGTGAGCCCGAGTTCCTTGAGGGCCTCGCGGTAGACGCCGTTGAAGGCGCGGGTCGCCGCGTGCAGCGAGAAGCAGATCTGGTGGTCGAGCCGGAGGAAATCCGCGTCCGGGACCGTGTCGAGCGTCTCCATGGCTCCAGGATACGCGAGAGCACCTCACACGCGATTCAGTTGTGCACAACTAAATAGTGCGCTACTAATAGAGCCACACCGCACCGCACCCGAGGACAGGAACGGAAGAACCATGGACGCGATCTACACCGCCGTCGCCACCGCCAACGGCCGCGAGGGCCGCGCCGTCAGCTCCGACGGCCACATCGACCTCCCCCTCGCCCACCCCCAGGCCCTCGGCGGCAACGGTCAGGGCACCAACCCCGAGCAGCTCTTCGCCGCCGGGTACGCGGCCTGCTTCGCCAGCGCGATGGGTGTGGTCGCCCGCCAGGAGAAGATCGACATCTCGGACGCCTCGGTGACCGCGGAGGTCTCCATCGGCAAGGACCCCGCCGACGGCGGCTTCGGCCTGGCCGTCATCATGCGCGCCGAGTTCCCGGACCACCTCCAGGGCGAGCCCGGCCGCGTCCTCCTGGAGAAGACCCACGCCTTCTGCCCGTACTCGAAGGCCACCCGCGGCAACATCCGCGTAGAGCTCGTCGTCGAGTGACCCCCGGCCTCCCGGCCCCCGAGAGCCCCGGTACGCCCGCCGCGCGTACCGGGGCTTTCACGTGGAGCTCTCCCGCAGGGCACGAGGGGTTCGTCCGCCGTACGGCGGGCAGTCATGGGACGGCCGCCGGGCGGTGACCCGCGGGCGCTGTCCTTGGGGCGCCCGTCGGGTGGACACCCGGCGGGCCCCGCACGCACGCCCGCACGCGCACGCGCAGCCCCACCCGCGCCCGTACTCGTACCGGAGGAGAACTCCCCCCATGACCGACATCGATCGTCGCCGGTTCCTTCAACTGACCGGCGGCGCCGCCGCGTTCACCCTGCTCTCCGAGAGCATCGCCCGCGCCGCCGCCATTCCCGCACAGGGCTCGACCGGAACGATCCAGGACATCGAGCACATCGTCGTCCTGATGCAGGAGAATCGTTCCTTCGACCACTACTTCGGGGCGCTGAAGGGCGTACGCGGCTTCGGTGACCCCCGCCCCGTGACCCTGCCGAGCGGGAAGTCGGTCTGGAACCAGGCGGACGGCACGAAGGTCACCCTGCCCTTCCGGCCGCCGAGCGACAAGCTCGGCATGGAGTTCCTCCAGGGCCTCAACCACGACTGGGCGGGCGGCCAGAAGGCCTTCAACAAGGGCAGGTACGACCAGTGGATACCGGCCAAGACCAAGGCCACGATGGCGTACCTCACCCGTGAGGACATCCCCTTCCACTACGCGCTCGCCGACGCCTTCACGATCTGCGACGCGTACCACTGCTCGTTCATCGGCTCCACCGACCCGAACCGCTACTACCTGTGGAGCGGCCACACCGGCAACGACGGCACCGGCGGCGGCCCGGTCCTCAACAACGCCGAGGCGGGGTACGGCTGGAAGACGTACCCCGAGCGCCTGGAGGCGGCCGGGGTCTCCTGGAAGGTCTACCAGGACACCGGTGACGGGCTGAACGCCGCCGGCTCCTGGGGCTGGATCAACGACGCCTACCGGGGCAACTACGGCGACAACTCCCTCCTCTACTTCAACACCTACCGGAACGCCCAGCCCGGCAACCCGCTGTACGACAAGGCCCGCACGGGCACGGACGTCAAGAACGGCGACGACTACCTCGACGACCTGCGCGCCGACGTCCAGGCGGGCCGGCTGCCGAAGGTCTCCTGGATCGCGGCCCCCGAGGCCTTCTCGGAGCACTCCAACTGGCCCTCCAACTACGGCGCCTGGTACATCGCCCAGGTCCTGGACGCGCTGACCTCGAACCCGGACGTGTGGGCGCGTACCGCCCTGTTCATCACGTACGACGAGAACGACGGCTTCTTCGACCACGTCGTCCCGCCCTACGTCCCTGCCTCCTCCGCGGAGGGGCTGTCGACCACGCCGACCGCGCTCGACCACTTCCCCGGGAAGACGGGGTACGTGGCCGGCCCGTACGGCCTCGGCCCGCGCGTCCCGATGATCGTCGTCTCCCCCTGGTCCACCGGCGGCTACACCTGCTCCGAGACCTTCGACCACACCTCGGTCATCCGGTTCATGGAGAGCCGCTTCGGGGTGCAGGAGCCCCAGATCTCCCCGTGGCGGCGGGCCGTCTGCGGCGACCTGACCTCCGCCTTCGACTTCACGCGGTCGAACACCCAGGCCTCCCCGCTCCCGCCGGTCGACGGCTACTACCCGCCGGACCGGAACCGCCACCCCGACTTCCTCGCCACCGCCCCGGCCGTCGGCGCGATGCCCCGCCAGGAGCCGGGCGCCAAGCCCACCCGCCCGCTCCGCTACGCGCCGTACGTGGACGGCTCCGCCGACACCGTCGCCGGCACCTACCGGCTCTCCTTCGGCGGTGGCCCCTCGGCGGGCGCCCAGTTCTACGTGACCTCGGCCAACCGCACGGACGCCCCCTGGACCTACACGACCGAGGCCGGGAAGTCGATCGCCGACACCTGGAACACCAAGTACTCCAAGGGCCTCACCGACCTGACGGTCCACGGGCCCAACGGCTTCCTGCGCCGCTTCCGCTCCCCCGGCAAGACCGCTGTCCCCGAGGTCACCGCCCGCCACAACGCCACCACGGGCAACCTGGACCTCACGTTCACCAACGCGGGAACGGCCGACGCCCGCCTCACCGTCACCCACGCCTACGCGGGCGGCCCGCGGACCGTCACGGTCCCGCGCGGCGCCACCGTCACCCACACCGTCGACCTGAGCACCAGCCGCGCCTGGTACGACGTGACGATCACCTCGGACACGTCCGCCGACTACCTCCGGCGCCTCGCGGGCCATGTGGAGACGGGCGCCCCGGGCGTCACGGACCCGGGCATCCTGACGTACTGACCCGTGCGCCGCCCCGCCCGCCCGTCGAACGGGTGGGCGGGGCGGCGGTTCGGCGTGCGATCCCGGCTCGGACCCGGCTCACGCCTTGGGAGCCACCTCGTCGTGCTGCTCGCGGCCGGTCGCGGCCAGCAGCGCGAGTACGGCGAGCACGACGAGGAGGATGAGGACCAGCAGCAGGACGGTCAGCACCGTCGGGTGGTTCCAGAAGGCGAAGACCAGCGCCAGGACGAGCAGCACCCCGATGGTGAGCCACCGGCGGTGGGTGTCCACCCAGGTGCCGACCTTTCCGGTGTGCACGCCGTGGTGGGCGCCCCAGCGCGCGGCCGAGTCGGCCGCACGGTCGGCCGAGCCGCGCACGGCGCGCGCCAGGCGGCCGCTACCGGACAGGTAGGCGCCGATCGCCACCAGGATCCCGAGGACGATGGCGGTGCGGATGCTGACGCGCAGGAAGCGGACCAGCGTGTCGAAGATCTCCGCGGCCGCGGCCGGTGACTGCACCTGCTCGGGCAGATGGTCGAGGTAGTAGCGGCGGGCGATCACCAGGCCGATGGCGAGCACCAGGCCGGCCGCGGCCGCACCGAGCATCGTGGTCACCAGGGCCCGGCGACGGCGGCGGGCGAGCAGCACTCCGATCGCGCCGAGCACCACGGTGAGGACGGGCAGCCAGTTGCCGACGACGTCGAGCAGATGGACCAGGTCCCTGATCTTCTCCAGCTTGTCGGACTGGAAGAGCACCATCTGCTTGTCGACCTCGGGGATCTTCTCCGCCGGGGAGAGTCCGGCGTCCACGAGATCCTTCTTGACCTGCTCGACAGCGGCTCCGACGTCGAGGGTGACCGTGCCGCCGCTGACCTCCACGGAGCCGCGCCCCTCGCCGGTCAGCGCGTGCACCACGGCCGTATGGGCGACCCGGTTGGCCTCGGTCCAGACGGTCTCGAACCGGTCGCTCTCGACGAAGCGGGTCGCCACCTTGGTGACGGCCTGGTCGACCGCCGAATCCAGCTGCGGCCCCAGCGACTTGATCGCCTTGCCGACCCGGGGCGGCAGCCCCTGGGACTCCAGCCATGCCGCGATGTCGGACGTGACCTGCGAGCCGTCGACCCTGGCGTCGGCGGCCGCGGTGATACGAGTGACGGCAGCCGCCTCGATCGCCGGTTCCGACGCGAGCGGGGCGACCGTCGACACGTACCGGTCGGTGTCCAGGACGATGTCGTGCACCCAGACGGTGATCAGGGACACCGGGACGAGGATGCAGGTGAGCGTGATCAGAACGGCCGAGACGGTGCTCATCGCGATCCGTCCGGCGTGTGAGCCCTTCCGGCTCGGCTGCGACGGAGTGTGCGGAGCGGCGTCGGGCGGCTCGGGCGGCCTGGGCGGCTGGGGTGGCCCGGGCGGCCCGGGCGGCCTGGACGGCTCGGGTGGCTCGGGCGGCTCGGGCGGCGTACTCATGACACTCCCGGGACGGCTGCGGAGGAACTGCCTGCGCCCCATTAGGTGCTCACGGTGGCGAGCCCCGCACTCCGGGTTACTCCACCGAGGTGCGAGCCGACCGCGGATGGAGGCGGTCGCGGACAGGGGGACGGTCGTGGACAGGGGCGGTCGCGGAGAGGGGGGTGGTCGTGGAGAGGGGCGCTCGCGCCGCCGTCGAGCACGCCGCCCCGGCCGCCGTGATACTCGAAGGAAGGCACCTTGGCCCGACATCCCGAGGAGGCACGAACAGATCCACGGCCTAAGGGATGCCCGGCAACCGATCGTGAACTGCGAGGTGACTTCCATGAGCCAGCAAACACCGGCCGGAGGACAGCGGAACACCGGGACCGCACCGAGGAGCGCGCCCCGGTCCGGAGGCAGCGGCGGCATCGCCGGCGGAGGCACCGTGTTCGCCGCGGTACTGCTGTCCCTTTCGGGCCTCCTGGCCGTCTTCCAGGGCATCGCGGCCATCGCCGAGGACGACGTGTACGCCCGCGTGGGCAACTACGTCTTCGAGTTCGACCTGACGGCCTGGGGCTGGATCCACCTCATCCTCGGGATCATCGTCGTGCTGACCGCGGTGGGTCTCTTCATGGGCGCGAACTGGGCGAGGGCGGCGGGTATCTGCCTGGCCGGCCTCAGCATGATCGCCAACTTCCTCTGGCTGCCGTACCAGCCGTGGTGGGCGATCACCATCCTGGCGATCGACGTATTCATCATCTGGGCGCTGTGCAGCAGCTGGTCGCACACGCACACCGCCGACTGACAGTCCCGACAACACACTCAGGGAGGGCACACGACATGCCCACTGCATCGGAAACCCCTGTCCTGGACACCCTCGCCGCCATGACGGTCGACTCGATCGAGCGGTGCGGCCTGGCCCCGGACATGCTCATGGTCGCGCGGTTCGCGGCCCTCGCCGCCTCGGACGCCCCGCCGATCTCCTACGCGGCCCACATCGAACTCGCCGTCGAGGCCGGCATGTCCGCCGAGCAGCTGCAGGACGTCCTGGTCGCCATCGCGCCGATCGTGGGCACCGCCCGCGTCATGACGGCGGCGGGCAACATCTCCGCGGCACTCGGCGTCGCCATCGCCGTCGCGGATTCCGAGATCGAGGCCGAGGGCTGAGAGCCCACCCCCACCCGACATCGATGCCCGGCGCGGCCCGCACCGGAGAAGGCCACGGAGCCGTCTCCGGCCGCCTGGCCCTCGCGCCGGGCATCCCAACGGCCTGTACAAGGGCCAGGCAGGAGGGGTTCGGATGCCCCAGAACGTGACCACGGCGATGCGCGCGGCACGCCACGCCACGCCGGAGGAACGTGCGGCGCTCGGAAAGAAGGCCCGGCGCCGCTCGCCGCGGTCGGGCCACGCCGAGTACCGGCCGTCCAGGGACAGGCCCGATCCGCTGACGATCCTGGAGGCGCAGTCGGCGACGCGGGTCCCCGAGCTCGTCCCGATCCGCTACAGCCGTATGACGGAGTCCCCGTTCCGCTTCTACCGCGGCGCCGCCGCGATCATGGCGTCCGACCTGGCCGACACCCCGCGCTCGGGACTCACGGCCCAACTGTGCGGGGACGCGCACATGCTGAACTTCCGTCTGCTCGCCTCGCCGGAGCGGCAGTTGATGTTCGACATCAACGACTTCGACGAGACGCTTCCGGGCCCCTGGGAGTGGGACGTCAAACGGCTGTCGGCGAGTTTCGTCATCGCCGCCCGGGCGAACGACTTCGACGACGCCGAGCGCGCCCGCATCGTCAGGCACACGGTCCGTTCGTACCGCGAGGCGATGATCCGCCTCGCGGGCATGCGCACCATCGACGTCTGGTACGCGAAGATCGACGCGGAGCTGCTTGAGTCCCTGGCCACGGACCGGCTCCACAAGCGCGGGCGGAAGAACCTGGCCCGCGCCATGGAGAAGGCCCGCAGCCGCGACAGTCTGCAGGCCTTCGACAGGCTCACCGAGACGGTCGACGGCCGGCCCGTGATCGCGGCGGATCCCCCGCTGCTCGTCCCGGTGGCCGACCTGTTGCCCGACGTCGAGCGCCATGCCCTGGAGCGCCAGTTCCACGGCCTGATCGAGCGGTACGGCGCCACCCTGGTGTCCGACCGGCGCACGCTCCTCTCGGACTACCGCCTGGCGGACGTCGCCCGCAAGGTGGTAGGCGTCGGCAGCGTCGGTACCCGCTGCTGGATCTTCCTGCTCCTCGGCCGGGACGACCGGGACCCGCTCTTCCTCCAGGCCAAGGAGGCGGACACCTCCGTGCTCGCCGAGCACGTCGGCGCGAGCGCGTACCGCAACCAGGGCGAGCGGGTCGTCTCCGGCCAGCGGTTGATGCAGGCCACCAGCGACATCTTCCTCGGCTGGGAGCGAGTGGACGGGATCGACGGCAAGCGGCGCGACTTCTACATCCGCCAGTTGCGCGACTGGAAGGGCATCGCCATGCCGGAGAGGATGAACCCGAGGCGCATGCAGGCGTTCGGCGAACTGTGCGGAGTCACGCTGGCGCGTGCGCACGCGCGGTCCGGCGACCGGATCGCGATCGCCGCGTATCTGGGCAGCGGCGATTCCTTCGACCGGGCGATCGCCACGTTCGCGGAGGCCTACGCCGACCAGAACGAGCGTGACCACCAGGCCCTCGTCGACGCCGTGTCCGCGGGCCGGCTGCCCGCGCAGGAATTGCCGGCGGACTGATCCGGAGAAGCCGGACCAGGTCACCGTGGGGCGGGCGGGCCGCCGTGCTCATCACCCGTCGTCTCGAGGCTCCGCAGGCGTCGGCCCTCCTGGACCGCCCCCAGCAGGAAGCGGGCCGCCACGCCGATCAGCAGGAAATTGGCCGTCATCTGTCCCGTGGTCAGCAGCCGGGCGAGTTCGGTGCGCGGGGTGATGTCGCCGAAGCCGACCGTGCTGAACACGGTCATCGTGAAGTAGAGGGCGTCGGTCCGGGACATCGCTTCGGTGAAACTCTCGGGTGCGCTGCGCTCCAGCAGGTAGTAGGTGGCCGCGAAGAGCAGCACGAAGAACGGCAGCGCCGTCGCGACCCCCGCGATGGCCCGAAGCCCCGGGCGCGCGGAACGCATGATCGTGCGCACCTGCCAGGCGAAGATCAGCGCCACCAGCACCATGCCGCCGACGAGCACCGCCACGGTGCCCGCGGTGAAGGCCGAGTCCAACGGCAGCAGGTAGTAGGCGGCCAGCACGGCCGCCAGCGTCAGAATCGAACGGACCGCGGTGAGCACGGCCGACCGGCGGATCTTCGGATCCCCGTCCACGTTTCCCCTCTCGGTCGCACGGAACGCCGTGACCGTGCTACGGCCCCTGCCAGAGGGCGGTCACTATCCCAGGCGATCCCGGCCCGGCGCGGCAGGCACACCAGCAGGTCACCGGGCCGGCGGCACCCGTTGTCCGCCGAGCGGGCGATCCCGCCCCGGGCCGGGTCGCTGTCCGGAGTGCGGTGAGCGCGGCCACGGCGCACTCTGGATGCAGTTCGTTCCGCCGGACCGCGGCTTCCGAACGGGGAGCCGCGGCCCGTCACGACCGGCAGGAGATCGGCCATGAAGGATTCGATGGTGACCCTGGCAGTGGACTACCCGCTGCTGAACATGTTCTGGACCATGCTGATGATCTTCGTCTGGGTCCTCTGGTTCATGCTGCTCTTCCGCATCATCGGAGACATCTTCCGCGACGACGAGCTGGGCGGCTGGGGCAAGGCGGGGTGGACCGTCTTCGTCATCCTGCTCCCCTTCCTGGGCGTGTTCGTCTACCTGATCGCCCGTGGACGCGGAATGGGCGAGCGAGAGTTGAACCGGGTCCGCCGGAACGAGGAGCAGTTCCGCTCCTACGTGCGCGAGACCGCCGGGAGCGGCAGCCAGGCGGACGAACTGGCCCGGCTCGCCGAGCTCAAGAACAGCGGCGCGATCACGGAGGCCGAGTTCGCGCAGGCCAAGGCCAAGGTCCTCGCGACCTGACCCGGTCCGGGGTGCGCGCCCATGCTGCTCGACCTGCTCCTCATCGGCGTGGCCATCACGCTCTACCCCCTGCCGGTCATGGCCTTCGTGCTGGTCGTGTCCGCGCCCCGCGGGGTGTACAAGGGGCTGGCCTTCATCGTCGCCTGGCTCGCCTGCCTCGTGGCCGTGATCGCCATGGTGCTGATCTTCACGGGCGGGCAACCGCCCCCACCCCGCTCTCCACCCTCGATCGCGGCACTCGCGGCCACGCTGGTCATCGGCGTGGGCCTGATCGTCTACAGCGAGCACAGGCGCCGCCGAAGCCGCCGTACCGCCTCCGCCTCATCCCCCGCTCCCGTCTCCGCCTCATCCTCGTCCTCATCCTCATCCTCCGCGAAGGATGAGGGCGAGGAGCGACATACGGGTTCCGGGCGGTCGCTGACGTCCCGTATGGACCAGGCCACCGGATGGTCCGCGGCCGGACTGGCCGTTCTCCTGCAGCCCTGGGGAATGGTCAGCGCCGCGGCCGCCACCGTCGTGAAGGCGGACCTCTCCCACGCCCAGTCCTTTCTGGCTCTCCTCGGCTTCTGTGTCCTGGCCACCTCCACCCTGCTGGCCATGGAGCTGTACATGGCGTTCGCGCCGGAGAAGGCCCAGCTCAACCTGGTGAGCCTGCGCATGTGGCTGACACGCCACAAGGACCCGGCGATCGTCCTCATCTGCCTCTTGCTCGGGCTGTGGCTCGTCGGCAGGAGCCTGTACCAGCTCACGGGGTGAGTCCCGCTCAGGGACAGCTCGAAGCCGGGTCGTCGTGGACGAGGGCGCAGATCATCTGCTCGCCGCGCCGGTCGTCCGGATAGGTCGTGCGCAGTGCGGCCTTGAAGTCGTTCCACTGGCGGGTGGTCTCGGCGGTGGCCCCGGAGACGGCGCGGCCGAAGTTGTCGCCGGTCTTCGAGCGGTGGGATGCGGCGGTGTCCTTGTTCAGGTCGCGGTTGTGCGTGACACGGCCGGCGCAGTCGTCGGACTTGACGCCGGTGGAGTCGAAGTCGGAGTAGCAGCCGGTCGTGAGGTCCACGGGTACGAGGGCTCGTGCCTCCCGGGTCCAGTCGGCGTCCTCCATCGTGCTGTAGCGGCGGATGTCGAAGAAGGGGGCGACATCGGTACGTGCCAGTCCGGGCGGGTTGTCGAGGCCGACCGGGCCGGGGCCGGTCCGGTCGGACCAGTTCGCGTGCGAGTGGAAGTCCTGGATCTGGTGCCAGCCGCGGCCGAGCTGTTCCAGGACGTCGCACTTGGCACGGTCGGAGGTCTCCTTCCACGTGCACGGGGAGGAGAGGTCGCTCTGGTCGGCCCGGACCCTGCCGTGTGCGTCGACGAGACCGTCGGCCGCCCGGATCGCGTTCCGGAAACGGGCGACGGAGGTACGGACACACGCGAGGAGCTCGGTGGTGGCCTCGTCCCGGCTGCGGGGATAGTGCCGGACGTATCCGGGGGCGAGGTAGTCGGCGTTGTCGCAGTGCAGAGGGCCGATGAGGAAGTACCCGCCGTGGTCATTGGCGTTGATCGCCCCGTCGCGGGCGTCCGCCATCGCGGAGAGCGTGACCGGCTCCCAGGGCAGGGCCGCCCGTGTGATGCTCTCGTGGTTGCCCCCGGTGAACGCATGCGCGGGAGCGGGTGGCGCGGCGGCCAGGGCCGTCACGAAGACGGCCGCGATGGTCGTTCGCGTCAGGCCGGGCGCTGGGCGGTACGGCATGCGACGCTCCAGTCGCGGGGGGCCGAAGCCTCTCGGCGCCCCAGCAGTGGCGGTGCTTCCGACGGAGACGAACGTCTGCCAGTCAGCCTAACGAACGAACGGCACGGACGCCGGAGGGGCAGGAGAGGCAGGAGGGGCCGCGCCGGCCGGCACCGGCCATGCGGATGTCGGATCCGGCACCCGGGATCAGAATGGGCGTTATCTACTGTTCGTACCGGATCGGAGCCCTCCCATGAAGGACCTCAAGTTTGAGCAGAAGCGCTCGATGTCACGCCTTGAGGCGGCTGACCAGCTCACGGCGCTCGCGGCAGCGCTGAGGCAGGGCGGGGAGGTCGACATGGAATTCGGCCTCGGGACACTGAGCCTGCAGATTCCCGACGACCTGCGCACCGAGGTGGAGGTCGAGGTCGGTAGCGGGGAGATCGAGCTGGAGATCGAGTTCAAGTGGCCGATCACAGCGACCCGGAAGGCACCGGCGGCGGACACGGAGAAGACCGCGAAGACCGCGCCGAGGCGGAGGAGCGCGCCCGCCAAGCCCGGGCGGAGCAGCGCCGGCACGAAGACGGACACGAGCGCCAAGCCGCCCGCCGCGAAGAAGCCCTGAGCGGAGCCGGAGGAAGGCCGCCCATGACGGAGACCGACGCTCACCCCGAAGACTCCGACAGCGGACAGCAGCCCCTGGAGGCGGACCGGCTACGTGACCTCCTCCTCGCTCCCGGCTACCTCAAGGTCCTCGCCTTCTCCGCCGTCATCGGCATCCCGGTCTCGCTCGTCGCGTTCTGGTTTCTCGTCGGACTGCACGAACTCGAACACCTCCTGTGGGCGGAGCTGCCGCACGGGCTGGGCTGGGACGCCCCGCCGTGGTGGTGGCCGCTTCCCCTGCTCCTGGTCGCCGGAGTCGTGGTCGGGCTGGTCGCCACGCAGCTGCCCGGTGGCGGCGGGCACGTCCCCGCGTCCGGCCTCCACACCGGCGGGACTCCGCCGGTCACGCTGCCGGGCGTCCTGATCGCCGCGGCAGCGAGCCTGCCCTTCGGTGCAGTCCTGGGACCGGAGGCACCGCTGATCGCTCTGGGCGGCGGCCTGGCCCTGCTCTTCCGTGACCTCACCCGGGCTCCGGCGACCCCGCAGACCACCGCGCTGCTGGGCGCGGCCGGCGCCGCGGCCGCCATCGCGGCGATCTTCGGCAACCCGCTGATCGCCGCGGTGCTCCTGATCGAGGTGGCGGGGGCCGGCGGGCCGCAGTTGTTCGCGGTCATGCTGCCCGCCCTGCTCTCCAGTGGCGTCGGGGCGCTGGTCTTCACCGGCTTCGGACACTGGACCGGGCTGGAGACGGGCAGCCTCAGCCTGGAACTGCCCATGCCGTTCCCCCGTTTGGACGCAGGGGACGTGCTCTGGACGATTCCCCTCGCCCTGGCCCTCGCCGTCCTCCTGCACCCGGTACTGGCGTTCGCCCGGCGCGTCGCTTCCTTCATCAGGGCGGGAGTGGTCGGCCGCACCGTCCTGTGCGCCCTCGCGGCGGCGGCCTGCGCGGCCCTCTACGCCCTGATCACCGGCCGCACCCCCGCGGACGTCGCCCTGTCGGGCCAGGCCACCCTGGGCCGGCTGGCCGCCGACCCGCACGCCTGGGGCGTGGGGGCGCTGCTGGCCGTCCTGCTCTTCAAAGGGATCGCCTACTCCCTCTGCCTGGGCAGCCTGCGCGGCGGCCTGGTCTTCCCCGCCCTCTTCCTCGGGGCCACCGCCGGGGTCCTGCTGGCCCCCCTGCCCGGCCTGGGCCTCGTACCGGCCATGGCGGCGGGGATGGCGGCCGCCACGGCCAGCACCCTGCGGCTGCCGGTCAGCAGTGTGGTCCTGGTCTCCCTCCTGCTGGGGGGCTCGGCGATGATGCCCGTCGTGATCCTCGCGGCGGTGATCGCCTTCGTCGCGACGGAGCTGCTGCCGGAGCGACCGGCGCTTCCGCCCGCACCTCGCGCCGAGAAGACCCCGGCCCACTGAGCGGGACGCGTTCGGGCGAGCTCTGCCGACCAGCGCCTCCCACTGCGGGGTGACCTTGTGGTCAGCGACCGTGCCCGTCAGCCGTCGCATCCCTGACAGGCGCAGGGGGATGGTGGACCGAATCACCCGCTTCGGGCTTCGCGTGGGTGTCGAAGGGGCTCTTGGCGGGGGCTGAGTGCCCGTTCCCGGAGGCCGGGGGCGAGGCTGCGGCCGCGGACGCCGGGACGGAGCCACAGTAGGTCGCGACATCCTTGCCACCAGCCGCGGCGACCAGACGCTCCCAGGCTGCGGCTTCTGTGGCTTTGCCCTTGTCCAGGGATTTCTCGTACGCACGGCAGAGGGACTCACTCGACCGGGGCGGGTGGGCCGGATCGCCGGGAATGCGGGGTGTGGTGGGGATTCCCCCAAGGGCCGGCGAACGTGAGCCTGGGGACTCGAACGACGGGATCGCGGGCCCCGTGGACGGTAGCGGAGCAGAGGCGCTGCGGCGGGGTTCGGGTTCGCGGGTCTCGTTCTCGTCGAAGGGGTCGTGCGACGCGGCTGCGGCGAACGCCACGCCGCCCAGGGTCAGGCTCGCGGCCAGGGCCGCGAGTGCGGTTTTCAGCGAGCGTCCCATGCCGTGTTCCTTCACGGGACGCCAGTCCTCGCGGCGTCTGGTGCGCCGAGACCTGTGCAGGCCCGTGTCGCGGGCCGTACGGAACGCGGCGACGGCCGCTCGGGTCGAGGCATCGTCCACGTCCCTGGGGCGCAGGGCAGCGGCTAGTGCCGCCTCGACGTCGTCGTGTCCCCGCACGTTGTTTTCACTCATCCCAGCAGTTCCTTCGCAAGCCGCTTCAGTCCGCGGTGCGCGGCGGAGCGCACTGCTCCCACCCGCTTGCCCAGCACCCGGGCCGACGCAGGTCCATCAAGCCCGATGACCACCCGCAGCAGCACCGCCTCGGCCTGGTCCTGGGGGAGCGCCGCGACCAGGGCCAGTGCCTCGGCGGTGGACATCGCCTCGAGGGCCTCGCCGGCTGTCTCCCGCGGGGCGGGCAGGTCGAGCATGTCCTGTTCGAACGGGGCCGTGAGCGGTCGGGAGCGCATGCGCCGCAGGTGGTCCAGCGCGCGGTTGCGGGCAATGGTCGCGGTCCAGCCGCGAAACCCCGCACCGTCTCCGCGGAATCGCGCCAGGTCGCGGGCTATCTCCAGCCACGCGTCGGAGGCCACGTCCTCGGCGGACTCGCCGACGAGCCCTCGCAGATATCCCAGAAGCCCGGGCTGCACGATCTGGTACACGTTGGCGAACGCCTCGTCGTCACCGTTCTGCGCACGTTCCACCGCATGCTGCAGAGTGGCGTCGTCCGCCCTCAAATGATCTTCCTTTGGTCTACCCGCGTCACGCTGTCCAGCGCATCACCCTACGCGGCTGCCAGTCGCCGGCTGTCGGCCGTCCCCTGTGACAGCGGCAGGCCCTTCGGGCGACGCGGGACCAGCAGGAAGAGCTCGTAGGCGGATTCGTCGGGGCCCAGCTCGAAACGGTTGGCCACCTTCCCGAGCGGGTTCCACGCCCGTCCGTCGGGCGTCCGGACGCCCACCGGCTGCTGGAGCAGGTCGGACGTCATGCCGTCGAAGTCGACCCAGCGGGCTCGCGCTTGCCGGACGAGCACTTCGCCGACGTACGCACCGAGCTCCTGGAGGATCGGCGCGACGTCGTCCGGGTCGCCGGCCCCCTGCCGCAGACCGTCCACCACACGGTCGACGATGCGCAGGCTGGCCGCGGAGAAGTCGAGGGGGAGCCGTGTCTTCGCGGTCGTGCGGGTGGCGAACGTGAAGGCGTACCGGCTCATGTCGGCGGCCCGCAGCGTGCGGCTGGCTCGGTCCATCGGTCCCACCCCTCGTGTATGAACCGGTGCGGTTCTCCCGGTCCCCCTGGCTCCTCGGGAGGGCCGCGGATTCGCCACGTCCTCCCAAGAACCCAGCGGAACCGGGCTCCGGATCATCACGGGTCTGCGCTGTGATCAGCGCCACATCTCCGGGCGGGCCTGCTATCGGCCGAAGTCGGGGTCGGAAGAAGTGCGCTTGTACCGACATGAGTAGGAATGGCCGGGCTCCCCGGACACCGGGACACTCCTGCTCATCCGCAGCTCTCCGTTCTCCACATAGAACGGCAGAATCTTATGGTCTTTCTCATTCTCGAAGTTGAGCACCAGATAGGGCGTCAGGCCGGGGTCCTTGTTGACCGCATGCCATTTTCCGTCGGTCGTACGGCGCGTCACCTTCGAGTCCGGACCGGGACCTTCCCACTCGACCGGAAAGTCCTTGACGGAATAGGTGTAATCGTCACGCAGCCGAATGACCGGAAGCGGTGATTTGCATTCCTGCCCTCCGTCCCATCGGCCGACCAGTTCGGAATGATGTACGGCCTTCGGAAAGACGCGGGCGGGTTTGCTTGACCCGCAAGCGGTCGAGGCGAGTACCACCAAGCCGGCAGTCGCAAGGCTTGCACCGATGCGAAATACGTCGATCTTCACGCTGTCTGCTTCCAGTCGTTCCGGGCGGCGGGGCTGCCCCCAGGGATTCCTGGGGGCAGCCCCGCCGTTTTTCACGGCGCGTCCCGACCGGGCGACCCGGTGGGAGCCGGCACGTCAGCCTGCCGTCAGAAGAGGCTGCCCAGCCAACTCGTCACGGTGTCCAGGAGACCACTCGACTCCCCCGACGACGATGACGACGACGACTGCGACGGAGCCTTGGGGTCGTTGAGGTCGACCGTCTCCGTCCACGTGATGTTCTGCTCCTTGGTGCTGAAACGCCCCGTATTGTAATACGTATTGAGGGGTCCGGCGATGTTCTCATCCCACCAATCGCTGTACCCGCCGAGCTCCGGGGCGATATGCGTTCCAGAGTTCATCGTGCTCTTGTTGTCCACATGGAACTGAATGGTCGCCGTCCCCGCCTCCTTGTCGATGGACTTGACCGTGTAGTCCATGTTGTAGGAACCCAGGAACGCCGCGGACATGTTCGACGTGAAGTCCATGAAGACGGTCTTGGAGTTCAGCGAGTGATTCAGGCCGTTGTTCTCCAGGACCTTCGTGTCTTCATCCACGTACTGGGAGACATTCTTACCCAGATTGTAGTTTCCGCTGTTGATGTTGTCGGCCGCGATCTCCCGCACGCGCTGGACGTGGTAGTGGTCCATGAGCGTCTGCGTGAAGGCGTCGTTACCGCCGAAGTCCCGCTTCTTGGGGCCGGTGCCCGAGACCCATTCGAATCCCAGATCCACTCCATTGGGATTACCGGGAGTTCCGAAGCATCCAGGGCACTTCTCCCGGAGGATCGGCTCTGCGGCCATCACGGGGCTCGCAAGCGTGTCCGCGACAGTCGTGACGGTGCCGACCCATGCGGAGGCGAAGTTGTCGTCCCAGGGGCAGAAGGAGCCGTCCTCGCACCAGTCGTGACCGTCGATCTCGATGCCGCTGATCGGGTTGCCGCCGGTGAAGGCGTAACGGTTCCCTGTGAAGGGATCCGATCCCAGCCCCATGTCGGCCAGGGCGCCGTTGTACATGTCCCGGCTGGTGAAGCGGTTCAGGCCGGGGCTGTAGTCACGGAAGCCCATGTCGTAGGTGCCACTGGAGGCGTCCCAGCGCTTGGCGTTGAAGCGGTAGGGGTTGTACGCCTCCTTGTCGGGCTGGGCGGTGTCGGGCTTGTCGATGCCGGTGAACTCGGCGTCGTTGTTGGTGCCGTAGGCGGTGTAGCCGTAGGTGGACTTGGTGTCGCCGCTGGTGTCGGTGAGGGTTTCGACGTCGGTGTGGCCGTTGTAGCCGTAGACGCCGAGCTCCTCGGAGCCGTCGGTGTTGCGCTTCAGCTGCGTCAGGCGTTCACCCCACGGGCTGTACTGGTAGGACTTGGTGACCTCGCCGGCAACGGCCTCGTTGAGGACCTCGCTGGAGGTACCGAGGTAGTTGAAGTCGGTGGTCTTCCCGGCCTCCGTCTTGGACGCCGTGCGGTCCAGTGGGTCGAAGACGTAGGTGCTGGTCTTCGTCGTGACCCCGTCGGTCTGCAGCTTGGCGTTCTTGACCACGTGGTCGAAGCCGTCGTAGTCCCTGTCCTCGACCACCTTGCCGCCCGCGACGACCGTGTCCAGTCGGCCGTACGGGTCGTAGTTGTAGCTGTTGCTCGCGGCGCCGATGCTCGAGCTGAGGAGCCGGTTGCGGTCGTAGGTGTAGTTGGTCGTGACGTTCTTGATCGTCTGGGTGACGACGTTGGCGTTGGCGTCGTGGACGTAGGTCTCGGTGCCCGCGCCGGTTCCCGTCTTCACGGACTGGGCGAGCCGGTTGACCGGGTCGTAGGTGTAGTCCGTGGTGGAGTTCATGTACACGCCGTGGTTGTCGGCGTTCATCTTGGACGCGACGTCCTGCGCCTGGTTGCCGTTGGCGTCGTAGGCGTAGGTGTGCGAGGAGACCAGGGTGCCGTTGGGCTTCTTCTCGTTCTGGGTCTTCAGCGCCGCGTTCAGGTAGTAGGTGTAGTCGACCGTGTTGCCGTTGGCCTTGGTCTCCTTCAGCCGCAGGCCGCGGTCGGTGTAGGTGTAGTCGGTGGTCTTCGGCGAGGCGTCCGAGACGGACTTGCCGACCTTCACCGTCTTGACCAGGTCACGCAGGTCGTAGAGGTACTGCGCGTACTGGTCCGGGTGGGTCGTCGTCTCCTTCTGGCCGTTGGCGTCGTAGGTGAACGACGTGGCCTTCTTCTCGGTGCCGGACAGCGACTCGCTGACCTTCTGGACCTGGTTCAGCCCGGTGTAGGTCATCGAGTACGTGTCGATCTTGGCACCCGAGGAGGTGTCCCCGATCGAGGTGAGGTTGCCGTTGAGGTCGTACGAGTAGGTGAAGTTCTTCTTCTCGTTGTCCGTCTCGGTGGCAGTGCGGACGATCTTCACCGCGTCGGCGACGACCTTGCCGGAGGCGTCGGTCGCCAGGGTGATCTTGGACGTGTTCCCCTGCTTGAAGGTGAACGAGCCCAGGGAGACCCAGGTGCCGCCGCCGGTGGTCTGGTTGACCGTCTTGTCGGTGGTGCCGCCGTCGTCGGTGACGGTGTACTTCGCCGCCGTGGAGGCGCCCGAGGTCGTCGGGTACTTCGCGTAGGCGGTGTAGCTGCCGTCCTGCGGAACGTTCAGGGTCCAGGTGAACGTGTCCGTCGACGCGCCCGCCGCGTGGGTGCGGTGGTCGAAGCCCTGCTGGCCGGTGGCCGAAGCCGTGGCCCAGGTGCCGGTCGCCGAGGTGGTCTGGGTGTCGGAGTTGTCGGCCACCACCACGTGGGCGCCGACCGGCACGCCGTCATCGGAGCGGGCCTGGAGGCTGCCGTCGGGGTAGTACGCCCAGCCCTGGGTCCGCGAGCTGGAGCCGCCGGCGGAGGTGAGGGTGCGCGAGACCTGCTGGCCGGTCTGGTTGTAGCCGTAGGAGGTGACGATGTCCCACGGGTCGGTGGACGTCTTGGTCCAACCGTTGTCGAAGTAGGTGTAGTCGGTGTCGCTGCGGACCGTCTGACCCGCCGACGGCGGCGCGGAGACCCGCGAGGTGCGGCCGACCGCGTCGTAGAACGTCTGGGTGTAGACGTTGGGGTCGTTGTAGCGCGCGTCCGCCGGGTCGTAGGGCTGGAACTGCTTGACCGGGCGGTTGAGCTTGTCGTACTCGGTCCGGCTGGTGAAGTCGTCCACGGCCGCGGTGGCGGTGCCGCGCGGGCTGATCACCTTGGTGGGGTTGCCCATCTGGTCGTACTCGTACTTCGTGATGCGAAGCGTGCTGCCCGAGTAGGGGACCCGCTGCTCGATCGTCTTGCCGCGCTCGTCGTAGACGACCTCGCTGGCGTTGCCCTCCTTGTCGGTGCTCCTGACCACCAGCGAGTCCTTGTCGTACTCGCGCGTGGTGAACTTGCCCGCCGCGTCGGTGACCTTGGTCACGCGGTGGTTGAGGTCGAAGGAGCTCTTGCTGGTGTAGTCGGTGGTGTCGGCGGTGGCGTTCTTCTTCGGGTCGATGACCGTGACCGCGTTGCCGACGCTGTCGTACTCGTACGAGACCTTGTCGCCCTGGGCGTTCACGACCGCCATGAGCTGGTAGATCTCGTTGTAGGTGTTGCTGGTGACGTAGTCGTCCGGGACGGAGGTCGTCGCCACGCCCTTGGGCTCGGTCGTGGTCTTGACGTTGCCGACCTTGTCGTAGGTGTAGCGCGTCGTGCGACCGCTCAGGTTGTTGTCCGGGCCGGTCGACGAGGTCACCTGGTCCGCCGGGTCATAGACCGCGGTGGACACCACGCCGTCCGCGGCGGTGCTGCTGGTGACGTTGTCGTTGGCGTCGTACACCGGGGCCGGGGTGGTGATGAACACCCCCTGCGCCTGCTCCTTGGGCAGCTTGTTGACCAGCGGACGCTTGAAGGCGTCGTAGGTCTGGGTGGTGGTGGTGCCCAGTACGTCGGTCACCGAGGTGACCTGACCGCGCTCGTCGTAGACGAACGAGGTGGCGTGGCTCTCCGCGTCGGTGATCGTCTTGGGGTAGCCCATGACGTCGAAGTCGGAGTTGACGGTGGCGTTGCCGTTGGCGTCGGTGGCCTTGGTCAACTGCCCGTAGGCGTCGTAGTCGTACTTGGTGGTGTAGTCGTCGGCCACCGAGGTGGTGGCGACGCCCTTGGGGTCGGTCACCGTCTTGAGGTTGCCGAAGGCGTCATAGCCGAACTGCCACTTGCGGCCCTCGGGGGAGGTCTTGGTGGACAGATCGGCCGAGTAGCCGTCCGCACGGGTCTGGTACGTGTAGACCGTCGCCGCGGTGCCGTTCTTGTTGGCCTCCGCGTCCTTCATCGTCAGCGGGTTGCCGGTCTTCTGGTCGTACGTCCAGGTGGTCTGGGCGCCGTTCGCGTCCTTCATGAGCGTGACGTTGTTGTCCGCGTCCCAGGACATGTCCATGGACTCGGACTTGGCGTTGGTGGACTTCACCTGGCGGGAGAAGTCGTCCAGGACGTAGTCCGTGGAGTGCGACTCGGCGTCCGTGACCTTGGTGTCGGTGAACTTCGTGTTCGTCGCGTTCGCCTTGTAGGCGAACGTCGTGTTGTTGTTCAGCCGGTCCGTGATGGTCTTGGTCCACCAGTGGTACTTCGGGTCGTCACCGGTCTGCGGGGCGTGGTAGTCCAGCTTGGTGGCATTGCCCCGGGGGTCGGTGGCCGACACCATCTTGACGTTCTTGTTGCCCTGCGTGGCGTCGTAGACGAACTTGAACACCTTCGGCTGCGAAGAGCCGACGCCGTCGGTGAACTGGCCGAGCAGACCCTTGTCCGTGTACCAGAAGTTGATCTTACGGCCGGAGACGTCGGTGACCGACTTGATGTGGTCGTAGATCTTGGAGTTGGTCAGGTTCGAGCCCGTGGCGATGGTGCCGGTGCCCGAGACGTACTCGTAGGAGGCGTCGCCCTTCTTGAAGTAGTCCACCGTCAGCGTCTGCCGCGACGCGGGGTCGGTGATGTACGTCAGGAACTTGGTCGGCTTGTTGTTGGACTTCCGCTCCTCGTAGGTGAACAGCATGGTGTTGCCGTTCTTGTCCACCGTGGAGGTCAGGTAGCCGTCACAGCCGAACAGGAAGCGGCTGCCGTCCGGCCGGGTCATCGTCCAGGCGTCCGGAACCGGGTCCTTCGTCGGCTTGCAGTCCAGGCCCGCCTTCATCGTCAGCTTGTAGTGGACGCCCGCGGGCGCCTTCCACACGCTGTTGGTGGCGTCCCAGCGGAAGACGTGCGTGGTGCCGTCGCCGTCCGGGAGGCGGATCTCGGTCGGGTTGGGGTTGGGGTGGAAGTCCAGCGGCGCGCCGAGCCGGATCGGCCCTGCGGCCTGCATCGACCAGCCGTGGCCGGAGACCGTGTCGGAGGTGTCCAGGCTGTTGTAGGCCATCCGGAAGAACGTGTTCAGACCCCGGCCGGGGTTGTTGAACGCGTTGTACGACCACACCGCGTTGCCGGAGGCGAGGTTGCTCATCAGGCTCGCACCGGCGCCGGTGTTCTTGCCCGTGTAGCCGTAGAACTTCTCCAGGCCCAGCGTGTTGGAGGTCGGGTCCTCGACCGTGACGTTCTGCTTCAGCGACGGGATGGCGCCGGTGCCGGCGGACAGCCAGGTGCCGTCGGCGACCTTCTTGATGTCCCAGCCGAGCACGTAGTCGAGGCGCTTGTTGCCCTCATCGGAGTTGATGGGGGTCTTGACCTGTGCCTGGACGGTGGCCGACTTGCCCGGCAGGAGGGCCGGGACCGCGGTGGACAGCTGGTTGCCGCCCGTGGTGACGTCCGTGCCGTCGGGGAGCTTCCAGGTGTAGGACAGCTCGCGCTCACCGGCGGCCCACGCCGTGGACGTGGTGTTGGTGACCGTGAACTCCACCGTGTACTGCGAGTTCGGCGTCATACGGGCCGGAGTCGTCGGCGCGTAGTACGTGTCCTCAGTCGTCGCGTCGACGTAGATGACCTGCATGTACGGGCGCAGCTGCGGGTCGGAGGCCTCGGACGACAGGAACAGGGTGCGTTCCTGCGGGCCGGTGGTGGTCTCGTCCTTCAGTTTGACCAGGACGCCCTTGTTGTTGGCGGGTGTCTTGACCCAGGACTGCATGAGTCCGGTGGCGTCCCACCAGTGGCGGCCGACTTCGTCGGTGATCTGCGGGACGGTGTCGGAGACGGTGGCGGAGAAGTCACCGCCGGCGGTGGTCCACGGGGTGGTGGAGTTGGCGTTGTTCCAGGTGGCCTGGGTCTCGGTGAAGTCCCGGGTCAGGGAGTGGAGTTCGTAGATCGCGCCGTTGGTGGTGCTGGTGGTCTCCGCGCCCCACATGTACATCTTGTTCTCCAGCACCGTGGCGGTGGCGGGGATGGATGTGGTGGGGAACTTCAGCGCCGCGCGGGTCTTGCCGTATGTACCGGAGTTGTTGCCGACGCTCAGCCAGGTCTGCGCCTTGCCGGAGACCAGACCGTCGTGGTTGACGGTCGGCTGCTGCGAGGAGAGCGTGGTGTCGACCTGACCCGCCTGGATGATCTTCATCGTCCGGCCGGCCTTGGGGATGCCCACGATGCGGGTCGGCGACCCAAGGAGCTGCCCGTTCTTCGTCTTGACCGCGAGCTGGTAGTAGTACGACTTCCCGATCTCGCTGGAGGAGGAGTCCGGGGTCGGCACCGCGGTGGTGTCCGTGTACGCGGTCGTGGCCGACGCGATCGGGGCGATCAGCGTCGTCGCGGACGGCGTGAAGACCTGCTGCGTGGAGCGGTGCAGCTGGTACTCGACGATGTCCAGACCGGTGTCACCGCTGCCGTTGGCGTACGCCGGCCACGAGAGCTCCGGACCGGTGGAGTGGACCACGCTCGGCGAGTTCAGCGACGTGCCGACAGCCCCGTAGGTCACCGTCAGGCGCGGGTACGTGGAGGTCTCGTCGCCGTAGGTGTTGCCGTCGGCGGCCTCGTAGCGCGGGCCGCCGGTCGGGGCGGTGCCCGACTCGTCCTTGGCCTTGAGCACGAAGCCGTAGTTGGCCGCCGTACCGGAGACCCACTTCTGGACCGTGTCGGCGACCGGGAAGTCGTGCCACTTGTTGTAGTCCCAGGCCGCCTTGGTGATCTCGGACGGGTTCACCAGCCGCACCGAGTCGGCCAGCGTACGGGTCGTGGCCGAGCCCGTGTCACCCAGGACGATCTTCCCGGCGTTGCCCTTGGCGAAGCTCAGCTCCGCCGCGTCCAGGGTCTTCCACACCCCGCCGGTGCCGGTCTGGTTGACCGTGTAGTTCTTGGTGCCGCCGTTGTGCGTGACCGTGTACGGGGCGGCCGTGGCCGCGTCCGCGGCCGCCGGGTAGTGCGCGTCCACCCGGTAGGTGTCGGTCTCCGGGACCATCGGCTGCCAGGAGTACGACTCGCCCGTGAGCGCGTTCTTGTTGGAGGCGTAGTCGTCGTTGGTCGCCGCACCACCGGTGGTCGTACCGCGCGGCCATTCGCCGACCGCAGCCGTACCGGCATCACCGTCGTCCATCTGGACCGTGGTGCCGGACAGTTCACCCACCAGCGCGCTGGTGTTGGACCAGTTCGCAGGCGTAGCCCCCACCTCGCTCCACGCCCCGGTGGCCCGGTGCGCCTCGAGAGCGACAGTGTTGGCGTTGGTGGTGTGCGACTGGTCGTAGTACAGACTCAGCCGGGCCGCGTCGACCTTCACCCCCGCCGGGATCTCGCTCAGCGGGAACTTGATCAGCGAACGGGCGATGCCGGTGTCCGTCTTGCCGACCGACAGCTTCCAGGTGTTGTTGAAGTTCACCGCCGGCTGGTCCGACAGGACCATCGTGTCCTCGGAGACCGAGGCAATCGGCGTGATGGTGATCGTCGGGTCGATGACGACCGGGTACTGACGCTCCTTCGCCGCAAGCCACTTGGCATCCGGGGTGACGGTCAGCTTCCAGCCCTTGCCGTCCGCGTCACGGACCAGCTTCTGGGTGACCTTGGTGCTGTAGGTGCCGCCGGTGACCGACTGCGGATCCTTCCTGGCGTCCGTCATGTACGGAGCCGGGATCACCATCACCGCAGTGCCCGGGGCCTCGCCGAAGAAGGCGATCGAGCCGTCCTTGCGGGTCTTCGGCGTCAGACCGCCCTCGGTGTCCAGGGTGAAGGTGAACGACACCGGACCCGCCGGGCGTTCGGCCAGGACGATATCCTCCTTCACCTGACCGTTGCCGACCCGGTACGACAGATCCGCACCGGAGACGGCGTCCTTGTAGACGACCCGGTCACCCTTCGCCTCCGGCTTGAGCACACCGGCACCGGCACCGGACAGGCCGAACGTGACCGCCCCGCCGCTCTCCGCCTCGAACCGCATGAACTTATCCGCGTCGGAACCGAACCAGCTCTTGCCGGTGTTCGCGGTGTTGGCGAAGTCGAAGCCCTTGTCCCGGGTGGCGCGCACGGTGGTCTCGACCGGCTTCCAGGACGCCCCGGACCGGTACGACGTCGGCACCGCCGTCAGCTCGGCCTCGACCCGCCCGTCCGACAACTGCCAGAAACGCGCCTGCGACGTGCGCTCGGCCGTCAGCTCCTTGACCCGCTTCGCCTTCGGAAGCTTCTCACCCTTCGGCAGCTTCTCCCGGCTGGATATCTCCAACCTCCCGTCGGCCGGGGGTCTCTTCGCCTCCTCACCGTCGTCCGAGAACCAGCCCGCGACCGTGTCGAAGACACCGGTGTCGTCGCCCGTGGACGACGACGGTTGAGCCGCATAGGCCGCCTGCGGCAGTAGCGTGCCCGCCACCGCCGACACGACCAGACAGGAGAGGAATCTCCTGCTTGGGAATTTCACCACGAAACCCTTCGGTATCGGCGTACCCGCACCACTACACGCGAAATGGGCACGCCGAACGAGCCGGAGCGAATGTTTCCGCCCGGCTTGGAGCAATGCGAGCTGACCGCGCGGAAGATGCGAACCACGAGCTCACGGGCATTGCAGCGGGCTTTCTAACCACTCGTGCGAGGCCCGGTCAACCCCGTCGACATAAAGGACAATTGATTGACCGAAGGGGGTGTGGTTCGCCCGATTCTTCCGCTCGCTCGCACTCGGCCGGTGGCGTGGTGTATAACCACCCGGTTCATCTGCAAACCAACCGAAAGCCGGGCTCTCTCATGTCGTCCAACGAACTCGCGGAAAACGCATTGCGGGAGGAGAACGAACACGAGAGCACGGAGGTCTCCCCGGACCGGCGGGGGTTGCTGGTCGCCGGAATCGTCCTGCTCGCCTGCCTCGGGCTCATCGGCTACGGCATGCTCAACACCGATGAGCAGCCGAAGCCGCAAGCCGTGCCGACGGCCGAGGTGACGTACGAGGTCACGGGGACGGGGACCGTCGAGATCTCCTACCTCGCCCGCAGCGAGGACGGCACGGCCACGGTCGAGAAGGGCGTCACGCTGCCCTGGAAGAAGTCGGTCCAGGCGCCGCTCGGCAAGGCCCCGACCGTCGCTGTCGTCCTCGACGGAAAGGGCGGACAGGCGGCCTGCACACTGGCGATCCGTGGCAAGCACGTCCAACGTGCCACCGCCACGGGCGAGTTCGGGCGTGCCACCTGTTCCGGCGAACCGCTTTCCGGCGATGGCGAGGGGTGACGCGCCACCCCTCGGAACACGCGCTGTCCGGTTTGCCCGCTCGGGTGCGCCGGAGCGGGCACATCGTGTATAACCGCTGCACTGTGCGGCGGGAATGCGGGGTCCGAAATCCCCGCAGCCAAAAAGCGATTGAAGCTCAAGGGTTTCCGAAATCGTGCTGCCACCCCTCGTTTCCCGTCCCACGAAATGAACAGCCGTCGGCGACCGGCCGCGGATACTGATCAGCTGCGCACAAGGGATGGGACATGAGTCCGAGAGGAACCCGCGCCAGGCGGGCCAACGGTAAGAAGCACGCGATCTGGCTCGCGGCAGGGGTCGTCGTCCTGGGCGCCACGGGTGTGACCGCCGTCGCCGCCTCGGCAGGTGGCGAGGACGCCGGGCCCGGTGACGGAACACAGCCGGCGAAGGCGCATGTGCTGGCCCTGGACGGAAAGGACCCGAAGAAGCGCGCGCTCCCGCGCACCGGGACACAGTCGTTCTCGCTCATCGGCGTCTCGTGGGAGGACAGCGGCGACACCTTCGAGGGCACCGCTCAGATACGTACCCGCAAGGCGGCCACCGGCGAGTGGAGCGAATGGCGCGACCTCGACTTCGACGTACGGGCGCCGGAGTCCGCCGAGGGCGAGGAGTCGGACGTGCGGGGCGCCTCGGAGCCGCTGTGGGTCGGCCCGTCGGACGGGGTCGAGGCGCGGGTCGTCGCGGACGGCGAAGAGACCGCGGTGCCCGATGCGCTCCGCCTCGACATGATCGACCCCGGCGAGACCGTCAAGGGCAAGGGCAAGAGCAACGGCGGCGGCAAGGGCAGCGGCAAGGTCACCGCCTCCCCCGACGCCACGCAGACCACCCCCGCCGGCCCCGCGCCGGAGCCCTCCGATCCGGTGCCGACCGAGGAGCCCACGGGTTCGGCCGGTGTGCCCCAGGACCCGGCTCCGTCCACCACCCCGACCGAGTCCACCCCGGGCACGGACCCGACGGAAGGACCGACGGACGAACCCACCGGAGCTCCGACCGACGGGCCCACCGACGGACCCTCGACCGAGCCCCCCACCAGCGAAGCACCCACGGACCCGACCCCCAGCACGGTGCCCACGGAGGAGCCCACCAGCCCCGCTCCCACCACCGAGCCCAGCGGCACCCCTGAGCCCAGCAGCACCCCGGAGCCCAGCGGCACCCCTGAGCCCAGCACCACCGCTCCGACCGCTCCGACCGCCCCCGCCATCGTCAGTCGCGCCGGCTGGGGTGCGGACGAGTCCCTCGTCCAGGACCCGCCCTCGTACCTGAACAAGGTCGACGCCGTCTTCGTCCACCACACCGCCGGGACGAACGACTACGCCTGCGCCGACTCCCCGGCCATCATCCGCGCGATCCTCACGTACCACGTGCGGACGAACGGCTGGAACGACATCGGCTACAACTTCTTCGTCGACAAGTGCGGCACGGTCTTCGAGGGCCGCGCGGGCGGCGTGGACCGACCCGTCCTCGGGGCGCACACCTACGGCTTCAACAGCTACTCCTCGGGCATCTCCCTGCTCGGCAACTACGAGAGCGGCGGCACGCCGACGGCCGCGGCCAAGCAGGCCATCGCCGACCTCGCCGCCTGGAAGCTCGGTCTGCACGGCGTCGACCCGGAGGCGAAGGTGACGCTCACCGCCGCCGCCGACACCGGCGTGTGGACCAAGGGCCAGGCCGCCACTCTGAACACCATCTCCGGACACCGCGACGGCTACGCCACGCTCTGCCCCGGCGCGACCCTGTACTCCGAGCTCCCCGGGATCCGTACGGCCGCGGGCAGTTCCCCGTACGCCACCGGAAACTGACGAGCACGACGGGCATCACGCACACCAGCGGCCGGGACCCTTCCACAGGGTCCCGGCCGCCTGGCGTCGCACGGTGCGACTCAGCCGATCGCTATCCGCGGGTTCGCCGACGGCTTGACCCAGCCCATGAAGCGATCCATCGTCGCCCGCGGCACCGACACACAGCCGGCCGTCGCACCGCTGCCGTTGACGTGCAGGAAGATCCCGGCACCGCGGCCGGGCACGGCGGGCCACCGGTTGAAGTTGATGACCAGCGCCTTGGCGTACTGCGTCGGGTAGTTGACCAGATGCTCGCTACCGCGCTCGCCGGACTCGGTGAGCGGAAAGTCCGCGCCCTCCGCCGTGTGCATCTGGTTGTAGAACTTCGACTCCGGGTCCTGCACCCACCAATGGCGGTCATCGACCTTGGTGTACGGCATGGCGGTCCCACCGGACTCGACACCGAAGCCCTCGGTGATCGTGTACGTGCCCGAAGGCGTGGTGTACGTGCTCTGCTGGCGGGTCGCGCCGTCCACGACACCCTTGGAACCGACCCGTCCCGCGCTCGTGGAGAACTGCGCCTTCCAGCCGGAGGAACCCTTCTGCCACGCGGTGACGGTGGCGTACGAGCCACCGGCCTTGACCGTGATGACCTGCGTCGCGTTCCCGACTTCCACCGGCACGGGGAAATCCGGCGCCGCGACGGGCACGGACGTCTGCGCCCCGGACCCGCTGCCCGTCCCGCCGCCGACCGTGGTACCCCCGGGCTTCGTCGTCGAGGCCGCGCTTCCGGACGGCTTGGCAGAGGCGGACGGGGAAGCGGAGGGCGACACGGACGAGGACGCCGAGGCGGAGGGTGAGGTCGAGGTGGAAGCGGATGCGGATGCGGAGGGCGACGCCGAGGTGGAGGCAGAGGCGGAGGGCGAGGCGTCCGGACTCGCCGGCGAAGAACTTTCCCCCGCCGCATGGTCGCCCAGGTCGCCACCGGGCGCGGCGGAGACCGCGGAACCGGCGGGCTCGCTCTGGCCTCCACAGGCCGATACGAGGGCCGTCGCCCCCATGACGGCCAGCACGGACGCATACCTACGGGAAGAACGCAGCACGAAATCAATCCTCGGTTCGTCGAAACAGCGCGGCGCACACCGCCACGCGTCAAGGCGGCCCGGTTATACAGGTTCCGCAGCCACCGGTACCAAGCAGCAGACATTGCGGACAATCGACGGCGCCACCGCCGGCCACCCCGAGCACGTTCCCGGACCGCGAGCTCCCCCGTGCATCCACGCACCGCATCGCTGCCGCACCACAGGTGCGAAGCATCCGGGTGACGTTGGCGTGTCGCTACGAAATCCCCGGCCAACAGGGATGCGCCGTGGGAACGACGAAGCCCGCGACCGCAGGGGAATCCTTCCTGCGGTCACGGGCTGCGGTGGGGCGGGTGGGACTCGAACCCATTCAAGTGACGCCTCTCACCTGCAGCTTTACCAAAGCGACCGATTTATACCCCCGCTTCGCTCCGGTTGCGTCCTACTCGATCGGAAGTGGTGCAGCGTTCGCTGCACCACCATTCCGGCGCCCCATGGGGTTCAGGGCTCCGATCCTCCCCGTGCCCGACCCCGCCGAAGCGGCAGTCGTGCAATCAGCATGACGCCGCCGGAAAGGGGAATAGCGCGGCGGGAAGCCTCGGCAACCACAGTCACGCTCTGCCACGAGCGGAGTCGACCGAGGTGCCGCGCCCGGGAGCGGGATACCAGGCCCTCGCGTAGTTCCGCGCTCTCCTGGATGGTCGTCCCGGGCCTTGTGCCGTCGTCGCTGTCCGCCGCACCTGCTCGATCGTCACGCCCAGGCCGCGGTTCCTCGCGACCCGCACGACGTCCTGGTGGCACTCTTCCGGATCAGGCTTGGGCACGCTTTCTCCCCGACCACTCCACAGAGCGCGGCTGCAACCCTACGTAAGAGAACTACCCAGTGGCACGGCGGGTTCCCTGCCGGAACCAAGACTTTCCTTACGCGAGGCTCTCCGCCACCGTGCGGAAGCGCTTGCCCGCCTCGTCAAGGTGCTCCGCAATGGACAGGGCGATCTCCCCAGGGGAACCGAAGTCGTCGACGGTCGCGGCGAGGTTGGCCTTCAGGTCCAGACTGACACTCGGCGTCTCCAGAAGTTCATCCACCGGGTACTGGCGGAAGCGCGGGGACGGGATACGCCCTCGATGGTCGCTCTCGCCGGGCCGGTAGGCGGTGAGGAAGTCCGCGAAGTCATCCTGTGTGAGGGGCCTGCCGGTGTCCGTGTGGTGATTGTCGGTCCGGGCGTCATACACCCACAGCGCGCGCGTGGCGGGCTCGCCGGTAGGCCGGGGAACGGACTTGGTGAAGAAGAGAATGCTCGACCTGGAGTTGGTGCCGTGGAAGATGCCAGTGGGGAGCCGCAGCAGGGTATGGACGTCGCAGTTCTTGAGCAGAGCCTCGCGGACGGTGGCAGCGGCGCCGCTACCAAAGAGGACACCGTCGGGGACGAAGACCGCAGCCCGTGCGCCCTGAGGCAGCGTGATGGCTAAGTGCTGGAGGAAGTTGGTCGGCAGGTCCGCCTTCTGCGCCCAGAAGTCGTCGCGCTGGTCGGTGTCGGGAACGATGTCGCCGCTCTTGAACGGGGGGTTGCAAATGGCCACGGTCGCAGCCACGTCCCGGTGGTACCGGCGGGTGGCGACGCCCTTGGCCTTGAGGGAGTCAGCACGCAAAACCGGCGGCATGTCCGAGAGGACGCGTCCGGTGTTGAGCAGGATGTTCATGGTGGCGAACCGGCACATCTGGGCGTCGATGTCGGCGGCCGCGATGGCCGTCGAGTCGACGTACGTGCCGGAAGCGGCCATCTCTCGGTGTGCAGCGATGAGCGCGCTGCCGAGGCCGCCGGCCGGATCGATCACTCTGTCCTCGCCCGTGACGGCGAGCGCTTTCGCGACGACGGCGAGAAGCGGCGGCGGGGTGAGGATCTGCCCGGTCTGCCGCTTGGTGAGGAAGTCCTCGCGACACTCGGCGAGCATGGAGGAGAAGGCCTCTCCGAGGGCGCCCTGGGGGACAGCGGTCCACTGGTACGGGGCGAACTCCTCGACGATGAGGCGTCTAAGCTCGGACGTCCGGTCGATGTTCCAGGGCTGGGCGTCACAGAAGAGGACGCTCGCGGTGGCCCTGCGCGGGTCGACCGGGTTGGGCGCGCCGAGCTCACGGAACAGGCGGGTGAGGAAGGTGTGCAGGTCCTCGCCGTTGAGGTCGGTGAGTTTGGGCCAGGTGCCGGCTGGGGCGATAGGCAGTTTGGCGAACCGCCCGGGGCGCAGGGTGTGCTCATGGTCGATCTTGAGGAAGAGCAGGTAGGCGATGTGCTCGACGAACTCGAGGCGAGTCAGGGCCTTGGTGCTGGTCTTCTCCCGGTAGAACTTCCACAGGCGTTCGGTTATCCGCCTGCTCGTCCAGTCGCCTTCCTGCGGCTCCCCCGCCGCTCCCCGGCTGATGCCCCGCCCGTCCGTCATGCTTCGCCCTGCCTTCCGTCGTGCCCCGAGCGGGCCTGAGCCTCACGGGCCCCATCGACCCGCTCAGGTGACGGCGGCTTACCGCTCTGGTGCTTCTTCGCCTTGGGTGATGCTGTCGTCCACGGCCTGCGCACTCGGCTTGAGCGCACGGGCTACCGCGGTGAACTGGGCCAGAGCCGTCTCCAGTTCGTCCACAATCTCCTGGGCGATCACGTCGGGGGACGCGAAGACCGTGCCGGAGGAGGACGCGGACTGAAGCACCGTCAAGTCCAGATTGACCTTGTCGCGAGCGATCAACTCATCGTAATCGAACGCACGGAACCGTTCACTGGGCTTTCGCGCCGAAAAGTCGGAACCACCGGAGTGGTAGGCCGTGACGAAGTCGTCAAGGTGCTCACGGCGGAGCTGTCGCTGTTTGAGGGTGAAGCGCTGGTCGGTGCGGAAGTCGTAGACCCAGAGCTGGCGGGTTCCGGGGCGGCCTCCGGAACGCTGGCCGGTCTTGTCGAAGAACAGGACATTGGCCTTGACGCCATTGGCATAGAAGATGCCGGTCGGAAGCCTGAGCAGGGTGTGCACGTCACACAGGTCGAGGAGATTGCGACGGATCGTGGTACCCGCGCCACCTTCGAAGAGGACGTTGTCGGGCAGGACGAGGGCACCACGCCCGTTGGTCTTCAGCAGGTTGTAGATGTGCTGGACGAAGTTGAGCTGCTTGTTAGTCGTGGGCGCCCAGAAGTCGGTACGGGCGGTGTACGCCTCGCCGGTCACCGAGCCGACGCCGAAGGGCGGATTGGCCAGCACGATGTCGTAGTGCTTATGGATCGGCTTGGCCAGCGAGTCCTGAATGGTGATCAGCGGCTTGGCCTCAGACGTACCGATGCCGTGCAGCAGCATGTTCATCAGAGCGAGGCGGGCGGTCTCGCGGACCAGCTCATAACCGGTGATGGACCCGGTCTGGAGCTTGCGGCCCTCGTCGCCGTACAGCTCGTCCTCGTAGCGGGTGGCGATGTGCGCGTGCGCGGCGATGAGGAAGCCGCCGGTGCCGCAGGCGGGGTCGGTGATCGTCTCGCCGATCTTCGGCTGGACGCAGTCGACCATGGCGTCAATGAGGGAACGCGGGGTGAAGTACTGACCCGCACCCGTCTTACGGTCCTCCGCGCCACGCTGGAGGAGGCCTTCGTAGGCGTCGCCCTTGAGGTCCTGGTTCTCGCTGGTCCAGGTGTGCGGGTCAATCAGATCCTTGATCAGGCGTTCAAGGACCGCAGGCTCATGGATCTTGTTGCTCGCCTTGGTGAAGACCTCGCCGAGCATGGTACCGCCGCGCTGGCCGAGGTCCTTCAGGATGAACTCGTAGTGGTCGAGCAGTGCTTCGGCGGACCGAGTGGTCAGACTCGTCCAGTCGCGGCCCTCCGGGACGAGAGGGGCCTCGGGGACGTTGCGGCGGAACTTGGCGGGGCGCTTGGCGCGCTCGTCAGCCATCTTCAGGAAGAGAAGATACGTGAGCTGCTCGACGTAGTCAAGCGTCGAGACGCCGGAATGGCGCAGCAGCTCGCAGTACGCCCAGAGACGATTGACGAGGGTGGAGGTCGGGACTGGGGCGGAGGTAGCCGATGCCAGTGCAACCTGCTTGTCGTTACTCACGGCGGTACTCACAGGGAAAGTTCTTCCTGGCCCGAGGAGGCCGGCTTACTGGTGGTCTTGCGGAGAGCGCGCTTACGTGCGGGCTTGACGGTTGCCTGACGCTGGGCGCGGATACGGTCGAGGAGGGCGGAGGCAGGCTCGTCGGTGGGATCCTGGGGGACGAGAACTCCAGTGAAGGCAGCGTTGAGGAGCGCGCCGCGGAGGGCGGATGCCTGTTCATCGCTTTCCGCCAACACTGCCCTGAGGGCCGCTCTCTCCTGCTCAAGATCAGCCAGCTTATCCACGATTCGGCGCTGCGTCCCAAGAGGCGGTACGGGCACAAGGATCCGTTCAACCTTCGCCTTATTCAAGGCTGGCTGGTTCCCCCCGGACGCGGACGTTCGCGTCTCTTCATACCTTGAAACCAAAAACTGATAAATAAATTCTGGGAGAATTTCAGTCTCAGAAACTCGAATTGAGGCGCAGTTCTGATTGTGTGCGGCAGGGATATCGAGAATTGCAGACTGCCCTCGAGTTTTCCCTTCTCCAATCATCGCAAGCATCACCGTCCCAGGAGGGTGAATCCTATTTTCCGGTTTCGAGATCGAATCTATCGAAATAAACTCTCGCGTCTCGCCGATCCTCTTGAATGAGACCTCTCCGCTACTTACCCACGGAATATCTCCGCTCCAAAAATCTGGATTCCCGCGAGACGGAGTCGATCCCACCGAAACGCGAAACAGTGAGCCCAGCCGACTCCAAATCCAACTGTCGGGAGTGTCCCATGCCTCAGAGGAAGATCTAGCCTCGCCTGAAACTAGGTCCTCGGCTTTTCCTTCCGAAAAGTCATCGGCCACGAGACGGCCACTAAAAGCCTCTCGCAGCAAAGCCCGAGAGAATTCATCTGCGAGGCGTTCCACCTCACGAAGCGAGGCCTCCCCAGCCTCGATATGGGCAAGCTGTTCGTCCAGCTTTGCGACAATTCGGCGCTGTTCGGGGAGAGGGGGGACGGGAATCTCCATGCCAACCAGGTAAGACCGTGGAACTCGACGCTGCCCTACTGCACCAGCCATATGCTGCTCGGCGACACGTCGCACGTTTCGCTGAAGGAGATAATGCATCAGATACTCAGGAAGAACACCCCCGGCACTGCGAAGCACGTGAAGCTCGGTGCTTCCCAACGCTCGACCACCAATCAGGCCTTTCGCTTTAGCAATCTTCCCGTTCTCCATGCACGGCGTAATCTTCGCAAAGAGAACATCGTCTTCCTGGAACCTGGTCAGCGACTTCTTCTTGAAGTCGCCGAACCGGACCTGCGTCGACGCGTCCATGCGACCTGATTCCGCTTCAACAAAGGCCATCGGCACCTGGGAGATCAGGTCATCATCGCCAGGTTCCTCGTCAAACGCTCGCGGATTAACGTCGCACAGGTCCCCGATTCGCGCCCGAACCCATCCCTCCGGCAGCCCTTCCCCCGGCGCGCTCGCCACCGATTCCCCCGCGCCCGAGTCCGTCACGCGCCCAGCTCCTTGTCCAATTCGTCAATGATTTCTTCCGCCCGATTCGCGCCGAATTCGGCGAGGAATCCGTCCGTTCCGTTGCGTGTCGTGAACGGGGCGTAGTCAAGGTCGGCGGTGTCGAAGCGTACACGCTCGATGGTCGCGCCGACGATGTGGTCAAGCCACCATCGCTCGCGCGTGCTGAAGCTGACACCGGACTGTTCCTGGCGGGCGAGCCAGGCCGCGTACCGCTCCCGTACAGCCTCTTCGTGGGGGCGAGGAGCCGGAACTCCGCGTTCCGCGCCGCCGGCGAGTTCGTAGCGCAGGAGGGCGAGGAGGTCGGCGGCGGTGCGCTTGGCGTGCTTGCGTACCAGCGCCTCGCCGACGTTCTCGTACGCCTTCCAGAGAGTGTCTGGGGTCCAGAAACGCGGCGGGCGTGCAACGCTGCGGGCAACGTCTTGAAGACGGCGCAGGGCGGCGGCGGGCGGGACGTCAGAGTCGACGCCGAAGGCGATAGTCAGGGCCGCGACCTCGTCGCGGTTGTCGTCGATGTACTGCTTCCAGTCGCGGACGGTGGCCTGTGCGCTCTCCTCGTCGTCGACGGCCGCGCCCGCCCGGACCAGGGCGTCACGGCTGTTCTCGTCGTACAGGATGTCCTTGGCGCGGCGCATCTCCAGGAGCCTCGTACGCAGTGCCGGTGCGGCGGCGAGTGGCTTCAGCGCATGCTCGATGAGGTCGCGGACCGCTCGTTCGGGGTCCCGGCCGACGCGCTCAGCTGCCTCCCGGGCTTCCAGCTGCTCATCGGTCGAGACCGCCTTGACCATGCCGTGGACGATCTCCTTCAGCGGGACACCACCGCTGATCCGCTCGATCTCGGCGCGTTCCTCGCTCGTCATCTGAAGGTCGAGTTTGGCAAGGCGGGAGGCGAGCGTGGAGACCTCTTCCTCCTCGATCGTGTGGGCGGCGGTCTTGCGGAGCAGTTTCTCCAAGCTGATCTGCTTGTCGCTGTGACGCTCCAGCGGGGCCGCGTCGACCTTCGGCTTTCGTGTGACGCCGACTGCGTCGACCATGACGAAGCGGGTCTTGGGGCCCACCCCCGGTGTCACCCGTTCGAAGTCGGTGAGGGAGAGCGTCCGTGCGCCTCGGCCCTTCATCTGCTCGAAGTAGGCCCAGCTCTTGACGTCCCGTAGGAAGATCAGGCATTCGAGGGGCTTTACGTCGGTGCCGGTTGCGATCATGTCAACGGTGACCGCGATACGGAGCTGGGGGAGGTTACGGAAGTCGGCGAGCCGTTCGGCCGGCTTCCTTGCCGCGTGCGTGATCTTGGTACAGAAGTCGTTGCCCTTGCCGAAGACGTCACGGATGACCTCGACGATCTCTTCGGCGTGATTGTCGTTCTTCGCGAAGACCAAGGTCTTGGGAACGTACATGTCGTCCCACAGCAGCGCGCCGGTGTCCGGATCGCGTTTGGCCCGTTCCGGGAAGATCTCCGTGAACAGCCGGTCCCGGAAGGTCTGGATCACCGTTCGCAGCTGGTCCTTGCTGATGATGCCGACGCCGACCTCCTTCGCGCCGTACTCGATGTCCTCAGCGATGTCCTCGTACCGCTGACGACGGGTCCGGCGATCGCGGACTGGGACCGTGCCCTGCGCGATGACCCCGCCCTGGACGGTTATCCGCGTTTCGATCTCGTATACGGAAAAGTCGACGTTGACTCCGTCGGCGACGGCTTCCCGGTAGGTGTACTCGCTGACCAGGTTGCCGTTGAAGTAGCCGAAGGTCTGGGCGACCGGGGTGGCGGTGAGACCGACGATCGGGGCGTCGAAGTACTCCAGGACCGAGCGCCACTTGCCGTAGATGGAACGATGGCACTCGTCGACGATGATCAGGTCGAAGGCTTCGGGGGGGATGGTGGCGTTGTAGCCGACCTCTATGTCGCCGGGCACGTCGTACGGCAGGTCCGCTTCGTCGCCCTCACCTTCAGGGGCCGCGTCGGGAAGGTTGCGGCCGGTGAGCTCCATGTAGAGGCGCTGCACGGTGGAGATGACAACCTTCGAAGAGGCGAGCATCCCTTCCGCACCGAGCCGCTGCACGTTGAAGAGGTCGGCGAACTTGCGGTAGGTATCCGGGGTGGTGAAGTTTTCGAACTCCGCGAAGGCCTGTGCGCCCAGGTTGTTGCGGTCGACGAGGAAGAGCACCCGTTCAGCGCGGGCGTGCTTGAGCATGCGGTAGGAGAACGTGACCGCTGTGAACGTCTTGCCCGCGCCGGTGGCCATCTGAACGAGAGAACGGGACTGTCCCATGCCGTGCTGGCCCCTGCCGAGAGCAACAGAGTTCTCCACCCCCTGAACGGCGGTGATCTGAGCGGGGCGCAAGGGGCGCTCGTCGAGTTCGGGCATCCGAAGCTGCAGCCGAGCCCGGTAGCTGGGAGCCTGCGGGTCCTCGTCGGCTTGGCGCATCCAGCGCGCCAGGGTACGTGGCTGGTGAAAGGAGAAGATCCGGCGCGTACGGGAATCCGGGTCGAGAGTGGACCGGAAGCGAGTCTCGCCGCCATCACTCACGTATCGGAACGGCAGTGGGGTGCGCCAGGCGACCAAGCGCTGCTGCGCGTCGGTGAGATGGTCGGCGTATCCATTGGCCTGAGTTTCCGCTGCTGTGAGGTCAGCGCCTTCTCGCTTGGCCTCAATGACGCCGACGAGCTTTGCCTCTACATAAAGGGCATAGTCGGCTCGGCCCCGTGCCGTGGTCACCTCGCGTACGGCGACTCCGCTGCCGCGCCGGTCACCCTGAACGTGGAGATTGAGGCCGAATGCGGCGTCCTGGACGTACCAGCCGGCCTGCGTCAGCATCTCGTCGAGCTTGGAACGGACCTGTGCCTCGGTCAGGGGCTCTCGGGATGCCTGCTCCGCGTTGTCAAGCAAGCGAGCGCGCTCTGCGACCGCAGCCGAGGCGGCGGCTGTGCTGGTGGCATCGGCACGGTGCCGGTGAGCGCGCTCCTGGCCAGCCGCCGTCTCGATGGCCGCCAGCTGAGCCTGCATAGCGGCGACCTGGCGAGCCAGCTCCTCGCGCTCGGCCTGAGCCTGGGCGAGCTCGCGCTCGGCAGCGGCTCGCGCAGCCTGCTCGACCTGCGCCTGGGATGCCTGATCCCGGTAGCTCAGCCGGGCCTCTTCGAGTGCCTTGCGGGCAGCGGCGATATCGTCCGCTAGCCGGGCGTTCCTGGCGGCCGGCGTTCGGTCCGGGCTCGGCGGTACGAAGGTGAGCTGCTCCCGGGATCCGGTGAGCAGACGGTGGTACCAGACGCCGAGACGGAAGCAGGTCCGCAAGGCACGGAAAGCGTCTTCGGCGCTGTCGTGGCCCTTGTGATTGGCGTCGTTGCCGAGTGTGCGGACCTCGTGGAAGGCGTTACCGACGTCGCCGTGAAGGTAGCCCTCTCGATCCAAGGCCTTGAGACGGTCGAACTGAGTACTTCCCTCGACGCGAACCCGGCCCCGGCTCACCAGCTCCTCCGCAAGGGCTTCGCCGAACTGCCGCGACTTGATCAAGGAGGTATTGGGATCGTCGAAGACGTGGCTCTCAGCAGCGGCCCCGTAGGCCACGAGGAGCGGAAGGTCAGCCAGGAGGAAACCGAAGTTCCTGGACTGCTGAGCGAGGCGTACCAGTCTGGGGTCCACCGTAGAACCACCTGCACTCATGTGACCTATCCGCCTTCCAAGTGGACCGCACCCGGCACTCAAGCCTCGATGCCGTCCACGTCTCTCACCAGTACGTCTGCGTGATCCTCAATCGACCTTAACGGGGGTGACCTCCGTGCCGCTAAGGTTTCCTACGACACCGTGCGAAACCCGCGGCTACCTGCGTCATCGGAGTCACCGGGACTGTAGCGCGAACGGTGTAACTCCCAGGTAGAGAGCGGCAGTTGATGACTGACGTGACGAGTGGCACCGTACTCCTCGGGCTCCAGGAAGACCTCGTCGTCCTCCGTGTGGTCCCCCTTGGGCAGCTTGGTGTGCGCGCAGGGTTCGCGTCACGGAGAGACGGGTCGGCGTCCACGGCGGACTGGAGGACGCTGTAGAGCAGGCCGTGGAGGTTGGCGATCGTCTTCGCCGCGTACTTGCGGCGCTCCGTGCCCGGAGGATGAAGGGGGCCCGGCCGCCCGGCCTGGAGATCCAGGATCCACCGACTGTCGCGATCGCGGATGAGCTTCTCCCCTCGGTCGGAGACTGACAGCTCTCCGAGCCACGGGATCATGTGGTTATCGAAGGCAATCGCATTCTGTGACGGTCCATTCCAGGCAGGCTGCCCACCCCGGCGACGAGACTGACGTTCGAGACGCAGGAGCCCGAGACCGGCTCTACGGACGCGTCGGTCACTACCGCGGGCCCTCGTCCCTGGCTGCAGAAGGCGCGGGACGGGGTGTCGGCGTTCCTGCGGCGAAGGCGTAGCAAAACCCCGCGCGTTCGGGCTGCCGGTTCCCTCCTCCGGGCCGATTTCGCCGCGGGCCGACGGGCCGGACGATTTCGTGGCGAGGCGGGGCCGGCGCAGGTGGCAAGATGCGCCCCGCCTGCGACGCCGCGGGCGGTGCCCGCCAGCCCCTTGGGCCGAGTCCGCGGTCCGGGGCGCGCAACCGCTCCAGTGAGTCTGGGCATTGGCGAGGGCGTCGAGACGATGACGCAGGACTCTCGGGACCGCGCTGAAGCGCGTGCAGAGGAGGGTGGCGAACCCCCGTCATCGCAACGGCCCCCGGCACCCCTGCCGACAAGCGTCCGCCCGCCTGACCGACAGAGCGTCGACAAGGGTGCAGATATTCGGCGCAGTGTGCGGCGTGTCACACGCAGGAGCCGTGGGATCGCCGTGGGAGCATCGACTCGGCTGCACATCTACGCTCCACCCAAAACCCCAGGTCAAGAAGGCGCAGAGCCAGCGAGACAGGCCGGCAACGCCCGTTTCGCTGCACCGATGCGAGGCGATCGCTGCACGCGAAAACACCCCTCCAGGGGCGTTTTCGCAGGTCAGAACGTTTTTCGATGGTGGGGCGGGTGGGACTCGAACCCATTTCAGTGACGCGTCTCACCTGCGACGATGCAAAAGGGCCGGACATTTCTATCCGTTTCCATCCGGCTGCATCCCCCTCGATCCTGCTCGACCGAGGGACCGTGCGGCGTTCGCCGCACCGCTTCTTCTGCGTCCCTCGCACCTGCCGCACCCGCGGAACTCAGGAAGAGCTCTACCCGTCAGCGGCCCGAATCGCTGCGCAGGATCGCTGCGGCTCCCCGCGTCCTGGCCCATGTCCGTCCGCTGCCCGCAGTTACGTTGCGTAGTGACGCACCTTTGGGCGCAGGCGTCCACGGTCCGGCCGCCGGGTATGGGGCAGGGCCCGCCGTTTGTGGCGGGCCCTGCCCTGGTTGTGGTCAGCCGATGGCGCGGTTGCTGCTCCAGCCGACGCCGCTGGCGGCGAAGCGGGTTCCGTGTGCGGTGCGGCCGCCGGGGTAGAAGTAGAGGTATCCGTCGGATGCGACTGCCCAGATGTCGGGGATGCCGTCGCTGTCCTCGCTGCCGCCGTGGGCGTCGGGGGTTCCCATGATCTTGGGCATGGACGCCTTGTTCCAGCCGCCGGTTCCGTAGGTCTCGTCCTTGCCGGTCTTGGAGCCAGCGGCTGTTGCCAGCGAGTCCAGGTCGACGCCGCCGCCCGTGCCGGGCTTGCCGTGTCGCAGGAGCAGGCCGCGCCCGGTTTCCTCACTGCGGAAGAGCAGGTCGGGGACGCCGTCGCCGCCGATGTCGGCGACCGTGACGAGGTCACGGTCGGCCCAGGGGGAGCTGGTCAGCATGCGGGCTTCGGTGAAGGCGGCGCCGGTGTAGCCGACGAAGACCCAGAGCTGGTCACCGACGGTGGCGAACACTTCGGGGCGCCCGTCTCCGGTGACGTCTCCGGTGGCGAGGAGCTGGGTGTAGGTGTAGGTGGTGTTGGTGGGTGCGTTGGGGGGGAGGAGGAGTTCGCGGCGCTTGGTGATGTTGACGGCGCCGTAGCCGTCGCCGGGGTAGACCCACAGCTTTGCGTCGACACCTGCGATGAGGTCTTGGAGGCCGTCGCCGCCGTAGAAGTCGCCGTTGTGGGTGATCAGGGCGCCGGAGAAGTGGTTGGAGACGGGGGCGATGAATGCTTGTTGGGTGTCGCCGCCGTTGGGGTCCTTTGCCGGGTTCTCGCGGTATGCACCTGACATGGAGAAGTCGAGGTCTCCGTTGCCCTTGAGGAGGAGTGGGTCTGTCCTGTCGGCATGTGAGGGGTAGAGGCGGAGGTTGCCGCCCGCGGTGATCGCCAGCAGGTCGGGGTGCTGGTCGCCGGTGAAGTCGCCGGCGCTGTCTGCCTGGTCGCGGGGGGTGACGTAGAAGAAGTACTTCGTGGGTTCGGAGACGTGACCGGTTCCGTCGACGGTCCGCACGTACAGCACGTTGGGCCCGGCGGCGGGGGGCTTGGCGCCCGAGAGGGTGGTGATCGTCGTGGTGGGGGCGCCGGCGGTCCGGGATACGGGGTAGGGGTAGCTGTTGGCGTTGAACCCGTACTCGAATCGGATGACGTCGGTGTCCAGGGCCTGGAACTTGAAGGTTCCGGCGGCGCCGAACTTGATCTTCGACCAGTTGGAGTCCTCGGGCTCGTTCCCGAAGGCATCGTCGCTTCCGTCGGCGTTGGGGAAGTCGGTGGAGGTGACCCGGGGAGCCCTAGGGGCCACCTCGTCCCAGATGAACCGGCAAGGCACCGTCGGCCTGTACGCCGACGTGCTGCCGGCGGCGTCGACGGCCCGCACGGACCACGAGTAGACGGTGTTGTGCACTAGGCCGCTGGTGGAGAAGCCCGACGTGGTGCGTGTGGCGGCGTCAGTGTCGGCGCCGACGGAGACGGTGCCTGTGGACTTGAGCATGTCGCCGGTGGTGGACCATTTGTTGGTCGGCCACATGGTGAAGTCGAGGTAGTCCAGGTTTGCGTCGGGATCTGTGGATCTGGCGGTGAAGGTGATGCTGGAGGAGCCGACCCTGACGTAAGGGGGCGTGGTGGTGCACTTGAAGTCGGGGCCGAGATCGAGGCTGGTGGGAGGGGTCGGGGGCCGGTTGTAGGTCAGCTCCAGTACGGGGGCGTTGTCGCCGTCGGCCTGGAACTTCTTCCACGAGAACTGTGACTTCTCGTCGCGGGCCCGCAGCCCGAAGGTCATCGTGCTCTTGCCCTGGTCAGCGGCCTTCTGCGCGACCCCCCTCACGTCGAAGGTCTCGTACTCGTCGCGGCATCCCGACTTGTAGCCGTGCGCGAAGCTCCGTGACGGCGAGGCCAGGTTGGCGTCGGTCAGGGCGGGTGCGTTCTTCCAGTTGGTACGCCCGCTGATCGGGCTGGTGACGTGGACGGACATGGCGCGCGCGCTGCAGGACCACGAGTACGTCTCCAGCATCCGCAGGGTGGCCTTCTGGATCTTGGCGCCCTTGAGGTTCTTGTCGAACGCGATGTTGAAGTACGACCGGGAGGTGCCCCAGCTGTCGGACTCGAAGCCGACGCGGGCTTCGTGGGTTCCGCTGGGGTTGAAGTCCTTGCCGTTGAAGAAGGTGGCCTTCTGGTGCCGGCTGTAGGCCGTGGTCCAGTCCTGGGTGTGCTTCTTGACCGTGGGGTCGATGAAGACGGGGTAAACGGTGGCCGGGTCGTTGAGGAAGTCCAGGCTGGGGGTGAGCAGCCAGGTGCCGTCCCCGAGGTCGGCTTCGACCACGTCGCCGCGAGACTCGGGGGAGGGGCCGTTGAGCAGCGGCAGGCTCAGCGTGGCGGCGTCGCCGGTCTGCGAGGGCGCGGGTGTCGGCTCGGCCGGTGCGGTCGGGAGGGGCGCGTCGGTGAGGGTGGGGGCGGCTTCGTCCGTGGCGGTGGGCAGGGCCTCGGCTTCGGGGTCGACGTTGTCGTCGGCGAGTGCCTCGGAGCTCGTGCTGGGGCTCGGCTCCGGGGCGGTGCTCGTGGCGGGCGGCGTCTCGGGGGACTCCGAGGCGGTCGGCTGGGAGGACGCGCCGAGTTCACCATCGGTGACGGCCGGGGCGCCACTGCTGTCCCACATGAGCGGAGTCGGCGACAGGGCGACCTCCTGCCCGTCGAGGTCCTCGGCGGCGACGATGCCGGACTCCGGGTCAAGGCGGAAGGTAAGTGTGGGCGATGCAAGCCCGTACGTCAGTTGCGCGACCCGTGGGTCTGCGGCGGCCTGGCGGTTCTTCAGGACGAGGAGCTGGGCGAACCCGTCGTCCTCGGCCGTCAGGACCAGATCAGCACCCGGGAAGATCTCCGGATACAGAGCCCGTGAGCCGTCGATGACCGGCGCGGGCACGGGGCCCGGCCAGGTCAGCTGGATCTCGTGGAGCTCGGGGATCTCGACCGTGCCGCCGACGGTGAGCGTGACCAGCGGACTGCCCGGCTCCGTCTCAGCCTTCAGGCCCTTGACGAGCGAGATCCGGCGCACCTGCCCACGGGACGCCCGCTGCTCGCCACCGGCGCTGCCGCCGGAGAACACCACGCGGGTGTTCGTGGCCGAGGGCGCCCAGCCCTTGCCTGTCCGCTTCAGTGTGGTGTCGATCGCCTTCCACTCCTGGCCGCCCTTGGCCCAGACCGGCGAGGCGTACAGTTTCTTCGTCATCAGCCCGTCCGGACGCGCCCACGTCGTCGAGCGGGCGGTCCGAAGCTCCGTGGCCTCGACCGGCTTGCCGGTCCTGCGGGCCAACGAGGCCGCTGCGGCCTGGCTCACCGGCTGCGTCTTCGGCTTGCGGTCTTCGCTCCTGCCGTCTGCCGGCAGGGTCGTCGCCTCGCCGGCAGGGCCAGCCGCCTGGAAACCCGCGTAGGTGATGCCGCCCGCGGCGAGCGCGGCCGCGACCACCATGGCGCTCACGCGCCGGGCCGCGGGCCGCTGCCATGTCTGTCTCATCGGGTGAGGACCCCTTTTCCCAGCGTTCCGGGCTCTCACGGCACCGGCTGAAACCACGAAGCCGGCCATGACGTCATGAGCGAGGGAGTCCGATTCGGAGCACCATTCCGCGCAGGCATGGCTGGGCGAGCCGATGATGACCCATCAACCCTGGTACGTCACCCTGCACCGGAAGCCGGCCGGACCTTCCATGTGCCGCCCGCGGACGCTAACCGCGAGGGTGTGAAAGCCACGTTCGGCAGGTTCGACCCCTGCCTCTACGGGATGGATCGTAGGAAACCAGGATGAAAGATCATCACGATCAGTTACTTCGTAACTGAATGCACAGATCACGTTCTTCTGGCGTATTTCCTGTGCTGACCTGGGTGAATGTCAGATGAAGCCCAGCAGTGGACCGTCTATCCACACACAGTCGATTAAGTCCCGTGACAATAGTCACGCGGTATGCACCATCTCTGGAATTCCTTCACCAAGTGCACGCAGAATCTGCGGGATCTGAAGTGCAATCACCTGCGGTGCGTCTCCGGCTGCCGCTCCAAGTGGTCCGGAGGTACCTCACCTTGTTCGCTCGCCATCGCCACGCCCGCCGTCGGGCCCACCGCATGGTCATACCCGCCCTGGGGGCCGCACTGCTGGTGGGGCTGTTGCCCGCCCAGTCCCTGGCCCTGCCACCAGACCCGGCGAACGTCGAGACTGGACGCGAGACCATCGCCGCCGAGCCCCTCGAACTCGAAGCCATCGAGCTCGACAAGCCCATCGATGGCGAGACGTTCGAGAAGACTCTCGAGGCGCTCAAGGTCAAGGTCCCCGCTGACCTGCAGCAGGCACCCGCTGGCACCACGACGACCCCGGCCGCCGACACCGAGCCGTTCACTTTCGGTTCCGCCGTCAGCCCGGCCTCGATGACTACCACCACGTCGGCGACGGCGGCCGAGACGGGCGGTCTCACCCAGATCCCGACTCTCCCCATCCTTGCTGGGCAGGCAGCTGGTCAGCCCGCGCCCACCGGCACCTGGCAGTTCAGCGTTGTCGATCGCGCCGCCGAGATCAGCAAGGGCGTCGAAGAAGCCTTCAAGGTCGGTGCCCTCGTCACCGTCCAAGCCCCCGCCACCGGCTCCGTACCCCTTTCCGTCGGCCTGCAGTACGAGGCTTTCGTAAACCTCCACGGAGCCGACTGGGCCTCCCGGCTGCGTCTGGTCCAGTTCCCCGAGTGCTACCTCACCACGCCACTTGCGGAGGCGTGCCAGGAGTACGAGGAACTCGAGACCGTCAACGACCCCGTCAGCCAAACCGTGACGGCCACGGTCGACACCGCAGCCGACGGCACCGTCACCCCCGCCTTCGCAGCCTCCACCAGCCCGTCCGGCCCGGCGATCATGCAGGCCTCTTACACCACCGCCACCCCCACCGCCACGGGCGGAGACAAGGCCGTCATCGGCGCCGTCGACTCTGGCTCCGGACCCGGCGGATCCTTCAAGGCCACCCCGCTGGCCTCCAGCGGCAAGTGGACCGCCGGCGGCTCCTCCGGTGCGTTCACCTGGTCCTACCCGATGGCCATGCCACCCACTCCGGCCGGCCCCGCGCCGAACGTCACGCTCTCCTACAACTCCCAGGCCGTCGACGGCAAGACTGCCGTTTCCTCCCCCCAGGCATCCTGGATCGGCGAAGGCTGGGACTACAGCCCCGGCTTCATCGAACGCCGCTACCGCAGCTGCAAGGACGACACTCAGGAGCTCACCGAAACCCCCAACAACACCGCCAAGGCCGACAAGACCAGCGACCTGTGCTGGGTGTCCTACAACGCGGTCATGTCCCTGGGCGGCAGCACCACCGAGCTCGTCCGCGACGCCCCCGCCACTAGCAATCCCGAAAGCGACGTCGAGACCTACCGCCCCCAGCGCGACGACGGCACCCGCGTCCAGCGCCACACCGGCGGCACCAACGGCGACGACAACGGCGAGTACTGGACCGTCACCACCACCGACGGCACCAAGTACCACTTCGGCCTCAACAAGGTGGGCGGCGGCCACGCCGACACCAACTCCGTCTCCACAGCCCCCGTCTTCGGCAACCACCCCGGCGAGCCCTGCCACGACACCGCCTTCGCCAACTCCCGATGCGGCACGGATCCAGACACTAATAAGCCCAGGCAGCAGGCCTGGCGCTGGGGCCTGGACAAGGTCGAGGACGTCCACGGCAACGTCATGATCGTCAACTGGAAGCAGGAGACGAACTACTACGCCGTTCGCGGCAAGCGCGCCACCCCCGAGTCCTACGAACGCGCCGCCTACCCCACCACCATCGAATACGGCCTCCGCGCAGCCGACCTGACCAAGCCGTCCGCCACCGTCGCCTTCGGCATCGACCAGCGCTGCCTGAAGTCCACGACCGCCTGCGCCGCGACCAACTTCAAGCCCAACGACCCCACCGCCTACCGCCCCTGGTGGGACACCCCCGGCTCCCTCAACTGCGCGGAGAAGTCCAAACTCTGCCCCGGCTTCCCGTCCTTCTGGACCCAGATCCGTCTCAAGACCGTCACCACCAATGCTGTTCGCGTCGCAGGCCAGACCGGCCTGAGCAAGGTCGACACGTTCACCCTCAACCACTCCTTCCCCGAGGACTGGTACGACACCGCCCCCGGCCTCTGGCTCAACTCCCTCACCCGTACCGGCTACGGCCCTGGCGACACCACCGGCACCCCCCAGTCCAAGGACGGCGTCAGCTTCGCCCACTACGTCGTCAAAACCACGTCCCCCCTGCGCACCCGTCTCAAGGCCGACAAGCAGCTTCCCAACCTCGTCCCCACCGGGCCCAACGACAAGCGCCCCGGCTTCACCCGGCCCCGCATCGGCACCATCGCCACCGAAGCCGGAGCCGATATCCAGGTCGAGTACACCGGCGGCTGCGACAGTCAGCCCGCCACCGACAACGGCAAGGCCAACGGCACCTGCTACCCCGTCCGCTGGTCCCCCGACGGCGAGGAGAAGACCCCCGCCAAGGCGTGGTTCAACAAGTACGTCGTCGACTCGGTCGCCGAGACCGACAAGGTGGCCAACATCTTCGGCGCCTCCATCAAGACCAAGTACGGCTACACGGGCCCGGCCTGGGCTCAGAGCGACGACGAGTTCCTCCGCCCCGCCCTGCGCACCTACAGCGACTGGCGCGGCTACCGCCAGGTCACCGTCACCAAGGGCAACAAGTCGTCACCTCCCAAGGACCCCCCGAAGCCCGGTGACCCGCCGCACGCACCCCCGTCGCAGTCGCTCTCTGCGACCCGCTATTTCCAGGGAATCGGCGGCGAGGTCAAGGACTCCATCGACGGCACCGTCCTCGTCGCCGACGACGCCCCTCAGTACGCGGGCATGACCGCCGAAACCCTCACTTTCCTGAACTCCGACCAGGCCGGCACCTACCTCGACAACAAGCCCGAGACCATACCGGCCTTCAAGAACCGAACACGAAGCTTCCCCGACGCCGCGGTCGAGACCGCCTCACGCCCCCGGCATGCCGAGAACGGCACCGCCCTCGCTGCCCTGCGCGCCTACCGCACGAGCGTCAAGAAGACGGACACCATCCAGGCCGTCGGCAGCGGCTGGCGCGGCGTCCGCACCACCACCCTCGACCGGGACGCGACACACGGTATGCCCACCGCAGTCGAGACCGCCGTCGTCACGCACAACGGCACCAGCGAAACCCTCTCCGAACCCACCTGCGCTAAGACGGCCTACATCCACAACACCGACGCGTGGCTGATCGGACTCCCCAGCAGTATCCGCACCACCGCCACCACCTGCGCCGACCACGCCAACGCCGATCCCGCCACCGAACTCAAGGGCTCGATCAAAACCCGCTACGACCACCTCGCCCACGGCGCCACCCCCACCAAGGGCCTGGTCACGGACGTCGATGAGACCGACGGCATGGGCACCACCCACTCCATCACCACGACCACCACCTACGACCCACTCGGCCGCATCCGCACCGTCACCAAGCCCGACGGCGGCAAGATCGAAACCCAGTACACCCCCGGCGACGCCGGAGGCCCGGTCACCTCCGTCAAGACGATCAACGCCAAGGGCCACGCCACCACCACGACCTTTGACCCCGGCCGCGCGCTGCCGCTGACGGTCACCGACCCCAACGGCCGTATCACCCGCACCGAGTACGACGACCTCGGCCGCCTCACCAAGGGCTGGTCCCCCTCACGCTCCGCCGGTACCCAGACTCCCAACGTCGAGATCTCCTACCAGACCGCGACCGTCGGCTCCGACGGCAAGACCAACCCTGCGGCTGCCACCGTCAAGGCCCTCAAGGACGACGGCACCCAAGCCCGCCAGGTCACGCTCTACGACGGCCTCATGCGCCAGGTCCAGACACAGTCCGAGGCCCACGGCCCCGGACGCATCGTCACCGACACCTACTACAACGACCACGGCCTGGTCTCCGAGCAGACCAGCGGCTACCTCGCCAAGGGCGAACCCGCGACCGACCTGTTCCAGGTCAATTCCCCGACACATGTCAAGAGCCGTGTCAAGACCGTCTACGACGGCATGGAACGCCCGGTCAGACAGATCCCGTACCACGGGCAGAACCGCCAGGCCTGGACCACCACCACCTACGGTGACACCAGCATCGCTGTCGACCCCGCCGGCTCCACCGTCCCCACGACCACCACGGCCACCGACGCCCTGGGCCGCGTCACCAACATCAGGCACCACACCGGCACCGGCAAGTACCGCACCACCACGTACGGCTACGACAAGCGCGGCAACCGCGACAAGATCACCGACCCCGCCGGCAACGCCTGGACCTACATCTACGACGCCCGCGGTCGCGTCACCTCGGCCACCGACCCGGACACGGGCACCACAGAGACCGAGTACGACCAGGCCGACCGCCCCAACATCGTCTCCGATGCCCTCGGCCAGTACACCTACACCGACTACGACGTCCTCGGCCGTGCCACCGCGGTACGCGAGGGCTCGAAACTGACCACACCGGTCAAGGAGTACACCTACGACCCGGCCGGCGCACTCGGGCTTCCGTCCGAGTCCAAACGGCGCACCGCCACCGGCGACTACATCACCAAAGTCACCGGCTACGACACCGAGTACCGGCCCACCGGCCGCCAGGTGGTCATCCCCGCCAACACCATGACCACCGGCCTGTCCGGCACGTACGCCTACAGCTACACCTACACGCTCACTGGCAAGCCGCTCTCCGTCACGCTGCCCGCCAAGGGCGGCCTGGCGGCGGAGAAGGTCATCACTCGCTACAACGAAGACGGCCTGCCCGAGTCCACCTCCGGCACCGCCTGGTACACCTCGGATGCCACGTACTCGCCCTACGGCGAAGTCCTGCGCTCTGTCTCCAGCGCTCAGCCCTACCGCATCTGGACGACCAACTTCATCGACGAGCACACCGGCCGCCTCCAGCACACGGTGACCGACCGAGAGACCGCCGGCCCCCACCGCATCTCGGACACCGGCTACGCCTACGACACCTCCGGCATGATCACCGCGAGCGCCCGACAGGACGCGGTGACATCCACCCTCACGACCTGGGACAACCAGTGCTTCACCTATGACGTCATGGGTGAACTGGTCAACGTCTGGACCTCGAACATCAAGGCCGACGGCAAGGGAACCGGCTGCAAGTCGGACTCAGGAGCCACCTGGGGCCACCGCACCGACGGAACCTCCTCCAGCGGCCCGGTCGCCGACGCCCCCCACCAGGCAGGAGTGGCACCCGCCGGTCTCGCCAACACGGCACCCTTCACCGGCACTGTCGCCTCTGGCACCGCCGTCACCGGCTCGGCCGCCTACCGGCAGTCCTTCATCTACGACTGGGTCGGCAACCGTGCCAGCATGACCGAACACGACCCGGCCGGCGACACCAGCAAGAACGTCACTTACACCTACAACCACAGCACCGCCCAGCCCCACACCCTCACCTCCGTCGACTCCACGCTCGCCGGCAAGGGCAGCACTTACACCTACAACCCCACCGGCACCACCAAAACCCGCGACCTGCCCGGCGGCGCCACCCCGGACCAGTCCCTGCAGTGGACATCCGAGCAGAAGCTCGAGTCGAACACGGCCAACGGCGTCAAGACCACCTATGTCTACGACGCCGACGGCAACCGCATTCTCGAAGACTCCCCCACCGGCAGCACCCTGTACCTCGGCGAAACCGAACTCACCACCGACTCCGTCGGGCTCATCACTCGCGCTTCCCGCGCCTACGGCCAGGCCGGCGCACCCACCGTCGTCCGCACCACCACTAACCAATCCACCACCGGCCACAAACTCAACGTCCTCCTCACCGACCACCTGGGAACCGCCCACACCACCGTCGAAGCCGGTGGCACCCAGCCCGTCACCCGCCGCGCGGTCAAGCCCTACGGAGAATTCCGCGGCGCCAAGCCAGCCAACTGGCCCAACAAGCGCGGCTACCTCGGCGTCGGAATCGACGACACCACCACCGGCCTCACCCACATCGGCGCCCGCGAATACGACCAGAACACCGGCCGTTTCCTCTCCGCCGACCCCATCATCGACACCACCGACCCGCTCCAGATGAACGGGTACACCTACGCCAACGGCAACCCGGTCTCGAAGAGTGACCCCACAGGACTTCGCCCCGATGGCCTGTGTGGTGGCAACACCAGTACCTGCCGGGCTGATGGCGATGAGGTGGCGACCAATTATCACGAGACCTGGCAGCCCACAGGATCCGGGTGGAAGTTCACTGCCTATCAAGAATGGAACGGAAAGCGCCTCTTCAAACAGGAAGCTGGCGTGAACTGGGGAACCGTCGTAGACCTGACACCCCGCAAGATCGTGTACAACAGGAACACGATTGCTGGCGCCGGTCGATCATTCGCATCCACCATCGATCTCGTCCTCCCAGAACAGTGGTCGCTCGCACGCGGCTACGACGACCTCATGGGAACCATCGGGGTAGACACCAAAAACCCTGGATACGAAGACGGCGAAGGCCTCGTCGACATGCTCTCCATCGCCTTCGGCGGGGTCGGTGCAATCAAGGGGGCAGCCAAGGGAGCGGCCAAGGGGGCTACGAAGGATGCGGCCAGCTCTCTTGGGAGGTGCCACTCCTTCATACCCGGAACCCAAGTTCTCATGGGTGACGGGAGTCGCAAGAAGATCGAAGATGTCAAAATCGGCGACACGATTCTGACCACAGATACAAGGACCGGGGAAAACCGACGCAAGAAGGTCATCGAGACCATACGCACGGAGAGCGACAAAGAATTCACCGAGCTCACCGTCGCCACCAGAGATGGCGAGAGCGTAATCGTCGCCACCAACACCCACCCCTTCTGGGTTCCAGAACTTGAGAGCTGGGTTGACGCCGGAGACCTCGAGGCCGGCCAGTTCCTGCGGACCAGTTCAGGAACCCCCATCCGGATCGCCGCAGTCAACCGGTACGTCAAGCAGCAGCGCACACACGACCTCACCATCGATGACATCCACGCGTACTATGTGCTGGCGGGGCAGACTCCGGTCCTTGTCCACAATTCCGGCGGATGTCCTACGGTGGGTCTTCTCAGCCCATCGCACCAGGCCATCGGTGACCCCAACGCCAGGGGCGGCATCTACGCATTGATGTCGGAGAACGGAACGGTGATGCGAACGGGTATGGCCACGGATCTGCAGTCCCGTCTCGCCACGCACCGACGAGACTATCCCGGTCTGACGGGCGTGGTTCTCTACAGGACGGATAATCGGTCTGCGAGGCGAGGCCTGGAGGAGATGGCCGAGAATTGGTACACGCCAATCTTGGCCAATCAAAGGGCGATCCGTCTCGGCAATCCGCGACGCCAGCAATACTTGCAAGCCGCACGTGATTTTCTGGATGAATGGAGGTGAGTGGACAGCATGAGCGCTTCAGGCGTAGGGCCATTCGAGAACGACTCAGCGATGGATCTGCTCGATGAGCTGCGAGGACTTGATGAGGGCGAGGTGATCGACGCGCTGCGTGAGGCGTTGTCATCCGCGACTGAAGTCGAGCCCGGGGACTACCTTGATCGCGACTTGGGTGAGCCGGCGGTAGCTGCTTCAGCTGTTGCTTTGGCGAAGATCAAGGGAAGAGACAGTGTCCTCGAAGCGGTAGAGCTGTTGGATGCGGTCCCCGAGATTCCGTCCTCCTTCTTCTCGCTGGTTGTTTCGGCTCTTTCCAGGGTGCTGCAAGAGGATTCCGAGGCCTATGGCCTGTGGGTCGATGAAGGACGTGGAGACGAGTGGAAAGCTGAAGTGGAACGCCTCCTGGATGAAGCCAGAGAGGTTACCCAAGGGGCATAAGGCTGACGCCTTCTAGGTCTTTCCACCGCCTCATCTCGTCATGATTGGCGCAGAAAATCAGAAGCCCCACCGGAAAATCCGGTGGGGCTTCTGGCGCGTCTGACGGCAACGCTGACGGCAACGTCAGCGGACGACGGCTACGGCGGGTGGGTCGTCAGAGTCGTTGTCGGAGGGGCCGAGGGCGTGGCCGAGGGTGTCGATGGCTTGGCGTTGGAGACGGAGTCTTACGTGGGCGTAGACGCCGGCGGTGACGCCGATGTGGGCGTGGCCCAACAACTCCTTGATGACGACGAGGTCGACGCCCTGTTCCAGGAGCAGCGTCGCGGTCGAGTGGCGGAGGTCGTGGAAGCGGATGCGGCGGAGCCCGGCCCGGTGAAGGAAGCTGCGGAAGCGGCGGGTGAGGTTGGCCGGGTCGAGAGGTCGTCCGGTTGGCGTGGTGAAGACGAGGCCGCTGTCGCTCCAAGCCGACCCGGCCTGTCCCCGCTCCCTGTCCTGCCGTCCTCTGTGCTCCTTGAGGGAGTGGATGCATTCGGTCGGGAGGGCGATGCGGCGTTCGGATGCCCGGGTCTTTGTGGGCAGGTGGGTGAGGCCGCCGGTTCGGGTGCGCTGGAGCGAGCGGCGGATCGTTGCGGTGCCGGTGGTGAGGTCGAGGTCTTCCCAGTGGAGGCCGAGGAGTTCGCCCTTTCGGAGGCCGGTGCGCAGGGCGAGTTCGTACAGGGCGTGGAGCCGGTCGGCGCGGGCTGCGTCAAGGAACTGGCGGGCCTCAACCGGAGTGAGGGGCTGGAAGCGCCTGGGCCGGGGCGTGGCGGCTTTGACGTTCCGGGCGACGTTACGCGGCAGCTCGTCCTCGCGGACGGCGTGTTCGAGCGCCGACTTAAGGACCGAGTGCACGTAGGTCACGGTTGAGGCGGACAGTCGTTTTTGGCAGCACTCGCCGACCGCGCAGCACTGCTTCTGTTCGGTGTCGAGTCCCTGGGTACAGCACTGGCAGGTGGTGCGGAGGCGGTCGAGGAAGGTGCGTACGTCTTTGGCGGTGAGCCGCGCGACTTTCTTGGTACCGAGGCCGGGGATGAGGTGGAGGCGGACGCAGGCGGCGTAGCGGGTGTGGGTGTTCTCCCGAAGCCGGTGGATGGCGACGCTGCCGAGCCAGTAGGTGAGGTAGTCGCCGACGGTGCTGTCGGCGGTGGCGACGGGCAGGCCGCGGTTGCTGTCGGTGATCTTTTCGGCGAGTTTGTCGGCGGCTTCCCTCCGCGTGGTGCCATAGACGCGGATGCGTTTGCGGGTGCCGTCGGCGGCGAGGACGTAGCCGGCGGCTTCCCAGCGACTGTCCTTGCGCTGGTAGATGGTGCCTTCGCCGTTGGCGCGGGCCCTTTTGCGCTTGAGGGTGGTCATCAGGCGGCCTCTTCCAGGTGGCGTTGGACGTAGTCAGCGAGGGCGTGGGCGGGGATGCGGCGGGCGCGGCCGATGGTCAGGGAGGCCAGGCGCCGGGTGCGCAGGAGGTCGTAGAGGGCGGAGCGGCCGATCTTGAGTCGAGCCATGGCCTCGGGGACGGTGAGGAGTTCGTCGTCACGCACCGGCTGTCACCGCCTGTTCGCGTGTCGGGCCCCCGCCGATGAGGGCGGCGAGGCGTTCGAGGTCGGGTGTGAGGCCGGTGCCGTCATAGGCCCAGTGGGCGAGGACGAGGGTGGTCGGTGAGGGCGGAGGGGTGTGGCGGCGGTGCCAGGCGGCACGGGCGGCCCGGAGGGCGCTGAGGGTGGTGGAGTAGGCGCGGGTCTTGGTGGAGAAGTGGCCGCGGAAGCCGAGCATGTGGGCCCACTTGCGCAGGTTCAGGTGCTTGAGATCGTCGCGGGCACCGAGGGCCCAGGCGGTGCGAATCATGCGGGCGGCGTGCTCGGGTACCGACTCGAACCAGAGGTCGGTGATCCTCTTCAGCCGGTGGTCGAGGGTGCCGGTCGCGGTTTCGGTGCCCTTGGTGGCGTACTTGGCGACGTATCCGGCGACCTTGCCCTCGGTGATCGTGGTCCCGGCCTGGAAGGCCGTGGACCGGATGATCCTGGTGTCGATCTGCTCGCCGAAGACGAAGGCGCGGGCCCGGCCGTTGACCTCCGACCCGTCGATGCGGGCACGGGTGGCCGAGATCCGAATGGCATCGGCCAGCAGGTCGTGTGTGGCCCAGGCGGGCGGCGGGGTGTAGGGGCCTGCGGGGCCGTCGAGGCGGATGACGGCGTGGAAGTGGATCAGTCCGCGCTGCTGGTACTCGGCGACCTTGGCGTACGAGACCCGGACGACCTTGGAGAGCAGGCGTTGCGGGACACCAGCAACGGCGGCGATGGTGCGGCGCAGGTGGAGCATGAAGCGGGCCCACAGGGCCGGGGCATGGGCGTTCCACAGCACGGCGCCGGTGTAGTCGTACCGCTCGGGGTCGAGAGGGGTGCCGAGGAGCGGGTCGCCCTTGGTGTGGGTGCGTCCGCAGCGGCAGCGGGCGGAGCCGCCCACGCGAAGCCCGTGGACCGGGCCGTACGAGGGTGCGGTGAGGGTGGCGAAGACGCGGGGGTGGGTGGCGACCTGGTCGGGGATGTTCTTGCCGCCGCGCAGGCCGGTGGCGATGAGGCGGTAGGTGTCCTGGCGGTAGAGCTCGGCGCAGGAGGGGCAGCGGGTGGTGCGGCGGTTGCCGCAGCGGACCAGCAGGTGCCCGGCGGGCAGCTCCTTGGACTTCAGTTCCCGCAGGATCTCGCCGGTGAAGGCGTCGATCTCGGTGCGCTGGCCTTCGAGCCGGATCGGCTGGGCGCAGCCCCCCAGGGAGGACAGCTGCCGTACCAGGCCGAGCAGGTCGCGGTACCCGGTGAACGTGGGCAGCGCGGCCGTGTGCCAGGCAGCCGCGGGCGGCCCGTCGCGCGCCGAGGGCGGCTGCGGCGGCCGAGGTGCCCCTCGACTGCACTCCCCCTGGGTGACCTGCTGCTCGAAGCAAATACGCCAACTGTTCCGCCCCGAAGCCCCCGTCCTCCACGGCTTCACCACGCACCAGCACACAGCAACCTTGGGGTGAGGGACGTCAACAAGGGCACAAAATTCAGCGCAGTGTGCGGCGTGTCACACGCGGGGGCCGTGGGATCGCCGTGGGATCATCATCGTGGCTCCACACCCAGGTTCCACCTAAAACCCCAGGTCAAGAAGGTCACGGCCCGGTGCGGCAGGCCGGAGGGCGCCGCTTCGCCGCACCAATGCGAGGCAAGCGCCGCACGCGAAAACACCCCTCCAGGGGCGTTTTCGCAGGTCAGAACGTTTTTCTTGGTGGGGCGGGTGGGACTCGAACCCATTTCGGTGACGCGCCTCACCTGCGACGATGCAAAAGGGCCGGACATTTCTATCCGTTTCCATCCGGCTGCGTCCCGCTCGATCCCGCTCCCCCGTGGGGCGGTGCAGCGTTCGCTGCACCGCCGCTTCCGCGCTCCTTCGCACTCCCGAAGGCCAGTCGAACTCTGCCCACCTGTGGTCTCGCAGTCGCAGGACCAGCACTGCGGGCCGTGCACACACCGGCCGACCGCACCTCAGTATGTCGGTTACGGTACGTAGCCCCCGGGCAGCCGCGGGCGCAGACCTGTCAGCGCGCACCGGTCTCCGGTTCGGGCCGGGGCAACTCGTCCAGGTCGAGGGTGAAGGTGCGCCCGTCGGCCAGGTCGATGGGGAGCTTGCCGGTGCCGTACTTGTGCGTGTGTGCCGCGATGTAGCCGGTTCCGGTGGGCTGTGTGTGGACGACGACCTCGGCGGCGTACGGGTCCACCACGAGGTAGACGGGGATTCCGTAGCGGCCGTACTTGGCGGTGCAGTCGTCGTAGTCCTTGCGCGCCGAGGAGACGGACACCACCTCCGTGATCAGCAGGACGTCCTCGAAGCTGTAGCGCTTGCCCACCCTCTGGGAGTCCTCGCGCAGGATCGCGAGATCGGGTGCGGAGTTCTCGTCCGCCGGGAAGTCGAGATAGACGTCCGAGACGGTCTTCGCGTGGCGCCCGAGCGACACGATCGTGTCGTACTGCAACGACTTGATCGTGCTGGAGTGCTCCAAGCTCTGCGGAGTCATGATCACCTTCCCGTCGGCACCGAAGAAGACCGTGTATCCCTCGGGGAACTCGGTGTGCATGATCGCCTCGACGCTCATCAGCGGCTCCTTCCCGTCGCCTCCCAGAATACGGTCGCCACGCGCGTCAGCGACGAGTCCAGGCGCCCTGCGGGTATCAGCGGAGATCGACGGTGCCGTCCGGGTCCTTGACGCAGACAGGCTGTGTGGAGCCGCGCGCCCCAGCGTGGGAGTGGGCCCTCGATGACGTCGAATGGGCCGGAGCCGATGACCTCCTGCCGGTCAAACGGGTCGACGCCCCCCAGGAGGCCGCGTATCGGCGGCCCATACCGGCTCGACCGGGTCCAGGAGGGTGAGGCCGCAGAATGTCCACACCTCCCATCGGCCCAACGCACGCACCATCCCACAAGGCAGCCGTGCGCCGGCTCGTCCCTGAGTCCCACGCCTAGCGACGGTCGGCGGGGGCCTTCTTGCCCTCGGAGCGATTCCGGCCCTGGTCCTGGCCGTCGCCTCTGGCCTCAGGGAGGTCTTGTCGTGGGCCTTGGGCCCGCCTGTGAGCTTCTCGCAGTAGACCGGCAATGCCTCTTTCCCGCCTGCTGCCTCGACCAGGCGCCGCAAAGCGGTCGCATCCAAGGCCTCGCCCGCGTGCCCGGTCCTCCGCTGGTACGCGCGGCACAACGCCTCGTGACTCTTCGCGGCGCCGGGGGGCACCTGCTCCGATTCTGTCGGCCCGGGCACGGAGGTCTCCCGTACGGGTGCCGTGGACGGAGCCGACTGCGAGGGCGACCCGGACGCGATGCCTTCCTCGGGGGACGGGGACGCAGCAGCGCCCTCGGGCGACGCCGGTACGAGCGTGCTGACACCCGTCCGGTGGAGAGGGTCTCCATGGCCTCGCCCGCCGTGTCCCGCTGCGCGGGCAGTTCCAGCACGTCCTGGTCGAACAGGTCGTGGCGCGGGCGGGAACGCACGCGCCGGAGATGGTCGAGCGCCCGGTGACGGGCGATGGTCGCGGTCCAGCCGCGAAAGCCCGCACCGTCACCGCGGAACCGCCCGAGGTCCCTTGCTATTTCGAGCCAGGCGTCGGAGGCGACGTCCTCGGCGTCCTGGCCGACCATCCCCCGCAAGTATCCCAGCAGCCCGGGGTGCACGATCCGATAAGCCTCTGCGAAGGCCGCCTCGTCGCCGGCTTGGGCTCGCTCGACAGCACGCCCCAGCGCAACGTCGTGAGCCTTCATCGGTGCCAGTCGGTCTTCCTGCGTGATGTCGTCTGGGAACGCGGCAACTGATGGCGCCGTCGGCCCCCTTCCCGGCCCGCTACCTTACGCGTCCGCCGGCACACCCCATGAGCGGGGAGGTCCTGACTCGCCCCGGGAAGAGGGAGGAGAGTTCGTGCACGGACTCCGCGGCGCCCAGCTCGAAGCGGTTCACCACCTTGCCCAACGGGTTCCACGCCCGCCCGTCCGTGCTGCGCACGCCGACCGGCTGCTGGAAGAGCCGGTAGGTCTCCTCGTCGAAGTCGACCCAGCGCGCGCCGAATCTGCGCACGAACACCTCACCGGCGTACGCGCCGAGCCCCTTGAGGGCTTGACTGACGGCGGAAGGGTCGTCGGTCGTCCGTCGCAGCCCGTCCACCACCCGGTCCACGATGCGCAGGCTGGCCACCGAGTAGTCCAGCGGCAAGCGCGCCCTCGCCGTCGCGCGGGAGACGAAATCGGCAGCATGCCCACTCATCTCGGAGGCTCGCAGCGCCCGACCATCGTGGTCCATCGTTTCCCCCACCCCCGTGTACGAACCGGCCGGTGCCCGGTTCTCCGTGGTACTCGGAGAGCACCGGGTTCTTCACGGAGCCCTCGCGGAATCCAGCGGAACGAGAACCGGGATCACCACAGCTTCGCTGTGTGATCACCGCCACATCCGATGGGATCGGGCCCGCCGTGCAGCACCGGGACGCAGGCAGACCGGCGACACCGGTAAGGACGAGCATTCGACGGTAGACCTCGCCTCGGCAGCCGAGGGCCGGCTTCCCTCCGGACACAGACGGGAAGCTTCGCGCTCCATCTCCGCGAAGACCGGCGGGGTGAAGCCCATGAAAAGCACGCGCCCTCGTGGCGGAGCACCGAAGGACGGCGCTCCGCCACGAGGGCTGGGTCGTGGCGCGTCACTGCCACGTGATGGGCTCAAGCTCTACGTGCCACTGAGCTTCGGGTACTCCTCCATGCCGCGGACCTGGCGGCAGTCCCCGGACGGGGGACTGATCGCCCTCGCCCTTACAGCTATTCCTCCAACGGCTCAAACGAAGCTTCAGGCACTTGCCGGGCAATACCGAACGGAGCAAATTCCTCGTCCTTCAGGACTCGGTACAGGAACTCCGATGTCGACATCTCCAGTTCGTGCCAGGGCTCGTCGGTGGCCCGACGCGCCACGACCTTCCACGATTCCGGCCTGTCCGGCTGGATGAGCCAGTGGAACTCCGCCTCATCAGCCGTGTGCGCCCACTGGATCAACCTGCCTTCAGGATGAACTCCGTAGGGCTCGTAGAGCCGGCGGGCGGTCGGCCTCCGGTCGAAGATGCTGTGCAGCCTTCGCAGGTTGCCGACCACTCCAGAGGGCTCGTCTCCGGCGGAAGCCAGCATGTTGACATATCCGGAGAACTCTCCACGGCCGAAGGTGGCGCACAGCTCCTTGAAGTCGCCCGGGAGTTCGACGCCCAGAGCTTCCTCCGTAGCAGTCCAGGACAGTTGGATGTCGCGCGGCTGCCATCCAGTGGCACCGACGATTCTCTCAACCCAAGGGGTCATCGTCCCTCTCCCTGCTATGGCTCGTTAATCAAGGGGTAGTTCAGTGTATACCCCTTGTTACCGACAGCGGTCAAAGTGAGACTCGTCGGAATATTCCCACCGTTTCCATAGTGTGGAATCACGCTGTACAGAATTGTCTCATTTCCTTGGATCCGCCCGGCTATCTCGGTCTCAATGTCCCGCATTTCCGGCGTATTCACGAGAGCGTAAAGGGGGACCAGATTCCTCCGGTCCTCACCGTCACCGCCCAGTTGACGCCCCAGGAGATGCCCCCTGTGCATCCCCTTCTTCATGCCCTTCGGGTTGTCTCCATAGTCCTCGACAGGAAAGGGCGCCTTGGATCCCCAGATCGCGGTGGCGTCATTGTCGGGGAAGGCAGCCTCCCCGTTGTCCTTCGAGTAGTTGAAGTCACCCTTGTTGAGGCAGGCATGCATGCCCGTGGCACGCCCCTGATCGTCCAGAGGCTGGTAGAAGACCCATGTCTGCCCACCATTGAGACAGTTCGGGGGGAGGTCACCGGAACCGATGCTCGGATCCACCTCCACATCTCCGTCGGGGGTGAGGAAACGGCCCTGGTCGTAGTCCTTCGCTGGGTACCAACGGGCCTCGGAGTCCCCGAAGATCTCGTCGACCGCCGTGTCCACGAGGTCACCGACCGGGTCGAAGTCGAACAACAGACCCGATACGGAGCTGACCAGCCCCACCGGGTTCCTCTTGCCGGCGAACTTCAGGACGTCCTTTGCGATGTCCGTGATGGAGAAATGGCCGTCGAACTCGACGAAACTGGTGGGGTTGCCCCCGGTGAAGGCGTACCGGTTTCCGGTGTACGGGTCCACGCCGAGGCTCATGTCGGCCAGGGCACCGTTGTACATGTCCCGGGTGGTGAAGCGGTTGAGCCCCGGGTTGTAGTCGCGGAAGCCCATGTCGTAAGTGCCGGACTGGGCATCCCAGCGCTTCGCGTTGTAGCGGTAGGGGTTGTACGTCTCCTTCGTGGGGTCGTTGGCGTCGGGCTTGTCGATGCCCGTGAACTCGGACTCGTCCTCGGAACCGTAGGCGGTGTAGCCGTACGTGGCCTTGGTGTTGCCGCTGCTGTCCGTGAGGGTCTCGACGTCAGTGTGGCCGTTGTAGCCGTAGAAGCCGTCCTCCGTCGTGCCGTCGGCATTGTGCTTGATCTGCGACAGGCGCTCGCCCCACGGGCTGTACTGGTACGACTTGGTCAGCTCGCCAGCGACCTTCTCGTCGAGTACTTCGCTGGAGAGGCCGAGGTACTCGAAGTCGGTGGTCTTGCCGTCCGCCGTCTTCGAGGCGGTGCGGTCGAGCGGGTCGAAGGTGTACTTCGTCGACTTCATCACGCCGGCGTCGTCCGTCTTCTGGGACTCCACGACGTGGTCGAAACCGTCGTACACGCTCCGCTCGATGACCTTGCCGCCGGAGGTGACCGACTCCTGGCGCCCGAACGGGTCGTAGTTGTAGTTGGCCGTGACGCCGGACACCGTTGCGGTCAGCAGCCGGTTGCGGTCGTACCGGTAGCTGGTGCTGTTGCCCTTGACCGTCTGGCTGATGACGTTGGCGTTGTCGTCGTGGACGTACGTCTCCGTGCCTGCGCCGTTGCCCGTCTTCACCGACTTGGTCAGCCGGTTGGCCGGGTCATAGGTGTAGTCGGTCCTGGAGTCGAGGTACGCCGCGTGGTTGTCGGCGTTCATCTTCTTCGCCACGTCCTGCGCCTTGTTGCCGTTGGCGTCGTAGGCGTAGGCGTGCGAGGCGACCAGCGTGGTGCCGTCGGCCTTCTTCTCCGTCGTCGACTTCAGGCTGCCGTCGAGGTCGTAGGTGTGATCGACGGTGTTTCCGTTGGCCTTCGTCTCCCTGAACTTCTGGCCGCGGTCGGTGTACGTGTACGAGGTGACCTTGGGGTCGGTGTCCGTCGCAGACTTGCCCACCGAGACCGTCTTGACCAGTTCCCTGAGGTCGTACGTGTACTGGGAGAACTGACTCGGGTGGGTGACCGTCTCCGACTGGCCGTTGGCGTCGTACGTGTACGACGTGGCCTTCTTCTCCGTGCCCGCCAGCGCCTCTGTCACCTTCTGGACCTGGTTGAGGCTCGTGTAGGCGACCGTGTAGGCGTCGATCCGCGACCCGGACGACGTGTCGTCGATGGACGTCAGGTTGCCGTTGACGTCGTAGGCGTAGGTGAAGGTCCTCTTCTCGTGGTCGGTCTCGGTGGAGTTGTCACGGACGAGCTTCACACCGTCGGCCATGACAGCACCGGACTGGCTCTGGAACAACTGCAGTCCAGCGGCGTTGCCCTGCTGAAAGTCGTACGAGCCCAGCGAGACCCACGCGCCACCGTTGGTGTCCTGCGCGATGGTCTTGTCCGTGCTGCCCGCGGCGTGCGTGACCTTGTACTTCGCGTCCGCGGCCGCGCCGGTGTTCGCGGGGTACTTCACGTAGACGGAGTAGGTGCCACCCGTCGGGATGTTGAGGTTCCAGGTGAAGGAGTCGGTGCCCGTGCCGGCGGCGTGGACCTGGTGGTCGTAGCCGTGTTGGCCTGGCTGGTCTCCCTTCGCCCAGGTTCCCGTGGAGGAGGTGTTCTGAGTGTCGGAGTTGTCGACCAGGACCACGTCCTTGCCCACGGGAACACCGTCGTCGGAACGGGACTTGAGCTTGCCGTCGGGGTAGTACGACCACGTCATCGTGCGGTTCGACGAACCGCCGGCCGACGTCAGCGTTCTGGCCGTCTGCTGGCCCATGGCGTTGTACTCGTATGTGGTGGTGATGTCCCACGGGTCGGTGGAACTCTTCACCCAGCCGTTGTCGAAGTAGTCGTAGGACGTGGTGTTGCGGACCGTCTGCCCCTCCGAGGGCGGTGACGTGGTCTTCGCCACCCGGCCCACCGCGTCGTAGACGGACTCGGTGTAGACATTCGGGTCGTTGTGGCGGGTGTCCGCCGGGTCGTACGGCTGGTACTGCCGCTTGGGCCGGTTCAGCGCGTCGTACTCGGTGCGGGCCGTGAACGCCGTCGTCGTCCCGGCCTCGACCGCCCGGGGCGTGATCACCTTGGTGGTGTTGCCGACCTGGTCGTACTCGTACCGGGTCGTGCGGTAGGTGATGTCCGTGGTACCGCTGCGCGGGACCTTGACCTCGGTCTGCTTGCCGCGCTCGTCGTAGCTGATGAGCGTGGTGTTGTTCTCCGTGTCCGTCGTCGACGTGACCAACGAATCCTTGTCGTAGGTCCGCTTGGTGGTCTTGCCGGCGGCGTCCGTGACCGTCGTGACCCGGTGGTTCAGGTCGTAGGCGGTCTTGGTGGTGTAGTCGGTCGTGTCGGCGGTGGCGTTCTTCTTCGGGTCGATGACCTTGGTCGCGTTGCCGACGTTGTCGTACTCGTAGCTGACCTTGTGTCCCTCGGAATTGACGACGGAGGTCAGCTGGTAGATCTCATCGTACTGGTTCGTCGTGACGTAGTCCGTGGCGTCGGTGGTGGTGGCAACGCCCTTCGGCTCGGTCGTGGTCGTGAGGTTGCCGGCCTTGTCGTAGGTGTAGGTCGACTTCCTCTCACCCGAGGTGGCCGTGTCCTTGGGCCCGGTCGCCGAGACGATCTGGTCCGCCTTGTCGTAGACGGCCGAGGACACCGCTCCATTGGGCGCCGTGGACGTCGTGACGTTGTCGTTGGCGTCGTACTCGGGCGCTGTCGTGGTGATCACGTCGCCCGACGCCTGGCCCTTGGGGATCACTCGGACCAACGGGCGACCGAAGGTGTCGTACGTCTGCGTGGTCTTCTTGCCGAGGGCATCGACGACTTCGGTGACCTGGCCGCGCTCGTCGTAGACGAACGTCGTGGACTTGTTCAGCGCGTCGGTGATGATGGCCGGGTAACCGGTGGGGCCGAAATCGCTGTTGGTGGTCGGGTTGCCGTTGGCGTCGGTCGACTTGGTCAGCTGACCGAACGCGTCGTACTCGTACGACGTGGTGTAGTCACCGGTCGTCGTGGTGGCGACCCCCTTGGGGTCGGTGACCGTCTTCAGATTGCCGAAGCCGTCGTATCCGAACTGCCAGGCGTGTCCTTCGGGTGAGGTCTTGCGCCACAGGTCGGCGGAGTAGCCGTCGACACGGGTCTGGTACTCGAACTTGGCCGCGTTGGCCGGGTAGGTACCGGGCGCGCAGTCCGCGGCGTCCGGCACGCCGGCTTTGTTGTTCTCGGCGTCGCGTGACCAGAGCATGTAGCCGGTCTTCTGGTCGTAGCAGTAGGCGGTCCTGGCGCCGTTCGGCTCCTCCATGTACGTGACGTTGTTGTCGGCGTCCCACGACATTTTCGTGGTCTGCGACTTGGCGTTGGTCGTCTGGACCGGGCGGCCGAAGTCGTCCGTCACGTAGGCCGTGGCCCGGGACTCGGCGTCGGTGACCTTCGTGTCCATAAACTTCGTGTTCGCGGCGTTCACCGCGTACGTGAAGCCCGTGGCGCCACCGAGGCGGTCGGTGATCGTCTGCGTCCACCAGTGGTACTTCGGGTCGCCGCCGGCCTGCGGCGCGTAGTACGCGAACTGGGTGGCATTACCGCGCGGGTCGGTGGCCTTGACCAGCTTGACGTTCTTGTTCCCCTGCGTGGCGTCGTAGGTGAACTTGAAGTCCTTGGGCTGGCTGGAGCCGACGCCGTCGGTGATCTGGCCGAGCAGGCCCTTGTCGGTGTAGTAGAAGGCGACCTTGCGACCGGAGATGTCCGTCATGGACTTCACGTGGTCGTAGATCTTCGAGTTGGTCAGGTTCGAGCCCGTGACCTTGGCGCCGAGAGCGTTGATGTACTCGTAGGACGCATCACCCTTCTTGAAGTAGTCGACGGTCAGCGTCTGCCGACCGACTGGGTCCGTGATGTAGGTCAGGAACTTGGTCGGCTTGTTGTTGGACTTGCGCTCCTCGTAGGTGAACGTCTGCGTGTTGCCGTTCTTGTCCACCGTCGAGGTCATGTAGCCGTCGCAGCCGAACAGGAACCTGGTGCCGTCCGGACGCGTGAGCGTCCAGGCGTCGGGGACCGGGTCCTTGGTGGGCTTGCAGTCCAGGCCGGCCTTCATGGTGACCTTGTAGTGGACGCCTGCCGGGGCTTTCCAGGTGCCGTCCGCTTGCTTGCGGAAGACGTGCGTGGTGCCGTCGCCGTCCGGGAGCCGGATCTCGGTCGGGTTGGGGTTGGGGTGGAAGTCCAGCGGTGCGCCGAGCCGGATCGGCCCTGCGGCTTGCATCGACCAGCCGTGTCCGGCGACCGTGTCCGAGGTGTCCTGCGAGTTGTACGCGAACCGGACGAAGGTGCTCAACCCCCGGCCCGGGTTGCTGAAGGCGTTGTACTGCCAGACGCTGTTGCCGGAGGCCAGGTTGTTCATGACCGTGGATCCGGCGCCGGTGTTCTTGCCGGTGTAGCTGTAGAACTTCTCCATGCCGAGGCTGTTGGAGGTGGGGTCCTCGACCGCCACGTTCTGCTTCAACGACGGGATGGCGCCGGTGCCGGCGGAGAGCCAGGTGCCGTCGGTGATCTTGCGGATGTCCCAGCCGAGCACGTACTCGTTGCGCTTGTTGCCGGAGTCCGAGTTGATCGGGGTCTTGACCTGCGCCTGGATGGTGGCGGACTTGCCCGGCAGGAGGGCCGGGATCGCGGTGGACAGCTGGTTGCCGCCGGTGGTGACGTCCGTGCCGTCGGGCAGCTTCCAGGTGTAGGAGAGCTGCCGCTCACCGGCCGCCCAGGCCGCGGACGTGGTGTTGGTGACCGTGAACTCGACCGTGTACTGCGAGTTCGGGGTCATTCGGGCCGGGGTGGTCGGCGCGTAGTACGTGTCCTCGGTGGTCGCGTCGACGTAGATGACCTGCATGTACGGGCGCAGCTGCGGGTCGGACGCCTCGGACGACAGGAACAGGGTGCGTTCCTGTGGGCCGGTGGTGGTCTCGTCCTTGAGTTTGACCAGGACGCCCTTGTTGTTGGTGGGGGTCTTGACCCAGGACTGCATGAGTCCGGTGGCGTCCCACCAGTGGCGGCCGACTTCGTCGGTGATCTGCGGGACGGTGTCGGAGACGGTGGCGGAGAAGTCACCGCCGGCGGTGGTCCACGGGGTGGTGGAGTTGGCGTTGTTCCAGGTGGCCTGGGTCTCGGTGAAGTCCCGGGTCAGGGAGTGGAGTTCGTAGATCGCGCCGTTGGTGGTGCTGGTGGTCTCCGCGCCCCACATGTACATCTTGTTCTCCAGCACCGTGGCGGTGGTGGGGATGGATGTGGTGGGGAACTTCAGGGCGGCGCGGGTCTTGCCGTAGGTGCCGGAGTTGTTGCCGACGCTCAGCCAGGTCTGCGCCTTGCCGGAGACCAGACCGTCGTGGTTGACGGTCGGCTGCTGCGAGGAGAGCGTGGTGTCGACCTGACCCGCCTGGATGATCTTCATCGTCCGGCCGGCCTTGGGGATGCCCACGATGCGGGTCGGCGAGCCGAGGAGCTGCCCGTTCTTCGTCTTGACCGCGAGCTGGTAGTAGTACGACTTCCCGATCTCGCTGGAGGAGGAGTCCGGGGTCGGCACCGCGGTGGTGTCCGTGTACGCGGTCGTGGCCGACGCGATCGGGGCGATCAGCGTCGTCGCGGACGGGGTGAAGACCTGCTGCGTGGAGCGGTGCAGCTGGTACTCGACGATGTCCAGCCCGGTGTCACCGCTGCCGTTGGCGTACGCCGGCCACGAGAGCTCCGGACCGGTGGAGTGGACCACGCTCGGCGAGTTCAGCGACGTGCCGACAGCCCCGTAGGTCACCGTCAGGCGCGGGTAGGTGGAGGTCTCGTCGCCGTAGGTGTTGCCGTCGGCGGCCTCGTAGCGCGGGCCGCCGGTCGGGGCGGTGCCCGACTCGTCCTTGGCCTTGAGCACGAAGCCGTAGTTGGCCGCCGTACCGGAGACCCACTTCTGGACCGTGTCGGCGACCGGGAAGTCGTGCCACTTGTTGTAGTCCCAGGCCGCCTTGGTGATCTCGGACGGGTTCACCAGCCGCACCGAGTCGGCCAGCGTACGGGTCGTGGCCGAGCCCGTGTCACCCAGGACGATCTTCCCGGCGTTGCCCTTGGCGAAGCTCAGCTCCGCCGCGTCCAGGGTCTTCCACACCCCGCCGGTGCCGGTCTGGTTGACCGTGTAGTTCTTGGTACCGCCGTTGTGCGTGACCGTGTACGGGGCGGCCGTGGCCGCGTCCGCAGCAGCCGGGTAGTGCGCGTCCACCCGGTAGGTGTCGGTCTCCGGGACCATCGGCTGCCACGTGTACGACTCGCCCGTGAGCGCGTTCTTGTTGGAGGCGTAGTCGTCGTTGGTCGCCGCACCGCCAGTGGTCGTACCGCGCGGCCATTCGCCGACCGCAGCCGTACCGGCATCACCGTCGTCCATCTGGACGGTGGTGCCGGACAGTTCACCCACCAGCGCGCTGGTGTTGGTCCAGTTCGCAGGCGTAGCGCCGGCCTCGCTCCACGCCCCGGTGGCCCGGTGGGCTTCCAGAGCGACAGTGTTGGCGTTGGTGGTGTGCGACTGGTCGTAGTAGAGACTCAGCCGGGCAGCGTCGACCTTCACCCCCGCCGGGATCTCGCTCAGCGGGAACTTGATCAGCGAACGGGCGATGCCGGTGTCCGTCTTGCCGACCGACAGCTTCCAGGTGTTGTTGAAGTTCACCGTCGGCTGGTCCGACAGGACCATCGTGTCCTCGGAGACCGAGGCGATCGGCGTGATCGTGATCGTCGGGTCGATGACGACCGGGTACTGACGCTCCTTCGCCGCGAGCCACTTGGCATCCGGCGTGACGGTCAGCTTCCAGCCCTTGCCGTCCGCGTCCCGCACCAGCTTCTGGGAGACCCTGGTGCTGTACGTGCCGCCGGTGACCGACTGCGGATCCTTCCTGGCGTCCGTCATGTACGGAGCCGGGATCACCATCACCGCAGTGCCCGGGGCCTCGCCGAAGAAGGCGATCGAGCCGTCCTTGCGGGTCTTCGGCGTCAGACCGCCCTCGGTGTCCAGGGTGAAGGTGAACGACACCGGACCCGCCGGGCGTTCGGCCAGGACGATGTCCTCCTTCACCTGACCGTTGCCGACCCGGTACGACAGATCCGCACCGGAGACGGCGTCCTTGTAGAGGACCCGGTCGCCGTTCGCCTCCGGCTCGAGCGCACCGGCACCGGTCAGGCCGAACGTGACCGCACCGCCGCCCTCCGCCTCGAAGCGCATGAACTTCTCCGCGTCGGAGCCGAACCAGCTCTTGCCGGCGTTCGCGGTGTTGGCGAAGTCGAAGCCCTTGTCCCGGGTGGCGCGCACGGTCGTCTCGACCGGCTTCCAGGACGCGCCGGACCGGTACGACGTCGGCACCGCCGTCAGCTCAGCCTCGATCCGGCCGTCCGACAACTGCCAGAAACGCGCCTGCGACGTGCGCTTCGCCGTCAGCTCCTTGACCCGCTTCGCCTCCGGAAGCTTCTCACCCTTGGGCAACTTCTCCCGGCTGGGTATCTCCAACGCCCCGCCGACGGACGGGGGCTTCTTCGCCTCCTCGCCGTCGTCCGAGAACCAGCCCGCGATCGTGTCGAAGACACCGGAGTCGTCACCCGCGGGTGGCGAAGGCGGAGCCGCGTAGGCGGCCTGAGGCAGTAGCGTGCCCGCCACCGCCGACACGACAAGACAGGAGAGGAATCTCCTGCGTGGAAATTTCACCACGAAACCTTTCGGTATCGGCGCACCCGCATCGCTGTATGCGAAATGGGCACGCCGAACGAGCCGGAGCGAATGTTTCCGCCCGGCTTGGAGCAATGCGAACTGACCGCGAGAAGCAGGAAAACACGAACCCTCGGGGAGTCGCAGTGGGGTTTTTAGCCAGTCTTTTGACGCCAGGTCAACCCTGGTGACATTAGGGACAATCGCATGCTCGAAAGAGGTGCCGTTTGCCCGATTCTTCCGCTCGCTCGCGTCTGACCGGTGACATGGTGTAGAGCCGCCCGGTTCATCCGTCGGTTCACCGAAAGCCGGGCTCTTTCATCTCATCCAGCGAAATCACGGAAAACCCCGCACAACCGGAGAGCGAACACGAAAGCGCCGACGGGTCGCCGGACCGGCGGGGGCTGCTGGTCGCCGGATTCGTCCTGCTCGCCTGTCTCGGGATCGTCGGCTACGGCATGCTCGACACCGATGCGCAGCCGAAGCCGCAAGTTGCTCCGACGGCCGAGGTGACATACGAGGTCACGGGGACGGGGACCGCCGAAATCTCCTACCTCGCCCGCAGCGAGGACGGCACGGCCACAGTCGAGAAGGGCGTCACGCTGCCCTGAAAGAAGTCTGTCCAGGCGCCTGTCGGTAAGGCCCCGACCGTCGCTGTCGTCCTCGACGGAAAGGGCGGACAGGCGGCCTGCGCATTGGCGATCCGCGGCAAGCACGTCCAGCGTGCCACCGCCACGGGCGAGTTCGGGCGTGCCACGTGTTCCGGCGAGCTGCTCTCCGGCGACGGCGAGGGATGACGCGCCACCCCTCGGAACGTTCACTGTCCGATTTTCCCGCTCGGGTGCGCCGGAGCAGGCACATCGCGTATAACCACTGCGCCGTGCGACGGAAATACGGGGTTCGAACTCCTCGCTGTCAAAAAGCGATTGACACTCAAGGGTCGCCAAAACCGTGCCACCGGCCGCGGATACTGATCAGCTCTGCGCACAAGGGATGGGACATGAGTCCGAGAGGAGCCCGTGCCAGGCGGGCGAACCGTACGAGGCACGCAACCTGGCTCGCGGCAGGAGTCGTCGTCCTGGGGGGCACGGGTGTGACCGCCGTCGCCGCCTCGGCAGGCGGCGAGGAAGCCGGTCCTGGTGACGGGACACGACCGGCGAAGGCGCATGTGCTGGCCCTGGACGGCAAGGACCCGAAGAAGCGCGCGCTCCCGCGCACCACGACACAGACGTTCTCGCTCATCGGCGTCTCGTGGGAGGACAGCGGCGACACCTTCGAGGGCACCGCTCAGATCCGTACCCGCAAGGCGGCCACCGGCGAGTGGAGCGAATGGCGCGACCTCGACTTCGACGTACGGGCGCCGGAGTCCACCGAGGGCGAGGAGCCGGACGTGCGCGGCGCCTCGGAGCCGCTGTGGGTCGGCCCCGCCGGACGGGGTCGAGGCACGGGTCATCGCCGACGGAGCAGAGACCGCGGTCCCCGATGCGCTCCGCCTCGACATGATCGACCCCGGCGAGACCGTCAAGGGCAAGGGCAACGGCGGCGGCAAGGCGGGCGGCAAGCCCACCGTCTCCCCCGACGCCACGCAGGCCACCCCCGTCGCCCCCGCGCCGGAGTCCTCCGATCCCGCGCCGACCGACGCGCCGACGACGGCCGCGCCCGAGGACCCGACTCCGTCCGCCACGCCCACCGAGCCCGCCCCGGGCACGGACCCGACGGAAGGACCGACGGACGAACCCACCGGGGCTCCGACCGACGGGCCCACCGACGAGCCCTCGGCCACGCCGTCCACCAGCGAGGCCGGCACGGACCCGACCCCCAGCACGGTGCCCACGGAGGAGCCCACCAGCCCCGCTCCCACCACCGAGCCGAGCCAGACCCCCGAACCCAGCACCACCGCTCCGACCGCCCGACCGCCCCCGCCATCGTCAGCCGTGCCGGCTGGGGCGCGGACGAGTCCCTCGTCCAGAACCCGCCCTCGTACCTGAACAAGGTCGACGCCGTCTTCGTCCACCACACCGCCGGGACGAACGACTACACCTGCGCCGACTCCCCGGCCATCATCCGCGCGATCCTCACGTACCACGTGCGGACGAACGGCTGGAACGACATCGGCTACAACTTCTTCGTCGACAAGTGCGGCACGGTCTTCGAGGGCCGCGCGGGCGGCGTGGACAGGCCCGTCCTCGGCGCGCACACCTACGGCTTCAACAGCTACTCCTCGGGCATCTCCCTGCTCGGCAACTACGAGAGCGGCGGCACGCCGACGGCCGCGGCCAAGCAGGCCATCGCCGACGTCGCCGCCTGGAAGCTCGGTCTGCACGGCGTCGACCCGGAGGCGAAGGTGACACTCACCGCCGCCGCCGACACCGGCGTGTGGACCAAGGGCCAGGCCGCCACTCTGAACACCATCTCCGGACACCGCGACGGCTACGCCACGCTCTGCCCCGGCGCGACCCTGTACTCCGAGCTCCCCGGGATCCGTACGGCCGCGGGCAGTTCCCCGTACGCCACCGGAAACTGACGAGCACGACGACCATCACGAACAACAGCGGCCGGGACCCTTCCACAGGGTCCCGGCCGCCTGGCGTCACACGGCGCGACTCAGCCGATGGCTATCCGCGGGTTCGCCGACGGCTTGACCCAGCCCATGAACCGGTCCATCGTCGCCCGCGGCACCGACACACAACCGGCCGTCGCACCGCTGCCGTTGACGTGCAGGAAGATCCCGGCCCCGCGGCCGGGCACGGCGGGCCACCGGTTGAAGTTGATGACCAGCGCCTTGGCGTACTGCGTCGGATAGTTGATCAGATGCTCGCTACCGCGATCGCCGGACTCGGTGAGCGGGAAGTCCGCGCCCTCCGCCGTGTGCATCTGGTTGTAGAACTTCGACTCCGGGTCCTGCACCCACCAATGGCGGTCGTCGACCTTGGTGTACGGCATGGCGGTCCCACCGGACTCGACACCGAAGCCCTCGGTGATCGTGTACGTACCCGAAGGCGAGGTGTACGTGCTCTGCCGGCGGGTCGCGCCGTCCACGACACCCTTGGAACCGACCCGTCCCGCGCTCGTGGAGAACTGCGCCTTCCAGCCGGAGGAACCCTTCTGCCACGCGGTGACGGTGGCGTACGAGCCGCTCGCCTTGACCGTGATGACCTGCGTCGCGGTCCCGACTTCCACCGGCACGGGGAAATCCGGCGCCGCGACGGGCACGGACGTCTGCTCCCCCGAGCCGCTGCCCGTCCCTCCACCGACCGTGGTACCCGCGGGCTTCGTCGTCGGAGCCGCGCTTCGGGACGGGGGCGCGGAGGGCGACACGGACCGGGATGCCGAGGTGGAGGGGGGCGCCAAGGTGGAAGCCGATGCGGAGGCGGACGCCGAGGTGGAAACCGATGCGGAGGGCGAAGCCGAGGGCGACGCCGAGGTGGAAGCGGAGGGCGAGGCGTCCGGCCTCGCCGACGCCGAGCCGCCCCCCGCCGCCTGGTCGCCCAGGCCGGCACCCGGCGCGGCAGAGACCGCAGAACCGGCGGGCTCCTTCTCGTCGCCACAGGCCGATACGAGAGTCACCGCCCCCATGACGGCCAGCACGGACGCATACCTACGGGAAGAACGCAGCACGAAATCAATCCTCGGTTCGTCGAAACAGCGCGGCGCACACCACCACGCGTCAAGGCGGCCCGGTTATACAGGTTCTTCGGTCCCCGATACCAAACAGCAGACATTACGGACAGTCGTCGGCGGTCGCCGGGTACGTACCGGACGCGGCCTCCCCCGTACATCCACGGACCGCATCACCTGATGACCCCGCCGTACGCGACTCACAGGTGCCGGACGCCCCTCCCTCGCGACTCCCGTGGCCGCCCTTTCGAGCTCATGCACGGTAGGCGGGAGAGGTCGAGGGTTCCGGACGGGGCTGACGGTTCATCCCCGCTCGACAAGCAGGGGGCGCACCTTGCCGATGGCCCGGGTGATGGTGGAGCGGCCCATGCCGAACCAGCAGGCCAACACATCGCGAGTGGCCCCACGACGCCGAAGTTGAACAAGAGTGGCCAGCAGCCAGTGCTTCGTACCCGCGCCCACAACCCGCTTCCGCGGCCAAGCGGCAAGCCTGGCCTGGTGAAACCCGTGCCACAGCGAACCCACCTCGGCGATGAGTTCAAAGGAGCAAACATTCAGCGCAGTGTGCGGCGTGTCACACACAGGAGCCGTGGGATCGCCGTGGGATCATCCTCGTGGCTCCACACCCAGGCTCCGCCTAAAACCCCAGGTCAAGAAGGTCAAGGCTCGGCGAGGCAGACCAGGGGCGCCCGATTCGCCGCACCGACGAGACGCGAACGCTGCACGCGAAAGCACCCCTCCAGGGACGTTTTCGCAGGTCAGAACGTTTTTCTATGGTGGGGCGGGTGGGACTCGAACCCACGGCCGACGGATTATGAGTCCGCTGCTCTAACCGGCTGAGCTACCGCCCCGAACGGTGAGGCGCGTACATGTGTGCGCGCCGTCTGCCGCAGCATAGCCGCTCATACGATCTCCTGCTCCGGATGATCGGCTCTGCTCGACCATGAAGACCGCGCCGCGCGCCGCATGGTTCCCCGGAACGCGAAAAAGGACCCCGAAGGGTCCTCTTCCGTTCCGCTCCCCCGGCTGGACTCGAACCAGCAACCCTCCGGTTAACAGCCGAATGCTCTGCCAATTGAGCTACAGGGGATCGCGCTCCCCCGACTGGACTCGAACCAGTAACCTGCCGGTTAACAGCCGGCTGCTCTGCCAATTGAGCTACAGGGGATTGCTGCGTTGCACCGAACGTACCCACTCCGGATGCTCCGGGCGGGCGGTTGCTCGCTGCGACACATACATTAGCGCAAGTAGGGGGGTGCTCCGCCAATCGGTATCGCCGCGGGCACCTGCGATGCATCAGGGAAGCTCTCCAGGGAAGGTGGTGGCCATGCGATACAAGCTGACGTTCGTCGTGGGGCTCGCCCTCGGTTACGTGATCGGCACGCGTGCCGGACGCGAGCGCTACGAGCAGATGAAGAAGTCCGCGAGGGAGTTCTCGCAGAACCCCGCCGTGCGGAACGCCGCCGAGTCGGCGGCCCAGACCGGGCGCCAGGTCGCGGGCAAGGCCGTGCACGCCGTGGGCGACACGGTGGGCGACAGGCTGCCGGCCTCGGTGACCCACCGGTTCCACGCGCTGATCGGGCACGGGCAGCCCAACGGGAAGGTGGAGGACGACGACTGGGGCACCAGCAACACCTGAGTCCCCGCGAATGCGGCAGAATCATGTGTCATGGGGATAGTGGCCGGACTCGACAGCTCTGCAGGGTTCACTCGCATCGTCGTCTGTGACGCGGACACGGGTGCCGTACTGCGCCAGGGATACGCCCCTCACCAGGGCGAACCGAAGGCCGCCGAGGTCGATCCACAGACCTGGCTGCTCTCGCTCGGGGAGGCCGCGACCGGCGGGCTCCTCGAGGGCGTGCAGGCCATCGGCGTCTCCGCCCAGCAGCACGGGCTCGTGCCGCTCGACGCGCAGGGCGGTCTCGTGCGGCCCGCGCTCGTCGGCAACGACAAGCGGGCGCAGGTCGCCGCCGCCGACCTCGTCGAGTCGCTGGGCGGTCGCCAGGCGTGGGCCGAGGCCGTCGGCTGCGTGCCGGGCTCCGGGCAGCCGGTCGCCAAGCTGCGCTGGCTGGCCCGTACCGAGCCGGAGAACGCCCGGCGGATCTCGATGATCCTCCAGCCGCACGACTGGCTCGTCTGGCAGCTCCTCGGGCGGCCCGCGCGGCGCACCACCGACCGCGGCGCCGCCTCCGGCACCGGCTACTGGTCGGCCCGCACCGGCGCGTACCGCCCCGATCTGGTGGAGCTCGCGCTCGGGCACCAGGCCGTGCTGCCCGAGGTCCTCGGCCCTGCCGAGGCCGCCGGCACCACCCCCGAGGGCCTGCTCATCTCCGCCGGTACGGGCGAGACGATGGCCGCCGCGCTGGGCCTGGGCCTCGGCCCCGGCGACGCGGTGGTCTCGCTCGGCGCCTCCGGCTCCGTGATGGCCGTGCACCACGAGGCCCTCGCCGACCCGAGCGGCATGATCACCTCCTTCGCCGACGCCGCCGGCATGCACCTGCCCGTCGTCCACACCTCCAACGCGGTACGGACGCTGCGCGGCACCGCCGAGATGCTGGGCGCCGAGTCCCTGGAGGAGCTCTCCGCGCTCGCCCTGAAGTCGACGCCGGGCGCCTCCGGGCTCGTCCTGCTGCCCTATCTGGAGGGCGAGCGGACCCCGAACCTGCCCCACGCCGCGGGCACGCTCAGCGGGCTGCGGCGGGAGTCGATGAAGCCCGAGCACCTGGCGCGGGCCGCGTTCGAGGGGATGCTCTGCGCCCTCGCCGACGCCATGGACGTCCTGCGCGGGCGGGGCGTCGAGGTGCGGCGGATCTTCCTCCTCGGCGCCTCGGCCGGCCTGCCGGCCGTCCAGGCCCTCGCACCGGCGCTCTTCGGCGCGCAGGTCGTCGTCCCCCAGCCGGCCGACTACGCGGCGCTCGGTGCCGCCCGGCAGGCCGCCTGGGCCCTCGGGGTCGCGCGGGGCACGCTCTCCCCGACCGCTCCCCCGGCCTGGCAGGGCGCCGCCGCGCAAGTCCTGGAGCCGGCCGACGAGCTGGCGGGGGGACAGGCCGTGCGGCAGCAGTACGTGGCGACGCGGGAGCAGATCCACCCGGGTGCGTTCGGTTCGTAGACCGGTCCCTCCGCCCACGGTTCGTAAAGTCTTCACCAGGGCTCGCCCCGCGCCCCAAAACAAGTCGTCTCCCACAGGGGCGCGGGTGATAGTAGGTGCCGTGCTCATAAGACTCCTCCGCACCCATCTGCGGCCCTACCGAAAGCCCATCGCGCTGCTCGTCCTGCTGCAGTTCCTGCAGACCTGCGCAAGCCTCTACCTGCCGACCCTGAACGCGGACATCATCGACAACGGTGTCGTCGACGGGGACAGCGGCTACATCCTGCGGTTCGGGGCGCTGATGGTCGGCGTCTCCGTCGTGCAGGTCGTCTGCAACATCGGGGCCGTCTACTACGGCGCCCGGACGGCCTCCGCGCTGGGCCGGGACGTGCGCGGCGCGATCTTCGACCGGGTGCAGTCCTTCTCCGCGCGGGAGCTCGGACACTTCGGCGCGCCCTCGCTGATCACCCGTACGACCAATGACGTGCAGCAGGTCCAGATGCTGGTCCTGATGGCGTTCACCCTGATGGTCTCCGCGCCGATCATGTGTGTCGGCGGCATCGTGATGGCGCTCGGCCAGGACGTGCCGCTGTCGGCCGTGCTGCTCGCGGTGGTGCCGATCCTCGGCGTCTCCGTCACGCTCATCGTCCGGAGGATGCGGCCGCTCTTCCGGACCATGCAGGAGCGCCTCGACACGGTGAACCGGGTGCTGCGCGAGCAGATCACCGGCAACCGCGTCATCCGTGCGTTCGTGAAGGACGGGTACGAGGAGGAGCGGTTCCGCCGGGCCAACGCCGATCTGACCGACGTGTCGATGGCGACGGGCCGACTGATGGCACTGATGTTCCCGATCGTGATGACCGTCGTGAACGTCTCCGGCGTGGCCGTCGTCTGGTTCGGCGCGCACCGCATCGACAGCGGCGGGATGGAGATCGGTGCGCTGACCGCCTTCCTCGCCTATCTGATGCAGATCGTGATGTCCGTCATGATGGCCACCTTCATGTTCATGATGGTGCCGCGTGCCGAGGTGTGCGCCGAGCGCATCGAGGAGGTCCTCGCGACCGAGTCCAGCGTCGTGCCGCCGGCCGAGCCGGTGACCACGCTCGACCGGCGCGGACATCTGGAGGTCAGGAGCGCGGACTTCCGGTACCCGGGCGCGGAGGAGTCGGTCCTCAAGGACGTCGGCCTGGTGGCCCGGCCCGGTGAGACCACCGCGATCATCGGTTCCACGGGCAGCGGCAAGTCGACCCTCCTCGGGCTCGTGCCCCGGCTCTTCGACGCCACCGGCGGCGAGGTCCTCGTCGACGGTGTCGACGTGCGGAGGCTCGACCCCGCGCTGATGGCCAGGACCGTGAGCCTCGTGCCGCAGAAGCCGTACCTGTTCTCCGGGACGGTGGCGACGAACCTGCGGTACGGGAAGCCGGACGCGAGCGATGAGGAGCTCTGGCACGCGCTGGAGGTCGCCCAGGCCGCCGACTTCGTCCGCGAGCTCGAGAAGGGGCTGCACGCCCCGATCGCGCAGGGCGGCACGAACGTCTCCGGCGGTCAGCGGCAGCGGCTCGCCATCGCGCGGACGCTGGTGCAGAAGCCGGAGATCTACCTCTTCGACGACTCCTTCTCCGCCCTGGACTACGAGACCGACGCGCTGCTGCGCGAGGCGCTCCGGCGGGAGACGGCCGACTCGACCGTGGTGATCGTCGCCCAGCGGGTGTCGACCATCCGGGAGGCCGACCGGATCGTCGTCCTCGACGAGGGCCGGGTCGTCGGCACCGGCCGGCACCAGGAGCTGATGGCGGAGAACAAGACGTACCGGGAGATAGTGCTCTCCCAGCTGACCGAGGCGGAGGCAGCCTGATGGCCGGTCCTGGTGGACGCATGATGGCCGGTGGCGGCCCCGACCAGCGGTCGATGGACTTCAAGGGCTCGGGCAAGCGGCTGCTGCGGCAGCTGGCGCCCGAGCGCGGCGCGCTCTGGCTGATGCTGATCGCCGGCGTGCTGTCGGTGGCGGCCTCCGTGGTCGGGCCGATGATCCTCGGCAAGGCGACCGACCTGGTCTTCGCGGGCGTGGTCGGACGGGAGTTCGAGGGCGGCACGAAGGCGGAGGCGATCGCGGGGCTCCGCGCGACGGGCGACTCCGGCATGGCGGACATGCTCTCCGGGGTCGATTTCACCCCGGGGCAGGGCATCGACTTCGGCGCGGTCGGCGAGGTCCTGCTCTGGGTCCTCACGGTCTACGTGGCGGCGGGCCTGCTGATGCTGGTCTCCACCCGCATGTCGATCAAGGTGATCAACCGGACGGTCTTCCGGATGCGGGAGGACGTCCAGACGAAGCTGGCGCGGCTGCCGCTGTCGTACTTCGACAGGGCGAAGCGCGGCGAGGTGCTGTCCCGGGCGACCAACGACATCGACAACATCTCGCAGACCCTCCAGCAGTCGATGGGCCAGCTGGTCAACTCGCTGCTCACGATCGTCGGCGTGCTCGCGATGATGTTCTGGATCTCGCCGCTGCTCGCCCTGGTGGCGCTGGTGACGGTGCCGGTCTCGGTCTTCGTCGCGGCGAAGATCGGGAAGCGCTCGCAGCCGCACTTCGTGCAGCAGTGGAAGTCGACGGGCACGCTCAACGCGCACATCGAGGAGATGTACACCGGGCACAACCTGGTGAAGGTCTTCGGCCGGCAGGAGGAGTCCGCGAAGGACTTCCGCGAGCAGAACGACGCGCTGTACGAGGCCGGGTTCAAGGCCCAGTTCAACAGCGGTGTGATGCAGCCGGTGATGTTCTTCGTCTCTAACATCAACTACGTCCTGGTGGCCGTGGTCGGCGGTCTGCGGGTGGCGAGCGGCACGCTCTCCATCGGTGACGTGCAGGCCTTCATCCAGTACTCGCGCCAGTTCTCCATGCCGCTGACGCAGGTCGCGTCGATGGCGAACCTGGTGCAGTCCGGCGTCGCCTCGGCCGAGCGGATCTTCGAGCTCCTCGACGCCGAGGAGCAGGAGCCGGACGCCCCGAGGAGGGAGCGGCCCGCCGACCTCAAGGGCAAGGTCGCCCTGGAGGAGGTCTCCTTCCGGTACGAGCCCGACAAGCCGCTCGTCGAGAACCTCTCGCTCACCGTGGAGCCCGGCCAGACGGTCGCGATCGTCGGCCCGACGGGCGCCGGCAAGACGACCCTGGTGAACCTGCTGATGCGGTTCTACGAGGTGACGGGCGGCCGGATCACCCTGGACGGGGTCGACATCGCGCAGATGTCCCGGGAGGAGCTGCGGAGCGGGATCGGCATGGTCCTCCAGGACACCTGGCTCTTCGGCGGCACCATCGCCGACAACATCGCCTACGGCGCGACGCGCGAGGTGACCCGGGCGGAGATCGAGGAGGCGGCGCGCGCCGCGCACGCCGACCGCTTCGTCCGCACACTCCCCGAGGGGTACGACACGGTCATCGACGACGACGGGGCGGGGGTGAGCACGGGCGAGAAGCAGCTGATCACCATCGCCCGGGCGTTCCTGTCCGACCCGGTGATCCTCGTCCTCGACGAGGCCACCAGCTCCGTCGACACCCGCACCGAGGTGCTGATCCAGAAGGCGATGGCGCGCCTGGCCCACGGGCGCACCTCGTTCGTCATCGCGCACCGGCTCTCCACGATCCGGGACGCGGACGTGATCCTGGTGATGGAGAACGGATCGATCGTCGAACAGGGCACGCACGAGGAGCTGTTGGCATCGGCCGGGGCCTACGCCCGGTTGTACGCGGCGCAGTTCGCGCAGGCGGTCGCCGAAGTCGACTGACCTGACCCGCTGATCGACTTCGCGGTGGCCCGTGCCGCATCATGTGCGGCATGGGTCACCCAGCGAAAGATCCCGCGCCCGGTCCGGTGCCGCTGACCGGTGTCGTGAAGGTGCCGGGGCAGGCGCCGCCGGGCTGGTCGGTCGAGCACCTCGGCGCGACGGCCTTCCCGCCGTCGGACCGGCCGTACGCCCTCCTGGAAGGCTGGGACTTCGGCCCGCTCTTCGAGCCGTTCTCCATCGAGGGAGAGGCCGGGGAGCATGTGATCCCCTGGGACGACCGCTTCCCCGACGGCCCGTTCCTGCTGGAGGCCGCGCACCGGGGTGAGGGGATGTTCTCCCTGATACCCCAGACCGAGCTGGGCGGGGTCATCCCCGACCTCTATTTCAGCAACGGTCTCCGGGACTTCCGCGGGAGCACGGTCCCCGAGCGCCGTCACCCGCAGCTGAAGCTCTCGGCGCGCAACCCCTGGATCCTGCGGATCAAGCCCGTGGCCGCCGCCCGCCGGCTGACGGGGACGATGACGGGGTACGGTCACGAGGCCCTGCTGTACACGGGTCCGGCCGTCGAGCTGCGCGTCCTGTTCCGGGGCCGGGACACGGGGCACACCGGTCACTGCGCCCTGTGGTACCACGAGGTCGCCGGCGAGACACGGCTCACCGAGAAGCGGCGCGGCCTGCTCCTCAACGACAGCGGCAGGAAGGTGAAGTCCACCGTCCGGCTCCCCGCGGGACCGCTGCTGCTGAGGTGGAAGGCGGAGGGCGACTGGACCCTGGCCGTCGAGGAGCCGCGCTCGCCGGACAGGCCCTAGTCGCACCGTCAGTCGAGGTATCCCCTGAGCTGGTCCGCGTAGGCGTGGTCCCGGAGTTTGTTGAGGGTCTTGGACTCGATCTGGCGGATGCGTTCGCGCGTCACGCCGAAGATGCGGCCTATCTCCTCCAGGGTGCGGGGCCTGCCGTCGTCGAGGCCGTAGCGGAGCTGGACGACCTTCCGTTCACGTTCGCCGAGGGTGGAGAGCACGTCCTCCAGGTGGCGGCGGAGCAGCAGGAAGGCGGCGGACTCGACGGGTGAGGCGGCGTCGCCGTCCTCGATGAGGTCGCCGAGGGCGACGTCCTCCTCCTCGCCGACGGGGGCGTGCAGGGAGACGGGTTCCTGGGCGAGGCGGAGGACCTCGCCGACCCGCTCGGGCGCCAGGTCGAGCTGGGCGGCGACCTCCTCGGCGGTGGGTTCGTAGCCGCGCTCCTGGAGCATGCGGCGCTGGACGCGGATGACCCGGTTGATGAGTTCGACGACGTGCACGGGGACGCGGATGGTCCGGGCCTGGTCGGCGAGGGCCCGGGACATCGCCTGGCGGATCCACCAGGTCGCGTACGTGGAGAACTTGTAGCCGCGCGCGTAGTCGAACTTCTCGACGGCCCGGATGAGGCCGAGGTTTCCCTCCTGGACGAGGTCGAGCATGGTGAGGCCGCGGCCGACGTACCGCTTGGCGACGGAGACGACGAGGCGGAGGTTGGCCTCGATGAGCCTGCGTTTGGCGATCCGGCCGAGGACGACGAGCCGGTCCAGGTCGATCGCCAGCCGGGTGTCCAGGTCGGGGGTGTTGGCGAGCTTCTGCTCGGCGAAGAGCCCGGCCTCGACGCGCCGGGCCAGTTCCACCTCCTCCTCGGCGCTGAGGAGCGGGATGCGGCCGATCTCGCGCAGGTACTGGCGGAAGAGGTCGGAGGAGGGGCCGTTGCCGCCGAGATCGGTGCGGCGGCGCTGGACCGGGATCTCGGGTTCCTCGTCGGGTGCGGGTCCTGCGGGGTGCTGGGGCGGTTCCTCGGACACGGGCTGGGACGGGGTCTGGATCCGGGTCTGCACGGGGGGCGACCTCCAGGAGGGTGATCGCTGCCGGTTCGGAGGGACTTACGGCAACGGGACGGCACCGTCAACCAGTGTGGGGTACGACACATCGCCGCCACGAGGGGCGTGCGGTGACTTTTTGAATCCGCCACGTCACCGACGGTCAGAGTGCCGCGGCGCCGTTGTTCCTCAGGGACTGCCCGTACTGGGTGAGCACCCAGAGTTCGTTCTGCACGGCCGAGAGCTGCTCCGGGTCGCCGTGGGCGCCGAGCCGGGCCAGGGTGCCCTGGACGTCGCGGATGCGCCGGTCGACGGCGCGCAGCCGGACGGTGACGAGCTGGTCGCCCGCGTAGGCCTCGTCGACGGCCTTGGCGAAGATCGTCTCGACGGCGAGTTCGGTGACGAGGGCGCGGACGCTGTCGTTGGGCGCGGCCTCGCGGACGGCGGAGAGGTAGTCGGAGGGGGCGCCGGTGGCGCCGCCCGCGTCCTGGACGCACTGCCGGACGGCCGCGTAGGGCGGGGCGGTGAACTCGTCGATGCCGTAGGCGTCGAAGGCCGGGGAGACCAGTTCGGGCCGCTGGAGCGCGAGCTTGAGGAGTTCGCGCTCGGTGCGGTGGGCCGGGCTGCGCAGGTTGAGCGCGGGGCCGGAGGTCGCGGCCGACGGGCCCGGGGTGTCGTAGGTGCGCTGCCGGGCCGGCTGGGCGGGGCCTTTGCCGCCACCGCCGCCGCGCTGCCACTGGGCGATCTGCGCGACCCGGCGGACGACGAACTGGGTGTCGAGAAATCCGACCAGGCCGGCGAGCTGAACGGCGACCCTGTGCTGCACGGAGAGGTTCTTGAGCTTCGCGACGATCGGAGCGGCCTCGTCGAGGGCGGCGGCCTGGCCCGCCGGGGATTCCAGGTCGTACCGCTTCACGATCTGGCGGAGGGCGAACTCGAAGAGCGGGGTGCGGGGCTCAGCCAGCTCCGCGACGGCCGCGTCGCCCTTGGCGAGCCGCAGGTCGCAGGGGTCCATGCCGTCGGGAGCGATGGCGATGTAGGTCTCGGCGGCGAACTTCTGGTCGTCCTCGAAGGCGCGCAGGGCGGCCTTCTGGCCGGCGGCGTCGCCGTCGAAGGTGAAGATGACGCGGGCCGAGCCGTTGTCCATCAGGAGGCGGCGGAGGATCTTGATGTGGTCGCCGCCGAAGGCGGTGCCGCAGGTGGCGATGGCGGTGGTGACGCCGGCGAGGTGGCAGGCCATGACGTCGGTGTAGCCCTCGACGACGACGGCCCGGCTGACCTTGGCGATGTCCTTCTTGGCCAGGTCGATGCCGTACAGGACCTGGGACTTCTTGTAGATCGGCGTCTCGGGCGTGTTGAGGTACTTGGGGCCGTTGTCGTCGTCGCGGAGCTTGCGCGCGCCAAAGCCGACGACCTCGCCGCCGACGTCCCTGATCGGCCACATGAGGCGGCCGCGGAAGCGGTCGATGGGGCCACGGCGGCCGTCCTGGGAGAGGCCGGAGACGATCAGTTCCTTGTCGGAGAAGCCCTTGCCGCGCAGGAAGCGGGTGAGGTGGTCCCAGCCGGCCGGCGAGTAGCCGACGCCGAAGTGCGCGGCGGCGGCCTGGTCGAAGCCGCGCTCGGCGAGGAACTTGCGGCCGATCTCGGCCTCGGGCGAGTCGAGTTGGTCGATGTAGAACTGGGTGGCGGCCTTGTGCGCCTCGACGAGGCGGATGCGCTCCCCGCGCTGGTGGCCGGGGTTGTAGCCGCCCTCCTCGTACCGCAGGGTGATGCCCGCCTTGGCGGCGAGGCGCTCGACCGTCTCCGAGAAGGAGAGGTGGTCGATCTTCATCACGAAGGCGAGGGTGTCGCCGCCCTCCTGGCAGCCGAAGCAGTGGAAGAGTCCCTTGCTGGGGCTGACCTGGAAGGATGGCGACTTCTCGTCGTGGAAGGGGCAGAGCCCCTTGAGGTTTCCGCCGCCCGCGTTGCGCAGCTGGAGGTACTCGGACACGACGGCGTCGATCGGGACCGCGTCCCGGACCGCCTTCACGTCGTCATCGTTGATCCTGCCTGCCACGCATGAAGTCTACGGGTGACCGGCCCCGATCAGAGCAGGCTGTCCAGGGGTACGGAGGGGTCGGCGAGGGCCTCCGGGTCCACGGCCGCCCGGGAGCGGATGAGCCGCTGGATCGGGTCTGTGACGTCCCACACATTCACGTTCATGCCCGCGAGGACCCGGCCCTCCTTGAGCCAGAAGGCGATGAACTCGCGCTTGCCGGTGTCGCCGCGGACCACGACCTGGTCGTACGTGCCCGGGGGCGCCCAGCCGGAGTACTCCATGCCCAGGTCGTACTGGTCGGAGAAGAAGTAGGGCACCCGGTCGTAGGAGACGGTCTGCCCGAGCATGGCGCGGGCGGCGACCGGTCCGCCGTTGAGGGCGTTGGCCCAGTGCTCGACGCGGAGCCGGGTGTGGAGCAGCGGGTGGTGGGCGGCGGCCACGTCCCCGGCGGCGTAGATGTCGGGGTCGGAGGTGCGCAGGGACTCGTCGACGGCGACGCCGCCGCCGTCGGCCCGGTCGACGAGGGCGAGCCCGGAGTTCTCGGCGAGGGCGGTGCGGGGGGCGGCGCCGATCGCGGCGAGCACGGCGTGCGCCGGGTGCTCCTCGCCGTCGTCGGTGCGGACGGCGAGGACCATGCCGTCCTGGCCGACGATCTCGGTGAGCTTGACGCCGAAGTGGAAGCGGACGCCGTGGTCGCTGTGGAGGTCGGCGAAGAGCTGGCCGAGCTCGGGGCCGAGGACGCGGTGGAGCGGGGTGGGCTCGTACTCGACGACGGTGACCTCGGCGCCGTAGCCGCGGGCCGCGGCGGCGACCTCCAGGCCGATCCAGCCGGCGCCGGCGATCACCAGGTGGCCGTTGTCGCGGCCGAGGGCGGCGAGGACCTGGCGGAGCCGGTCGGCGTGGGCGAGCCGGCGCAGGTGGTGGACGCCGGCGAGCTCGGTGCCGGGGACGTCGAGGCGGCGCGGCTCGGCACCGGTGGCGAGGAGCAGCTTGTCGTAGCGGATGACGGTGCCGTCGCCGAGGCGCACGGTGCGGGCCTCCCGGTCGACGGCGGTGACGGACTGGCCGAGGTGCAGCTCGACGTCGTTCGCCGCGTACCAGGCGGCCTCGTGGACGAAGACGCTGTCGCGTTCCTTGGCGCCGGTGAGGTAGCCCTTGGAGAGGGGTGGGCGCTCGTAGGGGTGGTCGCGCTCGTCGCCGATGAGGATCACCCGGCCGTTGAACCCCTCGGAGCGCAGTGTCTCCGCCGCTTTGGCCCCTGCCAGACCTCCGCCGACGATGACAAAGGTCTGATCTGCGTCGACCACGTCGATTCCTCCTCGTTGCGACCGGTTCCAACCTACGCCCCCGGGGGTTCGTCCGGCCGTACCGCCTCGGGGCGTGCATGCGAGCGTCCCGCACGGAGGGAGGGGAGGGAAGAGGGCCGCCCCCGGCCGGTAGGGCGGACGGCCCTAGCTGTGGTGGGGGCGGAGGTGGGCGTGGAGGGCGCGGGCGGAGGCGTCGGTGAGGGAGGCGATCTGGTCGACGATGACGCGCTTGCGGGCCCGGTCGTCGCGCGCCGTGTCGAACGCGGCCCGGAACTGCGGTTCGAGGCCGTCGGGGGCGCGGACGACGAGGGCCTCGGCGAGTTCGGCGACGACGATGCGCTGGTCGGCGCGGAGGGCCTCCTGCTCGGCGCGCTGCATCACGTACCGGTCGGCGACGGCCTTGAGGACGGCGCATTCGTTGCGCGCCTCGCGGGGGACGACGAGCTCGGCGCCGTACCGGGTGAGGCGGCCCGAGCCTCCCCCGGTGCCCGGGCGGTGCCCCCATGCCTGGCGGGTGGCGCCCTCGGCGGCGAGGCAGAAGCGGCCGATGAGCTGGCTGGTGGCGTCCTTGAGACGGGCCTGGGCGACGCCCGAGCCGTCGTAGCCGTGCGGCCACCACTCCTGGTCGAGGAGCCGGTCGAGGGCTTCGGCGAGCTCCTGCGGGTCGGTGTCCTCGGGGACGTAGCGGCCGATGGCGACGGACCAGATGTCGGCGCGCTCGGGCTCGGCGAGGAGCATGTTGGGGTCGATGTGGCCGGCGTGCAGGCCGTCCTCGAAGTCGTGGACGGAGTAGGCCACGTCGTCGGACCAGTCCATGACCTGGGCCTCGAAGCACTTGCGGTGGCCGGGGGCGCCCTCCCGGATCCAGGCGAAGACGGGGAGGTCGTCCTCGTAGACGCCGAACTTGGGCGAGCCGGGGTCGTCGGGGTGGCCGCCGCGCGGCCAGGGGTACTTGGTGGCGGCGTCGAGGGCGGCCCGGGTGAGGTTCAGTCCGACGCTGACGAGCTCCCCGTCCTTGTCCTTGACGAAGCGCTTGGGCTCGATGCGGGTGAGGAGGCGGAGCGACTGAGCGTTGCCCTCGAAGCCGCCGCAGTCCTTGGCGACGTCGTTGAGCGCCTGCTCGCCGTTGTGCCCGAAGGGCGGGTGGCCCATGTCGTGGGAGAGGCAGGCGGCCTCGACGAGGTCGGGGTCGCAGCCGAGGGCGGCGCCGAGCTCGCGGCCGACCTGGGCGCACTCCAGGGAGTGGGTGAGCCGGGTGCGGGGGCTGGCGTCCCAGGCGTGGCTGCGGGTGCCGGGGGTGACGACCTGGGTCTTGCCGGCGAGCCGCCGGAGCGCCGCGGAGTGCAGGACGCGGGCCCGGTCGCGCTGGAAGGCGGTGCGGCCGGGTCGCTTGTCGGGCTCGGCGGCCCAGCGGTCGGTCGCGGCGGAGTCGTATCCGGGGGTGTCTGTGATGTCTGCGCTGTCCTTGGTGTCCTCGATGCCTTCCATGCCTCGAAGGTAACCGGAGGGACCGACAGAAGTGCTCAGATGGCGGCGAGTTCCCGCGTGCGGGTGGTGGTGCGGGTGGTCTCGCGGCCCGTCTCGCGGCCGGCGAGGGCGCGGTCGTAGCGGTGGAGGACGAGGCGGGCGAGGGCCGGGTGGGCGCCGAGGGGGGCGGCCGCGATCCAGGGGGCGTGGGCGGCGGCGCGGGTCGCGAAGAGGCCGGGGGCGGTGAAGCAGGAGGCGACGGCGATGCGGTGGCGGCCGCCGGCGGCGAGGGCGCGGACGGCCTCGGGGACCGTGGGCGCGGCGGCGGAGGCGTACGCGGGGAGGACGGGCACGCCGCCGAGGCGCTCGCCGAGGAGGGCGGCGATCCGGCGGATCTCGGCGCCGGACCGGGGGTCGCGGGAGCCGGCGGAGGCGAGGACGACCCCGGTGGCGCGGGAGGTCCCGTCCTCGGGGCTCCAGCCGGCCTGGGTGAGCCGGTCGGCGAGGGCCTCGACGAGGAGGGGGTGCGCGCCGAGCGGTGCGGCGACGCGGGCCCGGAGGCCGGGTGCGGCGGCGACGGCGGCGGGCAGGTCGTGGGTGACGTGGTGGCCGGGGGCGAAGAGGAGGGGGACGAGTACGGCGTCCCGGCCCTCGGCGGCGAGCCCGGCGAGGGTGTCGTCGAGGAGCGGCGCGTTCAGCTCGATGTGGGCGAGGCGGACGTCGAGCCCGGGGCGCAGCTCGCGGACCCGGTCGAGGAGGCGGCTCAGGGCGGCCCGGGCACGGGGGTCGCGGCTGCCGTGTCCGACGGCGACGAGGGTGGGTGCGTTCATGGGCGGGCGCGTCCTCGGGAGGGAGAGGTGGGCGAGCCGCGTCCCGAGCTGCTCGGCGATGCCGCCGAGCCACTCGGGTGCGCTGTCGAACGTGCTGTCCGGCTCCGTCATGCACCGATCCTGGCGGGGCCAGGTTGCCTGCCCGTTGCGCCGGGGTCACGACTGTTTGCCGTGACCTCACGGACGTCCCTCGGCGGGTGTCAGGCGCCCAGCCAGACCCGCAGCGGGCCGATCTCCTCGAAGCCGGCGGCGAGCGCGGGGGGCAGGTCGCCGCCGGACTCGTAGCCGACGACGGGGCGGTCGGCCGGGGCGGCGGCGAGGGCGCCCGCCCAGGTGTGGGACGGGTCGGTGTCGCCGGTGGCGAAGAGGTTGGAGACGCCGGTGACGCGGGCGCTCTCGCTGAGGACCGCGCCGCCGAGGATCCGGCCGTCGGCGGAGTATCCCGCGACGATCGTCGTCGCCGGGTCGGCGAGGAGTTCGGGGCGGAAGAGCGCCGCGTCGTCGGCGTCGTCGCCGCTCCAGGCGAGGGCCCAGGCGGCGAGCTCCTCCGGGGTGCGGACCGGGCGCCAGTCGCCGGTGGCGGCGGGGGCGGGGAGGCCCGCGGGGCGGTGGATCCAGCTGGCCTCGAAGAGGAGGCGGAAGCCTTCGGCGGTCAGGTCGAGGCGGGCGAAGCTGTCCTTGACGGAGGCTCCGGGGGTGGTCCGGTCGATGCCGGCCAGGACGTCCGCGGCGGTCGCGTCCTCGGACAGGGTGACAGCGTCCGGGTAGTAGAGCGGGGTGCGGCGGTCGTTCGTCCAGGCGCGGGGCCCGAAGGTACCGGCGTGGCCGTGGGCTTGGCACATGGCCCGGCACCACTCGGCGTTGTTGCGGACGGCATCGATGATCATGCGCGGATCGTAGGGGTGTTCCCCGATTCCTGCCCGCTATTTCTTCTCGGGTTCCGTTCTGCGGAATATATTTTCCACCATGAGAATGTCCCCGCCCTCTCTCCCCCGGCGTACCGCCGCCGAGTTCATCGGTACCGCCGCCCTCGTCGCCGTCGTCGTCGGCTCCGGGATCCGCGCCGACTCCCTGAGCCAGGACATCGGCGTCCGGCTGCTCGCCAACGCCGCCGCCTCCGCCATCGGCCTCGGCCTGCTCATCGCCCTCATCGGCCCGCTCTCCGGCGCCCACTTCAACCCCGTCGTGACCCTCTCCGAGTGGTGGTCCCGCCGCCACGAGCGCGGCGGGCGCGAGGCCTTCGCCTACATCGCCGCCCAGCTCGCCGGAGCCGTCACCGGCGCCCTGCTCGCCGAGGCGATGTTCGGGCGGGCGCCCGGCGCCTGGGCCACCGAGCCGCGTTCCGCGCTCCACCTCCTCCTCGGCGAGGCGGTCGCCACCGCCGGGCTCGTCCTCGTCGTGCAGGGCCTGCGCCGCATCGGCCGCCCCGGCCTCGCCCCCATCGCGGTCGCGGGGTACATCGGCGCGGCGATCTGGTTCACCTCCTCCGGCTCCTTCGCCAACCCGGCCGCCACCCTCGGCCGCGCGTTCTCCGACTCCTTCACCGGGATCGCCCCCGGGTCGGTGCCCGCCTTCGCCGCCGCCCAGCTCCTCGGCATGGTCATCGGTCTGGGGCTCGCCGGTGTGCTGTACGGAACACTCCGGGCGTCCGGCGAACCGAAGCCGGCGGATCCGCGTCGGACGGGGTGACAGAACGAAACGACCGGCACCACACCGATCCCACGGAGGTTCCCGCATGACGGCACGGCCGATCCGGTGGCTCCCCCGCAGTACGCGGGCCCGCCGCCGCACCGTCCAGGCCGTCGTGCTCGGCGCGGTCCTCGCACTCGCCCCGGCCACCTGGATGCACACGGTCGCCGAACCCCGGCTCCGTACCACCGCGGACGTGCCCGCCCGGGACGTCGGCGTCGTCTTCGGCGCCGGCCTGTGGAAGGGGCGCCCCACCCCGTACCTCGCGCACCGGCTCGACACGGCCGCCGAGCTGTACCGCACGGGCAAGGTCCGGGTCCTGCTCGTCACCGGCGACAACAGCAGGACCGCATACGACGAGCCGAGCGCCATGCGCGCCTACCTCACCGAGCGCGGGGTGCCGGAGGACCGGATCGTCAGCGACTACGCGGGCTTCGACACCTGGGACTCCTGCGTCCGGGCCAGGAAGGTCTTCGGCGTCGAGCGGGCCGTCCTCGTCACCCAGGACTTCCACATCAAGCGGGCCGTCGCGCTGTGCGGGGCGGCGGGCGTCGACGCGTACGGGGTCGGGGTCGCCGAACCCCACGACCGCACCTGGTACTACGGCACCACCCGGGAGCTGGCCGCGGCGGCCAAGGCCGGCCTCGACGCGGCCCTGCGGCCCGACCCGCACTTCCTCGGGCCGAAGGAGACCGGTGTGACGGAGGCCCTCGCCTCGACCGAGGACACTCCCGCCTCCCCCTAGGGGCTGTCCGGAGACCTCCGCCTCACCTCGGGACCGGCCGCGAGCTGAGCGGAGAGCACCGCGCCCGTAATACGGGGCGCCGCCCCGCGTAACACGCCTGACGCACGCTGGCAGCATGTCCGACGCCACCGCCGTCCCGACGCACTGCCCCTACTGCGCTCTGCAGTGCGGCATGTCGCTCCGCCCCACCGGCACTCCGGAGCTGCCCGCCGAGGTGGTCGACCGGACCGATTTCCCCGTCAACCGGGGCGCGCTGTGCGGCAAGGGCCGCACCGCCCCCTCCGTACTCTCCTCCCGGGTCCGGCTCACAGAGCCCCTGGTCCGATGCCCTGACACGGGGGATCTGCGGCCCGCGACCTGGGAGGAGGCACTCGCCGCCGTCGCCGACGGACTGCGCCGGACCCGCGCCGACCACGGTGCCGATGCCGTGGGGGTCTTCGGCGGCGGTGGGCTCACCAACGAGAAGGCGTACACGCTCGGGAAGTTCGCCCGGCTCGTCCTCGCCACCTCGCAGATCGACTACAACGGCCGCTTCTGCATGTCGTCCGCCGCCGCGGCGCACCAGCGGGCCTTCGGCCTCGACCGGGGACTCCCCTTCCCCCTGGAGGACATCCCGAAGACCGGCTGCGTGATCCTCGTCGGCTCCAACCTCGCCGAGACCATGCCGCCGGCCCTCCGCTACCTCACCGAGCTGAAGGAGAACGGCGGGAAGCTGATCGTCATCGATCCGCGCCGCACCCGGACCGCCGAGCAGGCCGACCTCCACCTCGCACCGCGCCCCGGCACCGACCTGGCGCTCGCCCTCGGCATGCTCCACCTCGTGGTGGCCGAAGGACGCGTGGACGAAGAGTTCGTGGCGACTCGCACCGACGGCTGGGCGGCCGCCCGCGCCGGGGCCATGTCCCACTGGCCCGAGCAGGTCGAGCGGATCACCGGCGTCTCCGTGCCGCAGCTGCGCGAGGCGGTCGCGATGTTCTGCGACGCCGGCACCGGCATGGTGCTGACCGCGCGCGGTCCCGAGCAGCAGTCCAAGGGCACCGACACCGTCGGCGCCTGGATCAACCTCTGCCTCGCCACCGGGAAGGCGGGCCGGCCGCTGAGCGGCTACGGCTGCCTCACCGGCCAGGGCAACGGCCAGGGCGGCCGCGAGCACGGCCAGAAGGCCGACCAGCTGCCCGGCTACCGCAAGCTCGACGACCCGGCGGCCCGCGCCCATGTCGCCGGCGTGTGGGGCGTGGACCCGGAGTCGCTGCCAGGGCCCGGGCGGAGCGCGTACGAGCTCCTCGACGCGCTCGGCGGCGACGTGAAGGCGCTGCTCCTCATGGGCTCCAACCCGGTGGTCTCCGCACCGCGGGCCGCGCACATCGAGGGGCGGCTGCGCTCGCTCGACTTCCTCGCCGTCGCCGACGTGGTGCTCTCCGAGACCGCCGCGCTCGCCGACGTCGTCCTGCCCGTCACCCAGTGGGCCGAGGAGACCGGCACCATGACCAACCTGGAGGGCAGGGTGCTGTTGCGGCGCCGCGCCCTCACCCCGCCCGCCGGGGTCCGCAGCGACCTGGAGGTGCTGCACGAGCTGGCCGGGCTGCTCGGCTGGGAGAAGGGCTTCCCGGCGGAGCCCGAGGAGGTCTTCGAGGAGCTGCGGCGCGCCTCGGCCGGCGGGCCCGCGGACTACTCGGGCATCAGTTACCGCCGGATCGAGGAGGAGCAGGGCGTCTTCTGGCCCTGTCCCGAGACCGAGCACCCCGGTACGCCGCGGCTCTTCCTGGAGCGGTTCGCGACCCCCGACGGGCGGGCCCGGTTCGTGCCGGTGGTGCACCGGGCGGCGGCCGAGGAGACGGACGCCGAGTACCCGGTCGTGCTGACCACGGGCCGGGTCGTGTCCCAGTACCAGTCGGGGGCGCAGACCCGGCGGGTCGCCGAGCTGAACGCGGCGGCGCCCGGTCCGTTCGTGGAGCTGCACCCGCGGCTCGCCGAGCGGCTCGGGGTGGCCGAGGGCGAGCGGCTCGTGGTGGTCTCGCGGCGCGGGCGGGCCGTCGCGCCGGCCCGGATCACGACGGCGATCCGGCCGGACACCGTCTTCATGCCGTTCCACTGGGCGGGCGAGGGCCGGGCGAACACCCTGGTGAACCCGGCGCTCGACCCGGTCTCCCGGATGCCCGAGTTCAAGGTGTGCGCGGTGCGTCTGGAGCGGGACGCCTGAACCAGTCGCCGGTGGGGACGAGGGGGCCGAGTTCCGTTTCGGGGCTCGCGAAGTAGGTCCAGGCCCGGACGGTTCCGCCGTCGCGGAGCCGGACCGCCTCGACGGCGGTCCGCTCGTACCCGGCGTCGCCCTCCATCCGGTCGAGCACGCCGAGCAGTTCGCCGTACGCGTCGGGCGCGGCCGTCACGAGGGTGCCCGCGACCGTGCCCTCGCCCCGCACCGCGTACGGGTAGCCGGGGCCGTCGTACAGGAGGGCGCCGGGAAGCCGGGCCTCCTCCTCGGCGGCCGTCCGGCCGAGCAGCAGCCGGTCGTGGTTGTACGCGCCGGGGCGCAGCGTCCCGTACACGAAGAACGGCAGGGGTACGGGGTCGGGCTCCGCGGTCACGGGTGCGCCACCTCCCTGCCGAGCCAGGCCAGGTAGGCGGCGGAGGCGCGGACCACGGGGGTGGCGAGGATCTCGGGGGTCTCGTAGTCGTGGGCGGCGAGGAGGTGGGCCTCCAGGGCCTCGTAGCGGGCCTCGGTGGTCTTGAACACGACCTGCCACTCCTCGGCGGTCTCGATCGCCCGCTGCCAGTGGTAGACGGAGGTGACGGGCCCGGAGACCTGGGCGCAGGCGGCGAGCCGGGCCTCGACGGCGCCGCGCGCGAGCGTGTCGGCCTTCTCCCGGCTGTCGGTGGTCGTGAGAACGGTGAGGGCGAGTGTGGTCACGCCCTCACCGTAAACGGCGACGTCCGGTCGGTTCAGGCTTCCGCGCCCGCGAACTGTGCCTCGTACAGCCGGGCGTACGCGCCCCCGGCGGCCAGCAGCTCCTCGTGACCGCCCTGTTCGGCGATCGAGCCGCTCTCCATCACCAGGATCGTGTCCGCGTCCCGGATCGTGGAGAGCCGGTGGGCGACGACGAAGCTGGTGCGGCCCGCCCGGAGGGAGGACATGGCCTGCTGGACGAGGAGCTCGGTGCGGGTGTCGACGGAGCTGGTGGCCTCGTCGAGGACGAGGATCACCGGCTCGGAGAGGAACGCCCGGGCGAGCGTGACCAGCTGCTTCTCGCCGGCGCTGAGGCCTCCCCCGTCCTCGTCGAGGACGGTGTCGTACCCGTCGGGCAGGGTGCGGACGAAACGGTCGGCGTGCGCGGCGCGCGCCGCCTCGACGATCCGCTCGCGGGAGACCTCGCCGGGCACCCCGTAGGCGATGTTGTCGGCGATGGTGCCGCCGAAGAGCCAGGTGTCCTGGAGGACCATGCCGATCCCGCTCCGCAGCTCCTCCCGGGACATCTGCGCGATGTCGACCCCGTCCAGGGTGATCCGGCCGCCCGTCACCTCGTAGAACCGCATCAGCAGGTTCACCAGGGTCGTCTTGCCGGCGCCCGTCGGGCCGACGATCGCGACCGTCCGGCCCGGCTCCACCGTGAGCGAGAGGTCCTCGACGAGCGGCTTGTCGGGCTCGTAGCGGAAGGAGACCTTCTCGAAGGAGACGCGGCCCCTGACCCGCGCGGGGCGCTGCGGCTCCGCCGGGTCCGGGGACTGCTCGTCGGCGTCGAGGAGGTCGAAGACCCGCTCGGCGGAGGCCACCCCGGACTGGAGGAGGTTGGCCATGGCGGCGACCTGGTTGATCGGGCCGTTGAACTCGTACGAGTACTGGATGAAGGCCTGCACGTCGCCGACGGTCAGGGTGCCGCTCGCCACCCGCAGGCCGCCGACCACCGCGAGGACGACGTAGTTGAGGTTGCCGACGAAGGTCAGCGCGGGCTGGATGAAGCCGGAGACGAACTGGGCGCGGAAGCTCGCCCGGTACAGCTCCTCGCCGAGCTCGTCGAAGCGGGCCACGGCCTCGGCGCGGCGGCCGAAGGCGACGACCTCGGTGTGGCCGGTGATCATCTCCTCGGCGTGGCTGCCGAGCCGGCCGGTGACCGCCCACTGCTTCACGAACTGCGGCTGGGCGCGCCGCCCGACGAAGGCGGCGACGGCGACCGAGACGGGCACGGTGGCGAGGGCGACGAGGGCGAGGAGCGGGGAGATCCAGAACATCATCGCGAGGACGCCGATGAGGGTCAGCAGGGCGCGGGTCATCTGGCTGAAGGTCTGCTGGAGGGTCTGGGTGATGTTGTCGATGTCGTTCGTGGTGCGGGAGAGGACCTCGCCGCGCTGCTGCCGGTCGAAGTACGTGAGGGGCAGCCGCCCCAGCTTGTGCTGGGCCTGTTCGCGGAGGCGGCGGCCGGCTCGCTGGACGACGGTGGTGGCGATCCGGAGCTGGATCCAGGTGAAGAGGGACGAGCCGGCGACGACCGCGGCGGAGAGGGCGAGGAGCCGGCCGACGGCCGCGAAGTCGACCCCGGCGGGGCCGGTGGCGCCGGTGACGACGAGGTCGGTGGCGCGGCCGAGGAGGAGGGGGCTGAGGACGCCCAGGGCGACGGCCGTGGCGCCCATGACGAGGACGGCGAGGAGTAAGGACTTGTCGGGGGCGAGTGTGCGCAGGAGTCGGAGGCCGGAGGCGCGGAAGGCCAGGGAGCGTTCGAGGGCGGGGGTGGGGAGGCCGGGGCCGCGGTCCTTGGGCGGGGGGCCGCTGCGGGCGGGGGCGGTTCGGGGTGCGTCCGGCGTGCGGGTGGCCGTCTCCGTACTCATGCGGCTTCCTCCTCGGTGAGCTGGGAGAGGACGATCTCCCGGTAGGTGGCGCTGTCCCGCATGAGGGACTCGTGGGTGCCGGTGCCGACGGTCCGGCCCCGGTCGAGGACGACGATCCGGTCGGCCTCCCGGATGGTGGAGACCCGCTGGGCGACGATCACCACGGTCGAGTCGGCCGTCTCCCGCCGGAGCGCCTCGCGCAGCAGCGCGTCGGTGCGGGCGTCGAGGGCGGAGAAGGAGTCGTCGAAGAGGTAGAGGCGGGGGCGGGCGACGAGGACCCGGGCGATGGCGAGGCGCTGCCGCTGGCCGCCCGAGAGGTTGGTGCCGCCCTGGGCCACCGGAGCGTCCAGGCCGTCGTCGAGCGCCCGGACGAAGTCGGCTGCCTGGGCGACCTCCAGGGCGTGCCAGAGCTCCTCGTCGGTCGCGTCCGGCTTCCCGTACCGCAGGTTCGTCGCCACCGTCCCGGAGAAGAGGTAGGGCTTCTGTGAGACGAGGCCGACGGTCCTGGCCATCAGGGCGGGGTCGAGTTCTCGGACGTCGACGCCGTCGACGAGGACCTCGCCGCCGGTGGCGTCGAAGAGCCGGGGCACGAGCCCGAGGAGGGTCGACTTGCCGCTGCCGGTGGAGCCGATGATCGCGGTGGTCTCGCCGGGGCGGGCGACGAGGTCGACGTCCTTGAGGACGGACTCCTCGGCGCCCGGGTACCGGAATCCGACGCCCGCGAGGTCGAGGTGGCCGGGGCCCTTGAGGACGCGGACCGGGTGGGCCGGCGGGGTGACGGAGAGCGGGGTGTCGAGGACCTCGCGGATGCGCTCGGCGCCGACCTCGGCGCGCGGCATGTTCATCAGGAGGAAGAGGACCATCATCACGGCCATGGAGGTCTGGAGCAGGTAGCCGAGGAAGGCGACGAGCCCGCCGGGCTGGAGGGTGCCGCTGTCGATGCGGTGGGCGCCGACGTAGATGAGGGCGACGGTCGTCAGCTCCCAGATGATGAGGACCATCGGGAACATGAGGGCCTGGAGCCGGCCGGCCCGGAGGCCGACGGTGAGGAGTTCGTCGTTGGCCGCGCCGAACCGCTCCCGCTCGTGCCGGTCGCGGACGAAGGCGCGGACCACGCGGACACCGGTGATCTGCTCGCGCAGCACCCGGTTGACCCGGTCGACGCGCTCCTGCATGCCGCGGAAGAGGGGCCGCATCCGCAGGACGACGGCGCCGACGGCGCCGGTCATCACGGGCAGGAAGAGGAACAGGACCAGGGCGAGCGGCACGTCCTGGCGCAGGGCCATGGCGAGACCGCCGAAGCAGAGCAGGGGCGCGGCGACCAGCATCGTCAGGACGAGGACGGTGAACGTCTGGACCTGCTGGACGTCGTTGGTGGTCCGGGTGATGAGGGAGGCGGCGCCGAAGCGGCCCCGCTCCTGGGCGGAGAAGTCCTGGACGCGGCGGAAGACCTCGGAGCGCAGGTCCCGGGCGACGCCCATGGCGATCCTGGCCCCGGTGTAGGTGGCGGCGGCGGCCGTCACGGCCTGGAGGAGGGTGACGCCGAGCATCGCGGCGCCCCCGCGGAGGACACGGTCGGTGTCCCCGCGGAGGACGCCCTCGTCGATGACTCCGGCGTTGAGGGTGGGCAGGGCGAGCGAGGCGAGGGACTGGACGAGCTGGAGGAGGACGAGGAGTGCGAGGAGGGCCCGGTACGGCCCGAGGCGGGGAGCGAGGAGTCGCAGCAGCACGGTGACGGTCCCTCACGCGGCGTACGGGCGGGTGGACTTGGCTTCCTTGAGCGCGAGCGACCACCAGGCGAGCTGGTCGAGGAGGACCTTGGCCGCGCCCTCGGCGCCGGCGGGGTCCTTGTGCCGTCCCTCCTCGTCGAAGTGCCCCCAGGCGGAGTGGAAGGAGACGGTGTCGCGGACGGTGACGGCGTGCATCTCGGCGAAGACCTGGCGGAGTTGCTCGACGGCCCGCAGGCCGCCGGAGATGCCGCCGTAGGAGACGAAGCCGACGGGCTTGGCCTGCCACTCGGTGTAGTGCCGGTCGATGAGGTTCTTGAGGGAGGCGGGGAAGGAGTGGTTGTACTCGGGGGTGAGGACGACGAAGGCGTCGGCGGCGGCCAGCGCCGGGGTGACCTTGGCGAGTTCGGCGCGGACGGCCGGGGACGGGTCGTGGGAGAGGGAGGTGGGGAGGTCGACCTCGGCGAGGTCGACGACCGTCACGGCGAAGTCCTCGCGCTCGGCGAGCCGGGAGCGGAACCAGTCGGCGATGACGGGGGCGAAGCGGCCTTCGCGGTCGCTCGCGACGATCAGGGCGAGGTTCAGCGGGGCGGCGGAGTCGGCGGCCTGGGCGGCGGAGTCCGCGGTCGAGGTGGCGGAATCGGCGGTCGAGGTGGAGCTCGTGGTGTCCATGTCGATGATCGTGGTACCTCAAGCGCGGTTGAGGTCAAGCGCCGGCCGCGAAGGCTTTTCCGAGGCGCTTTCCCGGGACGTACGGTGAGGGGCATGACGACTCCGCACGTGACCCCCGCTCCGCCCACGCACGTCGAGATCGACGGAGTCCCCGCGGCCGACCCGGAGCTTCTCGCCGCCCTCATGAGCGGCTACGGCCACTTCACCGCGATGCAGGTGCGGGACGGGCGCGTGAAGGGACTCGGCCTCCACCTCGAACGGCTCGACCGGTCCACCCGTGAGCTCTTCGACGAGGAACTGCCCGGCGACCGGGTCCGCGCCCTGCTCGCCCGGGCGGTGACGAACTCGGGGCGCCGCGACTGCTCGGCCAGGGTGTACGTGCACGAGGGCGTCCGTCTCGCGGTGGTCGTGCGCGAGCCCGCCCCGGACGGCCCCGGGGCCCCGCAGCGTCTGATGAGCGTCGACTACCTGCGCCCCGCGCCGCACATCAAGCACCTGGGCGGCTTCGGCCAGAGCTACCACGGCGAGGCGGCCCGGCGCGCCGGCTACGACGACGCCCTGCTGACCTCCCCGGACGGCGACATCTCCGAAGGGGCGGTCACCAACATCGCCTTCTGGGACGGGAGTTCGGTGGTCTGGCCGTCGGCTCCCTGTCTGACGGGGATCACGATGGCCCTGCTCGAACCGCTGCTCGGCTCGGTGCGCCGGCCGGTGTCGCTCGCGGACCTCGGGGGGTACCGTGCGGCCTTCGTGACGAACTCCCGGGGGATCGCGCCGGTTTCGGGCATCGACACGGCCGACCTGACGGTGGACGAGGAGCTCATGAAGCGGGTGTACTCGGCGTACGACTCGGTGGAATGGGACGCGCTGCAGGAGGCGCGGCAGGAACCGTAGGAGGCGAGAAGAACGATGGTCGCGAGATACCTCGTCTCGCCGCGGGGCGGCCGCCGCGCCCACCCCGACATCTCGTCCGCGCTCCGCGCGGCGGAGGCACGGGGCAGGGCGGCGCTGATCGAGATCGCGCCCGGCCGCTACGAGGAGACGCTCACCGTCAGGGGCGAGATCCGGCTGGTCGCCGCCGAGGGCCCCGGCTCCGTCACGGTGAGCCGGTCGCGCGGCGCCGTCCTGGACGCCTTCGGCCCGGTCTCCGTCCACGGTCTGACGCTGGTCGGCCGCGACGCCGGGGTGGACGCCGTCGGCTGCCACGCGGGGACGCTGACGCTCGACCGTACGGAGGTCCGGGCGCACAACGGCGTCGCCGTGCACGCCCGGCCGGGCACCACCGTCACGCTGCGGGACAGCGTGGTCCTGTACGGCCGCGCCGTCTTCACGGGGTCGGCGGGGCTGGTCGAGCGGTGCCGGTTCACCGACGCCGCCGACAACGCGATCGCCGTCCTCGAAGGTGCCCGCGTCACGGTCCGGGGCAGCCGGATCGAGGGCAGCCGGATCCACGGCCTGCGCGTCTGCGACGCACACGCGGAGGTGATCGGCTGCGAGCTGACCGGTACCGGGCAGGCGGCCCTCGCGGCGGACACCCGGGCGGAGCTCGCCGTGGCGGAGTGCGCGATCGGCGCCGTGCACGCGGAGGGGATCCTGTTCATCGAGCAGTCCCGGGGCTCCGTGGACCGCGTCCGGGTCACCGACGCGCTGCACGGGATCGTCACGAGGAGCGGCGCCGGACCGGTGGTGCGCGGCTCCGTGTTCGCCGAGTGCCGCGACACCGGCATCAACACGCAGGACGCGGGCCTCGGGACGTTCGAGCACTGCGAGGTCCTCGGTGCGCGCAACGTCTCGGTGTTCTCGACCAGGGGTGGCGCGCCCGAGGTGCGGGACTGCCGCGTCTCGGGAGGGAACGTCGGCATCGCCGTCACCGACGGCGGCAGGGGCCGCTTCACGCGGGTCGTGATCGAGGATCTGGCGGGCACCGCGCTGCGGGTCTACGACGAGGGCGGGGCCGTCTTCACGCGCCTGCGCGTGGAGCGCTGCGCGGCCGGACTGGAGGTCCGGGGGAACGGCGGCACGACGGCCGAGGTCACCGACACGCTGTTCCGCGACTACGGCCTGACGGCGGTGGCCGCCGGCGGCCAGTCGCGCGTCACGCTCAGGGATGTGACGGCGGACCGCGGCACGGTGGGCTTCGCCGTCGGCGACGAGGCCGGGCTCCGGATCACCGACTGCGAGGTCACGACGGTGAGCAGCGGCGGGGTCGGCGCCATCGCCGGCGGACGGCTCACCGCCCGGAACCTCACCGTGACCGGCTCGGAGAGCCTGGGCGTGTACGGGACGGGCTCCGCCTACCTGGACGTCGCGGACAGCACGTTCACCGACTGCGCGGTGGCGGGCGCGAGCTTCGACGAGAAGGCCTCGGGCCGGCTGGCGGACTGCGCGGTGAACGGGACGGGCGAGGCGGCCGTCCGGCACAACGGCCTCGTCGACACGGACACGCTGCGGACGTCCCTCCCGGTCGTCCGGCACCCGGAGAAGCCCGGACCGCCGCCGCGGATCGTCCAGATCCTCAACAACCCGGTCTTCAACGGTCCGTTCATCAACGGCCCCGTGCACGATGTCCAGTTGGCCTGGAACAACGACCACGTCGTCCAGCAGCAGACCGAAAGGGACGGTGACCAGCCATGACCGAACCGAGGAACACCGACGACCCGCAGAGCACCAACACCCCTCAGAACACCCACCATTACGAAGGCCCGGTCTTCACCGACGCCGTCTCCCATGTCCAGCTCGCCTGGAACAACGAGACGGTCACCCAGAACCAGCGGAACGACGGCGGCACGGTCGCCCCCGGCTACGAGGCGCTCGCCGAGTTGGTGACCGGCCTGCTCGGGCAGCTCCCGCAGGCGGGCCTCGCCGACCCCGAGCGCGAGGACACCGAGGCGGCCGCGCAGGAGGTCCTCGCGGAGATCACCCGCACGGACGCCCCCGAGGAGGGCCGGGTGCGGCGCGCCCTGAGCGGCCTGAGGGGAGCGCTGGCGCCGGTGGCGACGGGTGTCGTGGCAGGGACGACGGTGGGGGCGCAGGAGTGGGCCCTGGCGGCGATCACCAGCCTGACCGGCGCCGTGTGACCCGAAGAGGGGCGGGCGCAGGTGCGGAGGCAGGGGCGGGGGCAGGGGCGCGGGTAGGGGCAGGGGCGGGGGCGACACTCCGTGTCACCCGTTCGGCACGAGCCGTCAGCTGACGCCGAGAAACCAGCCCTGACCTGCGTAAACGTCGGAAATCCAGCCGACACACCGCACCGGACGGCGCAATCCTGATGCCCCATCAGCAGGCGGGGGGCGCGGGGCGGCTCTTATCTCGGTCACAGAAGGTCCGTTCCGGGAAGTCCCTCCCGGAAGGACCCCCGGCATGACCGGCATGACCGCTCGCGCGCCCCGGAGGATCCCATGCGCACCACTGCCCGCCTGCTCACCGGTACCGCGCTGACGGTCGCCGCGATCGGGGCGTTCGCCGCCCCCGCGGCGTACGCCAACAACAACAACGACTTCGGGTCGCTGGAGGTCTACCCGTCCTCCGCCTCCCCGGGCACGACCGTCACCGTCAACACCCTGGCCTGCGGAAAGCACGGCCACGGCGTCGGCGACGCGAACTCGCTGGGTGCCGGCGAGTTCCAGCTGGAGCCGAGCACGCACAAGGAGGTCGTGGTCGGCCAGTTCAGGGTGCCGGAGCACGTCAAGCCCGGTACGTACGGCATCAGTGTCGCCTGCGACAACGGGAAGACGGCCCGGGGAGACCTGACCGTCAAGCACCGGAGTCCGAGCGGCCATGTCCAGACCGGTGTCGGGGGCAGCATCGGCCCCGACACCGCCCAGGTCACGGCGGGCGCGGCGGTGCTGGCCGCGGCTGCCGTGGGCGGTGTCTGGCTCCTGCGGCGCCGGGCGAGCGGCGCCCGGGGGCACTGAGACCACCGCCCGTCCTGCCCCCGCCGAGCGCCCGAACACGGCCCGGCGGGGGCAGGACCACATCACCACCGGCACCGGAACCACGAGGGAACCCAGGTGAGCAACAGGAGCAAGGGCTGGGGCATAGCCGTGGCCGTCTGCGCCGGACTCTGGCTGATCCAGAACGGCTCGCAGGACGTCGGCCCGCCGGTACCGTCCGCCGCCCAGGCCTTCGCCGCGGGGCCGAGCGTGCACACCGACGCCGCCGCCGACCCCCTGCCGCCCTCGGCGCCCGTTCGGCTGCGCATCCCGGAGACCGACGTGGACACCCCGATGATGCGGCTCGGCCTGGCGGCGAACGGCTCGCTCGACGTGCCGCCGGCCGGGAACCGGAACATGGCCGGCTGGTTCAAGGACGGCACCCCGCCCGGGGCCAAGGGCACGGCGATCGTCGCGGGCCACGTCGACAACGCCGACGGTCCGGCCGTCTTCTACACGCTGGGCGCCCTGAAGAAGGGCCACCGGATCGAGGTGGACCGCCAGGACGGCCGTACCGCCGTCTTCACGGTCGACGCGGTCGAGGTGTACGGGAACGAGGAGTTCCCGGACCGGAAGGTGTACGGGGAGGCGGACCGCGCCGAGATCCGGGTGATCACCTGCGGCGGCGGCTTCTCGAAGAAGAACGGCTACCAGGGGAACGTGGTCGCCTTCGGCCACCTCATCGGGGTGCGGTAGGGAAGGCCCTTCGCAGGGCCGGGCGGTCGCCGCGCACGAGGCCGTCCCTTCGCAGGGCCGGGGCCCGTCACGCCCACTGGTCGAAGGCGAGCTTCGCGACCAGCGAGAGGACGACGAAGAGCAGGACCCCGCGGACGAACTCGGCGCCCTTGCTCAGCGCCATCCGGGCGCCGACCATGCCGCCCGTCAGGTTGAAGACCGCCATGACGACCGCCAGCTGCCAGTACACGCTGCCCTGGTAGGCGAACATGGCGAGCGCGCCCGCGTTGGTGCAGACGTTGACGATCTTGGCGTTGGCGGAGGCGGTCACCAGGTCCAGGTGGAGCACGGCGGTCAGCGCGAGGACCAGGAAGGTGCCGGTGCCCGGCCCGAACAGGCCGTCGTAGAGGCCGAGCCCGCCGCCGACGACCACGATCGCGGTCACGATCCGGGCCCGGGTCAGCGGCGCCCGCTCCTCCCCCTCGGCCTTCGCGCCGAAGGAGGGCCGCAGCATCACGAAGGCGGCCACGGCCAGCAGCACCACCATGATCACCGGGCGCAGGACCTCGCTGCTGATCCCGGCGGCGAAGAAGGCGCCGGCCATGGAGCCCGAGAGGGCCGCGAGTCCGATCCGTAACGCCGTCCAGACCTGGACGGGTGCCTTGCGGACGTAGGTGACGGCGGCGCCGGTGGTGCCCACGATCGCGACGGCCTTGTTGGTGCCGAGGACGTGCGCGGCCGGGACGTTGGGCAGCCCGAGGAGCAGGGCGGGGATCAGGAGCAGCCCCCCGCCACCGACCACGGCGTCGATCCAGCCCGCCACGAGCGCGGCGAGGCAGAGCAGGACAAGGGTGGTCAGTGTGATCTCGGGCATGTCCGTGAGCCTAGGGAGACGGTCGTTGTCCCGTCCATCAATCGCGTGATCGTTGAGCTTCGTCTGAGGTTGCGGCGGTCGCGGCGCCCGGTTCGCGGTCGGGCGCGGGTGGCGCGGCCGGGGCGACGGCGGCCGTGAGGAGGGTCGCGGCGAGCGCCCCGGCGCCGAGGAGCGCGGCGGCGAGACGGCGCCGGGCCTGCTGGACCGTGGGGACGCGGGGGGCACCGTGTCTAGGCATGGTCGAAGTCCTCGCTGTGGATGCGGGAGGCCGGCACCCCGGCCCGGATCAGGGAGGCCGTCGCGGCCCGGGCCATCGCGGGCGGACCGCACAGGTACACGTCGTGGGCGGCGAGCTCCGGCACCAGGTCGCGCAGGGCACGCGGGGCGAGGGGGTCGAAGGAGCCGTCCGAGGGTCCGAGGAGGTAGTGCAGGGCGGCCCGCCGTCCGCGGGCGATGGCCTCCAGCTCCTCGCGCAGGACGAGGCCGCCCGCGTCGGAGGCCCGGTAGAGGAGGGTGAGGTCGCCGGGCCCGCCGGGCAGCGTCTCGAAGAGGGCCCGCAGCGGGGTGATGCCGACTCCGCCCGCGAGCAGCAGGACCTTGCGGCGGGTGCGGCGGTGGGCGGTGAGCGCGCCGAACGGGCCGGAGGCCAGTACCCGGGTCCCGGGGCGGAGCCGCCGGATCCGGCGGGTGTGGTCGCCGAGCGCCTTGACGGTGATGCGCAGGGTGTCGTCGCGGACGGGCGCGGAGAGCGAGAAGGGCAGGGCGGTCGCCCAGAGCCCGCGCCGCAGGAAGCGCCAGCGGAAGAACTGGCCGGGTTCGGCGCACAGCCGGGCCACTCCCCTGCCGTGGACGAGGACCGAGACGACGCCGGGGCCCTCGTCGCGGACCTCGGCGACCCGCAGCTCGTGCCGGAGGGCGGCCCGGACGGGGACGACGATCCGGTACCAGACGAGGAGGACGGCGACGGTGGCGTGGGCCATCGACCAGAGCCAGACGGTGAGGAGGCTGCCGGCGAGGTCGGGTCCTGCGAGCTGGTGGACGAAGCCGAGCGCGGCGGCGAGGAGGCCGCCGAGATGGACGGCCCGCCAGGTCTCGTGCCGGACGCGGCGCCGGACGGCCCGGGCGGAGGTGACGCCGACGGCGACGAGGAGGGCGGTGCCCGCGGTGGCGGCGGCGATCGCCCCGTAGGAGAGGAGGTCTCCGGTGGCGGTGACGAGGTCGGTACGGGTGTGCACGGCGTACCCGCAGAGCGCGAGGAGGGCGTGGGCGCCGATCAGGCCGAGGACGTACCGGCCGCCGAGGGCGTGCCGGCGGGCGAGCCGGTCGGCGCCGACGCCGTGCTCGACGGCCGGGATCCGGGCCATGAGCAGGAGGAGGACGAGGACGCCGTAGCCGGCGAGGAGGCCGGTGAGGTGGGCGCCGGTCGCGAAGAAGGCGTCGAGCCGGGCGGAGGGCCGGGCCTGGAGGCCCCAGAGGAGGGCCGTGCCCCCGGCGCCGGCGACGATCGCGGTCCGCATCCGCTCGGGGGCGAGCCGGAGCGCGGGGACCGGGACGGGGACGGGGACGGGGACGGGGACGGGGGCGGGGGCGGGGGCCCGCCGGACGGGGGCGGTGACGGGGACGGTGGCGCGGGGGGCGGCTCGCTGGGGAGCCGTACGTAGAGAGGGTGGTGGCTGGCCTCGGTGGTCACATGCGGCACCCTAGGTCCGCCCGTATACGGGAACGGGCTGCTCGGCCTCCTCCCCCGGATCCTTAAGGCGGGCTTGAGCCGAGGCTCACGGCGGGTTAATCGTCCCGGGGCCTCACAGCGCTCCGGGCCCGGGGCGGAGATCAGCGTTCCGTACGGGAAACAGTCGGGATGCCGTCGGGTAACACCGGCCGCGCACTCTTCCGGTTATGAGTACACGGATCGTGGTGGTCGGGGGCGGAACGGCGGGCGCCCGACTCGCCCAGCGCCTGCCCGTCACCCTCCTCGGCGAGGAGCCGCACGCACCGTACAACAGGGTGCTGCTCGCCGACGTCCTCGCCGGGCGGTACGCCCCCGGGGTCATCGCCCTGCCCGAGACCCGGGAGCCGGTACGGCTCGGGGTGCGGGCGGTGCGGATCGACCGGGCGGCGCGGACGGTGGAGTGCGCGGACGGCTCCCTCGTCGGCTACGACCGGCTGGTCCTGGCCACCGGCTCCAACCCGGTGCTGCCGCCGCTGCGCGGACTGCGCGGGGCGGCGCTGCCGGAGGGCGTCCACCCCTTCCGTACCCTCGACGACTGCCTGACGCTGCGCGCCCTGGTGCGTCCCGGCGTACGGGCGGTGGTCATCGGCGGCGGGCTCCTCGGGGTCTCGGCGGCGCGGGCCCTCGCCGGACTCGGCGCGGAGGTCGTCCTGACCCAGCAGGGCGAGCGGCTGATGGAACGCCAGCTCGACGCCCAGGCCTCGGCCCTGCTGCGCGACCACGTGGAGTCCCTCGGCGTCGAGGTGCACACCGAGTGCCGGGTGAGCGGGCTGCGGCAGCGGGACGGGGCGGTCACGGCGGTCGAACTCGCCGACGGCTTCGTGCTCGACGCCCAGGTCGTGGTCCTGGCCTGCGGGGTCCGGCCCCGGGTGGCCCTGGCCCGGGAGGCGGGGCTCGACGTCGGCCGGGGCATCCTGGTCGACGACGAACTGCGGACCTCCGACCCGTACATCCACGCGGTCGGCGACTGCGCGGAGCACGGGGGCCGCGTCTACGGCCTGGCGGGCCCGGCCCTCGAACAGGCGGACGCCCTCGCGGAGCTGCTGCTGGCCGAGGCGGCCACCCCCGCCCCGTGTGGGCAATCGTCCCGCAAGGCGGGACGGGTGCCCACAACGCGCTACACCGGCACCCGCGCCCTCACCCGCCTCACCCTGGGCGGCCCGCAGCCGCTCGATCTAGCCGCTTTCGGCGACGCGACCGCCCAACCAGGCGACGACGTAGTCCAGTTGACCGACGCGACCCAAGGCGCCTACCGCAAGGTCGTCGTCCGCGGAGACCGGCTCGTCGGGGGCGTCCTCCTCGGCGATCTGGCCGCGGTCGGCACGCTCGCCCGGGCCTGGGAGGGCGACGAAGCCCTCTCCGATGCCCCCCTGCTGCACCTGCTCACCCACGACGGAGGCTCCTGACATGAGCGCTGACACGACGACCGCCCACACCCCCACGATCGTCCTGGTCGGCCACGGAATGGTCGGCCAGCGCTTCCTGGAGGCGCTCGCCGACCGTGGCGTCACCGAGCGGGCCAGGATCGTGGTCCTCTGCGAGGAGCCGCGCCCGGCCTACGACCGCGTGCAGCTGACCTCGTACTTCTCGGGGAAGACGGCCGAGGACCTGTCGATGGTCGAGGCCGGCTTCATGGAGAAGCACTCCATCGAGCTGTACCTCGGCGACCCGGCGGAGTCGGTGGACCGGGAGGCCCGTACGGTCACCGCCCGTTCCGGGCAGGTCTTCGCGTACGACTCGCTCGTCCTCGCCACCGGCTCGTACCCCTTCGTCCCGCCGGTGCCCGGCAAGGACGCCCGCGGCTGCTTCGTCTACCGCACGATCGAGGACCTGCTCGCGATCGAGGAGTACGCGAAGACGGCGACGACCGGCGCGGTCGTCGGCGGCGGGCTGCTCGGCCTGGAGGCGGCGGGCGCGCTCAAGGGGCTCGGACTCGACACGCACGTCGTGGAGTTCGCGCCGCGTCTGATGCCGGTGCAGGTCGACGAGGGCGGCGGCGCCGCGCTGCTGCGCACGATCGAGCGGATGGGCCTGAGCGTCCACACGGGGACGGGCACGCAGGAGGTCGTGACGGCGGACGGCGTCGTGACGGGGATGAAGCTCTCGGACGGCTCCGAACTGGCCACGGACATGGTCGTGTTCTCGGCGGGCGTACGGCCCCGGGACCAGCTGGCCCGCGACTGCGGCCTGGACGTCGGTGAGCGCGGCGGCATCGCGGTCGACGAGCAGTGCCGCACCTCCGACCCGGCGGTCTTCGCGATCGGCGAGTGCGCGCTCGCCACGGACGGCCGGGTGTACGGCCTGGTGGCGCCGGGCTACGAGATGGCGCAGACGGTGGCGGCGGCCCTGGCCGACGAGGCCGGGGACGGCTTCACGGGCGCCGACATGTCGACCAAGCTGAAGCTGCTCGGCGTGGACGTGGCCTCGTTCGGCGACGCGCACGGCGCGGCCGAGGGCTGCCTCGACGTCGTCTACTCCGACTCCCGCTCGGGCGTCTACAAGAAGCTGGTGATCGACGGCGAGGGCCGGCTGCTCGGGGGTGTCCTGGTCGGCGACGCCGAGCAGTACGGGCTGCTCCGGCCGCTCACCGGTTCCGTGCCGCCGGTCTCCCCCGAGCAGCTGGTGCTCCCGGCGGGCGCGGGCGCGCCGGTGGCGCTCGGCCCCTCGGCGCTGCCGGACGACGCGGTGATCTGCTCCTGCCACAACGTCACGAAGCACGCGATCGGCCAGTGCGAGTCGCTGGCCGAGGTGAAGAAGTGCACCAAGGCCGGTACGGGCTGCGGCAGCTGCGTGAAGGTGATCGAGAAGCTGCTGCCGGCCCCCACCGACAAGGGGCTCTGCCGCTGCTTCTCGTACAACCGCAGCGAGCTCTACGAGATCGCCCGCGCCCTGCGGGTGACCTCCTTCGCCGCACTGCTCGACTCGCACGGCCGGGACGAGGCGAAGGGCGGGGAGGGCTGCGAGGTCTGCAAGCCGACCGTCGGCTCGATCCTCGCCTCCCTCAACAACGGTTACATCCTCGACGGCGAGCAGGCCTCCCTCCAGGACACCAACGACCACTTCCTCGCCAACATGCAGCGCAACGGCTCGTACTCGGTCGTGCCGCGCATCCCGGGCGGCGAGATCACCCCGGACAAGCTGATCGTGATCGGCGAGGTGGCACGGGACTTCGGCCTCTACACGAAGATCACGGGCGGCCAGCGGATCGACCTCTTCGGCGCCCGGGTGGACCAGCTCCCCTCGATCTGGACGCGTCTGGTGGACGCTGGCTTCGAGTCGGGGCACGCGTACGGCAAGGCGCTGCGCACGGTGAAGTCCTGCGTCGGGCAGACCTGGTGCCGGTACGGCGTCCAGGACTCGGTGAAGATGGCGATCCAGCTGGAGCTGCGCTACCGGGGCCTGCGCGCCCCGCACAAGCTGAAGTCTGCGGTCTCGGGCTGCGCCCGCGAGTGCGCGGAGGCCCAGTCGAAGGACTTCGGGATCATCGCGACGGCGAACGGCTGGAACCTGTACGTCGGCGGGAACGGCGGCGCGACCCCGCGCCACGCGGACCTGCTCGCCCAGGACCTGTCGGACGCCGAACTCGTCCGGCTGATCGACCGGTTCCTGATGTTCTACATCCGGACGGCGGACCGTCTTGAGCGGACGTCGACCTGGCTGGACCGCCTGGAGGGCGGGCTCGACCACCTCAAGGACGTGGTGGTGCACGACTCGCTCGGCCTCTGCGACGAGCTGGAGGCGCTGATGGCGGCGCACGTCGAGGACTACCAGGACGAGTGGGCGCAGACCCTGGACGACCCGGACCGGCTGCGGCGCTTCGTCTCCTTCGTGAACGCCCCGGAGGCACCGGACCCCTCGGTCCGGTTCATCCCGGAGCGCGACCAGATCAAGCCGGATCTCACGTTCCTCACCCTGGAAGGGGTCACCTCCCGATGACGACGGTCTCCACCGCCTCCGCGGTCTCCGCGGTCTCCGCGGTCTCCACGGTCTCCACGGTCTCCACGGTCTCCACGACGGTGCTCGAACTCTCCCCCGCCCCCGACTCCTGGATCACGGTCTGCGAGGAGGCCCGGCTGACCCCGGGCCGGGGTGTGGCGGCCCTGCTGCCGGACGGCCGGCAGGCGGCGGTCTTCCGGGACCGGACGGGACGGACGTACGCGATCGACAACCGCGACCCGTTCACGGGGGCGCAGGTGCTCTCCCGGGGGCTCATCGGCTCGGCGGACGGCCGGCCGTTCGTGGCCTCGCCGCTCCTGAAGCAGCGCTTCGACCTGGAGACGGGCCGCTGTCTGGACGACGACGAGGTCACGGTGACGGTCTACCCGGTCCGCGCCGTCTAGCTCAGGCAGCTTGACCGGTCGTTCCAGAAAGACATACGGTCTCTCTGTGGCCAGGACCAAGGAATTCAATCCCGACGCCGCGCTCCAGGCCGCTCTCGACCTGTTCTGGGCGCGCGGCTACGAGGCGACGACGATGTCGGACCTCGTGGAGCACCTCGGGGTCGGCCGGGCCAGCATCTACGCGACCTTCGGCAACAAGCACGACCTGTACATGAAGGCGATGGACCGCTACCTGGAGACCAGGGACCCGGAGATCGTCGGGGAGCTGTCCGCGCCGGGCCCCGCCCTGCCGGCCGTGCGGGCGCTCGTCCGCCGCTTCGCCGCCCAGGCGGCGACGGAGGGCGAGCGCCTGAACGGCTGTTTCGTCACCAACTCGGCGGCGGAGCTGGCACCGCACGACCCGGTCGTCGCACGCAGGGTCGAGCTCAGCTGGGAGCAGATCGAGACGCTCCTGTACGGAGCGCTCACCCGGGCCCGGGCCGGCGGCGAGCTGCCGGCGGACCGGGATCCGCGCGCGCTGGCCCGGATGCTGCTCGTCCTGCTCCAGGGCATCCGGGTGGTCGGCAAGGCCTCGACGGAGCCGGGCCGGGTCCTGGACGCGGCGGAGCAGGCGCTGGGACTGCTGGACTGAGCACGACGGAGCGACTGAGCGACTGAGCGACTGAGCGACTGAGAAACCGAAGAGCGGGCGCCCGCAGGGGCGCCCTTTCTTCGGCACTCATATTGGAATGTACGGTCAAGTACAGCACTATTCGGGGGGACGAGTCATGCAAGCGACCAGGACGCGGGAACGAGACGGCGCAACGAGCCACCGGCCCCGCACCCGCGGCGGGTTCGTCCTGCTCGGCGGCGTGCAGATGACGCTCATCTTCACGCTCGCCGCCCTCGCCGTCCCGCTCCCCCGCATCGGCGCCGAGCTCCACCTCGACCGCGCCGACCTGATCCTGCTGAGCGCCGCCTACGGGCTGACCTTCGCCGGGCTGCTCCTCCTCGGAGGCCGGCTCGCCGACCGCCTCGGCGGCCGCCGGGCCCTCACCGCCGGACTCCTGGTCTTCGGCACCGCCTCCGCCCTGGCGCCGCTCGCCCCCGGGTACGAGGCGCTGCTCGCCGCCCGCTTCGGGCAGGGTGTCGGCGCGGCGCTCGTCGCCCCGGCCGCGATGGCGGTGCTCCGGGCGCTCTTCCCCGAACCGGCCGCGTACGGCAGGGCGATGGCCACCTGGGGCGGGCTCTCCGTGCTCGGGGCGACCGCCGGGAACCTGCTCTCCGGGGTGATCGCGGCCATCACCTCCTGGCGCGGCACCTTCGCGGTGCCGGTCGCCGTGGCGCTCGCCGCGCTGCTCCTCGCGCCCCGGCTGCTCCCCGCGACCCCGACGGGCACGAACCGGGCCCTGGACCTGCCCGGCGCGCTGCTCGCGACCGCCGGGATCACGCTCGCCAGCTACGGTCTCGTCCTCACCGACGCCCACCCCTGGGGCTCCGCCCCGGTGCTCGCCCCGCTGCTCGCCGGTCTTGTGCTGCTCGCCGGCTTCGCGGCCGTCGAGCGGCGGACCGCCGACCCGCTGCTGCCCCCGGACTTCCTGCGCGACGGCCGCCGCCTTCTGGGCCTCGCGGCGATCGGGCTCACGGCGGCCGGGACGGCCACGGTCTTCGTCCTGCTCTCCCTCGCGCTCCAGGAGCGGCGCGACTGGTCCGCGCTGCTCACCTCCGCCGCCTTCGTGCCCTTCGCGGTCGCCCTGCTCGGCTCCGGCCGGCTCGCGGGCCCGCTGATCGGGCGGTACGGCCCCGGCCGGGTGACCGGGGCGGGGCTCGGCACGGCCGCCGCCGGGCTCGGGCTGCTCGCCGCGACCGGCTTCGACACCTCCGTCCCGTACGCGTACGGCCTGCTGCCCGGCCTCCTGCTCCTTCCGGCCGGTGGCGCCCTGTCCTTCGCGGGCGCCGCCGTCCTCGCCACCGACGGCGTCCCGGCGCACCGCACGGGGCTCGCGGGCGGTGTCCTCAACACGGCGATGGAGCTCGGGCCGACCGTGCTCTTCGCCGGACTGCTCACCCTCGGCGGCGACGCGGTGTCGCTGGCGGCCGCGGCCGCCCTGTTCGCCGCCCTGGCCGCCCTCACAGCCACCCTCGCCACCACCACGATCCGTACCAAGTAGAAGCATTCACAGGGGAGTCGACACACATGTCCGCATCATCCGCACGCTTCACCGACCGCACCGTCCTCGTCACCGGCGCCGGTTCCGGTCTCGGCCGGGCCATCGCGCTCGCCTTCGCCGCCGAGGGCGCGAAGGTCGTCGTCGCCGGCCGTACGGCCGAGCCCCTCGACGCCACGGTCGCCCTGATCGAGGCCGCAGGTGGCACCGCCGCCGCGGTCACCGCCGACGTGTCCCGCGCCGAGTCGACCCGGGAGCTGGTCCGGCGCTCGGTCGAGCTCTTCGGCGGTCTCGACGTGGCCGTGAACAACGCCGGTGTCTTCCGGGGCGGCCACAGCGCGGCCGACTTCCCCCTGGAGGACTGGCAGACGCTGCTGGACATCAACGTGACGGGGGTGCTGCACGCCCTCCAGGCCGAGGTGGCGCACATGCGGGCGCACGGCGGCGGGGCGATCGTGAACATCTCGTCCAACCTGGGCCCGCACGTCCGGATCCCCGGGGTCTTCGGCTACCAGGTCTCCAAGGCGGCCGTCTCGGCCCTCACCCGGGCCGCGGCCCTGGACCACATCGCCGACGGCGTCCGGATCAACGCGGTCAGCCCCGGCGCCTCGGAGTCCACGATGTCGCTGCTGCCCGGCGAGACCGAGGCCGAGCGGGAGGTGCGGATGAAGGAGCAGTCGCCCCTGGGCCGGATCTCGTCCGCCGCGGAGGTGGCGGCGGCGGTCCTGTACCTCGCCTCCGACGCGGCGGGCTCCGCCGTCGGCACCGACCTGGTGATCGACGGCGGGGTCTCCGCCTGACGTACGTCGGGGGCCCGTGGGAGCTCAGCCCTGGGCGGCCGCCGGGTCCATCCAGAAGACCTCCCAGTGGTGGCCGTCCAGGTCGGCGAAGGAGCGGCCGTACATGAAGCCCATGTCCATCGGCTCCTTCGCCGGGCTGCCGCCGGCGGCGAGGGCGGCGTCGGCCAGCTCGTCGGCCTTCGCGCGGCTCTCGGCGCTGAGCGTGATGAGCACCTCGGTGGTCTTGGTGGCGTCGGAGATGTCCTTGCCCGGGGCGGTGAAGCTCTTGAACTTCTCCTCGGTGAGCAGCATCGCGAAGATCGTGTCGCTGATGACCACACACGCGGCGGTCTCGTCGGTGAACTGCGGGTTGATGGAGTAGCCGAGCTTCTCGTAGAAGGCCTTGCTGGCGTCGAGGTCCTTCACGGGAAGGTTGACGAAGATCATCTGCGGGGCCATGGCGTGCTCTCTTCCGTCGGGCGGCCGGCCTGCTCGGTGCGTTCCGGCACTGTCGAGAGGTAAGACGGGCGTCCCGCCCGGAACTCATCGCTCTCCCGAGGATTCTTTTTTCTCAGGCCGCGGAGCGCAGCTCCAGCGCCGCCAACGGTACGAATCCCCCGCCGCCGCCTCCGGTCCCGGCGTCCGGTCCGGCGAGCCTGCGCAGCATCGCGACGGCGATCCGCTCGCCCTGCGCCTTGGCCCGCTCGGCCCGCGGCCCGTGGTGGAGGCCGTCGACGGTGGCGTGCCAGAGCTGGACCCAGCGCCCGAAGTGGGCGGCGGTGAGCGGCCGGGCGGAGTGGAGGGCGGCGTGCGGGGCGTAGGCGTCCCGCCCGTACTCGGCGGTGCGGAGGAGTGCGCGCTCCCAGAAGTCCGTGATCCGCGGCAGGTGGACCTCCAGGTCCGTGCCGGCGATCTCGGTGAAGAAGGGCCCGATGAGCGGGTCGGCGAAGGCGGCCGAGTAGAAGCGGCGCAGGAGCACGTCGAGGTCGTCGCGGTCGCTGATGTCCCGGGTGGCACGCATGCCCCCAGTCTCCCCGACCGGCCCCCGTTCCCCCAGTGCCGAACGTCCCGCTCCCGGCGGGCGCCGGCGGGACAGCCGGGGGCCGACAGGGCCGGCAGGGCAAGTGCGGCAGGCAGGTGCGGCGGGCACCATCCGCTCCCTCCACCGTCGCCGCAGCCCTTCGCCCCGCTCCCGCCTCTTCCGCTTCATCGCTCGTTGATGCACCGTCAACTCCGTACTCCTAGGTTCCGGAAGCGCGCGACCCCGCCGCCGACCGGCTTGGCGGGGCGGTTCATCACCCTCTTCAGGAGTGAGACGTGGAGCGACGCAGTTTCCTGCGTGGAGCGGTCATCGGCACCTCCGCCGCCGCCTTCGGCGGCAGCCTCTGGCACGGGGCGGCCTTCGCCGCACCCGCCCAGCCCGGCGCGGGCCCCTACGGGGCGCTCGGCGCGGCGAACTCCCACGGCATCCAGCTGCCGGCCGGTTTCACCAGCCGGATCATCGCCCGGTCCGGCCAGACCGTGACCGGCACCTCGTACACCTGGCACAACGCCCCCGACGGCGGCGCCTGCTTCGTCGACGGCACGGGCTGGATCTACGTCTCGAACTCGGAGATCAACCCGAGCGGCGGCGCGAGCGCGGTGCGCTTCGACTCGGCGGGCACGATCACCGGCGCGTACCGCATCCTCTCCGGCACCCGCCAGAACTGCGCGGGCGGCGCCACCCCGTGGAACACCTGGCTCTCCTGCGAGGAGGTGTCCCTCGGCTACGTCTACGAGTCGAACCCGTGGGGCGGCACCGCCTACCGCCGGGACGCGATGGGCCGGTTCAAGCACGAGGCCGCCGCCGCCGACCCGGTCCGCAAGGCGATCTACCTGACCGAGGACGAGTCGGACGGCTGCTTCTACCGCTTCCTCCCCACCACCTGGGGCAACCTCTCCTCCGGCACCCTCCAGGTCTTCAAGGCGGGCACCGCCACCTCCGGCACCTTCACCTGGCAGAACGTCCCGGACCCCGACGGTTCGCCGACCACGACCCGCACCCAGGTGTCCGGGGCGAAGAAGTTCAACGGCGGCGAGGGCTGCTACTACGCGAACGACACCGTCTGGTTCACCACCAAGGGCGACAACCGCGTCTGGCAGGTCAACCTCGCCGCCGGCACGTACGAGCTGGCCTACGACGACTCGCTCGTCTCCGGCACCGCCCCCCTGACCGGTGTCGACAACATCACCGGCACCACCTCCGGCGACCTGTTCGTCGCCGAGGACGGCGGCAACATGGAGATCTGCGTGATCACCCCGGACGACGTCGTCGCCCCGTTCCTGCGGATCACCGGCCAGTCCGGCTCCGAGATCACCGGACCGGCCTTCTCCCCCGACGGCAAGCGGCTGTACTTCTCCAGCCAGCGCGGCACGAGTGGCAGCTCCTCGGGCGGTATCACCTACGAGGTGACCGGCCCGTTCCGCGCGTAACAGCGCAGGTCCACCGTCCGTTGGGCGCCGCCGAGCAGGGCGGCGCCCAACGGCGTCAGCGTGTGCAGGACCGCGTTGCCGTGGCGCAGGGTCGCGATGAGCCCGGCCTCCCGCAGTACGCCCGCGTGCTGGCTCGCCGAGGCCAGCGAGACCCCGGCCCGGCGGGCGAGCTCGCTCGTCGTGCCGCCGTCGCCGATGGCGTGCAGGACCGCCGAGCGGGTCTGGCCGACCAGTTTGGCGAGCGAGGAGCCGCCCGGCGCGCGGACGGTCGGCGCCTCGCCGTGCGTGACGGGGTAGACGAGGACCGGCGGCAGCGCGGGGTCGCGCAGCACGACGGGTGTCCCCCGGCAGAAGTACGAGGGCTGGAGCAGCAGCCCCCGCCCGTCGAGGTGGACGTCCCGGTCGACCGGGTAGTCGGCCTCCAGGACGGGCGCGCGCCAGCGCAGCATCGGCGGCAGCGAGGCGAGCAGTTCGTCGGCGCCGCCGTCGAGGAGCGCGCGGCCGCGGCGCGCCCGGTCGGCCTCGACCCGGGCCCGGATGTGCGGCCAGTACGGCTCGATCGCGGCCCGGTGGTAGCTGCGCAGGGCCCCGACGAGCCGGTCGAAGGGCTCGGCGCCGCCGTCGGCGAGGGCGCGCAGCGAGTGCGGCACGGTCCGCCCGCCGGAACGGTCGGCGGCGAGGAGCGAGAGCTCGTCGCGGAGCCGGCCGGAGTCGGTCGCGCGGATCGCCCGGAGGCCCTCGTCGAGGCCGTGGACGCCTTCGGCGGGCGTCAGGAAGTCCGGGAAATAGCCCCGGCTGGGCACGAGGGCGGCGAGGTGCCGGGTCTCACCGCCGAGCCGTGACCGCGCGGCCGCGCGCCATTCGCGGAAGACGACCGAGCCGCTCCGGTCCCTTAAACGGTGAAAACTGAGAATCGTTTCCCACAGAACATCCGGGCGGGCGGCCGTCCGCACCCCCGCCAAGTCGTTTCCGGTGAAATGAATCCGCAGCATGACGTCCCCACCTGTGCACTCGCAACCACCCCCGACGTCGAGTATGCACAGCATCACAGCACGTTACCAGGGTGTTTCAGCCACAGTTGAAAAGCATCGCGGCAATCGGGGGTGAAACGAAAAGCTGTGCGGGTCGGACAGGAAACCTTCAGGACCGAGGTGACGTGTCGAAGACCGTGGGGGGCTTTGCGCGTCCGGCGGCGGTCGGCGAGGTTGCGGCTCACCTGCCCGACAACGGTAAAGGGCGCGGCCTCCGGGTGGGGATCCGGGGGTCGCGCCCGCTCCGTTCTTTGCGGCGAGTAAACGGGAAAGTTCAATGGCCAATAATCCGATCGGCCGTAATTGAACACGAACTCACATCTGATCGACGATCAAGCAAAATGAGCGGCCCACGTTCGGGGTGAAATGCGACGGGGCGGACACCTCCGCACAAAGGTGTCCGCCCCGTCTCTCTTTGGTACCCGGAGCCGCCGCCCGTCGGTGAGGGTCGAAAGTGACCGACGGCGGCCCCGGTGGTTCCGCGAATCCGCTGCTGAACCGGGGTTCAGCAGGGTTCGGCGACTGCTGCTGAACCGGGGTTCAGGAGGGCCCGACCGCCGCTCCTGACCCCCGGTTCAGCAGGACTCAGCGGCTGTCGCTGCCCTTGGACTCGGCCGCCGCGCGGCCGGCCTCCAGGCGCGCCACCGGGATCCGGAAGGGCGAGCAGGAGACGTAGTCGAGACCGACCTCGTGGAAGAAGTGCACCGACTCCGGGTCGCCGCCGTGCTCGCCGCAGACACCGAGCTTGATGTCGGGGCGGGTGGCGCGGCCGGCCTGGACGGCGCTGCGCACGAGCGCGCCGACACCGTCCTTGTCGATGGTCTCGAAGGGGCTGACGCCGAAGATGCCCTTCTCCAGGTACGCGGTGAAGAACGAGGCCTCCACGTCGTCGCGGGAGAAGCCCCAGACCGTCTGCGTCAGGTCGTTCGTGCCGAAGGAGAAGAACTCCGCGGCCTCGGCGATCTGGCCGGCGGTCACGGCGGCGCGCGGCAGCTCGATCATGGTGCCGAGCGCGAGCTTCAGGTCCACCCCGGTCTGCGCCCGGACCTCCGCGATGACCTGCTCGGCCTCCTCGCGGACGATCTCCAGCTCCTGGACGGTGCCGACGAGCGGGATCATGATCTCGGCGCGCGGGTCGCCCTTGGCGTCGATCCGCTGGGCCGCGGCCTCGGCGATCGCCCGGACCTGCATGGTGAACAGGCCGGGGATGACCAGGCCGAGGCGGACACCGCGCAGACCCAGCATCGGGTTCTGCTCGTGCAGCCGGTGCACGGCCTGGAGCAGGCGCAGGTCGTTCTCGTGCGGCTCCTTGCGGGACTCGGCGAGGGCGACGCGCACCGACAGCTCGGTGATGTCGGGCAGGAACTCGTGCAGCGGCGGGTCGAGCAGCCGGACCGTGACGGGCAGCCCGTCCATGGCCTCGAAGAGCTCGATGAAGTCCTGCTTCTGCAGCGGCAGCAGGGCCTCCAGGGCCTGCTCGCGCTCGGCGTCCGTGTCGGCCAGGATCAGCCGCTCGACGTACTGGCGGCGCTCGCCGAGGAACATGTGCTCGGTGCGGCAGAGGCCGATGCCCTGGGCGCCGAAGCGGCGGGCGCGCAGCGCGTCCTCGGCGTTGTCGGCGTTGGCGCGGACGCGCAGCCGGCGGACGCGGTCCGCGTAGGCCATGATCCGGTGGACGGCGGCGACGAGCTCGTCGGCGTCGTCGGCGCCGGCGTGCATGCGGCCCTCGAAGTACTCGACGACCGGGGACGGTACGACGGGTACCTCACCGAGGTACACCTTGCCGGTGGAGCCGTCGATGGAGACGACGTCGCCCTCCTCGACGACCTGGCCGTCGGAGGTGGTCATGCGGCGGCGCTTGGTGTCGACCTCGAGCTCCTCGGCGCCGCAGACACAGGTCTTGCCCATGCCGCGGGCGACGACGGCGGCGTGCGAGGTCTTGCCGCCGCGCGAGGTGAGGATGCCCTCGGCGGCGATCATGCCGTCCAGGTCGTCCGGGTTGGTCTCGCGGCGGATCAGGATGACCTTCTCGCCGGAGCGGGACCACTTGACCGCGGTGTACGAGTCGAAGACGGCCTTGCCGACGGCGGCGCCCGGGGAGGCGGCGATGCCGCGCCCGATCTGGTCGACCTTCGCGTCCTCGTCGAACTTCGGGAACATGAGCTGCGCGAGCTGGGCGCCGGTGACGCGCTGGAGCGCCTCGGCCTCGTCGATCAGGCCCTGGTCCACGAGCTGCGTGGCGATGCGGAAGGCGGCACCGGCGGTGCGCTTGCCGACCCGGGTCTGGAGCATCCAGAGCTGGCCGCGCTCGATGGTGAACTCGATGTCGCAGAGATCCTTGTAGTGGGTCTCCAGGGTGCTCATGATGTGCATGAGCTGGTCGTACGACGTCTTGTCGATCGACTCGAGGTCGGCCAGCGGCACGGTGTTGCGGATACCGGCGACGACGTCCTCGCCCTGCGCGTTCTGCAGGTAGTCGCCGTAGACGCCGGCGTGGCCGGAGGCGGGGTCGCGGGTGAAGGCGACGCCGGTGCCGGAGTCCGGGCCGAGGTTGCCGAAGACCATCGAACAGACGTTGACGGCGGTGCCGAGGTCGCCCGGGATGCGCTCCTGGCGGCGGTACAACTTCGCGCGGTCGGTGTTCCAGGAGTTGAAGACGGCCTCGATGGCGAGGTCCATCTGCTCACGCGGGTCCTGGGGGAAGTCGCGGCCGGTCTCGGCCTTCACGATCTTCTTGAAGTGCTTGACGACCTTCTTGAGGTCGGCGGCGTCCAGGTCGGTGTCGCTGGCGACCTTCTTCGCGGCCTTGGCCTCGTCGAGGGCGTCCTCGAAGAGCTCGCCCTCGACGCCGAGGACGGTCTTGCCGAACATCTGGATGAGCCGGCGGTACGAGTCCCACGCGAAGCGCTCGTTGTCCGCCTGGCGGGCGAGGCCGACGACGGACTCGTCGGAGAGGCCGATGTTGAGGACCGTGTCCATCATGCCCGGCATGGAGAACTTGGCTCCGGAGCGGACGGAGACGAGCAGCGGGTCGTCGGCCTGGCCGAGCTTCTTGCCCATCTGCTGCTCGAGGGCGTCGAGGTGAGCACTCACCTCGTCGCGGAGCTCGACGGGCTCCGAGCCACTCTCGAGGTAGACCTTGCACGCCTCGGTGGTGATCGTGAAGCCGGGGGGAACCGGCAGGCCGAGGTTGGTCATCTCGGCGAGGTTCGCGCCCTTGCCGCCGAGCAGGTCCTTCAGGTCCCTGTTGCCCTCGGTGAAGTCGTAGACGAACTTCTGATCATTGTTTTCCGACACGGGTCCCGACTCCTCGATGACTCGGTTGGCTGCCCTGACGGCGAGGAACATACCCAGATCGAAGGCGTCTGTGGAGGTACGCCTGCCGGTCACATGGTCTTAACCACCCGTCCGCCAGCACTTCGAAAGTAACTGAGAGGTAGCTTCCGCTTTCAGGCCCCGAAGCTCAGATGGCCCAAAAAAGAGAATCAACGCTCATATGAGCGCCCATCCGAGCATTTGTGTTCACCTCTTGAACGCAAAAAGGGTGGCACCCAGTGCCACCCTTCAGGCTGTGCAGCTGCCCGTAACATGCTCATGTGAGCGCCACCCCCCTCAGGGGTGGCGAGGATCACTCCCCGGGAAACGCCGGATCCGGCCCCGATCTCACCCGCCGGACGTGTCCAGCTCGGCTTCCTCGCTCACCCCTGCGCAGTCGTAAGGGTCCTTCAACCAGCCGTCCGGCAGGACAACCCGGTTGTTTCCGGACGTACGACCCCGAGGACCGTCCGCACCCACCGGCCACGGCTGATCCAGGTCGAGCTCGCTCAACTGAGCGCGCAGCTCGTCCAGGGAGGAGGTGACGGCCAGCTTCTTGCGCATCTCGGAGCCGACCGAGAACCCCTTCAGGTACCAGGCCACATGCTTGCGGAAGTCGATGACACCGCGTGCCTCGTCGCCGAGCCACTCGCCGAGCAGCCGCGCGTGCCGCACCATCGCGTCCGCGACCTCCCGCAGACCCGGCTGGGCGCTGTATCCCTCAGCGGCTCCGCCGCGGGCACCCGTGCCCTCGAAGCCCGCCACCAGGTCGGCGAAGAGCCACGGGCGGCCCAGGCAGCCGCGCCCGACGACGACGCCGTCGCAGCCCGTCTCCCGCATCATCCGAAGGGCGTCGTCGGCCGACCAGATGTCGCCGTTGCCGAGGACCGGGATCTCGGGCACGTGCTCCTTGAGGCGCGCGATCGCGTCCCAGTCCGCCGTACCGCCGTAGTGCTGGGCCGCCGTCCGCCCGTGCAGGGCGATCGCCGTCACGCCCTCCTCGACCGCGATCCGGCCCGCGTCGAGGTACGTGATGTGGTCGTCGTCGATGCCCTTGCGCATCTTCATCGTGACCGGCAGGTCGCCCGCGTTGGTCACGGCCTCGTTCAGGATCGCCCGCAGCAGCGGCCGCTTGTAGGGCAGGGCCGAGCCGCCGCCCTTCCGCGTCACCTTGGGGACCGGGCAGCCGAAGTTCAGGTCGATGTGGTCGGCGAGGTCCTCGTCGACGATCATCCGGACGGCCTTGCCGACCGTGACGGGGTCCACCCCGTACAGCTGGATCGAGCGCGGCTTCTCGGTCTCGTCGAAGCGGATGAGCTGCATCGTCTTCTCGTTGCGCTCGACCAGGGCGCGCGTCGTGATCATCTCGCTCACGAACAGCCCCTTGCCGCCGCTGAACTCACGGCAGAGGGTACGGAAGGGGGCGTTGGTGATGCCGGCCATCGGGGCGAGCACCACCGGCGGCTGCACGATGTGCGGCCCGATGGCGAGAGGGGTGAACGCGGTCATTGAGCCATTGTCGCGCACTGCGAGAGTCATGAGGTGGTCGTACTGTCCGCGGCCGCACGACCGGCCCGCTCGCCGGCCCGCTCGTCCGCGAGGACCAGCTCCAGGAGCCGTTCCACCCCCGCCCGGGATTCCGCGTCCACCGGGACGTACGTGGCGAGGCGCGCGCCGGAGGTCGGGCCGAGCCAGAGGTTGGTGTGGTCCAGCCGGAGCAGGCCGACGTGGGCGTTGCGGATGAGCTTCACGCGGCCGCCCTGGTCGACCACCTCGTGCCGGGCCCAGATCTCCCGGAACTCGGGCGAGACCGCCTGGAGCCGCTGCACCAGCGCCTTCCACGCGGGCTCGGCCAGGTGCTCGGCCATGGAGGCGCGGAACTTCCCGGCCAGGGCCCGCATGACGTCGGGCAGGTCGGTGACGGAGGCGCGGAAGGCCTCGTCGGTGAAGATCAGCCAGAGGGTGTTGCGGTCCTCCCGGGGCAGCGCGTCCAGGTCCCGGTAGAGCCGGCCGAAGGTCCGGTTGTGGGCCAGGACGTCGTACCGGCCGTTCTGGACGCAGGCGGGCACCGGCTCCAGCTGTTCGAGGAGCTGCCGCAGCGCGGGCGTGACGGCCGGGCAGAGCGCTTCGGGGCTGGGGTCGGCCTGCTCGGCGAGGGCGAAGAGATGGGTGCGTTCGGTCGGGTCGAGGAGCAGGGCGCGGGCGAGGGCGTCCAGGACCTGCGGGGAGACATGGATGTCCCGGGCCTGTTCGAGCCAGGTGTACCAGGTGACGCCGACGGCGGAGAGCTGCGCGACCTCCTCCCGGCGCAGCCCGGGGGTGCGCCGGCGGGCGCCCCGGACGAGGCCGACCTGTTCGGGGGTGATGCGCTCGCGCCTGCTGCGCAGGAAGGCGGCGAGCTCCCGCCGCCGCGTCGCGGGTCCGGCGGTGGTGGTCGCGACGGGCTCAGCCGTCTCAGCCGTCGCGACGGGCTCAGCCGTCGCGGCCGTCGCGAAGGTCTCGGCCTTCGTCTCGCGTCCGGTCGCCGCCATCGTTGTCGTCACGCTCCCAGGGTGCCGGGCTCGTCAGCCCGTTGCCAGGTACTGCTTGTACCAGGATAAAGAGACTCTGGTACCAGGCTGAGCGGGCGCGGATCGTCGGACCCGTGACCACGACACCCTCCCCCGCCCGCACCACCGCCGCCCCCGGCCTCGCCCCGCCGGAGCGCGGCCCCATCGGCCCCATCGACCCGACCAGCCCCATCGGCCCGACCGGCCCGTCCGGCCCGACCGGCCCGTCCGGCCCGCTCGGCTCGTCTGGCCCCCTCGGCCCGCTCGGGCTCTTCACCGTGCTCCTCGGCGCCTCGCTGCCGCTGATCGACTTCTCCGTCGTCAACGTCGCCCTGCCCTCCATCGCCCACGACCTCGCGGCGGGCCCGGCGCTGCTCGAACTGGTGGTCGCCGGGTACGGCCTCTCGTACGCGGTGCTGCTCGTCCTCGGCGGGCGGCTCGGCGACCTCTTCGGCCGCCGCCTGCTCTTCCTCGCCGGCATGGCCGCCTTCGGACTGACCTCCCTCGCCTGCGGGCTCGCGCCGGACGCCTGGACGCTGGTCGGTGCCCGGGTGGCGCAGGGCGCCGCGGCCGCGCTGATGCTGCCGCAGGTCCTCGCGACCATCCACTCCTCGACGTCGGGCCCGCGGCGGGCGAGGGCGCTCGGCCTGTACGGGGCGACCGTCGGGCTCTCGATGATGGTGGGCCAGATCCTGGGCGGGGTGCTCGTCGCCGCCGATCTCGCGGGCTCCGGCTGGCGGTCGGTCTTCCTCGTGAACGTGCCGGTGGCGGTGGCGGGCCTGGTCCTCGCCCTCCGTACCGTCCCGGAGACCCGCTCGGACCGGCCGGCCCCGGTGGACGTGCCGGGCACCCTGCTGCTCGGCCTCGCGCTGCTCTCCCTGCTGGCCCCGCTGACGGAGGGCAGGGCGGCCGGCCGGCCCCTGTGGACCTGGATCGCGCTTGCCGTGTTCCCCTTCGCGGTGTGGGCGTTCTGGCGGGTGGAGGTGCGGGCGGACCGCGCGGGCCGCACCCCGCTGGTCCCGCCGAGCCTGCTGGACCTGGTCTCGCTGCGGCGCGGGCTCGTGCTGATCCTGCCGCTGGCGATGGGCTTCGGCGGCTTCGTGTTCGTGATCGCGGTGGCGCTCCAGCAGGGTCTGGGGCTGAGCGCGGTGGTCTCGGGCCTGGCGCTCGCCCCCATGGCGGTGGCTTTCTTCGGGGCCTCGCTGGCGGGTCCCCGGCTCGTCCGGCGCTGGGGCACGCGCGTGGTGACGGCGGGCGGGCTGGTCCAGGCCCTCGGGATCGGGCTGCTCGCCCTGACGTCCTGGCGCGCCTGGCCGGAGCTGTCGGTCTGGCTCCTCCTCCCGGGGATGGCCGTCGCGGGTCTGGGCCAGGGCCTTCAGCTGCCGGTGCTCTTCCGGGTGGTGCTCTCCGAGGTCCCGCCGGAGCGCGCGGGGGTGGGCAGCGGCGTCATGGTGACGGCCCAGCAGTCGGCCCTCGCGCTGGGCGTGGCCACGCTCGGCTCGCTCTTCCTGGGCCTCGCCGCCTCCCCCGCGGGCTCGGGCACGGCCCTGACGGTGACGCTCCTGGTCCAGCTGGCGATGATCCTGTTCACGACGGCGCTGTCCCTGCGCCTGCCGAGGACGGTGGGGTAGCCGGGGGCGTACGCGGAAGGGCCCGGGGCGTCGAACGCCCCGGGCCCTCCGTCGTGCGGCGGCCGCTACTCCTGGCCGGCCTCACCCGTGGTCTCGGTGTTCTCGGTGCTCTCGGCTCCCTGTGCGCGTTCGCGCATCTTCTTCAGGAGCTCCTGCTTCTGCTCGTCGGCCGTGCGGCGGGCGGCGCTGCCGCCCTGGACGGCGCCGTGCTGGTCGCCGCGGGACAGCTTCTTGCGCTGTCCGCCGACGCCGAGGAGGTTGTTGCGCTTGGCCATGGGGTTCTCCCGTCAGTGAGGTGGGCGGTGGTCGTGCTCGATCAGCCGGGGCTGGGCGCTCACTCGTAGATCTGGAAGAACGCGTACATGCAGGTGACGGTACCCCGGTCCCAGCGGCGCCGGCACCAGATTTTCCCTCTCCCCCACCCGGCCGTACGAATGACAGATATTGAAATCTGTCATCGGTCATGCCATGGTTGTTCTGTCACACCCTCCCGCCCCCTTCCGAGGAGACAGCCATGACCACCACCCAGCGCCCCGTCCCCACCCGCCCGCTCGGCACCACCGGCCCCGCGGTCTCCGCCCTCGGTCTCGGCTGCATGGGCATGTCCGCGCTGTACGGGGAGAGCGACCGCGCCGAGTCGATCGCGACCATCCACGCCGCCCTGGACGCCGGGGTGACCCTGCTCGACACGGGCGACTTCTACGGGATGGGGCACAACGAACTCCTGATCGCCGAAGCCCTGCGGAGCGCCCCGGCCGCCGCCCGCGAGCAGGCGCTGACCAGCGTGAAGTTCGGCGCGCTACGCACGGTCGAGGGCGGCTTCACCGGCTACGACGGCCGTCCGGCCGCGGTGAAGAACTTCGCGGCGTACTCGCTCCAGCGCCTGGGCACCGACCACATCGACATCTACCGGATCGCCCGCGTCGACCCGGACGTCCCGATCGAGGAGACCGTCGGCGCCATCGCCGAGCTGGTCGAGGCGGGGCACGTCCGGCACATCGGGCTCTCCGAGGTCGGCGCGGACACCCTGCGCCGGGCCGCGGCGGTGGCCCCGATCGCGGACCTCCAGATCGAGTACTCGCTGATCTCCCGCTCCATCGAGGAGAAGATCCTCCCCACCGCGCGCGAACTGGGCATCGGGATCACCGCGTACGGGGTGCTGTCCCGCGGCCTGATCAGCGGCCACTTCACCCGGGACCGGGAGCTGGCGCCGGGCGACTTCCGGGGCATGAGCCCGCGCTTCCAGGGCGAGAACCTCCAGCGGAACCTCGACCTGGTGGACCGGCTGCGGGCGCTCGCCGAGGCGAAGGGCGTGACGGTCGCGCAGACGGCGATCGCCTGGGTCCTCGCCCAGGGCGAGCGGCAGGGCGCGGACATCGTCCCGCTGATCGGCGCCCGGCGCCGGGACCGGCTCGTGGAGGCGCTCGGCGCCCTGGACGTCACGCTCGACGCCGCCGACCTGGCCGCGATCGAGGAGGCCGTCCCGGCGGGCGCCGCGGCCGGCGAGCGCTACCCGGCGGCGCAGATGGCCCACCTGGACAGCGAGCACTGACCGGCACCCACGGACGAGCCGCAGATGACAGGTACTGTCATTCCATGGCCGCCACCGAGACCCTGACCGCCGAGCGCATCCTCGAAGCGACCGAGGAGGTGCTCCGGCGCTACGGCCCCGCGAAGGCCACCGTCGTGGACGTGGCCCGGGTGCTCGGCGTCAGCCACGGCAGCGTCTACCGCCACTTCCGTACGAAGGCGGCGCTGCGCGAGGCGGTGACCGAGCGGTGGCTGGAGCGGACGGTCGTCGAGCTCCGGCCGTACGCCGAGGGTCCGGCCCCGGCGGACGAGCGGCTGACCGGCTGGCTGACCGCCCTCTTCACCCTCAAGCGCCACAAGGCGGGCGGCGACCCGGAGCTGATGGCCACCTTCCAGGTGCTGATCGGCGAGAACAGCGCGGTCGTCGACCGGCACGTCGAGCACCTCGTCGCGCAGATCGCCCGGATCATCGAGGACGGCCACCGCGAGGGCCTGTTCGCCGCGCCCGAGAAGGACTACCCGACGACGGCCCGCGCGGTCTTCGACGCCACCGACCGCTTCCACGACCCGGCGCACGGCTCCGACTGGTCGGCCCCCGACATCGAGGACGCGTTCGCGGCGGTCATCTCCCTGGTGCGGCGCGCGCTCCGGGCCTGAGCGGCAACCGAGACCGCGTCCGCGTCCGCGTCCGCGTCCGCGTCCGCATCCACCGCATCCGCCTGACCGCACGCAGGCACGCACGCACGGGAAAGCCCCCGGTTCCGACATCCGGAACCGGGGGCTTCGCCGTACGCGATCAGCGAGCTCAGCAGCCGAGCAGACGGCTGCCCAGGTAGCTCTGGATCTGGTCGAGGGAGACGCGCTCCTGCTTCATGGTGTCGCGCTCGCGCACGGTCACCGCGTTGTCGTCGAGGGTGTCGAAGTCGACGGTCACGCAGAACGGGGTGCCGATCTCGTCCTGGCGACGGTAGCGGCGGCCGATGGCGCCGGCGTCGTCGAACTCGATGTTCCAGTTCTGACGCAGGTCGGCGGCGAGACCCTTGGCCTTCGGCGAGAGCTGCGGGTTGCGCGACAGCGGCAGGACGGCGACCTTGACCGGGGCCAGGCGCGGGTCGAGGCGCAGGACGACGCGCTTCTCCATGACGCCCTTGGCGTTGGGGGCCTCGTCCTCGTTGTACGCGTCGAGCAGGAAGGCCAGCATCGCGCGGCCGACACCGGCGGCGGGCTCGATGACGTACGGCGTGTAACGCTCGCCGGTCTCCTGGTCCAGGTACGTCAGGTTGGCACCGGAGGCCTTGGAGTGCGCGTTCAGGTCGTAGTCGGTGCGGTTGGCGACACCCTCCAGCTCGCCCCACTCGCTGCCGCCGAACGAGAAGCGGTACTCGATGTCGGCGGTGCGCTTCGAGTAGTGGGAGAGCTTCTCCTTCGGGTGCTCGAACCAGCGCATGTTCTCCTCACGGAGACCCAGGCCCGTGTACCAGTTCCAGCGCTGCTCCATCCAGTATTCCTGCCACTGCTCGTCCTCGCCCGGCTTGACGAAGAACTCCATCTCCATCTGCTCGAACTCGCGCGTGCGGAAGATGAAGTTGCCCGGAGTGATCTCGTTCCGGAAGGACTTGCCCACCTGCCCGATGCCGAACGGCGGCTTCTTGCGCGAGGTCTGCTGCACCTGGCCGAAGTTGGTGAAGATGCCCTGGGCGGTCTCGGGACGCAGGTAGGCGACGGAGCCGGTGTCCTGGGTCGGGCCGAGGTGGGTGGAGAGCAGGCCGGAGAACTGCTTGGGCTCGGTGAAGGTGCCCTTGTTGCCGCAGTTGGGGCAGTTGAGGTCGGCGAAGCCGTTCTCGGGGAGGCGGCCGTGCTTCGCCTCGTACGCCTCCTCCAGGTGGTCGGCGCGGAAGCGCTTGTGGCAGGAGGTGCACTCGGTCAGCGGGTCGGTGAAGGTGGCGACGTGACCGGACGCCTCCCAGACCTCGGTGGCCAGGATGACCGACGAGTCGATGCCGACGACGTCCTCGCGCGCGGTGACCATGTAACGCCACCACTGACGCTTGATGTTCTCCTTGAGTTCGACACCCAGCGGTCCGTAGTCCCAGGCGGCACGCTGACCGCCGTAGATCTCGCTGCACGGGTAGACGAAGCCACGGCGCTTGCTCAGGCTGACGATGGTGTCGATCTTGTCGGCGGCCACGGTGCTCTCTTCATTACGACGACGAAGTGCGAATGCCACAGGTTACCGGCGCCCGTACCCCCCGCATCAAATCGGTCCGGTACCGCCTCCGCGAGCGGGTGCGTGGGCGGGTGCGTGGGCCGGACCACACATACGACAATTGACAATCGTTTCCAGTTTTGTTGAAAATGAGTGTCATGAACGTACGCCGCCTGATACCCACCACCGCCCTCGCCGGAGCCGTCGCGCTCGGTCTCGTCTCCCTGTCCGCCTGCGCCGGAACCTCGGACGCCGCCGACAAGGGGAGCAGCGGCAAGCTGGACGTGGTCGCGTCGTTCTATCCCATGCAGTACCTGGCCGAGCAGATAGGCGGCGGCCACGTCGCCGTCAACACGCTCACCAAGCCCGGCGTCGAACCCCACGACCTGGAGCTCAAGCCGCGGCAGATCGGCGAGCTCGGCGAGGCCGACGTCATCCTCTACCTCAAGGGCATCCAGCCCGCCGTCGACGACGCCATCGCCCAGGCCGGCGTCGAGAACACCGTCGACGCCGCCACCCTCACGAAGCTCGAAGCGCACGGCACCGAGGTCGGCCACGAGCACGGCACCGAAGAGCACTCCGACGAGGAGCACGCCGCCGAGGAAGCGGGCCACGAGGGCCACGACCACGGCTCCGAGGCCGGCACCGACCCGCACATCTGGCTCGACCCCGTGAAGTACGCCGAGGTCGCGAAGGGTGTCGGCACCGCCCTGGAGAAGGCCGACCCGGCCAACGCCGCCGACTACAAGAAGAACACCGACGCCCTGGTGAAGAAGCTCGGCGACCTGAACACCGAGTTCGAGACGGGCCTGAAGAACACCACCACGAAGACCTTCATCACCACCCACTCCGCCTTCGGCTACCTCGCCGAGCGGTACGGCCTGGAGCAGGAGGGCATCACCGGCATCGACCCCGAGTCCGAGCCGAGCCCCGCCCGCATCAAGGAACTCCAGGACATCGCGGAGAAGGACAAGGTCTCCACCGTCTTCTTCGAGACCCTCGCGAGCGACAAGACCGCCAAGACCCTCGCAGGCGACACCGGTCTCAAGACCGACGTGCTCGACCCGCTGGAGGGAATCACGGACAAGTCCAAGGGCGATGACTACATCGAGGTTATGCAGTCCAACCTCGCCGCGCTGAAGAAGGCCCTCGGCGCCAAGTGACCACAGCACAGCAGGAGGCACGAGCCATGGCAGCCCTGGAACAGGAACCCGTCATTTCCGTCCGCGGAGCCACGGCGGCCCTCGGCGCCCGGCCCGTCCTCCGGGGCGTCGACCTCACCGTCCACCGCGGTGAGGTCGTCGCCCTGCTCGGCGCCAACGGCTCCGGCAAGTCCACCGCCGTCCGCTCCGTCATCGGCCAGGTGCCGCTGACCGGCGGCCGGATCGAGCTGTTCGGCACGGAGCAGAAGCGGTTCCGGGACTGGGCCCGCGTCGGCTACGTACCGCAGCGCACCACCGCGGCGAGCGGAGTCCCCGCCACCATCCGCGAGGTCGTCTCCTCCGGCCGGCTCTCCCGCCGCAGGTTCGGCTGGCTGACCAGGACCGACAAGGCCGCCGTCGAGCGGGCCATCGACCTCGTCGGCCTCGCCGACCGCGCCAAGGACTCCGTCTCCGCGCTCTCCGGAGGCCAGCACCAGCGCGTCCTGATCGCCCGCGCGCTCGCCTCCGAGCCGGAGCTGCTGATCATGGACGAGCCGATGGCCGGCGTCGACCTCGCCAGCCAGGAGATCCTCGCCGACACCCTGCGCGAGCAGGTCGCGGGCGGCACCTCCGTCCTCCTCGTCCTGCACGAGCTGGGCCCGCTGGAGCCGCTGATCGACCGGGCCGTCGTCCTGCGCGACGGCTGCGTCGTCCACGACGGCCCGCCGCCCGAGGCCGTCGGCCAGCACGCGCTCCCCGGCCACGACCACGTCCATCCGCACGCGGCCGGTGAGCCGCTCCGTACGGGTCTGCTGACCTGAGGAAGCTGACCTGATCATGGAAATGCTCGATCTCGCCTTCATGCAGCGCGCGCTCCTCGCGGCCGTGCTCGTCGGCATCACCGCGCCCGCCGTCGGCATCTACCTCGTCCAGCGCCGCCAGGCGCTGATGGGCGACGGCATCGGCCACGTCGCCATGACCGGCGTCGGTCTCGGCTTCCTGCTGAACTCCAGCCCGGTCTGGATGGCGACGATCGTCGCCATCGCCGGCTCGGTCGCGATGGAGCTGATCCGGGCGTACGGGAAGACCCGCGGCGACCTCGCGCTCGCACTGCTCTTCTACGGCGGCATGGCCGGCGGCGTCCTGCTGATCAACCTCTCGCCGACCGGCTCCAACGCCAACCTCAGCTCGTACCTCTTCGGCTCGCTCTCCACGGTCTCGTCCGAGGACATCACCGCGATCGCGATCCTCGCGGCCTTCGTCGTCCTGGTCACGGTCGGCCTGCGCCGTCAGCTCTTCGCGGTCAGCCAGGACGAGGAGTTCGCCCGGGTCACCGGCCTGCCGGTGCGCGCCCTGAACCTGCTGATCGCGGTGACGGCCGCGGTGACCGTCACGGTCGCCATGCGGGTCGTGGGTCTGCTGCTCGTCAGCGCGCTCATGGTGGTGCCGGTGGCGGCGGCCCAGCAGCTGTCGAAGTCCTTCCGCACGACCTTCGTCCTCGCGGTGGCGACCGGCATCACGGTCACCCTGGCGGGCACGGCCACCTCCTACTACCAGGACGTGCCGCCGGGCGCGACGATCGTCCTGTACGCGATCGGGGTCTTCGTCGTCCTCACCCTCCTCGCCACCCCGCTCGCCAAACGGCGGGCCCGGGCGGCCGAGGCGAGCGCGGAGAACTGCGACGCCCCGCTTCCGGCCACCCGGCGGCCGACGGACGACGTGAAGATCTGATCCGGGTCTGACCGCGGGGTCACGGGGGACTGGCAGAATGGCGGGGGCAGACAAGCATTCAAGGAGGCCCTCGTGGTGACGGCAGGACCCCCCGTACGAGGCCGCTCGACCAAGCAGCGGGCCGCCGTGTCGGCGGCGCTGAACGAGGTGGACGAGTTCCGCAGCGCCCAGGAGCTGCACGACATGCTCAAGCACCGTGGCGACTCCGTAGGCCTCACCACCGTCTACCGCACGCTCCAGTCCCTCGCGGACGCGGGCGAGGTCGACGCGCTGCGCACGAGCGACGGCGAGACCGTCTACCGCCGCTGTTCGACCGGCGACCACCACCACCACCTGGTCTGCCGCGTCTGCGGCAAGGCCGTGGAGGTGGAGGGCCCGATGGTGGAGCAGTGGGCCGAGACGATCGCCTCGGAGCACGGCTTCGTGAACGTGGCGCACACGGTCGAGATCTTCGGCACGTGCGCGGAGTGCGCGGAGAAGTGAGCTGACCTGACAGACGAAGGGGCCCGCACCGGACGTTTCCGGTGCGGGCCCCTTCGTCGTCTCATGCCTTGCTGATGTCCCGGTTCACGCCTTGCTGATGTTCCGGTCCAGGACCGCCCGGAGCCGGTCGGCGTCGGCGGGGTCCGCGAGACCGTGCTTGGGCAGGTAGGCGAAGCCGGTGCCGGACTGCTTGCCGGTGAGCAGGACGAAGAGCCGGGGGGTCTCCACGTACCGGGGCAGCAGCGCCCAGCGGATCGTCGTCTCGGTGTCCCGGGAGGCCCACCGTGCCCCGTCCTCGTCGACGACGGCCGTGGCGTCCCCCTGGGCCCTGATCAGCCGGAAGAGGCTCTGGGCCGTCACCCAGGGCAGCGACTCCGCGCAGCCCACGGCCACCAGGCCGAGCGCCACCATCAGGGCCGTCGTTCCCGGCTCCGGCGAGGGAGGCACCAGGGCCAGGCCCGCGACCAGGAAGGCCAGCACGCCGCCGCCCCACGACGTCCACCGCAGCAGCCGCCACCAGAAGGTGGCCCGCAGCCGGACCCGTACGGCCTCGCGCACGTCCCCGAAGTCGGGTGGATAGGCCAGTTCGATCCGCGCGTTCGTCTCCACGATCTTTCCCCCCGGGTTGCGGTCAGGCCTTGTCGAGGACGGCCATGTCGGCCGGGTCGACGCCGCCGAAGCGGCGGTCGCGGGACGCGTACTCGACGCAGGCGCGCCACAGGTCGCGGCGGTCGAAGTCCGGCCACAGCACGTCCTGGAAGACCATCTCCGCGTAGGCGCTCTGCCAGATCAGGTAGTTGGAGGTGCGCTGCTCGCCGCTGGGCCGCAGGAAGAGGTCCACGTCCGGCATGTCCGCGTAGTACAGGTACTTCTGGATGGTCTTCTCGGTGATCTTCGCCGGGTCGAGCCTGCCCGCCTTCACGTCCTCCGCCAGCGCCTGCGCCGCGTCCGTGAGTTCCGCGCGACCGCCGTAGTTCATGCAGAAGTAGAGCGTGAGCTTGGTGTTGTCCTTGGTCTGCTCCTGCGCGACCTGGAGCTCCTTGGCCACCGACTTCCACAGCTTGGGCATCCGGCCGACCCACCGCACCCGGATGCCGAGCTCGTCGAGCTGGTCGCGGGTCTTGCGGATGAAGTCGCGGTTGAAGTTCATCAGGAAGCGCACCTCTTCGGGCGACCGCTTCCAGTTCTCGGTGGAGAAGGCGTAGAGCGAGATCGACCCGACGCCCATCTCGATCGCGCCCTGGAGCACGTCGAGGACCTGCTCGGCGCCGACCTTGTGTCCCTCGGTGCGCGGCAGGCCGCGCTCCTTGGCCCAGCGGCCGTTGCCGTCCATGACGATCGCGACGTGCTCCGGGACGAACTCGGACTGGAGCTTCGGCGGGCGGGCACCGGAGGGGTGCGGCTCGGGGGTCCTGTACTCCCGGCGCTGGCGCCCGAGCAGTCGTGCGATGGCCATGGCGTGGTCTCTCCTAGCTTTTCTCTACGTACCGCAGGGAGCGCAGGCCGCGCTCCAGGTGCCAGTGCAGATAGGCGGACACGAGCCCGCTGCCCTCCCTGACGTGACGCGGCTCGCACGCGTCCGCCGTCGCCCAGTCGCCGGTGAGCAGCGCGCTGAGCAGGCCGATGGCCTCCGCAGAGGGTACGACGCTTCCGGGCACCCGGCAGTCGCCGCAGATGACCCCGCCCGCCCCGACCGAAAAGAACCGGTTGGGCCCGTGGAGTCCGCATTTCGCACAGTCGTCGAAGCTGGGCGCGTAGCCGTTCACGGCGAGCGAGCGGAGGAGGAAGGCGTCGAGGATGAGGTGGGGTGCGTGCTCGCCCCTGGCGAGCGTCCGCAGACCCCCGACCAGCAGCAGGTACTGCTGCACGGCGGGTTCGCCCTCGTGGTCGGTGAACCGTTCCGCCGTCTCCAGCATGGCCGTGCCGGCGGTGTACCGGGCGTAGTCGGTGACGATCCCGCTGCCGTACGCGGCGATGGTCTCGCTCTGCGTGCAGAGCGGCAGCCCGCGTCCGACCAACTCACTCCCCCGGGCGAAGAACTGCACGTCCACGTGCGAGAACGGTTCGAGCCGCGCCCCGAACTTCGACTTCGTCCGCCGCACCCCGCGCGCGACAGCGCGTACGCGTCCGTGACCGCGCGTGAGGAGGGTGATGATGCGGTCCGCTTCACCCAGCTTCTGGGTGCGCAGCACGATGCCGTCGTCGCGGAACAGACTCATGGGCCCATTCTCCCGTACGACGAGGGCGGCCCGACCAGCCCCTGGCACGGTCTCCCGCCACCCGCCTCGCGCTGCGCGGAACCGGGTGCGGTACGAGCATTGGGCCCACCCGCAACGGAGGCGCCCGTGAGCGCGCAGCCCGACGGCCCACACGGACCCTTGATCCCGCTCCCCCCGGACGGTGTCAGGGCACCTCGCCCCGACTTCGGGCGTTGACGTGCGCCGTGGCGGCGCTCAGCCGCTCGGACGAGGTCGCCTCCCGGACCTCCTCGGGCTCCACGTCCCACTCCCGCCCGCCACCGAGCGGACGGATCTGGACGTACGGCCCTTCGTACCCCATCACTCTCCCGACCCGCCCGGTGCGGATCTCCACGACGTACGACCCGATGGGCAGTGCGGTCATGACCGGCTCTCCTCCCCCGGCAGAAGGGCTGCGGCGATGAGCCGCGCCGTTTCCGCCGTGCAGCATCCCAATTCGACGAGCGGCCTCGGGGGGTCTGCGGCGAGGGTGACGACGTCGAGCCCGAGCGAGGGGAGCGTGATTCCCGCCCTCGCGAGCGCCTCGCGCAATTCCGTCACTGCCTCTTGTGCGGCTTCGAGTGCCCCCATGGTCGTCTTCATGATGTCTTCCTTCACCAACGTATGCCTTTCTGAATCCATTTCCTGCTTCGCCTCTCCAGGGTGGGTCGGGATCCGTAGAATCGGCAGACGCGCAGGTCCTACAACTGCGGCGTGGCCCAGGGGAGTTAATCCATGGCCAGAGGACAGTGCCAGGACACACGTGGGAGTTCCTCGGCGAGCTGCTGAAGGAGTTGCGGGAGGCGGCGGGGCTCCCCCAGGCCCAGCCGGGGACACTCGTGTTCGTCTCGGGCGGATATATCGGCCAGTTCGAGCAGGCCATTCGAAAACCGCAACTGGACGTGGCGGAGAGAGAATCGACGAGGTCCTGCAAACCGGCGGTATTTTCGAACGGACGTGCCGACAGCTCATCGACAAGTCGCCATACACATCGGGAGCGCATGCGTATATGACCGGCACGCTCACCCCCCTCGCCCTGCGCTTCGAGGGGGGACGTCACCATCGGCCGTTGGTCGTCGCGGTCCAGAAGGGCTGACGCGGGTCGCCGCCCGGTCGTACGATCCCGGCCATGTCGATCACTTCCCCGATACCGGCCCTCCAGGGGCCCGAAGGCACCTTCCTGCGGGCGCAGGGCCAGGCCCTGATCCTGCGCCGCGCCCGCGAGGAGATGCACATCCCGCTGGAGGCCATCGAGCGCGTCCGCGCCGAGGGGCGGGCCGTCGCCGTCGAGCTGACGGCCCCGGCGGGGACGACGCCGTGCGTCCAGCGCTTCGAGGGCGTGGACGAGGCCGCCGCCGTCACGTTCGCCGAGGCCGTGAACGCGGCCCTGCCGACGGAGGGCAAGGTCGCCGACGGCTCCACGCACCTCTCGGGCGAGCGCCTGGGCGGTGACCCGCACGCCACGAAGGCCCTGCGCGCGCTCAAGCGGGGAACGCTCTACGGCGCCCTCGCGGTCGTCGCCCTGTGTGCGCTCGTCATCGTCACCGGACACGCGGGCGCCATCATCCTGATCATCCCGTTCGGATTCATGGGCCTCGGGTTCCTGGCGGGCGGCTCGGCGGTGGCGTACATCCCCTACCGGGAGTGGCACATCCGCAGGCACGGCGTCACGGTCGTCGCCGAGCGGATCCCGGGCGAGCGGGGCTTGTTCGAATACATGGACCCCACCGGACTGAGGCGCAACGTGAATTCGACCGCCGCCGCGTGGACCATCGACGTCGCCTACGATCCACAGGACCCCGGACGGGTGACCACCCTCGGGAAGCGGACCTGGCTGCGCTTCGACGGCATCCTGGCGGCGCTCTGCATCGGCCTCGGCCTGCTCTTCACCGCCGGGGTGATCACGCTCGTCGTCACCAGCCTCCTCGGCGTCGGTGACTTCTGAGATCGACGTCTTCACTTATGGAAGTCATAAGTTCGCCTTATGAGTCCATAGACCGGGCCCGGGTACCACTCCACGCGAGACGTTATTTAGGGTGACCTAAGTGTCGGCGGCCTCGTCGCCACGTCGCTTGCGAAGGGAACCCAGTCATGCCCCGCCCCCTCCGGGTCGCGATCGTCGGCGCCGGCCCCGCCGGAATCTACGCCGCCGATGCGCTGCTGAAGTCCGAGGCCGCCGCCGAGCCGGGTGTGTCCATCGACCTCTTCGAGCGGATGCCGGCCCCCTTCGGTCTCATCCGCTACGGCGTCGCCCCCGACCACCCGCGCATCAAGGGCATCGTCAACGCCCTCCACCAGGTCCTCGACAAGCCGCAGGTCCGCCTCTTCGGCAACGTCGACTACGGCACCGACATCCACCTCGACGACCTGCGCGCCTTCTACGACGCCGTCGTCTTCTCGACCGGCGCCATGGCCGACCGCGAGCTCCGCATCCCCGGCGTCGAGCTCGACGGCTCGTACGGCGCCGCCGACTTCGCCTCCTGGTACGACGGTCACCCGGACGTCCCGCGCACCTGGCCGCTGGAGGCCGAGAAGGTCGCCGTCCTGGGCGTCGGCAACGTGGCCCTCGACATCGCCCGCATCCTCGCCAAGACCGGCGACGAGCTGCTCCCGACCGAGATCCCGCCGAACGTCTACGACGGCCTCAAGGTCAACAAGGCCGTCGAGATCCACGTCTTCGGCCGTCGCGGCCCGGCCCAGGCCAAGTTCAGCCCCATGGAGCTGCGCGAGCTGGACCACTCCCCCACCATCGAGGTCATCGTCAACCCCGAGGACATCGACTACGACGACGGCTCGATCGCCGAGCGGCGCAAGAACAAGCAGACCGACATGGTCGCCAAGACCCTGGAGAACTGGGCGATCCGCGACGTCGGCGACCGCCCGCACAAGCTCTTCCTGCACTTCTTCGAGTCGCCCGTCGAGATCCTCGGCGAGGACGGCCGGGTCGTCGGCCTCCGCACCGAGCGCACCGAGCTCGACGGCACCGGCAACGTCAAGGGCACCGGCGCCACCACCGACTGGGACGTCTCCGCCGTCTACCGCGCCGTCGGCTACCTCTCCGACGAGCTGCCCAAGCTCCCCTGGGACACCACCACCGGCACCGTGCCGGACGAGGGCGGCCGGGTGATCGAGGAGACCGGCGAGCACATGGCCTCCACGTACTGCACCGGCTGGATCCGGCGCGGCCCCGTCGGCCTCATCGGCCACACCAAGGGCGACGCCAACGAGACCGTCGCCAACCTCCTCGACGACTTCGCCAACGGCCGTCTGCTGACGCCCGACACCCCGGAGGTGGACGCGGTCGTCTCCTTCCTGGAGGGCAAGGGCGTCACGTACACGACGTGGGAGGGCTGGCACGCCCTGGACGCCGCCGAGAAGGCGCTCGGCGAGCCGCAGGGCCGCGAGCGCGTGAAGATCGTCGAGCGCGAGGACATGCTGCGCGCGAGCGGCGCCATCCAGTAGTCGCACGAGCCTCCGCCTCTTCCCGGTCCTACCCTGAAAGGACCGGGAAGAGGCGAAGTCATGTCCGCACCCACGCTCCACACCGACCCCACGGCCCCCACCGCTGACGTCGCTCACACCGTTCACGCCGCTCACAAGGCCGACGCGGTCGAGCGCGCCCGGGACGCGGCCGGCCGGGAGTCCTGGGCCGAGGCGTACGCGCTGCTCCACGCCCACGACCTGCACCCCACCCGCGCGCTGACCGCCGACGACCTGTCCGTGCTCGCCGACGCCGCCTGGTGGTCGGGGCACATCGACGAGTCCGTCACCGCCCGGCTCCGCTCGCACGCCGCCTTCCTCGCGGCCGGTGACCACCGGGGCGCGGGCCTCGCCGCCTGGTGGCTGCACTTCGAGTACCGGAGCCTCGGGCGGCCCGCGGCGGCGGCCGGCTGGCTCCACCGGGCCCGCCACCACCTGGAGGACCTGCCGCCCTGCCCCGAGCAGTGCTTCCTGGCCTGGACGGACGCCGAGGAGGCCGAGCAGCACGGCGACCGGGCGGCGGCGCTCGCCGCGACCCGCCGCATGACCCGCCTCGCCTTCCGCTCCGCCAGCCCCGACCTCCTGGCCCTCAGCCGCCAGGCCGAGTCCGCCGTCCTGCTCGCGAACGGCCGCAGGACGGAGGCGCTCGCCCTCCTCGACGACGCGATGTGCGCGGTCTCGGCGGGTGAGCTGAGCAGCGTGTTCACGGGCTGGCTGTACTGCCTGGCCCTCACCCAGTGCATGGAGGCGGCGGACCTCGGCCGCGCGGTGGAGTGGACGAACGCGGCGATGGAGTGGTGCGCACCCCCGTGGACGGGCCGCCCGCCGGAGCCCGGGACAAACGCGGCGCCGGGGGCGGAAGCGAAACCGGGGACGTCCGCGGAGCCGGGGACGGCCGCGGCGGCAGGAGGTACGGAGCCGGGGCCGGAAGTGGCAGGAGGTACGGGGCCGGAAGCCGGTGCGGAGATGCTCCCGCCGGCCGCGCCCGCCGACGAGAACCCCTTCCGGGGCGTCTGCCGGGCCCATCGCGTCGAGGTCCTCGACCTCCTCGGCGCCTGGGCGCTGGCCGAGGCCGAGGCCCGGCAGGTCTGCCGGGAGGTGCCGGTGGACTGTCTGGAGTCGGCCGCCGCCGCGTACTACGCCGCCGGGGACGTCCAGCGGCGGCAGGGGCGGCTCGACGAGGCCGCCGTCTCGTACGCGCACGCCCACGAGCTGGGCCGGATCCCGCAGCCCGGCCTCGCGCTGCTGCGGCTCGCCCAGGGCAGGGCCGACGCGGCCGTCGCGGGCATCGACCTCGCCCTCGCCTGCCAGAGCGACCCGCGCCACGACCTCCTGGGCCGGGCCCGGCTGCTCGCCGCCCGTACGGAGGTGGCCCTCGCCGTCCGGGACGTCCCGGGAGCGGCCAGGGCCGCGGCGGAGCTGGACGCGCTGGCCGGGGACGTACCGCTGCTGCGAGCGACGGCCGACACGGCGCGGGGCGCGGTGGCCCTGGCCGAGGGCAGGTCCGGCCCCGCACTGCGGCTGCTGCGGCAGGCGCTCGCCGGGTGGCTGGCGCTCCGCGTCCCGTACGAGGCCGCGCAGGTGCGGATGCTGCTCGCGGCGGCCGACCGGACGGTGGGCGACGAGGAGGCGGCGCGCCTGGAGCTGGGCGCCGCGCGGGCCGCGTTCGAGCGGCTCGGGGCCGTACCGGACGCCCGGCGCGCGGCGGCGCTGCTCTCCGGCGGGAAGCGCCGGCGGCTGCCGGGCGGCCTCACCGCCCGCGAGGCGGAGGTCCTGCGACTGGTCGCCGCGGGCGGGACGAACAGGGACATCGCCCAGGCCCTCGTGATCAGCGAGCACACGGTCTCCCGGCACCTGAACAACATCTTCGCCAAGCTGGACGTGGGCTCCCGCTCCGCCGCCACGGCCTACGCGTACGCGCACGACATGGTCTGAACGGCCCATCCCCCGTCGGGTGCGCGGATGGGCGGTTCGGGCGATGCCCGGCCCGTCCCCGCCGGGCTACACCGGAACCATGACCACCACGACCAACCCCCTGGACACGCTCCGCGGTGCCGTGCGCGGCACCGTCGTCACCCGCGGCGACCCGTCGTACGACGTCTCCCGCCGGGTCTACAACGCCCTGCACGACCGCCACCCGGCCGTCGTCGTCCACGCCGTGGACGCCGGCGACGTCATCGCGGCGGTGCTGTACGCCCGGGAGCACGCCCTCCCGCTCGCCGTGCGCGGCGGTTCCCACTCCGTCGCCGGGTTCGGCACCGTGGACGACGGCCTCGTGGTCGACCTGTCCCGGATGCGGGGCGTCCGGGTCGACCCGGAGGCCCGTACGGCCCGGGCCGAGGGCGGCGCCACCTGGGGCGACTTCGACCACGCCACCCACGCCTTCGGTCTCGCCACCACCGGAGGGGTCATCTCGACGACCGGCATCGGCGGTCTGACGCTCGGCGGCGGCATGGGCCATCTGGCCCGTCGCTGCGGGCTGAGCTGCGACAACCTGATCGCGGCGGACGTGGTGACCGCCGAGGGCACGCTCGTCTCCTGTGACGCCGAGCGCCATCCGGACCTGTTCTGGGCGCTGCGCGGAGGCGGCGGCAACTTCGGCGTCGCCGTCTCGCTCGCGTACCGGCTGCACCCGGTCTCGGACGTCTTCGGCGGTCTGACCTGCTACCCGCTCGGCCCGGACGTGGCCCGTGCCTGGCAGCTGATGAACGCGGACGCGCCGGTCGAGCTCAACTCGATCCTCGTGATGGCGCTCGGCCCGGAGGAACCGTTCCTGCCGGAGCGCTGGCACGGCCGTCCGATCTGCGCCGCGTTCACCTGCTTCAGCGGTGCGGCGGAGGAGGACGACAAGGTCCTCGCCCGTCTGGACGGCCTCGGCCCGGTCGTCGGCCGGTTCATGGAGCGGATGCCGTACCCGGTGATCAACACCGTCTTCGACGAGCAGCTGCCGGCGGGGCTCTACCACTACTGGAAGGGGAACTTCAGCCGCGGGCTCACGGACGGCGCGATCGACGCCCACGTCACGTTCGGCGAGACGATGCCGTCGATGGAGTCGGACACGGCGCTCTTCCCGATCGACGGGGCCTGCCACGAGGTGGGACCGGAGGAGACCGCGTTCGCCTACCGGGACGCCGACTTCTCGCACTCCTTCGGCGCCACCTGGACCGGCGCGGCGGACTCGGAGCGGAACATCGCCTGGACCCGCGCCTACGACAGGGCGCTGCGCCCCCACACCGAGGCGGGCGGGTACGTGAACTTCATGGACACCGACGACCAGGACCGGGTGCGGGTCAACTACCGGCAGAACTTCGACCGGCTGCGTACGGTCAAGCGCCGGTACGACCCCGACAACGTGTTCCGGCTCAACCAGAACATCGCGCCGTAGACGACCCGCCCTACGCCACGGCCCTGGCCGAGGCGAGGAGGCGGATGGTGTCGTCGGGAGCGAGCGCGAGCGCGTTCCCCACGGTCCCGAGGACCTCCATCTCGGTGGGGCTGTACACGCCGTCGGCGAGGGCGATCTGGGCGGCCTGGAGCAGGATCGACTCCCGCCCGGCGGGCGCCAGGTGCGGGGTGAGCGGCTCCAGGGCCTCGTGGAGCTCGATCGCGAGGAGCGTGCCCTCGGGGTTCACCTCGGGCATGAAACGCCCGGTGTCGGCCTCCAGGGCTTCCACGAGGTCGACCAGCTGGACGGCCGTGCACTCGGCGAAGCCGGCGGACCTGACCGCGCTCACGGCCCGGTCGAGGACCGCGCGGGAGTCGGTGCCGCCGGCGGCGAGGACGGCCAGGGCGACGGTGTGCACGCCGTCCCGCAGCATCGCCGAGAAGCGGCTGGTCGTCGGGTGGTCGAGCACCTCCGTACCGAAGTGCGTGTGACAGGCCGCGCACTCGACGACGGGGCCCGTACAGCCCCGGGGCAGGACGGGGACGCCCAGGACGGCGAACCTGCGGCGGCCGGTGCGCCGCCGGTAGTTCCGGTCGCCGCCGCACTCCTCGCAGAAGAACTCGCCGTCTCCGACCGTGTTCCAGGAGGTGCGGATTCCGCAGACGCCCACTTTCCCACCACGTGAATTCCGGGCAGACCGCACACGCACCTCCTTAACGGCCCGGCTGCACTGCCGGCGTTGGCGTGATGTTAGCCACATCCTTGATGTGGCGTCAGCACCCCGTCAGCAGATCGCCTTGGAGATGGCCGAGACACGTCACCCTCCGGGAAACCTCAGGAGGTGCGGTGAAGACGCTTTGCGAAGGCCAGGAAGCCTCCGCCGACGAGGACGGCGGCCGCGATCGTGCCGGGACCGATGGCCGAACCGGTCGTCGCGAGATCACCCTCCGGGGTGGCGGACGACGCCGGGGTCGAGGCCGGGGCGGTGGTGGCCTCTCCGGGGGTCGCCGGGGTCTCGGAGGCCGTGGGGGTGCCGGCCGGCGTCGACGGGGACGCGGAGCCCTCGGGCGTCTCTGAGGCGCCGGGGGTCGTGGGCGTCCCGCCGCCCTCGGTCGGGGTCGGCTCGGGGGTGGCCGGCGGGGTGGGGACGGTGGTCTCGGTCGGCGTCGGGGGCTCCGGGGTGACGACCGGGCTTGTGGCCGATCGAGAAGCCCGAGGGCTGCTTCGGGTCGCCGAAGGTGGCGTCGCCGCCGACCGCGACCGCGCCCTCGGAGTCGGAGTGGCGGACGGAGTCCTTCTCGACGAACTCGGCGTAGAGGCCGGCCGTGCCGAGGGGCTGCGTCGCGCACGACGTGGCGGGGGTGGCGGACGCGGCGGGTGCCCGCCTGAAACGGTGACGCAGCTCACAAACAGAGCTGCCCCGCACCCTCCGGGAGGAAGGGTGCGGGGCAGCGGTCGTGAGGCGCGTCAGCGGGCCGAGCGGTTGACCGCCGAGATGACGGCCTTCAGCGAGGCGCGGGTCGTGTTGGCGTCGATGCCGATGCCCCACAGGACCTGACCGTCGATGGCGCACTCGATGTACGAGGCGGCCTGCGCGGAGGCGCCCTCGCTCATCGTGTGCTCCTGGTAGTCCAGCAGGCGGGCGTCCACGCCGATCGACTGCAGCGCGGCGAAGAAGGCCGAGATCGGACCGTTGCCGGAGCCGGACAGCACGGTCTCGGCGCCGTCCACGACCGCCTCGACGGTCAGCGTGTCCGTGCCGTCGGTGTCGGAGGTGGACTGACCGGAGCGCAGCTGGATGCGGCCCCAGGCGTTGTCCGGGTTGGGCAGGTACTCGTCCTGGAAGACGGACCAGATCGCGGCCGGCGTGACCTCGCCGCCCTCGGTGTCGGTCTTCTGCTGGATGATCTTCGAGAACTCGATCTGCATCCGGCGGGGCAGGTCCAGCTTGTGGTCGTTCTTCAGGACGTACGCGATGCCGCCCTTGCCGGACTGCGAGTTGACCCGGATGACGGCCTCGTAGGAGCGGCCGACGTCCTTCGGGTCGATCGGCAGGTACGGCACGGCCCACTCGATGTCGTCGACGGTGACGCCCTTGGCGGCCGCGTCGGCCTCCATCGCGTCGAAGCCCTTCTTGATGGCGTCCTGGTGGGAGCCGGAGAAGGCGGTGTAGACCAGGTCGCCCGCGTAGGGGTGGCGCGGGTGGACCTCCATCTGGTTGCAGTACTCGCTCGTCCGCCGGATCTCGTCGATCTGGGAGAAGTCGATCTGCGGGTCGACGCCCTGGCTGAACAGGTTCATGCCCAGGGTGACCAGGTCGACGTTGCCGGTGCGCTCGCCCTGACCGAACAGGCAGCCCTCGATGCGGTCGGCGCCGGCCATGATCGCCAGCTCGGCCGCCGCCACCGCCGTACCGCGGTCGTTGTGCGGGTGGACCGACAGGCAGACGTGCTCGCGGCGGGTCAGGTTCCGGGACATCCACTCGAAGCGGTCCGCGTGCGTGGACGGCGTCGAGCGCTCCACGGTGGCGGGCAGGTTCAGGATGATCTCGCGGCCCGGGCCGGGCTGCCAGACGTCACAGACCGCCTCGCAGACCTCCAGGGCGAAGTCCAGCTCGGTGTCGGTGAAGATCTCGGGGCTGTACTGGTAGCCGAAGACCGTGCGCTCGTCGAGCAGCTTCTCCGCGTACTCCATCACCAGCCGCGTGCCGTCCACGGCGATCTGCTTGATCTGCTCCTTCGAGCCGCGGAAGACCACGCGGCGGAAGGTGGGGGCGGTGGCGTTGTACAGGTGGACGGTGGCGCGCTTGGCGCCGACCAGGGACTCCACGGTCCGCTCGATCAGGTCCTCGCGGGCCTGGGTCAGTACGGAGATGGTGACGTCGTCCGGGATCGCGCCCTCTTCGATGATGGAGCGCACGAACGCGAAGTCGGTCTCGCCGGAGGACGGGAAGCCGACCTCGATCTCCTTGTAGCCCATGCGGACCAGCAGGTCGAACATCTCGCGCTTGCGGGCCGGGGACATCGGGTCGATCAGGGCCTGGTTGCCGTCGCGCAGGTCGGTCGACAGCCAGCGGGGCGCCTTGGTGACGCGCTGCTCGGGCCAGGTGCGGTCCGGGATCTGCACGGCCTCGTAGCGGCCGTACTTGTGGATCGGCATCCCGGACGGCTTCTGCAGCTGCGTCGCGTTGGTGACGGGCGTGGGGCGGCCGACGAAGGGGGACTGGCTCATTGCGTTGGGCTCCTCGGGACTGCGGGAGTGGGGGTCCCCCCTGCTCGAGCGAAGCCGAGAGCTTGGGGGAGGCCGACTGTCGAACGCAACACCAGGTCCCGCGGGGAGGGGGTCGGCCTACGACTACAGGCCCTCGCCGCGGCAGCTAAGGAGAAGCAGCCCGAAACGCATGATGTGCCGCAGCCTAGCCGAGGGACGTCGGAGACGGACGTCCTGTTTCAGTATGCGGGACGGGTCGCACGTCAAGGCTGATCAGTGACGCATCACTCCATTTCGCCAATCTTCGTCGCAACTCGTGACAGTGGCATCACGCAGTGCCACATTGCAGGGATGACTCCCCACACGCCCGTCTTCTGCTCGATCGTCCCGCCGCACCTCCTGGAGCACCTGGCGCGCTCCTCGAACCCGGCCGTCGCCGCCGCCGCCCGCCGCACCCTCATCGCGGACGCCTCGGCCCGCACGACCCGTGTGCTGCCGCTGCCCGGCAGCGCGCCCACGCTCGCCCCCGCCGACGCCGGCCGGCCGCACCGCACCGTGTACGACTGCGAGCGCGGGACCGAGCTGCCGGGCGTGCGGGTCCGCGCCGAGGGCGAGGAGGCCACCGGCGACGCGACCGTCAACCGCGCGTACGCGGGCCTCGGCGCCACCTTCGACCTCTTCCTGAACGCCTTCGGGCGGGACTCGATCGACGGCGCCGGGCTGCCGCTGCTCGCCTCCGTCCACTACGACGAGAACTACGGCAACGCCTTCTGGAACGGCGAGCAGATGGTGTTCGGCGACGGCGACGACGAGATCTTCCTCGACTTCACACTGCCCGTGGACGTCATCGGTCACGAGCTCGCCCACGGCTTCACCCAGCACACGGCGAACCTGGAGTACTTCAGCCAGTCCGGCGCCCTCAACGAGTCCGTCTCCGACGTCTTCGGCTCCCTCGTGAAGCAGTACGCCCTCGGGCAGAACGCGCAGGACGCCGACTGGCTGATCGGCGAGGGGCTCTTCCACCCGAACGTGGAGGGCACGGCCCTGCGCTCCATGAAGGCCCCGGGCACCGCGTACGACGACGACGTCCTCGGCAAGGACCCGCAGCCCGGCCACATGGACGACTACGTCCGCACGAGCCGGGACAACGGCGGGGTGCACATCAACTCGGGCATCCCCAACCACGCCTTCTACCTGGCGGCGACCGAGCTGGGCGGCAACGCCTGGGAGCGGCCCGGACAGATCTGGTACGACGTGATGACCGGCGGGACGCTCACCCCCGAGACCCGCTTCTCCGAGTTCGCGGCGGCCACGGTGGCGGCGGCCAAGGCCCGGTACGGCGACGGGGAGGAGATCCAGGCCGTTCTGAAGGCCTGGGCGGCGGTGGGCGTGCCGACCGACTGATCCGGCTGGTAGACAGGGCCCATGCGGATTCGAGTGCGGCGCACGGGCGGTTTCGCGGGCATCGAGCGGTCGGCGGAGGTGGAGGTCTCGGACCCCGAGTGGGAGTCCCTGGCCGCCTCGGTCCTCGCGGAGGGCGACGGTGACGTCCGGGGCGTGCCGGACGGCTTCTCGTACGAGATCACCGTCGACGGCCGCACGGTCCGCTGCCGCGACCCCCGCCTCACGGACGCGCAGAGGACCCTCATCACGAGGGTCCTCAAGGAAGGCGCGTAGGGGGCCGGACCTCCAGGGTCCAGTCCCCTTCGGAGGCCCCCACCGTCACCAGCACGGGGCCCGCCGGCAGCGCCACCCAGTACTTCGGGAGCCTGCTCGCCTCGTTGACGAGCAGGTACCCGTCCCAGTCGCCGCGGGCGCACGGTGCGAAGCTCTCCACGTCGAAGAGGGCGTGCTCGTCCTCCGAGCGCAGCTGGGCGGACAGCTCGCTGGAGGGCCCCGTGTGAAGCAGCACGTCCCGGCCCCGTCCCTTCGCGCCGAGGCCGAGTTCCTCGACCGCGCTCACCGGCCGGACCGCGACCTTCCACCTGCGGTTCACGGCGTGGACGCGCAGGCGCAGCGGGCTCCGGCCGTCGTACCGCATCAGCGTCCGGCCGTTGAAGTCCTCCAGGTTCGTGTTGGCGATCAGGCGGCCCTGGGTGCCCGCTTCGTCGATGGCGTGCACCGAGAAGTAGCCGCCGCCGCACCGCTCGGTGTCGACCAGGAGGAAGCCGGGCGGTATGGGCACGTCGACGGTGATGTCGAGTTCGCCGCTGCCCTCCCGGACGAACTCCGGAAAGTCCTCGCCGAAGAGCGCGGCAGCAGGCGATGGCGCCCCGCCCGCCGGGACGGGAGCCTGCGCCTTGACCAGGCCGGGGCTCTGCGCCTTGGACAGGCCGGGGCTCTGCACCTTGGCCAGGCCGGGCGTCTCGGGCGGCCGGGGCGGGAAGCTGCGCCGGGGCGGGTGCCTCGGCCGCCGGGATCTTGGCGACGCCCTCGATGAGAAGGGGCTCGGGCCCTGGCCGCTCTGCCGGGTCCCCGCCCGTGATGCCGAAGTCCTCGGCGAGGCCGACGAGCCCGGAATCGTACCCCTGCCCCACCGCGCGGAACTTCCACGCGCCGTCGCGCCGGTAGAACTCGCCGAGGACGAACGCCGTCTCCGTCGTCGCGTCCTCGACCTCGTACAGCGCCAGCGGCTCCCCCGTACCGGCGCTGATCGTCCGTACGAGCAGCCCGGGCACCTGCCCGAACGTCCCCTCGTCGCTGAAGGCGGTGATCGCGATGCGCTGGACGTCGGGCTCGACGCGCGCGGTGTCGATCTCCAGCCAGTCGGCGACGCGCCGCTCCTCGTCCCGCACCTGTTCGACGAGCCGCACGGCCCCGGAGGCGTGCGCGGGCCGGTTGTGGAAGACGAGGTCGCCGTCGCCCCTGACCCGGCCCGCCGCGTCCAGGAGCAGCGCGGAGGCGTCGACCTCCGGGACCCCGTCACCGGCGGCTCGCCGGACGACCGCGACCCGCCACACCTGCCCGGGAACCGGCAGGTTTCCCCCCTTGATGATCTGCGTCACCGCGTCATGCTGGCACGCGGCCGGGGGAAGTCGACGGGTTCGGAAACCGAGCTTGCGCAGCTGCTTGGGACACCTCTTCCGATGCCGCACTCGCACCGCTCGGCCCTGGGGGGCCTCACGGGCTTCGCACGGCTGCGCCGGCCTCCGGCCGGACGGTGGGGGGTTGCTCTAGAAGCCCAGCTTCCGCAGCTGCTTCGGGTCCCGCTGCCAGTCCTTCGCGACCTTCACGTGCAGGTCGAGGAAGACCGGGGTGCCGAGGAGCGCCTCGATGTGCTTGCGGGACTTCATGCCGACCTCCTTCAGGCGGCTGCCCTTGGGGCCGATGATGATGCCCTTCTGGCTGGGGCGCTCGATGTACACGTTGGCGTGGATGTCGAGCAGCGGCCGGTCCGCGGGGCGGTTCTCGCGCGGGATCATCTCCTCGACGACCACCGCGATCGAGTGCGGCAGCTCGTCCCGTACGCCTTCGAGCGCGGCCTCGCGGATCAGCTCCGCGACCATGACCTGCTCCGGCTCGTCCGTGAGGTCGCCCTCCGGGTAGAGCGGCGGGGACTCCGGGAGCAGCGGGATGAGCAGATCCGCGACGAGCTGGACCTGCTTGTTGCCGACGGCCGAGACCGGGACGATCTGCGCCCACTCGAAGCCCAGCTCCTTGCCGAGCTGGTCGACGGCGATGAGCTGCTCGGCGAGCGTCTTGGAGTCGACCAGGTCGGTCTTGGTGATGATCGCGACCTTGGGGGTCTTCTTGATCCCGGCGAGTTCCTTGGCGATGAACTTGTCACCGGGGCCGAGCTTCTGGTCGGCGGGCAGGCAGAAGCCGATCACGTCGACCTCGGCCCAGGTGGTGCGCACGACGTCGTTGAGCCGCTCGCCGAGGAGGGTGCGCGGCTTGTGGAGGCCGGGGGTGTCCACCAGGATCAGCTGCGCTTCCGGGCGGTGCACGATGCCCCGGACGGTGTGCCGGGTGGTCTGCGGCCGGTTCGAGGTGATGGCCACCTTCTGACCGACCAGAGCGTTCGTGAGGGTGGACTTGCCCGCGTTGGGGCGGCCGACGAAGCAGGCGAAGCCGGCCCGGTGGACGGCTTCGGTTTCTTGGTTGCGAGCGCTCATGGGGGCCATTGTCCCCGATGCGCGCCCGCCTCACGTACTCAGTACGGCCTCGGTGCGGCCTCAGGCCTCGCCCGGGGCCCTGCGGCGGCGCGTCCGGAGGCCGAAGAAGCCGGTCAGACCGGCGAGGAGGAGGACCCCGGCGGCGAGCCAGGGCAGGGCGAGGAAGGAGACCGCGCCGGTCTCCCGCACGTCCTTCGCGGTCGCGGTGAGGGTCACGTCACCCCAGTCGAACTGCGGGGAGCCGCTCCACCGCTCGGTGAGCCGGATCTTCTGGCGGGGCAGCAGCTCGGACGGGACTCCTCCCAGGTCGCGGTCGAGGAGGGTCCGGCCGAAGAGGCCCTCGGCCCTGAGGACGACCTTGGGGTTGAGGGTGACGTTGCCCCGGTTGTGCAGGGTGTACGAGACGACGGCGCTGCTCCCGCCGACGCCGGGGACGAGCGGCCGGTCCTGTTCGAGGGTGACGTCCTCCACGGCGAGGGCGGGGACGGTCGGCCCGTTGACCCGGAGGTAGACGCGGGCGCCGACCGCGCGCTGGACGCCCACGGCGACGGAGCCCTGCCCGCTCGGGCTGATGCGCTCGTCGAGGGCGACGAGGGCTCCGGGGTGGTCGCCGGGGTCGGCGTCGGCGGGGACGGTGAGGGTGTACGGGACGGTGACGGCGGAGCGCGGCGGGACGGTGACGCGGGTCCGCTCGGGCTTGATCCAGGCGCCGGCCCCGGTCTGCTTCTCCTGCCGCGTCCGGACGGCGAAGCCGCCGTCCCGGTCGGTGTTGTAGGCGTCGGCGCCGTAGAGCCGGAAGGTCAGCGGCGCGGCCGTCTTGTTGGTGACGGTGACGCGGTCGGTGAGCGAGGTGCCGGGGTCGACGGAGAGGTAGAAGTACGGGCGGCTGCCGGACTTGGCGGCGGCCGGGTAGACGGCCCACTCGCCGTTCTCGGCGGCGGAGGCCTGCTGCGGGGCGCCGAGGAGCACGAGAAGCAGGCTCAGGAGGAGTACGTACGGCTTGCTGCGCACGGTTCGCGGAAACCCCCGGGTGCGGAGCGGGCCGGCGGGGTGCGCGCCGGCCCGCCGGGTGGTCAGGACAGGGTCAGCGTCAGCACGCCCGCGTACGAGCCGGGCGCGGTGAACGCCGGGACGTCGAGGGAGAGCTGGGCGTCGACGGTGAACTCGCCGCCCGTGAGGGTGCCGTTCGGGGTGGAGGCGAGGGTCGCGCCGCCGCTGCCGACGGGACCGGCGGAGCCGGCCGCGCAGGTGCTGGGGCTGCCGGCCTTGGCGGTGCAGGCCGGGGTCCAGCTGAGGTTCCCGGCGCCGATCGCGCCGCCGGGGCCGGTGAAGTCGGTGACCTTGCCGGTCAGGGACCAGCCCGCGGGGCCGCCGCGGAAGTCCTTGACCGTCACCGTCTTCAGGGCGCCGGTGGCCGCGCCGCCCTGGCCGAAGTCGACGGAGGACAGTTCGACCGCGTCCCCCGCCTGGCTCATGGACAGCTCGCCCGCCGTGACGGCCGCGGTGATCGTCTGGCTGTTCGGCGGGGCCGGGACGACGACCTTGTACGCGGCGGGTCCGGCACCCTTGTCGGGGTCCCAGGCCGCGCCCTCGTACGCCACGATCCCGGTGGTCGCCACGTCGTTGACCTTGAGGCGCGCGGCGAAGCCGCCCTCGCTGTCGGTGGTGACGGTCATCCGGTCGGCGGTCTCCGCCGCTCCGGCGCGGCCGACGACGGTGACCTCGGTGAGCGGGGTGAACTTGGCGCCGGTGACGGTCACCCGGACGCCGGGGTCACCGGAGGCGCTGTCGAGCTGGAGCGCCCTGGTGTTGGGGTTGGTCTGGGGGCTCGCGACGACCGTCTCGGAGATCGGGGCGGGCGGGTTGAGCACCGTACAGGGGGTGTCCAGCTCCATGAGGTAGCTGGTGTGGATGTTGTAGTCGCCGGGCGAGAGGGTGATCGATCCGGCTTCGGTGACCGTGAAGGTGCCGGTCATGGAGAAGGCCGGGAAGGAGCCCTTGCCCGGGACGGGCGGGTTCTTCTTGGGACCGTTGACCGTGATCTGGCCGGTCTGGGCACCGCCGATGACGACCTTGCCGCTCGGGGTCATGATGTCGGCCGGGAGCGCGAGGTCGACGGGGTTGGACGCGGCGGGCTTGGTGATCGTGTAGGTGACGGTCACGGTCTCGCCCACCTTGGGGGTGGGCTTGTCGACCGTGATGTCGGCGGTGGTGGTGCCCGTGATGGGCGGGATGCCGGCGATCGGCGGTGGGACGCAGCGGGTCTGGAATTCCACCGGGGTGGAGACGGCGATCGCGTGGGCCGGAGCGGCGATGGCGCCGCCTGCGGCGACCGCGAGGGCGGTGGCGCCGAGGACGGCGGTCCAACGCCGTCTTCGGGCCGCCGCCCGGGATCGGGTGAGTGCCATGTGTGGGCCCCCTCCTGAGGGATGAGAGGGCGCCATTGACGGCTGCGGGCCGAGAGAAGTCAATGGAATCGAAAACCATCGACTGATGACCCATCAGATTCTGTCAAGATCAGCGAGTTCTCCGGGTTTCCGCAGGTCAGAACCGCGAGGACGGGCCCCGAACACGCCGGAGACCGGTGCCGCCATCGGCGACACCGGTCAGGGGTGGAGCAGGGCTCAGCTGAAGACGAACGGGCCGGGCGACTGGGACGTCAGCGCGTCGCAGTTCACCGTGATCCCGAAGATCACCATCTTGAGGGCGACACCCGCGAAGTACGAGTTGAGGCTGTCGCCCGAGGCCACGGTCCCGCTGAGGGGGCCGATCACCACGGACTGGCCGGCACCGAGCGCCGGGTTCTTCTTGCCGGCGAACACCCGGGTCCCGCCGCCCGCCTTGGCCAGCGTCAGCGTCGCGTTGATCTGGTCGGCGCCGACCGCGATCGGCGTCGTGATGGCAGAGGTGAGGGTGATCGTCGCGGCGGTGCCGCTCTGGGTCGCGGCCAGGGTGGCGGTGCCGCCGCCCCAGCTGCCGCAGTCGTACGTCGCCGTGGCGGACCCCGGCGCGACGGCGCCGGCCGTCGGGGCGAAGGCGAGTCCGGCGGCGGCGAGCGCTCCGGTGAGTACCGCGACCGTCCCTAAGGTGCTTCTGCTTCTCATGGCGAGTTCGAACCCCTTCCGATGACGAACGCAGGGGTGCGGACACTGCGTGAATGACGAATATCTGACGGTCCGTCGGGCGAACCGATGCTCATTGAGACGCAGACCGCCGGGGAAGGCAAGAGAAGTTGCGGTGATCCTTCACAAACGCGCAAGGGCCCGGCGTCCCGCCGGGCCCTCGATGTCCTGTTGTCGCCGCTCGGCTCGCCCCGCGGCGACGATCCCGCGTCGGCCCGCGGCGACCGTCCCGCGTCAGCCCGCGTCGGCCGTCCCACGTCAGCCCGCCTCGGCCCGCGCGGCGACCGTCCCGCGTCAGCCCGCGGTGACCGCCTCGCGCAGCTGCCCGTCCGGGCCGGCGAGCAGCACCGGCGTCTCCGGGCCGCCGAGGTCCCGCACGGCCGCGCGGTCCGCCGCCGACGCGGCCCCGGCGGTCGACACGACGGCCGCCGCCTCCAGGGACTGGGCGCCGCTGGCCACCGCCATCGCGACCGCGGTCTGCAGCGCGCTCAGCTTGAGCGACTCCAGCTCCACGGTCCCCGCCACGTACGTCCGCCCGGTCTCGTCCCGTACCGCCGCCCCCTCGGGCACGCCGTTGCGCGCCCGGGCGCTGCGCGCCAAGGTGATGATCTTGAGGTCCTCGGCGCCGAGGTCGCCGTGCTCGCTGCTGAGTGTCATGGCCCGAGCATAGGTCGGGGCCCGGGCGCACCCGGACCCCGTCTCATCCCACGGCCGGGCGGGTCTCATCCCACGACCGGACGGGGATCGTCCCGCGACCGGACGGGGCTCGTCCCACGGCCCGCCCGGACTCAGCCCGCGACCGGGTACATCGCCCCTCGGCGGCCCTCCGGGGAGACCAGCCACTCCAGCTTCTCGGCCGTGTCGGCCTCCGGGAGCGGGGTGTGCATCACGATGACCAGGTCCGGGCGGGCCGGGACCCTGAGCTGGGTGGCCTCCACGATCAGCGTGCCGACCAGCGGGTGCTCCAGCTCCTTGCGGTTCTGGCCGCCCGGCAGGATGTCCCGCCGCTCCCACAGCTCGGAGAACTCCGGGCTCCGCTCCTTGAGCTCCTCGATCACCGCCCGGAAGCCCTCGTCGTCGGGGCACTCCGAGCACGCCGAGCGGAACTGCGCCACGACCCTCGGCGCGAGCTCCTCCCAGTGGACCGTCCGCGAGCGGTACAGCGGGTCCGTGAAGAAGGCGACCATGCAGTTCTGGGAGATCTCCGGCCGCATCCCGAGCACGATCGCCGCCGCGTCGTTGTACATGACCGTGTTCCAGTACACGTCCATGATGTGCGCGGGGAACGGCATCCACGTGTCGATCAGCCGCCGCAGCCCCTGGCACATGTCCCGGTCCTCCGGGGCCGCTTCCAGGGCCGGCGGGTTGAGCGCCGCGAGGACGTACAGATGGCGCCGCTCCGCGGGGCTGAGCCGCAGCACCCGCGCCACCGAGTCGAGGACCTGCGGCGAGACCGTGATGTCCCGGCCCTGCTCGAGCCACTGGTACCAGGACACCCCGACTCCCGCGAGGACCGCGACCTCCTCGCGGCGCAGCCCCGGGGTCCGGCGGCGCGCCCCGCCGTCCGGGAGCCCGGCCTCCGCCGGACTCACCCGGGCCCGGCGGCTCATCAGGAACTCGCGCAGTTCGCCGAGGCGGTGCTGCTTCATGGTGGTGCTCTCGAGAGCGGTGGCCACGTCCGCGTCCTCCCCCTGGATGCATGTGGTGCCTGGTGGTACGACCAACAGGATAAGTACCCGCTCCCCAGCCTTGTTCCCGTGGCGCGAGAGTCGTCGGCATGGCAACGACGACGACCTCCCCGGCTCCTCCCTCCCCTCCCGCCGCTCCCCCGTCCGCCCTCACCGGCCGCAACCGGCTCATCCTCTTCGTGCTGTGCGCCGCCCAGTTCATGGTGGCGCTCGACTTCTCCGTCCTGAACGTGGCCCTGCCGGCCCTCGGCGCCGACCTCGGCCTCAGCCAGTCGGCCCTCCAGTGGGCCGTCACCGCCTTCGCGCTGCCCTCCGGCGGCTTCCTGCTGCTCTTCGGGCGGATCGGCGACCTCTACGGACGCAAGAGGCTCTTCCTCGCCGGGCTCGCGCTCTTCGGCGCCGCCTCGCTGCTCGCCACCTTCGCCTGGAACCCGGCCATGTTCCTCACCGGGCGCGCCCTCCAGGGCATCGGCGCCGCCGCGATCGTGCCCACCGGCATGTCGCTCCTGACGACGACCTTCCCCGAGGGCCCGCTGCGCGACCGGGCGCTCGGCATCTCCGGCACCCTGCTCTCGCTGGGCTTCACCATCGGCATGGTGCTCGGCGGAGTCATGACCGACACCCTCGGCTGGCGCTCCACGATGGGCCTGCTCGCCGTCTTCACGCTGGTCGTGCTGCCGCTGGCGCCGGGTCTGCTGCCCGAGTCCCGCACCCCCGAGCGGCCCCGGCTCGACGTGCCGGGCGCGGTGACCGTCACCGGCGGTCTGCTCTCCCTGATCTACGCCCTGTCGACGGCCGCCGAGCACGGTTTCGGCGGTACGGACGTCCGGATCACCCTGGTGGCCGGCCTGCTGCTGCTCGCGGTCTTCGTCCGGGTCGAGTCCCGGCACGCGGCCCCGCTGGTCTCACTGCCGATGCTGCGGCGCCGCACGATCGCCTTCGGCAACCTCGGCGGCCTGATCACCTTCTCGATGATGTCGACGGTCGTCTTCGTGCTGACCCTGTACCTCCAGGAGACGCTGGGGCTCTCGTCCTTCGCCACCGGTCTCGTCTTCGGCGTGCAGGGCCTGTTCGCGATCCTGGCCGGCATGCTCGCGCCGAAGCTGATCGGCCGGCTCGGCGCCCGCGGCGTCCTGGTCGGCTCCCTCGCCGGGCAGGGCCTGCTGACGGCCGCGATCCTCGGCGTGGGGCGGGACTCGGGCGTGCTCCTGGCGACGGTCGCGGCCTCGCTGGCCTGCGTGTTCCACCTCGGCGCGATCATCTCGTACGGACTGATCGTCACCTCCGGTGTCCCGGACGAGGAGCAGGGCCTGGCGACCGGTCTGGTGACGACCACCCAGCAGGTCGGCCTCACGGTCGGGATCCCGCTGCTCGGAGTGCTCGCGACCACGGGCTCGGACCTGTACGGGGGTGTCCGCACGGTCCTCGCCCTGGACGCGGCGATCGTGCTCGGTACGGCGGTGCTCGTCGCCCTCGGCCTGCGGCGACGCTCCTGATCCCGGACAGGCCCTACGGCCGGTCGAGGCGGAGCCGTACCGCCTTGGGAAGACCGGCGACGACGAGGTCGTACGAGTCCTCGACGAGCTCCCGGACCATCCGGTCCGGGAGCTCTCCGACGGTCACCGTGTTCCAGTGCCGCTTGTTCATGTGGTAGCCGGGGGCGACGGCCGGGTGCTCCTCGCGGAGCCGCACCGCCTCGTCCGGATCGCACTTGAGGTTGACCCGCAGCGGCTCGGAGTCCAGCGCCGCCAGCGCGAACAGCTTCCCGGCGACCTTGAAGACGGAGGTCTCCGGGCCGAACGGGAACTCCTCCGTCGCGTCGTTGAAGTCCAGGCAGAAGGCGCGGAGCTCGTCGGGGGTCATACGGCCTTCTCCTCCGGCTCCAGCGGTTCCACGAGGACGGTGACGATCTTGTTCCGCCGGCCGGCCGGGGACTCGGCCGTGAGCCGCAGCGAGCGGCCGTCCGGCAGCTCCACCACCGCCTTCGCGCCCGCGATCGGCACGCGGCCGAGCGCCTTGGCGAGCAGGCCGCCGACGGTCTCCACGTCCTCGTCGTCGTACTCGTCGGGGCCCAGGCCGTACAGCTCGCCCAGGTCTCCGATGTCGAGGCGGGCGGTGACGCGGTGGCGGTCCTCGCCCAGCTCCTCGACGGGCGGCAGCTCCCGGTCGTACTCGTCGGTGATCTCGCCGACGATCTCCTCCAGGATGTCCTCGATGGTGACGATGCCGGCCGTGCCGCCGTACTCGTCGATGACGACGGCGACGTGGTTGCGCTCCTGCTGCATCTCGCGCAGCAGGTCACCGGCGTTCTTGGTGTCCGGCACGAAGGCGGCGGACCGCATCGCGGTCGACACCAGGTCCGCCTCGGAGTCGCGGTTGATGTGCGTCTTGCGGACCAGGTCCTTCAGGTACACGATGCCGACGATGTCGTCCTCGTTCTCGCCGGTGACCGGGATCCGGGAGAAACCGGAGCGCAGCGCCAGCGTGAGGGCCTGACGGATCGTCTTGTACCGCTCGATGCAGACGAGGTCGGTGCGGGGCACCATGACCTCCCGTACGAGCGTGTCCCCGAGCTCGAAGACGGAGTGCACCATCCGGCGCTCCTCGTCCTCGATCAGCGACTCCTGCTCGGCGAGGTCGACCATGGCCCGCAGCTCGGCCTCGGAGGCGAAGGGGCCCTTGCGGAAGCCCTTGCCGGGGGTGAGCGCGTTGCCGATGAGGATCAGCAGCTGCGGGATCGGGCCCATGATCCGGGCCAGCGGCAGCAGGACGTACGCGGCGGCGGTCGCCGTGTTCAGCGGGTGCTGGCGGCCGATGGTGCGCGGCGAGACGCCGACGGCCACGTACGAGACGAGGACCATGACGGCGATGGCGACGAGCAGCGCCTCCCAGGTCTCCGGGAAGGCCTCCAGGCAGGCGTACGTGACGAGGACGCCGGCCGCCATCTCGCAGGCGACGCGGACGAGCAGCGCCACGTTGAGGTAGCGGGTCGGGTCGGAGGCGACCTGGGCGAGCTTCTCCGCCCCGCGCCGCCCGGACCGTACGGCCTCGGCGGCGCGGAAGCTGGAGACGCGGGCGAGACCGGCCTCGGCGCAGGCGGCGAGCCAGGCGACGACGACCAGGGCGACCGCGCCGAGGATCAGCGAGACGTCCATCGGGTCAGGAGACGGTGGGCGCCGGGGACGGGCCGGTGAGGCCCTTCTCCGCGCGCCAGCCGTCGACGATCGCCGCCTGGAGGCCGAACATCTCGGCCTTCTCCTCGGGCTCCTCGTGGTCGTAGCCGAGGAGGTGGAGCACACCGTGGACGGTGAGGAGCTGGAGCTCCTCGTCCATGGAGTGCTCCGTCGGCGCGTCCTTGCCCTGCTGGGTGGCGACCTCGGGGCAGAGCACGATGTCGCCGAGGAGCCCCTGCGGGGGCTCCTCGTCGTCCTTCGTCGGCGGACGCAGCTCGTCCATCGGGAAGGACATGACGTCCGTCGGCCCGGGCAGGTCCATCCACTGGATGTGGAGCTGCTCCATCGCCTCCGCGTCGATGACGATCACGGAGAGCTCGGAGAGCGGGTGGATGCGCATGCGCGCGAGCGCGTAGCGGGCGATGTCGAGGATCGCCTGCTCGTCGACCTCGGTACCGGACTCGTTGTTGACGTCGATCGACATGTGTTCTGCGTTCTACTTCCCGTTGCGGCCGCGCCGGTGCTCGCCGCGGCTGTCGTCGCGGCTGTCGGTGCGGAGGTCGTACTGCTCGTACGCGTCGACGATACGGCCGACGAGCTTGTGCCGGACGACATCCTGCGACGTGAGCGTCGAGAAGTGGACGTCCTGGACGCCGTCCAGGATGTCGCGGACCTGGCGCAGACCGCTCTTCGTCCCGTTCGGCAGGTCGACCTGGGTGACGTCACCGGTGATGACGATCTTCGAGTCGAAGCCGAGGCGGGTGAGGAACATCTTCATCTGCTCGGGGTTCGTGTTCTGTGCCTCGTCGAGGATGATGAACGCGTCATTCAACGTCCTGCCCCTCATGTAGGCCAGCGGCGCGACCTCGATCGTCCCGCTCGCCATGAGCTTGGGGATCGAGTCCGGGTCGAGCATGTCGTGCAGTGCGTCGTAGAGCGGACGCAGGTACGGGTCGATCTTCTCGTAGAGCGTGCCGGGCAGGAAGCCGAGCCGCTCACCCGCCTCGACGGCGGGCCTGGTCAGGATGATCCGGGTGACCTGCTTGGACTGCAGGGCCTGGACCGCCTTGGCCATGGCGAGATAGGTCTTGCCGGTACCGGCGGGACCGATGCCGAAGACGATCGTGTGCTTGTCGATCGCGTCGACGTACCGCTTCTGGTTGAGCGTCTTGGGCCGGATCGTGCGTCCCCGGCTGGAGAGGATGTTCTGCGTGAGCACCTCGGCGGGAGTCTCTTCGCCCTCCGCCGATCCGTTCTCGCTCGCCCTGAGCATGGCGATCGAGCGTTCCACTGCGTCCTCCGTCATCGGCTGACCGGTGCGGAGCACCAGCATCATCTCGTCGAACAGGCGCTGTATCAGGGCGACTTCCGCCGCGTCTCCGACCGCGCTGACCTGGTTGCCCCGGACATGGATGTCGGCCTGCGGGAACGACCTCTCGATCACGCGGAGAAGCGCGTCACCGGAGCCGAGCAGACTCACCATCGGATGCTTGGCGGGGACGGTGAAGTGGGCGCGGGCCTGGTCGGGCGCCCCGTCGTCGCGGGGCGCTCCGTTGTGGGCTGTGGGTGTCTGAGTCATGGGCCGGCACTAAGGCCTGCACATACCTCCCGTTGCAGGGTTCTCGCTGCTCGACAACCTCTCGGCTTCCAAGCCTACGACTCGGCGCCGACAAGCCCGTAGTGGTTTACGAGGCTGCCGCCCGGAAGCCGATCGTGGGCACCGCCCGGCGCAGCGGCCAGGGGCGGGCGGGGGCCGGCAGGAGCCGCTCCAGGAAGGCGTAGCGGCCGCGCAGCGCCTCGGGGTCCTGCTTGGCGTGGCCCTGGACGTGCTGCCACCAGGCGGCGATCTCGCCCCAGGTGGGGGCGGAGAGCGAGCCGCCGAACTCCTGGACGGAGAGGGCCGCGGTGAGACCGGCGAAGGCGAGCCGGTCGGCGAGGGGCCAGTCGGCGAGGGTGCCGGTGACGAAGCCCGCGACGAAGACGTCCCCGGCGCCGGTGGGGTCGAGGGCGGAGACCTGGATGGCGGGGACCTCGGCGGTCTCGCCGGTGGCGCCGTCGACGGCGTAGGCGCCCTCGGCACCGAGGGTGACCACCGCGTAGCGGACCTTGTCGGCGAGGGCGCGGGCGGCGGCCCGGGGGCAGTCGGTGCGCGTGTACCGCATGGCCTCGGCGGCGTTGGGCAGGAAGGCCTCGCAGTGCTCCAGGTCGGCGAGGCCGGCCAGGTCCCAGCGGCCGGTGTCGTCCCAGCCGACGTCGGCGAAGACCTTGGCGCCGCCGCGGGCGGCCTGGGCGACCCACTCCTCGCTGCGGCCGGGGACGAGGGAGGCGACGGCGGCGCGGGCGTGCGGCGGGTAGGCGGGCAGGGCGCCGTCGAGCGGTGGGGCCTCGTGGCCGTGGGAGACCATCGTGCGCTCGCCCTCGTAGGCCATGGAGACCGTGACCGGGGAGTGCCAGCCGGGGACGGTGCGGGAGAGCGAGAGGTCGATGCCCTCGCCCTGCTCCAGGGCGTCCCAGCAGTACTCGCCGTAGTGGTCGTCGCCGAAGGCGGCGGCGAGCGAGGTGCGCAGGCCGAGGCGGGCGAGGGCGGTGGCCATGTTGGCGACGCCGCCGGGGCTGGAGCCCATGCCGCGGGCCCAGGACTCGGTGCCGCGCACGGGGGCGCTGTCGAGGCCCGTGAAGATGATGTCGAGGAAGACCGTGCCGGTCAGGAAGACGTCGCAGGCGGGGTCGGTGGGCTCGCGCAGACACACCAACGGGTCGACCCCGGCGTGGTGTTGCGGCTGGTCTCCCCTTGCTGTGCTCACGGCAGGCTCCCGGGTCGTGGTCCGATCAGGTCAGTGTGCCCGATGGGGGGTGGGTGACGGGTGGGACGCACGAGGAAGGCCGTCCCCCTACCCGTAAACCCACCCATCAAACCAAGAGTGACCCGGATCACACATTTTACCCGGGGCTACCACCTTCTCGGGCAAGTCGCCTGCTTGATACACATGGTTCCGCGACCCCGTGCCTCCTGCACCAACGGGCGCTCCACCCCTCCCCTTTTCGTTCCCGGGAACGCCCATGTCGTCGCGGCCTCGCGGCTCGGGGGCCCTCGTCGCCCTCGTCGCCCTCTTCACCGCCGGTTACCTCGCCCCGTACCTGCTGCCGACCGTCGTCGGCCGCCTCGCCTCGGGGCTCGGCCTCAGCCCCGCCCAGGCGGGCCTGGTCGGCTCCGTGCTGCTGCTCGGCTCCTCCACCGCCGGTTTCACGCTCGCCGCGCGCGGGGAGCGGATCGGCCCCCGCGCGGCGGCCCGCGCCGGCCTCCTCGCGATGGCGATCGGATACGGCTCCGCCGCCGCGACGCACACCGTGCCCCTGGTGGTCGCGGGCGCGGTCCTCGGCGGCCTCGGTTCCGGTACGGCGACGGCGGTGGCCGCGGCCGGCATCGCCGGACAGCGCGACCCGCACCGCGCCTCGACGCTGGGCCTGCTCACCGTCTCGGCCACGGCCGGGGCCCTCTACCTGTCCCTGCCGCACCTGGGCGGCGGCCACGCGCCCGCGCTGCTCGCGATCGCCTGCGCGGCGGCCCTCGTGTGGCCCCTGACGGGCCGGCTGCCGTCCGCCACGCGCGCGCGTGGCGGACATACCGAGCCGGGGGCCTCCCGCACGGGCCCGCTGCCCTACCGGCGGGCCGGGGCGGTGCTCGCCGGGGGCATCCTGTGCTGGTCCCTCGCCCAGAACGCGCTCTGGGGCGTGAGCGGCCGCATCGGACTCACCCAGGCCGGGCTCTCCGAGGTCACCGTCGGCGCGGTCTTCGCGGCGGCGCTCGGCGCGGGGCTCGCCGGGGTCACGGCGGCGGGGGCGCTCGGCTCGCGCCTGGGCCGCGCCGTGCCGATCGGCGTGGGCACCGTCCTCATCGCGGCCTGCGTGCTGCTGAGCTCGGCAGCCGGGAGCCTGGCCTCCTTCGCGACCGGCGAGATCCTGTGGAACGCCGTCTACCCGGTCGTCCTCTCGTACCTCCTGGGCCTGGCCGCCTCCCTCGACCCGCGCGGCCGCTGGGCCGTCCTGGTCGGCTCGGCGTCCTCCCTGGGCGTGGCCTGCGGCCCGGTCACCGGCAGCCTCCTCTCGGAGCACGCCGGGTACACGGGCATGGGTGTGGTCCTCTGCGCCCTGCTCCTGCTCGTCGCCGTCCCGATGACGGCGGTGGCCCGCCACGCCGCCGGCCGCCCCCTGGTCCCCGGCTCCGTCCGCCGCCGCGGCGGCGCCCCGGCCGCGATCCTCGCGGGCACGGCCTCGGCGAGCACGGCCCTGGTCCCCCAGATGGGCGCCCCGGAACAGACGGTCGCCCCCATCCCGGTCCCGGCGGGCCGCCGCCGCCTCGTGAAGTCGGCGTTCCGGCTGGCGAGGCCGAGCGACCGGGGCTGACCGCCGGGCGGACACGTCAGCCCCGCCGGCGTTTGAGGCGCGGGGTCCAGGGCGGAGCCCCGGTGACGGAAAGGGGCGGGGTGGGGAAGAAGCCCGCCGCAGGCGGCCCCGCACCCGCCCCGACTACTCCCCGTCGAACGCGTACGCCTCCACCTCGGCGAGGTACCGCGCCCTGCGGGGCTCGTCGTCCTCCAGGAAGGAGGCGCGGAAGGAGTTCCGGGCGAGCTCCCGGAGCTGGTCCTCCGTGAGGCCCAGCGCCTCCCGTACCCCGGAGAAGTTGTCGCCCACGTAGCCCCCGAAGTACGCCGGGTCGTCGGAGTTCACCGTCACGAGCAGCCCCGCCGCCATCATCGCGGGCAGCGGATGGTCGGCGAGGGTGTCGATGACGCGGAGCCGGACGTTCGACAGGGGGCAGAGCGTGAGCGGCACCCGCTCGCGGGCCAGCCGGTCGACGAGCTCCGGGTCCTCCATGCACCGCAGACCGTGGTCGACGCGCTCCACGCCGAGGACGTCGAGGGCCTCCCGGACGTAGTCGGCCGGGCCCTCCTCGCCCGCGTGGGCGACCCGGCGCAGCCCGAGCCGGGCGGCCTCCTCGTACACCTCGCGGAACTTCGCGGGCGGGTGGCCGACCTCCGCCGAGTCCAGGCCGACGCCGGTGATCCGGTCCAGGTACGGCTTCGCGGCCTCCAGGGTGGCCAGGGCCGACTCGGCGGACTCGTCGCGCAGGAAGCACATGATGAGCCGGGTCGAGATCCCGTACCGCTCCTCGGACCGGTCCAGGGAGGCGCCGAGGCCCTCGATCACCGTGCCGATCGGGACTCCGCGCGCGGTGTGCGCCTGCGGGTCGAAGAAGATCTCGGCGTGCCGGACGCCCTGGGCCGCGGCCCGCTCCAGATAGGCGTCGGCGAGCTCCGTGAAGTCCTCGGCGGTGCGCAGGACCGCCATCAGGCCGTAGTAGAGGTCCAGGAAGGACTGGAGGTCGCTGAAGCGGTACGCCTCGCGCAGGGCGGCGGTGTCCGCGTACGGCAGGGTCACGCCGTTCCGCGCGGCGAGCGCGAAGGCCGGCTCGGGTTCGAGGGTGCCTTCGATGTGGAGGTGGAGTTCGGCCTTGGGTACGGGCATGGGTGGTGCTCTATCTCTTCGGTACGGGGACCCTCATGAGGTCCTGGGCAATGCTCAGTTCGCCGTCGAACCCGGCCGCCCGCGCCTGCCGCTCGAACTCGGCCGGGTCGCCGTAGCGCTGCGAGAAGTGGGTCAGGACGAGGTGCCGCACCCCCGCGTCCCGCGCCACCGCGGCGGCCTGGCCGGCCGTCAGATGGCCGTGGTCGGTGGCGAGGCGGACGTCCTCGTCGAGGAAGGTCGACTCGATGACGAGCATGTCGGCGCCCTCGGCGAGGGCGTGCACCCCGTCGCAGAGGCGGGTGTCCATGACGAAGGCGAAGCGCTGCCCGCGCCGGACCTCGCTGACCTCGTCGAGGGTCACGCCGTCCAGCACGCCGTCCCGCTGGATCCGGCCCACGTCGGGGCCCTTGATGCCGTGCGCGGCGAGCCGCTCGGGCAGGATCCGGCGCCCGTCGGGCTCGGTGATCCGGTAGCCGTACGACTCGACGGGGTGCGAGAGCCGGTACGCGTCGAGGGTGTACGCCTCGGTGACGGCGAGCGGCCCGTCGGCGGCGACGGGCGACTCGGTCAGCTTCACGGTCTCGCGGTAGGCCGTGGCGTACCGCAGCCGCTCGAAGAAGTGCTGCCCGCTCGCCGGGTAGTGGGCGGTGACCGGGTGCGGGACCTGGTCGAGGTTGATCCGCTGGATCACCCCGGCCAGGCCGAGCGAGTGGTCGCCGTGGAAGTGCGTCACACAGATCCGGTCGAGGTCGTGCGCCGCGACCCCGGCGCGCAGCATCTGGCGCTGGGTGCCCTCGCCGGGGTCGAAGAGGATGCCCTGGCCGTCCCAGCGCAGCAGGTAGCCGTTGTGGTTGCGGTGCCGGGTCGGGACCTGGCTGGCGGTCCCGAGGACGACCAGTTCGCGTACGGACACTGCTTAGCCGGGGGGCCAGTTGAGGCCGCGGCCGCCCAGCACGTGCGCGTGGGCGTGGAAGACGGTCTGGCCCGCGCCGGCGCCGGTGTTGAAGACGATCCGGAAGCCGTGGCCGTCGATCTTCTCCTGCGCGGCGATCTCTCCGGCCTCGCGCAGTATGTCGGCGGCGACCGTCGGCGCGGCAGCCGCCAGGGAGGCGGCGTCCGGGTAGTGGAGTCGCGGGATGACGAGGACGTGGGTGGGTGCCTGCGGGTTGATGTCGCGGAACGCGAGGGTCGTCTCGGTCTCGCGCACGATCGTCGCCGGCACCTCCCCTTCCGCGATCTTGCAGAACAGGCAGTCGCTCTGCGGCTCTCCGGCCATGGCCCGGGCCTCCTCGCCTCTGATGTGGATCGGTCCAACGGGAATGCTATCCGCCGGCACCGACATGACCGCGCCCCCGGTCAGTCCTTCGGCGCGCGGCGGTTCAGGGCCGAACGGCTCACCCAGTACGTGATGATCACCGCCCAGAACAGCGGCGTCCCGAGCCCGCCGACCGCGCCCGACTCGAACGACCACAGGGCCATCGTCACCACCGAGTACAGACCGAGCAGCCCCACCGCGGTCGCCATCGCGATCACCGGCCGGCAGGCCCGCGCCACGAGCAGCATCGGGCGGCGCAGCCGGGGCGGGACCCGGCGGCCCATCCACAGCACCCAGCCGCCCCAGGCGCCGAGGAGGACGGCCGCGCCGATCACGAAGGGAACGACCGCCTCCGCGCCGGTGGCGCCGGAGCGGACCGGGGCGGTGGCGAGGAAGGAGGCGACGAAGCCGACGAGGGCGACCCAGCGGGCCCCCGCGGCGGTGTTCCAGGCCATGGCCTCCAGGTTGTAGCGGGCCTTGCGGTCGTCGAGGTCGAGCGCGGCGGAGGCGACGAAGCCCTCGGCGGCCTGCGTCCAGGCCCCGCGCCGGAACCAGCGGCGCCGCAGCCGCAGCAGCGAGAGGTTGTTGTGGGCCTCGCTGCTCTGCGGGTTGAGCCGCAGGGCCGCCTCGTACGCCCGCTGCGCGGTGGCGTGGTCGCCCCGCCGCTGGGCGGTCAGGCCCACCAGGAAGTGGGCCGCGTCCTCCTCGGGGCCGAGGGTGACGGCGGCCCGCGCCGCCTCGTACGCCTCGACCGTCCGGCCCGGGGTGCGGGCGTGCTCGCCGAACTCGGCGAGGGCGGTGCCGAGCGCGTAGTGGCTGCCCCAGTACTGCGGGGCGAGCTCGACGGCGTGCCGGGCGCTCGCCTCGGCCTCCGGGAACCGCCGTAGTCCCAGCAGGATCTGTACGCGCATCAGCCAGCCCATGAGCAGCTCGGGTTCGGCGCGCAGCGCCTGCTCCACGGCGGCCAGGGCGGCCGGTCCCGCGCCGGCCCGGTGGTGGCAGCGGGCGAGCAGGACGAGGGCCTCGGCGTCCTCGGGATCGGTCGCCAGGTGCTGGGCGACGAGGGCGCCGGCCTGCTCGTACCGTCCGGTGTCGTACAGCGCCTCGGCGCGCAGGAGCGCGGTCGGAGTGGTCACAGCTTGCGCTTCCGCTTCAGGTAGGCGAGGAGGTCGTCGTAGAGCCCGCCCTCGTTGGCGAACATGGCGACGTTCCGGGCGGCGGCGAACCACGGCTCCGTGGACGGCCTGATCTGCTTGGCCGCGCCGAGGAGGTCCTTGGTGGTGATCAGGCGTACGGAGCCGCTGCGGGCGGAGTCGAGGAGCGCGGCCTCGGCGGCCGTCTCGCAGAGGTGGGCGAGGTCGGCGCCGGAGAAGTCCTCGGTGACCTTGACGAGCTTGCCGAGGTCGACGGCCTCGATGGGGCGCTCGCGCAGGTGGTAGCGGAGGATCGACTCCCGGGCGGCCGCGTCCGGCGGCAGCACGAGCAGGGTGCGGTCGAGTCGGCCGGGGCGGCGCAGCGCGATGTCCACGTCCCAGGGCACGTTGGTGGCGGCGAGCACGAAGACGCCTTCGTTGCCGGCGCCGCTCGCGATGCCGTCGAGCTCGGTGAGGAGCTGGTTGACGACGTTGCGCAGTCCGCTGTGGTGCGTGCGGGAACGCTTGGCGCCGAGGGCGTCGAGCTCGTCGAGGAAGACGACGCAGGGCGCCTGTCGGCGGGCGGTCTCGAAGATGTCGTGGATGTTCTTCTCGGAGGCCCCGATCCACATGTCGAGGACGTCGGAGAGGGAGACGGTGAGGAAGCTCGCGCCGAGCTCGCCCGCGACGGCCCGGGCGATGAAGGTCTTGCCGCAGCCGGGCGGCCCGTACAGGAGCAGCCCGCCGCGCAGCGACTTGCCGTACAGCTTGCGCAGTTCGGGGTTGCGCATGGGGGCGAGGAAGGCCGCCTCCAGGCGGTCCTTGACCTCGTCCATGCCGCCGACGTCGGCGAGGCGTACGGAGCCGGGCGCGTCGACGTCCCAGGCGGCGGCGTCCCCGGCGGGGCCGTCACCACCGGCGGCCTGCGGCTCCTCAAGGAAGCGGGGGCCGACGAGGTCCTGGACCTGCTGCTCGGCGGCGGCCCAGTCGAAGGCGGGGGCGTCCCCGGTCGTGGGCGCGGGCGCCGCGGGTGCCTCGGGAGCGGGGGGCGCGGGTGCCTCGGGAGCGAGGGACGCGGGCGCCGCGGGAGCAGGGGGCGCGGGTGCCTCCGGCGTGGAGCCCGGTGTGGCGGCCGGGGGCAGGCCCATCGCCCGGACCATCAGCGCGCGGGCGTCGGCGTCCCCGGGCGCGTGCTGGAGGGCGACGGCCGCCTCCGCGACGGCCTCCTCGTTGCGTCCCTCGGCAAGAAGGAGCTCGGCGAAGTGGAGGCGCAGGGGTACGTCACCGGGGGCGGCGGCAACGGCGGTGCGCAGACTGCGGATCAGAGGGGACTCGTCGGCCATGCGGCCACCCTAAGGAGCACCCGGGTGCGGCCGTCCACCGGGTTCCGGCAGACACCCGTCCGTACACTGCGGCGGATGAGACGGGAAGGCGCGCTGCGCGAGCTGACGGTGGGCGGCACGGTGTGGCTCTGGAACGTCCGGCACCGCCACCCCGACTGCCGGACCGTGCTCTCCCTGCGCCGCGCGGAGCACCGCCACGCGCTGCTCCGGCTGGTCTTCCGGAACGCTCCGGGGCGGGCCGTGGCCGGCTTCCCGATGGGCGTCGGCGAGGTGGCCGCCGGAGGCGGTTGGCTCAACCTCAACGAGCCGGGCGTGGTGCGCCGCTTCCTCCAAGAGGCCCTGGCACGCGGCCTCGTCCCCACCGCTCACGGGGAGACGGACGAGGACGGCTGGCCGCTCTTCGACACCCTGACGGCGACGGAACCCCCGGACGCCGCATAGGGGGTGTCCGGCGGACCAGGGCCGGGGCGGTGGACGGGCGGTGGACGTGCGCGTATGCCGGTGCGACGCACGACCATGGTCCTGGGACCCGCCCCTCACTTGAATGGGGACATGACACAGAACACGGGTGGGAAGAGTGCCGGGGCGGTCCTCGGAGCGGCGACGGTGACGACCGGACTGCTGGCGGGGGTGTGGTTCGCGTACGTCTGCTCGGTGATGCCGGCGCTCGCGCGCAGCGACGACCGGGTCTTCGTCGAGGTGATGCGGAACATCAACGACGTGATCCAGAACCCGGTCTTCTTCACGCCGTTCTTCGCCGCACCGGTCCTCGCGGCGGTGGCCGCCTGGCAGCACCGCGCCACCCGGGCGCGGACCTGGACGATCGCCGCGGCCGTCCTCTGCGCGGCGGTCTTCCTGGTCACCTCGGCGGTGAACGTCCCCCTCAACGACGCCCTCGCGACGACCCGCGACCCGGCCGCGGCCCGGGCCGCCTTCGAGGGCCCCTGGGTCGCGTGGAACCTGGTCCGCGCGGTCCTCTCGACGGCGGGATTCGCCTGCCTGCTGCGGGCGACGACGGTACGGAACCGGGCGGGGGCGCGGGACTGAGGCTAGGACGTGTGCCGGGCGCCGCCGGGCAGGCGGGACTTTCGACACACGCCCTAGCTCCAGCGGCCCGTGCGTCCCAGGACCAGGGCCGTCGCGGCCGTACCCGCCGTGGAGGTGCGCAGCACGCTGCGGCCCAGGCGGTACGGCTTCGCCCCGGCCGCCTCGAAGGCCGCGAGCTCGTCCGGGGAGACACCGCCCTCGGGGCCGACGACCAGCACGACCGAGCCCTTCTCAGGGAGTTCGGCGGTGGCGAGCGCGCCGCTGGGATGGTCGCGGTCCTCGTGCAGGACCGCGGCGAAGTCGGCGCCCGCGAGGAGGGCGGCGACCTGCTTGGTCGTCATCAGGTCGGCGACCTCGGGGAAGCGGGTGCGGCGCGACTGCTTGCCCGCCTCGCGCGCGGTGGACCGCCACTTGGCGAGCGCCTTGAGGCCCCGGTCGCCCTTCCACTGGGTGATGCAGCGGGCGGCGGCCCAGGGCACGATCCCGTCCACGCCGGTCTCCGTCATGGTCTCCACGGCCAGCTCGCCGCGGTCGCCCTTGGGCAGCGCCTGGACGACGGTGATCCGCGGCTCCTCCTCGGGGTCCTCGTGGACCTCGTCGACCCGCACCGTCAGCTGGTCCTTGCCCTCGGCCGCCAGCACGACGCACTCGGCCCAGCGGCCCCGGCCGTCGGCGAGGACGAGCTCCTCGCCCTCCCGCAGCCGCTTCACGGAGACGGCGTGCCGGCCCTCCGGCCCGCCCAGGAGGAAGCTCCCCGGGCCGGGAACGGCGTCGACGACGAAGACGGGTGCGGTCATGAGGCGCTCCTGTGAGCCAGCTCGGAGAGGGCGGTGTCGAGTTCGGCGGCCAGCACCTCGACCAGCTGCCCGGCGGGGAGTTCGCGGGCCAACCGGTGGCCCTGCCCGGCCCACAGGGCCATGCCCTGGGCGTCGCCGGAGGTGGCGGCCGCCTTGCGGAGCGGGGCGGTGAGGTGGTGGACCTCGGGATAGGCGGCGGGGGCGTACGGCCCGTGCTCGCGCATGAAGCGGTTGACGAGCCCGCGCGCCGGACGCCCGGAGAACGCCCGGGTGAACGCGGTCCGGGTGAAGAGCGGGTCGGTCAGGGCCCGCTTGTGCAGCGGGTGCGCGCCCGACTCGGGACAGCCGAGGAAGGCGGTGCCGAGCTGGGCGGCGTCGGCCCCGGCGGCGAGGACCGCGGCGATCTGCGCGCCGCGCATGATCCCGCCGGCGGCGACGATCGGCAGCCCGACGCTCTCGCGGACCTGGGTGACGAGGGCCAGGAGCCCGGTCCCCGGGGTGTCGTCGTCCTCCGGGTCGTCGCGGTACGTGCCCTGGTGCCCGCCCGCCTCGACGCCCTGGACGCAGACGGCGTCGGCACCGGCCCGCTCGGCGGCGAGGGCCTCCTCGGCGGAGGTGACGGTGACGAGCGTGAACGTTCCGGCACGGGCGAAGGCGGCGAGCGTCCCGGGCTCCGGACACCCGAAGGTGAAGGAGACGACGCGGACCGGGTCCTCCAGGAGGATGGCCAGCTTGGCGTCGTAGGCGTCGTCCCGGCAGTCGTAGTCCTCGCCTAGCGGGGTCTCGTACCAGGTCGCCTCGCCGGCGAGCTGGTGGCGGTAGACCTCGACGGCGGCGGGATCGGCGTGCGGGCCGCTCTGCGGCATGAAGAGGTTGACGCCGAACGGACGCGCGGTCAGCCCGCGCACCTGTTTGATCTCCTGGTAGAGGCCTCCGGCCGTCTTGTACCCACCGGCCAGGAAGCCGAGCGCACCGGCCTCGCAGACGGCTCCGACGAGCTCGGGACAGGAGCCGCCACCCGCCATGGGGGCCTGCACGATCGGATGCCGAGAGAGATCGTTCAGTGCGGTGGTGGACATACGGGCATCGTTTCATGACCGTGCTGCCGGGCCGAATCGGTACGTCAGGTACGGAAAGGGCGGCACCCCCGATGCCGGGGTGCCGCCCTTTTTCCGCTCCAGGCTCTACCGCCCGTTGAACGCATCCTTCAAGCGCGAGAACAGCCCCTGCTGCCCCGGCTGGAACTGTCCGGTGGGCCGTTCCTCGCCGCGCAGCTTGGCCAGCTCGCGCAGGAGCCGCTCCTGCTCCGGGTCGAGCTTGCCCGGGGTCTGCACCTCGACGTGCACGATCAGGTCGCCCCGGCCGTTGCCCCGCAGGTGCGTGACGCCGCGGCCGTGCAGCGGGACCGACTGGCCCGACTGCGTGCCCGGGCGGATGTCGATCTCCTCGATGCCGTCGAGGGTCTGCAGCGGCACCTTCGTGCCGAGCGCGCCCGCCGTCATCGGGATCGTCACCGTGCAGTGCAGGTCGTCGCCGCGCCGCTGGAACGTGTCGTGCGGGATCTCGTGGATCTCGACGTACAGGTCGCCGGCCGGACCGCCGCCGGGGCCGACCTCGCCCTCGCCGGCGAGCTGGATCCGGGTGCCGTTGTCGACACCGGCCGGGATCTTGACGGTGAGCGTGCGGCGGGAGCGGACCCGGCCGTCGCCCGCGCACTCGGGGCACGGGGTCGGGACGACGGTGCCGAAGCCCTGGCACTGCGGGCAGGGCCGGGAGGTCATGACCTGGCCCAGGAAGGACCGGGTGACCTGGGAGACCTCACCGCGGCCGCGGCACATGTCACAGGTCTGCGCGGAGGTGCCGGGCGCGGCACCCTCACCCGAACAGGTGGTGCAGACGACGGCCGTGTCGACCTGGATGTCCTTGGTGGTGCCGAAGGCCGCCTCGTTGAGGTCGATCTCCAGGCGGATCATGGCGTCCTGGCCGCGGCGGGTCCGCGAGCGCGGTCCGCGCTGCGAGGCCGTGCCGAAGAAGGCGTCCATGATGTCGGAGAAGTTGCCGAAGCCACCCGCGCCGAAGCCGCCCGCGCCACCGCCGCCGGAGGCCGAGAGCGGGTCGCCGCCGAGGTCGTAGACCTGCTTCTTCTGCGGGTCCGAGAGGACCTCGTAGGCGGCGTTGATCTCCTTGAAGCGTTCCTGCGTCTTGGGATCGGGATTGACGTCCGGGTGCAGCTCGCGCGCGAGCCTCCGGAAGGCCTTCTTGATCTCGTCCTGGGAAGCGTCGCGGCGCACGCCGAGTACGGCGTAGTAGTCCGTGGCCACTTACGACTCCGCCAGGATCTGTCCGACGTAACGTGCCACTGCGCGTACCGCTCCCATCGTTCCGGGGTAGTCCATGCGGGTCGGTCCGACCACGCCGAGTTTGGCGACTGCTTCGCCGCCCGAACCGTAGCCGACCGAGACGACGGACGTGGAGCTCAGCCCCTCGTGGGCGTTCTCGTGCCCGATGCGTACGGTCATGCCCGATTCCTTGGCCTCGCCGAGCAGCTTGAGGAGCACGACCTGCTCCTCGAGGGCTTCCAGGACGGGCCTGATCATCAGGGGGAAGTCGTGTCCGAAGCGGGTGAGATTGGCGGTGCCGCCGATCATCAGCCGCTCCTCGTGCTCCTCCACGAGCGTTTCGAGGAGGGTCGCGAGCACGGTCGAGACCGTGGCGCGGTCCTCGACCTCCTCGAAGGACTCGGGGAGGTCCTGCACCAGCTGCGGCACGTCGGCGAACCGGCGGCCGACGACCCGGCTGTTGAGCCGGGCCCGCAGATCGGCGAGGGAGGTCTCGCCGAAGGGCGTGGGGCAGTCGATGACCCGCTGCTCGACGCGGCCGGTGTCCGTGATGAGCACGAGCATCAGGCGGGCCGGGGCCAGCGCGAGCAGCTCCACGTGACGGACGGTCGAGCGGGTCAGCGAGGGGTACTGGACGACGGCGACCTGACGGGTCAGCTGCGCGAGCAGCCGCACCGTACGGCCGACGACGTCGTCGAGGTCGACCGCGCCGTCGAGGAAGTTGTGGATGGCCCGCCGCTCGGGCGTCGACAGCGGCTTGACGCCGGCCAGCCGGTCGACGAAGAGCCGGTAGCCCTTGTCGGTCGGGATGCGGCCGGCGCTGGTGTGGGGCTGGGCGATGTACCCCTCCTCCTCCAGCACGGCCATGTCGTTACGGACCGTGGCGGGCGAGACACCGAGTTTGTGGCGCTCCGTGAGCGCCTTGGAGCCGACGGGCTCCTCCGTCCCGACGTAGTCCTGGACGATGGCGCGCAGCACCTCGAGTCTGCGTTCGCTGAGCATTCGTGCGCACCTCCAGCTGTCGTCGTCGTTCCGGTTGCTCCGCTTTTGGCACTCACCCTGTCCGAGTGCCAGCAATCCCCCGGCCAGTGTACGGCGGCGGACAACACTCCTGGCAAGGAGGCGGCAGCCCAGCGGCTAGCGTCGCCCCATGGACATCGATTGGGAAGCGTACGGCTGGGAGCGGTTGGCGGAGGGAACCGGCAGGCGCCGGCTGCCCGGCTGGGACGCCACGGTGGGCCTGGTCACGGGCGAGCGGGCGGTATTGCTGTACGACACGGGCTCGACGCTCGCGGAGGGCGCCGAGCTGCGGGCACAGATCGCCGCGCTGACGGGCGGCCGGAGAGTGACGCACATCGCACTGAGCCATCCGCATTTCGACCATGTCCTCGGGACTGCGGCCTTCGCGGGCGCGGAGGTCTTCGGCGCGGTCGGGGTGGACGAGCTGCTCGGCCGGGAGCGGGACCGGGAGGCGCTGGGCGCGGACGCGGTACGCCAAGGAGTCGACGCTCGGGACGCGGCGGAGGCCGTCGACATGCTGGTGGCCCCGCGGCACGTGGTCTCCGGCGAGTGGACGCTCGACCTGGGCGGCCGGCAGGTGCTCCTGGCCAACGTCGGCCCCGGTCACACGGGTCACGACCTGGCGCTCTTCGTCCCCGGCTCGCGCGAGGTCGTCTTCTGCGGGGACCTGGTGGAGGAGTCGGGCGAGCCGCAGGCCGGACCGGACGCGATCCCGTCCCGCTGGCCGGACGCGCTGGACCGGCTGCTGTCGCTCGGCGGCGAGGAAGCGTTGTACGTGCCGGGCCACGGGGCGGTGGTGGACGCCACGTTCGTACGGACACAGCGCGAGGAGCTGGCACGCCGCTTCGACGTGTCATAACGTCGCCCGAATGCGCAGCTACGACCCGGACCTGACACCCGCCTGGAAGCGGTCGGCACCCGTCCCGGAGATCCCGGCGGACCCCGACCTCGTCGTCGAGGAGGTCTCCACGGGCTTCTGCGGGGCCGTGATCCGCTGCGAGGCGGGCACGGTGACCCTGGAGGACCGCTTCGGCAAGCACCGGGTCTTCCCGATGGAACCGCGCGGCTTCCTCCTGGAGGGCCGGGTGGTCACCCTGGTGCGGCCCTCCGCCGCCGCCCCGGTACGCCCCACCCGTACGGCCTCCGGCTCGGTCGCCGTACCGGGCGCGCGGGCGCGCGTGGCGCGGGCGGGCCGGATCTACGTGGAGGGCCGGCACGACGCCGAGCTCGTCGAACGGGTCTGGGGCGACGACCTGCGGATCGAGGGCGTGGTCGTGGAGTACCTGGAGGGCATCGACGACCTGCCGTCGATCGTGGCGGAGTTCGGCCCGGCCCCGGACGCCCGGCTTGGCGTCCTGGTGGACCACCTGGTCCCGGGTTCGAAGGAGTCGAGGATCGCCGCGCAGGTGACCTCCCCGGACGTGCTGGTGGTCGGCCACCCGTACATCGACGTCTGGGAGGCGGTGAAGCCCTCCTCCGTGGGCATCAGGGCCTGGCCGACGGTCCCGCGCGGCCAGGACTGGAAGACGGGCGTCTGCCAGGCCCTGGGCTGGCCGCCGAACACGGGCGCGGCCTGGCAGCACATCCTGTCGCGGGTCACCTCGTACAAGGACCTGGAGCCGGAGCTGCTGGGTTCCGTCGAGCGGCTGATCGACCACGTGACCGTGCCCTGACCTACGGTCGGCCCGTTGTGCCGACCGACGCCCGGCCCCTTCTCCGCACTCGCGGAGGTGCTCCGTCGATCAGTTCGTCCACACGGCCGAGCAGGTCCCGCTCCCCGCAACGGCGGGGGTACGGCTGCCGCCGGGCGTCACCCTCACTCAGTCCACCAGGTCCCGCACGACCGCGTCGGCGAGGAGCCGCCCCCGCAGCGTCAGAACGGCCCGCCCGGCCTCGTACGACGCGGGGTCGAGGAGGCCGTCCTCCAGGGCCTTCCGTGAGGCGGCAAGCCCCGCCGGCTTGAGGATCGACAGCTCCACGCCCTCCCGAAGCCGCAGCTCGAGGAGGATCCGCTCCACCCGCCGGTCCTCCTCCGAGAGGAGCTCCCGCCCGGCGCCGGGCGACTTCCCGGCGCCGAGAGCCGCCGCGTACGCACCGGGATGCTTCACGTTCCACCACCGCACCCCGCCCACGTGGCTGTGCGCTCCCGGCCCGGCGCCCCACCAGTCGGCCCCGCGCCAGTACAGCTCGTTGTGGAGGCAGCGCCCGGCCTCCGAGGTGGCCCAGTTGGACACCTCGTACCACTCGAACCCTGCCTCGGCGAAGACGGAGTCGGCGATCAGGTACCGGTCGGCGTGCACGTCGTCGTCGGTCATCGGCACCTCGCCGCGCCGGATCCGGCGGGCCAGCTGCGTGCCCTCCTCGACGATCAGCGCGTAGGCGCTGACGTGGTCGGGTCCGGCGCCGATCGCCGCGTCGAGCGAGGCCCGCCAGTCGTCGTCGGTCTCCCCCGGTGTGCCGTAGATCAGGTCCAGGTTGACGTGCTCGAACCCGGCCGCCCGCGCCTCGGCGACGCACGCCTCGGGGCGTCCGGGCGTGTGGGTCCGGTCGAGGATCTTCAGGACGTGCTGCTTGGCACTCTGCATGCCGAAGGAGATCCGGTTGAACCCGCCCTCCCGCAGCTCGGCCAGGTACGCGGGGGTGACCGACTCCGGATTCGCCTCGGTGGTCACCTCGGCGTCGTCCGCGAGCCCGAACTCGTCCCGGACGGCCCCCAGCATCCGTACGAGGTCCCCGGCGTCGAGCAGCGTGGGCGTACCGCCGCCGACGAACACCGTCCGCACCGGCCGGGGGTCGTCGCCGAGCACCTTGCGGGCGAGCCGGATCTCCTCGGTGACCTGCCCGGCGTAGTTGTCCCGGGAGGCGAGCACGCCACCGGCACCGCGCAGCTCGCTCGCGGTGTACGTGTTGAAGTCGCAGTAGCCGCAGCGCGTCGCGCAGTACGGAACGTGCAGGTAGAACCCGAGGGGCCGCTCGGCCGCCCCTTCCAGGGCGTGCGCGGGCAGCGCCCCGGTCTCGGGCACGGACTCACCATCGGGCAGTACGGAAGGCATGAGCCCATTGTCCCGTACCGCCCGAGGTGAACCGTCTGCCTGTGGACAACCGGGGTCCGCGCAGGTCAGGACTCGCGCGAGCCCGTGTACATCTCCTCGATGAGCTCCTTGTACTCGCGCTCCACCACCGGCCGCTTCAGCTTCAGCGACGGCGTCAGCTCGCCGTGCTCGATGTCGAGGTCGCGCGGCAGCAGGCGGAACTTCTTGACCGTCTGCCAGCGCTGGAGGCCCTCGTTGAGCCGGTCCACGTAGCCCTGGATCAGCTTCACGGTCTGCGGGGCGGCGACGATCTCGGCGTACGACTTGCCCGCGAGGTCGTGCTCGGCGGCCCAGCCGAGGAGGGAGGGCTCGTCGAGGGCGATCAGCGCGGTGCAGTAGTTCCGGTCGGCGCCGTGGACGAGGATGTTGGAGACGAACGGGCAGACGGCCTTGAACTGGCCCTCGACCTCGGCCGGCGCGATGTACTTGCCGCCGGACGTCTTGATCAGGTCCTTCTTGCGGTCGGTGATCCGGAGGTAGCCGTCCGCGGACAGCTCGCCGATGTCACCGGTGTGGAACCAGCCGTCGGACTCCAGGACCTCGGCCGTCTTCTCCGGCTGGCCGTGGTAGCCCTCCATGATGCCCGGGCCGCGGAGCAGGATCTCGCCGTCGTCGGCGATCCGGACCTCGGTGCCGGGGAGCGGCTTGCCGACGGTGCCGGTGCGGTAGGCCTCGCCCGGGTTGACGAAGGAGGCGGCGGAGGTCTCCGTGAGGCCGTAGCCCTCCAGGATGTGGATGCCCGCGCCGGAGAAGAAGTAGCCGATCTCGGGGGCGAGCGCGGCGGAGCCGGAGATGCAGGCGCGCAGGTTGCCGCCGAAGGCCTCACGGATCTTGCTGTAGACGAGGGCGTCGGCGACCTTGTGCTTGGCGGTGAGGCCGAAGGGCGCGGAGGCGGTGCCCGTGCGGCGGAAGTTGTCCTGGGTGGCCTTGGCGTACTCGCGGGCGACGCCTGCCGCCCACTGGAAGATCTTGTACTTGGCGCCGCCGGCGGCGCGGGCCTTGCCGGCGACCCCGTTGTAGACCTTCTCGAAGATGCGGGGCACGGCGGCCATGTAGGTCGGCTGGACCACCGGCAGGTTCTCGATGATCTTCTCGACCCGGCCGTCGAGGGCGGTGACGTGCCCGACCTCGATCTGGCCGGAGGTGAGGACCTTGCCGAAGACGTGCGCGAGCGGCAGCCACAGGTACTGGACGTCGTCCTTGGTGACGAGACCGGTGGCGGCGATGGCCTTGGCCATGTACGACCAGTTGTCGTGCGGGAGGCGGACGCCCTTGGGGCGGCCGGTGGTGCCCGAGGTGTAGATGAGGGTGGCCAGCTGGGTGGAGGTGATCGCGGCGACCCGCTCCTTGACGGCCTCGGGGTGCTTCTCCAGGTACGCGCGACCGCGTGCCTCCAGGTCGGCGAGGGAGAGGACCCAGTCGCCGTCGCTCTCGACGCCCGTGGCGTCGATGACGACGACGTGGTGGAGGTCGGGCAGGTCGGCGCGGCGCTCGACGGCCTTCGCGAGCTGGGCCGCGTCCTCGGCGATGAGGACCCTGGACTCGGAGTCGGAGAGGATGAACGCCGACTCCTCGGCGTTGGTCTGCGGGTAGACGGTGGTGGTCGCGGCACCGGCGCACATCACGCCGAGGTCGGCGAGGACCCACTCCACCCGGGTGGAGGAGGCGAGCGCGACCCGCTCCTCGGACTGCACGCCGAGGTCGACGAGGCCGGCGGCGATCGCGTAGACCCGCTCGGCGGCCTGCCCCCAACTGAGCGACTTCCAGTCGTCCGGACCGGTGCCCGAGGCGGCGGGCACCGGGTACCGATAGGCCTCCGCGTCGGGAGTCAGCTCGACGCGCTCAAGGAAGAGGGTCGCCACGGAGGGCGGCCGGTTCTCGATCAGGGTCTGTGTGTCGCTCACGACGTCCTCCGGGCGGCGGCGGTGCCTGCTGGCGGTGCGTAACTACGTAACTAACTGGCGAGTAACCTTCGATTCGGGATCAGAGTAAAGGCCCGAGGACCGGCGCGTAAGTGCCTGCAAGGCGCCGCTTGATAACGAACGGGTCCACGCGCCGTCGGCACGTGGACCCGTTCGATGCACAGGACAGCTATTCGCTGCCGACCGGCTACTTCTTCTTGCCGGAGGACTCGTCGCTCGAAAGGACGGCGATGAAGGCCTCCTGAGGCACCTCCACCGAGCCGACCATCTTCATGCGCTTCTTGCCTTCCTTCTGCTTCTCGAGCAGCTTCCGCTTACGGGAGATGTCACCGCCGTAGCACTTGGCGAGGACGTCCTTGCGGATCGCGCGGATGGTCTCGCGGGCGATGACCCGGGAGCCGATCGCGGCCTGGATCGGCACCTCGAAGGCCTGCCGCGGGATGAGCTCGCGCAGCTTGGCGACGAGGCGCACACCGTAGGCGTAGGCGGCGTCCTTGTGGGTGACGGCGGAGAACGCGTCCACCTTGTCGCCGTGCAGCAGGATGTCGACCTTGACCAGGCTGGAGGCCTGCTCGCCGGTGGGCTCGTAGTCGAGGGAGGCGTAACCGCGCGTCTTGGACTTCAGCTGGTCGAAGAAGTCGAAGACGATCTCGGCCAGGGGCAGGGTGTAGCGGATCTCCACCCGGTCCTCGGAGAGGTAGTCCATGCCGATCAGCGTGCCCCGACGGGTCTGGCACAGCTCCATGATCGCGCCGATGAACTCGCTCGGGGCGAGGATCGTGGCGCGTACGACGGGCTCGTACACGTCGTTGATCTTGCCCTCGGGGAACTCGCTCGGGTTCGTGACCGTGTGCTCGCTGCCGTCCTCCATGACCACGCGGTAGACCACGTTGGGGGCGGTGGCGATCAGGTCGAGACCGAACTCGCGCTCGAGCCGCTCACGGATGACGTCGAGGTGGAGAAGGCCCAGGAAACCGACGCGGAAGCCGAAGCCGAGCGCGGCGGAGGTCTCCGGCTCGTAGACCAGCGCGGCGTCGTTCAGCTGGAGCTTGTCGAGGGCCTCGCGGAGGTCCGGGTACTCCGAGCCGTCCAGCGGGTACAGGCCCGAGAACACCATCGGCTTGGGGTCCTTGTAGCCGCCGAGGGCCTCGGTCGCGCCCTTGTTCAGGGAGGTGATCGTGTCACCGACCTTGGACTGGCGGACGTCCTTCACACCCGTGATGAGGTAGCCGACCTCGCCGACGCCGAGACCGTCGGCCGCCGTCATCTCCGGGGACGAGACGCCGATCTCCAGGAGCTCGTGGGTGGCGCCGGTCGACATCATCTTGATGCGCTCGCGCTTGTTGAGCTGGCCGTCGACGACTCGTACGTACGTCACCACGCCCCGGTACGAGTCGTACACGGAGTCGAAGATCATCGCGCGGGCGGGGGCGTCGGCGACGCCGACCGGGGCCGGAACGTCCCGGACCACGCGGTCGAGCAGCGCCTCGACGCCCATGCCGGTCTTGGCGGAGACCTTGAGGACGTCCTCCGGCTGGCAGCCGATGAGGTTGGCGAGCTCCTCGGAGAACTTCTCCGGCTGGGCGGCCGGCAGGTCGATCTTGTTCAGGACCGGGACGATGGTGAGGTCGTTCTCCATCGCCAGGTAGAGGTTGGCGAGCGTCTGCGCCTCGATGCCCTGGGCCGCGTCGACCAGCAGGACCGTGCCCTCACACGCCGCCAGCGAGCGCGAGACCTCGTAGGTGAAGTCGACGTGCCCGGGCGTGTCGATCATGTTCAGGATGTGCGTCCTGCCCTCACCCTGCCCGTCGGTGGGCGCCCACGGCAGACGGACCGCCTGGGACTTGATCGTGATGCCGCGCTCCCGCTCGATGTCCATCCGGTCGAGATACTGGGCACGCATCTGCCGCTGGTCGACCACACCGGTGAGCTGGAGCATCCGGTCGGCGAGCGTGGACTTGCCGTGGTCGATGTGCGCGATGATGCAGAAGTTGCGGATCAGAGCCGGGTCGGTACGGCTCGGCTCGGGCACGTTGGTAGGAGTCGCGGGCACGCAGGGTCTCGTCTCGGGGCGATGTCGGATCGATACGTAGGCTCCATGGTCCCATGCCCGCCGCCCTGTGCCCGGTTTGGGCGGGCCCGAGGGTGACTGATACTGTGGACAGCTGTGTCTCGTGTGCCCTCTCAGCTGCGAGTCACACTCCAGAAGGAACATCGAACCTGTAAAGGCTCTTTTCGTGGCGAACATCAAGTCCCAGATCAAGCGGAACAAGACGAACGAGAAGGCGCGCCTGCGCAACAAGGCCGTCAAGTCGTCGCTCAAGACCGCGATCCGCAAGGCCCGTGAGGCTGTCGCCGCGGGTGACGTCGAGAAGGCCGTCGTGGCTTCTCGCGCCGCTTCCCGTGCGCTCGACAAGGCTGTCTCGAAGGGTGTCATCCACAAGAACGCCGCCGCCAACAAGAAGTCGGCGCTGGCCACCAAGGCTGCCGCTCTCCAGGGCTGAGCTCTGATGTAACCGGTCGTACGGGACACAGCGGGCCCTCTCTCCCGCTCCCGCCCGACCACCAGGACTCGCACGCGGACGCGTTCGCCACGCGGGTGCGAGCCCACCCTCGTTTGACGACGAAGGCCCCGGCCTCCTTCCCCAGGAGCCGGGGCCTTCGCCATACCCACGGCGAGGCCCGCCTCCGCAACACTCCCGGGCCATAACCGCACGCCGCGACGCAAAGCCGCCGCGAACCCCCAGAACCCAGGCTGCGCGGCGCGAAGCCACCGCCGACGAACCCCCCGGGTGCTGAGCTACCCGCAAAGCCACCCCGCCCGCCCAGGGCCCAGGTCACCACGACGCAAAGCCGCCCCCTCCTGGCAGCAACCAGAACGAGAACCGGGACGCGCCCCTCAGCCCACAACCGGCCCGACGTGAAGCCTCCGACGAACCCCCGGGGGCGCGGAGCGGCGCAGCGCAAAGCCACCGCGAACCCGCCGAGCCCAGACTCCGTGATACGAAGCTGCCGCCTCCCAGCAGGGAGCCAGAGCGGGAACGGGGCCCCGCCCCCTCAACCCACAGCCACCACAGCGCGAAGCCGCCGCCTTCCGGCAGCCACCAGAACGAGAACCGGCTCGATCCCAGCCCCACGACCGGATCGGCGCGAAGCCGCCGCGCCCTCCAGGGGCCCGGGGCGCAGCCCCGGCAACATCAAACCCCCACCAGCCCCCGGCAGGGTTTCGGGAAGGGGCGGGGTGGGGGAATCAACCGCCCCAGGCCCAACACCCCCGCCCCGCCAACACCTACCGCCGCAACCGCGCCGCCCGCGCCACCGCGACCACCGCCTTCTCCAGGGCGTACTCGGGATCGTCGCCCCCGCCCTTCACCCCCGCGTCCGCCTCCGCGATCGCCCGCAGCGCGAGGGACACCCCGTCCGGGGTCCAGCCCCTCATCTGCTGCCGCACGCGGTCGATCTTCCACGGCGGCATGCCCAGCTCACGCGCCAGGTCCGCGGGCCGTCCGCCCCGGGCGGACGAGAGCTTCCCGATCGCCCGCACACCCTGCGCGAGCGCGCTCGTGATGAGCACCGGCGCCACCCCTGTCGAGAGGGACCAGCGCAGGGCCTCCAGGGCCTCCGCCGCACGCCCCTCCACCGCCCGGTCGGCGACGTTGAAGGAGGAGGCCTCCGCGCGGCCGGTGTAGTACCGCCCGACGACGGCCTCGTCGATCGTCCCGTCGACGTCCGAGGTCAGCTGCGCGCACGCGGACGCCAGCTCCCGCAGGTCGCTGCCGATCGAGTCCACCAGCGCCTGGCACGCCTCCGGTGTCGCCGCGCGCCCGAGCGCCCGGAACTCCTGCCGTACGAACGTCAGCCGCTCCGCGGGCTTCGTCGTCTTCGGGCAGGCCACCTCCCGCGCTCCCGCCTTGCGCGCGGCGTCGAGGAGGCCCTTGCCCTTGGCGCCGCCCGCGTGGAGGAGGACGAGCGAGATGTCCTCGATCGGGGCGTCGAGGTAGGACTTGACGTCCTTGATCGTGTCGGCGGAGAGGTCCTGGGCGTTCCGCACGACCAGGACCTTGCGCTCGGCGAAGAGCGAGGGGCTGGTGAGCTCCGCCAACGACCCGGGCTGGAGCTGGTCGGAGGTGAGGTCGCGCACGTCCGTGTCGGCGTCGGCGGCCCGGGCGGCCGCCACCACCTCCTGGACGACGCGGTCGAGGAGCAGCTCCTCCTGCCCCACGGCGAGCGTCACGGGGCCGAGGAGGTCGTCGGGGGAAGTCTTTCTGGTGGCCATCGCGATCCAGCATCCCACGGGCCACTGACAGCCATGCCCGAGAATGGCGGGGTGAGCGAACGACGACACGTACTGGTACTCCCCGACCGCGACTCCGCCGAGGAGGTCGCCGGGGAACTCCCCGACCGCTTCGGCGTGGCCGAGGCACCGCAGCTCGTGCGGGACGCCCTGGCCGGGGAGGACGACGCCGAGGACGCCCAGTGGCTGGTGGTCGTCGAGGACCCGGCGGGCCGGCTCGACCCGGCGGAGCTCGACGAGCTCGCCGCCGAGTACGAGGGCTGGCTGGAGGCTCCGTAACCACCCCGGCCCCGCCCCGGGAACGCGGCTGTCAGCCCTGCGCGCTCTTGGGGACGATCTGGATGTCGAGGTCGATGCTGATGCTCGACCCGACGGCCGCGATGCCGCGCGCGAGCAGCGTCTGCCAGGTGAGGGTGAAGTCTTCCCGGTGCAGCTCGGTGGTGGCCCGGCAGGCCCCCCGGGTCTCGCCTTCGAGGCCGTTCCCGAGGCCCAGGTACTGGGTGTCGAGGGTGACGGTGCGGCTGACCCCGTGGAGGGTGAGCGCTCCGGTGACGGCCCAGCGGCTGCCGCCCCGGTGGACGAAGCGCTCGCTGTAGAACTCCACCGTCGGGTACGCGCCGACGTCGAGGAAGTCGCCCGAGCGCAGATGGTCGTCGCGCATCTGCACCCCGGTGTCGATGGAGGCGGCGTCGATGACGACGTGCATCGCCGACTGCTCCATGCGGTCGGCGATCCGTACCGCGCCCGCGAAGCCGTTGAACCGGCCGTGGATACGGGCCAGGCCGATGTGGCGGGCGGTGAAGCCGATCTGCGAGTGCAGCGGGTCGATCTCCCAGTCCCCCGGTTCCGGGAGCTGGGACTGCGGGGCGATCTGGAGCAGGACGTCGCCGACGCCCGTGTGCCCGCCCTCCTGGACGACGGCGCTGCCGTGGTACGGCGTGTACCCCTCGGCGGTGACCGCGAGCCGGTACTCGCCCGCCGGCACGGTCGCGAGCGCCGTGCCGTACGGGTCGGTCTCCCCGCCCAGCACCTTGCGGCCCACGGTGTCGCTGAGGACGAACTCGGCCTGCCGGACCGGTTCGTGCACGGGGTCGAGGACGCGGCAGCTCAGCAGCCCCGCCGAGGCCGGGACGGTGAGACCGGCGAGCGGACCGCCTCGTGCGGCCCCGCCCGCCCTCTTCCCGAAGAGACGATCGAACATTCTTCACGCACCCCCGCATGACTCGTTCGCTATGCAACGAAGTCGCATTCGATCATCGTTGAGGCGTTCGAGGCAAACGAGCGATGTGTTACCGAGGGTCCGAATTGAGAATTCCGCTTCAGATGTTCCGCGCAGCGACGACCGGCAGATCGTCGAGCGCGATGCCGAACAGGTCCCGGTACACGCCCCGCACCTCCTCGTCCCCGTCGAGGAGCCGCTCGACGCGCTCCCCCTGGGCACGGGTGATCAGCTTCCGGTCGCTCAGGGTGATCCGGCCCTCCTCCGTGAGCAGGGAGCAGACGAGGGAGCGCGGAAAGTGCGAGTCGGGCGAGGTCCGGTGATACCAGGCCCCGGCCCTGAAGTCCGCGAGCTCCCGCGACCGCGGCTCCAGCCGGTACTGCGGCTTCCCGTCCCGCAGCACGTCCAGATCGCCGTCCACGGCCTCCTGGACGCGGAAGCGGCCGCCGGGGTCCTCCTGGTCCCCGCGCTCGTCGAAGGCCAGCGGGTAGTGGCTGTGGTCACCGAAGCCCACGTCGGCCAGCCACCGCTCGCCGTCGAACGTCTCCACGAGGACCGCCATGTGGTCGTACGGGATCCCGAGCCTCCCCTCGGCGTCGACGACCCGCGCCTGGAGCAGCGAGACCCGGTAGCCGAGCTCCCGCAGGAGTACCGCGAACGTGGTGTTGACCTCGTAGCAGAAGCCGCCCCGGTGGTCGCCGACCACCTTGTCGACCAGCGCCTTCTCGTCCAGGACGATGTCCTCGCCGAGATGGATCGAGAGGTTCTCGAAGGGCACGCTCAGCAGGTGACGCAGATGCAGCTCGCGCAGGGCGGCCGCGTCCGCGCGAGCGGGCCGCTCCGCATTGATCCGCGCCAGGTAGGCACCGACGTCCGGAAGGGCGGAGGTCGCGGGGACGGAGTCAGACGGGCCGGGGGTCGAAGGGACGGAGGTGTCCTGTTCAGAACTTTCAGCACTCATACGGGAAGTCTCCCCCCTGCCCAGCGCTCTCGCCGAGCCGTCACGCCGCCCCGACAGGGGCCGACTCCTCTTCCCTCGCGGGCAGTTCACGCATGCGCGGCAGCGGCGAGGGCAGCAGCCAGAGCACGGCGAGGACGGCTCCGCCGGTGGCGATCCACAGCGTCGGGTGCAGCCCGATCGCGGTGCCGAGCAGACCGCCGGCGAGCGCGCCGAGGGGCCGGAAGCCGTGGTTGAGCGTGCGGTACGCGCCCATGACCCGGGCCCGTACGGCGTCGGGGATCAGCGCCATCTGGAACGATCCCGCGGCGATGTCCACGATCATCACCCCGACACAGGAGAGGAACTCCGCCACGAACAGCACGGCCACCACCAGCGGAAGCGGACCGCTGGCCAGGGGTATCAGGAGCAGGGGCAGCGTGAAGCCGAGGAAGCCGACGACGAGCGAGGCGCCTATGCCGATCCGCCGGACGACCGCTCCGCTGCACACGGCCCCGATGAGGCCGCCCACCGCCCCGGCCGCGAGGATCAGGCCGAGCAGCCCCGCACCGATGCCGAGTTCGGTGGTCACGTAGAGCACGAAGAGGGTGTGGAACATGTAGTTGAAGAACTGGACCGTGCCGGAGGAGGCGAACAGCGCGCGCATCGAGCGCTCGCGGAGCACCCAGCGCAGGCCCTCGGTGAAGTGCCCCTTGGCCACGGGGGCCGGCGGCGGCTCGACGGGCTTGATCCGGGCCAGGTAACCGGCCGACAGCACATAGCTGAGGGCGTCGGCGATCAGGGCGAGGGGCGCGGTGAGGACCTGCACGAGGATGCCGCCGATCCCCGGTCCCGCGAGCCAGGCCGTCGAACGGCTGCCGTTGACCAGCGAGTTCGCCTGCACATACCGATCGGTGGGAACGAGCGCGACGAGGAGCGTGACGTTGCAGACCTCGAAGAGCACGGTGAGCGCGCCGATCCCGAAGGCCACCACGTACAACTGGCCGAGCGTCAAGGCGTCGAGCGCGTAGGCCACGGGCAGGGTCAGCATCAGCCCCGCCCGCCCGAGGTCGGCCGCGATCATGGCGCGTCTGCGGTGGGCCTGCCGGTCGGCCCAGGCGCCGAGCGGCAGGTTGAGCAGGAGAGCGGGAAGGAGCTCGGCGGTCTTGAGCCAGCCCATCGCGGCGGCGTCGGCGCCGAGGATCAGGACGGCGGCCAGCGGGATCGCGATGAGCGAGATCTGGTCCCCGACGAGGGAGATCGTCTGCCCGGTCCAGTAGCGGCGGAAGGTCCGCTCGCGCAGCAGTGCGGGTATGCGTTCCACGAGGGCCATCTCACTCACTCCTCTTCTTGGTTCTGGGGGATTTCCTGGTCCAGGTAGGCAATCCGCAGGACACTGACGGCCCGGGATCCCTCGGGCCTGAGGGACGGGTCGGACTCGCGTCCCTCGTAGGGCCGGAGCAGTGCGTCGATCCGCTCTCCGAGGCCGGTCAGCTCCTCCGGAGTGAGGTAGAGCAGGGAATCGCCGAACTGCTCGGCCTCCCGCCACTCCTTCGGCAGCGACTGGCGGTTCTCCATCGCTCGGGTGACCCGCTCGAAGTAGCGCTCGGCGACGGCGGCGCTCAGCGCGTCGGCGGCCTCCGCGAGCGTCGCGTCCTCGCTGTACTCCGGCCACTCCGTGTACCGGGCCGTGGCCCGCCAGGGCTTCTCCCGCCCCCGGCCGCCCGGCGCCTCCTCCACGAGCCCGTACTTGGCGAGTATCCGCAGGTGGTAGGAGCAGCTGGCCACGGACTCGCCGGTCAGCTCGGCGGCCCGGGTGGCGGTGAAGGGTCCGCTGCTGCGCAGCAGCCCCACCAGGGACATCCGCAGGGGGTGGGCGTAGGCACGCAGGGCGCGCGGGTCAGTGAGTCGGATACTGCGGGGCTGCTCGCCCCCGGGGCGCGGTTCGCTGGTCTCCGGCATGATGAAAAGGTATCTTTAGAAAGACTTCTTTACAAGCATTTCCTTACATCCCGCCCTTCGGCACGGCGACGAGCCCGCGCCCTGCCCCCACCACCGCGATCGCCCCGTCCCGGTCGGTCCGCAACACCCGCGCCCCACCGGCCCGCAGGGCCTCCACCGTCCGGGGCGAGGGGTGCCCGTACGGGTTGTCCCGCCCCGCCGACACCAGCGCGAGACGCGGCCGCACCGCCCGTATCAGCCCTGGGTCCTGGTGCGCGGACCCGTGGTGCGCGACCTTGACCACGTCCACCGGCCCCAGCTCCGGACGGCTCCTCAGAAGCGCCCGCTGAGCCGGTGGTTCGAGGTCACCGAGGAGCAGCAGGCTCAGCCCTGCGGCGGTGCGTACGAGGAGGGTGACACTGGCATCGTTCGCCCCGCCGACCGACACCCCGGCACCGCCCGCCCCTCCCGAACCGGTCACCCCCATGGAGTCCGCCGGCGGCCAGAGCACCCACCACTCCAGGGCCCCGGCTCTCCGGTGCTCCCCCGGCCCCGCGCGGACCAGCGGAACCCCCGCCGCGGCCGCCGTCCGCCTCACGAACGCCGCCTGAGCGGGCGGCTCTTCGAGCCCCGTGGTCTGGATCGCCCCTACCGCCCGACCCCGCAGCACCCCCGGCAGCCCTGCCACATGATCGGCATGGAAGTGGGTGAGCACCAGCAACGGCACCCGCCGCACCCCGAGCTCCCGCAGACAACGGTCGACCGGTACGGGGTCGGGGCCGGCGTCCACCACGACGGCAGCGTCACCGCCCGCCGCGAGCACCGTCGCGTCCCCCTGCCCCACCTGGCACATCGCGAACACCCAGCCCGGCGGCGGCCACCCGGTGACCCACCGGGCCAACGGCACCGGCCGGGCGACCGCGAGGAAGAGCAGCGCGGCGACGAACGCGCCGATCCACCCCCGGTACGCCAGCCTGCGCACCCCGAGCACCACGAGCCCCGTCAGCACCGCCAGGATCAGCCCGCCCCACCACCCGCCGGGCCAGGCCAGCTGCGCCCCCGGCAGCTCCCCTCCGGCACGCGCCACCCCCGCGATCCACCCGGCAGGCCACCCCGCCACCCACGCCACACCCTCCGCCGCCGGCTCCCACACCTGCGCCAGGCCGAGCGCGGCGAAGCCGAGCACCGTCGCGGGCGCGACCGCCAGTTCGGCGAAGAGATTCGCCGGGATCGCGACCAGACTCACCCGGGCGGCGAAGACCACCACGACGGGTGCGCACACCGCCTGCGCCGCGAGGGCTGCCCCCAGCGCCTCCGCGAGCCGTCCGGGCACCCGGCGCCGCCGCAGCGCCTCGCTCCACCGCGGAGCGACCGTCAGCAGGGACCCCGTGGCCAGTACCGAGAGCAGGAATCCGTAACTCCGCGCCAGCCAGGGGTCGTAGAGCACCAGGACCAGGACGGCGGCGGCCAGCGCGGGAATCAGCGATCTCCGGCGCCCGGTGGCGATCGCGAGCAGGACGACGAGCCCGCAGGCCGCGGCGCGCAGCACGCTCGGATCGGGTCGGCAGACGATGACGAAGGCCAGTGTCAGCACTCCCCCGGCCACCGCGGTCGCCCGCAGGGACAGCCCGAGCCAGGGAGCGAGCCCGCCCCGCTCCACCTGGTGCGCCCTCCCGGGGCGCCCGATGAGCAGAAGCAGAACGACTCCGAGGTTGCTTCCCGAGACCGCCAGGAGGTGGGTGAGGTCGGTGGCCTCGAAGGCGTCCCGCAGTTCGGGCCCGATCCGCGAGGTGTCCCCCACGACCAGTCCCGGCAGCAGGGCCCTCGCGTCCGGAGCGAGACCCTCGGTCGCTCTCCGCAGCCCGGCGCGCAGTTCGCCCGCCGTGCGCTGCGCCGCGCTGGGCGGACCGACGATCCGCGGCGGACCCGCTCCGTCGACCTTCAGCACCGCGGCGAACGGCTCTCCGGGCCGCAGCGGCGGCGCCAGCCGGGCCCCGACCCGCAACCGGGTCGAGGGGAGGAGCCGCAACCACTCGGCCCGCCCCTCCCCCGGCGCCACGATCAGCAGCACGGGCGCACGTGTCCGGTGGGCCGCACCGTCCGGCCGCTCGACCCGGGTCACCTCGCCGTCCAGGACGACCGAGACCGGCGCCATCGCGTTACCGCGCACCCGGGGCCGGGTGAGCCGCGGATCGGAGGTCACCGTGACCTCCAGCTCCGCCCGGACGTACTCCCGCGCCATGGCGGGTACGGGACCGCGCCGCAGGTCCGCCGCGTGCAGCCCCGCCGAGGCGGCCCCGGCCGCGGCGCAGAGCAGGACCCCCGCGCACGCGGTCGCCCGCAACCGCCGCCCCGGCGTCACCGGAGTACCGCCTGTCGCCCCCGACCCCCCGCCCGAGCCGTCGACCGCCCTACCGACCTCGCCGACCTCGCCGATCCCACGCGGACCACGGATGCGGTCGAGCCACCGGGCCGGCGCCGGAGTGAGCAGAACCGCCGCCCCCACCAGGCAGACCGTGACACCTGCCACCGTCCACCATCCGGTGACCCCCACCGCGCACGCCGCGGCCGCCCAGGCCGCCATTGCGAGGGGCACGAGCCGCAGGTCGGCCGGCCCCTCCGCCCGCGAAGACCACGCGGCACGCTCCCGCCGCTCGCGCCGCTCTTCCGGTTCCGCGTCCACCGCCCCGGTGCCGCTCACGGCCGGACCAGTGGTTCGAGGTCGGCGAACCGGCGTTCTCCGATGCCGTTCACCTCCCGGAGCTCGGCCACCGACCGGAAGCCGCCGCGCTCCGCGCGATGGTCGACGATGTGCTGCGCGAGGACCGGACCGACGCCGGGCAGGGTGTCGAGCTGCTCCACGGTGGCCACGTTGAGGCTCAGCGGCGTCCGCGGCCCATCGGTCCCGCCGCCGGAGGCGGAGCCGCCGACCGCCATCCCCGGCAGCCCGACCAGGACCTGCTCCCCGTCCATGAGGACCCGGGCCCGGTTGATCCCGGTGAGATCGGCTCCGGGTTTCGCCCCGCCGGCGGCACGCAGGGCGTCCGCCACACGCGAGCCCGCGGGCAGGGTCAGCACCCCGGGCCTGCGCACCTTGCCGCCCACGTCGACGACCACCTTCGGCACGCCCGCCACCGCGCCCGGCCCCTGTTCCCGCCCCGGTCCCTGTTCCGGTCCCGGTCCCTGCGTGGCGGGTGCCGCGGCCACCGGCACGGCACGGACGATCTCCGGAGCACGCACCGGCTCCGGCCGCCCCGTCCAGAAGTACCCGCCCGCGAGACCGGCGGCCACGAGCAGGACCACCGTCAGCGCGGCCAGCGCCCGTGGTTCGAGCCCGCACCGCGTCTGCACCCACAACGGAGTCCGCTCACGCAGCGCCGCCGAAAGCCGCCCCCGCGCCCCGCCCGGCGACACCGACGGCACCGACGGCACCGACGGCACCGACGGAGCAGGTGGAGCAGGTGGATCTGACGGAGCAGACGACACCGGCGCCTCCGCCGGCGGCGCCACCGCCGGGAACAGCGCCTCCCCCCGTCGCCGTACGACGCCCGCGGGCACGTCGACGGCCCGGCGCACCCGGGCGCGCCGCCGGGCCCGCCCAGGGGGCGAACCGCGCCCTCCGGGGCGGCTGCGCCCCTCCGAACCCGGCGCCCTGCCGGGCCCACTCGTCGGAGTCCCCGGCCTGCCCGCGGATCCGGTGGTGATCGATGCGATACGTGTACGAAGAGCCATGTCCGTGACGGTAGAGATCACGAACGCCCCGTGCGGGTCGCACCCGATTCCCGTGGACAGGCCCTCGCCTGTGGATATCTCCGTCACCCTCTCGGGGGACGGGCGCTCTCAGCGCGGTGAGACGACGACCGCGAGAAGGCCGGGCCCCGTGTGGGCGCCGATGACTGCCCCCACCTCGCTGACCTGGAGTTCCTCGATTCCCGGGATCCGCTCCCTGAGCCGGTCCGCCAGCACCGCGGCGCGCTCCGGTGCGGAGAGGTGGTGGACGGCGATGTCGACGGAGCCGGAGCCGGCCCGCTCCACGGCGATCTCCTCCAGGCGCGCGATGGCCTTCGAGGCCGTTCGCACCTTCTCCCGCAATTCGATCCGCCCGCCGTCCAGTTCGAGGAGTGGCTTCACCGCCAGCGCGGAGCCCAGCAGCGCCTGTGCGGCGCCGATGCGGCCGCCCCGGCGCAGATAGTCGAGGGTGTCGACGTAGAAGTAGGCGGAGGTTCCCGCGACGCGCTTCTCGGCTGCCGCGACCACCTCGTCGAGTGAGCCGCCCGCCTCCGCGACCTCCGCGGCGGCCAGGGCGCAGAAGCCCAGCGCCATCCCGACCATGCGGGTGTCCACGACCCGTACCGGCACGGGGGCGTCCTTGGCCGCGAGCACGGCGGCGTCGTAGGTACCGGAGACCTCGGCGGACAGATGGAGCGAGACGACACCCCGCGCCCCCGCCTCGGCGGCTTCGCGGTAGGCCGCGGCGAAGACCTCGGGGCTCGGCCGCGAGGTGGTGACGGGACGCCGTTTCTGCAGGGCCTCGGCGAGGGAGCGGGCCGAGATCTCGGTGCCCTCCTCCAGGGCGCGGTCGCCGATGACGACGGTCAGCGGGACCGTGGTGATGGCGTGCCGCTCCATCGTCTGGGGTGGCAGGTAGGCCGTGGAATCGGTGACGATCGCGACATGCCGGGACATGAGCGGGAGGTTACCCGCCGGGACCACGGCACGGCAGCCCGGCCCCCCGCCGGGCGATCCTCCGCGCTCCGTCCGACGTCACGAGGAGCCGCTCCGTCAGGTGGTGGTCTCCGGGCGGGCCGACTTCTCCCACGGGTAGGCGGACCGCCGGGGATCGGGCGCGGTGATCGCGGACGGCTCTCCCCCGACACCGGGACCGGCCGCCCCGGAGACAGAGCCGGGCGCGGACCCGGCCGCGGACCCGTGAGCAGCCCCAGAGCCGGGAAACGCCCCAGGAACAGCCTCCGAAGCGGTCCCCGGCGCCACCGAGCCCGGCGCGGTCTCCGGGCCGTCCCAGTGGCGCAGGGCGCCCGCCTCGACGTCGATCTGGGCGCTCAGCGACGACAGGTCGTCCTCGGCGAACTTCAGGGCCCGGTCCCGGGCGGCCCGGCGCAGTGCGTCGGCCGACCCCGTGATCTGCTCCGTCCGCCGCCTGAGCTCGCCGAGCTGCCCGGACACCCACGCCCGGTCGGGCTCCCGCTCCATGCGCTTGAGGTCCCCGTCCAGTTCGATCCCGTGGGCGCTGAGCCGGTGGAACAGGTCGAGCGACTCCTTCAGTGAGGCGTCCTCACCGACACCCGCCTGCAGCGCCTCCTGTGTGGCCCGCATCGAGGTGCGCAGCGAGAGCCTCAGCCGGGCCAGCTCGCTCGCGACCCCGGCCTGGCCGAAGCTCTTGGCCTTCAGCGTGGTGTCCTCGACCGTGCGCCGGGCCTGGTCCAGGGTGCGGTCCACCCCGCGCTTGGCCGCCTTGGCCACCTTCACGGTGACGTACACCCCGAGCGCCACAAAGGCGAAGAAGAGCAGCGCCATGATCGTGATAATCGCGGCTTCCATGTCCGCCCCTCCGGCATCCGTCGAGTCCCCACGACTGTGGTTCCTCCACGGTAAACGGAAAGGGCAGGCCAGGGGTTCCATCGGAACCCCCAACCTGCCCGTAGGGGAAACCCCCCATGCCTCCGGCAGCGCTGCCGTCAGCCGGCCACGATCGCCTCCGTCAGCCGGCCACGATGTTGACCAGCTTCGGCGCGCGCACGATCACCTTGCGGATCTCCGCGCCGCCCAGCGCCCCGACCACGTGCGGGTCGGCCAGCGCCAGCGTCTCCAGCTCCGCGTCCGTGATCGACGGGGAGACCTCCAGGCGGGCCTTGACCTTGCCCTTGATCTGCACGACGCAGGTCACGGTCTCGTCGACGACGTACGTCGGGTCGGCGACCGGGAAGCCCTGGTGGACGACCGATTCGGTGTGCCCCAGCTTGCGCCACAGCTCCTCGGCGATGTGCGGGGCCAGCGGGGCGACCAGCAGCACCAGCTGCTCGGCGACCTGCCGGGGCAGCGCGCCACCCGACTTCGTCAGGTGGTTGTTCAGCTCGGTGACCTTGGCGATGGCGGTGTTGAAGCGCATGGCCGCCATGTCCTGGGCGACACCGTCGATCGCCTTGTGCAGGGCGCGCAGCGTGTCCTCGTCGGCCGCGGTGTCGACGACGGTGACCTCGCCGGTCGACTCGTCGACGACGTTGCGCCACAGCCGCTGCAGCAGTCGGTACTGGCCGACCACGGCGCGGGTGTCCCAGGGGCGCGACACGTCCAGCGGGCCCATCGCCATCTCGTACAGGCGCAGGGTGTCGGCGCCGTACTCGGAGCAGATCTCGTCCGGCGTCACCGCGTTCTTCAGCGACTTGCCCATCTTGCCCAGGACGCGGCTGACCTTCTCGCCCTCGTACCAGAAGGCGCCGTCCCGCTCCTCGACCTCGGCCGCCGGCACGGCGATGCCGCGCGCGTCCCGGTAGACGAAGGCCTGGATCATGCCCTGGTTGTACAGCTTGTGGAACGGCTCGGCCGAGGAGACGTGGCCCAGGTCGAACAGCATCTTGGACCAGAAGCGCGCGTACAGCAGGTGCAGCACGGCGTGCTCGGCGCCACCGACGTACAGGTCGACGCCACCGGTCGGCATGCCCTCGCGCGGGCCCATCCAGTACTGCTCGACGGCGGGGTCGACCAGCTGCTCGGAGTTGCGCGGGTCCAGGTAGCGCAGCTCGTACCAGCAGGAACCGGCCCAGTTGGGCATGGTGTTGGTCTCACGGCGGTAGTTCCGCGGGCCTGCGCCGTCGCCCAGGTCCAGGGTGACGTTGACCCAGTCCTCGTTGCGGGACAGCGGGGTCTCCGGCTGCGTGTCCGCGTCGTCCGGGTCGAAGGTGCGCGGCGAGTAGTCCTCGACCTCGGGCAGCTCCAGCGGCAGCATCGACTCGGGCAGCGAGTGGGCGACGCCGTCCTCGTCGTAGACGATCGGGAAGGGCTCGCCCCAGTACCGCTGGCGGCTGAACAGCCAGTCGCGCAGCCGGAAGTTGACGGTGCCCTCGCCGATGCCGCGGTCGGCCAGCCAGGAGGTGATCTTCGCCTTGGCGTCGACGACGCCCAGGCCGTCCAGCGAGATCCCGTCGTTCGCGGAGTTGATCAGCTTCGCTTCGTAGGAGGCGAAGGCGTCGTCCCAGGCGGACGGGTCGGTGCCACGGTCGTCGCTCGGCTCCACGACGCAGCGCATCGGCAGCTCGAAGGCGCGCGCGAAGGCGAAGTCACGGGTGTCGTGCGCCGGGACGGCCATGATGGCGCCGGTGCCGTAGCCCATCAGGACGTAGTCGGCGATGAAGACCGGGACCTGCTCGCCGCTGACCGGGTTGGTCGCGTAGGCGCCGGTGAAGACACCGGTCTTGTCCTTGGCCTCGGCCTGCCGCTCGACGTCGGACTTGGAGGCGGCCTGCTTGCGGTAGGCGTCGACGGCCTCGGACGGGGTGGCGTGCCCGCCGGTCCACACGTCGTGGGTGCCCTCGGGCCAGACGGCCGGGACGATCTTCTCGACCAGATCGTGCTCGGGCGCCAGGACCATGTAGGTGGCACCGAACAGCGTGTCCTGGCGGGTGGTGAAGACGGTGATCGCGCCGGTGTCGCCGACCTGGAAGTCGACGCGGGCGCCCTCGGAGCGGCCGATCCAGTTCCGCTGCTGCAGCTTGATGGCCTCGGGCCAGTCCAGCGCGTCCAGGTCGTCCAGCAGGCGGTCCGCGTAGGCGGTGATCCGCATGTTCCACTGGCGCAGCTTGGACTTGAAGACGGGGAAGTTGCCGCGCTCGGAGCGGCCGTCGGCGGTGACCTCCTCGTTGGCCAGGACCGTGCCCAGGCCGGGGCACCAGTTGACGGGCGCGTCGGAGGCGTACGCCAGGCGGTACTCGCTCAGGACGTCGGAGCGCTCGGCGGCGCTCAGCTCGCTCCACGCGCGCGTGCCGGGGACCTCACGGGTGCCGTTCTCGAACTGCTCGATCAGCGCGGCGATCGGACGGGCCTTACCGGCCTCGTCGTCGTACCAGGAGTTGAAGATCTGCAGGAAGATCCACTGGGTCCACTTGTAGTACTCCGGGTCGATCGTGGCGAACGACCGGCGCTTGTCGTGGCCCAGACCCAGCCGGCGCAGCTGGACCTTCATGTTCTCCATGTTGGCCTCTGTGGACACGCGCGGGTGCGTGCCCGTCTGCACGGCGTACTGCTCGGCCGGCAGGCCGAAGGCGTCGAAGCCCAGGGTGTGCAGCACGTTGTGGCCGGTCATACGCGCGTGGCGGGCGTAGACGTCCGTGGCGATGTAACCCAGCGGGTGGCCGACGTGCAGTCCCGCACCCGAGGGGTACGGGAACATGTCCATGATGAACTTCTTGGGCCGGGCGGCGACCTCGGGGTCGCCCGCCAGGTCACCGGAGGGGTTCGGAGCCTCGTACGTGCCCTCGGCGTCCCAGAAGTCCTGCCAGCGTGCCTCGATGTCGGCGGCCATGGCAGCCGTGTAGCGATGCGGGGCCGCCGTCTCGGCGGCCGTATTGATCTCGGTCATGGTCCTTGAAGCTCCATCGATCGTCTCTGCCCACTGCCGCGAAATGAAAAATCCCCTCGCACAGGAGGGGAAGCCGCGCCGACTCCGACGGGATGACGGTCATCGGGACGACAGTCATGCGCCGGTTTTGTTCAGCGCGGCTCGGTAAGCAGGAGGCGTACGGCACGCATGGCGCCAGGGTACCGCAGGGCCCGCACGGGCCGCACCGGCGTTCCACGCGTGGACACATGAAGAACAGACACGGGCACACGAAGAAGCGGGCCACCCGATCCGGGTGACCCGCTTCTTTTCTGTGGAGCTAAGGAGAATTGAACTCCTGACCTCCTGCATGCCATGCAGGCGCTCTACCAACTGAGCTATAGCCCCTTGTGCTTTCCCGTCTCCGTTTCGGTTTCCCTCGCGGCGACAGACAGAACATTAACCGGCTCCCCGGCAGATCTCCAAATCGATTCCCGGACCCCCTCCGACCAGCCGGGTAGGGTCGCCGACTGTGTCCGTCTCCGTGCTCTCCAAAACCCGCGCCCGGCCGTGGCCCCTGGCCACCGCCGCGGCGGTCTGCCTGCTCTCGTTCGCGGCCTTCTGGGTGGCGCAACGCCTCGCCCACGTGAACATGCTCGACGTGATGGTCTATCGGGCCGAGGGAGAGACGGTTCGGGCCGGCGGAGACCTGTACGCGATGCGCGCCACCTCGGCGAACCTCGCCATGACCTATCCGCCCTTCGCGGCTCTGCTGTTCGTCCCGCTGACCCTGGTAAGCGTCCCGCTGATGCGGACGCTCGCCACCGCGGGCAACCTGCTCCTGGTGGTCGCCCTGGTCCAGCTGTCGCTCCAGCTGGTCCGCCCGGCGCTGTCCCGGACGGACCTGTGGCGTACGACGCTGTGGGTCGCCGCGGCCGTGGTCTGGTGCGAGCCGGTGTGGACGACGCTGCGGTACGGCCAGATCAACCTGCTCATAGCGGTGGCTGTCCTCTGGGACCTCACCCGCCGCGAGGGCAGCCGCTGGGCCGGCCTGGGCATCGGTCTCGCGACCGCGGTGAAACTCACACCGGGGCTCTTCGTGGTCCTTCTGCTCGCCGCGGGTCTCCTGCTGTGGCGCCGCGACCGGGCCTGGAACCAGTGGCTGCGCACGGGGGTGACGGCGACCGGGGTGTTCCTGGCGACGACGCTGGCCGTGGCGCTGGCCCTGCCGGCGGACTCGAAGAGGTTCTGGACGGAGACGCTCTTCGCGACCGGCCGGGTCGGCTTCGCCGAGGAGACCGCCAACCAGTCCATCAGCGGTGTCCTGGCCCGCCTGATGCACACGGACTCCCCGGGCGTCTGGTGGCTGCTGACCGCCGCCGTCCTGGGCGGTGTGGCGATGGTCCTGGCGGTACGGGCCGCGCTGTGCGGCGACAAGGCGGTGGCCGTGATCGTCTGCGCGTTCACGGCGCTGATGATCAGCCCGATCTCGTGGTCCCACCACTGGGTCTGGTGCGTGCCACTGCTGATCCTGCTCGCGGACCGCGCCACGCGCGCGTGGCCGGTGACCGGTGCGGTGGCCCTGGCCTTCGCCTCGTTCGCGCTGTGGTGGGTGCCACACGACCCGGGCCGCCCCGAACTGGACCAGAACGCGGGACAGATGCTGCTGTCCGCCGTCTACCCGCTGACGGCCACGGCGCTGCTTGTGGGGTACGTGCTGACGCTGCGGCGTCAGAACCTCGGAGGGCAGACCCTCGGAGGTCGGGCGCAAGAGTCCCAGGCCCCGGAGTCCCAGGACCTGGAGTCCCCGGCCCCGGAGCCTCATGCCCCGGAGTCCCGGGCCCCAGAAGCTCAGGCTCTCGGGCGTCAGGCTCTGGCGAAGGAGTAGAACCGCTTGAGGGTGCAGTGCTCGTCGAGGAGCCGGCCGTAGATCGGCTCCCCCTCCAGCTCGCGGTACGTCTCGATCGGGTCGCCTTTTATGATCAGTGCCCGCGCGCACTCCTCGCACCAGTACTGGAACTCGGGGTTGACGGGGTCCATGTCGCGCACGATGGGCGTACCGCTGCCACACCAGTCGCACTTCCGCCTGTGTGCACCCATCAGTCAGCTCCAGCTGTGGCCGCAGGCCGTGCACCCATAGGACACCCTGCCGTTGTCGCCGAGCACTTGGGTCACCCTCCCGTCCGGATCCTGGTCCCCCTCCGGCCGTCCGATTCTGCCATGGCCCCGCAAGGGGGTCAGCGCGCTCGGCGCGCCGGACCCGCGAGGGCGCCCACGACCGCCGCGGCGGCCAGGGCGATCATGGTCGCCCACAGCGCGTCCGCGGAGGCCCGCGCTCCCTGCCCCGCCAGCCGGCCGAGGAAGAGGGTGCCGAAGGTGGCGACTCCGACGAGCTGACCGAGCTGGGTGACGGTGGACAGCAGCCCGCTGGCGTCGGCCGCGTCCTCGGGACGCACGGTGGCCAGCGCGCCGGTCAGGGCGGGGCTGAAGGCCAGCGAGATGCCCGCGCCCATCCCGCACAGGGCCGGGTAGAGGGCCCAGCCGCCCGCGCCACCGTCCCCGAGAGACAGGCCGAGGGCGACCGCGGCGGCGGCCGTGAGCAGGAATCCGCCCGGGATCAGCGCGCGTTGCAGCCGGGCCGGCCAGCGCCGCCAGGTCAGTCCGACGACGCCGAAGACGACGGCGGCGGGACCGAAGGTGAGCCCGGCGCGCAGCGCGCTCTGACCGAGCCCGCCCTGCAGGTGCAGGGTGAGGGTGAACAGAAACCCCGCGTTGACGCCCATCGCCACGGTGATCCGGAGGACGGCCCGTCCCATGCCGGGGATGCGCAGGACGCGCGGGGCGATCAGCGGTGCGCCGCCGCGCCGGGCGAGCCCCGACTCGTACGCGCCGAACACGGCGAGGAACACCAGGGATCCGCCGAGCGAGAGCCAGGACCACTGCGGCCAGTCCTGTTCCTGCCCGAGGACCAGGGGGACGGTCAGCAGGGACACGGCCGCCGCGAGGAGCGACAGCCCGGGCAGGTCGAGGACTCGGCCCCGCTCGGGTCCGGTGCGGGTGTCGCGGGGCAGGGTCCGGGCGCCGAGGACGAGCAGGGCGAGCCCGATCGGAACGTTGACCAGGAAGACCGGCCGCCAGCCCGTGCCGAACAGGTCGGCGCTGACGAGGATGCCGCCGACGACCTGGCCCGCGGCGGCGCCGGTGGCCAGGACGGCGGAGTACGCGCTGAGCGCCCGGACCCGGTTCTCGCCGGTGAAGTTCCGCTGGATGAGGCTGAGGACCTGCGGGATCATCAGGGCCGAGCCCGCCCCCTGGATCAGCCGGAAGGCGATCAACTGGCCGGTTCCGGCGGCGAGTCCGCAGGCGAGTGAGGCCGCGGTGAAGAGGGCGAGGCCGCCGAGGTACATCCGGCGGTGGCCGAGCAGGTCGCCGAGGCGGGCCCCGGTGATCAGCAGCACCGCGTAGGCGATGGTGTATCCGGCGACGACGAGCTGGAGTCCGGCTCCGGAGGCGGAGAGTTCGGTCCGGATCGTGGGGGCGGCGACGTTGACGATGAAGACGTCGAGGAGCGCCATGAACTGGGCGGAGAGCACCACGCCGAGCAGCACTCCGGGGCGATTGTCGGTGCCACGGTCTTTACTGAGTACGGGATGTGTTGTGGGCGAGGTCATGCGACGAGCGTGGCCTCGGTCGGATACGGGTAACGAGAGCCCGCTGATGCTGGTACTGACACCACCTGGCAACGGCGGTACGGGGACTCGACCATGGGGGTGTGACGACTTTGGCAGCAGTACCGACACAGCAGCGCCGACGACCGGAGCTGGCCGCGTTCCTGCGCAGCCGCCGGGCCCGGGTGACGCCGGAGGACGTGGGGATGCCGCCGGGTCTCCGCCGCCGCACACCCGGGCTGCGCCGCGAGGAGGTCGCCCAGCTCTCCGGGGTCGGTGTGACCTGGTACACATGGCTGGAGCAGGGCCGTCCGATCAACGCCTCGGCGCAGGTGCTCGACGCCGTGGCCCGCACGCTCCGGCTCGACCGGCCCGAGCGCGAGCACCTCTACCACCTGGCCGAGGTGCCGTACGCCCCGGACCGGACCGCCCCGGACGCCGAGGTGGTCAGCCCGGAGATCCAGGGGATCCTCGACGCCCTGGATCCGCACCCCGCGGTGCTCTACAACGCGCGTTACGACGTCCTGGCGACCAACACCACCTACGAGCGGCTCTTCCTGTGGGACGGGCACGACCTGGACACCGGCCCGTTCGGGGTACGGAACGTGCTGTGGGCGCTCTTCACCGCGCCGCAGCCGACGTGCCCCCTGGTCGACCGGGAGCACGAGTTACCGCTGATGGTGGCCCAGCTGCGGGGCGCGTACGGACGCCATGTGGGCGAGCCCGACTGGGAGACGTACGTACGGCGTCTCGCGGAGGCCAGTCCGGAGTTCGCCCGGCTCTGGCGGAGCGGCGACGTCGTCCCGCCGGGGACCCGGGTGAAGACCTTCCGGCACGACGCGGTGGGCGAGATCCGGATGACCTCGGTCTCCCTCTCCGTCAACGGGATGCCGGAGTGCAGGATCGTCACCTACACGCCGAACGACGAGGAGAGCCGCCACGCGATCCGGACCCTGGGCGGAAACGACGAATCCCGCCCCCTGCTGGGGACGGGATCCGGTGATTGTGGAGCTAAGGAGAATTGAACTCCTGACCTCCTGCATGCCATGCAGGCGCTCTACCAACTGAGCTATAGCCCCTCGTGTTCTTCGCGCTCCGCGCTGCGAACAAGAAGAACTTTAGCCTGTGACCTGCCGGAAAGTGAAATCCAGGTCCGGCAGGCCGCTCACGCGCCTCAGTCGTCGTCGCCGAGGACCGGCTCGGGCAGCGTGCCGGCGTTGTGCTCCATCAGGCGCCAGCCCCGGGCACCCTCGCCGAGGACCGACCAGCAGCAGTTCGAGAGCCCACCCAGGCTCTCCCAGTGCTGCGCCTCCAGGCCGAGGAGCCGGCCGATGGTGGTGCGGATCGTGCCGCCGTGGCTGACGACGACGAGCGTGCCGTTCTCGGGCAGCTTGTCGGCGTGTTCCAGGACGACCGGGGCGGCCCGGTCGGCCACCTCACTCTCCAGCTCGCCGCCACCCCGGCGCACGGGCTCGCCGCGCTTCCAGGCGGCGTACTGCTCGCCGTACCTGGCCACGATCTCGTCGTGGGTCAGTCCCTGCCACTCCCCCGCGTACGTCTCGCGCAGCGCGGAGTCGTGGGCGACGGCGTGGCCGGTGAGCGCGGCCAGCTCGGACGCCGTGGCGGCCGCCCGCTTCAGGTCGGAGGCCACGATGGCGTCCGGCTTCAGCGCGGCGAGCAGCCGGGCGGCCCGGCGCGCCTGGGCGACACCGGCCTCCGTCAGCTCGATGTCCGTCGACCCCTGGAACCGGCGCTCGAGGTTCCAGGAGGTCTGGCCGTGACGCCAGAGGACGATGCGGCGGCCAGTGCCGCCCTTGGTGGTGCTCAGCTCAGCTCACCGTCCACTTCGTCGGGGAGGCCGGACCCGGCGATCTCGACCCCGGTCAGGGCCGCGTGCTCGGCGGCCTTGCCGCGGGTCTTCAGGGCTTCCTCGGGCAGCGCGAGCTCGGGGCAGTCCTTCCACAGGCGCTCGAGCGCGTAGAAGACACGCTCCTCGCTGTGCTGGACGTGGACGACGATGTCGACGTAGTCCAGGAGGATCCAGCGGGCGTCGCGGTCGCCCTCGCGGCGCACCGGCTTGGCGCCGAGGTCCTTGTTCAGCCGCTCCTCGATCTCGTCGACGATCGACTTGACCTGGCGGTCGTTGGGCGCGGAGGCGAGCAGGAAGGCGTCGGTGATCGACAGCACATCGCTGACGTCGTACGCGATGATGTCGTGAGCGAGCCGGTCGGCAGCCGCCAGAGCGGCGGCGTTGACGAGCTCGATGGAGCGATCCGTAGCGGTCACAAGCAGGCTTTCGTCGGCGGTCCAGTACCCCTCCAGGGTCTCACGGACCGCCGACGCCGCCGTAAACGTTTACCGGGGGGCCGCTAGCGGGCCTTCGGGACCTTGAAGTCCTGGCCCAGGATCACCGTCACGGCGGCTGTTCCCGAGGGCTTGCCCTTCTGGACCGAGCCGGCGGGGAGCCCCAGGGTCCTGGCCACCTCGGTGGCCGTCACCTTCTGGGCCTCGTCACCGTAGACGACCTGCGATTTCTCCTGGGTGTCCGCCTCGGTGCCGCCGATGAAGGCGTAGCCGCCGTTGACCAGGACGACCCGGGCCGCCTCGGTCGCGTCCTTGCCGGATCCGTCCCGCACCGAGATCCGGGGCACGTCGCCGGCCTCGGGGGCGCTGACCTTGCCGCCGAGAATGTCCTTCACCACACTGTCGCTCGCGCCCTCGGTCAGCGTGCCGTCCTGCTCCACCGGGAGCAGGGCCGTCTTGTAGGCGCCGATCTTGGCGTGCTCGGCGAGCTTGGCGAGGGAGGCGCCGAGGTCCTTCTCGGGGAGCGAGGGGTCGAGGATCTGGGCCAGGTACTCGATGGTGGCCGTGGCGTCCGCGGGGTCGTCGGAGAACTTCCGCAGCACCCCGTACATGACCTGGCCGAAGCGCTGGAGCTGCTTGACCTCGGCCTCGCCGGGTGCCCGGTAGGTCGCGTACGCGACGGCCGCGCGGCCGTTCAGGTCCTGCTTCTCGCCCTTCTCGACGAGCGGCTCCGCACCCTTCTTGGCGCCGGGGACGGCCGTGTCGGTGTCGACCTCGATGCCGCTGACGCGCTCGACGAGGTTCTCCAGGTACGGGGTGTCCAGCCGCCAGGTGCCGGTGATCTTGGCGCCGAGGAGGTTGCCGATCGACTCCCGGGTCCCGCTCGCCCCGTCGTCCTCGACCGACTTGCCGAGGGTGGTCGCGGATCCCTCGCCGTCGGCGACGGCGACGGAGTTCGGGAGGAGGACGGTGGTGCCCTGCTTGGTGGTCGTGTTGTCCACCAGCAGAGCGGTGGAGGTCCCGCCGCCCTCGGTGTCGTGGAGGTGGACGACGATCGTGTCGCGCTTCTGCGGGCCGGTCGCGGTGTTCTGCTTCTGCTCCGGGGCGGAGGTGCCCGGAAGCAGCCCCGCGGACCAGAGGTAGCCGACGCCGCCCACGGCGGCGAGCACGAGGACGACGACGAGCGCGACGACCCGGTTGCGGCCGCGCCGCCTGGCCTCCTCGCGCCGCTCCGAGCGGCTCTCGGTGAACTTCAGCCAGTCGATGACGTCCTCGGAGTCCTCGTCGGGCTCCTCGATGAACGAGAACTGCTCGGTGCGGTACGCCCGGTCGTCCTCGCCCTGCCGCAGCGCGCCGGACCGCTCGGCGCCGGACCGCTCGGCGGCGGGGCGCTCGGAGGCGGGTCGCTGGCCGGGGACACCGGCCGGGGCCGCGACGGGCGCCGCGGGTGCGGCCGGAGACGCCATCGGGGTCTGCACGGCCTGCATGGCCTGCGTCGCCTGTACGGGGGCGGGCTCGGCCTGGGCGGCCCACTGCTGACCGGTACCCGTACCGGCCTCGGTGCCGGTACCCGTGTCGTACGAGGGGTAGGCGTAGCCCTGCTGCCCGTACGGGTCGTACTGCGGCTGCTGGGCGGGCTGGACCGGCTGCTGCTGGGCGTAGGGGTCGTAGCCGTACGCCTGCTGCTGCGACTGCTGCTGACCGCCGTAAGGGTCGTACTGCTGCTGAACGGGCTGCTGCTGCGTCTGCGGCTGCTGGTACACCGGCTGCCCGTACGCGTCGTAGCCGATGATCTGCGGCTGCGGATAGTACGGGTCGTACGGATTCTGCTGATCGTTCACCGGTGGCCCTCCCCGAAGCTCACTCGCCGCGGTACAACTGGCGCTTGTCGATGTAGCGCACCACACCGTCCGGCACGAGGTACCAGACGGGATCGCCCTGCACGACCCTCGCCCGGCAGTCGGTGGACGAGATGGCGAGCGCGGGAATCTCCACCAGCGAGACCCCGCCCTTGGGCAGTCCGTCGTCGGTGAGGTCGTGTCCCGGCCGGGTGACGCCGATGAAGTGCGCGAGCGAGAAGAGCTCCTCGGCGTCGCGCCAGGTGAGGATCTGCGACAGCGCGTCGGCCCCGGTGATGAAGAAGAGGTCCGAGTCGCTGTTGAGAGAGCGCAGGTCCCTCAGGGTGTCGATGGTGTAGGTCGCGCCGCCCCGGTCGATGTCGATACGGCTGACCGAGAACTGCGGGTTGGACGCGGTGGCGATGACCGTCATCAGATAGCGGTCCTCGGCCGCGGACACGGCCTTGTGACCCTTCTGCCACGGCTCCCCGGTCGGCACGAACACCACCTCGTCGAGGTGGAACAGCGCGGCCACCTCGCTTGCGGCCACCAGGTGACCGTGGTGGATCGGGTCGAACGTTCCGCCCATCACGCCGAGTCGGCGTTTGCCGCGGCCGCCGGTAGACACTTCCTGCTCTCCCATGCGTGCAGAGCCTACTGGCACCGCGGCGGACGCCGGATCAGCGGTCGGCGGATCAGCGGTCGCGGTTGAAGCGAGTGGTGATCCACAGCAGCAGAAGCAGCGCGCCGAGGGCGCCGAGGCCGGTGAGGTAGGGGTTGAGGCTGTCGTGGTTGCCGCCGTGTTCGGCGCCCTCGGCGAGCGAGACCAGGTTGGCGGCGGTGCTGTGGAGGCTCATCGTCAGCAGGACCTATCGATCGGGGATGGGAGCGGAGACTTCGCGCACATCGTATGCGGGCCGTCCGGACAGTCTCACGCCGACTCAGGCGTTGGCGTCGTCGTCGGTGTTGGCCTCGGCGTTGGCGTCGCCTGCGGTGTCGCCGGCGCCGCGGTAGCCGCGCAGCAGGAACCATGCGAACAGGGCGCCGCCCACGAGCGAGGCCAGCAGCACGATCCGGAGCGGGTTGCCCAGACCTTCCTGGGCGGCGGCCGCGAGCAGCGCCGCGGCGGCTTCGGCGGTGTCCGGCATGTCGGTCGTGCTCCTTGATCGTCCGCGGCGCCCGAGTTATCCACAGGCTCCGGCACACGGTAGCGCCAACGCCTAGGCTGGGTTCCGTCAGGGGGACGAGCACCGACTCGTACGAACAGGGGGCATCCATGACCGAGAACCACCAGGGGAACGTGCCGAGCAGGCAGCGAAAGCGCTTCCCCGGCATCTCCTCGCGGGCCTACGAGCATCCGGCCGACCGCTCGGCGCTGGTGGCGCTGCGGAAGCTCAGCGGCTTCGACACGGCCTTCAAGGCGCTCAGCGGCCTTCTTCCCGAGCGCAGCCTGAGACTGCTCTACCTCTCCGACTCCGTCCGGGTGAGCGACGCGCAGTTCAGTCAGCTCAACGACATGCTGCGGGACGCCTGTTACATCCTGGACCTGGAGAAGGTCCCGTCGATGTACGTCACGCAGGACCCGAAGCCCAACGCGATGTGCATCGGCATGGACGAGCCGATCATCGTGGTCACCACCGGCCTGGTGGAGCTGCTCGACGAAGAGGAGATGCGGGCGGTCATCGGCCACGAGGTGGGGCACGCGCTCTCCGGCCACGCCGTGTACCGCACGATCCTCCTCTTCCTCACCAGCCTGGCGCTCAAGATCGCCTGGATTCCGCTGGGGACGGTCGCGATCACGGCGATCGTGACGGCTCTGCGCGAGTGGTTCCGCAAGTCGGAGCTCTCCGCCGACCGCGCCGGTCTCCTCGTCGGGCAGGACGTGCAGGCCTCGATGCGCGGCCTGATGAAGATCGCCGGCGGCAACCACCTCCACGAGATGAACGTGGACGCGTTCCTCGCCCAGGCCGACGAGTACGAGAAGGCCGGCGACCTGCGGGACTCGGTCCTGAAGATCCTCAACGTGCTGCCCCGCACGCACCCCTTCACCACCGTCCGGGCCGCCGAGCTGAAGAAGTGGTCGGAGAGCCGCGACCACCAGCGGATCATGGACGGGCACTACCCCCGGCGCTCGGAGGACAAGGACACCTCCGTCACGGACTCCTTCCGCGAGTCGGCGGGGCACTACGCCGACACGGTGCGGACCAGCAAGGATCCACTGCTGAAGCTGGTCGGGGACATAGCCGGTGGCGCCGGTGACATCGCGGGCGACCTCGGTGGACGGCTGCGCAACCGCTTCGGCGGCGGCCAGACCACCAAGGAGACCGGTGACAAGCCGGGAAGCGGGGCCGCGGACGGCGGTCCCGGGACCGGGACCGGCGAGGCCAAGGACGGTCAGAGCGAGGGCTGAGCGCTCGGCGCCAGCGCTCCGCACAGGGACGGGGCCGCGGGCCTGCTCGTGGCGTACGGGTCGGTGACCGCCGCTCCGCCCGCCTCCGGGGCCCGCGCTCCCGCCAGGAGCGGCTTCAGCGAGCCGGTGGAGCCGGCGCCGCACGCCTGCGGCCCGGCCTCCACCGTGCTGGTCAGCAGCTCGACCCGGTTCATCCGCAGGTCCTCGCGGTCGAAGCGGAAGTGCACCATGCGGTGGACGGTGAAGAGGGACGCCTCGGCGACCGGTCCCGCGCCCTGGGCCGCCGGGCGCAGGGCGTAGGTGAACGTGTGGTCGGCGGTGACGTCGAGCGTGTCGGGGCCCGACTCCTCGAAGCGGAGCGTGCCCTGTACGCGGGCGGCGGGGTCGGCGAGCACGGCCTGCCGGGGGTCGAAGCGGACGAGCCAGCCGGCGAGGGCGTGCCGTCCGTCGTCGGCCGGCGACTCGACGCTCCGGTCGAACTGCTCCAGCTGGTCCGGGTCGAGCAGCAGCCGTACGGGCCGCACGGTCGCCCCGGAGAGGATGTCGGGCTCCAGGGAGGAGACGACGAGGTAGTCCTTGGCGATGCTGAGGGCGGCGACGACCTGGCTCTCGGCGAAGTGGGCGGTGCGTCCGGCGACGGGCAGGTTGATACCGGCGGCTCCGGTGCGGTATTCGGCGACCGGGCTGTGGGCGAAGAGCTGCTCCGGCTGCCCGCCCGGGACGGTGCCCCGCGGGGCGAGGGGGACCACGGTGGTCCGCAGCGGTGCGGCCCGCTGGTCGACGGGGGGCTGGTACGGGTTGCGGACGCCCAGGTAGATGGCGGTACCGAAGGCGAGGAGGATCAGCAGGACCAGGAGGACGGCCTGGCGGGAGCCCGTTCTGCCGCCTTCCCAGGTGGAGCGGGAGCGGACGGCCTGGGCGTGCTCGCCCATCCGCTCCTGGGCGGAGAACTCCTGGAGGCGGGCAGCACGGACGAACGCCTCGTCGAAGACGACGGATCGGTATTCGTCCTCACCACCGCCGGGGAGACCCTCGGGTGTCCCCTCAGGCGGGTCGCCACGCCCTGCCATACCTTCAGGGTAGGTCGGCGAGGGCTTCGATAAACGCCCAGGTACGCGACAAGTTCGGAAGAATTCCGCCGTCAGGGTGTACGGGGCGCGGCCGGGACGGTCGGCGGCGCGTACTCGGCGGAGGTCGAGTGGGTCGCGGGTACCGGGGAACGGTGGGTCGCGGGCGGGGCCGGGTTCGGGTTCGGTGTGTCCACGCCGGTGGTGGCCGGGGGGATCTGGTCCTGGCGGTTGGCGACGGCACCCCGGTAGACGGCGCTGAAGGCGAGGGCGACCATGCCGATGCCCATGACGAGGGCCAGGAGCCAGGCGACGGGCCGGTGCCAGCGGGCGCTGCCCCGGTAGGGGCGCAGGGCGCCGCCGTGGCGGCCGTAGGGGCTGGCGTCGTCGCCGACGTCGTCGGGCTCGTAGGTGAGACCGGTGGGGTCGTGACCGTCCCCGTACGGGTCTTCGTCGGCGGATCCACCGCCGGCGCGGGCCCGGGCGGATTCGGCCTCGGCGCGGGCCTGGGCGGCGGCGAGGAGACGCTCTACCGCGGTCGGCTCGTGAATCGTCGCGGCCCGTACGAAGGCCTCGTCGAAGACCACGGTGGCGTAGTCCTCGTCGGCGCCTCCGCGGTCGACAGAGTCCTCAGGGTCCCCGCCGTCCTGGAACGGCCTGCCCCCCACGTCGTCCGGCACGGATTCAGAGTAGACCCGGGAGGTGGTTTTGGGCAGGGAGAGTGCGAACCCTCCCTGCCCGTACCGAAAGGAGCGAGTTACCGAACGTGACCGTCGCCGGTGACGATGTACTTGGTCGAGGTCAGCTCGGGAAGCCCCATGGGGCCCCGGGCGTGGAGCTTCTGGGTGGAGATGCCGATCTCCGCGCCGAAGCCGAACTGTCCGCCGTCCGTGAAGCGGGTGGAGGCGTTCACGGCCACCGTGGTGGAGTCGACCAGCTGGGTGAAGCGGCGCGCCGCGGCCTGTGAGGTGGTGACGATCGCCTCGGTGTGACCGGAGGTCCACATGCGGATGTGCTCCACGGCCTTGTCGAGGGAGTCGACGACGGCGGCGGCGATGTCGTACGAGAGGTACTCCGTCTCCCAGTCCTCGGGCGTGGCCGGTACGACGGTGGCCTTGGAGGCGGCAGCGTGGGCGAGGACCCGCTCGTCGGCGTGGACGGTGACGCCCGCGTCGGCGAGGGCGTCGAGGGCCTTCGGCAGGAAGGCCTCGGCGATGTCCTGGTGGACGAGGAGTGTCTCGGCGGCGTTGCAGACGCTGGGCCGCGAGGCCTTGGAGTTGATGAGGATGTCCACGGCCATGTCGAGGTCGGCCTGGGCGTCGACGTAGACGTGGCAGTTGCCGGTGCCGGTCTCGATGACCGGGACGGTGGACTCCTCGACGACGGTGCGGATCAGGGAGGCGCCGCCGCGCGGGATGAGGACGTCGACGAGGCCACGGGCGCGCATCAGCTCGCGCACCGATTCGCGGGACTCGCCGGGGACGAGCTGGATGGCGTCGGCGGGCAGTCCGGCGCCGCCGACGGCGTCGCGCAGGACCCCCACCAGGGCGGTGTTGGAGTTGTACGCGGAGGAGGAGCCGCGGAGCAGGACGGCGTTGCCGGACTTGAGGCAGAGGGCGGCGGCGTCCACGGTGACGTTGGGGCGGGCCTCGTAGATGATGCCGACGACGCCGAGCGGGACGCGGACCTGGCGGAGGTCGATGCCGTTGGGGAGGGTCGAGCCGCGGACGACCTCGCCGACGGGGTCGGGCAGCGCGGCGACGTGACGGACGTCGGCGGCGATGGCCCGGACGCGCTCCGGGGTGAGGGTGAGCCGGTCGATGATGCCCTCGCCGGTTCCGGCTTCGCGGGCCTTGGCGATGTCCTCGGCGTTGGCCTCGACGATCTCGGCGGTACGGACTTCGAGGGCGTCCGCGATCGCCAGCAGGGCGTCGTCCTTGGCCGCGCGCGGGAGTGGCGCGATTTCGGCGGCGGCGCCACGGGCCCGGTAGGCGGCCCGGGTGACCGGGGAGAGGTTGTCGAGGGGCGTGAGCGAGGTCATGCCCGCAGGGTACTGGCACCCCTGCGGACATCCCTCACGTATCCCGCACTCCGAGACGTCCGGCCGACGGGCGGACGGCACCCGTCGCCCACGGACGGTGCCCGTCGGTCCTGACCGGTGCCGGTCAGTAGGGGTGGACGCCGACCGGGGCGGCCGGTGGCGGGCCGTAGCCCTCGGCGATCCGCTGGTGGTAGGTCTCGCGGTCGATGACCTCCAGGCCGACGATTTCCCAGGGCGGCAGCTTCGCCGTCTGCCGGTGCTCGCCCCACAGGCGCAGGGCGACGGCCGCCGCGTCGTGCAGGTCGCGGGCCTCCTCCCAGTACCGGATCTCGGCGTGGTCGTTGGCATAACGGCTGGTCAGCAGGAAGGGGTGGTCGTGGGCCAGCTGTTCGAGCCCGCGCCGCACCTCCTTCAGCGGTGACTCCGCGCCGGACACGCTGAGGGTGATGTGCCAGAGTTTGGACACGGGCCGCTCCTCGGCGCGCGCTTCCCGTGTCTCGGTGGTGGTCTCGGTCTTCCTGTCCGTGGACCTGTCCCGTGCCTCGTCGAAGTCGGCTCCGGCCTCGACACTGGTCAGGGCGCGTTCGGCAGTCCCGCGGGGCGGTGCCCCAGGGCGCGCTCGTCTCACCGGCGGCCTCCTGTGTGATGCGTGTGGTGCTGTACCCCGCCTTGCTCTTACCCCCGAGACAAAGTTGACCAGTCCCGGGCCGCAGATGGGGCGGTTTTGGTAAACGTCCCTTCCGGATGGCCTGACTTTCAGCCGTTTCAGCGGATGACGACCAGGTCGTCACGGTGGACGACCTCGCGCTCGTACTCAGGGCCGAGTTCCCGGGCGAGCTCGGGGGTGGAGCGGCCGAGCATCTGGGGGATCTCCTTGGCGTCGAAGTTGACGAGGCCGCGGGCGACGGCCCGTCCCGCCGCATCGCGGAGCTCGACGGGGTCGCCGGCCACGAAGTCGCCCTCGACGCCCGCGATACCGGCCGCGAGCAGGGACTTCTTGCCCTCGACGACGGCGCGGACGGCTCCGTCGTCCAGAGTCAGGGAGCCCTGCGGGGTGGAGGCGTGGGCGAGCCAGAGGAGCCGGTCGGCGGAGCGGCGGCCGGTGGGGTGGAAGTACGTGCCCGTGTCACGGCCCGCGAGGGCGTCGGCGGCGCGGCTCGCCGAGGTGAGGACCACGGGGGTGCCGGCGGCGGCGGCGATCCTGGCCGCCTCGACCTTGGTGACCATGCCGCCGGTGCCGACGCCCGCCTTGCCCGCCGCGCCGATCTCGACGTGGGCGATGTCCTGGGGGCCGGCGACCTGGGCGATCCTCGACGTACCGGGCTTGGCCGGGTCGCCGTCGTACAGCCCGTCGACGTCGGAGAGCAGGACGAGCAGATCGGCCCGGACGAGGTGGGCGACGAGGGCGGCGAGCCGGTCGTTGTCGCCGAAGCGGATCTCGTCCGTGGCGACGGTGTCGTTCTCGTTGACGACGGGCAGCGCGCCCATGGCGAGGAGCTGGTCGAGCGTCCGGTAGGCGTTGCGGTAGTGGGCGCGGCGGCTGGTGTCGTCCGTGGTGAGGAGGACCTGGCCGACGCGGACGCCGTAGCGGGCGAAGGAGGCGGTGTAGCGGGCGACGAGCAGGCCCTGGCCGACGCTGGCGGCGGCCTGCTGGCGGGCCAGGTCCTTGGGGCGGCGGGTGAGGCCGAGCGGTGCGAGACCTGCGGCGATGGCGCCGGAGGAGACGAGGACGATCTCCTTCTCGCCGCCGCTGCGGACCTTGGAGAGGACGTCCACGAGGGCGTCGACGCGGTCGGCGTCGAGGCCTCCGGACGCGGTGGTGAGCGAGGAGGAGCCGACCTTGACGACGATCCTGCGGGCCTCCGTCACGTACTGCCTTGCCACGTCCGTCTGTCCCGTCACCTGCGTCGTCACCTGCGTCGTCCTCACTCGGCTGTCCCACGCGCCGCGCGTGCCCCGCCGCGGCTGCCAGGCAATCTACGCGAGCCGGGACGGCTGCCGCTCGTCCATTCCGTTCTCTGGACCCGACCCCTCCGGAGCCTCCGGAGGGGTCGGAGGCTTTCGGGGCACCAGGATCCGCTGGGAGATCAGATAGGTGAACGGGATGGCGACGACGGCCGCGACGAGCGGCGCGATCCTGTCGTCCATGCCGGCCCAGGTGACGAGCGCGTACAGGCCGACGCTCTGCACGAGGTAGTTGGTGACGTTGGTGAGGGGGAAGAGCGCGAACTTCTTCCATGTCGGGCGGGTGCGGTAGGTGAAGTAGGTGTTGAGGAAGAAGGAGCCGACCATGCTGAGCAGGAAGGCGAGGGAGTACGCGGCGAAGTACGGCATCCAGGGGTGGAGCAGCAGGTAACACCCGAAGAACGTGCAGGTGTTGACCCCGCCGACCAGCGCGAAGCGGAAGATCTCGGCCAGTCGCGCACGCCGCGCACGCCCAGCCGTCTCGGCGCCGCCCGTGGTCCGTGCCGTGTCGGCGCCGCCTGTGGCCCCCGCCGTGTCGGCTCCGGTCGTGGTTCCGGCCGTCTCGCCGCCGCCCGTGGCCCCCGCCGTGTCGGCTCCGCCCGCGGCCCCGGCCGTCTCACCGCCGCCCGTGGTCCCGGCCGGGCCGTCCCCCGCGCCGGACGCCATCAGTGCTCCCGGTCGGTGGCGACGACGCGGATGCGCTCGGCGGAGGCACGCTCGGCGGCCCCGCGCCCGAAGGAGCGGTGCGTCTCCTTCACGAGGAAGTGCGGCCGCCGTTTGGTCTCGTAGTAGATGCGGCCGATGTACTCGCCGATCAGCCCCAGCATCACCATCTGCACTCCCCCGAGCCCCACGACGATCGCGACGAGGGTGACGTATCCGGGGGCGGTGACGCCCTGGGTGAGGGCAGCGACGGTCACCCACACCGCGTACAGGACCGCGAGGCCGCTGAGCGTCATCCCCAGCCAGAGCGCGATGCGCAGCGGGCGGTTGTTGAAGGAGATCAGCCCGTCCATGCCGTAGTTGAGCAGGGAGCTGAACTTCCACTTCGTCTCACCGCCCTCGCGCGCGGCGTTCTGGTAGTCGAAGGTGACGGTGTCGAAGCCGATCCAGGAGAAGAGTCCCTTGGAGAAGCGGTTGTACTCGGGCAGCGAGAGCAGGGCGTCGACGGCGGGGCGGGAGAGCAGCCGGAAGTCCCCGACCCCGTCGGTGAGTTCCACGTCGACCCAGCGGTTGACGGCCCGGTAGTACACGCGGCTGAGCGTCGAGCGGAGCTTCTTGTCCCCCTCGCGGGTCCGGCGCGCCATGACCTGGTCGTGGCCCTGGTGGTGCAGGTCCAGCATGCGCGCGAGGAGCTCGGGCGGGTGCTGGAGATCGGCGTCCATGATCACCACGGCGTCGCCGGTGGACTTGCGCAGGCCCGCGAGCATCGCGGCCTCCTTGCCGAAGTTGCGGCTGAAGGAGGCGTACTGGGTGCGGTGCGGGTGCCGGGCGGCGATCTCGCGCAGCTTGCCCAGCGTTCCGTCGGAGCTGCCGTCGTCCACGTAACAGATCTCGTAGCCGACCGGGAGGCCGTCGAGCACTTCGCGCATGCGCGCGTCGAACCGTTCGACGACGTCCTCCTCGTTGTAGCAGGGGACGACGACGGAAAGCCTGGTCATGAACGGTCACTCCAGAGGGATGAGCGAAAGAACGTCCTGAGGGACCGCCACCGAACTCTCCTGTTCCAGTAGCGCGGCCACGGTACGGCGGGGCGGTGACCGGCTCACGTCGCCCGAGTGACCGCCCCCGGTCGGCATGTCGTCCATGCAGCAAAGCATGCGGGGAAGATATTGATATACGTGACATTTAAACCCATTTGTCACCCATAGAGACGATGCCGCGGACGGCATGTCACGGACCTCGGGCACCTGGAGCGATGACCGGTGATCAGGACGACCATCCCGGAGGGCGACGAGCGCGGTGAGGTACGGATGCCCGACGACGGACAGGGCATCGGCTCCGACGGAGGCCTGCGGCGGGCGGTGTCCTGGATCGCGGTGACCGTCGCCGCCGGGGCCGGGGTGCTCCTCGCGGTCGGCGCCTTCCTCGGGCTCTACGTACGCCCCACGTCGGACGACTGGTGCGCGCTGTGGAAGGCCAGGGACATGGGCGTCCTGGGCATCACCGCGGACTTCTACCGCACGCAGAACGGGCGGGTCACCAACGCCTTCCTCACCGGCCTGATCTACACCGACGACATGCGGGGGCCGAAGCTGCTGCCCGCCTTCCTCGTGGTCGCGCTCGGCGCCGGGCTCTTCTTCCTCGGCCGCGCGGCCCTGCGCGCCCTGCGCCCCGCGCACGCGCCGGACCCGCACGAACCCGACCCGCACGCGTCCGGCCCCGCCCCCGGCCCGGCCGCGCGGTCGCCCGTCGTCCTGCTCGCCGCCGCGGCGGCGCTCCTCTCGGCCCTGCTGTTCTTCGCCGGCACCCGCTCGTACCAGGTGCTGCTCTGGGCGCCGGCGACGATCTCCCACACCCTGCCGAGCGTGATCGGCCTCTGGGCCGTGCTCGCCGCCGTCCGGGCCGCGCACAGCGGACGCCGGTGGGCGCGGTCCGCGGCGGTGGGCTCGGTGCTGCTGGCCGGGACGGCCCTCGGCATGCTCAGCGAACCCTTCGCCCTGGTGGCCGGGGTGTTCGCGGCCACCGCCGGTCTCCTCTGTCTGCCGCGGCTGGGCTGGACGAGGGACAGGTACGTGTCGACCTGGTGCGCGGCGGCCTGCCTGGGCCTCGCCGTGGGCCTCGTCCTGCTCACCACGTCACCCGGCGCACGGTGGCGGCGCGCCCAGCATCCGAAGGAGCCGCTGTCGTTCCCGCTCCTCGGAGAAACGTTCCGCGACTGGTGGCACGTATGGGAGACGATCGGTGGCCAGTGGGCGTACGCGGGCGCGGCCGCCATCGGTGTGCTGCTGGGCCTGGGACTCTCCCGCGCGACACCGGGACCCGCCGCCACGACCGGCCGGGGACCCCGGGGTCGCCGCGGGCTCCCCTCCGGGCTCCCCCCGCGCCGGCTGTTCCGGATCGTCGTGCTCCTGCCGCTGCCGCTGATCGCCCTCGCGAGCCTGGGCGTTACGTACGGACTGCGCAGCGGCTACGGCGACGTCGGCTGGACGTACGGCCGCACCTGGACCAGCTTCCTGCTCCCGCTGCTGCTCGCCCTCTGCGCCTACGGGACGTGGGGCGGATACCGGCTGGGGCTGCTCCTCCGGGCTGCCGGACGGCCCGCCGCCCGCGCCGCGGCACTGGTCGCGGTGGGCGCGATCGCCGTCGGGAGCACGGCCGCCCTGGTGCGGCCCGTGTACGCGCTGACCACGGACACGGTGGTGCGCGGGGTCGCCTGGGACCGGCAGAACGCGCGGATCCGGGCCGAGGTGGCGGCGGGCGCCCGGGAGGTCGCGTACGGCCCGCTCCTCATCGGCCAGCTGACCGAGCCGCTGTTCGCCCCCACGTACGAGCGGGACTGGGCGGCGCAATGCACGGCCCGGTACTACGGCGTGGAGCGGATCCACCGGCCGTGACCGGGCCGCGTACCCCGGGCGCACCCCGGGGCCGCGTACCCCGGGCGTACCCGGGGCGTGCCCCGGGCGTACCCGGGGCCGTGACCGGAGTACGCCCACCACCACGACACGACACGCCAGAGTGGGGCGCCCCGGGCCGAACCCGGGGCGCCCCACTCCGTCAGAACCTCGGACGTCAGCCGGCGGTGCGGGCCGCCCGGTTCGCGCCCCAGCCCTCCCAGGCGGAGCTGATCATGGCGCGGACGTCGTGACGGGCCTTCCAGCCCAGCTCCGACTCGATGCGCTCCGCGGAGGCGACCACGCGGGCCGGGTCGCCCGGACGGCGCGGGGTGACGAGGGGCTCGACGGTGTGGCCGGTGATCTCGTTGATCAGGTTGACCATCTCGCGCACCGACACGCCCTCGCCGCGCCCGATGTTCAGGGTCAGCGCGGCCGTCTCGCCGGCCTCGCCCGCCGCGGCGAGCGCGCGGGCCGCCGCGAGGTGGGCGTCCGCGATGTCGGCGACGTGGATGTAGTCACGGATGCAGGTGCCGTCCGGCGTCGGGTAGTCGTCGCCGAAGATGCGCGGGGACTCACCGGCGTCGAGCCGCTCGAAGACCATCGGCACCAGGTTGAAGACACCGGTGTCGGCGAGCTCGGGGGCCGCGGCGCCCGCCACGTTGAAGTACCGCAGGCAGGCGGTGGAGATCCCGTGGGCCTGGCCGACAGCGCGCGCCATCCACTCGCCGACGAGCTTGGTCTCGCCGTACGGGCTGAGGGGCAGGCACTCGGTGTCCTCGGTGACGAGGTCCACGTCGGGCATGCCGTAGACGGAGGCGGAGGAGGAGAAGAGGAAGCTCTTCACCCCGGCGCCGGCGGCCGCTTCCAGGATGGTCTGCAGACCCGTCACGTTCTCGCGGTAGTAGAACAGCGGCTGCTCGACCGACTCGCCGACCTGCTTCTTGGCGGCCAGGTGGACGATGCCCTTGACCTCGTGCTCGCGCAGCACCCCGTCGAGGAAGTCGCGGTCCAGGACCGAGCCCTTCTCGAGCGCGACGCCCTCGGGGACGCGCGCCGGGTTGCCCGTGCTGAGGTCGTCGACCACGACGACACGCTCGCCGGCCTCGGTCATTGCTTTGACGACGTGCGAACCGATGTAACCGGCGCCGCCGGTGATGAGCCAGGTCATTCCGACAGTGTAGCCACAGCCCCGAGCACCCCCGCGGACCCGAGCGCGGGCCCGAGCGCGGGCCCGAGCGCGGGCCCCCGCCGACGGCTCCGGAGACGGCGAAGCCCCGTCCGGAGACGGCGGAGCCCGGTCCGGACGCGCCGGAGCCCCTCGCCCGACAGGCCGGAGCCCCTGCCCGTACACGCGCCGGAGCCCCGCCCGGACGGTGTCCGGACGGGGCTCCGACAGGAGATCTCCCCAGGGGATTCTCAGCGCTCGATCTCCGCGAACGCCGCCTCCCACTGGTCGAGCACGTGCGGCAGCGCCAGGTGCGCGACGTGCTCGCGCCCCGCCCTGCCGTACCGCTGCCGCAGCTCGGCGTCGTCCATGAGCTCGCCGAACGCGGCGGCGAGCCCGGGCACGTCGGCCGGCGGCACCAGGGTGCCGGTGACGCCGTCCGCGACGAGCTCCCGGACACCGCCCGAGACGTCGAAGCTCACGCACGGCACTCCGCACGCGGCCGCCTCGGCCAGCGCCATCGGGCGGCCCTCGCGCTCACTGCTGATCGCGACCACGGACAGCTCGCGGTAGGCGGACGCCATGTCCTTGGCCGTACCGCGGAAGACGACCTGGTCGGCGACGCCGAGGTCCTCGGCCTTCATACGCAGCTCGGTCTCCAGGGGGCCGTCACCGAAGAGGTGCAGCTCCCAGCCCTCGCGGCCCTTGTGGGCCTGGGCGAAGGCCTCGATCATCCGGTCGTACCGCTTGATCGGGTCGAGCCGGCCGACCGCGCCGATCTTGCGGGTGTCGAGCGGAGCCAGCTCGTCCGGGTAGAACGGCAGCGGGTTCGGCATGACCCGCACGTTCGGCACGCGCTGGTTGACGAACTCGACCGCGTCGCCCTCGGAGAGGACCAGGGTCTGCTCCAGAGCCGGGTAGTGACGCCGGATCAGCCCCAGGTTGGCGCTGCGCTTGGCCTGCGCGAAGGACTCGTGGTACTGCCCGATGCCCTTGAGGTGACGCCACTTCAGGGGCATGACCCAGTCCGCCGCCCACGGCGAACCGAAGACGATGTAGCCGTCCTCGACCGCCGACAGCTTCCGCTGCATCTCGGCTCGCGCGTTGTCACGGTCGGTCCGCGCCCGCCGGGCGTCGGCGCGCCGCGCCAGGCTGAGCCGGTCGCCGACGGTGCGCACCGGCGGCTTGGGCTCCGAGGCCGGCGGGTAGAGCGTCGAGTGCTGGTACGTACGCGTGGCGTTGTACGGGAAGGGCTCGGTGCTCGGGCGGATGCCGATCAGCTCGACGCGGTGGCCCCGCTCGCCCATGCCCTGGGCGAGGGTGTGCAGCACCCGCTGGGATCCACCCATCGAGTCGACGTCGATACCGACGAAGAACACGTTGCGGACGGGGGAGGCCTCAGTCATGGGTGCCGCCTTCGAAAAAAGCGTCGACCACCAGCTTGCTCGCGTGGCCGGTCTCGTACGAGCAGAACATTTCCTGGAAACGCGCGTAGCGCTGTGCGTGCCGTTCCTGGACGCCCTCCAGGTCTCGCACGGCGGCGGCGAGGTCCTCGGTGGTCGTCAGCATCGGCCCGGGCGCGATGTCCTCGAGGTCGTAGTACGTGCCCCGGTCGCCGCCCTTGTACGCCTCGTAGTCGTCCGTGTACAGCAGTATCGGACGGCCGGTGTTGGCGTAGTCGAACATCAGCGACGAGTAGTCCGTGAGGACCGCGTCCGAGGCCAGCATCAGGTCGTTGATGTCGGCGAACGAGGAACCGTCGCGGAGGAAGTGCCCGAGCTCGGGGTCGACCTTGAACCGGTCGTACGGGTGGGCTCGCACGACGACGACCCACTCGTCGGACAGGTACGGAGCCAGCTCCTCGAAGTCCACGCGGATCGACTGACCGGTGCGGCGGGCCGCGTCACGGAAGGTCGGGGCGTAGAGCAGGACCTTGCGGTCGGCCGGGATGCCCAGCGCCTGGCGGGTGGCGGCCGCCTTGGCCTGCTGCTCCGGCTCGGCCCAGCGCACGAGCACGTCGTTGCGCGGGTAGCCGGAGCGGATCAGGTCGGCAGCCTGGACCTCGAAGGCGGGGACGAAGGTCCGCTCGAACTCGGAGCTCGGGCAGACGAGCGCGTCCCAGCGGCCCACGGCGGCGCGGAAGCGCCCCTTCTCCATCTCCGAGGCACCGCGCAGCGACGGGACGTCGAAGCCCATCGCCTTGAAGGTCTGGCCGTGCCAGGTCTGGAGGTACCGGGTGCCCTTCGGCTTCGGGTACAGGTACGGCAGGTTGTGCGAGTCGACCCAGTACGTGGCACGGGCCAGCGCGCGGCCGTAGGCGAAGCTGCCGCGCTTGACGAGCGTGACGTCGTCGGGGAAGGAGGAGCGGTTCCCGGAGTACGACCAGACCACGTCGATCGGGAGGTTCCGGCGCTTGAGCTCCTCGTAGATGTACCGGGGGCTGTCCGCGTAGCCGCGGCCCTCGATCGCCTCGAAGACGGCCAGGCTGCGCTTGCGCGGGAGCTTGGAGATCGTGTCGTAGGCGGTCGCCTTGCCCTCGTTGCCGGCGAGGATCTTGCGGACCTTGCCGACCTTGGCCTTCGTCTTGCGGGCGTAGGGGCCGAGCGGTTCGAGGGACTTCAGGACGCCGGAGCGCTGCCAGGTCACCTCAAGGCGCCCCGCACCCTTCTGCTCCGCCTGGATGCGCATGTGGTGGATGCCGAACTTGTGGTACGTGACGGTGGCGCGGTAGTCCGGCTGGTCGTGCTTGGCCAGCAGTATGTCCGTCCGCCGCGCGCCGTCGCACTCCAGGGCGACCACCGGGTGGCGACGGGTCGCCACGCCGACCTTGCCGACCGGGACCCTGCTCAGGTCCACCTCGGCCTTGGACACGTACTGGCCCTCGCCGTCCGGTACGAGCGTGAGGGGCACGCTCAGCGGCGTCTTGTGGGCGGCCAGCTTGACCGAGGCCTGGGCGCCCTCGGTGATCAGGCCGATCGGGTCGTACGTACGGATCTCCAGGCGCAGGACCGGTCCGAGCATCGACACGGAGGTCAGCTCGTGACGCAGCCGCCCGCTGCTGAGGATCTGGTCGTGCAGGTGCCACTCGCTGAGGTCCAGCTCGCTGCGGTCGGCGTCGTCCGCCGGGGCGACGGCGCCCCAGTAGGCCACCCCGTCCACCTCGGTCACGGCGCGGGGCGCGAGCTGCGGCCGGCCGAACTGGCGGGCGGCCACCGAGGCCTCTTCGAGGCGGCCGGTGCGCAGCAGGTGGATGCAGATGCGCTCCTCGCGCGAGAGCCGCGCGTAGGTCTCGTCGGAGATCTCCGCGAGGTACGGGTTGACCACCTCGGCGAACTCCGCGACCCAGTCGGCGTCACGGAACGGCAGGTCGCCCAGGTACAGGCGGAAGTCGTGGCGGAGGAACTTGTAGTCCTTCTCCGCGCGCAGCTCCGCGTGGCCCCGCTCCTCGAACCACGCGTCGATCAGCCGTGCCACGCCGATGCGGTCGCGCACGTTCTGGATCTTGTGGCGGCTGGAGGAGATGGAGACGCTCTCCGGCGCGAGACGCCAGGTGTAGATCGACCACGGGACGACGGCGAAGGTCTCCGCGAGCGTGTACGCCTGCGCGGAGAACAGCTGGTCCTCGTAGTGGATGCCCTCGGGGAAGGTGAGCCCGTTGTCCCGGATGAAGCCGATCCGGTAGAGCTTGTTCGTCGACAGGTGGTCGAAGAAGTACTCGGGCGCTTCGGCGATGCCCTCCACGACCCGGCGCTCGGTGAAGAGGTGCGGGTACCAGAGGCCGGTGGTGTTCGACTCCTCGAAGAGCCGGGTCACCTCACCGGTCACGAAGTCGACACCGGTCTCCTCGGCGACGAGCAGCATGCTCTTGCAGGCGTGCCTGGGCAGCTCGTCGTCGCTGTCGAGGAACATGATGTACGGGGCGCGGGCGACCGCGATGCCCCGGTTTCGCGGGGCGCTGCAGCCACCGCTGTTCTGCTCCAGGCGCACGTACCGTACGCGCGGGTCGGAGGCCTCAAGTGCACGCGCGACGCGCTCGGTGCCATCGGTCGAACAGTCGTCGGCGATGATCACTTCGAGGTTGTTCAGGGTCTGGTCGAGCAGTGACCGAACCGCTCGCGGGAGCCGTTCCTCATCGTTGTAGACGATGACGACGACGCTCACATCAGGGACGTCGCTAGTCGGCATCCAAGTCCTCTCACACGTGCATGCGGCGACGTCCGGTGCGTGTCCCGGTCTGCCACGGAGCTGCCTGCGCCACGATCATGGCGCGCTTCTGATTTTTGTGGTGCGGGTCGCGCTCACTCTTGTTCGATGAACGCCCCCCGGCGACCGGCAAGACTACCCGGCAGGAAGAATTGTTCCATAACTCATCTCCCGCACATCGGGTGATGTTCACCGCATCGCCAGCAGTCTCCTGAGCCGGCCCGACACGACCTGGCGGGCGCCGACCGCGCCTCCCGCGAGGCGGAGGATCAGGCCTCGGCGCGCCGAGGCCACGACCTGGACGAGCAGAACCCGGCCCAGCCTGCCGAGGACCATGCCGCGCCGTCCCGCGAAGCCCTCCGGGGCCCTGACCTCGGCGGTTCCGGTCGAGCCGTCCGCGTAACGCAGCTCGGCGAGGAGCGACCAGGCGGCCAGCCGGCCCGGGCGGAGGAGCTTCGCGGTGGGGACCCGAACGGTGGCGGTCCAGCCCTCGTCGACGGGGAGGAGCGGGGCCTCGGCGGAGACCGTCGCGGCCGAGACGCGCTCGGTGAAGTCGACACGCACGGCGACGGGGTACAGCGCGCCGACACGCCCGTACATCTCGTGCACGGTCACGGTCACGCGGGTCGCCCCGCCGACGGAGGCGACGCCGTCCACGGCGACCGGCAGGTCGGCCGGGGACAGCTCGGCGAGCCCGTCCAGCGGTACGTCGGCGGGGGCGCCGGCCAGCACCGGGGTGCCGTCCTCGGCGCGGGGGTACGGGGGGACGAGCCGCGGCCGGGGGGCGGCGAGCTCGACGAACCGGGTGAGTTCCCGCCCCTCGGGCACTGCGGCGAGTGCCGTGAGCCCGGCGTGCAGCCAGCGGGACGGGACCAGGGCGGCGGTGACCGCGGCGGCGTCGAAACCGGCCAGGTGGGCGCGGGTGACCGTCCACCAGTCGGCGCGGTAGGCGGCGGTCCGCTGCGGCAGCTCGCGCAGGTACATGGGGAGGTCGTAGTCGAGGAACTTCGTCTGCGCGGCGACGGCGAGCGCGGACCGTCCTGCCGTACGGAACACCTCGACGACGGCGCGGTGCGCGGCGATCCGGTGCTCCCAGTTCGCCAGGGAGGCGCGGCGCAGCGAGATCGACAGGGTCGAGGCCTGGCGCCGCACGTGCCAGACGTACACGGGCACGTCGGTGACGGCGAGTCGCGGGGCGGCGGCCTGGACGCGGGCGCTGAAGACGAAGTCCTCGTAGTGGAAGGCGCCGTCGGGGAAGCGGATCGCGTGCTTGTCGAGGAAGTCGCGGCGGTAGAGCTTGTTGACGGAGAGCGTGTCGAGGACGAACTCGGGGTGCCCCTCGACGCCGTCGAGGACGGTGCCCGGGAGGGTGGCGCCCTGGGAGACGTCGTACAGCGAGGGCGCCCAGACGGTCTCGCGGCCCTCGGGGAGCTCGCGCCGCACACAGACGCCGGCGACGACGTCCGCGCGCCGCTCGGTCGCCACGGCGAGGAGTCCGTCGACGGCGCCGGGCATCAGCAGGTCGTCGCTGTCGAGGAACAGGACGTAGGGGTGGACGGCGGCCGCCATGCCGTCGTTGCGGGGGGTGCCGCAGCCGCCGCTGTTGTCCTCGCGGATCAGCGGCCGCACCCGCGGCTCGTCGGCGAACCCGGCGAGCACGTCGGGGGTGGTGTCCCCGGAGGCGTCGTCGACGACGACGACCTCACCGACGGCCTCGCCCTGGGCGAGGGCCGAGCGGATCGCGTCGCCGACGTGCTCGGCGTCGTTGTACGCGATGACGACGACACTGACACGTGCCGTGTCCTGCGGCTGGGGGGTCTCACTCACCCGAGAATCCTACGGGAGCCCCTCCGCCACCCGACCGCACCGGAAACCGTCGCCGGACCGCACCGGAAACCGTCCCACGGACCGCACCGGAAACCGTCCCCCGGACCGCACGGGGATCCGTCCGCCCGACCGCACCGGAAACCGTCCCACGGACCGCACCGGGATCCGTCCGCCGGAACCACCGGGAGCCCGGTCGACGGAACCGAAAGGAGGGCCGTCGAACAAAGTCGACGGCCCTCCTTTCCACGGTCCGGCCGGAGCGGGACGAACCCGCTCCGGCCGGACACACGCCCTAGAACGGGTCGAACTCGTCGTACTCCCGCTGCGCGTCGTCCCGCTGCGCGTCCCGGTCGCGGCGGCGCTGGGCGGCCGGTCGCGGGGCCTCCAGACGGTGGTCCTCGCCGCGGCGGCCGAGCATCTCGGCGCCCGCCATCATCGAGGGCTCCCAGTCGAAGACGACCGCGTTCTCCTCGGAGCCGATCGCGACGCCGTCGCCCGCGCGGGCGCCCGCCTTCATCAGCCTGTCCTCGACACCGAGGCGGTTGAGGCGGTCGGCCAGGTAGCCCACGGCCTCGTCGTTGTTGAAGTCGGTCTGGCGGACCCAGCGCTCGGGCTTGTCGCCGCGCACCCGGTACACGTCCTCGGCCTCGTCGTACGTGACCGTGAAGCCCGCGTCGTCGACGGCCTTCGGGGTGATGACGATCCGGGTCGCCTCCTCCTTCGGCTTCGCCGCGCGCGCTTCCGCGACGATGCCGGCGAGGGCGAAGGAGAGCTCCTTCAGGCCCGTACGGGCCACGGCGGAGGCCTCGTACACCTGGTAGCCGCGCTCTTCGAGGTCCGGGCGGATCATGTCCGCGAGGTCCTGGCCGTCCGGGATGTCGATCTTGTTGAGGACGACGATGCGCGGCCGGTCCTCGAGCCCGCCGTACTGCTTGAGCTCTTCCTCGATGATGTCGAGGTCGGTGATCGGGTCGCGGTCGGACTCCAGCGTCGCCGTGTCCAGGACGTGGACGAGGACCGAGCACCGCTCCACGTGGCGCAGGAACTCCAGGCCCAGGCCGCGGCCCTGGCTCGCGCCCGGGATCAGGCCCGGCACGTCGGCGATCGTGTAGACGGTCGAGCCGGCCGTGACCACGCCCAGGTTCGGGACGAGCGTCGTGAAGGGGTAGTCGGCGATCTTCGGCTTGGCGGCCGACAGCACCGAGATGAGCGAGGACTTGCCCGCGCTCGGGTAGCCGACGAGGGCCACGTCGGCGACGGTCTTGAGCTCCAGGACGATGTCCCGCGCCTCGCCGGGCTCGCCGAGGAGGGCGAAGCCGGGGGCCTTGCGGCGGGCGGAGGACAGCGCCGCGTTGCCGAGGCCGCCGCGGCCGCCCTGGCCCGCGATGAAGGTGGTGCCCTCACCCACGAGGTCGGCGAGCACCTCGCCCTGCTTGTCGAGGACGACGGTGCCGTCGGGCACGGTCAGGACGAGGTCCTGGCCGTCCTTGCCGGAGCGGTTGTCGCCGGCGCCGGGCTGACCGTTGGTCGCCTTGCGGTGCGGCGAGTGGTGGTATTCGAGCAGCGTGGTGACGGACTGGTCGACGACCAGGATCACGTCGCCGCCACGGCCGCCGTTGCCGCCGTCGGGTCCGCCGAGCGGCTTGAACTTCTCCCGGTGAACGGAGGCGCAGCCGTGGCCTCCGTTACCCGCGGCGACGTGCAGCTCGACGCGGTCCACGAAGGTGGTCATGGTTCTGCCTCCAGATTGGGGGTCTCCGCGGCCCAAAGGCCGAGGAGGGTGGAATGTCTATCTAGTAACACGCGAAAGGCGGACCCGCTTCCCTTCCGGGAAGTGAGGTCCGCCTCCGCAAAGATCCGATCAGGCGACCGGAACGATGTTCACGACCTTGCGGCCACGGTGGGTGCCGAACTGCACCGAGCCGGGCAGGAGGGCGAACAGCGTGTCGTCGCCGCCACGGCCGACGCCCGCGCCCGGGTGGAAGTGGGTGCCGCGCTGGCGGACGAGGATCTCACCAGCGGAAACGACCTGACCGCCGAAGCGCTTCACGCCGAGCCGCTGAGCGTTGGAATCGCGCCCGTTCCGGGTGGACGATGCGCCCTTCTTGTGTGCCATGTCTCAGTCCCTCTTACTTCGCAGCCGCGGGGATACCGGTGACCTTGATCGCCGTGTACTGCTGGCGGTGACCCTGGCGACGGCGGTAGCCGGTCTTGTTCTTGTAGCGCAGGATGTCGATCTTGGCGCCCTTGTGGTGGTCCACGATCTCGGCCTGAACCTTGATCCCGGCCAGGACCCACGGGTCGCTGGTCACGGCGTCGCCGTCGACAACGAGCAGGGTCGAGAGCTCGACCGTGTCGCCAACCTTGGCAGTGGGAATCTTGTCAACCTCAACGATGTCGCCGACAGCAACCTTGTGCTGGCGACCACCGCTGCGCACGATGGCGTACACGCGGATCTCTCTCTCACTCGGGATGAAACCTCTGAAGCCAGCCACTCACACGGGCCCAAGGGCCCGCGGCGTTCCGGAATCGGACGAGCGGCCTCTCCCGGCGAGCGGGAGGGAGGTGCTCAGAGGCGCGACGCGTCCAGTAAGACACGCCGACGGTCTAGGTTACGGGCGGCTGCCACAAGGGGTCAAATTCGCCCGAGCGGGTGCGGGCCGCCCCTCCTGGGAGGGGCGGCCCGCACACCGGTGGATCAGTCCTGGGCCGGAGCCGCGGTCTTCTCCGCCGCCTTCTTGGCCGGGGCCTTCTTGGCGGTGGTCTTCTTCGCCGCGGTCTTCTTGGTCGCCGCCGTCTTCTTGGTGGCGACCTTCTTGGCCGTGGCCTTCTTCGCGGTCTTGCGCGCGGCCGTCTTCTTGGCCGGCGCGGCCTCGGTCCCGGCCTCGTCCTCGGTGACCTCGGTGGCCTCGGCGGCCTCCGGGGTCTCGGCCGGAGTCGCGTCGACCACGAGAACGGCGGCCTCCTCGGCGCCCGCGGGCGAACCGGCGGGAGCGGTGGCCTTACGGACCACCCGGCGACGGGCACGCGGCGGGGCGGCCACGGGGGCCTCCTCGACGACGGGCTCCGGCGCGGCCTCCACGACGGGCTCCGGCTCCACGACGGGCTCCGGCTCCGGGGCCGCCTCGACGACCGGCTCGGCGACTGCCGGCTCGGCGGTCTCCGTGGTCGACACGACCGGGGACGTCACGCGGCGGGTGGCGCGGCGACGGCCACGCGGGGCCGGGGCGGCGGTCTCCTCGACCACCGGCTCGACCACCGGCTCGGCGACGGTCTCGACGACCGGCTCCGGCTCGGCCACGACGGGCTCGGCCTCGACGACCGGGGCCGGCGCGGGGGCCTGGGCGACCGGCGCCGGGGCGGTCGGCGCGGACACCCGGCGGGTGGCGCGGCGACGGCCACGACCGCGCGTGGCGGCGGCCTCGGCCTCGGCGATGCTGCCGTACAGCTCCTCGTCCGGGGCGATGGGCTCCGGCAGGGCCACCGGGGCGGCCAGCTCCGCCGCGACCTCGGCCTCGGTCTCGGTCTCGACCTCGTGCTCGGCCTCGGTCTCGGCGCCGGACTCGACGGCCTCGTGCTCGTGCTCGTGGACGTGCTCGGCACCGCCGCGACCGCGCTTCTTCGAGCGCTTGCCGCCGCCACCGCCACCGGCGGTGGTCGGCTGCTCCATGTGGACGATGACACCGCGGCCGTTGCAGTGGACGCAGGTCTCGGAGAAGGACTCCAGGAGGCCCTGGCCGACCCGCTTGCGGGTCATCTGCACCAGGCCGAGCGAGGTGACCTCGGCCACCTGGTGCTTGGTCCGGTCCCGGCCCAGGCACTCCAGGAGGCGGCGCAGCACCAGGTCGCGGTTGGACTCCAGGACCATGTCGATGAAGTCGATGACGACGATGCCGCCGAGGTCGCGCAGGCGCAGCTGGCGCACGATCTCCTCGGCCGCTTCGAGGTTGTTCCTCGTCACGGTCTCTTCGAGGTTGCCGCCCTGGCCGGTGAACTTGCCGGTGTTGACGTCGACGACGATCATCGCCTCGGTCTTGTCGATCACCAGCGAGCCGCCGGACGGCAGCCAGACCTTGCGGTCCAGCGCCTTCATGAGCTGCTCGTCGATCCGGTACGTCGCGAAGACGTCGACCTCGCTCGTCCACCTGGACAGGCGGTCGGTCAGGTCCGGGGCGACGTGGTGCACGTAGCCGTGGATGGTCTCCCAGGCGTCGTCACCGCTGACGATGACCTTGGAGAAGTCCTCGTTGAAGATGTCGCGGACGACCCGGACGGTCATGTCCGGCTCGCCGTAGAGCAGCGTCGGCGCGTTGCCGCTCTTCGACTTCTTCTGGATGTCCTCCCACTGCGCCTGCAGACGCTCGACGTCACGGCGCAGCTCGTCCTCGCTCGCGCCCTCGGCGGCGGTGCGCACGATGACGCCCGCGTCCTCGGGGACGATCTTCTTGAGGATGGTCTTCAGACGGGCGCGCTCGGTATCCGGGAGCTTGCGGCTGATGCCGGTCATCGAGCCCTCGGGCACGTACACGAGGTAGCGGCCGGGCAGGGAGACCTGGCTGGTCAGACGGGCGCCCTTGTGGCCGATCGGGTCCTTCGTGACCTGCACGAGGACCGACTGGCCGGACTTGAGGGCGGTCTCGATGCGGCGCGGGCCGTGGCCCATGCCGAGCGCCTCGAAGTTGACCTCACCGGCGTACAGGACGGCGTTGCGGCCCTTGCCGATGTCGACGAAGGCGGCCTCCATCGACGGCAGGACGTTCTGGACCTTGCCCAGGTAGACGTTGCCGACGTACGAGGTGGCCTGCTCCTTGTTGACGTAGTGCTCGACGAGCACGTTGTCTTCCAGGACGCCGATCTGGGTGCGCTCGCCGCTCTGGCGGACGACCATGACGCGCTCGACGGCCTCGCGGCGGGCCAGGAACTCGGCCTCGGTGATGATCGGGACGCGGCGGCGGCCCTGCTCGCGGCCTTCGCGGCGGCGCTGCTTCTTGGCCTCCAGGCGGGTCGAGCCCTTGATGGACTGGACCTCGTCCGCGCCGGTGCCCGGCTCGACCTTCTCGCGGGCCGGGCGGGGCTCGCGGACCTTGACGACCGTGCGGACGCCTTCCTCCTCGGCGCCTTCGAGGTCGGCGGAGGCGTCCCCGCTGCGACGGCGGCGACGACGGCGGCGACGGGAGCTGCTGGAGCCGCCGGCGTACGCCTCGGCCTCGTCGTGCTCCTCCTCGCCCTCCTCGGCCTCGTCCTCGGACCGGAGCTCGTCGGACTCCTCGGACTCCTCGGACTCCTCGGACTCCTCGACCTCGGTGAGCTCACCGCGACGGCGGCGACGGCCACCGCGACGGCGACGGCGGGACGGGCGGTCCCCGTACTCGTCCGTCTCCTCGGCCTCCTCGGCCTCCTCGACCTCGTCCGATACGGCCTCGACCTCGGGCTCGTCGGCGACGGTGGTGGGGACGGGCTCGACGGCGACGGGCTCGCCACGGCGGCGGCGACGGCGACGGGAGCCGGTCTCGGCGCGCTCGGTGGCCTCCGGGATCTCGATGGGCCCGGTCGTCTCGACGGCCTCGGCCTCGATCTCGACGGTCTCCACGGTCTCGTCGAGCTCGTCCTCCTCCGGCTCCACGACCTCGGCGGCGGCGGCCGCGGCGGCCGTCTCCGGGGTCTGGAACATCGGCTCGGCGAAGACCGGGGCCTGGAAGACGGCGACGGCGGGACGTGCGGCGCGGCGGGCGCCGGACGTCTCGGGGGTCGTGGCCGGCTCGGAGGTGAACTGCGGCGAGGTGGCGCGGCGGCGGCCGCGGCCACGGGTGGCGGCGGTCTCGGCGGCGGCGACCTCGGCCTCGTCGGCGGCGATCTGCGCGACGGCGGCCTGGGGCAGCGTCTCGCCGGTGACGGCCTCGACGGGGGCGGCCTCGACGGGGGCGGCCTCGACGGTCGCCTCGGGCGAGGTGACCCGGCGGGTGGCACGGCGGCGGGTACGCGGCGCGGCGGCCTCGGGGGCCTCCTCGACCGGGGCGGCGACCTCGGCGACCGGCTCGGCCTCGGCCGCGGGCTCCTCGGCGGGGGCCGTGGAGGTCACGGGCGCGGTGGCCTTACGGGTGGCACGGCGGCGGGCCGGGCGCGCCGGAGCGGCCTCGGGGGCCTCCTCGGCGGGAGCGGCGACGGCCTCGACGGTCTCGGCCGCAGGCTCCTCGGCGGGGGCCGTGGAGGTCACGGGCGCGGTGGCCTTACGGGTGGCACGGCGGCGGGCCGGGCGCGCCGGAGCGGCCTCGGGGGCCTCCTCGGCCGGAGCGGCGAGGGCCTCGGCCGGAGCGGGGGTCTCGTCGACCGGGGCGGCGACCTCGGCGGTCTCCGCGGCCGGTGCGGTGGCCTTGCGGGTGGCGCGGCGGCGGGTGCGCGGCGCGGGGGCCTCGGCCTCGACCGGGGCGGCCTCCACGGCCGGGGTCTCGGCGGTTGCCGTGGTCTCGGTGGACTCCGTACCGGCCGTCACCGGCGGACCGGCGGGGCGGGAAGCGGCGCGGCGCCTGCGGCGCGGCGGCAGCTTGTCACCGGGGGCGTTGTTGTCTTCGGTGGGCTCGAGCATGCGGGCGGTTCTCCCGTCACGCTCCCGGGCGCCGCGTCTGGTTCCGGTCCGGCGGCACGATCGCGCCTGTGGCGCGGTGCCGCCGTCCGGGGCGCGGGCGCCGCACGGGAGCTGATGTCTGGCTCGCCGGTTCCGTACGCCCTGTGCGTACGGCCTGGCGAAAGTCTCCTGGTCAGTGCGCTGCCCGACCCAGGTGGCTCCCGAGTACCAGGGCTGCGCTACAACGACCGCTCCCTACGCGGTACCTGCACCCGGCGCCGTCGCTGAGGCGGTCGCGTCGGCCGTGGTTGAAGCGGCCGTGACTGCCTCGCGGTCGGGCGCGAGCGGGTCGGTCACCGTGCCGGACTCCTCGTCGAAGAGCCCCTGCGCCAGCCTGGTCACCGCAGCGGGGACCGGCGGCGCCAGGTCGGCCACAGCTCGGAGACCGGACAGGACGTCGTCGGGTCGCACGGCAGGTGTCACGTGCCGAACAACCAGCCGCAGTATCGCACAGGCGCTGTCCAGCGGCCTATCACCCTGGGGATCGCCCGGGGGGGTCGAGACCGTCAGCTCGGTGACCGCGGAACGGGCGTCGAAGGTGCGGATGCCGTTCTTGGTCTTGCGCTGTACTTCCACGGTCTCGGCCGCGAGAAACGTCCCGGCGGCCTTCGAAGCGTCCTCGACGGTGACGCCCTCGAGCCGCAGCTCCCACACGGAGGCGGTGAGCCGGTCGGCGAGGCCCGAGGTGCGGGCCTCGACGGCGTCGGTGATGTCGAGGCCCGTGGGGAGGGACTCGTCGAGCAGCGCCCGCAGCGTCTCCGGGTCGCGCGTCTGGGTGAGCGCGATCTCCAGGTACTCGGCTTCGGAGCCCGTACCGGTCGGGGCGGCGTTGGCGTACGACACCTTGGGGTGCGGGGTGAAGCCGGCCGAGTACGCCATGGGCACCTCGGCGCGGCGCAGCGCACGCTCGAAGGCGCGCTGGAAGTCACGGTGGCTGGTGAACCGGAGGCGGCCGCGCTTGGTGTAGCGCAGTCGGATGCGCTGCACCGCCGGTGCGGGCGGCGGGCCTTCGGGCTGTCGCTTGCCCAGTGGTTCTTCTCCTCGGTGCGGGACGGCGCGGGTGGCGCCGTCCACGAGATGTACGGGTCGCCCTGGGGGTCCCGCCCGGTTCACCCCCGCTTTCGCAGGGAGATCTCGGGGGCGGGCGCCGCGCCGGGGACGTTCGTTGTACTACCCAGAGTACGCGCCCGGGCCACCTCCGGTTCCCCGGGCTCGGTCATCCGTGCTCCGCCGACCAGGGCACGCCAGGCGTCCCTGCGGGCCTCCCGCACGGTGGCGCGGGCGGTGGCGAGGGCGTCCTTGGCCGCTCGCCCGGCCTCGACGGCGGCCCTGCGGGCCGGCGCCCAGACGCTGTCGCGGACCCAGTGCCCGACCGGCCGGACGACCTGCGTCCAGGCCCAGGTCACGGGCCGTCCGACCAGGTTCCAGGCGATCCACTTGAGGGCCCGGCCGACGGCCCGGGAGAGGAACCCGGCGACCCGCCAGCAGATGGCGAGGGCGTCGCGGATCTCCCGCGCGACGGGTACGAGGACCCGCCTCCAGAGCCATGTGGCGGGGACGGCGAAGCCGTACCGCGCGACCGGCACGATCACGTACCGCCAGAGCCCCACCCACGGCCACACGAACACCGCCCTGCCGGACCACGCCAGCACGGCCGCGAGACCGCGGCCGAGCCGGGGGAAGAACCAGCAGAGACCCCGTCCGACCTGGACGAAGACCCATCGGATCCCGTGGCCGAGCGGGGTCAGGACGTGGCGGTCCAGCCAGATGGCGGGGAGGGCGATCCCGTACCGGAACACCGGGACGAGGACGTACCGGAAGAGGGCGGCGACCGGCACGAGGAGAAGCTTCTCCAGCAGCCACAGGGAGGCGGTGCCGAGCGGGGCGAGGACGTGGCGGTACAGCCACACGGCCGGGACGGCGATCCCGTACCGGGCGAGCGGCACGATCACGTACCGCCAGAGGCCCACCCAGGGCCAGACGAACAGCGCCTTCCCCAGCCGGCGGCCGGCGGCCGACAGACCGGACCACAGCCACCCGCCCGTGACGGCGAGGCCCCGGCCCAGGCCGGTGAGGAACCAGGCCAGGCCGCGCCGGACACCGGTGAGGAACCAGGCGAGTCCCCGGCCGACGCCGGTGAACACCCACCCGAGACCGCGGCCCACCCGCGTGAACACCCACGCCAGCCCTCGGCCGACACCGGTGAACACCCACGCCAGTCCCCGGCCCACACCGGTGAACACCCACGCGATCCCCCGGCCCACCGGCGCGAGCACCCGCCGGTACAGCCATCGGGCCGGCCGGGTCACCGTGTGGTGGAAGAGCCACGCCAGGCCGCGGCCCGTCGGGCGGAGGAGGGTGCGGTCGAGGAAGCGCCCCGTGGCCGTGAGCACGTCCCAGACCATGCGGATCGGCAGGACGATCACCAGCACGACGATCCGGACCGGGATGCGGATCAGTGCCGGCGGCGGCGGGTTCTCCATGCTCATGCCGGGAATGACGCAACGGCCCGGCGCAGGGTTTCCCCTGCGCCGGGCCGTCACCCGAGCGTTACCCGATCGGCCTACTTCACGACCGAGAGCGGCAGCAGCTTCTTGCCCGTCGGACCGACCTGGATCTCGGTCTGCATCGCGGGGCAGACACCGCAGTCGAAGCACGGCGTCCAGCGGCAGTCCTCGACCTCGGTCTCGTCGAGCGCGTCCTGCCAGTCCTCCCAGAGCCAGTCCTTGTCGAGACCGGAGTCCAGGTGGTCCCAGGGCAGGACCTCCTCGTAGGTGCGCTCGCGGGTCGTGTACCAGGCGACGTCCACGCCGAAGCCGGGCAGCGTCTTCTCGGCGCACGCCATCCAGCGGTCGTACGAGAAGTGCTCGCGCCAGCCGTCGAAGCGGCCGCCGTCCTCGTACACGGCGCGGATGACCGAGCCGATGCGGCGGTCGCCGCGGGAGAGGAGGCCCTCGACGATGCCGGGCTTGCCGTCGTGGTAGCGGAAGCCGATCGAGCGGCCGTACTTCTTGTCGCCGCGGATCTTGTCGCGGAGCTTCGCCAGGCGCTCGTCCGTCTCCTCGGCCGACAGCTGCGGCGCCCACTGGAACGGGGTGTGCGGCTTGGGGACGAAGCCGCCGATGGAGACGGTGCAGCGGATGTCGTTCTGGCCGGAGACCTTGCGGCCCTCGGCGATGACCTTGACGGCCATGTCGCCGATCTGGAGGACGTCCTCGTCGGTCTCCGTCGGCAGGCCGCACATGAAGTACAGCTTCACCTGGCGCCAGCCGTTGCCGTACGCGGTGGAGACGGTCCGGATGAGGTCCTCCTCCGAGACCATCTTGTTGATGACCTTGCGCATGCGCTCGGAGCCGCCCTCGGGGGCGAAGGTGAGACCGGAGCGACGGCCGTTCCTCGTCAGCTCGTTGGCCAGGTCGACGTTGAACGCGTCGACGCGGGTCGAGGGGAGGGACAGACCGACCTTGTCCTCCTCGTACCGGTCGGCGAGGCCCTTCGCGATGTCACCGATCTCCGTGTGGTCGGCGGAGGAGAGCGACAGGAGGCCGACCTCCTCGAAGCCGGTCGCCTTGAGACCCTTCTCGACCATCTCGCCGATGCCGGTGATGCTTCGCTCCCGCACGGGGCGCGTGATCATGCCGGCCTGGCAGAAGCGGCAGCCGCGGGTGCAGCCGCGGAAGATCTCGACGGACATGCGCTCGTGGACGGTCTCCGCGAGCGGCACGAGGGGCTGCTTCGGGTACGGCCACTCGTCGAGGTCCATGACGGTGTGCTTGGAGACGCGCCACGGCACGCCCGACCTGTTGGGCACGACACGGCCGATGCGGCCGTCCGGCAGGTACTCGACGTCGTAGAACGCCGGGATGTAGACCGCGCCGGTCTTCGCGAGACGGAGGAGGACCTCCTCGCGGCCGCCCGGCCGCCCCTCGGCCTTCCAGTCGCGGATGATCTCGGTCATGTCGAGGACGGCCTGCTCGCCGTCGCCGATGATCGCCGCGTCGATGAAGTCCGCGATCGGCTCGGGGTTGAAGGCGGCGTGGCCGCCGGCCAGCACGATCGGATGGTCGACGGTCCGGTCCTTCGACTCCAGCGGGATGCCGGCGAGGTCGAGGGCGGTGAGCATGTTCGTGTAGCCGAGCTCGGTCGAGAAGCTCAGGCCGAAGACGTCGAACGCGCCGACGGGACGGTGCGAGTCGACCGTGAACTGCGGGACCCGGTGCTCGCGCATCAGCTCCTCCAGGTCCGGCCACACGCTGTAGGTGCGCTCGGCGAGGACGCCCTCGCGTTCGTTCAGCACCTCGTAAAGGATCATGACGCCCTGGTTGGGCAGACCGACCTCGTACGCGTCCGGGTACATCAGCGCCCAGCGGACGTCGGCGGACTCCCACGGCTTCACCGTGGAGTTCAGCTCTCCACCGACGTACTGAATCGGCTTCTGCACGTGCGGGAGCAGAGCTTCGAGCTGCGGGAAGACAGACTCGGCAGCAGACATCTCGAACCTTCGTGAGCTGGCAGGGGGGCGACTCTCAAGCGTACCCCGGTGCTCAGCGGGTCAGTGCCGCCCGGATTTCCGGGGCCGAGGCCTTCGCCCAGGCCTTGGGGAGGGCGCGCTCCGCGGACTCCGCCGCCGCTTCCTCGCGGCCGTGGAGAAGTCCCCAGGTGAAGGCGGACTCGCCGGCCGCGTGGGCCTGGATCCCGAGCTCGCGCAGGGCCTCGCGGGCGACGACTCCGTCCTGGTGTTCACCCAGAAGGGACTGGACGGACTTCACACGCTTGGCGAACTTCCGTGCGGGCTTCCCGAGGACGGGGGTGGCGGCGTCGGCGGCGTACCTCGCGCGCTTGGCGGCCTTGCGGGCCTCGTGGAGGGCGAGGTCGAGGTCCCGGCCGGGGCGGAGGGCGAGGGCCCGGTCGACGCGGGCGGCGAGGCGGTCGTGGTCCTTGAGGACGGCGCGGGCGAGCACCGTACGGGCGTCACGGGCGGCGGCCTTGCGCAGCGGCGGGTCGGCGAGCAGCTCGTCGACGGTGTCGAGCAGGGCGAGGTAGCGGGCCGATTCCAGGGCGGCGAGGGTACGGCGCCGACCGCCCCGGGCGCGGGCCGCGGACCAGGTCCGCAGCCGGCCGCGGACCGGGCCGAGGCGCAGGGTCCGGGGAAGGGCGTCGACCCGGTCGCGCAGCCGCTCGCTCATCACCTCCTGGTCCCGGGCGACGCCGAGCTCTCCGGCCAGCCACTTCAGCTCCGCGCCGACGGGGTCGGTGACGGCCCTGTCGAGGACCTTCCGGTACGTCTTGAAGGCACTGCGCATGCGGCGGCAGGCGACCCGCATCTGGTGGACGGCGTCGGGCAGGTCGCGCCGGACGGCCGGGTCGAGCTCGACGATCGCGTCCGCCTGCTTGCGTACGTAGGCGAGGACGGCGTGACCGGCGGTGCCGGGCGCGGGTGCGGTGTCGGGGGCGGGCTCGGATGCGGTGCCGCGCGCGGGGGCGTCGGGCTCCGTCTCCGCCAGGGCCCTCGCCAGCTTGGAGGCGGACGCCGAGGGGCGGATGCCCGCCTTCTTGAAGCGCTTCTCGATCGCGTCGAGGATCGCCGTGCCGGTGTCGTCGGCGGCGTCGGCGTCGGCGTCGGCCACGGCGTCGGCGAGTTCGACCTCGATCTCGGTCCAGGAGGCCTCCGCTCCCCCGGGCAGCCGTTCGGCACGGACGGTGTCGACGGACAGTTCGGCGAGGAGGGTGCCGTTCCCGTCCACGAGGTGGCGGACGTCCCGCGCGGAGCGGAGCCGGACGACCGGGACGACCCCACCGTCCCGGATCCGGGAACGCAGAAGCCCCGCCAGCTCACCCGGGAGGGTGTCGGCCAGCGGGGCCCTGATCTCGTCGCGGATTCCGGAGGCGACGGGGAACTTGAGGTGCCAGCCCTCGTCGTCCCCGCCCGTGCGCCGCCGCAGTGTGAGCCCGTCGGCGGCGAGCCGCAGGTCGGGCGTGTCGTAGTAGACGGCGTCGAGTTCCATGACGCCCCGGTCCCCGACGGCCGAGACCCCGGGGACCCGTGTGAGGTCCGGTACCCGGGTCTCACCCGTGGCTTCGTACTTCCGCTCGATCTCGCGTTTCGTCTCCGCCATGCATCGAATCTAATACCTCGGATGCGGACACGGAGGGCGTAACGGAAACGCGGGGCGACAGCGCGTCGCTACGCCGTCATCGGGCGCTGCACCCTGATCGACTGGAGCAGTCCGATCGCCACCCACACCGCGAACATCGACGAGCCGCCGTACGACACGAACGGCAGCGGCAGGCCCGCGACCGGCATGATGCCGAGGGTCATGCCGATGTTCTCGAAGGACTGGAAGGCGAACCAGGCGATGATGCCGGCCGCGACGACCGTGCCGTAGAGCTCGGTGGTCTCGCGGGCGATCCGGCAGGCCCGCCAGAGCACGACGCCGAGGAGGACGAGGATCAGTCCGGCGCCGACGAAACCGAGCTCCTCACCCGCGACGGTGAAGATGAAGTCGGTCTGCTGCTCGGGCACGAACTGGCCGCTGGTCTGGTGTCCCTTGAAGAGGCCTGCGCCGTACAGCCCGCCGGAGCCGATCGCGATGCGTGCCTGGTTGGTGTTGTAGCCGACGCCCGACGGGTCGAGCTCGGGGTTGGCGAAGGCGGCGAAGCGGTTGATCTGGTACTCGTCGAGCATGCCGAGCGTGGTGACGAGGACCGCGCCGCCGACGCCGGCGCCGATCAGGCCGAGGACCCAGCGGTTGGAGGCGCCGGAGGCGAGCAGCACGCCGAGCACGATGACGGCCATGACCATGACCGAGCCGAGGTCGGGCATCAGCATGACGATGCCCATCGGGAGGGCGGCCAGGGTGAGGGCCTTGGCGACGGTGCGGTGGTCGGGATGGAGCTGGTCGCCGGCGTCGACCTTGGCGGCGAGCAGCATCGCCATGACCAGGATGATCGTGATCTTCACGAACTCGCTGGGCTGGAGGGAGAAGCCGCCGCCGATGACGATCCACGCGTGGGCGCCGTTGATGGTGGCGCCGAGCGGGGTGAGGACGGCGAGGATCAGCACGATCGAGAGCGTGTAGAGGATCGGCACCGCGCCGCGCAGGGTGCGGTGGCCGAGCCAGATCGTGCCGATCATCAGGGTGAACCCGATGCCGGTGTTGAGGAGGTGGCGGAAGAGGAAGTAGTACGGGTCGCCGTTGTTGAGCTCGGTGCGGCCCCGGGTGGCGGACCAGACGAGCAGGGCGCCGAGGACGGAGAGCGCGAGCGCCGAGAGCAGGATCGGCCAGTCGAGCCGGCGCAGCACCGAGTCACGGGCGGTGAGTCGGGCGACCGGCCCGCGGTCGGGTGCGTAACGGGACACGGAGAAGCTCGTGCGGGTCGTCATCGTGTCAGTCCCTCAGGTGGGCAGGCGGGCCCGCGAGCGGCGGTGCTCCGCCGCCGTTCTCGGCGGGGTCGACCAACTGCGACTTGGGGTCGTACGGCTTGATCGCGGGGGCGTCGATGGTGCCGTCGGCATTGACCTTCGGCAGGGCCTTCTGCGGGTGCGGCAGCAGGGCCCGCTTGAGGTCCTGGTTGCCCGCGTCGTCGAGGCCGTAGAGGGCGTCGTAGATGTTGCGCACGGCGGGGCCGGAGGCTCCGGAGCCGGTGCCGCCCTGGGAGATCGTCATGACGATCGTGAAGTCGTCGGTGTAGGTCGCCAGCCACGAGGTGGTCTGCTTGCCGTAGACCTGGGCGGTTCCGGTCTTGGCCCGCAGCGGGATCTTGTCCTGGGGCCAGCCGCCGAACCGCCAGGCCGCGGTGCCTCCGGGTTCGACGACGGAGCGCAGGCCCTTGTCGAGGTCGCGGATCGTCTGAGCGCCGACCGGCAGCTTCCCGTGGGGCGTGGGCTTGATCTCCCGGATCGACTTGCCGTCCGGGCTGATCACGGCCTTGCCGACGGTGGGGTCGTAGAGGGTGCCGCCGTTGCTGATGGCGGAGTAGGCGGTGGCCATCTGGATGGGGGTGACGAGGACGTCGCCCTGGCCGATGGCGAAGTTGATGCTGTCGTAGGCCTTCAGCTGGTTGCCTTCGAGGCAGCTCTCGTAGGCGATCTGCTCGACGTAGGTGCCGCCCTTCTTGCCCTGCTTGCACCAGGCGTCCTTGTTCGCCTCCCAGAAGTTCTGCTTCCACTTGCGGTCGGGGATCCGACCGGTGACCTCGTTCGGCAGGTCGATGCCGGTCTCGGAACCGAGTCCGAAGTCACGGGCGGTCGTGTAGAACCAGTCGTGGGCGTTCTTGTTGGGCTTGATCCCGCCGTCGCGCTGCCACTCCTTGTGGCCCAGGGCGTAGAAGACGGTGTTGCAGGAGAACTTGAGGGCGTCCCCGAGGGTGATGGGGCCGTGGCCCTGGGACTCGAAGTTGGCGAAGCTGCGGCTGCCGAGGCTGTAGGAGGCGCTGCAGTTGTACTTGTCGTTGAAGTCGTAGCCGGCTCGCACGGCGGCGCTGGCCGACACCACCTTGAAGATGGAGCCCGCGGGGGCCTGGCCCTGGATGGCCCGGTTGAGCAGCGGGTAGTTGGAGCCCTTGCTGGTCATCGCGGCGTAGTCCTTGGCGGAGATGCCGCCGACCCAGGCGTTGGGGTCGTAGTCGGGCTGGGAGGCCATCGCGACGACGCGGCCGGTCTTGGTCTCCATGACGACGACGGCGCCCGAGTCGGCCTCGTACTTGCGGCCGGTGATCTTGTCGGTCTCGCCCCGGACGACCTTCATCGCCGCGTTGAGTTCGTACTCGGCGACGGCCTGGACGCGGGCGTCGATGCTGGTGACGAGGGTGGAGCCGGCCACGCCCGGGTCGGACTTCGTCTGCCCCATGACGCGGCCGAGGTTGTCCACCTCGTAGCGGGTCACGCCGGCCTTGCCGCGCAGCTCCTTGTCGTACGTGCGCTCGATACCGGAGCGGCCGACCTGGTCGGAGCGGAGGAACGGCGAGTCGGTGTCCTTGGCCTTCTCGATCTCCCCGTCGGTGACGGGCGACAGGTAGCCGAGCACCTGCGAGGTACGGGCCTTCCCGGGCGCGGGGTAGCGGCGCACGGCGGTGGGTTCGGCGGTGATGCCGGGGAAGTCCTCGGAGCTCTCGCGGATCGTCAGCGCCTGCTGGGTGGTGGCCTCGTCGGTCACCGGGATCGGCTGGTAGGGCGAACCGTTCCAGCAGGGCTTGGGGGTCTTCGAGTCGCAGAGCCGGATCTTGTTGATGACGTCTTCGGGCTTCATCTCCAGGACGCCGGCGAGCCGGGTCAGGACGGTCTTGCCCCGGTCCTTCATCTTCAGCAGCTCGGTGCGGGAGGCGGAGACCACGAGCCGGGTCTCGTTGTCCGCGAGCGGGACGCCTCGGGCGTCGAGGACGGCGCCTCGGACGGCGGGCTGGACGACCTGCTGGACGTGGTTGTTCTTCGCCTCGTCCGTGTACTCCTTGCCGTTCCGGATCTGGAGGTACCAGAGGCGGCCCCCCAGGGTCAGGAGCAGCGAGAAGACGAGGATCTGGATGACGACGAGCCGGATCTGGACCCGCGGGGTCCGCCCGGTCTCGGGGATGTTGCTCATACTGCCGGGACCCCCTCGGTCACAGTCGCTTGACTCCCTTGATGCGGCCGGCCCGTGAGGCGCGGCTCCGGGCGGCCTTCACGCGCAGGCCGCCGCGCTGGGTGCCGATCCGCAGGCCGGTCCCGGAGGAGAGCCAGCCGGAGGAGACGTCGGCGCCGTTCGACCCGGTGGCGTCGGCGAGCGGATCGTTCTCGGCTCTGCGGGCCAGGGCCATGATGAGCGGCACGGTGAACGGCGCGAGGAGCAGGTCGTAGACCGCCGCGGTGAACAGCAGGTAGCCCAGGCCGACATGGCGGGCGGCGGTGTCGCCGACGAGGGCGCCGACGCCCGCGTAGAGGAGGGTGGAGCCGACGGCCGCGACGACGACGACGGCCATGGGGCCGGTCGCGGAGGTCAGCCGGCCGTTCTCGGGGCGGGCGAGGCCGACCAGGTAGCCGACGACGCAGAGCACGAGGGCGTAGCGGCCGGCGGCGTGGTCGGCGGGCGGGGCGAGGTCGGCGAGGAGCCCGGCGGTGAAGCCGATGAGGGAGCCGCTGACGGGTCCGTAGACGAGGGCGAGGCCGACGACGGTGAGGAGGACGAGGTCGGGGACCGCGCCGGGGAGTTGGAGCCGGGCGAGGACGGAGACCTGGACGACCAGCGCGACCACGATCAGGGTCGCGGAGAGGAGGATGCGGTTGAACTTCACGGTGTCGCGTCCCCCTGGTCCTGCGGTGCCTGCTGGTTCCGGCCCTGCTGGTTCTCGTTCGGCTGCTGTCCGTCGGCGGGCTGCTGTCCGTCCGGTGGCGGTGGCGTGACCGTGACGGTGACGGTCGGGGCGGGCTTGGGCTTCTGCGGCAGCACCGTGTCGCGGGGGTTGGAGCGGGGGGCCTGGACGACGACGCCGACGATGTCGAGCTTGGTGAAGCCGACGTACGGGCGGACGTAGATGTTGCGGGTCAGGCCGCCGCCCGCGGGGTCGACGCGGACGACCTCGCCGACCGGGACGCCGGGCACGAAGGGCTTGTCGCCGCTGGAGCCGAAGGTGACGAGACGGTCGCCCGCCTTCACCTTGGCCTTGCCATTGAGGAGCTGGACGAGGAGGGGGCGGTCTCCCTGGCCGGTGGCGAAGCCGAGTTCGTCGGACTTCTCCATGCGCGTACCGACGGTGAAGTCGGGGTCGTTGGCGAGGAGGACCGTGGACGTGGACGGGCCGACGGTGGTGACACGGCCGACGAGTCCGGAGCCGTTGAGGACGGTCATGTCCCGCTTGATGCCGTCGCGGGCACCGACGTCGACGGTGACGGTCCAGGAGAAGCCCTGGGCCGCTCCTATGGCGATGACCTGCGCGCCCTTGATGCCGTACTGCCCGGCGCCGGCGGTCTTGAGCATGGCGTCGAGCTCGCGCAGCCGGTTGCGGTTGCGGTCGTCGCTGCCGAGCTCGGCCTTGAGCTCGGCGTTCTCCTTCTCCAGGGCGGCGATCCGCGTGTGCCGCTCGCCGGAGTCGCGGACCGCGCCTATGGCGTTCCCGATGGGGTCGACGGCGGCCGCCACACCGTTCTCGACGGGTCCGAAGACCGCGGCGGCGGCCTGTCGGGCACCGTCGACGGGTGACTCCTGACCGCCGCGGATGTCCACCGTGATCAGTGCGAACGCGATGGCGATCAGCAGCACCAGGAGCAGCCGGCTCTCTCGTGTGTCCCTCACGTGCGGCGGCCGTGCCTTTCCTCGTGGTTCCGTTGTTCGGCTGTGCGGTTGTTCTCTTGTGGGGTTCTACGCGGTGGTGCTCCGTGGTGGTGCTAGCGGCGCGGCTGGGCGTCCAGGACCTGCTGGAGGGCCTCGAACTCCTCGACGCACTTGCCGGCGCCGAGCGCCACCGAGTCCAGCGGGTCCTCGGCGATGTGGATCGGCATGCCGGTCTCGCGGCGGAGCCGCTCGTCGAGGCCGCGCAGCAGAGCGCCTCCACCGGTGAGAACGATGCCGCGGTCCATGACGTCACCGGAGAGCTCGGGCGGGCACTTGTCGAGGGTGGTCTTCACCGCGTCGACGATCGCGTTGACCGGCTCCTCGATGGCCTTGCGGACCTCGGCGGCGGAGATGACCACGGTCTTCGGGAGACCGGAGACGAGGTCGCGGCCGCGGATCTCGGTGTGCTCGTCCTTGTCGAGGTCGTAGGCCGAACCGATGGTGATCTTGATCTGTTCGGCGGTCCGCTCACCGAGGAGGAGCGAGTACTCCTTCTTGATGTGCTGGATGATCGCGTTGTCCAGCTCGTCGCCGGCGACCCGGATCGACTGTGCCGTGACGATTCCTCCGAGGGAGATGACGGCGACCTCGGTGGTGCCGCCACCGATGTCGACGACCATGTTGCCGGTGGCCTCGTGGACGGGGAGGCCCGAGCCGATGGCCGCCGCCATGGGCTCCTCGATGATGTGCACCTGGCGGGCACCGGCCTGCGTCGAGGCCTCGATGACGGCGCGGCGCTCCACGCCGGTGATGCCGGAGGGCACGCAGACGACGACCCGGGGGCGGGCCAGGTAGCGGCGCTTGTGGATCTTGAGGATGAAGTAGCGGAGCATCCGCTCCGTGATCTCGAAGTCGGCGATCACGCCGTCCTTGAGCGGGCGGACGGCGACGATGTTGCCGGGCGTCCGGCCGATCATCTTCTTCGCCTCGGCACCGACCGCCAGGATGCCGCCGGTGTTGGTGTTGATCGCGACGACGGACGGCTCGTTCAGAACGATGCCCCGCCCCCTGACGTACACCAGCGTGTTGGCGGTCCCGAGGTCGACAGCCATGTCACGGCCGATGAACGACATTGAGTTCCCCTTGATTTCCCATGGCTGAGAGTGGTGCGGCGTGGAGTTTTCCATCGTAGTGCCGCCCGCACGGATGCCGCGCGTTGGTCCACCTCTGTATCTGGTGACGGTAGGACGCGGCGATCCGTTCCCGGGATTGGCGTTCATATGCCTGGGGGCGACCGAATTCCTTCGGTCGCCCCACAGGGTTGTGCTGTTCGGCTGACGCCGGGTCAGCACCGGGTCAGACGAGACCCGGGAAGAAGATCTTCAGCTCGCGGAGCGCCGACTCCTCGGAGTCCGAGGCGTGGATCAGGTTCTCGCGGACGATGGTGCCGAAGTCGCCGCGGATGGAGCCGGGCGCGGCGGCGATCGGGTCCGTCGGACCGGCCAGCTGGCGGACGCCCTCGATGACCCGCTCGCCCTCGACGACGAGCGCGACGACGGGGCCGGAGGACATGAAGCCCATCAGCGGCTCGTAGAAGGGCTTGCCCTTGTGCTCGCCGTAGTGCTGCTCCAGCGTGTCCTGGTCCAGCTCGCGCAGCTCCAGGGCCGCGAGGGTCCAGCCTGCCTTGCGCTCGATACGACCGATGATCTCGCCGATCAGGCCACGGCGGACGGCGTCGGGCTTGAGCAGGACGAGCGTGCGCTGGCTCACGGGGGAACTCCTTCGGAAAAGCGGTGTGCGGGACCTCCGAGGCTACAGGGCCCGCACGGCCCTCGATTACGCAGCGTCAGGCCCTGCCGTGGCCTGTGCGGGTTGCGTGGCCTGCGATTCGGCCCAACGGGCCTTGATGTCATCGACCTTCCGGCCGTAGTGCACCGAGGCCCACCACAGGACGGCGAAGGCCGCCCCGAGGACGAACATGACCGGCACGAAGAAACCGCTGGCGATCAGCCCGATCTGGAGGGCCCAGCCGAGCTGCACGCCGCCGGGACGGGTGACCATCCCGCACAGCAGCACCGAGAGGACCATCGCGACGCCGCAGACCGTCCAGACGGTCGCCATCGACAGGCTGTCGTCCTTCATGGCGACGAGACCGGCGAAGCCGATCACGAAGAACTCGCCGATGAGCGTCGAGGAACAGAGCATGCGCATCGGGTTCAGCTCCTTCGCAGCAGCAGCCGGGCGTCGCCGACCGTGAAGATCGAACCGGTCACGAGGACTCCCGCGCCGCCGTACTCGGCCTCTTCCTCCGCGAGGGTGATGGCCGCTTCGAGCGCGTCGGGGAGCCGGGGTTCGACGACGACCCGGTCCTCGCCGAAGACCTCGACCGCGATCGCGGCGAGCGCGTCGACGTCGGTGGCCCGCGGGTTGGAGTTCGTCGTGATCACGACCTCCGCGAAGATCGGCTCGAAGGCCTCCAGAAGCCCCCGGGCGTCCTTGTCCGCGCTCGTGGAGACCACGCCGACGAGCCGCGAGAAGCCGAAGGACTCGCTGACGCCCTCCGCCGTGGCGCGCGCGCCGTGCGGGTTGTGCGCGGCGTCCAGGATCACCGTCGGGGAGGAGCGGACGATCTCCAGTCGGCCGGGCGAGGCCACCTGGGCGAAGGCCCGGCGGACCGTGTCCGTGTCCAGGGTCCGCGCGTGGTCCGCGCCGATCCCGAAGAAGGCCTCGACCGCGGCGAGCGCCACGGCCGCGTTGTGCGCCTGGTAGGCGCCGTGCAGCGGCAGGAAGACGCCGTCGTACTCGCCGCCGAGACCGCGCAGGGTGAGGAGCTGCCCGCCGACCGCGACCTCGCGGGAGACGATGCCGAACTCCATGCCCTCGCGGGCGACGGTGGCGTCCGCCTCGACGGCCTTCTTCAGCAGGACCTGGGCCGCGTCCACCGGCTGCTGGGCCAGGATGACGGTCGCGTCCTGCTTGATGATCCCGGACTTCTCGCCGGCGATCTCGGCGGTGGTCCCGCCGAGCCGGTCGGTGTGGTCGAGGTCGATCGGGGTGACGACGGCGACGGAGGCGTCGATGACGTTCGTCGCGTCCCAGGTGCCGCCCATGCCGACCTCGACGACGGCCACGTCGACCGGCGCGTCGGCGAAGGCCGCGTACGCCATTCCGGTGAGGACCTCGAAGAAGGAGAGCCGGTACTCCTCGCGGGCGTCGACCAGCTCCACGTACGGCTTGACGTCCTGGTAGGTCTCGACGAACCGCTCGGCGGAGATCGGGGCGCCGTCCAGGCTGATCCGCTCGGTGATCGTCTGCACGTGCGGCGAGGTGTACCGCCCGGTGCGCAGGTCGAAGGCGCCGAGCAGCGCCTCGATCATGCGGGCCGTGGACGTCTTGCCGTTGGTGCCGGTGATGTGGATCGAGGGGTACGCGCGCTGCGGCTCGCCCAGCACGTCCATGAGGGCCGCGATCCGGGTGACCGAGGGCTCCAGCTTGGTCTCGCCCCAGCGGGTGGACAGCTCGGTCTCGACCTCGCGCAGCGCCTTGTCGAGCTCCGGGTCCTCGGGACGGCCCGGCACGGGGTCGCCCTGGACCGGGCCCGCCTGCGCGCGCAGGGTACGGCTGCCGGCCTCGATCACCGCCAGGTCGGGGTCACGGCTTGTCTCGTTGTCGACGATGTCGTCGAACTGGTCACTCGGGTCGCTCGGCTCGCTCACGGTCCCAGTCTACGGAGGGGTACCGACAGGACCATGGACCCACCCCTTTCGGGACTTTCGGTCCCCCGTCCGCGGTAGCGGTCCGTCGGCCCGAGTGCGTCAGCGGTTGAGGCCCGTCGGGAGCAGCGCCGTCACCACGTAGGAGTCGGCCTCCCTGCGGGCCTTCATCGTGCCACCCATGCTGGTGACCCGCTCCTCCATGGAGAACAGGCCGGTGCCGGTCGAGACGGGGGCCGGGTCCGGCGGGGTCTTCGGCAGCTGGTTGCGCACCTCGATCCGCAGATCGGGCCCCTCCACGGTGATCGCGACCGTCACCGGCAGGCAGGGCGCGTGCTTGGCGGCGTTCGTCAGGCACTCCCGCACGACCCGGTGGACGGCCGCCTGCCGCAGCGGCGACAGCGCCCCCGCGTCCTCCGCGACGGTCAGGTCGACGGGGCTGCCCATCCGCTCGCTCTCCTCGGCGAGCGCGGCGAGCCCTTCGAGACCGGGGGTGGCGGCGTCCCGGTCGGCGCGGCGCACGATCGTCTCGTTGAGCATGAGGTGGGCGCGGCGGGCGGTGTCCGCGAGCTCCTCGAAGTCCTTCTGGTGCGCGTCGCCGCGGGCCCGTACCGCGAGGACCTCGGCCCGTACCGCGAGGACGGTGAGCTCCCGGCCGACCAGGTCGTGGACGTCCCGGCCGACGGAGATCCGCTCCTCCTGGACGGCCTGCCGGGCGACGGCCTCGCGGCGCTGGGCCTCCAGGGCGCGGACGAGGTCCTGCCGGTACGCGGCGATGCCGACGCCCGCCGCGAGGACCCCGATCGGGATGACGAGGCTCAGGAACTCACTCAGGGTGTCGCCGTGCGGGGCGGGCCAGCCGGGCGTCTGGAAAAGGGTGTACGCGACGCCGATGTAGAGCAGAGTGGCGGCGACGGCGGCACGCCGTCCCCGGAACCGGCCGATCGAGTACAGCGCGAACTGGATCATCGTCAGCTCGTGGAGCCAGCCCATCAGGCCGAGCGCCACGAGGTACGGGATCCACGGCAGCCGGCGCCTGAGCACCAGCGTGGCCGCCCCGGCCGCGAGGACCAGGGTCGCGGTGACCCCGGTGAGGGAGTTGTCGGCGCGGGCGAGCCCCGGCACGTCCAGGACCATCAGGCCGAAGGCGCTGAGCGCGGCGACGACGTCGAGGGCGCGGGGCGAGCCGGCCCATCGGTCCACGCGACGGCGCAGCGCGGGGACGGTGGGGAGGCGGGGCATGCCCTCCATCATCCAAGGTCTTTCGTCCCGGAGCCGTGGACCTGAAGTCCCGTCTGTTGTGAGATCGGGCACTTCGCCCATATTGCGGCAAGGGCGACCGGCTGGGCCGGCGGGTACGCGAAAGGGGCCCGGAACCGTGTACCGGTTCCGGGCCCCTCCGTGACGAGTTACGCCTGCGGCAGGTTCGCCAGCTGCGTCTGGATACGGGCGATGTCCTCGTCCGCCTTGGCGAGGCGGGTACGGATCTTGTCGACCACGTTGTCCGGGGCCTTGGCGAGGAAGGCCTCGTTGCCGAGCTTCCCGTTCGCCTGGGCCTTCTCCTTCTCCGCGGCCGCGAGGTCCTTCGCGAGGCGCTTGCGCTCCGCGGCCACGTCGATCGTGCCCGACAGGTCGAGCGCGACGGTGGCGCCGGCGACCGGCAGGGAGGCGGTGGCGGAGAAGCCCTCGCCCTCCGGCTGGAGGCGCAGCAGCTGACGGATGGCCGCCTCGTGCGGGGCCAGCGCGGTGCCGGTCACGTCCAGGCGGGCCGGGACCTTCTGGCCGGGCTGGAGGCCCTGGTCGGAACGGAACCGGCGGACCTCGGTGACGACCTGCTGGACGAGCTCGATCTCCTGCTCCGCGGCCTCGTCGCGGAAGCCGCCCGGGGCGTCAGCCCCAGGAACGAGCACAGCCTTGGGCCAGTCGGCGACGACGAGGGACTCGCCGCCGGTGAGGGTGGTCCACAGGGTGTCGGTGACGAACGGGACGATCGGGTGCAGCAGGCGCAGGGTGACGTCGAGGACCTCGCCCAGGACGCGGGCCGAGACCTTGGCCTGCTCACCACCGTCGAAGAAGGTCGTCTTCGACAGCTCGACGTACCAGTCGAAGACCTCGTCCCACGCGAAGTGGTAGAGGGCGTCGGCGAGCTTGGCGAACTGGAAGTCGTCGTAGTAGGCGTCCGCCTCGGCGACGACCTTGTTCAGTCGCGAGAGGATCCAGCGGTCGGTCGCCGAAAGCTTCTCGACGGGCGGGAGTTCGCCCTCGACCGTGGCGCCGTTCATCAGGGCGAAGCGGGTCGCGTTCCAGATCTTGTTGGCGAAGTTCCGGGACGCCTGGACCCAGTCCTCACCGATCGGGACGTCGACACCCGGGTTGGCGCCCTTGGCCAGGGTGAAGCGCAGGGCGTCGGAGCCGTACTTGTCCATCCAGTCCAGCGGGTTGACCGTGTTCCCGAACGACTTCGACATCTTCTTGCCGAACTCGTCACGGACCATGCCGTGGAACGCGATCGTGCGGAACGGCGGCTGGCCGTCCATCGCGTACAGACCGAACATCATCATCCGGGCGACCCAGAAGAACATCAGGTCGTAGCCGGTGACCAGGACGGAGTTCGGGTAGAACTTCTCCAGGTCCGGGGTCTGTTCGGGCCAGCCGAGCGTGGAGAACGGCCACAGGCCGGACGAGAACCACGTGTCGAGGACGTCGGTGTCCTGCGTCCAGCCCTCGCCCGTGGGCGGCTCATCGTCGGGGCCGACGCAGACGAGCTCGCCGTCGGGACCGTGCCAGACCGGGATCCGGTGGCCCCACCACAGCTGGCGCGAGATGCACCAGTCGTTGAGGTTGTCGACCCAGTCGAAGTACCGCTGCGACATGTCGGCCGGGTGGATGTCGACCTTGCCGTCGCGGACCGCGTCGCCGGCGGCCTTGGCCAGCGTCTCGACCTTGACCCACCACTGCAGGGACAGGCGGGGTTCCAGCGTCGTCTTGCAGCGCGAGCAGTGCCCGACCGAGTGGACGTAGGGGCGCTTCTCGGCGACGATCCGGCCGTCGGCGCGCAGGGCGGCGACGATCGCGGAGCGCGCCTCGAAGCGGTCCAGACCCTGGAAGGGGCCGTGGACGGTGATCACACCGCGCTCGTCGAGGACCTCGATGGACTCGAGGCCGTGGCGCTGGCCGATGGCGAAGTCGTTCGGGTCGTGCGCCGGGGTCACCTTGACGGCGCCGGTGCCGAACTCGGGGTCGACGTGGGTGTCGGCGACGACCGGGATGGTCCGGTCGGTGAGCGGCAGCTTGATCCGCTTGCCGATCAGGTGGGCGTAGCGCTCGTCGTCGGGGTGGACGGCGACGGCCGTGTCACCGAGCATCGTCTCCGCGCGGGTCGTGGCGACGACGATGGTGTCCTCACCCTCGCCGTACGTCATGGAGACGAGCTCGCCGTCGTCGTCCTGGTAGTCGACCTCGATGTCGGAGATGGCCGTCAGACAGCGGGGGCACCAGTTGATGATGCGCTCGGCGCGGTAGATCAGCCCGTCGTCGAACATCTTCTTGAAGACGGTCTGGACGGCGCGGGACAGCCCCTCGTCCATGGTGAAGCGGTCCCGGCTCCACGCCAGGCCCTCACCGAGGCGCCGCATCTGGCCGGCGATCTGACCGCCGGACTCGGCCTTCCACTCCCAGACGCGCTCGACGAAGGCCTCGCGCCCCAGGTCGTGGCGGGACTTGCCCTCCTTGGCGAGCTCGCGCTCGACGACGTTCTGGGTGGCGATGCCGGCGTGGTCCATGCCGGGCTGCCACAGCGTCTCGAAGCCCTGCATGCGCTTGCGGCGGGTGAGGGCGTCGATCAGCGTGTGCTCGAAGGCGTGGCCCAGGTGGAGCGAGCCGGTGACGTTCGGCGGCGGGATGACGATGGTGTACGCGGGCTTCTCGCTCTTCGCGTCGGCCTCGAAGTACCCCCGGTCTACCCAGCGCTCGTACAGCGGCCCCTCTACCTCGGCCGGCGCGTACTGGGTCGGCAGTTCGGTGGTGGGCGCTGTCTGCTGCTGAGTGTTCTCGGTCACGGGGCCAGTTTAGGGGTGTTGCCGCCCTGTCCCGAAACGCTTTGGTTCGGTAACGGTGTGGCCCCCGCCGCACTTCCGCGTCTGCGGTTCCGCCAGGATGTTCGGTAGGCATAAACATCCTGTGAGGGGAACCTGTCGATGAGCTACAACCAGCCGGGCCCGTACGGCGGCCAGCCGCCCCAGCAGCCCGGTCCCTACGGCCAGCCGGGCCCGTACGGCCAGCAGCCGCAGCAGCCGGGCCCGTACGGCCAGCCGCAGGCTCCCCAGCCGGGTTACGGATACCCCCAGCAGGCCCCGCAGGGCGTCCCGCCGCAGCAGCCGCCGTACGGCTACCCGCAGGCCCAGCAGCCCGGCCCCTACGGCCAGCAGCCCCAGTACGGCGCCCCCCAGGGCCCCGGCGGCTTCCCGCCGCCCCCGCCGGCCCCGAAGAAGTCGAAGACGGGCCTGATCATCGGCGCGGTCGCGGTCGTCGCGGCCCTCGGTGTGGGCGCGTACTTCCTGCTCGGCGGCGGTGGCTCCTCGGTCGCGGACGACGGCCCGCACAAGCTGACCACCCCGGAGACGGTGCTCACCGAGTACAAGAAGAAGCCCGGCGACGGCGGCGACAAGGACTCCCTCAAGGAGGCCGAGAAGATGGGCGTCAAGAACGCCAAGAACGTCGGCGCCACCTACGAGCTGAAGGACCCGGCCAACCCGCTCGGCGGCAAGATGATCTCCTTCAGCGGCCTGTACGGCGAGATCGACGACCCCGAGAAGACCGTCGACAACGTCTTCGCGAGCATCAAGGCGGAGGCCGACAAGGACAAGGCCGCGAACAAGGAGGGCGAGCCGGAACTGGTCGGCAGCCCGCAGGAGTTCACGCCGGCGGAGCTCGACGGCGCGGTCCTCAAGTGCCAGCAGGCCAAGTCCGAGGCCAACGCCGCCGAGGCCACCCCGGCGTTCGCCATGACGGTCTGCGTGTGGGCGGACCACAGCACGGTCGGCTTCGTGACCCCGATCGACATGGCCGCCATGATCGCGGGCAAGGCGGGCTCCATGGAGGACGCCGCCTCCATCGCCGCCAAGCTGCGCAAGGAAGTCCGCGTCAAGCTCTGAGCGTCCGAACGGACATGAGCACCGGACATGAGTGAGGGGGTCCCGCCTCGAAGGCGGGACCCCCTCACTCGTTGCCGCTCGTCGTCAGGCCGACTTCTCGTGCCTGCCGTCGTTCTTCACGATCCGGGGGACCAGCGTCGGGTTGACGTTGTTCCGGACGACGTCCGCCGTGATGACGACCCGGGCCACGTCCTTGCGGGACGGGACCTCGTACATCACCGACTGGAGGACCTCCTCCATGATGGCGCGCAGGCCTCGCGCGCCGGTGCCGCGCAGGATCGCCTGGTCGGCGATGGCCTCCAGGGCGGGGCGGTCGAAGTCCAGCTCCACGCCGTCGAGTTCGAAGAGGCGCTGGTACTGCTTCACCAGTGCGTTCCGCGGCTCGACGAGGATCTGGAGGAGCGCCTCGCGGTCCAGGTTGTGGACCGAGGTGAGGACCGGGAGACGGCCGATGAACTCCGGGATCATCCCGAACTTCACCAGGTCCTCCGGCATGACCTCCTGGAACTGGTCGCTCGCCTCGATCTCGCGCTTGGAGCGGATGGTCGCCCCGAAGCCGATGCCCTTGGCGCCCGCACGCGACTCGATGATCTTCTCCAGGCCGGCGAAGGCGCCGCCCACGATGAAGAGCACGTTCGTCGTGTCGATCTGGATGAACTCCTGGTGCGGGTGCTTCCGGCCGCCCTGCGGCGGTACGGAGGCGGTGGTGCCCTCAAGGATCTTGAGGAGGGCCTGCTGGACGCCCTCACCGCTCACGTCACGCGTGATCGACGGGTTTTCGCTCTTACGGGCGACCTTGTCGATCTCGTCGATGTAGATGATCCCGGTCTCGGCCTTCTTGACGTCGTAGTCGGCCGCCTGGATCAGCTTGAGCAGGATGTTCTCGACGTCCTCGCCGACATAGCCGGCCTCCGTCAGCGCCGTCGCGTCGGCGATGGCGAAGGGGACGTTGAGCATCCGGGCCAGGGTCTGCGCGAGCAGCGTCTTCCCTGACCCCGTGGGGCCGAGGAGCAGAATGTTGGACTTCGCCAGCTCGATGGCGTCGTCCCGGCCCTGCGCGCCGCCGTTCTCGCCGGCCTGGACGCGCTTGTAGTGGTTGTACACCGCGACCGAGAGGGCCTTCTTCGCGGGCTCCTGCCCGACGACGTACCCCTCGAGGAACTCGTAGATCTCGCGGGGCTTGGGGAGTTCCTCCCACCGCACCTCGCTCGTCTCCGCGAGTTCCTCTTCGATGATCTCGTTGCAGAGGTCGATGCACTCGTCGCAGATGTACACACCGGGTCCCGCGATGAGCTTCTTCACCTGCTTCTGGCTCTTTCCGCAGAACGAGCACTTGAGCAGGTCGCCGCCATCACCGATGCGTGCCACGAGGTGCTTCCCCTTCGCCTGGGAGTGCTTGGTTCAGCGACTCCTGGTGCCTCATATTCGACGGTACCTTGCCGGGCCCCCCGTTCGGGCCCCCCTTGGCACGGTTCACATGAACGTGAATGCGTCATGTGCCCCGTGCCGAGGGAAGGTCGGGCGTCAGCGCTCGGCGGAGGCCGTGCTCTTACGGGTCGAGACGATCTGGTCGACCAGGCCGTACGCGAGGGCGTCCTCGGCGGTCAGGATCTTGTCACGCTCGATGTCCTCGCGGATCTTCTCGATCGGCGTCGAGGAGTGCTTGGCCAGCATCTCCTCCAGCTGGCTGCGCATCCGCAGGATCTCACGGGCCGCGATCTCCAGGTCGGAGAGCTGCTCACGGCCGGTGCCGCCGGAGGGCTGGTGGATCAGCACTCGCGCGTTCGGCAGGGCCATCCGCTTGCCGGGCGTACCGGCGGCGAGCAGCACGGCCGCGGCGGAGGCCGCCTGGCCCATGCAGACCGTCTGGATGTCCGGCTTCACGAACTGCATCGTGTCGTAGATCGCCGTCAGCGCGGTGAAGGAGCCGCCGGGGCTGTTGATGTAGATCGAGATGTCGCGGTCCGGGTCCATCGACTCCAGGCACAGCAGCTGCGCCATGACGTCGTTGGCGGAGGCGTCGTCGATCTGCACACCGAGGAAGATCACGCGCTCCTCGAAGAGCTTCGCGTACGGGTCGTACTCGCGGACGCCCTGCGAGGTGCGCTCGACGAAGCGCGGAACGACGTAGCGGTTGTCCATCGGCGCGCCGGTGTAGAGGCCGCTCGCGGAGAGGTTGTTGTGCATCTGGGTGTTCACCGTCCTGGTGGCGTTCGGTGGGCTGGGGCTCTTGAGCGGACTGCCGGGGCTCAGGCGCCCGTGCCGCCGCCGCCGGGAACACCCGCGGCGTGCGTGATGATGGAGTCGATGAGGCCGTACTCCTTGGCCTCGTCCGCGGTGAACCAGCGGTCGCGGTCACCGTCGCGAATGATCGTCTCGACGGTCTGGCCGGAGTGGTGCGCGGTGATCTCGGCCATGCGCTTCTTCGTGCGAAGAAGGTACTCGGCCTGGATCTTGATGTCGGAGGCCGTGCCGCCGATGCCGGCGGAGCCCTGGTGCATCAGGATGTCGGTGTTCGGCAGCGCGAAGCGCTTGCCGGGGGCACCGGCGGTGAGCAGGAACTGGCCCATCGAGGCCGCCATGCCCATACCGATGGTGACGACGTCGTTCGGAATGAACTGCATGGTGTCGTAGACCGCCATGCCGGCCGTCACCGAGCCGCCGGGGCTGTTGATGTACAGGTAGATGTCCTTCTCCGGCTCGGCGGCCAGGAGGAGCATCTGAGCGGTGATCTTGTTGGCGATGTCGTCGTCGACCTGCTGGCCGAGGAAGACGATGCGCTCGCCGAGCAGCCGGTTGTAGACATGGTCGCCGAGGCCGCCACCGATGGACGGCTCACCCGCGGCGTAAGGCTTCAGATTCGTCACGTATCCACCTGCTCGTCTCCGACGGCCGGGGCCGTCTCAGCGTCTCGTTCTGAGGGCAGTGCCCTCGTATTCATGGACCCTAACGCGCAGGTAGGACAACGCCATCCCGGTTCCCGAACTGTTCGCTGGGAGCGCAAGGTGGGCGGGGGCGCGTAAGGGGGCGTCCTGTCGATCGGGCCGGATCAGGGAGCGGTGTCCGGCGCCGTGCATCGCAAGGCGGAGGAGGGAGTCAACACGGAGTGTTGGTGACCGACGACAACGCGGCGAGACGCGGCGCCGGACACCGCGAGCCCGGCCTGATCGGCAGGACGCCCCCTAACGGTCGGGGTACGCCCACGGGCCCGGACGCACAGCAGTGCGTACGGGCCCGTGAGCAGGGTTCCGCGCGGGGCGCGGAGCCGCTTACTTGTCCTCGGAGACCTCGGCCTCGCCGGTGACGGCCTCGACGGCCTCGGCGGCGGCCTCGACCTCGTCCTCGTCGTCGGAGAGGTCGACGACCTCGCCGTTGGTGTCGACGACCTTGGCGGCCTCGACGACGACCGCGAGGGCCTTGCCGCGGGCGACCTCGCCGACGAGCATCGGCACCTGGCCGCCCTGGGCCACGGCCTGGGCGAACTGGTCGGGGCTCATGCCGGAGGAGGCGGCACGGCGGAACAGGTGCTCGGTGAGCTCCTCGCGGGAGACGTCGAGCTTCTCCTTGTTGACGAGCTCATCGAGGATGAACTGCGTCTTGATGCCCTTCTCGGCCTGCTCCTTGGTCTCGGCCAGGAACTCTTCCTCGGTCTTGCCCTGGAGCTCCAGGTACTTGGCGAGGTCGATGCCCATCTGGCCGAGCTGGTGGTGCTCCAGGTTGTGCTTGCGGGTGTTGATCTCGTCCTCGAGAAGCTTCTCGGGCATCGGGACCTCGACCAGCTTGAGGAGCTCGTCGAGGACGCGCTCCTGGGCCTGGGTGGCCTGGTCGAACTGCTTCATGTTCTCGAGGCGCTTGCGGCTGTCGGCCTTGAGCTCGTCGAGGGTGTCGAACTCCGAGGCGAGCTGGGCGAACTCGTCGTCCAGCTCGGGGAGCTCACGGGCGGCGACGGTGGTGACCTTGACGGTGACCTCCGCGTCCTTGCCCTCGGCGGAGCCGCCCTTCAGCTGCGAGGTGAAGGTGGCCTCGCCACCGGCCTCCAGGCCCTTGACGGCCTCGTCGATGCCGTCGAGCAGCTCGCCGGAACCGATGGTGTACGAGACACCGTCGGCGACACCGTCGGGGAGGACCTCGCCGTCGACCTTGGCCTCGAGGTCGATCGTGACGACGTCGCCGTCCTGGGCGGCCCGCTCGACCGTGGAGGTCGAGGCGAAGCGCTCACGGAGCTGCTCCACCGACTTCTCGACGTCCTCGTCCGTGACCTCGATCGGGTCGACGGTGACCTCGATGCCGGAGTAGTCCGGGATCTCGATCGTCGGGCGGATGTCGACCTCGGCGGTGAAGGCCAGCAGCTCGCCGTCCTTCAGCTCGGTGATGTCGACCTCGGGCTGACCCAGCGGGTTGACCTCGGCCTCGTTGACGGCCTCGGTGTAGAACTTCGGGAGCGCGTCGTTGACGGCCTCCTCCAGCACGGCGCCGCGGCCGAACCGCTGGTCGATCACGCGAGCCGGGATCTTGCCCTTACGGAAGCCCTTGACCGTGACCTGCTGGTTGATCTTCTTGTACGCCGCGTCGAGGCTGTCCTTGAGCTCCTCGAAGGGCACCTCGACAGTGAGCCGAACCCGGGTCGGGTTCAGGGTCTCCACGGCGCTCTTCACGGTTAGGTCTCCTTGTGGCTGATTCCTGGATTCCGCCGTCGCCGCGTGAATCGCGGTTCCGGCGGCTCGGCCCGGTCAGAAAGACACACGGGCACGCAGCTTGCATAGTAACCGCAAGCGGGGAGACGGCCACAACGTGATCATGAACGCTGCAGGTGAGCGCGTGATCGTCATGGTCGGGGTGGCGGGATTTGAACCCACGGCCTTCCGCTCCCAAAGCGGACGCGCTACCAAGCTGCGCCACACCCCGTCGGTGCGACACGTAGGGTACATGGACGGGGACACTGCGGCGCCCCCTGTTTTACGGGTGTGCGGAAAGGTCCTCCGACCCGGTACCATGCTCCCTGTGCCGCGGTCCTCCTGACCTGCGGCGCGAAGCTGTGCGGGTGTAGCTCAATGGTAGAGCACTAGTCTTCCAAACTAGCTACGCGGGTTCGATTCCCGTCACCCGCTCCACGGTCTCAGGGCCGGCTCCGAGAAATTTCTTGGAGCCGGCCCTGAGGCGTTTCCGGAGGCTCGCCAAGACCGCCAGGACCGGCGACAAGTCGTCGGCCGAGGCGGGTCGAGGCGGCCAGGCCCGCCGATCGGCTCAGAACTTGATGGAGCCGACCGTCTGCGTTATCGAGTCCAGGAAGCGCTGGATGTCGTCGGCCATGCCGGTGGAGGCGAGGAAGAAGCCGAAGAGCACGGCGATCACGGCCGGTCCGCCCTTGAGGTTCCCCCCGCGGATCAGCACCACCAGGATGATTGCCAAGAGCAACACCACAGACAGTGAAATGGCCACAACTGATCACACCCTTGGTCGGTCCCACCTTGCCCACCAGGGAGCCCGTGTCCCGGAACACCCCCCGCTGCCTCCATCGTGCCACCAACCCCCCTGCCCCCGCTGCCGGGTGACGAATCGTCGTGGAGAAGATCACGTCCCGCGGAGGGCGGCCGGTCAGACGGAGCGGGAGATCAGGAGCAGCGCCCGGTCGTCGTTGACGTCCTTGGCGACGGCCTCGATCAGGTGCCAGGCGACGCCGTCGAAGCCCTCGGCCACGCAGCGGTCGGCCTCGCCGGTGAGGCGGTCGATGCCCTCGGCGATGTCCCGGTCGGCGGCCTCGACGAGGCCGTCGGTGAAGAGCATGAGGACGTCGCCGGGGTGCAGCGAGCCCTTGACCGGGTGGAACTCCGCGCCGTCGTAGACGCCGAGGAGGGGGCCCTCGGCGGCCTTCTCCTCCCAGCGGCCGCTGCCCGCGTGGAGCTGGAGCGCGGGGAGGTGGCCGGCGGAGAAGAGTTCGTAGTCGCCGGAGTCCAGGTCGAGGACGAGGTGGATGGAGGTGGCGAAGCCCTCGTCCCAGTTCTGGCGCAGCAGATAGCCGTTGGCGGCGGTGAGGAAGCCGTGCGGCGGGAGCGAGCCGAGGAGCCCGCCGAAGGCGCCGGAGAGCAGCAGGGAGCGGGAGGCCGCGTCCATGCCCTTGCCGGAGACGTCGGTGAGGACGACCTCCAGGGTGCGGCCGCCGTGGGTGCGGGCGGCGACGACGAAGTCGCCGGAGAAGGACTGTCCGCCGGCCGGCCGGAGCGCCATCTCGCGGTGCCAGCCCTGCGGGAGCCGGGGCAGGGCGCTCTGGACGCGGATCCGTTCGCGCAGGTCGAAGAGCATGGTGCCGCCGCGCCGCCAGGGCACTCCGACGCGGGCGCGGAACTGGGCGATGAGGAGTCCGAAGAGGCCGCAGGCGGCGACGACGAGGACGGTGCCGGGGGTGACCCGGGCGGGGCCCTGGGTGTACGGGCCGAGGACGATGGATTCGACGATGAGGGCGCCGGCGGCGGCCGCGTACAGGCCGAGCAGGCTGGCGGGGCGCAGCAGCAGTCCGCCGGCCACGATGGGCAGGACGAGCACGGTGGGCGCGCACCAGACCGGGTCGAGGAGGGTGCCGCAGGCGATCGCCGGAATCATCAGGAGGAGTCCGGCGAAGGCGAGCCAGTCGGAGCCGTCCCCGCGGAAGTAGTCGACGCCGGACTTGCGCAGCGCGATGCGGGCCCGGCGCGCGCGCCTGCGCGTCCGGGCCGCGTACGTGTTCACTCCGCCGGGGTGTCCCATTGGGCTGGACCCTATCCACCCCGTCCGACATCGCGCAGGGGTACCCCGGTGACAATGTGCGTGAAATCGGGTCGCCCCGGGCGCGCGCCGCTGATATCGATGGCATATGACTACTGAATTGCGCGTGCTCGACCCTTCCGACTGGGACCGCTGGTTCGGGGTTCTGGAGGTCGCGTTCGGGGGCCTTCACGAGCCGCCGGACGCGCGCGCCCTGTGGCGGGACCTGACGGAGTGCGAGCGGTCGCTCGGCGCCTGGGACGGGGACCTGTGCGTGGGGACGGCGGGCGCGTTCTCGTTCCGGCTGGCGGTGCCGGGCGGGGCACTCGTACCGGCGGCCGGCGTGACGATGGTGAGCGTGGCGGGCACGCACCGGCGGCGCGGGATCCTCACGTCGATGATGCGGCGGCAGCTCGACGACGTACGGGCGGCAGGTGAGCCGCTGGCCGTGCTCACGGCCTCCGAGCCGGTGATCTACGGGCGGTTCGGTTACGGCGCCGGGACGTGGGCCGAGCGCGCGACGATCGACACGAACCGGGTGCGGCTCTCGGTGCCGGACGGCACGGACGGGGTGACGCTGCGGCAGGCCGACCTCACGGAGTCGTCGGCGCTCTGCGAGGAGGTGTACGCCCGGCTGGTGCCGCTGCGGCCGGGAATGGTGGCCCGGGGGCCCGGCTGGGAGCGGCTGCCGCTGCTCGACCCGGAGTCGGAGCGTGAGGGCGCCTCGCCGCGGCTGTGCGTGCTGGCGGAGCGGGACGGGGAGGTCGTGGGCTTCGCGCACTACGCGATCAAGCCGAACTGGTCGTCCGCGGGGGCGGACGGTTCCGTGGGGGTGCAGCAGCTGCTCGCGCTCGACCCGACGGCGGAGGCGGCGCTGTGGCGGTTCCTGTGCTCGGTGGACCTGACGTCGACGGTACGGATCCACAGCAGCCCGGTGGACGGCGCGTGGCGACACCTCGTGTCGGACGTGCGGCGGTGTGAGCCGACGGCGCGGGAGGCGCTGTTCGTCCGGCTCGTGGACGTGGGCGCCGCGCTGGAGGCGCGGACGTACCAGGCGCCGGTGGACGTGGTGTTCGAGGTCGAGGACGCGTTCTGCCCGTGGAACGAGGGGCGTTGGCGGCTCACGGGTGACGCGAAGGGGGCCACCTGCGTGCGGACCGGGGAGGCGCCTGACCTCGCGCTGTCCGTAGGGGAGTTGGGCGCGGCGTATCTGGGCGGGACGTCGCTGGCGGCGTTGGCCTCGGCCGGGCGGGTGCGGGAGTTGCGCGAGGGGGCGCTGGTGGAGGCGTCGGTGGCCTTCGGGTCGGCCCTCGCGCCTTGGCTGCCGCACGGGTTCTAGAACCCGCACCCAGTCCTACGAGCTTTGGCAGCCCGGGCACCAGAAGAGGTTGCGGGCGGCGAGGTCGGCGGTGCGGATCTCGCCTCCGCAGATGTGGCAGGGCTGGTGGGACCGGCGGTAGACGTACACCTCGCCGCCGTGGTCGTCGACGCGCGGCGGGCGGCCCATCGCCTCGGGGGTGTGCTCGGGGCGGACGGTGTCGATGCGGTTGAGGCGGACGCCTTCGCGCATCAGGCCGATCAGGTCCGTCCACATCGCGTCCCACTCGCGCCGCGTCAGGTCCCTGCCCGCGCGGTAGGGGTCGATGCCGTGCCGGAAGAGGACCTCGGCGCGGTAGACGTTGCCGACGCCGGCGATGACCTTCTGGTCCATGAGCAGGGCGGCGACGGTGGTGCGGGACTTCGAGATCCGGCGCCAGGCCTTGTCGGGGTCGTCGCCGGTGCGGAGCGGGTCGGGGCCGAGGCGGTCGTGTATCGCCTGCTTCTCGGCGTCCGTGACGAGCGCGCAGGTCGTCGGGCCGCGGAGGTCGACGTACGCGTCGGGGGCGGCGAGCCGCAGCCGGACGGTGTCGGTGGGCGGCGGGGCCGGGGCGTCGGCGGTGTCCCCGAAGTTCACCTTGCCGAAGAGGCCGAGGTGGATGTGGATCCACTCGTCGCGGGGGAAGCCCAGGAAGAGGTGCTTGCCGTGGGCCTCGGCGGTCTCCAGGGTCGCTCCGTCGAGCAGGGCCGCCGAGTCGGCGAACTTGCCCTGGGGGCTGGAGACGCGCACGGGCCGGCCGCCGAACCGCTCGCGGTGGTCGGCGGCCAGCCGGTGGATGGTGTGCCCTTCGGGCATCAGGCGGTGGGCTCCTGCGGGTGGTGCGCCGGGATCGGGGGGAGCTCGCCGGTGGTCTCGTACGCGGTGAGCATGTCGATCCGGCGGGTGTGGCGCTCGTCACCCGAGTACGGCGTGTTCAGGAAGATCTCGACGAACTTGGTCGCCTCTTCCCGGGTGTGCATCCGACCGCCGACGGAGATCACGTTGGCGTTGTTGTGCTCGCGGCCGAGGGCGGCGGTCTGCTCGCTCCAGGCGAGGGCGGCGCGCACCCCCTTCACCTTGTTCGCGGCGATCTGCTCGCCGTTGCCGGAGCCGCCGATGACGATGCCCAGGCTGTCCGCGTCCGCGGCCGTCTTCTCGGCGGCGCGCAGGCAGAACGGCGGGTAGTCGTCGAGGGCGTCGTAGATGTGGGGACCGCAGTCGACGGGCTCGTGGCCGTGAGCGGTGAGCCACTCGACGAGGTGGTTCTTGAGTTCGTAGCCGGCGTGGTCGGAACCGATGTAGACGCGCATGAAGCCGAGTGTGGCATGTCGGGCGCCGGGTAGCAGGCAGCGGGGTCGGGACCTTCACCCGACCTGGTATGGACCTTCGCCTCTCGCGAAGTGGTCCACGCAACGATCCGGAATGAGGTCTTCCGATCACCCCCCTTCACAAGGTTCAATGCTCAGGCTCGCGATCCGAGCGCCCCCCACACGCAAGGAAGCGTTCATGAACACGCAACCGACCCTGACGAAGGACGGCGAGGAGACCGGTACCCCCGGGGCACCGCACTCCTCCGACGGCCTCAAGGCCGGTCTCAAGAACCGACACCTCTCGATGATCGCCATCGGCGGTGTCATCGGCGCCGGCCTCTTCGTCGGCTCCGGCTCCGGCATCGCCGCTGCCGGCCCCGCGATCCTGCTGTCCTACTTCCTCGTCGGCGCCATGGTCGTCTTCGTGATGCGGATGCTCGGCGAGATGGCCGCCGCCCGGCCGTCCTCCGGCTCCTTCTCCGCCTACGCGGACCGGGCCCTCGGCCGCTGGGCCGGCTTCAGCATCGGCTGGCTGTACTGGTTCTTCTGGGTCGTCGTCCTCGCCGTCGAGGCCACCGCGGGCGCCAAGATCCTGGAGAGCTGGATCCCGGCCGTACCGCAGTGGGGCTGGGCGCTCATCGTGATGGTGGTGCTCACCGCCACCAACCTCGGCTCGGTCGCCTCGTACGGCGAGTTCGAGTTCTGGTTCGCCGGCATCAAGGTCGTCGCCATCGCCGCCTTCGTCGTCATCGGCATGCTCGCGGTCTTCGGCGTGCTGCCGGGCTCGGACAACCCGGGCGCGGGATTCGCGCACCTCACCGACAGCGGGGGCTTCTTCCCGATGGGCGCGGGCGCGGTCCTCACCGGTGTGCTGATGGTCGTCTTCTCCTTCATGGGCAGCGAGATCGTCACCCTGGCCGCCGGCGAGTCCGAGGACCCGCAGAAGGCGGTCACCAAGGCCACCAACAGCGTGATCTGGCGGATCGGCGTCTTCTACCTGGGCTCGATCTTCATCGTCCTGACCCTGCTGCCGTGGAACGACAAGTCGATCGTCGAGAAGGGCTCGTACGTCGCCGCCCTCGACTCCATCGGCATCGCGCACGCCGGCCAGATCATGAACGTGATCGTCCTGACGGCCGTCCTGTCCTGCCTGAACTCGGGTCTCTACACCGCTTCCCGCATGGCCTTCTCGCTCGGCCAGCGCGGCGACGCGCCGAAGGCCTTCGCCAAGGTCAACAAGCGGGGCGTGCCGACGGCCGCGATCCTCGGCTCGGTCGTCTTCGGCTTCGTCGCGGTCTTCTTCAACTACAAGTGGCCGGACACCGTCTTCGCCTTCCTGCTGAACTCCTCCGGCGCGGTCGCGCTCTTCGTCTGGCTGGTCATCTGCGTGACCCAGCTGAAGATGCGCGGCATCATCCTGCGCGAGACGCCGGAGAAGCTGGTCGTGAAGATGTGGCTCTTCCCGTACCTGACCTGGGCGACGATCGCCATGATCGTCTTCGTCCTCGGCTACATGCTGTACGACGGCGGCAGCGCCCGGGAGCAGGTCGTGCTCTCGCTGCTCGTGGCCGCGCTCGTGATCGCGATCGCGCTGGTCCGGGAGCGGATGGCGAAGGCCTCCGCGCGCCTGTAGCCCGTATGTAGCGCGTACGCAGTCGCGGTCCGCATGTGGTCCGTACGCGTACGAGAGGGCCCGCCGTTCCCCGGGGAACGGCGGGCCCTCTCGCGTACCGCGGGGTGCTCAGCCCTTGCGGCCGACGAGCTTCCAGGCGGCCGGCAGGGCGCCCATGGCGAGCGCCGCCTTGAGCGCGTCGCCGATCAGGAACGGGGTGAGGCCCGCGGCGACGGCCTGGCCGAAGCTCATGCCGGTGGCGAGCGCCAGGTAGGGCACGCCGACCGCGTAGATGATCGCGGAGCCGAGGGCCATCGCACCGGCCGTGCGGAGCACCGAGCGGTCGGCGCCGCGGCGGGCGAGGGCGCCGACGACGGTCGCGGCGAGGAGCATGCCGAGGATGTAACCGAAGGACGGCATGCCGTAGCCGGAGGTGGCCTGCGCGAACCACGGCACGCCCGCCATCCCCGCCACCGCGTACACGGCGAGGGCCAGGAAGCCGCGGCGGGCGCCGAGGGCGGTGCCGACGAGCAGCGCGGCGAAGGTCTGGCCGGAGACCGGGACCGGGGAGCCGGGGACCGGGACGGAGATCTGCGCGGCGAGACCGGTCAGGGCGGCGCCGCCGACGACCAGGGCGATGTCCCGGACGCGGCCGGCCGGGATCAGGTCGGCGAGGACGATGCCCGCACGGAGGGAACGGACGGGGGCGGCGGCGGTGCTCATCGGTACTCCGCGAGGGTGAGGGTGGGAGGGACAGGTTGACGCTATGCCAGGAGTGAGCGCCCGATCACCGTCAGCCGCCGACAAAGCGCGAGCACGGCACTTCATGGGGTTCTGACAAAGGACGGATCCCATGCATCTTCCACACATCGCGCCACGTGACCCTTGTCACTAGCAACTCACTGAGGGACGTCCCTTTTGCGTCAAACGGAGGTCAACGGAGAGACTGTGGAGTCTCCATAAAGCGTCAACTTCCCGAGAGCACGAGTCCCCCACCATGCGCGACGCCCCGTCGTCCCCTCTGGTCACCGAACCGGAGCCCCTCTCCCATGGCCTGAAGCAGCGTCATCTGACGATGCTCGGGCTCGGCGGGGTGATCGGCGCCGGGCTCTTCGTCGGTTCGGGCGCGGGCATCGCCGTCGCCGGTCCGGGCATCGTGGTCTCGTACCTGATCGCGGGCGCGCTCGCGATGCTCGTCATGCGGATGCTGGGCGAGATGTCGGCGGCGATGCCCGCCTCCGGGGCGTTCTCGGTGCACGCCGAGCGGGCGCTCGGGCGGTGGGCCGGCTTCTCGGTGGGCTGGCTGTACTGGTTCCTGCTGGTCGTCGTCCTCGCCGTGGAGGCGACGGGCGCGGCGCGGATCGCGAACGGCTGGGCGCCGGGGGTCCCGCAGTGGGGCTGGGTGCTGATCTTCATGGTCGTGTTCACCCTCGCCAACCTCGCGGCGGTGAAGAACTTCGGCGAGTTCGAGTTCTGGTTCGCCGCGCTCAAGGTCGGCGCGATCGTCCTCTTCCTGATCCTCGGCACGCTCGCGATCCTCGGCCGGCTGCCCGACACGGACCCCGTGGGGATGGCCAATCTGACCGGGCAGGGCGGTTTCCTGCCGAACGGCTGGGAGGGCGTGATCTCCGGCGTCCTCGTCGTCGTCTTCGCCTTCGGCGGCCTGGAGGTCGTCACGATCGCGGCGGCGGAGTCGGCGGACCCGGCGCGGAACGTGGCGCGGGCGGTGCGCAGCGCGGTGTGGCGGATCCTCCTCTTCTACGTGGGGTCGATGCTGGTCATCGTGACGCTGCTGCCGTGGACGTCGATGGAGCCGGGCACGTCCCCGTACGTGGCGGTGCTGGACTCGATCGGGGTGCCGGCGGCGGGCCAGATCATGAACGTGGTGGTCTTCGTGGCGCTGCTCTCGGCGCTCAACGCGAACCTGTACGGCTCCTCGCGGATGGTGTTCTCGCTCGCGGAGCGCGGGGAGGCGCCGAAGGGGCTGCTCCGGGTCTCGGCCGGAGGGGTGCCCCGGCGGGCGGTGCTCGCCTCGGTGGCCTTCGGCTTCGTCTCCGTCCTGCTCAATCTGAAGTGGCCGGATTCGGTCTTCCTCTACATGCTGAACGCGGTCGGGGCGGTACTGCTCTTCGTCTGGGCCCTGATCGCGGTCTCGCAGCTGCGGCTGCGGCGCCGGATCGAGCGCGAGGCGCCCGAGAAGCTGACGCTGAGGATGTGGGGCTTCCCGTGGCTGACCTGGGTGGCGCTCGCCGCGATGGCGGCGGTGCTGGTCCTGATGCTGACGGACGAGGAGGCGCGTCCGCAGGTGCTGTGGTCGGGGGCGGCGACCGGGGCGGTGCTGCTGGTCGCGTGGATGCGGGAAATGCGTACGAACCGAAACTAATTCTTCACCTTGTGTGAGGGTCGTGCCCGTATAGCGGACATCGGTTCCCTGTGAGCGGTGTGCCCGCCCAGACTGTGGGCTCCCTCCCCGTCTCAGCTAGTGAACAGGGCTCGCCCATGTCTCGGACCACCGCGCCCGCGCCGGCCGACCGCAAGGACGGCGCGACCGCACCCGCCGAGGGCCTCACACACGGCCTGAAGCAGCGCCACCTCTCGATGATCGCCCTCGGTGGCGTCATCGGCGCAGGACTCTTCGTCGGCTCCGGCGCCGGCATCGCCGCCGCCGGACCCTCGATCGTGATCGCCTACGCCATCTCCGGTGTGCTCGTCATGCTCGTGATGCGCATGCTCGGCGAGATGTCGGCGGCCAACCCGGCCTCCGGCTCCTTCTCCGTCCACGCCGAGCGGGCCTTCGGCTCCTGGGCGGGCTTCACCTCGGGCTGGGCCTTCTGGTTCCTGCTCTGCGTCGCCGTCGGCCTGGAGGGCATCGGCGCCGCGAAGATCATGACCGGCTGGTTCCCCGGCAGCCCCGAGTGGGCCTGGGTCGCGCTCTTCATGGTGGTCTTCACCGTCACCAACCTGGCGGCGGTGAAGAACTTCGGCGAGTTCGAGTTCTGGTTCGCCGCGCTCAAGGTCGGCGCGATCGTCCTCTTCCTCGGCATCGGCGTGCTCGCCATCACCGGGCTCCTGCCCGGCACGGACGCCCCCGGCACCGCGAACCTCACCGGTGACGGCGGCTTCTTCCCGCACGGCTCCGAGGGGCTGATCGTCGGCCTGCTCGCCTCGGTCTTCGCGTACGGAGGCCTGGAGACGGTCACCATCGCCGCCGCCGAGTCCGAGCACCCGGTGCAGGGCGTCGCCAAGGCCGTCCGTACGGCGATGTGGCGGATCGCGCTCTTCTACATCGGCTCGATGGCGGTCATCGTCACCCTCGTCCCGTGGGACGACAAGGCAGTCGTCGAGAAGGGCCCGTACGTCGCCGCCCTCGACCACCTGGGCATCCCGGCGGCCGGCCAGATCATGAACGTCGTCGTGCTCGTCGCCCTGCTCTCCGCGATGAACGCCAACATCTACGGCGCCTCCCGCATGGCCGGTTCGCTCGTGGCGCGCGGCCAGGGCCCGAAGGCGCTCGGCCGCCTCTCCGGCGGCGTCCCGCGCCCGGCCGTCCTCGTCTCCTCCGTCTTCGGCTTCGCCTGTGTGCTGCTGAGCTACTGGCGGCCGGACGACATCTTCATCTGGCTGCTCAACACCATCGGCGCGATCATCCTCGTCGTCTGGTTCTTCATCGCCGCCTCGCAGCTGGTGCTGCGCCGCCGCACCGAGCGCGAGGCGCCCGAGAAGCTGGTCGTGCGGATGTGGGCCTTCCCGGTGCTGACCTGGGTGGCGCTGGCCGGCATGGCGGCGATCTTCGTCCTGATGGCCCGCGAGGAGGGCACGCGCGTGCAGCTGTACTGGACGGGCGGGCTGACGCTGCTGCTCGCCGCCGTCGGCTTCGTACGCCAGAGGGCGGCGGCCGACCGCGCCTCCTGATCCGCGGCGCCCGACCGAGAGACCCCCGAACCGCCTTCCGGTTCGGGGGTCTCGCCATGCCTGGCCCCCCAGACCTAGGGCGAAGGACTGATCAACAACTCCCGCACCTACTGTTAGCCTGCACTTGCATATAGGTTGCAATAAGCAGGAGCAGTCGAAGGGGCCGGGCACATGGCGATCTACACACTTCCGGAGCTGCCGTACGACTACGCGGCGCTGGAGCCGGTGATCAATCCGCAGATCATCGAGCTGCACCACGACAAGCACCACGCCGCTTACGTCAAGGGCGCGAACGACACCCTGGAGCAGCTGGAGGAGGCCCGCGACAAGGACCAGTGGGGTGCGATCAACGGTCTGGAGAAGAACCTCGCGTTCCACCTCTCCGGCCACATCCTCCACTCCATCTACTGGAACAACATGAACAGCCCGAAGGACGGGGGCGGTGGCGAGCCGCTGGCCGCCGACGGCGTCGGTGAGCTCGCGGACGCGATCACCGAGTCCTTCGGTTCCTTCGCCAAGTTCAGGGCCCAGCTGACGAAGGCCTCCGCGACCACCCAGGGCTCCGGCTGGGGCGTCCTCGCGTACGAGCCGATCAGCGGCCGGCTCATCGTCGAGCAGGTCTACGACCACCAGGGCAACGTCGGCCAGGGTTCGGTCCCCGTCCTGGTCTTCGACGCCTGGGAGCACGCCTTCTACCTGCAGTACAAGAACCAGAAGGTGGACTTCGTCGAAGCCATGTGGCAGGTCGTCAACTGGCAGGACGTGAACAAGCGCTACCAGGCGGCCAAGGCCTCCGTCCCGCTGATCTCCTTCTGATCAGAGCCTGAGAAGGCCCCTGTCGTCCTGCTCGTGATCGTCTTCTCACCCTTCACGGCGCAGGCGGACGAAAGAAGGACCCCCGCGATGACATGAATCGCGGGGGTCCTTCCGTTCAGGGGATCGAACGGGGGTCCTACTCGAAGCTGGGCGCCGCCGTCCGGGTGCGCTTGATCTCGTAGAAGCCCGGCGTGGAGGCCACGAGCAGCGTGCCGTCCCACAGTCGGGCCGCCGCCTCGCCGCGCGGGGTCGGGGTGACGACCGGACCGAAGAAGGCGACCTCGTCACCGTCCGGGCCCGGGACCGCGACGACCGGCGTGCCGACGTCCTGGCCGACCTTCTCTATGCCCTCCGTGTGGGAGGCGCGCAGTTCGGCGTCGTAGGTGTCCTTGTCGGCGTACTCGACCAGGTCCTCGGGCAGACCGACGTCCGTCAGCGCGCCGACGATCGCCTCACGGGTCGGGCCCTCGCCGTTGTTGTGGAAACGGTTGCCGAGCGCCGTGTAGAGCTTGCCGACGACCTCGTCGCCGTGCAGCTGCTGGGCGGCGATGACGACCCGAACCGGGCCCCAGGCCTTGGTCTCCAGCATCTCCCGGTACTCGGCCGGGACCTCGTCCAGCCGGTTCTCGTTGAGCACGGCCAGGCTCATCACCTTCCAGCGCACGTCGACCGGGCGCACGCGCTCCACCTCCAGCATCCAGCGGGAGGTCATCCAGGCCCACGGGCACAGCGGGTCGAAGTAGAAGTCGGCGGTGGTCCTGCTCTCGGACATGTCACTCCTCGGTACGGCCGTGATGAAGGTGGTGCGCCGAAAGGAGCCAACGCCACGGGCACTCGAAGGCATTCCCGTGTGCCGGGCGACAGTGGCACATGGGAGGATCGGTGCTGTTTTTGACGTGCCACGAAGGAGTGACCGTGCCCGGTGAGAATCTGTCCCGCGACGAGGCCCACGAGCGGGCCGCGCTGCTGTCCGTCGACGGGTACGAGGTCGTCCTCGACCTGCGCTCGGCGGTCGGCGACTCCGCCGAGGCGGTACGCACCTTCCGCTCGGTGACGACGATCCGGTTCCGCCGCACCGGCACGGGCGAGTCGACCTTCGCCGACCTGATCGCCCCCTCCGTGAACTCGGTCACCCTCAACGGCCGCTCCCTGGACCCGGCGGTCGTCTTCGACGGCACGCGGATCGCGCTCGACGGCCTCGCCGACGAGAACGTGCTGGTGGTGGACGCGCAGTGCGCCTACAGCCGGACCGGCGAGGGCATGCACCGCTTCGTCGACCCGGAGGACGGCGAGGTCTACCTCTACACGCAGTACGAGCCGGCCGACGCCCGCCGGGTGTACGCCAACTTCGAGCAGCCCGACCTCAAGGCCCCGTACCGCTTCGCGGTGACCGCGCCCGAGGGGTGGACGGCATGGTCGAACGGCGCCGGGGAGCAGGACGCCGAGGGTGTGTGGCGGTTCGCGGAGACGGCGCCGATCTCCACGTACATCACGTGTGTCGTGGCGGGCCCGTACCACTACGTGACCGACAGCTACACGCGCGGCGAGCTGGAGATCCCGCTCGGCGCGATGTGCCGCAAGAGCCTCGCGAAGCACTTCGACGCGGACGACGTCTTCCTGATCACCAAGCAGGGCTTCGACTTCTTCCACGACAACTTCGACTACCCGTACCCCTTCGGGAAGTACGACCAGGCCTTCGTCCCCGAGTACAACCTCGGCGCGATGGAGAACCCGGGCATGGTGACCTTCCGCGAGGAGTACATCTACCGGGGCAAGGTCACGCAGGCCGCGTACGAGAGCCGGGCCAACGTCATCCTCCACGAGATGGCGCACATGTGGTTCGGCGACCTCGTCACCATGGTGTGGTGGGACGACCTGTGGCTGAAGGAGTCCTTCGCGGACTTCATGGGCTCCTTCGTGAACGCCGAGGCGACCCGCTTCACCAACAGCTGGGTGACCTTCGCCAACAACCGCAAGGCCTGGGCGTACCGCGCCGACCAGCTGCCGTCCACGCACCCGATCACGGCCGACATCCGTGACCTGGAGGCCGCCAAGCTCAACTTCGACGGCATCACGTACGCCAAGGGCGCGTCGGTGCTGAAGCAGCTCGTCGCCTACGCGGGACGGGACGCGTTCCTGGAGGGCGCGCGCCGCTACTTCAAGCGCCACGCGTACGGGAACACGCGCCTGGCCGACCTCCTCGCGATCCTGGAGGAGACCTCCGGCCGTGACATGAAGGTCTGGTCGAAGTCCTGGCTCCAGACCTCCGGTGTGAACACGCTGACGCCGGCCGTCACCTACGACGCCGAGGGCCGGATCACCGAGCTCGCCGTCGTCCAGGAGGGCGGGGAGCTGCGCCCGCACCGGGCGGCGGTCGGCCTCTACCGGCTGTCGGCCGACGGCGACCTCGTGCGCTTCGCGCGCGCGGAGGCCGACATCACCGGCGCCCGGACGGTCGTCGCGGAGCTGGCGGGCGAGGAGAAGCCCGACCTGGTCCTCGTCAACGACGACGACCTGACCTACTGCAAGATCCGCTTCGACGAGGGCTCGCTCGCCACCCTGCGCGCGCACCTCGGCGACATCACCGACCCGCTGGCCCGCGCCCTGTGCTGGTCGGCGCTGTGGAACCTGACCCGTGACGGGCTGATGCCCGCCCGGGACTTCGTCTCCGTCGCCCTCGCCTTCGCGGGCCGCGAGACCGACATCGGCGTGCTCCAGATGGTGCACGCCTGGACGAAGTCGGCGGTCACCCTCTACGCCTCGCCCGAGTGGCGCGAGGAGGGCGGGCGACTGCTCGCCGAGGGCGGTCTGCGCGAGCTGCGGGTGGCCGAGCCGGGCAGCGAGCACCAGCTGACCTGGGCGCGGTTCTTCGCGGCCACGGCCACCACGGACGCCGACTTCCAGCTCCTGGAGGGGCTGCTCGACGGTACGGCGAAGATCGACGGCCTCGACGTCGACCAGGAGCTGCGCTGGGCGCTGCTCTCCCCGCTGGCCGTGCACGGCCGGGCGGACGAGGACCGGATCGGCGCGGAGCTGTCCCGGGACGACACGGCGTCGGGCAAGCGGCACCAGGTCCGCTGCCTCGCCTCGCGGCCCTCGGCGGCGGTCAAGGCACAGGCCTGGGCGCAGGTCGTCGAGTCGGACACCCTGTCGAACGCGCTGGTGGAGGCCACCATCGCCGGCTTCGTCCAGCCCTCGCAGCGCGAGCTGATCGCCCCGTACGCGGAGAAGTACTTCGCGGCGATCGAGCGACTGTGGGCCGAGCGGTCGATCCAGATCGGCATCGACGTGGTGCGGGGCCTCTTCCCGGGGCTCCAGGACAGTGACGAGACGCTGGCCTCGGCGGACGCCTGGCTGACGGCGCACGAGTCGGCGCCGCCGGCGCTGCGCCGACTGGTCCTGGAGGCACGGGACGACCTGGCGCGGGCACTGCGCGCGCAGGCCTGCGACCGCCTGGCCGGATAGTCCGACGGACGGTGGGGGTCGCGCGCTTCGGCGTGCGGCCCCCACTGTCGCGTTCCTGGGCGCGCGGCGCCCTCGTCGCGTGCTCGGCGCGCGAAGCCCACCGCCGCGTTCCCCGGCGCGCGGCGCCCTCGTCGCGCGCTTCGGCTCGCGCCCTCGTCGCGCGCTTCGGCTCGCGGCCCTCATCGGCACTCGAACGCGCGTACTTTAGGGCGAGCTTGTACCTAAATGTCGACGAGCGTGTAACAGAGGTTAGGGGAGCCTTCGGAAGCGGAAGACCCCCGGCATGAACCACAACACCCCCATCACCCCCCGCCCCCTCCCCCTCGCCTCCCGCACCGGACGCACCCAACGACTGGCTTCCGCCGCCCAGTTGAGGTCCCAGGGCGTCCCCGCCGGCGAGGTCGCCGCGCGCTGCCGGCCCGGCGGCGGCTGGCAGCAGCTCCTCCCGGGCGTCTTCTTCCTCCAGCCCGGCCTCCCGACCAGCGAGGACCGCCTCAACGCCGCGCTCCTGTACGCCCGTCGGGCCGGCGCCGTCCCCCCGCAGGGGCCCGAGGCGATGATCACCGGACTCGCCGCGCTGACCCTGCACCGCTTCTCCTCCGCTCCCCCGCTCACCGCCCTGGACCGGATCGACGTCCTGGTCCCGCGCACCCGGCGGCTGCGCTCCACCGGCTGGGTGCGGGTGGTACGCGCCCCCGAGAGCCCGGAGCCCGTGGAGCTCACCGGCCTCCCCGTCGCCCCGGTCGCCCGTGCCGTCGCCGACGCGGTCGCGGGCCTCTCGGACGCGGAGACGGTACGCCGGCTGCTCACCGAGGCGGTCCGCGGCGGTCACTGCGAACCGGCCTCTGTCGTACGGGAGTTGAGCCGGGCCCGGCTGCTCACCCGGCCGCACGTGGTGGACGCCGTGGACGCGCTCCTCGTGGAGGGCCGCTCGCTCTCCGAGGAGCGGCTGTACGAGATGGTGCGGGAGTTCGGGCTGCCGGACCCGCTGTGGAACGTGGACCTGCGGCTGCCGGGCGGCCCGCACCTGGGCGGGGTGGACGCCTACTGGCCGGACCAGGCGGTCGCCGTCGAGCTGGACACCCGGGCGCCGCGGCAGGACGACGACGCGCTCTGGTCCGAGTACACCCGCAAGCGCGAGCACCTGGAGCGGCTCGGCATCACGGTCGTCCACCTGACCCCGCGCAAGCTGCGCGAGGCACTGGACCAGCAGGCCACCGTGGTCCGTACGGCCCTGATGGCCTCGGCGGACCGGCAGCCCAGCGCGTATGTCGTCGTCCTGCCGCGCTGACCCGGCCGGCGTGATGCGGGATCAGCCGCAGAACTCGGCCTCCAGGACGGTCTGGCTGTCGCCCGTCCAGTCGGCGTTGAAGTTCAGGGCGATCGAGTGGCTGCCGTCGCGGGTGACCTGGGCGTCGGAGGAGGAGCCGTGGATGCCGCCGCCGTGGCCCCAGACCTCCTTGCCGCAGCTCAGCTTCTGCTTCATGAGCCCGAGTCCGTACCCCGCCCCGGGGAGTTCGGGGGAGATCGGGACGGTGGTGGTCATCTCCCGCAGCTCGGCCTTCGGGAGCAGCTTGCCCTTGAGCAGGGCGCGGTAGAAGGTCTGGAGGTCGTTGGAGTCGGAGATCATCTCGCCGGCCGCGTAGGCCAGGGTGGGGCTGAGCTTGCTGACGTCGTGGACCTGGGCGTTCGGGTCGGTGTAGAGCTTGGACCAGGCGGGGGAGCTCGGCTTCGGCATCCTCACGTCGGTGCCGGGGACGCTGGTGGCGCGGAGCTTGAGCGGCTTGATGATGCGGTTCTCGACCGCCTTGCCGTACGGGCGGCCCGTGACCTTCTCGATCACCATGCCGGCCAGGACGTAGTTGGTGTTGGAGTAGTTCCAGTCGGTGCCGGGGGCGAAGTCCGGGGCGTGGGTCATCGCTATGTCGACGAGCTGCTTCGGGGTCCACCGGTCGTAGCGGTGTTCCAGGAAGCCGGGGCCGAAGATCTTCTCCTGGAAACCGGCGTCGGAGGTGACGCTGTAGACGCCGCTGGTGTGGTTGAGCAGCTGACGGACGGTGATCTTCCGGCCGTCGTGGCCGTTGCCCCGGACGACTCCGGGCAGCCACTTCTCGACCGGGTCGTCGAGGTCGATGCGGTCCTCGGCCTGGAGCTGGAGGAGGACGGTGGCGACGAAGGTCTTGGTGATGGAACCGACCCGGTAACGGTCCTTGCCCCCGCGCTCGCCGGCCGTGCCGGTCCAGGTGGTCCGACCGTCGCGGGCCTGGGCGACGGCCCCGGGCACGCCGGCGTCGACCGCTGCCTGGAGCGCCTGCTGGGTGGCCGTGTGGTCCTTCTTCGCCGGCGCGGACGCGGGGGCGGCGAGGGCGGGCGTGGCGAGGGCGGTGGCGGCGAGGCCGGCCACCAGGGTGGCGGCGACGACGGTGCGGGCGGTACGTACGGCTGACATGCGGGCTCCCCTGATCCTGCGATCTGTACTGCGGTCGGCGGGGAGGACCGCGGGGTCGCCGGGACGGTTGAGGGGGGTTCCCGTGGTTGAGCCGTTTTCGGCCTTTCAGCTGATCGACGGATCGGCGAACCGGGAGCGGCCGACCGGGGGCCGCTCCCGCCACAGGTCGAGCCCGACGTCGACGAGTTCGACGCGGGGCAGGTCGGGGACGGTGTCGAGCGGATGCCAGGCGGCGAGGTCCGTGGAGCCACCGGTCTCGTTGCGCAGCGCACCCCCGGTGACCTGCGCCTCGTAGATGATCCGCAGGCCCTGGAAGTCGCCGGGACCGCCGAGGCGGCGGAGCCGGCTCCGGCGGATGGAGTCGATGCCGAGGAGGGCGGTGGGTTCGGTGAGGTACCCGGTCTCCTCCTCGACCTCGCGGACGACGGTGTCGACGGGCTCCTCGCCGTGGTCCATCCCGCCGCCCGGCAGCGTCCACCGCTTGCTGCCGTCGCTCGACACCCAGCGGGCGAGGAGGACCTCACCGTCCCGGACGCACACGGCGTACGCCGCCACCCTCAACTCCTGCTTCATGAAAAGAGGTTAGAACCAGTACGCGGGATACGCCCGCCCCGTGACACGGGCCCCCACCAGGCCGACGGCGACCAGGAGGAGCGAGGCGAGAGCGAGAAGGCCGAGAAACGACCAGAACGGCGGGGACTGGAGGGCGACGATCACGGCCGTGGCCGCGGCGGGCGAGTGCGGGGTGCGGGCGCCCATCATCACGCCGAGGGCGAGACCGCCCGCGACGGCGGCGCCCCAGAGACCGGGACCGGCCACGGCCAGCACGGCGAACCCGGTGAGCGCGGAGAGCAGTTGACCGCCGATGACCGAGCGCGGCTGGGAGAGCGGCAGATCCGGGGCGCCCGCCACCAGCGCCATGCTCGCCGCGAGCGGCGGGACGAGGAGGGGCTGACCGAGGAGCGTGCCGACGGCGACCAGGAGGAGGAGCGCGGTGACGGCGACTGCGGTGCCGCCGAACAGGACCCGCGGGCGGGGGCGGGCGGGGGGCCGGGGGCGGGTGGTGACGGCGGTGGGCGTTGCGGGCGCGGTTGCCGCGGGGGGTGTGGTGGTGGTTGTCGCGGGGGCCGGGGTGGTGGGCACGGGCGGTCCTCGGGTCAGGGTCGTCGGGTCAGGGGTCGCCGGATCAGAGGGTCGTCGGGTTGGCCGGGGAGTACTCCGGCGGGGACCAGCGCAGGGGGCTGGCGGCCGGGGTGTCGACCGTGCGGTCGACGCGGAAGCGGGTGACGCGGCCCTCGGGGCCGTACTCGGTGTGCGCGAGGCCGCTCAGCTGGAGGGTCGACCCGGTCTCCCAGTCGAGGAAGAGCAGGCCGGCACGGCCGTCCTCCTCCAGGTTGCCCAGGGTCAGGAACATCGCGTTGCCGGGGTAGTCCCGCCAGCTGAGCTCCCTGGCCGTGTCGACGCGGACGAAGCCGGGGTTGCCGCCCCGGTGGCTCGCGTCGACGCCGTCGGGCGCGGCGGTGGCGACGAAGAAGGTGTCGGCGGCGCGGACGCGGCGCATCTGGTCGGGGGTGAGCGCCTCGCCGTGCCGCGCGGCACCGGCATCGGAGGCGTGGGCAGCGTCGGAGCCGTACAGCTCACGCCTCTGGAGGTACTTCGGGCAGTTGGAGAAGACCTGCTCGGCCTGGATCGTGAAGCCGCGCGCGCTGGGCCGCGCGAGGCCGTTGAGGCGCATGCGGCGGCGGGTGCGGGGGTCCAGGGCGAGGGTGCCGACGGGGGTGCCCGCGGCGGTGACGGCGCCGGCGAGCGGGTCGTGGGCGGGGACGCCTCCGGCGACGGAGACGGTGTGCGGGCCGGTGGCGCGGGTGAAGCCGGGCGCACCGGTGAGCAGGGTCGACCAGACCCGGCCCGCGGGGTCCGCCGCGCCGATCACCAGCATCGGCTGGGCTTCCAGGAAGGCGGCGGCGACGGGGCGGATGCCGGGGGTGATGGAGCGGCCCACGTGGTCCGCGAGGTCGCGGACGCCGAAGCGGTCCTGCAGGGCGAGGGAGCCGGAGTGGTAGGCGCCCATGAGGTCCTCCAGAGGTGCGGGTGGTCGCCGAAGGGACTAGAAGAAGCCGCAGGTGGGGGCCGTGGCCGACGGGGCTTCGGCCTCCTCCGCGCCCGTCTGGACCGAGATTTCCAGGCGGGTGCCGTCGGGGTCGTGGAAGAAGATGCCGCCGGAGGCCGCGCCCTCGCGGTGGGCGACGACGCCCTCGTACGCGAAGGAGGTGCCGCGGGCGGTGAGCGCGGCCTCGGCGGCGCGGACGTGCTCGATGGACTCGGCCTCGAAGGCGAGGTGGTGCAGGCCGGGCCGGCCGGAGTCGTAGGCGCCCGCCGCCTGCTGCCAGAGGGTGAGGACCAGTCGGCCGTCCTGGCCGAGGAAGGCGTACCGGCTCTCCTTCTCCTTGCCCTCGCCGAGGACGTCGAAGCCGAGGACGGATCCGTAGAAGTCGAGCGAGCGCTCCAGGTCGGTGACGTTGAGGCCGACGTGGTGGGTGGCGAGTGTGCCGATCGCGGACATGGCTGTCCCTTCGTCGCAGTGGCCGGCCCCCCTCGGGCTAACCGCTTAATTCAACTTTAGAGGTTAGGCGCGAAGGACGTCAACCGCTCACGTAACCTTGAGGGGTTAGTTCACCGAGGAGGGTGCCCGCCATGACCACCGCCACCGACCCGCGGCCGCTCACCGGCGAGCCCGTCTCCCTCGACCTGCTCAACACCCGCTGGAACGAGGAGGGCGTCCGCCAGGACCTGCTCACCGGCGTCGAGGGCCTCGCCGTCTGGCTCGCCGCCAACGGCCTGGAGGGCCGGTTCGCCGCCGACGCCACCACCCTGCGCCACACCCTCGCCGCCCGGGACGCGCTCTGCGCCCTCGTCGACTCCCCCGGCGACCCCGCCGCCACCGCCCGCGTCGACGCCGTCCTCGACCACGGCCGCATCCGGGCCACCCTCACCGCCGAAGGCCCCGGCGAGGAGGCCGAGTTCGCGGACCCCGCCTGGGGCCCCGGCTGGACCGCCGCCCGCGACTACCTCGACCTGCTGCGCACCGCCCCCGACCGCATCCGGGCCTGCGCCCACGAGGCGTGCATCCTGCACTTCTTCGACACCTCGCGGAACGGCACGCGCCGCTGGTGCTCGATGGCGATCTGCGGCAACCGGGCCAAGGCCTCGCGCCACTACGCCCGTACGAAGGAGAGCTGACCCGCCAGGATCGCGAACTCGCCCCGGTTGGGGCGGGTTCGTCCTGCGTGGCGGGTCGGGAGCACTGGCGGGTTTACGCCTCGGCGGCAACCCGGCCCCGGATAACTCTCCACAAACCCCTGTCATTTACGAAAGGCTGAGCGGTCATCCGGCACCGAAATCCGGACCCTCTCCTTTCACAAACAGGGATGTAGATGACCACCCCCGAAACTCGGAGCTCCATACCCGGCAGCTCGACGCACGGGCACAGACGTGCGGCCCGCATCGCGGCCGCCGCCGGACTCGTCGCCGCGCTCGTCGCGACCGGCGCCGCGCCCGTGCTCGCCACCGAGGCCCCGGCGTCGACCACTCCCCCGGTCAAGGCATCGGACCCCGCCGACAAGCTCGGCGCCATCGACGCCCAGCGGCTCAGCGAGGCCCAGGCGAGCGGCGAGAAGAACGTCACCGTCCTCGTCGCCACCGTGCCCGGCGCCACCGAGCAGGTCGCGGACCAGCTCGACGCCGTCCCCGGCGCCTCGGTCGGCAAGCAGCAGGACGCGCTCGGCTACGTCCGCGTGACGCTGCCGACCGCGAAGGCCGAGGCCGCCATCAAGGCCGCCACGAAGCTCTCCTCCGTGCAGTCGGTCGACCTCCAGGCCGAGATCGTCCTGGACGACCCGACCCCGGACGCGGGCGCGGCGACGGGTGCCGTCGACGGCACCACCGTCACCACGACGTACCCCGCCCCGGGCAGGAACACCCCGGCGAAGAACCCGTACAACCCGTCGCACGAGACGGGCGCGGTCGACTTCGTCAAGGAGCACCCGAAGGCCGACGGCCGCGGCGTGACCATCGGCATCCTGGACTCCGGCGTCGACCTCGGTCACCCGGCCCTCCAGAAGACCACCACCGGCGAGCGCAAGATCGTCGACTGGGTCACCGCCACCGACCCGCTGACCGAGGGCGACGCCACCTGGCGCGCCCAGATCACCCCGGTCACCGGCCCGGTCTTCACCGCCTCCACCCAGAGCTGGACGGCCCCGGCGGGCTCGTACCAGTTCAGCCGCTTCACCGAGGCGGTCACCGCGGGCGGCGACCCGGCCGGCGACATCAACCGGGACGGCGACACCACCGACGTCTTCGGCCTGCTGTACGACCCGGCCGCCGGAACCGTCCGCGTGGACTCCGACCAGAACAACGACTTCACGGACAACGCGCCGATGAAGCCGTACAAGGACGGGTACCAGATCGGCTACTTCGGTACCGACAACCCGGCCACCGAGGTCGTCGAGAAGACGCCGTTCGTCGTCGAGGTCCGCAAGGACGTCGCGATGGACCCGCTGGGCGGGACCTGGGTCGGCCAGAAGCGCGACTTCGTCAACATCGGCCTCGTCGAGTCCTCCCACGGCACGCACGTCGCCGGCATCACCGCCGCCCACGGCCTCTTCGGCGGGAAGATGAACGGCGCCGCCCCCGGCGCGAAGATCGTCTCTTCGCGCGCCTGCACCTGGACCGGCGGCTGCACCAACACCGCCCTCACCGAGGGCATGACGGACCTCGTCGTCAACCGCGGCGTCGACATCGTCAACATGTCGATCGGCGGCCTGCCCGCGCAGAACGACGGCGACAACGTCCGCTCGCGCCTCTACACCCGCCTGATCGACCAGTACGGCGTCCAGCTGGTCATCTCGGCCGGCAACTCGGGCCCCGGCATCAACACGATCGGCGACCCCGGCCTGGCCGACAAGGTCGTCTCGGTCGGCGCGGCCGTCTCCAAGGAGACCTGGGCCGCGAACTACGGCTCGGCCGTCGAGAAGAAGTACGCCATGTTCCCCTTCTCCTCGCGCGGCCCGCGTGAGGACGGCGGCTTCACCCCGACCATCACCGCGCCCGGCTCGTCCGTGAACACCATCCCGACCTGGCAGGCCGGCGCCGGCGTCCCCGAGTCGGGCTACACGCTGCCTGCCGGTTACGGCATGCTCAACGGCACCTCGATGTCCTCGCCGCAGGCGGCGGGCGCGAGCGCGCTGCTGATCTCGGCCGCGAAGCAGAAGGGCCTCGCGCTCTCCCCGCTCACCCTGCGGACCGCGCTGACCTCCACCGCGCAGCGCATCCCCGGTGTCGCGGCGCACGAGCAGGGCTCTGGCCTCATCGACATCGAGGAGGCCTGGGAGTCGATCAAGGACGGCGCCACGGCGCACGACTACAAGGTCGAGGCCCCGGTCGACACCGCGATCTTCCCGGCCCCGCACACCGGCACCGGCGTGTACGACCGTGAGGGCGGCCTCAAGGTCGGCCAGAAGAAGGTCTACGACGTCACCGTCACGCGCACGAGCGGCCCGGACCGTGCCATCGAGCACGAGCTGGACCTCAAGTACAACGACGGCACCTTCCGCATCCTCGGCGACGACGAGATCGACCTGCCGCTGAACAAGCCGGTCACCGTCAAGCTCCAGGCCCGGCCGACCACCGCCGGCGTGCACAGCGTGATCCTGGAGGCCGACGACGAGCGCACCGAGGGCGTGGACAAGCAGATCCTCGCCACCTCGGTCGTCGCGAGCGACCTGGTCGCCCCGGGCTACGGCTTCTCGGCCACCGGCTCGGTGCAGCGCAACAGCAGCAAGTCCTACTTCGTCACCGTGCCCGAGGGCGCCAAGACGCTGGAGGTCTCGCTGGCCGGTCTGAAGGAGAAGAGCCAGACCCGGTTCATCGCGATCCACCCGTACGGCGTGGCCGTCGACCCGACCGCCACCACCATGTGCTACCCGCACTACAACCCGGCCAACACCTGCCGCCCGGACCTGCGGTCCTACGCGAACCCGACGCCCGGCGTCTGGGAGGTCGAGGTCGAGTCCCGCCGTACGTCGCCGGACCTGGACAACCCGTACACCCTGGGTGTCTCCGTGCTCGGCGCCGACTTCGACCCGGCCGTGCAGACGGTTCCCGAGGCGAAGATCGGCACCCCGGCCCCGGTCCAGTGGACGGTCACGAACCGCTTCGCGGGCATCGAGGGCAAGCTCAAGGGCGGCACCCTCGGCTCGCAGAAGAGCGAGACGCCGACCATCCAGCACCACGAGCAGCAGACCAAGACCGTCACCATCGGTGAGGGCGTGGAGCGGCTCGACATCGCCATCGGCAACACCTCCGACAAGGCCGCCGACCTCGACCTCACCGTTCTCCTGAACGGCAAGCAGGTCGGCCAGTCGGCGGACGGCGACTCGGAGGAGGCCGTCTCCCTCGTGAAGCCGGCCGCGGGCACGTACACCGTCGTCATCGACGGCTACGCGGTCCACGCCGCGGGCGGCACCACGTACGACTACAAGGACGTGTACTTCTCGTCCGCGCTCGGCACCGTGCAGGTCGACGCCTCGAAGACGGTCACCCTGGCCAACGGCGCGTCCGCCCCGGTCGCGGCCGAGGTCCTGGTCGCCGGCGCGGCTCCCGAGGGACGCCAGTTCTTCGGCGAGGTCCAGCTGGTCAACGCCCGCGGCACCATCGCGGGCACCGGCAGCGTCCTGATCGGCGCGGTCACCCCGTAACACCACGAGCACCACAAGCACCACATGAGTGAGGGGGCGGGCACCGAAACCGGTGCCCGCCCTTTCACGTCCCGACCAGTGGACAATGGATTGGACAAGGCGCCCCGGGACATACGCATCATGGACCGGCAGCACCCTGCACATACGTACGGAGGAGTCCCCGTGAAGGTCGGAATCGTCGGAGCCACCGGTCAGGTCGGCACAGTCATGCGGAGCATCCTGGCCGAGCGGAACTTCCCCCTCGACGAGCTGCGGCTCTTCGCCTCCGCGCGCTCCGCCGGCACCGTCGTCGACGGCGTCACCGTCGAGGACGCCTCCACCGCCGACTACACCGGCCTGGACATCGTCCTCTTCTCCGCCGGTGGCGCCACCTCCAAGGCCCTCGCCGAGAAGGTCGCCTCCCAGGGCGCCGTCGTGATCGACAACTCCTCCGCCTGGCGCCGTGACCCCGAGGTCCCGCTGGTCGTCTCCGAGGTCAACCCGCACGCGATCAAGGACCGCCCCAAGGGCATCATCGCCAACCCGAACTGCACCACGATGGCCGCCATGCCGGTCCTCAAGCCCCTCCACCAGGAGGCCGGCCTGACCGCGCTCGTCGCCACCACCTACCAGGCCGTCTCCGGCTCGGGCGTGGCCGGCGTCGCCGAGCTGCGCACGCAGGCGTGTGCCGTGGCCGAGACCGCCGACCAGCTGGCCTTCGACGGCGGGGCCGTCGAGTTCCCCGAGCCCGCCGTCTACAAGCGCCCGATCGCGTTCAACGTGGTCCCGCTGGCCGGTTCGATCGTCGACGACGGCTCCTTCGAGACCGACGAGGAGCAGAAGCTCCGCCACGAGTCCCGCAAGATCCTGGAGATCCCGGAGCTCAAGGTCTCCGGCACCTGCGTGCGCGTCCCGGTCTTCTCGGGCCACTCGCTCCAGGTCAACGTCCGCTTCGACCGCCCGATCGGTGTCGAGCGCGCCTACGAGCTCCTCAAGGACGCCGAGGGCGTCGAGCTCTCCGAGATCCCGACCCCGCTCCAGGCGGCCGGCAAGGACGCCTCGTACGTCGGCCGCATCCGTGTGGACGAGACGGTCGAGAACGGCCTCGCGCTCTTCCTCTCCAACGACAACCTGCGCAAGGGCGCCGCGCTGAACGCGGTGCAGATCGCGGAGCTCGTCGCGGCCGAGCTCAAGGGCTGACGGCCGAGCCCGAGGGCCGAGCCCGTACGCCACGTCCGAGGGGCGGCGACCCGTTGCGGGGAGCCGCCCCTCCGGCGTGTCCGCCCGTGCCACAGTTCGTCCATGACCCAGATACCCAGGGGTGCCGACATCGCGGTGCCCCCGCAGGCCCTCCACGTCGCGGTCAGCTGGCGGACCGGGTACGGGGTGCCGGACGTGGACGTCTCGGCGCTGCTCCTGGGCGCCGGGGAGCGCGTCCGCGGGGATGCCGATCTGGTCTTCTACAACCACTCGGGGCACCCCTCGGGGGCGGTGCGGCATCTGGGGAAGTCGGCCCCCGGGGCGCCGGGCAGCCCGGCCGCGGACTGGCTCTGGCTGGACCTCGCGCGGGTGGAGCCCGAGGTGGGGCGGATCGTGATCGCGGCCTCCGTCGACGGGGGTGCCTTCGGGCAGGTCCCCGAGCTCGACGTGCGGGTCACGGACGCGGCCGGGACCTCCGTGGCGTACTGCGCGATGGGGGGCGCGACGACGGAGACCGCCTTCGTCTGCGGGGAGCTCCGGCGACAGGGCGGCGGCTGGCGCTTCCGCGCGACCGGCCGGGGTTACGCCTCCGGGCTCGCCGGGCTCGCGACCGAGTTCGGCATCGTGGTCGAGCCCCCGCCGCCCCCGATCCCGGGCCCCGGCTACGTACCGCCGCGGCCCGCGCCGGCGCCCGCCGCCCCGCTTGTCCCGCTGCCTCGCCCGCTGCCTGTCCCGCCGCACGTGCCGATGGCCGCCCCGCTGACCGACCCGCTGCCCGTCCCGTGGGTCGATCCGTACGACGGGGAGTTCCGGCCCGCCTCGTACCAGGGGCGCGGCAAGGAGACCGTGCGCTGCGACCCGGCGCTGCCGCCGGGACGCTGGGTGCTCCTGGAGATCGAGTCGTACCACTCGCTCTCCACCACCATCGAGGCCTGCGACGCCCACGGGCGCGCCGAGGGCTATCTGCTCGCCGCGTACGAGGACGACGTCCGTGCCCGTACGGTCGCCCTCGTCCCGCGCACCCGGCCGCTGACCCTGCGGGTGGAGGCCGACGCCCCCTGGACGCTGCGGGTGCTGCCGCTCTCCCACGCGCGCCGTTTCGACAGTCACGTCGAGGGGCTGGCGCACGATCTGGTGATCTACGACGGGCCGTCCGGGGTACTCGACTTCGTGCACCGCGGGGAGTCCCGGTTCACCGTGCACCAGCACACTCCGCCGCAGGATCCGCTCTACGACGACGAGGAGCAGGAGCTGCTGGTCAACGGGATCGGCGAGGTGCGGGTGGGCGCGCCCGTGCCGGGGCCCGGGCTGTTGCGGATCAGCGGTGACGGACCGTGGAAATGTGCCGTGCGCCGCTGAGCCACCCCGTGGAAAGATGGGCCAAACGTCACGAAACCGAGGAGTTGACCGGGTGCCTGGCACAAACCTGACCCGTGAAGAGGCTCAGCAGCGGGCGGCGCTGCTGACCGTGGACGCGTACGAGGTCGAACTCGACCTCACCGGTGCGCAGGAGGGCGGCACCTACCGGTCCGTCACCACCGTCCGCTTCGATTCCGCCGAGGCCGGGGCAGAGACCTTCATCGACCTCGTCGCCCCCGCCGTCCACGAGGTCGTGCTCAACGGCCACGCGCTGGAGATCGGCGCCGTCTTCCGGGACTCCCGGATCGCGCTGCGCCATCTGCAGGCGGGCCGCAACGAGCTCAAGGTCGTCGCCGACTGCGCGTACACCAACACCGGTGAGGGTCTGCACCGGTTCGTCGACCCGGTCGACGACCAGGCCTATCTGTACACCCAGTTCGAGGTGCCGGACGCGCGGCGGGTCTTCGCCTCCTTCGAGCAGCCCGACCTCAAGGCGACCTTCCAGTTCACCGTGAAGGCGCCGAGCGGCTGGTCGGTGATCTCGAACTCGCCGACGCCGGAGCCCAAGGACGACGTGTGGGTCTTCGAGCCGACCCCGCGCATCTCGACGTACATCACCGCGCTGATCGTCGGCCCGTACCACTCGGTGCACTCCTCGTACGAGAAGGACGGGCAGACCGTCCCGCTCGGCATCTACTGCCGTCCGTCGCTCGCCGAGTTCCTGGACGCGGACCACATCTTCGACGTCACGCGTCAGGGCTTCGACTGGTTCCAGGAGAAGTTCGCGTACGACTACCCGTTCGCCAAGTACGACCAGCTCTTCGTGCCGGAGTTCAACGCGGGCGCGATGGAGAACGCGGGCGCGGTCACCATCCGCGACCAGTACGTCTTCCGCTCGAAGGTGACGGACGCGGCGTACGAGCGGCGTGCCGAGACGCTCCTGCACGAGCTCGCCCACATGTGGTTCGGCGACCTCGTCACCATGGAGTGGTGGAACGACCTCTGGCTGAACGAGTCGTTCGCCACCTACACCTCCGTCGCCTGCCAGGCCTCGGTGGCGGGCACCCGCTGGCCGGGCGCCTGGACGACCTTCGCCAACACGGAGAAGACCTGGGCCTACCGCCAGGACCAGCTGCCGTCGACGCACCCGATCATGGCGGAGATCAACGACCTGGAGGACGTGCTCGTCAACTTCGACGGGATCACGTACGCCAAGGGCGCCAGCGTTCTGAAGCAGCTGGTCGCCTACGTCGGCCAGGACGAGTTCTTCAAGGGCGTGCAGGCGTACTTCCAGGCGTACGCCTTCGGCAACACGCGCCTCTCCGACCTGCTCGGCGCGCTGGAGGAGACCTCCGGCCGTGACCTCAAGACCTGGTCGAAGGCGTGGCTGGAGACGGCCGGCATCAACATCCTGCGCCCGGAGATCGAGACCGACGAGAACGGCGCCATCACCGCCTTCGCCGTCAAGCAGGAGGCCCCGGCGCTGCCCGCCGGCGCCAAGGGCCAGGCGGTGCTCCGCCCGCACCGGATCGCCGTCGGCTTCTACGACCTGGACGAGAGCGGCAGGCTGGTCCGCACCGACCGCCTGGAACTCGACGTCCAGGCGGCCGAGCTGACCGCCGTCCCGCAGCTGGTCGGCAAGGCCCGCCCGGCGGTCGTCCTCCTCAACGACGACGACCTGTCGTACGCGAAGGTCCGCCTCGACGAGGTGTCCCTCACCAACGTCACCGCGCACCTCGGCGACTTCGCCGACTCGCTGCCGCGCGCCCTGTGCTGGGCCTCCGCCTGGGACATGACCCGGGACGGCGAGCTGGCCACCCGCGACTACCTGGAGCTCGTGCTCTCCGGTATCGCCAAGGAGTCCGACATCGGCGTGGTCCAGTCGCTCCAGGGCCAGGTCAAGGCGGCGCTCGACCTGTACGCGGCGCCGGAGTGGCGCGAGGCGGGCCTCTCCCGCTGGACCGAGGCGACGCTCGCGCACCTGCGCGCCGCCGCCCCCGCGAGCGACCACCAGCTGGCGTGGGCCCGCGCCTTCGCGGCGACCGCCCGCACCCCGCAGCAGCTGGACCTGCTGGCCGCGCTCCTGGAGGGGCGCGAGTCGATCGAGGGCCTGGCGGTCGACACCGAGCTCCGCTGGGCGTTCGTGCAGCGGCTCTCGGCGACCGGCGTCTACGACGAGACGGAGATCGCCGGCGAACTGGAGCGCGACCGCACCGCGGCGGGCGAGCGCCACGCGGCGACCGCGCGGGCCGCCCGTCCGGCGGAGGCCGCGAAGGCGGAGGCCTGGGCCTCGGTCGTCGAGGACGACAAGCTGGCGAACGCCGTGCAGGAGTCGGTCATCGCCGGCTTCGTCCAGTCCGACCAGCGCGAGCTGCTCGCCCCGTACACGGCGAAGTACTTCGCGTCGATCAAGGGCGTCTCCGAGACCCGCAGCCACGAGATCATCCAGCAGATCGTGGTCGGCCTCTACCCGACCTTCCAGGTCTCGCAGGAGACCCTGGACGCGACGGACGCCTGGATCGCCGAGCACGACCCGGCTCCGGCGCTGCGCCGTCTGGTGACGGAGTGCCGCGCGGGCGTCGAGCGCGCCCTGAAGGCGCAGGCGGCGGACGCGGCCGCCGCCGCGTGACAGCGGTGGTGAGGTGAGGAGGGGCCCCCGGACCGATGGTCCGGGGGCCCTTCCGGTGTGCGCGTACGGAGAAGGGGCGCCTCCCCCGTGGGGCGCCCCTTCTCCGGGCTTGAGGTCCGCCCGGCGGGCGGGCGTCGGCGCGCGGCCGCGCCGCCGGGCGGAAGTCCGGGGATCCCGTGCGTCAGCCGCCGAGCGCCGCGTACCGGGCGCGCAGGTCGGACGCGCCCTGCTCCGTCAGCGTGCCGTGGAGCCGCATCCGGGCGACGCCGCCGTCGGGGAAGGCGTCGAGGCGGACGTGGGTGACGACGGCCTGGGCGGGGAGCTTGAAGCGGTGCAGGGTGTCGGGCTGGAGGCGGGTCCGGGGGATGATCTCGAACCACTCGCCCGTCTCACCGTTGCGCCCCTGGAGCGCGATCCAGCCGGCCGAGTTGCCCTTGAGGTAGGCGGTGTCGATCTCGACGGCGCGGACGGCGCCCTGGGCGGCGAGCCGGAAGCGGACCCAGTCGTTGGTGCCGCGGACCCGGCGGCGGCGGTTCTCCCAGCCGTCGTCCATCTTGCGGGAGGTGCCGGGCAGGATGATCTGCGTCGGCGAGGAGTAGAACTTGTCCGAGGCGTCCTCGTACGAGCCTCCGTTGAGTACGGAGATCAGGTCGAGGGAGCCGAGGAGCTCCAGCCACTCGGGGTCGGGCACGACCTCGCCGTGGACGCGGAGGCGGGCGATGCCGCCGTCGGGGTGCTGGCAGAGGCGCAGATGGGTGAAGCGGCGCTCGACGTCGATCGCGAAGCCGTTGGCGGCGTGGCCGCGCACGGGGGTCGGCGGGACGAGCTCCTCCCACTTCGCGTCGACGAGCTCGGCGGGGCTGAGCGAACCCTCGACGGCGGTGGCCTGGATCGACACCCGCTGCGGGTAGTTGCCGCGGAAGTGGGCGGTGTCGACGACGATCCCGCGGATGACGCCGGGGGCGCCGAGGCGGACGATCGCCCAGTCGTGGTCCTCGGGGGCGGGGAAGACGTTCTCGGCGTCGGCGCCACGGCGGCGGCGGGTCTCCCAGCCGTCCATGATCTTGCCCTTGTGACCGAAGTGCTCCGGGTCGAAGACGGCGCGCTCGCGGACGAGGAGGTTCTCGCGCTCGGCGAAGAACTCGTCGTTGGCGGCCACGACTCCGGCGCCGAGGCGGCGGTCGGCGAGGTCGACGAGCTCGGTGAAGGGGAAGTCACCGGAGCGGTAGTCGGCGTACGGGTCGCCGCCGGAGTAGGGGGCGGCGTCGTTGGCGTGCGGGTCCTGGTTCTCGTCGAGGCTGCTCATGGAAGGAGCTTCCCTCCGCCCCTCGCCCCGGGTCCATCGAATGTTTTCGATGGTGTTCTTCAGTTCTGCTGAACGATCGCGGGCGTCGGTCCATCTGCTGGACGGTCGCGGGTGTCGGTTCCGGTGGACCGGCCGCGGCTGTCAGTTCTGCCGGACTGTCGTGGCTGTCAGTTCTGCTGGACGGTCTCGCGGGCCGCGGCGGCCTGTCGGAGCGCGGCGAGCACCCGGGCCACCGCCGGGCCCTCCTCCGCCCCGCGCCGTACCGCCGCGACGACATGGCGGCGCGGCTGGTCGGCGGAGAGGACGCGCATGACGACCCCGGCGCCGCCCCTGCGGTCGGCGGAGGCCATCCGCGGCACGAGCGCGATGCCCATCCCGGCCTCGACCATGGCGAGGATCGCGGTCCAGCCGGAGGCGCTGTGGGCCTGTTCGGGGACGAAGCCGGCGGCCTCGCACGCGGCGGTGGTGATCTCGGACCAGGGTCCGGAGCCGCCGAAGATCCACGGCTCGGCGGCGAGGTCGGCGAGGCGCAGCCCGGGCGCCTCGGCGAGCGGGTGCCCGGCGGGCAGGGCGACGTCGAGGGGGTCGGCGAGGAGGGGCACCCGGCTGAACTTGGGGTCGCGCACCGAGGGCGCGTGGGCGGCGAGCGAGAGCGCCAGATCGACCTCGCCGGCCGTGAGCAGCTCGTACGCCTCCGCCGCCTCGGCCTCCCGGACGCGGATGTCGAGCCCGGGGTGGGCGGACCGCAGCTGCCGTACGGCGGGGACGACGAGCGCGGGCACGGCCGTCGAGAAGGCCGCCACCCGCAGCTCCCCCGCCTCGCCCCGCAGATAGCCGTCGAGCTCGGCGTCGGCGCGCTCCAGCTGCGCGAAGACCACCTCGGCGTGCCGCAGCACGAGATGGGCGGCGTCGGTGAGCCGGACCCGGCGGCCCTGGGCCTCCAGGAGCCGCACCCCGAGCTGTTTGGCGAGGTTGGTGAGCTGCTGCGACACGGCCGAGGGGGTCATGAGCAGGGCCTCCGCGGTCGCGGTGACGGTGCCGCGGTCACGGAGGGTGCGGAGGATCTGGAGCTTCTTGATGTCCCACTCGGTCATGGGCCGCAACCTACCGGGCGGCACTCAGCGCCCCCGGGCGGAGGCCAGCGCCACCCCGCCGAGGACGAGCGCCGTGCACACGACCCCGAGGGCGCCGAGCCGCTCGCCGAGCAGCGCGTACGAGAGGAGGGCGACGCAGACCGGCTGGAGGTAGTAGACGACGCCCGCGCGCGCCGCGCCGATGAGGGCGATCGCCTTGTTCCAGGCGAAGAAGGCGACGGCGGAGGAGAGGACGCCGACGTACAGGAGCGGGCCGACGGTCGCGACGCCGACGGTGAACCCGCCCTGGACGGCGAGGGACACGGCGTACGCGGGGGCGAGCATCAGCGCGCCGAGCAGGAAGGTGGTGAAGAGGAAGGCGAGTCCGTCGATCTCGGCGGGCCTGCGCTTGAGCAGGGCGCTGTACGAGGCGAAGGACAGGGCCGCGGCGAACATCCACAGGTCGCCGGCGGCGAGGTCGACGGAGAGCGAGCCCTTCCCGACGAGCAGGAGCACTCCCAGCGCGGCGATCAGCATTCCGAGGACGCGGCGGGCGCCGAGGCGTTCGCCGCCGAGGCGGGCGTAGACCGCCATGATCACCGGGGAGGCGGCCATGATCATGCCCATGTTGGAGGCGGAGGTGGTGAGCCCGGCCTGGTGCACGAGGGTGTTGTAGAGCGCGACACCGAACAGCGAGGCGAGGGCGACGAAGCCGAGGTGGCGGCGGATCGTCCGCCACTGGCGCAGGAACGGGCGGGCGGCGAAGGGCGCGACGGCGATCAGCGCGATGATCCAGCGCCAGAAGACGGCCTGGACGGGCGGGACGGTGTCGGCCATGTCCCGGGTGGCGACGAAGCTGCCCGACCAGACGACGGTGGCGAGCAGGGCGAGGAGCACGCCGAGGCCGGCGCCCCGCGCGAGCTTCCTCGCGGGCGCCGGCCTCTCGGTGGCTGCGGTGGTGATGTCGGGGGTGGCGGTTTCGGTGGCGGTTTCGGTGGTGGTCGCGGTGGCGGTTTCGGTCGCGGCCGGGTGGCGGGCGGAGATCAGGCTCATGCCGCTTACCGTCGCACCCCCGAAACCTCCAGGTCCATCGAAACTTCCTGACCGTTCCTTTCAGTTGAACTGAATGATTCGACCTTCTCGGGGCTCTTCGGGGCGCGGGGGCCCATCTGGCCTGCCAGGGTCGCGCCGAAGGCGATCACCATGCCGAACAGCTGCACCGGGCCGAGCGCCTGACCGAGCGCCACCCAGCCGATGATCGCCGCGGTGATCGGTGAGAGAGGACCGAGGAGGGTGACCGAGGAGGCGCTCAGCCGCTCGATGCCCCGGAACCAGAGGAAGTAGGAGATCGCGGTGTTGCCGAAGGCGAGGTAGGCGTAGCCGGCCAGGTTGGTGCCGGTCAGGGCCGGCGGGGCGCCCTCCACCAGGAAGGCGACGGGCAGGATGATCAGGCCGCCCGCGGTGAGCTGCCAGCCGGTGAGCGCGAGGGCACCGACGCCCTCGGGGCGGCCCCAGCGCTTGGTGAAGACGACGCCGGCCGACATCGAGAGGGCGGAGAGCAGTCCGGCGGCCACTCCGACGAGGTCGAGCGCGGCCCCGGCCTTGAGGACCACGAGGCTGACACCGAAGGCGGCGGCGACGGCGGTGATCAGGGACTTCACCGTGGGCCTGTCGCCGAGGAAGAGGGCGGCGAGGCCGACGACGAAGAGCGGTCCGACCGAGCCGACGACGGCGGCGACGCCGCCGGGGAGCCGGTAGGCGGCGAGGAAGAGCAGCGGGAAGAAGGCGCCGATGTTGAGGGCGCCGAGGACGGCGGACTTCCACCACCAGGCGCCCCGCGGGAGCTTGCGGGTGAGCGCCAGGAGCAGGAGTCCGGCGGGCAGGGCGCGCATCAGGCCGGTGAAGAGGGGCCGGTCGGGCGGCAGGAACTCGGTGGTGACGAAGTAGGTGGAGCCCCAGGAGATCGGGGCGAGGGCGGTCAGTGCGACGACGGCGGCCTTGCGGGACATGACGGTTCCCCCTGACGCGGAATGCCGGCGCTGCGGACACCGGACTGGCTTGGTGGTAATTAACTTAGCACTAAGCTACTTACTTGCAAGTGGCTTTCTTGCCATCGAGTCGCCGCGCGGAGGAGACTGGCCCCATGGAGACGAACACCCCGGACCCGGCGCCCACCCCGACCCCGGCGCCCGCCCCCGGCCAGGCGCCCGCGCACGACGCCGTCGACGCCATCACCGACCAGTGGGCGGCCGTCCGCCCCGACCTGGACACCGTCCCGATGGCCGTCTTCGGACGGATCTACCGGCTGGCCAACGCCATGCGCGGCAGGGTGGACAAGGCGTACGCGCCCTACGGCATGGCGCTCGGGGAGTTCGACGTGCTCGCGACCCTGCGCAGGTCCGGTGAGCCGTACACGCTCTCACCGCGCGAGCTGACCGCCACGCTGATGATCACCACCGGCGGGATGACCGGCCGGCTGGACAAACTGGAGAAGGCCGGGCTGCTCACCCGCAGCCCCGACCCGAACGACCGGCGCGGGCTGCGGGTGACGCTCACCGAGCACGGCAGGGAGCTGGTGGACCAGGCCGTCGGGGCCGGTCTCGGTCAGCAGCGGGCGGCGCTGGAGTCGGCGCTCACCGAGGAGGAGTCGGAGCAGCTGGCCGGGCTCCTGCGCAAGCTGCTCGCGACGACCGTGTAGGCGGCGGGCAGCGCGGTGAGGGCGCGGGCGGCGGGCAGCGCGGTGAGGGAGAAGGCGGGGGCAGCGCGTGAGGCCGAGCGCGGCGGACAGCGCCCGAGGGCGATGGCGAGGGCGTGAACAGGCCCTGAACGCACGCGAGGGCGCCGCACGGTACGTCGTACCGTGCGGCGCCCTCGGAGAGACGAGGAGGCGGTTACGCCTTCTTGGACTTGTCGAGCACCATCACCAGGCCGCAGATGACCAGGAACAGCACCAGCGGGGTGGCCACGAACAGGCCGAGGGTCTCGACGACCGACAGCTTGGGGGCCGGGTCGTCACCGTCGTCGCGGGTGAGCGCGAGCGCGGGGGACGACATGAGCAGCATCATCAGCGTCGTACCGGCCGCGACGGCGCCGGCGCGCAGGGCGTTCTTCTTGTCCACGGTGCAAACGTAGCGAACACCTAAACGGACCGCGCGCCCGGGGGTACCGTATGGGCGCTCCCCGGGCCCGCGCGGGTCTACCGGGGGTCCGTCCGGGTGTGCAGCTCCCGGAGCAGCGCGTGGGCGCGGGGCGAGGCCGCCAGGCGTTCCAGGGTGAGCGGCTGCCCGTCCGGGCCCGCCACCGGCAGCCGCCAGTTGGGGTACTCGTCCCAGGTGCCCGGCAGGTTCTGCGGCCTGCGGTCCCCCACCGCGTCCGGCAGCCACACCCCCACCATCCGGGCCGGGGTGCTCAGCAGGAAGCGGTGGACGGCCCGGATCTCGGCCTCCTCGTCCCCCGCCCCCTCCGGCAGCAGCCCGAGCCGCTGGAACAGGCCCAGCCACTCGGTGGTCTCGGCCGCGTCCGCCGCCCGGTCGCGCTCCAGGTCGCCGTCGAGCAGCCCGAGCCGGTGCCGCAGGGCGAGATGGTCGCCGGAGAGCCGGGCGGCCGTGGAGGGCAGGTCGTGGGTGGTGGCGGTGGCCACGCACTCCGCGCGCCACTCCGCCGGGGGCACCGGGCGGCCCGTGCCCGCCCAGTCCCGCTCGAACCAGACCACGGAGGTCCCGAACACCCCGCGCCGGGACAGCTCCTCCCGCACCCCCGGCTCGACCGTGCCGAGGTCCTCGCCGATGACGAGGGCGCCCGCGCGGTGCGCCTCCAGGACGAGGACGGCGAGCATCGCCTCGGAGTCGTACCGGACGTACGTCCCCTCGGTGGGCTCGCGGCCCTCGGGCACCCACCAGAGCCGGAAGAGCCCCATCACGTGGTCGATGCGCAGGGCGCCCGCGTGGCGCAGGAGTTCGCGCAGGAGCCCTCGGTACGGGGCGTAGCCCGCGGCCGCGAGGGCGTCGGGCCGCCAGGGCGGCAGGCCCCAGTCCTGGCCGCGGGCGTTGAAGGCGTCGGGCGGGGCGCCGACCGACATGCCGGCGGCGAAGGCCTCCTGCTGGGCCCAGGCGTCCGAGCCCTCCGGGTGGACGCCGACCGCCAGGTCGTGGACGATCCCGACCTCCATCCCGGCCTCGCGGGCGGCCTCGGCGGCCTCGGCCAGCTGCCGGTCCGTCAGCCAGGCCAGCCGGCAGTGGAAGTCGACCCGGGCGGCGAGGGCGGGGTCGGCGCGCACGGCGCGCTCCGCCGAGCGCGGCTCGCGCAGCTCCTCGGGCCAGCCGCGCCAGTGCGGCCCGTGCCGCTCGGCGAGGGCCTGGTAGGTGGCGTGGTCCTCCAGGGCGGGGCCCCGCTCGGCGAGGAAGTCGTGGTAGTCGGCGCGCCGGCCGGGCCCGAGCTCCACGCTCCCGACCACGATTTCCAGGGCGCGCCGCTTGAGGTCCCACACCGCGTCACGGTCGATCAGCGCGCCCTTGCCGAGCACCCGTTCGCGCAGTTCCGCCGCCTCGGCGAGGATCCGGTCGAGCTCCTCGCGGTGGCCGGGGTCCACGTACGCGTACTCGGGGACGGTCTCGATCCGCAGGTGGACCGGGTCCGGGTAGCGGCGCGAGGAGGGGCGGTACGGGGAGGGGTCGCTCGGCGCGCCGGGCACGCCCGCGTGGAGCGGGTTGACCTGGACGAAGCCGGCGCCGTGCGTCCGGCCCGCCCAGGTGGCGAGCTCCCGCAGGTCCCCGAGGTCACCCATGCCCCAGGAGCGGTGGGAGAGCAGCGAGTAGAGCTGGACGAGCAGCCCGTACACGCGCGACCCGGGGCCGGGCACGCGCGCGGGGCTCACGATCAGGGTGCTGGTGGCGGCGCGCCCGTCGGGGGCCCGCACCTCGACCCTGTGGACCCCGAGGGGCAGCCGGTCCCAGTCCCGGCCGGTGAGGACCGCGCCCTCCTCGGTGGTGACCCGCAGCCGGGTGCCGGGCGGCAGGTCGGCCGGAGGGCGGACGGGCTCCTCGCCCCGAATCCGGACGAGGGTGGGGGGCAACAGGCGCTCCCGGTCGGCCCGTTCCGCCGCGTCGAGGGCGGCGGCGACCGCCTCCGGCGTGGTCGCGTCCACGCCCAGGGCACCGAGGACGGCCACGACGGCGGCGTCCGGCACGGGGACGGTGACGCCCGCGGAGGGGCTGTAGTCGGTGGCGACGCCGTGACGGGCGGCGAGACGGGCCAGGGTCACTTCACACTCCGGGGGACTCCGTGCCGCCCGCGCTGCCGCGGACGGTGGGTTCGCTGGTGAGGGGGGCCACCTCGGTCAGGGGCGGCTCGCTGGTGAGGGGCGCCGCGTCGGGGAGCGGCGGTTCGCTGGTCAGCGGCGTGCCGGTGCGTGCCGACTGCTGGGGAATCCGTATCCGTCCGAGGTGGTGGGCGGTCGTGGTCACGGGGGTCTCCCGGTTTCGTCTCGACAGGTGGGATCTGGAGGCAACAGCAGAGGCCTACCCACCGCACCTCGTTTTACCGGCGGAAAGTGGCGAAGTGACGTCTTCTCCGCGACGGCTCGCCGGGCAAAGCCGACACATCGGCCACGCGCATTGACACCTCAGTGCGACGGGTGGTGGGCTCGTGACCCAGTCGTGACCAACCGGCAGAGCGGCCGACCGGGCCGAAGGGAGTTCCCGTGCACCTCGGGCGCAGGAAGCGCACGGCGACGGCGGTCGCCGCCGCCGTCATCGGCGGACTCCTCGGCGGCGCCGCTCCGGGAGCCGTACAGGCGGCGCCGGTCCCGCCCGCGGCCGGCGCCCCCGCCGCGACCGCGACGGGCGCCGCCCCCACCGCGACCACCCCGCCAGCGCCCTCGACGGCCGCACGGACGCCCTCGACCGCACCGGCCGCCGGCGGTGTCACCGCGGCGGGGACGCCCGCCGTCTGGCCCCGGCCGCAGTCGCTGGCCGCCGCCGGACCCGCCGTACGCCTCGGGGACGAGGTCACGCTGCTCGCGGACGCCCACGCCGATCCGTACGCCCTCACCGCGCTGCGGGAGCTGCTGCGGGCCGCCGGGGTACGCACCGTGCACACCGGACTCCCGGGCCGGGGCCCGGTCTTCCGGGCCGCGGGACCCTCCGGCGAGGCCGCCGAGGAGGCGCTGACCGCCCTGCGCGTGCCCGAGCGGCTCGATCTGCCGCGCGGCGGCTACCGGCTCGCCACGAGCCGCTTCCAGGGGCGGGACACGGTCGTCCTGGACGGGGTCGGCGAGGACGGCCTGTTCCACGCCGTCCAGACGCTGCGTCAGCTCCTCGGCTCCGGTCGGGAGATCCCCGGGGTCGTCGTGCGCGACTGGCCCGGGACGGTCGAGCGCGGCCTCACCGAGGGCTTCTACGGCCGCCCGTGGAGCCGGGAGCAGCGGCTGGCCCAGGTCGACTTCCTGGGCCGGACCAAGCAGAACCGCTATCTGTACGCGCCCGGTGACGACCCGTACCGTCAGGCGCAGTGGCGCGAGCCCTACCCGGCCGCGCAGCAGGAGGAGTTCCGCGCGCTCGCCGAGCGGGCCCGGGCCAACCACGTGACGCTCGGCTGGGCCGTGGCACCCGCCCAGTCCATGTGCCTGGCCTCCGGCGCCGACGTGGCGGCGCTGACGAGGAAGCTCGACGCGATGTGGGCGCTCGGGGTGCGCTCCTTCCAGCTCCAGTTCCCGGACGCCGGCTACGGCGAGTGGCACTGCTCGAAGGACGCCGACGCCTTCGGACGGGGCCCCGAGGGCGCGGCGGCCGCCCACGCGCGCGTGGCGAACGCCGTCGCCCGCCACCTCTCCGAGCGGTACCCGGACGCCGAACCGCTGACGGTGCTGCCGACGGAGTACTACCAGGACGGCGCGACCGCCTACCGCACGGAGCTCGCCGGGGCCCTCGACGCGGCCGTGCGGGTGGCGTGGACGGGCGTCGGGGTCGTCCCGCGCACCATCACCGGCGGCGAACTGGCGGGGGCCCGGGAGGCGCTGCGCCACCCGCTGGTCACCATGGACAACTACCCGGTCAACGACTACGCCCAGGACCGGCTGTTCCTCGGCCCCTCCACGGGCCGGGACCCGGCCGTGGCCGCCGGTTCCGCCGCCTTCCTCGCCCACGCCATGGAGCAGCCGGCGGCCTCCCGCATCCCGCTCTTCACCGCCGCCGACTACGCCTGGAACCCGAAGGGCTACCGGCCGCAGGAGTCCTGGCGCGCCGCCGTCGACGACCTCGCGGGCCCGGACCCGGCCGCCCGTGAGGCGCTGCGGGCGCTCGCCGGGAACGACGCCTCCTCGATCCTCGACCCGAAGGGCGAATCGGCCTACCTGAAGCCGCTCCTGGCCGCCTTCTGGTCCTCGCGCACGGGCACCGCCACCGCCGCCGGTACGGCGGCGCGGGAGAGGGCGGCGCGCGAGCTGCGGTCCGCGTTCACCGTGATGCGGCACGCCCCCGAGCGGCTCGCCGGCACCGCCGACGGCACCCTGGACGACGAGACGGGCCCCTGGCTGGAGCAGCTCTCCCGGTACGGCCTTGCGGGCGAGACGGCGGTCGACATGCTACTCGCCCAGTCGCGCGGCGACGGCGCGGCGGCCTGGCAGGCGCAGCTGCGCCTCGAACCGCTGCGGGAGGCCCTGAAGGCGAGCCGGGTGACGGTCGGCTCGGGGGTCCTCGACCCCTTCCTGACGCGCGCGGTGACCGAGTCGGCGGCCTGGACCGGCGCCGACCGCACCCCCGCGCGACAGGCCGACCGCGCCCCCGACTCGTACACCGTGCGGCTGGACCGGGCGCGGCCCGTGGAGGCCCTGACGGTGATGACCGAACCGAGCGCGGACGCGGGCTCGGGTACGGGCTCGGGTACGGGTGCGCGCACGGACGCGCGCGTGGAGGCGTACGTCCCCGGGGAGGGCTGGCGGGCGCTCGGCCCGCTGTCGGCGACCGGCTGGACGCAGGCCGACCTGAAGGGGCTGCGCGCGGACGCGCTGCGGGTGGTGTGGAGCGGAGACGGACCGGCCCCCGAGGTGCGCTCGCTGGTGCCGTGGTTCGCGGACGGGCCGCGTGCCGGGCTCGAACTGGCCCGCACGGAGACGGACGCCGAGATCGGCGGCCCCGCGCAGCGGGTGGACGTGGAGCTGTCCGGCCTGCGCGCGGGCGAGGTGCGCGGGCCGATGACGGCGAAGGCCCCGAAGGGGATCGCGGTGCGGCTCCCGAAGCAGGCCGTGGTGGAGCGCGGCGCGCGGACGACCGTGCCCCTGGAGGTGTCGGTGGGCGCGGACGTGCCGGCCGGCTCGTACCGGGTGCCGGTCTCCTTCGCGGGTGAGGAGCGGGTCCTGACGGTGCGGGCCTTCCCCCGTACGGCGGGCCCGGACCTCGCGCGCGCGGCGACGGCCTCCTCCTCGGGCGACGAGACCCCGGACTTCCCCGCCTCCTCGGCGGTGGACGGGGACGCGGCGACCCGCTGGTCCTCCCCGGCGGAGGACGGCGCCTGGTGGCAGGTGGAGCTGGCCGAGCCCGCCCGGATAGGCAGGGTGGTGCTGCACTGGCAGGACGCGTACGCCTCTCGCTACCGCGTCCAGGTCTCGGCGGACGGGCGCGTCTGGCGGACGGCGGCGACCGTCGCGGACGGGCGGGGCGGCCGGGAGTCGGTCCGGATGGACGCGGCGGACACGCGCTTCCTGCGGGTGCAGGGAGAGACGCGGGCGACCCGGTTCGGCTACTCGCTCTGGTCGGTGGAGACCTATGCGGTGGCCCCTCAGGATCCCCCGCGGGATCCCCCGGAGACGTCGGCGGAGAAGCCGGCGGAGAAGCCGGTGGAGGAGACGCCCGAGCGACCGGACGAGACGCCCGAGCCGCCGGAGGGCACGCCCGGGGCGGGGACCACCCCCTGAGGGGCGCCCCCGCTCCCGTACGCCATGGGCCCCGGTACCGAAAGGGCCCGGATATGCGAAAGGCCCGGCTCAACCCGTCGTGAGCGCCCCCACAGGGGCGTCCGCGACGGAGTCGATCCGGGCCATCACGTCCTCGGCACCGTACGGCTGGAGGTACGGCAGCCATCGTGGGTCCCGGTGTCCGGTCCCGATGATCCGCCAGGCCAGGCCGGTCGGCGGGGCCGGTTGGTGCCGCAGCCGCCAACCAATCTCGCGCAGGTGACGGTCGGCCTTGACGTGGTTGCAGCGGCGGCAGGCCGCCACCACGTTCTCCCAGGCGTGCGTGCCCCCTCGGCTGCGCGGGATGACGTGGTCGACGCTGGTCGCGACGCCCCCGCAGTACATGCAGCGCCCGCCGTCGCGGGCGAAGAGGGCCCTGCGGGTCAAGGGAACGGGCCCCCGGTAGGGGACCCGCACGAAGCGCTTCAGTCGCACCACGCTGGGAGCGGGGAGGACTTGGGTCTCGCTGTGCAGGAAGGCGCCGGATTCCTCGAGGCAGAGAGCCTTGTTCTCCAGTACGAGGACGAGTGCGCGGCGGAGCGGTACGACGCCGAGAGGCTCGTACGACGCGTTGAGGACCAGGACATGCGGCACGGATGCCTCCAATGGCGCCGGCGGCGCGTGGCTCGCGCCGGGACGAACTGCTCTCAGTCTCTCCTCATGCCTGGTCGGAGCGCCAGCACGTACCGGAATCGGGGTGACGGGCCCGGGGTGTTCTCGACCACATCGGCATCTCTCCCCAGTACTTGCCCAGGTGAGGTCCGTCTCTCCCTCGAACACGGCAACGGGACCACGTCCGGTGCCCCGTTACTGTGGATGGCCTGCGTACGCGATGCCTGGAGGTTGCCCCGTGCCCTGGTCCGCCCTAGCGGCTGCCACCGAACCCGAGCCCGTGCCGGTGACTCTGGACGAGGCAGCGGAGAAGGCCACGAACGCGGCGAGCTGGGTGGAGGAGAACTGGTCCACCTGGCTCAACACGGGCCTGCGCATCCTGCTGATCCTGGTCGTCGCGCTCCTGCTGCGGATGGCCGTCCGCCGTGCCCTGACGAAGCTGATCGAGCGGATGAACCGTTCGGCGCAGGCGGTGGAGGGGACGGCACTCGGCGGTCTCCTCGTCAACACCGAGCGCCGTCGGCAGCGCTCGGAGGCGATCGGTTCGGTACTGCGTTCGGTCGCCTCGTTCCTGATCCTGGGCACGGCGGGGCTGATGATCCTCGGCGCCTTCAAGATCGACCTGGCGCCGCTGCTCGCCTCGGCCGGTGTGGCCGGTGTGGCGATCGGCTTCGGCGCCCGGAACCTGGTGACGGACTTCCTGTCCGGCGTCTTCATGATCCTGGAGGACCAGTACGGGGTCGGCGACTCGGTCGACGCGGGCGTGGCCTCCGGCGAGGTCGTCGAGGTGGGTCTGCGGGTGACCAAGCTGCGCGGGGTGGACGGCGAGATCTGGTACGTGCGCAACGGCGAGATCAAGCGGATCGGGAATCTCAGCCAGGGCTGGGCGACGGCCGGCGTGGACGTGACCGTCCGGCCGACGGAGGACCTGGAGCGGGTGCGGTCGGTGATCACCGAGGCGGCGGAGTCCATGGCCAAGGAGGAGCCGTGGAACGAGCGCCTGTGGGGGCCGGTCGAGGTGCTCGGCCTGAACGAGGTGCTGCTCGACTCGATGACGGTCCGCGTCTCGGCGAAGACGATGCCGGGCAAGGCGCTGGGCGTGGAGCGCGAGCTGCGCTGGCGCATCAAGCGGGGCCTGGACGAGGCCGGCATCCGGATCGTGGGCGGGGTTCCGGCCCAGGCCGAGGAGTCCGCAGCCGATCCGACGGCGGGCATGGCGGCCCCGTCGGCGTTCGCCTCGGCGACCTCGCCGCAGTCGGCGGCGGCGACGCCGCTGCCGAAGACGGACCTCTCGAAGTAGCGCGCCGGGTCCACGAGGACCGTCCGACGCCCCCGCACAGGTAACGCTTTGGTTGCCTTCGGGGGCGTCTCGCGTTCCCGGGTCTTGACGCCCGTGTGACGGCCGCCTTATTTTCCTCCCACCGAATAGGAAACTTTCCTAACAGTGTGGTGAGAGAACGCGGGCCCCGGCAGGCAGCAGAATGACCGGAACCGATCAGCTCCGAAGGGCAGGTGCACCCGTCATGGCCGGTACGACCCCGGGAACCCCCGGCACACCGCGCGTGCTGCGAGCCATGAACGACCGCGCCGCCCTGGACCTGCTCCTCGAACACGGCCCGCTCTCGCGGACCCGGATCGGCAAGCTCACCGGCCTGTCCAAGCCGACCGCCTCCCAGCTGCTCGCCCGGCTCGAAGCCGCCGGGCTCGTCGTCGCCACCGGCACCACCGAAGGCCGGCCCGGACCCAACGCCCAGCTGTACGCGGTCGACGCACGAGCCGCGTACGCCGCGGGACTCGACGTCAACGGGCACCGCATCCACGCCGCCGTCGCCGACATCACCGGCGAGATCGTCGGCGAGTACGAGCTCCGCACCCCCGGCCGCGCCGCCACCGGCGTCGTCCGCCAGGTCAGCGAAGCCCTCGACGGGGCCGTCAAGGCGGCCGGGCTCACCCCCGACCGGGTGCGTCGCCTGGTCATCGGCACCCCCGGCGCCTTCGACCCGGCCACCGGACGGCTGCGGTACGCCTCCCACCTGCCCGGCTGGCACTCCCCCACCCTCCTGGAGGAGCTGGCCGCCGTCCTGCCCATGCCGTTCGAGTACGAGAACGACGTCAACCTCGTCGCCATCGCCGAACAGCGCCTGGGCGCCGCCCGCGGCCACGCCGACTTCGCCCTGCTGTGGAACGAGGCCGGCATGGGAGCCGCCCTCGTCCTCGGCGGGCGGCTGCACCGCGGCTTCACCGGCGGCGCCGGCGAGGTCGGCTTCCTGCCCGTCCCCGGCACCCCGCTGGTCCGGCAGGTCACCAAGGCCAACTCCGGCGGCTACCAGGAGCTCGCGGGCGTCCAGTCCGTGCCCCGGATCGCCCGCGCCGCCGGGATCGAGACCCCCGACCAGCCGTACGTACCGGTCGCGAGCGGCCTGCTCTCCCGGGCCGCCGAGATCCACGAGGAGGACCCCCGGTACGCGGAGCTGCTCGACCGGTACGCCGAGCGCGTCGCCACCGGTCTCGCCTCGATCGTCGCCGTCCTCGACCCCGAACTGATCGTGCTCTCCGGCGACGTCCTCGTCGCCGGCGGCGAACCCCTCCGCGCCCGCGTCCAGTCCGAGCTCGCCGAGCTCGCCGCCTCGCGTCCGCGGCTCGTCCTCGCCGCCGTACCCCGGCAGCCCGTGCTGCGCGGCGCCCTCGAAAGCGCCCTCGCCACCACGCGCGACGAGGTCTTCGACACCTCGCGCTGACCCACCGACCCGCCTCGCCCCCGCTCCATCCCCCGTAACCCCACGCCCCCGCCACAGGGAGACTCCGTCATGCCCGTACGCCCGCGCAGAGCCGTCGCCGCGCTCGCCGCCACCGCCTCCGTCGCCCTCTTCGCCTCCGCCTGTACCGGCTCCGCGAACAACGCGGCCTCCGACGACCCCAAGGCCGAGACCACCATCACCTTCTGGCACGGCTGGTCGGCGCCCGCCGAGGTCAAGGCGATCCAGGACAACGTCGCCCGCTTCGAGAAGGCCCACCCGAACATCAAGGTGAAGGTCGTCGGCAACATCAACGACGACAAGCTCGGCCAGGCGCTGCGCGCGGGCGGTTCGAACGGGCCGGACGTGGTCGCCTCCTTCACCACCGCCAACGTCGGCAAGTTCTGCTCCTCGGGCGCGCTCGCGGACCTCAAGCCCTTCGTCGAGAAGTCCAGGCTGGACCTGGACAAGATCTTCCCGAAGGTCCTCCAGGAGTACACCCAGTTCGAGGGCAAGCGCTGCACGCTGCCGCTGCTCTCCGACGCGTACGGCCTCTACTACAACAAGGACGCCTTCAAGAAGGCCGGCCTCGACCCCGAGGCCCCGCCGAAGACCTGGTCCGAGTTCACCGAGGTCGCCAAGAAGCTCACGAAGACCAAGGGCGACTCCTACGAGCAGCTCGGCTTCATGCCGAACTACCTCGGCTACGAGACCGTCGTCTCCCACTACATGTCGCAGTGGAACCACAAGTACTTCGACGGGAACGGCAAGTCGAACGTCGCCAAGGACCCGGCCTTCGCCGAGATGATGACGTACCAGAAGTCCCTGGTGGACACCCTGGGCGGCTTCCGGAAGCTCGACAAGTACCGCACCACCTTCGGTGACGAGTGGGGCGCCAAGCACCCCTTCCACACCGGCCAGGTCGCGATGCAGCTGGACGGCGAGTGGCGGCTGAACTTCGTCAAGAACGCCAAGGTCGGCTTCGAGGTCGGCGTCGCGCCGCTGCCGGTCGCGGACGACGAGGTGGCCGAGTACGGCAAGGGCTACCTCTCCGGCACGATCATGGGCATCGCCCCGCAGAGCAGGAAGCAGAACGCGGCCTGGGAGCTGGTCAAGTACATGACCACGGACACCGAGGCCGTGGTGAACTTCGCCAACGACATCGGCAACGTGCCCTCCACCCTGGAGGCGCTGAAGTCCCCGAACCTGAAGTTCGACGAGCGCTTCAAGACCTTCCTGGACATCGCCCGGCACCCCCGGTCCACCACCTCGGACGGCGCGGTGAACGGCTCCGGCTACCAGGAGACCCTCTCCGACCTCGCCCAGAAGTACGAGAAGGGCCAGGTCCCGGACCTGAAGAAGGGCCTCGCGGACACCGCGACCCAGATCGACCGCGACATCGCCGCAGTGAAGTGACGGCCGGAACCCACCCATGAGCACGGACACCCTGCCCGCCAAGGAGGCGGCCGCCCCGGCCGCCGCCTCCCCCGCCGGGCGGCACACGCTGCGGTCGAAGCGCCGGCGCGACGCGCTTCGCACCGCGGCGTTCATGTCGCCCTGGCTCATCGGATTCGGCTTCTTCTTCGCCTATCCGCTGCTGTCGACCCTCTACTTCTCGTTCATGCGGTACGACGGCCTCAACCCGCCGACCTGGCGGGGCCTGGACAACTGGACGTACGTCTTCTCGGACTTCCCGAAGTTCTGGCCGGCCCTGCAGAACACCCTCTGGCTCGGCGTCGTCATGGTCGCCTGCCGGGTGCTCTTCGGTCTCGGCATCGGCATGCTGATCACCAAGATCAAGACGGGTGCCGGCGTCTTCCGCACCTTCTTCTACCTGCCGTACCTGGCCCCGCCGGTGGCCGCCACCCTCGCCTTCGTCTTCCTGCTCAACCCCGGCACCGGACCGGTCAACTCGCTCCTGGAGGCGGTCGGCATCCCCGCCCCCTCCTGGTTCAACGACGCGGACTGGGCCAAGCCGGCCCTGACGGTCCTCGCCGTGTGGGGCGTCGGCGACCTCATGGTCATCTTCATGGCCGCGCTGCTCGACGTACCGAAGGAGCAGTACGAGGCCGCCGAGCTGGACGGCGCCTCCGCCTGGCAGCGGTTCCGCTTCGTCACGCTGCCGAACATCTCGCCGATCATCCTCTTCGCCGTCGTGACCGGGATCATCGGCGCGATGCAGTACTACACCCAGCCGATCGTGGCCTCCAAGGTCGCCTCGGGCGTGATGGGCGGCTCCGGCGTCACCTTCGAGCCCGGCCATCCGGACGACTCGACCCTGACGCTCCCCCAGCTGATCTACAGCCTCGGCTTCAGCCAGTTCAACTACGGCGCGGCCTGCGTGGTGGCGCTGGTGCTCTTCGCCTTCTCCATGGCCTTCACCGCCCTGCTCATGCGCAGGCGCGGCGGCCTGATCGGCTCGGGTGACTGAACCATGACGACCGCAACCGCTCCCGTCCGTCCCGCGGCGGACCGCACGGTGAGTCCCGCCGAGAAGCGGGCCCGCCGCAGGTCGCTGCTGCACTGGATCGCCGTGCACTCGCTCGGCATCGCCGCGGCCCTGTTCTTCCTGCTCCCGTTCGTCTTCGTCTTCCTGACGTCCCTGATGAGCGACCAGCAGGCGCTGACCCGCGACCTCACCCCGAACTCCTGGCACTGGGACAACTACCTCAAGGTCTTCGAGACCGAGGGCTTCCTCACCTGGTGGAAGAACTCGCTGCTCTACGCGGGGCTCGGCACCGCCCTCGTCGTGGTGTCCTCGATCCCCGTGGCGTACGCGCTCGCCAAGTTCCGCTTCCGCGGCCGCCACCTGTCGCTGCTGCTCGTCATCTCGACGATGATGCTGCCGCCGCAGGTCGTCATCATCCCGATGTACCTGTTCTGGGCCCAGCAGATGGACCTCTCCGGCACGCTCTGGCCGCTGATCATCCCGATGGCCTTCGGCGACGCCTTCGCCATCTTCCTGCTGCGCCAGTTCCTGCTGACCATCCCGAACGAGTACATCGAGGCCGCGAGGATCGACGGGTGCGGCGAGTTCCGCACCCTGATACGCATCGTGCTGCCGATGGCCAGGCCCGGCATCGCCGCCGTCGCCCTGTTCCAGTTCTTCTACTGCTGGAACGACTACTTCGGGCCGCAGATCTACGCATCCGAGAACCCGGGCGCCTGGACGCTGAGTTACGGCCTCGAATCCTTCAAGGGCGCGCACCACACCGACTGGAATCTGACCATGGCCGCGACCGTGCTGGTCATGGCCCCTGTGATCCTCGTCTTCTTCTTCGCCCAGAAGGCGTTCGTCGAGGGAGTCACACTGACCGGAGTGAAGGGCTGAATCGACCATGAAGCTCGCTGTCGTGGGGGGCGGTTCCACCTACACCCCCGAACTGATCGACGGATTCGCGCGGCTGCGCGACACCCTGCCCATCACCGAACTCGTCCTCGTCGACCCGGCCGCCGAGCGGCTCGAACTGGTCGGCGGGCTCGCCCGGCGCATCTTCGCCAAGCAGGACCACGCCGGGAAGATCGTCACCACCAGCGACCTGGACGCCGGGGTCGAGGGCGCCGACGCCGTCCTGCTCCAGCTGCGGGTCGGCGGACAGGCCGCCCGGAACCAGGACGAGACCTGGCCGCTGGAGTGCGGCTGCGTCGGCCAGGAGACCACCGGCGCCGGCGGCCTCGCCAAGGCGCTGCGCACCGTCCCTGTGGTCCTGGACATCGCCGAGCGGGTCCGGCGCACCAACCCGAACGCCTGGATCATCGACTTCACCAACCCCGTCGGCATCGTCACGCGCGCACTGCTCCAGGCCGGCCACAAGGCCGTCGGCCTGTGCAACGTCGCCATCGGATTCCAGCGGAAGTTCGCGAGGCTCCTCGACGTGGCCCCGTCCGAGATCCACCTCGACCACGTCGGGCTCAACCACCTGACCTGGGAGACCGGGGTACGGCTCGGCGGGCCGGAGGGCGAGAACGTGCTGCCGCGGCTGCTCGCCGAGCACGGCGACACCATCGCCGACGACCTGCACCTGCCGCGCCTGGTGATGGACCGCTTCGGCGTCGTCCCCTCGTACTACCTGCGGTACTTCTACGCGCACGACGAGGTGGTGCGGGAGCTCGGCACCAAGCCCTCACGGGCCGCCGAGGTCGCCGCGATGGAGAAGGAACTCCTGGAGATGTACGGGGACCCGGCGCTCGACGAGAAGCCGGCGCTGCTCGGCAAGCGCGGCGGCGCCTTCTACTCGGAGGCGGCCGTGGACCTGGCCGCGTCCCTCCTGGGCGGCGGAGGCTCGCCGTACCAGGTGGTGAACACGTACAACAACGGCACGCTGCCGTTCCTGCCGGACGACGCCGTGATCGAGACGCAGGCGGCGGTGGGCCGGGCCGGGGCGACGCCGCTGCCGGTCGCGCCGGTGGACCCGCTGTACGCCGGGCTGATCGCCAACGTCACGGCCTACGAGGAGCTGGCCCTGGAGGCGGCGCAGCGCGGTGGCCGCGACCGGGTCTTCAAGGCGCTGCTCGCGCACCCGCTGGTCGGACAGTACGCGTACGCCGAGGGCCTCACGGACCGGCTGATCGCGCACAACCGGGAGCACCTCGCGTGGGCCTGAACGGAACCCTGCTGGCCGTCGACGCCGGCAACAGCAAGACCGACGTCGCCGTCCTCGCCGAGGACGGCACGGTCCTCGGCGCGGCGCGCGGCGGCGGCTTCCAGCCCCCCGTGGTGGGGGTGGCGGCGGCCGTCGACGCGCTCGCGGGGATCGTCGGACGGGCGTGGGAGGAGGCCGGCGGCGCCGGCCTTCCGCCGGCCTTCGCACACGTCACGGCCTGTCTCGCCAACGCCGACCTGCCCGTCGAGGAGGCCGGCCTGCAGGCCGCGCTGGTGGCGCGGGGCTGGAGCCGGTCCGTACGGGTGCACAACGACACCTTCGCCATACTGCGGGCCGGACTCGACGAGCCGCGGGGTGTCGCGGTGGTGTGCGGCGCCGGGATCAACTGCGTAGGGATGACCCCGGACGGGCGGACCGCGCGCTTCCCGGCGATCGGGAAGATCTCCGGGGACTGGGGCGGCGGCAGCGCCATGGCCGAGGAGGCGCTCTGGTACGGGGCGCGCGCCGAGGACGGGCGCGGCGAGCCGACCGAGCTGGCGCGGGCGCTGCCCGCGCACTTCGGCCTGGAGACGATGTACGGGCTGATCGAGGCGCTGCACCTGGGCCGGATCCCGTTCGGGCGGCGGCACGAGCTGACGCCGGTGCTGTTCCGGGTGAGCGCGGCGGGCGACCCGGTCGCGCTGGCGCTCGTGCACCGGCTCGCCGAGGAGGTCGTCGCCCTGTCGGCGGTGGCGCTCGGGCGGCTCGGACTGCTCGACGAGGAGGCCCCGGTGATGCTGGGCGGCAGCGTCCTCGCGGCGCGCCATCCGCAGCTGGAGACACGGATCGTGGAACTCCTCGGGACCCGGGCGCCGAAGGCGTCGATCGGCTTCGTCACCGCGCCGCCGGTCCTCGGGGCCGGGCTGCTCGCCCTGGACGAGGTGGCGGCGGCACCGGAGGCGGCGGCCAGGCTGCGGGAGCACTACGGGGCCTGAGGACGGCGGGTGCGGGGCGTTCCTTCTCCTCGAAGGGACGCCCCGCGGTCATGTTCACCTGTTCGAGCGATGGCCGGTTCGGAACCGATCGGGGCCGGGCGACGTATTCCACGTGAGGGGGTTCGCCCGCGGATGTGCCGGGGGCATGGGGCACGATAGGAACAAGATCGAGTCAATCCCGGTGTGCGGGCGAGCCACTGAGGCCATACTGCTGGCCGGGTGGTCGTCCACCGGAACGGGACGGACCGACCGACGTCAGCGACCGAGGGGGAGGTCAAGTGACACACCCGCCGAACGCGCCCGCCGCCCCGGCGCGGGCCACGGCGCCCGTGCCCGCGCGCCCGGGCACGGTGCCCGCGCAGCCGTCGGCCGCGCCCGCCGGCGGCCCGCCCGCGGGGCGCGGCGCCTGGGCGGTGGGACGGGAGCGGCTCCGCGAGGCCGCGACGACCGAGCCCGGCCGGCTCCAGATCCTCGGGGCCGTACTCGCGCTGCTCGTCGTCGCGTTCGGGGCCGTCACCGCCCTGGAGGTCGCCGACCGCGGCTCCGCCGCCGACGACGTCGTCAGTCGCAGCCAGCCGCTGAGCGCCGACGCCGCCGCCGTCTACCGCTCCCTCGCCGACGCGGACACCACCGCCGCCAGCGGCTTCCTCGCGGGCACCCTGGAGCCCGAGGAGTCCCGGAAGCGGTACAACGAGGACATCGCCACCGCGGCCCGGCTCCTGGTCAAGGCCGCGGCGAACACGGACGGTTCGAGCGAGTCGGCCCGCGAGATCGCCACGCTCAACGAACAGCTGCCCCGCTACACGGGCCTGATCGAGCGCGCCCGCGCCGCCAACCGGCAGGGACTGCCGCTCGGCGGGGCCTATCTGCGGTACGCGAACCAGCAGATGACCAGTGAGCTGCTGCCCGCGGCGGAGCGGCTGTACGCGGCGGAGACCGAGCGGCTCCACGAGGACGACGACTCCGCCCGCACCTGGCCCTTCCTCTCGCTGGCGCTCGGCCTGCTCGCCCTCGCCGTGCTCGTCTGGGCCCAGCGCCGCAACTACGCCCGCACCCACCGGGTGTTCAACCAGGGCCTGCTGGCCGCCACCGCCGCATCGCTGGTGGTGCTGGTCTGGCTCCTCGCCGCGCACACGGTCGCGCGGTCCGGGCTGAACGCGGCGCGGGCGCACGGGCAGGAGTCCCTCCAGGTCCTCAACGAGGCCCGGATCAGCTCGCTCACGGCCCGCGCCAACGAGAACCTGACCCTGGTCGCCCGGGGCGCCGTCCTCACCGAGGACGGCAAGAACGACAAGTACGAGGCGGACTACACGGCGAGTATGACCGCCCTGACGACCGCGCTCGCCTCGGCACGGGAGCTCGCCGACGACAACGCCGGGCGCGGCCCGGTGGACGAGGCGGCATCGCGTACGGGCGAGTGGCAGAAGCGCCACAAGGCCGCCCGCGCCGAGGACGAGGCCGGCAACTTCGAGGGCGCGCTGGGCCGGATCGTCGGCTCGAAGGAGACGACGGGCCAGTCCTTCGACCAGGTCGACGCGGCCCTGGAGCGGGCCCTCGCCCACGAGCAGGCCGAGTTCACCCGCTCCGCCGGGGACGCCCGCTCCGCGCTGACGGCGCTGCCGCTGGGCGCGGCGGCCCTTGGGATCCTCGGTGCGGCGGGCGCCGTGCTCGGTATCAACCGCAGACTGTCGGAGTACCGGTGAGAGGGGGCGGGATGCCGAACGGCACGGACCCGCTGGCGCGGCGGGCCGCGAAGCGGCTGCGGGGCTGGGGCGGGGTCGCCGCCATGGCCGTGGCCTGCGGGCTCACCGCCTCGCTGACCCTGCTGCCGCTGGCGCACGACGGAAGCGGCGCCGAGTCCACGGCCGGCCCCGGCCCGGGTGTGGGCACGGGCGTCCAGGTCGGGGTCCGGGCGAAGGCGGACACCTGTGAGAACCCGGAGGCCTCGCTGCGGCCCGCGTCGGAGGACGGCGCGTCGATCCGGGCGATCAAGGACCGCGGGAAGCTGATCGTCGGCGTCGACCAGTCCAGCTACCGATGGGGCTACCGGAACCCGGAGAAGGGCACGCTGGAGGGGTTCGACATCGACCTCGCCCGGGCCGTCGCGCGGGACGTCCTCGGCGACGAGAACGCCGTCATCTTCCGGACGATCCCCACGAACCAGCGGATCGCCGCCCTGGACAGCGGCAAGGTCGACCTCGTCGTGCGCACGATGACGATCAACTGCAAGCGGATCCAGCAGGTCGCCTTCTCCACCGCCTACTTCCAGGCCGGGCAGCAGGTCCTGGCGCCCAAACTGGCGAAGTCCATCACCGGCTACGACTCCTCGCTGCGCGGCAAGCGGGTCTGCACCGCCGAGGGCTCCACGGCCTACGAGGCGCTGGAGGAGAACTCCTTCGGCGCGATCTTCAAGGACGAGGCCGACGGCACCAAGGACGACAAGGACCTGCTGACCGTCCCCAACCAGCTGGACTGTCTGGCCCGGCTCCAGATGGGCGAGGTCGACGCGGTCGTCACCGACAACGCCCTCGCGGCCGGCCAGGCCGCGCAGGACCCGGCGGTCGAGCTCAAGGGCCGCCCGTTCACCACCGAGTACTACGGGGTGGCCGCCAAGCTCGGCAACGACGACCTGGTCCGCCGGGTCAACAAGGTCCTCGTGGACTACCGGAACGGCCCCTGGCAGAAGGCGTACGAGGACTGGCTCCAGGCGGACCTGCCCGGGATAACCGGGCCGCCCGCCCCCTTGTACAAGTGACCCGGCCGGCAGCACCGGCAAGCAGCCCCTGTACACGCGGCGGAAGAGGTGATCGATGGGCGTCACGGGACCTCCTGGGCCGGTGATGGACCGGGACGAGGTGGACCGTGCGCTGGCGCGGCTCGGCGCCGAGCACAAGGCGGTCGAGGACTCGCTCCTCGCCCTCCAGGACCACGCGGGCCGCAGGCTGCTCGAAGGGGCCGAGCTGACCGGCACGACCCGGGACCGCTGGGCCACCGCCGAGCGGACCATCACCCTGCTCTGGAACTGCTTCGACGTGTACACGAGCGCCCTGCGGGACGCCCGTGAGGTGCGGGCGCGGCGCCGCTGGCCCGGCCGGGACGAGCTCGTGGAGCTGACCGACCGGCTGCGCGGCGAGAGCGTGCTCGTCGCGGGCGGGGCGGGTGAGCGGGGGCTGCTCTCCGAGCGGTTCACGCTCGAAGGGCTCGTCCGGCGGATGAACGAGCTGTACGCCTCCTCGCTCGACCTGGTGGTGACCGCCGACGCCGTCTGGTCGGCGCTGCCCGCCCGGATAGACCTGCTCGCCGCCGAGCTCGGCCGGACGCGCTCGCTGGCGCACTCGGTCGGCGTGCGGCCCGGGGAGCACCCGGCCGGGGACGAGCTGGAGGACATCACGGCCGAGCTGACCGCGCTGCGCTCCCAGGTGATCACCGACCCGCTCGCCTTCTGGCGTCCCGCCGCGGGCAGTTCGGCGCCCGGCGGCGGCCGGCCCGACACCGTGCGGTACGACCGGGCGGCCCTGGCCCTGGAGGACATCCGGCGCGAGATCGAGGCGGTCCTCGCGGTCCGGCAGGACTCCGAGGACCGGCTGCTGCGGCTGCGCGACGTGCTGTCCCGGGCGGACCGGACGCTCACCGAGGCGCGGTCCGCGCGCGGCGAGGTCCTCGCGAAGATCGCCGCCTCCGAGGTGCCGGCCGTCAGCGGGCCGCCGACGGCGCTCCAGGAGCGGCTCGTGGCCGCCGCCGAGTACCGCAGGCACGCGCAGTGGCACCGGCTCTCCCCGCTCCTGGAGTCCCTGGAGCGGGAGGCGGAGGACGAGTTGACGCGGGCGCGGGAGTCGCTGACCGCGGTCACGGCGCCGCTCGCGGTCCGTGCCGAGCTGCGCGGCCGGCTCGACGCGTACAAGGCGAAGGTGGCGCGGCTGGGAGCGGCGGAGGACCCGCTGCTCATCGAGCGGTACGACACGGCACGCCGGATGCTGTGGAGCGCGCCCTGCGACCTGCGGGCCGCGGAGCAGGCCGTGCTGCGCTACCAGCGGGCCGCGGCGGACGTACTGTCCGGCCCGAGAGATGCCGGAGGACGACAGTGGTGAGCGGGGAGACGGGCGTGGGGAGCTGTCAGCGTCCCTCGTGCGAGGGTTCGTACGAGGACATGGGAGGCGGCGAGCTGTACTGCGACACCTGCGGGCTCGCGCCGGTCGTCGCGCCCGGAGGGCTGATCGGCTCGACGCCGACCGGCATGGCCGTGCCCGGCAGGGCCACGGGCACAGGGCGCGGACCCGGGGTCGGGTCCGAGGTCGGGGGGCCCGATTCGAGCTCCTCGCGGAGCAGTTCGCGGGCCTCCTCGCGCGCCTCGTCCCGCTCCTCGACCTCCCGCCGTTCGGTCTCCGGCCGCCTCTCGCGCTCGCTCTCCGGGAACTCCGGGGGCCGCTCCGTGTCGGTGCGCAGCTCGGGCACGTCGACCGGGCAGTCCGCCCGGAACCGGCTGGGCGCGGGCCTCGTGACGATCCCCGAGGTGCCGCGGCCCGACCCGCGGGGCGCGGTGATGGAGAACCCCGAGGTTCCCGAGCGGAAGCGATTCTGCTCGCGCTCCGACTGCGGGGCCCCGGTGGGCCGTTCGCGCGGTGACCGGCCGGGCCGTACGGAGGGCTTCTGCACCAAGTGCGGGCACCCGTACTCCTTCGTGCCGAAGCTGCGCGGCGGGGACATCGTCCACGGCCAGTACGAGGTCGCGGGCTGTCTCGCGCACGGCGGCCTCGGCTGGGTCTACCTCGCCGTGGACCGGGCCGTCTCCGACCGGTGGGTGGTGCTCAAGGGCCTGCTCGACACGGGCGACCAGGACGCGATGGCCGCCGCCATCTCGGAGCGCCGCTTCCTCGCCGAGATCGAGCACTCCAACATCGTCCGCATCTACAACTTCGTCGAGCACCTCGACCAGCGCACGGGCTCCATGGACGGCTACATCGTCATGGAGTACGTCGGCGGCAAGTCGCTCAAGGAGATCGCCAACGACCGGCGCTCCCCGGACGGCCGACGCGACCCGCTGCCGGTGGAGCAGGCCTGCGCGTACGGGATCGAGGCGCTGGAGGCGCTCGGTCACCTGCACAGCCGGAACCTGCTGTACTGCGACTTCAAGGTCGACAACGCCATCCAGACCGAGGACCAGCTGAAGCTCATCGACATGGGCGCGGTCCGGCGGATGGACGACGAGGAGTCGGCGATCTACGGCACGGTCGGCTACCAGGCGCCGGAGGTGGCCGAGGTCGGCCCGTCGGTCGCCAGCGACCTGTACACGGTGGCCCGGACGCTGGCCGTGATGACCTTCGACTTCCAGGGCTACACGAACGTCTTCGTGGACTCGCTGCCGGAACCGGAGCACATCGCGGTCTTCCGGACGTACGAGTCGTTCTACCGCTTCCTGGTCCGGGCCACGGACCCGGACCCGGCGCGGCGGTTCTCCTCCGCGCAGGAGATGGCGGAGCAGCTGACGGGAGTCCTGCGGGAGGTGGTGGCGCTCCAGTCGGGGCGTCCGCGTCCCGCGCTGTCGACGCTGTTCGGCACGGAGGTCCGGGTCACGGACACCGCGCTGTTCGCCGAGCTGACGGAGGACGTCTCGCTGCTGGGGGCCCGTCGTGGTGCCGGGAAGCGGAGTGCCGGGAAGCGGGGCGGCAGGCAGCAGGAGCTCCCTGCCGCTCCGGGGTCGGTCCCTGGCGCCGTGGGCATGGCCGGCACCGTCGGCCCGGCCGGCACAACCGGCACAACCGGCACGGTCGGCACAGCGGGCATCGTCGGCACGGCCGGGCCCGGGCTCGGGTGGCTGCTCGCGGTGCTCGACACGCCCGCCACCGCGCTCGCGCTGCCCGTGCCGCGCGTCCACGCGAGCGACCCGAACGCCGGCTTCCTCGCCGGTCTGGTCGCCGCCGCCCCCGCCGAGCTGCTCGGCGCGCTCCAGGCCGCGCCCGCGCCCTCCACCGAACTGCGGCTGCGCACCCTGCGGGCCCATCTGGAGCTGGGCGACCTGCCCACCGCCGTACAGACCCTCGCCGCGCTGGAGGAGCGGGACCCGGACGACTGGCGGGTGGTCTGGTACCGGGGCGTCGCCTCGCTGGTGACCGGCGACCACGAGCACGCGGCGCTGGCCTTCGACGCGATCTACGACGCCTTCCCCGGGGAGCCGGCGCCGAAGCTGGCCCTCGGGATCTGCGCCGAGGTGCTGGGCCAGCTGGACAACGCCGCCGAGTACTACCGGCTCGTGTGGGCCACCGACCCGAGCTTCGTCAGCGCGGCCTTCGGGCTCGCCCGGGTGCGGCTCGCGGCGGGCGACCGCGCCGGAGCCGTACGCACCCTGGAGTCCGTACCGGAGGCGTCGATCCACTACACGGCGGCCCGGGTCGCGGCGGTGCGGGCGCGGCTGCGGAGGCGCCCGGCGCACGAGCCGCTGGGCGCCGAGCTGACGGCCGCCGCGGCGCAGGTCTCCGCGCTCCAGGGCTTCGGTCTGGACGCGGTGCGCCGGGAGCAGTTGTCGACGGAGGTCCTCGGAACGGCCCTCGACTGGGTACTCTCCGGGAGTCCCGGTGCGGCACCGGGCGGCGGCGCGCTGCTGCTCGGGAGTGAACTGGACGAGCGCGGACTGCGCTTCGGCCTCGAACGCTCGTACCGGGTGCTCGCCCGGCTCGCCCAGCGGGGCGAGGAGAGGATCGAACTGGTGGAGCGGGCCAACCGCTTCCGCCCCCGGACGTGGGTGTGAGGATGTCCCAGAAGCCCAAGCCGTCGCACGGACTCGCCGCCTGCCCGGGCTGCGCCGAGCCGCTGGAGTCGGGTGACCGGTTCTGCGGGGCGTGCGGCTACGACCTGTCGGCGGTTCCGGCGGCCGAGGCCGAGCCGGACCGCCCGACCGTGGCGATCGTCACCCCCGTGGTCTGGCCGGACGCCCCGCCCCGGGAGGCCGGTTCGCTCTCGACGGCGACCCAACACCCCGGCGACCTGCCGGGCACCGACTCCGGCGGCCGCGACCTGCCCACGATGGCGGTCCGCACGGACGGCCCGGTGCCGCCGCCCGCGGGCACCCCCGCGCCGGGCACCTCCGCGCCGGGCACCTCCGCGTCCGCCGCGTCCGGTACGTCTGGAGGGGACTTCGAGCTGGCCGCCCCCGACCCCCGTACGGCCGTACAGGCGGACCCGCCCCAGGCCCAGACCCAGGCCCAGACCCAGACCCCGTCCCACGCCCAAGCCCCGACCCCGGCATCCGCCCCGGCCCCGGCACCGGCACCGGGACCCGCGGCGAACCTGTGCGTGGCCTGCCGGGCCGGCCGGGTGGACACCGACGGCTACTGCGAGAACTGCGGACACGCGCAGCCCCGCGAGCGCGACCACATGGAGCGGGAGCTCGACACCGTCGCCGCCGTCAGCGACCGCGGCCTGCGCCACCACCGCAACGAGGACGCGTTCGCCGTCTCGGCGACCACCCTCCCCGACGGTTCGCCCGCCACCCTCGCGATCGTCTGCGACGGCGTCTCCTCGGCGACCCGCCCCGACGAGGCCTCCGCCGCCGCCGCGCAGGCGGCCGGCGCCTCGCTGCTCGCCGCGCTGCCCCGCGGCATCCACCCCCAGCAGGCGATGCACGAGGCGATCGTCGCCGCCGCCGATGCCGTCAACTCCCTCGCGGAGGAGCCCGGTCAGGACGGCGCCGAGCACGATTCCCACGCGCACCGGAACTCCCCGGCCTGCACCATCGTCGGCTCGGTCGTCGCCGACGGCCTGCTCGTCGTCGGCTGGGTCGGCGACAGCCGCGTCTACTGGGTGCCGGACGACCGCGCCACCCCGTCCGCCCGGCTCACCGAGGACGACTCCTGGGCCGCCCAGATGGTCGCGGCGGGCCTGATGAACGAGGCCGAGGCGTACGCGGACGAGCGCGCCCACGCGATCACCGGCTGGCTGGGCGCCGACGCGTACGAACTGGAGCCGCACACGGCCGCGTTCAAGCCGGACCGCTCCGGGGTGGTCGTGGTCTGCACGGACGGGCTCTGGAACTACGCGGAAGGCGCCCAGGACATGGCCGGGATCCTCCCGCCGGACGCGGCGGCCCGCCCGCTGCACGCCGCGCAGGTCCTGGTCGGCCACGCCCTCGACGGCGGAGGCCACGACAACATCACGGTCGCGCTGCTGCCGTTCACCGTCTCGTCACAAGGGGCAGGATCCGCCTGAGCGGTCGCCGATCCCCCGTCCCTTCACCGTTGTTGCCCGAGGAGCCGAATCAGATGGCGAACTTCTCCAAGCCGACCGTGCCGCGGTTCTCCGTGGACGTGTACCAGAACGAGTTCCTGCCGGAGGGCGGCCGCGAGGTCAGCGCCATCGTCACGGTCACCTCGACCGGAGGCGGCACCGGCGGTGCGACGGGGATCCCGGGGTACGCGGGCGGTGGCGCGGCCGGCGTGGTGATCATGGTCGACTGTTCCGGCTCGATGGACTACCCGGCCACCAAGATGCGCGGCGCGCGGGAGGCCACCGCCGCCGCCGTCGACACCCTGCGCGACGGCACCTCCTTCGCCGTCGTCGCCGGCACGCACGTGGCGAAGGAGGTCTACCCGGGGAACGGCCGCCTCGCCGTCGCGGACGACCGCACCCGGGCCGAGGCCAAGCAGGCGCTGCGGAGCCTGTCCGCGGGCGGCGGCACGGCGATCGGCACCTGGCTGCGCCTCGCGGACCGGCTGCTCTCCTCCGCCGATCTCGCCATCCGGCACGGGATCCTGCTCACCGACGGCCGCAACGAGCACGAGTCGCCGGAGGAGCTGCGGGCCGCGCTGGACGCCTGCGCGGGCCGGTTCACCTGCGACGCGCGCGGGGTGGGCACCGACTGGGAGGTCAAGGAGGTCACCGGGATCGCCTCGGCGCTCCTCGGCACCGCCGACATCGTCGCCGACCCGGCCGGTCTCGCCGCCGACTTCACGACGATGATGGAGCAGGCGATGGGCAAGGGCGTGGCGGACGTCGCGCTGCGCCTGTGGACGCCGGTCGGGGTGGAGATCGGCTTCGTGAAGCAGGTGGCGCCGACGGTCGAGGACCTGACCGGCCGGCGGACCGAGGCCGGGCCGCGCGCCGGCGACTACCCGACGGGTTCGTGGGGCGACGAGTCCCGCGACTACCACGTGAGCGTGCGCGTCCCGCGGGCCGCCGTCGGCCAGGAGATGCTCGCCGCCCGGGTCTCCCTGATCGCGCCGGACCCGGCGGGCGGCGACCCGCGGCCGCTGTCTCAAGGACTGGTACGGGCGGTGTGGACGGACGACCTGGCGATGTCGACCTCGATCAATCCGCAGGTCGCGCACTACACGGGACAGGCGGAGCTCGCGGACGTCATCCAGCAGGGTCTCGATGCCCGCAAAACGGGCGATCGTGACGGCGCGACGGCGAAACTGGGCCGCGCAGTCCAGCTCGCGGCGGCCTCCGGCAACGCGGATACGGCGAAACTCCTTTCGAAGGTGGTCGACGTCGTCGACGCGGCGACCGGTACTGTGCGTTTGAAGGCGAAGGTCGCGGAAGCGGACGAGATGACACTCGAAACCCGCTCCACCAAGACCGTTCGCGTGAAGAGGTAGCCCGGCCCGCCGGGCCGGACGACGAGAGGGGGAAGCACCGACATGCCGACCTGCCCGAACGGACACCAGTCGGTCTCCGACGACTGGTGCGAGGTCTGCGGCCATCGCATGGCCGGGGCGGGCGCGCCTGCGGGTGCCGTACCGCCGCCTCCCCCGCCGCCGCCCGCGTACGGATACCCGGGCCCCGGCGGCCCCGGCCAGCCCCCGGCGGGTCCGCCGCCCGGCGCTCACGGCGGCCCCGGTGCCCACGGTGCTCCGGGGGGCTTCGGCCCCGGGGGCGACCCGAACGCGACGGCCCAGGCCGAGCTCTGCCCGCAGTGCCGTACGCCGCGTGAGCACATGGCGCCGTTCTGCGAGGAGTGCCGCTGGAACTTCCTCACGAACACGGCGACCTCGTACACGCCGCTGGCTCCCCCGCAGCAGTCCGGGCCGCCGCCCGGTCTGAACCTGCCGCCGGGCTTCCAGTCGCCGCCGCCGCCTCCGCCTCCTCAGCAGCAGCCCCCGCAGCCGCAGCAGCCGCAGGACCCGTTCGGGTACCAGGGCTCGCGGCCCTCCCAGGTGAACCGTCCGGCCGAGCCGCTGGGTGCCGAGCCCACGCACCACCAGGCCCCGCCGCAGCGCCCGCCGATGCAGCAGCCGCCCCAGCAGCAGCCGATGCAGCCGCCCGTACAGCAGCAGCAGGCGCCGCCCGCGTACTTCCAGGCTCCGCCGCAGGCCCAGGCGCCGGCCCCGCCCGCGCCGCCGCAGCCGCGCGCGGACGACGACTGGGTCCTGTCACCGCCGGCCCAGCCGCAGCCCCCGCAGCCTCCGCCGCACCAGGCCCCGCCGCCGCCCCCGCTGCACCACCAGGCCCCTCCGCCTCAGCAACAGCACCAGGCCCCGCCGCCTCCCCAGCAACAGCAGCACCATCAGCCTCCGCCGCAGCAGCAGTACCAGCCGCCGCAGCCGCCGATGGGGTGGACCGCGGTCATCGGCCCGGACCGCGAGTACTTCATGGCGATGATGCACCGCAGCGGACCGGAGGCCTCGGGCCTCAACCTGCCCGCGTACTCGCCGGACAAGCACCTGCCGCTCCAGGGCAACCAGATCTCCATCGGCCGCCGCCGGCACTCCACCGGCGAGTCCCCCGACATCGACCTGTCGGTGCCGCCGGAGGACCCGGGCGTCTCGCACCAGCACGCCGTGCTGGTGCAGCAGCCGGACGGCTCGTGGGCGGTGGTGGACCAGAACTCCACCAACGGCACCACGATCAACGGCGGCGAGGAGCCGATCCAGCCCTACGTCCCCGTGCAGCTCCAGGAGGGCGACCGGGTGCACGTCGGCGCCTGGACGACGATCACGATCCGCCGCGGCTGACCACCGGCCGCAGGCTCACGCCACCGGCCTCAGGCCACCGGCAGGGGCCAGGCGTACGGTCCTCCGGGCTCGTCCAGCCAGGCCCACTGCCGGTCGCCGCTGACCGTCACCCCGAAGCGCTCCCGCTCCGGCCGCCCCTCGCGCAGCCAGAGCGAGAGCGCTTCGCGCCTGTTCAGGGTCGTGGCGACGAGACCGCACAGGAAGCCGAAGCGTTCGTCCCCCGCCGGACCGTGGCGCGGTCTGCGACTCTCCGCGACGTGGGCGGCGGAGCCCCGCAGGGCCACGAAGTACGCCGAGGTCGCCAGGAACCGTCCCTCCGCGTGCGTGCCGTCGTGCACTCTCAGCAGGATCAGCCCGGTGGAGAGCGGTGCGAGGACCAGCGCGCCGGGACGGCACTGGGCGAGCCAGGGGTACGGGACCGCGGGCACCGCGCAGGTCGCCACGATCCGGTCGTAGGGGGCGCGCTGGGGGCAGCCCCGTGCGCCGTCGGCGGCGAGCACCGCGGGCCGGTACCCGGCGGCGCCGAGATGGGTCCGGGCGGACTCGGCGATCTCCTCCTCCAGGTCGACGGTGGTGACGTGCTCCTCGCCGAGCCGGTGGCAGAGCAGGGCCGCGTGGTACCCGGTGCCCGCGCCGATCTCCAGGACGTCGTCCCCGTCCCGTACGTCCAGGGCCCGGAGCATGAGCGCCATGAGGGAGGGCTGGCTGGCGGAGGAGACCAGTTCCCCGTCCCGTACCCGGGTGGCGACCGCCGTGTCCGCGTACGCCCCGCGCAGCCAGCGCTCCCGCCGGACGGGGTCGGGGTCGCCGGACCAGAGCCGCTGGTAGCCACCGGTCCCTGAGACGTAGAACCACGGGACGAAGAGATGGCGCGGGACCTCGGCGAAGGCGGCCCGCCAGGCGGGGTCGGACAGCTCGCCGTACGCCTCGATCTCCCGCACGAGCGCCTGCCGCGCCCGCGCGCCGGCCTCGGCGAACTCGTCCCGCGGCTCACCCATGTCTCCACTCTCCCGCCGCCCGCGCGCCCGGGCCAGCGCCCGTACGGGTGCCCGCACGCGCACCTGTACGGATGCCCGCGAGCGCTCCGCGCGGATGCCCGCAAGCGCGCCCGTACAGGTGTCCGTACGAGCGGTCCTAAGCCTCCGGTCCTCGGCCGGGTCATCTGAGACGATGGAACGGTGAACGAGATTCCCGGGGAAACGACGCAGGAGCAGACCTTCTACGAGCAGGTCGGCGGCGAGGAGACCTTCCGCCGCCTGGTCCGCCGCTTCTACGAGGGCGTCGCGGAGGACCCGGTGCTGCGCCCGATGTACCCCGAGGAGGACCTCGGTCCGGCGGAGGAGCGGCTCGTCCTCTTCCTCATGCAGTACTGGGGCGGCCCCCGCACCTACAGCGACCACCGCGGCCATCCCCGCCTGCGGATGCGGCACGCCCCGTTCACCGTGGACCAGGAGGCGCACGACGCCTGGCTCCGTCACATGCGCGCCGCCCTGGACGACCTCGCCCTCGCCCCCGAGCACGAGGCGGAGCTGTGGCGCTACCTCACCTATGCGGCGGCCTCCATGGTGAACACGGCCGGCTGACGCTCCCTCACCCCGCCCCGTCCGCCCCACATCACTCACCGCAACACCGCCACCCCTGGACGGACACATTCCGGAGACGGAACGCCGAATAACGGTCACGATCCCATCAAGGTCGGTCCGTAAGCGGTTACCAGCGGCACGTGCACTCTGAAAGCATCCGAAGGAAGTCCGGGGGGACTCGGAGGACTTTCGGCGAACTTTCGGCGGCGTTCGGCGCGCGCACGGGGTGTTTCAGGGTTCCAGGGGGATGGGTGACGGGGTTCATATTCCTGCGTGTCAGGGCTCACCGGCTGCTGTTGGCCGCGGCGCTGCTCGCCGTGCTGCTGACCACCACCGTGCTGGCCACGCTCGCCGCCTTCTCCTCCACCATCGGGGACGCGGCGCTCCAGGCCGGGCTCCAGGGACGGTCCGCGCCCGCCGCGTCGCTGCTCGTGACCGGGCAGGTGGACGCCGCGAAGCGGGCGAGTGCCGAGGAGGCCGTGCGGGAGGGGGCTCGGAAGACCTTCGACGGGCTGCCGGTGACCGTACGGCGCCTCGAACGCTCCGGGCCGTACGCACTGCCCCGCGCCCTTCAGCCGCCCGCCGCCCGCAAGGGCGATCCGGACCTCGCCCGCTTCGCCGCCCTCGACCGCTCGCGGCTGTCGCTCGTCCGGGGCGCCTGGCCCTCGGCCGCCCGCACCGGCGGCGTCGTCGAGTCGGCGATCCCCGAGGAGGCCGCCCGGCGCCTCCGGGTCGCGCCCGGGGCCGTACTCGCCCTCGACGACCGGCTCACGGAGGGCAAGGTGGTGAAGACCCGGATCACCGGCGTCTACCGGCCCGTCGACACCGCCGACCTGTACTGGCAGCTCGACCCGGCCGGCGGCCGCGGCGTGCGGACGGTCGCGTTCACGACGTACGGACCGCTCCTCGTCGACCCGGCCGTCCCCGCCTCCGGAGCGCTCAGCGCCGGGGACACGCGCTGGCTCGGCACCGCCGACTTCAGCGGCCTCACGACCGACGGGATGGACGCCCTGCGCGTCTCGGCGACCGAGGTGCCGAAGGAACTGGCCGCCGCCACCGAGCCGTTCGGGACGACGATCGCCGCGGCCACCGCGCTCCCGACCGTCCTGGAGCAGACCCAGCGGGCACTCGTCGTCTCCCGCTCGACCCTCCTGATCGTGGCCGTGCAGCTGGTGCTGCTCGCCGCGTACGCGCTGCTGCTCGTGGCCCGGCTGCTCAGCACCGAACGCTCCGGGGAGACGGCGCTGCTGCGGGCCCGCGGCGGTTCGCGGCGCCGGATCACCGGGCTCGCCGCCGTCGAGGCGCTGCTGCTCGCGCTGCCCGCGGCGATCGCCGCCCCGCTCCTGACCGGTCCGCTGACCCGGCTCTTCACCGAGCGGTCCGCGCTCTCCTCGCTCGGGGTGCGGCTCGACACGACGCCGTCCCTCCAGGTCTGGCTGGCCGCCGCCGCGGTGGCGCTGTGCTGCGCGGCGGCCGTCGTCGCTCCCGCGCTCGCCGCAGGGGACGGAGCCGCCGTCTCCCTGCGCAAGACCCGCTCGGGCACCCTGCCCGCTCCCGTACGGGCGGGGGCGGACATCGGACTGCTCGCCATCGCCGCCGTCGCCTACTGGCAGTTGCAGCGGCCCGCCGCCACCGGCGCGACCCTCGGGTCGGGCGAGGACGGCGGGGGCTCCGTGGACCCGGTGCTCGTCGCCGCGCCCGCCCTCGCCCTGCTCGCCGGAACCGTCCTGACCCTGCGTCTCCTGCCGCCCGCCGCCAAGCTCGCCGAGCGGCGCGCGGCGAGCGGGCGCGGTCTCTCCGCCGCCCTCGCCGGCTGGCAGTTCAGCCGGCGGCCGCTGCGCGGCGCGGGCCCCGTCCTCCTCCTCGTCCTCGCCGTGGCGATGGGCATGCTGGCCATCGCGCAGAGCAACTCCTGGGATCGTTCGCAGCGGGACCAGGCCGACTTCCGAGCCGGTGCGGATGTCCGCGTCCTCGCCGCCGGTCCCGGCGAGCCGACGCAGACCGAGCAGCTGGCCGCCGTACCCGGTGTCACGGCCGTGGCCCCGGTGCACCGCGCCTCGACGGACGTCGCCGGGAAGAACGCGACCGTCCTGGCCGTCGACACCCGCGCGGCCGCGGGCGGGCTGCTGCTCCGCCCCGACCTCGCCGGCACCTCCTCCGCCGCCTCCGTCCTCGCCCCGCTCGCCCCCGAGGCCGCGACCCGCCCCGGGCTCCCCCTGCCCGCCGGCTCCCGGACGCTCGGCATCGACCTGCGCACCGTCGCGGCGGCCCGCACCTCCGAGGCCCGGGTCACGGTCGTCCTGGAGGACCCGAACGGCATCCCGTACCGGCAGGTCCTGGGCCCGCTGCCCTCCGACGGCCGCACGCACCGGCTGACCCTCGACCTCGGCGCCCTGACCGGCGGGCCCGGCGCCACGGGTGACGCGGGCACCGCGGGCAGCAAGGGCTCCGGCGGGCTGCTCACCCTCACCGGCCTGGAGCTGATCGGCGAGGTCGACGACGGCGAGAAGCACCCGCTGACCCTGCACGTCGAGCGCTTCACCACCGTCGGGCCGGACGGCGCCGAGCGGACGCACGCGCCGGGACGGATCCTCGCCGCCTGGGCCTACGCCGCCGAGCAGACCCTGGACGGCGAACCTCGGCTCACCGTCCCCGCGACCGGCCGTGCCGGCTCCGCGGGACCCGGCGGCCGCCCCGCGCCGTACTCCGTCGCGTACACGATCAGCGGCAAGGCCCTGGGGGCCAGGTTCTTCGTGACCGAGGAGTACACCGTCCGGCTGACCGCCCCCGGGCCGAAGGCGCCCACCCGGCTGCCGGCCGTGGTCACCGAGACCTATCTGGCGGCGACCGGCGCCAAGCCCGGGGACCAGCTCGAGATCACCCTCGGCGGCAAGCCGGTCGGCATCACCGTCGCGCGGGTGGTCAAGGAGCTGCCGACCACCGGCCCGGGCGCCCAGGGGGCCTCCGCCACCACGCCCGTCGCCACCCCTGAGGACGGCGGCTCGATCCTCGTCGACCTGGCCTCGGTCAACCGCTATCTGGCGACCGACGAGACCGCGAGCGTGACCGCGAGCGAGTGGTGGCTGACCGTCGCGCCCGGCCGGTCCGACGAGGTCGCCGCGGCCCTGCGGGCCCGCCCGAGCGCGGACCCCGAACAGATCCTCGTACGCGACGAGACCGCCGCCGACCTGCTCGGCGACCCGCTCGGCGCCGGACCCAACGCCGCCCTGATGGCGGTGGCGGCGGCCGCCGCCGCGCTCGCCGCGGTCGGCTTCGCCGTCGGCTCGGCCGGCTCGATGCGGGAACGGTCCGCCGAGTTCGGGGTGTTGCGGGCGCTCGGCACCCCGCAGCGCCGCCTCGCCCGGCTGATCGCCGCCGAGCAGGGCGTGCTCATCGCCGTCGGCCTGCTCGTCGGCATCGGGCTCGGTGCGGTCCTGGCCCGGGCCGTCGTCCCCCTCGTCGTCCTCACCGGCCAGGCCACCCGGCCCGTGCCCCCGGTCCTGGTGGAACTGCCCCTCGGCCAGGTGGCGCTGCTCATCACCGGTGTCGCCGCGCTGCCGCTGGCGATCGTCGCGGCGATCGCGGTGCGCCGCACCGACCCGGCCGTGACCCTGCGCCACCAGGGGGACAACTGATGACCGCCGCACACAGGGAGAACGAGAACAGGGAGACCAGCGCCATGCCCCGGTCCGACAGCCCCGACCGGTCCGAGAAGCCCGCTCGGTCCGCCAAGCCCGCCCGCGCCGTGGCGCCCTGGGTGCGGACCCGGCTGCGGACCGCGCCCTGGGCCGCCGGCTCCCTGGCTCTTCTCGTCCTGGTCACCGTCTACCTCGCCGCCGCGCTCCCGCGCGCCGTCGACGCGTACGAGACGGAGGGGCTGCGGCACGGGATCGAGGCCGCCGCACCCCGCAACAGCGTCCTCGAACTGACCCAGCCGGGCGGCCTGGGAGGCTCGCTCGCCAAGCGCGAGGCGGCCCTGGCACCCGCCGTCCTCCTGAGCAAACGGGACACGCTGCGCTCCCTTTTCCCCGAGCCGCTGCGGACCGACCCGAAGCAGACCGTCCACGGCGTCCGTACGGTCAAGCGGGTCGACGGGCTCGACAGGTGGCTTCCCCGGCCCGACGGCCTGAACCCCGAGCTCGTGCTCTCCTCCCCGTCCGACCTGGCCGCCCACGCGACGGTACGGAAGGGCAGAATGCCCGCCGGATCGGCGCGCGCCCCGGAGGCCGTGGTCACCGCGGCGACCGCGAAGGCGCTCGGCCTCAAGCCCGGTTCGGTCGTGCACGTGCCCGGCGTGGTGAACGCGGAGCCCGTCGCCGTGACGGTCACCGGCATCGTGGAGCCGCGCGGCACCGAGTCCGCGTACTGGGCGGTGGAGCCGCTGCTGCACACCCCGGCGTTCACCCCGATCGTCGGCGACGAGGTGAAGTACTACTGGCAGGGGGCATTGCTCCTCTCCCCCGCCTCGGCGCCCGTGGCGCTCTCCACCACCGGTGAGCCGGAGGCCTACTGGCGGTACATGCCCACGGCGGGTCACCTCACCGCGAGGGACGTCGACCGGCTCGACGCCGCGCTCGGCTCGGCGAGCGCCGGGCCCGACCTGGTCTCGATGCGCCAGGTCATGGGGAACACCGGCGCGCTCACCACCAAGCTCGACGAGATCGTCGACTCCTTCCGCTCGATGCGCGAGGCGATCAACCCCGTCGTGGCCGTCGCCGTCTTCGGGATCGGCGCGGTCGCGGCCGTCGTCCTCGCGATGACCGGCGGCCTCTTCGCCGCCCGCCGGGACAGCGAACTGGCGCTGCTGCGCTCGCGCGGCGCCTCGCTGACCGGCATCGGGCTGCGCCTGCTCGGCGAGACCGCGGCGGTGGCCGTACCGGCCGCCGCGCTCGGCCTGGCCCTGGCGGTGTGGACCGTACGGCCCCCGGAGGTGACGGGCGGTCCCGCCGCCGACGCGGGAGCCGCGGCCGAGGCCGCCACCGGGATCCCCCTCGGCCCCTCCCTCCTCGCCGCCGCCTTCGTCGCGCTCCTCGCGATGCTCGTGCTGCCGCTGCGGGCCGTCGTCCTGCACCGCCGCCCGCGTCTGCACGGCGGCCGCGACGACCTGCTCACCGCCCGGCCCTCCCGGCGCCGCACGGTCGCCGAACTCACCCTGCTCGTCCTCGCCGTCGGCGCCGTCGCCTCGCTGCGGCTGCGCGGCACCGGCGACTCCGGGGACCACCTGGTGAGCGCCGCCCCGGTGCTCGTCGGCGTGATCGCCGCGCTCGTCCTCGTACGGATCTATCCGCTGCCGCTGCGGTGGCTGGCCCGGCCCGCCCGCCGGCTGCGCGGGGCGGTCGGCCCGCTGGCCCTGGCCCGGGCCGGACGCTCGTCCTCGACGGGCGCCCTGCCGCTCCTCGCGCTGGTCCTCGCGCTGACCACGGCCGCCTTCGGCGGCTCGGTCCTCGCCGGGGTCGCCGACGCCCGCGACCGGGCCGCGCTCCTCGCGACCGGCGCGGACGCCCGCGTCGACGGCTCGGTCGAGTGGACACCGCTGCCGCCCGGGCTCACCGAGGCGGTACGCGACACGGCGGGGGTACGGGACCTGGCCCCGGTCCAGGTCGAGTACGGAGTGGCGATGCCGTCCTTCCAGGGCACCGCCGCCCAGCCGATGAGCGCGCCGCTCGTCGGCGTCGAGCCCGGCTCGTACACCCGCCTCGCGGACCGGACCGGCTTCGGCCCGTTCCCGGCCAAGCTGCTCGCGTCGACCGGGAGGGGCGGCAAGGACGCCGTCGCGGACACCGAGCGGGTGCTGCCCGCGATCGCCTCGCCCTCCGTCGCCGAGCGGCTCGGCAGCGAGCCGCTGGAGATCGTGGCGGCGGCCGGGGTGTTCCGGGTGAAGGTCGTCGCGGTCCGGACGACCACGCCGGCCCTGACCGGCGAGGACTTCCTCGTCGTCAACGCCGCCGACCTGACCCACGCGCAGCCCACCGCGCTGCTCGTCACGGGGAGCTCGGCGGACGGGGCGCTGGACGGGGCGGCCCTGCGCGCCGCCGTGACGGCGAAGTCCGACGACTTCGTCGTGACGCTCCGCACCGAGCTGCGCTCCACCTACGTCGACTCGCCGCTCCAGACGGGCGCCGAGCGGATCTACGCGGCGGCCATCGGCGCGGGCGCCGGCTACGCGGTCCTGGCGGTGCTGCTCTCCCTGATGCAGAGCGCACCGGAGCGGACCACGCTCCTCGCGCGCCTGCGGACGATGGGCCTGACCCGGAAGCAGGGCCGCCGGCTCCTCGGCCTCGAAGCGCTGCCGCAGGCGGTCCTCGCCGCGCTCGGCGGCATGCTGGTCGGCTGGGCGACGGTGCCGCTGCTCGCCCCGGGCATCGACCTCTTCCGGCTCGCGCTCGCGACGGCACCGGGCTTCGCCCCGCTGGACAGCGCCCCGCTGCGGGCGGACCCCTGGTCCCTGGTCCTGCCCGCGCTCGGCGTCGTCGTCCTGACGGGGCTGGCGGCGGCGGGGCAGGCCTGGTGGGCGGGGCGCAGGGGCTCGATCAAGGAACTGAGGGCAGGAGACGCACGATGACGAAGACCGGTACGACCCTCCCCACCGCCCCTTCGGGCACCACCCTGGAGGAGCTGGAGCAGCGGGCGACGGCGCGGCGCGACCGTCCCTCGTACGGGCACGACGCGCTCATCGCCTGCGACCGGCTCGTCCGGATCTTCACCACGGACGGGGTGGAGGTGCAGGCGCTCCAGGGCCTCGATCTCCTGGTGAAGGAGGGCGAGTTGATGGCCCTCGTCGGCGCTTCGGGCTCCGGCAAGTCGACGCTGATGAACATCCTGGCGGGCCTCGACGTGCCGACGGCCGGCTCGGCGAGCGTCGCCGGGTGCGACCTGCTCGCGATGGACGGCAAGGCGCGGCTCCGCTACCGCCGCGAGGTGGTCGGCTTCGTCTGGCAGCAGACCGCCCGCAACCTCCTCCCGTACCTGACGGCCGCCCAGAACGTGGCGCTGCCCATGCAGTTGCGGGGCCGGACGAAGCGGAAGGCCGAGCGGGCGGAGGAGCTCCTCTCGATGCTGGGCATCGCGGACGCCCGCGACCGGCGCCCGCACCAGCTCTCCGGCGGCCAGCAGCAGCGGGTGGCGATCGCGGTCGCCCTCGCCAACAACCCGGCCGTGCTCCTCGCCGACGAGCCGACCGGCGAGCTGGACTCGGCCACCGGCGAGCAGGTCTTCGCGGCCTTCCGCCGCGCCAACGAGGAGCTGGGCACGACGATCGTGATCGTCACCCACGACCAGGCGGTCGCCTCCGAGGTGCGCCGCACGGTCGCGATCCGCGACGGCCGCACCTCCTCGGAGGTCCTGCGCCGCACCGAGGTCGACGAGCAGGGTCAGGAGTCGCTGGTGGCGCGGGAGTACGCGATGCTCGACCGCGCGGGCCGGCTCCAGCTCCCCTCGGAGTACACGCAGGCGCTCGGGATGGAGCACCGGGTGGCGCTTGAGCTGGAGCAGGACCACATCGGGGTGTGGCCGGACGACGCGGAGCGCTGACGCCGCCCAGGCGCCTCCTCAGGGGGTGTCGTCCGCCGGGTCGCCGTTCAGGGCCATGAGTCCGGCGGCCGTGGGCCGGAAGCCGCACCGCTCGTGGAAGGCGGTGAGGTGGGGCTCGTAGTCCACGTGCAGCCAGTGCGCGCCGCGCTCGCGGGCGGCGTCGGCGGCGGCCCGTACGAGGGCGGTGCCGAGGCCGGCCCGGCGCTCGTCCGGGTGGACGGTGGTGTCGAGGAGGAAGGCGTGCACGCCGCCGTCCCCGACGACGTTCACGTACCCGACGAGCCGCCCGGCGCGGCGGGCGGTGACCCGGAGCAGGCTGCGGGCGAGGACGGGGCCGAAGTCGGTGTCCCGGTGCCCGGGCCAGGCGGCGCGGAAGAGGGCGTTGAGCTCGTCCCCGCCGAGGACCCCGTCGACCTGAAGATCGAGGATGCCCTGGCCGTCCTGCCGGCCCTGGCCGTCCTGCCCGTCCTGGACCGGGGTCATCCCGGGGTGACGGAGAGGGAGATCGGCACGGTACGGAGGGCGATCGAGCCGTACGGGGTACGCAGCCGGAGCCACGGCCCGGAGGCGAAGAGCGCGACCGGCGTCTGCTCGGGCACGGAGTCCGGCACGGGCGGCAGGAAGCCCAGCGACTGCGCGGCGTGCACGGCACGCAGCGGGAGCCCGGTGGCGCCGAGGGCCCGGGACCAGATGTCGCGGCCGATGCGGTCGCGCTCGGCCCTGGTCCGCCGCTCCTCGGGCAGCTCCTCGTCCCGCGCCCGGAACTCGGCGACGGCCGCGGCGACGGCGCCCCGCATCTCGGCGGCGGACGGCAGCCCGGCGACCGGAGCCCAGCCGGTGCGGGGCGGCAGCACACCCGTCCAGGGCGGGCCGGTGACGGAGTCCGGGACGACCGCCTTGCCGGCCGACTCCTCGATGCCTTCGAGGAGTTCGCCGGCGGAGACGGTGACGTCCAGGTCCACGGCGTCGACGAGCCGGGCCGTACGGATCGCGAGCACCTCGAAGGACGGCGGCCGCCCGAAGACGGCCAGCGCCCCGCCGCCCGCCTGGAGGCGGACGGCCGCGGCCCGGTCGTAGTGGACCAGCCGGCCCAGGAAGGCGGCGAGGGCCGCCGCCTCCCGGGCGTCGTCGAAGTGCAGCGGGGCGAGCACGGTCATGCGGCGGACGTCATCCCGTCGTCGACGTACTCCTGGAGGAACTCGCGCTCCTCGGAGGTGATCCGGCGCGGTCGCTGAGCCTCCATGTCGAAGGGGACGACGACCGTGGACGCCCGTACGTACACGACGTCCGGGTCCTTGATCTCGTAGGCGATCGTCAGGGACGCCGCGCCTATCTTCGTCACCCAGGACTCGATGGTCACCGGCTCGTGCCGGTGGACCAGCGGCCGCCTGTAGTCGATCTCGTGCCGGGCCACGACGGACCCGCCCGAGAACGAGGGGGAACCGTCCCCCGGCGCCAGCCGGAACATGAAGTCGATCCGCGCCTCTTCCAGGTACCGCAGGAAGACGACGTTGTTGACGTGCCCGAAGGCGTCCATGTCCGACCAGCGAAGGGGACAGCTGTAGATGTGCCTGGTCACTGACCTCAGCCTCGGGTCAGCTTCTTGTAGGTGGCGCGGTGCGGACGGGCGGCGTCCGGGCCCAGACGCTCGATCTTGTTCTTCTCGTACGACTCGAAGTTGCCCTCGAACCAGTACCACTTCGACTCACCCTCGTACGCGAGGATGTGCGTGGCCACTCGGTCCAGGAACCAGCGGTCGTGGGAGATGACCACGGCCGCACCGGGGAACTCGAGGAGCGCGTTCTCGAGCGAGGACAGGGTCTCGACGTCGAGGTCGTTGGTGGGCTCGTCGAGGAGCAGCAGGTTGCCGCCCTCCTTGAGCGTGAGCGCCAGGTTCAGGCGGTTGCGCTCACCACCGGAGAGGACACCGGCGGGCTTCTGCTGGTCCGGGCCCTTGAAGCCGAAGGCGCTGACGTAGGCGCGCGACGGCATCTCGACGTGGCCGACGTTGATGTAGTCCAGCTCGTCCGACACGACGGCCCAGAGGGTCTTCTTGGGGTCGATGTTGGAACGGGTCTGGTCGACGTAGCTGATCTTGACGGTCTCGCCGATCTTGACCGTGCCCGAGTCCGGGGCCTCAAGACCCTGGATCATCTTGAACAGCGTGGTCTTGCCGGCGCCGTTCGGGCCGATGATGCCGACGATGCCGTTACGGGGCAGGGTGAAGGACAGGTCGTCGACGAGGACCTTGTCGCCGAACGCCTTGGAGAGGTTGTTGACCTCGACGACGATGGAGCCCAGACGCGGGCCCGGCGGGATCTGGATCTCCTCGAAGTCCAGCTTCCGCATCTTGTCGGCCTCGGCCGCCATCTCCTCGTAGCGGGCGAGGCGCGCCTTGGACTTGGTCTGCCGGCCCTTGGCGTTGGAGCGGACCCACTCCAGTTCTTCCTTGAGGCGCTTGGCGCGCTTCTCGTCCTTGCGGCCCTCCACCTTGAGACGGGTGGCCTTCTTCTCCAGGTACGTGGAGTAGTTGCCCTCGTAGGGGATCGCGCGGCCGCGGTCGAGCTCGAGGATCCACTCGGCGACGTTGTTCAGGAAGTACCGGTCGTGCGTGACGGCGACGACGGCGCCCGCGTACTTCGAGAGGTGCTGCTCCAGCCAGTTCACCGACTCGGCGTCGAGGTGGTTGGTGGGCTCGTCGAGGAGGAGCAGGTCCGGGGCCTCGATCAGCAGCTTGCAGAGCGCCACGCGGCGCTTCTCGCCACCGGAGAGGTTGGTGACCGGCCAGTCGCCGGGCGGGCAGCCCAGCGCGTCCATGGCCTGCTCCAGCTGCGCGTCGAGGTCCCAGGCGTTGGCGTGGTCCAGGTCCTCCTGGAGCTTGCCCATCTCGTCCATCAGCGCGTCCGAGTAGTCGGTCGCCATGAGCTCGGCGACCTCGTTGAAGCGCTTGAGCTTCCCCATGATCTCGGCGGCGCCGTCCTGGACGTTCTCCAGAACCGTCTTGGCCTCGTCCAGCTTCGGCTCCTGCATGAGGATGCCGACGCTGAAGCCCGGAGACAGGAACGCGTCACCGTTGGACGGCTGCTCCAGGCCCGCCATGATCTTCAGAACGGTGGACTTACCGGCACCGTTCGGGCCGACCACACCGATCTTCGCACCCGGCAGGAAGCTCAGCGTCACGTCATCGAGGATGACCTTGTCGCCGTGCGCCTTGCGCGTCTTGCGCATCGTGTAGATGTACTCAGCCAAGAGAAACCGTCCGGCAAGGAGTGAGTGGGCAGATACACCCCATCTTGCCTGACCGCCACCCCCGGGGGCGAACCAGTAGACGAGGGACCCCCTGACCTGCGGGTTCCCGGGTCCCTCTGTAGACGGCCCGTCACCGTTGGTCGCCACCGGTCACCCTGAGCCCCCTCGCACGGCCCACAGGCGGCCCGAAAGTGATGTCTACGCGGACATCGGGGAGAGGCCTCGGAGGCCCCGGAGGGCTCGGAGGCCGTCGAGAGAGGGCCCCCGGACGGCTCGGGAGCGGCCTGGGAAAGGGCCCCGGACGTGCGACGGCCCCGGGCGCGGTTGCGGGCCGGGGCCGTGCGGGGGTCACGGGGTGAGCGGTGTGTGCCGTGGATCACTCCGTGGGGTCAGGCATCGCTCCGGTGCCGGCGCGGGGCCGGCACCGGAGCGTCGCCGTCAGTGACCGGCGGTCTTCTTCTTGCGGAGGAAGAACACCGCGCCGCCACCGACCACGACGAGCGCGGCGGCGATGCCGGCGATCATCGGGGTGGCGTTGGAGCTGCCGGTCTCGGCGAGGTCGCCGCCACCGGTCGTGCCGCCCGTGGTGTCACCGGTGGTGCCGGTGGAGGTCGACGGAGAGGTCGACGGGGTGGGCTCGGTCGACGGGGTCTCCGAAGGCTCCGTGGTGGGGGTCTCCGAGGGCTGCGGGCCGGGGGTGGCCGTCTTGCAGTCCAGGACGCCCTCGAAGGTCTCCTCGAAGCCGTTCGGGCCGGTGATCGTGAACTTGTACGCCTCGTCCTCGGCGAGCGGGACCGTCACGGTCTTCGTCTCACCGGCGGCGATCGTGTACGAGGTGCCCTTCAGGTCGAAGGTCCAGGCCTCGTCGCCCTTGTTGGAGGCGATGATCTCCAGGCCGCCCTTGGCGCAGTCCTTGGCGACCGTGACGGCCGGGACGGCGCCCGTCTTCGCCCAGGTCGCGGAGGCCTTGGCGGTGACGGTGGAGTCGCTGGAGCCGGCCAGGATCAGGGTCTGCGAGGGGCCGTCGATGGAGACGAAGGCGCGGCCCAGCGGAACCTTGGTGGTGGCCTCGGCGGTCAGCTCGGCGGAACCGTCGGCGGTGCCGGCGGGGACGTCGAAGAAGACCTCGTCGCCGTTCTTCGCCTCGGTGACGGGCTTGCCGTCCTTGTCGACGACCTGGACGCCCGCCGGGGCGCCCGCGGCGGCCGCGACCTTGGCGATCTCGGAGTTCGTGGAGACGGTGATCGGACCGAGGCGCTCACCGGCCTTGCCCGCGACGGAGGAGGGCGAGAGCGTCAGGGAGGCCTTGGGCTCCTCGAGCTTCACGGCCTTCTCGAGGAGGTAGTCCGTCAGCTTCTTGGCGTCCTCGTCCTTCGGCGTCGCGGTGACGTCGTCGGAGAGGGTCCAGATCGCGGCCTGGGTGCCGGCCGCGGCCTCCTTCTTGGAGAGGTCGACGCCGACCTTGCCGCCGAGGTCCTCGGCGGAGAACTTCGGGTAGGCGTTCTCCAGGATCCAGAGGATCTTGCCCGCGTTCTCGTTGTTGTGCAGGGAGGACTCGCCCCAGCCGACTTCCTTGTAGTCGAAGTCGTGCTTCGCCGGGGTGCGCAGGTCGATGCAGTAGGTGAAGAGAGTGCCCCCGCCCCCGACCTCCATCTTGAAGAGACCACCCTGGACCGGCCACTTGTCGCCGTTCTTCTCGGTGATCTCGACGGCACCGGCGTCGGACGTCATGCCGCCGAGCTTCGCCGTGACACCGCCCGTCCCCGGGGCCGGGTCATCGGCCAGCGCCGGACCGGCGGTCGCTATCGTTCCGACCGCGACGAGGCCGGAGACCAGGGTCGCGGCGGCCAGACGGGCTACACCACGCCCACGAACTGAAAACATTGATTTCCCCTCCGGGGCGAGCCGCTCCGCGAACTTGGTCGATTCGCGTGGGGGGAGCGCCCGCCAGCAGACTCACAGACTCGATGGGCTCACGTGCCACATGAGTACCCGGGAATCCTAGGGATGCGGAACCCCCCGGTGCCCGGCCATACGTTCAGATAACCATTCCGAATCGGAATCGTTATCACCCACGGCGAGTTGGTCGACAAATCGCCATGACACAAGGTCAGGGAACGGTCACCAGACGCGCCGTCGCCTCGGTCCACGGGTCTTGTTCCGGTGCCTGGACGAGGGTCGCGTCCGGTTCCGGCCGCGGCCTCGCCTCCGCCCTCGCCGCGCGCCGGAAGGCCGCCGTACCGCGCGTCAGATCATGGCCCACGGCCACCGCGTCCACGTCCACGAAGGTCTTGCGCTGCCCGTCCCGATCGTCCTCCCGCACCCTCAGCCTGCCGTGCACCACCAGCGGTTCGCCGACGGAGACCGAGGCCGCGAGATTGGCCCCGAGCGACCGCCAGGCCGACACCGTGTAGAAGCTGGTGCTCCCGTCGGACCAGGTGCCGTGCTCCCGGTCCCAGCGGCGGGCCGTCACGGCGAAGCGGAACCTCGCCACCCCTCCCCCGGCCGTCTCGCGGTACTCCACCGCCGTCGCCACATTGCCGACGAGCGTCACGGTCGTGTCGTTCATGGTCCCGCCCCCAACCTCTGCGTCTTCCTTCGGTCGGGACCATGGTGGGGGCGACCGGACCGTCCCCGCCGGGGCCTGTGGACAGCCCCGCGAATGGGGACAACTCCCTCACCCGGAAGGGGGAAGAGCCGGGTGGAGGAGGTGCGGGGGAGAGGCAAGCGGAAGAGCCGGACGGAGGAACCTCGCGGGTACGCGAGGGCGTCGCCACCTCCCCCGCACCGCTGCCCTCGTCTCTACTCCCCCGCACCGCTGCCCTCGTCTCTACTCCCCCGCACCCCTGCCCTCGTCGCTACCTCCCCCGCACCCCCGTCCTCGTCGCCCCCAGCCGCGTCGTACCGGACCGGCTCCCGCCGACCACCCGGGCCGACGGGCGCGTGCCCACCACCGTCGCGTACTGCTCGCGCACCTCCCGGTACCGCATCAGCTCCGCCGCCACCGGGTCGAGCACCCGGGCCCGGCCGCAGGCCGCGGCCGCCTCCCGCAGACGGCGTTCGGCCTCCTGCCCGTACCGCCGGGCCGGGCCCTTCACGGCTCCCTCGCAGGCCCATTCGACGAGCGGCCCGCCGACGATGCCGCCGAGCATCACGAGGACCGGCAGGAGGAGACCGGGCTCCACGACGCCGACGATCTGACCCACCAGCCACAGCGCGCCGAAGAGTTGCAGGAGCGTCATCACGACCTGGGCCAGGACGGCCGCCGGCCACCAGGCGGGCCGGGGCGGCCGGGCCGCCGGGTCGCCCATGGTCACCGTCAGCTCGTCCAGGGCCTCCGGCAGCCCCTCGGCTCCGCGCGCCGCCGCCTCCCGTACCGCCTGCGCCCAGGAGGTCGGGAGCCCGCGCGAGGCCTCGTCGGCGACGATCCGCACCGCCTGTTCGACGCGCTGTCGCGCCGTCAGTTCGTCCTCGGCGGGGGCGGCGAGGCGGGGATCGGTGGAGGAGCCGTGCGCCCGGATCCGCTCGTACCAGCGGTAGAGCCGCAGCCAGGGCGTGCCGCAGGCGCGGATCGCGCCCCGGCTCCAGACCCGCTCGGCGGCCTCGCCCGCGGCCTGGGCGCCGACGGCGACCGCGAGCCGGTCCGCGAAGTCCTCCCGGGCGCGCTCGTCGAGGCCGGCGCGGCCGTCGGCGACGTACGCGGGGCGCAGCCGGTGGGCGGCGGCGTCGATGTCGGCGGCGAGCCGGCGCTCGGGCGCGCTCCGCTCCTGGACCAACCGGCCGATGAGTTCGCGCAGTTCGGGTACGCCCTCGCCGCTCAGCGCGGAGACGGCGAGGACGGTGGCGCCGGGCTCGCCGTGCTCGCCGAGCGCCACCCCGTCCTCGTCGAGGAGGCGGCGCAGGTCGTCGAGGACGAGGTCGGCGGCCTCGGTGCCGAGCCGGTCGATCTGGTTGAGGACGACGAAGGTGACCTCGGCGTGCCCGGCGAGCGGGCGGAGGTAGCGCTCGTGGAGGGCGGCGTCCGCGTACTTCTCGGGGTCGACGACCCAGATGACGGCGTCGACGAGGCCGAGGACCCGGTCGACCTGGTCGCGGTGGGCGGTGACCGCCGAGTCGTGGTCGGGCAGGTCGACGAGGACGAGGCCCTGGAGTTCGGCGTCGGCCGCGCCGCCCGCGAGGGGGCGGCGGCGCAGTCGGCTGGGCACGGCGAGCCGGTCGAGCAGTCCGGCGGCGCCCTCGGACCAGCTGAGCGCGATGGGCGCGGAGGTGGTGGGGCGGCGCAGGCCGGTCTCGGAGACGGGGACGCCCGCGAGGGCGTTGAAGAGCGTGGACTTGCCGCTGCCGGTGGCGCCGGCGAGGGCGATCACGGTGTGCCGGGAGGAGAGCCGCTGGCGGGCGGCGGCCTCGTCGAGGACGCGTCCGGCTTCGGCGAGTGCCTCGCTCTCGACGCGGGTGCGGGAGAGGCCGACGAGCTCGTGGAGGGCGTCGAGGCGGGTACGGAGAGGGCCGCCGTAGTTCCCGCCGAGGGGCGGCAGCATGTCCTCCTCCGGCACTTCTCCCCCGGGGTGTTCGCCCTTGAGCGCCGCGGCGGCCCGCTCACTGGCGCGCCGCGCGATCAGCCCGTCGTCCCAGCGGTCGCGCCCCTGGTCGGGGTCTTGGCCGGGGCCCTGGCCGGGGCGGTGGTCACGGTCGCGGCCCTGGTCGCGACCAGGTTCACGGCCGGGTTCGCGGCCGGGTTCGCGACCAGGTTCACGGCCGGGTTCGCGGTCTCGGCCTCCGTCCACGTCCCGACCGCGGCCTCGCTCCCGGTCCCTGCCCCACCCCCGGTCCCGGCCCCGCTCCCCGTCTCGGCCTCGGTCTCGGTCTCGGTCTCGGTCTCGTTCGTCGTCCACCACGTCACTTCTCCTTCTGCAGTACGGAGAGCGCGGCGATCAGCTCCGCCTGCGGCTCGGGGGTGACGTCGAGACCGTCGAGCGGGGCGAGGCGCCGGTCGCGCTCGGCGTGCAGGACGCGGTCGACGTACGAGAGGACCAGCTCGCCGCCCTTGTCGCGCAGGCGCAGGGCGGCCTGGGCGCCGAGGAGTTCGGCGAGGCGCTCGCCGGCCGCGCGGGTGCGCCGGCCGCCGAGGAGGGAGGCGGCGAGGAGGGCGGCGACGGTTTCGGCCTCGGGGGCGGCGGTGCGGGCCGCGCGGGAGCTGGAGGGGCGCTCGACGCTCCGTACCTCCTCCTCGGCCAGCTCTTCGAGGACGCGGTGCCAGCGGCGCGCCTCGACGCCGATCCGCTCCCCCGCCTCCCGGTCGCCGCCGGTCCGCCGCGGGCCGAGGGCCTCGGCGGCCGGGTCGCGGTGCCAGGCGTCCCGTACGCGCTCCTCGGCGGCTGCCACGGCGCAGTGGAGGAGGGCGGCGAGGGATTCGGTGAGGGCGTCGAGGAGTTCGTCGGCGGTGCTGTCGCGGGGGTAGCCGCGCCAGCGGGTGCGGGCGTCCCCGGCGAGGACGGCGCCGCGGCCCAGCTGCTGCCGTACCCGCTTGCCCTGCTCGCGGTAGGCGGCCTCGACGACGCCGCCGAGCCGGACGGCGGAGGCGTACTGGGCGGCGACCGCGCCGGCCAGCTCGGGCAGCCGGGCGTCGAGGGAGTCGATGACCCCGGAGGCGGTCCGGCCGACGGCCTGCTGCCGGGCGGCGGGGTCCAGCGCGCGGTGGGCGAGCCAGCCGCGCAGCGGGGCGACGGCGCTGTCGGGCAGGAGCCCGCTGCCGCCGTCCGCGGACTCGGGAAGTTCGGGAATGGTGAAGCGGGGCACGTTGCCGAGCCCGGCCTTGTCGAGGAGCGCCTCGTACTGGCGTGAGACCTCGCCGATGACCTGGTGCGGGACGCGGTCGAGGACGGTGACGAGGGTGGCGTCGTACTCCTTTGCGGTACGGAGCAGGTGCCAGGGCACGGCGTCGGCGTACCGCGAGGCGGTGGTGACCATCACCCAGATGTCGGCGGCGCAGATCAACTCGGCGGCGAGAAGACGGTTCTCGACGACGAGGGAGTCGATGTCGGGCGCGTCGAGCAGGGCGAGCCCCCGGGGCAGGGAGGCGGCGGTCTCGACCCGCAGGGCGTTCTCCTCGGGGGGCTCCTCGGCGGGGTGCTCCTCGTCGGCCTGGGGCAGCCAGACGCGGGTGAGCTGCGGGAGGACGCGCATCCCGGCGAACCAGTGGTGGTCCTCGGGGTGGCACACGAGCACGGGCGTCCGGGTGGTGGGCCTGAGCACCCCCGACTCGCTGACGCGCCGCCCCACAAGGGAGTTGACGAGCGTGGACTTCCCGGCCCCGGTGGAGCCGCCGACGACGGCGAGGAGGGGGGCGTCGGGATCCTTCAGGCGGGGCACCAGATAGTCGTCGAGCTGAGCGAGGAGCTCGGCCCGGGTCTGCCGGGCGCGTGCTGCGCCGGGGAGAGGGAGTGGGAGACGCACGGCGGCGACACGGTCGCGCAGGGCGGAGAGTGCGTCGATCAGCTGAGGCCGTTCGTCCAAGGTCACCACATGCGAAGAATGCCCAATTTATGAGTGTTTTTGAAGCGTATAGCCACCCTGCGCGCCGAGAGACAGAAAGGGCGACCGGGAGCGGAGGCATAACGAGTGCACAACACCCGCCCCGAGTGGCGTGAAAAGCGCTGCGCGAATCGCACCTGCCTGCGATTATCGTTCCGCTTCACCGAACCTCCACATCGTGCCACGCAGGTGAAGCAACCGGGCCAAGGCGATCGGAGCCCTATCCTTGTCCCGGCAAGGCACACCCCACCCACCAGGGGCTCCTGGCCACACGGCCACCACCCGGCCCCCGTAGCTCAGTGGATAGAGCAGGTGCCTTCTAAGCACTTGGCCGCAGGTTCGAGTCCTGCCGGGGGCGCACAACGGAAGACCCTCCTTCGGGAGGGTCTTTTCGCTGGTCATGGCTGGTTCTAGGCCGGGGCGGGAGAGTCGGGGAAAGGCCCCCAGACGCCACAACACCTCGCCGAGTGACGGCCGACACGGTTGTCATTCCGTACGTGGCATCGCCCGAGGCTTCCTCCCGGGCAGACCGGCCCACGCTGTCCCGAGTGACTCGTCAGGCCCAGGTCGTCGCGTCGTAGACGGCGTCACAGTCGGGGTCGTCGGCGTCCGGGACGCGCAGGGCCTCCAGGCTTTCGGGCGCATCGGGATTGAGGAGGGCGGTGAGTTTGGTGGAGGCCATCAGCCCACGGGACGGGTGACTCCCGACTCGGCGTCGGTGGTGCCGATAGCGATACCGATCGTGCCCCGGCCGGGTAGCGCCAGACAGAGGCGAACCACTCCGCGGTGGGGAAGTTCGATCCGGACAGAGCCGGACCACGGCCCCGTGGCTGCTGTACGGGCCGGTGGTCGTCGACACCGCGACCGGCGCCCCGAAGGGGGTCAGCGGACCGGGCGGTTCAGGCGCACCCGGACCAGGGTGGTCTCCACGTCGCTGTCGACCAGGCGGCCGGCCGTGTCGAAGGCCGCCGGGCCGTCGGTCATGCCGAAGTCGTTGTCGTTGAGCAGGACGAGGGTCGAGGAGCCCTCCAGCGCGATGCCCTCGATCTTGCCGGGGACGCCCGAGACCGTGTTCAGGTCGAGGACCAGGCGCTTGCGCAGGACCGGGACGTCCGTCGCGGCCGCGTCGTCGAGCTGCTCAAGGGTGGGTCCTGCGGCGGTGTCCCAGGTGGTGCCGAGGATGTCCGAGCCGCGGCGGAGCCGGACCTCGTGGACGCGGGAGCCCTTGTCGGTGCGCTCCTGGACGAGGAGGCGGTCGCCGCCGAGCGCGACGAGGGCGGAGATCTTGAGCTCGGAGGTCTTGGTCTGGCCGGGCTCGACGGCCTCTACCGGGTCGAAGCGGTAGGCGTACTCGGCGGTGACCCGGTCCTTGCGGGTCGAGAAGCGCAGCAGACGCGTGGTGCGGGAGTTCTCCCCCGCGACCTTGTCGGGGTTGAGCAGCGGGCTCTGCAGGGCCATGACCAGATCGCCGTCGGGGAGCAGCGCGAGGCCCTCGAAGCCGCGGTTGATCTTGCGCTGGAGGAAGATCTCCGGGAGCGACTCGATCACCGGGTAGTCGGCGCCGGTGAGGCCGAGCCCCTTCGGGACGTGGCGGGCGAGGACCCGGCCCTTCGCGGAGACGTGCACGAGCGAGGGCCCGTACTCGTCCACCAGCCAGAAGCTGCCGTCCCGGTCCCGCACGATGCCCTCGGTGTCCAGGCCGTTCGGGTTGTACGTGAGCGGGGTGGAGGCGTCGTACGTGTACGGGGCCTCGTCGCGGCCGGGCTGGTTGGGCAGGCCGGTCACAGGGGCGCCGGACGCCGTGGTCAGCGGGATGGAGCGCAGGACCTGGACGCGGCCGCCGACCGCGCGGATCTTCACGATGGCCGGGTCGAAGCCGGGCACGGGGAACGTGCGGCGCTTGTCCTTGCCGACGGCTATCTGGCCGTTGGGGCCGCGGTCGGTGACGGTCCAGTACTCGCCGGGCCGCTCGGCCGGGTACAGGTCGCTGCCGATGCCGCCCAGGTCGACGCCCCGGTCGTCGTCGACGCTGCCGGGGAGCAGGCCGTTGCTGAACGCGGCCAGCGGGATGTCGGGCAGGGTCGAGGTGGAGACGACCCGCGCGGTGGCGCCGTGGTGCGCCGGCGTCGCGTCGGCCGTCCCCACCACCACCGAGAGGGCGAGCGCGGCGCAGAGGGGAAGCACCACGGCGGCGGGCCGGCGCAGGAGACGCGGATTCATCTGAACTCCCTTGGACACATGCATGGAAGGTCGCCGGTGAGGGCGGGCTGAGCGCGGGCTCATGCTCCGGTTCCGCGCGCAACGCCGGGCCACGTGCGCGCGACGGCCGGGCAAGTCCTGGGTGAACGCGCGTCTCCGACGGCGGTTCGGGGCGGATACCCGTGGCGGATACGGCGGATACCCGTGGCGGATACCCGTGGCGAATCGCCGCGGCCCCGGCCAGGATCCGCCGGACAGGCCTAGTAGCGGTCGAGGATCAGCTGCGTCTTGAGGATGTCCCCGTGGTGGAGCCAGCCGTTGGCCTCGGCCACGGCGATGGCGTCCTCGTGCAGGTCGGCCGCGTCGGCGTACGAGTCGGTCTTGAACGACAGCTCGACGACGTACTCCGTGCCCGTCCCGTCCGCTCCGACGACCGGCAGCACCTCGATGCTCGCGTCGTCGGAGGGGCCCCACGCGCCGCCGTACACCTTCGCCGTCACCGGGCCGTGCGCGCGGGAGAGCTGGAGCGTGTTCCTGCCCCAGTCGGCGGTGCCCCAGTCCTCCAGCTTGCCGGGGATGTCGTTGACCAGCCAGCTTCGGCCGGTCGTGCTCGTCGGCATCGACGTGCCCGAGTAGCCGCTCGCGCTGTGGCTCTTCTCGTTGCTGAAGCTGAGCGTCTGCTTGGCGTAGCCCCAGTCGATCTCGGCCTCGTAGTTGGTGTCACCGCTGTCGAAGCCGGCCGCGTTGGCCGCCGTGAGGGCGGCGTCGATGTCCCCGTTCGTGACGGGGAAACGCTTCTTGTACGTCTCCTCGAACGAGGACCCGCTCTTGTGGCGGAGACGGACGCTCCACCCGGCGGCGTCGAGGTCCAGGCCGTCGGTGTCGTAGTAGCTGTACGAACGGGCCTTGGCGGAGCCGGTGATCCCGAACGCCGACTTGACCGCCGCGCTCGGGGCGTGGGCCGAGTCCAGCGCCGACGCGGTGAGGTTGATCTTCACCTCGTACGTCGGAACGGCGTTGGCCGCGGCGTACGCCGGCGTGGTCGGGGCGAGGAGCGCGACGGCGGCGGCGAGGGCGACGGCCGTACCGGCGGCGGCCGGGCGCGCGGCCCGGGAGGTGAAGGTCATGCAGCCGATGGTCACGAGGGCGGGTGAGGGCCGCGTGGCCGTCGGACGTGGGGCCGGTGAACCGGCGGCGTCGAGAGAGATCACCGACGGGACACCGGCAGGAGTGTTCCGCGCCTCCGGGAGGGAGAATCGGGTCATGGTGATCACCGCGCGCGCCCTCAACCGTTCCACCCTCGCACGCCAGTTGCTGCTGGAGCGGGCGCCGGTCGGCGTCGAGGAGGCCCTGCGGCGCGTGGTCGCCCTCCAGGCGCAGCAGCCCGGTTCGCCGTACGTGGCCCTGTGGAACAGGGTCGAGGGCTTTGAACCGGGCGGGCTCGACGAGGCCGTGGAGCGGTTCCGGGCGGTGCGGACGACCCTGATGCGGCTCACGCTGCACCTGGTGCACGTCGAGGACTACCGGGCGTTCCGGGAGGGCATGGAGCCGACGCTGCGCGGTTCGCGCCTCGGCGACCACCGGTTCAGGGCGGCCGGGTTCACGCCGGCCGACGCCGACGCGCTGCTGCCCGGACTCCTCGCGTACGCCGAACGGGCCCGGACCGGAGCCGAGATGCTGGCCCGGCTCGAAGAGGGCCGCGGCGGCCCGGTGGAGTCCGTGGCCTGGCGGATGATCCGCCAGTACGCGCCGCTGTGGCACGCCCCGACGGGGCCGCCGTGGTCGTACGGCACCGCGCAGGCCTTCGTCGCGGCGGACGTGCGGCCGGAGCTCACCGATCCGGACGCGGTCGCCGCGGGCCTGGCCGTCCTGGTCCGGCGCTACCTGGAGGGGTTCGGCCCGGCGTCCGTGGCGGACATGGCGCAGTTCTCCATGACGCAACGGGGCCGGATACGGGCGGCGTTGGGGACGCTCGAAGGGCGGCTCGACCGGTTCGAGGGGCCCGACGGGGTGGTCCTGTACGACGTGCCCGGGGCGGTGCGGCCCGACGAGGACGTCCCGGCCCCGCCCCGGCTGATGGCGATGTGGGACAGCGTCCTGCTGGCCTACGCCGACCGCGGCCGCGTCATCCCGCCCGAGTACCGCAAGGCGGTGATCCGTGTGAACGGCGACGTCCTGCCGACGCTGCTCGTGGACGGGTACGTCGCCGGGGTCTGGCGGCCGGTCGCCGGCGGGATCGAGGCCTCGGCCTTCCGTCCGCTCCCGGCGCGGGTCTGGGAGGAACTGGCCGCGGAGGCCGGGGCACTCGGGACGTTCCTGGCGGGCCGGGATCCGCTGGTCTACCGTCGCTACGACCACTGGTGGGTCAAGGGCCTGCCGGTGGTCGAGACGAAGGTGTTCCCGGCCGCCCGCTGACCGGGCCCGCCGACCGGTCCGCTGACGCGTCACCAGAGTCTGGTCGCCGTCTCGACTCCCAGCCATACGGCTCCGAGTCCGGCGGCCAGGCTCCCGGCCACGTTCAGCGCCGCATACCCCTTCGCCCCGCCCTCGTACAGCTTCAGCGTCTCGTACGAGAAGGTGGAGTACGTGGTGAGGGCGCCGCACAGACCGGTGCCGAGCAGCAGGTGCAGCCGCTCCGAGGAGACGCCGGTGAGCAGCCCGAGCACGAACGAGCCGACGACGTTCACGGCGAACGTGCCCCAGGGAAGGCCGAGGCCGAAGCGGGCCTTCGCCAGCCGGTCGGTGAGATAGCGCAAAGGCGCGCCGATGGCGGCGCCCGCCACGACCAAGAGCCAGTTCACGCGGGCGTCACCCGGACCGGTGCGATCGCCCGGGTGGCGGCGACCCCCGCCCAGACGGCGGCGAGGGCGGTGAGCACGGTCGCCCCCAGGTAGAGGAGGCCTCGGGTGACATCGCCCGCGGCAAGCAGCCGCTGGGTGTCGAGCGCGTACGTCGAGAAGGTGGTGAACCCTCCGCAGAACCCGGCGCCCAGGAAGGGGCGGAGCAGCGGATGGGGAGCCACCCGGATGCGGGTCTCGGTGAGCAGCACCATGAGGACGCCCAGCACCGCGCAGCCCACCGCGTTCACCGTGAAGGTCGTCCAGGGGAAGGCGTGGGGTGGGGTCGGCCACACCAGCGAGGCGCCGTAGCGGGCGACCGCGCCGAGGGCGCCGCCGGCGGCGACGGCCCCGACGGCCTGAAGCTCTCCGCGCAGTCCCATTCCCCGAAGGTTACGGGGCCGGGGGCCGGGTCCGCGGCCGGGTACAGGGCGCGGCGCCGGAGCGCGGAGGAAGTCGAGGCGAGGCGCACAGGCACGGTCCCCGGCCTGGGGCATTAACCGGGAACCGGCCCGTGCAGCCTCGCTCTGCGATGGTCCGGCCACTCCGCGCAACCGGTCAAAGCGGGGCCCGCGAGTCTGTCAGATCCCTCTGCGGGGTATTCCGGACGGTCGTGCCGGAGGTCTGGCGCGGTCCGGTGGAGACGGCTGTGACCTGCGGTTACGGAGGGGGAGGTGGTCCGACCACCATTCGGCGGCCGATTCGGGTGCCGGGTACACCTCGTCCCGGAGGGCGGGGAGGAGCGACGGTGGTGGAGCAGCGGGAGGGAGCTGCGCAACCTTCGGGCAGGAGTGTCGTGAGTACATCCGTCGCAACCAAGCGCAGGGCCACCACCGGGGCCGTCTCCTTGACGGTTCCCCTGAGCGTCGCCAGGCCCGTCGGTGCGGCCGGTTCGGGCGAGGAGGCCTACGCCGAGCTGTGCTCCGCGCTCTTCTCCGGCTTCCCGCGCCGCGACCAGCGCCTGAAGGCCGAGCAGTACCTGCACGGCCTGCTCACCGCGCAGGGCCGCAAGTCGATCCGTAACATCGCCGCCCAGATAGGCGGGCCGGCGGCCGAGCAGAGTCTGCACCACTTCGTCTCCAGCTCGACCTGGGACTGGCAGCCCATGCGGGCGGCGCTCGCCCGGTTCCTGGAGCGGAACAGCTGCCCGCAGGCCTGGGTGGTCCGGCCCATGCCGATCCCCAAGGCCGGGGAGCACTCGGTGGGCGTGGACCGGCGTTTCGATCCGGAGCGCGGCCAGGTCTTCCACGGCCAGCAGGCCTTCGGGGTGTGGTTCGCGAGCGACGAGCTGAGCGTCCCCGTCAACTGGCGGCTGTTCCTGCCGGACCCCTGGGTCAACGACCGCACGCGGCGCGACCGCGCTGAGGTTCCCCAGGAGGCCGGCGAGGAGACGCTGGAGGAGTGCGCGGTCGCCGCGGCGCTCGACACGGCCCGCTGGCCCGACGTCACCCGCAAGCCGGTGCTCCTCGACATCCGGGGCGGCGCGGGGCGGGCGGCGCTCACCCGGCTCGCCGGGGCCGGGGTGCCGGTCGTGGCCCGGATCGGACCGGGTTCCCGGCTGGCGATCGCGGACCGTTCGCTGCCGGGCTTCGGCGCGGGGCCGCTCTCGGCGCAGCAGATCCTGGAGTCGCTCAAGGGCCTGCGCAGGCCGGTGAGCTGGGTGGACACGGTGGCCGGTGCGCGGACCTCGCGGACCTCGCTCGCCACGGCGGTACGGGTCGCGCTGCCCACGCCGGGCGGCGAGCGGATGCGGCCCCTGGTGCTGCTCGGCGAGTGGGACGACCCGCGCCGGGCCCCGGCCCGGGTGTGGATCAGCGATCTGACCAACCTCCCGGTCGGCTCCCTGCTGCGGCTCACCAAGCTCGCGCGGCGGGTGGAGCGGGACTTCGTGGAGGTCGGCGAGGGGGCGGGGCTGCGGGACTTCGTGGGCCGCTCGTACCGCGGCTGGCACCGTCACATCACGCTGGCATCGGCGGCCCACGCGGCGACGGTCCTGGCGACGGAGTGGGACGCCTCCTACGAACCCGGCTACGGGTCGAGGCGCTCGGCGAGCTGACCCGGCAAGACACCCCCTAGGAAGCGGGCGGGCGGGTCGGGTCGGTGGCGGCGCGCCCGCGGGCCAGGACCTCGCGGGTGCGCTGGAGGCGCAGCGCGAGCTGGACCTCCAGGACCTGGCCCGGCTTCTGCCATTCGGGGCCGAGGAGTTCGCCGATCCGCTCCAGGCGGCGGGAGACCGTGTTGGGGTGGACGTGCAGCGCCTCGGCCGCGTTCGTGGGGCTGGAGCCGGAGGCGAAGTAGGCCTCCAGGGTGCGCGTGAGGTCGGTGAACCGCTCGGCGTCGTAGTCGAGTACGGGCCCGATCGCCCCCTCGACGAAGCCGTCCACGTCGTGGTCGTCGGAGAGCAGCAGTCCGAGGAAGCCCAGGTCGTTCACCGAGGCCGCCGAACCGGTGCCGCCGAGGGCGCTCATCGCGTCGAGGCAGCGCCCGGCCTCCAGGTGCATCCGCCCGACGCCGTCCGGGCTCTGGGCGGGGCCCGCGGCGGCGACGGAGACGGGATGGCCGAGGAGCGGGGAGAGTTCGGCGGCGACGGCCTTGGCGGCGGCGGAGGCGTCGATGCCCGGGAGCAGCAGCACGAGACAGCCGCCCTGCACGGTCTTGAGGCCGGAGAGCCGGTACGCGTACGAGGACGCCCAGACGACCGCCCGGCCCTGCTCGCCGCCCTCCGGCCTGGCCAGCACGAGGACGTGCGGTCTGCGCAGGTCGACGCCGAGGCGGCGGGCACGCTGCGCGATCTGCTGCGGCGCGTGCGGCGGGTCCGCGATGAGGTCGTCGAGGAGTTCGTCGCGTACGGGTCCTTCGGCGACGGCCGTGGAGCGCCGCATCAGGATGAGGAAGGCGACGGCCTGGGCGGCGAGTTCGAGGAGCCGCTCGTCCTCGCCGGTGAGCCCGCTCGCGGCGCGGATCACCAGGCCGCCGAGGTTCTCGGAGCCGGCGATGACGGGTGCGACCCAGGTGTCGTCGGCGGCGAGGACCGGGCGGCGGCGGGCGTGCGCGTCGAGCGAGGCCTTCGCGACGGCCTCCTCGTCCAGGCCGGGGATGTCTCCGCCGGCGAGGCAGCGGCCGCCCTGGTCGTGGATGAGGACGGTGGCGTCGAGGGCGTCCCCGGCGGCCTTGGCCACGTTGCCGAGGTCGCCGCCCGCGAGGACGAGGTTCATGATGCGGCTGTGGGCCTCGCTGACGTGCCGCATCCGGGTGAGGCTGGTCCGCACGCGGGAGCTGTCCCGCTCCAGTTCGGAGACCTCGGCGCGGGTCCGGTCGAGGAGTCCGGCCTTCTCGACGGCGAGGGCCGCGAGGTCGGCGAGCGCGGCGAGGAGGCCGATCTCCTCGGAGGTGTGGTCGCGGACGCACCGGTCCGCCCCGTAGAGGGCCCCGACCACGGTGTCTCCGCTGCGCAGCGGAGCGGCCATCATGGCGTGGAGCCCCTCGGCCCGGAGGGCCGCCTCGGCCGCTTCGTCGAAGGCGGGTGCGTGGACGCCCGCGTCGAGGGAGCCGGAGGGGGCGAAGCGCTCGTCGGCGAGGTAGTCCGGGGTCCAGACGGGCTCCCCGTGGAGCTGCACGGCGCCGCCGAGTCCGTACCCCTCGGCGATCCTGAGACCGGTGGCGAGGCGCGGTCCCGTCGTGCGGCCGGGGCCGGTGTCGAGTCCGGCGCGGGCGCCCTCGGTGGTGTGGACGTGGCAGCTGCCGTGCTGGTCCCGCAGCGTCACGAACGCCATGTCGAGGCCGAGGAGTCGGCGGGCGCGGCGGGTGATGACGCGGAGCAGGCTGTCGAGGTCGTAGGAGAAGGTCAGGTCGCGCGCGGTGTCGGTGAGGGTGGCGAGTCCGGCCTCGCGGCGCGCGTCGTGCTCGTGCCCGGCGCGGACCTCGCCGGCCAGCTTCACGGCCCGCTCCAGACGGTCGAGTCCGTCGTCGGGGAGACCGGTCCTGCGGGCCTCGTCGAGGAGCTCCTCGAACTGGGCGGGCGGGGCCTGTCGGGCGAGCAGTTCGAGGACCGAGAGCAGCGCGTCGGCACCACCGGCTCCGTCCGCGCCGTGCATGGTCATGGCCCCCACCCCCGTAGTAGAGCGAAATCGGGCACCTGGGAGGAAACCCGTCCTGCTCGCCGAAACTAATTCGGCTTCGGGAGTCGGTCAACGGTGACCTGCCGCACTTCATTCCCGCGACTCCCGACGGGCACTCGGACGGACCCTCAGGCGGGGTCTTGGACCTGCCTCGCACGGGTCCTCTGACGGTGCCTCGGACAGGGTCTCAGACGGGTCCTCTGACGGTGCCTCGGACAGGGTCTCAGACGGGTCCTCAGGTGGAGCCTCCGGACAGGGGTCTCGGACGGGGCCTCAGACGAGGGAGCCCACCGGGACGAGCCTGGACCGCACCGGCGCGTACTGGGCGGGGATCCGCGGGCCCGCGGGGATCCGCGGGCCGAAGACGGACCGGGCCGCGGTGTTCCGTACCGCCAGGACCGAGCGCTGGAGCCGGCGCAGGCGCGCCGAGGGCTCCATGCCGCTCTCCCCCACGAGGGCCGCGCGCAGCCGCTCGTAGACGGTGAGGGCCTCTTCGTGGTGGTCGCAGCGCAGCAGGGCGACCATGTAGTGGGCGTGCAGCGGCTCGTTGGTGGGGTAGCGGGCGACGAGTCCGGAGAGTTCGGAGAGCAGTTCGGCGTGCCGGCCGAGGCCGAGCTGTGCCTCCACCCACTGGTCGAGCACGCTCAGGCGGGAGGTCTCGAGGCGTTCGATCTCGCGGCGGAGCCGGGGACCGGCGGCGACGCCCGCGTACGGTTCGCCGCGCCAGAGGGCGAGCGCCTCGCCGAGGCGGATCGCGGCGCGCGAGAGGTCCCCCGCTTCCATGGCCCGGTACCCGGCGCCTGCCGCGCGCTCGAACTGCCAGACGTCGTTGGCGCCACCACCGGTGTCGAGGCGGTAGCCGCCGGGCTGGGAGACGAGGATCGCGTCGGCGGTGCGCCGGTCCGGCCAGCCCGGGGCGGGCTCCGCCGGGTCGACGCCGCGCAGCGCTCCCGCGATGAGGGTGCGCAACTCCGCTATGTGCGACTGGAGTTCGACGCGGGCGCCGCGCGGGGCGCCGGACGGCCAGAGCTCCTCGGCCAGGACGGTCACGGGGACGAGCTGGTCGGCGCTGGCGGTGAGCAGGGCGAGCAGCTGTCGTGGTGCGGCTGCCGTCGGGGTGATCGACACACCGTTCTCCCGTACCGACAGTCCCCCCAGGATCCGGACGTCCACCTTGCCCCCTCAGTGCCTGTGCGGTGTCTGCGCGCGGGTTGACCCTCGTTGATTAGAAAAGACCCCCGTAGGCATGTCAATAAGAAACCGGAGGGTACGGAATCCCAACCCGGGATATCGGGGTGATTCACCCCCTTTGTCCTGATATTTATCCGTCAGGATTTCGTCACTGGCGCAGACCTGTGCACGCCGAAAGTATGTTTCCGGACTCGCAGGTACGCTTTCCTGGGGTCCTTGTGGATGCCGGAGAGGCACCCACCCGCGATTTCTCGCCAGAAACCGGCGGGTGGGTACGGTTCCGCATGAGGGTCGCCGGAGGCCGGCTCGAACACGGCGGAGGCCGGCTAGAGCACGGCGGCGGCGGTGAGCAGGCCGAACGAGACGACGATCAGGGCCGTACGGACGCGGTGGAAACCGTTCCACCGCTTTTCGAAGGCGGCCCGGACGGCCGCCGGGTCCTCGCCCGCCGCGCCTCCCGGGCGCTCCGAGGCGGCGAGCGCCACGTTCAGCGGGACGTTTCCGGCGACCGTGACCAGGTGGTTGAGGGCCGCGCACACGAGCCCCGCGAGCACCAGCCACTTCTGCGTGTCCGTACGCCCGTCGACGGGGACGAGGAACGCGGCGGCGGGGAGGGCGACAACGCCGAAGAAGACGAGCATGAACACGGCCCTCGGCACGCATTCGTTGATGCGGCGCATCGCGGTGACGAACTCGGCGTCCGTCAGACGGGCGAGCGCGGGCATGATCCCGGTCAGGAAGATGAGCAGGAAACCGGCGTAGAGGCCGGTGCATCCGACGGCGAGGGCGAGCAGCAGGGTGGCCATGCGGCCATTCTGGCCCGCCACCCGCCCCACGCGTCAGCTGTACGGATCACCCGACCTCAACTCTCCCTCGTGCGAGGCTCCATCGCCCGGTTCCGCGCCCGGCCCGAGCAGCCGCTCGGCCTGCCGGACGGCCTCCGCGAGCTCCCGGACCACCGCGGAGCCGGACCGTCCCGCGATCGCCTCGGCGCGCTGCGCGAGCGCCGCGAGCCCCGGGCCGCCCGGCAGGTCGCCGCCGCGCAGGGCGTCCGCGAAGTAGGCGGTGATCGCGGTCAGTTGCAGGCTGTCGTGACCGCCGTCCCAGAGGCCGGCGGAGAGCGCCTCGACCGCGACCGTGCCGGAGCGCTCGTGCGGCGCCCTGGTGGCCGGGTCGAGCCAGCGGACCGTGGCGGTGGCGACCCGGCCCGTCGCCCCGGGCCGGGTCTTCACCGCGTACAGCGCGGTGACGGTGTGGCCCGCGCCGACCTCGCCGCCGTCCACCCGGTCGTTCCGGAAGTCCTCGTCCGCGACCTCCCGGTTCTCGTACCCGATCAGCCGGAAGCTCTCGACGGTCCGCCGGTCGAAGGCGACCTGCGCCTTGGCGTCCCGGGCGCGCAGTTCGACGTGGGCGGGCAGCTGGTCGACGAAGACCTTCCGGGCCTGCGCGGAGGTGGAGACGTACGTCGTGTGGCCGTCGCCCTTGTCGGCGAGCCGCTCCATGAAGTCGTCGCCGTACTCGCTGCCGACCCCGACGCCGAAGAGGGTGATGCCGTACGCCCTGCGCTCCTCGTCGATCCGGGCCAGGATCGTCTCCGCCTCGGTCTCGCCGGTGTTGGCGAGGGCGTCGGAGAGCAGCACGACCCGGTTGGTGGCGCCCTCGCGGCGGCCGTCGACGGCGACGTCGTAACCGGTGCGCACCCCCGCCTCCACGTTGGTGGACGAGGTCGTCGCCAGCGAGTCCACGACCTCGCGGATCCGGCCGCGGGCCTCCCCGACGCGGGTCATCGGCAGCCGGGTCTCGGCCTCGTCGCTGAAGGTGACGAGGGCGATCGAGTCGTCGTCGCGGAGCTCGCCGGCGAGCAGCCCGAGGGACTCCTTGACGAGGTCGAGCCGCCCGGGCTCGGCCATCGAGCCGGAGACGTCGACGACGAAGGTGAGGGCGGCGGGCGGGCGTTCGCCGCTCCGGTCCGCGCCGCGGGTGGCGAGCCCGACCCGGACCAGTGACCAGCCGTCCCGGCCGGTGCGGGCCCCGTCGAGGCTCACGCCGAAGCCGTTGTCCGCCGGACGCCGGTAGTCGGGGCGGAAGCTGTTGACGAACTCCTCGGGGCGCACGGTCGCCGGCTCGGGCAGCCGGCCCTCGGAGAGGGCGCGGCGGGCGTAGCCGTACGAGGCGGTGTCCACGTCGAGGGCGAAGGTGGAGAGGTAGTCGGGCGCGGGGGGCCGGGTGCGCTGCTCGCCCTCCCCGGGGGCGGCCGCGTCGGCCCCGGGGGACGCCGTACCGGGGGCGACGTACCCCGGTTGCGCGGCCCCGCCGCCGGAGGTGCCCGGTGCGGTACGGCCGCCCTCGGCGCGTGACACGTCACGGGTCGTCCCGCCCGACGCGCCGCAGCCGCCGACGGCCAGTCCGGCGACGAGCAGCCCCGCGATCGTGGCGCTGAACCTGGCCCTGCGGCGCCCGTCGGCCGCCGCGTTCTGTCGACTCATGCGATCTCCCCCTCTTCGTACGGCACTTGTGAATGTGACGAACGAAGCGGCCGGGCGGAGCCGTCGAAGGAGTTGCGGATCGATCTCGATGCGGCAACGGCGACAGGGGCGGACAAGGGTGGCATGGATTCGCCATCCTTCTCAACAGGGGTTGTCACCGTGTGCAGTCGCGTGCGTACATGGAGTGGACATCGATCGGGCGGGGGTGGTCAGCGGTGGCAGAGAGCGCGGGCTCCGTGATGCTCGCCCGTTCGGCGATGAACCGGGCCGCGACCGAGGGACAGCGGCCCGCGGGGCGCCCGGTCCGGGGTGCGCGGCGCATCAGTGCCGCGCTCGCCGGGCTGGCCGCTTCCACCCGGCACGAGCTGCTGACCTTCGACGACCCGGTCGCCTCCGCGGGCTGTGCGATCCCCGGGCCGTTCCTGGAGCTGGCGGGAGCGTGCATGCGGGCCGCGGCGGAGCGGGCCGACGAGGTCCGGCGGATCGTGCCGAGACACGCCCTGCCCCGGCTGGCGGACGGGCTCCCGTTCCCCGGCCGGGCCCGGCTGGCGGAGGCGATCCCGTTCAAGCTGATCGTCGTCGACCGGACGGTGGCGGCGGTCCCGCTCGATCTGGAGCTGCTCTACAACGGGCTGCTGCTGATCCGCGACCCGGTGGTCGTGCAGGCCCTCGTCCGGGCGCACCACGCCAGCTGGGCGGCGGCCGAGGAGCTGACGTACGCGCCGCCGACCCCGCTTCCGTCGCGCGGACTGCCGCCGCAGCTGCGGCCGGTCCTCGACGCCCTCCTCTCGGGTCTCACGGACGAGACGGCCGCGGCCCGGCTCGGCATGTCGGCGCGGACGTACAGCCGCCGGGTGGGCGAGCTGATGGCGGCCCTCGGCACGACGAGCCGCTTCCGCGCGGGTGCGGAAGCGGCTCGAAGGGGGTGGGTGTGAGCGCTCGGTGGCGCGGGTCAGGTCAGGACAGGACAGGTCAGGACACGATGTCCTTGCGGGCGAAGCCGCGGAAGGCGAGCGCGAAGAGGACCACGGCGTACGTCACCGAGATCGCCGCGCCCTTCACCATGCCGCCCCACTCCAGCTGCGGCTGGAGCGCGTCGATCCAGGCGAACTGCCAGTGCGCGGGCAGGAAGTCGCGCCAGTCGCCGAGCGCCGTGACCGCGTCCAGGACGTTGCCGACGATGGTCAGACCGACGGCGCCGCCCACCGCGCCGAGCGGGGCGTCGGTGCGGGTGGAGAGCCAGAAGGCGAGCCCGGCGGTGACCAGTTGGGAGACGAAGACGAAGGCGACGGCCACGGCGATGCGCAGCACCGCGTCCGTGGCGGGCACGGAGCCGCCGGTCGGCAGCTGGAGCGGCCCCCAGCCGTAGGCGACCGTGCCCACGGTCAGCGCCACGAGCGGGAGGAGGACCATCGCGGCCGCGCTGTAGCCGAGGGCCACCGCCAGCTTGGAGGCGAGCAGCCGGGAGCGGGGCACGGGCGCGGCCAGGAGGTAGCGCAGCGAGGACCAGCTCGCCTCGGAGGCGACCGTGTCGCCGCAGAAGAGGGCGACGGGAATGACGAGGAGGAAGCCGGCCGAGACGAAGAGGCAGGTCGCGGCGAAGTTGGCGCCGGAGGCCGTCGCCGTGTCCATGAGCGTGATGCGGCCGTTGCGGTCGCCGTCCCCCGCGCCGCCGATCGCGAAGGCCGCGATCAGGACGAAGGGGAGGGCGACGAGGATCCCGCCCATGATCAGGGTGCGGCGCCGCTTCCACTGGCGCAGGGCCTCCACGCGCAGCGGCAGGGTGCGTCCGGGCCGGTAGCCGGGGGCGGACTCCGCCGTGCCCGTGAGGGTGTAGGGCGTCCGGGTGCCGGGCGTGCTGGTGCCGGGCGTCCGGGTGTCGGGCGTGCTCATGCGGGTCCTCCTCCGATCAGGGTCAGGAACGCGTCCTCGAGGCGCCGGTGCGGTCCGACCCCGGTCAGCGGCGCGTCCAGGCGGACGAGTTCGCCGATCAGGGTGGTCGCGTCCGTGCCGTCGAGGCGGACGAGGAGCCCGCCGTCGGCGCGGGCGGCCGAACCGACGCCCGCGAGGGCGCCGATCTTCTCGACGAGCGGGTCGTCGATCTCGCCGGCCAGCGTCACGAGCAGGGTGTCGCCGGAGCCGGTGATCTCGGCGACCGGTCCGGCCTGCACGAGCTGTCCCCGGTCCATGACGACGAGATGGGTGCAGGACTGTTCGACCTCGGCGAGGAGGTGGCTGGAGACGATGACGGTCCGGCCCTCGGCCGCGTACCGGATCATCACCTCGCGCATCTCGCGGATCTGCGGCGGGTCGAGGCCGTTGGTCGGCTCGTCGAGGATCAGCAGGTCCGGCAGGCCGAGCATGGCCTGGGCGATGGCGAGGCGCTGCCGCATGCCCTGCGAGTAGGTCCGTACGGCCCGTTCGAGGGCGCCGCCCAGGTTCGCGATCCGCAGGGCCTCGTCGACGTGGGCGTCCTCGGCGGGGCGGCCGGTGGCCTTCCAGTACAGCTCCAGGTTCTCCCGGCCGGAGAGGTGCGGCAGGAAGCCGGCGCCCTCGACGAAGGCGCCGACCCGGGAGAGCACCGGGGCGCCGGGGCGGATGGCCTGGCCGAAGACCCGGATCTCCCCCTCGTCGGGCCGGATCAGGCCCATCAGCATGCGCAGGGTGGTGGTCTTGCCCGCGCCGTTCGGCCCGAGGAGACCGAGGACCTGGCCCCGCTCGACGCGGAAGGAGAGGTCCCGGACGCTGTACCGGTCGCCGCCCGCGTACTTCTTGGAGAGCCCGGTGATCTGGAGGGGTACGGAGGCGAGTTCCGGGTCGGGCGCGGGGGCGGTGGTACGGCGGCGGGCGGTCAGCAGGAGGCCCGCGGCGACGGCCAGGCCGATCAGCGGCAGGCCCCACACCCACCAGGGCTGGGCGGCGGCCTGGGTGTCGAGGCCGGGCGCGGTCGGGACGGTGAGCGGGCCCTCGACGGCGACGGTGTAGCCGGCGGGGACGGTCGGGGAGGCGTAGCCGAGGTCGGTGGCGGCGAGGACGAGCCGCAGCCGGTGCCCGGCCTCCACCTCGTGGTCGATCGGGGGCAGGGTCAGGGCGACGCTGCGGCCGGCCCTGGCGTCCTCGACGCGGACGGGGGTGACGAGCTGGGAGGGCAGCACCTGCTGCCGTCCGTCGGGCCCGACGTCGTACACCTTGGCGAAGAGGACGGCGGAGCCGTCGGCGGCGGTGGAGGTGACCTTGACGCGGACGGTCGGGGTGCCGGTGATCCGCACCGCCTCGGTCTGCGGCTTCGCGTCGAAGCGGGCGTGCTGGCCGGGGAAGTCGAGGGAGAGGCCGACGCCGAGGGAGGACAGGCCGGAGAGGCCGCCGCCGAGACCGGGGACGGCGGAGATGGCGGGCGGCGCGGCGCCGGCCGGGTTGGCGAAGGTCTGCGGCGGCCCGGCGAGGGGGACGGTGCCGGTGCCGGCGGTGAGGCCCGGGTAGCGGTCGGCGGTCGCGGCGCGCAGGGTGGCCTGCCCGTCGGTGGAGTCGACGCCTCCGGTGCGGCTGACGCGGAAGGCGGGGCCGGTGTCGACGGAGGTGTCGCGCTTCAGCCAGCGGTCGAACCAGGTGCTGATCCGCCGCTCGACGCGCTCGGACTCGCGGTCGCCGCCGTCGTGGCCGCCGGCGATCCAGTCGACGGCGACGGGGGCGCCGTTGGCGCCGAGGGTGCGGGCCATGGCGTCGGACTGGGCGAGGGTGAAGAGGGAGTCGGACTGGCCCTGGACGATGAGCGCGGGCACCTTGATGCGGGCGCCGACGGCGGAGGGGCTGCGGGCTTCGAGAAGGGTGCGGGCGGCGGCGTCGGGCTTTCCGCTGACGGCGACGCGCTGGTAGAGCGAGCAGAGCTCGGCGGTGAAACGGCCGCAGCCGTTCGCGGCCGGGGCCGAGCCCTTCGCGGCGGCGGGGTTCGCGGGGGCGGCGGGGTTCGCGCCGGGGCGGCCCGTACCGCTCTGGTCGCCGGCCGAGAAGAAGATCCCGGCCCAGAGCTTCTTGAAGACGCCGTTCGGGAAGAGGGCGTCGGCGAGGTTCCAGTAGGTGATCTGCGGGGCGACGGCGTCGACGCGTGCGTCGTGTCCGGCGGCGAGCAGGGAGACCGCGCCGCCGTAGGAGGCGCCGGTGACGCCGACGCGCGGGTCGCCGGGCTTGTCGAGGAGGACCTCGGGGCGGTCCGCGAGCCAGTCGATCAGCTTCCGGACGTCCGCGACCTCGTGGTCGGGGTCGTTGAGGCCGATCTGTCCGGTGGAGGCGCCGAAGCCCCGGGCGGACCAGGTCAGGACGGCGTAGCCGTCGCGGGCGAGCTGTTCGGCCTGGGCACGGACGTCGTCCTTGGAGCCGCCGAAGCCGTGGCCGAGGAGGACGGCCGGGCGGCGTTCGCCACCGCCGCTCGTGAAGTACGAGGTGTCGAGCCGTACACCGTCGGTGTCGAGCGCCCGGTCCGCGCGGTGCACGGGCGGCGGTTCGTCCGAGGCGACGGCGGTCCAGGTGCCGGCACCCGCGAGGACGGCGAGGACGGCGGTGACCGCGGCCCACCGGGGAAGTCGGAGTCGCATGGGTCGAGCCTATGCGGGCCCACTCGTGCGGCACTGCGGCCCCGAGGGGGAGGCCCCCGACCTCCTGGAGTCGTACGGGAAGCGGCGCCGTACACCAGACGCGGTATGCCGCTCCGGGGGCCGACCTCCACCGCACCCGGGTGCGCGGGCCACGAGGACGGCCCCCGGGCGCGGTGTCGTGCGCGCTCCGGGGGCCGTACTCGGTCGGGTGGGCCGGGTGTCAGTGGTTGCGCGGGAAGCCCAGGTCCACGCCCGCCGGGGCGTCGGACGGGTCCGGCCAGCGGGTGGTGACGACCTTGCCGCGCGTGTAGAAGTGCACGCCGTCGTTGCCGTAGATGTGGTGGTCGCCGAAGAGCGAGTCCTTCCAGCCACCGAAGGAGTGGTAGCCCACCGGCACCGGGATCGGCACGTTGACGCCGACCATGCCGGCCTCGACCTCCATCTGGAAGCGGCGGGCCGCGCCGCCGTCACGGGTGAAGATCGCGGTGCCGTTGCCGAAGCGCGAGCCGTTGATGAGGGCGAGGCCCTCCTCGTACGTCTCGGCGCGCAGCACGCAGAGCACCGGGCCGAAGATCTCGTCCTGGTAGGCCGTGGCCGTGGTCGGCACGTGGTCCAGGAGGGACAGGCCGATCCAGTGGCCGTTCTCGTGGCCCTCGACCGTGTAGCCGGTGCCGTCGAGGACGACCTCGCAGCCCTCGGCCGCCGCGCCGGTGACGTAGGAGGCGACCTTGTCGCGGTGGACGGCCGTGATGAGCGGGCCCATCTCGGAGGTCGGGTCGTTGCCGGGGCCGATCTTGATCTTCTCGGCGCGCTCGCGGATCTTGTCGACGAGCTGGTCGCCGATGGAGCCGACGGCCACGACCGCCGAGATCGCCATGCAGCGCTCGCCGGCGGAGCCGTACGCCGCCGAGACGGCCGCGTCGGCCGCCGCGTCGAGGTCGGCGTCCGGGAGGACCAGCATGTGGTTCTTGGCGCCGCCGAGCGCCTGGACGCGCTTGCCGTTGGCGGAGGCGGTGGTGTGGATGTGGCGGGCGATCGGGGTCGAGCCCACGAAGGAGATCGCGGAGACGTCCGGGTGCTCCAGGAGCCGGTCCACGGAGACCTTGTCGCCGTTCAGGACGTTGAAGACACCGTCCGGGAGGCCCGCCTCGGCGAGCAGCTCGGCGACCTTCAGGGCCGGCGACGGGTCCTTCTCGCTCGGCTTGAGGATGAAGGTGTTGCCGGTCGCGATGGCGATCGGGAACATCCACATCGGCACCATGGCCGGGAAGTTGAAGGGCGTGATGCCCGCGACGACGCCCACCGGCTGGCGGATCGAGGCCACGTCCACCCGGTTCGACACCTGGGTGGAGAGCTCGCCCTTGAGCTGGACGGTGATGCCGCAGGCCAGGTCGACGATCTCCAGGCCGCGGGCGACCTCGCCGAGCGCGTCCGAGTGGACCTTGCCGTGCTCGGCGGTGATCAGCTCGGCGATCGCGTCGCGGTTGGCGTCGAGCAGCGCGCGGAACTTGAAGAGGATGGTGGTGCGCTGGGCGAGGGACGAGGTGCCCCAGGTCGCGAAGGCGTCCTTGGCGGCGGCGACGGCGGCGTCCACCTCCTCGACGGAGGCGAGCGCGACCCGGGTGGTCACGGCGCCGGTGGCCGGGTCGGTGACCGGGCCCCAGTTGCCCGACGTGCCCTCGACGGCCTTGCCACCGATCCAGTGGTTGACAGTCTTGACGGTGTTCGTCATGACGAAATGCTCCTTCAGAGATGGCGGCGTCGGGCGGTGACGTGCCGGTCGTACTCCTCGCGGGCCTTGACCGCCGACGGGCGGGTCGAGGTCTCGGCCACGGGCACATCCCACCACGCCTGGGCCGGGGGCGGGCCCGACACTGTGTCTGCCGTTTCGGTCTCGACGTAGACACATGTGGGAACCGTCGTGGTCCGTGCGTCCGCGAGGGCTTCTCGCAGGTCACGCACGGTGCGGGGACGCAGCACCCGCATACCGAGGGAGGCGGCGTTGGCCCCGAGGTCGAGGGGGAGCGGTGGTCCCGTGAAACCGCCCTCCGCGTCCCGGTGGCGGTAGTCGGTGCCGTACCGCTCGCCGCCGACGGCCTCCGAGAGGCCGCCGATCGAGGCGTAGCCGTGGTTCTGGAGGATGATCAGCCGCAGGGGCAGCCGCTCCTGCACGGCGGTGACGATTTCGGTGGGATTCATCAGATAGGTACCGTCGCCGACGAGCGCCCAGATGGGTCGGCCGGGCGCGGCGAGCAGGACGCCGAGGGCCGCGGGGATCTCGTAACCCATGCAGGAGTAGCCGTATTCGACGTGGTACTGGTCCGTGGAGCGGGTCCGCCAGAGCTTGTGGAGGTCGCCGGGGAGCGAGCCGGCGGCGTTGATCAGGATGTCGCTGCCGTCGACCAGGGTGTCGAGTACGCCGAGGACCTGGGCCTGGGTGGGCCGGGCGTCCTCGTCGGGGACGGCGTAGGCCGCGTCGACCCGCCGCTGCCAGTCCCGCTTGGCGGAGCTCCACTCCGGCGCGGACCGCCGGTGGTCGCCGAGCGCCTCCGTCAGGGCGGTGAGGCCTTCGCGGGCGTCGGCGACGAGCGGCAGCGCGCCCATCTTGTGGGCGTCGAAGCCGGCGATGTTGAGGTTGACGAAGCGGGCGCCTGCTGGGAAGAGGGTGCCGGAGGCGGTGGTGAAGTCGGTGTAGCGGGTGCCGACGCCGATGATCAGGTCGGAGTCCGCGGCGAGGGCGTTCGCCGTGGCGCTGCCGGTGTGGCCGATGCCGCCGGTCTCGCAGGGGTGGTCGTACGGCAGGACGCCCTTGCCGGCCTGGGTGGTGGCGACGGGGATACGGGTCCGCTCGGCGAGGGTGCGCAGGGCGTCCTCGGCGCCGCTGTACCGGACCCCGCCGCCCGCGACGATCAGCGGGCGGCGGGCGGCCTTGATCGCATGTGCGGCGGCGTCGAGTTCGGCGGTGTCGGGGCGGGGTCGGCGGACCCGCCAGACCCGCTCGGCGAGGAACTCCTCCGGCCAGTCGTACGCCTCCGCCTGGACGTCCTGGGGCAGCGCGAGGGTGACGGCGCCGGTCTCGACGGGGTCGGCGAGGACCCGCATGGCGGCGAGCGCGGCCGGGATCAGCGCCTCGGGGCGGCCGATCCGGTCGAAGTACCTCGACACCGGGCGCAGGCAGTCGTTGACCGACACCTCGCCCGCGTGGGGGACTTCGAGCTGCTGGAGGACGGGGTCGGCGGGGCGGGTGGCGAAGGTGTCGCCGGGGAGGAGCAGGACCGGCAGGTGGTTGACGGTGGCGAGCGCCGCGCCGGTGACGAGGTTGGTGGCGCCGGGGCCGATGGAGGTGGTGACGGCGTGCGCGGAGAGCCGGTTCGACTGGCGGGCCCAGCCGACGGCGGCGTGCACCATGGCCTGTTCGTTGCGGCCCTGGTGGAAGGGCATGAGTGCGGGGTCCTCGACGAGGGCCTGGCCGATCCCGGCGACGTTCCCGTGGCCGAAGATGCCCCAGGTGGCGGCGATCAGCCGCTGTCTGGCCCCGTCGCGCTCCGTGTACTGGGCGGCGAGGAAGCGGACGAGGGCCTGGGCGACGGTCAGCCTCATACGTATCCCTCCGCGTGGTCCGGGTGGAAACAGATCTTCCACTCCCGCTCGGGTCCGGGGCCCGCCATGACGTTGAGGTAGTAGAGATCGTGACCCGGCTGGGCGATCGAGGGCCCGTGCCAGCCGTCCGGTACGAGGACGGCGTCGCCGTCCCGGACCTCGGCGAGGAGCTCGGCGCCGCCGGGCCGGGAGGGCGAGATCCGCTGGTAGGCGAGGCCGTGGGGGCCGGCGATCTCGTAGTAGTAGATCTCCTCCAGGACGGATTCGGCGCCCGGGCGGTGCTCGTCGTGCTTGTGCGGCGGATAGGAGGACCAGTTGCCGCCGGGGGTGACGACCTCGACGGCGATCAGCCGGTCGCAGTCGAAGGCGCCGGCCGCGGCGAAGTTCCGCACCCGGCGGGCGCGGTTGCCGCTGCCCCGGGTCTCGACGGGAACCTCCGGCGCGGGGCCGTAGCGGGCGGGGAGTCGTCGCTCGCACTTCGCTCCTGCCAAAGCGAAGCGGCCCCCCGCGCCGGAGGCGATCTGGGCGTGGGCGTCGCGCGGTACGTAGGCGAAGTCGGTCACGCCCGCGAACACGCTTTCGCGGCCGAGGAGTTCGATGATCTCGCCGTCGAGGCGCACGCTACAGGCACCGGCGAGGGGAAGCACGGCCCATTCGGAATCCCCGGTCTCGAAGGAGTGGGTCTCCCCCGGTCCGAGGGTGAGGACGCGGAGGGCGGAACGCTCCCAGCCGGCCAGGTCGGGGCCGATGCGGAGCGCGTACGGCCCGTCGGCGGCGGTCCCGGAGGGCAGGTGAAGTCGGCTTGTTCGAGAGGGGTCGGGCGCGGGGTTCATGGCGGATCCCTACCCCCGTTCCGGGATCGTTCCCGTGCCCGCCGCGAGCGCCTCGGCGATCTCCGCCTCGCGGGGCATGGCGGACGAGCAGGCGAGGCGGCCCGCGACGATCGCGCCGGCGGCGTTCGCGTGGCGCAGGGTCCGTTCGAGGTCCCAGCCGGCGAGGAGGCCGTGGACGAGGGCCCCGCCGAAGGCGTCGCCCGCGCCGAGGCCGTTGACGACCTCGACGGGCAGCGGCGGCACCTCGGCGGCCGTCCCGTCGGCGGCGAGCGCGAGGACCCCCTTGGGGCCCTGCTTGACGACGGCGAGCCGGACCGCGCCGGTGGCGAGCAGGGCGCGGGCGGCGGCGTGCGGTTCGCGCTCCCCGGTGGCCACCTCGCACTCGTCGAGGTTGCCGACGGCGACGGTCGCGTGGCGCAGGGCCTCGGCGTAGTACGGGCGGGCCTCGGCCGGGTCGGTCCAGAACACGGGCCGCCAGTCCAGGTCGAGGACGGTCACCTCCCGGCCGGCCCGGGCCCGCAGCGCCGCCAGGGTCGCCGCGCGGCTCGGTTCGGCGCACAGGCCGGTGCCGGTCGCCCAGAAGACCCGGGCGGCACGGATCGCGTCGAGGTCCAGCTCGTGCGGGTGGATCTCCAGGTCGGGGGCGCTGGGCCGGCGGTAGAAGTAGAGGGGGAAGTCGTCGGGCGGGAAGAGCTCGCAGAAGGTGACGGGGGTGGGGTGGGCCTCGACCTCGGTCACCCAGCGGTCGTCCACGCCGAAGCCCCGGAGGTCCCGGTGGAGGGCGGCGCCGAAGGGGTCGGCCCCGGTGCGGGAGACGAGCGCGGTGCGGCGGCCGAGCCGGGCGGCGGCGACGGCGACGTTGGCCGGGGAGCCGCCGAGGAACCTGCCGAAGGTCTCGACCCGGTCGAGCCCGACACCGCTCCGCAGCGGGTACAGGTCCACGCCGAGGCGCCCCATGGTGATCAGGTCGTACGGCTCCGTCTGCACACGCCACCTCTCGCGTCGGCCGCCCTCGGCCCCGCACCCAGGTCTAGCCGTCCGCCCGGAGGCGTGTCAACGATATGTCCGGACATTCTGACGCCTGGCCGATCGCCTCGCCCGCTCGCCCCGCCCGCTTGACGCTGCTCTCCGGCCCCGGAGAAGGTGGCAGGCATGACGAAGCCGCCGAAGCCGTCGTTGTCGCCGTCCCGTATCCGCATCGGCTCCGCCCCGGACTCCTGGGGGGTGTGGTTCCCCGACGATCCCCGGCAGGTGCCGTGGCAGCGCTTCCTCGACGAGGTCTCCGGCGCGGGCTACGAGTGGATCGAGCTCGGGCCGTACGGCTATCTGCCCACCGATCCGGCCGTCCTCGCGGAGGAGACCGCGCGGCGCGGGCTGCGGGTCTCGGCGGGGACGGTCTTCACGGGGCTGCACCACGGCCCGGCCGTCTGGGACCGCACCTGGGCGCACGTCGCCGAGAACGCGGCCCTCGCCCAGGCCGTGGGCGCGGGCCATCTCGTCGTCATCCCGTCCTTCTGGCGGGACGACCGGACGGGCGAGGTCCTGGAGGAGCGCACGCTCACCGCCGAGCAGTGGCGGGATCTGACCGGTCTGACGGAGCGTCTGGGGCGGGAGGTGCGGGAGCGGTACGGGCTGCGGCTCGTCGTCCATCCGCACGCCGACACCCATCTCGACGGCGAGGAGAGCGTGACGCGCTTCCTCGACGCCACCGACCCGGAGGCCGTCGCGCTCTGTCTGGACACCGGGCACTACGCGTACGCCGGCGGGGACAGCGTGAAGCTGATCGAGACCTACGGGGAGCGGATCGGCTACCTCCACCTCAAGCAGGTCGACCCGGAGGTCCTGGCCCGGGTGGTCGCCGAGGAGGTGCCGTTCGGCCCGGCGGTGGCGCGGGGCGTGATGTGCGAGCCGCCTTCCGGGGTGCCCGACCTCGAACCGGTGCTCGCCGCCGCGCGGGCCCTGGACGTGGACCTCTTCGCGATCGTCGAGCAGGACATGTACCCGTGCGATCCGGACGCTCCGTACCCGATCGCGCTGCGCACCCGGCGCTTCCTTCGCTCCTGCGGCGTGTGACCGGCGCATACCGGTCTGACCTGGGGTGACGCACGCGGACACACCGTTGTCCGTGTGCATCACTTCCGTCACACAGGTCCCTCCCCGGTCACGCGTATCTCCGTTACGCGGGTGTTCCGTCACAGGCGCTCGACAGCCGCTCTCCTCCTGGCGGCAGGGGTCGTTCAACGGGCACAGGCTCAGTGATCACCAAAGCCCGCCCGCAGCGCCCCCGAACGGCACCCCCTGCCGCCGCTGCGCGGTGCGCAGGGAGGTACCAGGCATGACGGACAGAAGTCTCTGGTCGTACAAGGACATCGCCGCGCACATCCGGGTCCAGCCGGACACGGTCCGTTCCTACCGGAAGCACGGTCTCCTCCCGCCCCCCGACCAGGTCGAGTCGGGCAAGCCCTACTGGTACGCGGACACGATCCGCGCCTGGGTCGCCGACCGCCCCGGCAACCGGGGCCGCCGCGAGTGACGACGGGTCAGACGAGCGTGTCGTAGATGTTCCAGCCCCAGCCCGCCGGGCGGGGACGGTACGGGTCGGAGTTCCCGTTCCACCGGTCGACCCCGTAGACGAACAGCTTGCCGTCCGCGGTCCGGGCGGCGAGGGAGGGGTCGTCGAGGGCGAGCCCCATTCCCGTGAGGGCCGTGTACCGGTTCCAGCCGCCGCCGACCTCGCGGCGGGGCTCGAAGGGCGCGGACGGGTGCCAGTCGTCCGACTTCTCGTACCGGAACTGCCGGCCGGTCGCCGTGTGGGCGACCAGGCCGTCGCCGAAGGAGGCGATGGCGGTGTACGCGTTCCAGCCGCCGCCGACCCGGACGCGGGGGCGGAACGCCCGCGGGCCCGGGGAGGTGTTCCGCCCCTCGTAGAACCAGAGGACCCCGTCCCGGTCGCGGGCGACGAGGTCACCGCCCGGCAGGCCGACGATGCTCGTGTAGACGTTCCAGCCGCCGCCGACCCGCACGCGCGGCTTGAAGGGCGCGTCCACCTGGCGGTTGCCGTCGTAGTACCAGAGCACGCCGTTCCGGTCGCGGGCCACCAGGTCGCCCTCGTTGCGCTCGGCGGTGGTGCGGTCGAGCTTGGTGATCGCCGTGTAGACGTTCCAGCCGCCGCCGACCCGCTTCCGCTTCGCGAGCGGCGCGTCGGCGCTTCCGGTGGCGTCGTACTGCCAGAGCACGCCGTCGCGGTCCCGGGCGTGCAGCGACGACCTGTGCCGGGCCGAGATGGCGCCGGGGACGATGTCGAGGGCCACGTCCCCCCGCGCGACCGGGCCGGTCGCGTCATGGAGTTCGAGGGTGGCGGAGAGGCGGGAGAGCCACTCCATGCCTTCGGTGACGTCGACGGTGATGTCGTAGGTGACGGTCGAGGAGCCGGCGGGCACCTCGGCGGCGGGCAGGTCGAGGATGAGCCAGGTGCCGTCGACCGCCTCCGGGTCGGGCGAGGACCAGGCGCAGGGCGCGGACGTTCCGCCGTTCACCGAGCAGGTGGAGGTGAACTGCTCGCCCGGGCGGGACCACGTGTCCCCCTCCGCCTTGAAGCTGACCCGCGCGGCGCGCAGGGGCCCCGTGACGCCGGACGGCAGCGTGACGGTGAGCCGGGTGGTGACCGGACCCCCGCCGGCGGGCACGGTCAGCGGACCGCCCTCCTGCACGATCGTCCCCGGTTCGACGGCGGCCTCGGCCTCGCTCGCGGGCGGCGCGGTGGCCGGGGCGGGCGCGGGGGTGGCGGCCACCAGGGTGGTCGCGACGGCGAGGACGGCTCCCGTCGCGACCAGGACTCTTCGCAGCTGTCTCATGGCATTCTCCAGTTCCGTCGGTGCCGTGGGTTCCGTCGGGCCGGTCAGAGGAGGGCGTCGTAGATGTTCCAGCCCCAGCCGACCCGCTTCCTGTTGGGTCCCGGGGGCGCGTAGTAGGTGCCCTCGTACGTCCAGAGGTAGCCGTCCCTGTCGCGGGCCACGAGGTCCGGCGGACCGAGGCGCCCGAGCTCTCCGGTGCCCACGAGGCCGGAGTAGACGTTCCACCCGCCGCCGACGCGCACGCGCGGCGCGAGCGGTACGGCGGGGTCGCGCGGGTTGCCCTGCCGGTAGAGCCAGAGCACTCCGCTCGTGTCCCTGGCCACGAGGCCGTCGCCGAGCGCGGTCATCGCGGTGTAGGCGTTCCAGCCGCCGCCGACCCGGACGGGCGCCTTGAAGGGGGCTGCGGGCGGGGCCTGGTGGGAGCGCGCGTAGTGCCAGAGGACACCGGAACGGTCCCGGGCGAGCAGCCCTCCGGGCGTGCCGGTGAGGGAGGTGAAGGCGTTCCAGCCGCCGCCGACGCGGACGCGCGGCCAGTACGGTGCGGCCGGGTCGCCCGAGCCGGAGTAGTACCAGAGGGTGCCGGCGCCGTCCCGGGCGACGAGGTCGCCGCCGCCGTCCGCCGTCGAGGGGCCGAGCTTGGTGAGCGCCGTATAGACGCCCCAGCCGCCGCCGACCCGCGTGCGGGGCTTGAAGGGCGCCTCGTCCTTGCCCGTCCCCTCGTACTGCCAGAGCACGCCGCTCCGGTCGCGGGCGTGCAGCACCGTGCGCCGGTAGGCCTCCGGGGTGCCGTCGACGAACTGGAACTCGACCGGTCCGTCGGCGAGTTTCTCGCCCGCCGCGGTGACCGAGACGGTGCCCCAGGCGGGGACGCCCACGGAGCCGTACGTGGCCGCGTCGACCCGGACGGCGTAGGTGAGGGTGGGTGCGGCGGTCGTCGTCGGGAGTTGGGTGTAGGGGTGCTCCCCGTCATGGGGGCCGTTGAGCGGGCACGGTGTGAACGGCCCGCCGTTCACGGAGCACGACCAGGTGAGGTAGGAGAGCCAGCCGGGCCGTTCGCTGTCCCACCATTCGAGGTTCGCCCAGTCGATCCGGGCCGACACCTGTCCGGTGGCACCGGCCGGGAGGGTGGCAAGGAGGTAGCTGGTGACGGGTCCCTCCTCGCCCGCGGGGACGACGACGGTGCCATCCCGCTGGACGACGGTGCCGGGCTCGGGCGCCGCGGCGGCCGGGTCCGGGGTGGGCGCCGTGAGGGGCGCGGCGAGAGCCTGCGCCCCTCCGGCGGCCGGGGGGATCAGAGCGGCGAGCAGAACACTCGCCGCGACCAGAAACGTACGGGTGTTTCTCATGGATCCCCCTTGAAGAGGTGCCGATCAGAGGTGTCAGATCACCGTCTTGTAGATGCTCCAGCCCCAGCCGATCCGGGTGCGGAGCGAGCTGGGCGCGTAGCCGAAGCCGGAGGGCCTGGCGTCGTAGGCCCAGAGGTCGCCGTTGGTGCCCCGGGCGATGAGCTCGGTGTGGGTCCCGGCGCCGAGTTCCTTCGTTCCCGCCAGGGTGTTGTAGATGTTCCATCCGCCGCCGACCCGCCAGCGGGCCTCGAACGGCCGCGCCGCCGACGTGGAGGTGGTCCCGTTGTACTTCCAGAGCACACCGGCCGCGTCGCGGGCGACCAGGCCGTCGTCGAAGGCGGCGATCTGCGTGTAGACGTTCCAGCCGCCGCCGACGCGCACGCGCGGCTTGAAGAGGCTGATGCCCTCTTCGTCCGACCGCTCGAAGTTCCAGAGGACGCCGTCCTTGTCGCGGGCGACGAGGCCCCCCTCTCCGTTGGAGGCGAGGGACGTGTACTCCTGCCACCTGCCGATCTGGTCGCCGGAGGTGCGCCTGGCCGGCTTGAAGGGGGCCGCGGGGTTGCCGGAGCCCTCGTAGTACCAGAGGTGGCCGTTCTTGTCCCGGGCCACCAGGTCGCCCGTGCCGGCCGCGGTCGCGCGGTTCAGCGGGACGATCCGGTCGTAGACGTTCCAGCCGCCGCCGATCCGCTTGCGGGGCGTCAGGGTCCGGTCGGCCTTGCCCGTGGCCTCGTACCGCCAGAGGACACCGTCCTTGTCGACGGCGTGCACGGCGCCCAGCAGGGACGCGGCCGAGGTGCCCGCGACGACGTCGACTCCGACCGTGCCCCGGGCCACGACGGTCCCGCTCGCGTCCTTCAGCTCGACGGGCGCTTCGAGGGAGCCGATCCAGGCGAGCTCCTCCGGCAGGTCGATCGTGACGGCGTAATCGAGGGTGGCCGAGGCTTCCACGGCGGGCAGGTCGAGCACGACCCGGGCCGGCCCGCCGTCGTCGGAGAGGGTCGTCCCCTGCCAGGCGCAGGCCGCGAACGCCCCGCCGCCGACCGAGCACGTGGACACGATCCGGGCCGCGACCCGGTAGTCGGTCCAGCCGGCGGGCGGCCAGTTGGTGATGGGCAGGGTGACGCGGGCCTTCACCGGCCCCGTCACCCCGGCCGGCAGCGTCGCCTTGAACCGCAGCGTCACCGGCCCCTCGACGCCCGCCGGCACGGTCAGCCGGCCCCCCTCCTGGACCACCGTGCCGGGCTCGGCAGTGGTTCCGGCCTGGACGGCCACCGGTGCGGCGACGGCCGCCGCTCCCCCGAGCGCCACCGGTGCGATTCCGGCGGCGAGGGCCGTCGCCAGGACCAGGCCTGCACGCATACGCGTCATGAACTCCCCCAAGAATTCAGCTCATTGACGTGAGAAAGTGGTTTCCCCCCACTTCTCTGACACCTCTTCGACATCCGAAGCGGCCGAAGGGTTGTACGTGTCCGACTCGCTGATTCCGAAGCGGTCGTGGAAGCGGCGCAGCGGCGCCGGGGCCCACCAGGTGAGGCGACCGGTCAGCTTCATCACGGAGGGGACGAGGAGGCTGCGGACGACCATCGCGTCCATGAGGACGGCGAGGGCGACACCGAGGCCGAGCATCTTGGTGTTGGTGACCCGGGAGGTGCCGATGGCGACCATGACGACGGCGAGGATCACGGCGGCGGCGGTGATCAGGCCACCGGTGCGGCGCAGCCCGAAGCGCACGGAGTGCTCGTGGTCGCCGGTGGCGTCGTACTCCTCCTTGATCCGGGAGAGCAGGAAGACCCCGTAGTCCATGGAGAGTCCGAAGGCGACGCAGAACATGAGCACGGGCAGCGTGGTCTCGATGTCGCCGGTGGAGGTGAAGCCGAGGAGTCCGGCGAGGTGGCCCTCCTGGAAGACCCAGACGACCGCGCCGAACATCGCCGTGAGGCTGAGCGCGTTGAGGACGACGGCCTGGACGGGGATGAGGACGCTGCCGGTGAGCAGGAAGACGATGAGCAGGGTGGCGAGGACGACGATCGCCGCGGCCCAGGGCAGCCTCTCCGCGAGGGCGTCCTTGGAGTCGGTGAGGACGGCGGCCTGTCCGGTGACGGAGGTCTCGAAGGGGGCGGGCGCGGCCCGCAGTTCGCCCACGACCCGCTGGGCCCCGGCGCCGACGGTCTCCCCCTCGGGCACGACGGTGAAGTAGGCGTGGCCGCCGGCGCCGCCCGCGGTCACGGGGCCGTCGGCCCGGTCGACGCCGTCGAGGGCCGCGATCCGCTCGCGGTACTCCGCGTACTGGGCGGGGGTGGCGGGACCTTCGGCGAGGACGGTGATCCCGCCGCCGGGGTTGCCGGGGAAGCCGTCGCGCAGCTGGTCCTGGACGACCCGGGAGGAGGCGGTGACGGGGAGTTGGCGGTCGTCGGCGGTGCCGAACTTCACGCCGAGGAAGGGCAGTCCGAGGAGGACGAGGCCGGCCGTGGTGAGGACGGCGAAGACCGGCGCCCTGCGCATCACGAGGTCGGCGGCCCGCCCCCAGCCGCCCCCGGCGGAGGCCTCGCGGGGCGCGCGGCCGCGCCGGAGGAGGCGCCTCAGGTCCAGGGCGTTGACCCGGTCGCCGAGCAGGACGAGGGCCGCGGGGAGCAGGGTGAGGGCGGCGGTCGCGGCGAGGAGGACCACGGCGATCCCGGCGTAGGCGAAGGAGCGCAGGAAGTACTGCGGGAAGACGAGCATCGCGGAGAGCGAGACGGCGACGGTCAGCGCGGAGAACAGCACGGTCCGCCCGGCCGTCCGCAGGGTGGTGCGGACGGCGGTGTACGTGTCGGCTCCGGCCGCGAGCTCCTCGCGGTAGCGGCGGACGACGAACAGGGCGTAGTCGATGGCGAGTCCGAGGCCGAGCGCGGTCGTCAGGTTCTGCGCGAAGACCGAGACGTCCGTGAACTCGGTGATGCCGCGCAGGACCGCGTTGGTGCCGAGGATGGCGACGATGCCGACGCCGAGCGGCAGCAGGGCGGCGACGGCGCTGCCGAAGACCATGACGAGCAGGACGAGGGTGAGGGGCAGGGCGATGAGCTCGGCCCGCAGCAGGTCCTCCTGGATGATCACCTGCATCTCGTGTCGGACGGCGAGGCCGCCGCCGAGGGAGACCTCGACGGGGCCGTGCGCGCCGCGGTACTCGGGGGCGATCCGGTCCAGGACGGCGGCGGCGTCCTTCTCCTCGCCGGAGATCCGGGCGGCGATCACGGCCTGGCTGCCGTCCTCGGAGCGGAGGGCGGGCGAGCCGGTCGACCAGTAGGAGCCGACGCCGTCGACGCCCGGCTCGGCGTCGAGCCGCTCGGCGAGCTTGCGGGCCTCGGCGGCGACGGCCGGGGCGTCGACCCCGGCCTCTCCGGTGTCGACGAGGAGGAGCAGGTTGGGCTGGGAGCCGGGGAACTCCCGGGCCAGCGCTTCGGTCGCGTACGTGGACTCGGCGGCCGGGTCCTCGAAGCCGCCGCTGCCCATCCGGTCGGCGACGCCGCCGCCCGCCAGGACGGCGAGGGCGGTGAGGACGAGCGCCACGAGGAGCGTGAGGCGCGGCCGGACGGTGACGAACCGCGTCCACCCGCCGGGGCCGCGCGAGCTTCCGGGCCCGCGCGAGCCTGCCGGGCCGCCTGAGCCTCCGGGGCCGCCTGAGCCTCCGGACGTCCCTGGCCCGGCCTCCGCCGGTGTCCGGCCCCCGCCGGTCGCTGATTTCTTGACTTCGGCCATGACGCGGTGTCCCCTTCACCTGACCCGTGTGCGCGCTTCCCGGCAGGTCACATGGGTCGCCCATTGCCATAGAATGACAAACACGAGTGATCACTCGCGTTTTCCAAGAATGCGAGCGACCTCTCGTGTTTGTCAAACGTGTGTCGAGGAGAGCTGGGGACAGCCATGTCCGAGATGTCCGAGGAAGCGAAGCCGCGCCGCCGCCAGGCGCGTGGCGAGCGCCGCATCACGCAGCTGCTCCAGGCCGCCGCGAACGTCTTCTGCGCGAACGGGTACACGGCGGCCAGCACCAACGCGATCGCCCGCGAGGCACACGTCTCGCCGGGCACGCTCTACCAGTACTTCCCGAACAAGGAGGCGATCGCCGTCGAGCTCGGCGGCCGCCTCATGCACGAGATGCGCGAGGCCCACGGCCAGGCCTTCACCCCGGAGAACCTCGCACTGCCGCTGCCCGAACTGCTCGACGCGGTCATCGACCCGCTGATCGAGTTCAACTGCGCCAACCCGGTCTTCCTCGCCCTGATGCACGGCTCCGAGATCCCCGGCCGGATCGCCGAGGAGCACGACGCCCTGCACGCCTCGCTGATCGAGCGGGTCCGCCTCCTGATCGCCCACTACCTCCCGGAGAGCCCGCCCGAGGAGTGCGTCCGCATAGCCGACATGGCCTTCGCGGTCTTCAAGGGCGGCCTCGCCCTGGTCCTCGCCGCCCCCGAGGGGCCCGAGCGGGACGCCACGGTCGCCGAGCTGAAGCTCGTCCTCCTGCGCTACCTCGACCCGGTCATCGGAGGCACCCACCACGGCGGCGGCGCCGGGCTCACCACGTCTCGGAACCCCTGACCGCCTCGGAGGGCAGCACCTTCTCCCCCGCCCGCGCCCGCAGCCTCAGCGCGAGCAGCGGGAAGACGAGGACGGAGACCATGCCGGCCCCGACGAGCGCCGCCGCGTCGCCGGCCGTCAGCTCGTTGTCGTCCACGCCGATGGTCGTGATCGCGACGACGAGCGGCAGCGCCGTGGAGCCGTAGAGCACGAGACCGCCCCGGTCCGCGCGGTCGAGGTCGCGCGGGGCGAGGAACCGGATCGGGCCGCCGCGCACGACGAGGAAGAGCAGCAGGAAGACCGGCAGCAGGAGCAGGGTCCTGCCTCCGGAGAGGAGCGAGTCCAGGTCGAACTCGATCCCGGTGACGACGAAGAAGACCGGGACGAGGAAGCCGAAGCCGACGGCCTCGACCTTCTCCAGGATCTCCGGTCCCGCCTGGGGCGCGGCCCCGGTCAGGACGAGCCGGGTGATCAGCCCGGCCGCGAAGGCACCGAGCAGCACGTCGAGCCCGAGCGCCGTCGAGGCCCCCAGCATCAGGGCGAGCAGCAGGAAGACGAACCGGACGGCGAACTGGCCGCTGCTGTGCAGGGTCTTGGCGATGATCCGGGAGAACCACGGCGGGCGGGGGCGCAGCGCCCAGAGGACGGCGCCGGCCGTGAGCGCGGCGAAGACCGCGAGGAGCACGGTCGACTCGGCCGCGGCGCGCCCGCTGAGCAGCAGCGCCATCGCGATGATCGGGCCGAACTCGCCCACCGCGCCGAAGGCCATGACGACCGAGCCGAACCGGCCGTGGAGCTCGCCCGCGTCCCGCAGGACGGGCAGGACGGTGCCGAGCGCGGTGCTGGTCAGCGCCACCCCGATGAAGACGCCCTTGGCGTACCCGCCGCCCAGCAGGATCCCGGCGCCGAGCCCGAGGGCGAGGGCGGCGACCCAGGCCCAGACCGCCCGCTTGAGGGTGTCGCCGCGGACCTTGCCGAACTCGATCTCGTACCCCGCGAGGAAGATCAGCATGGTGAGGCCGAGCTCGGAGAGGCCGTCGATCAGCGCGTCCGGATGCGCCCAGCCCAGGACGTCGGGGCCGATGAGGATGCCGAGCAGGATCTCGAAGATGACCAGGGGTACGGGGAGCCGGCGTCCCACGGCGTAGGCGAGCAGCGGCGCCAGGACGGCGATCGCCATGATCAGGATGAGCGTGCTCCCCGAATGCGACATAACGGGTATTTACCATAGGATCCAGCCAGATGGCCTGCCGCCGGAGGGACTTGAAGGTCTTCCGGCGCACGAGCACCCGCCCACCACACGGACGCCCCCGCTCCCCGCGACCTCACCGGCGCGGCGCGAGCCGGCCGGGAGTGGAATTCATACCCCCTAGGGGTATAATCTCGGTTTTGTACGGCCCTGAACCCCCGAAGGAGAACGTCATGACCGCAGAGACGAAGACCGAACTCACCACCGTCTACCAGGTCAAGGGCATGACCTGCGGCCACTGCGAGGGCGCCGTCTCCAGCGAGATCTCCGAGCTCCCCGGCGTCTCCTCCGTCACGGCCGTCGCCTCGACCGGCCAGGTCACCGTCGTCTCCGCGGCCCCGCTCGACGAGGCCGCGGTGCGCGCCGCCGTCGACGAGGCCGGCTACGAGCTGGTCTGACCTGCCCCCGCGGTCAACACCTCGCAGGGTCGTACCGTTACCTGGTACGGCCCTGCTGCCCTTTGGAACCGGACATGACCTCCACGCCCACCGACACCCCCACCGAAGCCGACGCGACCGACGGCCCGGCCGCCTTCGCGAGCACCGACACGGCGGCCGTCGCGGTCACCGAGCTGACGATCGGCGGGATGACCTGCGCCTCCTGCGCCGCCCGCGTCGAGAAGAAGCTCAACCGCATGGACGGCGTGACGGCCACCGTCAACTACGCCACGGAGAAGGCACGGATCGAGCACCCCCCGTGGGTCGGCGTCGGCGAGCTGATCGCCACCGTGGTGAAGACCGGCTACACCGCCGAGGAGCCCGCGCCGCCCGAGCCCGTACGGGAGACCCCGGAATCCCCCGAGGATCCCGAGCTCGCCTCCCTGCGGCAGCGGCTGACCGTCTCCGCCGTCCTCGCCGCGCCCGTGGTCCTGCTCGCCATGGTCCCGGCGCTCCAGTTCGACAACTGGCAGTGGCTCTCCCTCACCCTCGCCTCCCCCGTCGTCGTCTGGGGCGGGCTCCCCTTCCACCGCGCCGCCTGGACCAACCTCCGGCACGGCGCCGCCACCATGGACACGCTCGTCTCGGTCGGCACCCTCGCCGCCTTCGGCTGGTCGCTCTGGGCGCTCTTCCTCGGCGACGCGGGCATGCCCGGCATGCGCCACGGCTTCGACCTCACCGTGGACCGCGCACAGGGCGCCTCCACGATCTACCTGGAGGTCGCGGCCGGGGTCGTCACCTTCATCCTGCTCGGCCGCTACCTGGAGGCCCGCGCCAAGCGGAAGGCGGGCACCGCGCTACGGGCCCTGATGGACCTCGGCGCCAAGGAGGTGGCCGTCCTGCGCGGGGGCACGGAGGCACGGATCCCGGTCGCGGACTTGCGGGCCGGCGACCTCTTCGTCGTACGCCCCGGCGAGAAGATCGCCACCGACGGCACCGTCACCGAGGGCGCGTCGGCCGTCGACGCCTCCCTCCTCACCGGCGAGTCGCTGCCGCTCGACGTCACCGAGGGCTCCGCCGTGACCGGCGGCTGCGTCAACGTCTCGGGCCGGCTCGTCGTCCGGGCCACCCAGGTCGGCTCCGACACCCGGCTCGCCCGGATGGCGAAGCTCGTCGAGGACGCCCAGAACGGCAAGGCCGAGGTCCAGCGGCTCGCCGACCGGATCTCCGCCGTCTTCGTGCCGGCGGTGCTCCTCCTCGCGCTCGGCACCCTCGTCACCTGGCTCCTGCTCACCGACGACCCGACCGCCTCGTTCACCGCCGCCGTCGCCGTCCTGATCATCGCCTGCCCCTGCGCCCTCGGCCTCGCGACCCCCACCGCCCTCATGGTCGGCACCGGCCGCGGCGCCCAGCTCGGCATCCTGATCAAGGGCCCCGAGGTCCTGGAGTCCACCCGCCGCGTCGACACGGTCGTCCTCGACAAGACCGGCACCGTCACCACCGGCCGGATGCGGCTCGTCGGCGTGCGCGTGTACGGGGGCAGTTACGGCACCGAGGGCACCGACGAGACCCAACTGCTGCGGCTCGCGGGCGCCCTGGAGCACGCCTCCGAGCACCCGGTCGCCCGCGCCGTCGCGACCGCCGCCGCCGAACGCTGCGGGGAGCTCCCCGTACCGAAGACCTTCGAGAACGTCCCCGGGCTCGGGGTGCGCGGCTCCGTCGACGGCCGGCTGGTCCTCGTCGGGCGCGCCGCCCTGCTCGCGACGGAAGGCGTCGAGGCGCCGGAGGCCCACGAGCCCGGCGCCGTCCACGTCGCCTGGGACGGGGTCGCCCGGGGCACCCTGACCGTCGCCGACACCGTCAAGGACACCAGCGCCGAGGCGGTCGCCCGGCTGCGTGGCCTGGGGCTGCGGCCGGTGCTGCTCACCGGCGACCACCGGGCGGTCGCGGAGGCCGTGGCGGCGGAGGTGGGCATCGACGAGGTGATCGCCGAGGTACTGCCCGAGGAGAAGGCCGAGGTGATCCGGCGGCTCCAGGCGGAGGGCCGGACGGTCGCGATGGTCGGCGACGGGGTCAACGACGCCGCCGCCCTGGCCACCGCCGATCTCGGCCTGGCGATGGGAACGGGCACGGACGCGGCCATCGAGGCGAGCGATCTGACCCTCGTCCGGGGCGACTTGCGGGTCGCGGCGGACGCCATCCGGCTCTCCCGCCGAACCCTGTCCACGATCAAGGGCAACCTCGGCTGGGCCTTCGGCTACAACCTGGCGGCACTGCCGCTGGCGGCGGCCGGTCTGCTCAACCCGATGATCGCGGGCCTCGCTATGGCCCTTTCGTCCGTCTTCGTCGTATCCAACAGCCTGCGCCTGCGCCACTTTTCGTGACTTGACCTACACGTGACGCACAGGACCTTCACAAAGAGATCTAGATCACAGATATTGGGGGGTAACCATCTGGGCTGTTCGCGAGTCTAAGTGGGCGATGCCGAGAACGTCTTGGGGGACGTTCATGGGATGTCTTGGGGGACGTCCCTAGGCAAGCGTTGGCCGGGGCACGTGCACCGGGGAGCTTTGAGCGGCCCTCCCGTACGTACCCCGGCAGACCGCATCGCGCCCGACCCGCGCAGCTGCTGCTGACGCCGGCAGACGCCCGGCCCGGATCCCGTGGGGGGAATCCGCACCGGGGATATGGGAAGCGCCCCGCTCGTCGACCCGTGGGGGGATCGACGGCGGGGCGCTTCTCGCTTTTTTTGGGGCTCGGTTCGCCTCCGGGGCGCTCACGCCGGTGCCGAGAGGGCGATCGTGCTCGGCCCTCCTGCGTCGGGCCTGCGCGCGTTCACCCTCTCGGCACCGACGCGCCCCTTCGGCTCACTCGCCCTGCAGCGCACCGGCCTTCATCGTGAACCGGGCGCGCCATCAGTCAACGGCGAAGCGACTAGCGGGCCTCGACCGGGACGAAGTCGCGGAGGACCTCGCCCGTGTAGATCTGGCGCGGGCGGCCGATGCGGGAACCCGGCTCCTTGATCATCTCGTGCCACTGGGCGATCCAGCCGGGCAGCCGGCCGATCGCGAAGAGCACGGTGAACATCTCGGTCGGGAAGCCCATGGCGCGGTAGATCAGGCCCGTGTAGAAGTCCACGTTCGGGTAGAGGTTGCGCGAGACGAAGTACTCGTCGGAGAGCGCGTGCTCCTCCAGCTTGAGCGCGATGTCCAGCAGCGCGTCGTCCTTGCCGAGCGCCGAGAGGACATCGTGCGCCGCCGCCTTGATGATCTTGGCGCGGGGGTCGAAGGACTTGTACACCCGGTGGCCGAAGCCCATCAGGCGGACGCCGTCCTCCTTGTTCTTCACCTTGCGGATGAAGGCGTCGACATCGCCGCCGTTGGCCTGGATGCCCTCCAGCATCTCCAGGACCGACTGGTTGGCGCCACCGTGCAGCGGGCCCCACAGGGCCGAGATGCCGGCGGAGATCGAGGCGAACATGTTCGCCTGCGAGGAGCCGACCAGACGCACGGTGGAGGTCGAGCAGTTCTGCTCGTGGTCCGCGTGCAGGATCAGCAGCTTGTCGAGCGCGGCGACGACGACCGGGTCGAGGTCGTACTCCTGCGCCGGGACCGAGAAGGTCATGCGCAGGAAGTTCTCGACGTACCCGAGGTCGTTGCGCGGGTAGACGAAGGGGTGGCCGATCGACTTCTTGTACGCGTACGCCGCGATCGTCGGCAGCTTGGCGAGCAGCCGGATCGTGGAGAGGTGGCGCTGCTTCTCGTCGAACGGGTTGTGGCTGTCCTGGTAGAAGGTGGACAGCGCGGAGACCACCGACGACAGCATCGCCATCGGGTGGGCGTCCCGCGGGAAACCGCGGAAGAAGTTCTTGACGTCCTCGTGGACCAGCGTGTGCTGCGTGATCTCGTTCTTGAAGGTCGACAGCTCGTCGACCTTGGGAAGCTCGCCGTTGATCAGCAGGTACGCCACCTCAAGGAAGGTGGAGCGCTCGGCCAGCTGCTCGATGGGGTAGCCGCGGTACCGCAGAATCCCCTGCTCACCATCGAGGTAGGTGATCGCGGATTTATAGGCGGCGGTGTTGCCGTATCCGCTGTCCAGGGTGACCAGACCGGTCTGGGCTCGGAGTTTCCCGATGTCGAAGCCCTTGTCGCCGACGGTGCTCTCGACCACCGGGTAGGTGTATTCACCGTCCGCGTACCGCAGTACTACAGAGTTGTCGCTCACGTCATCCCTCACCGACGTAGTGCCTCTTCTTCGAGGTGCCCTGACTGTCTCTACCATCCCCCATTTGGCTCAGGAGAGTGCACTCGGGGTCGACCATTGGGCCAATCGGCGGCACTCAGTGCCGCCAACCTTCATATCCTGCCCCCTTCGCCCCGGTTCCGGTAGTCCTCCGTGATCTTTCACACGAGGGCGCCACCTGTGAGCCGATGGGCCAGTGCGGTAAAGCGCCTGCCCGCGGAGACCGTGCGGACCGCCTGGGCGATCGCCCGGCGGGAGCCGACCAGGACGACCAGCTTCTTTGCGCGGGTCACGGCCGTGTACAGCAGGTTCCTCTGAAGCATCATCCAGGCGCTCATCGTGACCGGGATCACCACCGCCGGATACTCGCTGCCCTGCGAGCGGTGGATGGTGACCGCGTACGCGTGGGCGAGTTCGTCCAGCTCGTCGAAGTCGTACGGCACCTCCTCGTCCTCGTCCGTCCGCACCGTGAGCCGCTGCTCGACGGCGTCCAGGGCGGTGACGACGCCGACCGTGCCGTTGAAGACCCCGTTGGTTCCCTTGTCGTAGTTGTTGCGGATCTGGGTGACCTTGTCGCCGACCCGGAAGACCCGGCCGCCGAACCGCTTCTCCGGCAGGTCGGGGCGGGCCGGGGTGATCGCCTGCTGGAGCAGTCCGTTGAGCGAGCCGGCGCCCGCCGGGCCCCGGTGCATGGGAGCCAGGACCTGGACGTCCCGGCGCGGGTCGAGGCCGAACTTGGCCGGAATACGCCGGGCCGCGACGTCCACGGCGACCCTGGCGGCGTCCTCCGTCTCCTCCTCGACGAAGAGGAAGAAGTCCGGCAGGCCCTGGGTGAGGGGCGGGGTCCCGGCGTTGATCCGGTGCGCGTTGGTGACCACCCCGGACTCCTGGGCCTGGCGGAAGATCCGGGTCAGCCGCACGGCCGGTACGGGGCTGCCGGGGGCCAGCAGATCGCCGAGGACCTCGCCGGCGCCGACCGAGGGGAGCTGGTCCACGTCCCCCACGAGCAGCAGATGGGCACCGGGTGCCACCGCCTTGACCAGCTTGTTCGCCAGGAGCAGGTCGAGCATGGAGGCCTCGTCGACCACGACCAGGTCGGCGTCGAGCGGCCGGTCCCGGTCGTAGGCCGCGTCCCCGCCCGGCTTGAGCTCCAGGAGCCGGTGGACGGTGGAGGCCTCGGCGCCGGTCAGCTCGGCGAGCCGCTTGGCGGCCCGCCCGGTGGGCGCGGCGAGGACCACCTTGGCCCGCTTGGCGCGGGCGAGCTCCACGATCGAGCGGACCGTGAAGGACTTGCCGCAGCCGGGGCCGCCCGTCAGGACCGCGACCTTGCGGGTCAGGGCGAGCCGCACCGCCTCCTCCTGCTCGGGCGCGAGCGTGGCCCCTGTGCGGTCGGCGAGCCAGGCCAGCGCCTTGTCCCAGGCCACGTCCCGGAAGGCGGGCATCCGGTCCTCGTCGGTCCGCAGCAGCCGGCCGAGCTGCCCGGCGAGCGACAGCTCGGCGCGGTGGAAGGGGACCAGGTACACGGCGGTGACCGGCGCGCCCTCGGGGCCGGGCACCGACTCCCGTACGACCCCCTCGGGGTCCTCCGCGAGCTCGGCCAGGCATTCGATGACGAGCCCCGTGTCGACCTGGAGGAGCTTGACCGCGTCGGCGATCAGCCGCTCCTCGGGCAGGAAGCAGTGGCCCTGGTCGGTGGACTGCGACAGCGCGTACTGGAGGCCGGCCTTCACCCGGTCCGGGCTGTCGTGCGGGATGCCGACGGCCTGGGCGATCCGGTCGGCGGTGAGGAAGCCGATGCCCCAGACGTCGGCGGCGAGCCGGTAGGGCTGGTTCCGCACGACGGAGATGGAGGCGTCCGCGTACTTCTTGTAGATCCGCACGGCGATGGAGGTGGAGACGCCGACGCCCTGGAGGAAGACCATCACCTCCTTGATCGCCTTCTGCTCCTCCCAGGCGGCGGTGATGTTCCCGGTGCGCTTGGGGCCGAGGCCCGGGACCTCGATCAGGCGCCCGGGGGCCTCTTCGAGGATGTCGAGGGTGTCCAGGCCGAAGTGCTCCGTGATGCGGTCGGCGAAGACGGGGCCGATGCCCTTGATCAGCCCGGAGCCGAGGTAACGGCGGATGCCCTGGATGGTGGCGGGCAGGATCGTCGTGTAGTTGTCCACACTGAACTGCTTGCCGTACTGCGGGTGGGAGCCCCACCGCCCCTCCATCCGCAGCGACTCCCCCGGCTGGGCGCCGAGCAGCGCGCCGACGACCGTGAGGAGGTCACCGGCACCGCGCCCGGTGTCGACGCGGGCGACCGTGTACCCGCTCTCCTCGTTGGCATAGGTGATCCGCTCCAGAACCCCTTCGAGCACTGCCGGACCGCGACCCTCGTTGGACATGACCCGACCGTAGCGAAGGCCTCGGACACCCGGAGGCCGACCGGGGACGGCCTGGGGACGGCACCCGGTTCGGCGCGCCGCGAAACGGGATGAACCGTAGCGTTTCCGCCATGACTGACTCTTCTTTCCAGGACGACGTCCTGACCGAGCTCGGCGACGACCGGCTCCAGGAGATCGCCGGGCTGCTCGGCACCGACGACACCGGGGCGCGGGAGCTCGTGGGCAGTTCGGTCGCGGAGCTCTCCGGGGAGCTGCGGCAAGCGGCGGCCGAGCCGAGCAGCGCGGACGAGGTGCGGGCCGCCGTCGACGAGGTCACCTCGGCCGAGCCGCCGCTCCAGGGGGTCGCCACGCTGGGCGGCCTCGCGGCGGGCGGGTTGATGGCCGGTGTGCTCGCCAAGCTGGCCCGGCCGGCGGCGAACGCGGTCGCCAGGCGCACGGGCCTCCCGCCGGCGACGGTCGACCGCGCCGTCGACATCCTGGTCCCGGTGATCATCGCCGCCCTCACCAAGCGCGCCGCCGCGAAGAAGGGCGGCGGCGATGCCGGGCTGGGCGACCTCCTGGGCGGCGGTACGCAGCCGAGGAAGTAGCCCCACCGGGGCCACCTGCGGCCCCGCAGGACCTACGGCTGCCCGGCCCCGCACGGCCGGGCAGCCTCGCCGCGGCCCCGCCGCACCGGGGCCGGGCAGCTCGTCGGACCGCCGGTCATTCCTGGCGGTCGGACCGCAGGTCGTTCCGACGGTCGGACCGCAGATCGTTCCGACGGTCGGACCCGCCAGGAAGTGTTCCGTCGGTCAGACCGCCAGGAAGCGTTCCAGGGTCTCCTCCAGGACCTCCACGCCGTCCCGGGCCCACAGCTCGTCGTTGAAGAGCTCCACCTCGACCGGGCCCGTCCAGCCCGCCTTCTCGGCCAGCTCCGCCCAGGCCCGCAGGTCGATCGAGCCGGTGCCCAGCTGGCCCCGGCCGTTGAGGACGCCGGCCGGGAGCGGGGTGGTCCAGTCGGCGAGCTGGAAGGAGTGGATGCGGCCGGCCGCGCCCGCGCGTTCCACCGCCGCCGGGGCCCGGTCGTCCCACCAGAGGTGGTACGTGTCGACCGTGACGCCCACCTGCTCGGCCGGGAACCGTTCCGCGATCTCCAGGGCCTGGTCGAGCGTGGAGACCGCGCAGCGGTCGGAGGCGTACATCGGGTGGAGCGGTTCGATGGCGAGGCGGACGTCCCGCTCCCCCGCGTACGGGGCGAGTTCGCCGATCGCCTCGGCGATGCGGGCCCGGGCCGCCGGGAGGTCGGGGCAGGAGGGGCTCAGTCCGCCGGAGACCAGGACGAGGGTGTCGGTGCCGAGGGTCACCGCCTCGTCGATCGCCGCGCGGTTGGAGTCGAGCCAGCCCTCCGTGGTGAAGAAGCCGCCCCGGCAGAGGGTGGTGACGGTGAGCCCGGCGTCCCTGACGAGGGCCGCGGCGGCCTCGACGCCGTACTCCTGGACGGGTTCGCGCCACAGGCCCACGCCCGGGATGCCGAGGCGGACGCAGTGGGAGACCAGTTCGGGCAGGGTGAGCTGCTTGACGGTCATCTGGTTGACGCTGAAGCGGTCGAGGTTCACCGGGGGACTCCGTGGACCGTGAGCAGGGCCCGCATACGGGCCTCGGCGAGCGAGGGGTCGGGGAACAGGCCGAGTCCGTCGGCGAGTTCGTAGGCCCGGGCGAGGTGAGGGAGCGAGCGGGCGGAGTGCAGGCCGCCGACCATCGTGAAGTGGTCCTGGTGGCCGGCGAGCCAGGCGAGGAGGACGACGCCCGTCTTGTAGAAGCGGGTCGGGGCCTCGAAGAGGTGGCGGGAGAGCTCGACGGTCGGGTCGAGGATCTTGCGGAAGCCCTCGGCGTCGCCGGTGTCGAGGGTCCGGACCGCCTCGGCCGCGAGCGGGGCGAGGGGGTCGAAGATGCCCAGCAGGGCGTGGCTGAAGCCCTGTTCGTCGCCGGCGATGAGCTCCGGGTAGTGGAAGTCGTCGCCCGTGTAGCAGCGGACGCCCTCCGGGAGGCGGCGGCGCAGCTCGACCTCGCGCCGCGCGTCGAGGAGGGAGACCTTGATGCCGTCGACCTTGTCGGGGTGGGCGGCGATGACCTCCAGGAAGGTCTCGGTCGCGGTGTCGAGGTCGGCGGAGCCCCAGTAGCCGTCGAGCGCCGGGTCGAACATCGGGCCGAGCCAGTGCAGGACGACCGGCTCGCTCGCCTGGCGGAGGAGGTGGCCGTACGTGTCGAGGTAGTCGTCCGGGGTGGAGGCCGCGGCGGCGAGGGCCCGGGAGGCCATCAGGATGGCCTGGGAGCCGGTCTCCTCGACGAGGGCGAGCTGCTCTTCGTAGGCCTGGCGGACCGTGGGCAGGTCGGCGGGGCCGGTGAGCTGGTCGGTGCCGACGCCGCAGGCGATCCGTCCGCCCACGCTGTGGGCCTCGGCCGCCGAGCGGCGGATCAGCTCGGCGGCCCCGGCCCAGTCGAGGCCCATCCCGCGCTGGGCGGTGTCCATGGCCTCGGCGACCCCGAGGCCGTGGGCCCAGAGGTGGCGGCGGAAGGCGAGGGTGGCGTCCCAGTCGACGGCGGCGGGCGAGTCGGGGGTGGTGTCGGCGTACGGGTCGGCGACGACGTGCGCGGCGGAGAAGACCGTACGGGAGACGAGGGCTCCGCCGGTGGGGACGGCCAGGGGCTCGGCGCGGGGCTCGTACTCCCGTACGCCGCCGCCCGCCACGGGGAGGCGGATCACAGCGAGACCTCCGGGACGTCGAGGCGCAGGCCTTCGGCGGCCGACCTCAGGCCCAGCTCGGCGAGCTGCACGCCGCGGGCGCCGGCGAGCAGGTCCCAGTGGTACGGCTCGTCGAGCGTGACGTGGCGCAGGAAGAGCTCCCACTGCGCCTTGAAGCCGTTGTCGAACTCGGCGTTGTCGGGGACCTCCTGCCACTGGTCGCGGAAGGACTCGGTGACCGGGATGTCGGGGTTCCACACGGGCTTCGGGGTGGCCGAGCGGTGCTGGACGCGGCAGCCGCGGAGCCCGGCGACGGCGGAGCCGTGGGTCCCGTCGACCTGGAACTCGACGAGCTCGTCGCGGTTGACGCGGACCGTCCAGGAGGAGTTGATCTGGGCGATCGCGCCGCCCTCCAGCTGGAAGATGCCGTACGCGGCGTCGTCGGCGGTCGCGGCGTACGGCTTGCCGTGCTCGTCCCAGCGCTGCGGGACATGGGTGGCGACGTGCGCGGAGACGGAGGTGACCCGGCCGAAGAGCTCGTGGAGCACGTACTCCCAGTGCGGGAACATGTCGACGACGATGCCGCCGCCGTCCTCCGCGCGGTAGTTCCAGCTGGGGCGCTGGGCGTCCTGCCAGTCGCCCTCGAAGACCCAGTAGCCGAACTCGCCGCGCACGGAGAGGATCTCGCCGAAGAAGCCGCCGTCGATGAGCCGCTTGAGCTTGAGCAGCCCGGGGAGGAAGAGCTTGTCCTGGACGACGCCGTGCTTGATGCCGGCGGTCTCGGCGCGGCGGGCGAGGTCGAGGGCGCCGGCGAGGTCGGCGGCGGTGGGCTTCTCGGTGTAGATGTGCTTCCCGGCGTCGATGGCCTTGGTGAGGGCCTCGACGCGGGCGGAGGTGACCTGGGCGTCGAAGTAGATGTCGATGCTGTCGTCGGCGAGGACGGCGTCGAGGTCGGTGGACCACTCGGTGAGGCCGTGGCGCTCGGCGAGGGCGCGCAGGGCGTGCTCGCGGCGGCCGACGAGGACGGGCTCGGGCCAGAGGACCTCGCCGTTGCCGAGGTCGAGGCCGCCCTGTTCGCGCAGGGCGAGGATCGAGCGGACGAGGTGCTGGCGGTATCCCATGCGTCCCGTGACGCCGTTCATGGCGATGCGGACTGTCCTGCGTGTCACGAAAGATTCCTCTCCCCGGCGTTCCGCGCCTCCATAGAAAGCGCTTTCTGTCTGGGATGACGCTAGCCTGCCGACATCACGCCGGACAAGGGCCTCGGAGGTACGCACACGATGACCGTCACCCTGGCGGACGTGGCCGCCCGCGCACGGGTCTCCCCCGCGACCGTCTCCCGCGTCCTGAACGGGAACTACCCGGTCGCCGCCTCGACCCGCGAACGGGTCCTGCGGGCCGTGGACGAGCTGGACTACGTCCTCAACGGCCCCGCGAGCTCCCTCGCCGCCGCCACGTCCGACCTGGTCGGCGTGCTGGTCAACGACATCGCCGACCCCTTCTTCGGGATCATGGCGAGCGCGGCGCAGAGCGCGATCGGGGAGGTCGCCTCGGGGCGGGCCGGGGGCGAGAAGCTCGCCGTCGTCTGCAACACGGGCGGCTCCCCCGCGCGCGAGCTGACGTACCTCACCCTGCTCCAGCGTCAGCGGGCCGCGGCCGTCATCCTCATGGGCGGCTCACTGGAGGACCCGGAGCACCTGGCGGCGACGGCGGACAAACTGGCCAAGCTGGCGGAGGCGGGGACCCGGGTGGTGCTCTGCGGGCGCCCGCCGGTGCCCGGCGACGCGAACGCGGCGGCCCTCGTCTTCGACAACCGCACCGGCGCGCGGCGCCTGACCGAGCATCTGCTGGAGCTCGGACACCGGCGCATCGGGTACGTGGCGGGACCGGCCGACCGGACGACGACCCGGCACCGGCTCGAAGGCCACCGGGAGGCGCTCGCCGCGGCGGGCGTCGCCGAGGGCCCGACGGTCCACGGCCCGTACGACCGCCGGTCCGGCTACGAGGCGACCGCCGAACTCCTCGACCGCGACCCGGACCTCACGGCGGTCGTCGCCGCCAACGACACGGTGGCGCTCGGCGTCTGCGCGGCCCTGCGGGAACGGGGCCTGTCCATCCCGGACGACGTCTCGGTGGCGGGCTTCGACGACCTGCCGTTCTCGATCGACGCGGTCCCGGCCCTCACGACGGTACGGCTGCCGCTGCACGACGCGGGGGTCCGGGCGGGCCGCCTGGCGATGGGCGCGGAGGAGCCTCCGGCGGGGGGTCCGGTGAACGTCCCGGGGGAGCTGGTGGTGCGGGGGTCGACGGCCCGGCCGCGGGGGTAGCGGGGCGCTATCGTGGTGACGAACGGCACACGGAGGATCGCATGGCGACCATACTGATGGACCTTCCCAGCGCCTGGGACGCCCTGGACGGCGTCAACCTGCCTCGCGGCTACCACGTCGAGATCACGGACGGGAAGATCATCATGACGCCGCAGGGCGAGAGCCGGTCGGACATCCTCCTGGAGGCCGCACCTCAGATCAAGAAGCAGCTCGCGGGGCAGGGCAAGCTGCTGACGGACGTCATGATCGACTTCCCGTCGCACCTCTACGGATACGCCCCCGACCTGACCGTCGTCGCACCTGGCTCCGAGCGGAACAGCCGCGGCCGCTTCGAGTGGCACAGCCTTGAGGCCGTCATCGAGGTCGTCTCGAAGAGCACACGGGACAACGACTTCACGAAGAAGTTCCGGATGTATGCCGAGTGCGCCATCCCGGTCTACGTGATCATCGACCCGTCGGACAACACCTGCACCATCCACAGCAACCCCACGCGCACCGGCGTCTACGTGGACCAGGAGCAGATCGCCTTCGGCGAGGACCTGGTCCTGCCGCTCGAAGGGCGGGAAATCGTCGTGAAGACGGACGGATTCCCGCGCTCCGAGAGCTGACCTACTTCTCCGGCGTCAGACCCGTCGCCGTCAGGACCGCCTCCACCGTCTCCTCGACCGCCTGGTCCGCGTTGTCGATCCAGACGCCCTCGCCGGAGAGTTCCTCGCGCATGGCCTCGTCCAGGAAGGCCCAGTTGGTCGTGAGGCGCTTGTGGCGGGCGTTGTTGCGTTCCCAGGCCTTGTCCGGGCCGGGGGCCAGGATCACCACGTGGAGCGGGACCGCCTTCGTGTGGGCGCGGTAGAAGTCCAGGTGGGAGCGGCGTACGACGACGTCGTCGAGGACCGGCAGGAAGCCGGCGGAGGCGAGGCTGTCCGCGAGGAGGCAGGCGTTCCGGGCGCGCAGCAGGATCTGGCGGTCCGCCTCCGGGTCGCCGTCCGGGCTGGGCCAGTGGCAGCCCTGGACGATCAGCTCCTGGAGGTCGTCGACCTCGATGTGCGCGGAGCGGGCGAAGCGGGCCGCGAGGGCCGCCGCGACGGTCGACTTGCCGCTGCCGGGGATACCGACGAGCAGGACGGCACCGGGTGCGGGTGCGGGGGCGTCGACGGTGATGTGCTCGAAGGTCATGCGGGCCTTTCCTCGCCGGTGGGACCGGACGACGATACGTTCGCGGGCTCGCGGGACGCCAGGGAATTCCCCGGCGGTACGGGCGCGTTGGCCGGGCTCGCTCCTGGCCCCGGCGGTACGGGCGAGGGGGCCGGGCGCGCCCCCGACACCGGCGGTACGGGCGCGGGAGCCGGACGCCCGCCTGGCCCCCGCTGCACGGGCGTTGAGGACGGGCGCGCCCCCGACACCGGCTGTACGGGCGTCGTGGCCGGGCGCGCCCCCGGTGCGAAGGACGTCAGCGCCACTCCCCCGACGAGCAGCGCCGCCGCGCACCAGCGGAGCGGGCTCACGCCCTCCCCCAGGAACAGGGCCGCCGAGGACATGCCGAAGACGGGGACGAGGAGCGAGAAGGGCGCGACGGAGGAGGCCGGATAGCGGCGGAGCAGCCACCCCCAGGCGCCGAAGCCGAAGACGGTCGTCACCCACGCGACGTAGAGGATGACGCCGACGCCCGTCCAGTCGAGTCCGCGCAGGGCCGCGAGGTCGCGTTCCGGACCCTCCAGGAGGAGGGAGAGGGCGAGCAGCGGCAGGACGGGCACGGTGCTGACCCAGATCATGAAGTTGAGGGCGTCGGGCGGGGAGGCCTTGCGGGTCAGGACGTTGGAGACGCCCCAGCAGGCCGCCGCGGCGATCACCAGGGCGAAGCCCGTGAGCGCCCCCGCCCCGTCGAACGCGCCCTCGTCGACGGCCGCGACGCCGATGCCCGCGAGGGCGACCGCCATGCCCGCCACCTTGAGGCGGCCGGGGCGCTCGCCGAGGGCGGCGAAGGCGAAGAGGGCGGTGAAGACCGCCTGGACCTGGAGGACCAGGGAGGACAGCCCGGCCGGGGCGCCGAGGTCCATGCCGGTGAAGAGCAGCCCGAACTTGGCCACGCCCAGGACGAGTCCGACGCCCACGATCCACTTCCAGGCCACGGTGGGGCGGCCCACCAGGAAGACGGCCGGCAGGGCGGCGGCGAGGAAGCGGAGGGCGGAGAAGAGCAGCGGCGGGAAGTGGTCGAGGCCGATCTCGATGACGACGAAGTTGACGCCCCAGACGGCGGCGACCAGGGCGGCGAGGGCGAGGTGGGCGGGGGCGAGGCGGGTGGCGGCGGAAGGGGCGGACGCGAGGGGGGCGGGGCGCATGCCGTCGAGCATGACCGCCACCGACCGTGTAGCACCAGAACAGGTCTCTTCATGGTGGGATGAAGCAACGCTTCATCCTCCTCACTCCGACTCACCTCGACGGGAGCCCTCCGTGCTGGATCTCGGCCGCCTGCGCGCCCTCCACGCCGTCGCCGTCCACGGCAGCGTCGGCGCCGCCGCCACCGCCCTCGGCTACACGCCGTCCGCGGTCTCCCAACAGATCGCGAAGCTGGAGCGCGAGACCCGTACGACCCTGCTCGAACGCAGTGGGCGCGGTATCCGGCTCACCGACGAGGCTCATCAACTCGCCTCCACCGCACAACAGTTGCTCGCCCTCGTGGAGGAGGCCGAGGTGCGGCTCGAAGAGCGGCGCGGCCGGCCGTCGGGGCGCCTCTCGGTCGCCTGTTTCGCGAGCGCGGCGCGCGGTCTCATGCCCCGGGCGCTCGCGGAGCTGACCCGGCTCCACCCCGACCTCGACACCCGCCTGTCCGAGGTGGACCCGCACCTCTCGATCGACCTGGTGACGCGGGGCGTGATCGACCTGGCCGTGGTGCACGACTGGGACATCGCGCCGCTGCCGGCGCCGCCGGGGGTCGAGCAGGCGGCCATCGGCGACGACCTGTGCGACATCCTCGTCCACCGGGACCATCCGCTGGCGGCGCGGGAGGCGGTGCGCCGGGAGGAGCTGGCGGCCGAGCGGTGGATCTCGCAGCCGCCGGGAACGGTCTGCCACACCTGGCTGACCCGGACGCTGAGGGCGACGGGGTACGAGCCGCTGATCGTCCACCAGGCGGAGGAGAACCACACCCAGGTCGCCCTGGTGGCGGCCGGTCTGGGAATCGCGCTCGTGCCGCGGCTCGGTCGCGGGGTGCTGCCGCCGGAGGTGACGCCGGTCCGTCTCGACCCGGTGCCGACGCGCCGGCTGCACGCCATGTGGCGGACGGGGGCGGCGCGGCGCCCGGCGATCCGGGAGACGGTCCGTACGCTCCAGGAGCTCTGGCCCTCCATCGCCTCGACCACCGGGGCGTAGGAACGTCGATTCCTGCGCGGGTCCTTGACCTGGCAGTTACTTTCGGGCTATCCGTGACTCCTTGGAAGTTTCCTTCAACCCTGCACGGCCGGAAGGAGCATCAGTGCACCACCGCGCCCCCGCCCCCTCCCGACGCACCCTTCTCACGGTGACGGCCGCAGCCGCCGCGGCCGCCGTCACCGGCGCCGCCGCCCCGGTGGCCCACGCCGAGAAGGAGCTGCACGACGACAGGAAGCTCCAGCGGATCATCGATCGGATGTCCCTGGAGGAGAAGGTCGGCCAGCTCTTCGTCATGCGGGTGTACGGCCACTCCGCGACCGCCCCCGACCAGGCCGACATCGACGCCAACCTCAAGGAGATCGGCGTCCGCACCGCCGCCGAGCTGGTCGAGCGCTACCACGTGGGCGGCGTCATCTACTTCTCCTGGGCGCACAACACCCGCGACCCGCACCAGATCGCCGAGCTCTCCAACGGCATCCAGCAGGCCGGTCTCGCGCAGCCGACCCCGGTCCCCCTGCTGATCTCCACGGACCAGGAGCACGGCATCGTCTGCCGGGTCGGCGAGCCGGCCACGCTGGTGCCCGGGGCGATGGCGCTCGGCGCGGGCGGCTCGCTCGCGGACGCCCGCAAGGCCGCGCAGATCGCGGGGGCCGAGCTCGCCGCCGTCGGCATCCGGCAGAACTACGCCCCGGTCGCCGACGTCAACGTCAACCCGGCCAACCCGGTCATCGGCGTCCGCTCCTTCGGCTCCGACCCGCGCGCGGTCGCCGGTCTGGTCGCCGCCCAGGTGAAGGGGTACCAGCGGGCCGGGGTCGCGGCCACCTCCAAGCACTTCCCGGGGCACGGCGACACCGCCGTCGACAGCCACTACGGCCTGCCGACGATCACCCACACCCGGGTCGAGTGGGCCGCGCTCGACGCCCCGCCCTTCGAGTCGGCGATCGACGCCGGGATCGACTCGATCATGACCGCGCACATCGTGGTGCCCGCGCTCGACCCCAGCGAGGACCCGGCGACCCTCTCCCGGCCCATCCTCACCGGCATCCTGCGCGAACAGCTCGGCTACGACGGCGTGGTGGTCACCGACTCGCTCGGCATGGAGGGCGTGCGCACCAAGTACGGCGACGAGCGCGTCCCGGTCCTCGCGCTCAAGGCGGGGGTGGACCAGCTCCTCAACCCGCCGAAGCTCGACGTGGCCTGGAACGCGGTCCTGAAGGCGGTCGCGGACGGCGAGCTGACGGAGGACCGGCTCGACGAATCGATCCTGCGGATCCTGCGGCTCAAGACGAAGCTGGGCCTCTTCCGGCAGCCGTACGTGACCCGCGCCGGCGTCGACCGGGTGGTCGGCACCCCGGCGCACCTGGACCGGGCGGACCGGATCGCCGAGCGGACCACGACCCTGCTCCTCAACGAGGACGGCTTCCTCCCGCTGAGCCCGGCCGGGCACGGCAGGGTCCTCGTCGTCGGCGCCGACCCGGCCTCGCCGTCCGGCACCACCGGGCCGCCCACCACCACCCTGGCGACGGCGCTCGGGGAGCTCGGGTTCACCGCGACCGCGCTCTCCACCGGGATCACCCCGACCGCCGCGAAGATCGAGGAGGCGGTGGCGGCGGCGGCCGGCCAGGACGTGGTCGTCGTGGGCACGTACAACGTCACCGCGACGAGCCCGCAGCGCACGCTCGTCGCACGGCTCGTCGCGAGCGGCGTCCCCGTGGTGACGGTCGCGATCCGCAACCCGTACGACATCGCCAGGATCGGCGGCCAGCGGGCGACCCTCGCCGCCTACTCCTGGACCGACGTCGAACTCCGGGCCGCCGCCCGGGTGCTGGCCGGCCGGGCCCGGCCGCAGGGGCGGCTGCCCGTCCCGGTGCAGAGCGCCGACGACCCGGCCCGGGTGCTGTACCCGGTGGGCCACGGCCTGTCGTACCGCTGACCCGCCGCAGTCCTGACACGGGTGTGCCCGGCGGTCCTCGGAAGGACCGCCGGGCACACTCACGCGTACAGGGGGGTTACGGGCGCAGCCCGTGCTCCCGCGTCACGTCCTCGTCGACCACCTTGTCGAGGCGGGCGTCGAAGCGCGCCAGCGGCTGCGCCGCCTGGACGGCCGGGGCGGGCACGCCGGCCCAGGCCAGGATGCGGGCGGTGGCGTTCTCGCGCTCGGCGTCGACGAGCCCGGCCACGTTCGCGCCGTGGTTCGCGCCCGGCGCCGTGTAGACGTAGCTGTCGCGCGCGCCCTTGCCGAGGTGGAACGGCTCGGCGCCCCACGGGTCGTTGCCGCCGTAGACGAAGAGCATCTGGTTCGCGTTCCTGCGGACCCAGTTGTCGACGTCCCGCATGGCCTGCGGCTGGAACTTCATCGGGATCGAGCTCGGCACGAAGTTGCGGGCCGGCTGGTAGCCGTAGCGGCTGAGACCCGCGAGGTGCGGCTGCTTGATGGTGGGCGAGCCGAGCTGGGTCGCCGCCTGGTAGTAGTACGGCGTGTAGTAGTCCAGGCCCTGGTCGGTGTAGGCGGACCAGCCGGAGTAGGCGTCGATCGTCTCGTAGACGGTGTCGTCGCTCGCGGTCGCCGCGTCCGGGATCTGGTCGCAGACGTCCTCGCCGTAGTACTGCCAGAAGCCCCAGACGAAGTCGAGGACGACGGCCTCGTAGGCCTTGTCGAGCGAGCCGATCGTGTTGAAGGTGGCGCCCTCGGTCTCGGCCCACTCCTTGTACTTCTTCTGCAGGGGCTCGCGGCGGACGAGGGCCTCGCGCTGCATGGTGTTGAGGCGGTCGCGGCACTCCTTGGTGCCGACGTTCGCGAAGAACCGGTCGTAGGCCGAGTCCTCGTTGTTCACCACGTCGTTCGGGGCGACGTACGCGACGACGCCGTCCATGTCGCGCGGGTAGAAGCGCTCGTAGTAGGTGGCGGTCATGCCGCCCTTCGAGCCGCCGGTGGAGAGCCAGTTCTTGTCGTAGATCCGCTTCAGCGCGGTGAAGATCCGGTGCTGGTCGCTGGCCGCCTGCCAGATGTCGAGCTTGGACCAGTCGGCGGGCTGCGGGCGGGACGGCGTGAAGAAGCGGTACTCCATGGAGATCTGGTTGCCGTCGATGATCCGGGTCGGCTCGGCCCGGCTCGGCGTGGTGCTCAGCCCGTAGCCGCTGGTGCGGAAGACGGTGGGACGGCTCGTGTCCTTGTGGAGGACGGAGAGCCGCTGCTTGAACGTGCCCTTCCACGGGCGTCGGTGGTCGACCGGCTGGTCGTACTCCAGGACGAAGAAGCGGTAGCCGGCGTAGGGCTTCTCCTCGATCAGGCTCATCCCGGGGATCGCCAGGATCTGGTCCTTGATGTCCGCGCTCTGCGAGTCGGCGACGGCCGTGGCGTCGGTCTCGGTGTCCGCGGCGGTGGCCACGCCCGTCGAGCCGACGGTGCCTATGAGCACCGAAAGCGACACGAGCCATCTGAGCGACTTGCGCATTCGTCCTCCCCTTGGTTCACAACGGTGTCGCGAACCTAGCGGGGGCAACGTGCGGACCGCCAGACCCAGTTGCTCCTTACCCTTGGACTTTCCTGTGCATCAGCAGAGGAAACGGGACATCAGCAGAGGATCCAGCCGGTGGACCGGCTCGTCCCGGACACCGAACCGTAGGCGCGGACGCAGCGGTTGAGGGCGTGGACGGTGACGGGGCCGGTCTGCCGGCCGAACCGTCCGCTCTTGACGGCGGGACGGCCGCCGCGCGGCTGGAGGGAGACGGTCATGGGCCGGGCGGCGCCGGGCCGCTTGGCGACGGTGACGGCGCAGGCGTAGTGACGGGTCCGGTAGAGACGCAGCTCGCCGGTGGCGAACGAGTAGGTCTTGGTGGGCCGGCCGCTGCAGACGGAGGCGGCGTCGGCGGTGCCGCCGCCGGGGCCGGGCCCGGGGAGGAGGAGCAGGGCGAGGGCGGCGAGGAGCGGGGCGAGGACGCGGGCGAGCGGCCACCGGCCGCGTCGGGTCCTCGTCGTGTCCGTGGGCATGTGGGGTCCCCTCCCGGGTGAGTCGCCGTACGGACGTACGGAGATTCAGGCGTACGGGCGTACGACGCACCCGCCTCCGGAATGGTTGCCTCCGGAAGGCTGCGGTGGCCTGCGGTGGCCAGCGGGGGCCTACGCGAACGTCGTCAGGACGAACAGCAGGAAGGCGGCCTCGGCTCCGAGCTGGATCCACAGCGCCGCCCGGCGGACGTCGGCGCGGGAGGTGCTCTGCACGGCCACGAAGGCCGCACCGGCGACCACCAGGCTCGCGACGTACAGGAATCCGGGGGCGCCCCCGCAGCCGGTCCCGTGGGTGACGCAGCTGGAGCCGTCCTCGGTGCTGAGGGCGAGGAAGCCGGCGAGCAGGGTCGCGGGCAGCAGCAGCCCGGCCCAGATCAGCGCCCGCTTCCGCAGACGCGCACCTTCCACGTCCGGCGGGGTGATCGGGACGGGCGAGGCGGCGCGGCTGCGGAGGTCGGGGCTCATGACCCCATCCAAGCCCGCGGGGCGGTGGTCCGGGAATCCGTCCGGATACTCATCCGGACGGACGGCCCGTACTCACCCGCGCACTCACACCCGCGCCCCCGCCCGTACTCACCCGCGCACTCGCACCCGCGCCCCCGCCCGTTCTCACACCCGCTCGGGCTCCGCCTCCGCCTCCCCGATGAACGTGCTCCACAGCGCCGCGTACCGCCCGCCCAGGGCGAGCAGCTCCTCGTGGGTGCCGTCCTCCGCCACCCGGCCGTGGTCCATCAGGACCACGCGGTCGGCGCGGGCCGCCGTGGTCAGCCGGTGGGCGACGACGAGGGTCGTCCGGCGGCCCGCGATCCGGTCGGTGGCCTGGTTGACCTGGGCCTCGGTGGCGAGGTCCAGGGCCGCCGTGGCCTCGTCCAGGAGCAGGACGTCCGGGTCGACGAGCTCGGCGCGGGCGAGCGCGACGAGCTGGCGCTGTCCGGCCGAGAGGTTCCGCCCGCGCTCGGCGACCTCGTGGAGGTAGCCGCCGTCGAGCGTGGCGATCATGTCGTGGGCGCCGACCGCGCGGGCCGCCGCCTCGACCTCGGCGTCGGTCGCCCCGGGGCGGCCGTACGCGATGGCGTCGCGGACCGTCCCGGCGAAGAGGTACGCCTCCTGGGGGACGACCCCGAGCCGGTGCCGGTACGCGGTGAGGTCCAGGTCCCGCAGGTCGGTGCCGTCGGCGGTGACCCGGCCGGCCGTCGGGTCGTAGAACCGCGCGACCAGCTTGACCAGGGTCGACTTGCCCGCGCCGGTCTCGCCGACGAAGGCGACGGTCTGCCCGGCCGGGATGCGCAGGTCGATGCCGGTGAGGGCCGCGTCCTCCCCGTCGCGGACGTCGGTGGTGCCGTACGCGAATGACACGTCCTCGAAGGCGATCTCGCCGCGCAGCGACCTCACGTCCCGGGGCTCGTCGGCGGCGGCCGTCGACGTCGGCTCCTGGAGGAGCTCCTGCACCCGCTTCAGCGAGACCGAGGCCTGCTGGTATCCGTCGAAGACCTGCGAGAGCTGCTGCACGGGCGCGAAGAAGAGGTCGATGTAGAGGAGGTAGGCGACGAGCGCACCGGTGGTGAGGCTGCCGGCCTCGATGCGGTTCGCGCCGACGATCATGACGGCCGCGGCGGCCGCCGAGGACAGCAGCGTCACGAAGGGGAAGTAGATCGAGATCAGCCACTGGCCGCGGACGCGCGCCTCGCGGTACTCGGCGCTGCGGGCGGCGAACCGGTCCGCGCCCGAGTGCTCGCGGCGGAAGGCCTGCACGATCCGCAGGCCGACGACCGACTCCTGGAGGTCGGCGTTGACGACGCTGATCCGATCGCGCGCCAGCTCGTACGCCTTCACGCTCGACCGGCGGAAGTAGTAGGTGGCGACGGCGAGGACCGGCAGGGTCGCGAAGACCACCAGGGCGAGCTGGAGGTCGAGGAAGAGCAGCGCGACCATGATCCCGAAGAAGGTCACGACCGAGACGAAGGCGGTGACGAGACCCGTCTGGAGGAAGGTGGACAGGGCGTCCACGTCCGTGGTCATCCGGGTCATGATCCGGCCGGTCAGCTCGCGCTCGTAGTAGTCGAGGCCGAGCCGCTGGAGCTGGGCGAAGATCTTCAGGCGCAGCGTGTAGAGGACCCGCTCGCCGGTACGTCCCGTCATCCGGGTCTCGGCGGTCTGCGCGACCCACTGCACGAGCACGGTGACCAGGGCGAGCGCGGAGGCCGCCCAGACGGCGCCGATCGCGAGCCGGTTCACGCCCTCGTCGATGCCGTGCCGGATCAGCACCGGCAGCAGCAGGCCGGCGCCCGCGTCGAGCGCGACCAGGCCGAGGCTGATGAGCAGCGGGACGCCGAAGCCGCGGAGCAGCCGGCGCAGCCCTCCGCCCGCGCCCACGGCCCGGGCGGTGTTCCCGGTGTCCTCGGGGGAGACCGCACGGGCCTCGTCGATCCCGGGGATGTCGGTGGCGGGCGGCAGGGCCTCGACGGCGGCGATCAGCTCGGGGGTGGCTCCGGGCGCCGGGCTCTCCTCGGTCTCGCGCCCGTCCCGCCCCCAGAGTGCCGGGGTGATGCCCCGTTCGGCGTCGAACTCGGCGTCGAGCTCGGCCCGCAGGGTGGCGTCCTCGGGAAGTTCGGTGGGGGTCACATGACCCGGCGAGACGGCGCCCAGCGCGTCGGGGTCGGTGAGGAGGCGCCGGTAGAGCGGGGAGCGCTCCTCCAGCTCCTCGTGGGTGCCGATGTCGGAGAGCCGCCCGTCGTCGAGGACGGCGATGCGGTCGGCGAGGCCGAGGGTGGAGCGGCGGTGGGCGATGAGCAGGGTCGTACGGCCCGCCATGACCGACTTCAGGGCCTCGTGGATCTCGTGCTCGACCTTGGCGTCGACGGCGGAGGTGGCGTCGTCGAGGAGGAGGAGCCGGGGGTCGGTGAGGATCGCGCGGGCGAGCGCGACGCGCTGGCGCTGGCCGCCGGAGAGGGTGAGGCCGTGCTCGCCGACCTTGGTGTCGTACCCGTGGGGCAGCTCGTCGATGAACCGATCGGCCCGGGCGGCGCGGGCGGCGGCCTCGATCTGCTCCTGGGTGGCGTCGGGGACGCCGTACGCGATGTTGGCGCGGACCGTGTCGGAGAAGAGGAAGGAGTCCTCGGGGACGAGCCCGACGGCGGCGCGGAGCGAGTCGAGGGTGAGTTCGCGGACGTCGTGGCCGCCGACGAGGACGGCGCCGTGGTCGACGTCGTAGAAGCGCGGCAGGAGGAGGGAGACGGTCGACTTGCCGGAGCCGGAGGAGCCGACGAGGGCGACGGTCTCGCCGGAGCGGATCTCCAGGGAGAAGCCGTCGAGAACCGGCCTGGTCTTGCCGGAGGCGCCCTGGTACGAGAAGCCGACGTCGTCGAACTCGACGGTGGCCGGGGCGTCGGCCGGGAGCTCCTTCGTCCCGTCCTGGATCACCGGCTCGGTGTCGACGAGGTCGAGGACCCGGTCGACGCCCGCGCGGGCCTGCTGGCCGACGGTGAGGACCATGGCGAGCATGCGGACCGGGCCGACGAGGGACGCCAGGTAGGCGGAGAAGGCGACGAAGGTGCCGAGGGTGATCTGCCCTCGGTAGGCGAGCCAGCCGCCCAGGGCGAGGACGGCGACCTGGCCGAGGGCGGGTACCGCCTGGAGGGCGGGGGTGTACTTCGCGTTCAGCCGGATCGTCCGCAGCCGGCCGGCGAAGAGCTTCCGCCCGGCCTCCCGGATCTTGCCGATCTCCTGGTCCTCCTGGCCGAAGCCCTTCACGACCCGGACGCCGGTCACGGCCCCGTCGACGACCCCGGCGACGGCGGCGGCCTGCTGCTGCGCGTGCCAGGTGGCCGGGTGGAGGCGGGTGCGGCTGCGCTTGGCGATGAACCAGAGGGCGGGGGCGACGGCGAGCGCGACGAGGGTGAGGGGGAGGGAGAGCCAGGCCATGACGGCCAGCGAGATGAGGAAGAGCAGGACGTTCCCGATCGTCATCGGGAGCATGAACAGAAGGCCCTGGATGAGCTGGAGGTCGCTGGTGGCCCGCCCGACGACCTGCCCGGTGGACAGCTCGTCCTGCCGCCGCCCGTCGAGCCGGGTGATGGCCCCGAACATGTCGGTGCGGAGGTCGTGCTGGACGTCGAGGGCGAGGCGGCCGCCGTAGTACCGGCGGACGTAGGTGAGGGCGTACACGAGGACGGCGGCGCCCAGGAGGAAGCCGGTCCAGACGCCGAGGTCCCGGGTCTTCGTCCCGATGACGTCGTCGATGATCACCTTGGTGACGAGCGGGACGAGGGCGAGGACGGCCATGCCGACGAGGGACGACCCGAGCGCGAGCACCACGTTCGCCTTGTACCGCCAGGCGTACCCGGCGAGCCTGCGCGCCCAGCCCTGCTGCCGGGCCTCCGCCTGTCGCGGCGCCTCCGCCTGCTGCCGCTCGTCCGCCTGTTTCTGCCCGACCGCCGCCACGAGTGGCCTCCCCTTCGTCCTGCTCTACCGGAAGGCCCAACACGTCTGGGCTGCGATTTCATCCCGCCGCAACAATTCGGGGCCTGAAGACGGACGAGGATCGGTCCCAGGTCCTAGGACCCGGGACCGGAGGATCGCAGGGGACTAGAAGGGACCGGACAGGGTCACGGAGATGCCGTTGCCGGTGTCCGTGACGACCACGTTGCTCCACACCAGGCTCATCGGAGGACTGCACTTGGGCTGGAAGGTGGCGGTGACGGTGACGGAGAAGTTGGCCTTGCCGTTCTGCACGGGGAAGACGCCGCCGCCGCCGGTGGACTGCTTGTTGCCGGCCGAGGGGTCCTGGCCGCCACGGTTGACGCACTGCGCGTCTGCGGTGACGGAAATGTTCACGCTCTGCTGGTTGCCGAGGCCTGCCTCCTTGCCCTTGACGGTCAGGGTGCTACCGGAGGCCGTCGCGGTCGGGGTACCGACGAAGTGCGCGCTCACGGCGCCGGCGGACGGGGCCAGGAAGCCCACGATGCCGAGCGCCACGGAAGCGGGCACGAGGAATACGGAATGGCGTCGCATGACGTGTCACCTCAAAGGGGAACCAACGTCTCGCGGAGCGCGCCACTGTCCGCGGGCGGATGTACCCAGACTATGCCTCCGGGGCACCCGTTGCTTCCTCAGAGATGCGTCGGCTCGAACATCCTCAGGAGGGCGGGCAGGACCACCACCGAGGGGCCGGGGGTGGCGAGGGCCTTGGCGAGGTCGGCGGCGAGGGTCTCCGGGGTCGTACCGGTCGCCGGGACGCCGAAGGACTCGGCGAGGGCGACGAAGTCCGGGCGGCTGAGCTCGGTGCCCGTGGCCTCGCCGAAGGCGTCCGTCATGTACTCGCGCAGGATGCCGTAGCCGCCGTCGTCGACGATCAGCCAGGTCACGTCGAGGCCGTACTGCTTCGCCGTGGCCAGCTCCGCGATCGAGTACATCGCGCCGCCGTCGCCGGAGACCGCGAGGACCGGCTGGGACGGGTCCGCGGCGGCCGCGCCGAGTGCGGCGGGGAAGCCGTAGCCGAGGCCGCCGGCGCCCTGGGCGGAGTGCATGGTGTTCGGGTGCCGGGCGTCGAAGGCCGACCACGCCCAGTACGCGAGGATCGTCATGTCCCAGAAGCTCGGGGCCCGGTCCGGGAGCGCCTCGCGCACCGCGGCGACGATCCGCTGCTCCGGGCCGAGGTCCTGGGCGGCGATCCGCTCCCGCACCTTGCCCAGGACGGCCGAGACCCGCCCGGGGGCGGTCGGGTCCGTGCGCTCGCCGACCGTCTCCAGGAGCGCCTGGAGGGCGATCCTGGCGTCCGCGTGGATGCCGAGCGCCGGGTGGTTGGACTCCAGCTTGCCGGCGTCCGCCTCGATCTGGATCACCCGGCCGCGCGGGGCGAAGGTGTGGTAGTTCGAGGAGAGTTCGCCGAGGCCCGAGCCGACGACGAGGAGGACGTCGGCGTCCTCCAGGAAGTCGGTGGTGTGCCGGTCCTCCAGCCAGGACTGGAGCGAGAGCGGGTGCTTCCAGGGGAAGGCGCCCTTGCCGCCGAAGGTGGTGACGACGGGCGCGTCGATCCGCTCGGCGAGCGCGAGGAGCTTGCCGGAGGCGTCGGAGCGTACGACTCCGCCGCCGGCGATGATCACGGGCCGGGCGGCCTTCGTCAGCAGGTCGGCCGCGACCGCCGTGAGCTCGGGGCGCGGGGCGACCTCCTCGGGCGTCGCGTCCATGGCGGTGACCACCGGCAGGTGGGTCTCCGCGAGGAGCACGTCCTGCGGGATCTCCACCCAGACCGGGCCGTGCGGGGCGGTGAGCGCCGACTCCCAGGCCGCCGCGATCGCGGACGGGATCTGGGACTGCGTACGGACCGTGTGGACGGACTTCACGATGTCGCGGAAGGAGGCCTGCTGGTCGCGCAGCTCGTGGAGGTAGCCGTGCCGGCCGCCGCCGAGCCCGGCCACCGGGATCTGACTGCCGATCGCGAGGACCGGCGCGGACGCGGCGGCCGCCTCCTGGAGCGCGGCGAGCGACATGAGCGCGCCGGGCCCGGTGGAGAGCAGCAGCGGGGCCGCCTCGCCGGTGATCCGGCCGTACCCGTCGGCGGCGAAGCCCGCGTTGTTCTCGACGCGGAGTCCCACGTACCGCAGGGAGGACCGGCGCAGGGCGTCGAACATGCCGAGCGCGTGCTGACCGGGCAGACCGAAGACCGTGGTCGCGCCGAGGCCGGTGAGGCTCTCGACGACGAGGTCGCCGCCGTTGCGCCCGGGCGGCGGGTTCAGGGCGGCCTCGGTCTGCGCCGGCGTGGGGCGCAGGACCAGGTCGTGGTCGTGGGTCATGAACAGGTCCCCTTGGGCGTGGCTCGGTGGGTGGGTGCGGCCCGGTGGGTGGGTTGTGCCCACCCGTTCCGCCCCAGCGGAACGAATGCCCACAACCCACCGAGGTCAGTTTGCCGTACGGCCCGCGGCGATCTGGCGGGACATGATCGTCGTGAGCTCGTACGCCGTGTGCGACGCGGCGACCGCGGTGATCTCGGCGTGGTCGTAGGCCGGGGCGACCTCGACGACGTCGGCGGAGACCAGGTTGCAGGAGGAGAGCCCGCGCAGGATCTCCAGGAGCTCGCGGGAGGTCATGCCGCCGGCCTCGGGGGTGCCGGTGCCGGGCGCGTGGGCCGGGTCGAGGCAGTCGATGTCGATGGAGATGTACAGCGGGCGGTCGCCGATGCGCTGGCGCAGCTGGTCGGCGACCTCGTCGGCGCCACGGCGGTAGATGTCGGCCGAGGTGACGATGCCGAAGCCCATCTTCTCGTCGTCGGTGAGGTCCTGCTTGCCGTAGAGCGGGCCGCGGGTGCCGACGTGGGAGAGCGCCTCGGTGTCGAGGATGCCCTCCTCGACGGCCCGGCGGAACGGGGTGCCGTGGGTGTACTCGGCGCCGAAGTAGGTGTCCCAGGTGTCGAGGTGCGCGTCGAAGTGGAGCAGGGCGACGGGGCCGTGCTTCTTGGCGACGGAGCGCAGCAGCGGCAGCGCGATGGTGTGGTCGCCGCCGAGGGTCATCATGCGGGCGCCGGAGTTCAGCAGGTCGTCCGCCGCGGCCTCGATCGTCTCGACGGCCTCGTTGATGTTGAACGGGTTGGCGGCGATGTCACCGGCGTCCGCGACCTGGGCGAGCGCGAAGGGGGAGGCGTCCTGCGCCGGGTTGTAAGGGCGCAGGAGGCGGGAGGCCTCGCGGATGGCGTTGCCGCCGAAGCGGGCGCCGGGGCGGTAGGAGACGCCGCTGTCGAAGGGGACGCCGACCACGGCGATGTCGGCGGTGCCGACCTCGTCGAGCCGCGGCAGCCGGGCGAACGTCGCGGGACCGGCGTACCGCGGGACGCGGGACGAGTCGATCGGGCCGCGCGGGGTGTTCTGGTCGCTGCTGCTCATGGTCGGGTCCTCCTGAGGTGAATCGGTCGGGGTCCGCCCGTGGCCCCGGTGCTCACGACAGTAGGTGGCCGGAGACCACCGTTGAAGTGTACGTTTCCTCCACTGTTCGCGACGGGGGTGTACGAAGGGTCCACAGCCGTGCCCGCACCGGAGCCCGCCTCCACCCCTCCCGCTCCGCCGGTCCCGCTGACCGCGCTGCTCGCCCGCACGGAGCTGGGCCTGCGCCTCCTGGCGGGCCGGGACGACGTCTCCCTCCACTGGGTGCACACCTCGGAGATGGCCGACCCGTACCCGTACCTCCTCGGCGGTGAGCTGCTGATGACGGCGGGCGTCCAGCTCACCGACCCGGCGCACTACGTCGAGCGGGTCGTGGCGGCGGGGGCGGCGGCGCTCGGCTTCGGGGTGACGCCGGTGTACGACACGGTCCCGGCGGAGCTCGTCGAGGCCTGCGCGCTCCACGGTCTCCCGCTGGTCGAGGTGCCGCCGAAGACCCCGTTCACGGCGGTGGCGCGGGCGCTGTGGCGGCTGATGGCGGAGGCCCGGCTGCACGAGCTGCGCCGGGTGACGGAGGCCCAGCAGTCCCTGGCGACGGCCGCGGCCCGGCCGTCCCCGGTCCCCGCGGTGCTCGGCGCGCTGGCCTCGCGGCTCGGCGGTCGGGCGGTGCTCTTCGGGGCGGACGGTACGGAGTGGGCGGCGGCCGGCCGGGAGGTCCCGGCGGAGGCGGCGCGGGCGCTGCGCGAGCTCGTGGGGGTCCTCGTCCCCGGGGGCCCGGCCTCGGCCAGCGGGGACGGCGGCGGGCTCCGGCTGGCCGCGTACGCGCTGGGCGGCGGGGACGGGCTGACCCTCGGGGTGGCGACGGAGCGGCGCGATCCCGGCGACCACACGATCGCGGGCGTCGCGGTGGTGCTGCTCTCGCTCCTGACGGCCCCGCACCGGGGCGCGGACGTGACGGTACGGGACGGGGCCCTGGTCCGGCTGCTCCTGGGCGCGGCCCCGGCGGAGGTCGCGGGCGTCCTGGGCGCGGGCCCGTGGACGGTGGTCCACGCGCGCGGGGGCGACGGCACCCCGTTCGCGGCGGCCTCGCTGGCGGCGGCGCTGGGCACGCCCCTGCTGGACACGGGCGGCGACCCCCACCACGGCCGCCGCCCGCGCGAGGCCACCTCCACCCCCGTGGCCGTCCGCCTGCTGCTGCCCGCCTCCGCCCCCGTCACCGGGCAGCCCGGCTGGATCCTCGGGGTCGGCGCGCCCGCCGAGGCGGAGGAGCTCGCCGCCGCCGACGCGCAGGCGGCGCGGGCCCTGCGCCGGGCGGAGGCCACCCGGACGCCCCTGGTGCGGCACCGCCCCGGAGGGATCGCCGCCCTGGTGGACCCGGACGAGGCCGCCGCCCACGCCCGCGCCCTGCTCGCCCCCCTGACGGAACCGCTCAGGGAGACCTTGCGCACCTGGCTGTCCCTGCACGGCAGCTGGGACCGGACGGCGGCGGCGATGGACATCCACCGCAACACCGTCCGGCAGCGGATCACCCGCTGCGCCGTGCTTCTGGACCGGGACCTGGACGACCCGGACGTCCGGATGGAGCTGTGGTTCGCCCTCAGGTGAGGCGGTGGGTCACCAGAGCTTGTTCACGGCGGTGCGGGTCGTCGTCCGGAAGGCCGTCAGCGGGGCGTCCGCCAGGTCGCCCATCTGGCCCCACCGGACGTAGGTGACGGTCCGGCCGTCACGGCCCACCGAGAAGAGGTGGATGTCGGTGATGCCGATCTCCGGGTCCGCGGTGTCCAGGCTGTAGACCCAGGCGCCCTCCTCGACGGCGAGCTTGCCGTGGGAGGCGCTGACGGCCTGCAGGCCCGGGTTCTGCCGCTCCAGCAGGGGGCCGCAGCCGGCGAGGGCCTTGCGGAGGGTGTCGACCAGCTTCACGGCGTCGGCCTCGGTGCGGGCGACGGTGGTGATCTGGACGCCGTTGGTGTCGAGCTCGGTGGTGAACTCGCGGTAGCGGGTGTTCTGCGCCGGGATCTTGTACGGGGCGCAGAGGGCGCCGCCGTTCTCCGGGATGCCGGTGAAGACCCGGGTGGCGGTCCACGGCGTCGACGACGGCGGCATCTGGGAGGCGGCGAGGAAGGCGGGCTGGGCAGCGGCCTGCGCCGGGGCGGTGGCGAGGGCGGCGAGGCCCAGGGCGGCAGCGGCGGCGGTGGCGAGTGCGGTACGGAGCTTGTTCATGGTGGTGGATCCCCCGTCGGGTCGTTCGGTCAGTGCTCAACCAGCGTCGGGCCGACGCCCGCCGCCTGCAACGGTGACGCGCCCACCATCCGTCCCGGAACCATTCCACCCCCGCTGACGTGCAAGGACGTGAAGGGTGGGACGCAGGGTCGAGGGGGATGGAATGCCGAAGGACGCCGCCGTCGAGGAGTTCGCGCGGCACGTACGCGCGCTGAAGGCGCGGGACGGGAGGAGTTACGAGGCGCTGGGCCGGCGCCTGAGCGTCAGCGCGTCCACCCTCCACCGCTACTGCTCGGGCGCGACCGTCCCGGAGGAGTTCGCCGTGGTCGACCGCCTCGCCCTGCTGTGCGGGGCGGACGAGGAGGAGCGGCGGGCCCTGGAGGTGGCCTGGAGCCGCGCGGACGGCGCCCGCCGCCCTCCGGTGCCGGAGCCCGACGCGGAGCCCGAGCCCGGCCCGGAGCCGAAGCCGGCTCCGGAGCCCGCGCCGGCCCCGGAGCCTGCGTCCGAGCCCGAGCTGGAGCCCGTGCACGCGCGCGTGCCGGCCCTCCCGTCCGAGCGGCGGAGGCGCCGGTGGGGGTGGGTGGGCGTGGTCTGCGGGGCGCTGGCGGTCGTGGGGACGGTGACGCTCGGAGCCGTACTCCTGCCCGGGAAGACCCGGGAGCGGGCCGCCGAACCACCGGCGCCGCTGACGTGGACGGTCGCCTCGCACCTCTGGAAGAACGGGTGCGGGCACACCTACCTCGTGGAGCGGACGCCCCCTCCCCCGCCGGAGGCGGCCGACGCGCGGAGCTGGGCGGCGGCGCAGGGGGCCGTGGACGGCGGGGAGACGCTGGTGCGGGTGTCGGTGCAGGGGAAGGGCGCGGCGGCGGTGGTGCTCCAGGCGCTGCACGTGCGGGTGGTGGAACGGGGCGCGCCGCTGCCGTGGGCGGCGTACCGGATGGACGACGGGTGCGGCGGGGCGGTGACGCCGCGCCGTTTCGAGGTGGACCTGGACCGGCCGCGGCCGGTGGCACGGGCGCTGGACGGGTACGACGCCTCCGGGGAGGAGGGCCGGACGCTCCCCGCGGTCTCCTTCCCGTACGCGGTCAGCGCCGCCGAGCCGGAGGAGCTGCTGGTCTCGGCGGGGGCGGCGGGGTGCGACTGCCTCTGGTACCTGGAGCTGGAGTGGAGCTCGGAGGGGCGCCGGGGCACGGTCCGGATCGGGAACGAGGACGGCACACCCTTTCGGACGAGCGGGGCGAAGGGGCGGCCCGTGCACGGGTACGACTCCGTCGGGCGGGCCTGGATCACAGGCGAGAAGCCTGGACAGGGTGGGTGACCGCTGGGTAACTTCGTTGACAACAGACTGAGCAAGCGCTTAGACAACTGGCCCGCACACCGGAGGAGACGCACCGTGCGCCGTACCGTATTCAACGAGGACCACGAGGCGTTCCGGGAGACCATCCGCGCCTTCATCGAGGCCGAGGTCGTCCCCGTCTACGACGACTGGTTCGCCGCGGGCCAGGCGCCGCGCGAGTTCTACGACAAGCTCGGCGAGCTGGGCGTCTTCGGCATCAACGTGCCCGAGGAGTTCGGCGGCGCGGGCCTGGACACCCACAAGTTCGAGGCCGTCCTGTACGAGGAGACCTCGCGCGCGGGCGTGCAGTTCGGCGGCTCCGGCGTGCACGTGCTGCTCGCCCTGCCGTACATCAAGATGCTCTCCACCGACGAGCAGAAGAAGCGCTACCTCCCGAAGTTCGTCACCGGCGAGGAGATGTGGGCGCTGGCGATGACCGAGCCGGGCACCGGCTCCGACGTCGCGGGCATGAAGACCACCGCCAAGCTCTCCGAGGACGGCACGCACTACGTCCTCAACGGCTCGAAGACCTTCATCACCGGTGGCGTGCACGCCGACCGCGTGATCGTCTGCGCCCGGACGTCCGCCCCCTCGGCCGACGACCGCCGCTTCGGCATCTCCCTCTTCGCCGTGGACACCAAGTCCGAGGGCTACTCCATCGGCCGCAAGCTGGACAAGCTGGGCCTGCGCACCTCCGACACGGCCGAGCTGGCCTTCGTCGACGTCAAGGTCCCGGTCGAGGACCTGATGGGCGAGGAGGGCAAGGGCTTCTACTACCTCGGCCACAACCTCGCCTCCGAGCGCTGGGGCATCGCCTTCGGCGCCTACGCCCAGGCCAAGGCCGCCGTCCGGTTCGCGCAGCAGTACGTCACGGACCGCACGGTCTTCGGCAAGCCGGTCGCCTCCTTCCAGAACACCAAGTTCGAGCTGGCCGCCTGCCAGGCCGAGGTGGACGCGGCCGAGGCCGTCGCCGACCGCGCCCTGGAGGCCCTCGACGCGGGCGAGCTCTCCCCGGCCGAGGCCGCGAGCGCCAAGCTCTTCTGCACCGAGGTCGCGCACCGCGTCATCGACCGCTGCCTCCAGCTGCACGGCGGCTACGGCTATATGAACGAGTACCCGATCGCCCGCCTGTACGCCGACAACCGCGTCAACCGCATCTACGGCGGCACCAGCGAGATCATGAAGTCGATCATCGCGAAGTCGATGGGCCTGTAAGTGCTCGACCCGCACGACGCACTGGATGCCCTGCTCGATCTGCTCGACCTGGAGCAGATCGAGCGGGACATCTTCCGGGGCCAGTCCCGCTCCGCCGTCGTCCCCCGCGTCTTCGGCGGCCAGGTGGCCGCCCAGGCGCTGGTGGCGGCGGGCCGGACCGTGCCCGACGACCGGCTCGCGCACTCCCTGCACGCGTACTTCCTGCGCCCCGGGGACCCGGGCGCGCCGATCGTCTACACGGTCGACCGCATCCGGGACGGCCGCTCCTTCACCACCCGCCGGGTCGTCGCCGTCCAGCACGGGCAGCCGATCTTCCACCTCTCCGCCTCCTTCCAGGCGTACGAGGAGGGGCTCGACCACCAGACGGACATGCCGGCCGCGCCGGACCCGGAGTCGCTGCCGACGGCCGCCGAGATGCTGCCCCGGCACCTGCCGGCGGAGGTCGCGAACCGGCTGGTCGAGGCGCGGGCCGCGGTGGACCTGCGGTACGCCGACACCCCGCCCTGGGGCTCGGTCGGCGAGCCGCGCGAGCCGCGCTCGCAGGTGTGGTTCCGTACCAACGGCAAGCTCGCCGACGACCACCTGCTGCACGTCTGCCTGGCGACGTACGTCTCCGACATGACGCTGCTCGACTCCGTCCTGCTCGCGCACGGGCGGGGCGGCTGGGCCGTCGGGGACGTGGTCGGGGCCTCCCTCGACCACGCGATGTGGTTCCACCGGCCCTTCCGGGCCGACGAATGGCTCCTCTACGACCAGGAGTCCCCCTCCGCCTCCGGCGGGCGCGGCCTCGGCCAGGCCCGGATCTGGACGCGGGACGGGAAGCTGGCGATCTCCGTCATCCAGGAGGGTGTCGTACGCGTCCCGCGCCGATGATCGGACATAACGTCCGATCATGGCGGAGAACGGCGAGAGTACCTTCACGGTGATCGTGGCGGCGGCGGCGAACCTCGGGATCGCCGTCGCCAAGGCCGTCGCGGGTGTCATCAGCGGATCGAGCGCGATGCTTTCGGAGGCCGCGCACTCGGTAGCCGACACCGTCACCGAGGTCATGCTGCTCACCGCGCTCAAGCGGAGCGAGAAGCCGGCCGACGAGGACCATCCCCTCGGGTACGCGGGCGAGCGGTACGTGTGGGCCTTGCTGGCGGCCGTCGCGACCTTCGTCGGCGGCGCGGTCTTCTCGATCTACGACGGCATCCACACCCTCGTGCACGGCGAGGAGCTCGGCGACCCGCTCGCCTCGTACATCGTCCTCGGCGTCGCGTTCATCCTGGAGGGCTTCTCCCTGCGGACCGGGATCAAGCAGGTCCAGGCCGAGGCGGAGCGGATGAAGGCCCCGCTCACCCGCTATCTGCGGCTCACCGCCGACACCACCGTCAAGGCGGTGGTCATGGAGGACTCGGCCGCCCTGGCCGGTCTGATGCTGGCGACGGGCGGCCTCCTCGGCGCCGAGATCACCGGCTCCGGCGTCTGGGACGGCGTCGCCTCGATCCTCATCGGCGTCCTGCTCGTCTACGTGGCCTGGGTCCTCGGCCGCTCCAACGCCGAGCTCCTGATCGGCCGCCCGCTGCCCCGGCACATGCGGGACGCGGTCCGCGAGGAACTGCTCACCGTCCCGCACGTCGTGGGCGTCCTCGACCTGACCACCCTCATCCAGGGGCCCACCGAGGTCATGGTCGCCGCGAAGATCGACTTCCGGGACGTGGCCTCGGCGGAACAGATCGAGTGGGCCTGCGAGGACGCCGAGGACCAGCTCCGCGAGCGCTTCCCGGCGATCCGCCGGGTGTACCTGGACCCGACACCGGGCCTGGAGCAGCGCCGGGCCAGGCCGCCGGAGGAGCCTCACGCCGGTCAGGCCAAGCCCTCGGAGGAGCCTTAGGCCAGGCCCGCCGCGTCCAGCGTGTACGCGGTCATCGGCTCGTAGTAGCGCGGGTCCACGACGTGGTCGTCGAGCGGGATCGTGACCTGCATCGTGCCCTCGGCCTCGCCGATGAAGAGCGCGGGGTCGTTGCAGTCCGCGTAACCGACGGAGTCGATGCCGCGCTGGCCCGCCCGCCCGGCCCAGCCGTGGTCGGCGATCACCAGGTCGGGGCGCCCGTCCTCGCCGAGCCCGTCGAGGATCGCGTTCATCGGCTCCGGGGAGTGGGTGTGCCAGAGGGAGGCGCCGCGCTCGAAGACGGCGACGTCCGCGAACTGCACGACGTACCCCTCGTCGGCGATCAGCCCGCCGGGGATGCGGACGATGTCGCAGCCCTGGGCGCGCAGCGCCGCGGCGACCCGGCTGTGGACGTCGATCAGCGAGCCCGGGTGGCCGGTCGCGAAGAGGACCCGCTCCTTGCCGGCGGCGGCCTTGCGGAGCCGGGCGGCCATCCGGTCGAGGCCGTCGACGGTCAGCTCGGGGTCGATGGTGTCCTGACCGACCCGGTGCGCCGGGTCGTCGACGACACCGCACCGCTCGGCCATCACGGCGAGCACGTCCTGCTCGTCGGTCCAGCGGTCGCCGAGCTCCAGACCGAGCCAGTAGTGCCGGTCGCCGTTGGCGAGCTTTCTGTAGTGGGAGAGGTTGTTGTCGCGCGGCGTGGCGACGTCTCCCGCGATCCGGGTGCGGACGAGGTGCTCGACAAGGGCGGGGCGGCTGAGTATCGGCATGGGGTTCATTCTGTCCGAGGCCCCGGCGTGATGGGCAATCGTTCCGCGGCTCGGACCCGGCGAGCCGCGAGCGGGCGGCCCGTGGGCTCGGACCCGGCGAGCCGCGGGAGGCGCGGGAGCCGCGGGAGGCGCGAGCGAGCGGCCCCTCCTGCCCGGCCGCCGGCGCCTACTCGGCCGCCAGCGCCCCGAACGCCCCGTGGGCCAGTCGCCGCAGCAGCGCCTCCATGGACTCGCGGCCGAGCGCCGCCAGGTGCGGGGTCGAGTTCAGCAGGCCGAAGACCGCGTGCACGGCGGTCCGCGCCTCGCTCTCCGAGGAGTCCGGGTACAGCTCCCGTACGACCGGCACCCACAGCTCCACGTACTGCCGCTGGAGCTGCCGCACCCGCTTGCGGTCCTCGTCCTTGAGCCGGTCGAGCTCCCGGTCGTGGAGGGTGATCAGCGGCCGGTCGTCGAGGGCGAAGTCGATGTGCCCGTCGACGAGGGAGGCGAGGACGGCCTCGGGGTCGCCGCTGGTCTCGCCGAGCCGGATCCGGCCGCCGGAGAGGAGCCGCTCGCTGATCCCGACGAGGAGCTCGGCGAGCATCGCGTCCTTGCCCGGGAAGTGGCGGTAGAGGCCGGGGCCGCTGATGCCGACGGCCGCCCCTATCTCGTCCACGCCCACCCCGTGGAAGCCGCGCTCGGCGAACAGGCGGGCGGCCTCTTTGAGGATCTGCTCGCGCCGCGTCGGGGCATCGGTCCTGCCGCGGGCGATCGGGGTCGTGGTCATGCAATCGATTCTAGACAACCCGGTTAGCGCTCGTTAACCTGAGGCCATACGTTAACGCTCATTAACCGAGCAAGGGAGCTCGAGGGATGCAGCAGGCACCTGTGCTGGCGAGCGCGGCGGATCCCGCGTCCGCGGCCTGGCAGGCCAACGAGGCGGCGCACCACGAGCTGGCCGCGACCCTGCGCGCCAAGCTCGCGGCGGCCGCGCTCGGCGGTGGTGAGAAGTCGCGTGCCCGGCACACGGCGCGTGGGAAGTTGTTGCCGCGGGACCGGGTGGACACGCTTCTCGATCCGGGTTCGCCGTTCCTGGAGCTGGCGCCGCTCGCGGCGAACGGCATGTACGGGGACCAGGCGCCGGCGGCCGGGGTCATCGCCGGCATCGGCCGGGTCTCGGGCCGCGAGTGCGTGATCGTCGCCAACGACGCGACGGTCAAGGGCGGCACGTACTACCCGATGACGGTGAAGAAGCACCTGCGGGCGCAGGAGGTGGCGTTGGAGAATCGTCTCCCCTGCCTCTACCTGGTCGATTCCGGTGGCGCGTTCCTGCCGATGCAGGACGAGGTGTTCCCGGACCGGGAGCACTTCGGCCGGATCTTCTACAACCAGGCCCGGATGTCGGGTGCGGGCATCCCGCAGATCGCGGCGGTCCTCGGTTCGTGCACGGCGGGCGGCGCGTACGTCCCGGCGATGAGCGACGAGGCCGTGATCGTCCGGAACCAGGGCACGATCTTCCTCGGCGGTCCGCCGCTGGTGAAGGCGGCGACCGGCGAGGTCGTCACGGCCGAGGAGCTCGGCGGCGGCGAGGTCCACTCGCGGATCTCCGGCGTCACCGACCACCTCGCGGAGGACGACGCGCACGCCCTGCGCATCGTCCGGAACATCGTCGCCACGCTCCCCGAGCGCGGCCCGCTCCCCTGGTCGGTCGAGCAGGCCGAGGAGCCGAAGGTCGACCCGGCCGGTCTGTACGGCGCGGTGCCGGTGGACTCCCGCACCCCGTACGACGTGCGTGAGGTGATCGCCCGGGTCGTGGACGGCTCCCGCTTCCAGGAGTTCAAGAGCGAGTACGGGCAGACGCTGATCACCGGCTTCGCCCGCATCCACGGCCACCCGGTCGGGATCGTCGCCAACAACGGCATCCTGTTCGCCGAGTCCGCCCAGAAGGGCGCGCACTTCATCGAGCTGTGCGACCAGCGCGGCATCCCGCTCGTCTTCCTGCAGAACATCACCGGCTTCATGGTCGGCAAGGCGTACGAGCACGGCGGCATCGCCAAGCACGGCGCCAAGATGGTCACCGCCGTGGCCACCACCCGGGTGCCGAAGCTGACGGTCGTCGTCGGCGGCTCCTACGGCGCGGGCAACTACTCGATGTGCGGCCGGGCGTACTCCCCCCGCTTCCTGTGGATGTGGCCCAACGCGAAGATCTCCGTCATGGGCGGCGAGCAGGCCGCCTCCGTCCTCGCGACCGTCAAGCGGGACCAGCTCGGCGACGAGTGGAGCGCGCAGGACGAGGAGGCCTTCAAGGCCCCGATCCGCGAGCAGTACGAGACCCAGGGCAGCGCCTACTACGCGAGCGCCCGGCTGTGGGACGACGGGGTCATCGACCCGATGGAGACCCGGCAGGTCCTCGGACTGGCCCTGACCGCCTGTGCCAACGCGCCGCTGGGTGAACCCCAGTTCGGCGTCTTCCGGATGTGAAGGGCCCTCAAGAGATGCACAGCATGTTCGACACCGTCCTTGTGGCCAACCGGGGCGAGATCGCCGTCCGTGTCATCCGCACCCTGCGGGCACTGGGTGTGCGTTCGGTGGCCGTGTACAGCGACGCGGACGCCGACGCCCGGCACGTACGGGAGGCGGACACGGCGGTACGGATCGGCCCGCCGCCGGCCGCCGAGTCCTACCTGTCCGTCCCGGCCCTCCTCGACGCCGCCGCCCGCACCGGCGCGCAGGCCGTGCACCCCGGTTACGGCTTCCTCGCGGAGAACGCCGCCTTCGCCCAGGCCTGCGCGGACGCCGGCCTGGTCTTCATCGGCCCCACCGCCTCCGCGATCTCCCTGATGGGCGACAAGATCCGGGCGAAGGAGACCGTGAAGGCGGCGGGCGTGCCCGTCGTCCCCGGCGCCGCCGACCCCGAACTCGTCGAGGCGGCCCGCGAGCTGGGCGCCCCGGTCCTGCTCAAGCCGTCCGCCGGCGGTGGCGGCAAGGGCATGCGGCTCGTGCGGGACCTGGCGGTCCTGGAGGAGGAGATCGCGGCGGCCCGCCGCGAGGCCCGCGCGTCGTTCGGCGACGACACGCTGCTGGTGGAGCGGTGGATCGACCGGCCCCGGCACATCGAGATCCAGGTCCTGGCCGACACCCACGGCAACGTGGTGCACCTCGGCGAGCGCGAGTGCTCGCTCCAGCGCCGCCACCAGAAGATCATCGAAGAGGCCCCTTCCGTGCTCCTGACCCCGGAGATCCGGGCGTCGATGGGCGCGGCGGCGGTCGAGGCGGCGCGCTCCTGCGGCTATGTCGGCGCGGGCACGGTCGAGTTCATCGTCCCGGGCACCGACCCGTCCGCGTACTACTTCATGGAGATGAACACCCGTCTCCAGGTCGAGCACCCGGTGACCGAGCTGATCACCGGCATCGACCTGGTGGAATGGCAGCTGCGGGTCGCCTCCGGCGAGCCCCTCCCCTTCGCGCAGGACGACATCCGGCTGGACGGCTGGGCGATCGAGGCCCGTATCTGCGCGGAGGACCCCTCCCGCGGCTTCCTGCCCTCCGGCGGCACGGTCCTCGCGCTGAACGAGCCGCAGGGGAACGGCGTCCGCACGGACTCGGGCCTGTCACAGGGCACGGAGGTCTCCTCCCTCTACGACCCGATGCTGTCGAAGGTCATCGTCCACGCCCCGGACCGCGCCACGGCCCTGCGCCGGCTGCGCGCGGCCCTCGCCGACACGGTCACCCTCGGCGTCCCGACGAACGCGGGCTTCCTGCGCCGTCTCCTGGCCCACCCGGACGTCGTCTCGGGCGACCTCGACACGGGGCTGGTGGAGCGGGACGCGGAGAGCCTGGTCCCGGAGGGCGTCCCCGACGAGGTGTACGCGGCTGCGGCGGCCGTACGGCTCGCCGGGCTGGCCCCGGAGCCCCGGGAGGGCTGGACGGACCCGTTCTCGGTGCCGAACGGCTTCCGGCTCGGCGGCACGCCCAAGCAGCTCGCCTTTCCCTTCCGCGTGCCGGGCCTCGAACCCGTCACGGTCGACGCCCCCGTCGGGGCGCGGGTCACGGACACCGCGGTGACCGTGACCCTGGACGGGATCACCCATCACTTCCGGCGCGCCGGCTCCTGGCTGGGCCGCGACGGCGACTCCTGGCACGTGCTCGACCACGACCCCGTCGAGGCCGCGCTCAGCGGGGCGAGGCACGGTGGGGCCGACACGCTCGCCGCGCCGATGCCCGGCACCGTCACCGTCGTCAAGGTGGCCGCCGGGGACGAGGTCGAGGCCGGGCAGAGCCTGCTCGTCGTCGAGGCGATGAAGATGGAGCACGTCATCTCCGCCCCGCACGCCGGCACCGTCACCGAGCTCGACGTCACGCCCGGCACCACCGTCGCCATGGACCAGATCCTGGCCGTGGTGACGCCCCGCGAGGAGGAGAACGCATGATCACCGGCCTGCCCATGACCGTCGCCGACCCCTCCCTCCCCTCCCGGGTCCGGATCCACGAGGTCGGGGCCCGCGACGGACTGCAGAACGAGAAGACGGCCGTCCCGACCGCCGTGAAGGCCGAGTTCATCCGGCGGCTCGCGGCCGCCGGCCTGGGCACGGTCGAGGCGACCAGCTTCGTGCACCCGAAGTGGGTGCCCCAGCTGGCGGACGCCGAGGACCTCTTCCCGCTCGTCCGCGACCTGCCCGTCCGGCTCCCGGTCCTCGTGCCGAACGAGCGCGGGCTCGACCGGGCGCTCGCGCTCGGGGCCCGGGAGATCGCCGTGTTCGCCTCGGCGACGGAGTCCTTCGCGAAGGCCAACCTCAACCGGACCGTCGACGAGGCGCTCGCGCTCTTCGCTCCGACGGTCACCCGCGCCATAGAGGCGGGGCTGAAGGTCCGTGGCTACCTCTCGATGTGCTTCGGCGACCCCTGGGAGGGGGCCGTCCCCGTCGAGCAGGTCGTCCGGGTCACCAAGGCCCTCGCCGAGATGGGCTGCGACGAGCTGAGCCTCGGCGACACGATCGGCGTCGCCACCCCGGGCCACGTCCAGGCGCTGCTGACCGCGCTGAACGAGGCCGGGGTCCCCACCTCCCGTATCGCCGTGCACTTCCACGACACCTACGGGCAGGCCCTGTCGAACACCCTCGCCGCGCTGCGGCACGGGGTGACGACGGTCGACGCCTCCGCCGGCGGCCTCGGCGGCTGCCCGTACGCGAAGAGCGCGACCGGCAATCTCGCCACCGAGGATCTCGTGTGGATGCTCGACGGTCTCGGCATCGAGACCGGGGTCGATCTGGCCGCCCTCACCGCCACGAGCGGGTGGATGGCCGAGCAGTTGGGCCGACCCAGCCCTTCCCGTACCGTCCGCGCCCTCTCCCACAAGGAGTGACCACAGCCATGTCCCTCGACCACCGGCTCTCCGAAGAGCACCAGGAACTCCGCCGCACCGTCGAGGCCTTCGCGCACGACGTCGTCGCCCCGAAGATCGGCGACTACTACGAGCGGCACGAGTTCCCGTACGAGATCGTCCGCGAGATGGGCCGCATGGGCCTGTTCGGGCTGCCGTTCCCCGAGGAGTACGGCGGCATGGGCGGCGACTACCTCGCGCTCGGCATCGCCCTGGAGGAGCTCGCCCGGGTGGACTCCTCCGTCGCCATCACCCTGGAGGCGGGCGTCTCGCTGGGCGCCATGCCGGTCTTCCGCTTCGGCACGGAGGAGCAGAAGCGGGAGTGGCTGCCGCGGCTCTGCTCGGGCGAGCTGCTCGGCGCCTTCGGTCTGACCGAGCCGGGCGCGGGCAGCGACGCCGGCGGCACCCGCACCACCGCCGTGCGCGACGGCGACCACTGGGTCATCAACGGCTCGAAGTGCTTCATCACCAACTCCGGTACGGACATCACGGGTCTGGTGACGGTCACGGCGGTCACCGGCCGCAAGCCGGACGGCCGCCCGCTGATCTCCTCGATCATCGTCCCCTCCGGCACGCCGGGCTTCACGGTCGCCGCCCCGTACTCCAAGGTCGGCTGGAACGCCTCGGACACCCGGGAGCTCTCCTTCGACGACGTGCGCGTCCCGGTGGAGAACCTGCTGGGCGAAGAGGGGCGCGGTTACGCGCAGTTCCTGCGGATCCTGGACGAGGGCCGGGTCGCGATCGCGGCGCTGGCGACCGGTCTCGCGCAGGGCTGTGTGGACGAGTCGGTGAAGTACGCGCACGAGCGCCACGCCTTCGGCCGGCCGATCGGTGACAACCAGGCCATCCAGTTCAAGATCGCCGACATGGAGACGAAGGCCCACATGGCCCGGATCGGCTGGCGGGACGCGGCCTCGCGGCTCGTGCTCGGCGAGCCGTTCAAGAAGGAGGCGGCGATCGCGAAGCTGTACTCCTCCACGGTGGCGGTGGACAACGCCCGTGACGCGACCCAGATCCACGGCGGCTACGGCTTCATGAACGAGTATCCGGTGGCCCGCATGTGGCGCGACTCGAAGATCCTGGAGATCGGCGAGGGCACGAGCGAGGTCCAGCGGATGCTGATCGCGCGGGAGTTGGGCCTCCCGGCCTGACCGTCCCGACCCGTCGTCAGAGCCCGTCGTCCCGTCAGGGGCGGCGGGCTCCGTCGTGTGACGCAGACCTCTTGCCCTCACCCCTACTGATCGATATTTGGTTAGGCTAACCTATCTTCGACTTGCCCCGGCCGACACGGCTCGTACCGAAAGCGACTCCGCCATGCCCAGCAACGCCCGAGCCACCCACCTCACCCGTCGCGGCCTGCTGGCAGCGGGCAGCGCTCTCGGGCTCGGCGCCGCGCTCGCCGCCTGCGGCTCCGAGACGAAGAAGGACGGCGCCAACGCGCCCTCCGCCTCGGCGAAGTCCGGCTCCTGGGAGTTCAAGGACGACCGCGGCCTGACCGTGAAGGCGAAGACCACCCCGAAGCGGATCGTCGCCTTCACCGGCACGGCCGCTGCCCTGCACGACTTCGGCGTCGAGGTCGTCGGCGTCTTCGGCCCGACCTACGTCGAGGACCCGAAGACCAAGGAGAAGAAGCCGGACGTCCAGGCGGGCGACCTCGACATCACCAAGGTCGCGGTCATCGGCAACGTCTGGGGCGAGTTCAAGATCGAGGAGTACCTCAAGCTCAACCCCGAGGTCCTCATCACGGACATGTGGGAGAAGAACGACCTCTGGTACGTCCCGGCGGAGCAGAAGGACAAGATCCTCAAGATCGCCCCGAGCGTCGCCCTGTGGGCCTCGGACCTGTCGATGCCGGCCGTCCTCCAGCGCCACGCCGACCTGGCCGCCTCGCTCGGCGCCGACGTGCAGACCGCCCAGATCAAGGCCGACAAGGCCCGCTTCGAGGCCGCCGCCGAGCGCGTCCGCAAGGCCGCCCAGGGCAAGAAGGACATCAAGGTCCTGATCGGCTCGGGCTCCCCCGACCTGTTCTACGTCTCCACCCCGGCCCGCCCGACCGACACGCTCTTCTTCAAGGAGCTGGGCATCAACCTGGTCGTCCCGACCAAGCTGGACCAGGGCGGCTGGTTCGAGGGTCTGAGCTGGGAGAACGTCGACAAGTACAAGGCCGACGTCATCATGCTCGACAACCGCACCGGCACCCTGCAGCCGGAGCAGCTGAAGGCCAAGCCGACCTGGATGGCGCTGCCCGCCGTCAAGGCCGGCCAGGTGATCCCGCGCGTGACCGAGCCCGTCTACTCCTACGCCAAGTGCGCCCCGCTCCTGGAGGACCTGGCGAAGGCCCTGGAGACCGCGAAGAAGGTGTCCTGACCCATGACGACCGCCGAGACCGCCCCGTTCCAGTTCTTCTCCCTCCAGGTCGACCGGACTCGGCGGCTCGGCCCGTCCCTGGTCCGCGTCACCTTCACCGGTGAGGACCTGAAGAGGTTCGCCGCCGGGGGCCGCGACCAGTCGCTCTCCCTCTTCCTGCCGCACCCCGGCCAGGAGGCGCCCGTCCTGCCGCCGCTCGACGACCCGGACATGTACGCGATCCTGGGCGCCTGGCGGGCGATGCCCGACGACGAGCGGGCCGTGATGCGCTCGTACACGGTCCGCGAGCAGCGCACGGATCCGAACGAGATGGACATCGACTTCGCGATCCACGAGGACGGCGGCCCCGCCTGCCGCTGGGCCGGGCGCGCCGCGCCCGGTGACCGGGTGGTCGTCCTCGGTCCGGCGGTCGCCGCGAACACGGGCGTCCGCTTCCAGCTGCCCGAGGACGCCGACTCCGTGCTGATCTGGGCGGACGAGACGGCCCTGCCGGCCGCCTCGGCGATCCTGGAGTGGCTGCCGGCCGAGACGCGCGCCCGGGTGTTCCTCGAAGTCCCGTACTCCGGCGACCGCATGGAGCTCGCGACCGAGGCGGACGCCACGGTCACCTGGCTCGTACGGGAGGAGGGGGCGCCGTCCGCCGTGGACGCGGTGAGCGGTGTCGAGCTGCCCGGCGAGGCGCCGTACGTCTGGATCGCGGGCGAGTCCGGCGCGGTGAAGGCGCTGCGCCGTCACTTCGTGCGCGAGCGCGAACTCGACCGGCGTCGGGTGACGTTCGTCGGCTACTGGCGCAAGGGGCTGTCCGAGGACGCCCTGCGCGAGGTGCCGGACGAGACGCAGGAAGACGCGTAGCCGCACCGCCATTTCGTCCGCAACGGCCTCCCGATCCTGATGGGTTGGGGGGCCATTGCGCTGTAAAATTAGGTTAGGCTAACCTTACTTTTACCGATCGACCTCTTCGGTGGTCCATCAGCGTCCCCTCAGCGTCCCTCCCGAAAGGGCCCCCACATGCGCTCCCACCTGCTCAACGACGCCACGGCGGAGAGCTACCGGCGCTCCGTCACCGAAGGAGTCGAGCGGGTGGCGAACAAACTCGCCACGACGCGCCGCCCGTTCACCGGTGTCACGCCGGCCGAACTGGCCCCCGTCATCGACGCCGTCGACCTCGACCGCCCGCTCGGTGACTCCTCCGCCGCCCTCGACGAGCTGGAGAGCGTCTACCTCCGCGACGCCGTCTACTTCCACCACCCCCGCTACCTGGGCCACCTCAACTGCCCGGTGGTCATCCCCGCCGTCCTCGGCGAGGCCGTCCTCTCGGCCGTCAACTCCTCGCTCGACACCTGGGACCAGAGCGCCGGCGGCACCCTCATCGAGCGCAAGCTGATCGACTGGACGACCGGCCGGATCGGCCTCGGCCCCGCCGCCGACGGCGTGTTCACCAGCGGCGGCACGCAGTCCAACCTCCAGGCCCTGCTCCTCGCCCGCGAGGAGGCCAAGACGAAGGACCTGGCGAAGCTCCGCATCTTCTCCTCCGAGTGCAGCCACTTCAGCGTCCAGAAGTCGGCCACCCTCCTCGGCCTCGGCGCCGACGCCGTCATCTCCGTCCCGGTCGACCGGAACAAGCGCATGCAGTCCGTCGTCCTCGCCGCCGAGCTGGAGGCCTGCCGCGCCGAGGGCCTCGTCCCGATGGCGATCGTCGCCACCGCCGGCACCACCGACTTCGGCTCCATCGACCCGCTGCCCGAGGTCGCCGCCCTCGCCGACGAGTACGGCGCCTGGATGCACGTCGACGCGGCCTACGGCTGCGGACTGCTCGCCTCCCGCACCCGCCGCCACCTCCTGGACGGCATCGAGCGGGCCGACTCGGTCACGGTCGACTACCACAAGTCCTTCTTCCAGCCGGTGAGCTCCTCCGCCCTCCTGGTCCGCGACGGCGCCACCCTGCGCCACGCGACGTACCACGCGGACTACCTCAACCCGCGCCGCACGGTCGCCGAGCAGATCCCCAACCAGGTGGACAAGTCCCTCCAGACGACCCGCCGCTTCGATGCGCTCAAGCTCTGGATGACGCTGCGCGTGATGGGCGCCGACGGCGTCGGCGAGCTCTTCGACGAGGTCTGCGACCTGGCCCGGGAGGGCTTCGCGCTGCTCGCCGCCGACCCGCGCTACGACGTCGTGGTCGAACCGCAGCTCTCCACCCTCGTCTACCGCTACATCCCCGAGGCCGTCGCCTCGCCCGCCGAGATCGACCGGGCCAACCTCTACGCCCGCAAGGCCCTCTTCGCCTCCGGCGAGGCCGTCGTCGCCGGCACCAAGGTCGACGGCCGCCAGTACCTGAAGTTCACCCTGCTCAACCCCGAGACGACCGTGGCCGACATCGCCGCCGTCCTCGACCTGATCGCCGGCCACGCCGAGCAGTACCTGGGAGAGACCCTTGTCCACGCCTGAGACGACCGAGACGTACGACTTCATCGGCATCGGGCTCGGCCCGTTCAACCTCGGACTCGCCTGCCTGGCGGAGCCCATCGGCCACCTGGACGGTCTCTTCCTGGAGTCCAAGCCGGACTTCGAGTGGCACTCGGGGATGTTCCTCGAAGGCGCCCACCTCCAGACCCCGTTCATGTCGGACCTGGTCACCATGGCCGACCCGACGTCCCCCTACTCCTTCCTCAACTACCTGAAGGAGAAGGGCCGGCTCTACTCGTTCTACATCCGCGAGAACTTCTACCCGCTGCGGACCGAGTACAACGACTACTGCCGCTGGGCCGCCGCGAAGCTGACCTCCGTCCGCTGGTCGACGACCGTCGCCTCCGTGACCTTCGACGAGACCGACCAGGTGTACGTCGTCTCCACCGCGGCCGGGGAGACCTTCCGCGCCCGCCGGATCGTCCTCGGCACCGGCACCCCGCCGTACGTCCCCGAGACCTGCCAGGACCTCGGCGGCGACCTGATCCACAACTCGCGCTACCTCCCGAACAAGGAGGAGCTCCAGAGGAAGAAGTCGATCACCCTGGTCGGCAGCGGCCAGAGCGCGGCGGAGATCTACTACGACCTCCTCTCCGAGATCGACGTCCACGGCTACAAGCTCAACTGGGTGACCCGCTCCCCCCGCTTCTTCCCGCTGGAGTACACCAAGCTCACCCTGGAGATGACCTCCCCGGAGTACGTGGACTACTTCCACGCGCTCCCCGAGCAGACCCGCTACCGCCTGGAGACCCAGCAGAAGGGCCTCTTCAAGGGCATCGACGGCGAGCTCGTCGACGCCATCTTCGACCTGCTCTACCAGAAGAACCTGAACGGCCCCGTCCCCACCCGGCTGCTCACCAACTCCGCGCTGCACGCCGCCGCGTACGACGACACCAGCGGCACGTACACGCTCGGCTTCCGCCAGGAGGAGCAGGAGAAGGACTTCACCCTGGAGACCGAGGGCCTGATCCTCGCCACCGGGTACAAGTACACCGTCCCCGCCTTCCTGGAGCCGGTCCGCGACCGCATCAACTGGGACGCCCAGGGCCGCTTCGACGTGGCCCGCAACTACGCGATCGACACGACCGGCCGCGGGATCTTCCTGCAGAACTCCGCGGTGCACACCCACTCGATCACCTCGCCCGACCTGGGCATGGGGGCGTATCGCAACGCGTACATCATCGGGGAGATGCTGGGCTCCGAGTACTACCCCGTAGAGAAGACCATCGCTTTCCAGGAGTTCGCCGCATGACCATCCGCTTCCGCCCGCTCGATCCCCTCAAGGACGCGGAGCTGATCCACGCCTGGGTCACCCACCCCAAGGCCGCCTTCTGGATGATGCAGGACGCGAAACTGCAGGACGTCGAGCGCGAGTACACGGCGTTCGCCGCCAACCCGCACCACCAGGCCTTCATCGGCCTGGTCGACGAGGTCCCCGCCATCCTCATGGAGCGCTACGACCCCTCGCAGCTGGAGCTGGTCGGCCTGTACGAGCCGCTCCCCGGCGACGTCGGCATGCACTTCCTCGTGGCCCCGACCGACACCCCCGTGCACGGCTTCACCCGCCGGGTGATCACCGCCGTGATGGCGGAGCTGTTCGCCGACCCGGCGACCGCCCGGGTGGTCGTCGAGCCCGACGTGTCCAACAAGGCCGTCCACGCGCTCAACGAGGTCGTCGGATTCGTGCCCGAGCGCGAGATCCAGAAGCCGGAGAAGCAGGCGCTGCTCAGCTTCTGCACCCGCGCGCAGTTCGAGGCGGCCGTGGCGGTGGCGATATGACCGCCGTCGACCGTGTCGACCCCGTCGCCCACCTCACCCCCGAGCGCTGGGCCGACGCCAACCGCGCGCTGATCCGCAAGGGCCTCGCCGAGTTCGCCCACGAGCGGCTGCTCAACCCGCAGGAGCTGGGCGAGAGCCGTTACAAGGTCCTCGGCGACGACGGCACGACCGAGTACCGCTTCACCGCCGACCGGTTCGCCCTCGACCACTGGCAGGTCTACCCGGACTCGATCAGCCGCCACCGAGGCGACGAGCAACTCCCCCTGGACGCGCTCCAGTTCATCACCGAACTGCGCGGCACCCTCGGCCTCAGCGACGAGATCCTCCCGGTCTACCTGGAGGAGATCTCCTCCACCCTGGCCGGCACGGCGTACAAGTCGACCAAGCCCCCGGTCACCTCCGCCGAACTGGCCCACGCCGGCTTCCAGGCGATCGAGACCGGGATGACCGAGGGCCACCCCTGCTTCGTCGCCAACAACGGCCGGCTCGGCTTCGGCGTCGACGAGTTCCGCGCGTACGCCCCCGAGGCCGCGAGCGACATCCACCTGATCTGGCTGGCCGCGCGCCGCGACCGCACCACCTTCACCGCCGGGGCGGGCATCGACTACGAGGCCTTCGTCCGCGCCGAGCTCGGCGACGCGACGGTGGACGGCTTCGCCACGGTCCTGGCCGCCCGCGGCCTGGACCTGGCGGACTACCTCCTCATGCCGGTCCACCCCTGGCAGTGGTGGAACAAGCTGTCCGTCACCTTCGCCGCCGAGATCGCGCAGCAGCGCCTGGTGTACCTGGGCGAGGGCGACGACACGTACCTGGCGCAGCAGTCGATCCGTACCTTCTTCAACACCTCGGACCCGGCCAAGCACTACGTCAAGACGGCGCTCTCGGTCCTCAACATGGGCTTCATGCGGGGTCTCTCGGCCGCGTACATGGAGGCCACCCCGGCCATCAACGACTGGCTGCACCAGCTGATCGAGTCGGACTCGACCTTCACGTCGGTCAACTTCTCGATCATCCGGGAGCGGGCGGCGGTCGGCTACCGGCACCTGGAGTACGAGGCCGCCACCGACCGCTACTCCCCCTACCGCAAGATGCTGGCCGCGCTCTGGCGCGAGTCCCCGGTCCCGACCCTCGCCGAGGGCGAGCGCCTGGCCACCATGGCCTCGCTCCTCCACGTCGACCACACGGGCGCGTCCTTCGCGGGCGCGCTGATCAAGGAGTCGGGCCAGGAGCCGACGGCGTGGCTGCGCCGCTACCTCGACGCCTACCTCCTCCCGGTCCTGCACAGCTTCTACGCCTACGACCTGGCGTTCATGCCGCACGGCGAGAACGTGATCCTGGTCCTCGACGAGCAGGGCACGGTCTCCCGCGCGATCTTCAAGGACATCGCCGAGGAGATCGTGGTCATGGACCCGACGGCGGTCCTCCCGCCGGCGGTGGAGCGCGTCCGCGCCGAGATCCCCGAGGACATGAAGCTCCTCTCGGTCTTCACGGACGTCTTCGACTGCTTCTTCCGCTTCATGGCGGCGACACTGGCGACGGAGGGCGTCCTCGACGAGGAGAGCTTCTGGCGGACGGTCGCGGAATGCACGCACGCCTACCAGGACTCGAAGCCGGAGCTGTCGGACCGGTTCGCGCAGTACGACATGTTCGAGGAGACCTTCGCCCTGTCGGCCCTCAACCGCCTCCAGCTGCGCAACAACAAGCAGATGGTGGACCTGGCGGACCCGTCGGCGGCGCTCCAGCTCGTCGGCGACCTGGTGAACCCGATCGCCCGCTTCGCCTGACGCTCCCCTGAACCGATGCGAGCCCCGCCGGAGTACGGTCCTCCGCCGGGGCTCACATCTCTTCCACTGAAGGTCGATGGTCGATGGCCGGGAGGCCGAACCGGGCCGACCTCCTCCCCGGGTTCGAAGAGGTCTTGAACCGGGGAGGAGGTCGGCCACTGTCGTGGGGCGCTGTGGCTCACGGTTCACCGCGTCGGAAGACGCGGCGGGGAGCCGTCAGCGGGTTGGGTCAGCCGAAGAGCTGGACTTCGGCGAGGGACAGGGGGCGGTCGGAACCGACGAGCTGGACGCGGAGGTAGCGGGCGGTCCGGCCGAGGGGGAGGGACAGGGTGTCCCCGACGGCGGTTGCGTGGTAGGTGCTCCACACTCCGGCCTGGGCCTTGGTGACGTTCGGGTCGGTGGAGGTGAAGGGAGTGTCGGAGGCGAAGACGTAGAAGTCGTGGAGCCGGTCGGCGCAGCAGTCGGTGCGGTTCCACAGCTTGACGGTGCTCACCTGCTGGGAGGAGCCGAGGTCGACCTGCCACCAGGGGTCGGTGTCGAGGGGGCTGTCGGAGGTGTGGGTGACCGAGCCGGCGGGGAAGTTGCCGTCGAGGTTGCCGTCGACGGCGCGGTCGGCGGAGGCGCCGTTGTCGTGAGTGCTCGACTGGGTGGCGGGCTTGTTCAGCGCCAGGTTCGGGGCTTCGATGTCCGCGCGGAGGGCGAAGGTGGCGATCGCCGGGGGGAGTGAGCGGGAGCTGGTGATCCGGAGCCGGACCTTGCTGGTGGTGACCGTGTCCGCGAGCTTGAGCAGACGGCGGTGGCCGATCGTGGTGCCAGTGCCTGCCTGCTGCCAGGAGGTGCCGTTCCAGGCGTCCACGGCGAAGGCTGCCACGCGCTGTCCGACCTGGAGGCTCTCCTGCAGGTCCACGACGTTGAAGGTCTTGGAGGAACCGAGGTCGAGCACGAGGTTACCGGTGGTGCCGGTGGGCTGCCAGGCGGTGGCGTCGTCGGTGTCCAGGACGTTGCCGGGGACGTTGCCGGCCGTGTTGGAGGTACCGGAGTCGTTGCTCGCGGTCGCTCCGGCCGCGGCGTTGACGGCGTTGACGGAGCGGATCCATTCCCCGAATTCATGCATGCGGCCCACCGCGTCCGCGGGCATGCGTCCGGTGGCGTCCGGGCCGACGTTCAGCAGGAGCTGGCAGTTCTTGCCCACCGAGCCGTAGTACATGTTCTTCAGGACTTCCATCTGGACCGGAGTGGAGCCCGGGTGCCAGAACCAGTCGGAGCCCTGCAGCCGGCCGTCGCACTCGACCGGCTGGTACCGCAGGACCTTCCAGCTGGTCGTGCCGTTGGTCTGCCGCGTCAGCTGCGCGTCGCTGCCCAGATCCGGGTGGGCGGCGCCGTCGGGCACCTGCAGGACCATGTCGGCGGCGGTCGCCGGATCGGCCGGGTTGCCGGCGTAGTCGGTGCTGTTCGGGAGCGTGGCCCACTCGCTGGTGCGGGTGGTGGTCCCGCTCTCGTTGCCGACATAGCGGATGTCCGGGCCGCCCTCCTGGAAGGCGACCGCGTTCGGCTGGAGGGTCCGGATCATCTTGACCCAGTCGGCGTAGTTGTAGTTCTGGGCGACCTGGCCGCTCCACGGGTTGGCTCCGTCGAACCACACCTCGTCGAGCGTGCCGTACTTGGTGAGCACCTCGTACAGGGTGTTCATGTAGTAGCGGTTGTAGTCGTCGGCGGTGAAGTTGAAGATCGTGCCGTTTCCGTCGCCGACGCTGGGGATCCGGGTGGCCTGGGGGGTGCTGCCGTTGCCGTAGGTGCCGGTGGTCGCCCTGGTCTCGAACTCGTGGCCGTCGGCCGGCGACAGGTAGACGCCGACCTTGAGGCCGTACTTGCGGGCCGAGTCGGTGAACGACTTGAGGACGTCGCCCTGACCGTTCTGCCAGGAGCTGGACGCCACCCCGTAGGTGGAGTAGGCCGATGGGAAGAGCAGCATGCCGTCGTGGTGCTTGGCGGTGAGGATGATCTTCTTGAAGCCGGCGTTCTTGAACATCGCGGCCCACTGGTCGGTGTCCAGGTTGGTGGGCTGGAAGACGTTCGGGTCCTCGGTACCGGAACCCCACTCCTTGCCGGTGAAGGTGTTCGGGCCGAAGTGCACGAACCCTGTCAGCTCCTCACGCTGCCACGCGAGCTGCCGGGGCGACGGCGTCACCGTCGCCGCCTTCTGGAGGATCTGCGCAGCGGTGTCATTACTGTTGATCGCGACGACGGGGTTCGGCGCTGGCAGCGTGGCGGTGCGGTTCGGCTTTGCCAGCGTGGCGGCGGGCGTGGGCGGGGCCGCCACGACACTGCCGCCGAACGCCGCGAGGACACCGAGCATGGCGACGGCGGACCGCCGCAGGGCACGGCGTGGTACTGGCCGGGCCAAGAGATTTCTGGACATGCGTCACGTTCCTCTGGGGGAGTTGTGGAGCGCGGTTTGTGGGGTGCTCGACACGCTAGAGCAGACCAATACATCCGATCAATACGTGGCTCCAAGCAAATGTCTCGTGACCCTGACCGCGTTGACCTCGAGCCGTCATCGAGGGTCGTCGAACTTAGTGGCGGTGCGGCAGTGGTAACTCGGCCTGCCCGTCACGCCGGGCGAGGGGCGCGGGGTGCGGCCGCCCCGGGAGCGAAGACCCCGCGGACCTTCGCGATCACGATCGTTCTCTACGGAACCGGTCATGAAGACCACGGGCTTGAGTGCTGACGATGCCGAGATCAACACGCGGCGACACAAATGCTGAGGCCGGAGGGGGTGAGTGTGGTGAGAGTCGCGGACGACGGGGACAGTACGGCGCCGGGCCCGCAAGGGCGCGGCGACGGCGGACCGCTGGGCACCTACGGCGAGCAGATCTGCGCGGCTTGGCAGGCCGAGGGACTCCTGTGCGACCTGCTCCACATACCGTCACCCGGGCCCATGCCGCCCCCGACCGCTCCGCGATCTCCGTCGCCCGCTACGGCTTCCACACCACGTCGCCGACAACCTCGGAGCCATGCATTCATCGGATGTCTTGTGTACCGCATCCATGCAGCTGCCCAGCGCGCGAAGGGTCCCGTCTCCGGGCAGGGCCCATAGGCCCATAGGCCCATAGCAGGCGGGCGTGTCGATGCAGCCGTAGATCTGAAGTTGTTCCCCGTCCGCCCCATCAGCACGGGGAACATCGACAAATCGGTTGCCGTTCACACCCTGCACTGCGCCTGTACGTGCGGCCGAGTGGCGATACGAGTGTCCCGCGCTCGCATCGAAGGCGAGGGCCCTGGTCCAGGGGCCCTGGCCGTCGACGTTTCGCTCTACCGTGCGATCGGGCCGTCAGGCCCGGTGGGTCATCCGATGGTCCAGCGCTGCAAGGCCGAACCGCTGGCCGGCTGCTGGGTGACGAGGGCGCCGTTGGTCGTCGAGGCGGTGGTCAGCAGGAGGCCGCTGCTGACCGATGCCACGGTGTGGCCGCCGCCGGTGACCGGGGTGACCTGCCACTTCTGGTTGGTGTCGCCGCTGCACGTCCACTGGATGATGGCGGCGCCTGCGGACAGGGAACCGCCACTGACGTCGGCACAGAGTCCGGAGGCGACGTTGACCAGGATGTAGGAGCCGTCCGGCTGCTTGACGAAGGTCCACTTCTGGTTGTTGCCGCCGTGCAGGGCCCAGGTGTCGAGCTGCGTGTCCGGTGCGCCGGAGCTGCCGGGAACGTCCAGGGCCTGGCCGCCGGTGGTGAGGGTGTGGACGCCGATCAGGCTGCTGCTGGAAGGGGGGCTGGACCAGGGTACGTCCGGGGCGGCGTAGTACTCGATCCCCGCGGCGGACCAGCGTGCTCCGTGGGTGCCCAGACGGCGGCTGAAGTCGCTGTAGTTGTGGGTGGACTGCGGCGACCAGCCGATCTCGGCGATGGCGGGCAGGCGCGGGAAGGTCATGTGCTCGGCGTACACGTACGGCTCGGGGAACTGGCTCGTGGACGTGGCCAGCCGGTGGCTGCCCGCGTACGCGTGGTCGGCCCACAGGGCCGCCTCGACGCCGGCGATCTTGTCGGCCGGGACGAGTGAGCCGGTGCCGTCGAGCTTGGCGGTCGAGGTGGTGGGGTCCCAGTCGTAGGCCCTGCTCAGCGAGATGTAGCCCTGCCAGGTCAGGCCGTACGGCGTCGACGAGTCGTACTTCATGTCGAGGTACGCGTGGTCCGAGGGGGACATGACGAACTTGGCGTTCTGCTGGACGGCGTCGCGGACGAAGTGGACGTTCTCGTTCTCGTAGCTCGTGCCGACCGTGGCCCGGTCGCCGTCGCTGCCCCACCACTGCATGATGCTGTTCGCGGGGATCGTCGACTGGCCGAGCTGGTGCCAGCCCATCACGGTCTTGCCCTGCGAGGTCACGGCCGAGCTGGCGGCGGAGACGTAGGCGGCGTACTGGGACGGGGTGGCCGCCGGGGTCTCGTCGCCGCCGAGGTGGACGTACGGTCCGGGCGTCATCGACGCCACGGTGTCGATCACGGTGGTGAGGAAGCTGCTGACGTCGGCGACGTGCTGCGCGTCGCTGAGGCAGTACAGGCTGATGCCCACATCGAAGCCCGAGTACAGGTTGCCGGGCTGGTCGTCGCAGTTGAGGTTGGCGACCGACGCCAGCGCGGCGCTGGTGTGGCCGGGCCCGTCGATCTCCGGGACGACGGTCATGAAGCGGGACTTGGCGTAGGCGACGATCTCCTGGTACTCCGCCGCGGTGTAGTACCAGTCGGTGCCGCCGGTGAAGCCGGCCTGCGTGCTCGCGCCGACCGTCGTCAGGCTCGGTATCGCGCCGATCGCGATACGCCAGCCCTGGTCGTCGGTCAGGTGCAGGTGCAGGGTGTTGATCTTGTACGTGGCGGCCTGGTCGATGTACCGCTTGAGCTGGGACATCGGGTAGTAGCGGCGGGCCACGTCGACCATGGCGCCACGGTAGGAGTACCGGGGCGAGTCCGAGATCTGCACGGGGGAGACGGTCCAGGGACCCGGCTTGACCGAAGTGGACTCGATCGCCGCCGGCAGCAGCTGCCGCAGCGTCTGCACCCCGCGGAACAGGCCCTGCGCTCCGTACGCGGTCACCGTCACACCGGTGCTGGTCGACTTCAGGGTGTAGCCCTCGGCGCCCAGGCTGGAAGCACCGTTGGGGTTCAGGACGATGGCCTGGCTCACGGGCTGCGAGGTGGTGGTGACCGGAAGCGTGTAACCGGTCGCCGGAGCCAGCAGCCCCGCCAGGTACGAGCCCACGCCCGCCGCGTCGGGATCACTGGAGGAGATGACGTTCACCGGCGTCTGCGCGGTGAGGGCGAAGCCGCTGCCGGTCAGGCTCGTCTGGGAGACGGGCTGGGGCACGACGGCCGGGACCACCTTGACGTCCGGCTTCGGGGCGGCGGTGGCCGTCGTCGGCACGAGCGCGGCGAGAGCGAACGTGAGTGCGGCGAGAGAGGCGAAGTTTCTGCCCCGTGAGCGCGTTGGGCGCATGGGTGACTCCTTAGGAACAGGGGAGCACGGCTACGGGCGCGGCTGGGTACGCCGCACCCCGCCAGGGATGCGGTGACGACAGGAAGCGTGCAGTCGTGAGCATCCACCATGCGCGGTCATGCCAAGATTCAACTGCCGCCAATCACTTTCGAACGAACCGTGACAGTGTGGGAGGGGAGTGTCAAGGCCTACCCGGACGTAGCTTCAGGCCGCGCAGAGCCCGACGGAAGCTCTCTGGACGACAGAAGGATTTCGAGCGTTCACGCTGTCGACGTGCCAGTGTTTACGTGATCATGGAACGTTGAGAGCACTGTTGTGGCTGCTGGTCTCCCAGGACCGGGCGCCGCGCCTGATGCCGGTGGTCTTCGGGAACAGGCAGCGGACTGAGCGTCGGACCAGGCACCGGCATCTGCGAGCGGACCCTCTCCTACAAGGCCGACGGCACCTCTGTACGGATCGACGAGGGCACGATCACCTCGGCCACCGTCACACGGGCATCCGCAAGACGCTGAAGTGCGCGTTCCGCCTCGCCGAGTGCGGCCTGCACCCGCTCGGCCTCCTGTCGCAACCGCGCGACCTCTTCCCGGACCTTCTTCTCCCGGGCCTTCAACAGACCGAGCACCGACGGCACCAGCCACCTCCACAAGCGAGGCGAACGGACGAACCACGCCCATCTCTCCCGCCGCGGGACGAAGTTCATGCCCACCCAGCCCGAATCAAACGATCACGTTCGGAAAGCGGATGGCGTCTGACAGCAGCGACGCGGCTGCTCTGATGGGCCAAGCTCCCGCGACCGGCCCCATGTCAGTACCAGGTGGCAGGCTCTGCCTCCATGGACAAGCAGCAGTTCTGGCAGCTCATTGAGGCAGCCCGCAATCAGGCGTCCAACCCGAACGACGGCGAAGCGGTCGCTCGCGAGGCGACCTCGCTGCTGGCCTCCCGGCCGGTCGAGGAGATCGTCGCAGCTGAGCAGGTGCTGCGGGACCTGATGGTTGACTCCTACACCAATCCTCTGTGGGCCGCTGCTCACATCGCCAACGGTGGGTGCTCTGACGACGGCTTCGACTACTTCCGCGGCTGGCTGATCGCTCAGGGCCGTGAAGTCTTCGAGCACGTAGTCGCTGACCCCGATGCCCTGGCAGAACTGCCAATCGTTCAAGCCTCCGCAGCCGACGGCCGCGACCTGGAGGGTGAGGACATGCTGGGCATCGTCTGGAACGCACACATCTCGGCGACCGGTGATCAGCTCCCCACGAGCCCACCCACCATCCGTTACCGAGAGCTGGACCCCACCTGGAACTTCGATTTCGATGACCACGGCGAAATGACTCGCCGACTGCCCCGCTTGGCGGCTCTCTGTCCGGAGTAAGCGGAAGCTCGCAGTCACAAGACGAGGTCAAACAGCGGAGGGCGAGACTCCCGAACATCACTGTCCGTCACTCCTCTCGTCTGACGAATACGCGACACCTCGACATGCGGGCCTACCAGCCCCAAGCCCCGTAGCACCGCCCTGAAGCGGCGGACTACCTCGACGTCCATGTCCAGCAGTGCGCCGTGGATGACGACCTCGTCCGCCCTGGTCCACCAGGGCCTTCTCCAGGCGCGTCCCGCACCGCTCGGCGGCCTGGTCGCGCAGGGCGGTGCCGACGGCTTTGGTCCGGCGTCGCCCTGTACCCCTGACGAACCCTGGCGAAACCTAACGAACCAGGATGGTTCGAATGAAGCCTTGACAGCACCCGGGCGCGCCCCGAAACTCTGCTTTAACCAAATGTTTACGTCAACACGGCCACCCGCCGGATTGACGTGACTGATCGTCAGATCCCGGCTCCCACCCTGGTCAGGAGGAGGCGGGGGCGGAGGGTTGACCCCAGCCGCCCCACGCGGGATTCACCCCAGCCATGTCGCCGAACGTGATCACCTCACTCCCGCCAACGACTGGGAACGTTCACACATCACCCGGTCGACCCGACCCTCCTCCATCCCCCGCACACGCCAAGGGCCACCCGGCTTCCTCATCCCTTGCGCAGGTACGGAGGAGGCCGACGGAACCCCGCTTCTCCTTGCCCTCCCCTCCTCGGCAGCGTCCGCGACCCGGGCTGGAGCAGTGGAATCGCCGCGACCAGGCCAACGGCTGCCGAGGATCGGCCGAACCACCCGAGCCTGACGGGGCCGTGTTCCTCACGGCGCCGTCAGTACCCCTCCCCCCTCCCCCCACCCAGTTCAGGAGCCGCACCATGCTCAACGCATCTCCTCCCAGGCCCCCGGGTCACCGCTCGCGCAGAGTGCTGGCAGCTGCCATCACGCTGGCCTTGTCGGCCACCGGCGCGGCCGGCGGCGCGGCCGCCGCCCAGCCCGCCTCCCGATCGGTCTCCACCGCCACCGTGACGGCCATGCCGGCCGCCGCTTCCTCGATCAGCGGCACCCACACGGTGACCTATGACGGCTACTCGATGATGATCGACGGGAAGCGCACCTACATCTGGAGCGGCGAGTTCCACTACAACCGTCTGCCCAGTCCGGACCTGTGGCGGGACACGCTGCAGAAGCTGAAGGCGGCCGGGTTCAACACTGTCTCCATCTACCTCGACTGGGCCTACCACTCGCCCAAGCCCGGCGTGTACGACTTCAGCGGCATCCGCGACGTCGACAAGTTGCTGGACATGGCCGCGCAGGAGGGCGTCTACGTGATCGCCCGGCCCGGCCCGTACATCAACGCCGAGCTCGACAGTGGCGGATTCCCGGCCTGGGTCGACACCCTGCCGGGGTCGGCGCGCAGCACCGACCCCGCGTACCTGGCCGCGGCGGACGAGTGGCTGAGCAAGATCGACCCGATCCTGGCTCGCCACCAGATCACCAACGGGACCGGATCGATCATCGCTTACCAGATCGAGAACGAGTTCTACAGGAACAACGCCGACGGCCGGGCCTACATGGCCCACCTGGAGAAGGCCGCGCGGGACCACGGAATCACCGTGCCGCTCACCGGTAACCACAACCAGGCGTTCGCCACCGGTGCGGGGGCGGTGGACATCGACGCCGTGGACTCCTACCCGCAGGGGTTCAACTGCTCCAACCCCACGCAGTGGAGCAACCTGCCGAACATCGCCGGCTACCCCCGCAACCCCAACACCCCGCTGTTCACCGCGGAGTTCCAGGGCGGGTCCTTCGACCCGTGGGGTGGCCCCGGCTACGACAAGTGCCGCCAGCTGACCGGCGCCGACTTCGCCAACGTCTTCTACAAGAACAACCTCGCCGTCGGGTCGACCATGCAGAACCTCTACATGGCCTACGGCGGTACCTCCTGGGGCTGGCAGGCCGACCCCAACATGGTCTACACCTCCTACGACTACGGTGCGGCGATCAGCGAGCCCCGCCAGCTCACCGACAAGTACCAGCAGATCAAGCTGATCGGCTCCTTCCTCCAAACCGCGCAGTCGCTGAACAAGACCGACCAGGTGGCCAACCCCGCCCCGAGCACCTGGGACATGGTGGAGACGGTCCGCCGGAACCCGGATGACGGAACGCAGTTCCACTTCCTGCGGCAGTCGAACGTCAATTCCAACAACACTCTCAACGCGCGCATCGCGGTCGACCTGACCAAGGGCTCCTACACCTTCGACGACCAGGACAGCCGCCTCGCCTACAGCGCGGGCTGGACCCATGTCGGCGCCGAGCAGGACTACGCGAAGAGCGACTTCCGCCAGACCGAGTCCTGGACCGACACCGCCGGCGCGAGCGTGTCGATACCGTTCACCGGCAAGTCGGTCCGCTGGATCGCATCGACCGCGCCCAACCACGGCAAGGCCGACGTCTACATCGACGGCACCAAGGTGGCCACCGTGGACGGCTACTCGTCCACGGTCGTGCCGCAGCAGGTGCTGTACTCGGCGAACAACCTGACCAACGCCGCACACACCCTGAAGATCGTCGCGACCGGGCAGAAGAACGCCTCGGCCAACGGCGCCTTCGTCGCGGTCGACGCCGTCGACCAGCCGACGGGCGCCACGCGCAACTACCCGTCCGTCCCGCAGCAGGCGGGAACCTCGATCACGCTGGCGGGGAGGGAGTCCAAGACCCTCGTGGCCGGCTACCAGCTCGGCGCGAGCCGGCTGCAGTACTCCACCTCGGAGCTGATGACCAGCACCACCATCGGCGCCCGTGACGTGGCGGTGCTCTACGGCGGCCAGGGGCAGTCCGGCGAGACGGTGCTCAACTTCCCGACGAAGCCGACCGTGAAGGTGCTGAGCGGGACCGTGCCGTTCACCTGGGACGCGACCTCCGGTGACCTGCGGCTGAACTACCAGCACTCCGGCCTGGCCCGGGTGCTCGTCACGGGCGGACAGCGACCGCTGCTGCTGCTGATCGGGGACACCGCCACCGCCAAGACGTTCTGGCAGGCCCAGACCGCGGCCGGCCCCGTGCTGGTACGCGGCAGTTCGCTGCTGCGCGGCGCCACCACCGCCGCCGACGGCACGCTGGCACTCACCGGCGACTCCGCCTCCGCCGGCGCTGTCGAGGTCTTCGCGGGCTCGTTCGCGAAGACCACCTGGAACGGCGGTGCCCTCGCCCTGTCGACCACGTCGAGCGGCTCGGGAACGGGCCAGCTCAAGGCCCCGGTCGCGGTCTCCCTGCCGGCTCTGACCGGCTGGAAGAAGTCCACCGAATCACCCGAGGCGCAGCTGGGCTTCGACGACAGCACGTGGACGGTGGCGGACAAGCTCACCTCCCACAGCACGACCACCCCGGACACGCTCCCGGTGCTGTTCACCGACGAGTACGGCTTCCACTACGGCGACGTCTGGTACCGGGCGCACTTCAAGGGCATGCCCGGCACCAACGCCGTGGACCTGTCCGCGATCACCGGCCCGGCCGGCATCTACTCGGTCTGGCTGAACGGCACCTTCCTGGGCAGCACCAGTGACCGCCACCACCGGTTCGACTTCCCCGCCGGCAGCCTCAAGGACGGCGCGGACAACGTGGTCTCGGTGCTGCTGGAGAACTCCGGCCACAACGAGGACTGGACTGCCAACGACTCCCACAAGGAGGCACGCGGCCTGACCGGTGCCGCCCTCGTCGGCGCACCGACCACCCCGGTCACCTGGCGCATCCAGGGCAGCCGCGGCGGGGAGAACCTGATCGACCCGGCCCGCGGCCCGATGAACACCGGAGGCCTGTACGGCGAGCGTTCCGGCTGGTCGCTGCCCGGCTTCCCCGACACCGCTTGGTCATCCGTCACCCTGCCGACCAACAACACCACCCCGGGCGTGACCTGGTACCGCACCTCGGCGAACCTCAACCTCCCGGCAGGCCAGGACACCTCGGTGGGGCTGCGCATCACCGACGACCCGTCCCGCCACTACCGGGCGCTGATCTTCGTCAACGGCTGGCAGCTCGGCCGGTACATCAACGACCTCGGCCCGCAGCACAGCTTCCCGATCCCCAACGGCATCCTCAACCCCAACGGTGCCAACTCCATCGCCCTCGCGGTCTGGAACGCCGACGGCACCACCGGCGGCCTGGGCTCCGTTGCCCTGGAGTCCTACGGCACCCAGCTCTCCCCGCACACGACGGGCCCGGTGGCCGCCCCCCAGTACCAGGCCGCCACCTACGCGTCCACCTCCCCGAACGCCACGCTGGCGCTCGCCGCACCGGAGCACATCGCGCCGGGCGAGCAGACCACCGTCACCGCCACGATGGCCGTGCCGGCCGGCGTCACTTCCGCCACCGCGACCGACATCACCCTTCAGGCACCGACCGGCTGGACCGTCACCCCGGCGACGGCGGTCACCGGCGCCACAGTGGCCCCGGGCACTTCGGTCACCGCGACCTATCAGGTCACGGCCCCCGAAGGCACCCTGCCGGAGTTCTCCGCACTCACCGCGGCGGCCGATTTCCAGCAGGGCGGCGCGAAGCACCTGGCCGACACCCGTAAGGTCCTTCCGGCCACCGCGGTAGAGGCCCCGACCGCCGACACCGCCGTCAGCGCCCTGCCGTTCTACTACTCGGCCAACGGCTGGGGTCCGGTGGAGCGGAACTCGAGCAACGGCGAGTCCGGCGGCGGAGACGGGCGATCGCTCTCGCTCAACGGCACGACCTTCGCCTCAGGCCTGGGAACCCACGCGTCAAGTGTGGTGGGGCTGAAGCTGGACGGCCGCTGCACCCGGCTGACCGCCACGGTGGGCATCGACGACGAGGTCGACTACGGCTCGGTGGCCTTCTCGGTCCGCGCCGACGGCCGCACCCTGACGACCACCTCCGTACGGACCCACGCCACCGGCCCGACGACGCTGGACGTCGACATCTCCGGCGCCAAGGTGCTGGAACTGGTGGCCGCCGACGGCGGTGACGGCACGGGCAAGGACCACGCCGACTGGGCCGACGCACAGCTGCGCTGCAGCTGATCTCGGTCCCTGAACAAGGAGTGCCCGGCGGCCGACGGCCGCCGGGCACTCCTGCGTGTCCAGGTCACCGGGTGACGACGAGAGCCATGACGAGGACGCCGACGACGCCCACGACCGTGACGGCCACGGCGTGGAGCCTCACCGGGGGCCGTCCGTCACCAGGGCGACGCACTCGACCGTCACGGCGAACGTGTCGTGCCCGGTCTCGACGGTGTGCGCCAGGCATTCGACGTTTACGCCGGGCGGTTGGGCGGAGGGCGGAGTCTCCCAACCACACCCGCCGTCCAGGCAGTGGGCCGTCGCGACGGTCTCCCCCTGGGGGTGCGGGCCGATCCGGTGCGTGACGGGTACATCCACCGGCGCCGTCACGGCTTCACGATCCGCATCTTCGGCGGGTCGTGCGGGTGGTTCCGGATCTCCACCACGCAGTCCACGGCGGCGGATTCGTCGTGCCGGGGTCCGGTGCCCATATAGAGGTCGAACCATCGCACCAGATACGCACACAGCGTGCAGTCCGGAACCGGCTCGGGCCGGGGGCGGAGCCCATGGTCTGCGGAGAGGACGAGTGCGGGAGGTACGGGGGTGGTGAGGATACGGATGCTCGACCACTCGCCCTCGGTCGGCGCACGTAGATCCTCGGGCGAGGCGGCCCACTCGGCACCGCCGCCCGGAGGACGCAGGTAGACACTCCCGGCCTGACTGCGCGACACCCTGCCGAGCCGGGTCGTTCCGTTGGCGATGTCGGCGACGTACGCGCCGGCGGCGGGTTGGTGTACGGACATGGTCGCTCCTCTCCGTAGCGGATCCACTACCAGGGGTGCCCAGCGTGACCTACAGTCAGGAGCGCATCAACGTGTCGCGGAAGGACGGAAAGTTGGTGACGAACCCTTGAATATCAAGGAGTTGGACCCCGAGAGTTCTCCACAGGCGGCGTTCGGGGCCCGTCTGCGCCGGTTACGCGAGGAACGCGGCTGGTCCCAGGAGGAGTTGGGTTCGCGGATGGGGTACTCCGGGACGCATCTCTCCTCCGTCGAAACTGGCCGCAAGATGCCGACTTTGCGTCTCGCCCGACGTGCGGACGCGGCCTTGGGAACGGGCGATTCGTTCGAGCGCGAGTGGCGCAGCATGCGGCAGGGGGCGCTCCTGGAGGGCTTCCCGGAGTACGTGGAGCACGAGGCCCGGGCAGCGGAGATCCGGCTGTACGAGGTGGGCGTCATACCCGGCCTGCTCCAGACGCCCGAGTATGCGACCGTGATCACCGAGAGCGCCGTCAAGCGGGGAGCGATCACCACGGAGCAGGCCCACGAGCGTCTGACAGTCATCGCGGAGCGCCAGGCCGCACTGGTCCGCGCCTCTCCCCCGCTGATCTTCGTCGTCCTGGATGAAGGCTGCATCCGCCGCCCCATCGGGGGGACGGCCGTCATGCAAGACCAGTTGGCGCGGTTGGTCGAGTTCGCCGAACAGCCGAACACCGTGCTTCAGATCGCCCCATTCGACATGGGGATTCGGCGGCCGCTCAGCCTGCCGGTCACCGTGCTCACGATGCCTGATCGCTCGCTGATGTCGTATGCCGAGTCCGCCCAGCGTGGCCATCTGGACCGTGAAATCGCCTCAGTCCTACCAATGCTGACGACCTACCATCAACTACAGGCCGAAGCGCCCTCCCAGGCGGAATCCGTGGCCGTGATCAACCAGGCGCGAAAGGGCACCCCGTGACGACCGAATCCCCCCGTTGGTTCAAGTCCTCCTACAGCGAGAACGGCGGCCAGTGCGTCGAGGTCGCCACCAACTTCGCCGTCTCACGCGGCACCGTCCCCGTCCGGGACTCCAAGCACCCCACCGGCCCCGCCCTCAACCTCCCCGCCACCGCCTTCACCGCCTTCGTGGCCGGCGTCAAAGGCAACGGGTTCGGCAACGCCTGACCCACCCACACACGTGGAACGCCCGGCCAGGGCTCCCCGGCCGGGCGTTCCACGTGCGTGACCAGACCGGCTACTCCCCCGGCCAGGGCACCTGCGGCGAGCGGTAGTAGTCGATGCCCATCGCCTCGAAGCGCGGGGCCTGTTCCGCCAGGCGGACCTTGTACGTCTCCCAGTCGTGGGTCGACGCCGGGGACCAGCCCAGCTCGGCGATCCCCGGCAGGCGCGGGAAGGCCATCACGTCGAGGTCGTCCATCGTGGCGAGGGTCTCCGTCCACAGCGGGGCCTCGACGCCCCGGACAGAGTCGGCCGGCGCCCCCGGCAGGTACGTCGCCGGGTCCCAGTCGTACGAGCGCCGCACCTCGACGTATCCGGCCCAGGCGAGGCCGAGCGGGGTGTCCTTCGTGTACTTCATGTCGAGGTAGGACCGGTCGGCGGGCGAGAGGACCAGCCCGGTGCCGTTGCGCGCGGCGGCGGCGACCCGTTCCTTCTCGGCGGCGGGGGTGCGGTCGAGGCCCCAGTACTGGACGAGGGCGCCCTCGGCGGGCTTCGTACCGGTCAGCTGGTGCCAGCCGACGACCTTCTTGCCGTACTTGGCGACGAGCGGCTGCACCTTGTCCATGAAGGTCACGTAGTCGGCGTGGCTGGTGGAGTGGGCCTCGTCGCCGCCGATGTGGAGGTAGCGGCCGGGAGTGAGGGCGGCGATCTCACGGATCACGTCGTCGACGAAGTCGTACGTGACGGGCTTCGGGACGCAGAGGGAGCTGAAGCCGACCTTGATGCCGGTGTAGAGGGGCGGGGCGACGCCGTCGCAGTTGAGTTCGGCGTAGGAGGCGAGGGCCGCGTTGGTGTGGCCCGGCAGGTCGATCTCGGGGATCACCTCCTGGTAGCGGGAGGCCGCGTACCGCACGATCTCCCGGTACTCCTCCTTCGTGTAGAAGCCGCCGGGACCGCCGCCGACCTCGGTGGAGCCGCCGTAGGTGGTGAGCCGGGGCCAGGAGTCGACGGCGATGCGCCAGCCCTGGTCGTCGGAGAGGTGCAGGTGGAGCGTGTTGATCTTGTAGAGGGCGAGCTGGTCGATGTACCGCTTCACCTCGTCGACGGTGAAGAAGTGACGGGCGACGTCGAGCATGGCGCCCCGGTAGGCGTAGCGCGGGGTGTCGGTGATCGTGCCGCCCGCGATCTTCCAGGGGCCGGCCTGGACGGAGTTCCGCTCGACGGCGGAGGGCAGCTGCTGGCGCAGGGTCTGGACGCCGCGGAAGAGGCCCGCGGGTTCACGGGCGGTGAGGGTGACGCCGCCGGGGCCGGAGCGGAGGCGGTAGCCCTCGTCGCCGAGCGCGGTGTCGCCGGGGCTGAGACGGAGGCGGATGCCGCCGCGGGCGCCGGCCTCGTCGACGACGGGCAGCGGGAAGCCGGTGGCGGGGCGGAGCAGTCCGGCGAGGTAGCGGCCGAGGGCCTTGGACTCGCGGGAGGCGCTGTCCACGCCGATGCGGGTCGCGCGGGTGAGGGTGTACGGCTCGCCCTCGGGGGTGACGGAGGCGGGTACGGGCACGATGCGGCCGAGCGGGCGCACCTCGGGCTCGGCGGCGGCCGCGGCCTTGCCGTCGGTTCCGGTGCCGGCGTATCTGCTGTCGGCGGTGGCCTCGCCGCAGCCGACTCCGGCGGTGGCGACCAGGAGCAGGGATCCGATCAGGCGCGGAATCGTTCGGCGCTGTCTCACAGGCATGGTCCCCTTCGGGCGAATGGACGCGTCTGTCGATGTGTATCCGAACCGTCACCATGCGTACCGCCGCACCCTGCGATCGGTCAAGGTCTAGGCCAATCCCCTCGTTCCGGGGCTCAATCGCGGCCGTCCTGCCCGATTTCGGGCAGGATTCTTGCAAAGAGCCGGGTGCGCACCTCAGTATTCACGGGTGCTCGAACGCCGCCCGTCGCACGACGACCTCGTCGACCATCTGGTCCGCAGCACCGCGCTCCAGCGCGGTGAGGCCGCCCGGGTGGTGCTCGACGTGCTGGCGTACTTCGACGAGACGACCGAGGAGTTCGTCCGCCGCCGCCACCGCGAACTGCAGTCCGGCGGGGCGGTGAACGCCGAGATCTTCGAACGGATCGCGGCGGAGCTGCCGCACCGGGCCGTGGCGCCACCGGAGCTCTCGCTCCGGCAACTGCGCCGCATCGTCTACGGCTGAGGCCCGCCTCGGCGGCCGGAAAGCACCATCACAGACCTGGAGGGGTTTCACCTTTATGTGCGGAATTGTCGGTTACATCGGAAAGCGTGACGTCGCCCCGCTGCTGCTGGAAGGCCTGCAGCGGCTCGAGTACCGGGGATACGACTCCGCCGGCATGGTCATCACCAGCCCGAAGGCCACCGGCCTGAAGATGGTCAAGGCCAAGGGCCGGGTCCGTGACCTGGAAGCCCGCGTCCCCAAGCGCTTCTCCGGCACCACCGGCATCGCCCACACCCGCTGGGCCACCCACGGCGCCCCCAGCGACGTGAACTCGCACCCGCACCTGGACCCCGAGAACAAGGTCGCGGTCGTCCACAACGGCATCGTCGACAACGCCCAGGAGCTCCGCGCGAAGCTGGAGGCCGACGGCGTCGTCTTCGCCTCCGAGACCGACACCGAGGTCATCACCCACCTCATCGCCCGGTCCCAGGCCTCCACCCTGGAGGAGAAGGTCCGCGAGGCGCTCAAGGTCATCGAGGGCACCTACGGCATCGCCGTGATGCACGCCGACTTCAACGACCGCATCGTGGTGGCCCGCAACGGCTCCCCGGTCATCCTCGGCATCGGCGAGAAGGAGATGCTCGTCGCCTCCGACGTCGCCGCCCTGATCGCCCACACCCGCCAGGTCGTCACCCTCGACGACGGCGAGATGGCCACCCTCAAGGCCGACGACTTCCGCACCTACACGACCTCCGGGACGACCACCACCGCCACCCCGGAGACCGTGGAGTGGGAGGCCGCCTCCTACGACATGGGCGGCCACGACACGTACATGCACAAGGAGATCTCCGAGCAGCCCGACGCGGTCGACCGCGTGCTGCGCGGCCGGATCGACGACCGCTTCTCCACCGTGCACCTGGGCGGCCTGAACCTCGACGCCCGCGAGGCCCGCACCATCCGCCGGATCAAGATCCTCGGCTGCGGCACCTCGTACCACGCCGGCCTCATCGGCGCCGGACTCATCGAGTCCATGGCCCGCATCCCCGCCGACGCCGAGCCGGCCTCGGAGTTCCGCTACCGCAACCCGGTCGTGGACCCCGACACCCTCTACATCGCCGTCTCCCAGTCCGGTGAGACCTACGACGTGCTGGCCGCCGTCCAGGAGCTCAAGCGCAAGGGCGCCCGCGTCCTCGGCGTCGTGAACGTCGTCGGCTCCGCCATCGCCCGCGAGGCCGACGGCGGCGTGTACGTCCACGCCGGCCCCGAGGTCTGCGTCGTCTCCACCAAGTGCTTCACCAACACGGTCACCGCCTTCGCGCTGCTCGCCCTGCACCTGGGCCGCATCCGCGACCTGTCCGTCACCGACGGCAAGCGGATCATCGAGGGCCTGCGCAAGCTGCCCGCGCAGATCAGCGAGATCCTCGAGACCGAGGACGAGATCAAGAAGATCGCCGCGGAGTACGCGGGCGCCCAGTCGATGATGTTCATCGGCCGTGTGCGCGGCTACCCCGTCGCCCTGGAGGCCTCCCTCAAGCTGAAGGAGATCTCCTACATCCACGCCGAGGCGTACCCCGCCTCCGAGCTGAAGCACGGCCCGCTCGCCCTCATCGAGCCGGCCCTGCCGACGGTCGCGATCGTCCCCGACGACGACCTGCTGGAGAAGAACCGCGCCGCCCTGGAGGAGATCAAGGCCCGCAGCGGCCGCATCCTCGCGGTCGCGCACCAGCCGCAGGCGAAGGCCGACCACACCATCGTCGTGCCGAAGAACGAGGACGAGCTGGACCCGATCCTGATGGGCATCCCGCTCCAGCTCCTCGCCTACCACACGGCGCTCGCCATGGGCCGCGACATCGACAAGCCGCGCAACCTGGCCAAGTCCGTCACGGTCGAGTAGCAGCCGGTCGGGGCCTGTCCCCCCGACCCGCACCGCCGGGCCTGTCCCCCGGCGGTTCGACCGGACACGAGAACGGTCCCCGTGCACACCCAGGTGCACAGGGACCGTTCTTTTTTGGGCTCGGTTCGCCTCCGGGGCGCTCGTGCGCCCCTTCGGCTCACTCGCCGGCGCTCGTGGTCACCCGGCAGCGGGCGCGCTCGTGCTCGCCGTGCGCCGGAGGGTGGTCGGCCAGCCCGCCACCGCGGCCGTCGCGCCGTACCAGGCGACGAGGCCGGCGACCGCGGCCGCCCAGCCGCCCGCCTTCGCGAGGCCGCCGTTGTCGGCCAGCGCGCCGATGCCGATCAGCAGCAGCGCGACGAACAGCAGCCCGTACACGCCCTGTCCGAACAGACCGCTGCCCGAGGCGGCCATCGTCAGTGTGAGCGCCAGGAGCGCCCACAGGAGCATGAAGAGCCCCACCGCGTCCGCCGAGGCCCCGCCGCCGACCGCGGTCCCCCAGGTGAACCAGAAGGCGCCGAGCGCCGCGTACGCCGTGCCCTCGCCGGTGCTGCCGCCGCGCAGGGCGACCAGGCCGACGAGGAAGAGCGCCACCCCGCCGACCCAGGTGGCGAGGCCCGCGGCATCCGCTGCCGCGACGTTGTCGATGACACCCGTCCCGCCCAGCCCGAAGGCCAGCAGGGTGAGTCCGAGTGCCAGGTGTCCGAGAGTGGAGGTGCTGTTTCCCGCGGCGACTTCATTGTCCACGGCGGGCTCCCTTCAGGAGTGCAGTCATGCTGCGTGAGCTGCTGTGATCCGGTGACCCTTATCTACCCTTCACAAGCGCACAATTCACCTGAGGAAGGCCGAATTTATGGCCGGGGAGCGCCAGTTGACGAAGAGTGGCGGTGCGATGCGGTCGCCCGCGACGCCTACGGGATGACGATGACGGGCCGCTGGGCGCGGCGCGCGAGGCGGCCGGCCACCGAGCCGAAGATCCGGCCGACGATCCCGTGCGTGGAGCCGACCACGATCGCGTCGGCCGAGTACTCGCGGCCGACCTCCTCCAGCTCGTGGCAGATGTCCCCACCGCGCTCGACGAGGATCCACGGCACCTCAGAGAGGTGCTCGGCACAGGCGAGCTCCAGACCGAGGACCTCGGTGCGGTGGTCCGGCACGTCGACGAAGACCGGCGGCTCGCAGCCGGCCCACACCGTGGTGGGCAGCCGGTTGGCCACGTGCACGATGATCAGGCCGGAGCCGGAGCGGCGGGCCATGCCGATGGCGTACGCGAGGGCTCGCTCACTGGACATGGAGCCGTCGAAACCGACGACCACCCCGTGCCGGAAGGCCGGGTCGCAGGAGTGGCGTGGCTGTTCTACCGCGAGGGGGTCGACCGTGGAGTCGGCGACGCGCTTGCGGTCCGCGGGTTCGGAGAATTCGTGACCGGCCATCGGTGTCTCGGCGAAGAGAGTCCTCGTGGGAAGGGACGGGAATGGAGGGGACGGAACAACGGGTGGCGGCGGAGCTGTGTCCGGGAATCATCTTCCCAAGCCCATACCCCCAAGGGTACGGCGACACTCCTCTCCTGCCCAGAGCCCGCCGTGCCACTCCCCGGCGTGCGCACCGCTCTCACGCGGCGTCCCAGGGAGCATGCACGAGGGGTTCGCGATCTGGCAATGCCGGTTGTGCCCTACAGGCGTCCTTACAGGGGCCAAACGGACGTCGCCCACAGTGACCGGAACATTCCGCTCCTCGTTGCCACAGGTCCAGCCCACCGTCGCAGGGAGACCGCCCGTGCCCGCACCATCGACCGCCGCCGGCCAGACCTCCGCCGCCCCCGCGCCCGCCCCCGCGCTCGGCTCGCCCCGCGGCCGCCGCCGCGCCCCCGTCCCCGCCCCCGCCCCCGCCGCGGCGACCCCGTCGACCCCGGGCCGGGAGCCGGGGACGGAGAGAGGGGCCGGAGCGTGGACAGGAGTGGGGACGGGATCGGGGACGGGACCGGGGACGGGGGTGCGGACGGGAGTGACGGACCCCGCCGGTGACGTCGTCCGGTGGTCGGCCTTCTGCTGCGTCCTGGTCCCGGTGGTACTCGTCGTCTACGGCACCTCGCTCGGCGGGGCCGCCGGCACCGCGCTCGGCCTCGTCTCGGTGACGGCTGCCTGCCAGGTGCTGCTGCGCCGCTCGGAGCGCGGACTACGGGACGAAACCGTACGAAACAGGCGCCGAAACTGAGCCGAAGCCGGTCCCGACCCCCTTCGAGTTGACAGGTTCGCACAACCGAACCCATATGATTTCAGCCAACTTCCATCCGTCGGCGAGTCCTTGGCGGAACGGTTGGCCAACCCCGGCACCGACGACCCCGAAAGCCCCGCAACAAGGCCCCGCACCCTACGCTCACGGGCAGGTTCGCGGTGCCGCCCCTTCCCTTGGCGACCGCCAGGTGGAACGCTTCGCGATCGATCGCTTCGCGCCAAGTGGCCTTGTCGACAATCCACCGGATGGAGAACTTGTCACGCCGGCGCCACGGGACACAGTAGATTCGATCATGGGTACCGAAGACTGGGGTCTCGTGCAAAACCGAGGGGAAACGTGCAGGAGCGACACGACCAGGGAGACGCGAACACCGAGGGGGGCTTAGCGTCATGAGCCAGGACTCCGCCGCACCGGAGGTCGCACGGAAGCTGTCCGGGCGCCGCCGTCGCGAAGTCGTCGCGGTGCTGCTGTTCAGCGGCGGCCCCATCTTCGAGAGCTCCATCCCGCTCTCCGTTTTCGGCATCGACCGGCAGGACGCCGGGGTGCCCCGTTACCGGCTGCTCGTCTGCGCCGGCGAGGACGGTCCGCTGCGCACCACCGGCGGCCTCGAACTCACCGCGCCGTACGGCCTGGAGGCGATCAGTCGCGCCGGGACCGTCGTCGTGCCGGCCTGGCGGTCGATCACCTCGCCGCCGCCGCCGGAGGCGCTCGAAGCGCTGCGCCGTGCCCACGAGGAGGGCGCCAGGATCGTCGGTCTGTGCACCGGCGCCTTCGTCCTCGCCGCGGCCGGCCTGCTCGACGGCCGCCCGGCGACCACGCACTGGATGTACGCGCCGACGCTCGCCAAGCGCTATCCGTCGGTCCACGTGGACCCGCGGGAGCTCTTCGTCGACGACGGGGACGTCCTCACCTCCGCCGGCACCGCGGCCGGAATCGATCTGTGTCTGCACATCGTGCGGACCGACCACGGCACCGAGGCCGCGGGCGCGCTGGCGCGCCGGCTGGTCGTCCCGCCGCGGCGCAGCGGCGGTCAGGAGCGCTACCTCGACAGGTCTTTACCAGAAGAGATCGGCGCCGACCCGCTGGCCGAGGTCGTCGCCTGGGCGCTGGAGCACCTCCACGAGCAGTTCGACGTGGAGACCCTGGCCGCTCGCGCGTACATGTCACGGCGGACCTTCGACCGCCGGTTCCGCTCGCTGACGGGCTCGGCCCCCCTCCAGTGGCTGATCACGCAGCGGGTGCTCCAGGCGCAGCGGCTGCTCGAGACCTCCGACTACTCGGTCGACGAGGTCGCGGGCAGGTGCGGCTTCCGCTCCCCGGTGGCGCTGCGCGGCCACTTCCGGCGCCAGCTCGGCTCCTCGCCGGCGGCCTACCGGGCCGCGTACCGGGCCCGGCGGCCGCAGGGTGAGACCAGCACGGCGGTGCTCGACCCGGTCGTGCCCGCCCAGGTCGCCGCCGGAATCCGGCGCCCGGGCTCCGCGCTGGAGCCGGGGAAGCAGCACGCGGACGCCTACGCCCCCGGCCGCCCCTCCCTGCCGGGCCAGCGCAGCGCGCCGTAACGCAGCGCGCCGTAACACCGACCCGCGCGGCCACAAGCGGCGCACCGCAGGACCGACGGGCGCCCGGGGACACCTCCCCCGGGCGCCCGTCGGCCGTTCCCCGGGGGCGCGGCACCGCGGCCCCGGCCCTGATCCGCCGGACAGGACCTAAGGTGGACGCATGAACGATCGCATGGTGTGGATCGACTGCGAGATGACCGGGCTCTCGCTGACGGACGACGCACTCATCGAGGTGGCCGCACTGGTCACCGACTCGGAACTGAACGTGCTCGGCGACGGGGTGGACATCGTGATCCGCCCGCCGGACGCGGCCCTGGAGACCATGCCGGAGATCGTGCGCCAGATGCACACGGCCTCGGGTCTGCTCGACGAGCTCGCCGGCGGCACCACGCTCGCCGACGCGGAGGCCCAGGTCCTCGCGTACATCCGCGAGCACGTCAAGGAAGCCGGCAAGGCGCCGCTGTGCGGGAACTCGGTCTCCACGGACCGCGGCTTCCTCGCCCGTGACATGGCCGCCCTGGAGAGCCACCTGCACTACCGGATCGTCGATGTCTCCTCGGTCAAGGAGCTGGCCCGCCGCTGGTACCCGAGGGCGTACTTCAACAGTCCGGAGAAGAACGGCAACCACCGGGCGCTCGCCGACATCCGCGAGTCCATCGCGGAGCTGCGCTACTACCGCGAGGCGGTCTTCGTCCCGCAGCCCGGACCGGACTCGGAGACCGCGAAGCGGATCGCCGCGCGCCACGTCCTGCCCGCGGAATAGACCCGTCCGAACGGGGTCGCTCGCGTCCGGAATCAATGCGGGCGCGAGCACCCCTCAGGACCCTGTAGACTTCTTCTCGGCCGGTCGGGGAAACCCAAGAAAATCGCCGGTCATGGTGGGTATAGCTCAGACGGTAGAGCACCTGGTTGTGGTCCAGGATGTCGCGGGTTCGAGTCCCGTTACTCACCCTGAAGGCCGAGGCCCCGGTTCGAAAGAACCGGGGCCTCGGTCGTTTTCGTATGACGCTAGCCGCAGGTGAAGGCCGCCGGGGGCGGGTTGGTGCCCGACCAGGCGCCGTTGAACCCGAACGAGACCGAGCCGCCCGGCGGGACCGTCGCGTTGTACGAGAGGTTCGCCGCCGTCACCTCCGCCCCGGTCTGGGTCACCGCGGCGTTCCAGGCCTGGGTGACCCGCTGGCCCGCCGGCTGGCTCCAGCGGACGGTCCAGCCGTTCAGCGCGGCCGTCCCCGTGTTGCGGAGGGTGACCTGCGCCGTGAAGCCGCCCGTCCACTGGCTCGTGACCGCGTATGTGACGGAGCACACACCCGGGGAGGGCGGGGTGACCGGGGCGAGCGTCTCGGCGATCCCGGCGCGGGCCGGCTTCGGGGCGAGGCTCTCGTCGTACGGGGTCGCCGCGCCCTGGCCCGGGAAGAAGTCCGGGATCCAGGAGTCGGAGTCGGTGAAGCCCCAGACCGTGACGCCCGCGCAGCGGGTGACGGCCAGGCAGGCGCGCAGGACGGAGGCGTAGTCGGCCTTCTGCTGCGCGAGCTTCGCGTCGGTCGCGGGCAGGGTCATCCGGATGTCGAGCTCGGTGATCGCCACGTCCACGCCGAGCTCGGCGAAGCGGCGCAGGTTGGTCTCGAGGGAGGCCGGGACCTGGCCGAGGACGAGGTGGGCCTGGAAGCCGACGCCGTCGACCGGGACGCCCTGCGCGAGGAGCCTCTTGACCAGGGCGTACATGCCGTCGCTCTTCGCGCCGACCCCGTCGGTGGAGTAGTCGTTGAGGTACAGCTTCGCCGCCGGGTCGGCGGCCCGGGCGGCGCGGAAGGCGTCGGCGATGTACGACTCGCCGAGCGTCGCCCCGAAGACGGACTGCCGGAGCGTGCCGTCCTCGTTCAGGGGCTCGTTGACGACGTCCCAGTGGTCGATCCGGCCCTTGTAGCGGCCGGCCTGGGCGGTGATGTGGTCGGTCATCAGGGTGCGCAGCCGGTCGGCGGTCCAGGTGCCGCCGCTCACCCAGGAGGGCAGCTGGCTGTGCCAGACGAGGGTGTGGCCGCGGACCCGCTGCCCGTGGGCCTCGGCGAAGGCGACGACCCGGTCGGCGCCGGTCCAGTCGTACGTGCCCCGGGTGGGTTCGACGGAGCCCCATTTCATCTCGTTGCCGGGGGTGATCGAGTTGAACTGGGCGGCGGCCAGGTCCGCGTATCCGCCCGTGAGCTTTCCGGCGGTGACGGCGGTGCCGAGGTAGCGGCCGCGGGCCTCCGCGAGCTCCCTCAGCGGGGCGTCGGCCGCCGCGGCGGGCGTGGTGGCGAGGGTGGTCAGGGCGGCGGCGAGGACCGCCGCCCCGGCGATCAGGCGACGGAGCACGTCGCACCTCCGAGGGTGAAGGCGGCGGGTACGGGGTTGGTGCCGGCCCAGGTGCCGGTGAAGCCGAAGGAGGCGGAGGCCCCGGCGGCGACGGGGCCGTTCCAGCCGACGTTCCGGGCGGTGACGGCGGAGCCCGTCTGGGCCGGGGTGGCGTTCCACATCTGGCCGATCCGCTGCCCGGCGGGGTACTCCCAGCCGAGCTTCCAGCCGGTCCAGGCGGTGGTGGAGGTGTTGGTCAGGGTGACGTCGGCCTGGAAGCCGCCCTGCCACTGGTTGGTGACCTTGTAGGCGACCTTGCAGGCGCCGGTCGGCGCGGGCGGGTCGGTGGGGTCCGGCGGGTCGGTGGGGTCGGTGCCGCCGTCGCCGCCGCCGGTCTCCGTGGTGTCGCCGTAGATGATGCCGCGCCCGTTGGTGGAGACGTACACGCGGCCGTAGACCCGGGGGTCGCCGGTGATCGCGCCGCCGGTCCAGCCCCACTGGTGGGCGTCGTCGTTGATCCGGACCCAGCTCGCGCCCGCGTCGGTGGAGCGGAAGACGCCCCGTACGCCGCCGATCTTCGCGCTCGTGTAGAGCGCGGGGTACGTGGCACCCGGCGCGGCCTTGCCGAAGCCGATGGTGTCGGCCTGCTCGACGCCGGAGGCCCGGGTGAAGCCGGCGCCGCCGTCGGTGGAGTGCCAGAGGCCGTAGGTGGCGTCGGTGGCGCCGCCGGCGAACCAGATGTCGCCCTTCTTGCCGGGGACGGCCTTGAAGCGGGCGTTGCCCTTGGCCGGGAGGCCGGTGGCGCGGGCGGTGAAGCTCGCGCCGCCGTCCGTGCTGGCGTAGAAGGTGCCGTCCTTGAAGCCGTAGAAGGTCTTCGGGTCGACGCGGTCGGACTCGACGGTCGCGCCGGCCGGGATGCCGGTGGAGGCGGTCCAGGCCGTGCCGTAGCCGGTGGCCGTGTGCACGCCCGCGGTGCCGTCGGGGCTCCAGACGAAGCGGCTGCCGTCGGCGGCCGCGGCGACCGTGCCGCCGCCGGTGACGCCCGAAGGCTCCTGTCCGGCGAACCAGTTGGCGCCGTTGTCGGTGGAGAAGGCGACGCGCGGCCCGCCGTCGAGGTTGCCGGAGCGGACGACCGTGTTCGGGTTGGTCTCGGCGTAGTCGAGGCTGGTGGTGGAGGTGAAGTTCGGGGAGGTGAACATCATCGACGGGACCGTGGTGAGGTCCGTGTGCCGGAAGCCGCCGATGTCGCCGAGGGCGCTGATCAGCGGGGCCCCGGAGGGCGGGGAGGCCAGGTCGAGGACGGCGGTCTCCTCAAGCCCCTTCACCATGGGCCTGATGGTGAAGTTCGTCCCCGTGTCCCACTTGGTGAGCTCCTGGGTGCCGTAGATCGTGGCGCCCGTGCCGTACATCATGCGGTTCGAGTCGAAGGGGTCGATCTCCAGGGCCTCGGTCATCCAGCCGAGCTTCGGGGTCTGTTCGGGCGGGGCGGGGTTGGCGCCCCAGCTCAGCCAGGGGACGGAGGAGACGTCCATGGTGTAGCGGTTGGCGCGGGTGGGGTACGAGGTGTAGTCCCAGGCCTTGGTCCAGGTGGAGCCGGAGTCGGTGGAGCGGAAGATCTGGGTGTCGGGCCACCAGGCGCTGTAGCCCGAGACCATGACCGTGCCGGGCTTCTGCCGGTCGACGGTGAGGCCGCTGAAGCCGTGGAAGGTGTCGGCCTCGGCGACGGGGCTGATGTTCTTCCACTCGCCGGTGGCGGTGGCGTACCGCCAGACCTGGCCCTTGCCGCCGTCGTAGGGGCCGGCCCGGTCGCTGTACGCGAGGTAGAGATGGCCGTTCGCCGCGTCGAGGACGCCCTTGTGGGCGAGGTAGCCGGTGGGCTGGCCGGGCAGCCGGGTCCAGGTGGCGCCGGCGTCGGTGGAGCGGTAGACCGCGTTCTCCTTGTCGCCCACGCCGACGTAGATCGTGCGGGTCGCGGTCCCGGCGGTGCCGGTGGACTCGTCGAAGGTGACCCAGACGATGCCCTGCTCGTCGGAGTTGTAGCCACTGGTGTCGGCCGGGTCCTGCTGGAAGTCGCCGGGGTTGGTGAAGGTGGTGACCTTCGACCAGGTCGCTCCCGAGTCGGTGGAGCGCCACAGGCCGTTGCCGCTGGGGGCGCCGAGGTAGAGCACGCTGTTCTTGTGCGGGTCGACGGCGAGGCGTTCGCCCATGCCGCGGCCGGGCATGTTGCCGCCGAGCTTGAAGGGGAGGTCGGTGCGCTGCCAGGTGGCGCCCCGGTCGGCGGAGCGGAGGACGGCGCCGTTGCCGGGGTCCCAGTCGTTCGTGTACGTGCCGACCGCCGCGTACACCCGGTCGGGGTCGACGGTGTCGGAGGCGAGGCCGACGACTCCGGTGTGGCCCCAGTGGTCCCAGTCGACGGAGTCGAGGAGCGGGGTCCAGGACGAGCCGGCCTGGTTCCAGCGGTAGACGCCGCCGATGTCGGTGCGGGCGTAGACGAGGTCCTTCTCGGCCCGGTTGAAGACGATGCCGGGGACGAAGCCGCCGCCGTCGATCCGGACGTTCTTCCAGGTGTACGAGGAGGCCACCGCCGTGGTGGCCATGGGGGCGTCGGGGGTCGGCGCGGCGGTGGGGGCGGCGGTGGCGGGGACCGCTCCCGCGAGGAGGCCCGCTGTCAGGGCGAGCCCCGCGAGGAGGTGGCGTGTTCTGCGCATGGATATCCCGTCGAAGATTGAATGGGAGCGCTCCCACTATTGAGTCGGTGTCAGAACACGGTCAAGGTCCGGGAACCGTCGAAGACGTTCGACGACCAGGCCCCCGCTGCCGCCGGACGAGTGGTGCGGGCGGTGAGTTCCGCTCGGCCCGGCGAGCTGTCCCCCGCCGCCCGGACGGAGCCGCACTACGGTCGGGGCCCATGTGGAGGAGGAGCGGGAGCCGGCCGCGCGGGCCCGTCGTCCCCCTCGCCCTCGCCCTCCTCCTGGGCGCGGCGCTCTCCGGCGGATGCGCCACCGACCCCGCCCCACCGCCCGCGGCCGACGCCCCGGCCCGCGAGCCGGTGGACGGGAGCGGGCGGCGGATCACGCTCACCGTCGGGGTGTTCGGCACCTTCGGCCTCCAGGAGGCCGGGCTCTACGACACGTACATGCGGCTCCACCCGGACATCGCGGTCCGCCAGACCTCCCTCGCCCGCAACGACGTCTACTACCCGCAGCTGCTCACCCACCTCACCGCCGGCTCCGGCCTCGCCGACGTCCAGGCCGTCGAGGTCGGCAACATCTCCGAGGTGCTCGCGACCCAGGGAGGCCGGCTCGACGAGCTCGGCTCGGCGCCGGGGGTCGACCGGAACGCCTTCCTGCCCTGGAAGTGGGCGCAGGGCACCGGCTCCGACGGGCGCACCCTCGCCCTCGGCACCGACATCGGGCCGCAGGCCGTCTGCTACCGCAAGGACCTCTTCGCCCGGGCCGGGCTGCCCACCGAGCGGACCGCCGTCGGGCGGCTCTGGGCGGGCGACTGGCGCAAGTACCTTGCCACCGGGGTCCGTTACCGCGAACGTGCCCCGGAGGGCACGGCGTTCACCGACTCCGCCTCCGGCGTCATGGCGGCGGTCACCGGCAGCGCGCCGCTCGCTGCCGCTGCTCGTCGTACTCGCGCTGTTCGGGCGGCACATCGTGGGCGGGGTGATGCGGGGCGCCGTGAAGGGCTGAGGCCCGCTCGAACCGCCGACGCCTGCGCGGTGCGGCCGGGTAGGGGTGCGCGCCCCGGCCGGGGGGTGGGGTGGCTCCGGCCGGGGCGCGCGGTGTGGGGGGCCTGAGGGCCGCCGGGTCACTTGTAGGCGGCGAAGGCCTTCGTGAAGGCCAGGGGCTGCTGGAGGATCGAGGAGCAGGTGGCGTCGGCGTAGTTCACCGCTCCGGCCGCGCACTGCTTGTCACGGGTCGAGGACCACATCGAGAGCCAGCCGATCCCCTTCGACTTCGCGAAGTCGACGAGCTGCGTGGCGTCGTCGACCCGGAAGATCTCGCTGACGACGTCGTTGACGCCGATCATCGGGGTGACGGCGACGGCCTTCCAGGCGGCCGCGTCGGAGAGCCCGAGGACGCCCTTGACCTGGGCCTGGGTCGCGGTCGCGGCCTGGATCGCGTACGTCCCCATGTCCGCGCTGTACGCCGGGCCGTAGTCCATCGCCATGATGTTGACGGCGTCGACGCGGACCCCGTTCTTCTTGGCGTCGGCGAGCAGGGCCACGCCCGGCTGCGTCAGGCCCTCGGGCATGACCGGCAGCGTGAAGGAGACGTTCAGGCCGGGGTGGGTCTTCTGGAGCTGGGCGATCGCCTGGGAGCGGCGGGTGTTGGCGGCGGTGTCCGGCAGGGCCGCGCCCTCGACGTCGAAGTCGACCTTGGTCAGCTTGTACTGGTCGATGACCTTGCCGTACGCGGCGGCGAGCGCCGAGGCGGACGTGCAGTTCAGGGCCAGCTCGTGGCCGGCGGCGCCGCCGAAGGAGACGCGGACGTCACCGCCCTTGGCGCGCAGGGCGCCGATCTGGGCCGCGACCCTGTCGTTCGCGAGGTCGGTGACCCCGCCCCAGAGCGGGGCGCAGGAGCCGCCGGAGGTGATGAAGGCGAGGTTGAACTCCTTCACGCCGGTGGCGTCGGCGGTCGCGAGCAGGTCGTACGTCGGGTAGAGCGAGGTGTCGACGTACGGCGCGTACTTCGCGGCCGTGGCGGGGGCGCCCGTCGCGGTCGCGGTGGGCGTGGGGGTGGGCGCCGTGGTCGCGGTGGCGGTGGCCGTCGGGGTCGGCTTCACGGTCGCCGTGGCGGTGGCAGTGGCAGTGGCGGTGGGGGTGGGCTTCGCGGTGGCCGTCGCCGAGGGGGAGGCGGTCGCGGTGGGCTGCTCGGTGGGGCGGCCGCTGGGGGTGGGGGCGGGGCCTCCGGCGGAGCAGGCGGCCTTGTTGACGAGACAGCCGGTCGGGTCGCCGGCCTCGCCCGCGGCGGAGGTCACGAAGCCGACGGTGACGGACTGGCCGGGCGCCAGCTGCCTGTTCCAGGCGGCGGGCTTCACGGTGACGTGGCGGCCGGAGACGGTGTGCTCGCCGTTCCAGAGGGAGCCGAGGGCCGTCCCGGCGGGGAGGTCGAACTCCAGCGTCCAGTCCGCCTGGGCGGTGGTGGTCTCGTTGGTGACGACGTACTGGCCGGTGTAGCCGCCGGTCCAGGAACTGGTCCGGGTGTACGCGGCGCCGACGGCGGCGGCCTGCGCGGTCCCGCCGAGCGCGAAGGCGGCGCCGCCGGCGATCGCCGCCGCGACGACGGCTCCGACGACCTTGGTCCTGGTGCTCGCCCTGCGCCGGTGCGAACTGGTGCCCATCGCGTGCCTGCCTCTGTGTGCCGGGGGTGTGGGGGTGGGGTGCGGCAGCACGCTAGCGACCGGAGCACGGACAAAAGGGCGCCGAGGGGCCCTGGCGGGGATCCTTAGGCTCCGCTTAAGGAAGGCATCGGAACCACGAAAGGTTCGGCCCCGGAACCACCCCCGCGCGCCCTCGCCCGACCCCTTCGCCCAGCCCCTCGCCCGGCCCCCGCACACCCCCGCGCGCCCTCGCCCAGCCCCTCGCACGCCTCCGCGCAGACCCCGTGCCCGGCCCAACGCGCGCCCCGTGCCCGGCCCGACTCGCGCCCGGCCCGACTCGCGCCCCGCGCCCGCCCCGTACGGCTCAGGCGTCGGCGGCGCGCCGGGTGCCCGTGCCGCCGCGGCGGCGCCGGGCCGGGCGGTGGCCGCGGCGGGCCGGCGTACCGCCCGAGCGGCGTCCGTCGAGCCCGATCCAGACCCGGACCTCGGTGCCGCCGAGCACGGAGTGCCCGATGCGGACGTCTCCGCCGGTGGCCTCCGCCATCCGCCGCACGATGTCCAGGCCGAGGCCCGTCGAGCCGGGCCGGCCGCCGCTGTTGCCGCGGGCCATGGCCGCGGCGGGGTCGGCGATGCCGGCGCCCGCGTCGGAGACCAGGACGATGACGGCGTCGTCGCCGTTGTGGACGTCGATGGAGAAGGCGGTGCCCTCGGAGGTGTGCCGGAAGACGTTGCCGAGCAGCGCGTCGAGGGCGGCGACGAGTTCGGGGCGGGCGACCGGGATGCGGACCGGCCGCTCGACGCCCGCGACCCGGACCCGGCGGCCCTCGTCCTCCGCGAGCGCCGACCAGAACTCCATCCGCTCGCGGACCACTTCCGCCGCGTCGCAGCCGGCACCGGGCCCGGTCGCCTGGGTCTGCGGCTTCGCGTCCCGGGCGGTACGGATGATGATGTCGACCTCGCGCTCCAGCTGCTCGACCGCGGCCCGGGTCTGTTCGGCGGCGGGGCCGGAGCCGAGCGAGGCCGCGTTGAGCCGCAGCACGGTCAGCGGGGTGCGGAGCCGGTGGGAGAGGTCGGCGGCGAGCTCCCGCTCGTTGGCGAGGAGCTGGACGACCTGGTCGGCCATGGAGTTGAAGGCGACGGCCGCCGACTTGAGCTCCGGGGGGCCCTCCTCGGGGACCCGCGCGCCGAGCCTGCCCTCGCCCAGGTCGTGGGCGGCGCCGGCGAGCCGCTGGGCGGGCCGGACCATCCGGACGCCGAGCCGGTCGGCGACGGCGACGGAGCCGACGATCAGCGCGATGCCGACCCCGGCGAGGACGAGCCAGGCCGTGGCGACCCCGTTGGTGACCTCACCCTCGGGGACGAAGAGTTCGACGACGGCGACCTGGCCGCTGCTGAGCGCGGTGGGCTGGAGCAGCACGAAGCCGCCGGGCACCTCGGCGATGGAGGCCCGGCCGAGCCGGCGGGTGGCCGCGAGCTCCTCCGCGCCGGCCCTGCGGGTGCCGATCTCCAGGGCCGTTCCGCCCGGCTCGGCGGCGGGCACGTGGACGGCGAGCCGCCCGGTGGCCCCGTCCTCGGTCGTGGCGACGGCCTTGTCCAGCTCCTGGCGGTCGGTGGTGATCGCGAGGACGGGGGCGAGCCCGGCGGCCCGCCGCTCGGCGTTGGAGAAGGCCCGGTCGCGGGCCATCTCCTTGACGACGAGCCCGAGGGGTACGGCGAAGGCGACGACGACCATGGCGGTCACGGCCAGCGACACCTTGACGAGCGCCCATCTCACGGCTGCGGCTCCCGGGGCGGCTCCAGCTTCACGCCCACCCCGCGCAGGGTGTGCAGATAGCGGGGCCGCGCGGCCGTTTCACCCAACTTCCGCCGCAGCCACGACAGATGTACGTCGATGGTCTGGTCGTCCCCGTAGGACTGCTGCCACACCTCGGCGAGCAGCTCCTTGCGCGGGACGACCACGCCGGGCCGCCCGGCGAGGAAGGCCAGCAGGTCGAACTCGCGCCGGGTGAGGTCCAACGGCGTCCCGTCCAGCTCCGCCTGACGGCGCAGCGGGTCGACGGTCAGCCCGCCGACGCGGATCGCCCGGGACGGTGGCAGCTCCCCGCCCGCGGACCGCGCCCGGCGCAGGACGGCGGCCATGCGGGCCGTGAGGTGGTCCACCGAGAAGGGCTTCACGAGGTAGTCGTCCGCCCCGGCGTGCAGGAGCCGTACGATCTCGGCCTCGTCGTCCCGGGCGGTCGCGATGATCACCGGGACGTCGGTGATTCCGCGCAGCATCTTGAGCGCCTCGGACCCGTCCAGGTCGGGCAGTCCGAGGTCGAGGACGACCACGTCGAAACGGAAATGGGCGACCTCGCGCAACGCCTCCAGAGCCGTGCCGACGCTCCGTACCGTGTGGGAGGCCTCGGTCAGCTGGCGGATGAGGGCGGAGCGCACGAACTGGTCGTCCTCGACCACGAGCACACTTGCCATGGGGCGCACCGTACGCCATTCGGGGGAACGGGTGAGCAATGCGCACCCTCCGGTCCGGGTCCTCGGAGGGTGGTGCACTATGGCCCGGTGCGAAGAGGACTCGTTCACGCCCTGGCCTGGTCGCTCGCCACCGGCGCGGCGGTCACCCTGTCCTGGTGGGGGGTGCACACGGTGCTGTCCGGCACGGTGTACGACCCCCCGCGCGCGCTCCCGCTGCCGGTCGGCTCCGGCGACGCGTCGGTCACGTCCGGCAGCGATCCGCTGACGTCCTCGACGCGCCGGCCCGAGACCCCCGAGGCTCCCGCGACCTCGTCGTCGCCGCCCGCGAAGGCCACGCCGAGCGAGGAGCGCACGGCCTCCGCCGCCCCTTCCTCGGCCCCCGCCACGACCCCTTCCAGCCGGCCGAAGCCCACGACGGCGGCGCCCGCGACGACCACGGCGGCCCCCGCGTCCGATGTGCGGAGCTACCCGGTCGACGGCGGCCGGGTCACCTTCGACATCGGCGAGACCTCGGCCGAACTGGTCTCGGCGACGCCGGCGTCCGGCTGGCAGATGCAGGTGTGGAAGCAGCCGACCTGGATCCGGGTCACGTTCACCAAGGACGGCCGCGAGCTCTCGGTCTTCTGTCTGTGGCACGACAGCGCGCCCCGCGTCGAGATCGAGGACCGCGCGGTCTGAGCCCCCGGCTCAGCGGAAGACGGAAGCCGGCGGTACGGGCGAGGGTTTGGCGCTCGCGTCGGTGACCGGGGTCGCCCCGCCGGCGAAGTCGGCCAGCGCCCGCCCGTGCTCGACCCGTCCGGGGTGCGGATCGGTGGCGACCCGGCGGGTCAGCTCGGCCACCGGCAGCTCGCGGTCGGAGGCGAGCAGCACGGCGTTGCCGAAGCGGCGGCCGCGCAGCACCGTGGGGTCGGCGGTCAGCGCCAGTTCGGGGAAGACGGCGGCGGCCGTGGCGATCTGGCCGCGGAGATGGGTCAGGGGCGGGCCGTCGGCGAGGTTCGCCGCGTAGAAGCCGCCGGGCCGCAGCACCCGCCGTACGTCGCCCAGGAATTCGGTGCTGGTCAGATGGGCCGGGGTGCGGGCCCCGCTGAACACGTCGGCGATGACGAGGTCCGCCCAGCCGTCCTGCACCTTGGCGAGTCCGGCGCGGGCGTCGGTGGAGCGGACGCGTATCCGGGCGTTGGGGTCGAGCGGCAGCTCGCGGCGGACGAGCTGGACCAGGGGCCCGTCGAGCTCCACGATCTGCTGGGTGGAGCGGGGCCGGGTCGCGGCGACGTACCGGGCGAGGGTGAAGGCGCCGCCGCCGAGGTGCACGACCTGGAGCGGCCGGTTGGGCGGGGCGGCGAGGTCGGCGATGTGGCCGAGGCGCCGCTGGTACTCGAAGGAGAGGTGGGCCGGGTCGTCCAGGTCCACGTGCGACTGCGGGGCGCCGTCGACGAGCAGTGTCCAGGCGCGCGGGCGTTCCCGGTCGGGTACGAGTTCGGCGAGACCGCCGTCGACGGTCTCGACGACGGCGGCGGCGGACGCCGCCCGGTCCCGCTGTTTGTTCCTGGCCACGGTCCCATTATCCGGGCGCCGGGGGGTGTCCTGTCGATCGGGCCGGATCGGCGGGACGGCCCCCGGGGCGGAACCGCCCGGCCGGGCCTGGTTCCGTGGTCGTACCGGCCGCTCAGTGGCAGCCGTCGGCGGCCTCGATCAGGCGGGCCGCCTCGCCGAGCGCCTCGCGCAGCACGACCGGGTCGGTGACGGGGTCGGTGTCGCCCGGCGGCAGCAGCCAGCCGGCCGGCCGGGGGGTGTCGCCGGTCGGCTCGGGCAGTTCCGGCAGCTCGGGGAGGCGCAGCCCGCGCCCCGAGGTCCTCGTACACGCGCTGCCCGGCATGTCCCAGGCCGCGGCCGTGCCCGGCGGCACCAGGAAGCCGAGGGTGTCGCAGGCCCCGTCGTGCACGACGGGGCCGACCGCCGGGGCGCCGCCTCGGCGCAGGATGTCGACGGCCTCCAGGCCCTGCCGGACCGGCACGGTCACCAGGTCCCAGGGCTCCGCGAGGGGCTGGGGGGTGGCGTCGTCCGGGGCGGGCGCGTGCCACGTGGCCGACTGCGAACCGATCTCCGTCATGGGACCCCTCCTCGCTCCAGAGGAGACACGTTCCGTCTCTCCCTTACGGTTCAACGCCCGTGCGCGTCAACGGCTACGGCGCCATGCCGCTGCAAAGGATGGCAGTTCATGGCAGATCGCAGGCGAGATATCCGATTTGTAGCCAAACTCAGCGTACGCATCCGGTCACAGCAGGTACGTTCTTGCCGCCGGACCACCCGGCAGCACCAGGAGAGGGCTCGGCCATGGCGATGTCACGGGCAGTTCCCAATCTCGCCTTCCGCCGGCTCCGCGGACAGCTCTCGCCGGCGGAGTTCGCCGCGGTTGTCCGCCGGGCGGCGCGGGAGATCGGCGAACAGGTCGCGTGCGACGCCCGCTACATCGGGCGCGTGGAAGCGGGCGAGATCCGCTGCCCCAACTACGCGTACGAGCGGGTCTTCCTGCACATGTTCCCCGGACTCGGCCTCTCCGACCTGGGCTTCTCCGCGCGGGAGACGGTACGCGGCCGGCGGCAGGCCGCCCCGGCCGGGGCACGGCCTCCCGCCGCCATCTCGACCCGGAACGATGAGGAGAGCGACGTGCTGCGTCGCGCATTCATGACGAGCGGCTCCGCCACCCTGGCGGCCGCCTCGCTGGGACTCGGCGGCCCCGCCGTCGCGATCCCCGCCCCCCGCGGCACCCACCGGATCGGCGAGGCCGAGGTCCGGGCCGTCGAGGAGGCCGTACGGCAGATCCGCCTGCTCGACGACCGGCACGGCGCCGACGGGCTCTACAAGGTCGCCGCCCAGCCGCTCCGTACCGCGTACGCGCTGCTCGACACGGGAACGATGACCCGCCGCTCGACCGAGGACCGGCTGCACGCGGGCGCCGGCGAGCTCTCCCTCTCCGTGGGCTGGCTGGCCCACGACTCGGGCCGCCACGAGGACGCGCGCTCGCACTACGCCGAGGCCCTCGCCACCGCGCGGGTCTCCGGGAACGCGGCCCTGGAGGCGCACGCCTTCTGCAACACGTCCTTCCTGGCCCGGGACACCGGCCGGTACCGCGAGGCGGTCCGGGCGGCGCAGGCGGGGATGCGGGCGGCGCAGCCGCTCGGCTCGGCCCGGCTGCTCTCGCTGCTCTCGCTGCGGGAGGCGGGCGCCTGGGCGGGGCTCGGCGACCGCTCCGCCTGCGAGCAGGCCCTCGGCCGCGCCCACGGCCACTTCGACCGGGGCCCCGCCGAGGGCGACCCCGAGTGGATGTCGTTCTTCGGCGAGCCGGAGCGGGAGGCGCTGGAGGCCCAGTGCTGGTCGGCCCTCGGCGACTGGGGCCGCGCCGCCCGTCACGCCCATCGGGCCACGGTTCTGCAGAATCCGTACTTCGCCCGGAACCTCGCGCTCTACCGCGCCCATCTGGCCAAGGACCTGGCGTACGCGGGGCGGCCGGACGAGGCGGCGGCGGAGGCGAAGCGCGTCGTGGACTCCCTCGACGGCATCGCCTCGGCCCGCATCCGCGGCATGCTCGCCGAGACCGGCCGGGTCCTCGCCGCGTACTGACGGCCGGTCCATCCGGCGCGGGTCCTACTCCAGGTGGCCGGTGTCGTTCCAGCGCTCGATCGCCGGGGCGCCGTACGCCCAGCCGAGGGCCGAGAGGCTCGTCGGGTCGAGGCGGATGCGGGAGGCGAAGGAGACGTCCTCGCCGAGCCAGCGCGCGCCGATCGAGCGCAGGATGTGGCCGTGGGCGAAGACCAGGACGTCACGGTCGGTGGAGCGGGCCCACTCCACGACCTCGTCGGCGCGGTCCGAGAGCTGCGCGAGGGACTCCCCCTCCGGGACCGCGTCGCGCCAGATCAGCCAGCCGGGGCGGACCGCCTGGATCTGGGCCGGGGTCATCCCCTCGTACGCCCCGTAGTCCCACTCCATCAGCGCGTCCCAGGGCTCCGCCCGCTCGCCGAAACCGGCGAGGTCGCAGGTCTCGCTCGCGCGGACCAGCGGGCTGGTCCGCACCTCCACGTCGGGCAGCCCCTGCCAGGGTCCGCGGTGCAGACGCTCGCCGAGCAGCTTCGCACCGCGCCGGCCCTCTTCGAGCAGGGGGATGTCGGTCCTGCCGGTGTGCCGGCCGAGAAGCGACCACTCGGTCTGGCCGTGCCGGGCGAGCAGGATGCGCGGTGCCATGGGAAGGATCTCCAGGGGGTTCACGGTGCGGACGTGCCTCTCCCATCATCGCCCACCCGAATTCGGGGTGACGTCCGGGCGACCGCCGGGCGCCGTGCCGGTGGTCCGTCACCGGACACGTACGCGGGAGGGGGCGCGGGGCGTGTCACGAAAGGGCGGAAAGCCCCCGGTTGTCAGTGGCGGATGCGAGACTTCCGCGGGTGAGCGCATCCCTGGACAGCGGTCTGCCACGACCGTCGCAGACGACACCTCCGATCGGGGCCTCCCCTGCTCGGGCGAAGCCGAGAGCCTGGGGGAAGCTGGCCGAGCTGCGCGGGCCGGGCACCGCTCCACGCACCCTGGACGCGCGGGCGATCGCGGCGCTCGCCGCCAATCCGGGCTGCCGACGGCGGGCGCTGCTCGACGGCGCCGGGGTCGACAAGGCCGCCCTGGCCTCGAAGCTGGGCTCCCCCGCCCCGTTCGGCCAGTCGCAGTTCGCGATCATGCGGGGCAACTCCTTCGAGGCGAAGGTCAAGGCGGACGGCGGCCGTGAGCTGCTGCGCCTGCTCGGCGTCGAGGAGCCCGGCGCGGTCTCCGTCCCCGATCTGACGGCGGCGGGCCCCGAGGGACGGACCGCCCGCACGGCGCTCGCGCTGCGGGAGGCGACCGGGGCCGGGACGTGGACGCTGCTCGACCATCCACTGCTCGCCCTGGAGGTGGCCGGCTCCCCGGTCTATCTGGAGCCGGACGCGGTGGTCGTCGACCCGGACGGGGGGTGGACGGTCGTCGAGATCAAGTCCTTCCCGATGGTCGACGGCGCCGCCGACGCGTCGAAGGTGGGCGCGGCGGCCCGGCAGGCCGCCGTGTACGTGCTCGCCCTGGAGCGGACGGCGGCGCTGACCGAGGGCGCGCGGGTCGCGCACGCGGTGCTCCTCGTCTGCCCGAAGGACTTCTCGAACGTGCCGACGGCCTCGGTCGTGGACGTGCGCAAGCAGCGGTCGGTCACCCGGCGGCAGCTCGCCCGGCTCACCCGGATCGACGAGATCGCGGACGCCCTGCCGGAGGGCACCACCTTCGACGTGGCGGGGTGCTCGGCGGCGGAGCTGACGGAGGCCGTGGGGTCGGTGCCCCACGCGTACGCGCCGGAGTGCCTGGCCGCCTGCGAGCTGGCCTTCCACTGCCGGGCGCGGGCCCGGGAGGCGGGCGCGGTGGAGACCCTGGGCCGTGCGGTACGGGGTGAGCTGGGCGGCCTCACGACGGTCGGCGCGGTCCTGGCCGCGGCGCGCGGCGAGGCCGGGGATCCGGAGGACCCGGCGGTGGCGGCCCTGCGCCGGGCGCGGGCGCTGCGCCAGGAGGCGCTGGCGGCGGCACCCGCACGGCTCCGGCCGGAGGTGGCCGAGTGCGCCTGCTGACCCGGCTTCCGCGCGTCACGGCCGAGGAGGCCCCCGTATGTCGCTGATCTCCGCACTGGCCCGGATGGAGGCCGTCGAGTCGGGCCGCGCCCAGCCGCTGGCGACCGTCCGCCACCGGCACCTGTCCGCGCGGCCGCTCGTCCTCGTCCCCCTGACGACCGCCGGTGAGGCGGGTGCGCCGCTCGGGGCGCTCGTCGGCACCGACCCCGAGGAGCCCCGGCTCCTGGTGGTGGCGCAGCCCCGGGACCGGGACCTGCGGTTCGGCTTCCTCGCCGACCTGGCGGAGGAGGTCCTGCCGTACGTCGACTCGTTCACGGACGTCGTCGAGGCGGCGGAGCGGAGCGAGGTCGATCCCGAGACCGGCAAGAAGGTGAAGGTCGAGGTCGAGCTGTGCGCGGACGCGCCGCAGCTGATCGTGCCGAGCCGGGCGGGCATCGAGTACGTACGGCTGCTCGGGCGGTCGACGCGGTTCCGGCGGACGGCCGAGCAGGACCCGGAGACGCCGTTCCCGGCGCCGCCGCGCGTACCGCTGCTCGGCCGCTGGCTGACGCACTTCGGCGAGCGGGCCCGGGTCCCCGGCTCCTCGCTGCTGCTCTCCGCGACCGACCTGCTCAACCGGCACTGGGCGACCGGCCAGTCCTCCCTGGAGGACCAGCACCTGGGCGCGCTGCTCGCCTGGATCGACCCGTACGACGGGGAGTCCGGCCCGGCGGCGGCGCTCCGGGCCGAGGCGGGCCGGGACGAGCGGGGGCAGCTGTTCTGCCCGCCCGCAGGTCCCGCCACCGACCCGGCCTTCGACAACCGGCTCCTGGCGCCCGCGATCGAGCGGTACGACCGGGCCCGGCAGGCGCTCGGCGCTGCCGAGGACGGCGAGGCGGCCGACGCGGGCCTCGCCGAGCTGCACCGGGCCGAGCGGGAGCTGCGCCGGCTGATCGTCTCGCAGCTGAAGCCGACCTGGGACGCGGTCTGGCAGGCGATCGGGCTGCTGCGGGAGCTGCCGGAGGGCGCGAGGGTCGAGGACCGGTGGACCCGCGACCGCTGGTCCTTCACCGGGCACCGGGACCGGATCGCGGCCGGCGAGCCGCCGCAGCCGCGCCGGGACGATGCGGTGACGGCGGCCTCGAAGCTCGCCGCCCGCGAGCAGGCGCAGGGTCAGCTGGAGGCGCAGGAGGCGCTCGACGATCCGCTGGTCCTGGCGGGGCGGCGGCTGGCGGGCGAGGCGTTCGCGGCCGAGGTGGTCGAGGTGACGATGGCCTGGACGGAGTCGAAGCGGCCCGCGCCGCGCCCGCTTCTCACGGTCCGCACGGAGGACCGGCCGCACCTCGCCGAGAAGGCGAAGGTGTTCCGCTCGCTCGACGGCAAGCCGCAGGCGGCGGAGTTCGTGCGGTCCGAGGAGGACGGCTCGCTGGTCCTGCGGCTCCTGGACAAGATGGGGCGGTCGAAGGAGCCGGCGGAGGGCTCGGTGCCGGAGAAGGGCGAGCGGATCGCCTGGACGCTCTTCGAGCACGAGCAGCGGGTCGGGCCGAAGCTGCCGGACCCGGAGGAGACGCCCTGGACGCACGGCGGTCCCCCGCGGACCGACGCCGTCGAACTGCCCGACGCCGTGACCCCCGAGGACGTGCTGTGACGATCTCCCCGCCCTTCCCGCCTCCCTTCGATCCGTCCTTCGATCCGTCCTCCTTCGATCCGTCGGCCGAGGCCGGCCGGGCGACGGACGGCATCCTGGCGGACACCCTGCACGGGACCTCCCGGGGCGTCGTCGTCGACTCCCCTCCGGGTGCCGGGAAGTCGACCCTGGTGGTCCGGGCCGCCCTCGAACTGGCCGCCGCCGGGCGCCCCCTGATGGTGGTCGCGCAGACGAACGCGCAGGTGGACGACCTGGTGCTGCGGCTCGCCGAGAAGGAGCCCGACCTGGAGGTGGGCCGGCTGCACTCGAACGACAGCGACCCGTACGACAAGGCGCTCGACGACCTGGCGAACGTACGGAAGTCGGCGAAGCCCGGGGAGCTGACCGGGCTGCCCGTCGTCCTCTCCACCTCCGCCAAGTGGGCGCACGTGAAGAACGTCGAGCCGTGGGCGCACGCGATCGTCGACGAGGCGTACCAGATGCGCTCGGACGCGCTCCTCGCCGTGGCGGGGCTCTTCGAGCGGGCGCTGTTCGTGGGCGACCCCGGTCAGCTGGACCCGTTCTCGGTGGTGGGCGCGGAGCAGTGGGCGGGGCTCTCGTACGATCCCTCCGCCTCCGCGGTCTCCACCCTGCTCGCGCACAATCCGGAGCTGCCGCAGCACCGGCTGCCGGTGTCGTGGCGGCTGCCCGCCTCCGCGGCGCCGCTGGTCTCGGAGGCCTTCTACCCGTACACGCCGTTCCGCAGCGGCACCGGACACGGGGACCGGAAGCTCTCGTTCGGGGTGGCGTCGGACGGTTCGGGTCCCGACCGGGTCCTCGACGAGGCGGCGGAGTCGGGCTGGGGGCTCCTCGAACTGCCGGCCCGCATCACCCCGCGCACCGACCCCGAGGCGGTCGGCGCGGTCGCCCTGGTCGTCCGGCGGCTCCTGGACCGGGGCGGCGCCACGGTCTCGGAGCGGTCCGAGCGTCCGGTGCCCCTGACACCCGACCGGGTCGCGGTCGGCACCGCCCACCGCGACCAGGCTGCGGCGATCCGGGCGGCGCTCGCGGATCTCGGCGTGACGGGCGTGACGGTGGACACCGCGAACCGGCTCCAGGGCCGCGAGTACGACGTCACGGTCGTCCTCCACCCGCTGTCGGGCCGCCCGGACGCGACCGCCTTCCATCTGGAGACGGGCCGCCTGTGCGTCCTGGCCTCCCGGCACCGGCACGCCTGTGTCGTGGTCTGCCGCGCGGGCGTGACGGAGCTCCTCGACGAGCACCCGTCGACGGAGCCGGTGCGGCTGGGTGCGGCGGTGTCGTTCCCCGACGGCTGGGAGGCGATGATGTCCACGTGGGACGTCTGGTCGGATCACCGCGTCTCATGGCGTCCGTAGAACCCGTCCCTTGCTCGGGCCGTCGATCCGTTCCTCGTCGACGGCCGGTACGGCTTCAGTGGGCCGCCTTGAGGGTGGACGCGAGGGTGAGGAGTTCGTCGACCGACCACTGGTCGTAGACGTGCTCGCCGTACTTCGCGGCGGCGAGCCGGCCGTCGGCGGCGATCAGGAAGTCGGCCGGCAGGCCCAGCCGACCGGCCGGCTGCGAGCCGGCGGGCAGGCGGCCGCGACCACGGAGCAGCTCCCAGGCACCGCGCGCGACGGCTCGGGCGATGGCCGGCCAGGCGCGGGGGTCGAGCAGGGCCCTGCGGTGGGCCTCGACGCCGAACTCGGCGTACAGGAGTCGGTCGGGGTCCGCGACGACGGCGAAGGGCAGATGGGTCACGTGCTCGCGGAGTTCGTCCGCGGGCGAGTGGAAGAGCACGACCTCCCGGATTCCGGCCCGTTCGATCTCCTCGTGCCGTAGGACCACCGACCGCAGATGGAGGTTGCAGACCGGGCAGCCGGCGAAGCGCCGGAACTGCACGTGGGTGAGGCGTTCGGAGTCCGGGAGGGTCACCGGGGGGCCGAGGACCGGGTCGAGAGTGCGGACGGGCACGGAGTGGCCGGGCTCCAGCCGCGTGCGGGACGTGGGCATGCGCATGGGACACCTTCCTCACGGAGAACCGTAGGCGTACGGCGTACTCCTACAGCGTAGGCGTAGGGCGTACGCTGTCAACCGTCATGCCTCGACCTCGCTCCCTCACCCAGGACCGGCTCGCCGCCGGCGCCCTCGCCGTGATCGACCGCGACGGGCTCGCCGCCCTCTCCATGCGCACCGTCGCCAAGGAGCTCGGCGTGAGCCCCATGGGGCTCTACCGCTATGTGACCGACCGCGACGAACTGGAAGAACTCGTGGTCGAACGCGTCCTCGGTTCCGTCGACACCACCCCGCCCAGCGCGGCCACGCCCTGGCAGGAGCGGATCGAGATCATGGTCGGGCGGCTGCGCGACGGCGTGGCCGCCCACCCCGGGACCATCCCGCTGACCGTCACCCACCGGCACCGTTCGCTCGCGGGGCTGCGGTGGTCGGAGACCGTACTCGGCATCCTGACCGAAGCGGGGATCGACGGCGGCCGGCGGGTCGTCGCCCTGCGCGCCCTCCACGGGTACGTCACCGGCGCGATCCAGCTCGAACACCTGGGACCGCTCGCCGGCGAGGGCACGGCGGCCATCGCCGCGCTGCCCGAGGACCGCTTTCCCCACCTGACGGAGACCGCGCGGAGCGCGGGCGGCGTCGGCCCGGACGAGGAGTTCTTCGGCGGCCTGCGCCTGCTCCTGCGCGGCCTCGACGACTGACCGGCGCCCGCGGGGCGGGCGGGGCGGGGAGCCCTGCCCCCACGGAGCGGGGAGCCCTGGCCAGGACGCGGTCTTGCGCGGCGCGGGAGAATGGGAGACGGCCCGGGTCTCCGGGCCGCCTGTGTGCGAAGAGGAGAAGGACGATGGCGGAACCCACGGAGCGGAGCGGACAGCGACGGCTTCGGCCGGCACCGCTGGTCTTCGAGCCTGCCGAGGCGACCGCCGACCCGGAGCACTTCTTCGACCTGGAGTCGATAGAGGACCCGCGTGAGCTGCTGGCCCGGGCGACGGAGCTGACGCTCGCGTTCCGCGCGGCGACGGACCGCGCGACGGAGTTCCAGGCGATCGCGGCGGCGCAGCTGGCGGACCCGCGCCGGTTCGACCGGCTGACGGCGGCGGACGTGGCCGAGCGGGCGGAGTGGACCGAGGACTACGCCGTGAAGATGATCGAGTTCGGCCGCGGCCTGATTCACTCGAACGGCCGCCCGCCGGAGGAATAGGCCGGGCGGGAGAGCCGGGCAGGAGAGCGGGGCAGGCGCCGGGCAGGAGAGCGGGGCGGGAGCCGGGCGGGAAAGCTGGGCAGGCGCCGGGCGGGAAAGCCGGGCAGGCGCCGGGCAGGAGAGCCGGGCAGCCGCCGGGCGGAAAGCCGGTCAGGCGCCGGGCGGAAAGCCGGTCAGGCGCCGGGCGGAGGCGCCTCCTGGCATATGCGGGGCGCACGATACTCCTCACCCACCCCTCCTGTCCGGGATTCCGGGAACCCTCGGCGACCGAGTCGTCACGGCCGGTAGATCTGGTCGCATGACGACCTGGCTGCGCGACGAGACCCCCCACGGCATCTTCCGGTTCCTGCGGGAGGGGGACGAGGGACGGCACCAGGCCGCCCGCGTGACCGCCGACGGGGCCGCCTGGCTCGCCACGGCCGCCGGGGGCCGCCCCGGAGCCGCTCTCACGCGCTGGGAGGCCAACCCCTCCTCACCGGCGGCGCTGCCCTGCGGGACGGTCTTCGACGTCGTCAACGTGGACCCGGTCTTCGGGCGCCGGATGCTGGACCAGCTGTGGGAGGAGGGCCCGGGGTCCGGGCCCGTCGCCGTCCACCGGGGCCGGATGCTGCTGTTCGCCGCGCCCGGGACGGCCCAGCGCTTACCGGCCCTGCTCGACTGGGAGGAGTGGGGGGAGGCCGTCCCCCGGCCGCTCTGCCACGGCGTCGGGGACGCGGTGACCGTGCCGCCGCTCACTCCGGCCGACCCCTCCGGGCCGCGCTGGCTGGTGGCCCCCGACACGCGGCACCCGTGGCTGCCCGGTCCCGAGGTCGTGCTCTGGGCCTGCGTGCGGGCCGTCCGGGCGCTCTCCTCGGCCGACGTGCGCGTATCGATTTTTCCTCCCGCCGATCCGGGTGCTAATGTCTACGACGTCAGCAGGCGCCGCTAGCTCAGTTGGTTAGAGCAGCTGACTCTTAATCAGCGGGTCCGGGGTTCGAGTCCCTGGCGGCGCACAGACGGAAGAAGCCTCTCGCGAAAGCGAGGGGCTTCTTCGTGTTCCGGGCCGGCCGACATCCGGGTCGGCCGACGGCATCCGGGCCGGCCGGCGGTGGGCAGGTCAGTCGACGGCGGGCGGGGTGATCTTCACCGTCCAGCTGCCCGCCTCGGTGCGGTCCGCCACCTCGACCCGGACGCCCGCCCCGGGCACGGTGAAGGTCTCGCCCTCCTCCAGCGGCGCGTCCGCGAGCGGCGGGTAGACGGAGCGGTCCCAGCACGCATCCGTACGCGGATGGGTGTCGACCACCTCGACCGGGCCGTCGCCGGAGGCCGCCCCGTTCCGTACCCGGTAGAGGAGGACACCCTCGGTGCAGGTGTCGGCGTCGTTGCCGATCGCGCTCCGGGCCTCGATCGCCAGGACGCTGTCCGGACCGGTCCTGACGACGGCGAGGCGGGTGCCGAGGGTGCCGCCGCTCGCGGGCGGGGCTCCGGTCGGCTCCAGGCTGATCACCTGGGGGCCGGGGTCCTGGACGCACGCCACCTGGTCGTGGGAGAGCCAGCCGAGCTTCCACTTGTGCCAGCCGAAGAGATCGGGCGCGAGGCCGAACTGACTGCCCATGACGTCCCAGTCGCCCACGTGGGTGTCCCAGTCGCCCTTGCCGTCCTCCGGGCGGTGGTAGAGATCGGGCAGGTCGAAGACGTGGCCGGTCTCGTGGGCGAGGACGTTGCGGTCGGGCGGGTGCCGCTCGAAGACGGTGACGACCCGCTTGATCTCGGCGCCGTCGACCTCCAGCGGCCGTTCGAGGTTGACGACCTTGGTCGCGTCGGAGTCCACGCCGGGCGCGTCCGGGTCCGCGACCAGGTAGACGATGTCGTACCGGGAGAAGTCGACGTCCCCGTCGGCGGCGGCGACCGCGTCGCGGAGGTAGGCCGCGCGCTTCTTGGAGTCCCAGTCGCGCTGTATGCCGTACGCGCCCGACTCCCGCGGCATCCGGGTCCACTCGGACCGGGGGTGGTGGCGCAGGTCGAAGCGGCCGTAGGAGGCGCGGTCGAAGAACTCGCCGGTGGCCGGGAAGTGGTCGGCGGTGAGCTCGGCGGGGGTGGTGAGCGGCTCGGAGTCCGGGAAGGACAGGAAGATCATGACCGCGTCGAGGGTGTGGGTGGGTCGCGGGTAGGAGCCGTTCCAGCTGTCGAGGCCCAGCGAGTGATGGGCCGCGGTACGGGGCAGGGCGCAGGGATTCGCCGAGGACGCGCCGACGGCGGGGCCCGCGACGAGCCCGGTGGCGGCGAGCGCGGTGAGCGCGGTGAAGGCCGCCCCACCGGCACGCAGCCTTGGGCGCTCCACTCCCCCGGGTGGCTGCTGACCCCTCACGTGGACCTCCGGATCGGTAGAGCGGGACACCACACCCACCTTGTGATGATTTGTGGCGTTTCGCATGTTTCCGCTACCCCGGTCGGGTGAGGGAGCGCCGCCGGGTCGACGCGACACGAGCGGGCATCAGCTCACGGAAAGTCACATTCGGTCACACCGTCGACGACCCGTGTCAGACCTGTGCAGAAACGATCGGGCGACGGGTCGCGGTGGGGAGCCTCACAGCGACCGGCGCTCCCCGGTGGGGCCTCGAAGCTGGAACGCTCCCCCGGCTGGCTCTATGATCGGCTCACTTTCCTTGGCCGACCATCCCGACCACATGTGAACGGCCCGACTGCACTACGGGAGCGAGCGGTGAGCGGAACCCCCGAAGGACCGGTGCATCCAGAGCCGCCGGAGACGACCCCGACAGACCTCGCAGTCACGGAGCGTCACGTCGAGCCCTACGCCACGCGCCCGGACGCCCGCGCCGAAGCTCTCCCCGACGCCCGCACCGACGCCCTCCCCGACCGCCGGGCGGCCGAACTCCGCGACTACCGCGCCGCCTTCCGCGCCGCCCAGCTCGCCATGGCCGTCGTCGACCAGGACGGCACCGTCGTCGCGGCCAACGACTCCTTCGGCACCCTCCTCGGCACCGAGGCCGGGGCGCTCCGCGAGCAGGCCGCCGCCGACCTCGTCGACCTCGCCTCCGACGGCCGCACCTGGCACGCGTACCGCGAGGTGCTCCGCGGCCGCCGCTCCCGCTTCCGCTGCACCCGCCGCCTCAAGCACCCCGACGGGCGCACGATGTGGGCCGAGGTCACCGTCTCCCCCGTACCGGACAGCCGGCGCGTCCTCCTGTCGATCGCGGACATCAGCGACCGGCGCGAGCTCCAGGCCCGGCTCCGCCACCTCCAGATGCACGACCCGGTGACCCGACTGCCCAACCGGGCGCTGTTCTTCGAGCGCCTCTCGGCGGCCCTGGAGGCGGCGACCCAGGACGTCTGCGAGGCCGACGCGGAGCCGAACGGCGAGCCGCACGAGTCACATGAGTCATACGAGTCACATGAGTCGTACGGGTATGGCAGAACAGGGCGGATCGGTCTCTGCTACCTCGATCTCGACGGTTTCAAGGCCGTCAACGACACCCTGGGCCACCGGATCGGCGACCGGCTCCTCGCCGCCGTCGCCGCCCGCCTGACGGAGTGCGCGGACAGCGACGGCTACACCCGCAGCGGCGGTCACCTCGTGGCGCGGCTCGGCGGCGACGAGTTCGCGATCCTGGTCGAGGACTCCACCGGTACGGAACAACTGGCCGACCTGGCGCGCTCGGTGCTGTGCGCGCTCCAGAACCCCTTCGACCTGGCCGGTCAGCGGCTCTCGGTCTCCGCCTCGATCGGCGTCGTCGAGCGCACCGCGCGCGGGACGACGGCGACGGCCCTGATGCAGGCCGCCGACACCACGCTGTACTGGGCGAAGGCCGACGGCAAGGCCCGCTGGACCCTCTTCGACCCGGAGCGCAACGCGCACCGCATGACCCGGCAGGCGCTCTCCTCCACGCTGCGCCCGGCCGTGGAGGGCGGGGAGTTCGGCCTGGAGTACCAGCCCCTCGTGGACCTGGCGGACGGGGCCGTGCGCGGGGTGGAGGCGCTGGTGCGCTGGAACCACCCGCAGTTCGGCTCGCTCCCGCCGAATCGGTTCATCGGGATCGCCGAGGAGGACGGCTCCATCGTCGAGCTCGGGCGGTGGGTGCTGCGGACGGCCTGCCTCCAGGCCCGGCAGTGGCAGAAGGACCATCCGCGCGAGCGCCCGATCTTCGTGAGCGTCAACGTGGCGGTCCGTCAGGTCTGGGACTCCGACCTGGTCGCGGACGTGGCCGGCATCCTCGCGGAGACCGGGCTCGCCCCGCACCTGCTCCAGCTGGAGCTGACCGAGTCCGCCGTGATGGGCTCGGCGGGCCGGCCGCTCCAGGCGCTCCAGGCGCTGAGCGACATGGGGGTCCGGATCGCGATCGACGACTTCGGCACCGGCTACTCGAACCTGGCGTATCTGAGCCGGCTGCCGGTCTCGGTGCTCAAGCTGGACGGCTCCTTCGTCCGCGGCTTCCAGGACGAGGAGCACGCCAACCCGGCGGACGAGCTGATCGTCGAGGCGCTCGTGCAGCTCGCGCACCGGCTCGGGCTCACGGTCACCGCCGAGTGCGTCGAGACCTCGGGGCAGGCCAGCCGGCTGCGCCGGATCGGCTGCGACACGGGGCAGGGCTGGCTGTACTCGCGGGCGGTGGCCCCGGACCGCATCGCCGAGCTGATCGGCGCGGAGCCCCTGCGGGTCTGACCCACCGCCCCCGTATGACGCCGGGCATGGAACTGCCCCCGGCCGGAGGGACATTCCGGGCGGGGGCAGTGGTTCATGAGGTGGTGCGAGGGGTCACGCCGGGGTTCGGTGGGTCGGGCACCGGCGGGTCAGGCACTCAGCAGGCGCCGAGGTCCTTCCAGACACCCCACTCGCCGGTCGTGCCGGGCGTCTCGTTCTGGGTCCACCACTGGGCCTTGTACTTGCGGCCGTTGTGGGAGACCTCGTTGCCCGCGTTGTAGACCGTGCCGGCCACGTACGCCGGGACCGAACCGCAGCCCGTGGTGGGCGGCGTCGTCGGAGGCGTGGTGGGCGGGGTGGTGGGCGGCGTCGTCGGCGGGGTCGTCGGCGGCGTCGTGGTCGGCGGCGTGGTGGTGGCGCCGAGCGCGGTGTTGATCTGGCCCAGCAGGGTGGCGTTCTCGTCCAGGCCGAGGAGCGAGTACATCATCGCGCCGGCCAGGCCGCGCTGCTTGCCGTAGTCCACCCGGGCCTGGATGGACTTCTGGTTGAGACCGGTGAAGAACTCGCCGTCCTTGTAGAAGTACGAGGACTTGGACTGGTCGTCCCAGAAGGTCGTCGACGCGTTGTCGACGATGCCGCCGAGCTCCTTGTAGTGGGCGATGCCGGCCTGCTGGCTGAGCGGACGGGCACCCGAGCCGCCGGTGGCGGTCTGCGCGAGGCCGTTGGTGGTCCCGGCCGGGACGCCCTTCCAGCCGCGGTAGTAGAACTCGTAGCCCAGGGTCAGCTTGTTGGCGGGGAAGCCGCCCGCGATGCCGTACGCCGGGTTGCCGTCGATCCAGGAGTCGATGGCGGAGTCGATGCTGTACTTCTCGGTGCCCGGCGCGATCACGTCGGTCGGGTCGTTCGGCGAGGGGTGGAGCGGGGACTGGTGGTACGTCGGCCCGTCGCCGTCCCAGGCGCCGTGCATGTCGTACGTCATGATGTTGGCGTAGTCCAGGTACTGACCGATCTTGTCGGTCTCGATGTACTTGATCTTGTCCTGGCCGGCCGGGAGGGCCGAGGTCAGCAGGTACTTCTTGCCGCCGTTGGCCGCGCCGTACTCGTCGAGCTGCTTGCGGAACTCGGCGAGGAGCAGCGTGAAGTTCTGCTTGTCCTCGGGGCCGTAGTGGTTGCCCAGGTGGCCGCCGGAGGAGCCCGGGTACTCCCAGTCGATGTCGATGCCGTCGAAGATGCCGGCCGCCGTGCCCGCGCCGCCGAAGCCGCCCTCGACGGGCAGGTTGCCCTTGAGGTACTGGTCGATACAGGAGGAGACGAGCTTCTTGCGGCTCGCGTCCGTCTTCGCCGCGTCGTGGAAGTACTTGGAGTAGGTCCAGCCGCCGAGCGAGATGTTGATCTTCAGGTGGGGGTACTTCGCCTTCAGTTCCTTGAACTGGTTGAAGACGCCCACGATCGGCTGGTCCCACTTGTCGGCGACGCCGTCGACGCTGTCCGCCGCGCTGAAGGACTTCTGGTAGTCGGCGTAGGAGTCGCCCGCACCGTCACCCGCGCTGGGGTTGTTGTCGTCACCCGCGGCCTTGTTGGCCATGAAACAGGTGAGGTTGGTGGGGTGGATGTTGCCGAACGAGTAGTTGATGACGTCCAGCTTGCTCGCGATGCCCCGGGTGTCGAGGTGCTTGGGGTAGAACGCGTTGCCGTAGACGCTCCACTGGTCGTAGTACGCGATGCGCACGTTGCCCGCAGAGGCAGTGGTCGACGTGTCGGCCGCCTGGGCGGAGCCGAGGCCGACGGTCGCGGCGAGCGCGCCGGCGGCGAGGGCCGAGCTGAGGAGCGCGGCGATCAATGGCTTACGGGGGTGCACGTGCGGCCTCCGAAGGGGGGTGAACTGGGTGGTGCCGTACAGGAGCTGATGAAGTGATAACCGGCACATGAACAGCGCGTCAATGGTCTGAACCAGATTGAGGACTAGACCAATTACCCGACGAAAGCCCTTGTCAGAGAGGTGCAGCACAAAACGGAACCGCCCGCCACCATGTGTGACGAGCGGTTTAAGGTTCACTTAGGGGTGGCGTGAGGGTGGTCCGGTAGTGAACCAACCGGCCGCGGAAATCCGGGTTTTACCCGGCCGCCCCCTTCTTGGAATCCGGCGGCTCCGTCAGCTCCGGCCCTCCGGGAGCTCCGCCGGCTCCGGCTTCTGCGGCTCCTCCGACAGCTCGGGCAGCTCCGGCAGCTCCGGGAGTCCGTACGCGTCGGCGATCAGCTCGTAGCTCCGGAGCCGGGCCTCCCCGCCGTGCGCGTTGGCCGTGATCATCAGCTCGTCCGCGCCCGTGCGCTTCTGGAGGTCGTCGAGGCCCGTACGGACCTCGTCCGGGGTGCCGTGGACGATGTCGGCCAGCCAGCCGTCCACGAACTCCCGCTCCGCGGGGCTGAAACCGTACGCCTCCGCCTCCTCCGGCGTCGGCACCAGACCCGGCCGGCCGGTGCGCAGCCGCAGCATCGCGAGGGCGCCGGTGAGGACCTGGCGGTGGGCCTGCGCCGCCTCGTCGGCGGCGAGCGCCGAGACGCCGATCATCGCGTACGGGGCGTCGAGGACCCCCGAGGGCCGGAAGGAGTCCCGGTAGAGGTCGAGCGCCGGGATCGTGTGCCGGGCCGAGAAGTGGTGGGCGAAGGCGAAGGGCAGTCCGAGCAGGCCGGCGAGGCGGGCGCTGAAGCCGGAGGAGCCGAGCAGCCAGATCGGCGGCCGCCCCTTCGGGCCCTGCACGGGACCGGGCACGGCGTGGATCCGGGCGTACCGGTGCCCGTCCGGGAAGTCGTCGTCCAGGAAGCGGGTCAGCTCGGCGAGCTGCTCGGGGAAGTCGTCGGCCCCCTCGTTCAGCCGGTCCGTCCGCCGCAGGGCGGCGGCCGTGGCGCCGTCGGTGCCGGGCGCGCGGCCGAGACCGAGGTCGATCCGGCCCGGGGCGAAGGCCTCCAGGGTGCCGAACTGCTCGGCGATGACGAGCGGGGCGTGGTTGGGCAGCATGACGCCGCCGGAGCCGAGCCGGATGCGGCGGGTGTGGGCGGCGAGATGGGCGAGGATCACCGCCGGGGAGGAGGAGGCGACCCCGGGCATGGAGTGGTGCTCGGCCACCCAGTGCCGGTGGAATCCGCGCCGCTCGGCGAGCCGGCTCAGCTCGACGCTGGTGGCGAGCGCCTGGGTCGCGGTCCGCCCGCTGCCGACGGTCACCAGATCCAGTACGGACAGCGGTACGGGCGCGGTCCCCCGCACCTCTCCTCGAATAGCGTCGGTCACCGTCGGGACCCTCCTCGGCACACGTGCGGATGCTGCGGACACTGCGGGCACCGCGGGACGCCCGGAGGTCCGGCCGGAGGCCCGGCCGGCAGGCCCCGCGGATACATCAGGACCACAACAGGAGGGTGTCTCCGGTTATTCCGTACGTTCTCGGCCACCCGTGGGGCCCTCGGCGGGTCCGCTTCCCCGTAAAAAATCTCCCGGCACCCACCATCCGAACGCGCGCGCGAACCCGGCCCCGCACGGTCCTGACCTGAGACTCTCTTAAGGAAGCATGACAGTGGCATATGCCAGGGTGGTGCGCCCCAGCGTACGGCGGGGATCCTCCGCATCATTCTCGCCAACAGCCGCCCATTAAAGGGCCCTTGGCGGCTATCGTGGTACGAAAGCTTGCGGTCACAACCTGGTAGGGGGAAACCGTGGCGCTGAAGCCCGAGCCCACCGCGCCGTTCCACTCGGTGCAATACGCCTTGCGCGTCCTCGAGACGGTCTCACGGCACGGTGGCGGAGTGACGGACGTCCAGATCGCCCGCGAGACCGGCCTGCCCGTCGCCCACCTCTCGTCACTGCTCCTCATGCTCCGCCGCGAGGGGTACGTCGAGCAGGTCGCCGACGGCGCTTACGTCATCGGGGACTCCCTCGTCCTCCTCGGCTCCGGCTTGACCCGCCGCGAAGCCCTGGAGGCCAAGCTCCAGGAGACCCTGACCGAACTGCGCGACTCCGTCGGCGCGGCGGTCTACATCAGCCGGTACATCGACGGCGAGGTGAAGATCACCCAGTTCGCCGACGGCCCGCGCACACCCAAGGTCAACGAGTGGGTGGACTTCCGCTCGGCGGCGCACGCCAGCGCGGTCGGCAAGTGCCTGCTCACCCAGCTCGACCAGAACGGGCGGCGGGACCACCTCGCCCGCCACAAGATCGCCCGGCTGACCTCCCGGACGATCACCAGCGAGCGGATCCTCTTCTCGAAGCTCGACAGCCAGCCGGCGACCGTCCCCGTGCTCGACCTCCAGGAGTACGCGGTGGGCACGGTCTGCGCCGCCGTCCCGCTGACGGCGGGCTCCGCCGTGGGCTGCCTGGCGCTCTCCCTGCCCATCGAGCACGCCCACCGGCTGCGCGCCGCGGCGGACACGCTCAACCGGCGGGCCGCTCCGGTGGTGCTCTCGCTGGCGATCTGAGGCCCCCGGCCGGGGCCGGCCGGGCGTGACGGGGCCGGTCCCCCGGGGTGGTCCGAAGCACCCCGGGGGACCAGGTAGTATTTTCTCTGTCAGCAGGCGCCGCTAGCTCAGTTGGTTAGAGCAGCTGACTCTTAATCAGCGGGTCCGGGGTTCGAGTCCCTGGCGGCGCACAGACAGAGAAGACCCTCTCGCGGAAGCGAGGGGGTCTTCTTGTCGTGCCCGATCGTCGTGCCCGGTCGTCATGCCCGGTCGTCATGCCCGGAGGTAGGTGAGGACGGCGAGGACCCGCCGGTGGGTGTCCTCGGCCGGCGGCAGGTCCAGCTTCGCCAGGATGTTCCCGATGTGCTTGCCGACGGCGGCCTCGGTCACGACCAGACGGCGGGCGATCGCCCCGTTGGAGTGCCCCTCCGCGACGAGGCCGAGCACCTCGCGCTCGCGCGGGGTCAGCGCCTCCAGCGGATCGCGGTGGCGGCGCAGCAGCTGGCGTACGACCTCGGAGTCGACGACGGTGCCGCCGTCCGCGACCCGGGCCAGCGCGTCGAGGAACTCCTCGACCTGCCCGACCCGGTCCTTGAGGAGGTAGCCGACGCCGGTGCCGTCGCCCGCGTCGAGGAGGTCCGCGGCGTAGCTGCGCTGCACGTACTGGCTGAGGACGAGGACCGGCAGGCCGGGCCGCTCGGCGCGGAGCGCGACCGCGGCGCGCAGCCCCTCGTCCTGGAAGCCGGGCGGCATCCGTACGTCGGTGACCACGATGTCCGGGTCGTGGGCGGCGACCGCCTCGCGCAGGGCGTCGGCGTCGCCGACGGCGGCGACGACCTCGTGGCCGAAACGGGCCAGGAGTCCGATCAGTCCCTCGCGGAGGAGGACGCTGTCCTCGGCGAGGACGACGCGGAGCTTGCGGACAGTGCGGGACACGGGATCTCCACTCTCAGGAGGGTCGGCCCGCCCGGCGGGCTCATGATCGTCAGTGTGCCATCGAGGACGGCGATCCTGTCGGCGAGTCCCGTGAGCCCGCTGCCCAGGGCCGGATCGGCGGCGCCCCGCCCGTCGTCCTCGACGTCGAGCCGGAGGGACCCGTCCGCGTACCGGGCGGTGATCCTCGCCTGGGTGGCCCCGCTGTGCTTGCCGATGTTGGCGAGTGCCTCGCAGCCCGCGAAGTAGCCGGCGCTCTCGACGGAGACGGGCAGCCGCGGCAGCTCGATGTCGGTGTCGACGGGGACGGCCGAGCGGTCGGCCGCGTCCGCGAGGGCCGCGCCGAGCCCGTAGTCGGCCAGGACCTGCGGGTGGATGCCGTGGATCAGCTCCCGCAGCTCGGTCAGGACCTGCCCGGCCTCCGCGTGGGCCTTGGCCAGCTGGTCGGCGAGCGGTCCCGGCGGGGCGTCGAGCCGGGCCAGGCCGAGGGTCATCGTGAGGGCGACCAGGCGCTGCTGGGCCCCGTCGTGGAGATCGCGCTCGATGCGTCGCCGCTCGGCCTCGAAGGCGTCGACGAGCCGGGCGCGGGAGGCGATGACCTCCCCGATCCTGCCGCTCCCCGCCTCGGTCTCGCGCGGGGTGAGCAGGGCCCGGGCGAGGGCGGCGCGGGCCCCGGCGACGGCGGCGAGGGGGTAGGCGAGGGCGATGAGGAGCAGGGCGCCGAGGAGGGCGGCGCCGAAGGCCTCCGGGTAGGAGGTGACCAGGTACGCCTTGACGACCTTGGCCTCGTGGCCGTCCACCGCCAGCTGGACCGGGGCGCTGAGGAGGGCGAGGGGCAGGCCGACGCCGACGGCGAGGGCGACGAGGTCGAGCGGCCACAGGACGGTGGCGAGCAGCAGGGCGTACCCGAGCTCCCGCCAGGTCGCCTGCTCCCCCGCCCGGAGCCGGAGCCAGGCGGTCAGACCGGGCGCGGTGGGGACGCGGTGCGGGTCGGGCGCCGGGTCCAGGTCGACGAGCCGGAGCCGCAGCCGCTCGACGGAGCCGAGGGCGAGCCCGGAGAGGAGGAGCAGCGGCAGCCCGACGAGGAACAGCGAGAACACCCCGAGCACGAGGAGGACGAGACAGGCGACGCCCCCGACGATCCCCCCGGTGGCGAGATACCCGGCGGCCCGCCAGGGCCAGGAGCCGAGCGGGAAGCGGGACCGGGTGAGCGCCTGCCAGGGATTACGGGGTTCCATGAGCGCCCACGGTAGGCGCGGGACCGGGGGCGGGGCGATGGGCCTGGGGGGCGTGGCGGAGGTGGGGCTGGGACTACCTCGGGGCGGGGGTGAGGCCGGGGCTGCCTCGGGGGCGGGGCCGGGCCAGGGGTCGGCTCGGGGTAGGAGGGCGCCCGGGCCCAGGGTCAGTTCGGGGTGCGGCCCTGGCGGGCGTACTCCTCCTGGAGTGCCGTGGTCGCCTCGGGGGTCAGGAGCTCGTACGGGGCGGCGGGGGTCGGGCGCCACCAGACCGGGTCCGGGCAGAGGAAGGACGCCCGGCGCAGGCCCACCCGGTGGATCTTGTTGGTGGCCGTGAGGGGGAGCTCCCGCATCACGCGGACGAAGCGCGGGGGCATCTTCGTGCCCAGGTCGGGCTGGGCCGCGAGGAAGGCCGCGAACTCCTCCGGGTCGAACGCGGCGCCTTCGCGCAGGGCGAGCGCGGCCATCACCCGGTCGCCGGCCACCGGGTCCGGTATCGCGTACACCGCAACCCCGGCCGCCCGGTCCCAGCGGGCCAGGATGTGCTCGATCATCGCCGCCGCCAGGTTCTCGCTGTCGACCCGCAGCCGGTCGTCCGTACGGCCCGCGAAGTAGAGGAAGCCGGCCTCGTCCCGGTAGAAGAGGTCCCCCGTCCAGTACCAGCCCCCGCGCAGCCGGGCGGCCTCCGCCTCCGGGTTGCGCCAGTAGCCCTCGAAGGGGCTGCGGCCGCGGTTGACGAGCTCGCCGACGGCCTCGCCGGCGTTGAGGAGCCGTCCCGTGGGCGAGAAGCGGGCCGGTGCGCACTCCTTGCCGGTCTCCGCGTCCACCACGACCAGGTCGTCGCCGGGCGCGGCCCGCCCGATCGCCCCCGTCGGGGTGTCCGGGGTCCGCTGGATCGCCGCGCCGCCCTCGGAGGAGCCGTACCCCTCCACGAGCGGGACCCCGAAGCGCTCCCGGAAGCGGGCCGCGTCCACGGCGCCCGCCTCCGTGCCGAAGCCGAGGCGCAGCGTGTGCGCGCGGTCGTCCGGGCCGGGCGGGGTGGCGAGCAGGTACTGCACGGCCCGGCCCACGTAGGTGAAGTAGGTGGCGCCGAAGCGGCGTACGTCGGGCAGGAAGCGGGAGGCCGAGAAGCGGGCCCGCAGCGCCACCCCGGCGCCGGCGGACAGCGCGGGCGCCCAGTCCGCGATCACCGCGTTGCCGTGGAACAGCGGCATGCAGACGTAGTGGACGTCGTCCGGCCGTACGTCGAAGTGGGCGACGAGCGAGGCGCCGGCGGCCGCGAGCCGCCCCTGGCTGCAGAGCGCGGCCTTGGGCGCGCCCGTCGAACCGGAGGTGAAGGAGAGCAGGTAGCGGCTGTCGGGGCGTACGGGGCCGAGGGTCGCGTCTCCCGGGCGGGCGTTCCCGTAGGGGGCGAGGAGCTCCCGGTAGGCGTCGGTGTCGGTGACGAGGATGCGCAGGCCGGGCAGTGGGAGGCCGTCGAGGAGCGGCAGGTGGGCGCGTTGGGTGACCAGGATCCGGCAGTCGGTGTGCCGGATGTCCCGGGCGAGTTCGGCGCCGCGCCGGGTCGGGTTGATCCCGGCGACGGCGGCCCCCGCGAGGGCCGCCGCGCTGAGCCAGAGCGGGTACTCCGGCGTGTTGTCGAGCAGGATGCCGAGGTGCGGCTCGCCCCCCGGCACGGGTGGCATCAGGTCCACGAGCAGTGCGGCCCGCGCGGCGGCGCCCGCGGCGACCTGGTGGTGGGTGAGGGCGTGGTGCTCGTCCCTCAGGCCGATCCGGTGGTCGCCCCATTGGCGCCGTACGAGCTCCGCGACGGTGTCCGCACCCCTCATGGACCGGACTGTAACTGACAGGTAGTCAGAACTGAACGGTCAGGATCGACCGCCAGGATCCGAACGGTCGAGTCGACCGCCAGAACCGAACGGTCGAGTCGACCGCCGGAACCGAGCGGTCGGGTCGACCGTCAGAACTTGACGTCCGAGCAGGCGTAGAAGGCGTTCGCGGTGTCCGCGACCGTCCACACCGCCAGGATCAGATGACGGCCGGTCTTGCCCGCCGGGATGGTCCCGGAGTGCGAGAGGGTCGCCGGCGGTTGCTGGTTGTTGTAGGGGACGGTCAGGAACGGCTGGGAGTCGAGCGCGGCCCGGGTCAGCTTCTGACTCGGGTCCCAGCCGTTCTTGGTGATGTAGTACTTGAAGTCGGTGGTGCGGTGCCGGGCCGTGAACTGCCAGCGGAAGCTGTAGCTCTGCCCCGCCGTGACGCTCGTCGCCGGCCAGGTGCCACCCCGGGGGTCGTCGAGCTGGGCGAACTGCGTGAGCCCGGCGGAGCAGATCTTGCCGTCGGCGGGACCGGCGGCGGGGAAGCCCTTGAGGCCCTCGACCGACTGCGGCTCCCACTGTATGGAGCCGCAGTTGGTCACGGTGCCGTTGGCGCAGAGCTTCTGACGGCTGATCGGCGAGTCGGTGTAGCCGTGGCTACCGGCACTGCCGGTGGCGAGGAGGGAGACGCCGGCGACGCCCAGCGCCACCACCGCCGTCCCGACTGACTTTTTGCGCATGCTGTCGCTCCAGGAGAACGTGGGGGAGTTCCGTTGGGCCGTGCTGCACGCGTGCGGTCTTACTGGCCTTGGTGCTGGTGACTCATTTTGGTCTGGACCAAGTACCAAGGTATGGACGGAAGTTGAACATGTCCATCCCCTCACGCCCCCTCGACGGGAGCCGTCCGTCCCGTGTAGAAGGCCACCGTCAGGTCCTTGACCAGCGCCTTGCGCTCGTAGTCGTCCAGCTCCACCAGACCACGACTGGTCAGCCGGTGGACCACGTCGTCCACCGCGTCCACCACCGACGTCAGGACGCTGTCCCGGTGCTTCGCGTCGATCGCCGCGATCCGGCGCCGCTGCATCGCCGCCGCGACCTCGGGGGCGTACTCGATGCGCGTCGGCTGGGCCGAGAAGACGTCGACCCCGACCGGGACGCACTCCGCCGACAGCATCCGCGTCAGGGCCTCGCCGACCGCCTCCGAGTCCCGCAGCGTCGGGGCGTCCTCGTGGAACGTGTCCGCCGGGAGCTGGGACAGCACCCGGGCCATCGCCGCCTCCACCTGCTCGCGCAGGTACTCCTCGTGCCCGTCGACCCCCAGCGCGGCACGGACCGTGTCCCGCACCCGCCAGACGACGAGGACGACGACATCGAGAGCGGTGCCCTTGGCGTCGACGGCGGGCAGCGGCTCGCTGCGCCAGTGCCGGAGCCGTACGTCGACCCGGCGGCGCAACAGGAGCGGGCTGACCCAGACCAGACCGGTGCGGCGGACGGTGCCGCGGTAGTCGCCGAAGAGGGTCAGGACCCAGGCATAGCCGACCCGGCCGCGACCGAGGCCGCCGAGCGCGAAGAGCGTCGCCACGACGCCGAGGGTGAGCAGCGCCCACTGGCCGAGGTGGATGCCGTGGTACGGGCGGGCCGGCAGCCGCAGCATCCGCGTCGCCTCGGCGGGCACGGCCCCGGCCGACCACACGACCGCCGCGCAGCCGGCGAGCGCGAGGGCGCCGGCCGCCACACCGACCCAGCCGGGCAGCACCGCCCCGGGCCGCTCGACGAGATCGGGGTCGGCGGTGGGGGCGGGTCGGGCCGCGTCGGCCCGGGGTCGGGGCGTGGACGGGGGCTGTGAATTGGACGGGGATGTGGACTGGGACGGGGATGTGGACTGGGCCTTGGAGTGGGGCTTTGAGCGGGGTTGGTCCTTGGGCCGGGGGCGGTTCTTCACCTGCGCCTGCGCTTGGGCCTGCGCCTGCGCCTGTGTCTGCGTCTTCGCCGGCGCCGGGATGGCGGCCTTGCCGTTCTTCGCCGGGGCGGCGGGCACGGCCATGGCGACGGTGTCGGGGCCTTCGTCGTCATCGGTGGCCGGGACGCGGGTGGCGCCCTCCGGCTCCTCCCGGAAGAGCAGGTGCACCGGGATGGAGCCGGTGGTCTCGGATCCGATCACGTTCTTCCGCCGCGCCATCCGCACGACACCGGCGACGGGCACGGCGAGGGCGGCGACCCGCGCACCGGTGATCCTCCCGAAGTCGGGCGCCCCGACACGCTCCTTGACGACGGAGACCTTGCCGACGGCCGGAGGCACGGGTTCGGGCCGGTCGTCCGCCGGGGGCGATGCCGGCGCGGCCGGGCGCTGCTCCGCGCCGGAGGCCTTCGCCGGAGCCGCGGGAACCGGCGCCGCCGGTGATTCACCGGCGGGAGCGGTCCGCGCCTCGGCCTTCACGCCCTCGGGGGCGGGCGGAGCCGCGCGCCGGACCTCCGTCCCGGAGGAGCCCGTCGCCGGGGAGGCCGGCGCGGAACCACCCTCGGGGGGCGCGGTGGTGGCGGTGGGGGCCGACAGCGCGGACGGTGCCGTCCGCACGGGGGCGGACTGCCCCGTCGGCGTACCGGCGACCGCGGAGGAAGGGGCGGGAGGTCCCGTCCGCGTACCGTCCACCGGCCCGGAAGGGGCGGGAGCTCCGGTCCGCACACCGGCGACCGGAGCCGCCGGAGCCGCCGGAGCGGGCCGCTCCGGCGGCGTACCGGTCGGAGCGGGGGCCGCCGGCCGGCTCTCACGGGCGGCGGCCTGGTTCACCGGGGTCGGCTGTGCGGCGACCGGGTTCTCCGGAGCGAGGAGCGCGGTCGGCTGTGTGGCGGCCCGGTTGTCCGGAGCGACGACCGCCGTCGGCTGCGCGGCGGCCCGGCCCTCCGGAGCGACGACCGCGGTCGGCTGCGCGCCGCCCCGGCTCTCCGGGGTCGCGGCCGGCGGCGGCGCCGTCGTGGCCGGGGTCGACGGCGTGGCGGCGGCCCGGTCCTCCGAGGCAACGGACGGGGGTGCCGGGGGCGTGGCGGCCGGGGGCGTGGCGGCCGGTGCCGGGTCGGCCGGTGCCGGGGTCTCGGCGGGCGGGGGCGGGTCCCCCGCCGTCGCCGGGGGGCCCGGGGGTGGTGACGTGCGGGGGAAGGTGCCGTCCGTCAGACGTCTGGCCGTGCGGGCCGCGTCACGCGAGGCCGCCGCGCCGGAGTCCGCGGGGGTCGGGGTCGATGCCGTCATTCGGGTCCACCTCATGCTCTCGGGGTCATCGGAACAAGCGCCGCCAGGTCTCCGGGCCCGGGTAGCCGTCGGCCGCTCCGCCGCGCCAGCCCTGAGCCCGCTGGAACGCCTCGACGTTGCGGCGGTCCGCCTCCGTCCAGCGCGGACCGGGTCCCGACAGGTAGTGCTTGCCGAAGCCCCGCTTCACCAGTTGTTTGCCCAGCTTCTCCACATATGCGTTGGATTGACCCGGACGGAAGTAGCCACGCCCGGGAAACCCCGTCGCATGCGCGCTCGAACCGCCCGAACCACCCGATCCGCCGATGCTCCTGCCCCCGCCGGTCACGAGGAGCTTCCACGTCTGCGGCCCGGGAAGACCGTCCGCCGCCTTGCCCTTCCAGCCCTGCGCCAGCTGGAACGCCTGGGTCGCCCGCCGGTCCGCCTCGCCCCACTTCGGACCGGGCCCCTTGCTGTAGTACTTCTTGCCGCCGCGCTCGACGAGGAGCTTCCCGAGCTGGGTGATGTACGCGTTGTCGGCGCCCGGACCGAACTTCCCCGCCCCGGGGTACGGGGTCGCCGGCGTCGCGGTCGACCCTCCGCCGGTCGCACCGCCTCCGCTGCCGCCGCTCACGACGCCCTTGTAGCGGTAGGCCACGTACCGGTCGGAGTTCTCCCAGTACGCCATCGGCGTCGCCTGCTTCCGCGTGCGCGGCTTGGTCTGCTCGTACGCGATGTACGAGGTGTGGGTGTAGTCCGTCCAGCCGCCGAAGATCGTGACGTGCGAGCCGCGCGTCGGGTTGGCCGGGTTGTGGAAGAGCAGGATGTCGCCGGGCTGGAGCTCGGTGCGGTCGATCCGCTCGGCGAAGCGGTCGAGACTGCCGGTCCACTCGTTGCTGCGCAGGTTCCAGGCCATGGAGATGAAGCCGGAGCAGTCCTGGCGGTACCCGTCCGACCAGTACTTCTCCATGGAGTACGGGACCTGCGCGGTCACCCACAGCTTGGCGCGGTTGATGATCTCGGCCCGGGTCGTCCGCCGCAGCACTCCCGTCGGGATCTGACCGGTCGTCGGGGTCGTGACCGGGGTGGTCGGCGGGGTCGGGGTCTGGGTCGGGGAGGTGCCGGGGCCGGGGCCCGGCGTTCCGTACAGCGGCCCCCGCCCGCCCTGTGGGGTGTCGGGCCCGGGCCAGGGCGGCATCGACGGGTCGCTCACCGCCTCGCCCCTCGCGTCCGCAGGGGTGAACGGGCCCGCCGGCTCGGCCGGGCGGGCAAGGGCCGTCGCCACTCCCGCCCCTCCCCCGCCCAGGACCACTCCCGCCGCCGTCACCAGGACCAGCGCGCGGCGCGCGCCGTGCGCCGCCGGGTGGCCGCCCGCCCGCACCGGCAGGCCAAGGGCGAGGTCACGGCGCTGCTGGGCACAGCCCGGGCAGCCGCAGTCGGCCGCGGGTTCGAACTCCTCGAAGACCGGCACGCTCATGCGATTCCCCTCCACACTCGTCAAGATCTTTTCGACCCTCGTTTCGGGCGCCAGTGTCTCAACTGTCTGGACAAATCGCATTTTGACGGATCGAAGGCCTGATACGACCATCCGACAGGCTCGACGCGACCGATATTGGTCAGGAGCACACCTCCAGGTCGGGTAGAGTTCTCTCTGTCAGCAGGCGCCGCTAGCTCAGTTGGTTAGAGCAGCTGACTCTTAATCAGCGGGTCCGGGGTTCGAGTCCCTGGCGGCGCACGCAGAGTCAAGACCCCCTCACCGTCGGTGAGGGGGTCTTGGTCGTTCTCCGGGCACCTCCGCCCGAACTACCGGGCGTTGCGGGCCAGTTCCAGCGCGTACGCGTCGAACCACTCCCCCGCCCGCGGGCCGCCCCGGCACTCCCCGTCCGACTCGCCCGGCCGCTTGACCCACAGGTGCGCCACGACCAGCGGGTCCCCGGTCTCGCGGGTCGGCGGCTCGCCGAGGGCTCGGCCCGGCGGGTTGCACCAGTTCTGGGCCGGATCGCCCTCGGTGTAGGGGCCGTTTCCGTTCCGGCTGGTGTCGATCACGAAGGGCTTGCCGCCGACCAGGGCCGACAACTGTCTGCCGTAGGCGGCGCTCACCGCGGTCGTCTTGAAGTTCGAGACGTTGACCGCGAAGCCGTCGGCCTCGGCGATCCCCGCCTCCTGGAGCGGGCCGCGCAGCTCCGCCGGCTTGACCCAGCCCGCGTTGCCCGCGTCCAGGTAGACCGTGGCGGCCGGCTGCCGCTTCAGCCGCCGCACGGCCTCCTTGAGCAGCCCGTACCGCTCCCCCTGGTGCCGCTCGTCGGTGCAGCCGTCGACGACGTGCGTCACGGCGTCCGGTTCCAGGACGACGGTGGCGCGCCGCTCGCCGATGCCACGGGCGACCCCGTCCACCCAGGCGCGGTAGGCGGCGGCGTCCGCCGCGCCGCCCGCCGAGTGCTGGCCGCAGTCGCGGTTCGGGATGTCGTAGAGGACGAGGAGCGCCTCGCGCCCGGCGCGGGTGGCGGCCTCGGTGAGGGTGCGGGTCTCGTCCTCGGGCCGGTCGGGCCCGATCCACTCGGCCGCGGGCCGGGAGGCGATCCGCCGCAGGAGCTCGGCCTCCGCGGTACGTCCCGCGGCGAGGTGCTCGGCCATCTGCCGGGCGGCCTTCCCGTCGGGGTTCACCCAGTACGGGACGGGGTCGGAGGAGGTGGAGGCGGACGGAGCGGGGGCGGGGGCCGCACCGGCGGCGGGCGGGTCGTCCGGGGCGGGTGCCCCGGCCGGGCTCGTACAGCCGACGGCGAGGAGGAGGAGCAGAACCGCGAGGGCCGGGCGGGCCGGAAGGGTGGGTCCCGCACGGCGTGCGCGAGGGGGTACGGGCCCGCGCGCGAAGGGGCGTACGGGCGGAAGTGCGGACATGGCGGGCCCCTCGGCGCGTACGGAGCGGCGGTCGTGGTCATCGTGACACGACCGCCCTCTGGGCCGGGCGAGGCAGGGCCTCTACAGTTTCCGGAACCCCGACCTCCCGCGGTCGGCACCGGGCTCCTCCCGCGCCCGTGAGCCCCGCGGTCGAGGACCGGACCGGCCGGTGGCGCCGCGGGACGCGACCCACCGGCCGGGCCCGGTTGCCCGTACGAGGGCCGGGTCCCACCCGCCGGGCCCGGTTGCCCGCGCGAGGGCCGGGCCCACGTACCCGGCGGTCCTGGGATCAGGTGCCCGCCGCCGCCGTCCCCGTGCCCGTCAGATACGCCGAGACCACCACGTTCGCCGAGTACGTGCCGGCCGTGCGGTCGAACGTGCCGCCGCAGGTGATCAGGCGGAGTTCGGCGCGGCGGGGCTCGCGCTGGCCGTAGACCTTGGTCGCGTCGAAGTGCTCGCGCGGGAAGACCTGGACGTCGTCGACGGTGAACTCGGCGACCGTGCCGTCCGTCCGGGTGACCCGGACCTTGGCGCCGGGGCGGGCCGCGCTCAGGCCGTAGAAGACGGCCGGGCGGGTGGCGGTGTCGACGTGTCCGACGAAGAGGGCCGCGCCGGCCGCGCCCGGCTGGGCGCCGGAGCCGAACCAGCCGACCGTGTGCGGCATCTCGAAGGGCGGCGGGTCGATCGCGCCGGTGGCGTCCAGGCCCCGCGCCACGACGGGCGCGGCGATGCCGAGCGAGGGGATCTCCACCCGTCGGGGTTCGGCGGGTGCGAGCGGTGCGTGGGCCGGGGGCAGCGCCACGCCGAGCGGGCGGCCGACGGCGGCGATGTCGCCGTGGGTCGGCGCGGAGCTGCCCCCGGGACCCTCGGTGGCCTCGCGGCCCCAGAGCCAGAGTCCGAGGAGCAGCAGCGCCCAGGCCACGCCGGTGACGAACCGCCCGGTGCCCGCCGGGCGGGTTCCGGACGCCACGCTCAGTCCGTGCCCGTGCCCGTGCCCGTACCGGTGCCGGCGGCGCGGCGGCGGGAGCTGCGGAAGGCGACCGCGACGGCGGCGACCGCGGCCATGCCGAGGCCGAGCAGGGTGTACGGGGTGCCGAGGCCGCTCTCGCTGGTGGTCTGGGCGACTCCGGGGGCGGCCGGCGCGGCGAACGCGGCGGTGCCGCCGCCACCGGCGCGGACCGGGGCGACCGGGCTCGGATGGTGGGTCGGCTGATGGGTGGGCTTGTGGGTCGGCTGATGGGTGGGCTTGTGGGTCGGCTGATGGGTGGGCTTGTGGGTCGGATTGTGAGTCGGCTTGTGGGTGGGCTTGTGGGTCGGCTGCTGGTGCCGGACCTGCACGGTGCCGACATCCGGGTGGTCGTGGCCGTCACAGGTCACGCTGACCTTGTACGTGCCGTCCTCGAGTCCGGACTTGATCGTGGTGTCGCCGAACAGCGGGGACCCCCCGCCGTCGCGGCCGGTGAGCTCCGCGTCGGCGACGAACGACTGGGATTTCGCGGCACCGGTCGTGCCCTTGCAGCCCTGGACGCGGACGTCGACGTCGGCGCCGGGCGAGGCGGTGGACGGGGTGACGGTGACCTTCACCCCGTCGTGGGCGTACGCGCTACCGGCCGTGGGTGCCAGTACGAGCACCAAGGCCGCCCCTGCGGCACGGAGAGCAATGGGACCTGAACGCATCGTGACCTCCTGGTACTGGCAGGGTCACCCGGATCGGCGCTTCTCGCATCCGCAGGGGGAGCCGGGAAGGCCTCAGACGCGGTCGACGATGTCCGCGATCGACTGCACGATCTTGGACGGGCGGAACGGGAAGCGGTCGATCTCCGCCTGTGTCGTCAGCCCGGTCAGCACCAGGAAGGTCTGCATGCCCGCCTCCAGGCCGGCCAGGATGTCGGTGTCCATCCGGTCGCCGATCATCGCGCTGGACTCGGAGTGGGCGCCGATCGCGTTGAGGCCGGTGCGCATCATGAGCGGGTTCGGCTTGCCCGCGAAGTACGGCTCCTTGCCGGTGGCCTTCGTGATGAGCGCGGCGACGGAGCCGGTGGCCGGGAGCGGGCCCTCCAGGGAGGGGCCGGTCTCGTCGGGGTTGGTGCAGATGAAGCGGGCGCCGGCGTTGATGAGCCGTACGGCCTTGGTCATCGCCTCGAACGAGTACGTCCGGGTCTCGCCGAGGACCACGTAGTCGGGGTCGTGGTCGGTGAGGACGTAGCCGATGTCGTGCAGGGCGGTGGTGAGACCGGCCTCGCCGATGACGTACGCGGTGCCGCCGGGACGCTGGTCGTCGAGGAACTTGGCGGTGGCGAGGGCCGAGGTCCAGATGTTCTCGACGGGGACTTCGAGGCCCATCCGGGCGAGGCGGGCGTGCAGGTCGCGGGCCGTGTAGATCGAGTTGTTCGTGAGGACCAGGAAGGGCTTCCCGGTCTCCCGCAGCTTCTTGATGAACGCGTCGGCGCCGGGGATCGGAACGCCCTCGTGGATGAGGACGCCGTCCATGTCGGTCAGCCAGGATTCGATCGGCTTGCGCTCTGCCATGGGTGCGGGACTCCTGCCGTACAGACGTGCGGTGTGCTGGGGGCGCCGCGACAGCGCTGTGGCGACGCCCCCAGCCTAATCAGGAAGCCGTGATCTCGACCCCGTCGGTTCAGGAAGCCGTGACCTTGACCCCGTCGATCGTCCAGTACCAGTTGTTGGAGCCCGTGTAGCGGAAGCGGAAGCTCACGCTGGACGCCCCGGCGGGGACGTTCACCGCGAGCGACTGGAGCTGGGAGATGACGTCGGAGGTGTAGCTCTTGACGAGGGTCGGCGTACCGCCGTTGAAGGAGACCAGGACCTGGGCGGACTGGCTGCCCTCCTGGCGGTAGAACGTGGTGAGGTCCAGGGTGACCTTGGTCGCGCCGGAGACGCTGTACGCGGGGGTCACCAGGGTCGAGTCGTACGTACCCGAGAAGGTCTTGTCGGCCCACTCGTCGGAGTCGGCGACGGCGAAGACGCCCCGGGCGCGGACGTTCAGCTCGCGGGACTGGTCGCGCTGGGTGCGGGACCAGAACTCGTCGGTGGCGAAGGACCAGCCGCGCCACTCGGTCATGCCGCCGGTGCCCATGGCGTTGTTGATGACGGACCAGCCGCTGGGCGCGGTGTGCGTGAAGCCGAGGACGCCGACGGGGATGCCGGTCTCGTCGACGCTGCCGGTGAGCGAGGAGTACAGGCTGTCGAAGGGGTCGGTGGAGCGCTGCTGGATCGGCTTGCCGTCGAGGCCCCAGGAGGCGTCGGGGACGATGCCGAGCTGCTGGAAGACGGTGGCGGCGACGTCGACGAGCCGGGTGTCGATCGGGCGGGCGCCGGCGGCGATGCCGGGGCCCTGGGCGAGGACGAAGGTGCGGCGCTCCTCGATGGAGGAGCCGCCGTGGCCGCCGCCGTCGGTGTGGCCGTGGTCGGTGGCGACGATGATCGTCCAGCGCTCGGTGGCGTACGCCGGGCGGGCCTTGATCGCGGTGAGGAGACGGCCGAGGTAGGCGTCCTGGACGTCGATGGCGTCGAGGTACTTGCTGGACGCGGCGCCGTAGCTGTGGCCGATCTCGTCGGTCTCGCCGAAGTAGACGAAGAGGACGTCGGGGTTCTGGTCGCGGAGGATCGACTCGGTGGCGTCGGTGATCGCCAGGTCGTTGACGACGTAGTTGTTGTTGTATACGAGCTTGGCGTCGGCGCCGGGGGTGACGGTGCCGTGGGTGTCCAGCTCGGGCCAGTCGACGGCGGCGAAGAGCGAGAGCTCGGGGCGGACCTGGTGCAACCGGGCCAGGAATCCGGGGTACTGGGCGTAGTTCTTGCCGGTGAAGGTGTTGTCCTTCACGCCGTGCTTGTCGGGCCAGACGCCGGTGGAGATGGTGGACCAGCCGGGGCCGGAGGACGTGGCGGCCATCGGGTTGGCGTAGAGCAGGGAGCTGCCGAACGTGCCGTTCGCCATCAGGGACTTGAGGTTCGGGGCCTGGGCGGCGTCGATCCTGTCGTACCGCAGGCCGTCCATGCCGACGAAGAGCACCTTGTCCAGGCTGGTGCCGTTGGGGAGCGTGGGGGCGGCGGTGGTGGCCGCGTGGGCGGCGGGGGCGATTCCGGTGGCGGCGGCGGCCGCGGTGGCACCGGCGGCGGCGAGCACGGTGCGGCGGGAGATGCCGGTGATCGGCATGTGGGAGTCCTCCGTGGAACGGGGTGGGGGGACGGGCATGCCAACGCCCCTGATCCCTCAGGGGCGTTGGTTCGTACCCGTTATCTTTCCGCGATCTACGGAGGCTTTCCAGAGTCGTGCGGTGAACTCTTTGTACCGATCAGCTACTGGTCGGCTACCGGCCGGCTGTCGGTCGGCTACCGGTCAGCTGCCCGTCAGCTGCCGGTCGCGGACTTCCATCCGTCGATGTACGTCTTGAGGTTCTTGTCGATGTCGGACCAGTTCGGCTCGAAGATCTCGACGCCCTCCAGGAGCTTGGCGAGCTCTATGGCGTTGGCGTCGGTGGGCTTGACGTCCTTGCGGGCCGGGAAGCCGCCGCCGATCGCGCTGACCTCGCGCTGGGCGCCCTCGCTCAGCATGAAGTCGAGGAGCTTCTTGCCGTTCTCGCTGTGCGGGGCCTTGTCGACCAGGCCGGCGGCGTACGGCAGGGCGAAGGTGGTCGGCTTGCCCGCGCCCTTGGCCGGGAACCAGATGCCGAGGTTCGGCATGGACTTGCCCTGGGCGAAGTTCATCTGGACGTCGCCGTTGGCGACGAGCAGCTCGCCCTTGTCCACCTTCGGGGCGAGCTTGGAGGTGGACTTGGACGGGCCGACGTTGTTGGTCTGGAGCTTCTTCAGGTACTCCAGCGCCGGCTCCTGGCCGCCGAAGTCGTTCATGGCCTTGATGAGGACGGCGGTGCCGTCGCCCGCGACGCCGGGGGTCGAGTACTGGAGCTTGTTCTTGTACTTCGCGTCGAGCAGCTCTTCCCAGGTCTTGGGGGCGGCCGACAGCTCCTTCTTGTTGTAGATGAAGCCGAAGTAGTTGTTGACGACCGAGGTCCACTTGCCGTCGCCGGCCTTGTCGGCCCCGCTGACCTGGTCGGCGCCCTTGGGCTCGTACGCCTGGAGCAGCCCCTTGGAGTCGGCCTGCTGGATGAAGGGCGGCAGGGTCACGATGACGTCGGCCTGGGTGTTGCTCTTCTCGCGGAGGGCGCGCTGCACCATCTCGCCGGAGCCGCCCTCGACGTACTCGACCTTGATGCCGGTCTGCTTCTCGAAGTCCTTGAAGACCTTGTCGTACCAGCCGTCGCCCGCCTCGCCCTTGAGGCCGTCGGCGCTGTATACGGTGACGATCTTCTCGTCGGAGGCTGCGGAGGAGCCGCCGCAGGCGGTGAGGGTGGCGGCGAGGGCGAGAGCGCCGGTGACGGCGGCGATCGGCTTGGCGTACGTGCGCATAACGTCGTTTTCTCCTAGCAGGCTGCGGACTAGCGGAAGGAAGCTCTCGTACGGATACGGGAGACGGCGAGGAGGGCCAGCAGGGTCGCGGTCATGAGGACCACGGCGAGCGCCGAACCGGTGAAGAGCGAACCCCGGTCGGTGGCCGTGAAGATGAGCACCGGAAGCGGCAGCCAGTCCGGCGGGTAGAGCATCATCGTGGCGCTCAGCTCACCCATGGACAGGGCGAAGCAGAGCCCGGCGGCCGCGTTCAGGGACGGCAGCAGGAGCGGCAGCTTCACCCGGAGCAGGACGTACGAGGGGCGGGCCCCGAGACTGGCCGCCGCCTGCTCGTACATCGGGTCGAGGCGGCGGATGGCGGCCGAGACCGACTGGTGGGCGAAGGCGGTGACCAGCACGGTGTGCGCCAGGATCACGATCCAGCGCGTGCCGTTGAGGAGCACCGGCGGCTGCGAGAAGGCGACGAGGACGGCGAGCCCGACGACCACGGACGGCACGGCGACCGGCAGCATGAACAGGGCGTCGAGCACGCGGCGGCCCCGCTTGCCCATCGCGGCGGACGCGAGCGCGGCCCAGGTGCCGACGGTCAGGGCGATCAGGCTCGCGGTGACGGCGGTGACCAGGCTGGTGGTGAGCGCCTGGAGGGATTCTCCGCGCACGGCCGCCGTGTAGTGGGCGGCGGTGGGGCCGGAGGGGAAGGCCCCGGACCAGTGCGTGGAGAACGAGGCGATGACGATGACGAGGAGGGGCAGGGCGAAGAGCGGGACGAAGAGGAGCACGAACAGCGCCCACGCCGTCCACTTGCCCGTACGGCTATGCACCAGCACGGCGGCTCACCCCCCGGTAGACGATGTAGAGGCCTACGGAGAGCGCGACGTTGACGACGGCGACGACGCAGGCGGCGGCGTAGTCGGATTCGAGGATCGCCTTGCTGTATACGAGCATCGGGAGGGTCGTGACGCCCTTGGCCCCGGTGAAGAGGACGATCCCGAACTCGTTGAGGCACATGACGAGGACGAGGCTGCCGCCGGCGGCGAGCGCGGGCAGCGCCTCGGGGAGGATCACCTGCCGGATGATCCGCAGGGGCCGGGCGCCGAGGGAGGAGGCGACCTCCAGCTGGGCGGTCTCCATCTGCGAGAACGCGGCGAGCAGCGGGCGCATCACGAAGGGCGTGAAGTACGTGATCTCGGCGAGGAGGACGCCCCAGGGGGTGGTCAGGAACTGGAAGGGGCCGTCCGCTTCGCCGGTGACGTCCGTCCAGAGCCCGTTGGCCATGCCGACCGTGCCGTAGAGGAACAGCAGGGCGAGCGTGATCAGGAAGGACGGGAAGGAGAGGAAGACGTCGATGAATTTCGCCACCGCCTTCCCGCCGGGGAAGGGCACGAACGCGATGACGAGCGCGAGCGCGAAGCCGAGGACGAGACAGCCGACCGTGGAGGCGACGGCGAGCCACACGGTGGTGACGAGGGCCTCGCGGAAGGACTCGGAGGCGAGGACGTCGGCGTAGGCGCCGGGCGCCAGGGACTCCTGGACGACCAGCGCGAGGGGGTAGAGGAAGACCAGCGCGAGGACGGCGACGGGCGGCAGCGCCCAGACCCACGCGGGGAGGGTACGGGGGCTCCGCCCCTCCCCCGCGCCCAGGACGGGCGCGGCGGGCGGGGCGGGCGTGGCAGGCCCGGTCGGCGGGGCGGGCGAGGTCTGCGAGGCGGGCGAGGCGCTAGCCATCGGTCACCCCCGCGCCGAGCAGTACCGCGTCCTCCGGGGCGAAGTGGAGGGTGACCTCGGTGCCGAGCGGCGGGGTCTCCCGGAGCTCGCGGACGTCCGCCTTCACGCGGTGGCCGCCGATCTCGACGTACAGCCGGTGGGTGGAGCCGCGCCACTGGACCTCGACGACGCGGCCCCGGAGCGCGTTCGGGCCGTCGCCGAGTCCGACCAGGTGCGGGCGTACGCAGAGGGTGGCCGAGGAGCCGGGCGCCGCTTCGGAGACCGGCACCTTCAGCTCCGTCCCCTCGAAGGCCACCCCGTCGGCGCCGACCGTCACCGGCAGCAGGTTCGCGTTCCCGACGAACGACGCCGTGAACTCCGTACGGGGGCGGCGGTACAGGTCCTGCGGGGTGCCGCAGTCCTGGAGCCTGGCCTTGTCCATGACCGCGATCCGGTCGGCGAGGGTGAGCGCCTCGACCTGGTCGTGGGTGACGTACAGGATCGACACGTCCGGCAACTCGCGGTGCAGTCTGGCCAGTTCGGCCAGCATGCCGGAGCGGAGCTGCGCGTCGAGGGCGGAGAGCGGCTCGTCGAGGAGGAGGACCGACGGCCGGATCGCGAGGGCCCGGGCGATGGCGACGCGCTGCTGCTGTCCGCCGGAGAGTTCGCGCGGGTAGCGGCGCGCGTACGCGGCCATGCCCGTCATCTCCAGGGCCTCGGCGACCCGGCCGGGGATCTCCGCCTTGGCCGCCTTCTGGGCCTTGAGGCCGAAGGCGACGTTGGCGTCGACCCGCAGGTGCGGGAAGAGGGCGTACTGCTGGACGACCATGCCGATGCCCCGCTTGTACGGCGGGAGGGCGGTGACGTCCCGGCCGCCGATGAACACCCGCCCGGAGGCCGGCCGGACGAACCCGGCGACGGCCCGCAGCGCGGTCGTCTTGCCGGAGCCGGAGGGCCCGAGGAGCGCCATGACCTCGCCGGGCTCGACGGTCAGGTCGAGGGAGTCGAGGACGGTGGTGCCGCCGTACGCGACGGAGACCCCGTCGAAGCGGATGCCGCTGTTCATGCCTCGGACTCCAGGAGGAGGGAGGGGAGGTCGGCTATCGAGGAGAGGACGTGGGTGGCGCCGTGCTCCTTGAGCGCGGGCTCGCCGTGGGCGCCCGTGAGGACGCCTGCCACGATCCCGGCGCCCGCGCGGGAGCCGCTGAGCATGTCGTACGAGGTGTCGCCCGCGACCGCGATCCGCCGGACGTCCTCGACCGCGCCCGTACGGAGGAGGGCCGCGAGGACCATGTCCGGGTAGGGGCGTCCCCGGCCGCCGGCGTCGGCCGGGCAGAGGGTCAGCTCGACGAGGTCGCGCCAGCCGAGGGCGTCGAGGATGGCGTCCTGGGTGACCCGGGCGAAGCCGGTGGTGAGGACGACGGTCCTGCCCTGCTCCTTCAGCGTGGCGACGGCCTCGGCGGCGCCGGGTATCGGCGCGATCAGGCCGCCGGCGACCAGCTCTCCGTACGCCTCCTCGAAGGCGACGTTGGCCTGCTGGGCGCGGTCCTCGTCGCCGCCGAAGAGGTGGCGGAAGACCGAGATCTTGGACTCGCCCATGGTGGCGCGGACGTAGTCGATCATCGTGGCGGGGTCCTCGCCGAGCCGCTCGGCGGCGGCGGAGAACGCCTGCTCGACGAGGCCGCCGTCGGCGACGGTCGTCCCGGCCATGTCGAGGACGACGAGGTCGTGCTTCTTGGTGTTGATCTGCGTGTCGACCTGTGTGTCGGTCTTCGTGTCGGTCACGGTGTTCACCAGCCCAGTTCGTTCGCGGTCTTCTCGGCGATGGCGGGCGAGCAGGTCATGCCGCGCCCGCCCGGCCCGGTCACCAGGTACACGCCGTCGCCGACCCGCTGGCGGTGCACGACCCTGCTGGTGTCGACGCACTGTGCGTACACCCCGGCCCAGCGGCGCTTGATCTTCGGCAGCGGGCGGCCGAGGAAGGACTCGACGACGCGGGTGAGGTGCTCGTAGGGGTCTTCGAGGGTGTCGAAGGCGAACGGGTGCTCGTACTCGTGGGTGTCGCCGATGGTCAGTCCGCCGTCGAGGCGCTGCACCATCAGGAGCTGCATCTTATGGGCGGCGGCGGTCGGGTCCTGCGGCTGTCCGGAGTTGAGGGCGTCGAGCGCCTCGGAGGCGTACGCCGGGTAGTAGCGGAAGGAGTCCGCGTCGGCGACGGAGGTGGTGAGCGGCTCGCCGAGGGGCTCGGTCTGCATCATCTGGAGCCGGACCCGGCGGACGGGTATCTCGCCGGCGATCTCGCGGACGAGGCCGGAGAGCCAGGCGCCGGTGCACAGGACGACGGCGTCGCCGGAGTGCGTCTCGCCCCGGTCGTCGCGGACGGAGCTGGTCCCGTTCCCGTTGGCGGCCACGACGTCCCGGACCTCGCGGTTCGGCAGGAAGGTGTACTTCCCGGTGGCGAGCAGGGCCTCGCGGAGGGCGAGCTGGGCGAGGCGCGGCTCGACGGCGGCGTCCCGCTCGCACCAGAGCGCGGCCTCGAACGTGCCGCGCAGGGCGGGGTTGATCGCGCGGGCCTCGTCGGCCGTCAGCAGCTTGTAGCCGCGGGCGGCGGCGTCGGGCCGGGCGATGGCGGCCTCGGCGACGGCCAGTTCCAGGTCGTTGCGGACCGGGGTGAGGGAGCCGATGGCCCGGAAGCCGAGCCCGGGGACGCGGGCCCCGATGCCCTCCCACAGTTCGCGGGCGCGCAGGGCGGTGTCGAGCTCCTCCCCGCCGGCACGTCCGCTCACCCAGATCTGGCCGAAGTTACGGAGGGAGGCTCCTCGTGCCTCGGCCTCGCGCTCGATGTGTACGACCTCATGGCCGCGTTCCACTGCGTGCCAGGCGTGCATGGTTCCCACCACGCCGGCTCCTACGACGATCACCTTCATGGCCGAAACGGTCGCGGGGGTGGGTTGCGTGGACGGATCCGGGGGGCAACGAGACGGTGAACGGACCGACAAGCTTGGACCAGACCCGTTACGTTTCCGTAATTCGCCAGGTGGGTGACTGAGGGTGGACCGGAGTCAGTCCTGGCGGCCCAGGTGTGCGGTGAAGCTGAAGCGGTCCCCCCGGTAGAGGGTGCGGACCCGCTCCAGGGGCCGCCCCGAGGTGTCCCGGGAGATGCGGTGGAGCAGCAGCATCGGCAGGGCCGGCGGAGTGCCGATGAGCAGGGCCTCGCGCGGGGTCGCGAGCACGGTCTCGATCCGCTCGTCGGCGTCTCCGAAGGTCACGCCGAGGTGGTCGTGGAGGTAGGCGTAGAAGGAGGAGTCCGGGTCGAACTCGACGTCGAGACGCGGGGCCCGGGCCTCGGGGACGTACGTGCTCTCCAGGCCGACCCGCTCGTCGTCGGCGAGCAGCACCCGCTCCATGTGCCAGACGGGCTCGCCGCGTACGGCGCCGATCTCGGGTGCGAGCGCCTCGGGGCAGGGGAAGCGGTCGAGGGAGATCAGGCTACGGCCCGGGCGGCGGCCCTGGCGGCGCACGCCCTCCGTGTAGCTGGCGAGCGAGAGGGGCTGTTCGAGCTTGGGGCCCGCGACGACCGTGCCCCGGCCCTGGCGGCGCAGCCGTCCCTCCAGGAGGAGTTCGCGCAGGGCCTGACGGACGGTCTCGCGGGACACCTCGTACCGGACGGCGAGGTCGCGCTCGGTGGGCAGCAGCCCACCCTCGCCCAACTCGTCGACGAGCAGCGCGAGTTTCGCCTTCACGGCGTAGTACTTGGGGACCCTGCCGTGCTCGGGGATGCCGGAACGGACGGGGGCGCCGGGGTCTGCTGGGGCGGTCTCGTAGTTCATCGGGGGATCGTCGCAGACGGTGATGAACGAGAAGGTGTACGCAATGTGACTCACCGGTGCCGACGGCGGGCGGTACGGACGAGGAGCGCGCCGAGCAGAACCAACGCGGCGGCGACCGGAGCGAGGAGCAGGACGTCCCGGTCCGACTCCCGGTCCGACTCCCGTCCCGTATGGGCGAGTTCATGGCCGGGCGGGTCGGTGTCCGTGCCGCTCCCCGAACCCCTCGGGGCCCGCGGGTCCTTCGGTTCCTTCGGGACCTTCGGACCCGTCGGACCCTTCGGCTCCCTGGGGGTGGGGGTCGTCGGGTCGGCGGCTTGGCCGGGCACCTCGGGCGTGGCGAATCCGTCAGGTTCGGCGGGGCCGACGGTCAGTCGGTAGTCGCCGGACGCACCGATCCAGTCGCCGTCGGCGCCCCGGCGCTGCACGACCGCCGCGTTGACGACGACCTCGTCGGGGGCGGTGTCCTCGCGGAACGCCAGCCGTACGGGGACGGTGACGGTCCGGCCCGCGGGGACCGCGAAGCCGCCGAAGTCGGCGAAGACGCCCACGCTCTCCGCCTCCTCCGTCGCCTCGAAGACCACGGGCCGCCAGCGGTCCGACCCCTCGTCGTAGAACTCCAGGCGGATCTGGCCGGGGCGGAGGGAGCGGCCCCGGTCGGCGAGGACGAGCACCGGGTGGATGCCGGTGCAGGAGGCGTCGGTGGTGTTGGTGAGGTCGAGCTTCCAGCCCTGGACGGCCCCGCCGGCGGGGTACTCGTCGGGGCCGCCGTGGATCCGGGTGCCGATCGGGAACCCGGCGTCGGAGGCCGTTCCGCAGGAGGGGACGGGCGGGTCCGGCGCGGGGACCGCGAGGGCGGACGCGGGGACCGCGGGCGCCGGTGGCGCGGGGGCCTGTGGGGCGGGGGCCGCGAACGCGAGGGCCGCCGTCGCGGTGACCGCCGAGACGGCCGTCGCTGTCGCGGCGGCTGCCCGGGTGATGGTCGCGGTGCGGGTGACGGTCGCCATGCGGGTGGCGGCCGCGGTCCGGGTGACGGTCGCGGTCCGGGTGGCGGTCGCCATGCGGGTGGCGGCCGCGGTGCGGGTGGCGGCCGCCGCCCACGTGACGGTCGCCGCCGCTGTCACGGCGAGGGCGCTGCGCTGTCGCAGGGGGGCGAATGCCATGGGTGGCTGCCTTTGCTGCTCGCGGGCGTACGGGTCGGCCGCGACGCTGCCACGCCCGGGCGGGCGGGCCGGGCAGCGACACCGCCCGTGTCCCCGGACGGCCCGAGCAATCCGCCCGATCAGCCTATTGTCCGAAGATCGGGGCGAGAACGAGCCACGCAGCCCCCACCGCCACCGCCCGCGGGGCCGCGGCCACCTCGACCGGCGTCGGGAGCCGGAGCCCGGCAAGGACCTCCCGGACCCCGTCGGCGAAGACCTCCGGCGCATCGAGCACCACCCGACCGCCCAACAGGACCTGGTCGATGTCGAGGAGCCGTACGAGGTTGGCGGCGCCCGCACCGAGGATCCGCGCGGCCTCGACGAGCTCGCCGCGCGCGACCGCCGCCAGACAGAGGACCTCCAGACAACCGCGCCCACCGCAGGCGCACGGGGGCCCGTCGAGCTGGACGGTCTGGTGCCCGAGCTCGCCCGCCCCGGTCCTGTCCCCGCGCAGCGGCGCGCCCCCGAGGACGAGGCCGGCGCCGAGTCCCGTACCGAGGTGGACGTAGGCGAAGGAGCCGGGGGCGGCCGGCCGCAGGGCGAGACCGAGGGCGGCGGCGTTCGTGTCCTTGTCGAGGACGACGGGCAGCCCGAGGCGCCGCGCCAGCTCGTCCCGTACCGGATACCCGTCCCAGGAGGGGAAGCCGGTCACCCGACCGGGCATCCCCGCGCGATGATCCAGCGGCCCGGGCATGGCGACACCGACCCCGAGGACGGAGCCGGGTACGACGTCGGGGGCATCGGGGACGTCGGGGACGTCGGGGGCATCGGGGACGTCGGGGGCGTCGGGGACGTCGGGGACGTCGGGGACGTCGGGGACGTCGGAGTACTCACCCGCCGTGCCGGGCTCCCCAGTGACGGGGTGCTCTCCCACCACGCTGGGCTCCCCCGCCGCGCCGGGGTTCGCTATCCCCGCCGGCCCGGCCGCGAGCAGTGCCCGTACCTCTCCCGTCACGGCGTCCAGGACCGGTCCCGCGCCCTCCCCCAGGCCGAGGGGGCGGCGGCGGAGTGCCACGACCGTGCCCGCGAGGTCCGTCAGGAGGGTCGTCAGCTCGTCGCGGTCGAGGTGGACGCCGACCGCGTACCCGGCGGAGGGCACCAGGCGCAGGACCGTGCGGGGCTTGCCGCCCGTCGAGGCGCGGTGGCCGGCCTCCGCCGCGAGGCCCTCCGACCGCAGCCTGGCGGTGATCTTGCTGACGGCCTGCGGGGTGAGCCCGGTCCGTTCGGCCAGCTCAAGACGGCTGATCCCGGTCTCCCCCGCCGTCCGCAGCAGATCGAGCACGAGCGCCGCGTTGTGGCTGCGCAGCGCCGGCACGTTCACGCCGCCAAGGCCCCTCGCATACATCTGCTCCCTCTTCACGCCCCCATTGTGGCTGTCGCTTGCACTTTGGCAACAGCGTTGCTTAAGTGAGGAGCATGACTGGCACCGACCCCCGTACCCCGCTCCGCGTCGGACTCGTCGGCTACGGCCTCGCGGGCTCCGTCTTCCACGCCCCGCTGATCGCCGCCTCCGAGGACCTCGTCCTCACCGCCGTCACCACCGGCAATCCGGAGCGGGCCGCCGAGGCCCGCGCCGCCTACCCCGGCGTACGGGTCGCGGCCGCGCCCGAGGAGCTGTGGGAGCGGGGGGCGGACGAGCTCGACCTCGTCGTCGTCGCCTCCCCCAACAAGACGCACGTCCCGGTCGCCACCGCCGCCCTGGAGGCCGGCATCCCGGTCGTCGTCGACAAGCCGCTCGCCGGGACCGCCGCCGAGGCGCGCGGCCTCGCCGCCCTCGCCGAGGAACGGGGCCTGCTGCTCTCGGTCTTCCAGAACCGCCGCTGGGACAACGACTTCCTGACCCTCCGCCACCTCCTCGACGAGGACGCGCTCGGCGAGGTCCAGCGCTTCGAGTCCCGCTTCGAACGGTGGCGCCCGCAGCCCAAGGGCGGCTGGCGGGAGTCCGGCGCGCCCGAGGAGATCGGCGGGCTCCTGTACGACCTGGGCAGCCACGTCGTCGACCAGGCCCTCGTCCTCTTCGGCCCGGCGGTCTCGGTGTACGCGGAGTCGGACGTGCGCCGCCCGGGCGCGGCCGCCGACGACGACACCTTCCTCGCGGTCACCCACGCCAACGGGGTCCGCTCCCATCTGTACGTGAGCGCCACCACCGCCCAGCTCGGCCCCCGCTTCCGGGTGCTCGGGCAGCGCGCGGGCTTCGTGAAGTACGGGCTCGACCCGCAGGAGGCCGCCCTGCGCGAGGGCCTGCGGCCCGTGCCCGGCACGGCCTGGGGCGCGGAGCCGGAGGAGCTGTGGGGCCGTCTCGGCGCCGGGGAGTCCCCGCTGACCGGCGGCGGCACCCCGGTCGCGTCGCTGCCCGGCGACTACCCGGCGTACTACGCGGCCGTCGCCGCCGCCCTGCGCGGCACGGGCGAGAACCCGGTCACCGCGTACGAGGCCGCCGCCGCGCTCGACGTCCTGGAGGCGGCGAAGCGGTCGGCCCGCGAGGGAATCACGGTGGCCCTGTGAGCACCGAGAAGGCCGGCGCGGAGGTCGGGGCGGAAGCCGGCACGGAAGCCGGCACGGAGGTCGGCGTGCTGGAGGCCCAGGAAGCCGGACTGCTCCTCCCCCGGTTCACGTACGAGGACGCCTGGACGCTCGGCACCCTCCTGGTCGGTCTGGCCCGGGAGCGGCGGGCCCCCGTGGCGATCGACATCCGGCGCGGGGCCCAGCAGCTGTTCCACTGCGCGCTGCCGGGGTCCAGCGCGGACAACGACGCCTGGATCGACCGCAAGCGACGGGTCGTCGAGCGGTACGGCGAGAGCTCCTTCCTGGTCGGCGCCCGGTTCCGTGCCAAGGGGACGACCTTCGAGGCCTCCTCGCGCCTCGACCCCGACCGGTACGCCGCCCACGGCGGTTCGTTCCCGGTCGCGGTCGAGGGCGCGGGGGTGATCGGCTCGGTCACGGTCTCGGGGCTGCCGCAGGCCGAGGACCACGCGCTGGTCGTCGAGGCGCTGGGGCTGCTGCTCAGCTCGTACGACGCCGGCGACGGCTGACGGTCACGAGGATCCCGCCGCCGAGGACGAGGGCGGCCGCGGTGACGCCCATGACGGTCTTCCCCGTACCGGCGCCGGTCTCGGACAGTTCGCCCTGCGGGCCGTGGTTGCCGCCGGTGTCGCCGCTGCCCGTGTGACCGCCGGTCGTGGGGTCGGTGGGGGTCGGCGTCGGGGTCGGCGTCGGGTCCGTCGGCGCGGGCGTGGGGTCGGTCGGCGTCGGGTCCGTCGGCGTGGGCGTGGGGTCGATCGGGGTCGGCGTCGCAGCGGTCGGGGTCGGGTCCGTCGGCGTGGGGGTCGGGTCCGTCGGCGTCGGTGTCGGGTCGGTCGGGGTCGGAGTGGGATCGGTCGGGGTCGGCGTCGGGGTCGGATCCGCGCAGGACGGCAGGTCGCCGTTGAACGGGTAGGCGTGGATCTCCTGGCCACCGCCGCCCCTGGCCTCCGAGGCGTGCGTCAGGTTTCCGGTGGTGAAGAAGCGGCCGTTCATGCCCGGCAGGGTGATCGTCGCCGTACTGGCCTGGTTGCCGATCAGCACGCTGCCCGCGAACTGGGCCGTGCCCTCGAACCTGACCGTCGTCGCGTCCGGGAAGTTCCACAGGACGCGGTCGCGCAGGCCGTCCGGCAGCCCGTCGATGTACGTGTCGACGGTGCGGTCGGCACCGAGGACGTTGACCAGGACGGTCGCCCCGGCGGGGATGTCCGCGAAGGCGATGTTCTGCTGCCCGCCGCGCGCCGACTCCAGGTCGAACGCGACGTTGAAGACCTGGAGCGCCGAGGTGCCGTCACCCGTGAAGAGGGTCTGGCTGTCGTTGTTGACGGCGGTCCCGGTGGGGGTGCGGGAGGCCCCGTCCACGTAGGCGTAGCACTGGCTCGCGTCGGCGAGCCGGCCCCGGAGGGCGGTGTACGGGTCGGCGGCCGCGGTGTCGTGGACCGGGGTGGGGTTCACCGTCCCGGACAGCAGACCCCCGTACCGCACGAGGCCGTTGGTCGTGCTCTCCTCGGCGAGCAGTCGCTGGCCGGCGGCCACCGTCAGGTCCTTGCCCACGGTGAGGAAGTCGGTGCCGTTGCCGGACGGAACGCGGGAGCCGACGCCCGCGACGCCGACGTTGTAGACGCTGGAGACGCCCGCCCGCTTGTTCATGTCGAAGCCGCCCAGGACGACGACCTTGCCCTCGGCTTCGGCCGCGGCCTCGCGGACGAGGAAGTCGCCGCCGACGAAGACGTTGATGTTGTTGTCGCGGTACTCGACGGTGCCGCTCCCGATGCCGGGGTACGTCGTGGGGCAGTTGCCCGGCTTGCAGGGGCCGAGGCCGCCCGGCAGCGGATCGGCGAAGCCGTTGACGGCCGACGCGCCGACCAGGGCGGCGGCCCCGACGGTCGCCGCGGCGATGACGGCGAGGCGGCGCCGACCGGGCCGCCGGTCATGAGTGTTTCGTTTCATATGGGGCAATATGCAAAAACCATATGAAAATGGCGACGCCCCACGCGGGGCGCCGCCGATTTCACGCGAGCGAGGGTGGCCGGGGCGGCCGTGCGGGGCCGGGGCCGCCGCAGTGACCGGAGGTGGCCGGGGTCAGGCGCTCTTGAGCTCCTGCCGCTGCCGGCCGAGCCCCTCGACCTCCAGCTCGACGACGTCACCCGGACGCAGGTACGGCTTCGGCTCCGGCTGCCCCATGGCGACGCCCGACGGCGTACCGGTGTTGATGATGTCGCCGGGGTACAGGGTCATGAAGCGGCTGACGTACCGGACGACCTCCGCGACCGGGAAGATCTGGTCGGAGGTGTGACCGTCCTGCTTGAGCTCGCCGTTCACCCAGAGCCGCAGGGAGAGCGCCTGCGGGTCCGGCACCTCGTCGGCCGTGACGAGCCACGGACCGAGCGGGTTGAAGGTCTCGCAGTTCTTGCCCTTGTCCCAGGTGCCGCCGCGCTCGATCTGGAACTCGCGCTCGGAGACGTCGTGGGCGACCGCGTAGCCGGCGACGTGCGCGAGCGCCTGCTCGTCGGTCTCCAGGTAGCGGGCGGTGCGGCCGATGACGATCGCGAGCTCCACCTCCCAGTCGGTCTTCACCGAGCCGCGCGGTACGAGCACGGTGTCGTCCGGGCCGACGACCGTGTCGGCGGCCTTGAGGAAGACGACGGGCTCGGCCGGGGTGGCCTGGCCCGTCTCGGCGGCGTGACCGTGGTAGTTCAGCCCGATGCACACGACCTTGCCGATCCGGGCGACCGGCGGGCCGACGCGCAGCCCGGTGGCGTCGAGCGCGGGCAGCACACCGGCCCCGGCCGCGCCCCGGATCCGGTCGAGCGCGGAGGCGTCGGCGAGCAGACCGCCGTCGATGTCGTCGACCAGCGCGGACAGATCGCGAAGGACCCCGCCCTGGTCGAGCAGGGCAGGACGCTCGGCTCCCGGCGGGCCTACACGCAGCAGCTTCATGGTCTTCTCCCTGTGGTCGAGGTGGGCCCGGGAAGGGCCCTGAGATGCCCCGGCCGATGGAGTGCGGCCATCGGAGGATTGGTCGATCCTCCAAGAGAAAAGGTCACTCTGCAAGACCCCGTTCACACCCTGGACCCTTACGCGCGAGTAGCAACGGCGCGGGAGGACTTCCGCCGCGGCTTCCCCTGCGGCTTCCCCGGCCGCTTCTCCCGCGACTCGTCCCGCGGCTTCTCCGGCCGCTTCGGCTGGTCCGACTGCTCGGGCTGGTCCGGCTGATCCCGGAAGAGGAACGCCCGCTCGACGGCGCTCCACGTGGTGCTGGTGACGACGTAGAGGGCGGCGGCGAGGGGAACGACGGCGACCGTGATCAGGGTCGCGAAGGAGAGCAGCGGCATCACCTTGGCGATCGCGCCCGCGCCCGGCGTGGGCTGCCCCAGGTCGAGGGGCTGGGCGGCGAGCTGCCGCTTCGTACGGCGGTAGCTGAAGGTCGCGACGGCGGCGACGATCGCGAAGAGGGCGAGGTAGACCTGTCCCGCCGGACCGAAGACGCCGCCGCGGGAGAGGGCGTCGGCCCAGTGGTCGCCGAGCGGGGCGGCGAAGAGGGCGTGTCCGGCCATCCGGTCGCCGGAGAACAGGTGGTACATCAGGAAGAACGCGGGCGCCTGGAGAAGGCTGGGCAGGATGCCGGCGAAGGGCGAGACCTTCTCCTTGGCGTGCAGCTCCAGGACCGCCTTCTTGAGGCGCTCGGGGTTCTTGGCGTGCTTCTTGCGGAGCTCGGCGAGCTGCGGGGCGATCCGGGTGCGGGCCTTCTGACCGCGGGCGGAGGCCCGGGAGAGCGGGTGGATCGCGAGCCGTACGACCAGGGTGAAGAGGACGATCGCGGCGGCCGTGGCGGTGGTGGCGAAGAGCGGCTGGAGCAGGTCGGCGAGCCGCTCGACCAGGGAAGCGAAAACGGACAAGGGAGCCCTCCGTGGGGTCTCGTCGTGCCGGGAGAGATTCGGGTCTCGGCATGACGGATCCGCGTGAGGACCTTCCGGTGTGCGTGGGCTCCGGCGTGGGCTCCCTACGCGGCCGTCGGGAGGGGACGGCCGGGAGCTCGGGGTCTGCGGCGGCCCGCGGCGTCGGGATCACGCTGGGGAAGGAAGGCGGTGCGCCGCTCCCGGTCGCGTATCGCGGTACGGACCCGGGTCGGCGGCACGGCCGGGGCCGTACGCGCGCCGATCAGGGCGCAGACGACCGAGGTCGCGGCGAGGGCGACGGCGGTGGAGACGCTCGCGCCGTCGGAGAGGAGCAGGTCGGCGAGGGCGATGAGGAAGAAGAGCGGCGCGAGGACGCGCAGCAGCAGGTTCCTGACCGTCATCTCCACCACCCCCTCTCACGTGCCCGCCCGTCGCGGTTCTCACGATGAGGACGCTCGGGATCGATCAGGAGTTCCCGCGCTCCGGGGAAACCACGGAGACAGAGCCGGCAGAGGCAGTAGGTGCAGTGCCGGGGACGACGGGGGCGAGGAGACGGCGGGGCCGGAGGAGGGCGCGGCCGACCGCGTCATCCGGGTCCGGGTCGAGCCCGGCGCCGGGACGCATCTCGACGTCGGCGGGCGGCACGGGGACGCGGCAGGCGGGGCACTCCCCGTACGGGCCGAGCTCGGTGCCGCAGTCGGCGTGGTGGAAGTGGCGCACCGGTACGGCTCCGGGGGTCTCGGCCAGGCCCCAGGCGCCGAGCGAGCGGAGGACGGGCCAGAGGGCGAGGCCGCGCTCGGTGAGGACGTACTCGTCGCGCGGGGGCGACTCCTGGTAGCGCCGCCGGTCGAGGACGCCGGCCTCGACGAGGGCCTGGAGGCGGGCGGCGAGGACGGCGCGGGGGGCGCCGAGGTGGGCCAGGAAGTCGCTGTAGCGGCGGACACCGTAGAAGGCGTCGCGGACGACGAGGAGGGTCCAGCGCTCGCCGACGACCTCCAGCGCGCGGGCGATGGAGCACTGCTGGTGGGCGTAGTCCTTGCCGAGAGCCATGACTCCATCGTACCCATTCATGGTTCGGTGAACGAACCTAGCTGCTAGATTGAGTTCATTCACCGAACCGACTGATGAAGGAATCACCGACGGGGTGGAGGTCCCTGCCATGCCCCAGCTCGCCACCACCCGCCGAACCCCCGCACGCGCGCGTGCCGCCCGCCCCTCCGCCACGCTCGCCGTCACCGGCGCCGCCACGGCCGTCGCGCTGATGAACTACACGGCTCCGATGCTCACCCTCCCCGACACGGCCGCCGCGTTCGGGACCCCGGACTCGGCCCGGGCCTGGCTGCTCAACGGCACCCCGCTCGGCCTCGCCGTCCTCCTCCTGGTGGCCGGCAGCCTCGCCGACGCGCACGGGCGGCGCCGGGTCTTCCTCCTCGGCACCCTCGCCCTCGGCCTCACCACCGGGCTCGGCGCCTTCGCGGGCTCCACCCTCACCTTCACCCTGGCCCGGGTCGCCCAGGGCGCGGCCAGTGCGGCGGTCCTCGCGGGCAGCCTGGGCCTGCTGGCCGACACGTACCCCTCGGGCCGGGACCGGATCAGGGCAACCGGGATCTGGGGAGCGTCGGTCAGCGGCGGCATCGCGCTCGGCCCGCTGCTCGCGGGCGCGCTGAGCCTGGTGGACTGGCGCCTGGCGTACGAGGTGCTGGGCCTCGGAGCGCTGGTGATCGCGGCGGTCGGCGCCCGCACACTCGGCGGCGGAACGCTCGCCGCCGGAACGCCCGCCGCCAGAACGCTCGCCACCGGAAAAGCGGCTCCGGAGCCCGCCGCCGCACAGCGGCCCCGCCCCGACATCCCGGGCGCGGTCGCACTCGGCCTCGCCCTGGCGGCGCTGCTCACCGCGCTCACACTCGGCCGGGACGGCTGGCTGCGGGCGCCCGTGGTCCTCCTCCTGCTCGCCTCCGCCGCACTGACGGCGGTCTTCGTGGCGGTCGAGCACCGGAGCCGTACGCCCATGGTCGACCTGGCGCTCCTGCGCCGGCCCGCGTTCCTGGCGTCGACGCTCGGGGCACTGTTCACGGGCCTGGCGGTGATCGGCCTGTTCAGCGTGGTGCCGGCGCTGCTCCAGGGCGGGGCGGGGATGTCGCCGCTGGGGGCGGCCTGGCTGTTCGTGCTCTGGTCGGGCACGGCGTTCGTGGTGGCGCTCCAGGCGCGCCGACTCGCGGGCCGGCTGTCCGCCACGTACCAACTGACCGTGGGCTTCGTCCTGTCGGCGGCGGGAGTCCTGGCCCTGCTCGGCGGGCTCGACGGCCCCTGGCCCCGGCTCCTCCCCGGCCTGCTCGTGGCGGGGGCGGGCAGCGGACTCCTGAACGCGGCGCTGCCCCGGCTCGCCGTCGACTCCGTACCGCCGGAGCGGGCGGCGATGGGTTCGGGCGCCAACAACACCGCCCGCTACATCGGCTCCTCGGCGGGCGTGGCCCTGACGCTGGCGCTGACGACGGCCGGCCCGGACACGGCGCTCCTCGTCTCGGCGGGACTGGCCCTGACCGGCGGCGCGCTCACGCTCGTACTGGGCCGCCGGCGGCCGGCGCGACGGCCGCGTCGGTGAACTCCTCCAGGGCGAGGACGTCCTCGTCGCCCCGGTCGTCGCCGGTCTCCGGCCGCCCCAGCAGACTGACCGCGACGGCCACGGCGAGATTGACGACGAGGGCGAGCAGCCCGGCGTTGACGCCCCACAGCGGATCGTTCCCGGAGAAGACGAGCGCGCAGACGATCACGACGCCGACGCCGAGCCCGTACAGCCCACCCCTCACGGTCATCCGACGCCACACGAGCCCCAGCAACACCAGGGGCAGGAGCTGCGCCATCCCTTCGTAGGAGATGAGGGAGAGCCGGACGAGGGTGTTCGGCGCGGTGTACGTCATGACGAGGGCGATCGTCCCGGCGACGACGACCACGAACTGGGCCGCGCCCTTCTCCCGGTGGCGCAGGCGGGGCGCGAGCGAGAGCACGCTCCGCCCCCACATCGTGCCGATGACCAGCATGAACACGGCCATGGGAACGATCGAGGAGAGCGCGGCCGCGACCCCGACGAGGCCGACGGCCCAGGCGGGCAGCGAGTCGGTGACCAGCTTGAAGAGCGCGAGGTTCGACTCGGCGCCGACGAGCCCGGGGACGACGAAGAGGGCGGCGACGCCGAGGAGCATGGGGACGAAGAGGAGGACGTTGTAGGCGGGCAGCCAGACGGCGTTGCGGCGGAGGGTGTCGGCGTCGCGGGCACCCAGATACCCGGCGACGGTGGTCGGAAAGATGACGACGGTGAGGGAGTTGAGGACGGTGGTGGAGGCGAACCAGCCGACGCCGTACCCGCTCTGCTCGCCGTTGTGCCCGGGCAGCGACAGCCACTCGCTCTTCTCGTCGACGAGCCGCCCGAAGAACTCCCCGAACCCCCCGAAGTAGTGCAGCGGCACGTACACGAAGAGAAACCCGAGAGTGAGAATCACGAGCGCGTCCTTGAGGACGGAGACCCAGGCACTGCCGCGGAGCCCGCTGACCACGACGAACCCGGTCGTGACGGCGAAGGCGAGGAAGTAGGCGAGGTCGAGGCCGATCGTGCCGTACGAGATCGTGGACACGACCACGCCCATGCCGGTGATCTGGAGCTGGATGTACGGCAGGAGGAAGACGGTCGCGAGGACGGCGACGGCCGCGCCGAGCCAGGGGCGGCGGTAACGGTGGGCGGCGATGTCGCTGAGGGAGACGAGCCCGTGCTTGCGGGCGTACCCCCAGAGCATGGGCCCGACGACGTAACCGACGGCGTAGCCGCAGGACATGTAGGCGACGACGTACAGGACGGGGGCGCCGTAGTTGTAGCCCCAGCCGGCGGCGCCGAGATAACTGAAGCTGGTGTACCCCTCCCCGGCCATGAGCACCCAGATGAACACGGGCCCGAGCGAACGCCCGCCGACCGACCACCCGTCGAGCCCGCCGCCCTGCTCCCTGCGCACGGCGAGAAGCCCGAGGACGACGGTCAGGACCATGAAGACGCCGAAGACGGAGACGGCGACGGCCGCGGCACTCACCGCCGGTCCCCCCGCCTCGCGAGGGCGACGGCGCACGGGGTGAGGAGAGTGGCGCCGAACAGCCAGAGGACGAGCAGCGGAACACGGTTCACCAGCGGCAGAGCGACGACGAACAGCACGTACGGAAGGAGGAGCCACAGCAGCTGGGGCCTGCGTCTGATCAGCCGGTTCACGCGGTCGAGACTAGCTTCGCCCAGACGACGAGCCGGTAGGCGCTGCTGAACTCGGGTGTGCAGGTGGTGAGGGTGAGATAGGCCCCGGCGGTGGAGTACCCGTACGACGGCTTGACGACGGACCGGGGCACGGGCCGGATCACCCCGACATCACGGGGCGCGGTCTGCGGCAGGACCTGGTCGACGCGGTAGGTGTACGTACGCTCGCGGGTCCGCACACTGATCTCGTCGCCGGCCCGCAACCGGTTGATGTACCGGAAGGGCTCACCGTGGGTGTTCCGGTGCCCGGCGAGAGCGAAGTTCCCGGGCAGACCGGGACCGGCGGTGCCGGGGTAGTGCCCGACGTACCCCTTGTCGAGGACGGAACGCTTGGAGACGCCGCGGGCGACGGGGGCGGTGAGGCCGAGCCGGGGGATACGGAGGACGGCGAAGGCCCGGGAGGCGGCAGGCTGCCGGGGCAGGTCACTGCCGGACGGCCGCGCAGGACGAGTGGACGCGACACCCCCACCGCCCTCACTCCCACTGACGAGGCCCTCCTGCCCCGACAGCTCAGTCTCCTCCGTCTCCACGGTCTCCACGGTCTCCGCCGAAGGACTCTCCTCGCCCCCGGGGGGAGAGATCGCCCACTCCCGCTCCAGGACGCTCACCTGCTCGCGGGCCTCGGCGCGGGCCTGCTGGTTGGTCCACCAGAGCTGGTGGACGACGAGGAGCAGTACGAGAATCCCGCAGGTGACGACGGTCTCGGCACCCACCCACAGCACGCGGGCGCCCGTACGACGCCGCCCTCCCGTCTGGACGACGACCGGCACCCGCTCCCGCACCCTGTCCCGCACGCGGGGCACGATAAGCGCTGAGGCGCCAACTCTCCAGGCCTGTACAGCAGTACGGTTGAGAACATGCGCCCCGACACTCCTGCCGCCCACACCACCGAAGCCGAGCGCCTGCTGCGCACGGCAGCGCAGTACCCGGGAGACCGGGAACCGCTCTACCTCCAGGCCGCGGCCCACCGGGAACTGGCGGGCGACCGCCCGGGCGCGACGGCCCTCTACGACACGCTCCTGGACGACTCCCCCACGAACCCGCTCCTGATCAGGGCGCTGAAGGCGGCGAACCTCTGGGAGTACGGCCACGAGGCCGAGGCCCGGGCGATCATCGACGGCGTCCGGCGCGCCCAGCCGGAGGACGCGGCGGCGTGGGAGATCACGGCGGAGACGCTGGAGGCGCACGACGAACTGGAGGCGGCGGAGTCCACCCTCACGGAGGGCGCGGCACTCCTGGTCACCACCGCACACGACGTCCCTCACGCGACCCAGTCCCTGATCACGACCCGCCACCGCATCCGCAGGATGCTGGCGCTCCCCCACGACGACTGGGACACCCTGGCGGACCGGCTCCACACGGCGGCCGTCCCCCTGGACGAGCTCCACGACCCGAAGCGCCTCTGGTCGCTGGGCTCCTCGGACCCGGCGGAACTCCAGGCCGAGATCGCCCGCCTCCGCTCGGAACTGGGCACCTACCGCACGGCCCTCTCCCGCCCGTTCCCGGTCGCGGTCCTGCACTGGCCGGAAGCGGAACTGGACGAACTCCTGGCGGCGTACCCGGAACTGGAGGCGGAGTACCCCACGTACAGAGCCCACCTGACGGACATCGAGGCGTCCCTCCGCGAACTGGCCCAGGCGGGCACCCCCAACCTGGGCATCGTCCGCGCGACGGTCCCCTCGTACGAAGCCTTCGCCGCCTCGGAATCCACCCGCCCCTCGAACGCGGACCTCCTCCCCCAATACGCCACCACCCTGGCAGCCCGCGGCCGCGCAGCGGCTTGGCCCCCGGCACGGGGGGCGGCTTGCTGGTGCGGGTCGGAGGCTGCTTACGGGGAGTGCCACGGGGGCGCAGACCAGGGCTGAGGCCGTCTCATCTCGACGTCATGTGCCACTCTCGCGCCTTTGGGGAGCCGTCCCACCCCGCTCCATCTCGCCAAATCGAGGCGATGCCTTGCGCTTCCAGATAGGGAACGTAGGCACCTATCCGCTCAGAGAAGAGCCCTATGAGGAACGGCTCTGACTGCCGCTGGTAGAGGAAGTGGCGGTACTCGTACAGCTGCCCGACAGCCTCACGGACCGCCTGGGTGGGATTTCCGTTGCGTACGACCTTCGCCTCAACCAGCCACTCCTCACCCGAGACCTCAGGAGCTTCGCGCTGCCGCAGCACAAGGTCTTTCGGGTGCTGCAAGCGCGTGATGGGGATGTACCCGCGGTCGAGTACGTGGAGGCCGAAATCCTTGATGAGGTCCTCGTGACTCCGCTTCTTGACCTGCTGCCGGGCGCTGATCCGCGCCACGTACTCACTGCTGTCCTTAGGATGGAAGCCGGCGAGTGGATCAGCATCTGTCCAGCCTTCGCCAGTAAGCTCGTAGGACACCTCCACATCGGGGGCGTCGCCCAACCACCACGTGCGGTCGAAATCCTCTGCTCGTCGCAGCGACTCGATCCCCAGTAGTAGATCTTCCAGCAGCGAGGAATCGCTAGGGAGAGCGGATGTGTCGTACGTCTTGGCGATGACGCTGGCGGCCTCATAGGCTTTCGGGCGTGCCGCCCCGTCCCTGAGTTCCGGCTCATCGACCCAGCCATGACGCTCCTGACGCCGTACGGCCCGACGAAGCCGCGTCGCCTGGCGACGGAGGTGGTCCTCTCGGGCGCGCCCCTTACCCAGGCGCTCTTCGAGCCAGGTAATCCCCTGCTGCAGGGTCAGTGACACATTTTTCAGGTCAGCGCTGAAGATATAGGCCAGATACAGCCCTTTCTTGGGGTCGCGCTCGCCCCGCTCATCAAAGACGCCAATCCAAGGAGTCGCAGCCGGAGTGGTCTGCCCTCCATGCCCCTCGGCCTTGAAGCCCGCTGGAAGGTCTAGGTCAGCACGGCTCGCGACACTTCGCAGTACCTTCTGCCCCTTCACCTCGCGCCCCGAACCGGCCGTACGGTCGTATGTGCTCGCGACCTCGCTGAGCAAATCCCGGATACCCATGCCGAGAAATTAGATCAGAGCATCCCGCCGCACACGGGAAGTCGTTTCACCTCGTCAAGTCATCGCTGGCGTACGCACACCCGGCTCGAACCTTCGACTCCTGCCCCTCGTTCTGACCGCGTGATGAGGGGGCCGCGCTCGTCGTGTGGCCGAGCCTCTAGGCTCAAAGCAAGACGCGTCGAATCGAAAGGCCCCGCCATGCCCCGCATCCCCTCCCCCGCCATAGCCGCCGCCGGGCTCGTCGGCGGTTACGCCGTCGCCCGTTGGACCAAGAAGCGGCCGCTCGGTGGGGTCGTGCTCGCCGTGGCCGGTGGGGTGGCCGCGCGGGAGTGGCAGCAGGTGGCGGGTGGGAAGGTGGCCGCCGGGCTCACCACCGCGTACGTCGCCGCCTTCGCCGGGTCCCACCCGCTCGCGAAGAAGATCGGGGCCTGGCCCGCGGTGTTCTCCGTGGCCGGGGGTGTGGCGGCGGCTTCCTGGGCCGTCACCCGCGAGAAGGGCTGAGCCCCGGCCCCGTCACCGTGAGAAGGGCTGAGGCCCGGGCGAGAAGGGCTGAGGCCCGGGCGAGAAGGGCTGAGCCCCGGCCCCCGTCACCCGCGACAAGGCCTGACGCCCCGGCCCCGTCGCCCGCGACCTCCCCTCAGCCGCCCAGCGCGTGGCTGAAGGTGTAGATCAGCAGGCCCGCCAGGGCGCCCACCACCGTGCCGTTGATGCGGATGAACTGGAGGTCGCGGCCGATGTTCGCCTCGATCTTCTTCGACGTCTGGGTGGCGTCCCAGCCGGCGACCGTGTCCGTGATCAGGGACGTGATCTCGTGCCGGTACGTCGTGACCACGTACGCCGCCGCGTCCTCCGCCCAGCCCTCGACCTTCGCCTGGAGGCGGGAGTCCGTCGCCAGGCGGTTGCCCAGGGACATCAGCGAGGCGCGGGCGCGCAGGCGGAGTTGGCTGCGGTCGTCCTCGGCCGCCGAGATGATGAGGGTACGGATCGAGGACCAGGCCGAGGCGATGATGTCCTGGATCTCCGGGCGGGCCAGCAGGTCCGCCTTCAGCCGCTCGACACGGGCCCGGGTGTCCGTGTCGGCCTGGAGGTCGGCCGCGAAGTCCGTGAGGAACCGGTCGATCGCGCCGCGCGCCGGGTGGCCCGGCATGTCCCGCATCTCCGTCACGAAGCGGAGGAGCTCCTTGTAGACGCGCTCCCCGATGCGGCGGTCCACGAAGCGCGGGGTCCAGCCCGGCGCCCCGCCCTGCACCGCGTCCATGACGGATTCGCCGTGCGTCACCAGCCAGTCGTGCGCCCGGGTGCAGACCAGGTCGACCGCCCGGTGGTGCGCCCCGTCCGCGACGATCCTCTCCAGGGTCTTGCCCAGGCCGGGCGCGATCTCCACCGACTCCGCCCGCCGAGTGATGGCCTCGCCCACGACCGCCTGCACGTCCGAGTCCCGGAGCACCGTCAGCGCGCCCCGCAGGGCCGTCGCCGCCTCCGCCGTGACCCGGTCGGCGTGCGCCGGGTCCGCGAGCCACGCGCCCAGCCGGCGGCCGATGCCGAACGCCTGCAGCCTGCCGCGTACGACATCGGCGGAGAGGAAGTTCTCGCCTACGAACGAGCCCAGCGAGGCGCCCAGCTGGTCCTTCTTCGTCGGGATGATCGCCGTGTGCGGGATCGGCAGCCCCAGGGGGCGCCGGAAGAGGGCCGTCACCGCGAACCAGTCCGCCAGCGCGCCCACCATGCCCGCCTCCGCCGCCGCGGCCACGTACCCCGCCCAGGCCCCCGCCCCGGAATTCCGGGCCCAGGTGGCCAGCGCGTAGATCACGGCGACCGCCACCAGCAGAGCCGTCGCCAGCGTTTTCATCCGCCGGACGCCTCTGCTCTTCTCCTCGTCAGCCGCCGTGTACGAGAAACTCACCAATGGACTCGACCTCCTACATCAGGGACTCCCGACGCTCGTCCCGAGTTCCCCCGTACATCTTCGCGATCACCGCCTCGATGTCCGGCTCCCGCACCGACAGGTCGACAAGGGGGTACGCGGCGGCGACTGCGGCGACCAGCGGAGCCGCCGAGGCCGAGGCCGGAAAGGCCAGCCACTGCCGCGGCCCCTCCGCCCGTACGAAGCGGGCCCCCGGCACCTCGATCGGGGGCAGTTCCCGCTCCAGATCCACCACCAGGAGCCGCTCGCTCTCGCCGACCTCGTGGAGCCCGCCCGGCTCCCCGTCGTACATCAGCTTCCCGTGGTCGATCACCATCACCCGCGAGCACAGCTGCTCGATGTCCGTCAGATCGTGGGTGGTCAGCAACACCGTGGTGCCCTGCGTGGTGTTCAGCTCTCTCAGGAACTCCCTCACCCGCGCCTTCGACACGACGTCCAGGCCGATCGTCGGCTCGTCGAGGTACAGCACCTCCGGGTCGTGGAGGAGCGCCGCCGCGATGTCGCCGCGCATCCGCTGCCCGAGCGAGAGCTGGCGCACCGGCACGTCGAGGAGGTCGCCGAGCTCCAGGAGCTCCACGCAGCGATCGAGGTTCTCCCGGTAGCGGGCGTCGGGGATCCGGTACATCCGGTGCATCAGCCGGTACGAGTCCTTCAGCGGCAGGTCCCACCAGAGCGTCGTCCGCTGCCCGAAGACCACCCCTATCCGCTGGGCCAGCCGGGTCCGCTCGCGCGCCGGATCGATACCCGCGACCCGCAGCCGGCCCCCGCTGGGGGTGAGGATGCCGGTCAGCATCTTGATCGTGGTCGACTTCCCGGCCCCGTTCGGACCGATGTAGCCGACCATCTCACCCCGCTCCACGCCGAAGCTGATCCCGTCGACCGCCCGGACCTCGCGTTTCGACCTCCGCACCAGGCCCGCTCTGCGGCGGACCGTGAAGACCTTCTCCAGTGAATCCAGCTCGATGAACGGCACGTGGCCTCAGCTCCCTGTCGATCGGTACGAACGGATTCCGGCCCGCCACGCGAGACCCGCCACCCCGCAGCACACCACCGCCACCAGCGGCGACGCGAACACCGCCCAGCCCGGCACCCCCGCCGGAGCCGGGCGGTCGAGCACGTACAGCGCGGGCAGCCAGTTCACGAACGCCAGCGGTACGACGTACACGACCCCCCGCACCAGCTCCTGCGCGAAGATCGTCGGCGGGTACCCGAGAAGGGTGTTCCCGCCGTACGTGAACGAGTTCGTGACCTCCGCCGCGTCCTGCACCCAGAACAGCGCGGACGCGCCCAGCACCATCACCGCCGCGAAGATCACCGCCCCGCAGACCAGCATCACCGGCAGGAGCACCACCTTCACCAACGTCCACTCCACATCCAGCAGGACCAGCGCCCACACCAGCACGAACAGACCCTGCGCGACCCTCCCGAACCGGCGCAGCGCGAACTTGTCCGCCGCGACCTGCGCCAGCAGCGGCGCCGGGCGCATCAGGAACGTGTCCAGCGAGCCGTCCCTGACCCGCTTGCCCATCCGCTGGAGCGAGCCCATCGTCAGGTCCGCAATCCCGAAGGACGTGCCGGTCGTCCCGTACAGCAGCGCGACCTCCGCGAAGGAGAAGCCACCGAGCCCCTTCACCTGACCGAACATCAGCAGAATCACGACGAAGTCGAAGAACGTCACGCAGAAACTGGTGAAGAGGGTCAGCGCGAAGGACGAGCGGTACGTCATCGTCGACCGGATCCACATCCCGGCCACCATCCGATACGTACGCCAGGAGTCGGCCAGAGGCCCGGTACGGAGCCTGGGCTCCCCATCGGACAGAGGCCCGGTGCGGAACCTGGACCCCCCATCGGCCAGAGGCCCGGCGCCGGGCCTGGACTCCCCCTCGGTTCGCAGTACCTCAGCCACCCTGCACCACCACCTTCCGCGTCGCCGCCCACTGCGCCACCCGACCCGCCCCGAACAGCACCAGCGCCCAGCACCCCTGGAAGGCGTACGCCCCCGCCAGCTCCCGGCCGCCCTCGTACCTCCCCAGGTACACATCGGCCGGCACCTGGAGCATCGACGCCCACGGCAACGCCCGCGCCAGCTCACCCAACGCGCCGGGGAAGACATTCAGCGGGAGCAGCATCCCCGAGAAGAACAGACCGCCCAACCAGGCCACCTGCACCACGCCCTGCCCGTCGAGCAGCCAGAACGCACTCATCGCCACCAGGTACCAGATCGCGAAACTGACGATCGACCCCAGCACCACCGCCACCAGGAACGCCACCCACATCCCCGGCCCCGACGGCAGCGTGAAGTCGAAGACCAGCGCGCCCACCGCCATCGGGACGACCCCGCGGCCCAGCAACTGGTAGGCCGAACGGCCCAGATTGGCCGAGAACCACCAGGTCTGGAGGTCGGCCGGACGGTAGAGGTCGACGGCGATGTCCCCGGTCCTGATCCGCTCGATCAGCTCGTCCTCGAAGCCACCGCCCATCAGACCGCAGACCGTGATCAGCCCCTGCCCGATCCACACATAGGCGAGGGCGTCCTCCATGGAGTAGCCGCCGAGCTGCGGCCGCTCCGCCCAGAGGGCGATGTACGTGTACGACAGGATGAAGCCGAAGACGGTGTTGGTGAACACCCCCGCCGCCGTCGCCACCCGATACGTCGCATGGCGCCGGAAGCCACCCGCGGCCACCGTCGCGTACAGCCGCAGCATGCCGGCCCTCCCCTCCACTCCGCCTCGGTACCCGAAGCACCGAAAAACGCCGAAGCGCACGACCCTAGCGAGGAGCGACTGCGCACCGCGAGCGGATTTCGCGTCACCTTCGGGTCGTAATCAGGAGTTTCGCCACCTTCCGGGCAGTATGAGGTGCCATGCCCCCTTCCTCCGGTACGAGCGACACTCCCCGGCCATCCGGACCGGGCTGGGAGCCGAGGGACCCCACCCTCTCCGCTCCGCCACCCCGCGCACCGAAACGCCGTCCCCGGCGCATCCTGCGGACGCTCTTCGGCCTCGTCCTGTTCGGCGTACTGCTCCTCGCCGGCGCCTTCGCCACCGGCTACCTCCTGGTGGACATCCCGCCCGCCAACGCCGCCGCCCTCGCCCAGTCCAACGTCTACCTCTACCGCGACGGCAGCCCCCTCGCCCGCGACGGCGAGTTCAACCGCGAGAACGTCCGCCTCGACCAGGTCCCCCCGGGCGTCCGCCAGGCCGTCCTCGCCGCCGAGGACCGCGACTTCCACACCTCACGAGCCGTCGACCCCAAGGCCATGGTCCGCGCCGCCTGGAACACCGTCACCGGCAAGGGCCGCCAGTCCGGCTCCACCATCACCCAGCAGTACGTCAAGAACTACTACCTGGGACAGGAGCAGACCCTCACCCGCAAAGCCAAGGAGTTCTTCATCGCGATCAAACTCGAACGCGAGAAGACCAAGGACGAGATCCTCCAGGGCTACCTGAACACCAGCTACTTCGGCCGGAACGCCTACGGGATCCAATCCGCCGCCCGCGCCTACTACGGCAAGGACGTCGAGCAGCTCGACACCGCCGAGGGCGCCTACCTCGCCTCCCTCCTCAAGGCCCCCAGCGCCTACGACGTCACCACCCACCCCGAGAACCGGGCCAAAGCCGTCGCCCGCTGGAAGTACGTCCTCGACGGCATGGTCACCGAGCGCTGGCTCGGCCACGCCGAGCGCGCCGCCGCCCGCTTCCCCCTCCCCCAGACCGCCCGCCCCGCGACCGGCCTCTCCGGCCAGCGCGGCTATCTCGTCCAGGCCGTCGAGGAGTACCTGACCGACCACGGCATCGTCGACGAGAAGACCCTCGCCGGCGGCGGCTACCGGATCACGACCACCCTGGAACGCGCCAAGCAGGAAACGCTCACGCAGACCGTCGAGGACGAGGTCATCTCCCGGCTCGACCCGGCACGCGACCCGGCCGACCGCTACGTCCGCGTCGGAGCGGCCGCCGTCGACCCGGCGACCCGCAAGGTCCTCGCGATGTACGGCGGCATCGACTACACCCAGCAGTACGTCAACAACGCCACCCGCCGCGACTACCAGGTCGGCTCCACCTTCAAACCCTTCGTCTTCACCGCGGCCGTACAGAGCGGGGCGCAGACCCAGCAGGGCCAGCCGATCACCCCGTACACCCTGTACGACGGGACCAACCGGCGCCCGGTCGAAGGCTGGGACGGCGTCCCGTACGACCCCGCCAACGAGGACGACGCGAGCTACGGGGAGATCGCCGTCGGCGAGGCCACCGACCTCTCGGTGAACGCCGTGTACGCCCAGATGGCGGTGGACGTCGGCCCCGCGCACGTGCGGCGGACCGCCGTCGCCCTCGGCGTGCCCGGCTCCACCCCCGACCTCACCGCCTCCCCCTCCATCGCCCTCGGCCCGGCCACCGCCAGCGTCCTCGACATGACCTCGGCGTACGCGACGCTCGCCGCGCACGGCCGGCACGGCACGTACACGCTGGTCGAGTCCGTCACGAAGGGCGGCACGACGGTGGACCTGCCGTCCCGCCCGGCCCGGCAGGCGGTCAGCCGGGAGGCCGCGGACACGACCACGTCGATCCTGCGGAGCGTCGTCGAGACGGGATCGGGGACGGCCGCGCAGGCCGCCGGACGGCCGGCGGCGGGCAAGACGGGCACGGCGGAGGACGACAAGGCCGCCTGGTTCGCGGGCTACACCCCGGAGCTCGCGACGGTGGTCGCGCTGATGGGCCAGGACCCCGAGTCCGGGCGGCAGGAACCGCTGTACGGAGCGCTCGGACAGCCCCGGATCAACGGGGGCGGGGTACCGGCCGAGATCTGGGCCCGGTTCACCCGGGAGGCCCTGGCGGGAACGACACCGCGCGACTTCGACCTCCAGCTGATGCCGGGAGCGGAGGAACTCCCGCCCGAACCGCCGATGCCGGACGGCCCGGAGAGCCAGGAGAGCCAGGAGGAGGACCCCTACCTCACGGGCGAGGCGGGACCGGGAGCCGCGGTGTCCCGCAGCCCCCTGCCCCCTCGCAACACCCCTCGCAACACCCGTGAGACCCCTGAGGCCCCTGAGGCCCCTGAGGCCCCTGACACCCCTGACACCCCTCACACCCCTCACACCCCTCGTCAGTGACCGGAGGTCGCCTTCAGCCCCACCACGGCGACAAGCAGCAGACAGACGAAGAAGATCCGGGCGGCGGTCGCCGGCTCACCCAGCACCACCATGCCGAGCACCGCCGCACCGGCCGCGCCGATACCCACCCACACGCCGTACGCCGTACCGATCGGCAACGTCTTGGCCGCGTGCGAGAGCAGCAGCATGGAGGCGACGATCCCGGCGCCCGTGAACACACTGGGCCAGAGCCGGGTGAAACCGTCGGTGTACTTCATACCGATCGACCAGCCGACTTCGAGCAGACCCGCGACGACAAGAAGAACCCAGGCCATGACGACGACACCTCCGCGAGACGGAACAACAGGAGTGCGTCGTCTTGTCGATCCCGGTACGGCGCGTCTCGTCGGGTGTCCCCAGGCTAGCAAAGAACACACAAAAGCCCTGGTGACGACGGTCACCAGGGCCTTGCGAAGCCTTCACCTACAGATACAGCCCGGTCGAGTCCGAAGCGCCCTGGAAACGGTCGGCGGCCACCGCGTGCAGGTCCCGCTCCCGCATCAGTACGTACGCGACACCCCGCACCTCGACCTCGGCACGGTCCTCGGGGTCGTACAGCACCCGGTCGCCGATCTCGACGGTACGGACGTTCTGGCCGACCGCGACCACCTCGGCCCAGGACAGACGACGGCCGACTGCGGCGGTCGCCGGGATCAGGATGCCGCCGCCGGAGCGCCGCTCACCCTCGGGGGAGTCCGTACGGACCAGAACCCGGTCGTGCAGCATCCGGATGGGCAGCTTGTCGTGCGTGTTCTCGCTCACGGTCCGAACCTACCTGCCCGGGCGTGTCGCCCGTGGCCCGGAGGGGTCACGCCTTGCCCTTCCGGGACGAGGCGACGATCAGCCCGACGACCGCGACGGCGACGACCGCCACCGGCACCACCCGCTCCAGGCGGGGGGCGCCGTCCTCGTGGGTGAAGCGGGCCTTCACGTCCGAGACGACCCGGTTGACCGCGACGAAGGCGCGACCGGCGGTCTGGTCGACCGTCGAGGCGACCTTGGCCTTGGCGTCCCCGATGATCGTCTTCGGGTGCACCCGAATACCGATCTCGTCGAGAGTGACGGCGAGCTGCTCGCGCCGGCGGACGATGTCCGCCTCGATCTGCGCAGGGGTCCTGGCGTCCGACACCGCGCTGCCTCCGTAGTCGTGTATCCGGTCGTTGACGGACAGTCTGTCAGCTCCACCACCGAAGGGCCGCGCCCGACCCCCGATAGCCGACCGCCATTAGGCTCTGGAGGCGTACGCGAACATTCCCGAGGAGAGCCATGAGCGAGCGACTGCAGCCCGGCGACACCGCCCCCGCCTTCACCCTTCCCGACGCGGACGGCAACGAGGTCTCCCTCGCGGACCACAAGGGCCGCAAGGTCATCGTCTACTTCTACCCGGCCGCCCTCACCCCCGGCTGCACGAAGCAGGCCTGCGACTTCACCGACAACCTGGACCTGCTGACGGGCGCGGGCTACGACGTCATCGGCGTCTCGCCCGACAAGCCGGAGAAGCTGGCGAAGTTCCGCGAGAAGGAGAACCTGAAGGTCACGCTGGTCGGCGACCCGGAGAAGACCGTCCTGGAGGCGTACGGCGCCTTCGGCGAGAAGAAGCTCTACGGCAAGACGGTGACGGGCGTGATCCGCTCGACGGTCGTCGTCGACGAGGACGGCAAGATCGAGCACGCCTTCTACAACGTGAAGGCGACGGGCCACGTAGCCAAGATCATCAGGGACCTGGGCATCTGAGCCCCCGCCTTCGGCGCCTGACGGGCCGTACCGCCTTCCGGGGCGATACGGCCCGTTCCGTTTATCGGACGCGACAGTACGCGTTATGGCGTAACCGTCCGATATTCGGCTCGTTAGTCCGTACGAGGCCGCGAACGGGTGGCCGGAGCGGAGGGGGCACGGGATGTCGGAGAGTCCGTACACGCGAGAGCGGCTGGTCGAAGCGGCGAGGTCGTCGCGGACACTGTCGGAGGCGCTGGGGAAGCTGGGAGTGGACCCGAAGAGCTCGCGGCGAAGGTACCTGCAGGACCGCATGCGGAAGCTGGGGGTGGATACCTCCCACTTCGAGCGGGAGGGAGTGCGGTGGACGCGGGAGATCCTGACGGAGGCGGTGGCCGCCTCCACGAGCATGTGCGAGGTACTGCGCAGGCTTGGAGTGGAGGTCGTGGGCGGGCAGCACACGCACATCAGCCGACGCGTCAAGGCATATGGCATCAGCACCTCGCATTTCACGACCTCGGTCCGAACAGAGAACATGCGGTTCAACCAGCGGCGCCGCACGCCTGCGGAAGTCCTGGTCGAGAATGAATCACCCCATCCCCGGCGCCTGCGGAGCGACCGCCTCAAGCGCGCGATGCTGGAGTTCGGCGTCGAGAACCGGTGTGCACTGTGCGGGAACGAGGCAGTGTGGCTGGGTTCGCCACTCCCCCTGGAGATCGACCACATCGACGGCGACTGGCGGAACAACCGGATCGAGAACCTGCGTCTACTCTGCCCCAACTGCCACTCCGCAACGGACACCTACCGTGGCCGCAACAAGGGGCGGCCCTCATGACGAACGGAATTCGCTACACCCGCGAGCGGCTGGCCGAAGCAGCCGCGCGGTGCTCCGACATCGACGAGGCCGTCGGATTTCTAGGCAGCGAGCCTTACGCCAATCTCCCTCGTTACCTGATGAGTCGCTTCGCGCACTTCGGCATCGACATCTCGCACTTCCCACCCCTCGGTAGGCCGACCCGCCCCAGCCCCTGTGAGCTGGAGTCCGCCGTCCGAGCATCCCTCTCCATCAGAGAGGTGCTGCACCGACTCGGGCGTGCGGACAACGGCACACAGCGGGCGAATCTTCGGAAGTGGATCGCCAGCGATCAGCTCTCGACCACGCACTTTCTTGGGCAAGCCCACCAACGGGGCAAGGCAAGCCCGACCGCCAAGCCTCCGGAGACCGTGCTGGTGAGGCACGCCAACGGGTACCGAACGACAACGGCAACACTGCGCCGAGCGCTGCGCCAGATCGGCGTACCCGAACAGTGCACTCGATGCGGCGTCGCCCCCGAGTGGTTCGGCAGACCGATGACACTGGAAGTTGATCACATCAACGGCGACTGGAGCGACGACCGGCGCGAGAATCTGCGGCTGCTGTGCCCCAACTGCCATGCGACCACCGACACCTGGTGCAGGGGCGGAGGGCGAGTAAAGTAGGGCAGCGTGTGCGCGCCCGTACGCCAAGGGCTGAGCGGCGATCTTTAGGTGGTCGTGTCTGTCGGTTCGAATCCGACCGGGCGTACCAGTGAGAGGGGCCCGTCACCTGAGAATCAAAGGTGACGGGCCCCTCTGTTGAAGGCCCTCAGCCCAGCAGCTCCTTCACCACCGGTACCAGCGCCCTGAACGCCTTGCCCCGGTGGCTGATCGCGTTCTTTTGCGCCGGCGACAGCTCCGCGCAGGTCACCTCGCGGCCCTCCGGCTGGAGGATCGGGTCGTAGCCGAAGCCGTTCGTGCCTACCGGGGTGTGGCGGAGGGTGCCGCTCATCCGGCCCTCGACCACTCGTTCCGTGCCGTCCGGGAGCGCCAGGGCCGCCGCGCAGGCGAAGTGGGCCCCTCGGTGTTCCTCCGCGATGTCGGACAGTTGGGCGAGCAGCAGGTCCAGGTTCGCGCGATCGTTGCCGTGGGTGCCCGCCCAGCGGGCGGAGAAGATGCCGGGGGCGCCGTTGAGGACGTCGACGCAGAGGCCGGAGTCGTCGGCGACTGCCGGGAGGCCGGTGGCCTGGGCCAGGGCGTGGGCCTTGAGGAGCGCGTTCTCGGCGAAGGTGACGCCGGTTTCCTTGACGTCGGGCACGTCGGGGTACGCGTCCGCGCCGACGAGTTCGAGGTCGAGGCCTGCGTCGGCGAGGATCGCGTGGAGTTCGGTGATCTTGCCCGCGTTGCGGGTGGCGAGGATCAGACGGGTCATGTCACCGATTATCCGGGGTCGGTGCGAAGGATCAGCCGGGGGTGCAGACCTTGGCGACCTCGCTCGCCGCGTCCGTGATCGGCTGGATGTCCGGGGTCGCGTCGCCGTTCTTCACCGCGGTGCGGACGGTTTCGACGCCCTTCGTGAGGTCGTCGACGGCCTTCGCGAGGTCCGCGTTGTCCGTGGTGTTCTTGAGGTTGCCGAGCTCGGTGGAGATCGAGTTCAGGGACTCCTCGACCTGCGTCGGGTCGTTCGAGGCGTTGGAGACGGCCTGCTGGAGCTTGTCGACGGAGGTGGCTATCGCGTCGGCGGTCTTGACGCAGTCCATGGCGGTGTCGAGGGCTCCGCAGCCACTCAGGACGGTGGTGAGCGCGGCGGCCGTGGCCACGGCGAGTGCGAGTCGGCGCTTCAAGGCATCCCCTAAATACGAACAGACAGACGGACGGGCGCACGGATCTTATCCGTGCGCCCGTTGCCCGTCAGGACGCAGCGAGGGGTCAGAGGGTTCCTTCGAGGGCCTTGCGCTGGATCTCGGCGAGGTCGGCGCAGCCGCCGGAGGCGAGGTCGAGGAGGGCGTTGAGCTCCTTGCGGTCGAAGGGCTCGGCCTCGGCGGTGCCCTGGACCTCGACGAAGCGGCCGTCGCCGGTGCAGACGACGTTCATGTCGGTGTCGGCGCGGACGTCCTCCTCGTAGCAGAGGTCGAGGAGGGGGACGCCGTCGACGATGCCGACGGAGACGGCGGCGACGGTGCCGACGAGCGGCTTGCGGCCGGCCTTGACGAGCTTCTTGCCCTGGGCCCAGGCGACGGCGTCGGCGAGGGCGACGTAGGCGCCGGTGATGGCGGCGGTGCGGGTGCCGCCGTCGGCCTGGAGGACGTCGCAGTCGAGGACGACGGTGTTCTCGCCGAGGGCCTTGTAGTCGATGACGGCGCGCAGTGAGCGGCCGATGAGGCGGGAGATCTCGTGCGTGCGGCCGCCGATCTTGCCGCGGACGGACTCGCGGTCGCCGCGGGTGTTGGTGGCTCGGGGGAGCATGGAGTACTCGCCGGTGACCCAGCCTTCGCCGCTGCCCTTGCGCCAGCGCGGGACGCCTTCGGTGACGGAGGCGGTGCAGAAGACCTTGGTGTCGCCGAAGGAGATGAGGACGGAGCCCTCGGCGTGCTTGCTCCATCCGCGTTCGATGGTGACGGGGCGGAGCTGTTCGGGGGTACGGCCGTCGATACGAGACATGGGTCGAGCCTAGCCGTGGCGGGGGGTGCATGACGAAGGGCCCGTTCCCCTGCCGGAACGGGCCCTTGTCGATGTGAGTCAGTGGCTCACATCAGGTCTTCGATCTCCGCGGCGATCGGGTCCGCGTCGGTGCCGATGACGACCTGGATGGCGCTGCCCATCTTCACGACGCCGTGGGCGCCGGCGGCCTTGAGCGCGGCCTCGTCGACGAGCGCGGGGTTGACGACCTCGGTGCGCAGGCGGGTGATGCAGCCCTCGACCTCTTCGATGTTGTCGATGCCGCCGAGCCCGGCGACGATCTTCTCAGCCTTGGTGGCCATGTGTTTCTCCCTGTCCGTTCTGTTCGCGCGAGCGCGAATCTCGGCGCACCTGCGGTCCGCTTTGTCACGGTAACCCACGGTTGGCCCAACTTCGCGAGCGAGTGCCGCTGTTCTACCGAATGATGACGATCACCGGCGGCCTGTCCTCAGTGGGCTCCCGGAGCCTATCGCAACTGGTCTACACCAGTGTGCAACGAGACGCGGACCCGGCTTGTTCCGGGCAGGGAGGACGCCGATGAGTACGGACAGCGCCGCGGCGCGGCCACAGAAGTCCCTGTGGGGCGGGCTCTTCCAAGGGCTGCAGAAGATGGGCCGCAGCCTTCAGCTGCCCATCGCCGTGCTGCCGGCTGCCGGCATCATCAACCGGCTCGGCCAGCCGGACGTCTTCGGCGCGGACGGTCTCGGCTGGGACAATGTCGCCGCGGTGATGGCGGGCGCCGGTGGCGCGCTCCTCGACGGCAACCTCGGTCTTCCGCTGCTGTTCTGCGTCGGTGTCGCCATCGGCATGGCGAAGAAGTCGGACGGTTCGACCGCGCTGGCGGCCGTCGTCGGCTTCCTCGTCTACTACACGGTCCTCCGTCAGTTCCCCAAGGACTGCCCCTCGGGTACGAAGGACATCGGGGGCGCCTGCCTGTCCCCCGATGACGTCTACGCCGCCTACACGTACCAGAACCCGGGGGTCTTCGGCGGCATCGTCATGGGTCTGCTCACCGCGTACCTGTGGCAGCGGTACCACCGGACGAAGCTGGTGGACTGGCTGGGATTCTTCAACGGCCGCCGTCTGGTCCCGATCATCATGACGTTCGTGGCGATCGCGTTCGCCTCGCTGTGCCTGTGGGTCTGGCCGCCGATCGGTCAAGGTCTGGAGAACTTCAGCGACTGGCTGGTCGGACTCGGCTCGTGGGGTTCGGGCATCTTCGGCCTGGCGAACCGGGCGCTGCTCGTCATCGGCCTGCACCAGTTCCTGAACGTGCCGATCTGGTTCCAGTTCGGCACGTACGAGAAGCCGGACGGCACCGTGGTCCACGGCGACATCCCCATGTTCCTCGCGGGCGACCCGAACGCCGGCCAGTTCCTGACGGGCTTCTTCCCGATCATGATGTTCGCGCTTCCGGCGGCCGCGCTGGCGATCACCCACTGCGCCAAGCCGCACCGGCGCAAGGAGATCGGCGGCTTGATGCTGTCGGTCGCGCTGACCTCGTTCGTCACCGGCATCACCGAGCCGATCGAGTACTCGTTCCTCTTCATCGCCCCGGTGCTCTACGCGATCCACGCCGTGCTCACGGGCGTGTCGATGGCCGTGACCTGGGCGTTCGGTGTGAAGGACGGCTTCAGCTTCTCGGCAGGTCTGATCGACTACGTGATCAACTGGGGCCTCGCGACGAAACCGTGGCTGATCATTCCGATCGGTCTCGCCTTCGCGGTCGTCTACTACGCGATCTTCAGGTTCGCGATCACCAGGTTCAACCTCCAGACACCCGGCCGCGAGCCGGACGAGGTCGGGGACGAGATGGAGCGGGAGAACGTCAAGTAGCGCTGCGGTCACCCTGCAGAGCCTGGCCGATTCGAGGCTTTCGTCCCCCGCGTAAGCCCCTCAGAAGGCCCCTGGACCTGACGGTCCGGGGGTCTTTTGTCGTGCATTTCGGGCTATGGCCGAGTGCACAGAATTCGCAGGTTCCTTATCTAAGTCTCACGTGCTAAAACTGGTCTACACCACTCATTGGTGTAGACCACGCGGTCCAGACCACCGCGTTCCACGAGACGTCGCCGTCCCCCGTTTCACTGACTCCGGCGGCGCCTTGCCTTACTGGAGGAAGTTGATGAGTACGGCCACCGCCCAGGCCGCCGCTCCCGCGAAGAAGCGCGGATCCGGCCTGTTCCAGGGCCTGCAGAAGGTCGGTCGCAGCCTGCAGCTGCCGATCGCCGTGCTGCCGGCCGCGGGTATCTTGCTCCGTCTCGGCCAGCCCGACGTGTTCGGTGCCGACGGCCTCGGCTGGGACAAGGTTGCCTCCGTCTTCGCCACCGCCGGCGGCGCGGTCTTCGACAATCTGCCCCTGCTCTTCTGCATCGGTGTCGCCATCGGCTTCGCCAAGAAGGCGGACGGCTCCACCGCCCTCGCCGCGCTCGTCGGCTTCCTGGTCTACAGCAACGTGCTGAAGGCCTTCCCCGTCGCCGAGGCCGTCGTCAACACGACCGCCAACAAGGGCGTCGACGTCGCCGCGAAGTACAACAACCCGGGTGTCCTCGGCGGCATCCTGATGGGTCTGATCGCGGCCGTCCTGTGGCAGAAGTTCCACCGGACCAAGCTCGTCGACTGGCTCGGCTTCTTCAACGGCCGCCGTCTCGTCCCGATCATCATGGCCTTCGTCGGCACCCTCGTCGGTGTCGTCTTCGGCCTGGTCTGGGAGCCCATCGGCAACGGCATCTCCAACTTCGGTGAGTGGATGACCGGCCTCGGCGCCGGTGGCGCCGGCCTCTTCGGCCTCATCAACCGCGCGCTGATCCCGGTCGGCATGCACCAGTTCGTGAACACCGTCTCCTGGTTCCAGATCGGTGACTTCACCAACGCGGCCGGCGAGGTCGTCCACGGTGACCTGAACCGCTTCTTCGCCGGTGACCCGAGCGCCGGAATCTTCATGTCGGGCTTCTTCCCGATCATGATGTTCGGCCTCCCGGCCGCCGCGATCGCCATCGCCCACGCCGCTCGCCCCGAGCGCCGCAAGGCCGTCATGGGCATGATGGTGTCCCTCGCGCTGACCTCCTTCGTCACGGGTATCACCGAGCCGATCGAGTTCACCTTCATGTTCATCGCGCCGGTCCTCTACGCGGTCCACGCGGTCCTGACCGCCGTCTCGATGGCCGTCACCTGGGCCTTCGGTGTCCACGCGGGCTTCACCTTCTCCGCCGGCGGTATCGACTACCTCCTCAACTGGAACCTCGCGACCAAGCCCTGGCTGATCATCCCGATCGGTCTCGTCTTCGCGGCGATCTACTACGTGGTCTTCCGCTTCGCGATCACCAAGTTCAACCTCCCCACCCCGGGCCGCGAGCCCGACGAGGAGATCGAGGACCTCACCAAGGCGTGAGCCTCACCCGTACAGAAGGGAAGGCCCCGGAACCGACAGGTTCCGGGGCCTTCCCCTTGTACGCCTTGTGCGCCTCGTGCGCCGGAGCTCAGATCTCGTAGACCGCGCCCGCTCTCGCCAGCTCCGACGGGCCCTTGTAGACCGCGCGCGCGTCGTCCAGGTTCCGCTCGCCGTCCGTCCACGGCGGGATGTGGGTGAGGACCAGGCGGCCCACGCCGGCGCGGGTCGCCTGCGCGCCGGCCTCCCGGCCGTTGAGGTGGAGGGCCGGGATGTCCTCCTTGCCGTGGGTGAAGGAGGCCTCGCAGAGGAAGAGGTCGGTGCCCTCGGCGAGCTCGTGCAGCGAGTCGCAGACGCCGGTGTCGCCGGAGTACGTGAGCGAGCGGCCGTCGTGCTCGACGCGGATGCCGTACGCCTCGACCGGGTGGCACACCTTCTCCGTGCGGACGGAGAAGGGACCGATCTCGAAGGCGCCCGACTTCAGCGTGCGGAAGTCGAAGACCTCGCTCATCGCGGTGGGCGAGGGAGTGTCCGCGTACGCCGTGGTCAGCCGCTGTTCGGCGCCTTCCGGGGCGTAGACGGGGATCGCGTCGCAGCGCCCGCCCTCGTGCCGGTAGTAGCGGGCGACGAAGTACCCGCACATGTCGATGCAGTGGTCCGCGTGCAGGTGGCTGAGGAAGATCGCGTCGAGGTCGTACAGACCGATGTGTCGTTGCAGCTCGCCCAGGGCGCCGTTGCCCATGTCGAGGAGCAACCGGAAGCCGTCGGCCTCGACGAGGTAGCTCGAACAGGCCGAATCCGCGGACGGAAACGACCCGGAGCAACCGACGACGGTGAGCTTCATGGAGCGTGAACCTCCGTGGACGGGTGCGGAAAGCGCGCTGAGGGAGGGGGAGGCTGTGCGGTCTGTCGAGCGTAAGGCGCACCAAGGCCTGTCGCTCCTTCGCGGCGGCCCGTTGTGGGCGAACTCACGGGCTCTGTCACCGGTTCGGATGGATGGCGGGGCGCCACGGCGGAGTGGGCGGCGCGCCGGTACCGTCTTGGGGTATGGACACGTCGTGGTGGCCCGCGCTGGTCGCGGTCGTGGTGATCGCGCTGGTCGTGGTGGTCGCCGACGGGCGGAAACGTTCTTCGGCGAAGTCCGCGGGACGGAAGCCCTCGGGGCGGAAGCCTTCGGGGAGGCGGCCCTCGGAGCGGACCCGGCCGCCGGGCCGGCCGGCGGGGCCGCGGAAGCAGGCTCCGTCGCGGCTGCCGCGGGCGGGTGAGATCTGGTGGGCGGACGTGCCCTTCGAGGACGGGCCGGGTTCGAAGGACCGGCCGTGTCTGGTGCTCTCGCTGCGCGGCGGCAACGCGCTCGTCGCCAAGATCACCAGCAAGTACAACGACGAGCGGCCGGGGGTGATCGCGCTGCCTCCGGGTGCGGTGGGCGACGCGCAGGGGCGGCCGAGCTTCCTGGAGACGGACGAGCTGCGGGACGTTCCCATGACGGACTTCCGCCGGAAAGCGGGAACGGCGGACCCGGTCGTGTGGGACCAGGTCCGCCATCTGGCGCGCTGAGGGATCGAGGGGCTTAGGCCCTGATCCGCCGGATAGGCCCTAAGCCCAGAGCTGGCCCTGGACCGTCTCGATCGCCTCTTCCGTCGTCGCGGCCGTGTAGAGGCCGGTCGACAGGTACTTCCAGCCGCCGTCGGCGACCACGAAGGCGATGTCGGCGCTCTCGCCGGCCTTGACCGCCTTGTTGCCGACGCCGATGGCCGCGTGCAGGGCGGCGCCCGTGGAGACGCCCGCGAAGATGCCCTCCTGCTGGAGGAGTTCGCGGGTGCGGGTGACCGCGTCGGCGGAGCCGACGGAGAAGCGGGTGGTGAGGACGGAGGCGTCGTACAGCTCGGGGACGAAGCCCTCGTCGAGGTTGCGCAGGCCGTAGACGAGGTCGTCGTAGCGCGGTTCGGCGGCGACGATCTTGACGTCGGGCTTGTGCTCGCGCAGGTAGCGGCCGACGCCCATGAGCGTCCCCGTCGTGCCGAGGCCGGCGACGAAGTGGGTGATGGAGGGGAGGTCGGCGAGGATCTCGGGGCCGGTGGTGGCGTAGTGGGCGCCCGCGTTGTCCGGGTTGCCGTACTGGTAGAGCATCACCCAGGACGGGTTCTCGGCGGAGAGCTCCTTGGCGACGCGTACCGCCGTGTTCGATCCGCCCGCCGCGGGGGACGAGATGATCTCCGCGCCCCACATGGCGAGCAGCTGGCGACGCTCCTCGCTGGTGTTCTCGGGCATGACGCAGACGATGCGGTAGCCCTTGAGCTTGGCGGCCATGGCGAGGGAGATGCCGGTGTTGCCGCTGGTCGGCTCCAGGATGGTGCAGCCGGGCGTGAGCCGGCCGTCCTTCTCCGCCTGCTCGATCATGTGGAGCGCGGGGCGGTCCTTGACCGAGCCGGTCGGGTTGCGGTCCTCCAGCTTCGCCCAGATGCGGACGGAGTCCGAGGGCGAGAGCCGGGGGAGGCGGACCAGCGGCGTGTTGCCGACCGCCGCCAGCGAGGAGTCGTAGCGCATGTGGATCAGACCATGCCGCCGGCGACGGCCGGCAGGATCGTGACGTTGTCGCCGTCGGTCAGCTTGGTGTCGATGCCGTCGAGGAAGCGGACGTCCTCGTCGTTCAGGTAGACGTTGACGAAGCGGCGGAGCTTGTCGCCGTCGACGATGCGGGCCTCGATCCCGGTGTGGCGGGACTCCAGGTCGGCGAAGAGCTGAGCGAGGGTCTCACCGTTGCCCTCGACGGCCTTGGCGCCGTCGGTGTAGGTGCGGAGGATGGTCGGAATGCGGACCTCGATGGCCATGGCGTGGGCTCCTGTCGGAAGTGGCGTGGTGGGCGCGCGTGGCGTGGTCGACGCGCTCGGCGTTGGTGGACGCGCTGCGTGGGGCCCCGCGCGGAGGGGTCGTGCGTGCGGTGCGCTCGGCCGTCGGTTCGGGGCGTCAGTGCGCGGCGCGCGACCTACACATCGCGCTGGCGAGGCGGCACAGGTCGACGTGCAGGCGTGCTACGAGCAGGACTGTGCCCGGCGTCTCTTCGCTCACGTCGTGGGAAACCATGGGCTCATCGTATCGATTCCCGGTCCGGGTTCCGGAATGTGATCTCACATGGTGGATGATTTCCGACCGCCTGCCGGACCGTGCAGGTAGACGACGGTCGGGCTGCCGGTTCTCGGATGCGGGATGACCTCGGCGTCCACCCCGTAGACGGCGTCGAGGAGGGCGGGGGTGAGGACCTCGGCGGGCGTGCCGCCGGTGACGATTCTCCCCCGTTCCAGGACGTAGAGACGGTCGCAGTACGCCCCCGCGAGGTTGAGGTCGTGCAGGGCGAGCAGGTTGGTGGTGCCCAGGGTACGGACGAGGCGGAGGACGTCCAGCTGGTGGCGGATGTCCAGGTGGTTGGTGGGCTCGTCGAGGACGAGGAGCGCCGGGTCCTGGACGAGGGCGCGGGCGACCAGGGCGCGTTGGCGTTCGCCGCCGGAGAGGGTGGGGTACGGGCGGTCGGCGAGCTCGGTGAGGCCGACGCGGGCGAGGGCGGCCTCGGTGCGCTCCCGGTCGGCGCCGGTGTCGCCCTCCCAGAACCGTTTGTGCGGGGAGCGGCCGAGGGCGACGAGTTCGCGGACGGTGAGTTCGAACTCGGCGGCGCTGTCCTGCGGGACGGTGGCGACGCGGCGGGAGCGGGCCTTGGGGCCGAGGGCGCGGAGGTCGTCGCCGTCGAGTGTGGCGTGTCCCGCGGTGGGGACGAGGGTGCCGTAGACGCAGCGCAGGAGGGTGGTCTTGCCGCTGCCGTTGGGGCCGATGAGGCCGACGGTCTCGCCGGGGCGGGCGGTGAGGTCGACGGCGTGGAGGCGTTCCTCGTACGAGAGTCCGTGCAGCCGCAGTTCGGTCACAGGGGTGCTCCTTCGGGGCGGCGGCGCATCAGCCAGAGGAAGAAGGGGCCGCCGGTGAGCGCGGTGAGGACGCCGACGGGGATGTCCTGGGGTGCGGCGACGGTCCGGGCGGCGAGGTCGGCGAGGACGAGGGCGAGCGCCCCGCCGAGTGCGGCGACCGGGAGGAGCCGGCGGTGGGGGGCGCCGACGGCGAGCCGGGCGGCGTGCGGGGCCATCAGTCCGATGAAGCCGACGGCTCCGCTGGCCGCGACCATGACGGCGGTGACGAGGGAGGCGAGGACGAAGACGGCGGCGCGGAAGCGGGCGGTGTCCAGGCCGAGGACGGTGGCGCTCTCCTCGCCGACGAGGAGCAGGTCGAGCGGGCGGGCGAGGGCGAGGAGGGCGCCGACGCCGAGGACGAGGACGGCGGCGGGCAGGACGAGGGTGTCCCAGCGGGCGCTGCCGAGTCCGCCGAGGGACCAGTACAGGGCCTCCTGGAACTGTTCGGGCCGGCCGGCGACGACCAGGAGCAGGGTGGCGAGGGCGGAGAGGACGTACGAGACGGCGACGCCGGCGAGGACGAGCCGGGCGCCGGTCATGGTCCCGCCGCGGCGGGCGAGCCCGTAGACGAGGACGAGGGCGAGGAGGGCGCCGGCGAAGGCTCCGCCGGGCAGGGCGAGGGTGGTGGTGACGCCTCCCCCGATGCCGAGGACCAGCACGAGGACGGCTCCGGCGGAGGCTCCGGAGGAGATCCCGAGGAGGAAGGGGTCGGCGAGGCGGTTGCGGACGAGGGCCTGGAGGACGGCGCCGACGACGGCGAGCCCGGCGCCGACGACCACGCCGAGCAGGACCCGGGGCAGCCGGACGTCGAGCACGATCGTCCGGTACGGGGAGGGGGCCGCCCGCCCGGTCAGGGCGTCGAGCACCTGGCCGGGCGGGATGCGGACGGAGCCGAGGGCGAGGGAGGCGAGGCCGGCGAGGGCGAGGGCCAGGACGAGTCCGGTGACGACGAGGGCGTACCGGACCCGTGGCGGGGCGGGGGCCGGGGCCCGGACCGGGGTCCGGGCCGGGCGGAGGAGCGTGGTCACCGGGCCGGGTGGAGCTGGGCGGCGAGCTTGTCGACGGCGTCGGGGACCCGGACGCCGAGGACGGTGTCGGAGAGGGGCAGGACGGCGAACCGGCGGTTCTTGATCGCGGGGACGTCCTTGAGGGCGGGGTCGTCGAGGAGCCGCTTCTTCTTCTGTTCGACGGTGGTGGAGCCGTAGTCGTAGATGACGACGACCTCGGGCCTGTGGTCGACGACCTGTTCCCAGGTGGCGTCGCCGAAGGCCTTGTCGAGGTCGGCGAAGACGTTCCGGCCGCCGGCCCGGGTGATGAGCTCGTTGCCGATGCCCTTGCCGCCCGCCGTGAACGCGGTCTTGTCGCCGCTGTCGTAGACGAAGACGGAGAGCGGCGGGGTGCCCTTGAGGCGCTTGTCGGTGGCGGCGACGGTCGTGCGCGCCTCCCGGGTCCAGGTCTCGGCCCGGTCGGGGACGCCGAAGGTCCGGCCGATCTCGCGGACTTCGCGGTAGAGGTCGTCGATCGAGGTCGCACCGGACGGGCAGTACTCGGTGTTGAGGCGGGTCTCGATGCCGGAGCGCTTGAGGTCGTCGCGGCCGCGGCCGTCCTTGGCGTCGAAGGCGGTGGCGTAACCGCCGTACACGAAGTCGGGGTTGGCGGCGAGGAGGGCTTCCTTGGAGGGGTATTCCTTCGCGAGGACGGGGACGGTGTCGTACGCCTTCTTGTAGGCGGGGAGGATCGCGTCGTCGAGGTAGGCGGTGCCGACGAGGGACTTCTCCAGGCCGAGGGCGAGCATGACCTCGGTGACGTGCTGGTTCATGGTGACCACGCGCTTCGGCGGGGCCTGATAGGTGGTCTTCACGCCGCAGTTGTCGACGGTGTACGGGAATCCCGGTGCGGGCTTCGCCGCGGAGGTCTGCTCCGAGGGGGCCGAGCAGCCGGCGAGCAGGGAGACGAGGGCGGCGGCGGGCAGCAGGGCACGGCGGGGCCAGGTCATGGCGGAATGCCTCCTCCGGGGATTTCCACGTCCCCGATCGGTGGTGAGAGGCGGCAGGTCAGTTCCTGGCTCCCAGCACCCGAGGGGGCTGGTCACAGTGGCGGGACCGTGCCGGATTCACACCGGCTTCCTGGGTCCTGCCGCCCGTTGGTCCCGGCCAGTCTCTCACTCGGGCCAGGCGGAGTTCCGGATGGTGTCCACGAAGTCGCCGGGTGTGAAGCCGGGCACGTAGTGGCGCAGTACGTCGGCCTTCACGTTGCCGAAGTTGGTGTCCGGCCTGGGGGCGATGCCCTCGGCGAAGGCTTCCAGGATGCGACGCTTGAAGTCGGGGCGGGGGTGGGCGGCGACGATCGCGGCCCGGTCCTCGGGGGTGACGGCGGCGGGGTCGTCGTAGCCGATGCCGAGGACGTCGTACTCGACGCCGGCGGTCACGAGCGCGACCTCGGGCTCCATGAACTCCGGGATCCCGGGGGTGGTGTGGAGGGCGATCGCGGTCCAGACGCGGCGGACGGCGTCCTCGTCGGCGCCCTGCGCGCGGAGGAAGGCGGCGGCCTCCTCGGCGCCGTCGACCTCGAAGCGGCGGCCGCTGTTCCGGTGCTTCTCCCCTAGGCCGAGGTCGTGGAACATCGCGCCGACGTACAGGAGTTCGGGGTCGTAGGCGAGGCCGAGGGCCCGGCCGCGGAGGGCTCCGAAGAGGTGGACGCGGCGGGAGTGGTGGTAGACGAGCTCGCTCGCCGTGTCGCGGACGAGTTCGGTGGCGGCGGACGCGATCCATGTGCGGGACGGGCGGGACGGCGAGGTGTGGAGCTCGGCGGGGGTGACGGCCGGGATCGACCTGTGTCTGGCCCTGGTGGAGGAGGACCGGGGCCCGGAGGCGGCCCGCGCGGTGGCGCGGGATCTGGTGGTCTTCCTCCAGCGGCCGGGTGGGCAGTCGCAGTTCTCGGCGGCCTCGCGGACTCCCCCGACCGGGCATCCGGTGGTCCGCCCGCTCCTGGACGCGGTGGTGGCGGATCCGGCCGCGGACCACAGCGCGCCGGTGCTCGCACGGCGGGCGGGGGTGAGCGTCCGGCATCTGGCCCGGCTGTTCCGGGAGCAGATCGGGGCGACCCCGGCGGCGTACGTGGAGCGCGTACGGGTGGAGGCGGCGCGGATGCTGCTGGAGGGCGGGGCGAGCGTGACGGGGGCGGCGGCGCGGAGCGGGCTCGGCAGTGACGAGAGCCTGCGGAGGGCGTTCGCCCGGCACTTCGGGGTGACGCCCTCCGCGTACCTCGCGCGCTTCCGTACGTCGTCCTACTCGTAGGCCTCGACGACCTTGACGTCCTCCTCGGTCACGACGCCTTCGACGATGGTGAAGGAGCGGAACTGGAAGGGGCCCGCGCCGTCGGTGTCGGCGGTGGAGACGAGGACGTAGTGGGCCTGCGGCTCGTTCGCGTACGAGATGTCCGTGCGCGACGGGTAGGCCTCGGTGGCGGTGTGCGAGTGGTAGACGATGACGGGCTCCTCGTCCCGGTCGTCCATGTCGCGGTAGAGCTTGAGCAGGTCCGCGGAGTCGAACTCGTAGAAGGTGGGCGAGCGGGCGGCGTTCAGCATGGGGATGAAGCGCTCGGGGCGGCCGCTGCCCTCCGGGCCCGCGACCACGCCGCAGGCCTCGTCGGGGTGGTCCGCGCGGGAGTGTTCCACGATCTGGTCGTACAGGGCCCGGGTGATGGTCAGCATGCCGACAGGATAAGCAGACGGGCCGTCCCGTACCGAGGAGTGGTACGGGACGGCCCGGATGCTGGACAGAGTCCTTACGACCGCTTGGCGAAGGCGGCGCCCTCGGGGTTGCGGGACTTGAGGACCAGGTAGGAGACGCCCAGGATCAGGCCCCAGACCGGCGCGCAGTAGAGGGAGACGCGGGCGCCCTCGTCGATGCCCATCATCACGATGACCATGCCGATGAAGAGGAGCGCGAACCAGCTGGTGTACGGGGCTCCCGGGGCCTTGAAGGTGGACTCGGGGAGCTCGCCGCGGTTGGCCTTGGCGCGGTAGCGGATCTGGCAGACCAGGATCATGATCCAGGCCCACATGCCGGAGATGGTCGCGAAGGAGACGACGTACTCGAAGGCCTTGCCGGGGGCGACGTAGTTGATCCAGACGCCGACCAGCATGAGCGAGGCGGAGAAGGTCAGGCCGAGCAGCGGGGTGCCGTTCTTGGTGAGGCGCGTGAAGACCTTCGGGCCCTGGCCGTTGAGCGCGAGGTCGCGCAGCATGCGGCCGGTGGAGTACATGCCCGAGTTGCAGGAGGACAGGGCCGCGGTCAGTACGACGAAGTTGACGATGGCGGCGCCGACGCCGAGGCCCATCTTCTGGAAGGCGGCGACGAACGGCGAGACGCCCGGCTGGAACTCGGTCCACGGGACGACCGAGAGGATCATGATCAGCGCGCCGACGTAGAAGACGGCGATGCGCCACGGCACGGTGTTGATGGCCTTGGGCAGGACCGTCTTCGGGTCCTTGGACTCGCCGGCGGTGACGCCGACCAGCTCGACCGCGAGGAAGGCGAACATGACGATCTGCAGGGTCATCAGCGTGTTGCCGATGCCGGTCGGGAAGAAGCCGCCCTGGTCCCACAGGTGGGTGACGGAGGCGGTGTCGCCTGCGTCGGAGAAGCCGATGGTGAGGATGCCGGCGCAGATGAGGATCATGCCGATGATCGCGGTGACCTTGACCATCGAGAACCAGAACTCCAGCTCACCGAAGAGCTTCACGGAGATCAGGTTGGCGCCGTAGAGGATGACGGTGAAGACCAGCGCCGAGATCCACTGCGGGATGTCCCACCAGTACGTCATATAGGTGGCGGCGGCGGTGACCTCGGTGATGCCGGTGACGACCCAGAAGAGCCAGTACGTCCAGCCGGTCACGAACCCCCAGAAGGGGCCGACGAACTCGCGGGCGTACTCCGCGAAGGAGCCCGACACCGGGCGGTACATGAGGAGCTCGCCCAGGGCGCGCATGATGAAGAAGATGACCAGGCCCGCGATGGCGTAGGCGAGGATGAGACTGGGGCCCGCCTTGGCGATGGCCTTGCCGGCGCCGAGGAAGAGGCCGGTGCCGATGGCGCCGCCGATGGCGATCATCTGGATCTGCCGGGCGCCGAGGCCACGCTGGTAGCCCTCGCCGCCGTCCACGGCCCCGTCGGTGCCGTCGTGCTGCTTGTCGACCTGCACTGAGGTCATGGTGGTGCGCCTTTCTCCATGCTGATCCGCGCGACTACGAGTGCGTCTGCTGCGGATCAGGTCCTGATCCCCCCGGATGTGGAATGGAGTGCCACCGGCGGTCAGCCGGCCGAAGCGCCCTCGGGAACATGGGTGGCGTCCCCGAGTGGTCGTGAAGATTTATCACGCGGTCGGAGGCGATCGGCGGTGGCGCGTGTGGCGTGGACCACACGAAAAGGCGTAAAAAAGGGACTCAACAGAGCAAAGCGGACGCTCTGATAACGCATTCGTTATCCGGATTTGAGCGTCCGCTGAGCGAACATCCCGTGCACGTACGGGGCCGCCGGGGGCTTCCTCAGGACATGAGGGCCTCGACGAGGGACTCCTGGAGCGCCCCCAGCCAGAGGTACGCCATCACCATCGGCTTGCGCGGATCGGAGTCCGGCAGCCGGTACAGCCGCTCGCTCTCCTCGTCGTCCGCGACCTCCAGGCGGGTCCCGATGGTCAGCCGGAGGTCGTTGAGCGCGCCGAGCCAGGCCCGGGACTCGTCCTGGGTGAGCTTGAGGACGGCCCCGCCCTCACCCACCGAGGAGCTGGAGAGGGCGTCCAGGGCGCGCACGACCACGAGGGCGTCCTCGCGCTTGCGGGCCCGCAGGTCGTTCTCGGTGTAGCGGCGGAAGTCGGCGGCGGACGCGCGGAGTTCCTCGCTCTCGTCCCCGTACGCGTCGGGGAAGAGCCGTCGGAGGGCGGGGTCGGACGGGGGCCGGCTCGGGCCCTCGGTGAAGAGCGCGGCCAGCGGGTCGGCGTCGACCGCCGGCTCGTCGCCCGGACCGATCAGTTCGAGGAGCTGGACTGCGAGGGAGCGCAGGATGGAGACCTCGACCTCGTCGAGCGCGACGGCGGCGCCGCCGTCGGGCAGGGCCTCGAAGTGGCCGGCCATCAGAAGCGGTCCTGGGAGAGGGTCGCCCAGAGGCCGTAGCCGTGCATCGCCTGCACGTCCCGCTCCATCTCCTCGCGGGTGCCGGCGGAGACGACCGCCCGCCCCTTCTCGTGCACGTCGAGCATCAGCTTGTGCGCCTTGTCCTTGGAGTATCCGAAGTACGACTGGAAGACATAGGTCACATAGCTCATCAGGTTGACCGGATCGTTGTGCACGAGGGTCACCCAGGGCACGTCCGGTTCGACGACCGCTGAGACCTCCTCGGCCGATTCCGTACGTTCGATCTCAATAGGCGCGACGCTCACTCACCCCATGCTGCCACTCCGGGGGGCCCATCGCACAAACGGGGCACGCCCGTGTGGGCGCGAGCCGCATAGAAATCGTCACTCTGACGATTTCTGCGCTAGCATCGCTGACATGAACGCTGCGGACCTTGGGCTGCCGGTGGACGTGCCGTCGACCGCGCTCTTCACCGATCAGTACGAGCTGACCATGCTCCAGGCGGCCCTGCGGGCCGGCACGGCCGACCGGCGGTCGGTCTTCGAGGTCTTCACCCGCCGGCTCCCCGAGGGGCGCCGCTACGGGGTCCTCGCGGGCGTCGGCCGGGTCCTGGACGCCGTCGAGAACTTCCGGTTCGACCCCGCCGTCCTGGGCTTCCTGCGCGAGCGCGGCATCGTCGACGAGCCGACCCTCGAATGGCTGGCCCGCTACCGCTTCTCGGGCGACATCTGGGGCTACCCCGAGGGCGAGGTGTACTTCCCCGGCTCGCCCCTCCTGCGCGTCGAGGGCTCCTTCGCCGAGTGCGTGCTCCTGGAGACCGTGATCCTCTCGATCCTCAACCACGACTCGGCGATCGCGGCCGCCGCCTCCCGCATGCAGGCCGCGGCCGGCGGGCGCCGCCTGATCGAGATGGGCGCCCGGCGGACCCACGAACTGGCGGCCGTCGCCTCGTCCCGCGCCGCGTACGTCGGCGGCTTCGACTCCACCTCGGACCTCGCGGCCGGCTTCCGCTACGGCATCCCGACCGTCGGCACCTCCGCCCACGCCTTCACCCTGCTCCACGACAACGAGCGGGACGCCTTCCGGGCCCAGGTCGAGTCCCTGGGCCGGGGCACGACCCTGCTCGTCGACACCTACGACGTGGCCGAGGCCGTCCGGACCGCGGTCGAGGTGGCCGGGCCCGAGCTCGGGGCCGTCCGGATCGACTCGGGCGACCTGCTGCTCGTCGCCCACCGGGTACGGGCACAGCTCGACGAGCTCGGCGCGACCGACACGAAGATCGTCGTCACCTCGGACCTCGACGAGTACGCCATCGCCTCGCTCGCGGCGGCGCCGGTCGACGCGTACGGGGTGGGGACGCAGCTGGTCACCGGCAGCGGCCACCCGACCTGCTCCATGGTCTACAAGCTGGTCGCCCGGGCGACCTCGGCCGACCCCAAGGCGCCCCTCGTGCCGGTCGCGAAGAAGTCCCTCGGCGGCAAGGCATCGGTCGGCGGGCGCAAGTGGGCGGCCCGGCGGCCCGACGCGTCCGGGATCGCCGAGGCGGAGGTCCTGGGCACCGGCCCGGTCCCGCCGGAGCTCGCCGAGCACCAGCTCCTGGTCGAGCTGGTCAAGGGCGGCGACGTGGTGGCCAGGGAGCCGCTGGAGGCGGCCAGGGCCCGGCACATCACGGCCCGCGCCGGGCTGCCGATGTCGGCCATCCAGCTCTCGCGGGGCGAGCCGGTACTGCCGACGGAGTACGTGTAGGAGTCCCCGGAGACGCCCCCTCCCCGGAGGAGGGGGAAGTCTCTAGGCTCGAACCCGTCGAACCGTCGAACCCCTCGACCCCGTCGAACCCCTCGCATCCGCCCCCATCCGACGCGCTAAGGACACCCGCCATGCACCGCGCATTGATCGTTGTGGACGTTCAGAACGACTTCTGCGAGGGCGGCAGCCTCGCGGTGACGGGCGGCGCGGACGTCGCCGCCGCCATCACCGACCTGGTCGGCCAGACGGCGGGCAGCTCCTACCGGTACGTCGTGGCCACCCGGGACCACCACGTCGACCCGGGCGCGCACTTCGCTCCGGAGGGCGAGGAGCCGAATTACGTCACGTCCTGGCCGGTGCACTGCGTGGCCGGTACGGAGGGCGTCGGCTTCCACCCGAACTTCGCGCCCGCCGTCGCCAGCGGGGCGATCGATTCCGTCTTCGACAAGGGCGCCTACGCGGCGGCGTACAGCGGCTTCGAGGGCCGGGACGAGAACGGGCGGACGCTCGCGGAGTGGCTGCGGGAGCGGGACGTCACCGAGGTCGACGTGGTGGGCATCGCCACCGACCACTGCGTCCGCGCCACCGCGCTCGACGCCGCCCGCGAGGGCTTCCGCACCCACGTCCTGCTCGACCTGACGGCCGGCGTCGCGCGGAAGACCACGGACAAGGCCCTGGAGGAGCTCCGCGCGGCGGGCGTGGAGCTCACGGGCAGCCCGGTGGTGTAAACGCCTTCAGGCCGTTCAGGTCCGAATGCCGCCGATGTTCACATCGTCGCAGCTGCGCTCGATGAACTGGCCCACCCGGACACTGGCGTCCTTGGTGCTGTCCCGGCGTTCCTCGGTCGGGTGTTCGTACCACTCCTTGAGAGCTTCGAAGTCCTCCACGATGCCCTCGGGCGCCATCTCACTCAGTTCCTCGACGATGTGCTCACGCTTGTGAGGAGTCAGCTCATCGGTATGAGAGAGGTCCAGTGGCGCCGCGGCCTTGCAGAAGGCAGGCTGCTCGGCGGACTTCCGGAACGCATCGACATCCACGCCGTCCGCGTTCGCCCACACCGCAGCAAATGCCGCGACAACAGCGACGGCGACACAACCGGCTATCCACCAGATTTTCGACATCACGTCCCCGCAGCGATGGCGTTGAGGTCGTGCTGGTCGAAATACTGGGGCCAGATGTCCGACCTCATGCACGAATTGTTGTCCGTGTCATTACTCCGGACCCGATGCCCGAGGTCGCCCGTGTGGCCGAATTCGTGACATCCCAGGCTCTTCCACTGGGAAGAAGTCATGTAATAGCTCTGGTTAAACCGGACTCGGATGATGTCACAGGACGTCATGAAGGCGTTCCAGTCAACGCAGTCCGTGGCCCCGTACCACCCAGTGTCCCCATAGGCCGCGTCATAGACCCGGATGTCACCGTCACCCCACGACGTGGTGATGACACTTTTTTCCAGCTGGGCCTTGCCATGGTTCATGGCAGCGGTCCCATTGGCGGTCAGATAGAACCCCTTGACCGCTTGATTCCGATTGTCCGGATCCTTTCCACTGTCGTCATGGCTGGCGTAGGCGGAGAAAGGAGCTCCAAGCATCAATGCCACGGACATCGCCACCGAGGTGACGAGTTTGCGAGAGTTGTTCACGAAGGTCTCACTTCCTGGTACGAACGAGGGCAGCGGCGGACGGTGTCACGGAGCCGACGGATACGGCGTCGGCTCGGAGCCGTCGTTGGTCGAGCCATCCGGCTCCGGCTCGACCACGCCGTCATCGGGCACCTGCTGCTGCTGTTCGCCCGTGGCGGGTACGGGCTGCGGCACGACCGTTCCCCCACGCGAAGGGTCGACCCAGTACTTCATCTCCCCGTAGAAGTCGGAGTTGGTCCGCCCGTCGATCGCCGAGAACAGCGGGCTGACCGGATCGGCCGACGAGCGGACGAGCCCGTCCTTGATCAGAACCCGGCCCTGTGTGTTCACATAGCGCCACTTGGTGATCATCTGGTCGGCCGGCTGCAGATAGAAGTAGCCCACGTCCCCCGCTTGACTCCAGGAGAGATTCTCCATCTGATAGGCTTGACCGGCCTGGTCCCAGCCCCATTCCTCCACGACGATGTCCGCGCCCGTGGAGATGTTGTAGCCGCCTCCCTTGAGGATCAGATTGACCCGGACAGTCACATCCCTCGCCTGGTCGGTGCCGCCGTCGTCGACGCTTCCCAGCGTTCGCCCGGGCGCCGCACTGAGAACCGTCCCCTTGACGATAACGGCGGACGTTCCGATCAGTTGCGACACATTGCTGAAATTGACACTCTCCCGGCCGTGCACGATCCGTTCCGGCTGCTCGTCCCTGGACACCGAGACATGCTCCGGCATATTGGACCAAGCGGAAACACCGATGGCAATGGTAGCGACCATCACCAAAGCGGCAGCCGGTTTCGCGAACCTGCTTCGCGTAATCTTCAAAGCCCCCCCCAGGGAAACAAATCGTACTGCGGTTCGAGTCGCCACGAGAGTAGCAGCCGCAAGATCACCTGGGAAGGGAATAAATTCCTGCCGCCTGCGTTCACCCACGTCCCGGACATGCGGGACGTACAGCTTTGACCGATTCCGCCCTCATCCATTCCCAGGTTGGTTCGATTTCTTCGCCAACGAAAAGGAGCGGTTCCTCGTTCTCGAACCGCGAGACGCTCACCAGTACTCTTTCGCCCATTTTGTAGGCGCGGCTGTCCTCTCGTGAAACCAAGAACTCCGACTCTTCCGGTCCCGATTCCGGCTTGAGGTACCGGTCGACCCGCAGCCGGACACGGAGCCTCCCCAGCTCGTCCGACCTCACACTGCTCACGGTCCCCTCGACGATCAGTTCCGAGCAGGCCACGATCCCCGATTCGGAGAGTCTCGCCGTCTCGGCCGGCGCAGGATCCCAAGGAGCCCACAGCAGCGTGAGAAGCAGCGCGGCCGATGCCGCCAGTCCCGTCCCCGTCAGAAGCAGCGCACGGACCCTGCGGCGCCGGGCCACCGCGTCGAACGGCCTCACGACGCCCTGCTCCTCGGCCGGCTGCTCGTCTTCCTCCAGGAACCCGCCGATCAGCTTCAACTGCTCTTCGAGCAGGGCCTCCGTCTCCTGGTCGTCCGTCATCCTCGCACCCCTGTACCCGCCGAAATGTGGACTCGCATGGCCTGGACCGCCGCGTGCAGACGGCTCTTGACAGTACCCAGCGGTACCGAGAGGACCTCCGCCATCTGCGGCACCGTCAGGTCGACGTAGAACCGCAGGATGAGCACCTGCTGCTGCAGGGGAGGCAGCGCCTCGATGCCCTCGGCCACCGCCAGCGTGAGCACTCCCTCCTCCGGCCCAGGGACGGACTGCCGCCATGCGGTCATGGTCTGCAACCGCTCGCTGACCCGCTCCTGGCGGTTCCTGCCGCGATGCCAGTCGACCGCGTAGTTGGAGGCGACCGCCGCTGCCCACGCGCCGATGTCGCGGGGCGACTCCGTTCCCTGAGCGCGACGCTCGATCAGCTTCAGCCGTACCTGTTGCACGCCGTCCGCGTGGTCGTCCCGCGGAACTCCTCCCAGCGCGAGCACCGCCCTGACACGACGGACCTGTGCCGGGCTGAGAGGATCCTCTTCTTCGGCTCGCACAGTCCCCCACCACATACCCTCGACGACGGTTCAGCACTTAGACGCTGGGCGGATTCGGATCGTTCGGTTCGCGCGCGATCTTTTTCCTGAGCTACGCCCTCAGCAGGCACCTGACCGGCCGCCACAGCTCGGGGGCGACGGTGGCACCGCTGCTTGAGGCAGTGCGCCATACGAGGCCGTCGGGGTGGTGCAGGACGGCCGTGATCTCGTCCGGGGTCGGCGGAGCGCCGTTCCCGCGCAGGTAGACCGCCCTGAGGCCGAGGTTGCGCAGCCTGGTCAGGGCGCGCGCCCGGTTCTGGGCGTGGACCAGGAAGCGCACTCCGACGGAACCGTCGGCGGCGGGACTGGGCAGGTTCAGCGCCACCACCACGCTGCCGTTCGGCAGCTTGCAGAAACCTCCTGTGGCCATGCAGTCACACCCCCGCGTCTACCGGTGTCAATAAGAAATCCACAGGACGCACCTAAACACGATCGGCCGCCGCCCGCTAGGGGCGACGGCCGATCACGCTTTGACCTGCTTTTTTACTGCTTACTTCGTGGACGGACCCACCTGAACCGTGATCGTCTGGCCATCCTTCGGCTCCTTGACGACCTGAATCTTGGTGTTGGTGTCAGTTACCTTGACACCCGCGCGCGGGGTCTCCGGGAACCAGTAGGTGCCCTTGCGGTCGTCGAAGGTCGGGTTGCCGGCCTGCGACGGGACCCACGTCGGGTTGCCGAGACGGTGCAGCTGGAAGCCGTCCGTGCGGGAGATGCTGAACGGGGCGTCGTACGACTGGATGCGGTTGCGCATCAGGGTGCCGTCCGACCACTTCAGCGGGCTCGGGTGGGCATCGATCGGGAGGACGCGGCCAACACCCTCGTGCTTGGAGGTGTTGTTGTCCTTCTGGGACAGGTCCCACTTCCAGATGAGCAGACCGTTCTGGTACGGGTAGTGCTCGACCCAGCTCGCCTTGTCACCCGTGAAACCGAAGTTGTACGGGCCGACCTTGAGGGTCTTGTCGTACGAGACGTACTGGCGGTTCTCCGCGATGTAGTACTGCTCGTAGTCCTTGGAGAAGCCCTTCGCGATCCGCGAGAAGCCCTTCGCGACCCAGCCGTTGTCACCGTTCTCGGCGCCGTCCGCGAAGACGGAGGAACCGTCGGCGGTCACCGTGATGGCGTCGGCGGTGAAGCCCTTGCCGCCCGCGCCGCCGTCCGTCTGGTAGCGGAAGCGGAGGTCGAACTTCTTGCCCGCGTACGCGTTCAGGCTGTACGAGAGCTTCTTGTGCGCGCCGGAGACGGCCGTCAGCGACGGAGCGCCGCTCGCGTCACGGGGCAGGGCCACACCGTCGGCGGTGCCGTCGAGGGCGGTCCAGTTGGCGCCGCCGTCCGTGGACACCTCGGCGTAGAGGAAGTCGTAGCCCTTCTCGATGTCCCACCAGCCCTGGAGGTCCAGCGAGGCCGAGGACTTGCCCGTCAGGTCGACGGAACGCGTCAGGGTGTTCTTGAGGTCGTCACCCATGTCGCTCCACCACTGGGTGGCGCCCTCGGCGGGGGCCACGACGTCGGTGGTGACGGCCTTCTTCGGCAGCTCGACGAGGAGCGCCTGCGGGTTCTTGGTGTTGTACTCCGCGACGCCCAGCTTGTGGGTGGTCTTGGTACCACGCTGCCAGTCGCTGACCTTGGCGTAGTTCAGCCAGCCGAGCTGGAGCTTGTCCCAGGCGGTCATGTCGCCGGGCAGGTCGCCGATCGCGTCCTTGCCCTGGCCGAGCCAGGAACCGGACGACATCAGGGTCCAGAACCCGGTCGAGTTCTCGCCGCCCGCGGTGTCGTAGTGGTCCGGCAGACCGAGGTCGTGGCCGTACTCGTGCGCGAAGACGCCGAGGCCGCCGTTCTCCGGCTGCATCGTGTAGTCGCCGACCCAGATGCCGGTGTCACCGATCTGCGTGCCACCGGACTTGTTGTTCGACGGGCCGGTCTTGCCCGCGTTGGTGCCGTAGGCGTACCAGCGGTGGGCCCACAGGGCGTCGCCGCCCTGGGCGCCGCCGCCCGCCGACTCGTCCTCGCCCGCGTGGACGATCTGGAAGTGGTCGATGTAGCCGTCGGACTCGTTGAAGTTGCCGTCGGCGTCGAAGTCGTACCGGTCCCACTGGTCGTACTGCGCCAGCTCGGCCTTGATCTGGGCGTCGGTCTTGCCCTGGGCCTTCTGGGCGGCGGCCCAGGCGGTGACGCCGTCGCGGACGGTGTCCCAGACGTTGTTGCAGTTGGAGTCGCCGCAGTAGTTCGAGCCGTAACGGGCCTCGTTGTACTCGACCTTGACCCAGTCGGAGACCGCACCGTCGACCGAGTACCGGCCGGACGAGGTCTTCTCGTAGTAGGTCTTCAGGGACTGCTTCGGCTTGCCGTCGGCACCCTTGCCGGTACCGAAGTACAGGTCCTGGAAGTGCTTCTGGTCGTAGTCCGCCTGCCAGGCCGTGGAGTTGTCGTTCGCACGGTCCGGCTCGGCTATCTGGTTGTGCAGCGGACCGGGCGTGCCGCCGTACATCGGCTTCAGCTCGTCCGTGTCGTCGTCCTCGCGGTCGACCAGGGTGGTGTTGTCCACCTTGTCGCCGAACTCGACGAGGATCGTGAAGATCTTGTCGGTCTTCTCGCGGCCGAGTTCGACGTACTTCTTGCTGTCGAGCTTGACGACCTTCGAGCCGTTGCGGCTCTCGACCTTGGCTTCGCCGTTCAGCACCTGCTCCAGGGCAGCCTTGCGCTCCTGCTCCTGCTGCTTGCTGTACGGGCCCTCAAGGTCGTGGTCGACCGTCGTCTTGTCGACGGTCTGAATGCCGGCCGGCTGCACGCTTCCGTGGTTGTCGGCCCAGGCGGTGGTGAAGGTCGAGGCGGTCGCGGCGGTGGCAGCGAGCGCTACGACCACTGCGGACGCTCTGATCGCCCGTCGTCTGTTGGTCACTTGATGTAGTCCTCCCCGGCGCCCACGCTCTCGGACCGAAGGTGGGGTGTCCGTCCGGCGGGGCGCGCGTCACAAGTGACGACATTTGACCGGAGTGACGCAAGAAAAGACAGATCTTGACTTGCACATACCAACTGCACTATGCGGGTGTGGATTTCCGATAATCGGAGACACTGTGGGCATCTGACAGGCGCATCCCGGCGGCCGTTCGGGGGCCGCGTGACTCCGTGCGCCCCCCGTGCACCGGCACCGTGGGTTAGGTCACGCTTACTACTGGTTCCCTTCGGGCATCCACCGTCATAGAGTCGAACCGATGTCCTGAGGGGGCGGCACCTGTCATGCAGCGACCGAACACCGCACAGCTCGCCTACGGTTCGGCCACCGTCGTCCTCGCGACCGTCGCCCTGCTGCTGCTCTCCCGCACGACGACGACCCTCGGGATCGCGGTGGTCTGCGCCGCGGGCCTGCTGCTCGGCATCCTCGTGGCGGTGACGATGCCGGTGCGGGCGAGGTCCGTCAAGACCGCCGGCACCCCTGAGCCCGTGGGACCCGCCGTCCCCGGGAACGAAGAGATCCGGATACCGGCCGCGCGCGTGGGCGCGGGGGCCGATACCCGGATCGGTTCGTGACGCTTCGTCCCTACCTGTACGCGTACTCGCACTTGCAGGTGGACGCGTACGAGGCGGCTGCTACTAGACGAGTCATTCCAAATGATCAGTGGTCGTAGGCGATCAGGGACCGGATGACCGGTTGTCCGGTCTTGTGGTTGTGCCAGATCGCCGCGGCCAGCGCGAGGATGCGCTGGGCGACGCGGACGGCGACGCCCTCGAAGGTCCGCCCGCCGTGTTGTTCCAGGTCGAGTTGGCCCTTGAGGGTGTCGTTGACCGACTCGATCAGCTGTCGCACCGACTTCAGCAGGGACTCGCCCTTGCGGCGTTTCTCCCGCTTGAACGACGGCCGCAGCAACTCCGCCCCGCGCAAGGCCAGGTCGGCCTCGAACTCCTTGGAGGCGAAGCCCTTGTCCGAGATCACCAGCAGGCCCGGCCGGTCCGTGACCGTCGTCGGCTCGCGGTCGAGCATCGCGGTCAGCACTTCCCGCTCGTCGATCTTCGGGCTCGCCAGGGCCCACAGGATCGGCATCCCGGTCGGGGTGCAGACCAGGAAGAGGCGAAGGCCCCAGAAGAACCGGCTGTGGCTGGCGCAGTACCCGTATCCGGCCCAGCCGGCCATGTCCGACCGCTTCACAGCCGGGCGCGAGCGGCCGCATTCCACCGGGGTGGAGTCGACGATCCAGTGCGGGTCGAACCAGAAGTCGGTGTCGACGGCCAGCAGCCGTATCGCCTTCTTGACCAGCGGCAACGCGGCCCGCAGCCGCTTGTTCCAGCCCGGCTGCTTGGGCACGTACGGGAACATCGAGCCGAGGCGGGAGTCGACGAACCGCAGCCACCTCGACTCCGATGTGAAGCCCAGGACTGCCTGCGCGACAGCGAGGGTGACCAGCTCGGAATCCGTCAGCTTCGGCGGTCTGCCCAGCCATCGGGTGCCTCCGATCTCGTCGTCGATCTTCACGTAGAGTGCGGTCAGCAGGGCGTCTAGGTTGTTCGTCACACAACGATCTTGGACGCCCTGTCTGCGTTCCCGAACGCATCGTCAGCATTCGGAATGACTCGTCTAGGCGGCGACCACCACCGTCTTCGCCGCCTTGTCGTGCAGACCCTGCTTGTAGGGCTTGTCGACCAGGATCAGGATCAGGATCAGCAGCGGCCACAGGCAGGCGCAGCAGATCAGCGCGGGCAGCCACAGCACGACGGCCCGCAGCAGCGACTGGCTCATCGGGGGCGTCGAGCCGTCGTTGAGCATCGCGACCCGGTGCTTCAGCAGCCTCTTGCCGAGCGTCTGGCCGTTCTTGGCCGTCAGCACCGTGTCGTAGGCGACGAACGCGACGATCGTGATGAGCTGGAAGACCAGCTGGCTGCCGCCGTTGAAGCTGTTGATCGTGTCGCCGAAGTCGTTGTCGTCGCGGGTCGCCCGCTCGTAGACGTCGAACGGGATGCCGATGATCGCGAGCGGCACCGCGACGATCAGCCAGTCGATGAACCGGGCGAGGATGCGCCGGCCGGACTCGGCGAGCGGCGGCATCCCGGAGAGCGGATCGGTCCCGCCGTAACCGCCGCCGTAGCCGCTCCCGTACGGAGGCGGGGGCGGGGGCATTCTGTCGTACGGCGAGCCCGACGAGGAGCCGTACGGGTCCCCGGACGGGGGCCCTCCCGGCGGCGGCCCACCGGGCGGCGGTCCGGACGGGGGTGGTCCGCCCGGCGGCGTTCCGTCGGGCGGCGTCCCGTCGGGCGGCGTCCCGTCGGGCGGAGGCTGGCCGGAAGAGGGCGGTGTCGGCTCCTGCGGCCTCTTGAGGAACGGGTCCTCCTCGGGCGGCTCGCCGGGCGGCGGCTGGTCGGTGCTCATGGGGGCAGTGCATCCCGGGGGCGACCACCCCGCAAGGAATCATCGCCCGTTTGGGGGGACCGCCCCCACCGGCCCGCTCCCGGGCCCGGCTACCGGCCCCGGCTACCGCGCCACGAAGGTGCGGGCGGCCTTGTCGTGCCAGCACTGCCGCCAGGGGCGGTCGAAGAGACACCACAGGACGTTCAGGACACCGATGACCAGGAGCCCGAGGACGCTGTAGACGAGCCAGCGCCGCAGCGCCGCCCCGAAGGTCGGCGGCTGGTGCGCCTCGATGTCCCGCACCTCAAGACCGCACAGCTTCTTGCCCAGGGTGCGGCCCCACTTGGCGGTGGGCAGCGCCTCGTACAGGACACCGATGACGAACAGCGACGCGAGCGCGATGCCGAACTGGACGGAGGTCGTCGAGTCCAGCAGCCACACCTGGACGGTCGTGCCGGACTGCTTTGCCGCCTCGATCTTGTCGTCGATGTGGCCGAGGGCCGCGGTCACGAAGGGGAAGGCGGCCGCGGCGGCGAGCGCGCCCAGGACGACGGTGTCGATCAGCCGGGCCAGCAGACGCCTGCCGAGCCCCGCGGGGCGGGCGGCGGCCTGCGCGCGGGCCGCCTGCTGGAACACGTCCTCGACCGGCGGCTTCCACGGCAGGACCGGCTGCTGCTGCTCCTGCTGTTCCTGGGGCGGCTGGGCTTGAGGCTGGGGCTGGGCCTGAGGCTGCACCTGGGGCTGCTGCTGCTGCGCCCAGGAGGGCGTGGAGGGTACGGGAGCGGGGGCCTGGGCCGCGGGGGCGGGGGACGGCTGCTGCACCGGGGCGGGCGCGGGGGTCGGCGACGGCGTGGGCGACGGTGACGGCGTGGGCATCGGGGTGACGGGCATTCCGCCGAGGCGTGCCGCTCCCCCGGTGGCCCGGGGGTCCGCCGCGGAGGCGGGGGCAGGGGCCGGGGTCGCGGCCCGGTGCGCGACCGGCTCGCTCGCGCCCGCGACGGGCCACTCCGCCGGGGTGCGCGGGTCGGGGACGGCCGGGGCCTGGGGCTGGTGGGACTGGGGCTGGTGGGCCTGGGGCTGATGGGGCTGGGGCTGGTGCGCTTGGGGCTGGTGGGGCTGGGCCGGGGTCTGCGGCGCGCCCCAGGAGACCTTCTGGTCGCGGTCGCCGCCGAAGCCGGTCTGCCGGGAGGTGTCGGCCTGCCAGGCGGAGGAGGGCTCCGCGGCCACCGGCTCCTCGTCGTAGTCGTCGAAGAAGACGGGCCCGGTCTCCTCGACCGCCGGGACGGGCGCGGGAAGCGCCGCCGGGACGGGCGCCGGAGCCAGAGCCGGACTCGAAGCCTGAATCGGAGCCGGGCTCGAAGCCTGACCGGGAGCCGGGCTCGGAGCCCGGCTCGCGGTGGGCTCCGGGGCCGGATGCGGCACGGGGGCCTGGATCTGCGCGGGCGCGAGGTTCTGCGCCGCCGCCGGGTACTGCGCCACGACCGGCGCGGGCGCCGGGCCGGAGGCCAGGATCGGACCCGCGGGGACCGCCCCGGCGGGCGGGTTCGGCGCGGCCTCGCCGTCCTTGGGGGCGGGCCTGCTCGTACCGGGCACCCACGCGCCCCCGTTCCAGTACCGGATGTATCCGGGAATGGACGGGTCCGGGTAGTACCCCGCCTGCGGTACCTCTCCGCCGCCTCCAGGAGGAGTAGCCACTGCCCCGACTCCGTTCAGTCACAACGCCTTTGATCCCACGGCCGCACCCCCGGGCATGCCGCGCCCAAGGAGGACAGTAACGAAGAACGTACCCGAGGGAAGAAAGAGCCCACGAGAAAGACCGCCTTCGGGCGACAGATACCGGAATCGATCACTCACGGTGATGCTCGGGCCGACGCCTCCGGGGTTCGGCGGGCCCTGAAGAACTTTCCGAAAAAACTTCCCGAAGTCGCGTAATGAGCGGCGTGGACCCCGCTCTCTCCTGGTGAAGGCCCGTCCGGGGCCCGTCGCGAGAGGACGTACGACCATGCAGAACACCGACAACACCACCGTCGAGCGCGAGCTGGAGCTGAAGCTGGTGCTCTCGCCCGAGCGCGCCGTTCCCGTCCCCGCCCGGCTCGCCTACCGCACCGACGACCCGTACGCCGTCCACATCACCTTCCACGTCGGCACGGATCACCCGGTCAACTGGACCTTCGCGCGCGAGCTGCTCGTCGAGGGCGTCTTCCGGGCGTGCGGCCACGGCGACGTCCGCATCTGGCCCACGAAGGTCGAGGGCCGGGGCGTCGTCCTGATGGCGCTCTCCTCCCCCGACGGCGACGCCCTGCTCGAAGCCCCCTCCGCCCAGGTGTCCGCCTGGCTGGAGCGGACCCTGCGCGCGGTGCCGCCGGGCACGGAGTCCGAGCGGCTCGGTATGGACGACGGGCTCGCCGAGCTCCTGGCGACCACCGTGATCGCCGACGAGCTGTGGCTGCGCGACCCGTGGCCGTCGGACGAGTCGCAGGACGGCGAGCTGTGAGCCGCGTGATCCGCGCCGGCCACCTGACCCTCGTACCGGAGGTCTCAGAACAGTTTTCCGGGGTTGAGCAGCCCCAGTGGGTCGAAGGTGTGCTTGATCCCGCGCTGGAGCTCCAGGCCGACCGGCCCCAACTCCCTGGCCAGCCACTCCTTCTTGAGGACGCCCACGCCGTGCTCGCCGGTGATGGTGCCGCCCAGGGCGAGCCCGAGCGCCATGATCTCGTCGAAGGACTCCCGCGCCCGCCGCGACTCGTCCTCGTCGGCGTGGTCGAAGCAGACGACGGGGTGGGTGTTGCCGTCCCCCGCGTGCGCGCAGACGCCGATGGTCAGGTCGTACTTCTCCGCGATCGCCGCCGTGCCGTCGAGCATCGCGGCCAGCTTCGTCCGCGGCACGCACACGTCGTCGATCATCGTCGCGGACTTGATCGTCTCCAGGGCCGTGAGGGAGAGCCGGCGCGCCTGGAGGAGCAGTTCGGACTCGGCGGCGTCCGCGGCCGGGACGACCTCGGTGGCTCCCGCCGCCGTGCACAGCTCACCGACGGCGGCCAGATCGGCGGCCGGGTCGGGGCTGTCGAAGGCACACAGGAGCAGCGCCTCGGTGGTGTCGGGCAGACCCATGCGCGCCAGCTTGTTGACGGCCTGGACAGTGGTGCGGTCCATGAGTTCGAGCAGCGACGGGGTGTGGCCGCGCTCCATGATCGCGCAGACGGCCTCGCAGGCGGCGGCCGCGGACGGGAACTCGGCGACGAGCGCGAGCTGCGCCGGGGGCTGCGGCCTGAGCGCGAGCACGGCCCCGACGACGATGCCGAGGCTGCCCTCCGAGCCGACGAAGAGCCTGGTCAGGTCATATCCGGCGACGCCCTTGGCGGTGCGGCGGCCGGTGGTCAGGAGCCGGCCGTCGGCGAGGACGACGTCGAGACCGAGGACGTACTCGGCGGTCACGCCGTACTTCACGCAGCACAGGCCACCGGAGGCGGTGCCGATGTTCCCGCCGATGGTGCACGTCTCCCAGCTGGAGGGATCCGGCGGGTAGTACAGACCGTGTTCGGCGACGGCCCGTGACAGCACGGCGTTGACGACACCCGGCTCGACGACGGCGATCCGGTCGACCGGGTTGATCTCCAGGATGCGGTCCATCTTGACCAGGGAGAGCACGATGCAGCCCTCGGAGGCGTTGGCGCCGCCGGAGAGGCCCGTGCGGGCGCCCTGGGGGACGACGGGGACGCGGAGTTCGGTCGCGGTGCGCATGACGTGCCGGACCTGTTCGACGGTGCGCGGGAGCACGACGACAGCCGGGGCGCCGGCCTCGCAGAAGCTCGCCATGTCGTTCGCGTAGGAGGCGGTCACGTCCGGATCGGTGAGCAGCGCCTCGGCGGGGAGCCCGGCGCGCAGCCGCGTCAGAAGATCGTCCATGCCTCCAGCGTGGCACCCGGGGCCATCGGTGTGAACCCGCCGGGGCGGGCGCTTCGTGTGCTCTTCGTACAGGCGCGTACGGGCGCACAGTGAGCGCCATGAAGACCCAGAACGTGTCGAGGACGGTCCTGGCGGCCGGAGTGGGCGCGGTGCTCGCGGCGACGGCCCTGCTGTACGTCCCCGAGCTCGTCGGCCAGGGGCCGCCGCCCCCGCCCGGTCCGGCGGAGCGGGCGACGATCGCGGCGCACGCCGGCGCGCAGGCCTCGCTTCCGGACCTGGCCGCGCTGATCACCGACAGGGAGAAGTGGCTGCGGGCGCACCCGGACGACGACGCTTCCTGGGCGGCGCTCGGCACGGCGTACACGGAGCGCGGGACGCGGATCGGTGACGTACGGGACTACCCGAGGGCCGAGCGGGCGCTGCGGCGCTCGCTGGCCGAACGGCCCGCCGCCCGGGGCAACGTGGACGCGCAGCTGGGGCTCGGGGCGCTGGCCGGGGCGCGCGGCGACTGGAAGTCCGCCAAGGAGTGGGGCGAGCGGGTGCGGAAGGCGGCGCCCGGACGCTGGCCGGCGTACCAGGTCCTGATCGACGCGTACAACGGCCTCGGGGAGTACGGGGCTGCCCGGAAGGCGGCGGAGAGGCTGGAGGAGCTGCACGCGGGCGCGGTGGTGCGCACCCGGGCGGCGCAGACCTACCGCGACCGGGGCTGGCGCGAGGACGCCGACGCGGCGGCCCTGGACGCGGTGGCGCTCGCGGAGACGGGCGCGGAGAAGGCGGCCTCGCTCGCGCGGCTCGGGGACCTGTCGTGGGAGCGGGGCGAGGCGGAGGAGGCCCTCGCCCGGTACGGCGCGGCGCTGCGGCTCGTACGGGACCACGGGCCGTCGCTGGCGGGGCGTGCGCGGGCGCTCGCGGGCCTGGGCCGTGCGGACGAGGCGCTGCGCGACTGGCGGGCGGCGCTGGCGCGGCTGCCGCTGCCGGAGTACGTCCTGGAGGCGGGCGAGCTGTACGAGTCGGTGGGCCTGGACGGCCAGGCGCGGGCGCTGTACGAGCGGCTGCGGAAGGGCCCGTGGGTGCGGGCGGAGGTGGCCCTGGGGCTGCTCGACGCGGACCACGGAAACCCGGTGGCGGCGGTCACGCGGCTGCGGGCGGAGTGGGCGCGCGGGCACCGTTCGGTGGGGGTGGCGGACGCGCTGGGCTGGGCGCTGTACCGGGCCGGGCAGCCGAAGGAGGCGCTGGAGTACGCGAAGCGGGCCACGGACGAGGGCCTGCGGAGTGCGCTCTTCGCGTACCACCGGGGGGAGATCGAAAGGACCCTTGCGCAGCACGGACCGGCCCGCCGCCATCTGGCGGAGGCGCTGCGGATCAACCCCCACTTCTCACCGCTGCTGGCGCCGAAGGCGGCGGAGGCGGTGGCGGCGCTCGGCGAACCCTCGGACGAACTCCCGCTTGAGCTCCGTCCGGAGAAGCCGGAGAAGGCGACGGATGCGGGGAAGCCCGCGGATCCGGCGAAGCCGGAGAAGCCGGAAGCCCCGGCTGCGGCCGCGACCGAGGGCCCGAGTTCCGGGACACCGGCGCCGGACACCCCCTAGTACGGCGCGAGGGGGCCCGGGGTGTTGCCCCGGACCCCCTTCACGTCACCTCGGAGAGGCTCAGAGGTTGCCGCGCTTCTCCTGCTCGCGCTCGATCGCCTCGAACAGGGCCTTGAAGTTGCCCTTGCCGAAGCCCATGGAGCCGTGGCGCTCGATCATCTCGAAGAAGACGGTCGGGCGGTCCTGGACCGGCTTGGTGAAGATCTGCAGCAGGTAGCCGTCCTCGTCGCGGTCGACGAGGATCTTCAGCTCGCGCAGGGTCTCGACGGGCACGCGGGTCTCGCCCGCCCACTCGCCGAGGGTGTCGTAGTACGAGTCGGGGGTGTCGAGGAAGGAGACACCGGCGGCCCGCATCGCGCGCACGGTGGCGACGATGTCGTTGGTGGCGAGGGCGATGTGCTGGACGCCGGCGCCGCCGTAGAACTCCAGGTACTCGTCGATCTGCGACTTCTTCTTCGCGATCGCCGGCTCGTTGATCGGGAACTTCACCTTGAGGGTGCCGTCCGCGACGACCTTCGACATGAGCGCCGAGTACTCGGTCGCGATGTCGTCGCCCACGAACTCCTTCATGTTCGTGAAGCCCATGACCTTGTTGTAGAAGCCGACCCAGTCGTTCATCTTGCCGAGCTCGACGTTGCCGACGCAGTGGTCGATGGCCTGGAAGGTGCGCTTGGCCGGCGGCTCGACGATCGGGTTCGCGGAGACGAAGCCCGGCAGGTACGGGCCGTCGTAGCCGGAGCGCTCGACGAGGGTGTGGCGGGTCGTGCCGTAGGTGGCGATGGCGGCGAGGACGACGGTGCCGTTCTCGTCCTTCAGCTCGTACGGCTCGGTGATGCCGGTGGCGCCGTGCTCGACGGCGTAGGCGTACGCGGCACGCGCGTCCGGCACCTCGATCGCCAGGTCGACGACGCCGTCGCCGTGCTCGGCGACGTGGTCGGCGAGGAACCGGCCCCAGTCGGTCGAGACCTTGATGACGGAGGTGAACACGAAACGGGCGGCGCCGTTGGTGAGGACGTAACTGGCGGTCTCGCGGCTGCCGTTCTCCGGTCCGGAGTAGGCGACGAGCTTCATGCCGAAGGCCGTGGAGTAGTAGTGCGCGGCCTGCTTGGCGTTGCCGACGGCGAAGACGACCGCGTCCATTCCCTTGACCGGGAAGGGATCGGCCTTACGCGCGGTGGAAGGGGTGTGATCGATGGTCTCAGTCATGGCAGCAATGTCCCGCTGTTCGGCAAGGTGCGCAAGAGTTCGCTGATCCGCTGGTCAATCTGTACAGCGACCGGCGAGTATGGCGGTGCGACTTGTACATCCTGACCACGAGGAGACCGCTGTGGCGATCGATCATTTGGACGGCCGGCTGATCACGCTCCTCGCGCGCGAGCCGCGCATCGGGGTCCTGGAGGCGTCCCGCCGCCTCGGCGTGGCGCGCGGGACGGTGCAGGCACGGCTCGACCGGCTCCAGGCGAGCGGGGTGATCCGCGGGTTCGGGCCGCAGGTGGACCCGGCGGCGCTGGGATACCCGGTGACGGCCTTCGCGACGCTGGAGATCAAGCAGGGCCAGGGCGCGGACGTGCGGGAGCACCTGGCGACGGTGCCGGAGGTCCTCGAACTGCACACGACGACGGGCCACGGCGACATGCTCTGCCGGCTGGTCGCCCGCTCCAACGCCGACCTCCAGCGGGTGATCGACAAGGTGGTCGCCTTCGAGGGGATCGTGCGGGCGTCGACGGCGATCGTGATGGAGAACCCGGTGCCGCTGCGGATCATCCCGCTGGTGGAGCAGGCGGCTCAGGAGTAGGGCCGGGACGAGAGCAGGGCCGGGCGGGAGCCGGAGCGGGCGGGAGCCGGAGCGGCAGCAGGACCGGGGCGGGACGCAAAGAGAAGTCTGCAAAGAAGTAGTTGCAAAGAAACCATTGCAACTACTTCTTTGCAACTCTAGGGTTGAGCCATGCCCGAGCCCGAAGAGCAGTCCCGAGAGCCCCACGCACAGCCCCACGCACAGCCCCACGCGCAGCCCGGCATGCTCCCGAGCCGGACGCTCGACCCGCGCTCCCTGCGCGCGATCGCCCACCCCCTGCGCATCCAGCTGCTGCGCGCCCTGCGCCGCCACGGACCCGCCACCGCCTCCCAGCTCGCGGACCGGCTCGGCGAGTCCAGCGGCGCCACCAGCTACCACCTCCGCCAGCTTGCCGCCCACGGCTTCATCACCGACGACCCGACGCGCGGCAAGGGCCGGGAGCGGTGGTGGAAGGCGGCCCACCGGGGCACCGCCTTCGACGAGACGCTCCACAAGAACCCCGACCCCGAGGTCCAGGGCGCCCTCGACCTCGTCATGCACGAGATCGCGACCATCCACACCCAGGAGATGTCGACCTGGGTCGCCACCCGCCACACCTGGGACGACGCCTGGTACGGCGCCTCGGACTTCAGCGACTTCCGGCTGACCCTCCCGCCCGAGCGGCTGCGCGAGCTCAACCTGAGGATCCACGCCCTGATCGACGAGTACAGCGACACCGCCGACCCGGACGCGCCGGGCGCCGCCGCCGTACGGATGCACCTGCACGCGTTCCCGCAGCACGAGAACTGACGGAAGGAACCACGGAGTCATGCACGCCGACGTTCACCTCCAGATCCACCAGCTGCACGCCACCGAACTCCACCGCGAGGCCGCCGCCACCGCCCGGTCCCGCACCACCCCGCACCCGTCCGCCCCCGCCTTCCGCGTCCGACTCGGCTGGAAGCTCGTCGAGACGGGACTGCGCCTGGTCACCGCGGCCGACCGCCCGGTCACCCTCGCCGCATGACCGCCCCGGGGGGACACGAAGCGGGCACGGCGGGTACGAGGAAGGGGGACCGCGTCCCGCTCGCCACCGTCCTGACCGCCAACGCCATCTCGGTCACCGGCAATTCACTCACACTGATCGGCGTCCCGTGGTTCGCGCTCGAGACCACGGGAAGCCCCGGCAAAGCCGGACTCGTCGCCTTCTGCGCGGCCGTTCCCGTCGTCCTCGCCGCGATCGCCGGCGGCCCGGTCATCGACCGCCTCGGGCGCCGCCGGGTCGGCATCGCCTCCGATCTGATCTGTGGGCTCGCGCTCGCCGCGATCCCGCTCCTGCACCAATCGGGGGCTCTCCGGTTCTGGATGCTGTGCGCGCTGATGGCGGTCACGGGCCTGTTCCACGCGCCCGGCGAGATGGCCCGGCACGTGCTCGTCCCCGACTTGGCCGGGCGCGCCGGGACCTCGCTCACCCGGGCGGCCAGTCTGTACGACGCGGTGGCGCGCGGGGCCCGGATGACGGGCGCCGCGATCGCCGGACTGCTCGTCGCGTTCATGGGCCCCGACACGGTGCTGTACCTCGACGCGGCCACCTTCGCCGTCTCCGCGCTGCTCGTCACGGTGGGGCTGCGCGGGGTGCCGTCGGCGGAGCCGATGCGCGACGGGCCCCGCCTCTCCCCTGCCCGCTACCGTGCCGACCTGCGCGAGGGGTACACCTTCCTGTTCCGCGCCCGGCTGCTGCTCGGCATCACCGTCATGGTGATGGTGACCAACGGCCTGAACCAGAGCTGGAGTTCGGTACTCCTGCCGGTCCACGCCAGGGAGGAGCTCGGCGGTCCCGCCTCGCAAGGCCTGCTCGTCTCGGTCTTCGCCGGCTGCGCCCTCGCCGGTGCGCTGCTCTACGGGGCGGTCGGGGAGCGTTTCCCGCGCCGGGCCGTGTTCACCGTGGGCTTCCTGCTCTGCGGCGCCCCGCCGTACCTGGTGGCCGCCCTCACCGAGACCACCGCGCCGCTGCTCGTGACGGTGGTGGCGGCCGGGTTCGGCGCCGGGGTCCTCAACCCGATCCTGACCACGGTCATGTACGAGCAGGTGCCGGACGCGCTGCGCAGCCGGGTCATGGGCGCGAGCACCGCCGGAGTGCTGCTCACGACCCCGCTCGGAGGTCTGGCGGCGGGGCTCCTCGTCGAGCGGGTCGGCCTGACGGCGACGCTCCTCGGGATCGGCGCGCTCTACTTCCTCGCGACGCTCTCGCCGATGGTCTTCCCGGCCTGGCGCGGCATGGACACGACGCGGAGGACCGGCCCCGCCGACGCCCCCGCCGACGCCTCCCTCGACGCCTCCGCCGAGGACGTCAGCAGCTCGGGACCTTCGACTCCTGCCCCTGTTCCAGGGCCCGGAGGGACGCCACCGCGTCGCTGAGGGCGGCGACGGGGATGAGCCGCAGGCCCTTCGGCTTCTCGGCCTCGGCGTCGGAGCACTCCGCCTTCGGTACGAGGAAGACGGTGGCCCCGTCGCGCGCGGCGGCCTGCGTCTTGAGGGAGACGCCGCCGACGGCGCCGACCGTGCCGTTGGCCTCGATCGTGCCCGTACCGGCGACGGTCCGGCCGCCGGTGAGATCGCCGCCGTCCCCGTCCCCGTCGAGCTTGTCGACGATGCCGAGGGAGAAGAGCAGGCCGGCGCTGGGCCCGCCGATGTCGGCGAGGTGCAGGGTCACCTTCACCTTCTCGGGGCTCAGGTCGAGGTAGTCGAGGGCGGCGAGGGCGGCCGCGTCCTGCGACTGCTTCATCTGGCCGAGGTTGTGCTTCTCGATCTCGGCGTCGGACTTCCCCGACGGGTAGACGGAGTCGTGCGGCAGGACGGCCCGGTCCGTGCGGAACCAGGCGTCGGCCACGTCCCCGAGGTCGACGTCGGTGGACGGTCCGGTGGCGACGATCGTCGTCATCCGCAGCTGCCCCTCGGTCGGCCGGACCGGGGCACCGGTGATGGTGATGACCTCGCGCCCCTTGTCCTTGCCGAGGACGTCGGCGGTCGTGCCGGGCTGCGCGATCGCGTACGGCAGCGGCGCCAGCCCGACGACGGCGAAGAGCGCGGCGACGGGCAGGGCGCAGAGCGCGAGGGCGCGGTGACGAGGAAGGCTGGAGAGCACGTCCCCAATCTACTGGGACGCGTGCCGCCCCCGGGCCGCGGGCACGGGCACCGGTAGGTGGCGGGCGAAGAATGCCCGCGTCCGGCGCCGGACCGCGGCCACCGCCGCCGACGGGTCGGCGGCCCCGATGAGCCCGGCCCTGGACTCCGCGGTGACGAGTCCGGCGGCCTGGAGCCGGGGGACGAGGAAGGCGTGGTCGGCGAAGATCCAGTGGTCGCTGCCGGTCAGCAGGACGCGCCGGGCGGGCAGCCCCGCCCAGGAGCGTTCGAGGCGTTCGGCGCCGTCGAATCCGTCGGTGCGGAACATGAGCAGCGGCCGGTCGGACCCGTCCAGCGGGTCCAGGTCCAGGTACCCCTCCAGGTTCACGCCGGCGGTGAGCCGGTCGTCGGCGGCCAGCGCGTGCACGGCGGCGGTGCCACCCGCCGAGTGTCCGTAGACACCGGTCCGGCGCAGGTCCATGGCGGGGGCGAGGGACAGGCTCCCGAGCCGATCGAGGACGAAGCGGAGGTCCGCGACCCGGGTGTCGATCATGGTGCGGAAGACCGTCGGGTCCGGGTCGGGGCGCAAGACGGTGAGGCGCACCCCGCTCGGGAGCTCCACCTGGCTCGCGTCGCCGGGGTGGTCGATCAGGACGACGATCCGGCCGTGGCTCGCCAGGTCCTCGGCGAGGGTCGTGCCGAGGGTGCGGAAGTCGCCGCCGCCGGGGCTGTACAGCAGGACGGGGCGGCGCCCCGGAAGGGCGGGCGCGTCCAGGTGTCCATGGGTGAGGGTCGCACCCCAGTCGACGCCCGCGGCCGGCAGTCCGGGACGGACCAGGGGTGCGAGCTCGGCGAAGTACTGGGCCTCGACCGGGGTGAGCTGCGGGGCGCGCGAGTAGCCGCGGACGGTGCGGGCCGGGTAGAGGACGGTGATCATCACCTCCCGTACGCCGGTCCCGGGGACCCAGGGGTCGTCGCGGGAGGTGTCCGTGAGGGCGAAGGTACGGAGGCCGACGGGGTGGGGGCCGGTCGGCGCGGGCAGCCGGGGAACGACCGGCGCCGCCGCCCGGGCGGCGGCCGGGGAGAGCAGGGTGGCGGCGGCGGCAAGGAGGGCGCCCTTGGCGACCGTGCGGCGGCCGGGTGCGGGGTGGTGGGTCATGCACGGCATCCTGGGGCGGGCGGCGGGCACGCGCGAAGGTTCAGGCCGTGCCCGAAAGGCTGGCGGAAGTCGAGGAGTTGGACAGGTGCTGCGCATCCACTTCACCGCGGACGATCTCGGCCGGGTGCGGTTCGCGCCCCGGCCGTCGCCCGTGCCGGAGCTGCATGCGGCGCTCCTGATGCTGGGCGCCCCGCACGAGGAGCTGCTCTTCGGACGGTGGCGGGGCAGGCTCTCGCGCGCCCTGCCGGGGGCGGCCGAGCCGCTCGCGGAGCTGGTGCCGGGCGGGGTGGCCCCGTACTTCCTGGACGTCCTGGGCGGGACGCGGGAGGAGGGCTTCGCACTGATCCGCGCGAGCGGCCCGGAGTCCGTCCGGTCCGAGCTGGAGCGGGTGTACGCGGGCCGGCGCCCCGTACCGCCCTGGATCCGGGCCCTGCACGACGGGGACGACGGCGCCTGGCGCAGGCTGGACCGCGCCCAGCGGGCGGCGTACGAGACGGTCCTGGCACCGGTGTGGCCGCTGGTCCAGGACCTGCACCGGGCGGAGTTCACCCGGCACGCCCTGATCGCCGCGGAACAGGGCCTCGGCGCCGCCCTGACAGCCTCGGCCCCGGGCTCGCGGCTCCGGGCCGGGGTATGGGAGTGGCAGGGCGGACCGGGAGCCTCGGGGGGACCGAGCGGCCTGGGCATCCCGGGGGAAGCGGATGAACCGGCCGGACCTGCCGGCTCGGACGGCTCAGACGGCTCCGGCAGTCCCGGCGGCCCGGGCGGCCGGGACGTGTGGCTCGACGGGCGGGGGCTCGTGCTCCTGCCGACCTTCCACTGGCGGGGCGGCCCCCTGGTCCAGGACCAGCCGGGCCGCCCGGTGGTCCTGGCCTACCCGGCGGGCCGGGGCCTGCCGCTCGCCCCGAACGGCGGTGGCACTTCCGAGGAGGCCCTCACGGGGGTCCTCGGCAGGACCAGGGCCGAACTGCTCCACGTCCTGGACGAGGCCAGGACGACGACGGGCCTGGCCCGCCGTCTCGGCGTCAGCAACGCGACGGCCTCGGCCCACGCCCAGGCCCTCCGCGCGGCGGGCCTCCTCGCCACCACCCGTACGGGCCGCTCGGTGCACCACACCCGTACGGCCCTGGCGGAGCTGCTCCTGAACGGCGGAGCAGCCCGCTGACGCGCCCCTGGGGGCGCGTCCTGGGGCGTGTGTCGGCGCCGCCGGGCAGGCGGGACTTTCGACACACGTCCTAGCGCAGCGCGTCGGCGACCTCGCGGGCCGCGTCGACGACACGGGGGCCGACCCGCTCGGGGACGGCGTCCGCGAGCATCACGACGCCGACGCTGCCCTCGACGCCGGTGACGCCGACGAGCGGCGCGGCTGCCCCGCTCGCGCCGGCCTCCAGTTCGCCGTGGGTGAGGGTGAAGCCGGGTTCGATCAGGGAGCCCTGGCGGGCGGCGAGGATCGCGCGGCCGGCCGCGCCCCGGTCGAGCGGGTGCCGGAAGCCGGCCCGGTAGGCGACGTGGTAGTCGGTCCAGGTCGGTTCGACGACCGCGACGGCGAGCGCCTCGGCCCCGTCGACGAGGGTCAGGTGGGCCGTGGCCCCTATGTCCTCGGCGAGCGAGCGCAGTGCGGGCAGGGCGGCCTCGCGCACCAGGGGGTGCACCTGGCGGCCGAGCCGCAGCACACCGAGGCCGACGCGGGCGCGCCCGCCGAGGTCGCGGCGGACGAGGGCGTGCTGTTCGAGAGTCGCCAGCAGGCGGTAGACCACCGTCCGGTTGACACCGAGTTTGTTGGACAACTCGGTGACCGTCAGGCCGTGGTCGGTGTCGGCGAGCAGTTTGAGGACTTTGAGTCCCCGGTCGAGCGTCTGGGAGGTCTCCGCGGTCACGACGCCCTCTCCTTCGGAGTGAGTGGCGGCGGGCTCTCACGGGATTGCGACGCCGGTCCCGTCGGCGACGCACGTCAGAGGCCGCCGGCAGGAAGGGGTACACCGGCTGCGCTCCGCGGCGGCGCTGCCACGGGGCGATTGCTTTTGAGCCGGGACAGTAGCGACCCGCTCCGCTCAGCGGAAGACCTCGTCCAGAATCCGGGCGCCGACGACCGGATAGAGACGGTTCAGGACTTTCGTCGGCCGGTCGAAGGACTTTGGCTGACAAGATCGGCTTTGTCGTGCGCCCAGGGCGTGCGTGCGGGCGCCGCCGGGCAGGCGGGACCTTCGACACACGCCCTGGGCCGGAAGGTGCCCGGAGACCGACCGTGGGGGCCGGCCGCCGGACCGGATCCCGTCTCCACGGGATGCGTGAGGCCCGTACGAGCGGACTCGTACGGGCCTCACTGACGTCCGGGGGGGGCAACCCCGGCGGGAACTCACCGCATGCGGGTGGCCCACTCCTGGACCTTCTTGATCCGCTCACGGATCTGGCCGGCGGTGGCCTCGGCGCTCGGCGGCCCGCCGCACACCCGCCGCAGCTCGGTGTGGATCACGCCGTGGGGCTTGCCGCTCTGGTGGACGTAGGCCCCGACCATCGTGTTGAGCTGTTTGCGCAGCTCCAGGAGCTCCTTGTGGGAAACGACAGGGCGCCGCTCGGCGGGAAGCTCCAGGAGGTCCGCCTCGTCGTCCGGCCTCTTGCGGCTGTGCGCGATCTGCCGGGCCTGGCGCTTCTGCAGCAGCAGCTGGACCTGGTCGGGTTCGAGGAGGCCGGGGATGCCGAGGTAGTCCTGCTCCTCGGCGCTGCCGGGGTGGGCCTGCATGCCGAACTCGGCGCTGTTGTAAAGGACTCGGTCGAAGACCGCGTCCGACTCCAGCGCCTCGAAGGGCAGCATGTCCTGCTCGCCGGTGTCCTCGTCCTGCTGACGCTCGGCCTCGGCGAGCTCCTTCTCGGACTCGGCGTACGGGTCCTCCTCGCCCTGCTTCTTCGGCTTGTCGAGGACGTGGTCGCGCTCGACCTCCATCTCGTTGGCGAAGCCGAGGAGGCTGGGGATCGTCGGAAGGAACACGGAGGCGGTCTCGCCGCGCCTGCGGGAACGCACGAAGCGGCCGACGGCCTGGGCGAAGAAGAGCGGGGTCGAGATGGTCGTCGCGTACACGCCGACCGAGAGACGCGGGACGTCGACGCCCTCGGACACCATGCGGACGGCGACCATCCAGCGGTCGGTGTTCTCGCTGAACTCGTCGATGCGGTTCGAGGCGCCGGTGTCGTCGGAGAGGACGACGGTGGCCTTGGTGCCGGTGATCTCGCGGATCAGCTTGGCGTACGAGCGGGCCGATTCCTGGTCGCTGGCGATCACCAGACCGCCGGCGTCGGGAATCGACTTCCTGACCTCGGTGAGGCGCTGGTCGGCGGCGCGCAGGACGTTCGGCATCCAGTCGCCCTTCGCGTCGAGCGCGGTGCGCCAGGCCTGCGAGACGGCGTCCTTGGTCATCGGCTCGCCCAGGCGGGCGGCGATCTCGTCGCCGGCCTTGGTGCGCCAGCGCATGTTGCCGCTGTAGGAGAGGAAGATGACCGGCCGGACGACGCCGTCGCCGAGGGCGTTGCCGTAGCCGTAGGTGTAGTCCGCCGAGGACCTGCGGATCCCGTCGTTGCCCTCCTCGTACGTGACGAAGGGGATGGGGTTGGTGTCGGAACGGAAGGGGGTGCCGGTGAGGGCGAGCCGCCGCGTGGCGGGCTCGAAGGCCTCCAGGCAGGCCTCGCCCCAGGACTTGGAGTCTCCGGCGTGGTGGATCTCGTCGAGGATGACGAGGGTCTTGCGCTGCTCGCAGCGGTTGCGGTGGAGCATGGGCCGGACTCCGACTCCGGCGTAGGTGATGGCGACCCCGTCGTACTCCTTGCTGAGCGGCCCGGCGCTGTAGTCCGGGTCCAGCTTGATCCCTATGCGCGCGGCGGCGGCGGCCCACTGCTTCTTGAGGTGCTCGGTGGGCGCGACGACGGTGATCTGCTGCACGACGTGGTGGTGCAGCAGCCAGGACGCGAGGGTCAGGGCGAAGGTCGTCTTGCCGGCGCCGGGGGTGGCGACGGCGAGGAAGTCACGGGGCTGCTCCTGGAGGTACCTGTCCATGGCGCCCTGCTGCCAGGCTCGCAGCTTGCCGGCGGTACCCCAGGGGGCCCGGCCGGGGAAGGCGGGAGAGAGGTGATGGGAGGAGGTGGTGGTAGTAGTCACGATCTCCGGGTTCGACGCTCGTCCAGATACGACAACCGGGCCACCTTACCGGCGGCCCGATCGGAACCTCGTACGAAACGGGGCGGGGGTGGTGCGGTTGCGATTCAGCTCACGTCGGCGGCGATCAGCTCGCGCAGCCCGTGGGAGATGACCTTCACCTCGTCGGCCTCACCGGTCGCCACGGCGATGACCAGGCGCTCCGCCGCGTCGATGTCGGGGCGGAGCTGGATGCCGTTCATGGCGAGGAAGGTGACGCAGGACAGCCAGGCCGTGCGCTTGTTCCCGTCGAGGAAGGGATGGTTGATCGCGAGCGACTGGAGCAGTGCGGCGGCCTTGTCGAGGAGGTCGGGGTACGCCTCCTCGCCGAACATGGCGGCGGCCGGCCGGTGCACCGCCGATTCGAGCAGTCCCGCGTCGCGTACGACGACGTCCTGGTCGTCCACCGCGTGCTCGGCGATGACCAGGACGTCCTCGGCGGAGAGGTAGACGCAGCTCACTTGAGCCGCTCCATCAGCTCATGCCACTTGGCGGCCTGCTCCATGGCGGTCTTCCGTACGATCGCCTGCTGGGCGGTACGGGCGAGGTAGTCGTCGACGGCCTGGAGCAGTATGGCGTGCATGCTCGTGCCCTCCTGCTCGGCGCGCAGCTTGAGTGCCTCGGTCTGGTCGTCGCGAAGACGCAGGTTCATGGCCATACCAAAACGGTACCACCGGATGGGGCCAGAGTGGTACCGACCATGTCAGGCCCGCGCCCCGGCACCGTTCAGCCGCGTGGCCACCCACGCCCCCACCGCCGCCACGCCCGCCATCGGCAGGAAGACCGCGGCGAAGGCCACCGGATGGGAGCCCGTGGCCGCGTGGGAGCCCACCGCGTGGCCCACCGCGCCGCCGCCGAGGGCCGCGAAGGCCGCGCCGCCGAGGGCGAGGAGCAGGACGTTCGAGAGGCCGTCCGAGATCTGGAGGGCGGCCGAGTTCGCGCCCGCCTCCTCCGGGGCCGAGAGCTTCAGCAGGAGCACGCTCGTCGAGGTGATCACCGCGCCCATGCCGAGGCAGCCGAAGGCCCAGGCCGCCGCGACCACCCACACCGGCACCGCGGCGATCAGCACGCTCGGCGCCGCCGCGATCGAGAGCGCGACGAGGACCATCCCGAGGACGACCAGACGTTCGCGGTACGGCTCCGTCCACGGCCGGGACTGGATCCACGAGCCGAGCGCCCAGGTCAGACCGCCGACGGCGAGGGAGAGCCCGGCCAGGGTCACGCTCATGCCGCGCTGGGTGACGAGCATCAGCGGGACGAAGGACTCGGCCGCGATGAAGGACCCGGCGGCGATGCCGCGCAGCAGGATGACCGAGGGCAGGCCGCGCGCCGCCCGGACGGTGCCGCGCGGGAGCAGCCCGCGGACGGCGGGCACGAGGAGCGCGACGCCCGCCGCGGCCGGGAGCAGGGAGAGCCAGCGCAGCTCCTGTCCGGCGTACTGGAGCAGCCCCGCGCCGACCGAGATGGCGAGCGCCAGCAGGATCCGCCGCCGGTCCCAGGGGACGACGGGCGCGTGCGGGTCGGCGGGGCCGGAGGCGGTCCGGCGTATCGCGGGGAGGGCGAGGGCGAGCGGCAGGACGACGAGGACGGGGATGCCGACGAAGACCCAGCGCCAGCCGAGGTGCTCGGTGATCGTCCCGGAGGCGAGCGGTCCGACGACGGAGGGCACGACCCAGCTCGCGGCGAACGCGGCCATGATCGCGGGCCTGAGGTGTTCCGCGTACGCCCGGCTGACCACCACGTACAGCGCGACGATGACCAGGCCGCCGCCCAGCCCCTGCACGGCCCGGCCGACGATGAACAGCCACATGGCGCCGGCCGTCCCGGAGAGGAGCAGTCCGGCGGCGAAGGCGGTGATTCCGGCGGCGAGCGGGGCGAGCGGCCCGCTCCGGTCGGACCACTGGCCGGCCAGGACCATGGCGAAGAGGCTGGTGGTGAAGTACGCGGAGAAGGCGAAGGCGTAGACGGAGACGCCGTTCAGCTCGCGGGCGGCGACGGGCATCGCGGTGCCGACGGCGGTCGCCTCGAAGGCGATGAGCAGGACGACGGAGACCATGCCGATGCTGAGCGCCCGGTGATCGGCATCGAGGACGGACCCCTTGGTGTCGTCGTGTGCGGCACGGGGTCCGGGGCTTTCGGCGACGTCGGCGTCGCGGGGTTCGAGGGCGCTCATCACCCCAGGGTAAGAGGTGTAGCACTGAATGACCCCTGTCAGGAGTCCCGGTCACGCTCGGTCTTCGGTCGTACGACCGGGAGTACCGGAGCAGTCTGTCGGGGCCCGACTGTGAACGGAGCGTTGCAGTCGCATGGCACGACCCGGGGAACCCTTGAGCCCCGCCCGCACCCCGCTCTACGGTCGTACCAGTGCACAACACGACCGTGTGCCCGAGTGGTTCAGGGGCTCGCCTGCAAAGCGAGTTACGTGGGTTCGAATCCCGCCACGGTCTCTCCTTCCGTACATCCGCGGGATCTTCCCCGGCACACCTCGCGTGTGCCACAGTCCGCCCATGAATGATCACGGCAGACGCAGACTGGGCATCCTCGTCGGCGTGGGTGCCGCCGGGCTCCTGCTGCCCGGTATCACCCTGGGCGCGGAGACCGTCGACGCCGTCCTCTCGCTCCTCCTCGCGGCGCTGATCACCCGCGCCACGGTCCTCCTGCTGTCCCAGCTGACCTCGACCGTGGAGATCGCCGAGGACTGACGGGTCCGCCGAGGACTGAACTGGTCCGCGGCGGACGGCCGCGGACCGCGGGCACGGCTGACGTGCCCGCGGCCGCTTACGGCAGCAGGGAGTCGGGAACCACGACGGCCCGCACCCTCACGGGAGCAGGTCGTCGGGGACGGAGAGCCCCTCCTCGCAGCCGAGGAGCTCGCGCGTGCTCTCGGCGAGGGACTTCAGGAGCTGCTCCGTCGACACGGTCCGGTCGTCCTTCCGGTCCTCGTCGTTCACCGAGACCTGGAGCGGCAGCTCCTTGCCCTGGCCGGCGGCGGTGCCCGGGATCGTGCAGGGCATGACGAGCGGCGTGCCCCGGTTGTCGGGCCGGGAGCCCACGTAGACCCCGTCCGCGACCGTGCGCCAGCGGTCCCTGCCCTCTCCGGAACTCACGAAGTCGATGTCGTACATCGACCACCCGACCGTGCTGCCGACCCGAAGCGTGGACCCGTCGGTCCGGCTCTCCATCTCGCACGGGTGGTGGGTGGTGCGCCGGAGATCGTCCTTGCCGGCGGCCCAGCCGCGCGCCTCCGCGACAAGACCGTCCCTCGCCTCCGTGAGCGAGTGGTCGAACGGGCGGAACCCGTCGCCGAGATCGGCACGCACCGCGTCGACGTTCGCCTTGCCGAAGACCTCCTGGCAGGTCTTGAGCGCGGTCGGCGACACGGCATCCGTCGCGTTCGGCTTCGGGGTGTCCCCGCCGCCGCAGGCCGCCGCCGAGAGCACGACGGCGAGCGCCGCGACGCTCCTGCCCACCGCGCTCCTGCCCACGACGCTCCTGCCCGCCCACCTGCTGGTGACCGACATGCTCACCTGACCTTCTGCTCGGTGCCGCTGACGAGTTGTTCGCCGTCCAGGTAGGCGCCCCGCGCGTCGTCGAGGAACGCACGCCGCTCGGCCTCCGTCATGCCGGTGGCGTCCGCGTAGTTCAGCAACGGGTTCATCGCGCTGCCACGCCCGGCCTCCCTCGTGGAGCCGATCGACGTCCGTGCCTCGTCGTCGTTCTTGAACTCGTTCTCCTTGAGGTACTCAAGGGTGCCGGACGCGTACGACGTACTGACGGTCGAACCGACGCTCTCCATGATGATCGGCACGACGGTGGCCGCCACGACACCCGCCGCGGGGCCGAGCACGACGGCCGAGCCCACGCCCACGATCGCGGTGACACCGCCGCTGACCGCGGACTTCCGCCATTCGGCCTGCTGCTCGAGCGCCAGGTTCTTCTTGTCCTCGTCGTCCTTGAAGTCCTCGGCGATCTGGGTGACACGCGACTCGTCGAGGACACCGTGGACGAGGGAGCCGTTCTTGGCGAACGCCATCGCGTCGTCCCGGTCCCCCTCCAGCGCCTTGATGCCGCTCGCCTCGAAGACCTGCTGGGCCGCGGACATGCTCTTGTAGGCCCCCTCGTCGCCCGCGACGGCCTTCATGAACTCCAGCGACGAGTTGAACCCGAAGTCCGTCCGCTTGCTTCCGTCGCTGCTGTTCCCGAAGAGCTCGTCGCGGTTGTACGCGTCTCCCGTGCCGCCGAAGTTCATCATCGAGTAGTTCAGGTCGTCGATGTAGGCCGCGCCCATGTTGCCCAGGCTGTCCATCATCGCCTTGTGCTGCTCCCGCAGTTCGGTGCTCGAACCGTAGGAGTCGATGACCTGCTTCATGATCTCGGCGGACTTCTCGTCCCGGTGCAGCTGGGGGTTGGGGTCGTCCCAGCCGTGGCCCGTGGTCGCCGCCTCCAGGGCGTGGCCGAGGGCGTCCGGCATGTAGTCGGCGGTCTTCTTCCAGTCGTCCGGGTTGTGGCCCTCGACGTCGGGGAAGAAGTCGTACTCCTTGTTCTGGAAGTAGTCCAGGTAGCCCTTCTGGTTCCCGTCCTTCTTCGGGTCCAGGTCGACCGTCCCCCCGAGGCTGCCGTCCTTGTTGTACGAGGTCGGCTCCTTGGAGAAGTACTCCTTGGCCGCGTCCGGGCTGTGGCCCAGCGCCTCCAGCATCGGGATCATGGGGTCAAAGCCCGAGCCGTTGACGCCGGACGGGTTGTACTGGTCCTTCAGCCAGCCGCCGCCCATCGGCTTGCTGTTGGCGAAGAGGTACGGGTCCTTGGCGTGGAGCTGGGTGACGTGCTCCGCGATCGGGACCAGGAAGTTCTTGTCGTAGTTGCCGTAGCGCATGATGCCGCCGAGCAACTGGTAGCCGAAGGCCGGGTTGTTGTCGTACTTGACGAGCGGGATGCGCTCCGTGCCGAGCTTGCGCATGTCCGTGGACCACTTGTCGGTCCAGGCGTCGCCGCCCTGCGTGGCCGTCGCCAGGTTGAGGCCCAGGTTCTTCTGGAGCTCCCGGACGTCCGCGAGGCGCTCCTTGTCGACCTTCGAGTAGTCGTACGTGTCCGTGGACAGCTGGCCGAAGAACTCCAGGGAGCCCTTGGGGCCGAGGCCGTCGTAGAAGTTCCGGGAGAACTCCTTGGAGCCGCTGTTGTCCTTCAGCAGCTCGTTGAGGCGCATCAGCTCCTCGTGGGAGATGTCCCGGCCCTTCTTGGCCAGGTCGACGGCGCGCTGCGCCTCCTCGGCGTCGAGGCTGGTGTACTTCGGGCCGCTGAAGTTGTTCTTGTCCCCGGTGATGTTGGCCTTGAGCGCGTTGGAGCAGGCCACGTCGGCCTCGGTGCAGACCTCCAGGATGGCCTTGATGCGGTCCTGCATCGCCTGGATGTCGGCGCGCTCCTTGCGCACCAGGTCCTGGAAGTCGGGGTCGTGCCGGGCGGCGGGGTCCTTGATCTGGGACAGCGGCTCCCTGGCCTCGACGGTGCCGTCGGAGTTCACCCGGAAGCCCTTCGCGGGGGCCTCGGTGTCGACGATCTTCTTGAGGTCGTCCTTCGACTTCTTGAAGGCGTTGTAGCCGTCCTCAAGGACCTTGTGGATGCCGTCGGCGGCCTTGGCGGCGTCGTCGAACTCCTTCGCCGTCTTGTCCACGAACGGCTTCGTGACCTCGGCGTTCACGCCGCGCCAGTAGTCGTCCTTGGCCTTCGCGGCCATCGTCGTCCGGGCGTCCTCGGCGAGCTTGTCCAGCTTGCCCTTCATCGCCGACCAGTCGTCGGCGGCCGCCTTCATCTTGTCCAGCGGCGCGTGGAAGACGTTGTCGTAGGTCAACACAGCAGGGCCCCCGGCCTACTTGAAGTATTCGTTGATCTTGGATGCCGCGAGGGACGCCCGGATGTCTTCCTCTTCCTTCGCGTGGGAGGCCGCGCTGTAGTCGAGGTGGTTGGAGATGTTGGCACAGGCGTCGAGCAGCGTGTTCAGCTGCGAGCTCCACGTCTCCTGCACCGTCGACATCGCGGATCCCGTCTGGAAGCCGTTGCTCGACATTCCCGTCGCCGCTTCCGTGGTGTTCGTCCGCGCGTGGTTCCCGTCCTTGACCAGACGGCCGTGCAGCGCGTACGCGGCGCTGCCGATGGCCCCGAGCTTGTCCTGGTCGACGCTGAGGTCGGCGTTCCCGCCGCCCCCGCCACCGGGCTCCGGGGCGACCTGGTTGAGCCTCATGCTCACGCTGGTCGTGGACGTGGACCTTACGGACGCCCACTCCTCTTCGAACGACATGCTCTCCCCCGCGACGGTGATCGTTCCGGCTTCGCCTCAGCAAGTTCCGTGCGAGTTCCCTGCCCACGGAAATCACGGCGATCGTAGTCCCAAGGCCCTGCGTGTGAGCACTCCCCGCTGGGAAATCCCGCGCAGAAGGAGATCTTCACACCTCTTCGCGGCGGGAGCACCCCTCACTTCACCTTCGCAACCAGGACAGCCCGGGCGTTCCGGGCCCCGACCCGCTCTCCGTACGCCTCCCCGGGGACCGCGCCCCTCCCCCGCCCCGCCGCCGCGACCGAACGCCTCGGTAGGCTCGACCCGCCCCGGGTCGCCCCGGGGACGTCGCAACGACGGTCGCAACGACAGGGGGAGTCACCGGTGGAACGGTCGCGCACGCAGGGGGACTCCGCGCGGCGGACGGCTCCGGACCGGCGGATCGGCCCGTACCGGCTGATCACCCGTCTCGACCCGCCCGGCTCCGCCGTCCCCTGCCACCGGTTCGTGGCCCGCACCCCCGACGGCGGGCGCACGGTCCTGCTGAGCGCCCCGCTGCCCGGCACCGATCCGGCGCGGTTCACCGCCGAGGCCGTAGCGGCCCGCCACCTCCTCGGCCCGTGGATCGCCCCGGTGACGGACGTGTCCGACTCGACCGCCCCGACCGCCCCGGCCGGCTCCGCCTGGTACGCGAGCCCGTACGTGCCCGCGCTCCCGCTCCCCGTGGCCCTCGCCGTCCACGGCGGCCCGCTGCCCGAGGCCACCGTCCGGGCCATCGGCGCCACCCTCGCCGAGGCGCTCGGCGCCGCGCACGCCCAGGGCCTCACGCACGCCGGGGTCTCCCCCGCCGCCGTCCTGCTCACCGCCGACGGGCCGAGGCTGACCTCCTTCGGCGCGGTACGGGCCGCGGCGGCCGACGGCGAGCCGCGCACCGGCCTGCCGGGCCTGGACCCGGGAGCGCTCGCCCCCGAACAGGCCTCGGGCGGCCGGCCCCGCCCGCCCGGCGACGTCTTCGCGCTCGGCGCCGTCCTCGCGTACGCCGCCACCGGCCACACCGTGCCCGAACGCGAGGAACTCCCGCCCGCCCTGCGCCCGGTGGTCTCCTCCTGCCTGGCCCGCGACCCGGCCGACCGCCCCACGGCGGCCGCCCTGATGACCGCACTGGCACCGCCGACCGCGCACCAGACGGTCCTGAACTCGGCCGGCACCCTGCTCAAGCCCGGCTGGCTGCCGGGCCGGGTGGTCGCCGCGCTCGCCCGCCAGTCGGCGGAGCTGCTGGCCGCCGAACTGCCCGAGGCACCGGAGCACGCGGCCCGCGCGGAACACGCGACACCGGCCCGCACCTGACGCCGGCCCCCCGGCGACCCGGCCACTTGGCCACCCGGCCCCCGGCCAACCGACCACCTGGCCACCCGGCCCCCGGCCACCCCGGCACCCTCCCCCACTCCCGCTCTCGATCCGACGGACCTGACCTCATGCTGTCGCCCCTGACCCACGACGACCCGGCCGCCGTCGCCACGTACCGTCTTCTCGCCCGCCTCGGCTCCGGCGGCATGGGCACGGTCTACCTGGCGCGCACGCCCGGCGGCCGTACGGTCGCGCTCAAGACCGTGCACGCCCGGCTGGCCACCGACCCCGCCTTCCGCGCCCGCTTCCGGCTTGAGACGGACGCGGCGCGGATCATCGGCGCGCGCCACGGCGCGGCCGTCGTCGACGCCGACCCGCTCGCCGAGACCCCGTGGCTGGCCACCGAGTACGTCCTCGGCCCGCCCCTCGACGACGCCGTCGCGCTCGGCGGCCCGCTCCCCGAACCGACCGTCCGCGCCCTCGGCGCCGCGCTCGCCGGGGCCCTCGCCCAGCTGCACTCCTCGGACGTGGTCCACCGCGACCTGAAGCCCTCGAACGTCCTCGTCACCGCCTACGGCCCGAAGATCATCGACTTCGGCATCGCCCGCGCGGCCGGCGACGACCACCTGACCCGTACGGGAGCGGCGGCCGGCACGCCCGCGTTCATGTCGCCGGAGCAGGCGAGCGGCCAGGAACACCCCCCGGCGGGCGACGTGTTCGCACTCGCGGGCGTGCTCGTCTTCGCCGCAACCGGCCACGGCCCCTTCGGTACAGGCTCCCCCGCCGACCTCCTGTACCGCGTGCGCTACGCCGAGCCCGACCTCACCGGCGTACCGGAAGCGCTGCTGCCACTCCTGACGGCCTGCCTCGCGAAGGACCCGGCGGCCCGCCCCACCACCACCGATCTGACCGCCCATCTCCACGACGGCCACGGCGAGTTCGCGGACCACCTCCCGCCGCTCGTCCTCGCCGACATCGCCCGCCGCGCGACGGACGTCTGGCTCCACGCGCCGCACCGCCTCCCGACCCCGGCGGGCGCCGCATTCGCGGAGACCGCCCCGGACACCCCGGTCTCCCGCCGCCGCGCCCTCACCCTGGGCGGGGGCTCCCTCCTGGGCCTCGCGGGAGCGGGCGCGGGGGTGTGGGCGTGGCTGAACTCCCGGGACACCACCACCGGGACCGGCGGCACTCCGGCCCCCACCGGCCCCACCGCGATCCCGGCCAAGACGGCCTCGGACGGGGCGCCCGCCGCGTTGTGGAAGGGGGACGCCTTCGACCGCGAGGAGCGCATCACGCCGTTGATCGCGGGCGATGTCGTGGGGTTCGCGGAGACCGTTTCCTTCCGGGCGCGCGACACGCGGAAGGGCACCGAACTGTGGACCGACTCGATGGCGCGTGCGCATCGGATCGTCACGGACGGAACGTCCTTCTACACGTCCGACGGCCCCATCTCCGGCCCCAACGCCCTGGAGATCCGCACGCTCGCGCCCCTCACCGGTAAGGAGTCGGCCCGGATCATCAAGCTCAAGGGCTTCGAGGGCTCCCAGTTCGGCACGGAGCTCCTCACCGCGTCCGGCGGACGGATCTTCGCCGCCTCACGCATCGGCGACCGGGAGGAGGACAAGGCGATCGGCCGGCATATGGTCTCCGTCGACCTGCGCACGGGCAAGGAGGTCTGGCGGCAGCCGTACGCGTGGGGCAACGCACGCCCCTGGCTCGCTCAGGTGGTCGGCAATCTGCTGGTCCTCGGCAAGAACAGCGACGACCTCAAGTCCTTCGACCTCCAGGCACGGGACGTGCGCACCGGGCGCCAGTTGTGGCGGCGGACCGTCCCGTTCGAACTCTCCCTGTACTACTCCCCCGGCCAGCTCGCGATCGACGACCGGCACGTGTACGTCGGCGGTGACCGCCTCCGGGCGCTGCGCCTCGCCGACGGCGCCGTCGCCTGGGAACACGGCAAGGGCTCCGACTTCGGGTTCCCGGCCGTCTCGGGCGGCCTCGTCCACGCCAACGTGTCCGGCAGCGGTCTCGTGGTCGTCAGCGCCGACAAGGGTGCCAAGCTCTGGGAGGAGACTCCCTCCGGCCGCAGCCTGACCCCGGAACTCCGCAGCGTCCCGGTGGTCGGAACGAAGTACGTCTACTCCCCCGTACAGGGCGGTCTGAGCGCGGTCGACCGGGCGACCCGCCGCTCGGCCTGGGTGTTCCCGACGGACGCGACCCGGTACGTCGTCGACAGGACGCGGACCCGGATCATCGGGGCGGGGGCGTCGTCCGTCGTCGCCATCCCGTTCGCCTGACCCGTCGTCCCGACGCGCCCCCCTGACCCCCATCGAATTGGAAAGCAGCCTCGTGACCACGCAGCCCCTCGCCACCGGCGACCCGCTCCGGCTCGGCCCGTACCGGCTCCTCGGCGTCCTCGGCGAGGGCGGCATGGGCAAGGTGTACGTCGGCCGTGACGGCGCCGGAACGCCCGCGGCCGTCAAGGTCCTCCGCCCCGAGCTCGCCCACGACCAGCACCTCGCCCAGCGGTTCGTCCGCGAGGCCGACATGGCGCGGGCCGTCACCAGCACGGGTGTGGCGCGGGTCCTCGGCGCACAGACCGAGGGCGGGCGACCGTGGATCGCCGCCGAGTTCCTCGCCGGCCCTACGCTCGACGAGGCCGTCCGTACGTACGGCCCGATGGACGTGCCCACGGTCCGCGCCCTCGCCGCCCAGCTCGCGCGCACCCTCCATGACATCCACGTGGCGGGGCTGATCCACCGCGACCTCAAGCCCGCGAACATCGTGCTCACCTCCACCGGCCCCCGGATCATCGACTTCGGCATCGCCCGCCCCGAGCACGGCCTGACCCTCACGACCACGGGCCAGATCCCGGTCACCCCGGGCTACGGGGCCCCGGAGCAGGCACTCGGGCAGCGCGTCGGCCCGTCGTCGGACGTCTTCTCCCTCGGCGCGGTCCTCGCCTACACGGCGAGCGGACGGCGCGCCTTCGAGGGCGCGCACGTGGCGGCGGTTCAGTACGAAGTCGTGCACGGGACCCCGGACCTGAGCCTGGTGCCACCGGAGCTCACGGAGCTGATCGGCCCGTGCCTGGCGAAGGACCCGGCGTTCCGCCCCTCGCCCTCGCAGATCGCCGAGGCCTTCACCCCGCCGAAGGGCGCCGACCGCGCCTGGCGCAAGGGCCCGCTCGCCGAGGACATCAAGCGGCGCGAGACCGCCACGAAGCGCCTCGCGGCCCCCGAGGAGACCGCCGTACCCGGCGCGAGGCCGTCCCGGCGCCGCTTCCTCACCTCGGCGGTGGTCGGCGTGGCCGTGCTCGGCGCGGGCGGCGGGGCGGGGGCCTGGTGGCTGAACCGGGATGGGGAGAAGTCCCCGACCGCCGACGTGCCACCGGTCGTCGCGACCCCCGAGGCGGCCTTCATCTCACTCATCGACAGCACGCCGGACGAAGCCCCGAACTCACTGTGGGGACCTCTCGACGTGACCGCCCCGAGCGATCAGCTCCCGCTGCCCGTACGCGATGTGCTGATCGTGCCCGCGAAGGCGGGAGGGCTGCTCGCCCTCTCCGTCGTGGACGGCAAGGAGCGGTGGCGGGCCAAGGACATCGACGCGGACGCCGGATTCGTCTCCGTCGCCGACCGGCTCGTCGTCGGCGTCGACAAGAACGGTGTCCTGAACGCGTTCGTCGCCTCCACCGGGAAGCCCGTCTGGCAGACCCAGTCCGACGTGGAAGACCTCCTCGCCGCGGACGACACCCACGTCTACCTGGCGACCAAGGACAACGAGTTGCGCGCCGTCGACGCCTGGACGCTCAGGACGGCCTGGACCCGCCCGATGATCTCACCGCGTTCCACGGGCGGCCCCGCGAAGGCGGCCACGGGCGGGAAGCGGCTCGTGGTCCACGGCCGGGACGGACAGGTCGAGGCCGTCGACACGACGACAGGCGAGACCGCATGGAAGATCAAGGGCCAGGGCACCCACGGTCAGGCCCCCTCGATCAGCGGCAACACCGTCTACCTCGGTGGCCCCAGCCTGGTGGCCAGACGCCTCGACGAGGGCAACTTCGTGTGGAAGGAGGTCACCCGCAACCTCGCCGACCGGCAGCTTGGCTTCGGCAGTCCGACCGCCGACGGCGAGACCGTCGTCGCCGTCGACGCCTACTGGGCCTTCCGCCTCAGCACGCTGGCCGACTCCGACAGGCCGAGCACGGAGTGGACGGAGATACTGGGCGAATTCGGCACCCCGGAAGGCACTCTCACCGCCCCGGCGGTGGAAGGCACGACGATCTGGCTGCCCGAACCCGATGACAGCGCCGTCCGGGTGGTGAAGAAGACCACCGGCGGGAAGCTGTTCATCGCGAGGATGCAGGGTGAGGGCCCCTACCAGCTCGTCAGCGACGCCCACCGCGTCTTCATCGCACGTGGCGGCAGGATCGCGGCCATGCCGGTCTACGGCGACTGAGACGACTCCCGGTCCTACGACTGCGCCTTCGCCGGCACGCCCGCGACCAGCCGGGTGTCGGCACACCCCAACGCGGCGGCCACGTGCCGGGCCGCCGCGTTGGCGAGGGTGATCTGCTCGTCCCTGATCCCCGGGTGATCGGCCTCGTTCTCGTCGGCCCGGTCCAACTCGGTCACGAGGACGATCTCGTGGGCGGGCGCGGGCATCCGGCAGGTGAAGTAGATGGAGGCGTGGAGGATGGCGGACGTGGCCTGTCGGCCGGTGGAGTAGAACGTCGCGAATTCCTTCACGGCATCGCCCGTCGGGACGGCGAGGGCCTCCCGGAAGGTGATGTCCAGGACGTTCTTCTCGTCCACGGCCGTCTCCAGCTTGCAGAACGGAATGCCCTGCAGCCGTTTCTTGCCGCTCTGCGGCGTCCGGGCCGCCTTCCGCAGGTCGGTGAGGACCCTGTCCGGCTCGGACCCGTCACTCGTCAGCGACGCGCCCTTGCCCGCGATGGCCTCCAGCGCGGTGGCCACTACGGGATCCACGGCGAATCCGCCGCAGACCTCCGAAGCCGGCTGGCCCTTGGGGGTCGTGCTGCCGAACCCCGGAGTGCAGCCGACCAACGCCATCACGAGAACGGCGGCCGGCAGCACGAGCTTGTGGCTGGTGGATCCCATGGAATGAGCAGCCTTCTCAGAACTTCGGATGCGCGGTGGGCGACGGCACACCCGTCGCGAGCCCGTCCTTCTCGCAGCCCAGCTTCGCGGAGACCTGCCGGGCAGCCGCGTTGGCGAGGGTGATCAGCCGGGTCCGCTGCTCCAGATCCGTGTCCGGGGCGCCCGCCGGGCCCCAGATGGTCGTCTCGACGACGATCTCGTGGGCGGGTGCCTTGAGGCGGCAGGAGAAGTAGACATGGCCAAGGGTTGAGGAGGTGAAGGCCTCAATTCCTGAGGCGTAGGAGGTCACCTGCTCAGCGAGCATCGGACCCAGGAACGGCCCCTTCCCCACTGCGCCCACCTCGATCTTGAGGTCCTTCTGGCCGCCCTCTGCGGGTCGGAGGCCGCAGTACGTCACCGGCTGCGGCCGGTAGGACTCGGCCCACGGCGAGGCCGCGTCGTCACGCAGCCTGTCGATGGCCCTGTCCGGCTTCGAGTAGTTGTCCTCGAAACGGTCGCCGCCCAGGACGGCTTTGAGCGCCGCCGTGGTCGCCACATCCTTGGCGAATCCTCCGCATGCCTCGGCCGCCGTCAGTCCCTCTGGTTCCTTCGCAGCTTCCCCGTCGCCTCCAGAACAGCTCGTAAGGAGAGCGGTCACAGCCACGGCCGCACCGATTCTTGCCAGCGCAGACCGCATGTCAGCCCTTCTTCTCGTACGGGTCAGGGAGGTTATTGTCCGCGGCGTGCAGGCGTCCGTTCTTGATGTGTTCGACCAGATTCTCGTTGAGGTAGTTACGCTCGTCGAAACTCCACCGCGTGTCCGACGCGTAGGCGACACCGGGCCTGAGCGAGTTCGACTTTCCAGTATCCAGCGCTTCCTCCTTCAGTGCGTCCGACTTCTTCTTGAGCAGCTCGTCCTTCTCGTACTTCTCCGACATGTCGGTGGCTTCCATGCCGATGAAGGTCGTCACGGCACCGCCCACCGTCTCGGCTGCCAGCGGTACGAGTACGCCACCGGCGCCACCGGTCAGGGCCACGACACCGCCTGCGGCTACCGCGCCCACACCGAACTTGACCCATTCGGTCGTTTTAGCGACGGCCTTCTTGTGCTCGTCGGAGTCCTTCTCGTAGTCCGCATCGATCTGCGCCATGCGGGAGCCGTCCATAATTCCCTGCGCCTCCGACCCGATCCGCAAGGTCGTCCGCGCGTCGGTGAGCTCCCGCTCGTTGAAGTTGAATCCAGGCTTGGGTCCCACCTCCTCCAGGACGCTCGTCGTGTATAGCGACTCGGCCGCCGACAGCGTGGAGTGCCCGCTCTCGCTCTGCGACACGATTCCCATGAAGTTGACGGCGTCGCCGCGGTTCCAGAGCAGCCCGGTGTTGAACTCCTCGCCAAACCGGGAATTGCCCTTGGCGTCGTTGAAGCCGAAGGGCGACCGCTCCTGCTCCTCCATCGTCGTGTCGCTGGTCGTCTCCAGAGAGCGGTTCAGCTCGTCGATGTACGCCGCGCCCATCTTGCCGAGGCTGTCGTCGATGCCCGGCTGCTCGTGCATGTACTTGGGGTCGTCGCCGTACCGCTCGACGACCTTCTGCATGACCTCCGCGTTCTCCTTGGTCCGCACGTCCTTGAGGCCCTCGGCCTCGGCGTCGTACGGATGGCCGGTGGTCGCGGACTCCAGGGCGTGGCCGAGCGCGTTGTAGCCGGGCTCCTTGGTCCTGTCACCCTTGTCGTTGAGCTCCTCGGGCCACCCGCGGTCCTTGGTGAAGTAATCGAACGGGTCGAGCTTCTTGTCGTCCTTGGAGTTCTCGGGCGTGAGGTCGATGCTGCCGTTGAAGAAGTCCGTCGACGCCTTGGGGTTGTGTCCGAGCCCCTCCATGAAACCGATCATGGGGTCGTTGCCCAGGTCGCCACCCTGCCAGTTCAGGTGGGACGGCATGCCGGTCATCTGCTGCCAGGCCCGGTCGGCGGGCAGTCGGCCGTCGTGCGTCATCTTCCGCTCGGTGACGACGAGGGCGTTGCCGTAGTCCTTCAGGAACTTGTCGTCGTAGTCGCCGGCCCGCATCAGGTTGCTCATGACCTGGAAGCCGTACGGGCTGGTGCCGCGCGTCTGGATGGGCTCGCTGCCGGCCTTGATGACGTCGGCCTTCCACTGCTCCATCTCGGGGCTCGTGGAGTGGGTCGCGGTGGCGAGCGTCATACTCCAGTTCGTCTGGAGATCCTTCAGCTTGTCCCGGTGGTCGACACCGAGGCGCGAGCCGTCGCTCGGGTCGCCCATGTCGGCCCAGTACTCCATGCTGCCCTTCGGCCCGACCTCCAGGGCGAACTTCTCGGCGAAGTACGGATCCTTCTGGTTGGCCTTGAAGAGGGCGTTGAGCTTGTCGATCTCCGCCGGGGTGGCCTCGTCGCCCTTCTTGTACAGCTCGTAGGCGGCGTGCGCGTCCTCGGCATCCTGCGCCTTCGAGGCGGCGGCGAGCGAGTCGTACTTCGTGCCGGAGAAGTTGTTCTTGTCCGTGCCGACGAGTCCGCGGAGGGCGCGGGATGCCACGTCGTCGGCGTTGTTCGCCCGGTCGATCGCGGCCTTGATCGCCGCGGACATGGCCTCGAAATCGGCCACCTCGGGCTTGGGTCCGTCGTAGTCCTTGGACCGGCTGTCGGGGCGGATCAGATGGCTGACGGTGCCCTGCTGGTCGATACGCATTCCCTTGCCAGGGGCCTCCGCGACCAGCCTCTCCAGCTCGCTCTTCGCGGCCTGGAACTCGCTCTCCGCGTCCCGCAGGATGTTGCGGATGCTGGTCGCCTCGGTGAGGGCGTCGCCGAACTCCTTGGCGGTCTTCCGGACGAACGCCTGGGTCACCCCGGCGTTCTCGCCCTTCCAGTCAGCCTTCTCGGCCTTGCCCTGGAGGCCGGTGTCGGCCTTCTCCTTGGACTTCTCCAGCTTGGAAACCGCCTCCGACCAGCCCGTGACAGCCTCCTTGAGGCTGCCGAGCTGGGCGTGGAGAACCTGGTCGAACTTCAGCATCTAACGTCGTCCCTCGTCAGCCGTTGCCGTGGCGTGCTGTGCCGTTCCGTGCCGCCGGCTTACTTGAAGTGTGCGTCGATCGTGGACATGGAGAAGTTCGTGATCAGCGTTTCTTCGTGGTTGGCGTGGCTGGTGACCGTGTCCTCAAGGTGGTTGTGGATGTGCGCGCAGGCGCTGAGGAGCGTCTCGCACTGGTCGCGCCACGTGTCCCACATGGTCCACATCGCCGACCCGGTCAGGAAGCCGTCGCCGTCGAGGCTCTTGGCCGCGGTGCCGGTCTGAGCTCCCGCGTGGAAGGCGTCCCGCTCGAACCAGTGGAAGAGCTCCTGGGCCTCGTTGCCGATGGCCTTGAGGTCGGCGGACGTCACCTTGTAGTCGCTGGGACCGCCACCACCGCCACCCTCGGCGGGCACGCTGTTGAGCCTCATCGCCGCTGCCTCGCTGCGGACTTGGCCCCACTCCTCGTCGAACGACATCTACTTCTCCATGTGAGTCACGGATGTTCAGCGGCGGAGACGGACGGACTCAGCTCCGCCGCGAACGGAGTACGGGTACGGCGACCCCGGCGCCGATCAGCACGGCCGCACCGATCCCGAGCCCGATCCAGAGGCCGGTGTTGCCGCCGTCGTCGTCGGAGGAGGCGACGGGAGCCGGGGCGGGGGCGGGAGCGACGGAGGACTCCGCCGGAGCCGGGTCCGCCGAGGCGGACGAGGACGCGGACGGCATCACGTTCTCGCTGAGGTCGTCGATGGGCCGGACGTCGGCCGGACCGGGGTCACCCGGCGTCTTCAGCGCCCGGAGCGGCCGGATGGCGCCGTACCCGAGGAAGTCGCTGCGCTGGCCGCCCACGGGCTTGGAGATGGTGTTGAGCATGACCTTCAGGACCTGGTTATTGGTCCAGTCGGGGTGCTCCGCCCAGATGAGCGCGGCGGCGGCGGAGGCGAGGGCGGTGGCGTTACTGGTACCGCTGGACTTGCAGACCCCGGTACCGCCGCCGCAGGCCGCCACGGTGTCCTTGCCGGGTGCCACGATGTCGACCTGGGGACCGTGCTGGGAAAAGGGGGCGCGCGTCCCCTTGTTGTCGACGGCACCCACGCCGACGACACCGGGAGTCGCCGCGGGGTACTCCCGCTTATTGCCCTTGTCACCGCTGTTGCCGACAGCCGCGAAGACCAGGGCCCCCTTGTCCAGGGCGTACTTCACGGCGTCCGTGAGCTCGGGCGAGCCCGTGTTCACACCCATCGAGATGTTGATGACCTTGGCTCCGGAGTCGACCGCGAAACGGATCGCGCCGGGCGCGACCCGGTTGAACTCCGCAGCGCCCCCCGTCTGGTTCTTGCCGGCGTCGCCCGGCAGTCGGACCGGAAGGATCTTCACGGCAGGGGCAAGTCCGAACGCCCCGTCGCCGCCGTCGCGTCGACCGGTTCCCGCGATGAGGCCCGCCATGTGGGTGCCGTGGCTGTCTTGGTCGGTGTACTGGTCACCCGGGTCGTCCGGGGCAAAGTCCTTGCCCTCGAGGACCTGGCCCCTAAGGTCCGGGTTGCTCTTGTCCACTCCGGAGTCGATGACGGCGACGGTGACCCCCTCGCCCTTGCTGAGCTGCCAGATCTCCTCGGCGCCGAAGGCATCCAGCTGCCACTGCTGCCCCCGCGTGCCCTCCGCGTGGGCGGGGACGGTGGCGATGCCCACCAGCAGCATCCCCAAGGCGGCCGAGGCGGCCGCTCGGGCACGGCTCCGACGAATACTGCTGGTAGACATCTGCTTCCTCGCGCTGATCAGTCGATGACGGGCGGCGCCACGCGGCGGCCCTGCTGCCAGGTCTCCTCGTCCTCGACCAGGTAGTCGGGACGCTCTCTGTTCTGCTCCTCGCGCTGCTCGCCGGCCTGCGTGGTGCCTCCGCGCACGAGGCCGGAGCCGCCGGGCGTGAAGGGACGCGCGCCGCCCGCGGCAGTGCCGGGGCGCTGTGCCTTGCCGCCGACGACCCCGCCGGTCTCACCGGCGAGGCGGCGACCGCCGCTGATGCCGTTCTGGCCGGCGCCCATGCCGCCGCCCATGGAACCGCCCATGCCGCCGCCCATGCCACGGCCCATGCCCGTGCCGTTACGCCCGCCCTGCTCCGTACCGATGGCGGTGCTGCGCGGAAGGCCGGTCGCGGGACGCCCCTGCGTGCTCTGGACCTGGCGTCCGCCGCTGATGCCCTCGCGGGGAACGTGGAGACCTGCGCGCTGGCCGCCGGTCACGGGACCGCGCTGGTTGCTGGTGCCTCCGGTGACGGGACCGGTGGGACCCACGGGGCCCGGGCCACCCTTCGCGGGGAAGGGGGGCATGCCCGTGGTCACGAACGGAGGCATACCGCCGTCCTTCGTGATCGGCGGCGGCGTGCCCGGCGACGTCGGCCCAGGACCGGTGGTGGTCGGGTGCGGCAGCGTGTCCACGCTGTCGATGCCCAGGTCCACGGGCGTCTCGGGCCGGACCTCGGGCTTGATCACGTGCGTCGGCTCGGTCGTGTCGCCCCTCGGCGGGACCGTGGTGTCGTCGGGCGTGGTCCGGGTGTCAGGCGTCGTCCGAGTGTCCGGCCGCAACTCCCCGGTGTGCGTGCCCGTCTCGGTCTGCGCGGAGGACCTCTGCCCCTTCGACGAGGGGTCGACGTACGTGATCTCTCCGCCGCGGTGGCTCGCGGCCGGTACGAAGTCACCCGGCGGCGGCGGGAACGTCGGCGGCACGAGGTCCGTCATGTAACGGCCCTCCCAGTAGTACGTACTGGAGAGCTTCTCCATCTCGTCCGCCGCGGCCTGCCTGTTCGCCTCCTCCTTGGCCTTGATGGCCGCCAGCTCCGTGCTGGCGGTCACCGACTTCTGGGCGTTGCGCGAGATGGTCGCCGAGTCGGGGTCGTTGCGGTACTTCTGGGCGGCTTCCAGGCTGGCCTTGGCCGCCTCGTTGGAGGTGTAGCGAGGCATGGCGCTCTTCGCGGCGGCGATGGCCTGAGCGGACTTGGCCATGTGGTCGCCGGCTTTGGTGCTGTAGTCACCGAGTGAGCGCGTCGAGCTCACCACGTCCGCGGCCCACTCCGTGAACGCCTTCTCCGCCTCGCCCTTCCAGTCCACCCGACCGGTCCGGTTCTTCAGCTGGTCGGCGATGCGATCCAACTCCGCGCCCGCCGCCTTCAAGCGATCGGCGGCGTTCCTGACCGGGTACTCCGCGGCTTCGTCCAGCCAATCCAGCATCTTTTGGTGGGTCATTGAGCTTGAGCGGAAGTCCGTTCCGCCGCCGCGTCCGCCGCCCTCTGCAGGAATCATTCTTCGCCTCTTCCCCGTGTCCCCGACATTCCGTCCGCACCCGCCTACTGGAAGTTGCCGCCACTTTCGGTGGTCTGGCCGCCTTCGCTCGCCGGCGCTCCGCGGCCCGCTTCCTTGTCTGCCTTCGCCTTGGCGTCCTCGGTCCGCTGGTGGATGCCGATCATCTTCTGCTTGACGTCATCGTCCATCTGCTCGAAGCCGTCCTTGGAGGCGACGACCGCGATGCCGAGGCCCTCCAGGCAGTCCTGCAACAGGCTGGAGAGATCCTTCAGCTGCTTGATGACGGTGTTGTACGAGTCGTAGACGCCGTGCGCCTCGCCCCAGGCCGGACCGCCGCCGCCGAACTGGCCTCGCGACACCGGCTCCGACTCCACCTTGCCCTTGCCGGCCTCCGAGGAGGTGAGCATCTCGATCAGGCCGTCGATGCTCGTCTTGAACTCCGACATGGATTCGGAGTTGTAGCGCACTGCTTCCGCGCTCATCGCCCGCATTCCGTGCCTCCCCCGTGTGAACAACCGTGCTACTCGTACCAAGTCTAGAAGTCCACTGTAGTCAGGAACGACGACAGTGCGCACCTCCCGGTTGCACAAGCAACGGACATCACATGGTTACGAATTGGGCACGACAACAGCCGCCTGCGGGCGGATCGGGAGCCTGTTGACGGGTCGTCCGGTCGCCGCGCGCACCGCTGAGGCCACTGCGGCGGGTGAGGTGACGACCGGGATCGCGCTCGCCGCCTTCGCTCCGAACGGGGCCACGACATCGCGTTCTTCGACGAGTTTCACGATGCGAATGTCCGGGGCATCCAGGGATGTCGGAAGTGCGTAGCCCGTGAAGTCGGGGTGCCGGACCAGGCCGCGGGCGGTGCGGAGGTTCTCCGTGAGGGCCGCGCCGACGCCCTGGGTGACGCCCGCCTCGATGCGGGTGGCGAGCTGGGCCGGGTTGAGGATGCGGCCGACGTCCTGGGCGACGGCCATCTCCACGACGCGCACCGCGCCGAGTTCGATGTCGACGTCCACCACCGCGCGGATCGCGCAGAAGGCGAGGCCGACGAAGGCGTCGCCCTGGCCGTCCTCGTCGAGGGGCTCGGTGGGGTGGGGGCGGCACTGGGCGGTGGCCCAGAGCTCCTTGCCGTCCATCGCCTCGGTGACCGTCGTCGACAGCACACCGTCGTAGGAGGTGATCTTGCCGTCGGTGATCTGGAGCAGCTCGGTCGACATGCCGAACTTGTGGGCCAGCGGCTGGAGCAGCTGCGTACGGACCATCTTGGCCGCGCGCTCCACCGCCCCGCCCGAGACCCAGGTGTGGCGGCCGTGGGCGGACGCGCCGGCGGGTGGCTGGTCGGTGTCGACGGGGGCGACGTGGACCTCGTCGATACCGAGGGTCTCCTGGACGATCTGGCGGGCGAGCGTCGAGAAGCCCGAGCCGGTGTCCACGGCCGAGCAGATGACCGTGGCCACCCCGTCCATGACCCGTACGGTCGCCGTCGAGACCTCGTCCGTGCCCTCCGCGCCCAGCATGTGCACCATGCCGAGGGCGTAGCCCACGCCCCTTCGCACCGCGCCGGGTTCGCCCGCGCCCTCGGGGCCGCCGGGCAGCAGCCAGTCGCCCTCCGGGGTGTCCTTGGGGAGCGGGGGGAGCGGGAAGTCGCGTACGGCGGAGAGGAGTTCGGCCACGGGGGCCGGGCAGGTCACGGTCTGGCCGGTCGGCAGGATGTCGCCGGTGGCCATCACGTTCCGCATGCGCAACTCGGCCGGGTCCACGCCCAGTTTGGCCGCCAGCTTGTCCATCTGCGCCTCGTACGCGGCGCAGACCTGCATCGCGCCCTCGCCGCGCACGTGCCCGGACGGCGGGTTGTTGGTGCGGACCGCCCAGCCCTCCACGAAGGCGTGGGGGACGACGTACGGGCCGCAGGCGAAGGCCACGGCCGCCGCGAGGGACTCGGACGAGGAGTCGGCGTACGCGCCCGCGTCGAGCAGGATCTGCGCCTCCACCTTCACCAGGCGTCCCTCCGCGTCCGCGTGGTGGCGGTAGCGCAGCAGGGTGGGGTGTCGGTGGGCGTGGCCGAGGAAGGATTCCTCGCGCGTAGCGGTGAGCTTGACGGGGCAGCCGGTTCGGAGCGCGAGCAGGCCCAGCGGGATCTGGAAGCCCGGGTCCTCCCGGTCTCCGGTGGCGCCGGGGACGCCGGTGACGACCACCTTGACCTGCTCGGGCTGGAGGCCGAAGCAGGCGGCGGCCAGGTCGCGGTCGGTGTGCGGGTCGGTCGAGGCGGTGTACAGCTCGACGCCGCCGTCGGGGCGGGGCACGGCGAGGCCGGCCTCGGCGCCGATCGGTGCCGGGTCCTGGCGGCCGATCCGGTACAGCCCCTCGACGATGACCTCGCCCGCCGCCTCGGGGTCGCCGAAGCGCAGCGGGATGTGCCGGATCAGGTTGCCGTCGGGGTGCAGCGCCTCGGCGGCGAAGGCCTTCTCGGGGTCGGTCACCGGGTCGAGGACCTCGTACTCGACGCTGATCGCGGCCGCGGCGAGCCGGGCCGTGTCGGGGTGGTCGGCGGCGACGGCCGCGAGGGCCTCGCCGTGGTGCCGGACCAGGTCGGAGGCGAAGACGGGCCGGTCGGCGACCCGGCGGCCGTACGTCGCCGCTCCCGGTACGTCGGCGGCCGTCACCACGGCACGTACCCCCGGCATCGCGGCGGCGGCCGTCGTGTCGACGGAGACGATCCGGGCGTGCGGGTGCGGGGAGCGCAGGATCGCGGCCCAGAGCAGGCCCTCGGCCCACAGGTCGGCGGCGTACGGGAAGGTGCCCTCGGTCTTCGCCCTGGCCTCGGCCTGCGGGAGCGAGGTGCCGAGGCCGTGCGCGGCCGGCTCCTGCCCGGTCCCGGGGGTTCCGGGGGTGTCCGGAGCCGTGGGCACCGCGGTGGTCGCGTCGCTGCTCACGCCATGCCTCCGTCGTGCGGGTGGGGAATCTGGTGCGGTACGCGGGCCTCGTCGGCGGCCTCGGGCGAGATCGGCGCGGTGGCGGCGGCGCTGGCCTCGCGCTCGGCGACGACGTCCCGTACGGCGTCGAGGACGCCCCGGTAGCCGGAGCAGCGGCACAGGTTGCCGGCGAGGGCCTGGCGGGCCTCCAACTCGGTGGGGGCGTGGTTGCCCTCCAGGAGGTCGTGCACAGTCATGCACATGCCCGGGATGCAGAAGCCGCACTGGACGGTGCCGCACTTGGACATCGCCCGCTGCACGTCGGACGGCTCGCCGTCGGTGGCGAGGCCCTCGACCGTCCGCACCTCGGAACCGGCGGCGGTCGCCGCCGGCACCAGGCAGGAGGCGACGAGCCGGCCGTCGACCTGCACGTTGCACGCGCCGCACTCGCCCTGGGAGCAGCCGTCCTTGGCCCCGGCCAGGCCGAGCCGCTCGCGCAGCACGTAGAGCAGGGACTCGCCGATCCAGGAGCCGGTGACGGGACGGTCGGTGCCGTTGACCCGCAGGGTGTACGAGGTGTGGGGGTGCTCGTCGCTGTCCGTGGAGGCGTAGGCGGCGGGCGCGGGGGTCGCGTCGAGCGCGGCGCCGGGCTCCTCGTCCGGGGCCCCCGCGGTGACGCCCTCGGTGACGTCCTCCGTGGCGTCCTCGGTGACGTTCGCCGGAGCCTCCTCGGGACCGGCGTCCGGGCTCGCGTCGGACGCGTCGCCGGACTCGCCGGCTTCGGCCTCCGCGGCCGGCTCCTCGGCGGCCGGCTCCTCCGGCAGCGCCCAGGGCGCGGGCGCGCCGCCCGGCAGGGTCGCCGGGGCCTCGGCGTACGAGGGCGGGAGCGGGGGCTCGACCGCCTCAGGCACGGCCGTCTCCGGCGCGACCGGGATCTCCCACTGGCCCGTGGAGCCCGCCGCGCCCGCCGAGCCCGTGAAGTTCCACTCCGCCGTCGCGTGCGGGTCCTGTCCGAACCCCTCGACGTGCTGCTCGACGTGCTGGACGTACTCGCCCTGATCGAAGTACTCGGTGCCCTGGCCCTGGGCGAAGTGCTCGACCTGGCCGAAGTGCTCGACCTGCTCGACCCGCTCGACCTGATCAACCTGATCGAAGTGCTGAACGTGCTGGGCGTGCTGGCCGTGCTCCGCCTCCGTCGGCAGGTGCACGTTCCACGCGCCCGTCGACGCCGGGTCCGTCGCCGCCGCCGGGGTGAGCGGCTGGAGCGGGGTGATCATCGGCGGTACGTAGCCGTGGCCGGGCGCCTCCAGGGGCACGCCGTCCAGCATGAAGTCCGGCGGCAGCTGGACGAAGGCGGTGGCGTCCCCGTCGTACCCCTCGCTCTGCGGGATCGGCTCCCAGCCGCCCGGGTTCCCGTGCTGTTCGTCGCTGCTCATGCCAGTGCCCTCCCCAGTGCCCGTCGGGCGAGTGCGGCGACCGTGCGCCGCAGGTGCAGTACGGCCGGCGGCAGCTGTTCGTCGCCGGGCGGGTCCGGGATGCAGGCGGCGGCGACGTACTCGCCGAACGCCGCGAGCGCCTCCGGAGCCAGTCCCCGGTCGTTGTCCCAGTCCACCAGCGAGGCGATCCAGCGCTCCGCCTCCAGCGGGCGCAGCGGCATCGGGGCGACCGCGCCGACCGCGCAGCGCACCCCGCGCCGGGCCGGGTCGAGGACGACGGCGACGGAGGCGGTGGCGCGGGCCGGGCCGGTGCGGCCGGTGGCCTTGACGAAGACCTGGGGGGCGTGGAGCAGCGGTACGCGGACGAAGGCGACGAGCTCGCCGGGGGCCAGCAGGTCGCGGCCCGCGAGCAGGTGGGAGACGGGGATCTCGCGGCTGCCGAGCGGGCCCAGGACGACGAGGTCGGCCTCCAGGGCGGCCAGCACGGGCAGCGAGTCGCCGGTGGGCGCGGCGGTGACCACGTTGCCGCCGAGGGTGCCCGCGTTGCGGATCTGGGGCGGTCCCGCGGCGCGGGCGGCTGCGGCGAGGGCCGGGATGAGGGCGGCGAAGTCGGGGCGGCCCATCCGGGCGTGGGTGAGGCCCGCGCCGAGGAGGGCGTGCCCGTCCTGGTACTGCCAGCCGCGGATCTCGTTGATGCGGCTCAGGCCGACGAGTCCGGCGGGGCGGAGCTGACCTCTGTTGACGGCGGCCATCAGGTCGGTGCCGCCCGCGACGGGCACGGCGGCCGGCATGGCGGTGAGCGCCGCCACGGCCTCGTCCAGCGAGGCGGGCAGCGTCACGGACTGCGCCGTCTGTGGTGCGTGCGTGGTCAACCCGCTGCCCCTTCCCGGTGTCCCGGTGGTCCCCGACTGTGCCCGGTGGTCACGCCTGTGTGTGGGCGTACCGTACGTGCTCACAGGCCGGACGTGGCAACTCTGGCACATCTTCCGAGCCGTCCGGCGCGAGGGTCCGCGAAGGACTGTTCCGTCCGGGACGTCCCGGGAGCGACGGTAACTTCCGGTTCGCCGCTCTTGGGTGACCCGGGGACGCGACGTCCCTCACACGATCGGGGGCGTCCCCTCCAGAGGTCGTCCGACCACTCCCGGGCGCCGCTGCCGGGGGTGGGGTCCGGTGGGCGGCCGGTAGTCGACGCCGAGGGCGTCGAGGCGCCGGTAGTGGGTGTCCATCCGACGTTCGAAGCCGGCGTAGTCGCGGGCGTCCGGGGCGGGCAGGGCGGACCACGCGACCTCGGCGAAGGCGGCGAGGCGCGGGAAGACCTGGTAGTCGACGCGGGCCCGGTTCTCCATGACCTCCGTCCAGACGTTGGCCTGGGTTCCCAGGATGTGGGCGGCGGCCTCCGGCGAGAGCCCCGGCGGGACGGGCTCGAAGCGGTAGACGTCCTCCAGGGTGCGGACGTACCCGATGGGCATCGGCTCGTCCTCGCCCGGCGCCTGACGGTGGTCCAGGTACACCTGCTGCTCGGGGCACATGACGACGTCGTGGCCGGCCTCGGCGGCGGTGATCCCGCCCGCGTACCCGCGCCAGGACGACACGGCCGCGCCCTCCGCGAGGCCGCCCTCCAGGATCTCGTCCCAGCCGATCAGTCGGCGTCCCCGCACGGCGAGCCAGCCGTCGAAGTGGCGGATGAACCAGGACTGGAGCTCGTCCTCGTCGGCGAGCCCGAGCTCCTGGATGCGGGCCTGGGCGGTCGGGGAGGCCTTCCACTGGTCCTTGGGGCACTCGTCGCCGCCGACGTGGACGAAGGTGGACGGGAAGAGGTCGAGGACCTCCTCGAAGACGCCCTCGTAGAAGCGCAGGACGGCCTCGGTGGGGGCGAGGACGTTCGGGTTGACGCCCCAGGTGTCCCAGACGGTGAGGGTGGTGGTGTCGACGACGTCGGTGTTGCCGAGTTCGGGGTACGCGGCGATCGCGGCCTGCGCGTGGCCGGGGAGGTCGATCTCGGGGACGACGGTGATGTGCCGCTCGGCGGCGTACGCGACGATCTCGCGGATGTCGTCCTGGGTGTAGAAGCCGCCGTGCGGGGCCTCGGTCCAGAGCGGCGAGGCCCGGTGTCCCCACTTGGTGCGGGCCCGCCAGGAGCCGACCTCGGTGAGCCGGGGGTGGCGCTTGATCTCGATGCGCCAGCCCTGGTCGTCGGTGAGGTGGAAGTGGAAGACGTTGAGCTTGTGGGCGGCGAGGAGGTCGAGTTGGCGCAGGACGTCGGCCTTGGGCAGGAAGTGCCGGGAGACGTCGAGGAGGAGCCCGCGCCAGCCGAAGCGGGGGCTGTCCTCGACGGTGACGAGGGGGAGGCCCCGGTCCCCGCCCGTCACGGGCGCCCTGCGGTACGCGTCGGGGCCGAGCAGCTGCCGGAGGGTCTGGGCGCCCCAGAACACCCCGGCGGGGCCGCCGCCCTCGATGACGACGGCCGCGTCGGCGGCGACCGATCCGTCGGTGGAGAGGCGGTAGCCCTCCGGGCCGTGCTCCCGTGCCACGTCCTCGCTGATCCGCAGCCGGACGGCGTGTGGTCCGGTGCCGTCGGCGAACGGCAGTCCGGTGGCGGCGCCCAGGGTGGCCCGCAGCCAGCGGGCGGTGCTCTCGGTGCCCGCGCCGGCGTCGAGCGTCGTCCGCTCGTCGAGCGAGGCGTACCCGGGGGCGCTCCCACGGCACTCGGCCGACAGGGGTGCGGGGATCAGATCCGTGTCTGTCATCGCGTCAGTCCTTCACCGCGCCGCCGAGCCCCGAGACCAGGCGGCGCTGTACGAGTACGAAGAAGACGAGCACCGGGACGGTCATCACGGTCGAGCCCGCCATGATGCCTCCCCAGTCGTTCTCGTCGGGCTTGAAGAAGACGAGCAGCGCCATCGGCAGGGTCGACTGCGAGGTGTCGCTGATGATGAACGACTTCGCGAAGAGGAAGTCGTTCCAGGTCGAGATGAAGGAGAAGACGCTGGTCGCCACGAGGCCGGGGAAGACCAGCGGGAAGAGGATCTGCCACAGGAACCGGGTGCGGCTCGCCCCGTCGATCTGGGCCTGTTCCTCCAGGGCCTCCGGGACCGCCTTGACGAAGCCCCGCAGCATCCAGATCGCGAAGGGGAGCGAGAAGGCGATGTGCGGCAGGATCAGCGAGCCGAGGGTGTTGAGCTGGCCGAAGTCCCGCATGAGGAAGAAGAGCGGGATGGTGAGCGCCTCGACCGGCACCATCTGGGCGACGAGGAACATGATGAGGAGCGTGGTCCGGAACCGGAAGCGGAACCGGGTGACCGCCGTCGCCGCGAGGAAGGCGATGAGCGCGGAGGCGAGGACGACCGTACCGGCCACGATCAGCGAGTTGAGGAAGTAGCGGCCGAAGTCCTGCTGCTCGAAGACGCGCCGGAAGGAGTCGAGGGACGGGGAGAGGGTCCACGGCCGGGGGTCGGTCGACTGGATCTCGCCCGCCGGCTTGAGCGCCGAGAGGACCATCCAGTACAGGGGGAAGGCGACGGCCGCGGCGACGAGGAGCGTGACCGCCTCCGCCGCGAGCCGCCCGGGACGCCGGATGCGGAAGGGGCTCACAGTTCTTCTCCCTGGCGTCGCAGGAGCCGCAGGTAGACCAGGGTCACGGCCAGCAGGATCAGCAGCATGACGACGCCGATCGCCGAGCCCAGGCTGTACTGGGACGAGGCGAAGGCCTTCTGGTACGCGTACACGTTGAGGACGAGGTTCTGGCCGGCGATGCCGCCGCCGTTGGTCATCACGTAGATCTGGGTGAAGAGCTTGAAGTCCCAGATGATCGACTGGATGGTGACGACGACCAGGATCGGCCGGAGCATCGGGGCCATGACCGAGCGCCAGATCCGCCACTGCGAGGCGCCGTCGAGGGCGGCGGCCTCCAGGACCTCGGACGGGATGGCCTTGATGCCCGCGTAGACGGTGACCATCACGAACGGGAACGAGCACCAGACCACTTCGAGGAGGACCAGGGCGAAGGCGCTGTACCGCCCGTACGTCCAGGAGAAGTCGCCCAGGCCGAGGAGCCGGTTCACCGGGCCGAAGTCGGGGTCGAAGAGGAAGACCCAGACGGTGGAGCCGGTGACGGCGGGCGTGGCCCAGGCGCCGAGCGCGGCCACCATCAGGAGGAACCGGGGCAGGGCCCGGACCCGGGTCAGGAGGACCGCGAGGGCGCAGCCGACGGCGAGCGTGGTGACGACGCAGGCGGCGGCGAAGAGGACGGTGGCGAGGAGGACCTGCCAGAACTGGGGGTCCCCGAAGAGGGTCGTGTAGTTGCCGAACCCCTTGAAGGACGTGGGTTCGCCGCCGCTGACCTGGGCCTGGGTGTACTCCAGGAAGGAGATGAGCCCGAGTTGGTAGACGGGGTAGACGAGGAGTCCGCCGAGGACGGCGAGGGCGGGCAGGAGGTACAGCCAGGGGGTCCAGGCGCTGGTGCGCCGGGCGGTGCGGGGGGTCCGCGCGCGGCCCCGGGGGGCCGGGCGCGCGGTCGTGCCGGTCCGCTTCTCGGTGAGCTGGGTCGTCATGCGTCTCAGCTCGCGGGCGCGAAGGCCGCGTCCATCTTCTTCGCGGCGTCGTCGGCCGCCGCCTTGACGTCCTTACGGCCGCTCACGACCTCCTGGAACATCGTCGGCAGGACGAGGGAGGAGTCGATCTGGCCCCAGCCGGGGGACGCGGGGACGAACTTGGTGCCGGCGTCGAGGGTGTCGATGAAGGGCTTCACGAAGGGCTGGCGCTGTGCGGCGGCGGCCCGCACGTCGGTGTAGGTGGGGAGGAAGCCCATCGCGTCGAAGAGCTTGCCCTGGGTCTCCTTGCCGGTGAGGGACTTCAGCAGGTCGACGGCGAGGGTGCGGTGCGAGGTGCTCTTGAGGACGCCGATGTTGTTGCCGCCGGCGAAGGCCGGGGCGATCGAGCCGGGGGCCGTGCCGGGCAGCGGGACGACCGCGTACTTGCCCTTGACGGTGCCGGCCTCGACGGCCGCGTGGCTGAAGTCGCCGCCGATGGCCATGGCGGCCTTGCCGGAGGCGAAGGCGGTGACGGTCGCGTTGCCGCCCATCTGGGCGCACTTGGCGGCCGGGCAGTTGTCGTCGCCGAAGAGCGAGGTGTACGTGGCGATGCCCTTGAGGGCGGCCTCGCTGTTGACCGCTGCTTTGTAGGAGCCGTTGTCCTCGGTGGCGAGTTCGCCACCTGCCGCCCAGACGAAGGGCATGGCGCCGTAGGTGTAGGCGCCGCCGACGGCGATGCCGTACAGGTCGGGCTTCGCCTTGCGGATCTTCTTCGCGGTGGTGACGAGTTCGGCCTGGCTCTTGGGGGCGGTGAGGCCGAGTTCCTTGAAGACGTCGGTGCGGTAGTAGAGGGCGCGGAGGCCGACGAAGAGCGGGGCGCCGTAGACCTTGCCGCCGACGGTGACGGACTGCTTCGCCGTCGGGTCGGTGTCCTTGGCCTCGTCCCAGGCCGCGAACTCGGCGCTGATGTCGGCGAGTCCGCCGTCCTTGACGTATCCGGCGGTGTCGGTGTTGCCGTACTCGATGAGGTCGGGCGCGGACTTGGGGTCGTTGAAGGCGGCCTTGACGCGCTGGGCGCGGGTCTCGACGGGGATGTACTCGATCTCGACCTTCGCGCCCTGGTTCCGCTCCTCGAAGGCGGCGACGGCCTGGTCGACGACCTGCTCCTTGGGCTTGTTGCTCACCTCCTGGAACAGCCAGACGCGCAGGGTGCCGCTCTTCTCGTCCGCCGCGGCCTTGCCGTCCGATGTCTGGGGCGCGCAGGCCGTGGCGGTGAGGCCCGCGAGCAGGAGTACGGCGGCCGGGGCGGCGAGGCGGGCAGGAAGCTTCATGGGCGGATCCCCTCCGGATGCGTGCGTTGCAACATGCGCAATGAGCGTTTCGTTCTGCACAACACGCGTGAGGTTAGGCGCGCTTCCGGTGGGCCGACAAGAGGTCTCGACCACCTCAACCACTCCGTGACCGGCGAAAGCACCCTGTGCAACGGCGAAGCGGCCGGGAAACGCGGAACGGCCCCCGTCGCACGTGCCGAAGCACGCACGACGGGGGCCGTCCCCGACGTCAGGACCCTGCTACTTGTCCTTGCCGCCCTTGTCCTTGTCGCCACCGCCGGCGCCCATGGACTCGTAGATCTCCTTGCACATCGGACAGACCGGGTACTTCTTGGGGTCGCGCCCCGGTACCCAGACCTTTCCGCACAGCGCCACGACGGGAGTCCCGTCGAGGGCGCTCGCCATGATCTTGTCCTTCTGGACGTAGTGGGCGTAGCGCTCGTGGTCGCCGTCACCGTGGGACACCTGCGGAGTCGGCTCCACGAGGGTTCCCGTACCTGCCCCGCGCTCGGGCTCGAGAGTGCTCATAACCGCCAAGGGTACTGAAAGCCGTGGGGCTCAGTTGAGGGACGGGTCGTCGGGGTACGTCGCGATCATCGCGAGCTCGCCGCGCTGGCGGCGCAGCACCTGGCGCCAGAGCGTCTCCGGGCGCGGCGAGGAGACGTCGCCGGGCTCCGACTCGACCACGTACCAGGCGCCGTCGCCGAGCTCGGTCTCCAGCTGGCCGGGGCCCCAGCCCGCGTACCCGGCGAAGATCCGCAGGGAGCCGAGGGCCGGTCCGAGCAGCTCGGGCGGGGTCTCCAGGTCGACGAGGCCGATCGCTCCGTACACCCTCCGCCAGCCGAGGGGGCCCTCGTCGCCGGGGATCACGGCGACGCCGAGCGCCGCGTCGAGCGAGACGGGCCCGCCCTGGAAGACGACGCCGGGCTCGCCGGCGAGTCCGGCCCAGGGCGCGAGGATGTCGCCGACGGTCACCGGCGTCGGCCGGTTGAGGACCACGCCGAGCGAGCCCTCGTCGTCGTGGTCGAGCAGCAGAACCACCGCGCGGTCGAAATTCGGGTCCGCCAGCGCGGGGGTGGCCACGAGAAGCCGTCCTGTGAGCGAGGACACCTCGGTCATGCGACACATGATCCCGCATCTTCGTCGTTCGCGGGGGTTGTCGGGCGGGATGCGGGGAAGTCGTCGACCGTCGCGGTACGGTCGCGGCCCGGTCGCGGTCCAGTCGCAGTTCAGAAGGGGCGGGCGCCGCGGCGGCCGATCTCCGGGCCGGGGCGGGCCGAGGGCAAGCGGACGGTAACGCTCCGCAAGATCACGGGAACAGAGGGTGTTGTGCCGAATTCATTACATCTGACAGACCCCCCGACACACCCGATCGGGGTCTCATGGCCCCTTACCCTTTTCTCTGGCCACCCGACCGACCCGACCGGAACGCGAGATTCATGACCGGCACAGACGATGTCCTGCTTGTCCACGGCGGAACCCCGCTGGAGGGCGAGATCCGCGTCCGCGGCGCGAAGAACCTCGTGCCCAAGGCGATGGTCGCCGCCCTGCTCGGCAGCGGTCCCAGCCGACTGCGCAATGTGCCCGACATCCGTGACGTCCGCGTGGTCCGCGGACTGCTCCAGCTGCACGGGGTGACGGTCCGTCCGGGCGAGGAGCCCGGCGAGCTCGTCCTCGACCCGACGCACGTGGAGTCCGCGAACGTCGCCGACATCGACGCGCACGCCGGCTCGTCCCGCATCCCGATCCTCTTCTGCGGCCCGCTGCTGCACCGCCTCGGCCACGCCTTCATCCCGGGCCTCGGCGGCTGCGACATCGGCGGCCGGCCGATCGACTTCCACTTCGACGTGCTCCGCCAGTTCGGCGCCACGATCGAGAAGCGGGACGACGGTCAGTACCTGGAGGCCCCCCAGCGTCTTCGCGGTTGCAAGATCCGCCTCCCGTACCCGTCGGTCGGCTCGACCGAGCAGGTGCTGCTCACGGCGGTGCTCGCCGAGGGCGTCACCGAGCTGTCGAACGCGGCCGTGGAGCCCGAGATCGAGGACCTCATCTGCGTACTGCAGAAGATGGGCGCGATCATCTCCATGGACACCGACCGGACCATCCGGATCACCGGTGTCGACCGCCTCGACGGCTACACCCACCGGGCGCTCCCGGACCGCCTGGAGGCGGCCTCCTGGGCGTCGGCGGCGCTGGCCACCGAGGGCAACATCTACGTGCGCGGCGCCCAGCAGCGCTCGATGATGACCTTCCTCAACACGTACCGGAAGGTGGGTGGCGCCTTCGAGATCGACGACGAGGGCATCCGCTTCTGGCACCCGGGCGGCTCGCTCAACGCGATCGCCCTGGAGACGGACGTGCACCCCGGCTTCCAGACGGACTGGCAGCAGCCGCTGGTCGTGGCCCTGACGCAGGCCTCCGGCCTCTCCATCGTCCACGAGACGGTGTACGAGTCGCGGCTCGGCTTCACCTCCGCGCTGAACCAGATGGGCGCGCACATCCAGCTGTACCCCGAGTGCCTGGGCGGCTCGGACTGCCGCTTCGGCCAGCGCAACTTCCTGCACTCGGCGGTCGTGAGCGGCCCGACGAAGCTCCAGGGCGCCGATCTGGTCATCCCCGACCTGCGCGGCGGTTTCTCGTACCTGATCGCGGCCCTGGCGGCCCAGGGCACGTCCCGGGTCCACGGCATCGAGCTGATCAACCGCGGCTACGAGAACTTCATGGAGAAGCTGGTCGAGCTCGGCGCCAAGGTCGAGCTCCCGGGCGGCGCGCTCGTCTAGGGCCTGTCCGTACGCGCGCGTGGTGCCCGTCCGGCGGGCACCACCGGCGCGTGGTGTGCACTGAGGGGCCTCGCATCCGCGGGGCCCCTCAGTGCGTACGTGACGCCTGCAGAGCGCGTACGTGACGCGCACAGCGCGCGCAGCGCGCGTACAGCGCCTTCTGGCGGGCGAACGAAAGGGCGGCCACCCCCTGAGACAGGGTGGCCGCCCTTTCTGCGCCTACAGGCTGCCTTACTTGCCCTTGGCGGCTTCCTTGAGCTTCGAGCCCGCGGAGACCTTCACGCTGTAGCCGGCCGGGATGTTGATCGGGTCGCCGGTCTGCGGGTTACGAGCGGTGCGAGCGGCACGGTGGGTGCGCTCGAAGGTCAGGAAGCCGGGGATGGTGACCTTCTCGTCGCCCTTGGCGACGACCTCACCGACGGTCTCGGCGAGAGCGGCCAGCACGGCGTCGGCGTCCTTGCGGGTCACCTCGGCGCGGTCGGCCAGGGCGGCCACCAGCTCACTGCGGTTCATGTTGTTACTCCCGTGTTCTTCTTGCCTGTGAGGCGTGCCACGCGGCGGAAGCCGCGTGATTGGGTACAGCGAAGCCGATGCTGCCAGGGCCTTCGGACAGTCCCCGGACCCGGGTCTAATGACAGACCCTCGCGCCCAAACACGCATCCTGCCCCCACCAGCGGCGGGAACGCCAATCCGGCACCCCCTGGGGTCACACGAAAAGCGCCGGAGCCCCGTAGTGGTGACGTTCCGTCGACTCCTTGATTTCCGTGCGGAGCCGGAAAGCCACCCTAAAGGCGGGTTTGCGGCATCGCGAATCGCGACGCGCCGTCAGCGCCCGCTCGCCGCCTTGGCCGCGTTGCGCACCGCGCCCGCGACGGCGCCGGCGACCTTGTCGTTGAAGACCGACGGGATGATGTAGTTCGGGTTCAGCTCGTCCTCGGTGACCACGTCGGCGAGGGCGGAGGCCGCCGCCAGCATCATCTCCGTGTTGACCGTACGGGAATGAGCGTCCAGCAGGCCGCGGAAGACACCCGGGAAGACCAGGACGTTGTTGATCTGGTTCGGGAAGTCCGAGCGGCCCGTGGCGACGACGGCGGCCGTCTGGCGCGCGGCGGCCGGGTCGACCTCCGGGTCGGGGTTCGCGAGAGCGAACACGATGGCACCCTCGGCCATGGCGGCGACGTCCTCCGCGCCCAGCAGGTTCGGGGCCGAGACGCCGATGAAGACGTCCGCGCCGACGACGGCCTGCTTGAGGGTGCCGGTGACGCCCTCGGGGTTGGTGTTGTCGGCGATCCAGCGCAGCGGCGAGTCGGCCGGGGCGTCCACGAGGTCCGCGCGGTCCGCGTGCACGACGCCCTGGATGTCGGCGACGACGGCGTGCTTGACGCCCGCCGCGATGAGCAGCTTCAGGATGGCCGTACCGGCGGCGCCGGCACCGGACATGACGACCCGTACGTCACCGATGCCCTTGCCCACCACGCGCAGGGCGTTGGTGAGGGCGGCGAGGACGACGATGGCCGTGCCGTGCTGGTCGTCGTGGAAGACGGGGATGTCGAGGGCCTCGCGCAGCCGGGCCTCGATCTCGAAGCAGCGGGGCGCGGAGATGTCCTCCAGGTTGATGCCCGCGAAGCCGGGGGCGATCGCCTTGACGATCGCGACGATCTCGTCGGTGTCCTGGGTGTCGAGGCAGATCGGCCAGGCGTCGATGCCGGCGAAGCGCTTGAAGAGGGCGGCCTTGCCCTCCATGACGGGCAGGGCGGCCATGGGCCCGATGTTGCCGAGGCCGAGGACGGCGGAGCCGTCGGTCACGACCGCGACGGAGTTGCGCTTGATCGTGAGGCGGCGGGCGTCCTCGGGGTTCTCGGCGATCGCCATGCACACGCGGGCGACGCCCGGGGTGTAGATCATGGAGAGGTCGTCACGGTTGCGGATGGGGTGCTTGGACGCCATCTCGATCTTGCCGCCGAGGTGCATCAGGAACGTACGGTCGGAGACCTTGCCGAGGACGACGCCCTCGATGGTGCGCAGCTGCTCCACGATCTCGTCGGCGTGCGCCGTGGAGGTGGCGGCGATGGTGACGTCGATCCGCAGCTTCTCGTGGCCGGAGGCGGTCACGTCGAGGCCGGTGACGGATCCGCCGTGGGACTCCACCGCCGTGGTGAGCTGGGAGACCGCGGTTCCGCTCGCGGGAACCTCCAGCCGGACCGTCATCGAGTACGAGACGCTGGGCGCCGTTGCCATGGCCGAGTTCCTCTGCTTTCCCTGAGCTTCATTGCTACGCCGCCCCGGCTGGTTGCCCTGGCGGCGCCCTCCGATGGTCGCACCTACCTGCGGGTAGCAGGTAATGCGGTCATTTTGTTTTCGGAAAGTAGTTTCCACCATACGAGAACCTCAGGGGAAACAGAAGAGGCCCCGGTCACCGGAGGTGACTGGGGCCTCAACTTTGTGTGTATGTCTAAATGGCACCGACCCGCCATGCTCGCCTCGCGGCAAGTGGTCCCTCAAAGGGACGAAGGTTGGGCCCGGGGGCTTGGATCGAGCCGGTGCCACGACAAGGCTAACAAACCACCCTGCTTGGTGATTCCAGCGCCACAGGTTGACCGGAAATCGGCCCCCGGGCCCACCTTCCGGCTCAGTCCCGCAGCAGGTCCGGCACCCCCGCCTCGTCCGGCATGTCCCCCGCCCCCGCGACCACGGTGAGCTGCTGCGTCGCACGCGTCAGCGCCACGTAGAGCACCCGCAGACCGGCCGGGGACTCGTCCGCGATCTCCGCGGGCGAGACGACCACCGTGGCGTCGTACTCCAGGCCCTTCGCCTCCAGGGAGCCGAGCGCCACCACCCGGTCGCCCAGCTCGGCGAGCCAGCGGGCGGCCTCCGCGCGCCGGTTCATGGCGACGACGACGCCGACCGTGCCCTCGACCCGCTCCAGGAGCAGCCGCGCCTCGGACCGTACGGTTTCGGCCAGATCAACCTTCCCCGAGGTCTCCTGAACCGGGACGAAACGGGGCTCGACGCCCGTCGAGCGGACCGCGCGCGGCGACTCCTTGCCCGGCATGGCGAGGGCGAGCACCTTGGCGGCGAGCTCGGCGATCTCGGCCGGGTTGCGGTAGTTCACGGTGAGCTCGAAGCGGCGCCGCGGCCGGTTGCCGAGGGCCTCGTCGCGGGCCTCCGCGGCTTCGTCCGGGTCCGACCAGGAGGACTGCGCCGGGTCGCCCACGACCGTCCAGGTGGCGTGCCGGCCGCGCCGCCCGACCATCCGCCACTGCATGGGCGTCAGGTCCTGCGCCTCGTCGACGATGACGTGCGCGTACTCGGTGCGCTCGGCGGCGAGCCGCTCGGCCCGCTCGCGCTGCGTCTCCTCCCGTACGGGCATGAGCTCCTCCAGGCCCGAGAGCTGGTCCAGCGGGTCGTACTCCCGCTTCTTGCGGGGCCGGGCCGGCGCGCCGAGCAGGGTGCCCAGCTCGTCGAGGAGGGCCACGTCGTGGACGGAGAGCTCCCGGCGGCGCAGCGATCGGGCGAGCCGCCGCACCTCGCCCGGGTTGAGGATCCGGCGGGCCCAGCGGCCGAGCCGCCGCTCGTCGGCCATCGCGTCGAGCACCCCGCGCGGGGTGAGCTCGGGCCACCAGGCGTCGAGGAAGCCGAGGAAGGAGTCCTCGGTGGAGACGTCCTCGTCGAAGGAGGAGCGCAGCTCGGCGGCGAGCTCGGGGTCGCTGTGCCGGCCGACCGCGCCGGACTTGGCGTACAGCGCGTCGAGGAGCAGCCGGCGGGCGCGCGGGCGCAGCAGGTTGACGGGGGCGGTGCCGCCGAGGACGTTGTGGCGGATGCGCCGGAGCTCGTCGGCCTCCAGCTCGATCCGGCGGCCGAAGGCGACGACCCGCAGCCGGGTGGGCGTCCCGGTGGGCTCGGCGGGCTCCTCGCCGAACTCCAGCTGGTCCCCGCCCGGCCGGCGGGGCGCCGGGGTCTCCAGGGCGCCGCGGGCCGCCTTCCGCAGCACGTGGAGCATGCGGGAGGAGCCCTTGACGCGGGCGACGGCCGGCTCGTCGTAGGCGGTGGCCTCGCAGCCGTCGACGAGGCTGCCGACGGCGCGGATCGCGACCTGGCCCTCCTCGCCGAGGGAGGGCAGGACGCCCTCGGTGTACGAGACGAGGAGCGGGGTCGGCGAGACGATGAGGATGCCGCCCGCGTACCGCCGCCGGTCCTGGTAGAGCAGGTAGGCCGCCCGGTGCAGGGCGACGGCGGTCTTGCCGGTGCCGGGGCCGCCCTCGACGTACGTGACGGAGGCGGCGGGCGCGCGGATGACGAGGTCCTGCTCCGCCTGGATGGAGGAGACGATGTCCCGCATGGTGTGGCTGCGGGCCTGGCCGAGGGCGGCCATCAGGGCGCCGTCGCCGATCACGGGCAGCTCGCACCCGCCGAGGGTGGCCCGCAGCTCGGGGCGCATCAGGTCGTCCTCGACGCCGAGGACCTTGCGGCCCTTGGAGCGGATGACGCGGCGGCGCACGACCCTGCCGGGGTCGACGGGGGTCGACCGGTAGAAGGGCGCGGCGGCGGGGGCGCGCCAGTCGATGACGAGCGGCGCGTAGTCGGAGTCGAGGACGCCGATACGGCCGATGTGGAGGGTCTCGCCGATGTCTGCGTACTGATGGGTGCCGTCGGTCCGTACGGCGTCCTCGGCGGGCTCCACGGAGGTGTACGCGCCGTCGGGTCCCTTCTTGCCGTCCTTCCCGTACAAGAGGTCGATCCGGCCGAAGAGGAAGTCCTCGAACTCGTTGTTGAGCCGGTTGAGGTGGATGCCTGCGCGGAACACCTGGGCGTCGCGCTCGGCGAGGGCGCCGGGCGTGCCGACCTGGCCCCGCTGGGCGGCGTCGTTCATCAGGAACTCCGCTTCGTGGATCTTCTCCTCCAGTCGGCGGTAGACCTGATCCAGATGTTCCTGCTCGACACCGATCTCACGGTCTCTGACCGTGTCCACGGCTTCCTGCGCGGCCACCTAAGGCCCCCTTCTGACGTGCACTGGGCAGCCGTCGAGCGTACGCCACCGGAAGGCGCCGTGTCAGGCGCGATCGATGTTCACGGGCCGGAGATCGGAAACCCGGCCGGCGGGTCGTCGTGCAGGAGCCGCTGGAAAAGGTGGTGGTCGCGCCATTCCCCGTCGATGTGGAGGTAGCGCGGCGCGGTGCCGATACGGACGAACCCGCTCTCGGCGAGGACCCGTTGGGATCCGCCGTGGTCGAGGACGGTCCCCGCCTCGATCCGGTGCAGCCCGAGCTCCTCGCGCGCGGCCCGGCAGACCTCCGCGACGAGCGCGGTGGCCAGGCCGCGCCCGGTGTGATCCTTGTCGACCCAGTAGCCGAGGGAGCCGCTGCGGAAGGGGCCGAGGACGATCCCGGAGAGGATCGCGCAGCCGACCACGGTCTCCCCGGCGACCGCGAACCACCGCACCCCGCCGTCCGTGAGCCGCTCGGCCTGCCCCTCGGCCGTGTAGTACCGCTCGGGGCGGTACGGCTCCCAGGGCTTCATGTGCGCCCGGTTCCGCAGCAGGGCCGCGGCGAGCGCGGGCGCCTCGGCGGGGTCGGCGGGGTCGGCGCGGCGGATCCGGAGTCCTTCGGAGATCATCCGCGTACGGTACAACCCGGCCCTGTCCGGCAGGACTTCTGTTCGGCAGGACCCCTGTTCGGGAGGACCCCTGTGCAGGAGACGCCCTGTGCAGGACACCCCGTACCGGACGCCCTGTGCAGGACGCCCCGTTGCAGGCCGCCGCGTGCAGGACACCCCGTGCAGGCCGCCTCTGCAGGGCACCCGCTAGCCGTCGTACTTGTCGTCCGCCGTCGGGTCCAGGGCCAGCCGGTAGCCGCGCTTGACCACGGTCTGGATCAGTTTCGGGGTGCCCAGCGCCGTCCGGAGGCGGGCCATCGCCGTCTCCACCGCGTGCTCGTCCCGGCCCGCGCCGGGCAGCGCCCGCAGCAGGTCGGCCCGGGAGACCACCCAGCCCGGGCGGCGGGCGAGCAGCCCCAGGAGGGCCATCCCGGCGGGCGGGACGGGGCGCAGGCCGCCGTCGACGAGGACCGCGTGCCCGCGGACCTCCACCCGGTGACCGGCGACCGGCAGGACCTGCGAGCGTGCCGGGAGCTCCGTACAGAGCAGCTGGACGAGCGGGCCCAGCCGGAACCGCTCGGGCTGGTACGTGTCGATGCCCTCCGCCTGGAGCGGGAGCGCCGTCACGGGTCCCACGCACACCGCGAGGACCCCGTGCCGCAGCGCGGCGACCAGCTCCGCCCGTACGCCCCTCTCCTCGGCCCGGGAGAACAGCGAGGCGGCGGCCGGGGCGCTGGTGAAGGTCACCGCGTCCAGCGTGCCCGCGAGGGTCGCGTCGAGGAGCCGGTCCAGGGGGCCGATGTCCTCGGGGGGCATCCAGCGGTAGACGGGGACGACGACGACCTCGGCGCCGCCGGCCGTGAGGGCCTCCACGAAGCCGGGCAGCGGCTCCCCGTGCAGCTGGAGCGCGATGCGCCGGCCGTCCACGCCTTCGGCGAGGAGGCGGTCGAGGACCTCGGCCATGGACTCCGAGGAGGGCGACCAGGTCTCGGTGAGTCCCGCGGCCCGTACGGCTCCCTTGACCTTCGGGCCCCGGGCGAGGAGTTCGACCTCCCGCAGGACGGCGAGGAGCTCCTCGCCGTACCCCCAGCCGTCGGCCGCCTCGACCCAGCCCCGGAAGCCGATCGCCGTGGTGGCGACGACGACGTCCGGGGCGTGGGCGATGAGTTCCTTGGTGGCGGCGAGGAGCTCGGTGTCGTCCGCGAGCGGCACGATCCGCAGAGCGGGGCCGTGGACGACAGCCGCGCCGCGTCGGCGCAGCAGCGCGATGAGTTCGTCCGCGCGCCGCGCCGCGGTGACACCGACCGTGAAGCCGGCGAGGGGGCCGTGTTCTTGCTCGTCCATGGGGCCAGAGCCTGACGGTGGTGCGTGACAGACTCGGTTCTCCCGTATTTCCTGGCCGTTACGGTCCGCGCCGGGCACGGTGGATCACACCTTCGCGTATCCGGGGCGGGACGCCTCGTCCGCGACACCGTCCGCGGCGCCTGCTTCGGCTCCCTCGGCGGTCTCGGGCACGGCCGTCGGCCGCCGAAGGTATACCGCCCAGGTGACGACCGTGCACGCCCCGTAGAAGGCGAGGAAGGCGACGAAGGCCCCGGTGCCCGTCCCGGCGGTCTGGAAGGACTGCCGGAAGGCGAGGTTGATACCGAGTCCGCCGAGCGCGCCCACGGCCCCGATGAGGCCCATGGCGGCCCCGGAGAGCCGTCGCCCGTAGGCCTCGGCCGCCTCCCCGGAGAAGCCCTTGCGGTGCCCCTGGGCGAGGAAGATCGCCGGGATCATCTTGTACGTGGAGCCGTTGCCCAGGCCGCTGAGGACGAAGAGGGCGATGAAGCCGACGAGGAAGACGGCGAGGGACTCGATCACGGAGGCGTAGATCACCACACTGGTCGCCGCGGCCATCGCGACGAACGTCCACACGGTGATGCGGGCGCCGCCGTGCCGGTCGGCGAGGGAGCCGCCGACGGGCCGGATGAGGGAGCCGAGGAGCGGGCCGATGAAGGTGAGCGAGGCGGCCTGGAGCGGGGTGCGTCCGAACTGGGTCTGGAGCACGAGCCCGAAGGCGAAGCTGTAGCCGATGAACGAGCCGAAGGTGCCGATGTACAGGAAGGCCATGATCCAGGTGTGGCGGGCCTTCACGGCCTCCTTCGCGGCGCCGGTGTCGTTCTTGACCGGGGCCAGGTTGTCCATGAAGAGCGCGGAGCACACGGCGGCGATGACGATCAGGGGGATGTAGACGCCGAGCACGATCCTGGGGTGCATGGCTCCGGCGGTGCCGATGACGAGCAGGCCGACGAGCTGGACCACGGGGACGCCGATGTTGCCGCCGCCCGCGTTGAGGCCGAGCGCCCAGCCCTTCTTCCGCAGCGGGAAGAAGGCGTTGATGTTGGTCATCGAGGAGGCGAAGTTGCCGCCGCCGACGCCCGTGAGCGCGGCCACCAGGACGAACGTCGTGTACGAGGTGCCCGGCTCCATCACCGCGAAGGCGAAGCCCGCGGGGAGCAGGAGCAGCAGGGCGCTGAAGACGGTCCAGTTGCGTCCGCCGAAGCGGGCCACGGCGAAGGTGTACGGGATCCGGATCAGCGCGCCGACGAAGGTGGCCGTCGCGATCAGGAAGAACTTGCCGGCCGGGTCCACGCCGTACTGCGGCCCCATGAAGAGCACCATGACCGACCACAGGCTCCAGATCGAGAAGCCGATGTGCTCGGAGAGCACGGAGAAGATCAGGTTCCGCCGCGCGATCCGCTCCCCCTTCTCACGCCAGAAGATCTCGTCCTCCGGTTCCCACCGTTCAATCCATCGGCCGCCCATATCGCACCTCCGCGGTGTCGGGTCCTGGGGCGTCCACAGCCCCGGTCCACCTGCCACAGACGCTAGGGAGGTCGCGTTTCAGCCCGGGGTGCCGCGACGTGACGGGAACGGAACCTTGGTCTCACCCGGCGCGCGCGACCCCTGTGAGCGCCCCCTTTTTTGGAGGCTCGGTTCGCCTCCGGGGCGCTCCAGCCGGGCTCACAGGGCCGACCGTGCTCGCCTCCCTCGTTCCTCGGGAGGCTCCGCGCGCTCGTCCCTGTTCCCCCGGCGCGCCCCTTCGGCTCACTCGCCGGTCCCGGGGGTGGCTGGTTCCCGGGGTATCCCCGGCGCGCCCCTTCGGCTCTCTCGCCGGGTTCTGGGGCGGGACGTGTACGGGTCTCGAAGCGCACCGCCCGGGACAGGCCCGGGCTCACTCGCCAGGCTCTACGGGGTGAACGTCCTCGGACTCGGGGTGGCGGGTTGTCCGGGTATCCCCGGCTCGCCCTCCGGCAGCCAGGAGCCGGTCGGGCGTTCCAGCCAGCCCTCCCGGGCTGCGATCTCCGCGGCGGCGGTCCGCAGGGCGTCCAGGCCCGGGTGGCGGAGCCCCTTGCGCCACACCAGGCTCACGGGTGACAGGGGTACGGGGTCGACGAGCGGGCGCAGCACGCTGCCCGGCATGGGCGGGAAGTCGATGGCGGCGAGGACCGGGTTGCGGTGCTTGGCCATGATCCGCCGGAACTCCTCGTGGCCGATCGCGAGCGGCGCGGGCGCGGCCACCTCGATCCCGCGCCCGGCGAAGAGCCGGACGGCGAGGTCGGTCCACTCGGGCGTCCGGTCGTTCCCCGCGCCCGCGTAGATCCGCTCCCCGGCGAGCCCGGCGAGCGGCACCTCGGGGAGGGCCGCGAGTTCGTGGTCCTCGGGAAGGATCACGGCCATCCGCTCGTACCGGACGAACTGGCTGCCGAGCCGCGCCCGGAGCCCGGGGGCGAGCCCTCCGTACCGGCCGAAGGAGGTGTCGAGCCGCCCGGCGAGGATCTCCCGCGCGGCGCCGGTGAGTCCGCTCTCGTAGCGGGCCATCAGCTCCTGCTCGGGGGCGAGCTCGCGGGCCCGCCGCAGGACGCGCTCATGGGCGAGCCCGGGGGTGTTGAGGTCGACGAGCAGGGGCCGGGACGCGGAGCGGAAGGCGTCGCCGAGCTCGTCGTGGGCGGCCAGCACCCGTCGTGCGTACGGGAGGAGCCGCTCTCCGTCGGGGGTGAGGGCGACCTGCCGGGTGGTCCGTACGAAGAGTTCGGCGCCCAGCTCCCGCTCCAGGCGCCGGATGTCACGGCTCAGGGCCTGCTGGGCGAGGTAGAGGCGGGCGGCGGCCCGGGTGAAGTGCAGCTCCTCGGCGACGGCGGTGAAGGCGCGCAGGAGGCGGGGGTCGATGTCGTGCGAGGGGCCCGAGAAGGTCACCGCCGCATTTAACAACACAGGTGCGTGAATGGCCACCGTTCAGGTGTTGGACCCACGGGGCCCGCGCCCGTGAACCTTGATCCATGCCGCAACCGGACCTCACCCTCACCCCGGCGGGCCCGGCCCTCGCCCCTCGCTATCGCGAACGGCCCGCCGCCCCGCACCGCAATCCCTACGTCCGTCTCTTCGCCATACCCGGCACCCGCGCCTTCACCGCCGGAAACCTGGTCGCCCGGCTGCCCACGGGCATGTTCGGCATCAGCGCCGTGATCATGATCGCGGCCGCCTACGACTCGTACGCCCTGGCCGGTTCCGTCACCGCCGCGGGGCTGGCCGCCGGAGCGCTGACCGTCCCCTGGATCGCCCGGCTCATCGACCGGTACGGTCAGGCGCGCATCGCGGTCCCGGCCGCGGCCTACGCGGTCCTGGGCCGTCTGGTCCTGCTCCTCTGCGTCCACGAGAAGGCCCCCGTCTGGACCCTCTTCGCCGTCACCGCCCTCACCGCCACCACCCCGAACACCGGCGGCATGTCCCGGGCCCGCTGGGCCCACCTCCTCCGGGGCGACCCGGACGCCCTGCACACCGCCAACGCCTTCGAGCAGGCCGTCGACGAACTCTGCTTCATGCTCGGCCCGGTCCTCACCGTGCTCCTCTGCTCGGCCCTCTTCCCCGAGGCGGGCACCCTCGTCGCCGCCACCCTCTACCTGGGCGGGATCCTGCTCTTCGCCGCCCAGCGGTCCACCGAGCCGCCGGTCGCCCCGCGCACCTCCACGGGCTCCCCGCTGCGCGCCCCCGGCATGGCGGCCCTCCTCTCGGTCTTCCTCGCCGGCGGGGCGATCTTCGGCGCCATGGAGGTGGTGGCCCTGGCGTTCGTGGACGGCCCCGCCGCCGGCCCCGTCCTCGCCCTCCAGGCCGCCGGCTCCTGCGCGGCGGGCCTCCTCTACGGCCGCGCCCGCCGCACCGCCGGCCTCCGCACCTGCCTGGCCGCGATGACCCTCCTGATGGCGATGCCCCTGCTCGCCGCCGCCACCGGTTCGCTGCTCGCCCTCGCCGCCGGGCTCCTCGTGGCGGGCATGGCGACGGCCCCGACGATGGTGACGGGCATGGGCCTGGTGCAGCGCCTGACCCCGGAGTCCCAGCTCAACGAGGGCATGACGCTCGCCGTGACCGCCCTGCTCGGCGGCATCGCGGCAGGCTCCGCCGTCGGCGGCTGGGCCGCCGATCACGCCCCCTTCCCCGCCTTCGGCTTCCTGATCCCGGTGGCCGCGGCGGCCCTGGCGCTCGCGCTGTGCGTGGCGACGGGGGTGGGCCGGTCGCCCCGTGTCCGGGCATGACAAAGGCCCGGCAGTCATGACGACTGCCGGGCCTTCGCCCACATGGGATGAGTGGAGATGGCGGGAATCGAACCCGCGTCCACCGGTGCAGAAACAGGGCTTCTCCGTGCGCAGTCCGCTACGAGTTTCTCAGCCCCGGAGATCACGCGGACAAGTCTCCGACGGGCTCAGTCACTGTTTGATTTCCCTCTAACCCCCGTGACCGGGGCTAGAGGTTTAGATCCCTAAATGACGCCAGGATCCGGGTCGGGACCACCCCCGGGCTGACGCTCCTCACAGAGGCTTCTGTTCGTTACCTAAAATTAGGCAGCGAGGGCGAAGCGGGAGTTATCGCTCTTGGAGTTGGCGATTATTGGTTGCGACATATGGTTTACGAGATCATTGCCGCTTCCTCGACACGCTTCCCCTGTTTCGACAATCCGCTGTCGAAACCGATCATCCCCATGTTGTTTTTTCAAAGGTCGCACCCTCTGTGGGGTGCAAGGCCCATCGTACGTGACCGACGGGGGCTGTCGCCAGCGTATTACCCGCGACCGCGCCGCTACACCGACTGGGCGGCCCGCTGCTTGCGCTTGGCCGCCGCGATGGCCCGGTTCGTCTCGCGCGTGTCCTGCTTCTCCCGCAGGGTCTGACGCTTGTCGTACTCCTTCTTGCCCTTGGCGAGCGCGATCTCGACCTTGACCCGGCCGCCCAGGAAGTACAGAGCGAGGGGCACGATCGTGTGACCCGTCTCCTGGGCCTTCGACTCCAGCTTGTCGATCTGCTCGCGGTGCAGCAGCAGCTTGCGCTTCCGCTTCGCCGAGTGGTTGGTCCAGCTCCCCTGCATGTACTCGGGGACGTGGATGTTGTGCAGCCACGCCTCATGGTCGTCGATCTGGACGAAGCCGTCGACGAGCGACGCCCGGCCCATCCGCAGCGACTTCACCTCGGTGCCCATCAGCACCACACCGCACTCGTACGTGTCGATGATGTGGTAGTCGTGGCGCGCCTTCTTGTTCTGCGCGATCAGCTTGCGCTCGGGCGCCTTGTCCTGGTTCTTCTTCGCAGGCTTGCCCTGCACGTTCACGAGTCCCTTTGCCATAGTGCGGTCATTTTCGCACTACGAGCCCCCTCCGAGGCCACTCAATACCGTGCGGGCCCGTTCCTCGGCCCGTTCCCCCGCCGCCAGGTCGGGCGTGATGCCCCGGCCGTCGACCGCGTGACCGGCGGGTGTGCGGTAGTGGCCGACGGTCAGCTCCGCGACGGAACCGTCCGGCAGGGCGCTCGGCATCTGCACCGAGCCCTTGCCGAAGGTCCGCGAGCCGACCGTGACCGCCCGGCCCCGGTCCTGGAGGGCGCCGGTGAGCAGCTCGGCCGCGCTCATCGTGCCGCCGTCGATCAGCGCCACCAGGGGCCGGCCGGTGTCGCCGCCCCCCTCCGCGTACACGGCCCGCTGCTCGCCCTCCACGTCGTACGTGGCGACGAGGCCGCCGTCGAGGAAGGCGGAGGCGGCGACGGCGGCCTCCGTGACGAGGCCGCCGGAGTTGCCCCGCAGGTCCAGGAGGACTCCCGCGCCGGCCGGGGCGTCCCGTACCGCGTCCCGTACGCGCGCGCCCGCGCCCTTGGTGAAGGCGGCCACCTTGATCAGGACGGCCCCCTCGTCGAGGCGGCGGACGGTGACCGGGTCCGTCGCGAGCCGGGCCCGGTGGAGGGTCTGCGTCCAGGCGGTGCGGCCGCGCTCGATCCGGAGGGCGACGGCCGAGCCGGGGACCCCGTCGCCGCGCAGCAGGGCGACGACCTCGGAGACGGAGAGCCCGCCGACCGGACGTCCGTCGACGGAGACGAGCCGGTCGCCGGCCCGGAGCCCGGCCCGCTCGGCGGGGCCGCCGGCCTGCACCCGGGTCACCCGGACCCGGCCCTCGGCCGCCCGGCCCGCGGAGAGGCCCACGCCCGTGTAGGTGCCGTCGAGGGCCTGCTCGAACTCGGCGTACTCCCTCTTGTCGTACACCGCGCCCCAGCGGTCGCCGCTGCGGCTGACGAACTCCTCGGCGGCCTGCTTGCCCGACTTCCCGTCGGCCATGGCCGCGGCGGCGGCCCGGTTCAGGGCGGCGCGGTCCACCGTGGCCGTACGGGCGGGGTCCGCGCCCGCACTCTCCTGCCGGGGCAGTGAGCCCGTGGCGGCGGCGGTGGCGAGGACGCCGGTGAAGACCAACGTCAGAACGGCCCCACGGAGCACTCCGCGGGGCCGGATACAGAGGTGGTCGGTGCCGGCCGGCATGGCGCCCACTCTAGGACAAGGGAATGGCGCCGCACGGGCTTTGACCGTACGACGCCATCCGGTGTCAGGGGTGTCTTCTCACACCTTCAGGTACTTGCGCAGCGCGACGAACGCGGCAACGGCCGGCATCAGCAGGCCGATGGCGAGCACCAGCGGCAGCTTGGCGAAGACGGCGTCCCAGCCGATGAAGTTGACCAGCTGCATCTTCTCGGCGAGCGCGATGCCGTGGTCGATGAGGAAGTACCGGCCGACGAGCAGCAGCACACAGGCGACGGCGCCGCCGAGGAGCCCGGCGAAGGCGGCCTCCATGATGAACGGCATCTGGATGTAGAAGCTGGACGCGCCGACGAGCCGCATGATGCCGGTCTCGCGGCGGCGGCTGAAGGCCGAGACGCGGACCGTGTTGACGATCAGCATCAGCGCGATAACCAGCATCAGCCCCATGACGCCGAGGGCGGCGATGTTCATGCCGTTCATCAGGTCGAAGAGGTTCTGCAGGATGTTCCGCTGGTCCTGGACCGACTCGACGCCGTCGCGGCCGGCGAAGGCCGTGGCCACCACCTTGTACTTCTCCGGGTCCTCGAGCTTGACCCGGAACGACTCCTGCATCTGGTCCGGCGTGATGACGGAGGCGATGGCGGTGTCGCTGTACTGCTCCTTGTAGTGCTTGAACGCCTCGTCGGCCGACTCGTGGTGCACCGACTCGACGATGTCCATCTCCTGCAGATCGGCCTCGATCTGCTCCTTCTGCTGTCCCGTCACCGCGCCCTTGGCGCACTTGGGCGCCGTGGCCGCGTCGGTCTTGTTGCAGAGGAAGATGGAGACGTTGACCTTGTCGTACCAGTAGTCCTTCATCGTGCTGACCTGCTCGCGCATGAGCAGCGCGCCGCCGAAGAGGGCGAGCGAGAGGGCCACGGAGACGATGACCGCGAAGGTCATCGTCAGGTTGCGCCGGAGACCGACGCCGATCTCGGAGAGCACGAACTGAGCGCGCATGGGTCTGCTTTCTCCTACTCGCTACGGGCTCAGTGCTGGTATCCGTAGACGCCGCGCGCCTGGTCACGGACGAGGCGGCCCTTTTCGAGCTCGATGACGCGCTTGCGCATCTGGTCGACGATGTTCTGGTCGTGGGTCGCCATGACGACGGTGGTCCCTGTCCTGTTGATCCGGTCGAGCAGCTTCATGATGCCGACGGAGGTCTGCGGGTCGAGGTTGCCGGTGGGCTCGTCGGCGATCAGCAGCATCGGGCGGTTGACGAAGGCGCGGGCGATGGCCACGCGCTGCTGCTCACCGCCGGAGAGCTCGCCGGGCCGCCGGTCCTCCTTGCCACCGAGCCCGACCAGGTCGAGCACCTGCGGCACGGCCTTGCGGATCTCGCCGCGCGGCTTGCCGATGACCTCCTGGGCGAAGGCCACGTTCTCGGCGACGGTCTTGTTGGGGAGGAGGCGGAAGTCCTGGAAGACGGTGCCGAGCTGACGCCGCATGTGCGGCACCTTCCAGTTGGAGAGCCGGGCCAGGTCCTTGCCGAGGACGTGCACCTGGCCTTGACTGGCGCGCTCCTCACGCAGGAGCAGCCGCAGGAAAGTCGACTTTCCGGAGCCGGACGAACCGACGAGGAAGACGAACTCCCCCTTCTCGATCTCCAGGGAGACATCCCGGAGCGCGGGGCGGTTCTGCTTCGGATAGGACTTGGAGACGTTGTCGAATCGGATCACGGATGCACCACGGTCGGCCGGGAGTAGGTGTGCGTGACCTTACGCGAACGGGCACGACCCGCGCAGTCGCGGTCCTGGCTTGCGTGGTTTATCCTTTTCGCCCTTTGGGGCGGAAGGCGGGCAATCCGGCGGGGCGCGCCGAAACGCCCCGGAGCTGGCACAGTGGTAGGGGGAACGTCCGGGCCCCTCCGGACGTTGTCCAGATGTGTATCCCTGTGCGGGAGGAGGAGAGCGCATGACCTACGACCGACTGGTGTGCGCCAACTGCGCGGCCCCGGTCGCCGAGGGCCGCTGCCCCGTCTGCCGCGCGAACCGGGAGCGTCTGACCCCTCAGGGCCTGAGCCCCGCGATGCTGCTGACGCTGGCGATCGCCCTGCTCGCCATGATCGCCCTGCTCGCGGCGGTCCGGACGGCCTGACCGGACGGCCTGGCCGTCCGGATCGATGCGGGCGCCGTCGTCGGCGCCGCACGAGCCGGAAGCATGGCGAAGGGCCGGGGAGATTCACTCTCCCCGGCCCTTCGTCATGCACACACGTTCACGCGCTCACGCGCTCACGCGGTCGATCAGACGGCGGCGCGGCCGCCACCGGCGACGAGGCGCGGCAGCATGCGGAAGCCGATGCCGCCGGCGATCATGGTCGCGGCGCCGATGACCAGGAACGAGGTCTCGGCCGCACCGGTCTCGGCGAGCTCCTCCTTGGCCTGGCCCTGCTGCACGGGCTGCGAGCCGGCGTTGTTGGTGTCGGTGTTGTTGTTGCCGGTGTCCACGCACTCGGCGCCGTCGAGGTCGACGGTGCAGGTGCCGGGGTCGCCGGAGTCGGTGGAGCCGTTACCGCCCTCGTCGGGGGTGACCGGACCGTCGGTGGAACCGGGGTCGGTGGTCTCGCCCGTACCGGGGTCGGTGGTCTCGCCCGTGCCCGGCTCTGTGGTCTCACCGGGGCCCGGCTCCGTGGTCTCGCCCGGACCGGGGTCCGTGGTCGGCGGGACGGTGGTCGGCGGGGCGGTCGTCGGAGGCTCCGTCGTGGGCGGCTCGGTGGTCGGGGGCTCCGTGGTCGGAGGCTCCGTCGTGGGCGGCTCCGTGGTCGGGGGCTCCGTGGTCGGAGGCTCCGTCGTGGGCGGCTCGGTGGTCGGCGGCTCCGTGGTCGGAGGCTCGGTGGTCGGCGGCGCGGTGGTCTCGCAACCGACGTCACCCGGGATGCACGTGGGCACCGGGGTCGGGTCGCCCTCACCGAAGGCGTTCACGGCCTGCGCGGCACCCGCCGCGGTCAGCGAAGCTCCGGCCGCGATCACCGCACCCGCGGCGATGCGCGCGAAACGGATTCGCATCTGCTTGGTCATCTGGCTGCTACCCCCAGTAGCTCATCTCGTCATGGGGCAGCGCTCGGGGCCCGGCGCGGCAGGGGCGACGTCACGACTGGACCGGCCCCCGTTCACACGCGCCCCAGAAATGCGCATGCCAGTACGCCACCCTTCCGAGTTTCCGATGAAGCGTCAAGGTCGTTGCGCGTGCGATGCCCGAAAGATCCACAAGTACCCGGCATGCGACGATGCAACTGTGACGTAAACCCTTAACTCCGGGCCCCGCAAGACCAGTTCCCTTGTCGACAAAGCGCCCCGACAGCCCCACTTCCGCTTGCGCCAGCGAATCGCACGACGGCACGGAACGAGTCCGGGCCCCGCACCGAGAAGGTGCGGGGCCCGGACTCGTACAGCCGAACGGGTCGGCCGAGGAGGCTACTTGTCCTGCTGCTTGCGCCAGCGGATGCCGGCTTCCAGGAAGCCGTCGATCTCGCCGTCCAGGACCGCCTGCGGGTTGCCGACCTCGAACTCCGTACGGAGGTCCTTGACCATCTGGTACGGGTGGAGGACGTACGAACGCATCTGGTTGCCCCAGGAGCTGCCGCTGTCCTTGAGGGCGTCCATCCTGGCGCGCTCCTCCTGGCGCTGACGCTCCAGGAGCTTGGCCTGGAGGACGTTCATGGCGCTCGCCTTGTTCTGGATCTGGGAGCGCTCGTTCTGGCAGGAGACCACGATGCCGGTCGGGAGGTGCGTGATGCGCACCGCCGAGTCGGTCGTGTTGACGCCCTGGCCACCGGGGCCCGAGGCGCGGTAGACGTCCACGCGCAGCTCGGACTCGTCGATCTCGACGTGGTCGGAGGACTCGACGACCGGGAGGACCTCGACGCCCGCGAAGGAGGTCTGCCGGCGGCCCTGGTTGTCGAAGGGCGAGATGCGGACCAGGCGGTGGGTGCCCTGCTCGACGGAGAGCGTGCCGTAGGCGTACGGCGTCTTCACCACGAAGGTGGTCGACTTGATGCCGGCCTCTTCCGCGTACGAGGTCTCGTAGATCTCCGTCGCGTAGCCGTGGCGCTCCGCCCAGCGCAGGTACATGCGCTGGAGGCGCTCGGCGAAGTCGGAGGCGTCGACGCCACCGGCCTCGGCACGGATGTTGACGAGGGCCTCGCGCTCGTCGTACTCGCCGGAGAGGAGCGTACGGACCTCCATCTCGTCGAGGGCCTTGCGGACGGAGATGAGCTCCGTCTCGGCCTCGGCGAGGGTGTCCGGGTCGTCCATCTCCTCGGCGAGCTCGAAGAGCACCGCGAGGTCGTCGATCCGCCCGCGCAGGGTCTCGGTCTTGCGGACCTCGGCCTGGAGGTGCGAAAGCTTGCTCGTGATCTTCTGCGCCGCCTCCGGGTCGTCCCACAGGGACGGGGCCGCGGCCTGCTCTTCGAGCACGGCGATGTCGGCCCTCAGCTTCTCGAGGTCCAGGACGGCCTCGATCGACCCCATGGTCGAGGAGAGGGACTTCAGCTCTTCGGATACATCGACGACTGCCACGCGTCCAGCGTAACGGCTCCGGGCAAGGAGCCGAACCTACGGCCGGAAGGACCGCCGCCGGGGCCGGGAGAGCCGCTCCTACGGCTGGGAGGACTGCTTCGAGTCCTGCGGCGGCGCGTCGCCGTCCCCGGAGGCCGCCAGGTAGCCGCCGGCGCCGATCGCTCCCGCGACCACGACCGCCGCGACGGCGAGGGTGATCCGGCGCTTGCGGACCACGCCAGCCTTGTGGCGGGCCGAGCCGGGACGCCGGGCGCCCGCGGGGCGGGGGGCCCGGGCGGTGCCGAGGGGGCCGCCGGAGAGCTCGTCGGGGGCCGGGACCCGCATGGACGTGTGGGTGTCCCGGTTGGAGTCGGCGGAGGCGCCGGGGACGAGCGGGACCGCGGCCCGGCGCGGCCCGGGCTCACCAGCACCCGGGCCGGTGGCGTACGTCTCCGGCTCGGGCTCCGCCGCCGGCTCCGCGTCCGGCTCGTCCACGTCCAGCGGCGGGATGCCCTTGAGCATCGGCAGGACGTCCTTGAGGCGGGCGGCGAGCTCGGAGGCGCGCAGCCGGGAGGCGGGGGCCTTCGCCAGGCACTGCACGATCAGCTGCCACAGCTCCTCGGGGATGCCGGGGAGCGGGACGACGGTCTCGGTGACGTGGCGGCGCAGGACGGCGCCGGGGTGGCCGCCGCCGAAGGGCGTGAAGCCGGCCAGCAGCTCGTACAGGACGGTGGCGAGGGCGTAGATGTCGACGGCGGCGCGCGGCGGGAGGCCCTCGACGATCTCGGGTGCGAGGTAGTCGGGGGTGCCGATGATCCGGGTGGCCTTGGTGCGGCCGGGGGTGTCGATCAGCTTCGCGACGCCGAAGTCGGTGAGGAGGGCGGGGTGGGCGCCGCCCGGGCCGAGGGGGCCCTCCATGTCGAGCAGGATGTTCTCCGGCTTGACGTCCCGGTGGACGACCCCGGCGGCGTGCGCGGCGGCCAGGGCGTCGGCGACGTCGGCGATGATCGCGACGGCGGCCTCGGGGGCGAGCCGCCGCTCCCGGTCGAGACGGGTGCGCAGGTCGGTGCCGCGCACGAGGTCCATGACCAGGGCGAGGTCGTTGCCGTCGACGACGAGGTCGCGGACCTTGACCACCCGGGGGTGGTCGAGCCCGAGCAGGGCGGTCCGCTCCTGGACGAAGCGGCCGACGAGCTCCTGGTCGGAGGCCAGGTCCTCGCGCAGCAGTTTGACGGCGACGGGCCCCTCGGGCCCCTCGCCGAGCCACACCGTTCCGGCGCTGCCCCGCCCGAGGATCTGGTGGGTGGTGTAGCGGCTGCCGATGTTCCGTGCCAAGACTGCTCCCTCAGCGGCTGCGGTTCGCGTCAAAACTACGCGTCCGCAGCCGCTGGTCGTCACTTCCGAACGGAAATCACCCCTCGGAAGTCGATAAATCGGCAGTATTACTGCCCCGTACCGCCGGTAGTACCCCCGGAGCCGGTCGTCTCGCCGATCGTGGAGATCCAGTCGGTGACCGACGAGATGCCGTCGCCGATGGCCTGCCAGTAGCTCTTGCCCTCGGCGATCCAGTCCTGGAGCGGGGTCAGCTCCCAGACGAGCCAGCCCGCGACCACGAAGAGCACGATCATGACCAGGCAGCCCTTGAGGCAGCCGAGGCCGGGGATCCGCACCGGGTTGGCGCTGCGCTGACGCGGCGGTCGCGGCTCGCGGGGCGCCGGGGCCTGGGGCGGCGGCTGCGGCGGCGTGTACTGCTGCTGGGGCGGCTGCGCGTACTGCTGCGGGGGCGGCGGCGGCGCGTACTGCTGCGGCTGGTGCTGCTGCTGGTACGGCTGCGGCGGGGCGGGGCGCTGCGGCTGGTGCTGCGGCGGCCGCTGCTGTCCGTACTGACCCTGCTGGCCGTACTGCCCCTGCTGGCCCTGCTGGCCCTGCTGGCCCTGCTGGCCGTACTGGCCCTGCTGGCCCTGCTGCTGCGGGCGCTGCGGGCGGCGGCGCAGCGGGTCCTCGCTCGGGTCGAGGTACTGCACCTGCGTCTGCTCGTTGCGGTCGCGGGCCGCGCGCAGCTGGCTCTGCCAGGGGTGCGGGTCCTCGGACTGCGGCGGCTGGGACGGTACGGGCGGCATGACGGCCGTCGGGTCGGCGGCGCCCGACGGGCCGCTGGTCGGCATCACGCTGGTCGCGGCCGCCGGGTCGTACTGCGAGGGGTTTCCGGCGCCGCTGGGCAGCACCTGGGTGGGGTCCGCGGCCCCGGGGGTCTCCGGGACCGGCGCGGGCGCCGGGTCGGGGGCGAGGAGCGCCCCGACGCCGTCCGCCGCCTCGATCTGGGCGGGCGTGGCGTGGACGCCGATGCCGGCGGCGACCGCGCGCAGGCCGCGGGCGAGGTTCTCGGCGCTCGGCCGCCGGTCGGGGTCCTTGCTGAGGCAGCGCTCTATGACCGTCCACAGCGGCCCGGGCACGGTCGAGGGCCGGCGGGGCTCCTCGCTGAGGTGCCGGTGGAGGACCTCGAGGGCGGTGCCGCCCGCGAACGGGGGCCGGCCGGTGACCAGCTCGTACAGGAGGATGCCCGCGCCGTAGATGTCGACGGCGGAGGTCTGCGGGCGTCCCTCGGCGGACTCGGGCGCCACGTACGCGGGCGTGCCGACGAACTCGTGCGTACGGGTCAGGCCCGGGGAGTCCGCGAGGCGCGCGATGCCGAAGTCGGTGAGCATCGGGTGCATCTGGCCGCCCTGCTCCGCGAGCAGGACGTTGGCCGGCTTGAGGTCGCGGTGGACGACGCCGTCGGCGTGGCTGGCGGCGAGCGCGTCGGCGATCTGGGCCGTCAGGAGGGAGGCGGCGACCGGGGTGAGCGGGCCGCTCTCCCTGATGTACCGGTGCAGGTCGGGGCCCTCGACGAGGTCCATGACGAGGGCGAGGACATCGCCCTCGACGACCAGGTCACGGGTGCGCACGATGTTCGGATGGGTGAGCCGGAGGAGCACGGACCGCTCGCGCAGGAAGCGCATCACGATGTCCGCGTCGTTGGCCAGCTCCTCCTTGAGGACCTTGATCGCGACGGTCTCGCCGGGCTGGCCGGCCACGGCCGCCTCGGCGCCCGCCGTCTCCCGCTGGCGGGCTCGCCAGACGGTGCCCGTGGCGCCGCGTCCGAGCGGCTCCTCGAGCAGGTACTTGCTGCCGATAGGCCGCACGTCACGCGCTCCCTGCTGATCGTGGTCCTGGGGTCGGTCTCGTGTTTGTCCCCTGGGTCCCTGTTCTCTGTTGTGACCCGTCCGGGTGTCCAACCCACTTTAGTGCCGCCGAACGGGTCACAGGCCGGTCGTCCACAGGCCGTTTTCCGGGGTCGTGCGCGGGCCCGGCGGAGGCGGGGCTCCGGCCCGGCACGTCGGGAACCGGCCTGGATCGTGTCCGGAACTTGTCCGGAAGAAGACGCTCCGAGGAGCGTGACGGTTGCCGGGCATGCTCCGAAGGCATGACCAACCAGGCATTTTTTGGACCACCGCCGACCATTCAAGATCACTTGTGGCCGACCCGGCGGCAGGTTGTCGGCGGCAGGTGCGAGGATGCCTCCAGCACGTCGCATCGGTGGGGTCGGGAGCCCCCGCGCCGTGCCGACCTGTACCGGGCGACGCGTCCGTGCCGGGTGGGGGGAGATACGGGGCGGTTCCCCTGCCGGGCATCTCGCGCAGAAGGGACCGCTGACGGCGATGCAGATCCGGCTGACCGTCCTCGCGCCGCACGCCGGCCATGGCAGCCACGCCGGCCACGGCGCCGGGCGCGCCTGCGACGTGCTCGTCACGGCCCCCGCCGGGACGGCCCTCGCGGCCGTCGCCTCGGGTCTGGCCGCCGCCGTCACCGGCCCCGACACCTCCGCCTCGGGCACGACCGTGCTCTACGCGGGCGCGGAGCGGCTCGACAGCCGCCGCTGCGTGCTCGGCGAACCCCCGCTCGTCGACGGCGCCGTCCTCTCGCTCCAGGTCCCCGGCCCCGACGACCGGGTCGACGAGGCCGCCTCCGCCCGGTTGCACGTGGTGGCCGGACCGGACGCGGGCGGGGTGCACCTGCTGCACGGCGGACCGATCAGGATCGGCCGTTCCGTCGACGCCGACGTGCCGCTCGACGACCCCGACGTCTCCCGCGCCCACTGCACGGTGACCGTCGGCGAGGACGGCCGCGTCACCGTCTCCGACCTGGGCTCGACGAACGGGACGACCCTCGACGGCGTACCGGTCGGCGACCGCCCGGTCCGGCTCCTCCCGGGTGCGCTGCTGCGCCTCGGCGAGTCCGCCCTCCGCCTGACGGGCCCCGGCGACGAGCCCGGCGGTACGGAGACGGTGGCGACGGCCCCGGACGGCGAGGGCCATCTGCGGGTCGCGCGCGGGACGGCGGCCGGAGCGGATGGAGCGGCCGGCGAGGCATCGTCCGGCGCACCCTCCGGAAGCCAGGGTTCCGGACATCCCGTCTCCGGACATCCCGCCTCCGACCGCTCCGTCTCCGGACATCCCGCCTCCGACCGCTCCGTCTCCGGCCGCTCCGCCTCCGGCCGCCCCGCCTCCGGACACCCGGTCGACGACAGCACCCACGGAGGCGCGCGCGGTGTCCCGTACGGGCACGCGCTCGACGAGCCGTACGACCCCTCCCACTCCTCCCACCGCTCCCCCCACGCCTCACGGGACACCCGCCCCGACGACGCGCACGGCGAGCCGTACGGGACCGGCGCCGGCGGCCACGCGCGCGCGGAGGAGCCCGAGGAGCCCTTCGACGAGGGCCACAACAGGACCCGCCGGACCCGCCCCCAGGGGACCGCACCGGCTCCCGGCCGCGCGGGCGGGAAGCGCGGGCTCGGCGCGTGGGCCCGGCGCCTGACCGGCGGGCGCGAGGAGCTCCCGGCCCCGGCCGCCGACCCCCGTACAGCCCCGGACACCCACGCGGGCGCGCCCGCCGGCGCCCGGCCGGGCACCGACGCGCGGGACGCGGCCACCGGGCCCGTCCCCGCGGCCGACACCTGGCCCGACCCCGCCACCGTCCTGCTCACCGCCCTCGGTCCCGGCCCCCGCCTCTGGGAGCGGCCCCAGGACCACCCCGAGTCGCTCGCGGTCCGGCTCGGCACGACCGACCGCGCCGAGCTCTCCGGGGTGCCGGTCACCGTCGGACTGCGCGAGGCCGGCTCGCTCGGGCTCGCGGGCCCCGCCGACCGGCTCGCCGGCCTCGCCCGCTCGGTCGTGGCCCAGCTCGCCGCCCTGCACTCCCCCTCCGACCTGGAGATCGTGCTGATCAGCGCCGACCGGAACCGCTCCCTGGAGGAGCGGCGGCGCGCCTGGGGCTGGCTCGGCTGGCTCCCGCACGTCCGGCCGGCCCACGGCCAGGACTGCCGCCTGCTCCTGGCGTACGACCGCGAGCAGGCCCAGGCGCGGACGGCCGAGCTGACCCGGCGCCTCGACGACGGCCCGCTCGGCCCCGGCTGGCCCAGCGCCGACCGCGCCTCCGTCGCCGAGGCCGCCGCGCGCCACGACGGACCGGCGACGGTCGTGATCGTGGACGGGGACCCCGGTTCGGCGGCGCTGCGCGAGACGGTCGCGCGCCTTGCGGGCGCCGGGGCCGCCGCCGGCATCCACCTCCTGTGTCTCGCCGAGGCACCCTCCGCGACCCCCGAATCGCCGGTGGCCGCCACCTACGAAACCGCCTGCGCCGCCTCCCTCGCCTTCCGCGAGTGCGGGGCCGCCGCACTCCTGAGCGGCGACGTGGCCACCGCGCTGCGGCTGCTCCGGACCTCCGGCGGGCGGGTCGCGGGCCACGGCACCGTCGGCGTGGTCGACGCGGTCTCCGTCGCCTGGGCCGAGCGGTTCGGCCGGGCCCTCGCTCCGCTGCGGACGGAGTCGGCGGCGGCGCCGCACGGCCGGGCCGCCGCGCTGCCCCCGACGTCGCGCCTGCTCGACGAGCTCGGTCTCGCCCGGGCCACCCCCGCCTCCCTGCTGGCCCGCTGGGCCTCCGCGGGGGACGGCACGGCCGTGCTCGGCACCGGCCCGCGCGGCCCGCTCTCGGTGGACCTCACCCAGGAGGGCCCGCACCTCCTGATCGAGGGGCCCGCGGGCAGCGGCCGCACGGAGCTGCTCCGCTCCATCGCCGCCTCCCTCGCGGCCGGCGGCCGCCCCGACCGGCTCGGCCTGCTCCTCGTGGACGGCGCGGGCGGCGAGCGCGGCGAAGGCCTCGCGGTCTGTACGGAGCTGCCGCACGTCACCGAGCACCTCGTCGCCTCCGACCCGGTACGGATGCGGGAGTTCGCGCAGGCGCTCGGCGCCGAGCTGAAGCGCCGGGCCGAGCTCCTGGGCGACGGCCACTTCGCCGACCGCCGCGGCACGCGCGCGGCGCCCGCGGCCGACCGGCTGATCGGCCAGCGCTCCCCGAGCGCGGCGGAATCCGTGCCCCAGGGCGCTCGCGCGACCGTCCGCGTCGCCGACCCGGGCGACCTCACGGACCGCCCGAGCGGCCGCACCCTCCGCACCGGCGACGGCACGATCGGCTCCCTCCCGAGCACCCGAGGCACGCGCGGCGGCACCTCCGACGGCGACCTCGGCGGCCGCCCGAGCGGCAGGATCACGTACTCGGGCGCGGAGGACCCGAGCGGCCGGTCCAGTGGCCGTGCCCCGTACCCCGGCGCGGACGACCTCGGCGGCCGGTCCAGCAACCGCTCCCCGTACCCCTCCGCCGACGACCTCGGCGGACGCGGCAGCGGACGCGTGGCCCGCGCCGGTGACGGCAGCCTCCACGACCGCCCCAGCGGGCGGACCGTCCGCACCGGCGAGGACGACACCACCACCGGGCAGCCCGGCGGCCGCTCCGCGTACGGCGGGGCGGAGGACCTGGGCGGACGCCCCAGCAGCCGCTCCCCGTACCCCGGCGCGGACGACCTCGGCGGCCGGTCCAGCAACCGCTCCCCGTACCCCTCCGCCGACGACCTCGGCGGACGCGGCAGCGGACGCGTGTCCCGCGCGGGCTCCGGCGACCTCGGCGACCGCGCCGGTTCCCGGGCGCGGTCGGCGGCAGGGGACGGGTTCCTGGCCGACACGCCCAGCGGGCGGCTGCCGCGGCGCGAGGGCGGCGCCCTGGACGACCGGCCGAGCAGCCGCACCCTCCGCACCGGCGACGGCGACCTCACGGACCACCCGAGCGGGCGCGTGCCCCGCGCCGGGGCCTCAGACTTCACCGACCGGCCGAGCGGACGCGTACCGCACCCCGCGAGCGAGCAGGCCGGGACGGCCGGCCAGGGGGCCGTCGGGCGGATCCCTCGGCCCTCGCCCGAGCCCGGGACCACCCGGACCGCCGGGGGCGGGCCGCTGCCGCGGCTCGTCGTCCTCGTCGACGACTTCGACGCACTGGTCGCCCCCGCGCTCGGGGCCTCCGGCCGGCCGGCCGCCGGGTCCGTCGTCCGGGCGCTCGAGGCCGTCGCCCGGCACGGCGAGCGGCTCGGGGTGCACCTCGTCGCGACCTCGGCGCGCCCGGACCGCACCGCCGACACGGAGCTGGCCCACGGGGCCCGGCTGCGGATCGTGCTCGACGCGCCCCCGGTGGCCCCGGGCCCGGACGTACCGGCGGCCGGGCGGGGCAGGCTCGGGCATCCGGACGGGCGCGTGACGCCCTTCCAGGCGGGCCGCGTCACCGGCCGGATCCCCCGGACGGCGACGCTCCGACCGGTCGTCGTCCCGCTGGAGTGGGAGCGGATGGGCGACCCGCCCACCCGTCGCCCGGTCCGCGAGCTGGGCAACGGCCCGACGGACCTGGCGCTCCTCGCGAGCGCCCTGGACCGGGCGGCCCGTTCGGTCGAGGCGACCCCCATACCGCCGCTCGCACCGGCCACCCACACCTGACCGCGCACCCGGCCCGGCGCCCACCCACGCACCCCTGAGGCCACCCACCGGAGCACCCGTCAGCCCACCCGCCGACGCACCCCTCAGGCCACCGCCGACGCACCCGTCAGCCCACCATCAGCCCGCCCGACCGGGCTGACGGCACGTCACGAGGGCATCACGATCGCCCGCTTGACGCGGAAGGCGGTATTGCGGGGCCCCACCACCCGGCGTAGACCTGTCGAGCACGGGACAGCGAAGCACACGGGAGAGACGGGGCAGCAATGCGTACAACTCTTCGTCCACGCAAGGCCGCGGTGACCATGACGGCGCTCACGGCGCTCTCCGCACTGGCCCTCGCGGCCTGCGGCGGCGGCGGGGCGGCCAAGGATCCGAAGGATCCCACGCCCGGACGGGACTTACCCCTCAAGGGCGAGAAGATCGAGGTCGCCGCCGTCTGGACGGGACCCGAGCAGGAGAACTTCACCAAGGTCCTGCGGGAGTTCGAGAAGCGGACCGGTGCGACGGTGACGTTCGTGCCCGCCCAGGACCCGATCGTGAACTTCCTCGGGACGAAGATCGCCGGCGGCTCCCCGCCCGACGTGGCGATGCTGCCGCAGGTGGGCGCGATCCAGCAGGCGGCAGCCCAGAAGTGGCTCAAGCCGGTCGGCCCCGAGGCCAAGGCCCAGCTCGCCGCGAACTACTCGCCCGGCTGGCAGAAGCTCGGCGCGGTCGACGGCACCCAGTACGGGGTCTACTTCAAGGCCGCCAACAAGTCCCTGGTCTGGTACAACACCGCGGTCTTCGAGAACGCGGGCGCGACCGAGCCGAAGACCTGGAAGGAGTTCCTCACCACCGCCGAGACGATCTCGGCCTCCGGCGTCACCCCGGTCTCGGTCGGCGGCGCGGACGGCTGGACCCTCACGGACTGGTTCGAGAACGTCTACCTCTCCCAGGCGGGGCCGGCCAAGTACGACCAGCTGGCGAAGCACGAGATCAAGTGGACCGACCCGTCCGTCGCCGCGGCGCTGACCACGCTCGCCGAGCTCTTCGGGAAGCCGGCGCTGCTGGCGGGCGGGACGAGCGGCGCGCTGCAGACGGAGTACCCGGTCTCGGTCACGCAGACCTTCACCGGCGGCGACCAGCCCAAGGGGGCGATGGTCTTCGAGGGCGACTTCGCCGCCGTCAACATCGCCCAGACGAAGGCGAAGATCGGGACGGACGCGAAGGTCTTCCCGTTCCCCACGGTCGGCAGCGGCACCGCTCCCGTCGTGACGGCCGGCGACGCGGCCGTGGCGCTCAAGGACACCAAGGGCGCGCAGGCCCTGCTCGCCTTCCTGGCCTCCCCGGACGCGGCGAAGATCTGGGCGGCCGAGGGCGGCTTCCTCTCCCCCAACAAGAACCTGGACCCGGCCGCGTATCCGAACGACGTCCAGCGCGAGATCGCCAAGGCCCTCATCGGCGCCGGTGACGACTTCCGCTTCGACATGTCGGACCAGATGCCGCAGTCCTTCGGCGGGACGCCGGGCAAGGGCGAGTGGAAGGCGCTCCAGGACTTCCTGAAGAACCCGAAGGACATCGCCGGGGCCCAGGCGCGCCTGGAGGCGGACGCGGCGAAGGCGTACCGGACCGCCGCGAAGAGCTGAGGCCCCGGCATGCCGAGGACCGACCGTGCCACCGATGCCATCCGTACCGCCCCCATCCGCAGCAACAACAGCAACAACAGCAAGAGCAATCCAAGGAGCAGGCACAGGAACAGGAGCAGGACGGTCGCGGCGGGGTTCCTGCTCCCCGCCCTGCTCCTCCTCGGGGCGCTGGTCGTCTACCCGATCGGGTACTCCGTCCAGCGCTCGCTCTTCGACCGCTCCGGCTCCTCCTTCGTGGGGCTGGACAACTACCTGGCGCTCGTCACCGACGACTCGCTCCGCACCGCCGTACGGAACAACCTGATCTGGCTGGTTCTCGCTCCCGCGGTCGCCACCGCCCTCGGTCTGGTCTTCGCCGTGCTCACCGAACGCGTCCGCTGGGGCACGGCGTTCAAGCTGGTCGTCTTCATGCCGATGGCGATCTCGATGCTGGCCGCCGGGATCATCTTCCGGCTCGTCTACGAGCAGGACCCGGACCGCGGGGTCGCCAACGCCGTCTGGGTCGGGGTCCACGACACCTTCGCCGAGTCCTCCGGCTTCCCCCGGGCCCGCCCCCTGCCCGTGCACCCGCTCAAGGCGGCCGGTGACGGCGCGTACGTCACCAAGGAGGCGGTGCGCGCCGGGGAGCCCGTACGGCTCCCGCTCGTCGGGGTGGCTCCCGGCGGGATGCCGAAGGAGGCCCGCCCGGCCCGCGAGCCCACTCCCCCGGCCGCGGGGGCGATCACCGGAACGGCCTGGCTTGACTTCACCCGGGGCGGCGGGGGGAAGCCGAACGCGGTCGACCCGGCCGAGCTGGGCCTCGCCGGGCTGCGGATCGAGGCGCTACGGGACGGGAAGGTGGTCGCCACGGCCACGGCGGCGGCCGACGGCTCCTTCACCCTGCCCGCCGACCGCGCCGACGGAGCCTTACTCCGGCTGCCCGCGAGCAATTTCCGGGAGCAGTACAACGGTGTGGAGTGGTTGGGCCCCTCGCTCGTCACCCCGGCCGTGATCGGGGCGTACGTGTGGATGTGGGCCGGCTTCGCGATGGTGCTGATCGGCGCCGGGCTCGCGGCCGTGCCGCGCGAGCTGCTGGAAGCGGCGCGGGTGGACGGCGCGAACGAGTGGCAGGTGTTCCGCCGGATCACGGTCCCGCTCCTGGCGCCGGTCCTCGCGGTCGTCCTCGTCACCCTGATGATCAATGTGCTCAAGGTCTTCGACCTGGTCTTCGTCATCGCACCGGGCTCGGCGCAGGACGACGCGAACGTGCTCGCGCTCCAGCTGTACCGCTCCTCGTTCGGTACGGACGCGGATCTCGGGGTCGGCTCGGCCATCGCCGTCGTCCTGCTCCTTCTGGTGCTGCCGGTGATGGCGGTCAACATCCGCCGCATACGAAGGGAGACCCGCCGATGACCTCACCCGCCTCCCGGATCGCGGCCCGCACGGCGGGAGGCGCGGTCCGCGTCTTCCTCGTCCTGGCCGGCCTGTTCTGGCTGCTGCCGACGGTCGGTCTGCTGTTCTCCTCGCTCCGCTCGCCCTCCGACATCGCGGCGAGCGGCTGGTGGGAGGTGTTCACGGCCCCGGCACGGCTGACCACCGAGAACTACACCCACCTCCTCGCGAACGGCACGATCACCGGCTCGCTCCTCTCCACCGTGCTGATCACCGTCCCGGCCACGCTCCTGGTCCTCGTCCTCGGCTCGTTCGCCGGGTACGCCTTCGCGTGGCTGGACTTCCCGGGCCGGGACTGGTGGTTCCTGGCGGTGGTGGCGCTGCTCGTGGTCCCGGTGCAGGTCGCCCTGGTGCCGGTGTCGAAGCTCTTCGGCGCGGTCGGGCTCTTCGAGACGACGCTCGGGGTCGTCCTCTTCCACACCGCGTTCGGTCTGCCGTTCGCGATCTTCCTGCTGCGGAACTTCTTCGCGGAGATCCCACGCGAACTCCTGGAGGCGGCGCGGCTCGACGGGGCGGGCGAGGTGCGGCTGTTCACGCGGGTGGTGCTGCCGCTCGGCGGTCCGGCGATCGCCTCGCTGGGGATCTTCCAGTTCCTGTGGGTGTGGAACGACATGCTGATCGCGCTGATCTTCGCGGACTCGCAGTCGCCGCCGATCACGGTGGCGCTCCAGCAGCAGGTACGGCAGTTCGGCAACAACGTGGACGTGCTGGCGCCGGGGGCGTTCCTGTCGATGGTGGTGCCGCTGTTGGTGTTCTTCGCGTTCCAGCGGCAGTTCGCGTCCGGGGTGATGGCGGGCGCGGTGAAGTAGTCCTCCTCAGGCGCGCAGCGCCGCCACCGCCGCGCGCGCGAGCCCGTCCACGTACCCCTCGGGCAGCGGTGTACGGACGACGACGAGGCGCCAGTAGAGCGGGCCGACGACGAGGTCGAGGGCACCGGCCGGGTCGGTGCCCTCGGGGAGCTCGCCGCGCGCGACGGCCTCGCGGACGATCTGGGCCATGACGCCCTGCTGGCCGTCGAGGAGCGCCTCCCGGATGGCGTCGGCGATCTCCGGCTGCCGCGCGGCCTCGACGAGCAGGTCGGGGATGACCTGCGAGGCGACCGGGTGGCGCAGGGCGTACGAGGCCACTTCGAGCAGCGCGCGCACGTCCCCGTGCAGGGAGCCGGTGGCGGGCACGGGCAGGCCCTGGGCGGCGAAGGCGCCGACGAGGTCGAGGACGAGGGAGAGCTTGGACTTCCACCGCCGGTAGACGGCGGTCTTGCCGACGCCCGCGCGGCGCGCGATGCCCTCGATGGACATGCGGGCGAAGCCGACGGCCGCGAGCTCCTCGAAGACGGCGGCGCGGATGGCCTCGGTCACGTCCTCGCGGAGTACGGCGGCTCCGGCGGGGGCGCGGCGGGGGGTCGGTTCGGTCATGAACGGCATCTTAACCAACGACGACGTTACGACGATACGGTTGCGTTCCGACGTGCGATCGCCCTACCCTCCCCGTAGCGACGATACGGACCCGTTCCATCGCCGACGATGCCCGCACCCCTCACCGGAAGAACGCGCCCCGCACCCCTCGTCGAAAGCGCCCGCCCGTGACCACCCAGACGCTCCCCCCGCACGCCGGACAGCCACCGGCCCGCGACCAGGCACCGCCCACCCCCACCGGACCGGCCCCCGCCGCCGCCGTCGACCCTGGCGTCGATCCCGCCGCCGTCGACCCCGCTGTCGACCCCACTGCCGACCCCGCCTCCGTCGACCCCGGCCTCGATCCCGGCCTCGACCTCCGCGCACTCGCCCTGCGCCACGGCCTGACCGTCAGCGGGGCCCGCCCCTCGCTCCCCGTCTACGTCCGGCAGCTCTGGTCCCGCCGCGACTTCATCGCCGCCTTCGCGACCGCCCGCCTCACCGCCCAGTACAGCCAGGCCCGCCTCGGCCAGATCTGGCAGGTGATGACCCCGCTCCTCAACGCGGCCGTGTACTACGCGATCTTCGGCGTCCTGATGAACGCCCGGCACGGCGTCCCCGACTACGTCCCGTTCCTGATCACCGGCGTCTTCGTGTGGACCTTCACCTCCGACACGGTCATGGCCGGCACCCGGGCGATCAGCGGCAACCTGGGCCTGGTCCGCGCCCTGCACTTCCCGCGCGCGGGCCTGCCGATCTCGCTCGCGCTCCAGCAGCTCCAGCAGCTGCTGCTCTCGCTCATCGCGCTGGTCGTGATCCTCTTCTGCTGCGGCGAGTTCCCCGCCTGGAGCTGGCTGCTCGCCGTCCCGGCCCTCCTCTGCCAGGCCCTGTTCAACACGGGCGTGGCGCTCGCCCTCGCACGGCTCGCGGCCCGCACCCCGGACATCAGCCAGCTGATGCCGTTCGTGCTGCGCACCTGGATGTACGCCTCCGGCGCGATGTGGTCGATCCAGAACCTGGCGAGTGACGGCCGCTTCCCGGACGCCGTGGTGCTGGCGCTCCAGTGCAATCCGGCGGCGGTCTACATCGACCTCATGCGCTTCGCGCTGATCGAGAGCCACACCTCGGCCCAGCTGCCGCCGCACGTCTGGGCCCTCGCCGCCGGCTGGGCCCTGCTGTCCTTCGCGGGCGGCTTCATCTGGTTCTGGAAGGCAGAGGAGACGTACGGCCGTGGCTGAGACGACCGAGGACCCCCGCACCCCGACCGTCGTCGTCGACGGCGTCCACATCACCTACACGGTCCACAGCGGGCACCCCGGCGGCCGGGGCAGCGCCACCGCCGCCCTCGGCCGGATGCTCCGCCGGGGCCGTACGGCTCCGGCAGGCCGCCGGGTCCACGCCGTGAAGGGGGTGAGCTTCGCCGCGTACCGAGGCGAGGCGATCGGCCTGATCGGTTCGAACGGATCGGGCAAGTCGACCCTCCTGAAGGCCATCGCGGGCCTCCAGCCCGTCGAACGGGGCCAGGTCTACACCCACGGACAGCCCTCGCTCCTCGGCGTCAACGCGGCCCTGATGAACGACCTGACCGGAGAGCGGAACGTGATCCTGGGCGGCCTCGCGATGGGCATGAGCCGCGCCGAGGTCCGGGCCCGCTACGACGAGATCGTCGACTTCTCCGGCATCAACGAGAAGGACGACGCGATCTCCCGGCCCATGCGGACGTACTCCTCCGGAATGGGGGCCCGGCTGCGCTTCTCCATCGCCGCCGCCAGGAGCCATGACGTCCTGCTCATCGACGAGGCCCTGTCGACCGGCGACGCGCGCTTCCGGCGGCGCAGTCAGCGACGGATCGACGAGCTGCGGGCGGAGGCGGGGACGGTCTTCCTGGTCAGCCACTCGAACTCGACCATCACGGAGACCTGCGAGCGGGCGCTCTGGCTGGAGGCGGGGACGCTCCGGATGGACGGTCCGGCGAAGGAGGTGGTGGCGGCGTACGAGGAGTTCACCGGTACGAGGGCGACAACAGCTAACAAATAAGACATAGCGGGCTAGAGTGCCGTGGGATGACGAACGATCACCCGCAGCCGCCCCGCCGGGCCCGGAACGGCCCTCCGTCACCCACCACGCCCACGCCCGCCCCCAGCTCCCCCGCGGCACCGCCCTCCCCCGCCGCGCCCCCACCCCCCTCCCTGACCCGGTCGCCCTTCGACTCGGACACCTTCACCTCCGCCACCTTCGTCACGGTCGGCCGCGGCCCGTACCTCGCCCTCGCCGTCGTCTGGCTCCTCACCCGGGCCGGCATGCTCCTGCTGCTCGTCCGCGACGACCTCGGCATCGGCGGGGTGGGCCGCGAAGTCGCCCTCTACCAGCACTGGTACGGGCAGTTCGCGACCGGCACCTTCCCGCCCGGCGACGTGACCTGGCAGTACCCGCCCGGCGCCGGCCTCGTGATCATGGCCCCGGGCATCGTCCCCTCCCTCACGTACTTCCAGGCCTTCGTCGCCCTCGCCCTCCTCGCCGACGCGGTCATCACCCTCGCCCTCGCCCGCGCCGACAGCGAACGCCTCACCCACGGCGCCTGGTTCTGGGTCTGCGGTCTGCCGCTCCTCCTGCACCTCCCCCTCGCGCGGTACGACGTCCAGACCACCGCCCTCGCCGTCCTCGCCCTGCTCGCCGTCAACGCCCGCTCGACCGCCGCCCACCGACTCGGCGGGGCGCTCGCCGGAATCGGCGCGATGGTCAAGGTCTGGCCGGCGCTCACCCTGATCGGCACCCCCCGGGGCCGCACCACCCGCGAGGCCTGGACCGCCGCCGTCGTCGCCGCGCTCGCCCTCCTCGCCACCCTCGCGCTGCTCTTCTCCGAATCCCTCGGCTTCCTGCGCCAGCAGGGCAACCGCGGCATCCAGATCGAGTCCCTGGGCGGCACGGCCCTCGCGCTCGCCCGGGCCGCCGACGTCTGGCCGGGCCGCGTCGAGTTCCGCTACGGCGCCTTCGAGTACGTCGGCCCGTACGTCTCCAGCCTCGGGCACCTCGCCCTGCTGCTCACCGTCGCCGCCTTCGGCTGGCTGCTGCTCTGGCGGGTCCGGGCCAGACGCTGGACCCCCGCGACCCCGCTCGACGCGGCCTTCGCCGCCGTCCTGCTCTTCACCGTCACCAGCCGGGTGATCAGCCCCCAGTACATGATCTGGCTGCTCGGACTCGCCGCCGTCTGCCTGACCTCCCGCCGTACCGTGATGCGCCCGGCGGCCCTGCTGCTCCTCCCGGCGGCCGCGCTGAGCTCGCTCGCGTACCCCGTGCTCTACCTGGAGCTCCTCGCCGGCACCGCCTCCGGCCTCACCGTCATGGTGCTCCGCAACGGCCTGCTGCTCGCGGCGGCCCTGCTCGCCGCCCGCGGCCTGTGGAAAGAGACCGTGACCACCCCGGCCGAGGGCTGAGACCACCCCGGCCGAGGACTGAACAGGGAAGGGCCCCGCCGGAACACCGGCGGGGCCCTTCCCTTCGTCGCTCCGTACCGCGACTAGCTGTGGCTGCGCAGCAGCGTCCGCATGGTCCGCATCGCCACCGACAGGTTCGCCAGGTCGAAGGTGTCCGAGCCCTGGATCTCCTCCAGGGTCGTCCGCGCGCGGCTCAGGATCGCCGCGTTCTTCTCCTCCCAGGCCTTGAACCGCTCCTCCGGGCTCGACGTGTCGTCGCCCACCGTCAGGACGTCCGCGGTGAGCGCCGAGTGCGCCGCGAACAGGTCCTCGCGGATCGAGGCGCGGGCCATCGACTGCCAGCGGTCGCTGCGCGGCAGCTCGATGATCCGGTCCATCAGGTCGGTGACCCGCAGCCGGTCGGCCAGGTCGTAGTAGACCTCGGCCACCGCCAGCGGCTCCTTGTCGGTCCGGTCCGCGATCGCGACGACGTCGAGGATCGGGAAGGCGGACGAGAAGCCGGCGACCCGCAGGGCGAGCTCCTCCGGCACGCCGACCTCGGTCAGCTCGTCCAGGATCGACTGGTACCACTCCAGGTCCGCGCCGCGCAGCAGCTGCGGCAGCCGGTCCCAGACCTCCTCGACGCGGTCGGCGAAGAACTCGATGGTCTCGCCGATCTGGAGCGGCTGCGGCCGGTTGTTGAGCAGCCAGCGCGTACCGCGCTCGACGAGCCGGCGGGAGTGCAGCCGCATCCGGGTCTGGACCTCGGCCGGCACCCGGTTGTCGAGGGCCTCGACGGCGTCCCAGACCTCGCCGAGGCGGAAGACCATCCGGGCCGCGGTCTGCGCCCGGACGATCTCCTCGAGCGACGCGCCGGTCTCCTCGCGGAGGCGGTGCAGGAAGGTCGCGCCACCGGTGTTGACGGTGTCGTTGACCAGGATCGTGGTGACGATCTCGCGGCGCAGGGCGTGGCTGTCGACGGCCTCGGTGAACTTCTCGCGCAGCAGCGTCGGGAAGTACGCGTGGAGCAGTCCGCGCAGGTACGGGTCGTCCGGCAGCTCCGTACCGATCAGCTCGTCGGCCACCGTGATCTTGGTGTACGCGAGGAGGACGGCGAGCTCCGGCTGGCTCAGGCCCCTGCCGTTGTTGAGCAGCTCGCGGATCTGCCGGTCGTTGGGCAGGAACTCCAGGGAGCGGTCGAGGCTGCCGTCGCGGCCCAGGCGGCGCATGAAGCGCTGGTGGGCGTGGAGCAGCGAGGGCGACTGGGCGACGGCGTTGGCCAGGGCCGTGTTCTGCGCGTAGTTGTTGCGCAGGACGAGCGTGCCGACCTCGTCGGTCATCTCCGCGAGGATCTTGTTGCGCTGCTTGACGGTCATGTCACCCTCGGTGACGAGCCCGTTGAGCAGGATCTTGATGTTGACCTCGTGGTCGGAGGTGTCGACGCCGGCGCTGTTGTCGATGGCGTCGGTGTTGACCTTGCCGCCCTGGCCCTCGGGGCCGCCGGTCCGGGCGAACTCGATGCGGCCCAGCTGGGTCGCGCCGAGGTTGCCGCCCTCGCCGATGACCTGGGCGCGCACGTCCTGGCCGTCGACGCGGATGGCGTCGTTGGCCTTGTCGCCGACGTCCGCGTTCGACTCGGCCGAGGACTTGACGTACGTACCGATGCCGCCGTTCCAGAGCAGGTCGACGGGCGCGTGGAGCACGGCCTTCATCAGCTCGGCCGGGGTCATCTTGGTGACGCCGTCCTCGATGCCGAGGGCGGCCCTGACCTGCGCGTTGACCGGGATGGACTTGGCGGTACGGGGGTGGATGCCGCCGCCCGCGGAGAGCAGCGACGTGTCGTAGTCGGCCCAGGAGGAGCGGGGCAGGTCGAAGAGACGGCGGCGCTCGGCGTACGAGACGGCCGCGTCGGGGTGCGGGTCGATGAAGATGTGCCGGTGGTCGAAGGCGGCGACGAGCCGGATGTGCTCGCTGAGCAGCATGCCGTTGCCGAAGACGTCACCGGACATGTCGCCGACGCCGACGACCGTGAAGTCCTCGGTCTGGGTGTCGTGGCCCAGCTCGCGGAAGTGGCGCTTGACGGACTCCCAGGCGCCGCGGGCGGTGATGCCCATGCCCTTGTGGTCGTAGCCGGCCGAGCCGCCGGAGGCGAAGGCGTCGCCGAGCCAGAAGCCGTACGACTCGGCGACCCCGTTGGCGATGTCGGAGAAGGTCGCGGTGCCCTTGTCGGCGGCGACGACGAGGTAGGTGTCGTCCTCGTCGTGGCGGACCACGTCGACCGGCGGCACGACCTCGCCCGCGACCAGGTTGTCGGTGATGTCGAGCAGCGCCGAGATGAAGGTCTTGTAGGAGGCGATGCCCTCGGCGAGCCAGGCGTCCCGGTCCACGGACGGGTCCGGGAGCTGCTTGGCGACGAAGCCGCCCTTGGCGCCGACGGGCACGATGACGGTGTTCTTCACCATCTGCGCCTTGACCAGGCCGAGGATCTCCGTACGGAAGTCCTCACGGCGGTCGGACCAGCGCAGGCCGCCTCGGGCGACCTTGCCGAAGCGCAGGTGGACGCCCTCGACGCGCGGCGAGTACACCCAGATCTCGAAGGCGGGGCGCGGGGCCGGCAGGTCGGGGATGGCCTGCGGGTCGAACTTCATCGACACGTAGGTGTGCGGCTTCCCGTCCACCGAGGTCTGGAAGAAGTTCGTCCGCAGCGTCGCCTTGATGACGGTGAGGAAGGACCGCAGGATCCGGTCCTCGTCCAGGCTCGCGACCTGGTCGAGGGCGGCGTCCAGCTCTTCGAGGAGCGCGTCGATCAGCTCGACCCCGGCGCGCTGGCGCTCCGGCGCCATCCGGGCCTCGAAGAGGTTGACGAGCAGCCGGGTGGTGTGGACGTTGTCGCGGAGGGTGTCCTCCATGTAGTCCTGGCTGAAGGTCGAACCGGCCTGGCGCAGGTACTTGGCGTAGGCGCGCAGCACCATCGCCTCGCGCCAGGTGAGCCCGGCGGAGAGGACGAGGGAGTTGAAGTTGTCGTTCTCGGCCTCGCCGGTCCAGGTGGCGGCGAAGGCCTCCTGGAAGCGCTCGCGGGCGTCGTCGCCGATGTAGTCGCCGCCGTTGCCGGACGGGGTCGGCATCCGCAGACCGAAGTCGTAGACCCAGGCGTGGGTGCGGTCGGAGCAGCGCAGCTCGTACGGGCGCTCGTCGGTGACCTCGACGCCGAGCCGGTTGAGGACCGGCAGCACCGCGGAGAGGGAGATCGGGTCGCCGGTCTTGTAGATCTTGAAGCGGCGCTCGCCGGGGCCGGCGACGACGGGCTCGTAGAGGGAGAGCGCGAAGTCCTTGTCCGTACGGGCGAGGGCCTCCAGGTGGACCAGGTCCGCGACGGCGGCGCGCGGCGAGTGGTCGGCCTTGTAGCCCTCGGGGAAGGCGTTGCCGTAGCGGCGGAGCAGCTCGGCGGCGCGCTCCTCGCCGCACTCGGCGTTCAGCGCCTCGCCGAAGCCGTCGGCCCAGGAGCGGGCGGCCTCGACGAGCCGGGCCTCGATGCGGTCGATGTCGGCGTCGGTCAGCTTGGCGAGCTCGGTGCCGGGCTTGACGCGGACGACGAAGTGGAGGCGGGAGAGGATCGACTCGGTGTTCCAGGCGGTGAAGTCGACGCTGATGCCGCCGAGCTCCTCCTTCAGGAGGTCGATGATCCGCAGCCGGACGCGGGTGGTGTAGCGGTCGCGCGGCAGGTAGACGAGGGCCGAGTAGTAGCGGCCGTACTCGTCCTGGCGCAGGTAGAGCCGCAGCCGGCGCCGCTCCTGCAGGTACAGGACGCTGGTGACGATGGACCGGAGCTGGTCGACCGGGGTCTGGAAGAGCTCGTCGCGCGGGTAGGTCTCCAGGATCTGGAGCAGGTCGCGGCCGTCGTGGCTGTTCGGCGAGAAGCCGGCGCCCTCCAGGACCTCCTGGACCTTGCGCTTGACGACCGGGACCCGGCGGACGGACTCGGTGTAGGCGGCGGACGAGAACAGCCCGAGGAAGCGCCGCTCACCGATGACGTTCCCGTCGGCGTCGAACTTCTTCACACCGACGTAGTCGAGGTACGAGGGGCGGTGCACGGTCGACCGGCTGTTGGCCTTCGTCAGGATCAGCAGCTTGTGCTCGCGCGCCTTGGCGCGGGCGTCGGCGGGCAGCCGGCTGAAGGAGGGCGAGACGGGGTGGGCGTGGTGGCCCTCGTCGTCGCCGGCGTGCTGCGGGTCGGAGCGCAGGATGCCGAGGCCGGTGCCGGGCACGGCGGACAGGGCGTCGCCGTTGACGAGCTCGTACTCGCGGTAGCCGAGGAAGGTGAAGTGGTCGTCGGCGAGCCAGCGCAGCAGCTCGCGGGCCTCGTCCACCTCGGTCGGCCGCAGGTCGGAGGCGGTGGGCTCGGCGGGCAGTCCCTCGGCGATGCGCAGGGCGGCATCGCGCATCTTGTCCCAGTCCTCGACCGTCTCGCGGACGTCGGACAGGACGCGGAGCAGGTCGGCGGTGATCTGCTTGAGGTCGGCGCGGTCGGTCTCGCGGTCGATCTCGACGTGGATCCAGGACTCGGTGAGCGCGTCGTGCGGCAGCTCGCCGTGGATCTGGGTCGAGAGGACCTCGATGAGCTTTCCGGTGACGTCACGGCGGACCAGGACCTGCGGGTGGATCACGACGTGGATGCCGCGGCCCTGGCGGGACAGCTCGTTGGTGACCGAGTCGACGAGGAACGGCATGTCGTCGGTGACGACCTCGACGACGGAGTGGCTGCTGGTCCAGCCGTTCTCCTCCACCGTCGGGGTGTGGACGCGCACGTTCGCGGTGCCCTGCGGGCGGTTCTCCGCGAGCCGGTAGTGAGAGAGCGCGGCACCGAAGAGGTCGACCGGGTCACGGTCGCCCAGGTCCTCCGGCGCGGTGTGCAGGTAGTAGCGCTGGAGGTATTCGAGCACGGGGTCCCGGTCCGGGCGCTCACCGGCACCCTCCGGGCCCGTCGGAAGTCGCCCCCCGACCGGGCTGTGCTCAGCTACCCGAGCGGCCCTTTCGAGCAGCTCGGCCTTGGCTTCGTCCAGCTTGGTCTGCATGTCCTCTGACTCCTGTCGCGCGCCGTTGCGTGACGTCGGTGGAAGAAAGGACACAACGCCTCGACGCGGTGATTCCGGTCGAAGTCGACGTTATGCCCGGATGAGAGATGCCCAGGTCGTTATCGGCCACGGAGCGTGGCGCGCCCGGACGGAAAGGATCGGCGAACGCACTGTCGGCCCGGCCGCTGTCGCGGACCGGGCAGCAGCCGGGGGCTTCACTGCCCCCTCGGCGTATCGCGCTGATCACGGCAAAAGCCTATCGCCCCTGACCCCCGCCCCGTCATGAACCGTATGTGTACAAAAGCGGGGGTGGAAGTTTGACGTTATGGACAGCGACACATGTCCTCTTGGCAAAGCAGCCCGCCGCGGTGGCGTGTACGCCGGCATGGCGGGGCACGACAGAGCACGACGGACCGACCATCTGTGACCACCTGTGATCTGGGAGAGCCATGGCGAAGATCTTGATCGTGACCGGGGACGCGGCGGAGTCGCTGGAGGTGATGTACCCCTACCAGCGGCTGCTGGAGGAGGGATACGAGGTCGACATCGCGGCCCCGGCGCGCAAGCAGCTCAGGTTCGTCGTCCACGACTTCGAGCCGGGCTTCGACACGTACACCGAGAAGCCCGGCTACACGTGGCCGGCGGACCTGGCCTTCTCGGAGGTCGACCCGGGCGCGTACGTGGCGGTGGTGATCCCGGGCGGCCGGGCGCCGGAGTACCTGCGCAACGACCCTGAGCTCCGCAAGATCCTGAAGTCCTTCTTCGACGCGGACAAGCCCGTCGCCCAGATCTGCCACGGCCCGCTCCTGACGGCCGCGGTCGGCGGCCTGGAGGGCCGCAGGGTCACGGCCTACCCGGCCCTGGAACTCGACATGCAGGCGGCCGGAGCGACCTTCCAGGACTCGGCTGCCGTGGTGGACGGCCTCCTGGTCTCCTCCCGCGCCTGGCCGGACCACCCCACCTGGATGCGCGAGTTCCTGAAGGTCCTCCGCGCCAAGGCCTGACCCCGGTGGGGGTGGGCCGCCCCGCCCCCACCGCCCCGCAGCCGGGCGACGGGCCGCCGCACCGGCACCCCGTCGCCGGGCCCGTCAGACCAGCTCTTCTGACACCGCCCGTCAGACCAGCTCCTCCGCCACCGCACCGCGCGTCAGACCAGCTCCTCCGCCACCGCCACCGCCTCCGTGAGCGAGTCGACCACCGGCACCCCCACCCGCTCCAGGGACGCCCTGCTGTGCGACCCCCCGGTGTACAGCACCGCCTTCGCCCCCACGTGCGCCGCCGCCACCGCGTCGTCCGCCGCGTCCCCGATGACGACCACCCGGTCCGCCGGGATGTCGCACAGCGCCGCCAGGTGCCGCACCATGTGTCCGGACTTCCCGTCCGTCGAGTCGCCGACCCGCCCGTCCATCCGGACGAAGCGCTCGGCGATGCCGTGCCGCCGCACGAGCGGTATGAGATCCGCGTGCGGCGCGAGCGACAGCAGGGACTGGGTGAACCCGGAGTCCTGCCGCGCCGCGAGCAGCTCCGCGGCGCCGAGGGTGAGCCCGCACCCCTCCGCCCGCGGCCGGTAGTGGCGGTGGAAGGCGCCGTCCATCACGATCCACTCGGCGTCGGTGGGCAGCCGCCCCATGAGCCGCTCGTAGAACTTCGGTACCGGCACCGTGTACAGCTCGCGGTACTGCTCCAGCGTGATCGGTTCGAGCCCGATCTCGGCGAAGGCCGCGTTCGTCGCGCCGATCACCGCACTCGTGTCGTCGAGCAGTGTCCCGTTCCAGTCCCAGACCAGATGCTTGCCCCGCAAGCCGTGCTTCCCCATGGAAAAACGGTACCGGGCACCTCGGACAACGAACCCCGCCCGGTCCCGCTACCCCAGCAGCCCGGGAATCTCCTGCACCCCGAACCACAGCAGCTCGTGGTCCTCGGCCCCGTCCACCACGAACCGCGCGTCGTCGTCGCCCTGGTCCGCGGCGCCGAGCGCGGCCGCGGCCGCGGTGACGTCCGCCTCGGCGTCGTCCGCGTCGGCGTGCACCGCCGCCGCCTTGGCCAGCGGGACCGCGCCGGCGATCCGGACCTCGCCGATCGAGCCGGCGTCGAGCCCCAGGTCGGGGTCCGTGGTGGCGTCCTTGTCGGCCACGTCGACGGCGACGACGACCCGGCGCCGGGGCGCCTGGGGGTCACCGGCCAGCAGGCGCAGGGAGGCGGAGGCGGCCCGGTTGAGCGCCGCGTACTCCAGTTCCTCGATGTCGTCGGAGACGTACCACTCGCGCAGCGCGGGGGTGACGGCGTAGGCGGTCAGCGGGCCGGGACCCAGCTCGCCCGCCTTGTGCGCCTGTGCGAGACCGGGGAGGGTCAGGGGGACGTACACGCGCATGGCTGGCCGCTTTCGTAGACGGAGAGGCCCTCAGGATATCCGCGGAGTCCCCCTTCAGGGCTGTCGGCCGCAGCCTCGGCCCGTCCACCACCGGGGCGCCTCCGACGAGGCCGCGGGGAGCCGGTTTTCCACCGCGTCACCCTGATAGGTGATTCCGCCCGAGGGCGCCCCCGCCGCCCCGGACGCCTTGCGGCGGCTCCGGCCCCGGCCGTACAAGATCCCCAACGAAAGTTACCGACTGGTATCACTCGGTTACGCAACGACAGGGGATCGCCATGGACATCACGCCCGCCACACAGACGCCGCCCCCCGCCACGGCCACGACCCGCCCGCGCACCCCACGCACCCCGCGTCCCCGCACCGCGCCCGGCGGTCCGGCCGGCACCCGCCCCCGCGGCGCCGCGGGCACGCACCCCCGTACCGCGCCCCGCACACTCCCCCCGCACACCGTCTTCGCCGAGCGCCTGCTCGCCGTGCTCAGCGGGGAGCGGCCGGTCCACTGGATGCTCGGCCACACCGTCGGCGAGGCGTACGAGCAGCTCGTCCGGCTCGCCCCGACGACCCCGCTGCGGTCGCTCGGCCCGCGCCCGGTCCTGCGCCGCTGCTCCGTGCAGCCACACCCCCTCCACGGCGCCGTGGAGGCCTTCGCGAGCATCGCCACCGGCCACCGCGTACGGGCCATGGCGTTCCGCCTGGAGCGCGGCGCCGACCAGCGCTGGCGCTGCGCCGCAGTCGAGCTCGACGGTCTCGGCGTGACGCCCCACCACGCCTGACTCGCGACGCCCCCCTCCAGGCACGACGAAGGGGCCGGCCACCCACCGGGCGACCGACCCCTCACACCGAACCCACCGCGTCAGCGACCCTTCGTCAGGGCCCTCGGCGGCAGCGCCTCACTTCTTACGGCGACGCCCACCGCTCGCGTTCTTCTGCGCCTTACGGCGCTCCGCCCGCGTCATCCCGTCGCCCGAGTCCTCGTCGGCGGCGAAGTCGCCCTCGACGACACCGCCGTCACCGTCGACGGTCGGAGCGGAGAAGTGCAGCCGGTCCGGCCGCTGCGGCGCGTCGAGTCCCTTGGCGCGGATCTCCGGACGCCCGGTTCCGGCACCGGCCGGCACCGCGTCGCCCTTGTCCAGCGAGGGAGCGGTCGCCTGCACGGGGACCTCCTCGACCTGCTGCTCGACCTGGACCTCCAGGTTGAACAGGTAGCCGACGGACTCCTCCTTGATGCCCTCCATCATGGCGGTGAACATGTCGAAGCCCTCGCGCTGGTACTCGACCAGCGGGTCCTTCTGCGCCATCGCGCGCAGGCCGATGCCCTCCTGGAGATAGTCCATCTCGTAGAGGTGCTCGCGCCACTTGCGGTCCAGGACCGACAGGACCACGCGCCGCTCCAGCTCACGCATGATCTCCGAGCCGAGCTGCTTCTCACGCTCGTCGTACTGCTCGTGGATGTCGCCCTTGATCGACTCGGCGATGAACTCGGCGGTGATGCCCGCCCGGTCCCCGGCCGCGTCCTCCAGCTCCTCCACGGTGACCTTCACCGGGTAGAGCTGCTTGAAGGCGTTCCACAGACGGTCGAGGTCCCACTCCTCCGCGAAGCCCTCGGCGGTCTCCTGGCGGATGTAGTCGTCGATCGTGTCGTCCATGAAGTGCTGGATCTGCTCGTGCAGGTCCTCGCCCTCCAGGACGCGACGGCGCTCGCCGTAGATGACCTGGCGCTGCCGGTTGAGGACGTCGTCGTACTTCAGGACGTTCTTACGCGTCTCGAAGTTCTGGGTCTCGACCTGCGACTGGGCGGAGGCGATGGCGCGGGTGACCATCTTGTTCTCGATCGGCACGTCGTCCGGCACGTTGGCCATGGCCATCACGCGCTCGACCATCTGCGCCTTGAACAGGCGCATCAGGTCGTCACCGAGCGAGAGGTAGAAGCGGGACTCGCCGGGGTCGCCCTGACGGCCGGAACGACCGCGCAGCTGGTTGTCGATACGGCGGGACTCGTGGCGCTCGGTGCCGAGCACGTACAGCCCGCCGAGGTCCTTGACCTCCTCGAACTCCGCCTTCACGGCCTTCGCGGCGCGCTCCAGGGCGGCGGGGAGGGCCGCGGCCCACTCCTCGACGTGGTCGACCGGGTCCAGACCGGCCTGGCGCAGCTCGGCCTCGGCGAGGTCGTCCGGGTTGCCGCCGAGCTTGATGTCCGTACCGCGACCGGCCATGTTCGTGGCGACGGTGACGGCGCCGCGACGGCCGGCCTGGGCGACGATGCTGGCCTCGCGGTCGTGGTGCTTGGCGTTGAGGACCTCGTGCTGGACGCCGCGCTTGGAGAGCTGCTGCGAGAGGTACTCGGACTTCTCGACGGAGGTCGTGCCGACGAGGATCGGCTGACCCTTCTCGTGCTTCTCCGCGATGTCGTCGACGACGGCGGCGAACTTGGCGACCTCGGTCCGGTAGATCAGGTCGGACTGGTCCTTGCGGATCATCGGCCTGTTCGTGGGGATCGGGACGACGCCGAGCTTGTAGATCTGGTGGAACTCCGCGGCCTCGGTCATGGCCGTACCGGTCATGCCGGACAGCTTCGAGTACAGCAGGAAGAAGTTCTGGAGGGTGATCGTGGCGAGGGTCTGGTTCTCGTCCTTGATCGCCACCCCTTCCTTCGCCTCGATCGCCTGGTGCATGCCCTCGTTGTAGCGGCGACCGGCGAGGATTCGGCCGGTGTGCTCGTCGACGATCATGACTTCGCCGTCCATGACGACGTAGTCCTTGTCCTTCTTGAACAGTTCCTTCGCCTTGATGGCGTTGTTCAAGTACCCGACGAGGGGGGTGTTCACCGACTCGTAGAGGTTGTCGATGCCCAGCCAGTCCTCGACCTTGGCGACGCCCGCCTCGTGGATGGCGACGGTGCGCTTCTTCTCGTCGACCTCGTAGTCGCCGGTCTCCTCGATGCCCTTGAGCTGGTTGCCGGGCTCGCCCTTGGAGAGGCGGGTGACGAGCTTGGCGAAGTCGCCGTACCACTTCGTCGCCTGGTCGGCCGGGCCGGAGATGATCAGCGGCGTACGGGCCTCGTCGACGAGGATCGAGTCGACCTCGTCGACACAGGCGAAGTTGTGGCCGCGCTGGACGAGCTCGTCCTGGGACCACGCCATGTTGTCGCGGAGGTAGTCGAAGCCGAACTCGTTGTTCGTGCCGTACGTGATGTCATAGCTGTACTGCTCACGGCGCTGGGCAGGCGTCATGTTGGCAAGGATGCAGCCGACGGTCAGACCGAGGAACTTGTGCACCCGGCCCATGAGCTCGGAGTCCCGCTCGGCCAGGTAGTCGTTGACCGTGATCAGGTGCACGCCCTTGCCGGAGAGCGCGTTGAGGTACGCCGGGAGGGTGCCGACGAGGGTCTTGCCCTCACCGGTCTTCATCTCGGCGACGTAGCCGAGGTGGAGCGCGGCGCCACCCATCAGCTGGACGTCGTAGTGACGCTGTCCGAGGACACGCTTGGCGGCCTCGCGCACCGTCGCGAAGGCCTCGGGCATCAGGTCGTCGAGGCTCTCACCGTCGGCGTACCGCTGCTTGTACTCATCGGTGAGCGCCCGCAACTCGGCGTCGGAGAGGTTGACGAAGTCCTCTTCGATGGAGTTGACCTGGTCCGCGATGCGGTGCAGTTTGCGCAGGATCTTGCCTTCGCCTGCACGCATGAGCTTGTTGAAGACGGACACTGAGGCTGGTCTCCTTGCCGGTCGGGCCTGGCACTGGGTCTTGTCATGGACGCGAGCGCGGGGCACGGCAGGTGGTCCCCACCGTAACGGCCATCGTAAGCGAGACCGCCCTCGCGAAGGGAGGCCCGCAGTGCCCGAGCCGCACGACCTCCCTCAAAGAGAACGCACGAGGTGGTCGGAAGGTGCCGCCCCACCCGAAAAGTGTTCGCTTCAGGTCCGGCGGCTCACCACAATCCAGACATGGAGCCGATCACCCTCACCACCGACCGACTGCGCCTGCGGAACTTCGTCCCCGGGGACCTCGACACGGTGTACGAAATCTGCCAGGACCCGGACATTCGGCGCTGGACCGTCGTCCCGGACCCCTACACCCGGCAGGACGCCGAGTTCTTCCTGAACCGGCTGGTGCCCGACGGCTGGCGCGAGGACTCGGACTACACCTTCGCCGTCGAGCCGTTGGCCGGCGGCCCGCTGCTCGCGGCGATCTCGCTGATCAGCCGAGGCTCCGGGGTCTGGGAGGTCGGCTACTGGCTGCGCCGGGAGCACCGGGGCCACGGCTACATGACCGAGACCGTCCGCGCCCTGGCCCACTGGGCGTTCACGGGGCTCGGCTGCACCCGCCTGATCTGGCGCGCCGAGCTCGGCAACGCCGGGTCGCGAGCGGTGGCCGAGCGCGCCGGCTTCGCCCTGGAAGGCGTCCAGCGCGCCGGCCTCGTCAACAAGGGCACGCTCCGGGACTGCTGGGCCGGCGCCCTGCTCCCCTCGGACTTCGGCCTGCAGAGCCCGCTGCCGTACCTCCCGGCCCGCGAGCAGCCGGCCACGGGCTGACCTGCGGATCCGCTCGGCTCCCGGTGCTCCGGGCGGGTTGTCAGTGCCGGGCCCTAGGGTGCGACGCATGACGACTGCGCCGCGCCCCGCCGCCGAACTGTCCGCCGACGAAGCCCGCCGGATCGCGCTGCGCGCCCAGGGATTCCTGGGCGCGCCCGACCGCAGGTCCGGGGTGCGCGGGGTGCTGCGCGGTCTCGGCCAGGTGCAGCTCGACACGATCTCCGTACTGGCCCGCTCGCACGAGCTCATTCCGTACGCGCGCCTGGGCGCCGTGGGCCGTACGACGGTCGAGGAGGCCTACTGGACCGCCGCGCCCGCCGGCGCGGCTCCGGCCCGGCCCCACGCCTTCGAGTACTGGTCGCACGCGGCCTGCGTCCTGCCGATCGAGGAGTGGCCCCACTTCGCCTTCCGCCGCCGCGCCTACCGCGACCGCCCGCAATGGCACCACGACCTGTCGGCCGGGGCGTACGACAAGGTGATCGACCAGCTGCGGGCCGAGGGCCCGCAGACCGCCACCGAGCTGGGGGGCGCGAAGAACAAGGGCGAGTGGTGGGACTGGTCCGACGCGAAGATCGCCGTCGAGCGGGCGCTGATGAACGGCGAGGTGGTGGTGGTCGAGCGGCGCGGCTGGAAGCGGGTGTACGACCTGGCCGAGCGGGCGATCCCGCAGGCGCTGCTCCACGACGAGCTGGACGACACCGAGTGCGTGCGGCGTCTGGTGCGTCAGGCGGGCGAGGCGCTGGGCGTGGGCACGCGCGCGGACATCGCCGACTACCACCGCATCAAGGGCGAGCAGTTCGACGCCGTGGTCGAGGCCTCGGGGCTCGTTCCGGTCACGGTGGCGGGCTGGGGGAAGCCCGCGTGGGCGGACCCTGCGGCGCTGGCGACCGAGCCCCGCGGCCGTCACCGGACGACGCTGCTCTCGCCGTTCGACTCGCTGATCTGGGAGCGGGCGCGCACGGAGCGGATCTTCGGCTTCACGCACCGCCTGGAGGCGTACGTGCCGAAGCAGAAGCGGGTGCACGGCTACTTCGCGATGCCGGTCCTGGCCGGGGGCCGGCTGGTCGGCCGGGTGGACCCGGCGCGCGAGGGCGGCACGCTGGTCGCCCGGCAGGTCACGCTCGACGGCCCCAAGGCCGTACCGGCGGTGGCCCGGGCGCTGCGCGAGGCGGCCGAGTGGGTCGGCTGCGACGCGGTGTCCGTGGTTCCGGACCGGGTGAACCACCCCGAGCTCGTACCGGAGCTGGTGCGGGCGCTGGGCTGACCGGGCTCCCTACCGGATCTCGAGGATCTTCTCCCGCATGGCGTAGACCACGGCCTCCATGCGGGAGTGCAGCTGAAGCTTCTCCAGGATGTTCCGGACGTGGTTCTTCACCGTGTTCTCGGAGATGAACAGCTCCTTGGCGATGTCCCGGTTGTTCATCCCGGTCGCGACGAGCTTGAGGACCTCCAGCTCACGGTCCGTCAGCCGGGGCGCGGGCACGAGCCTGCGCTCGTCGGTGCGCTGGATCATCGACTTGAACTCGGTGAGGAGTTTGGACGCCATCGACGGACTGATCTGCGACTGCCCGTCGGCGACCGCGCGGATCGCCGTCGCGACCTCGTCGGTGGAGATCTCCTTGAGGAGGTAGCCGGTCGCCCCGGCCTTGATCGCGTCGTAGAGGTCGGCCTCCTCGTCGCTGATCGTCAGCATGATGATCTTCGCACTGGGGGCCACCTCCTTGATGGAGGTGCACGCCTCGATGCCGCCGCGCCGGGGCATCCGTACGTCCATCAGAACGATGTCGGGCAGCAGATCGGCGGCCTTGTCGACGGCCTCGGCCCCGTCACCGGCCTCACCGACGACCTGGATGTCCTCCTCCTGGGCCAGGACGATCTCCAGGCCGCGGCGGAAGAGGGCGTGGTCGTCCACGACGAGAACCCGAATCGGCTCCTTGCGGCACGCGTCGCTGTCCGATTCCGATCCCTCCGGAGCACCCTCCGAAGTCGCCGCACGATAGGACTCACGCCCGCTGAGCACCGGGCCGAAGCTGTCCGCCATCGTTCCTCCCCCTGAAGGCCGTGGCCTGAATTCGTTTCCGGTCCTTCAACCACTGCCCGAAGAGCACCGGTTGGCGTGCACGTCATGATTTCATGCCCCGGCGGCGCGCGGGGTGACCCGTGGACGCACGGGGGTGCCCCTGGGGGCGCGAACCGCGCTCCAGGGGCACCCTGAGGGATACCTGAGGTGTGTGGGTGGTGCGGTGGCGGCCTGTCAGCCGCCGAGCGCACCGCCGGCGCCGCCGCCCTCGGCGAGCGGGTCGCTCTCCAGGTGGATGACGCCGTAGTCGTACGCGTGTCGCCGGTAGACGACGCTCGGCTGCTTGTTGTCGGAGTCGACGAAAAGATAGAAGTCGTGGCCGACCAGCTCCATCTCGTAGAGCGCCTGGTCGAGCGTCATGGGGGCGGCCCGGTGGGTCTTCTCGCGCACCACCAGCGGGCCTTCGCCCTGGACCTCGATCGAGCCCATCATCGTGGTGGGCACCTTGTCGGTCTCGTCGACGACCAGCTGGCCGTCACCGTTGAGCTGGGCGGCGCCGGGCACCACGTCCCCGACCTCCGCCGCCGACAGCCTGCCGTTGCCACGGCGGGTGTACCGCTTGTCGTGCTGCTTGCGCAGCCGGGCCTCCAGCTTGTCGCTGGCGAGGTCGAGGGCTGCGTACGGGTCGCCTGCCGCCGCTTCGGCCCGGATCACCGGGCCTCGGGAGTGGAGGGTGATCTCCACGCGGTCCGACCGGTCGGCCTGCCGCGGGTTGTGCTCCTTGGACACCTCGACGTCGAGGCTGATCACCTTGCCGTCGAGCTTCTGGATTCTCTCCAGCTTCAGCTTCTCGGCCACGTGCTTCCGGAACCGCTCGGGCACCTCGGTCTTGCGGCCCTTGACGACGATGTCCACGCAGAACTCCGTTCCCGGATCGCCCTGGTCGGCTCCTTGGCCGCAGGGCATCTCCCTTTGCACCAGTACTCCGGTGGTTACCGGAGCTCGGACTTGGCGACTTTCACCTCCTCCTCCCCAGTCGACAAGATCCCCACCCCATCGACAAGAGGTTAATTCGCCCTGAACTCCTGTCCTGTAGGCGCAACCATGTATTCGGCGAGGGCGATGGCATTCGCCATTCCTCACAACCGAACATAGCCCCTTCGGACGGGTGTCGGCACCCGCTACCGCGACATACCTCCGTTCGGGTGCTTTCACCTCTCACCACCTGCAACGATCCAAGTTCTTGGCGAGTTCCGGTTTATTTCGAACGAGGCGGGAGAGGATGCGATCACAGCGGCCTTCCGCTGTTCGATTCCATGCCGCGCCGAGCCTTCCGCCGACCCCTCCCTCAATCCCTGCGCTAATCCGGGAATGAACGGCAGGTGTACGTCTGCGAGTGCGCGCGCCGCCTCCGCGAGCGAAGCGCCCGTGGTCATCAGGTCGTCCACGAGAACCACCCGTCCGGACTCGATGAGCCGCGCACCGCCCGGCACGATCTCCAGCGCCCCGGAGAGGTTCGCCAGCCGCCCGCGCGCCCCGAGTCCCGCCTGGTCCGCCACGTACCGCCGCTGACGCAGGACGGGCACGACCCGGGCCGCCCTGCCCCCGCGCCGCAGCCGGGCGGCCGCGGCCAGCGCGATCCGCCGCGTCGGATCGTGGCCACGCGCCCGCACGGAGCGCCGTGAGGACGGCACCGGTACAAGGAGAAGCGGCGGTGGAGCGGGGCCCGTGGCGGGCCCGGCAGAGGCCTTCACGGCCTCGGCGAGCGCGCCGCCCAGGGGCCCGGCCAGCGCCAGCGCCCCGCGCTCCTTGTGGGCGAGGAGCAGTTCGCGTACGGCGTCGGCGTACGGCGCGACGGCGTGGACCACCGGCAGCCCGGACGGCTCGGGCGCGGGTCGCACCCTGCGCGGCCCGGCCCCGGTCAACTCACCGGCGCACTCCGGGCACAGGGCCGTGCGCGGCCTGCCGCAGCCTCCGCAGGCGACCGGCAGGACCAGCCCGGCGATCTCACGCCACCACCCCCGCATGACTCCACTGTGCGCCTTCCCGCCGCGCCGGACCACCCCTGTGGAAAACCCGGGGCGCCGACGGCGCCGAACCGCACCGGACGGCCGAAGTCCGTCAGGTCGCGGTCGGACAGGGCACGTCCGACCCGCTACGACCGCTCCGATCGGCTCTGATCGGCTCCGATCGGCTCCGATCGGCTCCGCGCTATCCGGGGTAGACGGGTGAGGTGCCGGTCTTGACCAACGGCTGCCAGTTCGTGCCCGGCACAAGCCTGACGATGCCGTCGTTTCCGGAATCCGCCACGACCGGCGACGCGTTGCTGTTCGGCGCGGCGACCGAGGTCACCCCGTTCAGGCCGGGAAGCACCGAGCTCGCCGACGTCGATCCGTCCGTCTGGAGGTAGCGGATCTGCTGGACGCCACCCGCTTCCTTGCCGACGACGACCAGCTGGCTCGGGCCGGCCCAGGAGACGGCCGTGACCGACTCCATCCGCGGCGCGGCGGGCTGCAGGTCGACGACCGACACGGCGGGCTCCGCCCCCGTGGTCTGCCGCTCGACCCGGCCGATCTGCAGCGTGGTGCGCTCCCCCTGCGTCACGAGGAGGGCGATCCGCACCCCGTCGGCCGAGACCCGCAGCGCCTCCACGCGCGTGTCCTCACCGAGCCACGGCGTACGGACCTCGACCGGTTCGCCGGAGCCGCCCGGCACCATCCACAGGCGCGACTCCGCGGGGTTGCGGTCGGCGACCCAGAGGTCGCCCCGCCCGTCCCAGCTCGGAGTCGAGAGCCGGTCCGTCGGACGGGCCGCCTTGCTGGTCAGCACCGCCGGCAGCGGATCCTGCTCCGTGGTGATCGAGGAGACGAACAGCTCGCGTCCGTTCTTCCCGACCCCGGCCGCGCGGGTCTCACCCCGGTCGACGGCGACCGACTGCAACGGGGTCGTCCCCCCGCCGAACGGCCCCGGCACCTCGACCGGCGCGTCGGCCTCCTTGCCCTCGACCTCCAGCATCATCAGCTTGCCGTGCTCGTCGAGGAAGTACGGGCTCTCCGGCCGCACGGTGCCGCGGACCGCCGCGAAGTCGGCCAGCTGCCCCTTGCCCAGGCGGCACAGCGGAGCCCCGCTCGACCCCTGGAGCTCGACCTGCTCGACGCGTACGGAGGTCAGGTCGCCCAGCGTGAACAGCAGCTGCGCCGCCATCCGCCGGCACACCTCGCCGCTGACCCGGTCGGCCTTGGCGCTGAGCGGCACCTTCAACGTGGACTGGTCGTCCGTCGTCAGCGACGTGACGCCCTTCTTCAGCTCGGTGCCGGAGGGGAACTGCGAGTCGACGGCCGGCTTCAGCCAGTTCGTCGGCCCTTCGAGCAGCGCCCTGACGGTCTGCGTCACGGGGTCCATACGGGTGACCGGGTCCTGCCGCTGCCGGATGTAGACCGGGTCGGCCACGACCCAGTCCTCCCCGGAGGCGAAGTAGTACTTGTTGACCGACCGGTAGTTGCGCAGGAAGTCCGCCTCACCGAGCACCAGGCCGGGCGGCAGGCTGTCGATGCGCCACTCCTTGCCCTTGCCGTTGGGCGTCGGCTGCTGCACGACGTGGATCGACTGCACGTACTCGGCGGGGCTGATCGGCTGGTAGGCGTGCCGGGCGTCCACGGTGGCGATCTTGCGGCCGGCGAGCGGATAGGCGCGGCCGGGAGTGTCCGGGTCGGCGTTGCGGTCGGCCGGATCGCGGTCGGGCGCGGTGGTGAGCACGGTGATGCTCTGCTCCGGCTTCCACGTCCGCGAAGCCTGCTTCGTCAGGTACTTGCGGGCGGTGGAGAAGCCGGGGTCGTCACTGGTCATGGCCTCCAGGAAGCCGTCGACGATCTCGTCCGGGACCGCGTTCTCCCGCGGGGCGACGGCATAGACCCGTACCTGCGAGTCACCGGGGTTGGCCCCCTTCACCGCCTGCACCTCTCCGCTGTCGGGCATCGTCGCGCACCCGGTCACGAGGAGCCCGCCGCAGGCGGCCAGCACCATCGCGCGCGAGCTCCGGCCCGCCCCCACGCGACCCTCTCGGGAGTCAGCGCCCACGTGTCCCGTCCCCCCGCTCCGTGTTCCCGGTTCCCCCGGCCGATGCCGTACTCGTCCCGCCCCCGTCGGTGTCCGCCGCCGCTCGCGCCACCACCCGCGCGCCGCTGCCGGGCAGGGCCGTCGGGTCGACGGTCGCCCGCGACGGCGCGGGCAGCCTCGGCGGCACGGAGAGCGCCTGCCGGTCCCCTGCGGGCTGCGCCGGAACCGCCGCGCGGCGCGCGCTCTCCTGGGCGCGCCCGACGGCCGCCTGATCCCGGTTGCGCCGCGAGTCCTCGGGCTCCAGCGGGATCGGGGAGCCCCGCAGCGGCTCGTCCGCGGTCCGCGGCAGGGTCAGCCGGAACTGCGAACCGCCACCGGGCTCACCCCAGGCCTGCAGCCAGCCGCCGTGCAGCCGGGCGTCCTCCACGGCGATCGACAGGCCGAGGCCCGTACCGCCGGTGGTGCGCGCACGGGCGGGGTCGGCGCGCCAGAAGCGGTTGAAGACCCGGGTCGCCTCGCCCGGCTTGAGTCCGACGCCGTAGTCGCGGACGGCGACGGCGACGGCTCCGCCCGCGGCGGCCAGCTTCACCACCACGTCCCGGCCCTCGCCGTGCTCGACGGCGTTGACGACGAGGTTGCGCAGCACCCGCTCGACCCGGCGGGCGTCCGCCTCGGCCACCACGGGCTGCTCGTCGCCGAGGACCACGATGCGGGTGCCCTTGCGCTCGGCGAGGGGTTCGGCGCCGCCGATGACCCGGCGCACCACCTGGCGAAGGTCTATCGGCTCGGCCTCCAGGGCCGCCGCGCCCGCGTCGAACCGGCTGATCTCCAGAAGGTCGGAGAGCAGCGACTCGAAGCGGTCGAGCTGATCGCCGAGGAGTTCGGCGGCGCGCCCCGTGACGGGGTCGAAGTCGACACGGGCCTCGTGGATGACGTCGGCGGCCATCCGGACCGTGGTCAGCGGGGTGCGGAGCTCGTGCGAGACGTCCGAGACGAACCGCCGCTGCATCCGCGACAGCTCCTCCAGCTGCTGGATCTTGAGCTGAAGGCTCTGGGCCATCTTGTTGAAGGCCTCGCCGAGCCGGGCGATGTCGTCCTCGCCGGTGACCTTCATCCGTTCCTGGAGACGGCCCGCCGAGAGCCGCTCGGCGATCCCGGCGGCCATCCGGACGGGCGTGACGACCTGGCGCACCATGAGCCAGGCGATCGCGCCGAGCAGCACGACGACGAACAGCCCGGCGGTCGCCAGCGTGCCCTTGACCAGGGTGAGGGAATCCTCCTCCTGCGTCAGCGGGAAGAGGTAGTACAGCTCGTACGGGGTGCCGTCGGCGTCGTTCAGCCGCTGGCCGATCACCAGCCCGGCCTCGGACGACTTGCCGCTCGTGTAGTAGATCCGGGTCGACTTCTGGAAGGTGTTCGCGCCCTGGGCGACGGAGTGCCTCAGGTCGGCGGGGATGCTCTTGGCGGGGTCGACCTCGCCCGAGGCCCGGGCGCCACGGCTCGCGGTGTCACCGCTGTCGAGGGAGAGCGCGACCACGTTGAAGGCGCTCTGGCCACCGCTGGCGAGTTGCTCGACGAGCGTGGAGCGCCAGTTCACGGACGCGCCGGTCCGCCCGCCGTCCTGCTGGCCGGGCGCCGACGGAGTGGTCGCCGCCCGGTCCTGCGCGGCGGAGAACCCGCCCGCGGCCTGGCTCTGGGCGGCCCTCTCCTTGGCATCGAGCAGCCCGTTGCGGACCTGGCCGATGACGACGAGGCCCAGCAGAAGCACCACCCCGAGGGACATCAGCAGGGTGCCCGCGACGACCCGCAGCTGGATGTTCCGCCGCCACAGCCGCACAGCGGGCAGCAGCGGCCGGCGTACCCAGCGCGCGAAGAGCCGGAACACCGGTCCACCCGGTGCCCCGTCCTTGAGCAGCCGTCCACCGGGCAGACGGCCGAAACGCGGGCCCCCCCGCCCCGGTCCGGCAGTCCGCCCCGTACGGCCTCCCGGGTCCCCGGGCTTCGGAGCAGTACTGCCTGTACTCATGTCAGCTCGGTCCCGCCTTGTAACCGACACCACGGACGGTCACCACGATCTCCGGGCGCTCCGGGTCCTTCTCGACCTTCGAGCGCAACCGCTGGACGTGCACGTTCACCAGCCGGGTGTCGGCCGCGTGCCGGTAACCCCAGACCTGCTCCAGCAGGACCTCACGGGTGAACACCTGCCACGGCTTGCGCGCCAGCGCGACGAGCAGGTCGAACTCGAGCGGGGTCAGGGCGATGGACTGCCCCTCCCGCTTCACGGAGTGCCCGGCGACATCGATGACCAGGTCACCGATGGTGAGCTGCTCCGGCGCCGGCTCCTCGGACCGACGCAGCCGCGCCCGGATACGGGCGACGAGCTCCTTTGGCTTGAACGGCTTCACGATGTAGTCGTCGGCCCCGGACTCCAGGCCCACCACCACGTCGACAGTGTCGCTCTTCGCGGTGAGCATGACGATCGGCACACCCGACTCGGCCCTGATGAGCCGGCACACCTCGATGCCGTCCCTTCCGGGCAGCATCAGGTCCAGCAGCACCAGGTCCGGCTTGGCCTCCCTGAATGCGGCAAGCGCCTTGTCACCGTCCGCGACGAACGACGGATCGAACCCTTCACCCCGCAGCACGATGCCGAGCATCTCGGCCAGTGCGGTGTCGTCGTCGACGACGAGAACGCGTCCCTTCATATCGACATCATCCCATTAGCCAATCGTTACCTGCCGTGACCTGTCCCACAGCGTCTCCCCCAGCCTGGGCCACAACCTCGTGGGTCGCGCTCCGCTCGGCCCGCCGTCGCACGGGTCGCGCGTCCAGATCGGGCATTCGCACAGTGTGCCGTCTCACGTCCACACAATGAAGGTCCGGACAAAGGTACGAAGGAGAAGGCCGCTCCCGCCCACGGGCGGGCCCCGCGTGGCACGATGGCACCCGGCCCGCCGCCGTGTCAGGTGTCGGCCGCCGTGACCGAGCCGGTTCGCCGATCCGGCACCGCGACCATTCCTCCGAGGTGGACGACCGTGAACGACACTCCGGGCTGGACCTCGCCCGGATCCGCCCCCTCCGACGGCCAGGACGGCTCCGGGATCCCCCGGCCCACCACGCCCGCCGACGCGAACGGCTCCGCCCCTCAGTGGTCCAAGGACCAGCCGCCCGCCGGCCAGTGGTCCCCGCCCACCGGCCAGACGCCGCCCCCGGCGCCCGGCCGGAACTGGGGAGCCCCGCCGCCGAACGCCCACTGGGGCAGGCCGCCGGCCGCGAAGCCGGGTGTGATCCCGCTGCGCCCGCTGGGCATGGGCGAGATCCTCGACGGCTCGGTGAAGACCCTGCGCACCTACTGGCGCACGGTCCTGTCCATCACGGTCACGGTCGCGGTGATCTCCCAGATCGCCGACATACTGGCCCAGCGGTTCCTCGTCCCCACGACACCGGGACTCAGCGCCGACGCCACCCCCGCCGAGGAGCTGGAGCAGTCCCTCCAGGCGGCCCAGGACTCCCTGATCGGCCTCGGCCCCGCCCTGCTCGTCACGCTGATGGCCTCCCTGGTCTGCGCGGCACTGCTGACCGTCGTCATCAGCCGCGCCGTCGTGGGCCGACCGGTCACGCTCGGCGACGCCTGGCACGAGGCCCGCCCTCGGCTCCTCCAGCTCATCGGGCTGACGCTCCTGATGGCGGCCCTGAGTGCGGCCGTCATCCTCGTCGGCCTGCTGCCCGGCCTCCTGGTCGGGGGAGCCCCGGGCGTCGCTCTGACCCTGCTCGGCGGGCTCGGCGCCGTCGTGGTGGTCGTCTGGCTGATGATCCGCTTCAGCCTCGCCTCCCCCGCCCTGATGCTGGAACGTCAGGGCATCGTGAAGTCCCTGAAGCGCTCGGCCAAGCTGGTGCAGGGCTCGTGGTGGCGGATCTTCGGCATCACCCTGCTCACGCAGCTGCTGATCTTCATCTTCGCCATGATCATCGCGATCCCGTTCGCCATCGTCGGCATCGCCGTCGACGGCGACGGCTTCTCCGGCCTGCTCTCCGGCTCCACCACCGCCTTCGGCTGGCCGTTCCTGATCATCACGGGCATCGGCGGCGTGATCACCAGTGCGATCACCTACCCGATCTCGGCCGGCGTGACCGTCCTGCTCTACGTGGACCAGCGCATCCGCCGCGAAGCCCTGGACCTCGAACTGGCCCGTGCCGCCGGCCTCCCCGGCTACGGCCCCACTCCGGGCGACGAGACCGTCGGGGGCTGATTCCTTGACGGTCCCGGGGGGAACGACCGCGAAGCTCACACACCCGCGCGCCGACGGCGACGTACCGGTGGACATCTCCCGCATCCCCGCCCGCGAGGCGGCGGAGCGGGAGCTGTCCGAGCCGATGTACCACGAGAACGACCCGAACCTCCTCCAGCGCGGGCTCGACCGCTTCTGGGAGTGGGTCGACGATCTCTTCGGCGCGGCTTCCGGAGCCACCCCGGGCGGCGTCCTGGGCCTCGTCGCGATCGTCCTGGTCGTCCTCGCCCTGGTCGCCGCCCTGTGGTGGCGACTCGGCACCCCCCGCAGGGCCCCCGGCACGGCCGGCGACTCCCTCTTCGCGGACGGCCCCCGCACCGCCGCCGAGCACCGCTCGGCCGCCGACCGCCACGCCGCCGCCGGCCGCTGGAACCAGGCCGTCCAGGAACGGATGCGGGCCATCGTCCGCTCCCTCGAAGAGCGCGTCCTGCTCGACCCCCGCCCCGGCCGCACCGCCGACGAGGCCGCCGCCGAGGCCGGCCGCTCACTCCCCTCCCACGCGGACGCCCTCCGCCTCGCGGCCCGCGTCTTCGACGACGTCACATACGGCGGCCGCACCGCCGACGAACCCGCGTACCGCCGCATCGAGGAACTGGACACCGCCCTGGAGCGGACCCGCCCCACCCTCGACACCACGTCCACGGGGGCACCCGCATGAGCCGACCGGCCGTCGACTCCACCTCGACCGCCCTGTCCGCCCGTCAGATCTGGACCCGGGCCCGTGGCGCGGCCCTCGTCGTCGCCCTGATCCTGATCGGCGGCATCGCGCTCGCGACGATCCGCTCCACCGAGTCCCACGGCACCCTCGACCCCCGCTCCGCCGACCCCACCGGCAGCCGCGCCGTCGCGGAGCTCCTCGAGAAGCTCGGCGTCACGGTCACCGTCGCCACCACGCTCGACGAGGCCACGACCGCCGCGGACGCCCGAACCACGCTCCTGGTCACCACCCCTGATTTCCTGACGCACACTCAGCAGACCGCGCTCCGCTCGGCCATGACGAGTTCCGCCGGTCGCACCGTCCTCCTCGGCGCCGGCCCGGCCTCGCTCGACACCCTGGCCCCGGAGGTCACCTCCGCCGGCAGCGCCCCCGTGACGGACCTCGCCCCCACCTGCACCCTGCCCGCCGCCACCCGCGCCGGCAGCGTCGCACTCGGCGGCGAGCGCTACACCACCGACCCCGGCACCGCGGCCGACGCCTGCTACCCCTCCGACGGCCAGCCGACCCTGGTCCGCCTTCCCGGCTCCGACACCACCGACACCGTCCTCCTCGGCTCGCCCGACATCCTCTACAACAACCGTCTCGACCAGCAGGGCAACGCCTCCCTCGCCCTGCAACTCCTCGGCTCCCGGCCCCATCTCGTCTGGTACCTCCCCTCCCTCGCCGACACCTCGGCCACCACCGACGCACCCGCCGGCGACACCACGGGCAACTTCCTCTCGCTCATCCCCTCCGGCTGGCTGTGGGGCACGCTCCAACTCGCCGTCGCCGCACTGCTCGCCGCCGTCTGGCGCGGCCGTCGCCTCGGCCCCCTCGTGACCGAACGACTCCCTGTCGCCGTCCGCGCTTCCGAGGCCACCGAGGGCCGCGCCCGCCTCTACCGCAAGGCCAACGCCCGCGACCGCGCCGCCTCCGTCCTGCGCACCGCGACCCGCGCCCGCATCGCCCCCCTCCTGGGCGTCGCCGCACAGGACGCCCACTCCTCCGAGCGCCTCCTCCCCGCGCTCTCCGCCCGTCTCCCCGAGACCACCGCGGACCCCAGGACTCTCCTCTTCGGCCCGGCTCCCGCCGACGACGCCACCCTCATCCGCCTGGCGGACCAACTCGACGCCCTCGAAAGAGAGGTACGCACCTCATGAGCGCCCCGACCCCCGAGACCGCTACGAACTCGGACAGCGCCCGCGCCTCCCTGGAGGCCCTGCGCACCGAGATCGGAAAGGCCGTGGTCGGCCAGGACCCCGCCGTCACCGGTCTCGTCGTCGCCCTGCTCTGCCGGGGGCACGTCCTTCTCGAAGGCGTCCCCGGAGTCGCCAAGACCCTGCTGGTCCGCTCGCTCGCCGCCGCCCTCGAACTCGACACCAAGCGCGTCCAGTTCACCCCCGACCTGATGCCGAGTGACGTCACCGGCTCCCTGGTCTACGACGCCCGGACCGCAGAGTTCTCCTTCCAGCCCGGCCCGGTCTTCACCAACCTGCTGCTCGCCGACGAGATCAACCGCACGCCCCCGAAGACCCAGGCCTCCCTCCTGGAGGCGATGGAGGAACGCCAGGTCACCGTCGACGGAACGCCACGCGCCCTCCCCGAGCCCTTCCTGGTCGCAGCGACCCAGAACCCCGTCGAGTACGAGGGCACCTACCCGCTCCCCGAGGCCCAACTGGACCGGTTCCTGCTGAAACTGACGGTCCCTCTGCCCTCACGCGCGGACGAGATCCATGTCCTCACCCGTCACGCCGAGGGCTTCGATCCCCGCGACCTGAAGGCCGCCGGCGTCCGCCCCGCCGCAGGTCCCGCCGAGCTCGAAGCCGCCCGGGCCGCCGTTGCCAAGGTCTCGGTCTCCGCCGAGATCACCGGCTATGTCGTCGATATCTGTCGTGCCACGCGTGAATCCCCCTCACTCACGCTCGGGGTCTCCCCCCGAGGCGCCACCGCACTGCTCTCCACCGCCCGCGCCTGGGCCTGGCTCACCGGCCGGGACTACGTCACCCCGGACGACGTGAAGGCCCTCGCTCTCCCCACCCTGCGTCATCGCATCCACCTGCGGCCCGAGGCCGAGATGGAGGGAGTCACCGGTGACTCCGTCATCAACTCGATCCTCGCCCACGTCCCCGTCCCCCGCTGAGAACGGCGCCCCATGGCCCTCACCGGACGAACCGCGCTGCTCGCCGCCCTCGGATCGCTCCCCGTCGGCATCCTCGCCCCCAGCTGGGCGGGGATGCTCGTGGTGAACGCGCCTCTCTCACTAGCAATTCTGTGCGACTACGCCATGGCCGCGCCAGTGCGAACGCTCCAGTTCACCCGAAGTGGTGATACGTCCGTTCGACTCGGTGACGCGGCAGAAGTCCAGCTCACGGTGACCAACCCGTCCCGCCGCCGCCTCCGCGCCCAGCTCCGCGACGCCTGGCCGCCCAGCAGCTGGCTGCCCTGCACCGAACAGGCCGCGTCCCGACAGGAACTGACGGTTCCCGCCGGCGAGCGCCGCCGCCTCACCACGAGCCTGCGCCCGACCCGGCGCGGCGACCGGCGAGCAGAACGGATCACCGTCCGCTCCTACGGTCCTCTCGGCCTCGCCGCCCGCCAGGGAAACCACGAGGTCCCCTGGACGGTCCGCGTCCTGCCCCCCTTCACCAGCCGCAAGCACCTCCCGTCCCGCCTGGCCCGCCTCCGTGAACTCGACGGCCGCACCAGCGTGTTGACCCGCGGCGAGGGAACCGAGTTCGACAGCCTCCGCGAGTACGTGCCCGGTGACGACACCCGCTCGATCGACTGGCGGGCGACCGCCCGCCAGACCGCCGTGGCCGTCCGCACCTGGCGCCCGGAGCGCGACCGTCACATCCTCGTCGTCCTCGACACCGGTCGTACCTCGGCCGGCCGCGTCGGCGACGTCCCGCGCCTGGACGCCGCCATGGACGCCGCTCTCCTCCTCACCGCGCTCGCCTCCCGCGCAGGCGACCGCGTGGACCTCCTGGCGTACGACCGCCGCCTCCGCGCCCAGGTCCAGGGCCGCTCCGCGGGTGACGTCCTGCCCGCCGTGGTCAACGCGCTCGCTCCGCTCGAACCGGAGCTGGTGGAGACCGACGCCCGCGGCCTCGCGGCGACGGCTCTCTCCCGCGCCCCACGCCGCTCGCTCATCGTCCTTCTGACAGCCCTCGACGCGGCCCCGATCGAGGAGGGCCTCCTCCCGGTCCTGCCGCAGCTCACCCAGCGTCACACGGTCCTGCTGGCCTCCGTCGCCGATCCCCACACCGCCGCGATGGCCGCCACGCGAGGCACGATCGAAGGCGTCTACGAAGCCGCCGCGGCCACCCAGGCCCAGGCCCAGCGCGCCCGTACGGCGGACCAGCTGCGCCGCCACGGCGTCACCGTCGTCGACGCCTCGCCCGACACCCTCGCCCCGGCCCTGGCGGACGCCTATCTCGCACTGAAAGCAGCCGGCCGCCTCTGACCCGAGCCATCCCGTCGTCGACACACCCGTATCGAAAGGTTCCGGCCCCGGAACGCAGAAAAGCCCCGCACCATAAGGTGCGGGGCTTTCCCACAATGATTGTTCGGCGGCGTCCTACTCTCCCACAGGGTCCCCCCTGCAGTACCATCGGCGCTGAAAGGCTTAGCTTCCGGGTTCGGAATGTAACCGGGCGTTTCCCTAACGCTATGACCACCGAAACACTATGAAGATATGAACCGCCGCACCACCCAAAGGGGGGCGTGTTCGTTACTTCAGAACTAACACAGTGGACGCGAGCAACTGAGGACAAGCCCTCGGCCTATTAGTACCGGTCAGCTCCACCCATTACTGGGCTTCCACATCCGGCCTATCAACCCAGTCGTCTACTGGGAGCCTTACCCTCTCAAGGAGGTGGGAATACTCATCTCGAAGCAGGCTTCCCGCTTAGATGCTTTCAGCGGTTATCCCTCCCGAACGTAGCCAACCAGCCATGCCCTTGGCAGGACAACTGGCACACCAGAGGTTCGTCCGTCCCGGTCCTCTCGTACTAGGGACAGCCCTTCTCAATATTCCTGCGCGCGCAGCGGATAGGGACCGAACTGTCTCACGACGTTCTAAACCCAGCTCGCGTACCGCTTTAATGGGCGAACAGCCCAACCCTTGGGACCGACTCCAGCCCCAGGATGCGACGAGCCGACATCGAGGTGCCAAACCATCCCGTCGATATGGACTCTTGGGGAAGATCAGCCTGTTATCCCCGGGGTACCTTTTATCCGTTGAGCGACGGCGCTTCCACAAGCCACCGCCGGATCACTAGTCCCGACTTTCGTCCCTGCTCGACCCGTCGGTCTCACAGTCAAGCTCCCTTGTGCACTTACACTCAACACCTGATTGCCAACCAGGCTGAGGGAACCTTTGGGCGCCTCCGTTACCCTTTGGGAGGCAACCGCCCCAGTTAAACTACCCATCAGACACTGTCCCTGATCCGGATCACGGACCGAGGTTAGACATCCAGCACGACCAGAGTGGTATTTCAACGGCGACTCCACCATGACTGGCGTCACGGCTTCAAAGTCTCCCACCTATCCTACACAAGCCGAACCGAACACCAATATCAAACTGTAGTAAAGGTCCCGGGGTCTTTCCGTCCTGCTGCGCGAAACGAGCATCTTTACTCGTAGTGCAATTTCACCGGGCCTATGGTTGAGACAGTCGAGAAGTCGTTACGCCATTCGTGCAGGTCGGAACTTACCCGACAAGGAATTTCGCTACCTTAGGATGGTTATAGTTACCACCGCCGTTTACTGGCGCTTAAGTTCTCAGCTTCGCCACACCGAAATGTGACTAACCGGTCCCCTTAACGTTCCAGCACCGGGCAGGCGTCAGTCCGTATACATCGCCTTACGGCTTCGCACGGACCTGTGTTTTTAGTAAACAGTCGCTTCTCGCTGGTCTCTGCGGCCACCCCCAGCTCACGGAGTAAATCCGATCACCAGTGATGGCCCCCCTTCTCCCGAAGTTACGGGGGCATTTTGCCGAGTTCCTTAACCATAGTTCACCCGAACGCCTCGGTATTCTCTACCTGACCACCTGAGTCGGTTTAGGGTACGGGCCGCCATGAAACTCGCTAGAGGCTTTTCTCGACAGCATAGGATCATCCACTTCACCACAATCGGCTCGGCATCAGGTCTCAGGCTTAATGCGTGACGGATTTGCCTATCACACGCCCTACACCCTTACCCCGGGACTACCACCGCCCGGGCTGGACTACCTTCCTGCGTCACCCCATCGCTTACCTACTACCACCTTGGGTCGACGGCTCCACCACTTTCCTTTCCCCGAAGGGTCCGGAACGGCTTCACGGCCTTAGCATTAATGGGCTCGATATTGGGCGTTTCAAAGCGGGTACCGGAATATCAACCGGTTGTCCATCGACTACGCCTGTCGGCCTCGCCTTAGGTCCCGACTTACCCTGGGCAGATCAGCTTGACCCAGGAACCCTTAGTCAATCGGCGCACACGTTTCTCACGTGTGTATCGCTACTCATGCCTGCATTCTCACTCGTGAACCGTCCACAACTCGCTTCCGCGGCTGCTTCACCCGGCACACGACGCTCCCCTACCCATCACAACACCCGTTGGGGCTATACGCTGCAATGACACGACTTCGGCGGTACGCTTGAGCCCCGCTACATTGTCGGCGCGGAATCACTTGACCAGTGAGCTATTACGCACTCTTTCAAGGGTGGCTGCTTCTAAGCCAACCTCCTGGTTGTCTCTGCGACTCCACATCCTTTCCCACTTAGCGTACGCTTAGGGGCCTTAGTCGATGCTCTGGGCTGTTTCCCTCTCGACCATGGAGCTTATCCCCCACAGTCTCACTGCCGTGCTCTCACTTACCGGCATTCGGAGTTTGGCTAAGGTCAGTAACCCGGTAGGGCCCATCGCCTATCCAGTGCTCTACCTCCGGCAAGAAACACACGACGCTGCACCTAAATGCATTTCGGGGAGAACCAGCTATCACGGAGTTTGATTGGCCTTTCACCCCTAACCACAGGTCATCCCCCAGGTTTTCAACCCTGGTGGGTTCGGTCCTCCACGAAGTCTTACCTCCGCTTCAACCTGCCCATGGCTAGATCACTCCGCTTCGGGTCTTGAGCGTGCTACTGAATCGCCCTATTCGGACTCGCTTTCGCTACGGCTTCCCCACACGGGTTAACCTCGCAACACACCGCAAACTCGCAGGCTCATTCTTCAAAAGGCACGCAGTCACGACCCATTGGGTAAACCCAATGAGCGACGCTCCCACGGCTTGTAGGCACACGGTTTCAGGTACTATTTCACTCCGCTCCCGCGGTACTTTTCACCATTCCCTCACGGTACTATCCGCTATCGGTCACCAGGGAATATTTAGGCTTAGCGGGTGGTCCCGCCAGATTCACACGGGATTTCTCGGGCCCCGTGCTACTTGGGTGTCTCTCAAACGAGCCGCATGAATTTCAGCTACGGGGGTCTTACCCTCTACGCCGGACCTTTCGCATGTCCTTCGCCTATCCATACGGTTTCTGACTCGTCTCACAGCCGGCAGACTGTGAAAGAGAGATCCCACAACCCCGCATGCGCAACCCCTGCCGGGTATCACACGCATACGGTTTGGCCTCATCCGGTTTCGCTCGCCACTACTCCCGGAATCACGGTTGTTTTCTCTTCCTGAGGGTACTGAGATGTTTCACTTCCCCTCGTTCCCTCCACATGCCCTATGTGTTCAGGCATGGGTGACAGCCCATGACGACTGCCGGGTTTCCCCATTCGGAAACCCCCGGATCAAAGCCTGGTTGACGGCTCCCCGGGGACTATCGTGGCCTCCCACGTCCTTCATCGGTTCCTGGTGCCAAGGCATCCACCGTGCGCCCTTAAAAACTTGGCCACAGATGCTCGCGTCCACTGTGTAGTTCTCAAACAACGACCAGCCACCCATCACCCCACCGGACAAGCCGATGAGTTCACTGGGGCCGGCATCACGAAGGCAACGACCATACGGCCGCACCCTCAGATACCCAACAACGTGCCAAGCGTGAGCCACCCACCGGACTCTTCTTTCCACGCCGAAGCAGTACTCGAAGAACCATCAGGTTCGCTCACGCCAACTAATCAACGTTCCACCCATGAGCTGACCGTGCAGAACATTTGCCTGCAATCGGTACTGTGCTCCTTAGAAAGGAGGTGATCCAGCCGCACCTTCCGGTACGGCTACCTTGTTACGACTTCGTCCCAATCGCCAGTCCCACCTTCGACAGCTCCCTCCCACAAGGGGTTGGGCCACCGGCTTCGGGTGTTACCGACTTTCGTGACGTGACGGGCGGTGTGTACAAGGCCCGGGAACGTATTCACCGCAGCAATGCTGATCTGCGATTACTAGCAACTCCGACTTCATGGGGTCGAGTTGCAGACCCCAATCCGAACTGAGACCGGCTTTTTGAGATTCGCTCCGCCTCACGGCATCGCAGCTCTTTGTACCGGCCATTGTAGCACGTGTGCAGCCCAAGACATAAGGGGCATGATGACTTGACGTCGTCCCCACCTTCCTCCGAGTTGACCCCGGCGGTCTCCTGTGAGTCCCCATCACCCCGAAGGGCATGCTGGCAACACAGGACAAGGGTTGCGCTCGTTGCGGGACTTAACCCAACATCTCACGACACGAGCTGACGACAGCCATGCACCACCTGTATACCGACCACAAGGGGGGCACTATCTCTAATGCTTTCCGGTATATGTCAAGCCTTGGTAAGGTTCTTCGCGTTGCGTCGAATTAAGCCACATGCTCCGCTGCTTGTGCGGGCCCCCGTCAATTCCTTTGAGTTTTAGCCTTGCGGCCGTACTCCCCAGGCGGGGAACTTAATGCGTTAGCTGCGGCACCGACGACGTGGAATGTCGCCAACACCTAGTTCCCAACGTTTACGGCGTGGACTACCAGGGTATCTAATCCTGTTCGCTCCCCACGCTTTCGCTCCTCAGCGTCAGTAATGGCCCAGAGATCCGCCTTCGCCACCGGTGTTCCTCCTGATATCTGCGCATTTCACCGCTACACCAGGAATTCCGATCTCCCCTACCACACTCTAGCCTGCCCGTATCGGATGCAGACCCGGGGTTAAGCCCCGGGCTTTCACACCCGACGTGACAAGCCGCCTACGAGCTCTTTACGCCCAATAATTCCGGACAACGCTTGCGCCCTACGTATTACCGCGGCTGCTGGCACGTAGTTAGCCGGCGCTTCTTCTGCAGGTACCGTCACTTTCGCTTCTTCCCTGCTGAAAGAGGTTTACAACCCGAAGGCCGTCATCCCTCACGCGGCGTCGCTGCATCAGGCTTTCGCCCATTGTGCAATATTCCCCACTGCTGCCTCCCGTAGGAGTCTGGGCCGTGTCTCAGTCCCAGTGTGGCCGGTCGCCCTCTCAGGCCGGCTACCCGTCGTCGCCTTGGTAGGCCATTACCCCACCAACAAGCTGATAGGCCGCGGGCTCATCCTTCACCGCCGGAGCTTTTAACCAGCCTCCATGCAGAGGCCGGTGTTATCCGGTATTAGACCCCGTTTCCAGGGCTTGTCCCAGAGTGAAGGGCAGATTGCCCACGTGTTACTCACCCGTTCGCCACTAATCCACCCCGAAGGGCTTCATCGTTCGACTTGCATGTGTTAAGCACGCCGCCAGCGTTCGTCCTGAGCCAGGATCAAACTCTCCGTGAATGTTTACCCGTAATCGGGTCGACACCACGAGAGCGGAACGATCGAGTCGGAATAAGACCGATCGTTCACAGCGTCCTCGCTGTGTGCCACCCGGCTAGGGGTGGACTTTTTCAAAGGAACCTCGACCATCCGAAGATGGACGGGGTATCAACTAATCTGGCGTTGATTTTTGGCACGCTGTTGAGTTCTCAAGGAACGGACGCTTCCTTTGTACTCACCCTCTCGGGCTTTCCTCCGGGCTTCCCTTCGTTCTTGCGTTTCCGACTCTATCAGATCTTTCCGATCCGATTTCCTCGGTGCTTTCCGGTCCCATTCGCTTTCGCTCCGGGCCCTTCCGGCTGTTCCGACTTTATCAGAATCATTTCGGCCGACCTAATCGGTGACTTTCATGATTCGGATGAGAATCGAAATGACTCCGTGGAATCGAAATTCCTGTTGGAGTGAGTGAGATTCTACTAGCTTGCTGCCGAGCTGTCCAGCTCTAGGCAACCGTTTAAATCTACCTCCCCACAGCCACCGTGTCAACGGCTTTTGTGGGCACCGGAGGAGGCTAGCAGGTCAGCGGGGTGGTCCGCACATCAGGAGGCGGTGGGGAGCTCGGCGCTGCGATCGGGTGTGTCGAGGTCGCCGGTGGCGCCGGCGCGGGAGGCTCGGCCGCCCAGGACGTAGACGTAGGCGAGAAACGCCAGCTCAGCGACGATGCCGATGGTGATGCGGGCCCAGGTCGGCAGGCCCGAGGGGGTGACGAAGCCTTCGATCAGGCCCGAGACGAAGAGGACGAGTGCCAGGCCGATCGCCATGCCCACGGCTGCGCGCCCCTGTTCCGCGAGGGCGGCTCGGCGGGTCCTGGGGCCCGGGTCGATGAGGGTCCAGCCGAGGCGGAGGCCCGTGCCGGCGGCCACGAAGACCGCGGTCAGTTCGAGGAGCCCGTGGGGCAGGACCAGGCCCAGGAAGACGTCGAGGCGGCCGGCGGAGGACATGAGGCCTATGCCTACGCCGAGGTTCAGCATGTTGAGGAAGAGGATCGCGAGGACCGGGATGCCCAGGAACGCTCCCAGGACCAGGCACATGGCGGCGGCCTGGGCGTTGTTCGTCCAGACCTGGGCGGCGAAGGAGGCCGCCGGGTGGCTGGAGTAGTACGTCTCGTACTGGCCGCCGGGGCGGGTCATCTCGCGGAGTTCGGTGGGCGCGCCGATGGACGCCTGGACTTCCGGGTGCGTACCGATCCACCAGCCGATGAGGACGGCCAGGAGGGTGGAGAGGACCGCGGTCGGGATCCACCAGTGGCGGGAGCGGTAGACGGCGGCGGGGAAGCCGGCCGTGAGGAAGCGGGCCGCGTCGCGCCAGGAGGCGCGGCGGGTGCCGGTGACCGTGGCGCGGGCGCGGGCGACGAGCTGGGTGAGGCGGGCCGTGAGCTGGGGGTCCGGGGCGGTGGACTGGACGATGGAGAGATGGGTGGCCGTGCGCTGGTAGAGGGAGACGAGTTCGTCGGCTTCGGCGCCGGTGAGCCTGCCGCCCCTGCGGAGGAGGTGGTCGAGGCGTTCCCACTCGGCGCGGTGGGCGGAGACGTAGACGTCGAGGTCCATGATCGGCTGCTGCTCCAGGCACTGGCTGCGGACGGGTCCGTACTACTGCGGCGCGCTGCGGGTCAGCTTGGCAGACTGGCGTTCGGAGGGGTCGCGAAGGTCGAAGAAGGGTGGGCGCCGTGAGTGGGCTTGTGACGGGGGACGCCGTCGTACTGGGGTTGCCGTCCGCGCGGCTGCCGAGCCGGGCGTTGGCGGTGCTCATCGACCTCGTCGTGGTGTGGGCCGTCTATCTGCTGATCACGATCGGGCTCACCTTCGCGACGGCGTCCTTGGACGAGGCGGCGGCGATGGCTGTCTCGATCGCCTGTTTCCTGCTCGTGCTGGTGGGGGCGCCGATCGCGGTGGAGACGCTGTCGCACGGACGGTCGCTGGGGAAGCTGGCCTGTGGGCTGCGGGTGGTGCGGGACGACGGGGGGCCGATCCGGTTCCGGCACGCGCTGGTCCGGGGGGCGATGGGGGTCGTGGAGATCCTGATGACCTTCGGGGTCGTCGCCTGTATCGCTTCGCTCGTGTCCGAGCGGGGGCGGCGGCTCGGCGACGTGTTCGCGGGGACCCTCGTGGTGCGGGAGCGCGTACCCGCGGCGCGGGCCCTGGCGGTGCCTCCGCCGCCGCCGTGGCTGGTGGGGCGGTTCGCCGGGCTCGATCTGTCGGCGGTGCCGGAGGGGCTGTGGCTGGAGATACGTCAGTACCTGACGCGCGCTCGTGAGCTGGACCCGTTCGTGGGGCGGCGGCTCGCGGAGCGGCTGGCCGACGAGCTGGTGGCGCGGACCGGGACGCCTCCGCCGCCGGGGGTGCCGGCCGACGCGTATCTGGCGGGGGTGGTCGCCGAGCGGCAGGCCCGGGACGCCCGGAAGGCGTTCTCCTCGTCGGGGGAGGGTGCACCGGGGGTTGTCGTTCCTGCGGTGGCCGCTCCGGCGGTGGTCGCGCCGGCGGTGGTCGCGCCGGCGGTCGTGCCGCCCGTTGTTCCGTCGGGTGTTCCCGCGGAAGAGGAGGCAGGGCGGCCGCGGGCCACCGGGTTCGCTCCGCCCGCCTGACGGTCAGGGGAAGACCGAGGGCGGGGTTTCGAGGGCTTCGAGTTCGATGCCGGGGGCGGCGAGGACGACGTCGCCGGCGATGTGGACGGTGTGCCGCTCGCCCGTGTCCAGGGTGCTGACCTGGTACTCGTCGACGGTCAGGGGGCCGTTGTCAGTGGCGTGCGCTTCACTTCTCAGCAGGGCCCAGGACTGGTCGACCGTGAGGGGGGCGAGCACCGGATCCGTGAGGGCGACGAGCCTGAGACGGGTCTCGGGGGAATCGGGGGTGAGGCGCAGGAGTCGCGTGATCGCGACGAGGAATGCCGGGGACGTGCCGGTGAAGGCGTGGGCGCGCACATTGCCTTCGGTGGCGTGGGTTCCGGTGGGGTCCGTGCGGACCCAGGTGACGCCGTCGAGGGCCGCGCCGCGGACCTGCCAGCTCGCGGCGTGGAGTTCGAGGCGGATGGGGCGGCCCAGTTCGTCGACGGCCAGGTCGACGGAGCCCTTGTGGTCGCCGGAGGGGGTGGTGATCTGCGAGACGTAGCGCCAGCCGGAGGGGCCGGGTGCGCAGTGGAAGTGCTCTTCACCGAGGGGGGTGTGGTCGTGCGGGTCATGGAGCGAATATCGGCCGCGGGGCATGGGTCGGTCCTCGGGAGGGGGCGCTTCCAGGAGCGGTAGCGGGGGCGGGACGGGGCAGGCCCCCCGGCACGGGGGTGCGGGGGGCCTGCCTGGATCCTCTACGGGTGTCCGGGACGGCGTCGCGTCAGCGCGCGGGCGCCGCCGGTCGGGGCATCAGTAGCGGTAGTGGTCCGGCTTGAAGGGGCCTTCGACCTGGACGCCGATGTAGGCGGCCTGCTCGGGGCGGAGCGTCGTCAGCTTGACGCCGAGGGCGTCGAGGTGGAGACGGGCGACCTTCTCGTCCAGGTGCTTCGGCAGCGTGTAGACGTCGGTCGGGTACTCCGCCGGCTTCGTGAACAGCTCGATCTGGGCCAGGGTCTGGTCCGCGAAGGAGTTGGACATGACGAAGGAGGGGTGGCCCGTCGCGTTGCCGAGGTTGAGGAGCCGGCCTTCCGAGAGGACGATCAGGACCTTGCCGTCGGGGTAGGTCCAGGTGTGGACCTGCGGCTTGACCTCGTCCTTGACCACGCCCGGGGTCTTGGCGAGGCCGGCCATGTCGATCTCGTTGTCGAAGTGACCGATGTTGCCGACGATCGCCTGGTGCTTCATCTTGGCCATGTCCCCGGCCATGATGATGTCCTTGTTGCCGGTCGTGGTGATGAAGATGTCGGCGGTCTCGACGACCTCGTCCAGGGTCGTGACCTGGTAGCCGTCCATCGCCGCCTGGAGCGCGCAGATCGGGTCGATCTCCGTGACGATGACGCGGGCGCCCTGGCCGCGGAGGGACTCGGCGCAGCCCTTGCCGACGTCGCCGTAGCCGCAGACCACGGCCGTCTTGCCGCCGATGAGGACGTCGGTGGCGCGGTTGATGCCGTCGATCAGGGAGTGGCGGCAGCCGTACTTGTTGTCGAACTTCGACTTCGTCACGGCGTCGTTCACGTTGATCGCCGGGAAGAGCAGCGAGCCGGCCTGGTGCATCTCGTACAGGCGGTGGACGCCGGTCGTGGTCTCCTCGGTCACGCCGCGGATCTCGGACGCCAGCTGGGTCCACTTCTGCGGGTTCTCGGTGAGGGTGCGGTTGAGGAGACGGAGGATGTAGCCGTACTCCTCGCTGTCCGCGGTGGCCGGGTCCGGGGCGGAGCCGGCCTTCTCGAACTCGACGCCCTTGTGGACCAGGAGGGTGGCGTCACCACCGTCGTCGAGGATCATGTTCGGGCCGCCGGTGGGCGTGTTCGGCCACGTCAGGGCCTGCTCCGTGCACCACCAGTACTCCTCCAGGGTCTCGCCCTTCCAGGCGAAGACCGGGACGCCCTGGGGGTTCTCCGGGGTGCCGTTCGGGCCGACGGCGATGGCCGCGGCCGCGTGGTCCTGGGTGGAGAAGATGTTGCAGGAGGCCCAGCGGACCTCGGCGCCGAGCGCGACGAGCGTCTCGATGAGGACGGCGGTCTGCACGGTCATGTGCAGGGAGCCGGTCACCCGGGCGCCGGCCAGCGGCTGCTGCTCGGCGTACTCGCGACGGATCGACATCAGGCCGGGCATCTCGTGCTCGGCGAGGGTGATCTCCTTGCGGCCGAACACGGCCAGGGAGAGGTCGGCGACCTTGAAGTCCTGATGGGCGGCAGTCGTCATGACTGTGCTGCTCCTCGGGTGTGGGAGTGCGAGGGTCGGTTGGCGCCTGGGCACCACGGGAGGGCCTGGGCACACGAATGCCCGGGCGGTTCCACGGTGCCGTCGTCGGAGGCCCTCTCTCCCTCGGCCGGTCCACTGGACCGCCCGACCGCCATCAGCAGCGACGTCTGGCTGTCACGAATCTACACCGGTTCGGCCGTGCGGGAGGGCTCATACGGATGCACGAGGCCCCCGGGACCGAGGGGGTCGCGGGGGCCCGGTGGTGGCGGGGCGTGGTGGCCTCGCCGTGGCGGGGTCAGTGGGTGGGGCCGCCGGGTGACTTGGCCGGGTTCTCGCCGGCCGAGGCGGCGGACTCGCTGTAGACGTCGGGCTCCAGGTAGATGACGCGGGCGATCGGGACCGCGGCGCGGATGCGGTCCTCGGCGTTGTTGATGGCGTGCGCCACGTCGGTCGCCGTGTCGTCGTGCCGGACGGCGATCTTGGCGGCGACGAGGAGCTCCTCGGGGCCGAGGTGGAGCGTGCGCATGTGGATGAGGCGGGTGACGGTGTCGCCGTCGACGACGGCCGCCTCGATCTTCTTGACGTCGTCGATGCCTGCGGACTCGCCGAGGAGGAGCGACTTGGTCTCGGCGGCGAGGACGATGGCGATCACGATGAGCAGGACGCCGATGCAGAGGGTGCCGATGCCGTCCCAGACGCCGTTGCCGGTGCCGAGGGCGAGGCCGACGCCGGCGAGGGCGAGCACCAGGCCGATGAGGGCGCCGAGGTCCTCCAGGAGGACGACGGGGAGCTCGGGGGCCTTCGCCCGGCGGACGAACTCCGTCCAGGAGAGACCGCCGCGGACCGCGTTCGACTCCTGGATGGCGGTACGGAAGGAGAAGGACTCGGCGATGATCGCGAAGACGAGGACGCCGACCGGCCAGTACCAGGCCTCGATCGGGTGCGGGTCCTTGATCTTCTCGTAGCCCTCGTAGATGGCGAACATGCCACCGACGGAGAAGAGCACGATGGAGACGAGGAAGGCGTAGATGTAGCGCTCCCGGCCGTAGCCGAAGGGGTGCTGCGGGGTCGCCTCGCGCTTGGCCTTCTTGCCGCCGAGGAGCAGCAGCCCCTGGTTGCCGGAGTCGGCGAGCGAGTGGACGCTCTCCGCGAGCATCGAGGACGACCCACTGAAGAGGTACGCCACGAACTTGGCTACGGCGATCGCGAGGTTGGCGGCGAGTGCCGCCACGATCGCCTTGGTTCCGCCTGACGCGCTCATGGGTGTACGTGGTCCCTTCGTCGATGCTCCGGCTCTGTCGCCGCGGTTCGGCCGGTCATTCTCGCATCAGGCCACGACGGTGGCGCGAAAGACCGTTCCCGCACCGGACAGTTCGGTGGCCTCGCCGGCCGGGACGAAGACGGACTCACCGGGGCCGAGGGTGACCTCGCCGGCCTTCGGGCGGCCCGCGACGGCGAGCAGGATCTGCGGGGTCGGGGCGGTGAGGTCGGTCGGGGCGGCGCCTTCCGCCCGTACGAAACGTGAGAGGCGGAACTCGTCGATCGGGGTGTCGTAGACCTCTTCCCCGGACGGGGAGGCCTCGGGGCGCAGGACGCCGGGGTCGTTCGGCTCGAAGCGGACGACGCGGAGGAGTTCGGGGACGTCGACGTGCTTCGGGGTGAGTCCGCAGCGCAGCACGTTGTCGGAGTTGGCCATGATCTCGACGCCCATGCCGTCGATGTAGGCGTGCGGGACGCCCGCGCCGAGGTAGAGGGCCTCCCCCGGCTGGAGCAGCACGTGGTTGAGCAGCATGGCGGCGATGACGCCGGGGTCGCTCGGGTAGTGGTGGGCGAGCGTCGCGAACGGCGCGTGGGCTCCGCCCAGTCGGCCGGCGGCGGCAGCGGCCTCGGCGACGGTGTGCGCCATCTCCTCGCGGTCGGCGGTGAGCAGGGCCGTCAGGACCTCGCGGAGCGCGGCCTCTTCGGGGTGGGCGTGGAGGAGGTCCACGTACGGCTTGAGGGAGTCGACGCCGAGCGCGGCGATGAGGTCGGCGGCCTCGGTGGGGGCGCGGAAGCCGCACAGTCCCTCGAAGGGGGTGAGCGCGCAGATCAGCTCGGGCTTGTGGTTCGCGTCCCGGTACGTGCGGTGCGGGGCGTCGAACGGGATGCCGGCGGCCTCCTCGGCGGCGTAGCCGGCGCGGGCCTGCGCGAGGTCGGGGTGGACCTGGAGGGAGAGCGGGGCGCCGGCGGCGAGCACCTTGAGCAGGAACGGGAAGCGTGCCCCGAACTTCTCGACGGCCCGCTCCCCCAGTTCGCGTACGGGGTCGGCGGCGATGAGCTCGTTGAGCGGGCCGCGCTCGGTGCGGGAGGGGGCGCCGGGGTGGGCGCCCATCCACATCTCGGCCTGGGGCTCACCGGTCGGGGCGTTGCCGAGGAGTTCGGGGATGGCTGTCGTGGATCCCCAGGCGTAGGGACGGACGGTGTTGACGAGGCGGTCCATGGTGCCTGCCAGCTCCTCGGGGTGGTGACGGACGGTGAGGGGTGTCGGGTGACAGGTGACAGGGGGCGGGTGACGGGTCGGTGACGGGGTGGTGGACGGGTGGGTGGGGCCTGGGTGACGCGTGAGTGGGGTGGGCGCGGGGTGTGCCTGGGTGTGGGGCGGGTGACCGGGTGCGGCGGGGCCGGGGGGATGGACTCGTGCGGCGGGGTGGCCCGGGGCGCGGTGGCCCGGTCAGTGGGCCTGGTGGTCGGGGTGGCCGGGGGTGGCCAGGGCCAGGTACACGGCGGCGAAGTCGGTCACCGCGAGCAGTTCGGCCAGGGTCTCGAGGTCGCCACCCTCCTCCGGTTCCAGTTCGCTGATGGCCGTCTCGTGTCCGAGGGCCAGTTCCCGTGCTGCCGGAGCGGCGGTCAGGCCGCCGCCCGGCCGGTCGCGCAGCAGGAGCACCCGGGCCCGCAGGGCCTGCGGCTCGTCGACGCGGTCGCGGAAGAAGTCGTCGGGGTCCGCACCCGCCGCGTAGTCGCCCGCGAGCAGCATGCCGTGCGCGGGCAGGGCCTCGGGGAGTTCGGCGGCGAGGGCGGGCAGGCCGGCGAGTTCGGCCAGGACGGCGGCGAAACGACGGCCGGCGGGGCCCGCCGCGTTGCCCTCGGTCCAGATCAGCGGGAGCGAGTCGGCCAGTTCGGCGGCGAGCGTCTTGGCCGGGTTGCTGTACGTGGCGATGGCCGGGCCGCAGCGTTCGGCCGTCTTGTCGAGCCGGTCGGCGACCTTCTCCAGGGCCTCGGGCGGCGCGTCGATGAGGCCCACGCGGTCGAGGAGGACGAGGAGCGGGGTGAACAGGGCCCACAGGGCGCCGGTGCTCGCCGCGAGGGTCTCGGCGTATTCGTCGGGCAATTCGTTCGGAGCGGTGGCCAGCGGTACGAACAGGCCGTGCGAGCCGCCGACGGCCTCGGCGAGGGGTGAGGTCTTGGGGGCGACGGCGACGACCGTGATGCCGCGGCGGTAGGCCTGCTCGGCGATGAGCGCCAGACCGGGTTCGGAGCCGTCGATGGTCGGCAGCAGGAGCAGGTCCACCGAGCCCGCCCAGCCGGGCAGGGCCCAGCGCAGGGCGCCCGCCGCGGGGGCGACGCCGGTGGGCTGGAGGTGTACGACCGGGGCGGAGGCTCCGGCGAGGGCGCCGATCAGGTCCGCGACGCCGGCGGCGGCGGTGCCGGGGCCCGCGACGAGGACGGCGCGGGGGCGGCCCTCGGGGTGGAGGTCGGCGATGCCGGCCTCGGTGGCGTGCCGGGCGGCGGTCCGTACCCGGGCGCCGGCTTCGGCGGCGCCGCGGAGGAGGCCGCGGCGGTCGGCCAGGGCGAGGGCGTCCGGTGCGTCGAGGAGGGTCTCGTCGAGCATGTGGCGGTGCCTCCCGGGTGGGTGCGGGGTGTGGGGTGCTGGTGGGGGTGCGGTTGTGGGTGGCGGCGGGGCCGGTGGTGCACCCTGCCTGCCGCCGGGCTGTCTCTGTTCCCACTCGTACCCGTACCCCTACCCGTACCTGTGCCCGAACCAGCATCCGCATCCGCATCACCCGTGCGGCGGGGACGCTTGCGGGTCCTTCCGTGGGTGGTGCCCGTGGTCGGCGGAAGGACCTCCGGGGCCGTCAGCGGCGTCGGCTCGTCGCCGGTGTGCCGGGGTCGACGGCGCGGCACGGGGTCGGGGGGTGCGCCGCGAGGCCGCCCGTGCCGGGAGTGCCGTCGCGGACGGTCCGGGTGGGGGCTCGGATGGGAAGCGCCGGTGGGTCAGGCCGGGCGGCGGGCCTCGTCGGTGAGGAGGACCGGGATGCCGTCGCGGACCGGGTACGCGAGGCCGCAGTCCGTGCCCGTGCAGACCAGTTCGGGGGTCTCGTCCGCCGTGCGGTCGTTCAGCGGAGCGTGGCAGGCCGGGCAGGCCAGGATCTCCAGGAGGCCGGCTTCGAGCGGCATGGGGTGTCCCTTCGCACAAACGGTGGTGGTGCTGCCCTTCGGGCCAGGTCAGCCTACCGCCGGGGGACGGGGGGCGCGGCTCGGCGACCGGCCCTTCCGTACCCCCGGCGGGGTGGTGTCAGCCGGTCGCGCGGACCAGGGCGAGGACCTCGTCGCGGATCTTGGCCATGGTGGCCTCGTCGCGGGCCTCGACGTTGAGGCGGAGCAGCGGCTCGGTGTTGGAGGCGCGGAGGTTGAACCACCAGTCGGCGGCGGTCACGGTGAGGCCGTCGAGTTCGTCGAGCGTGACGCCGTCCTCGCTCGCGTACGTCGCCTTGACCTTGGCGGTGCTGGCCGTCTGGTCGGCGACCGTGGAGTTGATCTCGCCCGAGGAGGCGTAGCGGTCGTAGGCGGAGACCAGGTCGGACAGGGTGCCCTCCTGGCCGCCGAGGGCCGCGAGGACGTGGAGCGCGGCGAGCATGCCCGTGTCCGCGTTCCAGAAGTCCTTGAAGTAGTAGTGCGCGGAGTGCTCGCCGCCGAAGATGGCGCCGGTCTTCGCCATCTCCTCCTTGATGAAGGAGTGGCCGACGCGGGTGCGGACGGGCGCGCCGCCGTTCTCGCGGACGACCTCGGGCACGGACCAGGAGGTGATCAGGTTGTGGATGATCGTCCCGCCGGGGTTCTTGGCGAGCTCGCGGGCGGCGACGAGGGCCGTGATCGCGGACGGGGAGACCGGCTCGCCGCGCTCGTCGACGACGAAGCAGCGGTCGGCGTCGCCGTCGAAGGCGAGGCCGAGGTCGGCGCCCTCGGCGAGGACGCGGGCCTGGAGGTCGACGATGTTCTTCGGGTCGAGGGGGTTGGCCTCGTGGTTCGGGAAGGTGCCGTCGAGCTCGAAGTACATGGGGACGGTGTCGAGCGGGAGGCCCTCGAAGACGGTGGGGACGGTGTGGCCGCCCATGCCGTTGCCCGCGTCGACGACGACCTTCAGCGGGCGGATCGCGGTGAGGTCGACGAGGCCCCTGAGGTGGGCCGCGTAGTCGTCGAGGGTCTCGCGCTCGGTGACGGTGCCGGCGGTGGCGGCGGCCTCGGGCGCGCCCTGCTCCGACCACTGCTCGACGAGGGCGCGGATGTCGGCGAGGCCGGTGTCCTGGCCCACCGGGGCGGCGCCCGCGCGGCACATCTTGATGCCGTTGTACTGGGCGGGGTTGTGCGACGCGGTGAACATCGCGCCCGGCAGTCCGAGGCTGCCCGAGGCGAAGTACAGCTGGTCGGTGGAGCAGAGCCCGATCAGGGTGACGTCGGCGCCGAGGCGGGCCGCGCCGCGCGCGAAGGCGTTCGAGAGGCCAGGCGAGGAGGGCCTCATGTCGTGGCCGACGACGATCGCGTCCGCGTCCGTCACCCGTACGAAGGCGGCCCCGAAGAGTTCGGCGAGCTCCTCGTCCCACTGGTCCGGTACCACTCCGCGGACGTCGTACGCCTTCACGATCTGCGACAGATCGGCAGTCACGGATCCACCCTCCTGAGTTTCGGCACGCGTGTGCGGCGCGTGTAGGAACGCCAAAACTACCCGGAGTGGGTCGGGGGTACGCGGACGGTGGCCGGTTTCGCGGTCAGTCGCGGTCAGTTGTCGGGTGAGCGGAGCACTCTGAGGTGCCCTCGGCGCCCGACCTCCATGGGGTCGCCGCCGCGGCCTCCGCCGCCCTTGCCGCCGGCCTCGGCCGTGCGCTCGCGGGGGCGGGCCGCCTCCCGTACCGCGTTGGCCAGGGCTTCGAGGTCGTCGCCGCTGGGGCGTGCGGGGGCGGAACCGTCGGTGAGGCGCATCACCTCCCAGCCGCGCGGCGCGGTGAGGCGCTCGCTGTGCTGGGCGCACAGGTCGTAGCAGTGGGGCTCGGCGTAGGTGGCGAGCGGGCCGAGGACCGCAGTCGAGTCGGCATAGACGTACGTCAGTGTCGCGACGGCAGGGCGGCCGCACGCGGTGCGCGAACAGCGACGTACAGGGCTCACGACGTTGGACGGTACCGCACTCTTGACCGGGCCGCGACGACTCCGCCTCAGGTCACTCCCCCGTGTCGCGGTGTGACCTCCGACACCTCCCATCGCGTGATGACGCCGGTGACCTGCGAGGGAAGGGGCGTACGCCGGTGAGGGCAGGAGGTGATCCAGACAGTCCTGGATACAAATCCGGTCAACCACGGCCAGATGGCCGATCGCGACATGGTGTCGAATCGGGCGCGCGGTCGGCCGGAATGTTCAGGTTTCGACAGTGGGGGTGGAGGCGCCGGGGAAGGCGGCGAGGCTCCGCCACGGTGCGGAAACACCGATGAGGGTTACGCTGCGTCAGTGATGGACAGTCCTGTGCCGCCGAGCCCCTCGCAGCCCTCCACGGAGCCCCCGGCGGAGCCTCGGGTCCGCCGCCGCGACCGTCATGGACGCGGGATGCGGGGCCCGGTCGCCCCGCCGCAGGTGCCGCTCTCCACGAGTCGTGCCGACACCTTCCGCGATCTGGTGCTGGATTCGGTGGAGCGCCTCGAACGGCGCTGGCCGCAGCTGGCGGACATCGAGTTCCTCGTGATGGAGGTGCCGCCGCCGGTGCCGGGCGAGACGGTGCCGCTGGGCGGCTCGGCGCCCGCCGAGAAGGGCGAGCCCGCCCGGGTCGTCGTCTACCGGCGGCCCGTCGAGATCCGCTCGAAGAGCCGCGACGAGCGCGCGCTCATCGTCCACGAGGTGGTCGTGGAGCAGGTCGCGGAGCTCCTCGGGCTCTCCCCCGATTCGGTCGACCCCCGGTACGGGCAGGACTGAGCCGCAGGGGCTTTCTCCACCCGTAGGGGCGGTTCGTCCACCCTTACGGGGAGTTCCTCCACCCGTACGGGTCGTCCGGGGGCTTCCCCTCGTCCCGTACGGGTCGTCCGGGGCTTCCCTCGTCCCGTACGGGTCGTCCCGGGGTTCAGTCGTCGAGCACCTTGAGGTCCTGGCGCGCCGACGGGACCTCCACCGTGCCCCGGTCGTCGACGAGGGGCTGGACCGTGAACATCGCGACGCCGTCCTCCGGCACCGACAGCGTCCGCGCCGCGTACACCTTGCCGCCCGAGACCGGTTCCACGGTCAGCGCGTAGGCGCCCTTGAGTCCCTCGGGGACCAGGTCGGCGAGGGTCGCCGTGGTGCCCGCCTTCACGGTGACCGTCCTGGACACCGGCGTCCCCCCTCCCGAGCCCGCCGAGGCCGTGACCTTGACCTGGGCGGCGGCGCCGGTGGCGACGAGGGAGAGCGTCGAGGCCTTGGCCCGGTTGTCGGCGACCGTCGCCCGGGCGGAGACGGCCGCGGCCGCCGGGATGAAGGCGATCTCGGTGTTCTCGCCCTTGCCGCGGACGACCTGGAGGGCGGCCACGACCGGGGTCGGCTTCTTCGGGTCGCTCGGGGTGAGCAGCAGGGAGCCGGCCTGCCCCCGGGTGAGGTCCGGCAGATCGATGGAGGCCGTCATTCCGGACTTCACGTGCAGGGTGCCCCCGCCGGCCGGGACGATCGCGCCGGTCGGGGTGGCCAGCTGGATCTTGAGGTCGGCGTCGTCGTCGCCGGGGACGAAGGCCACAAGCCGTACGGAGGTGGCGTCGGCCGGGATGCCGGGGAGCACGGCGCTGCCCGACGGGTCGGCCGCGGCGGCGAGCCAGTCGCTGCCGAGCTTGTCGTCGGCCACGCCGATGGCGGCGCCGACGCGCCCGCTGCGGGTGGTGACGTGGACGGTGACGTCCCGCTGGGCGGCCTCGCCGGTGAGCGTGGAGAGGAGGACCGGGACCGTGGAGCGCGGGGGTACCGGGATGCCCTCGGTGAACTGGGACTTGAGGGCGCCCTCGGGGCCGTACAGCTCGATGTCGGCGACGGCGGCCGTGTCGTCCGGGTTGGTGAGGTGGACGTAGTCCTGGCGCTCCTTGGCCGTGGAGGCGGCCGGGAACCAGAAGTCGGTGTCGGGGGCGCCGCAGGAGAGGCCGAGGAGACCGCGGGCGCCGCCCGCCGTGACGACGGTGCTCTGCTGGACGGTCCAGCCGGGGGCCAGGGTGCCGGTCGCCGAGCCGGTGAGAGCGGGCGCCGCGCCGCCCTCGACCCGGGCGGTGACGGGCTTGCCGGGGACGGTGACGGTCGCCGGGGCCTTGGGCGCCTTGGGCTTCTTGCCGCCGGAGGTGCCGCCGCGGGTCGCCCCGCTCGCGGCCGGCCTCAGCTGGGCGGTGGGCTTGTCGGCCCGGTTGGCGGAGCCCGTCGCGGCCGCGCCCGCCGTGCCCGCCGTGCCCGACGGGGTGTACGAGGTGTAGACGGTCTCGGCCACCTCCGAGGTGCTCGGTGCCGGGCAGACCAGGCCCGCGCGCTCGACCGGCAGCCGGGTGGGCGCCTTGGCCGCGGGGGCGGCGGTGCCGTCCGGGGTGGTGAGCGTGGCGAAGCCGGTGACGGCCGCGAGGGCCGTGGTGACCGCGATCAGGGAGAGGGTCGTGCGCTTCACTGGTTGCTGCTCCCGTCGGGACGCTGCTCGGTCTCGTGGCCCTGGGGGTACTCGTAGCCGTAGCCGTACGGGTCGTACTGCTGCTGCTCGTACTGCTGCTGCTCGTACTGCTGCTGCTGCGGGTCGTACTGCTGCGGCTGCTGTTGCGGGTCGTACGACTGCTCGTAGCCCTGTTCCGCGTACTGCTGCGGCTGCTGCTCGTAACCCTGCTGGGGGTACGCGTACGGCTGCTGCTGGTACGGATCCGCCGCGTACTCCTGGTAGTAGCCCTGGTCCGCGTAGGCCGGGTCCTGGGCCTGGTCGTGGTTCTCGGGCTGCTGGGCCTGGGGCTGGGACGGGGCGGCCTGGGCGTAGGCCGGGTCGTACCCGCCGTCCCACTCCTGGGGCTCGTACGCCTGCTGCTCCGGGATCGGGGCCTGGGCCGGGGCACGCTCCGGTTCCGGTGCCTCGGTCCCCTCCTGCTCCGCCTCCGCCTCGGCGGCGGCGCGGAGGCGGCGAGCGCGCCGGCCGTCGCCGTCGGTCGCCTGCGCGGGGATCACGAGCTCCTCCTCGGGCAGGTCGTCGTCGATCTCGCGACGGCGGCCCGGCAGGGCGAGGACGAGCAGGACGACGGCGAGGCCGACCTGGGTCCAGGTCCACACGGTGTGGGTGAGCGGCTGGTCGTACGTGAGGTCGAGGCGGCCGCCCTGGGCGGGGAGCTCGAAGCCCTGGGCCCAGCCGTCGACGGTGGTCCTCGTCAGCTCCTTGCCGTCGAGGGTGGCGGTCCAGCCCTCGTCGGCGCGGTCGGCGACGCGCAGGACGCGGCCCGCGGGGCCGGCCGGGATCTCGGTGTGGGCCTCGACGGGGCCGGCGGCGACGGCGACCGGCCGGGCGGCCTGCTCCGTGCCGGCCGGGGCGTCCGTCTGCGCCGCGGCCCCGGTCTTGGCGGCCGACGGGACGATCATGATCCGGGCGATCTCGCGGTCCACGCGCCAGAGCGCGCTGCCGTCGAGCTGGCTGAGGCGGCTGAGGCCGGGGGTCGCGTCGAGGACGCGGCTCAGCTGGCGCGGTGCCCCGTCCCGTACGAGGACGTAGCGGATCGCGTAGCCGCTGAGCTCCTGGGTCTGGTCGGCGCCGGAGCCGGCGACGAGGTGGGCGACGACCCCGTCGAGGCGGGGGTCGGCCTCGGCCGCCGCGGAGAGTTCGCCGTCGCCGAGGCGGGCGCCGGAGCCGCGGACCAGGGTGTAGGTGACCTCGCCGGGCGAGGTGCCGCCGAGGACGAGGGTGCGGGGCTGGTCGCGGGTGCCGCTCTCCTCGGCGACGAAGGCCGGGACCTGGACCGGGTCGCGGCGGGTCAGCGGGCCGTCGGCGCCGCCGATCATCCAGCCGGCGGCGGCGACGGCGGGGCCGACGGCGCAGGCGAGGGCGATGAGCGCGGCGACGGGCTGGCGCCAGCCGAAGCCGTGGGCGGCGACGCGGGTGCGGCCGCCCTCGGCGCCGATCATGCCGGCGGCGATGAGGGCGGCGCCGTAGACGAGGGTGGCGGGGCCGGCCCAGCCGGTGCCGTCCGCGCCGTTCGAGACGACGGCGAGGAGGAGGCCGGCGAGGGCGGCGGCCCAGGCGGTACGGACGGCGAACTGGCGCTCCTCGCGCAGCAGCCCGGCGAGGGCCGCGAGGACCAGGCCGATCAGGAGGAGTCCGCCGGTGGTGCCGGGGCCGCCGGGGCTCGTCGCGAGCAGGTCGAGCGCGGTGGCCGTGCCCGTCCGGACGTCGAGACCGGCCTCGCGCAGGAAGGCGGCGGGGTCGGTGAGCAGGGAGAGCGACCAGGGCGCGAGCGCGAGGATCGGGGTGCCGACGGCGGCGAGGAAGCGCAGCCCGTACGCGGTGATGTCGGAGCGGCGGACGACCAGCACGCCGAGGCCGAGGAGGACGGCGAGCAGCCACACGATCGGGGTGAACGCCGTCGCGAAGGTGAGCAGGAAGGCGTACGCCCAGGTGGCGCGCCAGCTGCCCCGGTCGGGCCGGTTGAAGCCGTGGGCGGCGACGGCGGCGCGGGCGATCAGCGGAAGCAGGATCGCGAGGACGGCGGTGCCGAGCCGGCCGGTGGCGAGGGCCCCGGTGGCGGCGGGCAGGAAGGCGTACGCGACGGCGCCCCACGCGAGCAGGAGCCGGGACTCGACGATCGGGCGGGCGGCGAAGTACGCGGTGAAGCCGGCCAGCGGGACCGAGCAGACGAGCAGCAGGGTCAGCGCGGTGGAGGTGGAGCCGAGGAAGAGGGTGGAGAGCGCGGCCAGGACGGCGAGGTAGGGCGGGGCGCTCTGGGTGCCGCCGGCGCCGATGGCGTGCCAGGCGTCCGCGTACCGCGACCAGAGGCCGGAGACGGTGTCGGGGGCGGGCAGCAGGGCGCCGCCGGCCAGCGAGCCGCCGGCGAAGAGGTTGCGGCAGGCGACGAGGGAGATGACGAGCAGGAGGGCGAAGAGGACCGGGCCGGGCTTGCGGGCGATCTTCTTGAGCCGGGCGAACTGCTCGATCTCCAGGTAGTCGGCGTCGTCGCCGCCGGGGCCCGACTCGACGACGCCGTGGCGGGAGCCGCCGGAGTCGGCCTCGGAGCCGCCGACGTTGGCGGTCAGCTGCTCGACGGCGGCGCGGACGGTGGCGCCGGGCGGCGGGAAGAGCGGGCGGAGTTCGTTCGCGGCGACGGCGGGGTTCTTGCGCCGTTTGCGGGCGGCGAGGATCTTCTCGGGCCGCAGGAGGGTGGCGAAGAGGCCCATGACCTCGTCGACGGCCTGGCCGGGGACCTTGCCCACGAGGAAGGCGAGGGTGCGGAGCAGGGTGCTGAGGACGAGCCGGACGAGGACGTAGGGGAGGGCACGGCCGCGGGTGTTGGCGAGGAGCGTGTAGACGGCTCCGGCCTTGTCGACGCGGTGCGGGTCGGCGGCCGTGCGGCCGGCGCAGTCGACGGTGCGGCGCTCGCGGGCGGCCGCCTCGGCGTGCCGGAGGACGGCGTCGGGGGCGACGAGGACGCGGTGGCCGGCGGAGTGGGCGCGCCAGCACAGGTCGACGTCGTCGCGCATGAGGGGCAGGCGCCGGTCGAAGCCGCCGAGCTCCTCGAAGACGTCGCGCCGGACGAGCATGCCGGCGGTGGAGACGGAGAGCACGGAGCGGACCTGGTCGTGCTGGCCCTGGTCCTGCTCGCGCCGGTCGAGGCCGGTCCAGCGGCGGCCGCTGCGGGCGATGGAGACGCCGACCTCGAGGAGCTGCTTGCGGTCGTACCAGCCGCGCAGTTTTGGCCCGATGACGGCGGCGTACGCGTCGGAGTCGGCGACGCGGAGGAGTTCGGCGAGGGCGCCGGGCTCGGGGGCGCAGTCGTCGTGGAGGAGCCAGAGCCACTGGACCGGTTCGCCGTGCGGGAGTTCGGGGAGGTCGTAGGCCTCGTCGTTCCACGTCCTGCTGACGGGGTCCCAGCCGCTGGGGCGCTTCAGGTACGGCAGGTCCTCGGCTCCCAGGACGGGGGCCGTGCGGGCGGCCTCCTCGACGGCGGCGCCGAAGCCGGTGCGGCGTGCGAGGTGCAGCACGCGGTCGGCGCCGATGGCGTCGGCGACGAGCTGCGCCGAGTCGTCGGCGCTGCCGGTGTCGGCGGCGACCACGTTCTGCACGGGGCGCTCCTGGGCGAGCAGCCCGGCGAGGGCGTCCGGCAGCCAGCGGGCACCGTCGTGGGTGACGATCACGGCGGTGACGACGTGTCGCGGAAACTCAGGAGTTGAGGACATCGAGCTACGGGCCCTCCGGCCGGGGTCGCCCGCGGGGGGCGTGGGGTGCGTCTCGGACGGAGGCCCACACTAACGGCTGCGCGCGGGGCCGCACGCAGAACGGTCCGCCGCCTGTGGACGGAGCACAGGGGGCGGACCGTTCGTCATGTCCTGGTGTGCGCACTTCGGCGCGGGGGGCCCGGAGGGTTTGGGAGAAGCCTCCGCGACCGGGGTCGGGCCGGGGGCCCGGGACCGGGTGCGGCTCAGACGGCGGCCTTCTTCAGACGGCGCCGCTCGCGCTCGGAGAGGCCGCCCCAGATGCCGAACCGCTCGTCGTTCTGCAGGGCGTATTCGAGGCACTCGGAGCGGACTTCGCAGGCGAGGCAGACCTTCTTGGCCTCGCGGGTCGAGCCGCCCTTCTCGGGGAAGAAGGACTCGGGATCGGTCTGGGCGCACAGCGCGCGCTCCTGCCAGCCGAGTTCCTCGTCCGCGTCCTCGACCAGCAGTTCCTGGAACAACTCGGTCATGTGCGCCCCTCGTCTGTTCTGTGCGTCCCCGTGATGTTGCCGTTACCGAACCCGGCCGAACGACACGAGTGAAATTACAAGTTTGTGCTCTGTGCGAGTCAAGCCGAGATCTGCTATTGGGCCCCGTATTCACTCTGCGGAACCAAGCCTATGCGGAAAGTGTTCAAATCACCAAAAAACGTGACACATGCCACCGGCCTGGCCGCACCGCACAGGCCCCTCACAGGAGAGGACGCCCGAGACTTGGATCTTGTTGCGATCCGGCCATGGAAGCGATCCGGATCACAGCCCGATCACGGAGAGTGGCGGGTGAGCCGGGGCTCATCCGTGGGCGCCGCCATGTTTACGGGCACGGTTGAAGCGCCATCTCTCCTGGTCCGCACGTGAACAAACCTTTCTCCGCGCACTGTAACCGGATGAGGTGAAACATTACCGCCAAATCGGGCATTGAGTTGACAGTCGGGTACCCCTCCCGCCACCTTTGGTGGCATGCCAGCGACCACAGCGCCCGCCGCGACCCACGCCCGTGGGGTCCGCCGCGCTGTCCAGGCGCGCTGTTGCTGTTGTTGTTCCAGCTGTTGATGCCGTAGAGCTCCAGCCTCTTTCCCCCAGCGTCACCCTGCGTCACATGCGTCACCTTTCTCCGTGACCCCCCACCGCTTCTGTTTCTGCTGAGGAACCTCCCCGCCCATGAACATGGACAGCGACCTTCAGATCGCCGGCGACATCCTCGAGGTCCCGCACCTCCTCCAGCCCGAGCGCGCCCACCCCGTCACCGTGGCCGAGTTCGCCGGCCTCGCGCGCGCCATCGCCGACGACCGCTCCCAGTGGGCCCCGTACGTCGAGTACGACGCCACCACCCGCTGGTACCACCGGCTGCGCACCGGCCCCGGCTACGAGGTGTGGCTGCTCTCCTGGGTGCCGGGCCAGGGCAGCGGCCTCCACGGCCACGGGGTCTCCTCCGGCGTCCTGACCGTCCTGGAGGGCGAGTTGACGGAGCGTACGGAGCAGGGCGCGCGGACGCTCGACGGCGGCGCGCAGCGCGTGTTCGCGCCGGGGTACGTCCACGAGGTCGTCAACGACTCCCTCGAACCGGCCGTCAGCCTGCACGTCTACTTCCCCGGTCTGACCGAGATGCCGATGCACGAGTCGCTCCAGGCCCAGTGCGCGCCGGCCTCCGCCGCGCAGGGCTCCCCCGCCCCCGGCGCCCCGGCCGCCCCGGGTGTCGTCGTCGCCTGACAGACTGCTGTGCATGCGCATTGTGGTTCTGGCCGGTGGCATCGGTGGTGCCCGCTTCCTTCGCGGCCTCAAGCAGGCCGCGCCGGACGCGGAGATCACGGTCGTCGGCAACACCGGTGACGACATCCATCTCTTCGGGCTGAAGGTCTGCCCCGACCTGGACACGGTGATGTACACCCTCGGCGGTGGCATCAACGAGGAACAGGGCTGGGGCCGCCTCGACGAGTCCTTCACCGTCAAGGAGGAGCTCGCGGCGTACGGCGTCGGACCCGAGTGGTTCGGCCTCGGCGACCGGGACTTCGCGACTCACATCGTCCGTACGCAGATGCTCGGCGCGGGCTACCCGCTGAGCGCCGTCACCGAGGCGCTGTGCGCCCGCTGGAAGCCGGGCGTGCGGCTCCTCCCCATGTCCGACGACCGCGTCGAGACGCACGTGGCCATCGAGGTCGACGGCGAGCAGCGGGCCGTGCACTTCCAGGAGTACTGGGTGAAGCTGCGCGCCTCCGTGGACGCGAAGGCCGTCGTGCCGGTCGGCGCGGAGGCGGCGAAGCCCGCGCCGGGCGTCCTGGAGGCGATCGCCGAGGCGGACGTCGTCCTCTTCCCGCCGTCCAACCCCGTGGTGAGCGTCGGCACGATCCTGGCCGTGCCCGGGATCCGCGAGGCGGTCGTCGCGGCCGCGGCCGCCGGGACACCGGTCGTGGGTCTCTCCCCCATCGTCGGCGACGCGCCCGTGCGGGGCATGGCCGACAAGGTGCTCGCGGCGGTCGGCGTGGAGTCCACGGCGACCGCGGTGGCCCTGCACTACGGCTCCGAGCTCGTCGGCGGCTGGCTGGTGGACACCGTGGACGCGGGCGCCGTGGCGGACGTCGAGGCGGCGGGCATCCGCTGCCGGGCGGTGCCGCTGATGATGACGGACGTGGAGGCGACGGCCGCGATGGCGCGCGAGGCGCTGGCGCTCGCCGAGGAGGTACGCGGGTGACCGCCGGACCCCCCTCGTACCGGGTCTGGGCGCTGCCCGGGCTGCCCGAGGTGGCGGCCGGGGACGACCTGGCCAAGCTCATCGCCTCCGTCTCGCCCTCGCCCGGGCTCGTCGACGGGGACGTCCTCCTCGTCACCTCCAAGATCGTGAGCAAGGCCGAGGGGCGGGTGATCGCCGCCGACGACCGCGAGGAGGCGATAGACGCCGAGACGGTACGGGTGGTGGCGCGGCGCGGCACGCTGCGGATCGTCGAGAACCGGCAGGGGCTCGTCATGGCCGCCGCCGGGGTCGACGCCTCCAACACCCCTTCCGGGACGGTGCTGTTGCTGCCGGAGGATCCCGACGAATCGGCGCGGCGCATCCGTTCGGGGCTGCGCGAGGCGCTCGGCGTCGATGTGGGGGTCGTCGTCACCGACACCTTCGGGCGGCCCTGGCGCAGCGGCCTCACCGACGTGGCGATCGGCGCGGCCGGCGTGCGGGTGCTCGACGACCTGCGCGGCGGGACCGACGCGTACGGCAATCCGCTGAGCGCGACCGTGGTCGCCACCGCCGACGAACTCGCCGCCGCCGGCGACCTGGTGAAGGGCAAGGCGAGCGGCCTGCCGGTCGCCGTCGTCCGCGGCCTGCCGCACGTGGTGGCCGGGGACGAGGAGCCGGGGGCGCGGGCGCTCGTGCGCGGCGCCGCCGACGACATGTTCCGGCTCGGGACCTCGGAGGCCGTACGGGAGGCGGTGACGCTGCGGCGGACCGTACGGGAGTTCACCGCGGAGCCCGTCGACCCGGGCGCGGTTCGGCGTGCGGTCGCCGCGGCCGTGACGGCGCCGGCCCCGCACCACACCACGCCCTGGCGGTTCGTCCTCCTGGAGTCGCCGGAGTCGCGGCTGCGGCTGCTCGACGCGATGCGGGACGCGTGGATCGCGGACCTGCGGCGGGACGGGAAGTCCGAGGAGTCCGTCGCCAAGCGCGTGCGGCGCGGGGACGTCCTGCGCGACGCGCCCTATCTGGTCGTGCCCTGCCTCGTCATGGACGGCTCCCACCACTACGGCGATCCGCGCCGGGATGCCGCCGAGCGCGAGATGTTCGTGGTCGCGGCGGGCGCGGGCGTACAGAACTTCCTGGTGGCGCTCGCGGGTGAGCGGCTGGGCTCGGCGTGGGTGTCCTCGACGATGTTCTGCCGGGACGTCGTGCGGGAGGTCCTCGCGCTGCCGGCGGACTGGGACCCGATGGGCGCGGTGGCCGTCGGACACGCGGCGGCGGCGCCGAAGGAACGTCCGGTGCGGCACGCGGCGGAGTTCGTCGAGGTGCGCTGAGCTTCTTTCGGGTGCGCTGAGCCTCTTTCAGAGGCGTGCGGTGGGAAGCGCGCGATCAGTAGCGTGCGATGTTGCCGGGCGTCATGCGGGGCGCCCGGCGGGGTGGTACGCGGCCGCTGAGGAGAATCAGGCGGGCGGCCCGGTGACGCTGGCCCGCGTACGGGGCCAGCAGGTCCAGCATGGCCGCGTCGTCGGCCGTACGGTCGCCCGCGAGAGCCCAGCCGACGATTCCCGGCAGGTGGAGGTCGCCCGTCGTCACCTCGTCGGGGGCGCCGTTGCTGCGCTGGATCGTCTCCGCGGAGGTCCAGGGGCCGATGCCCGGGATCAGTTCGAGACGGGCGCGGGCGTCGGCGGGAGCCATGTCCGCGGCCTCCTCCATGCGGCGGGCCGCCCTCGCCGCCCGCACGATCGTGGCGGCGCGCTTGTCCTCGACGCCCGCGCGGTGCCACTCCCAGGACGGGATCAGGGCCCAGGTGCGGGCGTCCGGCATGACGTGCATGCCGTCGGGGGCCGGGCCGGGGGCGGGCTCGCCGTACTTCCGTACGAGCAGCCGCCAGGCCCGGTAGGCCTCGTCCGTCGTGACCTTCTGCTCCAGGACCGACGGGATCAGCGACTCCAGGACCAGGCCGGTGCGGGTGAGGCGGAGGCCGAGGCGGCGGCGGTGGGTGGCGGCGAGGAGTCTGTGGCGGGGGACGAAGGCGGTGGGGTCGTCCTCGGCGCCGAGGAGGGCGGGGAGGCGGGCCAGGAGCCAGGGGGCGCCGGGGCCCCAGGCTTCGGCGGTGACGTGGGGCTTGTTGTCGGTGCGCTCGTTCTTGTCCGTGCGCTCGTTCGCGTTGGCGTTCGGGTGCGGGTCCTCGTCCGTGCCCGCGTTTTGGCGGACGGCTACTCGGAGGGTGCCCGGGCCGTCGGGGGTGCGGCTGGCCCGCCAGACCGAGCCGTCGGGGGTCACCCGGAAGGTGGGGTCGGCGGGGCCGCGGCGGAGGGGGCCGAGGGTGAGACCGAGGTCCGTCTGCGTGTCGAGTGCGACGGGGGTGGTGGGTACGGGGACGTGGCCGCCGCGCACCGTGGTGCGGGTGGTGGGGGTGCGGGGTGGGAAGCGGCCGGCCATGGCTACGAGCGTAGCCGGGGGCGCGCTTGGTCTTGGCTTGTCCCGTGCGGGGCCTTGGCGGGGCCATGCCGGGGTGTCTGTACGGGCCCGGCCAGGTGTTGTGCGGGCCCGGTCTGGTGCCGTGCGGGTCCTGGGGGTGGACGAGCAGGGGACGGGCGTCGCCCTGGGGGCGTTGTGCCCACCCGTTCCGCCCCGGCGGAACGCATGCCCGCGACGAGGGGGGCGGGGGCCCATGCCCGCGACGAGGGCGGGGGGAAAGCAGGCCACTGCGGGAGTAGGGGGTGGTTGTGGCGGCCGGGCCCGTTGGGGTCCGGCCGCCGGGGGGGGTTACTGGTCCGAGGAGAAGCGGACCGCGTTTGCCGGGAGGGTGGTGTCGCACCAGATGCGGACGCCCTCGCGGAGTTCGTTGTCCGGGCCCACCTGGGCGCCGTCGCCTATCACCGCGCCCGTGAGGACCGTACGGGCTCCGATGCGGGCGCCCGCGCCGACGAGGGAGTCGGTGATCACCGCGCCCGGTTCGACCACCGCGCCCGCCAGGATCGTGGAGCCCGTGATGCGGGCGCCCTCGCCGACCACCGCGTCCGCGCCGATGACCGTGCCGCCCGTCAGCTTGGCGTCCGGGGCGACGCGGGCCGTCGGCAGGACCAGGCGGTCGCCGCAGCGGCCCGGGACGGCCGGGGAGGGGGCGCGGCCGAGGACCAGGTCGGCGGAGCCGCGCACGAAGGCCTGCGGGGTGCCGAGGTCCAGCCAGTACGTGGAGTCGACCATGCCCTGGAGGTGGGCTCCGGAGGAGAGGAGCTCGGGGAAGGTCTCGCGCTCGACGGAGACGGGGCGGCCGACGGGGATCGTGTCGATGACCGAGCGACGGAAGACGTACGCGCCGGCGTTGATCTGGTCCGTGACGATCTCTTCGGGGGTCTGCGGCTTCTCCAGGAAGGCGGTGACGCGGCCTGTGGCGTCTGTGGGGACCAGGCCGAAGGCTCTCGGGTCCTCGACCCGGGTCAGGTGGAGCGAGACGTCCGCGCCCGAGGAGGCGTGGGTGTCGACCAGGGCCCGGATGTCGAGGCCCGTGAGGATGTCGCCGTTGAAGATGAGGACCGGGTCGTCGGGACCCGAGTGGAGGCGTGAGGCGACGTTGCGTATCGCGCCTCCCGTGCCGAGCGGCTCCTCCTCGGTGACGTACTCCAGGCTGAGGCCGAGGTCGGAGCCGTCACCGAAGTGCGGCTCGAAGACCTCGGCCAGGTAGGAGGTGGCGAGCACGATGTGCTCGACTCCGGCGGCGCGGGCGCGGGCCAGCTGGTGCGTCAGGAAGGGGACGCCCGCCGCCGGGACCATGGGTTTGGGCGTGTTGACCGTGAGCGGCCGAAGCCTTGTGCCCTTGCCACCGACCAGGAGGATCGCTTCTGTCACCTTGTCGTCTCTGCTTCCTGTTCGGGGCCGGTCCGCTCGCCCGCCTCGGTCGTCCGTGCGATATGACCGGTCAGTTTATGCAGATGGTTGCCCGCCTGACCCCATCAGAGCCTTCCCTGGTACTTCGCCGAGGTCGTCCTGGCCGTGGCGAGCTTGTTGTAGAGGCGCCCGCCGGGGCAGTCCGTGGCGAATCCGTCACGGTGTCCGGCGATGGTGCGGAGCTTGACCTTCGTGCCCTTCTTGTACAGGTTTCCGCCCCCTGAGGTCAGATACGTCGTGCTGTTCGGGTTCACCCCGTGCAGCCCGAGCTTCCAGGCCGTCAGGCGGGCGACGGCGGTGAGCACGGCGGCCGGCGGGGTGCTCTTGCTGAACGTGCCGAGGACGGCGATGCCCATGCTGTTGGTGTTGAAACCGAGCGTGTGCGCGCCGAGGACGGGCTTGGCCACGCCCCCCGCGCGGCCTTCGTAGATGTTTCCGCACTTGTCGACGGCGAAGTTGTAGCCGAAGTCCCGCCATCCGCTGCTCTTGACGTGGTAGCGGTAGATACTGCGCAGGACGGAGGGGGCTTGGCTGCAGGTGTAGTTGTTGCCGGTCGCGCTGTGGTGGACGAAGGCCGCCTTGATGCTCTTCGTGTAGACGAAGCCCTTCTCGCGGAGCTTCTCGTCAGCTCCCCAGCCCTTGCGCGTGATGATCTTCGGGCGCGGGCCGATGTACGGCTTCGCGGCGGCCGCCGGTGGAGCCGCCACCGCTGCCGGGGCGGTCTTCCCCGGTGCCGTGTTCACCGTCTTCGTCGGCCGGCGGAAGGCCATCTCCGTCGCCTGCTTCGACAGGGCCGGGATCCAGGCCGCGCCGTACGGCGCCAGCTGGGAGTTGACCCCGCTGACGGCCGCCTCCGCCGCGCTCAGACCGGCCGGTGCCGCCACGGCCGCCGCGACCGCCGCCGCTGCCGTGGCACGGGCCCGGGCGGCTGCGGTGTCCGGCTCGGGGTCGGTGTCGATGTCGGGGGCGGTGTCAGGGGCGGTGTCCGGAGCGGTGTCAGGGGCGGTGTCGGGGGCGGTGTCCGGGGCTGTGTCAGGGGCGGTGTCGGGGGCGGTGTCCGGGGCTGTGTCGGGGATGGCGCCCGGGTCCGTGCCCGGGTCGACGAGTTCGAGCCGCAGGCCGCCGGGGAGCTGTCCCTCCCCCCGTACGCGGATCTCGACACCGTCCGAATCACCCACCCACAGCGGCGCGGTGGAGCCCTTGAGCGCCCGGGTGGCGCCCTCCGTGGTCTCCGGGTCGGCGCCGTGCTCGTCGTTGTGGGTCTCCACGTCCTGCCACTCCGACCAGACCCCGCCGCCGGTGGCCCGGGTGCGGACCTGCACGGTGCCGTGCAGCGCGGCCGTCGGGTCGTCCCAGACGACGCCGACGAGGGAGAACGGCCTGACGTCGCGTCGGGCCAGGCCCTGATCGCCGGAGCCCGAGCCGGGGCCGGTCTCGGTCCCGCCGCCGAAGCCCCGTACGGAACCGCGCAGGGGCACGAGCGGCAGCGACTGGGTGGAGCCGGGCAGCCGTTCGGGCCCCGGTGGCAACGCCGACGGCCCCGGTGGCAGCGCGGAGGCCGCCGGTGGCAGCGCGGTGAGCGCCGCTGGCACCGCGGCCGCCGCGGGAGCGGCGAGGGAGACCGGCAGGGCGAGCGCCGCCGCGCAGGCGACGGCGATCGAGGAGGCGAGTGAGGCACGCATGGGCCGATCGTGCGTATCCCCCGGCCGTTCCGCGCGCCGGGAATCCGCACGGAAACTGACGTTCCGTCGAGCCGACCGGTGGACGGCGTCACCGGTACGGAGGACCCCGCGGGCCCGCCCGCGTACGCTGTCCGGCGTGAACGCCAGCGACCGCACCCCCGCCGACCTGCTGCGATCCGCGCTCGCCGCGGACCCCGCCCGCCCCTTGGTCACTTTCTACGACGACGCCACCGGTGAGCGCGTGGAATTGTCCGTCGCCACCTTCGCCAATTGGGTGGCCAAGACGGCGAACCTGCTCCAGGGCGAACTGTCCGCCGCGCCGGGCGACCGGCTCGCGCTGCTGCTGCCCGCGCACTGGCAGACCGCCGTCTGGCTGCTCGCCTGCTCATCGGTGGGGGTGACCGTCGAGGTCGGCGGCGATCCCGCGGACGCCGACCTCGTGGTCGCGGGGCCGGACGCGCTGGAGGCGGGGCTCGCCTGTTCCGGTGAGCGGATCGCGCTCTCCCTGGCGCCGCTGGGCCGCCGCTTCCCCGCCCCGCCCGCCGGGTACGCGGACTACGCGGTCGAGGTGCCGAGCCAGGGCGACCGGTTCGCGCCGTTCGCGCCGGTGGATCCGGAGGCCCCCGCCCTCGTCGTCGACGGTACGGAACGGAGCGGCGCGCAGCTCGTCGAGCAGGCCCGCGCGGACGCGGCGGCGCTCGGCCTCGCCCCCGGTGCCCGGCTGCTCTCCGGCCTCGGGTACGACGGCTGGCAGGGGCTCTCGGCCGGTCTGTACGCACCCCTCGCGGCCGGCGGCTCGGTGGTGCTGTGCCGGAACCTGGACCAGCTCGCGCCCGAGGCCCTGGAGAAGCGGGTGGAGAGCGAGCGGGTGACGAGCACGGAGCTCTAGGGCGTGTGTCCGGCGGATCAGGACCCCGGCCATGATCCGCCGGACACCCCCTGACCCTCGGGACCGCACCCGTTCGGCCCATGGACGCGTCGAGTCCCCGGGTTCCCGCGCCGACTCCGGTACATGATCGGCCGGGGGGAGTCGACTCCTTCCGCACAACCATGCGTCGGGCTCGGCCGTCTCCTTCTACGACCGGTGGCCGCCTGGCGCGCCGCCGACGCCTTGAAGGACGGACTCAGACGTGACGGACCGTGCTGGCACGCCCCCGGAACCGGACCCCCCGGCAGCGTCGGACGCGGCCCCCGGTGCTCCGGAGGGGGCGCGCAAGCGCCACTGGCTGCGGTGGACGGCGCTCGGGGTCTCGGTCGTGGTGCTGATCGCGGCCGGGGTCGGCTGGTGGTTCTACCGGAAGCTCGACGGCAACATCACCACGGACACGACGGCCGCCGACGAGCTGCGGAGGTATGAGAAGGAGCGGCCGACCGCGGGCACCACGGCCGCCCGGAACCTCCTGCTGATCGGCTCGGACACCCGGACCGGCGAGGGGAACAGCGAGTACGGCAGGGACAAGGGCACCCAGCGCTCGGACACGACGATCCTGCTGCACCTCTCGGCGGAGAAGTCGAGCGCGACGGCCGTCTCCCTCCCCCGCGACCTGATGGTGACGATCCCGAGCTGCCGCAAGCCCGACGGGACCCGTACCCGCGAGCAGTTCGCGCAGTTCAACTGGGCCTTCGAGTTCGGCGGTACGGCGTGCACGATCCGCACCGTCGAGAAGCTGACCGGGATCCGCGTCGACAACCACATGGTGATCGACTTCCGGGGCTTCAAGAAGATGGTCGACGCCCTGGACGGGGTGGAGATCTGCCTCAAGGAGCCGGTCGACGACCCCGACGCCAAGCTGAAGCTGCCCGCGGGGCGCCAGACGCTCAACGGCGAGCAGGCACTCGGCTTCGTACGGGCCCGGAAGTCGATCGGCAACGGCAGCGACACGGACCGCATGGACCGCCAGCAGCAGTTCCTCGGCGCGCTCGTCAACAAGGTGCAGAGCGACGGGGTCCTGCTGAACCCGACCAGGCTGTACCCGGTCCTCGACGCGGCCACGAAGGCGATCACCACCGACCCCGGCCTCGACTCGTTGAGGGACCTGTACGACCTGGCGCGCACGATGCGGTCCATCCCGACGGAGAAGGTGCAGTTCCTCACGGTGCCGCGTCGGCCGTACTCGTACGACGCGAATCGGGATGAACTGGTACAACCGGCGGCGAGTCAACTCTTCCGCCAGCTACGGGAGGACAAGCCCGTCGCCGTGACGCCGCACACCGAGGAGAGCGACAAGGCGGGTGGGCGCGACACCGGCACCGGCGCCGGGACCGGGACCGGCGCGGACGGAAAGCCCGACGACGCGGACACCCCGCTCCCCTCCGCGACCCCGACCTTCACGGGGCGGAACGCGGCGGACGGAGCGTGCTCCTAGAGACCCCTCGGGGACGGTGGGTAAAGGGCGAACCAAGGGGAGGGCAGGGAGGGATGAGGTTTGAGCAAATTGCCCGGTTGTAAGGGGCGTGGAATTTGTCACTGACGTCGCTCCACGCTGAACTGGGCGGATAGTGTGACGCGATCCGGTGCACCCGACCGTGTGGTCGTCGCACTCACCAAGGATCGAACGACCGAGAGAGCGGCGCCCTGTGGGGGAGGCGCCTCGCGTGGCACCGACGGAGGACTCGAGTAACCGTGGACGCGCACAGCCGTGGACGGGCGGACGAGATCGACCCCGCCGACCAGTGGGTCCTCAACCCGCAGACCGGCAACTACGAACTGCGACTGGACCACTCCGCTGGGGAGTCGCAGACACCGTCCCGGACCCGGAGATCGAGCACGGCCGCCGCGGCCGCCCCGGCAGCGAAGGCGGACACCGGTGCCGGCACCGGCAGGGGCACGGCCACCGAGGCGCCCGTTCCCGGTCAGCGCCGCCGCCGCGTCTCCGAGCAGGGCTCCGGCGGGCAGCAGCCGCCCGCGAGCCGCCGCAAGCGCAAGCAGGGCGCGTCCCGCAAGAAGAAGGTCCTCCTGTGGACCGGCGGCACGATGGCCTTCGTGCTCGTGGGCGGCGCCACCGGCGCGTACATGCTCTACCAGCAGCTCGACGGCAACATCGACGTCGTCGACCCCATCGGCGTCCAGAGCACGGGCTTCCGCAAGGGCGAGGCATTCAACGTCCTGATCATCGGCACCGACAAGCGGACCGGCGAGGGCAACGGGGGCTACGGCGACAAGAACAGCCCCGGCCACGCGGACACCACGATCCTCTTCCACGTCTCCAAGGACCGGACGAACGCCACCGCGCTCTCCATCCCGCGCGACCTGATGACGGAGATCCCCGAGTGCCAGTCGAGGCTGCCCGACGGGAAGATCCTTACGATCCCCGGCCAGGATCAGGCCCGCTTCAACGTGAGCCTCGGTCAGGACGGCCGCGACGCTGGCTGCACCATGCGTACGGTCAAGGAACTGACCGGCCTGACCGTCGACCACTTCATGATGGTCGACTTCAACGCCGTGAAGGAGCTGACCACGGCCGTCGGCGGCGTGAAGGTCTGCGTCGAGAAGGCGGTGGACGACCCCAAGTCGCACCTGAAGCTGCCCGCTGGCGAGTCCGTGATCGAAGGGGAAAAGGCGCTCGCCTTCGTTCGTACCCGCTCCAGCTTCGGCAACAAGAGCGACCTGGACCGAATCAAGGTCCAGCAGCAGTTCCTGGGCTCGATGATCCGGCAGATGAAGTCGGACGAGACGCTTACGAGCCCGACGAAGCTGTACGACCTCGCAGAGGCGGCGACGAACGCGCTCACCGTCGACAAGGGCATAGGGTCCCTCTCCAAGCTTCAAGACCTGGCCAAGGAACTGTCCGGGATCGACACGAAGAACATCTCGTTCGCGACGCTCCCGGTCATCGACAACCCGGCCGAGCCCAAGCCGATCACCGTGGTGCCGCACCCGACGCAGGCACCGCAGCTCTTCGCCGCGCTGCAGTCCGACACCTCGCTCACGCAGGTGAAGAAGAGGACCCAGGACGCCAAGAACGCGCAGGCGCAGGCCCAGGCGAAGCTCCTCCTGGGCGCGCGCGCCCAGGCCGCCGACGTGCGCGTCAACGTCTACAACGGCAGCGGCATCCAAGGCGCGGCCCAGTCGACCATCAACTGGCTGCAGAACGAGCAGGGCGTGAGCCGCTCCACCAACAAGAGCAACGCCCCGGAGAAGGCGGCGAAGACCACGCTCACCTACGCACCGAACCAGGCCGATCAGGCCCGCAAGCTCGCGGACATGATGGGGCTGGCCGCCACGGCCCTCAAGCCGGGCACTCAGGACGCCGGGGAGCGCGAGCCCATGACGCTCGTCCTCGGTTCCGACTTCAAGGGCGCGGGGGTGCCCATCAACGGTCCGACGAAGGCGCCGGACGTCGAGAAGGTAGAAGCTGACAAGCAGGTGTGCGCCAAGTAGTCCGGCGACACCGGGACTTGGCACGCTCCTGACTGACGAGGGGACCTGGGGTGGGACAGAACAGCGTGCATGGGGAGGGGACGCGGCGACGCGTTCCGCGCGCCCGTGAACTGGGCTGGGACGACGACCTGTACGACGCGGGGGAGGCGACCGGCGCCGGTGGGCAGGCCGGGAGCGACGGCGCCTCCGGGGACACCGGATCCTCCGGTACGTCCGCGTCGGCGTCGACCCGGGCCGAGCGGCGGCGCGGCGGCAGCGGTGGCGGAAGCGGCCCCGGGGCCGGCGGCGACGGACGGACGGGCCACCGCCGCGGCGGCTCGCGTCGGCGCGCCAAGAAGGCCGGCAAGCGCAAGGTGCTGCGCTGGGTGGCGATCACACTGGCGGTGCTCATACTCGGCACGGCCGGCGCCGGATATCTGTACTACGAGCACCTGAACGGCAACATCCGCAGCGGTGACCGCGCGGGCGGCAGCAGCGGCGTGAAGAAGGCCGCGCCGAACGCGCTCGGCGACACCCCGCTCAACATCCTCCTCATCGGCTCCGACGACCGGTCGGACGAGAAGAACATCGCCCTGGGCGGCGGCCGGAACGACAAGGACCGCAAGCCGCTCGCCGACGTGCAGATGCTGCTGCACGTCTCGGCGGACCGTGAGAACGCCTCGCTCATCTCCATCCCGCGCGACACGGTCGTCAAGATCCCGGAGTGCAAGGACGAGGACGGCACGCCCTACGCCGCCACCACGAACCGGCCCATCAACGAGTCGCTCCAGCGCGGCGGTCCGGGCTGCACCCTCACCACCTGGGAGAGCCTCACCGGGGTCTACATCGACCACTGGCTGATGGTCGACTTCGTCGGCGTGGTCGCCATGGCGGACGAGATCGGCGGCGTCCCCGTCTGCGTCACGTCGGGCGTGCACGACAAGTCGACCGCCCGGGTGAAGGGCGGCTCCGGCCTGAAGCTGCGGGAGGGCACCACCGAGATCAAGGGCGTGCAGGCGCTCCAGTGGCTGCGCACCCGGCACGCCTTCGGCAGCGACCAGAACCGCGCCAAGGCCCAGCACATGTACATGAACGGGATGATGAAGAAGCTCCAGGAGCAGAACGCCTGGACCGACACCGGGCGGCTGACGGGCCTGGCCGAGACCGCCACCAAGTCCCTCAAGGTCTCGCAGGACCTCGACACCGTGAAGAAGCTCTTCGATCTTTCGATGCAGCTCAAGAACGTGAAGATCGACCGTCTGACGACGGCGACGGTCCCGACCGACCCGTACCTGCCGAACCCCGACGCATGGCTCCAGCTGCGGCCTTCCGCCGCAGACAAGATGTGGGCGATGCTCCGGGACGACGTCGCCTACGACAAGAACGGCGACAAGTCCGGCGCCGAGGCGAAGCCGAAGACGACGGCCTCCGCCAAGCCGAAGACACCGGCGGAGGCCCCCGGTTCCTTCGCCGTGACCGTCGTCAACGGCACCGACGGCGGCGGTGAGCCGGCCGTCGAGGGCAGGGCCGGCAACATGGCCGAGGCCCTCCGGGGCAAGGGCTTCACCCAGGCCGACTCCTCCCAGGAGGGCGGGGGCCGCAAGGACACCGTGGTCACCTACCCCAAGGCGGACGGCGACCAGGGGAAGGCGAACGCTCTCTCCGTGACGAAGGCGCTCGGGCTGCCCGACTCGGCCGCACGGGCCGACGTCGAGGCGAAGGGCATCACGCTGGTCGTCGGCGCGGACTGGCGCGAGGGCACCACGTACAAGAAGCCGACGACGGTCGCCGGTGACCTGCCGGAGGGCGCCGACGACAAGGCGAAGTGCATGGACATCTACTCGGTCTACAAGTGGGACGGGAAGAGCTGATCCCGAGCTGATCCCGCGCGGATCTCCCGCACTCGCACATGACGGACGGCCGGGCCCCTGAGGGACCCGGCCGTCCGTCGTGTGTGCGATCCGGTCAGACCGTCTCGGACTCGCCCGCCTTCACCGCCGGGCGGCGGCTCGCGATGACCTTCCTGGCCAGCGAGCGGGGGCTCGTCAGGAAGCCGTACCCCCACGACATGTGCATCGTCGCGAGGGCCACCGGGATCTGCAGGCGGGCCTTCAGCGGGAGGCCCTTGCCGGCCGGGACCGAACCGGCCGCGATGGCGGCGAGGTAGCCCGCCGGGATCACGAAGCCGAGCGGGGTGAGCGTGGCGCCCACCACCAGACCGGCGGCGATCGCGCAGACGGCGGTCGGCGGGGCCAGGTAGCGGAGGTTGATGGAGCCCTGGTGGTAGCGGGCCACCACGTGGCGCCAGCGGCCGTAGTCCTTGTACTGCTTGGCGAGCGCGCGGACGCTGGGCCGCGGCCGGTACTGGACGCGGAGCTCCGGCGAGAACCAGATGAGGCCGCCCGCCTCGCGGATGCGGAAGTTCAGCTCCCAGTCCTGGGCGCGGATGAACTCCACGTTGTACCCGCCCTGTTGCTCCAGGGCCTCGCGCCGGAAGACGCCCAGGTAGACGGTCTCCGCCGGGCCGGCCTGGCCGCCGGTGTGGAAGGCCGCGTTGCCCACGCCGATCTTCGAGGTCATCGCGGCGGCGACCGCGTCCTCCCAGGCGTTCTCGCCCTCGGCGTGCATGATGCCGCCGACGTTCTGCGCGCCGGTCTCCTCCAGGAGCCGGACGGCGGTGGCGATGTAGTTCGGCGAGAGCATGCCGTGGCCGTCGACCCGCACCACGATCGGATGGCGGGAGGCCTGGATCGCGGCGTTGAGGGCGGCGGGGGTGCGGCCCGTGGGGTTCGGCACGGTGTGGACGCGGGGGTCTTCTCGTACGAGCTCGGCGGCGATCTCGTCCGTACGGTCCGTGGACGGGCCGAGGGCGATCACCACCTCCATCTCGCCGTCGTACTCCTGCTCCAGGATGTGGCGGACCGAGTTGCGCAGATGCCGCTCCTCATTGAGGACCGGCATGATCACGGAGACGGGGGGCTTGGCGTTCATTGCCCGCCACGTTACCGCGAACGGGGGACAGCGGTGCGCGCCGCATGGGTGGTACGCCCTGTCGCTGATCGTATGGGCCTACGGTGCTCACGGTTCCCCTTGTCACACCCGCGGAGGTGTCCGTCCGTGCCCACACCGCCCCGCACGCCGCCCCGTCGTAGGCCCGTACCCCGGCCCGTACCGGCCCGTCGGCGGCGACGGCGGCCCCGGTGGGGGATGCGGATGGCGACCGCGCTGTCCGTGGCGGTCCTCGCGGCGGGCGGCATCGGGCACGCGGTGGTCACCGGCCTGGACACCGGGATCACCCGGGTCGACCCCTTCAAGGACATGAAGAACCGGCCGCAGGCCGGGCACGGGATGAACGTCCTCGTCGTCGGCACCGACGGCCGGGACCGGATCACTCCCGAGGAGAAGGAGAAGTACCGGCTCGGCGGCGCCCCCTGCCACTGCACCGACACGGTGATGCTCGTGCACATCTCGGAGGACCGGGAGCGGGCGAGCGTGGTCAGCCTCCCCCGGGACTCGTACGCCGAGATGCCCGAGCACACCGACCTCACCAGCGGCAAGAAGCACCAGTCCCACCCGGTGAAACTGAACGCGGCCTACGCGGAGGGCGGGCCGGGGCTCACCGTGCGGACCGTCGAGTCGATGACCGGCGTCAAGATCGACCACTACCTGGAGGTCGACTTCACCAGCTTCATGCGGACCGTGGACGCGGTCGGCGGGGTGCAGATCTGCACGACCCGGGCGGTCAAGGACTCCTACACGGGCCTCGACCTGACGGCCGGCACCCATGAGCTGGACGGCGGACAGGCCCTCCAGTACGTGCGCTCCCGGCACATCGACGGGGCCGCCGACATCGGGCGGATGCAGCGGCAGCAGCGGTTCCTGGCGGCGCTCATCGAGCGGGCGACGAGCGGCGGGGTGCTGCTGAACCCGGTGCGGTTCCGTGAGATGGCCACGACCATGCTGAGCTCGGTCCGGGCCGACGAGGACTTCGGTACGGATCAGATGCTGGCCCTCGCCAAGGCGATGCGCGGCTTCACGCCGGCGTCGTCGGAGTTCGTGTCCGTGCCGATCGGCGACATGAGCTTCCCCGTGAAGGGGATCGGGTCGACGGTGAAGTGGGACGCGGCGAAGGCGCAGAAGCTGTTCCAGGCGCTGCGGGAGGATCGGCCGTTGGCGCCGGCGACTGCCGCGCAGAAGGCGGGTTCCTCCGGGAAGGGTGCCGCCCCGAGGACGGTCGTCGTGGACGTGCCGCCGCGCACCGTCCGGGTGCAGGTCTACAACGGGACCCGGACGGACGGGCTCGGCCGGAAGGTCGACGACGCGCTGCGCGCCACCGGCTTCGACACCACCCGGACGCCGATGACCGGTGCCGGGCAGGAGCGGGCGCGCACGCTCCTGGAGTACGACCCGCGCTGGGACCGCTCGGCGAAGTCCCTCGCGGCGGCGCTGCCGGGGGCGGAACTGCGGGCGGTGGCGGGACGGGGCGGGACGCTGCGGGTGACGGTGGGGGCGGACTACCGGGGCGTCACGGGGGTTCGGGCGGAGGAGGCGGGGCGGGGCGGGCCGTTCGAGGCGGTGACCGGGGACCAGGTGGTGTGCCCCTAGGGCCTGTCCGGCGGACCCTGGTCGGGGCGGAGCCGGGTGCGACGGGGGGCGCGGGAGCCGCCCCCCGGGGGCGTCAGTCCTCGTAGCCCTCGGCGGCTCGGCGTTCGCGGAGCTCCTTGATGGCCTGGCGGCGGGCCAGGCGGTGGGTACGGCGGATCTGGGCCTCCTGGTTGCGGCGCTTGTCCTGCTCCGTCTCCGGGACGACCTGGGGGACGCGCCGCGGCTTGCCGTCCGCGTCGACGGCCGCGAAGACCAGATAGGCCGATCCGACCTGGGTGGCGGGCGTGGACTCGTTCCAGCGCTCGGCCATGACCCGTACGCCGACCTCCATGGAGGACCGGCCCGTCCAGTTGACCTGGGCCTTCACATGGAGGAGGTCGCCGACCCTGACCGGCTCAAGGAAGACCATCTCGTCCATGGAGGCGGTCACGGCGGGCCCGCCCGAGTGCCGGCCCGCGACGGCGCCGGCCGCGTCGTCCACCAGCTTCATGATCACGCCACCGTGCACCGTACCGAGGAGGTTGGTGTCGTGGCTCGTCATGATGTGGCTGAGGGTGGTGCGCGAGGCGGAGGTGGGCTTGCCCGGGATATCGCCCTGATCTGTCATGCCCTCCACCTTATGCCGGGTCCCTCCACCGTCCCCGTGGGGTCCGTTTTGCATCAGCTTGGCAACAGGGCCGGTCCGATATTCCACCCGGCCTGTCCAGGGGATTCCTCCGCCCGGCACACTGGTCCGCATGAATGACTGGCCCGATGACGGCGGATACGGCCGCGGTAGTGCGAACCCCCACCCCGAGGGGCCTCGCAGGATGAGCCATGTGCAGCGTCCGCAGGTCCCGCAGCAGCCCCCCTACGGCCGGCAGCAGCAGCCCCATGACGGCCAGGACTACAACCCGAACTACACGCAGGCCCAGGGCTCGGGCTACGACTCCGGTTACAACACCGGCCAGGTCTACGGCCCGCAGGGCGGCGGAGCCCAGGGCGGCGGCCGGGGCCCCGTGCCGCCCCCGCCGCACGCGCCGCGGCCCGGCGGCGGCCCCGCTCCGGACTGGCGCAAGCGGGCCAAGGTCGGCTCGATCGTGCTCGTCGTCGGCGTCCTCGCCTGGGGCATCGGGACCTACGCCTGGGCCAGCTCGCAGATGCGCAACGAGGTCGACCTCTCCAAGGTCATCGAGCGGCCGTCGGAGGGCGACTGCACGACGTATCTGATCGTCGGCTCGGACAGCCGTGAGGGCATGTCCGCCGAGGAGAAGAAGAAGCTGCACACGGGCTCCGCCGAGGGCAAGCGGACCGACTCGATGATGATCCTCGCCGCCTGCTCCAGCGGGAACACGATGGTCTCGCTCCCCCGCGACTCGTGGGTGACGATCCCGTCCTTCGTCGGTTCCGAGTCGGGCAAGAAGTACGGGGCCCGGGGCGGCTCCAAGCTGAACGCGGCGTACGCGATGGACGGCCCCGAGCTGCTCGTACGGACCGTCGAGTTCAACACCGGCCTGCGCATCGACCACTACGCGGAGATCGGCTTCGCCGGCTTCGCGAACATCGTGGACGCGCTCGGCGGTGTCGAGCTGAACATCGACAAGGGCTTCAAGGACAAGAAGTCCGGCGCCGACTTCCAGGCCGGCAAGCAGACCCTCAACGGCGAGCAGGCCCTGGCCTTCGTCCGGACCCGGTACGCCTTCGCCGAGTCGGACCTCGCGCGGACGAAGAACCAGCAGAAGTTCCTCTCCGCCCTGGCCAACCAGGCGGCGACCCCGGGCACGATCCTCAACCCGTTCGCGCTGTACCCGACGCTGGGCGCCGGTCTGGACACGCTGATCGTGGACAAGGACATGTCGCTGTACGACCTCGGGAAGATGTTCTTCGCGATGAAGGGCATCAGCGGCGGCGACGGCAAGTCCATGAACATCCCGATCTCGGGCAGCGCGCCGCAGGGCTCCCTCAAGTGGGACATGCCGAAGGTGAAGCAGCTGGTCGAGCAGATCAGGAACGACGAGAAGGTGACCGTCGAGTCGAATCGGTGACCCTATTGCCGTACGGAAAGGGCGCCCTCCCGCAGGAGGAGGGCGCCCTTCTTCGCGTCTGCGTCTACGGGAGGTTGCGGGCCATGACGATGCGCTGGACCTGGTTGGTGCCTTCGTAGATCTGGGTGATCTTGGCGTCGCGCATCATGCGCTCGACGGGGTAGTCGCGGGTGTAGCCGTAGCCGCCGAGGAGCTGGACGGCGTCGATGGTGACCTCCATGGCGACGTCGGAGGCGAAGCACTTGGCCGCCGCGCCGAAGAAGGTCAGGTCCTCCTTCTCACCTCCGGCGGAGACGCGCTCGCTCTTCGCGGCGGCCGCGTAGGTGAGCTGGCGGGCGGCCTCGAGCTTCATGGCCATGTCGGCGAGCATGAACTGCACGCCCTGGAAGTCGGCGATGGGCTTGCCGAACTGCTTGCGCTCCTTGACGTAGCCCTTGGCGTAGTCGAGGGCGCCCTGGGCGATGCCGAGGGCCTGGGCGGCGATGGTGATACGGGTGTGGTCGAGGGTCTTCATCGCGGTGGCGAAGCCGGTGCCCTCTTCGCCGATCATGCGGTCGGCGGGGATGCGGACGTTGTCGAGGTAGACCTCGCGGGTCGGGGAGCCCTTGATGCCGAGCTTCTTCTCCGGCGCGCCGAAGGAGACACCCTCGTCGGACTTCTCCACGACGAACGCGCTGATGCCCTTGGAGCGCTTCTCCGGGTCGGTGACGGCCATCACCGTGTAGTACTCCGACACCCCGGCGTTGGTGATCCACCGCTTCACACCGTTGAGGACCCAGAAGTCCCCGTCGCGCACCGCGCGGGTCTTCATGCCGGCCGCGTCCGAGCCCGCGTCCGGCTCCGAGAGCGCGTAGGAGAACATCGCGTCGCCCTTGGCCAGCGGGCCCAGGTACTTCGCCTTCAGCTCCTCCGAACCCGACAGGATCACCGGCAGCGAGCCCAGCTTGTTCACCGCCGGGATCAGCGAGGACGAACCGCACGCCCGCGCGACCTCCTCGATCACGATCACCGTCGCCAGCGCGTCCGCGCCCGCACCGCCGTAGGACTCCGGGACGTGCACCGCGTGCAGGTCCGCCGCGACCAGCGCGTCCAGCGCCTCCTGCGGGAACCGCCCCTCCTCGTCCACCGCGGCCGCGAACGGCGCGATCTTCGCCTCCGCCAGCGCACGCACCGACTCCCGGAGCATGTCGTGCTCCTCGGAGGGCCGATACAGGTCGAAATCAGCAGAACCTGCCACGCTCATTCACTCCCACGCTTGCTAACTACCGTTAAGTAACTCAAATGGTAGGGCGCGGCCCGGCCCCGGACCAGGGCACGACTATGCTCGGGCAGGCATTCCGCCCGACGTCACTGGAGTACCGCATGGCCCTCAAGATCACTGTGATCGGCACCGGCTACCTCGGCGCCACCCATGCCGCGGCCATGGCGGAACTGGGCTTCGAGGTGCTCGGCCTGGACGTCGTACCCGAGAAGATCGAGCTGCTGGCCTCCGGGCGCGTCCCGATGTACGAGCCGGGGCTCGAAGAACTCCTCGCGAAGCACGTGGCCGGTATCGAGGGTTCGAGCGGCCGGCTGCGGTTCACCACCTCCTGGGAGGAGGTCGGCGCCTTCGGCGACGTGCACTTCGTCTGTGTGAACACCCCGCAGAAGCACGGCGAGTACGCCTGTGACATGAGCTACGTCGACGCCGCCTTCACCTCCCTCTCCTCGGTCGTCCGCGAAGGGGCCCTGGTGGTCGGCAAGTCGACCGTGCCGGTCGGCTCGGCCGAACGGCTCGCGGGCCTGCTGCCCGAGGGCGTCGAGCTCGCCTGGAACCCGGAGTTCCTGCGGGAGGGCTTCGCCGTGCAGGACACCCTGCACCCGGACCGGATCGTGGTCGGCGTACGGAACCGGTTCGGCGAGCGCGCCGAGAAGACGCTGCGCGAGGTGTACGCCGTGCCGGTCGGCGAGGGCTCGCCGTTCGTCGTGACCGACTTCCCGACGGCCGAGCTCGTGAAGACGGCCGCGAACTCCTTCCTCGCCACCAAGATCTCCTTCATCAACGCGATGGCGGAGGTGTGCGAGGCCGCGGGCGGCGACGTCGCCAAGCTGGCGGAGGCCATCGGCCACGACGACCGGATCGGGGCCAAGTTCCTGCGGGCCGGGGTCGGCTTCGGCGGCGGCTGTCTGCCCAAGGACATCCGGGCGTTCATGGCCCGGGCGGGCGAGCTGGGCGTCGACCAGGCGCTGACCTTCCTCCGCGAGATCGACTCGATCAACATGCGGCGGCGCGGCCAGATGGTGGAGATGGCGCGGGAGGCGCTCGGCGGAAGCACCTTCCTGGGCCGCCGGGTGGCCGTGCTCGGCGCGACCTTCAAGCCGGACTCGGACGACGTCCGCGACTCCCCCGCGCTGAACGTCGCCGGGCAGATACACCTCCAGGGCGGCCAGGTCACCGTCTACGACCCGAAGGGCATGGAGAACGCGCGGCGCCTCTTCCCGACCCTGGGGTACGCGGACACGGCCCTGGACGCGGTGCGCGGCGCGGACGTGGTGCTGCACCTGACGGAGTGGCGGGAGTTCCGCGAGCTCGATCCGGCGGAGCTCGCCGCGGTCGTCTCGTCGCCGGTGATCCTCGACGGCCGCAACGCGCTGGACTCGGAGCTCTGGCGGGCGGCGGGCTGGACGTACCGGGCGATGGGCCGCCCGCGCGCCTGAGGCGAGACGAAGAGGGAGAGGGGGCGCGATCCGCGCTCCCTCTCCCCTTTTTCGTATGTTCTCGTACGTTTTCGTACGGTCAGGCTTTTTCGTACGGTCAGGCCGCGGCCGGGCGGATGCGGTTCGTCCGCGACAGGAACTCCGTCTCGCGCAGCGCCCGGGTGGCGTTGGCGTGGGCGAGGCCGACCAGGTCCCGGGCCGGCCAGCCCCGGCGGAGGAGCTCCGCGAAGAGCGGTACGTAGCCGAGGGCCGGGTCGGCCGCGTGGGAGAGGCCCGTGGAGCGTGGGCCCGCCCCGTCCCGTACGCGGTCGAGGACGTCGGCGTCGGCGGCCGGGTCGTCCGTGACGGTGACCATGCAGACGGCGCCGTTCTCGCCGAGGAGGCGCAGGACGTCGTCCGGCAGGCCCTCCGGCGCCGCCCGGGTCAGCAGGGCCGGGGCCCGGGTGACCGCGAGGGCGCGGCGGACCGTGTCCTGGTCGGCCCCGGAGAGGTCCACGGCCAGGCCGAGGCGGTTCATCTCCCGTACGGCATCGCGGGCGAAGCGGTCGAAGCGGGTGAGGTTCACGGCCCGTACGCCCAGGGCGTGGTAGGCCCGCAGGGTGGCCGCCGAGCCGCCGAGCGCGGGCCAGCCGACCGGGCCGAGCAGGGCGGCTACCCGGCCGCAGTTGCCGGCGTGGGCCATCTCCGCGGTGGTGTACGCGAGGCGCAGGTCCTCGGGGCAGGCCGCGACGAGGGCGCGGACCGCGTCGATCCGCCGCAGGGTGCCGATGACGCCCTCGTCGGCCTCCACGTGCAGGGACCAGAACTGGGCCCCGGCCTCCGCCGCGCGGACGGGCGGGAGGTCCTCCGGGTCGAGGGACCGAGGCAGCTCGGTGTGGCCCTCGACGACGGGCTGGGCGGCCAGGATGGCGCGGGCGCGGGTCGTCTCGTCGAGCGGGGGTGGTGGTTCCGGGGGATCGAGCGCGCCGACGGCGGCGGGGGCGGCAGAGAAGGGGGGATGGTCGTCGAGATCTGCCATGGTGCTACTCCGTACTAGGTGGTGCAGTACCGCCCCGCCGAATGCGGCGGGGCAGTACCGTCCACCGTGCCACCGGGCCCGGGCGGGGGCGCGGCGGAGTGGACCGTCCGGGTGACGAGTCCGTTACGGAGCGTCCGGGGTGTCGAGCGCGTCGATCGTCGCGTTCGACGGGGCCGTACGGGAGCGCAGGTCGCGGGAGACCGCCTCCGCGTCGCGGAGGGCGCGGACCGCGTTGGACCAGGTCAGCTTGGCGAGGTCCGGGTGCGACCAGCCGCGGTGCAGGAGCTCCGCGATCAGGTTCGGGTAGCCGGCGACGTCGTCGAGTCCGGCCGGGGTGAAGGCCGTGCCGTCGTAGTCGCCGCCGATGCCGATGTGGTCGATGCCGGCGGCCTCGCGCATGTGGTCGAGGTGGTCGGCGACCGTGGCCACGGTGGCGATCGGGCGCGGGTTCTCCTCCTCGAAGGAGCGGTGCAGCTTCATCGCCTCGGCGGTGGTGTCGAGGTGGTCGAAGCCATGCTCCCGGAGGTTCTCGTCCGCCCGCGCGGTCCACTCGACGGCCGCGGGGAGGATGAACTTCGGCACGAAGGTGGCCATCGCGACGCCGCCGTTGGCGGACAACCGCTCCAGGACGTCGTCCGGGATGTTCCTCGGGTGGTCGCAGACCGCGCGGGCCGAGGAGTGCGAGAAGATCACCGGCGCGGCCGAGGTGTCGAGCGCGTCCCGCATGGTGGTGGCGGCGACGTGCGAGAGGTCGACGAGCATGCCGGAGCGGTTCATCTCGCGGACGACCTGCCGGCCGAAGGCGGAGAGCCCGCCGACGCCGGGCTCGTCGGTCGCCGAGTCCGCCCAGTCGTTGTTGTCGTTGTGCGTGAGCGTCATGTAGCGCACGCCCAGGGCGTGCAGCGCGCGCAGGGTGGCGAGGGAGTTGTTGATCGAGTGGCCGCCCTCGGCGCCCTTGAGCGAGGCGATACGGCCCTGCTTCCGGGCCGCCTCCATGTCGTCCGCGGTCAGGGCGGGGACGAGCTCCGCCGCGTACCGCTCCAGGAGCTGGTCGACGATGTCGATCTGCTCCAGGGTCGCGCTGACCGCGTCGTCCCCGGCCAGTCGGCAGGGCACGTACACGGACCAGAACTGGGCGCCGACCGCGCCGGCCCGGAGGCGGGCGAGGTCGGTGTGGAGCGAGGCGCTCTGGTCGGCCGCGATGTCGAGCTTGTCGAGGTCGTAGCGCACGTGCTGGCGCAGCGCCCAGGGCAGGTCGTTGTGGCCGTCGACGACGGGGTGGCCCGCGAGCAGCTCGCGGGCCTCCTCCAGGCGGTCCGCCGCGCTGCCGGCCCCCGCGCTCACTTGCCGAAGCCGAACGAGTCCGCGCCCTCGACCTTGGCCCGCAGGCGCTTGCCCTTCTCCGTCGCCTGGTCGTTGAGCTCCTGGAGGAACTCGTTCATCCGGGTGAGGAGCTCGGGGTCGTGCGCGGCGAGCATCCGGGCCGCGAGCAGGCCCGCGTTGCGGGCGCCGGCGACGGAGACCGTGGCGACGGGGATACCGGCCGGCATCTGCACGATGGAGAGCAGCGAGTCCATGCCGTCGAGGTACTTCAGCGGCACCGGCACGCCGATGACCGGCAGCGGGGTGACCGAGGCGAGCATGCCGGGCAGGTGGGCGGCGCCGCCCGCGCCCGCGATGATCGCCTTGAGCCCGCGGCCCGCGGCCTCCTCGCCGTACGCGATCATCTCGCGCGGCATCCGGTGCGCGGAGAGGACGTTCACCTCGTACGGGATCTCGAACTCGTCGAGGGCCTGGGCGGCGGCCTCCATGACGGACCAGTCGGAGTCGGATCCCATGGCGATGCCGACGACGGGGGCGGTGCTCATGCTGCTCACTCGGTGATCGTTCCTCGCAGATAGCCGGCGGCGTGACGGGCGCGCTCCAGCACCTCGTCCAGGTCGTCGCCGTAGGTGTTGACGTGCCCCACCTTGCGGCCGGGCTTCACGTCCTTGCCATACATGTGGATCTTGAGCTGCGGGTCCCTGGCCATGCAGTGCAGGTACGCGGAGTACATGTCCGGGTAGTCGCCGCCCAGGACATTGCACATCACGGTCCACCGGGCGCGCGGCCGCGGATCGCCCAGAGGGAGGTCGAGAACCGCCCGGACGTGGTTGGCGAACTGCGAGGTGATCGCGCCGTCCTGGGTCCAGTGGCCGGAGTTGTGCGGGCGCATCGCCAGCTCGTTGACGAGGATGCGGCCGTCCGTGGTCTGGAAGAGCTCGACGGCGAGGTGGCCGACGACGCCCAGCTCCTTGGCGATCCGCAGCGCCAGCTCCTGCGCCTGCCCGGCGAGGTCGCCGTCGAGGTCGGGCGCGGGCGCGATCACGGTGTCGCAGACGCCGTCGACCTGACGGGACTCGACGACCGGGTAGGCCACGGCCTGGCCGTGCGGGGAGCGGACGATGTTCGCCGCGAGCTCGCGGACGAAGTCGACCTTCTCCTCGGCGAGGACCGGGACGCCCGCGAGGAACGGGTCGCGGGCCTCCGCCTCCGTACGGACGAACCAGACGCCCTTGCCGTCGTAGCCGCCGCGCACGGTCTTGAGGATGATCGGGAAGCCCCCGACCTCGGCCGCGAAGGCCGCCGCGTCGTCGGGGTCCGCCACGATGCGGTGGCGCGGGCTCGGCGCGCCGATCTCGTCGAGCTTGGCGCGCATCACCCCCTTGTCCTGGGCGTGCACCAACGCGTCGGGCCCCGGGCGGACGGGGATGCCGTCCGCCTCAAGGGCCCGCAGGTGCTCGGTGGGGACGTGCTCGTGATCGAAGGTGATCACGTCACATCCGCGCGCGAAGTCACGCAGCGTGTCCAGGTCGCGATAGTCGCCGATGACGACGTCGCTGACCACCTGGGCCGCCGAGTCCTGCGGGGTGTCACTGAGGAGCTTGAACTTGATGCCGAGGGGGATGCCCGCCTCGTGGGTCATACGGGCGAGCTGACCGCCGCCGACCATGCCGACTACCGGGAACGTCACCCTCTTAGGGTATCCGCACCATCGAGGAACACTCGTCCGGCTGTGGTTTGTCACAACGGCAGCGGGGGCGGACGTGAGGTTTCCCCGTCGTTTACGAGGTACCCGGGCGGGTGACAGGGGGGCTGGTTAGCATGGTTGGGTTGACGTCGCCCGGACGTCACCCGGACGGACGGGACAGAGCCATCACCATGAGTGAACCCGGCACGCTGCGTATGCGACTCGACCGGCTCTTCCGCGAGGTCGCCAAGTTCGGGGTGGTCGGCGGTCTCGGCGTCCTCGTCAACCTCGCCGTCTTCAACCTGGTGCGCCACACCACGGAGCTTCCGGTGGTGCGGGCCAGCCTGATCGCCACCGTGGTGGCCATCGCCTTCAACTACGTGGGGTTCCGTTACTTCACGTACCGCGACCGGGACAAGTCGGGGCGGACGAAGGAGCTGACGCTGTTCCTGCTGTTCAGCATGGTCGGCCTGGTCATCGAGAACGGCGTGCTGTACGCGGCGACGTACGGCTTCGGCTGGGACGGCCCGCTCGCGAGCAACTTCTTCAAGTTCTTCGGCATCGGCGTCGCGACCCTGTTCCGCTTCTGGTCGTACCGCACGTGGGTGTTCCGCGCGCTGCCCGCCAAGGAAACCGTGCAGACCGCCGAATCGTTCCTGGAGCAGCCTCCCCGCCAGGCGACCCGCCGCCAGCCCGACCACGTCTGAGCGGGTCCGACCGGGCCTGACCGGGCTTTTTACCGTACGGGGCGCTCCCGCGTCTCCTCCGACACGCTCCTGACCTCCCGGCTCAGGAAGAGCGCGAAGACCGGCGGATGCTCCTTGAGCAGCTCCAGGCGCCCGCCGTCCGCCTCCGCCAGGTCGCGGGCGACGGCCAGTCCGATGCCCGTGGAGCTGCGTCCGCTGACCGCCCGCTCGAAGATCCGCGCGCCGAGGTCGGCGGGGACGCCCGGGCCCTCGTCCGTGACCTCGATCACCGACTGGTTGCCGGTGACCCGGGTCCGTACGGCGACGGTGCCGCCGCCGTGCATGAGCGAGTTCTCGATCAGGGCCGCGAGGACCTGGGCGACCGCGCCGGGAGTGCCGACGGCCCGCATCCCCTGCTTGCCGGAGTGCACGATGGCCCGTCCCGCGCTGCGGTAGGCCGAGCGCCACTCCTCCAGCTGCTGCTTGACGACCTCGTCGAGGTCGAAGGCGACGGCGGAGCCCGTACGGGGGTCGCGGGAGTTGGTCAGGAGGCGTTCGACGACGTCGGTGAGCCGCTCGACCTGGGTGAGCGCGATCGTCGCCTCCTCCTTGACCGTGTCCAGGTCGTCGGCGAGGGCGACCTCCTCCAGCCGCATGGAGAGGGCGGTGAGGGGCGTACGGAGCTGGTGCGAGGCGTCGGCGGCGAGCCGGCGCTCGGCGGTGAGCATCCGGGCGATCCGCTCGGCGGAGGCGTCGAGGACGTCCGCGACCCGGTCGAGCTCGGGCACCCCGTACCGCTTGTGCCGGGGGCGGGGGTCGCCGGAGCCGAGGCGCTCGGCGGTCTCCGCGAGGTCGGTGAGCGGCGACGCCAGCTTGTCGGCCTGGCGTACGGCGAGGAGGACGGCGGCGATGACGGCGAGCAGGGCCACGGCGCCGATGATCAGGAGGGTGCGGCCGACCTCGGCGGTGACTGTGGAGCGGGACTCCTCGACGACCACGGTCTCGCCGCGCTCGCCCTCGGCGAGGCCGCGGATGACGTCGCCGTCGGGGCGGGTGCCGATCTCGATCGTGTCGCGGCCGGGGATGCGGATCTGCGCGTACCGCTTGGCGCCGCTCTGCTCGGCGAGGATGTCCGGGTTGACCGGTTCGCCGCCGATCAGCCGGCTGTCGACGATGGAGACGATCCGCAGCGCCTCCGAGTCCACGCTCTCCTGGGCGCTGCTGGAGATCGTGCGGGTCTCGACGATGACGAGGGAGACGCCGAAGACGGCGATGACGACGAGCACCACGGCGAGCGTGGAGTTGATCAGACGGCGGCGCATGGCTTAACGGTGGCTCAGCTCTTCTCGAAGCGGAAGCCGACTCCGCGCACGGTGGCGATGTAGCGCGGGTTGGCCGCGTCGTCGCCGAGCTTCTTGCGGAGCCAGGAGATGTGCATGTCGAGGGTCTTGGTCGAGGACCACCAGGTGGTGTCCCAGACCTCGCGCATCAGCTGGTCGCGGGTGACGACCCGGCCGGCGTCCCGGACCAGGACGCGGAGGAGGTCGAACTCCTTGGCCGTGAGCTGGAGCTCCTCCTCGCCCATCCAGGCGCGGTGCGACTCGACGTCGATCCGTACGCCGTGGGTCGAGGGGGCGACGACGGGCTCGCTGGAGCCGCGCCGGAGCAGGGCCCGGACCCGGGCGAGGAGTTCGGCGAGCCGGAAGGGCTTGGTGACGTAGTCGTCGGCGCCCGCGTCGAGCCCGACGACGGTGTCGACCTCGTCCGCCCGCGCGGTGAGGACCAGGATCGGGACCGTGTGGCCCTCGGCGCGCAGCCGCCGGGCGACCTCCAGGCCGTCCATGCCGGGGAGTCCGAGGTCGAGCACGACCAGGTCCACTCCGCCCTGGAGCCCGGCGTCGAGGGCGGTCGGGCCGTCCTCGCGGACCTCGACCTCGTACCCCTCCCTCCGCAGGGCGCGGGCCAGCGGTTCCGAGATGGACGCGTCGTCCTCGGCGAGCAGTACACGGGTCATGGGGTGATGGTAGTCCGCACGGCCGCCGGGCCGGGCCGGGATGCGCTCACCCCCGATGGCCCCTGGGTATCGTGTGGGCATCCTGTTCATGACCTTCGAATGGCGTAGCGCGGTTGCGCCGCAGCCTGTGATCCATCTCTCAAGTCCTTCCATATCCGGCACTGTCATGTCGTATGGTGGCTCGACGTCTGTAGCGGTAAACGGGGACCTTTGGCCAGCTTCATGCGCCGAGGTCCTCTTTCTGCGTGAGGTCGGCTCAGCCGATCTCGAAGACGATGAACGACCTGTGGGCCGGGTTCCGGGACGCGAAGACGCGCCTCCCGGGGTGTGGATCCCGGTGGGGTTCGAACGACTCCGCCGGTGCCGGCCTCCCCCACCGGGCGCACCCCGCTCACAAGGCGAGCGTCCCGACAGAGCAAGGATCGACATGGCGTCCAGCCTGACGACGGCTTCGACCGGAACCCCTGGTTCCGGGAAGACGTTCCTCGGCCACCCCCGCGGCCTGGCCACCCTCTTCTTCACCGAGATGTGGGAGCGTTTCTCCTACTACGGCATGAGGGCCCTTCTCGTTCTGTACCTGGTCTCCGGCGGCGCGGACGCGGCCACCGGCAGCCAGGGCGGCGGCCTCGCGATGACCGCGGCCACGGCCACGGCGATCTACTCCGTGTACGTGTCGATGGTCTACCTGATGGCCATGCCCGGCGGCTGGTTCGGCGACCGCGTCTGGGGCGCCCGGAAGACCGTCACCGTCGCCGGATTCGTCATCATGGCCGGCCACGCCTCGCTGGCCCTGCCCGGCCAGGCGATGTTCTTCGTCGGCCTCGCGCTCGTCGCGGCCGGCTCCGGCCTCCTCAAGGCCAACATCTCGACGATGGTCGGCCACCTCTACGACGGCCCGGACGACCCGCGCCGTGACGGTGGCTTCACCCTCTTCTACGTCGGCATCAACCTCGGTGCCTTCGTCGCGCCCTTCGTCGTCGGCACCGTCGGCGAGAAGGTCAACTGGCACCTGGGCTTCGCCCTCGCCGCCGTCGGCATGGGCCTCGGCCTCGCCTGCTTCCTGGCCTTCACCAAGAGCCTGAGCCCGACGAGCAGCGTCGTCCCGAACCCGCTCTCCTCGGAGGAGCGGAAGCGGATCCTGGTCAAGGTCTCGCTCGTCGTCGTGCTCGCCGCCGTCTTCTACGGCGTCGTCGTCGGCCTCGACCTGTTCACCCTGAACTGGGCCCTGGTTCCGCTCACCCTCGCCGGACTGATCATCCCGGTCGCCGTCCTCGCCCGCATCAAGCGCGACAAGGACCTCGACAAGGCCGAGCAGTCGAAGATGAACGGCTACATCTGGTTCTTCGTGGCCGCCGCCATCTTCTGGATGATCTACGACCAGGGCGGCTCGACCCTGTCGCTCTTCGCCGACGACAAGACCGGCACCCTCTTCGGCTTCGACCCGTCGGCCACCTGGTACCAGGCGCTCAACCCCATGTTCGTCATGGCGCTGGCCCCGGTCTTCGCCTGGCTGTGGCTGTGGCTGGCCCGCAAGAACCAGGAGCCGAACACCATCGTGAAGTTCGCGATGGGTCTGGTCCTGGTCGGCGCGTCCTTCTTCGTCTTCATCGTCCCGATGGGCATGGCGGGCGACGGCACCATGGTCTCCCCGATGTGGCTCGTCTCGATCTACATGATCCAGACCATCGGTGAGCTCTGCCTCTCCCCCGTCGGCCTCTCCGTCACCACGAAGATGGCGCCGCGGAAGTACGCCTCCCAGATGATGGGTGTCTGGTTCCTCGCCGTCACCGCCGGTGACTGCACCACGGGTCTGCTCTCGCTGGCCGGTGTGGACCTCAACGGGACAGGGATCATCGCCCTGCAGGCGACGCTCGCCGTCGGCGCCGGCTTCGCGGTCTTCATGTACCGCAAGAAGGTCCAGTCGCTCATGGGCGGCGTCCACTGACGCCGGTTCCCCCGCGCACACGCGAAGGCCGCCGCACCGGTTCGGTGCGGCGGCCTTCGCCGTTCTCAGCGCCTGAGCCGCGCCCACGGTGTGAAGGTGAACACCGCGCCGCCGATCAGGATGACCGTGCCCGCGACCAGGGCGAGGGCGCGCAGGGCGCCGTCGCTCTCGGCGCCGGTCTCCGCGAGGTTCTCGCCGGAGGAGCCGCCGGAGCCCGAGCCGGAACCCGAGCCCGAGCTTGTCGTGGTGCTCGAACCGCCGTCGGAGCCGCCCGACGCGCCGCCCGCCTGCTTGCTGGTGTCCAGCTCCAGGGAGGCGTTCACCGCTCCCTTGACCTGGCACGGGATCTCCATCTTGGCGGCGCCGAGGCTGACCGAGATGGTGAGCGTGCCGGGGCTGAGCGTGGACTTCCCGGTGGCTCCGGGCTTGTACGTGCCCTTCATGTCCTCCAGGCTCACCGGGGCGCCCGCCGCGAGCGCGGTGGGGTTGGGGGCGCCGGTGACCTTCACCGTGCCGCTGTCGGCCCCGCCGATCTTGACCGCCATGGAGGGCGTGAGGGCCCCCTTGGGGAGGGCGGCGGGGCTGTTCATGACGCCCTTCGCCGTCTTGACGGTGAGGTCGTAGACGGCGCCGTTCTTCTTGGCGCTGATCGTCACCTTGGAGTTGATGTCCGGCGGGCCGGGGGACTGGCAGGCGAAGGCGACGGTCACCTCCTTGCCGGGGAAGTCGGTCTGGCCGCCGCCGGAACCGCCGCTGCCACCGGAGGCCGAGCCGCCACCGGAGGTGGAGCTTCCTCCAGAGGTGGAGCTGCTGCCCGAGGTGGACGTCGAGCCGCCCGTACCTCCGCTGGAACTGCTCGCGGCGCCGCCCGTCTGCCCGCCGGTGGTGGTGCTGCCACCACCGGAGGTCGTCGTGGTGCCGCCGGAGGTGGTCGTACCGCCGGAGGTCGTCGTACCGCCGGACGTCGTCGTACCGCCGGAGGTCGTCGTGCCGCCCCCGCCCGCCGTCACCTTGATCTTCGCGCCGACCGGCACCGCCTCCTTCGGCGTGCACTTCGTGTCCGTCGACAGCGGCTTGGAGACGTTGATCGTGTACTTGCCCGGCGTCAGCGTGATCTCGCCCGCCTTGTCCAGTTTCAGCTTCCCCTTCATCTCGGGCAGCACCATCGCGCTGTTCTTGGGGATCGGCGGGTTCTGCCGCGGTCCCTCCATCGCGACGGTGCCGCTCGCCGCGCCTCCCACGGTGAGTTCGCCGGTCGGCTTCACCGTGTCCTGGCCGAGGTCGAGCACGTCGGGGTTCTTCGACGCGGCCTGGACCGTCTTCCAGACGATCTCGACCTCGTCGCCGACCTTGGCCTCCGCGGGTGCGGTGATGAGCACCTTCGTCGTGCCCTGCACGGGCGGGAGCCCGGAGATGGACGGCGGGATGCACTCCGTCTTGTACTGGACCTCGGCGGCCTGGGCGGGGCCGGCGGAAATCAGGATCCCCGCGCCGCCGAGCATCAGCGCGACCCCGGCCGCGCTCATCCTCCGTTGCGTACTCACGAATGTCCCTTCGTCGTCGGACTGCTCTCTGGGGCTGACGGTGCGGAGTCAGGGCTGAACCACGGCAGGACCGTGGTCGGTTCGTCGTCCCTCGCGGCCCCGTGCGAGGGGGCGGTGGCGGTCGCGGGGACGGAAGTGCGGCGGCCGGTACGGCCGGTGGGCCGGCGGAACGCGGACGTACGGGCGCGGGCCCGGCCGGTGGAGGGGCGTCCGCCGGAGGGGCGGGCGCGGTCCACCACGGCCATCCCGATCCGGAAGAGCGCCGCCGGCACGACGACGGCGAGCAGCACCCAGAAGAGCGTCACGCCCCAGGGACGGCCCACCCCCCACGGCTGCTCGACCAGGACCTTGCCCGCGTACCGGACGGAGATCTGGTGGTCGCCGTGCGCGCCCGCGGTGAGTTCGACCGGGAGCCGTACGAGGGCCTTCTTCCCGGGTTCGATCGTGCCGCGCCACTGGCGTTCCTCGTACTGCGGCGCGAAGACGCCGTGGCTCGTGCCGACCTCGAAGACCGGGTCCTTGACGGGGGCCGGGCCGAGGTTGCCGACGGTGAGGACGACCTCCCGGCGCGGGGGCGCCCCGAACCACACGAGGAGACCGCTGGAGCCGTCGAGCCGGACGGCCGCGAGGACGCCGAGCCGGCCGTCGCCGGAGGCTCCGGGGAGCGGGGCCGTGGGGTGTCCGGCGACCGTGAACTCCTTGTCGACGGCGTCCTGCTGGCCGGTGACGCCGGCCACGTGCACCACGCAGGGGCAGGGCTTCGGCGGTTCGGCGACCGGGAGTTTCGCGCTGAAGGCGCCTCTGGCGTCGACGGTGGCGGCCCGGCCCTCGCTGTTGGCGCAGGAGTTGGTGCCGCCGATGACGCCCTTGCCGGGCGCGGACTGGCCGCAGATCAGCAGCATGAGCAGCGCGCCCGGTTTCCAGCCGCTGCCGCTGACGGTGATCTCGCCGCCCTTGCCGGCCTCGGCCCGCGAGAGCGAGACCACGGGCCCCGGGGCCGCCGTCGCGGGGACCGCGGGCAGCAGCGCGAGGGCCAGGGCCGCCAGGAGGGCGGCTGCCGTACGGATCGTCCTCATGGTGTCGCTCCCTCCGGGGCTCGCCGGGTACGGGGCCTGCCGCTCCGCCGCCTCTTCCCGTACGCGATCCCGTACGCGCCGCCGCCCGCCGCCGCGAGGAGCAGGCCGGCCGTCCCGGCGAGCGCGGGGCCCGAGGCGAAGGCGGCCTCGGCGCGGGCGGTGGCGGGGGCCGCGCCCGGGGCGGCGGCGGTCAGCCGGACGGTGACGGAGTCGAGGGCGGGCGGGTCGGGCCAGGGTTCGGTGCGGGTGGCCCGCTCGCCCGGGCGGAGGGTGAGCGGCAGGGCGCGCGCGGGCCGGTCGAGGACCGTGCCGAGGAGGCCCTCGGCGCGGACCGCGAGGATCGGGGCGAGGACCGTGGTGCCGCGGTTGACCAGGGTGTAGTGGAGGGCGCCGGTGGTGTCGTCGACGCGGACGTCCTCGACGGTGAGCGCGGCGAGGCGGGGGCCGCTCACCCGCAGGCGGAGCTGCACGCTCAGTTCGCGTCCGGCGGCCGTGGCGCGCACGGTGCCCCGGTGGTCGCCGGGCGAGGTGTCCGCGGTGACGGTCACGGCGAAGGGCACGTCCGCACGGGTCCTGGCCGGCACGGTGACGGACCGCGCGGCGAAGGCCACGGGCGCGCCCTGCCCGGTGAGCCGGACGGTGAGCGGGCGAGCGCCCGGGTTGGTGAGCGACAGGGTGTCCTGGAGGACGCTGCCCGCGGGGCCCTCCAGGTAGGCGTACGGCCGTCCGGCGGTGGGTGCCGCCGTCCAGGCCCGGTCTCCCGGGGGAGCCGCCGCGACCACGCCGAGGAGGGCGGTCGCGGCGGCCACGAGCCCGGAGCGTGCCGCCGTCCGCATCAGCGTGCCGTGCGCCGCGTGAGCCAGAGGACTCCGGCGGCGCCGGTCAGCAGGACGGTGCCGCCGAGGGTCCCGAGCGCCATGGCGGAGTCGAGCGGGCCGGTCCTGGGCAGTTCGGTCCCGGAGCCGCCGTCGCCGTTGTCGTCGTCGTCCTCGGCGGGGGGCGGGGTGTCGGTACCGCCCGAGACGCCGGTCACCTGGAGTTCGAGCGAGGGCGCGGGGCTGTTCTTCGGGGTGCAGACGGCCGCGTCCATGCCGAGGGCGTGGACGGTGAGCGTGCCGGCCGTGAAGGTGACCTTGCCGTTCTTCTTCGGGGTGAACGTGCCCGTCAGCGTGCCGATCCTGATGGGGGTGTCGGGCGGGATGGCGACCGTGTTCGGCGTTCCCTTGACCTTCACCGTGCCTTCGGCGTCGCCGCCGAGGACGAGGTCGGCGCGCGGGGTCATGACGCCCTTGGGGAGCTCGATCGGGCTGTCGGAGACGCCCTTCTCGAAGGACATCGTGATCGTGTAGCCGCTGCCGCTCCTGACGGCCTTGATGTCGACGGGCGAGACGGCGTTCTTGGGCCCGATCTTCGTCACGCAGGCGTAGTCGACGTCGACGACGGTCGCCCGGGCGGCCGGTGCGGCGGCCAGTACGGCGGCGCCGGCCACCGCGGCAGCCGCCGTGAGACCGGCGGTCGTTCTCCTTCGGTTCGGCACCTTGGACACCCCGAGCACCCCTCACCGCAACGTAACTGACGGTCTTTCAGATTGGCCGTCAAGGTACGCCCGGGGCCTTGCGGAGGGAAGGCAGGGGAACGGGTGAACTTGTGAAAGTCCCAGGGGGTGGCTTGTCGATCAGGCCGGATCAGGGAGCGGCGGCTGGTGTCGTGCATCGCAAGGCGGAGGAGGGAGTCAACGCGGTGGGGGCACCTCCCGTGCCCGAAGGGCTACGGGGGACGTTGGTGACCGACGACAACGCGGCGAGGCGCGGCACCAGGCGCCGCGAGCCCGGCCTGATCGACAAGCCACCCCCTACGCGGGCGCGGCGAGTTCGGCCCAGACCGTTTTTCCGGGGGCGCCGGGGGTGCGGTCGATGCCCCAGTCGCGGCAGAGCCGCTGCACGATGAACATGCCGTGGCCGCCGGGCCGTCCGGACCGGTGCGGGGTGCGGGGCGCGGGCTGCCCGGCGCCCCGGTCGGTGACTTCGAGGCGCAGGGCGTGGGACATCCGCAGGACGCGCAGGCGCTCGGGGCCCTCGGCGTGCAGGCAGGCGTTGGTGACGAGCTCGGAGACGACGAGCAGGACGTCCTCGGCGGCGGCCCTGCGGTCGGCGGTGGCGGCCGGGAGCCAGCCCCACTCCTGGAGCGCCGTCCGCGTGAAGTCGCGGGCGAGCGGCACGGTTCCGCTGGTCTCGCCGAGGGCGAGCGTACGGACGTCGGAAGCTTGGTCCATCAGCGCTTCACCTCACCGATTGACGAGACAGAGGGGCGGGACGTGCGGGCCGCGCGGGGCGGGACGTGCGAGTGGTGCGGGCGGAGCGCGGGGCGGGTTGCCGGCCTCAGCCGGGGAGGGCCGTGTCGAGGGTGTCGTGCAGGGTGAAGACGGCCTCCGCCCCGGTGATCTGGAAGACCCGGGCGACCGCGGGCCGCATCCCCACCAGGTGGACGCCGCCACCCGCGGCGTCCGCCCTCAGCCGGGCGCCGAGCAGCACGTTGAGCCCGGTCGAGTCGCAGAAGTCGAGCCCCGTGCAGTCGACGACGAGCCGGGACCGGCCCGCGTCGAGCGCGGCGTCGAGCGGGTCGCGCAGCAGTTCCGCGGTGTGGTGATCGAGCTCACCCACCGGTGTGAGGAGTTCGCCCGCCGCACCCACGGTCCGGGCCTCGACCCGCAGTCGCGCCGGTTGCGCGCTGCCGATGTGCTCGCGGTCCATGGCCGTGCCTCTTTCGCTCTCGCAGATGCCGACTGACGTGCTCCGAACCCTACAAGTGGGGCCCCCTCCCTTGCACACACGGCCCACACAAAACGGTACGAAGCGGAATATTGGCACTTGCAACCATCACCTCCGAGCAGGTAGGGCTAGTAGAGAACACCCGACACGACCGGCTTTGGAGGCGCCGCAAACCGCAGCGGAAGAACCACGAAGGAGACCCATGTCACCCCGGCTCGACGCCCCGCGTACCCCCGACGCGCCGTCGGCAGCAGTCCCCCTCGACCATCTGCCCACCCAGCCCGTCGGCCACCTGCCGGCCCGGTCCCCCGGCCACCTGCCCGCCCAACCGCTCGACTTCCTGCCGGCCCAGCCGCTCGACCGGATCGGACCGGTCGACGCGCGCGCCCTGTCGAAGCAGCTCTTCGCCCGGCTCGCCGTGCTGGAGGAGGGCACCCACGACCACGCGTACGTCCGCAACACCCTCGTCGAACTCAACCTGGCCCTGGTGAAGTTCGCCGCCGCCCGGTTCGGCAGCCGCAGCGAGCCGATGGAGGACATCGTCCAGGTCGGCACGATCGGGCTGATCAAGGCGATCGACCGCTTCGAGCTCACCCGTGGCGTCGAGTTCCCCACCTTCGCGATGCCGACGATCATCGGCGAGATCAAGCGGTTCTTCCGTGACACCTCGTGGTCCGTGCACGTGCCCCGCAGGCTCCAGGAGCTCCGGCTCGACCTCGCGAGGGCCGGAGACGCGCTCTCCCAGCGGCTCGACCGCGCCCCGACCGTCGCCGAACTCGCCAAGGAGCTCGGGATCTCCCCCGAGGAGGTCGTCGAGGGCATGACCGCGAGCAACGCGTACACCGCGAGCTCGCTCGACGCCAAGACCGAGGAGGAGGACACCGGCAGCGGGGAGAGCACGCTCGCGGACCGGATCGGCTACGAGGACCACGGCCTCACCGGGATCGAGTACATCGCCTCCCTCAAGCCGATGATCGCCTCGCTTCCCGCGCGCGAACGGCACATCCTCTCCCTCCGCTTCGTCTCCGGCATGACCCAGTCGGAGATCGGCACGGAGCTCGGCATCTCGCAGATGCACGTGTCCCGGCTGCTCTCCCGCACCCTCGCCCGGCTGCGCCGGGGCCTCACTCTGGAGGAATGACCTCCGCGGACTCCCCCGAGCCGCCAAGATGGCTCCGGAAAGGGCCCGTTCACGGTCTACCGACCTGGAACGGGCCCTTCCGTTCGACCGCGCGGCCGGCCGACCGCGCGACCGGAAGGCCTTGTTGACGCGCCGTCCGGATTGGGCCACATTGAGCCCGGGGATTCAGGGGGGAATCACATGGTTTCTGCGTACGCGGAACTGGAAGGGCGGATGCGCGACCGGCTCGGGGGCAGGGAGTGCCTCTACGTGCCCTCGTGCCGCTTCGGTCTCTATCTCGCGCTGCGCCGGTGGTGCAGACCCGGCGGCCGGGTGCTGATGTCGCCGGTCAACGACGACGTCATCTTCTTCGTCGTGCTCGCCGCCGGCCTCCGACCGGTGCAGGCGCCGCTCGACCCCCGGGACGGGTCGATCGACCCGGCGGCCGTCCCGGAATCCGTCTGGCAGGGCCTGTCGGCCGTCCTCACGACCAATCTGTACGGGAACCCCGACCCGGCACCGGAGCTGCGGGCCCACTGCGACCGGCTCTCCGTCCCGCTGATCGAGGACGCGGCCCACGCCATCGGCTCCACCGTCGGCGGGCGCCCGGTCGGCACGTACGGCGAGGCCTCCGTCTTCAGCCTCTCGAAGCACACCGGCGCCAAGACCGGCGGCTTCCTCACCCTCGCCGACCCGGCGCTGCGCGAGGAACTCTCCGCCGCCCGCGACGCGTTGCTGAGCCCGACGCGCACCACCGCCGAACTCGCCTACCTGGCCCGGCCGTACGCGGAGGCCGCCGTACGCGGAATGCGTCTCGTCCGGGCCGCGCACGCGACGATGCGGCTCCTCGGGATGGAGGAGCGCGAGGAGATCCGGATGCCGCTCCGCGCCGAGGAGTTGGAGCGGGCCCTCGCCTCCGCGCCCGCGCTCGCCCCCTTCCACTCCTGGGTCCGGGTCGACATGCACGACTACCGGCTCCGGCCCGGCTCCGGCCGGCTCCGCCGCACCACCCGCCGGCTGGCCCGGCTCGACGGCGTCCTCGCCGCCCACCGCGACGGCACGGCCCGGCTCCTGGCGAGCGAGTACGCCGCGCCCGGGGCGTCCGGCGAACCGCCGCAGCCGCTCTTCCGGGTCCCGCTGCTCGTCGAGGACCGGGACGCGGCGATCGCCGCCCTCGCCCGGCACCGGATCCCCACCGGCTACGTCTACGACCCGCCGCTCGACAGCTACGCGGGCGAGGCCTTCACCGACCTCTCCCCCGCACCGGAGGCCGCCGCCCGGTTCGCCCGGCACGCCCTGCCGGTGGACCCGCGCCGCGCGGACCAGGTCCTCGGCCTGCTGCGCGCGGCCGGGACCCGGCCCGCCCGCCTGTCGGAGGCCCCCGGCGGCGCCCGGTGAGCGAGACCGTACGGCTGCGGGAGACGGACCACCCGGCGGCCGGGGACCCCTCGGCCGGCGTGCCGGAACCCGCCGGCGGAAACGGCGGCAAGGACCGCGCGGACGGCACGGCGGACGGCACGGGCGACTCCGGCGACAACTCCATGTTCCGCAACGCCTACGCGCTGATGCTCTCCACCGGCGTCTCCGCCGCCCTCGGGCTCGGCTTCTGGCTGGTCGCGGCCCGCTACTACACGGAGGAGGCGGTCGGCCAGGGCTCCGCCGCCATCGCCGCCCAGCGGATGCTCGCCTCCCTCACGGCGACCACGCTGACCGGCGCGGTCGTCCGGTACGTGCCCCGGGCGGGCCGGGCCACCGGGCCGCTCGTCGTGCGCCTGTACCTGGTCAGCACCGCGGTCGTGGCCGTCGCCTGCGGCGTCTTCCTGCTCACCCTGGACTGGTGGGGACCCTCGTACGCCCCGCTCGGCACCCTGTCCGCCGGGATCTTCTTCACCGCCGCCAGCATCGGCTGGGCCCTGCTCACCCTCCAGGACGCGGTGCTCACCGGGCTCCGACGGGCCATCTGGGTGCCCGTCGGCAACGCCGTCTTCTCGCTCGGCAAGCTCGTCCTGCTCGTCGTCCTCGCCGTCGGCCTGCCGGTGCTCGGCGTCTTCGTCTCCTGGGCGGCGGCCATCGCGCTCTCCGTGGTGCCGCTCGGCTGGCTCGTCTTCCGGCGCCTGATCCCCCAGCAGGCGCACGCCGACCGGGACCGCGAGCCGCCCACCCTGCGCGAGATCGGCCGCTTCCTCGCCGGGGACTCCGTCGGCTCGATCTTCAGCCTCCTCATGATCAGCCTGCTGCCGATGATGGTCGCCGTCCGCTTCGACGCCGCCCACAACGCCTTCTTCTACACGGCCTACACCGTCGGCGGCACGATGGAGTTCATGGCCATCAACATGGCCTCCTCGCTCACCGCGCACGCCTCGCACAGCCCCGAGTCCCTCGCCGAGGGCGTCAGGGGAGCACTGCGCCGCATGGCTCTGCTGCTCGTCCCGGTCGTCCTCGTCCTCGTCGTCTTCGCGCCGCTGATCCTCGCGCCCTTCGGCGAGGAGTACGCCGAGAACGGCACGACCGTACTGAGGCTGCTCGCCGCCGCGGCACTCCCCCGGGTCGCCGTCGAGCTGTACATCGGGGTGCTGCGCGTCCAGGGCCGTACGGGCATGCTCGCCGCCCTCCAGGGCGCGATGTGCGTCCTGGTGCTGGGCAGCGCGGTCTTCCTCCTCGGGCCCTACGGCATCGCCGGCGCGGGGTACGCCGTCCTCGGCTCGATGACCCTGATGGCGGTGGTGACCGTGCCGGGCCTGCGGGCCACCCTCAAGGGCCGGGCGCCGGTCGAGGGGGCGCGGGCCGCCGCGCGGGTGAAGGAGCGCGCGGAGGACGGGTACGGCACGAACTGGGCGCGGGAGAGCGCCTATCTGCGCGGGACGCACGACTCGGTGACGCCCGCGTTCGGCATCCCCGTGTACGTACCCCGGCAGCGTGCGGACGAGCCGGCGCCCGCCCCCGCGCGGGCCGAGCCGCGCGCGCGGGAGACGGCGGACACGGACCGGCCGGACACGCACCGGCCGGACGCGCCCGGTCGGTCGGCGGCCTGGCTCTGGCCGCTCCTCGGCCTCGCGGCCGTGCTCTTCTGGCTCCCGCTCGCGCGCTCCGGCGCGCTCGACGTGGAGCGGCTCTCGGGGACGGGTCTGCTGACCGCGCTCCCGCCCGTCACGCTCCTCGCGGGGCTGCTGCTCGTCGCGCTCCAGGGGGCCGCCGTCGGTCTCCGGGGCTTCCGGCCGGCGTTCGCGGGAACGGTCCTGCTCGCCACCTTCCTCGCCCTGCACACCGCGCCGCCCCTGCTCGGCCTGCGGCCCGCCGCCGCGGGCGGGCCCGGCGCGGAGCTGCTCGGCGGGGCCGACGGCCCGGCGGCGGTCGTGACCCCGATCGTGCTCCAGGGGCTGTGCCTGCTGCTCGCGGCCCTGCTGCTGCGGGTGCTCGGCGTGGGCGCGCGGGTCACGTCGGGCGTGGTGTGGGTGCTCGTCTGGGCCGGGTGGGCGGGGCAGCAGGCCTTCGCCGCCGCCCCGCTCCCGCTCTTCCTCGGCCTGGCCGGGGGCACGATGGCGGTGTGCGCCTTCCGCGGCCTGGCGGCGGGGCGCCGCTGAGACCGGCGACGTGCGGGGAGGTCAGCGGCCCGGTACGTCCCGGACGTCCTGCCGGAAGTACGGGTCCTGGCCGGCGATCCGGTAGCCCTCCAGGCCGGGGCCCGAGTCGATCGTCAGGTCGCAGCCGGGGCCGGGCACGGCACGGTTCCAGTGCACGTACGCCTTGGCCTTGGGCAGCGTCGGCGCCACCTTCGGGATCGCGGTGTACCAGTCGCGCTGGCGTTCCGGCCGCTTCGGGTCGGGGGCGGTGGAGAACTCGGAGAGCATGACGGGCTTGTCGGCGGAGATGTTCTTCCGGAGCCAGTCGTAGCCGGGGCGCTGGCTCCTGTCGAAGTCGAGCCACTCCGGCGACTTGTGGCAGAGGTAGTAGTTGTACTGGTCCATGCCGATCCAGTCGACGTAGTCGTCTCCGGGGTAGAGCCTCTTCATCAGAGCGGCGTTGCCGGTCCAGCCGGAGACGGTCCAGACCCACACCACGTTGGTGACGCCGAGCTTCTCGAAGCGGTCACGGACGTGGCGGTAGGCGGCGACGTACTCCTCCGGGGTCCCGGCGCCCTGCTCGATGCGGAAGTCGGCCTCCTGGTCGAAGGCGAAGAAGACCCGCTTGCCGTACTCCTTGACGCGGAGGGCCTGCGGGTCGATGACGGAGGTGTCGTACGTCCCGGCGGCGATGTTCTTCCAGCCGAGCTGTCTCTCGGTCCAGTTGGCGTGGTGCTTCTCGGTCCACACGGTGGACTCCCAGGCCAGCATGAGGAGTCGCTCGCGGCCGAGTTCCCGCTCGTCGGGGGTGAGCAGCTCGCCGTCGGCCCTGCTCCCCGACATGTCGTGGTACGTGTAGACGAGGTCGAGCTTGCGGCCGATCTTCTTCTCGAAGGCGTACACCGGCCGGGTGAGCGAACTGTCGCTGTCGTACGGGATGTACGCCCCCCACCAGGCACCGCACGGTGCGACGAGCGAGGCGTCCGGGGCGCAGCGGTCGTCTCCCTCGGCGAGGGTCGCCCAGACCCCTATGCCGGCGGTGAGCGCGCCGACGGCGGCCAGCGCGACCGCGAGCCGGGTCCAGGCGTCCCCCTTGGCGTGCCGCCCGGTCATCGCCCCCCACCGGGCCTTCGTTTGCGGAACCTGGAGGAGAACGGGGAGGTTCGGGGGGAACCGTCGCGTTCGACGGCGCCGCGCGTGGCGGCCGGCAGCGGCACACCGGGCAGGGTGGCGGCGACGCTCACGAAGAGGGCGAGGACGACGAGGAAGACGGTGAGCGAGAAGGCCTTCGTCAGGAACAGGGTGGTCGCGGTGATCGTGGCCACGGAGAGGCTGACGGGCGCGGCGAGCGCCAGGGCCTCCAGGCGGGCGCCGGGCCGCAGTCCGAGGGGCTGCGGGAGCAGCAGGGCGAGGCCCGGGGCGAGGACGACGAAGGCGAGGACGGGGATCCAGCGCAGCGGGGAGCCGCCGGGGAACGCGGTCGCGGCGAGGGCGACCCATCCGGAGGCCGCGAGGGCGGCTCTGCGCTGGACTCGCGGGGTCAGGCGTGGGTGGGCCATGGCGTACCTACTCCTCGTGCGTGTGGTCTGGGGTGGGCGGCGTGCGGTGGGCGGTTCGCGCTGTCGGTTCGCGCTGTCGGTGCGCGCCGGGCGGTCCGCGCCGTACGGGCGGGGGCGTACGGGCGGGGGCGGGTTCAGCCGCCGGTCGTGGGCCGGTAGCGGAGGACGAGCCCGTACCGGCTCTCCTCCACGACCCCGAAGAGCGGGGATCTCTTGAGCGAATCGCGGAGGGTGTCGAAGCCGCCCTCCGGGAGGTAGCCCTCGCCGATGACGGCCTCGCCCTGGGTGGGGGTGAGGATCACGTAGGCCGGGCGGCCCGCCGGGATGCCGCCGGCGAGGTAACCGGCCGGGTCCTTCAGCATGCGGAGGTTCTCGTCGACCTCCTGCTCGGTGAAGAACCAGCGCTCGTAGTGGTCGTAGCGGTAGTACGAGTCGGCGAAGGCGCCGGTCGCGGCGAGGATCAGCGCCCCGTCGGGCGCCCGGTCGAAGGCGCGGCGGGTGAGCGCGGTCTCTCCAGGGGGCGCGTAGTGCATGCCCTCCTTGCCGTAGTACGAGGGCAGGAAGCCGGCGAGCATGGCGACGAGGGTGACGGGCAGGGCGACGGCGGCCGTACGGCGGGCGACGGCGGCGGCGCGGCTCGCGGCCCCGGCGGCGGGGACGAGCGCGGCGGCGGCGAAGAAGGCCGAGCCGGGCAGGCCGAAGAGGTAGACCCGGAAGATCATCTCGCCGCCGTAGTCGTTGACGGCGAACATCGGCAGGGGTGCGGCGGCGGCGAGGACCAGCGGCAGGGCGCTGCGGGCCAGCTTGCGGCGGAGCAGGACGGCGGCGGCGGCGAGCCCGCCGAGGGCGAGGACCATCAGGACGTTGGCGTTGCCGACGAGCTCCGGGCCGGGGCCCGTGGGGTCGCCGGCGAAGCCGGGACGGGAGTTCCCGAGGAGGTCGCCGGCCTTCTCGCGCAGGGTGCCGAGGGTGTCGAGGAAGAGCTCCCGGCCCATCGTGAGGTTCCAGACCAGCATGATCAGGCCGGTGGTGGCGAGGAGGCCGAGGTTGCGGTAGCGGCGGGTGAGGCAGAGGGCGAAGAGGCTCGCGCACAGCATCACGGGGGTGAGCTGGTGCGAGGCGTTGATGGTGACGACGATCGGGGCGAGGAAGAGGACGGCGACCGCCCGCTGCCGGGTGGTCGTGGGCGGCGGTACGGCCGCGGCGGCCGGGTCGAGCGCCGAGCGGTCGCGGAGCGCGCCGGCCGAGCCGGGCAGGACGAAGTGCCGGACGACGACGGCGAAGACGGTCAGGTAGAGCAGGTACGAGAAGCCCTGCGGGGAGAGGTAGTCCTGGCCGACCCAGTTCGCCAGCTGGAAGATCCACACGCCGGTCCAGACGAGCCGCCAGTCGTCGCTGAACGTGCGGTAGACGAGGATGAGGACGGGCACGGTGAGCAGACCGAGCGCGACCGGGGCCCAGTTGATGAAGGAGGCGGCGGCGTCGACGCCGAAGGCGCGGACGAGGGCCGCGTCGAGGGAGAAGAAGCCGGGCCACTGGTCGTAGGCGGACATGCCGCCGGAGAGCTCGCGGCCGGGGTGGACGGTGCCCTCGGTGAGCAGCCGGCTGATGATCGCGTCGTGCTTGGACGCCCAGGCGTAGCGGACGGTGTCGTAGAGGATCGCGGGCGGCGCCTTGAGGGCGACGAGCATCGCCGCGCAGTAGGTGGCGGGCCAGAGCCGCGCGGTGCCCGCGCGCCGCAGGGTGATGACGAAGCCGCAGGTCAGGACGGCGAGCGCGGCGTAGAAGCCGAGGGGGAAGCGGTCGAGGAGGCCGAACTCCTCGATGCTCCGGAAGTCGATGCGGGGCAGTGCCCAGAGCCAGAGCGCGGTGGCGACGAGCAGGGGGGCCAGGTTGAGGGCGGCCGGGGAGCGGAGGAGGGCGGCGGGGCCGGTCCGGCGTCCGCGCGTCGCGGCCCCGGACTCCCGCCCCGCGGAGGCCCGTTCCGCACCGTCCCCTGCCACGGCGTCCTGGCCGGCGGAGTCCTGGCCGGCGGGGTCCCGCCCCGCGGCGTCCCGCCCCGCGGCCTCCTGGTCCTTCGGGGAGGGCTGCGGCGGCACGCCGTCGCTCCCGTTCACCGGTGTTGTTGGCACATGGTGCTGCACGACGGCTCTCCCCCCACTGTCCCCTTGGTGAAACAAAGGAACGTACTTCGGTTATGTACGCACATTCAATCCCCGGCCCCCGCAAGGGAGTTGATGATCTTTCCGGTAGCGGTCGGGCGGTGTGGCTCAGCCGGCGAACTCGGGCCCGTTGAGCAGGGCGCGGGCCCTGCGGTACATCCGCCAGCCGACCGTGGGCAGTGAGTCCGGGTACGGCGCGGCCTTCGCGCCGCGCCCCTCCATCCACCGCTCGATGTCGGCGACGGTGTGGCCACGGCGCAGGATGAGCCGGGCGATGCGGTAGATCTCGTCCGACTCGGAGCTGAGCGCGTGGCGGACGGCGACCGCCGAGGTGTATCCGGCGGCCGCGACGGCCCGCCGCACGGCCGGGCTGTTGTAGCCGTGGGGGTAGGCGAGGTGCCGCACCTCGTGTCCGAGGACGTCCTCCAGGACCGCCTTCGCCTCGCGCAGTTCGCGCCGCAGGAACTTGGGCGCGAGGGTGTCGAGCTGCGGGTGGGTGACGGTGTGGGCGCCGACCTCCATCCCGTACTGCTCCAGGCGCGGGGCCTGGGCGAGGGTCATCATCGGCGCGGGCGGCAGGAGGCAGGGCCGGCCGGGGGTGATCGCTCCGGTGGTGAGGTACGCGGTGGACGGCAGGTCGCGGGAGGCGAGCGCCTCGGCCGTCGGCCCGACGAGGTCGGCGAAGCCGTCGTCGAAGGTGAGGACGACGGGGCGGGGCGGCAGCGGGGTGCCGGTGGCGAAGTGTCCGGCGAGGGTACCGACGGTGATCGCGGTGCGGCCGCTGGCGACGATCGCGTCGAGCTGGGAGGCGAACTCCTTCGGGGAGACGGTGAATTCGGCGATCCAGTCCGGCGGGTCCTCCATCACGGCGTGGTAGAGGAGGACGGGTATGCGGGTGGAGACGGGTCTGTTCGTCATCGGGCCGCCCCCTTCCGCAGACCGGCTCGCGCGCGGGCCTTCGCGCGGGCCTTCGCGTATCCGATCGGGCCGTAGAGCATGCCGCGCCGCTCCAGTCGGGACAGGCTGCGGGGCCACGGGTGGTGCTGGGTGCCGTGCTCGCCGGGGACTCCGCCGTCGCCCTCCCCGCGCTGGGCGGTCATGGTCCGGGCGTACGCGAGGCCGCGCGGCAGCCGGGTGAGCAGCGCGGGCAGCATGCGGGGGCGGCGGGCGAGGGTCGCGGTGAGGTACGCGGTGAGCCCGGCGCCGTAGCCGTACGCCTGGTTCCGCAGGTCCTGCCAGGTCTCGCGGTGGTGGTGCCAGACGAGCGCCTCGGGTGTGTAGCGGAGCCGGAAGCCGGCGGAGAGGACGGCGACGAAGGCGTACAGGTCGTCGCCGCCCCTGGCCGGGGTCCCGGTGCCGGTCGCCGGGTCGAAGCCGCCGGCGCGGCGGAGGGCGGCGGTCCGGAAGGCCATGCTGGCGCCGGAGCCGAAGCTGCCCGCGGTGAAGGGGAAGAGCGGCTCGTCGGCGGGCGGGTGCGCGGGGTCGTACAGGCGGGGCGCGAAGCCCTTGGCGAAGCCGCCGTGCGATTCGAGGAGGATCTGGGCGGGGGTGCTCAGCCGGGCGGGCAGGATCAGGCCGGTGACGCAGCCGAGGCCGGGGTCGGCGGCGAAGGGCTCGCTGAGGGCGGTCAGCCAGTGCGGGTCGGCGATCACGTCGTCGTCGGTGAAGGCGACGACGGTGCCGTCGGCGGCGGCGAGGCCGGCGTTGTGGGCGACGGCGAGCCCCGGGGTGTCCTCGCGGACGTAGCGGACGCGGTCGGCGTACTTCCCGGTGACCAGGTCGTGGGTGTCGGTGGTGCGGGGCGCGTTGTCGACGACGATCAGCTCGTGGTCGGGGTGGTCCTGGGCGAGGAGCGAGTCGAGGGCGCGGGCGAGGGACTCGGGGCGCTCACGGGTGGCGACGATCACGGAGGCGCGGGGCGGGGTGAGTCCCTTGCGGTTCCAGTCCAGGATGTCGGGCCTGGCCAGCGGCCGGACGGCGGCGAAGCGTTCGGCGTCGGTGCGGGGCCCGGCCTCCGCGAGCCTCCCGCGGGCGAGGGCGGCGAGCACCTCGGCGGGGTCCTCGCCTTCCGCGACCGCGCCCAGGACGGTGGCGGCGGGACGCCCCTCGACCCGTACGAGCGCGTAGACGTCACCGGGCGCGAGCTCCGGCCCGCCGGGCACGGGACGGAAGGAGAGGACGGGCCCGTCCGGCGCGGCGAGATCGAGCTCGGCGACGGAGATGGAGTGGGGCGGTCGGCTGCTCAACGGGGATCCCCCAGGGAGGTACGGCGGCGGGCACGGACTCGACGACTACGGAGGCGGTGGACACGGCCTCGCCGATGCCACCGGCACCACCGGCATTGCGGCGGTCACCGGCATCACGGCGGTCACCGGCACCACCGGCACCACCAGCAGGCCGCGGCTAACGATTCCCCCGCAGCCGGGCGACCCCGTTGAGCGCGGTCCGCGCCCGGGCCGCGAGGGCGGGCCGGTTGCGGACGAAGCTGTGCGCGCGCCGGGCGGGCTCGCGCCCCAGCCAGTGCAGGGCGGCCCGCGCTCCCGGGACGAAGACGGCCCCCTCGCACACCGTCAGCTCGCCGGTCTTCAGCGCGTCCTTGTACTCGGCGTCGCCGCGCCCCAGGTCCAGCATCCCGATCCCGGCGGCGGCCGCGGCCTCGGCCATCCGCAGATGGAGGACGAGCCCGGGCGAGTACTTCGCGAACTCGGGGTCGTACGAGGGGAACCAGCAGGAGAGCACGGTCTCGGACCGCAGCCCGAAGTGGGCGGCGATCGGCCGCTCCCCCACGTACAGCACGGACAGGACGCCGGAGCAGCCGGACGTGCGCTGCTCGTGGAGGCGCCGGACGAGGGTGTTGATCCACTCCTTGGCGAAGCGGTCACCGCGCCCGGTCCTGCGGTACTGGGCGGACTTCCACTCCATGAGGGTGCGCAGGGCGGCCGGGTCGCGCTCGTCGAAGACGAACCGCACCTCACCGTCCGCCTGGCGGCCGAGCTTGCGCTCCTTGGCCAGGGTGGTCCTGAGGAACTTCGGCGACTGGACGCGGAGCAGCGCCTCGTAGGCCGCGTACCCCTCGCCGACGTCGATCACGGGCGAGGCGAAGGACTCGGTGACGGCGCCCTCGAAGACGGGCTGACCGTCCTCCAGGTTGTCGAACTCCCACATCGCGATCCCGCAGGCGCGCAGCACGGCGCGGGCGCGGGGTCGCAGCCCGGCGCGCAGAACGGCGCCCTGACTGTCGGAGACACCGAAGCCGATGGCCCGGCCCTGCCCCAACGGCCCCTTCTCGTACGGGAAGAAGCCGACCGGCTCGTCGTCCTCCCACCAGACGGCGACCCGCGAGCGGGGCCTCACCTCGGCGACCGCCTGCGTGAACTCCGGTTCCATGAAGGGGTTGGCCGGCGCGCCGGACTTGGCGCGCAGCACCCGCCACCCCTCGATCTCGCGCTCGCTCAGCTCCCCCGGCCTCACGATCCGCACACGAAAAGCACTCACCTTGCCGACCCCCCGGTCCCCTGAGTACTGCCAGGACAGGACGGTACCGGTCCGAACCCCTCCCCGGCAGGCATACTCGACCATTCCGTGACCGCCTGCGTCGAGGCGGCGGCCACGTGGGACCACAGGTGGGCAAGGGGCGGACGGGGAGGGCCAGTTGAAGATCATCGGGCAGGGCAGGACCGCGGATGTCTACGCGCTGGAGGAGGCCGGGGACCGGGTCCTGCGGAGGTACCGGGACGGTGACGACACCGCCTGGGAGGCCGGGGTGATGGCACGGCTGACGGACCGCGGCTACCCGGTGCCGGCGGTGCTGCACGCCGAGGGCCCCGACCTGGTGATGGAGCGCCTCACGGGGCCGTCGCTCCTGGACGCGCTGCTGGCCGGTACGTACGAGCCGGAGCCGACGGGGGAGCTGATCGCGGAGCTCCTCACCCGCCTGCACGCGCTGCCGGGCGAGGGCCCGGACACGCGCCTCCTGCACCTGGACCTGCACCCGGGGAACGTGGTGCTCACACCCGGGGGCCCCGTCGTCATCGACTGGCAGACGGCGTGGGAGGGCCCGCCGGGCCTGGACTGCGCGATGTCCGCGCTGATCCTCGCGGAGGTCGCGGTCTCCCCGGCCCCGTACGCCCCCGGCGCCCGCGCGGGCCTCGCCGCCCTCCTCGCGGCCGTCCGCACCCCGCTCCTCCCCCACCTCACGGCGGCCCGCGCCCGCCGCGCGGCGGACCCGAGCCTGACGTCCGAAGAGGTGGCGGCCCTGGGGTCGGCGGAGTCCCTCGTGAGGTCCCTGGCGACCGGCTGACGGTCAGGACGCGGTGGCGTCCGCGCCGGGCTTCCGCTTCACCTTGGCCACGTCCACGTCCATCGTCTCCGGTGCCCCGAACGGCTCGACGAGCACCCCGCTCCCGGTGCCGGTGACCTCCAGGATCAGGTTGTTGCCCATGAAGCGCAGGTCGATCCGGGCGCGGGGCGAGCCGCCGTGGTCCGGCATGCGGTGGATGCGCGCCGGCGGGTAGTCCAGGGCGGTCAGCTTCTCCCGCAGGGCCGGCTGGTCGGCCGGGCCCGCGCCGTCGAACGCCTCGCGGATGCGCTGGACGTGCGCGTCACCGACGCACTTGTCGGTGGGGGTCAGCGGCACCTCCTCGACGGGGCCGGACCTCGTGGGGGCCGGCTCCGGGGAGGACGGCGGCTCGGGGGCGCCCGGGGGGACCGAGAGGTCCCCGGGCTCCTCCGGCTTCGGCCCGCCCGGCAGGTTCCGCGGCGGGGTCGCGTCGTCCGCGGCCGGGTCGGCGGGCGGCTCGGGCAGACCGCCCGGCACGCAGCCGTCCAGGACGCGGGAGAACAGGGCCAGGAAGCGCATCTCCGGGTCGGGGTGCGTCGCCAGGTCGTCCGACGGGAGCGGCCGCGTCGACGTCGGCGAGGGCGTCGGCTTCGACGTCTGCGCGGCATCGACGCCCACGGCGGACGCCTTGACCGGGTTCCTGCCGGTGGCGTCCTCCGTGCCGCAGGCAGTCAGGGCCATGCTGCCGAGCGCGGCGGCCAGGACGATCTTCGCGAGGCGGTTCGGAGTTCTCATGCGGGAATCATGCGAGCGACCGGGGGTCGCCCACATGAGTACCCCTACTCAACCGCGCCCTGTGGCCAATCGGACTGTCGTCCGCCACTTTTGACGCCTTGCCAGTCACTCAGACCGTACGGACGCCCTTCCGCCAGACCTCCGCCACCAGCGGGACGCCCGGGCGGTACGCCAGGTGGACGTGGGACGGGGCGTCCAGGACGGTCAGGTCCGCGCGGGCGCCGGGGGTGAGGCGGCCGACGTCCGTGCGGCGGAGGGCCGCCGCGCCGCCGGCCGTGGCGGACCAGACGGCCTCGTCGGGGGTCATGCCCATGTCCCGTACCGCGAGGGCGATGCAGAAGGGGACGGAGGACGTGAAGGAGGAGCCCGGGTTGCAGTCCGTGGAGAGGGCCACGGTCACGCCCGCGTCCAGGAGGCGGCGGGCGTTCGGCCACTCGGCGCGGGTGGAGAACTCGGCGCCGGGGAGGAGGGTGGCGACCGTGTTCCCGGACGCCAGGGCGTCCACGTCCTCGTCCGTCAGGTGCGTGCAGTGGTCCGCGCTGGCCGCGTCCAGCTCGACCGCCAGCTGGACGCCGGGGCCGTACGTGAGCTGGTTGGCGTGCACCCGGGGGTGGAGGCCCTTCGCCTTGCCGGCGGTGAGGATCGCGCGGGCCTGGTCGCCGTCGAAGGCGCCCTTCTCGCAGAAGACGTCGACCCAGCGGGCGTACGGGGCGCAGGCGTCGAGCATCTCGCCGGTGACGAGCTCGACGTAGGCGGCCGGGTCGTCCGCGTAGTCCGGGGAGACGATGTGCGCGCCGAGGTACGTCACCTCGTCGGTGTGCTCGGCGGCGATCCGCAGGGCGCGGGCCTCGTCCTCGACGGTCAGGCCGTAGCCGGACTTCGTCTCGAAGGTGGTCGTGCCCTGGCGGAGGGCTTCCCGCATGAAGCGGGCCACGTTCGCGGAGAGCGCCTCGTCGGACGCCGCCCTCGTCGCGGCGACGGTCGTGCGGATGCCGCCCGCCGCGTACGCCTGGCCCGACATGCGGGCGTTGAACTCGGCAGTGCGGTCGCCGGCGAAGACGAGGTGCGAGTGGGAGTCGACGAAGCCGGGGACGACCGCCCGGCCGCCGGCGTCGACCCGGTTGTCAGTGGCGGGTGTTTTGCTGGATTCACCGACCCAGACGACACGGTCGCCTTCGATGACGACGGCCGCGTCCTGGATCAGGCCCAGGGGACTTCCATCACCGAGAGAGGGGTCATTGGTGACGAGACTGGCGATGTTGACGATGGCGGTGGCGGCCGTCGCCACGGCGCTGTTCGCGCTCGTGGGGGCGGAGGTCGCCGCCGGGTTGTTCATCGCCGCGGGGCCGGTGTTCATGGTGGGAGGTGTCTCCTTCAGCCGCGCAGGGCGGCGATCGAGTCCGCGAGGGCCGCGGCCACGTCCGGTACGGAGTGGTGGACCCCGTCCCGTACGACATGGCGGCCGGCCACGACCGTGTGACGGACGTCCGCGGCCGACGCGGCGAATACCGCCGTCTCGGCTGCCAGACGCGGTACCGGTCCCGCTGTCCTGACCGTGTCCAGGGCGATCGTCGTGAAGTCGGCGAGGGCGCCCGCCGCCAGGGTGCCCGCGTCGGCCCAGCCGAGGGCCGCGTGGCCGTCGGCGGTGGCGGCCCGGAGCAGCGCGGCGGCCGTCCAGTGGCCGCGGGTGCGGGTGCGCAGGCGCTCGTTCAGCTCCATGGCCCGCGCCTCCTCCAGGAGGTCGATGACCGCGTGGCTGTCGCTGCCCAGGGAGAGCGGCGAGCCGGCGCGCTGGAGGGCCACGGCCGGGCCGATGCCGTCGGCGAGGTCGCGTTCGGTCGTCGGGCACATGCAGGTGCCGGTGGTCGACGTGCCGAGGAGGGTGATGTCCCCGTCCGTCAGATGGGTGTTGTGGACGCCCGTAGTGCGGGGGCCGAGGACGCCGTGCTCGGCGAGGAGCTGCGTCGGGGTGAGGCCGTGTGCCGCGAGGCAGGCGTCGTTCTCCGCGGTCTGCTCCGACAGGTGGACGTGGAGGGGGGCCTCCCTGTCCTGCGCCCACCGGGCGACCGTGGCGAGCTGGTCCGCCGGGACCGCCCGTACGGAGTGGATCGCCGCTCCGATGCGTACGCCGTCCCGCTCCTTGAGGGCCGACACGCGCTCGGCCCACTGCTCGGCGGTGCCGTCGGTGAAGCGGAGCTGGTGCCGCTCGGGGGCGGCGCCGAAGCCGGAGGAGAGGTAGGCGGTGTCGAGGAGGGTGATGCGGATGCCCGCCTCGGCCGCCGCGGCGATGAGCGCCTCACCCATCGCGTTGGGGTCGGCGTACGGGCTACCGCCGGGGGCGTGGTGCAAGTAGTGGAACTCGCCGACGGAGGTGATGCCCGCGAGCGCCATCTCCGCGTACACGGCGCGGGCGAGCGCGAAGTAGCTGTCGGGGGTGAGGCGCTGGGCGACGGCGTACATCACCTCGCGCCAGGTCCAGAAGGTGCCTGAGCCGACCTGGACGGTGCCGCGCAGGGCGCGGTGGAAGGCGTGCGAGTGGGCGTTGGAGAGGCCGGGGATCGTCAGGCCGCGGAGGACGACCGCGCCCGGGGGCGGGGTGTCGATCCCGGTGCGTACGGCGGTGATGCGGCCGTCCGACACCTCCAGGGCGACGCCCGGCTCGACGTTCGTGTCGAGCCAGGCGTGCTCCAGCCAGTACGTCGTCAGCGACACGCCAGGCCCTCCAGTACGTCGGCGAGTGCGAGGACCCCGGCCGCGCAGTCGTCCTCGGCCGCGAATTCGGCCGGGGAGTGCGAGACGCCGGTGGGGTTCCGTACGAACAGCATGGCGGTCGGGATCGATTCGGAGAGGATTCCCGCGTCGTGTCCCGCGCCCGTGCCGAGGACGGGGACCTTCCCGGTGGACCCGGTCTTCTCGCCCAGGAGCCGGGACAGCTCGTCGCGCAGGGCGTGCGAGAAGTCCACGATCGGGGTGAAGGACTCGCGGACGACCGTGAGGTCGATGCCGTGGCGCTCGGCGTAGGCGCGGGCCTCCGCCTCGATGCCGGTGACGACCTTGTCCAGGGCGCCCTGGTCGGCGGCGCGGGCGTCGAGCCAGCCGCGGACGAGGGACGGGATCGCGTTGACGCCGTTCGGCTCGACCGCGATCTTGCCGAAGGTGGCGACGGCTCCGGCGAGTTCGGCCTCGCGGCGGGCGGCGAGGACCGTCTCCGCATAGGTGAGCATCGGGTCGCGGCGGTCGACGAGCCGGGTGGTGCCGGCGTGGTTGGCCTCGCCGGCGAAGTCGTACCGCCAGCGGCCGTGCGGCCAGATCGCGGAGGCGAGGCCGACGGCGTCCCCGGAGAGGTCCAGGGCCCGGCCCTGCTCGACGTGCAGCTCGACGAAGGCGCCGATCCGGGAGAGCCGCTCCGGGTCGGGGCCGATGGCGGCCGGGTCGTAGCCGGCCGCCTCCATCGCCTGCGGGAGGCTGATCCCGTCGGCGTCGCGGAGCTCGTACGCCTGCTCCTTCGTCAGCCGGCCCGCGGTGAGACGGGAGCCGACGCAGGCGAGGCCGAAGCGGGCGCCTTCCTCGTCGCCGAAGTTGACGATGGCGAGGGGCTTCTTGAACACCACGCCTCGGGAGCGGAGTTCGTCGAGCGCGGCGAAGGCGGAGACGACGCCGAGGGGGCCGTCGAAGGCGCCGCCGTCGGGGACGGAGTCCAGGTGGGAGCCGGTGACGACGGCGTCACCGGCGGTCGGGTCGCCGAGCCAGGCCCACTGGTTACCGTTGCGGTCGGTCTCGACGTCCAGGCGGCGGGCCTCGGCCTGCATCCGGAACCAGAGCCGGCAGTCGGCGTCGGCGCCGGTCCAGGCGTAGCGGCGGTAGCCGCCCGAGGCGTCGCTGCGGCCGATGGGCCGCAGCGACCGCCACATGGCGTGGAAGCTCGCGCTCACGCCGAGGCCTCGGACTCGGTGTCGCCCTCGCGCATCGGGACGCGGACGCCCTTCTCGTCCGCGACCCGCTCGGCGATGTCGTAGCCCGCGTCGACGTGGCGGATGACGCCCATGCCCGGGTCGTTCGTCAGGACGCGGCGGATCTTCTCGCCGGCCAGCGCGGTGCCGTCGGCGACCGAGACCTGGCCCGCGTGGATGGAGCGGCCCATGCCGACGCCGCCGCCGTGGTGGATCGAGACCCAGGAGGCGCCGGAGGCGACGTTGACCATGGCGTTGAGGAGCGGCCAGTCGGCGATGGCGTCGGAGCCGTCGAGCATGGCCTCGGTCTCGCGGTACGGGGAGGCCACCGAGCCGCAGTCGAGGTGGTCGCGGCCGATCGCGAGGGGCGCGGCGAGGGTGCCGTTGCCGACCATGTCGTTGAACATGTCGCCGGCCTTGTCGCGCTCGCCCTGGCCGAGCCAGCAGATGCGCGCCGGGAGGCCCTGGAAGTGGACGCGCTCGCCGGCCATCTTGATCCAGCGGTGGAGGGACTCGTTCTCCGGGAAGAGCTCCAGGATCGCCTTGTCCGTCTTGTGGATGTCCGAGGCCTCGCCGGAGAGGGCGGCCCAGCGGAAGGGGCCCTTGCCCTCGCAGAACAGCGGGCGGATGTAGGCGGGGACGAAGCCGGGGAAGGCGAACGCCCGGTCGTAGCCGGCGAGCTGGGCCTCGCCGCGGATCGAGTTGCCGTAGTCGAAGACCTCGGAGCCGGCGTCCATGAAGCCGACCATGGCCTCGACGTGCTTCGCCATCGACTCGCGGGCGCGGGTGGTGAAGCCGGCCGGGTCCTTCGCGGCCGCGTCGGCCATGTCCTCGAAGGCGACGCCGATCGGGAGGTAGGCGAGCGGGTCGTGGGCCGAGGTCTGGTCGGTCACGATGTCGATCGGGGCGCCCTCGGCGAGCATCCGCGGGAGCAGCTCGGCGGCGTTGCCGAGGAGGCCGATGGAGAGCGGGCGGCGGGCGTCGCGCGCCTCGGTGGCCAGCTGGAGCGCGTGGGCCAGGTTGTCGGCCTTGACGTCCAGGTAGCGGTGCTCGATGCGGCGCTCGATGGCGCGCGGGTCGACGTCGATACAGATCGCGACGCCGTCGTTCATCGTCACGGCGAGCGGCTGGGCGCCGCCCATGCCGCCGAGGCCGGCGGTGAGGGTGATGGTCCCGGCCAGGGTGCCGTCGAACTTCTTCGCGGCGACGGCGGCGAAGGTCTCGTAGGTGCCCTGGAGGATGCCCTGGGTGCCGATGTAGATCCAGGACCCGGCGGTCATCTGGCCGTACATCGTGAGGCCGAGGTGCTCCAGGCGGCGGAACTCCTCCCAGTTCGCCCAGTCGCCGACCAGGTTGGAGTTGGCGAGGAGGACGCGCGGGGCCCACTCGTGGGTCTGCATGACGCCGACGGGGCGGCCGGACTGGACGAGCATCGTCTCGTCCTGCTTCAGCGTCCGCAGGGTGCGGACCATGGCGTCGTAGGAGCGCCAGTCGCGGGCGGCCTTGCCGGTGCCGCCGTAGACGACGAGCTTGTCGGGGTGCTCGGCGACCTCGGGGTCCAGGTTGTTCTGGAGCATCCGGAGGGCGGCTTCCTGCTGCCATCCCAGGGCGCTCAGTTCCGTACCGCGGGCTGCTCGTACGGGGCGGGGTCCTGACATGGCGGTGCCTCCTCGAATGTCGATTAGATATTCACATCCTGGCGTGCTGAATAGTTGTAGTCAACAGGGCGTACCGGTGAGTCGAGGTGATGGGATGGACGACATGGCCTCCTACCGTCGTGATCTCGCCGTCCGAGCCTCCGTCGACCAAGGACTCCTCTCCCCCGCCGAACCGGTCGTCGCCCTCCTCGACACCGCCGGCATCCGCGCCTCCGCAGCCGCCCTGACCAGCGCTTTCGCCGCCGTCACCGATGCCCACGTCCTCCACGCCTTCGCCGTCAAGGCCGCCCCCCTCGTGCCCGTCCTGCGCCTGCTCCACGACGCGGGGCTCGGCGTCGAGGTCGCCAGCCCCGGCGAGCTCGCCCTCGCCCGCGCCGCCGGCGTCCCGCCCACCCACACCGTGCTCGACTCCCCCGCGAAGACCCCCGCCGAGCTGCGCCAGGCCCTCGCGCTGGGGATCGCCGTCAACGCCGACAACCTCCAGGAGCTGGCCCGCCTCGACGCGCTCGTCGCCTCCGCGCCCACCGCCTCGCCGCTCGGGCTCCGGGTGAACCCGCAGGTCGGAGCCGGTTCCATCGGCGCCCTCTCGACCGCGACCGCCACCTCGAAGTTCGGCGTGGCGCTCCGCGACGAGGGCGCCCGCGAGACCGTCGTCCAGGCCTACCTGGACCGGCCCTGGCTGACCCGGCTGCACACCCACACCGGCTCCCAGGGCGTCCCGCTCGCCCTGATGGCGGAGGGCGTCGGCGAGGCCTACGCCCTCGCGGAGGAGATCAACCACAAGGCCGGCCGGCAGCAGATCGACACCCTCGACATCGGCGGCGGCCTGCCGGTGAACTTCACCTCCGACGAGGAGACGCCGACGTACGCCGAGTACGCCCGGCTGCTCGCCGACACCGCCCCCGGGCTCCTCGACGGCCGCTACCGCCTGGTCACCGAGTTCGGCCGCTCCCTGCTCGCCAAGCACGGCACGATCCTCGCCCGGGTGGAGTACACGAAGACCTCCGGCGGCCGGCCGATCGCCGTCACCCACGCCGGGGTCCAGCTCGCCACCCGTACGGTCTACGCCCCCGACTCCTGGCCGCTGCGGATCCTCGCGTACGACGCCGAGGGCCGGCCCCGCACCGGGGACGTCACCGTCCAGGACGTGGCCGGGCCCGCCTGCTTCGCCGGGGACCTCCTCGCCACCGGCCGGGCGCTGCCGCTGCTGCACCCGGGCGACGTCGTGGCCGTCCCGGACACCGGCGCCTACTACTTCGCCCACCACTACGCGTACAACAGCCTGCCCCGGCCCGGGATCCACGGCTTCACGGTGGCCGACGACGGGGCCGTGACGTTCTCGACGGCGAGGAAGCCCCAGACGCTCGACGAGATCGTCGCGGAGGCGGGCGGCGGGCAGGCGAACGCGCTCGTCGGGTAGCGCCGACGCGGCGACCCGGCTTCGATGAGGGCATGACTGGAACGGGTACGGACACGTCCGTCGTCGTCGAGCGCCGGGTCGCCGCCTCCCCCGGGCGGGTCTGGGAGGCCATCACCGACCTGCGGGACATGCCGCGCGTCCTCTCGGGCGTCGAGAAGGTGGAGGTGCTCACCGAGGGCGGCTTCGCGGTGGGCACGCGCTGGCGCGAGACGCGGCGGATGCTGGGCAAGGAGGCCACGGAGGAGATGACCGTGACCGAGTGCGAGCCGCCCGACCGGTATGTCACGGTCGCCGACTCGCACGGCATGCATTATGTCTCCGAGCTCACCCTGAAGCCCGAGGGCGACGGCCTCACCACCCTGCGGATGACGTTCTCGGCCCGGCCGGCGAGCGGCCGCACCCCGGGATTCCTCGGCCGGCTGGTCACCCGCTTCGGCGCGAAGGCCGTCGCCAAGGCGCTCGCGAAGGACCTGTCCGACATCGCGAACGCGGTGGAGTCCCGCGCCTGAGCGGCACAGTCGGTCAATTCCCGCCACCCTCGGGCATGTTCCGATGGAAAATGCCAGAACCCCTCCCGACCGCCGGAACGTTCAGTAACGTCACCGTCACTGCCGTTCGTTCGCGCGCCGTATCGGGAGGGGAATCTGCGTGCCCGGAATCGACGAGTGCCTACTGGAGGCCATGGCCCTGCCGGGCGCTCGCGGAGCCTCCCTGGTCGACTGGACCAGTGGGCTCGCCCTCGGGACCGCGGGCGAGTCCCCGACCGGAGACCATGAGACCACCGCCGCCGAGACCGCCGAACTCGCGCGCGCCGCCGCCGAGTTCGACTCCTTCGCGACGACCGGCGACGAGGACCTCCCACCGGGCCCGCCCGTCGAGGACCTGATCGTCACCACCCGCGCCGGCTACCACGTCCTCCGCTTCGTCGAGACCTCCTTCGACAGCAGCGTCTTCCTCCACCTCTGGCTCGACCGCGACACCGGCAACCTCGCCCTCGCCCGCATACGCCTCCGTGACCTCGCCGAAAGGCTGATCCTCGGATGAGCCCCGTCGCCGCACCACCCGCGCCCCCGGTCCCCCCGGTCTCCCCGATGCTGGTCCGGCTCGCCGCCGAGCGGGCCACCGGCGCCCTGCTGCGCGACCACGGCACGCTCTACCTCGTCGACGGCCGGGTCGTGCACGCCGAGAGCCCCGCCGCCCCCGGCCTCGACGTCCTCCTCACCACCGGCGGGCGGCTGCCCCGCGAGGGCTGGGACGAGGCCGTCGACCGGGCCGGCGCCCACCGCGCCGTCGGCCGCTTCCTCGTCGACAGCGGCCGGCTGCACGACGGCGAGCTGGAGATCTGCCACCTCGGCGCCGTCTTCGACGCGGCCTTCTTCGCCCTCTCCCCCACCAGCGGCCCGACCCGCTTCCGGTACGGGGTGGGGCACTGGTTCGGCACGGTGCGGCCGGTCTCCGCCGAGGCCGTCGAGCGCGAGACCGTACGCCGCCGCGAACTCCTCGACGCCGTCTGGCCGTACGCCTCCGTCGACACCGCCCCGGTCGTGCCGCGCCCCGCCGCCCCCGGCCAGACCGTCGGCGCCCGGCAGCGCGGCCTGCTCGCCGCCGCCGACGGGGAGCGGACCCCGGCGGTGCTCGCCCGGCTGCTCGGCCGCCCCGCCTTCCACACGCTCCTCGACATACGGCGGCTCGCCGCCGCCGGACTCGTCGAGACCCCGCCGGAGCCCCGCCCCGACCCCGTACCGCCACTCCGGCCGCTCCTCGCGGCCCCCCAGGTGGCCGACCCCGACATCGCCCTGCTGCGCCGGCTCCGTGACGCTCTGGAGGCACATCTGTGATGAGGCGTGCCCTGCGCCTGCGCGCCGAGAGGAGACAGCTCATGACGGCAGAAACCGAGGTCCTCGGCGAGCTCAGACGGCTGCGGGCGCGGCTGCCCCAGCTGACCGGAGCCCTGGCGGCCAGCGCCGACGGCCTGGTGCTCGCCCACGACACGGTCGACGGCGAGGCGGAGAGCGTGGCCGCGCTGACGGCGGCTGCGCTCGGCGTCGGCCAGCGGCTGACCGACTCCACCGGTCAGGGCCGCTTCCGCGAGCTGCTCGTCCGCGGCGAGAGCGGATACGTGGCGACGTACGCGGCGGGCGGCGCGGCCGTCCTGACGCTGCTCGCCGAGCCCCGGATCAACGTGGGCCGGCTCCACCTGGAGGCCCGGAGGTCCAGCGCCCGGATAGGGGAGCTCGTCGACGGGGCGCTGGAGCGCAAGGACCTGAACTGACCTGAACCGAACTGACCTGAACCGACCTGTACAGACCTGCACCGAAGTCCGTAAAGAAGATCACGAAGAACACGCAGAAGACGAAAAGGAAGTGCGACACCCATGGCGAACACCGAGACGTCCCTCAAGGAAGCCGCCTCGATCGAGGGTGCCATCGGCGCGGCACTCGTCGACTACACGAGCGGCATGGCCCTCGGCACCATCGGCGGCGGCAAGGAGCTCGATCTGAACGTGGCCGCGGCGGGCAACACCGACGTGGTCCGGGCCAAGGTCCGGGCGATGGAGATGCTCGGCCTCGGCGACGAGATCGAGGACATCCTGATCACCCTCGGCCGGCAGTACCACCTGATCCGGCTGCTCAGGGCTCAGGGCACGAACGGCCTGTTCATGTACCTGGCCCTGGACAAGGAGCGCGCGAACCTGGCGATGGCCCGCCACCAGCTCAAGAAGATCGCGACCGAGCTGCAGGTCTGACCCGCGCCCGCTCCGGGGGCCCAGGGCCTGTCCGGCCCTGATCCGCCGGACAGGCGTCAGTCGACGAACAGGCCCCGCGCCGCCGCCTTCGCGTCGAACTCCTCCAGACGCGCCTGCGCGTCCGGGAGTTCGTCCGCGATGGCCTCCAGGAGGACCCGGCCGAGCATCATCGGCGCGCAGGCGGTGTCGAAGGCGAGCCCGGTGCCGACGGCGGCCGGGATCAGCAGGTCGCTGTGGGCGGCGACGGGCGCGAACGCCGAGTCGGCGACCGCCACGACGGTGAGCCCGGCCGCCCTCGCGTACTCCAGGGCGTCGACGACCTCCCGGGGGTGCCGGGGCAGCGCGAAGCAGAGCAGCGCCGTGGCCCCGGCCCGTACGGCCGCGTCGACGCGGTCCGTGAGCATCGAGCCGCCCTCGTCGAGGAGCCGGACGTCGGGGTGCACCTTGGCGGCGAAGTAGGCGAAGCCGCGCGCCTGCGAGGAGGCGGCCCGCAGCCCGAGCACGAGCAGCGGGCGGGAGGCGGCGAGGAGCCGGCCCGCCCGCTCGACGGGCTCGGGGTCGGCGAGCAGCCCGGCGAGGTGCTGGAGGTTCTCGATCTCGGCGAGCACGGCCTGCTGGTACTCGTTGTGCCCCTCGTTCTCGCCCTCGGCCGCGCCCGGCTCCGGGGGCGCGACCTCCCGCAGGTGGCGGCGGAGCGCCGGGTATCCGTCGAAGCCGAGGGCGACGGCGAACCGGGTCACGGAGGGCTGGCTGACCCCGGCGAGCTCGGCGAGCTCGACGCTGGACAGGAACGGCGCGTCGGCGGCGCGGCGCACCATGCAGTGCGCGATCCGCCGCTGCGTCGGCGTCAGCCGGTGCCCCTCGAAGAGCGCCTGCAGCCGGCCGGCCGGGCTGTCGCTCATGCCGCCCCCTTCACCTATTCACCCACAAAGATCTCTGCATAAGGATATGCAGCCGGGTGCCGGGAGGGGAACGGGTGAAGGAAGGGGAGAGTAGCGCGGGGACCGCCGCACCCCCGGTGAAGGGGGGCGGGACGACGGCGGTCCCCGCGAGGGACACGGGCCCGGGTCAGGGCCGGTCTCCGCGTCCGCGGCGTCGATGGAGGCCCGGGAGCCGCTCCGGAAGTCCTTGACGCCGACAACCACCAATGTGCCGGACGCGTGTTAAGCGGGTGCTGCGGGTACGTGTCGCCCTCGTACCAGTTGCACGAACGGCTCCACGTACCCGGCCATTTGCTACTTCGCGCCGCCGTTGGCCAGGAAGGCCAGCAGGTCCTGACGGCTGACCACACCGGTCGGCTTGCCCTCGACCAGGACGATCGCCGCGTCGGCGGCCTCGCCGAGGACGGACATCAGGTCGGCGACGGGCTCGCCGGAGCCGACCTGCGGCAGCGGCGCGCTCATGTGGCTCTCCAGCGAGTCCTCCAGGGAGGCGCGCTTCGTGAAGAGCGCGTCGAGGAGCTCGCGCTCGACGACCGAGCCGACGACCTCGGCGGCCATGACGTCGGGGTGGCCGGCGCCGGGCTTGACGATGGGCATCTGGGAGACGCCGTACTCGCGCAGCACCTCGATGGCCTGGCCGACGGTCTCGTCCGGGTGCATGTGGACGAGCGAGGGCATGACGCCCTCCTTGTGGCGCAGGACGTCGGCGACGGTGGCGGTGGAGGTGTCCTCCAGGAAGCCGTAGTCGGCCATCCACTCGTCGCTGAAGATCTTGGACATGTAGCCGCGGCCGGAGTCCGGCAGCAGCACGACGACGACGTCGTCGGGCCCGAGCTCCTTGGCGACCTCCAGGGCGGCGACGACGGCCATGCCGCAGGAGCCGCCGACGAGGAGGCCCTCCTCCTTGGCGAGGCGGCGGGTCATCTGGAAGGAGTCCTTGTCGGACACGGCGACGATCCGGTCGGTGACGTTCCGGTCGTACGCGGTGGGCCAGAAGTCCTCGCCGACGCCCTCGACCAGGTACGGACGGCCGGAGCCCCCCGAGTAGACGGAGCCCTCGGGGTCGGCGCCGATCACCTTCACGGAGCCGCCACTGGCCTCCTTGAGGTAGTTGCCGGTGCCGGAGATGGTGCCACCGGTGCCGACGCCCGCCACGAAGTGGGTGATCTTCCCGTCCGTCTGCTCCCAGAGCTCGGGACCGGTGGTCTCGTAGTGGGAGCGCGGGTTGTTCGGGTTGGAGTACTGGTCGGGCTTCCAGGCCCCGGGGGTCTCACGGACGAGCCGGTCCGAGACGTTGTAGTACGAGTCCGGGTGCTCGGGATCCACGGCGGTGGGGCAGACGACGACCTCGGCGCCGTACGCCCGCAGGACGTTGATCTTGTCGAGGGACACCTTGTCGGGGCAGACGAAGATGCACTTGTAGCCCTTCGTCTGGGCCACGATCGCGAGACCGACGCCGGTGTTGCCGGACGTGGGCTCGACGATGGTGCCGCCGGGCTTGAGCTCACCGCTCTGCTCGGCCGCCTCGATCATGCGGAGGGCGATGCGGTCCTTGACCGAACCGCCCGGGTTGAAGTACTCGACCTTTGCCAGGACGGTCGCCGAGATACCCGCTGTGACGTTGTTGAGCCTCACCAGCGGGGTATTGCCGACGAGGCTGATCATCGAGTCGTGGAATTGCACCGTAATCTCCGGGGTCTCCGTAATGGTGTGGCCAGCGTATGCGTAGTCGGAGCGGCTTACGGGGCAGTTAGACCCTGAACGGCTTGAAGGAGGTGACGGCCTCATGTCGAGGGCGAGGGTGGCGCGGCGGATCGCGGCGGGCGCGGCGTACGGCGGTGGGAGCATCGGGCTGCTCGGTGTGGCGGCGGTCGGGCTCCTGCTGACCGAGATGCAGCTGGCGAAGAGGTCGGTGGGGAACGGGACGGCGCCGCTGCCACCGGTGACGGACGGCCTGTACGGCCGGGCCTTCGGCACGGAGGACCCTCTGCGGCTGGCCCTTCTGGGTGATTCCACGGCGGCGGGTCAGGGGGTGCGCCGCGCGGGCCAGACCCCGGGCGCGCTGCTCGCCTCGGGGCTCGCCGCGGTGGCGGAGCGGCCGGTGGTCCTGCGGAACGTGGCGCTGTCCGGAGCGCGCTCGGACGACCTGGAGCGCCAGGTGTCGCTGCTGCTGGCCCAGCCGGTGGGGCGGCCGGACGTGTGCGTGATCATGATCGGGGCGAACGACGTGACGCACCGGATGTCGCCGACGGAATCGGTACGGTTCCTGGCCGCGGCGGTGCGGCGGCTGCGGACGGCGGGCGCCGAGGTGGTGGTCGGGACCTGCCCGGACCTGGGGACGATCGAGCCGGTGTACCAGCCGCTGCGCTGGCTGGCCCGGCGGGCCTCGCGGCAGCTGGCGGCGGCGCAGACGATCGTGGCGGTGGAGCAGGGCGGGCGGACGGTGTCGCTGGGCGATCTGCTCGGCCCCGAGTTCGCGGCGAATCCGCGCGAGATGTTCGGGGTGGACAACTTCCACCCGTCGGCGGAGGGGTACGCGACGGCGGCGATGGCGGTGCTGCCGACGCTGTGCGCCTCGCTGGGCGCGTGGCCGGAAGCGGACCTGCTGGAGCCCGCGCGGCGGGAGAGCATCCTGCCCGTGGCGAAGGCGGCGGCCGAGGCGGCGAAGGAGGCGGGCACGGAGGTGACGGGCGCGCGGGCCCCGTGGGCGCTGCTCAAGTACCGGCGGAGGCGGCGGCTGCCGGTGACCGGGGAGGCCCCCGCCCCGGAGGACGCCCAGGCGTAACCCAACCCGTTGTGGGCAATCGTCCCGCCCCAGCGGGACGATTGCCCACACGGGGCCCGACCAAGTGAGCGCTCGCTTAGAAAAGAGGTCCGCATCACATGCCCCGCCCGGTGACCCCGTGCGGTACGTACGGGTAACTTCCCTTTCAGTCCGCTCACTCCGCACCCTCATGGAGCCGTGATGCCCGAAGCCGTGATCGTCTCGACCGCCCGCTCGCCCATCGGCCGGGCCTTCAAGGGCTCCCTCAAGGACCTGCGGCCGGACGACCTCACCGCGACCATCGTCCAGGCCGCCCTGGCCAAGGTGCCGGAGCTCGACCCGCGCGACATCGACGACCTGATGCTGGGCTGCGGTCTGCCCGGCGGCGAGCAGGGCAACAACCTGGGCCGGATCGTCTCCGTGCGGATGGGCATGGACCACCTGCCGGGCTGCACGGTCACCCGCTACTGCTCCTCCTCGCTGCAGACCTCCCGCATGGCGCTGCACGCGATCAAGGCGGGCGAGGGCGACGTCTTCATCTCGGCCGGTGTCGAGATGGTGTCCCGCTTCGTGAAGGGCAACTCCGACTCGCTGCCCGACACGCACAACCCGTACTTCGCCGAGGCGGAGGCCCGTACGGCCGCGGTCGCCGAGTCCGAGGGTTCGACCTGGCACGACCCGCGCGAGGACGGCATCGTCCCCGACGCGTACATCGCCATGGGCCAGACCGCCGAGAACCTGGCCCGCGTGAAGGGCATCAGCCGCCAGGAGATGGACGAGTTCGGCGTACGGTCGCAGAACCTCGCCGAGCAGGCCATCAAGAACGGCTTCTGGGAGCGCGAGATCACCCCGGTCACGCTGCCGGACGGCACGGTCGTCTCCACGGACGACGGCCCGCGCGCCGGCGTCACCCTGGAGGGCGTGCAGGGCCTGAAGCCGGTCTTCCGCCCCGACGGCCTGGTCACCGCCGCCAACTGCTGCCCGCTCAACGACGGCGCCGCCGCGCTCGTGATCATGTCGGACACGAAGGCCCGCGAGCTCGGCCTGACCCCGCTGGCCCGCATCGTCTCCACCGGCGTCTCCGGCCTCTCCCCCGAGATCATGGGCCTCGGCCCGGTCGAGGCGTCGAAGCAGGCCCTCAAGCGCGCCGGCCTGACCATCGGCGACATCGACCTGGCCGAGATCAACGAGGCCTTCGCCGCGCAGGTCATCCCCTCCTACCAGGAGCTGGGCCTGGACCTGGACAAGGTGAACGTCAACGGTGGCGCCATCGCCGTCGGCCACCCCTTCGGCATGACGGGCGCCCGGATCACCGGCACGCTCATCAACAGCCTCCAGTTCCACGACAAGCAGTTCGGTCTCGAGACCATGTGCGTCGGCGGCGGTCAGGGCATGGCCATGGTCATCGAGCGCCTGAGCTGACGCCCCACCCCGACGCCCCCACCGCGACGCTCCCCTTGGCGCGCCTGTCCTGACGCGCCCCTCCCAACCCCTCCGCGTCCGAGCCGTGACCGAATCTCCCCCAGGATGTGACCTACGTCCCGGGGGAGTTCGTTTTCGCAGGTCAGAGGGGTTTCGGGACTAAACACCTGGTAGAAATACCTGTCCAATTCGTGACGTAATGCACTGACAGCAGGCACCACCCCAGGACAAGCTGATGTAGGAAGTCGGGGGATCGACTCGGAATCGGGAGTACGTCAGTGAGCGCCATGTCTCTTGCCCTGCTGCTGACCACGGCCGCTGCCACGGCCGTGGGCGCTGCTGCCCTTCACACCGTCCGCGGTCTCCGCAAGGAGGTCGCCACCCTTCGGACCGAGCTCGCGGTCGGGCGCGGCGTCACGGTCCCCGCGGCCCGTGCCACACCCGCCACCGAGATACGGGCCGCGGTCGCCGAGGCGCTGGCCGAGGAGCGCGAGCGCGAGCTCGCGGAGGCGCGTGCCTTCTGGGCCGCGCAGGAGGCCCGTGACGCGGCCGACGCCCCGTCCCTGCTCGGCGGGCTCGGCGGCCCGGTCGAGGACGGCACCTTCTTCGTCCCGCGCCAGGCCGACTTCGTGGGCCTGGAGGCGATGGCCCTGGAGGCCATGGAGGCCGAGGCGGCCGGGCTCGACGGTGGCGCCGGACTCGACGGTGTCGCCGACGCGCTGGACGAGTTCCCCGAGGACTCGGCGGAGCTGGCCGCGGCCCGCCGCCGCCACCCCTCGCACCCGGACTTCGTGCCGGTGCAGACCCCGGTCGTCACCGACCACGAGCGGACGGTGTCCCGTCTCGAGGAGCTCGCGGACACCCGCACGGCACTGACCGACGTGCGCCCCGGCCCGCTCGGCACCCTGGACGTGTACGTCTTCGCGGACGGTACGACGCTCTGTATGACCCCCGGTCACCGCGAGACCGCGGAGCGCCTCGCGGAGGCCCTGCGCTCCGGCCGCACCCCGGTGCTGCTCGGCGGCTCGGGCGTCTCGGGCGCCTTCGCGCTCACCTTCTCGTACGGCGACACGGACGAGGAGAACGTCTACATCCTGGCGGACCGCGTCATCGCCTCGCTGTAGCTCCCCGAAGCCCCTGGAAAAGCCCTCCGGGCCCCTCCCGAGGCCCTCCAGGTCCCCCCAAGGCCCCTCCAGGCCCTCTCCCCGGTCCCTCCAGGCCCCCACGCAGCAAGGCGGCGCGCGGCCCCGGCCATGATCCGCCGGACAGCCTTAGAGCCCCGAGCGCTCCGCCGCCTCCCGTACCAGCCTCACGGCCTCGCCCAGTTCCCCCTCGCGGGAATCGGCCGGGGCCGTTCGCAGGATCTCGGCCAGGTCGTTCCCGGCGACGACCAGCTGGTCGGCGACGGCGAAGACCCCCGCGTCCGGCATGGTCAGCGGCTCCCGCCCCGGGTTCTCGGCGCGCTGGGCGCATGCCGCCAGCTCCCTGGCGAGCGCGAGGCCCTCGGCCGCCGCTCCACGCTGGAGGCGGCTCTGCGGGGCGGCTCGCAGCCGGTCGGCGAACCGCTCGACGGCGGCGGTCAGTTCACTCGTATCGCGCACCCCGTGACCCTACGCGCCGCCCCGGGACCCTGACCAACGGGCCGCCGGGGGCGCGTCACGGGCCTCCGCCCCCTCACTTCACGTGCCGGCCGAGGAAGTCGCGGACGAGCGCGGCGATCTCCTCGCCGTGGGTCTCCAGGGCGAAGTGACCGGCGTCCAGGAGGTGGATCTCGGCGTCCGGCAGGTCCCGCGCGAAGGCCTCGGCGCCGGCGGGTCCGAAGATCTCGTCACCGCGCCCCCAGGCCGCGAGGAGCGGCGGCCGGTGGGTCCGGAAGTACTCCTGGAAGACCGGGTAGCCGGCCAGGTTGAACTGGTAGTCCCAGAAGAGCTGGAGCTGGATCTCCTTGTTACCGGGCCGGTCCAGGCCGGCCTGGTCCAGGGTCCAGGTCTCCGGGCCGACCCGGTCGAGCCGGTCCGCCGGCACCCCGTGGGTGTACTGCCAGCGGGTGGCCTCGGCGGTCAGCAGCTCCCGTACCCCGGCCTCGTTGGCCGCGCGGTCCTCGGCGTGGGCGAAGAGGACGTCCCAGAAGGGCGTGAAGCCCTCCAGGTAGGCGTTGCCGCTCTGGCTGACGATCGCGGTCACCCGCTCGGGGTGACGGGAGGCGATCCGCAGGCCGATCGGGGCGCCGTAGTCCTGGATGTAGAGCGCGAACCGCTCGACGCCGAGCCGGTCGAGCAGCCCCAGGGTGACCTCGGTGAGCTTCTCGAAGCCGTACGGGAACTCCTCGACGGACGGGGCGGCCGAGGCGCCGAAGCCGATGTGGTCCGGGGCGATCAGGTGATGGCTGTCGGCCAGCTCGGCCATGAGTCCGCGGTACATGTGCGAGCTGGACGGGAAGCCGTGCAGCAGCACGAGCGTGGGGTTGGCCGGGTCGCCGGCCTCCCGGTAGAAGACGTCGAGGCCGTCGACGGTGACGGTGTGGGAGCGCAGGGCGAAGGCGGACATGGGAACTCCCCGTTTCCGGTGTCGGGTTTCCGGCGGGAGAACGATCGTTCTCCCGATGCCCTGTAGGCTACGAGAACGATGGTTCTCTACGCAAGGGGTGATCGGCCGATGGACGCGGAAACCGCCGAGCTGAAGGTGCTCGACACCGCCGGGCGGCTCTTCGACGAGCGCGGGGTGCAGGCGGTCGGCATGGACGCGATCCGCACGGCGTCCGGGGTCTCGCTCAAGCGGCTCTACCAGGTCTTCCCCTCCAAGGACCTCCTCGTCGAGGCGGTCCTGCGGCGCCGCGACAGCGCCGTGCGCGAGGCCCTCGCGGCACACGGCGCGCGGGTCGCCGACGGGCCCTACGAGCGGGCACTGGCGGTCTTCGACTGGCTCGCCGGCTGGTTCGCCGAGCCCGACTTCCGGGGGTGCGCGTTCATCAACACCTTCGGAGAGCTCGGCGGGGTCGCCCCGGCCGTCGCCACGCTCGCCCGCGACCACAAGGAGGCCCTGCGGGCGTACCTCGCCGAGCAGACGGACGCCCTCAGCGCCCCGCCCGCCCTCGCCGACCAGCTCGCCCTGCTCGCCAACGGGGCCATGGTCGTCGCGGGCATCACCGGCTCCCCCGAGCCCGCCGCGCAGGCGAAGGCGGCGGCCCGCGTCCTCATCGACGCGGCACGGCAGACCGCGGCACGGCCGACGCCGTAGACGCCGCACACACGCCGTACACGCCCGTACACGCCCGTACACACAGAAAGGGCCCGCCCGGCACGAAGCCGGACGGGCCCTTCCCCCGAGCTCAGAGGCGTCAGTCGTCGCCCTGCAGGATCGACAGCAGACGCAGCATCTCCAGGTAGATCCACACCAGGGTCATGGTGAGACCGAACGCGGCCAGCCAGGCCTCCTGACGCGGCGCGCCGTAGGTCACGCCGTCCTCGACCTGCTTGAAGTCGAGGGCGAGGAAGCAGGCGCCCAGGATGACGCCGATGACACCGAAGAGGATGCCGAGGCCACCGCTGCGGAAGCCGAGGCCGTCACCGCCGGCGAAGACGGCGAAGAGCAGATTCACCACCATGAGCAGCATGAAGCCCATGGCGGCGGCCATCACGAAGCCGTAGAAGCGTCGGTTGACGCGGATCCAGCCCATCTTGTAGGCGATCAGGACACCGGCGAAGACCGCCATCGTGCCCAGGACCGCCTGGATGACCACGCCGTCGGCGATGTACGTCGAGACGGCAGCCGAGATCACACCGAGGAAGACGCCCTCGAAGGCCGCGTAGCCCAGGATCAGCGCGGGCGAGGCCTTGCGCTTGAAGGACTGCACGAGCGCCAGGACGAGCGCGACCAGGGCGGCGCCGATGGCGATGCCGTAGGACTTGCCCAGGTTGGCCGGGTCGACCGGCAGCAGGAACCACGAGAGGGTCGCGGTGAGCACGACCGTGCCGAGCGTCATGGCCGTACGGCTCACGACGTCGTCGATCGTCATCACGTCGCCGCGGGCCTGCTGCGGGGCGCCGAGCTGCGTGTCCTGCGGGGCGTACGGGTTGGTGGCGTACGGGTTCGTCGCACCCTCGGCATACGGGTTGCCGGTGGCGTACGGGTTGGTTCCGACGGCGGGGCCCCCGGCCTGCGGCTGCTGCGCGTTGACGCCCGCGTAGCCGGTGTCGCGGCTGAACCCCCGTCGCGAGAAGACCGGGTTGCTGCTCCTCATCTCACTCCTCCATGGCAGACCGCACGGCGCGGCCTTGCGTTAAGAGTAATGCGTAGGCAAAAGAAACTCCCTAGTGCTCGGGGAGGATCTTTTCCCGGAAGATTTCGATCTTCCCTCACGCCGGAGCGGACCGCTCCGCGACGCTCGACCTGCCGGAACCACTCCCCTCCCCAGGGGAGCCGATGACCACCGCACCGAGCACCACCCGGCAGCCGCCGTCGGCGGCACCGGGCGCGACGGGAGAGGGGAGCGGCCGGCCGAACCGGACGGGCGGCCGGCCGATGCGCCGCGTGAAGCCCGGCCGACCGGCGGAGGGACTACACCGGGCCCCAGGCACTCGCCTGCGGCCCGGGATGGTGCCCGGAACCGGACTTGAACCGGTACGGCCCGAAGGCCAGCGAGGTTTAAGCTCGCCGTGTCTGCGTATTCCACCATCCGGGCGTTGCGCGAAGCTCCGCGTTGGCACAGGAGCCTATCCGGGCCCCTTCCCTCGTTCAGCGGAAGATCGACCCGATGTTGTCTTATTTTATTGACGCCTGAGGGTGCGTCAGTGCAGGTGGGGGCGTTTTCCCCGAACTGTGACGGGGGTCGCAGGCGCAAAGCCGCGCCCACCGGAATGACGAAAAGTCGTCGCACGTCTGTCACGTCGGCTCGAAGCCGTCCCTCAGGGTCGCCGTCATACCTCAGGAGGACGATCGGGGGCTCCGGTCCGACTCGAGGCTGCCCCGAGAACGGGCACGTGGACGGACGATCCGAGCCCGGACGCTCGACACGATGGAGGGGTTCCCGCAGCAGCCCCGCAGTGACAGGAGTCCCCCTCGTGACCACCACCCCCACCGTGTCCCGCGCCACCGCGGTGGCCGCCCGCGCCACGGATCTCTCGAAGGTCTACGGACAGGGCGAGACCCAGGTGGTCGCGCTCGACCACGTCACCGTCGACTTCCGGCAGGGCGAGTTCACCGCGATCATGGGCCCCTCCGGCTCCGGCAAGTCGACGCTGATGCACTGCGTCGCCGGCCTGGACTCCTTCTCCTCCGGCTCGGTACGGATCGGTGAGACGGAGCTCTCCACCCTGAAGGACAAGCAGCTCACGCAGCTGCGCCGGGACAAGATCGGCTTCATCTTCCAGGCCTTCAACCTGCTGCCGACGCTGACGGCCCTGGAGAACATCACGCTGCCGATGGACATCGCCGGCCGCAAGGCCGACAAGCAGTGGGTCCAGCAGGTCATCGACATGCTCGGCCTCTCCGCCCGGCTCACCCACCGCCCCACCGAGCTCTCCGGCGGCCAGCAGCAGCGCGTGGCCGTGGCCCGCGCCCTGGCCTCCCGCCCCGAGATCATCTTCGGTGACGAGCCGACCGGAAACCTGGACTCGCGCTCGGGCGCCGAGGTCCTCGGCTTCCTGCGCAACTCGGTGCGCGAGCTGGGCCAGACCGTCGTCATGGTCACCCACGACCCGGTGGCCGCCTCCTACGCGGACCGCGTGATCTTCCTCGCGGACGGCCGGATCGTCGACGAGATGCTGAGCCCGACGGCCGACGGTGTGCTCGACCGCATGAAGGCCTTCGACGCCAAGGGCCGTACGAGCTGACGCCGTACGAGCCGACGCCGTAGCGCGGCCTCCGCCCCTCCGTCCGCCCCACCCTCCTTCAGGACACACCCATGTTCCGTACCGCCCTGCGCAACGTCCTCGCGCACAAGGCGAGACTGCTGATGACCGTCCTCGCCGTGATGCTCGGCGTGGCCTTCGTCTCCGGCACCCTCGTCTTCACCGACACCCTCGGCCAGGCCTTCCGCAACCAGTCGGCCAAGAGCTACGACGACGTCGCCGTCGCCGTCGAGATGTACCCGAGCCCCGCGGAGGCCCGGAAGACCCCCGGCCTCTCCCAGAAGGACGTCGACGCGGTCGCGGGGCTCGACGGGGTCGCCTCCGTCACCCCGCGCGTCGACGGCTTCGCCGGTGTGCCCGACAGGAACGGCAAGCTGATCGGCGTCGGCTGGTCCAACAAGGGCACCAACTTCGCGCCCGGCAAGGACGGCGAGGACCGCGCGTACACCTTCACCTCGGGTACGGGACCGGTCGAGGACCGGCAGGTCGCGCTCGACAAGGACACCGCGGACAAGGGCGGCTACAAGGTCGGCGACACCGTCCGCGTCGCGACCACGGGGCCGGTGAAGGAGTACGAGCTCTCCGGCGTCTTCACCACCGAGGACGGCGCGGTCAACGCCGGCGGCAGCCTGGTCGTCTTCGACTCCTCCGTCGCGCAGAAGCTCTACCTGAAGCCCGGCTACTTCCAGAACCTGACGGTGAGCGCCGCCCCCGGCGCCGACGCCGAGAAGCTCCTCGGCGAGGTCCTGAAGGTCGTCCCGAAGGCGGCCACCGCACAGACCGGCGAGGCCCTCGCCGAGCAGCAGGCCAAGGACATCGAGGCCGGTCTCGGCGCCCTCAACCAGGTGCTCCTCGGCTTCGCGGGCATCGCGCTCTTCGTCGGGATCTTCCTGATCTCCAACACCTTCACCATGCTGGTCGCGCAGCGCACCAAGGAACTGGCGCTGATGCGCGCCGTCGGCGCCTCGCGCAAGCAGATCACCCGCTCCGTCCTCGCCGAGGCCGGTCTGGTCGGCCTGCTCGCCTCCGCCGTCGGCTACGTCCTCGGCATCGGCCTGGCCGTCTCGCTCCGCTCGGCCATGAGCGCCTTCGAGATGAAGGTGCCCGACGGCGACCTCGTCCTCGGCGCCACCCCGGCCGTCTCCGCGTTCGCCGTCGGCGTCCTGATCACCATGTTCGCCGCCTGGCTGCCCGGCCGCCGCGCCGCGAAGATCCCGCCGGTCGCCGCGATGAGCAGCGTCCACGCCACCGCGAGCACCAAGTCGCTCGTCGTGCGGAACTCCATCGGCGCCGCGCTCACCGCGCTCGGCGCGGTCCTGATCGTGCTCGGCGCGGGCCAGGGCGGCGACGAGGGCCGCATGCTGATCGCGGGCGGCGCGTTCCTCACCCTCATCGGTGTGATCGTGCTGATCCCGTTCCTGTCCCGGCCCGTGATCGCCGTGATCCGCCCGCTGTTCGTGAACCTCTTCGGGGTCTCCGGCAAGCTCGCCGGCCTGAACGCGGTCCGCAACCCGCGCCGCACCGGCGCCACCGCCTCCGCGCTCGCCATCGGCCTGACCCTCGTCACCGGCCTCTCGGTGCTCGGCGCCACGGTCGGCACGGCCCTCGACAAGGCGACGACGGACCAGGTCAAGGCCGACTACATGGTCTCGATGGCCAGCGGCAACAGCCTGAGCAAGGAGGCGCTGACCGCCCTGGAGAAGGCTCCGGGCGTCACGGCGATCTCCCCGCAGCAGGCGGGCGCGCTGGAGATCAAGGGCTCGTACGTCTCGGCCTCCGGTGTCACCCCCGGCGACGTCGAGAAGGTCCTCAAGCTCACCGTCGTGAACGGCTCGCTGTCCTCCCTCGGCAAGGGCGGGATCGCCGTCGACGAGAAGACCGCCGCCAAGCGCGGCCTGAAGGTCGGCGACACCGTCCCGGTCGAGTACCTCGACAAGCAGAAGGGCAAGCTGACCGTCGGCGCGGTCTTCGAGCCCAACGAGTTCGTCTCGCCGGTCCTGATCGACCACAAGCTGGTCACCGCGCACGAGGAGCGGGCGGAGATCCGTCAGATCTTCGTCTCGACCGAGGGCGGCGCGAGCGCGGCCAACGAGCGGGCGCTGGCGAAGGCCATGGGCGACAACCCCGACATCACGGTGCTGGACCACAAGGGCATCCGTGACTCCTTCGGCGGCCCGATCAACCTGATGCTCAACATCATGTACGGCCTGCTCGGCATGGCCCTGGTCATCGCGGTCCTCGGTGTCGTCAACACCCTGGCGATGTCCGTCTTCGAGCGCCAGCAGGAGATCGGCATGCTGCGGGCGATCGGTCTCGACCGGCGCCGGGTGAAGCGGATGGTCCGTCTGGAGGCCGTGGTCATCTCGGTGTTCGGCGCGGTCGTCGGCATCGGCCTCGGCTCGTTCCTCGGCTGGGCGATCGGCGAGACCATCAAGGAGCAGATCCCGGGCTACGCCCTGGTCCTGCCCTGGGACCGGATCGGGATCTTCCTGGTCCTGGCCGCCCTGGTCGGCGTCCTCGCCTCCCTGTGGCCGGCCCGGAGCGCGGCGAAGCTGAACATGCTCTCCGCCATCAAGGCCGAGTAGGTCCCCGTACGCCACGAAGGGCCGGTCTCCCCGCCACGGGGAGACCGGCCCTTCGGCGTACCGTCAGCCCGTCTTCTCGTTCCAGACGCGCGGCCGCAGCGCCGTCCCGCTCACCCCCGCGACCGGGGTCTTCACCGCGAGGAACTGGTTCACACCGATCCGGTTCCGCTCGAAGGAGACGGCGGAGGCGGCCATGTAGAGCCGCCAGATCCTGGCCCGGCCTGGCGAGGTGAGCCGGACCGCCCGGTCCCACTCCCGCTCCAGGTTGGCCACCCACCGGCGCAGGGTGAGCGCGTAGTGCTCGCGGATCGCCTCCACGTCCCTGACCTCGAAGCCGGCGTCCTCCAGGGTGGACAGCGTCCGCCCCATGGGGGCGAGTTCGCCGTCGGGGAAGACGTACGCGTCGATGAAGGGGTCGACCTCGTAGGCCTCCTCGTCGGGCTCGGGGCGGCGCGAGATCTGGTGGTTGAGGAGCCGCCCGCCGGGCTTGAGGAGCCCGTACAGGGTGTCGGCGTACTCCCGGTACTTCACGGCCCCGACGTGCTCGGCCATGCCGATCGAGGAGATCGCGTCGTACGGGCCGTCGGGGACGTCCCGGTAGTCCTGGACGCGGATCTCCACGAGGTCGGTCAGGCCCTCGTCGGCGACGCGTTTGCGGGCGTAGGCGGCCTGCTCGCGGGAGAGGGTGACGCCGACGACCCGGGCGCCGTACTCGCGGGCGGCGTGCAGGGCCATGGAGCCCCAGCCGCATCCCACGTCGAGGAGCCGGTCGCCCTCCTTCAGGTTCAGTTTGCGGGCGATGAGGTCCAGCTTGTCGCGCTGGGCGTCCTCCAGGGTCCCGTCCTCGGTCCAGTAGGCGCAGGAGTAGACCATGGAGGGGCCGAGGACGATCTCGTAGAAGTCGTTGCCCACGTCGTAGTGGTGACTGATCGCCTGCTTGTCACGGCGTCTGCTGTGGCTGTTGCCGCTGCGGCCGCGCATCTCCTCGGCGGGCGGCGGCGGGGGCGGCAGGGGCCCGGCGAGCCCCAGCAGGGCGCGGGCGGCGGCGCGGAGCCTCGGGTCGCGTACGGAGTCCCGTACGGCCGCGAGGCGGCTCCTGGTGTCCTCGGGGCGCTCCCAGAGGAGGCCCGAGAGCCGGTCCAGGACCTCGTACAGGTCTCCCTCGACGTCGAGTTCGCCCGCCACCCAGGCGCGGGCCAGGCCCAGTTCGCCGGGCTTCCAGATCATCCTCCGCACCGCCCGGCGGTCGCGGACGATCAGGACGGGGGCGCCCGCGGGGCCGGCTTCGCTGCCGTCCCAGGCTCGCAGGCGCACGGGGAGCGGTCCTCCGAGGAGTTCCTCGGCGAGAGTCGTCAGCCGCGACGCGGCGTCGGCCATGGTGCACACCTCCGTGATCTCGTGCCCCAGAAATGCTCGTCACCAAGGGAACACCCTGTGTAGGCGATTCCCATCCCGGCACAGCGCAACGAGTCGGCAAAACACGCGAAGGGCCGTCCGCACCACGGATGGCGGACGGCCCTTTCGGGGGTGTTGCGCGTACTGCCGGTGCCTTAGGAGGCCTTGGCCTTCTCCTGCGCCGGCGCGGCCGGGGCGGGGGCGGGCTTGGCGGCCTCGTAGAACTCCTCGCGCGGCGTCTCGATGGCGCCGAGCGAGACGACCTCGCGCTTGAGGAACATCGCGAGGGTCCAGTCGGCGAAGACGCGGATCTTGCGGTTCCAGGTCGGCATCGCCATGCCGTGGTAGCCACGGTGCATGTACCAGGCGAGACGGCCCTTGAGCTTGATCTTCACCTTGCCCATGACGATCATCGCGACGCCCTTGTGGAGGCCGAGGCCGGCCACGGCGCCCTTGTTGGCGTGGCTGTACTCGGCCTGCGGGAAGCCGCGCATGCCGGCCACCACGTTGTCACCGAGGATCTTCGCCTGACGCAGCGCGTGCTGGGCGTTCGGCGGGCACCAGGCGTTCGGGTTGCCGGCCTTGCGGCCGACCATGTCCGGCACCTGGGCGTTGTCGCCCGCGGCCCACGCGTAGTCGAGACCGTTGATCTGGAGCTTCTCGTTGCAGTCCACGTGGCCGCGGGGGCCGAGCGGCAGACCGAAGCGGGCGAGCGCCGGGTTCGGCTTCACGCCGGCGGTCCAGACGATCGTGTTGGAGTCGACCTCGAGGCCGTTCTTCAGCACGACGTGGCCGTCGACGCAGGAGTCCATCGAGGTCTCGAGGTAGATCTCGATACCGCGGCCCTCGAGGTGCTCCTTGCCGTACTGGCCGAGCTTGGGGCCCACCTCGGGGAGGATCTTGTCGGCCGCGTCGACCAGGACGAAGCGCATGTCCTCGCGCTTGACGTTCTGGTAGTACTTCGACGCGTCACGGGCCAGGTCCTCGACCTCGCCGATGGTCTCCGCGCCGGCGAAGCCGCCGCCCACGAAGACGAAGGTCAGCGCCTTGCGGCGGACCTCCTCGTCGGTGGTCGAGTCGGCCTTGTCGAGCTGCTCGAGGACGTGGTTGCGCAGGCCGATGGCCTCCTCGATGCCCTTCATGCCGATGCCCTGCTCGGCGAGGCCGGGGATCGGGAAGGTGCGGGAGACCGCGCCCATCGCGATGACGAGGTAGTCGAAAGGCAGCTCGTACGCCTCGCCGACGAGCGGCGCGATCGTGGCGACCTTGCGGTCCTGGTCGATGGTGGTGACCCGACCGGTGAGCACCTCGGCCTTGGGGAGGACGCGTCGCAGCGGGACGACGACGTGCCTCGGCGAGATGCTGCCGGCGGCGGCTTCGGGCAGGAAGGGCTGGTAGGTCATGTACGACCGCGGGTCGACGACCGTGACGGTCGCCTCCGCGTAGCGCATCTTCTTGAGGATGCGCCGAGCTGCGTACAGGCCTACGTACCCGCCGCCTACTACGAGGATCCTGGGACGCTCCGTGGTGCTCATGAGATCGAGTATCCACCCCGTCCGAGGGGGGTGCTCGTGCGCCCCTTCACAAGGTCCTGGCGCACCTCTGCTACACTCCGCCGCCCACGTGATCCATGTCATGGCTGTGCAAAGGAACCGGGGTGCAGGGGTGAACGTTGTTCACCCCTCGTGAACTGGCCTGGAGAGGCCTCGTTAACGGTGAACCACCGGGTGCGTTCACGCGATGGAAACAACGAGCGAAGAGGCCCTCGCGCCTACGAAAGGGCCCTGAGGCGCCCCTCGGAGGGCCCAAAGACCCCCCTCGGACCCACTTCCGACGCCATCAGGGCCTTTTTCCTTGTGAAGAACTTCACGAACTTTCCCGACGAGATGTCGTCGGGAGGCTCGATAGATGCCCGCTATGCCACGGATAGGGCGATCCCATCGAGGATGTCGTGCTCGCTGACGACGACCTCGCTCGCTCCGACGCGCTCCACGATCTCCCTCAGGACGAGCGCCCCGGCGATGATCACGTCGACCCGTCCCGGGTGGATGACGGGGATCGCGGCCCGCTCGTCGTGCGTGGAGGCGAGGAGCCGGTCGGTCACCTCGGCGACCTGCGCGGCGGAGATCCGGGAGTGGTGGATCTTCTCGGAGTCGTACTCCGTGAGCCCGAGGGCGATCGCGGCGACGGTGGTGACCGAGCCGGCCAGCCCGACGAGGGTCTCCGCCGTGCCGATCGGCACGGTCTCCGCGGCCAGGTCGAGCGCGGCCCGGACGTCGGCGCGGATCGCGGCGGTCTCCTCGGCGGTCGGCGGGTCGTGGCGGACGTGCCGCTCGGTCAGCCGGACGCAGCCGATGTCGACGGAGCGGGCGGCCTCGACGTGCTTGTTGCCGGTGACGAACTCGGTCGAGCCGCCGCCGATGTCCACGACGAGGTACGTCTCGGTGCCGTGCAGCTCGCCGGTGGCACCGGTGAAGGAGAACGCGGCCTCCTGGTCGCCGGTGATGACCTCGGGCTCGACGCCCAGGATCTCCACGACCCCGTTCACGAACTCGTCGCGGTTCTCGGCGTCGCGGGAGGCGGAGGTGGCGACGAAGCGGAGCTTCTCGGCGCCCAGCTCCCTGATGACCTCCGCGTACTCGCGGCAGGCCGCGAAGGTCCGCTCCAGCGCCTCGGGGGCGAGGCGGCCCGTCTTGTCGACGCCCTGGCCGAGCCGGACGATCGTCATCCGCCGGTCCAGCTCGACGAGGTCACCCGTCTCGGGGTGGACGTCGGCGACGAGGAGGCGGATGGAGTTCGTACCGCAGTCGATTCCGGCGACCCGGGTCACTCGCCCTTCTCCTCTTCCTTGTCGGCTTCCTTGTCCGCGCACGGGGTGACGCAGGGGCCCTTCGCCCACCACTCCGGCAGCATCGCGAGGGCCTCGTCGCCGAACGGGTTCACGCCCGGGCCGGCGGCCAGCGAGTGGCCGACGAGGACGTGCAGGCACTTGACGCGGTCCGGCATGCCGCCGGCGCTCGGGAAGCCCTCCAGGACCTCGATCGCGTCACGGCGGGCGATGTAGTCCTCGTGCGCGGCCCGGTAGGCGGCGGCCAGCTCCGGGTCGGTTCCGAGCCGGGCCTGCATCTCCTTCATGACCCCGTTGGCCTCCAGGGTGCCGATGGCCGAGGCCGCCCGGGGGCAGGTCAGGTAGTACGTCGTGGGGAACGGCGTGCCGTCGGGGAGCCGCGGCGCGGTCTCGACGACGTCCGGGTTGCCGCACGGGCAGCGGTGCGCGATGGCGCGCAGGCCGCGGGGCGGCCGGCCGAGCTGCTCCTCGAAGGCGGCGATGTCCGCCTCGGTGGGCTCGGTGCGTTCGGTCTGCGGAGGGGGCGTTTCCATGTCTGCCTTGATCGTGTGTCGGGGCTACCAAGAGGCCTGGTCAGGGGCGGTCGGCGTGGTCGACGCCGTCCCAGAGGTTGTCGTACCAGGGGCGGTCCGCCGCGCCCTGGTCGGTGCGGGGCCGCTGCTCCGCGTCGGGGTCGTTCACGGTGAAGCCGGTCTCGCCGGGCAGCACGTAGTGCAGGTGCTCGCGGGCGAGGCGGCGGACGTAGGCCGGGTCCTGGAGGCGGGCCTTCTCGTCCCTCAGCTCCTCGACCCGTCGGGCGGCCTCGGCGGCCCTGCGCTCCTGGTCGGCGATCTCGCCCTGCTGGGAGACGTAGCTCCGCATCGGGTAGGCGAGCGCCACGACGAGGGAGCAGACGACGAGGGCGAGGAAGGCCGCGCGGCCGGTGAGCCGGGAGCGGCGGGCCTGGCGGCGGGTCTGGGAGCGGTAGACACGGGCGGCGGTCTGCTCGCCGAGCAGCCTGATCCGGGTCGCGGTCGAGAACCGGTCCCGGTCCTTCGCGGCCATGTCGTGTCGCCTCCCCTGTTCATGCGTACGTCCCCGCACACGGTACGGGACCGAGTGCGGGGACGTACGGAGGCTGCTTCAGGGCGTGCGGTGGGGCACGGCCCTCAGCGGGCTGGTCTCAGCCCCGGGCGGGTGGCCCGAGCGGGTCTCAGCCCTTGAAGCGCGGGAAGGCGCTGCGGCCGGCGTAGACCGCGGCGTCGTCGAGGATCTCCTCGATGCGCAGCAGCTGGTTGTACTTGGCGACGCGGTCCGAGCGGGCCGGGGCGCCGGTCTTGATCTGACCGCAGTTCACCGCGACCGCGAGGTCGGCGATGGTGACGTCCTCGGTCTCGCCGGAGCGGTGGGACATCATGCACTTGAAGCCGTTGCGCTGGGCCAGCTCGACGGCGTCCAGGGTCTCGGTCAGCGAGCCGATCTGGTTGACCTTGACCAGGAGGGCGTTCGCGGTGCCCTCCTCGATGCCGCGGGCGAGGCGCTCCGGGTTGGTGACGAAGAGGTCGTCGCCGACGATCTGGACCTTGGCGCCCAGCTTGTCGGTGAGGACCTTCCAGCCCGCCCAGTCGTCCTCGTACAGCGGGTCCTCGATGGAGACCATCGGGTACGCGGAGACGAGCTCCTCGTAGTACTCGGTCATCTCGGCGGCCGAGCGGGACTTGCCCTCGAACTCGTACGCGCCGTCCTTGTAGAACTCGGACGCGGCGACGTCGAGCGCGAGCGCGACGTCGGTGCCCGGGGTGTAGCCGGCCTCCTTGATGGCCTCGATGATGAGGTCCAGGGCGGCGCGGTTCGACTCCAGGTTCGGGGCGAAGCCGCCCTCGTCGCCGAGGCCGGTGGAGAGGCCCTTGCGCTTCAGCACGCCCTTGAGCGTGTGGTAGATCTCCGCACCCCAGCGAAGGGCCTCGGAGAAGGACTCCGCGCCGATCGGGGCGATCATGAACTCCTGGATGTCCACGTTGGAGTCGGCGTGCGACCCACCGTTGAGGATGTTCATCATCGGAACGGGCAGCAGGTGCGCGTTCGGGCCGCCGAGGTAGCGGAAGAGCGGCAGGTCCGAGGCCTCGGAGGCGGCGTGGGCCACGGCGAGCGAGACGCCGAGGATGGCGTTGGCGCCGAGCGAGCCCTTGTTCTCGGTGGCGTCCAGGTCGAACATGGCCTGGTCGATCAGGCGCTGCTCGGTGGCGTCGTAGCCGACGAGCTCCGGGCCGATCTGCTCGATGACGGCGAGGACGGCCTTCTCGACACCCTTGCCGAGGTAGCGGTTGGGGTCACCGTCGCGAAGCTCGATGGCCTCGAACGCACCGGTGGAGGCACCGGACGGAACAGCAGCACGACCGGTGCTGCCGTCGTCGAGGCCGACCTCGACCTCGACCGTGGGGTTGCCTCGGGAGTCCAGGATTTCCCGGGCTACGACGACGTCGATGGACGGCACGAGCATCTCCTTCTGGGATGTGACGCTGGATGTGACGCAAGGTCGGTGCAGGGTCGCTTGGCCTTGCGACAAGAGCCTAACCGGCTCCGGGGCTCCGGTCGGCCGTGCGCCCGCCCCCTGGGACGAAAAAGGACCCAAGGGCATGCATGTCGGGACGAAGGGCCCCAGATCTACTGGACGGTAACCGTCAGGTCCCGGCCTCTTCCCCTCTTCTACGACTTCTCCGGCTCCGGGAAACGGCTCCGGGAACGACTCCGAGAAGCGGCCCCGGAAACGGCTCCGGGAAACGCGGAACCCCGGTCCGGCGCGCACGGGGGAAGGGCGCGCCGGACCGGGGTGGTCACCGCGGGAGGGTCGTGGGGGCCGCGTGAGCCGCCGGACTCAGGCGGACCGCCGGGCTCACTTGAGGTGGAGCTGCTGGCCCGGGTAGATGAGGTCGGCGTTGTCGACGACGTCCTTGTTCAGCTCGAAGAGCTTGGCCCAGCCGCCGCTGACGCCCTGCGCCTGAGCGATCTTGCTGAGGGTGTCGCCGGCCTTCACCTTGTACTCGCCGTCACCCTTCTCGACCGTCTTGCCGGTCGGGGTGGTGACGGTCTTCTTGGCGGCCTTCGGCGCGGCCTGCTGCTTCGGGGCCTGGCGCTGCTCGCTGCGGGTGGTCGGCTGCTCGGCCTTCCGCTCCGGGCGCGGCTGCTGGGTCTGGGCAGGCTGCTGCGTCTGCTGCTGCGGCGCGCTCTCGGCGGCGCCGCCGTCGTACGAGGCGCTGGAGAGGCCCACGCCACAGCTCGGCCAGGCACCCTTGCCCTGGCCCGCGAGGACCTTCTCGGCGATGGCGATCTGCTGGGACTTCGACGCCTGGTTGGCGGTCGAGGCGTAGGCGGTGCCGCCGTACGCGGCCCAGGTGGAGGCCGAGAACTGCAGGCCGCCGTAGTAGCCGTTGCCCGTGTTGATGGACCAGTTGCCGCCGGACTCGCACTGGGCGACACGGTCCCACTCGGAGGCCGTGGCGGCCGAGGCGGTGCCCGCGGTCATCAGCGGGGCGGCCACGGCGACACCGGTGACGCCGACGAGCGTGACGACCTGGGTGGCCTTGGAGGGACGGCGGTGTTTGCCCTTGCCGGAAAACAGCATGGAGATTCTCCTCACCGACGCCTACGAGGTGAGCTGTCGGGTTCGGGCCAATGAGTGCCCGGCCGCGTGTCCTAGCACGCGACTTAACCCCAAGCCGATCGTCGGCCGTCTGTCTCAACGGCCGGGGCCGGCACTTACCTTGGGTCCCCCGCTCCTGCCTACGGCGCTTACGCGACGACTGTTCCCATCGGCCGACGGCAGGATTCGGCGTTTCGGTCGACGGGGCCCGCGGTGGCGAGCGGTTACGACCGTAGACACAGACCCACCGGAAGTTCAAAGAGGCGTATTGCGGAAATATCGCCCCTACTTGCCTTCCGGCGGGGAGTGTTTACGCAGGTGGGAGGTGACAGAAGCAGAGTTCTCGGACGTGACACGCCAGTTGGGGCGAAGAGACCCATGTCTCACTTGCCCAGAACCGGACATTCACCCCCGAACTACTCGGCCTTCCCTTCCGAATCGACCGTCAGGTCGAGGCTCTGACCAGGGAGGATGAGATCCGGATCGGCGCCCACGGCACCGCGGTTGGCGTCATAGAGGGCGCTCCAGCCGCCGGGGAGTTCGTTCTGCTGGGCGATTTCGGTCAGGTTGTCGCCCGGCCGCACGGTGTAGACACCCGAAGTGTCCTGACTGTCCGTTGCGCCCGAATTCTTCGCTTCGTCAGTCGTCGATGTTGCGGCGGGGCTTTCCGCCAGCTTGTCCGTCGATGAAGCGTGTCTACCTGATTCAGCCGAAGTGTCCGTCTTGCCGGTTTCCTCCGGAGCTGCCTCACCCCGGTGCTTGCCACTTCCGGGCGTGGCCGACGAAGTGTCACCCGTCGACGTATCGGGCGATCCGGGCGTAAGGGACGCATCGGGCGCGGCCGGGGTGGTCGGCGTCGTCGGGGCGATCGACGTACCCGGGGTACCGGGGGTCCCCGGGGTGCCCGGAGTGCCCGGAGTGGTCGGCGTCACCGGAGCGGTCGGGCTGACCGGCGTGGCGGGTGCGGCGGGGGTGATCGAGGCGGCGGGCGCCTTGGACGCCTCGCCGGAGGCGCCCGAACCGGCCGACGTGGCGGTCCCGGCCTTCTTGGCGGCCGCGGAGGTCTCCGCGGGCGCGGCCGGGACGCCGGCGGTCCGGTTCGACTCCGCCACGGGCCCGGTGGGCGCCGTCGTGGCGGTGGCCGGGCCGGGGTCCACCCCGGTGGCCCTGCCGTCGTTCTTCAGGCCGGCGATCGGCGCGCAGGTGGCCCAGTCGGTGCCGCCCCTGGCGAGCGCCTTCTCGGCGACCACGATCTGCTGGGCGCGGCTGGCCAGGTCGGCGCTGGGCGCGTACGCCAGGCCGCCGTTCCGCTCCCAGCTGTCCTGGGTGAACTGGAGGCCGCCGTACATGCCGTTGCCGAAGTTGGCACTCCACTGGCCGCCGGACTCGCACTCGGCGACCCGGTCCCAGGTGGCCGCGTCGGCGGCGGAGGCGGATCCGGCGGCGAGCAACGGCAGCGCCAGGGCGGATCCGGTCACTCCCGCGGCGACGACGATGGCGGGGGCCTGACGGGGGCGACGGTGTCGTCCGTTCCCGGAGCGCATAGGGAGGCCTTTCGCGTGACGGCTGAGACTGCCGGGAAACGTAGCGGCATTCGAACGCTCGTCACAAGTCGATGGACCCCCGATCACGTGAAGATCACATTTCTGACGTACCGTCAGCTCACTGCACCCGTACGGAAGGGGAGAATTCCACCGGAAGCGTGCGCAATCCCCGCATGATGAGTCCTCCGCGCCACCGGAGTTCGGCCGGATCGGCCGCAAGTCGCAGGTCCGGCAGGCGAGTCAGCAGGGTCGTCAGCGCCGCCTGCCCCTCCAGACGGGCGAGCGGCGCCCCGAGGCAGTAGTGGATGCCGTGCCCGTACCCGAGGTGCTGGTTGTCGCGCCGGGAGAGGTCGAGCGTGTCCGGGTCCGCGAACCGCGCCGGGTCCCGGTTCGCCGCCGCGAGCACGACGAGCACCGGGTCGCCCGCCGGGATCTCCTGCCCGCCGATGGTCAGCGCCTGCGTCGCGTACCGCCAGGTGGCCATCTCCACCGGCCCGTCGTACCGCAGCAGCTCCTCGACACCCGTCTCCAGGAGCCCGGTCTCCCCGGCGGCGATCGAGGCCTGGAGCCGCTCCCGCTGCTCGGGATGGCGCAGCAGCTGGTACACCCCGTTCCCGATGAGGTTCACGGTCGTCTCGAAACCGGCGAAGAGAATGATGAAGGCCATGGCGGCGGCCTCGTTCTCGGTGAGGTGCTCCCCGTGGTCGGAGGCCCTGATGAGCCCCGAGATGAGGTCCTCGCCGGGCTCCTCGCGCTTGCGGTGGATCAGCTCCGCGAGATAGCCGCGCATCTTCTTCACCGACCGGGCGACCCCGCCGCGCGGCCCGCCGCCGTGCCGGATCATCATCCCGGCCCAGTCCCTGAAGTCGTCCTGGTCCTCCGGCGGCACGCCGAGCAGGTCGCAGATCGCGTAGATGGGGAGCGGGAAGGCGAACTCGTGGATGAGGTCGGCGCTCCCCTTCTCCACGAAGTCGTCCATGAGCCGGTCGGTCAGCTCCTGCACGCGCGGCGCGAACTCCGCGACCCGGCGCGGGGTGAACGCCTTCGACACCAGCCGCCGCAGCCGGGTGTGGTCGGGCGGGTCGATGTTGAGCAGATGCGTCATCAGCTCGGCCTTGCGCTCCCCCGGGATGCCCGTCTTCCCCTTCGCGTGCGGGGACTCGTCGTGGTGCGCCGGGTTCTTGGAAAGCCGCTGGTCGGCGAGGGCCTGGCGGGCGTCCGCGTACCGGGTCACGAGCCAGGCCTCGACCCCGCTGGGCAACTTCGTCCGGTGCACGGGCGCGTGCTCCCGCAGCCAGGCGTAGGCGGGATACGGATCGCTGGCGAACTCCCAGGTGAAGAGCTCGGGGGCGGGGGTAGTGCTCACCCCCCGACCGTACAGGGCGGCCTCGGAGGGGCATTCGTGGAGATCCTGTGATCAAGTGGTGCCCGACGTGCCCTAGATTCTTGTCAGTGGATCCCCAGCTGATCAGAAGTACGTTCGCGATCGTCGAGAGACGGGCGGAGCACGCCGTCACCTTCTTCTACTCGCACCTCTTCTGGAACAACCCCGGTGTACGCGAGCTCTTCCCCGAGGACATGGTCCCCCAGCGGGACCGGCTCTTCGCCGCGCTCACCCATGTGGTGACCCACCTGGAGGATCCCGGTCTCGCCGGCTACCTCGGGCACCTGGGCCGCGACCACCGCAAGTTCCTGGCCTCGCCCGCGCTGTACGCCGCCGTCGGGGAGAGCCTGATCGCCGCCTTCGCGCACGCGGCCGGCTCCGCCTGGAACATCGAGGCGGAGAAGGCCTGGACCGAGGCGTACGGGACGGTGGCCGAGCTGATGCTCGCCGGCGCCGACGAGGCCGCCGGCACCGGCGAACCGGCCTGGTGGGACGCGGACGTCGTCCGGCACGAGCGGTACGGCGACGGCCTGGCCGTACTGACCCTGCGGCCCCGGCGGCCCTTCCCGTACGTCCCCGGGCAGTACGCCGGCGTCAGTTCGCTGCGCGTCCCGCGCGTCTGGCGCACCTACTCCCTCGCGAACGCGCCCCGCGAGGACGGCACCATCGACCTCCATGTGAGCCGGATCCCCGGCGGCGCGATGAGCACGGCGCTCGTCGACGAGACGGGTCCCGGCGAGACCCTGCGCCTCAGCGCCCCCGGCGGCGGGCTCACCGCGCGGACGCCGTCGGGCGGACTCCGCACGTATGTATGCGCGGGTACGGGCTGGGCGCCGGTGAAGGCGCTCCTGGAGGAGGCCGCGGCGGCGGAGCCGGAGCTGGCGGGCCGGCTGTTCGTCGTGGCGCGCACCAAGGAGTTCCTGTACGGGCGCGAGGAGGCCGAGCTCCTGAGGACACATCTGCCCGGACTGCGCGTCACCTACATCACCGCGGCCCCCGGCCGCCGGCGCGACCAGGCGACCGAGCGGCTCGTCCACGCGCTCCGGGCCTGCGAGCAGTGGCCCGCGCACGACGTCTACCTCGCGGGGCCGCCCGGCTTCCTGACGGAGGTCGTCGAGGCCTTGGAGGAGCTGGGCACCGACCCGGCCCGGATCCACCACGACACGCTCCCGGCCGTCAGCCGCTTCACGAGCCGCCCGAGCACCGCCGCCGAACGCCTCCTCGGCCAGCCCCAGCTCCGGTGGCACAACCCCGAGGCCCGCGTGCCACGAGAGCCGCGGGGAGCGTAGGAACCGCGGGGAGCGTAGGAACCCGCGCGAGGCACAGGGACCACACGAGCCGCCCGTGAGCGCCGTGAGCGCCGTGCGCGCGTCGTTACGAGGACAGCCCCTCGGCCGCGCGGATCGCGTCCCGGTACGTCCGGGCCGCCGCCCGCAGCGCCGCCTCCGGGTCCACCCCGGCCGCCTCCGCCCGTGCGGCGAGGCCGAGCAGCTCGTACCCGATGCCCTCCCCGTCCGGCGGGGTCACGTCGAGCCCCGCCGTCCGCACCCGGCCCGCCAGCTTCGCGGCGAGCGCGAGCCCCGGCTGCCCGAGCGGCACGCCGTCGGTCACGGACTCCCGCTGCTTCTCGACGGCCTTGGTCCGGAGCCAGTGGGCCTTGACCTCCTCCGGCGTCTCGGCGGTCGCGTCCCCGAAGACGTGCGGGTGCCGGTGGATCAGCTTCTCGACGATCGTCCCGGCGACGTCGTCCACGGAGAACGGCTCCTCCGGGTCCTCCTCGGCGATCCGGGAGTGGAAGACGACCTGGAGGAGGACGTCCCCGAGCTCCTCGCGGAGCTCCTCGCGGTCGCCGTCCTCGATCGCCTCGACGAGCTCGTACGCCTCCTCGATGCCGTACTTGGCGAGCCCCTTGTGCGTCTGCTGCGAGGACCAGGGGCACTCGCGCCGGATGCGGTCCATGACCTGCACCAGGTCGAGGAGGCGGGAGCCGGGCAGGTCGTACGAGCCGGGCAGCAGCTCCAGGTCGGGCATGGAGACCCGGCCGGAGCCGGCGAGCCGGGCGAGCCCGTCGGTCAGGGCGCGGTCGCCCTCGCCGGAGGGCAGCAGCACGATCGTCCGGCCCCCGGCGCAGTCCTCGACGAGTTCCTCCGCGGTGGGCCGGGTGTGCTCGACGGCGACCCCGGCCTCCCGCAGGTACGGCAGCTGGGGGTGGCGCTCGTCGGGGCAGAGGACCCGGTCCGCGCCGTGCAGCGCCTGCCAGGCGGGCCAGGACAGCAGGCCGGGTGCGACGCGGTGGCTGGCGGTGAGCAGGACGATGCGGCCGGGGCTCTCAGATGTCACCCCTCGAACCTACCCGGGGTGGGGCACCCTCCGGGCACCGGCCTCGGGGACCGGTCGTCTCAGGCACCGGCACCAGACTGCCCCGGCCTCAGGCACCGGCCTCAGGCTGCCCCTGCCTCAGGTCCCGGCCTCAGGTCCCGGCGGGGGCGGTGCCCGGGGCGGCGCCCGGGTCCTGGCTGATCTGCCGGAGCCAGGGGCTGGTGGCGGTGGCCAGCTGGACCTGGGAGTCGTCCCAGGCGCCGAAGCGCGGGTTCACGTCGATGTTCAGGGACTTCGACGCGGTGGTGAAGACGTCCGTCAGCTTCTTCTGGCCCTCGGGGGTCTCGGTGATCCCCAGCTTGGCGGCGATCTTGTTCATGAGGACGTTGCGGCGGACGACGTCGTCGATCTGGTCGGGGGCGACGCCCTGCTCCTGGAGCAGCACGGCCGCGAGCCGGTCCTCGCCGCCGCTCTGGCGGACGAACGCGGCGCGGGTCTGCTGGAGCTCGGCGCGGGTGGCGGTGACGCCGTTCTCCTCGGCGACCCGGTCCACGACCTGGTCGAAGATCAGGCCGTTGAGCTTGCGGCGGCTGAGGTCACCACTGGTCTGGAGCAGCTGGGCGGCCTGCGGGGAGGCGGCCTGCGCGTCCCGCGCGTCCTTGACCTGCGCCTGGAGCGTGGCGACCTCGATCCGCTCGCCGCCGACGACGGCCGCCGCTCCTGGATGGGCGTCGCTCCCGCAGGCGGTGAGCAACGGCGCCGCGAGGAGCGCGGCGGAGACGGAGAGAGCAATGCGGCGATCGCGGCGGTGCACAGGAGCCTCCCGGGCGGGTCGTGCGTCAGTTGAACGACCTTGCGGTGATCGATGGTAGGGAGTCGCCGGGGCCGTAGCCACTACTTCGGAGCGACTGTTTCCCACAACGAGTCACCGGTCCGCCGGGTGTCGGCCCGCATCTCCCTCTCCTCGGGCCCCGTCTCCGTCTCCTGCACCAGGTAGTGGGGGCGCCGCTTCACCTCGTAGTAGATGCGGCCGACGTACTCGCCGATGAGTCCGACCATCACCATCTGGACGCCGGCGAGCGCGGTGACGGCGACGAGGAGGGTGACGTAGCCGGGCGTGTCGACGCCGTTGACCAGGGCGTCTCCGACGATCCAGGCGGCGTGGAGGAAGGCGAGGGAGACGAGGAGCAGGCCGAGGTAGACGGCGGCCCGCAGGGGCTTGTTGTTGAAGGAGAGGAGTCCGTCGAGCCCGTAGTTGAGGAGCTTGCCGAAGGTCCACTTGGAGCGGCCCTGCTCGCGGACGGCGTTCTCGTAGGAGAAGGTCGTCGTCCGGAAACCGACCCAGGCGAAGAGACCCTTGGAGAAGCGGTTGTACTCGCCGAGGCCGAGGAGGGCGTCGACGGTGCGGCGGGAGAGCAGCCGGAAGTCCCCGACGCCGTCGACGAGCTCGACGTCCACGAGCCGGTTGATCGCCCGGTAGTAGAGGCGGGCGGTCAGGGTGCGGGTGACCCGGTCGCCCTCCCGGGTGCGGCGGGCGACGACCTGGTCGTACCCCTCGGCGTGCAGCGCGACCATGCGGTGCACGAGCTCGGGCGGGTGCTGGAGGTCGGCGTCCATGATCACGACGGCGTCCCCGGCCGCGTGCCGGAGCCCGGCGAGCATCGCGGCCTCCTTGCCGAAGTTGCGGCTGAAGGAGACGTAGCGGACCCGGCCCGGGTCGGCGGCGGCGAGCTCCTGGAGGAGCGGGAGGGTTCTGTCCCGGCTTCCGTCGTCCACGTAGACGAGCTCGAACTCGCCGTCGAGACGGGCGAGTTCGGCGGTCACATGGGCGTGGAAGCGGGTGAGGACGTCGTCCTCGTTGAAGCACGGGACCACGATCGAGAGCAGCACGCCGACCACGACAACGGAGCCCGGTGACCCGGCCGGTCCGCGTGGATGGCGGGCAGACGACCATTGCGTGAACTGGCCCGCCGGGCCCGTTCCTTCCCGGGTACCCGCTGGCATATTCGATCCGTCATGCCGAACACCAAGCGCTCCCCGTCCCTGTCGGCCCTCCTCGCGGCCCTCCTCGCCGCCGTCGCCGTCTGCGGCGGGGACGCCGTCGCCCGCGTCTTCCCCTTCGGGCCGCGCCACCGGGCCGTCAACGACCTCGCCAACCAGTTCGTGCCGTTCCACGCGCACCTCTGGGACCTGCTGCGGGGCCGCGCGGACGGCGGGCCGCTGCTCGACTGGCGGGCGGGCTGGGGCACGAGCTTCCTCCCCGACTACGGCACCTACCTGTCGAGCCCCTTCGCCCCGCTCGTGGCGCTCTTCCCGCGCGGGGACGTCGAGTACGCGGTGTACGCGCTGACCGTCCTGAAGACGGCGGTCGCGGCGGCCGCGATGACGTTCCTGCTGCGCCGACTCGGCCCGGGGGCGTGGTGGTGGGCGGCGGTCCTGGGCGCCTCGTACGCGCTGTGCGGCTGGTCGCTCGCGGAGGGCACGTACAACCCGATGTGGATGGACGGCCTGATCGCCTTCCCGCTGCTCTGCCTGGTCGGCGAGTGGGTACGGGAGGGCCGGCGGCCGCTCCTGGGGCCGCTGGTGGTCGCGGTCTGCTGGCTGGCGAACTTCTACACGGCGTACATGGCGACGCTCGGCGCCGCGCTCGTCCTCCTGGTCCGCCTGGCGACGACGGACCCGTCGCGCGGACGGGAGCCGGCGCGGGGGCCGGTGCGGGTCCTCCTCCGGGCGGTGGTGACGACGGGCGTCGGGATCGGTCTCGCGGCCCCCGTCCTCGTCCCCGTCTTCCTCGGCTCCCGGTACGCCCACCCGGGCATGGTCCGGGAGTTCGCCCCGGCGGCCGGTACGGACGTGCTGGCCCGGCTGCTCCCGGCGACGTACGGCTTCGCCACCCCCGCGGCCTTCGTCTGCACGGCGGTGCCGCTGCTCGCGGCGACGCTGCTCTTCCGCCGGGACGTCCCGGGCCGGGAGCGGTGGCTGTGGGTGGGGCTCTGTGCGGCCGTCGCCCTGTCGATGCAGTGGGGCCCGACGCATCTGCTGTGGCACGTCTTCGCCACGCCGAACGGCAGCCCGTACCGCCAGACCTTCGTCCTCTCCGGCGTCCTCGTGATCACCGCCTGGACGGCCGTCTCCCACGGGCTCCCGGACCGGCGGGCGCTGCTCGGCGGCGTGGGCGTCGTCCTGGCCCTCGCGGCGGGCGCGCTGCCCAGTCCGGTCGTCACCCGGTGGGCGCTCCTGCTCGCGGGCGCGGGGACCGTGGCCGTGGCGGGCGCGCTCCTCCTCCCCCGGCGGGGCCGGTACGGGATCCTCGCCGCGCTCCTCGTCACGGGCACGCTGCTCGGGCAGGCGGCGGCCACGACGGCGTACGCGGACCGGGAGCGGTTGACCCGGCTCGACGACTACCCGCCGTGGGGCGCGGAGCACGCGCGGCGGGCGGCGGAGCTCGCGGCGGCCGACGGCTGGCCCGCGTACCGCACGGACCCGGGCCTGCCCAGGGTCGCGGGCAACGATCCGCTGCTGCTGGGCGGTCAGGGCGCCGCGTACTACAGCAGCCACACCCCGGCGGTCCTCACGGAGACCCTGACGGCGCTCGGCGGCGGCTGGACCTCGCGGGGCCGCAATCTGCTGAGCCTCGACAACCCGGTGACGGACGCGCTGTTCGGGGTGGGGGCGCGGTGGCGGGACGGCTCCGTCGTCCGTACGGGGCCACCCCTCCCCCTGGTGACGGTACGGCCGCCGGGCCCGCCCCCGGCCTATGGCCCGTCGCCCTTCCGCAACCAGGAACTCCTGCTGGGCGCGCGGGTGTACGAGGCTCCGCGCGCGGGCGCGTGCCCGGTCGGTACGGAGGTCTTCCTCTGGGCCCCCGACGCCTCGGGCCGGGCCCGCCTGGGCGCCCGTACGGCCGATCTCCTGGGCGGACGGCCGAAGCGCAGTGCGGCGATGACCTCGCTGGGCGTCCAGCGCACGGCGGACGCGAGGGTGGACGTGCCGGGCGGTGCCACGGGCGAGATCGGCTGCCTGGACCACACGCGGCTGCGGGAGGCGGTGACGGCCCTCCGCGCGGAGGCGGCGACGGCGATCCGCCCGACACCGGACGGCATACGGGCCACGCTCCCGCCGGGCACGGAGAGGGGCACGGTGGTCATAGCGGCCCCCCACATCGCCGGCTGGCAGTGCGGGGACACCCCCACGGCCTCGTACGGCGGCCTCCTCGCCCTCCCGGCGACGAGGACCGGCACCGTGGACTGCGTCTTCCGCCCACCCGGCCTGTGGCCGGGCCTCGCGGTGGGAGCGGCGGCACTGGTGGCGCTGGCGGCGTCGGCGGTGTCGGTGGCCCCGCTGCTCCGGCGAGCGGCCGCGATCAGGCGCTCCCGGCCCCGGCCTTAGGGTTCGTCGCATGCATCTGGACGAGGGACGAAGGGCCGCCGAGGCCGGGGACTGGGTGGCGGCGGGGCACGCGTTCGTGCGGGCCGCCATGGAGGGCAGCGCGGAGGGCGCCGAGCTGGCGACCCTGGTGACCGTCGACCTCGTGCCGCTGGCGGACGGCGGGTCGGCGGAGGCCGCCGCGCTGCTCTCCGGGATCTACCTGGAGTACTTCGACGAGTCGGCCCTGTCCGACGCCGTGCGGTACGCCCGCGCGGCGGCCGGGGCCGGGCTCCCGGCCGGTCAGCGCACGTACGGATACATGCTGCTCGAAGGGATCGGCGTCGAGGAGGACCGTGACCGCGCCGCCGAGCTGTTCAGGGCGGCCGCCGACGCCGGGGACGCCTACGCCTGCCTCAACCTGGCCCAGTTGGTCGACGATCCCGACGAGTCGCAGCGGCTCCTGGAGGCGGCCACGCGCGCGGGCATCGACGCCGCCGGCGCCCTGCTCGCCGACCGGCTCTCGGCCCTGGACCGGGACGAGGAGGCGCTGCGCTGGTACCTCTGGGCGGCCGAGCGCGGCCACACGGGTGCGATGAACGCCGCCGCCTGCTGGTACCGCGACGGCTTCGGCACCGAGCCGGATCCCGTACAGGCGGTGCGCTGGTTCCTCGTCATGCTCGCGCACGGCGACGGGGACGGCGTCCACGAGGCGATCGACCTGGCGAAGTCCGGCGCCCTCGACGCCGGACAGGTCCGCGAGGCCGGCCGGCTGGCGGGCGACCCCGGGACGGCGGAAGCCCTGATCAGCACGGTGTGGGGCGGGGCCGACACCGACCGGGCGTGAAGCTCCCGGCCCGATCGGCGGTCGAAGGTTCGCGGTTGACGGGTGGCGGTCGGCGGTCGGCGGTCGGCGGTCGGCGGTCGGCGGTCGGCGGTCGGCGGTCGAGGGTTCGCGGTTGGCGGTTGGCGGTCGAGGGTTCGCGGTTGGCGGTTGGCGGTTGGCGGTCGAGGGTTCGCGGTTGGCGGTTGGCGGTTGGCGGTTGGCGGTTGGCGCCTGATCCACCCGTCCGTCAGTCAGTCCCGGGACTTCGGCGCCACGAGGCGGCCGGCGTTCCACGCTCCGACGCTCACGGTCGAGACCTGCGCGAGGCCGGCCACCGTCGCGGATTCGGCTACGTCGGCGGGGTCGACGTGCCCGGGACGGCCGGGCCCCGGGGTGAGGATCCAGAGCACGCCCCCGTCACGGAGGGGCTCGGCCGCTTCCGCGATCATGTCGTCGAGGTCCCCGTCGCCCGCACGGAACCAGAACAGCACCACGTCGACCGGTTCCTCGGGCTCCGTGTCGAGCACCGCCCGGCCCGCCGCCGCCTCGACGCTCTCGCGCACGGCGTCGTCGCAGTCGTCGTCCCACCCCACGTCGAGGATCACGTCGCCGGACTCGATTCCCAGACGCGTGGCGGCTGTGGCGGTCGTGGCGGCGTCGGACATGAGGTCACTCCTCCGGTCGGGGACACGTCGTCCCGGTGTCCGAGCGCATCAAAACAGCCGGGGAGCCCGGTCGCGGCCGAATCGTGAACTCCGGCTCGATCGGGCTCCCCTCAGGCCGGGACGGCCGGCGCCCACCCCCGTAGGCCGCCGGCCTCCGCGCACCGGCTCAGGCCACGGACCCGCCCCACCGGTCCGCCCGGCGCGGCGCCGCCGAGGCCCCCTCCGTGCCCCCGGCCACGTCCCAGACCCCCTGGCTTCTGCCGTTCCCGTTCCTCTTCTTCCCCTTGCTCATGAAGGCTCCCCCGTCTTCGTCGAACCCGATCGAACGACTCCGAGCCTAGGAAGATCATCATCAGCGTGCTGTACGCCCCGTGCGGGCTTCCTTGACGCTCAGCGCACGCGCGCGGAACTCCGTCGGGCTCGTCCCGTACGCCTCCCGGAAGGACCGGCTGAAGACCGCCGGGCCGCTGAACCCCCACCGCGCCGCGATCGCCTGCACGGGATACGTGTGGAACTCGGGGAGCTCCAGCTCCGCCCGGCACCGTTCGAGCCGCCGCCGCCGGATGCGGGCCTGCACGGTCTCCCCGTCCCCCTCCCCCTTGAACAGCTGGTGGAGCGAGCGCACCGAGAGGTTGTGGTGGGCGGCGACGACGACCGGGGTCAGCTCCGGGTCCCCGAGGTTGTACTCGATGAACGCGTGGATCCTGCGGAGCGTCGCCCGCGCGCGCACCTCCGCCGGGAGCTGCTTCCCGGCGTCCAGGTTCTGCGCCAGACAGGCCGCCGCCAGGTCCACGGCGGTCGACCCGATCCGCGACAGCTCGTCCGGCGAACACTCCCCGCCGTGCGCGACGAAGGAGCGGAGGAAGTCGACGAGGACCGCCCCGAGCCCGCTCCCGCCCGGCATGCGGCGGGCGAGCAGCCCGTCCAGCCGGCTGGCCCGCAAGGGCAGGACATCGCGCGGGAGTTGCAGGATCACCAGCTGACCGGGTTCGCCATCGGAGACGTACCGCGCGTCGGAGGGGCGCGAGGTGTCCCAGAAGACGAGGTCCCCGGCCTCCGCCTCGCAGCTGTTCCCGTGCTGGACGAGGGTCATGGACCCCTTGGACACCAGTCCCAGCTGGTACTGCTCGGGGTCACCGCGCCGTATCAGCGCGGGCGTCCGCCGTGAACGCAGCGGCGAGTAGGCGACCCTGGACACCTGGAGCTCCCCCAGATCGAGCACGGCCGCCTCCGCCGAGAACCCCTCCTGCCGCTCCTTGCTCAGCGCGGTGGGCATCACCTCCCGCGAGATCAGGTCCGCGAACCACTCGAACCGCTCGCCCTCCGGCAACTCCCCCGAAGACACCACCGACCACATCGCGCGTTTCCCCCGCTCGATCATCACCGCTCTGGCCAGAATGCAGTGGCCTGAACGGCAGTGCAGCATGGTTTCGCACCCGGCGTGGCGCCGGATGCTCTCCTGCGGCGGATCAGCGCCTGAACCGCCGGTCAGATGCCGTGACGAATCCCCACGCGGGTGGAGCCGTACGCCCGGGAACACCTCATGCCGCACGCTCCCTCGACAGTGTGAGGCAGTCGGGGCATTGGCCTGGTTCCGGGGCGCGGAAGGCCGTTTCGTCGCAGGTCACGCAGAACTGGATCGGGTGCGGGGCCGTCGCCCGGGGCCGTGCGGGCAGGGGTGGCGGCAGGAGGGTGGTCAGGCGGTGGGAGAGGAGGCCCGCCGGGCGTTGGAGGGTCACCGGGAGCGAGGCCGTCAGGGTGCGGACGACGGCCTCCGGGTCCGCGCCCCGGGCGAACCAGGCGTCGACGGCCGGGGCCAGGGTCTGGATGTCCCGTACCGACAGCAGCAGGCGCGGATCCGTGAGGCGCAGCCCGGCGAGCAGCTCGGCGGCCTGCCCCTGCGGCAGACGCCCGGTCTCGTTCCGTACGGTCGCGGGGGCCGGGGCGGGGGCGGTGGTCGGGGCGGTGGTCGGGGCCGGTGCCGGGGCCGAGGGGGCCGCCGGGGCCGGGGCCGGAGCGGGTCCCGGGGCGGGCTCCGGGGCGGGCTTCGGGAGGCCGTCGGGGTCCGGGTCGGGGTCCGGGTCCGGGTCGGGGTCGGGGTCGGGGTCGGGCTTCGGGAGGCCGTCGGGGTCCGGGTCGGGGTCCGGGTCGGGCTTCGGGGCTCGCAGCGCGCCCGGGTTGTTGTACGAGAACGTCTCCGTCGTGATCCGGCCGTCGGGGAGGCGTACGCGCACCCGCTTCAGGTAGCCGTGGGCCTCCAGTTCGCGGAGGGCGCCGGCGATGCGGAGCTCCCCCTCCGGGACTTTTCCAGCCAGCGACTTGATGCCGACCGGGGTACCGGCGGGCAGCGACTGGATGTACAGGCCAAGGCCCCTCGCGGTCAGCGAGAGGTGGTTGTCCTGCGCGAAGTGGTTGCCGACGACCACGCAGCCCGTCGTGAGGGGGACGTTGACGTGGATGACGCCCCTGCGGGAATCGGGCGCGCTAAAGTGCTGGCTATCCATCGGGAAGGGATCTCTTCCTCGTTGGTCAGGCCCTCGATCGGGATTGCGAGTCCCGGCCGGGGGCCGAACTGTTTTCTGTTGGGGTCGCCGCGAGCATATGCCAGGCAACCGGCCTCAGATCCAGCCCAGTTGGCAGAGTTCGCTCGTGTGGGTGACGACCCCCTCAGGGTGACCACCGGGGGATGGGAAGGGTGGGGTTGGTACTTGCCCTGGTACTTAAAGGACGTCGTGAGCGACCGCGTCGCGGGCCCCCGGGGACCGGCGTGAGGAGCTGCCCGGGAGCGCGAACGGACCGGCGCGAGGAGCCGCCCGGGAGCGTGAAGGGGCCGGCGTGAGGAGCCGCCCGGGAACGTGAAGGGGCCGGGTCTCGGGATTCCACGACCCGGCCCCTTCGCGCTTCCGCCGCTATCGCGCGTACGGCGTCGTCATGATCTCCATGTTGTGGCCGTCCGGGTCGTCGAAATACGCGCCCCGGCCGCCGAAGTGCCCGTTCACCTTGCCCGGCTCGGTGTGCGCGGGGTCGGCGAAGTACGTCACACCGGCCGCCTCCAGGCGCTCGATCATCGCGTCGAAGCTCTCCTCGGGGACGAGGAACGCGTAGTGCTGCTGCTGGATCGGCTCGTCCTTCGACTCGTAGTAGTCGAGGGTCACGCCGTTGGAGAGGTCGACGGGGAGGAACGGGCCGAGGGGGGCGCCGACCTCCAGGCCGAGGATGTCGGCGAGGAAGTGGGCCGAGAGGGACCGGTCGTAGGAGCGGACGATGGTGTGGTTCAGCTGGACAGCGCCGGAAGGAGACGTCATCCGACCGACCGTAGGCGGCCTCTCGGTGGAGGGCCAGGGGGGATACGCGGGGACGCGTCCGCTTTCGGCCACCCGCTGCGCTTGACGATATGCAGGTAACTACCTGCATAATCGAAGTGTGGCCCTCGAAGCGAGAGAGGTGGACGCGGTCTTCAAAGCGCTGGCCGACCCCACCCGACGACTCCTCCTCGACCGTCTGCGCGAGCACAACGGCCAGACGCTCCGCGATCTCTGCGAGCACCTGGACATGGCACGCCAGTCGGCGACCCAGCATCTCGACGTCCTCGGCCAGGCCGGACTCGTGACCGTCGTCCGGCGCGGACGCGAACGGCTCCACTACCTCAATCCCGCACCGATCCACGAGATCGAGGAACGCTGGATCTCGGGGTTCGACAGGCCCCGTCTGCTCGCCCTCAGCTCCATCAAGCACCAGGCAGAGGAGTACGCCATGACGACCGAAGCAGCCGCACCCGGCACCGTGCCGACCTACGTCTACGTCACCTACATCCGCGCCGGCGCCGAGCAGGTGTGGCAGGCGCTGACCGACGCCGACCTGACCGCCCGCTACTGGGCGCACGCCAACGTGTCGGACTGGAAGCCCGGCTCCGACTGGGAGCACCGGCGCGTCGACGGATCGGGCGCCGTCGACGTCGTCGGCCGGGTGATCGCCGCCGAGCCGCCGCACCGTCTCGTCATCACCTTCGACGACTCGCACGACACCGAGAAGCCGGGCGGACCGTCGGTGGTGACCTTCCTCGTCGAGCCGCACGAGGACATCGTCCGGCTCACCGTGACCCACGAGAACCTGCCCAACACGGAGATGCTCAACGGGATCTCGCTCGGCTGGCCGGCCGTGCTCTCCAACCTCAAGTCGCTCCTCGAGACCGGCGAGGTCCTGCCGCAGGCGCCGTGGGAGATGTTCCCCTCCCATGCCTGAGTCCCTGCGCGAGGCGTACCGCGCCCTGCTCGACGCCGCCGCCACCGTGGCCGATGCCGGAGCCCTCCCCGTACCGCCCGAAGGCGAATGGGACGCCGACCGGATCCTGGCGCACGTCTCGCTCGTCACCGCCACCACCCTCGCCGCCGTCTCCGCCGTCGCCTCGGGCGTGGCGGCGACGTACGACAACCGCGTCGCGCACGACATCTGGACGCTCGACCGCGTCGTCGAGCTCGCCGGTGGCGGCCCGGGGCTCCGCGAGCGCATCCGCGTCCAGGGCGAGGCCCTGTGCGCGCTCGGGGGCGGACCGGCGCTGAGCGCGGCCGAGCTCGACACCCCCGTGCCCACCCTGCTGCTGTCCCACGACACGCTCATGGTCGACGGGCCCGTGCCGCTGCGGGACCTGGTCGCCGGGCTCGCCGAGGCCGAGCTCCCCGGACACGCGAAGCAGCTCCTGGACCTCCTGGAACTTCCGGACCTCCCGGACCTCCCGGACCTCCCGGCGGACGGCGCCGGGGGCGCGTGACACGAGCCGGGAGGCGCGACACGGACCGGGGCGCGTGACACGAAGAAGGGCCGGAACCCCCCGTGGGTTCCGGCCCTTCTTCGAGCGTCGCGTCGGCGAGGTTACTTCGCGGGGACCGGCGTCAGGCAGAGCACGAACTTGTCCGACTTCAGCTGCTGCGCGAGCGCCGCGAACTCCTCGCCGCACTTGTTCACGTCGAAGGTGTTGTCGATGACCTTCTCGACCTTGAACAGGTCGGCCTTCCCGGAGGCGCAGTCGACGGTGTCGACCTTCGGGTCGTTGTCCGGACCGGTCACCGTGACGCACTCGCCCGCTTCCGCGTGCACCGGCGCCTCACCCGTGAGGTACGGAACGCCGAACTTCCACGCGAGGACGGCCACGATCGCGACGAGGACGCCGCCGACCTTCCTGAGGATCTTCTTCCCCTTCGAGGGGGCCGCGGGGGCCTCCGGAGCGGCGGGGGCGGCGGGCTGCTGCTCGGGGGTGAGCGGCGCGGACGGCGTCGTCATTGAGGATTCCTTGGGGGACGCGGACATGATCAGACGCGAACGTTACATGCGCCAAAACGCGCAAAAAGGATCAGGAAGATCCACTTCCCGATGAGATGCCGAGTCGTGACCCTGCCGCTCCGTCAGGAACGCTGCCCCAGCTGCCGCTGGTGCTCCAGCGCCCTCCGCAACTCCACCGGAAGCGGGTGATAGGGGCCGTACGCGCGCTCGGCGTCGAACAGCAGCCGCTGGAGCTGCTCCTGACCGGCCGCATGCTCCCCGGTCGCCAGGTGCAGCAGCCCGATCCGGTGCCTTATGTCGAAGGACCTGGCCGGGTCGGGCCCCTGCTCGTAGAAGGGCAGGACCGCCCGGAACTCCGCGAGCGCGGCGGCCGTCTCGCCCAACTGCTCCAGACACAGGCCCGCGTCGAACCGGAACTGGAGGGTCTGCGGGTCCGCGGGACCCGCCTCCGCGTCGCGGTCCGCCGCGAGACGGCGCAACTCCGGGAGCGCGCGGCGGTACTGGCCGTCGTCCATCAGCGTCGACGCGTACTGCTTGCGCAGGATGTGGACGACCGGCGACCGCTCGCCGTGCTCGGCCGCGGCGGCGGGCAGGATGCCGCCGAGGATGTCGACGGCCTGCGTGAGCGAACCCTCCCCGAGCAGCCGCTTGACCTCGTCGACGGCGGCGGCGACATCCGGCCGGGGCGCGGGCACGGGCACGGGAGGGGGCGTCCCGTACGTCCGGGGATCGGCGGTCCGGGGATCGACGGGCGGCGGTGTCCGCCCAGGCACGTGTGCGGGTACGGGTACGGGGACGGGCACGGGCACGGTGGGGGTGGGCACGGGGACGGTGGGGGCGGCGGGTGCCGTGCTCCGGTCCGGCCAGGGCGCGTGCGGGCGCAGGAACGGCCTGGTCGGATCCATCGGACCCGGCGCCGGGGCGCCGAGCGCGGGCAGCAGCGGAAGCAGGTGCTCGTACACCTCCTGCGCACCGGACGGCCGGTCGCGCGGGTCCTTGGCGAGCAGCCGCAGCACGAGCGCTTCGAGCGCCTCGGGAACCTCGGGCCGCACCTGCCGGATCGGCCGCGGCGGCTCGTACAGATGGCGGTGCAGCACGCCGAGCGCGGTCGAGCCGGAGAAGGGCACGTCCCCGCTGAGGAGTTCATGGAGCAGGGCGCCGAGCGCGTACAGATCGGTGTACGGGCCGACGGCGCCGCCCATGGCCTGCTCGGGTGCCATGTACGCCGGGCTGCCGATGGGCGAACCGGTGTGGGTGAGGCGGGTGGTGTCCGTGTCCAGGACGGAGGCGACGCCGAGGTCGAGGACGGTGACGGTGCCGTCGGGGCGGACCATCACGTTCCGCGGCTTGAGGTCGCGGTGGACGATCGGCACCGCGTGCACGGCGGCGAGTACCGCGCACAGCTGCGCGGCGACGCAGACGGCCCACTGCCAGGGGTACGGGTCGTTCTCTGCCAGGTGGTCGGCGAGGTCCGCGCCGTCCACGTACTGCATGACGAGGTACAGGTCGTCGCCGTCGCTGCCCGCGTCGTGCACGGTCACCAGACCCGGGTGGTCGACCTGCGCCGTCACCCGGCACTCGCGCACGAACCGGCGCCGCAGCTCCTCGGCCGCGGTCGCGGGCCCGGCGATGCCGGCGGGCCGGAGCAGCTTGACCGCGACCCGGCGGTCGAGCCGCCCGTCGTACGCCGTCCAGACCTGGCCCATGCCGCCCTGCCCGATGACGGTGGCGAGGTCGTAACGCCCGCCGATGACACGTGCGTTCACCTCACTTGCCGTCTTCCCGGTCGGTCCCGCGCAGTAGGTCGCTCAGCTCGTCGAGCTCGGCACGGACCTGCTCGATACGAGGCGCGGTGGGTGGCTGAGCGGGCACTGGAGCGGCGCAGATGTACGGGGCGGGGGCCCCGCTCGGCGTCGTCGTGACGGGGGCGCCGTCCGGCCCGTACACGTACCCGAGCGGTCGGTACGGGGGCGGGGGCGGGGGCGGCGCCATGAGCACGATCGGCGCGGGCTGGTGGTGGCGGATGTCGACCACGAGGAAGTAGGCGGTCACGGCGGCCATCTGCACGAGCAGCCCCGCCATCCCGACATCGGAGATCCAGTGGTCGGCGAAGCTCTGCTCCAGCGTCACGAGACAGGCGATGTTCAGGACCAACTGGCCCCAGAACAGCGCCCAGTCACGCCGCCCGCGCCGCATGATCGCGATGCGGAGCATGGCGATCCATGAGAAGAACCCGAAGGTGAGGACGGTCAGGGCCGTGATGAGCACACGGACCGTGATCACAGCGGCGGAGGGGCCGTTCCGCGACGGTGTGGGCGTGGGTGTGGGTGTGGACACCTGGCCGTACATGCGAAGCTCCCCCCGGACGAATGATCAGGGTACGAGGGTATAAGGCACCCCCACCGCCCGTCCCCCCTCAGCCCATCCCCCACCGCCCGTCCCCCCTCAGCCCATCCGCCTCAGCCCGTCCCCCTCGGCCCGTCCCCCCCCCTCACTCCGGTTGGACGCTGCCGTCCGCCAGGCCGTCGTACAGCCCCTGGACGAGCTGCTCGCCCAGCCGTGACGCGAGCCGCAGCGCCTCCTCGAACTCGGCGAGGGCCCGGAAGTGGGCGCCGTGGCGCCGCTGGTCGGCGAGCGGGAGCCGGGGCAGCTGGAGACGGCGGACGTCGAGCCGGGTCGCGGTGGAGGCGAAGCTGCTGGCCTGCCGGTTGTTGGCGGTGCCGCGGAGGAACCCGGCGAGGAACCAGGGGTCGAGGGCGGCCGGATCGGGGCGCAGCAGCTGGAGGCTGCGGCCGAGGGCCGCTCCCGCCGTGGCCGCGTCCACGACCCGCGCGGTGGAGCCTCCGCCGAGGACGGGGACGACGACATCGCCCTCGGCGACGAGGACGGGCTCCTCGGCCGCGCCGTCGGGGAGGGTGCCGGAGGGCGCGCCGCCCGACAGCACGTCGTACTCGGTGAGGACGGGGACGGGGGCGGTGCCGGAGGCGGCCGCGCCCGGGCCGCCGGTGCGGAGCTGGAGGGCGCCCGTGCGGGCCAGTTCACCGACGGTGGTGAGGGGGCGGGGTCCGGGGCGCGCGGCTACGGGGGTGGGGGCGAGGCCCAGGGTGCGGCGGAGGGTCTCGTCCAGGCGGTCGCGTACGGCGGCGAGTTCGGGCGCGGTGCCGCCGGCGGCGGGGGCGGCCAGATAGCGGGCGGGCGCGAGGTCGACCTCGTCGTCGAGCAGCTCGACGACGGGGACGGAACGGGCGACGGACTCCTCGCCCCGGCCGGCCCAGGCGTCGAGGACGGCGGCCTGGAGGACGGTCCAGGGCAGTTTGTCCCGGCCGGCGTCCGGGACGAGACCGGCGGTGTCGACGAACAGGGCCTCCGCCGGGGGGCGGTGGTCGGAGCCGGGGCGGACGAGGACCCAGAGGTGGAGCGGGATGCCGTACGGGGGCGCGGCCCCGGCCGGCAGGGCGATCACGGCTCGCAGCGCGCCGCGGCGCAGGAGGTCGGCGCGGATGCGGCGGCCCGAGCGGCGGGAGGCGACGGCGGGGGGCATGAGGAGGACGGCGGTGCCCCCGTCGCGGAGGCGGGCGAGGGCGTGCTGCACCCAGGCCAGTTCGGATTCCGTACGGGCGGGGAAGCCGTACTCCCAGCGCGGGTCGTAGGCGAGCTCGTCGTGGCCCCAGGCCCGCTCGTTGAACGGAGGGTGGCAGAGGACCGTGTCCGCCGCCAGGCCGGGGAAGGCGTCGGCGCGGAGCGTGTCGCCGACGGCCGAGCGGATGTCGGCGTCGCCGTGCAGGGCGAGGCGCAGGGCGGTGAGCGCCGCGAGATCGGGGTCGGCGTCCTGTGCGTACAGGGCGGTCGGGTCCGGGACGGCGGACAGCAGGCCGCCGGTGCCGGAGGCGGGGTCGAGGACGGTGCCGGCGGGGGCTCCGGTCGCCGCCGCGGCGGCGAGTGCGGCCATCAGCTCGGCGAGCGGGGGCGGGGTCAGCGTGTACTGGCGCGGGTTGGCGTCCAGGTGGCGGCCGAGGAGGAACTCGAAGGCCTGGCGGGCGCCGCCGAGCTCGCCGGCCAGCTCGGCGGCGGCCCGGAAGAGCGGGGCGGCGGCGAGCATGTCGGCGTGGGCGGGGGTGTGAACAGCGCGGACCGGGCCGAAGCGGACGGTGAGGACCTCTTCGAGCGCGGTGGACAGGACTCCCGCGAGCCGGTCGTCGGGGAGCGCGGCGAGCCCGGGCCAGGCGGCGGGGCGCTCGCGGAGGAGGAGCAGGACGCATCCGGTGTGCACGAGGCCGGCGACGGTGCCGGCAGGGTGGCCGGAGAGCTGCTGCCAGAGTCGCTCGCGCAGGGGGACTTCGGCGAGTTTTCCCTGGTCGCGAAGCCACTGCTCGACGTCGGTGAGGGAGAAGGAAGGGCTGGTCTCGGTCCCGCCCACCGGCTTGGGGAAGTCGGCGTGGCGCCGCCGCCAGTTGCTGACGGCGGCCCGGCCGACCCCTGCCAGCCGGGCGATTCCGGCGGCGGTGACCTCTGTCGCGCTCTCTTCGGGCACCTGTCCGTCTCCCCTCGTACGACTGTGAACACCGAGCATACCGATCAACCCGGTTCACGGCGTGAGCAGACTCGAATCTCGTGAACGGTGTTGACTCGGTTCACAAGCTCTGCTGTGATTACTCCATCGGAACACGGAGTCCCCACAGCGCCACGGAAGGTGCCACAGCCATGTCTCAGCAGCAGCGCAACTGGTTCGCCCGTCACAAGCTCCTCACCGCCACCGGCGCGATCGTCGCCGTCGTCGTGATCGGCGCCGCGATGGGCGGGGGCGGCGACGGCGACTCCCCCACGACCGGCTCGAAGCAGGAGCAGCCGGCGAAGCAGGGCGGCGACAAGAAGGCCCCGGAGCCCAAGGCCCCCGAGAAGAAGGCCGTCACGATCGACGGCGACGGCGACTTCGAAGTGGGCGCCGACGTGAAGCCCGGCCTCTACCGCACCACGGGCAACGAGGACGCCATGTGCTACTGGGAGCGCGCCAAGAGCGCCTCCGGCGAGCCCGAGTCGATCCTCGCCAACGACAACGTCACGGGCACCAGCTACGTGGAGATCAAGACGACGGACAAGCTCTTCAAGTCCTCGGGCTGCAACGAGTGGGAGGCCGTCGACCCGAAGGCCACCGGCACGCCGAAGACCACGCTCAAGGGCAAGGGCGGCATGTTCAAGGTGGGCGTCGACATCGCCCCCGGCACGTACAAGTCCACGGGCAACAAGGACGCGAGCTGCTACTGGGAGCGCTCGAAGGACGCGAGCCACGGCATGGACTCGATCCTCGCCAACGACAACGCGACGGGCACGGCGATCGTGAAGGTCACGGCCAAGGACGGCTACTTCAAGTCCTCGGACTGCGGCGACTGGGTCAAGACCTCCTGACCCGGCGGCCGCCGCGCCCCGAAGAAGGAGGCCGCGACCCCTGAGGGGTCGCGGCCTCAGTCGTCAGCGCAATGCCGAGTTCAGCGCCGAGAGGTACTCGGCGCCCTTCTCGCGGGATTCCGTGACCGGCCCCGATGATCGGGGCGAACCGGGCGATCGCCCATCGCGCATGCCGGATTCTCGCCGCCCGACTGCTGGGCAGTGCCATCTCCGAACGGCTCAGGTCGAGCAAGTCGGGGTCTTGGCGGACGAGCTCCTGCTCGAATGCCTCCCACCCCTCCTCTTCGACGAATTCGGCCTCGCGGTTCCCGATGGGCACCAGCCAGACGATGGCGGCGTCGGACCCGTTCTCCAGAACGACCGAAGCGAATGCTTCGTCGAAGTAGACCGGGATGGCCGCGTACAGCGCGGTCATCGAGCCGCCGGGAGTCAGCGGCATCGGCAGACGCAGGACGTCGCCCCGCAGTACCGCCTGCCCGCTGGAGATCAGACGCCCGGCCACATACTCCAGCACTCCGGAGAACGGCCCCATCTCATCGCCGGGAACCGGTCGGTTACACCCCAGAAGTTCAAGGTGCAGGTGCCGCCCCGTTCGGGATGCCAGCGGAGTCCGGTGCAGTCCGATGGTGGCGAACGACTGAACGCCTGCCAGGACCCCTCCGGTGAAATAGCCCACCTCAGGAGCCCCCGCGGGGGTTTGCTCGCCGGCCGACCAGGCCCCTTCGAGCCCACCCAGCCGTGCTTCGAAATGGTCTACCAGCACAGCCATGATGCGCACCGACCGTCCTCTCCGTCCTGATGAGGATATGAGGACAGGGTGTGCCCGTCCTGGGCACACCCTGTCTGTTCAGCTCAACCGATCCCGGCTACTCGGCGACCCCGAGAGATCTCAGCGTCTCGTAGGCCTCCAGCCGCTCGGCGAAGTTCGCCGAGCGGCGCGGGGCCACGGCGACGATCGAATCGAACGGCGACTCGTCGAACCGCTCGAGAGCGATCTGCCCGAAGAGCGGAAGGCCCTTGACGTCAACGCCGGCGAGCCGGTCCCGGTGCAGCAGGAACTGCGTCTCCGGATCCCGTCGCACCAGATGCCCGGGGACGTAATACAGATCGGCCTCGGAGAACTCCGCCTCGGTGATGTCGAGCGCCCAGTCGGTCGCCGGATCGGCCTCCGCGTAGTACTGCTCGGCAGCCGCCACGAAGGCCGCCCGGACATCCTCGGACAGTCCGAAGTTCGGCGACGTCGCCATCAGCGGGCCGATCCGCCCGCGCAGGGTGACGCGTCGGAACAGGCAGCCCGTCAGGTGCGTCAGCGACGACAGTGCAAGCCCGTCCACGCGTACGTCCTCGAACCGGACCCCGTCCACGACACACCGCTTCGCGGAGAGCTTCTCCGCGACGACGTCCCGCACCACGAGCCCGAACCCGGGGTCGCCGAACTGGGCCAGCGTGCAACCGTTGAACTCGCAGCCCACGAGCTCCACGTCCGCGAGCTCACGGCCCGAGCCGACGAGCTTCCGCCCGCGGACCACACAGGCGAGGGGCGGCTTCACGAGATACCGCAGATCTCCCTGATCAACGCAAGCTGCTCGTCGACGGCCCTGCGACAGTAGGCGTTCGCACGCTCGTCCTCGACATCGATGATCGGACCCAGCGCCGCGTAGGAAAGCACCGATTCATAGAAGGAAGAGAGGGTCTCCACGATCTCCTCCTCGTCCCGCCCGATGAGGAAACCGGCGTACTGGGCGACGCCCTGGCTCAACGAGGCAGCCGTGAACGGAGCCTTGCTGTCGTTCCAGTCGTAGCCCTCCAGGAACGGCTCCCGCCGCTCCGCCGTGAATTCCGCGAATTCCCGGACAGACCGGAACTCTTCCAGGCCGTGGCGGTAGAAGGCGACCGTCTCCTTGTCGAAAAGGTCGCCCAAGGGCCGCCCGAAGACTTCCAGCGTCGCCTCGAATGCCTTCAGTCCAAGAATCCGCAAGGAATCGGCCGAGCATTCCATAAGGTCATCCGCGAGTCGGCCGACCTCGACATCCCAAAGTGTCATCTATTCCTCACCGCTGAAAAGGGGAACGACGAAAAAACAGGGGCGCACCCCGCCGAAGCGGAGCGCGCCCCCGTATCATGACACGCCGCCGACCCTACGAGCCAGCCACGTCAGGTCAGAGCGGGAAGCCGGGACGTCAGTCTTCACGCTCCCATGGAGCCTCCCTCTTGCGTTCCCAGAGGCTGATTCCGGGATATTCATCGGCACGCGCACCGCAATTCTGACTGGACGGCTTGCATGCAGGCCGCGAAGAGCCCATGACACCCCGTCCCGCCAACGTCGCGTCATCGACCGCGTTGAACAGGATCTGTTCAGCGTGCGTACGAATTCCCTGGTCGATGTGCTCAGCCCCGTGGATACGCTCATAACCGAGATCGTCGGCCAGGTCACGCATCGCCTTCGAGGTCTTGTTGTTGTTCACCGCATAGACCTTGCGCCCGTTGAGGACGGCCGTGGCGACGGTCGTCCCCTGATCCGCCTTCCTGGCCCCGACCATGTCGGTCGCGGCCTTCTTGGCACTGATCGTGTCGTGCAGGGCCTGGGCGTCGTCCAGCAGCTTCCTCGCCTGCCCGAGCGGTACGGGGCAGGCCGATCCGGAAACCTCGCGCACACCGTCGTCGTTGTGAACCAGGACAGCCAGGTTGCCCGCACGCACGTGGTACGTGTGCAGCCCCTCCACGCTCAGGTCGTACGTGACGCGCTGCGCCTCGTACTGCTTCACCTCGACGATCGCCGTCGGGGTGCCCGCGTCGCTCTGGAGCTGCTGGCCCTTCTTGAGGTCGGAGGCCTGGGTCCAGGCGTTCCGGGTGACCTCGTAGAACTGGTGGTGCTTGGTGGTCTGGATCGTCTTCGGGCCGGACTTCGTGGCGACGACCACGTCGACGTAGTTCCGGTCGGTCTTGGTGACGATCACCGCCTTGACCCGGTGCTTCTCCTTGGTCTTCTTGCCGGGCTCGGCCGTCAGGACGTAGTCCCCGACCTTGACCTGCTCGATCGCCTTGACCGTGCCGTTCGCCATCACGACGCCGGTCAGACCGGTGAAGCTGTGCGGCGTGCAGCCCTTGCGGCCGAACTTGCTCGCCGCCGCGCCGAAGAGACCGCCTACGGCGGCTCCCGTCGCGGTCGCCTTCGCCGCTCCGCCGACGCTGCAGCCCTCGTCGCTGCCGACACAGGACACGCCGTAGCTGACCGCGCCTTCCGCGGCACCGCCAGCGGCACCCTGGGCCGCGCCCTGGGCGATCTTGCCGCCCACACCGGCCAGGAGACGGCCGGCCGCACCGGCGGCCAGGCCGCCGACGGCACCACCGAGGGCGCCGGTCGCGGCGCCGAGCGCCACGGAGCCGAGGAAGCCTCCGACGCTCTTCGGGCCGTCACTCATCAGGTAGCCGACGCCGTTGGCCGCCGCGCCCGCGAGCGCCGCGCAGCCGATGGCTCCGACTCCGGCGGTCAGGGCCGTACAGCCGGCGAAGACCACGAGGCCGGTCGCCACCGCGGCGATTCCCGCCGCGTGCTGCTTCACGTAGTTGGCTGTCGCCTTCGCCGCCTTCTTGACGGCTCTGCCGACCTTCTTGGCCGCCTTCACCACCTTCTTGGCGACGTGTTTGACCGCCTTGGCGACCTTCCGTACGGCCTTCTTGACGTGCTTGACGACCTTGTGGACGGCGCGTTTGACCCGGTGATACGTCCGCTTGACGTATCTCTTGACCTTTCTGACGCTGTCGGAGACGTACCGGACGGTCTTGCGAACCGCGCGTACCGCCCTCTTGGCCACCTTCTTGACGGCCTTCTTGACGGCCTTCGCCGCCTTCTTGACGACCTTCGCGACCTTCTTGACCGCGGCCTTCGTCTTCTTGTAGGCCGACTTGACCGTCTTGGTCACCTTCTTGGCGACCTTCTTGACGGCCTTCTTCGCCCACTCGAACCAGTGGCCCGTCGGGTCGACACCCGTCATCGGGTTGCCGTTCGCGTACGCGTAACGGTTGGCCCCGACCGAGGACGGGACACCGCTGTTGGCCACCGTGTCCCGGCTGTTGAACTGGCCGGTCTCCGGCGAGTACCAGCGCGCGGCCATGTTGACCTTGGCCGTCTCCGGGTCGGTCCAGCCCGACTGGTAGCCGAGCGCACCGAGCATGCCCGCGGTCTGCAGGACCTTGCCGAACGGCGAGTACGTCGTCGAGCCGGTCAGTGCCTCACCCGCCGCGGTGAACTGCGCCACCACGTCGTCGTGCATGTCGGTCAGCGCGAGGACCGACGAGATCGCCGTCTTCACACCCATCAGGGAGCCGTCGGCGTTGCGGCTGTAGGACGTCACACCGTCCGAGGCCACGTCGTTGCCGGAGCCGCTGTACTGGAAGGAGTGGATCTCCTGGCCGGTCTCGTCCTTGGCGGAGAGCACCCGGTCGAGGCCGTCGTACGTGTAGCTGCGCTGCCCCTCCTGGATCACCCGGTTGAAGGCGTCCGCCTTCACCTGCGTCGTCAGGCCGCCCTCGTCCGTCACCGCGCTCATCGTGCCGCGCGCGGTGTAGGTGTAGGAGTTCTTGCCGTCCGACGTCAGCCGGTTCCTGGCGTCGTACGTGTACGTGTCGCCGCCCACGCGGGTCCGGTTGCCGGACGCGTCGTAGCCGTAGGCCTCCGTCGCCGTCCCGTTGTTCCAGGACGTCAGGCGGTCGGCCCAGTCGTACGTGTACGTGTTGGCCGTGGCGCCCGTGACCCCCGTGGTGGTCTTGGACGTCTCGTTGTCGTTGGCGTCCCAGCCGTAGGTGGTGGAGGCCAGCTCCTTGCCCGTGGGCGAGACCAGCCTGTCGCTGGTCAGCCGCTGAAGGGCGTCGTAGCCGAAGCTGCGCTTCGACTTGCCGGAGCCGTAGTCGATCGACGTGACCTCGTTGTTGACGCCGTACGCGTACGTCATCGACGTGCCGGTCGCACCGTCGGCGACGGTCTTGAGCCGGCCGGCGGTGTCGTAGCCGTACGTCGACGCGCCCGAGGCGTCCGTCCGCCCGGTCATCGCCCCGTCGCCGTTCCAGGCGAAGGACGAGGAGCCCGAGGGGCCGGAGGCCGACAGGAGCAGACCGCGGTCGTCGTAGGAGAAGGTGTTCTTCTCCTCACCCGCGCCCGCGACGGCCGTGATCCGGTCGTCGGCGTCGTAGTCGTAGGTGTGGTCGACCGTGGCGGCCTCCGCACCCGTGCCCGACTGACGCACCATGCGGCTCTTGGCGTCGTACGCGTAGGAGACGGTCACGCCACCGGGCGAGCGCATCTCCTTGGCGCGGCCCGCCTCGTCGTACACCGCGGTGAACGTCCGGTCCGCCGCGTCCGGGTGGGTCGGGGTGGCCGGCTCGATCTCGGACTCGGGAAGCCCCCAGGCGTTGTACGTCGTCAGGAACGGGTTGCCCCGGCCGTCGGTGAAGCGCGTCCGGTTGCCGGCCACGTCGTAGCCGTACGTCGTCGTGATCGACTCGGTCGCGGAGACCGGCTCGACCAGCTTCGTGATCACGCCCGTCGCGTCGTACGTGAAGGACTTCGTGTGACCGCGGTAGTCGGTCAGCGAGACCGGGTTGCCCGCCCGGTCGTACGTGGAGCTGCTCGACCGCAGGACACCGCCCTGCGCGTCGAGGTCCTCGACCTTGACCAGCTGCCCGAACCCGTCGTACGTGTTCCGGTTGCTCGTGCCGTCCGGGTCGGTGGCCGTGAGGACCTGGCCGTCCATGTCGTACGTGAACCGGGAGGTGTTCCCGGCGCCGTCGGTGGTCTCGACGACCTCGCCCACGGAGTTGTACTTGTACGACTGGGTGACCCCGGTCGGGGAGACCTCGCGGGACAGCTCGCCGCCCGGAGCGTCGTACTCGTTGATGGACGTGTAGGCCCGCTGGGTCGGCTGGCGCACGATGTCCGTGCTGGTGACCGGCCGCTCCAGGTAGTCCCAGGTGGTCTCCTGCCGGGCGCCGTTCGGCCGGGTGGCCGAGAGCTGGTCGCCGTTGGTGTCGTAGGTGTACTTGGTGGTGCCGCCGCCGGGTTCCGTGACCGAGGCCAGGTCGCCGAGCTGCGTGTAGGTGTACGTGGTGCGGTTGCCGAGCGGGTCGATCTCCGCGGTGACCTGGCCGAGCTTGTTGTACTCGTTCCAGGACGAGGCCCGCATCGGCGTGGTGGACCCCGGCGCCGTGTAGTCGGGCGTGGTGTTCGAGGTCTCCTGGCCCTCGGCGTCGTAGGCCGTCACCACCACGTTGCCGAGCGGGTCCGAGGACTCGGTCGGCTCACCGAAGGTGTTGTAGCCGGTCATGGAGACGGGACGGACGGAGACCGGGGTCCCGCCGTTCTGCTCCGCGTTCACGGCCGGCTCGGTGACCGAGGTCTGCTGGCCGGACTCGTCGTAGCCGTAGTCCGTCCTGTTGCCCGCGGCGTCGGTCATCGCGGTCGGCAGACCGCGCTGGTCCAGCTTCCAGGAGGCGGTCCGGACGGAGCTGCCGGCGGCCGGCAGGGTGCCGCCCTTGACCGCGGTGATCTGCGCCGGGGTCAGCGCCTCGGAGTAGACCTGGACGTCGTCGATGCCGCCCTTGAACTCGTAGTCGTACCCCGTGCCGTACTTGTGACGGCCGATCTGCAGAGGACCGGTCGCCTCCCACGAGGAGGTGTACGGGACCTCCTGCGCCAGCGTGCCGTTGACGTACAGGCGCAGCTTCGCCGCCTGCGCGTCGTACACGCCCACGAGGTGGGTCCATGCTCCCGCGACGGCCGCCGACGGAGCGGAGACCGCCCGGTCGTAGGCCAGCGGCGTCGCGTCCGCACGCGGCCGGGCGAACGCCCAGCCCGTACCGGTCGCGTAGTAGATCACGAAGCCGTACACGTTGTCGGAGTCCTGGGACACCACGGTCCGGCCGGCCGTGAGGTCCGACAGCTTCGCCCACGCGGAGACGGTGAAGCTGCCCGCGGTGTTCACCACGGGGCCTTCGGTCTGCGCCCACGAGTTGACGTCACCGTCGAAGGCGGCGCTGCCGCCCCGGTCGGTGTTCCAGTGCATGCCGGTGCCGTGGCTGCCGGTGCCGTTGCCACCGGAGGAGTCGGCCAGGCCGAAGCCGGTCGTCTCGTCCAGCTTGTAGCGGGCCACCGGGGCAGTGGTGCCGTCGTGGACCGTGTTGCCCGTGACGTTGCCGAGGTCGTCGTAGCGGGTGTCGGTCGTGGAGGTGTCCCCCGTGGCGGGGTCCGTCTCCGTCTCCGAGACCACGTTGTCGTCGGGGTCGTAGGTGACCTTCGTCGACCGGGCGAGGCCGTTCGGGTCGAGGACCGAGGAGGTCGTGCGGTCGGCCGCGTCCACCGTGAAGGTGTTGCGGGTCTGACCGTCGTTGGTGACCTGCTCGATCAGGTTGCCCTCGGCGTCGTAGGTGTTCGCCTGCTCCGTGAAGGACTTCCCGGACTGCGGGTCCTTGCGGACCACGGTCGCGGACAGGCCGTCGTCGGTGTAGGTGTACGCCGTCACCCAGCCCATGGGGTCGGTGATCGAGGCCAGCCGGCCGGCCGGGTCGTACGCCCGCGACTCCTGGACGAGGGTCGTCGGAGGCGACGGGTTGTACGGGTCGCCCGTGTAGCCGAGCAGGTTGGTGGTCAGCGGGCGCTGTTCGGCGTCGAAGGTGTAGGTGTTCACGGTCCCCGCGGGGTCCGTCTCCTTGACCTTGTTGCCGTAGACGTCGAACTCGAACGACGTGGTGTCGCCGCCCGGGTCCGTCCTGGTGATCATCCGGTTGTACGCGTCGTACGTCATGGACGTCGTGCGCGCCGTGTCACCGCCCGTGAGGTCGGCGACGGACTGGGACAGGATGTTGCCGTCCGGGTCGAACGCGGTGGTGGTGCGTGCCTGGTGGACCGCGCCGGTGACCCGGTTGGTCGTGGGCGGCGTGGTCTCGGTGACGACCTGGTCGTACTTGTCGTACGTCTGCGAGGTGGTCAGACCCGCGGGGTTCGCGTCCGATGTCTCGGTCTTGGAGAGCTGGCGGCCGATGTTGTCGTACGTGAACCTCGCCTTGGCGCCGTTGGCGTCGGTGATCTCCGCCAGGTCGCCGTTGGCGTAGTAGGTGTACGAGGTCTTCTTGCCGCCCGCCGTGACGACCTGGGCCACGAGACCGGCCGGCGCCTTGGCGGTGCCGCCCTCCATCGCCGGGGTGGCGGTGGTGGTGTACGTGGTCGTCGCCGTACGGCCCGCCGGGAATCCGGCGACCGGCGGCGTGGTGACCGCGGTCAGGTTTCCGGCGGTGTCATAGGTGTAGCCGGTCTTGTACGTGTCGTCCGTGGGGCCGGAGGAACGGCCGTCGCGCTCGGTGAGCACGAGGTCGTTGCGCAGGTCCATCGGCGGGAACGCGGTGGTCGCGTCCGGGTAGTACGTGTAGTAGTCGGTGGAGCACTTGTTGGCGGCCGTGTCCTGGCAGGTGGTCTGGGAGACCGTGTTGCCGCGGATGTCGTGGCCGGTGATGGACCGGTTGCCGTTGGCGTCGGTGATGGTGTGCAGGAAGCCGGCCGTGTCGTAGCCGTAGGTGGTGCGGTTGCCCTCGGTGTCGACGGCGGCGAGGAGGCGGTTGCCCATCTCGGCGTCGTAGACGTAGGTGAGGGTCTTGTCCTTCGGGTCGGTCAGCTTGACCGTGCGGACGGGGGCGACACCGGAGGACGCCTTGTACGCGGACCAGTGACGGGCCACGTCGTCCTCGGAGAGACCCGCCTGGTAGACGGCGACCTCGGCGATGGAGCCGGTGAAGTAGGAGACGTCACCGGGCGAGCTGTACCAGTTCTTGGCGAAACCGGCACCGATGTACGTCCGGGTGTTGGTCTGGTCGGCCGCCGCGCCCGTGCAGGTGCCCTGCTTGGCACCGTCGAGGTACAGCGTCTGCGTGGTGCCGGACGCGGTCAGGACGGCGTGGTGCCAGGTGTTGTCGGTGACGGAGTTCGTCGAACCGAGGGTCGCGTTGCTCTGGCAGCCCGTGGCCCACCAGTGGCCGCGCAGCTTGCCGTCGGCGCCCACGTAGAGCAGGTCGCTGTACGATCCGGCGGCTCCCGCGGCGTTGTCCAGCGGGAGGCCCTGGTCGCTCATGAGCACGCCGGGCTTGGCGGTCTTGAACCAGAGCTCCACGGAACGGTCCGGCTTGGTGTGCCAGGTGGAGTAGGGCAGCTCGACGTACGAGCTGGTGCCGTTGAAGGTGGCGGCGGTGTTGTCACCGGTACCGAAGGGGCCCGCGGCTCCCTGGGTGACGGTGTTGTACGTACCGAAGCCGGTGTGGAGCTCGTTCGCCGCCTGGGCCGCTGCCTGGGTGTCACCCAGACGCCAGTAGCCGGCCGGGGCGGAGCCCATGACGGCCGAACGGTAGACCTGCGAGGAGCCCGTGATGGTCGCCGGGTTCAGCTTCCACGTACCGCCGTTGGCGTCGGTGGCCTGGAGGACCAGGTCGTCGGTGGTGCCGTAGACGACCGAGGCCTGGGTCTTGCCACCCGGGGTGGTGACCTTCTGCAGCAGACCGGCGGACCGCTTCGCGGCCTGGTACTGCGCACCGATCACGGCCGCGCTGAGCGGCTCGGTGTAGATCGCGACCTCGGCCAGCTGACCGGCGAAGTGCCCGAGCTGGTCCGTCGGGTTCATCGCGGGCCAGCCGCGGTTGTTCACACCCGCGCCCAGCGAGATGTAGGGCGTGTTCCAGTCCTTGATCTGACCGGCCTTGCTGCCCTGCGACACACCGTCGAGGTACAGGGTCTGGGTGTTGCCCGCGCCGGTGAGGACCGCCTGGTGCCACTGCCCGTCGTTGACGGAGGCGGTGGAGGTGATGGTGGTGGCGCAGAGTCCCGTGGCCAGGCAGCCGCGCAGCTTGCCGTCCGTGCCGACGTACAGCGCGGGGGTGTTGAAGCTGGTGTTCGCCACCGGGTCGGGGTCGCTCAGCGGCTTGTCACCGTAGTAGACGAGCACACCGCCGGCCTGGGTGGTCTTGAACCAGGTCGAGATCGTCGTGTACGAGGGCGTCGCGCCGGGGGCGCTCGGCATCTCGACGAACGACGTGGTGCCGTTGAACGTGGCGGTCTTCTGCGTGGAGCCCGCGAGGAGCGAGGCGGAGCCCAGCGTCACGTTCCGGTACAGGCCGTTGTACTTGCCCTGGTTGGCGTCGACCGTGTCCTTCGAGACTGTCTCCCCGGCCGCCTCGCCGAGCCGCCAGTACGCGTACGGGTCCGCGTCCAGCACCGTCGTGCGGTGGTGGTTGCCGGTGGTGTACGTGTAGGTCGTGCACTTCGTCCAGTCCGCCGGCGGGCACACGCCGGTGAGCTGGTCGCCGGTGTAGCCGTACTTCCAGGTCTGGGCGGTGCTCGCGTCGCCGGCCGTGGACGGGTCGGTGGCGACGGTGTCCACGTGCGGGACGGTCGCTCCGGCCGGGGTCGCCCAGGCGAGGGTCAGAGAGCGGTTGGACGTGGTGTTCGTGATCTTCGTGAGCTGGCGCGAGGCGTTGTAGGTGAACGTCTCGGCGCGGCCCGCGTAGTCCACGATGCCGGATATCGCGTAGACGCCGGTCTTCCCGGTCGCCTGCGTGAAGGAGTAGGCCGTGAAGTCCTTGTCCGTCAGCTTGTAGCCGCCGGTCACCGTCTCCAGACGGGCGTAGCGGCCCATCGGAGGCTGGAAGGTGCCGTTGCTGTTGCGGCCGAAGGCGACCTGCTCACCACCCGGATAGGTGATGGCGACGCTGGTGACGACACCGGCGCCGTCCTTGGTCTCGGCGGCCTTCATGTCGACGACCGTCGACCAGCCCGCGCCGAACGCGCTGTCGACCCGCGGGTCGAGGCTGTTGTACGAGCGGTCGATCTCCAGGGACGGGCCGATGACGGGGACGTCCGCGTCGGTGTCCTCGGTCGTGTAGTTGCCGTCGGACGGGTCGAACTCGTGGCCGTCGGTGTTCTGCGCCAGACCCGAGGTCACGGGCGGCTGCGGGACCGCGGTGGAGAAGCGGCTGGCCGAGTAGAGCACCGAGTCGTAGCCGTCGGTGACGCTCACGTACCAGACGTAGTTCTTCGACCAGGTCAGCTTGCCGGCCGGCACCTTCCAGGCGCGGTCGGCGATCACTCCGGAGGTGGCGACCGGGGTCGTGGCGGTCGAGTCGGCGTCGTACACCTCGAAGGAGTACGAGAGCGCCTCGGGCCAGCCGTCGGCGTCGGTCGCGTAGACGAGCAGCTCCGGCTGGAGCGTGTTCGCCTGGAAGTTCTCCGGCGGGTACTGGGCGTTGACCTGCGGCTTCGTGTTCGCCGTGTAGGTCAGGTCGAGCGCCGGGCGGAAACCGGCGGTCGTCGAGTTGTCCGAGTGGAACTTCTTCCAGTGGAGCATGTCGTTGGTCGGCGCGGTCAGCGCGAGACCGTAGTTCGCCCCACCGGTGGCGACCTGCTTGAACCACGACGTCGACAGCGAGACCGGCATCTTCACACCGACGGACGTCGATCCGGCGCTGTTGGAGCACGAGGCCCCGGGCGCGGGCGTCGCGGTGCCGATGGCGGCGCCGTAGGCCGGGCCGGGGTAGGCGGTGACGCCGGACGGGGTCCAGGACTGGGTCACCGGGTGGACCGAGAACGACTGCGGGTCGCAGGTCGAGGACCAGAGCGCGTACACGTTCAGGGTCGCCGCGGAGACCCGCTGGCCCTTCAGCGTCGTGCCGAGCGACGAGAACTGCAGGAACGAGTTGGTCTTGTTCGTGCCCGAGTCGTACGAGCCGACCTTGATCATGTTCTCGGTGGAGTGGTCACCCGAGATGGTGTTCTGCGTGTACGTGGAGTTGGACGCGGCGACCGTCGGGTCGATGCTGACCGGGTAGACCCGCTCGGGGGCGTCCAGCCAGGCGCGGTCCGCGGTCATCCGCAGGGCCGGCTCGCCGTCGACCGTGATCAGCTCGTAGGTGACGGCCCGGGACTGGGCGGCGTCGCCCGAGCGCGGGTCGATCTTCGAGTCCTCCATGTACGCGTGCGGGATCGTGGCGACCACCGCACCCGTCGCATCCGTGAACTCGACGTCACCGTCGGCAGCGATCCGCGGCGTCAGGCCCTTCACGTCGAGGGGGAAGACCCAGGAGTTCGCGGCGGCCGGGGAGGCCAGGACCACGTACTCCTTGAAGCCCTCGGCGAGCGGCACGAGCCGGACGTCGGTCTCCGGCAGCACACCCTTGTAGGTCACGGTGCCGTCGGCGGCCAGGACCGGCTCGGCCTTGGCGGCGCCGCGCAGCGCGTACGCCAGCGACCGTCCGGAACCGAAGTCGACCGAGGCCAGCTGCTGGTCGGCGGCGGTCGGCGCGAACTCGATGTCGAGGGAGTTGGCGGTCTGCTGGAGACGACCGTCCTTGTCCTCCGTCAGGCTCGTGTCGATCGGCTTCCACGTGCCGTCGGCCGTCTTGAAGTTCGAGCGGCCGGTGTAGTGGCGGACCGTCGTCGAACCGTCGTCGTTGACGAAGAAGTCCGAGGTCGCGGTCGACTTCCTGGCGTCCCGCTCGCTCGTGCGGGCGTCGAAGCTGTCGGCGTCCCCCGGGGCCTCGCCCGTGGTGGACTTGGCCGGGGTGTCGGTCTCCCGCTCGAACGGGGCGAGCTCGCCCTTGCCCTTGCCGGGCTTGCGGCCGGCCTCGCCCTCGTTGCTCGTGGCGGCCGACGACGCGTCATGGCTCTTGCCACGGGCCGTGCCGCTCTGCTGATCAGGGGTGTCCAGGGGGTCTTCGCTCACCCACTTCCACAGCCCCGACAGGGAGAGCTCCGGCAGCCGCACCGCCGAGAGCGTGGCCCCGGTGGCCATCGCGGTCTCGGTGGTGAGCATGAGGAACAGTGAGATGAGTACGGAAAGAGCCGTAGCCCTCAGCCTGCGTCTCCCGGTACGACCCGGTGGGAACAGGCGAGGGCTACGGACCCGGCGTATACGCATGGGCCAGCCTTTACTAACGCGATGCTTACAAAGCCTCGCGAGCCTGCCCGATGACCGAACGGAGGTTCCATGCAGGGTCCCGGTTTTTACCCTGTCTTTACTGGCGAGTAGGAACCCTTGTCGATCTTGATCACCCTCGGCCGAGCCCTCAGCCGAACCCTCAGCCGAGCCCTCGGCCGAGCCCGGTCGACCTCAGTCGCCCTCAGTCGCCCTCGACGATCCGCGCGACGGTCTTCGCGACCTCCTCCGCGAGAGCAGGACCGGGCGTCACGCGCGCCAGGTTGTCGCGCTCGCGGCCCTCACCCCGGCCATCGCCCTCACCCTGACCGATCACCACAAAGCGCACCTTCGGGTTCTTCTCGGCGGCTTCCTCGGCGACCGTCACCTGCGGAGCGCCCGAGGCGAGGACGATCTCGCAGTCCCGCTGCACGAGACCGTTGAGGAACGGCCGGGCGTTCGCCGTCGACTGCTCCCCCATCACCGGCACGAAGGTGACCCGGATGTGGCGGCCCTCGCCCTCCGAGGCCGTCCGCATGCCCTCCCAGACCGGCTCCGCGGGAGCGCCTGCGACGACACCCTTCTCGCCGGTGAGCAAGCAGGCGTCGAAGTCCTGGTACTCCCGGGCACGCGTGTCGGGCGGGGTGGTGCTCCCGCCGTCGGACCCGGCGAACAGCCGGGCGCCGAAGAGACCGAGGACCAGGACGACGACCGCCGCCACGGCCCAGCCGGCCCGGCCGCGCAGCGCGCCGGCCGCGGCGGCGAGCAGCTCGGGAATCCGGGCACCGGTCTCGGGGGCGCTCTTCCCCGCCGAGGTGCGCCAGGTGCGACGGGTCTTCATCGGCGGGCTCCCGCGGTGGAGCCTCGGCCGGCGAGCAGGCAGTGCGCCGCCGCGCCCAGGGTGGAGGTGGCCAGCAGCAGCAGGTCGAGGAGGTACGGGAAGCCGTGGGTCTCCTCGGGGGTCAGGGCGATCTGGAAGCACCAGCCGACCGAGGCGGCCGTGAACAGCAGCGCGGCGAGCCAGTCGCCGCGCGTGCCACGACGGAGGGCGATCACGAGAGAGGGCACGAGACCGAGAACCCCGAGACTCACCAGCGGCACCGACGCCAGCGCGACGCGGGGAAGCGGTCCGGGCAGTCCCTTGCGGCGTGGCGGTTCCACGCCCTTCTCGAAAGCGGCCTGGTTCACGATCGCTGGACCTCTCACGGATGCCGCCCGGCGGCGGGCGCGCGCGGGCGTACGGGTGTACGGCAGGGGACGCCGTACGGTACATCCCCCGCCGTGAAGATCACCCCCGGGGCCCCGACCGGTCGCCATCGGCCCCGCCCGGTCACCATCGGCCCCGGGCGTCCGCGTTTCAGGAGATGCGGTGGCGGACCCACACGTTGGGCTCGACGTAGACCGCGTAGCCGCGCGAGGCCTCGCAGTGGACCGGGACGAGGGCGCTCTCGACCTCGACCGGGCCGTCCGTGTCGAACGGCAGGCCGGTCCACTTGCGCCACTGCTCGACGGAGCCCCCGATCGTCATCGAGGCCGGGGCCACCGCCTCGACGACACCGCCCGCGCGGACGTGGACGCGCAGCCACGGGTCGACCGGCAGGCCGTCGGACTCGCGGGTGCGGAAGGCGTACTCATGGATGGAGGACCCGGCCTCCAGGTGCTTGCCGTTGGGCCGGACCGGGGCGACGAGCTCGGAGAAGCCGAGCCGCCGCACGTTCTCCCGCATCGCCGCGAGCATCCGGTGCGAGACGCCCTTGCCCAGCGCGCTCGTGTCGACCGTGATCTCGATCGCGCTGACGGTGTCCGCCTCACGGCCGGCCCGCAGGTCGGAGAAGGCCCAGAGCAGCACCTCGTCCCAGCCGCGGGGCGGCAGCTCGCGGCGGCCGTCGACGTCCATCCGGAAGGGGACGCTGAAGCCGCGGGCGACGACCTTGCCGTCGGCGTCGGTGGCCACGAGGACGTACTCCGGCAGCTCGCGCACGATCCGGCCGATGTTCGCCCAGCCCACCGGGTCGTACATCATGAACTCGGGCCAGAGGTCGAGCATGCCCCACATCGGCCCTTCCAGCTCGGGACGATCGGCGAGGGTCGATATGTTCAGGTCCATGCGGGCAGGATAAAGATCATCTTCTCGGGGGCCAACCGATTTTCCCGGCCGGTCGGCGGTCTACGGAAGCTTCTGCTGCGGGCAGCCGCCGAGGACCCGCTTCATCGCGTCCCGCTCGCCGCCGGTCACCCACACCCCGTACTTCTTCTTCACCGCGACCTGCCGGGCCACGTACGTGCAGCGGTACGCCCGGTTCGGCGGGAGCCAGGTCGCGGCGTCGCCGTCGGACTTGCGGCGGTTCGTGGAGGCGTCCACGGCGAGGAGGTTGAGCGGGTCGTTGGCGAACCGGCGCCGGGTGCCCGCGTCCCACTTCTGGGCGCCCTTCTGCCAGGCGTCGGAGAGCGCCACGACATGGTCGATGTCGACCTTGCTGCGGCCCCGGACGTAGCCGACGGTGGTGCCGGTGTACGGATCGTCCGTCAGGGTGCCGGAGGCGACCTTGCAGTGACCGTCCGTGAAGCGGACGCCGGTCAGGTCGCGCTTGAGTATGTCGTCGCGGGTGCCGCAGCCGTTGCCGTCGACGTCCGCCCAGGCCCGGCCGAACTTCTCCCGCTCGTAGCCGGTCTTCGGGGCGCGCCCCTTGACGGTCAGGGTGTCCACGGCGGCGAGCGCGGACCCGCGCGCGGCGGGCTTCCCGCCCCGGCTGCCGTCGGACGACGGGGTGTCGGCGCCGGGCGTGCAGGCGGTGGTGACGAGAGCGGCCGCGGCAAGCACGGTGGCGGTCAAGGGCCTTCGATATATGAGGAACGTCCGCTGCGTGAACACCCCCGCATCCTAGGCGGGGGCCCACCCGGACAGCCTCCGCCGCCTCAGATCTTGCCGATGCCCAGCGTGTTCTCGGCGGGGAGCAGGCCGGAGCCGATCGCCGCCAGCCAGGGGCCGCCGAGGAGTTCGGCGAACCGGGACGTGGCCTCGGGGCCGAGGGCGGCCCAGGGGGCCGCGGCCAGTTCGTCCGTACGCAGCTCGACCTCGGCGCGCAGGGTCCGGCCCGCGTCGGTGGCCGCGCCGGTCCCGTCGACGAGTCCGCGGGCGGCCAGCCGCGCGCGGGCGGCGGACCACTCGGCGGCGGACCAGCCGCGGCTCTCGAAGACGGCCTCGGGGGCCGCGCCGACCGCCGCGAAGGAGACGAGCGCCTCGACCGGGTCGAGCCCGGCGGCGAGGAGCGCGGCGAGGTGGCCGTCGCCGCGGTGCTCGCGCAGGATCGTCGCGGCCTGCCAGAGGACCAGGTGCGGGGCCTCGGGCCAGGGCAGTTCGGCGTTGGCGGCGGCGAGCGGGCGCCCGGCGGTGCCGAGGGGGACGACCGCCTCGGCGGCGCGGCGGGCGAGGGCGGCGGCCTCGGCGAGCTCGGGGCTCTTGACCGTGTCCTCGCCGAGGACGGCCCGGTAGGTGCGGTCGACGGCCCTGAGCCGGGCGGCGAGCACCTCGGCGGGGGCCGCGGACGTCTCGCCCGGGACGTACCGGGCGACCATGGCGGGGCTGAAGCTGTAGAAGGCCGAGGTCACCCGGGCCGCGGACACCCGGGCCGGGCCGGTCGCGCCCAGCGGGGCGGAGCGCCAGGCGAAGTAGGAGGGCCAGCGCTCGGCGGTCCCGTAGCCGAGTGCGGCGGCCTCGTCGAAGGCCTCGGGGGCGTAGTAGAGCAGGGCGTGCAGGGGTTCGAGCAGGTGCCACATCTGACGTACGCGGCCGGCTTCCACGGCGGTCTCCCTCGTCATCGACTCACCCATCAACAACTTGACACTGACAAGATTGCCCGCCTCCTGTGAACTTGTCAATGCCTAGATAGCGGCTAGGCTGCTGCCATGACGAGCCGGAACACCTACCACCACGGCGACCTGCGGCAGTCCGTCCTCGCCGCCGCCCTCGACGTGATCGCCGCCGAGGGCCCCGGGGCGCTGAGCCTGCGCGACCTCGCCCGCCGCGCCGGCGTCTCCCACGCCGCCCCCGCGCACCACTTCAAGGACCGCACCGGACTCCTCACCGCGATCGCCGCCGAGGGGTACGACCTCCTGGCCGCGGCCCTCGCCGGGGCACCCGAACTGCGCGAACGCGGAGTGCGCTACGTACGGTTCGCGACGGACCACCCCGCCCACTTCCAGGTGATGTTCCAGCCGGAGCTGCTCCGCACCGACGACCCCGTGCTCCTCGCCGCCAAGGAGCGCGCCTCCGCCGAACTCCGCGCGGGCGTCGCCGGCCTGCGGGACGTCCCCGACGCCCGCACGGCGGGCATCGCCGCCTGGTCGCTCGCCCACGGCTTCGCGACCCTGCTCCTCACCGGCAACGTCGACGCGGCGCTGGGCGGCCGCGACCCCGAGGAGTACTTCCGCTCGCTCACCGGCCTGCTCTTCACCGGCCAACTCTCCTCCGAGGAGCGGGAATAGCCCGCGCCTGCCAGTAATTGACGCAAGCATGCAATCGACGAACACGCTCCGCCGCACCGCCACAGCCCTCCTCACCGCCGCCGTCCTCGGATTAGCCCCCACCGCCCTCGCCGACACCGGCCACCAGGGCCCCTCCTGGCGCGCCGCCTGGGCGGCCTCCCCGCAGTCGCCGACCGCGCCCCTCACCCCCAACTGGTCGCAGCAGGGCTTCGACAACCACACGGTCCGCCAGGTCGTCCGCGTCACCACCGGCGGCACCCGGGCCCGGATCGAGCTGACGAATCGTTACGGCACCACTCCGCTGCGGATCACGGGCGCGACCGTGGCCCGCACGGCCGAAGGCAGCGCGGTACGCCCCGGCTCCGTACGCCGACTCCGCTTCGACGGGCGGGCGTCCGCCACGATCCCGGTCGGCGGCACCCTCCTCAGCGAGGCCGCGAACCTCCCCGTCAAGGCCTTCGAGTCGCTCACCGTCACCCTCTACCTGGCGGGCGAGACCGGACCCGCCACCTTCCACCACTTCTCCTCGGCCACCAGCTACCGCGCCACCGGCGACCACCGCGCCGACCTGTCCGGCGCCGCCTTCCGGGAGACCAGCGAGTCCTGGTACTTCCTCTCCGGCATCGAGGTCACCGGCGGCCGGGACACCGCCCGCCGCAACGGCGTCGTGACCTTCGGCGACTCCATCACCGACGGCGTCGGCTCCACGCCGAACACCGACAGCCGCTACCCCGACGAGCTGGCCGACCGCCTCGCCGACGCCGGCCGCCCCCGCGCCGTCGTCAACCACGGCATCGCCGGCAACCAGGTCGTCAACGACACCACCTGGGCGGGCGAGAAGGCCCTCACCCGCTTCCGCCAGGACGTCCTCACCGAGCCCGGCGTACGGACCGTCGTCGTCCTCGAAGGCATCAACGACATCGGCGGCAGCACCGTCGACTTCCCGGCGGCCGCCACCCCCGACGTCCCCGTCGACCAGCTGATCGCGGGCCACCGCACCCTGATCCGCGAGGCCCACGCCAAGGGCCTCAAGGTCATCGGCGCGACCCTCACCCCGATCAAGGGCTCCTTCTACGACACCCCGGCGAACGAGGCCAAGCGGGACGCCTTCAACGACTGGATCCGCACCTCCGGCGCGTACGACGCCGTCGTCGACTTCGACCGCGCGGTCGCGGACCCGGCCGACCGGGACCGCATCCTCCCCGCGTACGACTCGGGCGACGGCCTCCACCCGAACGACGCGGGGTACGAGGCGATGGCCGGAGCGCTCGACCTCGACGAGCTCTGACGGACGCGCCCCGGGCGGTTCGGCGGAACCGCCCGGGGGACAGTCAGCGCCTCACGACCCCAGGATCGTCGTCAGGAACTCGCCCGTCCACGCGAGGAGTTCACGCCCCACCACCGGCTTCCCGCCGATCTTGCCCGACGTCGGGCGCGGCACCAGGATCTGGTGCACGGCCGGCTTGATGACCGTCCGCGGGTAAAGCCGCTTCAGCCGCAGCTCCTGCGACTCCCTCAACTCCACCGGGGCGAAGCGGATGTTCGGGCCCTGGAGGACGATCTCGCCGACGCCGCACGCGCGCGCCAGCATCCGCAGGCCCGCCACCAGGAGCAGGTTCTCGACCGGCTCGGGCAGCTTGCCGTACCGGTCGGTGAGCTCCTCGCGTACGGCCCTGATGTCCTCCTCCGAGTTGGCCGAGGCGATCGAGCGATAGGCCTGGAGCCGCAGCCGCTCCCCCGGCGCGTAGTCGTGCGGCATGTGCGCGTCGACCGGGAGCTCGATCTTGACCTCCAGCGGCGCCTCCTCCTCCACGCCGCCCTCCATCTGCGCCCGGTAGTCCGCGACCGCCTCGCCGACCATCCGGACGTACAGGTCGAAGCCGACGCCCGCGATGTGACCCGACTGCTCGCCGCCGAGCAGATTGCCCGCGCCGCGGATCTCCAGGTCCTTCATCGCCACGTACATGCCCGCGCCCATCTCGGTGTGCTGGGCGATCGTCGCGAGCCGCTCGTGCGCGGTCTCCGTCAGCGGCTTCTCCGGCGGGTACAGGAAGTACGCGTAGCCGCGCTCGCGGCCCCGGCCGACCCGGCCGCGCAGCTGGTGGAGCTGCGAGAGACCGAAGTTGTCGCCGCGCTCCACGATGAGGGTGTTGGCGTTGGAGATGTCGATGCCGGATTCCACGATCGTCGTCGACACCAGCACGTCGAACTTCTTCTCCCAGAAGTCGACCACGACCTGTTCGAGCGCCGACTCCGACATCTGGCCGTGGGCCGTCGCGATCCGCGCCTCGGGCACGATCTCGCGCAGCCGCGCCGCGGCCCGGTCGATCGAGTCGACCCGGTTGTGGATGTAGAAGACCTGCCCCTCGCGGAGGAGTTCGCGCCGGATCGCGGCGCCGATCTGCTTCTCCTCGTACGGGCCGACGAAGGTGAGGACCGGGTGCCGCTCCTCCGGCGGGGTGGTGATCGTCGACATCTCACGGATGCCCGTCACCGCCATCTCCAGGGTTCGCGGAATCGGCGTGGCCGACATGGTCAGCACGTCGACGTTGGCACGGAGCTTCTTCAGCTGCTCCTTGTGCTCCACGCCGAAGCGCTGCTCCTCGTCGACGATGACCAGACCCAGGTCCTTGAACTTCGTCTCGGAGGCGAAGAGGCGGTGGGTGCCGATGACGACGTCGACCGCACCCTCCCGCATCCCCTCCAGGGTCGCCTTCGCCTCGGTGTCGGTCTGGAAGCGGGACAGCGCCCGCACCTTCACCGGGAACTGCGAATACCGCTCGCTGAACGTGCCGAAGTGCTGCTGCACCAGCAGCGTCGTCGGGACGAGGACCGCGACCTGCTTGCCGTCCTGGACCGCCTTGAAGGCCGCCCGTACGGCGATCTCCGTCTTGCCGTAACCGACGTCGCCGCAGATCAGACGGTCCATGGGGACGGTCTTCTCCATGTCCTCCTTCACCTCGGCGATGGTGGACAGCTGGTCGGGCGTCTCCGCGTACGGGAAGGCGTCCTCCAGCTCGCGCTGCCACGGGGTGTCCTGGCCGAAGGCGTGACCGGGGGCCGCCATCCGCGCCGAGTACAGCTTGATCAGGTCGGCGGCGATCTCCTTGACGGCCTTCTTCGCGCGCGCCTTCGTCTTCGTCCAGTCCGCGCCGCCGAGCCGGTGCAGGGTCGGGGCCTCGCCGCCGACGTACTTGGTGACCTGCTCCAGCTGGTCGGTCGGGATGTACAGCCGGTCGCCGGGCTGACCGCGCTTGGCGGGGGCGTACTCGACGAGGAGGTACTCGCGGGTCGCGCCCTGCACCGTCCGCTGGACCATCTCCACGTACCGGCCGACACCGTGCTGCTCGTGCACGATGTAGTCGCCGACCTCCAGGGTCAGCGGGTCGATGGTCTTGCGGCGCTTGGCCGGCATCCGCTGACCGTCCTTGCCGGCCGCCTTCTGGCCGGACAGGTCGGTCTCGGTGAGGACGGCCAGCTTGAGCGCCGGGTCGACGAAGCCGTAGTCGATGGAGCCGGTCGACACGTGCACGACGGACGGCGCGATCTCCGCCAGGTCCGCTTCGAGGCGGGCGGCGATGCCCTCGCCACCGAGGACCTCGACCGTACGGGTCGCGGGGCCGTGGGCCTCCGTCACGTACACCGTGCGCCAGCCGTCGGCGAGCCAGCCCTTGGTGTCGGCGAGCGCCCGGGCGGTGTCGCCGCGGTACGACTCCGGGGCGCGCATGCCGAGGAGCAGGGTGTCCCCCGACAGGACCTCGTCCGCCGCGAACGGCGCCACCGACCACCAGGCGATGTCCAGCTCGCGCGCCCGGTCCCGGACGTCCGCGATCCCCCACAGGGAGGCCGCGCCGACGTCGATCGGGGCCTCGCCGCCGCCGGCGGTCGCCGCCCAGGACGCCTGGAGGAACTCCTGGCTCGTGGCGACGAGGTCGGCGGCCCGGGTCCGGACCCGCTCCGGGTCGCAGACCACGGCCATGGCGCCCTTCGGCAGCACGTCGAGCAGCAGCTCCATGTCGTCGACGAGGACCGGGGCCAGCGACTCCATGCCCTCGACCGCGATGCCCTCCGCGATCTTGTTCAGGAGTTCGCCCAGCTCCGGGTGGGCCTCGGCGAGCGCCGCCGCCCGCTCCCGCACGTCCTCGGTCAGCAGCAGCTCACGGCAGGGCGGCGCCCACAGACCGTGCTCGGCGACTTCGAGGGAGCGCTGGTCCGCCACCTTGAAGTAGCGGATCTCCTCGACGTCGTCGCCCCAGAACTCGATCCGGAGGGGATGCTCCTCGGTGGGCGGGAAGACGTCCAGGATGCCGCCGCGCACGGCGAACTCGCCGCGCTTCTCGACGAGCTCCACCCGGGAGTACGCGGCGGCCGCGAGGCCCGCCACGATCTCGTTCAGATCCGCCGTCTGGCCGCTGCGCAGCGCCACGGGCTCCAGGTCCCCGAGCCCCTTGACCTGTGGCTGGAGCACCGAGCGGATGGGCGCGACGACCACGCTCACCGGACCGGCGGCCGGGTCGTCGTCGCGCGGGTGCGCGAGCCGGCGCAGCACGGCGAGGCGGCGGCCGACGGTGTCGGAGCGGGGCGAGAGCCGCTCGTGCGGCAGCGTCTCCCAGGAGGGGTACTCGGCGACCGTGTCCGGGTCCAGGAGCGAGCGCAGCGCGGCGGCCAGGTCCTCGGCCTCCCGGCCGGTCGCGGTGACGGCCAGGACCGGGCGCCCCGAGTCGCGGGCGAGCGCGGCGACGGCGAAGGGACGCGCGGCGGCCGGCCCGACCAGGTCGACGTTCGGGCGGTTCCCGTCGGCGGCGGCCTTCACCGCCTCGGCGAGGGCCGCGTCCTTGACGACTACATCAAGCAGGCCGTGCAGACTCATGGAGCTTCCATCCCGGGTTCGGAGTACGGGGGCGGGGCAACGCGAACAGCCCGGCACGTCTCACGGGCCGGGTGGTCCCGGGCGTGTACGGCCGCCCGGTGCGTCCCTCAGCCTACGACGTGCCGCCGTCACTCGCCCGAAGGAAAGTGGCCACTCGGGAGAGTGACGGAGCTGGCAGCCGGACCGCTCGTACGACTAAACTTAGTCCTCTGCTTAGTCCACCCAGCTTCACCTAGCTGTGAGAGGCCGCGATGGAAGCAGCCCGGCAGTACAACGTCCACGAGGCGAAGACCCACTTCTCCAAGATCCTGGAGGCGGTCGCCACCGGCGAGGAGGTGATCATCAGCAAGTCCGGCGAACCGGTCGCGAAGGTGATCCCGCTGGCCGGCAAGGTCCACCGGAGCGACTACGGCTCCCTCAAGGGCCGGATCACCCTCGCCGATGACTTCGACGACCTCCCCGAGGGCTTCGACGAGGCCTTCGGAGCCGCCGAGTGAAGCTCCTGCTCGACACGCACGTCGTCCTGTGGTGGCTCAGCGGAGAGCTCCCGGACAAGATCCGCGACCTGCTCGCCGGGGAGCGCTGGGTCTACATGAGCGCCGTGACTCCCTGGGAGCTCTCCGTCAAGCAGGCCACGGGCAAGCTCGACGCTCCCGTGGATGTCGCGGAGCGGGCCCGGGACACGCAGTTCCTCCCGCTGCCCATCGTCGCGGAGCACGGCATCCGCGCCGGACAGCTCCCGCCCCACCACCGCGACCCCTTCGACCGGATACTGATCGCGCAGGCGCAGACCGAGGGGCTCACCCTCGTCACCCGGGACAAGCACATCCCCCGCTACGACGTGCCGGTGCTCACCGTCTGAGCACGCGTACGGCCCCGGCGCGTCACGCGCACCGGGGCCGTACGAATTCCGCCGAACGCGGCTACTCGCTCGCGATCGCGTTCAGGACGTTCATCCGGCCGGCGCGGAAGGCCGGGACGAGGGCAGCGAAGAGGCCCACGAAGGCCGAGCCGACGAAGACCGTGAGGATCGTCGGCCAGGGGATCTCCAGGACGCCGAGCCCCTCCAGGGCGAGCAGCTTCTGGGCTGCCGTGCCCCAGCCCATGCCCAGGCCGAGGCCGAGCAGGGCGCCGAAGAGCGCGATGACCACCGACTCCAGGCGGATCATGCGGCGCAGCTGGCGCCGCGAGAGGCCGATGGCGCGCATCAGGCCGATCTCGCGGGTCCGCTCGACCACGGAGAGGGCCAGGGTGTTCACGACACCGAGGACGGCGACGACGATCGCGAGGGCGAGGAGCCCGTACACGATGTTCAGGAGCTGGCCGATCTGGTTCTTCAGGTCCTCCTTGTAGTCGGCCTGGTTGCTCACCTTGTACTGCGGGTAGGGCGCGAGGGCGTCCTTGAGGGCCTCGTACGTCCGCGTCTCCTGGCCGTCCTTCGCGGACGCGAGGAGGAAGGCGGTCTGCGGCATGCGGTCGGCGGGGACGTGCCGGGCGGCGGTCGTGATGCTCGTGTACATCGCGCCCTTGTCGACGTTGGCGACGTCGGAGGTGATCGCCACGACCTTCAGCTTCGCCGTCTCGCCGCGCTTGAAGGCGACGGTGAGGGTGTCGCCGACCTTGACGCCGTGCTCGGTGGCGTAGTCGCTGCCGACGGACATGGCGCCAGGACCGTAGGCGTCCGCGAGCCGCCCGGCGACGACCTCCCGGCGCAGGTCCTGCGGGTACGTCGGGTCGGTGGCGGCGAGCCCGTGCTCGAAGGGCTTGCCGCGCGGGCCGGTGATCGTGGCGTCGACCCACTTGTACTCGGTGACGTGGTCGAGGCCCTGGACCTTCTTCACGGCGGCCTGTGCCTGCGGGACGATCGGCTGTCCGGTGGCGTTCTGCACGATGAAGTCGGCGCCGACGGACCGGTCGAGTTCCTCGGTGGCCGAGGCGACCATCGAGGAGCCGACGACCGACAGGCCGGCGACGAGCGCGAGGCCGATCATCAGGGCGGCGGCGGTGGCGCCGGTGCGGCGCGGGTTCCGGAGCGCGTTCCGTTCCGCCATCCGGCCGACCGGGCCGAAGATCCGCAGGACGACGGCGCCCAGGGCGCGGACCACACCTCCCGCGAGGAGCGGGCCGATGACGATGAAGCCGAGGAGGGAGAGGACCACGCCGAGGCCGAGCCAGAGGGATCCGGGACCGGCCTCGTCGGCGCGGGTCGCGGCCCACAGCGCGGCGGCGCCGGCGGCGGTGAGGGCGAGGCCGAGGCCGCCCCGGACCCGTCCGGCACTGCCGTCGGCGGGGGTGCCCGCGTCGCGGAGGGCGGCCATCGGGGAGACCTTCCCGGCGCGGCGGGCCGGGATGTAGGCGGCGAGGACGGTGACGACGATGCCGAGGGCGAGGCCGACGGCGGGGGTCGTCCACTTGACGGTGAGGTCGCGGGTGGAGAGTTCCATGCCCATGGAGGACATGAGTTCCATGAGTCCGACGGCGAGACCGACGCCCGCCGCGACACCGGCGATGGAGCCGACGACGCCGAGGATCACCGCCTCGACGAGGACGGAACGGTTCACCTGCTTGCGGCTGGATCCGATGGCCCGCATGAGGCCGATCTCGCGGGTCCGCTGGGCGACCAGCATGGAGAAGGTGTTGACGATGAGGAAGATGCCGACGAGGAAGGCGATCCCGGCGAAGCCGAGCATCGCGTACTTCATGACGTCGAGGAAGCCGGCGACGTCCTCACGGCCCGCGTCGGCGGCCTCGGCGGCGGTCTGCAGCGCGTATCCTTCGCCGACGGCGGCGGCGATGTTCGCCTTGAGGGCGTCATCGCTGACACCGGGCTTCGCGTCGGCGGTGACCTGGGTGAACAGGCCTTCCTTGCCGAGGAGTTCACGCTGCGCGGTGGCGGTCTCGAAGTAGACGAGGGTGGCGCCCGGATTGGTGACCTTGAACTCGACGATGCCGGAGATCTTCGCGGTGAAGTCGCCGGTGACGGCGATGGTCCGCAGCTCGTCGCCGATCTTCAGGCCGTGCTTCTCGGCGGTGGCGCCGTCGACGACCACGTCGGTGGGGCCGCGCGGCTCGTGACCGGAGGTGATCTCCACCGAACGGAGCTCGTTGGGGCTCCAGTTGACGGCGATCGTCGGTGCGCCACTGGTCGGGCCGACGTTCTTGTCCGCCGCGTCGACGACGGTGACGCTGGTCGAGACGACCGCGCCCTGCGCGTCCTGGACGCCCTCGGCCTCGCGGACCTCGGCGACGACGGAGGCGGGGAACGCTTCGGGGCGGCCGCGGTCCGGCGTCTCGTCGCCCTTGTCGTCGTTCTTGGCGCTGAGGGTGACGTCGGAGGCGGTCGACGCGAAGAGCTTGTCGAACGTCGTGTTCATGGTGTCGGTGAAGACGAGCGTCCCACTGACGAAGGCGACGGAGAGGAGGACGGCGACGGCGGAGAGCGCCATGCGTCCCTTGTGCGCGAGGAAGTTGCGCAGCGAGGTCTTGAGGACGGTCATGACGTCCGCCCGCGCGCGTCGAAGTCCTTCATCCGGTCGAGGACGGCGTCGGCCGTGGGCCGCTCCATCTCGTCCACGATCCGCCCGTCGGCGAGGTAGAGGACCCGGTCGGCGTAGGAGGCGGCGACCGGGTCGTGGGTGACCATGACGATCGTCTGGCCCAACTCGTCGACCGACTGCCGCAGGAAGCCGAGGACCTCGGCGCCGGCCCGGGAGTCGAGGTTTCCGGTCGGCTCGTCCCCGAAGATGATCTCGGGCCGGGCTGCGAGCGCGCGGGCCACGGCGACGCGCTGCTGCTGACCGCCGGAGAGCTGGTTCGGCCGGTGCTTGAGACGGTCGGAGAGACCGACGGTGTCCACGACCCGGCGGAGCCACTCGGCGTCCGGCTTGCGGCCGGCGATGTCCATCGGGAGCGTGATGTTCTCGATGGCGTTCAGGGTCGGCAGCAGGTTGAAGGCCTGGAAGATGAAGCCGATCCGGTCCCGGCGCAGCTGGGTGAGTCTCTTGTCCTTGAGCCCGGTGATCTCGGTCTCGTCCAGATGGATCTCACCGCTGGTGACGGTGTCGAGCCCGGCGAGGCAGTGCATCAGGGTCGACTTGCCGGAGCCCGAGGGCCCCATGATCGCGGTGAAGCGGCCACGGGCGATGTCCACGTCGACGGAGTCCAGCGCGACGACCCGGGTCTCCCCGGTGCCGTACGCCTTGACGACCTGCCGCGCCCGCGCGGCGACGGCCGTCCGCCCTCCAGTACCCCCGTGCCTGGGGATGGTCACAGCCGAAGTCACGGTCTTCTCCTAGGTGGATGGGGTGAAGCGGTGGGTGGGTTTGTAAGTCCAAGTTAAGAAGCGAGAACCGGACTTCTCCTCCTCCGCCGGGACGAACGACCCCTGGCCCGTATGGGGGAGTGGCCCCTAGGGGTTCCTCCGACCCTGGTACCGGTGAGACCCTGACGGCGAACATTTAGGTGTACGAAGAAAGGAATCTCGCGGTGACCGAGTCCTCCACGACACCGGCGGGCACCCCCGCCGGAAAGGCCGGGTCCACCGCCCCCGCCCCCGGCTCCCCGGCGACCGCGCGTCGCGGTCCCGTCGTGGCCGCGCTCATGCTCGGCATGGGCCTCGCCGCCATCGACGGCACGATCGTCTCCACCGCCGTCCCCCAGATCGTCGGCGACCTCGGCGGACTCGCCGTCTTCTCCTGGCTCTTCTCCGGCTACCTGCTCGCCGTGACCGTCACCCTGCCCGTGTACGGAAAGCTCAGCGACACCTTCGGCCGCAAGCCCGTCCTCGTCGCCGGGGTCGTCCTCTTCCTCATCGGCTCCCTGCTGTGCGCGGCCGCCTGGAGCATGGCCTCCCTCATCGCCTTCCGCATCGTCCAGGGCCTCGGCGGCGGCGCGCTCCAAGGCACGATCCAGACCATCGCCGCCGACCTGTACCCGCTGAAGGAACGCCCCAGGATCCAGGCCAGGCTCTCCTCCGTGTGGGCCGCCTCCTCGGTGGCCGGCCCGGCGGTCGGCGGACTGCTCGCCGGATACGCCGACTGGCGCTGGATCTTCCTGATCAACCTGCCCATCGGACTCGTCGCGCTCTGGCTGATCACCCGCCACCTCGTCGAACCGAAGCGCACCGCGCCCCGGGAGAAGCCCCGCATCGACTGGGCCGGCGCGCTCGCCGTCTTCGCCACCGGCGCCCTGCTCATCACCGCGCTCGTCCAGGGCGGCGTCGCCTGGCCCTGGCTCTCCGCCCCGTCCCTCGGCCTGCTCGCCGGAGCCGCCGTCCTCGGCGCCCTCACCGTCGTCATCGAGCGGCGCGCCGCCGAACCGATCATCCCCGGCTGGGTCTGGCGGCGCCGCACGATCGCCGCCGTCAACCTGTCGCTGGGCGCCCTCGGCCTCCTGATGGTCGCCCCGACCGTCTTCCTGCCCACGTACGCCCAGTCCGTCCTGGGCCTCGGCCCGATAGCCGCCGGCTTCGTCCTCTCCACCTGGACCCTGAGCTGGCCCATCACGGCAGCGCTCTCCAACCGCGTCTACAACCGCATCGGCTTCCGCCTCACCGCCGTCCTCGGCATCTCGGGCGCGCTGCTCCTGCTGCTCGCCTTCCCGTTCCTGCCGTTCCCCGGCGAACCGTGGCAGCCCGCACTCCTGATGCTGCTGCTCGGCGGGACGCTCGGCCTCTTCCAGCTGCCGCTGATCGTCGGCGTCCAGTCGACCGTCCCGTACGAGGAGAGGGGCACGACGACGGCCTCGGTCCTCTTCTGCCGCCAGGTCGGCCAGAGCGTCGGCGCGGCACTCTTCGGCGCGGTCGCCAACGGGGTCCTCGCGGCCCGCCTCGGCGGCGGCAGCGACCTGGACACCCTGGCCCGCGCCCTGGACGACCCCGCGTCCCTCACCGCCGAGACCATGGACCACCTGCGGCGGGCGGTCGAGGCGGCGGTCGACTACGTCTACCTGGGCGCGGCAGGAGCGGCGGCCCTGGCGCTCCTGGCCCTGCTCACCCTCGCTCCCCGCCGCTTCCCGGTCCTGAAGGAGGCGGCGGGGGACGACCGGGGCGAGGAGGAACGCTGAGCGCCTTGCCGGAACGGCAAGAACAATTGCCCACCTCTGTCCGGGAGTTGCAGGCTCGTTCCGGTCAAGGCGATCGAAACCGAGAGGCTGCGCAATGACTGCTCACACAGGCGCCGGGCCCACACCGGGCTCCGGTGATCACGCGCCGATCAACAACCGCGTCCACCACGTCGGCTCTGACGAGCTGGACGGTTACGCCGCCATCAGCGGAGGCACGGTCGGCTCAAGGAAGCTGTGGATGGGCCTGGTGGAGAACCCGCCGCTGAGCTCGACGGACAACCATCATCACGGCGACTCGGAGGCCGGGATCTACGTGGTCAGCGGTCACCCCGTATTCGTCTATCACGACGGCACACAGGAGGTACGACTCGCCGCCAACCCCGGAGACTTCTTCCTCGTCCCCCCGTTCGTCCCGCACCGGGAAGAGAACCCCGACCCGAACGAGCCCGCGGTCGTCGTGATCGCCCGGACCACCCAGGAGCCGATCAAGGTCTCCGTGCCCAAGCTGTACCGGCTCGAAGAGACAGACACGCAGTCGAGCCGGTCCATGCCGTAGGGATCGAAGCACACCGCCCGCCCAGAGAACGCGAGCCCTGCGTGTCCCACACGGACAGGCAGGGCTCGCGCGCGTACAAGGGCCGGCTGTACTACTCCGCCGAGGCGAGCCCGACGAACCCCGCCCACGCGTCGCGCGAGACCCGGAGGGCCGGACGGGCCACGTCCTTGGAGTCACGGACGTGCACGGCTCCCGCGCCCGCTGCGACCTCGATGCACTGGCCGCCCTCAGCGCCGCTGTAGCTGCTCTTGAACCAGGCGAGGGATTCATTGCTGTTCATAGCTCTCCTAGCAACTTCTCGATGAACGCCAGCGACTCTCGCGGGGTGAGAGCCTGCGACCGGATGATCCCATAGAGAGCAGCGGCGAGAACGCCCTGTTTAGGGTCGGTCTCCAGGGCACTGGTGCCCTGGACTTCGGCGTAGACGAACCGCTTGCCGTCCTCGCGGGTGACGAATGTGAACGGCCCGTCCACACCCGCGCTTTCCTCGCAGTCGAGTGGCATCACCTGGAGCTCGACGTTCCTCCGCTGGCCAATGAGGAGCAGCTGTTCCAGCTGTCCGCGCAGCACTTCCTTGCCGCCGAACTTCCGCCGCAGCACCGATTCACACATGACGAAGCTCAACAAAGGCGCGGGACGCCTGTCGAGGATGTCCTGTCGGGCCAGTCGGGCGGTCACCCGCTGCTCGATGGTCTCCGCGTCGAGCGGCGGGCGCCGATTACTCAGCAGCGCCCGCGTGTACTCCTCGGTCTGGAGCAGGCCGTTGACCACCAGAGTGTCGTACGCCAACAGCTCTATCGCCCGCTTCTCCAGCTCGGCCATCCCCTGGAAGAACGCCGGATACTGCGCCCTCTCCAGCTGCTCCTTCCACACCGTCAACAGCCCACCCGCATCGAGTACCTCATCGGAGCGGTCGATCGCGCGTGGTGGCGGGATCCTCCGGCCCTGCTCGAACGACGCGATGCTCGACGCCGAGTAGCCCAGCCGTTTGCCGAACTCCTCCCGTTCCATCCCCGCTCGCACCCGCAGCGTCTTCAGGCTCTGCCCGAACGCCGCCACCACGCCCTGCCCGGACTTGTCCGCCGTCTGACCCGCGTCCGTCTCGGGTCCCGACTCCGGCACCGCACCCGTCTGCTCTTCCGCCATCGCACCCCACCTCTCGTACGTGCACCGACACACCACGTACAAGGCAGTCGCGTCGGTGCGTCACCACTGGTCACGCTACGCGATGAAGAGGAGGTTGGGAGGCATGACGAGCAACAACCTCAGCCCCACCGGCACCACCCAACTCTCAGGCGCCTCGCCTTACTTGGGCAGCAGGATCTTCGCCCTGAGGTTCACGTCGACCGCGCGGGGCGCCCGGCTCGCGCGCCGGCTGGTCGCCGTCCGGCTGGACGAGTGGGGCGTGCCGTACGGGACCGGGGCGCACGAGACCGTCGTCCTGGTCGCCGCAGAGCTGGCGACGAACGCGGTGCGGCACGGGCACGTGCCGGGACGCGACTTCCACCTGCTCCTCCGGGTCACGGACGGGCCCCCGCCCGTCGCGCGGATCGAGGTGAGCGACACCCGCGCCGAGCGCGTACCGCCCCGGCCCGGAAAGCTCCCCGGCCCCGGTCCGGAACTCGCGGACGGGGGACGGGGGTTGCTGCTCGTCGAAGGGCTGGCGGACCGCTGGGGCTGGTGCCCGAGGCTGCGGGCCCCGGGCAAGACGGTCTGGGCGGAGTGCGCCCTCACCTGAGGGGCCGGGTCAGAAGGCGGTGTCGTACCGCACGCCGTTCGTGACGTCGGTCTTCACGCCCGGCTTGAAGGGCGCCTTCCAGTTCCCCGTACCGGCGTAGAAGGTGGCACCGGCGGCCGAGGCCATCAGGTCGGCGCGTCCGTCGCCGTTGGCGTCCCCGATGCCGACGAGGTCGGTGAAGGCGCCCCAGCCCTTGCCGATCGGGGTGCGGGCGGCGAAGGTGCCGTCGCCCCTGCCGAGGTAGAGCCACAGCGCACCGGCCTTGTCACGGGCGATGAGGTCACCGGCCGGGCCTCCGGCGAGGTTCCCGACGGCGGCGACCTCGTTGTAGACGCCCCAGCCGCCGCCGATCCGCTTGCGGGCGGAGAAGGGGGTGGTGGCGTTCCCGGTGCCGGGGTAGAGCCACAGCACGCCGGACTTGTCGGTGGCGAGGAGGTCGGGCCGGCCGTCGCCGGTGACGTCGCTGCCGGCCGCGATGCGGTCGTACACCTGCCAGCCGCCGCCGATCCGTGTGCGGCCCGCGAGCGGCGCGGTCCGGTCCCCCGTGCCCCGGTAGAGCCAGAGGACTCCGGAGCGGTCCCGGGCGACGACGTCGGGCGCGGTCGTGCCCGCGATGTTCCCGGCGGTCTCGAGCCGGTCGTAGACCTGCCAGCCACCGCCGACCCATCCCCAGCTCGTGCCCTTGACCGAACCGCCCACCGCGACCGGCTGGGTCCGGAACGACCCCAGGCGGCCACCGGGCTCCCGGGCGAGGAGGTCGGCCGTGCCGTCGCCGTCGAAGTCGTGGGGCGCCGGGGGCCGGTTCACGGTGAAGCGGCCGGTGGTGACCAGCTCCGGGCCGATCCCCTCCTCGGGGCGGACGACGATCTTCCACTCGTACTCGCCCGCGCGGGCGGGGCTCAGCAGGCCGCCCGGACGCTCCACGTCCTTGCCGTCCCAGTGCCAGGCGACCCGGCGCGGCGCCCCGTCGGCCGCGACGGGCCACTCCTGCGTGAGCGACTTCCCGCTGCGGACGTGCGTGAGGCCGACCCGTACGTACGCGTCTCCCCGCGACAGGTCCCAGCCGAAGTCGACCCCGTTCGCGAGCTGATCGCCGGTGAGCGTCTGCGGGGTGGTGGAGCCGGTGAGGGTGACGACGGTCGACTGCCCCGTCGACGCGACGAGTTCGGCCTCGGGCCGGCCGCCGTCGGCGCGCGGCGAGATCCGGTAGAGGCCCTCGCCGCGCTCGGGGGTGCCGCCGCGCACGAGGATGCTGCCGCCTGGACCGGCGACGGCGGAGGAGAACGCGGTGAGGAGGACGGCCTTCTCGCCGGTCTCGATCGACTGGACGGTGAACGGCCGCACCGTCGGGTCCGCCGCGCCGCCGGAGGAGGCGGACGCGTCGATGTGGGCCTTCTGGCCGTACGCCATCCAGCCGCCGACCAGGTACAGCGGGTCCTCCACGTGGGCTTCCGGGAACCACTGACGCGACCCCCCGCCGCCGCGTCGGACGGCGACGATCCCGTCGTCCCCCAGCCGCGCCTCGCGCCAGGCCACGTGGGTGGCGGACACGGCTCCGTCCCACGTCCACTCGTCGTTCGCCTGGGGGAACCAGGCCTGCGCTCCCGTGGCGAGATCGACGAGGATCTTGGCGGACCCCTTCCAGTCCCCGATCGCGCAGTCGTAGAACGCGGAGCCGGTGTCGGTCCAGCCCTCGTAGGCCGCGTCGCAGTCGACCTGGATTCCTCCGACCAGCTCGCGGAGGTTCGGCTTGCCTCCGGCGAGCGTGGCGGCGTCGAGCGTGACGGCGTACTGCACCCCTTGGCCGTTCTCGTACCTCGCGAGGAGGAGGTTGTCACCGGCCAGGCCCGAGTAGATGTAGCCGTCGCCCAGCGCGTCGAGGTCCATCCTCACGGGCGCGGCGGCCGCGGCGGGTGTCGACAGGTCGTGGACCCACATCACCCGGTTGTCGGAAGGGTGGGACCGGTCGACGCTGACGACCAGGTCGGAGCCGCCGCCTGCGGCGAAGGTGCCGGGCAGGACGGTCGAAGAGCCGTCCGCGTACCAGGTCCAGCGGTACTCGGGCTCGCTGCCGCGGGTCTTCGACAGGAAGCCGCTCGGCCCCGCGCCGACGACGTCCGCGTCGCGCGGGAACGGCACCGTGGCCTGCTGGTCGTGCTGCGTGGCCTCCGGCGCGGTGGCGGCCGTGGCCGGAAGCGCGGTGAGCGTGCCGCCTGTGGCAGCGAGGACGATGGTGACGGCCGCAGCCGCGAGACGGCGGGCGTGCGGGCGTGTGACGTGCATGTTCGTGTTCCCTCCCCTGGGAAAAGGGAGGTTAGCGGACGGACGGGTTCCAGCCGCCGTCGGCCTCAGTCACGCGTCCGGCCGCCTCGGGATCGTCAGACAGGACGGGTGCCCCGCCGGGTCCAGGAACCGGTTCGCCGGCCTTCCTGGCCCTGTCACGGCCCCAGGCCTGCCCAGCTACCGGTCGCCCTTCTCCGGCTCCGTCCCCGCTCCCGGCTCCTCCTCCGCCGGCGCCGCCACCCGACCCGTCAGCGCCGCCAGCGAGTTGCGGATGTGCTCCATGTGCCCATGGATCTCGTCCCGCGCCTCGTCGTGCTCCCGCAGCACCCGCTCCGTCTCGCGCTCGGCCCGCTCCCCCTTCATCCGGGCCTCCGCGAGCAACTCCTCCGCCCGCGCCTCCGCGTCCTCCTGCCCGTGCCGGGCCTGCTCCTCGGTCTCGGCCAGGGCCCGCTGCGCCTCCGCGAGCCGCTCCTCCGCGGAGGTCACCAGCTCCTCGTGGTGCGCGTCCAGGTCGGCCGCCCTGCCCGCCGCCGTGCGCTCGGCCTCGTCCCGTACCGCCGCCTGCTCGGCCCGCTGCTCCGCGAGGAGTTCCGCCGCGCGGCGCTCGGTCTCCTCGAAGACCTCCCGCGCCGCGGACCGCCGCTCCTCCGCCTCGCGGCCGGAGTCCGTCGCCAGTTCCTCGGCGCGCTCGCGGGCGGTCGCCAGGGTCGCGCGGGCCGCCGACTCGGCCGCCGTCCGGACGCCCTCCGCGTACGCCCGGGCCGACTCCGCCGCCTCCCGGCCCGCCGCCTCGGCCGCCTCCGCGAGGGACTGCGCCTCGGCCTCCGCGGCACGGACGAGCGTCTCGTCCTCCTGCTCGGCCATCTCCAGGATCTTCCGCGCCCGGTCGCTCAACGACTCGTACCGCTGCGGCGCGAGCGCCTCGACGGCCTCGCGGAGCCGGGCGGCCTCCGCCTCCAGCTCTTTCGCGAGGACGGTGAGCCGCGCCGCCCGCTCCCACGCCCCGTCGCGCTCCTCGGAGAGCGCGGCGAGGTGGCGGTCGACCTGCTCGGGGCGGTACCCGCGCCCCCGTCCGACAGCGAAACTCATCCCTGACGCCCCTTCCCTGTGGCCAAGATTCCAGGATGCGCCATCAGAACGGACAAAAGGCGCCCAACGTGGATACACGTCAAGCGCCTTTCATCACATTCTGTCCAACTGTGCCTACAGAAGGACCTACAGAAGGACCTACAGAAGGCCGTCCCACATCTGCTCGAGCAGCACGGACCACCAGTTCTCCGGCGAGGACAGCGCCGCCGGGTCCAGCATCGCCAACTGCGCCTGGAAGTCGACCGTCCAGCGGCCCGCCTGCTCCGGGTTGAGCCCGAAGCGCAGCCGCCACATCCGGCCGAGCAGCGCCATCGAGCGCGTGAACTCGGGCAGCCCCGTGTTCACGAACTGCGGCGGCACCGACTGCCCGCCCGGACCGGCCTCCACCGGCACCGCCACGATGTGCGCGGTCCCGTACTGGACACAGATCGCCCGCCCGAAGTCCGAACCGAGCACCAGGTACGAGCTCGCGTCCGCCGCCGGCTGCACCTGCCGCTGCGCCGCCAGCTCCGCGAGCGTCGGCACCACCGGAACGGCCGGCTGCGCCCAGAAGAACGGACCGAAGTCCGCCGGCAGACCCGCCCACACCAGCGTCCGCGCCACCAGCTCCGGAACACCCTGACGGGACACCGCGTGCTGGTCGAAGCGGAGCACACCCGGACCGAAGGCCCCGGCCAGCTCCTGCGCGATCGCCTCCGGCGGAACCGGCGGCGCCAGCTGCACCTGCGGCAGCGGCGCCCGCACCGGAGCCGGCCGCGCGGGACCGTCCGCGACCTGGTGCAGCTCACCCTGATGGGTCAGGAGCTGCCGCATGCCCTGCTGACGGCCCGCGTGATCACGGCCGTACGGGGCGATGCTCGTGATCCGCGCCTGCGGCCACGTCTCCCGGATCATCCGCGCGCAGTAACCGCCCGGCAGCTCACAGGACTCCAGCTCCGTGTGCAGCTCCAGCACCTGCTGCGGCGGCACGTTCATCGCGCGCAGCTCATGCAGGATCTGCCACTCCGGATGCGGGGTACCGGGCGCGGAACGCCGGATGATCTGCGCCTCGGAACCGTCGGGCGCCCGGTAACGCAGCACCGCCTGGTAGCCCGGGCCGACCGTCGGCTGACCCTGAGGCTGCGGATATCCGTACGCGGGCGGTACGGGACCGGGACCGGGCGGCGGCGTGTGCCCGCCGTGCACCGGGGGCGGCGGAGCCGGCGGCCCCGGAGGCGGCGTCGACAGCCCACCCGGACCGGGATGCGCCAGCATCGTCGCGGCATGCGCGATACCGCCCGCGGGCGTACCACCGGGCACACCGGGCGGCGGCGGGGGCGGCGGAGGCGCGCCCTGACCGCCCTGGCTCGGGTGCGCCAGCATCGTCGCCGCCTGGTGCACGGGCTGCGGCGGCGTCGGCGGACCGGGCGGACCCGGCGGGGCCGGCTGCGGCGGACCGGGCGGCTGGAGCCCCTCGGGCCCGAGCTGCGACACGAGCTGCGTCGGTACGTACGCGGGGGCACCCGACCCACCGGGCACACCCGGCACACCCGGCGGCGGGGGCGGCGTCGGGCCGCGCCCGCTCTTCGGCGGCGGCGTGGCCTTGCTCGTCGCGGCGTCCGCGATGTCCCTGGCACCCGGCGCCGAGGGCGCGGGCGGCGGAGGCGGCGGCACGCCGGGCCCGGCCTGCGGCGGCGCGGACGTCCCGGGCCCGACCGGCGGCGCGGGCGGAGCCTGCGGAACCACCGGCGGCCGCGCCGCCGGGTCGAGCCGCGGGGCCACGGCGGTCGGGGGCAGCGCACTGCCCCCCTTCATCAGGGCGGTCGGCGCGTCGGCGCCCACCAACGGGGGCGGGGTGTCCTCGTCGTCCGTCCCCGACAGCGGCGGCGCGAACACGGTCGCGGGCAGCGGCACCGCCCCGTCCGCACCCCCGGAGCTCGCGTTGGCATCCGCCCACGGGCTGTCCGCACGAGCGGGGGCGGGCGTGGGAACGGGGGCAGGGGTGGGCGTGGGGATGGGGGCAGGGGTGGGGATGGGGGCAGGAGTGGGCGTGGGGATGGGGGCAGGCGTCGCCACCGGCGGAGCCGGAGGAGCCACCTGCGCCGGCACGGGCGCGGGCTCCGGAACCGGAACCGGAGAGGGCGCAGGCGCAGGAGTAGGCGCGGGCGCGGCAGCCGCTACAGCCGCCGCCTCGTACTCACCGCCACCGCCACCCGACGACGACGCCACCGACGACGCCACCGAAGCCGAAGGCCCCGCGTCCGCCACCGCCGCCGCGTCCGAGGCGTCATCCACGGAGGCGGACGAACTCCCGCCCTCCTGCGACGCGTTCGGCCCCTTCGGCAGCCCGATCTTGTCCGCCGCGTCCTGCAACCACTCCGGCGGACTCAGCAGGAAGGACGTCTGGTTCAGATCGATACGGGCCGCCTGCGGCGCCGCCGGAGCGGCCGCCTCCTGCGGAGCCCCGTACTCCTCCTCGTACCGCCGGATCACCTCGCCCACCGGCAGCCCCGGCCACAGCGTGGCCTCACCGCTGTCCCGCGCGATGACCAGACGCTGCCGGCCGCCGTCCGAGACCGGACCACCCTGACGGTCCTCCGACCACACCACGAAACCCAGTTCGAACTCCCGCACCCGCACCTCACGGTGCTGGTACGCCGGCAGGTCGCCGTTGATCCATTCCTCGGCGCGCTCCTGCGCCTGCGCGAACGTCACCACAGCCAGTTCACTCCCCTACCGGGACCACGGGCACGGCGCGCGCGAAGCCGCCGTCCACCATCAGGTTCGCCACCGTCTCCAGCTCCGGCGGATTGCCGGCAAGACGCTGCAGGAACACGTCGAAGTCCTCACCACAGGGCAGCAGCAACCGCTCCACCCGCTCGGCCACCGACCAGCCCGCCGCCACCTCACCGGAGTCCCGCGCGTCGTCGTACGCGCAGAACCACACCGAGCCGACCGCCTCGCCCCGCACCTTCACCGCGACCAGACCGCCCTGGACGAAGGCGACGCCCAGATAGTCCTTGGTCAGATGGTCACGCAGACACTTGTTGACGTAGACGAGGTCGTTCACCCCCGCCTGCTCCCGCACCGTGAAGAACGGCTGGTCGACCAGGAGCCCCAGCTCCGCGTCGAGCGCCGCACCCACCGGCGCGCACCCGCCCGCCGCCTTCAGGAAGGAGCGGTACGCGCCCGGCAGCCGGTAGCCGAGGTCCTCCTCGACACCCTGGAGCTGGAGCTCCGACACCGACACGAGCGCCTTCGGCAGGCCGAAGTGCGCGGGGCGGGTCTCCTGGAGGGGCCGCGTGCCGCGCTTCGCGTGATCGACGGCGGCCGTCGCCACACCACCGTGATGGCGCAGCAGCGCCTTCACCTCGACCGGAACCAGCTCCATCCGGCGGCTGCGCGCCACGTGGTGCCAGGTCCAGCCGTGCGGGGTCGCCACCGACGGGATCGTGTCCCACAGCTCATGACCGGTCGCCGCCATCGCCGCGTTCGCCGACACGTAGTCCGTGAGGCGCAGCTCGTCGACGCCGAAGCCCTCCGGGGGGTCGGCGATCTCCGCCGCCGCACGCGCGTACGGCGAGAAGTCCGGATGGCCGTGCTCGTCGATCCGCACCCCTCTGGGGTGACGGCCGGCACGCACCGGATCCGGGAAATGCACGACCTGCCCGGCGTAGGCCGCGTTCGGTGGCGCGGTGTCCTGCCCGAGCCGACCTGTCGTCATGGCGGTTGCCCCCTGCACTGGCGTCGCTGACTGCTACTACCGACTGATCTGGCACAGCCTATGCGCTGCCACAAGAGCCCGAACGGCCCCCGCCCGACGGTGACCAAGTGTCACGACGCCATGACAGTTACACCATGTTTCCGACACACCGAACGTGTCATTCGGCGCCCCAGCTTCCCCATATGGCTCCCTATTTGGCAGGCTGTCCACGCAACTCGGGGGATTGCAGGAGGGGAAGACCAGCACCATGCAAACAGCACCGACGCCCACACAGGGTGACCCACGCCTCAACTGGAGCAGCAGCGCGGACGCCACCCGCGCGCCGTTACTGCGTCACCGCCGCGACGGCATCCTGCCCACCGTCGGGGCCGCCCTCTCCGTACGCGGCGAGACCCTCACGTGCACCGCGGGCCGCGGCGACCGCCCGCCCCTCCTGCACGCGCTCGTCCAGGACTTCCTGGACACCCTCACCAGCGGCCAGCGGGAACGCTTCACCGGACGATGTCCCGAGGCGATCCTGCTCTCCCGACACCTCACCGCCACCGAGAACGGCCGCTCCAAGCGCGCCCAGCGCAAGCCGCTCACCTCCGGCGAGGCCCGCCGGTCCCTCAAGCACGCCAAGCTCACCGCCCGGCGCATCCGGGAGGACGGCGACCCGCTCCACGGCAGCTACGCGGCACCCTGCCGCTCCTGTACGGCGATGCTCGCCCACTTCGGTGTCCGCACCGTCGACCCCACGACACCCGTCGAGAACGGCTGACCGCACACCCATGCCCGACCACCTCAGCACCACCCGCTTCCCGGTCAACGTCGACGCCGCCCTCCGCGAGGCCGGCTGGCGGCCCGGACGCTGGGACATCAAGCTCGCCGAAGAGTGGGCCGACGCCCTGCGCGCCCACGTCTCCCCCGCCGGCCACCGGCACAGCGTCTTCCCCGCGGCCGTCGAGGCCTGGGCGGAGTTCGGCGGCCTGCGGATCACCTCGCCCGGCCACGGGCGGCAGATAGCGCCCACGACCGTCCGCTTCGACCCGCTCGCCGGGCTCCACCTCGCCCGCACCCTCGCCGACCTGGGACGCGCCCTGGAGAGCGAGCTCGCCCCGCTCGGGGAGGAGGGCGACCAGCAGGCCGTCCTGGCGATGGACGCGGAAGGACGGGTCTACAGCCTCGACCACGCGGGCGACTGGTACCTCGGCAAGGACATCGACGCGGCGCTGTCGACGCTGATCACGGGCGTACAGCCGACGCGCCTCACGGCGGGGTAGTACGAGGCAGTACGAGGTAGTACGAGGTAGTACGGACGGATACCCGGGCGGGGGGCAGTCGGCTTCGGCTACCCCTGCTCCCCGAACGGCAGTACCGCCGACACCTTGAACCCGCCCGCGTCCGTCGCACCCGACACGAACACGCCGCCGAGCCGCGAGACCCGCTCCCGCATCCCCACCAGACCGTTCCCGCCGCTCGGCAGCCGCACGTCCGAGCCCCCGGCGTCCGACGGACAGGGCCCGTTCTCCACCTGCATCGCGACCTCGGCCTCCCGGTGCGCGAGACGCACCACGACCTCGGCACCCACCGCGTGCTTGTGGACGTTGGTCAGCGCCTCCTGCACCACCCGGTACGCCGTCCGCTCCACCTCCGGCGGATACGCACGCGCCTCCCCGAGCACCACCAGCTCCACGACCGCCCCCGCGAGCCGCGACTGCTCGCAGAGCGCCTCCAGGGCGTCCAGGCGCGGCCCGTCGTCCGCGGCGGCCTCCGCGGCCGCGGCAGCCGCCCGGCCCACCGCGGCCAGCGGCACCGCCACCGGAACGGCCGGCGCGGACTCCTCCCTCAGCACACCCAGCATCTCCCGCAGCTCCGTCAACGCCTGCCGCCCCATGTCACCGACGAGCGCCGCGTTCCGCACGGCCTTCTGCGGATCCTTCAGGGCCACCGCCTGGAGCGCCGCCGCGTGCACCACCATCAGCGACACCCGGTGCGCGACCACGTCGTGCATCTCCCGCGCGATCCGGGTCCGCTCCTCCTGCCGCGCCCACTGCGCCCGCTGCTCGGCCCGGTCCGCGAGGAGCGACAGCTCCTGCTCCAGGGAGTCGGCCCGCTCGCGCAGACTCTCCATGAGCCGGCGGCGGGCCCCTATGTAGAGGCCGAAGAGCACCGGCGGCGCGTTGAGGCCGAGCGTCATGAAGAGCGACACGACGGGCACGTACCAGCCGCTCGGGTCGAAGTCCCGCTGCCCGGCCTCCGCCTGGGCGACGTCCTGCCGCATCCGCACGACGGTCACGACGAACACGGCGACCGTCGACATCCCGGCGAGCACGGCGGTGATCCGCCGCGGCACATCGGAGGCGGCGAGCGTGTAGAGCCCGACGATCCCCATCAGGAAGCCCATCTCGGCGGGCGTGACGGCCATGGAGACGAGGACGACGGCGATCGGCCACCGTCGCCGCACGAGCAGCGTGGACCCCACGATCAGCCCGAACAGCACCCCCACGGGCACGGGCAGAGCGGCCGACTCGGCGAACCCGATCCCTTCGAGCCCGCACTCCAGCGCGGACACCAGGGCGAGCCCCACATCAAGAACGACACTCCGCCGTCTCCCCCACCACCACCAGCTCTCCGCACGAACGCCCACGGCGCCCCGGTCTGCCCCCGTTGTGGTCATGGCCTCCACCCTACGGGCGCGCCGCACATCACAGCGCGGACCGCCAGTACTCCGGAGATCAGTCCCTCGAACTGTTGAATCGCCAGAGCTTTCGACCCGGACGTCCGCATTCCGGACGACGGTGTTCGTATGACACCTGCCAGCGGCAAGTACACGGACTTCGAGAACCTGCGCGAAAAGGCACTCACGCTCCGCCGCGAAGGCCTCAGCCGCCGCCAGATCCGCGATCGCATCCACGTCGACAACAACGACATCCTCAACCGCCTCCTCGAAGGCGAACCCCCGCCGGAATGGACCAAGCGCCCCAATGCCAAGGACGACCTCCGCGACCGAGCCCGCGAGCTGCGCCTCCAGGGCATGACCTACGACCAGATCCAGGTCGAGCTGGGCTGCTCGAAGAGCTCGATCTCCCTGTGGGTACGGGACCTCCCGAAGCCGGAGCGGAAACGGACGCGGGAGGAGGCTTCCGAGATCGCCCGAAGGGGCTGGGAGCCGACCATGCTCCGGCGCGAGGAGGAGCGCCATGCCGTCAAACGCGCGGCGGCCGAAGAGATCGGAGCGATGTCGGCGCGCGAACTCTTCCTGCTGGGCGTGGGCCTCTACTGGGCGGAAGGCACGAAGGACAAGCCGCACACCCGTCGTGAACGCGTGACGTTCGTGAACAGCGACCCCGGGATGATCCAGGTCTTCGCCGCCTGGCTCGACCTCCTCGGCATCGAGCCCGAGCGACGGAGGTACCACGTGATGATCCATGAGACCGGGGACGTGTCCGGCGCCGAGCAGTACTGGAGCAGCGTCGTCGGCGCCGACCCCTCGGCCTTCGGCAAGACGACCCTCAAGCGCCACAACCCGCGGACCAACCGCAAGAACGTGAACGCCGGCTATCACGGCTGCCTCGCGATCAGAATCCTCGGGAGCGCCGATCTGTACCGTCGCATCGAAGGGGCCTGGTGCGGCATAGTAGGGGCCGTTCCGATTCCCTCAACGGGAAATCGGGCATAGAGGGCGAACTATCCCGGATCGTCTAAGGGCAGGACAAATGGTTTTGGTCCATTGAATGAGGGTTCGAATCCTTCTCCGGGAGCCCATGGTTGCGGGTCCTGACCGTCACGGTCAGGACCCGCGCTCATGTCCGGACCCCGGCCCCCCGGTATCCTTCGTGCGTCCACCACCCAAAGCCGAAGGGCATTCCCGTGAGCGCCAACCGCCCGGCAGCCGTCGTCGTCCTCGCAGCGGGTGAGGGCACCCGCATGAAGTCGAAGACCCCCAAGGTCCTGCACGAGATCGCCGGGCGTTCGCTCGTCGGACATGTCGTCTCCGCCGCCCGGGAGCTGGAGCCCGAGCACCTCGTCGTGGTCGTCGGGCACGCCCGCGAGCAGGTCAAGGGGCATCTGGAGGCGCACTACGCCGGTACCCGGACCGCCGTGCAGGAGGAGCAGAACGGCACCGGGCACGCCGTGCGGATGGCCCTCGAAGAGCTCGGGCAGACGCCCGAGGGCACCGTCGTGGTCGTCTGCGGCGACACCCCGCTGCTCTCCGGCGAGACCCTGAAGGCCCTGGCCGGCACCCACGCCGCCGACGGCAACGCCGTGACCGTGCTGACCGCCGAGGTGCCTGACTCCACCGGCTACGGCCGGATCGTGCGGGACCCGGCGACCGGCGCCGTCACCGAGATCGTCGAGCACAAGGACGCCTCCGCCGAGCAGCTCGCGATCAAGGAGATCAACTCCGGCGTGTTCGCGTTCGACGGGCAGCTGCTCGCCGACGCCCTGGGCAAGGTGCGGACGGACAACAGCCAGGGCGAGGAGTACCTCACCGACGTGCTGTCGATCCTGCGCGAGGCCGGCCACCGGGTCGGTGCCTCGGTCGCCGGCGACCACCGTGAGATCCTCGGCATCAACAACCGGGTGCAGCTCGCCGAGGCCCGCGGGCTGCTGAACCAGCGGCTCCTGGAGCGGGCCATGATGGCCGGCGTGACGGTCGTGGACCCGGCGTCGGTCTTCATCGACGTGACGGTGACCTTCGAGGCCGACGCGGTGATCCTGCCGGGTACGCAGCTGCTCGGCGCGACGCACGTCGCCGAGGACGCCGAGGTCGGCCCGAACACCCGCCTGAAGGACACCCGCGTCGGCAAGGGCGCCCGGGTGGACAACACGGTGGCGGACTCGGCCGTGGTCGGCGACGGCGCCTCCGTGGGCCCGTACGCGTACCTCCGTCCCGGGACGAACCTGGGCGCGAAGGCCAAGGCCGGCACGTACGTCGAGATGAAGAACGCGACGATCGGCGAGGGCACCAAGGTCCCGCACCTGTCGTACGTGGGCGACGCGACCATCGGCGAGTACACGAACATCGGCGCCGCGAGCGTCTTCGTGAACTACGACGGCGAGACCAAGCACCACACCACGATCGGCTCGCACTGCAAGACCGGCTCGGACAACATGTTTGTGGCTCCCGTCACCATCGGGGACGGTGCCTACACCGCCGCCGGGTCCGTGATCACGAAGGACGTCCCGGCCGGTGCGCTGGCCGTGGCCCGGGGCCAGCAGCGGAATATCGAGGGCTGGGTGGCCCGGAAGCGGCCCGGAAGCGCCGCCGCGCAGGCCGCTCAGGCGGCCCCGGAGGAGTCCGCAAGCGAAAGCTGACCGGAAACGGGTACGTCGAACTCGGCGTACCGTGATACGTGCACACAAATTCGGCTGGTTCGCACATGCGCTCGCAGGGCGCGGGATCGCGGCCAGAGAACACGTCTGAGGAGACAGTGCTGTGACCGGGATCAAGACGACCGGCGAGAAGAAGCTGATGCTCTTCTCCGGCCGCGCCCACCCCGAGCTGGCCGAGGAGGTCGCGCACCAGCTGGGCGTCGGTCTCGTTCCCACCAAGGCGTTCGACTTCGCCAACGGTGAGATCTACGTCCGCTTCCAGGAGTCGGCCCGCGGCGCGGACTGCTTCCTGATCCAGAGCCACACGGCTCCGATCAACAAGTGGATCATGGAACAGCTGATCATGGTCGATGCGCTGAAGCGGGCCTCGGCCCGGAGCATCACCGTGATCATCCCGTCGTACGGCTACGCCCGTCAGGACAAGAAGCACCGCGGCCGTGAGCCGATCTCGGCGCGTCTGGTCGCGGACCTGCTGGAGACGGCCGGTGCGGACCGCATCCTGACCGTGGACCTGCACACCGACCAGATCCAGGGCTTCTTCGACGGCCCGGTGGACCACCTGTCGGCGCTGCCGGTGCTCGCGGACTACGTGGGTGCGAAGGTCGACCGCGACAAGCTGACGATCGTCTCCCCGGACGCGGGCCGCGTGCGGGTCGCCGACCGCTGGTGCGACCGCCTGGACGCCCCGCTGGCGATCGTGCACAAGCGCCGTGACAAGGACGTCGCCAACCAGGTCACCGTCCACGAGGTCGTGGGTGACGTGAAGGGCCGCGTCTGTGTCCTGGTGGACGACATGGTCGACACCGGCGGCACCATCTGCGCCGCCGCGGACGCCCTGTTCGCGCACGGTGCCGAGGACGTCATCGTGACGGCGACGCACGGCATCCTGTCGGGTCCGGCCGCGGACCGTCTGAAGAACTCCAAGGTGAGCGAGTTCGTCTTCACGGACACGCTGCCGGTGCCGGGCGCCCTTGAGCTCGACAAGATCACGGTGCTGTCGATCGCGCCGACGATCGCGCGCGCGGTGCGCGAGGTGTTCGAGGACGGTTCGGTGACGAGCCTCTTCGAGGAGCACTGAGCCTCGGCCGTACAGGCTTTTCGAGGGCCGCTTCCCCGTTCGGGGGAGCGGCCCTCCGCCGTGTTTCGGTGATCGAATTGGGTGGTAGAGGGGTCGGCCGGTAGACTGCCGTAGTTGCTCGGCGAGGGAGGCCGTACCCGTACGGATGTACAGGGTCACGGCGGTCCGTTATCGACGCGCTCTTCGTAGCAGGCCATCGCCAGTCGTGGCCGGGTGACCACTGTGTTCGTCACCTTTCTACGAGGAGTGCACCATGTCCGAGGTCAAGATCGCCGCTGCCGTCCGTACGGAGTTCGGCAAGGGCGCCGCCCGCTCGATCCGCCGTGACAGCCAGGTTCCCGCGGTCGTCTACGGCCACGGCTCGGAGCCGGCCCACGTGACCCTCCCGGCCCACGAGCTGGCGCTCGCCCTGCGTACGCCGAACGTCCTGCTCTCCCTGGACATCGACGGCAAGAACGCGCTGGCGATCCCGAAGGCCGTCCAGCGTGACGCCATCAAGGGTTTCCTGGTCCACGTCGACCTGCTCCTCGTGAAGCGTGGCGAGAAGGTCACGGTCGAGATCCCGGTTCAGGCCGAGGGTGAGCTCGCCGCCGGTGGCAACCTGCTGGAGCACGTGCTCGGCACCCTCTCCATCGAGGCCGAGGCCACCCACCTCCCCGAGTCCGTCACGGTCTCCGTGGAGGGCCTGGAGGCCGGTGCCTCCATCCTCGCCAAGGACATCGAGCTCCCCAAGGGCTCGACCCTGGTGACCGACGCCGACGCCGTCGTGCTGCAGGTCCTGGCCGCGCAGGCCGAGGAGCCGGCCGCCGAGACCGAGGCCGCCGTGAGCACCGAGGCCTGAGCCGTAGGCTCTGCCTGACGTGACGGGGTGACGGGCCGTACGGCCCGTCACCCCGTTTCTCTTGTACGGATGTACGGACGCGTGAACGGATACGAGGAGACCTGACGCAATGACGGACGACGCCAACGCCCCCTGGCTGATCGTCGGCCTCGGCAACCCGGGGCCCGAGTACGCGGCCAACCGCCACAACATCGGCTTCATGGTCGTGGACCTGCTCGCCGAGCGGATCCGCGGCTCGTTCAAGCGGGCGCAGAAGGCCCAGGCGCAGGTCGTCGAGGGCCGGATGGGTCCGCCCGGGCCGGAGAACCGGCGGGTGATCCTCGCGAAGCCGATGTCGTACATGAACCTGTCGGGCGGTCCGGTGACGGCGCTGCGCGACTTCTACAAGGTGCCCACGGCGCACGTGGTGGCGATCCACGACGAGCTGGACATCGACTACGGCGTGCTGCGGCTGAAGATCGGCGGCGGCGACAACGGGCACAACGGTCTGAAGTCGATGACGAAGGCGATGGGGGCCGAGTACCACCGGGTGCGGTGCGGGATCGGGCGTCCGCCGGGCCGGATGCAGGTCGCGGACTTCGTCCTGAAGGACTTCTCCTCGGCGGAGCGCAAGGACCTCGACTGGTTCGTGGACCGGGCGGCGGACTCGGTGGAGTGCCTGGTGGCGGAGGGTCTGGAGCGGGCGCAGACCGCGTACAACGCCTAGGGTCTGTCCGTAAGAACGTACGACTGTACGATCGCGGGTCATGACGCACGTCCGTAACGCCGCCATGGCCCTGGTCGCCCTGCTCCTCGTCGTCGGGGGTGCCTGGGCCTCGTGGGACTCCGCCCAGCACGTCCTGCTCGCCAAGGGGCGTGAGCACGGCTCGTTGACGGTGACCGGGTGCACGGAGGAGACGTGCAGCGGTACGTACGCGCCCGAGGACCCGTCCTCGACGCGGCGGACGCTGACGATCGCCGCGTCGGTCGCGGCGGAGAAGGGCGTGACGATCCCGGTGGTGGTGAAGCCGGGAACGGACGAGGGCGTTCGGGCGGGGTGGGGTGGCGGTCTGCACGCCTGGCTGCCGCTGGGCGGTGCGCTGTTGCTCGCGGCGCCGGTGATCGGTGGGGGGCTGCGGATGTCGCGGACGGCCTGGTCGGTGGCGGGGTTGGGCGGGGCGCTGCTGGTGGCGGCGTTCTTCGCGCTCTGAGCCGGTTGTTGGCGCTCCCGAGCCCCATCTTCGCGCTCTGAGCCGGTTGTTCGCGCCCCCGAGGATTCCACCGGTCCCCTGATGCGATCGTTATGGGCTTCTGGGTCAAGGCTGACTTAAAGCGGCGGATAGGCTGCCTGGGCCACCTCCCACGGCATCCCTCTTCTCCCAGATGGACGACTGCACATGCGACGCTCCTTCATTCCTGCCGCCGCTCTTGTCGCGGCCATGGCAGGTTCCCTCGTTCTGGCCCCGGCCGCCTCGGCCTCGAACGGCCCCAAGGGCGACAACGGCACCGTTAAGATCCACGACTCGAAGACCGGCGAGGAGATCAAGGCCAACGAGCCGAAGGTCTGCGCCTTCTACCTCGACGCCTTCCACTTCGATGCCGCCCAGAAGGCGACCTGGCGCATCGAAGCCTGGGCGAACAACGACCAGGAAAAGGGCACCGAGGTCGAGGACGGCTCCATCACCCTCGACGCCGAGGGCCATGGCCGCACCGAGGACCTGACGCTCCCCGACGGCCAGTACAAGCTGTTCTGGAACTTCGAGGGCGAGAACGGCAGCGCCAAGCACAAGGTCTTCAAGGTCGACTGCCCGGCAGAGACGCCCGGCACCGAGACCACGAGCCCCGGCACGGAGACCACCACTCCGGGCACGGAGACCACGACTCCCGGTACCGAGACCACCACCCCCGGCACCGAGACCACCCCGGGCACGGAGACCACCGCCCCTGGTGAGACCCCGGCTCCGAGCGAGACCCCGGGCGGCACCGAGTCCCCGTCCGCCACCGCCCCGGCCGGTGAGACCGCCGGTACCGGTGGTACCGGTGGCACCGGTGGCACGGGCGAGGGCGACCTCGCCGAGACCGGTTCGAGCGCCCCGGTCGGCGTCCTCGCCGCCGTGGCCGTGGCCCTCGCGGGCGCCGGCGCGTTCCTGGTGACCCGTCGTCGCAAGGCGCAGCAGCACTGACGCACCCCCGCACATGACAGTGCCCCCGCCGGGATCCGAGGATTCCGGCGGGGGCACTGTCATGTGTACGGCCAGGCGTCAGCCGGTGTTGCGCAGGCCCGCCGCGACACCGTTCACCGTGAGGAGCAGGGCCCGTGCGAGCAGCGGGTCCGGGTCCTCGCCGCGCTCGGCGGCCGCGCGCTGGCGGGCGAGGAGGGCGACCTGGAGGTAGGAGATCGGGTCGAGGTAGGCGTCGCGGATGGCGAAGGTCTGCTGGAGGACCGGGTTGGAGGCGAGCAGGGTCTCGCCGCCGGTGACCTTGAGGACCTCGGCGACCGTCAGCGCGTGCTCGGCCTCGATGTCGTCGAAGACGTGCTTCAGCTCGTCGGGGACGAGGGTGTCGACGTAGTGGCGGGCGATCCGCAGGTCCGTCTTCGCGAGCGTCATCTCGACGTTGGCGAGGAAGTTGCGGAAGAAGTGCCAGCTCCCGTACATCTCGCCGAGGACCGCGTCGAGACCGGCCTCGCGCAGGGCCTTGAGGCCCGAGCCGACGCCGAACCAGCCGGGGACGATCTGCCGGGACTGCGTCCAGCCGAAGACCCACGGGATGGCGCGCAGTCCGTCGAGACCGGCACCCGAGTCGGGGCGGCGGGACGGGCGGGAGCCGAGGTGGAGGTCGGCGAGCTGGTCGACCGGGGTGGCCGCGAAGAAGTACGCGGGCAGGTCCGGGTCCTCGACCAGCTTGCGGTACGCGGTGTGGGCGGCGTCCGAGACGGTGTCCATGGCCGCGTCCCAGCGGGCGAGGGCCTCGTCGGACTGGCGCGGGGAGGTGTGCAGGGCGGAGGCCTGCAGCGTGGCCGCGACGGTCAGTTCGAGGTTCTCGCGGGCGAGGGACGGGATCAGGTACTTGTCGGAGATGACCTCGCCCTGCTCGGTCACCTTGATCTCGCCCTCCAGGGTGCCCCAGGGCTGCGCGAGGATCGCGGTGTGCGAGGGGCCGCCGCCGCGGCCGACGGTGCCGCCGCGGCCGTGGAAGAGGCGCAGGCGCACGCCGTAGCGGTGGGCGACGTCGCGGAGCCTGCGCTGGGCGCGGTGGATCTCCCACTGCGAGGTGGTGATGCCGCCGAACTTGGAGGAGTCCGAGTAGCCGAGCATGACCTCCTGGACGTCGCCGCGGAGCGAGACGAGGCGCCGGTAGGAGGGGTCGGCCAGCATGTCGTTGAGGATGACGTCGGCGGCCTTGAGCTCGTCGGTGGTCTCCAGGAGCGGCACGATGCCGATCTTGGCCCAGCCGGCGTGCAGGTCGAGGAGGCCGGCCTCGCGGGCGAGGACGGCCGCGGCGAAGACGTCGTCGGCGCCCTGGCACATCGAGATGATGTAGGACTCGATGACCTCGGGGCCGAAGCGCTCGAAGGCCTGCTTGATGGTGTGGAAGACGCCGAGGGTCTTCTCGCCGGCGGCGTCCAGCGGGGCCGGGGTCGGGGCGAGCGGGCGGCGCGAGCGCAGCTCCTTGGCGAGCAGCTTCTGCCGGTAGTCGCGGGGCATGTCCGCGTACCGCCAGGACTCCTCGCCGAGGCGGTCGAAGAGCTGGCCGAGCGCGTGGTGGTGCGCGTCGGCGTGCTCTCGGACGTCCATGGTGGCGAGCTGGAGGCCGAAGGCCGAGAGGGTGCGGATGGTGCGGTCCATCCGGCCGTCGGCGAAGAGGCCGCCGCGGTGCTCGCGCAGCGAGGTCTGGATCAGGGTGAGGTCGTGGATCAGCTCGGCGGTGCCGAGGTAGTCGCGGCCGTCCTGGTGCGGGGTGCCGGAGGCGAGGCGCTCGCGGGTGTTGACGAGCTTCTGCCGGATGCAGGTGGCCTTGAGCCGGTACGGCTCCTCGGCGTTGAGGCGCTTGTAGCGGGGGCTGATCTCCGGGAGGAGTTCCAGGTCGCGCTGGAGGGAGTCCAGGAGTTCCTGGGTGGCTCCGGTGTAGCGGATGGAGTTGGAGAGGAGTCCGCGCAGGAAGTCGACGAGTTCGAGGGCGTCGGTGATCCCGTGCTCGTGCTGGAGGATCAGGACGTCCCAGGTCACCTGCGGGGTGACGTTGGGGTTGCCGTCGCGGTCGCCGCCGATCCAGGTGCCGAAGGTCAGCGGGCGCGTGCCGGCGGGCAGTTCGACGCCGACGCGCTCCAGCTCGGCGGCGAGGTCCTCCAGGACGTCGCCGACGGCGTTGGCGTGCAACTCGTCGAGGTAGTAGATGGCGTTGCGGGCCTCGTCGGCGGGCTCGGGGCGGACGACCCGGAGCTCGTCGGTCTGCCAGATGAGGTCGATGTTCTCGGCGAGCCGCAGGTCGTGGCGGCGCCGGTCGGCCTCGATGACCGGGGTCTCCAGGAGGGCGGCGATCCGGCGCAGCTTGTTGAGGACGGAGCGGCGGGCCGCCTCGGTGGGGTGCGCGGTGAAGACGGGTCGGACGTTGAGGTTCTTGACCGTCTCGCGGACGTGCTGCGGGTCGCCGTCCTTGAGCATGTCGGCGGTGCGGGCGAGGAGGCCGCCCTCGGCGGCGCGCTTCTCGCGCATCTCGCGGCCGCGGTGGACCTGCTCGGTGACGTTCGCCAGGTGGAAGTAGGTGGAGAAGGCGCGCACCAGCTTGGCGGCGGTCTCCAGTTCGACACCGCGGAGCAGCTCGGCGGCTGCCTCGCCGTCCTCGCGCGTGAGGCTGCGGACCCGCTCGACGAGGTCGAGGAGTTCGTGGCCCTCCTGCCGGACGAGGGTCTCGCCCAGGAGGTCGCCCAGTCGGCGGATGTCGGCGCGCAGCTCGGTGCTGGCGGTGGGGGTTTGGTCGGCACTGCTCACAGGTGCGGCTCCTTGCAGTGTTTGAGCACGTCTGGAGGGGTACTGGAGGCTTGCGGACCGCGCTGTCCGACGCACCCAGGATAGGTGTCCGCCGGGGCGGTGTGGGCAACGCCCCTCTTGTGCCCTCTTGCCGCGCGTCACGGCGCTGCCATACTTACGACGCCGTAGGTTACGGAGGCGTAGCCACGACGCGGGTTTCCGCTTCTTTCACCCTCACCCTCATCCCCAGGGGACGCCCATGACCACTAGCCCCGAGGTGACCTCGGCGCCCGAGGCGCCCGAGACGCCCGACGGCGCCACGGCCCTTCCCTTCGCGACGCTGGGCGGTGACAGCAAGGGTTCGACCGAGCAGGTCGCGCTGGCGCTGTTCATCACGGTGCCGTTCCTGGCGCTGCTCGCGGCGGTGCCGCTGGCCTGGGGCTGGGGGGTGAGCTGGCTGGATCTGGGGCTGATGGTGGCGATGTACTACATCGGCTGTCACGGGATCACGATCGGTTTCCACCGCTACTTCACGCACGGTTCCTTCAAGGCGAAGCGGCCGCTGCGGATCGCGCTCGCGATCATGGGTTCGCTGGCCGTCGAGGGTCCGCTGGTGCGCTGGGTGGCGGATCACCGCAAGCACCACAAGTTCTCGGACGCGGAGGGCGACCCGCACTCGCCGTGGCGTTTCGGGGAGACGGTCCCGGCGCTGATGAAGGGCCTGTGGTGGGCGCACATCGGCTGGATGTTCGACGAGGAGCGGACGCCGCAGCACAAGTACGCCCCCGACCTGATCAAGGACCCGGCGATCCGGGCGATCTCGCGCCAGTTCGTGCTGTGGACGGTGGTGTCGCTGGCGATTCCGCCGCTGGTGGGCGGTCTGGTGACGATGTCGTGGTGGGGCGCGTTCACCGCGTTCTTCTGGGGCTCCCTGATCCGGGTGGCGCTGCTGCACCACGTGACCTGGTCGATCAACTCGATCTGCCACGCGGTGGGCAAGCGCCCGTTCAAGTCGCGTGACCGTTCGGGCAACGTGTGGTGGCTCGCGGTGCTGTCCTGCGGCGAGTCCTGGCACAACCTGCACCACGCGGACCCGACCTCGGCGCGGCACGGGGTGCTGCGCGGCCAGGTCGACTCCAGCGCGCGGCTGATCCGCTGGTTCGAGCTGGCGGGCTGGGCGTCCGACGTGCGCTGGCCGGCGAAGGAGCGCATCGAAGCCCGGCGCCAGAGCGCGTCCGCAGACGCGGCATGATGGAAGACGTGGCGATCGACGGCAGCACCAGCGGTACCGGCAGCAGTACAGGAAGCACGGGAAGCAGTGGCGGGCAGAAGCCCCGGCGTGGCCGCCGGGTGCGGATGACGGGCGCCGAGCGCCGGGAGCAGCTCCTCGACATCGGCCGCACGCTGTTCGCCGAGAAGGGCTTCGAGGGCACGTCGGTGGAGGAGATCGCGGCGAAGGCCGGGGTCTCCAAGCCGGTGGTGTACGAGCACTTCGGGGGCAAGGAGGGGCTGTACGCGGTCGTCGTCGACCGGGAGATGCGGCAGCTCCTGGAGGGGGTGACGGGCGCGCTGACCGCGGGGCACCCGCGGGAGCTCCTGGAGCAGGCGGCGTTCGCGCTGCTCGACTACATCGAGAACTACACGGACGGTTTCCGGATCCTGGTGCGGGACTCGCCGGTGGCGCAGTCGACGGGCACGTTCGCCTCGCTGATCAGCGACATCGCCACGCAGGTGGAGGACATCCTCGGGATGGAGTTCAAGAATCGCGGCTTCGACCCGAAGCTGGCCCCGCTGTACGCGCAGGCGCTGGTGGGCAGTGTGGCGCTGACGGGCCAGTGGTGGCTGGACGTGCGGAAGCCGGACAAGGCGGAGGTCGCGGCGCATCTGGTGAACCTGGCGTGGCACGGCCTGGACGGCCTGGAGCAGAAGCCGCGGTTGATAGGGCACCGGAAGAACTGACCGGATGGTCGGATTCGGAGGGTAAACCTCTGGCGTAGATCGTTCCTGTGAGTAGACTCGTGTTCAACATCCGGGGGGGTGTTCCGACCTTCGAGCGAAGTCGTCCCCGCGTGCCTACGGGCATGGGCTGACGCCGTTCGACGCTGTGCGAACCCCCCTGTTTGGTTCTGTCGAACCTCTAGATCCCTGGGGGGGATCTCTTTGTTCTTCCTTCGCTCCAAGCGCGCCCGTCGTGTGGCCGCCTGCACCACCCTCGCCCTCTCCGCGGGCATGCTCCTCGCGACCCCGGCGTCCGCCGACACCCCGGCGCCGCGCCCGTCCGTCGAGAAGCCGGCCCCGGGCCCTGGCGCTCCGTCGGAGCGGTTCCTGCCGCAGGACGGTGCCCGGTCCGCCGGGATCGCCGGTGCCACGGCGGACCGTCTGCCGTCGCGCTCGGACTTCGACGGGGACGGCCGCGCCGACGTCATCTACCGCGGCGTCAACGGCTCGCTCTGGACGTCGACGACCACGGGCGTCCAGTCGGAGTTCTCCGCGACCAGCGAGTTCGTCAAGGACGTCATCCCGATCGGCGACCAGGACGCGAACGGCAGCGGGCCCGAGGTCCTGACGTTGTCGAAGTTCGGCAATCTGGCGCTCTACGGGGACGCGACCGCGTCGTACGGCAGCTACCGCTGGTCCGGTGACGGCTGGGAGATCTACAACAAGGTCTTCTCGCCCGGTGACATCAGTGGTGACGGCCGTGCGGACGTGCTGGCCCGTACGCCCTCCGGCGAGCTGTGGGTCTACGCCTCCACGGGCGTGTCCTACGCTCCGTTCCACGCCCGTCAGCTGATCGGCAAGGGCTGGACGGCCTACGACCAGCTGATCGGTCTCGGTGACAGCGACGGCGACGGCAGGGGCGACTTCCTCGCCCGTACGCCGTCCGGCGTCCTCTACTACTACGGCAGCACCGGCAACCCGAAGACGCTGAAGGCGCGCACTCAGGTCGGTTCCGGCTGGCAGATCTACAACCAGATCATCGGCGTCGACGACGACAACGCCAACGGTGTCCCCGACGTCGTCGCGCGCGGTACCGACGGCACGCTGTGGATCTACTACGGCACCGGCGGCGGCCGCTTCACGGCCCGTAAGCAGGCCAGCTCCGGCGGCGGCTGGGCCGGTGTGCCCCAGTTCGGCGGCGCGGGCAACGTGCCGGCGCACGGCAAGGAGGGGCTGCTCGCCCGCGACAAGGCCGGCACGCTCTTCTGGTACTACCCGACGGGCACGGGCAAGCTGGCCCCCCGCGAGCAGATCAGCGACACCGGCGGCTGGGCCGGGGCGACGATCTTCGAGGTCAACTCGCTGGGCAGGGACGGGTTCTCCGACACGCTGGAGATCTACCAGGGCCGCCTCTACCGCGGCGAGACGGACTTCGGCGGCGGCTGGGGTGCCATCAACCTGATCGCGGGCCCGGGCGACCTGAACGGCGACGGAACCGGCGACTTCGTGGCCCGGGACAGCTCCGGCGTCCTGTGGCTCTACCGGAGCAACTACGACGGCACGGCGCTCCACTCCCGCGTCAAGGTCGGCGCCGGCTGGAACGCGTACAACCGGATCCTCGGTTCGGGCGACCTCACCGGCGACGGTCTGAACGACCTGGTGGCCCGCGACAAGGACGGCAACCTGTACCTGTACCAGGGCACGGGCAAGGAGGGTTACCCGTTCAAGTCCCGCGTCAAGATCGGCGGCGGCTGGAACGCGTACCCGAAGCTGGCGGCGCCCGGTGACATCACGGGTGACGGCAAGGCCGACCTGCTCGCGGTGAACTCGGGCGGCGAGCTGTTCCGCTACTCGGGCTACGGCACGTCGGGCTCCGTCTTCAAGCCGCGTGTCTCGATCGGCACCGGCTACCAGACCTACAACGGTCTGTACTAGTCGCACCGAGCACACCGGGCATCACACGCGGCGCCCCGCACCGGAACTCCGGTGCGGGGCGTCCGCGCGTTCACGAGCTCGCCCGTACCTCCCGCGTTCACGATCCCTTGCGGGCGACGGCGAAGACTCGGCGGAACGGGAAGACCGTGCCGTACGGGCCCGGCGGGTAGGCCTCGCGGAGCCGTGCGCGGTACTGGGCGAGGAAGGCTTCGGCCGCCTCCCGGTCGTCGCCCAGCGTGGTGAGGACGGGTCGCAGCGCCGTGCCCTTGACCCATTCGAGGACGGGATCCTCACCCTGCAGGAGCCGGCTGTACGTGGTCTCCCAGACCTCGGTCTCGCAGCCCAGGTCGGTGAGCCGGGTGAGGTAGTCGGCCGCGTCGAGGATGTGGACGAAGCGGCGGCCCTGGTCGCCGAGGCGGGAGCGCCACTCGGGGGTCTCGCAGAGTTCGCCGAGCAGGGCGTGGCTGGGCGCGGTGAAGTTGCCGGGGACCTGGAAGGCGAGGGTCCCGCCGGGGCGGAGCCCGTCGATCCAGGCCGCGAAGGACTCGGGGTGGTTGGGCACCCACTGGAGGGCCGCGTTGGAGACGATCAGGTCGTAGGGCTCGGCCGGGGTCCAGTGCGCCGCGTCGGCGGGCCTGAAGTCGATCCAGCCGCCGCCCCGCGTGGCGCCGGACCAGTCCTTCTCGGCCCGCTCCAGCATCTCGGGCGACAGGTCGAAGCCGGTGATGTGCGCGTCGGCCCACCGGTCGGCGAGGAGGGCCGTCACGTTGCCCGGGCCGCAGCCGAGATCGGCGATCCGGGGCGGCCGGCCCTGGGCCGGCAGACGCGGTATTCGGGCGAGCATGTCGAGGAAGGGCCGGGTGCGGTGGCCGGAGTGGTGGAGGTACTGCTGCGGATCCCAGGTTGGTGCGGCGGATTCCACGGAATGCATGTTCGAAGCCCCTTGCTGGAACGAGTTGCCGAAGCGGAACGGAGTTCCGGCCCGGTCCCTTCCCCGCACTCCGGGAAAATATATCTCGTAATCAAGATTCTTGAAATCAAGAAACTCGAATACAAGAGACTTTATGTCAACAGACCCTCTACACTGATCGACATGGAGGACGAGGTCGACCGACTGGTCGCAGCATGGCGCCGAGAGCGCCCCGACCTCGACGTGGAACCGCTCGAGGTGCTCAGCCGCGTCTCGCGGCTCGCCCGGCACCTCGACCGCGCCCGTCGGCTCGCCTTCTCCGAGCACCAGCTGGAGCCCTGGGAGTTCGACGTCCTCACCTCGCTCCGCCGCGCCGGAGCTCCCTACCAGCTCTCCCCCGGCCAGCTCCTGACCCAGACTCTGGTCACCTCGGGCACCATGACCAACCGCATCGACCGGCTCACCAAGAAGGGCCTCGTCGAGCGGCTCCCCGACCCCAGCGACCGGCGCGGGGTCCTCGTCCGGCTCACCCCCGAGGGCCGCGACCGCGCCGACGAGGCGCTCGCCGGGCTCCTCGCCCAGGAGCGCGCCATCCTGGCCCAGCTCTCCCGCGCCCAGCGCGGTGAACTGGCCGCGCTGCTACGCCGGCTGACCGCCCCGTTCGACAACATCCCCGGGTAGCGGCTGAGCGGGCAGCCCCGGAAGCACCTGCCCGTCCGCCGGAGTCCCTTCGAGCGCGGCCGGACCGACGCCCGCGCGGCGGGCCAGCGCCACCGCCGCGAGCGTCGAGTGGACGCCCAGCTTCCCCAGCACGTTCTGCATGTGCGTACGGACGGTGTGCGGGGAGAGGAAGAGCCGCTCCGCGACCGCCTTGCGGCCCAGGCCCGCGACCATGCAGCGCAGCACCTCCCGCTCCCGCGGGGTCAGCGACTCCACGAGCCGCTCGCTGTCCGTCCGGTGCTTCCGGGCCTCCGTCAGCTCCCTCAGGACGCCCGTGAGCAGCGCGGGCGGCAGATGCGTCTCGTCCCGCAGCACCCCGCGGACCACCGCGAGGAGACGCTGGAGGGAGCAGTCCTTCGCCACCCAGCCGGAGGCCCCCGCCTGGAGCGCGAGCGCGGCCCGGCGCGCGTCGTCCTTCTCCGCCAGGACGACGGTACGGACGGCGGGGTGGACCCCGCGCACCCCCGCCACCAGCGAGATCCCGTCCACCGCGCCCTCGGCGTCGTCCGGCACCGCCCGGGCCGCCGCGGCCCCGGCGGGCCCCGCGCCCAGCTCGGCGTCGACGAGCAGCACGTCGAACCTGCGCCCCTCCGCGACCCCGCGGTCCAGACAGCGCAAGGCGGCCGGGCCGCTTCCCGCGGCGGAGACGTCGACGTCGGGCTCGGCCGCGAGAGCGGCGGCGAGCGACTCGGCGAAGATGCGGTGGTCGTCCACCACCAGGACCCGGATACGTGCCACGGACACCCCCAAGTGTCGAGGAACGGGACCGACGCGGATACGGCGCCGGAGGCGGGTCCGTCGGTCGCACGGCCGCCGCCGTGCGTTGACTTTTACCCCACTTCCGGCGCCGTACCCGAAGGGTCTCGCACCCTGAAACAGCACCGGCCCCCACCGGCGCTGCCCCTCAGGGTAGGGGCGGGGCGTCACGGTGGGGGCCGATTGGCGGAACTGTCCGAAGTCGTGCGGACGGGAGCGGGGTTCAGAGCCGGCGCGCACCCGCCGAGGGAACGGCCGGGAAGATCCCCGGAGCCGCGTACCCGGCTTCGGCGAAGGCCTTCTCGACGGCGACGGAGACCGCCTCCGCCCGGTCGGTCGCGACGAGGACGACGGCCGAGCCGCCGAAGCCGCCGCCGGTCATCCGGGCGCCCAGCGCCCCGGCGGCGTTCGCCGCCTCGACGACGAGGTCCAGCTCGGCGCAGGAGACCCGCAGATCGTCCCGGAGGGAGGCGTGGCCCTCCGTGAGGACCGGGCCGACCGCCCGGGTGTCCCCGGCGTCCAGGAGCGCGATCACGCGCTCCACCCGGGCGTTGTCCGTGACGACGTGCCGCACATAGCGAAGAACCGTCTCATCGCTCAGGCGTGCGAGGGAATCGGGTAGTTGCGCGGCGCTCACATCGCGCAGGACGCTCACCCCGAGCGCCCGCGCGCCCGCTTCACAACCGGCGCGCCGCTCCGCGTACGCGCCGTCCCCGAGCGCGTGCTTCACGCGGGTGTCGACGACGAGCAGCCGCAGCCCCTCGGCGGCCAGGTCGAAGGGGACCTGCCGGTACGAGAGGTCCCGGGTGTCCAGATGGAGGGCATGGCCCTCCTCGGCGCACGCGGAGGCCATCTGGTCCATGACCCCGCAGGGCACGCCGACGAAGGCGTTCTCGGCGCGCTGGGCGATCCGTGCGAGCTCGGGCCGGGAGAGCCCGAGGCCGAAGAGGTCGTTCAGCGCGAGCGCCGTGACGACCTCCAGGGCCGCCGAGGAGGAGAGGCCCGCGCCGGTCGGCACGGTCGAGGTGAGGTGGACGTCCGCACCCGTCACCGGGTGGCCCGCCTCCCGCAGCGCCCAGACGACTCCGGCCGGGTAGGCCGCCCAGCCGCCGCCGGAGAGCGGTTCGAGCTCCTCGACCTCCAGCTGCACGATCCCGCCGTCGATGTCGGCGGAGTGCAGGCGCAGGATCCCGTCGTCGCGGCGGGCGACGGCGGCGACGGTGGTGTGCGGCAGCGCGAGCGGCAGCACGAAGCCGTCGTTGAAGTCGGTGTACTCACCGATGAGGTTGACCCGCCCGGGGGCGGCCCACACCCCGTCGGGGGCGGCGCCGTACAGCGCCTCGAAGCCTGCGGCGACGTTCACGGACGTCCCTCCTCTTCACGGCGGCGGGCGAAGGCCCAGGCGTCGGCGACGACGGCCGCCAGGTCCGGGCGGGACGGCGTCCAGCCGAGCCGCTCGTGCGCGGCGTCGGCGGAGGCGACCAGGACGGCCGGGTCGCCGGGGCGGCGTGCGGCGGTGATCTCCGGGATCGGGTGGCCGGTGACCTTCCGGACGGTCTCGACGACCTCGCGGACCGAGAAGCCGTTGCCGTTGCCGAGGTTGCAGATCAGGTGCTCGCCCGCGGTCATGGCGTCGAGCGCCAGGAGGTGGGCCTCGGCGAGGTCGGCGACGTGGATGTAGTCGCGGACGCAGGTGCCGTCCGGGGTCGGGTAGTCCTCGCCGTACACGGAGATGGCCTCGCGCTGCCCCAGGGCGACCTGGAGGACGAGCGGGATCAGGTGCGACTCGGGTGCGTGGCGCTCGCCGAGCGAGCCGTACGCCCCCGCCACGTTGAAGTAGCGCAGGGAGACGGCGGCCAGGCCGTGCGCGGCGCACTCCCCGCCGATCATGTGGTCGACGGCCAGCTTGCTCGCGCCGTACGGGCTGGTGGGCGCGGTCGGCGCGGACTCGGTGATCGGCACGGACTCCGGCTCGCCGTAGGTGGCGGCGGTGGAGGAGAAGACGAGCTTGCGCACCCCGGCCGTCCGCATGGCGGCGAGGAGGGCCATGGTGCCGCCGACGTTGTTCTCCCAGTACTTCTCGGGCTTGGCGACGGACTCGCCGACCTGGGAGAAGGCGGCGAAGTGCAGGACGCCGTCGTAGGAGTCGTCCAGCCACTGTGCGGCGTCCTGGATGCGGCCCTCGATGAACTCGGCGCCCTCCGGGACGCCTTCGGCGAAGCCGGTGGAGAGGTCGTCGAGGACGGTGACCCGGTGGCCCCGCTCCAGGAGGTGGGCGGCGACCACGCTGCCCACGTATCCGGCGCCGCCGGTCACGAGGTACCGGCGGGCTCGGGAATCGGCTGTGCTCATGCGGTGGCCACCTCTCGGATACGTCGGGCCGCGTCCTCCGGCCGCACGTCGTTCATGAACGCGCCCATGCCGGACTCGGTGCCCGCGAGGAACTTCAGCTTGCCAGAGGCCCGCCGGACGGTGAAAAGCTCCAGATGGAGTCCGAAGTCCTCCCGCCGCTCGTCCGTGAACGGCGCCTGGTGCCAGGCGGCGATGTAGGGCGTCGGCGGCTCGTCCGGGCCGAAGATCCGGTCGAAGCGCCTCAAGAGTTCCAGGTAGACCTGTGCGAACTCTGTGCGGGCGTCCTCGTCGAGGCCGAGCAGGTCGGGCACCCGGCGCTTGGGGTGCAGGTGCACCTCGTACGGCCAGTGGGCGGCGTACGGCACGAAGGCGATCCAGTGCTCGGTCTCCAGGACCACCCGCTCGCCGTCGGCCTGCTCCCGGGCGATGACGTCGTCGAAGAGGTTGCGTCCGGTCGCCGCCCGGTGCTCGTCGAGCCGGCGCCGCATGAGGGCGGTCCGGGGGGTGACGTACGGGAAGGCGTAGATCTGGCCGTGCGAGTGGGGCAGGGTGACGCCGATCTCCTGGCCGCGGTTCTCGAAGCAGTAGACCTGCTGGACGCCGGGCAGGGCCGAGAGCTCGGAGGTCCGGTCGATCCAGGCGTCGAGGACGAGCCGGGCCTGCTCCTCGGTGAGGTCGGCGAAGGAGGCGGTGTGGTCTTCGGTGAAGCAGACGACCTCGCAGCGGCCGAGTCCGCCGGAGAGCGAGGGGAAACGGTTCTCGAAGACCGCGACCTCGTAGCTCTCGTCGGGGATCTCGCTCTCGCGCCCGTCCCGGCCGGGGCAGAGCGGACAGGCGTCGGCCGGCGGCTGGTAGGTGCGGGCCTGCCGGTGCGAGGCGACGGCGACGGCGTCGCCGGTGAGCTCGTCGTAACGGATCTCGGAGCGGGAGACGACGGGGGTGAGGGGGCGCGGGTCGACGGCCTCGCGGACGGCGTCGTCGCGGCTGTCGTAGTAGATCAGCTCGCGCCCGTCGGCGAGCGTGGTGACGGTCTTCTTCACGGGGATGCCCTCCGGGCGCGAGATCAAACAGAACCACGCACAAAGAATCACATTCGAACATCGCAGTCAATGGCAGATCCCGCCCTCGCGCACCGATGGATGAAAAGGGCGGGAAGAGTGTTCGAAGGGCTACGGAAGGGAGCCGCGCTGGGTGGGCACCGCCCGGTCGAGGAGACCCGTGCGGGCCGCGAGGGCCGCCGCCTCCAGTCGCGACCCGACGCCCAGCTTCATCAGGACCCGCTGCACGTGCGTCCGCGCCGTGCTCGGCGCGATCCGCATCCCCTCCGCGATCAGCCGCGTGTCCTCACCCTCCGCGACCCGCACGAGGACCTCCACCTCCCGCTGCGTCAGCAGCCGCAGCAGCCGCTGCCCCTCGTCGTCCTGCTGCACCGAGGGGTTGAGCAGCTCGGCGAAGGCCGACTGCAGCAGCTGCGGCGCCACCGCCGACTCCCCCGCGCGGGCCTTCACGAGCGCCCGCTCGACCCCCTCGATGCGCTCGTCGTGCCGGACGTACCCGGAGGCCCCGGCCGCGAAGGCGGCCGCGATCCCGCGCGGCGACGGCACGGGACCGAGCACCACCACGGCCACCTGCGGCCGCTCCCGCCTGATCCGCGCGACCACGTCGAACGCGCCCGGCTCGGCCGGGGCGGCCGTGCCGAGCAGACACACCTCCGGCGCCCGGCTCACCACGAGCTCCGCCGCCCCCGCCACCGGCGCCGCCGCGGCGAGCACCCGGTGACCACGCAGCTTCAGCGCCGAGGCCAGCGCCTCGGCGAGAAGTCTGTGGTCGTCCACCACCACGAGGCGTACGCCCATCCCGGTCATCCCCCATCCTCTGGGCCCACCGTCCCCCGGCTCGGCCCGCTCGACCCCGAATTCCTCGCCCACGGGCGAGCCATGCAAACGGCCCGGCGCATCGGGGTGAACCGATGCGCCGGGCCGCGCGAGTCTCCCACAGACGCCCGGGGGACGTCTGTGGATTCACCGGGTGCTGTACGACACCGCCAGGGGCTCATTGTCCGTCGGCGAGGCCGAGGAGCGCGGCTTGGAGAGCATCACGGCGGACATGAACACCCGTCCGTCGCGGTACAGGATCTCCGAGTAGTCCGGCGAGAAGCTGTTCTCGATGTCGTTGACGGTGGGGTCCGCCGGGTTCTCCAGGAGCACCGTCTCCTTCATGGTGACGCCGTCGATGGAGACGATCCGTCCGCCCTTGTCGTAGGGCGGGGCCTTGTACGCGATGAGGCTGCCGCCGTCCATGCGGAGCGGGACCAGCGTGTACTTGTCCCCCGCGTCCGCCTTCTCCGGCGCCGTCTTCCCGGTGGCCAGGTCGAAGGCGATGACCTCGTTGGTCTCGTCGCCGTACTCCCCGGTGGAGCCCTCGTGCTCCTCGGTCGGCACGTACAGCCGGCCGTTGCCGACGATGGCCTTGGTGCAGGACTCGACCCGGGTCGCGCGGCAGCGTGCCCCGTACTGGTCGGGGTCCGCCGTGATCTTCGCCTTCAGCTTGCCGGTCTTCTCGTCGAGGGAGAAGAAGTCCGAGATGCCGCTGCCGTCACCGGCGCTGTCGCCGACGTCGGCCGCGACGACCAGCGGCTTGGTGGAGACGATCGACGCGTACTTCACGCCGGTCGGCATCTTGTACTGCGAGATCGGCGCGCCCGTCGTCGGGTTGAGGTTCTGGATCAGCACGTACTGGCTCTCGTACGGGCCGCACTTGCGGACCGCGACGAGTCCCGCGCCGCCGCCGTAGCCCAGGTCGTAGCAGTTCTGGTCGTTGGCCTGCGGCTTCCAGCGCGGGTTGCCGTTGGCGATGTCGAAGGCGGCGCCTCCGTCGTTGCCGCCGGCCGCGACCGTCGTCCCGCTGACGGTGATCTCGCCGAACCGGGCCTTCTGGTCGCCGGCGGATCCGCCGGTGACCGAGGTGGACCAGAGCAGCTTGCCGGTGGTGAGGTCGACCGTGCCGACCTCGGTGCACTGCTGGTAGTAGCGCGGCGCGACCCGCTTGCTGGCCTCGAAGAGGATCGGCAGCTTGTTGTCGGCGGTCACGTGGCGCGAGGCGCCGCAGATCTGGCCGGTCAGCGGCAGCGTCCAGAGGGCCGTGCCCTTGGCGAGGTCGTAGGCGACGAGCGAGTTCACGCCCGTCTTCACGTACGCCTTGTCCGTGACCCAGGAACCGGAGACATCGGTGACGTCCGGGACTCCGGGCTTGGGCACCTGGAAGGTCAGCTTCGCCTGGGTGTCGGCCGGCGGCTTCTCGTTGCCGCCCCCGCCGGTCCCCTTGGACTCGCCGCTGCCGCCGTTGCCGCCGGAGCCCTGCGAGGTGCCGGCCGAGCTCTTGGCCTCGTCGTCCTTGCCGCCGCTCCCGGAGTTGGCGTACCAGATGCCGGCCCCGATGATCAGGACGACCGCGACGGCCGCCGCGATCACGATCTGGAGCTGCGCCGACAGCTTCTTCCCGCCGGGCGCCACGGCCGGGGCCGGGGCGGTCTGCGGGTAGCCGCCGTAGTGCTGCTGCGGCTGGGTCGGGTAGCCGTACGGCGGCTGGACCGGCTGCTGCTGCTGCGGCGTCGGGTAGCCGTACGGGGACTGCTGCGGAGCGGCCGGGGGCTGCTGCGGGTAGCCGTAACCGGGCTCGGTCGGCGGCTGCTGCGGGTAGCCGTAGCCCGCGTCGGGCTGCTGCTGCGGGTAGCCGTAGCCGGGCGGCTGCTGCGGATGGCCGTAACCGGGCTCCGGCTGCTGGGCCGGGGGCGGGGGCGTGGGGGCGCCGAAGCCGCCCTGGGGATCCGGGGGCTGGTTCGGCGGGGGCGGGGGTGGCTGCGTCATCGGTCCGAATCCCTACTTGCTGAACGCCATCATCGTCTTGACCTGCTTCTCTTCCTTGTCGTTCGTCGCGGACACACGTCCGCTCGTCACGACGAAGTGGCCGCCGCCGTAGGCGAACCCCGGGTCGTAGAAGCTGTTCTCGATCTCGGAGGTCGAGGCCGGGTGCTGGAGCACGACCTTCGGCGCACCGCCGGTCGGGGCGATGGTCGCGACGGCGCCGCCCTTGTCGTACGACGGGTCGACGTAGACCAGGACCTGCCCGCTCTCCATGCGCAGCGGGATCATCGACTGCTCGCCCGGCGCCTTGGAACGCCACTTGGCCTTGCCGGTCTTCAGGTCGAAGGCGACGACCTCGTTGGGCGTGCCGTACGAGGTCTCGGTGGCCATGTAGAAGGTGTTGGCGTCGGCGGCGACTCCGGTGCAGCCCTGGAGGTTCTTGCCGAAGATGACGAAGCTGCCGCCGCAGGACGGGGCGAACTTGTCCTTGCCGCCCTGGATCTGCGAGCGGAGCTTGCCCTTGGCGTCGAGCGCGAAGATGGTCCACTTCTTCTGCTCGCGCTGGGTGGCCGAGACGACCAGCGGGTCGACCGAGTAGACCTTGTCGACCTCCCAGTTCGCCTCCAGCTGGAAGGTGTACTTGGGCTTGCCGGTGGCCGGGTTGACCTCGCCGACCGCCTGGAGCTTCTTGGTGGTGCTGCCCGAGGGGCAGTCCATCGCGGCGATCAGCTTGCTGCCGCCCGCGAAGGCGAAGGGCTTGCAGCCGGTGGTGGCGCCCTGGAAGAGCTGCTTGCCGTCGGCGAGGGAGAAGCCGTAGGCGGTGCTGGAGCCGGCCGCGGTGACCGTGTTGCCGCTGATGGCCAGGGTGTTGTCGGAGAAGGCGAAGAGGCCGGTCGGCTTCGGCACGGACTTCTTCCAGCCCACCTTGCCGGTCTTGAGGTCGACCTGCTGGAGGCCGAGGCACTTGGCGCCGTCCTTGGCGCTGTCGTTGTGCCCGAAGACCATGGTGCCGTTGGCGGCGGGCGCCGGCGGGGCCGCGCACAGCTCGAAGGGCACGTCGACGTGCCACTTCAGGGAGCCGTCGCTCAGGTTGTAGCCGTCGATGCTCTTGTACATCGCCTTGACGACGGTGTCGCCGACGATCCACGGGCCCATCACGTCGGAGCCGTTGCGGGGCAGGTCGACGTTGTTCTTGAGCAGCCAGTCGACCTTGGCCTCGCCGTCCTTGCGGCCGGCGTTGAGGTCGTCGTCGCCGCCCCGGCCGTCGCCCGAGCCGTCGCCCTGGTCCACCGACTCGGTGGGCTTGGGTGCGCCGGAGGACGAGGAGGTGGCGGTGGCGGTCGGCTGCGCGATCGGGTCCTTCTCGTCGCCCCCGCCGACGACCGCCCAGGTCGTGACGGCGGCGACCAGGACGGCTCCGGCGGCCACGGCCGCGATGACACCGGTCCGGCCCTTGAGGCCACCGCCGCCGGGGGCGGGCGGCGGGGTGGGGGCGCCGGGGTACCCGGGCTGGGCGGGGTAACCGCCGTAGGGGCCGGGCTGCTGGCCGTACGGGCCCGGCTGCTGCTGCCCGTACAGGCCGGGCTGCTGCGGCTGCTGGCCGTAGGGGCCGGGCTGCTGCTGCGGGTAGCCGTAGGGCGGCGGCGTCGGCTGCCCGTACGGACCGGGCTGGCCGGGCTGGCCGGGCTGCTGCGGGTATCCGTAACCGGGCTGCTGCGGCGGCTGCTGGCCGTACGGCCCGGGCGCGGCGGCCGGCGGGACGGGCGGCGGGGACTGCGGTGCCTGCGGCGGGACGGGCGGGACCGGCGGGAGGCCCTGGTTCGGATCCTGAGGGGCTCCGAAGCCCCCCGGCGGCTGGTTGCTGGGCGGCTGGGTCATCAGCGGTTCCCCCTTGACGTGAGCGGGTTTTCTTTCTACCACTCACGCCGTGGCGCAAAAGCGACCGGTCCTCCCCTTGTACCCAAGGGAGGACCGGCCCGTGATGCCCTTGTTATGCGTCCTCGGCCAATTCGAGCCAGCGCATCTCCAACTCCTCGCGTTCACCCACGAGTTCCCTGAGCTCCGCGTCGAGCTTCGCGACCTTCTCGAAATCGGTGGCGTTGTCCGCGATCTGCGTGTGCAGTTTCGCCTCCTTCTGGGAGACCTTGTCGAGCTGCCGCTCGACCTTCTGGAGCTCCTTCTTCGCGGCGCGCGCGTCGGCGGCGGAGACGCCCGCCTTCTGCGGCGCGGCCGCGGCGGCGGGCGTCGGGACGGCCGTCTCGATCATCTTCCGGCGCCGCTCCAGGTACTCGTCGATGCCGCGCGGCAGCATCCGCAGCGTCTGGTCGCCGAGCAGCGCGAGCGTCCTGTCGGTGGTGCGCTCGATGAAGAACCGGTCGTGGGAGATGACGACCATGGAGCCCGGCCAGCCGTCGAGGAGGTCCTCCAGCTGCGTCAGGGTCTCGATGTCGAGGTCGTTGGTGGGCTCGTCGAGGAAGAGGACGTTCGGCTCGTCCATCAGCAGGCGCAGCAGCTGGAGGCGGCGGCGCTCACCGCCGGAGAGGTCGCCGACCGGCGTCCACTGCTTCTCCTTGGAGAAGCCGAACTGCTCGCAGAGCTGTCCGGCCGTCATCTCGCGGCCCTTGCCGAGGTCGACGCGGTCGCGGATCTGCTGCACGGCCTCCAGGACCCGCAGCGTCGCCGGGAGTTCGGTGACGTCCTGCGAGAGGTAGGCGAGCCGGACGGTCTTGCCGACGACGATCTTCCCCTTGGCGGGCTGCTCCTCGCCGCCGGAGACGGCGGCGTCGGCGAGCGCGCGCAGGAGTGAGGTCTTGCCGGCGCCGTTGACGCCGACGAGACCGATGCGGTCGCCGGGGCCCAGCTGCCAGGTGAGGTGCTGGAGGAGGGTCTTGGGACCGGCGGTGACGGTCACGTCCTCCAGGTCGAAGACCGTCTTGCCGAGGCGGGCGTTGGCGAACTTCATCAGCTCGCTGGTGTCGCGCGGCGGCGGCACGTCGGCGATCAGCTCGTTGGCGGCCTCGATGCGGTAGCGGGGCTTGGAGGTACGGGCGGGGGCGCCGCGCCGCAGCCAGGCCAGCTCCTTGCGCATCAGGTTCTGCCGCTTCGTCTCCTCCGTGGCCGCGATGCGCTCGCGCTCGGCGCGGGCGAAGACGTAGTCGGAGTAGCCGCCCTCGTACTCGTGCACGTCACCGCGCTGCACGTCCCACATGCGGGTGCAGACCTGGTCGAGGAACCAGCGGTCGTGGGTGACGCAGACGAGCGCGGAGCGGCGCTCCTGGAGGTGCTTGGCGAGCCAGGAGATGCCCTCGACGTCGAGGTGGTTGGTGGGCTCGTCGAGGACGATCAGGTCCTGGTCCTCGATGAGCAGCTTGGCGAGCGCGATCCGTCGCCGCTCGCCGCCGGAGAGGGGGCCGATGACGGTGTCGAGGCCCTGCTCGAAGCCGGCCAGGTCGAGCCCGCCGAAGAGTCCGGTGAGCACGTCGCGGATCTTGGCGCTGCCGGCCCACTCGTGGTCGGCCATGACGCCGATGACCTCGTGCCGGATGGTGGCCTTCGGGTCCAGCGAGTCGTGCTGCGTGAGCACGCCGAGCCGCAGCCCGCCGCTGTGGGTGACGCGACCGGTGTCGGCGTCCTCCAGCTTGGCGAGCATCCGGATGAGGGTGGTCTTGCCGTCGCCGTTGCGCCCGACGACCCCGATCCGGTCCCCTTCGGAGACGCCGAGCGAGACCCCGTCGAGCAGGGCACGGGTGCCGTACACCTTGCTGACGGCCTCGACATTGACCAGGTTGACGGCCACGTTGACTCTTCCTGTACGGGGATCGATCGACGTCCCAGGGTACGTCCCCGCCAGGAGTACACCCCCGGTACACCGTCGGTGTACCGTGATCGTATGGCTGACTCCACCATCAAGGTTCCGGACACCACTCGCGACCACCTCGCCTCACTGGCCCGCGAGCGGGGCACCACGATAGGAGCGCTGGTCACCGAACTGGCCGCGTCCCAGCTCACGGCCGCGCAGGCACGGGAGAAGGTCGCCGAGAGCCGACGGATCATGCGCGAGCGGATGCGCTCCACCCTCACCGACGAAGAGTTCGACGCGACCCCGAACGCCCTCGACAAGGTCTACGAGATCGCCGCCGAGAACGCCCGCCGCGCCCTGGGAGGCACGGCGGCGTGATCATCCTCGACACCTCCGCCGTGCTCGCCCTCGCCCGTGGCCATCGCAAGCTCCAGCGTGTCGCCGACAACGCGGCGGCGTCACCGTTCCGCCGCCTCCAGGTACCCGCACTGTGTCTGCTCCAGGCCGAGACCGAGGACGAAGGCGCGGGTGACGCCGCCCTGGCGCTCCCCGGCATCGATGTCGTCCCTCTCGACATGGTGGCGTCGGTGACCGTCGCGCGGATGGTTCGCGGCGGATTCGGTGGACCGGACGTCTGCCACGCCCTCTACACGGCGCTCCCCGCGCCGCACCGTCCCACCATGGATCTGATTCTGACGGACCGGGCCGACCTCTACCCGCCGGGCACCGTGACCGTGGACATCGACGACGAGCGCCTCGACGACTGACTCCGTCGTCAGCCGTTCCGCCGCCCCCGCCCCGCCCGCTCCACCAGCAGCCACCCCGCCAGGGCGAGGCCGACGGCGGCCGGGGCGGTGACCGGTACGGCGATCAGGGTCGCCGAGTGGCCGGTCAGGAGACCCCCGAAGCCCGTCATGGAGAGGCCCAGGACGCCCAGCAGGGCGAGGGTGATGCCGAGGGCCGCGAGGGGGCCGCCCGAGGTCGTGGGCGGGGCCGGCGGCGGCGGGGCCTCGAAACGGCGGAACACGGCGACGAGTACGGCGGTGAGGACGGCCGCCGCGCCGATCCGGAGCGGTACCTGCGCCCACCAGGCGCCGGAGGCCGGAGCGGGCAGACCGATACCGGACGCGAGCATCGCCCCGTACACGCCGAGCATCGCCGTCAGGTGCCAGAGGAACGCCGTCATCGCGATCCCGTTGGCGGCGACCACCGCGCGCCACACCCCGGCCCGGGCGACGAGCCGCGCCCCCGGCCCCTTCAGGAGCTCGACCGCGCCGACCAGCCACAGGCCGTGGCAGAGCAGGGCGAGGGTCGGCGGGGCCATGTTCGAGACCTTCTCACCTGGCATTCCCACCATCGACAGCGGGTACGGCCCGAGGGTCACGAGCGCGGTCGCGCCGAGGAGCCCCGCGCCGGCGAGCAGCGCCGGACGGCGGATCATGCCGTCGGCGCGCAGGAAGCCGAGCTGGTGCACCGCCAGCCACACGAACGCGAAGTTCAGGAACTCGACGAACGGCACCCCGGCGGCGAACCGCAGCACGTCCACGGCGACCGCCCCGCCCGCGAGCGCGGCGAACGCGCCCCAGCCCCACCGCTCGTGCAGCCGCAGCAGCGGCGGGGTGAAGGCGACCATCGCCAGGTAGATCCCGATGAACCAGAGCGGCTGCGTGACCAGCCGCAGTACGACCCCGGTGAGCCCGCCGTCCGCGCCGGTCAGCTGGAGGACGAGCGCGGCGGCGCCCCACACCGCGACGAAGACCATCGTCGGCCGCAGCAGCCGCTGGAGCCGGGCCCGCAGGAAGGACGCGTAGGCGGGGCGGGAGCGGTGGGCGAGGGCGTGCGAGAAGCCGCCGACGAAGAAGAACACCGGCATGACCTGGAAGACCCAGGTCACGAGCTGGAGCTCGGGGACGACGGCGAGGAGGTTGCCGACCTGGCCGTCCGCGCCGACCGCCGCCATCAGCCAGTGGCCGAGCACGACGACGGCGAGCGAGGCGACGCGGAGGAGATCGACGTACCGGTCCCGGGTGGCGGGGGTCGCGGCGGCGAGGTCACGCGCGCTGAGGCGGTTGCTGCTTCCCATGCCGGTACGGTCCCGCGCGGGGGCGGGGCGCCGACAGGGCGCGGATACTCAACCGGTGGCTGAGTAGTCGGCGTCGCTGCGCCACTTCCGCCACTCGCGCCAGGCGCGTACGACGCCCCGGCAGGCGCCGAGGGCCCCGAGGGCGAACAGGCCGGGCGGCACCCATCTCCAGACACCGTCGAAGAGCGGCTCCTGGACGTAGATGACGGTGAGTCCGGTGAAGAGAACGATCTGGGCGACTTCGCTCAGCACCTTCAGCAACGGATGGAACCTGAACTTCACGCGATGCCCCCCACAGGCTTGTACGCCGACGCGCCCATGATGACAGGCGCAGGTGTCAGGCAGCCGGGAGGATCGCCGCGCCCGGCGCCGGCGACGTCGCCGCGCGGGCGGTGCGGCATGTGCCCGAGGCGATCAGGGTCGCGGCGACGGACTCGGCCGTCTCCGCGTCCTTCACCAGGAACGCGGTGGTCGGGCCCGAGCCGGAGACCAGCGCGGCCAGCGCGCCCGCCTCCGTACCGGCCGTCAGGGTCGCCGTGAGTGACGGGCGCAGGGAGAGCGCCGCCGCCTGGAGGTCGTTGGCGAGGGCGCCCGCGAGCGCGGTGGGGTCGCCGGTGCGCAGGGCGTCCAGCAGGACCGGGGATGCGGTCGGCTCAGGGACGTCGACGCCTTCGGTGAGGCGGTCGAACTCGCCGTACACCGCCGGCGTCGAGAGCCCGCCGTCCGCGACGGCGAACACCCAGTGGAAGGTGCCGCCGACCGCGAGCCCGGTCAGCCGCTCGCCGCGCCCGGTGCCGAGCGCCGCCCCGCCGACCAGGCTGAACGGCACGTCGGAGCCGAGCTCGGCGCAGATCTCCAGGAGGTCGGCGCGCGGGGTGTTCAGGCCCCAGAGCGCGTCGCAGGCGAGCAGGGCGCCCGCGCCGTCCGCGCTGCCGCCGGCCATGCCGCCGGCGACGGGGATGTCCTTGGCGATGTGCAGGTGCACGTCCGGGGAGATGCCGTGCCGGGCGGCGAGCAGCTCGGCGGCGCGCGCGGCGAGGTTCGTGCGGTCCAGCGGCACCTTGTCGGCGTCCGGGCCCTCGCAGGTGATCGTCAGCGTCTCGGCGGGGGTGGCGGTCACCTCGTCGAAGAGGGAGACGGCGAGGAAGACGTTGGCCAGGTCGTGGTAGCCGTCGGGGCGGGCCGCGCCGACCGCGAGCTGGACGTTGACCTTGGCGGGGACGCGGACGGTGACGCCACGGGTGCCGCTCACGCCTTCGCCTCCGCGATCCGGGCGAACTCCTCGACCGTCAGGGCCTCGCCGCGCGCCTGCGGCGAGATCCCGGCTTTGACCAGGGCCTCCTCGGCCGCGGCGGGCGAGCCCGCCCAGGTGGCGAGGGCCGCGCGCAGGGTCTTGCGGCGCTGCGCGAAGGCCGCGTCGACGACCGCGAAGACCTCCCGGCGGGAGGCGGTGGTCGCGAGCGGCTCGGTGCGGCGCACCAGGGAGACGAGACCGGAGTCGACGTTCGGCGCGGGCCAGAAGACGTTGCGGCCGATGGAGCCGGCCCGCTTCACCTCCGCGTACCAGTTCGCCTTGACCGACGGCACGCCGTAGACCTTGTTCCCGGGCTTGGCGGCGAGCCGGTCGGCGACCTCGGCCTGGACCATGACGAGGGTCCGCTCGATGGTCGGGAACCGCTCCAGCATGTGGAGCAGGACCGGCACGGCGACGTTGTACGGCAGGTTGGCGACGAGCGCGGTCGGCGCCGGGCCCGGGAGCTCCTGCACCTGCATGGCGTCGGAGTGGACGAGCGCGAAGCGGTCGGCGCGCGCGGGCATCCGGGCCTGGATCGTGGCGGGCAGCGCGGCGGCGAGGACGTCGTCGATCTCGACGGCCGTCACCCGGTCCGCGGCCTCCAGGAGGGCCAGGGTGAGGGAGCCGAGTCCGGGCCCCACCTCCACGACCACGTCGTCGGGCCGCACCCCGGCCGTGCGGACGATCCGCCGGACGGTGTTGGCGTCGATGACGAAGTTCTGGCCCTTCTGCTTCGTGGGGCGCACGCCGAGGGCGGCGGCCAGCTCACGGATGTCGGCGGGGCCGAGGAGGGCGTCGGGGCTTTCGGGGCCGGTGGTGGTGCTCACCGGTACAGCCTACGGGGCACCGGTGGGGCAGCCCTACGACTCACCCCGTCTCACCCGTGCAGCCGCCTGCCGCAGTGGGGCCACGGGCTCGCCCCCCGCTGCATGTAGAGCTTCTTGGCCCGGTAGGTCTGCTCCGCGGCGGGTGCGTTCTGGGCGGTGCCGGTGCCGCCGAGGGAGCGCCAGGTGCCCGGGTCGAACTGGTAGAGCCCGCCGTACGTCCCCGAGGGGTCGACGGCGTTCGGCCGGCCGCCGGACTCGCAGGCGGCGAGCGCGCCCCAGTCGAGGCCGTCGGCCCCGGCGACGGAGGCCGGCAGCGCCCGGGTGCCGATCCGCACCTTGCGGCTGACGGGTTCGCGGACGATCTCCTCACCGGTCCTGCGGGGCTTCTGCCGGACGCCGTTGACCGTGCGCAGGCTGTACGTGACGCGGCGGACGCCCGTGACGCCCTGCCGTTCGACGACCTCGGTGCCGGCGAAGAGCTCCGGGTCGCGGACCCTCTCCACGGCGTACGGCACGACCTCCTCCCGCACCTGCCGGGAGCCGGTGATGCGCAGCACGGTGACCGTCTGGCCGTCGCGGGGGAAGGCGCCGGCCGCGACGGAGGTGGTGTCCTGCCCGGAGAGGGTGATCCCCGCCTCGGCGAGGGCCTCGCGGATCGTGGCGGCGTTCGTCCGGACGGTCCGCTCCCGCCCGTCGGCGAGGAAGGTGATCGTCCGCTCGGTCCGCACGTCGAGGGCGAGGCCCTGGCGGGAGATCGGGGCCGCGCGGGAGACCGAGAGGTACGCGCCCTCCGCGCGGACGCCGAGCTGGCGCAGCGCTCCTTCGACGGTCCTGGCGGTGGTCCAGATCGTGTGGCGCTGCCCGTCGAGGGTGAGGGCGACCGGCCGCCCGTACCGGACGATGATCTCGTCGCCGCTGGCCAGGGCCTCGCCGGGGGCGGGGGCGACGATGTCGTGGGCGCCGACGGACAGGCCCTCGTGGGCGAGGAGCTCGTCGACGTCGTCGGCGAAGGTGTGCAGGCTGCGCGGGACGCCGTCGACGGAGAGCCGGACCGCCTTGTCGTTGGCGACGAAGGCGCTGGTGCCGCCGGCGAGGAAGGCGACGACGAGGGCCTGCGGGACGAGCCGCCGCAGGCCGTCCGCCGCGGAGCCGGAGGCCTTGCGGCGGCGGGCGGCGCGGCGGGAGCCGGCGCGGGAGCCCCCTTGGCCGGGGACGGCGCCGGGGACCACGCCCGGGACGGCGCCGGGGACGACCAGCGGTGCCGCTTGGGTCGGCTGCTCGTGGACGGACAGGGTCGCCGTCCGCCGTCCGGCTCGGTGACTGCCCTGGGAAGTGCTCACGAGGCCGGGACACTAGCCCCGACCGCCATCACTCTCCCGAACTATCCGACTACGACACGTAACCGTTATGGATCAGTAATCGAAGGCCGTGGCCGTGTTCACGGCGATCGCCTCGGCGAGGTCGTTCTCCCCGATGCCGCGCACGGCCGCCATCGCCCGGACGGTGACCGGGATCAGGTACGGGGCGTTGGGGCGGCCCCGGTAGGGCGCCGGGGTGAGGAAGGGCGCGTCGGTCTCGACGAGGACGAGCTCCAGCGGGGCGACGGCGAGCGCGTCCCGCAGCGGCTGGGCGTTCTTGAAGGTGACGTTGCCGGCGAAGGACATGTAGTAGCCCTTGGCGGCGCAGATCTCGGCCATGGCGGCGTCGCCGGAGTAGCAGTGGAAGACGGTCCGCTCCGGGGCGCCCTCCTCGTCCAGGACGCGCAGGACGTCGGCGTGCGCCTCCCGGTCGTGGATCACCAGCGCCTTGCCGTGGCGCTTGGCGATCTCGATGTGGGCGCGGAAGGAACGCTCCTGCGCGGCGATGCCCTCGGGGCCGGTGCGGAAGAAGTCGAGACCGGTCTCGCCGACCCCGCGCACGTACGGCAGGGCGGCCAGCCGGTCGATCTCGGCGAGCGCGTCGTCGAGGGCCGCGTCCCCGCCGCCCTCGCGGGCACCCTGCCGGGACCAGCCGTCGGGGTCCCCGAGGACGATCCGGGGCGCCTCGTTCGGATGCAGGGCGACGGCCGCGTGCACGTTCTCGTGGGCGGCGGCGGTCTCGGCCGCCCACTGCGAACCCTTCACGTCACAGCCGACCTGGACGACCGTGGTCACGCCGACGGCGGCGGCCTTGACGAGGGCCTCCTCGACGGTTCCGGACTGCAGGTCGAGGTGGGTGTGCGAGTCCGCGACCTCGACGAGGAGGGGTTCGGGCAGCGGCGGCGGGGCGTCCTTGGCACTCATGGCCCCGATCGTACGAGGGCCACGAGCGCCGGCGCGCGGGGATACCCGCGGCCTACCTTTCGCGGTTGCGGAAGGGATGCAGGAGGTCGGAGAGGTGCCAGTGGTGCGGCACCGGCGGGGCCTCCGGGCCCGCGGTGTCCTCGGTGTCCTCGGTCAGTTCCTGCCCGATGGGCCCGGCCATCGAGACGGGCTTGGTCGCCCTCGCCCCGTGGTGGTGCTTCTCCGTCGCGGCGATCAGGTCGAGCACCGACGACACCTGCCCCGCGCGCATGATCCGGACGACGTGACCGCCGCAGTTCATGCAGGTGGGGCTGGACAGCGGGGACGGGACCCGCTCCCCGTCGGCCTTGTAGACGACGAATTCCTGGCCGGCGGCGTCGACGTGGTGCTCGATGTCGTACGCCTGCTCCCAGCCGTATCCACAGCGCATGCAGGCGAAGGCGTACGCCTCATGGGCGACGGATATGCCGGTGCCGGTGATCTCGCTCATGCCAGCTCCTCTCCACTGATCAGTGGACGCCTTTTCGGGCCGGAGCGCATCAGCAGGAGACGAACCATGGAAGGCTTTTGGCTCTTCCCTTGCCAAGCGCCCTGCGAAGAGTCCCGGCGCCGGGTTCGGCTTTGCCTTTCAGATTAGTCCTTTACGTGTACGAGGACCCTTCCAGTCAGCCCTTTGCCGCGTTCTTTGCCGCCACGACCGCATCGAACACCTCGCGCTTGGGCAACCCGACCTCGGCCGCGACCGCGACGATCGCCTCCTTGCGCCGCTCCCCCGCTTCCTCGCGCACCTGCACCCTGCGCACCAGCTCCGCGGCGTCCAGCTCGCCGGGCCCGGCCTCCGGGGCGCCCTCGACGACGACGGTGATCTCGCCCCGTACGCCCTCGGCGGCCCAGGCCGCGAGTTCGGCGAGCGGGCCGCGCTTGACCTCCTCGTACGTCTTGGTCAGCTCGCGGCAGACGGCGGCCCGGCGCTCGGTTCCGAAGACCTCGGCCATCGCGGCGAGCGTGTCGTCGAGCCGGTGCGGGGCCTCGAAGTAGACGAGGGTCCGCCGCTCGTCCGCGACCTCGCGGAGCCGGCCGAGGCGCTCGCCCGCCTTGCGCGGCAGGAAGCCCTCGAAGCAGAAACGGTCCACGGGCAGCCCGGAGAGGGCGAGCGCGGTGAGCACGGCGGACGGCCCTGGGACGGCCGTGACCTTGATGTCCTGCTCGACGGCGGCGGCGACCAGGCGGTAGCCGGGGTCCGAGACGGACGGCATGCCCGCGTCCGTGACGAGCAGCACACGGGCGCCGCCCACCAGCGCCTCGACCAGCTCGGGCGTACGGGCGGACTCGTTGCCCTCGAAGTACGAGACGACCCGTCCCGAGGTGTGGATGCCGAGGGCCCGGGTCAGCCCGCGCAGCCTCCGGGTGTCCTCGGCGGCCACGATGTCCGCGTTCACCAGTTCGGTGGCGAGTCGGGGCGGAGCGTCCGCGATGTCACCGATGGGGGTCCCTGCGAGTACCAGCGTTCCTGTCACACAGGACATCCTCCCAGCCCGGACAGGCGACGCGCACAGGCGCGTTCCCTACGATGGCGCGGTGACCAGTACCGCACCCGAGACCCTGGAGGGCCGGCACGCCGTGGCAGAGCCCTCTTCGTGGCAGCAGAGGCTGCGGCGCTTCGGCTACGCGCCCCGCGCCGAGAACGCCGCTCCCATCGGGCTGCGGGAGCGGCTCGACCCCCCGTACACCCGTCCCTCGGACCGCGTCCGGCAGCTGTCCGGCCTCGGCCCCGGCCCGGCCGAGCGGCTGTGGCGGCTGATGGCCTGGGGCGGCCCGCTCCTGGTCACGGCGGTCGCCGGGCTGCTGAGGTTCTGGAACCTGGGCAAGCCGCACGCGGTGATATTCGACGAGACGTACTACGCCAAGGACTCCTGGGCCATCATCAACCAGGGGTACGAGGGCGCCTGGCCGAAGGACATCGACAAGACGATCCTGACGGACCCCGGCGCGGTGCTCGTGCCGACGGACCCCGGCTATGTCGTCCACCCCCCGATGGGCAAATGGGTCATCGGCCTCGGCGAGAAGATCTTCGGCTTCGAGCCCTTCGGCTGGCGCTTCATGGTGGCGCTGCTCGGCACCCTGTCGGTGCTGATGCTGTGCCGGATCGGCCGGCGGCTCTTCCGCTCGACGTTCCTGGGCTGCCTGGCGGGCCTGCTGCTCGCCGTCGACGGGCTGCACTTCGTGATGAGCCGCACCGCGCTCCTCGACCAGGTGCTGATGTTCTTCGTCCTCGCCTCCTTCGGCTGCCTCGTCCTCGACCGCGACCGCGCCCGGAAACGGCTCGCGGCGGCGCTCCCCGAGGACGAGGAGGGGGTGCTGCGGCCCGACGCGGAGATCGCGGAGACCCTGCGCCTCGGGTGGCGGCCGTGGCGGATCGCGGCCGGTGTGATGCTGGGCCTCGCGGCGGCGACCAAGTGGAACGGCCTGTACGTCATGGTGGCCTTCGGCCTGATGACGGTCCTGTGGGACGTGGCCGGCCGCCGCACGGGCGGCGCCGTCCGCCCGTACCTCGCGGTGGTCAAGAAGGACCTGGTCCCGGCCTTCGTGTCGGTGGTGCCGGTGGCGATCGCCACGTACCTGGTGACCTGGACCGGCTGGATCGTCTCCGACAAGGGCTACTTCCGCGACTGGGCCGCCAAGCAGGACAAGCTCGACGGGGGCGGGACCTGGAGCTGGCTGCCGGAGTGGCTGCGCAGCCTCTGGCACTACGAGTCCGAGGTCTACTCCTTCCACGTGGGCCTGACCTCGCCGCACACGTACGAGTCGAACCCCTGGTCCTGGATCGTCCTCGGCCGCCCGGTCTCGTACTTCTACGAGTCCCCGGCCCCGGGCACCGCGGGCTGCCCGACCACCGCGAAGGAGAAGTGCGCCCAGGAGGTCCTGGCCCTCGGCACCCCGCTCCTGTGGTGGGCCGCCTGCTTCGCCATCCTGTACGTCCTGTGGCGCTGGGCCTTCCGCCGCGACTGGCGCGCGGGCGCGATCGCCTGCGCCATCGCGGCCGGCTGGGCCCCCTGGTTCCTCTACCAGGAACGCACGATCTTCCTTTTCTACGCGGTCGTCTTCGTGCCTTTCCTGTGCCTGGCGGTGACCATGATGCTGGGTGCGATCGTCGGTCCAAGGGGATCATCGGAAAGGCGACGGACTTTCGGCGCGGTGGCGGCGGGATGCCTGGTCCTGCTCATCGTGTGGAATTTCATCTACTTCTGGCCCATCTACACCGGCACTCCCATTCCGATAGAGCAATGGCGGGGCCGGATGTGGCTCGACACGTGGATCTAGCCCTTCGACGTCGCCGCCCGCCCCCCATGAATCCGTAGATCACCGCACATCATTACCGGGAGAACCCGTGACCGACAGCAAGAACATCAACAACCCCGTGGGCCAGGGCGGCGGCCAGCGCAAGAAGCTGTCCCGCGCCGAGCGGCAGAACAACGGTCCGCACCGCAACCTCGACCGCCAGAACGCAGCGGACAAGAAGGCGGAGCTGGTACGCAAGATGCGCGAGAAGACAGGCGCGGCCGAGGGCGCCGGGCAGGCGGACGACGAACCCGCACAGAGCTGACGCACCGCCGCCGCAGGGCGGCACCGCACGGCAGCAGGGACCGGACCGCGACGCGCGGTCCGGTCCCTGCTGCCGTACGAGATCCAGGAGCCGTGGGTGCTGCCCGCCGATCCGCTACAACCTTTCGCGGCGTCACGGTGTCGAAGGTGTGCACGAACGGGGAAGCGTGTCGACGCTTCCTGCAGCGGCAGGTACCCCCGTACCCGGGGGTGAGGGGGTCTTTCTACATGGCACGTGTGCGTACGGCGGTGGTGGCGGTCGCGTTGATCGCGACCATGGCGCCGGTGGTGCTCGGGGGATCGGCGGCCGTCGCCGCGCCTTCCCCGGCGACGACCGCGACGACCGCGACGACCGCGGCGGCCGAGGCGGCCGTCGGGGCGGTGGCCGAAGTCGGGACGGTCGTCCAGGACGGCGGTCGGCTGACCGTTCCGGCGGGTGAGGAAGGGGCGGTGACGCTGCGGTTCACGGCCTCGCTGCCGGCGGGGGTGCGGGGTCCGGTGACCGGGGTCCTCCGCCTGCCCGACAAGCTGACCGAGATTGCGGGAAGCTCGCCGGTGAGCGAGAACGTGATCCGCTCCACCTGCTCGGTCAACGGCGTCGCGTACGGCGAGTGCCGGTGGGACATGCCCTACATGCACGACACGCAGGACGCGGATCCGCCGTCCCTCGCCCTTCCGACGGTGACAGCCGCGGGCACCCTCGCCTACGCCGTCACCCTGGACGCCGACCGGAGCGCGATCGTCCTGGGCACCCCGGACGCCCGGGTCGAGCTGAAGGACGGCACGGGCGCGGTGGTGGCCGAGGGCACGGTCGGCCTCGACTTCGTCTACGGGACGCCCCCTCCGAGCGTGCGCGGCGCCGTGCACGCGAGGGACAAGTACGGCGTGCTGTGGAGGTACGAAGGCACCGGCGACGTCAACAGGCCCTTCGCCGCGCGCAAGCGCGTCGGCGGCGGCTGGAACGCCTACACGGCCGTCACCCCGGTGAGGACCGCCAAGGCGGACGGCTGGGGCGACCTCGTGGCCCGCGACAAGTCGGGTGTCCTCTGGTACTACTCGGGCACCGGCAAGCCCTCTGCGCCCTTCGCGCCGCGGCAGCGCGTCGGCGGCGGCTGGAACGTCTACACGGCCCTCGTCGGCGTCGGCGACGGCGGTCTGGTCGCCCGCGACAGGGACGGCGTGCTGTGGCGTTATGAGAGCGGGTACCACGCTCCGTTCGAGCCGCGGCAGCGGGTCGGCGGCGGCTGGAACACGTACACCGCCCTGACCATGTCGGGTCGCTACGACGGGGTTCTGGGCCGTGACAAGGACGGCGTGCTGTGGAAGTACGACCGCCTGGGCATCATTCCCGGTCCGCCCTTCGCGCCGAGGCACCGCGTCGGCGGCGGCTGGAACATCTACTCCGCCATCGCCGGTGCGGCCGAACTCGGACGTGACAGGTACCCCGACCTCGTCGCCCGCGACCGCGCCGGCAAGCTCTGGCTCTACCAGGGCGTGCCCAAGCCCCTGACCAGCTGGGATTACAGCCCCGTCCCCGGGCCCACCCGCACCCTCGTCGGGGGCGGCTGGAACACCTACAACCTGATCTTCTGAGCGACCGCCGGAGCGGGGGGAGGGCGCGACCCGCGGTCGCGCCCCCCGCCGTCTCCCCGTCTGCCGACGGCCTCGCCCGCGCCGCCGCCAAGCCCCCTGCAACACGCCAAGTGTGACGGATGTGGCGGAAGTTGCTCGACACGTTCAAGGGGCAACTGCTTGACTGGACGGCCACCTGGGGAGGGGAGCGCAGTCATGCGCAGTGGAACGAAGACCGCGATAGTCGGGGGCGTATTCCTCGTCGTGGCGAGCGGTGTCGGATACGGGGGCTACAACCTCTGGAACGGGGTCACGGGCGGCGACACGACCGTGGGGACCAAGACCGACGCCGCGCCGAAGACCGGGCCCGTCACCGGCGACGAGGTGCAGGCGACCGCGAAGGACTTCCTCGCGGCCTGGGCCGCCGGGGAGCCGGAGAAGGCCGGACAGCTGACCAACGACCCGGTCACGGCCGGGCCCGCCGTGGCGGCCTACCGGGACGGCGCGAGCATCTCGAAGGCCGAGATCACGCCGGGGACGCCCGCCGGGGCGACGGTGCCGTTCACGGTGAAGGCCACGATCACGTACGAGGGCGTGTCGAAGCCCTGGTCGTACGCCTCCGAGCTGACCGTCGTCCGGGGCCAGACCACCGGCCGGCCGCTGGTGAAGTGGGCGCCGTCCGTGCTCCACCCGAAGCTGCTCACCGCCGACGCCACCCTGCGCACGGGCGTCGCGAAGACCGCCTCCGTGAAGGCCGTCGACCGGAACGGCGACGAGCTGACGGCGGAGAAGTACCCCTCGCTCGGGCCGATCATCGACGACCTGCGCAAGCGGTACGGCTCGGAGGTGGGCGGCGAGACCGGGATCGAGACGTGGATCGACTCGGGCAGCGCGTCCGTCCCCGACTCCACCCTCCTCGTCCTGTCGAAGGGGAAGCCGGGCACGCTGAAGACGACCATCGACCCGAAGGTCCAGGCGGCGGCCGAGAAGGCGGTCAAGGCGTACGGCAAGGCCGCGGTGACCGCGATAGAGCCGTCCACGGGCGCGATACGGGCGGTCGCCAACAGCCCGGCCGGGGGGTTCAACACGGCCTTCCTCGGCAAGCAGGCGCCTGGTTCCACGATGAAGATCGTCACGGCGGCGATGATCATGCAGCAGGGTCTGGCAAAGCCCGGTAGCCCGGTCCAGTGTCCTGCCACCGTCGTCTGGAAGGGCCGCACCTTCGAGAACCTCAAGGGCTTCTCGTCGACTGGCGACCTCACCAACGCCTTCCTGCTCTCCTGCAACACCACGTTCATCAAGCCGGTCAAGCCCCTCGACGACAAGGGCATCGCGGACACCGCCCTCGGAGACACCGCCCGCCGCTCCTTCGGCATCGGCCTCAACTGGCAGGTCGGCGTCGAGACGGTGGACGGCAGCGTCCCCGAGTCCGAGGGTCCGGAGACGGCCGCCTCGTACATCGGCCAGGGCAGGATCACGATGAACCCCCTGAACGTCGCCTCGCTCTCCGCGACCGCGAAGGACGGCCGTTTCCGCCAGCCGTACCTGGTGTCGGCGGAGCTCGGTGACCGGGAGTTCGCCAAGGCCGAGCCGCTCTCCCCCGAGGTCCACTCGGGGCTGCGCCGGATGATGAACGCGGCGGCGACAAGGGGTACCGCCAAGGACGCGATGGCCGGTGTCTCGTCCCCCAAGGGCGCGAAGACCGGCTCCGCCGAGGTCGACGGCCAGGCCACCTCCAACAGCTGGTTCACCGGCTACTCCGGCGACCTGGCGGCCGCGGCCGTCGTGGAGTCCGGTGGGCACGGCGGCGACGCGGCCGGCCCGGTGGTCGCGGAGGTCCTGCGGGCCGGCTGACCCGAGCCCTGATCCCGGTACCGGAACCCGTCCCGGAACCCGGTCGCGTGGCCCGTACAGCTACCGTTAGCGTGCGGGCCATGACCGCTCAGGAAAGCTCCCCCGCGCACCCCCAATTCGCCTCCGCCTTCCGGGAACCGGGCCTCGACGCCGAGGCGGCCGCGGGCACCCCGTACGCCGTCTTCGCGATGGACCCGAAGACGCCGGTCGCCCAGGCCGGCGGCACCCCGGTGGACGTCCGCGAGCCCTCGGCGTGACCCCGCTCGTCACCCTCGCGGTCCTCGTCGCCGCCGTCACGCACGCGAGCTGGAACGCGATCGCCCATCACATCAAGGACCAGCTGGTCTCCTTCACGCTGATCTCCGGCGGCGGGGTGCTGCTCGGCCTGGCCGCGGCCGTCGTCGTCCCGCTCCCGGCGGCCGGCGCCTGGCCGTACCTCGTCGCCTCCGCGCTCCTCCACATCGGCTACTACGCCCTGCTCATGCGCTCGTTCACGCTGGGCGACTTCGGGCAGATGTACCCGATCGCCCGCGGTACGGCCCCGCTCGTCGTGACCGTCCTCGCGGCGGTCTTCCTCCACGAGGTGCCGGGCGGCTGGCAGCTGCTCGGGGTGGCGGTGGCCTGTGCGGGCCTGACGGGCCTCGCCCTGTGGGGCATCCGGGGCAAGGACGCCCGCCCGCACTGGCCGGCGCTCCTCGCCGCCGGTGCGACGGGCCTGTCCATCGCCCTCTACACGGTCGTCGACGGCGTCGGCGTCCGCGCCTCCGGCACCCCGATCGGCTACATCGCCTGGCTGATGATCCTTCAGGGCACCGCGGTCCCCGCGTACGCCCTGTGGCGGCGCCGCGCGGACCTCCTCCCCCAACTCCGCCCCCACGCGGCCCGGGGCCTGCTCGGCGCGACCCTCTCGGTCTCGGCGTACGCCCTCGTCCTGTGGGCCCAGACGAAGGCCCCGCTGGCCCCGATCGCCGCGCTCCGCGAGTCCTCGATCATCGTGGGCGCGGCGATCGGCGCGCTCTTCTTCAAGGAACGCTTCGGCGGCCCGAGGATCGCGGCGGCCGGCCTGATGGCGGTCGGCATCGGCCTGATGCTCCGGGCGGGTTGAGCGGGGCCGGGTCGGGCCCGGCCTGGCTGTACGTGTCAGGCGCCTTACGCGTCAGGCGCCGTACGCGTCAGGCGCCGTCGCCGGAGGCGCGGAAGAAGTCCGTGCGGATGCGGCGGAAGCCGGTGTGGCCGGTCTCCTGGGCGTGGGACAGGCACCAGACGGCGGGCCCGCGCCCGTCGTCCGCCGCTCCGGAACCGTCCAGGCACGTCGTGCACTCGGCCTCGGTGATCAGCCCGCTTCCGGTCCGGTCCTCGCGTAACGCCCAGAGCTTCGGCCGCCGCCCGACCCGGTGGTAGGGCCCCGCCACTCGGGTCACGGCAACTCCTTCACGACGCATCCGACTCCCCCTTCACGGCGAGCTCCGCCCACACCAGCTTTCCCGGCGTGAGCCGATCGCAGACACCCTCTTCGCGGCGAGAGTGTCGGCCGGGGCTTCGGCGGCCGGCCCGTCAGCCCGAGGGCGTGACGACCCGGGGGGTCCCCGCGGACGACGGGGTGGCCGGCGCCGGTGTGGGGGGCGGCGGGTCGGTGATGCCCGGGGGGCGGGCCGGTTGTACGGAGGTGGGGGCCAGGGGGCTGCCAGGGAGCAGGAACAGGAGGCAGACGGCCGCCACCGCCGCGGCCGTGGCGAGTGCGGCGAGAGCCGGGCCGTACCGGGCGCGGACGGTCCGGGCACGGGCGGTCCTGCCGCGGTCGCGCGGTGGTGCCTCCCGGCGGAGGTCGTGGTGGGTGACCTGGGCCGCGCGGGCCGTCAGGGCCGCGCGGAGGCGGGCCTCCGTCGCGGAGCGGCGGTCCTCGGCGGGCGGGGTGGTCATCGGGACGCCTCCAGCTTCTTCTCCAGGGCGTCCAGGGCGCGGCTCGCCGTGGACTTGACCGTGCCGCGCGACAGACCGAGGGTCTCCGCGATCTGCGCCTCGGTCAGCTCCGACCAGTAGCGCAGGACCAGTACTTCGCGTTGGCGGCGGGTGAGCCCGGCCAGCGCGTCGAGGACGTGGCGGTGCTCCTCGGCCAGGAGCAGACCTTCGTCGACGGGTGGGCCCGCCGTCTGGTGCGGCGGGGTGTAGGCGCGGGCCGTGCGGCGGCGGCGCAGTACGGAGCGGGCCGCGTTGACCACGGCCGTGTGCAGATACGCGCCCGGGTCCTGAAGGCCGTCGAGGCCGGTGCCGTACCTGCGGCACACGGCGGCGAACGCGTCCTGGACGACGTCCTCGGCGGTGTGCAGGTCGTCGACGAGGAACAGCGCCAGTCGCACCATGTCGAGCCGCCTCGCCCGGTACAGCTCGGTCAGGCCCGGCGGCCGCTCGTCGTCGTACGGCGAGGTCCTCGCGCGCGGGCGAAGTTCCCGTACCACCGCCCCGCTCCCGCTCCCGCCACCGCTCCCGGTCCCGGTCCCGGACACGCGGGCGAGCAGGCGGGTCCACCAGGGTGGCGCCGCGGCCATCGCGTAGTGCATGGGTCTCGCTCGATCCGTGGGTGGGGTCGGGTGGGGCGGGGTGGGGGCGCCCGGGTGGGCCGGAGTGTGATCGGCCGGCCCACCCGGGCTCCGGGGTTACCTGCCCGGGGTGATCACGCGCGGCGCGTTCCCGGCGGGGACGGAGTCCGTGGCCGGTACGGGCTTGGAGACGCCCGGCTTCACCGCCTCGGGCCGGTCCGTGCCCGGCTTCACCACGGCGGGCTTCGACGCGGGCTTCGGAGCCGTGTCGGCGGGCGTGACGGCGGCTGCGTCGGCGGCCGACTCCGCGGGCGTGACGACCTTCGGCGCCGGCTTCGCGCCCGGGTCGGCGACGGCCTGCGCCGCGAAGGCGCCGCCGAGCAGCAGGGCGACGCCGGTGACGGCGCCGAGGATCCGGCGGCGGGGGTGGCGGTTCATGGGGTTCTCCCGAGAAAGTGGGAAGTGGGACAGGACGTGAAGGGCGCCTTCAACCCACCAGACGTGCGGCACCTCCCGGGGTTGCGTCTCCGGGCGAGAAAGTTTCCGGGGCGGCGCCGCCGGCCCCTCAGTCCGCCAGCACCTCCGCGAAGTGCCTGTTCACCGCCAGCAGACCGCCGTCCACCCGCAGGACCGTGCCCGTGATCCAGGCCGCGTCGCGGGAGGCGAGGAACGCGACGGCGGCGGCCACGTCCTCCGGGGTGCCGACGCGGCCCAGGGGGTAGACGCGGTCCGCCAGGGCGGCGAGCCCGGCCTCCCTGCCCGCCCAGGCCGTGGTCGCGACCGTGCCCGGGTTGATCTGGTTGACGCGGACACCGCGCGGCGCCGCGTCGCCCGCCAGGGTCCGCGTGAGGGAGGCGAGGCCCGCCTTGGCCGCGCTGTAGGCGTGGTTGCCGAAGTCCGCCTCCGCGTTGACCGAGCCGATGGTGACGATCGCCCCGCGCCCGCCCGCCGCCGCGAGGTGCGGCATCGCCGCCCGGGAGCAGCGGACCGCCCCCATCAGCGTCACGTCGAGCTGGCCGGACCAGCCCTCGTCGGGTTCGTCCTCGAAGCGGTCCCGGTCGGGGGCGACGGGGGCGAGCGCGTTGTTGACGAGGACGTCGAGGCCGCCGAAGGTCTCCACCGCGTACGCGACGGCCGCCTCCACCTCGTCCCGGTCGCCGACGTCGCAGCGCAGGGCCACCGCTCCGGGCAGCTCCGCGGCGGTCCTGGCGGCCGCGTCCTCGTCGATGTCGGTGACGAGGACCCGCGCGCCCTCCGCCGTGAGGCGCCGGGCGGTGGCCGCGCCGATGCCGCGGGCCGCGCCCGTGATCAGTACCGCGTATCCGTCGAAGCGTTCCTCGAGCGTGCTTTCCATGCCTGTCATGGAGCGATCAGAGCATCGGCCGCGCGGAGCTCGCCAGACCCCTGCGGCCGGGGTCCCGCCCCGGCCGTCGGAGTGTCGCCGGACTCGCCGGACTCGTCGGAAATATTCCGTCCACAAAGGGGACGGGAGGAAGCCGGAGAAAGAGGACCGGCGACAATTCGGCCAGGACCGAAAGGGTTTGACAGACCCTCAGGTCGAATATGACGATCAACTCCGCCGTTGACCGCCCGGACACAGGGGGAAGTAATGTCTTCGCCGTACGACTCCGAGTAGACCTGGCCCCTCGTCGACGACGAGCGGGTCCACCACGGCGTCTTGCCGTCGCCGAGTGAGAAGACGGGAAAATGGGTCAGCTAATCGCCGTAGCGGTCATCACAGTCCTGGCTGTCATCAGCCCCGGGGCTGACTTCGCGATGACCGTCCGCAACAGTTACCTGTACGGGCGCACCGCGGGAGTTCTCGCAGCGGTCGGAATTGCCCTGGGCGTTCTCGTCCATGTCACCTACACCATGCTCGGTGTAGGACTTCTCGTGTCGCGGACGCCGATGCTTTTCACGGCGATGAAACTGGTCGGCGCCGCCTATCTGGTGTACATCGGGTACAGGACCTTCGTCACCAAGGCCCAGGTGGACATCGACCTTTCGGACGACTCCGGCCTTTCGAAGGCGGGGGCACTGCGCACCGGTTTCCTGACGAACGCGCTCAATCCCAAGACCATGCTGTTCGTGCTGAGCACCTACACCCAGGTCGTCAGTGCGGACACCCCCGTCTTCCAGCAGGTCGGCTACGGCCTCTTCATGTCCTTCGCGCACCTGGTCTGGTTCGCGCTGGCCGCGCTCTTCTTCTCCAACCAGAGCCTGCGCACCCGGTTGCTCCAGCGGCAGACCGTGCTCAACAAGGTGATCGGGACGATCCTCGTCGGACTCGGGATGGTCCTCGCGCTGACGCCGTCCGCGGCGTGAGCCCGCGCGCGGGCGTCAGCCGTCGGTCGACACCCGCTCGACGCGCGGCTCCGCGATCGACCGGTAGTCCGCACTGGAGAGGGCGATCGAGCGGTCGAGACGCGCCGCGTTGAAGTAGAACTCCGGGTGCTCCAGCAGGTCCGGGTCGACGAGGAGTTCGAGGCGCTCGTCGAAGGAGAACGGCAGGATCGTGCCGCTCCGCGAGCCCGCGAGCTCCTCGGCGATCTCCGGGGAGGCGAAGGAGACGTAGGTGCCGCCGTACAGCGCCTTCACCGCCGCGAGGTCGATCCGCCGGTCACCGGGGACGACGACCAGCGCGAACCGCTTCTCCTTCTTGCCGATCTTGACCATCGCGATGATGCACTTGGCGGCCTGGGCGAGTTCGTGGCCCCGCAGGGCGCTGACCGCCTCGGTGCCGCCCTCGGGCGCGTGCTCGATCACCCGGTACGCGGCCCCGCGCTCGTCGAGCAGGGCGACCAGCTTCTCGTAGGTGTCGTGGGAGTCGCGGGAGTCGGTGCCGGTGTCGGTGTCGTGGGTGTCGTGGGTGTCGTTCACAGTCAGCGCTTCCTTCTCGTGCAACCGGTCTACGTGTACGGCGAATTGACCCTACTCGTCAGTGTGCCGCCGTCCTGTCGCATCCGCTGTCCAGCTGCGCTGTTCCCGCTCACCTGCACCCCCGCACCTGCCGGACGAAGGCTCAGAATGTCAGGTCCACGACCGACCGCACCGCCCTCACCAGGGCCTGGGCGCGCGGATCGGCCGTGACCGTCTTCCGCATGCCGTTCGTGACGTACCCGAAGGCGATCCCGGACTCGGGGTCGGCGAAGCCGAGGGAGCCGCCGCGGCCGGGGTGGCCGAAGGAGGACGGGCCGAGGAGCGGGGAGGCCGGTCCGTGGAGCATGTGGCCGAGGCCGAAGCGGGTGCCGACGAGCAGGACCCTGTCGCCTCCCGCCGACTCCTCGGTACGGGCGAGGGTGAGCGTCGCCGGGGCGAAGAGGCGCTCGGCGCCGTCGACGGGGCCGAGGGTCGCGGCGTAGAAGCGGGCGAGCGCGCGGGCCGTGGCGACGCCCGCCGAGCCGGGCAGTTCGGCGGCCCGGTAGACGGGGTCGTTCTCGTCGGGCCTGGGATGGATCACCTCGAAGGCGCGCCGGGTGAGGGAGTCCGGGTCCCGGTAGGCCTCGGTGACGGAGCGCTTGGGGCGGAGCCTGAGGGCGCCGCCGCCGGGCGGGTCGATCTCCTCGACGGGGCCGAGCCGGCCGACCCGGTGGGCCTCCGTCTCCGGGAGGCCGATCCACAGGTCGAGGCCGAGGGGGCCGGTGATCTCCTCGGCGACCCAGCGGCCGATGGTGCGCCCGGTGACGCGGTGGACGAGGCCGGAGAGCAGCCAGCTGAAGGTGTGGGCGTGGTAGCCGTGGGCGGTGCCGGGCTCCCAGACGGGGGCCTGGGCGGCTATGGCCCGGGTCGCGGTCTCCAGGTCGACGGCCTCGGCGAGGGTGAGGGGCCGGTCGAGGACGGGGACCCCGGCCCGGTGCGCGAGCAGCTGGCGTACGGTCACCCGGTCCTTGCCGGCCGCCTTGAACTCGGGCCAGTAGGTGGCGACGGGCGCGTCCAGGTCGAGCAGGCCGCGCTGGTGCAGGAGCAGGGGTACGGCGGCGGCGACGCCCTTGGTGGCCGAGCGGACGACCTGCGCGGTGGACCCGGTCCACGGTTCCGCACCCGCACCGGCCTCCGTACCGGCTTCCGCCCCGGCCTCCGTACCGGCTTCAGCCCCGCCGTCGGCGTCCTTCGTCCCCGCCCACAAGTCGACGACCCCGACGCCGTCGTGGTGGACGGCGACGGCCGCCCCGCGCTCGCCGCGCTGCTCGAAGTTGCGCAGGAACGCGTCCCTGACCGGCTCCCAGCCCGCCGCCACCGTGCCCTGGACGTCCACGTCCCCACTCCTTCGATCGTCGCTCCGACCCCCCATGGTGCAACGTGGCGGGCCGGAGTCCGATTCCGGGGCGGTCAGGCCACCGACTGCGGCACGAAGCCGAACGGCAGCTCAAGGCGGTGCCGGGCCATCAGCTCCGTGTCGGCGAGGATGTCGCCGGTCCGCCCGTCGGCGGCGATGACGCCCTCGCTGAGGATCACCGCGCGCGGGCAGAGCTCCAGGGCGTACGGCAGGTCGTGGGTGACCATGAGGACGGTGACGTCGAGGGAGCGGAGGATGTCGGCGAGCTCGCGGCGCGAGGCCGGGTCCAGGTTCGAGGACGGCTCGTCGAGGACGAGGATCTCCGGCTCCATCGCGAGGACGGTGGCCACGGCGACCCGGCGGCGCTGCCCGAAGGAGAGGTGGTGCGGCGGCCGGTCCGCGTACTCCTCCATGCCGACGCGCTCCAGGGCCCGCCGCACGACGGCGTCGAGCTCGGCGCCGCGCAGCCCGGCGGCGGCCGGGCCGAAGGCCACGTCCTCGCGGACGGTCGGCATGAACAGCTGGTCGTCGGGGTCCTGGAAGACGATCCCGACCCGGCGCCGGATCTCGGCGAGGTGCTTCTTGCCGACCGGGAGCCCGGCGACGGTGACCGTGCCCGCGCCGCCGGTGAGGATGCCGTTGAGGTGGAGGACGAGCGTGGTCTTGCCGGCGCCGTTGGGGCCGAGGAGGGCGACCCGCTCGCCGCGTCCGACGGTCAGGTCCACGCCGAAGAGGGCCTGGTGGCCGTCGGGATAGGCGTACGCGAGCCCCCGCACGTCGAGCGAGGGCGAAGGCGAGTGCGAGGAAGCGGGCGAGGGCGTGGGGGCAGGGGCGGGGGTGGCGGTCATAGGGTCCATCCCAGGAGACAGATCAGGAGTGCGGTGAGCGGCAGCGCGGCGGCGTACGCCCACTGGGCGCGGGTGGCGGTCACCTCGTCGATGACCGGCATGGTGCCCGTGTAGCCGCGGCTGACCATGGCGAGGTGGACCCGTTCCCCGCGCTCGTACGAGCGGATGAAGAGCGCGCCGGCGGACTTGGCGAGGACTCCCCAGTGGCGGACGCCCCTCGCCTCGAAGCCGCGCGAGCGGCGGGCGACGGACATGCGGCGCATCTCGTCGGTGATGACGTCGCCGTACCGGATCATGAACGAGGCGATCTGGACGAGCTGCGGGGGCAGCTTCAGCCACTGGAGGCCGAGGAGCAGGGCGCGCAGCTCGGTGGTGGAGGCGAGGAGCACGGAGGCGGCGACGCCGAGGGTGCCCTTGGCGAGGACGTTCCAGGCGCCCCACAGGCCGGGGACGCTCAGCGACACCCCGAGGAAGGTCGTCCGTTCGCCGGGGACCACGAAGGGCATGAGCAGCGCGAACGCGACGAACGGCACCTCGACGAGCAGCCGCTTCAGCAGGAAGCCGGCCGGGACCCGGGCCCGCGCCGCGACGACCGCCAGGAGCAGGGCGTAGCCGGCGAAGGCCCAGACGGCCTCGCGGGGCGTCGAGACGACGACCACCACGAAGCCGAGGACGGCGGCGAGCTTGGTGTGCGGGGGCAGCGCGTGGACCGGCGAGTGCGCGTGGCGGTAGAGCTTGTGTGCGTGCCCGGCTCCCACGTCAGACCGTGACTTCCTCGTTCGTACGGCGACGGCGGACGGCCCAGAAGGCGCCCGTGCCGACGGCGAGGGTCACGCCCACGCCGATGGCTCCGGCCAGGCCGCCGGAGAGGCGGGCGTTGTCGACGTCCTTGACGCCGTAGTCGGCGAGCGGCGAGCCGGCGGCGGCGTGCTCCTCGACCTTGGCGTCGATGCCCTTGTCGGCGGCGACCTTCTCCAGGCCGTCGGGGCTGGCGGAGGCGTAGAAGGAGACGAAGCCGGCGAGGACGAGGGTGGTGACGACGCCGCCGATCCACAGCTTCCTCGTGGAGCCCGCGGAGACGGGCGCGGGGGCCGCCGCGTCGACCAGCTCGCCGTCGACCCGCAGCTTCAGCGGGGCGGTCAGGCCGCGGGCGCCGTACACCAGGTCGGGGCGGACCGCGATGACCGCGCCGACGGTCAGCATGGTGATGACGGCCTCGCCGATGCCGATGAGGAAGTGCACGCCGACCATGGCCGTGAGGACCTGGGAGAGCGGTACGGGGGTGGTGCCGCCGATCGCGTAGACGAGCGTGAAGGCGGCGGCCGCGGCCGGTACGGAGACGAGCGCGGCGACGAAGGAGGCCACGGTCACGGAGCGGCGGGTGCGCGGCAGCACGAGGACGAGGCCGCGGAAGAGCGCGTACGCGACGCCGACCGTGACGACGCCCATGACGGTGATGTTCACACCGAGGGCGGTGAGGCCTCCGTCGGCGAAGAGGACGCCCTGCATGAGGAGGACGACGGCGATGCACAGCACGCCGGTCCAGGGGCCGACGAGTATCGCGGCGAGAGCTCCGCCGAGCAGGTGTCCGCTGGTCCCGGCGGCGACGGGGAAGTTCAGCATCTGTACGGCGAAGACGAAGGCCGCGACGAGACCGGCGAGCGGCGCCGTCCGCTCTCCCCCGTGGCCTCCGGTATCGGCGGTGCCCCCGAGCTCACGGCGGGCCCCGCGCAGGCTGACGGCGACGGCGCCGGCTGCGACGACACCGGCCACGGCCGATACGGGGGCGTTGATGAATCCGTCAGGTACATGCACGTCCCGAATGATGAGGCTTCCTGCGAACTACTTGCAAGAGCGCACAGATCACAGTACGGACGGCGCATGACCGTGCGCGAGGCGGGAAGGAGTGACACATTAGCTGATAGCAGGACAAAAGATGAGGAGCCTCCCATGGCCGCCGTAGACGACCGCGCGATCGACGACCATGCCAAGGGCCGGATCATCAGCGACGCACCTCTCTCGCGGCCCGTCCCGGTGGCCCTCCGCTACGACCCGGGCCGCTCCCCCGCGACCGTCCGCTTCGTCTTCCCGGGCGACATCGAGTGGTCTTTCCCCCGATCCCTCCTCGAAACCGGTCTGCGCACCCCGACCCGCCGCGGCGACGTCGAGGTGTGGCCCTGCGGGCGGGTGCAGACGGTCGTCGAGTTCCACGCGAAGGACGGGGTCGCGGTCGTCCAGTTCGACACGGCCGCCCTGCTCCGCTTCCTCCGGCACACGTACGCCACGGGTACGCCGACGCCGTCGGCGAGTCGATGACGACTCGCCGACGGCGTCGGTAGAGGAACGGTCCCGAGGATCAGACCTTCCGAGGGGTCAGACTTCCTAGGGGTCAGACCTTCACGAGGTCCGGCCCCGTGTGCGAGCCCTCGTCCGTGGACCCGGCGAGGCTCTCGCCCTCCACGTCCACGTTCGGCAGGATCCTGTCGAGCCACTTCGGCAGCCACCAGGCCTTGTGGCCGAGGAGCGCGAGCACGGCCGGGACGATCGCCATCCGGACCACGAAGGCGTCGAAGAGGACCGCGACGGCCAGGCCGAAGCCGATCATCTTGATCATCTGGTCGTCCATGCCGATGAAGCCGGAGAAGACCGCGATCATGATGACCGCCGCGGCCACGACCACCCGGGCGCTGTGCCGGAAGCCGGTCACGATCGCCTCGCCGGGCCGCTCCCCGTGGACGTACGCCTCGCGCATCCGGGTGACGAGGAAGACCTCGTAGTCCATCGCGAGACCGAAGACGACACCCACCATGAAGATCGGCATCATCGACATGATCGGGCCGGTCTGCTCGACCCCGAAGAGGCTGCCGAGCCAGCCCCACTGGAAGACCGCGACGACCGCGCCGAGGGCGGCGACCACCGAGAGCAGGAAGCCGAGGGCCGCCTTGAGCGGGACCAGGATCGACCGGAAGACCACCGTCAGGAGCAGGAAGGCGAGGCCGACGACGAGTGCCAGGTAGGGCACGAGAGCGTCGTTCATCTTCTGCGAGAAGTCGATGTTCATCGCGGTGGCGCCGGTGACGAGGACCTCGTCGCCGGTGGCGTCCCGGATGTCGTGGACCAGGGCCTCGGTGGCGACGGAGGACGGACGGTCCTTCGGGACCACCGTGATCATCGCGGCGTCGCCGGCCTTGTTCGGGGTCGCCGGGGTGACCGCCGCCCAGCCGTCGAGGCCCTTGATCGTGGAGACCGCCCGGTCGGCGGTGGCCTTGTCGCCGTCGACGACGACGAGCAGCGGGCCGTTGAAGCCGGGGCCGAAGCCGTCCGACAGCGCGTCGTACGCCCGGCGCTCGGTGGTGGAGGTGGGCTTGACGCCGTCGTCCGGGAGGCCCATCTCCAGGGAGGCGGCGGGCACGGCGATCGCGCCGAGGCCGATGACGCCGACGAGCAGCACCATCAGGGGGCGGCGGATGACGAAGCGGGCCCAGCGGGTGCCGCCGTTCGCCTTCTCCTCCTTCGGCGCGGAGGCGTTCCCGGAGGTCCCGTCCGCGGAGGTCCCGTCCGCGGCGGTCCGGTCCGCGGCGGCGGCCTTGCGCTGCTTGCGGCCGACGACCTTGTCGCCCGCGAAGCCGAGCAGCGCCGGGATGAGGGTCAGGGCGATCAGTACGGCGATCACGACCGTGCCGGCGGCGGCGAAGCCCATCTTCGTCAGCATCGGGATGTTGACGACGGCCAGGCCGACCAGGGCGATGACGACGGTGAGTCCGGCGAAGACGACCGCCGAGCCCGCCGTGCCGACCGCGCGGCCCGCGGCCTCCTCCTTCTCACGGCCCTCGGCGAGCTCCGCGCGGTAGCGGGAGACGATGAAGAGGGCGTAGTCGATGCCGACCGCGAGGCCGATCATCATCGCGAGGGTGGAGGTGGTGGAGCCCAGGTCGAGGACGTTCGCGAGGGCGGCGATCGAGGAGACGCCGATGCCGACGCCGATGATCGCGGTGAGCAGCGGGAGCCCCGCCGCGACGAGCGAGCCGAAGGTGATGACGAGCACGATGCCGGCGATGATCACGCCGACGATCTCGCCCGCGCCGGTCGCCGGCATGGTCTGGAGGGCGTCACCGCCGACCTCGACGGTCAGCCCCTTGCCCTGCGCGTTGTGTCCGGCCTGGGTGAGCGCCTCGCGGGTCTCGTCGGTCAGCTCCATCCCGTTGACCTTGTAGGCGACGGAGACGTATGCCGTGGAGCCGTCCTGCGAGACGGCCTTCGCGGTGTACGGGTCGGTGACCGAGACGATCTGGTCCGAGCCGGACTTCAGCGCGGCGACCGTCTCCTCGACGACGGCCTTGTGGGCCGCGTCGGTCATCTTCTGGCCCTCGGGGGCCTTGAAGACGACACGGGCGGTGGCCCCGTCGGCTCCGGCACCCGGGAAGCGCTCTTCGAGCAGGTCGAACGCGCGCTGGGCCTCGGTGCCGGGGATCGAGAAGGAGCCGGAGGTGGGTGCGGGCGCGGTGGCGGCGCCTATCCCGGCGACCGCCAGGAGGGCCACCCAGAGGAGGGCGACGAGCCGTCGGCGCCGGAAGGCGGAGCGACCCAGTTTGTAGAGGAACGTGGCCACGGGGGCGTACTCCCAGTGTGGGTGGGACAGGACATGGGGAGCCGGCCCGACGGCGTGAGCGGTTCGACGTCAGGTGGTGCGGGTGGTGCGGATGGTGCGGTACGGCTGGGGAGGGTGGATCAGACGCCGAGTGAGGGGAGCACGACGGCGTCGACGTAGGCACTGAGGAAGGCGTGGTCGACCGGCTGATCCTCGATCAGCGGCCGGGCGACGAACGCACCGATCAGCATGTGGGGGATGAGCTTCAGCGCCGGGTTGTCGGCGTCGACCTCACCCCTGCGGACCGCTCGGCGCAGCACTTCGTCGAGGCCGTTCATCTCGGGTTCGATGAGCAGCTCGCGCAGCGCCCGGTGCAGTTCGGGGTTGGTGTGGACGGCATGGGCCAGGCCCCGCATCAGCGCGGAGTCCTTCTCCATCTGGCAGTCGTCGGTGCGCTCCAGGATTTCCCGGAAGTCGCCGCGCAGCGAGCCCGTGTCGATCTCGGAGAGATCGGCGGGCTTGTTGTCGCGCAGCGCCCGGGCGACGAGTTCGGGCTTGCTCCCCCACTGGCGGTAGAGGGTGGCCTTGCTGGAGTGGGTGCGGGCGGCGACGGCGTCCATGGTGAGGGCGTCGTAGCCGACCTCGCGGAGGAGGTCGAGCACGGCTGCGTACAGCTCGGACTCCCGCTCGGGAGTGAGTCTGCTGCGAGCCATGACCGGCTCCTCCGATCCGACAGTGCGAACGAAACGGTTTCGTACAGTACGAAGATACCCCCGCCCTTAGCGAAACGAAACCGTTTCGTACGTGTCCTGGACCACACCCCGGGCCACCCGCCTGAGCCGCACTCCCGAGCCGCGCTCCCGAATCGCACGCCCGCACCACGCGCCCGCACCACGCCCGAACCACACGCCTGAGTCACACCCGGGGAGACGCCCGTATACACGTACGAGTTGCCACACCCCCTCCACGCGGAAAGCATGAGGAGGTGAGTGACGACGTCGCGTATCTCCGGTTTCCGCACCTCCACGACGACCTGCTGTGCTTCGCGGCCGAGGACGATCTCTGGATCGCCCCCCTCGTCCCCGAGGGCCACCGCCCCGGCCGGGCCTGGCGGCTCACCGTCGACCGCACCCGGGTCGGGCACCCGCGCTTCTCGCCGGACGGCCGCCACATCGCGTACACGAACTGGCGCAGCCTCGACCCCGAGATCCACCTCGTCCCCGTCGACGGCGGATCGGCCCGGCGCCTCACCTACTGGGGCTCCACCGACACCCGCGTCTGCGGCTGGACACCCCCCGACCCCGACCGGGACGGCCGCTCCGACATCCTCGCCGTCTCCTCGCACGGGCAGCCCTTCTCGTACTACTCCTGGGCCTACACCGTCCCCACCGACGGCTCCCCCGGTCGCCGCCTCCCCTGGGGCCCGGTCTCCGACATCACTGTCACCACGGCCTCAGCCACCACCCGTCACGGCGAGCAACCCGCCAACAACCACCGCACCCTCCTCCTCACCGGAAAGCCGCCCCACGAGCCGGCCTCCTGGAAGCGGTACCTCGGCGGCGCCACCGGACGCCTGTGGTTCCACGGCGAACAGCTGCTGCCCGACATCGGCGGCCACCTGGACTGCGCCATGGCCGTGAACGGCCGGATCGCCTTCCTCTCCGACCACGAGGGCATCGGCAACCTCTACTCCTGCCTGCCCGACGGCACCGACCTGCGCCGCCACACCGACCACGACGCCTTCTACGCCCGGCACGCCTCCACCGACGGGAGCCGGGTCGTCTACCAGTGCGCGGGCGAGCTGTGGATCGTCGACGAGCTGACCGCCGGCTCCCGCCCCCGGAAGCTGGAGGTCCGGCTCGGCGGGCAGCGCGTCGGCCGCCGCCACTACCAGGTGCCCGCCGCCCACCACATCGACTCGCTCTCCGTCGACGAGACGGGCCGGGCCAGCGCCGTCTCCGTACGCGGCAGCCTGTACTGGCTCACGCACCGCGACGGACCCGCCCGCACCATCATCGACTCGCCCGGTGTCCGCGTCCGGCTGCCCGAGATGCTCGGCAGCGGCGGCCAGGTCGCGTACGTCACCGACGCCGACGGCGAGGACGCCATCGAGGTCGCCTACCTGCCGCGCGCCAGCGGCGACCGGCCGCCGCGCCGGCTCGCCTCGGGCCGGCTCGGCCGGGTCGAGGAGCTCATCTCCGACCCCGACGGCGAACGGCTCGCGATCGCCTCCCACGACGGGCGGCTCCTCCTCATCGACACCACCGAGGACCTCGGGGACACCACCGAGGACTCCAGGGGCAGCACCGAGGACTCCGGGGGCACCACCCAGGGCTCCGGGGACACCACCGAGCACTCCGGAGACACCACCCAGGACCCCGGGGACACCTCCCGGACCGAAGCCTCGCCCGGGGGAGGCGAGGTCATCGAGCTGATCCGGTCCGTCAACGGGCCCGTCCGCGACCTCGCGTTCTCCCCCGACGGCGACTGGATCACCTGGTCCCACCCCGGCATCGGCCGCTCCCTGCGCTCCATCAAGATGGCCCGCATCTCCGGCCCCGGCGCCCGGACCGTCATCGACGTCACCAACGGACGCTTCGAGGACGAGAACCCCGTCTTCACCCGGGACGGCCGCTACCTCGCCTTCCTCTCCTGGCGCGGCTTCGACCCGGTGTACGACGTCCACACCGGCGACCTCTCCTTCCCGCTCGGCTGCCGCCCCTACCTCGTACCGCTCTCCTCCGCGACGCCCTCCCCCTTCGCGCTGCTGCCCGACGGACGCCCGGCGGCCGGCGGCCTCGACCCCGCCGACGACGACACGGACACCGGCGACGGCACGGTCACCGTCGAGATCGAGGGGCTCGCCGACCGGGTCACCCCCTTCCCGGTCACCGCCTCCAAGTACTCCGCGCTGCACCCGGTCAGCGGCGGCGGCCTGGTCTGGCTGCGCTGGCCCATCTCGGGCGCGCTCGGCGAGACCTTCGCCAACCCGGCCGACACCTCGGGCCGCCCCTCCCTGGAGCACTTCTCCATCACCAAGGCCCGCAAGAGCGAACTCGCCAAGGACCTCGACTGGTTCGCGGTCAGCGGCGACGGCACCCGGCTCGTCGTCGCCGACGAGGGCGAGCTGCGGGCCGTGCCCGCCACCGAGCCCGGGGACGGCGACTCCACCGTCTACCTGGACCTGCGGCGCATCATGCACGAGGTCGACCCCGGCGCCGAGTGGCGCCAGGCCTTCGACGAGGCCGGCCGGATCGTCCGCGCCTACTTCTGGGAGCCCGGCATGGGCGGGGTCGACTGGACGGCGGTCCTCGACCAGTACCGGCCGCTCGTCGAACGGGTCTCCTCCCCCGACGAGTTCGCCGACCTGCTCCGCGAGGTCGTCGGCGAACTGGGCACCTCGCACGCGTACGTCACCCCCGCACGCCGCAACGAGGGCCCGCCGCACTACCAGCGGCCCATGGGCCTGCTCGGCGCCAACCTCGTACCCCGGGAGACCGGCTGGACGGTGAAGCGGATCCTGCCCGGCGAGTCCTCCGACTCCAAGGCCCGCTCCCCGCTCGCCGGCACCGGCATCCGCGAGGGCGCCGTCCTCACCCATGTCGACGGCCGGCCCGTCGACCCGGTCGCCGGCCCGTACCCGCTGCTCTCCGGCACCGGCGGCACCACCGTCGAGCTCACCTTCACCCCCACCGAGGGCGAGGGCCGCCCCCGCCGCGTCGCCGTCGTCCCCCTCGTCGACGAACGGCCGCTGCGCTACCAGGACTGGGTCGCCAAACGCCGGGCCGTGGTCCGGAAGCTCAGCGGCGGCCGCTGCGGCTACCTCCACATCCCCGACATGGGCGGCTCCGGCTGGGCCCAGTTCAACCGCGACCTGCGCATGGAGGTCTCCCGGCCGGCCCTCATCGTCGACGTACGCGGCAACGCCGGCGGCAACATCAGCGAGCTCGTCATAGAGAAACTCACCCGCAAGATCCTCGGCTGGGACCTCACCAGGAACGCCCAGCCCGTCTCGTACGCCTCGAACGCGCCGCGCGGCCCCGTCGTCGCCATCGCCGACGAGGCCACCTCATCCGACGGCGACATGATCACCGCCGCCTTCAAGCTCCTCGGCCTCGGGCCGGTCGTCGGCCAGCGCACCTGGGGCGGGGTCGTCGGCATGACCGGCCGTCACCGGCTCGGCGACGGCACCCAGATCACCGTCCCGATGAACGCGGCCTGGTTCCCCGAGTACGGCTGGTCCCTGGAGAACCACGGCGTCGAACCCGACCTCGCGGTCCTGCGCACCCCCCTCGACTGGGCCGAGGGCCGGCACGCCCAGCTCGACGACGCCGTGGAGGTCGCCCTCGCGCTGCTCGCGAAGACCCCCGCCGCCAACCCCCCGGGCTACGAGGCCGTGCCCGACCGCTCCCGGCCGAAACTGCCGCCGCGGTCCGCGCCTTAGGAGACCTCGCGCCCCGAGCCCGAGGAGACCCCGGGGTCCGACCCGTAGGAGACCCCGAGATCCAGCTCGTACGAGGCACCGGGCTTCCCGTCCAGCGTCACGCTCCCGACCGCACCGAAACCGACCCGCCCGAGCACGGCCCTCGACCCCTCGTTGTCGAGGGTCGTGACGGCGGTCAGCCTGGTCAGCCCGTACTCCTGCCACGCCAGCCGGCACACCTCGCGCACCCCGGCCGTCGCCACCCCGCGCCCGGTCGCCCGCTCGGCCACCCGGTAGCCGAGCTCGGCGCCCCCGTCGACGGCGTCGACGAGGTTGAAGCGGCCGAGGACCTCACCACCCTCGCCCACCAGGACGTGGAAGTGGATCGTGCCCGTCTCCTGCTCGTCGAGCAGCGCCCGGTGGCGGTCCTCGAACTCGTCGAAGAACGCGTCGCCCCGGTCGGGCACGGAGGCGGCGAAGTAGGCCCTGTTCTCCCGCTCGAACGCGAGCAGGGCGGGCGCGTGGTCGGGGCGCAGTCGCTGCAGTTCAGGCATGGGGGGCACGGTATGCGCTCGCCCGGCAAAGGGCGCCCTAATATCCTGCGGCCCGGGGTCGGTCACGGCGGGATCCCGCCGGGCGGAGCACGCCGTCCAGGATGCGGAAGCTGCAGAACAGGAACACGTATGCCCGATCGACAACCGACCGGCCAGGCCCTCATCCAGTCCGTCCAGCGCGCCGTCCACCTCCTGCGCGCCCTCAACCACCGGGGCGGCAACGCGAGCGCCAAACAGCTCGCGCGCGACACCGACCTGCCGCTTCCCACCGCGTACCACCTGCTGCGCACCCTCTGCCACGAGGGCCTGGTGACCAAGGACCGCCAGGGGTACGCGCTCGGCTCGGTCTGCGCCGCCGTCCCCATCACGGTCGGCTCCTCCGCCGCCGCCCTGGCGTTATCGCTCCCGTCCGCCCGGACGGCCGACCTCAAGCCCCTGGCGCACCACCTCCAGGGCCGTGCCGAGAGCGTCCTGCTCGACCGGACCTTCTCGATCACCCCTCCCCCGGCCCGCCCCCACCGACGGGCACCGGGAACGCGCGAAGGCGCACCCGGCGTCCCGGGTGCGCCTTCCTCGTCCGACCGTACGAAAGACGCGCGTCAGGCGTCAGACGGACGTCGTCAGGCGTCGTAGTCCTGGTCGAAACGGTCCTGGGCCTCCTGCTGGGCCCGGCGCGTCTCGTCCTCGGAGCGGTCACGGCCCTGGGAGGCGCGCTCGGACGCCTCGTCCTTCGCCTTGCCCCTGGCCTGCTTGGCCTGCTCCTTGAGCTGCTCGGCCTTGTCCTTGAACTGGTCTTGCACGCCCATGAAGGTTCACTCCTAGAAGGGTGTGAGGGGGAGGGGGCGTCGTGCCCCTTGGGCCTCGACCAGCGTTGCACGGGTGGACATTCCGCGCATGTCGATCGGATGCGGAGCGTTACCCCCGGGCGCCATCCCCCGTGCGCGCCTGCTCGTCGGCCGCCCCGCCGGCGCCCACGAGCCCCTTGGAGACGGAGCCGAGACGCGGCTCGAAGCGCCGCATCTCGCGCTGCCCGACCGTCGCGATCATTCCGGGCAGATAGCCCCGGACCGACTGCATCCCGCGCAGCCACCACTGGGCGTACACGTGGGAGGAGCGCCGCTCGATGCCGGCCACGATCCGGTCGACGGCCGGGCCGAGGGGGTAGGTGCGGTTCGCGGGCCACGGCAGCCGGGAGCGGAGCTCCCGCATCACGTCGTCCTGGTCGGCGCCCCGGACCATGTCCGTGTCGGTCCAGGAGAGATAGCCGACGCCGACCTTCACCCCCTTGTACGCGACCTCGGCGCGCAGGCTGTGCGCGAAGGCCTCGACGCCCGACTTGGAGGCGCAGTACGCCGTCATCATCGGGGCCGGGGTGAGGGCCGCGAGCGAGGCGATCTGGAGGAAGTAGCCCCGGGACTCCATGAGGACGGGCAGGAACGCCCGGCCGGTCACGGCGCCGCCGATCAGGTTGACCTCGATGACCCGCCGCCAGGCGTCGGGGTCGGAGTCGACGAACGGGCCGCCGGCCGCGACACCGGCGTTGGCGACGACGATGTCGACCTTCCCGAACCGCTCCTTTACCTCGGCCGCGACCTTCGCCATCGCCTCGTGGTCGGTGACGTCGGCGTGCCACCAGTCGGCCTCGGTGTGCAGCCGCCCGGCGACCTCCTTGAGCTGCTCGGGCTCCAGGCCGACGAGCGCGATCCTCGCGCCGCGCGCGGAGAGCTTGCGGGCGAGGAGTTCGCCGACGCCGCGGGCCCCTCCGGTGACGACCGCGACCTGTCCTTCCAGACTCACCCGGCTCATGCCTTCTCCTTCACTTCCAGGTAGGTGCCGGTCAGTTCACGGATCCGCGCGGTGACGGCCTCGGGGGCCTCCACCGGCGTCATGTGGCCCATGCCGGCGAGTTCGAGGAGCCCCACGCACTGCGGGAGCGCCTCCGCCATGGCCCGGGAGTGGACGGGCGGGGTGAGCCGGTCGCCGGTGCCGACGAGAACGGCCACCGGCAGGTCCAGCTCCCGTACGCCCGCTTCCAGGTCGAGCTCGGAGAGGACGCGGGACCAGCCGACGCGGGCCCCGCGCGGACAGGCGTGCACGATCCGGGCGCAGGCGTCGACCCGCTCGGGAGCCGACCCCGGTCCCATCGTCGCGTACTTGAGGATCTTCTTCGAGAGGGGCGTGACCGGCCCGAGCGGCGCCTTCGCGCCGAGGACGCCCCGGGTCAGCCGGGTGCGCCGGCCGCTCGGCCTCAGCGGTACGACGGTGGCTTCGGCGGTCAGCCGCGAGGGCCCGGTGGAGCAGAGCAGTACGGCCGCCGTGTGTTCCCGGAAGGCCGGGCGGGAGGCTGCCGCCATCACGGTCATACCGCCCATGGAGTGCCCGGCGACGACGGCCTTCTCGCCGGGGGCGAGGGTGGCCGCGAGGACGGCCTCGAAGTCGTCGGCGAGCGCCCGTACGGAGTATCCGGAGGGCCCGGCGGGTGCCGGGGAGCGGCCGTGGCCGCGCTGGTCGTAGGCGACGACCCGGTGGTCGGCGGCGAGCGCCCGTATCTGCTCGGCCCAGAAGGAGATCGAGCAGGTCCAGCCGTGGGCGAGGACGACGGCGGGGGCGCCCTCGGGTCCGTACACCTCGACGTGGATCGAGGAGCCGTCGGCGGAGACGGCGGTCAGCTCCCGGGAGGTGGGCAGCGAGGTCAGGTGCCGGCTCACTGGGCCGCCTCCTTCTTGCGGGACGGACGGGTCTTCGTCGCCGCGGTCGCCTTGGGGGCGCGCAGCACCTCGTACTCGGAGAGGTCGACCTGCCGGGTCTCCTTCCGGAACTCGCCGGTCGTGCCCGGCCACAGGGTGGTGTTGCGGCCGTTGGCGTCGAGGTACCAGCTCTCGCAGCCGCCCGCCTTCCAGACGGTCCGCTCCATGCGGGCCTGCACCTTGCGGTTCCAGGCGCCGACGGCGGAGGGGCGGACGGCGAGCGCGGCGCGCCCTCCGAGCATGTCGAGCTGGCGCAGGTAGTCGGCCATGTAGTTCAGCTGGGACTCGATCATCAGGATCATCGAGGAGTTCCCGAGGCCGGTGTTGGGGCCGATGACCGTCATGAAGTTGGGGAAGCCGGCGGCGGTGGCGCCGCGGAGCGCCTCCATGCCGTCCTTCCAGCTCTCGGCGAGCGTCTGTCCCCCGGCGCCGACGACCCGCTCGGCGATCGGCATGTCGGTGACGTGGAAGCCGGTGCCGAAGACGATCGCGTCGACCTCGGTCTCGGTGCCGTCGGCGGCCACCACGGTCGAGCCGCGGACCTCGCGCAGTCCGGAGGCGACGACGTCGACGTTGGGCTGCGCGACCGCCGGGTAGTACGCGCTGGAGAGCAGGATGCGCTTGCAGCCGATGCGGTACGAGGGGGTCAGCTTGGCCCGCAGCGCCGGGTCCTTGATCGCCTTGGCGATGTTGGCCTTGGCGAGCTTCTCGATCAGCCCGAGCTCGTTGGGGTGCTTGGTGAAGGCGCCGACCTGGAGCTCGCGGATGCCCCAGAGCAGGCCGCGGCGGAGGGTGCCGGTGACGGGCACGGCGCGGTGGAGCCAGCGCTCGGGGCCGCTGATGGCGCGGTCCATTCGGCGCATGACCCAGGGGGGCGTGCGCTGGAAGAGGGTCAGCTTCCCGACCAGGGGCTGGATCGCGGGCACGATCTGGATGGCGGAGGCGCCGGTGCCGATCATGGCGACGCGCTTGCCGGTCAGGTCGTAGTCGTGGTCCCAGCGGGCGGAGTGGAAGACCTTGCCGGGGAAGTCGGCGAGCCCCGGGATGTCGGGGATCTTGGGGTCGGAGAGCGGCCCGGTCGCGGAGACGACGACCTCGGCGCTGAAGGAGCCCTCGCTCGTCTCGATCTCCCAGCGGAGCGCTTCGGCGTCCCATGCCATCCGCCGCACCTCGTGCCCGAGGCGGAGGTGGGGGCGGATCCCGAAGGTGTCCGTGACATGCTCCAGGTAGGCGCGGATGTGGCGCTGTCCGGAGAAGGTCCGCGGCCAGTCGGGGTTGGGCGCGAAGGAGAAGGAGTAGAGGTGCGAGGGCACGTCGCAGGCACAGCCGGGGTAGCTGTTGTCGCGCCATGTGCCGCCCACGGAGTCGGCCCGCTCCAGGACGACGAAGTCGGTGATTCCCTCGCGGCGCAGCCGGACGGCGGCCCCCAGGCCACCGAATCCCGATCCGATCACCGCCACCCGTACGTGCTCGTGCTTCGCCATGCCGCCTCCCGTGCGCCCGGCAGATCACGCCAGCAATCACTGGCACAGTCGGGACTGTAGAGCAGCTCCATACCGAACGGTAGGGGTACGGCGAGGGAAAGTTACCGGCGGTACAACATAGGCTGGCGTGTGTGGCAGAAGGATCAGGCGAAGGCTCAGGACCCGGCACGGGCGCACCCGAAACCGTGCACGGCGCGCACGAGACCGTGCACGGCGCACACGACGGCGCGCACGACGGCGTACGCGAGTACCGCATGGACGAGCTGGCGACGGCCGCCGGCATCACCGTGCGCACCCTGCGCTTCTACCGCGAGCGCGGACTGATCCCGCCGCCCCGCCGCGAGGGCCGGATCGCCTGGTACGACGAGCACCACCTGGCCCGGCTGCGCACCATCGCCGCCCTCCTGGAGCGCGGCCACACCCTCAACGGCATCGCCGACCTCACCACCGCCTTCGAGAGCGGCCGGAACGTCCGCGAGGTCCTCGCCCTCGGCTCCCCCACCGAGGAGGAGCCCGTCCGCCTCACCCCCGAGGAGCTCGCCGACCACTTCGCCGGCGAGGTCACCGCCGAGAACCTCGCGGCCGCCCTCGACCTCGGCTACCTCGTCACCGACGGCGAGGAGATCATCCACATCAGCCGCCGCCTGCTCGACGTCTCCGCGGCGCTCGTCCACGAGGGCGTCCCGCTCGCCGAGGTCCTCAAGGCGGGCGCCCGCGTCCGCGAACACGCCGACGCCCTCGCCGAGCTCTTCACCGAACTGCTGCGCGCACACGCGGCCGAGGACGACCTGTGGCGGCTGCGCCCGCTCGCGAAGAGCGTGGTCGAGGCCGAGCTCTCGATGGCGCTCGACCGGCGCCTGCACCCCGAAAACCCCTGACCGCGCTCCGACCGCGATTCCCCGCACCCTTCCACGGGGCGTGCCGTGTCCCATGCGGCGTCGGAGCTCGCCGCAAGCGCCCCACCCGCGTTTGACTGGTCCCGTCCAGCGACGTACGGCGCGCGTAACGCCCCGCCAAGCGGCCCCGTCCGGCGACGGCGAGCGACACAAGCCGGGCGGGGCTTTCCGTCGCCGCCCTACAGCTCGTAGACGGCGGTCACGGGGGCGTGGTCGCTCCACCGCTCGGCGTGGGTGGCGGCCCGCTCGACGTAGGCCTTCACGGCCCGCCCGGCGAGCCCGGGGGTGGCGACCTGGTAGTCGATCCGCCAGCCGCTGTCGTTGTCGAAGGCGCGGCCGCGGTAGGACCACCAGGAGTAGGGCCCCTCCTGCTCGGGGTGGAGGGCCCGCACGACGTCGACGTATCCGCCGTCGTCCTCGTCGAAGACCCGCCCCAGCCACTCCCGCTCCTCGGGCAGGAAGCCGGCGTTCTTCTTGTTGGCCTTCCAGTTCTTGAGGTCGGCCTCGCGGTGGGCGATGTTCCAGTCGCCGCAGACGACGACCTCGCGCCCGTCGGCGGCGGCCCGCTCCTTGAGCTCCTTGAGGTACGGCAGGAAGGCGTCCATGAACCGGTACTTCTCGTCCTGGCGCTCGGTGCCGACCTCGCCGGAGGGCAGGTAGAGGCTGGCGACGGTCACACCGGGCAGGTCGGCCTCGATGTACCGTCCGCTGCCGTCGAACTCGCTCGACCCGAAGCCGACGCGCACCTGGTCGGGCTCGCGGCGCGTGTAGAGGGAGACTCCGGCGCGGCCCTTGGCGGCGGCGGGCGCGTGGGCGGTGAACCAGCCCTCGGGCGCCCGCACCTCGGCGGGCAGCTGGGCCTCCTCGGCGCGGACCTCCTGGAGGCAGACGGCATCGGCGGAGCTACCGGCCAGCCACTCGACGAAGCCCTTCTTGGCGGCGGCGCGGAGACCATTGACATTCACGGTCGTGACAGTGAGCATCCCGGGAGAATACCGACACCGGCTGACTGCATACATGTACGATACTTCGCATGAACATCCAGCCCACGCCTTATGACCACCCCGATGCCGTCAAGCTCAACGACGCGGTGCAGCTCGAATACGCCGCCCGCTACGACGACGAGGGCGATGTCACACCGCTGGACGCCTCGATGTTCGTCCCCCCGCACGGCCTCTACCTCCTCGCCTACGACCGCGAGGGCTACCCCGTCGCCACCGGCGGCTGGCGCACCCAGGACGAGAACGACCAGGGGTACGCGGACGGCGACGCCGAGCTGAAGCGCATGTACGTGATACCCGAGGCCCGTGGCCTGGGCCTGGCCCGCCGCATCCTCGCCGCCCTCGAAGCCGACGCCCGCGCGGCCGGCCGCACCCGCATGGTCCTGGAGACGGGCGACGCCCAGCCGGAGGCCATCGCCCTCTACGCCTCCAGCGGCTACGAACCCTGCGCCAAGTTCGGCCACTACCGGGACTACCCCAACAGCCGCTGCTTCGCGAAGCCGCTGGCCTGACACCGCCACACCGCCTGACACAGCCTGACACCACCGGGCCGGCGAGACACCGAGCCACCGCGACCCGCGCTCCCTGAGCGCGGGTCAGCTGCGTACATCCGCCCGGGAAAGCGAAAATCCCGCCCGATCTTGCGATCGGACGGGATTCCCGGTGTCTGTGGACCTGTGGGGATTTGAACCCCAGACCCCCTCGATGCGAACGAGGTGCGCTACCAGACTGCGCCACAGGCCCTTGCGACGTGTGAAACATTAGCATCCCGACCGGCTCACGCAAAAATCCGTTCCGCCGCAGGTCACCGGGGGCCGTCGCGGACCCCCGGCGGGGTCATTCGTTGGCCGCGCGGGGGCGGTCGTCGTCCGCGTACTGGTCGAAGAGCGGCGTACGGCCCTGGTCGCGGCCGCGGCGGGGTGCCGCGTTCCGCTGGCGGGGCGCCGGGGACGGGGCGGGGGCCGGGTCCGCCACCGTGGAGGAGCGGGCCGCGCTCCAGGTCTCCGGGTCCGTGATGTCCACGCCGCTCGACGCGCGCGGGGCGACCGGGGCGGTGACGTACGTGGGCAGCGGGACCGGAACCGGCTCCCAGCTGTCCCCGCGGGCCGGGCCGCGCTCACGCTGCTGGTCCACCCACTCCGCGTGGTCGGTCTGCTCGACCAGGGCGCGCCGGCCCGCCTCCTGCGGCGACACGGCCGCGGACGGCGCCGGGGCCTGCTCGACCTCCGGCTCGGGCGTCGGGGTGGGCCGCCGGCTCTCGCGCAGCCGGGCCGCCGCCGCTTCCGCGCGGCGCCGGTCCATCACGTAGACGAAGCGCCGCCGCTCCTGGACCCGCAGATGCACGATGTACGCGCTCAGGAGCAGCGCCGGGACCGCGGGCGCCCACAGGAAGGGGACACCGCCGACGGCCGCGACGACCGCGCCGAGGGTGAACCCGGCGAAGAGGAGCGTCGTGGTGCGCCGGCGCCGGGCGAGGACCTTGCCGCGGCGGGCGCGCTCGGCGGCGGCACCCGTGGCGGGGCGGGCCGCGGCGGGCGCGGCCGCCGGGGCGGACGCCGCGGGGGCCGGCTCCGGGGCGGGTTCCGGCTCCGGGCGAGGGAGTTCGAGGCGCGCCTCGGTCCTGGCCGCGGGCGCGGAGAAGGCCCGGACGTCGACCGAGCTCAGATGCTCGGTCGCCGCGTCCGGGTCCACGTCGGGCGTCGGTCCCTCCGCCGCAAGGTCCCGCTCCTTGAGCTCCTTGGCGTACCGGCGCTCCATGCCCGCCCGTCCGGAAAGCAGCCGGATGGCGGTGCTGAAGCGTTCCGTCGGACGGGCTTCGTTCAGCTCGTCCTGCCTGCGGAGCCACATCGGCACCAAGTAGGCGGCCCAGGCCCCGACGATGACTGCGTAGATGAGGCCGCTGCTGCTCACGCCTCACACGGTAGAGGGGTTCCGTAACAGGCATCGGCCAATTGGCCCGGTGTGTCGCACGATCTGGCTGATATCACTGAACTTTTTTGTGATTGTTCAGATCGTTTGCGTACCAACTACCGATTGAATTCGAACACTTATTTTATTCTTGTCTGGCGCCAGCGCCGCAACAAGCCCTCCGGCACCTCCTCCGCCGTCAGCGCGAAGACCAGATGGTCCCGCCACGCGCCGTCGATGTGGAGATAGCGGGGCCGCAGCCCCTCCTCGCGGAAACCGAGCTTCTCCACGACCCGGCGCGAAGGGCCGTTCTCCGGGCGGATGCACACCTCCATGCGGTGCAGCCCGACCGCGCGGAAACAGTGGTCGACGGCGAGCGCGACCGCCGTCGGCATCACCCCGCGCCCGGCCACGTCGCTGTCGACCCAATAGCCCACATGGCCCGAGCACATCGAGCCCCAGGTGATCCCGGCCACGGTCAACTGCCCGACCAGACGTCCCTGGTACTCGATGACGAACGGCAGCATCCGGCCGGCCTTCGCCTCCGACCGCAGATGGCGGACCATCTGACGGTACGTCGGCCGCTGCGCGACCGGGCCGCTCGGAGCCGGCGGCGGGACCGTCGCCTCCCAGGGCCGCAGCCACTCGCGGTTGCGCCGGTTCACCTCGCGCCAGGCCCGCTGGTCGCTCATCTTTATCGGGCGGAGGACGACGTCCCCGTCCACGAGGACCACGGGCCAGGACGGGATCATGACGGTCTCGGGTGGTCGCCGCCGCGGATCTGGTCGACGGCGTGCCGCAGCAGCGGCTCCAGGACCGCGAGGCCGTCCCGCACCCCGCCCGGCGAACCGGGCAGGTTCACGATCAGCGTGCCGCCCCCGACCCCCGCCAGACCGCGCGAGAGCGCCGCCGTCGGCACCTTCTCCCGGCCGTACGCGCGAATCGCCTCCGGGATGCCCGGGATCTCGCGGTCCAGGACCCGGCGGGTCGCCTCGGGGGTCTCGTCGGTGGGCGAGATGCCCGTACCGCCGGTGGTGACGATCACGTCGTACCCGGCCTCGATGCCGGCCCGCAGCGCCGCCTCGACCGGCGCCCCGTCCGGGACGACCTGCGGGCCGTCCACGGCGAAGCCCGTCCGGATCAGGCCCTCGGCGACCAGCGGACCGCCCTTGTCCTCGTACACCCCGGCCGACGCCCGGTTCGAGGCGGTGACGACCAGGGCCTTGTACGGGGCGGAGGCGGCCGGCTCGGCGTCGGAGGCCGTCCGCGCCTCGGCGTCGGAGGCCGTCCGCGCCTCGGCGTCGGAGGCCGTCCGCGCCTCGGCGTCGGAGGCCGTCCGTTCGGCCTCGGCCTCGTGGACGTGTGACCCGGCCACCCGGCCCGCGCGCGTCACGACCCGCTCCGCGTCCAGTGGCCCGACTTTCCGCCCGTCTTCTCCTCCACCCGCACATCGGAGATGACCGCGCCCTTGTCGACCGCCTTCACCATGTCGACCACCGTCAGGGCCGCCACCGAGACCGCCGTCAGGGCCTCCATCTCGACGCCCGTACGGTCCGTGGTCTTCACCGTCGCCAGGATCTCGACGGCCTCGTCCGTGACCGCCAGGTCCAGGGTGACGCCCGAGACGGCGAGCGGGTGGCAGAGCGGGATCAGGTCGGGGGTCTTCTTCGCCCCCATGATCCCGGCGATCCGGGCCGTCGCCAGCGCGTCGCCCTTCGGGACGCCCTCGCCGCGCAGCAGCTCGATCACGCGCGGCGAGACGAGGACACGTCCGCTGGCCCGCGCGGTGCGGGCCGTGACGTCCTTCGCGGAGACGTCGACCATGCGGGCCGCACCCGCCTCGTCGATGTGGGTGAGACCTTGCTGCGTGCTCATGGCCGTGACACTCCCGGTCGCTGTATGGGGACGACACCGTACCCCCACCCTCGCCCCCTCAGCCGAGGAGGACCACTTCCAGCTCGCTGCCCGGCTCCACGCCCTCCGTCTCCTCCGGGACCACGAGCAGGCAGTCCGCGTGCGCGAGGGCCGCGACGAGATGCGAGCCCGCACCGCCCACCGGAGTGACGGTGCCCGCCTCCGGGTCGTACGCGCCGCGCAGGAACTGGCGGCGGCCGGCCGGGGACGACAGCGTCCGCTCCCCGGCGAGCACCGCCCTGACCCGGGGTCTGTGCAGGTCCTCGACGCCCATCAGGGCCCGGATCGCGGGCCGGACGAACAGCTCGAAGGAGACGTACGACGAGACCGGGTTCCCCGGCAGCGCCAGCAGCGGGATCTGCTCGTCGCCGATCGCGCCAAAGCCCTGCGGCTTGCCCGGCTGCATGGCCAGCTTGCGGAAGTCGACCTGCCCGTCGGTGGTCAGCGCCTCCTTCACGACGTCGTACGCGCCGACGCTCACGCCTCCCGTGGTGACGATCAGGTCGGCCCGGATGAGCTGGTCCTCGATCGTGGCCCGCAGCGTCTCCGCGTCGTCGGTGACGGCGCCCACCCGGTAGGCGAGGGCGCCCGCGTCCCGCGCGGCCGCCGCCAGCGCGAAGCTGTTGGAGTCGTGGATCTGGCCCTCGCCCAGCGGCTCGCCGGGCTGGACGAGCTCGCTGCCGGTGGAGATGACCACCACCCGCGGACGGGGCCGCACCCGGACCGTGCCCCGCCCGATCGCGGCGAGGAGTCCGATCTGCGGCGGACCGAGGACGGTGCCCGCCGCGAGGGCGAGCTCCCCGGCCCGTACGTCGCTGCCCCGCGCGCGGACGTGCGCGCGGGCCTCCGCGGCGCGGTGCACCCGCACCTCGCCGCCCGCGCCCTCCGGCGCGGAGCTGGCGGCGCGCATGCCGGTGGCCGCGCCCCCGCCCGTACCGCCGTCGGTCCACTCGACGGGGACGACGGCCTCGGCGCCGGGCGGCAGCGGGGCACCCGTCATGATCCGGGCGGCCTGCCCGGGGCCGACGGTGGGCAGCCCGCCGTCGCCCGCCGCGACGTCGCCGATGACGGTGAGGACGGCGGGGAACTCCTCGGTGGCACCGGCGACATCGGCGACCCGCACCGCGTACCCGTCCATGGAGCTGTTGTCGAAGGGCGGCAGCGCGACCGGCACCGTCACGTCCTCGACGAGCACACAGCCCTGCGCGTCGAGGAGTTGCAGCTCGATGGGGTCGAGCGGGCCGACCGTCGCGAGGATGTCGGCCAGGTGCTCGTCCACCGACCACAGCCCGCGGGCCGGGCCCGCGCAGGGGTCCGCCGGGCCGTGCCCGTGGCTGTGCTGATGGCCGTGGTCGCCGTCGGCCGACGACGACGCCGGTGCCGCGCTGCTGCTCAAGGTGCTACATCTCCTCGCTGACATATCTCCGGAGCCAGGACCGGAAGTCCGGTCCCAGATCTTCACGTTCGCACGCGAGTCTGACAATGGCACGCAGATAGTCCCCGCGGTCACCGGTGTCATAACGGCGCCCCTTGAAGACGACACCGTGCACCGGCCCGCCGATCTTCTCGTCGGCGGCCAGCTTCTGCAGGGCGTCGGTCAGCTGGATCTCGCCGCCGCGGCCCGGCTCCGTCTCCCGCAGCATCCCGAAGACGGCCGGATCCAGTACGTAGCGGCCGATGATCGCGTAGTTGCTGGGCGCCTCCGCCGGCTCCGGCTTCTCGACCAGGCCCGTCACGCGCACCACGTCCGCGTCGACGGTCGCCTCGACCGCCGCGCAGCCGTACAGATGGATCTGCGAGGGCTCGACCTCCATCAGTGCGATCACACTGCCGCCCTCCCGCTCCTGCACCTCCACCATCCGCGAGAGCAGCGGGTCGCGCGGATCGATCAGGTCGTCGCCGAGGAGCACCGCGAAGGGCTGGTCCCCCACGTGCGGGGCCGCGCACAGCACGGCGTGGCCGAGGCCGCGCGGGGCGCCCTGGCGCACGTAGTGCATGGTGGCGAGGTCGCTGGACTCCTGGACCTTGGAGAGGCGCTCGTCGTCGCCCTTCCGGATCAGAGCTTCCTCCAGCTCGTAGTTCCGGTCGAAGTGGTCCTCCAGGGGACGCTTGTTCCGGCCTGTGATCATCAGAACGTCCGAGAGGCCGGCCGCGACGGCCTCCTCGACGACGTACTGGATGGCCGGCTTGTCGACGACCGGCAGCATCTCCTTCGGCGTCGCCTTGGTCGCCGGAAGGAAGCGGGTGCCGAGGCCGGCGGCCGGGATGACAGCCTTGCTGATCCGGCCGAGCCTGGGGAGCGACTGATTCATGCGGTGCACCTTAGTCGTTCGGAATGAGAGAAAGATGTGGCTCCGATTAACTTCCTCCACATAAAGACAGTTACGAGAGTTTCGTGAATTCACATGAGGCCGTCATGACACCTGAGATGTCCGAAAAGACCCTGCTGCGCAGTCGACTTCTGGCCGCCCGAGCCGCACTGAGCGCCGAATCCCTCGCGCACACGGCCGAATCCCTCGCCCGCCGGGGAGTGGAACTGGCCGAACTCGCCGAGGCGTCCACCGTCGCCGCCTACGTCTCCGTGGGCCGCGAGCCGGGCACGCGCGCCCTGCTGGACGCGCTCCACGCGCGCGGGGTGCGGGTCCTGCTCCCCGTCCTCCTCCCCGACAACGACCTGGACTGGGCCGCGTACGAGGGCCCCGAGCGCCTCGCGAAGGCCGGCCGCGGACTGCTCGAACCGGTCGGGCCCCGGCTCGGCCCCGAGGCCGTCTGCGCCGCCGACGCCGTCCTGCTGCCGGGGCTCGCGGTCGACGCGCGCGGGATGCGGCTCGGGCGGGGCGGCGGCTCGTACGACCGGGTCCTCGCCCGGCTCGCGCGGGCCGGCGCCGACCCGGCGCTCGTGGTCCTCCTGTACGCGGACGAGGTGGTCGCCCGGGTCCCGGAGGAACCGCACGACCACCCCGTGCACGCGGTGGTGACCCCGGAGGGCGTCACCCGCTTCCGTACCGCCCCTACGACTTGAGGACCAGCGTGTCCTTCGTCGCCGCGTCGACCGCCGCCTTCCCGTAGGCCCAGTCGAAGAGCTCGCCCTTCGCCCACGTGTCCGTCTGGTCGGTGTAGTGGGAGTCGAAGGCGTGGCCCGAGGCCCCGGTCAGGTTGACCCACCGGGACCTGTCCCAGTCGCCGACGTTGACCACCATCCGCATCGACGGCACCCAGATCACCTCGTAGCCGCCGGCCGCGTTCCAGCCGGTCGCGTCGACCGCCGCCTCGCCGCCGCCCAGGTTCCACGGGCCGCGGTTGAGGAGCTGCTGCACGAGGCCGGGTCCGGCGGTGCCGAGGGTCTGGTTCTTCAGGGTCAGCTGGTGCAGCCGGCCCCAGCTCCAGGTGGAGATGTCCTTGCCGAGCTTGGCGGTCAGCTCCCAGCGGGCGTCCTTCATGGCCCGGGCGAGCAGCTGGTCACGGGTCTCGGTGGCCGCGTCGGTGCGGCTGCCGGCGGTCGTCCACCACTCGCTGTCCTCCTGCTTGAGGAGCGGGCGGACCACCTCGTACCAGCGGTCGCCGCCGTCCGGCTGCGCCGAGTCGGGGTCGCGCTGGCCGCACTCCCGGACGAGCTTGTTCTGCTCGTCGACCGGGCCGGTGGCGTCGGCCGGGCGCACGGTGATGCAGTCGCCCTCGACGCGGAGCTCCTTGGGCAGCTTGTTCCCGAAGGCGAGCTTGAGGACGTTGCGCCAGACCGCGTTGAAGTAGGCGGCGGCGGCCGAGTCGGGCTCCTGGGTGTAGTCCCAGCCCTCCAGGAGCTTCTGCGCCTCGCGGACGTACGGGTCCGAGATGTCGATCTTCAGCAGGAGCGGGTTGAGCAGCGTCGCGATCTCGCTGCGGTTGTCCGTCTGCATGGTCCGCATGTCGTCCGGCGAGATCTTTCCGCCGTCCTTGATCTTCGACTCGATGAGGTCGTTGATCCGCTGGCTGCGCGAGCCGTAGCCCCAGTCCTTGGTGAGCAGGTCCGGGTAGGTCTTCTCGTCGATCACGGCCTGGTTGGCGGTGACGACGTAGCCGCGCTCCGGGTCGTACTCGTACGGCAGCTGCTCGAAGGGGATGTACCCCTTCCACCGGTAGGAGGAGTCCCAGCCCGGGGCCGGGAGGGTGCCCTCGCCCTTGGTGCGCTGCGGGATCTTGCCCGGGGACTGGTAGCCGATGTGGCCCGCGGTGTCGGCGTAGACCAGGTTCTGCGAGGGGACCTCGAAGTTCTTGGCCGCGGCCCGGAAGGTGGTGAAGTCCTTGGCGCGGTCGAGCGCGAAGATCGCGTCCATCGACTTGCCGGGCTGGAGCGCCGTCCACTGGAGGGAGACGCCGTAGCCGGTGCCGCGGTCGGGGGCTGCGTTGCCGACGGGGGCCTTCTGGCCGACCTTCTCCAGCTCGGAGTTGCGGTCGGAGACGAGGGGGCCGCGGTCGGTGGAGCGGACCGTGATCTTCCGGTCCTCGCCGCCCGCGACCTTGATGACCTCCTCGCGGCTCTTGAACGGCTTGACCTTGCCGTCGACGAGGTAGCCGTCGGGGCCGATCTTCTCCAGGTAGAGGTCGGTGACATCGGCGCCGAGGTTGGTGAGACCCCAGGCGATCTTGTCGTTGTGACCGATTATCACGCCGGGCATGCCGGAGAAGGTGTAGCCGGCGACGTCGTAGCGGCAGGTGGCCGAGACCGAGCGGCAGTGCAGACCCATCTGGTACCAGAGGGACGGCAGCTGGGGCGCGAGGTGCGGGTCGTTGGCGAGGAGCGGCTTGCCGGAGGTCGTGTACTTCCCGGAGACGACCCACGAGTTCGAGCCGATGCCGTTGCCGTTGGGGCCGAGCAGGGCCGGGATCCCGTCGAGGACCTCGGAGAGCGCGCCGAGCTGGGAGCCGATGCCGTCGGAGCTCCCGGAGGAGCCGCCCGGGCCCGTGCCCGGGGTGTCGCCGGTGGTCGCCCCGTCGCCCTCGCCGGCCTCGGCCGCCGGGTCGAACGTCCCGGTCGACTCGTCGACCGCGCCCTTGTCCATGATCGGCTGGTGGAGCGCGTACGGGTACGCCGGGTACAGCTCCTTGATCTGGCTCGCGCTCAGCCGGCTCGTCATCAGCGAGCGGTCGATCTCGTCCTGCATGTTGCCGCGCAGGTCCCAGGCCATCGCCTTGAGCCAGGCCACCGAGTCGACCGGGGTCCACGGCTCGATCGCGTAGTCGTTGGTGAAGGACAGCGCCGCGTACTCGACCGAGATGTCCTCGGGGGCCCGGTCCTTGAGGTAGGCGTTGACGCCCTCCGCGTAGGCCTGGAGGTACTTCTTCGTCTCGGCCGACAGGACCGTGTCGTACTCCTGCTGCGCGACCCGGCGCCAGCCGAGCGTGCGCAGGAAGGAGTCGGTCTCGACCTGGCCCTCGCCGAACATCTCGGAGAGCCGGCCGGCGGTCACGTGCCGCCGGACGTCCATCTCGTAGAAGCGGTCCTGCGCCTGGACGTAGCCCTGGGCGCGGAAGAGGTCCGTCTCGTTGTCCGCGTAGATCTGCGGGACGCCGTTCGCGTCCCGCTTGACCTCGACGTCGGCGGAGAGGCTGTCGAGCCTGATCTCGCCCGTGGTCTGCGGGAAAGAGGCCCGGACGGTGCTGACCCCCCAGTACCCGGCGAATCCGATGCCCGCGGCCAGCGCAAGGACCAGGAGCAGGACGATCAGGCGGGCGCGCCGCCCCTTCTTCTTGGCGGGGGGCGCGGTCGTGTTGGAGGGCATCGCTGTCCTTCGAGGGGCAGGGTGGTCCTGGAGTACGGGAGCAACCTTAGGCGCAGCGTCCGGAGCGACCGGACTCGGTGTCAGGAAGAGAACCGTACTGATGAGCGGGCCGACGCAAAGAAGGCGTCAAGAAAACGTTAAAGATTAGGTAAGGTAACGAAGTGTCGGCCGCTGGAGGAACGATCCAGCTGCATGCGAGGGGAAGGAACGGCCACTGACTGTCCACGAGCTCAACGAACTTCTGCTCATCTGCTCGCTGGTGTTGCTGATCGCCGTCGCGGCCGTGCGGATCTCGTCGCGGAGCGGGCTCCCCAGCCTGCTGCTCTACCTCGGGATCGGTATCGCGATAGGGCAGGACGGCATCGGCAACGTCGCCTTCGACAACGCGGAACTGACGCAGGTCATCGGCTATGCGGCCCTCGTCGTGATCCTCGCCGAGGGTGGCCTCGGCACGAAGTGGAAGGAGATCAAACCGGCCCTGCCGGCCGCCGTCGTCCTCTCCACCGTCGGGGTCGCGGTCAGCGTCGGCATCACGGCCACCGCCGCCCACTACCTCGTCGGCCTCGAATGGCAGCAGGCGCTGATCATCGGCGCCGTCGTCTCCTCCACCGACGCCGCCGCGGTCTTCTCCGTCCTGCGCAAGGTGCCGCTGCCCTCCCGGGTCACCGGTGTCCTGGAGGCCGAGTCGGGCTTCAACGACGCCCCCGTCGTCATCCTCGTCGTCGCCTTCTCCACCGCCGGACCCGTCGACGCCTGGTACGTCCTCGTCGGCACGATCGCCCTGGAGCTGGCCATCGGCGTCGCCGTCGGCCTCGCCGTCGGCTTCCTCGGCGCGTACGGGCTGCGGCACGTCGCCCTGCCCGCCTCCGGCCTCTACCCGATCGCCGTCATGGCCATCGCGGTGACGGCGTACGCGGCGGGAGCCCTGGCCCACGGCTCCGGCTTCCTCGCCGTCTACCTGGCCGCGATGGTCCTCGGCAACGCCAAACTGCCGCACGCCCCCGCCAACCGCGGCTTCGCCGAGGGACTCGGCTGGATCGCGCAGATCGGCATGTTCGTCCTGCTCGGCCTGCTCGTCACCCCGCACGAGCTCGTGCACGACTTCTGGCCCGCCGTCGTCATCGGCCTGGTCCTGACGGTGGTCGCGCGGCCGATGGAGGTCCTGGTCAGCCTGGCGCCCTTCCGGATCCCCTGGCAGGAGCAGGCCCTCATGTCCTGGGCCGGCCTGCGCGGAGCCGTCCCCATCATCCTCGCCACCATCCCGATGGTGTCGCAGATCGACGGCAGCGAGCGGATCTTCAACATCGTCTTCGTCCTCGTCGTCGTCTACACCCTGGTCCAGGGCCCGACCCTGCCCTGGCTGGCGAGGGCGCTGAAGCTGGGCGACTCCTCGGAGGCCGCCGACCTCGGCGTCGAATCCGCTCCCCTGGAGCGGCTGCGCGGCCACCTGCTCTCCGTCGCCATCCCCGAGGGCTCACGGATGCACGGCGTCGAGGTCGCGGAGCTGCGGCTCCCGGCCGGAGCGGCGGTCACCCTCGTCGTACGGGAGGAGAAGAGCTTCGTACCGGGGCCGGCGACCGTGCTGCGCCGCGGCGACGAGCTCCTCGTCGTCGCGACCGACCCGGTGCGGGACGCCACCGAACGACGACTGCGTGCGGTCGGACAGGGCGGCAAGCTCGCCGGCTGGCTGGGGACGGGAGGCGCCGCGGTGACCACGAAGCCCGGCTCCACGGCGATGCGCTTCCACCTTCCCGGCAGCCACGAAAGCGGCGAAGCCAGCCGCGAAAGCAGCCGTGAAGCCGGGCGCGAACGCAAAACATCCGGTTAATCCCAGGCATTAATTCAGGTGCGGGAGCGTTTTCCCAGGCGGGAAGACGCTCTTCCCTGTACCATGAAGGCACACCTGATCGAACCAACTCTGCCTGACGCAGAGCTGGCGCGACCGTATGGCGGCCGAGGCGCCCCTCCGCAGTGGGGCCGGCCCGGTATCTACCGCAGTTCCGCGCATGAGGACAGCTCTCGGCTACGCCCGCACCACCGTGCCGGGGCGCGCTACCAGGCGGCGGAAAGGCAAGGACCGTGGCGTCCACGGTCAACACGGACAAGCGGCCCGGCTACGGCCAGCTGCTGCGCACACCCGGTGCGCTGTCCTTCCTGCTCCCCGGCTTCGCCGCCCGGCAGCCCTTCGCGATGCTGACCATCGGCATCGTCCTGCTCGTCCAGCACACCACCGGCTCGTTCGGCAGCGCCGGAGCCGTCGCCGCCGTCACCGGCGTCTCCATGGCGCTCTTCGCCCCGCAGAGCGGCAAGCTCGCCGACCGCTTCGGCCAGCGCGCCGTCCTCGTCCCCGGCGTCCTCGTCCACACCGCCTCGGTCTCGCTGCTCGTGGCACTCGCCCTGGCCGGCGCCCCGCTCTGGGCGCTGTTCCTGGCCGCCGTGCCCGCCGGCGCCTCCGTACCCCAGGTCGGACCGATGGTCCGGGCCCGGTGGGCGGCGAAGCTCGACGGCAAGCCGCTGATGCCGACGGCCGCGGCCTTCGAGTCCGTCACGGACGAGTTCACCTTCGTCGTCGGCCCCGTCCTCGCGACCGCCCTGTGCACCGGCGTCCACCCGGCCGCGGGCCTGATCGCCGAGGCCGGCCTCACCCTCGTCGGCGGCCTGTTCTTCGCCGCGCAGCGCGCCACCCAGCCCACGTTCGGCGTCTCCGCGGCCACCGCCGCCGAGCCCCACCGCTCGGCCCTCTCCATCCCCGGCGTCCGCGTCCTGATCGTCGCCTTCCTCGGCATCGGCTCCGTCTTCGGCGGCATGCAGGTCTCCCTGACCGCCTTCACCGAGGAGATCGGCAACCCCGGCGCCAACGGCCTGCTGTACGGGGTCTTCGCCGCCGGCAACATGCTCGCCGGCATCGCGATGGGCGCCGTGGCCTGGAAGACCGGCCCCCGCCGCCGCCTCATCCTCGGCTACGCCGGGCTCACCGTCGCGGCCTCCCTGCTGTGGACCGCGCACTCCGTGCTCATCCTCGGGGCACTGGGCCTGGTCGTGGGCCTGTGCATCGCCCCGGCCCTGATCACCGGCTACACCATCGTCGAGACCCTGATCCCGGCGTCGGCCCGTACCGAGGCCTTCACCTGGCTCACGGGCGCCGTCGCGCTCGGCCAGGCCGCGGCCGTCACGGTCGCCGGCCGCCTCGCCGACGCCCAGGGTTCGAGCGCCGGGTTCCTCGTGCCGATGGCGGGCACCGTGCTCGCCATGGCCACGCTCCTCGCCCTGCGGTCGCGGCTGAAGCCGCGCGAGACCAGTCGGGTCGCCGCGCGTGGTATCGGTCACCGCGTGCCGGTGGCGGTGGACTGATCCCACGGAATGCGTCACTATGGATCGTCGTTAGCACTCGATGAGTGTGAGTGCCAGGAGGAAGTCAAGTGCCGACCTACCAGTACCAGTGCACCGAGTGCGGCGAAGGCCTCGAGGCGGTGCAGAAGTTCACCGATGACGCGCTGACCGAGTGCCCGAGCTGCAAGGGACGCCTGAAGAAGGTGTTCTCGGCCGTCGGCATCGTCTTCAAGGGCTCCGGCTTCTACCGGAACGACAGCCGTGGCTCGTCGTCCAGCAGCTCGCCGGCCGCGTCGAAGTCCTCGACCCCGTCCGCTTCGTCCTCGACGTCCTCGACGTCGGACTCAAAGCCGGCCGCGTCGACCGCGTCGTCTTCCTCGACGTCCTCGGCTTCGTCGTCCTCGTCGTCGAGCGCCGGAAGCTCGACCTCGGCCGCCTGATCCGTTCCTCACCGAGGGCCCCGTCGCGTGCGCGCGACGGGGCCCTCGGTGTTTCCCGGGCCTCCGTCCAGGGCCTGTCCGGCGGATCAGGGCCAGCCCGGCCATGATCCGCCGGACAGGCCCTAGGGTGATCGCCATGGCGACCCATGATGCTTACGCGGACATAGGTGTGATCGGCGGCTCGGGCTTCTACTCCTTCCTGGAGGACGTCACGGAGGTGTCCGTGGACACCCCGTACGGCAGCCCCAGCGACTCCCTCTTCCTCGGCGAGATCGCGGGCCGGCGGGTCGCCTTCCTCCCCCGCCACGGCCGGGGCCACACCGTCCCGCCCCACCGGATCAACTACCGCGCCAACCTCTGGGCGCTGCGTTCCGTGGGCGTACGGCAGGTCCTCGGGCCCTGCGCCGTCGGCGGGCTCCGCGAGGAGTACGGACCGGGCACCCTCGTCGTACCGGACCAGCTCGTCGACCGGACGAAGGCCCGGGCGCAGACGTACTTCGACGGGGAGCGGCGGGCCGACGGGGCCGTGCCGAACGTCGTCCACGTGACCTTCGCCGACCCCTACTGCCCCGACGGGCGACGGGTCGCGGTCAAGGCCGCCCGGGGGCGGGGCTGGGATCCGGTGGACGGCGGCACGATGGTCGTGATCGAGGGGCCCCGCTTCTCCACCCGGGCCGAATCGCGGTGGCACGCCGCCGCGGGCTGGTCCGTCGTCGGCATGACCGGCCACCCCGAGGCGGTCCTCGCCCGTGAGCTGGGCCTCTGCTACACCTCGCTCGCGCTGGTCACGGACCTGGACGCGGGCGCCGAGACCGGCGAGGGCGTCTCCCACACCGAGGTGCTGCGGGTGTTCGGCGAGAACGTGGGGCGGCTGCGGGAGGTGCTGTTCGACGCGGTGGGCGCGCTCCCGGCGACGGTGGACAGGGACTGCCTGTGCATGCGGGCACACGACGGCTGGGACCTGGGGATCGAGCTTCCGTAGGGTGCTCAAACCGCCCTCAGGGGTGAGGGAGTTGTCCACAGGCGGTGGGTGATCCCCAGGCCGGAGCGAGGATGCGGCGGGGTCGGGAGAGTGGGGCGTGGCCCTTCTCCCGACCAGGATCGGCGGTACCCGCGATGACCACCACTTCCTTCTCTCCCACGTCTCCTCCCACTTCCTCCTCTCCCGCGTCTCCTCCCGCGTTCTTCTCTTCCGCGTCCTCTCCCGCGTCCCCCCTTTCCTCCGTTCCGGCGCCGTGCGTGGTGCCGGCCTTCGAGCCGGTACGGAGCGGGGGCGCCCGGCGCGGGCCGCTCAGGGCGCTGCGCCGGGCCCTCGGCCGGGGGCGGCGCACCCCGGCCGTGCTCCTGGCGCTGGCCGTCGCCGCCCTCGCCGCGACGAGCGCCGGTTCGGGATCGGGAGCCGCGCCGCCGGGGCCCACCGTGACGCCCCGCGCGCGGCCGCCCGCCGCCGTCCGGATGGTGTCCGCGCCGGTACGGATCGCGGACGCCGAGACCGTGCGGCTGCTGCGGCCCGGCGACCGGGTCGACGTGATCGCCGCGCCCAACTCCCCGATGGGCGGCGCCGGTGAGGCCCACGTGGTCGCGACGGGCGCCCGAGTGGCCGAAGTTCCGCGGTCGGGTGAGACTCGATCGGACGGAGGGGCGCTCGTCGTCCTCTCCGTGCCGCGGTCGACGGCGGCGGCGCTGGCGGGTGCCGGTGTCACCTCCCAACTGGCGGTGACACTGTGCTGATTCGCACTGACTCACTGTCAAGTCACCGGTCCGTGTGTACGGATTGGACGCCTCTGCGTCGATCACGGCGTAATGGCTCCGCACGCAGCACACGCGACGACAACGAAAGGCACCTTGGTGGCCGAGAAGAAGGAAAGCTTGCTCGGAGGCTTCAAGGCCTTCCTGATGCGCGGCAACGTGATCGATCTGGCGGTCGCGGTCGTCATCGGCGCCGCGTTCACCAACATCGTGAACTCGGTCGTCAAGGGGATCATCAACCCACTGGTGGGCGCCTTCGGCACGAAGGACCTGGAGAGCTACTCGTCCTGCCTCAAGGACCCCTGCAGGGTGGTCAACGGCGAGATGCAGGGCATCCAGATCCAGTGGGGCCTCGTCCTCAGCGCCGTCCTGAGCTTCCTGATCACCGCGGCCGTCGTCTACTTCCTGATGGTCCTGCCGATGGCCAGGATCCTCGCCAAGCGCGCGGCGCACGACAAGGCGAAGGAGGGCGTCGCGGAGACGATGGAGATCAGCGAGCTGGAAGTGCTCAAGCAGATCCGCGACCACCTCGTCACCCAGCGCGGCCCCTCCTCCATCGGCACGGGCACGGGCACGGGTTCCGGTACGGGTTCGGGCTCCGGTTCGGGGTCCGGCGGCGGCGCGGGGACGCACCCCACCTCCTGACCGGCGGAGCGCGCCGGGATCAGAGGTGGTGCGGCGGCTTCTCGTCGAGGAAGCGCGCGAGGTCGGCGGCGCTGTCGCTGCCGGCCGGAGGCCGCTCGCCCCATCCGCGGTCCGTGTCGTCCGCGGACTGCTGGTCCAGCGGATCGTCGAAGACGAGTACCGGCTTCGGGGTGTTCTCGGGGCTGTGTCGGGAGCCGGGCCGCTTCGCGTCTCGCGGGCCGTGGGCGGGGGCGGTACTCATACCTTCAGGGTACGCCCGCCACCCCGCCCCGCACCCCTCTGATCAGCGGTCCTCTGATCAGCGGTCCTCTGATCGGCTGTCCTCGGTCACGAGGTCCTTGGATCAGCGGTCCTCGCATCATCCGTCCTCAGATCAGCGGTCCTTCGGGTCGATGAGCCAGAGGCCGAGGACCACGAGGAACGACAGGCAGAGGAAGCCGGTGCCCCACCACGCGGTGCCGGTGTCTCCCGCCATCCACTCGTCCACCACGATCGTCAGCCCCCAGAGCTGGCCGATGACGACCGTGAGCGCCAGCGTGAGACGGGCGGAGAGCTTCGAGGAGCGCTCCGGTTCCTGCTCCGTGCCGGCTCCCGGACCCGGGCCGGTGTGCCGGACCCGGGGGTCGCCGTAGCCGCTGGTGGGCCGGATCTGCGGATAGCGCTCGTGCACCGGCCTGTTCAGTCGCGGCTCGGCGCTGCCGGGCGTGTAGGCCGGCGGCCGCGGGGGTTCCGGTGCCGCCGGGTCCCTCGGGAACGGGGTCTCGCTCATGTCCGCTCACTCCTCTCGGCCTCCGCGCCCGCGGCGACGCCGGGGCAGCCGAGGCGTTCGGCGAGCTCCGGGCGGGTTCCGCCGAGCTGGCGGCACAGGCCCTCGCGGGCGCTCTCGCCCGAGCGTGTGGTGCCGATGGCCCAGACGCTGCCGTCGGCCTCCTCAACGAGCAGCACCTTCGGCAGCCCGCGCGGCGGCGGGCCGGCGGTGACCTCTCCCGTACGGGCGTCGAAGATCCCCTCGTGGCAGGGGCAGTACAGCTCGCCCTCGCTGCCCCGCTCCTTGCGCCACAGCACTGCGCAGGCGAGGTGCGTGCAGACGGCGGAGTAGCCGGCGAGGGTGCCGTCCTCCAGGCGGACGGCGACCGCTCGGTCCTCGTCCCCGGGGTAGCGGAAGGCCAGGGACTCGCCGGGCAGGATCTCGTCGGCGATCCGCTTCGGCTCGGGGGCCCCGTCGCCGTCGCCGTGCCGGTGGAGGATGCCGGAGGCGACGGCGACGCCGCCGACGGCCAGGCCGCCGGAGACGGTCGCGACGATCCGCAGGTAGTCGCGGCGGGTGGTGAGCGAGTCGGCGGCGATCCGGTCGCGGAGCGCCTCCTGCGCCGCGTCGGCCCCGGGGTCCGGCGCGGGCGGCTGGGGGTCGGTGACGCTCATCGGCGGACGTCCCTTCCGTTGATCTCGACGACGGGGAGGCCGCCGGGGACCGGCCATTGGACCTTGTCGGCGGGGACGACCATCGCCACGCCCGTGGTGACGGTCGTGGAGCCGAAGGTGAAGGAGTCGGCGACCTGCACACCGGGGCGTTCGGCCTGGAGCTCTTCGAGGGTTCCGTAGAAGAGGGCGCCGGTGGGGCAGACGGTGGCGCACATGGGGGCGAGTCCGTAGGCGGTGCGGTCGTAGCAGAGGTTGCACTTCATCTGGAGCTTCGCCTGGAGGTCGATCTTGGGGACGCCGAAGGGGCAGGCGTTGACGCAGTTGGCGCAGCCGATGCAGCGGGTGGTGTCGGCCTGCTGCACGACGCCGTCGGCGGTGACGAGGATGGCGTCGGCGGGGCAGACCTCGGCGCAGGGGGCGACGGGGTCCTCGCAGTGCATGCAGACGGTGGGGAGGGAGGCGACGGAGTGGCCCTCGTCGGGGTAGTCGAGGTGGATCATCGACTTGCCGCGGTGGGAGTCGCATTCGCGGCAGGCGGAGACGCAGGCCTGGCAGCCGATGCAGCGGCCCGGGTCGATGAAGATCGTGCGGCCCATCATGTGCGGGTCAGCTCCTCTCCGAGGTGCCGCGGCCCTGGGGGGAGGTGGGGGGCAGCGGGTCGGTGCGGGAGACCTGGGTCTCCGGGTAGGCCTGGTGTCCGGGAGCGGTGGGCGGGGCGGGGACCTCGTCGATGCGTTCGGCGGCCTCGATGCGGGCGGCGCAGACCTTGTACTCCGGGATCTTGGAGCGCGGGTCGAGGGCGTCGATGGTGAGGGCGTTGGCCGCGGTGGGGACGGGCCAGTGGTAGGGGACGAAGACGGTGTCGGGGCGGATGGCCTCGGTGACGAGGGCGGGGAAGACCTCGCTGCCGCGGCGGGTGACGACGCGGACGGGGTCGCCGTTGCGGAAGCCGTGGGAGGGGTGGACCTCGACCCAGGGGCGGGGGGTCTGTTCGACGAGGGCGCCGAGCCGGCGGGTCTGGTTGCCGGAGAGGAAGTGGGCGACGGTCCGGCCGGTGGTGAGCGAGAGGGGGTACTCCTCGCTGTACGGGTCCATGGGCGGGTGCCATTCGACGACCTGCAGGTGGATCTTGCCGTCGGGGTGGTAGGTCGTTCCGTCCTCGAAGAGGCGCGGGGTGCCGGGGTGCTCGGTGCTCGGGCAGGGCCAGGCGATGCCGCCGGTCTCCTCCAGGCGCTCGTAGGTGATGCCGTAGTAGTCGTTGACCGTGCCCGCGGAGGCGATGCGGAGCTCCTCGAAGACGGAGCGGGAGTCCGGGAAGTCGAACTTGTCTCCCGCGCCGAGCCGTTTGGCGAGTTCGCACATGACCCAGGTGTCGGTGCGGACGCCGGCCGGGGGCTCCTGGGCCTTGTTGTGCTTGACGACCCGGGCCTCGGCGTTGGCCATGACGCCCTCGTCCTCGGCCCAGACGGTGACGGGGAAGACGACGTGGGCGTTGGCGGCGGTCTCGGAGAGGAAGAAGTCGAACTGGGCGTGGAACTCGAGGGTGTCGTAGCCGTCCTTGACGGTGGCGTAGTTGGGCAGGGAGACGAAGGGGTTGTTGCAGATGCCGACGAGTCCGCGGATCTCCCGGCGCTGCATCTGCCAGACCATCTCCATCATGGAGGTGCCGGCGAGGGGGAGTTCGGCCTCGTCGACGCCCCAGATCTCGCAGATCTGGCGGCGGTGCTCGGGGTTGGTGATGGAGCGGCCGCCGGGCAGCAGGTCGGACTTCTGGCCGTGTTCGCGGCCGCCCTGGCCGTTGCCCTGGCCGGTGATGGTGCCGTAGCCGGCGCCGGGCTTGCCGATGTGCCCGGTGGCGACGCAGAGGTTGATGATCGAGAGGCAGTTCTCGACGCCCTGGGAGTGGTGTTCGACGCCGCGGGCGTGCCAGGCCATGGCCTTGCCCGCGCCGGCGAACATGCGGGCGACCTGGACGATCTGTTCCTCGGGGACGCCGCAGATCTGGGCGGAGCGGGAGGGCGGATAGTCGGCGACGGTCCTCCTGACCTCCTCCCAGCCGGTGGCGTGGGCGGCGAGGTAGGTCTCGTCGGTGAGGCCTTCGGCGACGACGACGTGGAGGACGGCGTTGAAGAAGGCGGAGTCCGTGCCGGGCTTGATGGCGACGTGGACGTCGGCGGTGCGGGCGACGGCGGTCTCGCGGGGGTCGACGACGATGAGGGTGGCGCCGCGGTCGCGGGCTCCCCACAGGTACTGGGTCATCACCGGGAAGCACTCGCCGACGTTGGAGCCGGCGATGAGGAGGCAGTCGGTGAGGAGGATGTCGGAGAAGGGGTTGCCGGCGCGGTCGATGCCGAAGGCGAGTTTGTTGGCTCCGGCGGCGGAGACCATGCAGAGACGGCCGTTGTAGTCGACGTGCCGGGACTTGAGGGCGACGCGGGCGAACTTGCCGACGAGGTAGGTCTTCTCGGAGAAGAGGCTGGCGCCGCCGAGGAGCCCGAAGGCGTCGTTGCCGTACTCGCCCTGGATGCGGCGGATCTCGGCGACGGTGTGGTCGAGGGCCTCTTCCCAGCTGACCTCGCGGAACTCCTCGTCGCGGTTGCTCCGCATGAGGGGGGCGGTGAGCCGGTCGGGGTGGTTGACCTGCTGGTAGGCGTTGATGCCCTTGGGGCAGAGCCGCATGCGGTTGATGTCGTGGTTGCGGGGCTCGACGCCGAAGACCTTGCCGCCGCGGTCGACGCGGAGGTACATGCCGCACTGGACGCCGCAGAAGCAGCAGTGGGTGGGGACGAGCGTCTCGCCGTTCTGGTCGGCGTGCCAGCGGTCGGCGGGGATGCCGCCGGCGTCGCGGAAGTTGCGGGTGCCGGGCGGTGCGAGGGAGGGATCGAGCGGCAGCGGCTGCCCGGGGGTGGTCGCGGGGTCGGTCGCGGTCACTTGAAGCCCTTCTTGACTTGGTCGAGGTAGGCGTTGCCGCGAAGGACGCGCTTGCAGCGGGGGCAGTACTCGGCCCACTCGTCGAAGCCCAGGTCGAGGTCGCGCATGGTGCCCTGGAGGTTCTCGACGTAGGGGGCGGTGTCGATGGGTTCGTGGCAGCGGCGGCAGCCGAGGACCGCTTCGTCCTTGCGGCGGGAGGTGTACTTGAAGAGCTGCATGCCGACGGCCGCGGGCCGCTGGACGATGTGGAAGAACTTCCCGAAGGGGATGTAGATGAGGGTGAAGACGACGGACACCATGTGGAGGACGGCGAGGAACTCGTAGTCGCCGCCGTGCAGGAAGATCGACGAGAAGGTGAGCAGCAGCCCCGTCACGGAGATGACGATGAGGGCGATGAGGGGCACCAGGTCGTAGGCGAAGCGCTGGCCGGTGATGGCTCCGCGGTCCTTCATGCGGCGCCAGAGGAAGTAGGCGGCGCCGGCGATGACGAGGACGGCGGCGATGTCGAGCCCGTGGAACATGAGCCAGCCGAGGACGCTGAGGGCGTCGAAGCCGATGATCTTGAAGCCCCAGATCCGCATCTCGTAGCCGGGTCCCGAGCCGGTGGACGAGGTGAAGGTGAACCAGCCCCAGGTGAGGGGGAAGGTGATCGCGGCGGCGAGCAGACAGCCCCAGAAGACGAGTTGGTGGGCGGCCCAGCGGGCGTGGGAGCGGGCGCCGAGGAACTTCTGGAAGCCGAGGTAGGTGGCGATCATCCTGGGCAGGGCGGTGGGTGCCCTGCGGAAGTTCGCGGCGGAGAAGAAGGAGCGCCAGCCCTGCCGGAAGAGCCGGCGGGCGCCGGGGGCGGAGATCCAGACGGTGTAGCGGTAGGCGACACCGAAGGCGAGGAAGACCGTGGCGACGGCGTAGGGCAGGAGGGCCGAGTCGAAGTCGCGGAGCAGGCGGCTGCCGAGGACGATCGCGAGGATCAGGAGCACGGAGACGACGACACCCACGAGGGACGCTCGGCGGCGCACGGCGGCGGGGGTCTGCGGCGCGGGGCCGGCGGCCGAGGGGCCACCGGCCACGGGGGTGGTGGGGGCGGGGTCTCCTGCCGGGTTTCCGGGTGTGGGGCTCGGCTCGGCTGTCTGCGGTGGCTCGGTCACGCGGCCACGGTAAGTGCGTACGTCCGGTTTCGTCCTGTTTTGAGAGGTGCCGGGGTGGGCGCGTCGCTCGGACGGCGCGCAGGTCTCAGACGGCGTACAGGCCGTGGGAAAGGAAGACCTCGCGGACCTCGGTGACCTGCTCGGGCGTCGGGGACGGGGTGTCGTGCAGGGTGAACGGCTTGGCGAGTGCCTGCCACTTCGCTTCGTCGAGCTTGTGGAAGGGGAGGATGTCCACGCGGGAGACGTTGAGGAGCTCTCCGAGCAGATCCGCGCCCTCGGCGAGCTCAAGGCGATGCCCGCTCCCATCCCCGTCCCCGTACGAGTACGACGTCGCCGTCCCCGTCCCCGTACCGCGTGGCATACGACAGGACGCGCCGACCCCTCTGCTGTGCTGGGGCGCATGACACAACCGTTCCTCCCCCTCACCGCGCGCTCCCGCGAGGAGTCGCACCGGGCCGCCACCCCTCTGGAACTCTTCTTCGACCTCTGCTTCGTCGTCGCCGTCGCGCAGGCCGGCGCCGAGCTCGTGCACGCGGTCGCCGAGGGCCACACCGGCGAGGGGATCCTCAACTACGCGATGGTCTTCTTCGCGATCTGGTGGGCGTGGATGAACTTCACCTGGTTCGCCTCGGCCTACGACAACGACGACGTCCTCTACCGCGTCGTCACGCTCGTCCAGATCGCCGGCGTCCTCATCCTCGCCGCCGGCGTCTCGCGCGCCTTCCAGGAGCACGACTTCCTCGTCGTCTACCTCGGCTACCTCGTCATGCGGCTCGCGCTCGCCTTCCAGTGGCTGCGCGCCGCCCACCACGCCACCGACCCCGCCGAGCGCACGATGTGCCGCCGGTACGCGGGCGGGGTCGTCGCCGTCCAGATCGGCTGGCTCGCGCTGGTCCTCGCGCCCGAGCCCGCCCGGGGCTGGATCTTCCTCGTCATGGCGCTGGCCGAGATGGCCGTGCCCGTGTACGCGGAGAAGGACGCCCCGAGCACCTGGCACCCGCACCACATCGCCGAGCGGTACGGGCTGTTCACCATCATCGTGCTCGGCGAGACCGTCGCCGCCGCGACCGTCGCCGTGAAGTCCGGCGTGGTCGAGAACGACGCCCTCGGCGAGCTCCTGCCGATCGCCGTCGGCGGCCTCCTCCTCGTCTTCGCCGCCTGGTGGATCTACTTCGTCGTGCCCGCCCACGACCGGCTGATCTCCAGCCGCCAGGGCTTCCTCTGGGGCTACGGCCACTACGTCATCTTCGCCTCGGCCGCCGCCGTCGGCGCGGGCCTGGAGATCGCCGTCGAGCAGGCCGTGGGCGAGGCCCACCTCTCGACGCTCGCCGCGTCGGCCGCCGTGACCATCCCGGCGGCCGTGTTCCTGCTCTCCGTGTGGCTGCTGCACGCGCGCTACTTCAAGATCGGCATCGCCCAGCAACTGGTCCTGCCCGTCGCCTCGCTCGCCATCCTGCTGTGCACCTTCGCGGGCAGCTGGGCGGTCCTCGCCGCCGGACTCGTCGCGGCGGCCACGGTCGCGACCGGGGTGACCCTGACCGCCCGGAACCCGGCGACCCGCGCCAGGGCCGTCTGAGGCCCTGGAGGGTCCGCCCGCCCCTGGGTGACGATCCGGCCATGATCCTGGACCCGGTGACGCGATGGCGAACAGCGCCTTCGTGGTCGTCTCCGGGCTCCCCGCCAGCGGAAAGACCACCCTGGCCCGCGCCGCCGACGGGGTCGGCGCTCGCCTCAGGGGGTGAGCGCTGCCCGGGCCAGGCGCCGCCAAGGGCTGTCGGCGCCCGGTCGGCGTCGGCGGGCCCGGTCGCCCGTCTCGGCCCCAAGCGCTGGGCCAAGGTGCTGCGCCAGGCGCTGAGCCATGAGCTGAGCCAGGCGCTGGCCCAAGCCGCATGGTAGGCAGGGGACATGACACAGCCCGAGGAGACGGACAGGCCCGGCCGGGACGCGATCACCGATGTGGGCGGGGTGCGCGTGGGGCACGCGCGCGTGGCCGGGCCCGGGGCGCTGAGCGGCACCACGGTCGTCCTGGCCCCGGAGGGCGGGGCCGTCGCCGCCGTGGACGTCCGGGGCGGCGGGCCGGGCACGCGGGAGACGGACGCCCTCGACCCGCGGAACGTGGTCCAGCGGATCGACGCGGTCGTCCTGACCGGCGGCAGCGCGTACGGCTTGGACTCGGCCGGCGGGGTCATGGCCTGGCTGGAGGAGCGGCACCGGGGCGTGCGGGTGGGCCCCGACCCGTCCCACGTGGTGCCGGTGGTGCCCGCCGCTTGCGTCTTCGACCTGGGGCGGGGCGGTGACTTCTCGGCCCGCCCGGACGCGACGACGGGGCGGGCGGCGGCGGAGGCCGCCGACGCGAGCGGGGACCACGCGCGCGTGGAGACGGGCGCGGTCGGCGCGGGCACCGGCGCCGTGGTCGGCGGAATGCGGGGCGGGGTGGGGACGGCGAGCACGGTCCTGGAGTCGGGGATCACCGTCGGCGCGCTGGTCGTCGTGAACGCGGTCGGTTCCGCCGTCGACCCGGCGACGGGCGTCCCGTACGGCAGCTACTTCGAGGGCGGGCCCGAGGGCGGCAGGCCCGAACTCCCGGCGGAGGCGGTGCACGAGGCGGCTCTGCGGCGGCTCGCGGAGGCCCGGGCGGCGAGCGCGCCTCCCCCGCTGAACACGACGCTCGCGGTCGTCGCCACGGACGCGGTGCTCACCCGCGCGCAGGCGCAGAAGGTCGCCGGTACGGCGCACGACGGCATCGCGCGCGCGGTGCGTCCGGTGCACCTGATGAACGACGGGGACACGGTCTTCGCGCTCGCCACCGGGCGGCGCGAGCTGCCGGAGGAGGCCGGTCCGCTCGCCCTGAACGAGATCCTGGCCGCCGGCGCGGACCTGGTGACCCGGGCGATCGTCCGGGCGCTGCTCGCGGCGCCGGGCGGGCTGCGCGGCCCGGGCGGCGACTTCCCCTCGTACGGCGAGCTGTACGGCCCCGGTGCGAACCCGGCGAACCCGTCCTGATCGCCACCCCGTCACCACCGTACTCCCGGTAACTACAAGGGAGTTGACGGAGAACCCGGCGGGAACTTCCGGTGTGCGCCCTTCGTTTTGCTGAACCCCGGACACGATGTCAGACCCAGGGACTACGTTTAGCAAGCACCAAGTGACATGCGGCGACGGCCTGGAGACCCTCTTGAACGATCCGCAGGATCCTCACGATCCCTACGAGACGACCGAGACGCACCTTGAGCGGCTCCTCGGCCAGGCGCTCAACTCCTTCGACCTGCCCGACTCCACCGTCGAGCGCCTCGGCACGGCGCTCGCCCACTCCAGCGCGCTGCACTCCTCGCACCACAGCGCGTCGCTGCACCGCACCACCTACCGCCACACGTACCTGCTCGCCGACGGCAGCGCGCTCAGCGTCTGGGAGCTCACGCACAACGCCGGCCGGGACGGCGCCGAGCAGCACGAGCTGTACATGGAGGAGTCCGAGGCCCGGCTCGCCGCCTCCCGACTGCCGGCCGGGCCGCTGCCCGGCTGGACGGCGGAGCGCGCCGACGGTCGCGCCCTCGACGATGACGACGACATGGAGCTGTTGAGCCTCCTGCTCGCCCGCCCCATACCCGCCCAGCCCCGGATGTACGTGCCGGACAACTCCGCGGACCACGCGCGCCGCGTCCTGCGACGCGCGGAGAACGTGAACCGGCCGGGCGAGCGGACGGCCCGGCGGCTCCGCCTGGCGTTCGCGCACCACATCACGCAGGCGTTCGGGCGGCAGTGCCCGGTGGAGGGGGGCCGGGACGCCGGATTCACCCTCTACGAGCACCAGTTCCTGCTGCTCGACGGCAGCGAGATCAGCCTGTGGGAGGTCGAGCACACCTCGACCCCCGACGGGCGGCACATGTGCGAGGTGTACGAGTCCGAGCGCGCGGCCCGCGAGGCGATGGAGTCCCGCTCCCGCGTCCGCTGACCTCCGGCACTCGGGCCTCCGCCTCTGGCCCCGCCCCTGGCCCCGCCCCTGCGCCTCGTCAGACGAGCGCGGGGGCGGGGTCGGAGTCGGAGGCGGAGGCGGAGGCGGAGGCGGAAGCAGGGTCGGGAACGGGGGCGGGGGCGGGAGCCAGGGCGTCCACGTCGACTCCGGCCTCGGCCAGCTTCCCCACGGCGAACGCCCGGTTGGCACGGGTCTGTTCGCGGTACGCCTTCGGCAGGTCCGGCAGCGCGAGCAGCCGGTCGCAGGCGGCGAGCGAAGCGGCGTGGTCGCCGGTCCAGTACGCGGTGATCGAGTACTCGAAGAGCAGCCCCCACCGGTACACCCAGGGCTGGAGGAACAGCAGGTCGTCGGCGGGCGGCTGCCGGTCGACGACGGCGGAGACGATCGCGTGGGCGGAGTGGTGGCGCCTCGCCTTCCGCAGCCGCGCGGCCAGCTCGTAACAGGCCTCCAGCCGTTGCGGGCGTGACTCCCAGGCCCGGGTGAGGGTGTCCTGGGCCGCGGGCCAGTCACCGGACTCGGCGGTGAGGACACCGGCCTGGAGCAGGGAGTAGTAGACCTCCTCGCCCCAGCCGCCCATGGCCGCGCGCCGCTCGTAGAGGGGGACGGCCTCGCCGGGGCGGCCCATGTCGCGCAGTGTCTGCGCGAGGTAGAAGACCGTGCGGGGGTTGGTCGGATCCCGGTCGAGCTCGGCGCTGAGGAGTCGGGCGTCGCGCTCGAACTTGTCGTGGCGCGAGCCGCCGTCGGCGTAGTCCTCGATGACCAGGGCGTCCAGGTTCCGCTGCACGTGGTCCCGGTCGGCGGTCAGGTACTCGTGGGTGACCCCCTCGTACCGCCAGGGCAGATCACTCCTGACCAGGCGCTTGATCCGGTACTCGAGGGCGCCCTCGTGCCGGATCATGTGCGCGTCCGCGGCCGTCAGGTCCGGCAGCGGGCCGTCCTGTCGCAGGACGTGGTCGGCGTCGAGGAGCAGCAGGTAGTCGGCCCGGCCGCGGGCGTGCGCGATGTTCAGGCTGCGGTTGTGGCCGAAGTTCACCCACGGCTCCTCGCGCAGCTCGCCCGGGATGCCGGCGAGGGCGGTACGGATCAGCTCCTGGGTCCCGTCGGTGGAACCGGTGTCGGAGATGACCCAGGTGTCCACGAGACCGCGGACGGAGGCGAGGCAGCGCTCGATGACGGCGGCCTCGTTCTTGACGATCATGCACAGGCAGATGGACGGCTGCACGGCAACACCACTTCCGGTGGGGGCGGGAGAGCTGTGGGGGGTGGGCGACCCTACGGACGACTTCGCGGGAAGCCGCGAAGGCACGCCGATGAGCGGTTCGAAATTCGCCTTCGCGTACGCATCCATTCGGCTAAGAGCGATACGCCATGGCGTTGGGAGTGCCACGAGACGGTCAAGCCTTCGCAAGCGCGATCCGATGATCCGATTAGAGAAGCGCGAACACGCTTCTTGGACATCAGTCGAACCGGCCGCAGAGCGGCCGGTGGAGGAAGGAGCATGCATGCGTCCTGATGCCAGGACCAGGTCCCCGCTGGGCCCCCTGCCCCGACGACGCCCGTGGATCGTCGGCGGGGCCATCGCCTCTGTCGCACTCGTCCTCACGGGCTTCGCCTCACCTGCGACGGCCGCCCTGGGCAACTCCCCGGGTAGGGCGATGGCGGGCCCGCCGAACGGCGACCACTGCGAGGAGCGGCCCCCGCACCACCAGGACGGACCGCCCCCGCACCACGAGGACGGACCGCCGCCGCACCACCAGGACGGACCGCCCCCGTGGGAGCACCAGGGCGGCCCGCGCCACGCCGGACAGGGCGGCTCACCGGCCACCGGTGACCTCCAGGAGTTCCTGGACAACGAGATCCAGCCCCTGATCGAAGGCTCCCAGTCCCGCGCCCTGCCCGCGGCCCAGGGCGGCGGCGACGACTGCAAGGTCGGCCCGACAGGCCCGACAGGCCCGACCGGACCGCCCGGCCCCACAGGGCCGACGGGGAACACGGGCGCCACGGGCGCGACCGGTGCCACGGGCGCCACGGGTGCCACGGGTGCCACCGGCGAGACCGGAGCCACCGGCGCCACGGGTGCCACGGGAGCCACGGGCGAGACCGGAGCCACCGGCGCCACGGGAGCCACGGGCGAGACCGGAGCCACCGGCGCCACGGGAGCCACGGGCGAGACCGGAGCCACCGGCGCCACGGGAGCCACGGGCGAGACCGGAGCCACCGGCGCTACCGGTGAGACCGGCCCCACCGGAGCCACAGGTGCGACCGGCGAGACCGGAGCCACCGGCGCCACCGGCGAGACCGGCCCCACGGGCGAGACCGGCCCCACCGGCCCGACCGGCGCGACCGGAGCCACCGGAGCCACGGGAGCCACCGGCGAGACCGGCCCCACGGGCGAGACGGGCCCCACCGGCCCGACGGGCGCGACCGGAGCCACCGGAGCCACGGGCGAGACCGGGGCCACCGGAGCCACCGGCGCCACCGGCGCCACCGGCGCAACCGGAGCCACGGGTGCGACGGGAGCCACCGGACCGACCGGGCCGTGCAACGACGTCGACGCCTACGCGCCGAACAACAGCAACGAGGTCAAGGCCGCGATCCACAACGGGATCACCTTCGCGGGCATCCGCCAGATCAGTCCCACCGTGAGCGACTTCGTCTGGTACGACCTGACCGACGGCGACCCCGAGGACAGCTACCCGACGGACGCCTGTTCCGTCTCGGTCAGCAATCAGGCCGGGGACACGTCTGTCCAGGTGCTGACCAGGACCGGTGACGTGTACGAGACCCTGTGTGAAGTCGATCCCGACGCCGACACGCTCGCATGCAACGAGGTGTGGGCGCTCCTCGTGAGCCCCACACAGGGCGACCTGAAGCGGTTCGGCCTGAGCGGTGCCGATCCGAACCACCTGCCGAAGGCCCCGAAGCCGAAGCGGTCCTGACGGTCCGGTGACAGCGAGGAGGGGCGGTGCGCCCACGGTGCGCACCGCCCCTCTCCGTCCGCCCCTCCTGCCCGGGCGGGGGCGGGTATGCCGAAGGGCCCCGCCCCCGGGACGAATCCCGGGACCAGGGCCCCTCTCAGGACGCGGCAGCCACGTCAGTGCGTGAGCGCCGGCTCCTTCTCGACGGAACCGGGGGTCTCGTCGCCCTCGGCGTCGCCGCCCTCCAGGTGCTGCTTCGGCTTCGCCGGCAGCGCGAACATCACCAGGAAGATCGCGGCGAGCACGCCCGCCGCCCAGCCCAGCGAGTTCTGGAACGCGTCCGTGAACGCCGCCGCCGTCCCGGCCGGCGCCTGCTCCAGGTTCCTGTCGTCGATGACGCCGAAGAAGACGACCGACACCAGACCGAGGCCGAGCGCGTTGCCCATCTGCCCCGTCGTGTTGATCAGGCCCGAGGCCGAGCCCGCGTGCTCCCTCGGCACCTCCGAGAGCACCGCGTCCGTCAGCGGGGCCACGATCAGGCCCATGCCCAGGCCCATGACCACGAGCGGCAGGATCATCTGCCAGGGCTCGATCCCGGTCCCGTACCGGCCCGCCTCGAAGAGGTAGAGCAGGACGCCCGCGATCATCGTCAGCGCACCCGCCTGGAGGACCTTCCGGCCGAAGCGCGGCACCAGCTTCTGCACCGAGAGACCGGCGGCCACGGAGACCGCGATCGAGAACGGCACCCCGGTGAGGCCCGCCTTCAACGGGCTCCAGCCGAGCCCGATCTGCATGTACAGCGTCCAGACCAGGAAGAAGATGCCGAGCACGACACCGAAGGTCAGCTGCACGGCGATACCGGCCGCGAAGCTCTTCACCTTGAACAGCGACAGCTCGACGAGCGGCGAACCGTCCTTCTTCGTCTTGTACTTCTCGTAGACGACGAAGGCGGCGAAGACGAGGAGGCTGCCGGCCATCATCAGGTGGCCCCAGAGCGGCCAGTCCAGCTCACGGCCGCGCGTCAGCGGGTAGATCAGCATCAGCAGCGCCGCCGTCACCAGGAGCATGCCGACGACGTCGAGGCGGAGCGCCTTCGGCGCCTTCGACTCGCTGATGAACTTCCGGCCCAGGATCAGGCCCGCGATGCCGACCGGAAGGTTGATCAGGAAGATCGGGCGCCACTCCAGACCGGCGATGTTCCACTGCGTGAGCAGCGCGCCGAGCAGCGGACCCGAGACGGCCCCGAGGCCGATGATCGCGCCGAACATCCCGAAGACCTTGCCGCGCTCGTGCGCCGGGAAGGTGACGTGGATGATCGAGAGGACCTGCGGCACCATCATCGCCGCCGCCGCGCCCTGGAGGAGGCGGGAGGCGACCAGCATCTCCGGGTTGGCCGCGAAGCCGCAGAGCGCCGAGGCGAGCGTGAAGCCGGCGGTGCCGAGGAGGAAGAGCCGCTTGCGGCCGTAGATGTCACCGAGCCGACCGCCGGTGATCAGCCCCGCCGCGAAGGCGAGCGCGTATCCGGCGGTGATCCACTGGATGGCCCCGAAGGAGGCGCCGAGGTCCCGCTCGATGCTGGGGATCGCGATGTTGACGATCGTGGCGTCGACCAGATCCATGAAGGCCGCCGTCATCACGATGGCGAGGGCGATCCACCGCCTCTTGTCGCTCGTGTCCGTGGGGGCCGCGTCCGTGACGGCTTCGTGTGAACTCATACGAAGAAGATAGAAGTCATCTAGGTCAAATGATGTCCTAGATGAGCCGCATCCTGGAAGACATGACGGACACCCCGGTTCGACTCCTGAATCTGCTGTCGCTCCTCCAGACGCCGCGCGAGTGGCCCGGAAGCGAGCTCGCCGAACGGCTCTCGGTCTCCCCTCGCACCATCCGCCGGGACATCGACCGGCTCCGGGACCTCGGCTATCCGGTCGAGGCGACCCTCGGCGCGGTCGGCGGCTACCGCCTCGTCGCCGGTACGGCCATGCCGCCGCTCCTCCTCGACGACGAGGAGGCCGTCGCGATCGCCGTCGGCCTGCGCGCCGGTGCGGGGCACGCCATCGAGGGCGTGGAGGAGGCGTCCGTACGGGCCCTGGCCAAGCTGGAGCAGGTGCTGCCCTCGCGGCTCCGCCACCGGGTCTCCACCCTCCAGAACGCGACGCTGCCGCTGACCCGGGGCGACGGCGCCACGGTCGCGCCCGCCACCCTGACGACCCTGGCGGGCACGGTCACGGGGCGGGAGAAGCTGCGCTTCGGCTACCGGGCGGGCGACGGCGCCGAGACGAAACGGCTGGTCGAGCCGTACCGGCTGGTCTCGACCGGGCACCGCTGGTACCTCGTCGCGTACGACCTGGAGCGCGCGGACTGGCGGACCTTCCGGGTGGACCGGGTGAGCGACCCGCTCGCCACGGGCGCGCGCTTCACCCCGCGCGAACTCCCGGCGGGCGACGCGGCCCAGCTCCTGGTCCGCTCCATGTCCCGCACCCAGGCCGAACTGGAGCTGGACGTCACCTTCGAGGCCCCGGCCGACTTCGTGACGGCCCGCCTCCCGTCCCACCTGGTCCCCACCGCGACGAGCCCCGCCACCTGCCGCCTGCGCACCCGCTCCAACGACTCCGTCGAATGGCTGGCCCTCCGCCTGGCCCTGGTGGACGCCCCCTTCACGATCCACGGCCCGCCGACCCTCCACGGCTACGTCGAGGACCTGGCGACCCGCCTGGCGGCGTCGACGCGGGGGTAGGGGACGGGGGAAGAGACAGGGGCCCGGGGACTTCCGTCCCCGGGCCTCTTGTGGCACTCCGAGCCGCCCACGTCGCCGCCCACATCGCCGCCCACATCGCCGGCACCGCGTCGCCGCCCACCTCGCCGGCCGCGTCGCCACCAACGTCGCCGCCCGCTCGGCGTTCCGCAGGGGCTGTCCCGCCGATCAGGCCACCTGGTCGAAGCCCGTGTCGTGGGCCATCTTCTTCAGCTCCAGCAGCGCGTGCTTCTCGATCTGGCGGATCCGCTCGCGCGTCAGCCCGTGCTCCTTCCCGACCTCCGTCAGCGTCCGCTCGCGGCCGTCCTCGATCCCGTACCGCATGCGGATGATCGACGCCGTCCGGTGGTCGAGTTTGGCGATGAGGTCGTCGAGCTCCTCGCTGCGCAGCAGCGTGAGCACCGACTGCTCCGGCGAGATCGCCGAGGTGTCCTCGAGCAGGTCGCCGAACTGCGTCTCGCCCTCGTCGTCCACCGACATGTTCAGCGAGACCGGGTCGCGCGCCCAGTCCAGGACGTCCGTGACCCGCTCCGGCGTCGAGCCGAGCTCCGTCGCGATCTCGGCGGGCTCGGGCTCACGGCCGTTCTCCCTGTTGAACTCGCGCTGCACCCGGCGGATACGGCCCAGCTCTTCCACCAGGTGGACGGGGAGCCGGATCGTCCGGGACTGGTCGGCGATCGACCGGGTGATGGCCTGGCGGATCCACCACGTCGCGTACGTGGAGAACTTGAAGCCCTTCGCGTAGTCGAACTTCTCGACCGCGCGCACCAGGCCCGCGTTCCCCTCCTGGATCAGGTCGAGCAGCGGCAGCCCGCTGCGGGGGTAGCGCCGCGCGACGGCGACCACGAGCCGCAGGTTGGACTTGATGAAGAGGTCCTTGGCACGCTCGCCCTCGGCGACCAGCGCTTCGAGCTCCTCTCGGGCCGCTCCGCCCGCCTCGCTGTCTATGCCCCCGTCCAGGATCTGCTGGGCGTACACGCCCGCCTCGATCGTCTGGGAGAGCTCGACCTCCTTGGCGGCGTCGAGCAGGGGTGTGCGTGCGATCTCGTCGAGGTACATGCCGACCAGGTCGCGGTCGGCGATGTCCCCGCCCACGGCGCGAACGCTGCTTGCCCGACCGGCCCCGCTCTTGGCGGAGGTCTGACGACGGGCGACGGCACGGGTTGCCATGCGTGCTCCCTTGCTGAGTAGGTCGCGACACCCTTTCGGGTGCCCTGCATCCGACGGAAACAACGACTGGAATCAGGACAGAATTCCCACCAGGCACATGGATTTTCGCGATCATGCAGTATCCTGCGCGGCCGCCGCCCCTTCGGGCATGCCTCGGACACCCACGGAGTCGCAGGTCAGACCAGGCACAGAGGGTGACGCGGCGCCGCTCGCGGGGCCCCCGACCACACTGTCGGTGAGACCGCGATCACATGCGGCGCCATCTCTTCAGACGCGGGGTCGGCCGCGGTGGTTGCCCGACGAAAGTCCCGGAAAGCGCGCCGGAGGCCCCCTCCGCCTCGGCCCCGAGGCCTAGGTCCCGAGCCCGTTACGCCCCGCGCCGACCCGCCCTAGCGTCGTCCCCATGAGCAACGTGAGCGACACGACCGACGTGAGCGACACGACCGGAACGGGGGACAACGCGACCGGAACGGGCGACACGACCGCAACGGGCGACGACATGACCGGCACGGGGGACAACACGACCGGCATCCTCGACGAGGCCCTCGAACGCCTCCACACCACCGGCCCCGAGCGCAACGGCTGGCTCACCAACCACGCCCCGATGGCCGTCGAGGCGCTGGTCCGCAACGGCCAGGCCCCGACCGTGCACCGCTGGCTCGACCGTTACGCGCACAAGCTGGAGGACCTGCCGCCCGCGAACCGCCCCGTCACGGCGGAGGAGTGGCGCGAGGCCCTCGGCGACCCGTCCCGGATCACCGACTGGACGCGTTTCTTCGCGCGGGAGCTCGACGGTCCCGAGGCCCGTCCCTGGCGCGAGGTCCTCGCCGTGTGGTGGCCCCGGCTGCTGCCCGGGATCGCGGCCGGTGCGACGCACCCGGTGATCCGCACCGGTCACGCCGTACGGACGCTGCTGACCTCCCCGGAGACGGCGCCGCGCCGCGCCGAGCTGGCGCACGCCCTCGGCTACTGGGCGGCCCGCCACCAGCCGCTGCCCCCGCTCGCCCCGCTGGCCGTGGCACCGAGCGCGGCGGCCGCCCTGGACGCCGTACCGCCGGTCGCGGAGCAGGACGGCGGAATCCGGAACCGGCTCGACCAGCTGACGGCGTTCCCGCGGTGGGGCGCGGCCCCGGACCCAAACACGGCGAAGGAGCTGCTCACCGAGCTGGTGACGGCGGCCACGCACCGGTACGCGACCCACGGCCACGGCGAGCCGATCATGCTGGTCCACACGGCGACCGCACCGAACGCGGTCCTGCGCGCGCTGCCCGCGCTCCCCCGCGAGCTGTGGGCGCCGAGCCTGGCGGCGGCGTGGACGGCGGCGGCCGCGGTGACCGCCGCCTACACCCCGCCGGAAGCGGCCCGCTTCGAGGACACCGCCCTCACCTCCGAGGAGGTCTTCGCGAGGGCGGCGGCGCACGGCGACGACCACACGATCAAGTTCACCGACACGGCGCTCGACGTGGGCGACCCGCTCGCGCTGGCGGCGGCCGTCCGCTCGATAGAGCTGAACCCGCCGGTCTTCTGACGCCCCCTACCGGCCTCTACCGGCCTCTACCGGCCCCTATCGATCTCCACCGGCCTCTCCACCGGCCACTCCACCAACCCCCACCGACTACCCGAACTGGACGGACCGCTTCGCGAGCCCCATCCAGAAGCCGTCGATCACGTCGATCACGGACCGCTCCGCGTCGAGGTCGCCGGCCGCGTCCGCCGCGCCCATGGTGACGAAGAGGGGGGCGAAGTGTTCCGTACGCGGGTGGGCGAGGCGTCCGGCCGGGGACTTGTGCTCGAAGTCGAGGAGCGCGTCGACGTCCCGGGCCGCCAGGGCGCGGTGCCCCCAGTCGTCGAACTCGGCGGACCAGCCCGGCACCCCGCCGCCGGTGTGGCGGAGGGCGGCGAGGTTGTGGGTGAAGAAGCCGCTGCCGACGATCAGGACGCCCTCGTCGCGCAGCGGGGCGAGCTTGCGGCCGATGTCCATCAGCCGGCGCGGGTCGAGGGTGGGCATGGAGATCTGGAGTACGGGGATGTCGGCGCCCGGGAACATCTCGACGAGCGGCACGTAGGCGCCGTGGTCGAGCCCCCGGTCGGGGATGTCCTGCACGGGCGTGCCGGGCGCGCGGAGCAGCTTGCGGACGGCCTCGGCGAGCGCGGGGGCGCCGGGAGCCCCGTAACGGACCTGGTAGTAGTGCTCGGGGAAGCCCCAGAAGTCGTAGACGAGGGGCACGGTCTCGGTGGCGCCGAGGGCGAGCGGGGCCTCCTCCCAGTGAGCGGAGACCATGAGGATCGCCCTGGGCCGCGGCAGCCGCGCGGACCAGGCGGCGAGCTGGCCGGGCCAGACCGGGTCGTCGGCGAGAGGCGGGGCGCCGTGGGACAGGTAGAGGGCGGGCATCCGTTCGAGCGTGGCGTCCATGGCGACCACCTCCGGTTCCGGTTCTTGAAACTTCAAGCTCACTGCACGCACAGCGTAGACCGATATAGTTCAACTTTCAAGGATGAGTCGTACGATGGGCACCATGGGAGACATGACCGAACCCCGCTGGCTCAGCGACGAGGAGCAGCACGTCTGGCGCTCGTACCTGCACGCCACCACGCTCCTGGAGGATCACCTCGACCGCCAGTTGCAACGCGACGCCGGGATGCCGCACATCTACTACGGGCTGCTCGTCCAGCTCTCCCAGGCACCCCGCCGACGGCTGCGGATGACCGAGCTCGCCAAGAGCGCCAAGATCACCCGATCCCGCCTCTCCCACGCGATCGCCCGGCTGGAGAAGAACGGCTGGGTGCTGCGCGAGAACTGCCCCTCCGACAAGCGCGGCCAGTTCGCCCGGCTCACGGACGAGGGGATGGACGTCCTGCGTCGCACCGCGCCCGGCCATGTGTCAGCCGTACGCCAGGCCCTGTTCGACCGGCTCGCCCCGGAGCAGGTGCGGCAGCTCGGCGAGATCATGCGGGTGATGGCCGAGGGTCTCGAACCGGCGGATCCGGACGCGGACCTGCCCTGGCTCCGCTGAGCACGCGCCCCGGACAGACGTCTGCCCCGGCCCCGCCGAGCAGGCGGAACCGGGGCGGACGGAGAAACGGAGGATCCGTACGCGGAATCCGTACGCGGAACCGTACGCGGATCAGTGGGCGGATCAGTGGGCGATGACCGGCACCTTCAGCTCGTCGTCCGCGCCCTCACCGGACCCGGCGACCACTCCGGTCTCCGGCTTCCCGGTGGTGATGAGCACGAAGGCGATCGAGGCCGAGACGACCAGGATGCCGACGGCCCACCAGATGGCCGCGGAGTAGCCCTCCACCATGCCCTGGAGCTGGAGCAGCTTCTGGGCGTCCGGGGTGGTCGCGCCGGCCGCGTGGTCGGCCAGGTACGCGGTGGTCGCCGAGGCGGCGATCGTGTTCAGCAGGGCCGTACCGATGGCGCCGCCGACCTGCTGCGAGGTGTTGACCATCGCGGAGGCCACACCGGCGTCCCGCGGGTCCACCCCGAGCGTCGCCAGCGACATCGCCGGCATGAACGCCGTACCCATGCCCAGGCCGAGCAGCAGCTGCGCGGGCAGGATCAGACCGGCGTACGAGGTGTCGACCTCCAGCTGGGTGAGGAGCAGCATGCCGACGGCGGCGGTCAGGAAGCCGGGGGCCATGAGCAGCCGCGGCGGGACCCGCGTCATCAGCCGCGTACCGATCTGGGTCGAGCCGACGATCATGCCCGCGATCATGGGCAGGAACGCGAAGCCCGTCATGACGGGCGAGTACCCCTTCACGATCTGGAGGTAGTAGGTCAGGAAGAGGAAGAGGCCGAACATCGCGATGACGGCGAGACCCAGCGACAGGTAGACACCGCCGCGGTTGCGGTCGGTCACGACGCGCAGCGGCAGCAGCGGGGACTTGACCATCGACTCGGTCAGCACGAAGGCGATGAGCAGCACGCCGGAGCCGACGAAGAGGCCGATCGTGCCGGCGTCGCTCCAGCCCGCGGACTCGGCGCGCGTGAAGCCGTAGACGAGCGCGACCAGACCGAGGGTGGAGAGGATCACGCCGGGGATGTCGAGCGTGGCGCGGTTGCGGCCGCCCGCGGGCTCGCGGATGACGAGGTACGCGCCGACGGCGGCGACGATCGCGAACGGGATGTTGACGAAGAAGGTCCAGCGCCAGTTCAGGTACTCGGTGAGGAAGCCGCCGAGGATCAGGCCCACGGCGCCGCCACCACCGGCGATCGCGCCGTAGATGCCGAAGGCCTTGGCCCGCTCCTTGCCGTCGGTGAAGGTCACGGCGAGCAGCGAGAGCGCGGCGGGCGCGAGGAGCGCGCCGAAGGCGCCCTGGAGCGCACGGGCACCGAGCATCATGGCCTCGCCGTTCGCGGCCCCGCCGAGGGCGGAGGCGGCGGCGAAGCCGATCAGGCCGACGACGAAGGTGCGCTTGCGGCCCCACAGGTCGGCGATGCGGCCGCCGAAGAGGAGGAGACCGCCGAAGGCGAGGGCGTAGGCGGTGATGACCCACTGCCGGTTGCCGTCCGAGATCCCGAGGTCCTGCTGGGCGGAGGGCAGCGCGATGTTCACGATCGTCGCGTCGAGCACGACCATCAGCTGGGCGAGGGCGATGAAGACGAGCGCTTTCCAGCGGCCGGGGTCGGCCTGGATCGCGGGGCTCTCGGGGATTTTGGACATGGGGGTAGCCACCTCTTGGCGCGTACAGGTGAAAAAGGACGTAAAGGGCTGGGGGAAGCGCTAGGAATTCGTCACGGGCGGGACGTCATGAGCGGGACGTCACGGGCGGGACGTCATGGGCAGGACCTCGCGGGCATGACCTCGCGGGGCGGGACGTCACGGCTGCCGGCAGGAGTCGCGTCTCAGGTCCTCCAGAGTGGCGGCCGTCCCCGGCAGCTCGGAGCGCGCGGGCGCCTCCAGGCCGTCGAGGAACAACTGCAGATGGCGGTGGACGAACTGGTCGAAGTCGATGCAGGCCGTGCCTGGCAGGGGCCGCGTCAGCTGGGAGACCGCCACCATCAGGTCCCCGACACCGACGTCGGAGCGGAGCCGGCCGGCCCGCTGCGCCCGCTCGACGAGGCCCTGGACGGCCTCCTCAAGTCGCTCGCGCTCGATGGTCAGGTCGGGGTGGTCCTTGTCGAAGGCGCCGTCGAGCATCGGGCAGAGCGCGCCGATGCGTTCGTCGGCGGCGGCGTGGGTGAAGCGGCGGAGGGCGGCGAAGGTGTCGGACTCCTCCTCGGCGGCGCGCTCGGCGAGCTCGGTGACGCGGGCCATGAGGGAGAGGACGACCTCGCGGACGAGGTCGAGACGCTCGGGGAAGTTCCGGTAGAGGGTGGCGTTCCCGACTCCGGCGCGGCGCGCCACCTCGTCGTACGGCACCTGGGGGCCGAACTCGACGAACATCTCGCGGGCCGTCGTCACGATCCGCTCGCGGTTGCGCAGGGCGTCGGCGCGCGGGCGGGGTACGCGGCGGACGGGCGCGGTGTCCTGGGTGCTGGTCACGCCACGACCTCCTCAAGGTCAACAGTCATCGGCCGTCCGGGAGAGAGCGGCCGTCCGAGAACGAGTGGCCATCCGGGGACGGATTCCCCACTTCGCGGAACACAGGGTTAAACGGGGACGTGGTCCCCGCTTATTTCCCCCTCGCGATGTGACCTGGGTCACACCCGCCGCATCGCACGGAATACCCACGCGCGACCCACCACCCGGCGAACCGACCGACGACCCACCCCAGACCGACCGACGACCCACCACCAGGTCCACCGATCGGTCCACCCGGCGCGCGCCCCCGACCCACTCGCCACAGGCTGATCGCACGACGCGGATCCCAGCCCCCCGCACGGGGTCCGTGCCGCAGACCTGCCCCGACCGGAGAGGCGCCCGTATGCAGCACCCCCGCCGACGGATACGCAGACCCGTCGCCCTGGCGGCGGCCACGGCCCTCTCCTTCGCCCTGCTCGCCTCCGCGAGCACCACCCTCCCCGACCCCGCGCCGGCGTCGGCGGGACCGGTGGCCGCCGCGCCGAACGGCGCCCAGCTCGGGCCGTGCCGGATCGCCACCACGATGGGCGTGCAGATGTCGGAGGGGCTGCCCACCGCCCCCGGATACGTACGCTCCACGGGCCGCGTGAGGGCCCTCAACCTCATGATCGACTTCCCGGACGCCGTCGGGGAGGACACCGCGATGAGCCGTTTCCGCGAGTTCTTCCCGCAGACCTCCGACTGGTTCCACACCAGCTCGTACGGGCGCCTGCAGTACAAGGCCGAGGTGCCGATGCCCGACTGGCTGCGGATGCCCCGCGCGTTCTCCTCGTACGGGATCGAACGCGGCTCACCGTACGAGCCGGGCTACCGCTCCCTCGTCGAGGACATCGTGAAGGCCGCCGACACGGAGGTGGACTTCAGCGCGTACGACCTGGTCAACGTCCTGGTCACGCCGAACGCCGGGCCCTCCGCCCTCGACACCGTCCTGTCTGTGACCTTCTCCGGCAACGACGACGCCCCGTACGCCGACGGCGTGCCGCTCGCCAACACGTCCTTCGTCTACAGCCGGCAGGACGACGGCTCCGGCAACTTCTCCGAGACCGGCTACCGCGTCCTGCCGCACGAGAACGGCCACGTCTTCGGCCTGCCCGACCTGTACACCTCGGACGGCGGCGGCACCGTCGGCCACTGGGACATCATGTCCGAGGACTGGGGAGCCAACAACGATCTGCTCGGCTGGCACAAGTGGAAGCTGGGCTGGCTCGACAACGACCAGGTCAGCTGCGCGTCGGGCCCCGGCAGCAGCGACTACACCCTCACCCCGCTGGCGGTCGCCGGCGGGCCCAAGCTCGCTTTCGTCCCGCTCTCCAGCACGTCGGGGTACGCGGTCGAGGTCCGCAGCAAGGAGGGCAACGACGAGGCGGTCTGCGAGCAGGGCGTGCTCGTCTACCGGGTCGAGTCCGACGTGGACACCGGCCACGGCCCGGTGACCGTGTCCGACAGCGACCACGCCAGCGGCGGCTGCACCCGGCGCCCGAACGTCCACGCGGAACTGTCGGACGCCCCGTACCGCCCGGGCGAGACCTTCACGGACCGCGCCAACGGCATCCGGATAAGCATTCTCGGCGAGGACACGGGCGGCGCGTACCGCATCCGCGTCACGCGCCGCTGAAGGACCCTCGCAACTCCCGCTTCAGGATCTTCCCGGTCGGATTCCGAGGCAGCTCCTCTTCCCGTACGAGGACACGGGCGGGCACCTTGAAGGCGGCGAGCCGCGCACCGACGTGCGCCCGCAACCGCTCGACGACGGCACCGGTCCCGTCGTCCGCCCCACCCCGCAATCGCACGACGGCCACGACCTCCTCCCCCAACACGGGATGCGGAACGCCGAGAACAGCGGCGTCGACGACATCCGGATGCTCGTGCAGAACGCCTTCGACCTCGACGCAGTACACGTTCTCGCCGCCGCGGATCACCATGTCCGTGAGCCGGTCGACGACGCTGACGCGCCCGTCCTCGTCGACCCGGGCGAGGTCCCCGGTCCGGAACCACCCGTCGTCGGTGAAGGCGGCCCGAGTGGCGGCCTCGTTCTTCCAATACCCCCGGATCAAGGACTGCCCGCGCAGCCACAACTCCCCCACCCCCTCCCCGTCGGGCCGGTCGATCCGCACCTCGGTGGCGGGCGAGGGACGCCCGACGCTCCCCGGATGCGCCCGGTACTCGGCGCCGACGTTCGAGAGCACCCCACCACAGGTCTCGGTCAGCCCGTAGCCGTTCCGGGGCTCGACGCGTTCCCCGTACCCGGAGGTGATCCCGGCGACGATCCCGGGCGGGGCGGCGGCGCCGCCGGTGCTGAGAAGGGTGAGGCTCTCCAGCGGGTCGCCGACGCTCCGGGCGGCGTCGAGCAGCTGGAGCGCGGTGGTGGGCACCCCCGCGTAGTGGGTGACTCCGTGCTTCCGAATCAACTCAAGGGCCTGACGGGCATCCCACTTCCGCATCATCACCAGGGTCCCGCCGGCCGCCATGACGGCGTAGAAGGAAGTGAAAGCGGCCACGTGGAAGAAGGGAAACGTGGTCAGCGAGACGGGCGCGGGCCCCGTCCCCGGCACGTCCCCGCGCGCCAGCGCGGCCGCGGCGGCGAAGTACCGGGGATTCATCGCGGCCCCGGCCTGCGCGAGGTGCGTGGCGACGGCGCCCTTGGGCCGGCCGGTGGTGCCGGAGGTGTAGACGATGGTGGAGTCGTGCTCGGGCAGGACGTCGACAAGCGGCGGCCCCAGCAGCGGATCGTCATCGACCACATAAGCGACGAACCCCTCCTCCGCCTCCCCCCGGAAAACCACCCCGGGCACACCATGCTCGGCGGCCCAGCCCCGCACGCGCGCAACCCGCTCACCGTCGACGAGCAGCACGCCGGGCGCGCAGTCGTCGAGGGCGTACGTGAACTCGTCCTCGGTCCACCAGGCGTTGAGCGGCACGGCGACGAGCCCGGCGAGCTGGGTGGCCCAGAAGGCGACCTGCCACTCGGGAAGGTTCCGCATGGCGACGACGGCCCGGTCCCCGGGGCGCAGCCCGTACTCCCCGACGAGCCGCCGGGCGAGCCCACAGGCGGCGTCGAAGAACTCCCGATAGGTCAGGGTCAGCTCCTCGGAAACAAGGAACACCCGGTCCCCATAGGCCCAGACGACCTCGACGAACTCCCGCAGGGTCCGCGGCCCGCCGACGTACACCCCGTCCTCGACGGCGAAGGGCGCCCCGGGCGCGCTGAGCCGAGCCTCTCCCGCCTGCCCACCGGACACCATCACGAGGACCTCCTAAGCGCTTGCTCACCCCAGCGCCGCGACGCTATGCGGCTCCCCCGGCCAGGTCAACCCGTCCGGCGACCGTCCCCTTCCCGGTGGACATCGACGACGATACGGTCCGGCCGCATCGACGAAGCAGGGAGGACCGGCCTGGCGAGCGGAGCCCGGACGAACGACAACGGCGGCTCCGGAGACCCGGCTCGACTCCGGGAGCACGCCCCGAAGAGAAGCGCCCCGGCAACAAACCGCCCCACCCGCACCGGGACGGAGGCGCCTCCCTGACCCCGCCCACCCGACGCAGACACCCGCCCCGACGCCACCCCCGGCCGGCGGTATCTCCCCCACGCGGCCGGCACACCACCCGCTACACTGACGGCGGCAAGCACGCCTCGCCTTCGTAGCTCAGGGGATAGAGCACCGCTCTCCTAAAGCGGGTGTCGCAGGTTCGAATCCTGCCGGGGGCACAGCACCAAGGGCCAGCTCAGGGATTGATTTCCCCGATGCTGGCCCTTCTGCATGATCACGGCCGTGCCATCTACGTGCCAGAAGGCCCCGGATCGCTGTCCTTCCGAGCCTGGCGAATCATCTCTCCGAGCTTCCCCGCGATGTGCTGATCACGGTCGCTCGTCATGTGCTGGTAGATCAGCGCGGCCCGGGTCGTGCTGTGCCCCATCCGCGTCATCAGCTCACGCGTGCTGGCCCCGGCGCTGGACGCCAGGGTGTTCCCGGTGTGCCGAAGATCGTGGAAGTGCACGTCCCCGGAGACGCCGGCGGCGGCGCGGGCAGTCGTCCAGTCGTCCCGGAAGTTGCTCCGCCGAAGCAGGCCACCGCGGGGACCCCGGAAGAGGTGACCGTCCTGACCGGCACCGGCGAAGTGCGCCAGGTGGTGAGCCAGCTCGGGAACGAGCTCGGCCGGAAAGGCGACCGGCCGGACCCCGGCAGCGGACTTCGGTGCCTTGTCGGCCAGCGTGCCGTTCTGCAGCTCCAACTGGGCACGGCGGACCAGGACCACGCAACGGGTCAGATCGAGATCCCGGCGGCGCAACGAGGCCAGCTCGCCGAAGCGGAGCGTGGTGAAGGCGGCGAGGAGGACGAGCACCCGGTGGTGCGGCTGGATGGCGTCGGCCACCGGGTACACCTCGGCCACGGTGAGGATGGGCCGCTCCGGGACGTCGTAGCGGTCGGCGCCCTTGATGCGGCACGGGTTGCGACGGATCAACTCGTCGTCCACCGCAGTGTTCAGGATCGCGCGGAGCAGTTGGTACGCCTTGACGACGGTCGGCTCACCCACGCCGTCTTCCAGCAGGGCGGTCCGCCAGGCTCGTACGCGGGGTGTGGTGATGGCGGCGAGCGTCCCGGCGCCGAAGGTCGGCTTGATGTGCAGCCGGATAACGCTTTCGTTCCGCTCCCTGGTGCGGTCCTCTAGCTTGCGGTGCTTCAGCCAGTCGTCTGCGTAGGGCCCGAAGGCGACCTTGCCCGCGTCGGGGGCCTGGTAGGTGCCCCGGATGATCTCCGCCTCGATTGTGGTCAGCCAGACGAGGGCGTCGGTCTTCGTGTCGAAGGTGTGCGGTGCGGACTTGGTCTCGCCCGACAGCGGGTCGCGGTAGCGAGCCTGCCAGCGGCCGGACGCGAGCTGTCGCACAGTGCCGAACCGGCGGCGCTGGCCCTTGCGGTTCGCCATCAGGCCACCTTCCCGTAGCGACGCTCGATGGGCAGCACGGTGTGGGTCTCGATGTACGCCTGGACGGCGGGCTCAGGGATGCGGACGTGACGGCCGACCTTGACGAAGGTGATGCGCCGTTCCTCGATCAGTCGCCGGGGGAACCGGACGGTGGTGCCGAGGAGTTCGGCGACCTGGTCGACGGTGAGCAGACGGGCGGACATGGTCACCACTCCTCTTCGGCTGACGCTTCGAGCTGGGCGCGGAGTTCGCGGGCGTGTTCGCGGTTGTGCTGGATGTCGCGGCGGATGTTGGCGGCGAGCCAGGACTCCCCGGGGGTGGCGCCATGGCCGGCGTAGGCCCAGTGGGCGACGACGAGGAGGGTGGACTCCGGGTGTTCGTCGGGGTCGGGCAGGCCCAGGGCGGCGCGTTGCTGAGCGGCGCGGTAGTCGGCGCGGACCTGGCGTAAGGCGCCGAGGGTGGTGGAGTAGGCGCGGGATTTGGTGGAGAAGTGGCCGCGGAAGCCGAGCATGTGGGCCCAGGCCCTCAGGCGCCGGTCCGGGTAGGCGGCGTCGAGGTCCATGCAGGCTTCCATCAGGCGCCGAGGGTGGTCCGGAACGTCGAGGAGGATCAGGGCTTCCTTGTTGCCCACGCGGTGGTCGACGGAGCCGGTCGTCTCGGCGGCTTTGGTGGCGTACTTGGCGACGTAGGCGGCGACGGCCTGTTCGGTGAGGTCTTCGCCCTGGCCGAAGGCGCCGATGGGCTGGACGTCGAGCTGGGTGCCCCACTCAAGGACCCAGTCGTTGATGAAGCCGTGCTCCTCGTTGGCTGGGACGAAGACGCGGACGCGGGCGGCGGCTGCGCGGATGGCGTCGGTGAGGAGGTCGAGGGTGGCCCAGTGCGGGGGTGGGGTGTGGGGGCCCTGGGGGCCGTCGAAGCGGATGACGGCGTGGAAGTGGACGGCGCCACGCTTTTGGTACTCGGCGACCTTGCCGAAGGAGACGCGGGACTGTTCGCGGGCGGCTTTCTGGGTGAGGCCGGCGCGGGCGGCGATCTCGCGGCGCAGGTAGATGGTGAAGTACCGCCACAGCTCGGAGGCGTGGTTGTTCCACAACACCGCGGCTGCGTAGTCGTACGTGGACAGGTCGAGCGGGGTGCCCAGCTCCGGGGCGTCCTCGGGGTGGCGGGTGCCGCAGCGGCAGGGCCGGGTGCCGGGCCGGTTGTGGACCGGGCCGAAGGACGGGGCGGTCAGGGTGGCGAAGACGCGGGGGTGGTCCCGGATCGTGTCCGGGGTGCCCTTGTCGGGGTTGCCGACGAGTCCGGCGCGTATGAGGTGGTAGGTGTCTCCGGCGTAGGTCCAGGCGCAGGCGGGGCAGCGGGAGGCGCGGCGGTTGCCGCAGGCGACGCGCAGGATGCCGCCGGGTTCGGCGTCGGTGTTGTAGGCGTGGAGCACGGTCTTGGTGGCGGGGTCGAGGGTCTTGGTGCCGCCGGTGAGGCGGATGGGGGCGGTGCAGCCGCCGGTGCGGCGGAGTTGTTCGGTGAGGCGGTCGAAGCCGGTGGACCCGGCCAGCCGGAGCAGGTCGCTCAGGGTGGCCGGGTCCAGGCCCGCCGCGGTGGCGGGGTCGGTCAAGGCGGTCACTTCCCGGCGCGGACGAGGGCGGTCGGGGCGGTGCGGGTGCCGGTGCCCTGGCAGACGGGGCAGGCGGCGGCGAGGGTGCGGCGCTGCCCGTCGGGGGTGCGGCTTCCGGTGGTGATGTGGACGACGGGGAAGCCGTCGCAGTGGGAGCAGACACGGGTGGTCGGGGTCTGGGGCATCATGAGGTTTCCCTTTCGGGTCCGGTGGATCTGGAGGGTGTTCAGGCGCCCGGGGCGGCGGAAGTTTGGCGACGGAGGCCGCCCCGGGGGCCGCTCAGCGTGTGTTGCGCCTGCCGTGGCCCTTGGCCGCGTACATCGCCGCGTCGGCGGCCGAGAGGGCGTCGGTGAGGACCGGCACCGGCAGGCGGTCGCGGTGGCAGTGGCCGACCGACGCGGAGACCGGCAGGACCCGGCCGTTATGGGTGACCGGCTCGTCCAGGGCGATCCGCAAGGCGAAGAGGCCGGCGGTGTGGCCGGGGTCGGTGACGATGGCGGCGAACTCGTCTCCGCCGAGGCGGGCGGCGATGCCGTGGCGTCCGCACCAGTCGGCCAGCCGCTGTGCGGTGGCGGCGAGGACCGCGTCTCCGGCGGCGTGGCCGTGGGTGTCGTTGATGGCCTTGAAGTCGTCCAGGTCGACCAGGAGCACGAGGGCGCCGGGGTGTTTGGCGATGAGGTGTTCGGCGCGGGTGGTCCATCCGGCGCGGGTGTGCAGGCCGGTCAGCGGGTCGCGGCGGGCGGTGGCCAGGCGGCGCCAGAGCAGTCCGCCGTGCAGGGCCCACCCGAGGGCCGGTAAGCCTGCCGCCGCGATCATCTGGGTGTCCATGGGGGTCACCGGCCCTTGTTCAGGTCGCGGACGAGGAGGCGCAGGACGACGGCGATCAGGGCGACGGAGACGCCGGTGATGGCGACCGCGAGGAGCATGGAGACCAGGACGGCGCCGACGACCAGGACGACGGCGCCACCGCCGGCGGCGAGGGCGAGCGCGCTGCCGGGGGTGAGCTGGACCGTGGTGCGGGGCGCGACGGTCGGCGCCGGGACGGCGGTCTGGGCCGGCTCGACGGCGGCCGTGGTCGGGGCGGTGGGCTGGGCGAGCGGGATGACGGTGCCGGTCGGGAGCGGGTTGACCGGGATGCGGGGCTGGAGCATGACGGGGGTCTCCCTACTTGGTGATCGGGTCGATGAGCGGGGCGAGGAGGCTGTCGGCGAGGAGGTAGCCACCGAGGAGAAGGACAGCGACAAGCCACCAGGGCGGGCGGATGAGCTTGATGCCGAGGCCACCGACGACAATCAGGGCGAGCCAGAGCGGGACGTCCACGAGACGGGCTCCTTCGGGTTCAGCGGGGCTGGCAGCGGTGGGTGCGGGCAGCGAGTTCGGCGGCGGCGCGGGTGTTGTAGTCGGCGGAGAACTCGCAGCGCGGGGCGGTGCACACGGCGGTGTGCTTGGTGCGGCCCCGGCCGTCGTGGTGGGTGCCGACCTGCACCGGGCCGATGCGGAGCACGTGGTGGAAGCGGTTGGGGCGCATGGCCGGTCAGACCTTTCCGATGAAGTCATTGGTGTGGTCGTTGAGCCACTGCCGGATCTCGGGGAGTTCGTCATCGGTGGCCCGGTTGAACGCGGCCTCCGCAATGGCGACGGCTTCCACGAACTGGTTGCTGCGGGTCAGCTCCGCAGAGCGTTCGAGGGCGGAGCGGATAGACGGACGCATGAGCGTCTCCTCTCAGAGGGTCAGGCGAGTTGGAGGGCGATGGAGTCCGCGAGGGCCGGGGGCAGGCCGTGGCGGGTGCGGAGGGTTTCCGCGTCGATCGGCTGGCCGGTCTGGGCCCGGTGTGCGTCCGCGATCTTCTGGGCATGGGCCATCAGGGCGGGAGGCACCGGCACGGCAGACGGCGCGGGGACGGGGTCGGGCGCTGGCTCGGCGGGGGCGGGTTCGGCCGGCGGCAGCTCGGGCGCCGGTTCGGGGACGCGCTCCACGACGAGTTCCGGGGCGGCTTCGGGTTCCTCGACCGGCACGGGTTCCGGCTGTGGCTCTGGGGCCGGGGCATGGGCGTGGGCGAGGAGGGTGCCGCCGAGGAAGGCGAGGGCGGGCCATCCGGCGACGAGGATGCGCAGCCAGTCGGGGACGTCGTTCATGTCGAGGAGTCCGGCGGTGGCGACGTTGGCGCCCAGCGATGCGATGAGGGCGATGGCGAACCAGAGCCAGGCGTCCCGGTTGCCGCCGTCTTTGCGCATCCGGCGCCAGGCGGCGACGAGGAGCAGGTCGACGCTGACCGGGTAGGCCCACGCCTTCCAGCCGTCCTGTCCTGCCGCGGCTGCCAGGTCGTGCAGGTGGGCGAAAGACAGGGCACCGGCGATGACGGCCTGGATGAGGACGGCGTCGAGGCGGAGGGTGCGGAACACGAGGGTCACCTCCTTTCGGGCATGGGTCGGGTAGGGACCTGGCGTGAGACGGTCACGCCGACCGAGGGGGGACGGGAGCGCTATGCGGTGGCCGGGGTCGGCTTCACCAGCGGAACGGGCCCGGCAAGGGTGGGGACGTCCGGCCGGTACGGCGCGAGGGCCGGGATATCGGGGGTCAGGTGTGCGTGCTCGGCGCAGATGGCGACCGCGTCGGCGGCGTTCAACTCCGGGGTGCGGATGCGGGACCAGCCGCCGGAGGTGTCACCGGCCACCGCGAGACCGGGCTTGTCGGGCGGGATCGCGGTCACGGCCACCACCGCGTCCGGGGCGATATCACCGAGACCCATCTCGGCGGTCTGCTTGTCGTTGACCCGGTGCACGACCCGGCCGGTGAGCTGAGCCCGGAGCGCGGTGGCGCCCTTGCCGAGGTCGGAGCCGAAGCGCTGGCCGCAGACCTCCAGGAACATGCCGGCCGCGCGGGCCATCTGCCCGAGCCGGATCAGCTGGGTGACCATCCGGTCCCGTCGTTCCTCGTCCTTCTTGGTGGCGACCAGGAAGAGTTCCGCGACCTCGTCTACCAGCAGCACGATCGGCACCGGGCGCAGGCCGTCGGGCAGTGCCCACACGTCGGAGGCGCCCAGGTTGCTGAGCAGGTCAAAGCGGGTTTCCATCTCCGCCACCAGGGCGTCCAGCAGCCCGGCCGCTTCGTCGGGGGTGATGGCCAGCGCGGACAGCCGGGGCGCGAACCCGTTCTGCTCGACACCCCGCTTGCAGTCGATCCCCACCAGGGCCACCGGCAGCCGGGCCAGTCCGGCGATCAGATTCCGCTGGTACATCGACTTGCCCGACTGGTTCGCGCCCAGCGTCAGCGCGTGCGGGACTTTCAGGTAGTCGCGGACGAAGGCGGTGCCGTCCTCCCGCAGCGCGACCGGGACAGCCAGCGAGCCGGGCTGGGCGCCGCGGGGCATCTTGACCTTCCGCAGGACGTCGTAGCCGGTCATGCGCAGTTCGACGAACCCGGGCTTGGTCTCCATCACGTTGACGGAGTGGACGCCCCAGGCGTGCCGCAGCCGCTCGGAGGCCGCCATCACGTCGGCGGGCTCCAGACCGGCCGGGAGCCGCAGGGTGACCCGCAGCCCGGTGGAGGACACCCGCACCCGGCGGATCTTCGGCGGCACCGGCTGGACGTCGCTGCGGCGGGCGAGGTTGCGGACCATGAACGCCCGCAGGCGGGAGGGCTGCACCGTCAGCCCGCACACGTCCATCGTCGAGCGGTACGTCACCGCGAACCGGGTGGCCGCCACCGGCAGTCCGGCCAGCGACCAGAACACGCGCGGTGCACGGACCTTGGCGTAGCCGAGAGTGCCGGCGGTCCCGGCGAACGGGAGGCCGACCTCCCATAACGTCGACAGATCCGTCATTGTCAGGCCCCCATCGGGGTGATGGCGACGGCGCGGAACGAGATGCCGTGCCGGGTCTGGCCGTTGAACGTGTTCTCCCAGTCCCGGGCCTTGAGGCCGATGACCGAGACCGGCATGCCCGGCGCGAGGCCGTCGGGGAGGCCGGTCTCCGGGACGGTGACCTGGTAGAGGTTGCCCTCTCCCTCGTCCGAGATCAGCAGGCCCACCGTGGACAGCCCGGCACCGGTCTCCCGGTCCATTGCGCGCTCACCGGTCTGCTTGCTCACGAGCTTCGGGGCGGGGGCGGTGGCTACGAACACCACAGCGGTCGATGTGTCGATCTTGAAGGACGGCATCAGTACTCCCTACGTTGTTGGGCAGCCCGAATGGGAGCTACCAACTCGCTGTCCTAGGACTGCGAGCGACTGAGTAGATAGTGGCCCGTAGTCCTAGGACTGTCAACAGTCCTAGGACTGTGTTTGACTTGTTCCTGTCGAGAGGGGTACGTGATGGCGCCCAAGTGGCGGGAGCTGGCGGACAAGCTGGCCGAGCAGATCAGGAGGGGTGAGTACGAGCCGGGCCAGGCCTTGCCGCAGATCAGAGCGCAGGTCGAGGCAGGCGAAGGCTCCAAGGCCACCGTCCATGCCGCATACAAGGCCCTGGAGGCGGAGGGTCTGGTCACCTCCACGCGCGGCCATGGGACTGTCGTGCGTCAGCAGGTGCCACTCAAGCGGCTCGGCATCGCCCGGTACGACAAGGCGAAGTGGCGCGACGGCGACGAGGTGGCGTTCATCGCGGACCGGGTCGCCTCAGGGCGGGCGTACCGCCGCAACGAACAGACGCAGACGGTCAACCTCGTCGACGCCCCACCCGCGGTAGCAACTGCCCACGGTCTGGAAACCGGAGCTCCGGTCTACGCCCGGGCCCGGCTGGTGAAGGAAGGTGACCAACCGACGCACACGCTGACCAGCTACTACCGCCCTGAGCACGTCGAGGGCACTCGGATCGTCGACCCCACACCCGGTCCGGCCGGCCGGGGCGGCGGCTACCGAGTCCTGTACGACGCGGGTTACGAGATCGACCACATGAAGGAGTCGCTCTTCGCTCGCACTCCGACAGCGGACGAGGCGAAGCTCCTCCAGCTCCCGCCGGGCGAACCCGTGGTCGAGCTGCACCGGACGACGTACACGGCTGACGGCACAGTGGTCGAGTTCGCCATCGGAGTGCATGCCGCTTCTCGCTTCGCCTGGGAGTACGACTTCAAGGTCCCGGACTCGGCGAAGGACAGGGACGGCCAGCAGTGATCTCCACCCAGGACTGGGCCGACACACAGCGCCTTTGGGACTACCACCAGATGGGCCACACGCCCCGGCCCTGCTCAGTGGCGATCGGACTCGGCAGCCACGACCTGGGCGTGGCCGACGCCGCAGCCAACCTGTACGAGCGCGGCATGGCCCCACTCCTCGTGTTCACCGGGGCGACCAGCCCGACGACTCGCGAACGCATGCCCCGCGGCGAAGCAGTGCACTACCGCGAGCGGGCGATCGAACTCGGCGTCCCCGACTCGGCGGTGATGGTGGAGCCACGGGCCCGCAACACCGGCGAGAACATCCGCTTCTCACGGGATCTCCTCACCGAGGCCGGCATCGAGGTGTCCTCAGTCCTGCTGATCAGCAAGCCCTACGAGGAGCGACGGGCGTACGCCACGGCGCGGAAGCTGTGGCCCGAAGTCGAGATCGTCAGCGCTTCGAGCCCGATGACACTCCAGGACTACGTCGACTCGATCGGCGATGCTCGCCTGGTCATCGACATGCTTGTAGGCGCTCTCCAACGCCTACTGGTCTACCCGGAACAGGGCTTCATGATCAGCCAGCAGATTCCAGCCGACGTGCTCAACGCGTACGACCGACTCACCCAGGGCGGATACACGAACCGCCTGCTCCGCGATAGCAAGGGCGAGGTCCTCAAGCACACCAAGTAGAGCCGCAGGCAAGGCAGCTGTTACAGGTTTCTCTACCTCATCAAGGCACCCGCCGCGCACGGCGCGGCGCGCGCGGCCCGTCGCCCGGGCCTGCGCTCCTGTCTGACGCCCCGCTCCAGCCCGGCCGCCGACCGCACGCCTGACAGCTTGGGTTGATGGATGGCGAACCCCGGAGTAGCCGGGGCAATCGCGCGATGTGCAGGCCAAGACGATGCCTCCGGCGGGGGCGCTCAGGCTCCGGGATGGCGGGGGCTCCGTGAGCGGGTGCCGGCCGTGAAGGGGCTGAGGCGGGGAACTCCCATCCCGTCTGCCATCGACCCAGGACAAGCCGAGCAGACACGGCACCGGGCGTCCAGGTCGTTCGTACAGTGGCGCGCTCCACCTGGACGCCCGGCACCGCGCCTGCTCCACGGTGTGTGGGTCGACGGCAAACGGGATGGGAGTTCGGGGTGGTTGGTGGGCAGAGGCTCGGTGGGGCCCACAAGCTCTGTCTCACACAGAGGACTTGCTCCATCAACATGCGCCACAGCAGCTCCTGCAAAAACGATCGCAGAGCCCCTTCAGCCGTGGTCTTCTACAGGGGTGGAAGCCATAATCGCCAGCGCCATCGCCGTCTTGGGCACCCTGCTTGGTTCGGGGATCACCCTGGGAGTCCAGCGGCGCACCACTGAGAGAGGTCACCAGTTCACACGGGACGAGAAGCTGCGTCAGGAACGGCTGGACGCGTACACGGCCTATGCGGCGGCTTTGATCAACTACCGGCGGTGTCTCGTGCACCTTTGGTTTTGTACGCATGAGCAGCCCCCTCGCGAAGCCGCTGAGGCTGTGCAGATCCGGGCATACGACCTCAGGTCTAAGGCCCAGGAGGCTCTGTTCCGGATGCAGATGCTCACCGACAATGAAGAGCTGAGCCGCAAGGGTGAAAGCTTGCTTGCCGAGATCACAGCCGTACACAAAACAGACAACCGGTCAGAGCTGGATCAGCGCAGGACGCACACGCGGGATGGCATTGCTCATCTAGTAAGGGCAGCGAAGCAACACCTATGAGGCTAGCTGTCTGGTAGTCGGGCCACCTCTAAAGACCGGCACTGACATGAGCGGTGCGTGTCTAACTGCGTGACAACGCCGACGAACAGCGGCGGACGAGCGCGAACGTCTGCGGACCATCAGCGCAGGTGAGAGGCGCAGCAGTCAAAGGAAGTGGCCCCACCCGAGTTGCTTCGTCCCCGTGCCACATCTGTGCCAGATCGTGCGGGGACTCACGGGGAACGAAGGGCGTCTAGGGAGCCTGCTCGGCGGATCCGTCAGCACCGCAACCGTGCAGGTCAGGTCCAGGGACGCCCTCCCGCTCTCCTAAAGCGGGTGTCGCAGGTTCGAATCCTGCCGGGGGCACCAGTTCAGAAGGGCCCCACCTCCAGATTTTCCGGAGGTGGGCCCCTTCTGACATCCACGTCGGACATCAACGGCGACAGCCCGCCACGACTCGGGCCCCTGCCCGACCGCACCTCACCCCTCCTCATCGGCTGGCGATCAGCGCGCTGCGCGACCCGGGCGCGAGGTTGTTCTCGCGGTCCGGAACGGCTCCGCGCACACCCCTCGGCCGAGATCCTTCCTGGAGAGCTAAGCCCCAACAGTGAGCTCTTTCAAAGCGGCCACCGATCGGGCGACGACACCACGAAGCACTGCAGGTCAGCAGCATGGTAACCGCCCTTCGCGCAACCGAGCTGAAAGAGCTCAGTGCTCTGTGGTTTCGTAGACGGGGCCGGCTACCAGCACGTCCTCGTCGGTTGAACAAGGGATGAGAGGCGGGACATTGGAGCGTGGCAGTTTGCGGTATCAGTACGCGGAAGGGAAAGGCGCCTAATGACCTCACCTGACTATGACTTCAAAGACCTCTCTCCCTACGATTTTGAAGTCTTAATCCGGGACCTACTGTCCGTGCATGAAGGGCTGCCGTTTTCCACATACAGAATGGGCCCCGACGGGGGAATCGATCTCAAAGCCCGTAAGGCTGGCCTACTTCACCTTGCCCAGTGCAAACACACGCCGGATGCCTCGCGGGCAAAGTTGAAGAGCCTGGCAGCAAAAGAGCGAGAGAAGCTGTCACGATCCGATAGCTCCATCCACCGGTACATATTTGTCACATCAGCGGACATCACTCCAGGCGTAGAAGAGGAACTACGGCACGAATTCGCGGGATGCGCTGCGACTGTTGAGGTCCACGGCAGGGGATGGCTTAATTCGCTTCTCGCGTTGCACCCCAGGATGGAGCGTCGACATTTCAAGCTGTGGCTCAAGTCCTCGGTAGCGGTTAAGGAAATGATCGCAGGAGGTGTATTTTTTCGAGGACAGTCGCGAGCGCGACGTATCGAGCAGAACTACTTTCGCTTCGTTCATCACGAAGTTTGCGAAAGGGCCGATAGCGCACTGGAATCCACAGGCGTAGTGCTCCTCACCGGTTCGCCGGGCGCTGGTAAGACCGCTGTTGCAGAGTACCTGATCTTGCAATGGTGGAAGCGAGGGTATCGAGTTATCGTCGACCCTCGAACTGTGGACAACTGGTGGGAGTGGCTCGAAGATGAAACCCCGACCGTGTTCTTCTTCGATGACGCTTGGGGGCAAACCCGCCTGCACGATCACGCTACCAGTCATCACGATAAAGACTTTGCCGAGTTCCTAACATCGATTCTGGAGCAGAACTTCTCCGAAAACGGATCTTCCGCCAGAGAAAAGATTGCTGTCGTTACCAGTCGATCGCAGATTCTACATGACACGCGACGCTTCAGTGACGCCACGAGTATATTGATTGAGCATATACCGACTTCAATCGTCGCAGTGGGGGGTCTCACGTCCGAGGTTAAGTCACGGATTCTCTTCAATCATGTGAATATTGCCGTGCCGGACGAGCGTGTTAGGCGGGAGCTAGCGAATGGCGAGTGGTGGAAGTCGGTTTCTAGTCATCAAAACTACTCTCCCCGCATCGTTGAGATCGTTACAGCTAGGCGCCATTTCACGTCGGGACATCAGCTTGTCAAGGAGCTTCATGACGCGCTCGACGATCCGCAGCAGGTTTGGCAGACTTCATTCAATACGTTCTCACCCCTCGAGCAGCTCCTGCTATCCACTCTTGCCGTGTCGGACTCGCAGGGAGTGAGACGCGAGGAACTGAGTGCACGCCTCCATGACTACTCGTCAACCGAATTCTGGAATGCGATTAGCCGGCTAGTTGGAACGTGGGTTGAACGCTCATACGTGAGTGGACGGGATGTTTTCACTCTTGCCGACCCGAGCCAGCGGGACTTCCTCATCCGGCTTATTGCGCGCGAGCCGCTCGTCTGTCTTGACCTGATCAAACACGCGCACTCCTTCGGCGATCTAAAGATCATGTGCGATAGAGGGCGGGCTACGGAGCTTGAGTATCAAACCTCTCTATTCTCACTAGAAAACGATTCCCTGCGCGCTTCTATGGACGAGTGCGCCCAGCCGCTCTTGATCGCTTTGCGCATGATGTGGGATCGACTACTCGAGAGTGTAAATATCGCCCCGCGGGGCGCACTAACTCTTCCGACGGATGCCTTCGTCAACCTATTTTCCACCTTTGCCGAGACGGTCGTTTACCATGCCGACCGCTACGCCGGAAAAGAGGTTGACGCCCTTGCTCTTGATGGCTGGTTTGAGTCGAACATGGGCAAACTCATGAGCTTGCTGAGGGACACAGATCCGGTCTCGTTCCATGAGTCTATAGATGCAGTCGAGCAGATCTACTACGCATTTCACAGCGCGAAGGGGACTAGGGTATTTTCTGGTCCCTGGTCATACCATGCCGAAGCGCTAAATGGAGCAATTCGGGAGGTCTGGGGGACCTGGGACGCAGAGGAGCTTCGAGTGTTCGGCCCAGGTGCGTACTGGGAAAGGCTCGTTGAGGTTCTCATAGATTCAACGCACCTGTTCGTAAATCTTGGGTTTCACGATGCGGCTGCTTCCGTGTTTCACCTGGAGGCGCTTGATGAGGAACTCAGCTCTCGAATCGAGGACGATCCTGACGGATCTGATTGGGTGCGAATTATCGATGACCTTGAGGTACTCCTCGATCAATCATTGCCAGAGTCGAGAAGAACTATCCAGGGGCATCATTCACTTTATGAGGATGACCCGGAGTCGGTCGAGGATGAAGCGGCTCCACCTAAGGGAATTGAAACGAACGAGCAAGTAAACCGTGATGCGTCAACAGGGGTAGTTGAAGCGCTCTTTCGTTCTTTGGCCAACCCATTGGCAGATGGCGAGGCAACACAGCGGAACAGCGGGTGAATTAATGCAGGCTTCAACGTGGCCACTAATCGAGTGACGACGGCCAGGTCGCGGTGAGGGCTGCAAACGCGCGGGGCTCCCATGACGTTGGTCGACGAGGTGTTCGACGTCCCAACCCACCGGCACGGGAGCCTCTTCATCACCGGTCCTGATGGCAAGGTGCTGCGGATCTCGCCCGCGCTGCCGGGCCGCACCCACGAGCTGAACGTGGCCCGCGCTCATCACAACGTCCGGATCTGCGAACGCCAACGCGTCCCAATTTCCACCGCCCGCACCTACCAGGGCTCCGGCCCTGAGTCACCACCGGGCTCAAAAGCCAACGAGGTTATTCCGGCGGGCAGAGAATCCTTTATTTGCGGCCGGGACGCCTCTTGAGCAGCCGGTCCATGTGGCTGATGGCCTCGCGCTGTGTGTCCTGGACGACGTGCGTGTAGACGTCCATCGTGATGCTGATCTGGCTGTGCCCGAGAATCTCCATGACCACGCGGGGCGCGACGCCGGCGGCGGTGAGTAGGGTCGCGCACCCGTGCCGAGCGTCGTGCAGCCGGATGACACGGAGCCCGGCGGAGGCGGCGACGCGGGTGAACGAGCGGTACACGTTCCGCGGCTCGACCGGGCTGCCCGTGCGCGTCGTGAAGACGTAGTCGCTCCCCTTCCACTCCTCCCCCGCCTTGGCCCGCTGATCGTTCTGCCGCATCCGATGCCAGCGCAGGGGCGCGATGCACATGGCGGGCAGCGGTACGGCACGGCGGCGACGCCCCTTGGGATCGTCGTCGTACAGAACACCTCGACGCCGCTGGATCTGCTGGCGGACGTAGAGGACGCGACGGTCCAGGTCCACGTCAGCCCAGCGGAGACCGATCAGCTCGCCCCGCCTCAGCCCCATGGCGATGGCGAGGACGAAGGCCGCGTACAGCGGGTCCCGGCGGGCGGCGGCGAGGAAGTCGAGGGTCTCGTCCAGGGACCAAGGGCTCAGCTCCCGTGCCTTCGACCGGGGCGGCTCGACGAGGGTGGCCACGTTGCGCGTGATCAGCTCCTCGCGGCAGGCAGCGGTGAGGGCGGTCCGCAGGACGCGGTGGGACTCCTTGGCGGTGGCGGCGGTGGTCTTCTTCTCCAGCTGGACGAGGAAACGCCGGACGTCGGCGACGCTCAGGGACTCCAGCCGCTTGGAGCCGATCCCCGGCACGAGGTGGAGACGGACGTGCGTCTCGTACTTGTCGTACGTGCTGAGCTTGCGGCGCGGCTGGACGACGTTGTCCAGCCAGTACGGGAGCCACTCGGAGAGCTTCGCCGAGCGAGTCGGCACGGGGATGCCGTTGTCGGCCTTGTCGAGGAGCTCCCGGCGCTTGGCGTCGCACTCGGCCCAGGTCTTGCCGTACGCGAACTTACGGGCGCGCGTGCCGTCCGGCTGGAGGACGTAGACGGCGGCCTGGAAACGGCCGTCCTTGCGCTGGGTGATGGTGCCGGCGCCGTTCGGGTTGCGCTTGCGCTTGGCGGACATCAGGCGGCCTCTCCGATCTTGTAGGTGATGAAGTCCCGCACGGCGTCGACGGGGACGCGGCGGGCGCGGCCGACGGTGATCGAGATGAGGCGGCGCGATCGGATGAGGTCGTAGACGGTGGAGCGTCCGAGCTTGAGCCGGGCCATGACCTCGGGCACGGTCAGCAGTTCGTCGGTGGTGGCGGTGGTCATGCTGCGGCTCCTTCCGGGGCGCCCAGGGTGAGTTGGTCACGCAGGGCTTCGCGGGCGGTCTGGCGGTTGAGCTGGATTCCGCGCGAGATGGTCGCGGCGAGGGCGGCCTCACCGGGGGTGTGGCCGTGTCCGGCGTACTGCCAGGAGGCGAGGACGAGCACGGTGTCCGGGTCGGCGTCCACGTGTTCCTGGGCGGTGCGGTAGTCGGCGCGGATCTGGCGGAGGGCGCCGAGGGTGGTCGAGTAGCGGCGGGACTTGGTGGAGAAGTGGCCGCGGAAGCCGAGCATGTGGGCCCAGGCGGTGAGCTTGCGGTCCGGGTAGAGCGGGGCCAGGTCGAGGCAGGCCTCGATGAGGCGGCGGGGATGGTCGGCCACGTCCAGGAGGTCGAGCACTTCCCGGTTGCCGATCCGCCGGTCGAGGCTGCCGGTGCTCTCGGCGGCCTTGGTGGCGTACTTCGCGACGTACGCGGCTACGGCCTGTTCGGTGATGTCGGAGCCGTCGCCGAACGCCTTGACCGGACGGATGTCGAGCTGGCGGCCCCACTGGAACCGCCGGCACGGCTGGTCTCCGGCGGCCGGGACGGTGATGGTCGTGTACGCGTGGACGGCGGCGGCGCGGATCGCGTCGTCGAGGAGCCGCACAGTGGCCCAGGAGGGTGGGGCGGTGCCGGGTCCGGCCGGTCCGTCGAGGCGGATCACGGCGTGGAAGTGGATGGCGCCGCGCTTCTGGAACTCGGCGACCTTCCCGTACGAGACCCGTAAGGCGCCCTTCAGCTCGCGCTGGGTGAGCCCGGCACGGGCGGCGAGCTCGCGGCGCAGTCGGTTGGTGAAGCGCTGCCAGAGCTGACCGGCGTGGTTGTTGAAGAGGACGGCTCCGGCGTAGTCGTACGACTCGGGGTCGAGCGCCGTGCCCAGGGCAGGGTCGTTCTCCGGGTGGCGGGCGCCGCAGCGGCAGACGCCGCGGTCGGGCCGGTTGTGCACGGGGCCGAAGGACGGGGCGGTGAGGGTGGCGAAGACCCGGGGGTGGTCGCGGACAGTCGCGGGGATGGCCTTGGACTCGTCGCCGGCCAGGCCCGCGCGGATCAGGTGGTACGTGTCCCCCGCGTACGTGTGGGCGCAGGAGGGGCAGCGGGAGGCCCGGCGGTTGCCGCAGGCGACGCGGAGATGGCCGCCGGGCTCGGCCTCCGTGGAGTAGCGGCGGAGGGTCTCGCCGGACGCGCGGTCCTTGGCGAGGGACCAGCCGGTCAAATGGATGGGATCGGAGCAGCCGCCGGTGCGGTGCACCTGGTCCCGCCAGCGGTCGAAGTCGGGGGCGGCGGCGACTCGGAGGACATCGTGGAGGGTGGCCGGGTCCAGGCCCGCCGCGGTGGCGGCGGTGCGCTGATCCATGATGGGTGTTCCTTCCGGTTGTGAGATCGGCGAGGGGTACGGCTCCCGGGCGGCGGATGCTTGGCGGTATCGAGGCCGCCCGGGGGCCGGTCAGCGGCGCTTGGCCGAGGACGCGATCAGCGAACGGACAACGACGGCGCAGACGGCGACCGATGCGGCGGTGACGGCGGTCGCGAGGAGCATCGAGACCAGGACCGTTCCAACGACCAGGACGACGGCGGTGCCGGCACCGATGACGGCGAGCGCGGCCCCGGGGGTGATCTGGACGGCGGGCCGCTGGGCAGTCGGGGCCGGAGACGACTGCATGGGCTCCACGGCAGTCGGCTGGACGACGGCGGGCGGGATGAAGACGGCGGGCGGGGTGACGAGACCGGTCGGCGTCGGCATGGTCGGGACCTTGGGTCGGAGCATGGGGTGGTTCTCCCTTCCGGGGCGGGTCACTTGGAGATCGCGGTGTCGATGACGGGGGCCAGCAGGCTGTCGGCGAGGAGGAAGCCGCCGAGGAGGAGCACGGCGACGAGCCACCAGGGCGGGCGGATGAGCTTGATGCCGAGAGCGCCGACGACGACCAGGGCGAGCCAGAGCGGGACGTCCACGAGCGGTATCCGTTCAGTCGGAGATGCGGCAGCGGTGGGTACGGGCCGCGAGCTGGGCGGCGGAGGAGCTGGAGTAGTCGGAGGACCAGCCGCAGCGGTCGGCGGTGCAGACGGCGGCGTACTTGGTGCGGCCGTGGCGGTCGCGATGGGTGCCGATCTGTATGGGGCCGATGCGCATGACGGAGTGGAAGTGGTCGCGAGGGGACATGGCGCTCTCCGTTCTGATCAGGCGAGTTGGGCGGCGATGGCGTCCGCCATGGGCGCGGGGACGCCGAGACGGGCGCGCAGGGTGTCGGTGTCGATGGGGTGGCCCGTACGAGCGTGGTGGTCGTCGGCGAGCTTGCGGGCGTGCGCGACCAGGGCGGCGGGGACGGGCACGGCGGGCGCCGAGGACGACGCGGGCTGGGTCGGCTCCAGCTCGGCGACGGCATCGGACTCGGTCTCGGTGACGTGGTCCGCCTCGGTCGACCCGCTTTCTGTCGGCTCCGGCTCGACCACCGGGCGGGTCTCCGAGGCCGTCGGCACCGGTGAGTGCGCGAGCAGCGTGCCGCCGAGGAACGCGACCGCGGGCCATCCGGCGATGCCGAAGCGCAGCCAGCCGGGCGGATGGGCGAGGTCGAGGAACCCGGCCGTGGCGACGTTCGCACCGAGCGAGGCGAACAGGGAGACCAGGAACCAGCACCAGGCGAGCCGGGACGAGCCGTCCGAGCGGAGCCGGCGCCAGGCGGCGACCAGGAGCAGGTCGACGGAGACGGGGTAGGCCCACGCCTTCCATCCGGTCTGACCGGCAGCGGCGGCCAGGTCGTGCAGGTGGGCGAAGGACAGCGCACCGGCGATCAGGGCTTGGACCAGCACGGCGTCGACGCGGAGCTTGCTGGTCATGTCGGCACCTCCTTTGAGGGCGTTCTGGGCATGGCGGGGTAGGGATGTGGCGCGATGCGGTCGCGCCGACCAGGTGGGGCGGGGAGGGTCAGGTGGTAGCCGGGGACCCGGAGGACGCCGGGGCCGGAACCTTGACCGGGTGCACGAGCGGTGCGACGGCGGGCCGGAAGGCGGCGAGGCCGGGCAGGTCCGGGACGAGGTGCGCGTACTTGTTGCAGGCGTTGACGGCCGTACGGAGCGAGGTGTGCGGCGTACGGATGCGGGCCCAGCCGCCGGAGGCGTCGCCGGTGATCGCGAGGCCGGGTGAGTCGACGGGGATCTGGACCGTGGCGAGGACGGCGTCCGGCGCGATGTCGCCGAAGGCCATGTTGGCGCTGGTCTCGTCGTTGACGCGGTGGGCGGTACGGACGCTGAGCTGGGCGCGGAGCATGGTGATGCCCTTGCCGAGTTCTGAGCCGAAGCGCTGCCCGCAGATCTCCAGATAGATGCCGGCGGCGCGACCGAGCTGGGCGAGTCGAGCGAGTGAGGTGATGATCCGGTCCCGCCGCTTCTCCTCCTCCTTCGTGGCGAAGAGGGCGAGTTCGGCGACCTCGTCGACGAGGACGACGACGGGAACGGGCCGGAGGTGGTCGGGCAGGTCCCAGATGTCGGCGGCGATGTCGGCGTCCGGGGTGTCGGCGGTGATGCGCTGCTCGGCGCGGATGAGTTGGTAGACGCCTTCCATGTGCGCGATGAGGGCGTCGAGGAGGTCGGCGGCGGTGTCGGGGTTGTCGGCGAGCGCGGAGAAGCGGCGGGCCAGGGGGAACAGCTCGACCCCTTGCTTGCAGTCGATCCCGATCAAGGCGACTTCCTGGGCGGCGAGTTCGGCGACCAGGTTCCGCTGGTAGACGGACTTCCCGGACTTGGTGGCTCCGATCGTGAGGGCGTGCGGGGTGGCGCGGTAGTCGCGGTAATGAACGGCACCGTCCTCGCGCAGAGCAACCGGCAAGCGCATGGTCGAGCGCTCGACGCCGGCGGGCATCTGAACCCGCTTGAGCACGTCGTAGCCGGTCATCCGCAGTTCGACGACGCCGGAGCGGATCTCCCGCGAGGCCACGCCGTGCATGCCGAACGAGTGCCTGAGCCGGTCGCACGAGGCGGCCGCGTCGAAGGCGTCCTGTCCGGGCCGGAGCCCCAGCCGTAAGACGAGGCCGGTACGGGTGGGCCGAAGCCGAAGGATGCGCGGGGCCCGGGGCTCCGGCACGGGCCGGTTGGCCATCCGGGCGATGGCGAGGCGCCACCGGGGCGGAGGAACGGTCAGGCCGCAGGCGTCCATGACCGAGGAGTACCGACCCAGGACCCGAAGGGTGGCGAGTACGACCCCGTAGATCAGCCAGTACCAGGCGGGACGCCGCCACCGCAGGAGACCGGCGAAGGCGACGACGACCACCACGGCGGAGAGGATCAACCACTCCATGATCAGGCAGCCTTCGGGGTCGCCGCGCTGCCGACGAGCGAGGTGACCGCGACGGCGCGGAAGGCGATGCCGTGCCGACGCTGGCCGTTGAACTCGTTCTCCCAGGGCCGGGCGATCAGGCCGGTGACCGCGACCGGGGTGCCCATGACGAGGTCGGCGGAGACGCCGGTCTCCGGGACGGTCACGGTCAGGATCTCAACCTCGCCGTTCGCCGCGAACATCACGTCCACGGTCGACAGCGCGGCGCCGGTCTCGGCGTCCATGGCGCGCTCGCCGGTGCGGCGGTCCTTCACCTTGGGCTGCGGGGGCTGGGCGACCATCACGGTGGCTGCGGAGGTGTCGACGGGGATCTGACGCACAGAGATCACTCCTCTAGAAGTGCTGAACTCCGTCACTCATGTATATGAGTGACATGAAGAAGAGTGCCTGACTCCTATACATGAGTCAACCCGCCCGGACGAAGAAGTCCGAGCGGGCTGAGGAGAGTTGACCGCGCGTCAGTCGGCGGCGGGGATCCGGTACTCGAAGACGAACTGGTCAGCGGCCATGAGGGTGTCGCAGACCTCGACGACGCGACCGGTCTTGGTGACGGCGTTCCGCAGCAGGTGCACGACGGGGGCCCCGGGGCTCAGGGCGAGTTCGGAGGCTTCAGCCTTGGCGGCCGGCCGAGCCTGCAACGTCTCGACGAACTCGGTGAAGACGTGCCCGTCGTCCTCCAGCCGGGCGTAGATCCCACCGGGCCCGGGGTTCTCGGAGAAGAGCTGAGGGATGTCCTTGACCACGTCCCACGGAAGGTAGGAGGAGGCGGTCTCGACGGGAACGCCGTTACGGAAGTACAGCCGCCGCCGCGCGAGCACCTGCGTACCGGTGTCGACGCCCAGGCGCTCGGCGATGTCCTCCGGCGCTTCCATCGGCCCGATGTAGAGGACGCTCACCTTGGCGGTGGCGCCGGACTGGGCAGACTCTGCGAGGTAAGCAGCCTTCCCACCCCGTCGGTGCGAGGCCCGGAACCGATCCGAGGAACGCAGCCGCACGGGCGGCCGGTCCTTCACGATCGACCCCTTGCCGTGCCGCGTCTCCACGAGCCCGCTCGCACGAACCTCGACCATCGCCTTACGGATGGTCCCGCCGGCAACGCCGTACCGCTCGACGAGCTCGGACTCACTCGGCACCAGGTCCCCGGGCTTGAGAACCCCGGCGTTGATCTGCTGCACGATGTCCTCGGCGATCTGGACGTACCGAGGTACGGCCCTCCCACCTCCTGCTGTCGTTCCCATAGTCCTTCTCACTCTCCTATGCTCCTGTACATGAGTAACAGCGCCCGAGAGACGACGTCAACGCCACTGCACTCCGTGTCCGTCGCGGGCGCGGTCGTACGCGAAGACGGCCGGCTCCTGGCGATCCGCCGCGCGGACAACGGCAGGTGGGAACTCCCGGGCGGAGTCCTGGAACTCGCGGAGGCTCCCGAAGAGGGCGTGGCCCGCGAGGTCTGGGAAGAGACGGGAATCCGGGTAGAGGTCGAAGAACTGACCGGGGTCTACAAGAACACGACCCGAGGCATCGTGGCGCTGGTCTTCCGATGCAAGCCGTCCGGCGGCGAGGAACGAACCTCCACGGAGTCGACTGCGGTCGAGTGGCTCACTCCGGAAGAGATCACCGACCGCATGGCCGAGGTCTACGCGATCCGCCTCTTGGATGCCTTGGACGAAGCAGGCCCCCACGTCCGAAGCCACGACGGCCGGCACCTCCTGAAGAAGTCCGCATGACGAAGTCGAAGCCTCCGACCGAGTTCGAGAACGTCTACGACTTCCTGGACCAGGTCCGCCTGCGCTCCGGGATGTGGGTTCCCGGTAGCTCCCTGGCGCACTTGGACTCCATGCTCCTGGGATACCGGGTAGCCATGGAGGTGCACGACGCCGAAGAGGACTTCCCCTTCTGGACTCCTGGCGGGGACACCCCTTTCGACACCTGGCTCAACGAGCGCAATGGCCGCCCAAGCGCACTGCGTTGGTCAACACAGATCGAACGCGAAGCCGAGACCACTGGCACCCCAGCCATCGAGCTGTTCTTCACTCTGCTCGACCAGTTCCGAGCCGAGCACCAGCAGCCAGCGCGGTAAGAGTTTCCCTACTTCATCAAGGCACCCGCCGCGCACGGCGCGGCGCGCGCGGCCCGTCGCCCGGGCCTGCGCTCCTGTCTGACGCCCCGCTCCAGCCCGGGCGCCGTCCGCACGCCTACGGCTCGGGTTGATGGGGTCGGTACCCCAGCCGCAGGGTCGAGGTTGCCCATCGCAGCCCTGCACTGTCCAAGCGCGCGTTCAGACGCGGCAACTGCCACATGGCATGCGTGGCCGGGAGCGCTGCCGACTGCGGCCGGGACCGCGTGCCAAAAGACGCCAGCAGCGAGGGAGGGGTGGCCTCTTGCGCACGGCCAGCCGACTGCCAGGCCTGAGTTGGGCCAGGCGCCGTACCCCCCGCCTCACGGATGACGGGTGCGTGAGGCGAACGCACCACCGGGAGTGGGCGGGCGGGGAGCAGCTGCTGCCGCGAAGTGGTGGCGGCCGGTGTGGTCGCTCCGCGTCGGTACCGGTCTCGTTGTGGCTGATGAGCGCGCCGCCTCAAGAAACCTTTGACCCGCCAGCGTACAGCCCCATGGTGAGGCTCAACCCAGCCTTGCTAGGGCACCAGACAAAACCGCTCCGCAACTTTTGTTTGCTTGCTAGCAGTGCGCGTCCAGCTCTTTGACGATTCCCTCAATCACGCTTATGGCATCCAATGCGTCGCTCGAAGTAATCGGAGTCGTGGTACCCCCTGGAAGAGGATCGAGATCACACTGATGCACTATGCGATTTCGACGGCTCACGATCACACCCAGCGCCGTCTTGCGTGGGTGCGCATCGACGGGAAAGGCCGTCGACCAGATTTTTGGAACACCCACCATAGACAGAGCCGCACCGATATCGTCCGGGCGCTGATACGTTTCGAGCCCAAGCCGCTCAGCCACATAACTTCGAGCGCTCATTTCGACGGCGGCGCTTCCAGGTGGGCCTGCCGTCATGATTTTTCCAATTGCCGCAAAGCTCAGACCAACCTTCGAAGAGGCGGCCACGTTGAGTCGACCCATAAGGATATCGACGGCTCGATCGAGCACTACGCCGTGAATATAAGAATCAAGAGCGGCTACAGCGTGCACCAAAGCCGACCTGAAGTGATCCTCGCCGCCAACGAGACCATTCGTGATCGAAGATAGCGACTGGCCGATACCTACGAGATCACGTGCCCGTTTAATTTCACCGTCGAAGTCAGAGAAACGCCGCGCCGGCACTATGAGGCCTGGCCCGTCAACTGCTCCACACGGCTGGCCAAGCTATCGAATGTGTCGTGGAATTTTTGAATATTGACCGCCGTCGTCTCCCAGACGCTACCGCCGCGCCCTACATCCTGCTGCGTCAGCATGAAGACTGGCTTCCGATTTTGCTGAGAGTTCGCGATCAAGGTATTGAAGTCAGGGATCGAGGCAAGTCGGTAGGGTGGCTCTTCGCCTACGCGCGCGTACATTGCCTCGTCGAGCATCAGGTCACTAGACCTGAGTGCAGGCACAAGGGTGTTCGTGATGGCGCCATCCAGAGCATCAAAATACTCCTGAAAGGCGATCGTCGGCGCACCATTCTTGAGTCGGTACCGCTGCACGATCGTGCCCATGAACTTGAGCTTTGGCTTGGGGAAGACGTAATCAGCCTTAGCCAAGGCGTCAAGCTCGGCTGCCCGCTCAGCCCAACGTACCCATTTTGGCAAGACTCGCGCTAGGGAATCCATTGCCATGACAGAGAAAACATCCGGACTTGCGGGCACCATGAAATAGTCCGAGATGGAGACAAGATTCTGATTAATCGAACCAAGGCCGGGACTTAGGTCCAAAATCACATAGTCGGCCTTGTATTTCTCTGCGGTGATCTGGAAGAGATGAGAGAAGCTGCCTGGGAGGTTCTTGAGGGCTTGAATGGACTCGGAAAGCTGCTGAGCTACACCGAGCGACACCTCATCCTCTGCCAACCCCACGTGCCCAGGGATGAGGAACAATCCCTCTCGGCCGGAGACCGGCACGCATTCAACTGGAGTAAGAGGGCGAGGTCGGGATTGAAACGCTGGGTCGAGAGCGTCGCGCAGATTCTGGTTCGGATGATCCGAGTAGAACTTATCGAGCGCATCGACTTGAGTGAGGTCGAGGACCATGCCGGTTAGGTTGCATTGAGGGTCGGCATCAACCATGATTACTGTTTTGCCGCGTTGCGCGAGCATCCAGGAGAGATTGAAGCAGGTCGTAGTTTTACTTACGCCGCCCTTGTTATTGAACATGGCAATAACTTGCGCCATAGCTCCGCAACCTTCCCACCGGCCCGCGCCCGAGCCACTCGGTATCTGCCGCCCTACCGTAGCGCTGGCGGCGTCTTCGAGGTGCTACAAACTCAAAATTCAGCTGCAGTTCCCCGCCGGAGAGTCGTGCGCCGGCGTTGCTCCTGTCCGCCGTCTCCACCCCCCAGCGGCAGTCCTCGATGAGACCATCCCGGGGTCCGACCGTCGACGACGCTGGAAGCAGGTGGGGGACGGATGACTCAGCCCAGGTGTGGGCGCAGGCGACCAGGGAGTGGCGCAGCGGAAGAGGAAGGAAGCTGAAGCGAAGATGACGAAGCTTCGGGGGAAGAAGTGCGCTGATCGGAGGCCGGCCGCTGACGTCAACGCCCGTGCACGCTGACAGCCTCAAGTGGTCGCGCAGCGGCGTTACGCCTGGAACTGGTGGGTGCTGGATGGGCGCCGGGCGAACTTACAAGGCAGCTGTCGCCAACCGCAGCACAGGGCGGCGGGGCTCGCGGCCTATTTGTGGACCGATGGGATATGACAGACCGCTTCCAGGCTCTTGACCTGCTGTCACGCCGGAGACGCACGGGGCCTCCGGAGCTGTGTGTCCTGAGCGGCATCATGGTCTCCATGACTTCCGGACCTGTCCATGGCCCAATCGAGAGCACTCACGTCACGGTGACGGATGGTGCCGCACTCACGTTCACGTGGGATGCGGACTCGCGGATCGAGGTGCGGAACCTTGGGGGCGAGGTTGTCATCGAGGCGAATGCCGCAGGCCTCAGAACGCTGGCTGGGCACCTGCTCGTACTGGCCGGCGACGGTGTCTCCGACGGAGCGCACCTCCACCTCGAAGACAGCAACGGGCTGAAGGACGGCTCCGTCGGTTTGGTGCTGGAGCGGAGCGACGAGGAGTAGCGCCTTCAGTGCGTAAGCCCCTCGGCCGGGTGGAGGTGGTCGCCCCACGGCGGATGCGGCATGCAAGTAGGGTGCCGCGCATGACCACTTCTCCTGATCACGTCGTCAGCAGAGAGGATCTGGCGTCCTTCGTCCGCTCTCTGCACCGCAGCTATGTCGAAGGCGGCGAGTCGTGGGACAACGCAGACTTTGCTGGGTTCCTGGAGGCGTTGGCCGCATGGGTTGATGACGCGGACGGTTGGTACCGCAACACCGGCCGCGAGCTGCCGGCCAATGGTGACTGGCGCTTCTTCGCTCAAGCTCTCCAAGCGGCGACCACGTACGAGTAGTCACGGGTCTCGCACGGTCAAATCACCGACCCAGGCAGAGCAGCCCCGGATGGGGTCCGGGGCTGCTCTTTCATTGGATGTGCTGCTGTTAACCGAAGGCTGCCGCCGGCAGATGAGGGCCCTCGACGACGCCTTCACAGGTGTTCCGATCCAGCGTCGGCAGGCGATGACCGCGGCTTGTTGCCGCCCGGAGCGCGTCCTTGAGTGCTTCCGTCAGGCCCGCTGCCAGTTGTAGAAGTTTCTCAAGCTCGGTCACCTCGTCTGCGAGAACTTCCAGAGCGTGCGACACGAGGTCCTCCGCCCGGCCGAGTTGCAGAGCTTCGGTTCTGTCGGCCAGGCGGGACAGGTGGCTGTCTTCGTCGTCGGTGCTCAGGTAGCAGGGCTTGCCGTCGGGACCCGTCCACGGCAGGAGGCGGAGCTCGTTGTGGGGCGTCATTCTTCCTGTCCTTTCACTTTGGCTGTGTGGTGCGTGACGAAGAGCGCTTCGGCGCGGTCGCTGGGGAGGACCAAAAGGGCAGCCTCGACCACCCGCCCGGTGGTGTCGGTCGATACGCGCGTGATCGAGAGGACGGCCAGCGTCGAGCTGATTCGGAGGGTTGTCGCTTCCTCGGGGGTTGGGTGGCGCGCCCTGATCTTGTCTCGGGATTCCTCCACGCCGGATCGGGGCCAAGGGGGCCCAGCCGACGCCAGGTCGCGAGGGACGTAGATGCGGGCCAGGCTGTGTGGGGACTCTCCCTGATGGGTGAGGTAGAGGAACTCCGTCAGCGGGGTGCGCGAGGGGACTCCGAGCAGCGGGATTAGGTCTCCGCGGGCTCGGACGTTGGTGGTGCAGATCGTGACGTGGAGGTCTGTGTCCGGGGTGAGGCGTCCTCCGGCGTACGTGAGTCTGCGCAGCGGGTGGCGGACGAAGTTGCCCGTGCCGTGGATCTTCTCGATCAGACCCTCGGCCTGGAGGAGCGCGAGAGCGTTGCGCAGGGTCGGGGTGCTGACCTTGTACTGAGCGGCGAGGCTCGGTTCCGAGGGGAGGCGGGCGCCGGCCTTCAGGTGGCCGGTGGTGATCTGTGTCCGGAGGTCGTCGGCGATGGTGTGGCGGAGGGACGGCACGGGCGCGGTCACCACCTTCTGAGCACGCGTACGGCGATCAGGCGCGTACGGGTGTGCATCGTCAGGAGCTCGCCCGACTCGAAGAGAAGGCGCTTGGCGCCGCCGGGGAGTTGGCGGAGGTCGGCTACTCGGCACGGTTGGCCGCCGATCTGGATGACGTCGCCGCGCTGCACGGTGGCCGTGGTGATCTCGACCGGTGAGGCGAGCGCGCCGCCGGAGGGGAAGCCGTTCACGAGATCGCCTTCGGTGACGTGGTCGGGGAGTGACAGGGGCAGACGCACGCCTCGTAGGTGACGGGGATGTCGATCGGTGCCGTCGTCGGGGAGGAGTGCGCGCACTCGTGGTGGGTGCCGATCCGGCAGGGGCTGGATCGGTAGGGCGTGGCCGCTGCCGGAGGGACGTGCGTCATCCGTGGACCTCCGCCGGCATGAAGCACGCGTGGGCGAGGAGGTGGTGCGGGACGGGCGTCGAGCGCTGCCGTGTGCGCTGCTCGCTGGCCAGGACGTACGGGCGGACGAGGGCCGTCTCCTCGCCCGGGAGGAAGTCCGTTCGATCTTGGAGCCGTCGAAGGAGCAGCGTCAGTGCCTCGGACGGGTTGGGGTGGATGCGTGTCGGGCGGGTGGGCTGTAACGCGTCGCGGTGCCGGGGCTGTTGGGAGTACCGCTCTCTGGTGCGCGCGATGGCGCGGCGGATACGGTTGAACATGCTGATCAGCTCCTATCGCTGATGGCCAGGTCCCCGGACATCGCCCGTCGCGGGGACCGTTTTGTTCACGGCGGCCCAGAGTGTTCGGCCGCCCAGGCTGGTGGCGAGGAGACCGAACCGGTCCGCCTTCGACACGACTTCTAGGACCTCTCGCCATGTCTCGGCGGGGAGGGGTTCCGGTACCTCCGCTTCGATCGATGTGTGTCTGGCGTGCTCCTCCATGCGTGTGGTGAGCCCGATGGCAGATAGCCGGGCGGCTAGGTTCTCCGCGCTTACTTCTGGAGCAGGCACAGGGGAGCCTCCGTCACCGACGATCACTTTCAGTGAAGCTAGTTAACTAGATTAGAGCTAGTGGACTAGATTTTCCATATGCCTGAGCAGCCGCCCTATCTCCGCATCGCCGACGAACTGCGGCGGCGGATCGCGGAGCACGAGTGGACTCCTGGAGACCGGCTGCCCTCTCGGGCCCAGATCGGTCAGGAGTGCGGGGTGGGCGAGAACGCCGTCCGCCGCGCTCAGGAGCTGTTGATCTCCCAGGGCGTACTGGAGGGGCGGGCAGGGTCCGGGACCTATGTCGCCGAGCCCCGGCAGCGGGTGCGGATGGTGCGGTCCGCGGCGCGCGAGCAGCCTGACGGGTCGCCGTTCCGGGCCGACATGAGGGCCGTGGGACGGAATGGTGGCTGGGAGAGCCGGACCGATGCCAAGGTACCCGCGCCGGCGGAGATCGCTGCGCGGCTCGGGATCGGTGAGGGCGAGTTGTGCGTCCGGACCGTGTACGAGTTCCTCGCCGACGGGCGGCCGGTTCAGCTGTCGACGAGCTGGGAGCCGTACGACCTCACCGGCGGGACCCTCGTCGTCCTTCCCGAGGGCGGACCGCATGCCGGGGCCGGCGTCGTGAACCGCATGGCCGAGATCGGCGTCACGGTCAGCCATGCCGTCGAGCAGCCCGAGCCGCGCCAGGCAACCGCCGATGAGGCCTCACTTCTCGGGATCCAGAAGGCCGCGCTCGTCACGCACATCCGACGGACGTACTACAGCGACCAGGGCCAGCCCGTGGAGACGGCAGACATCGTCGTGCCCGCTGCCCTCTGCGAGATCGTCTACGAGATCCCGATCAACCGCTGACGGAGCACCACACAAGGGGGAGTCATGGAGCCGCTCGGTTACTTGATCGGTGGTCTGGTCTGGGGCGCACCTGTTGCCGCTCTTGTGATGCTGGTGGTTGTGTCCGTCGTGGTCAGCCGATGGCGGCGGAATGCCATCGTGGACCTGGAGAACAAGGAGCTAAAGGCTGACGGACGGCGCACATCCAGGCGGCCGATCGACACGTCGGAAGAAGTCTGAGCGCGTCCCCCAAGTGGTGTGCTGTCGGCGTGCTGCCGTCCGCCGCGGTTGCGCCTCCCCTTCCACGGCGAGCGCTGGAAGCATTCCAGCGTCCGACGACGAAGGGGACAGGATGGTTCAGCCGAAGTGCAGTGCTCCTACCCAGAGCGGAGGCCGCTGCCAGGGCAAGGCGATCACAGGTAGCTCACGGTGCTCCAAGCACCAGGGACCCTGGTCCGCGTACGGGGTCGAGCAGCGGAAGAAGAAGGAAGCCGAAGCCAAGATGCGGAAGCTCCGGAAGAAGCGGTAGCGGGCCGCCAGCCGGCTCGGCTGACATCCACGACTGACATCAACGACGGCGGATCTGGGCGGTCGTGCCCGGCTGTCCGCAGCAGCCGTCAGCAGCGGCCCTCCCCCGGCCAGGAGCCCACAACCGAACTCCTAAAGCGGGTGTCGCAGGTTCGAATCCTGCCGGGGGCACAACGCATTACGCCGTTGACCTGGGGTTGGCGCTCCATTCGGCCTCGGACTCCTCGTCCGGGGCCGTTTGCGTGAGCGGATGCCTCACATGTCGCAGGTGCGGAGCCGGATTCGGGGGCCCGTGGCGTCAGGCGCCGCTCCCAGGGGCCGCCGTCGTGTTTCGGTCCCGCAGTTCGGTCTGACGACGCAGATCGATGGTCCGCAATGCCGTGGGGATGTCTGCACGGTACGGAGCGAGCCCAATAGAACGCGGCGCGTGAAGAACCTCGGGATCGGCCTTCTGGTCGACCGCCCACAGTCGCGAAGAGCTCCGCCACGACAGCCAAGGCGTCGTCCTCGAGCACGCGCCGCGGATCTCCGCCGTGGCTGAACCACACTCCGCGGTGCGGACCGCAGGGGAGTTGCGCGACCGCCTCCGAACTCTCCCCGCCACTGCTTGACAGCACGGAAGCGCTGAAGGACCTCGCCCGAGTGCGGTCTCCGCGTTGGGGCGAGGCTCCCCCGTCACGAAGTGATCCCGTGGAACGCCGGTCGTACGACACGCCGCCCCGAAGCGGTCCGCGAGCCAGGAGCGATACAGACACCAGAGTGGACCACTTCATGCGATGACTCAGGGGCCACGCTCCCCTGTGCCGGCACCCGGCTTCTACGGCGACGTCACCCCACCCGAAACCAGAGCCCCTGACGCCCTGTGAGCTTCTCCCCGAAGCGCATTCTTCCGGTGTCCACGCTCAGGGAAAAGTTCAAACTGACACCAACAAAAGAATGTTGACTTACCGAACACGAAACGACAAGATCACCCAGCCATATCCGATCTTGTTCGTCTGGAGATGTCATCTTGCTCACCAGACTGACCGTCGGTGCTGCGGCGATCGTCGGCATCGTCATGCTGGGCGTCGCGCCCGCGTCCGCGTACGAGTACATATCGCTGTCCGGAACGGGCGAGGCTCGTGCGTACAACAACACCAGCAGCACCTCGGCTTACGCCGGTGCGTGGGACAGCAGTCTGGACGGGGATGCCTACCACCCCGTCTACAACACGTACTACCGCACTGCCAGCCCGGACACCGAGCGCAACCTGTGGAACCAGACGGGTGCCGGCACGCTGACCACCTCCGGGACCGGAAGCAGCCTGTACAAGATGCGCATCTGCGAGTCCGTCCCGCTGGCGTTCGACCCCTGCTCCGGCTGGAAGTACATGTAACACCCCACGCACCCCACGACGGTGGCGGCCGATGGCCGCCACCGTTCGGTGATCTGCCCGCCCACCCGCAGAAGGCCATTCGGTGACCACCACCCCACCCCCCGCCCTCGAGGTGCACACTCTCCGTTACGGCGCCGGCGATCGCACCCTGCTCGACGATGTCGAACTACGCGTCAACCCGGGCGAATCCGCGGCCGTGACAGGACCGAGCGGTAGCGGCAAGAGCACCCTGCTCAACTGTGTCCTCGGGCTCATCCGTCCGGACGCTGGGCGGATCTCCGTCGCCGGAACCGACCTCGGCGGCCTGAGCTCACGGGCGCTCGCACGACACCGTCGTGACTCCATGGGGATGGTCTTCCAGTTCGGCGAGCTGCTTCCCGAACTCACGCCCCTGGAGAACGTGGCGCTCGCCGCCCTCCTCGCCGGAGTCAAACGGTCCTCCGCGTTCGACCGGGCCGGAGAACTTCTGGAACAGCTGGGCGTGCCCGCGGAAGGTACACCGACCGCCGATCTGTCCGGTGGCGAACGGCAACGGGCGGCGGTGGCCCGAGCCCTGGTCAATCGGCCGACGCTCCTTCTTGCCGACGAACCCACCGGCTCCCTCGATGCACGCAACCGTGAGAACGTGGCCGAGCTGCTCTTCTCGCTGCCCTCACGATGGGGCTGCGGCGTCCTCCTCGTCACCCATGACGAGACCGTGGCCGCCCGCGCGGACCGCCGGTACGCCCTCACCGAGGGGCGGCTGGTCGAGAACACCTCCCTGACCGAGGTCGGCGGCGTCCGATGACACGAGAGACATCGCTGGCTCGGCAGTTGCTGAGGACGGGCCGCGCCGCAGGGCGGGGATCACTGGACGGCCGTATCCGCTTCATCGCGCTTGTCTGCGCCACAGCGGCGCTGACACTGGCATGTGTGACCATGGCCGCCACGTGGGCGGCCTACGAGGCCCGTGAGGCACGTGGTGCCGCACGGGCCCCGCTGCTCCATGCGGCGAGGAACGGCACGGCGTCACCTTCCCTGCTGTGGAAGGAGACCGGCGACCACGTGCACGACCGGCAGTTCTCCGTCATCTTCATCGAGCCGCTCGTCGTCGATGCGCCGCTGCCACCCGGAGTGCCGCGCTGGCCCGCACCGGGCGAGGCGCTGCTGTCGCCCGCGCTTCTCGCGGACGGCAGAGACGAGGGGATCGAGAACCGGTACGGAAAGCACGTCGGCGCGATCGGCCCCGAGGGTCTTGCCGACCCCGGAGAACGGCTCGCCTACGTCCGCCCCGCCGAAGGATTGTTCGCGCGTGACAACGCCTACCCCATCCACGGCTTCGGGATGTCGTCTCCCTGGGCGCTCGGCGACGCGGCATCCGTCAAATCCCTGACCGTTTTCCTCAGCATGGTCATCGGCATGCTGCTCGTCCCGGCCGGCCTGCTCACCGTGGTGGCTGCCAGGCTGGGTGCCGCCGGCCGCGACCGGCGCGTCGCGCTGATCGGCGCGCTCGGCGGCTCACGGTGGCAGGTGTCGCTGCTCGGCCTCGGTGAGGCGGCGGGACCAATTCTGCTCGGTGCGGGACTGATCGCGCCCCTCAGCGTGATCGCGCTCCTCGCCGACATCCGTGTGCCGTGGACGGGTTATCTTCTCGGCGCCGCCGATCTGCGGGCTCATGCCTCCGTACTGGCCGGTGCGGCACTCGCTGCACCCCTGCTCGTCGCCATCACCGTCGTACTGCTCCACCCGCCCGCCGTGTCGAGCCGGAGCACCCGCCCACAAGGGCGCCCCCGATCCCGTGCGGTGAAGGTGATGGCGTACCTGTGCCCGCTGTTCCTTCTGATCCTCAGCTGGTATCCGGCGGCGGCCGCCGACTCGGGGGCGACCCCGGAACTGACCCTGGTCCTGATGGTCGGCTCGGTCGGCACTCTCGCCACCCTCCCCGCCGTCGCCGCGCTCCTGATCTCGGCCGCCGGACGAGCTGTGACCGCGATCGGCCGACGACGTGGAGCCCCCGGCACTCTCCTCGCAGGGCGCTGGACCCAGGGCCGACCTGGTTATCTCACCCGCCTCGTGGCCGGGGTCGTGATGGCCGTGGGCCTGCTGTGCCTGGTGCAGGTGTATCCGAGCGTCAATGACCCATTCGTCCGCGGAGCCCGCGAGGCACGAGCCCAGCTCGGCTTGAGCATGCTGGTGGTCGCGGTCCCCGAGGGGACGCCACCGTCACGTACCGAGTCGTGGCTGCGCACCCTCCCTGGCGACGCCCGAACAGTCGCCTACGGCATCTCGATGAGTGGTGAAGGTCCGGACGGAGAGATCGGTCCGGGGCAGAGTGTCGAGGTACGCCCGGACGTCATGGTGCGCGGCGAATGCCCGTCACTCTCGGCACTGGGGCTCACCTGCCCCAAACGAGTGGGAACCGGCTACACCATGGATCCGGCCGATGGGGCCCCGGCACTGCGCCGACTGGTGTCCGACGCGGGCGTGGACCGGATCAGCGTCGAACGCGGTTCGTCCGTCGTCGCGGCCGGTCAGCTCGTGGTCTTCGACCCGGACGGCACGGACCTGCACCTCCACGACCTCAAGCGCACCGCCTACGCGACGATCGGCCCGCCCGTCACCGTGGAACCGCTCGCCCAGAGCTGGATCGGCGGCGCACAGCTCCTCTCGGACCAGCTTCGCTGGATCCCCCTGTTCGGAACCTTCGGCGTGCTGCTCGTCGCCCTCGCCGCCACGCTCAACAACCTCGCCGAGGTCATGCGGTTCACCCGCGCCATCGCCCCGGTGAGTGTGCTCGCGGGCAGCAGAAGGGTTTACGTGGCCGTCGCCGCCTGGACACTGATGGCACCGCTGTGCGTGGCGGCCGCGATGGGCGTGGTGGGTGGTGTGTGGATCACCTTGCCGCTGACGACACCGCCCCGCAACGGCGAGCTTCCGGGCTCGACACTCGCCCTGGTGGTGGGCGTGCTCGTCACGCTGTCCGCGGTGATGGCGATGTCCGCCGCGCGTGGCGCCGTACGCGAGTCGGAGCGCTGGCGGCCCCATCACGACTGAACCAGCCAGGCCGGTCGGCCACGCGTCGGCGCTCTCTCCCGGACCAGCGCCCCGCCGTGTCGCAGGTTCGAATCCTGCCAGGGTCCGACGGGACACCGGGTGGATCCGACCGCCGCATCTCGGGACGTCCCAGAGATCGTCAAGCCTTCGATGGGACACCGAGGCAAGCAAGACTCCTCTCGGCCGGGGACGGAGCCCGCCACCACGAGAGCCAAGGGGAACCCATGTCCATCAGCATGCGCGGCGTCACGGCGAAATCACTGATCGCGGCGGCCATGGCTGCTGTCGTCGTGACCGGAACAGCGGGAAGCGCCTCGGCGGCGCACGCGTACGAGGAAAAGCTCGTGAAGGGCGAGTACCTCGGATTCGGCGACTACATCCAGCGCCAGACGTACTCCGGAGACGGCTATTTCCGACTGATCATGCAGTCCGACGGCAACCTGGTGCTGTACCGCGTCAAGTACTCGAACGGGGCCCGGAAGGTCTGCTGGGCGTCGAACACGCAGTACGCCGGGGGGACCTACGTCACCTACCAGCAGGACGGCAACTTCGTCATGTACCCGGACTGGAGCACCCGCGCCGTGTGGCACAGCAACACCTACGGTGGCGGCGGCAGCACGGTCGACATCAACAAGTTCGGCGTCCTGTACGTCGGCACGACGCAGATCAGCTCCCAGGCCGCCTGCACGACGTTCTAGGTTCCGTCGTCAGACGTCACGCGCACATCAGAAGCGACGCGAGGGCGACCGCTGCTCCGCACGACTCGATCCGAAGGAAGCGACCCAGGCGGCGCCCGCGCGATCCTGATAGGCGATCCCACATGGCGGCCGTCTCTCGTTGAGACCGACGATTGGGTCAACGGGGAGACTGGCGAGCGCCTACCGGGCCCCAGACTGAAGCCCGCCCTCACGACCGGAGGCGGACCTGCCGGAGCCCAGGCGCCTCCTGGACACGTCGGCATGACGGCATGACGGCATGACGGCACCGAAGCAGCCGGAAGAGTTCGCGAACGTCTACGACTTCCTGGACCAGGTCCGCCTTCGCCTCTCAGCGGACGAGCTCTATCACGCTTGATGCCAAAGCCAGCCGTGCCCACAGAATTCTCTCGGGCAAGAGGCGTCGGGGTGGTGGGGTGTCCGCACATACGCCGGACATCCGCAACTCATGCACGCGGTGGGGCCATCATCGATGCCCACTGCCCTCAGCCTCGCACGGGCCTCCTGTTGGGCCATCCGGAGTTGCTCCTCTGCCTTACCGAGGGCGGCAGCGTTCTCCTCGTACACGTCCTTTTGGGCGTCCGTCAGATCACTTTCACTTGCCATTACTCTGTTCCTTGCCTGAGTGCCGATTCGATATTCATCCTCGGCTAATAGGCAGGTTGGATTGAGAGGTACCCCCAGTTCTTCACTCCGAAGGGCTCCGGAATCAGAGATGGCAGAGCGGTCCCGCGCGGTGTGCGAAGGGGTGCGGGACCGCCGGCCCCCTGCCGTCCTGTCCGAGCAGGGCAGGGCAGGGCACTGGGACCTACGTCGAGACCCCCTCCCATGCAGCTGACAGGCGTGCAGCGGAAGCCCTGGCACGACCGCGCAGGGCGGCTGACGCGCAGATGCCGAACCCGTGATCCGACATCCACTGCCGACATCAACCTCGGCGTACACCGGCAGTCCCGGAGGACTGCGGACGGCAGCCGCAACCGGGCGCGCTACGACGCTCAGTCGCCTCCAGTCGGAACTCCTCAAGCGGGTGTCGCAGGTTCGAATCCTGCCGGGGCAGGCAAGCCGAAAGGGCACCTGCCGATTTCGGTAGGTGCCCTTTGACATCCACGGCGACGGCGAGGACGAAGTCTCGAACCGCCCTTACCGGACGACGACGTTGTGCGCCGGAATGATCGTGGGCTGCACGTCGGCATGGCCGAGGTCGGCGAGGATCGGGCCAAAGGTCTTCGCGTGGGTTTCGAGGGCCTCCGCGCTCTCCCAGACCTCAGTCACGCGGAACCCTCCGTCGACCGGCCCCGCCGCGTGAGAGACGAGACCCGTGTTCGGCAGGTCTGCGAACTTCGTGAAGCCTCGCCCATCAGTCACGCGCTCGATGACTGCGTCATAGAACTCCTGTCCGGCGCCAGGGAGGTCGAAGGTGACGATGATGGCCATGGAGATGCCCCTCTCTCGGTCCGCCGCGCGGCCGCGGCAACGCCCGCGATCCTAGCGGTAAGTAATCAGGTGAGTTCACAGAGCGACGAATCGACCTCCGGCGGCAGGTCGGTGTCCGGCAGGCGGCCCTCAGCGCGGTGATCACTGTGCTGCCGGGAATGGCCGCACCGTCATCCCCGTCGCTCCCCTCGTCCTCGCCTCCGCCGCTCACTCCGGAAGCCGCCGGGAAGCTGCTGGGCTTGCTTCCCGCCGCGATCGGGCCGGGGCTCAGTGAGCGGGAACTCGACGCGGTCGAGGCGCGGTTCGGGTTCTCGTTCTCCGCGGACCATCGTGTCTTCCTCGCCGCCGGGCTCCCCCACGGATCGCCGAGCTGGCCCGACTGGCGCCACGGCGACCCCGAGGACCTCGCCGCGCGGCTCGAACGGCCGGCCGAGGGCGCGCTCTTCGACGTGGAGCACAACCGCTTCTGGCACCCCGACTGGGCTCCGCGGCCCGCGGAGACGGCCGACGCCCTGCGGGTCGCCCGGGCGGAGTTGGCTACCGTTCCCCGGCTCGTCCCCGTCTACGGCCACCGCTACCTGCCCGGCACCGCGGGCGAGTGGGGTCACCCCGTCCTCTCCGTCCACCAGACCGACATCATCTTCTACGGGAACGACCTCGCCGACTACGTCCGCCACGAGTTCACCGGCCGGGCGAGCCCCCTCCCAGCCCGCGCCACCGTCGACTTCTGGTCGTACTTCGTCGGGAGCGGTCCCTGCATCGACGTCACCGCGCCCACCCCGCACCGCCCCTGCGCCGTCACCGCGCAGGAGGCCGTCGAGTACCTGCGCATGCTGGGTCTCGAGCGTCTGATCGGCCGCCGGTTCCCCCCGCACCAGCTGATCGAGGCGGGGCTCACCGCGCTGGTGCTCGACGTCGAGTCGGAGTCCCTTCCACTGCTCGCCGGACTCCTGCGGACCGAGCACGAGCGTGCCGACGCCCTCTTCGACCGGGTGTTGGCCGAGGTGGGGCCCGGTGAGGTGGGGGTCGGTGAGGTGGGCGTCGGTGAGGTGGGGGCCGGTGAGGTGAGGGCCGGTGAGGTGGGGGCCGGTGAGGTGAGGGCCGGTGAGGTGAGGGCCGGTGAGGTGAGGGCTGCTCAGGTGGGGGGCGGTGAGGTGTTTTCCGGTCGTGGCAGCCGGCTTTCCTCGGAAGACCCTGTCCGCTGGGAGCTCGTGCGCTGGTGGCTTCGGCTGGTCGTGAACGGGAGCATGGACCCCGCCGCCGCCGGCGACGTGATCACGTACGAGGGCCGGCACCCGCTCGGCCGGCCGCCGGCGCTCCGGCGGCTCGTCGAGACCGTCGACGCCCACCACGACTGGGCGGCCCAGCGGGACGGTACCCTCGCGCGGCCTGGCGGGGCGATCGTCGCCGAGGCCGAGCGACTGCTCGCCGGTCCCTGGCCACCGCCGGACACCACCGTTCCCTCGCGCACCCCGGAGACCTCATGAGCAGCACACTGCCGTACGTCGACGAGCACGCCGTCACCGTCGACGCCGGGACCGCGGAGGCCTGGCGCCGGCTCCGCCTCGGGGTGGAGCGGTCGCTGTCGCAGGTGGGCGGGGCCCGGTACGCGCGGCTCGTGCGGGCCGAGCCGCGGGCGGCCGGCGGGCCCCGGCCGCCGGCCGAGGGGTCCGAGTTTCCCGGGTTCCGGGTGGTGCGGGTGGTGCCGGAGCGGGAGCTGGCCCTGGAGGGCCGTCACCGGTTCTCCACGTACTCCCTGGTCTTCCGGATGGAGGAGCTGGCGGACGGCCGCTCCCGGCTGCGCGCCGAGACCCGGGCCGCCTTTCCCGGGGCGGCCGGGCGGGTCTACCGGCTCCTCGTCATCAGCAGCGGCGGGCACGCCTTCGGGATGCGGCGGCTGCTCGCCTCCTGCGTCCGCGACGCCTGACGGCCTGAGAGCCCTGACGGCCGCCTGAGCACTGACGACCGCCTGAGCCCTGACGGCATGAGAGCACTGACGACCGCCTGAGCCCTGACGGCCGTCTGAGCCCTGGCGCCCGAAGCTCGATGTCACGCGCCCGGGCGCGCCCTCAGCGCAGCTCCTCCGGGCAGGGCGTGCCGCGGGAGAGTTTGTAGGGGGCGGCCAGGCGGTAGACGCCCGCCTTCGGGGCGACCAGCTCGGTCCACTCGTCGCCCTCCGTGTCCGCCTCCGCCTTGAACAGGCAGCCCTCCTCGTTGGCGAAGACCTTCGGGAGCTCGGTCTCCGACTCCTCGCGGGCCAGCTTCGAGGCCTCGGTCTCCTGCGGCGCCTCGATCTTGCCCCCGTTCTCGTCCATGAGGGCGAGCCACGGCGAGTACGGGACACGGATCTGGACCCGGCCGGGGCTGGCGACCCTGATCACGACCTCGTTCTCCTCCGCGCTCAGCACCTGCGCGGGCGGGGCCGCGAGCGGCGTCGGGTTGTCGACCGCGTACAGCCGCCAGTTCTCGTCCGACCAGACCTGCTCCAGGTACGGCAGGCCGTCCTCGATCAGTTCGGCCTCGCGCGCGGCGCCCGAGTCGGGGGCGCCGGTCGGCAGGACCACGTAGTGGACGGCCCAGCGGTCGAGCCAGTCCTGGTAGTTCACGGCGTTGAGCGTGTCGTCGTAGAAGAGCGGGTTGCGCTCCATGTCGGCCTGACGGTTCCAGCCCCGCGCCAGGTTGATGTACGGGCTGAGCGCGGAGGACTCGCGGTGGCTGGAGGCCGGCACGACCTCGACCCGCGCCTTGCCCGCGTCCCGTACCTGGAGCTGGTTGACGAGCGGGGCGAGCTCGCGGGCCCAGGAGGCGTCCGGGGCGGTGCGGATGACGTCGTCGACGCCCTTGAAGCCGATCCAGAAGTTCAGCCCGGCGAAGGCGAGCAGCAGCGCGTACCAGCGGCGCGAGCGCGGAGCCGTGTACGGCAGCGCCGCGAGCAGCGCGACGCCCGCGAAGAGCATCGGCAGCCGCGAGATGTTCGAGCCGATCTGCGAGTCGATCAGCCAGGTCAGGAGCGTGCCGACCGTGTAGACCGCTGCGGCCGTGCGGACCGTGCGCCAGTCCCCCGGGACCAGGAGGAATACCAGGATCCCGAAGAGCAGCGGCAGCGCCGTCGACGCGAAGGCCATCGGCTGCGTACCGGAGAAGGGGAAGAGCCAGGAGGAGAGGGCGACCACCGCGACGGGCGCGAGGCCGAGGGCGTACGCGCCGGGGCGTCTCTTGTTGAGGAAGAGCGCCGCCGCCGCGACACCGAGGAAGAGCCCGGCGACCGGGCTGCACGCGGTCGCGAGACCGGCGAGCGGGGCGGCGACCGCGGCCTTGGCCCAGCGTTTGCGGCGCCAGCGGTGCGGCCAGCAGAAGACGGCCGCGACCGCGCCGAGCGCGAACATCATGCCGAGGCCGAAGGTGACGCGCCCCGACAAGGCGTTGCAGAGGAAGGCGAAGACGCCCGCGAGCGCGCACGCCATCGGATTGCGGACCGCCGGCACCCGCACCAGGATCAGCGCGGTCAGCGCCGCCGACAGCGTCCCCGCGATCATCATCGTGCTGCGGACGCCGAGCAGCGACATCAGGTACGGCGAGACGACGCTGTACGAGACCGGGTGCATCCCGCCGTACCAGGCGAGGTTGTACGCGGAGTCCGGGTGCCGTCCGACGAACTCGGCCCACGCGTCCTGCGCGGCCAGGTCCCCTCCGCTGTTCGCGAAGAAGAAGAACCAGAGGATGTGGGTGACCGCGGCGACTCCGGTGGCCACCATGACCGGATAGCGGCGCTTGCGCCGCCGGGACGGGGCGGGCGCGGAACCGTTCTCGGGCGCTGACGGTGACGCCGGTGCCGGTGCTGTTGCGGCTGCGAGGCGGTCCGGGGAGTCCGGGGCCGGCCGCTGGGACGGAAGCACTATTCGCGAAAGGGAAGAGGTGGCCGATTCGAGGGCGGAATCGGTACGGTCGGCGGTGCGGTCGGCGGTGCCGTCGGCTGCACGGTCGGCTTCATCGGTGTGATCCTCGCCGTCGGTGTGGTCAGCGCGGTCCGCATGGTCGGCGCGGCCCGCGCGTGTCGGCTCAGCGGTGGTCACTGCGGCCCTTTCCCGTGCTGCCCGTCTCGCTTCTCGCGTGTGTCACGCGTGCTCCTCGTCCCCCCGGAAACGCTAACAGCCGGGCGCCCCCGAGGTACGGGGCGCCCGGCCGAGCGGGTGGCTGCCCGGCGCGTGGCCGGGCTGCCCGTGGCTGCTCAGCCCACGCGCGTCAGCTTCTTGTCGAAGCCCGGCTCCACCAGGTCCGTCTGGAGGGCGACCGGGGAGCTGACCTTGCCGGCACCCGTACCGATCGACACCTGGCCGACGACGTCGCCCGCCTTGCCGGAGTGCGGGACGGCCTTGCCGCCGTTCGTGAGCTCCAGCTTCACCTTGAGGCCGGGCCAGCCGATGGCCTTGAGCTCCTTGGTGGCGACGACCTGGGTCCGGCCGCCGAGGCCGTCGTCGATGTAGCCGAGGACCTGGCCCTTGCGGACCACGGCGGCCGAGGTGACGTCCTTCTGGGCCTGCTGGATCAGCTTGAGGCTGTTGTCGATGGCGAGCTGGAGCTTCTCGCCCAGCAGCCGGGCGTCCTTGGCCCCCATCACGATGCCGAGGATGCGGCGGTTCTCGCCGTCGACGACGGTGTTCGCCGACCAGAGCAGGTTGCCGCCCGCCGGGGTGGAGGAGCCGGTCTTGATGCCGCTGACACCCGGCTCCAGCAGGATCTTGTTGTTGTTCTCGATCCGGCCGGGGATGCCGTCCACCGTCACGTTCGGCATGTTCACGATCTCGCGGAACACCTCGAACTGCATGACCGCCTTCGCCAGCTTCAGCTGGTCCTGCGGGGTCGACACGGTGCTGTCGAGCAGACCGGACGGGTCGGTGTACGTGGACTGGGTCATGCCCAGGTCCTTCGCGGCGGCGTTCATCTTCTCGACGAACGCGGCCTCCGAGCCGGCGTCCCAGCGGGCGAGCAGCCGGGCCACGTTGTTCGCGGACGGGATCATGAGGAGCTCCAGGAGCTCCTTCTCCGTGTAGGTCTGGCCCTCCTGGACCGCCGCCGTCGACTCGTGCTCCGCCTTCGCCTGGTCGGCGGCCTTCTTGTCGATGGTGATCTCGGGACCGCCCGCGTTCCCCTTGATCGGGTGGTCGCGAAGGATCACGTACGCGGTCATCGTCTTGGTGACGCTCGCGATCGGGGCCGGCTTCTGCGCGCCGTACATGCCCATGGAACCGACGCCCTCGACCTCGACGGCGCCCTGGCCCTCGGTGGGCCACGGCATCTTCAGCTCACCGCCCTCGAAGGTGAAGGTCGGCGCGGCGGAGAGGGTCAGCACGGGCGCGGGCAGCGGCCGGACCATCTGCACGATCGCAAAGACGATCAGCAGGAGCACGACCAGCGGAGTCCAGATCCGTACCCGGCGCGCGGTCGTCCGCAGGGCGTTCGGCTTCGGCGGCGGGGTGTTCGTCAGCTCCGCGAGCAGGTCGAGCGGGGGCAGCGGCGGAAGCGGCTGCTGCCGGGTCCGCTCCGCCTCGACGAGGGACGCGGGCGGTACGGGAGTGGGCGCGGGCGCGGAGGCCTTGGGGGCTCCGGGGGCACCGGTCGCGGCCCCGGGGGCGGGAGCGGGCGGCTTGGGGGCCTCCTGCGCCTGCGCCTGCTGCGCCTTCGGCGCCTCCTCGGCCTTCCGCTCGGCGGGGATGTCCGCACGCAGCGGTAGGAAGGTGCTGGTGCGCTCGCTGTCGGAATCCGCGCGCAGGGCGGGCGGAAGCTTCAGCGCGGTCGTCGGCTGGTCCACGGCGGGCGCCACGGGCGGGCGGACGATCTTGAACATGGCCGTCGGCTGGTCGACCGGCTGGTCGACCGGCTCCTCGACGGCCGGCTCGGCGGAGCCGGGCTTCTCGGCGACGGGCTCGGCGGCGACGGGCTTCTCGGCGGCCGGCTCGGCGGAGCCGGGCTTCTCGGCGGCAGGCTTGTCCGCGGCAGGCTTCTCGGCGTCGGCCGGCTCGGCCTCGCTCGGCTTCCGCGCGGCGAACCAGGACTCGGCCGGCGCCTTGGCGGCGACAGGCTCCACGGTCGGCTCCGCGGTCGGCTCGTCGGCCGCGTCATCGGCGTCCTCACCGCCCTCGGCGTCGTCCGCGCCCTCGGCCTCGTCCGCGCCCTCGGCGTCGTCCGCGCCCTCGGAGCCTGCGGAGCCCTCGGCGTCCTCGGCAACGACGTCCTGATCGCCGGACTCGGCCTCCTCAGGCGCGTCCTCGGCCCCAGCGGTGCCCTCGGGCTCGCCCTCGCCCTCCGGCTCCCCCTCGGGCTCGCTCTCGTCGGCCGACGCGACCCACGCCGCCACCGCCGCCTTCAGGCGCTCGCTCTCGGGCTCGGGCTCGGCCTCGGCCTCGGGTGCGTCCACCGCGCCGGGCGCGTCCACGGACGCGTCGACGGACGCGGAAGCAGCCCGGGAAGCGGGCTCCGCAGCAGCCTCGGGCTCGGCCTCGGCCGCCTTCGGCGCGTCGTCCTCCGGCGTCCGGGGAGTCAGGGTCTTGAAGACGGCCGTCGGCTGGTCCAGCTGAACCGGCGACGACGGCAAGGACTCTGACTCACGGAGCGCGGAGAGCCGAGGATCCCGGCCCCCGCCGCCCGAGGTCGCCGTCTTCTCCGACGACCCCTGCTGCTCCGCCTTGTCGGGGGACTCGCCCGCCACCGTGCCTCCTCCATGCGTCATGCGTACGTCCGAACCGTCTACCAGTGTCCTGTGTGAACCCCTTGGCTCCGGTGCTAGACGAGAACGACATACCTACTGGTTCCCGGATTAACCACCCAGGCACTCTCGACAGATGAATGTGAGAGGGGTCACCCTGTCATTCATCCACGCGGGGAGGCATGGATGGGCAGGAGCCGCAGAACTATTCCGGAGGAGCTTCTGTTGCTCGCTCTGGACCCGACCACGGGTACCACAGCGCAGCCGCAGTCGCTCGACCTCGGCCTGGCCGGAGCACAGCTAGTGGAGCTGGCTCTGGCAGGACGGATAGCCCCAGACGGGGATCGTATCGCCGTGGTGATGCCACGGCCGACCGGAGATCCGACCTTGGACTCCGCACTGGAGCTGCTGCGCAGGCGCGGCAGCCCGGTTCGGGCTGTCCACTGGATCGGCGGACCCCGACTGGGGCTCCGTCAGACGTATCTCTCGCATCTGGAGCGATGCGGCATGGTGCATGCCGTGGAGGGCCAGATGTGCGGGGTGTTGCCGACGACTCGCTACCAGGCGACGGACACGGCGATCAGCAGGGAGATCAAGTCCCGGCTGGACAGTGCGATCCGCACCGGCGTACCGCCGGACCCGCGGACCGCGGCGCTTGCCGCACTGGCCCACGCGGTCGGTCTCGGGAAGCACCTGTACCCCGGCAACGAAGGAAGGTCGTCGCGGTCCCGGCTGCGCGACCTGATTCGGCACGACCCGATGGGCGGCCTCGTGGCACACGCCGTGATGGACGTCCAGAACGGTGCGGCGGCACAGCCGCGCCGTGCGCCCGCCACGGGCGTACCGGCGCAGCCTCGCGGCAGCATGGCCCGCGCGGCGGCTCACTGAGCCGACGCGCAAAGAACCAACCCGGGAGCCGCACAGGTGTGCGGGGCGGTCGTGACGACTGCCCCGCACACGTACGTTGTGCCGATTTCCCAGCGCATACCTCGCCATTGGTGGCAGTCTGCCAAGCAGTAGATACTCACAGCTACGCAGGCAGACAGCCGGAGGTGCAGTTTCCGTGGCGTCCAGTGTCAACCCCACCGTCAGGCGACGCCGATTGGGCCAGGAGCTGCGCAAGCTCCGCGAAGCGAAGAACATGACGGCCGAGCAGGTCGCCGAGCGTCTTCTCGTCTCCCAGTCCAAGATCAGCCGGCTGGAGAACGGCCGTCGCTCCATCAGCCAGCGTGATGTGCGCGACCTGTGCGGGGTGTACGAGGTCGAGGACGAGCGCATGGTCGACTCGCTGATGCAGATGGCCAAGGACTCGCGCCAGCAGGGCTGGTGGCACGCCTTCGGCGACATCCCGTACAGCGTCTACATCGGCCTGGAGACGGACGCCGAGAGCCTGCGGATGTACGAGTCGCAGATCATCCCCGGACTGCTCCAGACCCCCGCGTACGCGGAGGCCGTGATCTCCGGCGCGATGCCGGAGTCGACGCCGACGGACATCGACAAGCGCGTCACCGTCCGCACCCGCCGCCAGGAGCGCATCCGGGACGAGGAGCGCCCGCTGCGCCTGTGGGCCGTCATCGACGAGGGCGCCCTGCACCGGATCGTCGGCAGCAGGCAGCTCATGGTGCAGCAGCTGGAGCACCTCATCGAGCAGTCGCACCTCCCGCACGTCACCGTGCAGGTGATCCCCTTCGAGATGGGCGCGCACCCCGGCATCAGCGGTCAGTACTCGATCCTGGAGTTCCCGGACACGTCCGACTCCAGCGTCGTCTACATCGAGGGCGTGACCAGCGACCTCTACCTGGAGAAGGCCCAGGACGTCGGCAAGTACAGCGTCATGTACGAGCACCTCAGGGCGCAGGCGCTGAACGTCGATCAGACCCGGGAGTTCATCGCGAAGATGGCCGAGAAGCACGCCCAGGGCTGATCGCGGACGGATCAGGGACGGGCGGGGCAGGCACCGTACACCCCGCAATCGCTCCCACGGAAGCACAGTTGGAATATGCCACCCGGTCGTGTGAACGCCGGTCCCGCCGGACGGGGCCGGCGAGTAGCGTCGATCACGCCGACAAGAACGTTGGCGCGACAGACACGCTGGCAGAACCGGAGTTGAGCATAATGGCGATTTTTCAGGGTGCTACGGACACGTGGACGAAGTCTTCGTACTCCGGCGGAAACGGCGCCTGCGTCGAAGTGAAGTCCCCCGTCGTGGCCGCCATCGCGGTGCGTGACTCCAAGGCTCCCGAAGGTCCCTCCCTCTCTTTCGGACCGGGATCGTGGAACGCCTTCGTCGGCGAGGTGAGCAACGGGGCCCTCTGAGCCCCGATGCTCCCCGCGCGTCACCCGCAGGACTCGAAGTACCGGCAGTTCCCGCAGTTCCCGCAGTACCCGAAGAGCCCTCTCGACCGGTTCGCCGTCCTGGCCGAGGGGGCTCGGCTTTCTTCCGGCGCGCTCAGCGCAGTTGGTCCACGTACCGGTCCGTCCCCGGCACCGTCGGGATGAACGGGGCCACCAGCTCCACCCGGCCGCCGTCGCCCCCGAGGGTCTCCAAGTCTGTGAAGTGTTCCGCCCAGCACTCCCTCGGGTCCCGCTCCAGGAACCAGAGCAGGGTCAGCCGGGTGTCGACGCCCTCGACCTGTTTCACGTACGTCATCCGGTCGCCGGGCAGCGGGGTCGGGCGGAAGACGGTCACCATCGCCGCCGGTGAGCCGGCGAGCCGCCGGGGCAGTTCGCGCGAGCGCAGCCGGTCGAGGAGTTCGGCCCGCGCCTCGGGCCCTTCGGCGTCGACGACCTGGAGGATCAGCCCGGCGTAGGGGTGGTCCAGGGCGTGGAAGTCGCGCGGTCCGCCCTCCCCGTCGCGGTACACGGTCGCCTCGTGGTCCTGGAAGGCCGTGAAGACGTGCGTACGGTCCTGGTGGACGCGGGCGTCGCGGTTGAGCCGCTTGTTGATGGCGACGGTCCACTTCATGTGCTCGTCGTAGCGGCCGTCGGTGATCCAGTACGTGGAGAGGTAGCAGCCGGCGGTGACGGGCTGGGCGACGGCGGACTTCTCCGGGCGGCGCAGCTCCTGGAGCTCGCGGGTGGCGACCCAGCGGCGGCCCGCGTACATCCAGGGCATGGCCATGGCGCCCGCGTAGTAGTGATCATCTTCATACCATCTGTGGTATGCGCGCTCGTGCCCGACATGCGGCTCGACCATGGTGATCAAGGCATGCCCGACCTTCACCCCGTACGGCCCGACCGACGCCAACTCGGCGTACATCTCCAGGTGATGCTCCTCGCGCCCGCCCGCTTCCATGCGCCCTCCCGCGTGAGACTCGATCCGAACGCATCTGACGGTACGTCAGGTCACGACGCATGGGAACGCCCGCGCGAGCGGTCAACCGTACGAGCGACTCCTACGACGAGAAGGGGATCAGCCTCCAGCTGCAGGACGCCGACCGGAAGCGCATCGACCTCACCTGGGGTCCCTTCACCCAGGTCTACCGGGAGAACGACACCGGGGCGTCCAAGAAGAAGCGGCTCACGAAGAGCGATGGCACGGCCCACTGGATGGTGATCCGCCCAGCCTTCCGGCGCATGCTCAGCGACCTGCTGTCGGGCGAGATCGACGGCGTCATCTTTTACGACACGGACCGACTGGCGCGCCGGCCGAGGGACCTCGAGGACCTCATCGACATCGTCGAGCACACGACACGGCCGGCGGTCGGCGTCACAGGGGACCTCAACCTCGTCAATGATGCGGACCGGCACATGGCCAGAATGCTGTGCCTCATGGCCCTCAAGGCTTCGGAGGACACCTCCCGCCGCGTGGCCAGGAGCCACCTCGCCGAGGCGGCGGCCGGCGAGTTGACCGGCAGGACGCCATACGCCTGGAACCCCGACGGAACCCTGCGTCCGGACCGGGCGCGCACGGCGAGGCGCGTCTACGACCAGTTCGCCGCCGGTGGGTCCATCACCGGTATCGCGCGGGACCTCAACCAGGACGAGATTCCTTCCCCGCGCGGCACCAAGTGGGCACAACCGACTGTGAAGGCAATTCTCACCAACCCTCGTTACTGCGGCTTCGTCTCCTACCAGGGGAAGCATCGGAACGAGGTTCCACGGCAACGCGACGGTTGGGGTCGCGTCCTCCTCGGCGAGGACGGGCTACCCACCCTGGGACGGTGGGAGCCGGTCGTCTCGAAGAAGGTGTGGGCCGACACCCAACTTGAGCTGGATCGCCGAAGGCTGCTTGACGAGAAGCGCGGCATCCTGCGCAATCCGGAGGGGGCCAACCACCGCAAGTACGTGTTCACCGGCTACCTGAGATGCGGGATCTGCAACGCGGCCATGAGCACCAAGCAGGTCGCCGGACGCGGGCATGTCATCTATTACTGTCCGGGCAGGAGCCGCAACGCCTGCGGCAAGGTGAGCCGACGCGCGCAACCAGTCGATCTGTACCTGGAGGCTCTGATCGTCGAGTGGGCCAAGACCCGCTCGGCGGAGCTGCCGGCGCGGGAGGAGACCGCGGAGCAGGACACTCTCACGGAAATCCTCCGGACTCGGATCTCGGACATCGTCGCCCGCAAGCGGGATCTCACGTCGTCGTGGGCCGAGGGCTCGGAGAACACGAAGGGCATGCGCCCCGACGACTACTACCAGGCCCTCGCCTCGATGAACGCCGAACTCGACCGGCTGGAGGGCGAGCTGGCGACCCAGAGCTCGCATGCCCGACACTGCCGGGCGCGAGACTTCGCAAGCGAATGGCGAACCGGAGGATTGGAGCAGCGCCGCGCTGTGGTGGGGGAGATCTTCAGTGCCATCCATGTGATGCCGTCGGGCAAGGGGCGTGCCCCGTTCAACCCCGACCACATCAAACCGCAGTACCTGCCCTGACCGACGCGCCCAGGCACCTTCCCTCCTGTACACATCCCCTCTACTCTGACGCACCGTCAGAAACTCATTCCTGTTTCGGGAGGCACCCGGATGCTGCTCCAGGGGAAGACGGTCGTCGTGTCGGGTGTCGGGGCCGGGCTCGGGCACCGGATCGCCGAGACGGTGGTGCGGGACGGTGGGAACGCGGTCCTCGGCGCGCGCACGGGGGCGAACCTCGTCAAGTCCGCCGCCGAGATCGATCCGGAGGGGCGCCGTACCGCGCACCGGGTCACCGACATCACCGACGAGGAGCAGTGCGCGGCCCTCGCCGCCCTCGCCGTCGAGCGCTTCGGCGGGGTCGACGCGGTCGTCCACGTCGCCGCCTGGGACTCCTACTTCGGCGGTCTGGAGGACGCGGACTTCGCGACCTGGCAGGCGGTCCTCGACGTCAATCTGCTCGGTACGCTGCGAATGACCCGGGCCTGCCTGCCGGCGCTCAGGGAGCGCGGCGGCTCGGTGGTCCTGATCGGCACGCAGTCGGCGGTGGCCGCCCCCACGCAGGTGCGGCAGGCGGCGTACGCGGCCTCGAAGGGGGCGCTGACCTCGGCGATGTACTCCCTCGCGCACGAGCTCGGGCCGCACCGGATCCGGGTCAACACCGTGCTGCCGGGGTGGATGTGGGGACCGCCCGTGCAGGCGTACGTCCGGTTCGCCGCGCACACCGAGGGGGTGCCGGAGGCGGAGGTGCTCGCCCGGCTCACCGAGCGGATGGCGCTGCCGGAGCTGGCGACGGACGGGGACGTGGCGGAGGCGGTGGCCTTCCTCGCCTCGGACCGGGCGCGGGCGATCACGGGCCAGTCCTTGCTGGTCAACGCGGGCGAGCTGATGCGCTGAGCCCCTGATTCCAGCACCTCCACAAGTTCGGCGTCTGGCCCGCAGGCACGCGGACACCGCCTCCGACTTCTTCACCGCCGACGGCCGGTGAGGACGGGCCGCGGTGCTCTGGCCAGCAGGGTTGGGCTTCAGTTGTTGCACTGCTAGTTTGTGAGAATGGCCACGACGTGTATGAAGCGGGCGTTCAAGTACCGCTTCTATCCGACTGATGCGCAGGCAGCCGAGCTGTCGCGCACGTTCGGTTGCGTGCGGAAGGTCTACAACCTGGCGCTCGCGGCCCGCACGGAGGCGTGGGTGCGGCAGGAGCGGGTCAACTACAACGCCACCTCGGCCATGCTGACCGCGTGGAAGAAGACCGAGGAACTGGCCTACCTGAACGATGTGTCCTCGGTCCCGCTCCAGCAAGCACTGCGGCACCTGCAAGGCGCGTTCACGAACTTCTTCGGCAAGCGGGCGAAGTACCCGCGTTTCAAGTCGCGGAAGAAGTCCCGCCGGAGCGCGGAGTACACCACCAGTGGTTTCCGGTTCCGGGGCGGACGGCTCACGCTGGCGAAGATGACGGAGCCGCTGGACATCGTGTGGTCGCGTCCCCTGCCGGTGGGGGCGGAGCCGTCGACGGTGACCGTCTCGGAGGACGCGGCGGGTCGCTGGTTCATCTCCATGCTGTGCGAGGACCCGACAGTAGAGCCGCTTCCCGCCAAGGACACGGCGGTTGGGGTCGACGTCGGCCTTGAGCACCTGCTGGCCCTCTCGTCCGGGGAGAAGATCGCCAACCCTAGGCACGAGCGCCGTGACCGTGCCGCTCTGGCCAGTGCGCAACGGGCACTGTCCCGCAAGGCTCCAGGCGATGGCGCCAACCGGGCCAAGGCCCGGTTGAAGGTCGCGAGGATCCACGCCAGGATCGCGGACCGGAGGCGCGACCACCTGCACAAGCTGACCACTCGACTCGTTCGTGAGAACCAAACGATCGTGATCGAGGACCTGACCGTACGCACCATGGTCAAGAACCGGAGCCTGGCCCGCGCCATCTCGGACGCGGCATGGTCGGACTTCCGGAGCATGCTGGAGTACAAGGCATCCTGGTACGGGCGGGAAGTGATCGCGGTCGACCGCTTCTTCCCCTCCTCCAAGCTGTGCTCCCACTGCGGCAAGCTCGCCAAGAGCATGCCGCTGCACGTCCGCACCTGGACGTGCGAAGGCTGCGGCACGACCCACGACCGGGACGTGAACGCGGCGAAGAACCTCAAGGCCGCCGGGCTGGCGGTGTCGGTCTGTGGAGCCGGTGTAAGACCCCAACGGAGAACTCCGGGCGGGCAGTCGGCGACGAAGCAGAAAACCCCACGGCGCAAGCCGTAGGACTCCCCCTCCTACAGAAGGGGGAAGAAGTCAACAAGACGTTCGAGTACAGCGGGCCACTCACTGCGGCCGGCTCTCCGTAGGGCTGCGGTTCCTCAGGCTGGAGGACACCCCCGATCGGGACGCGCTCCTGGACCGCATCGGCACCGACCCGGACGGGGCCGGGACCGGGGCCGCCGGGATTCCCGCGCAGGTCGGCGTCAGGACCGATCAGCCCCTGGGGTAGCGGGCCAGCCAGCCCGGCGAGGCCTCGGTGGCGGAGTGCAGGGCGGCGCCCTGGGTCATCTCCATCGAGAAGTCGTCCGCGAGCTCCAGGACCGTCGCACGGCCCTCCAGTTCGGCCAGCCAGGCCGGCGGGAGGGCCGTCTCGCCGTGCAGGGCGCCGAGCAGCGCGCCGGTGAGCGCCCCGGTGACCGACGAGGGGCCGTCGTGGTTCACGGCGAGCCGCAGCCCGTGCCGGACGTCCTCGCCGACCAGGGCGCAGTAGACGGCCGCCGCCAGCTGCCCCTCGGCCCGGTCCTCGTCCGCCCCGAGCGCGGCCACCCGCTCCGCGTCCGGCGCCCCCTCCCGTACGGCCCCGAGGGCCTCCGTGAGGGCCTCGGTGACCGGCTCGTGGCCGGGGCGCACCGCGAGCTGCTCCACGGCCCGGGCCACCGCCGCCTCGACGGAGCCGCCGCGCGCGAGACCGTGCACCGTGACGGCGAGGGCGCCCGCCGCCAGGGTGGCCGCCGGGGCGCCGTGGGTCTGCGCCGCGCACTCCACCGCGAGCTGGCAGACGAGCTGCGGCTCCCAGCCGACGAGCAGCCCGAAGGGGGCCGAGCGGACGAGCGCGCCGGAGTCGGCGGCCTCCGGGTTCTTGGGCCTGTCGAGGGTGCCGAGGAGTTCGTCGCCGAGGCCGGTGAGGCAGGCGCGGGCCGGGTTGCGGCGGGTGTAGAGCCACTCCTCGCGGGCGAGCCAGCCGTTGTCCTTGCGCCGCTCGTCGGGGCCCCAGTCGCGCTGGGTGGCGGCCCAGCGGAGGTGCGCCCGGTGGACGTCGGTGGGCGGGTGCCAGGCGCCGGTGTCGCGGCGGACCTGGGCGCGGATCAGTCCGTCGACGGTGAACAGGCTCATCTGGGTGGCGGCGGTGACGGCGCCGCGCCGGCCGTACGCGGGCGCGGGTTCGGTCAGTCCGTCAGGTCCGTGGGCCTCCCGGACCTCGGCGAGGGAGAGTCCGTCGGCACCCGCTCCGAGCGCGTCGCCGACGGCTCCGCCGAGGAGACAACCCCGTACGCGGGCCCGGAAGTCCTGCTGTTCGGCGCGGCCCCACACGGCTGCGGCTGTCGTGGCCACGACGTGCCCTCCCCCGGTCGGCGGTTCGCTGACGGTTCCTTGCCGCACTGTAATCGACCGGGTACGAGCGTTCGGGGGCCGGAACGTTATGTGATCCGACGCCCTTCAGGCCGGTTTTGACCGCTGTTCATCCCGGGTTCACACCCGGCCCCGACCCCTGTGGCTCACTCCGCGGGGAGCACCGGCAGCAGTTCCGGGAGGTGGCCGTCGGAGGCGGTCGCCGTCCGCTGCCGCTCCTCCGGGACCTCCCCGTAGAGGGTCGTCCGGGGCTTCGCCGGGCGGCCCGCCGCGTCCGCGATCGCGACCAGGTCGCGGATCGACCGGTACGAGCCGTAACTCGACCCGGCCATGCGGGAGATGGTCTCCTCCATCAGCGTGCCGCCCAGGTCGTTGGCGCCCGAGCGGAGCATCTCGGCGGCGCCCTCGGTGCCCAGCTTCACCCAGCTGGTCTGGATGTTGGGGATGTGCGGGTGGAGGAGGAGCCTGGCCATCGCGATGACCGCGCGGTTGTCGCGGGCGGTGGGGCCGGGGCGGGCGATGCCCGCGAGGTAGACCGGCGCGTTGGTGTGGATGAAGGGGAGCGTCACGAACTCGGTGAAGCCTTGCCGCCCTGAATCCAACGCAGCCTGCTGGATGCGGGAGAGCGTCCGGAAGTGGCCGAGCCAGTGCCGGGGCTGGTCCACGTGCCCGTACATCATCGTCGAGCTCGACCGGATGCCCAGCTCGTGGGCGGTGGTGACGACCTCGATCCAGGTGGCGGTCGGCAGCTTGCCCTTGGTGAGGACCCAGCGGACCTCGTCGTCGAGGATCTCGGCGGCGGTGCCCGGGATCGAGTCGAGCCCGGCCTCCTTCGCCGCCGTCAGCCACTCCCGGATCGAGAGCCCCGTCCGGGTGGCGCCGTTGACGACCTCCATCGGGGAGAAGGCGTGCACGTGCATGCCGGGGACCCGCTCCTTCACCGCGCGCGCGATGTCGAAGTAGGCGGTGCCGGGCAGGTCGGGGTGGATGCCGCCCTGCATGCAGACCTCGACGGCGCCGACCTCCCAGGCCTGCTGGGCGCGGTCCGCGACCTGGTCGAGGGAGAGGGTGTAGGCGTCGGCGTCGGTCCGCCGCTGGGCGAAGGCGCAGAAACGGCAGCCGGTGTAGCAGACGTTGGTGAAGTTGATGTTCCGCGTGACGATGTACGTGACGTCGTCGCCGACGGCCGCCCGGCGGACGTCGTCCGCGATCCGGGTGAGGGCGTCGAGCGCGGGCCCGTCGGCGTGCAGCAGGGCCAGCGCCTGGGCGTCGGTGAGCTTCGTCGGGTCGTCGGCGGCGACGGCGAGGGCCTCGCGGACGTCGGTGTCGATGCGCTCGGGGACCATCCCGGGGGCGGCGGCCTCACGGAGCGCATCCCAGTCTCCGTACACCTCGTCGAAGTCGACGCGCCGGTCGTGCGTACGGCCCGTGGTGTCGATGGTGCGGTGCAGATCGGTGCGGCCGGCGGCGGTGAAGGCCTCGTCGGGCTCCTGCCAGGGCAGGCCGCGCACCGGCGCGTCGGGGTTGGCGAGGCCGGTCTCGGGGTCGGCGAGGGCGCGGACGTGCGGGAGGAGTCGGGGGTCGAGCCAGGGTTCGCCCCGGGTCACGAACTCCGGGTAGACGCAGAGCCGTTCGCGCAGCTCGAAGCCGGCGGCGGCGGACCGCTCGGCCAGCTCCTCGATCCTCGGCCAGGGCCGCTCGGGGTTGACGTGGTCGATGGTGAGCGGGGAGACCCCGCCCCAGTCGTCGATGCCGGCGGCGATGAGCCGCTCGTACTCGGAGTCGACCAGGTTCGGCGGGGCCTGGAGGCAGGCGGAGGGGCCCATGATGAGCCGCGCGACGGCGACCGTGGCCACGAGGTCGTCCAGCTCGGCGTCCGGCATCCCGCGCATGGCCGTGTCCGGCTTGGCGCGGAAGTTCTGGATGATCAGCTCCTGGATCGAGTGGTACGCGCGCGCCACGCGCCGCAGCGCGAACAGCGACTCGGCGCGCTCCTCGACGGTCTCCCCGATGCCGAGCAGCAGTCCGCTCGTGAAGGGCACGGAGGACCGGCCCGCGTCCTCCAGGACCCGCAGCCGCACGGCGGGCTCCTTGTCGGGAGAGCCGTGGTGGGGGCCGCCGGGCTCGCTCCACAGCCGGGTCGCGGTCGTCTCCAGCATCATGCCCATGGACGGCGCGACGGGCTTGAGCCGCTGGAAGTCGGTCCAGGACAGCACGCCCGGGTTGAGGTGCGGGAGGAGTCCCGTCTCCTCCAGGATCCGGATCGCCATGGCCCGTACGTACGCGATCGTGTCGTCGTACCCGTGGGCGTCGAGCCACTCCCGTGCCTCGGGCCACCGGTCCTCGGGCTTGTCGCCGAGGGTGATCAGGGCCTCCTTGCAGCCCATCTCGGCCCCGCGCCGGGCGATGTCGAGCACCTCGTCCGGCGACATGAACATCCCGTGCCCGGCCCGGCGCAGCTTGCCGGGGACGGTGACGAAGGTGCAGTAGTGGCACTTGTCCCGGCAGAGTCGGGTGAGCGGTATGAACACGCTCTTCGAGTACGTGATGACCCCGGGCCGCCCGGCCGCCTCAAGGCCGGCGTCCCGCACCCGCCCGGCGGACGCGACGAGGTCCGCCAGGTCCTCCCCGCGCGCCCGCAACAGCACGGCGGCCTCGGCGACATCGAGCGCGACCCCGTCCCTGGCCCGCTTGAGGGCGCGGCGCATGGCGTTCTCGGTGGGACGTGCTGCCTGGTGATCCGTCATGGACCGAGCATACGAGCGGGTACGACGGGGAGGGTTCGGGTCCCCGTAGGAAGGACGGTCAGTCGGTGTCCTCGGGATGCCGGGGCGCGGCGTACACCAGGTGCACCGTCCTGCGCGGCTCGTCGACGAGGTACCTGACCCGGCCTCCGGCCGTCACCTCGAACTCCCGCTGCGGGTAGGCCCGACCGCCGAGGGTCGCGGTGGCGAGGCGCCCGCGCAGCCTGTGCTGCCGGTCCGGATCGTCCTGCCGGAGCGGATTCCCGCGCAGGGCCTCGAAGCACCGCCGGGTGTTGCCTGGGGCTTCCGCGGCGAGTTCGCCCCAGCCCTTTGCAGCCTCGTTCGTCGCGAAGCGAAGACGCCACTCCTGGCCGACCGGTGGCGGGGCGACGTCGTCGCCGCGCTTCGGTGTCACGGAGCCGTCACCTCTCCATGGTCCTCGTCGGGGAGGGGGCGCGTGAGCTGGGCCGTGAGGCCCGGGTCGGCGAGGATGCGTGCGGTGGCCCGCCACTCCACGATCGTGCGGTGGAGGGTGGCGTGGACGTCCAGCTGCGCGGCGTCGTGTGTCGCGTCCAGCAGGTCCTGGACGAACTCCCTCAGCTCCTCGGCGGACAGATGCCGCACCCAGGGGAAGACCGAGGGCAGGGCCCGCCCTATGACGCGTGCACCGTCGTCGGCGGCGAGGAGAGCGGCCAGGAGACGGGCCGTGACGTCGGCCGTCTCCTCACGATCCTGGTCGTAGCCGGCGGTGGTGAGGTAGAGGTCCTGCCCGTCGCGGCGGGTGACGAGCAGGCGGTACTCGCTGTCGAGCCTCTCGGCGACCCGCTTCGAGTTCTTGGAGAGCTCGGAGAACGAGACGGTCTGGGTCAGCATGGACCGACAGTACTTCGGAACGTATTCCGAAGTCAATCGCTCAGATGTATGCGGCGTACGCGTCCAGGACCGTCAGGACCTCTCCCTCACCGCCCGGCGGCAGCTGGAGCACGACCTCCTCGCAGCCCAGCTCCGCGTAGTGCGCGAGCTTGCCGGGGCTGGGGAGGACCGCGAACGGGACCACCTGGAGGGTCTTCGGGTCGCGGCCCGCGCTCTCCCAGCCCTCCCGGAGGACCGGGAGCGACTCCGTCAGGCCCCGGCCGCCGATCGGCATCCAGCCGTCCGCCTCCGCGGCGATCCGCGCGAAGAGCTTCGGGCCCGCCGCGCCGCCGAGCAGGACGCGGGGCGCGCCGCCCGCCGGCTTGGGCCAGGCCTGCGACGCGCGGACGGAGCGGCCGAACTCCCCCGCGTACGCCGTGGGTTCCGGCGCCCACAGGGCCCGCATCAGGGCCAGCCGGTCGTGGGTGAGCCTCCGGCGCGTGGACCAGTCGACGACACCGTGGTCGGCGGCCTCCTCCCGGTTCCAGCCGTAGCCGACGCCGAGGGTGAAGCGGCCCCCGGAGAGATGGTCGAGCGTGGCGATCTGCTTGGCGAGGACGATCGGGTCGTGCTCGGTGATCAGGGTGATGCCGGTGCCGAGCCCGAGGCGCTCGGTGACGGCGGCGGCCTGGCCGAGCGCCACGAACGGATCGAGGGTGCGGCCGTACTCCCGGGGGAGGTCGCCGCCCGCAGGGTAGGGCGTGGTCCGCTCGACGGGGATGTGGGTGTGCTCGGGGAGGTAGAGCCCGGCGAAGCCGCGCTCCTCCAGCTCGCGCGCGAGCCGCACGGGGGTGATGGTCTCGTCGGTCAGGAAGATCGTGGTCGAGATCCGCATAGCGGCACGGTAGGGGGTGGGGCGCGGTTTTCCGAGGGGTACGACACGGGTGTCCGTCAGTCACGGACCGGGTCCACCGCCCGCTGCTCCGCCGCCAGGTCGCCGTACCCGCCGTGCTCCCAGACCTTCTCGCGGAAGCGCTGGAGGGTGAGCGGGGTGCGGTCCTCGCCGGGGACGTCCTGGAAGTGGACCGTGCCGCAGCGGTGGCAGTACCAGCCGTGCGACCAGAGTTCCTCGGCGCGGTGGCGCCCGCGCGTCAGGCGGGTGAAGGCGGCCCGGCGCCGCAGCAATACGACGAACACGAGGACGGCGGCGAGCAGCGCGAACGCCGAGATCCAGCCGAGGTACGCGAAGTCGGGCGGGGGCGCGGACTCGGCCGTACCCAGCGGATGCGAGTAGTCCGGCGTGGTCGAGCCGTCCGGGACGAGGTAGACACCGCCCACGCGCGGTACCCCGTCGCCGCCCGCCTCCGCAGGCTCGTCCTCGAACCAGTGCCCGGCCTGGACGCCTCCGATGAAGGTGGCGATCGAGACGAGGGCCGCGAGGACGCCGAGACAGCCGATGCCGTGGGAGGGCGCCTCGGGCACCGGCGCGAGCGCGTCGGAGAGTCCGGTGGTCACCGTCCGGGTCACGGTCCGCATGTCGCCGTCGCGGTTCCGCTCGCGGCTGGTGACCGCGTCCCGGCCTCCCAGGTACACGGCGGGTACGGCCTGCACCAGGTCGTCGCGATCGCACCCCGGGCAGGTGTTCCTCGTGCGGCTCATGGCTCCCCCTTCTTCCACGCCTGACCTGAGTGACGGGCTCATGCCATCGACGGTTCCGCCCGGTCCGTTCGAAAACCGCCTGCGCCTTCCCACACCGGCCCTCTACCGTGGCCCGGTGCTGCAGCGAATCGAGACGTTCTACGACGCCGTCCCCCGTTCCTCCGCCCGCGCCGAGGCGCACGGGCCCCTGACCCTGTTCGTGCAGGAGGGGAAGGGCTGGCCGTACTACGCCCGCCCCACGCTCGGCCACACCGGCGACGTGCCGGTCGACGCCGTGGAGAAGGTGCGGGCCCGGCAGCGGGAGCTGGGGGTGCCCGAGGCCTTCGAGTGGGTCGCGGAGACGACCCCGGGGCTGCGGGCCGCCGTGGAGGCGAGCGGGCTCACCGTCCACGAGCACCCGCTGATGGTCCTGGAGGGCGACGGGCTCCCCGTACCGGACCCCGAGGGGGTCACCGTGCGGATCGTCGACGCCGACGACACCGCCCTGGAGACCGCCGTCGCCGCCCCGTACGCGGCCTTCGGCATGGCGCCGGAGCCCGGCACCGCCGAGCGGATCGCCGAGCGGATCACGGCCGGGCTGACCCGGCTCGCCGCGGCCCTCGACGGCGCGGGCGGCGCCCTCGCGGCCGGGCAGCACCAGCCCGTCGGGCCGGTCTCCGAGGTCGTCGGCGTCGGCACCGTCCCGGCGGCCCGCCGCCGCGGCCTCGGGCTCGCGGTGACGGCCGCGCTGGTCGCAGACGCCCGGTCCCGGGGCGCGGAGCTCGTGTTCCTGACGGCGTCGGACGCGGACGTGGCCCGGCTCTACGGGCGGCTCGGCTTCCGCACGGTCGCGACCGCCCTCATCGCGGAGGCGTAGAAGGTCCCGGAAAAAAGTTCTCCGGTCGTGTCACATCCGCGCCGCCCCCTCCGTCATTGCTGTGGAAGCGACGCACGAGAGACGACGCACGAGAGACGCCGAGGAGCGATCACCATGGCCCACGAGCCCAAGGCCCGCATGACCAACCCCGCCTACGTCCTGCCCGACGCCGGAGCGGCGATCATGGACCTGGTGAAGGCCGCCCGCCAGGGCGGGGTCCCCGAGTCCACCCTGGAGCTCGTGCACCTGCGGGCCAGCCAGATCAACAACTGCGGCTTCTGCGTCGACTTCGGCGCGAAGAGCGCCCGGAAGAACGGGGTCGGCGACGAGAAGCTGTTCGCCGTCGCCGCCTGGCGCGAGACGCCGTACTTCTCCGACGAGGAGCGCGCGGCCCTCGCGCTCGCCGAGGCGGCGACCCGGCTCGCGGACGCCTCGGACGCGGTGCCGGACGCGATCTGGGACGCGGCGGCCGACCACTACGACGAGAAGCAGCTCGCCTCGATCGTGCTGATGGTCGCGATCACCAACCTCTTCAACCGCATCAACGTCACCGTCCGGCAGCCGGCCGGCGTCGCCCTGTAGGCGGTACGGGTCTCACGGGCCGCCCCGGTCCTCGTAACCGGATCCGGGCGGTCCGCGTTGGAGCGGGCATGAAGAGGATCCTCACCGCAGCCGCCCTGACCGCCATCGCCGCCGCGGGTGTCGCCGGCGCCACCGCCGGAACCGCCGCCGCCGACACCGGCGGCGTGAACCTGCCCTCCGTCGTCCCGCTCAGCGGCGTCCTGACCCCCAAGGCGAAGCCCGCCGGCACGCCCGACCTGCCGCCCGCGAACGCGGCGGTGGAGCGGCTGCTGCCCGGGCACTGACCCCGTACAGCGGAATGACGAAGGTGGCGGGACCCCCACGGGCCCGCCACCTTCGCGTTTCGGATGACTCGGGAAACGTACGACTCAGGAACGTACGACCGTCGTCGTCAGTCGGCGACCACCAGCGACGGGGTCTCCTTCGTCAGGATCTCGCCGCGGAAGAACGCCGGGCTCCTCCGCTGCATGACCAGCATGATCACCACGCCGAGGAGCAGCAGCCCGACCCCGATGACGAAGACCGAGCCGACGCCGAGGACGGCGGAGCCGGAGCCGTAGGCCGGGTCCCACATGTCGTACAGGGTCTTGCCGAAGACGGCCGTGAGCATCAGCCCGCCGAGCAGCGGCATCAGGCCCTTGTAGGCGAAGTCCCGGCCGGAGCGGAAGAGCTCGCCGCGGAAGTACCAGACGCAGGCGAAGGCCGTCAGGGCGTAGTAGAAGCAGATCATCAGGCCGAGCGCGTAGATGGTGTCGACCAGGACGTTCTCGCTGACGAGGGTCATCACCGTGTAGAAGACGCCGGTGGCGACGCCGGCCACGACGGTGGCCTTGCCGGGGGTCTTGAACACCGGGTGGACCTTGGTGAAGGACTTCGGCAGCGCCTCGTACGTGGACATGGCGAGCACCGTGCGGGCGACCGGGATGAAGGTCGTCTGGAGGCTCGCGGCCGCCGAGGCGAGGACCGCGACGAAGAGCAGGATGCCGAGCGTCGGGCCCATGACGGGGCCGGCGAGGGCGGCGAAGACGTTGTCGGAGGTCTCCGGGTTGGCGAGGCCGAGGCCCTCCTCGCCGGAGCCGACGGCCATCTGGGCGGCGATGCCGGTGGCGAGGTACGAGCCGACGAGGACGACCATCGCGATGAGCGCGGCGCGGCCGGGGGTCTTCGCGCTGCCGGTGGTCTCCTCGTTGGTCGCCATGCAGGCGTCCCAGCCCCAGTACATGAAGATCGAGAGCGAGAGGCCGGCGGTGAAGGCGGCGAAGGACTGGACCGCGAAGGGGTTCATCCAGGACCAGGAGAAGTCGACCGAGGTCTCGAAGGAGCCGGCCTTCGACAGCGCCATCGCCACGAAGACGACGAGGACGACGAGCTGGAGGCCGACGAGGGCGTACTGGATGCCCTTGGTGGCGGTCATGCCGCGGTAGCTGATCGCGGTGGCGACGGCGATGAGCGCGAGGCAGGTGACGATGTGGACGGCCTTGTTGTCGTCCAGGGCGGCGATGGATTCGCTGCCGCTGAGTTCACCCGCGAGGAGCCAGAAGTAGGAGGTCGCGACGCCCGCGAGGTTGGAGAGCACGATGATCGTCGCGATGACGAGGCCCCAGCCGCACATCCAGCCGATCCTGGGGCCGAAGGCCTTCACGGTCCAGGTGAAGGAGGTGCCGCAGTCGGGCATGACCCGGTTGAGCTCCCGGTACGCGAAGGCGACGAGGAGCATCGGGAGGAAGCCCGCGAGGAAGATCGCGGGCATCTGCAGGCCGACCTCGCCGGCCGTGGAGCCGAGGGTCGAGGTCAGGCAGTAGACGGGGGCGACGGTCGAGATGCCGATGACGGCACTGCCGAGCAGGCCGACGGAGTTGCCGCCGAGGCCCTTGGTGCGTACGCCGTGCTCGTCGCCGGGGGCGGCGCCCGGGGCGTCGACGCGCCTTACCGTGTCTCCGGCCTGGGGCCGTGCATCCACCTGAGTCATGAACAGGACGTTAAATGCTGCGGTTTCCACATCCGGAGGATCGAACTCCGCTCACCTGATCGATCATCGCCTTGCATTGCGGGGGTCGAAGCGGACCCACGCCGATGATTGAAAGATCGACGACCGCGACAGGCCGACCAACTGGTAGGTCGGTCGACCCGTGTCCGATATGCGGGAACCGCAGCTGTACCCCAAATGTCCGGTTTCAAAATTTCCCGAGGAATTTTCCCGAGGAATTTTCGGAGGCGTCCCCGGGGTGCCGTCGACCCGTGCTCAGCCCGGCCAGACGACCGCTTGGAGCTCGCTGTACGCGTGCAGCGCGTACGAGCCGACGTCCCGTCCGACACCGCTCCTCTTGAATCCGCCGAACGGTGCCTCCATGTTCCGCCCGATCGTGTTCACGCCCACCCCACCGGCCCGCAGCCGGGCCGCGACGCGGAAGGCCCGGGCCACGTCGCCCGACCAGACGTAGTCGATGAGCCCGTAGTCGCTGTCGTTGGCGAGCGCGATCCCCTCCTCCTCGTCGTCGAAGGGGACGACCACGACGACCGGCCCGAAGATCTCCTCCCGGACCACCCGCATCTCGTTGGTGCAGTCGGCGAGCAGGGTCGGGGCCACGTAGAAGCCCTTGGCGAAGTCCGGGCGCTCACCGCCCACGACGACCCGCGCCCCCTCCTTCCGCCCCAGCTCGACGTACGACTCCACGCGGTCGCGGTGGGCCGCCGAGATCACCGGGCCGACCACCGTGCCCTGTGCCGCCGGGTCCCCCACCGTCATGAAGGCCAGGTATCCGGTCAGCTTCTCGATCAGCCGCTCGTAGATCCCGCGCTGCGCGAGCACCCGGGTCGGGGCCGTGCAGATCTGCCCGCTGTAGAAGGCGAAGGTCGTCCCGATCCCCATCACCGCGGAGTCCAGGTCCGCGTCGTCGAAGACGACCGCGGCCCCCTTCCCGCCCAGCTCCATCAGCTGCCGCTTGAGCGAGCGCCCGCAGACCTCGCCGATCGCCTGCCCGACGGCCGTGGAGCCGGTGAAGGAGACCATGTCGACGTCCGGGGAGTCCACGGCCGCCCGCCCGGCCTCGGCCGAGGAGCCCGTGACCACGTTCACGACCCCCGCCGGGACCCCGGCCTCCGCCAGGGCCCGGGTCATCGCGTACACCGAGAGCGGGTCCTGCGGGGCGGGCTTCACGAGGACCGTGTTGCCCATCGCCAGCGCCGGCGCGATCTTGCCCGCCGGGTTGGCCCAGGGGTTGTTGTACGAGGTGATGCAGGTGACCACGCCGACCGGGCGCCGCACCGCGACCGCGCCGAACACCCCGGCCTTCCCCATCGGCCCGGCCTCGTTGATCTGCGGGGGCAGCGCCTGCTCGACCGGCTCCATGGCGCCCCGGGCGTACCGCCGGAAGCGCGAGGAGCCGACCGCGACCTGCATGCCGCGGGCGGTGCCCGTGGTGGCCCCGGTCTCGGCCCGCGCGAGCAGGACGTTCTCCTCGGCGTCCCGGGCCATGAGGTCGGCGGCCCGGTCGAGGATCGCCGCCCGCTCCTCGGGCCTCGTCCGCGACCACGAGTCGAAGGCCTCGCGGGCCGCGGCGGCCGCCTCGTGCACCTGGGCGCGCGACGCCTCCGGCGCCAGGCCGACGACCTCCTCCGTGGCCGGGTCGATCACCTCGTAGTGGCCGCCCTCGGGCTCGACCCACTCGCCGCCGATGAAAAGCCGTTCGGTCCTCACCTCGTGCTCACCGTCCTCGTGTCACGGCCGGAGCGCAGCACCCTGCCGGGGATCGCGCCGGTCACCTCGTCGTCCCGTACGGTCTCCACGCCGTTGACCCGGACCGAGACGATCCCGATCGCGCGCGAGTCCAGCCGCGGGCTGTCCCCCGGCAGGTCGTGCACGAGGGTCGCCGGGCCCGCCTCGATCCGCTCCGGGTCGAAGAGGACCAGGTCGGCGTGGAAGCCCTCCTCGATCCGGCCGCGCTCGCGCAGCCCGAAGAGCCGGGCCGGCTCGTCGGTCAGCATCCGCACCGCCCGCTCCAGGGGCACCAGCTTCCGGCCGCGCAGACAGTCGCCGAGGAAGCGGGTCGTGTACGGCGCCCCGCACATCCGGTCCAGGTGCGCGCCCGCGTCCGAGCCGCCGAGCAGGACGTCCTCGTGGTCCCAGGTCTCCCGGCGCAGCGCCCAGGAGGCCGGGTCGTTGTCGCTGGGCATCGGCCACAGGACGGTCCGCAGGTCGTCGTTGGCACAGATCTCGACGAGGCACTGGAAGGCGTCCTGGCCGCGCTCGGCCGCGATGTCCTTCACGACCCGGCCGGTCAGGCCCTCGTTCTCGCGGCTGTACGTGTCGCCGATGACGTACCGGCCGAAGTGGGCGAGCCGCCGGAAGACCCCGGCCTCCTTGGAGTCGGCGCGGCGCAGCATCCCGGCCCGTACGTCGGGGTCGCGGAGCTTCGCGATCCGCTCGGGGACGGGGAGCGCGAGGATCTCGCCCCAGCCGGGGATGAGGTTGAGCGCGCAGAAGGTGCCGAGCGACATGTTCATCGGGGTGAGGATCGGCATGGTGAGGGCGACGATCCGGCCGCCGGACTTGCGGGCCCGCTCGGAGGCGGTGAGCTGGCGCGGGACGCGCTCGGGGACGGTGGCGTCGATGGTGAGGACGTTCCAGTTGAGCGGCCTTCCCGCCGCGGCCGTCATCTCGACGAAGAGGTCGATCTCGGCGTCGGAGAACTGGTCGAGGCAGCCCGCGAGGATCGCCTCCAGCTGGGTGCCCTCGTGCTCGCCGACGGCCCGGGAGAGGGCGACCAGCTCGGCGGGCGTGGCGTGCCGGGAGGCGACGGGGGCGCCGTCGCCGTCGGAGTGGGTGGCGGACTGGGTGGTGGAGAGTCCCCAGGCCCCGGCCTCCATGGCCGCCTTGAGGAGGGAGACCATCTGCTCCAGCTGCTCGGGCGTGGGCTGCCCGCCGACGGCGTCGGCGCCCATCACGTACCGGCGCAGGGCGCAGTGTCCGACCATGAAGCCGGCGTTGACGGCGATCCGTCCTTCGAGGGCGTCGAGGTACTCGGCGAAGGACGACCATCCCCAGTCGACGCCCTCCTCCAGGGCCGCCAGGGCCATGCCCTCGACCTTGGACATCATGCGGCGCGTGTAGTCGGCGTCCTCGGGCCGGTCCGGGTGGAGCGGGGCGAGGGTGAAGCCGCAGTTGCCGCCGGCGACGGTGGTGACGCCGTGGTTCATGGAGGGGGTGGCGTACGGGTCCCAGAAGAGCTGGGCGTCGTAGTGGGTGTGCGGGTCGACGAAGCCGGGGGTGAGGACGAGGCCGGTGGCGTCCTCGGTGGTCCGGGCCTCCTCGCGGACGGTGCCGGGTTCGGCGACGACGGCGATGCGGCCGTCGCGTATCCCGACGTCGGCGGTGAAGGCGGGGGCGCCGGTGCCGTCCACGACGGTGGCGCCGGTGATCAGGTGGTCGAGCATGACGTTCCCTTTCTGGACGTGGACACGGGTGCGCCCCGGACCGGGGGCCGCCGCGGAACGGCCTCCGGCCGGGGCCGGTACGGGGCGGCGGTCCGGGAAGACACCACCCCGCGCTCGAACGCCGGGGCTCCGTCGCCTACTGGCCCGCGGCCTGGCGGAAGCGGGTCGTGCGGTGGACCGGGTCCGTGTCGATCTTGGGGATCACGTGCTCACCGATCAGCTTGATCGAGTTCATCGTGTCCTCGTACGGGATCCCGATCGGGATCCCGAAGGAGAGCTGGTCCGCCCCGGCCTGCTCCCAGCGCTTGCACTGGGAGAGGACCTCCGAGGGGTCGCCGCAGATCATCAGCTCCTCCTGGATGAGGAGTTCGATGATCTCGGCCGAGTACTCGGGGAGCAGCTCGGGCCACTCCGGGATGCCCTCCGGCCGGGGGAAGGTGTCGTGGTAGCGGAAGAGCAGCGACTGGAGGTAGTTGAGGCCGCCGGAGACGGCGATCTCGACGGCCTTGTCGTGGGTCTCCGCGCAGATCGCGGTGGAGGTGACCATGACGTTGTCGTTGACGAAGTCACCGACGGCCCTGGCCTCCTTGATCGCCGTCTTGTAGGACTCGACGACCCACTCCATGTCGGAGACCTTCTGCACGCTGAAACCGAGGACGCCGAGGCCCTTCTTGGCGGCCATGGCGTACGAGGAGGGGGACCCGGCCGCGTACCACATGGCGGGGTGGGACTTCCCGTACGGCTTGGGCAGGATCTTGCGGGGCGGCAGCGACCAGTGCTCGCCCTGGAAGCCGACGTACTCGTCCTGGAGCCACATCTTGGGGAACTCGGCGATCGTCTCCTCCCAGATCTCCTTCGTGTGGTTCATGTCGGTGATGCCCGGCATGAACCCGAGGATCTCGTGGGAGCCCGCGCCGCGTCCCGAGCCGAACTCGAAGCGCCCGCCGGAGAGGTGGTCGAGCATGGCGACCTTCTCGGCCACCTTCACCGGGTGGTTGACGGGGGCGAGGGGGTTGAAGATGCCGGAGCCGAGGTGGATCCGCTCGGTGGCGTGGGCGAGGTAGCCGAGGTAGACGTCGTTGGCGGAGATGTGCGAGTACTCGTCCAGGAAGTGGTGCTCGGAGGCCCAGGCGTACTTGAACCCGGACTTGTCCGCCTGGATGACGTACTCGGTCTCCTCCATGAGGGCCTTGTGCTCGGCTTCGGGATCGGTCTCGGCGCGCTTGCCGACGTATCCCTGTACGAAGATCCCGAATTCCAAGGGGTTCACCGTCCTCATTATTTCTGACGAACCGTCAGATCTCTGATGTGCCCGACTGTCGCACCACGGGGTGGGTGCGTCAATACCTGATGACCCGTCAGCTGGAGCGGGGCCGCCCTCAGAACAGGCTCACGCCCGCCAGCCAGCCGCCGTCGATCACGAACGGCTGGCCCGTGATGTACGCCGAGTCCTCGCCCGTCAGGAAGAGCGCGAGGGCCGCCACCTCCGCGGGGCGGCCGATCCGCCCGAGCGGCACGAGCTTCCGGTACAGCTCGGCCGTGGACGCCGGGTCCACGCCCTCCGGATTGCTCATCGGGGTGTCGATCGCCCCGGGGCAGACCGCGTTCACCCGGATGTTCCGCCCGGCCAGCTCCAGCGCCGCGACCTTGGTGAGCCCGAGGACGGCGTGCTTGGAGGCCGCGTAGGCGCCGACCCCGGCCATGCCGGTGAGCCCCGTGTACGAGGCGGTGTTGACGATGGTCCCGCCGCCGGCCGCCGCGATCTCGGGCGCGACCGTGCGGATGCCCAGGAAGCAGCCGGTCTGGTTGACCGAGACGATCGCCTGGAACTCCTCCAGGGGCGTGGCGAGCAGCTCGTTGAAGCGGAGGATCCCGGCGTTGTTGACCAGACCGTCGATCTTCCCGAACCGCTCCTTGGCCGTGTCCACGGCCGCCGACCAGTCATCCTCCCTGGTCACGTCCAGGTGCACGAAGACGGCCCGCTCCTCCCCCAGCTCCTTGGCCAGCGCCTCGCCCGCGCCGTCGAGCACGTCCGCGAGGACGACCCGCGCGCCCTCGGCGGCGAAGAGCCGCGCCTCCTGTTCGCCCTGCCCGCGCGCCGCGCCGGTGACGAGGACGACCCGTCCGTCGAGCTTGCCCATGCCTGCCACGCTCCTCAGTTCAGATGGGGGGCGACCTCCGTGCCGAAGGCCGCCATCTGGTCGATGAGTTCGGTACGGCTCCGGGAGCGGAACCGGACCTGGATCTGGTCCACGCCCATCTCCCCGTACGCGCGCAGGGAGGCGGCGATCTCCTCCGGGGAGCCGCTCAGGGTGCGCCGGCCGACCTCCCAGCCGGGGGCGCCGACGTACAGCGCCTCGGTGATGGCGCCGACCGTGATCGGCTCGGCGATCCCGGCCTCCGCGCGGAGCCGGAGCAGCCGGGTGATCTGGACGGCGAGCTTCTCGCGCGGGTCGCCCTGGGGCAGCCAGCCGTCGCCCTTGAGCGCGGCCCGGCGCACGGCGGCCGGCGAGGAGCCGCCCACCCAGACCGGGACCCGCTCCTGGGCGGGCCGGGGCAGCTGCCCGAGGCCCTTGAACGCGAACCGCTCTCCCAGGTGCTCGGGGTACTCCTCGGGCCCGAGGGCCGCCCGGAGCGCGTCGACCGTCTCGTCGAGCACGGCGCCCCGGCGCTCGAAGTCCACGCCGAGCACCTCGAACTCCTCCTGGACGTGCCCGGCGCCGACCCCGAGGACGAGGCGGCCGCCGGAGAGGTGGTCGAGGGTGGCGTACGCCTTGGCGGTGACGAGCGGATGGCGCAGGCCGACGACGGCGACGTGCGAGAGGAGCCGGACCCGCTCGGTGGCGGCGGCGAGGAAGGAGAGCGTGGCGACCGGGTCGTACCAGACGGTGCTCATCGCCCCCGCGAGCCGGCGCGGGATGGCGACGTGGTCGCAGCTCGCGAGGTAGTCGAAGCCGTGGGCCTCGGCGGCCCGGGCGACGGCGAGCAGGTCGGCCGGGCCCGCGGCCGCCTCCCAGGCCTCGGCGTAGAGGGTGGATTGCGACTGGACGGGCAGCTGCATCCCGTAGACCACCATGGGAACCCCTTAACTGACGGTGCGTCAGAATGCGAAGGGGCCCATCGTCACCGCCGACACGCCATCAGGCAAGGGTTACGGCGGGAGCGGTCGCCCGCGCGGCAAGGGGTCTGCCCAGGAGTCGCCAAGGCAATGTTTATGGCATACGATTCTTTGTACATCACCAACATCGCAGGCGAGGAGGCGCGGCATGGCCGTGACCCAGATCGACATAGACGATGACGCGCTGCAACGCGCCATGGCCCTGTCCAAGGCCAGGACCAAGAAGGAGGCCGTCAATCTCGCCCTCCGGTTCTACGCCGACCGGCAGGAGCGCGCCGCACGCATCAGCCGCCACTTCGAGCGCGCACGCAAGTGGGGGGCGGTCGAGGACGCCGAGCAGTTGCACCGAGCCGAGAAGGACGGTCGGTGATCTACCTCCTCGACACATCCGGCCTCGTCCGGCTGCTCAGCGACCCCGAACTCCAGTCGGCCTGGTACGACGCCATCGACGCCGAGGCGATCGCCTCCTGCTACCCGCAGCGCACCGAGTTCCTGTACAGCGCTCGGAGCGGCCGCGAGTACGACGAGATCGCCGAGATGTTCACCGACCTCTACCCCGACGTGGCGGTGCCCAAGACCGCGGGACGCTGGATCGGCTCCGTGCAGCACCGGATGGCGAGGGCCGGGGAGCACAGGAGCGCCTCGGCCGTCGATCTGATCATCGCGGCCACCGCGGCCCATCACGGGCTGACCGTCCTCCATGACGACGTCGACTACCGCACCATCGCCCGGCACGCGGCCGACCTGAGCGAGCACGACATCCACGACGTCCGGTAGGGCCGCGCGGCGGCGGATTCCAGGGCCCCGCCGCTCCGCGCGTCACCGGTCACGGGCGCCAGAGACCCTCCGGTGTCAGTCCCAGCAGGTCGATCGCGTTGCCGCGCACGATCCGGTCGACGACGTCCGGGGACAGGTGGCCCATCTGGGCCTCGCCGACCTCCCGCGACTTGGGCCAGGTGGAGTCGGAGTGCGGGTAGTCCGTCTCGTACAGGACGTTCCCGGCCCCGATGGCGTCGAGGTTGCGGAGCCCGAACGCGTCGTCGAAGAAGCAGCCGAAGACATGGCCGGCGAAGAGCTCGGACGGCGGGCGCAGGACCTTGTCCGCGACCCCGCCCCAGCCGCGGTTCTCCTCCCAGACGACGTCGGCGCGCTCCAGGATGTACGGGATCCAGCCGATCTGTCCCTCCGCGTACATGATCCGCAGGTTCGGGAAGCGCTCGAACTTGCCGCTCATCAGCCAGTCGACCATCGAGAAGCAGCAGTTCGCGAAGGTGATGGTGGAGCCGACCGCCGGCGGGGCGTCCGCGGAGGTGGACGGCATCCGGCTGGAGGAGCCGATGTGCATGGCGATGACCGTGCCGGTCTCGTCGCAGGCGCGGAAGAAGGGGTCCCAGTGGTCCGTGTGGACCGAGGGGAGCCCGAGGTGGGGCGGGATCTCGGAGAACGCGACGGCCCGGACCCCGCGCGCCGCGTTGCGCCGGACCTCGGCGGCGGCGAGCTCGGGATCCCAGAGCGGGATGAGGGTGAGCGGGATGAGCCGCCCGTGCGCCTCGGGGCCGCACCACTCCTCGACCATCCAGTCGTTGTAGGCGCGGACGCAGAGGAGGCCGAGCTCGCGGTCGCTCGCCTCGGTGAAGGTCTGCCCGCAGAAGCGCGGGAAGGTCGGGAAGCAGAGCGCGGACTGGACGTGGTTGACGTCCATGTCGGCGAGGCGGTCGGGGACCGAGTGGGAGCCGGGCCTCATCTGCTCGTACGTGATGACTTCGAGCCGGATCTCGTCGCGGTCGTAGCCGACGGCGGTGTCGAGCCGGGTGAGGGGGCGGTGCAGGTCCTCGTAGACCCACCAGTCGCCGACGGGGCCGTCGTCACCCTTGGCGCCCATGACCGGGGCGAACTTGCCGCCGAGGAAGGTCATTTCCTTGAGGGGGGCGCGGACGATCCGGGGGCCGGTGTCGCGGAAGCGGGACGGGAGCCGGTCCCGCCAGACGTGCGGGGGCTCCACGGTGTGGTCGTCCACCGAGATGATCTTCGGGAAGGTCTCCATGGTCTCCATGGCCTTCACGGTAGCGCCGATCTGACGACCCGTCAGCTATTGTGGCGTACAACGGTCGCGCAACGGCCCCGTCCCAACCCCGCTCCGGGCCCCACCCGATGCTGACGGACTCCCTCCGGACAAGGCAGACTGACTGTCCTGGGCGAAACCAGCGGTACGGGCAGGGGGAGCGATGGACCGTGAAGACGGGCCGCGAGTTCCGGTGCAGCGGGCTCCGAAGGCGAGCGCGGGTGCCGACGCGGGCGCGGGCACGGATTCCGAGGTGAACACCGGCACGGGCACCGCCCCGGGAACGGGCGCCGGCAGCGGTCGGGGCGCGGGCAGCGGTCCGGGAACGGGTACGGGCAGCGGAGCCGCCCCGGGCGCGGGTACCAGTACTGGTACCGGTACCGGCACCGGCGGTGCGCTGCGTTTCGCCGTGCTCGGCCCCGTACGGGCCTGGCGCGACGGCGAAGCCCTGCCCACCGGCTCGCCCCAGCAGCGCGCCCTGCTCGCCGCCCTGCTCCTGCGCGGCGGACGCACCGCCACCGCGTCCGAGCTGATCGACGCCCTCTGGGGCGACGACCCGCCCTCGCAGGCCCTCGCGGCCGTACGGACGTACGCCTCCCGCCTCCGCAAGGCCCTGGACCCCAAGGTCCTCGTCAGCGAGTCCGGCGGCTACGCCCTGCGCACCTCAGCCGCCACGCTCGACCTCACCACCGCCCAGGAACTCGCCGCCGAGGCCGAGAAGCTGCGGGCCTCCGGCGACCGCGCGGCCGCCCGGGCGCGGCTCGCCGAGGCCCTCGCCCTGTGGGACGGCGAGGTGCTGGCCTCCGTGCCCGGCCCGTACGCCGAGACGCAGCGGACCCGCCTGGAGGAATGGCGGCTCACGCTCCTCGAAACCCGCCTGGACATCGACCTGGAGGTCGGCGCGCACGCCGAGGCCGTCTCCGAACTGACCGCGCTCACCGCCGCGCACCCGCTGCGCGAGCGGCTCCGCGAGCTGCTCATGCTCGCCCTCTACCGCGGCGGACGGCAGGCCGAGGCGCTCGCCGTGTACGCCGACACGCGCCGGCTCCTCGCCGACGAGCTCGGCGTCGACCCGACGCCCGAACTCGCCCGGCTCCAGCAGCGCATCCTCCAGGGCGACGCCGAACTCGCCCTCCCGGTCGAGGAGGTGGCCCCGGCCGCCGCACCCGTCGCGCGCCCGGCCCAACTCCCGGCGACCGTCCCTGACTTCACCGGCCGCACCTCCTTCGTACGGGAACTCGGCGCCCGGCTCGCCACCGCCGAGGGCCACGTCATGGCGGTGTCGGCGCTCGCCGGCATCGGCGGCGTCGGCAAGACGACGCTCGCCGTGCACGTGGCCCACGAGGCCAGGCCGCACTTCCCGGACGGCCAGCTGTACGTGGACCTCCAGGGCGCGGGCAACCGCGCCGCGGCGCCCGAGACGGTCCTCGGCTCCTTCCTCCGCGCCCTCGGCACCCCGGACTCGGCGATCCCGGCCTCGCTCGACGACCGGGCCGCGCTCTACCGCTCGACCCTGGACGGCCGCCGGGTCCTCGTCCTCCTGGACAACGCCCGGGACGCGGCCCAGATCCGCCCCCTCCTGCCCGGCACGGCCGGCTGCGCGGCCCTGGTCACCAGCCGCATCCGGATGGTCGACCTGGCCGGCGCGCACCTGGTGGACCTGGACGTGATGTCCCCGGAGGAGGCGCTCCAGCTCTTCACGAGGATCGTCGGCGAGGAGCGCGTCCAGGCGGAGCGGGAAGCGGCCCTGGACGTGGTCGCCGCCTGCGGCTTCCTCCCCCTCGCGATCCGTATCGCCGCCTCCCGGCTGGCGGCCCGCCGCACCTGGACGGTCTCGGTCCTGGCCGCCAAGCTGGCGGACGAACGCCGACGCCTCGACGAACTCCAGGCGGGCGACCTCGCGGTCAAGGCCACCTTCGAACTCGGCTACGGCCAGCTCGAACCGGCCCAGGCCCGCGCCTTCCGCCTCCTCGGCCTCGCCGACGGCCCGGACATCTCGCTCGCGGCGGCCGCCGCGGTCCTCGACCTCCCGCTCTGGGACACGGAGGACCTCCTGGAGGCCCTGGTCGACACGTCCCTCCTGGAATCGGCGGCGCCCGGCCGCTACCGCTACCACGACCTGGTCCGGCTCTACGCGCGTGCCTGCGCGGACCGCGACGAACAGCCCCCGTCGGAGAAGGAGTCGGCGCTCTCCCGGCTCCTGGACTTCTACCTCTCGACGGCGGCCCGGGTCTACGCGATCGAACGCCCGGGCGACCGCCTGGTCGACCACCTGGAACCCACGACCCACGAGGGCCTCACCTTCACCGACCGCCACACGGCCCAGGACTGGCTCTACGCCGAGGCCAACTGCCTCCTCGCCTGCGTCCGCCACTCCGCCGCCGCCCCGGCGACGCTCCGCCGCGCGGTGGACCTCCTGTGGGCGTCCCTGGACCTCGCGGAGTCGGGCGCGAACTCCCGGGAGTACGAGGCGGTGGCGACGGTCCTGCGGAAGGCGGCGGGCGCGGCGGGCGACGTCCGCGCCGAGGGCCGGGCGGCCCTGACCCTGGCCTACGTCCACCACCACCAGGGGCGCTTCGACCGGGCCGAGCAGGAGGCGGACGAGGTCGTCCGCATGGCCCGGTCCGTCGACGATCCGCTGCCCATCTGCTGGGCGTCGAACGCCAGGGGCGCCATCGCGCTCTACCAGACCCGGTACGAGGACGGAGACCGGCATCTCACCCTCGCCATCGCCGGGTTCCGCGCCGCCGGGGACCGGGCCGGCGAGGCCGCGGCGCTCTGCAACCTCTCCCGCATCCACCTCGCGACGGGCCGGCGGGAGGACGCCGTCCGCATGGCCCAGCAGGGCGTGGACATGTACGACGAGATGGGCCACGCCCTCCGCGGGGCGAACGGCCGCTACGCCCTCGGCCTCGCGCTCACCGAGAGCGGACAGCTCCCGGCGGCGGGCGAGCGGCTCCGCGAGGCGCTCGCCGTCTTCGTCGACAGCCGGCAGCGGCTGTGGGAGGGCATGGCGCTCTTCCGCATCGCGGAGGTCGACATCGCCGCCCACCGGTACGGGGCCGCCGCCGCGGGTGCGGAGAAGGCGCTGACCGTACTCCGCGGCATCGGCGGCGACTGGCGGCGGGGAAACGTCCTCACCGTCCTCGGCCGGGCGCTGCACGGCATCGGGCAGTCGGGCCGGGCCCAGGTCTGCTGGCGGGAGGCCCTCGACATCTACGAGGAGCTGTCGGTCCCGGAGGCGTCCGACGTCAGGGCGCTGCTGGCCCCCGTGTCGGCCGTCTGAACCAGGCTCCCGCCGAGGGGCGTTCATCATTCGTTTATCGCCACCCGGCAGAGTTGTCCTCAACGATCCGCCGTGTCGGGGGGCAGACGGGTCGCCGGTGAGGCCTACTCCCCGAAGCACTAGGGTGAACGGCCCCAAGGGGCCCGTCCGACCGTCCACGGGGGAACAGCCGGACGGGCCTCACACACCAGCACGCGAAGCCATCCATCAGGAGGGGACCACCATGGGCGACATCGACGCCACGGACCCGATCGTCAAGCCGCAGGACCTGCACGCCACGGGCGCGGGTAGCGAGCAGATCGTCACCAAGGACCTGCACGCCACGTCCGAGCCCGCGAACGCGATCGCGGACAAGGTCCTGGCCCGGGAGCAGCAGCCTCTCGCCACGACCGACGACCTGCACGCGACGTCGGAGCCGGCCAAGTAGACCATTCCCGACGGGGAAAGGCCGCGGCGGCGACTTCGGGGGAGCCGCCGGGGCCCAGGGAGGCCCGGTCGACGGGGGAGCACACGGACTCGGGGGACACCCGACGGAACCAGGGGGGATCCGTCCGGGCAGGGCCCGTGCGCAACGCGATCGGACCACCGAAAGGAGGGGCCGGGCAACTGCCCGGCCCCTCCGGCATGCAGGGAGTACGGACCGCCTTCGTGCCCGGTGGAACGTTCCTCCACCTGACCGTCGTCCGATGCGAGTGCAAGCTCGCCACCAGGAGCGCCCCGCGCGCCGAGTCCTCGATCGTCAGGGGTCGTCGTGCTCGTGCGTCAGCGGGCGTAGGAGCCCAGGCCGACCAGGCAGTACACGTACTCGCTGACGACCGCGCCGTTCATCGTGTACCGGTGTGAGAAGGCGTACTGCGTCTTGGGGTTGGCGTTGCACTTGTTCATGTCGGAGGTGAAGGGGAACGTCTGGATCACCTTGTAGTGGGCGTCCGACGCCGAGCAGGAGACCTCCTCGACGTCGTCGACGGTCTGCGCGGTCTCCGAGTCGGGCAGCTGCCCGTTGAGGCAGGTGCCCTTGTCGAACGGGTCGGGCTCCTCCTCGGTGGGGGTCGCGGTGGCCGTGCCGAGGGGGTCGAGGGTGGGGAACGGCGAGACCGAGAACGTCGGGATCGGGGCCGGGCCCCTGGAGCCCGCCGAGTCCTTGTCGTCGTTCAGGAGGAACGCGCCGCCTACGAGCCCGCCGATCACGATGAGCGGGACCAGGCAGCCCAGGACGCCCGACTTCTTGCCGCCCGAGACCGTGATGCGCACGTACACCGTGTCGTTGCCGAGCCGGGCCGGGACGAGGTCGCCGTTGCGGCAGGGCGGGACGGCGAGCTGCGCGGGGCCCGTCGGCAGGTTGACCGGGATGACGACGCCGGTGGCGGCCTGCTGCGGAGTGAGGGTGAGGCGGATCTCTTGCGTCGACACCGGCTGCTCCTGGAGGAGGGGGCGAGGTAAGGGGGGCGTAAGGCTGCCCGTATGACGTGTACACGTGGGGAGTTGGTTGCACTCCCCCTCGCAGTCAGCCCCGCGCCCTCAGCTCCCCCTTGACCACCTTCCCGCTCGCGTTCCTCGGCAGCTCCGTCACGAACTCGACCTCCCGCGGCACCTTGTAGTTCGCCATCTCCCGCCGCGACCAGGCGATCAGGTCGTCCGCCGTGACCCGCGCCCCCGCCCTGCGCACCGCGAAGGCCTTGCCGACCTCGCCGAGCCTCGGGTCGGGGATGCCGACGACGGCGACGTCCGCGATGTCGGGGTGGAGGCCGAGGAGCTGCTCGATCTCGGCCGGGTAGGCGTTGAAGCCGCCGACGATGAACATGTCCTTCAGCCGGTCGGTGATCCGCAGGTTCCCGGCCTCGTCCAGGACGCCGATGTCCCCGGTGTGCAGCCAGCCGTCCCCGTCGACCGCCGCCGTCTCCTCCTCGTCCTCGAAGTAACCGCGCATGACGTGGTGTCCCCGGACGAGGACCTCGCCGGTGGGCGAGAGGCGGACCTCGGTGCCGGGGATCGGGCGGCCCGAGGTGGTGGCGACGGTCTCGGCCGGGTCGTCGCGGCGGCACATGGTGACGATGCCGCTCGCCTCGGAGAGCCCGTACGCCGTGAGGACCGTGCCGATCCCCAGCTCCGTGCGGAGGCGCTCGACGAGCCGGAGCGGGACCACGGCCGCGCCCGTCACGACGAGGCGGAGGGAGGAGAGGTCATGGGCGGAGCGGGCGGGGTGGTCCAGGAGGGACTGGTGGAGGGTGGGCGGGCCGGGGAGGACGGTGATGCGTTCGGCGGCGATGTTGGCGAGGACGGTGTCCACGGTGAAGACGGGCTGCGGGACGATCACCGCGCCCCGCATGAGGCAGGCGAGGATGCCCGCCTTGTAGCCGAAGGTGTGGAAGAACGGGTTGACGACGAGGTAGCGGTCGCCCTCCCGGAGGCCGGCCAGCTCGGACCAGACCGCGTAGCAGCGCAGGGTCTGGGCGTGGCCGATGACGGCGCCCTTGGGGCGGCCCGTGGTGCCGGAGGTGTAGATGACGTCCGAGGGGTCGGAGGGGTCGATCGCGTCTGCCCGGGCGCGGACCCGGACGGCCGGGACCCGGTCGCCCTCGGCGAGGAAGGCCTTCCAGGTCGTCCACCCCGCTTCGTCGGGCGCGGTGTCGCCGAGGACCACGACCTTCTCCAGGTGCGGGAGTTCGACGCCCGAGCGGCGCAGGGAGGCCACGTACGAGGTGCCGAGGAAGGTGCCGGTGACGAAGAGCAGGCGGGCCCGGGAGCTCTGCAGGACGTAGGCCGCCTCGGTGCCCTTGAAGCGGGTGTTCAGGGGGACGAGGACGGCGCCGGCGGTGACGGCGCCGAGGGCCGAGACGATCCAGTCGAGGGTGTTGGGGGCCCAGATCGCCACCCGGTCCCCGGCCCGTATCCCGGTGGCGAGACAGGCGGCGGCCGCCCGCTCGACGCGCTCGCCGAGCTCCGCGTACGTGACGCGGACGCGCCCGTCGACGACGGCCTCCCGGTCCCCGTACCGCTCGACCGCCGCCCGGACGAGTCCGGGGATCGTGCCCCACTCCAGGTCGCCGCGCATCTCCACCTCCACCGCTCCACTCCGCCCGCTCCCGCGAGCTGACTATCCGTCAGATTAGTTGTAACCTGACGCGCTGTCAGTAGCGCTGTCACACGGGGAGGTTGCCTTGCTCAAGGACGCCACGGCCATCGTCGGCATCGGACAGACCGAGTTCGCGAAACGGCTCCCCGAGACCGAGAAGGCCCTCGCCTGCCGGGCGATCCTCGCCGCCCTCGACGACGCCGGGATCGACCCCTCCGAGGTCGACGCCTTCGCCTCCTACACGATGGAGGAGACCGACGAGGTCGAGGTCGCCAAGGCCATCGGCGCCGGCGACGTCACCTTCTTCTCCAAGGTCGGCTACGGCGGCGGCGGCTCCTGCGCCACCGTCGGCCACCTCGCCGCCGCCGTCGCCACCGGCCAGGCGAGCGTCGGCGTCGCCTGGCGCTCGCGCAAACGCGGCTCCGGACCCCGGCCCTGGACCAACACCGCCGCCCAGCTCGCCACCCCCGGCCAGTGGACCCGCCCCTTCGGGCTGCTCCGCCCCGCCGACGAGATCGGCATGCTCGCCCGCCGCTATCTGCACGAGTACGGCGCCACCCGCGACCACCTCTTCAACGTCGCCCTGGCCTGCCGCAACCGCGCCAACCAGAACCCCGCCGCGATCATGTACGAGCGCCCGCTGACCCGGGAGATGTACATGACCGCCCGCTGGATCAGCGAACCCCTCTGCCTCTTCGACAACTGCCTGGAGACCGACGGCGCCCTCGCCTGCGTCATCGTGAGCGCCGAGCGCGCCCGCGACTGCCGGCGGAAGCCGGTGTACGTGCACTCCGCCGCCCAGGGCCTGCCCGCCCAGCACCACGGCATGGTCAACTACTGGAACGACGACCCGCTCTCCGGCCCCGCCTGGACCGCCGCCCGCCACCTCTGGAAACAGGCCGACTTCGGCCCCGACGACGTCGACGTCGCCCAGATCTACGACGCCTTCACCCCGCTCGTCCCGCTCTCCCTGGAGGGATACGGCTTCTGCGGGCGCGGCGAGGGAGCCGCCTTCACCGAGGGCGGCGCACTGGAGATCGGCGGCCGACTGCCGCTCAACACCGGCGGCGGCGGCCTCTCCGAGGCGTACGTCCACGGCTTCAACCTCATCAACGAGGGCGTGAAGCAGCTCCGCGGCACCTCCACCGCCCAAGTACCCGACGCGTCCACCTGCCTGATCACGGCGGGCGAGGGCGTCCCCACCTCCGCGATCCTCCTTCGAGCCTGAGGAGCCGAGACACCGATGCTGACACCCGTCGCCGACGAGGACGGCGCTCCCTTCTGGGAGTACGCCGCCCGGGGCGAGCTCCGCGTCCAGGCCTGCGCGGCCCCCGACTGCGGCGAGCTCCGCTTCCCGCCCCGCCCCTGCTGCCCGCACTGCCGCTCCTTCGACAGCGAGTGGCGGCTCATGTCCGGACGCGGCCGGATCTGGTCGTACGTCCTGCCCCACCCGCCGCTCCTGCCCGACTACGCCGCCCTGCCCGGATACAACGCGGTCCTCGTCGAACTGGCCGAGGCCCCCCGCATCCGCCTCGTCGGCAATGTCGTCACCACCCCGGACGCACCCCTGAACTCGGTCGATCCGGGCCGGCTGCGCATCGGCGCCCCGGTGAAGGTCGCCTTCACCGAGGTCGACGGCGTCACCGTGCCCCGCTGGCTCCTGGAGCGCGGATGAGCACCCCGGGCACCCCCGGCATCCACGTCGACCGCGACAAGGAGACCGGGGTCGCGGTCGTCACCCTCGACCGGCCGGAGAAGCACAACTCGATCACCCTGGACATGGCCCGCGAGCTCGCCGCCGTCTGGCGGGGGTTCCGGTACGAGGACGAGGTCCGCGCGATCGTCGTCACCGGGGCCGGGGGGCGGGCCTTCTGCACCGGGATCGACCGGGAGGCCGTAGGGAACATCCCGCAGCCCTCCTCCCCGTACACGATCGACGACCCGCTCCTCGCGATCGGCCCCAAGGCGAACGACCTGTGGAAGCCGGTGATCGCCGCCGTCGAGGGCATGGCCTGCGGCGGCGCCTTCTACCTGCTCGGCGAGGCCGAGTTCCTGGTCGCGGGCGAGGACGCCACCTTCTTCGACCCGCACACCACCTACGGGATGGTCAGCGCCTTCGAGACCGTCCACATGGCACAGCGGATGCCCTACGGGGAGATCGCCCGGATGGCCCTGATGGGCAGCGCGGAACGGATCTCGGCCCGGCGCGCGTACGAGACGGGGCTCGTCTCCGAGCTGACGGCGCCCGGCGGGGCCCTGGAGGCCGCCCGGCGGGCCGCCGCCGTCATCGCCGCGCACCCGACCGAGGCCGTCCAGGGCACGGTCCGCGCGCTCTGGTCGGTCACGGAGCCGTCCCGCACCCCGGCCCTCGCGCACGCGCCGCACCTGGTCGCCCTGGGGAACCTGCCGCCGGAACGTCAGGCGGAGCTGTTCACCCGGCGGGGGGCGGGTTTCAGGACGAGGTAGCCGAGGGGGTGACCGTCGGGGTGGCGGTCGACGACACCTCGCTCACCTCCCAGACCTCGCAGTCCTTCACCTGGCCGACGGCCTTCGGGGACTCCATCGCGAGCTCGAAGGTCTTCGTCTCCCGGTAGCCGACCTCGATCACGGTCTCGGCCCGGTCCACCTCCGTGCGGTCCGTTCCGAGGAAGCGCACGACGACCCGGACCGTCTTCGCCGCGTACGCCTCCGAGACGATCTTCACGGTGGCCGTGGTGTCCGCCTTGCGGGCCGGCCTGCCCTTGCGCTTCGCCTGCGCCGGCTCCACGCAGTCGACGACCTGGGCGCGGATCACCGCCGTCGGGGTCGAGGTCGGCGTGGGGTCGTACGTGTACTCCTCGCCCGAGCCGCCCGAGCCACCGCTCGATCCGCCCGAGCCGTCGTAGTCGTCGTTGCTCTTCTTGGAGCTGGAGCAGCCGCCGCCGTCGGAGTCGCCGTCCCCGCTCCTGCTCTTCCCGCTGCCGCCACCGCTGCTGCTACTGCCGTGGCCGGTCTGGAAACCGGTCAGCGCGAGCACCACCACCGTGAGCGTCGCCGCCATCTTCAGGCGCGTGCGCACCATCGGGTCCTCCCCGTCCTGTCGTGTCCGCGCCACCCTAGGGGATGCCCTGTGGCCGCATGGCGGGGCCCCCGCACCCGGCGTAGCGTCGGGAGCGAGAGCCGGACCGTCTAGGAGGCCGATCGATGATCCGTAATGTCGTCGGCTCGATCCTGGCCCTCGCCGGAGCGACGGCCGCCGTATGGAGCCCCTTCCGTGCCTGGTACGACGGCCGTCACGGCCGCGACTACGCGATCGACGAACTGTTCACCGGCATCACCGACGCCAAGGCCGCGGTGATCGGCTCGATCCTGCTGCCCTTCGCCTTCGCCGCCCTCGTCACGGTCGTCGGCGTCGTCCTGCGCTCCCGGCTGCTCGTCGCCCTCGCCGGGCTCGTCGTCCTCGGCTTCACCGTCTTCTGGATGGTGCGCGTCGGCCAGGCCGAGGGCAGCCTCGTGGTCTCCGGCGACGGCCGGGGCCTGGGCGACGGGGTCGCGAACGCCGTCGGCGGCGGCTTCCTGCTGCTCCTCGGCGCGCTCGTCATGTCGGGCCGGTCCCGCACGTGGCGGGTCGATCGGACGGACCACGAGCCGCGGCCCACCCACCCCACGCTGGACGGCCCGCCGCCCGACGACCGGCCCCCAGGCGAGTACGGCGACGTCACCGACCTCGGCGACGCGCCGCGGCGCCATCCGCAGGCCTCGCCCCCGTACGCCGCCCCGACCCAGCCCTTCGACGTGCCGGTCTGGGACCCGGACCGGGACGGCCCGGGTCGGCAGCAGCGATAGCGGGGTCAGCGGGCCCGCGGAGTCAGCGGGGCCCGCAGCGTCAATCGGCCCGCGGCGTCAGCGGGCCGAGGACCCCCGTCCCGTGGCCGTGCCCTTGACCGCGTCGAGCGCGTACACGCAGCGGTCCTTGCTGCACGCGTACACGACCCCGGCACGGACCACCGGCGAACCGGTGATCTCGCCGCCCGTCGCGAGCTTCCAGCGCAGCTGACCGCCGGTCGCGTCCAGCGTGTACAGGACGTGGTCGGCCGAGCCGAAGTGCACCCGTCCGTCGGCGACGACCGGGGAGCCGACGAGCTCGCCGCCCGCCGCGAACCGCCACCTCGGGGTCCCGGTGACCGCGTCGAGCGTGTAGAGCGCGCTGCCGCTGCCGACATGGACGTTGCCGCCGGCGACGAGCACCGGTTCGGCCGACTGGCGCGGCTCGGTCGCGATCCGCCAGCGGTCCTGGCCGGTCGTGGCGTCGAGCGCGTACACCGTGCCGAGGTGGTCGGAGAGGTACACCCCGCCGCCCGTGACGGCCGGCCCCGGGGCGAAGGCGGGCGGGGAGAGGAAGACGGCGGGCGCCTCGAAGTGCCAGCGGACGTGTCCGGCGGCGATGTCGACCGAGAGGACCCGGGTGCCGGCCGAGACGTACACGCAGCCGTCCTCGGCCGGGGCCACCCGGACGGGCACGTTGGCACAGGAGGCCGCGTCCCCGATCGGGTACGACCAGCGCTCCACACCCGTACGGGCGTCGAGGGCCTGGAGCCTGGCCTCCCGCCACACGTACACGGTGTCGCCGTGCACGGCGGGTCCCGCCTCCGGGGTCTCGAAGTCGGTCTGGGCGCCGGTGATCTCCCACAGCTTGGCGCCGTTGGAGGCCTCCCAGGCCTGGACCCCGCCGCCGCGCGTCCCGGTGACGACCGTGCCCCGGTCCACCCGGAGGGAGTACACCCAGGCGTCCGTGTGCAGCCGCCAGCGCTCGCTGCCGTCGGCCGCGTCGAGCGCGTACAGCGTGGGCCCGTCGGAGGCGTGGATACGGCCCGAGGCGACCGCCATCGACCAGGCCACGTCCCGGGTCTTGAACTGGCGCCGGCCGCTCCCCGTGTCCAGCGCGTGCACCTCGAAGGAGGTCACGTAGAGCAGGTCGCCGTCGACGACCGGGGTGCCCCAGACGTCGTTCGACATCCGGAAGCGCCAGGGCCGCCAGGGACCGGGCTCCGGCGGGGCATGGTCGGTGCCCTGCGCGGGGACGTTCAGCGGGCGGGAGCCGGGGGCCGGGCCGGGCTCGGCGCCGTGCGGGCCGCCGCCGGGCGGCCGGATCCAGCCGGTCGCCGGACCGGCGTCGGCGCTCCGGCCGACGGCGAGCGCGGCACGGGTGTCGGAGACCCGGGGGCCCGGGCCGATCGGCACGGTGGCGCCGCCCAGGCGGACGGGGCCGCCCGCGCTCTCCGCGGGCCCCGCGTGCCGGCCGCCGACGTGCGAGGGCTCGGGGTGCCGGCCACCGGCCGGACCGGGCTCCGGGGAGCGCGGGTCGCCGGACCAGCCGGCGGGCTGCCGGGGCGGGCGCGGCGGGATCGGCGGCGCGGTCGGGGCGGGCGCGGGGCGGCCGCCCCGGCGCGTCTCGATCATGGCGGTGGCGCTGTGCGGCAGCCAGGCCGAGGCCGTGCCGCTGTCGTCGCTGCCGGGACCGAAGAGGTGCGGGGCGAGCTGGGCCTGGAGGTCGGCCGGGCTGGGCCGCCGGGTGACGTCCATCTGCATGCAGGACTCGATGAGGGGCCGCAGCTCTTCCGGCAGGCCCTCCAGGTCGGGGCCCTCGCGGAGCAGCATGAAGACGGTCTCGACCGGGTTGGCGCCGTGGAAGGGCGCGTGGCCGGTGGCGGCGAAGACCAGCATCGAGCCCAGCGAGAAGACGTCGCTCGCGCCGGTGACGCTGCGCGAGTCGCGGGCCTGCTCGGGCGACATGTAGGCGGGGGTGCCGACGGCGACGTTGGTCATGGTCAGGCGCGTGTTGGAGACGCCCGACGCGATGCCGAAGTCGATCACCCGGGGGCCGTCCTCGACGACGAGGACGTTGGAGGGCTTGAGGTCGCGGTGGACCAGGCCCGCACCGTGGATGGACTGGAGGGCCTCGGCTACACCGGCCGCGAGCCAGCGGACCGCCTGGGCCGGGAGCGGCCCGCACTCGTTCACTATCTCTTCGAGAGAGGGCGCGGGGACATAGGCGGTGGCCAGCCACGGCACGGCGGCCCGCGGGTCGGCGTCCACCACGGCGGCCGTGTAGAAGCCGGAGACCGCCCGGGCGGCCTCCACCTCCCGGGTGAAGCGAACCCGGAACAGCTGGTCCTCGGCGAGCTCCGTGCGCACGGTCTTGATCGCCACGCGCCGGCCCGAGGCCGAGCGCGCGAGATAGACCAGGCCCATTCCGCCCGCGCCGAGCCGGCCCAGCACCTCGAAGGGCCCGATACGTCTCGGGTCGTGCTGCGTCAGCTGTTCCACTTGCCTGCCACCTCCCCGTACGGGCCATGAGGGTACGGCCCCGTGGCCCTGATTCTTCCTGTCCGAGGGCCCGGTTGCGAACCCGGGGGCGGATCGGGGTGTCACACCTCATAACGGTGCTGCCCGGTACGGGGTGTACCCGCTGGTACGGGGTGGGCGGTTCAGGGCGTATCGGCAGGTTCCGCGAGGACCGCGAAGCGTGCGCCCTGGTTGTCGCGGAGGACGGCGATGCGTCCGTGCGGGGTGTCGAAGGGCGGGGTGGAGACCCGGCCGCCGAGCCGGACGGTGATCTCGCAGGCCTCGTCGCAGTCGTGGACGGCGAAGTAGACGAGGACGTGGCCGGGCATCTCGGCGGGGAAGTCGTCGGTGATGACGGCGCGCCCGCCGAAGGCGCTGTCGTCGCCGGGCCGGGAGCCGGGGGGCGACCAGACGCGGTAGTCGAATCCGGCGTCCCTGCCCTCCTCCTCGGCGTCGGCCTGGCGGCCGAGGTAGCCGAAGACGGTGGCGTAGAAGGTGTCGACGGCGTCCGGCCGGCGCGTGTACACCTCCATCCAGCAGAAGGCGCCCGGTTCGTTCGTCCGCTCGAAGCCGTCGTCGTCACCGGCCTGGCGGAGTCCGAAGACGGCGCCGCCGGGGTCGGCGGCGAGCGCGAGGACGCCGAACGGGCCCACGGGGTAGGGGTCCATGACCATCTGTCCGCCGGCGGCCCTGATCCGCTCGGCGAGGGTGCCCGCGTTCTCGGTGGCGAGGTAGACGGTCCAGGTGGTGGGCATGCGGCCGTCGCGCTTGGGGAGGAGTCCGGCGACCCGGCGCCCGTCGAGGAGGGCCTCGTCGCGGTCGGGGTCGAAGGTCCAGCCGAAGAGCTCGCCGTAGAAGCGCTTGCCCGCCTCGAGATCGGGGAGCTGCGCGTCCACCCAGCACGGGGTGCCCTCAGTGCGTACGGCCATGGTTCCACGCTAGGCCGGTGGGGCCCCTCCCGCACGCCCCGACATGCGAACACAAGGGCGATTTATGGGCCTGGAACCCTTGGGGTGCTTGAGTTGTCCACCGAAGTTTTCCACAGGCTGTTCATAAGCCTATTCGAGTACGGAACCCCTGCGGACGGGCCGAGAGAATGCCCGCACCGTCACCGCTCTGGCTTGAACCCGCCCCTCCACCCTGAACCACAGACCGTCGCCGCCCCTCTTCCGACCTCGCAGAACACGCACGGCTCAGGGCCGCACCCCATTTGCAGTCGGCCGAATCGCGCGCCGATCCCCCCTCGGTAAGCTGACGGCATGACAGGACAAGTACGCACCGTCGACGGCCGCGTGGCCGGACGACGCGGTCAGGCGACGCGGCAGAAGCTGCTCGACTGCCTCGGTGAGATGCTCAGCTCCTCGCCCTACCGGGACGTCAAGGTCATCGATGTGGCCCGGAAGGCGGGTACTTCACCCGCGACGTTCTATCAGTACTTCCCGGACGTCGAGGGTGCGGTACTCGAGATCGCGGAGGAAATGGCCAAGGAGGGCGCCGGGTTGACCGAGCTGGTCTCCGGCCGCTCCTGGATCGGCAAGGCCGGCTGGCAGACCTCCGAGGAACTCGTCGAAGGCTTCCTGGACTTCTGGCGCAAACACGACGCGATCCTGCGGGTCGTGGACCTCGGCGCCGCCGAGGGCGACAAGCGGTTCTACAAGATCCGCATGAAGATCCTGAACTCGGTCACCAACTCCCTCACGGACGCGGTGAAGGAGCTCCAGGCCAAGGGCAAGGTCGACAAGGAGGTCAATCCGGCCGCCATGGCGGGCTCCCTGGTGGCGATGCTGGCCTCGGTTGCCGGCCACCAGAAGGGCTTCCAGACCTGGGGCGTCAAACAGGCCGAACTCAAGCCGAACCTCGCCCTGTTGGTGCACCTGGGCATCACCGGCAAGAAGCCGACCAGGTAACCCCTCCCCCCTTCCTTCACCCGTCCTGTCGTCGACGCCGACGGCGGTCCGCCCCGCCTCCACGGAGCGGAACCGCCGTCGGCGTCGCCGTGTCCGGGGCGGGGGTGGGGGGGGCAGGAGGGGCGGGTGGCTGGAGGCTGGTGGCGGAGGCGGGGCCTCGGGGCTCAGCGCCGGGTCAGCCGGAAGAGCCGGATCTCCCGCTCCACCCGCTGCTGGTACGTGGCGTACGGCGGCCAGAACGTCAGCGCCGACCGCCAGGCCGCCGCCCGTGCCTCACCCGACAGGAGCTCCGCCCGTACGGGGATGGACTCGCCCCTCCAGCTGACCTCGGCATCCGGGTGGGCCAGCAGGTTCGCCGTCCAGGCCGGGTGCCCCGGACGGCCGAAGTTGGAGCCGATGAGCAGCCAGCCGCCGTCGGGCTCCGGCATGCAGGCGAGCGGGGTCACCCGTGGCCGCCCGCTCCTCGCCCCCGTGGCCGTGAGGATCACCCCCGGCAGCATCTGGGCGCTGAGCAGCACCTTTCCCCGGGTCAGCCGGTGCACGGCCTTGTCCATCGCCGGGATGACGTGCGGGGCGATCCGGGCGAACGTCCGGGTCGAGGACACCTTCTGCATCAGTCTCACGCCGACGGGCATCTACGCCGCCACCTCTCCGAAGAGTCCGGTCCGTTCCGCCGCCCGGGCGCGCAGCCGCCGGGCGGGCCCGAAGAGCAGCTCGTCGGAGGCGGCCCGCTTGAAGTAGAGGTGCGCCTCGTGCTCCCAGGTGAATCCGATGCCGCCGTGGAGCTGGATGCTCTCCCCCGCGGTCGCGCGCAGCGCCTCCAGGGCGTGGGCGAGCGCGAGCGGCCCGCTCTCGGGCCCGGGCCCCGGCTCGCGGGCCGCGCAGTAGGTCAGGGAGCGGGCCGCCTCGACCTGGACGTAGAGGTCGGCGAGGCGGTGCTTGACGGCCTGGAAGGAGCCGACGGGCCGGCCGAACTGCTCGCGCGAGCCGACGTGGGCGATCGTCCCGTCGAGGGCGGCGCGGGCGGCGCCGACCGCCTCGGCGGCGAGCATCACGGCGGCGGTGCGGCCGGTGGCGGCGAGTGCGCCGAGCACGTCGGCCGGTTCCTCGCCGAGGAGTTCGGCCCCGGCGTCCCTGAGCTGGACGGTGGCCTGGGTGCGGGTGAGGTCGAGGGTGGTCCGCCGGGTCCGTACGAGCCCGGGGGTCACGGCCCCGGCCTCGCCACCGGCCCCGGCCCCGACCCCGGACCCGTTCCCACCGCCGGACCCGTCCGCGCCGCCGCCCCCGGCCCCCCGTCCGTCCTCCCGTACGAGGAAGAGGAGCGTACGGCTGCGGGCGAAGCCGCCGGTGTGGGCGGCGACGAGCAGCAGCCCGGCGCTGTGCCCGTCGAGGACCTGGGCGGCCTCCCCGTACAGGCGCCAGCCCCCGTCCACGGCGCGCGCCTGGACCCCGCCGGCGCGGCCGCCGCCGGACCAGTCCTCCGCCGTGTTGTCGCCGGTCAGGCCGAGGGCAAGGGCGAGGGAGCCGCCCGGGACGGCGAGCGCGCAGGTCAGGCTGCCGTCGGCGATGCGCGGGAGGAGCTCCGCGCGCTGGGCGGGGGTGCCGAGGGCGGCGATCAGCGGGGCGGCGAGCACGGCGGTGGAGAGGAGCGGGGAGGGCGCGAGGGCGCGGCCGGTCTCCTCGCAGGCGAGGGCGAGTTCGGCGGGCCCGCAGCCGACGCCTCCGTACTCCTCGGGGAGGGCGAGCCCGGCGAGGCCGAGGGCGCCGGACATCCGGGCCCAGAGCTCGGTGTCGTACCCCTCGGGGGTGTCGGTGGCCGCACGGTTCTCCCGCGGTCCGGCCCGCTCGGCGAGCAGGTCCCGCAGGGTGCGGCGGATCTCCTGCTGCTCCTCGGTGAACTCGGCCGCGAACCCGGCTGCGGGCTCGGCGGCGGGGTCTGCAGCGGGCTCGGCCACCGATCCGGCGGCGAACCCGGCGGCGGGCTCGGCCGCTGGGTCGGCAGCGGGCTCGGCCGCGAACCCGGTCGCTGGGTCGGCCGCGGGCGGGTCGGCGGCCGGGTCGGTGAGCGCGGCGTTGTCGGGCGCGTCCATGGGGCTCCCTCCGTATCTGACGGTGCGTCATGCTAGGGCGGGGCAGGGGTGGTTGCCCAGAGCGACACCGGTCCCGATTCAGCAGATCTGATGTACCGTCAGATTCATGCCCGCCACTCCACGCAGCCCCCGCCGCGTCGCCGTCGTCGGCGTCTCCCTCTCCGACTGCGGCCGCGTCGACGAGGCCACCCCGTACGCGCTCCACGCCCAGGCCGCCCGGCGCGCCCTCGCGGACAGCGGCCTCGACCGCTCGCTGATCGACGGCCTGGCCTCGGCCGGGCTCGGCACCCTCGCCCCGGTCGAGGTCGCCGAGTACCTGGGCCTGCGCCCCCGCTGGCTGGACTCGACCGCCGTCGGAGGAGCCACCTGGGAGGTCATGGCCGCGCACGCCGCCGACGCGATCGCCGCCGGCCACGCGAACGCGGTCCTGCTCGTGTACGGCTCCACCGCCCGCGCGGACATCCGGGCCCGGCGCCGCACCGCGAACCTCTCCTTCGGTTCGCGCGGCCCGCTCCAGTTCGAAGTCCCCTACGGACACACCCTGATCGCGAAGTACGCGATGGCGGCCCGCCGCCATATGCACCAGTACGGGACGACCCTGGAGCAGCTCGCCGAGGTCGCCGTCCAGGCGCGGGCGAACGCGGCGCTCAACCCCGAGGCGATGTTCCGGGACCCGATCACCGTCGACGAGGTCCTGGACGGGCCGATGATCGCGGACCCGTTCACCAAGCTGCACTGCTGTCTGCGCAGCGACGGCGGCTGCGCGGTGCTGCTCGTCGCCGAGGAGTACGTCCAGGACTGCCGGACGGCCCCCGTCTGGGTCCTCGGCACGGGCGAGCACGCCTCGCACACCACGATGTCGGAGTGGGAGGACTTCACGGTCTCCCCCGCGGCGGTCAGCGGCCGGCTCGCCTTCGAGCGGGCGGGGGTGACCCCGGCCGACATCGATCTCGCCGAGATCTACGACGCCTTCACCTACATGACCCTGGTGACCCTGGAGGACCTGGGCTTCTGCGCGAAGGGCGAGGGCGGCGCGTTCGTGGAGAAGGGGCGCCTGACGGTGGGCGGCGGCGGACTCCCGGTGAACACGGACGGCGGCGGGCTCTCGGCCTGCCACCCCGGGATGCGGGGCCTGTTCCTGCTGGTGGAGGCGGTGCGACAGCTGCGCGGCGAGGCGGAGGGCCGGCAGGTCCTGCGGGCGGACGGCTCGCTTCCCGAGCTGGCGGTGGCCTCGGGGACGGGGGGCTGGTTCTGCTCCTCGGGGACGGTGGTGCTGGGCAGGTCCTGACCGGCCCGGCACCACCGCCCCAGAATCTATACAGGCGTCATAGACAAGCGTGTAGGACATCCGTATAGTCATCGGTGCGGGCAGGGGAAGGCCCGCACCACCCGACAAGGAGTCCCGCCATGACGCACCAGGCCACGACCAAGACCGTCCTCATCTCCGGCGCCTCCGTCGCCGGCCCGGCCCTCGCCCTCTGGCTGCACCGCTACGGCTTCACCGCCACCGTCGTCGAGCGCGCCCCCGAACTCCGCACCGGCGGCTACAAGGTGGACATCCGCGGCACCGCGATCGAGGTCTGCCGGCGGATGGGCGTCCTCGACGAGATCCGCGCCAAGTCCACGGACATGCGCGGCGGTTCGTACGTCGACGACGCCGGCCGCACCATCGGCGAACTGCCCGCCGACATCTTCGGCGGACGCGTCGAGGAGGACGACGAGATCATGCGCGGCGACCTCGCCCGCATCCTGTACGAGCGGACCCGCGACGACGTCGAGTACCTCTTCGACGACTCGATCGCCGCCCTCGCCGAGGACGCCGACGGGGTCACGGTGACCTTCGAGAGCGGCACCGTCCGCCGCTTCGACCTGGTCGTCGGCGCCGACGGGCTGCACTCGAACACCCGGCGCCTGGTCTTCGGCGAGGAGGAGCGGTTCAAGCGGCACCTGGGCGCGTACATCTCGATCTTCACCGCCCCCAACCACCTGGGCCTGGACCGCTGGGAGACGTACCACGCGATTCCCTCGAAGCTCGTCTGCGTCTACAGCGCCACCGGCGAGACCGACGCGAAGAACCTCTTCATCTTCTCCGCGCCCGAGCGGCTCCCCTACGACCTCCGGGACGTGACCGACCAGAAGCGGCTGCTCACCGACACGTTCACGGGCGACGGCTGGGAGATTCCCCGGCTCCTCGGGCACGCGGCCGACGCCGACGACTTCTACCTCGACTCCATGTCCCTCGTCGAGATGGACCGCTGGTCGCGGGGGCGCGTCGTCCTCCTCGGCGACGCCGCCCACTGTTCCTCCCCCGCCTCCGGCCAGGGCACCGGCCTCGCCCTCACCGGCGCGTACGTCCTGGCGGGCGAGCTGGCCCGGGCCGGTGGCGACCACACGGTGGCCTTCGCCCGCTACGAGGAGCGGATGCGACCGGGCGTGGAGCAGAACCAGCGGATGGCCGAGGGCTTCGTCAAGGAGATGACGGTCGGCTCGAAGTGGAAGATCGCCCTGCGCATGCTCATGGTGCGGACCCTGCCGAGGACGCCGTGGAAGAACCTCATCGCGAAGAAGATCCGCGACGGGATCCAGTCGGCGGCCAACGCGGTCCCGATCGAGGACTACTCCGGGCCGGCCACCGGCACGACCGCCCCGAGCCCTACCGTGACCGCATGACCGACTTCCACCACGCCCTGCGCTCGCTCCGGGTCTGGGACACCGAGCTGCCCTCCTTCGACCCGGCGGGCGCCCCGCCCGAGCCGCTCGCCCTCTTCCACGACTGGTTCACGCAGGCCGTCGCGGCCGGCCAGACCGAGCCGCACACCCTCTCCCTGGCCACCGTGGACGAGGACGGCAGGCCCGACGTCCGTACGGTGATGCTCCACGACGCCGACGAGCGCGGCTGGCACTTCGCCTCGCACGCCACCAGCGCCAAGGGCCGCCAGCTCGCCGCCCGCCCCGAGGCCGCGCTCGGCTTCTACTGGCCGGTCCAGGGCCGCCAGGTCCGGATCCGGGGCCACGTCACCACCGGCACCCCCGAGGAGGCGTACGAGGACCTCCACGCCCGCACCACCGGCGCCCTCGCCTCGGCGCTCGTGGGCCGGCAGAGCGAGGTCCTGGACTCTCCCGAGGCCCTCGCCGAGGCGAGCACGGCGGCCTGGCGCCGGGCCGAGGCGGAGCCGGACGCCCACGCCCCCACCTGGACCCTGTACGTGGTCGAACCGGCCGAGGTCGAGTTCTTCCAGGGCGACGAGCGGCGCCGCCACCTCCGCCTCCGCTACCGCCGCGAAGCGGCGACCGGCACCGGCTGGGTGCGCGAGCTGCTCTGGCCCTGAAAGCGGCGCACCATGGAAGTGGAGGTGTGAGAACCATGGCGACGTACATGGACGTACACCGCGGGATGGTGGGCATCACGGCCGAGCAGCTGAAGGAAGCGCACCAGGCCGACCTCGCGGTCGAGAAGGACGAGGGAGTCCACTTCGAGAGAGCGTGGGCCGACCCGGATTCCGGGACGGTCTACTGCCTGTCGCACGGCCCGTCGATGGAGGCCGTCCAGCGGGTCCACGCCCGCACGGGCCACGCGGCCGACGAGATCCACGAGGTGCCCCTCACGGTGTGAGGAACCCCGAAGGGCACCCCTCAGGGGGTGCCCCCCGCTCCGTACATCTCGTCGATCTCGCGCGCGAAGTCCCGCAGCACGGCCCGCCGTTTGAGCTTCAGCGACGGGGTCATATGGCCTGACCGCTCCGAGAACTCGCTCGTCAGGAGCCGGAAGGCGCGGATCGACTCGGCCCGTGAGACGAGCCGGTTGGCGTCGTCCACGGCCCGCTGGACCGCGTCGAGCAGCTCCTCGTCCCGGGTCAGCTCCCAGAGCGCCAGATGGTCCTTGTGCCGCATCCGCCGCCAGTGCGTGAGGCCCTCGTGGTCGAGGGTGATCAGGGCGGTGACGTACGGGCGGTCGTCACCCACGACCATGCACTGGGCGACCAGCGGATGGGCGCGCAGCCAGTCCTCCAGCGGGGCGGGGGCCACGTTCTTGCCCGCCGAGGTGATGAGGATGTCCTTCTTGCGGCCGGTGATCCGCAGATAGCCGTCCTCGTCGAGCGAGCCCAGGTCGCCGGTGGGGAACCAGCCGTCGTCGGTGTACGGCACGGCCGCCCCGCGCTGGGCGTCCCAGTACCCGGCGAAGACATGGGCGCCCTTGAGCCAGACCTCCCCGTCGTCGGCGATCCGGACGGCCGTGCCCGGCAGGGGCCAGCCGACGGTGCCGGTGCGCGGCCGCTGCGGCGGGGTCACCGTGGACGCGGCCGTGGTCTCCGTCAGGCCGTACCCCTCGAAGACCTCGACGCCCGCGCCGGCGAAGAACTCGGCGAGCCGGGCGCCGAGCGGGGAGCCGCCGCAGATCACGTACCGCACCCGGCCGCCGAGCGCGGCCCGGATCCGCCGGTAGACGAGCGGGTCGTAGAGCGCCCGCGCGGCCCGCAGCGGGAGCGAGGGCGCGGCCGCCTGGCCGTACTTGCGGGCGATCCTGGCGGCGCGGTCGAAGGCGGCGGCCTTGCCTCCGCGTTCGGCGGTGGCGCGGGCGGTGTTGAAGACCTTCTCCAGGACGTACGGGATGGCGAGGAGGAAGGTGGGCCGGAAGGCGGCCAGGTCGGTGAGGAGCTCCTCGCCCTCGACGGAGGGGGCGTGGCCGACCCGGACCCGGGCCCGTACGCAGCCGACGGAGACCATCCGTCCGAAGACGTGGGAGAGCGGCAGGAAGAGGAGGGTGGCGGCGGGCTCCTTGCTCTCCGCGAGGAAGACGGGGTGGAGGAGCCGGACGGCGTTGTCGACCTCGGCGAAGAAGTTGGCGTGGGTGAGGGCGCAGCCCTTGGGCCGGCCGGTGGTGCCGGAGGTGTAGACGAGGGTGGCGAGGGTCTCGGGGGTGAGCAGTCCGCGCCGGGCGGTGACGGCCTCGTCGGCGACCCGGGCCCCGGCCCTGCGGAGCAGGTCGACGGCGCCGGTGTCGAGGGCCCAGAGGTGGGCGAGGCCGGGGAGCTGCCGCCGCTCGGCGGAGACGAGCCGGGCCTGCTCGGGGTCCTCGACGACGCAGGCGGCGGCGCCGGAGTCCTGGAGGATCCAGCGGGTCTGGAAGGCGGAGGAGGTGGGGTAGACGGGGACGGTGACGAGTCCGGCGGCCCAGGCGGCGAAGTCGAGCAGGGTCCACTCGTAGGTGGTGCGGGCCATGAGGGCGAGCCGGTCGCCGGGGCGCAGTCCGTGGGCGATGAGGCCCTTGGCGACGGCGTGCACCTCGGCGGCGAAGCGGGCGGCGGTGACGTCGTACCACTCGCCCTGCGGGTTCTTGCGGGAGAAGAGGGGGGCCTCGGGGTCCTGGCGGGCGTTGTCGTACGGCAGGTCGGCGAGGGAGCCCCGGCGCACCCGGGGCACGAGGGCGGGCACGGAGACCTCCCGTACCCGGCCGTCCACCAGTGTCTTGTGCGGCTCGACCGGTTCGATCTCGGATGCGGCGGTGACGACGGACACGTGCGGCTCCTCGGTCTTCGCGATGAACTGAGGTCGTGCGTCGGTACGTTGCGCTCCTGGGGACCTGTGACGGTGGCCGTGCCAGGTGATGACTAGCCGGTAACCTTACTGCGCGGTAAGCCTCAACGGGGAGACCAGCGCTCGCTTTTCATGAGGTTTCCGAGCCCGGCCCAGGCGAAGTTCATCAGCGTCGCGGCGGCTTTCCTGGCCGTCATCCCGGGCGTCGAACCGGCCCAGTCGGCCAGCGACTCGGCGGCCCCGACGAGCGCCTGCGCGAGGGCCTCCACCTCCGGCCCCACGACACCCCCGAGCGCATCCCCGAGCAGCCCATCCACGAAGGCGGCGATCTCCTCCCGCATCCGCGAGGCCTCGGCCGCGAACGGCTCCCCCTGCGTCCACGCCCGCCGGCTCAGCATCACCCAGGCGTCCGGGTGGTCCGCGACGTACGTCCCGCAGAAGCCTACGTGCCCCCTGCCCGGACGGGGCAGGGGGCACGTGGGAGGTGCGGGAGCGTCGAGCGCGTCAGGCGGCGGCCGTGACCGCGACCTTCTGGTCGGTCTCGCCGACCGCGACCAGCTCGTCGATCGGGGACGCCGAGGCGTTCTCGTACGCGGTGTGGTCGAGGATCTTCTCGCGGGCGGCGACGATCACCGGGATCAGCGCCTGGCCTGCGACATTCGTGGCCGTGCGGATCATGTCGAGGATCGGGTCGATCGCCATGAGCAGACCGACGCCCTCCAGCGGGAGGCCCAGGGTGGAGAGGGTCAGCGTCAGCATGACCGTCGCGCCGGTCAGACCGGCGGTGGCCGCCGAGCCGATGACCGAGACGAAGGCGATGAGCAGGTAGTCGCCGATGCCGAGCTGCACGTCGAAGATCTGCGCGATGAAGATCGCGGCGAGCGCCGGGTAGATCGCGGCGCAGCCGTCCATCTTGGTGGTGGCGCCGAACGGGACGGCGAAGGAGGCGTACTCCTTCGGGACGCCGAGGCGCTCGGTGACCTTCTGGGTGACCGGCATGGTGCCGACCGAGGAGCGGGAGACGAAGGCCAGCTGGATCGCGGGCCAGGCACCCTTGAAGAACTGGATCGGGTTGACCTTGGCGACCGTGGCGAGCAGCAGCGGGTAGACGCCGAAGAGGACCAGGGCGCAGCCGATGTAGACGTCGGCGGTGAAGGTCGCGTACTTGCCGATCAGCTCCCAGCCGTAGTCGGCGATGGCGAAGCCGATGAGGCCGACGGTGCCGATGGGGGCGAGGCGGATGACCCACCACAGGGCCTTCTGGAGCAGCTCCAGGATCGACTCGGAGAGCGTGAGGATCGGCTTGGCCTTCTCGCCCAGCTTGAGGGCGGCGATGCCGGCGACGGCGGCCATGAAGACGATCTGGAGGACGTTCAGCTCGGTGAAGGGCGTGATGACGTCCGTCGGGATGATGCCGGTGAGGAAGTCGATCCAGGAGCCCTCGCGCTTCGGCAGCTTGCCGTCCTGCGGGGTGAGGCCGGTACCGGCGCCCGGGTTGGTGATCAGGCCGATCGCGAGGCCGATGGCGACCGCGATCAGCGAGGTGATCATGAACCAGAGCAGCGTGCGGGTGGCGAGCCTGGCGGCGTTGTTCACCTTCCGCAGGTTGGTGATCGAGACCAGGATCGCGAAGAAGACGAGCGGGGCGACGGCCAGCTTGAGCAGCTGGACGAAGATGTCGCCGACCTGGCCGAGGGTCTCCTTCAGCCAGGCGACGTCCTGGCTGCGGGCGATCCAGCCGAGCAGGGCGCCGAGGACGAGACCGGCGATGATCTGGGCCCAGAAGGGGAACTTCGGTATGCGCGAGGAAGCCGGGGACTTCTGCTCTGGTGCGGTCGCGGACGCGGACACAGACACACTCCACAGGTGCGTATCGGGAAATACGGGACGGGGGTGCGGCACACACGCGTTTTCACGCGGGCCGCTGCATGATGCCGGGTCAGAGCTCGCGGCAACAGACCGCGGACATACAGCGGCACAGATCGACGTGCAGGCGCGCCACGAGCGGGGTGCTCGCGGCATGAGAGGGGCGCACTGCTGTCGTCATGTCGAACACGTTAACACTTGAACTTTGAGATCCTCAAAGCCATTCTTTGAGGTGCCGGAACGCCCTTCCACCTCCGAAACGCAGAACACCCCAGACAGGAGCCTGGGAAGCTCCTGCTGGGGTGGGTGGATCTGTGATGAAGCTTACGCAGCCCTTACAGGGCTACAGCGAGTCCTCCTGGGACCTGTTCGAGGCGAGCCGGCCCTTGGCGCGGTCGACCTTCTCGACGATCTCGACGCTCATGTCGTCGCGCTGCCTGCGCAGGAGGACGAAGCTGAGCGGGGCGGAGACGACGATGGCGAGGACGAGGACCCAGAGCAGGTTCGAGTCGCCCAGTCCGCGCGGCAGCACGCCGACGTAGACGAGACCCCACAGGGCGAAGAAGCACCCGGCGAAGATGCCGAGCCGCATCAGCGTGTAGCGGAGCATGTCAGTCAGTCCACTCTTCCGTTCCGAAAAGTTCCCATACGGGACGAGCGCCCCTCCAGTGAAACACGGGGAGGGGTGCTCGCCGGGAGCGGGGGTTGGGCGGGGGCCGGAAGCCGAGGCCGGGACACCTTGAGCCCTCCGGCGAGTAATAGCTAAGCTTCCCGCATGGCCCTTACTTTCGAGGTGGATCCGGCGGTCGGTCCGGCCCTGCGCGACGGCGTGCTCGCCCTCTGGGCCGACGTCTCCAACGCGGGCGGCGCGGTCGGCTTCGTCCCTCCCGTGACCCCCGAGGAGATCCGCCCCGCGCTGCTCAAGCACCTCGTCGCGATGACCGAGGGCGGTACGCGCCTGCTGGTCGGCCGCGACGAGCACGGCGAGGTCGCCGCCACCGCCTTCTTCACCTTCAACACCCACCCGCTGATGACGCACTGGGTGTGGCTCTACACGGTGATGGTCCACCCCCGCCACCAGGGCAGGGGCTACGGCGCCGACCTCATGGCCGCCGTCGAGCACACCGCCCGTACGGCCCCGGGCTTCGAGGCGGTCGAGGCGATCCGCCTGACCTGCCGGGGCGGCACCGGCGTCGACGGCTTCTACGCCAAGTCCGGCTACAAGGAGGTCGGCCGCGTCCCCGACGCGATCCGGGTCGCCCCCGGCGACGACCGGGACGACATCATCATGCTGCTCCCCCTGACCTGAGGTAGCCCGTCGGTGAGGTGGGCCGCCGGTGAGGCAGCCGCCGGGACCCGACCGGAACGGGCACGAACTGTCGGGTCCGGCAGGGCCCGCCCTTCCTACGGTGAGGACACGGAACAAGGAAGGACGCACACGTGCTGGAGCGGCTCAACCAGGCCCTGGACCACATCGAGGAACGCCTCCGCGGCGACCTCGACGTGGCCGAACTCGCCCGGATCGCCATGACCTCGGAGTACCACTTCCGGCGTCTCTTCTCGGCGCTGGCGGGGATGCCCCTGTCGGAGTACGTGCGGCGCAGGCGGCTCACCCTCGCCGGCGCCGAGGTGCTCGCCGGCGAGCGGACGCTCCTGGAGATCGCGGTCCGCTACGGCTACGGCTCCGGGGAGGCCTTCGCCCGCGCGTTCCGCGCGGTGCACGGGGTCGGCCCCGGCGAGGCCCGCCGCACGGGCGCCGCACTGCGCTCCCAGCCGCGGATGTCCTTCCGCCTCGTCGTCGAAGGGAACAGCACCATGCGGTACAGGGTCGTGGAGAGGGAAGACTTCCGGATCGTCGGGCGCCGGGCCCGCGTGCCCCTCGTCCACGAGGGGGAGAACCCGGCGATCGCCGCGCACATCCGCTCCATCGGCCAGGAGGCCCTGGGCCGGCTCGCGCGCCTGTCGACCGGGGAGCCGGCGGGCGTCGTCTCCGCCGTCGTCCACCTCACGGAGAGCCGGGAGGAGGGGGCGGAGCTGGACTACTGGCACGGGGTCGTCGGCGACGGCGAACTCCCCGCGGAGTTCGACGCGCTCGACGTGCCCGCCGGGACGTGGGCCGTCTTCGAGAACGAGGGCCCGTTCCCGAAGACCCTGCAGTACCTGTGGCGGGACGTCTTCACGCAGTGGTTCCCGTCCAACCCGTACGCGAGCAGGCCGGGCCCGGAGCTGTTGGCCGTCGCGCCGTCGGAGGACTGGACGACGGCGCGGGCCGAGCTGTGGATCCCGGTGGAGCGCACGGAGAACTGAGCACACGGAGAAGGGCCGGCGGGGTGTGTCCCCGCCGGCCCTTCTCCCTGCACGTCGTCAGACCCGCATCGCCTGCGGCGACTCGCGCCGGTCCGCGTCCGGGCCCGGGTACTCGCGGATGATCTCGTACCGGGTGTTCCGCTCGACCGGCCGGAAGCCCGCGTCCCTGATCAGTTCGAGCAGGTCCTCGCGGCCCAGCTTGTTCGGCGTGCCGTAGTTGTCGGCATCGTGCGTGATCTTGTACTCGACGACCGAGCCGTCCATGTCGTCCGCGCCGTGCTGGAGCGCCAGTTGCGCGGTCTGGACGCCGTGCATGACCCAGAAGACCTTGACGTGCGGCACGTTGTCGAAGAGCAGCCGGGAGACGGCGAAGGTCTTCAGGGCCTCGGCACCGGTCGCCATCGTCGTGCGCGCCTGGAGCTTGTTGCGGACCTTGCCGTCCTGCATGTCCACGAAGTCGTGCTGGTAGCGCAGCGGGATGAAGACCTGGAAGCCGCCGGTCTCGTCCTGGAGCTCACGCAGCCGCAGCACGTGGTCGACGCGGTGGCGCGGCTCCTCGATGTGCCCGTACAGCATCGTGCTCGGGGTCTTCAGACCCTTGGAGTGCGCGAGACGGTGGATCCGGGACCAGTCCTCCCAGTGGGTGCGGTGGTCCACGATGTGCTGCCGGACCTCCCAGTCGAAGATCTCGGCGCCGCCGCCGGTCAGGGACTCCAGACCGGCCTCGATCAGCTCGTCGAGGATGTCGGATGCGGACATCCCGGAGATCGTCTCGAAGTGGTGGATCTCGGTGGCCGTGAAGGCCTTGAGGGAGACGTTCGGCAGGGCCTTCTTGAGCTCGGAGAGCGAGCGCGGGTAGTACCGCCAGGGCAGGTTGGGGTGGAGCCCGTTGACGATGTGCAGCTCGGTGAGGTTCTCGTTCTCCATCGCCTTCGCGAGGCGCACGGCCTCCTCGATGCGCATGGTGTACGCGTCCTTCTCGCCCGGCTTGCGCTGGAAGGAGCAGTAGGCGCAGGAGGCGGTGCACACGTTCGTCATGTTGAGGTGACGGTTGACGTTGAAGTGCACCACGTCGCCGTTCTTGCGGGTCCGGACCTCGTGGGCCAGCCCGCCGAGCCAGGCGAGGTCGTCGGACTCGTACAGGGCGATGCCGTCCTCACGGCTCAGCCGCTCACCCTCCCGGACCTTCTGCTCAAGTTCGCGCTTGAGTCCCGCGTCCATGTACGAGCGCCTCCTTTTGTCTCCGAGATCAGGCTCCACCCACCGTACTCTCAGCCCTCTTCGGGCAGGTCTCCGACCCGGTTCTCCCACTTGGTGGAGAGCACGATCGTCGTACGGGTGCGGGAGACGCCCTTCGTGCCGCTGAGGCGGCGGATCGTCTTCTCCAGACCGTCGACGTCGCTCACGCGGACCTTGAGCATGAAGGAGTCGTCGCCCGCGATGAACCAGCAGTCCTCGATCTCGGCCAGGTCCTTCAGACGGCGGGCCACGTCCTCGTGGTCGGCGGCGTCGGAGAGGGAGATGCCGATGAGGGCGGTGACGCCCAGGCCGAGCGAGGCGGCGTCGACGGTGGCGCGGTAGCCGGTGATGACTCCGGCCGCCTCAAGGCGGTTGATCCGGTCGGTGACAGAGGGGCCGGAGAGCCCGACGAGCCGGCCGAGCTCGGCGTACGAGGCACGACCGTTCTCGCGCAGAGCCTGGATGAGCTGCCTGTCCACGGCGTCCATAGGTATGAGGCCTTCCATTGTCCAGCGATACCGCGAGTTTAGGTATAGAATCTAAGGTACACAGGGAAGACGCCCTGTGAATCTTTTAGTCGATCAAAGACGATCTTTCAGGAGTGGTGTTCACCGTGTACACGATCGAGATGGCCTACGCCCGTATGCGCGAGCTGCAGGACCTGGCCAACCGCTCGCGTGCCCACCAGTCGACCTCCGCCTCGAAGCGCGCCGCGAAGAAGCACGCCAAGAAGCGCTAATCAGCCTGGAGAGCCGCACCCAGCTCTCCTTCCCAACGGCGGTACAGCCGGTGCGGCACCCCTGCCGCGTCCAGCACCCGCCCCGCGACGAAGTCCACCAGATCCTGGATGTGCGTCGCCCCCGCGTAGAACGCCGGAGAGGCGGGCAGCACCACTGCGCCCGCCTCGTCCAGCGCCACCATGTGCTTGAGCGTCTGACCGTTCAGCGGAGTCTCCCGCACGGCGACCACCAGCGGCCGCCGCTCCTTCAGCGTCACGCTCGCGACCCGCTGCAGCAGGTCCTTCGAGAGCCCGAGTGCCACTCCCGCCACCGCGGCGGTCGAGGCCGGCACCACCAGCATCCCCTTCGCCGGGTACGAACCCGAGGACGGCCCCGCGGCCAGATCCCCGGCCGCCCAGTACCGCACGTCCGCCAGGGCGTCCCCGACGTCGAACGTGTCGGGCTTCCCGTCGGCACCCCGCGCCAGCCACGCCGCCAGGTCCTCGCGCCAGTGCGCGTCCCGGAAGGAGATCCCCGTCTCGTCGAGCAGCGTGAGCCGCGAGGCCCGCGACACGACGAGGTCGACGCTCTCCCCCGCGGCGAGCAGCCCCCTCAGCACGGCGGCGGCGTACGGCGTACCCGAAGCGCCGGAAACCCCCACCACCCAGGGCCGACGACTCTTCTTCTCCTGCGACTCCACGACAGTGAGCCTATCCGGCCGGGAAAACCCAGGCGCGGCGCGCTCCCGGCTTCATCCCGTCCGGCACCCCCGGTGCCACCCGTCCCCGGCCCGGCCCCACCCCGGCCCCGACCGGCCTCGGTCAGGCGTCCCGGAAACGCAGCAGCCGCTTGGCCGTGGCCCTCATGAGGCGGTCCGCCTCGGTGAGGGGAAGGCGTTCGCGGCGGTAGCGGAGCGAGGGGCGCCCCTCGGCCCCGAACCCCTCCTTGAAGAACGCGAGCGAGGACTCCGGGCGGGAGTCGCCCATGACGTAGGCCGTTCGGCCCTCCGTACACGCGTCCTCGATCGCGAGCCGCTGCAGCAGGGAGTTCGCGTGCACCGGATGGGCCAGGTCCCGGTCCATGGCGCCGCGCCAGTTCTTGGCCCGGTCCCCGTACGACACCACCACCACGCCGGCGGCCGGCTCCCCGCCGACCCGGGCGAGGTAGATGGCGCACGAGGCGCCGAACCGGTCGGCGACCGCCTCCAGGTACCGCCGCGGAAACGCCCGGGACCGGCGCAGGCGGGCGAGCGCCCGCGGTTCGTGCTGCTGCCGGGCCCACCGCAGCATGGACGTCTCGTACAGTCCGTAGAACTCCGCCACCAGCCGGCCCTCGCGGTCGACCTCCACCTCGACGGACGACCGCTCCGCCTTGCGCGCCTCCCGCCTGGCCCGCCCGTGGAAGCGCTGCTCCCAGACGGTGTCGAAGCCCCCGCTCAGGTCCAGCACGTGCGTCGTCAGGGTCTCGGCGGCGAAGTCGGGCGGTGCGGCGGACGCCCACACAGGGTCGGCGTCCGGCCCGAACCGCACACCGACCCGCAGCGCCGGACGCCGGGCCAGGTCGCGGAAGACGAGCAGGGCCTCCTCCTCGTCGGGCGCGCCCGGGGACGCCAGAGGTCCGCCGATTCCCCAGCCGGACGGCCAGGCCTCCTCGACGGTCAGACGCCCGGGCAACCCGCGCCGCCGGACGAGGGGGACGACGAGCCGGCGGCCGCCCCCGAAGACGTACAGCCGGCTGGCGTCCACGAACGGTCCCGTCGCACAGATGGAGTCGAGCCATGACGGGGTCTGGGTGACCAGCGTGGCCCCGTCCTCCTCGGCCAGCCGCCACCAGACCTCGCGCGGCGCCGGGGACGTCACCCGCACCGGGCCCGCCGCGGTGGTCTGCGCAAGCACCTCCACCGGGCTCACCGCCTCTCCACCTCGGTGAGGACCGGCACGACATTGCCGGCCACCCATCGGCGACTGCGTCCGTAGCGCGCGGACTTGGCCGCGTTCCCCGCCACGTGCCACAGCCAGGTGAGCAGCGGCAGCAGGGCCTCGTCGGACTCCTGCCGCGGGGGCGGGACATCGGAATGGGCGAGCAGGGCGCGGTCCTCGGGCAGCAGGCCGCCGCGGCGCACGGCGTCGGCCACGATCCGCCCCAACTCCCGCCGCTCGCGCTGTTGCCGCAGCGTGAGGACGAACAGGTAGGAGTCGACGGCGCACGGCCCGTCGGGGCGTGAGTCCGCCCAGTCGATCACCCCGGACAGCGCTCCGCTCTCCTCGTTCACCAGGATGTTCCCGGGGTGGTAGTCGCCGTGGGTCCGGGCGGTGGTCAGGGTGCGCCCGGCCAGACCACGGTTGAGGCGCTCCCGCAGGGCCCGTACGGCGGCCGCGCCGCGGGCCCCGCCGCACCAGGGGACCTGCTCGGCCAGCACCGCCAGGCGGGTGTCCACCCAGTCGGCGGTCCTGCCCTCGGCACGCTCCGGACGTCCGGTCGCACGGTGCAGGGCCGCGACGGTGCCGAGCGCCGCGACGGCCAGCGGCCAGGCCCGGCCGGGTGCGTGCCGGAGGAGTACGTCTCCCTCGACACCCGGCAGGCAACGCTCCGCCACGAGCAGCAGCCGGCCGCCGTACCGCAGCTCCTCGGCCGACGGCAGCAGCCGTCGCCACTCCCCGACCCGGTCGTCCTCGGCCAGTTCACGCAGGGCCGCGCAGCCGTGGGTGAGGGATCCGGCCGCGCGGACGCTGCGCGGATGCTTGATCACGAGTGGCTCCGCCGCGTGGTCCTCCAGCCGGAACACCAGCAGGTCGGAGACGGTCCGCTCCAGCCGGTGCAGATCGCGGAAGCGGACGTTCTCGCCGCGCAGCAGGCCGGCCAGCCGGCGGGCCCGCACCAGGTCGGACGGCCGGGTCAGCAGCGGGCTCGGATCGAGCGGAAGAAGACCGCTCCATGCCGAACGGCCGGGACCGGCCCGCTCCCCCGGCACGGTCCGGGGAAGCGCGGTGTCCACGGATCCTCCCCGCCACTCATCGAACGAATGCGGATATTTCACTCTAACAAGGCCCTTGCGGCCTTCGCGCGCCCTAGCAAGGCCCTTGCGGCCTCCGCGCGCCGCTCGCACGCACCTCCCGGCCGACTGTGGACCCGAAGGCGCATCACGGCCCGTCAGGTCGAGACGCACGCACCGCTGCAGCCGATCCGGCGGACGCGGCGTCACAGCTCTTCCTCCGTCGGACCCCCCGAGGCCCGACATCCCATCAGGCCCCACAGCAGGGGACGTTCTAGAATCTCACCATAATGTCTCTTTTGCGGCTTACCGGAAGGTGCGGTCCCGCCGAACAGGTCATGGACGTGTTCCGGTGAGCGGGTACCGCCGCCGGGCCCATACCTCGGGCGGCGGTCCGACGGGCGACGAGGACATGCCGAACGGCGCCGCCCACCCCGGGCACGCCGCCGAGACGCCCACCCCCGCACAGCCCGCACAGCCCGCCGCCCGGACCCGTACCCGGTCCGACGCCGTCCGCACCTGGGCGGCACGCGGGATCCTGCCCCTCTCGGTCGCCCTCTGGCTGCTGTCGCTGCGCTCGGTCCCGCTCGACCGGATGCGCGACCTCGGACTGCTCCAGGTGCTGCCCCCGCTCTTCTGGACGGCGGCGGCCCTGCTCACCCTGGGTTTCTGCCTGACCCTGAGCGACCGCCGCGCCCACAGCGCCTGGCTGACCGGCTACGTGCTCGCGCTGATCGCCCTGCTCCACGCCACCCCCAGCCTGCTGTACCCGACCCTGCGCTACTCCTGGGCCTGGAAGCACCTGGCGGTCATCGACGCGATGATCCGGCACGACGGCGAGGTGCCGAACGCGGGCAAGTTCTCCGTCTACAACGACTGGCCGGGCTTCTTCCAGCTCCATGCGATGTTCCTGCGGACCACCGGCCTGGATTCGGCCGTCGGGTACGCCTCCTGGACGCCCCCGGTCGCCAACGTCCTGCTGCTCGCCCCGCTGCTCCTGCTCTACAGAAGCGTGACCCGCGACCGGCGGCTCGTGTGGGGCGCGGTCTGGATCTTCTACAGCTGCTCCTGGGTGGGTCAGGACTATTTCGCGCCGCAGTCCTTCGCCTTCCTGCTCTTCCTGACCGTGGTCGCCCTCCTCTTCCGGCAACTGCCGTCGTCGGCGCTCCCCCGCCCCGATCCGCGCCGCCGGGACGGCTGGCCGCCGGGCCTCCTCGCGGGCGTCGTGGTGATCGTGGCCGCGATCGTGGTCTCCCACCCGCTCACGCCGCTGATGCTGATCAGCGCCATGGCGCTGCTGTCCCTGCCCCGCCGCAGCCGACGGCTCGCACTGCCGGTACTGATCGCCGCGGTCGTCCTCACCGCCGTCTGGGACGCCACCGTGGCCCGGTCGTACATCTCCGTCAACATCACCTACATCGTCGAGTCCCTCACCGAGCCCGACCAGAACGTCTCCTCCGGACTGGCCGCCCTGGGCGACGCCGCTCCGGGGCAGATCCTGCTGTCCTGGGTCGACCGCGGGCTGTCGGCGGCGGTGGCCGTCCTGGCCCTGGCCGGCCTCCTGGCCCGCCGGTGGACCCGGCGCACCGGCCTGCCCCTGCTGGCCGCGGCCCCGCTGCCGGTGCTCGCCGTCAACGCCTACGGCGGCGAAATGATCTTCCGGGCCTATCTCTTCGCGCTGCCCGCCGCCGCGTTCCTGGTGGCGGCTCTCCTGCTGCCACCGGGTGGCCGGCGGCGCGCCGCGAGCACGCTCGCCGTCTACCCCGTCCTCCTCGCCATGTTCGGCGCGCTGGTCTTCGGCTACTACGGCAAGGAGGCCCTGAACCAGTACACCCTCAAGGAGGTCGCCGCCGCCCGTTACGTGATCGAGCACGCCTCACCGGGCTCGACGATCGTCACGCTCACCGCCGACGTGCCCGACCTCGACCTGGACTACGAGAAACACCGCCGGATCCAGCTGGCCTACCAGGAGACGGACGAGCAGACGCTGCTGGTGCGCGACCCGCTGGAGGGGGTGAAGGGCTACGTCTTCGGCGCCACCGCGGAGAGGCCCGCCTACGTCGTGCTCTCCCGGGCCCAGGACATGGAGCTCTACGTCACCGGAGCACTGCCGGCCGACGTCCCGGAGCGGCTCCAGGCCGCGTTGTCGGGCGCGCCGGGCTTCACACGTGTCTACGACAACGGCGACGCGGTCGTCTACCGCTATGTGACCCCACCACCGGACTGAGGAGGCACCTCATGACACTCCTGCGCCTGGGACTCGCCGCCTCCGGGTGGCTCGCGCTCCTCGCCACGGCGCTGCCGGACGCCGCCCCGGTGCGGGTGGCCGTCGTCACCGCGTTCCTGCTCGTCTGCCCGGGGCTCGCGGCCCTGCTCGCACTGCGGCCGGGTGCCCGCCCGGTGCGGGGCGGGCACCCGGCCGGGGCCCTGGAGGCCGCCCTTCTCACCCTCGTGCTCGGTCTCGCCCTGGCGACCCTCGTGGCCGTCGCGCTCTTCCTCGGCGGCGTCTTCACCGCCACCCGGTCCCTTCTCGCACTCGCCGTCCTGACCTCCGCCCTGGCCCTGCTGCCCGGCCGCCGGGTCGCGGCCCCGGTCGCGGGCCGGGAACGGTGAACGCGAAAGGCGCCCGCCGGTCCCTTCGGCGGGCGGCACTGGCGCTGTCGTCCGCTCTGCTGATGGCGGCCACCGCCTGCGCCGGACCGGCCGGCGGCACGCGGGCGGCCGAGACCACGGGGGCGGCCGTCCCCATGCCGACACCACCCGGCTCGTGGCGGATCGTCCTGGACGAGGACTTCGACGGAACGGAACTCGACGACCGGACGTGGACCACCTGCTACGACTGGAACAAGGACGGCTGCACCAACAGCGGCAACGACGAACTGCAGTGGTACCTGCCGGAGCAGGTCTCGGTGCGGGACGGCGAACTGACCCTCACCGCCGAGCGGCGCGAGACGGAGGGCAGCGACGACCGGACCTATCCGTGGACCTCCGGCATGATCTCCACCGGGCGGGACGACTGGTACGACGAGCCCCGGCGCACGTTCACGTACGGCTACTTCGAGGCGGCGATCAGGATCCCGTCCGAGGCGGGCATGTTCCCCGCGTTCTGGATGATGCCCGCCTCGAAGTTCACGCCGCCGGAGATCGACATCATGGAGTTCCTGGACACCACCCAGCAGGTCAGCATGTACGTGCACTGGATCGAGCCGGACGACGACGAGGAGCGGCAGAAAGGCACGTACGGACCGGTCGACTTCCCGGACCGGTTCCACGTCTTCGGCCTGCTGTGGGAGCCCGACAAGCTGGTCTGGTACGTGGACAACGTCGAACGCCTCCGGGTGACGGAGACGGAACGGATCCCGGACGTGCCCATGGAGGTGCTGCTCAACCTGGCGGTCGGGGTGCCGAACGAGCCTCCGGACACGGTCGACACGGCCCGGATGCACGTGGACTGGGTACGGGTGTGGCAGCGGTGAACCCTCCGGGCTCCGGCCCGCACCCTTCAGGAGACCGCCCTGTACGGCACGTTCAGCCGTGCCCTCAACCGGCGGTAGGCGCGCCAGCCCCTGGTCCGGGGCCCTTCGGAGAACGGCGCGACCGGCGCCGCGGCCCCCGTGGTCCACCGCCGGAACCGGTCCCGGTCCGTATCGGCGCGCACCATCAGCCGGGCGATGCGCAGCGGATCGTCACCTGCCGAGCTGAACGCGTCGCGCACCGCCGTGGCCGACGTCCACCCCGCCGTGCGCACCTGGTCGCGCACCGCGGGACTGGAGTACCCGTGCGGATAGGCGAACGAGGAGACCCGGTGACCGAGGAAGTCCTCCAACTCGCGTGCGCACCCCATCACTTCGTCCCATGCACGGCGGGCGGGCAGCGTGTCGAGCTGTGGATGCGTCCTCGTGTGGCCGCCGATCTCGACACCGTACGCGTCCAGCACGACGAGCTGTCGCCAGCTCAGCATCCGTGACTCCGGCGGGAAGACGGCGTCCGCAGGACCGCCGGCCCGGCCGCGCAGCGCGCCGGTGGTGACGTACAGGGTGGCGGGCAGGCCCAGCCGCGCGAGCAGGGGCAGCACGGTCGAGTGGAAGTCCTCGAAACCGTCGTCGAAGGTGAGGACCGCGGACCGGGCGGGGAGCGGCGGGCCGCCGCGCTGCGCCTCCACCAGCCGGCGCAGCGGCACGAGCCGCAGACCGCTGTCGGCGATCATCTCCAGCTGCTCGGCGAAGACACGCGGCCGGACCGTGAACGGTGCGATCCAGGACGGCGGGTCGGACGACACCGAGTGGTACAGGAAGACGGGCACGGCGGTCATGACAGCCCTCCGCGCGCTCCTCCGGCTCGTCCCGCGACGGGTACGGCGGCCGGTGCCGCGGCGGTGGACCGGTCCCCGCCGGGGACCGGCGCGGGGCGCCGGACCCGGCCCACGACGTAGCCCGCGACGGTCACCCCGACCCCTCCCACGAGCGCCGAGGCCGTGCGCAGACCGCCGGGGCGGCCGGGCCGCAGCGCCCGTACGAACGCCCGCGGGACGGTCGACCGCAGATAGGCGCGCTCGCTGGACAGGGCCGCGCGGGTGCTGCCGAGCCGGGCGACGTGCGCCTTGGACAGGCCCTCGGCGTAGCACCGCGCGACGAAGTACGCCCAGGTGGCGCGCGCCGCGGGCACGCGGTGACGGACCGCGGCGGCGGGTTCGTGGAGCAGGACGGCGTCCGGGCGGCGGGCCGCGATGCGGAGGCACAGCTCGGTCTCCTCGCAGCCGAGCGGGCGGGTCCCCACGCGCCCCAGGTCCGTACGGAACCCTCCGGCGCCGACCAGCTCGGACCGGCGGAAGGACATGTTGGCGCCGATGAAGTTCCGTACCGGGGCCGGCCGTGCGGGCAGCCCGCGGTACGAGCAGCCGACCACCCAGTCGAACTCGCGCGGGAACCACACCGGCCGCCGGGTGACCCACCACGGCCGGACCAGACCTCCGACGCCCACGACGGCGCGGTCGGCATAGCGGGCGAGCAGCCGCGCGGACCAGTCCGGATCGGCGGCCGCGTCGTCGTCGAGGAAGGCCACGACCTCGCAACGGGCGGCCGACACCCCGGTGTTGCGCGCCCCGGACAGCCCCTTGCGCTCGCCGTTGGTGAGCACCCGCACGCCGGGGAAGGCGGCGGAGGCCCTCTCGTACAGTTCACGGCAGTGGTCGACGACCAGCACGGTCTCCGCCACGGGGCGCCGCTGGGCACGCAACGACCCGATCGCCGTCCGCAGGTCGTCCCAGCGGTCGAGGGTGTAGGCGCAGACGACGACGGTCAGGCTCGGCACGGGGCCGGAACCGGTGTCGGCGTTGGTGTCGGCGTTGGTCTCGGTGTCGGCGTTGGTCTCGGTGTCGGCGTTGGTCTCGGTGCCGGTGTTGGTGTCGGTGTTCACGAGGACCTCCCGGATCCGGTCGTGAGCCAGCGCGCCCGCCAGATCAGCAGCGGCGCGGCGAGCAGGCACATGGTCACCAGCCAGGCGACGCCCGCCCCGGTGATCCCCAGCACCGGCATGAGCAGCTTGGTGAGCCCCAGGACCAGCACGCACATCGCGATCTGCACCCCGACCGCACACCGCAGCCGCCGGCGCGCCCGGCACACGTCGATGGCGAGGCTGACCACGATGTTCGGCAGGGCGGACAGGGCGAGGAGTCGCAGCAGGGTGGTTCCGTGTTCGGCGTACTCGGGGCCGAAGAAGGAGAGGATCTGCGGCGCCAGCGCGGCGACGAGGACGATGGCGGCGCCGACCAGCAGACCTGTGTGGCGCAGCATCCTCACCGCGTGCTCGACCAGCCGCTCCGGGCTGCTCACGGCCTCCACCACGAGGGAGCTGCCCACGTTGCGGGTCACCAGGTAGAGCATGTAGCCGACGATCCAGGCGAGCGAGAAGTAGGCGCTCTGCTCGGCGCCCAGATTGTTCAGGACCATCAGCGGGACCACGGTGTACGCCGCCATCCGGAACAGCGAGCCGAAGTAGTCGGCGGCCGCGTACCGCAGCGCCCGGTCCGGTCGCTTCGCCTCCGTCGACACCCGCACGTGCTCGGGTACGGCCCGCCGCAGCAGCACGAAGTTGGCGACGACGAGGGAGACGGCGAGCGCCCCGACCCAGGAGAGCAGGATGCCGGAGAACAGCGCCAGTGCCGCGCCCATGCCGAGCAGCCCGATCTTCACGCAGGCGAAGATCACGTTCTCGCCCACCACCCAGCCGGGCCGCCGCACCGCGGTCAGCGCACCGTCCTGCATCACGAAGACGGCGTATCCGGCGGTGGCGGCGACGAAGCAGGCGGCGGTCACAGGGGTCAGCAGGAAGCCGAGGCCGGGGGCGACGGCGGGTACGAGCAGCAGGAAGCCCATGGCGACCAGGGCGCTGACGACGGCGCTCACGGCGTAGCAGAGGAGGATCATCCGGCGGGTGTGGTGGCCGGCGGAGGGCACGAACCGGACGAGGAAGTCGGACAGGTTGAGCTGGCCGATGCTGGCCAGCAGCAGGGTCATGGAGAGCGCGGAGTAGCTGAGGCCCACCACCTCCTCGTCGTACCAGTGCGTGGCCAGGACCCAGAAGATGGAGCCCAGCGCGGCGCTGACGAGGGAGCTGATCGCGAGGAGGTGCCCGTTGCGCAGCAGCGGGTCACGGGGGAACACCGCGGCGACGCCGGACCGGACCATCGCGCCGAGCGAGCGCCGCGTGTCGGGGGGAGGCCGGTCCCCTCCGGCCGCCGGAGCTCCTCGGGCGGGCCGCGGGGCCGGGGAGGGCCGCGCGGATCGGGTGCCCTGGACGACGTACGCGGCGGGGCCACGCTGTGCCGGCCCGGTCGCGCGGGCGCCCGGGGCGGGGCCCGTCCCCGGCTTCCGCGGCGCGGTCATCGGTCTCCGCCCCGCCTCCGCGGGTCGCGGCGCGCGAGGTCACCGTGGCGGGGTTCGGTCCGCCGTCGTATGCGCCGCTCGATCCGTCGGCTGCGCAGGTAGCCGTACGGTCCGTAGAGCATGCCCCGCAGCTCCAGGCGGGCGAGCCTGGACGGTGCGGCGCCGCGGCCGGTGGCCGGTCCGGCACGTTCGCGGTTCCTGGCGATCGCGTACCGCACGCCGCCGGGCAGCCGTCGCAGCAGCGCGGGCAGCATGCGTGGTTCGTGGACGATCGCCGCGGCCAGATAGGCGCCGAAGCCCGCGCCGTAGCCGAACGCCTGCGCGTCGAGCGCTTCGGGGGTGCGTCGGTGCCGGTGCCAGACGATCGCGGCGGGCTCGTAGGCGAGGGAGCGGCCGCGGGCCAGCACCCGGAAGAAGGACAGCAGATCGTCACCACCGTGCGCGGGGGTGCCGACGCCGGTGGCGGGGTCGAAGCCGCCGAGGCCACGCAGCAGTTCCGTACGGAAGGCCATGTTCGCGCCGGAGCCGAAACGGCCCGCGGTGAACGGGAACAGCGGGTCCGCGGACGGGGCCCGCAGCGACCAGGTGCGGGGGGCGTACCCCTTCGCGAAAGCGCCGTGCCGCTCCAGCGCGACCTGCGCCTCGGTGTCCAGCTCGGCGGGGACGATGAGCCCGGTGACGCATCCGGTGCGGGGGTCCGCCAGGAAGGGCGCGGCGAGCGCGGTCAGCCACAGCGGGTCGACGAGCGTGTCGTCGTCGGTGAAGGCGGTGATGTCTCCACGGGCCGCCGCGAGCCCCCGGTTGTGGGCACGGGCGAGACCGGGCACGGGTTCGCGCAGATACCGGACGGTGGGGCGGTGGTTCCGCAGGGGCCCGCCGTCGTCCCGCGGGCCGCCGCGGTTCCGCCGGGGCCCGCCGCCGTCCCGCGTCCCGCCGTACTCCCGCCGGACCAGTTCCTCCGTGGACGTGTCCGCCGGGGCGTTGTCCACCACGATCACCTCGAACCGCGGGTACGTCAGTGCCAGCAGCGAATCCAGGCAGTCGCGCAGCATCCCGGTGCGGTTCCTCGTGGCCACGATCACGCTGATCACGGGTGCCTCGACGAACGTCAAGTGCGGCTCGCCGAGGCCGATGTCCTCATCGGTGACCGTGAACTCCCGCAGCGCCGCGGCCGCGAGCGCCCGCCACAACTCCTCGGGCCCACGGCCGGACGCCTCGGCCATCCCCAGCGGACGGCCGTTGTACCGCACGAGCCCGAGCGCGCGGCCGGACGGCCTGGTCCGCACCCCGCCCCCGGGGCGCCGGAACGCCCCGGGCTCGGCGAGGTCGATGTCCACGACGGGCAGCGGTGCGGCCCCGCTGCCGCCGGTCACGGCGTACTCCGCTCCTGCGGGGCGGACGCCGGCTGTGCGCCGGGACGCTCGGAGAGGAGCGTGCGCAGCACCCGGCGCCCGTCGGAGATCGCGTGCAGGTTGGACCGTCCGTTGCGGCGGGGCAGTTCGAGGCTCGGGACCTCGGCGATCCGGAGTCCGGAGCGCAGGGCGTGCACGATCATCTCGGACTCGATCTCGAAACCGGTGGCGTGCAGGTCCAGTTGGTCGAGGAAGCTGCGCCGGAACGCGCAGAAGCCGTAGCAGAGGTCGGTCAGTGAGGCGTCGTAGAGCCGGTTCACGAGGGCGAGCAGGGCGTGGTTGCCGAGCCGGCGGAAGCGGGTGATGTCGAGGGAGCCGCCGCCCTCGACGAAGCGGGAGCCCTTGACGAAGTCGTAGCCGTTCTCGAGGAAGTGCACGAAGTGCGGGATCTCGCCGGGGGACATGCTGCCGTCGGCGTCCATCATCACCACGTAGTCGCCACGCGCCGCGAGGAAGCCGGTGCGCAGTGCGTTCCCCTTGCCGGATCCGCTCTGCCGCAGGCTGCGGACCGTGGGCAGGATCCGGGTCGCGACGCGGACCGTGGCGTCGTGGGAGTCGCCGTCGATGAGCAGGACCTCGCCGACGCAGTCCGGGATCTGTTCGAAGACCCAGGGGATGTTGCGCGCCTCGTTGAGAGCCGGGATCACCAGACTCACGGCGGGGCGGGTCGGCACCCTGTCCGCGGCCCGCCGCAGGGGATGTGGAGACGTGTCGGTCGAGCGGCGGAGCGGGTGGTCGTCGGGCTGGGAGTCGACGCTCTGCGGCAGAGACGGGAGAAACGGCAGAGTCGGGTGAGTGGTCATGATGGCTCCGGGATCGAATCGGTGCACGGTCGCGTCGTGCTGCGGAGGCCGTCCGCCGGAGTGTGTGTTCAGGGGGTGTGCTCGGTGATTTCACCCTCTGGGATGCACCATACGTTTACGTCGTATATGTACACTTTATACCTGGATGTTCCGCGGTCAAGGCGGGCTTTTCACCCAGGCCGGCCACAACGGACCGCACAGTGAAAGCGGGCACATGGCGATCGAGAAGGACCCCGCGGCAGGGCCCCCCGCATCGGGGCGTCGGGCTCCGGGTCGGCGCGCCGGCGACCACGGGCGCTACGGCCGCCTGAGCCGCGAGCGCGTGCTCGCCACCGCCCTGGAGCTGGTCGACCGCGAGGGACTGTCCGCGCTGAGCATGCGCAGGACCGGCGCGGAGCTCGGAGTGGAGGCCATGGCGCTGTACCGGTACGCCGCCGGGAAGGACGCGCTGCTCGACGGTCTGGTGGAGGCCCTCTACACCGAGCTGGAGGAAAAGCTGGCCGCCTCCGCCGAGGCACCCGGATGGCGGGACGAACTCCACCGGGTCGCCGCCGCGACCTACCGGGTCGCCCTCGCCCATCCCCAGGTGGCCCCGCTCCTGGCCACCCGCATGCTGGCGGTCCCGCTCGCCCGCCGCCCGCTCGCCGTCCTCAGGGACCACGAGCGGATCCTGGCCCTCCTGGACCGGGCGGGTCTGGACGAGGACGCCACCGTCATGGCCTTCCGGGCCGTCACCGGCTGGGTCCTCGGCTACATCCTCGGAGACCTGCGGGCCATGGTCGACAACCCCGACGAGCCCGATCCCGCCTTCCGCCTCGGCCTGCACCGCATGCCGGCCCGCGAGCTCCCCCGCCTGCGCGCCGCCGCCCCGACACTCGCCCGGCGCGGCGCCCCGGAGGGCCTGGCCATCGGCCTCGACGCGCTCCTGGACCGATTCGTACCCGGAGCCTGACAGCGGGCCGGCGGGCCGCCCGTGGCTTACGGGGTGAGCCCGCGGACCAGCAGATCGAGCAGCGCGCACACGAACAGACTGATCCCGATGAAACCGTTCGTCGTGAAGAACGCCCGGTTGAGGCGGGACAGGTCGTTCGGCTTCACGATCGAGTGCTCGTAGCAGAAGGCCGCCGCCACGATCACCAGACCGGTCCAGAGGAACATCCCCGCGTCCGTGACCACGGCGTACCAGACGAGCAGTCCCGTCGTGACGACGGCCGAGGCGCGGGCGCCCCACAGCGCGGCCGGAATGCCGAAGCGCGCCGGGACGGACATGACACCGTGGGCGCGGTCCGCCTGGACGTCCTGGCAGGCGAAGATCAGGTCGAAGCCGCCGATCCAGACCCCGACCGCGAGGCCGAGGATCACCGCGTCCCAGGACCACTCGCCGGTCACCGCGAGCCAGGCGCCGATCGGCCCTATGGCCTGGGCGAGCCCGAGGATCGCGTGCGGGAAGTTCGTGAACCGCTTGCCGTACGGGTAGACGACCATCGGGATGACGGCGAGCGGCGCGAGCGCCAGGCAGAGCGGGTTGAGGAGGGCGGCGGCTCCCAGGAACACCACGACCGCGATCCCGGCCCCGGTCCACGCCGACCGCACGGACACCGCCCCGGTCACCAGCTCGCGCCCCGCCGTCCGCGGATTGCGGGCGTCGATCTCGCGGTCGATGATCCGGTTGCAGGCCATGGCGAAGGTCCGCAGCCCCACCATGCAGACGGTGACGAGGAAGAGCGTCCACCAGTGGATGTTCCGGTCGACCTGGAACATCGCGGTGAGCGCGGCGGTGTACGCGAAGGGCAGCGCGAAGACCGAGTGCTCGATCATCACGAGGCGCAGGAAAGCCTTCGCACGCCCCGGCTGTGCGCCCGGTACGGCGGCCGTGGTCACAGGCCGTACTCCTTCCAGCGGCGGTCCACCAGGGCCGCCGTCGCCGGGTCGGACTCCACCATGTCCGGCCAGCCGCCGTCCCGGGTGTAGCCCTCCTCGGGCAGCTTCTTCGTGGCGTCGATACCGGCCTTGCCGCCCCAGAACTGCTGGTAGGAGGCGTGGTCGAGATGATCGACGGGCCCTTCGACGACGGTCAGGTCACGCGCGTAGTCGGTGTTCCCCAGAGCTCGCCAGGAGACCTCGTGCAGGTCGTGGACGTCGCAGTCCTTGTCCACCACGATGATCAGCTTGGTCAGCGACATCATGTGCGCGCCCCAGATGGCGTGCATGACCTTCTGCGCGTGCTTCGGGTACTTCTTGTCGATCGAGACGATGGCGCAGTTGTGGAAGCCGCCCGACTCCGGCAGGTGGTAGTCGACGATGTCCGGCACGATGATCTTGAGCAGGGGCAGGAAGAACCGCTCCGTCGCCCGCCCCAGCGGCCCGTCCTCGGTCGGCGGCCGGCCGACGACGATCGACTGGAGCAGCGGACGCTTCCGCATCGTCACGCAGTCGATCTTCAGCGCGGGGAACGGTTCCTGCGGGGTGTAGAAGCCGGTGTGGTCGCCGAAGGGACCCTCCGGCAGCGTCTCGCCGGGCTCCAGCCAGCCCTCGACGACGACCTCGGCATTGGCCGGGACCTGGAGCGGGACGGTCTTGCAGTCGACCATCTCGATCCGCTTGCCCTGCACGAAGCCGGCGAAGAGGTACTCGTCGATGTCGCCCGGCAGCGGAGCCGTCGAGGCGTACGTGACGGCCGGCGGGCAGCCGAAGGCGATGGCGACGGGCAGCCGCTCGCCGCGGGCCGCCGCCACCGCGTAGTGGTTGCGGCTGTCCTTGTGGATCTGCCAGTGCATGCCGATGGTGCGCTTGTCGTGCCGCTGGAGCCGGTAGAGCCCCAGGTTCCGCACCCCGGTCTCCGGGTGCTTGGTGTGGGTCAGCCCCAGGTTGAAGAAGGAGCCGCCGTCCTTGGGCCAGGTGAAGAGCGCCGGCAGCGTGTCGAGGTCGACGTCGTCACCGGTGAGGACGACCTCCTGCACGGGGGCGGCGTCGGACTTCACCTTCTTCGGCGGCACGTGGACCATCGAGCCGAGCTTGCCGAAGGCCTCGCGGATCCCGACGAAACCGTGCGGAAGCTCGGGCTTGAGGAGCCCGCCGATCTTCTCGCTGATCTCGCCGTACGACTTCAGCCCGAGGGCCTTGAGCAGTCGGCGGTCGGTCCCGAAGACGTTCATCGCGAGCGGCATCGAGGAGCCCTTGACGTTCTCGAAGAGAAGCGCCGGGCCTCCTGCCTTGTTCACCCGGTCGACGATCTCCCCGACCTCCAGGTACGGGTCGACTTCGGCCTTGATGCGCTTGAGGTCGCCTTCGCGCTCAAGGGCCCTGAGCAGCGAGCGGAGATCGTCGTAAGCCATAAGGGCCAGTATCGGTCACCGGCTACCCTTGACCTGTCACCGGGGCCGCCGAAACGCGCCCCCGCCACCGCTTCCAGGGGGCTGTCCCACATGCTCAGGGCGCTGTTGTACATCCTGCCGCTGGCGCTGACGATCTACGCCTTCATCGACTGCCTGAACACCCCGGAGGAAGAGACCAAGCACCTGCCGAAGGTGGTCTGGGTCATCATCATCCTGCTGTTCTGGATCGTCGGGCCGATCGTGTGGTTCTTCGCGGGCAAGGTGCGGCGCGCCGCCTCGGCGCGGGGCCGGTCGGGCGGCTGGGTCGCCCCCGACGACAACCCCGAGTTCCTGAAGTCCCTCAAGCGGGACGGCCCCACTGACGACTCCGCCCGCGACTCCGCCCGCGACTCCGCTCCCGGCTCCGCTCCCAAGGACGACGACGCCGTCCTGGACGAGCTGGAGGCGGACCTGCGCCGCAGCGAGGAAGAGCCGAAGAAGCGCGAGAGCGGCGAGGACACCGAGAGCTGATGGAGCTCAGGCTCCTCGTCACCTTCGAGAAGGTCGCCGACGTCCTCTCCTTCACCCGGGCCGCCGCCGACCTGGGCTACGCCCAGTCGAGCGTCACCGGCCAGATCCGGTCCCTGGAGTCCTCGCTCGGCGTGGAGCTGTTCGAGCGGCTCGGCAGCCGCATCCGGCTCACCGAGGCCGGGGAGCGGCTCCTGCCGTACGCCCGCCGGATGACCGAGCTGGCCGAGGAGGCCCGTACCGCCGTCGCGAGCGCGGCCGAACCCTCGGGAACGATCGCCGTCGGCACCATGGAGTCGCTCACCTCCTACCGGCTGCCGCCGCTCCTGGAGTACTTCCACCACCGCTACCCGAAGGTGCGGCTGACGCTGCGGCCCACCCTGGGCGACGCGACCCGGCAGGCGCTGCGGCAGGGCACGTACGACGTGGGCTTCCTGATGGAGCCGGACACCGAGCACGAGGGCCTGGAGTCGGAGGTCCTCGCGCCCGAACCGCTGGTCCTGGTCGCCGGCCCCGGCCACCCCCTGGCGGGGCGTACGGGGCTGACGAGCGCGGACCTGGCGGCGGCCCGCCTGGTGGGCACCGAACCGGGCTGCCCGTACCGCGACCTCTTCGAGGAGGAGCTGCGGGAGTGGGCGCCGCCGTTCATGGAGTTCGGCACGATCGAGGCGACGAAGCGGGGCGTGGCCTCGGGCCTGGGGGTGGCCCTGCTGCCCCGGGTGGCGGTAGCGGAGGAACTGGCCTCCGGCACCCTGACCGCCCTGGACTGGGAGGCCCCGTTCACCCTCTTCACGCAGCTCGCGTGGCGGCGGGGGAAGAAGCTCCCGGCGCATGTCCGCCTGTTCGTGGAGCAGGCGCGGCGACTGGTGTCCGAGCAGAGCCGGCCAGTGTGACCTTGAGACTGGCGAGAACGATGAGCGGGACGCCGAGCGCCTGAACGAGCCCGATGTGGTGCCCGTACACCGCCCAGTCGACGCCCATGGCGACGGCCGGGTAGGTGAAGGCGAGGACGGCGATCTTGGCGGTCGGCAGCTTGGCGTAGGCGGCGTACATGAGCACGTACATCAGCCCGGTGTGGATGAGGCCCAGCCCACCCAGCCACAGCCACCCTCCCCCGATCCCGGCGACGGCGCCGAAGTCGGCGAAGGGCAGCAGCAGCGGCAGTCCGACGAGGACCTGGACGAGTGCGACGAGGTGCGGCCGGACGCCGGTGATCCGCTTGGTGACGAAGGTGGCGAGGGCGTAGAGGACGGCGGCGGCGAGCGCGAAGCCGAGCCCCTTGAGGGAGGCGGTGTCCCCGGGCCGCACCCCGGAGACGAGGACGAGCCCGGCGAAGGCAACGGCCAGCCACGCGAGCTTCCCGCCGGAGATCCGCTCCCGCATGAACACCGCCCCGAGCAGCACGAGGAAGAACGGCTGCGTGTGGTAGACGACGGTGGCGAGGGAGATCGAGGTGGCCTCGTAAGCCTCGAACAAGAAGACCCAGTTGAAGACGATGAACACCCCGCCGAGAGCGGCGAGCCCGAGCTTCTTCGCGGTGAACCCGTGCCCGGTGAAGAACCCCCGGGCGAGGCTGTACGCCCCGAGCGCGGCGGCGCCGAACAAGCACCGGAAGAACACCACCTCGAAGGGCGAGGCCCCGGACTCGACGACGAAGACGCCGAGGGTGCCGGAGAGCACCATGGCCAGGGTGAGTTCGACGGTTCCCCGCGTTTCGTTTCTCATGGCAGCGACGCTACGAGCGGGGCCCGGCCCCGGTCCACGAGCCAGTGGGCCGTCCTCCCGATGGGGGCGATCGGCGAGACCGATGGGCGGTTCATCGGCGGGCCCGATGGCCCACCCGCCTACGCCCCCCTCTTCCCCTCCCCCTCACCCGCAAGCGCCACCGCCGCCTTCCACACGAGCAACTGCCCGTCGTCCACGGGCTTCATCTCCCCCTGGAACATCAGCCAGTACCCGTCGTCGGCCTTCGGCTGGGTCGCGAACACGTAGGTCTCGCCGTCCGCCAGCCGCCGAGCGGACTCCCGGTCCGGCGCGAACGGCACCAGCACCGTGCCCCGCACGTCCCCGCGCAGCACCGAGACCACGCCGACCCGGTAGACGTCCGTCGTCCAGGACTCGTCCACCCGCCGCTCCACGAACTCCACGACGCGCCCGGTGAAGACGTTCTCGGCGTGCGAGGCGGTGTCCGCCGGGCTGGTGGCGTCGTACACCCGCAGGACACAGCCCGACCGAACCTGTCCTTCCAGGTACTGGTAGCCGGACCAGCCACCCAGCGACAACGTCCCGGCGACGACGGCGCCGGCGGTGAGGACCTTCGCCTTCCTGGTCGTGTTCATCCCGGACTACCGCGGCGCCATCGGAAGCGTCAGCGCCTTCTTCCACGCGGTCAGTTGCGTGGCGTCCACGGGCTTCATCTCGCCCTTGAACATCTGCGCGTGACCGTTCTCGATGACGCTGTCCTCCCAGGTCTGGGTCGCGAAGACGTACGTCTCGCCGTCCTCCAGCCGAGTCCTTGGCTCCTCGTCCGGCGCGTACGTGACACGTACGGTGCCCCGCATGTCCCCGCGCAGCACCGAGACCACCTCCACCCGGTAGATGTCCGAGGTCCAGCTCTGAAGGTCTCGTTGCTCCTCGAACGCCGCCACGCGCCCGGTGAAGACGTCGTCGGAGTGCGGCGCCGCACCTTCCGGGGTGTAAGCGTCATAGCCCCGCAGGACCTCGCCGGCCCCGACCTGTTCCTCCAGATGCCGGTAGCCGAACCAACCGCCCAGCACCAGCGCCCCGGCGACCACCGCGCCCACCACCAGAGCCGTCGTCTTCCTGTTCATGATCATCCCCACAGTGCGTGATACGCCTTGATGTCATCCGACGTCGGGCCGTTGATGCGCTTCCCCTCGATGAGGTCGTACTCCGCCCACATCACCGAGGGGTACTGCCCGTAGCCGTACGCCTTGTGGCAGAACCCGAGCGCGTGACCCAGTTCGTGGGCGGCGACCCGCCTGCGGTGCTCGTCCTTCCCGAGCGCCTTCCGGTCGTCCAGGTACGCCCGGTTCATCCACAGGATGTCCGTACCGGAATTCGGGTCCCACTTGCCGTAGACGTTGTCCCACTCCGTCCCGGTCCGGCTGGTGTCCCGCCACTCCAGGTCTGCGTAGGACGTCGCCCCGTCGGGCTTGATCTTCACCTGCTTGAGCGTGCCCGCCGTCCAGACCTTGATCGCATGCTTGCGCGCGTCGTCGAACTTCGACTCGTCGTCCCACGCGATCTCACCGCCGTCCACGGAGGACCGACCACGGGAGTCGACCGCTCCCCCCTCGCACATGTGCGGGGCCGCGACCGAAGCCGCCGGGACCGGCGCCGGGACCGCCAACAGGACGACAGCCGCCGCAGCGGCCGCCAGGGCTAAGTCATCCATCCTCATAGTCACCGGACGATAGCGTTCCGTGACAACTCCATGAGGTCACACGGTCCCGGACAAGGGCCCCACACCACCGCGCCGCCCGCCGCGCTCCCCTCTCACCTCCCCCGCGCGCCGGTCCACTCCCCCGGATCACAACCGATCAGCCGCCGCGCTTGCGACCGGCAGATCACGGGCACGCGCCGCTCTGGCCGTGCCGACTACCCGGCCGGAGCGTGGCAGAGACATCCGCACACGAGATACCGGACTCCCTGTACGCCGCTGTCGCGCGGTACGTGGTCACGGCAGCGGTCGTGGCGGCCGACGGTGCAGCGCGGCGACCTGTACTCCGGCTCGGGCGCGGCCGCGAGGGCGCGGGTCAGCAGGGACACGGTCACCGCGTCGGCGATCTCCGGTGTCACCCACCAGCCGTCGCCCGCCCGGTCGCGGTGGGGACCGTCGTGCCCCACGACGAGCACGCAGACCGAGCCGCCCCACACCGGCCGCACCACCTCGGCGACGTCGAACACGGACCGCCTCGCCCCGCAGCGACTCATCGGGCGCTCCCGGCATGGATGTTCCGGTGATCGACGTCCACCCCGACCGTCGCCAGCCACAACGCCCGCCGGCGCCGCCGCTGCACGGCCCGCGCCGAGTCCGCTGCCAGGTAGGGGCGCTCCAGCGGTGACCGGGCGCCGTCGAGAAGCGCCGTCTGTTCGACGGCGTAGGGCGATCGCCGGGCGGGGGCGCGGTGGCGCCGCGCGGGGGTCGGGGCGGCCGGGCGGCGGTGGCTGACCGGGCGGGGGCGGTGCCGACCGGTGGCCGGCAGGGTCAGCAGCCCGAGCAGTACGGGGATCAGCACCCTGCCCAGTACGCGCGCGATAGGGTTCCGCACGTCATCAACTCCGTTGGTAGTTGGTGGCCACGCCCCGGGGCCGTTCCAGCGGTCGCCGGGGTCTTGCGTTCCTTCTCAACGTAGTGCGTGCTACACAGTGATGCATCACTGTGTAGCTAGACCCATCCGAACGTGTCTTTGTATGACTATCTAGCGTTGACCTATGAGCCTTGACCCACAGTCGGCACGCCCGCTGTACATGCAGCTGGCCGACGTCATCGCAGCGAAGATCGCCACCGGGGAGTTCGCCCCCGACCGGATGATCCCCACCCCCGCCCGCCTCGCCGAGGAGTACGGCATCGCCGTGCTGACCGCCCGCCGGGCCATGCGTGAGCTCCGTGAGCGCGGGCTGATCATCACCGTGCCCGGCAAGGGCTCCTACGTCACTCCCGGGTAGCGCATCCACCGTCCCGGGCGGCGGTGCCGCGCGCCAGGACCTTCTTCCAGGGCGACACCCCGCATACCCGAGGGCGGCGTCGTCGTGTGAGGGCTCCACACCCTCAGAGATAGGTCACCTGGAGGATGTATCCGCACTCGTGTCGCGGGACGAGAAGGAAGACGAACATCCCGCCGGGAACACGCACGTGTTCACTCTTGGGGTTCTCCCCCTGGAACAGGGTGCCGTCGAGGTAGAGGGCTTCCGCAGCTCTGACCAGCTCATCGGCCCTCTTCTCCACCATCGCGACGAGGGCAGGTGGGGCGCCTCCGATGACATGCTCCTCGCTGGGGTCGTACTCCCACCTCCAACTCACCCGCCTACCGCCTTGTGCGCGGCACGGATGATGTCCCCTGCCGTTCGTACGTACCGGCGGCTCTCCTCCGGGTCCTCGGCGATCTGGGCCAAGTACTCGGCGCGACGCAGTTCGCGGGCGGTGTCGGGGAATCGCTCGATCTCGATGACGGCGGCCCACTGGATCAGGAACATGCGCAGGGGGCTGATGCCGCTCTGTTCGATGGCCTCTGTCACAGCCGCGCGCTGGCTGGCGTCCATCTCGGCCAGCCGCTCGGGAGCGACGACCGCGAGGGCTGCCCGCAGAGCGGCGGGAGTCTGTTCGGGGCGGGGGATGAGTTCTCCCGTGTGGTCAGGCTGTGTCGTCACCATGTCCTCCAAAGGGTGCCCCGGCCAGCGTATCCAGCCGGAGCGTTGCCCGTGCCGACCGCACAGACCGCGAATCGCCACGCGCGGAGCCGCGCTGGTGTGATGCCCCCGGCCCGCCGGGGAAGAGTCCCTCATGGACCAGGAACTGGCACGACAGTGGCTCGGCACCGCCCTGGCCGAGGCCCGCGCCGGGCTCGCCGAAGGCGGGGTCCCGATCGGGGCCGCGCTCTACGGGGCCGACGGCGCGCTCCTCGGGCGGGGGCGCAATCGGCGTGTGCAGGACGGGGACCCGTCGACGCACGCCGAGACCGCCGCCTTCCGGGCCGCCGGGCGGCAGCGCTCGTACCGGGGGACGACCATGGTCACGACCCTGTCGCCGTGCTGGTACTGCTCCGGCCTCGTCCGGCAGTTCGGGATCTCGCGGGTCGTCGTCGGCGAGGCGGAGACCTTCCACGGCGGGCACGACTGGCTGGCGACGCACGGGGTCGAGGTGATCGTGCTCGACGATCCCGTATGCGTGGCCCTCATGCGGGACTTCATCGCCGCGCACCCCGCGCTCTGGCACGAGGACATCGGGGAAGAGCCCTAGAGGGCGTCACGACCCGCCCCGCCGAGAGTGAACATCCTTGGATCCAGGTCGTGTTGCGTGAAAGCTGGGAGGACCAATCCCGGATCCCGGAGGCCTCCATGAGCGCCGAGCACACGAACACCCTGTACGAGGCCGTGGGCGGCGCCGACGCGCTGCGCCGGCTCTCCGAGACGTTCTACGAGGGGGTCCTGGCCGACCCCCTCCTCGCACCCGTCTTCGCCGACTTCACCGCCACCCATGTGGAGCACGTGGCCGTATGGCTGGCGGAGGTCTTCTCGGGACCCGCCGGGTTCACGGCGGAGCACGGCGGGCACCAGGCCCTGCTCCGCGCCCATCTCGGGCTCGGCATCACGGAGGAACAGCGGCTGCGCTGGATGGAGTTGATGACGGCGGCCGTGGAGAAGGAGCTGCCGGACGACGCCCTGCTGCGGCGCCGGGTGGTGGAGTACTTCGACTGGGGCACGCGGATCGCCAAGGACGTCTCGGCCTCGGCCCCGGGTACGGACCTCGGCGACCCCGGCCCCACCCCGCGCTGGGGCTGGGACGGCCTCGCCTGATGTGCTCGCCCCCGTGATGGCGCGTACTCCGCCGGGCACATCCCTGACGAAGACCCCTGGCAGGCCCTCACCGCAACCTCGCAAAGGATGACGTGATCCCAACACCCTGTCGATATCCTGGACTTGATGATGTGACGGGGCGCATCTCGTGGGGTAGCAGGGGGAAGCAGGGGGGTGGCGGGTGGACAGGGAGCTCTACGGCCGCGAGGCGGTCCTGCACGACGGCGGTCTGGTCGCACGGCTCAGCGGGCTCACCCGGCACGGAGCCGCGCGGGTCGCGTACGAGCACGGCGACGATCCGCCCGTCACGGTCTTCACCGGCGGGCGCGGCATGGGCAAGACCGCCCTGCTCAAGGAGGTCCGCAACCGCTACAAGGGATACACGCCGCTCGCCCTGCTCGACTGCGCGCACGTCGAGCCGCCCGCCGACCACGGCCCCGGCTGGAGCGAGGTCACCGGGGCGCTCACCGAGCTCGCCGTACAGCTGTCGCCGAAGGTGCTCGCCGCGAAGCCCGTGCAGTTCCCGAGGCTCTCGCTCGGGCTCGTGGCCGTCGCCTCGCTCGGCTGGTCCCAGGAGGACGACGAGCGCGCCAGGACCGACCTCCTCCAGCTCGGGCCGCTGCTCGCGACCGTCGACGCGACGAAGGGCGCCGCGGGGAACTGGGTCTCCAAGGTCCTGTCCAAGCTGGCCGCGAACTTCGCCGAGGCCACCGTGCCGATGGCCGGGCTGCTCGCCGAGGCGACCGTCGAGACCGTCCTCGAAGAGGTCTTCGGCCGTTTCCAGCGCGCCTCCGAGAACTGGTACGGCACCTACCGCAACGCCGGCGGCCGGGGCAAGGCCGGTCTCCGGCAGCTCGCGATCGACTTCGAGCAGGGCGGCCGGCGCCGCCGCGAGGCCGAGGACTTCCTCGTCGGCGCGCTCACCGAGGACCTGCTCCACGCCTATACGGGGCTCCGGCGCGGCACCCGGATCGGCAGGCCCCTCCTGCTCCTCGACAACGCCCACGAGCCGCTCGGCCGCCGGCTCGTCGAACCGATCCTGCGCGCCCGCGCCGACGGCCGCCGCGACCGGGTCGTCGTCCTCGCCACCTCCCGGGTCCGCGAGCACGAGGGGCTGCGGCACGCCATCAGGACCCGGCTGCCGGAGACCTCGCACCGGGCGCCCTGCCCACGCGGGACGAGCGTCGGCTCCGGCATCCTCGCCGTCGAGCTCACCCCGCTCTCCCCCGCCCAGACGCGCACCGCCTTCGACCACCACGACCCGGCCGGCCGCACCCCCGCCGACCTCGCTCGCGCCGTCCACCGGCTGACCGGCGGCCGGCCGCTCGCCGTGGCCCTCCTGGGCCGGGCCGCGGGCGAGGCCCCGGCGGCGCTCCGGGCCGGGCTCACACCGGGCGGGCTCCTCGACCTGACGGTGGAACTGCGCGAGGACGCCCCGCCGGTGCCCGTCGCCCCCACCCTCCTCGCCGAGCTGCTCCCGGTGCGGCGGCCCGGCCCGTACGCGGTGCTCGCCGCCACCCACGACGAGGAGTCCGCCCGGGTCCTCGCCCACGCCCGGCTCCAGGGCGAGTCCCTCGACGGGGACGTGGCGCTGCGCGTCCGCGACCAGCTGCGCGCCGAGGACTGGCAGGAAGGTCCGCGCCACTTCGTCGCCGACCCGCTCCTGCGCGCGCTCCTCCTGCACCGGCTCCGCTTCGAGGACGAGGACCACCCGCGCTACACGGCCTGGCGGGCGGTCCACGAGACCCTCCACCGGCACTACGGGCCCGAGCCCGGCCCGTACCGGCTCCACCACGACCTCGCCCTCGGCCGCACCGAGGAGGCCGTCACCCATCTGCGGATCACCTTCCCGGAACAGGACGTCCTCGGCTGGCTCGGGCGGCTTCGGTTCGTCGCCGCCGCCCCCTACCCGCGCGAGCGGAACCGGCCGGGCCCCGACCCGCGCCGGGCGATCGCCCTGGGCCAGGAGCCCTTCGGCGAACCGGCCTTCTCCGGGTTCGACGCCGACAGCATCGAACTCCACCTGTCCGTACGGCGTCTGCTGCACGCCGTATGGCTGCTCACCGATCCGCTCGCACTGCCCGACGACGAGGTCGCCGACCGGCTCGCGCACGAGCTGCGCAGGCTCTCCGGCCGACATCTGACGGGCAGCGGTTCGCTCTGGGACGCGGCCACCCACTGGCCGCGCGACATCCGCGCCTGGCGGGAGCTCTCGCTGCCGCCGGGCCGCGAGGACGGAGTCTGACGCCATGCCCGACCGTCTGACCGACCGGCTGCGCCGCCGCGTCCGCACCCCCCGCCAGAAGCTCGTCGCCGCGCTGCTCGGCTCCGCCCTCGTCATCGGCCTGGGCGGCTACGGGATCGTCCGGCTCACCACCCCGGAGGACCGTTCCTGCGCGGCGGGCGTCGAACGCCCCGAGGGCAGCTCCGAGTGCGTCGGCGTCAACGGCGACGGCCACGCCTTCGGCATACCCGAACTCGCCGAGGTCGCCGGGGCCATCGGCCGCGAGAACGCCACGCTCAAGCCCGGCGAGTACGCGACCGTCGCCGTGCTCCTGCCGCTCACCTCCCCCGACGGAGGCATGCGCACCAAGGTGCTGCACGAGGTGCAGGGCGCCTACGCCTACCAGTACCGCGCCAACCACGAGTCCAACAGCCAGACCCCGAAGATCCGGCTCGTCCTCGCCAACACCGGCCGCGGCAACGCCCACTGGCAGGCCACCACCCGGCAGCTCGCGTCGATGACGGGCGCCCCCGACCGGCTGCGGGTCGTCTCCGGCGTCGCCACCTCCTCGACCGAGATGCGGGAGGCCGTGACCGCCCTCACCAAGGACGGGATCGCCGTCGTCGGCACCACCATCACCGCCGACGACATCGCCAACGGCCCCGGCGCGGGCAACAACCGCTACCCCGGCCTCGCCCGCGTCTCCCCCACCAACACCGACGAGGCCAGGGCCCTCGCCCACTTCGGCCGTGTGAACGCCGCCAAGGCGCTCCTCGTCCAGGACACCCGCAGCGGCGACCACTACACGGACACCCTCAAGTCGGCCTTCGCCGCCTCCCTCAAGGGCGCGCCGTACGAGCCGCAGCTCTTCACCTCGCCCCCCGACCCGACCGACGAGGGCACCACCGCGAACACCTTCCGCCAGATCACCCACCTCATCTGCGACACCCGCGCCGAGACCGTCTTCTTCGCGGGCCGCCACACCCAGCTGCGCCAGTTCATCAACGCGCTGGGCGCCCGCGGCTGCACCGAGCGCGCCTTCACGGTCCTGACCGGGGACGAGGGCTCGTACCTGGGCGCCGACAAGAAGCTCGACCGGGACGCGCTCCGGGCGAAGCTGACCGTCCGCTACGCCGCGCTCGCCCACCCCGACGCCTGGAAGCCGGCGCCCGGCCGGCAGGTCCCGGCGACGGGCGGCTCCGTGGTGGCGTACACGACCTTCGAGACGGACGTCGCCCGCGCCTCGAAGAAGCCGGTGCCGCTCGCCGACGGGCAGGCCATCGTCGCGTACGACGCGATGGCGACGGCGGTCCACGCGATCCGCCAGGCGACCCCGCAGGGCTCCCAGCACCCGGAGCTCTCGGACGTGGTCACCCAGTGGCCGCAGGTGAAGGGCTCTCTGCGGGTGCAGGGCGCGAGCGGCTGGATCTGCCTGGACAACTACGGCAACCCGTACAACAAGGCGGTCCCGATCGTGGAGCTGGCCCTGGACGGCTCCCAGCGCTTCGTCCAGATCGCCTGGCCGGAGGGCCACGCCCCGACACCGGCCTGCCTGCCGCCGAAGCGGGGGTGAGCCCGGGGCTGGTGGGCGCGAGCTGGTGAGCCCGGGCCGCGGGGCGGGCCGTCTCCCTGTCCCTACGGCTCCCACCTGGGCCAGGGCGCCTCGTCCCGCTCGTACAGCTCCCGCAGGTGGCGCCAGCGCTCGGGCGACCACGCGGCCCAGTCCGAGGGCTGCCCCGCGAGGCTCGCCGCCAGCCGTTCGAAGTGGTCGTGCCAGCCCGCCAGGCAGTCCAGCCGGTACTCCCGCGTCCCGCGGAACTCGTTGGTGAAACGCAGCACGGTCGACCCGGCGCCGCCGGACCCCGGCTCCAGATGGAACCGGATCCGGCCGTGCGTCGGATCGACCGTGTACTCGGCGATGTACTCGGGGTCCCAGGCGGTCACCCGCCCCGAGACCTCCGTCTCGCTGTTGAGCCAGCGGAGGGTGACCCGGCCGCCGAGCCGGGGTTCCAGCGGGTCCGCCGCGCACAGCCAGCCCGGCAGGCCCTCGGCGGTGGCGACGGCCTCCCAGACCTCCGCCGGCGGGTGCGGGAGCTCCATGACGTACCGCAGCAGGTGCGTGTCGCCGCCGTGGGTCTCGCACTTGCCCCGGGGTATCTCGCTCATACCTCCAGCGTGGCCCCGAGGCCCCCCACCCGCTACTCCACGCCCGCGTAGGAGTGCTTGCTGGTGACGAAGATGTTGACGCCGTAGTAGTTGAAGAGGAAGCAGCCGAAGGCGATGAGCGCGATGTACGCGGCCTTCCGGCCCTTCCAGCCGGCCGTGGCGCGCGCGTGCAGGTACGCCGCGTAGCCGACCCAGGTGATGAAGGACCAGACCTCCTTGGCGTCCCAGCCCCAGTAGCGGCCCCAGGCGTCGCCGGCCCAGATGGCGCCCGCGATGATCGTGAAGGTCCAGAGCGGGAAGACGGCCGCGTTGACCCGGTACGAGAACTTGTCGAGCGAGGCCGCCGAGGGCAGCCGCTCCAGGACGGAGCGGGCGAAGGCGCTCGGGGTGCCGCCGCTCGCGAGCTTGCTCTCGTACGAGTCGCGGAAGAGGTACAGCGCGGTGGCGACGGCCGCGAGGTAGAAGACGGCGCCGCAGAAGATCGCGGTCGAGACGTGGATCCACAGCCAGTACGAGTCGAGCGCCGGCACCAGCTGGTCGCTGGGGGTCTTCAGCCAGGTGGTGGCCAGGCCCAGGTCGAGCAGGACCGTCGTGACCAGCGGGAGGCCGATCCAGCGCACGTTCTTCTTGGCGAGGAGGAAGGCGAGGTACGTGCCGACCGCCACCGTCGAGAAGGTGGTGGAGAACTCGTACATGTTGCCCCAGGGGGCGCGCTGCACGGCGAGGGCCCGGCTGACCACGCCCGCCGCCTCGACGGCGAAGGCCAGCACGGTGAGCGAGACGGCGATGCGGCCGTAGAGGTCGCCCTTGACCGTGCCGCCGGCCGCGCCGGGGCCGTCCGGGACGTCCCGGGTGCCGGCCGCGGAGCGCGTGACGATCTTCGGCTTGTCGAGGACGGCGGTGGAGCCGGCCTGCTTGACCTGGACGGTCACGGCGGAGGTCGGGCCCGCGGCCCGCTGCGTGAGGGCGGCGGCGGTGCGGCCGACCTTGCTGCGGCTGCCGAGGACCCACTCGGCGATGTGCGCGAAGAAGGCCAGGGTGTAGACGGCCATGGAGGAGTAGATGAGCAGGTCGCTCATCTTCGCCAGGCTCTCGTTGGTCGTGGCGGCGAGGATCACTTGTCGGCCTCTCCAGAAGGGGCAGGGTCTTCTGCGGGTTCTTCCGCGGGTTCCGGTACGGCTTCCGGATCGGCTTCGGGATCGGCTTCGGGCGCTTCCGAATCGGCTTCGGGGTCGACTTCCGGATCGGCTTCGGGTGCTTCCGGCGCCGGGGCCGCGGGCGGTGCCTGCGCGGTGAGCGTGACCGCGAGGTCGGCCAGCTCCTCCGGGAGCCTGGCGGACTCGCTCCGGCCGAGGCCGGCCATCTCGACGACGGTCACGCCGTCCTCACCCCGTACGGCCCGGACCCAGACCCGGCGCCGCTGGATGAAGAGCGAACCGGTCAGGCCGGCGATCGCCGCGACCGCGCCCGCGAGGGCGAGGCCGTTGCCCGGCTGCTGCGAGATCTGGAAACTGGCCCACTCCTTGACGTCCTTCTCGAAGGTGATCGAGCCGGCTCCGTCGGGGAGCGTCATCGTCTCGCCGGGCAGCATGCGCTGGGCGAGCTTGTTGCCGGATTTGTCCGTGAACTGGGTCATCTTGGACTTGTTGAGCTGGTACACGTTCTGCGGCAGACCGGAGTTCACGCGCAGGTCGCCGTGGTAGCCGGTGAGCGCCATGACCGGGAAGTCGAGCGCCGGGAACTGCGAGAACATCGTGCCCTGCCCGGCGCCCGCGAAGGTCGGCACGAAGAAGGCCTGGAAGCCCAGCTGCTCCTTCTTGCCGTTCTTGTCGCGGTAGCCGTCCATCACCTTGATCGCGCCGGTCGAGGTGATGTTGTTGTCGATCGGCAGGAGCGGTACGGCGCCGTGGAAGACGACCTTGCCGCGGCCGTCCTTGACGGTGACGACGGGCGCGTAGCCGTGGGCGATCAGATAGACCTTGGACTCGCCGACCTTGAGCGGTTCGTTGACGCGGATGACCGCCTTCTTCTCCGCGCCGCCGTCCTGGGAGTACGTGACGGCCGCCTCGAAGGTGCGCGGGGTGCCGCGCTGCGGGCCGTTCTTCTCGTACGTGCCGTCGAAGGACTTCAGGGTGAAGGTGAACGGCTCCAGCTCCTCGGTGCCGAACTGGGAGCCGGACTTGAAGTCGTCGTACTGGGTGAGCGTGTTGGAGAAGCCGTCGCCCTCGACGATCAGCTTGCCGCCCTCGGACTTGAAGAGCTGGCCCCAGGCGAAGGCGACGAGGATCACGATCAGGGCGACGTGGAAGAGGAGGTTCCCGGCCTCGCGCAGATAGCCCTTCTCGGCGGCGATCGCGTCGCCGGCGGTGTGGGCGCGGAAGCGGCGGCCCTTGAGGAGGCCGAGCGCGGCCTCCCGGACCTGCTCGGGCTCGGCCTCGGTGCGCCAGGTGGTGTACGCGGGGAGCCGGGTCAGCCGGCGGGGGGCGCCCGGCGGGCGGCTGCGGAGCTGGCCGACGAACTGCCAGGTCCGCGGCACGATGCAGCCGATGAGGGAGACGAACAGCAGGATGTAGATCGCGGAGAACCACACCGAGCTGTAGACGTCGAAGAACTGGAGCTTCTCGTAGATCGGCGTGAGGGTGGTGTGGGCTTCCTTGAAGGCCTGCACCTTGAGCTCGTCCGCGCTGGTCTGCGGGATGAGGGAGCCGGGGACGGCGCCGAGGGAGAGCAGGAAGAGCAGGATCAGCGCGACCCGCATGGAGGTCAGCTGCCGCCAGAACCAGCGGATCCAGCCGACGACTCCGAGGACGGGTCCGCCGATGGCGGTCTCGCCGCGGTCCTCGAGGGGGGCGGTGGAGAGCTGCGCGCCGGCCGCTTCGTCGGCCTTGCGCTCGGTCTCCGTCGTATCGGTCTTGCTCATGGAACTCAGATCCCCACCGTGAAACCGCTGGACCAGCCCTGCATCGTGGCGACCATGCTGTCCCACGCGCCCGTGAGGAGCAGGACGCCGGTGACGATCATCATGCCGCCGCCGATCCGCATCACCCACACGTAGTGCTTCTTGACCCACCCGAACGCGCCGAGCGCCTTGCGGAAGGCGATGGCGGCGAGCACGAACGGTACGCCGAGGCCGAGGCAGTACGCGAAGGCGAGTACGGCGCCGCGTCCCGCGCTGGCCTGCTCCAGGGCGAGGGCGTTGACCGAGGCGAGCGTCGGGCCGATGCACGGGGTCCAGCCGATGCCGAAGAGCGCGCCGAGCAGCGGGGCGCCGACCAGTCCGGCGACGGGCTTCTTGTGGAAGCGGAACTCGCGCTGGGTGAACCAGGGCATCAGACCGACGAAGAAGACGCCCATGAGGATCATGAGCACGCCGAGGACGGTGGTGAGCGTCCCGCGGTACTCCTGGAGGGTCGATCCGAAGTAGCCGAAGAGCGCGCCGCCGGAGACGAACACGGCGGTGAAGCCGAGGACGAAGAGGACGGCGCCCGCGGTCATCCGGCCGCGGCGGCTCTCGGCGAGGTCGGTGCCGGTGACCCCCGTGACGTACGAGAGGTAGCCGGGGACGAGCGGGAGCACGCACGGCGAGAAGAAGGAGACCAGGCCGCCGAGGACCGCGATGGGCAGGGCGAGCAGCAGGGCTCCGCTGGTGACCGTCTCGTTCACGGGCTCACTTCTCCTTGAGGAGGGGCTCGATCATCGACCGGAGCTTCTTCTCGTCGAGCGCCATGAGGGAGCGGGCGGCGATCTTGCCCTCCTTGTCGAGGACGACGGTGGAGGGGATGCCCTGCAGGCTGAGGGTGCCCTTGGGGAAGCCGAAGAGGATCAGCTTGCCCTGCTGGTCGTAGAGGCTCGGGTAGGGCACCCCGTACTCCTCTTCGAAGGCGATCGCCTGCTGCTTGTTGGGGTCGCGGGTGTTGAGCCCGACGAACTCGACGCCCTGGCCCTTGAGGTCCTTGGCGACCTTCGCGAAGTAGGGGGCCTCGGCGCGGCAGGGGCCGCACCAGGAGCCCCAGGCGTTCAGGACGACGACCTTGCCCTTGAGGTCGGCGACGTCGAGGTGCTTGCCGTCGAGGGTCTCGCCCGCCAGCTTCCCCGTGCTCGCCCGCTCGCCCTTGGCGGCGGTGGAGATACCGCCCGTGTTGGTCACGAAGTTGGTGTTGCCACCACCGCCGGACTTGCCGTTGCTGTCGCCGCCGCAGGCCGAGAGCGTGAGGGCGGCGGACAGCACTCCGACGGCGAGCAGGGTGCGTCGAGGGGCACGGCTAAGGCTCATGTGAAAAGTTTCGCATGCGCGTTTGGGGGATCTTGGGCACCCCCCTACGTGCCCGTAAAGCCCCTTGTCAAGATCGCCTAAGCGGCCTTGAGGAACGTATTCCACCCATCGGTGGGCTTCTGCCCCACTTCCAGCGAGCGGAGCTTGGCGAGGATCTTCGGGTCCTGCACGTCGAGCCAGTCCGCGAACTGCCTGAAGGAGACGAGCCGGACGTCCTTCTTCCCGGCCATTCCCTTGAGCGCGTCCTCGACGGCGTCCATGTAGATGCCGCCGTTCCACTGCTCGAAGTGGTTGCCGATGTAGAAGGGTGCGCGGTTCGACTCGTAGGCGCGGCTGAAGCCGCCGAGGAGGGCGTCGGTGGCCTGCTTGCGCCAGCCCGGATAGCGGGAGGGCATGCCCTTCGTCGTGTTCTTCGACTGGTTGGCGAGCATGTTGTAGTCCATGGAGAGGACTTCGAAGGAGTGCCCGGGGAAGGGCACGGCCTGGAGCGGCAGGTCCCAGATGCCCTGGCGCTTGACGGGCCAGGTCTGCCGGCCGCCGGGCGAGCTGGCGTCGTAGCGCCAGCCGAGCCGCTTGGCGGTGGGGAGCAGGTTGTCCTGGCCGAGGAGGCAGGGGGTGCGGCCGCCGACGAGCTCCTTGGAGTAGTCGAAGGGCAGCGGATCGAGGTCGGTCCAGCCGCTGTTGGTCTTCCACTCGGTGACGAACTTCATCGCCTGGTCGATCTCGCTCTGCCACTGGGCCGGGGTCCAGTTGCCGACGGAGCCTGAGCCGCCGCAGAAGTGTCCGTTGAAGTGGGTGCCGATCTCGTGGCCTTCGAGCCAGGCCTGCCGGACGTACTTCAGCGTGTCCTTGATGTGGTCGTCGGTGAGGTAGCCGATGTCCGAGGCGCCGACGCGGTTGTTCGGCGGGCGGTAGAGGTTCTTCTTCGACTCGGGGAGGAGGTAGACCCCGGAGAGGAAGAAGGTCATCGCCGCGTCGTGGTTCTTGGCGAGTTCGAGGAAGCGGGGGAAGAGGCCGTTGCCGACCTCTCCGGCGCCGTCCCAGGAGAAGATCACGAACTGGGGCGGGGTCTGACCGGGTTCGAGGGGTACGGGGGTGTCGGGCTGGTGCGGCTGCTTCCCGGTGTCGGCGGTGGAACCGTCACCGATGAGCTTGGCGTCGTCCTTGGTCGGAGCGGGTGTGGTCGGCTCCGCCGAGACGTCGCCCCCCTTACCCGGTCCGGAACGTCCCGGCTTGTCCTGGTTGTTGCCGCCGCAGCCGGCGATTCCCATCGCCGCGGCCGCGCCAACGCCCGCCCCGAGGAGCCCCCTTCGGCTGATCCCACTGATCCCGCGCATGACATCCCCATTCGCGCTGACGTATGACCTGAACGTCATCCAAACCGACAATGAGTGAGATGCAGGGAGGAACACGGAGGTTCCGGGAAATAGCACAAAAATTTCAGGGCGACCGGATGGCATGTACACCACCCGACCGCCCTGACGATGGACCTCTTCACGCCCGCTGTCCAGTGGGGGCGCGCCCTGAGGTCTTGGAGCTGCCGCGTCCTGAGGTCCCGGAGGTCGCCGAGGTCCCTGAGGTCCTGAGGTCCCCGAGGTCCCGGGCTGTCGCGTCCTGAGGTCCCCGGGTCCCTGAGGTCCCCGCGGCTACGCCCCGAAGGCCTTCGACTTCCCCTTCACCGGCTTCGCCCCGGCGAGGAGATGCGCCGGGACCAGGTCCCGGGCAGGCTCGCTGTACCCGACCGAGACGATCCGGTCGCCCTGGTACGTGAACGAGGTCAGCGAGGCCAGCGTGCACTGCCGCCGCCGCGGGTCGTGCCACAGCCGCCGCTTCTCCACGAAGCTGCGGACGATCCAGATCGGCAGCTGGTGGCTGACGCAGACCGCCTCGTGCCCGCGGGCCGCGTCCTTCGCCGCGTCCAGCGCGCCCATCATCCGGACGACCTGCTCGACGTACGGCTCGCCCCACGACGGCTGGAACGGGTTGGTGAGGTGCTTCCAGTTCCCCGGCTTGCGCAGGGCCCCGTCACCGACACCGAAGGTCTTGCCCTCGAAGACGTTCGCCGCCTCGATGAGCCGCCCGTCGCCGGCCAGGTCCAGGCCGTGCGTCTTGGCGATCGGCAACGCCGTCTCCTGCGCCCGCTCCAGCGGGGAGGCGACCACGTACGTGACGTCCCGGCCGGCCAGGTGCTCGGCGACCCGGTCCGCCATCTGACGGCCGAGCTCGGAGAGGTGGTAGCCGGCGCGGCGGCCGTAGAGGATCCCGTCCGGGTTGTGGACCTCGCCGTGGCGCATCAGGTGGACGACGGTGACGTCCTGGTCGGACGTGACGTCCCGGTCGGGCGTGTCGCGCTCGCTCATGCCGTGGCCTCCGCGGCGGCGCGGGCGGCGGCGGGCAGCGCGGCGGCGATCCGCTCGATCGCCCGCTCGTCGTGGGCGGCCGACACGAACCAGGACTCGAAGGCGGACGGCGGCAGGTAGACCCCGTCGGCCAGCATCGAGTGGAAGAAGGCGTTGAAGCGGAAGGCCTCCTGCTTCTTCGCCTCGTCGTAGTTCCGCACCTCGTCGGCCGTGAAGAAGACCGAGAACATGTTGGAGGCGGTCTGCAGCCGGTGCGCGACACCCTCCTTCGCGAGGGCGCCGGTGACGAGCCCCTGGATCTCCTTCGACACCGCGTTCACCTTCGCGTACGCGGCCTCGTCGAGCAGCCGCAGCTGCGCGAGCCCGGCGGCGGTGGCGATCGGGTTACCGGAGAGCGTGCCCGCCTGGTAGACCGGCCCGGCCGGGGCCAGGTGTCCCATGACGTCGGCGCGGCCACCGAAGGCGGCGGCCGGGAAGCCACCGCCCATGACCTTGCCGAAGGTCAGCAGGTCGGGCCGGACGCCGTCGACGCCGTACCAGCCGGCCCGCGAGGTGCGGAAACCGGTCATCACCTCGTCGGAGATGTACAGCGCGCCGTTCTCCCGGCACAGGTCGGCGAGCCCCTGGTTGAAGCCCTCCGCCGGCGGCACGACACCCATGTTGCCGGGCGAGGCCTCGGTGATCACACAGGCGATCTCACCCGGGTGCGCGGCGAAGGCGGCCCGTACCGCGTCCAGGTCGTTGTACGGCAGCACGACGGTGTCCCCGGCCTGGGCACCGGTCACGCCGGGCGTGTCCGGGAGACCGAGCGTGGCGACACCGGAACCGGCCGCGGCGAGCAGCGCGTCCACGTGACCGTGGTAGCAGCCGGCGAACTTGACGACCTTCGCGCGCCCGGTGAACCCGCGGGCGAGCCGGATCGCGGACATCGTGGCCTCCGTACCGGAGGAGACGAGCCGGACCTGCTCGACCGGCTCCACACGCGCGACGATCTCCTCGGCGAGGGCGACCTCGCCCTCGCCCGGCGTACCGAAGGACGTACCGCGGGCCACCGCGGCCTGCACCGCGGCGGTGACCTCGGGGTGCGCGTGGCCGAGAATCATCGGCCCCCACGAGCAGACCAGGTCGACGTACTCACGACCGTCCGCGTCGGTGAGGTACGGACCGGTACCGGAGACCATGAACCGGGGCGTTCCGCCCACGGCTCGGAAGGCACGCACCGGTGAGTTCACGCCGCCGGGCGTCACGAGGGACGCGCGGTCGAAAAGCGTCTGTGAGACTGGGGCTTCGTATGAATACGGCACTGTGATCCTGACCTGCGAGTACGGCTGCGAGTACGGCTTCGAGTACGGAGGAGTTACGACTTCGGGTACGGAGAAACGGTATGGGCACCCGGTGACGACGCCGGGGCGGCTGTCCGCCGCGTCTGCGAAACTGGGGCGTCATAGGGATGGCTCACGGAATCCATGGTGTCAGAGGCCACGGCGTTCTTGCGGACAGGTGTTTCACCGTACGAACGTGGGGGAGGTCACTGACACGATGATCGGGTTGCGCGGCGGGGTCGTGTTGCCGAGAAAAAGCAGTCGGGTGGAGATATGCATCGCGGTGGCGGACCGGGCGAGGGGACGGACGATCTGGGTCCGGAGTCTGCCCGGCGGGGGAGGCACCGGCGCCGGCGGGCGGACGGGGCGGCTCCGGGCGCGCCCGGCACTCCGGGAGGCCCGGGCACCCCAGGCATCCCAGGCTCGTCGGGCTCCTTGGGCTCCTCGGGAGAAGCGGCGCCCGGAAGCGGGAGTGGCCGGTTGGGCGTGACGTACAAGTACTTCGGCGCGCCCGACGGCGCCACGGCGGCCCGCGTCCCGATCTCGATGCGCCCGGAGGAGCTCGGCGGAGACGAGCTCGGCATGGGCGGCATGTTCACCAAGATCAAGCCGGAGACCATAGCGGCGATGGTCCTGACGGGCATCGAGGGCATGCCCCTGCACAAGGTGCCCCCGCTGGAGCTGGTGGTGCTGCACCCGGACTACGCGGTCGTGAAGCTCCCGATGACGGTGGTCGACCCGCTGCGCGCGCTCGGCGAGGAGTCGGTCGGCGCCGCCGCCTTCATCTGGTCCACGGTCCCCGACCGCGGCGGCCCGCGCGACGCCTTCGACGTCTACCAGCTGCTCCACGAGTGGCAGGACTTCTCGGTCCGTCTCCACGAGGCGGGGCACCAGCCGTACTGTCTGGTCTGGCCGTAGGGGACCGGGACTCCCGCCCTCCCACCACTCCCCCGTCCCTCACGCCGCTCACTCTGCTCCCGCTACTACCGTCCCTCACGCCGCTCACGCCGCTCCCTCTGTTCCTGCTGTTCCCGCTGTTCCCGGTGCTGCTCGGCGAGCTCGCGGGCGGAGGCGAGCCGGTACGGCACGTCGATGACGACGACGTTCTTCATGAACAGCAGCCGGGTCTTGAGGCGCAGGGCGCTCTGGTTGTGCAGCGGCTGCTCCCACCAGTGCCCCACCACGTACTCGGGGATGACCACCGTGACCACCGAGTCCGGCGTTCGCTCGGGCGCCTCCCGGACGTGCCGCAGGATCGGCTGGACGAGTGAGCGGTACGGGGAGCTGAGCACCCGCAGGGGTACGTCGATGCGGTGGGCCTCCCAGGTCGCGCGGAGCACCTCCGCCTCCGCCGGGTCCTCGGCGACGGTGACGGCCGTGAGGGAGGCGGGTCGCAGGGTCTTCGCGTAGGACAGGGCGCGCAGGCTGGGCGCGTTGACCGAGGCGACCAGGACGAGGACGTGGTTCGCGACGAAGGCGTGGGGCCGTTCGCCGACCGCGACCGCGACCTCGGCGGCGACGGTGTCGTAGTGCCGCCGCACCCCCTTCATCCCGGCGAAGAGCACCGGCATCGCGATGACGACGAGCCAGGCGCCGTGCGTGAACTTGGTGATCAGGACGATGACGAGGACGACCGCGGTCAGACAGGCGCCGAAGGCGTTGATCGCGAGACGGCGCAGGATGCTGTGCCGGTCGGCGGCCCCGCCGGGGGTGCCCGGTGTGGCGGGCCTGGCGAGTTCTCGCCGCCAGTGCTTGACCATGCCGGCCTGGGAAAGGGTGAAGGAGACGAAGACGCCGATGATGTAGAGCTGGATCAGGCGGGTCAGCTCCGCGTCGAAGGCGACGATGAGGGCGATGGCGGCGAGCGAGAGGAGGACGATGCCGTTGGAGTGGACGAGCCGGTCCCCGCGGTGGAAGAGCTGGCGGGGCGCGTAGCGGTCGCGTCCGAGGACCGAGGCGAGCATCGGGAAGCCGTTGAAGGCGGTGTTGGCCGCCAGGATCAGGACGCCCGCGGTGACGGCCTGGAGCGCGTAGAAGAGGACGTGCCAGTCACCGAAGGTCGCCCGGCCGATCTGGGCGAGCGCCGTGGACATCGGGGTGCCGGGGGCGAGCCCGAGCTCGGTGGGGTCCTCGGCGACATGGACCTCGTAGACCATGGCGAGCACGGTGATCCCGAAGAACATGGTCACCGAGAGCCCGCCCATGATCGCCAGCGTCATGGCCGCGTTGCGGCTCTTCGGCTTGGCGAAGGCCGGGACGCCGTTGCTGACGGCCTCGACACCGGTCAGCGCGGTACAGCCGGAGGCGAAGGCGCGCAGGGCGAGGAAGACGAGCGCGAGCCCCGAGTAGGTCGAGACCGCGTTGACGGGCAGGTCGGCGGACTCGGCGCGGATCGTCGCTCCGGTCGCCATGCGCACGGCGGCCACGGCGAACATGACGTAGATGACGGCGACGAAGGCGTACGTGGGCATCGCGAACCAGCGCCCCGACTCGCGCACCCCGCGCAGGTTCAGCCAGGCCAGCACCACCACGAAACCCACCGACATGGCCACGGCGTGCCCGTCGAGCGAGGGGACGGCCGAGGTGATGGCGGCGACCCCGGAGACGACGGAGACGGCGACGGTCATCACGTAGTCGATGAGCAGGGCGGAGGCGGCGGTGAGCGCGGCGGTCTGTCCGAGGTTCTCGGCGGAGACGACATAGGCCCCGCCGCCGCCCGGGTAGGCGTAGCAGGTCTGCCGGTAGGACGCCACGACGACCAGCAGCAGGACGACGATGCCGACCGCCGCGTACCAGGTCAGATGGAGCACGGCGAGGCCGCCGAGGGCGAGGATCAGCAGGATCTCCTCGGTCGCGTAGGCGACGGAGGAGAGCGGGTCGCTGCAGAAGATCGGCAGTGCGAGCTTCTTCGGCAGCAGGGTGTCACCGAGCCGTCCGCTGTCCAACGGACGTCCTACGAGCAGGCGTTTCGCCGCACTTCCAGCTCTCATAAGTGCTGAAGTTAGGACGAATGGTATGTAATGCGCGGAAGACGCGCCCTGCGGGAGCCCCCTACGAGGAAGGACGTCACGCGTGAGCGGAGTACGAAGCGGAGCACGGATGGCCGGCGAACCCATGCAGATCGGCGAGGTCGCCGCACGGACGGAACTGTCCCTGCGCACGATCCGCCAGTACGAGGACAACGGCCTGGTGGTGCCGTCCGCGGCCTCCCCCGGCGGATTCCCGCTCTACACGGACGCGGACGTGTCCCGGCTCATGGTGGTCCGCCGGATGAAGCCGCTCGGCTTCACCCTCGACGAGACCCGGGAGCTGCTCACGGCCGTGGACCGGCTGACCGAGGACCGCCCGGGCACGGAGACGGAGCTCGCCCCGGAGGACCGCGCCGCGCTCGTGACCCGCGTCCGCCGCTACGAGCAGGCGGCCGCGGAGCGGGTCACCGAACTGCGGACCCAGCTCGCCCGCGCGGAGGAGTTCGCCACCTCCCTCCGCACCCGGCTGTCCGCCACCCCGGCCTGATCCGGGCGGGGCCAGGGCCGTCGGCAAGGGTCGGACGACACCGGCAGCACGACAACGGTCGGACCGCACCCGATCGGACGGCACCGGCCGCAGGGCACCTGTCTGACGGCACCTGTCCGACGGCACCGGTCAGGCGGCCAGCGACTCCGCCAGGTCGCGGAAGAAGCGCGCGTAGGCGGCGGGACTGGGCGGGGTCTCGGGGTTCCACGGGGCGAGGCGGGTGCCGGGCGGGGTCTCGTACGGCGGGACGGCGTGGAACCGGTTGTCGAAGAGGATCAGATCGGGGCGGAGCTCGGCGGCGCGGCCCCAGTCGGCGGTGAGCCAGTTGGCGCCGGGCCCCGGGCCGGGGTCCAGCAGCCGGACGCCGAGCGCCGCGAGCCGCGCCAGCTCGGGCCAGGCCTGCGGACGGGCCAGATGGACCTGGTCGGGACCGGCCCCGGAGAGCGCGAGGACGGCGAGCCCGGTCCGGGCGGCGACACTCCGCAGGACGGCCTCGGCCTCCAGGAGCTCGGCCGGGCCGTCCGACTCCGCGGGGCGCCGCGGCCCGGCCGCGGCCGCTGTCGCCGTGGCTGCTGTGGCTACTGTGGCCGCTGTGGCCACTGTGGCCGTCGCGTCCAGGAGTGAGGCGCTCAGCGCGCCGAAGCGGTCGAGGATCGCCGGGAGCGTGAGCTCGTTGCCGACGGAGAGCGCGACGAGCGGCACCCCGAGCCGTTCGGCGACCGCCTCGTCCAGCGCGTACGGGCTCTTCCCGTCGTACGTGACGTCGACGATCACGTCCGGCCGCAGCTCCCGCAGGAGCCCCTCGTCCAGGGCCCGGCCGGAGCCGAGGTACGGCACCCCGGCCGCCTCGACGCCGCCCGCCTTGGCCGGGTCGAGCACCGCGCCGTCGTGCCCGGAGCCGTAGACGGCGACCGGTGTCACCCCCAGGTCCAGCAGCGCCGCCCCGGCCCGCACGTACGCGACGACGCGCTCCGGCACACGGACCGCCCCCAGTTCCGTACCCCTGTCGTCCGTGAATCCCCATGCCTGTGCTCCGGACATGCGGCTGCTCCCTCCCCGGCCGAATCTGCCTCTTCCGCCACCTTGGAGCGGTTCCCCGGCCCGCACAAGAGGGCCTGCGGCGGCTCCCGGCCGGCCGTCGCCGCGCGGCCGGGACTTTGGTCCCGGACCCCCTGCCGAAAGTCCCCCACGTTGGTGTTAACTGAACGGGTCGGGAGGAAGCAGTAGGAATCACCAGCGCCTCCGTTCATGCGCGCCACCTGCCGGGGCGCGGCGCGTACGGACGGCCCTCACGTCCTGGAGTGAGCCATGTCCTTGCCCGGCCAGTTCTCCGATCCCCGTGTGATCACGCTCTTCGGCCTGCTCGCCGTCTCGACGGTGGTGTGGCTGACGCTGGGCATGCGCGCCCGCGCCCGTGACCGCCGTGACCGGGCGGCCACCCCGCTGGAGCGCGTCTGGCATCCGCAGGAGTCGGTGCAGCTGACTCCCGCGGAGGAGCACGCCTTCGGCCAGGTCGTCTCCCGCCTCTCCCTGGGCGGCCCGGGCCGGCTGCGCTGATCCGGCAGCGGCCTCAGACCGTCCAGGCGCGCGGGTCGCGGCCCGTCGTCGCGAGGAGCCGCTCGAACCCCGTCGCGTCCTCGGGCAGGTCGACGGCGTCCCCGAAGACGTTCATCTTCCGGGCCGTCGGCGCCATCCGCTCCACCTCCTCCGCGAGCCCGGCCACCACGGCCGGGTCCGGTTCGAAGCCTCGTCCGGTGGCGCGGGCCAGGTCCCAGACGTGCACGGTCAGATCGAGCAGGACCATCGAGCCGACCGTCCGCGCGGGCATCCCCATGGCACCGGAGGTCCCCTCCTCCGCACCCGGCGCCGACCAGGCGGTGACCAGCTTCCCGGTCTCCGCCACGAACCGCTCGCGCCAGCCGTCCTCCGCGAGCCGGTCCGGGGTATCGGAGAAGTCGGCCGGCTCCTTCGCCGCGAGGGCCTGGAAGTTCACGACGACGGCGAAGAGGTGGTTGAGCAGGGCGCGGACGTCGTACTCGGCGCAGGGCGTGGGCGCGTCGAGCGAGTCGTCGGTGATGGAGCCGACCAGGGGCGCGGCATGGGCGGCGGCGGTGCGGAGCAGATCGCCGATACGGGGCGGGATCTCGTTCGTCATGTGTCGACGCTAGGGGAACCTGCCCGCCGCGGTATTGAAGAAACGCGCCGCCCCTCCCCCGCACCCCTGACCTCTCCCCGAGGGACGATCTCCGGGAGATCCCGGAGCCACCCCTGACAGCACACCCCTAGCATGCGGGTCATGTCCGACCCCGCCTCCGCCTCCGCCCCGCGCCGGGACACCCGGGGCATCGTCGACCCCGCCGAGCTGCTCACCCGCGTCCGCTTCCGCCGCCACACCCCGGCCCCGGAGCTGCGGCCCTACCTGGAGCACTACTGGCTGATCGACTGGGAGCTGACGGAGCCGTACGCGACCCATGTCGTCCCGCACCCCTCGGTGAACGTCGTCTTCCAGCGGTACGGCCCGCTCGGAGGACCGCCGGAAGCGGCCGAGTCGTCGGCCGAGGTCTCCGGGATCGGTCTCGGGCTGTTCACCCGGAAGCTGACCGGCGCGGGCCGGGTCTGCGGGGTGCAGTTCCGACCCGGCGGCTTCCGGCCGTTCGCGCCCGCGTGGCCGGTGTCGAACTGGACGGGCCGCCGGGTCCCCCTCGACGAGGTGTTCACGGGCGCCGACCCGCTGTCCGCGGTCCTCTCCCCGGACGGCGACCACGCGCGCGTGGCGGCGCTCGACGCCTTCCTCCTGGCCCACGGTCCCGCGCCCGATCCGGCCGCCGAGCAGGCCATGGAGCTCGTGGACCTGATCCGCTCGGACCGGGAACTGCGCAGGGTGTCCCGGCTGGCCGCCGCGTCCGGTCTGTCGGCGCGCTCGCTCCAGCGCCTCTTCGCCACCCACGTCGGCGTCGGGCCGAAGTGGGTCGTCCTGCGCTACCGCATCCACGAGGCCCTGGAGCGCGCCGAGTCCGCGGAAGCGGCGGGCGCCCCCGACTGGTCCGGTCTCGCGGCCGAGCTCGGCTACAGCGACCAGGCCCATCTCGTACGGGACTTCACGGCGACGATCGGGGTGCCGCCTTCGGCGTACGCCCGCGGCGTGTCAGTGCCCTGACCTACCGTTCGGAGCATGGACGACGACACCTCTCCCGTACGCCTTGAGCCCTGGTCCGAAGAGGACGCGGGGCTGCTGCGCGCGCTGAACGCACCGGAGTTGATGGAGCACCTCGGCGGCCCGGAGACGGAGGAGCAGCTCGCCGGCCGCCACCGGCGGTACGTGAAGCTGAGCGCCGACAGCACGGGTGCGGGGCGGATGTTCCGGATCCGGCTGCTGCCGGAGGAGGCGGTGGTGGGCAGCATCGGCTTCTGGGCGCAGACGTGGGACGGCGAGGCCGTGTACGAGACGGGGTGGACCGTCCTGCCCGGCTTCCAGGGCAGGGGCGTCGCGACGGCCGCCACGCGCGCGGTGGCGGCGGAGGCCCGGGCCGCGGGCCTCTGCCGGCACCTGCACGCCTTCCCGTCGGCGGACAACGCCGCGTCGAACGCGGTGTGCCGGAAGGCGGGTTTCGAGCTGCTCGGGGAGCGGCACTTCGAGTACCCGCCGGGGCACCCGATCCGCTGCAACGACTGGCGGCTCGACCTGCGGTCCGGCCCGCTGCCCGACACGCTGCCCGACCCGCGCTAGGAGGCGTCCTCGCCCGCGGTGAGCGGCCGGGTGAAGTGGAAGGCGACGATGTCGAAGCGCTCGCGCAGGTAGAAGCGGTGGGCTCCGGTGCGGTGGGTGCCTGAGTCGAGGTTGAGTTCGTGGCAGCCGGCCGCGCGGGCGTGGCCGTCCAGGTGGGCGACGAGCGCGTGGCCGACGCCGGTGGAGCGGTCGGCGGCGGCGGTCACGAGGTCGTCGACGTAGAGCTTGCGCAGGGAGCTGGTGTTGATGACGATCCGCCAGCCGGCCGCGCCGACGCAGCTGCCGGCGTCCGTGTAGGCGGCGCTGAACCGCAGCCCCTGGGCGTGCCCGGCCTCGTACACCTCGCGGAAGAGTTCCGGCGTGAGGTGGGGACGGAGTTCGGAGAGGACCGGCAGGAGGTCGCTCTCCAGCCGGGGGTCGCCCGGCTCGAGGTCGATGATCTTCATGCCCGGACGGTACCCCAGGGTTCTTCAGGGTTGACGGACGAGGCACCTCCACGGATATTTATCTGCGTAACGCAGACTCTTCTCTGTGCAGTTAACAGCCCTCGCGATCCCTCTCCCCGGAAGGACACCCTCATGACCGTTCTCGTCACCGGCAGCCGTGGCCGCGTCGCCTCCACCCTGATCGGCCTGCTCGACGCCGCGGGCGTCAAGGTCACAGCCGGCTCCAAGAACCCCGCGGACCTCTCCCCACCCCCCGGGGTCGACACCGTGCGCTGCGATCTCACCGACCCGACCACCTTCGACACCGCCCTGACCGGCGTCGACTCCGTCTTCCTCTACGCCGAGGCCGCACATGTCGGCGCCTTCGCCGACCGGGCCCGGGCCGCCGGCGTCGAGCACATCGCGCTCCTCTCCTCCAGCTCCGTCCTCGCCCCGGACGCCGCCGGGAACGCGATCGCCGCCGCGCACCTCGCCGCCGAGCGCGCCCTGTCCGCCGCCGCGGACACCGGAGCCTTCGAGGCCACGCACCTCCGGCCGGGCGCCTTCGCCACCAACGCCCTGCAGTGGTCGTGGGCACTCCGGGAAGGACACGCGCCGGCCCTCCCGTATCCGCACGCGTACGGGGACCCGATCCATGAGCGCGACATCGCCGAGGCCGCCCTCGCGGTGCTCACCGAGCCCCGGCTGCGCGGCTCCTCCTACCTCCTGACGGGCCCCGAGTCACTGGACTTCACCGAGCAGCTCGCGATCCTGGCCGAGGTGACGGGCCGCCCCGCGCCCCACACCGTGCCCACCCCCGAGGAATGGAAGGAGTCCGTCAGCGGCTTCATACCGGAGACGTTCGCGGACGCCCTCCTCTCCTACTGGGCCTCGCACGACGGCCGGCCGACGCCACTGACCCGCACCGTCGAGGAGCTGACGGGCCACCCCGCCCGCACCTTCGCCGACTGGGCCACCGACCACGCCGCCGCCTTCCGCCCCTGACCGGCACCGGCTCCACCTCCCCAGGGCGAATTCCCTGGCCCCCCACCCGGCCCCGGTGCCATCCTGTCCCCGTGAACGGACCGGAGATCCAGATCAGATTCGCCCCCGCCCTGCGGCTCTTCGTCTCGACGGAGCGGCGCTCGGGACACACCCCCGTGGCCACCGACGGCGCCTCCTCGCTCGGGCACGTCGTGGAGTCGCTCGGCGTACCGCTCACCGAGGCGGGGCGGCTTCTCGTCGACGGCCGGCCCGTGGACACCTCGCACGTCCCGGTCGCGGGCGAGACGATCGAGGTGGAGGACGTCGCCCGCCCGCAGCCGGTGCCCGGCGCGCCGCTCCGGTTCCTGCTCGACGTGCACCTCGGCACACTGGCCCGCCGGCTGCGTCTGCTCGGCGTGGACGCGGCGTACGAGAGCGAGGACATCGGCGACCCCGCGCTGGCCGCGCTCTCCGCGCGGGAGCGGCGGGTCATGCTCACGCGCGACCGCGGCCTGCTGCGCCGCCGGGAGCTGTGGGCGGGCGCCTATGTGTACAGCGACCGGCCGGAGGACCAGCTCCGCGACGTACTGGAGCGGTTCGCGCCGCCGCTGGCGCCCTGGACCCGCTGCACGGCGTGCAACGGACAGCTGTCCGACGCCGACAAGGACGCGGTCCGCGAGCGGCTGGAGCAGGGCACGGAGAAGTCCTACGACGTCTTCGCGGAGTGCGTGGAGTGCGGCCGGGTCTACTGGCGCGGCGCCCACCACGCCCGCCTGGAGGCGATCGTCTCCGACGCGGTCCGCGAGTTCGGCGGCGCGACGACCCGCTGACGTCTGCCTCCCGGACCGGACCCGTCAGCCGGCCCGGCCAGCCGGACACGGTTAGCCGGACACGGTTAGCCGGACGCGGTCAGCCGAGCTCGCCGCCGCGCAGCCGCTCGACCTGTACGGCACTGACCTCGACGGTGCGCCGCATATGGGCGATGAGCAGGGCGACCTCGGCGTCGCTGTAGACGTCGAACATCGTGCCCCAGGTCCCGTTGAGCTTCCGCCACAGGGTGGCGAGCTCGGCCATCCGCTCGGGCACGAGCGCCACCAGGACCCGGCGCCGGTCCTCGGTGTCCCGCTCGCGCGTCACGTACCCGGCCTTCTCCAGCCGGTCGACGAGCCGGGTCGCGGAGCCCGTGGTGAGCCCCGTCAGCTCGGCCACCCGCCCGGTGGTCACCGGCGCCTCCTCCAGACTGAGCAGGTTCAGGCACTGCACATCGGTCGGGTGGAGCCGCAGATGGTCGGCGACGGCCTGGTTGAACAGGGCGTAGGAGGCCATGTAGCGGCGGGCCTCCCCGTACAGCTCGGTCATCAGCGCCTCGCGCCGGGCGGAACTCTTCTGCGGCATGCAGAAATTGTACGAACCAGGCACCGGGGCCCCGGCTTCGCTGCCCCGCCTCAGGGCGCCTCGGCGGTCAGGTAGCGCTGCACGGTCGGCCCCAGCCAGGCCACGACCTCCTCGCGGGACATCTCGACGGCAGGCGGCAGACGCAGCACATAGCGGACCAGCGCCATGCCGAGGATCTGGGACGCGACGAGCGCGGCCCGGCGCGGAGCGTCCTCCGGGTCGGGGCAGACACCACGGGTGACGGGGCCGAGCTGCTCGGCGAAGATCGCCTGCATCCGTTCGGTCCCGGCGGCGTTGGTGACCCCCACCCGCAACAGTCCGGTCAGGACGTCGTCCCGCTCCCAGCGGTCGAGGAAGTGGCCGACCAGGACGGCCCCGATGTGCCGCGCGGGCAGGGCACCGAGTGAGGGAAGACCCAGCTCGATCTCGGAAGCGGCGGCGAACAGCCCCTCCTTGTTGCCGTAGTAGCGCATGACCATCGACGGGTCGATCCCGGCGTCGCGGGCGATGGCCCGGATGGTGGCGCGCTCGTATCCGTCGGAGGCGAAGCGCTCGCGCGCGGCCTCCAGGATGGCGGCCCGAGTGGCGTCGGAGCGGCGGGCGGTCGTCATACCAACAACTGTAGGCCAACAAGCGTTGACACGCCATCGAGACCCGCCCTACAGTTGCCAACAAGCGTTGACCAACACTCGTTGGCAAACGGTCGTGGGCACCCTGGAGGCAGCCATGAGCACCACGGACACGGACGTACTCGTCATCGGCGCGGGCCCCACCGGCCTCCTGCTCGCGGGCGACCTCGCCACCGCCGGCATCGACGTCACCCTCGTCGAGCGCCGCCCGCACACCCTCGGCAACATGACCCGCGCCTTCGGCGTGCACGCCCGCACCCTGGAGCAGCTCGACGCCCGCGGCCTCGCGGACGAACTCCTCACCAAGGGCACGCTCCTCACCCGCATGCGCCTCTTCGGCCACCTCGAACTGGACCTGACCCGCCTGCCCAGCCGCTTCAACCACCTGCTCATCACCCCGCAGTACGAGGTCGAGGAAGCCCTGGAGCGCCGCGCCGCGGCCGCGGGCGTCACCTTCCGGTACGGGACACGACTCGACGGACTGCACCAGAGCCCCGAAGCGGTCACCGCCGAGTTCACCGACCCCGACGGCACACCCCACACCCTCCGCGCCCGCCACCTCGTCGGCACGGACGGCGTCCGCAGCACCGTGCGCTCCGCCCTCGGCCTGCCCTTCCCCGGCGGCTCCGTCATCCGCTCCCTCGTCCTCGCCGACGTCCGCCTGGCCGAGGAGCCTCCGGAGCCGCTCACCGTCAGCGGCTCCGGAGACGCCTTCGCCTTCCTCGCCCCCTTCGGCGACGGCTGGTACCGCGTCATGGGCTGGAACCGCACCCGCCAGGTCCCCGACAGCGAGCCCGTCGACCTCGACGAGGTCCGCCAGATCGCCCGCACCGCCCTCGGCAGCGACTACGGCATGCACGACGCCCGGTGGATCTCCCGCTTCCACAGCGACGAGCGCCAGGCCCCGGCCTACCGCGTCGGCCGGGTCTTCCTCGCCGGCGACGCCGCCCACGTCCACTCCCCCGCCGGCGGACAAGGCATGAACACCGGCCTCCAGGACGCCGCCAACCTCTCCTGGAAGCTCACCGCCGTCCTGCGCGGCGAAGCACCCGACCCCGAGGCACTCCTCGACAGCTACCAGTCCGAACGACACCCGGTCGGCACCGCCGTGCTCCGCAGCAGCGGCGCGATCGTGCGCCTCGCGATGGCCCGCACCCCACTCGCCCGCGCCGCCCGCGCCACCGCGGCGCGCTTCCTGAACACGGTCGGCCCCGCCTCCGCCCGAGCCATGGGCATGATCAGCGGCCTCGGCATCGCGTACGCGCCGACAGCGGGCACCCGCCGCCCCGCGGGCCGGCGCGCACCCGACCTGCACCTGCGCGAAGGCAGACTCCACGAACTGCTCCGCGAGGGCGAATTCGTCCTGATCGCCCCGGAGGGCGCGACCCCCGCCCTGCCGGCGACGGCCCCGTTCGCACCCGAGCGCCTGATACGGGCCACCTGGCCGGACCGGACCCGACGCGACGCGGTCCTCGTCCGCCCCGACGGCTACGTCTTCTGGACAGACCGCTGATCAACGGCCGCCCGGCATCAGAAGACGTACGGATCGCCGGTGGCCGGCACGAGCACACGATGCCGATCGTTCCTCGGGTTCCCGTCGGCCGCGCCGTCCCGCCAGGCCGTGGTGATCTCCACCGTCAGCTCGTCCGGAAACCCGGCGGTCCGCAGATCGAGCGCCAGCTCACCGACGGCCCCCGCGGCCCGGAGCTCACCCGTCCGACAGGACACCACCCGGTCGCTGCTCCACAGACAGGCCGACGGCAACTCATGCCCCCCCGCCATCGGCTCGGAGAAGGCGAGCCGAACCGTCGCCTGCGAGAGATCGGAGGGACCGTGGTTCTCACTGACCAGCCAGACACCGACCCGCCCGTCCCACAGGGAGACATGACCGTGATGGGCCAGATCCACCTCGACCACGACCTCGGGCCCCGCGGCACCGGCGCTCGCGCCCACGCCCAGCACCACCGAGGCCGCGAGCACGACCCCGAGCACAGACTTCACCATTCCACGCATACGCACAAAATACCCACAGACCATCACATATCCTGACAATCAGTCAGCCAGCGTGTCCCATGGCACCCTGCCCCCATGCTCATCGCCCGCTCCGCCGCCCTCTTCCTCCTCGCCGCCCTCTTCGAGATCGGCGGCGCCTGGCTCGTCTGGCAGGGAGTAAGAGAACACCGCGGCTGGATCTGGATCGGCGCCGGCGTCCTCGCCCTCGGCGTCTACGGCTTCGTCGCCACCCTCCAGCCCGACGCCGAATTCGGCCGCATCCTCGCCGCCTACGGCGGAGTGTTCGTCGCCGGATCGCTCGTCTGGGGCATGGCGGCCGACGGCTACCGACCCGACCGCTGGGACGTGATCGGCGCACTCGTCTGCCTCGCCGGCATGGCCGTGATCATGTACGCCCCCCGCGGCCGCTGACCCACAGCCCCACCTATCCTGACCGGGCGATCCACGGAATCGACCACCTGCGCGAGGAGCACGCCATGACCGCATCCGGTACCCCCATCGCCGTCATCACCGGAGCGAGCAGCGGAATCGGCGCCGCCACCGCCAAGCAGCTGGCCGCCGCCGGCTACCGCGTCGTACTCACCGCCCGCCGCAAGGACCGCATCGAAGCCCTCGCCGCCGAGATCAACGCGGCCGGCCACCAGGCCACCGCCTACGCCCTCGACGTCACCGACCGCGCCGCCGTCGACGACTTCGCCACCGCCTTCCGCACCCTCGCGGTCCTCGTCAACAACGCCGGCGGAGCCCTCGGCGCCGACTCCGTCGCCACCGGCGACCCCGACGACTGGCGCCAGATGTACGAGGTCAACGTCATCGGCACCCTCCACATGACCCAGGCCCTGCTCCCCGCCCTCACCGCGAGCGGCGACGGCACGGTCGTCGTCCTCTCCTCCACCGCGGGCCACTCCACCTACGAGGGCGGCGCCGGCTACGTCGCCGCCAAGAACGGCGCCCGCGTCCTCGCCGAAACCCTCCGCCTGGAGATCGTCGGCACCCCGGTCCGCGTCATCGAGATCGCCCCCGGCATGGTGAAGACGGACGAGTTCGCCACCACCCGCTTCCGCGGCGACACCGACAAGGCGGCCAAGGTCTACGCGGGCGTCGCCGAACCCCTCACCGCGGACGACGTGGCCGACACCATCACCTGGGCCTGCACCCGCCCCCCGCACGTCAACATCGACCTCCTGGTCGTCCGCCCCCGCGCCCAGGCCTCCAACACCAAGGTCCACCGCGAGCTCTGACACGTCCGGGTGAACCCACCCGATCACCCGCACGCCGACCGAAGACCCGACCTACCGTCGAAGACAACTCCATACAGAACGGCCCTCGACCAGGACGGCAATCCCAGCCGAGGGCCTCACCAGAAGGAAGACACACTTCCCATGGCTGAACAGGACCCTAGCGTGCCCGCGCTCTTCGACATGAGCGCCCTCACGCCCACCACGCCGTCCTTCATGGACCTCGAAGACCCCCGCTACGCCTACATGTTCGGCTTCCTCCAGGCGGACGGACACCTGGCCCGTGGCCCGGGCCAGAAAGGCAAGCTGACCGCCGAGATCAACGCGCGGGACATCCACATCCTCCACGAGTTCCAGCGCTTGACCCCGTACTACAGCTCCGTCACGGAGCGGGTCCGCACCACCAACTTCTCCGAGCGGCACCACTCGGCCACGTGGACCCTCTGCGCACTCGAGGCCAGGGCCATCGTCAACGAGCTCGGAATCCCCTACGGCAAGAAGTCGCGGAACATCCGGCCACCCCGCGTCGAGTTCTCCCGACAGGACTACCTCCGCGGCTTCATCGATGCCGACGGATCGCTCGGCTGGACCGCCGAGGGCATCCCGTTCCTCTCCTTCACGTCAGCCAGCACGGCCATGGCCGCGTACTTGTGCCACTACACGAAGAAGATCACAGGCGCCGAGCGCATCGCCCGTCGCAACACCCGTGACCAGGTCTACGTCATCACCTACTACAAGGAGCAGGCGCAGAGGCTCGCCGAGCACCTCTACTACCCCGACTGCATCGCCCTGGACCACAAGAAGGCCAACGCAGCCGCGATCCAGACCTGGGTACGTCCAGCAGACATGAAGTTCGCACCACCCCGTCGACGCTGGACCGAGACAGACGACCGCGAACTGCTGCGGCTCAACGACCCCGCCGCCGCAGCCATCACGCTCGACCGAACCGAGCAGAGCTGCTCCATGCGCCTATGGCGGCTCCGCACCGGCCAGACACCGATGCCAACCCGGTAGCCCAGGAACCACGGAAGGGGGTGCCGCCACCCGGCACCCCCTTCCGGCTTCACCCTCAGCCCTTCACGCAGACGACCTGCTTCAGCTTGGCGACGACCTCCACCAGGTCCCGCTGCTGATCAATCACCTGCTCGATCGGCTTGTATGCGCCCGGGATCTCATCCACGATGCCGGAGTCCTTGCGGCACTCCACACCCCGGGTCTGCTCCTCCAGATCACGCACCGTGAAATGCCGCTTCGCCGCGCTCCGGCTCATCTTCCGCCCCGCGCCGTGCGAGGCGGAGTTGAAGGCCTTCGCGTTGCCGAGACCCTTCACGATGTACGAGCTGGTGCCCATGGATCCCGGGATGATCCCGAGCTCCCCAGATCCGGCCCGGATCGCACCCTTCCGCGTGACCAGCAGGTCCATACCCTCGTACCGCTCCTCCGCCACATAGTTGTGGTGGCAGGAGATCACCGGCTCGAAGGTCACCTTCGCCTTGCGGAACTCCCGACGGAGTACCTCCTGGAAGAGGGCCATCATGACGGCCCGGTTGTACTTGGCGTACTCCTGGGCCCAATGCAGGTCGTTCCGATAGGCAGCCATCTGCGGGGTGTCAGCGACGAACACCGCGAGGTCCCTGTCCACCAAGCCCTGGTTGTGCGCCAACTTCTGCGCCTCGCCGATGTGATACTCGGCAAGCTCCTTGCCGATATTGCGCGACCCGGAGTGGAGGACGAGCCACACCTCGCCTCGCATATCTATGCACACTTCTGCATAGTGATTCCCTCCGCCGAGCGTTCCCATCTGCTGCTCCGCCCGCCCCCGGCGGAACTTCACCGGATCGGCGACCGTGTCGAACCCCGACCAGAAGTCGTCCCACCCCGCCGTCGGGAACTGGTACAGCCGCTTCGGGTCCACCGCCTCGCGGTGCAGTCCGCGCCCGACCGGGATCGCCTGCTCGATCTTCGACCGCAGACGTGACAGATCGCCCGGCAGGTCGTTCGCCGTCAGCGAGGTCTTGACGGCGGACATCCCGCAACCGATGTCCACGCCGACCGCCGCCGGACAGACCGCCCCGTGCATCGCGATCACCGAACCGACCGTCGCACCCTTGCCGAAGTGCACGTCCGGCATCACGGCCAGGCCCTTGATCCAGGGCAGCGTCGCCGTGTTCCGCAGTTGCTGCATGGCGCCGTCGTCCACCGTGGAAGGATCGGTCCACATCCGGATGGGTACATTCGCCCCCGGTACCTCTACGTACGACATACTCCCTCAATTCCCCCGATAAGTCTGATAACGCAAAAACCGGAGCCAAAGCCCGTACAGGTGACAGCGGACCGGCATCAACAGCTGCGTGTGCGATAGACATTGTGTCCACCGGCCGGGTTCGCGCGGCAAACAGTTTTCGGGAAAGACTTCGGGAGAAGGGAGCCTGGGACCGTGCAGCGAAAGAGGTACGCCCCCGGCCGCACCGGGTCCACGGCACGCACCGCCGCAGTCCTCACCAGCGTCCTGGGACTGAGCCTCGGGCTCGGGCTCACCGGATGCTCGGCGGGCACACCGGCAGGCGACGTCGCCGTCGACGCCAAGGCCGGCCCCGTCACCCCCGTCGCACCCCCCGGCCGCTATCGCACCCTCTTCGAACCCTGCGGCGCCGTCCCGCACGCCACGCTCAAGGACCTGCTCCCGGGCGCCGCCGCGCTGCCCGACGCCGAGCGCGGCAAGGCGTACCGCGGTATCGCGGCCGTCACGTACGACACGGACCGGCGCGTCGGCTGCAGCTGGAAGGCCGACTCCCCCGACACCTCCCACCGGCTCGCCCTCGACATCGAGCGGGTGGTGTCGTACGACCCCGCCGTCAGTGACGACGACCGGGCGCAGGAGGTGTACGTCCGCAAGCAGCTCGCGGCGGGCATCCCGGTACCGCCGACGGCCCCGCCCACGACCACCGCACCCACCCCCACCGCGACCGCGACCGCGACGGGCACGGCGTCGGGCCCCGGTGCGGACACCCCCGATCCCACGAGCACCACCGCGGCGGCCAAGACCTCGCCGCCCGCGACGGCCCCGTCGACGGCCCACCCCACCGGTACGGGCCCCACCCCGACGGGTCCGACCCCGACGGGCCCCACCTCCGCCGGCCCGAGCCCCACCGGTCTCGAACCCCGCGTCCTGGACGGCCTCGGCGACATCGCGTACCTCGCCGACGTCCTGAGCACGGTCGGCGCGAAGGGTCACCAGCGTGCCGTCAGCGTGGTGTTCCGCACATCCAACGTGATCGTGACCGTCTCGTACCGGGAGCAGACCACCGGTTCGGCGGAGGCCCCGGACAGCAAGGAACTGCAGGAAAAGGCCCGGAACCTGGCCCGGCTGCTCGCCGAACGCCTGGAGGAGTAGCCGTTCGCCTCCGCTCCGTGAGTGGACGGCGACCACGTAACGTGTCGGCGTACCCGTGGCCGGACCGTACGACAAGCGACTGAAGGAACCATGCAGCGATCAGCCTCGCGACTCCCCCGCATACTCGCCTGCGCAGCCGTCCCGGTGATGCTCGTCGTCGCCGGCTGCTCCTCGGACTCCGGCGGCAGCGGCGACTCCGGCGCGAAGGGGACGCAGGACAAGACCTCCGCGTCGGCCTCCGCCACCCCTGCGCCGAAGCCGACGCCGACGGTGGAGCCGGCGAAGTTCGCGAAGCTGCCCGAGGTGTGCAAGGCGATCTCCGCCAAGACGACGGCGTCGCTCGTGCCGAAGGCGAAGAACAAGAAGGGCACGCCGGCCGCCTCCAGTGACCTGGCGAGCCGCGGTGGCTGCTCGTGGAACGGTCTCGACGACAAGGGCGTCAAGGGCTCGCAGTACCGCTGGCTCGACGTGTCGTTCTACCGGTACGACTCGGACGTCTCGCTCGGCAGCGGCCAGGAGCGCGCGCAGGAGAACCTCACGAAGGAGCTCGCGAAGATCCAGGCGACGCCGGGCGCGAAGAAGCTCCGCACCACCACGGCGACGGGCATCGGCGAGGAGGCGAAGTCCGTCGCGTACCAGGTGCGCAAGACGGACGAGGACTTCGTCTACGCCTCCGTCGTCGCGCGGACGGGCAACGTGCTGGTCCTGCTCTCGTACAACGGGGCCGGTTACGCGGGCGCCGCGGCCCCGACCGAGAAGACCGTCATGGACGGCGCGGTGAAGGCGGCCAAGGAGGCTGTCGCGGCCGTCGCGGCCGCCAACAAGTAGTCACAAACCTGCGCAGACGGACACATCCGCGCGGAGCCCGTCCCTCCCCCGAGGGCCGGGCTTCGTGCACGTGTGCCACTCTGTGCGCGCGAGATGTCGTTTGACGGGAGGGGATCGCGGGTGGCCGCGATGGAGCTGACACGCACACACCGAATACTCATCGGCCTCGTCATCGCCGGTGCGCTGATCATCGCGGGGATCGGTTTCGCGGGTTCGTACTCCGCCGTGCGCGAACTCGCCGTGCTCAAGGGCTTCGGTACCTTCTCCTACTTCTTCCCCATCGGCATCGACGCGGGCATCTGCGTCCTGCTCGCCCTCGACCTGCTGTTGACCTGGCTGCGGATCCCGTTCCCGCTGCTGCGTCAGACCGCCTGGGTCCTGACGGCGGCGACGATCGCGTTCAACGGCGCCGCGGCCTGGCCGGACCCGCTGGGTGTCGGTATGCACGCGGTGATCCCGGTCCTGTTCGTCGTGGCCGTGGAAGCCGCCCGCCACGCGGTGGGCCGGATCGCGGACATCACCGCCGACAAGCACATGGAGGGCGTCCGGCTGACCCGCTGGCTGCTCTCCCCGGTGCCGACGTTCCGGCTGTGGCGCCGGATGAAGCTCTGGGAGCTCCGCTCGTACGAGCAGGTCATCAAGTTGGAGCAGGAGCGTCTGATCTACCAGGCCCGGCTCCAGGCCCGGTACGGCCGCAGCTGGCGGCGCAAGGCCCCGGTGGAGGCGCTGATGCCGCTGCGGCTGGCCCGGTACGGGGTGCCTCTGGCGGAGACGGCGGCGGCGGGTCTCGCGGCGGCCGGCATCGAGCCGGCGGTCCTCCCGCCGCAGCAGCACCAGCAGCTCCTCCATCCCCAGCAGCCCCAGCAGCCCCAGCAGCCCCAGCTTCAGCAGGTGGCCCAGGCACCTCAGCACCCGCAGCTCCCCCACCCGGATCAGCCCCAGCTGCCCCCGCAGTCTCAGCAGCCCCAGGGGCAGCCGGGCACGCCGGGCGCGCAGGGCCAGCCGAGCCAGCCGGGCCAGCCGGGCGAGGCGGAGGCCCCGAACCACGACAGCCCCTGGTTCCAGGCGCCGCAGCTCCCGTCCGAGGCCCACGAGACGGCGTACGACCCGCAGTACGTCGACGGTCTGGCGCCCACCCCGGTCGCCGTGCCGCTCGGCCCGGAGGACGCCCCGATCCCGGATCCGCGGCACGAGCAGGGCGCCGAGGCGTTCGAGCCGTACCCGGAGTACGTGGAGGAGCCGGAGCGGCCGGAGCCGGCGGTCGACGAATTCCGCGAGGTCGTCTTCAAGCTGACCTGGGCGTACGCCGTGGAGAACGAGCGCTTCCCGGAGGACCCGGAGCTCGAGGCCATGGTGGCCGCGCACTACGGCGTCCAGGAGCTCCGCAACCCCGCGCTGCTGCAGCAGGTGATCCCCGGGATCCAGCAGCAGATCCAGCAGGAGATGTCCGAGTACAACGGCGCCTGACGCGCACGGGACCACGCGAAACCGGACCGTGCGACACCGGACCGTGCGACGCAAGGCCACGCGAAACGGAACTACGTGAAAGGGCCGCCTCCCGAATTCCGGGCGGCGGCCCTTTCACGTGGTCACACGGTCACACGGTCACGTCACGGACTCACGCGCCGAGCAGCTTGCGGACCCGGTCCGCCCCCACCGCGAGGAGCAGCGTGGGCAGTCGCGGCCCGGTCTCGCGGCTCACGAGGAGCTTGTAGAGCAGGGCGAAGAAGGCGCGCTGGGCGAGCTTCAGCTCGGGCGTCGGCTTGGCCTCCGGGTCGAGTCCGGCCATGACCTTGGGGACGCCGTAGACGAGCGTGGTGAGCCCGTCGAGCGACCAGTGGCTGTCCAGGCCCTCCAGGAGGAGCCGCAGCGACTCGCGGCCCTCGTCGTCCAGGGAGCCGAGGAGCTCGGCGTCGGGCTCCTCGCGGACGATGGTGCGCTGGTCGGCCGGGACCTGGTTGGTGATCCAGTTCTCGGCGCGGTCGAGTCGCGGCCGGACCTCGTCGAGGGAGGTGACCGGGTTCTCCGGGTCGAGCTCGGTCAGGATCCGCAGGGTCTGCTCGTCGTGGCCGGCGGTGATGTCCATGACGGAGGCCAGCGTCCGGTAGGGCAGCGGGCGGGGCGTCCGGGCCAGCTCGCCGGCGGCGGTGCGTGCCGCGCGGGAGTGGGCCGCGGCGTCGGCGGGCAGCACGGAGCCGTCGGCGACCTTGGCCTCCAGCTTGTCCCACTCGTCGTAGAGCCGCTGGATCTCCTGGTCGAAGGCGATCTTGAAGGACTGGTTCGGCTTGCGGCGCGCGTACAGCCAGCGCAGCAGCGGGGCCTCCATGATCTTCAGCGCGTCGGCCGCGGTCGGCACGCCGCCGCGCGAGGAGGACATCTTGGCCATGCCGCTGATGCCGACGAAGGCGTACATGGGGCCGATGGGCTGTACGCCGTCGAAGACCTCGCGGACGATCTGGCCGCCCACGACGAAGGACGAGCCGGGCGAGGAGTGGTCGACGCCGGAGGGCTCGAAGATGACGCCCTCGTACGCCCAGCGCATCGGCCAGTCGACCTTCCACACCAGCTTGCCGCGGTTGAACTCGCTGAGCTTCACGGTCTCGGCGAAGCCGCAGTTCGTGCAGGTGTAGGCCAGCTCGGTCGTCTCGTCGTCGTACGACGTGACGGTCGTGAGGTCCTTCTCGCACTGCCCGCAGTAGGGCTTGTACGGGAAGTAGCCGGACTCGCCGCCGGAGCCGTCGTCCTCGGCCGCGGCGCCGGAGCCCTCCTCGGCCTCCAGCTCGGCCTCGTCGACGGGCTTCTGGGACTGCTTCTTCGCGGCCTTCTTCGTCCGGTACTGGTCGAGGATGGCGTCGATGTCGCCGCGGTGCTTCATCGCGTGCAGGATCTGCTCGCGGTAGGTGCCGGTGGTGTACTGCTCGGTCTGGCTGATCGGGTCGTACTCGACGCCCAGCTCGGCCAGCGACTCGACCATGGCGGCCTTGAAGTGCTCGGCCCAGTTGGGGTGGGGCGAGCCGGCCGGGGCCGGGACGGAGGTCAGCGGCTTGCCGATGTGCTCGGCCCAGGACGCGTCGATGCCCTCGATGCCGTTCGGCACCTTGCGGTAGCGGTCGTAGTCGTCCCAGGAGATGAGGTGCCTGACCTCGTACCCGCGGCGGCGGATCTCGTCGGCGACCAGGTGCGGGGTCATGACCTCGCGGAGGTTGCCCAGGTGGATCGGGCCGGACGGGGAGAGGCCGGAAGCGACGACGACCGGTTTGCCAGGCGCACGTCGCTCCGACTCGGCGATGACCTCGTCCGCGAAACGGGAGACCCAGTCGGTCTCGGTGCTGCTCTGCGCCACGGTCGGTACGTCCTTCTTCCTGAGGGGTGCTGCCTGACAGCCCTACGCGGACCATTCTCCCAGACGGAACAGTGCTCTCCGAGGTTGTCCACAGGCGGGGAAATCACGTTGCGCTCCCATGGGACACTTGACAAGCGAATTAGACCTGACGAACTCAACAGGAACGGAAGCTCATGGCCTCGGTCCCTTCCCTCGCTTCGACCGTGCAGCAGCGCCTCACGGACGGCCTCTCGGCAGCCCTGCCGGACGCCGCGTCCGCCGACCCGCTGCTGCGACGAAGCGACCGGGCCGACTTCCAGGCGAACGGCATCCTGGCCCTGGCCAAGCAGCTCAAGGGCAACCCGCGTGAGCTGGCGACGAAGGTCGTCGACGCCATTCCGGCGAACGACGTCCTGAAGGAGATCGAGGTCTCGGGCCCCGGTTTCCTGAACATCACCGTGACCGACGCGGCGATCATCGAGACCCTCGCGGCCCGTGCCGCCGACGCGCGCCTCGGCGTGCCGTTCAACGAGTCGGCCGGTACGACGGTGATCGACTACGCCCAGCCGAACGTGGCGAAGGAGATGCACGTCGGCCACCTCCGCTCCGCCGTGATCGGCGCCGCGATGGTCGAGATCCTGGAGTTCACGGGCGAGACGGTGGTCCGTCGCCACCACATCGGCGACTGGGGCACCCAGTTCGGCATGCTCATCCAGTACCTGATCGAGCACCCGCACGAGCTGGACCACAAGGCCGAGGGCGGCGCCGAGGTCTCCGGTGAGGAGGCCATGTCGAACCTGAACCGGCTCTACAAGGCCTCTCGGGTGCTCTTCGACTCCGACGAGGAGTTCAAGACGCGGGCGCGTGCCCGTGTGGTGGACCTCCAGGCCGGCGACGAGGAGACGCTCGCGCTCTGGCAGCGGTTCGTCGACGAGTCGAAGATCTACTTCTACTCGGTCTTCGACAAGCTCGACATGGACATCCGGGACGCCGACGTCGTCGGCGAGTCGGGCTACAACGACATGCTGGTGGAGACCTGCCGCATCCTCGAGGAGTCGGGCGTCGCCGTCCGCTCCGAGGGTGCGCTGTGCGTCTTCTTCGACGACGTGAAGGGTCCGGACGGCAACCCGACCCCGCTGATCGTCCAGAAGTCCGACGGTGGCTTCGGCTACGCGGCGACGGACCTCTCGGCGATCCGTGACCGGGTGGGGAGCCTGAAGGCGTCGACCCTGCTGTACGTGGTCGACGCCCGCCAGTCGCTGCACTTCAAGATGGTCTTCGAGACGGCCCGCCGGGCGGGCTGGCTGAACGGCGACGTGAAGGCCGTCCAGCTGGCGTTCGGCACGGTCCTCGGCAAGGACGGCAAGCCGTTCAAGACCCGTGAGGGCGAGACGGTCCGGCTGGTGGACCTGCTGGACGAGGCGGTGGACCGGGCGACGGCGGTCGTCCGTGAGAAGGCCGAGAAGGTGGGTCTTTCCGAGACGGAGATCGTCGAGAACGGCCAGTACGTCGGCATCGGCGCGGTGAAGTACGCCGACCTGTCCACGTCCGCGGCTCGGGACTACAAGTTCGACCTGGACCAGATGGTGTCGCTGAACGGCGACACGTCGGTGTACCTCCAGTACGCGTACGCGCGTATCAAGTCGATCTTCGGTAAGGCGGGCGACCGTACCCCCGTCGCCCACCCGGAGCTGGAGCTGGCTCCGGCGGAGCGCGCGCTCGGCCTCCACCTGGACCGGTTCGCCGAGACGGTGGCCGAGGCGGCTACCGAGTACGCCCCGCACAAGCTCACCGCGTACCTGTACCAGCTCGCCTCGCTGTACACGACGTTCTACGACCAGTGCCCGGTCATCAAGCCGGAGCCGCCGAAGGAGATCGCGGAGAACCGCCTCTTCCTCTGCGACCTGACCGCCCGCACGCTCCACCAGGGCATGGCTCTCCTGGGCATCCGCACGCCCGAGCGCCTCTGACGCCCTCACCGCACAGGCAGGACGAAGGCCCCGGCACGGAGTTCCGTGCCGGGGCCTTCTGTCAACGAATGGTGCGGGATGTCCTGCCCGAGAGCTCGTCGATCTCCGTGTGGGCCTTCTGGAGCAGTTGCGAGGCGAGATCCATGAGCGCGCGGGCGCCCGCGATCTCCTCGCCCACCCGCAGCTGGTCAGGATCGGAGGGGTGCCGGTTGGCCGTGCCGTGGGCCCGGAACTCGGTGCCGTCGGTGAGCCGGACCATGGCCGCCGCCCGTGTCCGGTCGCCCTCCTCCTGGAACTCCATCTCCACGTGCCATCCGACAAGCGTGTGCATCATGAGGACCACCTCCAGCGAGGTACCTGTCGGGTACCTCTCCAGAGTGCGCCGGACTGCCGCCGCCCACCAGCCCGGGCCCGGAATCAGTCCCCGCGGCCGAACTTCTGCGCGACCTCGGTGGCCCAGTAGGTCAGGATCATCTGCGCGCCGGCCCGGCGGATGCCGGTGAGGGTCTCGAAGATCGCCCGGTCGCGGTCGATCCAGCCCTTCTCGGCGGCCGCCTCGACCATCGCGTACTCGCCGCTGATCTGGTAGGCGGCGACGGGGACGTCCACCGATTCGGCGACCTTGGCGAGCACGTCGAGGTACGGCCCGGCGGGCTTCACCATCACCATGTCCGCGCCTTCCTCCAGGTCGAGGGCGAGCTCCCGCATCGACTCCCGCAGGTTCGCCGGATCCTGCTGGTAGGTCTTGCGGTCGCCCTTGAGGGAGGAGCCGACGGCCTCGCGGAAGGGGCCGTAGAAGGCGGAGGAGTACTTCGCGGTGTACGCGAGGATCGACACGTCCTCCTTGCCGATGGTGTCCAGGGCGTCCCGGACGACCCCGACCTGGCCGTCCATCATCCCGGAGGGGCCGACGACGTGGACGCCGGCGTCGGCCTGGACCTGCGCCATCTCGGCGTAGCGTTCCAGCGTGGCGTCGTTGTCGACGCGGCCGTCCGCGTCGAGGACTCCGCAGTGCCCGTGGTCGGTGTACTCGTCGAGGCACAGGTCCGACATGATCACCAGCTCGTCGCCGACCTCGGCGCGCACGTCGCGGATGGCGACCTGGAGGATGCCGTCCGGGTCCGTGCCGGCGGTGCCGGCGGCGTCCTTCTTCGCGTCCTCGGGCACGCCGAAGAGCATGATCCCGGAGACGCCGGCCTCCAGCGCCTCCACGGCGGCCTTCCGCAGGGTGTCACGCGTGTGCTGCACGACCCCGGGCATCGCGCTGATCGGCGCGGGTTCGGTGATCCCCTCGCGCACGAACGCGGGAAGGATCAGATCGGCCGGATGCAGCCGCGTCTCGGCAACCATCCGCCGCATGGCGGGCGTCGTCCGCAGCCGCCGCGGCCGCGCCCCGGGAAAGGATCCGTACGAGTTCATCCTCCGAGGCTACGCCCGCGGAATCGATGCACTTACCGACCGCTTGTGGGCATAGGTACTGCCGCCGCCCAGGTGTGGGCATCCGTTCCGCAGGGTTGGGGGTCCCCCCTCCGGGGGAGGGTGGGCACACCCCACCAGCACGGCGCCCTTCTCCCGCACCCGCACCCGACGGGCCCGCAACGCACTGGGGTGCGGACCCCGCGAAGGGACCCGCACCCCAAAAAACCCGACTACGTCGTACGCCGACTAAGCCGACCATGCCGACTACGTCGTACGACGCCGCCGCGCGCCCGGCCGCCGCTCACTCGGCCGCGTCACCGGATCGCCGGCCTCAAGCGCCGCTTCCCGGCGTCGCAGCCCGAAGTCCGCCAGCGCCTCCGCCAGCTTGTGCACCGACGGCTCGGGCGACAGCACGTCGACCCGCAGCCCGTGCTCCTCGGCCGTCTTGGCCGTGGCCGGCCCGATGCAGGCGATCACGGTCACGTTGTGCGGCTTGCCCGCGATACCGACCAGGTTCCGCACGGTCGACGACGACGTGAAGAGCACCGCGTCGAAGCCGCCGCCCTTGATCGCCTCCCGCGTGTCCGCCGGCGGCGGCGACGCCCGTACGGTCCGGTAGGCGGTCACGTCGTCGACCTCCCACCCGAGCTCGATGAGCCCGGCGACCAGCGTCTCCGTCGCGATGTCGGCCCGCGGCAGGAAGACGCGGTCGATCGGGTCGAAGACCGGGTCGTAGGGCGGCCAGTCCTCGAGAAGACCCGCCGCCGACTGCTCACCGCTCGGCACCAGGTCCGGCTTCACGCCGAAGTCGACGAGCGCGGCGGCCGTCTGCTCGCCCACGGCCGCGACCTTGATCCCGGCGAAGGCGCGCGCGTCGAGCCCGTACTCCTCGAACTTCTCCCGTACCGCCTTCACCGCGTTGACCGACGTGAAGGCGATCCACTCGTAGCGGCCGGTGACCAGGCCCTTGACCGCTCGCTCCATCTGCTGCGGGGTGCGCGGCGGCTCGACGGCGATCGTCGGGACCTCGTGCGGCACGGCCCCGTAGCTGCGCAGCTGGTCGGAGAGCGAGGCGGCCTGCTCCTTGGTACGCGGCACGAGTACCCGCCACCCGAAGAGGGGCTTGGACTCGAACCACGACAGCTGGTCCCGCTGGGCCGCGGCGCTGCGCTCGCCGACCACGGCTATCACCGGTCGGTGGCCCTCGGGCGAGGGGAGGATCTTGCCCTGCTTGAAGACCTGGGCGATGGTGCCGAGGGTCGCGGTCCAGGTCCGCTGGCGGGTGGTCGTACCGGCGATCGTCACGGTGAGCGGGGTGTCCGGCTTACGGCCCGCCGACACCAGTTCACCGGCGGCCGCCGCCACCGAGTCGAGGGAGGTGGAGACGACGACGGTGCCGTCGGAGGCTCCGACCTCGGCCCAGCACCGCTCGTCGGCGGTCCTGGCGTCCACGAACCGGACGTCCGTGCCCTGCGCGTCGCGCAGCGGGACGCCGGCGTACGCGGGCACGCCGACGGCGGTGGCGACACCGGGGACGACCTCGAAGGGGATGCCCTCGGCGGCGCACGCGAGCATCTCGGCTCCGGCGTTGCCGTCGAGACCGGGGTCGCCGGTCACCGCACGGACGACCCGCCTGCCGCCCCTCGCGGCCTCCATGACAAGATTGGCGGCATCCCTCAACACGGGGACTCCGGCGGCTGTTGACGCCTCGTCAACAACCGTCAGCTCAGGCGTGCTCACCCCCGCGCGCGCATGGTCGCGTACGACCTCGAGCACCTCCGGCTCGGCGATCAGGACGTCCGCGCCCGCGAGGGCCTCGACGGCCCTGAGGGTCAGCAGTCCGGGGTCTCCCGGTCCTGCGCCGAGGAACGTGACGTGTCCGTGGCCGGTGAAGGCCGAGGAAACTGGGCTGGTGGTCGGGCGGGTGGGGTTCAAAGTGCTCGCTCCCCCATAAGACCAGCCGCACCCTTGGCGAGCATCTCGTCCGCGAGTTCGCGTCCGAGCGCCATCGCCTCGTCGTGCGAGGTGGGTACGGGACCGGTGGTGGACAGCTGCACCAGCGTCGAGCCGTCGGTGGTGCCGACGACGCCGCGCAGGCGCATTTCGGTGACAACCTGCCCGTGACCGGGGTCGTCGGCCAGCAGGTCGGCCAGCGCACCCACAGGTGCGGAGCAGCCGGCCTCCAGGGCGGCGAGCAGGGATCGCTCGGCGGTCACGGCGGCCCGCGTGAGCGGGTCGTCGAGAGCGGCGAGCGTGGCGACGAGCTCGGCGTCGGACGCCGGGCACTCGATCGCCAGGGCCCCCTGGCCGGGGGCGGGCAGGACCGAGTCGACCGACAGGTGGTCGAGCGACAGGGAGCCGGTCAGCTCCGCGGTCCCGCCGATGCGGTTGAGACCGGCAGCGGCGAGAACCACCGCGTCCAGCTCTCCGCTGTGTACGTAGCCGACCCGGGTGTCGATGTTCCCCCGGATCGGGACACAGGTGATCTCCAGGCCGTGGCTGCGCGCGTACGCGTGGAGCTGGGCCATGCGCCGCGGCGAACCGGTGCCGACCCGGGCGCCCCGGGGCAGCCGGTCCAGGGTGACGCCCTGCGGTGCGATCAGTACGTCGCGCGGGTCTTCGCGCTTCGGGATCGCGGCCAGCACCAGTTCGGGGTGCTGGGCGGTCGGCAGGTCCTTCAGGGAGTGGACGGCGAAGTCCACCTCACCGGCGAGCAGCGCGTCGCGCAGGGCGGCGACGAAGACGCCGGTGCCGCCGATCTGTGCGAGGTGCTCCCGGGAGGTGTCCCCGTACGTCGTGATCTCCACGAGCTCGACGGGCCGGCCGGTCAGCTGCCGGACGGCGTCGGCCACGTGCCCGGACTGGGCCATGGCGAGCTTGCTGCGCCTGGTCCCGAGCCTCAGTGCCCTCTCGGTCATACTCGCCCTCGGTTCTTGACGTCGGCGTCATTCAGGTCGGCCCGGCTGACGGATGCCACCGTCTCCGGGTCGAGGTCGAAGAGTGTCCGCAGCGCGTCCGCGTACCCGGCACCGCCGGGCTCGCTGGCCAGCTGCTTGACCCGCACGGTCGGCGCGTGCAGGAGCTTGTCGACCACGCGGCGCACGGTCTGCGTGATCTCGGCGCGCTGCTTGTCGTCGAGGCCGGGCAGCCGGCCCTCGAGCCGGGCGACCTCGCTGGCCACGACATCGGCGGCCATCGTGCGCAGGGCGACGACGGTCGGGGTGATGTGCGCGGCGCGCTGGGCGGCGCCGAAGGCGGCCACCTCGTCGGAGACGATGCCCCGGACCTGGTCGACGTCGGCGGCCATGGGGGCGTCTGCGGAGGCCTCGGCGAGCGATTCGATGTCGACGAGCCGGACTCCGGGGATCCGGTGCGCGGCGGCGTCGATGTCGCGGGGCATGGCGAGGTCGAGCAGGGCGAGCGGGGCGCGGCGGCTCTGTACGGCGGTCTCGACGGCTTCGCCGGTGAGGACGAGTCCGGTGGCGCCGGTGCAGGAGACGACGACGTCGGCACGTGTCAGTTCGTCGCCGACGGCAACCATCTCGACCGCGCGTGCGGTCACCCCGGTGCCGCCGGGCTCGCTCAGGATCTGGGCGAGCCGCTCGGCGCGGTTCAGGGTGCGGTTGGCGATCACGATCTCGGAGACGCCGGAGCGTGCGAGCGTGGCCGCGGCGAGCGAGGACATCGAGCCGGCCCCGATGACGAGGGCGCGCTTGCCCTTGGCCCAGGTGTCGACGTCCGCGTCGCCCGTGCCCTCGGCGAGCTGCTCGAGCCCGAAGGTGACGAGCGACTGTCCGGCCCGGTCGATCCCGGTCTCGCTGTGGGCGCGCTTGCCGACCCTCAGGGCCTGCTGGAACAGGTCGTTGAGGAGACGTCCGGCGGTGTGCAGTTCCTGGCCGAGCGCGAGGGCGTCCTTGATCTGGCCGAGGATCTGGCCCTCGCCGACGACCATGGAGTCGAGCCCGCAGGCCACCGAGAAGAGGTGGTGGACGGCCCGGTCCTCGTAGTGCACGTAGAGATAGGGAGTGAGCTCGTCCAGGCCGACGCCGCTGTGCTGCGCGAGCAGCGTGGACAGCTCGGCGACCCCGGCGTGGAACTTGTCCACGTCGGCGTAGAGCTCGATGCGGTTGCAGGTGGCCAGGACGGTGCCCTCGGCGGCCGGTTCGGCGGCGAGGGTGTCCTGCAGCAGCTTGGCCTGGGTGTCCCCGGACAGCGAGGCCCGCTCCAGGATGGAGACCGGGGCGCTGCGGTGGCTCAGCCCGACGACGAGAAGGCTCATGCCGGCATCACGGCGGGGACGTCCCCGTCGGGTCCCTTACGGGTGCTGCCCGCGGTGCGGGCGGCGGGCGGCGCGGCGGGCGCACCGGCCTCCGGGCCCGTCTCGTTGCCGCTCTCCGCGCCCGCCTCCTCGCCGGCCTTCCGCTGCTCGTGGAAGGCGAGGATCTGGAGCTCGATGGAGAGGTCGACCTTGCGCACGTCCACGCCGTCGGGCACGGAGAGCACGGTCGGGGCGAAGTTCAGGATGGAGGTGACTCCGGCGGCCACGAGCCGGTCGCAGACCTGCTGGGCGACGCCGGCCGGGGTCGCGATGACGCCGATGGAGACGCCGTCCTCGTCGATGATCTTCTCGAGGTCGTCGCTGTGCTGGACGGGGATCCCCGCGACCGGCTTGCCGGTCATGGCGGGGTCGGCGTCGATCAGCGCGGCGACGCGGAAGCCGCGGGAGGCGAAGCCGCCGTAGCCGGCGAGCGCGGCACCGAGGTTACCGATGCCGACGATGACGACCGGCCAGTCCTGGGTGAGCCCCAGCTCACGGGAGATCTGGTAGACGAGGTACTCGACGTCGTAACCGACACCACGGGTGCCGTACGAGCCGAGGTAGCTGAAGTCCTTGCGCAGCTTCGCGGAGTTGACGCCCGCGGCGGCCGCGAGCTCCTCGGAGGAGACCGTGGGTACGGAGCGCTCGGACAGCGCGGTGAGTGCGCGCAGATACAGCGGAAGCCGGGCGACGGTGGCCTCGGGAATTCCTCGGCTACGGGTCGCCGGTCGGTGAGTTCGGCCAGTTGCCACGGTGCTCCTGCGGGATGAGCGGGGCTGCAGGCGGCCGTATGTCCCAAGACCGCCCCGTCGAATGCAGGCTATGTCTTTGTGAACGCGTGCACAAAGATGGTGTCCGTTTTGTCCGGCCAAAGTGACCGGGGTCACGCGGCTGGTTCCCGTTGTCACGGAACCGCGGAGCAGGTCAGAGCGTTGAGATCCCGAAGGGGGCAAAACCGCACACACTCCTCACGATGTCGCCCCCGAAACCCAACAAAACGTCCATGATGGTAACCGCCTTTCGGTCACGCACCCAGTTCGCGCCGGAGCCGCTCCGCGTCCACGCGCCAGAACGTGTGCTGTTCGCCATCGATCAGCACCACGGGAATCTGCTCCCAGTACGCCCGGTGAAGCTCCTCGTCGCGAGTGATGTCCTTCTCCTCCCAGAGTGCTCCTGTTTCGGCGCACACGGCCTCGATCACCACCCGGGCGTCGTCGCAGAGGTGACATCCCGGCTTGCCGATCAGCGTCACGGTGCGCGATCCGGCGTCCTTCTTCTTCGTCCGTCCGAACATGACGTCCATTCTGTCCAATTAACAGGGGAGCCCCGCAGTGTTCACGCCCCGGCATCGTCACAAGTCGGGAAGTACCGAACAGACTGGCTATGCTCACGGCATGGCCGCTCTGGGATGGCTCACCCCCCGTAGGCGCTCCGCCACCGCGCGCAGCGTCCTCGCCGGCGAGGCCGCTGCCGAGGCAGCACGGAAGTCCTCGCTCGAGCTGGAACGGGAGCGGGAGGAGGCGGCGGCCGAGACGGAGGCCGCGGAGCCCACCGCCCCGGCCGAGCCCGAGTTCCCGGTCGTCGGCGACGTACGGGCGGCCGCCTTCTTCGACCTCGACAACACCGTGATGCAGGGCGCCGCGATCTTCCACTTCGGCCGCGGCCTGTACAAGAGGAAGTTCTTCCAGCGCCGCGAACTCGCCCGCTTCGCCTGGCAGCAGGCCTGGTTCCGGCTCGCCGGCGTCGAGGACCCCGAGCACATGCAGGACGCCCGCGACAGCGCCCTGTCCATCGTCAAGGGCCACCGCGTCTCCGAACTGATGTCGATCGGCGAGGAGATCTACGACGAGTACATGGCGGACCGGATCTGGCCCGGCACACGCGGCCTCGCCCAGGCCCACCTGGACGCGGGCCAGAAGGTCTGGCTCGTCACCGCCGCCCCGGTCGAGACGGCCACGATCATCGCCCGCCGCCTCGGCCTGACCGGAGCGCTCGGCACGGTCGCCGAGTCCGTCGACGGCGTCTACACGGGCAAGTTGGTCGGCGAGCCCCTGCACGGCCCGGCCAAGGCCGAGGCGGTACGGGCGCTCGCCGCCGCCGAGGGCCTGGACCTGAGCCGCTGCGCCGCCTACAGCGACTCGCACAACGACATCCCGATGCTCTCGCTGGTCGGGCACCCGTACGCGATCAACCCGGACACCAAGCTCCGCAAGCACGCGAGGGCCAGGGAGTGGCGCCTGCGCGACTACCGGACCGGCCGCAAGGCCGCCAAGGTCGGCATCCCCGCCGCCGCGGGCATCGGCGCGCTGGCCGGCGGCACGGCCGCCGCGGTCGCCCTGCACCGCCGCCGCCACTGACGCGACCGCCACCCGGCGAGCGGCCGCTCTGCCGATACGTTTCGGCTGCGATCATCTGCGACAACCCCGGACCAGCCGCCCTCACCCGTCCGTGGTCGAACACCACCGCACAGGTCGACTCGCAGGCATTCCGAGCTCCTTACCCAGCAGCGGCCCCGATCACTCCCCCGTTCTGTACTTGAGCACAACGCATCGCCCGCGCAGTCACACTCGGAAGCAATCCGATCAACAACCGGTCACGAACCACTACTTGTTTCGACTGCAAGCAGTAACGGAAACGACGTAATCGGTGATTTGAGCAACTGGGTGTAGCGCTGCCTGTACGAAGCGTTATTCTCCTCAGACGCACAAAGGACCCCTCCCGTCGTCACGACGAGTGAACGGTCCCGTACTGCACGTGATGGAAGCTCTGCCTCTGGGAGTCCCGTGTACCCACACGTCGGGGTTGACACCTCGGGCCTGGCTACGCTGCGCGCAACGGTCCTCGACCTCTTGCGCGGCTTCGTCCCCACCGCGTACGCCGGCCCTGTCCCCGCCTTCGCCTTCGCCTCACCGGCACCCGCCGGCCCTTGCTATGCCCTGGCCGACGGCAGCGCCGCCGTGGGCAGACGGGGAACCCGCGGCGGCGCCGGAACCTCGACCGCCGCCCGCCGTCCCACCGCCGACAGCGACAGCGCTCGCATGATGGACCTGGTCGAGCGCGCCCAGGCCGGCGAGGCCGAGGCCTTCGGCCGCCTGTACGACCAGTACAGCGACACCGTCTACCGCTACATCTACTACCGCGTCGGCGGGAAGGCGACAGCGGAGGACCTCACAAGCGAGACGTTCCTGCGCGCCCTGCGCCGGATCTCCACCTTCACCTGGCAGGGCCGCGACTTCGGCGCCTGGCTCGTCACCATCGCCCGCAACCTGGTCGCCGACCACTTCAAGTCCAGCCGCTTCCGCCTCGAGGTCACCACCGGCGAGATGCTCGACGCCAACGAGGTCGAGCGCAGCCCCGAGGACTCCGTCCTCGAGTCCCTCTCCAACGCGGCCCTCCTCGACGCGGTCCGCCGCCTCAACCCCCAGCAGCAGGAGTGCGTGACCCTGCGCTTCCTCCAGGGCCTCTCGGTCGCCGAGACCGCCCGCGTCATGGGGAAGAACGAGGGCGCCATCAAGACCCTCCAGTACCGGGCCGTCCGCACCCTGGCCCGCCTTCTCCCGGACGACGCACGCTGAGCGGTACGCGCCCCCCACATGCGCCCCTGCACGCCCGCGCACGCCCCACCCCCCACCATCTCTCCCCTCATGCCCCCACGACCCCCGCACAGCTCACAGTCGGTGATCCCTCGGTGACGCACTGGTCCGATCATCTTTCGCGCGTAACCCAAGTGCCGCGCCGCTCGTTGTGCGGAATGCAGGCTCCCTGTGGTCACGCCATGCCCGCAGCCACTCACTCGTTCGTGTGGATGTGTTCAAGGCGTGCAACCTTCCGGACACCCCGGGGAGTCGACCGTCATGACGAGAGGAGGTGCCGCCAGTGATCGCGAACGTATCGGCGCACCGGCGGGCGAACGCCTTCGCCCAGGCCCTGGAGGACCGGGCGGCCGAGGGCGAGGCGGCCGAACAGCCCGAAGGCCCGGCCGAACCGGCCGAGCAGGGACGGCTGTTGGCCTTGGCGAACGGTCTCGGCGAGCTGCCGAAGCCGCAGCTGGATCCCGAGGTCAAGGTGGTGCAGCGAGCGCAGCTCGTCGCCGCCATGGAAGCGATGCTCATGGAGGGGAGCGCGGCCGCGGGCCCTACGGTGCCCGAACAACGGACATCGGGCGGCCGGGGAACGCATCGGGCCTCCCCGCTCCGCAAGCTCCGCCCCCGATCCCGCTGGTCCAAGGGCCTCGCCGCCGGCGGCCTCACGGTCGGTGTGGCCGCGGGAGCCTTCGGCGGAGTGGCCGCTGCCAGCTCCGACGCGCTCCCGGGTGACTCGCTCTACGGGCTCAAGCGGGGCATGGAGGACATCAAGCTCGGCATGGCGGACGACGACGCGGACCGCGGCGGCATCTACCTCGACCAGGCGTCCACCCGGCTCAGCGAGGCCCGCAGGCTCATGGAGCGCGGCCGCTCCGGCGACCTCGACCACGAGTCACTCACCGAGATCCGTCGCGTCCTGGGCGGAATGAAGCACGACGCCGTCGAAGGTCACCGCCTGCTCCGTCAGGCGTACGAGCGAGACGGCGAGATCGGCCCGATGGCCCGGCTCAACTCCTTCGCCCAGGCCCACCGAGGCACCTGGGACGGCCTCCGCGACCGGCTCCCCGTCCAGCTGGCGGACGTCGGCAGCGAAGTGACCGGGGTCTTCGACGCCATGAACGAAGAGGTCGAGCCCCTCCAGTCGGTGCTTCCCCGCACCCCGGAGAAGGGCGCGATCAGCTCCACGAGCCCCACCACCGGGCCCGGCTCCCCGAAGGACACCCAGGACCCGGGCACCCGAAGTCCGTCGTCCACCCACGAGGCTCCCCCCACGGGCAGCCACTCCGCACCGCCCCGCCCGTCCGGTCCGCCCCCGAGCACCGGCACGAGCACCGAGAGCGGCGGCACCACCTCACCGGAGGACGACGGTCTCCTCGGCGGCAACACGGGCGGGCTGCTCCAGCCCTCCCCGACCGGCCCGCCGACGGCGCCTTCGACCACGACCCCGACACCCCCCGAGGTGCCGGACGTGACCCTTCCGCCACTCCTGCCGGGCCTGCTACCAGGCCTCGGCATCGACAGCGAGGACGCTCGCTAGCAAGAGAAGAGGGGCGCCCCACGGACGGGGGCGCCCCTCTTCTCCGTGCACCGGGTCAGAAGAACACCGACCGCCGCTGCACCAGCAGCTTGTACAGCGTGTGCTGTATCTGCTCCCTCACCTGATCCGTCAGGTTGAACATCAGCATCGGGTCCTCCGCCGCCTCCGGCGCGTACCCGTCCGTCGGAATCGGCTCCCCGAACTGGATGGTCCACTTCGTCGGCAGCGGCACCGCCCCGAGCGGCCCCAGCCACGGGAAGGTCGGAGTGATCGGGACGTACGGGAAACCGAGCACCCGCGCCAGCGTCTTGGCGTTCCCGATCATCGGATAGATCTCCTCCGCCCCCACGATCGAGCAGGGCACGATCGGCACCCCCGCACGCAGGGCCGTCGAGACGAACCCACCCCGCCCGAACCGCTGGAGCTTGTACCGCTCCGAGAACGGCTTCCCGATCCCCTTGAAGCCCTCCGGCATCACGCCCACGATCTCGCCGGACCGCAGCAGCCGCTCCGCGTCCTCCGCACAGGCCAGGGTGTGCCCCGCCTTGCGGGCCAGCTCGTTGATCACCGGCAGGACGAAGACCAGGTCGGCGGCGAGCAGCCGCAGATGTCGCCCCGCCGGGTGCTGGTCGTGGACGGCGACCTGCATCATCAGCCCGTCCAGCGGCAGGGTCCCCGAGTGGTTGGCGACGATCAGGGCGCCGCCCTTGTCGGGGATGTTCTCGATGCCCTTCACCTCGACCCGGAAGTACTTCTCGTACAGCGGCCGCAGCAGCGACATGAGGACCTGGTCGGTGAGCTCCTCGTCGTAGCCGAACTCGTCGACCTCGTACTCGCCGGTGATCCGCCTCCGCAGGAACGCGAGACCTCCCGCGAGCCGCCGCTCCCAGCCCCCGGCACCGGGACCGGGACCGGCACCGCTCTCCCCACCCTGCGCGGCCTTCCCGGACGCCCCGGACGCCCCCGCCCCGGCCGCTGCCCGGGCTTCGACCCCCGGCAGGTCCTCCACGGCCCCCTCCGGCGCCTGAGGGCTCTGCTGCGGCCCCGGCAGGGCCCGTACGGCCGCCGCCTCCCCGTCGGCCCGGCTGGGCCGACGACGGGCCCGCGAGCGGTCGTCGTCGAACGGAATGACCTTGGCGTCCGCCATCGCTGTCCGGTCTCCTCAGGCGCCGTGGTGATGTGAGTGAGCGGTGGTCGGGGCGAGACGGCCGGCGAGCCGGTCCACCGCCCCGGCGAGCATCTCGGGCGGCAACAGCCCCGGCCCCCGACTGCCCGCGAAATCGGCGAAGGTCTCCGCCGTCGTGTAACGCGGCGAGAACCCGAGGACCTCGCGCATCTGCACCGTCGAGACGACCCGGCCGTGGGTGAGCAGCCGGATCTGCTCCGGCGCGAAGTCGGTGATCCCGACCGTACGCAGCGCCGTCCCCACCCAGGTGACCGCGGGCAGCAGCACCGGGACGGTCGGCCGCCCGAGCCGCCGCGCGCACTGGGAGAGCAGCAGCACCCCGTCCCCGGCCACGTTGAACGTGCCGCTGTTCAGGGTGGCCCGGCGGGGCTCGTGCGCCGCCAGGCGCAGCACGTCGATCACATCGTCCTCGTGGACGAACTGGAGCCTCGGGTCGTAACCGAGCACGGTCGGCATCACCGGCAGCGACAGGTACTCGGCCAGCGGCGAGTCGATGCGGGGCCCGAGGATGTTCGCGAACCGCAGCACGCACACGGCCACGTCGGGCCGGCGCCGCGCGAAGCCCCGCACGTACCCCTCGACCTCGACGGCGTCCTTGGCGAAACCCCCGCTCGGCAGCGACTTCGCTGGGGTGGTCTCGGTGAAGACGGCCGGGTCGCGCGGCGCGGAGCCGTAGACGCTCGTACTCGACTTGATCACGAGCCGCTTGATCCGCGGCGACTTCTGGCAGGCCCCGAGCAGCTGCATGGTGCCGATGACGTTGGTCTCCTTGACCGACGTACGGCCGCCGGCGCCGAGCGCGATCCCCGTGACGTCCATATGGACGACCGTGTCGATCTCGTGCTCGGCGAGGACCTTCGCGATGGCCGGCCGGCGGATGTCCGCCCGTACGAACTCGGCGGCGCCGAGCTGGTGCGCCGGGTCGACCGCGTCCACCGCGACCACCCGCTCCACTTCCGGGTCCCGCTGGATCCGCCGTACGAAACGGCCCCCGAGATGCCGGGCGGCACCGGTGACGAGCACGACCCTGCCCAAGATCAGCGCCTTCCGTCCGTCTTCCGTTGGTCGCCACCGTAGCGCCTCAGGATTCCGGCGCAATAAAAACGTGGCCCTCCACCGCGAACGGTGAAGGGCCACGCCTCACGCACGAAACGCTGCGGTGCAGCGATCGCTTACTTCTTGTTGCGACGCTGAACGCGCGTGCGCTTAAGCAGCTTGCGGTGCTTCTTCTTCGCCATCCGCTTGCGCCGCTTCTTGATAACAGAGCCCACGACTACCCTCGCTCACTTCTCGGAACATCCCCGCCTCCCGGCGGGAATCGGTGCGGGGCGTCTGGGCCCACACGACCTACGTCGGCCTAGCCTACCGCCCCGAGCACCGCGCTTGTAATCCGAGGGCCGTACGCGACTTTCCCGGCTTTACGGCCGCGCGCTCGCTACGCGGTCGCCACCCCCACGAAGGACTCCCTCAGGTACTCGTGAACCGCCTGTTCCGGCACCCGGAAGGACCTGCCCACCCGGATAGCCGGCAGATGACCACTGTGCACCAAGCGGTACACGGTCATCTTCGACACGCGCATCACCGAGGCGACTTCCGCCACGGTCAGAAACTTGACCTCGTTGAGAGGTCGATCGCCAGCAGCCATGACCCACCTGTACCTTCCGCCGCGACGCCCACCGGCTTCCCCTCCGGTGACTCTTCGTCGCCGAGCGCTCACTCTCCAGACTAGGGGCGGGTGGTACGAGTGGGGAAGAGGAGCTGCCATCGGCCGTTTACCGTGACAGACACGCTCGATTGAGTACATAGCGCGTGAGCGGCCGGTAGTAGTCGGAGCGCACGCCGTCATCAAGCGGAACGGCCACCGACACCTGCCCCTCGGCCTCACCGACGAACAGCGCCGGATCATCCGTATCGGCAAGACCGATGGCCTCGATACCCAGCTGACCTGCACCGCAGACCCATCCGTGGTCCCCGACCACGAGCTCCGGCAGCGGCCCGCCGCAATCGACCGCGCTTTCGAGCGCGGCCCTAACCGGCAGCGCGGAGTGCGAGTGCGCCCCCGGCTCGCGACCACCCCCCGACAGCCCCGGCTCACGCACCAACGCGACCCCCCGTACGTAGTCGAGAAGGTACGTACGTACGCCGAACCGGGTCGTTATGTCGACACATCGCCCCTGCGCCGGGGTGAGAACAAGACATCCCGCCGCCGACAAAGCGTCTGCGAGCGCGACGTAGAAACCGAGCAGACGGTGGGGATGACCCGTCCCGAACAGCACAGGAACCCGCCGCGCCGCCGCGGCACCCAACCGCGCGGCGAAGGCATCCAGCCCCCTCAACGTACGGTCAGGATCGATCACGTCGGGCCCCGACCGGTGCACCGGATCCCCCGACACCCCGCACTTGTCGGCCATCAGCCGCAACAGATCGGCCTCACCCCACCCCCAGGCGGGATCCAGCCCCAGCAGCACGCGCGGATCACGCGCCGCGAAGAGCCGATAGCTCCGCAGGCTCTCCTCCCGCGACGTCGCCACCGTCCCCGCCAACCCCGCCGCCAACAGATGCGCCCGCAGCGCCCCGGTACTCAACACCCTCCCGATGCTGCCGGAACACGCCGCCGCCGGTGCCGAAACCCCGCGGACACCGCACAGTCGGCGTAACAACGGAAAGAACGTCCCGGCGGAGTTCCGGAGAAAGGAGGGAACGGGCTAGGGAAGCAGCCCCCGCAGCGGAAAAGCCGCCTTCCGGGTCGCCAGCACCGCCTGGTCCAGCCGGTCCGCCGGGTCGTACCCCTCGGCCCACTCCCGGAACCCCACCGGCCACCGCCCGTCCGTCATCCGCACCGGCCCCGGCTGCCGGGTACGCGCGTACACCTCGTCCCGCCACGACGACGGGATCACCGACTCCGGGTCCACCGGCGCATGGGCCGCGATCCCCACCAGATGCGTCCACGACCGCGGTACGACGTCCACCACCGCGTACCCGCCGCCACCGAGCGCGACCCACCTCCCGCCCTCGACGTGCTCGTGCGCCAGGTCATGACAGGCCGACTGCACCGCCCGCTGCGCGTCCAGCGACACCGCCAGATGCGCGAGCGGGTCCTCGAAGTGCGTGTCCGCCCCGTGCTGCGTCACCAGCACCTGCGGCCGGAAGTCCGCGATCAGCTCCGGCACCACCGCGTGGAAGGCCCGCAGCCACCCCGCGTCCCCCGTACCGGCCGGCAGCGCCACGTTCACGGCCCCACCCTCGCCGACCCCCGCCGCACCGGTCTCCTCAGGCCACCCGGTCTGCGGGAACAGCGTCCGCGGATGCTCGTGCAGCGAGATCGTCAGGACGCGCGGATCCTCCCAGAACGCCGCCTGCACCCCGTCACCGTGGTGCACGTCCACATCCACGTACGCGACCCGCTCCGCACCCAGCTCCAACAGGCGGGCGATCGCCAGGGACGCGTCGTTGTAGATACAGAACCCCGACGCCGAACCCGGCATCGCGTGGTGCAGCCCGCCCGCGAAGTTCACCGCGTGCGCGGCCTCCCCGCGCCACACCGCTTCCGCCGCCCCGACCGACTGCCCGGCGATCAGCGCCGACACCTCGTGCATCCCCGCGAACGCCGGGTCGTCGACCGTACCGAGCCCGTACGCCTGGTCGGCGTGGCGCGGGTCCGCCGAGGCCGCCCGTACCGCGGCCACATAGTCCTCACGGTGCACGAGCCTCAGCGTCGAGTCCCCGGCCGGCCTCGCCGCGACCACGTCCACCGCCCGGTCGAGCCCGTACGCCCGCACCAGCGCCATGGTCAGCGCGAGCCGTACCGGATCCATCGGGTGCTCGGACCCGAAGTCGTACTGCGTGACAGCTTCATCCCACATCAACAGTGCGCGGCCGCTCATGCCCGCCACCGTATCGGGCCCCTCCCGGACCGAACGACGTGGCGTACACCACCGTCACCAGCACGAGCACCATCGGCACCAGCATCGCCCCCCGATAGCTCCACGCGTCCCCCAGCGCCCCCACCAGCGGCGACCCGATGAGGAACCCCACGTAGTTGAAGACGTTGAGCCGCGCGACCGCTGCGTCACTGGCACCGGGGAACAACCTGCCGGCCGCGGCGAAGGTCTGCGGCACGATCACGCTCAGCCCGAGCCCCAGCACCGTGAACCCGGCGATCCCCACCCACGCCCCCGGCGCCACCGCCACCACCGCGAACCCCAGCGCCGCGAGCACCGCCCCGTACCGGACGACCGTCACGGCCCCCAGCTTCCGCACCCCGAAGTCCCCCACGGCCCGCCCCAGGAGCGTCGTCACCATGTACGCGTTGTACGGCACGGTGGCCACCTCCTCCGAACTGCCGAGGACGTCCTGGAGGTACTTGGCACTCCAGTTGGAGACGGTGGAGTCCCCTATGTACGCGAAGGTCATGACGAGACAGAGCGGCAGCAGCAGTGTGAAGGCGACACCGCTCCCCTTGCTCTCCCCCTCCGCCTCCACCGCCCGGTCCCCGCCGGCCACGTACCACCGGCTCCCCACCAGCGCGACGGGCAACAGCAGCGCCACGACCGGCAGATACGACACGAACAGCGACAGATGCCAGTGCGCCCCCACCCACGCCAACGAGGCACCCGCGATCCCACCGAGGCTGTACGAGGCGTGGAAGCCGAGCATGATGCTCCGCCCGTACGCCCGCTGGAGGCTCACCCCCAGCATGTTCATGGACGCGTCCAGGGCCCCCACCGCGAGCCCGAAGAGCCCGAGGGCGACCGCCACCTCCCACAGCTCCGTACCGGCCCCCACCGCCAGCAGACCGAGCAGGACGGCGGGCTGCGCCCACCGCAGCACCACCGCCGGCCCCACCCGGGCGACGATCTTCTCGGTCGCCACGCTCGCCACTCCGGCCAGGATCGGCACGGCGGCGAGGAAGGCGGGCAGCAGCGCGTCCGAGATCCCGTAGCGATCCTGGATCGCCGGTATTCGCGTCACGAGCAGGGCGAAGGTGACCCCCTGCACGAAGAAGCTGACCGCCAGGGATCCCCGCCCACGCCGCAACCGCGCATCCGTCATGGCGGCTCAGCGTAGGGCCGGGACCTACCGATGGGTAGATGGATCACAGACCCAATGTCGCCGGGAGCTCGTCCATCCTGCCGAAGAACCCCGTGGCCCCGGCGAGCTTCGCCTCCGGAGACATCGCGGTGAAGCCGTACACGTCCATCCCGGCCGCCACCGCGGCCTGGACCCCGAGCCGGCTGTCCTCGACGACCACGCACCGCTCGGGCGCCACCCCCATCCGCGAGGCCGCGTACAGGAAGAGGTCCGGCTCCGGCTTGCCCCGGCCCACGTCCTCGGCACTGAAGATGTTCTCGTCCCGGAACCAGGCGTCGAGCCCGGTCTTCCGATGCCCCACACGAATACGCTCATGGCTCCCCGAGGAGGCCACACAGTACGGAACCCCGGCCTCGGCAAGCCCCTTGAGCACCTCCGCGGCACCGCTCACGGCCTCCAGCTCCCGCTGGAACGCGGCGAAGACCCGCGCGTGGAACCTCTCGTCGAAGTCCACGGGGAGCCGCTCCCCGGTCCGCTCCTCGACCAGCTCGTGAATGCGATGCATGGCCGACCCCATGTAGTCGCGGACCGACTCCTCGTACGAGGTGGGATGTCCGAGTTCGGTGAGATAGCCGGCCAGGAGCGTATTGGAAATCGGCTCGCTGTCCACGAGCACACCGTCGTTGTCGAAAATGACCAAGTCGTATCGCATGGACCAAGCCTAGAACGCAAAAATGCCTCAACCCCCGGACAGAGTCCAGGGGTTGAGGCTAAAGATTGTTCGGCGGCGTCCTACTCTCCCACAGGGTCCCCCCTGCAGTACCATCGGCGCTGAAAGGCTTAGCTTCCGGGTTCGGAATGTAACCGGGCGTTTCCCTAACGCTATGACCACCGAAACACTATGAAGATATGAACCGCCGCACCACCCGAAGGGGGGCGTGTTCGTTACTTCAGAACTAACACAGTGGACGCGAGCAACTGAGGACAAGCCCTCGGCCTATTAGTACCGGTCAGCTCCACCCATTACTGGGCTTCCACATCCGGCCTATCAACCCAGTCGTCTACTGGGAGCCTTACCCTCTCAAGGAGGTGGGAATACTCATCTCGAAGCAGGCTTCCCGCTTAGATGCTTTCAGCGGTTATCCCTCCCGAACGTAGCCAACCAGCCATGCCCTTGGCAGGACAACTGGCACACCAGAGGTTCGTCCGTCCCGGTCCTCTCGTACTAGGGACAGCCCTTCTCAATATTCCTGCGCGCGCAGCGGATAGGGACCGAACTGTCTCACGACGTTCTAAACCCAGCTCGCGTACCGCTTTAATGGGCGAACAGCCCAACCCTTGGGACCGACTCCAGCCCCAGGATGCGACGAGCCGACATCGAGGTGCCAAACCATCCCGTCGATATGGACTCTTGGGGAAGATCAGCCTGTTATCCCCGGGGTACCTTTTATCCGTTGAGCGACGGCGCTTCCACAAGCCACCGCCGGATCACTAGTCCCGACTTTCGTCCCTGCTCGACCCGTCGGTCTCACAGTCAAGCTCCCTTGTGCACTTACACTCAACACCTGATTGCCAACCAGGCTGAGGGAACCTTTGGGCGCCTCCGTTACCCTTTGGGAGGCAACCGCCCCAGTTAAACTACCCATCAGACACTGTCCCTGATCCGGATCACGGACCGAGGTTAGACATCCAGCACGACCAGAGTGGTATTTCAACGGCGACTCCACCATGACTGGCGTCACGGCTTCAAAGTCTCCCACCTATCCTACACAAGCCGAACCGAACACCAATATCAAACTGTAGTAAAGGTCCCGGGGTCTTTCCGTCCTGCTGCGCGAAACGAGCATCTTTACTCGTAGTGCAATTTCACCGGGCCTATGGTTGAGACAGTCGAGAAGTCGTTACGCCATTCGTGCAGGTCGGAACTTACCCGACAAGGAATTTCGCTACCTTAGGATGGTTATAGTTACCACCGCCGTTTACTGGCGCTTAAGTTCTCAGCTTCGCCACACCGAAATGTGACTAACCGGTCCCCTTAACGTTCCAGCACCGGGCAGGCGTCAGTCCGTATACATCGCCTTACGGCTTCGCACGGACCTGTGTTTTTAGTAAACAGTCGCTTCTCGCTGGTCTCTGCGGCCACCCCCAGCTCACGGAGTAAATCCGATCACCAGTGATGGCCCCCCTTCTCCCGAAGTTACGGGGGCATTTTGCCGAGTTCCTTAACCATAGTTCACCCGAACGCCTCGGTATTCTCTACCTGACCACCTGAGTCGGTTTAGGGTACGGGCCGCCATGAAACTCGCTAGAGGCTTTTCTCGACAGCATAGGATCATCCACTTCACCACAATCGGCTCGGCATCAGGTCTCAGGCTTAATGCGTGACGGATTTGCCTATCACACGCCCTACACCCTTACCCCGGGACTACCACCGCCCGGGCTGGACTACCTTCCTGCGTCACCCCATCGCTTACCTACTACCACCTTGGATCGACGGCTCCACCACTTTCCTTTCCCCGAAGGGTCCGGAACGGCTTCACGGCCTTAGCATTAATGGGCTCGATATTGGGCGTTTCAAAGCGGGTACCGGAATATCAACCGGTTGTCCATCGACTACGCCTGTCGGCCTCGCCTTAGGTCCCGACTTACCCTGGGCAGATCAGCTTGACCCAGGAACCCTTAGTCAATCGGCGCACACGTTTCTCACGTGTGTATCGCTACTCATGCCTGCATTCTCACTCGTGAACCGTCCACAACTCGCTTCCGCGGCTGCTTCACCCGGCACACGACGCTCCCCTACCCATCACAACACCCGTTGGGGCTATACGCTGCAATGACACGACTTCGGCGGTACGCTTGAGCCCCGCTACATTGTCGGCGCGGAATCACTTGACCAGTGAGCTATTACGCACTCTTTCAAGGGTGGCTGCTTCTAAGCCAACCTCCTGGTTGTCTCTGCGACTCCACATCCTTTCCCACTTAGCGTACGCTTAGGGGCCTTAGTCGATGCTCTGGGCTGTTTCCCTCTCGACCATGGAGCTTATCCCCCACAGTCTCACTGCCGTGCTCTCACTTACCGGCATTCGGAGTTTGGCTAAGGTCAGTAACCCGGTAGGGCCCATCGCCTATCCAGTGCTCTACCTCCGGCAAGAAACACACGACGCTGCACCTAAATGCATTTCGGGGAGAACCAGCTATCACGGAGTTTGATTGGCCTTTCACCCCTAACCACAGGTCATCCCCCAGGTTTTCAACCCTGGTGGGTTCGGTCCTCCACGAAGTCTTACCTCCGCTTCAACCTGCCCATGGCTAGATCACTCCGCTTCGGGTCTTGAGCGTGCTACTGAATCGCCCTATTCGGACTCGCTTTCGCTACGGCTTCCCCACACGGGTTAACCTCGCAACACACCGCAAACTCGCAGGCTCATTCTTCAAAAGGCACGCAGTCACGAGATACAGCAAGCTGTATCCGACGCTCCCACGGCTTGTAGGCACACGGTTTCAGGTACTATTTCACTCCGCTCCCGCGGTACTTTTCACCATTCCCTCACGGTACTATCCGCTATCGGTCACCAGGGAATATTTAGGCTTAGCGGGTGGTCCCGCCAGATTCACACGGGATTTCTCGGGCCCCGTGCTACTTGGGTGTCTCTCAAACGAGCCGCATGAATTTCAGCTACGGGGGTCTTACCCTCTACGCCGGACCTTTCGCATGTCCTTCGCCTATCCATACGGTTTCTGACTCGTCTCACAGCCGGCAGACTGTGAAAGAGAGATCCCACAACCCCGCATGCGCAACCCCTGCCGGGTATCACACGCATACGGTTTGGCCTCATCCGGTTTCGCTCGCCACTACTCCCGGAATCACGGTTGTTTTCTCTTCCTGAGGGTACTGAGATGTTTCACTTCCCCTCGTTCCCTCCACATGCCCTATGTGTTCAGGCATGGGTGACAGCCCATGACGACTGCCGGGTTTCCCCATTCGGAAACCCCCGGATCAAAGCCTGGTTGACGGCTCCCCGGGGACTATCGTGGCCTCCCACGTCCTTCATCGGTTCCTGGTGCCAAGGCATCCACCGTGCGCCCTTAAAAACTTGGCCACAGATGCTCGCGTCCACTGTGTAGTTCTCAAACAACGACCAGCCACCCATCACCCCACCGGACAAGCCGATGAGTTCACTGGGGCCGGCATCACGAAGGCAACGACCATACGGCCGCACCCTCAGATACCCAACAACGTGCCAAGCGTGAGCCACCCACCGGACTCTTCTTTCCACGCCGAAGCAGTACTCGAAGAACCATCAGGTTCACTCACGCCAACTAATCAACGTTCCACCCATGAGCTGACCGTGCAGAACATTTGCCTGCAATCGGTACTGTGCTCCTTAGAAAGGAGGTGATCCAGCCGCACCTTCCGGTACGGCTACCTTGTTACGACTTCGTCCCAATCGCCAGTCCCACCTTCGACAGCTCCCTCCCACAAGGGGTTGGGCCACCGGCTTCGGGTGTTACCGACTTTCGTGACGTGACGGGCGGTGTGTACAAGGCCCGGGAACGTATTCACCGCAGCAATGCTGATCTGCGATTACTAGCAACTCCGACTTCATGGGGTCGAGTTGCAGACCCCAATCCGAACTGAGACCGGCTTTTTGAGATTCGCTCCGCCTCACGGCATCGCAGCTCTTTGTACCGGCCATTGTAGCACGTGTGCAGCCCAAGACATAAGGGGCATGATGACTTGACGTCGTCCCCACCTTCCTCCGAGTTGACCCCGGCGGTCTCCTGTGAGTCCCCATCACCCCGAAGGGCATGCTGGCAACACAGGACAAGGGTTGCGCTCGTTGCGGGACTTAACCCAACATCTCACGACACGAGCTGACGACAGCCATGCACCACCTGTATACCGACCACAAGGGGGGCACTATCTCTAATGCTTTCCGGTATATGTCAAGCCTTGGTAAGGTTCTTCGCGTTGCGTCGAATTAAGCCACATGCTCCGCTGCTTGTGCGGGCCCCCGTCAATTCCTTTGAGTTTTAGCCTTGCGGCCGTACTCCCCAGGCGGGGAACTTAATGCGTTAGCTGCGGCACCGACGACGTGGAATGTCGCCAACACCTAGTTCCCAACGTTTACGGCGTGGACTACCAGGGTATCTAATCCTGTTCGCTCCCCACGCTTTCGCTCCTCAGCGTCAGTAATGGCCCAGAGATCCGCCTTCGCCACCGGTGTTCCTCCTGATATCTGCGCATTTCACCGCTACACCAGGAATTCCGATCTCCCCTACCACACTCTAGCCTGCCCGTATCGGATGCAGACCCGGGGTTAAGCCCCGGGCTTTCACACCCGACGTGACAAGCCGCCTACGAGCTCTTTACGCCCAATAATTCCGGACAACGCTTGCGCCCTACGTATTACCGCGGCTGCTGGCACGTAGTTAGCCGGCGCTTCTTCTGCAGGTACCGTCACTTTCGCTTCTTCCCTGCTGAAAGAGGTTTACAACCCGAAGGCCGTCATCCCTCACGCGGCGTCGCTGCATCAGGCTTTCGCCCATTGTGCAATATTCCCCACTGCTGCCTCCCGTAGGAGTCTGGGCCGTGTCTCAGTCCCAGTGTGGCCGGTCGCCCTCTCAGGCCGGCTACCCGTCGTCGCCTTGGTAGGCCATTACCCCACCAACAAGCTGATAGGCCGCGGGCTCATCCTTCACCGCCGGAGCTTTTAACCAGCCTCCATGCAGAGGCCGGTGTTATCCGGTATTAGACCCCGTTTCCAGGGCTTGTCCCAGAGTGAAGGGCAGATTGCCCACGTGTTACTCACCCGTTCGCCACTAATCCACCCCGAAGGGCTTCATCGTTCGACTTGCATGTGTTAAGCACGCCGCCAGCGTTCGTCCTGAGCCAGGATCAAACTCTCCGTGAATGTTTACCCGTAATCGGGTCGACACCACGAGAGCGGAACGATCGAGTCGGAATAAGACCGATCGTTCACAGCGTCCTCGCTGTGTGCCACCCGGCTAGGGGTGGACTTTTTCAAAGGAACCTCGACCATCCGAAGATGGACGGGGTATCAACTAATCTGGCGTTGATTTTTGGCACGCTGTTGAGTTCTCAAGGAACGGACGCTTCCTTTGTACTCACCCTCTCGGGCTTTCCTCCGGGCTTCCCTTCGTTCTTGCGTTTCCGACTCTATCAGATCTTTCCGATCCGATTTCCTCGGTGCTTTCCGGTCCCATTCGCTTTCGCTCCGGGCCCTTCCGGCGGTTCCGACTCTATCAGATGTTTTCCGTCTGATTTTCCTCGGTGCTTTCAGGTTCCTTCGCTTTCGCTCCGGTCCCTTGCTGCGTCTACGACTCTATCAGATGTTTCGGGCTCCGATTCCCACCTCCGCCGCGCCGGCGGGCACCTCCTCCTGGCGGTACTCCCGGTCGGCGAGACCCAGCTCGTCGGGCCGGCCCGATCCGTCCAGCCGGCTCATTGGCCCGTAAACGCAGAAAAGCCCCGCACCATAAGGTGCGGGGCTTTCCCACAATGATTGTTCGGCGGCGTCCTACTCTCCCACAGGGTCCCCCCTGCAGTACCATCGGCGCTGAAAGGCTTAGCTTCCGGGTTCGGAATGTAACCGGGCGTTTCCCTAACGCTATGACCACCGAAACACTATGAAGATATGAACCGCCGCACCACCCGAAGGGGGCGTGTTCGTTACTTCAGAACTAACACAGTGGACGCGAGCAACTGAGGACAAGCCCTCGGCCTATTAGTACCGGTCAGCTCCACCCATTACTGGGCTTCCACATCCGGCCTATCAACCCAGTCGTCTACTGGGAGCCTTACCCTCTCAAGGAGGTGGGAATACTCATCTCGAAGCAGGCTTCCCGCTTAGATGCTTTCAGCGGTTATCCCTCCCGAACGTAGCCAACCAGCCATGCCCTTGGCAGGACAACTGGCACACCAGAGGTTCGTCCGTCCCGGTCCTCTCGTACTAGGGACAGCCCTTCTCAATATTCCTGCGCGCGCAGCGGATAGGGACCGAACTGTCTCACGACGTTCTAAACCCAGCTCGCGTACCGCTTTAATGGGCGAACAGCCCAACCCTTGGGACCGACTCCAGCCCCAGGATGCGACGAGCCGACATCGAGGTGCCAAACCATCCCGTCGATATGGACTCTTGGGGAAGATCAGCCTGTTATCCCCGGGGTACCTTTTATCCGTTGAGCGACGGCGCTTCCACAAGCCACCGCCGGATCACTAGTCCCGACTTTCGTCCCTGCTCGACCCGTCGGTCTCACAGTCAAGCTCCCTTGTGCACTTACACTCAACACCTGATTGCCAACCAGGCTGAGGGAACCTTTGGGCGCCTCCGTTACCCTTTGGGAGGCAACCGCCCCAGTTAAACTACCCATCAGACACTGTCCCTGATCCGGATCACGGACCGAGGTTAGACATCCAGCACGACCAGAGTGGTATTTCAACGGCGACTCCACCATGACTGGCGTCACGGCTTCAAAGTCTCCCACCTATCCTACACAAGCCGAACCGAACACCAATATCAAACTGTAGTAAAGGTCCCGGGGTCTTTCCGTCCTGCTGCGCGAAACGAGCATCTTTACTCGTAGTGCAATTTCACCGGGCCTATGGTTGAGACAGTCGAGAAGTCGTTACGCCATTCGTGCAGGTCGGAACTTACCCGACAAGGAATTTCGCTACCTTAGGATGGTTATAGTTACCACCGCCGTTTACTGGCGCTTAAGTTCTCAGCTTCGCCACACCGAAATGTGACTAACCGGTCCCCTTAACGTTCCAGCACCGGGCAGGCGTCAGTCCGTATACATCGCCTTACGGCTTCGCACGGACCTGTGTTTTTAGTAAACAGTCGCTTCTCGCTGGTCTCTGCGGCCACCCCCAGCTCACGGAGTAAATCCGATCACCAGTGATGGCCCCCTTCTCCCGAAGTTACGGGGGCATTTTGCCGAGTTCCTTAACCATAGTTCACCCGAACGCCTCGGTATTCTCTACCTGACCACCTGAGTCGGTTTAGGGTACGGGCCGCCATGAAACTCGCTAGAGGCTTTTCTCGACAGCATAGGATCATCCACTTCACCACAATCGGCTCGGCATCAGGTCTCAGGCTTAATGCGTGACGGATTTGCCTATCACACGCCCTACACCCTTACCCCGGGACTACCACCGCCCGGGCTGGACTACCTTCCTGCGTCACCCCATCGCTTACCTACTACCACCTTGGATCGACGGCTCCACCACTTTCCTTTCCCCGAAGGGTCCGGAACGGCTTCACGGCCTTAGCATTAATGGGCTCGATATTGGGCGTTTCAAAGCGGGTACCGGAATATCAACCGGTTGTCCATCGACTACGCCTGTCGGCCTCGCCTTAGGTCCCGACTTACCCTGGGCAGATCAGCTTGACCCAGGAACCCTTAGTCAATCGGCGCACACGTTTCTCACGTGTGTATCGCTACTCATGCCTGCATTCTCACTCGTGAACCGTCCACAACTCGCTTCCGCGGCTGCTTCACCCGGCACACGACGCTCCCCTACCCATCACAACACCCGTTGGGGCTATACGCTGCAATGACACGACTTCGGCGGTACGCTTGAGCCCCGCTACATTGTCGGCGCGGAATCACTTGACCAGTGAGCTATTACGCACTCTTTCAAGGGTGGCTGCTTCTAAGCCAACCTCCTGGTTGTCTCTGCGACTCCACATCCTTTCCCACTTAGCGTACGCTTAGGGGCCTTAGTCGATGCTCTGGGCTGTTTCCCTCTCGACCATGGAGCTTATCCCCCACAGTCTCACTGCCGTGCTCTCACTTACCGGCATTCGGAGTTTGGCTAAGGTCAGTAACCCGGTAGGGCCCATCGCCTATCCAGTGCTCTACCTCCGGCAAGAAACACACGACGCTGCACCTAAATGCATTTCGGGGAGAACCAGCTATCACGGAGTTTGATTGGCCTTTCACCCCTAACCACAGGTCATCCCCCAGGTTTTCAACCCTGGTGGGTTCGGTCCTCCACGAAGTCTTACCTCCGCTTCAACCTGCCCATGGCTAGATCACTCCGCTTCGGGTCTTGAGCGTGCTACTGAATCGCCCTATTCGGACTCGCTTTCGCTACGGCTTCCCCACACGGGTTAACCTCGCAACACACCGCAAACTCGCAGGCTCATTCTTCAAAAGGCACGCAGTCACGAGATACAGCAAGCTGTATCCGACGCTCCCACGGCTTGTAGGCACACGGTTTCAGGTACTATTTCACTCCGCTCCCGCGGTACTTTTCACCATTCCCTCACGGTACTATCCGCTATCGGTCACCAGGGAATATTTAGGCTTAGCGGGTGGTCCCGCCAGATTCACACGGGATTTCTCGGGCCCCGTGCTACTTGGGTGTCTCTCAAACGAGCCGCATGAATTTCAGCTACGGGGGTCTTACCCTCTACGCCGGACCTTTCGCATGTCCTTCGCCTATCCATACGGTTTCTGACTCGTCTCACAGCCGGCAGACTGTGAAAGAGAGATCCCACAACCCCGCATGCGCAACCCCTGCCGGGTATCACACGCATACGGTTTGGCCTCATCCGGTTTCGCTCGCCACTACTCCCGGAATCACGGTTGTTTTCTCTTCCTGAGGGTACTGAGATGTTTCACTTCCCCTCGTTCCCTCCACATGCCCTATGTGTTCAGGCATGGGTGACAGCCCATGACGACTGCCGGGTTTCCCCATTCGGAAACCCCCGGATCAAAGCCTGGTTGACGGCTCCCCGGGGACTATCGTGGCCTCCCACGTCCTTCATCGGTTCCTGGTGCCAAGGCATCCACCGTGCGCCCTTAAAAACTTGGCCACAGATGCTCGCGTCCACTGTGTAGTTCTCAAACAACGACCAGCCACCCATCACCCCACCGGACAAGCCGATGAGTTCACTGGGGCCGGCATCACGAAGGCAACGACCATACGGCCGCACCCTCAGATACCCAACAACGTGCCAAGCGTGAGCCACCCACCGGACTCTTCTTTCCACGCCGAAGCAGTACTCGAAGAACCATCAGGTTCACTCACGCCAACTAATCAACGTTCCACCCATGAGCTGACCGTGCAGAACATTTGCCTGCAATCGGTACTGTGCTCCTTAGAAAGGAGGTGATCCAGCCGCACCTTCCGGTACGGCTACCTTGTTACGACTTCGTCCCAATCGCCAGTCCCACCTTCGACAGCTCCCTCCCACAAGGGGTTGGGCCACCGGCTTCGGGTGTTACCGACTTTCGTGACGTGACGGGCGGTGTGTACAAGGCCCGGGAACGTATTCACCGCAGCAATGCTGATCTGCGATTACTAGCAACTCCGACTTCATGGGGTCGAGTTGCAGACCCCAATCCGAACTGAGACCGGCTTTTTGAGATTCGCTCCGCCTCACGGCATCGCAGCTCTTTGTACCGGCCATTGTAGCACGTGTGCAGCCCAAGACATAAGGGGCATGATGACTTGACGTCGTCCCCACCTTCCTCCGAGTTGACCCCGGCGGTCTCCTGTGAGTCCCCATCACCCCGAAGGGCATGCTGGCAACACAGGACAAGGGTTGCGCTCGTTGCGGGACTTAACCCAACATCTCACGACACGAGCTGACGACAGCCATGCACCACCTGTATACCGACCACAAGGGGGGCACTATCTCTAATGCTTTCCGGTATATGTCAAGCCTTGGTAAGGTTCTTCGCGTTGCGTCGAATTAAGCCACATGCTCCGCTGCTTGTGCGGGCCCCCGTCAATTCCTTTGAGTTTTAGCCTTGCGGCCGTACTCCCCAGGCGGGGAACTTAATGCGTTAGCTGCGGCACCGACGACGTGGAATGTCGCCAACACCTAGTTCCCAACGTTTACGGCGTGGACTACCAGGGTATCTAATCCTGTTCGCTCCCCACGCTTTCGCTCCTCAGCGTCAGTAATGGCCCAGAGATCCGCCTTCGCCACCGGTGTTCCTCCTGATATCTGCGCATTTCACCGCTACACCAGGAATTCCGATCTCCCCTACCACACTCTAGCCTGCCCGTATCGGATGCAGACCCGGGGTTAAGCCCCGGGCTTTCACACCCGACGTGACAAGCCGCCTACGAGCTCTTTACGCCCAATAATTCCGGACAACGCTTGCGCCCTACGTATTACCGCGGCTGCTGGCACGTAGTTAGCCGGCGCTTCTTCTGCAGGTACCGTCACTTTCGCTTCTTCCCTGCTGAAAGAGGTTTACAACCCGAAGGCCGTCATCCCTCACGCGGCGTCGCTGCATCAGGCTTTCGCCCATTGTGCAATATTCCCCACTGCTGCCTCCCGTAGGAGTCTGGGCCGTGTCTCAGTCCCAGTGTGGCCGGTCGCCCTCTCAGGCCGGCTACCCGTCGTCGCCTTGGTAGGCCATTACCCCACCAACAAGCTGATAGGCCGCGGGCTCATCCTTCACCGCCGGAGCTTTTAACCAGCCTCCATGCAGAGGCCGGTGTTATCCGGTATTAGACCCCGTTTCCAGGGCTTGTCCCAGAGTGAAGGGCAGATTGCCCACGTGTTACTCACCCGTTCGCCACTAATCCACCCCGAAGGGCTTCATCGTTCGACTTGCATGTGTTAAGCACGCCGCCAGCGTTCGTCCTGAGCCAGGATCAAACTCTCCGTGAATGTTTACCCGTAATCGGGTCGACACCACGAGAGCGGAACGATCGAGTCGGAATAAGACCGATCGTTCACAGCGTCCTCGCTGTGTGCCACCCGGCTAGGGGTGGACTTTTTCAAAGGAACCTCGACCATCCGAAGATGGACGGGGTATCAACTAATCTGGCGTTGATTTTTGGCACGCTGTTGAGTTCTCAAGGAACGGACGCTTCCTTTGTACTCACCCTCTCGGGCTTTCCTCCGGGCTTCCCTTCGTTCTTGCGTTTCCGACTCTATCAGATCCTTTCGGCGTCTGATTCCCAGTCAGCGGGATTTGTCTTTCCGGCTGTTGGGCCGTTCCGACGAGTGAGACTTTAGCGAATTCCTGCCTCCGACGCTAATCGGGCGGCTGCGCTCAGTTCTTCGAACGCGGATTCCTCATTTCGCAAAAACACACGGAGAGCCGGACGGCGCGGCAAAGCGTCGTCAGCTTCTGTGGGTCTTGCGGAATGGCTGTCCGGGGCCGACCGGGGTCGGTGCTCACGTCGGACAACTCGGAGAACACTACGGATCGGGTAATCCCGTGTCAACCCCGCTCCTCGGGGGTAGCCTCGCCGTATGAGTACGCGTGCGCACACCACCCAGTGGTGGGCCGCCTGACCGGCGGCCCGCACTCGCGCATGCATCACGCGGCCGCCGTCCCGGCGGCCGTTCGCGTATCCCCCCTCGGGGAGCCCGGCCCGTCGGCGCCGGCGGCCTGGAGCTGAGGGAGAAGGAACGCGATGACGAGGATCTTCAGCGGGATCAAGCCCACCGGGCATCTGACGCTGGGCAACTACCTCGGGGCCGTACGGCGGTGGGTCGAGGTCGATCAGCATCGGGCCGAGGCGCTGTTCAGCGTCGTGGACCTGCACGCGCTGACCGTGGAGCACGATCCGGGACGGGTGCGGCGGCTCAGCCGGCAGGCGGCGACGCTGCTGCTGGCCGCGGGCCTGGATCCGGAGCTGTGCACGCTGTTCGTGCAGAGCCATGTGGACGAGCACGCCAGGCTCTCGTACCTGCTGGAGTGCACGGCCACGGACGGCGAGCTGCGGCGGATGATCCAGTACAAGGAGAAGAGCGTGTCGGCGCGGGCGGCCGGGGAGGGCGTGCGGCTGTCCCTGCTGACGTATCCGGTGCTGATGGCGGCGGACATCCTGGCGTACGGGACCGACGAGGTGCCGGTGGGTGAGGACCAGACGCAGCACGTGGAGCTGACCCGGGATCTGGCGGTGCGGTTCAACCAGCGGTACGGACACACCTTCACCGTGCCGAGGGCGACGCGGCCGAGGGTGGCCGCGCGGGTCATGGACCTCCAGGACCCCACGTCGAAGATGGGGAAGTCGCACGCGAACGGGGCCGGGATCGTCTATCTGCTGGACGACGCGGAGACCGTGCGGCGGAAGATCATGCGGGCGGTGACCGACAGCGGGCAGGGCGTCGAGTACGACCGGGACGTCAAGCCGGGGATCGCGAATCTGCTCGATCTGATGGCGGCCGCGACGGATGGGAACCCGGAGGAGCTGGCCGGTGTATATCCATCGTACGGAGCGTTGAAGAAGGACACGGCTGATGCGGTCGTCGAGCTGCTGAGGCCCCTGCGGGAGCGGCATGCCGAGCTCGCGGCGGACCAGGGTCATGTGGACCGGGTGCTCAGGGACGGGGCCGAGCGGGCCCGGGGGATGGCGCGGCCGTTGGTGGACCGGGCCTATCGCGCGATCGGGCTGTTGCCCGCGGGGTGACGGAAGGCGTTGCGGTAGTCGCGCGGGCTGGTGGCGAGGTGCGAGGCGAAGTGCTGGCGCATCGTGACCTCGCTGCCGAAGCCCGCGCGGCGGGCCACCTCGGGGAGGGGGTGGTCGGTGAGTTCGAGGAGTTTCTGGGCGGCGGCCACGCGCTGGGTGATGAGCCAGTGCAGAGGGGTGGTTCCGGTGGTGGCCTGGAAGTGGCGGGCGAAGGAGCGGGGTGACATGCCGGCGCGGGCCGCGAGGCTCGCGACGGTGTGGGGCTCGTCGAGGTGGGCGAGCGCGTGGGCGCGGACGGCGGCGAGGGCGTCGGCGTCGCGGTCGGCGCGGGGGGTGGGGTGCTCGATGAACTGGGCCTGGGTGCCCGTACGGAAGGGGGCGGTGACCATGGAGCGGGCGATGGAGGCGGCGGCCTCGGCGCCGTGGGCGGTGCGGACGAGGTGGAGGCAGAGGTCGATACCGGCGGCGGTGCCGGCCGAGGTCCAGATACCGGTGTCCTCGACGAAGAGCGCGTCGGGTTCGACCCGGACCCCGGGGTGGCGGGCGGCGAGGGTCTGAGCCAGGTACCAGTGGGTGACGGCCCGGCGGCCGTCGAGGAGGCCGGCGCGGGCGAGGACGAAGGCGCCGGCGCAGAGGGAGGCGACGGGGGTGCCCGCGGTGTGGGCGCGGCGGAGGGCTTCGAGGACGGGGGCGGGGACGTCCGTGTCCGGGTCCTCGATGCCGGGGACGAGGACCAGGTCGGTCGTGTTGAGCTCGTCGAGCCAGGCGAGGGGGCGGTCCGGGGTGAGGGTGAGGCCGCCGCGGAGGGGGACGGGGGTGTGCGGGTCGGTGGCGACCCGGCGGAGTTCGAAGGGTGGGACTCCGCGCAGGGTGCGGTCGCTGCCCCAGACCTCGGTGATGACGGAGACGTCGAAGGCGCGGACGCCCGGGAAGGAGAGGAGGGCGATGTGCTGGGGGCGGGGTGCGGGGGTCGGCTCCACGCGTGGCAGTAAACCATCGATCGGTGGCATTCACCGCTCTGGGAGTGATGGCCGGGCGGCGGCAGGATCGTCGGTATGGAGATCGCGGAGAACGCAGCGCTGGTGGTCATCGACGTGCAGAAGGGCTTCGAGGAGGAGTTCTGGGGGAAGCGGAACAACCCGGCCGCGGAGGAGAACATCGCGGCGCTGATCGACCTGTGGCAGGAGACGGGGCGTCCGGTCGCCTTCGTGCGGCACGACTCCCTGGAGGGCTCGCGTTCGCCGCTGCGGAGGGGGTACGTGGGGAACGACTTCAAGGACTTCGTCGAGGAGCGGCGTGGCAGGGGCGTCGGACCTGAGCTGCTGGTGACGAAGTCCGTGAACTCGGCCTTCTACGGGGAGCCGTCGCTGGAGGGGTGGCTGACCGGTCTGGGCGTCGCGCAGATCGTGATCGTCGGGATCCAGACGAACATGTGCAACGAGACGACGGCCCGGATGGGCGGGAACCTGGGGTACGACGTGGTGTTCCCGCTGGACGCGATGCACACCTTCGACCTGGAGGGGCCGTTCGGCTGGTCGCGGAGCGCCGACGAGCTCGCGCAGGCCACGGCCGTCTCCCTGCACGGGGGACGGTTCGCGAAGGTCGTGGAGACGCGGGAGGTGGTGGAGGGGGCTTCCGCGGGGGTCCGGTGACCCCGGCGGGGGGAGCGTCAGCCGTTGCCGGAGGCGAGCTCGCGGCTGCGGTCGCGGGCGGCTTCGAGGGCGGCGATGAGGGCGGCCCGTACGCCGTGGTTCTCCAGCTCGCGGATGGCGCTGATGGTGGTGCCGGCCGGGGAGGTGACGGCCTCGCGGAGCTTGACGGGGTGCTCGCCGCTGTCGCGGAGCATCACGGCGGCGCCGATCGCGGCCTGGACGATGAGGTCGTGGGCCTGGGCGCGGGGCAGGCCGAGGAGGATGCCGGCGTCGGTCATGGCCTCGACGAGGAAGTAGAAGTAGGCCGGGCCGGAGCCGGAGAGGGCGGTGGCCGCGTCCTGCTGGGACTCGGGGACGCGGAGGGTCTTGCCGACGCCGCCGAAGATCTCCTCGGTGTGGACGAGGTGCGCGGGGGTGGCGTGGCTGCCGCCGGAGATGACGGACATGCCTTCGTCGACGAGGACGGGGGTGTTGGGCATGACGCGCACGACGGGGGTGCCCGCGGTGAGGCGCTCCTCGATGAAGGAGGTGGGGATGCCGGCGGCGGCGCTGATGACGAGGCGGTCGGCGGCGACGTGGGGGGCGAGCTCGTCGAGGAGACGGCCCATGTCCTGGGGCTTGACGGCCAGGATGAGGGTGTCGGCGCGCTTGGCGGCCTCGGCGTTGGTGACGGCTTCGACGCCGTAGCGGGCGTGGAGTTCCTCGGCGCGCTCGGTGCGGCGGGCGGTGACCAGGAGGTTCGCGGGGCGCCAGCCGGCGCGGATCATGCCGCTGAGGAGCGCTTCACCGATCTTGCCGGTGCCGAGGACTGCGACGGTCTGGGTCATGGGGCTTTCACCTCGCCGGAAGGGGCTTGCGCCTGTTCGGGCGGATGAATGCTTTGTTCATCCGCTTGAACATCCTCGCACCGGGTGATCGGGCTGTGCGTGGCTGTCCGAGGGGCGGTCATGCCGTGCGGCGGCGGAGGGTGGCCGCGCCGAGGGCGAGGACGAGGACGGCGCAGCCGGCGACGACGAGGGCGTCGCGGACGAAGTCGCCGGTGACGTCGGGGTGGCGGAGGACCTGGTTCATGCCGTCGACGGCGTACGACATGGGCAGGACGTCGGAGATCGCTTCGAGGGCGGGGGCCATCCGGTCGCGCGGGGTGAAGAGCCCGCAGAGCAGGAGCTGGGGGAAGATCACGGCCGGCATGAACTGGACGGCCTGGAACTCCGAGGCGGCGAAGGCGGAGACGAAGAGGCCGAGAGCGGTGCCGAGGAGGGCGTCGAGGAGCGCGACCAGGAGGAGGAGCCAGGGGGAGCCGACGACGTCGAGGCCGAGGAACCGGACGGCGAGGCCGGTGGCCAGGACGGACTGGACGACGGCGAGGAGGCCGAAGGCGAGGGCGTAGCCGGCGATGAGGTCGGCCTTGCCGAGGGGCATGGCGAGCAGGCGTTCCAGGGTGCCGGAGGTGCGTTCCCTGAGGGTGGCGATGGAGGTCACCAGGAACATCGTGATGAGCGGGAAGATGCCGAGCAGCGAGGCCCCGATGTTGTCGAAGGTGCCCGGGCTCCCGTCGAACACGTACCGGAGCAGGAAGAGCATGACGCAGGGCACGAGAAGCATCAGCGCGATCGAGCGGGGGTCGTGGCGCAGCTGACGCAGGACACGGGCGGCGGTGGCGAGGGTGCGGGCGCTGCTCATGACCGGGGCTCCTCGTGGGCGGTCCGGGAGGCCTCGGGGTGGGTGGCCTCGGGGTGGGTGGCCTCGGGGTGGGTGGCCTCGCGGTGTGCGGCTCGGGCGGCGGCGGCGTCGACCAGGCGGAGGAAGGCCTCTTCGACGGTGGCGGTGTCGTTGCGGCGGCGGAGGGCTTCGGGGGTGTCCTCGGCGAGGATCTCGCCCTCGCGCATGAGGAGGAGGCGGTGGCACCGCTCGGCCTCGTCCATGACGTGGGAGGAGACGAGGAGCGTCGTCCCGCGGTCGGCGGCGATCTGGTGGAAGAGGTTCCAGAGGTCGCGGCGGAGGACGGGGTCGAGGCCGACGGTGGGTTCGTCGAGGACGAGGAGTTCGGGGGTGCCGAGGAGGGCGACGGCGAGGGAGACCCTGCTGCGCTGGCCGCCGGAGAGCCGGCCGGCGAGGGAGTCGGCGTGCGAGGCGAGGTCGACGTCGGTGATGGCCCGGTCGACGGCGGTGCGGCGGTCGTGGCGCAGGGCGCGGCCGGGGAGCAGGACGGCGGCGAAGTAGTCGAGGTTCTGGCGGACGGTGAGGTCGTCGTAGACGGAGGGCGCCTGGGTGACGTAGCCGATGCGGGAGCGGAGGGCGGGGTCTCCCGCGGGGCGTCCGAGGACCTGGAGGGTGCCGCCGACCTTGGCCTGGGTGCCGACGATCGCGCGCATGAGGGTGGTCTTGCCGCAGCCGGAGGGGCCGAGGAGGCCGGTGATACGGCCGGGCGGGACGGTGAAGTCGAGGCCGCGCAGGACGGTGCGGTCGCCGCGGACGGTGGTGAGGGCCTGTGCGGTGATGGCTGCCGCGTCGGCCGTCGTGCCGGCCGGTTCCGCGGCGTCCGTCACGCCCGCCGGAGAATTCATCATGCGATGAATACTGCGCCTGGGGGTGCCGGCCGTCAAGGATCCGCGCAGGGCGGAGCCGGGCGGGCGGTGTGCGGGCGGGGGTTACTTGCGCTTGGGCTTCTTGCGGGCGGCCGGGTTGCCCGTGCGGGCGCCGCGTCGCTTCTCGTACTGGGCGCGGGACGTCTCGTACTCCGCGCGGCGCAGCTTCTCGCCGGGGGCCTCGGTGAAGCAGCGGAGGAAGTAGGCGATGAGCGAGCCGATGAAGCCGATCGCCTTGAGGCTGCGCAGGGACTCCTCGCGGGCCGGGTCGGCGGGCCGGCGGAGGAAGCCCTCCCAGGTCTTGCGGAAGGCGATGGCACTGCAGACCGCGAACATGACGACCACCAGCATGTTCACGAAGCCGCTGATGTCCGCGATCTCCAGGCCCTCATAGGCGAAGCGCAGCACGAAGCACGCCGCGAAGGCCACGACGAGCGAGCCCGCAGCCACACCGACGCGGCGCAGCGCGTAGTGGCCGCTGTGGTCGACCCAGGTCGTACCGAAGAAACGGATCTCCTCGGGCTGCGGGCCGCCCGCCGCGCCGGGGGTCTGTTCCGTGCCGGGGGTCTGCTCGTCGTCGCTCACGAGGTCGATTATCCCCGGAGCGACGACACGGAGCCTCAGGCGCAGCGCGGTGCGACGTAGCTGTCGCTGCCCGTGTTCACGTACGCGTCGGAGACGTACTCGCCCGGCGCTATGTTGTCCCAGAGGTTGGTGGTGCCGTACGGGCCGCTGATCCATTCGCCGGGCTTCTGGCAGTGGATCGGCACCGTGGCGCCGACCGCCAGCGACCGGACGATCGGGTACTTGGTGCTCGGGCCCGAGCGCACGTTGACCCGGTAGCCAGGGGCGACCGGGTAGCGCTTCACCTCGCTCAGCGTCGCCACGTCCAGTGCCATGTCCACGGCCGCGTCCACCGCCACGCCGGTCGTCGTGTCGATCTTCATGTCGGGCGTCGTGCCGGTCGCCGCGTCGGTCGTCGCGGCACCCGCGGTGACCTGCTCGTCGTGCGTCCCCATCGTGTTCTCCCCCTTGGCGCAAAAGCGCTCCGCCGAGTTTCACTCTCTGCGACGCGCAGGCTAGCAAGCCCCTCCGACATCGTGGGCACCATGGACTAGGCTCCGTCGGGTCGCGCACGCGCGCGATGTGACGGGGAATCACACGGGGGTGGGCGATGCCACCGTTGCGCAGTACCGGGGCCGACCGGGATGCGGAGGGGCCCGAGTACGCGGGCGCCTACCGCCTCCAGGCGTGCCTGGGGTCCGGCGGCATGGGGGTCGTCCACCTCGCCGCCTCGCCTTCCGGCCTGCGGCTGGCGGTCAAGGTCGTACACGCTCGGTATGCGGCGGACCCCGAGTTCAGGGCCCGTTTCCGCCAGGAGGTCGCGGCCGCGCGCCGGGTGAGCGGGGCCTTCACGGCACCGGTCGTCGACGCCGACCCCGATGCCCCGCGTCCCTGGATGGCCACCCTGTACGTGCCCGGGCCGACCCTCGCCGACCAGGTGAAGCGGAACGGCCCCCTGTCCCCCGCCGAACTGCGCCGGCTCACGGCCGGGCTCGCGGAGGCGCTCCGCGACATCCACCGCGCCGGAGTCGTCCACCGGGACCTCAAGCCCAGCAACGTCCTGCTCACCGACACCGGCCCCAAGGTCATCGACTTCGGCATCTCCCGGCCCGTCGACAGCGACCTGCACACCGAGACGGGCAAGCTCATCGGCTCGCCGCCCTTCATGGCGCCCGAGCAGTTCCAGCGGCCGCGCGAGGTCGGGCCGGCGGCGGACGTCTTCGCGCTGGGGTCGGTCCTCGTCCACGCGGCGACCGGACACGGCCCCTTCGACTCCGACAGCCCGTACATCGTGGCCTACCAGGTCGTCCACGACGAGCCGGATCTGACGGGCGTGCCGGAGGAGCTGGCGCCGCTCGTCGCGCGCTGCCTCGCCAAGGAGCCCGCCGAGCGGCCGACCCCCGGCGAGATCATGTCGGCGCTGCTGCCGCCCTCGTACGAGGCGGCGGCGTTCATACCGGCGCAGCGGCGGCGCCCCACCCTGCCGGAGGGCGAGCCCCCCGCCAACCCCGCCTGGGACGCGGACACGCGGGTGCGGACGACCACCGTGGCTCCCGCGCGCCGTCGGCGTCCGCGGATCCGCCCGCGTCTGACGGCCGCCCTCGTCGCCGTGCTCGCGCTCACCGGAGCCGGGTTGTACGGGGCGTTGAACACGTCGGCGGGTGGCGGGCCCGAGGCCCCCGCCCGCCCGGACGAGGTGGCCACGGCCTTCGCCGGCTGGCAGACCCCGCTGCAGGAGAAGGGCCCCACGGCCGCCCCCGCCTGCACGCACGGCGGCGGCGCGCTGTACTGCGTGGCCCGGGGCATCGGCATCGCCCGGCTCGACCCGGTCACGGGGCGGATCCTCTGGTCGCGGACCACACCCATCGAGTCGGAGACCCCGGCCGCTCCCGTCCTCCTGGCCGACGGCCTGGTCGGCGCCGCCGCCCCGACGGGCCCGCTGCGGGCGTACGCGGCCACGGGCGGCGTCCCCGGCTGGAGCGCCGACGCGGAGCTGCCCGAGCTGTACCGGGCGGCCGGCACCGCCGTCGTCCTCTCCGACGGGCGGGGCGGGCTCCGGGCCCTCGACAGCCGCAGCGGGAAAGAGCTCTGGCGGCACGGCCTGACCGGTTTCGGGGTCCCCCGGATCGGAGCGTACGACGCGCCTTCCGGGCTGCTGTCCGTCTCCGAGACCTCGGCCGACGGGACCAGTACGCGGATCGGCACGGTCCGCCCCCGAACCGGCGAGGTGGTCTGGCAGCGGAGCCTGGACGGCAATCTCGAACCGCTGGGCCGTACGGGCGACGGCACGCTCGTCCTCGCCGACCACTACCAGGACCCGCTGATCGACGGAGTGGTGCTGCTGGCCGCCGACGGCTCGGCGGAGTCCGTACGCCGGCTGTCCCTGCCCCACCGGATCGACGTCCGGGGCGTCGCCGTGCGCGGGGCCGTCGTCCACGTGCTCGACGCGAACGGGCACCTCACCGCCTTCGACACCGCGGCGCCGAAGGGGCGGGTGCTGTGGGAGCTGGAGACGGCCGCCGGAAACGTCTCCGTACCGGTCCTCGGTCCCGGTGACCGGCTCTACTTCTCCGTCCAGGACGGGCGGCTGCTCGCCGTCGACACCGCGCGCGGGGCGCTGATCGGCCAGACGCGGCCACGGCTGCGGAACGGGCGGCTCGGTTACGCGTCCCTGGTGCCGGAGCCGCTGGTCGCCGGCGACCGGGTGTTCGGGACGGCCCCCGACGGGTCCGTCTTCGCGGTCGACGCGCGCGAGCCCGAGTCCTGGTGAGCGGCTGAGCACGGCGGCGTGAGCGGCTGAGCAGGACCGCGGCGTGGGGAGACGGGCGACGGCGGGGAGTGGGCTTCGTGCCCGCTCCCCGCCGTCGTCGTACTCCTGGTACTCCTGCCGGGCTCAGCCCAGCTTCGTCACGTCCCGGACCGCGCCCTTGTCCGCGCTCGTCGCCATCGCCGCGTACGCCCGCAGCGCCGCCGACACCTTGCGCTCACGGTTCTTCGGCTCGTACACGCCGTTCAGCGCCTCGCGGCGGGCCGCGAGGGTGGCTTCGTCGACGAGGAGCTCGATCGAGCGGCTCGGGATGTCGATACGGATCCGGTCGCCGTCCTCGACGAGGGCGATCGTGCCGCCCGAGGCCGCCTCCGGCGAGGCGTGGCCGATGGAGAGGCCCGACGTACCGCCCGAGAAACGGCCGTCCGTCACCAGCGCGCAGGTCTTGCCCAGGCCCCGGCCCTTGAGGAAGGAGGTCGGGTAGAGCATCTCCTGCATGCCGGGGCCGCCGCGCGGGCCCTCGTAGCGGATGACGACCACGTCGCCGTCGGTGACCTGCTTGTTGAGGATCTTCTCGACGGCCTCGTCCTGCGACTCGCAGACGACGGCCGGACCCTCGAAGGTCCAGATCGACTCGTCCACGCCGGCCGTCTTCACGACGCAGCCGTCGACGGCCAGGTTGCCGCGCAGGACCGCGAGGCCGCCGTCCTTCGAGTACGCGTGGGCCGCGTCGCGGATGCAGCCGCCGGCCGCGTCCACGTCGAGCGCCTCCCAGCGCTCGGACTGCGAGAAGGCGGTCGCCGAGCGGACGCAGCCGGGGGCCGCGTGGAACAGCTCGACGGCCTCGTCCGTGGCGGAGCCGCCGCGGACGTCCCAGGTGTCCAGCCACTCCTTGATGGAGGCGGAGTGGACGGAGTTGACGTCCTCGTTGAGCAGGCCCGCGCGGTAGAGCTCGCCGAGGATCGCCGGGATACCGCCCGCCCGGTGCACGTCCTCCATGTAGTACGTGCGGTCCTTGGCGACGTTCGGGGCGACCTTGGCCAGGCAGGGCACCCGGCGGGAGACCTCGTCCATGTCGCTGAGGCCGTAGTCGAGCTCGGCCTCCTGGGCGGCGGCGAGCAGGTGCAGGATCGTGTTGGTCGAGCCGCCCATGGCGATGTCGAGCGCCATCGCGTTCTCGAAGGCCGCGCGGGTCGCGATCGAGCGCGGCAGGACGGAGGCGTCGTCCTCGTCGTAGTACCGGCGGGTGATGTCGACGACCGTGCGCGCCGCGTTCTCGTACAGCGCCTTGCGGCCGGTGTGGGTGGCGAGGAGCGAGCCGTTGCCGGGGAGGGAGAGGCCGATCGCCTCGGTCAGGCAGTTCATCGAGTTGGCGGTGAACATGCCGGAACACGAGCCGCAGGTCGGACAGGCGTTCTCCTCGATCCGGGCGATGTCCTCGTCCGAGATCTTGGGGTTCACGGCGTCGGAGATCGCGTCGACCAGGTCGAGCGTGCGGACCGTGCCGTCGACGAGCGTGGCGCGGCCGGACTCCATCGGGCCGCCGGAGACGAAGACCGTCGGGATGTTGAGGCGCAGGGCGGCCATCAGCATGCCCGGGGTGATCTTGTCGCAGTTCGAGATGCAGATCAGGGCGTCGGCGCAGTGCGCCTCGACCATGTACTCCACGCTGTCCGCGATCAGGTCGCGGGACGGGAGGCTGTAGAGCATGCCTCCGTGACCCATCGCGATGCCGTCGTCGACGGCGATCGTGTTGAACTCGCGCGGGATGGCTCCGGCTGCCGTGATGGCCTCGGAGACGATCCGGCCGACCGGCTGGAGGTGGGTGTGGCCGGGGACGAACTCCGTGAAGGAGTTGGCGACCGCGATGATCGGCTTACGGCCGATGTCCGCGCCCGGTACACCGGAGGCGCGCATAAGCGCGCGTGCGCCCGCCATGTTGCGGCCGTGGGTGACTGTGCGGGACCTCAGCTCGGGCATCGTCGCTCGCTCCTCGTGATGGGTGTGCTTGCCTTCGAGCGTACGCCGACGCTCCAAGATCTGGACAGGCCGTCCGCATGGCGGACGACCTGTTCAGCTTTCGGTCAGGTGACTCTCTCAGCTCTCGGTCAGGTACCGCTGGAGCGTCGGGGCCACCTGGGCCACGATGTCCTCGGGGTCGGCCGAGGCCAGCGGCTCGACCTGGATCACGTACCGCAGGATCACGATCCCGATCATGTGGGAGGCGGCCAGCTCCGCCCGGAAGCTCGGGTCCGGTACGTCGAGTTCGGCCGCGATCCGCTCCAGGAGCCGGCGGAGCACGAAGGTCCGCAGCACCTTGGCCGCCGCCTCGTGGGTCAGCGCGGAGCGGACGATCGCGAGGAGCGGGGCGCGGCTGACCGGGTTCTCCCAGACGCCGATGAAGAAGCGCGCGAGCCGTTCGCCGATGGCCTCGCGAGGGCCTCCGAGGATGGCCGGGACGACGAGCGCCGGCTCGAAGGAGACCTCGATCGCGGCGGCGAAGACCTCGTCCTTCGTGCCGAAGTAGTGGTGCACGAGCGCCGGGTCCACCCCGGCGGCCTTGGCGATGCCGCGGACCGATGCCTTGTCGTACCCGCGCTCCGCGAACTGCGTGCGGGCCGCCTCCAGGATCCGTTCGCGGGCGCCCGGTCCGTTCTCCTCCTCGGTACGGGACGGGCGGCCTCGCCGGCGCGGAGCCGGTTCGGTCATGGGCGCGGCACCCGGGAGGAACGGCCGGCGGCGGAGGCGAGGTGGAGCCGGGTGAAGGCCAGGGCCTCCGCGAGATCGGCCTCGCGTTCGGCGGCTGACATCGCGCGGCGGGTGTTGACCTCGATGACGACGTGGCCGTCGAAGCCGGTGAGCGCGAGCCGCTCCAGGAGTTCGGCGCAGGGCTGCGTGCCGCGGCCCGGGACCAGGTGCTCGTCCTTGGCGGAGCCCTTGCCGTCGGCGAGGTGGACGTGGCCGAGGCGGTCGCCCATGCGGTCGATCATCGCGAGGGCGTCGGTGCGGGCGGTCGCGGTGTGCGAGAGGTCGACGGTGAAGTGCCGGTAGTCGTCCTTCGTGACGTCCCACTCGGGGGCGTACGCGAGTACCTCCCGGTCCTTGTACCGCCACGGGTACATGTTCTCGACGGCGAACCGGACGTCGGTCTCGTCCGCCATCCGCCAGATGCCGGTGACGAAGTCCTTCGCGTACTGCCGCTGCCAGCGGAACGGCGGGTGCACGACCACCGTCGACGCGCCGAGCCTCTCGGCCGCCGCCCGCGCGCGCTGGAGCTTGACCCACGGGTCGGTGGACCAGACGCGCTGGGTGATGAGGAGGCAGGGGGCGTGGACGGCCAGGATCGGGACCTGGTGGTAGTCGGAGAGGCGGCGCAGCGCCTCGACGTCCTGGCTGACCGGGTCGGTCCACACCATGACCTCGACGCCGTCGTACCCGAGGCGCGCGGCGATCTCGAAGGCCGTCGCCGTCGACTCCGGGTAGACCGAGGCCGTCGACAGGGCGACCTTCGCATCCGGGATGCGCACCACTGGTTCTGCCACCCCGACAGGGTACGGGGCGGGCCGGGGGCGCGTGAGGTGGTTCCGGTCACCCCCTCCCACCCTCATGCGCACATGGGGTGGGCGCTTGGGGGTGGGCGGGGGCGCGTGAGGGGTGGTGGGGGCTCGTGGGGGATGGGTGGGGCGCGCGGGGGCGGCACGCGCGCGTGGGGGTGGCCGAAGGAGTCGGGGCGGTTGCACGCGCGGGTGGTGGTGGCCCGGGGCGGGGCGGTTGCACGCGCGCGTGGCGGCGGTCCGGGGCCGGGAGGTTCCACGCCCGTGTGTGGCGGTGGTCCGGGCGGGACGGTTCCACGCGCGTGTGCCGGCGGTCCGGGGCGGGACGGTTGCACGCGCGCGTGGGCGGTGGTCGGGGGTGGGACAGCCCCCTCTACTCCTCCGGCAGGTGGTCCAGGCGGCGCAGGATCACGCCCTCGCGCAGGGCCCAGGGGCAGATCTCCAGCTCCTCCACCCCGAGCAGGTCCATCGCGCCCTCCGCGACGAGCGCTCCCGCGAGGAGCTGCGGGGCCCGGCCCTCCGAGACGCCGGGCAGGGCCGCGCGCTCGGGGACGGTCATCGCGGCGAGGCGCGGGACCCACTCCTCCAGGGACGCGCGGGACAGGACGCGCTGGACGTAGAGGCCGTCCCCCGAGCCTGGCGCGCCGGCGATCCTGGCGAGCTGCTTGAAGGTCTTGGAGGTGGCCACGACGTGGTCGGGGCGGCCGAAGCGGCTGAACTCGCCGACCGTACGGGCGATCTGGGCGCGCACGTGTCGGCGCAGCGCCTTGACGTCGGCGGTGTCGGCCGGGTCTCCGGGCAGCCAGCCCGAGGTCAGCCGGCCCGCGCCGAGCGGCAGGGAGACGGCGGTGTCCGGGTCCTCGTCGATGCCGTACGCGACCTCCAGGGAGCCGCCGCCGATGTCGAGGAGGAGGAGCTTCCCCGCGGACCAGCCGAACCAGCGGCGGGCGGCGAGGAAGGTGAGCCGGGCTTCCTCCTCACCGGTGAGGACCTGGAGGTCGACGCCGGTCTCGTCCTTGACCCTGGCGAGGACGGCGTCGGCGTTGGTGGCCTCGCGCACCGCCGAGGTGGCGAAGGGCAGCACTTCCTCGCAGCCCTTGTCCTCGGCGGCCAGGAGGGCGTCCCGGACGGTCGCGATGAGCCGCTCGACGCCGTCGGGCGCGATCGCGCCCCGCTCGTCGAGGAGCTCGGCGAGCCGCAGCTCCGCCTTGTGGGAGTGGGCGGGCAGCGGGCGGGCACCGGGGTGGGCGTCCACCACCAGCAGGTGCACCGTGTTCGAACCGACGTCGAGGACTCCGAGTCTCATGGGCGGAACGCTACTGCTCCGGCCCGCATACGCTTGGCGTTGTGCCAAAGACGAAAAAGGCGAAGCCGGACAAAGACAGCGGCGGCGAGACGGGCGTGAAGGCCGACAAGGCCCGTAAGGCCGGTGCGGCCGTGAAGAGCGCCAAGAAGCGGGGCAAGGACATGGAGCCGGACGAGAAGGGCCTGGACTTCGCACGGGCATGGGTCGAGTTCCCCGATCCCGCCGACGACGAGCAGGTGTTCCGCTGCGACCTGACCTGGCTGACCTCGCGCTGGTCGTGCATCTTCGGCAGCGGGTGCCAGGGCATCCAGGCGGGCCGGGCCGACGACGGCTGCTGCACGCTCGGCGCGCACTTCTCCGACGAGGACGACGAGAAGCGGGTCGCCTCGCACGTGGCCCGGCTCACGCCGGAGCTGTGGCAGTTCCACGACGTCGGTACGGATTCGGGCTGGGTGCAGCTCGACGAGGACGGCGACCGGCAGACCCGCCGCTGGGAGGGTTCCTGCATCTTCCAGAACCGTCCCGGTTTCGCGGGCGGCGCGGGCTGCTCGCTGCACATCCTGGCCCTGAAGGAGGGCAAGGAGCCGCTGGAGACCAAGCCGGACGTGTGCTGGCAGCTGCCGGTGCGGCGGACGTACGACTGGATCGACCGGCCCGACGACACCCGGGTCCTCCAGGTGTCGATCGGTGAGTACGACCGCCGGGGCTGGGGTCCCGGCGGCCACGACCTGCACTGGTGGTGCACCTCCGCCACCTCGGCGCACGGGGCCGGGGAGCCCGTCTACGTCACGTACCGGCCCGAGCTGACCGAGATGATGGGCGAGAAGGCGTACGAGGTCCTGGTGGGGCTGTGCGAGGCCCGGCTGGCCTCGCAGCTGCCGCTGGTGGCCCCGCACCCGGCCGACCCGGTCTAGCCGGTCCAGCCAGCCAGTCCGGTCCAGCCGGGCCGGGCCGGCGCCGGTCCAGCCGGAGCGGTCAGCCCGTACCGGTCCACGACCGGTCCACGGGTTCCGTTCGTCGTCAGGATGAGGACGGCGGGGGTGGTTCCTCGTTCGTCGGCGGGGGCGTGCCCGGATCCGTCGTGCCCGGATCCGTCGTCGACGGGGGCGGTTCCTCCGTGGTCGGCGGGGGCGTGGTCGGCTCGGTGGTCGGCGGCGGGGTCCCCGGATCGGTCGTCGGATCGGTCGTCGGCGGCGGTTCCTCGGTCGTCGGCGGAGGCGTGGTCGGCTCCGTGGTCGGCGGGGACGTCGGCGGACTCGTCGGCGGGTCGGTCGGTGGCGCCGTCGGCGGTGTGGTCGGGGCGGTCGTCGTCGGGGGCGGGGTGATCGGTCCGACGACCCGCGGCGGGGTGGTCTGCCCTTGACCGTGGATCCTCACCACCGCGCCCGAGGGGTTCACGCCGACGCGGGCGCTCCACGCTCCCGCGGGCTCGCGTCCGTGGTCGACGCGGACGACGATCGTGACCGTCTCGCCGGGGCGGAGCGTGCCGGAGGCCCGGCTCACGTACAGCCAGGGCGCGTCCGTCCACAGCGACCAGTCGACCGGGGAGCCGCCGGCGGCGGTGAGCGTGAGCAGCGTCAGGTCGCCCTGGCCGCGCGCGCCGACCGTGAGCCAGCCCGCAGCGGGCTCGCCGGGACGGGTGGGACCCGCGGGACCGGTGGGGCCGCCGGGGCTGAGGACCTCGACCGAGACGTCGGGGGCGCGGCTGCCCCGGGTGAAGCGGGGTTCGGGGGTGGTGCGGGCGTTGCCCGCGTTCTCGTAGCGGTCGTACGGGCGGCCGTCCGCGTCCGTCGGTTCGTCGGCCTCGCTCGCGCTGACCCGGGTCCCGTCCCGGGCGCCCTCGTCCGCGACCGGTGCGCCGCGGTACGAGGTCCACAGGGCGAGGACCGGGGCGGCCACGACGGCCGCGACGACGGTGGTCGTCACCGCGCGGGCCCGCATCCGGTCGCGGCGGGCCGTGTGGTCCTTCGGGTCCATGGGGAAGCCGGTCGGGGTGAACCTCGGGGCACCGGCACGCGCGCGTGGGACGTGCAGCATCGCCATGTACGCGGCGGCCCGGGGCGCCTCGACGAGCGGCAGCCGGGCCGGGGGGAGGGACGCGGCCCCGGGCCAGGCGGCGGTGGCGCCCACCCGCTCGGCGGCCCGGCGGCAGCGGGGGCAGTCGTCGACGTGCCGTACGAGCTCGGCGCGCAGGGCGGCCGAGAGGAGCACCCGGTGGTCGCCGGTGAGCCGGGCGACGGTGGGACAGCTGCCGGTCTCGACGACGGCGAGGGCGGCGCGTGTCCGCTCGACCTCGCAGGCGGCGGTGGCGAGGAGCTCGCGGGCGGCGAGCGTGTCGAGGGAGAGCACGGCGGCGACCTGGCGGTGGCTCAGGCCGTGCCGGACGGCGAGCTCCAGGGCCTCGCGCTGCTCGGGGGTGGTGCCGGCGGCCTCGGGCCAGGCGAGCCGGGCGAGTTCGGCACGGCGCCGCTCGGCGGTCTCCTCGGAGACCGGGGGCGGCTCGGGCGCGGTGACGGCGGGGCGTCCGGTGTGGGCGCCCTGACGCTTGCGGCGCTGCTCGCCGAGGCTGCGCAGGCAGGCCCAGCGGGCGAGGGCGTACAGCCAGGCCGTACGGCCGTCCTCGTCGGAGGGACAGCGGCCGTGGTGGCGCTCGGCGACGGCGAGGACGTCGCCGAGGACGGCGGTGGCCGTGTCGTGCTCGCAGAGGACGGAGAGGCAGTACGTGTAGAGGCCGTCGAGGGCGGCCTCGTACCGGGCGGGGGGCCGCTGGCCGAGCGTGCGCGGTCCCTGGTCCGCGGCGCCGCTGTGCGCCCGGTGTGCGCCGGTGGTGCGTGGGGATTCCAGCCTGCTGCTCGTCACTGGGCGACCGTAGGCAGGGAGGGGACGCTCCTCGTGCCGGTTGAGCACTTCTCATTCTTACGGGTGAAGGTATCGCTCGAAGGGGGACAGGAATCTGACGTTCCGCCACTCGATCGTGGCGGGGCCGGGGTCTGTGCCCGGCTGTGAGCGAGGGGGCGGGTGCGGGTCGGGTGCGGGTCGGGCGGGGGTCGGGTGGGGGGGAAGGCTCGGCCCCGCGCCGCGCTGTCGGTGGGGGCCGCTACGGTGTGGGAATGGCTGCCCGTACGAAAACCGCCAAGGACCGGCCGTCCTACCGCTGCACCGAGTGCGGCTGGCAGACGGCCAAGTGGCTCGGCCGCTGCCCCGAGTGCCAGGCCTGGGGGACGGTCGAGGAGTACGGCGCGCCCGCCGTCCGGACGACCGCGGCCGGCCGCGTCTCCACCGCCGCCGTCCCCATCGGCCAGGTCGACGGCCGGCAGGCGACCGCCCGCTCGACCGGCGTCGACGAGCTGGACCGGGTCCTCGGCGGGGGCCTGGTGCCCGGCGCCGTCGTGCTGCTCGCGGGCGAGCCGGGCGTCGGCAAGTCCACGCTCCTGCTCGACGTGGCGGCGAAGGCGGCGAGCGACGAGCACCGCACGCTGTACGTGACGGGCGAGGAGTCCGCGAGCCAGGTCCGGCTGCGCGCCGACCGGATCAACGCCCTCAGCGACCATCTGTACCTGGCGGCCGAGACCGACCTCTCGGCCGTCCTCGGCCACCTCGACGCCGTGAAGCCCTCGCTGCTGATCATGGACTCGGTGCAGACCGTCGCCTCTCCCGAGATCGACGGCGCGCCGGGCGGCATGGCCCAGGTCCGCGAGGTCGCCGGCGCCCTGATCCGGGCCTCCAAGGAGCGGGGCATGTCCACGCTCCTCGTCGGCCACGTCACCAAGGACGGCGCCATCGCCGGGCCCCGGCTCCTGGAGCACCTGGTCGACGTCGTCCTGAGCTTCGAGGGCGACCGGCACGCGCGGCTGCGCCTGGTCCGGGGCGTGAAGAACCGGTACGGGGCGACCGACGAGGTCGGCTGCTTCGAGCTGCACGACGAGGGCATCACCGGTCTCGCCGACCCGTCCGGGCTCTTCCTGACCCGGCGCGACGTGGCCGTGCCGGGCACCTGCCTGACGGTGACCCTGGAGGGCCGCAGGCCGCTCGTCGCCGAGGTCCAGTCGCTGACCGTGGACTCCCAGATCCCCTCTCCGCGCCGGACCGTCTCCGGTCTGGAGACCTCCCGGGTCTCGATGATGCTGGCGGTCCTGGAGCAGCGGGGCCGGATCAGCGCGCTGGGCAAGCGCGACATCTACAGCGCGACCGTGGGCGGGGTGAAGCTCTCCGAGCCCGCCGCCGACCTGGCGATCGCCCTCGCCCTCGCCTCCGCGGCGAGCGACACCCCGCTGCCGAAGAACCTGGTCGCGATCGGCGAGGTCGGGCTCGCCGGCGAGGTCCGGCGGGTGACGGGCGTCCAGCGCCGGCTCTCCGAGGCGCACCGGCTGGGCTTCACGCACGCGCTGGTCCCGCCGGACCCGGGCAAGGTGCCGGCCGGCATGAAGGTGACGGAGGTCGCGGACATGGGGGACGCGCTGCGGGTGCTGCCTCGGAGCCGCCGCGCGGCGCGCCCGGAGGGCGCGGAGGGGTAGCGGAAGGACGCGCGACCACGGCCCCGGGATGGTCCCGACACGGCCGCGGACGTGGTCGGGGGACCCCCGGAGGGGTGGTGGGGCGGACCCGGAGGGATGGTCGGGGGACCACCCGGAGGGGTGGACGAGGGGACCCGGAAGGGTGGACGAGTGGGCACGACGGGGGCCCTTCGGTCCCTTCCGCCGCACCCTTGATCGGCGCGCGGCGGAGGGTGGCGGGGCGGTGTCGCTAGACTTTGCCCTGGTCTCGCCCATCCGTACGAGCCGGAGGAGTGCAGTGGCAGCCAAGGACGGGGCAGCAGCTCCTGGAAAATCCGGCGCGGGCTCCGGCAATGAAGCGCTGATGCGTGCCGCCCTGAGCGCGGTCGCACCGGGCACCGCCCTGCGCGACGGCCTGGAGCGGATCCTCCGGGGAAGCACCGGCGGTCTCATCGTGCTCGGCCTGGACAAGACGGTCGACTCGATGTGCACCGGCGGTTTCGTGCTGGACGTCGAGTTCGCCGCGACCCGCCTGCGCGAGCTGTGCAAGCTCGACGGCGCGCTCGTCCTCGACAAGGACATCACCAAGATCCACCGAGCCGGTGTGCAGCTGGTCCCGGACGCCTCCATCCCCACCGACGAGACCGGCACCCGCCACCGCACCGCGGACCGGGTCTCCAAGCAGTGCAACTTCCCGGTCGTCTCCGTCTCCCAGTCGATGCGGCTGATCGCGCTGTACGTGAACGGCGAGCGCCGGGTCCTGGAGGAGTCGGCCGCGATCCTCTCCCGCGCGAACCAGGCGCTCGCGACGCTGGAGCGGTACAAGCTCCGGCTCGACGAGGTGGCCGGCACGCTCTCCGCGCTGGAGATCGAGGACCTGGTCACGGTCCGGGACGTCACCGCCGTCGCCCAGCGCCTGGAGATGGTGCGCCGGATCGCCACCGAGATCGCCGAGTACGTGGTCGAGCTCGGCACCGACGGACGGCTCCTGTCGCTCCAGCTCGACGAGCTCATCGCGGGCGTGGAGCCGGAGCGCGAGCTGGTGGTCCGGGACTACGTGCCCGAGCCCACGGCCAAGCGCTCGCGGACGGTCGCCGAGGCGCTCACCGAGCTGGACGCGCTCACCCACACCGAGCTGCTCGAACTTCCCGTGGTGGCCAGGGCACTCGGCTACAGCGGTTCGCCCGAGACCCTCGACTCGGCCGTCTCGCCGCGCGGCTACCGGCTCCTCGCCAAGGTGCCGCGACTGCCGGGCGCGATCATCGAGCGGCTCGTGGAGCACTTCGGCGGGCTGCAGAAGCTCCTCGCGGCGAGCGTGGACGACCTGCAGACCGTCGACGGGGTCGGCGAGGCCCGCGCCCGCAGCGTCCGCGAGGGCCTGTCGCGGCTGGCGGAGTCCTCGATCCTGGAGCGGTACGTCTGATCATCCCCATGCCCCCCAGCCCCCTGCCCCGGAAGGCGGGGGGGCCTGGGGGCTGGGGCTGGGGGCGGGACTCAGCGCTCGGCGCTCGGCCGGGACGCTCAGTCCTCGGCCTGGACGTTCAGTCATCGGCCAGGACGCTCAGTCATCGGCCAGGACGCTCAGTCATCGGCCGGGACGCTCAGTCCTCGGTGAGGAGACTCAGTCCTCGGCCGGGACGGTCACGCCTCGGCCTGGACGTTCAGTCCTTCAGTCCTTGGCCAGCGTGAAGGAGGCCGGGAGCACCTTCACGCCCGGCATCGTCGCCTCCACCAGATACGTGCCGGGGCCGGCCTGGCCCGCCGGGGCGGTGGCGCACTGCGGCGCGCTGCGCCCGCGGTCCCACTCCACGGTGTGGGTGACCGTGGACCGCGCGGGGACGCGCAGCAGGAGCGGGTTGCCGGGGCGCGGGCAGTCGTCCGAGGCCCAGACCTCGTCGTCCTGCTTGTCACTGATCGTCAGAACCGCGCTGCGCGGGCCGAAGTCGGCCTTGCAGTCGGCGTTCGAGGTGTTCTTGGCGACCAGGTGGAAGCGGGGCTTCTCGCCCGCCTCGTAGGAGACCTTGGTGCTGCGCAGCGTCAATTGCAGCGCTCCGGCAGGGCAGTTCGGCAGCGGAGAATTGGCCGGAACCTGCTGTCCCGCGCCGGTGCCCGCGCCGCCGTCGCCGCCCGCGCCGTCGGTGTCGCCGTTCTTCCCGGCGCCACCGGCACCGGAGTCCGTACCCGCGTCCGTACCGGAGTCGACGCCCGTGCCGGAGCCCGGTCCCGTACCGGAGCCTGCGGAGCCGCCGCCGTCGCCCGATGTCTCGCCGGACTCGCCCGACTCGTCGCGGCCGCCGGGCTGTTGGCTGATCGCCGGGCCGGTGCCGGAGGGGCCGGGAGTGATCGAGGGGGGTGTGGGCGACGAGCCGTTGGCCGCGTCGTTCGCCTTCTTCCCACCGCCGTCACCCGAGGCGAGGGCCCATACGGCGAGCAGGGCGAGAACCGCCGTCAGGCACAGCGCGACCGCCCTCCGTCGCCAGTAGATGGTGGAGGGAAGCGGCCCGACCGGATTGCGCAAAGATCCCACGCCCCGAACCTTACGAGAGATCCGGCCCAACTCCCGCCCCACCCGCCGCCCAAGGCATCAAGTTTTGCCGATGATCACATCCATCCCGGAGGGGAACCATTCCGGAACCGTCCCGGAAACACGGGGGAATCACCACGATCCGACGGGCCCCCCACTTTCGTCGGGGGTCGCTCTGGCCGTTGGCCCGGGGCGAGGGGCCCCGAATTCCGGTTAGCGTCGTCCACCATGGACTCCATCCTCGACCTCTCCGATCGGCTCTACCTCGATGTCGCCGACTTCGCCCACTCCACCCCGCACTGGTTCCAGTGGCTCGCCGAGGTGTGGACCGAAGCCGGGCTGCTGCTCTTCGGCGTGCTGTTCCTGGCCGGCTGGTGGCGCTCCCGTGACGGATCGAGCCGGATGATGGCGCTCGCGCTGCTCGCCCCGCTCGCCACCGCCTTCGGTTACGTCGTGAGCGAGTCGCTGAAGTCGCTGGTCGACGAGGAACGCCCATGCCGAGCTGTCGTCGGGGCGCCCACCGCCCTCGTGGAATGCCCGCCGTACGGCGACTGGTCCTTCCCCAGCAACCACTCCGCCATCGCGGGCGCCGCCGCGATCGCGCTCGCCCTGTCCTGGCGCGGCCTCGTCTGGCTGACCGTGCCGATGGCGCTGCTCATGGCGTTCTCCCGGGTCTTCGTCGGCGTGCACTACCCGCACGACGTGACCGTCGGTCTGCTGCTCGGCGCGCTGGTCGCCTTCCTCGTCATGCGGGCGGCGGAGCGGCCGGTGCGGTCCCTGGTGGAGACGGCGAGGTCGAGCCGGAACTCGGCCGTCGTGTGGTGCGCGGGGCGCGGGCCGCGGGCGCACGCCGCCGGGCACGCCTCCCCGTCCACCGAACAGCCCGAGCGCGCGCGCCACGGCGCGTACTGATCCCGCCGCGGACGTGCCAGGATCGGGGGTGCCATGACTTCCATCGACACTCCCCCCGGCCCCGTGACCCCCGACCCCTCCGTGGCCCCCTTGGCTCCCCTGGCCTCCGCGGCCCCGGTGGTCCCTGTGGCCCCGGTGGCCCCCGTGGACCCCTCGCTCCCGCCAGAGCTGCACGGGCCCGTCCTCGCCTGGTTCGACCGGCACGCCCGTGACCTGCCCTGGCGCCGGCCCGAGGCCGGGGCCTGGGGGGTAATGGTCAGCGAGTTCATGCTCCAGCAGACCCCCGTCGTCCGGGTCCTGCCCGTGTACGAGCAGTGGCTCGCGCGCTGGCCGCGCCCCGCCGACCTGGCCGCCGACGCCCCCGGCGAGGCGGTCCGCGCCTGGGGTCGCCTCGGCTATCCGCGCCGGGCCCTGCGCCTGCACGCGGCGGCCGTCGCCATAACGGAACGCCACGGCGGCGACGTACCCCGCGACCACGGCGCGCTGCTCGCGCTGCCCGGCATCGGCGAGTACACGGCGGCCGCGGTCGCCTCCTTCGCGTTCGGGCAGCGGCACGCGGTCCTGGACACCAACGTGCGCCGGGTCTTCGCGCGGGCGGCGACCGGCGTCCAGTACCCGCCGAACGCCACGACGGCCGCCGAACGCCGGCTGGCCCGGGCGCTGCTCCCGGAGGACGAGGCGAGGGCCTCCCGCTGGGCCGCGGCCTCGATGGAGCTGGGCGCTCTGGTGTGCACCGCGCGGAACGAGGACTGCGGGCGCTGCCCGATCGCCTCGCACTGCGCCTGGCAGCTGGCGGGCAAGCCGGCGCACGACGGCCCGCCGCGGCGCGGCCAGACGTACGCGGGCACGGACCGGCAGGTACGGGGTCGGCTCCTCGCCGTGCTGCGCGAGTCGACGGACCCGGTCGGGCAGGCCGCCCTGGACGCGGTCTGGGACGAGCCGATGCAGCGGACCAGGGCCCTGGACGGCCTGGTCGCGGACGGTCTCGTCGAGCCGCTGGAAGGCGGGCTCTACCGCCTGCCGCTCTCCTGAGGGAGCACCTTCCGGAGCGGGGCGCCCTCGTGAGGGAGCACCTTCCGGAGCGGGCGCCCTCGTGAGGGGGCGTCCCCCAGCCGAACTGGCCGCCCGCTCTCCAGGGGCGGCCGCCGCGAAACCACCTCCGTCCCCGCTGTTACACAACCGATGGGTAGCCGTGCGTCCACCGACGGCTGCCCCGCACAGCCCCGTGACAAGTCCTCCGTAGCGTCATCGACGACACGAGGAAATAGCTGGTCACGGGGATGGAGGCGGTTCGGATGAGGCACGGAGAGGTGCTCGACTTCGAGGAGTACGTACGCACACGGCAGGACGCGCTGCTGCGTAGTGCCCGTCGTCTCGTCCCCGACCCCGTCGACGCCCAGGACCTCCTCCAGACCGCGCTGGCCCGGACGTACGGCCGCTGGGACGGCATCGCCGACAAGTCCCTCGCCGACGCCTATCTGCGCCGGGTCATGATCAACACCCGCACCGAGTGGTGGCGCTCCCGCAAGCTCGAAGAGGTGCCCACCGAGCAGCTGCCCGACGCGAGCGTCGACGACCCGACCGAGCAGCACGCCGACCGCGCCCTCCTCATGGACGTCCTGAAGGTCCTGGCGCCCAAGCAGCGCAGCGTCGTCGTCCTCCGTCACTGGGAACAGATGAGCACGGAGGAGACGGCGGCGGCGCTCGGGATGTCGACGGGTACGGTGAAGTCGACGCTCCACCGCGCGCTGGCCCGGCTCCGCCAGGAGCTGGAGAGCCGCGACCTCGACGCCCGCGCCCTGGGGCGGACGGGAGAGCGGACCGACGTACGAGGTGACGAAGGGGGGCGGGGGCGGTGCGCGGCCTAGACCCCGAAGCCGACGACGACAGACGACCCGACGGCAGACGACCCGACGGCGATCGGGACGGCGCCGATCGGGACGGCGACGGTCCGGACGACGGCGGTCGACACGATGACCGGTACGGCGGGAGCGGCGGCGACGACCGGTACAGCACCGGACGGCGCCGCCCGCGCCGTACCGCCAGGGCGGCGAGCATCACGGCGGTGGCCGGGCTCGTCGCCGTCGGGCTGTCCATGGCCGCCTGCTCCACCGGCGGCACGGGCTCCCGCGACGAGGGCGCGGCGCGCGTCGACGAGACGGCCGCGGCGGCGCCCACCCCCTCCCCCTCGGCGACAGGCGGTCCGCAGTCCGCCGAGCGGGTGGACCCGATCGCGCTGCTCAAGGCCGACCCGAAGATCGGCGAGCGGCTCAAGGACGATCTGAAGCCGTGCGTCGCGGACGCCTATCCCGTGGACACCTCCTACGGCAGTCTCACGGGATCCGCCGCCCCCGATGTCGTCGTCAACGTGATGACCTGCGGCGATGCCGTCGGTATCGGCACCTACGTCTACCGGAAGCAGAGCGACCGGTACGAGAACGTCTTCATGGCGGAGGACGCGGCGGTCTACGGCACGATCGACCGCGGCGACCTGATCGTCACCAAGCAGGTGTACGCGAAGGGCGACCCGGTGGCGTATCCCTCGGGCGAGGACGTGATCACGTACCGCTGGTCGGGGAACAAGTTCACCCAGCACGACTGGGTGCACAACGACTACAGCCGGGCCGTCGGTGACGGCGAGGCCGCCGTGGAGCCGGCGCCGAGCGAACCCGCCCCGAGCTGAGCCGCCGGACCACCACACCACCACCGGCACATCACCACCGGCGCGAAACAGCACCACCGCACGGCACACACCACCGCGCGACCGCGCGACACGCGCCACCGCACCACTCAGCAGCACAGAACCCGAAGGGCACGCACGATGGCCGAAACCCATGTCCTGTTCGTCGAGGACGACGACGTCATCCGTGAGGCCACCCAGCTCGCCCTGGAACGGGACGGCTTCCGGGTCACGGCCATGCCCGACGGGCTCTCCGGTCTGGACGCCTTCCGGGCTCAGCGGCCCGACATCGCCCTGCTCGACGTGATGCTGCCGGGCATGGACGGGGTCAGCCTCTGCCGCCGCATCCGCGACGAGTCGACGGTGCCCGTCATCATGCTGTCGGCGCGCGCCGACTCGATCGACGTCGTCCTCGGCCTGGAGGCCGGGGCCGACGACTACGTCACGAAGCCCTTCGACGGCTCCGTGCTCATGGCCCGCATCCGGGCCGTCCTGCGGCGCTTCGGGCACGCGGGCGGCCCCGGCGGCGAGCGCGGGGACGGCCCGGCGGACGGTGGCGGGCTGCTCGCCTTCGGTGACCTGGAGGTCGACACCGAGGGCATGGAGGTCCGCAGGGACGGGGAGCCGGTGGCGCTGACCCCGACCGAGATGCGGCTGCTGCTCGAGTTCTCGTCCGCGCCGGGCACCGTGCTCTCCCGGGACAAGCTCCTGGAGCGGGTCTGGGACTACGGCTGGGGCGGCGACACCCGGGTCGTGGACGTCCATGTGCAGCGGCTGCGCGCCAAGATCGGCCAGGACCGGATCGAGACGGTCCGCGGCTTCGGCTACAAGCTCAAGGGCTAGGGACCGGAGACAGGAAGCAGGGAACAGAGAACAGGGAACAGGAAGATCGGGCCCGTGAAGCCGCTCGCCCTCCGTACCGGGGTCCGCTGGAAGATCGCCGTCGCCATCGCGGCGGTCGGCGCGCTCATCGCGGTGACGCTGAGCGTCGTCGTGCACAACGCGGCCCGCATCTCGATGCTCGACAACGCGCGCGAGGTGCAGATGGAGCGGCTGCTCTTCGCTCAGCGGATGTACGAGACGTCGAAGCCGAAGGAGCCCCGCTTCGGCACGAAGATCAACGACCCCGCGCTGCCGCCCCAGCTCGACCAGCTGATGCGGGACCGGCGGCGCGGTACGTACGTGCAGGAGCACCGGGACGGCGGCCCGCCCGACGTGTGGGCGGCGGTGCCGCTCGCCAACGGCGACGTGCTGTCGCTGCACATCCCCTTCGCCGACCGCAGCGCGGCGATCATGGGCGATCTGGACCGGGCCCTCGTCATCGGATCGGTCTCGGTGGTCTTCGGCGGCTGCGCGCTCGGCGTGCTCATCGGCGCCCAGCTCTCACGGCGGCTGCGCAAGGCCGCAGCGGCGGCCGGGCGGGTCGCCCAGGGCAACACGGACGTACGGGTACGGGACGCGATCGGCGGGGTCGTCCGGGACGAGACCGACGAGCTGGCCCGGGCGGTCGACGCCCTGACCGACGCCCTGAACGAGCGGATCGAGGCCGAGCGCCGGGTCACCGCGGACATCGCGCACGAGCTGCGCACCCCCGTGACGGGGCTGCTCACGGCGGCCGAGCTGCTGCCGCCGGGGCGCCCGACCGAGCTCGTACGGGACCGGGCGCAGGCGATGCGGACGCTGGTCGAGGACGTCCTGGAGGTGGCGCGGCTGGACAGCGCCTCGGAGCGGGCCGAGCTCCAGGAGATCGCGCTCGGCGAGTTCGTGGAGCGGCGGGTCCGGGCGCTCGATCCCGAGGTGGTCGTCCGGGTCGTCCACGAGTCCTGGGTGAACACCGACCCGCGGCGGCTCGAACGCATCCTGGGCAATCTGCTGGCGAACGCCGCCAAGCACGGCAGGCCGCCGGTGGAGGTCACGGTCGAGGGCCGGGTGGTACGGGTCCGCGACCACGGTCCGGGCTTCCCCGAGGCGCTCCTCAAGGAGGGCCCGAGCCGCTTCCGTACGGGGACGAGCGACCGCGCGGGCCAGGGGCACGGCCTGGGGCTGACGATCGCGGCGGGCCAGGCGCGGGTGCTCGGCGCCCGGCTGACCTTCCGGAACGTGGCCTCGGCGACGTCCCCGGGGGGCGTGGGCGGTGCGATCGCGGTGCTGTGGCTGCCGGACCACGCGCCGACGAACACGGGCAGCTTCCCGATGCTGGGGCTGCCGGACTGACCGCGGCGTCCGGACCGACACGACGGAGTGCCGACTGCCCCGGCGGGCTGCCGGACCGACCCGCGGCGTCCGGAGCGGTCACCTAGTACGGCGGTGGGGCCGGCCCCTTTCGGGACCGGCCCCACCGTCGTACACGAGCGCCGGACCATCCCGGCGTAAGAGCGTCAGACCGTCTCGGCGACCTAGCGTCAGACCGTCTCGGCGACCTTCGGGGCGTCGTCGTCCGCCGTCGGCCGTGCCGCCGGTCCCGCGCCGCGCAGCGCCACCTCCTTGACGAAGAAGGCGAGGGCGAAGACGAGGACGGAGACCGCCGCGGCGACCAGGAAGGCCGAGTGGGTACCGACGGCGACCGCGTCCTGGTAGGCCTCGCGCAGCGTCGCCGGCAGCTTGGCCAGGCTCGCCGCGTCGAGCTGGGCGGTCCGCTCGGTGAGCCCGGAGCCGCCGCGCGCCGCCATCTCGTCCTGGACCCGGCTCGTGAAGAGCGCGCCCATGATCGCGACGCCGAAGGAGGAGCCGAGCGTCCGGAAGAGGGTGGTGGAGGAGGAGGCGACGCCCATGTCCTTCATCTCGACGCTGTTCTGCGCGACGAGCATGGTGATCTGCATGAGGAAGCCCATGCCGGCACCGAGGACGGCCATGTAGACGCCGGACGTCAGCCGCGAGGTGCCGGTGTCCATCTGGGCGAGGAGGAAGAGCCCGATCGTCATGAGGGCGCCGCCGACGATCGGGAAGATCTTGTACTTGCCGGTGCTGGTGGTGAACCGGCCGACGAGCAGCGAGACGACCATCATCGCCAGCAGCATCGGCAGGAGCAGGAGACCGGAGTTGGTCGCCGAGGCGCCCTGGACGGACTGCTGGAAGATCGGCAGGTAGAGGACCGCGCCGAACATCACGAAGCCGGTGACGAAGCCGATCAGGGACATCAGGGTGAAGTTGCGGCTGCGGAAGATGTGCAGCGGCACGATCGGGTCGTCGGCCCTGGTCTCCACCCACAGGAAGGCGGCGAGGGAGGCGACTCCGAGGACCGCGAGGCCGACGATCGTGGCCGAGCCCCAGGCGTACTCCGTACCGCCCCAGGTGGTGACGAGGACGATCGCGGTGATGCCGACGGTCAGCAGTCCGGCGCCGAGGAAGTCGATCCGGGTGCCCGTGGCGCGCTGCTTCTTCGGCAGGTGCAGGACGGCGGTGACCATGGCGAGGGCGACGGCGCCGAGCGGCAGGTTGATGTAGAAGGACCAGCGCCAGCCCCAGTGGTCGGTGATGGTGCCCCCGACGAGCGGTCCGCCGATCATGGCGAGGGCCATGACGCCGGCCATCATGCCCTGGTACTTGCCGCGCTCGCGGGGCGGGATCAGATCGCCGATGAGCGCCATGACGCCCACCATGAGGCCGCCGGCGCCGAGGCCCTGGACGGTACGGAAGCCGATGAGCTGGCCCATGTCCTGGGCCATGCCGCTGAGCGCCGAGCCGATCAGGAAGATCACGATCGAGGTGAGGAAGACGCCCTTGCGGCCGAACATGTCGCCGAGCTTGCCCCAGATGGGGGTGGAGGCGGCGGTGGCCAGGGTGTAGGCGGTGACGACCCAGGAGAGGTGCTCCAGGCCGCCGAGCTCGCCGACGATCGTCGGCATCGCGGTGCCGATGATCATGTTGTCCAGCATCGCGAGCAGCATCGCGATCATCAGGGCGAGGAGGACGACACGGACGCTGCGCGCCGGCGGTGCCTTCTCCTCGACTGCCTGCCCTGTCCCGTTGGTCGCCACGACCGTCCCCTTACTTGCCGCCCGGCTAGTTACTAGGATGGGGACAGTAGACCCGTAACTTGCCGGTCGTCAAGTAAGTAAGCGTAGGAGAGCAGCCATGGCCCGAGGCAACACCCGCCAGCGCATCCAGGACGTTGCCCTCGACTTCTTCGCCGAGCAGGGCTACGAGAAGACCTCGCTGCGCGAGATCGCGGAACGCCTCGACGTCACCAAGGCCGCGCTCTACTACCACTTCAAGACCAAGGAAGACATCCTCATCGGGATCTTCGAGGACCTGACCCGGCCGATGGACGAGCTGATCGCCTGGGCCCAGGGGCAGCCCCGCACCCTGGAGACCAAGGAGGAGATCCTCCGCCGCTACCAGGTGGCGCTGCGCGCCGCGGCCCCGCTCTACCGCTTCATGCAGGAGAACCAGGCGACGGTCCGCGACCTCAGCATCGGGCTCACCTTCAAGGAGCGCATGGTCACGATCACCGAGCTGGTGCAGGAGCCGGACCTTCCCATGGCGGACAAGGTCCGCAGCGTCAGCGCGATCTTCACGCTGCACGCGGGCACGTTCTTCATGCAGAACGTCGAGGGCGACCCCGAGGAGAAGCACGAAGCCGTCCTCGAGGTCGCCCTCGATCTGATCAATCAGGCCCATCGGGCCCGGTGACAGGCCCGTCAGGCCTGCCTACAGGCCCATCGGGCCCGGTGGGAGGTCAGATGCCGACCCCGTGGGACCGCAGGAAGGCGGCCGGGTTCACGGCGGTGCCGTAGTTCGGGGTCGTACGGATCTCGAAGTGCAGGTGCGGGCCGGAGGAGTTGCCGGTGTTGCCCGAGAGGGCGATCTGCTGGCCGGCGCCGACCTTCTGGCCGACGTTCACCTTGATCTTCGACAGGTGGGCGTACTGCGAGTACGTGCCGTTGGCGTGCTTGACGACGATCGCGTTGCCGTACGCGGGGCCGTCGCCGCCGCCGTTCGGGCCGGCCTTGACGACGGTGCCCGCACCCGCGGCCTTGACCGGGGTGCCGACCGGGACGGCGAAGTCCTGGCCGGAGTGCTTGTGGGACCACATGGCGCCGCCCTGGTTGTAGCTGGCGGTCAGGGTGTACGAGGTGACCGGCTTGACCCAGGACGGGGCCTTCTTGGCGGCCTTCACCGGGGCGGCCTTCTTGACGGCCTTCACGGGGGCGGCCTTCTTGGCGGCGGCCTTCGCGACGGCGGCCTTCACCTGGGCGGCGGCGTGGGCCTGGGTCTCGGCCTGGGCCGCGATGGCGGCGGACGCGGTCGCGGCGACCGGGGCGACGGCGGTGCCCTCGGCGGCGAAGGCGGACCCTGCTCCGGCCACCAGCGACGCTCCGAGACCCGCGGCGGCGAGAGCGACGGCGGTGATACGGGCGGCGGGGTTCATGACGCGCTTCGACATACGGGGGAAAACCTCCGGGAAGTACGGGACCCGACGCGAACGGTGCGTTGCGCCGGGCTTGCTCATCCTTGGTAACCCGGCTCCCCGGCTAGGCCAAAACACCCCATCTACGACATTGCGTCGTAGCGATCTCCGGGGGAGATCCGCTCTTGACGGCCTTGGCTTCAACTCTTGAAACCGGACATACCGGCACAAGAGAAGCGGTTTAACCGCATGTCGCGGGGGCCGGAACTGCCCGAAAGGCCGCGCACCGCCCGGTTCGGGACCCTCTGGGGCCAAAGTCCCGGCGGTTGGCACCGGTACGTCCCGATTCATCACCAATGGCAACCACTATTCCGGTTAGTACCGCCCGAAACGCCTGTGCGCCTTGTCACCAGGCGCCGCTCGCGAATGGGACCTGGGTCACGCAACCGACCCGCCGGAAAGGCCCTCCCGCACCACGTCGACCCGTTCGGGGACCTTCGGGGGGACAGACCTGGAACCGGCACTCATCGGCACCCGCCCCGCCTCGGCGGCGATCGGCCCACTCCTGAGGAAACCGCTGGTCAGCGACGGTCCAGGGGCCCGTCAGCGGCAGTCCAGGGGCCGGACTCACGGGGAACGCGCCCAAGGTGCGGCTCTGCGGCCCCGTCTCCTTCCGGGGCGAGAGGCGCACGCCCGCGGAGAAGGACGTCCGCGGGCTCGCCGCGACAGCTCGTCGAGCCCCCTCCGCAGGCTCGCCGCGACGCCCGTCGAGCGCTCCCTCCGCGGGGCTCGCCGCGACAGCTCGCCGAGCGCTCCCTCCGTGGGCTGCCGGCCGCCGCGGACGCGACCGAGGACCGCCGGACCCGGCTACGGCTCGTGGTCCTGGCTGCGGCCGGGAAACTCGTGGTTCTGGCGGCGACGGCCATGGAAAAGGGGCGGCCCCGGAACCGTCAGGTTCCGGGGCCGCCCCTTCGTACCGCTGTGCGTTACGCGTCCTTCGAGAGGTTCGGGCCGGTGCCGCCCGTCGCCTCGACCGGCGGGGCGTCCGGCAGGGCCGACTTCTCCTCGCCGCGGAACGTGAACGTACGCTCCTCGCCCTCGCCCTCCGTGTCCACGACCACGATGTGACCGGGGCGCAGCTCGCCGAAGAGGATCTTCTCCGACAGGGTGTCCTCGATCTCGCGCTGGATCGTCCGGCGCAGCGGCCGGGCGCCCATCACGGGGTCGTAGCCCTTCTTGGCGAGCAGCTCCTTCGCGGACTGGGAGAGCTCGATGCCCATGTCCCGGTCCTTCAGGCGCTCGTCGACGCGGCCGATCATCAGGTCGACGATCTGGAGGATGTCGTCCTGCGTCAGCTGCGGGAAGACGATGATGTCGTCCACACGGTTGAGGAACTCGGGGCGGAAGTGCTGCTTCAGCTCGTCGCTGACCTTCGCCTTCATCCGCTCGTAGTTGGACTTCGTGTCGCCCTGGGCCGCGAAGCCCAGGTTGAAGCCCTTCGAGATGTCCCTGGTCCCGAGGTTGGTGGTCATGATGATGACCGTGTTCTTGAAGTCCACGACCCGGCCCTGGGAGTCGGTCAGACGACCGTCCTCCAGGATCTGGAGAAGGGAATTGAAGATATCGGGGTGGGCCTTCTCGACCTCGTCGAAGAGGACGACGGAGAACGGCTTGCGGCGCACCTTCTCGGTGAGCTGGCCGCCCTCTTCGTAGCCGACGTATCCGGGCGGCGAACCGAAGAGACGGGAAACCGTGTGCTTCTCGCTGAACTCCGACATGTCGAGGGAGATCATCGCGTCCTCGTCGCCGAAGAGGAATTCGGCGAGGGCCTTCGAAAGCTCGGTCTTACCGACGCCGGACGGACCGGCGAAGATGAACGAGCCACCGGGGCGCTTCGGGTCCTTCAGACCGGCTCGCGTACGACGGATCGCGCGCGAGAGGCCGATGACGGCGTCCTTCTGGCCGATGACGCGCTTGTGGAGCTCGTCCTCCATGCGCAGCAGGCGGCTGGACTCCTCCTCGGTCAGCTTGAAGACCGGGATGCCGGTGGCGGTCGCGAGGACCTCGGCGATCAGCTCGCCGTCGACCTCGGCGACGACGTCCATGTCGCCGGCCTTCCACTCCTTCTCGCGCTTGGCCTTCGCGGCGAGGAGCTGCTTCTCCTTGTCACGGAGCGAGGCGGCCTTCTCGAAGTCCTGCGAGTCGATCGCGGACTCCTTGTCCCGGCGGACACCGGCGATCTTCTCGTCGAACTCGCGGAGGTCCGGCGGCGCGGTCATCCGGCGGATGCGCATCCGGGAGCCGGCCTCGTCGATCAGGTCGATCGCCTTGTCCGGGAGGAAGCGGTCCGAGATGTACCGGTCGGCCAGGGTCGCGGCCTGGACGAGGGCCTCGTCGGTGATGGAGACCCGGTGGTGGGCCTCGTACCGGTCGCGCAGACCCTTGAGGATCTCGATGGTGTGCGGCAGCGACGGCTCGGCGACCTGGATGGGCTGGAAGCGGCGCTCGAGGGCCGCGTCCTTCTCCAGGTACTTCCGGTACTCGTCGAGCGTGGTGGCACCGATGGTCTGGAGCTCACCGCGGGCCAGCATCGGCTTGAGGATGCTGGCGGCGTCGATCGCGCCCTCGGCGGCACCCGCACCCACGAGGGTGTGGAGCTCGTCGATGAACAGGATGATGTCGCCGCGGGTGCGGATCTCCTTGAGGACCTTCTTCAGGCGCTCCTCGAAGTCACCGCGGTAGCGGGAGCCGGCGACCAGCGCACCGAGGTCCAGGGTGTAGAGGTGCTTGTCCTTGAGGGTCTCGGGCACCTCGCCCTTGACGATGGCCTGGGCCAGGCCCTCGACGACGGCGGTCTTGCCGACGCCGGGCTCGCCGATGAGGACCGGGTTGTTCTTGGTGCGGCGGGACAGCACCTGCATGACCCGCTCGATCTCCTTCTCGCGCCCGATGACCGGGTCGAGCTTGGATTCGCGGGCCGCCTGGGTGAGGTTCCGGCCGAACTGGTCGAGGACCAGGGACGTCGAGGGGGTGCCCTCGGCAGGACCGCCGGCCGTGGCGGCTTCCTTGCCCTGGTAGCCGGAGAGCAGCTGGATGACCTGCTGCCGCACCCGGTTGAGGTCGGCGCCCAGCTTCACGAGGACCTGGGCGGCGACGCCCTCGCCCTCGCGGATCAGGCCGAGCAGGATGTGCTCGGTGCCGATGTAGTTGTGGCCGAGCTGGAGGGCCTCACGGAGCGAGAGCTCCAGGACCTTCTTGGCGCGAGGAGTGAAGGGGATGTGCCCGGACGGGGCCTGCTGCCCCTGACCGATGATCTCCTCCACCTGCTGGCGGACCGCCTCGAGCGAAATCCCGAGGCTCTCCAGGGCCTTAGCGGCGACACCCTCACCCTCGTGGATAAGGCCCAGAAGGATGTGCTCGGTGCCGATGTAGTTGTGGTTGAGCATCCGGGCTTCTTCCTGAGCCAGGACGACAACCCGCCGCGCGCGGTCGGTGAACCTCTCGAACATCGTTAATCGCTCCTCAGAGCGGTCAGTCAGTTAGGGGTCGATCCCCTCCCTGTCCTTCCGCAGCTTAGTCCCGCAAGCGGGGACCGCTCATTCCAACTGCCGACATCCGTCCGGATCACCCCTCTTCCGCGGGGAGACCTGCCGCCGAACAACCGACAAATGCTCCAACCCGATGGTGCGAGACGATGTTCCCGCAGGCCAAGTAGTTACCCGCGCCTTGAGTACGCCGATGGCGAACGTGAGACGCCGAAGCCCGCGAGTCGCCCCTCTCCACTAGGAATGTCTTACCCGTAAGCACTGACACTCCATGCGGCGCACCCCGGTTCCCTCCGCTACCAGCGAACAACCTTGCGCTGCCGAATGCGCCCGTACGCCCCATCACGGACACCTTGCGCATCCGGAGCGGGACGTTACGTCACCGCGGAGGGGCTCGCGGGCGTAACCAAGAAGCCTTCGCGGGAGTTGCCCGGACATGGCCCTCACCGTCCCGTCCCCCCGCTCGCCGCTCGACGGCGGTCTGGCGCGGTGGTACGAGCACGAGCTCGGCTGGGCGGCGGTGGCGGGTCCCCCGGTGCAGCTGGTCACGGGGCTGCGCTTCGATGTCCTCGAGCTGCCCGCGACGGCGGGCCGTGGCGTCCTGCGCCGGATGGGCGCTGCGACGGGGCCCGTGGCCCTGATGGGGCGCCGGATGCGGCTGCTGGTGGCCGCGGGGAGCGCGGAGGAGCTCCCTGGGCTGCTCGACTGGCTCGAGTGGGGCGGGATCTCACTGGATCTCGTGGCGCTGGGCACCGACGGCCGGATGACCGCGCCCCTCCCCCCGGGGCGGGGCGCCTCCGGCACGCCGGGTGCCGCTGTGTGGCTGCGGGCGCCCGTGCCGGGGCGCGAGGTCGAGTCCTCGCTTCCGGCCCTGCCGTCCGCGCCGTGGGGCCGTGCGGATGCCCCTTGCCTGGTGCGTCTCGTGGCCGCCGCCGCGGCGGAGTGCCACCGGGCGCGGCTGCTCAGCGCCCGGGCCTGCGGCCCGGCGCCTCAGCAGCTTTCGCCTCAGCGGTTCGCGTCCTCGTAGGCGGCCTTCACCTTCGCCGGAACACGACCGCGGTCGTTGACCTCGTGACCGTTCTCCTTGGCCCATGCGCGGATCTTCGCGGTATCGGGGCTGCCACCGACGGAGACCCGGCTCTTGCCGCGCGTGGTGGCGCTGCGGCCACCCGTGCGACGACCGCTCTTGGTGTACGGCTCGAGCAGGCCACGGAGCTTTTCCGCGTTGCCGGCGGTGAGGTCGATCTCGTAGGTCTTGCCGTCCAACGCGAACGTCACGGTCTCGTCCGCCTCGACACCGTCGAGGTCGTCGACAAGAAGGACCTGAACCTTCTGTGCCACCGGATTTCCTTTCATCGAAAATGCAGTACGCGGAAAGGAAACCGCTTTTCCCGGAAAAACACAAACCCCTGGGAGAGGTTCAGATCCCCGGCAACGCGGGAAACGTGCGCGTTTCGGACATAGGGATCCGCTTCGGCTTCCCTCCGGGGTTCCGGGTCACAGGTGCAGAAGCATCCGGCTGTTGCCCAAGGTGTTCGGCTTCACTCGTTCGAGACCGAGGAACTCGGCGACTCCCTCGTCATAGGAACGGAGGAGCTCGCTGTAGACATCTCCGTCGACCGGGGTCTCGCCGATCTCGACGAAGCCGTGCTTCGCGAAGAAGTCGACTTCGAAGGTCAGGCAGAATACCCGCCGCACCCCGAGCCATCGGGCGGTGTGCAACAACTTGTCGAGCACCTGATGTCCGACGCCGGCTCCCTTGAACTCGGCATCGACGGCGAGAGTGCGGACTTCCGCGAGGTCTTCCCACATGACGTGCAGGGCGCCGCAACCGACGACCGTGGCGTCCTCGTCGCGTTCCGCGACCCAGAACTCCTGGATGGACTCGTAAAGGGTCACGGTCGCCTTGTCGAGAAGGATCCCGCGCTGGACGAAGGGATCCACAAGGCGGCGCACCGCGGCGACATCTCCGGTGCGGGCCCTGCGTACGGTGACGGCTTTCGCGGAAGCCGGGGAAGTTGCGGAGGAAGCAGACGGCGACATGGGGGGACGCTATCGCCCCTGGGCCCCGGTCCCGTCGGCGGCCTTGTCCGCCTCGATCTTGTCGGCCTCGGCCTTGTCCGCCTCGATCTTCCCGTCCACGGGCTTCTCCGCGGCCGGTTCTTCGGGCGGGGCCGGGATCGGGTTGTCGCGCTGGACGATACGGATGGCGTCGTTCAGCGCCTCGCGCTGGTCCTGCGACATCATGCCGAAGAAGGCGACGAGGGCGGCCGCGGGGTTGTCGCTCTGGGCCCAGGCCTCGTTCATCAGCGCGGCCGAGTAAGCGGCCCGGGTGGAGACCGCCGTATATCGATAGGCGCGGCCGTCGACTTCCCTGCGCACCCAGCCCTTCTGATGGAGATTGTCCATGACGGTCATGACGGTGGTGTAGGCGATGGACCGTTCCTGCTGGAGGTCTTCCAGAACTTCCCGGACGGTCACCGGACGGTTCCATTGCCAGACGCGCGTCATGACGGCGTCCTCAAGCTCTCCCAATGGACGGGGCACAGTGCCACCATAGTTCGCAAAGGGTTGGCAAGCGTCTATTTACATGGAGAAACGCAACAAAAAGGACGCGCGACCTGTAAAGGTCGCACGTCCCGGTGGTGCGGGGTTCCTCGGCGCGGTGCCTCAGGAAGTGGCGGCGCCGTCCGCCTGGCGGGTGGCCTCGGCGCGGGCGAGGGCGGCGTCCACGACCGCGTCCTCCTTGGCCTTGTTCGGGCCGCCCTGGCTCTTGACGATCGTGACGACGAGGCCGATGAAGAACGCGGCCATCACGACGGGGGGCAGGAGCGCGGATACGTAGTCCATGACGTCCAGAGTAGCTATCCGGCGACCCGTTCCTCGGGCGGGGGCGGGGGTACGGGCCGTCGGCGCGGCGGGAACACCTCGGAGGGCTTCGGTACGGGGCGATCGCCCGGGGGCGGCCCGGACGGCGGGTTCGGTTTCGGCTCCCCGGCCGCCGAGCGCCCGCCGGGGAGGGCGAGCAGCCGGACCCGGGGGGCGATCGCCGCACCGGCGGGGGCCACGGTCGACGCCGTCGCCTGGGAGACCCGGGCGAGGCGGGCGCGTACGGAGCGCTCGGCGAGGAGCCGGCAGCGCGCGAGCAGCTCGGCGGCCGCGGGGTCGCCGCGCAGCGCGCGCAGGGCAGCGAGGTCGTCGACCCCGGGGTCGTAGCCGCCGACCAGGGCCCCCTTGAGGAGCGCCAGATAGCCGGGGAGCGAGCCGGGGAGGGCCTCGCGGTAGCGGGCCAGGTCGTCGAGGAGGAAGGCGCGCAGCCGGCCGGCCTCGCGTACCGCCTCGTCCACGGAGTCGGCCAGGCACAGGTAGTCCTGGACGTCCTCGTCCTGGAGGGGGGCAGGGTGGAGGGCGATGGCAAGGGCGCGGCGGAGCACACGCAGCTCGTCCGCGCTGAACGCCATGCCGCCGCGAGATCCGTATGGCGTGGGCATGGGCCGACGATACGCGCTAATCGGACAATTTTCTCTTAGCGATCATTCCGGCGCGCCGGGACGATCACCGTCCCGGCGGGACGATCAGCGCCGGAATGACCGCCGGGAGGGCGGAGGCTCACATCCGGGAGACGTTCCGCTCGTACACCAGCCGCAGGCCGATCAGGGTCAGCCAGGGCTCGTGCTCGTCGATCTCCGCCGACTCGCCGAGAACCATCGGGGCCAGACCGCCCGTCGCGATCACCGTCACGTCGGAAGGATCGCCGTTCGGGCCGACGAGCTCGCGCTTCATCCGGGCCACCACGCCGTCGACCTGGCCCGCGTAGCCGTAGATGATGCCCGACTGCATCGCCTCGACCGTGTTCTTGCCGATCACGTTGCGCGGGCGGGCCAGCTCGATCTTGCGGAGCATGGCCCCCTTCACGCCCAGCGCCTCGACCGAGATCTCGATGCCCGGCGCGATCGCCCCGCCCGCGTACTCACCGCGCACGGTGACCGCGTCGTACGTCGTCGCCGTACCGAAGTCGACGACGATCGCCGGACCGCCGTACAGCTCGACCGCCGCGGCCGCGTTGATGATGCGGTCCGCGCCGACCTCCTTCGGGTTGTCGGTGATGACCGGGACGCCCGTCTTGACGCCCGGCTCCACCAGGACCGCCGGCACGTCCCCGTAGTACCGGCGGGTCACCTCGCGCAGCTCGTGCAGCACCGAGGGGACCGTCGCGCAGATGGCGATCCCCTCGATGCCGTCGCTCAGCTCGACGCCGAGCAGCGGGTGCATGCCCATGAGGCCCTGGAGCAGGACCGCCATCTCGTCGGCCGTCCTGCGCGGGTCCGTGGAGATCCGCCAGTGCTCGACGATCTCCTCGCCGTCGAAGAGGCCGAGGACCGTGTGCGTGTTGCCGACGTCGATGGTGAGCAGCATCAGGCCCGCACCTCGCGCAGGTCCAGGCCGATGTCGAGGATCGGGGAGGAGTGGGTGAGCCCGCCGACCGCCAGGTAGTCGACGCCGGTCGCCGCGTACGCCGCCGCGTTCTCCAGGGTCAGCCGGCCCGAGGACTCCAGGACGGCACGGCCCGCGACGAGCGCGACGGCCTCCTCGGTCTCCACCGGGGTGAAGTTGTCGAGCAGGATCAGGTCGGCGCCCGCGTCCAGGACCTCGCGGACCTGGTGCATCGTGTCGACCTCGACCTCGATCGGCAGCTCCGGGAACAGCTCCCGTACGGCCTTGAAGGCCTGGGCCACGCCGCCGGCCGCCACCACGTGGTTGTCCTTCACCAGGGCCGCGTCGGAGAGCGACATCCGGTGGTTGACGCCGCCGCCGCAGCGGACCGCGTACTTCTCCAGGGCGCGCAGCCCCGGGGTCGTCTTGCGGGTGTCGCGGACCTTGGCCTTCGTGCCCTCCAGGGCGTCCGCCCACGCGCGCGTGGCGGTGGCGATGCCGGAGAGGCGGCAGAGGATGTTGAGCGCGCTGCGCTCGCCGGTGAGCAGGTCGCGGGTGCGGGCGGTGACGCTGAGGAGGGTGTCCCCGGCCTCGACGCGCTCGCCGTCCTCGACGTGCCGCTCGACCTCGAACTCGTCCGCGCACACGATGGACAGCACGGCCTCGGCGACCCGCAGACCCGCCACGACACCGGCCTCGCGGGCCGTGAAGTCGGCGGTGGCGACGGCGTCCTCGGGAACGGTCGCCACGGTCGTCACGTCCACGCCGCCGTCGAGGTCCTCGGCGATGGCGAGGTGCGCGATGTCCTCGACCTGGACGGGGTCGAGACCGGCGTCCGCGAGGAGCTCCGCGAGGGCGGGGTCGAGCCCGCACTCGAACTCCTCCTCGCCGCCGCAGCCGCAGCCGTCGCCACAGCCGCCGGCCGCTTCCGCCGGGGCGGCGCTGATCTGGATCAGAGGGACGTCCACGGGCTCGGGACGGGCTTCCTCGGGCGTGGTCACTTACGGCTCCCTGGGGGCGTCGAGGGTGGGGGGAAGGTCATGCGTGCCGGTCGTCCGGACGTCGAGGGTCCGCTCGGCGGTCAGGCGGACGACGAGATGCCGGCGCCAGTCCGTGTCGTCGCGGTCCGGGTGGTCCTCGCGCCAGTGGCAGCCGCGGGTCTCCTCGCGGCGGCGCGCGGCGGCGACCAGGACCCGGGCGACGCACAGCAGGTTCGTGGTCTCCCAGGACTCCACACCGGGCTCGGCCGCCTTGGTGTCGTCCGTGCCGCCCGCCAGCGCGTCGCTGTGCAGGGAGTCGAGGGCCTCCGCGGCCTCCCGCAGGCTGTTCGCGGAGCGGAGCACCCCCGCACCGGCCGTCATGACCCGCTGGATACGGATCCGCGCGCCGGCCACCGGCAGCGGCAGGGTCACCGGGGCCGGGTGCGGCACCGGGGCGCCCGGCATCCGCGGGGCGGCGGCCGTGATCTCCTCGGCGATCCGCTCGGCGAAGACCAGGCCCTCCAGGAGCGAGTTCGAGGCGAGCCGGTTGGCGCCGTGGACGCCCGTACAGGCGACCTCGCCGCACGCGTACAGGCCCGGGACCGTGGTCCGGCCGCGCAGGTCCGTGCGGACACCGCCGGAGGCGTAGTGCGCGGCGGGGGCGACCGGGATCGGCTCCGTCACCGGATCGATGCCGTGGGCGCGACAGGCGGCCAGGATCGTCGGGAAGCGCTCCGCCCACATCTCGGCGCCGAAGTGACGGGCGTCGAGGTACATGTGCTCGGTGCCCTGCTCCTGCATCCGGCGCATGATCGCCTTGGCGACGATGTCGCGGGGCGCGAGCTCGGCCAGCTCGTGCTGCCCGAGCATGAAGCGGACCCCGTCGGCGTCGACCAGGTACGCGCCCTCACCCCGGACCGCCTCGGAGACCAGCGGCTGCTGGCCCTCGGAGTCGGCGCCGAGGAAGAGCACCGTCGGGTGGAACTGGACGAACTCCAGGTCGGAGACCTCGGCCCCGGCGCGCAGCGCGAGCGCGACGCCGTCGCCGGTGGAGACCGCCGGGTTGGTGGTGGCGGAGAAGACCTGGCCCATGCCGCCGGTGGCGAGGACCACGGCGGGGGCGTGGACGGCTCCGACGCCGTCGTGCTGGCCCTCGCCCATGACGTGGAGGGTCACGCCCGCCGTACGGCCCTCGGCGTCCGTCAGGAGGTCCAGGACGAGCGCGTGCTCGATGAAGCGCACGCCCCCGTCCCGTATCGCCTCGACGAGGGCGCGGGAGATCTCGGCGCCGGTCGCGTCGCCGCCGGCGTGCGCGATCCGGCGGCGGTGGTGGCCGCCCTCACGGGTCAGCGCGATCTCGCCCTCGGCGGTCTTGTCGAAGTCGGCGCCGGTCGCGATGAGCCGACGGACGGCCGCGGGACCCTCCGTGACGAGCAGCCGTACGGCCTCCTCGTCGCAGAGCCCGGCACCGGCGACGAGGGTGTCGTCGAGGTGCTGCTCGGGGGTGTCGCCCTCGCCGAGCGCGGCGGCGATGCCGCCCTGCGCCCAGCGGGTGGAGCCGTCGTCGAGCCGGGCCTTGGTGACGACGACCGTACGGAGCCCCGCGGCCGTGCAGCGCAGGGCGGCGGTGAGGCCCGCGACACCGGAGCCGACCACGACGACGTCGGCGTCGATGGCCCAGCCCGGCGCGGGCGCGTGCAGCCGTATTCCGGTCACTTGGTGGCTCCGAAGGTCAGGGGGATGTTGTCGATGAGCCGCGTGTTCCCCACCCGCGCGGCGACGGCGAGGACCGCCTCCCCGTCGTGGCCGTCGGCGACCTCGGTGAAGTCGGCCGGGTCGACGAGGGCCAGGTAGTCGAGGGTGAGCGGCGGCTCGGCCTTCGCCGCGTCGTCGAGGACGGAGCGGGCCGCGGCCCGGACGGCCTCGGCGCCGCCGCCCTCGGCCGCCTGCGCGACCGCGTGGGCGTCGGCGGCGGCCCGGGCCTCGCCGAGCCGGGAGAGCGCCTCGGCGCGGTTCTCGGCCCGGCCCTGGGCGCCCGGCAGGGACGCGGCACGCGCGCGCAGCGCCTCCTGGGCGGCGAGCCGGTCGCGGGCGGCGAACAGCGCGCCGGACAGCGCGAGCGCGGTACGGCGCTCCGCGGCCGACAGGTAGCGGTTGCGGCTGGAGAGGGCGAGGCCGTCGGTCTCGCGGACGGTCTCCACGCCGACGATCTCGACGGGGAAGTTCAGGTCGCGGGCCATGCGGCGGATCAGGGCCAGCTGCTGGGCGTCCTTCTGCCCGAAGAAGGCCAGGTCGGGCGCGGTGAGGTGGAGGAGCTTGGCGACGACGGTCAGCATCCCGTCGAAGTGACCGGGCCGCGATGCGCCTTCGAGACGCCCGCCCATGGGGCCGGCGGTGATCCGGACCTGGGGCTCGCCGCCCGGGTAGACCTCGTCGACGGAGGGCGCGAAGACGACGCTCGCGCCCGCGTCGAAGGCGAGCTCCAGGTCGGCTTCGAGCGTGCGGGGGTAGCGGTCGAGGTCCTCGCCGGCGCCGAACTGGAGCGGGTTGACGAAGACCGTGACGACGACGAAGCCCTCGGCGCCGACGCGCTCGCGGGCGGTACGGATCAGGGTGGCGTGGCCCTCGTGGAGGGCGCCCATGGTCATGACGACGGCGTTGCGGCCGGGCAGGCCGTGGTGGGCGGCGGCGGCCCGGAGGTCCTCGACCGTGGGCATCAGCTCGGCCGGCCGGTGGCGCACGGGCAGGCCGTCCCCGGCGCGCTCGGCGCTGCCGGCACTGTCGGCGCTGCCAGCACTGTCGGCGCTCCCGGCGCTCCCGGCGCTCTTGCGGGCGAAGAGGGTCATCGGTCGTCTCCTTGCGGCCCGTCGGCCGGGTCTGCCGGGTCTGCCGGGTGGGCGGCTTCGCCCGTCGTCTCGGCGAGCACCCCCAGCAGGTCCTCCGCCAGCTCGGGCTTGAGCAGGCCGTGCGCGAGCGCCCGGTCGGCGGTCGTGCGGGCCATCGCCAGGTAGCCGGCGACGGTGCCGGGCGCGTGCTTGCGCAACTCGGCGACGTGGGCGGCGACCGTACCGGCGTCACCGCGCGCGACGGGGCCGGTCAGGGCCGCGTCCCCGGACCGCAGGGCGTTGTCCAGGGCGGCGCCGAGGAGCGGGCCCAGCATGCGGTCGGGCGCGGCGACCCCGGCCTTGCTGAGCAGCTCCATCGACTGGGCCACCAGGGTGACCAGGTGGTTCGCGCCGAGCGCCAGGGCCGCGTGGTAGAGCGGGCGGGCGTCCTCGGCGATCCACTCGGGCTCGCCGCCCATCTCGATCACCAGGGCCTCGGCGGCGAGCCGCAGCTCCTCGGGCGCGGTCACCCCGAAGGAACAGCCCGCGAGCCGCTGGACGTCGACGGGGGTGCCGGTGAAGGTCATGGCGGGGTGCAGGGCGAGCGGCAGCGCGCCGGCCCGGCGGGCGGGGTCGAGGACCCGTACCCCGTACCGCCCGGAGGTGTGCACGATCAGCTGTCCCGGCCGTACGGCTCCGGTGTCGGCGAGGCCCTCGACCAGGCCCGGCAGGGCGTCGTCCGGGACGGTCAGGAGGACCAGGTCGGCGAGGGCGAGGACGCGGGCGGGCTCCACCACCGGGACGTCGGGCAGGAGCTCGGCGGCGCGGCGCCGGGAGGCGTCGGAGACCGCGGAGACGGCGACGGGGCGGTGGCCCGCGAGCCGGAGGGCGGCGGCGAGGGCGGGGCCCACGCGGCCGGCGCCGACGACTCCGACGGTGAGCCGGGCGGGTCGGTCCTCGGCTCGGGGCTCCGATGCCCGGGGCTCTGGCGCTGCTGGTGCGTTCACGGTGGGGACGGCCTTCCGTTCCAGTCCTCGGCGGGTACCGGACGATTTCTGGTCATGCTACGCCAGCGGATTCGTGGTGCTCCGTGGCTGCCCACAGGGTGTGGGTGGCGGTGTGATGATCGGTCCATGGAACCGACCGAACCGGTGGACACGAGGGAACCGATGGACGAGGAAGCGGCCCGGCTGTACCGGGCGAAAGTCTGGGGCGGCGCCGAGCGCAAGCTGTGGGACACCTCCGTCGACGGAACGGTCGGGCAGCGGATCCGCGAGCTCGCCGACTGGGCGGAGCTCGCCGGCCACGGGGACGCGCCCCTCGACACGTACGGCAACGGGTTGGTGGAGGAGCTCGAACGGCGCGTGGCCGAGGAGCTCGGTCTGCCCGCCGCCGTCTTCTTCCCGACCGGCACGATGGCCCAGCAGGTCGCGCTGCGCTGCTGGGCAGGGCGCACCGGCAGCCCCGTCGTCGCCCTCCACCCGCTCGCCCACCCCGAGGTCCACGAGGGCGGGGCGTTCGAGGCCGTCTCCGGGCTCCGTACGGTCCACCCGACCGACGCGCCGCGGCTGCCCACGGCCCAGGAGGTCCGCGACCACCCGGAGTCCTTCGGGACGCTGATGCTGGAGCTTCCGCTGCGCGACGCGGGCTTCGTGCTGCCCTCCTGGGACGAGCTCACCGAGGTGGTCGAGGCCGCCCGGGAGCGGGACGCGGTGGTCCACTTCGACGGCGCGCGGCTGTGGGAGTGCACGACGCCCTTCGGCCGCGGGCTCGCGGAGATCGCCGGGCTCGCGGACAGCGTGTACGTCTCGTTCTACAAGTCCCTCGGTGGCCTGTCCGGGGCCGCGCTCGCCGGTCCCGAGGACGTCATGGAGGAGGCGCGGGTCTGGCGGCACCGGTACGGGGGACTGCTCTTCCAGCAGTACCCGGCGGCGCTCTCCGCGCTCCGCGGCCTGGAGGTCGAGCTGCCACGGCTGCCCTCGTACGTGCGCCACGCGCGCGTGGTGGCCGAGGCCGTGCGGGAGGAGCTCGCGGAGGCGGGCGTGGGCTGGTTCCGGGTCCACCCCGAGACCCCGCACACCCATCAGTTCCAGGTCTGGCTCCCGTACGCCCCCGAGACCCTCACGGCCGCGGCCCTCGCCCAGACCGAGGCCACCGGAACCGCCCTCTTCCGCCGCTGGTTCGGCCCCGGCGCGGGCGGCCCGCCGGGGGTGGCCGTGACGGAGCTGACCGTGACCGGATCGGGACTGGAGTGGACGGCGGCGGATGTGCGGGCGGCGGTACGGGACTTCCTGGGGCGCGTCGAAGGGTGACCTGGGTGAAGGGAGCGGGGGCTGGTGTAACCGGGCCGGAGTGACGTGGGCCGGAGTGACCGCTCCGGGGTGACCCCGGCCGGGGCCGTCAGCAGGGCGGCCGGTGGCGGCGGTGGCGCCGGTGGCGGCGGTGCAGGGCCGCGCGGAGCCGGAGGCTCAGGTCGCCCCCGGCCCTGCGGCCCGCCACCACCCGGTCGAAGCGGCGGCGGTCGCGGACGGCCCGCAGCAGGGCGACCTCGTACGTGCCGGGCGCCGGCGGCGGAGGTTCCCCGAGCCGGGCGGCGCGGTAGGTGTCGAAGAGGTACTGGTGCAGCGCGTTCATGCGCTCACCGTGCGCCGCGCCGCTGCGGTCGGGCCCGTCGATTGACGGCCCCCGTCAAACGGGACGACGGCTCCCCCGCCCCACCCCGCACCATGGACGGGTGAGCGTGACCATCGACATCACCGGACTGCCGCACGAGCGGATCACCTTCTGCCCCTCGCCCCTGGCCGAACTGGGCGCCGCCCTGCACGCCCTGGCCGAGCCCGCGCACCACCCCCGGCTCCACGCCTGGACCACCACGACCGCGGCGGCGCTGAAGCCGGAGCTCGCGGACCGGCTCCACGAGGCCGACTTCATGTGGAACTCCACCCGCTCGGACATCCTGCTGCCGCCGCGGCCCCGGGAGACCCTCGCGGAGGAGCTGGACGACCTCGACCGCATGGACGACGAGAAGTACGTGGGCTCCGCCCTGGAGATCTCCTGCAACAGCAAGTACACGCACGGAGCGCCCTCACCGCTCGTCGACGAGCGGATGCGCCGCCGCGCCCTCGACCTGGCAGCGGCGCGCGGGCCCCGGCAGACCGCCTTCGTGGAGCGGATGCTGGCCGACCCTCCCGGCACGCGCGCGTGGATCCGGCGGCTGCTGGAGGACTGCGACGAGGCCTTCTTCGCGGACACCTGGAACCGGGTCCACGTCCAGCTCGCCGCCGACGCCCGCCACAAGACCGAGCTGCTGCGCCGCAAGGGGCTGGCCGAGGCGGTCGCCGACGCCTCCGCCGCGATGACCCTGGAGGAGGACGAGCAGGGCTCCCGGATCGTCGTGGACAAGCTGATCCAGGGCCGGACGAGCGCCGAGGGCTCCGGACTGACGTTCGTGCCGACGGCCTTCGGCTGGCCGCACCTCTTCGCCCTGCACGCGCCCGGCTGGCAGCCGGTGGTCCAGTACCCCGTGCCCACGCGCGACCTCGGCGGCGCGGCCTCCGTCCAGGCGGTCAGGCTGCGCCTGGAGGCCCTCGACCACCCCATGCGGATGCGGCTCTGCCGCAGTCTGGCCCGGGGCACGAACACGACGAGCGAACTGGCCGACGCGTACAACATCACCGCCCCCGAGGTCTCCCGCCACCTCGCGGTCATGAAGAAGGCCGGCCTGGTCACGACCCAGCGCCGCGGCCGGTACGTCCTGCACCAGCTCGACGTGACCGTCGTCGCCCGGCTCGGCAGCGACTTCCTGGAGAGCGTCCTGCGCTGAGAGGATCCGGCTAGGACGCGGCGCCGCCGCCCGCGCGGACCAGGCCCGACTCGTACGCGAGGACCACGACCTGGACCCGGTCGCGCAGGCCCAGCTTGGTCAGGATCCGGCCCACGTGGGTCTTCACCGTCGCTTCCGAAAGGACGAGCCGGGCGGCGATCTCGCCGTTCGACAGGCCCTGCGCGACCAGCATCATCACCTCGCGCTCCCGGTCCGTGAGCCGCGCCAGCGCGGTGTCGACGGCCCGGGTCTCCTTGCCCGTCGACGGCAGCATCGGCGAGAAGCGGTCGAGCAGGCGGCGGGTCGTCGAGGGCGCCACCACCGCGTCGCCGCTGTGCACCGAACGGATCGCGCCGAGCAGCTCCGCCGGCGGCACGTCCTTCAGCATGAAGCCGCTCGCGCCCGCCTTCAGCCCCGAGAAGGCGTACTCGTCGAGGTCGAACGTGGTCAGGATCAGCACCTTCGGGGCGTCCGGCTGGGAGCAGATCCGCCGGGTCGTCTCCACCCCGTCCAGCTTCGGCATGCGCACGTCCATCAGGACGACGTCGACCGCCGTGGACCGCAGGACCTCCAGCGCCTCCACGCCGTCACCGGCCTCCGCCACGACCTCCATGTCCGGCTGGGCGGCGAGCACCATGCGGAAACCGGTGCGGAGCAGCACCTGGTCGTCGACGAGCATCACGCGGATGGACATGAGGTCAGTTCCTTAAGGGGCGTCGGGACGGGGCGTCGGGGCGGGGCGTCGGGGCGGGCATCGGGGCGGGTATCGGGCAGGGCGTCGGGCAGGGCGTCGGGAACGGTCGTCGGAGGCCGTCAGTGAGCGGGCTTGAGGGGGAGCAGGGCGCTGATGCGGAAACCGCCGCCGGGGCGCGGCCCCGCGTCCAGCGTGCCGCCGACCATGCCGACCCGCTCCCGCATACCGATCAGACCATGGCCCCGCCCGTCGGCGCCGCCGTCCTCGTACATCTCCTGCGGAGCGCCTCGGCCGTCGTCCTCGACGAGCAGCCCGAGTCCGTCGTCGAAGTAGACCAGCCGGACACTGGCGCCGACGTCCGGCCCGCCGTGCTTGCGCGTGTTGGTCAGGGCCTCCTGCACGATCCGGTACGCGGTGAGCTCGACGCCGCTGGGCAGCGGGCGCGGGCTCCCCTCGATCGCGAAGTCGACGGTGAGACCGGCGCCGCGGACCTGCTCGACGAGGTCCTCGATCTGCCCCACGTCGGGCTGCGGCACGTACTCGCCGGCCTCCTGGTGCTCCCCGGTCCGCAGGATGCCGAGAAGGCGGCGCATCTCGGCGAGCGCCTGCCGGCCGGTGGTGGAGATGGTCTCCAGGGCCTGCTTGGCGGTCTCCGGGGAGGAGTCCATGACATAGGCGGCGCCGTCGGCCTGGACCACCATCACCGACACGTTGTGCGCGACGACGTCGTGCAGCTCGCGGGCGATCCGGGCCCGCTCGGCGGCGACGGCGACCTTGGCCTGGGCCTCGCGCTCCCGCTCCAGGCGGGAGGCCCGCTCCTCCAGCTGCGCGAAGTAGGCGCGGCGGGTGCGGAGCGAGTCGCCGAGGACCCAGGCGAGCGCGAACGGCACGGTCATGATGACCGTGAAGAAGACCTGGGCCGCTCCGGAGTCGGTCTCCTCCATGGGCCATCTGAGCTGCGAGAGCGTGGAGGCGCCGAGCCCGCCGATGAGGGCGAGGCGGGAGGCCCAGCGGGGCCCGTCGTGCGCCGCGACCGTGAAGATGATCACGAGCATGGCGAAGTCGGCCATGAACGGCTTCAGGTCGAAGGCGAGCTGGGCGACGCCGAGGGCGACCGCGAGCAGCAGCATCTTCTCGGGGGCGCGTCGGCGCAGGGCCACGACCAGGGAGAAGAGCACGGCGACCGCCCCGAACGCGACGGGCTGCCCCACCACGGGGTAGGTCGTCCCCACCCACAGCAGGGAGAACCCGAGGAGGACGACGGCCCAGAAGGTGTCGACGCCCGTCGGGTGTCTGCGGAGGAAGTCGTAGAGGCGCTGCACGTCACCCAGAGTAGGGAAGGCGGAAGGTTCAGGGATCAACCGTGGGGTCGATCCTTGGCGCGGGGCCCGTACTCCCCGAGGTGGAGACTGGGGCGCGTGATGGATGAGACGTGTCAGTGGCAGGGGTGGCGCGAGGCCACGGAACGGGCGCTGTACGGCCCGGAAGGCTTCTATCTGCGCCCCGAGGGTCCTGCGGGTCACTTCCGTACCTCGGTGCACGCCTCCCCGCTCTTCGCGGGGGCCGTGGCCCGGCTGCTCGGTGAGGTGGCGGCGGAGCTGGGAACGGCCGAGGTCGATCTCGTGGACGTGGGCGCGGGGCGGGGTGAGCTGCTCACGGCGGTGCTCGCGGCGGCCGCCGGTACGGAGCTCCGGGTCCGGGCGTACGCGGTCGAGCGCGCCGCCCGTCCGGCGGGGCTCGACCCGCGGATCGTCTGGACGGACCGGCTGCCGGTGGGGGTGCGCGGGCTCCTCTTCGCGAACGAGTGGCTCGACAACGTGCCGGTGGACGTGGCCGAGGCGGACGCGGAGGGCACGGCGAGGTACGTGGAGGTCCGCGCGGACGGCACGGAACGGCTCGGCGGCCCGGTGTCCGGACCGGACGCCGACTGGCTGGCCCGCTGGTGGCCGCTGCGGGAGCCCGGCGCCCGGGCCGAGATCGGGCGGACCCGGGACGAGGCCTGGGCGGCGGCGGTGGCCTCGCTCGCGGCGGGCCGCGCGGTGGCCGTGGACTACGCGCACGTACGGGAGTCCCGGCCGCCCTTCGGCACCCTGACCGGCTTCCGGGCCGGCCGCGAGGTGCCCCCGGTCCCGGACGGCACCTGCGACCTGACGGCCCACGTGGCGCTCGACGCGTGCGCGGCGGCGGTCGCCTCCCAGGACGCGGGTGGTGGCGCGGCCGGGTCGCCGGTGGCCGAGCTGGTCCCGCAGCGGGAGGCCCTGCACGCCCTCGGGGTGTCCGGTGGACGGCCCCCGCTCTCGCTCGCCTCGTCCGACCCGGCCGCGTACGTCCGCGCCCTCGCCACCGCCGGGGAGGCCGCCGAGCTCACCGCCCGCGGCGGTCTCGGCGACTTCCTCTGGCTGACCGTGCGGGTCCCGGCGACGACGGCCTGACCCACCCACCGACCTGCCCGGAACCGGACCAAACCGGAACCGGTCGGGCGATCGCGGTGTGGACCTTCCGGCCCCCGGCCGATCCGCGTGCACGCCTTGACGGGCAGGGCAGCGGGGCGTCCGGGCGGCGGGGGATACTGTCCCGCATGACGGAGACGACGGTCGGAATCGGCGGCGCGGCGGAGAGCACCGACATGGTGCTGAACATCGGACCGCAGCATCCCTCGACCCATGGCGTGCTCCGGCTCAGGCTCGTGCTCGACGGCGAGGTGGTCCGGCAGGCCGAGCCGGTGATCGGCTACATGCACCGCGGCGCCGAGAAGCTCTTCGAGGCGCGGGACTACCGGCAGATCATCATGCTGGCCAACCGCCACGACTGGCTCTCCGCCTTCTCCAACGAGCTCGGTGTCGTCATGGCCGTCGAGCGGATGCTCGGCATGGAGGTCCCCGAGCGGGCCGTGTGGACCCGTACGCTCCTCGCCGAGCTGAACCGGGTCCTCAACCACCTCATGTTCCTCGGCTCGTACCCCCTCGAACTGGGCGGGATCACCCCGGTCTTCCACGCGTTCCGGGAGCGCGAGGAGCTCCAGGCGGTGATGGAGGAGGTCTCCGGCGGCCGGATGCACTACATGTTCAACCGGGTCGGCGGCCTCAAGGAGGACCTGCCCGCCGGCTGGCTGGGGCGGGCGCGGCAGGCCGTCGCGGACGTCCGGTCGCGGATGGACGTGTACGACCGGCTGGTCCTCGGCAACGAGATCTTCCGGGGCCGTACGCGCGGGGTCGGCGTCCTGTCGCAGGCCGCGGTCCACGCGTACGGGGTGTCCGGGCCCATCGCCCGCGCCTCGGGCGTCGACTTCGACCTGCGCCGCGACGAGCCGTACCTCGCCTACGGGGAGCTCCAGGACACCCTGCGGGTCGCCGTGCGCCAGGAGGGCGACTGCCTGGCCCGCTTCGAGTGCCTGCTCGACCAGACGCACAACTCCCTGGACCTGGCGGACGCCTGTCTCGACCGGATGGCCGAGCTGCCGCAGGGGCCGATCAACCAGCGGCTGCCGAAGGTGCTGAAGGCCCCGGAGGGGCACACCTACGCCTGGACCGAGAACCCGCTGGGCGTCAACGGCTACTACCTGGTGTCGAAGGGCGAGAAGACCCCGTACCGGCTGAAGCTGCGCTCGGCCTCGTTCAACAACATCCAGGCGCTGGTCGAGCTGCTGCCGGGGACGCTCGTCGCCGACATGGTGGCGATCCTCGGCTCGCTGTTCTTCGTCGTCGGCGACATCGACAAGTAGGCGGCCCCGCCGGCCCCCGGCGCGGGGGTCAGGCGTGTCTCATCACGACGTAGTCGCGCTGCTCCTTGGCGGGGCGCCGGCGGTCCACGACCGTCCAGCCCCAGCGCGCGTACCGGTCCGTCAGTTCCGGTACGTCCAGGGTCATGAGCAGGGCCGGTCCCGGCGACCCGACCACGAGCAGCCCGTCGTGGAGGGCCCGGCCGATGCCCCGGCCCTGACTGCCGGGGGCGACGACCAGCTCGGCAAGCTCGAAGAAGGGCTCGTCGCCGGACAGGGCGGTGTCGGTCCATCCGGCCGCGAAGCCGAGCAGGGCGGCGTCGGCATCGCCGGTGCCGTCGTCGGTGCCCTCCTCGGCGTACGCGGCCGCCGCGCAGAAGTCGTCCTTCCGCGCGGCGCTGTCGAGCAGCCGGTCCACGGTCCGTACGGCGCCGAGCGGCGGCTCGTGCCAGGGAGGTCCGCCGAAGGCCTGGGCGCACAGGGCGATCAGCTCGTCGCGGCGCCGTACCACCTCCGCGGCCGGAAGCAGGGCGAGCCGGTACGTCACGAGCTGACCGCGCCCCGCAGTTCGGCGACGTCGATCTGCTCGGTCTCGTCGTGCGCGGTCAGGTCGATGACCTGGCCGATCGCCCGGGGCGGCACGGGCGCGGCGAGCGGGGCGAGCGGGACGAGGAAGGGGGTCTCGGCGGCCAGGGCCTCTTCCAGGACCTCCTCGCCCACGACGTCGGCGAGGTCGGTGTTCTGCACGGCCTCGATGGCCGCCGCCGCCTTCTGCGTACCGAAGAAGTCGAAGCCGCCCTCGGGGCGCGGGACGGGCCTGCGGGCCGCGTACGGGACGATCGCCGCGGCCGCCGGAACGGCGGGAACGGCGGGACCTGCCGACGCCGCCGCGATCCCCGTGGGCGGGACGGGCACGGCGGCGGGAGTTCCGCCCGGGGCGCCGGCGGCGGAGGTCGGTGCGGCGGGCAGTGCCGCCGGGACGGTGGCGGGCGGGAGGGCGGGGGCGGCCGTACGGGTGTGCTGCTCGGTCCCGACGTCCGCCGCGTGCTTCCCCCGCGGCTCCTCCGTCTCCCGGGCCCGCTCGGCGAGGTCGCGCCGGCGGGCCGCCTCGACGGTGCGCCGGGCCTGCTGGGCCGCGGCGTTGCGCGGGAGGTCCCGGAGGGCCTGCGCGGCGCGCCGGTACGCCTCCGGGGTGGGCGTGGAGCCGGCGGCGGGCAGCGCCTTCGTGCCGGTCGCGCCGGCCCCGGTGGTCGTCTCCAGGGCGAGGACGCGGCGGCCCTCCAGGGCGCTGGCCCGCTCGGTCTCCGCGGTGGCGTACCGGCGGAGCAGATCGGCGTGCTCGCCGCGCAGCCCGGCGAGTTCGACGCGCTTGGCGCGGAGCTTGGCGTCGAGCCGGGTCCGCAGGGCGCGGGACTCCTCCAGGTCGGACTCCAGCTCGGCGACCCGCTCCTCGGCCTTCCACGTGTCGGCGGTGCGGGCCCGGTTGAGCTCGGCGACGCGGGCGCCGGCGCTCCGGTCCCAACTGCGCATGAGGACGGCGCCGGTGACGGCCGCCGTCGCGGCGGCGGCACTCAGCAGCCGCACGACCAGCAGATCGCCGGGCAGCCAGGCGGCCGCGGCGCACACGACCGCGGCGCCGGCGACCGCGGAGGGCGGCAGCAGCTTGTGCAGAGGCGGGGAATGGCGGTGGCGTCCACGTGGCATGGCCTGAAATTTACCGTGCGTAGGCGTCATGTGGGGTGTCGGCCCGGCAATCTCTTGGCCACTTCTCGCCACAAGAAGTGGCCATGAACCGTTCCGGTTCCGTTTCGGGCCGACTCCCCTCACCCGCGACCTACTTGTTGAGCAGCCCCTTCGCCGTCAGATACTCCTTCGCGACGTCCTCCGGCTTGGCCCGCTCGGCGTCGACCTTGCGGTTGAGTTCGGCGAGATCCGCTGTGGTCAGCACCTTGGTGATCTTGTCGAGTGCGCTCGCTATCTCGGGGGCGCCGGCGTCCTTGGCGTTGACCACCGGAAGCACGTTGTCGGCGTTCTGCAGCTTCTTGTCGTCGGCGAGGAAGACGAGCCCGAAGCTGTCGATCGTGGCGTCCGTGGTGGTCGTCAGGACCAGCTGGTCCACCCCGTCCTTGACGGCCTGCTTGGCCTGCGGGGTCCCGACCCCCTTGGGGTCGATGCCGGCCACGTCGATCCCGTACGCCTTCTTCAGACCGGGCGCGCAGAAGGGCCGTACGGCGCATTCGTCACCGGCCGCGATCTTCACCTTGATCTTGGCCCGGCCGAGATCGGAAAGCGTCGTCAGCTTGTTCTTCTCGGCGAATTCCCTGGTCACCGCGAAGGCGTTCTGATCGACCGCCTCGCCGACCGCGAGCACCTTCAGTCCGCGCGGTTCGGCGAGCTTCCGCAGCGCCTCGACCGTCGCGGTCGCGTCACCGGAGGCGACCGGCTTGTCCTCGGGCGCCTTCGGGCCGTTCACCTTCGCGTTGAGGAATTCCGCGATCGTCGCCGCGTATTCCGGTACGACGTCGATCTCGCCCTTCTCCAGGGAGGGCTCGTACAGCTCGCGGTTCTTCACGGTGGTGATGGAGACGGAGTATCCGGCGGCCCGCAGCGACTGGGCGTAGAGCTCGGCCAGCACCTTCGACTCGGTGAAGGCCGCGGCGCCCACCACCAGCGAGCCCTTCTCCGTGCCGCCGGACGCGCCGGAGTCCCCGGAGCTCTTCTTCTTGCCCCCCTCCAGGCTGTCACCGCCGCACGCGGCGAGGGAGACGGCAAGCGCCGCCGTGCCCAGTACCGCACCCGCGATACGCGAGACCCTGTTCACACGATCACCCATCCCAGTCATCAGCTTCGTCAGGTCGTTCGGTCGATCGATCCGCGCGCACGCGAGGGCCCCGCGAGGAGCCGGTCGGCGGCCGCGAGCACGGCCTCCACCAGAAGGGCGAGCAGGGCTACGAGCACGGCGCCCGCCACCACTTGAGCGGTGTCGTAGAGGGCGAAGCCGGCCGTGATGATCCGGCCCAGGCCGCCCTGGCCGACCATCGCCGCGACCGTCGCCGTGGCGACCACCTGCACCGCCGCCGAGCGGACCCCCGTCATCACCACCGGCCGGGCCAGGGGCAGCTCGACCCGGCGGAAGAGCTGGCCGCCGGTCATTCCCATGCCCCGCGCGGCCCGTACCGCGGCCCGGTCCACCTCCCGCATCCCCACGTACGCGTTGGTGAGGAGCGGCGGTATCGCGAACAGCACCAGGGCCACCACGGTCGGCACGTATCCGGCGTTCCGCAGGGGCGAGACCATGAACAGGGCGAGGACGGCGAAGACGGGGACCGCCCGCCCCACGTTGGACACGTTGACCGCGAGCGCCCCGCCCCGGCCGAGGTGGCCGAGCCAGAGCCCGAGCGGCAGCGCGATCGCCGAGGCGATCAGCAGGGCCGCCCCGCTCACGTACACGTGCTCCGCGAGCCGCTGCCCGACGCCCTCCTCGCCGGTCCAGTGCGCGCCGGTGGTGAGCCAGGCCCAGGCGCCCGTCACGATGCCCATCTCACGCACCCCCCGGCGCGGTCCGTATGCGTGCCCACGGCGTGAGCAGCCGCTGGAGGCCCAGGAGCAGCAGGTCGGCGACGACGGCGAGCAGCACGCACAGCACGGAGGCGGCGAGCACCTGCGCCTTGAAGAAGGTCGGCAGCGCGTCCTCGATGAGATTGCCGAGCCCGCCGCGGCCGACGACCGAGCCGACCGTCGTCAGCGCGATCGTGGAGACCGTCGCCATCCGTATGCCGGCCATCAGGACCGGCAGCGCCAGGGGGAGTTCGACCTCCCACAGCAGCCGCCACGAGCCGTACCCCATGCCCCGGGCGGCCTCGCGGGTCTCGGCCGGCACGGCGTCGAGCCCCGCCAGGGTGTTCCGCACGAGGATCGTCAGCGCGTACAGCACGAGCCCGGTCACCACGAGCGCCGCGGAGAGCCCGAAGACGGGCAGGAGCAGCGAGAACATCGCGAGCGACGGCACCGTGTAGAGCAGGGTCGTCAGTCCGAGGACCGGTCCCGCGAACCGGGGCCTGGCCCGCACGAGCAGCGCCAGGGGCACGGCGACGACGAGCGCGACGAGCACGGACACCACCGTGATTCCCACATGCTGGAGCGTCGCGTCCGTCAGCTCCTCGCTGCGCGTGCGCAGGTACTCCCCGCATATCCAGTCGTTGGTGACCAGACAGTTCGGCGTGCTCATCCGTCCCTCCCCCCGGGCCGTCCACCCGCCCCGAACGTATGCATGACGACCCTAACCCCCGCCACCGACATCCCCCGGATCCGCCACAATGCGGCAACACGCCCTTCACACAGCCCCGGTGGCCAGGGGCCAGAATGGGGAACCATGATCCGGTTCGAGCACGTGACCAAGCGGTACGCGGACGGCACCACGGCCGTCGACGACCTCTCCTTCGAGGTCGCCGACGGCGAACTCGTCACCCTGGTGGGGCCGTCCGGCTGCGGCAAGACGACCACGATGATGATGGTGAACCGCCTCGTCGAACCGACCTCCGGCCGCGTCCTCGTCGACGGCCGGGACATCGCCGACGTCGACCCGGTCGCCCTGCGCCGCAAGATCGGCTACGTCATCCAGCAGGTCGGGCTCTTCCCCCACCGCACCGTCCTCGACAACACCGCGACCGTCCCCGCCCTCCTCGGCTGGAAGAAGGCCGCGGCCCGCGCCCGCGCCGCCGAACTCCTCGACCTCGTCGGCCTCGACCCCGCCACCTACGGCTCCCGCTACCCCGCCCAGCTCTCCGGCGGACAGCGCCAGCGCGTCGGCGTCGCCCGCGCCCTCGCCGCCGACCCGCCCGTCCTCCTCATGGACGAGCCCTTCGGCGCCGTCGACCCCGTCGTCCGCGAGCGCCTCCAGAACGAGTTCCTCGCCCTCCAGGCCACCGTCCGCAAGACGGTCCTCCTCGTCACCCACGACATCGAGGAGGCCGTCCGCATGGGCGATCGCATGGCCGTCTACGGGCAGGGCCGCATCGAGCAGTTCGACACTCCCGCCACCGTGCTCGGCTCCCCCGCCACCCCGTACGTGGCGGACTTCGTCGGCAGTGACCGCGGGCTCAAGCGGCTCGCCGTCACGCCCGTCACCGAGGCCGATCTCGACCCGCTGCCGAAGAGCGCCGGAACGGGCCAGGACGGGGCCCCCGCCCCCGTACCCCTCGGCACCTCCCTCAAGGACGCGCTCGCCGTCCTCCTCCAGCACGACACCGGCCGCCTCACCGTGACCGGCGCCGACGGCCGCTCGGTCGGCGTCCTCACCCCGGAGGGGGTCCACCGGGCACTGCGCCGCGCCTCCACCCCGTGATCCGGCGAACTCCACCGGCACACGGGGCGAACTCCACCGGCTCACGGAACGAAGTCCGCCGGCTCACGGATCGAACTCCGTCAGATCACCCCGGCAGTCCGTCAGGTCGTCGGACAGTCCATCAAGTCGTCGGGCAGTCCGTCAGGTCGCGCTGAGCTTCCCGCCCATCCAGGCCATCCCCGCCGGGATCTCCCGGTTCCACGTGTTGAAGTTGTGGCCGCCGCTCTCCAGCGTGATCGACGAGACCCGCGCCGGACTCCGCACCTTCTTGATGAAGTCGAGCGTCCCCCGCAGGTTGTCCTCACCCCGCTTCGACGTCGTCACGAGGAACGACGACTTCCCCTGCGGCAGGTGGTCCAGGCTCCACAACAGGTCCGCCCGCTTGCGCAGCCGGTCGTCCCCGTGGAAGAGGTCCCCCGTCGTGACGTCCTCCGCCGCCCGGTAGTACGCGGAGAACCCCGCCCCCGCCGCGAACCGGTCCGGGTGGTGCAGCGCGATCTTCAGCGCGCAGTACGCCCCGGTCGAGTTCCCCATGAACCCCCAGTTCCGGGGCTCCGTCCCCACCCGGTACGACTCCGAGACCGCCTTCGGCAGATCCTCGGCGAAGAAGGTCTCCGTCTGCGGGCCCCCCGGCACGTCCACGCACTCGGTGTCCCGCGGCGGCGCCACCGTCGGGCGGAGCATCACCAGGATCATCGGCTGCATCCGGCCCTCCTTCGCCTGGAGGTACGCCGTCTTCGGGTACTTCAGCCCCTTGATCAGGTTCTCCGCCGTCCCCGGATACCCCGTGAGCACCACCGAGGCCGGGAACGTCCGCTTCGCGTACCGCTCCTGGAAGTACTCCGGCGGCAGGTAGACGTAGGCCGGCGAGGTGATCCCCGACCGCTCCCCCGCCATGACCACCTTCTGTATCTGGCCGCCGACCTCCGGACGCCCGCCGCCCGGCACGTCGAGCGCCTGCACCCCCACCACCCGCAGGTCCTTCGCCCCGGCCGCGTGGTCGACGACCACGCCCATGTCCTGCTCCTGCCCGAACAGATCCGCCCAGGAGCCGTAGAAGAGGAACGACCGGTTCGCCGCGAGACCCACCGCCGCGAACAGCGCCACCTGGGTGGCGAGCAGCAGCCCCACCCGCCCCACGACCACGCGCCACCCGCGCCGGGCCAGCCGCGGCCACAGCCGGACCGTGGCGAGGAACAGCACCACGGCCAGCGCCACGGCCAGCACGAGGACTTTGTCGCTGGTGAGCCCCATGAGACGACCGAGCCTTCTTTCCAAGAATTTCCTGTGAACCGATGAACCCGGCCCCGCGCCACTCCGTCCTAGAGAACGCACCAACCGGAACGGCCCGCCGAACGCGCCGCAGGGCCCGACCGGGAGTCAGAAACCCCTCGCAGGACCACGGGAAGCACGGGAAGCCATGTCTGTCACGGTAGATGGGGACAAATCGGGATTGGTTCCGGTTCGGGTACGCCGGATTCTCCACGGCCCCCGCCCCGAGAAGGTCCCCACCCTCGTCGGCACGGCCTGCACCCTCATCGGCCTCATCGACATCGCCGCGGGAGTCTTCCCCCGCTTCCGCGCCAGCCGCATGCACGCCGTCGCCGAAGTCCTCCCCGGCACCCTCGGCCCCCTCTCCGCCGCCCTCTCCCTCAGCGCCGGCGTCCTCCTCCTGCTCCTCGCCCACGGCCTCAAGCGACACAAGCGCCGCGCCTGGCGCGCCGCCGTCGTCCTCCTCCCCCTCGGCGCCGCGGCCCAGTTCGTCTGGCGCCACTCCGTCATCGGCGCCCTCCTCTCCCTCGTCCTCCTCACCCTCCTGCTGCGCCACCGCGGCGAGTTCGCCGCCCTCCCCGACCCGCGCAGCCGCTGGCGAGCACTCGCCAACTTCGTCGTCATGGGCGCCGGATCCATCGCCCTCGGCCTCGTCATCGTCAGCGCCCACCCCCGCCGCGTCGTCGGCGACCCCAGCCTCGCCGACCGCCTCGAACACGTCCTCTACGGACTCCTCGGCATCGAAGGCCCCGTCGCCTACACCCGCGGCGTCGACTGGACCGTCGGCTACTCCCTCGGCGCACTCGGCATGCTCACCGCACTGACCACCATCTACCTGGCCTTCCGCCCCGAGCACCCCGCCGCCCGCCTCACCGACCACGACGAGACCCGGCTGCGCACCCTCCTCGACCAGCACGGCGGCCGCGACTCCCTCGGCCACTTCGCCCTCCGCGACGACAAGGGCGTCGTCTTCTCCCCCAGCGGCAAGGCCGCCGTCTGCTACCGCGTCGTCTCCGGCGTCATGCTCGCCAGCGGCGACCCCATCGGCGACGTCGAAGCCTGGCCCGGCGCCATCGAACGCTTCATGGACGAGGCCAAGGCCCACTCCTGGACCCCCGCCGTCATGGGCTGCTCCGAGACCGGCGGCCAGGTCTGGACCCGCGAAACCGGCCTCGACGCCCTCGAACTCGGCGACGAGGCGATCGTCGACGTCGCCGACTTCTCCCTCTCCGGCCGCGCCATGCGCAACGTCCGCCAGATGGTCAAGCGCATCGAACGCAACGGCTACACCACCCGCGTCCGCCGCGTCCGCGACCTCGGCGACGAAGAACTCGAACGCGTCCGCCGCGCCGCCGCCGACTGGCGCGGCACCGACACCGAACGCGGCTTCTCCATGGCCCTCGGCCGCATCGGCGCCCCCGGCGACGGAGACGCCGTCATAGCGACCGCCCACAAGGACGACCCCGACGACCCGGCCCACCACGCCTCCCCCTACGGAGACCTGAAGGCGATCATCCACTTCGTCCCCTGGGGCCCCGACGGCATGTCCCTCGAACTCATGCGCCGCGACCGCTCCGCCGACCCCGGCATGAACGAACTCCTCATCGTCGCCGCCCTCCAGGCCTCCCCCGGCCTCGGCATCGACCGCGTCTCCCTCAACTTCGCCATGTTCCGCTCCGCCCTCGCCCGCGGCGAGAAGATCGGCGCCGGCCCCGTCCTCCGCGTCTGGCGCGGACTCCTCGTCTTCCTCTCCCGCTGGTTCCAGATCGAGTCGCTCTACAAGTTCAACGCCAAATTCCAGCCACGCTGGGAACCCCGCTTCGTCGTCTACCGCAACAGCCGCGACCTGCCCCGCATCGGCTTCGCCGCCCTGCGCGCCGAAGGATTCGTGAGCCTCTCCCTGCCCCGCCCCTTCACCCGCAGCCGCCCCGCCCCGGCCCCCCGACCCTGCGCCCACCTCATCCACGCCCCGGCCGAGCGCGAGGTCCGCGCGGCCTGATCTCACCCCTGGGCCCTACGCTGGACACATGAGGACGACGATCGACCGGGGCACAGCCCAGGGCCTGCCGGAGTGGGACCGCTGCGCGGTCATGGGCGTGGTCAACGTGACCCCCGACTCCTTCTCCGACGGCGGCCGCTGGTTCGACACCACGGCCGCCGTCAAACACGGCCTCGACCTCGTCGCCCAGGGCGCCGACCTCGTCGACGTCGGCGGCGAGTCCACCCGCCCCGGCGCCAGCCGCGTCGACGAGGAGGAAGAGCTCCGCCGCGTCGTCCCCGTCGTCCGCGGCCTCGCCGCCGAAGGCATCACCGTCTCCGTCGACACCATGCGCGCCGCCGTCGCCGCCCGCGCCGTCGAAGCCGGCGCCGTCCTCGTCAACGACGTCAGCGGCGGCCTCGCCGACCCCGCGATGGTCCCCACCGTCGCCGCCGCCGAGGTCCCCTTCGTCGTCATGCACTGGCGCGGCTTCAGCCAGGACATGAACAGCCTCGCCGTGTACGACGACGTCGTCGCCGAGGTCGTCGCCGAACTCCGCACCCGCCTGGAGGCCGTCGTCGACGGCGGCATCGCCCCCGAGCGCATCGTCGTCGACCCCGGCCTCGGATTCGCCAAGCTCGCCCCCCACGACCTGGCCCTCGTCGCCCACCTCCCCGAGCTCCGCGCCCTCGGCCGCCCCCTCCTCGTCGCCGCCTCCCGCAAGCGCTTCCTCGGCCACGTCCTCACCCGCGACGGCGCCACCCCGCCCCCCGCCCGCGAACGCGACGCCGCCACCGCCGCCGTCTCCGCCATCGCCGCCCACGAAGGCGCCTGGGCCGTCCGCGTCCACGAGGTCAGGGCCACCGCCGACGCCGTACGCGTCGCCAGGGCCGTCGAGGGAGCCGCGTGAGCCACACCCCCGGCACCGGCCGCAGCGCCGACGAAGCCGCCGTAGAAGCCGCCAACACCGCCTTCTACGAGGCGATGGAGACCGGCGACTTCGAAGCCGTCTCCACCCTCTGGCTCGACGACGGCGCCACCCCCATCACCTGCGTCCACCCCGGCTGGCCCGTCCTCACCGGCCGCGGCGAGGTGCTCCGCTCGTACGCCCTGATCATGGCGAACACCGAGTACATCCAGTTCTTCCTCACCGACCTCAGAATCTCCCTGGCCGGCGGCACCGCCGTCGTCACCTGCACCGAGAACATCCTCAGCGGCGGCCCCGCCGAGGACGGCGCCGAGCTCGGCCCCCTCGTCGGACAGCTCGTCGTCGCCACCAACGTGTTCCGCGACACACCGGACGGCTGGAGGATCTGGTCCCACCACGCCTCCCCCGTCCTCATGGAGACCGAGGGAACCGACTCCGAACGGCCCGGCACGGACGGCACCGAATCCCAGGCCTGACCCGCCCCCGGCCCCCCGAGGGCAAGCTCTGTCGGTCCCCGCAGGTAGATTCGAAGTGGACACCCGGCCGTCCGCACCCGGCTGCGTGGCCACCCGAACTACGACAGCAGGAGTGATTCGCGTGGATCGTGTCGCGCTGCGCGGCCTCAAGGCCCGGGGCCACCACGGCGTCTTCCCCAAGGAGCGCGAGGAGGGCCAGACCTTCATCGTGGACCTGGTCCTCGGCCTGGACACCCGCCCGGCGGCCGCCGACGACGACCTGGCGAAGACCGTGCACTACGGCATCGTCGCCGAAGAGGTCGTCGACGTCGTCCAGGGCGAGCCCGTCGACCTCATCGAAACCCTCGCCGAGCGCATTGCCCAGCAGTGCCTCAGCCACGCCGGGGTACAGGAGGTGGAAGTCGTCGTCCACAAGCCGGACGCGCCCATCACCGTGCCCTTCGACGACGTCACCATCACGATCACCCGGAGCCGACGATGAAATCGACGCACAGTGATCCCACCGTCCAGCCCGTACCGGCCTCCGTCGTCGCCGCCGTCGACGCGGCCGACGTGACGCTCTCCAACCCCCGCTGGGCCGTCCTCTCCCTCGGCGCCAACCTCGGCAACCGCCTGGAGACCCTCCAGGGGGCCGTCGACGCCCTCGAGGACACCCCCGGCCTCCGGGTCAAGGCCGTCTCCCCCGTGTACGAGACGGAGCCCTGGGGTGTCGAGCCCGGCAGCCAGCCCTCGTACCTCAACGCCGTGACGCTCGTGAAGACGACGCTGCCGCCCTCCTCCCTCCTGGAGCGGGCCCAGGCCGTCGAGGAGGCCTTCCACCGCGTCCGCGAGGAGCGCTGGGGCGCCCGCACCATCGACGTCGACATCATCACGTACGCGGACGTCGTCTCCGACGACCCCGTCCTCACCCTCCCGCACCCCCGCGCCCACCAGCGCGCCTTCGTCCTCGCCCCCTGGCACGACGTCGACCCCACCGCACAGCTCCCCGGCCACGGCCCGGTCGCCGAGCTCCTCGCCGCCCTCGACCGCACGGGCGTCACTCCCCGTGTCGACCTGGAACTCCGTCTGCCCGAGTAGTCGTTACGCTCGTGGCAGACCGCCCAGCGACCACATGAAGGACACCCGGTGAAACAACTGCGGCTGAAGGTACTCACCGGACTGTTCCTCGCGGCCGGCATCCTCTCCTGGGGTGCCACCCGCCTCTGGGACTCGGTCGGCACCCTCCCCAGCGTGCCGATCGCCGCGCCCATCGTCCTCGCCGTGATCGCGGTCGTCCTCACCGCGACCGCCCTCTCGATCCGCTCCCGCCTCAAGGCCCAGCGCGAGCGCCGCCCCGGCGCCAAGGGCGTCGAGCCCCTGATGGCGGCCCGCGCGGTGGTCTTCGGCCAGGCGAGCGCGCTGGTCGCCGCCATCGTCGCCGGCATGTACGGCGGCACGGGCGTCTTCCTCCTCGGCTTCCTCGACGTCCCGGCCCGCCGCGACCAGGCCCTCTACGCGGCCCTGGCGGTAGCGGCGGGCATCGGCGTCATCGCCGCCGCCCTCTTCCTGGAGCACGTCTGCAAACTCCCGGAGGACGACGACGAGAACCGGTCGCCCGCCGCCTGAGGCCTACCTGGGCTCCCGCACGAGGTGCCCGTTGACCAGGAAGGTCGGATACGGGGCCAGCCGGTAGCTGTAGAAGGTGAAGGGCTTGGTTCCGAGGGCGGGGCGGGGGCGGACCTCGTGGACCTGGATCCAGGAGGATTCGTTGAGGTGCAACGGGTGCAGTTCGGGCCGAAAGGTGTCCCTGCTGGGCCAGCGATCAGCGATGTAGAGGCGCGACGCCCGGCCCCGTACGCCCTCGGGGGTGAAACGCGCTCCGATGATTGGTGCCCACTCCTGCAGAAATGGCACGTTGGCACTCGCCACCACCCGGCCCTCGAAGTTCCCCCATGTCACCTGGCAGCCGTCCCCGTCCACGTAACCGTCCATGAAGCCCGCGAACGTCTCCACATCCCGCAGGACCACGCGGGGGAAGCGCTGACGCATGTGGTGTGCATCGCCACCCACATACTGCCGCACTAGGTCGGACAGGTACGACGAGACCACGCGGACCCGGAAACCCGCCACCTCTCGTTCGAGGTATCCGGACGGGCGGCTGACCGCCTCCAGCCGCGCGGGAAGCCCCGTGCAGGCAGTCAGAGCAGCCGCGTACCGGGAAGCAAAGCCCTCGTCGTTGACGATTAAGGACACATAGTTCTTGTGGACGGTCCCGTCCGCACAGGTGGCGCCCACAAAGTAGCCGAACTCGTACCCCGACCTGATCGTCAGACGCTCCCGGCACAACCTCCGCGCATGCGTCCAGGCGACCGTCTTCCCTGCCGCGTCGGCTGCATGCGTCCAGCCGCCCGGAGTGGCCAGCAGCAGGTCGGGGCTCGCCACGAAGGTGGAGTGCTCCGTGACCACGTCGACGGCGCCACGCGCTTTCACCGCCGCCACGTCCACAACTGTGGTCTGCACCGTCCGGTCACCGTCCAGCGTCCACATCGCGCTGTCCGGAACCACGTTCTTCGCCTGAACGCAGCCGTCCACCAGGTTCACCAGCATCTTGCTGGTCAGCCCGTACCCCATACCGATCCCCCTTGATCAGCGATCAACTCCACTGATCAAGGACGGTATGGAGCAAGGCGGACAGCCGACTACTAACGGGCCAATATCAGGGACATGGCCTCGGCACGTGTAGTAGCGTCACGCAGTTGGCCACGTACCGCCGAGGTCGTCGTCTTCGCACCCGGCTTACGGACGCCACGCAGAGCCATGCACATGTGCTCCGCCTCGATGACGACGATCGCACCCCGGGCCTCGAGGATACGCATCAGCGAGTCGGCGATCTGCGTCGTCAGGCGCTCCTGCACCTGCGGGCGGCGCGCGAAGACATCGACGAGACGAGCCAGCTTGGACAGTCCCGTAATTTTGCCCGATTCAGCCGGAATGTAACCAATGTGAGCTACACCATGAAATGGGAGCAAATGGTGCTCACATTGCGATGTCAGTTCGATATCCTTCACGAGGACCATCTCGTCGTGGCCGAGGTCGAACGTTGTCGTCAGGACATCCTCGGGCTTCTGCCACAGCCCCGCGAAAAGCTCCCTGTACGCCCGCGCCACCCGCGCCGGCGTCTCCCGCAGTCCCTCGCGGTCCGGGTCCTCGCCGACCGCGATGAGGAGCTCTCGTACGGCGTTCTCGGCGCGCTTCTCGTCGAACTCGCCGATCGTGCCCTCGCCGTCCAGCGTCACCGGGTCGGTCATCTCTGTGCCTCGTTCCATCTGAACCGATACGCGAAATGCCGCGCCCTCACAGGCTAAAACCTGTGAGGGCGCGGCATCCATTCCGGGGTGCCCGGGCGGTCAGTCCTCGGGGGTGTCCACCGGGGCGATCTCGATGCCCTTGGTGGTGTCCACGGGGGCCGACGAGCCGTTCGCCGTGCCGTTCGCGCTGTTCGTCAGGGCGAGCTCCTTGGGGGAGAGCACCGGCGGGCGCGTGGAGGGCGTGCGGCGGGAGGAGCCGGTCCAGGCCGGGCGGGCCGGGCGCTTGACGATGGGGGCGAAGATCTCGGCGATCTCCTCCTTGCCCAGCGTCTCCTTCTCCAGCAGCGCGAGGACCAGGTTGTCGAGAAGGTCACGGTTCTCGACGAGGATCTCCCAGGCCTCGTTGTGCGCGGTCTCGATGAGCTTCTTGACCTCTTCGTCGACCAGCGCCGCGACCTCTTCCGAGTAGTCCCGCGGGTGCGACATCTCGCGCCCGAGGAACGGCTCGGTGTTGTCGCCACCGAACTTGATGGCGCCGAGCCGCTCGGTCATGCCGTACTGGGTGACCATCGCGCGGGCCGTGGCCGTGGCCTTCTCGATGTCGTTCGCCGCGCCCGTGGTCGGGTCGTGGAAGACGAGCTCCTCGGCCGCGCGCCCGCCGAGCATGTAGGCGAGCTGGTCGAGCATCTCGTTGCGCGTGGTCGAGTACTTGTCCTCTTCCGGCAGCACCATCGTGTAGCCCAGGGCACGGCCGCGGGACAGGATGGTGATCTTGTGCACCGGGTCGGAGTTCGGCGAGGCCGCCGCGACCAGGGCGTGACCGCCCTCGTGGTACGCGGTGATCTTCTTCTCCCGGTCCGACATGATCCGGGTCCGCTTCTGCGGGCCCGCGACCACGCGGTCGATCGCCTCGTCGAGCGCGTTGTTGTCGATCAGCTTCTGATCGCCGCGCGCGGTGAGGAGCGCCGCCTCGTTGAGGACGTTGGAGAGGTCCGCTCCGGTGAAGCCGGGGGTGCGTCGGGCGACGGCGCCGAGGTCGACGTCCGGTGCGACCGGCTTGCCCTTCTGGTGGACCTTGAGGATCTCCAGTCGGCCCTGCATGTCCGGACGGTCGACGGCGATCTGCCGGTCGAAGCGGCCGGGGCGCAGGAGGGCGGGGTCGAGGATGTCGGGCCGGTTGGTGGCGGCGATCAGGATGACGCCGCCCTTGACGTCGAAGCCGTCCATCTCGACGAGCAGCTGGTTGAGGGTCTGCTCGCGCTCGTCGTGGCCGCCGCCGAGTCCGGCGCCGCGGTGGCGTCCGACGGCGTCGATCTCGTCGACGAAGACGATGGCCGGTGCGTTGGCCTTGGCCTGCTCGAAGAGGTCGCGGACGCGGGAGGCGCCGACACCGACGAACATCTCGACGAAGTCGGAGCCGGAGATCGAGTAGAAGGGCACCCCGGCCTCGCCGGCGACGGCGCGCGCGAGGAGCGTCTTGCCGGTTCCGGGCGGGCCGTAGAGCAGGACGCCCTTCGGGATCTTGGCGCCGACGGCCTGGAACTTCGCGGGCTCCTGGAGGAATTCCTTGATCTCGTGGAGTTCCTCGACGGCCTCGTCCGAGCCTGCGACGTCGGCGAAGGTCGTCTTCGGCGTGTCCTTGGTGATGAGCTTCGCCTTGGACTTGCCGAACTGCATGACGCGGGAGCCGCCGCCCTGCATCTGGTTCATCAGGAAGAGGAAGACGACCACGATGAGGACGAAGGGCAGGAGGGAGAGCAGGATCGAGACGAAGGGCGACTGCTTCGTCGGGGAGACGGTGTAGCCCTTCTCGATCTGCCCGGCCTCGAACTTCTCCTGCAGCTTGTCGGCGAGGTCTGCGCCCTGGGTGCCGATGTAGCTGGCCTGGACCTTGCTGCTCTTGTCGATCTTCTGGCCGTCGATGAGCTCGATCTTGATGATCTGCTCGTCACCGGTGGTGAGCTTTGCCTGCTTGACCTGGTTCTTGTCGATCGCCTGGACGACCTTGCCGGTGTCCACCGTCTTGTAGCCCTCGGACGAGCCGACGACCTGCATCAGCACGACCACGGCGAGGACGGCCAGCACGATCCACATGACCGGCCCACGGAAGTATCGCTTCACGTCCATCCATACGGGGCGAGAACGCCCCGTCCCTCCTGCCCGTAGGAAAATGCTGCTGTGAGTGCTGCTGTGTGAAAAAGCTGTTCTTCGGACGGTACCTCAGCATCGTCGCCCGCGACCGCCTTCCCGTGGTTCAACGGGGGGAAGGCGGTGCGGGTTCCCCGTACGGCCTCGGTGTTCAGCCGCCGTAGACGTGCGGGGCGAGCGTGCCGACGAACGGAAGGTTCCGGTACTTCTCGGCGTAGTCGAGGCCGTAGCCGACGACGAACTCGTTGGGGATGTCGAAGCCGATCCACTTGACGTCGATCGCGACCTTGGCGGCCTCGGGCTTCCGCAGGAGGGTGCAGACCTCCAGGGAGGCGGGCTCGCGCGAGCCGAGGTTCGACAGCAGCCAGGACAGGGTCAGGCCGGAGTCGATGATGTCCTCGACGATCAGGACGTGCTTGCCCTTGATGTCGGTGTCGAGGTCCTTGAGGATCCTGACGACGCCGGAGGACTGGGTTCCGGCGCCGTACGAGGAGACGGCCATCCAGTCCATGGTGACGGGGGTGGACAGGGCGCGAGCCAGGTCCGCCATCACCATCACCGCGCCCTTGAGGACGCCGACGATGAGCAGGTCCTTGCCCGCGTATTCCGCGTCGATCTTCGCGGCCAGCTCTGCCAGCTTGGCGTCGATCTCTTCCTTGGTGATGAGCACCGACTGGAGGTCGGTGCCCATGTCCTTCTCGTTCACCCGGGTCACTTTCGTTGCAGCGTGCGTCAGCCTTGCCGGATGACCAGTCTGCCACCCTGGCGGCGGGCTTCGACTCGGCCGGGCAGGTTGATGGTCCCCTGGCCGCGCCAGCCGGTGATGAGCCGGTCGACTTCCTCGATGTGGCGGGCGAAGAGGGAGCCGGCGGGGGCGCCCTCGGCGATGACGGCGCGGCGCAGGACGCGGCGGCGTACGGCGGGGGGCAGTCCGAAGAGCTTGGCGCACTCGAGGGTGCCCGCCTCGTCGCGTACGGCGGTCTCGGCGTCGGCGGCCCAGGTGTCGAGGGCGTCGGCATCGTCCCGGGAGAGCTGGGCCGTCCGGGCGAGGGCTTCGACGACGCCCTTGCCGAGGGCTTTCTCCAGGGCGGGGAGGCCTTCGTGGCGGAGCCGGGAGCGGGTGTACGCGGGGTCGCTGTTGTGGGGGTCGTCCCAGACGGCGAGTTCCTGCGCGATGCAGGCCTTGCGGACGGTGTGGCGGTCGAGCTGGAGGAAGGGGCGCCGGTAGCGTCCGGCGGCGCCGGAGACGGCGGCCATGCCGGAGAGGGACCGGATGCCGGAGCCGCGGGCGAGGCCGAGGAGGACGGTCTCCGCCTGGTCGTCGCGGGTGTGGCCGAGGAGGATGGCGGCGGCTCCCTGGCGCTCGGCCGCGGCGTCGAGGGCGGCGTAGCGCGCGTCGCGGGCGGCTGCCTCGGGTCCGCCTTCGCGGCCGACGGTGACGGTGACGGCCTCGACGGGGGTGAGGCCGAGGGCGGTCATGCGTCCGGCGACCTCGGCGGCCCGGGTGTCGGAGCCGTCCTGGAGGCCGTGGTCGACGGTGATGCCGCCGGCGCGCACGGGGAGTTTGCGGGTCTCGAAGGCGAGCGCGGAGGCGAGCGCCATGGAGTCGGCGCCGCCGGAGCAGGCGACGAGCACGAGGGGTTCGTGTCCGTCGTGCGCGGTGGCGGGGTCGGTCTGGTGCTCGGTGAGGACGTCGTGGAGTACGCGGCGGACCGCCAGGCGTATCGCCGCGACCGCAGGATGGGGACCCATGTCCGGTGCCCTTCGTGATGGGGTGGGGTGCCTCGGTCGGAGTCTTAACGGTCGGAAAGGGGGGTTCGGTCACTCAGAGTGCGTCGATGGTGACAGAAACCCGGCCGTTACCCGAGCATTGCACGCCTCACCCCATGCCCAGGGTCCCTCGGATGGGTGATTGGCGGGTTGTTCTCCCGTGTTTCCTACGCCGTGCGGCGCACCTGCCTCACGAGTCTGCCTTACGGTGCACCCGCGCGATCCAGTCGGCGGGAGCGGCGATCTCGGACTTGGTGGGGAGCGTGTTGGGGGAGGTCCAGACGCGGTTGAAGCCGTCCATGCCGACCTGGTCGACGACGGCGCGGACGAAGCGCTCGCCGTCGCGGTACTGGCGGAGTTTGGCGTCGAGGCCGAGGAGCTTGCGCAGGGCGAGGTCGAGTCGGGAGGCGCCGCGGGCCCGGCGCTGCTGGAACTTCTCGCGGATCTCGGCGACGGAGGGGACGACGTCGGGGCCGACGCCGTCCATCACGTAGTCGGCGTGGCCTTCGAGCAGGGACATGACGGCGGTGAGGCGGCCGAGGATCTCGCGCTGCTCGGGGGTCTGGACGATCTCGACGAGGGAGGGGGCGGGTTCGCCCTCCTCGCCCTCGGGGCGGCCGCCGGCCAGGGCCTGGGCGGCTTCGCGGAGGCGCTCGACGACGGTGCCGGGGTCGACGTCGGTGGCGGCGAGAAAGGACTGGATCTCGCCCTGGAGGTGGTCGCGGAGCCAGGGCACGGCGGTGAACTGGGTGCGGTGGGTCTCTTCGTGGAGGCAGACCCAGAGGCGGAAGTCGTGTGGCGAGACCTCGAGTTCGCGCTCGACGTGGACGATGTTGGGCGCGACGAGGAGGAGGCGGCCGCCGCCGTTGGCCCCGGCGGGGAGTTGGCGGGTGGCGGGGGCGAAGGTCTCGTACTGGCCGAGGATGCGGGAGGCGAGGAAGGACAGGAGCATCCCGAGTTCGACGCCGGTGACCTTGCTGCCGACGGCGCCGAGGACGGCGTTGCCGGGGGTGGTGGAGCGGCGCTCCTGCATCTTGCCGAGGAGGGGGGTGAGGAGCTCGCGGAAGCCGGCGACGTTGGCCTTGATCCAGCCGACGCGGTCGACGACGAGGACGGGGGTGTCGTGGACGTCCTGGCCCTCGGGGAGCATCCGGGTGTAGGCGCGGACGTGTTGCTCGGCGGCTTTGGCGTGCTTGCGGAGTTCGGCGACGACCTCGCGGGCCTCGTCGCGGCTGACTTCGGGTCCGGGCCGCACGAGGCGGGTCGCGGTCGCGACCGCGAGGTTCCAGTCGACCATCCCGGATGTGCCTGCGCCACCGATGCTCGTCATGCGTCAACCGTACGGTCTCGGCGCCCGATCGGTGCGGGTTCGGTGCAGGTCGGACGCGGGTCGTGCGGGTGGTTCGGCCGTCAGTTCGGTGCCGCGAGGGCGGCGGAGAGCCGGTCGAGGGCGGGCTGTGCCTCGTAGGGGGAGAGGGTGCTGCCGGCGAGGAAAGCGAAGGCGAGGAGCCGTCCGTCGGGGGTGACGACCGTTCCGGCGAGGGTGTTGACGCCGGTGAGGGTGCCGGTCTTGGCGCGGACGAGTCCGGCGCCTGCGGTGGCGGGTGCGGTGTCGAAGCGGCCGGCGAGGGTGCCGGTGAAGCCGCCGACGGGCAGGCCGGTGAGGAGCGGGCGGAGGGCCGGGTGGGCGGGGTCGGCCGCGCGGGTGAGGAGGGCGGTGAGGAGGGCGGCGGAGACGCGGTCGCGTCGGTCGAGGCCGCTGCCGTCGGCGAAGCGGGCGCCCGCGAGGGGGAGTCCGAGTCCGGCGAGTTCGTCGTGTACGGCCTTTTCGGCGCCCTGGAAGCTCGCGGGCTGTTCGCGGGCGATGGCGGTCTGGCGGGCGAGGGCCTCGGCGAGGTCGTTGTCGCTGTGGGTGAGGGTGCGCTCGGCGAGCTCGGCGAGGGGGGCGGAGTACGTACGGGCGAGGGGGGCGGGCTTCGGGGCGGGGGCGGGCTTCGGGGTGGAGCCGGTCTGGGTGCCGGTCTTCGGGGTGCCGGTCCTGGGGGTGGGGCTGGGCGCCGGGGCGGGGGCGGGATCGCCGGTGACCGTGATCCCGGCGTCGGCGAGGAGGCCGGCGAAGGCGGTGGCGGTGGCGCCGGCCGGGTCGGCGCTGCGGGGCGCGGGGCCGCTGCCGCTCGCGTCCAGGCGTCCCCCGCGGGTCATGAGGGCGGTAACGGGGGCGAGGTTCTCGTTGGGGCCGATGGGGTGCAGCTCGGGGCCCGTGTAGAGGCTCGTGTCGTAGGTGAGCCGTACGGAGGTGTGGCCGCGGGTCCTGAGGGCGCGGGCGGTGTCGGCCGCGAGGGCGCGCAGGCGGGCCGGGTCGAGGGTGGGGTCGCCGCCGCCGGTGAGGGTGACGGTGCGGCCGTCGGTGGAGGCGGTGACGGTGGTGGGGATGCGGTGGTCGGGGCCGAGTGCGGAGAGCGCGGCCGCGACGGTGGCGATCTTGACGGTGGAGGCGGGTGTCATGGGGGTGCCGGCGCCCTCGCCGTACAGCTGGGTGCCGGTGGCGGTGTCGACGACGGAGGCCGTGCGGAGCGGGCCGAGGCCGGGGTCGGCGAGGAGCGGTACGAGGACGGCGGCGAGGTCCGCGGGGCGGCCGGCGGGGCGGCCGGCGGTGGCCGGGGCGTGCAGGGCCGGGAGGACGCCGGGGGCGCTGGGGGCGGGGGCGGGGCGGCGGGGCGCGGCGGGGGCCGGGGGCGGGGGCGGGGCGTGATGTGCGCCACCCGCCGCGGGGGCGGCGGCGCGGGCCCGCTCGGCCGTACGCTGACCCGAGTCCCACGGGCCGGCCGCGGTCACCGCCACGGCGGCCAGGGCCAGACCGAGGGCGGCGGAGCCCGCCGTGAGCTGCCACATCCTCGGCTCCGGCATGTGATGACCAGCCCCTTTCGCGATCACGGTCGTCCGTGAGGGACACTTAATCACCGCGCGTCGTCGCGAGCATTCACTTGTGTTGATTCAGGAGGAGCCACCCGTGGAGTTCGACGTTCTCATCGAGATCCCGAAGGGATCGCGGAACAAGTACGAGGTCGACCACGAGACGGGTCGCATCCGCCTGGACCGTCGTCTCTTCACGTCGACGGCCTACCCGACCGACTACGGCTACGTCGAGAACACCCTCGGTGAGGACGGCGACCCGCTGGACGCGCTCGTCATCCTCGACGAGCCGACGTTCCCGGGCTGCCTGATCAAGTGCCGCGCCATCGGCATGTTCCGCATGACGGACGAGGCGGGCGGCGACGACAAGCTGCTGTGCGTCCCGGCCACCGACCCGCGCATGGAGCACCTGCGGGACATTCACCACGTGGCGGAGTTCGACCGCCTGGAGATCCAGCACTTCTTCGAGGTCTACAAGGACCTGGAGCCGGGCAAGTCGGTCGAGGGCGCTGACTGGGTCGGTCGCGCCGAGGCCGAGGAAGAGATCGAGAAGTCCTACGCGCGCGCCAAGGAGCAGGGCGGCCACTGAGGCCTCGCTCTCCGGATCGGCGGCCGGCGCTCCGGTCCGGCCGGTCCTCCGGTCTTCTGATCTTTGGTCTTCTGATCTCTGATCTCTGATCTTCCGGCCGGTCTTCTGGTTCATGTGAAGGCGGTGCACCTCTTTGGGGTGCACCGCCTTTCGCACATCCGTCGCACACTCATACTGGAACCCACGGTTCCCGAGGTAGTGAGGCGGACAGAGTGGTGGCGGAGCCGGACGGCTCGAAGGGTGCTCCGGGCGAGGCTCCGGAGGACCGGAAGCCGCAGTCGGACGAGGCGCGGAGCGCGTTCGTCCCGCCGGCCGGGGTCGAGCAGCCCGCGCCGCCCGAGGAGGAGCATCCGACCTCCGAGTTCGCGCTTCCGCCGGGGCTGACCGCGGAGCCGCCGTCCGAGCAGGAGGGTTCGGCGTTCGCGACGCCGGCCACGTACTCGGCGAAGAACTCGCCTCCCGCGTTCACCCCTGCGTACGGGGTGCCCCTGGTGCGGCTGCCGCAGGACGCGCCGTGGCAGGACCGGATGCGGACCATGCTGCGGCTGCCGGTGGGTGAGCGGCCGGTGCCTGAGGCGCCGCGCAAGGAGGACGAGACGGGGCCCTCGGTGCCGCGCGTCCTCGACCTGACCCTGCGCATCGGCGAGCTGCTGCTCGCGGGCGGGGAGGGCGCGGAGGACGTCGAGGCGGCGATGTTCGTGATCTGCCGCTCGTACGGTCTGGACCGGGTCGAGCCGACGGTGACCTTCACCCTGCTCTCCGTCACGTACCAGCCGTCGCTCGTCGACGCCCCGATCACGGCGAACCGGACGGTGCGGCGCCGGGGCACGGACTACACGCGGCTCGCGGCGGTGTACACGCTGCTCGCCGACATCAACGCGCGGGCGCACGAGGTGACGCCCGAGGAGGCCTACCGGCGGCTCGCGGAGATCCGCCGGAACCGGCACCCGTATCCGGGGTGGGTCCTCACGGCGGCGGCGGGAGTGCTGGCCGGTGCGGCCTCGGTGCTGCTCGGCGGTGGCGCGACGGTCTTCCTGGTGGCCGCGCTGGGCGCAGTGCTCGGCGACCGGCTGGCGTGGCTGTGCGCGGGGCGCGGGCTGCCGGAGTTCTACCAGTTCCTGGTGGCGGCGATGCCGCCGGCGGCGATGGGCGTGCTCCTGACGATGCTGCACGCGGATCTGCGGCCGTCGGCGGTGATCACCGGTGGGCTGTTCGCGCTGATTCCGGGGCGGGCGCTGGTGGCGGCCGTGCAGGACGGTCTGACCGGCTTCTACATCACGGCCTCGGCCCGGCTCCTGGAGGTCGCCTACTTCTTCGTGGCGATCGTGGTGGGCGTGCTGTCGGTGCTGTACATCGCCGTGCAGTTCGACGCCCAGCTGAACCCCGAGGGGGCGCTGCGGGCGGTGGAGCGGCCGGTGACGCAGATCCTGGCGTCGATGGTGCTCTGCGCGACCTTCGCCATCCTTCTGCAGCAGTCGCGGGCGACGGTGCTCTTCGCGACGTTGAACGGCGGGGTCGCGTGGGTGATCTACGCGTCGATCGCGGTCACCGCGGAGGGCTCCACGGTCATGGCGACGGCCGTGGCGGCGGGCCTGGTGGGGCTTTTCGGGCAGCTGATCGCCCGATACCACCACACCTCGTCGCTGCCGTACGTGACGGCGGCGATCGGCCCGCTGCTGCCCGGTTCCGCGACCTACTTCGGGGTGCTCGCGATCGCCCAGAACAACCTGGACCAGGGCTTCGCGTCCCTGGCGAAGGCGGCGGCGCTGGCCCTGGCGATCGCGATCGGCGTGAACCTGGGGAGCGAGCTGGCCCGCCTCTTCATGCAGGCCCCCGGCGCGGCCGCGGCCCGCAGGGCGGCGAAGCGCACCAGGGGCTTCTAGCGGGTGTGCCCGGGCCCGGGAGCCCGGGTGCCGGGAACTTGGGGCCCGGGGCTCTCCGGTGCTTCTCGTCTAGCGCTTGGCGTGGCGGCCGCGGGAGGACGGGGGGTTGGGAGTGCCGGGGGCGTCGTGGCCGCCGTGACCGCCCTGGTCGACGTGGTCGCCGTCGGCCTTGGCCTTCTTGGACTGGGAGCGGGCGCGGAGGTACTCGATCACGATCGGGATCACGGAGAGAAGGACGATCCCGACGAGAATCATCTCGATGTGCCGGTGCACGAATTCGACCTTGCCGAGGGAGGCGCCGAGCAGGGTCACGCCCGCGCCCCACAGCACACCGCCGATGATGTTGAACGTGATGAACTGGCGGTAGTTCATGCGGCTGACGCCGGCGATGATCGGCGTGAACGTCCGCACGATGGGGACGAAGCGGGCCAGGATCAGCGACTTCGGGCCGTGCTTCTCGAAGAACTCGTGCGCCTTCTCGACGTTCTCCTGCTTGAAGAGCTTGGAGTCGGGGCGCTTGAAGAGGGCCGGGCCGACCTTGCGGCCGAAGAGGTATCCGACCTGGTCGCCGATGACCGCCGCGGCCACGATCAGCGTGCACATCAGCCACAGCGGCATGTCCAGCTTGCCGGTCGTGATCAGCAGGCCGGTGGTGAAGAGCAGCGAGTCGCCGGGCAGGAAGAACCCGATGAGGAGGCCGGACTCGGCGAAGACGATGGCCAGGACACCGATCGGACCAAAGGTCTGAATCAGATGGTCCGGGTCCAGCCAGCTCGGTCCGAGGGCAAGCGTGTTCACGGGTTCCGGGCTCCTGCGGTCGGTGGGGGCTTGGGGGACGGCTGGCCCCAAGCTATCAACGCGGGCAGGACCCGCCCGGTTCCACCCGGCTCCCACGGGATGCGGAGCGGGCCTCCGGGCCCGAGTGTGGGGGGTCAGGAGGTGCAATGCCGATGGGCATCGAGGAGTACGGAGGCGGCCAGGGGCCGCACCCAGACGTGCTGGTCGTGACGACGAACGATGTGCCGGGCTTCGAGGTCCGGCAGGTCATCGGTGAGGTCTTCGGGCTCACCGTGCGCTCGCGCCATCTGGGCAGCCAGATCGGCGCGGGGCTGAAGTCGATGATCGGCGGTGAGCTGAAGGGCCTGACGAAGACGCTGGTGGAGACCCGCAACCAGGCGATGGAACGGCTGGTGGAGCAGGCCCGGGCGCGCGGCGCGAACGCCGTGCTGATGTTCCGCTTCGACGTGTCGGAGGCGGCGGACGTGGGCACGGAGGTCTGCGCCTACGGCACGGCGGTGGTGATCGCACCCCGCGCGTGAGCCGCGGGGGCCCCGACGGCCCGACGGCCGGGAGACCCGGCCGTCGGGCCGTCGGGTTTTCGGGCCGCTGGGACTTCGGGCCGTCGGGATTCCGGCCGTCGGGATTTCGTGCGGGTCAGGATTTCGGGCGGGTCAGGCCGCCAGGCGGCGGGTGTTCGCCCGGACGGCGGCGCGGAGGTGTTCCGGCAGGCCCGGATGGATCGCCTCGTAGAAGGCGTGGAAGTTCTCGTCGGCGACGTACATCTCGGCGAGCTGCTCGTGGGTCTTCGGGTGGCAGTCGAAGAACCAGGTGGTGAGGTGGCGTCGATGGGCCTCGGCGAGGTCCATCGCCTCCTCGGCCCCGGGGGCCACGCCCCGGTCCATGAGGGCGCTGTAGGCGGCGCCCCAGGCGTCCACCTCGTCCTTCATGCGCTGCCAGTCCTCCTTGGTGTACTCCGCGGCGCGGGCCTGGGCCCGCTCGTGGGAGTCGGTGCCGCCCCAGCGGCGGGCGGACTCCTCGGCGTACCGCTCGGGGTCCTTGTCCCCGAAGACCTCGAACTTCTCCTCGGGGGTGAGGTTGATGCCCATCTTCTTCGCCTCCATGGCGTGCTCGACGGCCGCCGCCATCCTCCGGAGCTCCCCGATCCGCGCCGTCAGCAGCGCGTGCTGCCGCCGGAGGTGCTCCCGCGGGTCGGCGTGCGGGTCGTCGAGGAGGACGGCGACCTCTTCGAGGGGGAAGCCGAGCTCCCGGTAGAACAGGATCTGCTGGAGTCTGTCGAGGTCCGCGTCGTCGTAGCGGCGGTGGCCCGCCGCGCTGCGGCCACTCGGAGAGAGCAGCCCGATCGCGTCGTAGTGGTGCAGCGTGCGCACCGTGACCCCGGCGAAGCCGGCGACCTGTCCCACGGAGTGGCCCATCGGCCGTCCGCCCTTTCTCTCGGTACGCGTGTCAGCCTCGGGCCTGACGTGACGTGAGGTGCAAGTCCGTACGAGCCGGTTCCGGCCGAATCTCGGGATGTTATGTCGCTTTTGCTCACCTATGGTGGGGCGGTGGCCACTGATCATGCTCCGCCCGCTCCGCCGCCCTCCCCGTCGGAGGGCCCCTCCCGGGTCCTGCTGCGGCAGGTCCTGCCCGCGCTCGCGGTCGGCGTCGGAGCGAGCCTCCTGCTCCTGGGGATCAGTTCCCTCGCGGATGAGTTCCAGGGCGTGCTCTGGGACGACCTGCCGGACGCCCTCGGCATCGGCGGCTACTCCTCCCTCTGGATCATCATCATGCTCACGGCGACCGGTATCGCCGTGGGTCTCGTCGTGTGGAAGGTGCCGGGACACGCCGGCCCCGACCCGGCCTGCGAGGGTCTCGGCGGGCCGCCGCTCGCCCCCGGAGTGGTGCCGGGCCTGCTGCTCGCGGCCACGCTCGCGCTGGCCGGCGGGGTCAGCCTCGGCCCCGAGAACCCGATCATCGCGGCCAACATCGCCCTCGCCTACTGGCTCGGCAGCAAGGCACTGCCCTCGGTGCCCGCAGCCGCCTGGGTCGTCCTCGCCTCGGCCGCCACCATCGGCGCCCTCTTCGGTACGCCGGTGGCCGCCGCCCTCGTCATCTCCGAGGCCCTGACGGCGCAGCCGGGCCCCGGCTCCCTCTGGGACCGGCTCTTCACGCCGCTCGTCGCCGCCGGCGCCGGATCGATGACCACGGAGCTGCTCTCCGAGCCGAGCTTCGACATGGGGCTGCCGCCGCTGACGGACCCCGGTTGGGGCGACCTCCTCGCCTCCCTGGTCATCGCCTCCGCCGCGGCCGTCTTCGGCCTCGCCTCCTGCTACCTCTTCCCCTACTTCCACGCCGCCTTCCAGAGGCTGCGCCACCCGATGCTGATGCTGCCCCTCGGCGGTCTCGTCCTCGGTCTCCTGGGCGCCCTCGGCGGGAAGCTGACCCTCTTCAAGGGCCTGGAGCAGGTCAAGGAGCTCACCGCCTCGATCGGCAGCTGGTCCTCCGGTGACCTGGCCAAGATGGCCGCGGTCAAACTCCTCGCCCTCCTCGTCGCCGCCGCCTGCGGCTTCCGCGGCGGCCGCATCTTCCCCGCCGTCTTCATCGGGTCCGCCTTCGGGCTGTTCGCCCAGGCTCTCGTCCCCGAGGTCCACCCCTCCGTCGCCGTCTCCTCCGCCGTTCTCGGCGTCCTGCTCGCCACCACCCGGCTGGGCTGGATCAGCCTCTTCACCGGGGCCATCCTCGCCCCCTCCCCCGCGATGCTCGCCGTGCTCTGCCTGGCCTCCCTCCCGGCCTGGCTGATCGTCACCGGACGCCCCCAGCTCCAACTCGACAAGACCGGCACCTCCCTGCACTGACCCCTCCCCCCACCCGGACAGAAGGAGCCCCCCATGCCGCTGCACAAGGGTCCCGACGCCTCCCCGCACGAGCCCGAGCGCCGGCTCGCGCTCAACCCCTTCTTCGGAGAGGCCGACCCCATCGGCGGCATGACCGAGGCCCCGCCACGCCACCAGCTGCCCGCCGGTCCACTGCCCCCGATGAGCGCCTATCAGATCGTCCACGACGAGCTCATGCTCGACGGCAACTCCCGGCTCAACCTCGCCACCTTCGTCACCACCTGGATGGAGCCCCAGGCCGGTGTCCTGATGAGTGAGTGCCGCGACAAGAACATGATCGACAAGGACGAGTACCCGCGCACCGCCGAACTGGAGCGCCGCTGCGTCGCCATGCTCGCCCAGCTGTGGAACGCCCCGGACCCGGGCGCGGCCGTCGGCTGCTCCACCACCGGCTCCAGCGAGGCCTGCATGCTCGCCGGCATGGCGCTCAAGCGCCGCTGGGCCAAGAAGAACGCCGACCGTTACGCGGGCGGCGCCCGCCCCAACCTGGTGATGGGCGTCAACGTCCAGGTCTGCTGGGACAAGTTCTGCAACTTCTGGGAGGTCGAGCCCCGGCTCGTCCCCATGGAGGGCGACCGCTTCCACCTCGACGCCGAGACCGCCGCCGCGCTCTGCGACGAGAACACCATCGGTGTCGTGGCCGTCCTCGGCTCCACCTTCGACGGCTCCTACGAACCCGTCGCCGAGATCTGCGCCGCCCTGGACGCGCTCCAGGAACGCACCGGCCTCGACGTCCCCGTCCACGTCGACGGCGCCTCCGGCGCCATGATCGCGCCCTTCCTCGACGAGGACGTCGTCTGGGACTTCCGCCTCCCCCGCGTCTCCTCGATCAACACCTCCGGTCACAAGTACGGCCTGGTCTACCCGGGCGTCGGCTGGGCGCTGTGGCGCTCGCCCGCCGAACTCCCCGAGGATCTCGTCTTCCGCGTCAACTACCTGGGCGGCGACATGCCCACCTTCGCCCTCAACTTCTCCCGGCCGGGCGCCCAGGTCGTCGCGCAGTACTACACCTTCCTGAGGCTCGGCCGGGAGGGCTACCGCGTGGTGCAGCAGACCACCCGGGACGTCGCCCGCGGCCTCGCCGAGCGCATCGAGGCCATGGGCGACTTCCAGCTCCTCACCCGCGGCAACCAGCTACCCGTCTTCGCCTTCACCACGACGCCCGACGTCACGTCCTTCGACGTCTTCGACGTCTCCCGGCGGCTGCGCGAACGGGGCTGGCTGGTCCCCGCCTACACCTTCCCGGCCAACCGCGAGGACCTGTCGGTCCTGCGCGTGGTCTGCCGGAACGGCTTCTCGGAGGACCTCGCCGGGCTGTTCGTCGAGGACCTGAACCGCCTGCTGCCCGAACTCCGGAGCCAGTCCGGTCCGTCCACCCACGACAAGACCGCCGCCACCTCCTTCCACCACTGAGCCACGACCGGGCCGGGGGCCCGACGTCCGACCCTCAGCCCCCTCGGGCCTCGGGCCTCCGGCACCCGGAACCCCGGGTGCCCGGGTGCCCGGGTGCTCAGGGGCTCAGGGGCTCAGGGGCTCAGGGGACGTCGTCCCCGCAGGCGAGCCGGAACTCCGACCACCGCACCCCGTCCGCGGTCAGCGCGTACTGACACCGGGACGACTCGCGCAGCAGTCCCAGCGGGGTGCGACGGGTGAAGGGGGATCCGTCGCCGGACGGGACGAACGTACGACCGCCGTCCTCGCTCACGTACCCCGCGAGCTCCCCGCCGATCTCCACCCGGCCGCCGGGCCCCGGAACCGGCAGCCCGAGCAGCGTGCGGGGCTCCCGCTCCGGCCCCGTGGTCCACATCCGCTGCCACGTCCGGCCCCCGTCCACGGAGCGGTGCAGTGCCCGCATCGGGTTCTTGACGGGGGCGCCGCCCTTCAGCTCCCCCATCTCCGCCGCGTACACCGCGTCCGGGCCGACCGCCACCGCCGTGTACCACCCGGGCCGGGTGTCGGGGCTCGGCAGCCGGCTCACCGTCCAGCTCCGGCCCGCGTCCCGTGAGACGGCGACCGCCGCCCGCCCGGAGAGCGGATCCGTCCCCGACACCCACCAGGACCCGTCGGGCTCCGGCTGCTCCGCCGGTCTCGGATGCGCCCCGAGGAGCGGCACCCGGGCCAGCGCCCGGCGCCGCCCGTCCTGCGCCGAGACCACGACGAGCCGCTGTCGGTCGCACGAGTCGGGCAGCGCCTCGGCGGGCGCGGCGCAGTCCGTGGCGAGCACCGATCCGGCCGGTATCTCCGGGGTCGTGCCGACCGTACGCCGATCACCCGCGCGCCAGCTCCGGCCGCCGTCCCGGGTGAACCAGGTCCGGGCGGCCGGCTCGGCGCCCCCCTCCTCGATCAGCGCCCGGCCCGGCCCGAGGGCCAGCAGATTCGCCGAGACGCCCTCCGTCCCCGCTGCCTCGGGGAGCGGTGACCTCCGCAGCACCCACTCCTTCGCCCCGGCGTCCCGCACGGCCACGTGCTGCCGGCAGAAGCCGCTCTCCGGCGCCGCCGGGTCGCTCACGCAGTCGGCGAGCAGCACGAACCCGCTGCCGTCGCGCGCGAAGCCCGGACTGTGCGCCCAGCCGGGCAGCCCCGGCGAGGACGGCAGCCGGGGCGGCGCCCCGAACACCCCCGTCGGTCCCGTCGGTCCCGAAGGCCCGGACGAACCCGTCCGAGACCCCGATCCGGATCCCGATGCCGATCCCGGGGCCGGGGTCGTCCCCGTCCCCGTCCCCGACCCTGGCCCCGGCCCCGACCCTGGCCCCGGCCCCGTCCCCGTACAACCGGTCAGTACCACCAACACCAGCGCCACGACGGCGCCGGCCGCTCCCACGAGCCTGCGCATCGCACGATCCCCCTGCCCCTCGGGCGGTCCGCGGTGAACCACTGCCTTCAATACACCGCTCGCCGCCTTCGGGTTCCCACCTCCGTGCCGCTACTTTCCGAGCCGCCCGAACTTCCGTACCGCCAGCGGGAAGAAGACCGCCAGCAGCACCAGCGGCCACACCATCGCCGCCGTGATGTGCCCCGGTTCGCCGCCCGGATTGCCGAAGAGTTCGCGCACCGCCGTCGCGGTCGCCGACATCGGGTTCCACTCCACGACCGTGCCGAGCCAGCCCGGCATCGACTCGGGCGAGGCGAAGGCGTTGGAGAGGAAGCCGACGGGCCAGACCAGGATCTGAACCGCCGTCACCAGCTCCGCCCGCCCCGCGACCAGGGCGAGGAAGATCCCGATCCACAGCATCGCGAAGCGCAGCAGGAGCAGCAGCCCCAGCGCCCCCAGGAAGCTCGCGGCTCCACCGCTCGCCCGCCAGCCGATCGCGTATCCCACGCCCACCATCACGAGCAGCCCGACCGTCGACTGGAGCATGTCGGCGGTCGCCCGCCCGACCAGGACGGCGCCGTCGGCCATCGGCATCGACCGGAAGCGGTCGATCACGCCCTTGTTCAGGTCCTGCGTCACCGCCGTCATGGTGCCTTCGAGCCCGAAGACCATCGTCAGGGCGAGCATGCCGGGCACGAGGTAGTCGACGTAGTCGCCCGCGACGGCCCGGCCGCCGCCGACGAGGTAGCCGAACATCAACAGCATCATCACCGGGAACACGAGCCCGACCAGGACCTGCACCGGCTGCCGCGCCCAGTGGGCCAGCTCGCGGCGGGTCATCGTCCAGCAGTCGCTCACCACGTACGCGGCGCTCATGCCACGGTCTCCTTCTCTCGCTCCGTCAGCCGCAGGAAGGCCTCGTCCAGCGTCGGCCGCCGCAGGGCGATGTCCTCCGCCTCGATCCCGGCCTCCGCGAGGGCGCGGACGGTCTCGGTGAGCGAGGCCATCCGGTCCGTCACGGGCGCGCCGAGCCGCCGCCGGTCGGCGTCCACGCTCACCTCCGCCCGGGCGGCGGCGGCCAGCAGGCGGGCCGCCTCGTCGAGCCGTGCCGCGTCCCGTACGACCACGTCGATGCGGTCCGCGCCGACCCTCGCCTTGAGCTCGTCGGCCGTGCCGTCGGCGACGACCCGGCCCCGGTCGACGACCGAGATGCGGTCGGCGAGCTGATCGGCCTCCTCCAGGTACTGGGTGGTGAGGAGGACGGTCGTGCCCCCGTCGACGAGGGAGCGCACCGACTCCCAGACCTCGCCGCGGCCGCGCGGGTCGAGCCCGGTCGTCGGCTCGTCGAGGAAGAGCACCTCGGGTTCGGTGATCAGCGAGGCGGCCAGGTCGAGCCGTCGCCGCATGCCGCCGCTGTACTGCTTGACGGGCTTGCGCCCGGTGTCGGCGAGCCCGAAGCGCTCCAGGAGCTCGTCGGCCCGCGCCCCGGCGCCCCGCGCGCCCAGGTGGTGGAGCCTGCCGAACATCTCCAGGTTCTGCCGGCCGCCCAGCTCCTCGTCGAGGGCGGCATGCTGCCCGAGCAGCCCTATTCGCCGCCGTACCTCCCGGGCCTCGGTCCGTACGTCGTGGCCCGCGACCCGCACCAGCCCCTCGTCGTGGCGCAGGAGCGTGGCCAGGATCCGTACCGTCGTGGTCTTTCCCGCGCCGTTGGGGCCCAGCAGGCCGTGGACGGTGCCGCGTCCGACGGCGAGGTCCAGCCCGGCCAGGGCATCCTTCTCCCCGTACCGCTTCCGTGCGCCCTCCATGAGGATCGCGTCCCTGTCCATTCCGATTCCTCCCGAAAACACCTTAGTCAAATTTGACCAGTTGCCGCCGACTGAGGAAGTTATGCCCTCACAGGACACCTAGTCAACTTTGATCAGTCGGCGGATCCCGTCGCGAACGGGTTCTCCTCGCCCTCGGCGAGCACGCCCACGAAGGGGTCGCCCTCGCCCGCGAACACGTACGCCCCGCCCTCGATCCGCTCGATCAGACCGAGCGTCCACTCCTTGCCCGCGTCCGCCGAGTGCACCCAGAGGTGCATGATCTCGCCGATGTGCCCGAGCTGCCCGGGGCCGCCCTCCGGCGTGTAGTACTCGGTGACCGCCGACCGCCACTCGTCGAGCGCCCGGACCCGCCGGCGCAGCAGCTCCGCCGCCTCCTCCCGGGGAAGGTCCACGATGAAGCCGATGCCCGCCGACAGGACGTCCATCTTCTGGTCGTACGTGGTGAGGGCCTCGCGCAGCAGCGTGAAGTACTCCTCCGTGCCCCGCTCCGTCAGCTCGTACTCGACGCGCGGCGGGCCGCCGACCGCGCTCGGCGCGATCTCGTGGGCGTGCAGCAGTCCCTGCTTCGCCATCTGCTTCAGCGCGTGATAGATCGAGCCGGGCTTGGCGTTGGACCATTCGTGCGCGCCCCAGAACTCCAGGTCGTTGCGCACCTGGTAGCCGTGGGCGCGGCCGTGCTGCTTCACCGCGCCCAGGACGAGCAGCCGGATCGCCGACATGCCACGTACCTCCCTAGTCAATTTTGACCAGGGTACGGGGGCCGTCCCCCGGTCTCATCCCTGCCGCTCCGCCGCGATCAGCTCGAAGGAGCCCTTGCCGTCCAGGGACTCGCGGACGATGTCCGCGTGCCCGGCGTGGCGCCCGGCCTCCTGGACGAGGTGGAGCAGCATCCAGCGGATCGACACCCGGCCGTCCTTGGGGAACCAGGGCGCCTCGGGCAGCGGGAAGGTCTCGTCCAGGCTCGGCGCGGAGTGGACGAAGTCCTCGGTCTCCTTCGCCACGCCCGCCCAGAATTCGATGATCTCCGGGATCGTCTCGTCCCCGACGAGCCGGAAGCCGTCGCCCCAGGTCTCCTGGGTGCGCTGCTTCTCGTTCGGCCGCTGCTGCGCGAGCCGGAGCCAGTTCAGCTCCACCTCGGCGACGTGCTTGAGCAGGCCGGACAGGCTCAGCTCACTGACGCTGGGGCGGCTCGCCGCCTGCTCCTCGGTGAGCCCGAGGAGCGAACGGCGGATCGCGGCGCGCTGGGCCTCGATGAAATTGAGGAGCGCGCCGCGCTCGTCGCCGTGGGCCTCGGTGGGAACAAGAGCGACCATGGTGTCCGCCTTCCGTAGCGTGAGGTGAATCGTGTGGACCTTCTCGACACCGACCACGCTACGGACCCTTGCGGACAGGTTCTGTCCTAGACGCGGACCAGAAGGGGGACCAGAAGGGGGACCAGAAGGGGATCAGAAGGGGAACCGGCTCCGGCCGTGCTGGATGGAGATCCACTTCTGGGTGGTGAAGACCTCCACCATCGCCTCGCCGTTGAGCCGCCCGACGCCCGAGTGCTTCTCGCCGCCGAAGGGCACGATCGGCTCGTCGTGCACGGTGCCGTCGTTGATGTGGATCATGCCGGTGTGGATGCGCTTGGCGACCCGTACGCCCCGCTCGATGTCACCGGTGTGGACGGCGCCGCTCAGTCCGTACGGGGTGTCGTTGGCGATCCGCACGGCCTCCTCCTCGCCGTCGAAGGGGATGATGAGCGCGACCGGGCCGAAGATCTCCTGGCTCAGCACGGGCGCGTCGGCGGCGATGCCGGTCAGGACGGACGGGGAGACGACGTTGCCGTCCACCGAGCCGTGGAGCAGCGCCGTCGCTCCGGCCGCCACCGTCTGGTCGACGATCGAGGAGACGGCCTTCGCCTGCTGGGAGTTGATCAGCGGGCCGATGTGGGTGGCGGGGTCGGCCGGGTCGCCGACGCGCAGGGTCTTCACCTTCGCCACGAACTTCTCGGTGAACTCCTCCTCCACGCTGCGGTCCACCAGGATGCGGTTGGCGGCCATGCAGACCTGGCCCTGGTGCACGAAGCGACTGAAGACGGCCGCGTCCACCGCGTAGTCGACGTCGGCGTCGTCGAGGACGATCAGGGCGCTGTTGCCGCCGAGTTCGAGGACGGCGTGCTTGAAGTTCTGCGCGCAGACCGTGGCGACGTGGCGGCCGATCCGGTCGGAGCCGGTGAAGGAGATGACCTTCGGGACGGGGTGGGTGAGGAGCGCGTCGCCGATCTCGGCGATGTCGGTGACGACGACGTTCAGCAGGCCGGCCGGGAGCCCGGCCTCCTCCAGGACCTTGGCGACGAGGGTGCCGCCGCAGATCGGGGTGTTCTGGTGGGGCTTGAGGACGACCGCGTTGCCGAGGGCGAGCGCGGGCGCCACCGACTTGATCGAGAGGAGGAAGGGGAAGTTGAAGGGGGAGATGACGCCGACGACACCGACCGGGAGGCGGTAGACGCGGTTCTCCTTGCCGTCCACCGGGGAGGGCAGGAGGCGGCCCTCGGGGCGGAGCGCCAGCTGGATCGCCTCGCGCAGGAACTCCTTGGCGAGGTGCAGCTCGAAGCCGGCCTTGAGGCGGGTGCCGCCGAGCTCGGCGACGATCGTCTCGGCGATCTCCTCCTCGCGGTCCTCGAGGATCCGCAGCGCGCGCTCGAAGACGAGCCGGCGCGTGTACGGGTTGGTCTCGGCCCACTCGGCCTGGGCGCGCTCGGCGGCCCGGTAGGCGCGGTCGACCTCAGCCGCCGTGGCGACGGTGATCGACGCCAGCTTCTCCCCGGTGTACGGATTGAAGTCGATGATGTCCCACGAGCCGCTGCCCGGCTTCCACTCGCCGTCTATGTACTGGTGGGCCAGCTCGGTGAAGTGCGACATGGATCGAGACCCCTCTACCCGCCAACTGATGTCGCGTCATCGTACTTATGTGTCAGGAGAGTTGGAGGAGTCCTCGGAGAAGGTCCCGGCTTTCGGCCGGATCCGGACTGTCCTTCTGGAGGCGCTCCATCACGCGCTGGTACTGGGCGACCTCCTCGCGCTTGTCGAGGTAGAGCGCGCTGGTGAGCTGCTCCAGGTAGACGATGTCGGAGAGGTCCGACTCGGGGAAGCTCAGCATCGTGAAGGCGCCGCTCTCACCGGCGTGGCCGCCGAAGCTGAAGGGCATGACCTGGAGGGTGACCCCGGGGTGCTCGGAGATCTCGATGAGATGCCTCAACTGGCCCTGCATGACGGATCGGTCGCCGTAGGGGCGGCGCAGCGCGGCCTCGTCGAGGACGGCGTGGAACTGGGGGGCCCGCTCGGAGACGAGGACCTTCTGGCGCTCCAGGCGCAGGGCGACGCGGCGGTCGATCTCGGCGCTCGGGGCCTCGGGCATGCCCCGGGTGACGACGGCCTGGGCGTAGGCCTCGGTCTGCAACAGCCCGTGGACGAACTGGACTTCGTAGACGCGGATGAGGGAGGCGGCGCCTTCGAGGCCGATGTACGTGGGGAACCAGCCGGGGAGGACGTCACCGAAGCTGTGCCACCAGCCGGTGACGTTGGCCTCGCGGGCGAGGCCGAGGAGCGCGCCGCGCTCGGTCTCGTCGCCGACTCCGTAGAGCGTGAGCAGATCCTCGATGTCCCTTGCCTTGAAGCTCACCCGTCCCAACTCCATGCGACTGATCTTGGATTCGGACGCGCGGATCGAGTAGCCGGCCGCCTCGCGGGTGATTCCGCGCGACTCGCGCAACCTCCTCAGCTGGGAGCCCAGCAGGATGCGCCGCACCACGCTCCCGCTCGCTCCACCGGATTCGCCTGCGGTCACGGCTCTCAGCCTCCCCTTTACGGTGTCGAGCCCCCGTCGAGCCCCGGATTCTGCCATCAAACGCTTCAGCGCGTACACATTCGATTACGGAAAGGGGCGACTTCCGGGCACCTGCTCGACGGAACGGGGCCCGGGGCACACCGATTCGCCTGTCAACCCGTAGAAGATATGCACAGATTCACCACAGGGACGGACAGGTCCGGCGCGTGCACGTGCATCTGCCCTTGCATCCAGTGGTCGCATTCGGAACCATGGACCCCGCGCAGCCGCGTACTCGTTCGTGTTGTCGTGTTGTCGCACCACAGTCGCGATTCCCGGGAGTGCCTCGCATGGGGACGAATGGATCGACCGTGCTCGAGCCGTTAAGGCAGGGCCTTCCGCCGATCGATCCCGGCGCTGTCTCCACCTCCGCCTCCTGCGCCCTGCCCGCCCGGTACGAAGCCGTGCGCGGGGCCCGGAAGTTCACCAGCGCCACGCTCGACCGGTGGGAAATGACCGACCGCTTCGACGATGTCGCTCTGGTCGTCTCCGAGCTCGTCACCAACGCGCTGCGCCACGCGGTACCCGCCGACGCGCCTCAGGAAGAAGGCCAGAACCCGCCGGTGCGACTGCACCTCATGCGCTGGGCCTCGCGCCTCGTGTGCGCCGTGCGCGACCCCAGCCGGGAGAGCCCGGAGGCGCGCGGCGGCGAGGAGGACTTCGCCGCCGAGTCGGGACGCGGGCTCTTCCTGGTGGACTCGTTCAGCGACAGCTGGGGCTGGCACCCGCTCGCCGGGACGCTCCAGGGCAAGGTCGTGTGGGCGCTGTTCCGGGTGGGTCCGGAGCAGTAGCGCGGGAATGTCGTACGGAAGAAGGGCCCCGGCGGTCTCCGCCGGGGCCCTTCCTCGTGCCGTCCTCGTGCCGTCCTCGTACCGCCGCTCACACCAGGTGGTCGAACTCCCCGTCCTTGACGCCGAGCAGGAGCGCCTCTATCTCCGCCGGCGTGTAGACGAGTGCGGGCCCGTCGGGGTAACGCGAATTGCGTACGGCAACGCTTCCCCCCGGAAGTTTCGCGAACTCCACGCATGATCCCTGGGAGTTGCTGTGCCTGCTCTTCTGCCACACGACGCCTCGCAGCTCCGTGGCCGCCATGCCGTTGTACGCATGATGCACTGGTAGCTCCCCGAGTTGCTTGGTGCAGGTGTCAACTTCCTCGGATCATAGCTGTGTTCATATGCCAATGCATGAGCAGATGCACGTGCACGGGGGGTGGCGTAGTGGCTACGCGACTCAGCGTGCTACCGCGAAGTACGGCAGAAGTGCCATCTCACGGGCGTTCTTCACGGCCCTGGCGATCTGCCGCTGCTGCCGCGCGCTCACCCGGGTCACCCTACGGCTCCTGATCTTCCCCCGGTCGGAGACGAACCTCCGCAGCAGGTCGGTGTCCTTGTAATCGACGTGGTCGACATGGAGGACGCCGTCACGGTCGAGGGGGTTGGGTCGCGCCTTCACCGGCTTGCGCGGGGGCTTCGTGGGCATGGGGTCAGACCTCCAGGAGATGGTCGAAGTCGGAGCCGAGCCCCTTCCAGGACTCGCGCCCCGCGGCGTACTCGGCGTCGGTGAGCAGGCAGGAGCCGAGGAGCTCGGCCAGACCGTCGCGGTCGAGACCGGGCGAGGTGAAGACCAGGTGCTGGCAGCGGTCGCCGTGCTCCGGGTGCCAGTCCAGGGCGGCGGCGGCCCGCCGCAGCGGCGGCACCATCTCCCAGGCAGCGTCGGGCAGCGAGGCCAGCCAGGGACCGGCGCTCTCCACGCAGAGCGCGCCGCCCGCCGCGTCCCAGGCGAGCAGGGTGTCGGGCCGGTCGGCCAGGTAGAAGCGGCCGCGGCTGCGGGCGGCGGCGCAGGTCAGGTCCTCCAGGGCGGCCCAGAGCCGCTCGGGGTGGAAGGGCCGGTGGTGGCGCCAGACGTACGTGCCGACGCCGTGGTCGTCCGCCTCCTGCGGCAGCAGCGCGCAGGCCGGGTGCTGGGCGGCGGCCGCGGCCTCCACGTCGAAGCCGGCGAAGACCGCGGCGGCGAGCCCGCCGCCCTCGACCGGGATCCGCAGGGCGGTGGGGTGGAGCTGGTCGAGCAGGGCCCGGTCCTCCCCGCCGGCCTCGGGGCTCTCGACGACGGCGAGGACGGGCGCGTACTCCAGCTGGCGCGCCCAGGTGTCGGCGACGGTACGCCGGTCTGTGGCGGCCGCGGCGAGCCCGACGTCGGCGAGGTCGTCGCCGTTGCCGAGGTACGGCAGGAGGAGCGCCGGGTCGACGGCGGTGACGACGGCGCCGATGCGGAAACCGGCTTTGGCGACGACCTCGGCCATCGCCCTGGGCTCGACGGAGTCCCAGAGCTCGACGACGGCGAGCCGGGTGAGGCCGGAGTCGCGGAACCGTTCCAGCTCGGGGACGAGGTCCTCGCGCAGGGCGCAGCAGGCGCAGTCGTTGACGAGCGGTGTCTCGCCGGTGGACAGCACCCCGGTGGCGTCCCGGACGGTACGGGCGACGGTCCCGGTCTCCGGGGCCGTCGCGAGGTCGTGGTGGAGCGCCACGCTGCCGGGGACGTCGGCCAGGAGCCGGTCCACGGCAGCGCGGCGGGCGTCGGAGTGAAGACCTCCGACGAGGGCGACGGAGAGCATCAGGGGGCCTCGCGCCGTCCGTACCGCTTCTCGAAGCGCTCCACGCGGCCGGCGGTGTCGAGCACGCGCGCGGTGCCCGTGTAGAAGGGGTGGCTCGCCGAGGAGATCTCGACGTCGACGACGGGGTAGGTGCGCCCGTCCTCCCACTCGACCGTCCTGCCGCCGGTCCTGTCGGCGGTGAGCGTGGAGCGGGTGAGGAAGGCGAAGCCGCCCGCCTTGTCGCGGAAGACGACGGGCTCGTACGGGGGGTGGATGCCGGGCTTCATGGGCTCAGCGCTCCTCTCGGAAGTCGACGTGACGGCGGACGACCGGGTCGAACTTGCGCAGGGTGAGGCGGTCGGGGTCGTTGCGGCGGTTCTTGCGGGTGACGTAGGTGAATCCGGTGCCGGCGGTGGACCGGAGCTTGACGACGGGGCGGAGTTCGTTACGGGCCATGGTGTGTAGAGTAAATGAAAATGGTTCTCATTTCCAATATCTCTACGGAGAGGTAGGTCACCCTTGTCCGCCCACTGCCAGCTGACCGGAGCGCAGCCCGGATTCGGCAACCGGATCTCGCACTCCCACCGGCGCACCTCACGCCGCTTCGACCCCAACATCCAGCGCAAGCGGTACTGGCTCGCCGGCGAGGGCCGGTACGTGCGGCTCACGCTCAGCGCCCGCGCGATCAGGACCGTCGACGCCATCGGCGTCGAGGCCGCCGTGGCCCGCATCCGGGCGCGCGGGGGGAAGGTCTGATGGCCAAGCGCAGCAAGATCGCGCGCAACGAGCGCCGGAAGACGATCGTGGCGCGGTACGCCGAGCGGCGGGCCGAGCTGAAGGAGATCGTCCGCCGCCCCACCACCCCGGCCGCCGACCGCGAGGCGGCGGTACGCGAACTCGCCCGCCAGCCCCGGGACGCGAGCGCGACCCGGGTACGGAACCGGGACGCCGTGGACGGCAGGCCCCGGGGCCACCTGCGGAGGTTCGGCATCTCCCGGGTCCGGCTGCGGGGGCAGGCGCACGCGGGCTTCCTGCCGGGGGTGCGGAAGGCGTCCTGGTGAGGGGCTGAGGAGCCGGGTCGGCTCGCAGCCGACAGGCGTCGGCCATCGGCCATCGGCCATCGGCCGTCAGCCGTCGGCCGTCAGCCGTCGGCCGTCGGTCGTCAGCCGGGGAGGTCGGCGAGGAGCTTGCCCGCGCGGTCGTACAGCGCCACGCCGACATCCCCTTCGCCCGGCCCGGTGTGGGCGTACCAGACGCCCCAGCCGGGCCGGTCCGGCAGTTCGAGCAGGGTGGCGAGGGTCTTCCGCCCTCCGGCGCCCGTGAGTTCGAGCCGGCCGGCCGTACGGGTCCCGATCCCGTAGTACAGGCCCGAGTGGAAGACGCCCGCCGCAGTCCCCTCCGACTGATGGGACACGCCCGGTGCGGCCGTGTCGACGTTGCCGTCGGTGACGCTGCGGGAGTTCTCGTACCCGTCCGGCCCCACCCAGTGCTTGCCCTCCGCCGTCAGCCAGACCTTCCAGCCCTTCCCGGCGTCGACGCGCTCACCGGGGCGGACGGTACGGACCGGGGGCGCGGTGGGCGTCCGCGTCGGCGTCGGCGTCCGTGCGGTCGTCGGGACCCGGGGGGCGACCACGGACGGCGGGGCGGCGACCGGGCCGGGGACCGGCAGGGACGAGCGCGTGTGCGGCACGCCCGCGACCACCGCCGAGGCCGTCGCGACCACGAGGACCGACAGTGCCGAGAAGGTCGCCGTACGGCGCCGCCGACGCGCCAGACCCGCGCGGCGGACGGCCGCGAGCGGCACCGGACCCGGGGTGACGTCGAGCGCCTCCCGCACGAAGGCCTCGCGGAGGAAGGCCTCGCGGATCCGGTCGGCTTCGGTCTCGGGGTCGGGGGCGGGGGCAGCGTCGGGGTCGACTTCGGGGTCGGTTCCGGCTTCGGGGTTCATCGGCGGGCTCCGGACGGGGCGGGGGCGTACGGGACGGGGGCGGCGGCGAGCCGGGGGTGGGTGCGCAGCGCCGCCAGACCGCGTCGGGCGTGTGTCTTGACCGTGCCGATCGAGCAGTTGAGCACGTTCGCGATCTCCGCCTCGGTCAGGTCGTCCCAGTAGCGGAGCACCATCACCGCGCGCTGGCGGGCGGTGAGATCGGCTAACGCCTCCTGGAGCGCGGTGCGTTGCTCGACGGCCTCGGCGTGGCCCGCGTACGCGTGCCGGACCGACTCGGGGAGCACCGGGGTCAGGAGATGGGCGACCCGCTTCCGGCGGAGCCGGCTGAGGTTGTTGTTGATCAGGGCCCGGCGCACATAGAGGTCGATCTCGCCCCGGGGAACCCGCCGCCACCGCCCGTACACCTTGGCGAGCGTCGTCTGCACCAGGTCCTCGGCCTCGTGGAAGTCGCCGGTCAGCAGCTGGGCCGTACGCACCAGCCGGGGCCAGGCGGCGACGGCGAACGCGGCGAAGCCGTCGTCCTCGGCGGCGGGCTCGTGCGACACGGTGTCGGACCTCGCGTTCGTTCGGCGGAAGAGGAGAGAGAGGAGATAGAGGAGAGGAGGGAGAGAAGGGAGGGAGGCGAGGGGCGGGGCCCGCCCCGTGACGGGCCCCGCCCGGTTCACGGCAGCGGCCGGTCAGAACTCCGAGGCCGGCAGTTCGGTCAGGAGCTTGCCGCCGCGGTCGTACAGCGCCACGGCCGGGCTGCCCTGGGACGGTCCGGTGTGGACGTACCAGACCCCCCAGTCGGAACGGCCGGGCAGGGCGACGAGGGTGGCGACGGTCTTGCGGCCGTCCGCGCCGGTCAGCTCCACCCGGCCCGCGTCCCGGGTCCCGTAGTAGAGGCCCGAGTGGAAGACTCCGTTCGCGTCGCCTTCGCTCTGGTGGCTCACGCCGGGCTGGGACCGGTCGATGTTGCCGTCGACCACGCTGCGGAAGTTCTCGTAACCGTCCGGGCCCGACCAGTGCTTGCCCTGCCTCGTCAGCCATACGGTCCAGCCCTCCCCGGCGTCGACGCGCTCACCGGGGCGGACGGTACGGACGGGGGCGGGGGCAGGGGCCGGAGTGGTCTCGGCAGCGGCGGGGGCGGCCGGGGCGACGGCCGCGGGGGCGGAAGCGGCGGCCGGGGCGGTCTCGGCGGAGGCCACCGTCGGTGCGGCGACGGCGGCGGCCGCGGCCACGACCGCTGTCGCCGCCGGCAGGTACTTCTTCGTCCAGGTCATCCGGGTCGTCCGGGTCATCCAGTTGCTCCAGGGATCGTCTCGTCGGCCAGGGACCGTCTCGTCGGCCTGCGACCGGTCGAGGTCGACCGGCCGAGGTCCTCACCCCTACCAACTCCGCCCGGCCCACCGCCGGATGACATGGTCGCGAAAATCGCGGCCCCCTAGCGCGCCGGAGCGGAGTCCGCCAGTGCCGCCGTGAGCTCGTCCAGGGCGTCGAGGAGCAGCCGGGCGCCCTTGTCGAGGAGGAAGTGGTCCGGCGGGGCGGCCGACCACGCTGCGACGGTCTCCCGCAGGTCGTCCCAGCGCGGTTCGCGGCGTTCCCGCAGGTCCTTCGCGCCCCGCTCCGTCGACCGGTGCAGGGCCTCCGCGAGGGCCGCGGCGGCGGGCAGCGGCGCCGCTCCGCGCTCCGGCAGGTGCGCCTCCAGGAGCATCGCCGCGCGCCCGAACTCCGCCAGGGCGTGCCCGGCCTCCTCCGCCGTCGCGTGCGAGAGCCCCCGGTGGCGTACCGGCTCGTGGGTCGCGCGGGCCACCGCCTCCTGCCAGGCCACCCGGGCCGCCCGGGTGGCGAGGAGCGCCTCGCGGACGTCGGGGCCGGCACGGCCGGCGGGCTCGGCGTACCGGGCGGCGACGGCGGCGGCGTACCGGCCGTCCGCCACCAGCCAGTCCGCGAGGCGGCCGCGCAGCCGGGGCGTCTCCCAGGCCGGGTGGACGGCGTACCCCAGCATGGCGAGCAGCCCGCCGAGGAGGGTCAGGAGCACCCGCTCCCGCACCGTCTGGGTCAGTCCCGCGCCGGCCATGTCGAGCAGGAAGACGACGTACGCGGCGACGCAGACCTGGCTGACCGCGTACCCCGTGCGCATCAGCAGGTACATCCCGAAGGCGCACAGCACCGCGAGTCCGGCGGACAGGTACATGTCCGGGTGCGCCGTCTGCACGACCGCCGTCGCGAGCGCCACCCCGACGAGCGTGCCGCCGAAGCGGGCCACCGAGCGGGCGTACGTCTGCGAGAAGTCCGGGCGCATCACCATCACCGAGGCCATCGGTGCCCAGTAGCCGTGCCCGAAGGGGAGCGCCGTACCGAGGAGGTAGCCGGCGGCCGTGACCGCCGAGACGCGGACGGCGTGGCGCAGGATCGGCGAGTCGGGGCGCAGCTCGGCACGCATCTTCGCGAGGACGATCGGCGCGAGCCGGGCCATCGTGGGGCGGGTACGGGCCTCCACCGCGCTCGTCTCGGTACGGGGCTCCACCGTCTCGACGACGTCGTCGAGGAGCGCGGCGAGCCGGAGGGCGGCGCGGTGGGGCGGGCCGGAGAGGATCGAACCCGTGTCCGGGGTGCGGAGGACGGCGACGGCGGGCGGCGGGAGCGTGACCGGCTCGCCGTGCCGGATCGCGTGCGCGGCGGCGTCCAGGACGGCGCCGGCCGCGGCGAGCAGCTCGCGCACGCGGTCCCGCTGCGGGCCGTCGTCCGGCACGCCGACCGCCGGGTCCGCGAGCGAGGCGAGCACCGGGCGGATCCGCTCGGCGAGCCCCCGCGCACCGTGCAGCTCCGCCGGGCGGCTGCGGGCCTGGCGGGGCGTCACGGCAGCGGCGTTGCGGGCCGTCATGAGCGTACGGGGTCGAAGGGGGCGACCGGGTCGCGGCGGAGGCGGCGGGCGTAGTCCGCCTCGGCGGCGAGCGCGTCGGCGAGGGCGTCGCGCTGGGCGCCCCAGCGGCGGACGGGGAGGAGGACGACCAGGGCGGCCTGTACGACACCGCCCGTGAAGATCATGGCGGCGTGGCCGGCGGCGGTGGCGACGGAGGTGGGGAGGGTGACCGTCACCAGCATGATCGCCACGTTGGAGGAGGCGATGATGCCGGCGGTGGGACCGGCGGCCCAGGCGAGCCCCGAGAGGAACGTCCAGAGCAGCAGCAGGCCGAGGAAGAGGACCGGGTGGGCGCCGGCGCCGGTGACGTATCCGAGGAACGTCGACACGGCGAGGCTGGCGCCGGAGGCGAGGGCGAGGGTGGGGCGGGGACGCCAGGAACGCTGGAAGGTGGCGATGGCGGCCTGGAACGCGCCGAAGGCCGAGGAGGCGGCGACGGAGGGGCCGAAGAGGGCGAGCGAGACCCCGACGACGAGGGCGAGCCCGAAGGCGCCCCGGGCGGCGATGACGGGTTCGAGCCGCGGCCGCTCGACGGTGAGCCCCGAGCGGGCGGTCTCCTTCAGGGCCCGGAGCCAACTCATGCGCAGAGCGTATCCACGAACTACCCCCAATCGGGCATTTCACCCCCCACTCCACCCCACCCCACCCCCACCCCTTCCCGAAACCCTGCCCCCCTCCGAGCTATCCGGCGGTTGCCGACCGGGGCACGCTGATGCGCGCGTTCTCACCTCGCATGGCCTGCGGCCGGCGACTGTCGATGACGCTCGCTGCGGATCGGCAGTCGCCGCAGGCGTTCTCCCTCTCTGGCAGCCACCAGTAGTCGGAGGGCGCCATGTCGGCTCACTGGATCCCGCACAGCGTCGCGTCGTAGGCCCCGCTACTTCGACCAGGCCCACCCACTTCGGCCACGAGTTCCGGGCGTTCACCGGGCTCACGCCGACCCGGTACGTCGAAGTCCGGCGGCGGTTCCTGCGCGAACATCCCGGGCCACGCGCTGGACGGCCGGCCGCTGCCGGCCGATTGATTTCTTACCGGAGCGACAGCTCACGACACGTTAATTTGGGGCACCCCAGAGCAGAGGAGAGCCCCGTGGGCAAGGTGGTCATGTACAGCTCGGTGTCGGTGGACGGCTTCGTCGCGGACGAGAATGACCAGCCCGGGCCACTGTTCGACTGGCTGTCCAGCGGTGACGTCCCGTTGGACGAGAGCGGCGAGCTGAAGGTGTCGCAGACGTCCTACGACTACATCCGGCCGTACTGGGACCAGATCGGAGTCACGATCGTCGGCCGCCACGTCTTCGACCTGACGGACGGCTGGGACGGGAAGCCGCCGGGCGGGATCGACCACATGGTCGTCGTGACGCACCGGCCGGCGCCCGAGGGCTGGGACCCCGAGGCGCCGTTTCACTTCGTCGACGGCGTCGAGGCAGCCATGGCCAAGGCGCAGGAGCTTGCGGGTGACCGCTTGGTCGAGGTCGCCGCCGGCGACGTCGGTGGCCAGGTGCTTGCCGCGGGCCTGATCGACGAGGTGCGCATGGACGTCGTACCCGTCGTGTTCGGGTCCGGCAAGCGCTACTTCGGGTCGGTCCACGCGCAGCACCTGTTGGAGGATCCTGACGTGGTGATTCAGGGCAACCGGGTGCTTCACCTGCGCTATCGGGTGCGCCGTTGACCGATCTGAGCGGGTACGCGAAGAAGTCCACTGCGAACGGTGACACAAGAGGCAAGGACGAAGGACACGACCAGCCGCGTCGGCAGGAGTCGGCGGCGCCCCACCATGGCCCCGGGCCGAACACCAGGGCGGCGCCGCCCTCGTCGGCCGTGCCGCGTTCGTTCGGGCGCTCCGCTCCTACGGGAGGTGGCGGCGGTCCGGATGGAGGCCTGCCCTGTCCGCCGCCGAGGCTCCGTGGGTCCAGCCCTCCTCGTCCCAGGCCGCTCGGACCCTGGTCGCCCGCGTCTCCGGGAAGAGTTCGTCCGTGCGGGTGGTGACCGCGAGGTCGCGGGAGGCGAGGGCCGGGAGGAGCGTCGGGGCCTCCGCGGCGACCCGGCGGGACGTCGCCGACAGGCGGGTGCCCAGGCGGTTGGCGTAGGCGAGGAGGAAGGACTGGCGGAACGACTTCGTGCGCTTGCGGCCACCCGCCCGCTGCTCCGCCTCCGCCCGCGTCATCGCCGCCGTCCCCTGCACGAGCAGCGACGTGTACAGCAGCTCCACCGGGTCCAGGTCCGCCTCGAAGCCGACCACCGTCGAGAAGCCGTACGCCTCGTTCCACACCGCCCGGCAGTGGTTCGCGGTCGCCACCGCGTCCAGCAGGATCGCCTTGGCCTGCTCGTACGGCGGTTCCACCCCGATCCGGATCGCGCCGGGCGTCTCCGGGGACGGCGCGCCCGCCGCGAGCGTCGCCTCGTCCAGGCTGTGCCGGGCCATCAGCTCCTGGGCCTTCGCCGTGAGCGCCTCCGCCTCCTCCGGGTACCCCGTCGCCTCCGCCTTCGCGAGCAGCGCCCTGATCCGGCCGAGCATCCGGGGCTCCCCCGCGGTCGCGGGCGGCAGCGCCTCCCCCGGGACCGGGCCGACCGCGTCGAGCCGCGGCAGCCGGACCAGGATCCGGTACAGCTCCAGGACGGTCGTCGCGTACGAGAAGCGGTCCGTCGGGCGGCCGGTGCCGGGGTCCAGTTCGTCCAGCTGTGGCTGCCAGCGGTGCGGCAGCCGCTCGTAGCCGGCCGTCTCGCTCCTGATCAGGGCGGCGAGGAGCCGGACGTGCTCGTCGGAGAGTTCGCGGCGGGCCGTGCGGACCAGGTCCGCCGGCTGCCAGCCCCGCACCCACAGCGTCCGCACGAACTCCTCGCCCCGCCGGGTCAGTTCCGCGTCCGCGCCCCGGTCGGCGGCGAGGAGCGAGGCGGCCGTGTCGAGCGAGCCGTCGTCGCTCGCGTACAGCGCCTCGAAGGCCTTGTCGATGATGGTGGTGCTCACGCCGTCCTCGTGTCCCATTCCTCGCGCGACCGGGCGATCACCGCACGGTGGTCGAGCGACCAGTCGATCAGCTGCTTGATGAGGTGGGTCATGCTGTGACCGGTCTCGGTCAGCGCGTACTCCACCTGCGGCGGGGTCGTCGGGTACACCGTCCGCGAGACGAGGCCGTCCCGTTCGAGGCGGCGCAGCGTCAGGGTCAGCATCCGCTGCGAGATCCCGGTGACCAGTCGCTGGAGCTCCCTGAACCGCCGTGGCCCCGGCGCGAGTTCGACCACGACGTGCACGGTCCACTTGTCGCCGAGCCGGTCCTGGACGTCCCGTACCCCGCACTCGTCGGCACAGCTCACCACCGGCCCGTCGGCCACCTCCGCACGGGTCGCCTCGGCCACCTCCCCGCCGGTCACCTCGGTCGCCTCCCCGCCGGCCACCTCGGCCACCTCCGCAGCGGCCTCGGACGCCTCCGTGGCGACCGACGTGGTTACCTCCGTGTGCCCTTCCGACATCGAAGTGCCTCCTTCCGCGATCTTCCCCGTCCCCCCACGATGGTCTCAGCCGTCACCACCCCAGGGGGAAACCATGCTGCTCGTCACCGGTGTCTCCGGCGCCCTCGGCTCGCTCGTCGCCGAGCGCCTCGCCGGCCGCGACGACGTCGTCCTCGGCACCCGCGCCGGACTGCCCGGCACCCGCCGCGTCGACTTCGACGCTCCCGTGACCCTGCCGGACGCCTTCGCCGGGGTCGACACCCTGCTCCTCGTCTCCGCCGGGTACGGGGAGGACGACACCGTCATCGCCCGCCACGGCGCCGCGATCTCCGCCGCCGAACGCGCCGGCGTCCGGCACCTCGTCTACACGAGCCTCTCCGGCGACGGCGACCACCTCACGTACGCGCTCGCCCACCGCTGGACCGAGCGGCGGCTCCAGCGGTCCGCCACGCTCGACTGGACGATCCTCCGCAACGGCCTCTACGCCGAGTTCCTCACCTGGATCGCCGCCCCGGACGCCGGGAACCGCATCACCGGGCCCCTCGGCGAGGGCCGTCTCGCCGCCGTCGCCCGCGAGGACCTCGCCGACATCGCCGTCGCCGTCGCCACGGACCCGGCCGCCCACCGGAACCGGGTCTACGAGCTGGTCGGCGAGCGCCCCCTCGGCGGCGCCGAGCTGGCGGCCGCCCTGGGCGCCGCGTACGCGCCCGGCACCCTCGCGGACGCCCGCGCCGCCGTCGCCGCCTCCGGGGCCGTGCCCTTCCAGGTGCCGATGCTGGCGAGCACGTACTCGGCGATCGCGCACGGCTTCCTCGACGGTACGGGCGTCGAGAGCGACCTGCGCGCGCTGCTGGGCGGGCGCGAACCCCGCGACGCGCTGGACGTGTTCGTGAAGGCCGTACGGGAGGGGTAGGGCCAGGCATACCCCCCGGACGCCCGGCAGTGGTCGTGATCGGCGGCGGCGGAAACGGTTCGCTTGAGCCATGACCACGACTACGGCTGCCGCCGCCAATTCAGCTCCCGCTGCCACTGCCACTGCCGTACGGCTCCGGGGGCTCACCCGCCACCACCGTGACGTCCGCGCCCTCGACGGCGTCGACCTCGACTTCGCCGCCGGGACCTTCACCGCCGTCATGGGGCCCTCGGGCTCCGGAAAGTCCACGCTGCTCCAGTGCGCGGCCGGGCTCGACCGGCCCACCTCCGGGAGCGTGGAGGTCGGCGGCACCACCCTGGAGGGGCTGAGTGAGCGGCGCCTGACCCTGCTGCGGCGGGACCGGATCGGCTTCGTCTTCCAGTCCTTCAATCTGCTGCCCAGCCTGACGGCCGCACAGAACGTCGCCCTGCCGCTCCGGCTCGCCGGCCGCCGCCCGTCCCGTACGGAGGTGCGGGAGGCGCTCGCACGCGTCGGGCTCGCCGGGCGGGAGCGGCGCAGGCCGGGGGAGCTCTCCGGCGGTCAGCAGCAACGGGTCGCGATCGCGCGGGCGTTGATCACCCGGCCGGCCGTCCTCTTCGGGGACGAGCCGACGGGCGCGCTGGACTCGACGACGAGCCGCGAGGTCCTGGACATGCTCCGGGGGCTCGTCGACGAGGACGGCCAGACGATCGTCATGGTCACCCACGACCCGGTGGCGGCGGCGCGCGCGGACCGGGTGGTGTTCCTGGTCGACGGCCACCTGGCGGGCGAACTGACCGCGCCGACGGTGGAGTCGGTCGCGACCCGGATGGCGGGCCTGGAGGCTCCGGACACCCGTGACGGGGGGCCGGACGCCCCCGGCGCGACTCCGGCGACCCTCGGCCGAGGTCCGGACACCCCCGGCGCGGGCGCGGCCTCCCCCGCCCCGTACCGCGCCGACACCCCCGTGGGGAGCCCGGCATGCTGACCGTCGTCCTCTCCGGGCTGCGTGCCCGCTGGGCCTCCTTCCTCGGCGGCTTCCTCGCCCTCGCCCTCGGCGTCGGGCTGCTCACCACCATGGGCCTCGGCCTCTCCGCCACCTTTCACGCGCCCGAGCGTTCTCCCCAGCGGTTCGCCTCCTCGCCCGTCGTCGTCCAGGGCCAGGACCGGCTGACGCTCGACGTGCGGCGCGGGCCCGACACCGTTCCCGTGGAACTGGCGCTCGACCGTCCACAGCCTGTGGACAAAGAACTCCTGCGCGAGCTCCGCGCCCGCTGGACCGTCACCACCTCCGCCGCCCCTTCCGCCTCCCCTTCCACCTCCGCCGGCACCGGCCACGCCACCGCCCCCGACACCGGCCGCCCCGACGCCGTCGGCGTCGACGCCCCCGCCGACGAGGTCCGGGCCCTGGTCGGCGACCGCGCCCGGGTCCTCACCGGCGGCGAACGGCGGAACGCCGACCCCGACCCCCAGCGGGACGCCCGGGCCCTCGTCGGCCTCAACGCCCTCCTCGGCACCACCGGAGGCGTCACCGCCTTCGTCTCCGTCTTCGTCGTCGCCTCCACCTTCGCCTTCGCCGTCGCCCTGCGGCGGCGCGAGTTCGGGCTGCTCCGCACCGCCGGAGCCACCCCCGGACAGGTCCGCCGGATGCTCCTCGGCGAAGCGACGGCACTCGGCGTCCTCGCCTCCGCCACCGGATGCGCGCTCGGCGCCCTCGGCGCGCCCCTGCTGGCCCGGACGCTTGTCGACGGCGGCCTCGCACCCGAGTGGTTCGCGGTCGGCGACGCCGTCTGGCCCTTCCACCTCGCCTTCTGGACGGGCCTGACCGTCGCCATCACCGGGGCCGTCGCCGCCTCCCGCCGGGCCGGGAAGGTGGGCCCGACGGCCGCCCTGCGCGAGGCGGACGTCGACACCGACGTCCTGCCCCTCGGCCGGGCCCTGCTCGGGACGGGACTCCTCCTCACGGGGCTCGGACTGCTCGTCTGGACCTGCGTCACCGAACCGTCCGAGCTGCTCAAGCGGAAGACGTACACGACCCTCCCGATGCTCCTGATCGGCGGCGTCGCCCTGCTCTCCCCGATCCTGGTGCGGCCCGTGGCGCGCCTGCTGCGGCTGCGCGGGGCCGTCGGGACGCTCGTACGGGAGAACAGCGCCGCCTCCGTCCGCCGCACCGCCGCCGTCGCCGCGCCCGTCCTCGTGACCGTGGCGCTCGCCGGGACGCTCTTCGGCTCGGCGGCGAGCGTCACGCACACCCGTGGCGTCGAGGCGCGGGAGCAGACGGCCGCTCAGTACGTGGCGAGTGGCGAGGACCTGAAGCAGGTGACGGGCGCACCGGACGGAGCCGTCCTCTCCCCCACCGGGCCGACCTCCCTCTTCGTACGGGACGGGGCCGAGGCCGTCGTCAAGTACGGGGCGCGGGCGGTCGCCGACCCGGCGGCCTTCGCGGAGCTTGCCCGGCTCCCCGTGGTCGCGGGAGACCCGAGGGACCTCGACGACCGGTCGATCGTCGTCAACGAGGAGTTCGAGCGGCACCGTGTCGGCGAGACCGTCGAGGTGTGGCGCGCGGACGGCAGCGGGCCGGTACGGCTCCGGGTCGTGGCCGTCCTGGCGCTCGGCACCGGCGACAACGGACCGTACGTCACCCGGGCGAACGCGCCGGGCGCCCCCATCGACCGGATCGAGGCGCTCGGCGGCGGCGCGGCCACGGCGCGGGCCCTGGAGGCGAGCGGCGGAACCGTCAGGACCGCCGACGCGTGGGCCGCGGGCGACCATCCGGCGAGCAATCCGCAGACCCGGCTCGGCATGATCCTGGTCCTCGGCATCGCCCTCGTCTACACGGTGATCGGGCTCGCCAACACGCTGCTCATGGCGACCTCCGTACGCGGCGGGGAACTGGCCTCCCTCCGGCTGGTCGGCGCCACCCGGTCCCAGATCCTGCGGGTGGTGACGGGCGAGGCGGCGCTCGCCACCGCGATCGGCGCGCTCCTCGGCCTCGCGGTGACGGCGGCCGTCCTCGGCACCCTGGGGGCGGGTCTGGCCGCCCTGTCGGCACCGGTGGCCCTGGTCCTCCCCTGGGCCACGGTCGGCGCGGCGGCGGCGGTGTGCGCGACGGTCGCCGTCGCCGCGTCGGCCCTCCCCGCGTGGCGGCTCACGCGCTGAGCGGCGATGGTGGGACACGGGGCGGTGACAAGGGTCGGAGCCGGGTCACCGCCCCTCCACGCGCGCGTGAACCCCTCGTAGGGCTGCACGCGCGCGTGCAGCCCTACGAGGGGGAGTCGGCCGGCTTCGCCGCCCGCCACTCCGGTGCGAGGACCGACCAGACCTCCTCGTCGTACACCTCGCCCCGGTAGGCGTAGCTCTCCCGCAGGACGCCGTCCCGTGTCATGCCGAGGCGCCGGGCCACGGCGATGCTCGGCTCGTTGACGGAGGAGACCACCCACTCCACGCGGCGGATCCCCCGCACCTCGATAGCCCAGTCGATGAGCGCCCGCGCGGCCCGGGTCACCAGACCCTTGCCGACCCCCGCCGGTTCCAGCCAGCAGCCCGCCTCGGCCCTGCCGCTCGCGGTGTTCAGCGTCCGGAGGATGACGGCGCCGACGAGCGTCCCGTCCGACGACCAGATGCCGCAGATACGGCCCGTGTCGGCCGCCACCTTCTCCGCGTACAGCCGGAGGAAGGCCCGGCTCGACTCCAGGTCGGTCACGACGTCGGGGAGGCCGTTGCGGGCGCCGATGAACTCCCGTCCCCGGTCCATGTGCGCCAGGAACTCGTCGGCCTGCCACGGTTCGAGCGGGCGCAGCTCCGCGCCGTCGTCTCCCAGGGGTATCGCGTACATCGTCGTCGCCTTCCACGGTCGGTCGGATCCAGCCTTCGCGGCGGAGGGATCGTCTCACCGTCCGCCGGCCGGTGGACCCTACGGGACCAGGACCAACTTGCCCCGTACGTGGCCCGATTCGCTCAGTTCCTGGGCCCGGGCCGCCTCCTTCAGGGGGAGCGTGTCGGCCAGGCGGACCGTGAGGGTGCCCTCCACCGCCTGCCGGGCCTGGGCCGTGAGCCCGGCGCGTACGGCGTCGGGGGTGCCCGAGACGCCCGAGAAGACGATCCCGTGCTCCGCCGCGTCCGTCGCCGCGATCGTCGCGATCCGCCGCTTGTCCGCGGTCCCCTCTCCGCCCAGGAGCTCGATCGCGACCGGCAGCACCCCGTGGCCGGCCGCGTCGAAGACCGCGTCGACGCCGTCCGGCACGGCCGCCCGGACCCGGTCGGCCAGGCCCTCCCCGTACGCCACCGGGATCGCGCCGAGCTCCCGCAGGTACGCGTGGTTGGACTCCGAGGCGCTGCCGACGACCGTGATCCCGGCCGCGACGGCGAGCTGGACGGCGACCGAGCCGACGACGCCCGCCGCCCCGTGCAGGAACAGCGTCTCGCCCTCCCCCACCCCGATCAGGTCGAGGACCCGCTGTGCCGTCTCGCCGGCCACCGGCAGGCTCGCGGCGGCCTCCCAGGAGAGCTCCGCCGGCTTGGGTACGACGGTGCCGGCGATGGCGTACTCGGCGTAGGCGCCGGTCTTCGTCCAGCCGAGGACCTCGTCGCCGACGGCCAGGTCGGTGACGCCCTCGCCGAGCGCGTCGACGGTGCCGGCGAACTCCAGGCCGGGGACGGCGGGGAAGGTCGTCGGGTAGAACTCCTCGACCCAGCCGTAACGGCGCTTCCAGTCCACCGGGTTGAGGCCCACCGCCGCCACCCTGACCCGGACCTCGCCGGGGCCGGGCTCCGGCACGGCGACGCCGGTCGCGTGGCGGAGCACCTCGGGGCCGCCGAACTCCTCGTAGACGATCGCTTCCATCTCAGCCTCCAGCGCTGCCCGTTCGCGTCTCTCGTTCCTTGACGTGCTCCAGCCTGCGCCCCCGCCCACCTCCTCCCCGCCCTCCCAACGGCCAGTCCCACCTGTCCGAAAGACCGGCCGGGCCCGCCCCGCGCCCCCGTACGCTGATCCGCATGGACGCGCTCACCCTGACCGCCGCGTACGAGATCCTCCGCCGGCCGCTCGGCGAGATCCTCCCCAGGGTCTCGGCCTCCCTCGCCCCCCTGATCCCGCACGTGGACGCCGCCGAACTCTCCACCCACTGCGCCCACTCCCCCTTCAAGACCATCGGCGGTACGGAGGGACTCTCCGTCTCCGAGCTGACGCCGCTGCTCCTCGCGGGCGTCCCCGGGAGCCCCTGGCAGGGTCCGGCGACGATCGGCGGCCGGGAGCGCCAGGTCGTCGCCGTGAAGAGCGACGCGACCAGGCGGGGGGCGGTCCTCGTGCTCGTACGGGAGGACGGCGCCGCCCCGGCGGGCGCGGCCGAACTCGCTGTGGCGCAGGCCCTGTGGGATCTGGTGACCAGCCACTTCGACCGGTTCGCGACGGAGGCCCTGCCGGGGGCGCTGGCCCGTTCCCGCGCGGCGGCCGACACCCGGGCCCGGGTGATCTCGGAGCTGACGACCTCGCATGTGGCGGCGCTCTCCGGGGTCCTCGGGGTGCTGCGCAGCCGGGCCCTCGACGACACGACGGCCCGGACGACCGCGACCGACCTGGCCGCATCGGCGCTGATCGAGATGCGGGCGGAGCAGCGGCAGGACCGGGCGCTCGCGGAGGAGCCGGCGCGGGACGCCTTCGAGCGGCTCGCCGGCGAGCTGCGGCCGATGCTGCGGCACAGCACGGTCCGGCTCGACCTGGGCGCGCCGGACGCGGACCGCTCGCTCGCGGCGGACGTGGCGCACAGCGCGCGGGCGATCGTCCGGGCGCTGCTCCTGGTGGTCCTGGAGCAGGAGACGGTGCGGCGGGTCCACGTCGGCTGGCAGCTGACCGAGCACGAGCTGAGGGCCTCGGTGCGGGACGACGGGGCGGGCGCCCTGGCCCCCTGCGACCTGGGCGCGGGCAGCGTCCGGGACCGTCTCGACGTGCTCGGCGGGCGGCTCGACATGGAGGCGGTGCCGGGCTGGGGGACGACGATCACGGCGGTGATCCCGCTGGCGACGCCGGAGGCGCCGGTCGAGGCGGCGCACCCCCTGACCGGGCTCGGCGAGCGGGAGGTGGAGGTCCTGCGGCACCTGGCGCTCGGCCACCGCAACCGGCGCATCGCGGAGGAGCTCCACATCAGCGAGTCGACGGTGAAGTTCCACGTGGCGAACATCCTGAACAAGCTGGGCGTCGACTCGCGCGGCGAGGCCGCCGCGCTCTTCCACGCGGCGGCGTAGACCTCGTACGCGTTTCGGGTCCGGCCCGGCTCCGCCCCGCTCCGACCCGGCTCCGGCCCGCCTCCCGGGCGCTGTCAGTGGCAGGTGCCAGACTCGCACCCATGAGCGAGAGGTGGGCGCTGGCCGCCGAGGCGGAGGGGGACGGAGCGCTGCTCGTACCCCTCGGCCCCGACGGGCTGCCCATCGGAGAGGTGCGGCGCGAGCCGGACCTGGTGGCTGCCGTGCGGGCCCGGCCCGAGGTCGCCCGCTGGGTGTGGCGGTCGACGGCCGAGGTGTATCCCCGGCTGCTCGCCGCCGGGGTACGGGTCGAGCGGTGCTACGACGTGGAGGACGCCGAGCAGCTCCTCCTCGGGCACGAGGGGCGGCTGGGGGAGCCCCGCTCGGCGGCGGCGGCCTGGGCGCGCCTGCGGAACGCCCCCGTACCGCCCGATCCGCCGCAGCGCAGCGCCGAGCCCGGTTCGCAGGACTCGCTCTTCGAGCCGCGGCCCGTCGCCTCCGTGCCCTTCGAGGGGCTCCTCGCGGTCTACGGGGAGCAGCTGCGCCGCCACGACCGGACCGAGCACCCGGGGCGGATGCGGCTGCTCACGGCCGCCGAGTCGGCGGGGATGCTGGTCGCCGCCGAGATGCACCGGGCCGGTCTGCCGTGGCGGGCGGACGTGCACCGGGATCTGCTGCACGAGCTGCTCGGCGAGCGGTACGCGGGCGGGGGCGAGCCGCGCCGCCTCGCCGAGCTCGCGGACGAGGTGTCCGCGGCCTTCGGGCGCCGGGTCCGGCCGGATCTGCCCGCCGACGTGGTGAAGGCCTTCCAGCAGGCCGGCATCCGGCTGAAGTCCACCCGCCGCTGGGAGCTGGAGGAGCTCGACCACCCGGCGGTGAAACCGCTGATCGCGTACAAGAAGCTGTACCGGATCTGGACGGCGCACGGCTGGTCCTGGCTGGCCGACTGGGTCCGCGACGGCCGTTTCCGGCCCGAGTACCTGCCGGGCGGCACGGTCAGCGGGCGCTGGACGACCAACGGCGGCGGGGCGCTGCAGATCCCGAAGGTGATCCGGCGGGCGGTGGTCGCCGACGAGGGCTGGCGGCTCGTGGTCGCCGACGCCGACCAGATGGAGCCGCGGGTCCTCGCCGCGATCTCCCGCGACCCCGGCCTGATGGAGGTCGCGGGCCACCCCGACGACCTGTACACGCGCCTCTCGGACCGGGCCTTCTCCGGCGACCGCGACCACGCCAAGATCGCGCTGCTCGGCGCGGTCTACGGGCAGACCAGCGGCGACGGCCTGAAGAACCTGGCGGCGCTGCGGCGCCGCTTCCCGCGCGCGGTGGCCTATGTCGACGACGCGGCGAAGGCGGGCGAGGAGGGCCGGCTCGTCCGGACCTGGCTCGGCAGGACCAGCCCGCGGGCGGTCGGCGCGGGCGACGACGACGAGGCCGGGCTGCCCCAGGAGGGCGGCGAACCCGCCGCGGCGGAGGGCGAGTTCGTCCCGGGGTACGCCTCGGGGAACGCCCGGGCGCGCGGCCGCTTCACCCGTAACTTCGTCGTGCAGGGCAGCGCCGCCGACTGGGCGCTGCTCATGCTGGCGGCGCTGCGGCGCTCCCTCGGGGGGATGCGGGCGGAGCTGGTCTTCTTCCAGCACGACGAGGTGATCGTGCACTGCCCGGCGGAGGAGGCGGAGGCGGTGACGGCCGCGATCAGGGCGGCCGGGGACGAGGCGGGGCGGATCGCGTTCGGGGAGACGCCGGTGCGGTTCCCGTTCACCACGGCGACGGTCGAGCGGTACTCGGACGCGAAGTAGGCCCGGACGCCGAGCAGAACCGGCGGTACGGGTCCCCCACCCGCACCGCCGGTTGTCTCAGGGCTACTTCCTGGGCAGCTTCTCCCACTTCGGGCTCAGCGCGATCGTCTTCAGCTGCTCCATCGTCAGCGCGGGCTCGGGGCGCGTGGCGGCCTCGCGCTGCGTCCCGGCGTTGAAGGCGGAGACGACGACCCGGAAGCCCTCGGGCGTCATGGTGTCGACGGTCCACCAGACGACACCGGCGCCGCCCTTCTCGCCGGGCTGCTGGGTGAGCTTGACCTTGCGGCCGTCGGGCAGGGTGGTGACGTTCCCGCTGCCGAAGAGGTCGCCGGCCGCGCCCCCCATGTTCTGTTGGACGTTGATCTCGACGAGGCTCTTGCCCTTGCCGTCGTCGACGACCACGAAGCCGTATTCGCCGTTGCCGCCCTTGTCGGCGACCGTGAGGCCCTTGGGCAGAAGCGCACGCAGGGTCGTCTGGACAACGGCGCCGACGGGCTCGGCGGGCGGCTGGTGCGCCTCCTGGACGGCCTCCGCCTTCGGGTCCTTGGTCAGCTGCCGGAGCAGCGGGCGCCAGGCCTCGGCCGTGACGAGGGCCTTCAGCTGGGTGGCGGTGAAGGGCGGGTTCTCGCGGCTGATCGCGGCGCCCTTCTGGGCGGCGGCGTTGTACTCGCTCGCGTCGATCAGGAAGCCGTCCTTGGTGAGCAGGACCGCGCGCCAGTTCTTGGTCTCCTCGCGCTTGTCGGGGTACTCGTACCCCTGGATGACCATCAGCCGGTCGCCGCCCGGCAGCGTGCCGCTGGTGCACTTGTCGAACTCGACGTGGACCCTGCTCGGGCACTCGACCTGCCCCGCGCCGGCCTCGCCGTCGCCGCCGGCGGAGCGGAAGAGGCCGACGGAGAGGGCGGCCTTGCCGTGGCCGTCGTCGTAGATCCCGAGGGCCGACTGGCCCTCGCCGTCCAGGTTGTCGAACTGCCACTGTCCGGCGGGGGTGTTGGCCTCGATGACGGCCGCGATGTCCTTGACCGGGATCTGCGCCTGCGGCATCTGCGCCTGGCGCCGCTTCTCCGCCTGGCTCGGCTCCGTGGCCTCGGCGGCGGTCGGCTTGGGGGCCGCGGCCGTGCCGGCGGCCGTCGCCTTCCCGGTGGGGCCGAGCAGCGACCCGCCGTACACGCCGCCGATGCCGACGGCGGCGAGCGCGAGGGCGCCGCCGATCACCGCGAGGCGGCGGCGCACCAGGCGGCGCCGGCCGCGGGTGAGTCCGCCCGAGACGAGCTCGCGCCGGCCGTCGACGGAGAAGCCTTCGCCGGTGCTGCGCAGGACCGCGCCGAGCTCTTCCTCGAATCCCTCGTGCGGGGAACCTTCGTTCTGAGGCATGCCGAAACCACCGTTTCCGGTTCGTGGGTGAGAAGTCTGATGGATGGGAGCGGGTCAGCGGGTCAGCGGGTGGCGAACTCCGCGATGCTCCCGCCGAGCCGTTCCCGCAGCTTCGCGAGCGCCCGCACGGAGCGGGTGCGGACCGCTGCGGAGCTGACGTGCAGGGCGTCGGCGGTCTCCTCGATGCTGCGGTCCTCCCAGTACCGCAGCACCACGACCGCCCGGTCCTTGGGCGCGAGTCCGGCCAGCGCGTCGAGCAGCGCGATCCGGAGCGCCGGGTCCTCGCCGTTCTCGGGTGCGCGGTCGGGCAGCTCGCCGAGGGGGCGCTCGGTGGCCGAGCGGCGCCGCTGGTGGCTGAGGAACGTGCGGACGAGCACGGTCTGGGCGTACGCGGCGGGGTTACCGATCCGTGCCATGCGGCCCCACAGGGCGTACATCCGGCCGAGCGTCTCCTGTGTGAGGTCCTCGGCGAGATGGGTGTCGCCGCTGGTCAGCAGGCATGCGGACCGGAACAGGTGCCCCGTGCGTGCGGAGGCGAACTCCAGGAACTCGTCCGCGCGGGACTTTCTCATGCCCCTCCTTTCCCTCGCGGTCACGTGGCGTGGTCGCCGTACACCTCATTGACGCGACGGGGGTCCGGAAATGTTTCAGGAAATCTTGGAGGGGATTCCCGCCCGACGGGTCCGAAGAAGCGGAATCGGGTATTCCTGAGGTATGAACACTCTCAGCGCAGCAGAGACCCTGGCCGCTGGAGTTTGGCAGTCGGGTCTGGGACAGGTCCTCGGCGGACTCGTCATCGTCGCCGTGCTCATCGGCGCCGTCTGGCTGGGCTTCCGGGTCCGCGACCGCGAGTCGGACACGCCGAAGCCGGAGGACCAGCCGCACCGGCCGGAGACCGACCGGCTGCCCGGCGAGATGTCCGAGTACCGCAGACCGGCGGTGATGCCGCAGAACGACGGCGAACACCGCCTCATGCCGTACCAGCTCAAGGATTCCGGCACGGCGGGCAGCGAGACCTCCCCTGACCCGCCGAGCGAGGAGAAGCGCAAGTGGGGCGGGATCTCCAGCGGTGGCTTCGGCAGCGGAGGCACCGGCCACGGCGACTGAAGCCGTGCGCACCCCTGGTCGCCGCCGGGGCGTCCCTTGAGGGCGCCCCGACGACGGCCGCACGCTGACCCGCCCCTGACCCGGAGGTCACGCCCCGTGGATGACGACGACGACCTCGCCGCCCGCGCCGAGGAGCGCGAGCCGCGGCTGACGGCCGTGGCGTACCGGATGCTCGGCTCGTTCGACGAGGCCGATGAGGCGGTACGGGACGCGGTGCGCGAGTCGGTACGGGAAGCGGTCCACGAGTCGATGCCGGAGTCGGTACCCGAGCCGGTACCCGATTCGGCACCGGAGACGGCCCGCCGCCCCACCGCAGCCGACCGGGTGCTCGACGCCCTGGGTCGGATCTGCCTGGAACGGCTCCGCGCTCGCGAGACCCACCGGACGGCCCCCTGGGACCCCTGGGCCCCCGTCCGGCACGACCCGGCGGACCCCGACCCCGCCCTCCTGACGGCCCTGGACACGCTCACCCCGCCCGAGCGGCTCGCCTTCGTCCTCCACGACCTGTTCGACGTCCCGTACGAGGAGATCGCCCGGATCCTGGAACGCACCCCGGCCGCCGCCCGCCAGCTCGCCGCCCATGCCCGGCACCGGGTGCAGGGCACCGAGGAGATGCCGGAACCCGACCCGGCACGCCAGCGGGTGACCGTCGCCGCCTGCCTGGCGGCCGCGCGGGCCGGGGACTCCGACGCGCTGCGCGCGCTCCTCGACCCGGACGTGGCGCTGCGGGCCGACCCCACCGCCGTACGGGCCGGGGTGCGGCCCGCGCACGGGGCGGGGCCGGTGGCCCCGGCCCTCGCCGGGGGGATCCGGCAGGCCCGCCCGGCCGTGGTGGACGGGGCGGCGGGCCTGGTCCTGACCCGCGGCGGACGGCCCGGCACGGTCTTCTCCTTCACCGTGCTCGACGGCCGGATCACCTCGGTGGACGTCCTGGCGGACGAGGGCCACCTCAGCCGCCTGACCGTCCAGGCCCCGGCGGGGAACACCGCCCCGGCCTGAACGCCCCTTACTCCCCCAGCACGCGCCCGGCGCGCTCGGCGACGTGCGCGGGCGCCGCGAGATCCTCGGGCAGGGCGGGGTCGGTGACCGGCTCGCCGAAGGTGGTCACGACCGGCAGGACGCCCGCCCACAGCCCGAGCGCCGCGTCCTCGGAGTCGCCGTCGTCCGGCGGACCGCTGCGGGTCTTCACCGAGGCCTCGGTGAGGTCCAGCGAGAGGAGGACCGTCGCGGCGAGCTCCTTGCGGCTGGGCTGCCGCACGTACTCCCACTGCCCCGGCGAGCTCTGCTCCGTGAGCGCCCGCAGCCCGCGCAGCTTCTCCTCCGGGTCGGTCACGACCCGGGGTATGCCGTAGACCATCGCGCAGCGGTAGTTGACGCCGTGCTCGAAGACGGAGCGGGCGAGGACCAGGCCGTCGACATGGGTGACCGTGACGCAGACGGTCGTCTCGGGAGCCCGCACCAGGCTGCGGCTTGCGACGGAGCCGTGGAGGTAGAGCCGGTCGCCGTCCACGCCGTACGCGGTCGGCACCACCATCGTCGTACCGTCGACGGGAACCCCGAGGTGGCAGAGGAAGCCCGCCGCGAGCACGGCGTCCAGATCGGCACGCCGGTGACTGCCCTTCTCGCGCATGCGCCGCAGCCGTGTCCGCTCGGTGACGGCCAGGTCGCCGGCGCCCGTCGGGTCGCCGGTGGCTTCTGTGGTGGCGCTCATGATGCCCTCTCGTTCCGCGTACCGGTTGCTGGTGGTGTTCTACGGGCTCACAGCCCGTCACCGCCACCGGCGCCCACCTGTCGGAACACCTCCCCCACGGCCGGAGGACGGGCTCAACCAGCCATGCCTCCCTGGTATTCGGCCCGAACCGGCCGCTCGGTCCAGGCGCAGCCGACCGGGACCGGCTGGAGGTCGCGGGGGGCGCACCAGCGGACCCGCTCCCAAGCGCCCGTCTGCTGCCCGAGAGCCACCGGCACGCTCCAGGGGCGGCCGGAGAAGCCCGCGCCGACGGCCTTCACACACGCCTCCTTGACGGTGAAGATCCAGGCGAACTCCCGTCTGCGGACGGCCTCGGGCATGGCGGCGAGGGCTTCGGCGTCCCCGGGCGAGCAGCAGAACCGCAGCAGCCGGTCGCCGACGGCGGACGGGGTCTGCACGTCGACGCCGACGTCGCGGTCCCTGCCGACGGCCGCGGCGACCCAACCGGAGGAGTGCGAGAGGCTCACGCCCAGATCCGGCCGGTCGGGCAGGTACGGCCGGCCGCTCGGGCGTGCGGCGACCGGCCCGCCGTGGAGGTCCTCGCCGATCTCCCGCAGCAGGGCCCGCAGCAGGGTCCGCGAGGCGGCGTGCTCCACGGCGCGCCACGGCGGCAGTTCCGCGGCGGCCGCCCGGTCGGGCGCGGCGACGGGCAGCGCGGCCAGGATCTCCTCGCTCCGGCCGACCAGGTGGTGCACGCCCTCGGCGGCGGTACGCGGCCGCGCCCTCCACCGCACCGACGGCCCGCTCACCGGCTCACCGACTCACCCGCTGACCCGCGCCCGCTCACCGGCTCACCCACTCACCCGCTCACCCGCTGACCCGCGCCCGCTCATCGGCGCCCGCTCGCTCGCTCGTCCACGCACCCGCTCGTCCACGCACCCGCTCAGGCTCGGTCCGGCACCCGGCGCAGGGTGCGGATCGGGCGGGCGGCCAGCAGGGCCGCGGTGGTGAGGAAGCCGACCACGACGCCCACCAGGAGCACGGCGTCGGTGCCGAACGCACCGACGGCGGGGCCGGCCAGCGCGCTGCCGATCGGGTACATGCCGACGGAACCCGCGACCTCGTAGGCGTGGACGCGGTTGAGCACCTCGCCCGGCACCTGGGTCTGCACGCTGGTGGCCCACATGACGCCCCAGACGCCGATCCCGACCCCGACCAGGACCTGGGCGACGCAGAGCAGCCAGACCGGCCAGCCCAGCACGATGCCGAGCGGGTAGAGCGGGTAGGCCATCATCGCCACGGCCCCGGCGGCGAGCGGCCGCTGGGGCTTGTAGCGGATCGCGAGCAGACCGCCGGCCACGGTGCCGGCGCCCAACGCGGCGTTGACCAGACCGAAGGCGCTCGCGCCGTGCTCGGGCACGATGACGCCGGCGGCCACCGACAGCTGCGGCCCCCAGGAGAGCACCGCGTAGAACATCCAGATCAGGATGACGCCCCAGAGCCAGCTACGGGAGGTGAACTCCTGCCAGCCGACCGCCAGGTTGCGCCACAGGCTCTGACCGGCCGGCGGGGCGGGGACCACGCCGAGCCGGAGCACGAACAGGCAGATCGCGCTGGTCCCGTAGGCGACGGCGGAGATCACCATCACCCAGCCGGTGGACCCGAACCCGACCAGGGCGCCGGCCAGCGCCGGGCCGCCGAGGCCGGTGATCGCCTCGGAGGTGCGCAGCACCCCGTTGGCGCCCTGCACGTCCCGGGAGACCAGCGGGACGGTCGAGGAGGCGCCCGGCTGGAACAGCGCGTTCGCCGTACCGGCCACCACCAGCAGCGCGTACAGCTGCCAGAGGTGCTCGATGCCGTGGATGAAGAGGAGGGCCAGCAGCACGTGGGCGGTGAGGTTCGCCAGATCCGCGATGATCATCATCCGGCGGGCGGTGAACCGGTCGGCGAGCACCCCGCCGAACAGCACCAGGCCGGCGAACGGGGCGACCAGGAAGGCCATCGAGTAGCCCGCGGTGTCCAGGCCGTACCCGCCGCTGAGCAGACCGGCCGAGACCGCGACCGGCAGCATCGCCCAGCTGAGCAGGCCCGCGCTGCGGGCGGTGAAGTAGTACCGGAAGTTACGGGACCAGATCGCCGGCTCCCCCGACGGCGGCGCCCCGTCGGGTCCGTCCTTCGTCTGCGGGGGCGTATCCGCCGCGCTGTGCTCCGCGAGACGTTCTTCCATGACTGTTCAACCCTTCAGTCGTTGATCGTGGTCTTCATCGGCCGAGCGGCCGGGTGCCCTGGGTGCCGTCGGTGCCCCGGGTGCCGTCGGTGCCCCGGGTGCCGTCGCTACGTGCCTCGTCGGTGCCGGGAGGTGCGGCCTGTTCCCCCGCGGCCAGTTCCCCCACGGTGACCAGCTCCAGGCCGCGTTCGAGCAGGCCCTCGACGATCGCCGGAAGGGCCCGCACGGTCTGGCTCCGATCGCCGGCGCCCTCGTGCATCAGGACCACCGAGCCCGGCCCGGCGGACTCCAGGACGGTCGCGGCGATCCGCTCCGGCCCCGGCCTCGCCCAGTCGCGGGTGTCCACGTCCCACATCGTCAGGGTGGTCGGGTACCCCTCCAGGGCGGCCAGCACCTCGGGGCTCAACGCCCCGTACGGCGGCCGGAACAGGGTCGGGGCCTCCTCGCCGGTCACCTTGGCCACCGCCTCCGCCGTCCGGTCGAGCTGCTCGCGCAGCTGGTCCGGCGTCAGGTCGGGCAGGTAGGGGTGCGACCAGGAGTGGTTGCCCAGTTCGTGGCCGGACGCGGCGATCCGGCGCACCAGGTCGGGCAGGGCCGCGACATGGTGACCGACGCAGAAGAAGGTCGCCCGGGCTCCGTAGCGGTCCAGGATGTCCAGCACCTGGCCGGTGTGCACCGGATCGGGGCCGTCGTCGAAGGTGAGCGCGACGCGCGGGGTGTCCCGGCGGCCGTGCTCGAAACAGCGTCCGGTCGCCGTCAGCGCCGCCACGATCGGCTCGCCGCGCCGCACGCCTTCGAAGTACTCCTCGGCGCGGCCGGTCAGCGTGCCTCCCTCGGCGGTCACCCGGGCCAGCTCGCCGGGCGCGGTCCTGGCCCGTTCCGCCAGCTGTCCGGCCGGGACGGAGCCGAAGCCCGGCCGCGGCGGCAGCAGCCAGGGATCCGCGCGGTACACCTCCAGACCGGCCGCCGTCATCGGGCCGTCGAGCAGGCCGTTGGTGCTGTCCAGGACCACGGCGGGTGGCCGCCCGCCGTCGAACGCCTCCAGCCAGGCGATGAGTTCGGCGACCTGGGCGCCGCCCCAGCCGCTCGGCTCCACCACCCGGCGCCCCGCGCCGTCGAGCACCTCGACCCGGTAGCCCTCGTCCGTCCAGGCGATTCCCGCGTACCGCGTGGCCATCAGTCCCCCAGAGCGATCGCCTCGGCGACGATCAGCCGCTCGACCCCGCGGAGGAACCGCTCCATCCCCTCGCGGCCGATGACCGCCGGGTCGGCGGTCATGGCGAGGTCCAGGGCGCCCGGGGCGGTCAGCACGTCAATAGCCATCGAGACGTTCTTGCGGGGCAGGAACTCCGTCGGCCAGCTCAGCTCGGTCCTGCCGATCAGCTCGCTCAGCGCGGCCCGCGGCCTCTCGACGCCGTCGAACGGCCCGACGCCCGGGTCGCGGGTGTCGTTCCACCAGTACGAGTGGTCGGCCGCCTCGCCCTTCTCGACGAGCAGCGCCACCTCACGGTCCAGCGCCCACTTGTCGTACGAGGCGTGCCGGAACGCGCTGAACGCGACGGAGCGCGTCCGCCGCACCGCGTCCTCGAAGTCCCGGTCCGCGTCCGTGAGACGGAACAGGGCCTCCTGCGCCACCGTGCTGACCGCCGCGGCGGCGGCCGGCTGGAAGCGGTTGCCCACGACCACCTGGAACAGCACGTCGCTGCTCCCGGACATCCTGGCCAGCTGATGGGCGGCCGCGCCGAGCAGCACCGCGGCATCGCTGACCTCCAGCTCCGCCGCCACCCGCCCGACGGCGATCGCCAGCGCGGGCGAGCGCAGCAGCGCGTTGGGGAACATCCGCTCCGGGTCGTCCGCGAGTTCCGGCGCCGCGGGGTCCTGGAAGATCCGGCGGGGGCCGGCGGTCAACTGCTCGCACCAGTAGCGGCGGGCCGCCTCGTCCCGGCGGCGGCCGAGCGGCGACGCCTGGACCTCCGCGGCGTCCAGGGGCTGGAGGGAGGGGCGTGCCTGGCGCAGCGACGCGGCGGTCTCCCCCGATACGACCGACTCCAGGTCGCGGAGGAGGATGCCCAGCCCCCAGTAGTCCATCCCGGTGTGCGCCCCGACCAGCACCAGCCGGTGGACCAGGCCCTCGGACTCCACCAGGCCGACCCGCAGGGGCCAGTCCCGCGTGTGGTCGAAGGAGCGGCCGGCCAGCTCCTTGAGCAGGCCGGCGCCGACCTCCGGGGCCTGGTCCGCCGGGCACGTACGGGTCTCCACCGGAAGCTCGCCGCTGCCGTCAACGACCTGCTCCAGACCGTCTTCGCCGTCCTGCAGGAACCTGGTGTGCAGGCTGTCGTGGAGCAGGAGCAGCTCCGTCAGGTCCGCGAGCACGCGGGCCGCGGGGCGGGGCGGGGAGACGGGGAGGTCGACCGGCACGTTGTACCGGGGGGCGTCGTCGCCGAGCCGGGTCACGACCCCCCAGATCGCCCGCTGCCCCCAGGTCGCCGGGCCGGTCCCGGCCCTCGCGGAGTCCAGTCTGATGGTCCGCTTCTCAGCCGTGGTCATCGTGTTCCGACCTTCCCTTCGGTTTGCCTTGTCCGATGTCTGTCGAGGCCGGGCACGACCCGGCGAAACGCCCGGTACGAGGGGCGAGTACGGCCAACCGGGGGTGAGCCCGTCCACCACGGCGGGGACGTGGTGGACGAGCTCACCCCTGGGGGCCGCGCGGAAGTCACCCCTCGCCGTGGGCGAAGAGCGCGACGTGGCTGCGGCCGGTGCGCGGGTCCGTGTCGCAGAGCACGACCCGCCGGTACGCCCGCTGCCACTCCTGCCAGTGGTCGGCCAGCTCCAGCCAGAGGCTCGTGCAGTAGCTGCCGGGGGCGACCCGGTGCACCGCGGTGGCTTCCGGGACGTCCTCGGTGACCCAGGGGCCGAGGACGAGCAGCGTGCCGTCCTCGGCTTCCAGGTCCTGGCCCAGGGTGTTCCCGCCGAGGGCGGTCGCCGCCGAACCGGCCGAGTGCGCCCGGACGAACCGCAGGCCGGCCCCGGTGGAGGCCCCGAGGACCAGCGCCGCGGCCGAGTCGACCAGCGGGGTCTCCTGGACCAGTGGGAAGGCCGTCGGCAGGGTGGTCTGTTCGAGCACCGCGAGGACCACCTCCGCGGCCCGCCCCGCGCGGTGGTACGCCGAGGCGATCCGCAGCGCGGTGAAGGGTGCGGCCAGGCCCTGCTGGCCGATCGCGAAGTTGGTCGCCCGGCCGCCGAGGCGGCCGGTCAGATGCGGCGCGACGGCGGTGAACGGCACCACGTCCGGCAGGGCGTGGGTGACGATCAGCAGCTCCGGCCTGCTCCGGCCGACGCCGTCGTCGGCGACGAGCAGGTCCGCGAGGTCGCGGTGGTGGACGTGCGCGCCGCGGCTCAGCAGCTCCTCGTCCGGCTTCTCACCGAAGGGAGTGAGCAGGTCGCGGTAGTAGTCGAGCGCGGCCGGGGTGGTGTCGCCCGGTCCCCGGCCCTGCGGTGAGCGCACCGCCGCGGCGGCCCGGACGGCGAGTCCGCTCATGACGTCCCCTCTGCTTCGCGGAGTGCGGCCTCGACGTAGTCGGCGAAGGACCGCATGGTCCGCAGGTGGTCGATGTCGAGCTCCTCCGGGTCGACCGAGATCCCGGTCGCCTCCTCGACGGTCATCAGCAGGCCCAGCACGGCGAGGGATTCGAGCTGCAGCTCGTCGAAGAGCGCGGTCTCCTCGGTGAGTCCGCTGATCGGCCGCTCCAGGACCTCGCTGAGCGCCTTCTCGATGGTCAGCAGAATCTCCTGGCGGTTCATCCGTTCTCGCCCCCCGCCCGGTGGGTGATCACCATCGCGCCGAAGGTGGCGCCCAGACCGACGGAGACCAGCAGGTAGTGCGCGCCGTCCACCAGCCGGCCGGCGTCCCGCAGGGTGGTGTAGTTGACGAAGACGTCCGAGGCGAAGGTGTGGCTGAAGCGCGGGACGTTGTCCAGGAACACCTTCTCCGGCGCCACCTCCAGCTCCTTGATGGTCTGCCGCCAGGCCAGCTTGTTGACGTTGTGCGGGATCACCAGGTCGATCTCGTCGAGCGTCAGCCCCGCCTCCGCCACGGCCTGGTGGATGACCTCGGCGATCCTGCTGCCGTACTGCTCCCCGAACCGGGTGTTCTGCTCGGCGGTCAGCTCCAGCCACTGGGCGTACTCGCCCAGGGTCCGGGTGGCGAAGGCCCGGACCACGTCGCCGTCGCCGTCCAGGGTGATCAGGCAGGAGGCCGCGGCGTCCGCCATGATCGAGGTGTTGGGGACGTGCTGGACGATCGGCGAGTACGCCTGCTCACCGGTGACCATCAGGGCGTACGCGCCCTCGCCGCCCTCCGCGCGGAGCAGCTCGCCGAGGACCTCGATGGCGCCCAGGCTGCTGACGCAGGCCTGGTGGCTGAGGCCGAAGGCCTCGGTGTCCGCGAGGCCCAGGTCCTCGCCGACCACCTGGGCGATGTCCACGTCGGCCGGGGCCACCGCCTGGGTGGTGTGGGCGTACGCCAGGTAGTCCACCCGGCCGCCGTCGGGGAGGGCGGCCAGGGCGCCGCGCGCGGCGGGCCGCAGCAGGTCGAGCAGCGGGAGCTCGGGGTCGAAGCGGAGCGTGTCCAGGCCGTAGAACTTGCGGAACACCCCGAGCTCGGCCCGGCGCAGGCCGAGCCGCTCGCCCAGCTCCTCGATGCGCACGCTGCGCTCGGGCAGGTACGACTCGATCCGCTCCAGGGTGATCCGGCGCTCCGTGGTGATCCGGCGCTCCGTGGTCGGAAGGCTCATCAGGCCGTCGCGATCTCGGCGCGGATCAGCCACAGCCGGTTGGCGCCGCGGCGGTCCCTCGGCTGGACGTCGTACGGCCAGCGGCCCTCGCCGGCGCCGGGCTGACCGGGCTCGCGCAGGTCGGTGGTCTTCCAGCCGTTGGCGGTCAGGAACTCCTCGGGCTCGTCGGTGCCGAAGATCCACGGCGTGCCGTCGGCGGCGAGGTTGTCCAGGAAGCGCTTCGAGAACGGGCTGCGCAGCAGGGCGCGCCCGAGGATGTCGAAGGCCAGGTGGCTGCCGGGGGCCGAGGCGGAGGCGAGCAGCCGGAGCAGTCCGGCGGCCTGCTCCTCGGTGAGGAAGAAGGTCAGCGCCTCGGCGATCCACAGGGTGGGGCGGTTGCGGTCGAAGCCGGCGGCCTCCAGATCGGGCAGCCACTCCTTGGTGAGGTCGGCGGACACCTCGCGCCGGTCGGTGCGCGGCTCGGCCCCGAGGGCGTCGAGCCGGCGGCGCTTCTCGGCGATCAGCAGCGCGTGGTCGACCTCGTAGAGCTCGGTGCCGTCCGGCCAGTCGAGCCGGAACGCCCGGGTGTCCATGCCCGCGGCGATCAGCACCACCTGCTGGATCCCGCTCTCGGCGAGGACGTCCCGGATGGCGTCGTCCAGGAACCTGGTCCGGATGGAGATGAACGGCAGCAGGCCGCCGCCCGCGTAGCGCTCGATCAGCTCGAAGCCCCTGGGCGCGGCCAGGTCGTTGGCCAGCGGGTCGACGAAGAGCGCGTCCTCTCGCTCGGACTCCTGCGCGCGGGCCGCGGCCATCCACTGTGCGGTGTACGAGACAGCATCCATGGTGAAGATCCCTCCTCGGGATCAGGCGAAGAACGCCTTCTCGATGGTCGCGAGGGTCTGGAAGTCCTCGATGTCGATGTTGTCGAAGTCGATCTCGACGCCCGCGGCGTCCTCGATGGTGTAGACGAGCTCGACGAAGGCGAGCGAGTCGACCAGCCGGCTCTCGATGAGGTCGACGTCGGCGGCGAGCTCGGTGCGCTCGGGGTGACGGCCGAGGATCCAGTCCCGGACCTTGTCGATACCTGCGGAACTCATGGCATTCCCTTCAGAGTCGCTGTTCCAGCGAGTTGTGGTGATCGAGAGAGGTGGAGGAGGCCGCGACGGCGATCGCGAAGCCGGCGTCGTGGCTGATGCTGACGTCGATCGGGCCGAGCCCGGCGTCACGGGCCAACTCGGCGGCCCTGCCGGAGAGTCGGACCCCGGGTCGGCCGCCGGGACCGCGCAGGACCTCGATGCCCTGCCAGGGAACCGGCCTTCCGACGGCGCCGAGGAGCTTGAAGACGGCCTCCTTGGCGGCCAGCCGTCCGGCGATCCCGGCCTGGTCGGGTGCGCCGTCCGGAGTGCGGGAGACGCTCAGCTCCTCGGCGGAGAGGTACCGCTTGAGCAGCAGGCCGATACCGGGGTCCAGCAGTTCGCGGACCCGGGAGAACGGCACGAGGTCGACGCCGATGAGTGGCTGGACCACGACGGGTCGGGGCGCGACGGGCGGGGTTACGGCGGGCGGGGTTAAGGCAGGTGGGGTGACGGCGGGCGGGGTGACGGCGGGCGGGGTTAAGGCAGGTGGGGTGACGGCGGGCGGGGTGACGGCGGGCGGGGTTACAACAGGTGGGGTTACGGCGGTTGGGGTGACGGCGGGCGGGGTTACAACAGGTGGGGTTACGGCGGTTGGGGTGACGGCAGGTCGGGTCACGACGGGTCGGCGGCGGCGCTCACGGCGGCCAGCGCGGCGTCGAGGTCTTCCTCGAAGTGCTCGGTCAGGACGGCCAGCCAGCGCTCGAGACCGAAGGCCACGCAGGAGGTGTAGGCGTGCTCGCCGGACTCCAGCCGGATGCCGCACCGCTCGCCGAAGAAGTTGCGGTGGGTGTTGACGGAGGCGATCGCCAGGTCGCCGTACTGGAACTCGTACTTGACCGGGCTGAGCTTCTGCATCAGGGCGCGGCCGTTGTCGTTGCGGAAGAACGGGTCTCCGGCCGGTACCTTGCCGAGCTCGATCCCGAGCGCGGCGGCGAAGGCCTGGATCCGCTCGGTGAAGCGGGCCAGCACCTGCTGGGTGTGGTCGAAGCCGCCGAGTGCGACGATCTCGCGCATCTGGAAGCTGGCGAGGCGGCGCAGCCCGCCGTAGTGGTCCTCGTTGCGGAAGCAGCGGTTGACCAGGGTCACCAGGGTGTCGTCGGCGACCTGTTCGCCCTCGTGGAAGAGGTACGCGCCGTAGCAGGTGGCGTGCGGCAGTCCGTACCGGGCCTCGGTCACCGCTCCCGGGCCGAACCGGCCGTCCACCGGCTTGAACTGGTCTTCCGTCAGATCGAGCGAGCCGGCCACCCAGGCGAGCTGGGGGAAGTTGGTGTAGACGTCGAACTTCTCCAGGTCGGGCACCGGGAAGAGCGGCGGGGCGCTGATCTCCTCGGCTCCGGCCGCGAGACCCCAGCCGGCGAAGACCCGGTCGAGCTCCTTGACGAGCCGGGTGGCTTGCGGCCCGAGGATGGCCAGTGCGGGCGCGCCGTCGCTCCCGGTCAGGCGGTTCATCGGATGAGTCCCGTCTTCTCGAGGTACTTGGCGGTCTTGCGGAAGGTGCGCTGCTCGGCCTCGGCACGGGCCGGCGACTCCATCAGGGACCGGCGCAGCTCGTGCGGGTTCTCCAGGCCGGCGTCGCGGTAGACCTGCGGGTGGTAGAGGGAGTCGAAGCTGTGCTTCAGGTAGCGGCGCAGGTAGGTGGAGATGTCGTCCAGTTCCTGCTCGGTGGCGGTCTCCTTCAGGTCCTGGTGGAGCAGGCCGACCAGTTCGCGGCCGAAGGCGATGTGCCGGGACTCGTCCTGGTGGTGGATCCGGTTGATGCCGCGGATCGTCTCGTGCAGCCGCTCGTCCTCGGCCATCGCCGAGTTGAAGTGGTCGACCAGCTCCTCGAAGATCAGGATCCGGGCGAAGACCAGCAGGCTCTGGACCTTGGCCGAGGAGCCGGCCACCTCCGCGCCGCCGGCCGGCTGCCGGTAGATCTTCCCGCCGTAGCGGAGGCAGAATTCGGCAAAGAACCACATGTGCTCGTTCTCCTCACCGATGAAATGGTGGAAGAACTCAGAAGGCGTTTCGAAACCGGCGGTGTGGATTCGGGCGACCACCTCGATGAGCAGTTCCCGGATGCCGTGCACATTGAGGCTGTAGAAGTTTATGCTCTCGTGCTTGGAAAGCGTGTGGAGCTGCTGCGGAGTGAGCTTCTCGGCCCATTCCGTCCCGTACGTGGTGGTGAGCTCGGGGCTCATCCACCACATGTCCTCGGGAAGCTTGTCCGGCCACTCGAACAGCCGGTACGGGTTGTAGTAGTCGTCGATCGACTTGGTGGCGAGTCGGTCCAGAATTCCCCGGAACCGGTCGTTTCGGTCGATCACGTCGCTGACCATCGCGCGATGTCTCCGTTCGCTTCGAGGGCTCTTTGCTCATCCAAGAATGGATTCCGGCGCGGGGTCCATCAATGCCCGAAACCGGCTGCCGAATTCGGCCAGCGGGCGGGTCGGCCCGTCACGGGAGACAGTCGGGCGCTCTCGGGGAACGGCGGCCGGATCAGTCCGGCCTGACACCGTCGTGGTGCTCCGCGAGTTCCGCGCGCAGGGTGGCGTTCTCCTGCTCCAGCAGCGCGAGGCGATCGCGGATCGGGGCCAGGGCGTCGGAGAGTTCGTCCTGGCTGAAGCGGGGGGTGATGTGGTTGGGGCAGTTCCAGGCGAAGGCCTCGACCCGGATGGTGACGAGCTGTTCGACCGTGCCACCGGTACGCGGCGAGGCCAGGCGCTCGGCGAGCGCGGGGTCCTCGTCGGCCTGGACGGCGGTGGCGTGGCCGAACAGCTTGAGGCGGGTCTGGCGGGCGTGGTCGATGAAGAAGAGCGCGACCCGGTCATTGGCCCGCACGTTGCCGGTGGTGATGTACTGCCGGTTGCCCCGGACGTCCAGATAGCCGAGGGTGTGCGCGTCCAGGACATGGACGAACCCCGGCGGGCCGCCCCGGAACTGGATGTACGGCCAGCCGGTCTCGCCCACGCTGGCGAACAGGAAGCCGTCGAGGCCGCGGATGAAGCCCGCGGCGGCCTCGGTGAGCGGCTCGGCCTCCTCCACCGGCTCCCGCAGGCGGCGGTCGGTCGCCGAAGCGCTGCCCATCTCCTCCTGGACCCGGCGCACCGCCGAGGTGTACGCGAGTCGGTCGTAGCGGCTCATGCGGCGCTCCTCACGGCCAGGTCGACCAGGCCGGTCCGGGCGGCCAGCACACCGGCCTGGAAGCGGCTGGAGGCCGACAAGTCCTGCATGATCGTGGCCACATGGCGGCGGAAGGTCCGCTCGGACATGCCCACCCGGCGCGCGATGACCTCGTCCTTGGCGCCGGAGGCCAGCAGGTCGAGCAGGGTCGCCTTCAGGTCGCCCATCGTCCCCGCGTAGCCGGCCGCGCCGGAGTCGAAGTCGAACGCGGACTCCCAGACCCGGGCGTGCAGTCCGGCCAGGAAGGCCGCGACCGCGCCCTCGTAGACGACGGCGATCGCGTCGCCCTCGCCGGCCGGGATGAAGGCCGTCTTGCGGTCGAAGACCAGGAAGCGGTCGCGCACCTCGTTGGTGGTGCGCACCTGCCCGCCCGCGGGCAGGAGTTCGCCGAGGTGCGCGCGGGTGTCGGAGTCGCCGCGGGCGGTGTGCGGGTAGAGGATCCGTCCCTGCGCTCCGCGCCGTACCGCCTCCAGCACCAGGGGCCGGGCCAGCCGGAACTCGGGGGTCTCGCGGGCCACGCAGGGCTGCATCACCAGGACCTCGGTGGTGCAGCTCTGCGCGGCCTCGAGGAGGCGCAGCTCGATCTCCTCGCGGTCGTCGGTGATCACCACCGACTCGGCGCGGGTCCTGGACTGCTTCTCGAAGGCTGCCACGAAGGAGCTCAACTGCCCCTTGAATCCCGCGAGTCGGTGACGGCTGTCGAGGATCTCCCGCTCCAGGGGGACCAGCAGCTCCATCTGGGCTGCCTCCGGGCTGACCGCGACCAGCCGGCCCGCGGCGCTCTCCGCCGGCTTGACCAGGCGCAGTTCGCGCAGCATGCCGATCGCCTGCTCGACGCGCGGCTGCGGGACGCCCAGCTCCTGGGCGATCCCGGACGGACTGAAGTCGGCACGTCCGACGGTGTGTTCGTAGAGTGCGACCACGAACTCGTTCACCTCGTCGGCGCGCCGGGCTTCCTGACGTGGGGTCTGTGCCGCGAATTCCATCGTCACCTTTCTGATCGCGCGGATGCTGCGGGCATGACCGAAGGAGAGGGGCCTGAACGCACCCCGCGCGGGTGACGGCGAAGGCCACCGTGAGCTGTGGCAACGCGTCACCTCATGGATCGGCACGGGGAACGGCCTTGCGGTGCGGCCACCGTATGGGCCCCGCCTGGTCGGTCTCCTACAGCCGGACCAGAGGACCGGAAGCCTCCGGAACGCCGGTCCCGGCGGAGCGCACCGGGGCTGACCTACGGTTCTGCCGGTCGCCGCGGACCGGCCCGCAGGAACCGGCAGAACGTGTGCAACTGCCGGAGTGGTCGTTCTGCCGCCCGGCTGGCACGTGACTAGGTCAACTGCGCTTTGCTGATTGCCAGTTGATCGACACCTTCAGCGGATCGGCCCCGCGTTGGTGACCTCGTCGGCGGTCTCCGCCCGGTCGCCGCGCCGGGCGATTCCACGAGTCTGGGGGAGGTGGTCGCAGGCCGGCCCCATGGAGCCGTTCTCCTGGCGCGCGGCTCGGATGCGGCGCAGTGCCAGCGCCTCGCCGTCGGCCCAGCCCGCCTGGCGTGCGAGCTCCAGCGCGCTGCCGAAGAGTTCCAGCGCCTGCGCGTTGTTCGCCAGCACCCAGTGGCATTCGGCGCGCCGCAACTGGGCGGCGGCCTGGGCCCGCAGCTCGCCGTCGGCGACGGCGGCGAAGAGGCTGGCGGTCGCGACCTTGAGGCAGTCGCCCGTGTACATCCGCACCGAGAGGTAGCCGTGCAGGCTCTCGGCCAGCCGCCAGGCGATGGCGGTGAAGCCCGCGCCGGACGCCTGCAGGACGGCGCCGGCCAGGTTCTCCCGCTCGCTGTCCAGCCACTCCGAGGCCTGGCCGTGGTCGGAGAAGACCAGCGCGGCCGAGGGCGCCGTACCGGCGGACGGGACCGAGGCCGAGTCCGCCGGGTAGAGCAGTCGGGCCGCCGCGTCGGCGTGGTAGAGGTACCAGTCGTAGAGCCGCTGCCGGGCGGCGTGCGCCTCGTCCCTGCTGACGAGTTCGCGGGCGTAGGAGCGCAGGAGGTCGTGCAGCCCGAAGCGGCCGGCCGCCCGTTCCCGCACCAGATGGGCGGCCGTCAGGCGTACGAGCAGTGCGGCCGATTCGGCCGAGGTCGAGTCCGCCAGCGCCGCGGCGCCGTCCACGGTGAGGTCGGGTCCGGGCATCAGGCCGAGGAGCCGGAACATCCGCTGGGCCGCGGCCGGGAGGGCGCGGTACGAGAGGTCGAAGGCGGCCCGTACCGTCGAGCGCCGGTCCCCTTCGATGTGCAGCCGGCTGAGCATGTCGTCGCCCGCTAACTCGGCGCAGTAGTCGGCGATGCCGGCATTGCGGGCCAGCAGGTTGGCGCCGGCGATCCGGATGGCCAGCGGCAGACCGCCGCACACCCGCACGAGCCTGCGGGCGGCCTCCTCCTCGGCCGCGACCCGGCTCTCGCCGATGGTGCTGCCGAGGAGTTGGCGGGCCTCGTCCGGATCGAGCACGTCCAGGACGAGCTGGCGGGCGCCGTCACTCGCGACGAGACCCGCGAGCTGGCTGCGGCTGGTGATCACCACCGCGCAGCCCTGGGCGCCCGGGATGAGCGGCCTGACCTGCTCGGCGTCGCGCGCGTTGTCCAGCACGATCAGCATCTGCTTGTCGGCGAGCAGCGTGCGGTACAGCGCCGCGGCCTCGTCCTCGTCCGCCGGCACCTGGTCGGGCGGAGCGCCGAGGGCCCGGAGGAACTGCGCCAGGACGTCTCCGGGACGCAGGGTCGGGAGGGGGGAATGGCCGCGCAGGTCGACGAAGAGCTGCCCGTCCTCGAAGTGTTCGCGCCGCGCGTGCGCCCAGTGCTTGGCGAGGGCGGTCTTGCCGACGCCGGGCGCGCCGACCACCGCGACCAGGTGCGAGCGCCGCGCCGGGTCGGGCGAGACGAGGGCGTCCAGCTCGCGCATCTGCCGCCGCCGCCCGACGTAGGAGCCGGCCCTGGCGGGCAGCTGGGCCGGGAGCGGGCCGGTGGGCGCCGTGCGGCCGGTGGGCGGCGTACGGTCGGCCGGCGCGGGGCGGTCGGGGCGCAGCGCGAGGGGCAGTTGCTGGCGCAGCACCCGCAGCTGGGCGTCGCGGACCTCCGCGCTGGGTGCGATGCCCAGTTCCTCGTCGAGGCGGTCGCGCAGGCGGTTGAACACGTTGAGCGCGGCGGCCTGCTCCCCGCAGCTGGCGAGGGCGAGGATCAGGCGGGCGTGCAGACCCTCGTGCAGCGTCTCGGTGTTCACCATGTCCCACAGCACCGGGACGGCCTGCTCGGGCCGGCGCAGCAGCAGCGCCGTGTCGGCGTGCAGAAGCACCGCCTTGACCCGCCGCTCGTTGGCCACCACCGCGGCCGGATGCTGGCGCAGCACCGGGTCGGCGTCCGCGAGCACGGGGCCCCGCCACCACCGCAGGGCCTGCGTCAGCGACTCGTACGCGGCCCCCGGGTCCGGTGCGCGGTGCAGTCGCTCGGCCTGGGCCACCAGTTCGTCGAAGTGGCCGAGGTCGATCTGGTTCCGGGAGGCCTCAAGCAGGTAGCCGGTGGGCGTCCGGGCGACGGTCGGCGGCGGGACGATCCGCGGGCCGCCCTGTTCCAGCAGTCGGCGGACCTGGCTGACGTAGGTGTGGATCAGGCTCTGGTGGGAGCTGGGCGGCCCGGAGGGCCAGAGGGTGTCGGTGATCTCCTGCTGGGTGGCGGGCTCGGGGTGCTTGAGCGCGAGGAGGCCGAGCAGGCGGCGGAGCATGGGGCTGGTGACCGGGACGGGGGTCTGGCCGCGCTGGAGGGAGAGCGGGCCGAGGATCAGCAGGCGCGGCCGGCCGGCGTCGCGCGGTGACCCGGTGCGGGCGGTGGCCAGCAGGTCCGTCAGCTCACCGCCGGTCAGCCCCAGCGCCTCGGCCAGGCGCTGGAGGGTGCGCGACTGGGGCCGGTGGACCCGGCCGCGCTCGATGTCGCGCAGCGCCCTGGTGCTGATCCCGGCCCGCGCCGCGGCCACCTCCTGACTCAGCCCGGCCCGTCTGCGGAACGACTGGAGCCGTGAGCCGAACGGGCCGGGCTCGCCTGCCGCACCTCCCCGGGGAAGCCCCGTGGCCGCCGTCCTCTCTGACATGGCATCCCCCTCATCCGATGACCGCGACCCGTCGATCATGACCGGCGGCGGCATTGCGGGCCGTGCGCGGCCGACTCTGCAGAGGCTTCGTCAGTGATTCAGTTTGGACTAGACCAATGCCCCAAGCAAGGGGAGCGCAGATCCGCGCGCGCCCGCGGGTGCGCGGGCGCACGCGTGCGAGACGCACAACCCGCGCGACCCCGCCCAGCCGCGGGCCGAGGATCCGCAGCCACACCCGCACCGCATCAGGGCATGAAAAAACCCCAGGTCACGGCGAGTGAGTCCTGGGGTAATTCCGAGCCGCCTTCGGGATTCGAACCCGAGACCTACGCATTACGAGTGCGTTGCTCTGGCCAACTGAGCTAAGGCGGCTTGCCGTGCAGACCCATCGTGGGTGCAGCAGCGCGGCCAAGTCTACACAGTTTCCGGGGGTGCTCCGACCGCCCCCGGATCACGCCTATGAGCAGCGCTTTCCGTCCTGCGGAGGAGTGCCTTCCAGGAGGTAGGCGTTGATGGCCGTGTCGATGCAGTCGCTGCCCCGGCCGTACGCGGTGTGGCCGTCGCCCTCGTAGGTGAGGAGGGTGCCGGAGGAGAGCTGGGCGGCCAGGGACCGGGCCCACTTGTAGGGGGTGGCCGGGTCGCGGGTGGTGCCGACCACGAGGATCGGGGCGGCTCCCTCGGCGGCGATGCGATGGGGGCGGCCGGTGGGCTGTGTGGGCCAGTAGGTGCAGTTGAGGGCCGCCCAGGCGAGGCCCCTGCCGAAGACCGGGGAGGCCTTCTCGAAGGACGGGACCGCCTTCTCCGCGTCGGCGGGGGCGGCGTAGGCGGGCGGCAGGTCGAGGCAGTTCACGGCGGCGTTGGCGTACATCAGGTTGGCGTACGTGCCGTCCGCCTCCCGCTCGTAGTAGTTGTCCGCCAGGGCGAGCAGGCCCGAGCCCTCGCCGCCGATCGCCCGGGTGAGGGCCTCGCGCAGCTGGGGCCAGGCGCCCTCGTCGTACATCGCCGCGATCACGCCCGTCGTGGCGAGCGACTCGCCGAGCTCGCGGCTCTCGCCCGTCGGCACCGGCTCCGCGTCCACGTCGCGGAAGAACGCCCGCAGCGCCTCACCGGCCGCCGCGACCGACTCGGTGCCCAGCGGGCAGTCCGGCTTGCGGACGCAGTCGGCGGCGAAGGCGCGGAAGGACGTCTCGAAGCCGGCGGTCTGGTCGCGGTTCAGTTCGAGGGCGGAGAGGGACGGGTCCATCGCTCCGTCGAGGACCAGCCGGCCGACCCGGCCGGGGAAGAGCTCGGCGTACGTGGCGCCGAGGAAGGTGCCGTACGAGGCCCCCACGTAGGTGAGCTTCTCGTCGCCGAGCACCGCCCGCAGGATGTCCATGTCACGGGCCGTCTCGACCGTGGACACGTGCGGCAGGATCTCTCCCGAACGCTTCTCGCAGCCCGCCGCGAACTCCTTGAAGGCCGCGCTCAGCGCGTTGGTCTCCGCGGTGTCGTCGGGGGTCTGGTCTACCTGCGTGTACGTGTCCATCCGCGGGCCCGTCAGGCACTCGACCGGCTCGCTGCGGGCAACTCCGCGCGGGTCGACGGCCACCATGTCGTAGCGGGCGCGGACGGGGGCCGGGTAGCCGATGCCCGCGTACCCCTGGAGGTAGCCGACGGCCGAGCCGCCGGGCCCGCCGGGGTTGACCAGGAGCGACCCGAGCCGCTTCCCCGGGCCCGTGGCCCGGACCCGCGAGACGGCCAGCTCGACATCGCCGCCGTCCGGCTTCGCGTAGTCGCGCGGCGCCAGCAGCGTCGCGCACTGGAAGCCCGGCACACCGCAGTCGCGCCACTTCGGCTTCTGCCCGTAGTACTCCCTCAGCGCCCCGGACTCGGCCGGGACGGTGGCCGAGGCGGGCGCCGGGGCGGCCGCCTGGGTCGTACGGGACGCGGCGGCGTCGCTTCCGCCCGTGCAGCCGGAGAGGATCAGTCCGGCGGCCGCGAGAGCCGTGGCGGACGTACGGAGCAAACGCCTGGAGTCCATTCCCGGAGCGTATCCGGACGAGTACGGACCGTGTCCAATCGCGTGCGGGGGGCGAGAGGCGACAGGGCCTAGCCTCGCAGCGACATCGTCATCGCCTCCACCGCCAGCAGCGGTGCCACGTTCCGGTCGAGGGCCTCGCGGCAGGCGAGGATCGCCTCGATGCGGCGCAGCGTCAGCTCCGGAGCGGTGTCGTGGGCGATCCGCTCCAGCACGTCCCGCACGTCCACGTTGGCGATGGCCGAGCGGGAGCGGAGCTGGAGCGTCAGGACATCGCGGTAGAAACCGGTCAGCTCGGTGAGCGCGAGGTCCAGGCTGTCGCGCTGGGTGCGCGTCCTGCGCCGCTTCTGCCGCTCCTCCAGCTCCTTCATCGCACCGGCCGTGCCGCGCGGCATCCGCCCGCCCTGGACGGCGCCGAGCGCCGCCTTCAGGTCCTCGGTCTCCTTGACGTCGACCTCCTCCGCGACCTGCTTCGCGTCCTCGGCGGCCGCGTCGACCAGCTCCTGGGCCGCCTTGAGGCAGCCGCCGATGTCCGCGACCCGCAGCGGCAGCTTGAGGACGACCGCCCGGCGCGCGCGGGCCCGCTCGTCGGTGGCGAGCCGCCGCGCCCGGTCGATGTGCCCCTGGGTCGCGCGGGCCGCCGCGTACGCCGCCTCCGGCTCGATGCCGTCGCGCCGCACGAGCACGTCCGCCACCGCCTCCACCGGCGGTGTCCGCAGGGTCAGGTGGCGGCAGCGGGAGCGGATCGTGGGCAGCACGTCCTCCAGAGAGGGCGCGCAGAGCAGCCAGACCGTGCGCGGCGCGGGCTCCTCCACGGCCTTCAGCAGGACGTTCCCCGCGCCCTCGGTGAGCCGGTCGGCGTCCTCCAGGACGATGACCTGCCAGCGGCCGCCCGCCGGCGACAGCTGGGCGCGCCGGACGAGCTCGCGGGTCTCCTTCACGCCGATGGACAGCAGGTCCGTACGGATGATCTCCACGTCCGCGTGGGTGCCGACGAGCGTCGTGTGGCAGCCGTCGCAGAATCCGCAGCCGGGGATCCCGCCCATGGCCCGGTCGGGGCTCACGCACTGCAGCGCGGCGGCGAACGCCCGCGCCGCCGTCGCCCGCCCGGACCCCGGCGGGCCGGTGAACAGCCAGGCGTGGGTCATCTTCGACGCCTCGGGGTCGGGCTCTCCGGCGGCATGGGCGGTCACGAGCGCGTCGGCGTCCCGCGCGGCGGCCGAGAGCTGCTCCTCGACCTGCGCCTGTCCGACCAGGTCGTCCCAAACGGCCATGTCTGCCCCTCCTCAGGTACGTCCTCCATTGTGGGGCAGCGCTCTGACAACCCCCGCCGACCCGGCGTCAGGCCGCGCTCCGGTCGCGACGCCGACCCGGCGTCAGGCCGCGCTCCGGTCGCGCGTCAGCCACAGGCCGGCGGCGGAGCCCAGCAGGACCGCTCCGGTGCAGACGCTTCCGGCGATCTGGAGACCGCCGCTCCAGTCGGCGAAGGTGCTGACGAAGACGTTGGCCAGGACGCTCGCGGTGAGCAGCAGCCAGAGCACGGCACGCATGGGGGTCCTCCATTGATCGGGGTTCTCGGGTGGGGGTGAGGTGAGGTGGGTGGGTCTCCGGGGCGTTCCCGGCGACCCTTCGGCCCTTCGGCCCCTCGACCCTTCGATCCTCGCCATCGCGGCTCCCCCGCACAGCGGTGCCCGCCCCCGAACCGATGGTGTAGCCCGCTCCACCGCCCTCCTCCGGGCAGCCGCCTACCCTGACACCATGCGCGAGGCGATCAAGGAAGCGGCCCGGGCGTGGCTCCACCTGTCGGTCGGGGCCGCGATCGCCCTTCTCGGCTACCTGATGATCGGCGTCGCCCTGTTCACCGCCTTCCTGACCGTCACGGTCATCGGCGCCGGCGTCCTCCCCGAGAGCGTGCTGCTGCTGCGCCGGCTCGCCGGCTGGGAGCGGCGCCGTACGGCCGCGTGGACCGGGACGCCCGTCCCGGAGGCGTACCTGCCGCTCGAAGGCCCCCTCCCCGCGCGCGTGCGGACCGCGGTCACCGACCCCGGCACCCGCCGGGACCTGATCTGGGCCGCCGCCCACCTCCTCTACGGCTCCATGCTCTGGTACGCCTCGCTGATCACGTGGGTCGTCGCCGTGCTCGTCGACGGGGTGTGGACCGGGCTCGCCGGACGGCGGCCGGTGCTGCTGCCGCTCCTCACCCGGCTCGCCGACCTGGAGTCCGACTGGTCGCGCACGCTGCTCACCCCGGCCCCGTCGGCCGCCCGGGACGCCGCGCTCGCCGCCCGTATCGAGCAGCTGACGGCCACCCGGGCGGGCGCGGTCGCCGCGCACGGCGCCGAACTGCGCCGGATCGAACGCGATCTGCACGACGGGGCGCAGGCCCGGCTGGTCGCGCTCTCCATGCGGATCGGCCTGGCCAGGCGGGCGTACGACTCCGATCCCGTGACCGCGCGCAAGCTCCTCGACGACGCCCAGGAGCAGGCCGAGGAGGCGCTGGCCGAGCTGCGGCACGTCGTGCGCGGCATCCACCCGCCGATCCTCACCGACCGCGGCCTGACCGGGGCGGTACGGGCCCTCGCCGCGAGCAGCGGCCTGGAGGTCGAGGTGTCCGTGACGGGCCTCGGCGACGGCCCGGACACCGGCGGCCCCCGCGCCCCCGCCGCCGTCGAGGCCGCCGCGTACTTCGTCGTCGCCGAGGCCCTCACCAACGCCGCCAAGCACAGCGGCGCCGCCCGCGCCTCCGTCGCCCTCACCCGCGAACCCGCCGGCCTGCGCGTCCTCGTCCGTGACGAGGGCCGCGGCGGCGCCGAGGCGGGCGAGCGGGACGGCTCCGGCCTGACGGGCATGCGCCGCCGGGTCGCCGCGCTCGACGGCACCGTACGACTGACCAGCCCCGAAGGGGGCCCGACCGTGATCGAAGTGGAGCTTCCGTGCGTGTGGTGATCGCCGAGGACAACGCCCTCCTGAGGGAGGGGCTGGTGCTGCTGCTGTCCTCCTCCGGCCACGAGGTCGCCGGGGTCGCGGCGACCGGACCCGAGATCCTGCCGCTGCTCCTGGAGCACCGCCCGGACGTCGCCGTCCTCGACGTGCGGCTGCCGCCCGGCTTCCGCGACGAGGGGCTGCGGGCGGCGCTCGCGGCCCGCGAGCGGCTGCCGGAACTGCCGGTGCTCGTCCTCTCCCAGTACGTGGAGGAGACGTACGCGGCCGAGCTCCTCGGTGGCGGCGCCCGGGGCGTCGGCTACCTCCTGAAGGACCGGGTCGGGCGGGTCGACGAGTTCCTGGACGCCCTGGAGCGGGTCGCCGCCGGCGGTACGGCCCTGGACCCGGAGGTCGTCGCCGAGCTGCTCGCCCGGCGCCGCGACGACCCGCTGGACTCCCTCACCCCGCGCGAGCGCGAGGTCCTGGAGCTGATGGCCCAGGGGCACGACAACAGCACGATCGCCCGCTCGATGGTGGTCACCGAGCGGGCCGTGCACAAGCACATCGGCAATGTCTTCGCGAAGCTCGGCCTGCCGCCGAGCGACAGCGGCGGCCACCGCCGGGTCCTCGCCGTGCTCGCGTACCTCAACGCCTGAGGCGCCGCCCCGAGGCCGGCAGGAACACGCCCGCCGCCACCGTCAGCACCACGGTCCCGGCGATCAGCGCGCCCTGCGCGGGCGGCAGGTACGGCAGGCCGCCCGTCAGCGCCCAGGCGAAGGCGGTCAGCGGCAGCGCTGCCACCACGACCCCGAGGAGCAGCCCCGTGGCCGTCAGGAAGCCGGCCTCCAGGCCGAGCATCCGGCGCAGCTGACCGGCCGAGGCCCCCACCTGGCGCAGCAGCGCCAGCTCGCCGCGCCGCCCCGCCCCGATCAGGGCGAGGGTGCTGAGGACGGAGAGGACGGTGAGCGCGCCGATCGCGGTGACGACCGCCGCCGACACGACCCCGTTCAACTCGGCCCCGGCCGCGGTGACCTGCTCGGGTGCGACCTCGGGTGCGATCTCGGATCCGGTGGCGGCAGCGACGCCCCCCGCATCCGCACCGCCCGTCGCCACCAGCACGCGCGCGGGGTACGGGTCGGTCATGTGCGGGGTCAGTTCGGTCTTCGGCAGCAGGAACTCGCCGAGGGCGAGCGTGCGTTCGTACACCGCCACCACCCGCAGCCGCTTCTCCGCGCCGTCACCGAGCCGCAGGGTCACCGTGGATCCGGGCCGCGCGTCCAGCGCGTCGGCCATGTCCGCGCCGACCGCGACCGTGCCGCGCCCGGCGAGTCCGGCCAGGTCGCCCGCGACCACGCCCGGGTCGAGCGTGCCCTTCAGGCCGTCGGCGTCCACGCCGAGGACCGGCAGCCGGTCGAGGCGCGGCGAACCGGCCTCCGTACGGGCCAGGACCACCGTCGAACGCACCACGTCCGTCGCCGCGGTGACGCCCGGAAGCTTCCGCACCCGCTCCGCCGTCGTGCCGGAGACCGCGAGGTCGGCGGTGGTCGCGGAGCTCGCCTGCGCTTCGGCCGCCCGCCCCATGGTCGAGCCCGCCGCGAGCTGCACCAGCGCGAAGGCGGTGACGAGGACGACCGGGGTGAGCGCGGCCCCGAGCCGCCGCGAGTGGGCGGCCGCGCCGGCCGCCGTGAGCCGCCCGGGCGCCCCGCCGAGCCGGCGGAACGGCCCGTCCAGGACCCGCATCGCACCCCGCGCGATCCACGGCCCGAGCAGGGCGAAGCCGGCGACGAGCGTCACCGTGGCCGCTCCGGCCGCGGCGCCGGCCGCCTCGCCGCCCTGCGTCGTGGCCGTACCGGCCGCGGCCGCGCCGAGGGCGAGCAGGACGAGCCCGCCGACGCGGCGCCCGGCGCCCCTGCCCGGCCGGTCCGCCCGGCGGGTCGAGAAGAGGACGACGAGCCGGGCGAGACCGACCACGACGGCGGCGACGCCGAGCGAGGCGGCGAACAGCCAGGGCGGGGTGGGGAGGACGAGCCCCTCCGGTACGACTCCGGTACGGGATCGCAGCGTCGACCACGCGACCAGGAACGTCGGTACGGCCGCCAGTGCGCCGACCAGCGCCGCCGCGCCCGCCACCCGGGTCACCTCCCGGCCGGCGGCGGCCCGCACCTGACGGGGTGTCGCGCCGACCGCGAGCAGCAGCTCCCGCTCGGCACCGCGCTGGTTGAGCGCCTGCGCGACGAGCGAGGAGAGGACGAGGACCGCGATGAGGAGCACCGTCCCGGAGACGGCCGCGAGGACGCCGAGGAGCTCGGTGCGCGCGGGCGGCGCGGCGAGGTGTTCGGCGCCGCCGCGGCCGTCGCCGGTGAGCGCCCGGAGGGGCTGCCCGGCGGCGGTGTCCTTGAGCCCGGCGCCGTCCAGCGCCGCACGCACGCGCGCGTGAAGGGTGTCCGTGGGAACACCGGGCTCGGCGAGGACCCCGACGGCGTCGACGGTGCCCGGGTGCCCGGCGAGCCGCCGCGCCTCCTGCGCGGTGACGTACAGGGCGGCGGGCCCGTCGGCCACGCCGACGACCGTAAGCCCGGCCACGGTCTCCCCGACCCGGGCCCCGGCGCCGATCCCGGCCCCGGCGACGACCTCTCCGGCCTTACGGGGCTCCCGCCCGTCGAGCAGCTCGTACGGCGCCAGCGAGGCGGCCTCCCAGGACCGCCCGGTGTACGTCCCGGCACCGGCGGCCGCAGCGGCACGGGCCTCCGTACCCGACCCCGACCCGGGCCCCGGAGCCTTCCCCGACTCCGACTCCGACCCCGACCCCGGAGCCATCCCCGACCCCGAAGCCTTCCCCGACCCCGACTCCGACTCCCTTACGACGAAGGTGTCGTCCGGGATCGCGGCCCGGACGCCCGGGACCTCGCGCAGGACGTCGACGGCCGAGCCCGGGATCCGTACCCGCTCGGTCAGCCCCGCCGAGACGGTGGTCGGCTCGCTCCCCCACGGATCGGCCGTCCAGCTGACCTCCTGGTCGCCCGCGACGACGACGGGCGCCGCCGCGTACCGGTCCACGCGCGCGTGGCCGAGGCCGACCGAGCCGACCGCCAGCGCGAGGGCGCCGAGCAGCGTGGCGGTGACGACGACGGCCGCGAACACGGCCGCCCACGCCTTCCGGTGCGTCCGCAGCGACCGCGCGGCGAGCAGCCTCACCGCCGGGTTCCTCACCGGGCTCACCGCGACACCGCCAGGTACCGTCCGGCCGCGTGGCGCCCGGTGTCGGCCGTCCCGCCCAGCGCCTCCCGCACACCGGCCTCGTCCGGCCGGTCGAGGCGGCCGACCAGCCGGCCCCGCTCCAGGAACACGGCCTCGTCCGTCCAGGCCGCCGCCACCGGGTCGTGGGTGACGAGGACGACGGTCCGGCCGCGCTCGTCCACCGCGCGCCGCAGCAGGGCGAGGACTCCGGCCGCAGTGACCGGGTCGAGCGCGGCGGTCGGCTCGTCGGCGAAGACGACCTCGGGTTCGTTGACCAGGGCCCGGGCGATCGCCACCCGCTGCCGCTGGCCGCCGGAGAGGTTCTCGGGCGCGTCCTCGGACCGGTCGGCGAGCCCCACGGACGCGAGGCCGGCCAGGGCGCGGGCGTCGAGCTCCCGGTCGCCACGGGCGCCGGCGAGCAGCAGCGGCAGGGTGACGTTCTCCCGCACGTTCAGCGCGGAGACGAGGTTCAGCGACTGGAAGACGAAGCCGATCCGGTCCCGGCGCAACCGGGTGAGTCCGGCCGCCTTCAGCGTGGCGAGGTCGGTGCCCCCGACGCGTACCGTGCCCGCCGTCGGCCGTTCGAGCCCGGCCGCGCACCGCAGCAGCGTGGACTTCCCGGAACCCGACCGGCCCATCACCGCCACGAACCGCCCGCGCGGCACGACGAGGCTCACCCCGTCGAGCGCGGGCACTCCGCCACGGGAGCCACGAGTTCCTTCGTACGTCCGGCTCACCCCGTCCAGGGCGAGTGCGGCGCCGCTCTCCGTCACTGCTGTCGTCATCATGCCGACAACGCTAGAAAAGCGCAGGTCACAGCGGTATGGGGCTGGCTTCCCGGTCGAGGGTGGAGCTAGCTACACCCTCGACCGGGGGACGCCGTGAGACCTCAGCGGCGGCGGCCGTCGCCCTCGTCGTCCTCGTGCGGGCCGAACAGCTCGTCCGCGAGGGTCGGCAGATCGTCGAGCGGGGTCTCCTCGGCCCAGTCCGACCGACGGCGCGGCCGGCCCTGCTCGTCGAGCTGGGGCAGCTCACGGGTCCGGTCGTTCGCCCCGTGGGGCTGCGACTCACGCGGCGACGGCGACTGACGCTGTGGCTGCGCCTGCTCGTCGCGGAAGATGTCCTGCGGCACCCGGTCGGCGGGGTCGGACGGCACACGGGGGTCCCGTACGGAAGGCAGGACGGCGGTCTCGTCGACGCCCCGGGCCTCCCGGGCGGCCTCCCGGACCTGCGGCAGGACGGACGTCTCGGCCTCCGGCTTCACGATCGGGGTGGCGACGGTGACCTCGTTGGGCGAGACGGTCGGCGCGTCCGGCTTCACGATCGGCGTCGGCACGGTGACCTCGTTCGCCGACACCTCGGAGGCCCGAGCGGCCCGCTCGGCAGCCGCCCGCTCGGCAGCCTGCTTCTCGGCGGCGGCCTTCCTCCGTGCGTCCTCCGCGGCCTGCTTCTCGGCAGCGGCCTTCCTCCGTGCGTCCTCCGCGGCCTGCTTCTCGGCAGCGGCCTTCCTCTCGGCAGCCGCCTTCACCGCGGCCGCCTCCGCAGCCGCGGCCCGCTGGGCAGCGGCCTGCTCCGCGGCGATCTTCTCCGCAGCCGCCTTCTCCGCGGCGGCCTTCGCGGCCGCCTCGGCGGCGACCTTCTCCGCCGCGGCCCTCACCGCCGCCTCCTCCGCCGCCTTCGCCGCGGCGGCGGCCTCGGCCATCCGGCGGGCCTCCTCGGCCCGGAGCAGGGCCTCCTCGGCCTTGCGCTGCTTCTCCAGGCGGCGTTCCTCCGCCTCCGCCCGCAGCCGGGCCTCCTCCTCGGCCTCCCTGCGGAGCCGCTCCTGCTCCTCCTGGCGGGCCTTCTCCTCCGCCGCGAGCCGCTTCCGCTCCTCCTCGGCGGCGAGCTCGGCGGCGATCCGGGCCTCCTCGGCCCGACGCCGGGCCTCCTCCGCCTGCCGTTCGGCCTCCAGGCGGCGCGCCTCTTCCTCCTCGCGCCGCTTGCGCTCCTCCTCCTCGGCGCGGAGCTTGGCGAGCTGCTCCTGCCGCTCGCGCTCCAGGCGCTCCTCCTCCGCCTTGCGGGCGGCCTCTTCCTCCGCCAGGCGCCGCGCCTCCTCCTCGGCCTTCCGGCGGGCCTCCTCCGCGGCCTTCACCTCGGCCTCGGAGAGCGGCAGCATCCGGTCGAGCCGGTGGCGTACGACGGTGGTGACGGCCTCCGGCTCCTGGCCGGCGTCGACGACGAGGTAGCGGCTCGGGTCGGCGGCCGCGAGGGCGAGGAAACCGGCCCGCACGCGCGCGTGGAACTCCGGCGGCTCGGACTCCAGCCGGTCGGGCGCCTCGGTGAAGCGCTCGCGGGCCGTCTCCGGGGAGACGTCGAGCACGACGGTCAGATGCGGGACGAGCCCGTCCGTCGCCCAGCGCGAGATGCGGGCGATCTCGGTCGGCGACAGGTCACGGCCCGCGCCCTGGTAGGCCACGGACGAGTCGATGTACCGGTCGGAGAGGACGATCGCGCCCCGCTCCAGGGCCGGCCGGACCAGGGAGTCGACGTGCTCGGCGCGGTCGGCCGCGTACAGCAGGGCCTCGGCCCGGTTCGAGAGCCCCGCCGACGACACGTCGAGGAGGATCGAGCGGAGCCGCTTGCCGATCGGGGTGGCGCCGGGCTCGCGGGTGACGACGACCTCGTGGCCCTTGGCGCGGATCCACTCGGCGAGCGCCTGGACCTGCGTGGACTTCCCGGCACCGTCGCCGCCCTCCAGGGCGATGAAGAAGCCGGTCGGGGACGCCGCCTGGGACGGGTCGGAGCCGCGCAGCGCGTCGCGCAGGTCGCGGCGGAGCGGGACGCCCGCCCGGTCGTCGGTCTTCGCGAGGACGAGCGCGGCGACCGGCAGCAGCAGCGCGCCGACCAGGGCGAGCGTGAAGGCTGCGCCGCCGTGCGCGAAGACGAAGCTGCCGGAGGCGAGCCGGTGCGGCCCGATCGCGGCGGCGAGCAGCGGGGCGCCGAGGGCGCCCACGGCCATGCCGACGCGGGCGTTGGCCTGGAGGTGCTCGGTGGTCCGGGCCCGGCGCGGCTCCTCGGTCTCCTGGTCGACGAGGATGTGGCCGGTGTTCGCGGCGACACCGGCCGCGTACCCGGCGAGGACGGCGAGGAACAGCACGGTCGCGGTGTCCGGCACCAGGCCCATGGCGATCAGCGCGACCCCGGTGACGGCGGTCGCGAGGGCGAGCAGCCGGCGCCGGGACAGGACGGGCAGGACCGAACGCGCGGTGCGGATGCCGACGGCGGTGGCGCCGCTGAGCGCGAGGATCAGGAGGGCGTACGTGACGGGACCGCCGCCCAGGTCGTACGCGTGGAGGACGGCGAGGGACGCGGCCGCGGCGATCGCCCCGGCGACGGTGGCGCAGGTCAGGACCAGCAGGGGCAGGATGCCGGTACGGCCCTTGTCGGCCACGGCCTTCCCGGTCGCTGCGGCCTTCCCGGTCGCCACGCCCTTCCCGGCCACGGCGGCCTTCCCGGTCGCGAAGGCCTTCCCGGCCACCGGGCTTCCGGCCTCGGAGGCCTTCCCGGTCGCTGAGGCCGTCGCGTCGTCGCCCTCCGCCGTGACCTGGCCCTTCCCGGCCGTGGGGCGGCGCAGCCCCTCCAGGGGCGAGCGGGGCCTCGGCGTCCGCCCGCCGGGCAGCGCCATCGCGTAGACGACGGTGACGGAGGCGGCGAACAGTCCGGCGGCGACGTACGAGCCGAGGGCCGCCTGGTGCAGCGAGAACCAGTCGAGTCCGGTGCCGAGCAGGTTCCCGACCAGCGTGGCGACGAACAGCACGGCGGCCGCGGCCGGAACGGCGAGGAAGCCGGTGCGCTGGGACAGCCGGCGCAGCGCGCCGAGGTGGTCGGGGAGCGGCCGTACGGCGGCGCCCTCCAGCGGCGGGGCGGGCAGCAGCGCGGGCGCTGCGCCCTCGCGGCAGACCGTCCAGAGCCGCTCGGCCGCACCGGTGACGAAGACGGTGCCGAGCAGGAACCAGAGCGCGCTGTCGGGGATCCAGTCGATCCACAGCGGCGCGATGACGAGCAGCGCGACCCGCAGCCCGTCGGCGCCGATCATGGTCCAGCGCCGGTCGAGCGGGCCGTCGGGCCCGGTGAGCGCGGTGAGCGGTCCGAGGAGGACGGCCCCGAAGAGCACCGAGGCCAGCAGACGCGTGCCGACGACGGCGGCCACGGCGAGGGCGGCGCCCCGGTAGCCGCCCCCGAGCGCGCCCTCGGCGACGGCCGCCTGGAGGCCCAGGAGGACGAGGACGAGGAGGGCGAGGGCGTCACCGACGCTGCCGACGACGTGGGCGCTCCACAGCCGGCGCAGGGGCTGATGGCGCAGGAGGGCCCGTACGGCACGCTCCTGGGAATCCGCGACGAGTGCGGCGTCGGAATCGCCGAGGCGGTCTGGCTGCTCTGCTCGCGTCATCCGTCCACCCTATCCGGACGCCCTTGCTCCCCGCGGCCCCCGCCCGAACATCCGGACGAGCCTGTGACAGGACGAACGCGGGAGGGGCGGAGGCCCTCGGCCCCCGCCCCTCCCGCTCGTCTTCTCCGCGCCCCGCCGGGGCGGCGGCGACTACTCCGGCTGAGCCGCCGCCGTCTTCTTGGCCGCGGTCGTCTTCTTCGCCGTCGTGGTCTTCTTCGCGGCGGTCTTCTTCGCCGCCGTCGTCTTGGCGGCCGTCGTCTTGGCGGCCGTCGTCTTGGCGGCGGTGGTCTTCTTCGCCGCCGTCTTCGTGGCCGTCTTCTTCGCCGTCGTGGCCTTCTTCGCCGGGGCCTTCTTGGCGGCCTTCTTGGCCGGCCCCTTGGCGCGCTTCTCCGCGAGCAGCTCGTAGCCGCGCTCCGGCGTGATCGTCTCCACGCTGTCGTCGGTGCGCAGGGTGGCGTTGGTCTCGCCGTCCGTCACGTACGGGCCGAAGCGCCCGTCCTTGACGACCACGGGCTTCTCGCTGACCGGGTCGGTGCCCAGCTCCTTCAGCGGCGGCTTGGCGGCGGCCCGGCCGCGCTGCTTGGGCTGCGCGTAGATCGCGAGCGCCTCTTCGAGCGTGATCGAGAAGAGCTGCTCCTCGTCGGTGAGCGACCGCGAGTCCGTGCCCTTCTTCAGGTACGGGCCGTAGCGGCCGTTCTGCGCGGTGATCTCGACGCCCTCGGCGTCCGCGCCGACGACCCGGGGGAGGGACATCAGCCGGAGCGCGTCCTCCAGGGTGACGGTGTCGAGCGTCATCGACTTGAAGAGGGAGGCCGTCCGCGGCTTCACCGCGTTCTTGCCGGTCTTCGGGGTGCCCTCGGGCAGGATCTCGGTGACGTACGGGCCGTAGCGGCCGTCCTTCGCGACGATCTGGTTGCCGCTGACCGGGTCGGCGCCCAGCTCGAAGTCGCCGCTCGGCTTGGCGAGGAGCTCCTCGGCGTGCTCGACGGTCAGCTCGTCGGGCGCGAGGTCCTCCGGGACGTCGGCGCGCTGGTGGCCCTCGGAGTCCTTCTCGCCGCGCTCGACGTACGGGCCGTAGCGGCCGACGCGCAGCACGATGTCGTTGCCGACGGGGAAGGAGGAGATCTCGCGCGCGTCGATCGCGCCGAGGTCGGTGACGAGCTCCTTGAGGCCGCCGAGGTGGTCGCCGTCGCCGTTCCCGGCGTCCGCCGCACCGCCGGAGGCGGCCGTACCGCCCTCGGTGTCACCGAAGTAGAAGCGCTTCAGCCACGGCACGGACTTGGCCTCGCCCCGCGCGATGCGGTCGAGGTCGTCCTCCATCCTGGCTGTGAAGTCGTAGTCGACGAGCCGCCCGAAGTGCGTCTCCAGGAGGTTGACGACGGCGAAGCTCAGGAAGGACGGCACGAGCGCCGTGCCCTTCTTGAAGACGTAGCCGCGGTCGAGGATGGTGCCGATGATCGACGCGTACGTCGACGGGCGGCCGATCTCGCGCTCTTCGAGCTCCTTGACCAGCGAGGCCTCGGTGTAGCGGGCCGGCGGCTTCGTCGCGTGGCCGTCCGCCGTGATCTCCTCGGCGGTCAGCGCGTCGCCCTGGGCGACCTGCGGCAGGCGCCGCTCGCGGTCGTCGAGCTCCGCGTTCGGGTCGTCGGCCCCCTCCACGTACGCCTTCATGAAGCCGTGGAAGGTGATCGTCTTGCCGGAGGCCGAGAACTCGGCGTCCCGGCCGTCCGCCGCGCGGCCGCCGATCTTCACGGTGACCGAGTTGCCGGTGGCGTCCTTCATCTGGGACGCGACGGTCCGCTTCCAGATCAGCTCGTAGAGCCGGAACTGGTCGCCGGTCAGGCCGGTCTCCGCCGGGGTGCGGAAACGATCACCCGAAGGGCGAATCGCCTCGTGCGCCTCCTGCGCGTTCTTGACCTTGCCCGCGTAGACGCGCGGCTTCTCCGGCAGGTAGTCGGCGCCGTACAACTGGGTGACCTGCGCCCGGGCCGCCGTCACGGCGGTGTCGGACAGGATCGTGGAGTCCGTACGCATGTAGGTGATGAAGCCGTTCTCGTACAGCTTCTGCGCCACCTGCATGGTCGCCTTCGCACCGAAGCCCAGCTTGCGGCTCGCCTCCTGCTGGAGGGTCGTGGTGCGGAACGGGGCGTACGGGGAGCGGCGGTACGGCTTCGACTCGACCGAGCGCACGGAGAACGCGGTGTCGGCGAGCCCGGCGGCGAGCGCCCGTGCCTTCTCCTCGTCCAGGTGGAGCACGCTGTCGGTCTTCATCCGACCGTCGGCGCCGAAGTCACGACCCTGCGCGACGCGCTTGCCGTCGACCGCCGCGAGGCGCGCGACCAGCGAGGACGGGTCGGAGGCGTCACCGGAGCGGCCGGTGCCGAAGGTGCCGGTGAGGTCCCAGTACTCGGCGGAGCGGAAGGCGATGCGCTCGCGCTCGCGCTCGACGACGAGCCGGGTGGCGACGGACTGCACGCGGCCGGCGGACAGCCGCGGCATGACCTTCTTCCACAGGACCGGCGAGACCTCGTAGCCGTAGAGCCGGTCGAGGATGCGGCGGGTCTCCTGGGCGTCGACCATCCGCTGGTTGAGCTCGCGGGGGTTGGCGACGGCCTCGCGGATCGCGTCCTTGGTGATCTCGTGGAAGACCATCCGGTGGACCGGGACCTTGGGCTTCAGGACTTCCTGGAGGTGCCACGCGATGGCCTCGCCCTCGCGGTCCTCATCGGTGGCGAGGAAGAGCTCGTCGGACTCGGCGAGCAGCTCCTTGAGCTTCCTGACCTGAGCCTTCTTGTCGGCGTTGACGACATAGATGGGCTGGAAGTCGTGCTCGACGTCGACACCGAGGCGGCGTACCTCGCCGGTGTACTTCTCCGGCACCTCGGCGGCGCCGCTGGGGAGGTCGCGGATGTGTCCGACGCTCGCCTCGACGACATAGCCAGGGCCGAGGTAGCCCTTGATCGTCTTCGCCTTGGCAGGCGACTCGACGATGACGAGTCGGCGGCCGCCGTGTGCGGTCTCGCTGGTCGGGGACAACTTCGCTCTTCTCTCCGGATCGACACTCTCTGGCACGTACGGCGCTGGCACGCACGGCAGCGGCACGGACGGTGACGCTCCCGTCGCTGCGGAGTGTGACGGTACAACCCGCCCCCGTGTCAAACGGCGAAAGCCCGCAACGGCCACTCGAACGGTAACCCGAGTCCTGGCATTCCTGCCGCCCGGACCTCAGGTCGGGCGGGGCGGACGGTCACGCCGGAGGGATCGGAACAAGATCGGGAGCTGGCCCGGAGGCGGCCCGGAGGCAGGATCGGAGCCGGACCGGAGGCAGGATGGAGCCGGACCGGAGCCGGGGCCGGAGGCGGTATCGGAGCCGGGATCAGAGCCGGCCGAAGCACCAGAGGCCGAGGGCCAGGGAGGCGGCGCCGAAGAGGCTCGTGAGCGCGACGGCGGTGCGCGGCGCGACCCCGTACGCCACGGGCTCACGGTGCAGCACCCGCACGGTGGTCCACAGCAGCAGCGCGCCCCCGAACAGCGTGAACGCCGCCCCCGCGAAGATCGCCGGCCCGCTCTCCATGCCCGTACCCCGTTCCGTTCACGTGCGGTGTTCGTCTCCCGCAGCCGAGGCTGACACCTCCGGGCGTCGTGGGTGCGAATTCCGGGTGAACGACGCGGACCGGCTCGCGCGGTTTCACGAAGATGGCCGGTAGTGACCCACTCCTCACTTCACCTCTTCCTCTCCTGTCACATCACGTCGAGACCTGCTCACATCACATCGAGGCCTCCTCGCATCAGATCGAGGCCTCCTCGCATCACGTCGTGGCCTGCTCACATCACGTCGAGCGTGGCCCGGCGCCGGCTGCCGCGCTCGAAGACGGCGAGCAGGGCGACGGCGAGCAGCCCCCATCCCGCGCCGACGGCGAGCTCGGTCCCGAGCAGGGCCCCGTCCAGGCCGCCGCCCGCGGTCAGTCGCCGCGCCGCGTCCGCCGCGTGCGTGAGCGGCAGCAGCTCGCCGGCGAAGCGCATCCACTCCGGCAGCGACTCCCGGGGCACGGCGGCGCCCGTCAGGAGGAGCAGCCCCGAACTCGCCACGTTGGACACCAGGAAGACGTCGCGGAAGCGGAGCCCGAGCGCCCCCAGCGCGAGCCCGAAGGCCGAGCAGGCACCGGCGGCGGCGAGCAGCACCAGCCCGAGCCCGGGCAGCGCCCCGGCGGGCACGGGCAGCCCGAGGAGCAGCGCGGCGGCGGTGAGCACGAAGGCGCTGACGAACAGCCCGTTGAGGACGTACGGGAGGGCGCGTCCGATCCAGAGCGGGACACGGTGCCGGGGCGAGAGCAGGACGGCGCCGAGCGTGCCGTACCGGCGCTCGTTGGCGACGGCCATCGTGCCGCCGTACACGCAGGAGGCGGAAGCTGCGAGGACGGCGTTTCCTACGAGATGGAAACGGTCGTCGGCGACACCGAGTTCCCTGCCGAGGAAGACGAAGAAGAAAACCTGGAGCAGCGGCCCGACCAGCAGGGTTCCGATGAACATCGGTGGGGTCGTCCAGTTGAACAGCGCCCGGTAGGAGATCGCCCCGCCGACGACGACGAGCCGGGCGGTGCCGGGAAAACGGAACATCTCTGTCTGGCCTTTCAGGTGAGGGCGAGGGTGGCGGCGGCACGCGCCCGGCGCTCCACCCGCCCGAGGACGAGGACGGCGGCCAGGGCGTATCCGGCCCCGAGCGCGGCGGCGGCGAGCAGCGGGGGGACCACGTCCCCGCCGGAGGTCGCCGCGTGCACGGCCCGCGCACCCCAGGTGGTGGGCAGCGCCCAGGACAGGGGCTGCGTCCAGGCGGGCAGCACGGTGACCGGCACGAGCAGCCCGGACAGCAGCCAGACGGGCGTGTCCAGCGGGTTGGCCAGGGCGTTGGCGTTGCGAAGCAGGACGAAGGTGGCGGCGAGGAGGAGCCCCATCATGCCGAGGGCGAGGACGCACACGGGCACGGCGAGCAGGAAGAGCAGCGGGTGCGCGAAGTCGAGCGGGACGTCGAAGAGGAGCACGCCCCACAGGACCGTCGCGCCCATGGCGTACGTGCCGATGACGGCGGTCGCGAGGGTGATCGGGAGCAGGACGAGCGCGAGCGGCGCCGGCGCCACGACCAGGGTCTCCAGGGTGCCGAGCCAGCGCTGGTTCTGCACCGCGCCGCCCGAACCGAAGAGCACCGAGCCCCAGATGCCCATCAGTCCGGCCCCGACGGAGGCGGTGAGCAGCCGGTCCGGGTCGCCGGCGGCCCGGAAGAGGTAGACGGCGAGGGTCGCGTAGACGAGCGGGACGAGGACGGCGAAGGTGATCTCGATCGGGGAGCGCGACATGTACGAGACGTGGGTGCGCACCCCGACGAGGATCAGCCGCGGGACGCGCCTCATACGGACAGCTCCTCGGCGACGCCCTCCGGGGCTCCGGCCACGGCCCGGTCCGTGGTGTCGTCCTGGGTTCCGGCCACGGCCCCGTCGTTGACGTCTTCCGGGGCTCCGGCCACGGCCCCGTCCGTGGCGCCCGTCGCCTCCTCCACGATCGCGATGTACGCGTCCTCCAGGGACGGTTCGCGGCTCGTGACCCGTCCGATCCGTACGCCGTCCAGCGCGGCCAGCACCGGCCCGTGCAGCTCGGCGGAGCCGCGTCCGGTCTGCACGGTGACGATCTGCAGGGTTCCCCGGTCCTCGACCGACGCGCCCCGCACCCCGGCCAGTCGGCGCACCCGGTCGAGCCGCTCCTCGTCCACCCCGTACGCCTCGATCTCCAGCACGTCCCGGCCCCGTACCCGGGACTTGAGGCTCTCGGGGGTGCCGAGGGCGCGGATCCGTCCACCCGCGATCACGGCGATCCGGCCGCAGAGCTCGTCGGCCTCGGCCATGTAGTGGGTGGTGAGCAGGACGGTGGTGCCGGCCGCGGCCAGGTCCGCGACCGTACGGCGCAGGTCGCGGGCGGCGACGGGGTCGACGCCGATGGAGGGCTCGTCGAGGAAGAGGACGTCGGGGTGGTGGAGCAGGCCGCGGGCGATGTGGAGGCGCTGGCGCATGCCGCGCGAGTACCCCTCGACGCGCTCCTTCTCCCGCCCCACGAGGCCGACGAGGTCGAGAAGTTCGGCGATGCGCCGCTTCTGCGCGCGGGGTTCGACGCCGTAGAGCTCGGCGAAGTAGCGGAGGTTGTCGAGCGCGGAGAGCCGGTCGTAGAGGCCGCGGTCGCCGCCGAAGACGTACCCGATCCGGCGGCGTACGGCGACGGGGTCGCGGGCCACGTCGTGGCCGAACACCCGGGCCGTGCCGGAGGTCGGCAGGAGCAGGGTGTTGAGCATCTTGATGGTGGTGGTCTTCCCGGCGCCGTTGGGGCCGAGCAGGCCGAACAGCTCCCCCGGCGCCACCTCGAAGGTGACCCCGCGCACGGCCTCGGTCTCGGTCCGCCGGGGCTTCAGCCACCCGGTCCTGCTGGTGTAGGTGCGGCGCAGCGCTTCCGCCTCGATTGCGAGCATGCGGCGGACGGTAGAAGCCCGCGGAGGGGCGGTGCCATCGATTCGGGAGCCCCCGAATCGTCGGGGCGGAGGGACGGAGGGACGGAGAAGCGGCGCGGCGGCGGGGCGGCGCGGCGAACCGCTGACCGCTGACCGCTGACCGCGACTCAGGCGACCGGGCCGCGGCTCAGGCGACCGCGTGCAGCACGCCCTCCCCGGCGAGCAGGGCGAGCAGCGAACGGCCGGTGTCCGTGAGCTGGTAGTACACCGAGCGCCCGACCCGGTGCCGGGTGACCACCCCGGCATCCGAGAGCACCGACAGGTGCTCGGAGACGGTGCTGGGCGCGAGGCCGAGCCGGTCCGCCAGACCGGCCGTGGTCAGCGGCCCGCTCAGCTCGCGCAGGACCGCGGCTCGGCCCCGGCCGAGCATCAGCCCGAGCCGGTCCTCGGCGACGGGCTCGGGCGGTTCGCGCAGGGCGGCGGCGCCCCGGGCCTGGAAGCTGAGCGCGAACACCTCGGGGTCGTCCGTCGAGTACAGCCGGCAGCCCTCGGCGAAGACCAGCGGCACGAGCACGAGACGCCGCTCTCCGGGCGCGTACTCCGCGTCGATGTACTTGGTCAGTTCGAGTACGGGGGACTGCCACCGCCCCCGCGTCTCCAGGCCCGCGAACAGCGCGTCGACGCCCTCCGTCGCGAACGTCCTGGCCCGGACGAGCACTTCGTCCTCGACGAGCCGCCGCATCGTCGGCCAGTACGGCTCGATCGCGCCCTCCCAGTAGGCCGCGTACGCGTCGGCGAGCGCCGCGCAGGCCGCCTCCGGGTCTTTCAGGTAGGGCTGCACGAAGGGCTCGTCGGCCATGCCGGGATAGCAGACGGCCACCTGGGCCCGGACGAACTCCGGGTCGGTGGCCCGCAGCGCGGCCAGCTCCTCGTGGACGTTGACCGTGCCGAACGGCCGGGGCAGCAGGAAGTCGGAGACCTCGCCCCGCCCCTCGACGAACAGGTCCCACAGCGGTCGGAGCCTGTCGTCCTCCCGCCACACCTCGCGTGCCTGCCCGACCCACTCCTGGTACGGCCAGGAGGGGTGGCGGTGCGGCAGCGCGAGGTGCATGGAGCAGAACGCGTCCCGCAGCGGGCTGATCGCGATCCGGGTCGCCCCGAGCGAGGCCTCGTCCAGCTCGATCCGTATCAAGCGCCGCTCTCCTCCCCGACGGGCAGCAGGAAGCCCTCCTCGACGAGCAGCCGGATCGCCTGCGGGGTGCGGTCCCGCAGCATGACCGGGTCCTCGCCCATCAGCTGCCCGATCGCGTCGAGGATGCGGCCGGCGCTGAGCGTGCCGTCGCACACGCCGGCGAACCCGGCGCCGACGTGGTCGACCTTGGTGGCGCGGCGCATGCCCCGGTTCTGCCGGAGCACGACGTGCTCGGGGTCCTCGGCGCCCGGGAGCCCGACCTGCTCCTGCATCACCTCGGGCGCGAGCGTGAAGCGGTCGGCGAGGAGCGCGGCGTCGTCGTGGCTCCGCAGGTAGTCCTGGCGCTCGAAGTGGGCGCGGACGGTGTCGCCGAGGGGCTGCTCGACCGGGTGCGGCCACTCCTCGATCAGGATCGACGGCTCGATCTCGCCGGACTCCACCACCGCGTTCCGCCGGATCGTGATCCAGCCGAAGCCGATCGTCCTCGTCCTGCGGGCCTCGAACTCGTCGAGCCAGCGCCCGTACTCCAGTCGGTACTCGTCCTCGTCGCCGCGGTGGGCGCCGCTGTCCCGCAGCCAGAGCTCCGTGTACTGGGTGACGTCCTGGACCTCGCGCTGCACGATCCAGGCGTCGCAGCCGCGCGGCACCCAGGAGCGCAGCCGATCCTGCCACTCCTCGCCGTCCACGTGCTGCCAGTTGGCGAGGAACTGGGCGTAGCCGCCGTCGTTGAGCCGCTCGCCCGCCTCCTGCACGAGGGTGCGGCACAGGTCGTCGCCGCCCATCCCGCCGTCCCGGTAGGTGAGCGTGGCGCCGGGGGAGATCACGAACGGCGGGTTGGAGACGATCAGGTCGTACGTGTCGCCGTCGACGGGCTCGAAGAGCGAGCCTTCGAGCAGCTCGGCCTCCCGGGCTCCGGAGAGGGCGAGCGTGAGCCGCGTGAAGTCCAGGGCGCGCGGGTTGAGGTCGGTGGCGGTGACCAGGGTGGCGTGCTGCGCGGCGTGCAGCGCCTGGATGCCGGAGCCGGTGCCGAGGTCGAGCGCGGACGTGACCGGCGTACGAACGGTGATGCCGGCGAGCGTGGTGGAGGCGCCGCCGACGCCGAGGACGACTCCCTCGGCCTTCTTCCCGATGCCCCCGGCACCGCCGACGGCACAGCCGAGGTCGGAGACGATGAACCAGTCCTCTCCGTCCGGGCCGCTGTACGGCCGGACGTCGACCGTCGCGAGCACGGCGTCGTCCTCACGGACCACCCAGCCGTCGGCGAGGGCGTCGGCGAGCGGGAGCGCGGCGGCGGCCCGGCCGTACGCGACGGCCTGCTGGAGCAGGAAGAGCCGGACGAGGGTCTCCAGCGGGGAGTCGCCGCGGGTGGCGCGCAGGGCGGGCACGGTCTCGCTGCGGGCGAGCGCCGCGTAGGCCGGGGCGCCGAGCAGGTCGAGCAGTCCGTCGGCGGTGAAGTCGGCGGCGAGCAGCGCCACGCGCAGACGGGCGGCGTGCGCGGGCACCGGGAGGCTGGGGGGCAGGCTGGTCGTACTCACGGACCCCATTGTGACGGCCGCCACCGACATCCGGGCGGCCGACCCGGCGGGGGCCGTCCGATCACCGCCGCCGGGCCGGCAGAAGCCCACGGCCTCGGTCCCGCCGAAGCACCACCGTGCCCGCGCCGAAGCACCACCGGGCAGGCACCGAACCACCGCGGCCCGCACCGGACCGCCACCGGGCCGGCGCCCGGGCACCACCCGCCCGCACCGGACCGCCACCGGGCACCACCGGACCGCCAGCAGGCCGCCAGCAGGCCGTCGTCGGCGGGCGTCTACTCCGAGGACTTCTTGGTCGGCTTGGCGGAAGCCTTCTTGGTCGGCTTGGTAGAGCCGGAGTCAGCGTCGGAGTCCGCGTCGGAGCCCGACTCCGAGTCCGAGCCGGCCTGCGGCGAGGCCGAGCCGGAGGTCTTCGGCGGGACCGAGGCCGTGGGCTTCTGGCAGCCGGGCTGCTTGGCCATCGCCTGACCCAGTTCGCCCTCCTCCAGCTTGGCCAGAGCCGCCTGGTCCATCTTCTCGATCTTGGTCAGCCCGTCGGCGACGTCCTGGAGGCCGTCCGCGAACTTCTGCTGGTTTGTCGGGTCCAGCGCGTCGACCTCCTTCTTGAGCCCCACGTAGGCCACCGCGGTGGCGTTCAGCTCCTTGATGGCGTCCTGCTGGACCTTCTGGCCGTTCTCGACGGGCGGCGCCCCGGCGGCCTCGACGGCCTTGGCGAGGGCGCGGTCGGCGTCGGCGATGTCCTGGAACGCCTTCGAGTCGGCGGCCTGGATGTCGGCCGGCTTACTGTCGGCGGCCGTCGAGATGATGATCTGGTGGGCGTCGGCCCGCTTCTGGATCTGAGGCTTCGCCTGGTCGCAGAACGTCTTCGCCCAGTCCTCCACCTTGTTGCCCTCGTCGTCGCTGCAACCGGACAGCACGAGCACCAGTACCGCACCGCCGGACAGTGCGGCCGCAAGCTTCTTGTTCACCGGATCGGTCCCTTCCAAGGCTCTCGGCCCCGGAACATACACGCCGAACGGGCTACTTCCACCTTTCGTACGAGGGATTCATCCCACATTGCAGTCGTATGACCCAAGGGAGAGATCGCCTCGAACACCTCCGGTGCCGAGGAATGAGACGGACGACACGTCAGGAGACGGTCACCGAACGCCGCTTGGAGACCCGGACCGCGGCGACGAGGACGAGCACCGCGAGCGCAGCGACCCCCGCCCTCACCCAGTCGTTGGCGTCGTCCCCGTATCCGAACTGCACGACCGCGGGGGCGATCAGCAGCGCGACCAGGTTCATCACCTTCAGGAGGGGGTTGATCGCCGGTCCCGCCGTGTCCTTGAACGGGTCGCCGACCGTGTCCCCGATGACGGTCGCCGCGTGCGCGTCGCTGCCCTTGCCGCCGTGGTTGCCGTCCTCGACGAGCTTCTTCGCGTTGTCCCAGGCGCCACCGGAGTTGGCGAGGAAGACCGCCATCAGGGCGCCCGTGCCGATCGCCCCGGCGAGGTACGAGCCGAGCGGGCCGACGCCGAGCGCGAAGCCGACCGCGATCGGGGCCGTCACGGCGAGCAGCCCGGGCGTGGCGAGTTCGCGCAGCGCGTCCTTGGTGCAGATGTCGACGACCCGCCCGTACTCCGGCTTCTCGGCGTACTTCATGATCCCGGGGTGCTCGCGGAACTGCCGCCGCACCTCGTACACCACCGAACCGGCCGACCGGGACACCGCGTTGATCGCGAGCCCGGAGAAGAGGAAGACGACGGACGCGCCGAGGATCAGCCCGAAGAGGTTGTTGGGCTGCGAGATGTCCATCGAGAGCGTCAGCGCGTCCGCCTTCCCGCCGATCTCGCCTGCCTCGGCGACCGCGGTCGCGATGGCGTCCCGGTACGAGCCGAAGAGCGCCGCGGCCGCGAGGACCGCGGTGGCGATGGCGATGCCTTTGGTGATGGCCTTCGTCGTGTTGCCGACGGCGTCGAGGTCGGTGAGGACCTGCGCGCCCGCGCCCCGCACGTCCCCGGACATCTCCGCGATGCCCTGCGCGTTGTCGGCGACCGGCCCGAAGGTGTCCATGGCGATGATCACACCGACGGTGGTGAGCAGGCCCGTCCCGGCGAGGGCGACCGCGAAGAGCGCCAGCATGATCGAGGCGCCGCCGAGCAGGAACGCCCCGTAGACGGCGAGCCCGATCAGCAGGGCCGTGTAGACGGCGGACTCCAGGCCGAGGGCGACCCCGGCGAGGACGACGGTGGCGGGTCCCGTGAGCGAGGACCTGCCGATGTCCCGGACGGGCCGCCGGCCGGTCTCGGTGAAGTAGCCGGTGAGCTGCTGGATGAGCGCGGCGAGGACGATGCCGATGGCGACCGCGACCAGGGCGAGGACCCGCGGATCGCCGCCGTGGTCGCTGATCCCGGGCTCGGTGACGCCTTCCAGCTCGGCGTACGAGGACGGCAGGTACGTGAAGGCGGCGACGGCGACCAGCACGAGCGAGATCGTCGCCGAGAGGAAGAAGCCTCGGTTGATCGCGCTCATCCCACTGCGGTCGGCGTGCCGCGGGGCGACCGCGAAGATGCCGATCACCGCGGTGACCACGCCGATGGCCGGCACGATCAGCGGGAACGCGAGGCCGTCGTCGCCGAAGGCGGCCATGCCGAGGATGAGCGCGGCGACGAGCGTCACCGCGTACGACTCGAAGAGGTCGGCCGCCATGCCCGCGCAGTCGCCGACGTTGTCGCCCACGTTGTCGGCGATGGTGGCGGCATTGCGCGGATCGTCCTCCGGAATGCCCTGCTCGACCTTGCCGACCAGGTCGGCGCCGACATCGGCGGCCTTGGTGAAGATGCCGCCGCCCACCCGCATGAACATCGCGATGAGCGCGGCGCCGAGACCGAAACCCTCCAGGACCTTCGGCGCGTCGGCGGCGTAGACGAGGACGACGCAGGAGGCGCCGAGCAGCCCGAGACCGACGGTGAACATGCCGACGACCCCGCCCGTACGGAAGGCGATCCGCATGGCCCGGTGGGCGACCTCGGTGAGGCCCTTCTCCGGTTCGCCGGGCGCCGGGGTGGCCTCCCTGGCCGCCGCCGCGACCCGTACGTTGGCCCGTACGGCGAGGCGCATGCCGACGTACCCGGTGACCGCCGAGAAGAGCGCCCCGACCAGGAAGAACAGGGACCGTCCCGCGCGCTGCGACCAGTCGTCGGCGGGCAGCAGCAACAGCAGGAAGAACACGGCGACCGCGAAGACGGCGAGGGTACGCAGCTGCCGCGCGAGATAGGCGTTGGCGCCCTCCTGGATGGCGGCGGCGATCTCCTTCATCTTCTCGGTGCCCTCGCCGGCCGCGAGCACCTGACGGACGAGGAGCTGCGCGACGACCAGCGCGGCGAGGGCGACGGCCGCGACGACGACCACGATCGTCCGGTTCCCGCTCGTGAGCACCGCCGCGGCGAGCGAAGTGGGGTCCATGGAGACGGATCATAGGGAGACGAACCGGAACAAACGGGGACCCCGCAGAGCCACCGCGCGGATGCACCAATCCGGCCGGGCGACCCGGTCGACCCGGGCGTGGCGCAATCGGCCGGGCGTGGCGTCGCGGCCGGGGCGGTCGGCACGGGCCGGGCCGGGCGTGGCGCACGGGCCGGGGCGTCCGGCACCGGCCGTGGGGGAAAAACGAGGAGAGGCCCTGCTGTGGGCAGGGCCTCTCCTCGTCGCGCGTGTGACGGTCGGGCGAGGTCAGGACAGGACGTCCGCCGGGCTGGTCGGCCAGCTCATACGGATGGTGCCGCCGTCCTCGCCGGCGCTCACCTCGAAGTCGTCGACGAGCCCGCGGATCACCGCGAGACCCATCTCGTCCTCGCCGTCGGCGTCGTCGAAGTCGTCGGCCGGGGCCGAGGACCGCGCGCCGGGCACACCGGCGGCATCAGCCGCCGCCACGCCCGCACCCGGCACCTCGTCTCCGACCTCGATGGAGAACGCCTTCTCCTCCTCGGTCAGCACGACCCTGATGGGGGTAGTGACGCCGTTGCTGCGATGCAGCCCGACCGCACGGGAACAGGCCTCACCGACGGCGAGACGCACCTCGTCGAGGACCGCCTCGTCCACCCCGGCCCTGCGGGCGACCGCGGCCGCCACCAGGCGGGCCGTACGGACGTGCTCGGGCTGAGCGCTGAATCGGAGTTCAACGGTGGCCATGCGATCCCTCCGGGTCAGTCGACCGCGTTGACGGCCTCGTCGACCGACGTGTGGATCGGGAACACCTTGGTGAGTCCCGTGATCCGGAAGATCTTCAGAATGCGCTCCTGGTTGCAGACCAGACGCAGCGAGCCCTCGTGCGCGCGAACGCGCTTCAGACCACCGACGAGCACACCCAGGCCGGTGGAGTCGAGGAAGTCCACGCCCTCCATGTCGACAACCAGGTGGTAGCTGCCGTCGTTCACCAACTCGACCAACTGCTCGCGCAGCTTGGGCGCGGTATACACATCAATCTCGCCACCGACCTCGACGACCGTACGGTCGCCACCAGCGCCGGACACATTGCGAGTCGACAGGGACAGGTCCACGGATCCTCCAGCACCTTGCTATCGGGCGATCGCCCCCTCGGGCCTCCCAGGCGGAGCCAGGGAACTGATCGCCAGCCGCGATGGCATTCAATCACTTACCAGCAGCCATGCACGACGCCTTGGGAGCATTGTCCGTCATGGCAGTGACACACTCGGTGCCGATGGCCAAGAATCACCGCCCCAGTCGTCCAGCCGGGGACATGGGCAGTCGCCCCTCTCCCGGCGTGGTCCTCGACCGGCTCTCCGCAGGCGAGAGTCGGGCCGCGCGCATCACTCATATGGAGCACATGCCCGCCAGGGAGGGCCGCCATGCCGTCTGGCCGCATCGCATCCGTCCGGAGGTGATCAGCGCGATCCAGGCGGCCGGGATCGAGCACCCCTGGGCCCATCAGGCGGAGGCCGCCGAGCACGCCCTCGACGGCGATTCCGTGGTGATCGCCACCGGCACCGCCTCGGGCAAGTCGCTCGCCTACCTCACCCCGGTCCTGACGACCCTCCTGGACGGCGCCGAGGCCCCCAACGGTCGCGGGGCCACCGCCCTCTACCTCTCGCCCACCAAGGCCCTCGCAGCGGACCAGCGGCGCGCCGTCCGGGAGCTGGCCGGCCCGCTCGGCACCCGGATCCGCCCCGCCGTCTACGACGGCGACACGCCGGTCGAGGAGCGCGAGTGGGTCCGCCAGTACGCGAACTACGTGCTGACCAATCCCGACATGCTGCACCGGGGCATACTCCCCTCCCACCCCAGGTGGTCCTCCTTCCTGCGCGCCCTGCGCTACGTCGTGATCGACGAGTGCCACACCTACCGGGGCGTCTTCGGCTCCCACGTCGCCCAGGTGATCCGCCGCCTGCGCCGCATCTGCGCCCGGTACGGCTCCGAACCCGTCTTCCTCCTCGCCTCGGCCACCTCCGCCGAACCCGCCGTGGCGGCCGGCCGCCTCACCGGGCTGCCGGTCATCGAGATCTCCGACGACGCCTCCCCGCGCGGCGAACTGGTGTTCGCCCTGTGGGAGCCGCCGCTCACCGAGCTGCACGGCGAGCGCGGCGCGCCCGTGCGCCGCACCGCCACCGCCGAGACCGCCGACCTGCTGACCGACCTGACCCGGCAGGGCGTGCGCTCGGTCGCCTTCGTCCGCTCCCGGCGCGGCGCCGAACTGATCGCGGTGATCGCCCAGGAACGGCTCGCCGAGACCGACCGCGCCCTGGCCCGCCGGGTCGCCGCCTACCGGGGCGGCTACCTGCCCGAGGAGCGCCGGGCCCTGGAACGCGCCCTGCACTCCGGCGAGCTCCTCGGCCTGGCCGCCACGACCGCCCTGGAGCTGGGCGTGGACGTCTCGGGCCTGGACGCCGTCCTGATCGCCGGCTACCCGGGCACCCGGGCCTCCCTGTGGCAGCAGGCGGGCCGCGCCGGCCGTTCCGGCGAGGGCGCCCTGGCGATCCTGGTCGCCCGGGACGACCCGCTGGACACCTTCCTGGTCCACCACCCGGAGGCGATCTTCGAACAGCCGGTCGAGTCGACCGTCCTCGACCCCGACAACCCCTACGTCCTCGCCCCCCATCTGTGCGCCGCCGCGGCGGAGCTCCCGCTCACCGAACCGGACCTGGCCCTCTTCGGCCCGGCCGTCCCCGACCTGCTGCCCCAGCTGGAGGGCGCCGGACTCCTGCGCCGCCGGTCCACCGGCTGGTACTGGACCCGCCGCGAGCGGGCGGCCGACCTCACCGACATCCGGGGCGGCGGAGGCAGCCCCGTCCGGATCGTGGAGGCCGGCACCGGCCGGCTGCTCGGCACGGTCGACGAGGCCGCCTCCCACACCGCCGTCCACGAGGGCGCCGTCCACCTCCACCAGGGCCGCACCTATCTGGTGCGGGAGCTCGACCTCAAGGACTCCGTGGCCCTCGTGGAGGAGGCCGTCCCGCCGTACTCCACCACCGCCCGCGACACCACCTCCGTCTCCGTCCTCGAAACCGACACCGAGATCCCCTGGGGAGCCGGCCGCCTCTGCTACGGCTCCGTCGAGGTCACCAACCAGGTCGTCTCCTTCCTGCGCCGCCGTCTGATCACCGGCGAGGTGCTCGGCGAGACCAAGCTCGACCTGCCGCCCCGCACGCTGCGCACCCGGGCCGTGTGGTGGACGGTCACCGAGGACCAGCTCGACGCCGCCCGGATCAACCCGGAGATCCTCGGGGGCGCCCTGCACGCCGCCGAGCACGCCTCCATCGGCATGCTGCCGCTCTTCGCCACCTGCGACCGCTGGGACATCGGCGGCGTCTCCGTCCCGCTCCACCCCGACACGCTGCTGCCCACCGTCTTCGTGTACGACGGCCACCCGGGCGGCGCGGGCTTCGCCGAGCGGGCCTTCCACACGGCCCGGGCCTGGCTCACCGCGACCCGCGAGGCCATCGCCTCATGCGAGTGCGAGGCCGGCTGCCCCTCCTGCGTCCAGTCCCCGAAGTGCGGCAACGGCAACGATCCGCTGCACAAGCGGGGCGCGGTGCGCCTCCTCACGGAACTGCTGCGGGAAGCCCCGGAACCGCCCCCCACGGAGCCGCCGCCGGAGCCACCGCCCGGGAAGGAAGACCCTGGGGAGGAAGGCCCTGGGGAGGAAGCGCCCGCGCAGGACCCGCCCTCGACCTGACCTCCGGCCGGTACGGCCCACGCACCACCCGGGCGGTCACCTCGGCGAGCTCACCCCGCACGGCGCACCGCAGCAGCTCGGTGCCCTGCGCCGCGGCCACGCGCCCGGCGGCGGCGCACGCCTCGGCCTCGCCCCGCAGGGCCCGGTCGGCGGCGGCGAGGGCGGCCAGATCCGCCGCCCCGCCGGCCCTGTGCCGGGCCGCCACCGCCTGCCCGAGCGCGAGCACCGCCCCGAACACCACACACAGCACACAGGCCGCGAACGCCGTCCACACGGTCGCCGACCCCCGATCGGCCCAGCCGGCCCGGCCACCGGCCCCACCAGCCCCACCGGCCCGGTCAGCCCGGTCAGCCCGGCGACCCGCCGTCACGGCGGACCTCCGAAGGCCGGGCCCCCGCCCGCCGCACCTCCCGCACCCACCTCGTCCTCCGCGAGGGCCGCCGCGCCCGCCCGCAAGGTCAGTCCCATGCCCCGGGGGCCCGGGGCCGCCACCTCCACCGTCACCCGCCACAGCTCCCCCGACCGCGTCACCGACACCCGGGCACCCTCGGGTGCGGCCGCCCGGGCGGCCCCCTCGGCGGCGGCGACCGGCTCGGAGCGGGCCGCCGCCCTGGCCCCCGCCCGCGCCGCGTCCACGCACCGGATCTGCGCGGCGGCCGCGGCCAGCGCCCAGAGCAGGGTCACCGTGAACAGGGCGAGGACGGGCAGGACCATCGCCGCCTCCACGGTCACGAACCCCCGGTCAGAACGGCGCATCGAGGGCCTTACCGATCATCGATTCGAGTGCTCCCGAGACGGTCCCGCTCGTCACGATCTTGTAGAGCACCGCGGCGAAGGCCGCCGCGGCGATCGTCCCCACCGCGTACTCGGACGTCGTCATCCCCGCGTCGGACCGCGCGGCCTGTCGCCGAGCCCGCCACCACCCCCTCACCGAACCGTTCACCGAACTCCTCACCGAACGCTCCGCCGAACGGGTCACCGTCGCCTTGTCCGTCATGTCGATCTCCTTCTCTCGTCTTGCTGTCGCGTTCATCGGTCCATCAGTCCCGCCGCCAGCCCGATCACCACGGGTGCCACTCCCACCGCCAGGAAGGCGGGCAGGAAGCAGAGCCCCACGGGCGCGCTGATCAGCACCTGCGCCCGGCGTGCCCGGGCCTCGGCCGTACGGGCCCGGGCCGCCCGCAGGCCGGCCGCGTGCCGGGCCACGGCCTCCGCGGCGGGCGCGCCCGAGGAACCGGCCCGTTCCATGCACCGGGCCAGCCCCTCGGCACCCGGTATCGCCCCGAACCTCCGCCACACCTCGGTCGGTTCACCACCGAGCCGCAGCTCGGCCGCCGTCCGGGTCAGGCGCTCGCCCAGCGGCCCACCGAGCGACCGGCCCACCGCCTCCGCCGCCGCGCCGGGCCCCGCCCCCGCCGAGGCGCAGGCCGCCAACAGATCCGCCGCGAGCGGAAGGTGCCGCGCCGCCTCCTCGCCCCCGGTCGCCGCGGACGGCCGTCTCCCGGACCGCCTCCATCGCGCCCCGCAGGCCACCAGGACCCCCGCGCACAGGCCTCCGAGCCCGCCGAGCAGCGCCCAGCCGACGAGCCCCACCACGAGCGGCACCGCCCACCGCCTCACCCACGGCGGCCACCCGGCCCCGGACTTCCCGGACAGGGACTTCCCGGACAGGGGCTTGCGAGAGAGAGGCTTCCGGGAGAGAGGCTTCCGGGGCGGAGGCCTCCCCGTCCATGAATCGGGTGTCACCAGCAGGCTCCCCACCCGTCGTCGCATCCCGCGCGCCCGCCGCCCGCGCACCACTTCCCGAGCGACCTGTGCGCACAGCACCAGCGACAGCACCAGGAGCGCCGCGATCCGCGCAGTCCCCGTCATGCCCGCTCGCCTCCCCTGACGATCCGCGCGGCCCACCACAGCCCGGCCGCCTCCAGAGCCCCGCCCACCACCAGACACGCCAGGCCCGCCGGCGTGTGCAGCAGCACCCGCAGAGGATCGGCGCCCAGCGCCGTCCCGAGGGCGAGTCCGGCCAGCGGGAGCACCGCGAGGACCGTCACCGTCGCCCAGGCACCGGCCAGTTCGGCCCGTAGCCGCTCCCGCTGCTCGTGGTGGCCCCGCAGGGCCGCCTCCAGCCGGTCGAGCCCGGCCGCCAGACCCGCACCGCCGTCCACGGCCACCTGCCAGCAGGCGGCCAGGCCCGCGAGGCCGTCGGCGCCGTCCTGCCGCGCGGCCCTCCGCAGCGCCTCCGGCACGTCCCCGCCGAAGCGGGCCGCCGCGAGCACCACCGCCTCCTCGTCGCCGAGCGCGCCCGTCTGCCGGGCCGCGAAGGTCAGCGCCTGCACGGGCTGCCAACCGGCCCTCAGCTCACCGGAGACCGCCCCGCACAGGGCCACCACCCGCTCGGCCCGCGCGTCCCGCTCCTTGCGCCGCGCGCCCGCCCGCAGCCGCCGCCCCACCAACGGCACCGCGACCGCCCCCGCCAGCAGCGGCAACGGCGAGCCGCCCAGCAGCGCGACCACCCCCGACACCGGCAGGCACAGCCAGGCGCGCCGCCCCCGCACCAGCGCCCACCAGCGCGCGGCCACGGCCCGTCGCACCGCGCCGCCACCCCGCTCACCGGGCCCACCCGGGAGGACACCCGCGAGCACCGCCCTTGCCCGGCCCGCCCCGCGCCGCCGCTCGGCCGCCCACCACAGGACGAGCCCCGCGCAGAGCACCGCCGCCCCCTGGGCCGCTCCCCGCACCGACGCCGGCTCCACCGACGCCACGAGCGCCGACACCAGTTCCCCCGTCACCACGCCCCGCCCCCGATCAGCGACCGCAGTCGCTCCCAGCCCCGCTCCCGCTCGAATCCCGCCGCGCCCCACCGCAGAGCGGGCACCGTCCGCACGAGCCCGTCCCGATCCCGCTCCAGGACATGGACCTCGGCGATCCGCCGCCGCCCGTCCCGGTCCCGCACGAGATGGAGCACCACGGACAGCCCGGCGCCCAACTGGCTGTGCAGGGCCGCCCTGTCGAGCCCGGCCGCCGTCCCGAGTGCCTCCAGACGGGCCGGTACGTCCGCCGCGGTATTGGCATGGACCGTTCCACAGCCTCCTTCGTGACCCGTGTTGAGAGCGGCGAGCAGGTCCACGGCCTCGCCACCCCTGACCTCACCGACGACCAGCCGGTCGGGCCGCATCCGCAGCGCCTGGCGGACCAGGTCCCGCAGGGTCACGAGCCCTGCGCCCTCCTGGTTCGCGGGCCGCGCCTCGAGGCGCACCACGTGCGGATGGTCCGGCCGCAGCTCCGCCGAGTCCTCGGCGAGCACGATCCGCTCCCGCTCCCCCACCAGTCCCAGCAGGGAGGCGAGCAGGGTGGTCTTGCCCGTCCCCGTGCCGCCGCTGACGAGGTACGACACCCGGGCGTCGATCAGCGCCCGCAGGACGCGGGCGCCGCCCGGCGGCACGGTGCCCGCGTCGGCGAGCTCCTCCAGGGAGAAGGCGCGCGGGCGCACCACCCGTAGCGACAGGCAGGTCGAGCCGACGGCCACCGGCGGCAGCACCGCGTGCATCCGGGTGCCGTCGGGCAGCCGGGCGTCCACCCAGGGCCGGGCGTCGTCGAGCCTGCGTCCCGCGACCGCCGCGAGCCGCTGCGCGAGCCTGCGCACGGCGGTCGCGTCGGGGAAGGACACCGGGGCCCTTTCGAGGCCGGCGCCCCGGTCCACCCACACCCGGTCGGGCGCCGAGACCAGGACGTCGGTGACCGCCGGATCGGCGAGCAGCGGCTCCAGTGGCCCGGTGCCGATCAGCTCGCACCTCAGTTCCTCCGCGGCACCGAGGACTTCCGCGTCGCCCAGCAGCCTCCCCTGGGCCCGCAGCGCCGCCGCCACCCGCGCCGGAGTGGGCTCGGCGCCGCTCGCCGCGAGCCGCTGCCGCACGGCGTCGAGCAGCCCCGTGCCCCCGGCCCCGAACCCGCCGCCGCCCGCGACCACGGCCCCGGTCATGTCGCACCGCCGGGGACGAGTGCGCGCTCCCAGAAGGCGGCGCAGAACCGGCCGAGCGCACCACGGGGCTCCGCACCGGGCGGCACGCCCGCGTCCTGGTCGGCGACGATCCCCGGGTCGTAGGGGAGTTCACCGACCAGCGGCAGCCGCAGCGCGTCGGCGACCCACCGCTCGTCGAGCCCCGCCGCGTACGGGCCGCGCACCACGGCCCGCAGGTCGCGCACGACCGCGCCGAGGACAGAGGCCACCCGATGGGCGGCCGCGACGGCCCTCAACTCCCCCGGGACGACCAGCAGTCCGAGGTCGAGCTGGGCCAGGGCCTCGGCGGCCGCGTCATCGGTTCCGCGCGGCAGGTCGACCACGACGATCCCGCCGCGCCGCCGGGCCGCGGCGAGCACGGACCGCACGGCCTCGGCCGGTGCCGGCGGGGCAGGCTCCCTGCCCCAGCTGAGCACCCGCACCCCGCGCACCGCGGGCAGGGACTCCTCCAGGGCGCCGCCGGCCAGCCGACCCTTCGAGGCGGCGAAGTCGGGCCAGCGTCTGCCCTCCTCCCGCTCGCCACCGAGCAGCACGTCCAGCCCGCCGCCCAGCGGGTCGCCGTCGACGAGCAGGGTGCGCCGCCCGGTCCGCGCGGCGGCCAGCGCCAGGCCGCAGGCCAGGGTGGAGGCGCCCGCACCGCCGCGACCGCCGACGACCCCGACGGTCAGCGCCTGACGCCCCACGCCCTCGGCCGCGTCGGCGATGCGGTCGACGAGGAGGCTCTCGGCCTCCGGCAGCCTCAGCACGCACTCCGCGCCGACCTCGACGGCCCGCCGCCAGACCCCCGGATCGTCCTGCTCGCGGCCGACGAGGACCACCCCCGACCTACGGGCCGCTCCCCGGCAGCGGGCCGCTGCGTCGTCGCCGACCAGGACGAGCGGCGGGTCCGTCCAGCCCGCCCGCCGCTCCGGCACGCGGTGGTACACCTCGGGCTCGGCTCCGGCCGCCGCACACAGGCGGAGGAGGTCGTCGAGGAGTCCGAGGTCCTCGGTGACGATCAGCGGGCCGGCGCGGCGCAGCTCGTCCGCACCCGTTCCCCCGGAAGTCCTTGATGCCTCCACGGCACACACCCCTCTCGTGATTCCTGCCGTCCGCGAACTTCGCGACAGGAATCACCGTGGGGCCGTACCGAAAATCTTGGGGATCTTGCTGAAAAACTGTGGATAACCAGGGTCCTGTGAATATCCGCACCACCCCTCCGAGGGCTCTCCGGAACGCAGTCTGCCGGTTACTCTGAGTGATGAATCGAGTGCTCGACGGCAGACCGGCCGGAGCGCGGCCGCAGCGTACGGAGAGAGGATCGAGCGATGACACGGAGGGCGAAAACGGCTCCGGACATGCGACGACCCCCGCCGGGGGGGAGAGCGGGGGTCGTCTTTCCGGCCGACTCGGGGGGGGGAGGAGCCGGACCGGGTTAGCACGGTCGCGAACGATCCGTGACTTCCATGGTGTACCCGAGAGCCTTCTCAGGCAAACCCACGCGCCCCAGCGTACGCCGAATGGCGGGCACCTATGCTCAGGCTTGTGGAAAACCACTCCTTGCCGCGCACAGCCGCCTTCTTTGACCTGGACAAGACGGTCATTGCGAAGTCCTCGACGCTGACCTTCAGCAAGTCCTTCTACCGGGGCGGGCTGATCAGCCGCCGTGCCGCCCTGCGGACGGCCTACATCCAGTTCGTGTTCCTGGTCGGCGGAGCCGATCACGACCAGATGGAGCGGATGCGTGAGTATCTTTCCGCGCTCTGCAAAGGCTGGAACGTCGCCCAGGTCAAGGAGCTCGTCGCCGAGACCCTGCACGATCTGATCGACCCGATCATCTACGACGAGGCCGCCTCCCTCATCGAGGAACACCACGCCGCCGGCCGCGACGTCGTGATCGTCTCCACGTCCGGGGCCGAGGTGGTCGAGCCGATCGGCGAGATGCTCGGAGCCGACCGTGTCGTCGCCACCCGGATGGTGGTCGGCGAGGACGGCTGCTTCACCGGCGAGGTGGAGTACTACGCCTACGGGCCGACGAAGGCCGAGGCCGTCCGGGAACTCGCGGCGTCGGAGGGGTACGACCTCTCCCGCTGCTACGCCTACAGCGATTCGGCGACCGACATCCCCATGCTGGAGGCCGTCGGCCACCCGTACGCGGTCAACCCCGACCGGACGCTGCGCCGCGAGGCCGTCGCCCGGGAATGGCCGGTTCTCTCCTTCGAGAAGCCGGTCCGCCTGAAGCAGCGGCTGCCCGGGCTCCGGATGCCGCCCCGTCCCGCGCTCGTCGCGGCGGCGGCCGTGGGCGCGGCGGCGGCGGCAGGGCTCGTCTGGTACGCCTCCCGGCGCCGCCAGGCCGCGCTCGTCCATCGGGCCGCCGGTGACTTTGCCCGAATTTGAGCGATGAGCAAAGAAGCGGAGCCAGCACTTTCGCTTCCACTCCGACAGGAGTAGAAAGGAATCAGGCCCGCGAGACCGAGGACATCCGAGAGGATCACCTGTTGAGCATGAAGGCCCCACGGACCTAGCACAGAAACCGAGCACCCACGCGACGTCGACCCGTCGATTACGGGCCAGCCGCACCAGGCCAAGGGCAAAGTTCCCGGCCTGATGGGCACTTATCGAGGACGCATGGTAACTGGGTAGACGTGCCAGCGGCGGTACCAGACCTGGTGCCGCCGCAACCCATTTCCGGGCTTCCCCGCCCCGATCCGCTCAGCCGGATCCCGGGATCCGGCTCAAGCAGCGCCGGCTCAAGCAGCGCCGTCTCAAGCAATGCCGTCTCAGGCAGCGCCGCGCTGGAGCGCCTCGCAGACGGCCGTCGACTCCCGGACCCCCAGCTCGACCGAGCGCCCGCAGTGCGCGATCCAGGCGCCCACGCCCTCCGGGGTGCCGGACAGATATCCCTCGAACGCGGCCAGGTACGCCGCCCGCCCCTGCTCGGCGTGGCCGACCTCCGCGGGGCAGATCGCCTTGGGGTCGAGGCCGCTGCCGACCAGCGCGATCCGCTCGGCCGCCCGCGCGACCAGGCCGTTGTACGAGGTGAAGGGGCGCAGCGCGAGCAGCTCGCCGTGCACCACCGCGGCCGTCACGAGCGCCGGGGCCTCGCCGCCGGCGACGATCAGCTCCGCGAGGCCGTCGAGACGGCCGGCGACCTCGGAGGGCGTCGGCACCAGAGCCTCGATCAGCGGCTCGTCGACCGTCTCGCCGTCCAGCCGGGGCCGCCCCACCGATTCGCCCGGGTCACCTGCGGCGACCAGGTGGAGCCGGGCGAGCACCCGCATCGGCGACTGGCGCCAGATGGAGAGCAGCTGTCCGGCCTCGGCGCCCAGGCGCAGGGCCGCACCGACCGTGCGGGCCTCGGCGTCGGCGCTGAAGTCGGTGCGGCGGCGGACCTCTTCCAGGGCCCAGTCGGCACCGGACAGGGCGGCCGAACCGCGCGCCCCGCGCAGCGCCGCCTCGGAGGAGATCTCGTTGCTGCGGCGCCGCATCACACGGTGGCCGTAGACCCGGTCGACGGCCTTGCGTACGGAGTCCACCGCATCGGCGACGCCCGGCAGGGAGCCGAGGGCGGCCAAGGGGTCAGAGGCGTGCGTACTCATAAGTAGGGAGGCTACGCGCCCCGGGGGCCCGCCCCACGATGGAGTGGTCTTCTTCACGCACCTTGACCACGTGCCGCATCCGTGCCACTACCCTAGGTGAACATGAAGATCGCTTTCGTGGGGAAGGGCGGCAGCGGCAAGACCACGCTGTCCTCGCTTTTCATCCGCCACCTCGCCGCCACCGAGTACCCGGTCGTCGCCGTCGACGCCGACATCAACCAGCACCTGGGCGCCGCGCTCGGACTGCCCGAGACCGAGGCCGCCGCGCTGCCCGCGATGGGCGCGCACCTGCCGCTCATCAAGGAGTACCTGCGGGGCTCCAACCCGCGGATCGTCGCCGCCGACACGATGATCAAGACGACCCCGCCCGGGGAGGGTTCGCGCCTGCTGCGGGTCCGCGAGGACAACCCGGTGTACGAGGCCTGCGCGCGCACGGTCCGGCTCGACGACGGCGACATCCGGCTGATGGCGACCGGCCCCTTCACGGAGTCGGACCTCGGGGTGTCCTGCTACCACTCGAAGGTCGGCGCGGTGGAGCTCTGCCTGAACCACCTGGTCGACGGGGTCGACGAGTACGTGGTCGTCGACATGACGGCCGGTTCGGACTCCTTCGCCTCCGGCCTCTTCACCCGCTTCGACATGACCTTCCTGGTCGCCGAGCCGACCCGCAAGGGCGTCTCGGTCTACCGCCAGTACAAGGAGTACGCGCGGGACTTCGGCGTCGCGCTCAAGGTCGTCGGGAACAAGGTGCAGGGCCAGGACGACCTCGACTTCCTGCGCGCGGAGGTCGGCGAGGACCTGCTCGTGACGGTGGGCCACTCGGACTGGGTCCGCGCGATGGAGAAGGGCCGCCCGCCCCGCTTCGAGCTCCTGGAGGCGGAGAACCGCATGTCGCTCCAGGCCCTCCAGGACGCGGCCGACGACTCGTACGCCCACCGCGACTGGGAGCGCTACACGCGCCAGATGGTCCACTTCCACCTGCGCAACGCGGAGAGCTGGGGCAACGCGAAAACGGGGGCCGACCTGGCGGCGCAGGTCGACCCCGGGTTCGTGCTGTCCGAAGGGCTCAGCGCCGTTCAGCCTGCTTGACGCCGGTCGCCGGGTCGCCCGCGGGGGCGGGCGGCCGGGCGGCGGCCAGGAAGGTCTGCCAGCCGTCCTGCGGGGCCTCGCCGACCTTCAGGGTGCGCATCCTGGCGATGACGTCGGGGTCCTGGGCGTCGAGCCAGTCGGCGAGCTGCCGGAAGGACACGCACTTCACGTCCTTCTGGACGCAGACCGTCGCGATGGTCTCCTCGATGGCGCGCATGTACGTGCCGCCGTTCCAGGACTCGAAGTGGTTGCCGATGATCAGCGGCGCGCGGTTGCCCCGGTAGGAGCGCTCGAAGGCCTGCACCAGGCCGTCCCGCATCTGGTCGCCCCAGTACCGGTGCTGGGACGGGTCGCCCTGGGTCGTGCCGGGCGACTGGTTGACCAGGAAGTTGTAGTCCATGGCGAGCGTCTGGAAGGCGCGGCCCGGGACCGGCACGAGCTGCATCGACAGGTCCCAGAGGCCCAGGTCCTTCTTGGGCCAGATCTGGTCGTTGACGCCGCTCGTGTCGTAGCGGAAGCCCATCTGCGCGGCCGCCTGGACGAAGTTCTTCCGCCCCTCGAGACAGGGGGTGCGGGCGCCGACGAGCTCCTTCTCGTAGTCGAAGGGCAGCGGCTGCTCGGCGCGCAGGCCGGCGTTGGACTTCCAGTTCTTGACGAAGGACTTGGCCTGGTTGATCTCGCTCTTCCACTCCTCGACCGACCAGTTGCCGACGCCGCCCTCCTTCCCGCAGAAGTGCCCGTTGAAGTGGGTGCCGATCTCGTTGCCCTCCTGCCACGCCGCGCGCAGTTCGCGGACGGTGGCACGGATGCCGTCGACGTCGTTGAAGCCGATGTCGGAGCGCCCGGGGCTGTGCTGCGGCGGGTCGTAGAGCTCCTTCTTCGCCTCGGGCAGCAGGTAGACGCCGCTGAGGAAGTACGTCATGGCGGCGTCGTACTTCCTGCCGACCGAGCGGAAGTGGGAGAACAGCTTCTGGCTGTCCTCGCCCGCGCCGTCCCACGAGAAGACCACGAACTGCGGCGGCGTCTCCCCCGGCTTGAGGCGCTGCCAGACCGGCTGGTGGGGCTGGGCGCCGGTGAAGGCCGTGGAGCCGTCGCCGATCAGGCGGACCGCGTTCTGCGGAGCCGCGGCCGGGCCCTTCTTGGTGCCCGAGCCGCCCGGCACGCCCTTCGTGGCGTCCGAGCCGCCCGGCACGCCCTTCGTGGCGGCGCCGTCGGATCCCGAGCAGCCGGCGAGGCCGGTGATCAGGGCGACGGCGAGGGCGCCGGCGGCGAGCGCCTTCTTGTGGACTGCGGTCCTTCTCCCGGCGGCTGGCATCCGCCCACCTCTCCCTCAGAGCACACGTTCCGTACGAGCGGCGTCAACGTCGCACCACACGAGCCGGGGAGATGAAACGACAAGCGGCATTCCGTTCGGCTATCACCGGAACCGGTGAATCATTGCCCTGTTTGCCCCGAAAATAATGCCGCAGACTTTACTCTCCATTACGATCCATTTACCGAGCGTTGATCCTTGCCCTCGTGGGGATCCCGCCGGGAATCCCGCCGCTGCACGCCGTGACCCACGGCCGCGACCCCCGCGTTCGTCCCGCACGAGCCGCGATCGCGCCGCCCCGGAGGAGACGGGAACATGACCCTCTGCACCCCTGCCCGCACGACCACCCGACCCCGAACCCAGCGGCCCCACAGCCCGCCCGACGGCCCCCGTCGCTTCCGCGTCGCCGGCGCGGACCTGTCCGCCTCGGTCGCCGTCTTCCTGATCGCGCTGCCACTCTCGCTCGGCATCGCGCTCGCCACCGGAGCCCCGCTCCAGGCCGGCCTGGTCGCCGCCGCCGTCGGTGGCCTCGTCGCCGGCCGGTTCGGCGGCTCCCCGCTCCAGGTGAGCGGCCCCGCCGCCGGTCTCACCGTCGTGACCGCCGAGCTCATCCAGCGGTACGGCTGGCGCACCACCTGTGCCATCACCGTCCTCGCCGGCCTCGCCCAACTCGGCCTGTCCGTCCTGCGGGTGGCCCGCTCCGCCCTCGCCGTCTCGCCCGCGATCGTGCACGGCATGCTGGCCGGCATCGGCGTCACCATCGCCCTCGCCCAGCTCCACATCGTGCTCGGCGGCAATCCGCAGAGCTCCGCCGTGGACAACGTCCTCGGCCTGCCCGCCCAGCTGGCGCACGTCCATCCGGCCGCGCTCGGCATCAGCGCGCTCACCATCGCCGTGCTGCTGGGCTGGCCCCGGCTGCCGGGCCGCGCGGGACGGTTCGCGCGGCGGATCCCGGGCGCGCTCGTGGCGGTGGCCGGAGCGACGGCGATGGCGGCGATCGCCGGGCTCGCCGTGCCCCGCGTCGACCTCCCCTCCTGGAGCAGCCACGCCCTGCCCGGGCTGCCCGAGGGCCCGGTCCTCGGGATCGCGGCCGGCGTGCTCACGATCACCCTGGTCACCAGCGTGCAGTCGCTGCTCTCCGCCGTCGCGGTCGACAAGCTGGTCGCCGGGCGGCCGGACCACGGCCGGGGCATCCCGCGCACCGACCTCGACCGCGAGCTCGCCGGACAGGGCGCGGCCAACGTGGTCTCCGGGGCGCTCGGCGGGCTGCCGGTCGCCGGGGTCGCGGTCCGCAGCGTCGCCAACGTCTCGGCGGGCGCGGTGAGCCGCTCCTCCACGATGCTGCACGGGCTGTGGATCGTGCTCGCGGCCCTGCTGCTCGTCCCCCTGCTCGATCTGATCCCGCTGCCCGCGCTCGCCGCCCTCGTCATGGTGGTCGGCATCCAGATGGTCAGCATCACCCACATCCGTACGGTGACCCGGCACCGCGAGGTCGTCGTCTACGCGGTGACGCTGACCGGCGTCGTCCTCGTCGGCATCCTGGAGGGCGTCGCCCTCGGCATCGCCGTGGCCATCGCCGTCGCCCTGCACCGACTCGCCCGCACCCGCATCACCCGCGAGGAGCGGGACGGGCACCAACTGCTGCACGTCAGGGGCCAGCTGACCTTCCTCGCCGTGCCCCGGCTGAGCCGAGCCCTGCACCAACTGCCCCAGGGAGCACACGTCGTGGTGGAACTCGACGGATCCTTCATGGACCACGCCGCCTTCGAGACGCTGAGCGACTGGACCGCCGGGCACCTCGCCCACGGCGGTACGGTCGAGACGACCGGTCCGTCCGGCGCCCGGATCGCCGAAGCCACCCCCGGCACGGCCGCCGGCCCCGAGGCGCAGACCTGCTGCCGCCCCTGGACCCCGTGGCACAACCACCAGTGCGGGAAGCAGCCGGCCGACGGGCCCGGCGAGGCCGCCGAGCCCGAGGAGACCCGGCGGACGTCGGGGCTGCACCTGGCCAGCGGTATCGGCAAGTTCCAGCGGAACACCGCCCCGCTCGTACGGGACGAGCTCGCCCGGCTCGCCCGCGAGGGCCAGCGTCCCTCGCAGCTCTTCCTGACCTGCGCCGACTCCCGCCTCGTCACGAGCATGATCACCTCCAGCGGCCCGGGCGACCTCTTCACCGTGCGCAACGTCGGCAACCTCGTCCCCCTCCCCGGCGAGGAGAGCGGGGACGACTCGGTGGCGGCGGCGATCGAGTACGCCGTGGACGTGCTGCGGGTCGCGTCGATCACCGTGTGCGGGCACTCCGGCTGCGGCGCGATGCAGGCCCTGCTGGGCAGCGGCCCGGACGATCCGGCGACCCCGGCGACCCCGCTGCGGCGCTGGCTGCGCCACGGCCGGCCGAGTCTGGAGCGGATGGGGAGCCGGCGGCACGCCTGGGCCCGGATCTCCGGACGGCTGCCGGCCGATGCGGTCGAGCAGCTCTGCCTGACCAACGTGGTCCAGCAGCTGGAGCACCTGCGGGCGTACGAGTCGGTGGCGCGCCGACTGGCCGAGGGCAGCCTCACGCTGCACGGCATGTACTTCCACGTGGGCGAGGCGCAGGCGTATCTGCTCGCCGACACGGACGAGGTGCACAGCTACGACGACGTGTTCACCCAGGTCATGCCGACGGACCACCTGGAACCGGCCCGCGCGTCCTGAAACGGGCGCCCCGCTCGTACCCGCGCGTCCTGGGCCGACCGCCCCGCTCCGCACCCGCGCGTCCCGGAACGACCGCCCCCCGCGCGTCCCGAGGGCAATCACGCCATTCCGTCCCCGCGCGTCCTGAACCATCGGCTCCGACCGTCCGTGAGACTGTGTGGCCCCTTCTCCCACCGCTCGGGAAGAAGGGGCCACCGCACGTCAGCCGGCTCACAGGTCTAAACCAATTGCCTGGATGCTCTTGTCACCCGGGCATCTGACTGATGAGCTATGACACGGGACACATCAGCACAGAGGACGCCCTGGGAAAGGGAGATGTCGTGAGCAACGAGAGCCTGGCCAATCTGCTTCGGGAAGAGCGTCGATTTTCGCCGCCCGCCGAGCTGGCCGCGCACGCCAACGTGACGGCGGAGGCGTACGAGCAGGCCAAGGCGGACAGGCTGGGCTTCTGGGCCGAGCAGGCCAAGCGCCTGACCTGGTCCACCGAGCCGACCGAGACCCTCGACTGGTCGAACCCGCCGTTCGCCAAGTGGTTCGCGGACGGCGAGCTGAACGTGGCGTACAACTGCGTCGACCGCCACGTCGAGGCCGGTCACGGCGACCGGGTCGCCATCCACTTCGAGGGCGAGCCGGGCGACAGCCGCGCGATCACCTACGCCGAGCTCAAGGACGAGGTCTCCAAGGCGGCCAACGCCCTGACCGAGCTGGGCGTCCGCAAGGGCGACCGGGTCGCCGTCTACCTGCCGATGATCCCCGAGGCGGCCATCACGATGCTGGCCTGCGCCCGCGTCGGCGCCGCCCACTCGGTGGTCTTCGGCGGCTTCTCGGCCGACGCCGTGGCCTCCCGCATCCAGGACGCCGACGCCAAGCTGGTCGTCACCGCCGACGGCGGTTACCGCCGTGGCAAGCCGAGCGCGCTCAAGCCCGCGATCGACGAGGCCGTCGCCAAGTGCCCGCAGGTCGAGCACGTCCTGGTGGTCCGCCGCACGGGCCAGGACACCGCCTTCACCGAGGGCCGCGACGTGTGGTGGGACGACATCGTCGCCCGCCAGTCCGCCGAGCACACCCCGGAGGCCTTCGAGGCGGAGCACCCGCTCTTCATCCTCTACACCTCCGGTACGACGGGGAAGCCGAAGGGCATCCTGCACACCTCCGGCGGCTACCTCACCCAGGCCGCGTACACGCACCACGCCGTCTTCGACCTGAAGCCGGAGAGCGACGTCTACTGGTGCACCGCCGACATCGGCTGGGTCACCGGACACTCGTACATCGTCTACGGCCCGCTGGCCAACGGCGCGACGCAGGTCATGTACGAGGGCACCCCGGACACCCCGCACCAGGGCCGGTTCTGGGAGATCGTGCAGAAGTACGGCGTCACGATCCTCTACACGGCGCCCACCGCGATCCGCACGTTCATGAAGTGGGGCGACGACATCCCCGCGAAGTTCGACCTGTCCAGCCTCCGCGTGCTGGGCTCGGTCGGCGAGCCGATCAACCCCGAGGCCTGGGTCTGGTACCGCGAGCACATCGGCGCGAACAAGACCCCGATCGTGGACACCTGGTGGCAGACCGAGACCGGCGCGATGATGATCTCGCCGCTGCCGGGCGTCACCGAGACCAAGCCGGGCTCCGCCCAGCGCCCGCTGCCGGGCATCGCCGCGACCGTCGTCGACGACGAGGCCAACGAGGTGCCGAACGGGGGCGGCGGTTACCTGGTCATCACCGAGCCGTGGCCGTCGATGCTCCGCACCATCTGGGGCGACGACCAGCGCTACATCGACACGTACTGGTCCCGCTTCGAGGGCAAGTACTTCGCCGGTGACGGCGCCAAGAAGGACGAGGACGGCGACATCTGGCTGCTCGGCCGGGTCGACGACGTCATGCTCGTCTCGGGCCACAACATCTCGACCACCGAGGTCGAGTCGGCGCTCGTCTCCCACCCGTCCGTGGCCGAGGCGGCCGTCGTCGGCGCCGCCGACGAGACGACCGGTCAGGCCATCGTCGCCTTCGTCATCCTGCGCGGGTCGGCGAGCGAGACGGTGACATCATCCGCTGACGCGGTGGACAACCTCGTCGCCGAGCTGCGCAACCACGTCGGCGCGACCCTCGGCCCGATCGCCAAGCCGAAGCGGGTCCTGCCGGTGGCGGAGCTGCCGAAGACCCGCTCGGGCAAGATCATGCGCCGTCTGCTGCGCGACGTGGCGGAGAACAGGGAGCTGGGCGACGTCACCACCCTGACCGACTCCTCGGTCATGTCGCTCATCCAGACCCAGCTGCCGGCGACGTCCAGCGAGGACTGAGCCCCGGTCGCACGACGGAAAAGCCCGCCCCGAACCACTCTGGGCGGGCTTTTCCGTCTCCTTCTCCGGCGGGACGAAAGGGCCAAACATCCCTAAAGTGAATCCCGCCGGACACAACCCCGCCTCGTTAGGTAAAGTAAGGATCGCGTCAGTGACGCGACAAGAAAACCTAGGTGCGCCGGGAAGTCTGGTCGGCATGTGCTCAGTCCTGCCCACCGACCGGAGGTTTTCCCCGTGGCCGCGCCCGCACCGACCGACCGCGACGACCGCAAGTTCCTCGGCCTGCTCTCCCTGCCCGAGCGGCGGTACCTCGCCGACGCCCTGCGCACCGAGACCGTCGGCGGCGTGCTGCTCCTCGCCGCCGCCGTAGCCGCCCTCATCTGGGCCAACACCCCCGCCGCCGACAGCTACGAGTCCGTACAGGACTTCCACCTGGGCCCCGCCGCCCTCGGCCTCGACCTGTCGATCCAGCACTGGGCGGCCGACGGCCTCCTCGCGATCTTCTTCTTCGTCGCCGGCATCGAGCTCAAGCGCGAGCTCGTCGCGGGCGAGCTGCGCGACCCCAAGGCCGCCGCGCTCCCCGTCATCGCCGCGATCTCCGGCATGGCCGCGCCCGCCCTCGTCTACGTCCTGGTCAACGCCCTCGGCAACGGCTCGATGGACGGCTGGGCCGTGCCCACCGCGACCGACATCGCCTTCGCCCTCGCCGTCCTCGCCGTCATCGGCACCTCACTGCCGTCCGCGCTGCGCGCCTTCCTCCTCACCCTCGCCGTCGTCGACGACCTCTTCGCGATCCTGATCATCGCGGTCTTCTTCACCAGCGACCTGAACTTCGCCGCGCTCGGCGGCGCCGTCGTCGGACTCGTCGTCTTCTGGCTGCTGCTCCGCAAGGACGTCCACGGCTGGTACGTGTACGTCCCGCTGGCCCTCGTCATCTGGGCCCTGATGTACAACAGCGGCGTCCACGCCACCATCGCCGGCGTCGCCATGGGCCTGATGCTGCGCTGCACCACCCGCGAGGGTGAGAAGCACTCCCCCGGCGAGCACATCGAGCACGTCGTACGACCGCTCTCGGCCGGCCTCGCCGTACCGCTGTTCGCGTTCTTCTCGGCCGGTGTCAGCGTCTCCGGCAAGGCGATCGGCGAGGTCTTCACCCAGCCGGTCACCCTCGGCGTCGTCCTCGGTCTCGTCGTCGGCAAGGCGGTCGGCATCTTCGGCGGCACCTGGCTCGCCGCCCGCTTCACCAAGGCGGAGCTCAACCCCGACCTGACCTGGCCGGACGTCTTCGCCGTCGCCTCCCTCGCCGGAATCGGCTTCACCGTCTCGCTGCTCATCGGCGAACTCGCCTTCGCCGGGGACGAGGTCCTCACCGACGAGGTGAAGGCCGCCGTCCTCATCGGCTCCTTCATCGCGGCCGTCCTCGCCTCCGTCCTGCTGAAGCTGCGGGTCCGCAGGTACCAGGTGCTCATCGCCGACGAGGAGCGCGACGACGACCACGACGGCATCCCCGACATCTACGAGCAGGACGACCCGGCGTACCACCTGCGGATGGCGGAGATCTACGAGAAGAAGGCCGCCGAACACAGGGAGCGCGCCCAACCGGCGGGGGCGTCGCGCGACGAGGCCGACCGTCCGGCATGATCTGACTCGGACCGGAGAAAAGACCTCGGACCGCAGAAGAGAAGAGGGAGCAGCGATGAGCGACCCGTTCGACGGAACCGAGCGCAGCCTCGGCCAGCTGGTCGCCTCGGCGACCGCCGAGATGTCCGCGCTGGTGCACGACGAGATCGCCCTGGCCAAGGCCGAGATCAGGCAGGACGTCAAGCGCGGTGCGATCGGCAGTGCCGCGGGCATCACCGCCGTGGTCGTGCTGCTGTTCTCCCTGCCGATGCTGAGCTTCGCGCTCGCGTACGCCATCAACACCTGGACCGGAGGGCACAACGGCGACGGCGGCTGGAACCTCGTCTGGTGCTTCCTGCTCTCCTTCGCCGCGAACGTGCTGCTCGCGGTGCTCCTCGGCGTCATCGCGTACGCCAAGTTCCGCAAGGTGAAGCCGCCGGAGAAGTCCATCGCCTCCGCCAAGCAGACGGCCGCGATCATGCAGAACGCGAAGCCGCACCCCCGTCCGGCGCAGCGCCCGGCGCTGGACAAGGCCTCCGCTGTGGCACGCTCGTCCGTATGACCCTCCCCGAGAGCAGCAACGGCAACGCCGGGCCCGTGCGGCTCGACGGGCCGTGGACCCATCGCGACGTGGCCGCCAACGGCGCCCGCTTCCACATCGCCGAGATGGGTGACGGCCCGCTGGTGCTGCTCCTGCACGGCTTCCCGCAGTTCTGGTGGACCTGGCGCCACCAGCTGCCCGCGCTCGCCGAGGCGGGCTTCCGGGCCGTCGCGATGGACCTGCGCGGGGTGGGCGGCAGCGACCGCACCCCCCGGGGTTACGACCCCGCCAACCTGGCCCTCGACATCACCGGGGTCATCCGCTCCCTGGGCGAGCCGGACGCCGCGCTCGTCGGGCACGACCTGGGCGGCTACCTCGCCTGGACGGCGGCGGTGATGCGGCCCAAGCTGGTGCGCCGCCTCGCCGTCTCCTCGATGCCGCACCCGCGCCGCTGGCGCTCGGCGATGCTCGCCGACTTCGCCCAGTCACGGGCCGGCTCGCACATCTGGGGCTTCCAGCGGCCGTGGCTGCCGGAGCGTCAGCTCGTCGCGGACGACGCGGCGCTCGTCGGGGAGCTGATCCGGGACTGGTCGGGGCCGCGCCCCGCCGACGAGGAGGCCGTCGAGGTGTACCGGCGGGCGATGCTGGTCCCGTCGACGGCGCACTGCTCGATCGAGCCGTACCGCTGGATGGTGCGGTCCCTCGCCCGCCCGGACGGCATCCAGTTCAACCGGCGCATGAAGCGGCCCGTACGGGTGCCGACGCTCCACCTCCACGGCTCGATGGACCCGGTGATGCGGACCCGCAGCGCGGCCGGCTCGGGCGAGTACGTGGAAGCTCCGTACCGCTGGCGGCTCTTCGACGGCCTCGGTCACTTCCCGCACGAGGAGGACCCGGTGGCCTTCACCACGGAGCTCGTCAACTGGCTGAAGGACCCCGAGCCCGACCGCTGACGGGCCGTCGGACGGCCGTCGGCCCTCTTCCTGACGTACAGGCATCCGTCGAACGGCCATTGCCCCGCGCATACTCCGATTGGCGGGTCCCCGGGCGGTTACCGACCTTGGGCCACGGGCAGACGTCGAGGTATGGGCTGGACGCACGACTACGGTGACACAGCACGCAACCGCCGCTCGGCCGCTGGGCCGGGCTCTCGCGAAAGGGGTGGCCCGCAGGATCAGGGCCACGCGCACGCCGTGCAAGGGGTAGGGATCTCACTCATTCTGCGCCGCCGGGCCCGCTGGGTCTCGGCGCGGCTCCGGCATCCACGCGACACCCCGTAGCGGGCCGCGGGGCTACGGGGCTCGGGCCCCTCGGGGCCGCCGCGCCGCGTAGCCCCCGCCCCGCTACAGGGCGCAGGCCTGGGTGTCGACCTGCTGGGCGGCCGTCCGGCCGCGCTCGATGTCCTCGCGGATCTCGTCGACCGTCAGCGCGTAGCCGGTGTTCACGTCGTCGAGGGAGCGGGCGAAGATCACGCCGTACACCTCGCCGTCCTCGGTGAGGAGCGGACCGCCGGAGTTGCCCTGGCGGACCGTCGCGTACAGCGAGTACACGTCCCTGCGCACCTTGTCGCGGCCGTAGATGTCGGGGCCGTCGGCGTTGATACGGCCCCGGACGCGCGCCGATCGCACGTCGTACGAGCCGTTCTCGGGGAAGCCGGCGACGATCGCGCCGTCCCCGCTGCGCGCGTCCTCCTCGGTGAACCGGAGCGGGGTCGCGTTCAGGTTCGGCACGTCCAGGACGGCGATGTCGCGCTGCCAGTCGTAGAGGACGACCTTGGCGTCGTACAGCTTGCCCTCGCCGCCGATCTGCACGGTCGGCTCGTCGACGCCGCCGACGACGTGGGCGTTGGTCATGACCCGGCGCCGGTCGAAGACGAAGCCGGTGCCTTCGAGGACCTTCCCGCAGCTCTGGGCGGTGCCGACGACCTTGACGATGGAGGCCTTGGCGCGGGCCGCGACCGGGCTCTCGGCGAGCGCCGGGTCGGGCGGCGTGACCTGGGTGATCGGCTCGTTGGCGAAGGGGCTGAAGACCGGGGGGAAGCCGCTGCGGGCGAGGGTCGACCTGAAGTCGTCGAACCAGCCGGACGCCTGATCCGGCATCACCTGCTCCACGCCGAGCAGGACCTTGGAGTTCCGCACCTCCTTGCCCACGGTGGGCAGCGAGGTCTGGGCGAGGGCGGAGCCGATCAGCCAGGCCACGAGGAGCATCGCGACGACGTTCACGAGCGCGCCGCCGGTGGCGTCGAGGGCGCGCGCGGGCGACCACGTGATGTGACGGCGCAGCTTGTTGCCGAGGTGGGTGGTGAACGCCTGGCCGACCGAGGCGCAGACGATGACCACCATCACGAAGACGATCGTCGCCGTGGTCGAGACCTCGCTGTTGTCGGTCAGCTGGTCCCAGAGGATCGGGAGCAGCAGAACCGCGACGAGACCGCCGCCGAGGAAGCCGACCACCGACAGGATGCCGACCACGAATCCCTGGCGATATCCGATGACGGCGAACCACACGGCGGCGAGCAGCAACAAGATGTCCAGCACGTTCACCGTCGATAGCCTCGCAAATTCGTTTCGGTCGCCCGGGGTCAGCCTGTCATGAGCGCCAGTCGAGCGGGACCTGCTTGGCCCGGTCCCAGGGGCGCTCCCAGCCGGCGTAGTGCAGCAGCCGGTCGATCACTCCGGCCGTAAAACCCCAGACCAGAGCGGACGCGACCAGGAACGCGGGGCCCTGGTGGCCGCTCGGGTGGACGGCCGTCGCACGGTTCGCGGGATCCGTGAGATCCGCCACGGGCACCGTGAAGACACGCGCGGTCTCACCGGGGTCGACGACCCCGACCGGGCTCGGGGCCCGCCACCAGCCGAGGACAGGGGTGACGACGAAGCCGCTGACCGGGATGTAGAGCTGTGGCAGCACGCCGAAGATCTGGACCCCCGCCGGGTCGAGCCCGGTCTCCTCCTGGGCCTCCCGCAGGGCGGCGCGCAGCAGCCCGCCGTCCGCCGGGTCGCCGTCCTCGGGGTCGAGGGCGCCGCCGGGGAAGGAGGGCTGTCCGGCGTGCGAGCGCAGGCTGCCGGCGCGCTCCATGAGCAGCAGCTCGGGCCCGCGCTCGCCCTCGCCGAAGAGGACGAGGACGGCGGACTGGCGGCCGGCCCCGCTCGCGGGCGGCAGGAAGCGGCTCAGCTGCTCGGGCGCGACCGTGCGGGCGGCCCGGTCGACGGGGCCGAGCCAGGCGGGCAGCCCTTCCCGGTCGAGCAGACCACCGGTGCCGGGACGGTGACCGCGGCCGTGGCTGTGGCCGTGGCCGTGGCTGTGGCTATGGCCGTGGCTGTGGATCTCTTCGTCGTGGACGTCTTCGTCAGTGCGCGTCATAGGCACCCCGTGTTTCACAACGCGATCGATGGACGGGTTCGTTCCCACGGCCCCGGCTCGCGGGCTCGCGGGCTCAGCCGTGGCCTCAGGCCGCTCGCGGGCTCAGCCGTGGCCTCAGGCCGCTCATGGGCCCGGCCGTGGCCTTCAGGCCGTGTTCTCAGGCCGCCCGTGGGCTCAGCCGCTCGTGCCCAGCGGCGGTGCGGGGCGTCCCGGATAGCCGGGCGGCGGGTCGAGCCGCTGGCCGGGGAAGCCGCCCATCTCGTACTTGAGCAGCTTCTTCGCCTTCTCCGGGTCCGTCTCGCCCTCGCCGTACGAGGGGCAGAGGTGGGTGATCGGGCAGGCGCCGCACGCGGGCTTGCGGGCATGGCAGATCCGGCGGCCGTGGAAGATCACCCGGTGCGAGAGCATGGTCCACTCGCTCTTCGGGAAGATCTCGGCGATCTCCGCCTCGATCTTGACCGGGTCCTCCTGCTCGGTCCACTTCCAGCGCCGGACGAGGCGCATGAAGTGGGTGTCCACGGTGATACCGGGGACCCCGAAGGCATTGCCGAGGACGACGAACGCGGTCTTGCGGCCGACGCCCGGCAGCTTGACGAGGTCCTCCAGGCGGCCGGGGACCTCTCCCCCGAAGTCGTCCCTGAGGGCGGCGGCAAGACCCATGATCGACTTGGTCTTGGCCCGGAAGAAGCCGGTCGGCCGGATCAGCTCCTCCACCTCCTCCGGCACGGCGGCGGCGAGGTCCTCGGGCGTGGGGTACTTCGCGAAGAGGGCGGGGGTGGTCTGGTTGACCCGCAGGTCGGTGGTCTGCGCGGAGAGGACCGTGGCGACGAGCAGCTCGAAGGGGTTCCGGAAGTCGAGCTCCGGATGGGCGTACGGGAAGACCTCGGCCAGCTCCCGGTTGATCTTCCGCGCCCGCCGGACCATCCCGAGCCGCGACTCGGGCTTCGCGACCTTCACCGTCTTCGCAGGCTTCACGGTCTTCGCAGGCTTCACGGGCTTCACGGGCTTCACGATCTTCGTGGGCTTCACGGTCCTCGTGGACGTCACCGGCTTCACGGACTCCAGCGGCTCCACGGACCCCACAGGCTTCCGATTTGGGGCTTTCGCCCGCTTCGACACGCCGTGTTCGCCCACAGCGGAATTATGTTCGGCCGACACTCTTTCAGCCCCCTTGGCCTGTGCTCTCACCGGCGAGTTGGACACCCGGCCAGCCTAGGGGCCACCACCGACATCCGCCCCGGGCGTGGCCGATCGGACCCCAATCGGGCCCCTGCCGTACGGACGGGTAGCCAAGTGAGTCAAACTTGTTGTGATTGATCGCACGGTTTTGTGCGTCCGGCATCATGGGACCCAGGTCCTTTGAGCAGGTCGACAGTAGGAGAGAACTCGTGGACGACGTTCTGCGGCGCGCCCCGCTCTTCGCGGCGCTCGATGACGAGCAGGCCGCCGAGCTGCGCGCCTCGATGAGTGAGGCGACGCTCGCCCGTGGTGACGCGCTCTTCCACGAGGGCGACCCAGGCGACCGCCTGTACGTGGTCACCGAGGGCAAGGTGAAGCTGCACCGCACCTCCCCCGACGGCCGCGAGAACATGCTGGCGGTCCTCGGCCCCGGCGAGCTCATCGGCGAGCTGTCCCTCTTCGACCCGGGCCCGCGCACCGCGACCGCCACGGCGCTGACCGAGGTCAAGCTGCTCGGCCTGGGCCACGGCGACCTCCAGCCCTGGCTGAACGTCCGCCCCGAGGTGGCCACCGCGCTGCTGCGCGCGGTCGCCCGCCGGCTGCGCAAGACCAACGACCAGATGTCCGACCTGGTCTTCTCCGACGTGCCGGGCCGTGTCGCCCGCGCGCTCCTCGACCTGTCGCGCCGCTTCGGCGTGCAGTCGGAGGAGGGCATCCACGTCGTCCACGACCTCACCCAGGAGGAGCTGGCCCAGCTGGTCGGCGCCTCCCGCGAGACGGTCAACAAGGCGCTCGCCGACTTCGCCCAGCGCGGCTGGCTGCGCCTGGAGGCCCGTGCCGTGATCCTGCTGGACGTGGAGCGCCTCGCGAAGCGCTCGCGGTAAGCACGCTTACGCCCACCGCACGTACGAAAAGGCCGCCCCGGTCCGACGACCGGGGCGGCCTTTTCGCGTGTCCGGCGAGGGTCAGCGCTTCGAGCCGTCCACGATCACCGGGGCGGAGCTGCCGTTGGCGCAGGGCACGGTGTAGACCGGGTTCTTCGCCGCGGCCTCCTTGAACGCGTCGATGCACTGGTTCATCAGGACCCGGTCCGTCAGCGAGTCGTTGAGGATCTTGTTGGCGCGGGCGATGCCCTCCGCCTCGATCCGGCGGCGGTCGGACTCGGCCTTGGCGGTACGGGCGGCCTCAAGGGCGCGCTCGGTCGCCTGCTGCTGCTGGATCTTGCGGTCGATCTGGCCCTGGAGGGCCTCCGAGGGCTTCACGTTGCGCAGGTTGACGGTGGTCACGTCGATGCCGCGCGGGGTCAGCCGCTCCTTGATCAGGGTGCCGATCTCGGCGTTGATCTTCTCGCGGTCGGAGGCGTACCCCTGCTCGCTGGTGTAGCGGGCGAAGACGTTGCGGACGATCTCCCGGCTGTCGGGGTAGACGAGCCGCTGCTGAATGGCGTCCTCGCTGCCCGCGAGCTTGTACAGCTCGACGGACTTGGACGGGACGACGGCCCACTTGACCGTGACCTCGACATACATGACGCCGCCCTGCGAGGAGCGGACCTCGACCACGTCCTTGTCGGAGAGGTTGAGGTCGACGGGGCGGGTGGAGAAGGTCGTGACGTCGGTGAACGGCGACTTCACGTGCATGCCCGAGGTCATGGGCGAGCCCACCTTGCCGAAGGCGACCGGCACACCGACCTCGTACGCGCTGATCACGTACGTCATGCTCGCGACCAGTGAGAAGAGGCCGGCGACCACCGCGCCGACGGCGCCGAGCTTCAGCCCCTTCGAGTCGTTGGAGCGGGCGACGAAGTAGAGCACCACTGCGGCGATGAGCAGCAGAATGGCGATGACGAACACGGGCGATCCCCCCGAAAGCTACGGCCAGAAGTAAGCGGAGCGTAAAACAAGGGTCAAGAACGCCGCAGGGCAGGGGGCCGTCTCGGGACAGGATCGTGACGACCGGCTACACCAGGCCGCGCTCCCGCAGGTACTCCAGCTGCGCCCGTACGGACAGCTCGGCCGCCGGCCACAGCGAGCGGTCCACGTCCGCGTACACATGGGCGACGACCTCCGCCGCCGTGCGGTGGCCGCTCTCGACCGCCGTCTCGACCTGGGCGAGCCGGTTCGCCCGGTGGGCCAGGTAGTACTCCACGGCCCCCTGCGCGTCCTCCAGGACCGGCCCGTGCCCGGGCAGGACCGTGTGCACGCCGTCGTCGACGGTGAGCGAGCGCAGCCGCCGCAAGGAGTCCAGGTAGTCGCCGAGCCGCCCGTCCGGATGCGCGACCATCGTCGTCCCGCGCCCCAGGATCGTGTCGCCCGTCAGCACCGCCCGGTCCGCGGGCAGATGGAAGGAGAGCGAGTCCGAGGTGTGCCCGGGCGTCGGGACGACCCGCACCTCCAGGCCGCCGACCGACACGACGTCCCCTTCGCCGAGCCCCTCGTCGCCGAGCCGCAGCGCCGGGTCGAGGGCCCGTACGGCGGTCCGGGTCAGCTCGGCGAAACGGCCGGCGCCCTCCGCGTGGTCCGGGTGGCCGTGGGTCAGCAGGGTGAGCGCGATCCGCTTGCCGAGCTTCTCGGCGGTCTCGACGACATGACACAGATGGCCCTCGTCGAGCGGGCCCGGGTCGACGACGACCGCGAGGTCGGAGCCGGGCTCGGAGAGGAGCCAGGTGTTGGTGCCGTCGAGGGTCATCGCGGACGCGTTGGGCGCCAGGACGTTCACGGCGCGGGCGGTCGCGGGCCCGGAGACGACGAGCCCGCGCGGCTGCCCGGGCAGGGCGGCGGCGTCGCTCATCGCTCACCCCCGGCAGGGATGATCTTGGTGAACTCCTCGTGCCCCGGCCAGCTCAGGACCAGCTCGTCGCCCTCCAGACGGGCCTGCGCGAGCACGGGGGTCAGGTCCTGGCCCCCGGCCGCCTCCAGCGCCTCGGCGGCCGTGCCGTACGGCTCCAGGGTGCGCAGGGTCGAGATCGTCGGCGGCATCATCGTCAGCTCGCCGCGGTCGTAGCCGGCCGCGGCCTCCGCCGGGCGGATCCAGACCGTGCGGTCCGCCTCCGTGGAGGCGTTCCGGGTGCGCTGTCCGGCCGGGAGCGCGGCCACGAAGAACCACGTGTCGTACCGCCGCTGCTCGAACTCCGGGGTGATCCAGCGGGCCCACGCGCCGAGCAGGTCCGAGCGCAGGACGAGCCCGCGCCGGTCGAGGAAGTCCGCGAAGGACAGCTCCCGGGCGACGAGCGCCTCCCGGTCCCGCTCCCAGTCCTCGCCGGTGGTGTCGCCGACCACGGTGTCCGGGGTCTCACCGGCGAGCAGGACGCCCGCCTCCTCGTACGTCTCGCGCACGGCGGCGCAGACCACGGCCTGGGCCTGCGCGGAGTCGTCGAGACCGAGACGCCCGGCCCAGGTGCCGAGGTCGGGCCCCGCCCAGCGCACCGGGTGCTCGTCGCGCGGGTCGACGCCGCCGCCGGGGTAGGCGTACGCACCGCCCGCGAAGGCCATCGAGGCGCGGCGCCGCAGCATGTGGACGTCGGGCCCCGCGGCCCCGTCCCGCAGGAGGAGCACGGTGGCGGCCCGCCGGGGGCTCACCGGGGTGAGCTCGCCCGCGGCGAGGGCGCGGATGCGGTCGGGCCATTCCGGCGGGTACCACTGACCGTTCGGCTGAGCATTCGACATGGGCGGATGCTATGCGCAAGCACCGGAATGCACGAGGCCGGAATGGCCGGGAACGGCCGGAAGACCGGGGAGCAGCCGGAACGCACGAGAGCCGGTTCCCTCGCACGAAGGAACCGCACGAAGGAACCGGCTCTTCACCGACAGGGGGCGGTCAGGCCTCGACGAGCTCCACCTGGACCTCGACCTCGACCGGCGCGTCGAGCGGCAGCACGGCCACGCCGACGGCGCTGCGCGCGTGCACGCCCTTCTCGCCGAGGACGGCGCCGAGCAGCTCGCTGGCGCCGTTGATGACGGCCGGCTGCCCGGTGAAGTCGGAGGCCGAGGCGACGAAGCCGACGACCTTCACGACCCGCTTGATCCGGTCCAGGTCACCGGCGACCGACTTCACGGCCGCGAGGGCGTTCAGCGCGCAGGTGGCCGCGAGCTGCTTGGCCTCCTCGGCGGTGACCTCGTCGCCGACCTTGCCGGTCACCGAGAGCTTGCCCCCCACCATCGGGAGCTGGCCCGAGGTGTAGACGTACACGCCCGACTGAACGGCCGGCTGGTAGGCGGCCAGCGGGGGCACGACCTCCGGCAGGGTCAGGCCGAGCTCGGCGAGCCTCGCCTCGACGGCCCCGCTCACGACTTGGCCCGCTTCAGGTAGGCCACGAGCTGCTCGGGGTTGTTCGGCCCGGGCACGACCTGGACGAGCTCCCAGCCGTCCTCGCCCCAGGTGTCCAGAATCTGCTTCGTCGCGTGCACCAGAAGCGGCACCGTGACGTACTCCCACTTGGTCATGGAGCCGACTGTATCCGCTGCCGCGGGGCGGCCTCCTGATTGGGCGCCGTCGCCAGTGGTTAGGCTCGACAGCGTGAGCAGGCTCCAGGTCGTCAGCGGCAAGGGCGGTACCGGTAAGACGACGGTCGCCGCCGCCCTCGCGCTCGCCCTCGCGACGGAGGGCAAACGCACCCTCCTCGTCGAGGTCGAAGGCAGACAGGGCATCGCACAGCTCTTCGAGACGGAGGCGCTTCCGTACGAGGAGCGCAAGATCGCCGTCGCCCCGGGCGGCGGCGAGGTGTACGCGCTGGCGATCGACGCCGAGCGCGCGCTCCTCGACTACCTCCAGATGTTCTACAAACTGGGCAGCGCGGGGCGGGCCCTGAAGAAACTCGGCGCGATCGACTTCGCGACGACGATAGCCCCGGGGGTACGGGACGTCCTGCTGACCGGCAAGGCGTGCGAGGCGGTCCGGCGGCGCGAGAAGCACGGCGGCCACACCTACGACCACGTGGTCATGGACGCGCCGCCCACCGGCCGCATCACCCGCTTCCTCAACGTCAACGACGAGGTCGCGGGCCTGGCCAGGATCGGCCCGATACACAATCAGGCACAGGCCGTCATGCGGGTCCTCAAGTCGCCCGAGACGGCGGTCCATCTGGTGACCCTCCTGGAGGAGATGCCGGTCCAGGAGACGGCGGACGGCATCGCGGAGCTCCGCGCGGCCGAACTGCCGGTGGGGCGGGTCGTGGTGAACATGGTCCGCCCGCACGTCCTCGACGAGGCGGCGGTACGGGCCGCCTCCGGCGACCACCGGGACGCGATCGCGCGGAGCCTGGTCTCCGTCGGCGTCACGGGCGGCGCGCGCCTGGTCGAGCCGCTCCTCGACCAGGCGGCCGAGCACGCCCGGCGGGTGGAGCTGGAGCGGGCGCAGCGCGCGGTCCTGGACGGCATCGGCGTCCCCTCGTACGAGCTCCCGTTCCTGGGGGACGGCGGGGACATCGCGGGGCTCTACCGGCTGGCGAAGGAACTGCGGAGGCAAGGGGTGGGCGCGTGACGGAGAAGGCGACCGCCGAGGGCGGCCTCGACACGACCGGCCTCGGCGCGACCGGCCCCACCACGGCCGACCCCGACACGACCGGCCTCGACTCGGTGCCCGTGCTCGAGCTCGACCCGCTCATCGACGACCTGGGCACCCGCATCATCGTCTGCTGCGGCGCGGGCGGGGTCGGCAAGACGACCACGGCGGCGGCCCTCGGCGTACGGGCGGCGGAGCGCGGTCGGCGGGTCGTCGTGCTCACCATCGACCCGGCCCGGCGGCTCGCGCAGTCGATGGGCATCGACTCCCTCGACAACACCCCCCGCAAGGTGGACGGGATCAAGGGGTCCGACGGCGGCGAACTGCACGCCATGATGCTCGACATGAAGCGGACCTTCGACGAGATCGTCGAGGCGCACGCGGATCCGGAGCGGGCCCGGGCGATCCTGGAGAACCCCTTCTACCAGTCCCTGTCGGCCGGCTTCGCCGGTACGCAGGAGTACATGGCGATGGAGAAGCTGGGCCAGCTCAGGGCGCGCGACGCGTGGGACCTGATCGTGGTCGACACGCCGCCGTCCCGCTCCGCCCTGGACTTCCTGGACGCGCCGAAGCGGCTCGGGTCCTTCCTCGACGGGAAGTTCATCAAGCTGCTCATGGCCCCGGCGAAGGTGGGCGGCCGGGCCGGCATGAAGTTCCTGAACGTCGGCATGTCGATGATGACGGGGACGCTCGGGAAGCTGCTCGGGGGTCAGTTCCTCAAGGACGTACAGACCTTCGTGGCGGCGATGGACACGATGTTCGGCGGCTTCCGCACCCGCGCCGACGCCACGTACCGACTGCTCCAGGCCCCGGGCACGGCCTTCCTCGTCGTCGCCACACCGGAGCGGGACGCGCTGCGCGAGGCCGCGTACTTCGTGGAGCGGCTCGCCGCCGAGGAGATGCCGCTGGCCGGTCTCGTCCTCAACCGCGTCCACGGCAGCGGCGCCGCCGGCCTCTCGGCCGAGCGGGCGCGGGCCGCCGCGGAAAATCTTGAGGAGGGGCGCATGACGGATCAGGGGGGCGGGAAGACTGGACGAAGTGGCTCCCCGGCCACGTCGCCCGAGCTGTCAGACCTCGCCACCGCCGCCGTACCTTCCGTACCCGAGGCTGCCCCCACAGCCGAACCGGCCTCAGCACAGCACACAGACGTAACCCCGACAGCCCAGACAGACGCAGACGTACGACATCTCACCGCGGGCCTGTTGCGCCTGCATGCCGAGCGCATGCGGGTGCTCACGCGTGAGCAGCGCACGCGGGACCGCTTCACGGCTCTCCACCCCGAGGTGGCGGTGGCCGAAGTGGCCGCCCTGCCCGGCGATGTGCACGACCTCGCCGGGCTGCGGGCCATCGGTGACCGGCTCACGGCCGGGCGGACGCCCTCGGCCTGAGCCGCTGTCCACCTCGTACGCGACCCTCCTCGTACGCGACCCTCCGCGTCCACGGCCGTCCACGTACACGACGGTCCTCGTAGGCGACCGCCCCTGTCGACGCGCGCCGCGGTCTAGCCGACCGCCGCGTACGCCTCGTACGTCGCGTCGTCCTCGATCGCCACGGGCAGCAGGCCCGCTCCCCGCTCGTACTCCGTACGCGCGGTCTCCAGCAGCCGGCGCCACGAGGTGACGGTCGGCCGTCGTCGCAGCAGGGCGCGGCGTTCGCGCTCCGTCATGCCGCCCCACACACCGAACTCCACGCGGTTGTCCAGGGCGTCGGCGAGGCACTCGGTCCGCACCGGGCATCCGGTGCACACCGCCTTTGCCCTGTTCTGTGCCGCTCCCTGCACGAAAAGTTCATCCGGATCGGTAGTGCGGCAGGCCGCCTGCGCACTCCAGTCAGCTACCCAGCCCATACCGGCGCCGTCCTCTCCCGAATCGAGGCTCCCCCACGGCGGCAGCGGCATATTCACCGCTGCCAGTTGGGACGTTACGGAAGGTGGGCACAGCGCAACACCCCCTTCGGGCCCAATCTTGAATGGCCCGAACGGACTATGCGTACGCGTCAGATCACCCAGGGGAGTGATCGAAGGACATGCGTGTGATAGCGGACATACCGTGCAGATATGCCGTTCCTTGCCGGGGCCACATCGGGCACCGTGTGACGCATGTGCCGGAAACGGACACGAGCTTCCCGTGTTTCGGGGTCACGGGAATTCATGTCGATGTCACGCACGGGTCTTGATGCGAGACCGCACTGCTGTGACAGTTGTGAGCAGCTTAGGCCAAGGCATATACGCGTGTCCGGCGAATGAGAACGTAGGCTGCCCCCATGGCAAAGAAGCGCTCGGGCGGTGGTCTGACCGGGACCCAGCAGGCCGCCAAGTTCCTCGGTGTCAGTGTGCTCGCGGGAGCCGTGCTGGCAGGCATCGCCCTGCCCGCGGCCGGAGCACTCGGACTGGCCGCGAAGGGCACGGTCGAGGGGTTCGACGAGATCCCCTCCAACTTGAAGACCCCGCCGCTGAGTCAGCGCACCACCATTCTCGACGCCGAGGGCGGACTCCTCGCCACGGTGTACTCGCGGGACCGGAAGGTCGTCCCGCTGGACAAGATCTCCCCGTACATGCAGAAGGCGATCGTCGCGATCGAGGACGGCCGCTTCTACGAGCACGGGGCGATCGACCTCAAGGGCGTGCTGCGCGCGATCAACCGCAACGCGCAGTCGGGCGGGGTCGCGCAGGGCGCGTCCACGCTGACCCAGCAGTACGTGAAGAACGTCTTCGTCGAGGAGGCGGGCGACGACCCCGAGAAGGTCGCGCAGGCCACCCAGCAGACCATCGGCCGCAAGGTTCGCGAGCTGAAGTTCGCGATCCAGGTCGAGGAGGAGCTGGGCAAGAAGAAGATCCTGGAGAACTACCTCAACATCACGTTCTTCGGGCAGCAGGCGTACGGCATCGAGGCCGCCTCCCAGCGGTACTTCTCCAAGCCGGCCGCCAACCTGACCCTGGGCGAGGCGGCGATGATGGCCGGTCTCGTCCAGTCGCCGAGCCGCTACGACCCGATCAACGACCTCCAGGAAGCCACCAAGCGCCGCAACGTGGTCCTCCAGCGGATGGCCGACGTGAAGGACATCAGCCAGGCGGAGGCGGACAAGGCGAAGGCCGCGCCGCTCAAGCTGAAGGTCAAGACGCCGAAGAACGGCTGCATCACCGCCGTCGACGGCGCCGGCTTCTTCTGCGACTACGTCCGCAAGACGATCCTGACCGACCCGGTCTTCGGGAAGACGGCCGAGGAGCGGCAGAAGCTGTGGAACCTCGGCGGTCTCACCGTCAAGACCACGCTCGACCCGCGCGCGCAGGCCGCCGCCAACGAGGCCGCCGTCGCGAAGATCAACAAGGACGACCCGGTCGCCGCCTCGGTGGTGCAGGTCCAGCCGCGCACCGGCCGGATCCTGTCGATGGGCCAGTCCCGTCCGTACGGCCTGGACCAGAAGCAGCACCAGACCACGCTCAACCTCGCCGTCGGCAGCAAGATGGGCGGCACCACGTACGGCTTCCAGGTCGGCTCGACCTTCAAGCCGATCACGGCCGCGGCGGCGCTGGAGAAGGGACTGAGCCCGGCTCAGTCCTTCGACACCCCGTGGAAGATCAACATCCCGGAGAACGACTACACCCGCTGCGACGGCAGCCCGGCCGGGTACGCCAACTGGGAGATCGGCAACGAGCTCAAGTCGGAGGAGGGCTCCTTCGACATGACCAGCGCCCTCGGCAAGTCCATCAACACGTACTTCGCGAAGCTCGAGCAGATGGCGGGCCTCTGCGAGACGGTCACGATGGCCAAGAAGGTCGGGTACGAGCGCGAGCTCGGCAAGAAGGTCAAGGAACTCCCCTCGATCACCCTCGGCGCCCAGGAGAGCACCCCGCTCGACATGGCGACCGTCTACGCGACCTTCGCCAACCGCGGCATCTACTGCAGCCCCGTCGCGATCGAGTCGGTCAAGGCCGCCAACGGCGACAAGCTGAACGTGCCGCAGACCAAGTGCACGCGGGCGATGAGCGACCGGACCGCCGACACGATCAACCAGATGCTGAAGGGCGTCGTCGAGGACGGTACGGGCCAGAAGGCCGGTCTCAGCGACCGCGACAACGCGGGCAAGACCGGTACGACCAACGACCGCAAGGACGCCTGGTTCGTCGGCTACACCCCGAACCTCTCCACCGCCGTCTGGGTCGGTGACGACGTCGGCGAGAAGAAGTCGATGTACGACATCACCATCGGCGGCCAGTACTACGACAAGGTCTGTGGTGGCTGCCTCCCCGGCCCCATCTGGAAGATCGCGATGACGGGCGCCCTGGACGCCTCCGAGACGCCGGGCTTCAACCCCATCTCCGTACCGCGGGCCGAGAAGCCCAAGGACAAGGAGAAGGAGGGCGAGGAAGGCCCGAACAAGCCGAAGAAGCCGGGCGACGCCAAGCCGGGCGACACGAAGCCGCCGACCAGCCCGTTCCCCGGGATCACGATCCCGCCGGGCATGTTCGGCGACGACGAGGACGGCGACACCACCGGCAACCGCCGCGGCGGAAACCGCTGACGCACGGAACGGACACGAGGAAGGGCGCCCCACTCCGGTGGGGCGCCCTTCCTCGTACGTGCTCCGCTTCCCTGCGGTGCTCCGCTTCCCTGCGGTGCTCCGCTTCCCTGCGGTGCTCCGCTTCCCTGCGGTGCTTCGCGGATCAGCCCGCGAGCAGCTTCTTCACGGAGGCGGCGACGCGGCCGCCGTCGGCCTGGCCGGCCACCTTCGGGTTCACGATCTTCATGACGGCGCCCATGGCGCGCGGCCCCTCGGCGCCCGCGGCCTTCGCCTCCTCGACGGCGGCCGCGACGATCCCGTCGAGCTCCTCGTCGCTGAGCTGCTTCGGCAGGTACGCGTCGAGCAGGACGCCCTCGGCCCGCTCCCGCTCGGCGGACTCGGCGCGACCTCCCTGGGCGAAGGCTTCCGCGGCCTCGCGGCGCTTCTTCGCCTCCTTGGCGATCACCTTCAGCACCTCGTCGTCGGAGAGTTCGCGCTTGGACTTGCCCGAGACCTCCTCCATGGTGATCGCGGTGATGGTCAGCCGCAGGGTCGAGGAACGCAGTTCGTCGCGCCCCCTGATCGCGGCGTCGAGGTCGGCCTTGAGCTTCTCCTTGAGCGTGGTCATGGGGTCAAGTGTGGCAGGTGCCCCACCCCACCCGCCCGCACATTTCCGCTCGTCGGGTCTGCGACGATGGTGCGATGCGCGCACGGTACGGGATCCCCCTGAAGGTCACGGCAGGTCTCACGGCGACGGCCGCGGCCGGACTCGTCTACGCGGCCGGCTTCGAGGCCCGCTCCTTCCGGCTCCGGCGCGTCACCGTGCCCGTACTCCCGCCCGGCATGCGCGACCTGCGGGTCCTTCAGGTCTCCGACATCCACATGGTGAGCGGTCAGCGCAAGAAGCGGGCCTGGCTCCAGTCCCTCGCGGGGCTCCGCCCGGACTTCGTCGTCAACACCGGCGACAACCTCTCCGACCCCGACGCGGTGCCGGAGGTCCTGGACGCGCTCGGCCCGCTGATGGAGTTCCCGGGCGTGTACGTCTTCGGCTCCAACGACTACTACGGGCCGAAGCTGCGCAACCCCGCCCGCTACCTGATGGAGAAGGCCCAGGGCCGCCACGGCCTCAACGGCAACAAGCCCGTCGTCGGCGCCGTCCACAACCCGTGGGAGGGCATGCGGGACGCCTTCGACGCGGCGGGCTGGGTCGACCTCACCAACACCCGCGGCCGGCTCAAGCTGCCCGAGGCCGAACTGGCCTTCACCGGCCTGGACGACCCGCACATCAAGCGCGACCGGTACGAGCGGGTGGCCGGCGGCCCCGACGCCTCGGCCGACTTCACCGTGGGCGTCGTCCACGCCCCGTACCTGCGCTCGCTCGACGCCTTCACGGCGGACGGGTACGAGCTGATCCTCGCCGGGCACACCCACGGCGGCCAGCTGTGCATCCCCTTCTACGGGGCGCTCGTCACCAACTGCGACCTGGACACCGACCGGGTGAAGGGGCTCTCCACCCACACGGTCGCCGACCGGACCTCCTACCTGCACGTCTCGGCGGGCTGCGGCACCAACCGCTTCACCCCGGTCCGCTTCGCCTGCCCGCCCGAGGTCACCCTGCTCACGCTGACGGCTCGCGCGTAGGCACCTACGGTGGGGGGGGGGATGATCACGCCCCACGACGCGGCCGTGCCGGCCTCCGCCGTCATGCCCCCGCCCCCCGCCGCCCCTACGCGGCGGCGTTCCGGGGCCTGATCGCCCAGGCCGCCGAGATCGCCCGCCTCACCGGCGCGAAGGCCGTCGCCAACCAGCTCCTCCACACCGTCACCCCGATCGGCGCGGTGCTCGACTTCCTCCTCCTCACCGCTCCCGGCGCCCTCCGCCGGCGCCACGCCGCCCAATGGCTCGCGATCCCGGGGCTCTACTTCGCCTTCGCCCTGATCCGCGGCGCGCTGCTCTCCCCCGACACGCCCAACCGCTACACGTACCCGTTCCTGGACGTCACCGCCCACGGCTACGCCGGCGTCCTCACCAACGCGGTCGTGCTGGGCGCGGCCTTCTACGCCCTGGGCCTCGCGATCGTCGGCCTCGACCACGTCCGACCTGCGGTGCGACTCCCCGAAAACCGGATTTCGTCTCAGCGCGCGCGTGGGCTAAAGTAAGCGATGTCGCCGCGACGTGAAGAACAGAGCAGCGACATCGGGGTGTAGCGCAGCTTGGCAGCGCGCTTCGTTCGGGACGAAGAGGTCGTGGGTTCAAATCCCGCCACCCCGACAGCCAAAACAGCAGGTGGGGCAGTACTCGAATTCGAGGACTGCCCCACCTGCTTTTGTCTGCGTGTCTCTCTGCGTGACTACCGCTCCTGGCGGAAGGCACGGCGGACGTGGGCCGCGTCGAGCGGCTTGCCCACGGCCGAGGAGAAGACGAGCCCGTGCTCCTCCCCCTTCTCGTCAGCGGCAAGCCGGTCCCATCCTTGATCTTCGAATTGCCGCCAGAGAGCCTCTACGCAGCGCGCCGGCAGGGCGGGCGTCCGCCGGGGCTTCCGGGTCTTGGTGTCTCCGCCCCGCCGGACCGCGCGCCACACCGCGATGTCCGGAGGAAGGCCTCTGCCTGGGACGGCCGACAGATGAAGGCCGCCTGACCGTCAACCGAACGGGGGCTACGCTCGCACCGTGACTGCTGCATGGGAACCCACGATGGCGGGCGTGCTGCGACTGCCCTCAGGTCGGCTCGTCCGCGGCCGGGGACTGAGCCGGCCACTCCCGCATGGCCCGCAGCCCACCTTCGCGCTCTACCTGCTGGGCCACCGGCCACCGCCGGTCGCCTGGGAAAGCCGCTGGCTCCGCTGGCCCGACTTCTGGCTGCCGTCCGACCGCGCCACAACCGCCGACGCGCTGCGCGAGGCATGGGCACGCGCCGAGGCCGAACGCATCGAGATCGCCTGCGCCGGTGGACACGGACGAACCGGCACCGCACTGGCATGCCTCGCCGTGCTCGACGGGGTATCCCACCGTGAGGCCGTCGCCTACGTCCGGGAGCACTACGCTCCGCGCGCCGTCGAGACACCCTGGCAACGCCGTTTCGTCTCCCGCTTCCAGTAGCGGCATCGCTCATCAGCTACAAGCACCCCGCTTCACCAACCCAGTGAACCTTCTGGGTCACAGCACTGGAGCCGCAGCCGAGGCAGCTGTTGCAGGTTTCTCTGACGGACACAGACATGGCCGGTCAAACGTAGAGGGGATGAGCACAGGCATGGAGCGCGAAGTCTGGGAGCTGCGGGCCGAAGGCGGCGTGGGGCCGCTGTGGTTCGGGATGTCTCCAGCCGAGGTCGCCGAGGCCCTGCTGGTCTCCGGGCCAGAGGCACAGGGTGGCGGTCCCTACGAGCAGGAGGACTTCCCGGGCGGGGTGAAGGCGTTTTACGACGCGGGCAAGCTTGCATGCGTAGCCCTGGATGCAATCACCGGACCGCAGGTCTTCCTTGCAGGATTCCCGCTGGCGGGCCGCGATCCAGCAGAGGGCCACCAGTTCCTCCTGGACCACGCCGCCGAGCACGGAAACTGGGTGCTGTACACCCCTGACGAGTCGCTCTCCTTGACCGATCTCGGAATCCTCCTGCGTTCGCAGCGGGTCGGAGAAGCGCGCCTAACGCGCCCGCTCTTCGTAAAGGAGGAATGGTTGGAGTCGCAGTACTACCGCGACCACCTTCCGCTGGAAGACATCCCGAGCTGAGCATTCGGCACACGCCGGAGTGGCCGGCCTGCGGGATCGGCCGGCCACTGCGCGACAGGCACTAGATGATCGGCGGGCGGCCCAGGCGGGTCATGCGGCCGACCGTGGACCAGCGCATCGGGCGGCGCGGGCCGCAGGGGCGGCGGACGCCCTCCGCGAAGCCGCCGAACCAGGCCGCGAGGCCCGGCAGGGAGCGGGTGCGGGCGAGTGTCAGGAGGGTCCACACGCCGAGGTAGACGGGGACCAGCGGGACGGGCAGGTTGCGCTTGGCCAGCCAGACGCGGTTGCGGGCGGTCATCCGGTAGTAGACGGCGTGCCGGGCCGGGCTGGTCTTCGGGTGCTGGAGCAGGAGTTCCGGCGCGTAGACGACCTTCCAGCCCGCGTCGAGGGCCCGCCAGGCGAGGTCGGTCTCCTCGTGGGTGAAGAAGAAGTCCTCGGGCCAGCCGCCGATCCGGTCGAGCATCGTCATCGACAGGCCGTGGCCGCCGCCGAGGAACGTCGTCACCTCGCCGCCGAGCAGCGGGTCCTTCGCTCCGAGGCGGGGAACGTGCCGGCGCTGTGTCTCACCGGTCTCGTCGGCGATGCGGAACGAGACCACGCCGAGGGCGGGGTCGGCCTCGTACAGGTCGGCGAGGCGGCGGAAGACGTCCGTGTCGACGAGCAGTCCGTCGTCGTCGAGGTCCACCACCACGTCGACGTCACCGAAGGCGCGCAGCGTCTCGATGGCGACGTTCCGGCCGCCCGACACGCCCCTGTTCTCGGGGAGTTCCACCCCGGTGACGCCCTCGGGGAGCTCCGGGAGCGTCCCGGTGCCGTTGCCGATGACGACGATCCGGGCGGCCGGTTCGTCCTGCCGCGCCACGGCTGCGAGCAGGGCCCGCAGCTCGTCGGGGCGCGTGCCCATCGTCAGTACCGCCACACCCATACGCGGTCGTGCCACGACCCACTCCGTCCCACGCTCAGAGACAACGCCGTGATGCTAGCCGTCGGGTGACACCCTCCGTTCACCCGCGTCACAGGTGTCGTCCACCCCCTGGGGGAGGGGGCCGGAGCGTCAGAGCTGGCGGTCCTCGCGGTGGCGGCCCAGCGCGCGGCCGTAGCGTTCGGAGACGGACGGCATGAGGCTCTCCCCCTCCGCCGGGCGGTCCAGGCCGAAGACGTAGCCGGGGAAGTCCAGTTCCTTCTGCACGTTCCAGATCTCGCCGTTGTCGTTCGGGGGGAGGATCCTCGCCGGGTCCCCGACCGCGACCCAGCCGATCGGGACGGTCGCGTCGGCGGGGAGCACCGTCCGCAGGTGCACGATCCCGTTGACGCGGACCTCCGAGCGCGTACCGATCCGCGCCCCGTTGAACACCCGGCTGCCCGTGGCGAGGAAGACCTCGTCCTCCACCGTGCAGCCGGTGAGGGAGGAGGTCGGCCCGACCAGTACGTGCCGGCCGAGGGTCAGGGCATCGCGGCGGGTGCCGCGCAGGACCGCGTTCTCCATGACGATGCAGCCCTCGCCGAGCTCCACCGGGCCGCCCTCGGCGGTCAGTACGGCTCCGAAGAGGATCCGGCAGTCGGCGCCGACGCGCACGTCGCCGGAGAGGGTCGCCGTCGGGGCGACGTACGCGGTGGGGTGGACGGTCGGTGCGAGGCCCTCGTGTTCGATCAGCATCCCGTCATCATGCCCGCGCGGAGGCCGGGGAGAGGGTCTATGGCGTCTGGGAGGGGGCGCGCGGCGAGGGGGGTGGTCGGGCGGCTCTACGCTGGTTCCCTTCCGTCATGTTGATCGATCGTCGAAAGGGTGGTCTCCAGGTGCTGGTCGCGGACCGATATCGGCTTCATGTGTGTATCGGCCGGGGCGGCATGGGCGAAGTGTGGCAGGCCACCGACGAGGTGCTCGGCCGATCCGTCGCCGTGAAGTTGATGCTGGGTCACGGCTCCGACCCGTCCGCCGGGGACCGCTTCCGGCTGGAGGCGCAGACCGCCGCACGGCTGAGCCACCCGCACGTGGTGGGCGTCTTCGACTTCGGTACGTGGGACGGGAAGCTGTACCTCGTCATGGAGTTGGTCGAGGGCGACAGTCTCGCGGGCAGCCCGTCCGATCCCCTGGTCCTGCCGGCCGAGCGGGTGGCCGTGGTCGCCGCCCACGCCGCCGCCGGGCTGGCGGCCGCGCACCGGCAGGGTGTCGTGCACCGGGACATCAAGCCGGGGAACCTGCTGGTCGACGCCGAGGGCACGGTGAAGCTGGCCGACTTCGGCATCGCGCGGTTCGTCGACGACCCGTCCGCGGCGCTCACGACGACGGGCCAGATCGTGGGCACCGGTCTCTACCTCGCGCCCGAGCGGGCCCTCGGACAGCCCGCCTCGTCCGCGTCCGACGTGTACTCGCTGGGGTGCGTGCTCTACCAACTGCTCACCGGGCGCCCGCCGTTCCGCGCGGACACGGCCACGGCCCTCCTGTACCAGCACATCGACACCGCGCCGCTGCCGCCCGGCCGGCTGGGAGTGGTGCTGCCGCCCGTCTTCGAGACGTACCTGCTGAGCCTGCTGGCCAAGCAGCCGGAGCAGCGGCCCTCGGCGCAGGCGATCGCCGACTGGTTCTCGTCCGGCGCCTGGCGCGGCGGCTACGCGCAGCCGACCCATCAGAGTCATCAGAGCCAGCAGAGCCACCAGAGCCACCCGGCTCATACGACCCAGCAGAGCCATCAGAGCCATCAGTCGCAGCAAGCTCATCAGCCCCGGCAGCCCGCGCCCATGCCCGGCCACCACACGGCTCCGGGGCACCAGCCGCCCCACCAGCCCCCACCCGCCCCCAGACCCTCGCCCCGCACCGCACCCACCCCGGCGCCCGCCTCCCGTCGGCGCGAGCGGTCGGCCGGCGGAGCCTCGGGCGGCGGTCTCGCCGAGCTCTCCCGGCGCCGCCCCCGCAAGACGGCGGCCGTGGCCGGGGTCATCGCCTTCGTCGTCTTCCTGATCATCGGCATGGCCTTGCTCTCCTGATCGGGAAGCCGGGCGTGGGGACGGCGGCCCCGGCCCCCGCTCAGTACAGTCTCGGCGCCATCACGTGCGGCTCCCCGTCCGCCGCCGCGAGCAGCAGGCAGCGCGGCACGCCGGGCCCCGCGGTGGCCCGGACGGTCACGGCCGTCGGCGGGTCCGTCGGCAGCTCTATCGGGACCGTGACCGGCCGGTCGTCCTTCGTCGTGGCGTGCCCCGTCTCCTTGCCGTCGACGAGGACCTCGACGACGGGCGTGTGCCCGGTCTGGACCGTCGCGGAGACCGAGTGCCCGAGATAGTCGATGTGGAAGTGGTGGCGTCGCCTCATGGGTCACCTCCGTGCCTCCCTCCAGACTAGGTACGGAGCGCCGCTCCCGCCCCTCCCACAGGGGCCGCTCCGAAGTGCGGTCGTAGTGCCCCGGTGTTCAGATGGACCGGAACGCCGATCACCGCCCGCGCGGAACGGAGCACCCCGTACATGAGCGAGACCCTGCCCTCCTTCGACGACACCACCGACTTCGACAACGCGGACCGGGGCTTCCTGGGCGCCCTGGTCCCCGGCGCGATCACGGCCGCCGACGGCCGGACCGTCTGGGACGGGGACGTCTACGACTTCCTCAAGGCGGACTGCCCCGACACCGCGCATCCCAGCCTCTGGCGCCAGGCCCAGCTCTGCGCCCGGCAGGGGCTGTACGAGGTCACCGGGGGCGTCTACCAGGTGCGGGGCCTCGACCTGTCGAACATGACGATCGTCGAGGGCGAGCACGGGATCATCGTCATCGACCCGCTCATCTCCACGGAGACCGCCGCCGCCGCGCTCGCGCTCTACAAGGAGCACCGCGGCGAGCGGCCCGTCACCGGCATGATCTACACCCACTCGCACGGCGACCACTTCGGCGGCGCCCGCGGGATCCTGCCCCACGGCACCGAGCAGGGCGTGCCGATCGTCGCCCCGGCCGGCTTCCTGGAGCACGCGGTCAGCGAGAACGTGTACGCGGGGAACGCGATGACCCGGCGCGCGGTCTTCATGTACGGGGCGAACCTCCCCAAGGCCCCGGACGCCCAGATCGGCGCCGGACTCGGTCAGACCACCTCGCTCGGCACCATCAGCCTCATCCCGCCGACCGTGGACGTCACCTTCACCGGCCAGGAGGTGACGATCGACGGCGTGCGGATCGTCTTCCAGCTCACGCCCGGCACCGAGGCCCCGGCCGAGATGAACTTCCTCTTCCCCGAACTGCGTGCCCTGTGCCTGGCCGAGAACGCCACGCACAACATGCACAACATCCTGACCCTGCGCGGGGCGGTCGTCCGCGACTCCCGCGTCTGGTCCGCTTACCTCGACGAGGCGGTCGAGTTCTTCCACGGGCAGTACGACGTCGGCTTCGCCTCCCACCACTGGCCGACCTGGGGCCACGACAACGTGGTGCGGTTCCTGACCGAGCAGCGGGACCTCTACGCGTACCTGCACGACCAGACGCTGCGGCTCGCGAACGAGGGCCTCACCGGACCGGAGATCGCCGAGCGGATCGAGCTGCCGCCCGCCCTGGCCGCGTCCTGGCACGCGCGCGGCTACTACGGCTCGCTGAGCCACAACAGCAAGGCGGTCTACCAGCGCTACCTGGGCTGGTTCGACGGCAACGTGGCCCATCTCTGGGAGCACCCGCCGGTCGAGATCGCGAAGCGGTACGTGGCCGTGGCCGGCGGCCCCGCGGCGACGCTCGCCAAGGCCCGCGAGTACGTCGACGCGGGCGACCTGCGGTTCGCGGCGACCCTCCTCAACCACCTCGTCTTCGCCGAGTCGGGGAACGTCGAGGCGAAGGAGGCCCTCGCCTCGGTCTACGACCGGCTCGGGTACGGCTCCGAGAACGGCACCTGGCGCAACTTCTACCTGACCTCGGCGCTGGAGCTCCGCGAGGGCATCCGCAAGACGGATCTCGACACGTCCAACCCCGAGATGTCGATGGCCCTCACCGTCCCCATGCTCGTCGACTCGATCGCCGTACGCATCGACGGGCCGCGCGCCTGGGACGACGACCTGACCGTCGACCTGGTCGTGCTGGACGGTCCCACGGGTGCGGGGACGCGCCACCGCCTCACCCTGCACAACGGCGCCCTCACCCAGCGGGTGGTCCAGGGCGCGCCCCGGACCCCCGCCGGGCTCACGCTCACGCTGGCCAAGGCGCAGCTCCTCGGCCTGCTGGCGGGCCGGAGCCTCCAGGAGCTCGGGATCCAGGCGGAGGGCGACCCGGCGCTGCTCGCGCGGCTCTTCTCGTACGTGACGAAGCCCGACCCGCAGTTCCCGATCGTCACGCCGTGAACGGCCCGGGCCACCCGGGCCGCCGGGCGGCGCCGGACGGTCAGCGGACGAGCCACGCCAGTACGCCGAGCAGGATCAGCGTCGCGCAGATCCCGAGGTTCACCACCTTGTACTGGAGGAAGACCGCGGCGAACTCACGGATGGTCGCCGACGGCCAGAAGTAGGCGGCGGTGGGCGAGCCGACGACCTGGCCGTCCACCCCGGCTCTCCGGGCCGTCAGCGCGGCCCGGAAGGCGTGGAAGTCGTTGGTGACGATCACGCAGGAGGAGCCCGGCCGGTCCCGCTCCATCAGCTCCTTGCTGAAGAGCATGTTCTCCTCGGTGGTGCGCGAGCGGTCCTCGCGCACGACCGCCCCGGCCGGGAAGCCGCGCTCGACGAGGTAGTCGGCCATGGCGTGGGACTCGGGCAGCTCCTCGTCGGGGCCCCGGCCGCCCGAGGTGATGAGGACGGGCGCGTCCCCGCCGCGCGCGGCCAGCTTCTCGTACACCTGCCGGCCGCGGTCCAGGCGGCTCGCGAGGAGCGGTGGCACGCGGCGGCCGCCGATCAGCCCGGAGCCGAGGACGACGACGTACTCCGCGTCCCGGCGGAGGCGCATCCGGCCGTAGAGGAACGCGTACCCGACGAAGCAGAGGAAGAGGAACGAGACGTAGCCGAGGACGAGCAGGGTGGTGACGACGACCAGGTCCAGGGCCCGGGAGTGCGTGACGGCCACCGCCACCATCAGGCCCATCACCCCGAACATGCCGAGCCCGGCGAGGAGCGAGAGCAGGTTCGCCGGGCGTCTGCCCTCCCTGCGGACCATCTTCACCCCGTTCGCGCAGAGGAGTCCGGCGAGGACGACCGGACCGACGCCGAGGACGAGCAGCACGAGGATCATCACGGTCTCGGAGACACCGGGCGGTGCGGCGTCGATCTCCAGCAGGAGCCCGATCCCGAAGAAGGTGACGGCCAGGCCCAGGTACACGGCGTTGCCGAAGCGGCGCCGGTCGCGCAGCACCCCGGCCCCGAAGAGCAGCAGGAAGACGGCGGCCACGACGAAGGCGATCATTCCGACATCGTAGACAGAGCCACCGACAACGGGCCGTGGTCCGATACGCCCCTACGCCTCGCCCGCCAGCGCGAACAGGCCCAGCCGCGCGCCCTCTTCGTACGCGCGGCACAGCTCCAGGTCGTCGAGCAGCGCCCGCAGGGCCGTCTCGCTCCGTTCCCGCGCGATCGCGCAGTACTTCGCCGGCCGGTACGAGGTGTCGAAGACGGAGGATCTGAACAGGTCCACGGCGCCCAGGAGATGGGCGCCGGAGGTGGGCCGTCCGCTCACGATCCGCATCTGGGCGAGGAGTTCGGCCGCGCAGGACGCGCCCACCGCGGAGCCGAGCGTCAGATGGCCGAGGAGGGCCCGCCGGGCGTGCTCGGCGGCCCGCTCGCGTTCCCCGTCCCAGGCGAGGAGTTCGGCGCGCGCGTGGTGCGCCCAGGCGTCGGCCCACAGGTCGCGGCCCGCCCAGGCCCGCCGGCTCGCCGTGTCCAGGAGGAGCTGGTCCAGGGCCTCCTGCGCCGCCTCCGGGTCGGTCCGGCTCAGCGTGAGCGCGAGCCCGGCCCAGCACATCTCCCGGGTCGGCCCGAAGTCCGGGTGCTCCCCCATCTGGGACAGCGCGTCCCGGAACTCGTCCGCCGCCGCCCGCGTACGCCCCTGGTAGAGGGTGATCGAGCCGCGCAGGTGGCTCAGCAGCGCCAGGCAGCGGTCGTCCCCGTCCCGTACGGCCGCCGCCCAGGCCTGTACGAGGAGGGGGTCGGCGTCCTCCGGGCGGCCCGACTCCAGCTCCAGGAAGGCGGCGAGCCAGAGGGCCCGGGCGGGCTGCGGTCCCGCGTGCAGGGAGAGGGCGTGCCGCAGTCGTGTCCGGCCCTCGGCCACCCGCCCGCAGGCCACCCACAGGAACCACAGGGAGACCGTGATCTCGACGGCCGTGTCGGCCTCGGCGCTCGACGAGAGCGGCGCGGTCGTCGGATCCATGGCGGCCGCCAGGTCCGGGAGTTCCCGCAGGGCGAGGTCCCGGGCGTCGATCTGCCGGCCGCTCTGCCACCAGTCGGCGGCCCGGCGGGCCAGCTTCACGCACCACCTCCGGTGGTGCAGGACGACCGCCCAGCGGTCGCCGCGCCCGGTGAGCCGGCGGGCGCCGACGGCCCGCATCGGGTGCGGCATCCAGTAGCGGGGCGCCCCGTCCTCGCCGTCGAACAGGTCGTCGACGGGGAGGAGCGCGAGGGGCGCGAGCCGGTCGAGGACCGCCTGGATCCTCTCCGAGGGGAGCGTGCCGGAGGCGCAGACCTCCCGGACGGCGTCCCGGCCGAAGGCGCCCTCGAAGACGGAGAGCCGCTCCCACAGGAGCCGTTCGGCCGGGCCGCAGCGCTCGTAGCCGTACTCGGCCGCGGCGAGTTGGTCGGGAGTGACCGGCTCGCCCCACAGCCGTTCGGCGTTCGACGGTTCTCCCGTCGCCGTATACCCCATGTGCCCCATGTGCCCCATGGTTTCCATCCCCCGCCCTACCCTGTCCCGTTCCGTCCCTCAGTGTCCTGTCCGTGTCTGTGACTTACGCCTGCCTCAATGGCGAACAACCGCCGTCAAGGCTTGAATGCATACGCCCCGGTCCACATCCTGGGGTGCCCTGGTCCCCACACCCACGGTTTCCCAGGGATCGGCCAAGGAGGCACATGCATACCGGGGAATCCGTCCTGGGGGAAGCGGATCTGTCACTGATCCACGCATTGCAGATCGCCCCGCGCGCGAGTTGGACCCAGCTCTCGACCGTCCTGGGAGCGAGCCCCGACACGCTCGCACGGCGCTGGGACCACCTCACGGCCGGCGGCTGGGCCTGGAGTTCGCTGATCGTCGCCCACGACGGGGACGCCGCGCTGTACGCCTGGGTCGAGCTCGAGTGCGTCGCGGGCGACGCCGAGGCCACCGCGATCGAGCTCGCGGACGATCCGTGCACCCTCGGCGTCCACCAGGTGACCGGCGACGCCGATCTGGTGCTGCTCGTGGTCTGCCCGGACCTCTACGCCCTCGACGCCTACCTCGCGGGCCGGGTACGACGACTGCGCGGAGTGCTCCGCTGCCGTGCGCAGGTCGTCACCCGGCTGCACAACCGCCCGTACCGGTCACGGATCGAGCAGCTCACCCCGGGACAGGTCCGGCTCCTCAAGGAGGTCACGGGCGGGGAGAAGCGGCCTCGCACACCCGCCCGCGCGCATCCGCCCGTCACCGAACTCGACCGGAAGCTGGTCGGGGAGCTGGCGGGGGACGCCCGCCGCAGCGCCGCCGAGCTGGCCCGGCAGTGCGCCACGAGCGAGTCGACGGTACGGCGCAGGCTCGACAGCCTCATGGCGGTCGGCTCGCTCCACCACCACTGCCTGCCGGCCCCGAGGTTCTCCGGGCGCCCGGTGTGGGCGCTGGTCACGGCCGACGTGCCGCCCCTGGAGGTGGCACCGACGGTGGCGGCGCTGACCCGGATGCGCCACACCCGTGTGATCACCTCGGTCACGGGGCCGCACAACCTGGCGCTCGCGATGTGGCTCCGCACCGTGGAGGAGCTGCACGAGGTGACGGAGACGCTCGTGCGGGCCGCCCCCGCTCTGCGGATCACCGGCACCATGGTCTCGCTGCGCACCCACAAGATCGGGGCGCAGGTCCTCGGCCCGGACGGGCGCCGGACCCACCACATACGGCCGGACGTGGCGAACTGAGGCCGGTCGGCACGTTCCCCCGTACCGGCCCCTCGTGGTGTCATGGCGGCATGGAGTTCGCCGTGTTCGTGACGCTGCCCGGACTGGTCATCCTGCTGACGGTGATCGCCTTCGCCGATCAGCTGCTGCGGGCGACCGGGCGCGGCAAGCGCACCGGCCAGGTCTCCTCCACCGGCTTCGAGCAGCTGCACGCCACCTTCTCGCAGGGCAAGCAGAACGAGCTCAAGGAGCGCCAGAGCGCCCTGGTGATGCGCGACGACGAGGAGGACGGCGCGCCCCCGCACCACTCGACGGTGGACCTGAAGGGCGGCCGCGCCGTCATCAGGCTGAACAGGCCGTGAGCGACCCGGCTCGGGCCATGAGGGACCCGGCTGTCAGGGACCCGGCTCAGGCCGGGCGGGACGCCTTGATCGAGTACATCAGCGGGATGCGGGGACGCTCGGCCGGGAAGCGGTAGTAGCCGTCCTCGTGCCGCTGGAGCGCGCCGTAGCGGGGGAACAGCGAGGCGTCGTGCTCGTGCAGGAACTCGACCCGCAGGCCCGCCCGCGCGATCGCCGTGACGACCTCGCCGACCGGGTGCACCCACTCCACGCTGCGGTTGTGGACGGTGTCGGCGTCGAGATCGGCGTACGTGCCCGGCGCGGTGTCCACCCACGGCTCCCGGACGAAGTAGTCGTTCACGATCCGGCTGCCGGTCTCGTCGTCGAGCGAGTCGGTGATCGGATGGAACTCGGCCACGTAGAGGAAGCCGCCCGGGGCGACGAGCGAGGCGGCGGTCTCCGCCCAGCGCTCGATGTCGGGCAGCCAGGACAGCGCCCCGCTGCCGGTGTAGACGATGTCGTACGAGCTGTCCGGGACGGCCTCGGCGGCGTCGTACGCGTCGGCGGTGACGAAGGCGGCGCGGTCCTGGGAGAGCCCGAGGTCGGCGGCGAGCGAGCGGGCGGTCTCGACGGCCGGCTCGGAGAAGTCCAGGCCGACGACGTGCGCGGCGCCGTGGCGGGCCCAGGAGAGCGTGTCCAGGCCGATGTGGCACTGGAGGTGGAGCAGGGAGCGTCCGGTGACATCACCGACCTCCGCGAGCTCGAAGTCCCGCAGGGCGTCCTTGCCCGCGCGGAAGGAGTCGAGGTCGTAGAACGCGCTGGAGGCGTGGATCGGGACGCGCTCGTCCCAGCGTGCGCGATTGGCCTCGCGCCAGTCCTCGGGGGTCGGAGAGTACATGTCGGCGAGGTTATCCACAGGTTGCGGACGACGCGACCGGATTGTCTGCCGCGCGGAGCATGATGGGTGCCATGACTGAGAGCAAGGACTTCACCCAGACCCCCGCGTGGGAGCAGCGGTTCCGCGCGCCGCGCGTCTCCCTGCCCGAGTGGGCCGAGGAGGCCCCCGACCGCTCGCTGTTCGTCTCCAACGCCACGGGGACGTACGAGCTGTACGCCTGGGACCGGGCGAGCGGCGAGCAGCGGCAGGTCACGGACCGGCCGAACGGCACGACGGACGGCACGCTCTCCCCTGACGGCGAGTCGATCTGGTGGTTCGCGGACACCGACGGGGACGAGTTCGGCGTGTGGATGCGCCAGCCGTTCGCGGGCGGCGCGGACGAGCCCGCCGTGCCGGGCCTCGCCGCCTCCTATCCGGGCGGTCTCGCCATCGGCCGGGAGGGCACGCTCGTGATCGGCCGCTCCACGGACGAGGACGGGTCGACGGTCCATCTCGTACGTCCCGGGGCCGGCGTCCCGGTCGAGATCTACCGGCACCGGGAGTCGGCCGGGGTCGGCGACCTCTCGTACGACAGCTCCCTGATCGCCGTCGAGCACACCGAGCACGGCGACGCGATGCACTCGGCGCTGCGTGTGCTGCGCGCCTCGGACGCGAGCGTGCTGGCCGAGCTCGACGACACCAAGGGCGGCACGGAGGAGCTCGGGCTCGCGGTCCTCGGCTTCGCCCCGGTGGCGGGCGACACCCGGCTGCTCGTCGGGCACCAGCGGCGCGGCCGCTGGGAGCCGATGCTCTGGGACGTGGCGACGGGTGCCGAGACCGACCTCCGGCTCGACCTGCCGGGCGACGTGTCGGCGGAGTGGTACCCGGACGGCTCCGGCCTGCTGATCGTGCACAGCTTCGAGGCCCGCAGCGAGCTGTTCCGGTACGAGATCGCCACCCGCGCCCTGGTCCGGGTGGAGACCCCGGCCGGTTCGGTGTCGAGCGCGACGGCCCGGCCCGACGGCAGCGTCGAGTACCTGTGGTCCTCGGCCGCCGAGCCGCCGGTGGTGCGCTCCACGGACGGCCGGATCGTCCTCGACCCGCCCGGCCCGAAGGCGCCGCCGTCGGTGCCGGTGGAGGACGTGTGGGTGGACGGCCCCGGCGGCCGGGTCCACGCGCTGGTGCAGCGCCCCGCGGAGGGAGAGGGCCCCTTCCCCACGGTCTTCGAGGTGCACGGCGGTCCCGCCTGGCACGACAGCGACGCCTTCGCCTCGGGCCCGGCGGCCTGGGTGGACCACGGATACGCGGTGGTGCGGGTCAACTACCGGGGTTCGACGGGGTACGGCCGGGAGTGGACGGACGCCCTGAAGCACCGGGTCGGGCTGATCGAGCTGGAGGACATCGAGGCGGTCCGCGAGTGGGCGGTGAAGAGCGGCCTCGCCGACCCGGCGCGCCTGGTCCTGTCCGGCGGCTCGTGGGGCGGCTACCTCACGCTCCTCGGTCTGGGCACGCGGCCGGACGCCTGGGCCGTCGGCCTCGCCGCCGTCCCGGTCGCGGACTACGTCACGGCGTACGAGGACGAGATGGAGGCCCTGAAGGCGCTGGACCGGACCCTGCTGGGCGGCTCGCCCGAGGAGGTGCCCGAGCGGTACGCGGCCTCGTCGCCGCTGACGTACGTGGACGCGGTGAAGGCCCCGGTGCACATCTCGGCCGGCGTCAACGACCCGCGCTGCCCGATCCGGCAGATCGACAACTACGTGGACCGGCTGGCGGCCCGGGACGCGGTCCACGAGGTGTACCGGTACGACGCGGGCCACGGCTCGCTCGTGGTGGAGGAGCGGATCAAGCAGGTCGGCCTGGACCTGGCCTTCGCCGCGAAGCACCTGGGTACCCGGCCGTCGGGAAGCTGATCCGGCTTGCGTACCGTGGGGGTGTGTACCGGTTCCTGAGAACGCCCCGCTGGTGGGGGATCAACGTCTTCGTCCTGCTGGCGATCCCGTTCTGCGTCTTCATGGGGACCTGGCAGCTGGGCAAGTTCGAGGATCGCGTCGCCTCCCACCGGGAGGCCGAGGAGCGACCTGCCGCGAACTCGCTGAAGGCGGCGCCGCTGGACAGCCTCCTGCCGGTGGACAAGGAGACCTCGGGGCGTTCCGCCGAGGCGCGCGGCCGGTTCGGGGAGCAGTTCCTCGTCCCGGAGCGCGACCTGGACGGCCGCACCGGCTCGTACGTCCTGACGCTGCTGAAGACCGACGGCGGCCGGTCCCTGCCGGTGGTCCGGGGCTGGCTCCCCACGGGCGCGAAGGCCCCGGCCCCGCCGTCCGGCGAGGTCACGGTGGTGGGCGCGCTCCAGGCCTCGGAGAACCCGGGGACGAAGGGCGCCCACACCGCGGGCGGCCTGCCGGAGGGGCAGCTCGGCATGATCAGCGCGGCGTCCCTGGTGAACGTGGTCACCGACGAGGTGTACGACGCGTGGATCACCGTCGCGGACTCCCCCGCCGGTCTCACCCCGGTCCCGGCGACGGCCGCCGCCGGCACGAGCCTGGACGTGAAGGCCTTCCAGAACCTCGGCTACACGGCGGAGTGGTTCGTCTTCGCCGGCTTCGTGCTCTTCATGTGGTTCCGTCTCGTGCGCCGCGAGGCGGAGGCCGCCCGGGACGAGGCGCTGGGCCTGTAGGGAAGAGCCCCAAGGGGAAAGCCCCCGAGGGAAGTGCCGCCAAGGGAAGTGCCCCCCAGGGGAAAGCCCCCGAGGAAGTGCCCCCGAGGGAAGTGCCCCCAAGGGAGAAGCCCCGAAGGCGAGAGCCCATGGGAAAGGGCCTGGAGGACTGTCGTCCGCCAGGCCCTTTTCCCTCGGCTCAGGATCCGGCGAGGAGGCCGGTCCGGTAGATCGTGCCCGCACAGGCGTTCGAGACGGTCGCCACGGCGGCGGGGCCGCCCGGCTCCGCGGTGTGGCTGACCGAGACGCTGCCGTCCGCCGGGACGCCGTCCTCACGGACGAGCTGCGGCGCCATACCGGCCTCCGCCTCCGTGCCGGTCCCGGTGTCCGTGCCGGTCCCCGTCCCCGTGCCGGGGTCCGAGGTGGCGCCGTCCGTCGGAGGCGCGGTGGTCGGCGGCTCCGTCGGGGGTTCCGTCGTGGGCGGGGCGGTCGGCTCCTCCGTCGGCGGCTCCTCCGTCGGAGTCGGCTCGGTCGGCGGGGTGCCGGTCGACGGGCAGGTCTCGCTCGGCAGCCAGGCGAACTGCACCTCGTAGGAACCGCCGGGCTTCAGGACGAGCGCGGAGGACTCCTGCGAGGGGTCCGGCAGTCCGCTGCCGTCCCCGGAGGTGTGCCGGACGACCGAGATCCGCGACGGGTCGGCGGCGCCCCGGGCCTCGAAGCCGACGATGCCGCTGCCGTCCACGACGCAGCTCCGTCCGGAGACGTTGGCGATGCGGAAGCTTCCGTACACCGGCCCCCCGCCGCCGCCCCCCTGCGCCGAGCTGACGCCGAGCTGGCCGGCCTCGCACCGCGGGACGTCACCGGACACCGGGTCGCCCGAGACCCGTGGACCGCCACCGCCGCCGGGCGAACCGGACCCCGGCTGCTGCGGCTTGCCCGTGGCACCGTCCACCGTGCCCTGGCTGGGTGACACCTGGCTCGCGGGGGCCTTGGAGGAGTGGCCTCCCTCGACGCCCGTCTCGGCGCCGGTGCCGCCCTGGGCGTCCTCGCCGTGTCCCGCGTTCACGGGGTTGGCGGCGATGATCCCGCCCGAGCTCGCGACGTGCACGAAGGCGGGCACGGCCGTCCCGATGAGGACCGCCGCGGCGGCGGCGCCCACGATGGCCTGCCGCTTGCGGGCGCGCCGCGCGGGCACGGCACGGCGCAGGTGGTCCAACGAACCCATGGTGGGCTCCAGGCCGGCGACCGCGCCGTGGAGCAGCCGCCGCAGCGCGAGCTCGTCGTCCCCGCCGCCCTCGATGACCTCGATGACCTCGGTGACCCCGGTGACCTCTTCGGCCCCGTCGGGATCGACGAGGTCGGTACCGGTCCCGTCGGGATCGGCCCCGGCATCGGACTGGGCGTCAGCCTCGGCCTTGGGCCGGGCATCAGGCTTGGAATCGGGCTCGGGATCGGGCTCGATGTTCAGCATCCGTCGTCCACTCAGGTCGTCACGTTCATCACGGGCTTCGTGCTCGTCACGGGCTTCGCGCCCGCCACGGACTTCGTGCCCGTCACCGGCCTCGCGTTCCTCGGGAACCTTGCGTTCCTCGGGAACCTTGCGTTCCTCGGAGGCCGCGCGCTCCTCGGAAGCCTCCCGAGCCTCGGGAACCTCGCGCTCGTCACGCGTCTCGCGCTCCTCGTGGCTCATGCGTTCGCCTCCATCGCGACGCGCAGCGCCGCGATGCCCCGCGAGCCGTACGCCTTCACCGAACCCAGCGATATGGAGAGCGTCTCGGCGACCTGGGCCTCCGTCATGTCCGCGAAGTACCGCAGCACGAGCACCTCGCGCTGCCTCCGCTGGAGCCCCTTCATCGCCTTGATCAGGTCGTCCCGCTCCAGCTGGTCGTACGCCCCCTCCTCCGCGCTGGCCATGTCCGGCATCGGCTTGGACAGCAGCTTGAGGCCGAGGATGCGCCGGCGCAGCGCGGAGCGGGAGAGGTTGACGACGGTCTGGCGCAGGTAGGCGAGCGTCTTCTCGGGCTCGCGCACCCGCTTGCGGGCCGAGTGGACGCGGATGAACGCCTCCTGGACCACGTCCTCGCAGGAGGCCGTGTCGTCGAGGAGGAGCGCCGCGAGACCGAGCAGCGACCGGTAGTGGGCGCGGTAGGTCTCGGTGAGATGGTCGACGGTGGTGCCGGGCGCCATGGCGGCAGTGCCTTCGGCACTCGTGCGGGGCGACGGGATGCCGTCCACCGCGCTCGTACGGGATCCGGTGGGCATGCGAGCGATCACCGGCATGCCGCCGAGTCCGCGCGGTCGTCCGAACGGACGGACCGCGGAGCCGCGTACGGCGACGACGGTGCTGCCCCGCGCGGGGAGCATCGCTGTGCCTGCGCCGCGCAGCGGGGCGATTGCCGGGATGTCGAGAACCTCTGCCACGTCTGTTGGACACGCGTCTCCCCGACAGGGTTGTACGCGTTCGCCACCGAATTTGACGGTGCCCCGTATGTCCTCATGCGTAACCGTTCCCCCCCGATGCCCCGCTTTCCCAGCGTGTCCCACACCACACGACCGTGGGTGAACGCAGAGACGCGCCCCACCCAACTGTTGGTTGCAGCAAGGGGGAAGTGCATCGTCGGACACCGCATCACCGCAGTTCAAGGGGTTTCTGACGCCTTTTTGCTCACAGCTCGTTCACAGATCCTACAAATCTGTGACAACCGATTCCGCGATCTGCAGGGCGTTCAGGGCGGCACCCTTGCGGAGATTGTCGGCGCAGACGAAAAAATCGAGCGCGCGCTCGTCGTCCATGGAGCGCCGCACCCGTCCGACCCACGCGGGATCGGTGCCGACGACGTCGGCCGGGGTGGGGAAGTCGCCCGTGGCGGGATCGTCGTAGAGCACGACACCCGGCGAGGTCGCCAGGACCTCGTGCGCGCGGCCCACCGTGACGGGATGTTCGAAACGCGCGTGCACGGAGACGGAGTGCCCGCTCACGACGGGCACCCGCAGACAGGTGGCGGCGATCCGCAGTGCCGGCAGGCCGAGGATCCTGCGGGTCTCGTCCCGGACGCGCTCCTCCTCCGAGGAGGCACCGTCGGCGCCCGCCGTGCCCGACCAGGGCAGGACGTTGAGCGCGAGGGGACCGGGGAAGGGCCCTTCGGCCTCGCCGACGGCCCGTCGTACGTCACCGGGGTGCGTGCCCAGCTCGCCGTCGCCGGCCACCAGGCCCAGCTGCGCGCGGAGGGCGTCGACGCCCGCCTGGCCGGCCCCGGGGCCGCTCGCCGCCTGCTGGGCGGTGACGACCAGTTCGGCGACCCCGAACTCGGCGTGCAGGGCGCCCACGGCGGCGATCAGCGCGAGCGTGGTGCAGCCCGGGCTCGCGACGATGCCGCGGGGGCGTACGCGCGCCGCGTGCGGATTGACCTCGGGGACCACGAGCGGCACGTCCGGGTCGCCCCGGAAGGCCGCGGAGGTGTCCACGACGACCGCGCCCTTGGCGACGGCGATGGGCGCCCACTGCGCCGCCACCGCGTCGGGCGCGAGGAAGAGCGCCAGGTCGACGCCGTCCAGGGACTCCTCGCCGAGCGCGAGGATCTCGCACTCCTCCCCGCGGACGGCGGCCATGGAGCCGGCCGTCCCCGGGGAGTCGAGGAGGCGTATCTCGCCCCAGACGTCCGCGTGGTGCGTGAGCATCTGGAGCATCACCGAGCCGACGGCTCCGGTCGCACCGACGACCGCGAGCGTCGGCTTCGACGTCATCGGCCGGTGCCTCCATAGACGACGGCCTCGTCCGAGTCGCTGTCCAGTCCGAAGGCGGAGTGGACGGCGCGCACGGCCTCGTTGACGTCGTCGGCGCGGGTGACGACCGAGATGCGGATCTCGGAGGTCGAGATGAGCTCGATGTTCACACCCGCGTCGGAGAGCGCCTTGAAGAAGTCCGCGGTGACGCCCGGGTTGGTCTTCATACCGGCGCCGACCAGGGAGATCTTGCCGATCTGGTCGTCGTAGCGCAGCGAGTCGAAGCCGATCGCGGTCTTCGCCTTCTCCAGGGCGTCGATGGCCTTGCGGCCCTCGGCCTTGGGGAGGGTGAAGGAGATGTCCGTGAGGCCGGTGGAGGCGGCGGACACGTTCTGCACGATCATGTCGATGTTGATCTCGGCGTCCGCGACGGCGCGGAAGATGGCCGCGGCCTCGCCCGGCTTGTCCGGCACGCCGACGACGGTGATCTTCGCCTCGGAGGTGTCGTGGGCGACGCCCGAGATGATGGCCTGCTCCACCTTGCGGTCCCCTTGCGGCTCGTTGCTGACCCAGGTGCCCTGCAGTCCCGAGAAGGACGAGCGGACGTGGATCGGGATGTTGTAGCGACGCGCGTACTCGACGCACCGGTGCAGCAGCACCTTGGAGCCGGAGGCGGCGAGCTCCAGCATGTCCTCGAAGGAGATCCAGTCGATCTTCTTCGCCTTCTTCACGACGCGCGGGTCGGCCGTGAACACACCGTCGACGTCGGTGTAGATCTCGCAGACCTCGGCGTCGAGCGCGGCGGCGAGCGCCACGGCGGTGGTGTCGGAACCGCCACGGCCCAGCGTGGTGATGTCCTTCTTGTCCTGGGACACACCCTGGAAGCCGGCGACGATGGCGATGTTGCCCTCGTCGAGGGCGGTGCGGATCCGGCCCGGCGTGACATCGATGATGCGCGCTTTGTTGTGGACCGAGTCGGTGATGACACCGGCCTGGCTGCCCGTGAACGACTGGGCCTCGTGGCCCAGGTTTTTGATCGCCATGGCCAGCAGGGCCATGGAGATCCGCTCTCCGGCGGTCAGCAGCATGTCGAACTCACGCCCGGCAGGGATCGGGGATACCTGCTCGGCGAGATCGATCAACTCGTCCGTCGTGTCGCCCATCGCGGAAACCACGACGACCACCTGGTGGCCGTTCTTCTTGGCATCCACGATCCGCTTGGCGACGCGCTTGATGCCTTCGGCATCGGCAACGGAGGAGCCTCCGTACTTCTGCACGACAAGGCCCACGTGCGCTCCTCGCTCAGTGTGTGCCGCAGCCGGCGCTGCGATCGGCTCAGTCTAACGAGCGACCCGAAAACACCAGCGTGATATCGGATGGTGAGACGCGCCGCTCACTACGTGATCATTCCGGCCCCTGCTCGTCGTCCGGCCCCTGCTCGTCGTCCGGCCCCTGCGCGTCGTGCAGCCATGGCGCGTCGAGGGCCTCGCGTACGTGGACGGTGTACGGGTGGTCGTCGCCGAAGAGGCGTACGCAGACGGTCAGCAGCTCCGCGTAGTCGGCGCGGGCCCGGTCCGTCGCCCCCGCTCCGGCGTACAACCCGGCCAGGTTGATCCGGGCGATCAGGGTGTCCAGGTCCTCCTCACCGAGGACCACGCTCATCTCGGCCACCGCGTGCGCGCCCAGCATGACGGCGTCGAGGGTCCGGTTCACGGCCCGGTAGATCCCGGCGAGCTCGGAGCAGGCCACCAACGTCTCCCGGTCCTTCGCGCCCAGGACACGGACCATGTCCACGAGCACGCTCTCCTGAAGGATGACCGCCCTGTGGACCAGCCCGGCCTTCACATGGGCCGTCGCGAGGCAGCACCGCGCCTTGAGCGTGTGAGTGTCGTCGGCTCCCAGCACCTCGGTCGTGCTCCGCACCACCGCGGCCGCCGCCTCGATCGCCTCGTCCGCGCGTCCCGCCGAGGCGAGGGTCCCGGCCAGTGCGCCGCGCAAGCCGAGGGTGACCGGATCGTCCGGGCCGATCAGCCGCTCACAGCCGGCCAGCGTGCGCTCGGCCACGTCGGCCGCCTCCTCGTACAGCCCGTTCAGACTCAGGTACCCGCTCGCGGCGACCAGCACGGGAAGCAGGGCCTCGCCGTCCCCCGCGGGGTCGGTGCACCGCAGGTAGGCCTCGACGTGCGGCAACAGCACCCGCCACGTCTCCCAGTCGGCCGGGTCCACGTCGTCCAGCGGTGCGGCGACCCCGAATGCCGTCTCCGCGAGCCTGCGGACCCGCTCGATCGCCTCCCGCTGCTCATGCTCGTCCCCGGGGGGCGGACGGCGGGCGACGGCCTGCACGAGCCGGTGGACGGAGACCGAGCCGTCCTCGTGCAGGGTGACCATGCTGTGCGCGGCCAGCTCCCCGAGTGCCTCTCGGACGCCGGGGAACGGCGGCAGGAGCAGCGCGGGAATCCGGTCGGGGGCGAACCAGCCGAGCAGCCGGAGCGTCCCCGCCGCGTACGGGACCGTGGCGGAGAGCCGGTTGAGCGTGACGCGCAACGCCCGGGCGACGGCCTCCTCCGCGTTGCCGAGTCCGCCGCTCCGGCCCAGCTCCGCCAGGTAGGCGAGCGGGGACGTGGCCGTACGCCCGCAGTACGCGGCGGCGATCTCGACGGCCAGCGGCAACTGCCCGAGGGTCTCGCAGAGCTCCTCGGCCCCGGTCGTGTCCCGGGGTCCCGCGTGGGTGGCGACCCGGGTGAACAGCTCCACGGCCTCGCCGGCCGGCAGCACGGGCAGCGTGAGGACCCGCCCGATCCCGTACCAGGCGTCCGTCGTCCGGCTGGTGACGACGATCCGCCCCCGGCCGGCCCGGGCCAGCAGGCCCGCCACATCATCCGGATCGGTGACGTTGTCGAGGACGAGCAGCCAGCCGTCGTGCGCGGACAGCCACTGCAACGCCCGCTCGCGCAGGGCCTCCTGCGGGAGTACGTCGATCAGCGCGGGCTGCATCGCGGCGGCGAGGGCGGCGAGCCCGGCGTCCACGTCCGCGCGGCTCTCCGCGGTGATCCACCAGACGGGGTTGCGGTGCGCCGCCTGCCGGAGGGCCCAGCGGGCGGCGAGCGAGGACTTCCCCACCCCGCCGAGGCCGCTGATCACGACGGTCTCCGACTCCTCGTCGAGCAGGGCGCCTTCCTCCCCGCGCCCCACGAAGTGGGCGGCCTTGCGGGGCACGTTGACGAGTCCGGGCGGGCAGACCACCGGCGCGAGGGCCTCCGGCGGCAGCGCGGTCACCCGGTCGCCGGTGTGCACCCACCCGATGTCCCCGCCGGCCGCGACGGAGCGGTCCCCCGAGGCGGAGACGGCCCCGCTCACGCGTCGCCCGTGGACACGCTCCCGATGTCACCACCGGCGGCGACGGAACGCTCGCCGGAGGCGGTCACGGGGCCTGAGGCGGTGACGGGGCCGGAGGCGGTCACGGGCCCGGAGGCGGTCACGGGCCCGGAGGCGGTCACGGGCCCGGAGGCGGTCACGGGCCCGGAGGCAGCCGTGCCGCCGGCAGGCGTGGCGGGCGGCACGGGCGGCGCCTGCACGCCGTCGCCGGTGACGACGGCGCCGATGCTCCCGCCGACGGCGACGGATCGGGCGCCGGAGGCCTCCACCGAGGCCTGGCCGCCGCGCCCGAACTGCGCCCAGAGCGACAGCCCCAGCCCGGCGAGGGCGAGCACGGCACCGGTGACGCTGGCGATCTGATCGGCCGTGCCGAGGTCGGCGAACGCGACGACGAGGAGAGCGAGAACTCCGGCTGCGGCTACGCCGATTCCGCTCCGGAGAAGGGCCTTCGAGGGGGCGGTTGCTGCCATGGGGCCATGATGCGGGACTCGGCCGCCCAACGGGAGCGGTTCGCAGGCGAGTTGCCGGATACCCGCGGTCGACTGTCCCTGGCCCATGACGGCTTGGGCGGGCCGGAGCGGTCCGTCAGTTCACTTCCTGAGTGCCCGCAGGCCCAGCGGCCCCGCGATCTCCTCGATCATCACGCGGCCCGCCTCCTCCGCGAGCTCCTCCTCCGCCAGGTCCTCGTCCGTGTCGAGCCCGTCCAGCTCCGCGAGCGGCTGGTCGAGGCGGACGTGGGCGACGAGCGACTGGAGGGCGCGGAGGGTGGCCGAGGCGGTGGGGCCCCAGTTCGAGAAGTACGAGAACTGCCACCACCACAGCGCCTCGCTGACACGCCCCGACCGGTAGTGGGCCAGGCCGTGCCGCAGGTCGGTGACGATGTCCGCGAGGTTGTCGGAGATCCGGGCCGGGACCGGGGCCTTGCGCGGCTCGTACGGGTCGAAGACCTCGGAGAAGACGTCGACCGGGTCGAGGAGCACGGCGAAGCGCTCGCGCAGGTCGTCCACGTCGGGCTCGGGGCCCGTGTCGGTCTCGTACTGCTCGTCCGGGACGATGTCCTCGTGCGCGCCGAGCCGGCCGCCGGCCAGGAGCAGCTGCGAGATCTCCAGGAGCAGGAAGGGCACGGCGCTGTCCGGCTCGTCGCCCTTGGCGACCTCGGTGGTCGCCACGATGAAGCTCTCGATGGAGTCGGCGATCTGGACCGCGAAGTCGTCGGGGTTCTGCGTGGTCGAGTGCAGCGTGGGGTCAGACATCGAGGAGCCTCCCTGAGAGCGCGCGGGCCCGGTCGTCATACATCTAGCAGCCTCCGCCCCTCGAAGGCGCGGCCGAGGGTCACCTCGTCGGCGTACTCCAGGTCGCCGCCGACCGGGAGCCCGCTCGCGAGCCGGGTCACCTTCAGCCCCATGGGCTTGATCATCCGCGCCAGGTAGGTCGCGGTGGCCTCGCCCTCCAGGTTCGGGTCGGTCGCGAGGATCAGTTCGGTGACGGCGCCGTCCGCGAGCCGTGCGAGGAGCTCGCGGATGCGCAGGTCGTCAGGGCCGACGCCCTCGATCGGGCTGATCGCACCGCCGAGGACGTGGTAACGCCCCCGGAACTCGCGAGTCCGTTCGATCGCCACGACGTCCTTCGGCTCCTCGACCACACAGATGACGGTCAGGTCGCGCCTCGGATCCCGGCAGATGTTGCACTGCTCCTGCTGCGCCACATTGCCGCAGACCGCGCAGAACCTGACCTTCTCCTTGACCTCCAGGAGGGCGTGCGCCAGCCGCCGTACGTCGGTGGGCTCGGCCTGGAGGATGTGGAAGGCGATCCGCTGCGCGCTCTTGGGACCGACGCCGGGCAGTCTGCCCAGTTCGTCGATGAGGTCCTGAACCACGCCTTCGTACAACGGAACGCCCTTCTCGGGGGTGCTTGATTCTTACGGTAGTGGCTGAAAGCGAGCCTTAGAAGCCCGCAGAAGGCCACAATGGGACGAGGCTCAGAAGCCCAGGCCCGGCATACCGCCCATGCCCTGCGCCAGCGGGCCCAGCTTCGCCTGCTGGAGCTGCTGCGCGTTCTCACCGGCCGCCTGCACGGCGGCCACGACCAGGTCGGCCAGCGTCTCCGTGTCCTCCGGGTCGACCGCCTTGGGGTCGATCACCAGGCCGCGCAGCTCGCCGGAGCCGGTGACGGTCGCCTTGACCAGGCCGCCGCCCGCCTGCCCCTCGACCTCGGTCGCGGCCAGCTCCTCCTGGGCACGGGCGAGGTCCTGCTGCATCTTCTGGGCCTGCTGGAGAAGCTGCTGCATGTTGGGCTGGCCACCACCGGGAATCACGGTCACTCCTGAGGTTCGGTACGTCCGTATGTCGGGTACGCCCGAGCCTACGTGGTCACCGCCCACCCTGCCTCCATCACTCTTTCGAGTGAGAAACTGCGGACTCCTCTACCTGATCAACACCCTCTTGCGGGCGGAAATCCTGGGATTCCGGGCACACCGCCCACCATTCGGCGGTAGGAAGGGCAGGCACCACGTGCACCGCACGTCACAGAAGGACACACGCGCTGAGCTGAACAGAGGAGTCCCCCGGTGAGCCAGCAGCCGGAGATGCAGCCACCGGGGCAGTCCGGGGAGAACACGGAAGACACAGAGCGACCGGATCGCGATCTGACCGGTACGCCGTTTCCCCTGGGCGACTGGGGCGAGCCCGCCGAGCGGCTCGACGAGCTGTACCGCTGGGTCGAGTCCAACGCTCTGCGCACCGCCGAGTGGTACCTCTCCGACCGCGTCTGGAAGCGCCGCAGCGCCCGGATCCTGCGGATCGGCACCGCCGTCGGCGTGATCGCGGGCGCCGCGCTGCCGCTGCTCGACCTGACCGGGGCGGCCGAGGGCACGGCCGGCTGGGGCTATCTGTCGCTGCTGCTCGGCGCCGCCTGCATGGCCTGCGACCGGTACTTCGGGCTGACGTCGGGCTGGATAAGGGACGTGGCGACGGCACAGGCCGTGCAGCGCCGTCTGCAGGCCCTTCAGTTCGACTGGGCCTCGGAGAGCGTCAGGGAGGTCCTGGGCCCCACGGAGGGCACCGCGAGCGAGGCGGCCGAGCGATGTCTCGGCGTGCTGCGCCGCTTCTCGGAGGACGTGACCGAGCTCGTACGGGCGGAGACCGCGGACTGGATGGTCGAGTTCCGCTCGGGGCCGGCGCCGCTGGCGCTCCAGGCGGTGGGCGTGATGCCCGCGCGGGCGGAGATCTCCTACCCCTCGGGCCGCTTCCCGCTGCCGCCAGGGACCCGGCCGAACATGCCGCGCCAGCGGCCCCCGGAGGCCCGCTAGGGGCTGTCCGGGGGTCCGCTCGGACGCTTGGGCGGGCGGCCCCTCCGAGGGTCCGCTCGGGCCACCCGTCCGGGGGTCCGCCAGGCCCCTCCCGGAGGCCCGCCAGGGCCTCTTTCGGGGTCCTGCGGCGAGGGCCGGGTCAGCTCAGGATGATCATCGAGCCCTGGGCGAGGCTCCGGGTCGCCGCCGCGTGCAGCCCCAGCCACACGTGGCGCTCCCGCGCGAAGGGGCTGTCGTCGTACGGAACCGGTCCGGCCGGCTCCTCCAGGGAGGTCGGCCGCTCCGGCGGCAGCGGGGTCGCCGGCGGGTTCATCGGGTCGATGCCGATCGAGGGCGCCACGAACTGGAGCTCCCGCAGCAGCCCGTACGAGGAGCCGAGCGGGCCGCCTCCCTCCAGGAGCTCGTCGTTGGCGAGCGGCACCGGGAAGTCGACGGGCACGTAGGCGCCCGCGTGGTCGTAGTGCCAGACCAGGTGCGACTGCTGGGCGGTCGCCTCGAACATCTCCAGGAGCTGTTCGTAGTCCCCGCCGAGCTCGCCGACCGGTTCGACCGGCAGCCCGCACATCTGGAGGAGGTAGGCGCGGCGCAGGAAGTGCAGGGCCACGTAGTCGAAGCCCGCGACCGGGGCCACGTCGCCGGAGAGTCCCGGCATGTAGGCGTAGACGGGCACGGTCGGCAGGCCGGACGCGCTGAGCACGGCGTCGTAGGCCGCTATCTCTTCGGCGAAGGGGTTGTCGGGGCTGTGGCACAGCACGTCGACGAGGGGGACCAGCCACAGGTCACAGGCCAAGGGAGGCTCGCTCTCCGTCAGTTGCAGGGACGGCCAGGGTAGTCGGCGCAGCCGACGACGCCCACCCGCTGAGGAACTGCCCCCGAAGGCCCCGCCTCAACCCGAAGGATCTCCCTTCGGCGCCGGAGACTCTCCCTCCGGCGGGTTTCACCGCGTACGGCTCTCCAGCCGGTCCGCCCACTCCAGCGAGTGCGTGTTGTAGTTCCGTACGATCTCGACGGCCGCCTCCGCGTCGCTGCGGGTGAGCGCGTCCACCAGGTCGACGTGGCCGCTCCACAGCCAGCCGAGCACGTCCCGCTCGGAGCGCAGGTAGGGCACGGAGAAGACCCAGGCCTGGACGCGGAGCCTGTGCAGGAAGTCGGCGATGTAGTCGTTGGCGGCGACCAGGCGCCCCAGCTCGCGCCAGAAGCGGATGTCGTACCCGATGAGGATGTCGAGGTCCCCGCCGCGGGCGGCGCGGGCCGCGGCCTCGCCCCGGCGCCGTATGGAGACGAGCGCGACGCCGACCCCGAGGGCGGGTTCCACGGGCGGGACGGGGGGAAGGGGCAGGGCCGGCGGTGCGTGGCGGCGGAAGATGCCGTCGACGACGAGCATCCGGGCCTCGACGATCCGCCGGTAGTCGTCGACCGAGTACTGGTGGACGCGGAAGCCGCGGTGCTGGTCGGAGTCGAGGAGTCCCTGCGCGCAGAGGTCGACGAGGGCTTCCCGTACGGGCGTCGCCGACACCCCGTACTGCTCCGCGATCTGCTTGACGGTGAATTCCTGCCCCGGCTGGAGACGGCCCGCGAGCACCTCGTCACGCAGCGCGTCCGCGATCTGCTGTCGCAAGGTGTTGCGGGTGACAGCTCCGCTCGCGGGCATTGGTCGGCCCCCTCCGTCCGGCTTCGGACACCCTAGTCCAAACGGAGGGAAGCTCCCCGTATAGCGATATCGCCGTCAGGCGGTCACGCGGGTCACTCAGGTCACACGGAGAATGCGGGTCACACCGTGTACTCGTCGGTCACCGAGAGGGCGATGTCAAGGGCCGCCAGGCCCTCCTTCACCTCCGCCTCGGAGACGTTGCAGGCGGGGACGGGGTGCACGCGGTTCATGTTGATGAAGGGCCACAGGCCGTTCTTCTTCATCGTGGCGCCCAGGGCGGCCATCGGAGCGGCGGCCTCGCCGGCCGCGTTGTACGGGACGAGCGGCTCGCGCGTCTCGCGGTCCTTGACCAGTTCGAGCGCCCAGAAGACGCCCAGGCCGCGCACGTCGCCGACCGACGGGTGGCGCTCGGCGAGCTCGCGCAGGCCGGGGCCGAGGACGTTCTCGCCGATGTGGGCCGCGTTCTCGACGACCTTCTCGTCCTCCATCACCTGGATGGTGGCGACGGCGGCGGCGCAGGCCAGCGGGTGACCGGAGTAGGTCATACCGCCCGGGTAGGGCCGCTTGTCGAAGGTCGCGGCGATCTCGGCGTTGATGGCGACGCCGCCGAGCGGCACGTAGCCGGAGTTCACGCCCTTCGCGAAGGTGATCAGGTCGGGCACGACGTCGAAGTTCTCGGCGGCGAACCACTTGCCCGTACGGCCGAAGCCGGCCATGACCTCGTCGAGGATGAAGACGATGCCGTACTTGTCGCAGATCTCGCGCACGCCGGCGAGGTAGCCGGGCGGCGGGGTCATGATGCCGGCGGTGCCGGGCACGGTCTCCAGGATGATCGCGGCGACGGTCGCGGGACCCTCGAAGGCGATCGTGTCCTCCAGGTGCTGGAGGGCCCGCGCGCACTCCTCCGCCTCGGTGGTGGAGTAGAAGGGCGAGCGGTAGAGGAACGGCGCCCAGAAGTGCACGACACCGGCGGAGGCCGTGTCGGAGGGCCAGCGGCGCGGGTCACCGGTCAGGTTGATCGCGGTGGAGGTGGCGCCGTGGTACGAGCGGTAGGCGGAGAACACCTTCGAACGGCCGGTGTGCAGCCGGGCCATGCGGACGGCGTTCTCGACGGCCTCGGCACCGCCGTTGGTGAAGAAGATCTTGTCCAGGTCGCCCGGGGTGCGCTCGGCGATGAGGCGTGCGGCCTCCGAGCGGACGTCGACGGCGAAGGCGGGCGCGAAGGTAGCGAGCTTCCCGGCCTGCTCCTGGATCGCGGCGACGACCTTGGGGTGCTGGTAGCCGATGTTGGTGTAGACGAGGCCGCTGCTGAAGTCGAGGTAGCGGTTTCCGTCGTAGTCCCAGAAGTACGAACCCTCGGCGCCGGCGACGGCGAGCGGGTCGATCAGACCCTGGGCGGACCAGGAGTGGAAGACGTGCGCGCGGTCGGCGGCCTTGACGGCCGCGCCGGCCTCGGGATCGGGTGCGGCGACATGAGGGGTCATGCGGCCGAGGGTAAGGAATCGCAGGTGGGGCGGGCCATGGCCATCTTGTCCACCGAGACCGGGCCGGACGCGACACCTTGCTCCGTCCCGCTTCAGGCCGGGACGGAGTCTCGGAGGAAGCCACATCCTCATTGACAGCAAACTGTCATCATGACAGTCTTCTGTCATGGGAACCGAGACCGACACCACGACCGTTCATCTCGCCGTCTACGACACCCTCGCCGACTGGGAGACGGGCCACGCCACGGCCTGGCTCGCCCGCGCCGGATTCACCGTCCGGACCGTCGGCCCGGTCGCCGGGGAGCCCGTCACGACGATCGCCGGAATCCGGATCGTCCCCGACCTCGCGCTCGACGACCTCCGACCCGAGGACAGCGCCCTGCTGATCCTTCCCGGCGCCGAGAAGTACGACGAGGGCGACGAGCTCGCCCCCTTCACCGCCAAGGCGCGCGCCTTCCTCGACGCCGGCGTGCCGGTCGCCGCGATCTGCGGCGCCACGGCGGGCCTCGCGAAGGAGGGCCTGCTCGACGACCGCCCGCACACGAGCGCCGTCTCGTTCTACCTCGCCGCCACCGGCTACAAGGGCGGTGAGCACTACGTCGACGCGGACGCCGTCACCGCAGGGGACCTGATCACGGCGGGCCCGACGGAGCCGGTCGCGTTCGCGCGCGAGATCTTCGCCCGGCTGGGCGCGTACGAGGGCAAGCGGGACGCCTGGTACCGCCTCTTCCACGACTCGGACCCGGCGGCCTTCGTCGAGCTGAACTCGTGAGCCGCGACGAGCCCGTGAGCCGCAGGCAGCAGCAGGACGCCCTCTCCCGTGCGGCCCTGGGCGTCTTCCGCCTGAACGGCCAGTTCCTCGCCGTCTCGGAGAAGCTGGCCGAACCGGCCGGCCTGACCGCCGCCTGGTGGCAGGTCCTCGGCGCCGTGCTCCCCGAGCCGCTGCCGGTCGCCGGGATCGCCCGCGTCATGGGCATCACGCGCCAGAGCGTCCAGCGGATCGCGGACCTCCTCGTACGGGAGGGGCTCGCGGCCTACGAACCGAACCCGGCCCACCGGCGCGCCAAGCTCCTCACGCCGACGGAGGCGGGCCGGGCGGCGATCGACCGCATCGAACCGGGCCACGCGGAGCTGGCGGCCCTGCTCGCGCGGGTGCTGGGCGGCCAGGAGGCCTTCGACGAGACGGTACGGGTGCTGGAGCGGCTCTCGGGGGCGCTGGAGGCCGTCAGTGCGAGCTACTCCGGCCTCGAGGCTCCGTGATCAGCGCCTGACGATCCGGTCGAGCACCTCGGCGAGGCGGGCCTTGACCGCCTCGCCGTGGTGCAGCGGCACGGGCACGCCGTCGCGGCTCATCCGCACGCCCCGGTCCGCGAGGACGTACAGCATCCGCAGCGTGCGCAGGCAGTTGGAGAGGTGCGCGGGGACCGGCACGCCGATGTCGTCCGCCCCGAACTCGTCGGCGACGACGCCGAGCCACGCGGTCGCGTCGTCCTCGCTCAGGTCGGGGCGGGTGAGGACGCGGGCGACGGCCCGCGCGAGCCGGTCGTCCTCCAACTGGTCCCACACGTGGGCGGTGGGCGCGGTCAGCCGCGCGGCGGCGAGCTCCAGCATCCGCACCGGGTCCACCTCGGCGTGGCGCCCGAACACGCCGAGGAGGTCCGCCCCGTGCGCGACCGCATGGAGCCAGCCGAGGTCCTCGTCGTGGCCCCGCAGGTCCTCCTCCGCCGGGTACCAGCGCGCCAACGCGTCCACCCACTCCGGTCTGAAGTCCCCCTGGCTCACGAGCATGTCGAGCACGAGCGGGGCGAAGGTGCGGGCCTGGATCTCCGGGTCGTCGAAGCGGGCCGCCATCTCGTCGCCGAGCGCGAGCCGCCGGGGCCCGTCGATCACCCCGCGCTCGATCCAGGTGAAGAGGACGGAGTAGGCCGCCCCGTCACGGATCCCCGGATCGGGATCCGCGAGGGCGCGGGACAGCTCTCCTGTCAGTTCTTCCAGGTCACGGTCGGCGGGTATGGCGTAGTCAGCGGCTTCGATGCCGTTCCAGTCGGTCACAGCGGCACAATAAGCGCATACCGCCGCCTCGCACCGACAATAAAATTTCACTGATCCCGAGCGGTCGTGTACGCGTACGGGTCGGCGAAGAGCTCGGTCACGGCGCTCCGCAGAAGCAGCGTGTGGACGAACCGGTCGGGCCCGGTCGGCGGGAACCGCCACGCGAGCGGCCAGGTCCGCCCCGTCAACGCGGGCACGGGTACGTAACTCACATGGGCGGGAACCGCGTTGAACCGGGTCACCCCGCGCGGCCACGACCGGTGCGCCGTCGACCCGGGCGCCACGAGGAAGTAGACCCCGCGCCTCCCGTTCGCCTCGATGACGACGGGGCCGGGGTCGCCGCCGGTGAGCGCCTCTATCCAGTCGGCGAGCCGCCGCCCCTCGTCACCGTCCACCCGAACGGCGTCGAATTGCACCCCGGCCTTACGGAGTTGGAATCCGGAAACTGGAATCCAATCCGCGTTTACTTCCCGATTCTCGTCATTCACGAGGACATGTTCCCGCGCCGAGGCTAGCGTTTTCCACGACTGCGGAGGGCGCGTCGGCAACCCCTTGACCTGCACCAACGCACCTTGTGGGCAGTCGAATTCGGCGGGGAGCAGTTGAGACCGGTTGAGACCGGTTGAGTCCGAATGGGGATCGCGAATGGCGCGAGCGGAGAACAAGGAATCGGCAGGACCTGCGGCGCGGATGGTCGCGGGCCTGGCAAAGAAAATGCGACTGCGGAAGGGGCTCACTCAGGAGCAGTTGGGGGCGCAGATGGGGTACACCGGCGCAGCCATCAGCGCGATGGAGACGCTTTCACAACCGGTGAGCGACGACATGCTGGTGCAGTTGGAGCGGGTGTTGGGCGAAGGGACCGGGGTCTTCGAGGCGATGCGGGAGCTGGTACGCCTGGAAAGGCTCCCGGAGCAGTTCCGGGAGTACGCCCCGATCGAACAGAAGGCTCTGGGGCTCCAGCTGTACGCGACGCCCAACGTGCACGGCCTCTTCCAGACGGAGGCGTACGCGCGGGCGCAGATGGCGGGCGGGTACCCGACGCCCACCGAGGACCGGGTCCAGGAGCTCGTCACGGCGCGGATCGCCCGTAAGGCGATCTTCGACAAGGAGCCGATGCGGCTCATCGAACTCATCCTGGACGAATCGGCGTTGCTGCGGAAGTTCGGCAGCGAGGCGATCATGCGGGAGCAGTACCGCCACCTGATCGACTGCGCGCAGCGCAAGAACGTCACCATTCAAGTCCTGCGCCTGGACGTCGGCCTGAGCGGCGAGAACGCGGGCGCGCGCGGTGAGCTGAACGTGGTCGAGACGGACGAGCACACCCGGCTCGTCTATCTGGAGGTCCAGGACGAGAGCGTGCTGGTCAGCGACCCGGCAAAGGTGAGTACGTACGCACAGCGTTATGCGAAGATCCGGGCACAGGCCCTGGACCCTCGCTACTCACTGGGCCTCATCGAGCGGCTGGCGGGAGAGGGAACATGAGCAAGACCCTGCACTGGTTCAAGTCCAGCTACAGCAGCGACAGCGGTGGCAACTGCGTCGAGGTCGCCTTCGACTGGCATAAGTCCTCGTACAGCGACAGCGGCGGCGGTGACTGCGTAGAGGTCGCCACCTGCCCCCACGCCGTCCACCTCCGCGACTCGAAGCAGAGCGACGGGCCCACGTTCACCGTGGAGCCCGCCGCCTGGACCGCGTTCGTTGCCTGGCAGGACTGACTAGCAGTACAGGTTCGCCCCTGCGGGCACACCCAGGATCTGGGTGAACTGCTGGTACTTGGTGACCCGGCTCTGGACCTGGGCCGGGTTGCCGCCGTTGCACTCCAGGCTGCCGTTGATCGCCCAGATGGTCTGGCCGAAGCCGGCGCCGTTGACCATGGCGTTGTGGGCGGTCATCGTGCCGGGGCCGTTCTGGGTGTTCCAGTACCAGAGGCCGGTCATCATGGCGACGGCCGGATCCTGCTCGACGCGCCACGGGTTGTTCAGCAGGTCGATACCGAGGGCGTCACCGGCGGCCTTGTAGTTGAAGTTCCAGGAGAGCTGGATGGGGCCGCGGCCGTAGTAGGCGGCCTGACCGGCGGGGCAGCCGTAGGGCTGGTTGGAGTCGCAGTAGTGCGGGTAGTTGGCCGTGTTCTGCTCGACGATGTGGACGAGGCCGCCCGTCTCGTGGGAGACGTTCGCGAGGAAGGCCGCGGCCTCCTGCTTCTTCACCGTGTCGCTGCCGGTGTTGGCGAAGCCGGGGTACGACTTGAGGGCGGCGGTGAGGCCCGCGTACGTGTAGAAGGGGTTCCGGCTCGGGAACATCTGGTTGAACTGGGCCTCGGAGACCACGAATCCGCCGGTCGGCGGCGGGGTGGTGGGCGGGGTGGTGGGCCCGCTGCCACAGGCGCCCTGGTCGGCCCAGACGCCCCACTCGCCGGTCGTGCCGGGAGTCTCGTTCTGGGTCCACCACTTGGCCGACCAGTTGTGGCCGTTGTGCGAGGCCGTCATCCCGCCCGTATAGACGCTGGAGGAGTTCCATGCGGCCGCGCAGGCGGCGGCCGCACCGGCGGAGGCGGCGGGGAGGAGAAGGACGGCGAGTCCGACGGCCGTACAGAGCGCGGCCATCACGGTGACCAACTTACGCAGCATGCGTACTTCCTTCCGGGTGGGGCCGGGTGGGGCCGGATGGGGAAGCACAGCGAAGCGTGATTGGTCTGGACCTGTCAAGGTCTAGACCAGAACTTGTGACGGTTGGGGTTCCGGTTGCATACAAAGCGGCCCCGGGCTCGGAGATCCGAGGCCCGGGGCCGACGCGAGGCGAGTAACGCCCCTCCTGCTACAGCAGGTTGAAGCCCTGGTAGCCGTAACCGATCTTGACCGCCGGCCTGAACGGGTACGAGGCGTTGCCCGTGCCGGTGTACCGGTACAGGTCACCGTTCGACTTGCGGGCGAGCAGGTCCACCTTGCCGTCGAGCTCGATGTCACCGATCGACACCAGTCGGTCGTACGTGTTCCAGCCGGAGCCGATCTTCGTGCGGCCGGTGAAGGGGGCCTTGTAGTCCCCCGTGCCCTTGTAGAGCCACAGGACACCCGTCGTGTCACGGGCGACGATGTCCGCCTTGCCGTCGCCGGTCAGGTCACCCTGGCCGGCGATCTGGCTGTACGTGTTCCAGCCGCCACCGACCCGCACGCGCGGGGTGAGGCGACCGTCCGGGTAGGACAGGTAGCTCCACAGCACACCCGCCTTGTCGACGGCGATGAGGTCACCCTCCTTGGCCCCGCCGATGCTGCCGGGCGAGAGGACCGTGGTGTAGATGTTCCAGCCCCTGCCGACGTTGTTCGCGTCGAGGTCGTCGCCGGCGATCGAGAAGAAGTCGAGCGTCCCGTCCTTGTAGAGGGTCCACTCGGCCTCGCCGTAGCCGTCGTTGTCGTTGTCGGTGGCGATCACATCGGCGACCTGCGACATGTCGGCGTACATGCGCATGCCTTCGAGGCCACCCTCGAAGTCGGGGTACCACTCGTGCAGTTCGCGGGTCTGCTTGTTGACTCCGTACAGCGAGAAGCTGGGCGTCTCGTACGCCGCGGCACCGGCACCGGCGGCGGAGGCCGTGCCGGCCACGGTCGCCGTCGCGACAGCGACGGCGGTGGCGACGAGCGCGCCCCTGAGCGCACGACGACGTCGAATGATGTTCATCGAAAATCCCCCCTGGGATACTGCGGCGGCGCACATGACACACCGCCGCTCTCTCGAATCCTGCCACAGCCGTTCGAAAGCTTTGGGCCACAAAAACGGCTCCGGGGCGGCGGCTTGCCGCCCCGGAGCCGAACGGGGGGAGAGAGACGCGGACAGGCCCTAGAGGGGCAGGGCCGAGGTGACGTCGCCGAGCGCGGCGGGGTTCGCGGCGTCCGTGACAGCGCCCAGGGGGGAGTCGGGCTGGCTGGCGGCACCGGTGACGGGGCCGAGCAGGCCGGTCGCGCCCGCCAGAGGGTCGCCGGCCGCGGCGGCGGCCCCCGCACCGAGACCGATGGCGGAGGCGGCGAGGGCGAGGGCGGTGAGGACGCGCTGGGAAGAGTTCATGCCCCAGTAACGATCCCCCACGCCCCAGGTACCGGCGCGGTCCTCATCCGCCCCTCGGACCCTCCCCCCCCAAGGGCCCCGGTCGATCAGACTCGGATCACACTCGGATCGGACTCGGATCACACTCGGATCGGACTCAGATCATCAGGACGATGCGGCCCGGGCGGTGGCCCGCCTCCGCCCGGCGGTGGGCCTCGGCGGCCTCCTCCAGGGGCAGGACGTCCGCCATCCGGGTGGCGAGCTCCCGCGAGTCGATCTTCTCCAGCATCCCCTTGAGGCGTGCGCTGTCCGGGTGGCCCACGACCACCCGGACGGTGATGTCCCGCTCCGCGATCGGCACCCGCTCCCCGGAGGCCGAGACGAAGGCGCCGCCGTCCTTCACGGCGGGCAGCAGCGAGTCGCCGATCAGGGCGGCGTCGAAGACGCCGTCGACCCGCTCGGGGGCGAAGCCCAGCACCCCGGTGATCACTTCCTCCGGCGCGCCGCGCGGGATGACCACCTCGGCGCCGAGGAGGTGCACGTCGGACTCGTCCCCGGCGACGGCGGCCACCCGGTAGCCGGCGGCCGAGGCGTGCTGGACCGCGAACCGGCCGAGTACGCCTCCCGCGCCGGTGATCAGTACCGAGGCGCCCGCGGGGAGATCGAGGAGATCGATGGCCTGCGCGGCGGTCAGCGAGGACAGCGGCACCGAGGCCGCCGTGGTGAAGTCCACGTCGTCCGGGATCGGGGCCAGCCAGGTGGGATCCGCGCGGATCACCTCCGCGTACGTGCCCTCACCCGTACCCTCCGCCACCCAGGGCACGAAGCCCGCCACCCGGGTGCCCTCGGGGAGGCCGGGGGCCGGGTCGAGGAGCCGGCCGGCGAAGTCGTATCCGAGGACGAACGGCGGGGCGAGATCGCCGAGACCGGCGGCGAACCGTCCGGAGCGGATCTTCAGATCCGCCTGGTTCACGGCGGCGGCCTTGAGCCGCACGCGCACCCTTCCCGGGACGTCCCCGGCCTCCGGCTCGGGCCGGCGGGCCATTCTGAGGACCTCGGGTCCGCCGTAGGCGGTCACTTCGACGACACGCATGGGGTACTCCTCAGACGGAAGGCCCCCTCGTCGCCATTACACCCACGCGCGAGACCCCCGGGCAACCTCTGTTGACCCGCCCGCGAGCCCCCGAGCGGGGCCCGGGGGGAGGGTTCGCCCGGAGCCCGGGCGGGAGCCTGCCCCCGAGCCCGGCTGGCGGAAGGGAGAACTCCGGGTGACGGGGGCGAACGCACCCCACGGAACCGCACACACGTGCGTACCGTCGCGCGGGTGGACTGGCTTACCGCTGAGAACCTCATCGCCGTGGTCACCGCGCTCCTCGGCGTCCTCGTCTCGACCGGGGCCGTCTGGTACGAGCGGCGGGTGCCTCACCAGCGGCGGATCGGCTACCGCGTCCAGCTGGACACGGCCATCGGGAACGTCACGGCGAACGGGGCCGGGGTCGTGGCCGGGGCGGTGACCGGACCCGGCGCGGCCGTGCGGCGCGGTTTCTTCAACACGAGCCCGGACCTGGCGGACGCCACCCTCGTCCTGCTCCGGATCGAGAACGACGGCGCCCTGTCGATCGGGGCCGAGCACTACACCGACGGTGACGACCACGGACTCACGGTCGAGTTCCCGGGGCGGCGGGTGAAGGCGGTCGTCGTGACCGCGCCCGACCACCCCCGGCTGCTCAGCCACTTCCCCGACAGCTGGCAGGGCCCGGCCGAGGGCGCCGCCACCCTGCTGCTGCCCAAGGTCCCGCTCAACCGCGGCGCCCACTACAAGCTGCTGGTCCTGCTCGCCGGCGGCCCGATCGGCAGCCCGGTCTCGGTCGACGGGAACATCGCCGAGGGCCACGTCCACGTCAACCACAGCACGACCCCCGACGACAAGCCGCCCGTCTTCAGCCGGGCCGCGCGGACCGTCACCGTCGTCCTCACCGTCTGTGTGGTCGCGCTCGCCGCGATCATCGTCAGGGAGCGGACGCCGCCGCCTATCGGCTGCGCCACGGGCACGCTCACCGTCACCGGCTCGACGGCCTTCGCGCCGGTCGCGCGGGAGCTCGCGAAGAAGTACGAGAAGGACTGCCCCGGCTCCACGGTGCACGTGGACGCGCACGGCTCGACCGCCGGGATACGGGAGCTGGCCGCGGCCGGGGCGGGTGCCGGGGCAGGGGCGAAAGCCGCCAAGGGCTCCCCCGCCGTCGTCGCCCTCTCCGACGGACGGAAGCCGGGCGGCTACCCGCAGCTGCGGGAGAGCATGGTCGCCGTCTCCCTCTTCTCCCTCGTCCTCAACGACGGGATACCCCTCGACGACCTCACCCTGGACCAGGTCCGCCGCATCTACCGGGGCGAGATCACCAACTGGGGGCAGCTGGTGCCCGGCGTCGACCAGCCGGTCCTGCTGATCAGCAGGGACGCCAACTCCGGCACCCGGGAGGTCTTCCAGCGCCGGGTCCTCGGCCGCAACGAGCTGGCCAACTCCTCCCTGAACTGCGAGACCCTCGACGACCCCGCGTCGAAGGTGATCCGCTGCGAGCTCGACTCCACCGAGCAGGTCCTGTCGACGGTCGCCCGGCTCCCGGGCGCCATCGGCTACACCGAACTCCGCAGCGGCAGCGGCCTGAAAGGGCTGCACCGGGTGGCCGTCGACGGGCGCCGGCCGGTCGTCGAGGAGATCGGCGAGTCGAGCTACCCGTACCGGGAGATCGAGTACGCCTACACCTGGGGCCGGCCGCCGGCCGACTCCCTGACCTCAAGTTTCCTCGCCTACCTGATCCGGGGCAGCGGCCAGGACGTCATCCTCACCCACGGGCATCTGCCCTGCTCCACCCCCAAGGGGCTGCGGATCTGTGGGGACGGCTGACGTCTGTGGGGACGGCCGACGCGCGGTCTGGCATGCTCGTCGCCGTGGAGCCATTGAACGCGGAAGACCCGGTCAGCATCGGTCCGTTCCGTCTGATCGGCCGTCTCGGGGTCGGTGGGATGGGCCGGGTGTTCCTGGCGCGCTCGGCCGGCGGACGGACGGTCGCCGTGAAGGTGGTGCACGCGGAACTGGCCGCCCAGGACGAGTTCCGGCGCCGGTTCGCCCGGGAGGTCGCCGCCCTGGAGCGGGTCGGCGGCACGGGCACGGCGCCCGTGCTCGGCTCGGACACCACCGCCGGCGCCCCGTGGGTGGCCATCGGCTACGTACCGGGCCCCTCGCTGCGGACCGTGGTCGGCGACGAGTTCGGACCGCTGCCGCCCGAGACCGTACGGGCGCTGGCCTCCGGTCTCGCCCGCGCCCTCGTCCACATCCACGACGCCGGACTCGTCCACCGCGACCTCAAGCCGTCCAACGTGCTGCTGACCGTCGACGGGCCCCGGCTCATCGACTTCGGCATCGCCCGCGCCGTCGACACCGTCGCCGACGGCGGCGGACTGACCAGCACCGGCGCGGTCGTCGGCTCGCCCGGCTTCATGTCGCCCGAGCAGGTCCGCGGCGACCGCCTCACCCCGGCATCGGACGTCTTCTGCCTCGGCTCCGTCCTCGCCTACGCGGCGACCGGCCGCTCCCCCTTCGGGACGGCGGACAGCGGGGTCCACGCGACCATGTTCCGCATCGCGCACGACGAGCCCGACCTGACGGACCTCGCGCCCGAGCTCTCCGGCCTCATCCGGGCCTGCCTCGCCAAGGACCCGGAAGGGCGCCCGGCGGCGACCGAGATCGTCGAGACCCTCACGGTCGCCGACCCCTGGCTCCCGGCGGACGTCCTCGCCCGGCTCGGCCGCCACGCAGCCCGCCTCCTGGAGGCGGAGGCCGGGACGGAGATCGGGATCGGGGCCGGTGCGGGAGCGGGGCGCGGTCCGGGCGCAGGCCCAGGAGCAGGGTCGGGCGCGCTCGGCGCCGGCGACCCGACCCCCGCCACTCCCCTGCCGCCGACCGCCCGCACCCCGGCCCGGCCCGGGAAGCGCCGGACGGCCCTCGTCGTCGCCCTGGCGACCCTCGCGGTGGCTGCCGCGGCCACCGCCACGTACACCTTCTGGCCCAACCCGGGCGTCGGCGGCGACGAGCAGAAGAACCGCGCCGCGGGCCGGACCGGCGACGTCTCCGCCCGGCCCGCCGGGATCGTCCCGGCCGGCTTCCTCGGCGCCTGGGAGGGCGTGCTCCAGGGTTCGGCCGACCATCCCCGGGAGACCACCCGGATCGAGATCACCCAGGGCGCGGCCGGCTCCAAGAACGCCGTCTACGTCCAGGTCTCCGAGAGCCGGATGTGCATGGGCCGCTCGCGGCTCGTCTCGGCCGACGAGGACAAGGTCGTATACGGCGAGTCCGACGTCACGACCAGCGTGCCCGCCCAGCGGTGCACCCCCGCCGCCCACCAGACCCTCACCCTGCGCTCCCCCGACGTCCTGGAGTGGACCTCGGGCGCCGCGAAGGCCACCTTCCGCAAGGCGCCCACCGGCACCGCCGTCGTCCCCGCCCGCTTCCTCGGCCGCTGGCGGAGCAGGCCCGCCCCGGAGATCTACGGCGACCAGGACGACCGCTTCACCACGGAGGTGAACGTCTCCCAGGGGCCGATCGGCACCGTGCTGGTCCGCTTCAGCGACGTCTTCCCGCGCGTGAACGACGCGGGCGAGGTCACCTCGGACGTGGTCAGCTGCGGCTCCTCGGCCGTCCTCGCGGGCGTCGGCGACCTCCTCGTCATCGGCCCGCAGGTCAAGGACGCGAGCAGCACGCACTCCGACTGCCCCGAGAACGGCTCCGGCTACCTGGTCATCGACCGGTGGGAGGGCAAGGACCGACTCCTCGTCTTCCCGATGATCGACGCGGAGCCCGGCGAGTTCCTGCGGCTCCCGGGGGCGGGTGGCTAGGGGGTTGTCCGGCGGGGTGCCTAGCCGAGCACCCGCCAGCCGCCGAGGAGCACCAGGATCGGGTGGACCGCCGTCACGACGGGCACGCCGATCTTCCCGACCGCCTCGGCGACCCCGCCGACCCGCTCCAGGGCGGTGCGCCGTGCCTCCGGCTCCGCGTCCGCGCCGAGGTTCGGCAGGGCACGCTCGACGGTCCGCGCGATCACGGGCGGCAGCTGGTCACGCAGCCGTTCCAGGAGCGGGAGCAGCTCCGCGATGGCCCGGTCGAGTTCGGAGTCGCGGGCGGCGGCCCGGGCCGGAGCGGCGTAATTGATGATCATGAAAAGCTCGTCCCTGCCGCCGTGCGCTGCGACCACGGGGCGCTCGTTGCCGTCGTTGCCGTTCATGCTTCCCCCCTGGGGTCGATCGGCGCTCGAGTGAAGACCCATTAAGGCGCCCGACACGCGCTTGTAACAAGCCAGGTTCAGGACTCCACAGGTCCTAGTTCGGCCGCCGCGCGGGCGTAACCCCGCACCAGGGGGCGGGAGTCGTCCGCCCGCCAGGCGAGAACGAGGTGGCTGGGGGTGACCCCGCGGACCGGGCGGGCGACGACTCCCTCGCGGGCGAGCAGGGGGACGTTCCCGGCCGCGACCAGGCAGATTCCGAGGCCGCCGACGAGCGCCTCGTACGTCTCGTCCGTGCCGGCGATCCGGCCGCCGATGACCGGCGGGCGCCCGCCCCGGCAGTCCAGGGCCAGCCAGTGGTCGCGGAGTTCGGGGGCGGTGTCCGGCAGCGCGAGGAAGGGCTCGTCGAGGAGGTCGGCGAAGTCCAGGCTCTCGCGCGCGGCCAGCGGGTGGGCCGCCGGGAGCGCGACGAGCCGGGGTTCGGCGGCCACGACGACCCAGCGGAACCGGTCCGCGCCGGCCAGCGGCAGCCAGACGAAGGCGACGTCGCTGGTGCCGTCGGCGAGGCCCGCCGTCGGGTCCTCCCAGGCGACCTGGCGCAGCGCGATCCGGGCCTCCGGGTGGGCCGCGGTGAAGCGGGAGCGGATCGCGGGCAGCAGCCCGCCCCGCCCGGGGCTGGTGCTCATGCCGACGACCAGGGTGCCGTCCGCGGCCTCCCGCGCCCGCCGCACCGCCTCCCGGCCCTCCTCCCAGGCGGCGAGCGCGGCGCGGGCGTGCGGCAGCAGGGCCGTACCGACCGGGGTGAGGGCGACGCCCCGCCGGTCGCGGTCGAAGAGGGGTGCGCCGAGCTGCCGCTCCAGGGCCCGTATCTGTTTGCTGAGCGCGGGCTGGGAGACGTACAGCTTCTCGGCGGCGCGGGTGAAGTGGAGCTCCTCGGCGACCGCGAGGAAGTACCTCAGGTCGCGGCCGTGGACATCGGCGGTCGTCATGCCCATGGGTTATCACGGCAGGTCTTGGACGGCCAAAGGCCGTGCGGCACAAGCTTGTTGTGTCACCGCGGGAGAGCGGCGGGAGACGCACCACGAGAGACACGCGACCGGAGGCGCACGTCGAGAGACACACGAAGCACCACACGACGAGCGCCACACGACGAGAGTCACACGACGAGGGAGTACGGACATGAGCAAGGTCTGGCTGATCACGGGCGCCAACAGCGGCTTCGGACGCGCCTTCACCGAGGCCGCGGTCGCCGCCGGCGACGTCGTGGTCGCCGCCGCCCGCCGCCCGGAGACCCTGGACGACCTGGTCGCCGCCCACCCCGACCAGGTGGACCCGGTCGCCCTGGACGTGACCGACACGGCGGCGGTCGACCGGGTCGTCGCGGAGATCGCCGAGCGGCACGGCCGCATCGACGTCCTCGTCAACAACGCGGGCCGCACCCACGTCGGCTCGGTCGAGGAGACCGCCGACGCCGAGCTCCGCTCCCTCTTCGACCTGCACGTCTTCGGCCCGGCCGCCCTCACCCGGGCCGTCCTGCCGCACATGCGGGCCCGCCGCTCGGGCGCGATCGTGCAGCTCAGCAGCGTCGGGGGCCAGGCGTCCATGGCCGGCTTCGGCGCCTACAGCGCGACGAAGTTCGCCCTGGAGGGCATGTCGGAGGCGCTGGCGGCGGAGGTCCGCCCGCTCGGCATCGACGTCCTGATCGTGGAGCCGGGCGCCTTCCGCACGAGCCTCTTCGGCAACCACAGCCTGAGCGGGGACGGCGTCGCCGACTACGCGGACACGGTGGGGGCGACCCGCGCGTTCGTGGAGACGGGCGGCGGCAGGCAGGCCGGCGACCCGGCGAAGGCCGCGGCGGCGGTGCTGGCCGCCCTGGACGCCGACGAGACCCCGCTGCGGCTCGCCCTCGGCGACGACTCGATCGACACGATCCTGGGGCACCTGGACCTGGTCCGGGCGGACCTGACCGCGTGGGAGAAGGTGGGCCGGGACACCAAACTGGACCAGTAGGAACGCGGAGGGCCCGCACCCCGGGGTACGGGGTGCGGGCCCTTCGTCGTGCGTGTTACCAGTCGTGCGTGTTCCCGGTCGTGCGTGTTCCCGGTCGTGCGTGTTCCTACAGGAACGAGTTGATCTCGATCGTCTCGGTGCGGCCGGGGCCGACGCCGATCGCGGAGATCGGGGCGCCCGACATCTCCTCCAGGGCCTTCACGTACGCCTGCGCGTTCTTCGGCAGGTCGGCGAAGGTCTTGGCCTTGGTGATGTCCTCGGACCAGCCCGGCAGCATTTCGTAGATCGGCTTCGCGTGGTGGAAGTCGGTCTGCGAGTAGGGCAGCTCCTCGACGCGCTTGCCGTCGATCTCGTACGCGACGCAGACCGGGATCTGCTCCCAGCCGGTGAGCACGTCCAGCTTGGTGAGGAAGAAGTCGGTCAGGCCGTTGACGCGGGTGGCGTAGCGGGCGATGACCGCGTCGAACCAGCCGCAGCGACGGTCACGGCCGGTGGTGACACCGCGCTCGCCGCCGATGCGGCGCAGCGCCTCGCCGTCCGCGTCGAAGAGCTCGGTCGGGAACGGGCCGGCGCCGACACGGGTCGTGTACGCCTTGAGGATGCCGATGACCCGGCTGATCTTCGTCGGACCCACGCCGGCACCGGTGCAGGCGCCGCCCGCGGTCGGGTTCGAGGAGGTGACGAAGGGGTACGTGCCGTGGTCGACGTCGAGCAGGGTGCCCTGCCCGCCCTCGAAGAGCACGACCTTGTCGTCGTCGAGCGCCTTGTTGAGGATCAGCGTGGTGTCCGCGACGAACGGCTTGATCTGCTCCGCGTACTGGAGCATCTCCTCGACGATCTGGGCGGCGTCGATCGCGCGGCGGTTGTAGAGCTTGGCGAGCAGCTGGTTCTTGCCCTCCAGCGCCGCCTCGACCTTCTGGATGAGGATCGACTCGTCGTACAGGTCCTGGACCCGGATGCCGACGCGGTTGATCTTGTCGGCGTAGGTCGGACCGATGCCGCGACCGGTGGTACCGATCTTGCGCTTGCCGAGGAACCGTTCCGTCACCTTGTCGAGGGTGACGTTGTACGGAGTGATCAGGTGAGCATTACCGCTGATCAGGAGCTTCGACGTGTCGACGCCGCGCTCGTTCAGCCCGCTCAGCTCGGAGAGCAGGACCGCCGGGTCGACGACGACACCGTTTCCGATCACCGGGGTGCACCCCGGTGAGAGGATTCCGGAAGGGAGAAGATGCAGCGCGTACTTCTGGTCGCCTACGACGACGGTGTGGCCGGCGTTGTTGCCGCCCTGGTAACGCACTACATAGTCAACGGATCCACCGAGGAGGTCGGTGGCCTTTCCCTTGCCCTCGTCACCCCACTGAGCACCGAGCAGCACAAGTGCGGGCACAGGCGTACACCCCTTCCGGGTGGGGCATGTCCAAGGTCAGGGGCCGAGGCCGCCTCACCGGTGTGCCCCGGAATAGACGAAGCCCCTGGCGCAATAGCGCAAGGGGCTCTTGCACAAAGATGCTACCCGAGGAAGGACCGAGGTGTCGGATCACGACCAGCTGCTGGTCATCGTCGACCCGGTCGCCCGCCGAAGTGACGGCGAGTCCGTGCGGATCGCGAAGGATGTGCTGTCCGCCGGCGCGGAGGCGAAGATCTGCCTGCCGGACAGCCCGGAGGAATTCTCCCGGGCCCTGGCCAGGCGCGGATCCCGGCGCCCCGTGGTGCTCGGTGACGACCGCGCGCTGCTCCGTACGGTGACGCTGCTGCACCGCGAACGGGAGCTCGCCGAGGGGGCCGTCTCCCTCGTCCCGATCGGCGCGCCGGACGACCTGGAACTGGCACACGCGCTCGGCGTGCCGCGCTCCACCCCGGCGGCGGCGCGGGCGGTCCTCGACGGGCTGGTGCGGCGCCTGGACCTGCTGGTCGACGACAGCGACGGGGTCGTCCTCGGCGACCTCCTGGTGCCCGCCGGCCCCGGCCCGCACGCGGCCTCGCCGTCCGTCTGGGGCACCTGCCGCTCCCTGGTCCGCACCCTGGTCCGCCCGGCCCCGACGGCCCTCGCGGTCCGCACCCACCGGCTGCGGGTGGAGGCGGACGGGGTGCTGCTCGCCGACGTGGACAACCCGGTGGAGGGCGTCTCGGTCCGCTCGGTCGCCGGTACGGCGGAGGTCACGGTCCACCCCGCCGCCGCGATCCCGGCCCACCTCGCGCGGGCCCGCACCCTCACCGTCTCGGGCCCGGACTTCCGCTACCGCGCGGACGGCCGCGTCTCGGGCCCGGTCCGGCGGCGGACGTGGACGGCCCGGGCGGGGGCGTGGGGGCTGACGCTTCCCCGGGAGACGCTTCCCCGGGGGACGGCCGGGCTCTAGCCTCGCCCGTGGGGCTGGTGCGGCAAGGGGGGCTTGTGATGGCACGTGCGCTGGATCTGCGGGAGACGGCGGCGGCACTTGAGCGGTACGGGCGGAGAGCCGTCGAGCTGATGGTCATCGGGGCGGTTCTTCTCGCCCTGACCGTCGGCGTCGGACTGCTGCCCCGGGGTGAGTGGACGTCCGACGTGATCGCCTGGCTCGCGGGACTCACGCTGACGGCACTGATCTTCGCCATCGGCGCCCGGTCCATCGGGAAGCGGATGCGGCACGTGCTCGGCGCCGGGACGTGGTCGGCGCACGCCGCCGTGCCGGTGGCCCGTACATGGCACTCCGCGACCGTCATCCTCGCCTCCCCGGACACCGGTGAGCTCTGGCCCCTGACGGTGGTGGCGGTACGGCAGCGGTACGACCTCGTGCGGCCGGGGCCGGACGGGGTGCTGTGGTGGTGCGGGGACCCACGGCGGGGCGGCGTGATCGCGCCCCCCGGCGGCGGGGAGCTGATCTGGGCGAAGCCAGTACGGGGGCGGGCCGCGCGGCGCCGGATCGTGGCGCGGGCGGAGCGGGAGGGCCTGCTGAACCGTCCGGTGCCGAGGAGCCCGCAGTCGGCCTCCGCACCCGCCACGGTGGTGGAACGCCGGCGCCGGTGGGGCGTGTGGCGCTGGGTCGTCCTGGTCAGTGCCGTCGTCCTGGGCCTCGGCATCTACGGCGCGGAACGGTCGATGGACGACCCTCAGATCGACCTCACCATCCTGAGCAGGCAGGACGGCGACGACTGCACCGTCAGCTGGAAGGACCCCTTCGACGGGACCGCGCGGACCGGCCCGTACAAGTGCCACCCGGAGGAGGAGCACCTCGAGAACTGGGACACCGGCTTCGTCGTCTCGTACGGCCCTTGGAAGGGCGACCTGTACAACGCGGAGTGGGAGGGCACCCCCGTCGACAAGGTGATCGACGTGCTGGCCGGCCTCGGGGCGCTGGGGCTGCTCGTGGGACTCGTGGCCGGTGGGGTCGGCCGGTGGCGGCGGCGTCCGATCACGCCCGTCCCGGCCCCGCGTGACGCTCCCCGCGTGAGCCTCGCCAAGGTCGGTACCGAGCCCGTCCCGACGTACGCACTGCTCGCCGCCCACGCCGAGCGTCAGGCCGTCACGCAGACCGGCACCCACCGCCCGGAGGCGGACGTCCGTGAGGTGCCCTGGTGGCGCGTACGGGGGCTGCGCCGGGTCTCCGGGCTGAACGAGACGCTGACCTCGGCGGCCGGGTGCGCGGGCGTGGGCGCGCTGGCGGGCTTTGAGGAGGCCACGCCCATCTGGGCGTACATCCTCGGGGTTCTCGCGGTCGGCACGCTCCTGCGCTCCGGGTTCCAGCTGCTGACCATCGGCCGCCCCGCGGCCCGTCTGCTGGCCCGGGCCGCGACCGCCCCCGTACCCGTCGTCCGGCGGTACGCCATGCTGCACGACCCGTACGGCGGCGCTCCCGTCCTGGTCGTCTTCCCCACGCACGGCGGGCCGGACGACCGGCCCGAGGGCCTGCTGGTCCTCGCCTCGCCCGGGACGCCGAAGCGCCCCTGGCTCGGGCTGCCGTCGGCGCCCACCGGCTCCGTGGAGCTGCGCGGCTGGCTCGACCGGGCGGACAACGGCCTGCCGATCGTCGTCCCGTGGATCGAGGGGCGGCCGCTCTGGCCGGCGGAGCCGTACCGGGAGGCGGGCGGCTCGGAGTTCGCGGAGCAGTTGGAGCGGCTGGCGCCGCCTCAGGAGGAGGAAGAGGCCTCGCCGCTCTGACCCTCCTTGTGGGCCCGCCAGCGGTCCATGGTCCCCAGCATCTCCGTCTGGAGGAACGCGAAGAACTCGGCGGTCTCGGCGGTGCGCGTGCCCGCCGCCGTGTCCGCGCCGAGCGTCTCCGTGCCGTCCCGGAGGACCTTCTCCCAGCGGGTCAGGACCTGGTCGCGGCGGGTGAAGGTCTCGTACCAGAGCTCGTTGTGGAGGACGTACCGGTCGCGGCGGGTGCCCGGGTCGCGCTCGCGGCTGACCATGCTGACCTGGCTCAGGTAGCGGATGGCGCCGGAGACGGCCGCCGGGCTGATCCGGAGCTGTTCGGCGAGCTCGGCCGAGGTCATGGAGGCCGTCTCGGAGGCGAGGAGCGCCGCGAAGACCCGGGAGGCCATGCGCTGCATGCCGGCCTCCGTCAGCTCGGCGGCGAAGCGCTCCACGAAGCGGGAGACCGCGTCCTCGTCGCGGGGGACCGCGTCGCCGTCGCCGGAGACCACGCCCCGGTCGCCGGAGACCACGCCCCGGTCGCGGGAGACCGCGTCCTCGTTGCCCTCGGTGGTGGTCATGCCCGTCATCGTCTCCCTCGCTCGCCCCGACCCCTCGACTTTATACGCTTCCTTAACTTCACAAGTTTGTGAAAGTACCGTACGTTCAGAAGCATGACGAAGGCAATCAGCGTCGCCGGACTCCACAAGACCTTCGGGCGGACGCACGCGCTGGACGACCTCGACCTCACCGTCGAGACCGGTGAGGTCCACGGCTTCCTCGGCCCCAACGGCGCCGGGAAGTCCACCACCATCCGTGTCCTCCTCGGCCTGCTGCGCCCCGACTCCGGCGCCGCCACGGTCCTCGGCAGGGACCCCTGGAAGGACGCCGTCGAGCTGCACCGCCGCATCGCGTACGTCCCCGGCGACGTCACGCTCTGGCGCAACCTCTCCGGCGGCGAGGTCATCGACCTGTTCGGCCGGCTGCGCGGCGGCGGCCTCGACAGGGCCCGGCGCGCCGAGCTGATCGAGCGGTTCGAGCTCGACCCCACCAAGAAGGGCCGCACCTACTCCAAGGGCAACCGTCAGAAGGTCGCCCTGGTCGCCGCCTTCGCCTCCGACGTCGACCTGCTCGTCCTCGACGAGCCGACCAGCGGCCTCGACCCGCTGATGGAGGAGGTCTTCCAGAGCTGCGTCACCGAGGCGCGGGAGCGCGGCCGGACGGTGCTCCTCTCCTCGCACATCCTCAGCGAGGTCGAGACCCTCTGCGACCGGGTCAGCATCGTCCGCAAGGGCCGGACCGTCGAGACCGGTTCGCTCGCGGAGCTGCGCCACCTGACCCGTACCAGCGTCACCGCCGAACTCGCCGCGCCGCCCAACGGGCTCGCCCACCTCCCCGGCGTCCACGGCCTGTCCGTGCGGGGCCACCGGGTCGCGCTCCAGGTCGACACCGACAAGCTCGACGCCGTCCTGCGGTCCCTGACCGGGTCGGGCGTACGGAGCCTGACCAGCACCCCGCCCACCCTGGAGGAGCTCTTCCTCCGCCACTACGCAGAGGAAGCGGTCACGTCATGAGCGCCGTCCTCACCGGCACCGGGACCCTCACCCGGCTCGCCCTGCGCCGCGACCGGATCATGATCCCGGTCTGGGCCCTCGTCACCGGCGGCCTGGTCGCGAGCGGCGTCGGTTCCCTGGAGGGGCTGTACGGCACGGCCGCCGAACGCGCCGAGGTCGCCGCCTCCATGACCGCCAACAGCTCGATGCGCTCGCTCTACGGGCCGGTCTTCGGCGACTCCCTCGGCGGGCTCGTCGCCTGGCGGTTCGGCACCTTCGCCGCCGTCCTCGCCGCCGTGGCGAGCCTGATGGTCGTCATCCGGCACACCCGCGAGGAGGAGGAGACGGGCCGTCAGGAGATGCTCTCCGCCGGGGCGGTGGGCCGCCGGGCCCCCCTCACCTCCGCCCTCCTCGCCGCGCTCGCCCTCAATACCACCGTCGCCCTCATCGTCACGGCGGGCCTCGCCGGACAGGGCGCGGCCGGTGCCCTCGCCCTCGGTCTGGCCGTCGGCGGCACCGGCATGGTCTTCGCGGCCGTCGCCGCCGTCGCCGCCCAGCTGACGGAGAGCGCCCGCCTCGCCAGGGGCCTGACGGCGGCCGCCCTCGGCCTCGCCTTCGCCCTGCGGGCGGCGGGCGACGCCGGTACGCCCTCCGGGGGCTCCGCCCTGACCTGGCTCTCCCCCGTCGGCTGGGCCGAGAACGTCCGCGCCTTCGCCGGCGAGCGCTGGTGGGTGCTGCTCCTGATCCTCACGGCCGCGCTGCTCCTGACGGCGGTGGCGTACGTGCTGACCGGCCGCCGGGACGTCGGCGCGAGCTTCCTCGCGACCCGGCCCGGCCCGGCGGAGGGACGGCTGGCGTCGGCGGGGGCGCTCGCGTGGCGGCTCCAGCGCGGCTCGCTCCTCGGCTGGTCGCTCGGCTTCCTGCTCGGCGGGCTCGTCTTCGGCGGGATGGTCGAGGGCGCGGCCGACATCGTCGGAGACAACGAGCAGGCCCGCGAGATCTTCGAGCGGATGGGCGGGCAGAGCGGGCTGTCGAACGCCTTCCTCGCCACCATGGTCTCCCTCTTCGGGATGCTCGCGGCGCTGTTTGCGGTCGGGTCGGTGCTGCGGGCGCACGGCGAGGAGACCGCCGGCCGGGCCGAACCGCTCCTCGCGAACGCCCTCGGCCGGCTCCGCTGGGCCACGGGCCACCTGCTGATCGCCTTCGGCGGCTCCGCCCTGATCCTGGCCCTCGCCGGGCTGGGACTCGCCCTCTCCTACGGGCGGGACCTCGGCCCGGTCCTGGGCGCCTCGCTCGTCCAGCTCCCGGCGGTGTGGACCCTCGCCGGCCTCGCGGTCCTCCTCTGGGGCGCCGCCCCGAGGGCCGCGACCGCCGCGTGGGGCGCGGCCGGACTCTGCCTGGCCCTCGGCTGGATCGGCCCGGCGCTCGACCTGCCGCAGGCGGCCCTGGACCTCTCCCCCTTCGGCCACTTGCCGAAGCTCCCCGGCCAGGAGATGGCCTGGACCCCGGTCCTGGCCCTGACCGCCCTGGCGGCGGCCCTGGTCACGGCCGGCCTGGCAGGACTGCGCCGCCGCGACCTGACGACGAGCTGACCGCCGTACGGGCCTGACGACGAGCTGACCGCCGCACGAGGCCTGGCGACGAGCTGACCGCCGCACGAGGCCTGGCGACGAGCTGACCGCTGTACAAGGCCAGGACGAGGTGCCCGCCGGACGAGGCCCGGACGAGCCGACCGCCGTACGGGGCCCATCGGACGACCGGTGGGCCCCGTCCGTGTCTCACACCTCCACCAGCAGCTCCTCGAAGCCCCGGATCACGTACCCCGGCTTCCACACCGGCTCCGCCGCGAGCCGCAGGCCCGGTGCCTGGCGCAGCAACTCTCCGAAGACCGCCTCCAGTTCGAGGCGGGCGAGCGGGGCGCCGAGGCAGTAGTGGATGCCCGCGCCGAAGGTGATGTGCGGGTTGTCGGCGCGGGTGAGGTCGAGCTCGTCGGCCGTCGGGCCGAAGCGGGCCGGGTCGCGGTTGGCGGAGCCGAAGAGGAGGGCGACCTCGGAGCCGCGCGGGATGACCTGGCCGCCGACCTCGATGTCGTCGAGGACCCAGCGCTCGAACATCTGGAGCGGGGTGTCGTACCGCAGAAGTTCTTCCACAGCTGTGGACAACTTTTCGGGATCCGGACGGACGCCCTTCCGGAGGAGCGTCCACCAGCCGTTGACCGTGGTGTTCACGGTGGCCTCGTGGCCCGCGTTCAGGAGCAGCACACAGGTGGAGATCATCTCCTGCTCGGTGAGCTCCTCCACCCCGATGAGCGCCGAGATCAGGTCGTCCCCCGGGCTCTTCCGGCGCCGCGCGATCAGCTCCCGCAGGTAGTCCGAGAACTCGATCGAGGCCGCGACCGCCCGCCGGGCCGTCTCCTCCGAGGGGTTCAGCTCGAACATCCCGCAGATCGCCGCCGACCAGGGCCGCAGCCGCCCCCGCTCCTCGTCCTCCTCCGGGATGCCCAGCATCTCGGCGATCACCGCGACCGGGAGGGGTTCGGCGACCGAGGAGAGCAGGTCGCCGCCGCCCCGCGCGACCAGCTCCCCGACGAGCCCGGCGGCGAGCCGCCGCACCGTCGGCGCCAGGCTCTCCACCGTCCTCGGCGTGAACGCCTTCGACACGAGCCGCCGGATCCGGCTGTGGTCGGCCGCCTCCAGATCGAGCAGCCCGTGGTCGTTGAGCGTGTGGAAGGGCTCGTACGCGGCGGCCGGCGCCTCCCGCCCGAACTCCTCGTGGGTGAACCGGTGCGTGTACGTCCGGCCCAGCCGCCGGTCCCTCAGCAGCGCCGACACGTCCTCGTGGTGCGGGATCAGCCACTGCCGGGTGGGACCGTGCCAGTGCGCCCGGCCGGCGGCTCGCAGCCGGGCGTAGGCGGGGTACGGATCGGCGACGAACTCCGGGGACCAGGGGTCGTACTCAGCGTCAACGTCAACAGCGTCCATGACCGGACGCTACCCCCGAACAGGACCTCAGCCGCCGACGCGCACCAGGCCCGCCTCGTACGCGAAGACCGCCGCCTGCGTCCGGTCGCGCAGCCCCAGCTTCACCAGGATCCGGCTCACATGCGTCTTGATCGTGGACTCGGCGACGACGAGGTGCCCGGCGATCTCGACGTTCGACAGGCCCTGCGCGATCAGCACGAGCACCTCCGTCTCCCGCTCCGTCAGCTCCCCGATCCGCGCCATGGCCGGCGGGCGCGGGGAGCTGCCCGGCGCCTTCGCGAACTCGGTGATCAGCCGCTTGGTGACGGTCGGCGCGAGCAGCGCCTCGCCCGCCGCGACCACCCGCACGCCCTCCGCGAGCTGCCGGGCCGAGGCGTCCTTGAGCAGGAAGCCGGAGGCCCCGGCGCGCAGCGCCTGGTACACGTACTCGTCGAGGTCGAAGGTGGTCAGGACGAGGACCTTGGCGTCCGCGTCGGCGGCGACGATCTCCCTGGTGGCCTCGATGCCGTTCAGCTCCGGCATGCGGATGTCCATGAGGACGACGTCCGGGCGGAGGGCGGCGACCTGGGAGATCGCCTCCCGGCCGTTGACGGCCTCGCCCACGACCTCGATGTCGGGCATCGCGCCGAGCAGCACGGAGAAACCCTCGCGGACCATCATCTGGTCGTCGACGATCAGCACCTTGATGCTCATTCCCCGACCTCCTCACGGACCTCTTCCCGGGCCTCTTTACGGGCCTCTTCCCGGGCCTCTTCACGGCTCACGGGGATGAAGGCCGCCACCTCGTAGCCGCCTTCGGCGGTCACCTCGGCCGTCATCTCCCCGCCCAGCATCGCCACCCGCTCCCGCATGCCCGTGATCCCGTGCCCGGCCCCCGGCGAGGGCTTCACGAGACCGCGCGCGGGGCCGTTGGCGACGCGCAGACCGAGGCCGCCGAGGACGTACGAGACCTCGACCTTCGCCGCCGCGCCCGGCGCGTGCCGCAGCACGTTCGACAGGGCCTCCTGGACGATCCGGTACGCGGAGAGCTCCACGCCCTGCGGCAGCTCCCGCACCGCGCCGGTCACCGTCTTCTCGACGTCGAGCCCGGCCTCGGTGACGTTGCGGACCAGGGAGTCGAGGTCGCCGAGGGTCGGCTGCGGGGCGTCGGGGGCCTCGTAGTCCTCGGCGCGGACGACCCCGAGGATGCGGCGCAGCTCGGTGAGCGCGGCGACCGCGTTCTCGCGGATGGTGAGGAAGGCCTGCTCCAGCTCCGGCGGCGGGTTCTCGACCCGGTAGGGGGCGGCCTCCGCCTGGATGGCGACCACCGACATGTGGTGGGCGACGACGTCGTGGAGCTCGCGGGCGATGGTGGTGCGCTCCTCCAGGACGGTCCGCTTGGAGCGCTCCTCGGCGGTGACCGTCTTGTGGGCGGTGACCTCGCGGTCGGCCTGCCGACGGACCTGGATCATGGAGACGGTGAGCAGGGCGAGGGCCGCGACGAACAGCAGCGGGACCGAGTCGGAGCTGCGCCCCATGCCGAGGAACATCTCGGCGAAGAGGCAGTAGCCGGCCGTCACCAGCCACATCCACACGGCGGTACGGGGCCGGGTGCGGGCGGCGACCACGGCGAGGACCACCAGATGGGCCGCGAAGCAGGCCGGCGGCCAGGGCCAGCCGTCCCCGAAGCCGGCGCTGAACCCGATGAAGGGGGCCGCGCCGAGCGAGGCCCAGAAGGCGAGGACCGGCCGGACCAGGGTGAGCAGCACGATCGCGGCCGGCACGCAGGTGGCCACGAGCGCCGCCGCGCCGAAGGTGTAGTAGATCCGGTCGTACCCCAGGGCGAAGACGATCACGGAGCAGAACGCGACGAAGGCGTGCGGGAGCAACCCCGCGAAGACCCGTATCCGCTTCGGCAGGAAGCGGGTCGGCCCGCTCTCCACGTCCATGCGCGGCAGCGGGCGGTAGGCGAAGGCGTCGTGGAAGAGCTCTTGGCGCAGCCCGCCGAAGGCCACCTGCACCAGGTGGAGCTCGGGGCTGCGGCTCGTATCGGAGGTCCGTGTCTCGGTCACGCATGCCACGGTACGGGCGGCGGGGGACCCGGTCGTCCCGCTCGATGCGGATCCTTCCGGGTCCCCCTTGAGGACTAGAGCAGGCCTCAGGAGACGCTGTTGAACTTGGTTCCCTCGCCGAAGTACAGCAACGTCGCCTGACGGCTGAAGGGCGCGGTGGTGGAGCCCGTCGAGCGGTAGGCGTACGTGCCGCCCGCCCCGTACGCGATCAGGTCGGGGCGCCCGTCGTTGTCGAGGTCGCCGGCGCCGACGAGCTGGGAGAAGGCTCCCCAGCCGCCGCCGATCCGCACGCGGGTGGCGAAGCCGCCGGCACCGTTGCCCTGGTAGAGCCAGAGGACGCCGTAGGTGTCGCGGGCGACCAGGTCCCCGGGGGCCGTACCGGCGATGTTCCCGACGGCGGCGACGTGGTTGTATATCTGCCAGCCCCCGCCGACCCGGACCCGGGGCGCGAACGGCTTCGCGTAGTCGCCGGTGCCCTTGTAGAACCACAGGACGCCCGCGCTGTCCGTGGCCACCAGGTCGGGACGGTTGTCGCGGTCGAGGTCCGAGCCTCCGGTGATCTTGTTGTAGATCTGCCAGCCGGTGCCGACCTGCCGGCGGGGGGCGAACGTGCCGTCGCCCTTGGCCAGGTAGAGCCACTGCACGCCGGAGCCGTCGACCGCGATCAGATCGCCGTGGGCGGCACCGCCGACGTTGCCGACGGCCTCGATCTGCTTGTACACGCCCCAGCCCGAGCCGATGCGGGTGCGCTTGGCGACATTGACCTGGCCGTGGTCCGGGCGGTCCCGCAGGTCGTCGCGCCACAGCACGCCGGAGGAGTCCCGGGCGAGGACGTCGGTGGAGCCGTTGCTGTTGAAGTCGTGCGGGTTGTCCGCGCGGACGAGGTTCATGAACCAGCCCTGGTAGACGGGCTCGCCGCCGTCGAGGGGCGTCACCTCGGCCTCCACGGCGTACTTGCCGTTCGGCGCGTCCTCGTCCCCGGCCGGGTTCTCGATGACGCCGTTCCAGGCGAAGGAGAAGTAGGCGCCCGAGGTGGGCTCGGTGAGGCGCTTCGTGAACTCCTTGCCGGTGGCGATGTGCGTGAGCGTGACGTCCACGGTGGCGTAGGCGTGCGACAGCGTCCAGCCGAGGGTCACCTCGCCGCCGGCCTTGTCGAGTTCCGCCACTTCGGGGACGTGCACCTGCTCGATCGTGAACGGAATCACCACCGTGCCGGTGTCCGCCACCTTGGTGACCGTCGGGGTGCCGTCCTCCGCCGCCGCGACGCGGAACAGGCCGTCGCCGTCGGCGTCCCGGCTGCCGCGCAGCGTCGCGCTGCCGTCGGCCGAGGACGCCGCGGACGACGCCTTGACGCCGAGCTCGCGGATCTCACCGCTGGTCAGGGAGACGGCCCGGGCGGGCGTCTCGGCGTTGCCGTAGACGAGCCACTCGCCCATGAGCGTGCTGTACCACTCGTCGAGGTGGGGGCCGAGGACGGTCCGCTTCTCCACGCCCGTCGTGCGGTCGACGGACGTGATGTAGTCGCCGGTACCGGCCTCGTAGCCGAACCAGGCCACATGCGAGGCGGAGAAGTGCAGGCCGCCGTAACCGAACCCGGACTCGGGCGCGGCGTACGTCGCGGTGGCCGTCCCGGCCGCGACGTCGATCATGGCCCGGCCGCCGGTCCGCGCGTCCTCCGGTCCGGTCTCGTACCCGACGAGGACCTGGCCGTCGTGGCTCTTGGAGCCGAAGTAGTCGGTGGCGTCCCCCGACAGACCGGTGATCTTGCGGGTGGTCGTCGTGGCGCCGTCCTTGGTCACGACGTGCAGTTCGGCCCTGCCGACTTCGTTCATGATCTGCGCGAGCACGCTCGTCGGGCTCAGCACGGCCACGTAGGTGCCGTTCAGCGCGCCGAGGTCGATGTCGACGCCCGGGGCGGTGGGGGCGGCCATGTTCCGCAGGGTGATCGAACGCATGTCGGGCGCCCAGCCGGCGTCGCCGAGGACGACCACGTCGCCGGCCCCGATGCTCCAGCCCTTGGGGTCTCGGAGCGAGGTCGCGGCGCCGCCGTCGTACGGCGTCCACATCAGCTTCCGGGTGGTGTCCGGGGCGAAGTAGTAGGTGAGGAAGCCTGAGGCGCCCACGCCTCCGAAGTTGCTTCCCTCCGGATAGACGGGAAGAGCGGTGGCGGCCTCGTCGGCCGGGGCGGCCGGGGCGGTGGCCGCGAAGGCGGCCGGGGCGGTGGCCGCGAAGGCGGCCGGGGCGGTGGCCAGCGTGCCCGCACCCAGGGCCGTGACGGCGAGAACGGCGGTGACGGCCGAGGCGAGGCGGATGCCGGTGAAGCGGGACTGCAAGGTGAACCCCCACGAGAAGATCGGACACGGGAGTGCCGTGCCCGATCAGACTCGCGATCGCGTCAAACAGTTGTACGGAGATTCGGTGAAACGTTCGACGTCGGAGACGGTCACCAGGCCAGCTGGGCGATCTCCTCCGCGACCACCGCGCACGCGTCCGCCGCCGGGTCGATCAGCGGGAAGTGGCCGACGCCTTCGAGGAGCGTGAGGCCGACCTCCTCGCCGGCCTTCGCCGCCGCCTCCGCGTACGACTCGGAGACGGTGTGCGGGACGACGATGTCCTCGCGGCCCTGGACGACCGTCGTCGCGATGCCGGTCGGGAGGAGCAGCGCCGGGTCCGCGGAGGCCGCCCGCAGCGCGTACCCGTCCTCGCCGCCGAGGAGTTCGGTCACCGCGCCGCCGCACACCCCGAGCTCCACCGCCCGCCCGAAGTGGGCGATCGGGGCGAGGGCGACGACCCCGCGGAGCGCGGGCGGGGCGGGCAGCCGCCACGGGGAGTCCGCAGGCAGCACGTGCCGGGCGGCGGCCCACAGCGCGAGGTGGCCGCCCGCCGAGTGGCCGGTGAGCACGATCCGGCCGGTGTCGGCCTGCGGCAGGTGCGCGGCGGCCAGCTCCGGTACGGCGTCGAGCGCGGCGGCCACGTCGTCGAAGGTCTCCGGCCAGCGCCCGGCCACCGGGTTCGTACCGCCCTGACGGGGGATGTCGCTGCCGCGCCGGTACTCGACGCTGGCCACGGCGAAGCCGCGGCGGGCCAGGAAGTCCACGAACGGGGTCAGGTGCTGCCGGTCGTACGGTGCGCGCCAGGCGCCGCCGTGCAGGGCGACGACGAGCGGGGCCCGGGTGCGGCCGTCACGCGGGGCGTAGAAGTCGACCACCTGGTCCGGGTGGTCGCCGTACGCGGCGGAGGCGTCCGGGGGGACGGCCGGGTGCGAGAAGGCCGACGCCTCTTCGGCGGCATCGCGCGCGGCGGGGTCCGGCATGCTGTTCCAACCTCTCGGATACGCGGCCGAATTGGCCTGACCTGCGGGGACGGTACCAGCACCGGAGCCCCCGCAGATCAGGCGATCATCGGACGGTACGGCTTCAGCCGGAGAGGTCGGTCAGCACGTCCGCGAGGACCCGCGCCGCCCGCTCCGCGTCCGCGAAGCCGACGTACAGCGGCGTGAAGCCGAACCGCAGCACGTCCGGGCGGCGCAGGTCGCCGACGACACCGCGCCGGATCAGCTCCGCCATCACGGCCGGGGCCTCGGCGCAGCGCAGCGCGACCTGGCTGCCGCGCTCGCCGTGCGCCCCGGGCGTCACCGGCTCGACGCGGCCCTCGGGCACGTACGCCCGCACGCACTCCAGGAAGAAGTCCGTCAGCGCGAGGGACTTGGCGCGCACGTCCTCGATCGCGACCCCGTCCCAGACGTCGAGCGCCGCTTCGAGGGCCAGCATGGAGAGGATGTCGGGCGTCCCGACCCGGCCCCGCAGGGCGCCCGCGGCCGCCTCGTACCCGGGGGTCATCGCGAACGGGTCCGTGTGCGAGTTCCAGCCGGGCAGCGGTGAGTCGAAGGCCGCCTGGTGGCGCTCGGCGACGTACAGGTACGCGGGCGAACCGGGGCCGCCGTTCAGGTACTTGTAGGTGCAGCCGACGGCCAGGTCGACCCCGTGGGCGTCCAGGCCGACGGGCAGGGCGCCCGCGCTGTGGCACAGGTCCCAGACGGCGAGCGCGCCCGCCGCGTGGAGCGCGGCGGTGAGGCCCGGCAGGTCCTGGAGCCGGCCCGTGCGGTAGTCGACGTGGTTGACGAGCGCGAGGGCCGTACGGTCGCTCACCGCGTCCGCCATGTCGGCCGGGTCGCACGCCACGATCTCGTGACCCGTCATACGGGCCGCCGACTCCGCGATGTACCCGTCCGTGGGAAAGGTCGTCGCGTCGACGAGTATCTCCTCCCGGTCGTCACCGTTCAGCCGGGCCGCGGCGACGACCGCCTTGAAGACGTTCACGCTCGTCGAGTCGCCGACCACGATCTGGCCGGGGGCGGCGCCGACGATCGGCGCGATCCGGTCGCCGATCCGCTCCGGCGCGGTCCACCAGCCGGACTCGTCCCAGGAGCGGATGCGCAGCTCGCCCCACTCGCGGGTGATCACGTCGGCCATGCGGGCCGGGACGTGCGCGGGGAGCGCGCCGAGCGAGTTGCCGTCGAGGTAGACGGTCCCCTCTTCGAGGGCGAACTTCTCGCGGTGCTTGCCCAGTTCGTCGGCGGCGTCGAGTTCCAGGGCCCTGCCCCTGAGGAGGTCAGACATGGCTGCGGGCCGTCCAGAGCTCCGGGAACACGTTCTTCTGGGCGCGCTTCTCCAGCCAGGCCACGCCGGCCGAGCCGCCGGTGCCGGTCTTCGAGCCCATCGCGCGCCGGGTGGCGACCAGGTGGTCGTTGCGCCAGCGCCAGACCAGTTCGGCGACGTCGCTCAGGGCCTCGCCGAGCCGGACCAGCTCGGTGTTCTGGTCGGCGTCCGCGTAGATCCCGGCCCAGACGGCCTCGACCTCGGGAGAGGGCTCGTACCGCTGCGCCAGATCGCGGCCGAGGACCGACTGCGGCACGGGCAGGCCGCGCCGGGCCAGAAGGCCGAGGACCTCGTCGTACAGGCTCGGCTCCTGGAGCGCCTTCTCCAGCTCGGCGTGGACGCGGGGCGCGCCCCGGTGCGGGACGAGCATCGACGCGGACTTCTCGCCGAGCAGGAACTCCATGCGGCGGTACATCGCCGACTGGAAGCCGGAGCCCTCGCCGAGCGCGGCCCGGTAGGCGTTGAACTGACCGGGGGTGAGCTGGGAGAGCGGCCGCCAGGAGTGGTTGAGGGCCTCCAGCTCGCGCACCGAGCGCTTGAGGGCGTCCATCGCGACCGGGACGCGGTCCTCGCGCAGGGCGCGGCTCGCGGTCTCCCACTCGTGGACGATCACCGTGAACCACAGCTCCATGACCTGGGTGGTGACCAGGAAGACCATCTCGCCCGGGTCGTCCGAGCGGAGGTGCTGGAGGTGGGTGAGGACGTCCGCCTGGACGTAGTCCTCGTACGGCGTGGTACCCGCGAAGTCGAGGTTCGGGTCGACGGCGACCGAACCGGCTCCGGAATCGGGAGAACCGGGAGAACCGGGGAAGGGTGACATTTCTGTCTCCTCGATACGAACTACCGGGTAGCGGTCTGCTCCACCGTGCACGCGTTCTTCCCTGCGGCACGGGAGCCCCGGTCCCCTCGGGACGCGTGCTTCGTCGCACACCGTCCCAAACGCATCATGACACGATCGGCCCCGTGATGTAGCTCCCGTCTTCGTCATACGGAAACGCGTTCGAACGGCAACCGTTCAAGCCCTTGATCTGCTGCATCATCGCGGGCGCGAGCCTGCCCGGACCCGGGCAGCCCATGTGCTGCCGGATGCCGATCTCGTGCCCGACCTCGTGGTTGATGATCAGATGCCGGTACTCGGCCGCCTCCCCCACGAAGGTCGGCGAGCCGAGCATCCACCGCTTGAGGTTCACCACGACGCCGTCGGCGGTCTCGCAGTTCAGCTCGCCGTGGGTGTTGAGGCCCTGCCGGGCGCAGAGGGCGTCGGCCGTGTCCGGGGTGGCGATCCGGATGACGAAGTCGGCGTTCTGCGAGACCAGCTGGAAGCGGCCCCGGCCGTGCGCCGCCCAGCTCCGCGGATGGGCCAGGATCCGCTGGATCTCGGCGGCCGCCCCGTGCGCCGACAGCTCGATGCCGTCCTCGACCTGGACCCGGTAGCGGCGCAGGGAGCCGCCGCTGCCGACCGCCGAGCCGGAGGCCTGCGCGGTGGTGAAGGTCCCGGCACCGGACTGCGGAACGGTCGTCTTCTTCGGGCTCGGTTTCGGCTTCGGCGGCGGCTTCGGCGTCGCCGGCTTCGTCGTCGGATCGGGCTTCGGCTTCGGCTTCGCCGTCGTCGGGCGGGGCGCGGGGGCGTCCGTCGTGGGTGCCCCGGTCACGGTCGTCGTCCCCGGCCCGGGGGCGGCCGAGTCGTCCGTCGCCCTGCCGTTGTAGTGGGCGAGGGCGGCGCCGCCGCCGAGCGCGACGGTCAGCAGGACGAGGGTCGGCAGCGCGAGCCGGCGCACGGGTCCACGTCTGCCTCTGCCCCGTCGGCGGCTCTGCGTTCGTCGCCGTCCTGCGGGTGCGGCACGCTTGCCCACGACAGACTTCTCCCCTGCGTCGGCCGGTGTGGGGGAAGAGGAAACGGGGCCTCGGAAACCGGCGTCTTCGGTCCTGCGGTCCCGGGGATCGTACCGGCCGCTTCGAACGCCATCGAACACGCCGAGAGGTCTGTCCGAATTTCCCCCCGTCCGGCAGAACAGGGGGAAATCGGGACGGACCGGGTCGGGCGGAGGGTCAGCCGAGCGTCTCCGCCGCGGTCTCCGAGGAGTCCCGCAGGAAGGTCGTGCAGCGCTCGTACTCCTCCTTCTCACCGATCGAGCCGGCCGCCCGGGCGAGGGCGTGCAGCGCGCGCAGGAAGCCGCGGTTCGGCTCGTGCTCCCAGGAGAATGGATGAAGATGTACCCGATATGGGGAGGGGATCACGACATGACCGAGCAGGAGTGGCTGGACAACCTCGCGGCCCAGTTGCCGGAGCGGAACCTGGAGTGGGTGTCGGAGCTTGCCAGGATCTGCTCCACGGACTGGGCGGGCGACAAGCCCCCGACAGGGGAGAGCTGCCCGCCCGACGTGGCGACTGTCCCCCTATTGACAGCGACCCCCCTTATTGACAGCGACGCGTCGACGCCGACCGACGAGCCGACGGAGTTCCAGGCTCCCTCGCAAACCGACGAGAGCTGACCCGATGACCTCTTCACCCGAGGTTCGGTCCTGATCACACCTGCCTGTCTGATGTTCGTGCAGGTCAGGGTGGAGCGGAGGCCCATGCGCCACGAGTGGGATCGAACCCGCGCCATAAGCTTGGGAATCACCCTGCACCCAGGCCTTCACGTAGCGCCTGACCTGCGAGAACGTGCTATCTGGTGATCAGCAGGAGGGGTCCGGATCGCCCTTTCGTGACCGCTGTTTACCGTCCTGACTGGCACGTAGTGGCACGCCTCGTTCAGCGCGCTGTGTTCGGGAAGCGCTCACCTCACGATGAGATACCGCGGAGCTTCGTCGCCGACACCTTCAATGCGACGGCGAAGAGGGCTGCCGCCACTAGCCATGCGCCCACGCTTTGGGCCGGGTAGAGGGCGAGAGCCCACCACGTGTGGGATGCGTGGCCACTGGCGTCGTAGGCGCGGCCGAGCATGAGGTTGAGGATGAGGAACAGTAGTCCGGCTGCTGCTGCGGTCGCCTCGTTGGCGAGTCGCCACGTGAGGAGGGCAAGGGCGAGAAGGAGGGTGATGTTGCGGGCGACGTCCAGTCCCACCATCAGCCCCGCTCCGTGTGCGAGCACTGCGGTGAGGATCACGGCGCCCTGGTCGAACCGGTGGATGGGGACCACTGCTGTGCTCTCCGCTGAGAGTAGCCGCCGTTCCAGGCAATACATGACCGCGATGACGATCACAACGGGGGTGAAGTAAGCGACGCGTGCGCCGGCCATGCCGCCGGTGAGACTCGGAACGGGAACCTCGCTTGTCCCCACCGTTCCGCTTACCAACACGAGAAGGACGAGAGCCAGGGGCATGGTCCACCAGCGGCGCACGACGATCACATATCGCTTCATGAGATGTCCTGGGGGCAGCGCCCTCCGCCTACCGCGGTCTTGTTAAACCAGTCGAGCTGAGCCTTGGCAGGATGACGACGGACCTCTTGGAGTGCGGCCCAGTCGGTATCGAGCATCGCCTGATGCATGGCCTGTTCGTCCACACCGATCACCAGGGCGGCCCAAGCAGATGCAACAGCGCTGGGTTGGCGGCAATCGGACCCGCCTGCGAGCGCGGCTGTGCCGACTACTGCCGACTGGGCTAGACCCACTGCGTACTGTCCAGGGTCGGGCTGGGAGTGGGCCGGTGGGAGCGACCAGTACAGCGGCCATGTACCCGGCTTGAGTGGGACCGTGTCCGAGGCGATGCGCAGCTCTTGGGGCGAAGCGACGCCGGCAGCCTTGAGCCGGGAAAGGGGGACCGACGCATCCCGGCGCAGTTGTTCGGCGTACTGCTTGTATTCCGGCGGCACGCACACCCTTGGGGCGGCTCCCGCGCAGGTCATGGCGAAGCTTCGGGGGCTCGTCGGGCGTTGGTAGCCCCAGTCGGCGACCAGGATGCGACCGGTGGCGAACGTGATCGCCAGCACGAGGACACATGCGGCTATGCCCCAGGCGCGCCGGTGCATATGGACGAAGAGCCAGAGGGCAAGGGCCGCTCCGGCGACGACGGCCCACGGCACGGTGTACACGGCGGACGTGCGGACGTCGGTGACGGTCGACGTCCCGTCAATGAAGCCGCCGAGGTGGCGGACCCATGGGTTGGCCAAGGTGTGCGGTATGGAGAGCCAGGCCCAGCAGCCGATTCCGGCGATGGGTGCCGCGATGCTCCTCGGCAACACCATTCCCAGGCACCAACCAATGATCAGCCAACCGAGGGGAAGTACGACCAGATGCGCTACGGCGAGCCACCCGGCATCACTCGGCCACACACCCACCGCCCGGCGGGCCATCACGAGCGCCCCAACAATGAGGACGAGGTGCAGGAACAATACGGGCGTGGCGGCCCGGAAAATCTGTTGAGTCAGGGGCCGTGCGCTGACGGTTCGTACAGCGCCCAGTAGACGATGACGGCCCGCTTCCCATGCGGCGGCCCCGGCCACTGCCGGGGCAATGATCGCCATGCCGTAGGCCGCGAGCTCCCCGGACTCCACCCCGTATTCCGACGGCGCGGTATACGTGACGTCGTCGATGTACAGACCGGCGTAGAACATGGCGGGCAGAGCCAGCCACAGTGCGGCCGAAGGACGGAGGTTTGCCCAGATGATCACTCGGTCGCCTCCAATAGCGAGGCGTAGGCGCTCTCCAGGCGTCGACCCGGGGCGCAGCCGGGTTGGGCTTGCGCGGCGAATTCCTCGACTGCTCCCCTGAACCTTGACTGGCCCGACTCCAGGACGACGACCTCGTCGAATGCCTCATCGAGGTCGCCGATGTCATGAGTGGAGACGATCACGTTGACGGTGCCGCGCAGCGAGATCAGCAAATCCAGGAAACGGCGCCGTTGGTGTGGGTCGAGCCCGACAGTTGGTTCGTCGAGAAGCAACAATTCCGCTTCATGGACGAGTGCTTGAGCAATCGCGATCCGCTGTTGCTGTCCACCAGACAGAGTCTTGACCTTGTTGTTCATCTTGTCTGTGAGGCCGACCCTCTCGATCGCCTCTGGTGCTGCGCGCCAGGCGGCACCCTCTCTCATGCCCTTGAGCCAACCCACATACGCCACGTGCTCCCTGCACGTCAGTCCCGGGAGGAATCCGGGGCGCTGCGGCAACCAGGACACCTTGCGCCGGTAGGTCTGCACATGCCGACGGCTTGCCGGATCGAGCCGTCCGTACCGGACGAATCCCGTCTGAGGTTGCAAGGCGCTGGCGCCGAGAGAAAGCAGAGTGCTCTTGCCTGCGCCATTGGGCCCGAGGAGGACGGTATGTCCGGGGGGAAAATCCAGGTTGATCCGGTCGAGGACGGGACTTGATGCGCGGGGATAACGAAAAGTGCACGACTCGTAATGCAGGGGCATGGATGATACCTCGGCCGGGAATGGGTGCCTTCGGCCTCACGCGCACAGGGCACATGAGGCCGAGAGGCTGGATCGCTAGTACGTGACGGTAATCGCCTTGACCGTCAGTGTGAGGTTCACGCCACCCTCGTTCACGGCGAAGTAGTAATCCCCGGACCCGTGATCGGACCAGGTGCCGGTCGAGGTGGCGGTCGTGCCATTGAAACAGTTCGTGAACACCGCTGTTGCATAGGCCGGGTCGGGCCCAAAAGTGTCCTTGCGGAGCCGGACGTTGGCGCTCTTCCAGGTTCCGCTGTAGCAGTCGGTGAACTTGATCGTCGTAGTGCCGCCGGTGTCGGTCCAGCGCCGGGACTCGTAGCCGGGCATGACTCCCGTCAGGTAGCCAGTCCAGCTCGATGCCTGAGCGGGCGGAGTGAGGATGCCAAGCACGGCGGCGGCACCAAGACCAACGGTACCTATTCGACGGCCTGATTCACGCAAGGCAGTGAGGCGTGTAGATCTCACAGGTTTCCCCCCTTGGGAAGTTGACAATAGCGGGTGCAACCGTAGGTGAGGTAGTGGTGTTCGATGCGCGATCAGTGGCGTTTAGGCCGCTAGTTCGTCACATCAACATGCGGGATGGCTAATATTCCTCCAGGTCTCGCGTTAAGGCGCGGTCATGGGGACGTGGACCTTGGCAAAAGTAGTGATGCCGTCACGATGGGATAATTCGACGCCCAGGGGCGGTAGCGGCGTCGTCGCGCGCCGTGTAGCAGACGGGCGCGACGAAGCGGATGTTGAGGCCGAAGCGGACACCGGTCCCCGTGTTGGAGGCCGAGTTGCGGACGAGGCAACGTCCATCAAGCAGCCGTCGCCGGCACGACGTGTCGGCAGGGACTGGGCGTAGTCCGTGTCGATGCCACCGACGCTAGGGCGCGACCCCTGGCAGCTCCGGCGTCCGGCTCGGTGTCGTACGGCAGGTAGCCGTGCTGCTGGGATCCGGGGATCACGCGGAGGCAGCCGGTGGTCTCGTCCGTGTCGGTGAGGGCCAGCCAGGCGGCGACCGAACGATGGGGGTCGAGTTCGATCCGGTCGTTGATGCCGTCCTGGTGCCAAGGGACTTCGAAGGGCCGGCCGGGCCATTTGATCACCAGGAAGGTGTTCTCCACGGCGATGTCCGGGCTGATGGCCTGGCGGACTGCGTTGAGGAGGGCTGGCGAGCGCACGGCGTGCCGGGCCCACTCGGCGGTCAGGTGCGGGTTGCGGACGACCTCTGTGCGGGCGGCCCGGTGCGTGGCGGCCAGCTGGGCGGCGCGGGCGTGCTCCGCTGCTCGTCGGCCGGGGTGAGCCGACGCAACTGCCGTACGAAGTGGGTGGCGACCATCCAGGGCATCCGGGGGTCGTCGAAGCGCAGCGCCCGTTCGACCGGATTCGCGAGGACCCCCGGTGCCGGGTGAAGCGTTCCGTACACCCCGATGACCTCGGCCTCGGCGGCGAAGAAGGCCCGACAGCCGACCTCCGGCCGGCTCGGGGTGGGTATGGCATGCGGGAGGCACACCGGCGGATCGGTGGTCGTGATCCCCTCGGGCCAGCCGTCCCACGGTCGGTCGTCCGGCGTCCCCGTCGGGAGCGGCAGCAGCCAGAGAACGCCGTCACAGGTCCGCTCGGGCTGCCCCGAGCAAACCCGGCACAACAGCTGTTCCATGGCCGTCCGCTGGGACGCGGTCTCCACGTCGGCCTCTCCGAGGAGCACGCCCTCGACCGTGCGGTCCTCGTGGCGCTCGTCGGCGTAGGTCAGGCCGCGGGGGGTGTGCAGAAGGAGCCGTCGTTCGAGGGGACTGCCCGGGCCTGAGGCGGTGATGTTCGGTGCGAGGAAGGTGGTCATGGGTTCACCGTTCGCGTGTCGGAAGGGGTACGAGGCTGGTCGCCCTCCACCGAGTGGTGCGGGAGCGGTGCGGGGAGGCTCCGGGTCTCCTCGGCGGAGGGCCGTTCAGCGGTCGGCGGCGAGGGACGGCAGATCGACGTCCGGCGCGGCCACGGCAACCCTGCGGTCAGTGACGTCGAGGAGCTGGTCGGCGTGGGTCCACAGGGCCCAGGCCGGCCCGATCAGGCCGGCGAAGGCGAGGAACGTCAGGGTGAACCGACTGCTGCGATCCGCCCGTACGAGGGCGGGAGCGACGTGCTGGCGGTGGCGGGCCCTGCTCATGCGTCGTCACCGAGGGCGTTCTCGTGGATGTCCAGGAGGCGGCTGGTCTGCGTGTACAGCCGTTCCAGCTCGGCTGAGGTGAGGACGAGGGAGCCCTCGCGGGTCGAGCCGTCCTCGAAGTGGAACTCCACGGGCACCGAGCCCTGGCGGGCGCGCTGGTCGTAGACCGCGTCCCGGCCGGGCAGCAGCGTGGCGTGGGTGATCTGCGCCGGCACCGGATGCAGCGTGGAGCCGTCCGCGGGCGCGGACCAGGCGGGTCCGCCACCGGGCGGGCGCAGGTGGTAGGTGGTGGCGGAGTCCTCGCCGGGGAGGGTGACCACGACTCCGATACGGCCGCTGCGGGCGGTGTCGGCGGCGAGATCACCGAGCCGGGGAACGAAGGGAGCCGCCGTGCCTAACTCGGCTCCTTGCGACGGGAGATGGGGAGTGCGTCGTCCGGTCATGCTCCGAAGTTAGGGACGGCTCGGCCCCCGAATATGAGCCGGAGGAATACGACCCTTATCCGTCCAGGTGAAAGCGGTCGGACATGCGCCGCAACTTCTCGCGCGTGGCTGCCCGTTCGGCGTAGACGATGCTGCGGAGCGTCGAGCGGGCGATGGGATGGTTCCGCACGAGCTGGGGCGCGATCCGCTCGGCGGTCTCCAGCTCGCCGAGGGCCTTGTCCCGGTTGCCGTCCCACAGCCAGGCCCGCGCGATGTCCATGTGGTGATGTCCCTGACGGGAATTGGGCAGCGCTCCAACGAGCTCCGGGCTGGTGCGGCGGTTGATCTCCAGGGCCTTGCCCTGCTCGCCCATCTCCAGCGCCACGCTGATCGCGTGGATCTGCACGTTCCCGGAGGAGAACGTCAGTGAGTGCCGGTCGTAGACGGGCGCGCCGGCGTAGGCGTCCATCCGCTCGGCGGCGTCCTTCGCGTACCCGATCCGGTCCCCCGCCTCCGCCGGGCGACCGGCGCGGGCAGCCGAGACCGCCGCCCGGAGCTGGAGCGTGCCCCACGCCCGTACGGCCAGCGGCTCACCGTGCTCGTACGCCTCCTGCACCGACCCGATCGCCTTGTCCGAGAGTGTCAGGGCGTCCGCCCAGTCAGCCGTGGCCCACATGTCCCAGACCCGCATCCAGTCCGCGACCGCGGGCAGCACCGGGTCGCCGGACAGCCGGGCCGACCACGCGGCCCGCTCGCAGGCCATCGCGACCAGCTCGGGGTGGCCGAGGGAGTGGGCAGCGGTGTGGGCGAACTTGCAGCAGACCGCGTAGATCGCGTATGCCTCCTCCTGCTCGTGCCCGTCCGATGCCTCGGCCAGGGCTCGTGCCTCGCGGAACAGGTCCGGCAGGACCCGCAGGATCGCCACGTTGGAGGCGGTGTCGCGAAGCCGGTGCAGGCGCGTCACCTCGCGCCACAACTGCGGTGCCGGCCGCGGCGTCTCTTCGAAGACGGGAGTCAGGTCGTAGCGGCGCAGCTCCCGCAGGATCGACGAGGCGGCGACCTGCCACTGGTTGTCGTCCGGGGAGCTGCTGTACGGGCGCCCGATCAGGTCGTTCGGATGGACGTGCAGCTCGGCGGCGACCTGGTTGAGCAGCCCGACCCGGTCCAGCTCGATCAGGCCCCGCTCCATCTTCGAGACCCAGCCCTGCGACTTCCCCAGGGCCGTCGCCAGGTCGGCCTGCGGCATTCCCAGCCGCAGCCTCGCCCTGCGGACGCGCCGGCCGATCTCCTCGGCTTCCTCCAGCATCAGGACACCTCCCCAACCGCCGGACGTCCGTGCGGGGTGCGCCGGTCCGTCCGTACAGAGTTCGTCTCCAGCACGGTACCCAGGACGCTGCGTGCGTGTGAGGGAGTTGCCGGGCCGGCGGTCCTGGGCTGTCCTCTCTCAACCCAAGGGCCATCTTGTTCAGAAACTGAACAGGGCTTAGCCCGTTCAATTTCTGAACGGGCTGCGCTGTGTTCCCTCACGGAACGAGCCGGGTGTTCCGCGACGGAACGCTTTCGCCGTTCCGTCGCGGAACATGTCGGCTGATCAACGCCGTCGCATGTGCGGCAGTTGCTGCACGACGGACGGTGTGGCTGTCGGCTGGTGGACCGGGGTGGTGGGATGGCGTGTGGTGCTTCGGGCCATGGCTGCCTGGGCGCGGGGGCTGGGTGTGTGGCGTTGGCCGAGGCGGTGGATGCGCCAGGTCAGGGTGCGGGCGGGGTTGCGGGCGTCGTCGAGGGTGCGTTGGCCGAGGGCCTGGTCGATGAGGGTGGCCGCGTTGTGGCCGGCTGTTTCCGCGTCGGCGAGGACGGTGGTAAGGGCGTCCCAGGCGGGGTCTTGCAGGATGCGGTCGGCGTGTTCGGGGGCGGCCTGCTGGAGGTGGTAAGCGTAGCGGTGCTTGGTCTGGATGCCGGGGGTGCGGCGGGCGAGGTCGTCCAGGACGGGAACGGCGACGTGTGCGTAGGCGGTCTGGAGGTGGACGAGGGTCTTTTCGGCTGCCGCTTCCTGCTGGGCGTGCTGGTGCGTGCGGTGCCAGTGCCTCGCGAACGCCACGGCGATGAGGGCGGCGTCCAGCAGCATCGCCAGCCCCGCCCCGTCGCCCGTGGCGGTGGGGGTGCGCAGGATCGTCTGGACACTGCGGCGCAGGACTCGGGCGCTGCCGGCGTCGGCGGTGATGCGGGAGCGGGTGGCGCGCTCAAAGAGGGCGGCGGCCCGTTCGAGTTCGGTCCTCGCCGCGGCTGGTGCGGTGAGTGGCAGCAGGTCGAGGGCTCCGCCGAGTGCGACGAGTTGGCCTTGGGCGATGTGGTCGTGGCTGTGGGTGAGGTGGTCGGGGATGCGTTCGGTGGCGGCGGTGGCTTGGTGCCAGGGGTCGGCCGGCCGGGTGGCGACCGGTTCGGGTCCGGTGGCGGCGAGGCGGTGGCGGATTTTGGGTAGGGAGAGGTCGCCGGCGAGGGTGGAGCCGGAGAACCAGACCGGCTCGCCGTCCTTGTTGAGGTCGCCGGGCAGGGCGACGCTGTAGCCGAGGACGTCGCCGGACGGCCCGGTCCTGGGCCGCACGGTCACGCCGGTCGCCTCAAGGAGTGCGAAGAACTCGGTCTCGCTGGAGGCGGCGGCCACCGCGCGGCGTACGCGCATGCGCAGGATCTCGCGGGTCGTGGTGTCCTGGCCTTGGCGCTTGGCCTTGAAGTGTTCCTTGCTGGTGGGGCGTTTGGCGGCGGTGCCGTCGCCGGGGTTGAGGCGGCGGAGTCCGAGGTCGGCTTCGATCTTGCGGGCTTCGCGTTGTACGGCGCGGATGTCGTGGTCGCGGCGGGGGCGGCGGCCGTCCTGGCGTACGAGGGTGGCGGCGATGTGGATGTGGTCGTCGGCGTGGCGTACCGCCACCCAGCAGCATGCCTCCTCGTCGCCTTCGGGGGCGATGCCGGCGGCGGCCACGATACGGCGGGCGATGTCCGCCCACTGGGCGTCGGTCAGGATCGGGTCCTCGGGCGCGGCGCGGACCGGGCAGTGCCACACCATGGTCGTCGGGGCCTTGTCGCCGAGCATCTTCACGGGCTGGTCGAGCTGCGAGGCGAGCTGGTCCTCGACGTCCCTGGAGTGGCGGTGGGGGCTGCGGCCGGGGTCGGGGGCGAAGTCGTTCCAGGACGCGACCAGGTGCGGGTCGGTGTGTTCGTTGGCGCTGCCGGGGCCGTAGAGGTAGCCGATGAGGCGGCGGGTGGCGCGGGCTCCCTTGCCGAGGATGATCTTCGGGATCACCTGGTCACCGTCCCGAGATCACCTGGGCGACGGCCACGTCCACATCGCCGACCGATGCCTCGATCCGTTCCAGCAGCCGCGCCATCATTTCCGGCGCGGGCCAGACGCCGTCCTTGTTGAGGTGGCGGTTGAGCTGGTTGAGGTTGCGGCCGACTGCGGCGAGCTGCCGGTTGGCGGCCATCAGCGCTTTGACCATGGCGCGGTAGTCGGCAACCGCGGCGGTGGGGTCGTCGGAGCGGGCGGCGGCGAGCGAGGTCTCGGCGACGTATCCGCCGACCGGCATGCGGCTGAGGCGAGCGGCTGTGGCGAGGAGAGTGAACTCGTCGTGGCTGTAGCGCGGGTGGACGCGCTTCTCGCGCAGCGTGGGTTCGCGCAGACGGCGGCGCGGCGCGGGCGGTTGTGCGGCTTCTCCTCGAGTCGGCTCCCCCGGGTCGGCCGACCCCGGCGCCCCCTCGGCGCCGGAAGCCTCCGCCTCCCCCGGGGCGAAGGCCGGGTAAGGACTCCTTACCCGACAACTTGCTGCGCGGTTGTGGTCGGTGATCATCCCCGGCTGGGAGATGCGGAGTTCGTAGTTCGAGTCGTGCATGGATCGGTTCTCCGTGGGGGTGATGGTGCTGGGTGCTTGGTTGTACGCCGCCCCCCGTGTCCCCGTGCTCGGCTGCACGGGGGCACGGGATGAGATGCGCCGGAAGGGCGGGGTCGGTGCCCTTGTAGGCGTCAGGCAGTGCCGGCAGCTTCGTCGAGTCCGTCGAGTCGCCCGACCTCGGAGCCGTCCTCCTCGACGGGCTGGGCCTGCCCGGTCCGCTCGGCCTGCAGTTGGTCGCGCAGGAGTCGGGCGCGTTTTTGGCCGATCCGCAGTTCGCTGCGCAGACGCTCGGCGCTCAGCTGGTCGTCGGGCCAGTCGGCGGTCACGAGTCGGGCCCTGTCGAGGACTTCGGCGGCGGTGCGGGTGCGGTCGGCGGTCGACTTGGCGGCGGTGGGGACCCGACCGGTCGCCCGACGCGGGGCGGCTCCGGTCGACTCCGCCACCGTGGCCGACCGGGGCGGTCGGATGGCGGGGGCCGGTTCGACTCCCTCGGCCGGCCTCGTCACGGGTGCTGCGGTGACCTTCATGGGGGTCGACTCGGTCAGCTGCTCGGGGACCGATTCGGGCCGGTCAGGCGTCGACTGTGGGGCCTGTCGGCCAGCCGACTGGTCGGCTGGCCGACTGGTCGGCTGGCCGACTGGTCGGCTGGCCGACTGACCGACTGGTCAGAGGCCAATTCGGGGGAGTCGGCCGACTCGGGGTTGTGGTGCAACACCTTGGCCACGAGGTCCGACCCGAAGTAGATCGACCCCACCGGGAGCGAGGTCGCCAGCAGCACGAGGGCCCAGTTCGCGAGGTCCACGTCGGTCAGTCGGCCCCACTGGACCGAGTCGGTGTGCAGGGCCGGTACGAGGCCGTGCACGTAGTTCAGCAGGAGGCTGGCGATCGTGTAGGTCGCAAGGACCCGCAGCGCGAACGTCCGGTCGGTGCCGGTCAGCACGAGCGCGGCGACCAGCGCGAGGGCCATCAGACCGTCGACCACGATTGGGTAGAGCAGGGCGGCTGTGGAGTCGGCGCCGATGGCGCGGGCCACGTCGGACAGCGCGTTCCACGACACCCGGAAGGCCATGAGGACGACGGCCACCAGACCGAGGACGAGGATGAAGCGTCCCGCGCGGCTCACGCGACGCCCCCGAGCGGGTGCGGGTGCTCGGTGAGCGTCGTCAGGATCGTCCTTCTGTTTGAGGGTCTCGTCCTCGGCGGTCGAGGTGAGCCGCGCAATGCTGGCGCGGATGCTGCGTATGGCTGTCGGGGCGCCTGGGGCAGGGAAGTGCAAGGGGGCGGTCTCCAGGGTGGGGGAGCGGAGGTTGTGTACGGGGCTGGGTGTGGCCGCCGTGGCCTGGGCGGCTGTGGGTGGTGGGAACTCGTCCCACTCGTCCCGTCGCTGGTCAGGGCAGGTACGGGTGGGGCGGTGATGTCGAGTCGACTCGTTGCGCGTCGGTGACTCGTCCCCGCGCTGACCTGCGCGGGGACGAGTGGGACGAGTCAGGGAGGGTCAGACGCCGGGCTCGACGAGGAGAGTGGAGGCTGCCTCGGGCGGGCAGTAGCGGGTCCAGGCGTCGGTGAACTGGGCGCGGGTGAAGCCCTTGGCCTGGTGGCCGCCGGGGAAGCGGCGGTTGGCCGACTTGATGCCGTAGTCCTGGAGCAGGATCTGCAGGCCGCGCGGGGTGAGCCCGTTTGGGCTGTGCTCGGCCCAGGGCGCCTCGGGGTCGGCGTTGAGAATGTCCAGGAGGCGGCCGGTGCGAAGCGCCGGCTGGTCGCCTTCTGAGGCGAAGGCCCGGCGGATGTCGGCGAGGATGCGGATCTTCAGTCCGCCGTCTTCGTCGCGTCCGGACTCGTAGTCCGTCATGGCCGTGCACGCGGTGCGGGCCAGGACGGGCCAGTGTCCGCCCGCGAGGTCGGCGACGCTGACCAGCGGTGCCCAGGTGTCGGCGGCACGGTCCTCGACCGGCATCTTCGGTTCCAGGGCGAGTGCCTTCTCGCGTACGGAGGCGAGCCAGGCTGCCAGCCGTGTGCGGAGTTCGCGGACCGCGAGGTCGTCGCGGCCGTAGCGCCAGAAGCTGACCTTCTCGGTCTCGGCTCGACGGCGCATCCGGATGACGACCGACCGGTCCATGATCGTGTCGGGGAGGTCTCCGATGCCGGCGAGGGCGGCCATGGCGAAGGTGGGGAACTTGACCACCTCGTGGTTGGGGCCGGACACGCGCAGGGTGGGCCGGTTGCGCTGGTGGCCGGCGTTGAGCAGGCCGCGCATCTCCTCGTTCTTCTCCGCGACCTTCGCGCTGCCGAAGATCGTGTCGACCTCGTCCACGAGGAGCGTGGGCGGGTCGCCCTCGCCGATCGGCCGGAAGATCGCCGCAGCGGACGCGTTGACCGTGATCAGCGGCTCGTGGACCGCCTCGATCAGGACCTCAAGGAGCCGCGACTTCCCGCAGCGCTTGGCCGGACCGACCACCGCCAGGCGAGGCGCGTGCTGCCACACCGTCTGTAGGTGTGTCGCCGCCGCCCACAGCGTGGTCGCGGTCAGCGCTTCGTCACTCGGCATCACGACGTAGCGCCGGATTGCCTCCCGAAGCTGGTCGAGGACCTCTACGCCCTCGGGGTCCGGGGCGGGCGCGGGGATGGCCGGCTGGCCGGGTACGGCGATGGGCGGCCACTCGACGGGAAGCGATGGCGTGTTCGGGGTGTCTTCGTCCATACTGGACATCGAGCTCCTCAATCTGCGGGCCATACGGGACGGCAATCCCGGCCTTGCAGCTAGTCGTTCAGGGATGGGCGGCGTGAGGTTTGCGCTTCGAGCCCCTCGGTGTCTTCAGCACCGGGGGGCTTTTTGCATGCCGGGCCGGGATCACCCGGTCGGCGTGGGATCTCAGGGATCCGGCACATCTACTATTCTGCCATGTGCATAGCTGCTTTGCAAGTAGCAGAATGTGCTGTACTCTTTTAACTGGCCCTGCGGACTGCAGCGGCATGCTGCGACAGGAAGGAGGAATCGATGTCTGACGACGATCACCAGGAAGCGCCGGAAGGTGTCCTGCTCAAGGGCGAGGAGAATGCCGCCAAGCGGATCAAGGTCGAGCGCGACAAGCGCGGCTGGAGCACCACCACGCTCTCCGACCGGCTCAACGAGGCCGGCTATGAGATGAACCCGTCGGGGGTGTGGCGGATCGAGAACGGCAAGCGCCGCATCAACCTCGACGAGGCCATCGGCTTCGCCGAGGTCTTCGGGGTGTCCCTGTCCAACCTCGTCGGCCCGCCCGCCCTGGCCGCCGCCGGCCACGCCATGGAGCTGATCGACACCGTTGTGGCCGCCAACGCGGCCGCCCAGCGCGCCCAGCACACGTACCGCCGGGTCAACGCCGAACTCATCGCCTACCTCGACGAGCACCCGGACATCCGCGAGGAGGCCAACGCGGTGGTCAGCAACGCCATCGCCGAGAGCACCATGAAGATCAATCAGGAGGAGTTCGGCCTGCCGCCCCTGCCGTAGCCCCTTCCTCCAGGCCGCCCCGGACCGCAAACCCCGGGAAGCGGCCAGCCACACGCCCATCCCATCCCTGAACGACACCGGCCCGGCCGGGGTTGCCGCCCCACCAGCCGAGGCCAGAAGAGGACTCACCCCTTGCGCCGACCCGCAGCACCTACGGCCTCCGCACCGACTCCGCACTCGGACGCCGCTCTCCCGCGCCTCCCTCGCCGTGTCCAGCAACCCTGTTCCCGCCCAACCGGCGGCCACAGCGGCGCGGCGCGGGAGGCCGGGCTCTTTGACTGAGGACGAATGGCTGCGCCGCGTGGAAGCTCAGCTCCCTGACCGGGACGAGGAGTGGGTCGAGGACCTGCTCCGCATCTTCGGCATAGACCGGTCTTGAACGAACGAAGCCGGGCCCCCAACTGTGATGGGGGCCCGGCTTCTGTTCGTCACCTGAGCACCGGCTCGATGTCCACCGGGTCGAAGATCGGCCCGTTGGACGAGGGCTTGATGATCACAGCGCGGAAGACCTTGAGGACGGCGGCGCGCTGCTGCTCGATCGTCAGCTTCTCCCACCGCTCCCGGATGTCGACGGGGCCGGCCGCGAACGTCGCGGCCTCGGCGCGGTGCAGGGACCGCTCCCGCTGCAGTTCCGCGATCTGCTTCTCCAGGTCCTCGGTGAGCGCGATATAGCGGGCGGCTGACATGCGCTTCTCCTGCCACGCCTGCTTGAACTCGGCCATGTCCCGTTCCAGGGAGGCCAACTGCTCCTCCTTGGTCCACTCCGGCGCGCGCTCACGGACGTTCGCGAGCGCCTTGTCCGAGCTGAGGAACACGGCCTTCCTGATGAGGCGGTCGACCGGTTCGCCCGCCCTGGCCACTCCCCCGCATCCCCCGTCGTTCTTGCCGGGGCACGCGTACCTGAACTGCGATGACGTCTTCGACTTCCGGTACGACGGGAAGGCCCGCATCTTCGCGCCACACCTTCCGCACCGCGCAATGCCGGAGAGAAGGTACTTGGTGGCGTAGTCCCGTACCTCCCGGCCCTCCGACTCCCGCCGGACCTTCTCCGTAAGCAGGTACCAGTCGTCGGGGGTGATGATCGGCTCCCAGTCGCCGACGACGGGCTCACCGCGTTCGTCCAGGAACAGCTCGCCCTGATGCATCCGGTAGCCGCAGATCCGCGGGTTCATCAGCATGCGCTTGATCTTGGAGTCGTCGAAGAAGCCGCCGCTGTGCGACCTGACCCCCTTGTCCCGCCAGTCACGCGCGATCGACGCCCACCGGATGCCGCCCAGGAAGTCCTTCACCGCCTTGCGGAGGTGCTCGGCCTCTTCCGGGACCAGCGTCCTGCGGTCCTCGCGGTTCCATCCGTACGGTGCCCGGCCGCCGGGGAGCCTGCCCTGCGTCGCCAGCTCCAGGTGCTTGCGCTTCGTACGCCGTGAGGTGTCCGCCGAGGACTTGTTGGCGATGGTGACCTTGATCCGCGCGATGAACCGGCCGTTCTCCGTGGAGAGGTCGATGTCCGACGCGGAGACGGAGTCGAAGACCAGGTGGCGCTTCCCGCGCTCGGCATCCTCGTACTCGTCGATCCACGCCTCCAGTTCGCGCGGCTGGCGCGTGAAGCGGTCGATGTCCCAGGCGACGACCCCGTCGATCCGCCCGGCCTTCAGGTCTTCCAGCATCTGCCGGAACTCGGGGCGTACCGTCTTGCGCTTGTACGCGGAGAGATCGTTGTCCTCGTAGACCTTGGCGACCTCCCATCCCCGGGCGGCGCAGTGCAGTCGGCAGTCCTCCTCCTGCCGCGCGACACCCAGCCCCTCGGCCTCGTCGTCCTTGCTGATCCGGGTGTAGATGCCCACCTGTATGGCCCCGGAGGACCCCCGTCGTGCCGCCATGCGCCGGATCGTCGCATATCGACATCGGATACATCAAGCGCCGTTCTCATCTCCACTTGGGCCACGGCCGATTTTCCTCGTGGGCGTCCCGGATGCCCGTTCACGAGTGGCAGACTGCTTCCATGACGACGCACAAGAACTTGCTTGGCGGCCCCGAGCCGACGTACCTGCCGGAGAACGAAGAGGCGTACCGCCTCCTGGGCGAGGAGTCACGGCCGCCGGCCGAAGTGGTGGCGGCGGATCCCACGTTCTCGCTCGCCTGGGCCCAGCTCGCCGACGACGCCTTCGAGGCGGGGCGAGTGGTCGAGTCGTACGCGTACGCCCGTACGGGCTACCACCGCGGTCTGGACGCGCTGCGTCGGGCCGGGTGGAAGGGACATGGCCCCATCCCCTGGGACCACCAGGCCAATCGCGGGTTCCTGCGCTGCCTCGCCGCCCTCGCTCGCGCCGCCGGCGAGATCGACGAGAAGGACGAGACGGAGCGGTGCTGGCAGTTCCTCAAGGACAGCAGCGCCGAGGCGTACACCGAGCTGAAGCGGTAACGACCACCGCAGTTGAGGCGTCTGTGCCGCCGTCACTCAGGCAGCGGCGGCGGCACGGAACACACGATCACATGTAGCGCCGTTCTCCCACGGCACCGGGCCGTGGCCCTTCCAACCGCTGCGGCGCAGCGCGTCCAGGCCGCGGTGGTAGCCGGTACGGGCGTAGGCGTACGACTCGACGACCCGGCCGCCCTCGAAGGCGTCGTCGGCGAGCTGCGCCCAGGCGAGCGAGGAGGTCGGGTACTGCGCGGCGACGTCCGCCGGCGCGGTGCCGTTCGCGAGCAGCTCGCGCGGACCCGGGTCGTCGGGCAGGTGGGTGGGGGCCGGTCCCCCCAGAAGGTTCTCGTGGATGGCCATGGCCCCCAGTCTGCCCTAGGGCCTGTCCGGCGGATCAGGGCCGGGGCCGCGGCGCCTGGCACGGCACCTCGCCGCGTTGCCGAAACACCCAAATAGCTCCGCTATTAGTGCGCTCCGGCGCCTTGCGATGCACCGCACCAGACACCCCGGCCTATCCGGCCCTGATCCGCCGGACAGGCCCTAGTGAGTGCCTTGTCGATCAGGCCGGACACCCCCTAGGCGGCATCCCCCGGGTCCAGCGGCGGCGACGTCACCCCGCAGTGCACCCGGCACTCCGGATGGCACCCCGCACGCGCCGACGGGGTCCGCATCGTCGTCCACGCGATCACCGCCCCCACCACCAGGATCCCCGCGCACATCGGCATCGCACGCCGGAAGGTCTCCCCGAACTCCGCCGCGGAGAGGTACGACTCCGGGCCCATCCCGGCGAGCAGCGGCAGCGCCGCCACCGCGAGCAGCCCGGCCGCCCGCGCCGCCGCGTTGTTGATCCCGCTCGCGAGCCCCGCCCTGGACACGTCCACCGAGGCCAGGACGGTCGCGGTCAGCGGGGCGACCAGGGCCGTCATGCCGAGCCCGAGCACCAGCATGGCCGGCAGCACGTCCCGTACGTACGAGGCGTCCTCCCCGACCCGCAGCATCAGCAGCATGCCCGCGGCGCACAGCAGCGGCCCCACCGTGAGGGGGATCCGCGGGCCGATCCGCTCCCCCAGCTCCCCGGCCCTCGCCGACAGCAGCAGCATGAGCACGGTCGTCGGCAGCATGGCCGTACCGGCGCCGAGCGCCGAGTAGCCGGAGACCACCTGGAGCTGGAGCGCGGCCAGGAAGAAGAAGCCGCCGAAGGCCGCGTACACGCACAGGGTGACCAGGTTGACCGCCGTGAACATCCGGGACGCGAAGATCGACGGCGGTGCCATCGCCCGCTCCCCGCGCCGCCGCTCCACCACCACGAACCCGGCCCCGAGCACGACCCCGACCGCCCCGGCCCACCAGGCCTCGCCGATCAGCGCGTACGTCACGAGCCCCAGCGCCGCCGCGCCCAGGACCGCGCCCAGCACGTCGAAGCGGCCGTGCGCGGTCTCGTCCCGCGACTCGGGCACATGGCGCAGGGCGACGGGCACGCAGACGGCGGCGAGCGGCACGTTCAGCAGGAACACCCACCGCCAGCCCGGCCCGTCCACCAGCCAGCCGCCGACGAACGGCCCGACCGCCGCGCCCACCCCGCCGAAGCCCGACCACAGACCGACCGCCCGCGCCCGGTCGTCCTCGTGGAAACTGGCCTGGATCAACGCGAGCGAGCCGGGAGTGAGCAGCGCCCCGCCCACGCCCTGGAGGGCGCGGGCCGCGATCAGCACCCCGGCGTTCGGCGCGAGCCCGCACAGCAGCGAGGCGAGCGCGAACCACACCACCCCGATCACGAAGACCCGGCGCCGCCCGTACCGGTCGCCGAGCGCCCCGCCGAGCAGGATCAGCCCGGCGAGGGTCAGCATGTAGGCGTTGACGGTCCACTGGAGCGCGCCGAGGTCGGCGTCCAGGTCCTCGCCGATGTGCGGCAGGGCGACGTTGACGACGGTGGAGTCGAGCAGCACCATCCCGGAGCCGAGGACGGTCGTGAACACGATCCACCGTCCGGTCCCCGAGGCCATCCGCACGTCCCGCTCGCCCATGCCTGCATGGTCCCGCGAAGCCACCGCCGACGCCCGACGAGGCTCGGAGCCACCACCGACGCCCCGCCGAGGCTCGGAGCCACCGCCGACGCCCGACGGCGCCCGTCCACGCCTTCCGGCGGGGGTCAGGCCGTACGGAGCCGGGTCGCCGCCCGGATCAGCGCGTCCACGCCCCGCTCGGCCTTCTTCCGGGGGCAGCCCACGTTCAGCCGGACGAATCCGGGCGTCCCGTACACCCCGCCCGGCATGATCGCGACCTTCTCCACCGCTACCAGCTCCTCCTGGAGCCGGCTCTCCTCGATGCCCAGCGGCCGCAGGTCGATCCAGGCCAGGTAGCCCGCCTGCGGAGGCTCCCAGACGACGCCGGGCAGCCCCGCGGCCAGCCGCTCGCGGAGCAGCTCCATCGTGTCCGCCACATAGCCGCGCAGCTCGTCCAGCCAGGGCGCGCCCTGCCGGTACGCGGCGATGTGGGCGGTCAGCGAGAGGACGGCGGGCGAGGCGAGCCCCTCACCGGTCTCCATCCGCCGGACGAAGGCCTCGCGGGCGTCCGGGTCGCCGACGATCCCGTACGAGCCGGAGAGCGCGGGGAAGTTGAAGGCCTTCGTGCCGGAGGTCACCAGGGCCCAGCGGCGGCCCCGGCCCGGCTCGGCGATCCGGGTCCACGGGACGTGGCGGTGGCCGTCGGTGGTGAGGTCCGCGTGGATCTCGTCGCTGACGACGGCCGCGCCGTGGCGCTCGGCCAGCTCGGCGAAGGCGGAGAGCTCCTCCTCCGTCCACACCCGTCCGGTCGGGTTGTGCGGCGAGCAGAGCAGCAGCATCCGGCTGTCCGGCCGGGCCAGCTCCCGTTCCAGGGCGTCGAGGTCCCCGACCGGCACGCCCCGCAGCTCGCGCCCGAGCCCCGTGACGGCCTTGCGGAATCCGTCGTACGTGGGGGTGTGGACGACCACGCCGTCACCGGGCTCCGTCCACATCCGCAGCAGCTGCGAGAGCTGGTTGAGCACGGAGGGCGCGTACACCAGCGCCCCGGGGTCGATCTCGGTCGCGTACCGGCTCGCGTACCAGTGCCGGATCGCCTCCCGGAAGTCGCCGAGCCGCCAGTCCGTGTAGCCGAAGACCCCGTGGTCGACGCGGTCGCGCAGGGCGGCGAGCACCTCCGGCGGGGAGGCGAAGTCCATGTCGGAGATGGTGAAGGGGAGCAGGTCGGGGACGCCGAAGCGGTCCGATATCCCGTCCCACTGGACCGACCAGGTCCCGTGCCGGTCTATCTCACGGTCGAAGTCGTACGACGTCACGCGCGTCCTCCAGACATGACGAGGGCCCGGCGCCCCACGCCAGGGTGGAGGTGCCGGGCCCGTCGTTCCATGCTTGCTACAGCCGCTTACTTCGGCTGCTTACTTCAGCTTCGTGCCGGTCGAGCGCAGCGCCGCGCACGCCTCGGTCACGCGGACGGCCATGCCGGCCTCGGCCAGCTTGCCCCAGGTGCGCGGGTCGTAGGTGGACTTCTTGCCGACCTCGCCGTCGACCTTCAGGACACCGTCGTAGTTGCGGAACATGTGGTCCACGACCGGACGGGTGAAGGCGTACTGGGTGTCGGTGTCGAGGTTCATCTTCACGACGCCGTTCTCCAGCGCGGTGGCGATCTCCTCGGCCGTCGAGCCCGAGCCGCCGTGGAAGACGAAGTCGAACGGGTCGGCCTTGCCGAACTTCGCGGCGACGCCCGCCTGGAGGTCCTTGAGGAGCTCGGGGCGGAGCACGACGTTGCCCGGCTTGTAGACGCCGTGCACGTTGCCGAAGGACGCGGCCAGCAGGTAGCGGCCCTTCTCACCCAGGCCGAGGGCCTCGGCGGTGCGGATGGCGTCGTCGACGGTGGTGTACAGCTCGTCGTTGATCTCGTGGGTGACGCCGTCCTCCTCGCCACCGGTCGGGGTGATCTCGACCTCAAGGATGATCTTGGCGGCGGCGGCCTTCGCGAGCAGCTCCTGGCCGATGGCCAGGTTGTCGGCGAGGGTCTCGGCGGAGCCGTCCCACATGTGCGACTGGAACAGCGGGTTCACGCCACGGGCGACACGCTCGGCGGAGATGTCGAGCAGCGGACGGACGTAGCTGTCCAGCTTGTCCTTCGGGCAGTGGTCGGTGTGCAGGGCGACCGTGATGTCGTACTTCGCGGCGACGATGTGCGCGAACTCGGCCAGGGCAACGGCGCCCGTGACCATGTCCTTGTTGTACTGACCGCCCAGGAACTCGGCTCCGCCGGTCGAGATCTGGATGATGCCGTCGCTCTCGGCCTCCGCGAAGCCGCGCAGCGCAGCGTGCAGGGTCTGGGTCGAGGTCACATTGATGGCCGGGTAGGCGAACTTGCCTGCCTTCGCCCGGTCGAGCATCTCGGTGTAGACCTCGGGGGTTGCGATGGGCATTCGTCCGCTCCTTGTGATGTGCGGGGTGTGTGCGTTGCTGTCCCTGACCTGGGGGCGACGTCATCGTCGCCCCCATCCTTTCAGACTCTCGTCCGGGCTCCCACGGGCACGGCACACCAAGGGGCGGGGTGTTTCACGTGAAACACCCCGCCCCTTGGCAAAAACGCAGGTCAGGACCGCTATCGCCGGAGCCCGGGACCTAAGTCACGACTTCGCGGCGGTTACGCCAGGTCGAGATCGGCCAGCTGGTAGCCGGTGAGGTACGTCAGACCCGCTCCGGAGATGGCGTCGGCGGCACCCCGGTCCACGATCGTGGCCACGGCGACGACCTCGCCGCCCGCCTCGCGGACGGCCTCGACGGCGGTCAGCGGCGAGCCGCCGGTGGTCGAGGTGTCCTCGACCACGAGGCAGCGGCGGCCCTTCACGTCCGTCCCCTCGATGCGGCGCTGCATGCCGTGCGCCTTCTGCGCCTTCCGTACGACGAAGGCGTCGAGGCGCTGTCCGCGCGCGGCGGAGGCGTGCAGCATCGAGGTCGCGACCGGGTCGGCGCCCAGCGTCAGGCCGCCCACGCAGTCGAAGTCCAGGTCGGCGGTGAGGTCGAGCATGACCTGACCCACCATCGGCGCGGCCTCGCCGTCCAGCGTGATCCGGCGCAGGTCGATGTAGTAGTCGGCTTCCAGACCCGAGGAGAGGGTCACCTTGCCGTGCACCACGGCCTTGTCCTTGATCTGCTGGAGCAGCTCAGCGCGTACGTCAGTCATGCCCCTGAGCTTAAGGGGCGTCCGCCGACGGTCGCCTACAGCCGCCGCCAGCGCCAGACGCTCCCGACCTCCAGGGGGTCGATCGGGGTGACGAGGCGCGGGTGGGTGTTGAGGCCGTTCGGCGGGCCGGACTGCGGCTCGACGCAGACCGCGTCCTCCGGCTCGTCGTAGATCACGACCCACTCGGCGCGGCTGGTGACCTTCAGCTCCAGCTCCTCCGGCCAGGTGAGGGTGATGTCGACGCCGTCGGGCATGCCGAAGCAGTCGTCCCAGGGGCCGGGGAGGGGGGCGATCCGACGGCCGGTGGGGAGGTGGTTCTCGCCGCGCTCCTCCTGCCAGGCGGGGGTGAAGTCGAGCCGTACGTCCTCGCCGCCCTTGCCGAGGTTGCGCAGGAACCAGGGGTGCCAACCGGCCTGGGCCGGGAAGGAGTCGTCGTAGGTCTCGACCCCGAAGGTGAGGGTCAGGGAGTCCTCGGCCAGCTCGAACACCTGGGTGACCCTGCCCTTGTACGGCCAGGGGTCCCCGAGCTCGCAGGTGAAGACCGCTTCCGTCCCGGAGGTGCGGACGGTCTTCCAGGCGAGGTCCCGGACGGTGCCGTGGATGGCGTGCGGGGGTGCGTTGACCGGCAGCTCATGTGCGGTCGCCCCGTTGCGGAAGCGGCCGTTCTCGGTCCGCCCGCACCAGGGCACCATCGGGAAGCTTCCGTACCGCTCGCCCTGGCGCAGCACTTCGGTGCCGCCGATACTCAGGCCCTCGATGCGGCAGCCGTGTTCGGGGTTGATGGTCAACTCGGCGTCGCCCGCCGTCAGTCGCGTCTGCATGCTCACGCCCCGACCCTAAACGTGCCGGGCCGATTCAGCGGCGTCGGCGCAGAGCCCGGCCGACGACGACGGCGGAAGCGATCGCGAGCGCGGCGGCGGGAACGATCCAGCGCAGGGTGGCGCCCGCGCTGCCGGCCTCGGGGGCGGGCACCGGGGCGTACCGGCCGCGCGGCGGGGCGTGGTCGACCTCCTCGGCGCTCCGACCGATCATGGTCCGCCGGGCGTGGGCGGCCTCGGCGGCGGGCTGCGGGGCGGGGAAGTCGATCGGGGTGGAGCCGAAGCCCTCGTCGAGGCGGGGGTCCAGGGAGGGGGGCGGGACGGGCGCGTCGAAGACGGACCCGGGCTCCTCGACCCCGTCGTCCACCCCGTCGTGATCGGAGTCGCGGTCGGAGTCGGAGTCGGACTCGGAGTCGGACTCGGAGTCGGATTCGGGGTCCCTGTCGGCAGCCGCGCTGTCGGCGTCGGCATCGGGCTCGCCATCGGCATCGGCGTCGGGCTCGCCATCGGCGTCGGCGTCGGCGTCGGCGTCGGCGTCGGCATCAGCTTCGGCGGCGAGTCCGGCGGCGGTACGGGCGGCGGTGCCGCCCCCGGACACCGCGTCCTTCGACTCGTCGGACTCGTCGGACTCGTCGGACTCCTCCGTGAGCGCCGCCAGGGCCTCGACGAACTTGTCGAGCAGCCGGATGCCGGCCATTGCCCGCGCCTCCTCCGTCGCCTCGGCCAGCCGGCCGACCGGGGTCAGGGCGCCCGTGAAGCTCAGGCTGGTGCCCTCGCCCACCGGGGTGAGGACGACGGTCAGGGAGAGCTCCGCGGAGCCCTTGCCCCGCGCCTCGGCACCCTGTCCCTCGTAGGTGATGGCGCCGTCCCGCTCGACCACCTTCAGGGCGCCCCGGTAGGTGATGGTGTGGCCGCCGACCCTGACCTTGAGCCGGCCCGCGAGGGGACCCGCCTCCGCGTCGGCGTCCCGCTGGAGGCCGGACACGCAGCGTGCCACCCTCGCGGGGTCCGTGAGCGTCGCGCGCAGGGCCTCGGCCGGTACCGGAACGAACACCTCGTGGTCCATGGAAACCGAGCCTACTCAGGCCGGGGCGCGGCGTCGCCTCTTCGCGCGGGGGCCCGCGCGCCCCAGCCGTCCTCAGCCGCCGTACCGCGGGTGCACCAGGGTCGAGGGCGGCAGCTCGGCGCCCCGGGTCCGCTCCGCGCGGCGGGCGGCGGCCTCCAGGGTGCCCGGGCCGAGGGAGCGCAGCCGGGGCGCGTCGGGCGCGAGGCCCAGCGCGGGCGGGCGGTCGCCCGCGACCGCGAGGAGGAAGCCCCAGTCCCCCGGCCCCCGCTCCGTACCGCCGGCGCGGTCGGCGCGGTCGGGGCCCGCGGCGAAGCCCGGGGTGCGGCCGCTCGCGCTGTAGGGGCGGGTGGCGAACCCGGCGGCGCGCAGGGTGGCGTCCACCGTCCAGTAGGTGTGGGGCCGGTCGGTGACCGATCCGGCGTGGACGGCGAACCGTCCGGAGCCGGTGAGGATCCGGGCCGCGAGCCCGTAGAACTCCTCCGAGTACAACTTGGTGCTGGGGGTGATGCCGGGGTCGGGAAGGTCGGAGATCACCACGTCGTACCGTTCCTGCACATGCTCGGTGGCGCCCCGGAGCCAGTTGAAGGCGTCCGCGTGGACCACCCGGACGCGCCGGTCCCGGAACGCCTGCGCGTTGAGCGTGGCGAGGGCGGGATCGGTACGGGCGAGGCGGACGACCCCGGGGTCGAGCTCGACGACGGTGACGGCGGTGACCCCGGAGTAGCGCAGCACCTCCCGGGCGGCCAGCCCGTCCCCGCCGCCGACGATCAGGACGCGAGAGTGCGGGCCCTTCATCGCGGGGTGGACGAGCGCCTCGTGGTACCGGTGCTCGTCCTGGCCGGCCACCCGGAGCCGGCCGTCGAGGAACAGGTCGGGCGGCCCCTCGCGGCCACCCGTCACCACCACCTCCTGGAGCTCGGTGTGGACGGCGACCCGCACCTGGTCCCCGTACACGGCCCGGCGCGCGGCCTGCTCGAAGTCGTCGACGAGCACGGTGGCCGTGGCGAGGAGCGCCAGGACCGAGACGTTCACGGCGATCAGCAGGGCGCGGGAGCGGGTGGTCAGGTCGTGGCGGAAGACCCAGAGCACGAGCCCGCCGCCCGCGACCACGTTCACCGCGCCGGTGACGAGCGCGCCGGTGAGCTGGCCGAGCCAGGGCAGCAGCAGGAAGGGGAAGGCGAGACCGCCGACGAGCGCGCCGACGTAGTCGGCGGCGAAGAGGTCGGCCACCGTCCCCGCGGCGTCGTCCTGCTCACGGCTCGGGGCCTGCCCCTGCCGCCTCGCCCGCTTCGTGGGCCCCGGCCCGGCGGCCCGCTGTATGAGGGACATGAGGAGCGGGATCTCCGCGCCGATGAGCACCCCGATGGCGAGCGAGAACGCCACGACGACGTACCGCGACTCGCCGAGCCAGGCGAAGGCCGCGTACAGCGCCATGGCCGAGCAGCCGCCGATGAGCGCGAGCCCGGCCTCGACCAGGCCGAAGCCGACGGCGGCGCGGCAGCGCAGCCGCTTGGCGAGGAGCGAGCCCACGCCCATCGCGAAGACCATCACGGAGAGCACGACGGAGGCCTGGGTGACCGAGTCGCCGATCAAGTAGGAGGCGAGGGCGACCAGTTCGAGTTCGTAGACCAGGCCGCAGGCGGCGCAGACGAAGACCACGGCGAGAACCGGGAACCGCACCGCGTCGCCCGACCGCGGCGGCCGGGCCGATCGAGGTGATCGTGGTGATCGGAGTGATCGGGATGATCGGGGTGATCGCGACGGTCGGAGTGATCGGGGGGGCCGGTCGCGCCGCCGCTCGGGCGGTTGACGCACCCTTGTGGGTGGCATGGTCACGGTCGGCTCGATCATGAACGTAACGCTACGTCACGACTTACTCGCTCCTTGTCACCCACACGAGTGCATCTGGAGCTCCGGAGGGGTGTTTCAGAGCGTTGCGGGCATACGTGCGCCGATCCGGGTCCTGGTGACGACCAACTGCCCCTCCTGCGGGTAGGCGTGCCAGGTGCGCCAGCGCACCTGCCCCTCGTGGCGCTGCGCCAGCATCGCCGTGAAGGCGTGCGGGGAGCCGGGGAAGGTCCCCGCGAGCCCGTTGGGGTGATCGGCGACGAGCGCGAGCAGCTCCTGCGCCCGGCCCGCGAAGGAGCCGTGCGAGAGCGTCTCGACGCGCGCCGCGAATTCGTACTCCCATTCGCCGACGCGCTTGGACACGCCGAGGGGGAGCGGGGTGCTGCTGCCGGGCATACAGGCGACGGTCTCCGAGCAGCTGCGCCCGTCCTCCTCCAGGAGTACCTGGTGGGAGGCGCCGAGCAGTCTCAACTGGAGTCTGGCACCGGATAGTTCGAGGTCGAGCACGGCCAGGGCGGGCAGTGGCTCGCGCCCGAGGGCCCAGGCCAGATCGGCCGCGCGCGTATCGGTGTAGGAGGTTTTCAGGGTGGTGAGCATGGGTCGGCTCCGCAAACACGGTTTGACGGGTGGGCCGGGGGCGCCCCGGAGAGGGTCCAACGGGAGTGGGGGATCGCCGGCTCGGTTCCACACACGGTCCGAGGGCTGTCTCTGTCAGGAGCGAGAGAACCACGGACGCCGAGCGACTCGCAGCGTTTTTACCCAACTTGCCGTGGTTTCCAACCCCTTCGGGGACCCCACAGTTCAATTGTTCAATCAGAATCGATCGACAAGATCCGCTGTTTTGCCAACGTCACGTGCCTCCGGAGCCGTTACCCGCTCAGCTGCCGCCGCCGCAGCCACCCCCGCAGCTGGATCCGCAGGAGCTTCCGCCCCCTCCGCAGCCCCCGCTGCCGCTGCCGCCGCCGTCCGCCCAGCTGCGGCCGTTCTTCCGCCCGCCGCGGCGACCGCCGCCGGCGCTGCCGGTGAGGATGCGGACGGCGGCGATCAGGCCGATGAGGACGACCGATCCGATGAAGATGATGACGAGTTCCATCTGTGCTACCCCCGTTCTTCTGTGCGAGGGAGATGCCCTCTGCGGCTCTCCCTCAAAGGCGACTTGAGCGATTCCAGAGCTTCAGCTGCACGAGGACGAGGAGCTGGAGCAGGAGGAAGAGGAACACGACGAGCTCGAACACGACGAGCTCGAACTCGAACAGGACGAGGACGAGGACGACGTCGAACACGAGGAGGACGAGGACGTCGACGAGGTCGACGAATCGGCCCACCAGCTGTCGGCGCCACGGCTGACACGAGCGGTGCCGCGCAGCGACAGCGCGACGACCCACACCACGATCGCGATCACGAACGCGATCCCGAGGACGAACAATGCGATGCTCATGCCAGGGCGATCCCCCCGCCGTGCCCGCGTCAAAGCGCACTTGAGCAAGTCCAGAGCTTCCCCCCAGGATGGCGGTCATGACACGACCGCTGCTCAACCGCCGCCTCGCCGAGTTCGGGACGACGATCTTCGCCGAAATGTCCGCGCTCGCCGCCAGGACCGGGTCGATCAACCTCGGCCAGGGCTTCCCCGACACCGACGGCCCCGAGGAGATCCGCGAGGCCGCGGTCCGCGCGGTGCGGGACGGCCGCGGCAACCAGTACCCGCCCGGCCCCGGCGTCCCCGAACTGCGCCAGGCCGTCGCCGACCACCAGCGGGAGTGGTACGGCCTCGGGTACGACCCCGACACGGAGGTCCTGGTCACCGCCGGCGCCACCGAGGCGATCGCGGCCGCCCTGCTCGCCCTGGTGGAGCCGGGCGACGAGGTGATCGCCCTGGAGCCGTACTACGACTCGTACGCGGCCTGCGTCGCGATGGCCGGCGGCACCCGCGTCCCCGTCACCCTCCGCCCGCACGAGGGCGGCTACGTCCTCGACCTGGACGAGCTGCGGGCCGCCGTCACCGACCGGACCCGGCTGATCCTGCTCAACACCCCGCACAACCCGACCGGCACCGTCCTCACCCGGGCCGAACTGACCGCCGTCGCCGAGCTGGCGATCGAGCGGGACCTGCTCGTCGTCACCGACGAGGTGTACGAGCACCTGGTCTTCGACGGGGCCGAGCACGTGCCGATCGCGAGCCTCCCCGGCATGCGGGAGCGGACCGTCACCATCGGTTCGAGCGGCAAGACGTTCTCACTGACCGGCTGGAAGGTCGGCTGGATCACCGCGAGCCCCGAGCTGACCTCCGCCGTCCGCTCGGCCAAGCAGTTCCTCACCTACGTCTCCTCCGGCCCCTTCCAGTACGCGATCGCCGAGGCGCTCCGCCTCCCGGCCGCCTACTTCGCATCCCTCCGCGCCGACCTCCAGGCCAAGCGGGACCTGCTGAGCGAGGGCCTCGCGCAGGCGGGCTTCGAGGTCTACCGCCCGGCCGGAACCTACTTCGTCACCACCGACATCTGCCCGCTCGGCTCCGACGACGGCTTCGCCTTCTGCCGCGCCCTCCCCGAGCGCGCGGGCGTCGTCGCCATCCCCAACGCCGTCTTCTACGACCACCGCGAGGCCGGCGCGCCCTTCGTCCGCTTCGCCTTCTGCAAGAAGACCGAGGTCCTGGAGGAGGCCGTCTCCCGCCTCAAGCGCCTCGCCTGAGGCCGGCGCCTCCTGCGGCCGTCGAGGCGATCGACCAGGTGGGTGACGGCCTTGTCCACGAGACGCACGCCGATCTGCGGGGTTCGACCGAAACCACGGGGCAGTTCAGTCTCCCCGGTCGCTCTCCGTGGCGTGCAGCCGCCGGTCAAGGTCGCTCACCCACCGCACCGCCCACTCCCGTAGGTCCGTGATGCTCTGCTCGACCAAGCCGTAGGCGGCGAACTCCTCGTCCTCGTACCAGTCCGCGCCGCCGAGACGGTCGCGGAGATCCTGGAGGTGGAACTCGTCACGGCTGTGCCGGGCGCCAAGCGATTCGAGCTCGTGGATCGTGCGGTCGCGAGACGCCGCGTGCACGTCGATCAGGTCTCGGACGGCCCCTCGGTCGGCCAGAGCCCGGACTTTGGTGCCGATGACATCGTCCAGGGCCAGGACCGGGCCGTGCTCGGTCTCGGCCGGCGTGCCCCAGAAGTTCTCCTTGAGGATGTCCACCTCGCACTCCTCCCCGACGGCGGGATCCGCGACGATCAGGCGAGCCGAGAGCGGGTCCGTACTGATCACCGTGACGTGCCAGCCTCTGCAGGCCAGGCCGCGCTCCAGGGTGGCGGCGATGTCGTCCATGGGCGCCGGGTTCTCGGTGGCCACGTCGAGGTCCTGGCTCAGTCTGTCGACCAGGCCATGAGCCTGTACCGCGTATCCCCCGGTGATCACCAACGGATAAGGGGTGCCGATGGCGAGAACGTCTGCCAGGAGGCGGCGGTGCAGGTCGCTCAGGTTCACGCCGCGGCGGACGCCGGTCGCGAGAGGGCGGGGAACGCCTCTTCCCATACCTGGCGGATGTGCCGGCTGATCAGAGTGCGCAGCACCGGCCACTGGGCGAGCAGCAGATCCTCATTGAGCAGGGCGGCGAGATCGTCGTGCTGCCCTTCTGCCAGGACGGTTCGGTACAGGCTCATCCGCAGGCGGGGGCGGTCCAGATCGTACGTACGGAGCCCGGACCACGCGACGTGGAGCGGAAGCTCGACCTGCCCGTGCGCGGGTCCGGTGAGATCCGCGAGCGCGGCAGGAAGCCTGCTCGCGTACCGCGCGCGGAGTACCTCCGCAGCGGGTGGCGAAAAGAGCGTCTGTGCCATGCGCCCGATTATCCCGCGCCGCGCCTGCCTCCGGTACCGCTGGCGCGACATCCACCGCACGCGCCCCTCCGTCTCATGCCGTCATCCCGCATCACAGCGTCGCTCCGCCCTGACTGGACGTACGGCAATCGGGTGAACGGCTGCACGCGGCCGCGAACAGCTCCGCCGACGGCGCCCCCGGACGCGCGAAAGCCCGGCCCGGGGCCGTGATCGCGGGGATCACGGCTCCGGCCGGGCTTCGGCGCGCTGGGGAGAGCGGGGGCGGGAGGCTCAGGCCTCCTCGTCGCCCGACTTCTCCTCGGGGGTCTCCAGACCGAACTGCTCCACGACCCACTTGTCGAACTCGATGGAGGCGCGGACCCAGCTGACCGTGGAGGACACGAAGTGCTCCAGGGCGACGCCGGTGCCGATCAGCATCTGGGCCTCACCGATGAGGCGGAGGGTGGCGGAGCCGTCCTCCTCCTCGTGCAGGTGCGTGTAGACCTTGGGCCACAGGGTGCGGCGGTTCCAGTCGTCGATCGCGTCGAGGACCTTGGCGCGGTCGTCGGCGGAGTGCGGGCGGTCGTAGAACGTCCGCACGGAGAAGACCTGCTGCTCGTCCTCGCCGCGGAACATGAAGTACGTGCGGAACTCCTCCCACGGCGCCGCGAGGTCACCCTCGTCGTCGACGACGTACTTCAGCTCCATCTGCTCGAGGAGCTGCTTGACGAGGTCCTGGTCGGGGACGACGGGGCCCGCCGGTCCTGCGGCCTGAGGCTGGGGCTGGCCCCCGAAATTCGGAATCGAGGACGGGTCGATGCTCACCGTGTATTTCCCTTCGTACGGATGCTCGCCATCCTCCCCCATGTCGGGCGGTTCGTGGCAAGCCCCACATCCCGCGATCCGCTGCGGGCTGACAAGAACGTTGCCGGTTACCGCGCCGCGCCGACGATCAGGCCGTCCTCGAAGCAGTCCACCCTGACCGTGTCGCCGTCCACCACCTCGCCCGCGAGGATCTCCTTCGCGAGCCGGTCGCCGATCGCCGTCTGGATCAGACGGCGCAGTGGCCGGGCGCCGTACGCCGGGTCGTTGCCCTCCTCGGCGAGCCACTCCAGGGCCTCCGGCGTGACCTCCAGGGTAAGCCGCCGGTCGGCGAGCCGCTTCGCGAGCCGGTCGATCTGGAGCCGCGCGATCCGGCCCAGCTCGGCCCGGTCCAGCGCCGAGAAGACCACGAGGTCGTCGAGCCGGTTGAGGAACTCCGGCTTGAAACTCGCCCTGACGACGTCCAGGACCTGCTGCTTCTTCACGTCCTCCGAGGTCAGCGGGTCGACCAGGTACTGGCTGCCCAGGTTCGACGTGAGGATCAGGATGGTGTTGCGGAAATCCACCGTCCGGCCCTGCCCGTCGGTCAGCCGGCCGTCGTCGAGGACCTGGAGCAGGACGTCGAAGACCTCCGGGTGCGCCTTCTCCACCTCGTCGAGCAGGACCACGCTGTACGGGCGGCGGCGGACCGCCTCCGTGAGCTGGCCGCCCTCCTCGTAGCCGACGTAGCCGGGGGGCGCGCCGACGAGCCGGGCGACGGAGTGCTTCTCGCCGTACTCCGACATGTCGATGCGGATCATGGCCCGCTCGTCGTCGAAGAGGAAGTCGGCGAGCGCCTTCGCCAGCTCGGTCTTGCCGACGCCCGTCGGGCCGAGGAAGAGGAAGGAGCCGGTGGGCCGGTCGGGGTCGGCGATCCCGGCGCGCGTGCGGCGCACGGCGTCGGAGACGGCCTGCACGGCCTCGGACTGGCCGATCAGACGCCTGCCGAGCTCGTCCTCCATCCGGAGCAGCTTCTGCGTCTCGCCCTCCAGGAGGCGGCCCGCGGGGATGCCGGTCCAGGCGCCGACGACGTCCGCGATGTCGTCGGGGCCGACCTCCTCCTTGACCATGGTGTCCTTCGACGACTCCTGCTGGGCCTCGGCCTCGGAGGCCTCCGCCAGCTCCCGCTCCAGGGCCGGGATCTCCCCGTACAGCAGCTTGGAGGCGGTGTCGAAGTCGCCGTCGCGCTGGGCGCGCTCGGCCCGTCCCCGGGCCTCGTCCAGGCGCTCCTTGAGCTCGCCGACCCGGTTGAGGGACTGCTTCTCCTTCTCCCAGCGGGCGGTGAGGCCGCGCAGCTCCTCCTCGCGGTCGGCGAGGTCGCGCCGCAGCTTCTCCAGGCGCTGCTTGCTCGCCGCGTCCGTCTCGTTCTTCAGCGCCAGCTCCTCCATGCGGAGCCGGTCGACCGAGCGCTGGAGCTCGTCGATCTCGACGGGCGAGGAGTCGATCTCCATACGGAGCCGGGAGGCGGCCTCGTCGACGAGGTCGATGGCCTTGTCGGGGAGGAAGCGCGAGGTGATGTACCGGTCGGAGAGCGTGGCGGCGGCCACCAGCGCGGAGTCGTTGATCTGCACCTTGTGGTGCGCCTCGTACCGGCCCTTGAGGCCGCGGAGGATGGCGATGGTGTCCTCGACCGTCGGCTCGGCGACCAGGACCTGCTGGAAGCGGCGCTCCAGGGCGGGGTCCTTCTCGATCCGCTCGCGGTACTCGTCGAGGGTGGTCGCGCCGACCATGCGGAGCTCGCCGCGGGCCAGCATGGGCTTGAGCATGTTGCCCGCGTCCATGGCGGAGTCGCCGCCGGCGCCCGCGCCGACGACCGTGTGCAGCTCGTCGATGAAGGTGATGATCTGGCCGTCGCTGGCCTTGATCTCGGAGAGGACGGTCTTCAGCCGCTCCTCGAACTCGCCGCGGTACTTGGCCCCGGCGACCATCGCGCCGAGGTCGAGCGAGACGAGCCGCTTGTTCTTCAGCGACTCGGGTACGTCGCCCTTCACGATCCGCTGGGCGAGGCCCTCGACGACGGCGGTCTTGCCGACGCCGGGCTCACCGATGAGGACCGGGTTGTTCTTGGTGCGGCGGGACAGCACCTGCACCACGCGCCGGATCTCGTGGTCCCGGCCGATGACCGGGTCCAGCTTGCCCTCGCGCGCGGCGGCCGTGAAGTCCGTGCCGAACTTCTCCAGCGCCTTGTACTGCCCTTCCGGGTCGGGTGTGGTCACCCGGCGTCCTCCCCTGCTCTTCTCGAAGGCGTCGAGCAGCTTCGATGCGCTCGCGCCCTGCCGGTCGAGGATCTCACCGGCCTGGCCGCCCTTGGCGGCGAGTCCGATGAGCAGGTGCTCGGTGGAGAGGAAGTCGTCGCCGAGCTCCTTGGCGCGCTTGTCGGCGTCGGCGATGACCGCCAGGAACTCGCGGTTGGGCTGCGGGGGCGCGACCGTGGACCCCGTGATGCTCGGCTGGGCGGCGATCAGCCGCTCCGCGCCGGAGCGCACGACCGCCTGGTCGGCCTCGACGGCGGCGAGCAGGTCGGTGATGTTCTCGTTGTCCTGACCCGCGAGCAGGGCCAGCAGCAGGTGCGCGGGGATCAGATCCGGGTTCCCCTCGGACACGGCGCGGCTCGTGGCCGCGTTGATCGCGTCCCGGCTCCGATTGGTCAGTTCGACGTCCACGTGCGGTGTTCCTCCTCGTTGCTACGACTGGGTGTCTTCTATGACTTCTATGACCCTTCCAACGTACACAAAGTTGAGTCCATTCCGCTCAAGGTATCGACGAGAGCCTTCCCCCGGGTAGTTTCCGGGCATGGCCACAGACCCGAGGAACCCTTCCGACTCGTATCTCAGCTTCTGGCGCGAGTACCACATGTGCACCCTGACGACCCCGCGTCCGGACGGCACCCCGCACGTGGTGGCGGTAGGCGTCACGTACGACCCCGAGGGCGGGTACGCACGGGTGATCACCAACAAGCACAGCCGCAAGGTCGCCAACGTCCTGGCGGCGGGCGCGGACGGCGCGAGGGTGGCGGTCTGCCAGGTGGACAAGGGGCGCTGGGCCACCCTGGAGGGCGTCGCCCGCATCCGCACGGAGGCCGAGGTCGTCGCCGACGCCGTCGACCGCTACGCGGGCCGCTACGGCCGCACGCCGGCCCCGAACCCGGACCGGGTCGTCATCGAGATCGCCCTCACCCGGGCGATGGGCCGCGCCTGAGAAGCGCCTGGGGAGCGCCCGGGAAGCGTCTGAAAAGCGCCCGGGAAGCACCTGAGGAGCCCGAAGGAGCCCCGAAGGAGCCCGCGCGAGTGCGCGGGCGCAGCACAGCGGCGCCATCGCGTTTCAGGTCCGCGATGGCGCCGCTGTGTGGGGGAAGTACCTGAGCGATCTACAACGACGGGGGAATCGCTCAGGCACTGCGGGGGGTGGCGGTGATGGTCTCGGGTTCGATCAGCTGGTGGTCCCGCTGGTCGAGGTTGACGAAGATCATGCCGTACCGGATGGCACAGCGGATGGGCTGCGGCGCGCCGCGGGGACGGCGGAGACAGCGGTAAGCGCGGACGTCCTCGTCCTGCTCACGTGCCACGACGATCGGTTCTCCGAAGAGGGTTACCTTCAGCGAGTCGCCAAGGTGGGGGATGGCCGTGGCGAGATCGACGAAGTGCCAGCCGGAGCGATAGGCCGAGGCCATCTCCCGGCGGAACCTGGGGTCATCGGGTACGTTCATGCGCCCGTCTAGCTCCAGCCGGGATCCTGCGCGGGGGCCACGCTCCAGCCCGGGTCGCCGAGCAGCGCGGGGGCCGTGTGCCAGCCCGGGTCGTTCAGAGCGGCCTGCGCCGCTGCCGGCGCCGTGTGCCAGCCGGGGTCCTGGGTCACTCCCACGGCCCCCACTGTGGCGGCCGCGATGAAGGCGACTCCGGCCACCGCGCGTATGAGCTTCTTCATCATCACCGAGCAACCTCACTTGAAGGCAACGTCTCTTTACCAACCCCCGCGAGTAAGACGATGGCTTACTCTCTGCACCTGCACCACCAAACCCAGGCATCATGTTCCTGAGATGCAGGAGCCTGGGGGTGTACATATGCGGAAAGAAGCGGACGAAACAGGTCACCCTCATTCCCATGCCGAACTCTGCAAAGCCGGCTCCGAGCTGTATGCGGCCGCCCTGCGGAGCGGGCGAATACCCCGGTCAGAGACGGTCGAGGCTCCTTGCCTCCTCGATCTCTCACTGCTCCACCCCGACCCGGACGACGCCCAGTGGCTCCGTCCGGTTCCCCCCTCGGCGGCCCTCGCGCAGCTCCTCCAGCCGATCGAACGGGAAATACTCGACCGCCGCCGGCGCACCGTCGCCCTCTCGGACGCCTTCGAGCCGTTCATGGCGATCAGCGCCCACGACTCCCCCACCACGCACGCCATCACCGTGCTGGAGGGCATCGAACGCATCAACTCGACCCTCGACCGGGTCGTCGCCAACTGCCGCCACGAGCTGCTCACCGTCCAGCCCGGCGGCGGACGCCCCGCGCAGGCCCTCACCGAGGCCCTCGACCGCGTCTCGCCGCTCCTCGGCCGCGGCATCAGCATGCGCACGCTCTACCAGCACACGGCCCGCCACACCGAGCTCACGCTGACCTACCTGGAGCACGTCGGCCCCGAGGTGCAGGTCCGCACGCTCGAGGAGATCATCGACCGGCTGATCATCGTCGACCGCGAGGTCGCCTTCATCCCGGCCCGCAGCGACCGCCAGGTCGCCCTGGAACTGCGCCACCCCGGCCTGGTCGCCTACCTCGGCAACGTCTTCGACCAGTTCTGGCAGCTCGCGGTGCCGATACGGGAGGAGATCCCGTACGACATCAAGACCGACGGCATCGGCGGCGTCCAGCGCTCCATCGCCAGGCTCCTCGTCGAGGGCCTCGTCGACGAGGCCATCGCCCGCCGCCTCGGCATGAACGTGCGGACCTGCCGCGCCCACATCGCCAAGCTCGCCTCCGCCCTCGGCAGCGGCAGCCGGGCCCAGCTCGGCTATCTCATCGCCCAGTCCGGAATCCTCGAACGGGACAACTGACCTCCGTGTACGTACAGATCGACCTCGACGGACCCGCGGGGACCCTCCGGGTCTCCGGCCACGGACTGCCCACCGTGGAGCTCGTACGGGCCCCGGGGACCCGCCCCGACACCCACACCCCCATCGGGACCCGGAAGGCCGCCCTGCTGGCGCTCACCGTCGACGGGGAGCCGGCCCGCCTCAAGCCCGCGCGCGGGCGGCTGCTGCGCTCCTCGTACCGCGTCGACGCCCGGGTCGACGGGGTCCGCTACCGGCTCGTGCCCTGCTCGTACGTGGAGAGCCGGCTCACCCGGAACGGGCGCCGGCTCGGCACCCTGGAGTCCTCCGGGGACGGCCGCGTGGACACCGAGTGGGACCCGGCGGCCGAGCCCACCCCCCGCGACCACGCCGTCGGCACCGCCCTCGCCGCCGCGTTCGGCACCGGCGCCGCGCCCTGGTGGGAGACCGTCGGCGACATCGTGGCCGAGCTGATCCCGTAGGGCCTGTCCGGCGGATCAGGGATAGGCCCTAAGCCTGTCGGGTACGTACGAGGCCCCCTCCACGACCGTGGAGGGGGCCTCATACGTGCTGTGCGGAGCTATTCGCCGCGCTTGGGGCGCCAGACCACCAGCGCGCTCGCCTGCTGCACGTCCTGGTACGGCACCAGGTCGCGCCGGTACGAGGCGTGCACCTGGGCCTCGCGCTGGCGCATCGCCGCCGCCGCGCCGTCGACCGCGGCCGACAGCTCGGCGATCCGGCTCTGCAGCGCCGCGACCTGGTTCTCCAGCTCGATGATGCGCTTGATGCCGGCGAGGTTGATGCCCTCGTCCTGCGACAGCTGCTGCACCTGACGGAGCAGCTCGATGTCACGGGCCGAGTAGCGCCGCCCGCGGCCCGCCGTGCGGTCCGGGGAGACCAGGCCGAGACGGTCGTACTGCCGCAGGGTCTGCGGGTGCAGACCGGAGAGCTGGGCCGCCACCGAGATGACGTACACCGGCGACTCGTCGGTCAGTTCGTACGGATTGCGTCGGCGCCCGTCCACGGGTCACGCTCCCTTCGCGGCCTGGAACAGCTCCGCCCGGGGATCCTCGGAGGCGGTCGCCTCGCGGAAGGTCTCCAGGGCCTCACGTGCCTTGTCGTCCAGCTCCTTGGGCACCGCGACCTCGACGGTGACGAGGAGGTCGCCGCGGGTGCCGTCCTTGCGGACCGCCCCCTTGCCGCGGGCGCGCATGGTCCGGCCGTTCGGAGTGCCCGCGGGCAGTTTGAGCGTGACCGCGGGGCCGCCGAGGGTCGGCACCTTGATCTCGCCGCCGAGCGCCGCCTCCGTGAAGGAGACCGGCACGGTGACGGTGAGGTTGTCGTCCTTGCGGCCGAAGACCGCGTGGTCGTCGACGTGCACGACGACGTACAGGTCGCCGTGGTGCCCGCCGCGCTCGCCCGGCGCGCCCTTGCCGCGGAGCCGGATCCGCTGCCCGTCGGAGACGCCCGCCGGGATGCGGACCTGCATGGTGCGGGAGGACTTGGCCCGCCCGCTGCCCTTGCAGACCTCGCAGGGGTTCTCGGCGATGAGGCCGCGGCCCTTGCAGTCCACGCACGGGTCGGTGAGCGAGAAGCCGCCGCCGCTGCCGCGCGAGACCTGTCCGGTGCCGACGCAGGTCGGGCACACCCGGGGCGTGCCGTTCTTGTCGCCGGTGCCCGAACACGCCGTGCACGGCTGCTGGCTGGACATCCGCAGCGGTACGGTCGCGCCCTCGACGGCCTCGATGAAGCTGAGCGTCACCTCGGACTCGATGTCCTGGCCGCGGCGCGGCTGGGTACGCGCACCCGGGCCCGCCCCGCGGTTGAACAGGCCGCCGAAGACGTCCCCGATGCCTCCGCCGCCGCCGAAGCCGCCGGCTCCGCCGGGGCCGCCCTGGGCGCCTCCGAAGAGGTCGCCCAGGTCGAAGTTGAACGAGCCGCCGCCCGGGCCGCCGGCCCGGAAGCCGCCGTTCCCGAAGAGGGCGCGCGCCTCGTCGTACTCCTTGCGCTTCTTGGGGTCACCGAGGATGTCGTTGGCCTCGGAGATCTCCTTGAAGCGCGCCTCGGCCTTGCTGTCGCCCTTGTTGGCGTCCGGGTGGTTCTCGCGGGCGAGCTTCCGGTACGCCTTCTTGATCTCGGCCTCGGTGGCGTCCTTGGGGACGCCGAGAACCTTGTAGTAGTCCTTCTCGACGAAGTCCTTCGTGCTCATCGACGTCCCTCCTTCCGGACGATCGTTGCGTCACCCCTCGTCGGGGGCAACGCTCTCCTCGTCGGCCTTCTCTTCCTTGGTGCCGGGCGTGGCGCCCGGCTGGGGCTCGGCCACCGCGACCCGGGCGGGCCTGATGGTCCGCTCCCCGATCCGGTACCCCGGCTGCAGGATCGCCACGCAGGTCGTCTCGGTGACGTCCGGCGCGTACGAGTGCATCAGGGCCTCGTGGATCGTCGGGTCGAAGGGCTCGCCCTCCTTGCCGAACTGCTGCAGACCCATCTTGGCGACGACGGTCTCCAGCGATTCGGCCACCGACTTGAACCCGCCCAGGAGCTCGCCGTGGTCCCGGGCCCGGCCGACGTCGTCGAGCACGGGCAGGAGCTCGGACAGGAGGGTCGCGACGGCGATCTCCTTGACCGTGACCCGGTCCCGCTCCACGCGGCGGCGGTAGTTCTGGTATTCGGCCTGGAGCCGCTGGAGGTCCGCGGTGCGCTCGTCGAGCGCGGAGCGCACCTGGTCCAGCTGGGCCGTGAGGCCCGCGGTACCGGCCGACTTCTGGTCGCTCGCGTCCCCGGCCGGGGCCGCCTTCTCCTCCTTGGAGGAGTCGGCGGCCTCGGCGGCGTCGTCAGGCGTGGCGCCGGAGGGGACGTCGGACTTCTCCTCGAAGCCCGGGGTCTCCTCGGTCACGCCTGACCACCCTTCTTGGGCTCGTCGTCGATGATCTCGGCGTCGACGACGTCGTCGTCGGCCTGCGCCTGGCCGGCACCGGCGTCGCCCGCGGCCTGCGCGCCCTGCGCGTCCGCGTAGAGGGCCTGGCCGAGCTTCTGGGAGACGGCCGCGACCTTCTCGGTGGCGGTGCGGATCTCGGCGGTGTCCTCGCCCTTGAGCTTCTCCTTCAGCTCGACGAGCGCGACCTCGACCTCGGCCTTGACGTCACCGGGGACCTTGTCCTCGTTGTCCTTGAGGAACTTCTCCGTCTGGTAGACGAGCTGCTCGCCCTGGTTGCGGGACTCGGCGGCCTCGCGGCGACGGTGGTCCTCGTCCGCGTACTGCTCGGCCTCCTGGCGCATCCGGTCGACCTCGTCCTTCGGCAGCGAGGAGCCGCCGGTGACGGTCATCTTCTGCTCCTTGCCCGTGCCCAGGTCCTTCGCGGTCACGTGCATGATGCCGTTGGCGTCGATGTCGAAGGCGACCTCGATCTGCGGGACGCCACGCGGGGCCGGCGGCAGACCGGTCAGCTCGAACATGCCGAGCTTCTTGTTGTACGCCGCGATCTCGCGCTCGCCCTGGTAGACCTGGATCTGCACGGACGGCTGGTTGTCCTCGGCCGTCGTGAAGATCTCGGACCGCTTGGTCGGGATCGTGGTGTTGCGCTCGATGAGCTTGGTCATGATGCCGCCCTTGGTCTCGATACCGAGGGACAGCGGGGTCACGTCGAGGAGCAGGACGTCCTTGACCTCACCCTTGAGGACACCGGCCTGGAGCGCGGCGCCGATGGCGACGACCTCGTCCGGGTTGACGCCCTTGTTGGCGTCCTGACCGCCGGTCAGCTCCTTGACGAGCTCGGCGACGGCCGGCATACGGGTCGAACCACCGACGAGAACGACGTGGTCGATCTCGGAGAGGTTGATGCCCGCGTCCTTGATGACGTTGTGGAACGGCACCTTGCAGCGGTCGAGCAGGTCCGAGGTCAGCTGCTGGAACTGAGCGCGCGTGAGCTTCTCGTCCAGGTGCAGCGGGCCCTCGGCGGAGGCCGTGATGTACGGCAGGTTGATCGAGGTCTCCGTGGAGGAGGACAGCTCGATCTTCGCCTTCTCGGCGGCCTCGCGCAGGCGCTGGAGCGCCATCTTGTCCTTCGCCAGGTCCACGCCGTGGCCGTTCTGGAACTGCGTCACCAGGTAGTCGACGACGCGCTGGTCCCAGTCGTCACCACCGAGGTGGTTGTCACCGTTGGTGGCCTTCACCTCGACGACGCCGTCGCCGATCTCCAGGAGGGACACGTCGAAGGTGCCGCCACCGAGGTCGAAGACGAGGATCGTCTGGTCGTCCTTGTCGAGGCCGTAGGCCAGGGCGGCCGCGGTCGGCTCGTTGACGATGCGCAGGACGTTGAGGCCCGCGATCTCACCGGCCTCCTTGGTGGCCTGACGCTCGGAGTCGTTGAAGTACGCCGGGACGGTGATGACCGCGTCGACGACCTTCTCGCCCAGGTACGCCTCGGCGTCACGCTTGAGCTTCTGCAGGATGAAGGCGCTCATCTGCTGCGGGTTGAAGTTCTTGCCGTCGATCTCGATCTTCCAGTCGGTGCCCATGTGGCGCTTGACCGACCGGATGGTCCTGTCGACGTTGGTGACGGCCTGACGCTTGGCCACCTCGCCGACGAGCACCTCGCCGTTCTTCGCGAAGGCGACGACGGACGGCGTGGTCCTGGCGCCCTCGGCGTTGGTGATGACGGTGGGCTCGCCGCCTTCCAGAACGCTGACGACGGAGTTAGTCGTGCCCAGGTCGATGCCGACCGCACGTGCCATTTCAATTCCTCCAGCTGACTGACTTGAGTGGATCTGACTCAAGGATGCACGACACCCCTCCACGAGTCAACAGACCTGAGCGGGGTCGACTCAACTCTTCACTCGGTCGCCCGCTCAAAGAAGGGCCGAAGGGGGTCGGAGCGCGTCATTCCCGCTCCGAGCGGGGTGGCCCGTGAGAGAGTCCGGATGCTCCTTGCCGGGCAAAGCAGGCATATCCCACGAATATCCCATGATTCTTGTCGGCTCACTCGGAAGGGTGTGGGGAATGACGGCCAAGCGCACGTTCGACGTCCTGGGCGGGCTGGCCCTGCTGCTCGCGCTCTCCCCGCTCCTCGCCGCCGTCGCCCTCTCGGTCGCGCTCGGCGGCGCGACCCCCGGTCACGGCGTGCTGCGCCGCCGGACGGTGGCGGGCCTGGACGGCCGCACCTTCACGATGCTGACCTTCCGCACGAAGAGCCCGCTGGCCGCGCTGCCGCTGCTGCTGCACGTCGTGGGGGGCCAGATGTCGCTGGTCGGACCGTGCCCCCTGGCCCCGTCCCACCGCGAGTGCGCGGGCGAGGGGCGCCGCCGGCTCTCCGTACGCCCCGGGCTCACCGGGCCCTGGCAGATCAGCGGGCGCTCGGAGCTGCCGTGGGAGGAGCGGGAGCTGCTCGACCTCCACTATGTGGACCACCACTGGCTGGGGATGGATCTGACGATCCTGGCGCGTACGCTTCCAGCTGTCCGCAGGCGTCGCGCGGCAAGGTTTGCCTGAGCGACACAGATCACCGTGAGTGCCGCTACAGCGCGGGGCCGTGACCCGGTAATCTCAGCACGGACTCAATAAGTTACCGCTTAGTAGGCCCGCGAGTAGTAGGCCCGCGAGGCCCGCCCGAGGAGCCCTTCATGCAACTCGCCGCGATCGTCGTGTCGATCGTCATCACGGTGGTGGCCGTCGCGCTGTTCGGCCGTGCCACCGTGCAGATCTACCGCTTCGTGCGGCTCGGTCAGCCCGTACCCGCGGGCACCCGCACCGGCGACCCCACACAGCGCACCATCACGCTGGTCAAGGAGTTCCTCGGCCACACCCGGATGAACCGCTGGGGCATCGTCGGCGTGGCGCACTGGTTCGTCGCGGTGGGCTTCTTCTCGCTGCTCCTCACGATCGTCAACGCCTTCGGCCAGCTGTTCCAGGCCGACTGGCTGATCCCGATCATCGGCGACTGGCTGCCGTACGAGGTCTTCACCGAGTTCCTCGGCCTGATGACGGTCCTCGGCATCGTGACCCTCATCGTGATCCGCCAGCTGAGCAAGCCGACCAGGGCGGGCCGCAAGTCCCGCTTCACGGGCTCCAAGACGGGCCAGGCGTACTTCGTCGAGGCCGTCATCCTGATCGTCGGCGTCTGCATCATGACGCTGCGCGCCCTCGAAGGCGTCCAGCACCACGTGACCAGCTGGGAGCCGGGCTTCTTCGCCTCGTACCCGCTGATCGCGCTGCTCGACGGCCTGAGCCTGAGCACGATCCAGTACCTCACCTACTTCTTCGCGGCGCTCAAGATCGTCACGTCCTTCACCTGGATGATCACGGTCTCGCTCAACACGAACATGGGTGTCGCCTGGCACCGCTTCCTCGGCTTCCCGAACATCTGGTTCAAGCGGAACTCCGACGGCTCCACGGCCCTCGGCGCGCTCCAGCCGATGACGACCGCCGGCAAGGAGATCGACTGGGAGGACCCGGCCGAGGACGCCGTCTTCGGCGTCTCCCAGGTCGAGCAGTTCTCCTGGAAGGGCATCCTCGACTTCTCCACCTGCACCGAGTGCGGCCGCTGCCAGTCGCAGTGCCCCGCCTGGAACACCGGCAAGCCGCTCTCCCCGAAGCTCCTCATCATGTCGCTGCGCGACCACGCGCACGCCAAGGCCCCGTACCTGCTCGCCGGCGGCGGCAAGGACATGGAGGGCAACGAGAAGGCCACGGCGGAGCAGCTCAAGGACGTTCCCGCGTCCGCGATCGCCGAGGCCGAGCGCCCCCTGATCGGCACCGCCGAGGAGAACGGCGTCATCGACCCGGACGTCCTGTGGTCCTGCACCACCTGCGGCGCCTGCGTCGAGCAGTGCCCGGTCGACATCGAGCACATCGACCACATCGTCGACATGCGCCGCTACCAGGTGATGATCGAGTCCGCGTTCCCGTCCGAGGCGGGCACGATGCTCAAGAACCTGGAGAAGAAGGGCAACCCCTGGGGTCTCGCCAAGAAGCAGCGCGTCGAGTGGACCAAGGAGGTCGACTTCGAGGTCCCGATCGTCGGGAAGGACGTCGAGGACCTCTCGGAGTTCGACTACCTGTACTGGGTCGGCTGCGCGGGCGCCCTGGAGGACCGGGCCAAGAAGACCACCAAGGCCTTCGCCGAGCTGCTGAACATCGCGGGCGTCAAGTTCGCGATCATGGGCGGCGACGAGAAGTGCACCGGTGACTCCCCCCGCCGCCTGGGCAACGAGCCGCTGTTCCAGCAGCTCGCCCAGGAGAACGTCGCGATGCTGAACATGGCGTTCGGCGAGGATGACGAGGACGAGTCGACGAAGAAGCCGAAGTCGGCGAAGAAGATCGTCTCGACCTGCCCGCACTGCTTCAACACCATCGCCAACGAGTACCCGCAGCTCGGCGGCGAGTACGAGGTCATCCACCACACCCAGCTGCTCCAGCACCTCATCGACGAGGGCAAGCTGGTCCCGGTGACCCCGGTCGAGGGCCTCATCACCTACCACGACCCGTGCTACCTGGGCCGTCACAACAAGGTCTACACGCCGCCGCGCGAGATCATGTCCGCCGTCCCCGGCCTGCGCCAGCAGGAGATGCACCGCCACAAGGAGCGCGGCTTCTGCTGCGGCGCCGGTGGTGCCCGGATGTGGATGGAGGAGCGGATCGGCAAGCGCATCAACAACGAGCGCGTCGACGAGGCCCTCTCCCTCAACCCGGACATCGTCTCCACCGCCTGCCCGTTCTGCCTCGTCATGCTGACCGACTCGGTCAACGGCAAGAAGAACGAGGGCAAGGCCAAGGAGTCCGTCACGGTCGTGGACGTGGCCCAGCTGCTCCTCGAATCGGTGAAGACCCCGGCGGAGCCGGAGCCGGAGCCCGCGCCGGAACCGGAGCCGGAGCCCGCGCAGTAGTCACAGGGGTACGTACACGAGGACGGCCGTCCCGCGGAAACGCGGGGCGGCCGTCCTCGTTCCGTCTCACACGGTCTTCTGCGCGGTGTACTTCTCGATCAGCTTGCCCTGGAAGTCGTAGACCCAGCTGTTCGCGCCCTGCTTCGGGGTGTCGATCGCGGCGAGCTTGTAGTGGTGCTTGCCGGCGTCGACGAGCTTGTAGGTCCAGCCGTGGTGGGCGGCGGTGGGGTGCTTCAGGTCGAGGGTGCCGACGGCGGGCCCGTCGGGCCGGTCGATCTCGACGCGGGGCCAGGTGTTCTGGCCCTTGCTCTTGAAGAACCTGGCGGTGTTGCCGTCGGGGAGGGTGACCTTGGCGTACGCCTGCTGCACGGACTTCTGGTGCGGGGTGGGCTTGGGCGCGGGCTTCGGGATCGGCTTGGGGGTCGGCTTCGGGGTCAGCTTGGGGGTCGGGTCCGGGGTGGGCTTGGGGGTCGGGTCCGGGGTGGGCTTGGGGGTCGGGTCCGGGGTGGGCTTGGGGGTCGGGTCCGGGTTCGGGGCGGTCTCCAGCCAGGAGGTCACGGTGCCGTCCGGCTGGAGGGTGACGTGGAGGCCGTTGTTCTGCCCGTAGGCCGGCTGCCCGGTGGTGGTGAGGGTGTCGATCAGGGACCCGCCCGCGTAGATCTCGGCGGAGAAGCGGCCCGGGCCGTCCTGGTAGACCTTGGCGAGCGAGCCGTCGGCGAGGTCGACGTTCCGCCACAGGACCGACTGGTCGCCCGCGGGCTCGTCGCTCGCGGTCCGGTCGCTCGCTGTCGGGGCCGGGTCCTGGGCCGGACCGTCGGCGGCGAAGGCCCCGGCGGCCGGCAGGAGGAGGGCGGCGACGGCCCCGGTGGCGACGGCGGCGGTACGGGCGGAACGACGGGTGACACGCATCGGAAGAGCTCCTTGCTCGGGTCGCTGACATCTCCGAAGCTACGAGGCCGAGATTGAGGTGATACGTCGGATTTGTAACAGCGGCCGCGCGTCTGACCGCCGACCGTGTCACGGCCCCGGCGGCCCCCTAGGGGTCCCTTAGGGGATGTCACAGCTCAGTGGCAAGGACCGGCCGGACGAGCGCCTCCACAGCCCGAGCGGGTACGTTCAAGGCGTGGCTGGATTCAGGAACGGACGCGGCCGGGACAACAACCGCCCCCCGCAGCAGCAGCAACCGCAGCAGGCGCCCTACGGGTACAACGCGGCCCCGCCGCCGTACCCGCAGCAGCAGTGGCCCCCGCAGAGCGGTCAGTACGGCGGTCAGGGCCAGTACGGCGGACAGCAGGGCCCGCAGCAGGGCGGCGGCCAGTACGGCCGCCCGCAGGGGCAGCCGCAGCAGCCGTACGGAGAGCCGGAGTACTTCGGGGACCCCTACGGCCAGCAGCAGCCGCAGTCCCAGCAGTCGCACCCGGGCACGGCGAACAACCCGGGCCACACGCAGATGTTCAGCGTCGACGACCCGTACGGCGACGCCGGGGGCTACCAGGCCGCCCCCGTCCCCACGGGCCCCCGCCTTCCCTGGAAGGGCCTCCTGAGCGGCATCGTGCTGCGCCCGGCGGACACCTTCCTCCGGATGCGGGACCACGCCGTCTGGGGCCCGGCGCTGATCGTCACCTTCCTCTACGGCCTGCTCGCGATCTTCGGCTTCGACACTGCCCGCGACGAGGCGATCAACGCGACCCTGTCGACGGCGATCCCGTACGTCCTGATGACGGGCCTCGGCTTCGTCGTCGGTGGACTGATCCTCGGCTCGGTCACGCACACGCTCGCGCGCCAGCTCGGCGGCAACGGCTCCTGGCAGCCGACCGTGGGCCTGTCGATGCTGATCATGTCGATCACGGACGCGCCCCGGCTGGTCTTCGCGCTCTTCCTGGGCGGCGAGAACGGCCTCGTCCAGGTCGTCGGCTGGGTGACCTGGCTGGCGCTCGGAGCCCTCCTCACCCTGATGGTGAGCCGCTCGCACGACCTGCCGTGGCCGAAGGCGCTGGGCGCGTCGGCGATCCAGCTGGTCGCGCTGCTGAGCCTCATCAAGCTGGGCACGCTGTGACCCCGTAGCCCCCGCACGCACGGGCAAGGGCCCCTCACCGCACGGCGGTGGGGGGCCCTTCCGCCTGCTCAGCGGCCCCCTGCTCAGCGGCCCCCTACTCAGCGGCCCCCCTGCTCAGCGGCCCCGGCCGATGCGCCACCAGTCCTTGTGGTCCGTCGTCCCGTCGTCGGCCCAGAACTCCAGGAGGTCGCCCGGTGCGAGCCCGAGGGCGCGCTCGATCTCGCCGGGCGTGAGGCTGCGCAGGGAGTCCGACAGCGACCTGGTCAGGTCGAACCAGTAGCCGCGCAGCGTCGACTCGCTCACGAACAGCTCCCTCGCGACCTGGGCGTAGCTCAGCCCGCGGGCACGCCCGTGCAGGATCTGACGCTGCCGCTCGCTCAGCAGGGTGATGCAGTCGCGCCGGACGAGCACTTCGAGGATGCCGACGACCGGCTGCGGCACGGCGGTGCCGCCGGCGGCGACGTCGAGGAAGAGCTCCTCGGCCCGCTCGCGCGGCAGCGCCTTGGAGACGATGCCGCTCGCGCCGGCCGCGACGCACGCCGCCAGCACGAACCGGCGCTCCTCCTGGCTGTAGACGCAGACGCGGTGGCCGCGGCCGGTCAGCGTACGGATGGCGGCGATGCCCTGGCGGACGTCGGGCTGCTGTTCGAGGTTGGCGAGGTGCAGGTCGAGCAGGACGAGGTCGACGACGGGGTCGCGGCGCACCAGCTCCTCCACCGTCGCGACCGCGGCGACGACGTCGAGACCGGGCATGAGCAGGCCGATCGACTCGCGGATCAGCGACGCGTCGTCGACGACCGCCACCGCGGGCCTCATGGCGCGTCCGCGAAGGCGGCCCACACCGTCGGACGCGTGGGCCCCGCCGGACCGGCCTCCGGTCCCGGGCGGGACCGGACCGTCACCGTCGTCCCCTCCCCCACCGCGGACGCGATCCCGACGCCGAGGCCCCGTCGGCGCAGCTCGCCGACGACCACCTCGCGCAGCCCGACTCCTGCGGCCACCGAGGCCGGCTCAAAACCGACGCCGTCGTCGTGCACGGTCAGCGTCCAGCCCACGGCCCGGCGCCCGGCCCCGTCCCCGACCCCGGCCCTGGCCTCACCCGCGCCCGCGCCCTCGCCCGCGCCCTCGTCGAGGTGCACCACCACCTCGTTCGCGTGGGCGTGCTCCCGGACGTTCAGCAGCAGGCTCTCCAACGCGCGCTCCAGCGCCTCGGCCCGCGCGGCGGGGATCCGCAGGCCGGTGCCGAGATCGAGCGAGGCGACGACGTTCAGGTCGGCGAAACGGTCGCACACCCGCTTGACCATCGGAACCAGCGGAACCGCCGGAGCCGTCGGAGCCGTTCGAGCCGTCGGAGCGAGCCCGTCCGAAGCACCGCTCTCCGAAGCGCCGCCGCGCAGATACGACCGCATCCGCCGCAGCTCCACCTCGGCCTGGCCGACGAGCCGGGCCCGCGAGACGTCGTCCCCCTGCTCGGTCAGCAGGCGCATGACGGCGACGCCGTTGTGCATCATCACCTGGGCCCGCCGTTCCTCCTCGCGCCGCGCAAGCTCGGCGGCACGCGCGCGTGAGGCGTCGGCGTCCCGCGCGATGCGGCGGGTGTACCCGAAGAACATGCGGGCGACCAGCGCGTACACCACGTACGTCAGGACGTTCCCGATGGCGGTCGAGGTCATGTCGCTCCCGACCTCGCCGCCGAGATAGACCCAGTAACAGACGGAGACGGCGAGCAGGCCGGCCGCCCAGACGCCGAGGCCGCGCACACCGCCGGCCGTGATGATGACGCACAGCGCGTATCCCGGCTGGAAGGCGGTCCACGTGCCGAAGCGGTCCCAGGGCGCGAGCACCAGGGGGCCGAGGAGGAGCAGGGCGCAGGCGAGTGCGAAGTCGAGCACGGACACGGCCGTGCCCAACGGCCGCCGGCGCACCAGCGTCACCACGCTGACCGCGACCGACGCCAGGGCGGCGGCGCCCCAGCACGCGAGGTAGGCGGCCTCGTGCGGCGACCGGTCCGCACCGAGCTGCACGGCGGGAACCATCTGGGCGACGGTGCCGAGACGGACCCCGGCGGTGAAGTACGAGAAGGCCCTCTCGACACCGGCCCGGGTCGTGGGCAGTTCGGCGACCCGCCACAGCCCGCTACGGCTCGTCATCGTCCTCCTCGGCTCCGGGGCAGCCTTGTGACACGCAACGATGAAGATAGTTGAGCAAGACCGGCCGGGGGAGGCCTGATGACGGAAGAGTGCAGGTCCGGCGAACTCTCGCGAACCTCGGCCGCGGAGACGGACCCGGACCCGAACCGGCCCTCGGAAACGACGAAGGGCAGGGCCTCGGTCGGAGGCCCTGCCCTGGTGGAGTCGGAACGTGCCGGCTCAGACGAGCCTGGCGAGCGCCGCCCAGGTGTTGGTGCCGGGGACGCCGTCGACCGGGCCCGTGTAGCCGCCGAGCTGGGCCATCCGCTGGAGCGCGGAGTACGTGGCGTTCCCGGGCACGCCGTCGATCGGACCGGTGTACCCGTAACCGGAGAGCAGCTTCTGCGCGCCCTTCCACGACATGGTGCCCAGCACGCCGTCGGCCGGGCCGGTGTAGCCGCCGAGCTTGGCCATCCGCTGGAACGCTGCCCAGGTGTTGGTGCCGGGAGCGCCGTCGATCGGGCCGGTGTAGCCGAAGCGGCGCAGGACGGTCTGCACGCCCTTCCAGGAGTTGGTGCCCATCACGCCGTCGACCGGGCCGGTGTAGCCGCCCTTCTGCGCGAGTCGCTGGAGTGCGGAGTACGTGTTGCCGCCGGGCGCGCCGTCGAGCGGGCCGGTGTACCCGTACCCCTTCATGACCTGCTGCACGCCCTTCCAGGTGTTCGTGCCCGGCACGCCGTCGAGGGCCCCGGTGTAGCCGCCGGCGCCGGCGATCTTCTGCAACGTCAGCCCCTCGCCCTGGACGGGGGGCGTACCGCCGCCCGTGACGGAGAGCGGGTTGACCCGGACGCCGCTCGCGTTGATGACGTGCCAGTGCAGGTGCGGCCCGGTCGAGTTGCCCGCGCCGTCGGCGCCCGCGGCTCCGCCGGAGAGCCCGACGACCGTCCCGGCGGCCACGGAGGCGCCGTTGGCCAGCAGGAACCTCGACAGGTGCATGTACTGGCTGCGGTATCCCTCGGCGTGGTGGATGGTGACGGTGTGGCCGCCGGTGCCGTTGTAGGGGATGTTCTCGATCGTTCCGGCGCCGCAGGCCGGGAGTGAAGTCCCCACGGCCATGCCGAAGTCGACGCCGTTGTGGTTCGGCGGGTCCCACGGGCCGGTGATGGCGTACGCGCCGAACGGGTTGTAGAGCGCGGGGACGGCGTACGCGCTCGTGGGCAGGACGAGCCCGCCGGCGGCCAGCGCTCCGCCGCCCACCACCGCTCCACGCAGCAGGGTGCGCCGGCTCATGCCCGCCGGGACGTGATGGTCGTCCTGGCCGCCGCCACAACGGTGCCGTGCCTCGTTCTCGGTCAACGCTTCTCCCTGAGCTGTCTCGACTAGCGGGTCATCTGACGGGTCATCAAGCAGGGTGTTACGGAAGATCACGAGCCCGCTCATCCCATCGGGCCGCCCCGACGCCGACAACCCAACGAATGCGCGGAATCGGGGGCTCGACTTCCGCGCGTTCGTTGGGTTGTCGGCGTACGGGCGATGGGGTGGTCTTGACCGGTCCGAGGTTCGGCCGGCGGCACAGGGGATTCCAGGAGGTCAGATGCCTGAGCGGGTTGACGGCGAGGGGCGGGGACCCGAACCGGGTCCGGGCATGTCCCGGCGGTCCGTCCTGCGGACGGCCGGCGCGCTGCTGCCGGGACTGGTCCTGGGGGTGGGCGCGGGCGGTACGGCCTCGGCGGCGAGCGTCCCGGAGGCCGCCACCGCCGCCGGCAGCGGCATCCGGGGGGCGTTCTCGGCGCCCGGCTACGGCTGGCCCGCCACGACACCACGGGCTCCCGCCGCGGCCCCGGCCACCGGCGTGCTGTTCGTCCTCACCTCCGCGCACGGCCGACCGCTGGCCGGCCGCCGGGTGCGGTTCTCCCTCGGCTCGTTCCACGCCGCCCGTCCCGGGCTCTGGTTCGAGGTGTCGGAGGGGCGGAAGTCCCCGGGCCGGCACGGATATCTGGACCTCGACACGGACGCGCAGGGGACCGTCTTCCTGGACCGCTGGCTCCGGTACGGCGCGGTGCCGACGGCCGCGGCGGGGGCGCGACCGGTCGTACGGGCCCAACTGGTCGGATCCGAGACGATCCTCGCCGCGGCCCACCTGTCCGTTTCCTGACACGGACACCTGACACCGACCTGAGGGGCGCGAGTTGACGAGAACGGTCGCCGGGGCTGAGCAGTGGGCTCGCCTGCACGTCACCGACGGTGGTGACGCCGGCTTCGACAACGGCTACAACTGGTCCGACATGTGCCAGTCCCTGATGTTCCGGGCCTGCGACCTCAGCAGCTCGCGGGGCACGGCGTACGACGCCTGGGAGGCGTCCGGAGAGGGGCACCCCGACTACTCGGCCGCACCCCGCGGGGCCTTCCACTGGTGGGCCAACGCGGTGCGGCTCACCCCCGGCCACGTGGCCCTGGACCTCGACGGCGGCGGCACCCGCTGTCTGATGGCGACGGGCCACCTGTCGGGCGGGGAGGACTTCGCCCCCGGCGGCTACCGCATCGGGACCCAGTCCGTCGCCCGGTACAACGCGCTCGCCGGCCTGGTGTACCTGGGCTGGACGCTGGACAACGTGGGTGCGCGGATGGCCGACGTGGGCACGCCAGGGCCGGGGGGCTCCACGTACGTCCTGACCGCGGACGACCAGCGGGTCCTGCAGACGCTCGCCCAGCGCGGCGGCTACACCGGACCGGTCGACGGCGCGATCGGCGTCAACGGCTGGAAGGGCGTGCAGACCGCCGTCCGCGGCTACGGCTACACCGGCCCGATCGACGGCGTGCCCGGCTCCGCGACGTACAAGGCCGTCCAGGCGCTCGCCCGGGACGGCGGCTACACCGGACCGATCGACGGCCTCCTCGGCCCGAACACCATCCTCGGCGTCTCGGCCTGGCTGTCCGCGCACCCGCCGTCCACGCCACCGGCGCCGGGCCCGGCGCCGACCCCCTCACCTACGGACGCGGTGTACGGGATCGACGTCGGCACCAGCCAGGCCGACCTGGACTTCCTGGCCGCGCGCAGCGCCGGATTCCGGTTCTGCGTCGTGAAGTCCGGCGGCTCCAACGACGGCACCCACCAGCCCTACACCTCGCCCCACTACGTCCGGCAGGTCGACGAGGCCAGGGCCGCCGGGTTCCTGGTCGGCCACTACTGGATGACCGGGTGGGGAGCGGCGGCCACGGACGCCGAGTACTTCCTCGCCCACCTGCGCGGCTACCGCCCCGGCGAGCCGCTGATGGTCGACGTCGAGGGCGTCGACCAGAGCCCGGTGTGGACGGACGCCCAGACGGCGGAGTTCATCGGCATCGTGAAGGCCCGCCTGGGCACGACCCCCTTCCTGTACACGTACTCCTCCCTGCTCACCTCGCGGTCCTGGCCGCTGACCCGGGCGACGGGGGCGAAGCTCTGGATCGCGGACTACGGCGCTCCGGCGGGCAGCCCGCGGATCGGCACCGCGTATCCGGACTGGGCGATCCACCAGTTCAGTGACTCGGGGTCGGTCAAGGGCGTCGCCGTCGACCTGAACCAGGCGAAGCCGGACGCGTTCGGGTCGGCGGTCCTGCCGCCCCCCGGGCCGAACCCGATACCCGACCCGGCGCCGGACATCCCGCTCGCCGACGGAGTGACCCTCCAGCGGATCGCGCAGCTCGGCGGGTACACGGGCCCGCTCGACGGCGTCCTCGGCCCGAACAGCTGGAAGGGCGTCCAGACCCTCCTCACCCAGCTCGGGCTGTACGGCGGCCCGGTCGACGGCGTGCCCGGCACGAACACGTACAAAGGCCTCCAGCAGCTGGCCCAGCGCGGCGGGTACACGGGTCCGATCGACGGCGTCATGGGCCCGAACACGTACGCCGGGCTGCGCGGCTACCTCACGCAGACCGGCGGGACGGGCGTGACGATCTCGACGGAGGACGCGAAGACGCTCCAGCAGGTCGCCCAGCGCGGCGGCTACACGGGCCCGGTCGACGGCGTCATGGGCACGAACAGCTGGAAGGGCGTCCAGACCGTCCTCGCACAGGGTTACTCCGACGGCCCGATCGACGGCACGCCCGACCCGGACACGTACAAGGGCCTCCAGCTGCTGGCCGCCGACTACGGCTACACCGGCCCGATCGACGGCGTCCCCGGCCCGAACACCTTCGCGGCGCTCCGCACCTACCTGAGCGTGACGAGCGGCGGCCCCGGCCCGATCTCGACGGCCGACGGAACGACCCTGCAGAAGATCGCCAAGGCGGGCGGCTACACGGGCCCGATCGACGGGGTCCCCGGGACGAGCAGCTGGAAGGGCGTCCAGACGGTCCTGCGCGGCTACGGCTACACGGGCCCCCTCGACGGGGCGCCCGGCACGAACACGTACAAGGGTCTGCAGACCCTGGCGACCGCCGGCGGCTACACGGGCCCGATCGACGGCGTCATGGGGGTCAACGGCTGGAAGGGCGTCCAGACCGTGATGCGCCGCTTCGGCTACACGGGCCCCCTCGACGGCGCCCCGGGCACACAGACGTACGCGGCGATGCAGCGGATGGCCGCGCTCGGCGGCTACACGGGCCCGGCCGACGGGGTGCTCGGCTCGTACAGCTGGAGCGGCATCCAGGCCTGCCTGCGCGGCTGGGGCTACTCCGGCCTGATCGACGGCGCCCCCGGCACGGCGACGTACGTGGCGCTCCAGCGGCTGGCCCAGACGGGCGGCTACACGGGCCCGCTGGACGGAGTGCCCGGCACGAACACGTACCGGGCACTGGGCAACCTGGTCACCTGAGCCGACTCGGGTGACCGGGTGCGGCACGCAAGGGAAAGGGCCCCGTCGACCGAAGTCGACGCGGGCCCTCTCCTCCACCGCGATGGTGCCCTCAGGCGTCGAGGACCTGGCCCTCACGCCTCACGACGGGCGGCTCGACCGACCAGGGGAAGTTGATCCACTCGTCGGTCTTCTTCCACACGTACTCGCACTTCACGAGCGAGTGCGACTTCTCGTAGATGACGGCCGAACGGACCTCGGCGACGTGGTCGACGCAGAAGTCGTGGACGAGCTTCAGGGTCTTGCCGGTGTCGGCGACGTCGTCGGCGATCAGGACCTTCTTGTCGGAGAAGTCGATCGCGTTCGGGACGGGCGCCAGCATGACCGGCATCTCGAGAGTGGTCCCGACCCCGGTGTAGAACTCCACGTTCACGAGGTGGATGTTCTTGCAGTCGAGCGCGTAGGCCAGACCGCCGGCGACGAAGACGCCGCCCCGGGCGATGGAGAGCACGACGTCCGGCTCGTAACCGTCGTCGGCGATGGTCTGCGCCAGCTCGCGGATCGCGTTCCCGAAGCCCTCGTACGTCAGGTTCTCTCGTACTTCACTCATGCCGGCTACCGCCTCACACCTGGGTCCGATGGAAGTTCATGAACGAACGGGAGGCCGTCGGCCCACGCTGGCCCTGGTACCGCGAGCCGTACCGCTCGCTCCCGTACGGGAACTCGGCGGGCGAGCTCAGCCGGAACAGGCACAGCTGGCCGATCTTCATGCCAGGCCAGAGCTTGATCGGCAGGGTGGCGAGGTTCGACAGCTCCAGGGTCACGTGCCCGGAGAAACCGGGGTCGATGAACCCGGCGGTCGAGTGGGTCACCAGACCGAGCCGCCCCAGAGAGCTCTTCCCCTCCAGCCGCGACGCGATGTCGTCCGGCAGGGTGATGACCTCGTAGGTCGAGGCGAGCACGAACTCGCCCGGGTGGAGGATGAACGCCTCGTCGCCCTCCGGCTCGACCTCGCGCGTGAGGTCGAACTGCTCGACGGCGGGGTCGATGTGGGGGTAGCGGTGGTTCTCGAACACCCGGAAGAAGCGGTCAAGCCTCACGTCGATGCTCGAGGGCTGCACCATGGATTCGTCGTACGGGTCGATGCGCACCCGACCGGCATCGATCTCGGCCCGGATGTCCTTGTCTGAGAGAAGCACGCCCCCACGATACGCAGAGGGCGCGGACCTGCCCCAATCGGCAGGGCTCCGCGCCCCCGGCACCCTCAGCGCTGTCCGAGCACCACGGGCACCGCATGCCGCAACCGCGCACACCGCGGACACCGAATGAGCCGCCCGGGCCCGATCCGCCCGGCCCCGAGCTGCTGAAGCGGGAACGAGGCGGTACTGAACACGTGCCCTTCGGCACAGCGGACGACGGTGCGCTCCATGGAACCCATCAAGTCCCTTCCCCTACACATGCGGTGGACAAGACAGCCACATTAGGGGATCAACAGGACACCCTCCAGGCGGCACTCCGCACACGCGGAGGCGTGAGCTTCGCCTCAAGTGGCGCATGGGGTACAGTGTGCAACGATGCGGCACGGATCATCCGGCCGCTGTGCGGATGTAGTTTAATGGTAGAACATGAGCTTCCCAAGCTTATAGCGCGGGTTCGATTCCCGTCATCCGCTCTTCCACGAAGCCCCAGGTCAGAGACCTGGGGCTTCGTCGTTGTCTAGACCTCTCGGCCCTCGCCAGTCTCGCGTCGCGAGACGCGTTCTCGATGCCCTGCGTCACACCGCTGCCTCCGTCGCGTGAATTCGCTTTCAAAAGGGGGCGGTTGGCCGGAGGGGTTGACTCCGACCCTCGGGGCCACCTAGTCCTCCTTCCCCGCCAACACGCGATCGGCGGCGCAGTGCGGGCAGGAAGGGAGGTGCCACGTCACCGTCACCCGGCGCCGGTCGGCGGCGATGGTACGGGCCTGCCCAGTGGCCGGGCAGGCCGCACAGTGCGGGCAGACGACGGTTTCGAACTTCAGCTCAGCCATCACCTACGCCACCCTCCCCGCCAACGGTGCTCGCGACGAGGATGCCACGTCTCCCAGCGGGACGGGCTTCACACACCGGTCCCCACTGGCTGCACGTCGCAACTGGCGGACGCCTTGCTACCGGAACGCTGCTCTCGGGGGGAATCAATATCTATCCCCGCGATCAGAGAGTTTAATGGACCCCGCAGGGAGAGTTTTTCCGAACCGCACACGATGGAGATATTCCACGCACACAAACCGCTGCAGCGTGCTACTGTCGATCTCGGTTGCAGTTTTGGTACCCAAAAACTTCAGGCGCTCCAGTCGGCCTCCGTGCCACATTCGAGCGCTTTATATTTCCGGTCATTTTTCCGGCGGGGCATCATCGCGGCGACACGGTGTCCGTACAGTGCGGATGCTGGTGTACTGCCCCAAAGGAGATATGACATGGCATCTGGCACCGTGAAGTGGTTCAACGCGGCAAAGGGTTTCGGCTTCATCGAGCAGGACGGTGGCGGCGACGACGTCTTCGCCCACTTCTCGAACATCGCCGCCCAGGGCTTCCGCGAGCTGCTGGAAGGCCAGAAGGTCACCTTCGACATCGCGCAGGGCCAGAAGGGCCCGACGGCCGAGAACATCGTTCCCGCCTGACGCTGACGCGCATTTCGTAGCTGGGGCCCGCATCCTTGGGGTGCGGGCCCCAGCTGCACGCATTTCCCGCAGTGGTGTCACCTGCGTGACGAAGTATTCAGGGTCACAGCCTGCTCGGCGCTTCACACCCTAGATTTTTCTTGGTTTCGCGTCCACATGACGCCACCCCATCTCAGCGCATGCGCCCGTACAGAATCTCTGTAGGCCAGAGTCGCTTTCGCATTCCATTCGGCCCGTTCTTGTGATTCCCCGCGCTGCGTTTCTGCTGCCGGAATTCCTTGATATGTGCCGCATCAAGGAAGGTTCTGAATGAACCGCACACGTACGAACGACCGTTCCTCTCGCACCCGCAGCCGCACCGGCGGCCCCGCTTTCGGCGCTGCCACCGGTTCGGAGCGGGGCAGCCGCTTCGGCTCGTCGGCCCCGAGCCGTTCCGGAGGTCCGAGCCGCTCCGGCGGCTACGGCCGCCGGCCCGCCGCGATCCAAGGCGAGTTCGCCCTGCCGAAGACGATCACTCCCGCTCTGCCCGCCGTCGAGGCTTTCGCCGATCTCGACATGCCGGCCGAGCTGTTGGCGGCCCTTGGCGCGCAGGGCCTGAGCGTGCCGTTCCCGATCCAGGGAGCCACCCTGCCCAACACCCTCGCAGGCCGCGACGTCCTCGGCCGCGGCCGCACCGGCTCCGGCAAGACTCTGGCCTTCGGCCTCGCCCTGCTGGCTCGCACCGCCGGGCATCGCGCCGAGCCCCGCAAGCCGCTGGCCCTCGTCCTCGTCCCCACCCGCGAGCTGGCCCAGCAGGTGACCGACGCCCTCACGCCGTACGCCCGCGCCGTGAAGCTGCGTCTGACCACGGTCGTCGGCGGCATGTCGATCGGCAAGCAGGCCGGAGCGCTGCGCGGAGGCGCGGAGGTCGTCGTGGCCACGCCCGGCCGGTTGAAGGACCTCATCGACCGTGGTGACTGCCGGCTGAACCAGGTCGCAATCAGCGTCCTGGACGAAGCCGACCAGATGGCCGACATGGGCTTCATGCCGCAGGTCACCGCTCTCTTGGACCAGGTGCGTCCCGAGGGGCAGCGGATGCTGTTCTCCGCCACCCTGGACCGCAACGTCGACCTGCTGGTGCGCCGATACCTGACCGACCCGGTCGTGCACTCGGTGGACCCCTCGGCCGGTGCGGTCACCACGATGGAGCACCACGTGTTGCACGTCCACGGCTCCGACAAGCACCGGACGACGACGGAGATCGCGGCGCGCGAGAGCCGGGTGATCATGTTCCTGGACACCAAGCACGCCGTCGACCGGCTGACGCAGGACCTGCTGAACAGCGGTGTCCGGGCCGCCGCCCTTCACGGCGGGAAGTCGCAGCCGCAGCGCACCCGGACCCTCGCGCAGTTCAAGACCGGACACGTCACCGTGCTGGTCGCCACGAACGTCGCCGCCCGCGGCATCCACGTCGACAACCTCGACCTCGTCGTGAACGTCGACCCGCCGACCGACCACAAGGACTACCTCCACCGCGGCGGCCGCACCGCCCGCGCGGGCGAGTCCGGCAGCGTCGTCACCCTCGTCACCCCCAACCAGCGCCGCGACATGACCCGCCTCATGCAGGCCGCCGGCATCACCCCGCAGACCACCCAGGTCCGCTCCGGCGAAGAGGCCCTGAACCGGATCACCGGCGCCCAGGCCCCCTCCGGTGTCCCCGTCGTCATCACCACACCGGTCGTCGAACGCGCCAAGCGCGGCGCGGCCTCCCGTGGCAGGCGTCGGCCCGCTTCGACCGTCCGGCGCGTGAGCGTGCGGCAGTCCGCCTTCGATGCGGCGGCCTGAGAACCACGTGATCAGGAAACTGACCCATCTCTGCAGGAGGCACGTTTTGACGCTGGTCCAGATGCAGCCCCGCTCGGCGAACACCAACCCTGTGCACCGGACGGTGGACGACGCGATGGAGGCGGACGGTCCACAGATCTGTGACGACATGACGGTCGAGGTGGCCCTGGCCGTCATGGCCGGCGCCCGCGTGGGTCATCTGCTCGTCTGCGACGAGGACGGCCTGTGCACTGGGCTGGTCACGCAGGCCCAGCTCACCGCCATCCGCGACAGCACGGCGTACACCGACCGGGTCCGTCTCCGCGACCTGCTGGGGGACCGCGGGCCGGTCGCCTCACCCGTGACCACGATGGCCGAAGCCGAACACGCGATGCGCTACCGCCGGCTCGATGCCCTGCCGGTCATCGATGACCAGGGCAGTGCTCGGGGCGTCCTCGCCCTTGCCCGCTGAACAGCCTCACCACGGCACGACCGTCCCCCTTTTCTTCTTCCTGTGAGGCAACATGCGCTGTGTCATCGCCCGTTTCCCGTTCGACCTGACCAAGAGCGGTGTCCTGGAGTCGATGAAGGGCATCAAGCCCGAGCAGGTCGTCGGCGAGTCAGTGATCATCGGCCGCCGTACCTACCCCGTGAAGCAGGTCGGCCAGGTCATCACTCGGCAGGACCGCCGTGACTTCAGCGCCGGTGAAGTCCTCCGGGCCATGAACCAGCTCGGGTTCACCTGCCGCGGCCTCCCCCGGGCCGCCGTGCCCACGCGCGTCCTCGGCCCGCTCCAGCAGGCCTCCGCGATGCTCGGCACCCCGGTGACCGTCTGACGGACAGGACCGGCGCAAGCCGACACCCGAACAGCGAGGAGGGCCCGACCGGCACGCGCCGGTCGGGCCCTCCCGTATACCGGGGGTTACGCGAATGTCGGGTCAGTGGTCGGAGTAGCTGAAGTCGCCCATGGTCCAGGCACTGACAGCCGCGATCGAGACGCGATACATCCCACCCGTCTCCGGGATCCCCACCGTGCCCTGAAGGATGCGGGCCACATGGAAGTGCAGATGAGTGGGCGGCCCCTCTTGGGGTGTCGTGGCGGTGAAGACGGCGGAGAACTCGCCCAAGCGGGCCGAGTCCGTCAGGACCTCCGACACCCGCTGCCTCCACACGGCTTCGGGAGCCAGCCGACCGGTGATGACAGCACCACCGGTGACCACGGTCAGGGACATCTGATTGCTCTGCCCGGACTCCACCAAGGCAGCGACGTCAACGAGCAGCTCGTCAGGCTTCGACATGAGAGCCGATTTTATGCACCGGTCGTCCCGCTTCTCTCGACCGGGAGGACTACCGGTCGAGAGAAGCACTCACCGTCTTCTTCCCGCCGGAGGCCCGACGGGGGACAGCGGCCGCTCGGGCGAGGCGGTTGACCATGGGCCAGCCGGATCCACCGGTACCGCCGTACAGGTCAGGGGTGCGCATACGCGGCGCGTACGAGCTGGAGTCGTGAACGGCCACTTCGATGCTCTCCGCGTGGGCCCGTCAATTCCAAGGGCTCTCCTCGGCGGGCACGAAAATCTATGACGGCTGGAGTAGACATTGCATGGTGGCGTGGTTATGGTTTCTCTCGTAGCCCAGAGAGACCGCAGGGCCTGGCAGAGACGAACTGCCGGGCAGCAGTACCCGCAGTCGCAGTTCGCAGGACGGTGCGGTGGTGGAGTTCCGAAGCCAGGGTTGTTGCAGGACGGCGACGGGACTGACGACCGGACCGGGTGGCCCGCAGTGATCAGGGGCCGCCGTGAGCAGTACGCAGCAGTGAAGTAAGTGAGCAGCACCTCGGTGAAGGCGTCGGCTGCGGACGCGCGCACCGGGAAGTTCGGCAGTGGGGTTCCAAGCCAGAGCAGACGCAGGACGGGCAACGGGGCTGGCTGCCGAAGAGTGGCGCTGACGCAGGCCACCAGCAGTACGCAGTAGAGCAGTACCAGCAGTACGCAGTTGATCACCGAGGGAAGAACGGAGGAGCCGAACACCATCAGGATCGCCCGGGCGGAAGCCTTGAGCCCGGGTACCGCAGGACATCGATAGTGAGGTGGTCTCCGGTCAAGCAACCGCGATCCCCGCACTCCCGGCAGCATCTCGGTCGGGTCGGCGGAAACACAGGGTCGGCGCAGTATCAGGGCCGACAGATGGTGTAGTAGTTCCTTCGGGGCCCTGGTGCCGTACGGCACCAGGGCCCCTCCACGCGTTCCATGAGAGAGGTTCAATGACAGCAGACGACTCGTTCGGCCGTCTTGACGACGACGATTACCCCGCCTACACCATGGGCCGGGCGGCAGAAATGCTCGGCACCACCCAGGGCTTCCTCCGTGCCCTCGGAGAGGCCCGCCTGATCACCCCGCTCCGCTCAGGCGGCGGCCACCGCCGCTACTCCCGCTACCAGCTGCGCATCGCCGCCCGCGCCCGGGAACTCGTCGACCAGGGCACCCCCATCGAGGCCGCCTGCCGCATCATCATCCTCGAAGACCAGCTCGAAGAAGCCCAGCGCATCAACGCCGAGTACCGCCGCGCCGCCGAGTCATCCCCTCCGCCGCCCTCGGCCTGAACCGAGCGTGCCCGTCCGGATCGGCGGGCCTCGGTCGTCGAAAGAGTGCTATTCGGGCGCGGACGCCTCCGCCAGGTCCGCCCCGGCGTCAGCGCTGCTGTGACCTGGTGGGTACCGTGCCAGTCCAGGCACATGACCGTCGCGTCGTCCTGGAGACGGCCGCCGTGGGCGTGAAGAATCTCCGCGACCAGAGCGCGGGAGGCCTCGCGGGGGTGGAGATCGCCCGTACGCACGATTGTGAGCGGTGTGTGGATGTACGTGCAGGACAGCGGCTACACGTCCCGGCAGACACTGGTGGGGTTCACGGTTGAGGCGGCTGACGGAACCATCGGGCACGTGGACCGCCAGCAGGACCAGCCCGGCATGCAACACCTGGTCGTCGACACCAGCGTGTGGATGTTCGGCAGGAGCATTCTGATCCCGGCCGGCGCCGTCGCCGGTATCGACACCGAAACACGGACGGTAAAGGTGTCAGGGACCCGGGAAGAGATCAAAGCCGCTCCCGGTTCACCACCGACAGCGAAATGGCTGACCACCGCTTCCGCCGTCGGCAACTACTACCTCTCCCTGCGCCGCCCCCTCGCACCCTGACCCGAAGCCAGCAAGGCAACTCGCCCGCCCCAGGGCGACAGCAGCCCCCGGGCAGAACATTGCCGTGCTCAGTAGACGGTGAAGGAGATGGCGATGTAGTGCGCGGTGAAGGCTGCGACGGTCAGGGCGTGGAACACCTCGTGGAAGCCGAACCAGCGGGGTGAGGGGTTGGGGCGCTGGAGGGCGTAGACGACCGCGCCCGCGCTGTAGAGAAGCCCGCCCGTCACGATCAAGGAGACTACGGCCGCCCCGCCGTTGTGCAGGAAGTCGGGCAGGTACCGCACGGGCGCCCAGCCCAAGGCCAGGTAGCAGGGGGTGTACAGCCAGCGGGGAGCTCCGACCCACAGGACACGGAATGCGATGCCGACCAGAGCGCCCGTCCACACGATCCACAGCAGGACGGTCCACTGGTCGCGGGAGAGCAGGAGCACGGCGAGTGGGGTGCACGTGCCGGCGATGATCAGGAAGATGTTGGCGTGGTCGAGGCGACGCAGAACGGCCTCGCCGAGTGGTCCCCAGGAGCCGAGGTGGTAGACAGCGCTGGTCCCGAACAGCAGCCAGGCCGTGACGGAGTACACGGTGCAGGCCAGCACGGCCTGAGGCGTCCCTGCCAGGCGGATGAGGACGATGCCCGCGGCCAGCGATGCGGGAACCATGCCGGCGTGAAGCCAGCCGCGTAGCCTCGGCTTGACGGGTTCCACCAGATCGGCCGCCCGCTCGACCAGGTCGGCCACCGGGCGGGAGTTCTCGGCGGCCCCGTCGCGTTGCGATCCCGAAGACAGGCCGGTCGAGTCGCGTCCCTTGATCGTCGGTGGGGAAGAAACACTGCAGGCTTCGGCGTCGTCTCGGGACACTGCTTCCCCTCCCGCACCGGACTGCTGGGTATCACGGGCAACCATGCCTACATGCTAGGAACCTGCCCGCACCGAAATCCCAGAGGCCCACCTCATCGCTGCCGCCGCCTCGGCCGGCGTGGCACCGCGGTCCGCAAACAGCGGGCGTGCCAGGGACGCCGCCGGACACCGGCTCCGACCCGCGACGCCCGCCCCGGCCGACGGTTCGCTGTGTAGTGGGGTCCGGCCCATGGAGGTGCAAGACATGGAGCGCAGTCAGGACAGTGCGGCTCAGCCCAAGTCGCGGGGGCGGCGTCTGGCCGACAGTCGTGTGGTGGAGGTCGCGTCCAGGGTTGGGCTCTGTGCCCGGGGAGTGATCTACGTACTGGTGGGGATTCTGGCTGTGCGGATCGGCCTCGGCAGCGACAGCGGCCAGGAGGCCGACCGGTCCGGGGCGGTGGAGACCCTCGGCGAGCAGCTGTTCGGCCAGGCTCTGCTGTGGGCGCTGGTGGTGGGGCTGGCGGCGATGACGCTCTGGCGGCTGCGCGAGGCGGCGTTCGGGCAGACGGTGGAGGACGGGGAGAAGTGGTCTCGTCGTCTGGGTTCTTTGGGGATGGCGGTGCTCTACGCCGTGATCTGTGTCGGCGTGGTGCAGACGGCGCTGGTCGGCGGTTGCGCCGGGGGGCGCCCCGGTGACGAGACGTCGAAGGAGTACACCGCCAGGGTGCTGGACTTGCCGGGCGGCCGGGTGATCGTCGGCGTGTTCGGGGCCGTCCTGATCGTCGTGGGCGCGGTGATACTGATGCGGAGGTTCGAGAAGGATCTCCGGACGGAAGAGATGCGCCCGGCGACGCGGCGGGTCCTAGCAATACTGGGCATCGTCGGCGGCGTGGCATGCGGCGTGGTCGCGACCGGGGCCGGCCTGTCCGTCCTGTTGGCCGCGGTGCGGTACGACCCCAGCCAGGCGAAGGGCCTGGACGAGACGTTGCGTTCGTTCGCCGCCACGCCCGCGGGGCCTGTCCTGTTGATCGCCGCCGCTGTGGGTCTCGTGCTGTTCGGCCTCTACTCGTTCTGCGAAGCCCGCTGGCGCAAAGCCGCTGCGCACGAGACTCCGGCTGAACAGCCGGCCGGGTCTGCGGACTCGGGGACACGCCCCGGTGCGTCCTAGCAAGGAGAACTCGTCCGGCGGCGTGGGCCGTTCATCTCTGTTCGGGCGGTTGCGCCGCACGTCCCGCCGTGTGGGGGCCGGGTGCCGACGGATACCCGGCAGTTGACGTTCGCGGGCTCCACCGCCGCCGCCCGGGAATCGACGCCGCGGCCGGGCGCGTCCACGAAGGCGCCTCGGCTCTGCGGCCGTGCCCCCTGGCACCGTGCCCCATCCGTGCCCTTCGGAACGGTGAACAGCGGTCAACACGGGTATCGGCGGACCACCGGAACGAGCCGCGAGAAGGCGCGTTTCCGCAGGTCGGACACCCTATGACCGACGTCAGCGGCGGTGATTCCCAAGCTTATAGCGCGGGTTCGATTCCCGTCATCCGCTCTTCCACGAAGCCCCAGGTCAGCGACCTGGGGCTTTGCCGTTGTCTCGAATCAAGGGAGGAGTAATCCGCCCCCGCTTCCCGGCTCCGCCGCCTGTCGACTTGACGAGGAAGCCCCCGGAACGGATACGTGAGCGGCAGCACACCGATCCCCCGCCCTCCTGGCTAAGCCCCAGGTCAGGGCGGCCTCGGGGCTTTGTCGTCGCCCCCCTCCCCGCGTAGCGACCGCCCCCCGATCCACGCGCCTCGCCCACTAAGGTGAACAGCCGCACACGGGAACACACGCACGAACGGCGCGACGAGCGGGGGCTCATGATGCTGAACGCCGATCTGGACGTCTCGGGGGACGCTCTCACGAGGCTGGCGAACGATCTCGACGAGATGCAGCGCTACCTGGAGCAGCAGACCCGTGCCATGGACGGGGTCGTCGACAGGGTCGCCGCGGGCTGGCAGGGCCCCACCGCCGCCGCGTACCGCTCCTTGCACCGCGGTGTCGCCGAGGACGCCGTGCGCATCCGGCAGGTGATGGTCCTCCTCGAAGCGGCCATGCGTGCTTCGCGCGACGGCTTCACTGAGCAGGAGCTCGACACCCTGGCCCGGATACGGCGGATGCAGGACGGCGAGGACGTGTCCGCCGCCGCCCGCGACCTCACCGTGCCCGACCCGGCGTCCGGTCCGGGCACCGGCCAGCCTCAGAGCCGCATTCTGGACGTCTGAACCACGGGGGATCAACACCATGTCGGACGAAGACCGGATCACCGTCGACTTCGCCACCCTGCAGCGCCTTTCGGGGGACCTGGAGGACATCCTCCGTACCCTCAACGAGAAGCTGGACACGCTGTACGGGCGGGCCACCAAAGTCGTCCTGAGCTGGGACGGCGAGGCCCGCGAAGCCTTCATCGACGAGCTGGACACGTGGAGCCGTTCCGCCGACGACCTCAAGGCCGCCCAGGCCTGGCTCCACGAGGTCGTGGTGAAGGGGCACCTCAACTACGCCGCCGCCAACAGGTCCGTGCTCGAAGGCTGGGGAGGCGGTGCCTGATGGCCGGCCCCTCCACCCCCGCCCAGTCACCGGGCGGCAGCGGCACCATCGACGTCAAGCCGAGCGACCTCTGGTCGGTCTCCGGCCGGGTCGCCGCGCAGCAGGACTTCCTGATGCGCGGCGCCAACAGACTCCTGGAGGAGCTGGGCACGTACCCCGACGCCGGAGGCGCCGGCACCGAGGCCCAGAAGTTCGCCCAGGCGTACAAGAAGATCGGCGACCGCTGGCTGGAGGTCTGGGGCCGGTCCGTACTCAGTGTCGGCGGCGTCGCGGTCGGGTTCACCGAGACGGCCAACGCCTACACGCAGGCGGACGCGGCAGCCCACCCCCAGCCGGGGAAGACAGCCGAACAGCGACCCCGGCCCGCGGTCATCGACAAGGACCCGGCCTTCGGCTCGATACCCGACATCAAGTGGGGCGACGACGACGGCGGCGACGACATCCTGCGCGGCCTGATGGAGGGCATCCCCGAGATCGTCCGCGACGTCCTCCAACCGCTGTGCAAGCACGTGTTCCGGATCGGAAGGGTGGCGGACGTCCACCCCTTCCCTCAGCAGCACTACCTCAACTCCCTGTGCCACAGCTGGATGAACGTCTCCATCGTCGCCACGACGGGGGCGGACCAGCTCACCCAGGCGGTCGGCGCCATCACCAACCACCAGCAGGCCGACTGGGAAGCCGCCATGCGGACCTTCTGCAGCGCGCTGTGGGGCGCGACGGACTGGGGAAGGCCGCTGCACGGCTACCAATGGGCACACACCGCCGACTCCGGGCCGGGCACACCCAAGGCGCCGACGGGCAGCGAGCCCGTCATGGCCGTACTGAAGGACACGGCCGACACCATCGCCACCCTCCTGCGCGAGTACGCGGAAGCCGCCGTCGACCTGAACCGCGACGTCGAGGACGAGCTCCACCGCGCCATGGCGAAGGCCGCCAAGGAGATCATCGAGGACCTGGCCAAGCCCAAGGACGCCAAGAGCGCCCTCAGCGCCGTCACGAACGTGATCGGCAAGGGTGTGGGTCTGGTCCTGTCCTTCGAGGTCAAGACCGTGCTGAACTTCGACACGGCCAAGCTGAACCGGATCGTCAACACGTACACCGGCATCCTGGACGGGCTGACCACCCGCATGGAGGCCCAGAAGGGGCCGCTGGACGAGGCATACCTGAGCGCCCCCAAGTTCGAGGCAGGCGTCGCCCGTGCCCACGGCTTCGGCGCCCGGGCCCTGAACGAGTTCAAGCACGAGCAACAGTGGACCGAGGCCGGCTCACAGGGCAATCACGCGTTCGACCTGGCGAGCAGCGAGTACCTGGGTGGCGGGCACACCTTGGACAAACACGTCGGCAAGACGGACGAGCAGCTCGCCCAGCGGCTGCGCGACCAGGCCGACGACAACAACAACTGGCCAGAGCAGCGCAAGCCCTCGATCGGCGGCTCGTCGTCCTTCAAAGACATGGCCAGTGCACAGAGGCTGACGGAACACAACCTGCGGACCAGACAGTCCGATATCGACGCGTGGCTGGCCACCAATCCGCCAGAGGGGAGAACGCAGTCGTTCACGAGTCCCGCACCCAATGACGAGGTCAGCGGCACCTACGTGAAGAAACAAAGCGTTCCCGATCCGAGCAACCCGGGTCACAACATCCCGGGGATCGGGTACAAGGACAACGGGCTCAGCGCGAAGGCGGTCGACGTCAAGAACATCAAAACGGTCCTGAAGTACGATTCCAGGCTCGATCCGCCCTACATCATCTACACGTCCATGCCCGCCCCGTGACCGACGGACCGGAAGCCGAATGCATCCCGACGACAGCATTGACATCAATGGCCGCCCTGTCTGGTGCGCCGCACTGGAGCGGCTCCTCGACGATGTGTACACCTTCGCGATGGCCGGGCCTCGACTGCACGACGACTGGGGACGGGACGTCCTGGCTGTCATGGACCGGTCGGTCGCCGATCCCCGGGGCTGGCGGACATTGGAGTGGCAGATCGACAAGGAGGGGCGCGAGAACGTCCGTCCCTCTTATCCGTTCCTGCCGCTCACAGCCGAGCAGGTGCACGCATGGACGTATCCCATCACGGCCAGTGCCGCCGCCGAACTGCTCGCCTCTCTGACCCAGGAGTGGTTCTTCGAGGACCGCCCCGTCCGGACGCGCCTCGACCGTGAGGACGTGCTGACCGATGCCCGGACGCTGCTCGGCCGTTTCGGTACCGAGGCCGTCTTCCGCACCTCCTCGGATCTGGCCCGGACCTCCGAGTCGCCGGACTTTCTCGCCGATGAACTCGCCGGTGGCCGGGCCTTCACCGACTACTTGATGGACCTCGGACTGATCGTCGTGGGCACGGACGAAGTCGGAGTCTTCTGGTCGTTCAACGCGCAGTGAGAACACGCTGAGCCGGAAACCGGCCGCTCCCCCACACATGGAAGTAGGTGACCATGCTGACGCGATCCGCCACTTATCCCGACCGGGAGACCGCCCACTGGGCCACCCAGCAGGTGGTGACCGCCAACGAGCAGGTCATCCACCGCTGGCTCGCCCAGAAGACCCGGGCCCGCCTCACCATCGAGGCCGCCTGGCCCTCCCGTGAGGAGCCCGTGGGCCGGGTCCAGTTGGAAGCCGAGCTGCTTGCGGGCCGCGGGCCCGTCGAGGTCCGCGCGGCGCGGGTGGTGCTGCGCCGCGAGCCGTCGAGCCCGTACGGCTTCGTCGTCCACACGACCGTCCCGTTCTACCTGTAGGGGTCGCACGCACATGCCCATGAAGCCCCTCGAACACGACCGCCGGTACGGCGAGCTGGACCAGGTGATGCGCGCGTACCTTGGGCAGCCGGCCGATGACACCCCGGAGCGGCGCAGCCGCGCCCTTGATGCGTATCTCCGTCACACCTGGCACACCCGCCCCTCGGCCATCGCGGAGGCGGAGCGCCAGCTGCGCGAGTACAGCCGCAACCCTCCGGGCCGCATCCGGCAGGAACTGGGCGAGTTCTACGCGATCCCCGACACCGGCATGCCCCAGTCCGAGATCGGCGACTGGCTGATGGTCCTGGCCGACCACCTGAAGAAGAGCGTCGAGGAGGGCGACGCACCGGAACCGTCGTCCCCGCAGACGCACTGGGAGTGGCACGCGCGCTTCCCCGAGACCGCGCAACTGCTCGGCGGCTGGTTCTCACAGGACATCGTCGACGAGTTCCCCGACCATCACGCCGCCGTCGCCGACTACGCCGCCACCACCCACCCCCAGCTGATCGCCCGGCTCGTGGGCGAACTCCATGAGCTGCTCGCTCTCCCCCTGGACGAGGGCGACTACGCCCTGGCCGCCGCCGAACTCGGCATGGAGGTCGGCCCGCCCGAGCCGTTCTCCCACGGCGCATGGTTCCAGTCGCTGGCGACGACGCTGTCCGACGTCTGATCCGTTCCGGACTCGTGCCCCGGCCGTGCCCTTCAGAGCGGACAACAGCGGTCGACAGGGGCGTTCACGGGCTTGCGGGATTAGGCGCCACCCGAGTGCGTTTCCGCAGGTCAGCGGCGAGATGACCGGGCTTGGTGTCGGTGATTCCCAAGCTTATGGCGCGGGTTCGATTCCCGTCATCCGCTCTTCCACGAAGCCCCAGGTCAGCGACCTGGGGCTTCGTCGTTGTCCAGACCTCTCAGGGCTCGGGCCGCCCACGCCTCGGTGGCCGCACCCCGTCGACTGGATTGCCCCCTCCTTGGATACAACGCCGTTTGCGACCATCGGCACCGAATGTCGCCGTGAAGCGGATAACTCCCCCTTAAAGGCACCCGGGCGCACTCCGCCCACAGCGCCAAGATTGAAGAAGAAACCGCTCGACGGGGTATTTGCTACACGCAATAAGCGGAATCAGAGATACCGTTAATTCACATCCTCGGGTCCGAGATACCGTACTCGACCTGCCAAGTCCACAAAATCCTCCACCTCACGATCATTGCGGCAGGTCGGAATCAGTAGCGGCGTATCTCAGATGTACCTCAATTCACTTCCGTTGCTCATGGTCCGGATGTTTTGCTCAGGCGAAGCATTCGACCAAGGGGGGCGAATGCAAACGGGAGGGAACATCATGCGTAGCTTCATACGCGGGGGAGCGTTCGCCGGATCATTGGCGCTCAGTGCCGGTCTGCTGCTGGCACCTACGGCATCGGCCGGCGTGCAGGCGCCGGAGGCGTGTCCGCCGGACGTCTGGTACAAGGTCGTCGCCTACCCGGCCACGCACGAGGGGATCGGCAGCACCGCCGGTAAACGCAACGCCGGTTCGGCGTCAGCGACTCTCCGCTACGACATGTCGACCACGACGGCGAAGCAGTCCACGTGGACGGACGAGCTGGGTGGGTCCATCAACTTCGGTATCGCCGAGGTCACGGCCAAGACCAGCCACGAGATCACGAAGTCGACCACGAAGGGTGTGACGGTCTCCAACACGATGAACGTCCCGGGTCGCCAGTACGGGTACACCACCCCCAAGATCGAGCGCCGGACGTTCATCGTTGAGAAATGGCAGGACACGTCGACCTGCGGAGCCAGGAAGCTGGGCAACATGGGGAAGTTGTGGGCCATCACCGCCTACCCGTTCTTCTCCGAGTGCGTCGCGACCGGGCCCTGCACGCCAAAGCCCTGACAAGCTGTGGTGGGGGGCGGCACGACCAACCGCCCCCACCCCACAGTCACGACCTCTACCAACCCACTGGGGGATACGGGATGGCCACAGCACAGGGCTCCCTACGAGACACCCGTCACCGCCGCCTCGTGGTTGTCTGCGCCGTCACAGCGCTGGCCGCCGTCGGGGCCTCCGGCTGCTCGCAGGACGCCGCCGACGAACAGCCCTCCCAAGGCGTCGTGGTGAACCTTGGCGGCGAGATCGCCGTCCTCAAGGGCATAGACGGCAAGCCCGAGATCGTGGGCCAACGGCCAGACGGCACCGAGACGTTGGACACGTATCGGCTCACCGCTCCACGCCAATTGAACACCGGTGACATCGTCGGCATCCGCGATGGTGGGGCCGTGGCCATCTCACCCGACGATCCCGTTAAGGCAACCTTGCTCGGACAGGCGACCGCATGGTTTCCCAGCGTTGACAAGGGGAAGGTGTGGACGGTTACCGAGCAGACCGCTGCGGCCTGCGAGGGCCAGGGACTGCCCACAACGGTGCGCGCGAAGTACACCATCGCCGAGCACGAGACCTCTGGCCGCCCTGCGCGCCGAGTCGTCTCCATGCCCTGCGGCATCGAGCCTGCGGCTCAGACGTCCCAGGGCATCGTCGCCCACCAGACCACGGGTGATGTCCCTGGCTCGGGAAACGCCTCTCGGGCCCGGACATCGGTTGTCCTACTCGACAAGAACGGTGCTGTCAGTTCGGTTGTCGCGGAAGCGGCCACCGTCCTTGCTGCAGACGCGGATCAGGTCGTGTGGCGAGCCGACGAATGCCCCACAGGCACCTGCACCAAGATCTACGACGCACAGGCCAAGAAGTCGAGGAACGCACCCGCCTGCGAAGCCGGAGACCCTGTCGGAACGGGCACTCTCGCCCCCGGCGGGCGCTGGTACGCCACAGCCGTTCGTGCTGACAACGGCACCCACCTGGCAGTTCTGGACCTCGGCGAGAACTCGTGTCGCGACCTCGGCGCATTCGCAGCCCTGGACAAGACCACGGACCTGGACGAGAGCCTCGCGGCGACATGGTCCCGAGCCAATCTCCTCATGATCGACCAGGGAACGGGGGAGCTCATCGAACACAACGCCCCCACCGGGCGTGTGGAGCGCAGGCGCGAGGCACTGCCTGTAACCAACGGAGCGCAAGTGTGGGGCGCTCACAACGCGTAGCTGTGTCCGGGCCGGAGTTTCCAGGCTGCCGTCCGGCCGGGCAAGCCGTGCGATCTCCCTCGGGCCTCTCGTCCTGCACTTGAGTGAGCGCTCTGCCTGTGGAACGAACAGCCCTTGGGGTCGTAGGAGACCTCCGCCGCTACGTGCCTTCGGTGGGTGGCGGCGGAGGTACAACGCTCTTCCGCGAAGCCCCAGGTCAGCGACCTGGGGCTTCGTCGTTGTCCAGATCTGTTCAGCGGCCTCTCCGAGGACCGGCCGATGCCGGCGGCTACGAGCGGGTGCCGGTGCGCTTCGACAAGCGGGTGGACAGCACCTGGCCCAGCGCCAGCACGCTCAGGGCGAACATCAGGATGCCCAGGGGGACGTGGAGCGACGGCATGTGTGCGATGCCCAGCACCACCTGCACCGAAGCGAGTACGAGGAAGCCGGACGCGTACAGGATGGGGCGGGGCGACCCGCCGCCCGGCCGCCACGCCAGGATCGCGGCGAGCACGTACAGCATCGACGCGCCGTACATCACGCGCGATCCGATGTCGTGCATGCGGTAGCCGAGGGACGAGGACAGCAGCAGTCCGGCGGTGGACGCCTGGAAGAAGAGGGCCAAGGTCTGCAGGACTATCGCGACCTGCAGGAACGTGAACCGGCCCCGTACTGGCGTCGTCTGTGTGGCCATGGCGCGGCCCCCTCTTCTGCCTCGCGGCGTTGGATCGTCGGTGTCTCGACAGTCCGACGAAGTGGGCCCGCGAAATGTGAGGCGCGGCGTGGAGCCCACCATCCGGTGCGGCGTTTCGTCGCCCGTTCAAGCCCGGCGCGGCCAGGCAGGCCACGGGGACCTTTGAAAGGGTGTGGCGCAGGTCACATTCCGATCCTGTCAGGGAACGGGGGGCTGTCCGGTTCAAGGTGCGGAACCACGCCGGACAACGGCAGCAGCCCCCGCCCAGACAGGAGCACGGACATGCAGCACCGCATCGTCGTCCTCGGAGCCGGATACACCGGCGCCGTCGCCGCCGGCCGCCTCGCCAAGCGGCTGCACCACGAGGACGTGACCATCACCCTCGTCAACCCCGAGCCCGACTTCGTCGAGCGCGTCCGGCTGCACCAGATCGCGGCCGGCCAGGACCTCAGGCCCCGCCCGTTCGGCGAGATGTTCGCGGGCACGGGCGTGGAGCTGAAGCTCGCGAAGGTCACCGCCGTGGACGTGGACCGCAGGACGGTGACGGTCACCGCCGCGAGCGGGCCCGAGGAGCTGGCGTACGACACTCTGGTCTACGCCCTCGGCAGCGGCTGGAACGACGGGGGCGTCCCCGGTACCGCCGAACACGCGCACGAGATCTCCAGCCGCCCCGGCGCCCTCCGCCTCCGCGATCGCCTGGCCGCCCTGGACGCCGGCCGGCCCGTGGTCGTGGTCGGCGGCGGTCTGACAGGCGTGGAGGCCGCGACCGAGATCGCCGAGGCCCGCCCGGACCTCGACGTCGCCCTGGCCGCCCACGGCGCCCTCGGCGACTGGCTCTCGGAGAAGGGCCGCGCCCACCTGCGGAAGGTGGTGGACAAGCTCGGCATCACGGTCCACGAACACACCGCCGTCAACGCCGTTGAGGCGGACGGCGTGACGACGGCCGACGGCCTGACCATCGCCGCCGAGGTCACGGTCTGGACCACCGGCTTCGCCGTCCACCCGATCGCCCGGGCCACCGCCCTGGAGGTCACCGACCGCGGCCAGATCGTGGTCGACACCACGATGCGCTCGGTCTCCCACCCGGACGTGTACGCCGTGGGCGACGCGGCGATGGCGATCGGCCCGGGCGACAAGCCCCTCCGTATGTCCTGCGCCTCGGGCGTCCCCATGGCCTGGCAGGCCGCCGACGCCATCGCCGCCCGTCTCGCCGGCACCAAGGTCCCCCACGTCTCCATCCGTTACGCCCAGCAGTGCATCTCCCTCGGCCGCAAGGAGGGCCTGATCCAGTTCGTCACCGACGACGACCGAGCGGTCGACCGCGCCCTGACGGGCCGCGTGGCCGCCCGCTACAAGGAACTGATCTGCAAGGGCGCGGCCTGGAGCGTCGCCAACCCGACCGTGGGCATGCCGTCCCGGCGCCGCCGTGTCGTACAGCAGGAGACTCGGAGCGCCGCACGGGCGGAGGCCGCAGCCTGACCTCGCCACGGCCGTCGAACCCGGCATGGAGGCCGGCCCGCCCGAGCCGTCCTCCCTCGGCGTCTGGGCCCTGATCCGGTGCGGCGGGTCACCGGACAGGGCGGCGGTGGGTGGAGCGGCGCATGCGCAGGGCGATGTAGATGAGGTCCGCCACGAGCAGCAGGATGCCGATGATCAGCAGGAAGAGCAGTCCGTCGGCGGTGGCGCCGATGATGCCCAGCACGATCGCGACGATGATCAGGGCCAGGAAGAGCGTCATGAGGGCTGCCCCCTCGGTCGGTCGGGGAGTTCAGCGGCGGGCCAGCTGGCGTTCGCCGTTCGCCCCGGGCTGGTAGGGGAGGTCGTAGTACCGGAAGACCGCTTCCTCGTCCTCGGCGGGAAGTACGTCGTCGGTGCCGACCGAAGGGCCCCGTTTCACCAGCGCCTTGTCGTGGGCGACCCTCACGTAGCCCGGTCCCACCGTCGCGCCGTCCAGGGGGACGAACACCAGACGGTGCCGGGTGGGCAGGCCGACGCGGACCGTGGCCATGGCCGGCTCGTCGGTGCTGGTGTCGACGTAGACCGCCTCCAGCTCACCGATCCTGTGGCCCCGCGTGTCCACCACGTCGTGGGTCCGCCACTCGCGGATGTCCGCCATCTGGATCATGCCGACTCCCGGTGGCCCGGCACTGGTTCGGGAAGATGGGCGACCAGGATCTCGGCGGCCCGGGTGACGTTACCGGCGTCGACCGCACGGGCCATGGCGTCACGTGCCGCGTCGGGCGCCGTGTCCGGGGGCACCGCCAGGAGGGCGAAGTGGTCGTTGTCCCCACGGGTGATGAGGACGGTGTCGTCGCCGACGGGGAAGGAGTCGAGGTGGACGACCCGGTCGTCGACGACCACGCGCGTCGGGACCTCCTCCCAGGCATCGACGTCCAGGCCGACCCGCGTGATGGGGCCGAGGTGCGTGGTGAGCGCCCGGATCAGCTCGGGCAGTTCGGTCGCGACGTCCCGGGAGCGGGGCCACCACGCGCCGTCGAGGACGCCTTCGCGGGAGTGCGTCGTCTGGAGCCTGAGCAGGGCCGTGCCGGGTTTCACCGCTCGGTGGATCTCGTCCGGAAGGAGCTTCCTGGGGGTGGGAGTGTCAGATTCGGCCATGGTGGTCCGCCTGCCTACGCGGGGACGCCGATACCTCATGGGCGGCGGGATACCGCCGTGGTCTCACGGTACTCCGCGAGCCTGCGGTCCTGCCCGCGGCCATCGGCCGGGCGGTGGCGCCGGGGGAAATCAGCTGGTCAGAACGGCTCGTCCGACCACGGGTCGGAGTAGGCTGGTGATACCGGGAGTAACTCGAACACCCGCTCCCACGCGGACGTCGTTTCCGGCGATCAAGACACTGGGCCGTCCTGCAGGACGGCCCGGGGACGGGTCCGCGATCATGACCACCGCCTACGCACCCCCGCTCGCGGCGCGCCTGTCGCTGACTCCGAAGACCACACTCGCCGGCCTGCTGGACGGCGCCTGGTGGCCTCGTTCGCGTGACCTCGCCGTCGAGCTTCCGCCCCTGGTCGACGCGCTGGAGGAGCCCTGCGGACGCATCACACGCGTCGCGGTGAACCCCACCCGCTGGCCCGTCGTCCCGCACAAGGTTCCCGCCACCGGGCACACCGTGCACGTGGGCTGGTTCGACGAACAGGATCCCGACAAGATGATCCTGCTCTCCTACACCGTGGGCCGTTGCGACCTGCTGGTGATCCCGCCCGAGACCGAACCCGCCGCAGCAGCCCGGCTCATGGCCGCCGCAACCATCCCCGGCAGCGTTCTGGCCGCCGGTGTCCTGATGTCCGACGAGGCCGCGACCGGCCGCCGTATGCGGGACGCCCGGAGCAGCGAGGACGCCCGGAGCGGCGAGGACGCCTGGGAGGCCGACGGCGGGTCCGCCCCGCCACCGCTCCGGCACCCGGTCGTGGGCTCGCGGATGATCCCCCTGCCGGGGAACGCGCGGCGGAGGAGGTGACGTCATGGAGACCTTGATCGCGCTTGCGGCAGTCGCCCTGTTGATCGCGCTCGGCATGCGCCTGATCCACCGGCTCAACGCCCAGCACGACGCACGCATCGCGGCCCACCACTTCAGCGACCCGTACCCGGCCATCTTCCGGCCGCCCGACCACAGCCACCACACGCCGACGGGGCAAGCCTCCCGCCGACAGGTCACGGGCACCTGGCCCTGACCACTCGGACCACTCCTCCGACCGAAGGCCGCGGGTGGGGCACCCGACACCCGGGACAACCCACCCGCCGGCTTCTCGCACGCCCGTGGAGGGAGGACGCCCCTTGCACCCCACCGACGCCGCGACCCTGCCCTCGGCCGGACACGCCGAGATCCGCATCGTCGCCGCCACCCCCGAAGCCGCCCGCGCCGTCGCCGAAGCGATCCGCCGTTCCTTCGCCGGGACGGAGCAGCGCAGCTACCCCGTCTCCGAGGGCGGCACCCGGCTCCACCTCACCGTCGACACCGAGGCCGCCGCGGAACCCGCCCACTCCTGGCTCACCACCAGCAGACCGTCCACTCGCACCGGCACCCACGTCGACGAGGTCTGAGACGCATCGGGCCCTCACACGACGAAAGGACTCGGTCATGGCGACACTCCGCGAGCGACAGGGCTTCCGCGAACGGGTCCTGACCGCCCTCTACGAAGCCACCGAGGGCAACCGCCTTCTCGGAGTCCCGGGGCGGAAGCTGCGGAACGACCTGCGCATCCCGGAGGACGACCTGGCCGCCGCCTGCACCTACCTCGCCGGCGAGGGTCTGATCACCGTCGACTGGGAACCGGGCAACACACCCTCGATGGTCTCCCTGACCCACCAGGGAATCCGCCGTATGGAGACCGAGGAGGAAGAACGCGGCTGAGTCGGCCGGCCGGACCGCCCGATGGCCGCTCTGCCTCGCAGCCTGTCCGCTCTGCCTCGCAGCCTCTCCGGCTGCCTCCCAGTCCGTCCGGCTGCCTCCCAGCCTGTCCGGGCCCGCAGTCGTACAATGGGAAATGGATCGAGCACGCTCACGTGTGGCGATCCGGAAGGGCGGCCTCGGCGGAGTGAATGCGCTGGGGCCGTTGTGACGCCCGCCTCCATGAGCCCGGCGCACCCGCGGATCGGCCCCCCTCCCGGGCGACCACGCCCAGACGCCCCAGGAGCCCAGGCGCCGCCCCGGGGCCGTGCCTGATCCACCTCCTCGCCTCCGAAACGCTCCACTCGGGGTGAATGAATACCTGTGTTCGCGATCTGAGAATTTAACCGCCCTCGCAGTGAGGGTTTTTGCCGCGGCGCGCAGGGCGGGATTATTCTGCGCGCAGAAGCCACCGCAGCATGCTACTGTCGAACTCAGTTGCAGTTTTGGTACCCAAAAACTTCAAGCACCTCCGGTCGGCCTCCGTGCCGTATGGAAGTGCTTCGTATTTCCGGTCATATTCCGGGCTGGGCATCATCGCGGCGACACGGCTTCCGTAAAGTACGGAAGCCGGTGTACTGCCCAGAGGAGATATGACATGGCTGCTGGTACCGTGAAGTGGTTCAACGCTGAAAAGGGCTTCGGCTTCATCGAGCAGGACGGTGGCGGCCCCGACGTGTTCGCCCACTACTCGAACATCGCCGCCCAGGGCTTCCGCGAGCTGCAGGAAGGCCAGAAGGTCACCTTCGACATCGCGCAGGGCCAGAAGGGCCCGACGGCCGAGAACATCGTTCCCGCCTAAAGCTGACGCGTAGTTCGTAGCTGGGGCCCGCATCCCTCGGGGTGCGGGCCCCAGCTACACGCATTTTCCGGCAGCGGTTTCATCGTGCAGGACGACCGCCGATGACCGCCGACGACTGCCGCCCACGGACCCTCCAGGGACGCCTACCGCTTCGAACTTGTGTCCCGCCGTTGTCCTGGATTTCGACGTTCGTTTGACGTCACTTCATTTCAGATTTCAGCGCCTGCGCCGACACGGATTCCATGCGGGCGAGATTCGCTTTCGCATTCTCTCAGGCCCGTTCTTGTGGTTCCCCGCGCAGCTCCACCGTTGCGGGAATTCCTTGATGACGTGCCGTATCAAGGAAGGTTCCGAATGAACCCCACACGTACGAACAACCGCTCCTCCGGCAACCGCCGTCGCACCGGCGGCTCCGCTTTCGGCGCCACCGCCGCTCCGGTCCGGACCGGCCGCTTCGGTTCGTCCGCCCCCAGCCGCGCGGGAGGCCCGAGCCGTTCGGGTGGCCACAGCCGCCGGCCCGCCCCGGTACAGGGAGAGTTCGCCCTCCCGAAGACGATCACCCCCTCGCTGCCCGCCGTCGAGGCGTTCGGCGAACTCGACATGCCCAGGGAGCTCCTGGCCGCCCTCACCGCGCAGGGCGTGTCCGTGCCGTTCCCGATCCAGGGCGCGACCCTGCCGAACTCCCTCGTGGGTCGTGACGTGCTGGGCCGCGGCCGGACCGGCTCCGGCAAGACCCTCGCCTTCGGCCTGGCCCTCCTGGCCCGCACCGCCGGGCAGCGCGCCGAGCCCCGCCGGCCGCTCGCCCTCGTACTCGTCCCCACGCGCGAGCTGGCCCAGCAGGTGACCGACGCCCTCACGCCGTACGCACGCGCCGTCAAGCTGCGCCTGGCGACCGTGGTCGGCGGCATGCCCATCGGACGCCAGGCCGGCGCCCTGCGCGGGGGCGCCGAAGTCGTCGTCGCCACCCCCGGTCGCCTCAAGGACCTCATCGACCGTGGTGACTGCGCGCTGAACCAGGTCGCGATCTCCGTCCTGGACGAGGCCGACCAGATGGCCGACATGGGGTTCATGCCCCAGGTCACCGCCCTCCTGGACCAGGTCCGCCCCGAAGGCCAGCGGATGCTGTTCTCCGCCACCCTGGACCGCAACGTCGACCTCCTGGTCCGCCGCTACCTCACCGACCCCGTCGTCCACTCCGTCGACCCCTCCCAGGGCGCGGTCACCACGATGGAACACCACGTCCTGCACGTGCACGGCACCGACAAGCACCGGGTGACGACGGAGATCGCGGCGCGCGAGGGCCGGGTGATCATGTTCCTGGACACCAAGCACGCCGTGGACCGGCTCACCCAGGACCTCCTCGACAGCGGGGTCCGCGCCGCGGCACTCCACGGCGGGAAGTCCCAGCCCCAGCGCACCCGTACCCTCGCCCAGTTCAAGACCGGACACGTCACCGTCCTGGTCGCCACGAACGTCGCCGCCCGTGGTATCCACGTCGACAACCTCGACCTCGTCGTCAACGTGGACCCGCCGACCGACCACAAGGACTACCTCCACCGCGGCGGACGCACCGCCCGTGCGGGCGAGTCCGGCAGCGTCGTCACCCTGGTCACCTCCAACCAGCGCCGCGGCCTGACCCGCCTCATGGCCGCCGCCGGCATCGCCCCCCGGACCACCCAGGTCCGCTCCGGCGAGGAAGCACTCCACCGGATCACCGGTGCCCGGACCCCCTCCGGCGTCCCCGTCACCATCACCGCGCCGGCGGCCGAGCGGCGTAAGCGCGGCCCGGTCTCCCGGGGCCGGCGCAGTGCCGCTTCGGCTGCCCGGCGCGGGGGCGTGCGCCGGCCCGCCTTCGACGCGGCGGCCTGAGCGCCACATGACCGGGAAGCCGACCCAACTCCGCAGGAGGCACCTTTTGACGCTGGTCCAGATGCAGCCCCGCTCGGCGAACGCCACCCCCGCGCGCAGGTCGGCGGCCGACGCCGTGGACACGGACGCACCGCGGGTCTGTGACGACATGACCGTCGAAGTGGCCCTGTCCGTCGTGACCAGCGCCCGCGCGGGACATCTGCTCATCTGCGACGACGACGGCCTGTGCACCCACCTGGTCACCCGGGCGCAGCTCGCCGCCGTCCGTGACGGCGCCGCGTACACGGACCGAATCCGGCTGCGCGACGTCCTCGTCGTCGACGGACGAGGCAGCGCTCCGGACATCCTCGTCGTCGACGGACGAGGCAGTGCTCCGGGCGTCCTCGCCCTCGCGCGCTGAACCGCCTCACCGCGGCAGACCCCTTCCCCTCTTCTCCCTGTGAGGCATCGTGCGCTGCATCATCGCCCGTTTCCCGTTCGACCTGACCAAGAGCGGTGTCCTGGAATCGATGAAGGGCGTCAAGCCCGAGCAGGTCGTCGGCGAGTCCGTGATCATCGGCCGACGCACCTACCCCGTCAAGCAGGTCGGGCAGGTCATCACCCGCCAGGACCGCCGAGACTTCAGCGCCGGCGAAGTCCTCCGGGCCATGGCCCAGCTCGGCTTCACCTGCCGCGAAGCTCCCGGGACCGCCGCGCCGACGGCCCACCTCAGCCCGCTCGAGCAGGCATCCGCGATGCTCGGCGTCCCGGTGACCGTCTGACCCTCCGGCCGTCTGACCGACGGGAGCGGCGTTCGAGCCGACAGCAGAACAGCAGCACAACTTTGAGGGCCCGACCGGCATGCCGGTCGGGCCCTCACCGCGTACCGGCGGGTTCTTCCGAGCGGCGCCGGGTCAGTGGTCGGAGTAGCTGACGTCGCCCACGGTCCAGGCGCTGACGTCCGCGATCGAGACGCGGTACATCCCGCCCGTCTCCGGGATCCCCACCGTGCCCTGCAGGATGCGGGCCAGGTGGAAGTGCAGGTGCGTGGGTGGTCCGTCCCGGCGTGCAGTGGTGGTGAAGACGGCGGAGAACTGGCCCAGGCGGTCGGAGTCCGTCAGGACCTCCGACACCCGCTGCCTCCACACCGGTTCGGGAGCCAGCCGACCGGTGATGACAGCACCACCGGCGACCACGGTCAGGGACATCTGATTGCTCTGCCCGGATTCCACCAGGGCGGCGATGTCAACGAGCAGCTCGTCAGGCTTCGACATGGGAACCCATTCTATTCACCGACCGTCCGGGTCGTGCGTCCTCGACCGCCCGCCCAGGTCTACCTCACCTCAGGGCCCAAAAAAATCTATCTCGGCCAGAGTAGACATTGGGCTGTGGCGTGATTATGGTTTCTCTCGTAGCCCAGAGAGACCGAAGGCCCGGGCAGAGATGAACTGCCGGGCAGCACTACCTGTAGTCGCAGTTCGCAGGAGGGTGCGGTGGTGGAGTTCCGAAGCCAGGGTTGTTGTCGGACGGCGACGGGACTGACGACCGGACCAGGTGGCCCGCAGTGATCAGGGGCCGCCATGAGCGGTACCGCTGTCATGGCAGTCGCGGTACCCGAAAGTGCAGTACGCAACCAGTTGGCAGGTGGTTGATCACCGAGGGAAGAACGGAGGAGCCGAGCGCCATCAGGATCGCCCGGGCGGAATCGTCGATGCCCGGGTACCGCAGGACATCGATAGTGAGGTGGTCTCCGGTCAAGCAACCGCGATCCCCGCACTCCCGACCCCATATCGGTCGGGTCAGCGGAAACAGAAGGCCGGCGCAGTACCAGGGCCGGCAGATGGTGTAGTAGTTCCTTCGGGGCCTTGGTGCCATACGGCACCAAGGCCCCTCGACGCGTTCACCAGAGAGGTGCAAGTGACAGCAGACGACTCCTTCGACCGTCTCGACGACGACGACTACCCCGCCTACACGATGGGCCGGGCCGCCGAGATGATCGGCACCACCCAGGGATTCCTCCGCGCCATCGGCGAGGCCCGCCTCATCACCCCGCTCCGCTCCGGCGGCGGCCACCGCCGGTACTCGCGTTACCAGTTGCGCATCGCCGCACGCGCCCGCGAGCTCGTCGACCAGGGCACCCCCATCGAGGCCGCCTGCCGCATCATCATCCTCGAAGACCAGCTCGAAGAAGCTCAGCGCATCAACGCCGAGTACCGCCGCGCCGCCGAATCGTCGAACCCGACGGACGCTGCGTGAGGAGGCCGGGAACGGTCGGCTCGCGAGAGGCTCCGCGGCGGCCGCTCACCGGCCTCGCGCCCTGACGCACTCCCCCGACCGCCGGAGCGACGCACCGTGGTCGGGCGTGGGCCGCCCTCGGTACGGCCCGCCCTCGGTACGGCCCGCCCTCGTACGGCCGCCGGCCCGCACGGAGACCCGTGTGGCGTACCCGGCCGCCGAGGAGCACCCTTGAAGCGCACAGGGGTACGGCCCGCCACCAAGCCGTTTCGGCGACGAAGGGCGGCGACAGGGCCGGGGAACCACGTGCGGGCATCGGGTCGGAGAAACGTTGCCGCACAGTCGGGCCGACACGTGCGGCGGCACCTGACGAGGGCCACGCCGCCGGCCCGCCGCCCGGTCGGAGGTAACTGGATGGCAGCCGGACAGCGCGGGGATCCAGACCGCTCCGAGAGCTTCGGGGAGGAGCTTCTGGGCGGGTTCCTGGACGGGGCACACGAGCTGCCGCCTCATCTGGTCGCGCCGCACGTCGCCGGCACCGTGGCACGGCTGGGGGCCCGCGACCCGCAGATCCTGCTCCAGGACTACGGACAGCAGCGACTGGTCCCCCTGCCCGGCGAGGGCCTGGCGGCCGGCGATCCGCAGCCCATCGACAGCTCCGAGGCCGGCCGGTGCTTCCTCGACTCGCGTCCTGTCGAGCTCGCGCTGGCCGACGGCGTACGGATCCACCTGCCGCTGCTGCACGGCGGCGATCCGGCGGGGGTCCTGTCCGTCACCCTGGATCGGGTCGACGACGACGACCGCCGCATCCTGCGCAGGATCGCCGGCCTGGTGGCCGACATGATGATGATCAAGAACGGTTACACCGACCTGTTCTTCCGCACCCGTCGCACCGAGCCGATGAGCGTCGCCGCGGAGATCCAGTGGTCCCTGCTGCCGCCCCTGGCCATGGTGATGCCCCGCGTCGCGGTCGCCGGGGTCCTGGAGCCCGCCTACGACGTGGCGGGCGACAGCTTCGACTACGCCTACAACGGGGACACCCTCCACCTCGCCATGATCGACGCCATGGGCCACGGGCTGGACGCGGCCACGATGGCCACCGTGGCCATCGGCGCCTACCGGCACGCCCGCCGGACCAGCATCGAGCTGTCCGAGATCTACGCCTTCATGGACCGGGCCGTGGCCGACCAGTTCGCCCCCGACCACTTCGTGACCGCGCAGATGATGCGGCTGGACACGAACACCGGGAGCCTCCAGTGGGTCAACGCGGGGCACCCCGCTCCGCTGCTGATCCGCGGACACCGCGTCGTACGCCGGCTGGACAGCCCGACGACCCTCCCGGTCGGCTTCGGAGGATCGGAACCCCAGGTCAGCGAGCTGCCGCTGGAGCCCGGTGACCGCGTTCTGTGCTTCACCGACGGTCTGGTCGAGGAGCACGAGAGCGGGCAGGAACCGTTCGGCGAGGAGCAGCTGATCGACCTGGTGAACCGGCTGGAGGAGACGGACCAGGGGGTCCGCGCGGTGGCCCGGGACCTGTCCCACACGCTCAGGCGGGCCCGCGGCGAGGCCACCACGGACGACGCCACGCTCCTCCTGGTCGAATGGCGCGGATGACCACCGGGGTGAGTGCCGCGTGCTTCCCGGGCTCGTGGCGCGGTTTCGGTTCCCGTCGTCCGCTCCCCCGCGAGCCCGGGTCGGCGACCCGGGCTTTCGTGTTGTCCGAATCTCTCCACGAGGTCGCTCGGTGGCGGCTACGCTGGGTCACATTCACAGGTCAGCGACCCTGTGGGGCTGTTCCGTCCGGGCCTTTCCGCGGCTCGCGGACATGATCCGTACCGAAGAGCGGGGGCCGACGGCCATCGCGAACGGAGAAGCCGGGCGCATACTGGTCTCAATGACGAATCCAGCTGCACCGAAGCGCTATCTGCCTACCAGTCCCTTCAAGGCCCCCGTCGCGCTGCCTCCCAAGCAGTTCGCCGTGGGCGACCAGGTCACCCACGACATGTACGGTCTTGGCCGAGTGATCGGCATCGAGGACGGAATCGCGGCGCTCGTCGATTTCGGTTCGGTGCGACAGCGGATCCTTAGCCCGTACAACAAGATGAGCAAGCTGTAGGCGGCCCCACGCAAGGGAAGCCGACTGCTCGATGAAGGCCCAGGTCAGTGACCTGGGCCTCTGTCGTTTCCCGGGCCCTGGCGAGGTCTCGGGTCCCTCCCGGGAACTGCGGGAGCGCGGCTCGCGCGACGGCCCGCTGCGGATGCGGAATCTCCGGACGGCCGGGATGCTGGGGACGTCGACTTTTCACGAGGAGGACGGTTATGTCCATGCTCGACAAGCTCAAGGGCATGCTCAAGGGCCATGAGGACACCACCCGTCAGGGCGTCGAGAAGGCGGGCGACGCCATCGACGCGAAGACGGGCAACAAGTACCAGAGCCAGGTCGATACGGCCCAGCAGAAGCTCAACGAGCAGCTGGGCAAGCAGGAGCAGCCGCCCCCCAACCCGTAGCCCTCCCGTCGAACGACGCCATCGAACGACGCCGTCGAACGACCGACCGACGAGGCCCCGGGGGAAGCCCCCGGGGCCTCGGGCGTTCCCCGATCCGGCCCGATCCGGCCCGATCGACAGGACGTCTCCGGACAGGCCCTAGCGCGGCGCCGTGTCGTCCGCCGGGAACGCCGGGCCGTGGCCGGGGACGATCACGTCCGCGGCGGCGAGCACCCGGAGCCGGGAGTCGCGCAGGATCGTGTGGTCCGGGGCGACCGGGTCGTCCACCGGGCCGTTGGGGCGCCACCAGAGGTCGCCCACGAAGGCGACGACGTCCGTGTCGGTGCCGGCGAGCAGGGTGATGTCCTCGCGGCTGTGGCCCGGCGTGCGGATCAGCTTGAGGGACGGGGTGAGTTCGTAGCCCTCGGCGTCCCGGTCGGTCCACTGGTCGTTCTCGTAGATCGCCTTGTGGTCGTGGACGCGGGCCCGGCCGAAGAGGCCGACGTTCATGGTGTTGTCCGGGTGGTGGTGGCTGAGCACCACGTCGGTGATGTCGTCGGGGCCGAGGCCCAGTTCGGCGAGCGGGCCGAGGATCCGGTCGCGGCCGGCCACCATGCCCGGGTCGACGATCACGTGCCGGTCGCCGTCGTGCACGTAGGAGACGGTGGCGGCGACCCCGGGGCCGGTGGAGAGGGTGTAGCCGGTGGTCAGGATCGTGTGGCGGGCGGTGCGGCCGCGAGGTACGTCGTCGTTGTCCATGCCCCAAGTCTTCGCTTTCGGCAGGGCCTTCACGAGTGGCCGTGCTGCCACCGATCGCGTGAATCGTGCCATCGCCGTACCCGTCGTCGCGCTCTCGCCGCGCCGTCGCCATGCCGTCGCCGCGCCGTCGCTGCTCACGGCCGGCCCGGTCCCGCGTGCCACACTCCTTCCGTGCCGCCCTTCGTGACCGTCGCCGCCTACGCCCCGCACAGGGTCGGCATGCTCGGAGCCGGCATCGTCTCCGAGGTGTTCGACGCCCGCGGACAGGGCCTGCCCCTCTTCGACTTCGCCCTCTGCACCGACCGGCCCGGCCAGGTCCGCACCGATGTCGGGCTGCCGCTCGTCGTCGAGCACGGCCTGGACCGGCTGGCCTCGGCCGATCTGGTCATCGCCCTGCCGTGGGCCGACTTCCGTACGCCCCCGGCCCCCGCCGTCCTCGACGCGCTGACCGCCGCCCACGAGCGCGGCGCGCTGGTCGCGGCCCACTGCGTCGGCGCCTTCGCGCTCGCCGCGGCCGGGCTCCTCGACGGGCGGCGGGCCACCACCCACTGGCGGTTCGCCGGGCTCCTGGCCGAACGCCACCCGGAGGTCACCGTCGACCCCGACGCCCTGTACGTCGACGAGGGCAGCGTCGCCACGGGCGCGGGCGCCGCCGCCGGCTTCGACCTGTGCCTGCACCTCCTGCGGCGCGAGTACGGCGCCACCACGGCCAACGCCATCGCCCGGGACCTGGTGCTCCCCTCCCACCGGGACGGCGGGCAGGCCCAGTACCTGGCCACCCCCGTACCCGAGGACAGTCAGGACGAGCGGCTCTCCGAGGTCCTCGCCTGGGCCCGGGAGCATCTGCACGAGCCACTGCCGGTCGCGGAGTTGGCGCGCCGGGCCCTGATGAGCCGGCGCTCCTTCGCCCGCCGCTTCGCCGCCTCCACGGGCACCACCCCGCACGCCTGGCTGCTCGGGCTGCGGCTCAGCCGCGCCGAGGAGCTCCTGGAGACCACGGACCTGCCGGTCGAGGAGGTCGCCCGCGCGGTGGGCTTCGGCAGCGCGGCCGTCCTGCGCGCCCAGTTCGTCCGCCGCCGGGGCGTGCCGCCCCGCTCCTACCGACGCTCCTTCGCCCGCACCCCCCGCTGACGGGGGGCCTGCCGCGCGTCGGACCAGGGCGAAGGACGGCTGGGGGGCCGACACGCCGAGGACGGCGAACACCCGCCGGACAGGCCCTAGCCCGTACGGGTGTCTCCGGTTGCCGGTGCCCGCGGGCCGATCGAGCCTGAGGTGATCGTGTGACCTACGGGAGGGCCCATGAGCAGCATCGACAACCCGGCCGACGTGCCACAACCCCGGGCGGCGGTGGCCAGGGTCGCCGCACCGAGCACCATGACCTGGGTGACGCTCGCCCTGATGACGACCGCGTCGGTGGCGAGCCTGCGGGCCGCGCCCACCATGGCCGTCTACGGTCTGGCCTGCGTCTTCCTCTACCTCGTCCCAGCCGTCGTGTTCCTGCTTCCGACGGCGCTGGTCTCCGCCGAACTGGCCTCCGGCTGGAACGGCGGCGTCTACCGCTGGGTCTCCGAGGGGCTCTCCAAGCCGCTCGGATTCCTCGCGGTCTGGTGCCAGTTCGCGATGACGATCTTCTACTACCCGAGCCTGCTGGCCTTCGTGGCCTCCACCATCGCGTACGTCATCGACCCGTCCCTGGCCTCCAACGGCGTCTACACCGCGATCGTCATCATGGTCCTGTACTGGACCGGTGTCTGGGTCTCCTCACGCGGGACGAAGGCCCTCGCGGGACTGTCCAGTTGGGGCCTGGTCATCGGGACGCTCGTGCCGGGCACGCTCCTCGTCGTCCTCGGCATGATCTTCCTCGGTCAGGGCAACCCGTCGGCCGCCCCCATGAACGCCGACCACCTGCTGCCGCAGTGGACGGGCCTCGCCAGCCTCGTCCTGATCGTCAACAACTTCCTCTCGTACTCCGGCATGGAGATGAACGCCGTCCACGTCTCCTCGCTGAAGAACCCGGCGAAGGAGTACCCGAAGTCGATGTTCCTGGCCGTGTGCCTGGTGCTGCTGATCTTCATCCTGCCCGCGCTCGCGATCAGCTGGGTCGTCCCCGCGGACCAGCTCAGCCTCACCGCGGGCGTGATGCAGGCGTTCGACGCCTTCTTCTCGTACTTCGACATCGGCTGGATGACGCCGATCGCCGCCGTCATGCTGATCTCCGCCTCGCTGGCCGGCATGCTGACCTGGCTCGCCGGCCCGTCCAAGGGCCTCCTGGAGATCTCCCGCAGCGAGGGCTACCTGCCGCCGTTCCTGCAGCAGCTCAACAAGTTCGGCGTCCAGCAGAACATCCTGGTCACCCAGGGCGTCGTGACCTCGGTCATCGCCCTGATGTACGCGCTCATCCCCAACGTGTCGAGCGTCTACTGGATCTTCTCCACCATCACCACGCAGGTCTATCTCATCGTCTACCTGCTGATGTTCGCCGCCGCGATGCGACTGCGGAAGACCCACCCCGACCATCCGCGCGGCTACCGGGCACCCGCCCTGGGGCTGATCTGCACGGTCGGCCTGCTCTCCTCGCTGGCGGCCCTCGCCATCGGCTTCGTACCGCCCTCCCAGTTCGGCGGCGGCAGCGTCTGGGGATACGTCCTCTTCATCGGCAGCGGCCTGTTCATCCTGGGGCTGCTCATCCCGTGGCTCTTCCTGAAGTTCCGCAAGCCGGGCTGGCGCACCGCCGCCGCCACCGCTTCGACCGAGGGAGGCCGGTCATGAGCCCCACCCGTTTCGCCTCCGAGCACAGGTGGCTCTACGTGGGCGCCATCGTGATCCTCGTCGGCCTCGCCGTGGCCGGGGTGATCAAGTACAACAAGGTGACGACGAACAGCCAGACGCTCTCCAAGGCCAACCAGCTCCAGGAGGAGCTGGTCCGGGCCGGCTACCCCTCCCCCGACACCGACACGGTCGAGGAAGTGCTCGGCACGGACGGCGGCCCGGTCTGCGAGGACCCGGGCAACGCCCTGAAGACGGCCCTCTGGAAGATCCACCAGTCGAACGGCGCCACCGGCCCCGGCCAGCGGCCCGTCATCTCCGACACGAGGGCCGTCGAGGTCGAGCGGATCGTGCTGGAGGTCTACTGCCCCGACGAGCTCGACGATTTCCTCGAGGACCTGGACGACCTGAAGACGGATGACACCGTACGGCGCTGACACCGCCGTACGGCGCTCGTACCGAGCTGATCCCGCTGCTCACGAAGAGGGGGCCTCCATCGGAGGCTCCTTCTTCTCGTGGGGCCCGTGGGGCTTGTGGGTCTCGTTCGACTGCTCCGCCAGGAAGGCCACCACCGCCAGCGCGAAGAGCAGGGCGAGGGCGAGGCCCAGCACGACCCAGCCGGTGGGGTGGGGCCAGAAGACGCAGGCCACGGCCGCCGCCGCGACGAGGATCCAGGTGATCCAGGTGCGGTACCGGCGGACGAAGGGACCCACCGGGCCCGTGCGCAGGCCCGCGCGGTCCGCGGTGGCGCGGGTCGCGGAGATGCCCGAGTCCCAGAGGCCCCGGACGAGGGTCGCCGGGCGGCTCGGTCCCGAGAGCCAGGCGGCGAGCGCGATCAGCACGCCCAGGGCCGCGAACACCCGTACCGAGGTGCGGAGGTAGCGGACCAGGGTGTCGTAGACGGCTCCGGCGGCGGCCGGGGAGACCCCGGACGGCAGGGCGTTGAGGTAGACCGTACGGAAGACGGTGAGCGCGATGCCGAGGAAGAGGGCGGCCGCCGCGATGCCGAGGGCCCCGGCGATCAGGGTGCGGCGCCTGCGCGTGGCCAGCAGGACACCGCCGGCGACCAGCAGCACCGAGATCACCGGCAGCCACACGCCCATCGCCTGGAGCAGGGAGAAGCCGGTCTTCACCTTGCCGATGTCGTCGGCCTGGAGAACCGTGAAGCTGGTGTGGATCTCGGGGATCTTCCCCGCGACCGTCAGGCCCGCGTCGACGAGCCGTTCCTTCACCCGGTCGATCACGGGCGCCAGGTCGATCGTGACCGTGTCCGTGTTGATCCGCACGGCCCCCTCGTCGCTGCCGGTCAGGGCCCGGTCGAGCGAGGTGTGGATCGCCCTGTTGGCATCGATCCAGATCGTCTTGAAGGCGGAGGAGGCCACCACGTCCTGCGCCCGGTCGTGGACGAAGCTGGAGACCGCCCCCTCCAGGGAGTTCCCGAGCTCGCCGAGGGCCTTCTCGAGCAGCGGCCGCTGCTCCGGAGCCACCCCCTCCAGGAGGGATTTCAGGTCGATGTGCTCCATCACGGCGCCCGTCACCCGGGTCGCGACGGCTTCCTGGACGGCCGGGTCGGAGGCGAGCGGCGTCACCGTCTGCACGTACCGGTCGGTGTCGCCGACGATGTCCGCGGTCCAGGAGGCGACGAGGCCCAGCGGCGTCAGGACGCAGCCGATGACGACGAGCAGGGCGGCGAAGAACGAACGTAGGCGGTGGCGGGGTGGCCGGGCCGTCGCCGCGCTCGCCTCCAGGGCGGCGATCCGGGCCCGGAGCGCCGCCAGTTCGTCCCTGTCGGAACCCGCGTCGTTGGCGTCCACGGCACCCACTCCTCACAAAGAGAGACAAGTCAGGGCAATTCTCCGTGGGGTGGGCGGCTCTGTCGCTCCGAGCGTGGCGTACGTGGGTACGCGGGTAGGGATGCAGGCGCCTCCGCACCTACCTGAGTACGCACGCGTGCGCGATCATGCGGTCATGAAGCTGCGCTGTGCCGTACTGGACGACTACCAGGGCGTCGCCCTCTCCTCCGCCGACTGGAGCCCGCTCGCCGACCGCGTCGAGGTCCGCGTGGTGCGCGAGCACCTCACCGACCGGGACGCGCTCGTCGCCGCCGTCGAGGAGTGCGAGATCCTCGTCGTCATGCGGGAGCGGACCCCCGTCGACGCCGCTCTCCTCGCCCGGCTCCCCCGGCTCCGGCTGATCGTCACGTCCGGGCTGCGCAACGCCTCCGTCGACGTCTCCGCCGCCCGCGCCCGGGGGATCACCGTCTGCGGCACCACCAGCAGCTCCGCGCCGCCCACCGAGCTCACCTGGGCCCTGCTCCTCGGTCTCGCCCGGCACGTACGGACCGAGGCGCAGGCGCTGCGCGAGGGCGGGCCCTGGCAGTCCACCGTCGGCGCGGACCTGGACGGCCGGACCCTCGGTCTCGTCGGCCTCGGCAAGATCGGCGGCCGGGTCGCGCGGATCGGCCTCGCCTTCGGCATGGACGTCCTCGCCTGGAGCCCGAACCTGACGGAGGAGCGGGCCGCGGAGCACGGCGTACGGCTCGCGAAGGACCGGCGGGAGCTGCTCGGGGACAGTGACTTCGTCTCCCTGCACCTGGTGCTCTCCGACCGCACGCGGGGCCTGATCGGGGAGCCCGAGCTGCGGGCGATGCGCCCGTCCGCGTACCTGGTCAACACCTCGCGGGCGGGTCTCGTCGACGGCGGGGCGCTGCTGCGCGCGCTGCGCGAGGGGTGGATCGCGGGGGCCGGGCTCGACGTCTTCGAGACGGAGCCGCTGCCGGCCGGCGACCCGCTGCGCACCCTGCCGAACGTGCTGGCGCTGCCGCACCTCGGCTATGTGACGGAGGGAAACTACGGGCGGTACTTCGGGCAGGCCGTCGAGGACATCGAGGCCTTCCTGGCGGGCGCCCCGGTGCGCGAGCTGGGCTGAGGGGCGGCGCCTTCCCCGTACGCGCCACGTCTACGGGGAAGGCACCACTCCGGAAGGCGCCACTCTGGAGGGCACCACGCTCGAAGGCGCCATGGTGCAAGGCACCACGCTCGAAGGCGCCATGCTGCGAGGCGCCACGCGGTGCCTCAGGCCGGGACCGTCTCCGCGACCGCGGGGCGGGGTGCGGCCGGGGCGAGCAGTCGCTGGGCCAGGGAGCCGAAGGCGACCGCGAACACCGCCCACAGGACCGCCTGGATCCCGAGGGTGGCGAGCCGGAACTCCCAGAGCACGGCGGCCGGGAAGCCGGCCTGTACCGCGTCGTCGTTGCCCGGCAGGAACGCGCAGGCGACGGCGACGGCGACGACGAAGCCGGCCCCGGCGACGAGGGTCGCGTTCCAGTTGCCCAGGCGGGGGGCGAGGCGGCGGCCGGCGACGACCGCGGCGACGCCGAGCAGCACGCTCAGCAGGATCATCAGGAAGAAGAGCGTGGTGCGCTGCCCGATGGTGTCCGGGTTGCCGACGGCCGGCGGGGTCGCCGGGTACTTCAGGAACGGCACCAGGTAGACGGTCGTGAAGGCGGCGGCCGCGACGAGCGCGGCGGTCGCCTTCGGCGTGAACCGGCCCACGCGTCCCAGGACGAAGGCGAACGCGAGGGAGGCGATGCCGCCGAGCGCGACACCGTAGACGAGGACGCCGGTGGCCAGGCCGGCCGTGGACTGGACGCCCCGGCTGACCAGTTCCTCCTCTTCGGCTTCCCCGGCGGCGGCCGCGCCGTGGCCCGCGTGCTCGGCCTGTGCGGCGGCCTCCTCGACGGCGATCGAGGCGTCGACGGACGGCTCACCGACGGCGTACGCGACGGCGAAGGCGAACAGTCCGGCGATCAGGCCCGCGAGCATGCCGCGGACCAGCAGTCTCCTCACGGTGGAGGACGTCGTGTCGTACATGTGCGTGAGCTCCTCTACCGCGATCAGTGGCAGGGGAAGCCGAGCAGATGACGACCGTCGTGGACCCACTCGTGCACGTCGCTGCCCGCGAAGACGGACAGGGCGCCCTGCTCGGCGCCGACGAAGTAGAGCGCGACCACCGCCAGGAGCCCGGCGAACAGGGCCCAGGGCAGCACGGTGCGGACCGGCAGGGAAACCGGCAGCGCGACAGGGGTGGTGGGGGTGACGGACGGGGCGACGGCCTCGGCCATGGCGGTACCTCCTCGGGAACTCGCGTCCCAGTACGGTGGTGCGCGACGACGGTCGTCGGGTCTGACTCGCCGTGTCCCGGGGGTGCCGGGGCGGCTCACAGTGGCGCGACCGTGCCGGTTTTCCACCGGACTTCCGTGTCGCCGTCGTCGGTCTCTGGAATTGTCGCCGTGACCGTACCGCGCCCGCCGTGCCGCGCCAAGGGCGCATGGGCGGCCAATCGACCACTGAGGGAAGAATCACCTGTGAACGCGCCCCCGCCGGAACGGACCGTACGGCTCGTCCTCGTCGCCCCCGCCATGAACGCGGCCCTGCGCGAGGCCCGGTTCGACGACGGCTCCCCGGTGGAGCCGGTGAGCACCGACCCGGTCCGCCTCGGACGGTCGGCCCGGGTGCTCACCTCACCGTCCCCGCGCTGCCGGGGCACGGCCGAACTCCTCGGCCTGACGGGGGCCGAGGAGGTGGCGGCGCTCGCGGGCTGCGCGATGGGCCGGTGGCGGGGCCGGCGCCTGGACGAACTCGTCGCCGAGGAGCCGGAGTCGGTGGCTGCCTGGCTCTCCGACCCGGACGCCGTCCCGCACGGCGGCGAGTCCCTGAGCTCCCTCTGGGCCCGGGTCGCCGCCTGGGCGGACGCCCTGGAGCCGGGCACCGTCTGGGCCGTCGCCGAGCCGGACGTGATCCGGGCGGCCGTCGCGCACGCCCTCGGCGCGCCCGGGGCGGCCTTCTGGCGCCTCGACGTGCGCCCCCTGTCGTACGTGGAGCTGACGGGCCGCTCCGGCCGCTGGAACGTCGGGATCGGCTCCCGCCTCAGCTGAGGCTGGTACGGGCGAGCTCCAGGAACTCCGCCTCCGTCAGGCCCAGTTCGCGGGCCTCGGCCGCCGCCTCCCGCAGCCGGGAGACCAGCCGGGCGCGGTCGGGGGCGGCGGCGCCGGGGACGATGACGGCGCCCCGGCCGCGGCGGAGTTCGATCAGGCCCTCCTCGCGGAGCCGCTGGTAGCCGCGGAGGACGGTGTGGACGTTGACGCCCAGGGAGTCGGCGAGCTCCCGGGCGGCCGGGAGGCGTTCGCCGGGCTCGGCGGAGCCGTCGGCGAGCGCCCCGCGGACGCAGGCGGCGATCTGGTCGCCGAGCGGGACGGAGGAGGCCGGGTCGACGCGGAAGAGCACGGTCAGACCTTCCCATGCCGCTCGGCCAGCGCGTTCAGGAGGGCGGCGGCGGTGCGCGCGTCGGGCACGGTGACCGCGAACTCGCGGCCGCTCTCCCGCCGTACGACGAGGGCCTCGCCGGAGCGCAGCACCACGCCCGTGCGGTGGGCCCGGACCCGGTAGCCCCAGCCGCCGAAGTCCGCGAGGGCGTCGACGTCCCGGACGCTCGCGGCCTCGACGGCGTCGAGCGGGACCCGGACGCGGGGGCGGGGGACGAGGGCCGAGCGGACGGTGAGGCCGTGCCGGTCGACGGTGACCCGGACCCGGGCGAGCGCCAGCCCGGGCACCCCGATGACGAGGCCGAGCAGGCCCAGCAGGGCGCCGGGCCAGGTGGCGAGGAGCAGGGTGAAGGGGGCGGCGGCGAGGGCGAGCACGGCGAGGGCGGTGAGCAGCCGGGAGCCGGTGTCGCGGGACCAGCCGGCGACCTCGCCCGCGGCGAGCGGGAGCCGCGGGTCGTCCGCCGCGGGGCCGGGGCCGGCGGCCGGCTCCTCCTGGGGGACGAGCGAGGTGAGCGCCCAGCCGGCGGCGCCGGCCACGGCAGCGGCCGTGAGGGCCACGCCGAGGTCCATGCCGGGGGAGAAGACCTGCACCTCGAACTCGTCGCCGACGTTGGCGCGGAGGAGCTGGACGAAGAGCCCGCCGGTGAAGCCCGCGGTGGCCCAGGCGCCCCACAGCCCGCGGCGCCGCACGGTCGTGGCCCAGCCGGCGGCGAGGGCGAGGAGCAGGCCCGTACTGATGAGGACGTAGGCCGTCGGGCCGGTCCAGCCGTCGGCCCGTCCGTCGTCCCCGAGCGAGAAGTGGGTGGCGAGTTCGGCGGGGAACTCGTCCCGCCAGCGGGCGAAGAGGAGCAGGTGGACGGCGAGGGCGAGGACGAAGGGGAGCGCGGCGAGCGCGCGGAGACGCGGCGTTGCACGGTTCATGAAAACCTCCTTGTTTGCACTCTACTAGAACAATGAGATTTGTCATCGGGTCTTCGAGAGGGGTCTTCGAGATGCGAGCCCGCGGTACAGGTTGTTGACTGGGCCGAACGCAGACACATAGGGAGACTTCATGCGCCGCCGGTCCACCGGTCGTCGACGCGGCGGCGGCGAAGGTCGCGAAGGACAAGTGACGGTGACCCTCGCCTGTGGGACGGTGGAGACATGCCCGTACCTGTGATCCTCGACTGCGATCCCGGTCACGACGACGCCTTCAACATCCTGCTGGCCGCCGCCCACCCCGCCGTCGACCTGCTCGCGATCACCACCGTCGCGGGCAACCAGTCGGTGGAGAAGACCACCCTCAACGCCCGCCGCGTGTGCGAGGCCGCCGGGATCCGGGGCGTGCCGATCTCGGCGGGCGCGGCGGGGCCGCTGCACGCCCGGCCGCAGGGCGCGCCGCTCATCGCGGAGAACATCCACGGCGGCTCCGGGCTCGACGGCCCGAGCTGGGACCCCACCTTCGGCGAGGCCGACCCGACCGTGCCGCAGGACCCGCGCGACGCGCTCACGCTCCTCCACTCCACCCTGACCACCCACCCGGCCCCGGTGACGCTCGTCCCGACGGGCCCGCTGACCAACATCGCGACGCTGCTCCTCGCGTACCCGCGGCTGACGGCCAGGATCGAGCGGATCGTCCTGATGGGCGGGTCCGTCGAGCGCGGAAACACCACCCCCGCCGCCGAGTTCAACGTCCTCTGCGACCCGGAGGCGGCGGACATCGTCTTCGGCTGCGGTGTGCCGGTGACGATGTTCGGCCTCAACGCCACCCATCAGGTGCGGGCCACCCCCGCGGTCGTCGCCCGGCTCGCCGCGCTCGGCACCCCGCTGAGCCGGCTCTGCGTCGAGCTGCTCACCTACTTCGCGTCGACCTACCGCGAGGTGTACGGCTTCGACGCGCCCCCGCTGCACGACCCGCTGACGGTGGCCCATCTCATCGACCCGTCACTCGTCAGCCTGGTCCGGGCGGCGGTGCGGGTGGAGCTGGCGGGGACGTGGACGCGAGGCGCGACCGTCGTCGACCTGGACGGGGTGACGGGGCTGACGCCCAACGCGGAGGTGGGCATGGAGGTCGACGCGGACGGCTTCTGGGACCTGATCGTCGAGGCGGTACGGGTGCTGGGCGGCGCCCCGCGGACGCCGTAGCGCCCGCACCAGACCCGCGGCGGCGCCGGCGAGCAGTACGCCCCCCGGACGCGGGCGCGGTGCGGGCCCCCGCCCGGGTCGGAGTGCTCCGCCAGGAGACGGCCCCGCCCACCGACCCCCGTACGGTGAGCGAGGCCGCGCTCGCGGAGTACCGGGGCACGCGGATCGTGGTCAGCCACGACCGGCGGCTCCGGGAGGGCTTCCGGGGCCGGCGCCTCGAACCGGCACCGGCCCGGGAGCAGGTGACGGGCTAGCCCTCGTCGCCCTCGTCGTCCGAGGATCCTTCGAGGTCGCCCTCCGTCTCCAGGAACACCTGGCGCAGGGCGGCCAGGGTCTCCGGGTCCGGCTTCTCCCACATGCCGCGCGACTCGGCTTCGAGGAGCCGCTCCGCGATGCCGTGCAGGGCCCACGGGTTGGCCTCCTTCAGGAAGGCCTGGTTCTCCGCGTCGAGCACGTACTCCTGCGTCAGCTTGTCGTACATCCAGTCGGCCACGACGCCCGTGGTGGCGTCGTACCCGAAGAGGTAGTCGACCGTCGCCGCGAGCTCGAACGCGCCCTTGTAGCCGTGGCGGCGCATCGCCTCGATCCAGCGCGGGTTGACCACGCGGGCCCGGAAGACCCGGGAGGTCTCCTCGACCAGCGTGCGGGTGCGGACCGTCTCCGGGCGGGTGGAGTCGCCGATGTACGCCTCGGGGGCCGTGCCCTTCAGCGCGCGGACGGTCGCCACCATGCCGCCGTGGTACTGGAAGTAGTCGTCGGAGTCCGCGATGTCGTGCTCGCGCGTGTCCGTGTTCTTCGCCGCGACCGCGATCCGCTTGTACGCGGTCTCCATCTCCTCGCGCGCCGGGCGGCCTTCGAGCCCGCGGCCGTAGGCGTAGCCGCCCCAGACCGTGTAGACCTCCGCGAGGTCGGCGTCCGTGCGCCAGTCGCGGCTGTCGATCAGCTGGAGGATGCCCGCTCCGTACGTGCCCGGCCGGGAGCCGAAGATCCGGGTCGTGGCGCGCCGCTCGTCGCCGTGCTCGGCGAGGTCGGCCTGCGCGTGCGCCCGTACGTAGTTCTCCGAGGCGGGCTCGTCCAGTCCCGCGACCAGCCGTACGGCGTCGTCGAGGAGGCCGATGACGTGCGGGAACGCGTCCCGGAAGAAGCCCGAGATGCGGAGCGTGACGTCGACGCGCGGGCGGCCGAGCTCCGCGAGCGGGATCGGCTCAAGGCCGTTCACCCGGCGGGAGGCGTCGTCCCAGAGCGGGCGGACGCCCAGCAGGGCGAGCGCCTCGGCCACGTCGTCGCCGGCGGTACGCATCGCGCTCGTGCCCCAGAGGGAGAGCCCGACGGAGGTCGGCCACTCGCCGTTGTCCGTGCGGTAGCGCTCCAGGAGCGAGTCGGCGAGTGCCTGGCCGGTCTCCCAGGCGAGCCGGGACGGCACGGCCTTCGGGTCGACCGAGTAGAAGTTCCGGCCGGTCGGCAGGACGTTGACCAGGCCGCGGAGCGGGGAGCCGGACGGGCCGGCCGGGACGAAGCCGCCGTTCAGGGCGTGCACCGCGTGGGTGAGCTCGTCGGTGGTCGCGGCGAGCCGCGGCACGACCTGCTCGCAGGCGAAGCGGAGGACGTCCCGGACCTCGGGGCCGTACGCGGCGGCGACCGTCGCGACGGCCTCCACCGACCAGTCGGCGGCCTCCATCGCCTCGACCAGCTCGCGCGCCTTCGCCTCCGCCTCGTCGGCGGTGGTCCGGGTCGCGGCCGACTCGTCGAGACCCAGGGCCTCGCGCAGGCCGGGCAGCGCCTGCGTACCGCCCCAGATCTGCCGGGCGCGCAGGATGGAGAGGACCAGGTTGACCCGGGCCTCGCCCTCCGGCGCCCCGCCCAGGACGTGCAGACCGTCCCTGATCTGCGCGTCCTTGACCTCGCACAGCCAGCCGTCGACGTGCAGCAGGAAGTCGTCGAAGCCGTCGTCCTCCGGCCGGTCCTGGAGCCCCAGGTCGTGGTCGAGCTTGGCCGCCTGGATCAGCGTCCAGATCTGGGCGCGGATCGCGGGCAGCTTCGACGGGTCCATGGAGGAGATCTGCGCGTACTCGTCGAGGAGCTGCTCCAGGCGCGCGATGTCGCCGTAGGAGTCGGCGCGCGCCATCGGCGGCACCAGGTGGTCGACGAGGGTGGCGTGCACGCGGCGCTTGGCCTGCGTGCCCTCGCCCGGGTCGTTGACGAGGAAGGGGTAGATCAGGGGGATGTCGCCGAGGGCAGCGTCCGGGCCGCAGGCGGCGGACAGGCCGGCGTTCTTGCCGGGCAGCCACTCCAGGTTGCCGTGCTTGCCCAGGTGGACCATGGCGTCGGCGCCGAAGCCGCCGTCCTCGGCACGGGCGGCGATCCAGCGGTAGGCGGCCAGGTAGTGGTGGGACGGCGGCAGATCGGGGTCGTGGTAGATCGCGATCGGGTTCTCGCCGAAGCCGCGCGGCGGCTGGATGAGGATCAGCAGGTTCCCGCGGCGCAGGGCGGCGAGCACGATGTCGCCCTCCGGGTTGCGGGAGCGGTCCAGGAACATCTCGCCCGGCGGCGGCCCCCAGTGCTCCTCGACGTCCGACCGCAGCTCGGCGGGGAGTTCGGCGTACCAGCGCTTGTAGTCGGCGGCCGGGATGCGGACCGGGTTCCGGGCGAGCTGCTCCTCGGTCAGCCAGTCCTGGTCGTGGCCGCCGGCCTCGATGAGGGCGTAGATCAGCTCGTCGCCGTCGCCCGACACCAGGCCGGGGAGCTCCTCGACGGGACCGAAGTCGTACCCCTCTTCACGAAGGCGGCGGAGGAGGGAGACGGCGGAGGCGGGGGTGTCCAGACCGACCGCGTTGCCGATGCGGGAGTGCTTCGTCGGGTACGCGGAGAGGACGAGCGCCAGCTTCTTCTCGGCGTTCGGGATGTGCCGCAGGCGCGCGTGGCGGACCGCGATCCCGGCGACGCGGGCGGCGCGCTCGGCGTCCGCGACGTACGCGGGCAGACCGTCCGCGTCGATCTCCTTGAAGGAGAAGGGGACGGTGATGAGCCGGCCGTCGAACTCGGGGACGGCGACCTGGCTGGCCGCGTCCAGCGGCGACAGGCCCTCGTCGTTCTCCTCCCAGTTCGCACGCGAACCGGTCAGGCAGAGCGCCTGGAGGATCGGCACGTCGAGCGCGGCGAGCGCGCCCGCGTCCCAGGCCTCCTCGTCGCCGCCGGCCTGCGCCTCGGCGGGCTTGGTGCCACCGGCGGCGAGGACGGTGGTGACGATCGCGTCGGCCCCGCGCAGCCGGTCGAGCAGCTCGGGCTCGGGGGCCCGCAGGGAGGCCACGTACAGCGGGAGCGCCTGGGCGCCGGCGTCCTCGATCGCCTCGCACAGGGTGTCCACGAAGGCGGTGTTCCCGCTCATGTGGTGGGCGCGGTAGTAGAGCACCGCGATCGTCGGGCCGTCCGTACGCCTCGGGGTGCGCGCCAGCGGGCCCCAGGTGGGGGCGGCGGCCGGGGCCTCGAAGCCGTGGCCGGTGAGGAGGACCGTGTCGGAGAGGAAGCGGGCCAGCTGCTCCAGGTTGCCGGGGCCGCCGTGCGCGAGGTAGGCGTGCGCCTCGGTGGCGACGCCGACGGGGACGGTCGAGGTCTCCATCAGCTGGGCGTCGGGGGCCTGTTCGCCGCTGAGGACGACGACCGGCTTCCCGGTGGCGCGGATCGCGTCGATCCCCTCCTCCCAGGAGCGGAGGCCGCCCAGGAGGCGGACGACGACGAGCTCGACGCCGTCGAGGAGGCCGGGCAGGTCGGCGAGGGGCAGCCGGGCGGGGTTGGCGAAGCGGTACTCCACCGGCCCTTCGGCCGAGACGGCGTTCGCCGCACGGGCGCTGAGCAGGTCGGTGTCGGAGTGCGACAGCAGCAGAAGCATGGCGTGCGCAGGCCCTTCCTCGGGGTTGTCCGCGCCCCGGGTGGTCGTGTGGACGGCGGGAGTTCCTGACTCACCGGTCCCGTCGCCGGGGCCGGCTCACAGTGGCGGGACCGCGCCGGATTCTCACCGGGCTTCCTCCCCGGGGTCCTGGAACCCCATGCCGATCTGCATAGTAGATCGTGCCGTCGGCGGGGCGGGGCGGGCCGTGGAGTCGGCCGGATCACACCCGGTGGCGGGCCGGTTCCCCGTGGGTATGCTCGCCGCCATGCCGCCCACCCCACCCTCTGCGCCCGAACGGGGCGAAGCTCGCATACGGGACCGTGGCGACGCCTGCCCCGGGGCGCTGCGCCTGCACACCGCCGACGACGGCCGGCTGGCCCGACTGCGGCTGCCCGCAGGGCGGTTGACGGCACGTCAGATCGAGACGCTCGCGCACGCGGCGGAGTCCCTCGGCGACGGGCGGATCAGTCTCACCTCCCGGGGGAACGCGGAGCTGCGCGGCCTCGCGGAGGGCTGCGGCGCCGAGCTCGCCGCGCTTCTCGCGGAAGCGGGCCTGCTGCCCTCCCCCACCCACGAGCGCGTCCGCAACATCGTGGCCTCGCCCGCCGCCGGCCTCGACGGACTCGGCGGCCCCGAGGTCCAGTTGTGGGCCCGTGAGCTCGACGAGCTGCTCTGTGCCGAACCCTGGACCGCGGCGCTTTCCGGCCGTTTCCTCTTCGTCCTCGACGACGGACGCGGTGACGTGGCGGGACTCGGGGGCGATGTGACCTTGGTCGCAGTGGAGCGGGGTTCCTCCTCTGTCTCCTCCGCCTCTTTCTCCTCCTCCGCGCTCCTGTACGTCGGCGGGCGGGCCTTCCGGGTCGGCGGAGCCGACGCGCCGCGGGCCGCGCTCGCCGCCGCCGGGGCGTTCCTGGACGCCGCCCGCGAGGCCGGGAACGGGGCCTGGCGGGTGCGGGAGCTGCCGGCGGAGTGCGCCCCGGACGTGGCGGGCGCCCTCGACCGCGCCGGGATCGCGGCGGAGCCCGTACCGGCGGCGGAGTCCCTGCTGGTCCTGGGCCCGCCGCCCGCGCCCGGTCCGCTCGGCCCCACCGCCCTGTACGTCCTGGCCCCCCTCGGCCGCCTCACCGCCGCCCAGCTGCGCGCGCTGCTGCCCGCCGAGGAGGTGCGGCTGACGCCGTGGCGCGGAGCGGTCGTGGTCGGGGCGACAGCGGAAGCCGGCAGGCTCGCGGGCCTCACCTCGTACGGGCTGATCACCCGCCCCGACTCCCCCTGGGCGGGCGTCACCGCCTGCACGGGGCTGCCCGGCTGCGCCAAGTCCCTCGCGGACGTCCGCGCCGACGCGCACCCGGGGGCCCTTGGACTCCCCGTCCACTACTCCGGGTGCGAGCGCCGCTGCGGCCACCCGCACGGCACCTGGGTCGACGTCGTCGCCACCGCCGACGGCGCCTATCTGGTGGACGGCGCCCCCATCCCCCGTACCGCCCTGCCCGAAGCGGTGACCACGGCCCGCACCACCACCCCCGCCACCACGACGACGAGATGAGCGAGAGCAACAGGATGTTCGATTACGAGAAGGACGGGACGGAGATCTACCGCCGGTCCTTTGCCACGATCCGCGCCGAGGCGGAGCTCGCGGGCCTGCCCGCCGACGTCGCCCAGGTGGCGGTCCGGATGATCCACGCCTGCGGCATGACCGACCTCGTCCAGGACATCGCGTACTCCCCCCAGGTCGTCGCGAACGCCCGCGAGGCCCTGCGCGCCGGAGCGCCGATCCTCTGCGACGCGCAGATGGTCGCCAGCGGCGTCACCCGCAAGCGGCTGCCCGCCGACAACGAGGTGATCTGCACGCTCTCCGACCCGGCCGTGCCGGGCCTCGCCGCCGAGCTGGGCACCACCCGCTCCGCCGCCGCGCTCGAACTGTGGCGGGACCGCCTCGAAGGCTCCGTCGTCGCGATCGGCAACGCCCCCACCGCCCTCTTCCACCTCCTGGAGATGATCGCGAAGGGCGCTCCCCGCCCCGCCGCCGTCCTCGGCATCCCGGTCGGCTTCATCGGCGCCGCCGAGTCCAAGGACGCGCTCGCGGAGCAGACGCTCGGCCTCGACTACCTCGTCGTACGGGGCCGGCGCGGCGGAAGCGCGATGACCGCCGCCGCGATCAACGCCCTCGCCCACGAAGCGGAGATCCAGCAGTGACCGGAAAGCTGTACGGGGTCGGGCTCGGCCCCGGCGACCCGAACCTCATGACGGTCGCGGCCGTGAAGGCCATCGCCGGAGCCGACGTCATCGCCTACCACTCCGCCCGCCACGGCCGCTCGATCGCCCGCTCCATCGCGGCCGAGCACATCCGCGAGGACCACGTCGAGGAGCGGCTCATGTACCCGCTCACGGTCGAGACCACGGACCACCCCGGCGGCTACCGCGGCGCCCTGAACGACTTCTACGAGGAGGCGGCGGCCCGCCTCGCCGCCCACCTCGACGCCGGCCGCACGGTCGCCGTCCTCGCCGAGGGCGACCCGCTCTTCTACGGCTCGTACCAGCACATGCACAAGCGGCTCGCGGACCGCTACGACACGACCGTCATCCCTGGTGTCACCTCGGTCAGCGCAGCCGCCGCCCGCCTCGGCGAGCCGCTCTGCGAGGCGGAGGAGGTCCTCACGATCATCCCCGGCACGCTGCCGGAGGACGAGCTGACGGCCCGCCTCGCCGGGACCGACTCGGCCGTCGTGATGAAGCTCGGCCGCACCTTCCCCACCGTGAAGCGGGCCCTGGAGCGGGCGGGCCGGCTCGACGACGCCCGGTACGTGGAGCGGGCGTTCATGGCGGGCGAGCGGACCGGCGACCTCGCCGGCATCGACCCGGACTCCGTCCCGTACTTCTCGGTCGCGGTCCTCCCCTCCCGCGTCGACCAGGAGCCCGTCGTACGGGAGCGGGGCGAGGTCGTCGTCGTCGGCACCGGCCCGGCCGGCGCGCCCTGGCTGACGCCCGAGTCGCGCGGCGCGCTCGTCAACGCCGACGTCCTCGTCGGCTACACCACCTACCTGGACCGGGTGCCGGTGCTGCGCCCCGGGCAGATCCGGCACGGCTCCGACAACAAGGTCGAGTCCGAGCGCGCCGAGTTCGCCCTCGACCTGGCCCGGCGCGGCCACAAGGTCGCGGTCGTCTCCGGCGGCGACCCGGGCGTCTTCGCCATGGCCACCGCCGTCCTGGAGGTCGCCTGCGAACCGGAGTACGCGGACGTGCCGGTGCGGGTCCTGCCCGGTGTGACCGCCGCCAACGCGGCCGCGGCCGCCGCGGGCGCCCCGCTCGGCCACGACTACGCCACCATCTCGCTCTCCGACCGGCTCAAGCCCTGGGACGTCATCGAGGCCCGGCTGCGCGCCGCCGCCGGCGCCGACCTGGTCATCGCGCTCTACAACCCGGGCTCCAAGTCCCGCACGCACCAGGTGGCGGCCGCCCGTGACCTCCTCCTCGACCTCCGCTCCCCCGAGACGCCGGTGGTCGTCGCCCGTGACGTGGGCGGCCCCGAGCAGTCGGTCCGGGTGCTGACCCTGAAGACCCTGGACCCGTCCGAGGTCGACATGCGCACCCTGCTGCTCATCGGCTCCTCCCAGACGCGCGCGGTCGAGCGCGCCGACGGCCGGACGATCGCCTGGACGCCGCGCCGGTACGCGTAGGAGTCCGGGGATTCCCGGTGGACAGGGGGGCAACCTTCGCCGCACCTCATCGGTCACACAGGTGTCCGAAGGGCGGGAAGGTCCGCCCTCCTGTCTCCACCCGAGGACTCCTGGGGGATTCGTGGCACGTCTCCGTGCAGCTCTGGTCACCGCGACCGCACTCGTAGCCGGCGTCGTCCCGGCCACCGTGGCGGCCGCCGCCCCGGTCACGGCCGGATCGCTTCCGGCCGGATCGGTGACCGCCGGCACGACCGAGGCCACCGAAGCGGGCACGGTGGTCCAGGAGGGCGGCCCGCTGGTCGTCCGCACCGGCGAGGCGGCGGTGACCACCCGGATCACGGTCACGCTGCCGGAGTCCGTCACGGGCACGGTGACCCCCAAGTTGGACATCGGCCTGCCCCTTCCCTCGGCCGGTGACGAGTACGTGCCCGACACCTCCTGCTCGGTCAACCGCGAACCGTTCGAGGACTGCGGCTGGGGCTGGTGGAACCCGGAGAACGTGACGCCCCTGCCGGCCACCATGGCGCAGAGGACGATCACCTACGACATCCGTGTCAGCGCCCTCGCCTACTACGCCCACGCCGGAAAGCGCGACGGCAAGCTGGAGATGAGGGACGAGAACGGCACCGTGGTCGCGAGCGGGCCGGTGGGCTTCCACTTCGTCCGCGGCACTCCGGAGGCTGGGGACCGCACGACGCTGCACGCCCGCGACAAGGACGGTGTCCTCTGGCAGTACGAGAGCACCGCCGACCCCGCCCACCCCCTCAAGCCGCGGACGCGCGTCGGCGGCGGCTGGAACGGCTACACCGCCCTCACCAAGCTCTACTACACCACCGCGTCCGGCCACGGCAGCCTGGTGGCCCGGGACAAGGACGGTGTGCTCTGGTACCACGAGGGCTCCGGCAATCCCGCGGCCCCGTTCAAGCCGCGCGTCCGCGAGGGCGGCGGCTGGAACATCTACACCTCGATCTCCGCCGGCTACCACGGGCTGATCGCCCGTGACCGCGACGGCGTCCTCTGGAACTACCCATACGAGAACGGAGACAGCACCGGTGCTCCGCTCAAGCCCCGCGTGCGGGTCGGCGGCGGCTGGAACGCCTACAACCTGATCAGCACCATCGGCAACAGGGTCGTGGCCCGCGACAGCGCCGGAGTGCTCTGGTCGTACGAGCCCAAGCCGTGGGCGGCGCCGGGAGTGGACAGCGCCCCGTTCAAGCCGCGCGTCCGCGTCGGCGGCGGCTGGAACACGTACAACGCCGTCCGCGGCACCGGCGACCTCGACGGCTGGAGCTCCACGGACGGCGTCGCCCGCGACGCGGCCGGCAACCTCTGGCTCTACAAGGACTCCCCGACCGCCGCCCGCACCAAGATCGGCTGGAACTGGCAGATCTACAACGCGATCGTCTGACCCGCGCTCACACGTTCACGCGTTCACGCGCTCATCGGGTGCGGGTGAAGGTGCCGAGGCCCTCGCCGTCCAGGTACTCGACGCGGACGGACTTCCCGTCCGGGGAGAACGTGACGCCGGTCGGACCGACGGCGTTCTCCCCGCGCGTCGTGAAGCTGAACGTGTTCCCGTCGTAGTGGGTGAGCCGGTACGTCTGGGGCTCCGGCCCCAGCCGCAGGACCAGGCCCCCGGCCTCCGCCGCCACCGTCAGCGTCAGCGGACCGTAGTAGTCGCTGGTGTACGTGCCGACGTAGGCGTCGTCGGCCTTCGCGGGAGCGGCGCCGGCGGGCGGGTGGGCGTAGTCCGTCTCGGACCGGCCCGCATCCTCCTGCTGCTGGTTCGAGGCGGCCGACCGCCCGGTCCACGTCCGCCCGGTCGAGCACGGGAGGCGGCTGCGGCGGGGGCGGGTCGGGGGTGGGGGTGGGGGTGGGGGTGGGGGTGGGGGTGGGGGTGGGGGATCGGCGCGGCGCCCAGCAGCGCCACGAGCCCCGCCGTGACCAGCCAGCGGACGGTACCCACCACCCCATTGAACGCCGGGCGGAATCCCCTGTCGCGCGGAAGGAACACGCCGGTAGAGTCGCCCACCGGCGAACCCGCACACGCATGCGAACCCACGCCGTTTCCCTCAGGGCAAGTCCCAGGTCCGGAAAGGGCCCTTCTCTCTGTGATGACTCGTATCCGACTGAGCGCGCTGGCCACGACGGCCGCCCTCGTCGCATCCGGCGGTCTGCTGACCGCCACCCCGGCGGTCGCGGCCGTCACCTGCGTCTCCCCCGTGTGGAAGGCGGAGTACTTCGCCAACTCCACCTTCACCGGCACGCCCAAGCTGACGTCCTGCGACAGCGTCATCGCCGAGAACTACGGCTATGGCGACCCGGCCGGCGGCCGGCTTCCCAAGGACAACTTCTCCGTCCGCTGGACCGTCACCCGCGACTTCGGCTCCGGCGGCCCCTTCACGCTCGCCGCCGAGGCGCAGGACGGGCTGCGCGTCCACGTCGACGGCGTCCGCAAGATCGACCTGTGGAGGGACGTCTCCACGACGCAGAAGAAGACGGTCAGCGTCACGATCCCGTCCGGACGCCACACCATCAGCGTCTACTACGCGGCCTGGACGGGCGCGGCGAACGTCAAGTTCGCCTACACGCCGAACACTTCGGCGACCGTGGACAAGGTCCGCCCGCTCGCGCCGACCGGCGCCACCGTCGCGTACGACCGGACCCTGAACAAGGTCGACCTGAAGTGGGCGGCCAACAAGGAGATGGACCACGCCGGTTACCGCCTCTACCGGCGGCTGCCCACCACCGCCTGGGCGAAGGTCAGCAGCGCCACCGCTCTGATCACCGGCACCTCGTACGTGAACTACCCGCCGCCCACGGGCCAGACGTACCTCTACGAGCTCCGCGCCGTCGACAGGGCCGGCAACGAGTCCTGGGGCGGCACCGACCTCACGGTGGCCTCCGTGGACCGGACGGCCCCGGGCGCTCCGACGGGCCTGAAGGCGGTGGAGAACGACACCTCCGGCGCCGTCCTCACCTGGACCGCGCCCACCGCCACGGACGTGGCCGCATACCGCGTCTACAACGGCTCCACGCTCCTCGACACCGTCTCCGGCACGCAGTACACCCAGGCCGCGGTCACCCCCGGCACGACGTACAACTACACGGTCAAGGCCGTGGACCGGGCCGGCAACGTCTCCGCCGCCGCCGCGGTCTCGCTCACGACCGAGGGCGATCTCGTCGCCCCCGCGCCGGTCGCCGGCCTCACGGCCACCCCGCGCGAGGACGGCGTGCTCCTGGAGTGGACGCCGAACGCCGAGCCCGACGTCAAGCTGTACGAGGTCTACAAGGCCGTGCAGGTCGACGACGGCGACGGCAACCTCGTCTGGGTCGCGCACCGCGTCGAGTACCTCACCGCCGGCGCCTCGTCCTACCTCCACGGCAGCGCGGCGGACGGCGAGACCGTGCTCTACGGCGTCATCGCCATCGACACCTGGAACAACCAGATCTTCTGGAACGACCCGGAGTTCGACTGGGTCGAGGTCACCGAGCTCGGCACCCCCGAGACCGGCTGACGCACCCCGGGGTCTGCTGACGCGCCCGGGGCCGGCTGACGCGCCCGGGGCCGGCGACACGCCCCGAGGCTCAGCCCCGCAGCACCAGGGCGGCGGCCTCCTCGGGGGTCGTCGCCACCGGGACGCCCTCCGGGACCGGCGGGCGGCGGACCACCACGACCGGGACGCCCGCCTCGCGGGCGGCGGTCAGCTTCGGGGCGGTCGCCGCGCCGCCGCTGTCCTTCGTCACCAGCACGTCGATCCGGTGGCGGGCGAGGAGTTCCCGCTCGCCGTCCAGGGTGAAGGGGCCCCGGTCGAGGAGGATCTCGGCGCGGGCCGGCACCGGCGCCTCCGGGGCGTCGACCGAGCGGACCAGGAACCACTCGGGGCGGGCCGCGAAGGCCGCGAGGCCCATCCGGCCCGTGGTCAGGAAGACCCGGTCGCCGAGGCCGGTCAGGGCCCTGGCCGCGTCCTCGAGGGACGCCACCTCGCGCCAGTCGTCACCCTCCACCGGGACCCAGCCGGGGCGGCGCAGCGCCAGCAGGGGAACATGGGCGGTGGCGGCCGCCCGGGCCGCGTTGAAGCTGATCCGCTCGGCGAAGGGATGGGTGGCGTCGATGACCGCGTCCACGGCGTGCTCGCGCACCCACTCCACGAGCCCCTCGACGCCGCCGAAGCCGCCGATCCGCACCTCGCCCGCGGGCAGCCGCGGCGAGGCCACCCGCCCGGCGAGGGAGCTGGTCAGCCGGGTCACCCGTCGGTCGGCGTGCAGCAGTCCGGCGAGCGCGCGGGCCTCGGTGGTCCCCCCGAGAATGAGTATGTGCACAGGAGCCTCTTCGTGATGTCGGGCGGCGGGCGCGAGGCCCAACTCAAGCACACCGGTCTGCGCCCGGGGTGGACGACCGGTGCCTGTGCGACGGCGGCGACGACCGCCGCGTACACGGCCCTCCTCACCGGTGATTTCCCGGACCCGGTGACGATCACGCTGCCGAAGGGGCAGACGCCGGCGTTCGCGCTCACCGCCGAGTCCCTGTCGGACGGATCGGCCATGGCCGCCGTGGTGAAGGACGCGGGCGACGACCCGGACGTCACCCACGGGGCGGTGATCCGCTCGACGGTACGGCTCCTGCCGCCGGGCTCGGGCGTGGTGTTCCGGGCGGGCGAGGGCGTCGGCACGGTCACCCTGCCGGGCCTCCCCCTCGACGTGGGCGAGCCGGCGATCAACCCGGTGCCCCGGCAGCTGATGCGCGAGCACGTCGCCGAGGTCGCCGCCCGGCACGGGGCGCCCGGGGACGTCGAGATCACCGTCTCCGTCGACAACGGCGCCGAGATCGCCCGCTCCACCTGGAACCCCCGGATCGGCATCCTCGGCGGTCTGTCGATCCTCGGCACGACCGGGGTCGTCGTCCCCTACTCCTGCTCGGCGTGGATCGACTCGATCCGCCGGGGCGTGGACGTGGCCCGCGCGGGCGGCCTCACCCATGTGGCGGGCTGCACCGGATCGACCTCCGAGCGCACGATCGCGGGGATGTACGAGCTTCCGGAGATCGCCCTGCTCGACATGGGCGACTTCGCGGGCGCGGTCCTCAAGTACATCCGCCGCCACCCGGTGGACCGGCTCACGATCTGCGGCGGCTTCGCCAAGCTCTCCAAGCTGGCCGCGGGCCATCTGGACCTCCATTCGGCCCGCTCCCAGGTCGACAAGGGCTTCCTCGCCGACCTGGCCCGCACCGGCGGCGCCTCCGAGGCGCTCGCCGCCGAGATCGCGGACGCCAACACGGGCCTCGCCGCGCTCCGGCTCTGCGAGGCGGCCGGCGTGCCGCTGGGCGACCTCGTCGCCGCCCGCGCCCGCGACGAGTCCCTCGCGGTCCTGCGCGGCGCGCCGGTCGCGGTGGACGTCGTCTGCATCGACCGCGCGGGCACGGTCGTGGGGCGCTCGTCGGTACGGGGCCCGGGCGGCGCGTGATTCGCCTTTCCCGGACGGCGCGGAAATCGCCGCGACAGCGCGTGGCGCGGCCGTCGAGAATCCGGGGATGACCGACTTCTCGTACAAGCCCACCCTCACCGGTGACCTGGTGGTTCTCCGTCCCGTCACGGAGGAGGACGTGCCTGCGCTGCTGCCGCTCTTCGAGGACGCGGAGGTGGCCCGGCTGACCGGGTGCCACACCCGGTTCGACGAGCCGGCGCTGCGGAAGTGGTACGGCTCCCGGGGCACGCAGGACGACCGGCTCGACCTCGCCGTCGTGGAGCGGGCGACCGGCCGGGTCGTCGGCGAGGTCGTCCTCAACGACTGGGACGAGGAGAACGAGAGCTGCTCCTTCCGCATCGTCTTCGTCCCGGACGCGGTCGGGCGGGGCCTCGGCACGGAGGCGACCCGGCTGATCGTCGGGTACGGCTTCGAGGCGCTGGGCCTGTACCGGATCCACCTGGAGGTCTACGCCTTCAACCCGCGCGCCCGCCGCGCCTACGAGAAGGCGGGCTTCACGCCCGAGGGCGTCCTGCGCGGGGCGCTGCTGTGGGAGGGCGAGCGGGTGGACGCGACGGTGATGTCGATCCTGGCGCCGGAGTACCGGGCGGGACAGCGGACCCGCTCGCTCGCCGTCCTCCCCTCAGGCCGGGTAGCGGACCCGCTCGCCGCCCTCCCCGCTCAGGCCGGGTAGCCGATCTCCCGTACGTCCTCCGCGAGGCCGTCGGGGTCCGTCTCCGGGTTGAGGGCCGCCACGATCTCCGGGGTCAGGGGGCGCAGGGCGAGGACGTGCCGTACGGCTTCGAGGTCGACGGGACGTTCGTAGTAGTCCGAGGCCCACTCCGCGTACGCCTCCGCCGAGCGGTCCGTGAGCAGGTGGAGGAGGCGACCGGAGCCGTCCGGGTCCGCGTGGCCGTCCAGGTCCGGGAAGTCGACCGGTCCCGTCCGCCAGGCCGTGTCCGCGGGCTCGCGCCAGAGGCAGGCGGTGGTCACGTGCACCCCGTCCTCGTCCGTGAACGCGGGCTCCGTCAGGTACTCCCGGAAGGCATCCGGGACCCCGTCGAGGACCCCGGGCCAGGTCTGCCCGTCCGCGAGCGGCCCGTACGGGCTCAGCGGCGACTCGTGGTCGAAGACGCGCGCGTACGCCCCCGCCGGAGAGAGGACGATCGTGTACTCACCACCGGAGCCGTCCCGCATCGACGCCAGCTGCTCGGTCTCCGACCAGTGCGCGTCGAAGGAGTAGTACCGGCCCTCCCACTCCGGGCTCAGCACGGCGTCCAGCATCGCGAGCCCCCGGGAGTGGTCGCGCAGTTCCTCGATACCCGGCAGCGCCCGGGCCACGTCGTCGACGGTCATAGGTCCATGACACAGCACGGCGCCGACAGCCGACATGCGACCCCCCTGCCGCGAACCTAGGCTTACCAGCACATACCCCCCATGAGTGAGAGGGAGTCCCATGGCGAAGCGAGGCAACAAGCGTCGGGCCCGCAAGAAGAAGAACGCGAACCACGGGAAGCGGCCGAACGCCTGAGCCGTGGTGGTGGCATGGCCGTGATGACGGTGGCCGGGCCCTGAGGGCCCGGCCACCGTCGTGTCCCGGAAGGATCAGCCGGGGATCAGCTGGGGATCGGCAGGGGATCAGCCGGGTATCGGCGGGGGATCGGCCGGGGATCGGCCGGGGATCGGCCGGGGATCCCCGGAGGTTCAGCAGACGTGGCGGTCGCGCGCCGGGTCGTAGAGGTGGCTGTCGCGGAACTGCGAGGCCGCGAGCGTACGGCCGACCAGGATCACCGCCGTCTTGGTGATGCCGGCCTCCTTCATCTGGGCCGCGATGTCCTCCAGCGTGCCCCGCAGGACGATCTCGTCGGGGCGGCTGGCCATCGCCACGACGGCGGCCGGGCAGTCCGCGCCGTAGTGCGGGACGAGCTCGCCGACGACCCGGTCGACGTAGCGGGCGGCGAGGTGGAGGACGAGCAGGGCGCCGCTGCGGCCGAGCGTCGCGAGGTCCTCGCCCTCGGGCATCGGGGTGGCCTGCTGGGCGATCCGGGTGAGGATCACGGTCTGGCCGACCGTCGGCACGGTCAGCTCCCGCTTGAGCGCGGCGGCGGCCGCCGCGAACGCCGGGACGCCCGGCACGACCTCGTACGGAATGCCCACCGCGTCGAGCCGGCGCATCTGCTCGGCGACGGCGCTGAAGACGGACGGGTCGCCGGAGTGCAGCCGGGCCACGTCCTGGCCGTCCTCGTGCGCGCGGACGATCTCGGCGACGATCCGGTCCAGGTCGAGCTGGGCCGTGTCGACGAGCCTGGCGTCCGGCGGGCACTCGGCGAGCAGCTCGGTGGGGACGAGGGAGCCGGCGTAGAGGCAGACCCCGCACTTCGCGAGGGTGCGCGCGCCCCGCACGGTGATCAGGTCGGCCGCGCCCGGGCCCGCGCCGATGAAGTAGACGGTCATGCTTCCTCTTCCTGGGCTTCCTTGGTGGCTTCCGCGGTGGCTTCCGTGGTGGCTTCCTTGGTTACGGACCACTGCGTGACCGGCATCGCCTGGCGCCAGCCGGTGAACCCGCCCACCGGGACGGCGGCGGCGACGGCGAGGCGGACCAGTTCGCCGCCGTGCCGGCGGTAGCGGTCGGCGAGCAGCGCCTCGGACTCCAGCGTCACGGTGTTGGCGACGAGCCGGCCGCCGGCCGGGAGCGCGTCCCAGCAGGCGTCGAGCAGGCCGGGGACGGTGAGGCCGCCGCCGATGAAGACGGCGTCGGGGGTGGGCAGGGCGGCGAGTCCCTCGGGCGCGCGGGCGGTGACGACCCGCAGGCCGGGGACGCCGAGGGCGTCGGCGTTGCGGCCGATGCGCGCGGCCCGCTCGGGGTCCTTCTCGACGGCGATCGCCCGGCACGAGCGGTGGGACCGCATCCATTCGATGCCGATGGAGCCGGAGCCGCCGCCGATGTCCCAGAGGAGTTCGCCGGGGGCGGGGGCGAGCGCGGCGAGCGTGGCGGCGCGGACGTACCGCTTGGTGAGCTGCCCGTCGTGTTCGTACGCCTCGTCGGGCAGGCCGGGCGTGGCACCGAGCCGCAGGGTGCCCGGGTCGCGCACGCAGTCGAGGGCGAGGACATGGAGGGCGTCGGTCCGCTCGTACGGCCAGTCGGCGGCGGTGGCGTCGAGGATCCGCTCGGCGGGGCCGCCGAGCTGTTCCAGGACCCGGACGCGGGTGGCGCCCCAGCCGGTCCGGCGCAGCAGCGCGGCGACCTCGGCGGGGGTGCCGGGGCCCTCGCCGAGGACGAGGAGCCGGCGCCCGGGGTGGAGGGCGGCGGAGAGCGCGGCGAGGGGCCTGGCGACGAGGGAGACGGTCTCGACGGCCTCCAGGGGCCAGCCGAGGCGGGCGCAGGCGTACGAGACGGAGGACGGGTGCGGGTAGACGCGGAGAGCGGCGCGGCGGTCGGCGCCGACGGTCTCCGTGAGGGTGCGGCCGATGCCGTAGAAGGACGGGTCGCCGCTGGCGAGGACGGCGAGCGTGCGGCCCTCGTGGGCGGCGAGCAGGCCGGGGACGGCGGGCCGCAGGGGCGAGGGCCAGGCGATCCGCTCGCCGGGGCACTCGGCGGCGGGCAGCAGGTCGAGCTGGCGGGGGGCGCCGAGGAGGACCTCGGCGGCGCGGAGGACGCGGCGGGAGGTCTCGGGGAGCCCGTCCCAGCCGTCCGCGCCGATTCCGACGACCGAGATCGCTATCGCACCGTTCACGCCGCCGAACTTTACGGGAGTGGCCGGTGGGGGCTACCGCACGGTCACTTCCGGGCGGTCACCGGGCCGTCACTTCTGGGCGTTCTGACCGACGTAGAAGAGGATCCAGACGAAGCCGGCGAAGGCGTGCGTGGCGAAGACGTACACGAAGACGCGGAGCATCACGCCGCGCTCTTTCCAGCGCTCGATGTCGGTCTCGGGTTCGGTCTCGGGTTCGGACTCGGACTCGGACTGGGACTCGGTCATGCGATCCAGAGTACGGGCGGCCGGGTCCGGGCCACGGCGGCCGGGTCCGGGCCACGGGCGGCCGGAATAGAGGGGAGGGGTGCGTCGTTGGACGTGACAGTTTAAGATTCAACCACTGGCTCGGGAACGGACCCGGGGACAGGAAACGCGAGAGGTGAGCACGATGCAGTTCGGGATCTTCACCGTCGGCGACGTGACGACCGACCCCACGACCGGCCGCACCCCCACTGAGCACGAGCGGATCAAGAACACCGTCGCCATCGCGCTCAAGGCCGAGGAGGTCGGACTCGACGTCTTCGCGACCGGCGAGCACCACAACCCCCCGTTCGTGCCCTCCTCCCCCACCACCCTCCTCGGGCACATCGCCGCCCGCACCGAGAACCTGATCCTCTCCACCTCCACGACCCTCATCACCACCAACGACCCGGTGAAGATCGCCGAGGACTACGCGACCCTCCAGCACCTCGCCGACGGCCGCGTGGACCTGATGCTGGGCCGCGGCAACACCGGCCCGGTCTACCCGTGGTTCGGGCAGGACATCCGCCAGGGCATCCCGCTCGCCATCGAGAACTACTCGCTCCTCCACAAGCTGTGGAGGGAGGACGTGGTCGACTGGGAGGGCAAGTTCCGCACGGCCCTCCAGGGCTTCACGTCCACCCCGCGCCCGCTCGACGGCGTCCCGCCGTTCGTCTGGCACGGCTCCATCCGCTCCCCCGAGATCGCCGAGCAGGCCGCCTACTACGGCGACGGCTTCTTCGCGAACCACATCTTCTGGCCCAAGCAGCACACCGAGAAGATGGTCCGGCTCTACCGGCAGCGGTACGCGCACTACGGCCACGGCACCCCCGAGCAGGCGATCGTCGGCCTCGGCGGCCAGATCTTCATGCGGAAGAACTCGCAGGACGCGGTACGCGAGTTCCGCCCGTACTTCGACAACGCGCCGGTCTACGGCCACGGCCCCTCCCTGGAGGAGTTCTCCCGGGAGACCCCGCTGACCGTCGGCTCGCCGCAGGAGGTCATCGAGCGCACCCTCTCCTTCCGCGACTACGTGGGCGACTACCAGCGCCAGCTGTTCCTGGTCGACCACGCCGGACTGCCCCTCAAGACGGTCCTGGAGCAGCTCGACATCCTCGGCGAGGAGGTCGTCCCGGTCCTGCGCAAGGAGTTCGAGAACCTGCGCCCGGCCGGCGTCCCCACCACCGCCCCGCTCCACCCCGCCGTCATTCGCACCGCCAAGGAGGCATGAGTCATGCAGACCCTGAAGCTGGTCGCGGTCTCCGCCGGACTCAGCTCCCCCTCCTCCACCCGGCTGCTCGCCGACCGGCTGCTCCAGGCGACCCGGTACCGGCTGGCCGAGCAGGAGTACGCCGTCGACGTCCAGGTCGTCGAGCTGCGCGACCTGGCCGTCGACATCGCGAAGAACCTCGTCACCGGCTTCCCCTCGGAGAAGCTCCAGGACGCGATCGACGCGGTGACCGGCGCGGACGGGGTCATCGCCGTGACCCCGGTCTTCACCGCCTCGTACAGCGGCCTGTTCAAGTCCTTCTTCGACCTGATCGACCCGGCCGCGCTGACCGGCACCCCGGTCCTGATCGGGGCGACCGGCGGCACCGCCCGCCACTCCCTCGTCCTGGACCACGCCCTGCGGCCGCTCTTCGCCTACCTGCGGGCCCTCACGATCCCGACCGCCGTCTACGCGGCCTCGGAGGACTGGGGCTCTGGCGGCGACGCCTACACGGACGGGCTGCCGTCCCGGATCACCAGGGCCGGGCACGAGCTCGCGGACGCGGTCGCGGCCCGGCCGTCCCGGGAGACCGACGAGGACGAGATCGTCCCCTTCGAGAAGCAGTTGGCCGATCTGCGCCTGGATTGATCCGTTTGTTACGTTGTCGGGGAGCTTCCCTGCGTGTCCCCGGGGTCGCCTGGGGCTGCCCGGGGTTCCCGACAACGAACGGAGGTCGGCGATGGCCGGCGGCAGGATCGTGGTGGGCGTGGACGGATCGGCGCCCTCCCTGAAGGCGCTGAAGTGGGCGGCCGCGCAGGCCGCCCTGACCGGGGACTCCGTCCAGGCGGTGATCAGCTGGGAGTACCCGGCCTCCTGGGCGACGATGATGCCGGGCGTCCCCCCGGAGTTCGACCCCGAGCGGCTCGCCAAGCAGATCCTGGACGAGTCCCTGGACCAGGCCCTCGACCCGAAGACGGCCGCGGCGGCCACCCGCACGGTGGTCGGCGGCAACGCCCCGCAGGCCCTGCTCGACGCGGCGAAGGGCGCGACCCTCCTCGTCGTCGGGGACCGCGGCTACAGCGGCTTCAAGGCGGCGGTCCTGGGCTCGGTCTCGTCCCACGTCACCCAGCACTCCCCCTGCCCCGTCGTCGTCGTCCGAGGAGAGTGAGCGCGATGGACATCAAGCTGGAACTGATCGGCGTCCCCGTCACCGACATCGACCGGGCCAAGGCCTTCTACGAGCGGGTCGGGTTCCACGCCGACCACGACATCCCGGTCGGCGACGACATCCGCTTCGTCCAGATGACCCCGCCCGGCTCGGCCTGCTCGATCGCCTTCGGCAAGGGCATCACGGAGATGGCCCCGGGCTCCCTCGACAACATGCAGGTCGTCGTCGTGGACATCGAGGAGGCCCACGCCGACCTCACCGCCCGCGGGATCGAGGTCAGCGGGATCGACGACCAGCCCTGGGGCTCCTTCGTCTACTTCGCCGACCCCGACGGCAACCGCTGGGCGGTCCAGCAGACCACCCCGCGCACGGCGGCCTAGGGTCTGTCCGGCGGGATCAGGGCCGGACAGACCCTGGAAATCCCCTAGACGACGTCCGCCACCACGCACGACACGTTGTCCGGGCCGCCCCGCCCGTCGGCCTCGGCCAGCGCCAGGGCGGCGAGCGCCCGGACCGTGTCCTCGGGACCGGAACCCGCCGCGAGGACGGTGTGGAGCTCCGGCTCCGGCACGACCGCCGAGAGGCCGTCCGTGCACAGCAGCCAGCGGTCGCCGGGCCGCCCCTCGTACAGGCTCAGATCCGGTACGGGGCTGCCGCCCGCGCCGTCGAGGGCCCGCAGGAGCAGCGCCCGGTCCGGGTGCGCCGCCGCCTCCGCCGGGTCGAGCTCACCGGCCTCCACCCGCTCCTGGACGACGGTGTGGTCCCGGGTGAGGCGCCTGAGCTCCCCGCCCCGCAGCAGATACGCCCGCCCGTCCCCGACATGGGCGAGCGCGAGCCGGTCGCCCGTCCACACCCCGGCCGTCAGGGTCGTCCCCGAGCCGGGCGCCGCCGCCCCGACCGCCGCGTCCGCGCGGCGGACGCCGTCCTCCAGAGCGTTCAGCAGGTCCCCGGCCCGGTCGGGCGCCGGGAGCAGCGCCTCGATCTCCGCGAGGGCGGCCGTCGCGGCCCGCTCCCCCGCCGCCCCGTAGCCGTCCGCGACGGCCAGCAGCCGCGGTCCGGCGTGCGCCCGGTCCTGGTTCGTCTCCCGCACCCGTCCGCGCTCCGAGAGCGCGGCGGAGCGCAGCCCGTAGGGCCGTGCGTGCGTCGTCGTCATCGTCGTCGTCATGTCCGTGGGTCCTCCCAACCGGTCCACCAGGGAGGCCGCCAGATCCCGCCGCGCCGCCGTCTCCGCCTCGACCCGCGCCCAGTAGGCGCGGACCGTGCGGGCCGCCGCCCCCGGATCCGTACCGTGCAGCACGCACACGTCCCGGACCTCGACGAGCGGCATCCCGATCCGCCGCAGCCAGGCCACCAGGCGCGCCCGCTCCACCTGCGCCCCGGCGTAGTACCGGTAGCCGGTGTACGCGTCGACGCGGGCCGGCGTCAGCAGGCCGAGCTCGTCGTAGCGGCGCAGCGCCTTGGCGGAGAGCCGGGACGCGCGGGCGAACTCCCCGATCGTCATGAGCCGTTCCACCGGCGTGCCACCTCCCCGTACCGGACGCCCCGTCGGCCTCCGGCACCGCCGATGCTGGGCCTTCCCCCGCGGGGAAGGTCAACCGGCCCACTACTTGCGGTTGTACAGCCGCATCGTGAACCAGCCGAAGACCAGCACGAACAGGGCCGACCAGCCCAGTGTCCAGGCGATGTCCACGCCCGGCCAGCGGCCCGCCATCAGTTCGCGGACCGCGGTCGCGAGGTGGGTCACCGGGTTGTTGTTCACGAAGGCCTGGAGCCAGCCCGGCATCGTCTTCGGGTCGACGAAGACGTTGGAGAGGAAGGTGAGCGGGAAGATCACCATCATCGAGACGCCCATGACGGACTTCTCGCTGCGCAGCAGCAGACCGAACATCGTCCAGATCCACGAGAACGCGAACGAGAACACCAGCAGCAGCGCGACGCCGAGCAGGACGCCGGCGATCCCGCCGTCCGGCCGGTAGCCGATGATCACGCCGACCGTGAGCATGACCGCCGAGGCGATCAGATAGCGGACGACGTCACCGAGGAGATAGCCGACCATCGGCGCGGGCCGCCAGATCGGCAGGGTCCGGAAGCGGTCGAAGACGCCCTTCTCGATGTCGGTGTTGACCGAGACGCCCGTGTACATCGTGATCATCACGACGCTCATGACGAGGATGCCCGGCAGCAGGAACTGGATGTACTCCGAGACCGAGCCGGCCAGCGCGCCCCCGAAGAGGTACGTGTACATCAGCACCATCATGATCGGGAACGCCGTCACGTCGAACAGCTGCTCCGGCACGTGCTTGATCTTGAGCATGGCCCGCCAGCCGAAGGTCAGCGACGCGGAGAGCGCGCTGGGGCGCGGCGGACGGGACCGTCCCACGAACAGCGCCGCGAGCTCGTCCGCCTTCGGGGCGACGAAGTCGAGGGCCTCGGTCGTCTGCGTGTCCTTGCCGGTGGTGACGGTGGTCATGCCGTCGTTCCCTTCCGGTCGGTGAGGGCGAGGAAGACCTCGTCGAGGCTGGGCTGCCCGAGCCCGAAGTTGTCGACCGTGATCCCGGACCTCGCGAGTTCGGCGAGGGCGCGCGCGGCCTGTTCGGAGGCGCCCAGGTCCGTCCCGTGGCCGTTGACGGTGGCGGTGAGCGCGACCGGGTCCGCGTCGAGCTGGACGGTGGCGTTCAGGGCGCCCCGGAGGACCCGCTCGGCCGCCGGGCGCTGCTCGGGATCCCGGAGCCGTACGTGCACCGAACCCGAGCCGACGGAGGCCTTCAGCTCGCCCTTGGTGCCCTCCGCGATCACCTTTCCGTGGTCGATGACGGCGATACGGGACGCCAGCTGGTCCGCCTCGTCGAGGTACTGGGTGGTCAGCATGACCGTGGTGCCCTGGGCGACCACCGCGCGGACGATGTCCCAGACCTGGTTGCGGCTGCGCGGGTCGAGCCCGGTCGTCGGTTCGTCGAGGAAGAGCAGGTCGGGGGTGTTGAGGATGGACGCGGCGATGTCGATGCGGCGCCGCATGCCTCCCGAGTAGTTCTTGATCTGCTTGTCGGCGGCGTCCGCGAGCCCGAACGCGCCGAGCAGCTGCGCGGAGCGCTCGCGGGCGTCGGGGCGGGTGTGGCCGAGCAGCCGGCCCAGCAGGACCAGGTTCTCGGTGCCGGTCAGGTCCTCGTCGACGGAGGCGTACTGGCCGGTGAGGCTGACCCGGCCGCGCACGGTGTCGGCGTCCCCGACGACGTCCTTGCCGAAGACGCTGGCCCGGCCGCCGTCGGGGCGGAGGAGGGTGGCGAGCATCTTGACGACGGTGGTCTTGCCGGCGCCGTTGGGGCCGAGGACGCCGTAGACGGTCCCGGCGGGGACGTGCAGGTCGATGCCGTCGACGGCGCGGTTCGTGCCGAAGACCTTGACCAGGCCCTCGGTCTCGATGGCGAGGTCGGTCATGCCGTTCCTCCGCGGCTGTCCGGGGCTACGGGACTACGGGACTACGGGACTATCGGAAAGAGAGCGCTCCTCCCAGTCTCCGTCGCACCGCGCGGGATCGCCAGGCCGGCGGGGCGGCTGGAAGAGGCGGGGGCGGGTCGGGAAGGGGGCGGGCGGAGGAGCCGGGGCGTCGGGCGGAGGAGCCGGGGCGTCGGGCGGAGGAAGCGGGCGGGAGTCGGACGGAGGAGTGTCTCTCCGCCGCGCGGCGGAGGAGGACCGGCCGCCGGGGCGACGCCCCGCCCCGGGGGGCGGCGGGACGCTGGACGCATGCTGAAGATCAAGGCCCTTCCCGACGTGCCCCGCTGGGCCGTCCTCGCCGCCCACGCCGTCCCGCTCGTCACCCTTCCCTCCGGGCTGTGGCGCCTCGCCCTCGTCGCCGGGCTGCCGGTCACGCAGGACGCCGAGCTGGGCTCGATGAACTTCGGCGAGTCCGTGTACGTCGTCTCGCTCAGCGTCGTCTCCGAGCTGCTCGCCTTCCTCACCCTGGGGCTCGTCCGCTCCTGGGGCGAGGTCTTCCCCCGGTGGATGCCCTTCCTGGGCGGGCGCCGGGTGAACCCGGCCGCCGCGACGGGCGCGGCCTTCGCCGGCGTGGCGGGGCTGTGCGCGATCGCCGGGTGGGGCGTGTACGCCTCGTACGCGGACCTGGGGCCCGGCATCCCCGCCTCCGCGGCCCAGGAGGCCCTGCTCGTCGCCTGTTACGCGCCCCTGCTCGCCTGGCCGGTGCTCGTCGCCGCCGTCGCCGCCTCGTACCACCGGCGCCGCCGGGCCGCGGGGCGCCGTCAGTACGGCGCGGGCCGGCCGACGGCGTCCTCGTGGGTGTAGTACACGTAGTAGGCGCCGAGCGTGTTGACCGCGGCGACGGCCAGTCCGAGCCCGCTCGACGACAGGATGCTGGCGTCGGACAGGCTGAAGAGGAAGCCGACGGCGATCCCCGACAGGGAGCCCCACGCGGCAGCACGCAGCTCACGGGGGAGGGCGCGGCCGAAGCGGTGGAGCATGTGGATCGCCACGGCGAGGACGATGGCGGAGACAAGGCCGAGCCACAGCTGTCCGAGGGTGGTCGGACCGCCCTGGCGCGCGACCGTCGAGGCGTAGAGGCCGTACAGGACACCGATCGTGACCGGGAATCCCCAGCCGTGCGTACTGAACCGGCGCCCGGTGGACACCGCTGCGTGTGCGGCCATGGCAGGAGCTCCTTCGTCTCTCGCCCCCCTGGTTCCCGCACCCTCCAGGGCACACCCCCGCCGGGCGCCCCGCAAGTGGATCAGGCGCCCCGAGGTGTCTCCTCGGCCGGGCGTACGGCGACGGCGTCGATCTCGAAGAGCATGCCCGGCAGGGCGAGCGCAGCGACCCCGCTGAGGGTCTGCGCGGGCAGCCGCTCGCCGAAGTGCGCGTGCAGGGCCCTGCCGAGGACCTCCAGCTTGGCGAGGTCGTGCTCGACGACGTACGAGCCGAGGCGGACGACGTGGGCGAGACCGAGGCCGGCCCCCTCCAGGGCGTGCCGCAGGTTGGTGAGGGAGAGCTCGACCTGGGCGGCGAAGTCCCCGGGGACGGGGGCTCCGGCGGCGTCGGAGGCGTACTGGCCGGCGATGAAGACGAGTTCGCCGGGCGCGGAGACGGCGTGGCTGTAGCCGAAGGGGGTGGGGTCGTGGAGCGTGGCGGGGTTGGTGATGGTGCGCCGGTCGGCGGTGGAAGTGCGGTCGTCGGCGGAGGTGAGGTCGTCGGCGGAAGTGTGGTCGTTCATGGGCGTGCGGTCGTTCATGAGGGGGCGTTCCTTCCGGAGAGTGCGGCCACCGGGGCGGCGGCCAGGGTGAGCGCGGCGCCCGCCAGGAGCACCGCGGTGAGGTCGTACGCGTCGGCCGGCAGCCCGCCGAGGAGGGCGCCGAGGGCGATCGCGAGGCAGAAGACGCTGACGTTGAGGCCGGTGGCGGCCTCCAGGTCGTCGGGGGCCGCGGCCATGAACCAGGACTGGAGCGCGACCGGGACCCCGCCGTAGGCGAGCCCCCAGAGGAGCAGCAGCCCGGCGCCGGCGGTGGTCGTGTCCCCGACGGCGACGGCGGCGACGAGGCCGGGCACGGTCACCATGAGGGCCGCGGCGCCCTCGGTGACGGACAGGTCGGCGGCGGCCGGGGTGAGCCAGTCCGACCGGCAGCAGTTCGGCGGTCATGACGGTGAAGATGCCGAGTGTGACGGCGGCGACGGCGGGCCCGCCGGACCCACGACCGGCCCTACGACCGACCTCGCGATCAGACCCCTTAACCTGGATATCTAACATCCAGAATAACCCCCTCGAAGGCCCTCCCACGCGGGGAGGACGCTTGTGTCAGACGTTGGCGAACCAGCGGCGGAGCCGGTCGGGCGCGGCCGGCGCCTGGAGCTCCGCCCGCTCCCGGACGCCGTCCAGGGTCTGGGCCATGAGCTCCCGCCGCCAGGCCAGTTCGGCCCGCCCCATCGCCCCGGCGATGGCACACTCGGCGGCGTACGACTCCGACGGCCCCGCCCCCGGACCCTGCTGCCGGATCTCGGTGCAGCGGAAGGCCTCATCAGGGCCTTCGACCGCGGCGACGACATCCATGAGCGTGATCCGGTCCAGGGCCCGCGCCAGCCGGAAGCCGCCCTTGGGGCCGGAGACCGAGGTGACGATCCCGGCGCGGGCGAGCGCCTGGAGCTGCTTGGTGAGGTAGGCGGCGGGCAGCTCGTGGTAGGCCGCGAGCCGCGCGGCGGTGACCGCCCGCTCCGGCCCGATCCAGGCCAGGTTCAGGCAGCTGTGCAGCGCCCACTCCACGCCTTCGCTCATCCTCATGATCCTGGACTCTACATATCCAGAATAAGGGAGGCAAGGGTAAGAGGCCCCCGCCCCGACCGGGGCAGCGGGGCACCCGCGGGCTCAGGCCCCTTCGGCGGCCAGCGCCGCGAGACGGGCGAGCGCCCCGTCGAGCACCGCGCGGGGCGGTGAGGCGAGGCCCACCCGGATCGCGTCCGGGGCCGATCCCGGGCCCACCGCGAAGGCGCTCCCGGGGGTGACCGCGACCCCCGCGCGCTCGGCCGCCGCCGCCGCGAAGGTCTCCGCCCGCCAGGGCGCGGGCAGCTCCCACCAGCAGTAGTAGGCGTGCGGGGAGGTCCGTACCGCGTATCCGCCGAGGTGGCGCCGGACCAGGGCGTGCCGGGCCTCCGTCTCCGCGCGTTTGACCGCGACGGCCTCGGCGACCGTGCCGTCCCCGGCCCAGCGGGTGGCCGCCGCGAGCGCGAGCCCGCCCGCCGTCCAGGCCCCGGAGCGCAGCGCCTCCGCCACCGCCGTACGCAGCCGCCCGGGCACGACGAGATAGCCGACGGTCAGCCCGGGGGCGAGCCGCTTGGAGAGGCTGTCCACCAGAACGACCCGCTCGGGGGCGTACGCGGCGAGGGGCGCAGGCGCGCCACGCGGGGCGGATGCGCCGTGCGGGGCGGATGCGCCGTGCGGGGCGGATGCGCCGTGCGGGGCGGGCGCGCCGTGCGGGGCGGGCGCGCCATGCGGGGCGGATGCGCCATGCGGGGCGAGTGCGCCATGCGGGGCGAGTGCGCCATGCGGGGCGAGTGCGCCATGCGGGGCGGGCACGCCGTGCGGGGCGGGCCCGGACGGCGGCACCGGTGCGGCCCGCGGGTCCGGTGCGCCGCGCCGCACGGGCCCGGGCGGCAGCAGGAACGCCCAGGTGGTGTCCTCGACGGCCGTCAGCTCCAGGCGGCGCAGCAGTTCGGCCAGTTCGGTCCGCCGGCCCTCCCCCGCGGTCACGGAGAGCGGGTTGTGCAGGGTCGGCTGGAGGTATACGGCGGCCAGCGGGGTCGCCCGGTGGGCCGCCGCGAGCGCCTCCGGCCGTACCCCCTCGTCGTCGAGGGCGAGCGGCACCAGCCGGATCCCGAGCCGTTCGGCCACCGCCTTGACCAGCGGATACGTAAGCGTCTCGACACCCAGGCGGCCGCCGGGCGGGACGAGCGCGGAGAGTGCCGCCGCGATGGCCTGGCGGCCGTTCCCCGCGAAGAGGACGCTCTCGGGGTCCGGCGCCCAGCCCGGCCGGGCGAGGACGGACACCGCCGCCTCCCGGGCCTCCGGGGTGCCGGTGGCGGCGGCCGGTCCCGAGACGGCCTCGGCCAGCACGTCGGGCCGGGAGAGCGCCGCGAGCGCGCGGGCCATCAGCTCCGACTGCCCCTCCGCGACCGGGTAGTTGAGCTGGAGGTCGACGGGCGCGGCCCCGGTGGCCTCGGCGAGCGCGGGCCCGGGCAGCGGCGGCGCGGCCCGGACGAAGGTGCCGCGCCCGACCTCCCCGACGACCAGGCCCCGGCGGGCCAGCTCCCCGTAGACGCGGATCGCCGTCGAGTTCGCGATCCCGTGGCGGCGGGCGAACACCCGCTGTGGCGGCAGCCGGTCACCGGGGCTCAGCCGACCGTCCCGCACGGCGGCCTCGACCCGGTCCGCGATCCTGCGGTACTCCTCCATGGCGACCCCTCCCCCTATTGCACCGAGAGCAAAGATCTCATTGCACCGAGCAGTTGGCCACGCCTAGCCTCCGACCATGGACTTCGCACAGATCGACGACACCCCGATCGCCTACGAGGAGCGCGGCTCCGGCCCCGCGCTCCTCCTCGTCCACGGCCATCCGTTCGACCACTCCATGTGGCGGCCGCAGCTCGACCGCTTCTCCCGCACGCACCGGGTGATCGCCCCCGACCTGCGCGGCTACGGCATCACCCCGCTCGGCGCGTACCCCGCCTCGACGGGCCCCGCCTCCACCGGCCCCGCCTCCACCGACCTCGGCGTCTTCGCCGAGGACCTCGTCGGCCTCCTCGACCACCTCCGCATCGACGAGTGCGTCGTCGCCGGCCTCTCCATGGGCGGCCAGATCGCCATGGAGCTCCACCGCCGCCACCCGGAGCGCGTCCGGGGCCTCGTCCTCGCCGACACCTTCCCCGCCGCCGAGACCGAGGAGGGCAGGGCCGCCCGGAACGCCATGGCCGACCGGCTGCTCGCCGGAGGCGCGGACGCGATGCGGGAGTACGCCGACGAGGTCCTGGACCGGATGGTCGCCCCGTACAACACGCATGCCGCGCCGCACGTCCACCGCATGATGTGCGCGACCGACCCGGTCGGCGCCGCCGCCGCCCTGCGCGGCCGGGCCGAGCGGCCCGACTACCGGGAGTCGCTCACCACGGTCGCCGTGCCCGCGCTCGTCGTGGTCGGCCGGGACGACACGTACACCCCGGTCGCGGACGCGGAGGAGATGCACGCGCTGCTCCCGCACGCCACGCTCGCCGTGATCGAGCGGGCCGCGCACCTGCCCAACCTGGAGCGGCCCGAGGAGTTCGACGCCGTACTCGACTCCTACCTCCGCTCACTCGTTCGGCCCAGCTGAAAGTTCGGAATCGTACGAACGCTCCCACGATGGGGTCATGAGCCAGAACACCGCACCCCGCAATCCGAGCACCTCCGGCGCCTGGGCCACCGGCGGCACCCTCTTCGCCGGTGTCCTCATGCTGGTCACCGGATTCCTGGACGTCTTCCAGGGCATCGCCGGTATCGCCAAGGACGACGTCTACACCCGGGTCGGCGACTACGTCTTCAAGTTCAACCTCACCACCTGGGGCTGGATCCACCTGATCCTCGGCGTCATCCTCACCGTCGCCGGCTACGGCATCCTCAAGGGCGCCGAGTGGGGACGGGTCACCGGCATCGCGCTGGCCTCCCTCAACGTCCTCCTCCAGTTCCTCTTCCTGCCGTACCAGCCGTGGTGGGCGCTCTTCTCCATGGCCATCTCGATCTTCGTGATCTGGGCCCTGGCCACGGACGAGGCCTACGGCCGCGCCGAGACGTTCTGAGGCGGCCGCCCATGAGAGCACAGCACCCGCGCCGACGCGCCACGGGAAGCGCGCAGCACCCGCGCCGACGCGCCACGGGAATCGCCCTCGCCGCCTCCGCACTCCTCGCCGTCACCGTCACCGGCTGCGACGCCGCGAAGGAGACGGCCGGTGACATCGTCTCCTCCGCCACGGCCGCCGTCGCCTCGGCCGCCGAGGAGAAGATGAACGAGGTCAAGGACGGGGTGAACGCCACCGGCGACGTGAAGGCCGGGGCGACGAGCATCGACGGGGACCGCACGGTCGCCGAGATCACCGCGACCAACCCGCAGGACAAGAACGCCGACTACACGGTCATGGTCAACTTCCGTGACGGCGAAGGGAATCTCCTCGACGCGGTCGTCCTCAGCATCGACGGCGTCGAGCCGGGAGGGTCCAAGTCCGGCACGGCACGCAGCAATCGGACGCTCTCGGGCGCCACGACGGCGGAGATCGCGCAGGCCCTGCGACACTGAAGGGCGTGGACCGAGCCCCTGCCCCAGCCGCACCCGTGACGAGCACGAGCACGAACACTCCTTCGCCCGAGAAGCCCGACGAGCCGCCCCTCCGGCACAGGCACCGCCTCACCGCCTGGGCCGCGGGGCTGCTCCTCGTCGTGCCCGCCCTGATCAGCGGCTGCCGGATCTTCGACACGGACGGGGTCACCCCCGTACCGCAGCTGCTCTCCCTGCTGCCCTGGCTCGCGGTGCCCGCCGGGCTCGGGGTGCTCCTCGCCGCCGCCGCCCGGCGCCGCGTCCTCGCCTTCACGGCCGTCGTGGTCCTCGCCGCCACCGGCTGGAGCTCCCTGCCCTACATGCCGCAGCTCGTCATCTCCAACGGCCTGCCCCTCGCCCGGGTCCGGGTGCTCGCCGCCAACGTCGAGTTCAGCCAGGCCACCGGCACCCTGATCGAGGCGGTCCGGCGCGAGCGCCCCCAGCTCGTGTTCGTGTCGGAGTGCGACCGCGCGTGCGGCCGCGCCCTCACCACCGCCTTCGCCGCCGAACTCCCCCACCACGCCTCGGTCGACGCCGACGGATCCGTCGGCTCCGTCCTGCTCAGCGCCTACCCGCTGACCGACGAGCGGGTCATCCCGGCGGCCATGGGCATGCCGGGCGCCACCGCCGAGATCGCCGGAGTGCCCGTACGCCTGCAACTCGCCCACCCGCTGCCGCCGATGCCGGGCCAGGTGGGCCCCTGGAAGCGGGAGCTCGGCCGGATCGAGGCCGCCGCCGCCCGGCCGGACCCCGGGCCGCTGCTGATCGCCGGAGACTTCAACGCCTCCCAGGACCACGCGGCCTTCCGCGCGATCCTCGACGCCGGGTACCTCCAGGACGCCGCCCGTCTCGCGGACGCGAGCCGCACCCCCACCTGGCCGATGGAAGGCCCCCTGCCGCCGTTCGTCCAGATCGACCACGTCCTGGTCAGCCGGGACTTCAGCGTCCGGGGCATCCGCTTCCTCGACCTCGTGGGCTCCGACCACCGGGCCGTCCTCGCCGATCTCGACCTGCGCGGCGAGCGCTGATCGGCCACGCTGGAAGGCATGGACAACGAGGAGATCCTGGACGACATCGGCGCCCTCGTCGAGGAGGAACGCGTCCTGCGGCAGCGCACGGGCGGACTCCTCCCGGAGGAGCGCGACCGGCTCGCCGAGCTTGAGGTCCGGCTCGACCAGTGCTGGGACCTGCTGCGGCAGCGCCGTGCCAAGGCGGAGTTCGGCGAGGACCCGGACACGGCGGCCGTCCGCCCGGCCTCCGAGGTCGAGTCCTACCGCAACTGACCTCGTCGTGGGCGGCCGGAGCGGCTGACCGGTGCGGGCAGCCGGAGCGGCTGACCGGAGCGGCTGACCCGAGCGGGCAGCCGGAGCGGCTGACCCGAGCGGGCAGCCGGAGCGGGTGAGCCGAGCGGCTGACCCGAGCGGGCAGCCAAAGCGGGTGACCGGAGCGGGCACCGCGTCCCCCGGCCGGGCCAGTACGTTGGAGGGCATGGCACGCCCCGCTCGGCCCGTACGGCTCACCCCGCCCACCTGGCTCACCGCCGGGCTCCGCCCCGCCCCCGCCCCCATCCCCTGGGCCGCCGTCGTCCGCGCCTCCGTCGCGCTCTCCGCACCGCTCGCCGTCGGGCTCGCCGTCGGACAGCCCGCCTACGGGGCCCTCGTCTCCATGGGCGCCCTCTCCGGAGTCATCGGCGACACCGCCGACGCCTACCGGATGCGGGTCTTCAACATCGCCGTGCCGCAGCTCTTCGGCGCCCTCGGCGTCACCCTCGGCACCCTCGTCTTCGGCCACGGCTGGTTCGCCGTCGCCGCCCTCACCCTCGTCGCGCTCGTCTCCGGGATGATCTCCTCGATCGGCGCGGTCGCCTCCGTCTCCGGTCTCCTGCTCCTCCTCAACTGCGTCATCGGCGCGGGCCTCTCCGTGCCGGGGCCGTGGTGGAAGGCGCCCCTGCTCCTCACCCTCGGCGGGCTCTTCGTCCTCCTCCTCGCCCTCCTCGGCTGGCCCCTGCGCCGCGCCGCCCCCGAACGCACCGCCGTCGCCGCCACCTACCGGGCCGTCGCCGAGCTCTACGAGGCCACCGGCACCGCCGCGTACGACGAACAACGGCAGGCCGTCACCGCCTCCCTCAACCACTCCTACGACCTGATCCTCGCCCGCCGCACCCGACAGCACGGCCGCGCGCCCAACCTGGTCCGGCTGCTCGCCCAGCTCAACGTCCTCGTCCCGCTCCTGGAGGCCGCCCCCGCCGCCCACCTCCGCGCCCGGCTCATCGGCCCGCTGCCCGCCGCGATCCCGGCCGCCGTACGGGAGCTCGCCGACGCCGTCGAGGAGGGCCGCACCGGCACCCCCGTCCTGGACCTGCCCGCCCCCGAACGGCCCGCCGAGAAGGCCGTCGACCACGCCCTGCGCCACGCGGCGACCGTCGTCCACAAGACGGAGCCCGACCCCTACAACGTCGACGACCGGCTCGGCCGCCCCGCCGCGCTCCGCGTCCGGGCCCGCCGGGCCGGCCGCGCCGTCCTCCTCTCCGAGGCGTCCTGGCGGTACGGGCTGCGGCTCGCACTCTGCATCGGCCTCGCCCAGGCCTTCGTCTCGCTGATCCCCGTGCCCCGCTCGTACTGGGTGGCGCTCACCGTCACCTTCGTCATGAAGCCCGACTTCGGCTCGGTCTTCTCCCGGGCCGTGCTCCGCGCCCTCGGCACCGCCGCGGGACTCGTCCTCGCCGCCCTCGTCCTCGCCGAGGTCCCGAGAGGCTGGTGGGACGTGCCCGTGATGATGGCGCTCGCGGCCCTCATCCCGGCCTTCTCCGCGAAGGGGTACGCCTTCCAGACCGCGGCCATCACCCCGGTCATCCTGCTGCTCTCCGACACCCTCAACCAGCAGGGCTTCGACCTCGTCATGCCCCGCCTCTACGACTCGCTCATCGGCTGCGCGATCGCCCTGATCGCCGGCTACCTCCTCTGGCCCGAGTCCTGGCACACCCGGATCGGCGACCGGCTCGCCGACTCGGTCGCCGACACCGCCGCGTACGTGCGCTGCGCCTTCGCCCCCGGGACGGAGGACGGGCAGGCCGTCCGCCACCGGGCCCGCCGGAAGCTCTACCGGGACCTGTCGACCGTCCGCTCCGAGTTCCAGCGCGCACTGACCGAACCGCCGCCCACCGGCCCCCGGGCCGCCGCCTGGTGGCCGCTCGTCGTCGCCGTCGAGCGGATCGTCGACGCGACGACCGCGGCCCGGATCCGCGTCAGCCACGGCGCCCCGCCCCCCGACGCGGCGGAGGTCACCGCCGTGGAGCGGGAGTTGCGCGAACTCTCCGAAGGACTGCGCTCCACCGACACCCTCGTGGGGGTCCGCACCGAGCTCCCCGGCGACGAGAACGGAGTCCTCGAACCGCTCCGCCAGGAGGTCCGCGCGGCCCGCGCCATCGCCGGTCCCGACCTGCGGTAAACCCTCCCCGGGGGGCGTACGGGAGAACTTACCGGCGGTCACGGAACGGAACCCTCCCCACCACCGTTACCGGAAGCCACCCGGGCGACTACGATGCGCTCGATTCACCGTGATTCACCGTGATCCGCGCCCGCCGCCGTCGGCAATCGGCACGGCGGACGGGCCACTTCGCCCTGCCTCACCCCCCCGCCCCGAGGACCCGCCATGCGCACCATCCACAGCAGAGGGCTCCAGCCCAATGTCCTCGGCACCTTCGACACGATCGTGATGGCCGTGGCGGGCAGCGCGCCCGCCTACTCGCTCGCCGCCACCACCGCGGTCCTCTTCGGCGCCGTCGGCTACGCCGGGCCCGCCGCCCTGCTCTACTGCGCGATACCCATGCTCGGCATCGTCCTCGCCTACGCCCGTCTCGGCCGGATCGACGTCAACGCCGGCGCCGGATACTCCTGGGTGGGCCGCACCCTCCACCCCTTCCTCGGCTTCCTCTCCGGCTGGGCGCTCGTCTTCGCCGCCACCGTCTTCATGGTGGCCGGCTCCCTGCCCGCCGGCTCCCTCACGCTCTCCCTGATCGACCCGGACCTCGCCGACCACACCCCGCTCGCCGCGGCCGTCGGCGCCGGCTGGTTCCTGATGATGCTGCTCGTCGTCCTGGGCGGCGCCCGCCTCACCGTGCGGGCCCAACTCGTCATGTCGGGCGTCGAGATGCTGATCCTCGTCGGCTTCGTCCTCGCCGCCGTCCTGCACCGGGGGCGGGCCACCGCCTTCGACTGGTCCTGGTTCGGGTTCGACCAGTTCGGCGGCCCGCAGGGCTTCGCCGCCGGCGCCCTGATCGCCGCCTTCTACTACTGGGGCTGGGACGTCACCAGCAACCTCAGCGAGGAGACCCGGAACAGCCGCCGCACCGCCGGACTCGCCGCGCTCGTCGGCGTCGGATTCGTCTTCGTCCTCTTCGAGGCCTTCACCGTCGCCGTGAACGTCCTGCTGACCGCCGACGAGATCCGTACCGCGGGGCCCAACGTCCTCGCCGTCCTCGGCCAGGAGATCTGGCCGGGCATCGGCGGGAAACTCCTCGTCGTGGCCGTCGTCCTGTCGACCGTCGCCACCCTGGAGACCACCCTCCTCCAGGTCACCCGCTCGCTCTTCGCGATGGGCCGCGACCGCACCCTGCCCGCCGCGCTCGGCACCGTGCACCGCCGCTGGAACACCCCGTGGGTCGCGATCGCCGCCGTCGGCGGCGCCGCGCTCCTCATGTTCGTGGCCGCCGCGGCCGCCGAGTCCGTCCAGCGGATCCTCAGCGACGCCGTCGCCGCGATCGGACTCCAGATCGCCTTCTACTACAGCCTCGCGGGCATCGCCGCCGTCGTCGCCTACAAGTCGCTGCTGCTGCGCTCCGTACGGAACCTGGTCCTCGGCGGGCTGTGGCCGCTGCTCGGCTCCGGCTTCATGCTCTGGTGCTTCGTCGAGTCCCTCGGCGAACTCTCCACGACCGCCCTCACCATCGGCCTCGGCGGACTGCTCCTCGGCGTCGTGCCGCTGCTCGTGTACTGGCGGAAGGGCAGCGACTACTACCGCCCGGCCCGCCTGGACGCCGTCCGCGCGCTCGCCGCCACCGAGGACTCCGGCCCGGCCACCCCGCACGCCCGCACGGGCGCCCACGACAAGAGCTACGCCACCGACTTCTGACCCGTCGTTCCGAATGCAGAGAACGCAGCGACTTCTGACGGCAGCCGAACCGAAGGAGGCCCCATGGCCGTACGCCGCCGCTCCGCGCGCTCGGCACGAGCGGAGCGCTTCGCGCCCGACTTCGACCCGGACTTCGGCGACCGCGCCCTCACCGAAGCCCGCCACGACATCGTCATAGGCCGCTGGCAGGGCGTACGGAACCTGCTCGCCGCGACCGGCGACGACTGGGCGCGCCGCACCCACCGGCTCCGGCTCCTCTCGCACGCCGCCGCCGGCAGCTCCACCGTCGAGACCTGGCGGGCCGCCGAGCCCGGCAACCCCGACGCCGCCGTGCTGCGCGCCGCGACCGAGGTCGTCCGGGTCTTCGACGCGGCCATCGCGGCCGGCCGGGGCGCCGCCCTCGAACGGGGCCGGATCGACGCCGCCGTCGACGCCTGCCGCGGCGCGGCAGAGGCGGCCCCCGCCGACCCCATGCCGTGGGTGTCGCTGCTCTCCGTGGCCCGGCTGTACGAGGGCGGGGTGGCGCGCCGCGAACTACGGCACTGGTTCGACGAGTTGCGGCGTCGCGACCCGTACAACACGGAAGGGCACATCCAGGTGCTGCGCTACTGGTCGGCGCGGTGGCACGGCACGCACGGCAGCATGTACGACTTCGCGCGCGACGCGGCGGGCGTGGCCCCGCCCGGCTCCCCGCTGCCGGTGCTCGTCCAGGTGGCCCGGGTCGAGGAGTACCGGTACATCGCGGACGGGGCGCTCGGCCGGGGTCCGGTGCGGGGCTTCGACCAGCACTGGAAGCACGAGCTGGCGGTCACGGAGCTGCGCCGCACGTACGCGCGGTGGATCGGCGGCCGGGACCCGGAGCGCCCGGTGGCCCCGGAGGAGGTCGCGGACCTCAACTTCCTCGGCCACGCGGCCTGCTACGCGGGCCAGGTGGAGATCGCGCGGGCGGTGCTCGGGATGCTCGGCACCCGGGCGGCGTGGGTGCCGTGGGCGTACACGGGGGACCCGGAGGAGCAGTTCGTGAGGTTCAGGGAGGGCCTGGGGGTGGAGTGAGGCTCTCCACCCCCGGGCCGTCCCGGCGTCATCAGACGCCGATGTCGCGGCCGTCCGTGCGCCAGACGGAGACGACCGACGGGCGGACGATCTTCCCGGGGCCGTCGGGCCACTCCGACTTCGGGTTCTCGACGGAGGCGCCGTCGAGCTCGCCCGGGTGCTGCACGGCGACCAGGACGCGGCGGTCCTGGATGATCGGGCCGCAGGTCTCGGCGCCCCTCGGCACGGTCAGGAACTGCTTGAGCTCACCGCGGCGCTCGCCGTGGGTGGCGACGCCGAACAGGCCGTCGTGCGAGCCGAGCTGGTTGCCGTCCGTGGAGATCCACAGGTTGCCGTGCGGGTCGAAGGCCACGTTGTCCGGGCAGGAGATCGGGGAGACCTTCTCCTTGGGGTAGCCGGCGAAGTAGGTGGCCGGGTCGTTCGGGTCGCCCGCGACGAGGAAGAGACGCCAGGCGAAGCCGTCGGCGGCGGGGTCGTCCCAGTGCTCGGCGAGCTCCAGGATCTGCCCGTGCTTGTTGAGGTTGCGCGGGTTGGCCTCGTCGGCGGGGGCGTAACCGGCCTTGCCGCGGTTGGTGTTGTTGGTGAGCGCGACGTAGACGCGGCCGCTGCGCGGGGACGGCTCGACGTCCTCGGGGCGGTCCATCTTGGTGGCGCCGACCTTGTCACCGGCGAGGCGGGTGAAGACGTACACCTCCTCGGCGGTCATGCCGGGGACGTGCGAGACGTCGCCGGTCGCGAGCGGGATCCACTGGCCGGAGCCGTCGAACTCGCCGTCGTTCGGGAGCTTGCCGGTGCCGTCGATCTCGACGGCCGGGGAGTCGCCGGTCAGCTTGGCGACGTACAGCGTGCCCTCGTCGAGGAGCGTGAGGTTGTGCTCGCGGGCGGCCCGCGAGTTCCCCTTCTTCATCCGCTTCGAAGACACGAACTTGTAGAAGTAGTCGAAGCGCTCGTCGTCGCCCATGTAGACGACCGGGCGGCCGTCCTCGGTGAGACGGGGCTGCGCGGCCTCGTGCTTGAAGCGGCCGAGCGCGGTGCGCTTGCGGGGCGTGGACTCCGGGTCGTACGGGTCGAGCTCGACGACCCAGCCCTGGCGGTGCACCTCGTTGGGCTCCTGGCGGAGGTCGAAGCGCTTGTCGAACCGCTCCCACTTGCGCTCGGAGGCACCGGTCCCGACCCCGTACCGCTTGTCGGTGGCGGAGCTCCCGTACGCGAAGTACTGGTTGAAGTTCTCCTCGCCGTGGAGGGTGGTGCCCCACGGGGTGGTGCCGCCGGCGCAGTTGTTGAGCGTGCCGAGGACGGTACGGCCCTCGGGGTCGACGCTCGTCTTCAGCAGGTCGCTGCCGGCGGCGGGGCCGGTCAGCTCGAACTCGCTGGTGGTGTGCAGGCGCCGGTTGAGGTGGTGGCGGGTGACGGGCGTCAGCTTGCCGGAGCGGTGCTCCTCCTGGACGACGACGACCGACAGGCCGTGCGCGGCCCAGGCGATCTCGACCTGCTCGCGGGTCGGGTTCTCGGAGTCGTAGCCGCGGAACATCAGGACTTCGTCGGTGTACTCGTGGTTGGCGACGAGGACCTGGCGGTGGTGCTCCCCGCGCAGCGGCAGCAGGGAGAGGAAGTCGTTGTTGTAACCGAACTGGCCGGCCTGGGCCTTCGCGGTCTGCTTCTCCGAGTCGAAGGCGGGGGTGCCGCGGAGGATCGGCTCGCCCCAGCGGATGACGACGTTCTGGGAGTAGCCGGCGGGGACGGTGACCTGGTCGGCCGTGTTGGGCGCGACCGGGGCGAAGCGGAGGCCGCGGGCGCCGTCGGCCTTGCCGGAACCGGGCTTCTGCGGACGGGCGACGGCCTCCGGCGCGCTGCCGAGGACGACGGCACCACCGGCGGCGGAGGCGACCGTCACGACGGCGGCGGCGCGCAGGGCGGAACGGCGGGAGAGCACGCCGGCTATGACGTCGCCGACGTACTCGTTGTCGCTGGTGTTGGGCACCTCGTGGAAGCAGGCGTCACCACACCGGAACCGACAGGTGAGAGCGGAACGGCCGCCTCCGTGGGGGTTCGTGCTCAGCAGCGGCAGCAGTTTGCGCACTTCGTCCTCCTCCGGCGCAACGCTGCGCCGACATGGTGTCGGGAATCCTTCGGCGGTGACGCTATGTGCGCACACCTGCACAGGGGCGGCGGCGGAGTGAACGCCGGATGAATGCACGGCAAGCGGAGGCGACCGGGTCACGGAGGAGGGAGGGGGTGGCCGCTAACCTTACGTGTCCGCCCTGGCCAGGGATGAACGTCCCGAAACGCCCAGTACGGACATTCACACTGCACCCCACTCATGCGAAAGGGTTCGCCCATGGGTATTCGGAGCATGCTGCGCAAGGTATTCGGCCGGGACCGCGAGGACTCCCCGGCGACCTCCGTCCCGCCCCAGACGCGTGAGGCCTCGTCCGCGGACACGTCCGCGTCTCTGGACACGTCCACGTCCCCGTCCGGTGACACCGAGGAAGCCGCGGCCCGCCGCGCGGCGGACGACCTGGTGGCGGCGTCGTTCGACAACCCGCAGGTGCCGAAGGCGCGGAGCGGGGGGACGTCGCAGACGGCGGTCGAGACGGCAGTCGAGGCGTCGGCGGAGACGTCGGACACGGCGACGGTGGTCGGGGCATCTCAGACGGCGACCGAGACGGTCGAGGCGCCGGAGGCGGAGGCGCCCGCCGCTGCGGTCGAGGCTGCCGAGCCGGCCGCCTCCGCGGCCGAGGCCGAGGCCGAGGAGCGGACGGAGCCGGAGGCAGTGACCGCTGACGCGCCTGCCGCCACGGTCGAGACCGCCGAACCGGCCGCGCCCGAGGGCGAGGTGGAGCCGGAGGCGGAGGCAGTGACCGCGGAGGCGCCCGCCACCGAGACCGCCGAGCCGGAAGCGGCGCCGGCCACGGTGGCCGACACGGACCCGGCCACCCCGGCGGAGCCGGAGGCGGCAGCCGTCGCGGAGGACGCCGCCGCGTCCGACACCGCCCCGCAAGAGCCGGAGCCGGAGCCGGAGGCGGAGGCTGCCGCCGAGGCCGAGCCGGCCGAGGTCGCCGCCGAAACCGCCCCGCAGGAGCAGGAGGCGGAGGCCGAGCCCGAGGCGGCCGTCACCGTCGACGCTCCGGAGGAGCAGGAGGGCGCGGCGGAGCCCGCGACCTCCGAGGCGACCGACACCCCGGCGGAGCCGGAGGCGGTGACTGCCGTCGAGGCGGCTGCCTCTGAGGCCGAGCCGGTGGAGACGGACGCCGACGACACGAACCCGGCCGCCGCTGCGGCCGACGCTCCGGAGGAGCAGGAAGCCGCGGCGGAGCCCGTGGCCGCCGAGGCGACGCCGCAGGCGGACGCGCCCGCCACCCCGGCGGAGCCGGAGGCGGTCGTCGCGGCCGACGACGCGAGCCCGGCCGAGGCCGAGGTCGAGGCCGAGGCCGAGGCCGAGGCCGTCGCCGCCGAGGCGCACGTCGGCGAAGCCGACACGGCCACGGCCACGGCCACGGACGCCGACACCGACACGGACGCGGACGCGGACACCGATTCCGCCGCCGTGCCCGCGCTCCCCCTCACCCAGGTGAAGGCCGTCGCCCCGCACCTCACGGACGCCTACAAGGCCGCCGGGGCCGTGCTCAAGAAGCAGGGGCTCACCGGGGCGCGGGCCGCCGTGTACCTCGTGGTGGACCGGTCCGGTTCGATGCGCGGGTACTTCAAGGACGGCTCCGTGCAGCGTCTCGCCGAGCAGACCGTGGCGCTCGCCGCGCACCTCGACGAGGACGCCACCGTCACCACGGTGTTCTTCTCCACGGACATCGACGGCACCGTCGAGCTCACCCCCGCCGACCTCACGCCCACCCGCGTCGAGGAGATCAACGGCACCCTCGGGCGCCTGGGCCGGACCAACTACCACCGCGCCGTGGAGGAGGTCCTCGCCCACCACGAGAAGGCCGACCCGACCCGGCCCGCCCTGGTCGTCTTCCAGACCGACGGCGCGCCGGAGTCGAAGACGGCGGCCACGCAGGCGCTGGGCGAGGCGGCGGACCGTCCGCTGCACTGGCGGTTCGTGGCCTGGGGCGAGGAGGACAACAAGGCCTTCGACTTCCTCCGGAAGCTCGACGGCACGCCTCGTACGGCCGCGTACTTCCCCGGCGCGACCCCGGTCGAGACGGCGCACCCGGCGTTCTACCGCGGGCTGCTCGACGGCCTGGAGTTCTAAGCGGCAGCAGGGGTGACGGTGACCGGCAGGGTCACCGTCACCACCAGCCCACCACCCGCCTCCGCGCCCCGCGCCACCGCCGTCACGGCGCCGCCGTGCGCGGTGGCGATGGACCGCACGATGGAGAGGCCGAGCCCGGCGCCCGGCCCCATCCGGTCCCGGCCCTCGCCCCGCCGGAAGGGTTCGAAGAGCCCGGCGACCTGGTCCGGAGGGACGGCGGGCCCGGTGTTGACCACGGTCAGCACCCCGCCCCCGACGCGTACGTCGACGGTCCCGCCCTCCGGCAGGTTGTACGCGACCGCGTTCGCGACGAGGTTCCGGACGAGCTGCCCGAGCAGCACCCGGCTCCCCCGTACGACACCCCCGTCGAGGACCACCTGCGCGTCCTCGTACGCCTCCGCGACGACCTCTCCCAGCGGCACGTCCTCCCGCTCCGCGAGCCCCCGCTCGCTCCGTGCGAGGAGCAGCAGCCCGTCGATGAGCCGTTCGCTGCGGCGGTTGGTGTCGAGGAGCAGTTGCCGGACCTCGCAGTCGTCGTCGAGCCCCACCTGGATGGCGGCGCGCTGCGTGGCCAGTGGGGTACGCAGTTCGTGCGAGGCGTTGGCGATGAAGCGGCGCTGGCTGTCGAAGGCCGTCTCCAGGCGGCCGAGGAGCGCGTCGATCGTGTCGCCGAGCTCCTTCAGCTCGTCGTCAGGTCCGGTCACCGCGATCCGCTCGTGCAGGTTCCGCTCGGAGAGCCGCCGCGCCCGGGCGGTCATCTCGTGCACGGGCCGCAGGACCCGCCCGGCGGTCCACCAGCCGACGACGACGGCGCCGCAGGCCATGATGACCAGGGCCAGGCAGGACCACATGAGCATCTGGTCGCCGGCGGCCGCGCTGATGTCGTCGCCGAGCCGGTACGCCTCCACGACGGCGACCTCGTCGGCCCGCGCGACGATCGCGTCCGCCTCCCCGTCCGTACCGGCCCTGACCAGCAGGTTCACAAGGAGGAGCAGGAGGGCCCCGAGGACCAGGAAGACACCGCCGTAGACGAGCGCGATCCGGGTCCTGATGGTGGACCCCGACCCCAGCAGAGGCTCGCTCACAACACATACCCCACGCCCTGCACGGTCCGGATCAGCCCTGGCTCCCCGACCTTCGCGCGCAGCTTGCTCATGCAGACCCGTACCGCTCCGGTGAAGGGGTCGGTGTGGACGTCCCAGGCGCGTTCGAGGAGCTCTTCGGCGGAGACGGCCGCCCCGTCGGCCTCCAGGAGGAGCTGGAGGACGGAGAACTCCTTGGGGGAGAGGTCGAGGTCCCGGCCGTCGCGGGTGGCGGTCCGCCGGACGGTGTCGACCCGCAGTCCGTCCCGCTCCAGGAGCGGCGGCAGCGGCGGGCGGGCGGAGCGGCGGCGCAGGGCTCGTACGCGGGAGACGAGCTCGGGGAACTCGAAGGGCTTGCCCAGGTAGTCGTCGGCGCCCAGGTCGAGGCCGTCGACCCGGTCCTCGACGGCGGTGGCGGCGGTGAGCATGAGGATCCGGGTCGGGGAACCGGCGGCGACGAGCCGCCGGGCGACGTCGTCGCCGTGGACTCGGGGCAGGTCGCGGTCGAGGACGAGGACGTCGTACGCGTACAGGTCGAGCCGCTCCAGGGCGTCGTCGCCGCCGTGGACGGTGTCGACGGCGAATCCGGCCCGGCGCAGGCCGACGGCGACGAGCCGGGCGAGGTCCCGCTCGTCCTCGGCCACGAGTACACGCATGCCCCCATCCTCCCCACCCCCGCCCCGCCACCGGCTGCCGGGGTTTATCGATGTGAGTGGATCTTCGTACGACCGTTAGGATTTCGACCATGGCGGCCACTGGATCCGAGAAGCAGGGGGCGAAGGCGTTCTACGTCACGACCCCCATTTACTACGTCAACGACGCTCCTCACCTGGGCCACGCCTATACGACCGTCGCAGGCGACGTGCTCACGCGCTGGCACCGTCAGCGCGGCGAGAAGGTGTGGTACCTCACCGGCACGGACGAGCACGGTCAGAAGATCATGCGCACGGCCGAGGCGAACAACGTCACGCCCCAGGCCTGGTGCGACAAGCTCGTCGAGGAGGCGTGGAAGCCCCTTTGGGAGCACCTGAACATCGCGAACGACGACTTCATCCGCACCACGCAGAAGCGTCACACGGACCGCGTCCAGGAGTTCGTGCAGGACCTGTTCGACAAGGACGAGATCTACAAGGGCGGGTACGAAGGCCCGTACTGCGTGGGGTGTGAGGAGTACAAGCTCCCCGGCGACCTCATCGAGGCGGAGGACGGCACCAAGCTGTGCGCCGTCCACAAGAAGCCGGTGGAGATCCTCAAGGAGGAGAACTACTTCTTCAAGCTGAGCGAGTACGGCCCGAAGCTCCTGGAGTTCTACGAGGCGAACCCGGGCTTCATCCAGCCGGAGTCGGCCCGCAACGAGGTCGTGAACTTCGTCAAGCAGGGCCTGGAGGACCTCTCCATCTCGCGCTCGACGTTCGACTGGGGCGTTCCGGTCCCGTGGGACGACAAGCACGTCATCTACGTGTGGATCGACGCGCTCCTGAACTACGCGACGGCCGTCGGCTACAACGAGAACCCGGCGAAGTTCGACGAGACCTTCCCGGCGAACGTGCACCTCATCGGCAAGGACATCCTGCGCTTCCACGCGGTGATCTGGCCCGCGATGCTGATGGCGCAGGGCCTGCCGGTACCGGGGCGCGTGGCCGCCAACGGCTGGCTGATGGTCGGCGGCGAGAAGATGTCGAAGTCGAACCTGACGGGCATCAAGCCGCAGGACCTGACCTCGCACTTCGGCGTGGACGCGTACCGCTGGTACTTCCTGCGGGCGATCGCGTTCGGCCAGGACGGTTCGTTCTCGTGGGAGGACTTCTCCGCCCGCTACACCTCCGAGCTGGCCAACGACTACGGCAACCTCGCCTCGCGCGTGGCGGCGATGGTCGGCAAGTACTTCGGCGGCGAGCTGCCGGCCTCGGCGGCCGACGGCGACGCGGAGAAGGCGATCCAGGACGGCCTGGCCAAGGCGGTCGCGACGGCCGACGCCAAGATCGGCGAGGAGCTCGACTTCCAGGGCGGCATCCTGGCGATCTTCGACTTCGTGAAGCAGGTCAACGGCTACATCACGGAGCAGGAGCCCTGGAAGGTCGCCAAGGACGAGTCTCCGGAGGGCCAGGCCCGCCTGGCCACGATCCTCTACACGGCCGCCGAGTCGCTCCGCGCGGTCGCGGTCCTGCTCAACGCGATCATGCCGGAGACCTCGCAGGCGCTCTGGGACTCGCTGGGCGCCGAGGCGTCCCTGGGCGCGCTGGCCGCGCAGCCGGTCCAGACCGCCGCCACGTGGGGCCAGCTCCCGGCGGGCGCGACGGTGACGAAGGGCGCGGTGCTCTTCCCGCGCCTGGAGGAGCCGAAGAAGGACTGACACCGGTCCCTCTCCCGTACGCACACGGCCGGTGGCTGCCGTCCCTCCTGGGAGGCGGCCACCGGCCGTTTCGACCCACCACGCCCGGCTGCGAGCTCGTCGGCGTCAGCTGTCGGCGACCGACAGTTCCGTGGCGGCCGACTGGAGCCAGGCACCGTACGAATGAGGGGCCGGCGGTGCCACCTCCATGCCGAGTTCGGCGGCGGCCAGGGCGTAATCGGACTCGTCGAGAGGGAGGGCGAGGAGTTCGTTCAGCTCGCCGCAGAGCCGGGCGACCAGCTGGGGGTCGGTGGTGGCGCGGTAGTCGGCGAGCGCGGCGGCGTGGTCGGCGAACTCGTCCACGATGTCCTGGGAGAACCAGCCGCCCAGCAGCTGCGCCGTCTCCGGGAAGCGGGCGTGCCACTCCCAGTGGGTCCGCGGGGACGAGGGCGGGGGGACTTCGCCGCCCTCGACGCTCTGCTTGAGGTGGTCGGCGAGGACCAGAAGCCAGTCCTGGATCGCGGACTCCGGTATTCCGGTGTCGGGGACGGCGTAGAACTCGCCCATGCTCAGGCGCAGCCGGCCCGGGGGGTTGCGGCTGTACTCGCGCAACTGGCGCTCCGCCTCGGAGATGGCCCACGAGCGGGTGTGCCAGGTGTGGCGGAGGTAGGCCTCCAGGGCAGCGCTGCGCTTCTCCGGGGTGTCGTCGGCCGGCTGCCCGAGGTACGCGCGCATCACCTGGTCGAGCTCGCCGTAGCGGTGGTCGTGCTCAAGGGGCTTCATGGACACGGTCGTGAGCCTCTACAGATAGAAAGGGAGGGTGGTCTGGACGACGAACCCGTGCGGGCTCGTCGGCTCCCGGCGCAGCACGACGCGGGCCGCCCGGACGTCCACCGGCTGCAGCCCGGCCAGCGCCATCGCTTCCAGGAGCACCCGCCCTACGGGCTCCGCACGGGACGGCCAGGCGGCCTCGATGGTGAGCCGGGCGCGGGTGCCCTGAGCGAGCCAGCGGTGGATGACCTGCTCGTTGGCGGTCACGACCTGCTGGGTGGCCCACTGGGCGGTCTCCCGGTCGGGGTAGGTGGCGGAACGGGTCAGCATGAGGGCATTCTCTCGCGGTCGGTCGGCACGGTCGGTCCGGAGTTCCGTACGGTTCCGTACGGTCAGTAGTCGGCGAAGGTCCAGAACACGCCGACCTCGGCCTCGGAGAGGACCACGAGCCCGATGTCCTCGGAGTACACGGACATCTGCGTCCAGCCCCGGCTGCTGGAGAAGTAGTCAGGGGTCCTGTTGTCACGCGCCTCGGTGACGTTGGTGAGGCAGACGGGCGAGGCGCCGAAGCGGGCGAGCACGGTACGCGCCCGCTCCATGAGCCCGTCGAGACGCTCCGGGCGGTCCTTCAGGACCTTCGGCAGCATGCAGCCGTCGTCAGTCATGGCGACGAGCTGCTGGGCGGCGGACTCCGGGGCGATCTCGTAGAGACGTCCTCCGAGCTTCTCCAGGTCCGGCGGCTGGAACGGGTGGGCCGGCTCGTCCGCCCCGGGCGAGCCCACCCACTCGTCCAGGACCGCCCAGCCCCGGGGATCGGCCACCGACCGGTTCATGACGGCCAGGACGTCGAGGCGCCAGTCCTCGTGGCGGCGCGGGCCGGTGGCCATGTAGGCGAAGGAATCCTCGTGCAGGTACCGGAGGGCACCTTCCCAGTCCGTCTGTTCCACGTGCTCGGGCGTCATGTGCGGGGGCCTTTCTACGGAGCCGGCATGGAGGTGAGGACAGTGAACTCCGGATCAAGACCGGGCGTGTACTTGATCCTGGTCTCGACGAACTTCACCTGCTCCACCGTGGCGTTCATGCCGTTGTTCTGATAACCACGGCCCGGAATGGGCGGCACGTTGTCGTCCTTCTTGGACACGCTCGTCCCGCTGTACCCGTCGTTGGGTGCCTTCGACCGGAAGAGCTCCGTCGCGCCGGGGTCCGGGGGCGGCGGTCCCTTCAGCCACGCCTTGATCGCGGCCGAGTTGTCGTTGATGGTGTGCTGGGTGAGCTCCTGCGCCCGGTCGTACGTCGGGAACGAAGACGACCCGCTGATCCTGGGATTCCCGTAGGGCCAGGTGGGCGTGGTGTGACCGGGATTGTTCTGCTGGTCCCGCAGCCGCTGTTTCAGCTGCTCGTCCGTCTTGCCGACATGCTTGTCGAGCGTGTGACCGTTGTTCAGCCACTCGTTGCTCGCAAGGTCCAACGTGTAGTTCCCGTTGGCGTCTTCCTTGATCCAGCGCTGAGGGTCCTTGAACTCGTCGAGCGCCCGCGCGCCGAAACCGTGCGCCCGGGCCACCCCGGCCTCGAACTTCGGTGCGCTGAGGTACGCCTCGTCCAGCGCCGGCATCATCGCGTCGAACCGGGCGGTGAGTGCGTTCAGCGTCGACTGGTACTTCCCGACGATGCGGTTGATGTCCGCGGTGTCGAGTTTGAGGACGATCTGGATGTCGAACTCGGCCAGCGCGCCCACACCCTTGGCGGCGCCCTTGCCGATGGTCTTGAAGAAGCCGCCGACGTCCTTCATGCCTACGCCGTCCTTGAGGTTCAGGTCCTTGTCGACGACGTCGAGGACCTCCTTCGCCGACTCCCTGACGGCCTCCACGAACTCGTCCCAGATGTCGCCGTTCAGCTCCACTGCGGCCTCGGCGTACTCCCGCAGGATGTCGCTGATCTTCTTCGCGGTGTCGAAGAGGACCGTCATCACCGGCTGACTGCCGGTCGGCGGCCCGTGCCCGTTGTTGCCGCCCTTCTGTGCCCACTGATAGCCCTCCCGGGAGTGTCCCCAGGCCGTGGCGCCCCACACCGCGCTGCAGAACACCTTCATGGCGTCCTGCCACTCCGTCTGCTGCGGGTTGGTGATGGTGGAGACCTCGCCCGTCAGCGTGCCCGACACCACGCTCAGACAGATCGTCGTGTCCGACCAGCACTGCGAGAGCGAGTTGAGGTAGTGCTGCTGCGGGTACGGGTAGACGTCGGCCAGCTTCCCGATCCGGAGTGCCTTCTTGAGGAGCGGTTGCAGGACGGTCCGTACGACCGGGGGTATGAGTTCGAGCAGCCTCCGGATGAAGTCGTCGCCACCGTCGTCGTCGCCCCACTTGAGGTCGGGGATCTGCCCGTAGTCCGGTTGCTTGTCGACGACCGAGGGCACCGGCATCTGCTGGGCGGACTGGCCGGGCTTGGGGTGCGCGGCGGCGTCCGCTTTCGCGTACGCGTTGGCCGTCTCCGTGAAGCCGACGGCGACGCCGCCGACGCTGAGGACGCTCTTCGCCCAGACGTCCAGCCAGCGGTTGCCGACCTTCATGTACGCCTGGGAGAACTCGCGGGCGTCCGTGCCGGCCCCACCGGCGTCCGGGTACTTCCGCAGCCCATCAAGGAGTTTGTTCGCACCGGAGTTCAGCGCCGACTGCTGGCTCGCCACCCGGCCCGAGACCCGCCACAGGTCGCTGGGCTTGACGTCGATGGTGCCGCCGCCGCCCGGCGGCTGCGCGGGGGTCGGCCCGGCCATCAGGCGCCGCCCCAGCCCTGAAGCACGGAGCGGTGCGCCGCGTCGTAGTTCAGGTGGCCTTTGACGACCACCTCGTGCAGCCACGCCTGGGCGGCCTTCAGGTCCCGCGCCGAGCGGTCCCACTTGTCGAGCTCGTCGATGAACGCCTCGCGGGCCTCCCCGTCCCAGCTCAACACGGCTTTCTCCGTACGGGTGTAAAGGCTGTCGAGCTTCTCGTTCAGGATGCGAAGGACGTCCTCCAGCTCTCCCGACAGTCGTCGGAGCGTGGCGAAGTCGACGGTGATGCGCTCGTCTTCAGACATCGTGCTGCTGCCCCCCGTGGTCAGATGCCCAGAATGCGGCTCTGCGGCCGCGACGGTACCGAATCGGGAACGGGGGCGGGGTCGGGCGATCCCCAGGCCCGGGCCGTCGCCGGCACGTCCGTACCTTCCTGCAGCTTCCTGATCCGGCCAAGAGTGTCCAACTCCTGCTGCGTGAAGCCGTCACGGCTGAGCCGAGTGGCCTCCTCCAGCAGGATCATGACGTTCCGGATCCGCACGGCGTCCTCCGCGACCTCCTGGTGCAGACTGCGGTACGCCTTCGCCGTCGGCCCTTGCCAACCCGCGGCGATGCTGTCCACGATGGCGTCCATCCGCCGTGTCTGCTGCTCCAGGTACCCCTGCATCGCGTCGAGGTCGCCGGCGAGCTTCGTCAGCTCACCCTCCGACACATCGAGATCGGCGTTCTGCATCCCGGACCCCCGCCCGTCGTCACGTACTTCCGTTCACGCGTTCACTCGAGCGTACTCGCGAACTCCGGTGCCCTCGCCGGGAGGACGGCTCAGCGGCCCGTCGCACACCTCACGAAGCCCGCCCGCGCGGCGGGTGAGCGCGAGCGGGCCCGCGCGGTCTCCTCCGCGAGGAGATCCGCCTTGCCGACGGAGTGGACGTCCGGCGGCGCCCATAGCGCCGCAGGGATACGACTTCGTCCTCTCGCACACGCAGGCGCACGTCCCTGTGGACGTGTACCGCTGGTACTTCCTGCGGGCGATCGCGTTCGGCCAGGACGGTTCGTTCTCGTGGGAGGACTTCACCGCCCGGTACGCCTCCGAGCTGGCGAACGACTACGGCAACCTCGCCTCGCACGTGGCGGCGATGGTCGGCAAGTACTTCGGCGGCGCCCTGCCGGCCTCCGCGGCCGACGGCGACGCGGAGAAGGCGATCCAGGACGGCCTGGCCAAGGCGGTCGCGACCGCCGATGCGAAGATCGGCGAGGAGCTGGACTTCCAGGGCGGCATCCTGGCGATCTTCGACTTCGTGAAGCAGGTCAACGGCTACATCACGGAGCAGGAGCCGTGGAAGGTCGCGAAGGACGAGTCGCCGGAGGGCCAGGCCCGCCTGGCGACGATCCTCTACACGGCCGCCGAGTCGCTCCGCGCGGTCGCGGTACTGCTCAACTCGATCATGCCGGAGACCTCGCAGGCCCTCTGGGAGTCCCTGGCCGCGCAGCCGGTCCAGGACGCCGCCACGTGGGGGCAGCTCCCCGCGGGCGCGACGGTGACGAAGGGCGCGGTGCTGTTCCCGCGCCTGGAGGAGCCGAAGAAGGACTGACGTCCACTGACGTACGAAAGAAGTCCGCCACCCCTGCTCACAGGGGTGGCGGCCTTTTCCTTGCGGTTCACCAGGTCAGGGCGAGGACGGCGACGGCGGGGGCCATGTAGACCAGCGGGAAGGGCACGTGGGCGTACGAGCGGGCGCGGACGATCGTGATCACGGCACCCGCGAAGTACAGAATCAGCCCGATCGCGGCGAGGGTCCCGATGACCGGCACGAAGAACCCGACGACGAGCCCGACGGCCCCGGCGGCCTTGGCGGCCCCGAGCCAGTTCCACCACGACCGCGGCACGCCGTACGCGGCGAGGGGCTCGACGACGAACGCGGCCTTGAAGAAGATCGCCGCGGCGGAGAACCCGGCCATGAAGGCGGCGACGGCGGTGACGACGACTGCGGTGGTGGACATCTCGGTGAACATCGCGACGGCTCCTTCAGCCTCTCCCGTGTCCGCCTCGACCGAGCCGGACACAGCACTGACGGATCCCGAACGGGATGTGTGACAGCCCGCGCGAAAAACTTCAGTGGACCCAGTTCTTCAAGGGTTCCGTGTCCAGCTCCATCCCCACCGGCTCCGGCAGCGTGACCGTCTTGCCGAAGGGCACCGTCACGACCATCTCGTACCGCTCTCCGTCCGGCTGGGAGTGGACCTTCACCTCGCCGACGGTCCTGTCGATCAGCAGGTAGACCGGAATCCCCGTCTCGGCGTAGGCGTGCGGCTTCTCGACGCGGTCGCGCTGCCCGGTGTCCGAGTCGCCGGAGGTGACCTCGACGGTCATGAGGACCCCGTCGGCACTGGCCCATTCGCCCTGACCGACGAAGGTGTCGCTCGGCGCGAGGCAACCATCGGGACGAGCATTGCCCTTGCGGTACTTCTCGATCCTCAGCCCCTGATCGGGATAGAGCCACCAACCGGCGTCGACCTGAATGCACAGGCGCGTGAGCCACTCGATGATCCGCCCGTGGTCGCCGTCCGGCAACGCCTTCTCCTCGATCTTCCCGTTGATGAATTCAAGGCGCAGGGATTCGTCCACACGTTCGCCAAGACGGGCGAGTTCCTCGAACCCCTCCTGAGTCAGGACGCTCACGGCAGACTCCTCCTGGATCGGTGGTGCCTTCCACGGTACGTGTTCCCCGGCCCGCCCGACCGGGTTCGTCTCTGTCGCCATGGCAGGCATGGTGGCATATGCCAGCGTCCTGGGATCAGGGAATCCGGAGCCTTCACCCTTGTGGGTGACACAGCCGACCCACAGGCCGACCCGAGGAAACGCCCAGGTCCGGTGCCTAGCGTGCGCGGCATGGTCGTGACGCGTGAGGACGAGGGGCTTGCCCGGGCCGCTGTGGAAGGGCTGCTGGCGGGGGTGGAGTTGACGCCCAAGCCGGGACTTCCGGATGCCCGGGAGGCGGATCTGTCGGGGCTGAGGTGGTCCGCGCTGGCGTTGGAGCCGGGGCTCGCCGCGATGGCGGCGGCCGCGCGGCGGACCGGGGAGCCGGGGAAGGGACTTCGGGGTGAGCTCGGTGCCATCGGCCGGTCCACGGAGCGGGACATGGCGCGGGCCGACGGGGGTGCGGCGCTGCACCACGGGGCCGTGTGGCCGCTGGGGCTGCTGGTGGCGGGGGCCGCGCTCGCGCCCGGTGGGACCGCGGAGGAGATCACCGGGCTCGCGGGGCGGATCGCCGCGCACCCCGACGGGCGGGCTCCCCGCCGTCCCTCCCCCGGCTCCGCCGTCTCCGTCCGGTACGGCGCCGCCGGCGCGAAGGGCGAGGCGCGGGCCGGGTTCCCGCACGTACGGCGGGCGTTGGCGGCCCTGCGTACCGCCCGGGACGGCGGGGCGCGCGAGGCGGATACGCGGATCGCCGCGCTGCTCACCGTGATGACGACGCTCCAGGACACCGGCCTGCTGCACGCGGCGGGGCCGTACGGTCTGCGCGAGGTGCAGGACGGGGCCCGGGAGGTCGTCGCGGGCGATCTCCCCCTGGACGCCTTCGACCGACGGCTCCGCGAACGGGACCTGCACCCGAGGGGCAGCGGCCACCTGCTCGCCGCCGCCCTGTTCCTGGACGCCCGCTAGGGCGTGTGTCGAAAGTAGCGCCGTCTGCCCGAAGGGCAGGCCCGGCGGTGTCCGGTGCGTGCGATCGCAAGGCGGAGGGTCGCCCCGATACTGGATGTATCGGGGTGATCCCGACAACGCGGCGAGCGTGCGTGCCGGGCGCCGCCGGGCAGGCGGGACTTTCGACACACGCCCTAGGGCGTGCGGCGCCGCACGGCAGGCGGGACTTTCGACACACGCCCTAGGGCGTGCGGCGCCGCACGGCAGGCGGGACTTTCGACACACGCCCTAGGTGTTCTGTCCCGGGAGGTTGTGGACGGGTGAGCCAGGTCTCGGCTGAGGGATCTTGAAGGGGTGTGACCCCGATACGCCAGAAACCCGCCAGAACTTGATCTTGGCCTGCTGAGTGCCTGACGGTGTCGGGGATCTTGGCGATGACGGTCGGCCATGCCCTCGACATCTCAGTCTCCAAGATCCCCGACCTCGTCACCCGCGATCAGCTCTGCGTCTCCTCGCGGCGTCCAATAGCGGCCGCATCGGGTACGACGAGCAGCTTGCCGGTGGTACGCCGAGCCTCCAGATCGCTGTGGGCCTGGGCGGCCTCGGACAATGCGTAGCGGCCCGTTACGGTGACCTCAAGCGCCTTGGAGCGCACCCACTCGAACACATCGGCGGCCCGTCGGAGCAGTTCGGACCGATCGGCGATGAAGTGCCCGAGGCTGGGCCGGATCAGGGTCAGCGAACCGCCGTGGGCGAGCCGAATCGGATCAAACGGCGGCACGGCACCACTTGCCGCGCCGAAGAGCACGAGATGGCCGCGGGTTCGCAGGCTGGCGAGGCTCGCATCGAAGGTGTGCGCGCCGACGCCGTCGAAGACAACCGGCAGTCCCTGACCGCCGTTGAGCCGCCTCACCTCGGCTGCGAGATCGTCGACTGCGGAGGAAAGGATCACCTCGGCGGCCCCGGCACGCTTCGCCAGCTCGGCCTTCGCCGTGGTCGACGTCGTGCCGATCACCCTGCCGCCGAGATGGGTGATGAGCTGGGTCAAAAGCAGCCCCATGCCACCAGCAGCCGCATGCACGAGCACCGTGTCGCCCCCCTGAACCGGGTAGGCGTCCTTGACGAGATAGTGCGCGGTCATGCCTTGGAGGAGCACGGCGGCGGCTGTCTCGAAGCCGATATCGTCGGGCAGCGGCACCAGCCGGGAGGAGTCCACGACGGCCCGCTCGGCATACGTGCCGGGAATCTCCACCCAACCGACCCGGTCCCCGACCGCGACGTCAGCGACGCCGGGTCCAACTTCGACGACCGTGCCGGCGCCCTCAGCGCCCGGGGTGAAGGGCAGCGGGAGGCTGTACCGGCCCTCGCGGTGGTAGACGTCGAGGAAGTTGACCCCGGATGCGGCGACCTCCACGACCGCCTCGCCCGGACCCGGCCGCGGCTGGTCCACCTCGGCCTCCTGCAGCACCTCGGGACCGCCCACTTCGTACACCTGAATCGCTCGCATGACCCCTCCAATAACGGCTCATCCCCCACCAACCCCGTTGATGGCGATCCGATTCCCGGCAAGCAGACAGCCCGCCGCCCCCGCCTAGGCGGTCCGACGAACGACCACGGTGTCATCAGCCGCCCAGGAAGATGCCGCCGGTCACGACGACGACCAGGGCCACCACGCCGAGACCGGCGAGGAGAAGCCCCAGGGCGAAGACCATGTCCCAGGCGACCTTGAACGGCGAGTAACACACCGCCCTCCTGTCCGTACCGGACGTCTCATAGGCGACGTAGGGGGTCCCGCTGATGCTCTTGCCGCTGATGTGCCGCCTCGTGCCGTCCAGCTCCGTGTACGCGTAGGACGCGGTCCCGTTGTAGGTGTACTCCACGGCCTTCTCCGCCTCGACGGTGATGCCGTACCGGGGCAGGTACCACTGCAGGTACGCGAGGTAGACCATGACGGCGCCGAACGCGGAGAGCCCGAGGCCGAGGGGAGCGACGAGCAGGGCCATCAACACGCCGAGCCATTCACCTTGGAGCCCGACGGCCAGGGCGAGGGCGAGCGATACGCCGCCGATGGCGATCGCCACGTTCCTCAACATGCGCTGCCACGGATCGTCCTCGGGCTCGGGCACGGTGTGGGTGGACACCAGCGTCGAGCCGTCGACCGTCTCGTCCTCCTCGGCGCGCACGGGCAGGGCCGCGGTGACGGCCGGGACGAACAGCGCCGCGGCGGCCTCGCTCACGCCGTCGACACGGTGCACGGCGGGCGCCGTCCCGGACGGGGCGACGAGCTCGACCGTGACGGTGCGCCCCTCGGCGCGGACGTGTGCGATCGCCTGGAGGGGGATGCTCACCTCCTCGGCGTTCCGGCTCCACATCAGCACGTCGCCGGTGAACTGGAGCACGGTGCCGTGGGAGCCACGCAGGACGGGTATGGACGACGGGTTCGACATGCCGGAGATCGTAAAGGCCTGACGGGACCGTCGGTCGCTTCGCGAGGAATCCTGGTCCACCCGCCCGGGGGCAGCGGCCACTTGCTCGCCGCCGCCCTGTTCCTGGACGGCCGCCGTCAGGCGGAGGTCCCCGTGTGGGTCTCGTCCGGGTCGACGCCCAGGGTGAGGGTGGCGACGACCCCCTTCACGATCTTCCCCTTGGGGTACTTGAGGGTGAGCAGGCCGCCCTCGGCGCCGTTGCCGGGGTAGATGGTGTCGGCGTCGAGCGTGGTGCGCTCCGTGGTGCTCGTGGAGTACGGAGCGACCTTCGCGGAGTCGAGGACCGCGCTCTCGGCGAAGAAGAGCTGGCCGGTGTGGCAGGTGTGCCCGCCCTCGTAGCCGGTCGCCGTCATCTTCCCGCCGACGTGCACCTTGGTGTGGACGTGCACGCAACGCCCCCGGTACCAGCCGGGGAAGACCGTCCGGAACTCCACGTACCCGTGCTTGTCGGTGAGCTGGGTGCCGCGCAGGTACCGCTTGTCGTCGGTGGGCTCCTCGTGCCCGCCGCCGCCCGGGCCGCCGGGGCCGCCGGTCGGGGGCGTGCCGGTGGGCGGGGTGCCGGTGGGGGCGTCCGTGGGCGGCGCACCGGTCGGCGGCGTACCGCCCCCGGGGGCACCGCCCCCACCGCCGGTGCTCAGGCTCTCGTAGCCGGAGTAGATGCCGAGGGCGTCGCAGTGCCAGATGTCGACGGCGGCGTTCCGCAGCGGCTTGCAGGTGTCGGAGTCGATCACCTTGAGGCGCACGGTGAGCGGGATGCCCTCGCGGTCCTCGGTGATGTCCTTACGGATCTTGTCCGCGTCGATGTAGTACGGGCCTTCGGTCGTCTCGGACGTCAGCCGGTAACAGGCCTCGCCCGCCGTGGGCTTCGCGGCCGGCTTCGTCCCGGACGCTCCGTCCGCCGAGGCGGTGGAGACGACCCCGGCGCCGATCCCCGCCGCGACCACGACCCCACCACCCGCGACGAGTGCCCGCCGCCGGGTCATGTCCCGCCTGTGCTTCTGGTTTTCGCTCATGGGCGAGGACCCTAGGAAGCAGGCCTGTCAGGAACGTGGGAGCGGGCTGTGGGTTCCTGTGTACGTCAGTTGCGGACGGCGTACGAGACGAAGCCCGCCCAGGCGGTCGGCGTCAGCGCGAGCTGGGGGCCGCCGAGGTTCTTGGAGTCACGGACGTGGACGGTGGCGGGGGTGGTGGCGACCTCGATGCAGGAGTCGCCCTCGCTGCTGCTGCTGTAACTGCTCTTGAACCACGCCAGTTCGGAGGCGTCCCCGGCCGAGGTGTTGCGGATCATGTCTCTCCCAGCAGTTGCTCAATGAAGGCAATCGACTCACGCGGAGTGAGGGCCTGAGCCCGGATGATGCCATATCGCAACTCCAGGATATGGAGCTGTTTCCGCTCGGTCACCGGCCGTCCGTTGGCCACAGCCGCAGAGCGTCCCACCGCCGCTCCGTCATCGAACTTCAGCACCTCGATACCGCCCGCCAGTCCGGCGTGCTCCTCGCGGTCCATCGGCATCACCTGAAGCTCAACGTTCCGCAACTGCCCGACCTCCAACAGGCGCTCCAGCTGAGTCCGCAGCACCATCCGCCCGCCCAGCGGGCGGCGCAGCGTCCACTCCTCCAGGACGAAGCTGATCTCTGGGGCCGGGTCCCTCTGAAAGACGCTCTGCCGTGCCACGCGGCCAGCCGCCATCCGCTCCACCTCGTCCTGCGTGTACGCCGGCCGCCGCATCAACAGCAGCCCGCGCGCGTACTCCGGCGTCTGCAAGAGGCCGTGGATGTTGAGCGGGTCGTAGAGCTGGATCTCGACCGCCCGCTCCTCCATCTTCGCCAAGGCCCGTACCTTCTTCGGGTACCGGACCTTCGCCACGTCCTCCTTCATCGCCGAGATCAGCCCATCCGCTCCCAGGACCTCGTCCGCCTTGTCCAGGAACTCGGGACGTGGAATCCGCTTCCCCGCCTCGATCTTGTAGATCATGTCCTCGCCGTAACCGGTGGCCTCTCCAAGCTCGGCGGCGCGCATGCCCACAGCCTCCCTCCGCAGCCTCAACTGCCGTCCCACGGTGGCGACTACGGCCACCCCCCAGTCGTCGTCCGGGTCGACCTCCCACCCCGGCTCGTCCGCCTCGGTCTTGAGCCGCTGCGCCCCACCGTCCACCGACATACCGCACCCTTCCCTCGCCCCTTCGTGGCGCGACACCTCCCCCGGAAGGGCTCCGGACAGGCCGGACAGCAGTGGACAAGCCCCGGACAGTCACCCTACGCATCGGCGTCGTCACTGTTCACGGTAGACGGGGACGGCCACGCTCGGTGACATGAATCAGCAGAACACCACCCAAGTCCTTTCGCCCGCACGCCACTTCACCGTCCTCCTGTCCCCCACGCCACGCGGGGCCCGGCTCGCACGCCTGCTCGCCGTCGAGTGGATGCGGGATCACGAGGTGCCGTACGGCGTGACGGAGGCCGCAACCCATGTCGTGGCCGAGCTCGCCGCAAACGCGGCGACGCACGGCCGGGTCGCCGGCCGGAGCTTCCGGCTCGCGCTTCTGTCGCAGCCGGACGTCCTGCGTATCGAATTGACGGACACGCGGGGCGAGGACCTCCCACGCGTCCAACCACCGTGCCCCGAGGGCGACTCCGGACGCGGACTGCTCCTCGTGGAGGCGCTGGCCGACCGGTGGGGCGTGGGGCTCGGTCCCGTACCCCGGAAGACGGTATGGGCCGAACTCGACCTGCCACGCCCCTGACCTGCGGAGAAGGTGCAGTCACCGAACCCCGGAAAAGCGGGCTTCGGTGGGGCGGACGGTCTCCCCAAGGACGACCACAGAGAGAAAGAACCCCAACCAAGCCCCACCCCTCCGCCCCGCTCGGGCGGACTCACTCACTCGGGTGAAAAACACCAAGCCGGCTGGCTTTGGGGAGGGTTGCTTGATCTACGCTCAGCGCGACACACCACATCACTGCTGACATGCGTCGGCCCCCGCCGGGACGGCAATCCCAATGCGAGGGCCTGACCACCGAGGAAGCGAACCCTTCCCGATGGATAACCAGAACACTAGCGCGCGCCCGCGCGCCAAGGCCCGTAACGACGGGAAAAACCACCCTTCCCGGGGCGCCCGTGGGGCCACGCGCCACGGCGGCGTCGTCCACGACAACGCCCGCCACACCACCCGCTTCACGGTGGTCGGCAACCACCTGGCCCAGCATGTCGAGCTGTCGCTGATCGCCATCGGCCTGGCCGTCCACATCCAGTCACTGCCGAGCGGCGCACAGGTAGACATCGACAGCCTCGCCGCCCGCTTCCCCGAGGGAAGGACCCGGATCGCCGCAGCCCTGCGCGAGCTGGAGGCCCACGGCTATCTGCGTCGCACCCGCGTACGCACCGACCAGGGCCGCATCGTCACCCGTACGGTCTCCTGCAACCAGCCGGGCCGGACAGGCGGCGGGGACGAGCCGAGTCCCCGGCCGCAGCCCCGGCGGGCTGCCGAGAAACCACCGCGCCGCCGTGCGCTCCCCGCCGTACCGCAGCCCGTGTACCCCACCCCGGACCTCCTCCGAACCGCCCTCGGTGTCCTCTCCGGCCTCCGCCGCGAGGACGCCCGCCTCCTGATCTCCGCCACGGACGCCGAACACCTCGTCCCGGGTGTCGCCGCCTGGCTCGAACGCGACCTCACCCCCGAGGCCGTCCACCGCGCCCTGACCGCCGACCTGCCGCCGGAGCCCCTGCACCGCCCGGCCGCCCTCCTGGCGCACCGCCTCACCGCCCAGCTCCCGCCCCTGCCGCCGTTCCGTACCCCCGAGGACCCGGCCGCCCGGTACCCCCTCCAGAACTGCGAGACCTGCGACCACGCCTACCGAGCCCCCGAACCGGGGAGCTGCCGCGACTGCACAGCCGACTGAGGAAAGGCTGCCGAGCATGAAGGTGCTGACTCGGCCCGATGGGCACAGACGAGGAGCCACAATGACCGACGCCCCGAACGACTCGCGGCCCAGCAGCCTCCACTACCGGATGCTGCGCGACGCCGTCGAGCGCATGGGGGACAGCGTTCCGGGAAGGGTCGAGATCACCAAAGAAGGACTTGTACACGACATGAGGTCGCCGGGGCGTCCCCACGAGCTGACCACGGTGCACCTGCGGCGGCGCCTTGAGCGGGTGATGCCCGAGGAGCTCGTCGCCCACACCGGTGAACCCGACGTCGAGGACGCGTCCCAAAGCATCATGCGGCGACCCGATGTGATGGTGATCGCCCTCGCGGACATGGAGGGCGACGGCTCCTTCGACGCGCGCACGCTCGTCGCCGCCATCGAGGTCGTCTCCCGCTCCAACCCGGACAACGACTGGGTGGGCAAAGTGCGGGACTACGCCCTGATCGGCGTGCCTGTCTACGCGGTCTTCGACCCCCGCACCGGCACCGGGGCCGTCCTCACCGACATCCACCCCACGCCCGACGGCCCCCGCTACGCCACCCGCATGGACTTCGTGTACGGCGAGGACGTCACCATCGCCGAATGGACCATCTCGACGGACGGCCTGCCGCGTTACAAGGATGCCCCTGACGGATGATCGGACAAGGACTCCGGTGGCCATGGACCTCTGCTTCTACGAGTCCTGCCTCGCCGGAGAAATCCGGGCGGAAGTCCGGGACCCGTGCCGTCACCGCAGCCTCGGCCGAAGAGATCTTCGTGGACGAGTAGAACCGGCGGGGAGTATGGAAGGGGCCCGGGGACGACATCTGTCCCCGGGCCCCTGCGCGTCGACCGCCCGACCTGACGGGGTCGGATCTTTGTTCGTTGCTCGTGTGAACGGGTGCGTGGCAGCATGCGTGAGTGACTGGGAACGGGGACGACGTACCGGAGCCTCAACGGATTTCGAGGCTGGCTGAGTTGGCGGACGGTTCAGTTCCGGTGACAGTGCCGGAACCGGAGGCGGCTCCAGCGCCCCCGACCGCACGGACCGTGCCGGAGCCTGAGGCCGGGCCTGGTCCGGAGTCCGAGGCCGGCGACGAGGTGGCGGTGGCGCGGCGGGAGTTCGCGCGATTGCTGGGGGAGTTCCGGCGTACCGCCGTGCTGGTGCCGTTCGACGACTCCGAAAGCATGTGGACCGCGGACTTCAACGGGGTCCGGTGGATCTGCGCGTTCTCGGACGAGGATGCGCTGGCGCGGTTCGCGGTCGCGCGGAGTGAGGCGGGGCGCGAGTGGACGTACCGGACGGTTCTGGGCGCTCGGCTGCTCGACGTGATGGTGCCGATGCTGCCCGGGCCCGGCGGGGTCGCGCTCGACGCGGGCAGTGCGGACGGAGCGCTGTTTCCGCCGGTGGCGGGGATCGTCCCGGATGAGGTGGCGGTCGATCTCGGGGAAGACGGGGAGGCGGGGGCACGATGAGCGGGAATGAGCCGGATCTCGCGGCGCCGGCGGCAGCGCTGGCGGCGATAGCGAAGGGCATCGACCTGGCCCATGCCGAGCTGAAGGAGCTCGGCTTCGTCGGCCAGGCGTCGGCGGGCCGCGGGTTCTCCGATCTGGCCTTGTCCGGGCTTGAGCTGGGGCATGGCGGCCTGACGTCGGAGTTCGAGACGTTCTGCGAACGGTGGGAGTGGGGCGTCCGTGCGCTGACCCTGCAGGGGAACGGGTTCGCGCAGGCGGTCGGCCTGTCCGCGGGCTCGTTCGCGGAGCAGGAGCAGTACATCAAGGACTCGATCAAGATCGGCGTGAACTCCCTCAACGGGAACCCGCACCTGTCCGAGGACGACGTCAAGAAGATGCGCTGGGACACGATCCGTGACCAGCACATGTGGGACAACGCGAACTGGGACCCGGAGTCGTTCAGCGACGCCCATCAAGAGGTCAAGCAGACCTGGCAGAACACCACGTACGACGTCGAGGACTCCATGCTCGACGGGCTGGAGCGCTCGGGTGTGCTGGACCCGAAGCAGCGGGACGGGATGACCGAGGAACTCAAGGAGCTGCTCGATCCCGACCAGGCGACCATCGACCAGGCCGAACAGCCGCGTCGGGGGACGAACGACTGATGGGGATCGACTGGGGCGGTCTGGCCGACAAGACGATCGACAAGATCGGTGACGGCATCGACAAGGCCAAGGAGGGCCTCGGCGAGGGCGTCGACTATGTGACCGACAAGACCGGCCAGGGCCTGGAGAGCCTGGGGGCGCGCGACTGGGCGGACGCGGTCGAGGACTGGGGTGACCAGACCGCTTCCTCCCTCGGTGCGGAGATCGGGGAGCAGCAGCTCGGGCAGACCGAGGATGCGGACGAACTCGTCCACGGCAAGCCCGAGAAGATCGCCGAGGCAGTGAAGAACCTGCGGGACTTCCAGAGGGCGTTCGACCTGGTCGGCGGCGGGATGAAGAAGCTGGACGCCAGTCACTGGAAGGGCGAGGCGGCCAACGCGTTCCGGGAGAAGTTCCACACCCTGCCGACCGACTGGCTGCACGCGGCGGACGCCATGGAGAACGCGGCCAAGGCGCTGGAGACGTACTCCAAGGCGATCGTGAGCGCGCAGGGCAAGGCGCGTGAGGCGATCGCGCTGTACAAGGAAGGCGACCAGGACTCCAAGTCGGCCGTCGACACGTACAACAAGAAGGTCGACGCCTACAACGCGGCACGCACCGGCGACAGCCCGCTGCCGGATCCCGGGGTCTTCACCGACCCCGGCAAGGCCAAGCGGGCCCGGGCCCGCGAGATCCTGAACGACGCGCGGACGGCACGCAACGAGGCCGGGGAGACCGCGAAGGCAGCGGTCAGCGCCGCGCTCGCCCACGCGCCCAAGGAGCCGACGGGCCGTGAGAAGGCCTTGCTCGAGTTGGCGGACTACAGCCTGGGCCAGAGCATCGAGCTGGCCCACGTCGGCGGTGGCGTCGTCAAGGGCGCGGCGGGTCTGCTCAACTTCGTCCGCTCGGTCAACCCGGTGGACCCGTACAACCTGACCCATCCGGCCGAGTACTACAAGGGCGTCAACATGACGCTCGCCGGCCTGGTGTCCACGGTGGCGAACCCGGACAGGGCGCTGAAGAGCGCCTGGGACGCGGCGAAGGGCGACCCGTCGGAGTTCATCGGCCGGCTGCTCCCCGAGCTGATCGGTACGAAGGGCGCGGGGGTGGTGCGGAGCGGCCTGCGCGCCGGGCTGAACGGCACCAAGCACCTGCCCGACGGGAAGACGCCGGACGGTGGCAGCCGTGGGGATCAGGAGAAGAACCCGCCCAGCACCTGCAAGACGGGCAAAGAGACGCGGTGCGAGCGGGATCCCATCGACATCGCCACGGGGCGGATGCTGCTGCCGCAGACCGACATCGCCCTGCCCGGCTCGCTCCCTCTCGTCTTCCGGCGCGGCTTCGACTCCTCGCGCCGCTCGGGACGCTGGTTCGGTCCGACGTGGTCGAGCACGGTGGACCAGAGGCTGGAGATCGACTCGGAGGGCATCGTCTTCAGCTGCGACGAGGGCAGCCTGCTGGCCTATCCGCACCCGGCGCCCGGTGTCCCGGTCATGCCCACGCACGGCCGTCAGTGGCCACTGGACCGGGTCGAGGACGGCTACACGATCACCGACCCCGACACCCGCACGGTCCGGCACTTCACCGACCACGGCGACGAGCTCGCGCTCCTGGCCCAGATCGACGACCGCAACGGCCGCTGGATCACCTTCGAGTACGACGAGTCGGGCGCCCCGACGGCGATCGTCCACCACGGCGGCTACCACCTGAAGCTGACGACGAGCGAAGGACGGGTGACCGCCCTCGCCCTCGCGGGGGCGGCGACGGACGGCTCCGACCAGGAGATCCTGCGCTACGGCTACACGGACGGCCATCTGACCGAGGTCACCAACTCCTCAGGCCGCCCCCTGCGCTTCGGCTGCGACGAGCACGGCCGCATCACCTCGTGGACCGACACGAACAACAGCCGCTTCGACTACGTCTACGACGACCAGGACCGCTGCACCTACCAGTCAGGCACGAACGGACACCTCGAAACCACCTTCACCTGGGACGACGTCGACCCGGCGACCGGGCTCCGCGTCACCACCCTCACCGACGGCCTGGGGCACACCTCACGACACCTGATCAACGAGCGCTCCCAGGTCGTCGCCGAGATCGACGCACTGGGCGCGGTCACCCGCTTCGAGCACGACCGCCACAACCGACTCCTGTCCCGCACGGACCCGCTGGGCCACGTCAGCCGCACCACCTATGACGAGCAGGGCCGCGTGACGGTGGTGGAGCGCCCGGACGGGCGGCGGGCGCGGGCCGAGTACGACGAGGACGGGTTCCCGATACGGATCGTCGGCACCGACGGCAATGTCACCCGCCAGACCTTCGACGAGCGCGGCAACCGCACGTCGGTGACGGACCCCTCGGGAGGCCGGACGGAGTTCGCGTACGACGAGTCGGGCCGACTCACGTCGGTGACGGACCCGCTCGGCGCCACGACCCGCCTGGTCCTGGACGCCCGCGGCCTCCCCGTCGAGATCACCGATCCACTGGGTGCCACGACCCACTACGAACGAGATGCTTTCGGCCGTACGGTCCGCGTCACCGACCCCCTCGGCGCGGTCACCCGCCTGGAGTGGACGGTCGAGGGCCGGCCGTCCCGGCGTACCGCGCCCGATGGCACGGTGGAGTCCTGGACGTACGACGGCGAGGGCAACTGCCTCAGCCACACGGACGCGCTGGGCGGCACGACCCGCTTCGCGTACACCGACTTCGACCTGCTGACGTCCCGCACAGGCCCGGACGGAGTCCGCTACGAGTTCTCCCACGACACGAACCTGCGACTGACGCGGGTGACCGACCCGCAGGGCTTGACGTGGGACTACGCCTACGACCCGGCCGGCCGACTGGTCACGGAGACGGACTTCGACGACCGGACGCTGGGATACGCCTACGACGCGGCGGCCCGACTGACGTCCCGCGCGAACGGACTCGGCCAGACGATCCAGCTGGAGCGCGACAGCCTCGGCCGAATCGTCCGCAAGGACGCCGCCGGCGCGGTCAGCACGTACGAGTTCGACGTCTTCGACCAACTGGCGACGGCGACGGGCCCGGATGCGACCCTGCAGCGCCTCCGTGACCGCTACGGCCGCCTCGTCTCCGAGACGGTGAACGGCCGCACGCTCTCGTTCACGCACGACGAGGCGGGCCGCCGGGTGGGGCGGACGACGCCGGGCGGTTCGACGAGCAGCTCGGCTCCCTGGCCGAGCCGGAGATGGTTGCGCCGCTACGGACCCTCGATGTCGAAAAACTTCCGGGAGAGCTCGGCGACTACGTTATGGACATCCTCGGAGGCTGAGGACATCCGCGAGCCCGTCGGGCCCGGCCGAGGCGCACGTCGACGGCGGTACCACGTCAGCCCACCGAGACCGGCCTCGCCGGCACACGGCGAACGGGCGAGCGGAGACCTGGCGGAGCTTCTGGACCGGGTGTTCATGGTGCTTGAGGACTACACACCCGACCCTGAACTCAGAGAGGCCGGCGAACTGACGGACAGCGAGCTGCTGGAGAGGATCCAAAGCTTGGTCCGGAACACGGAGCGAGGCGGCGGAGCGAGGATGATCGCTACTCTCGGCGACGGGATCCCCGGGCGGCTCCTCGACGCGTCTTCGCCGGCGGAGCTGGAACGTTACCTGCTGACGCCTGCGGTCGAGGCCTGGCCGCTGGAGCACTGGGTGCAGTTGAGGGTTCTCGCGGTCGGCCGCATGCAGTCCCCTGCCCTCGCGCGCGAGACCAGGCTCCGCTGGGGACGCCTCGCCCTCTCCGCGATCTCCGGAATGGCGCGGAGCCAGACGCCCCAGCAGACGACGGCCGACTCCGCCCGCGCGCGTGCCTGCATGATCCTGGAGTTCGGGGTGAGCGACTCCGATGCGGCGCGGGACCTCCCCGCCCTCTGCTCGGAGATCCTGCGGAACCTGGGAGTCTCGCTGGAGGCGGCCGAGCGGCTCACCGAGGATTGGCGGTCAGCACCCCGGGAGCGGATGCTCCAACTACGCCGGATCAAGAACATGCTGACTCCGCTGCTTCCCCTTCACGCGCTCCTGAAAGAGGGTGACCCCGTGTTCCAGGAGACTCGAGCCTGGATGAAACTCCTTCCACACCTCCCTTGATAGGCCTACCCATCAGATGGACGATAAGGAACTCGACAAGCTCCAGATCCATTCCGTGGAGCAGGTCAGCCCCCTTACGGAGGGGTCTGCATCGCTCGGGTCATCGGGGGCATCGTCCGGACCGGGCAGTCATTCGTCCTCGAAGAGGGCGACGATCCGCAAAGGTTCACAGTGGACCGGATCGAGAAAGGGCGACCCGTGGAGTTCATGGACGCCCCGCACTCCGTGCTGCTCCACCTGTCCGGCGGCCCCCTCACCGGGCTCGGGTCCGGGGATGTCCTGGTGTGCCGCCCTGGCGGTCACGGTCACGCTCTCTGTGACGGGTGAGGGAAAGGAGATCCGGCCCGTGTCGAAGCTCTTCTACCTGGCCGGGGAGACGCTCAGCGGGCTGGGGTCCTTGAGGTGGCTGCGGGTCAGCGGCGGGCGCCACCCGGAGTACGGGTACCACCAGGTTCCCTTCCTGGGCTGGAGGTTCGAGGAACCGAGCGCCGAGAAGCTCCGGCGCATCGAGCGGGCTGTCGCCACGACTCCGACCCAGTGGACTGGCGCATCGACACGTCGCGACGGAATTGGCTCCTGGCTCCCGCCCGCATCCCGGGGGACGGCGAGGACTCCGCGGCCTCGCCCGGAAATACTGCTTTCCTACCCAACCAAAGAGGGGCGGATCGCATCCACTCCACGACCAACGCCCTTGCGCGTCTTTTCGAAATCGCCCCAGTGCCGAGCGAGGTCCGCCGGAAAGAATGGGACGAGATCGAGCACACCCTTGGGGTTGAGCTGCCAGCCGACTACAAGGAGCTCATTCGTGTCTACGGAGGGAGTAACTGGGACGACTATCTGTACGTACTCGAGCCCGGTTGCCCCAACGAGAACTATGACCTCATCGCATGGGCGGAGCACCAAGCCGAAGACCTGGAAGGCCTATGGGAATTCGAGAAGAAGCCGACGGAATTGCATATCGAGGGGTCCCGAGTCATCCCATGGGCGACCACGGACAACGGAGAATGCCTCTACTGGCTCGTTCGACCCGACCTTGATCCGGACCAATGGACCGTCATGGTGAACGAGGCGCGCGGCGACCGATGGGAGTATTTCTCCGTATCCTGCACGCAATTCCTCGCTTCTTCTCTTGACAGAGAGCTTCAGTCGAACATCCTCTCGTCCTTGTTTCCCCGCGCCACACATGAATTCCGCCGACTCGGCGCGGTATGACGACGCGGCGCTGTGTCGACCCCGAGGCTTCGGCGTAGTCGGATGTGCCGCGTTTCCGAGTGCGTACGCATGACGAAGGGCCCGGAACCGTCGTGCGGTTCCGGGCCCTTTCGCACAACTGCCGGCTTAGCGGGCGGCGTCCGGGTGGACGGCCTCCGTGACCGGGCGGCCGTCGGCCGGCTTCTCCGCGGCCTTCTCGACCGGCTTGCGGAGCTGGATGTTCAGCTCGCGCAGGCGGGACTCGTCCAGCTCGGTCGGGGCGCCCATCAGGAGGTCCTGGGCGTTGCCGTTGAGCGGGAAGGCGATCGTCTCGCGGATGTTGGGCTCGTCCGCGAGGAGCATGACGATGCGGTCGACGCCCGGGGCGATGCCGCCGTGCGGCGGGGCGCCGTACTCGAAGGCGCGGAGCATGCCCGCGAACTCGTGCTCGACCGTCTCGCGCGAGTAGCCCGCGATCTCGAAGGCCTTGAACATGATCTCGGGCTCGTGGTTCCGGATCGCGCCGGAGGACAGCTCGATGCCGTTGCAGACGATGTCGTACTGCCAGCCGAGGACGTCCAGCGGGTCCTGGGTCTCCAGGGCCTCGATGCCGCCCTGCGGCATGGAGAACGGGTTGTGCGAGAAGTCGATCTTGCCGGTCTCCTCGTCCCGCTCGTACATCGGGAAGTCGACGATCCACGCGAAGCGGAAGACGTTCTCCTCGAACTGGCCGGCGCGCTTGGCGGCCTCGACCCGGACCGGGCCCATGATCTTGGAGACCTCGTCGAACTCGCCCGCGCCGAAGAAGATCGCGTGGCCCGGCTCCAGGCCGAGGCGCTCGGTGAGGACCTTGACGTTCTCCTCGGTGAGGAACTTGGCGATGGGGCCGGTGAGGGCGATGGGGGCACCTCCCTCGCCGTCAAGGCTGAGGGGGACCTCGCCGACGCGGACCCAGGCCAGGCCCTTCGCGCCGAGGGAGACCGCGAAGTCGCCGAGCGCGTCGAAGAACTTGCGGGGCTGGTCGCCCGTGTTCGGCACGGCGAGCGCGCGGACGTGCTTGCCGGCGAAGGCCTTGAACTCCGACGCCTCGAAGACGTCCGAGATGTCGACGAGCTCGAGCGCGGTGCGCAGGTCGGGCTTGTCGTTGCCGTACTTGAGCATCGACTCGCGGAAGGGGATCCGCGGGAACGGGGAGGTGACGTGACGGCCCCCGCCGAACTCCTCGAAGATCTCCGTCATCAGCTTCTCGATCGGCTGGAAGACGTCCTCCTGCTCGACGAAGCTCATCTCGACGTCGAGCTGGTAGAACTCGCCCGGCGAGCGGTCCGCGCGGGCGTCCTCGTCGCGGAAGCAGGGCGCGATCTGGAAGTAGCGGTCGAAGCCGGAGATCATCAGCAGCTGCTTGAACTGCTGCGGCGCCTGCGGCAGCGCGTAGAACTTGCCCGGGTTCAGACGGGACGGGACGACGAAGTCGCGGGCGCCCTCGGGGGAGGTCGCGGCGAGGATCGGGGTCGCCATCTCGTTGAAGCCGAGGGCCACCATCTTGGAGCGGATGGAGGCGATGACGGCGGAGCGCAGCATGATGTTGCGGTGCATGCGCTCGCGGCGCAGGTCGAGGAAGCGGTACTCCAGGCGCCGCTCCTCGTTCACGCCGTCGTCGGTGTTGACGGTGAACGGGATCTGCTTGGCCGCGCCCAGGACCTCGACCTCGGCGGCCTCGATCTCGATCTCACCGGTGGGGAGCTCGGGGTTGACGTTCTCCGCGCCACGCGAGACGACCTTGCCGTCGAGGCGGACGACGGTCTCCTTCGTCAGCTTGTCGAGGACCTCGGCCGCGGCGGTGCCGGGGCGGGCGACGAGCTGCGTGATGCCGTAGTGGTCGCGCAGATCGATGAAGAGGATGCCGCCCAGGTCGCGCCGATTGTGCAGCCAGCCGCTCAGCCGGACGTCGGTGCCGACGTCAGAGGCGCGGAGCTCGCCGCAGGTGTGGGACCTGTACCGATGCATCGTCGTTCATCCAGTCTTCGGGATCTTGGGATGGGTGGCCGTCACCGCACGCCGTCACTCACGGGACGTAAGTCACAGGACACGCAGACAGACCCACCCAGGGTACCGGCCTGCCCATGATCCCTTTTCGAATACTCTCGGTGGCGACCTGCTGTCCGATATTCATAAAGTGGGGCAATGCGTACCGAGGACGTCCTGGCCGCGATCGCGACCGGCCTGTGGCGCTGGGACAACGCTTCCGGGATCGTCTCGCTCGACGCCGAAGCCGCCCGGCTGCTCGGGCTGCCCGCCGAGTCCCAACAGCTCACCGAGGCGGCCGTACGCTCCCGTTTTCACCCGGTCGACTGGAACGAGATCGACGGGGTCGTCAACCTGGCCGTCGCCGAGGGCACCCTCGCCGAGGCCCGGCTGCGGATCATGGACGGACACGGGCGGGTGATCCGTACCGTACGGAGCAGGTCGAAGCCGCTCATCGACGGCAACGACTACCAGCTGGTCGGCACCCTCCAGGAGGTCGCCGAGCAGCTCCCCGGCACCGCCGCGCACACCCCGATCACCGGCGACTGGCGCCGCTCCCGCGAGGCCTTCCTGCTCGACGCCGGCCGGGCGCTCGCGGAGGCCCGTTCGACGGCCGAGGTGCTGCGGGTGGCCGCCTCCCTCTCGATGCCCGGCTTCTCCCCGGACGGCCTCGCCGTCTTCGGGGTGGCGGGCGACCGGCTGACCGTCATCGGCCACCACGGGCACAGCCAGGGCGACGAGGGACCGTTCTCGTCGATGGCGCTCGACACCGACTACCCGGCGGCCGAGGTCGTCCGGACCGGGCGCGCGATCTATCTGCCGACGCCGGACGAGTACCTGCGCCGCTACCCCACCACCTGGCCGCTCGCCCAGCGCTTCGGCCGCCGCTCCTGGGCCTTCGTGCCGCTGGTCGTCGCCGGGCGCACGATGGGCGCCTGGATGGCCGCCTTCAAGCACCCGGTGGCCTTCACGCCCGACGAGCGTTCGGTGCTCACGACGGTGGCGCGGATGCTCGCGCAGGCCCTCGCGCGCGCCGGGGTGGCCGAGTCGGAGCGCGAGCTGTCCCTGGGGCTCCAGCGGACGATGATGCCGGTCCTCGGCCCCGGCATCCCCGGCATCCAGGTCGCCGCCCGGTACGTGCCGACCGGCGGCGGGCTCCAGGTCGGCGGCGACTGGTACGACATGATCCGGCTGCCCGGCGGCACCTCCCGCACGGGCGGGCACGGCGCCGGGCGCATCGCCCTCGTCATCGGCGACGTCCAGGGCCACGACGTGCGGGCGGCGGGCCTGATGGGGCAGCTGCGGATCGCCCTGCGCGCGTACGCCTCCGAGGGCCACCGGCCGGACGCGGTGCTCTCGCGGGCCTCGCGCTTCCTGTACGGGATCACGGACGGCGACGACGAGGAGGACGGCGGCCCGCGCTTCGCGACCTGCCTCTACCTGGAGGTCGACCTGGAGACGGGCACGGTCGACATCGCACGGGCGGGACATCCGGACCCGGCGGTACGGATGAACGACGGAACGGTTCTCCTGAGGCCCACGGCCGGCGGCCTGCCGCTCGGCATCGTCCCCGACACCGACTACCCCACGACCCGTCTCACCCTGGACCCCGGCGAGACCCTGATGATCTGCACCGACGGCCTCCTGGAGACCGGCGGACACGACCTGGACAGCGGCTGGGAGCGGGTCAGGAAGCTCCTGGAGTCCCACGACGGCCAGGACCTGGAGCAGCTCGCCGACACCCTCGTCGAGGCCGTCCACGGCCCCGGCTCGCACCACACGACGGGCCCGCTCGCCGACCGCCGCGAGGACGACATCGCGGTCCTGCTGCTCTCCCGCCGGCCCGCAGGCGCGCTCCTTGAGGCCCCGCGCCGCACCCTCATGACGATCGCCCAGGCCGAGCCGGAGCGGATCGCCGAGGCCCGCGAGCAGCTGCGCCAGCTGCTGCACGACTGGTCGGACGAGGAGCAGCTCGACTCGGCGGTCCTGATGGTCTCCGAGATGGTCACCAACGTCCTCGTCCACACCGACGGCGACGCGCTCCTGGTCGCCGAGGTCGCCTGCGCCGAGAAGGCGCGGCGGCTGCGCGTGGAGGTCTCCGACTCGAGCGACGAGCTGCCGCACAAGCGCCACCCGGGCGAGATGGCGTCGAGCGGCCGCGGCCTGGTCCTGATGGAGATGCTGGCGGACGCGTGGGGCGTCGACCCGCGGGGCGACGGCAAGTCGATCTGGTTCGAACTGAACGAGACCCCGTCGGGGAAGGGCTGCTGCGGGTAGGGGGTGTCCGGCGGATCGGGGTCGGACAGGCCCGAGCGGGCGTCCGGCCCTGATCCGCCGGACAGGCCCGAGCGGGCGTCCTGGCCCGGTCCTCGTCGCGCGCCGCACATCCGTACGGCGCAGACTGGTGTCGTACGGCCGCCCGGGGGGACCACGGAGCGTGCCATGGACATCCACAAGGTCGGCAGCGACACCACCGTGCTGGCCGACAGCCTCGAAGCGCCGGGGGTCGGCCACATCCCCGCCAACGCCTTCGTCCTGACCGCCGCCGAACCGGTCGTCGTCGACACCGGCCTCTCCGTCGAGGACCGTGACTTCGTCGCGTCGCTCGGCGAGGTCATGGAACCGGCGGACGTGCGCTGGATCTGGCTCACCCACCCCGACCGCGACCACACGGGCGGGATCTTCGACCTGCTCGACGCGGCCCCGGACGCGCGCGTGGTCACGACCTTCATCGGCTTCGGCATCATGATGACCGAGCGGGCGCTGCCCATGGACCGGGTGTACTTCCTCAACCCCGGCCAGTCCCTCGACGTCGGCGACCGCACCCTGCACGCCTTCCGGCCGCCGCTCTTCGACAACCCCGCCACCGTCGGCTTCTACGACGACCGGACCCGGATCTGCTTCAGCTCCGACTGCTTCGGCGGCCCGATGCCGAGCGCGGAGATCGCGGAGAGCGGGCACGCGAGCGACCTCAAGCCGGAGGACCTGCGGCAGACGCAGCTGCTGTGGGCCTCGATCGACAGCCCGTGGGTGCACATCGTGGACCCGGAGAAGTACCGGGCGACGATCGCGCCGCTGCGGGAGATGAACCCCGAGATCGTGCTGTGCACGCATCTGCCGCCGGCCGTGCGGATGACCGACCGGATGCTGGAGACGCTCGCGATGGCCCCGGACTGCGACCCGTTCGTCGGGCCCGACCAGGCGGCCCTCGAACAGATGCTTGCCTCCTTCGAGCCGGGCGGCATGGCGACGGCCTGACCGGCATGGCGGCCCCCCTAGGGGGTGTCCGGGCGGGGAGCCCCGTACCGCGACCGCAGTTCGCCGAGCACCCCCGTCGCCGCGGCGGTCAGCGGTACGGCGAGCAGCATGCCCAGGATGCCCGCGACGGACGCGCCCGCCGTGATCGCGAGCATGACCGCGGCGGGGTGCATCTGGACGGTCTTGCTCTGGACGAGGGGCTGGAGCACGTTCCCCTCCAGGACCTGGACGGCCAGGACGATGCCGAACACCCACAGCGCGATGACGAAGCCCCGGTCGGCGAGGGCGACGAGGACGGCGACGGCGCCGGAGAGGAAGGCCCCGAGGTAGGGGATGTAGGCGGTGACGAAGACGAGCGCGGCGAGCCCCACCGCACCCGGCACGTCGAGGACGAGCAGTCCGACGCCGATGAGGACGGCGTCGACGAGGGCGACGAAGGTGGTGCCGCGCATGAAGCCCTCGACGGCCTCGAAGGCGCGACGGGCCATGGCCTCGACGAGGTCGCCGGTGGCGCGGGGAGCGAGGGAGCGCAGGGCGCCGGCGGCCCGGTCGGAGTCCTTCAGGAAGAAGAAGATCAGGAGCAGCGCGAGGACGGCGGTGGCGAGCATCTCGCCGACGACGCTCAGCCCGGAGATCACCCCGGAGGCGGCGGTCCCCCCGAACTCCTTGAGGAGGCTCTCGGCGTTCCTGGCGAGGTCGTCGAGCGAGGTCCCGGCCGCTCCGAGGTGCTTGGCGATGTCCTCGGCGGCCTGCCGCAGCGAGGCGACGATCTGGTCGCCGGTGTCGATGAGCGCGAGGACGACGATGTACGTGGCGCCGCCGACGACCGTGACGACCGCGACGACGGTGATCGCGGCGGCGAGCGACTTCCGCACCTTCATGCTCAGCAGCCGCCGGTAGAGCGGGCCGAGGAGGGCGGTGCCGAGGATCGCGAGCAGGACGGGGGTGACGACGGTCTTGAAGACGACGCACAGCCAGATGCCGACGGCGGCGACCCCCGCGGCGAGCAGCAGCACGACACACCAGGCGGCGAAGCGACGGGCGGGTTCGGGGAGGAGTGCTCGGGTCGTCTGCACCCGTCCACCGGACCACGCCCGTCGGCGTGTCGTCGCGCGCTGACGGCCGTACGGGTGACGCCCCGTCAGTGGCCGCTCGGCGCGCGTCCTTCCTGTGCGCCGAGCGGCCGCCGGTCTACTCCCCCATGCCGTGGACGGCCGGGATCGTGCCGAGGCGACCGGCCTGGAAGTCCTCGAAGGCCTGGCGGAGTTCGGCCTGGGTGTTCATGACGAACGGGCCGTAGTGCGCCATGGGCTCGCGGATCGGCTGCCCGCCGAGGAGCACGACCTCCAGGTCGGGGGTGTGGCCGTCCTGCTTCTCGTCCGCGCGGACCGTGAGCACGCCGCCCTTGCCGAAGACGGCGGTCTGGCCCATGTGGACGGGCCGGCGCTCGGCGCCGACGGTGCCGCGGCCGGCGAGGACGTACGCGAGGCCGTTGAAGTCCTCGCGCCACGGCAGGCTGATCTCGGCGCCCGGCCGCAGGGTGGCGTGGATCATCGTGATCGGGGTGTGGGTGATGCCGGGGCCGTCGTGGCCGTCGAGGTCGCCCGCGATCACACGGAGCAGCGCACCGCCGTCGGGGGAGGTGAGCAGCTGGACCTGGCCGCCGCGGATGTCCTGGTAGCGGGGGGCCATCATCTTGTCGCTCGCCGGCAGGTTCACCCAGAGCTGGAGCCCGTGGAAGAGTCCGCCGCTGACGACGAGGGACTCCGGCGGGGCCTCGATGTGAAGCAGACCGCTGCCTGCTGTCATCCACTGGGTGTCGCCGTTGGTGATGGTGCCGCCGCCACCGTTGGAGTCCTGGTGGTCGAAGGTCCCGTCGATGATGTAGGTGACGGTCTCGAAGCCGCGGTGGGGGTGCCAGGGCGTGCCCTTGGGCTCGCCGGGGGCGTACTCCACCTCGCCCATCTGGTCCATCATGATGAACGGGTCGAGGTACTGGTAGTTGATCCCGGCGAACGCGCGTCGCACCGGGAATCCCTCGCCCTCGAAGCCGGACGGGGCCGTGGTCACGGCGAGCACGGGGCGGGAGACGGCGTCGGCCGGGGCGGCGACGCTCGGCAGGGTGAGCGGGTTCTCGACAGTCACAGCGGGCATGGCGGGACCTCCTTGTGCGACCAGTTTAGTTGAACAATGAACTTCCTGCCACTCGGAACGCAGAACGCCCGGGAGGAATTCCTCCCGGGCGCCCCATGGGGTCAAGGATCGGTCAGCCGTACATCCGGCGCATCGCGAAGTCGACCATCTGCTCCACGGCCTTCGCGTCGAAGACCATGCGGTGGTCACCCTCCATGTCGAGGACGAAGCCGTACCCGGTCGGCAGGAGGTCGATCACCTCGGCGCCGGTGATCACGAAGTACTTCGACTCCTTGCCCGCGTACCGCCGCAGCTCCTTGAGCGAGGTGAACATCGGGATGACCGGCTGCTGGGTGTTGTGCAGGGCCAGGAAGCCGGGGTTGTCGCCGCGCGGGCAGTAGACCTTGGAGGTCGCGAAGATCTGCTGGAAGTCCTCGGCCGCGAGGGTGCCGGTCGTGAAGGCGCGTACGGCGTCGGCGAGAGACGGAGGCGAGGGCTCCGGATAGAGCGGAGGCTGCTGCGCGTACCCCTGCTGCGGCGGGGCGTACTGCTGCTGGGCACCCGGATTCGGGTCGTAGCCGTACATGGGCCCTGAGCCTACTGCGTCACAGATTGCCCGGTAGGGGTTGCCCTTATTACCGGTGGGTAGCATCATCGGAGAGAGCGTTTTGCTACTCGCTGGTACGTGTACGAGGAACCTGCCTCCCCGAGCCTTTACGGAGCCGTCGCCATGGGGCACTACAAGTCGAATCTCCGCGACATCGAGTTCAACCTCTTCGAGGTCCTCGGCCGCGACAAGGTGTACGGCACCGGTCCGTTCGAGGAGATGGACGTCGAGACCGCCAAGAGCATCCTCGACGAGATCCGCCGTCTCGCCGAGAACGAGCTCGCGGAGTCCTTCGCCGACGCCGACCGCAACCCGCCGGTCTTCGACCCGGAGACGAACACCGCCCCCGTCCCGGCCTCCTTCAAGAAGTCCTACAAGGCCTTCATGGACTCCGAGTACTGGCGCCTCGGCATCCCCGAGGGCATCGGCGGCACCGTCTCCCCGCGCTCCCTCGTCTGGGCCTACGCGGAGCTGCTCCTCGGCTCGAACCCGGCCATCTGGATGTACTCCTCCGGCCCGGCCTTCGCCGGCGTCCTCTACAACGAGGGCAACGAGGCGCAGAAGAAGATCGCCCAGATCGCGGTCGAGAAGCGCTGGGGCTCCACCATGGTCCTCACCGAGCCCGACGCCGGCTCGGACGTCGGCGCCGGCCGCACCAAGGCGGTCCAGCAGGAGGACGGCTCCTGGCACATCGAGGGCGTGAAGCGCTTCATCACCTCCGGTGAGCACGACATGGAGGAGAACATCCTCCACTACGTCCTCGCCCGCCCCGAGGGTGCCGGCCCCGGCACCAAGGGCCTCTCCCTCTTCCTCGTCCCGAAGTACGAGTTCGACTGGGAGACCGGCGAGCTCGGCGCCCGCAACGGCGCCTACGCCACCAACGTCGAGCACAAGATGGGCCTCAAGGCCTCCAACACGTGCGAGATGACCTTCGGCGACCAGCACCCCGCCAAGGGCTGGCTCATCGGCGACAAGCACGAGGGCATCCGCCAGATGTTCCTCATCATCGAGTTCGCCCGCATGATGGTCGGCACGAAGGCGATCTCCACCCTCTCCACGGGCTACCTCAACGCCCTGGAGTACGCCAAGGAGCGCGTCCAGGGCACCGACCTGGCCAACTTCATGGACAAGGCCGCGCCCAAGGTCACCATCACGCACCACCCCGACGTCCGCCGCTCACTGATGACGCAGAAGGCGTACGCGGAGGGCATGCGCTCCCTCGTCCTCTACACGGCCTCCGTGCAGGACGAGATCGCGATCAAGGAAGCGGCCGGCGAGGACGTCAAGGCGCTGCACGGCCTGAACGACCTGCTGCTCCCGATCGTGAAGGGCTACGGCTCCGAGAAGGGCTACGAGCAGCTCGCGCAGTCGCTCCAGACCTTCGGCGGCTCCGGCTTCCTCCAGGAGTACCCGATCGAGCAGTACATCCGGGACGCCAAGATCGACACCCTCTACGAGGGCACCACGGCCATCCAGGGCCAGGACTTCTTCTTCCGCAAGATCGTCCGCGACCAGGGCGCGTCCCTGAACGCCCTCTCCGAGGAGATCAAGAAGTTCCTCGCGGTCGGCACCGGCGGCGAGGAGCTGGCCGTCGCCCGCGACGCGCTCGCCAAGGCGGCCGTCGACCTGGAGGCCATCGTCGGCACGATGATCACCGACCTCACCGCCACCGGCGAGGACGTGCGGAACATCTACAAGGTCGGCCTCAACACCACCCGCCTGCTGCTCGCCTCCGGCGACGTCGTCGTCGGCTACCTGCTCCTGCGCGGTGCCGCCGTCGCCGCCGAGAAGCTGGCCGCCGGCGCCACCCCCAAGGACGTCTCCTTCTACCAGGGCAAGATCGCGGCCGCGAAGTTCTTCGCCGCGAACGTCCTGCCGGGCGTCTCCGCCGAGCGCGCACTCGCCGAGGCCGTCGACAACTCGGTGATGGACCTGGACGAGGCCGCGTTCTAGTAACGCCCACTCGTCCTGCCGGCACGGCCCGTCCCCGGGGAGGGGGGCGGGCTGTGCTGTTTTTAGGGCTCGGTTCACCTCCGGGGCGCTCAAGCCGGGCTCACATCCCCGACCGTGCTCGCCCCCTCCTTCGTCGGGGGCTCCGCGCGCTCGGGGATGTTCCCCCGGCCGCGCCCCTTCGGCTCACTCGCCGGTGCTCGTGGGCACCGGTCCCGACCGGTTCCGGGGGAGCCGTGCTGCGTAAGGTGGGGCCCATGAGCAGCGCAGCTTCCCGCCCCACGGCCGGCCCTTTCGACCGCGGTCACACCGATGACCTCATGTCCTTCCTGACGGCCTCCCCGTCGGCGTACCACGCGGTGGCCAGCGCCGCCGGGCGCCTGGAGAAGGCCGGTTTCCGGCGCGTCGAGGAGACCGCGGCCTGGGACGGGACGAGCGGCGGGAAGTACGTGATCCGCGGCGGCGCGATCATCGCCTGGTACGTGCCGGAGGGCGCCGCCCCCCACACCCCGTACCGGATCGTCGGCGCCCACACCGACTCCCCCAACCTGCGCGTCAAGCCCCGCCCCGACATGGGCGCCCAGGGCTGGCGTCAGGTCGCCGTCGAGATCTACGGCGGGACCCTCCTCAACACCTGGCTCGACCGCGACCTCGGCCTCGCCGGCCGCCTCACCCTCCGCGACGGCAGCCACCACCTCGTCAACGTGGACCGGCCGCTGCTGCGCGTCCCGCAGCTCGCCATCCACCTCGACCGGGGGGCCAACGACGGCCTCAAGCTGGAGCGCCAGCGCCACATGCAGCCCGTCTGGGGCCTGGGCAAGGTCCACGAGGGCGACCTGATCTCCTTCGTCGCCGCCGAGGCCGGCGTCGACGCCGAGGACGTCACCGGCTGGGACCTCATGGTCCACCCCGTCGAGGCACCCGCCTACCTCGGCCGCGACCGCGAGCTCCTCGCCGGACCGCGCATGGACAACCTCCTCTCCGTCCACGCCGCCGTCGCCGCGCTCGCCTCCCTCGCGGGCCGCGACGACCTCCCGTACATCCCGGTCCTCGCCGCCTTCGACCACGAGGAGAACGGCTCCGAGGCCGACACCGGCGCCCAGGGCCCGCTGCTCGGCAACGTCCTGGAGCGCTCGGTCTACGCCCGGGGCGGCGCCTACGAGGACCGGGCCCGCGCCTTCGCCGGCACGATCTGCCTCTCCTCCGACACGGGCCACGCCGTCCACCCCAACTACGCCGAGCGCCACGACCCGACGCACCACCCGCGCGTCAACGGCGGCCCGATCCTCAAGGTGAACGTCAACCAGCGGTACGCCACCGACGGCAGCGGCCGGGCCGTCTTCGCCGCCGCCTGCGAGAAGGCGGGGGTGCCCTGGCAGTCCTTCGTCTCCAACAACGACATGCCCTGCGGCACCACGATCGGCCCGATCACCGCCGCCCGCCACGGCATCAGCACCGTCGACATCGGCGTCGCGATCCTCTCCATGCACAGCGCCCGCGAACTCTGCGGCGCCGACGACCCGTACCTCCTCGCGAACGCGCTGGTCGCCTTCCTGGAGGGCTGAGGACGTCCGGGGGCCGAGCGAAACATCGGCGAAAGCCCCCGCTCGGCAGGCTCGTCCTCATGCACCGTCACGAGGGCCCGTCCCGGAGGAAGTTCGTCGTCTCGCTCGCCGCCGCCGTCGCGTTCGCGGGGGCGGTGGCGGGGCTGTTGATCGGTCAGTACGACGACCGGCCGCCGTGGGGCACGGACATCGCGTACGAGGGCGGCTTCGTGCAGGCCTCCCGCATCCGCGGCTACGACGTCGACGGCTCGCGCACCAAGGCGCTGCTCGCCGGGGAGTGCGTGCTCATGGAGCGGCAGGGGATGGGCGGCGAACGGGCCGTCCACGACCCGGCGGCGTGGGTGGCCGGGTGCCTGGACGGGGCCGCGGGGCGCCCGTCCAGGAACCAGGGAATCGTGCGCTGAGTCCCGTCAGCCGTCCATGCCCGCGAGGATCAGCGGCAGCCGGGCCGTGCCCGACTCCGTGATCTTCAGCGGGACGCCCCAGTCCTGCTGGTGGACGTGGCAGGCCGGGTACTCGTTGGCGGGGTCGTCGTCGCAGGACGCCGCCATCGCGGAGACGTGCAGGACGCCCTCCGTGAACTCCGGGTTCAGGTCGAGCTCCCGGAAGAGGTCCGTGCCCGTGCCCTCGCCGCCGAGCAGCAGCTCCGGCGGGGTCGAGGAGACCAGGAGGCGGGTCGAGGGGCCGTACCGCTCGTCCAGCTTCTGTCCGGTCGGGGCCTGGAAGACGACGTCGAGCCGGAGCCGGCCGGGGGCGACCTCGGTCGCCTCGCGCCGGGTGCGGTGGGCGACCGCCTCGACCTGGACGGCCTCCTCGGGGAGGCGCAGCCGGGTCAGCCGGTGCCGGGCGGACTCGACGACCACGATGTCGTCGCCGACGAGCACGGCGTCGCTCGGCTCGCGCAGGTCGGTGGCGAGGGTGGTGACCTCGCCGGTGGCGGGGTCGTAGCGACGCAGGGCGTTGTTGTACGTGTCGCTGATCGCGACCGAGCCGTCGGGGAGGGCCGTCACGCCCAGCGGGTGCTGGAGCAGGGCCTGCTCGGCGGCGCCGTCGCGGTGGCCGAAGTCGAAGAGGCCGGTGCCGACGGCGGTGCGCACGGCGTATCCGTCGCCCTCCCGCTCGATCCAGCGCACCGCGCTCGTCTCGGAGTCGGCGATCCACAGCCGGTCCCCGGTGGCGGCGAGCCCGGACGGCTGCGCGAACCAGGCCTCGGCGGCCGGCCCGTCGACGAGTCCCTCGTTGGTCGTCCCGGCCGCGACCTCGACGGTCCCGCTCTCGGGGTCGTAGGTCCAGATCTGGTGGACGCCGGCCATGGCGATCCACACCTTGCCCTGCCACCAGGCCACGTCCCACGGCGAGGACAGGTCGACCTCCAGGGCGGGCCCCGAGGTGGGCGACCCCTGCCACCACTGCTTGCCGGTGCCGGCGACCCGCTCGATCTCCCCGGTGGCCGGGTCGAACACGCGCAGGGCGTGGTTCACGGTGTCGGCGACGACGACCTTGCCGTCGGGCAGCAGCGCGAGGCCCTGCGGCTCCCGGAAGACACCTTCGCCGATGCGCCGCACGACGGTCTCGCCGTCGGCCGCGAGCTCGACGAGCTGGTGCCGGGTGGTGTCGGAGACGAGGAGGTTCCCGGAGGGCAGCAGGACCGCCTTCCCGGGGAACCGCAGGTCGGTGGCGACGGGCTCCGGCGCCACGTACGGCCCGTCCCCGCGCCGTAGCGTCCCCTTGGCCTCGTGCTCGGCCTCCAGCTCCTCGACGAGCGTCCGGATCGCGTTGGCGTGCCCCTCACCGGCGTGCTGGGCGACGATGTACCCCTCGGGGTCGATCACGACGAGCGTCGGCCAGGCGCGGACGGCGTACTGCTTCCAGGTCGCGAGCTCCGGGTCGTCGAGCACGGGGTGGTGCACCTCGTACCGCTCGACGGCGTCGACGACCGACTGGTGCTCGGCCTCGTGCACGAACTTGGGCGAGTGGACGCCGACGATCACCAGGGTGTCGCGGTGCTTCTCCTCCAGATCACGGAGCTCGTCGAGGACGTGCAAGCAGTTAACACAACAAAAGGTCCAAAAATCCAAGATCAATACGCGGCCTCGGAAGTCGGCGAGCTTCAGATCCTTCCCGCCGGTGTTGATCCACCCGCCCCTGCCGATCAACTCGGGGGCACGGACACGGGCACGGCGGGGCGCGGGCGCGGGGGTGGGCGCCGGAGCGGCATCGTTCATGGTTCAAGCTTGCCATCCACGCGCGAAAGGCCGACCACGACGGTTCGACGCGGGTGATCGTCCAGGTGGAACGATCACCCGGTCAGGCTGAACTGTCCGGGCGGGGCCTGTACCGGGTGGGATCTGCGCCATCTCCGCGCACTGCCCAGACCACGCGGCAGCGCTCGTCGCCGTCGAACCTCACGCCGACCTTTCCACGCTGAACCTCTACACGGTCGACAGCGAGACCCAGACGCTCACGACGGCCCACCACCTCGTCGCCTTCCCAAGCCTCCTTCAGACGGCCGACGTCCAGAAACGCGGAGAGGTCGACAGAAGGCATGGGCATCCGCGCGAGATCGGCACGCAGCCCCTCGATCCGATGGCGCAGCCGCGCGGCCATCCGGTCGTACCGGTCGTGCGCATCCGATCCGTCGAACTCTCCCCGGACATACCTGGCCTCCTCCAGGTCTGCCAGCCGGGCCTCCGCGTCTGCGGTCTCCGCCACGACGGCATCCCGTCTCGCGACGGCAACCGGATCCATCCTCTGCTTCCAGCGATCGGCGATCACACCGAGCAGCGGGTCCAGCGGATCCAGCGATGGCAGCCGTGAGAGGAATTCCCCGGTGACGTACGCGTCGAGGCTTTCGACCCGTGCGGAGACTCCTGGGCAGTCCCGCCCCATTCGGTTGTTGGCGCACACGTACGACGTGCCCGCCTTGCTCATCCGGGACCCACAGAGTCCGCAGCGCGCGATTCCGGTGAGCAGCGACGTGCCCTGCTTGCGCCCGTGCCGCTTCCCCGCCATGGGAAAGGTGCGCGCTTGGAGCTGATCGAGGATGAGCTCCCGCTCCCCGACCGTGATGATCCCCTCGCCGATGCTCACGGTTTCCCCCGTCTCCGGGTCCCGGTAGGGGAAGACCTTGTTGCTGTACTTGCGTGTTCCATCAGCCGATTCCTTGTACTCGGTCTCCGGCGTGAGACCCGCGAACGCGGGTGCGCGAAGAAGCTGCATGACGCTGGACGAATTCCACTGACCTCCCCGTGCAGACTCCACCCCGTGCCCGTTGAGCAGCCGGGCGATATGGACAAGCGCCTTCCCGGAAATCGCCTCGTCAGCGATGAGCCGGGCGTAGACCGAGGTCTCGGGGTCATGGACCAGCTTCTTCGTCCCGGAGTCCACCAGAAGCCCATAAGGCGGCCGCCCACCGATCCACTGCCCCCGCTGACGCAGGTACCGCTTGGCGCTGCCGACCCGCATCCCGAGATCGCGTGACTCGTTGTGTGCGAGTTCCGCCAGCATCCCGACGACAGCTCGGGCACTGTCGCTGCTCGTGTCAAGCCCGTCCATTACGGAGATCAGTCGGCCACCGACCCGGTCGATGTCGTCCAGGGCCTTTCCGACCTCTCCGATGCCCTTGCGGGACAGGCGATCGAGTTTCCAGACGACCAACACACCGACGACACCGGCCGAAATCGCCGTGACCGCCGCGTCGAATCCCTTCCGACTGACGTTTTTGTAGCCGGACCGTCCACGGTCGATGTGGACCTTGCGGACGGTCAGCCCGTTTCCCACCGCCCATGCCCGGCAGTCGGCTTCCTGCCGTTCGATCGCGGTCTTGCCGTCCCGGTCGAGGGACAGGCGGAGGTACAGGTCGCAAATCGTCTTCTGATGCACACATTCAGCGTGTCCATGCGGCAGGGAAGCTCCTTCCCTTATCAGTGGATAGGGGGCGGGAATTTGTTTCTCGTGATATAGCAGGGCGCCGTACAAGTGGAAAGCGGGGCCGGCGAGGTGTCCCACTCCCACAGGGTGTCCGAGCACATCGCGACACAGGAGGTGCCGACCCGGCTCCCCAAGCAGCCGCGTGAGCACAGCGATCGCGGGGCAGGCATACCGCCATGAAATACCTCGTACGGGACAAGATCTTCGCGATCGGCGACGACTACTGGATCGAGGACGAGCAGGGCCGCCACGCCTTCCTCGTCGACGGCAAGGCCATGCGGCTGCGCGACACCCTGGAGCTGAAGGACCCCGACGGGCAGGTCCTGGTCACCCTGCGGCAGAAGATGTTCAGCCTGCGGGACGCGATGACGATCGAGCGCGACGAGCGCCCGCTCGCGAGCATCCGCCGCAAGCGGCTCTCGCTCCTGCGCAACCACTACCGGGTGACCCTCGTCGAGGGCACCGAGCTGGACGTCAGCGGCCGGATCCTGGACCGGGAGTTCACCGTCGAGTACGACGGCGAACTCCTGGCCCACATCTCCCGGCAGTGGTTCCACGTCCGGGAGACGTACGCCGTGAACGTCGTCCGCGAGGACGCGGACGCGGCCCTGCTCGTCGCGGTGGCGGTGTGCGTGATCCGCATGGCCGAGAGGGAGCGCGAGGACTGAGGGGCGGGGGGACGGGGGGAGGAATGATGGGCGGGGGGCGAGGAATGGCGGGCGAGGACTGACGGGCCGGGCTGCGGCGGGCCGACTTCGGGCCGACTTCGGGCCGCCGTCAGGCGGCCATCAGGCCGCCTTCGCCAGTGCCTGATCCAGGTCCGTCCACAGGTCCTCGACGTGCTCGATGCCGACCGAGATCCTGACCGTGCCCGGGCCGATGCCCGCCGCCGCCAGGGCCGCCGCGTCGAGCTGGTGGTGCGAGGTGGAGGCCGGGTGCATCACCAGGGTCTTCACGTCGCCGAGGGAGACGCTGAGCGAGGCCACCCGTACCGCCTCGACGAAGGTGCGGCCCGCCTCCCGGCCGCCCGCGAGGTCGACCGAGACCACCCCGCCGCCCCCGTCGGGCAGCAGCCGCTCGGCGATCGCCCGGTCCGGGTGGCTCGCGAGCGCGGGGTGCCGGACGGCCGCGACCGCCGGGTGGGCGGCGAGCCGGGCGGCCAGCTCGGCCGCGTTCGCGCACTGGCGCTCGATGCGCAGCGACAGGGTCTGCATCCCGCGCAGGGTGAGCCAGGCGGCGAACGGGTCGGTGGACGCGCCCTGCTCGACGGTGTGGCGGCGGATACGGCGGAACAGCTCGGGGTCCTTGAAGACCGCGATGCCGCCGAGGACGTCCGCGTGCCCGGCGAGGTACTTGGTGGCGGAGTGGACGACGATGTCGGCGCCGTGGTCGAGCGGCCGGCAGAGCAGCGGCGAGGCGAAGGTGTTGTCGACGACGACCGGGACCCCGGCCTCGCCGGCGACGGCGGCGAGCGTGGGCAGGTCGGAGACGCGGGTGGTCGGGTTGGCGATGGTCTCCAGGTAGAGGAGCCGGGTCTCGGGGCGCAGCGCGGCCCGGACCTCCTCCGGGAGGCCGCGGCCGTGCCGCTGCCGGTGGCGGTCGGGCCCGACGGCCTGGACGTGGCGGAGGCGGTGCGGGTGATGGAACGCCACCGCCCGGCCCTGGCCTATGTCGTGCCCCGCTTCCAGAACCCCACCGGGACCGTCCTCCCGCCGCTCGCCGGCCGTCGGCTCGTCGAGGCGGCGAACGCGCTGGGGGTGCCGCTCGTGGACGACGAGGTCCTCGCCGACCTGGCCTTCGCCCCCGGGCCGCGGGAGCCGTCCCTCTCCGCGTACGGCGAGGTGATCGCGGTCGGCTCGCTGAGCAAGGTGGTGTGGGGCGGCCTGCGGATCGGCTGGGTACGGGGTCCGGCCCCGCTCGTCGCCCGGCTCGCCCGGCTCAAGGCCCTCCACGACCTGGGCAGCGACCTCCCGTCCCAACTGGTGGCGACCCGCCTCCTCGACGACTTCGCCCCGGTCCTGGCGTCCCGTACGGCGGCGGTGCGCGCGGGCCACGACCACCTCCGCGCCGAGCTCGCCCGGCTACTGCCCGCCTGGTCCTGCGCGCCGGCGACCGGCGGCCAGACCCTGTGGGTGCGGCTTCCGCACGGCGACGGCGTCTCCTTCGCCCAACTCGCCCTCCGGCACGGGGTCGCCGTCCTTCCGGGCGCCACGACCGACGCCCTCGGCGGCAGCCTCCGCCACCTCCGGCTCCACTTCCTCGCACCGACCGAGGTCCTCACGGAGGCGGTGCGGCGGCTGGCGGCGGCCTGGGCGGAGTACACCCCGGGCCCGGAGCCGGAGCGCGCGTCCCTCCATGCGATCGTCGTCTGAAGACGACACACGAGGCCGAGGGGGCGCCATGCACACCACCGTCACGCCGTTCACACTGCGCCCGTGGCGCGAGGGCAAGGGGTACGAGCGGAAGGCCGGATGGCGGGGCGCGTCCGTCGAGTTCGGCGAGATCACGGTGGAGGCGCCGCTGCGCCGGACGGTTCCGGAGGTGGTGATGTCGGAGCTGCGGGGCGGGCTGATCCCGCCGGCCTCGTACGAGGCACGGGGCATCCACACCGACGTGATCCGGCTGCCGACCCTGAACCGCGCGACCCTCCGCGTCGGCGACGCCCATGTGTACGTGTCGCGGAACCGTTTCGGCGCGACCGCCCGGCAGCGGGGGCTGAACCTGCGGTACGGCGGCGACCGTTACCGGCTGTGGGCCGTGAACCGGCGCTCCTGGGTGCTCGCCCGGGAGGCGGACGCCGAGGACCCGGGCGTCACCGTGTCCGTACGCGGGAAGCGACGGCAGCTGGACGTGACGGTGGCGGGCCGGGCGGGCGCGGCGGACCTCTCCCTGGCGCTGATCTTCGCGGGGGTGGACCGCGCGGCGCTCACCCGCGGCGGGGCGGTCCGCGCGGGCTTCTCCCGGGTCACCCAGCTGTGGGCGGAGAGCCAGTACTAGCGGAGCCCGTACCGGCAGGGCCCGTACCGGCGGAGTCCGTACCAGCAGGGCCCGTACCGGCGGAGTCCGTACCGGCAGGGCCCTCGTCCTGGTCGTCGGGTTCGTCCGTGAAGGGTGCGAACTCGATGATCTCCAGCGGGTCCTCGCCGGTCCGTACGAGGCGGGGCAGTCCTTCCGTGGCCAGCTCGCCGCGGAGCCAGGCCAGCAGGTTCCCGGTGAGGGTGCCGGTGAGCGGCGGGCCCTGGTCGGCGTGGCGCGGGACGACGACCAGCGGCCAGGCGTCGGGGTCGTCGCCCTCCGTGAGCCAGCACAGCTGGTCGCCGTCGATCGAGTCGGCGAAGGCGAGGAACCCGCCGGGTTCGGGCCAGGCGGCCAGCGGGTGGTACCGGGGGTGTGCGTCCCGTAGTTCGCGGTAGGTCTCGCCGTACCACTCGGCCCAGGGCGCGAGGTCGTACCGACCGGTGCCCAGCGGGAGGCCGAACCGCAGCCACTGGCACCAGCCACCGCCGCCGTAGGTCTCCATCAGGCGTACGTACTCGGTGGGGAGGCGGGTGCCGAGGCGTTCGTACAGCCACTCCCAGTTCCGGTCGCCGAGGCGCGGCGCGGCCGGCGGTGGGAGCAGGGCGGTGAGTGCCTTCAGGCCGCTGCCCTCGGTGAGCGCGGCCCGCTGCTCGGGGGTGGGCTCCGGGCGGCGGGCCGGTGGGGTCCAGGCGTACGCCTCGTCGCCGGCGAGGCCGCTGCGGGCGAGGACCGGGCGCAGGCCGTCGGCGACGAAGCCGGCAAGGGCGGGGAGGAGCGGGGTGCCGAGGCGGAGCCAGGGGTCGCGGCCCGCGTTCGCCGCGTCCTGGAGGTGGACGACGACGGGCCAGAGGTCGGGGTCGTCGGAGGCGGTGGTGTCCCAGTAGAGGGTGTCGGACATGCGGGTGGCGCCGAAGGGCAGGACGCCGGGGGCGTCGCGGCGGCCCGACTCGACGAAGCTGCCGTAGTCGAACCAGCCGCCCTCGCGGTCGAACGGGGTGTGCAGCCAGAGCCGTTCCCCGATGTCCAGGGGGCCGTAGGCGGTGGCTATCGCCTTGTAGTCGGCGGGAAGCCGGAGCCCCGCCCACTCCTCCACGGCGTCCCAGTCGACGGGCACGGCGGGCGCCTCGGGCGGTGCGCCGAAGAGCGCTGCGAAGGCGGCGACGTGATCGGCCGGGAGGCCGCCGGTGGGCGTGGAGTGGTCGGCCGGGAGGCCGCCGGTGGCCGTGGCCCTCTCGTGGTCGGCCGGGAGGCCGGCTGCCGTGGACTTCTCCTGGTCGGCCGGGAGGCCGGTGGCCGTGGACTTCTCGTGGTCGGCCGGGAGGCCGGTGGCCATGGACTTCTCGTGGTCGTTCACACCGACCGCCGTCAGGGTCGGCGGGTGCGCGGCGCCGCGATCCCCAGGACCCGGTCCTTGAGGGCCGGGAACTGTTCGCGGGTCGTCGTGACCTTCGCCGGGTCGAGGACGACCCGCAGGATCTCCTCGTCCGGGCCGGCCTCCGCGAGGACCTCGCCCCAGGGGTCGACGACGATCGAGTGCCCGGCCTGTTCGACGCCCGCGTGGGTGCCCGCGGTGCCGCAGGCGAGGACGTACGCCTGGTTCTCGACCGCCCGGGCCCGTGCGAGGAGCGTCCAGTGCTCGCGGCGGCGGGCGGGCCAGCCGGCCGGGACGACGAAGGCCTGGGCGCCCGCGTCGACGAGGCCGCGGAAGAGCTCGGGGAAGCGCAGGTCGTAGCAGGTGCCGACGCCGAGGGTGAGATGCGGCAGGTCGACGGTGACCAGGTCCTCCCCGGCGGCCATCATCACCGCCTCGCCCTTGTCGAAGCCGAAGCGGTGGATCTTCCGGTAGGAGGCGACGAGTTCGCCGTCGGGGGAGAGGACCAGCGAGGTGTTGTAGAGCGCGCCGCCCTCCGCCTCGACGAAGGAGCCGGCGTGCAGCCAGACCCCGGCGTCCCGCGCGGCCGCCGCCATCTCCCGGTGCGTGGGGCCGTTCAGCGGCTCGGACTCGGCGGCGAAGGACTCGTACGCAAAGGCCCCCATGGGCCACAGTTCGGGCAGGACGACGAGGTCCGCATGGCCGGATTCCTCCCGTACGAGGCGCGCCACTCGGGCGCGACGGGCATCGACCGGTTCGTCCGGGTCTACCGCGATCTGGATCAGCGAGGCGCGCACACTACCACCGTCCTGGCATTCGAGCCGTCAACACCGGCCTACGATCGTCACACGAAAGCACTGCCGGGGTGCCTTCGGGCAGCGTAACTTAGCGTGCGAGCCTCCCACCCAGTCGTGTTTTCAGCCCGCGTACCGAAGAACCGCCGAGGGGTCCCGTGACCGTCCATCCCAGCCTCCAGAACTACGCCGACGCGTGGACCCACTCCATCGAGGCGATAGCCGAGCTGGTGCAGCCGCTCGTGGAGGGCGAGTGGAACCGTCCGACCCCGTGCATCGGCTGGTCGGTGCGGGACATCGTCTCCCATGTCATCGGCATGGAGACGGAGATGCTCGGCGACCCCCGCCCGATCCACTCCCTGCCGCGCGATCTGTACCACGTACGCAGTGACTTCGCCCGATACATGGAGGTTCAGGTCGATGTGCGGCGGCACCACACCGCCCCGGAGATGACCTCGGAGCTGGAGTACATCCTCATCCGCCGGGCCCGGCAGCTCCGCAACGAGAACCGCTCCCCCGAGCACCTGATCCGCGCCCCCCTCGGCGCCGAGCAGTCCCTCGAACTGGCCTACCGGATGCGCGCCTTCGACGTGTGGGTGCACGAGCAGGACCTGCGGGCCGCGCTCGGCGTGCCGGGCAACCTGGACTCGGCCGGTGCGCACGTCACCCGGGACGTGCTCCTGGAGGCGCTGCCGAAGGTGGTCGCCAAGGACGCCGGGGCGCCCGCCTCCTCGGCGGTGGTGCTCGACGTGACCGGTCCGGTGGAGTTCCTGCGGACGATACGGGTCGACGCGGAGGGCCGCGGCTCCGTCGACGGAGCGCCCTCGCTGGGCCCGGCGGTGACGCTCGCGACGGACTGGGAGACGTTCGTCCGGCTCGCCTGCGGCCGTGTCCGCCCGGCCGACGTCGCCGACCGGGTCAAGACCGAGGGCGACGAGGAGCTCGCGCGGGCCATCCTCGACCACTTCGCGGTGACGCCCCGCTAGCTCCCCGGATCCTCTGTCCCCAGCTCCTCGGTCCCCGGCTCCTCGGTTCCCCGGCTCCCTCCTGCCCGGTCACACCGGTACGTGCACGGCCTCCACGCGGCTGGCGACGAGCCGTTCCCGCTCCCGGCGGTGGGTGCGGGCCTTGAGGCGCAGGATCTGCACGAGGCCCAGGGCCTCCAGGACGAAGACGGACGAGAACGCGATCCGGTAGCTGCCACCGGTCGCGTCGAGCAGGACGCCGACGGCGAGCAGCGTCGTCATCGAGGCGACGAAACCACCCATGTTGACGATGCCCGACGCGGTGCCCTGACGCTCCGGCGGATTGGCCGGGCGCGCGAAGTCGAAGCCGATCATCGAGGCCGGTCCGCACGACCCGAGGACCAGGCAGAGGGTGATCAGCAGCCACATCGGGGCGTGGTCCCCGGGGTACACGAGGGTGGTCCCCCACAGCAGGGCGGTGGCCGCGACCGTACCGAGGGCGAGCGGGGCGCGGGCCCGGTGGTGGCGGGCGATGATCTGCCCGTACGCGAGGCCGACGACCATGTTGGAGAGCACCACCAGGGTCAGCAGCTCACCCGCGGTGCCGCGGGACAGGCCCTGCGCCTCGACGAGGAACGGCAGCCCCCACAGCAGCAGGAACACCATGGCCGGGAACTGGGTCGTGAAGTGGACCCACATGCCGAGCCGGGTGCCGGGCTCCCGCCACGACTCGGCGATCTGGCGGCGGACGAACGCTGCGCCCGCGTGCCGGACCGGTTCGGGCTCGTACCCCTCGGGGTGGTCCTTGAGGAAGAGCAGCAGCAGGACGAGGACGAGGACGCCCGCGAGGGAGCTGCCGACGAAGGTGGTCGTCCAGCCGATGCCGTGCAGGGCGCGGGCGATGAAGACGGTCGAGACGAGGTTGCCGGCCATGCCGAAGAGGGCGGCGACCTGGCCGATGAGCGGGCCGCGGCGGGCGGGGAACCAGCGGGTGCCGAGCCGCAGGACGCTGATGAAGGTCATGGCGTCGCCGCAGCCGAGGAGCGCGCGGGAGGCGAGGGCTGTGCCGTACGTGGGCGAGAGCGCGAAGCCCAGCTGGCCGAGGGTGAAGAGCAGGACACCGATGGCCAGGACCTTCTTGGTACCGAGCCGGTCGACCATGAGCCCGACGGGTATCTGCATGCCCGCGTAGACGAGCAGCTGGAGTATCGAGAAGGTGGAGAGCGCGGAGGCGTTGACGTCGAAGCGGTCGGCGGCGTCGAGGCCGGCGACGCCGAGGGACGTGCGGAAGATGACGGCGACGAAGTAGACGGCGACGCCGACGCCCCAGACGAGGGCGGCGCGGCGGCCGCCGGGCGGGTCGCCGGGGAGGGTGACGGCCGAGCCGTAACCGTTCCGGCTGCCGCGGCTCATCGGTCCTCGCCCCGCACCAGGACCTTGACCCAGGTGAGGTGCCGGCGGACGCAGCGGGCCGCGCCCTCCACGTCGCCCGCGCGGATCCGGTCGAGGATCTCGGCGTGCTCGGTGATGTTCTTGGCGATCCGGTCCGGCTGGGACTGCATCACGGCGACGCCCATGCGGAGCTGGCGGTCGCGGAGCTGGTCGTAGAGGCGGGAGAGGATCTGGTTGCCGGCGTGCCGGACGATCTCCGCGTGGAAGCAGCGGTCCGTGACGGCGACCTCGGCGAGGTCCCCGGCCTCCGCGCGCCGCTTCTGCTCCTCCAGGAGCTCTTCGAGCCGTTCGATCAGCGCGGCGGGCGCCGGCACGGCCCGGCGGACGGCGAACTCCTCCACGAGCAGCCGGGTCTCGACGACGTCGGCGATCTCCTGGGCGGAGACGGCGAGGACGAGGGCGCCCTTCTTGGGGTAGAGCTTCAGCAGCCCTTCCATCTCCAGCTTGAGCAGCGCCTCGCGGACGGGGGTCCTGGAGACCCCTACGGCCTGGGCGAGTTCGCCCTCGGTGAGGAGGGTGCCCCCCTCGTAACGCCGGTCGAGTACGGCCTGCTTGACGTGCATGTAGACGCGGTCGGCCGCGGCGGGCACCTTGACTGGGGCGGATGGCATGCGCACAGCATAGATACAACAGAGGTGCAACAGGCAGCCCCGTCCACATCGCGGACGGGGCCGGCCGTGATCGGCGTCCCGGGGCGGCCGCCCCCGCGAGGGGGCGAACCGCGGGCGAACCGGGGGCGAAGCGCGGGGCGAACCGGGGGCGAACCGGGGGCGAACCGCGGGATCAGTTCGCGTTCTTGTAGCGGTAGTCGTAGTAGTTCTCCGCCGCGACGAGAACGGAGGTGAAATGGACCGGAATTCCGTCCGCATTCCGCGGGACCTCCTGCGAGGTCTGCCGCGTGAAGCCGAGCGAGACCCCCGGCACCAGCGGATTCTCCGGATTCTCCGCGTCGACCGTCCAGCCGCGCGCCACCGCCCGCGCCAGGAGTTCGTCGGCCGGGGCGCGGAAGACGTCCTCGCCGTCGAGCAGGACCCGGGTCGAGGTCTCCCGCCCCTCGCCCGGCCACCACAACTCGACCGCGGTGACGGTGTTCTCCTCCTCCAGGAGCACCTCCACGCCCACCTTGTCGCACTTGGCCGAGACGGTCACCAGGACCCGGTTGGGGCGGGTGCGCACCCGGGGTTCGCCCCAGGGCGACACGGCCGCGACCGCCTCGTCGAGCGTCATCCCGAGCCGCACCGGCCCGGCACCGTGCGGGGGTTCGAGCAGCAGGTCCATTCCCCACCCATGCCTTTCTATTTCAGGATGTCGTAATCAATCGTCCAGCCGCGTTCTTCCAGCATCTTCTGGAATTTACGGTTGTGTTGGAGGCTGTCGATCATATCGGCGATATGCGTGTCGTACTTGTCGCCGTAGAGCTCCCGGATCTCGTTGATGTCCATCATCATCGCCTGGTCCCAGCGCCCCGCGTCGATGAGGGCCCGCTGGTCCGCCCGCCACTGGTCCGACTCCTTGCTGGAGCCGGTGCTCGTCACGCCGCGGTGGTCGTCGTACTCCATGCGGATCGCCGGGCCCATGCCCGCGCCGCCGCTCTTCGTCTTCCGGAACCCGGCCTGGTCGAGATGGGAGTAGGAGTCCTTCGCCGGGATGTGGTTGATCTCCATGTCGACGTCGGTGCGCCGCGTCCCGTCGTCGTTCTTGAGGTTCGCGGGCTGGAGTCCGCTGTACCAGCCGCCGTCCTCCGTGCACCCCTTGGCGATCAGGCCCTCGGGGTCCATCCGGACGTGCGGGTTGATCACGTAGGCGACCGGGTTGGGCGCCGGGCCCAGGCCGAGCGGGTCCGGGCTGGTGTAGCGGGCGGTCGCCGGGTCGTAGTGGCGGTGCAGGTTGTAGTGGAGGCCCGTCTCCGGGTCGTCGTACTGGCCGGGGAAGCGCAGCGGTGTGTACGCGACGGCGTCCCTGTTCCAGGTGGTCTGGCCCCACACGGTGGTCCGGCTGTGCCAGGCGACCTCCCCGTCCTCGTCGACGAGTTCGCTCGGGGTGCCGATGAGGTCGGTGACGATCGCGAAGAACCGCGCGTCCGTCTCCGGCTGTCCCGGCAGTGCCTGTCCCGGCCCCGGCTGCCCGTGCCCCGGCTGGCCCGGATCCGGCTCGGGGGTGCGGCGCTCCAGCTGGGCGAGGGGCCGGCGGCCCTCGTACTCCCAGGTGAGCGTGGTGCCGTGGGCCGAGTCCGTCTGCTCGACGAGCCGGCTGCCGTCCCAGGTGAAGAAGACCGACTGGACGACCGACTGCCCGTCCTCCGCCATGCGGTGCTTCGCCGTACGCCGCCCCAGCGGGTCGTACGTGTACGTCCACAGCGCGCCGTCCGGCGTCCGGCAGGCGGTCAGCCGGTCCTCGGCGTCCCAGGTGTAGCGCCAGGTCTCCGGCTTCCGGGAGAGCCGGGTCCGCTGCCGCAGCACGACCCGACCCCCGGCGTCGTACTCGTAGCGGACCGCGCCGGCGGTCAGCAGCCGTGTGCCGCCGTAGCTGCGCGCGCCCCGGCCCTCGTCCCGCAGCGCCCGGTCCGGCCACTCGGCGTGGGTCTGGTTGCCCATGGCGTCGTAGGCGTACCGCTCCGACCAGTTCTCCCCGTTCACCTCGGTCGGGCGGCCCACCACGTCGAGGCCGAAGAGGGTGGTGCGGCCGGTCAGCCGGTCGGTCACCTCCTCCGGGCAGCCGTCGGCCCGGTAGGCGTAGCCGCGGGACCGCAGCTCGCCCCGGGGGCCCGTCAGGGTCTGCCCGGCCAGCCGGCCGGCCGTGTTCCACTCGGAGGCCAGCGTCACGGGCCGGTCGGCCTCGCCGAAGACCCGGCTGAGCTCGCGGCCCCGGGCGTCCCGGCCGAAGCGCAGCGCGTGTCCGCCGCTGACCACCTCGGTGCGCTGCCCGACGAGGTCGTAGGCGAAGGTCGACACCGCGCCCGTGGGTGTCGTGCGGCGCACCACCCGGCCCGCCGCGTCCCGCTCGTACCGCAGGGTGCGCCCGTCGACGGTCTCGGCGAGGACCCGGCCCAGGAGGTCCCGCTCCAGGGTCAGCGTGGAGTCGGGGGCCTCGATGGCCACGAGCCGGCCGGCGTCGTCGTAGGTGTAGCGGGTGGTCCGGCCCGCGACCTCCTTGGTGAGGACCCGGCCGCAGACGTCGTACGTGAGGGCGGTGGTGTCCCCGAGCGGGCCGGTCCGGCCCACGAGCCGGCCGCAGACGTCGTAGGCGTAGCGGACGGTGCGGTCGTCGAAGTCGGTCTCGGCGACCAGCCGGCCGGCCGCGTCGTAGACGTACGTCCAGGTCAGGCCCTGCGGGCCCACGACCTCGGTGAGCCGGAGCTCGGTGTCGTAGCGGAACTCGTAGCGGGCGCCGTCCGCGCCCGTGCGGGCGGTGAGCAGGTCGAAGTGGCCGTACTCGAAGCGGGTGGTGGCGCCGGTCGCGTCGGTGTGGGAGGCGCAGTTGCCCTCCTCGTCCCAGGTCCAGCTCTCGGTGGAGCCGTCCGGGCCGACCAGCCGGGAGAGCCAGCCCTCCGGCGTCCACTCCATGGCGGTGACGGCGCCGGTGGGGTCGGTGCCGCGGACCGGGCGGCCGTAGGCGTCGCGGGCGACGGCGTAGGTGTGGCCGAGGGCGTCGGTGGCGGCGAGGGAGACGCCGGCGTCATCGGTCGTGAACCGCTCGGTGGCCCCGTCCGGTCCGGTGCGTGCGGTGAGCGCGCCGAAGGCGTCGTGGGCGAAGCGGGTCGTGGCGCCGTCCGGGGCGAGGAGTTCGGTGCGGTTGCCGCGCGCGTCGAAGGTCTGGCGCCAGGTCGTACCGTCGGGTCCGGTGACCGCCACCGGCAGGTGCAGGGCGTCGTAGGCGGTGGTGGCCTCGGTGCCGTCGGGGAAGCGGACGCGGGTCAGGTCGGCGTGGTCCTCCCAGGTGAAGTGGGCCTCGTTGCCGAGCGGGTCGGTGCGGGAGAGCAGGTTGTCGTAGCGGTCCCAGGTGCGCAGCACGGTGTTGCCGAGCGGGTCGGTCTCGGCGACGACCTGGCCGAGCGCGTTGAGGTGGACGACGGAGACGGCACCGGTCGAGTCGGTGAAGCGGGTACGGCGGTGGCCGGTCGCCGCGTCGGTCTCGTAGGAGAAGCGGGAGGAGAGGAAGCCGTCGGGGCCGACGGTCTCGACGACCCGGCCGGCGGCGTCGTACACGTACCGGTAGACGGCTCCCTTGCGGTTGGTCCAGGAGGTGACGCGGGCCTGCTCGTCGTAGGTGAACCGGAGCGGGCGGCCGGAGCAGTTGGTGACGGTGTCGAGATTGCCGAAGGGGTCGTACCCGAAGGAGGTGAGGGTCCGGGCCCCCTCGGGGGCGTACAGGGAGAGGCCGGTGATCCGGCCCGCCTCCGGGTCGGTGACGACGAGGGCCCGGTAGCCGCCCTCGTGGACGACCGAGCTGGGCAGCCCGTCGTCGCCGCGCTGGATGTGGACGACGTTGCCCCGGCGGTCCTCGATCGAGCGGAGCCAGTAGTAGAGCGTCCCGCGGAACGGGTTGCCCGTGTAGTGGCGGGTGAGTCCGGCGTGCGGGTCGCGCATCGCGTACGTGACCTCGCCGAGGGCGCCCCGATCGGCGAGCGAGAGCGGCAGCCGGGCCCCCTCGACCGGCCACACCTCCTCCGTCTCGTCCTGCGGGAGCCGCGGGTAGACGAGCACGGAGCCGTCCTCGCGGGCGAGGAGCGCCCCACCCCTGGGGTCGAGTTCGATGCGCTCGTCGAGGGTGGAGGCCCAGCTGCGGCCGAAGAACTGGCCGTAGCGGTAGCCGGAGAGGTGGGTGCGGCGCAGGATCAGGGGCAGGACGCCGGGCAGGGCCAGGTCGGTCTGGGCGATGACCATCTCGCCGGAGGCGATGTCGACCGGGTCGGTCGCGCACCGGCGGGTGTTGATGGGCGTGCCCTTGTCCCGCGGATCGTCCTTCGCGTCCTTCATCGAGTCGGGCTTCACACCCGACGGGTTGCCCCTGTCGTTCCCGCCGGGGCCGGGGCCCCTGCCGTCGCCCTCCTCGTGCCTGCGCCGCTCGTTGGCGAGGCGGGCGCGTACGTCGTCGTCGTTGTTCTTGTGGTCGACGGAGATCTGCTTGACCGCCTTGGGGAGCGTCTTGCCGACGTGGTCCCCCATGGTCGTGGCGGACTTGGCGAGGGCGTCCATCGCCTTGTCGAGGACCGGGTCGAGGGCCTGGGCGATGGAGTCGCGGCCACGGGTGCGGCCGTGGTGCGACTTGGCCTTGGTGAGCTTCCCGGTGGTCTTGCCGTGGATGGCGATGCTGACGCCGTTGAGCTGCGTACCGGCGTGGTCGTGCTCGGCGTGGTCGATGGAGAAGCCCTTGCCGCTCGCGCCGCCTCCGCCTCCGCCGCCCGAGCCGCCGGCCGAGGCGAGGTGCATGGCGTCCTTGGAGGACTGCACGCCATCCTTGAAGCCGTCCGCGCCCGCCTGCTTCGCCTGGTCGAGGCTCACCCCGTCCTGGAGACCGAGGGCGGTGGCGCCGAGCTGGACGACGAGGTCGGCGGCGAGGCTCTCCAGGGCGGCGACGGCCGGCTCGGTCATCGCCGCGACGATGTAGGCGACCGCCTCCTCCATGCACTCCTTGATGAGGCGCTTGACGACCTCCTGGGTGGCCCGCATCGCGCCCGCGCCGATCAGCGCGGAGAGGCCGCCCGTCACGGGGATCGCCGCGATGGCGATACCGGCCTCCGCGGCCAGATAGCCGAGCTGGACGAGGGCCGCGCCCTTCATGACCTCGACGGCCGTCGCGGCGGAGTCGACGCCGCCGGCGATGGTGCGCGCCGCCGAGGCGATCTCCTTGATGTGCTTGTCCTTGACTTTGCCCCAGTGACCGTTGAGGGCGTCGAGGGCCTCACCGTGGCCGGAGGAGAGCAGCCGCTGCACGTGGTTGTTGGCGAGCTGCCCGTCGTCCTCCAGGTCGGAGGCGAACTCCCGCAAGGCATCCGCCATGTCCCGGTAGGCGTCTTCGTCCACGTTGGGCCAGGCGACCCCTATGAGATCGAGAAGTGTGTCCGCCCAGCCGGGCACGGTGACAGCCATGCTTCCCCCTGCGTCTCGTTCGCGATGCGCAACACTCCTACCACGCTTGCAAAGAAGGACGCAGAAAAACATCCGGCGGTGGCAGATGCCACCGCCGGATGTTTCACGTGAAACAGGCGAACCCGCGCACTACGCCCAGGTGATGAGCCGCTTCGGCTGCTCCAGGATCGCGGCGATGTCCGCGAGGAACTTCGAGCCGAGCTCGCCGTCGACCAGACGGTGGTCGAAGGAGAGCGCCAGCGTGGTGACCTGACGCGCCTTCACCTTGCCCTTGTGGACCCAGGGCTGGAGCTTGATCGCACCGACCGCGAGGATCGCGGCCTCGCCCGGGTTCAGGATCGGCGTACCGGTGTCGACGCCGAAGACGCCGACGTTGGTGATGGTGAAGGTGCCGCCCTGCATCGCCGCCGGGGTCGTCTTGCCCTCGCGGGCCGTGGAGACCAGCTCGCTCAGCGACTTCGACAGCTCGGGCAGGGTCTGGGCGTGCGCGTCCTTGATGTTCGGCACGATCAGACCGCGCGGGGTGGCCGCGGCGATGCCCAGGTTCACGTACCGCTTGAGCACGATCTCCTGCGCCGCCTCGTCCCAGGCCGCGTTGATGTCCGGGTTCCGCTTCACCGCGACCAGGACGGCCTTGGCGATGAGGAGCAGCGGGTTGACCCGCAGGCCCGCCATGTCCTTGTCGGACTTCAGCTCCTCGACCAGCTTCATCGTCCGCGTGATGTCGAAGGTCACGAACTCGGTGACGTGCGGCGCGGTGAACGCCGACCCCACCATCGCCGCGGCCGTCGCCTTCCGCACGCCCTTGATCGGGACACGGGTCTCCCGCGCCTCCGAGGACTCGGCGACCGGGGCGACCGGAGCGGGTGCCTGGGCCGGAGCCTGGGCGGCCACGGGTGCCGGCGCCGGCGCCTGAGCCGGTGCTTCGACGACCGCCACGGGAGCGGGAGCCGCCGCCGCGTGGACGTCCTCACGGGTGATGATGCCGTCCGGGCCGGTCGGGACGACCGTCGCCAGGTCGACGCCGAGGTCCTTGGCGAGCTTGCGGACCGGCGGCTTGGCCAGCGGCCGGGCCCCGGCCGGTGCGTGCCCGTTGAGCTGCTCCGGTACGGAACCGAGCACCGGGGCGGCCGGAACAGCCGCCGGGGTGGTGCCCGCCGGGGCCTTGCGCGGGCGGCGCTTGGTGGAGGTCGCGGCCACGCCGTACCCGACGAGGACCGGCTGGCGGCCCTTGGGCTCGTCGTCCTCGGCCGCCGGGGCGGCGGGGGCCGCCACGACCGGGGCGGCCTGGGCCACCGGGGCCTCGGGGGCGTCCCCGCCTCCGACGTTCACCGAGATGATGACCTGGCCGACGTCGACCGTCGTCCCCTCGGGGAAGCGCAGCTCGTGGACCGTGCCGTCGAAGGGGATCGGCAGCTCGACGGCGGCCTTGGCCGTCTCGACCTCGCAGACGACCTGCCCGTCGGTGACCGTGTCACCGGGCTGGACGTACCACTTGAGGATCTCGGCCTCGGTGAGGCCCTCGCCCACATCGGGCATCTTGAATTCGCGGATCGTCACGGTGCTCTCCTCAGTACGCCAGCGAGCGGTCGACGGCGTCGAGCACGCGATCCAGGCCAGGCAGGTACTCCTCCTCCAGGCGCGCCGGCGGGTACGGCGCGTGGTAGCCGCCGACCCGCAGGACGGGGGCCTCCAGGTGGTAGAAGCAGCGCTCGGTGATCCGGGCGGCGATCTCGGCGCCGGAGCCGAAGAACACCGGCGCCTCGTGGACGACGACCAGGCGGCGGGTCTTCTCGACCGAGGCCTGAATGGTGTCGAAGTCGAGCGGGGAGATCGAGCGGAGGTCCACGACCTCGATCGACTTGCCCTCCTCGGCGGCGGCCTCGGCCACCTCCAGACAGGTCTTCACCATCGGGCCGTAGGCCACCAGGGTGAGGTCCGTGCCCTCGCGGGCGACCCGGGCCTTGTGCAGCTCGCCGGGGATGGCCTCGGTGTCGACCTCGCCCTTGTCCCAGTAGCGGCGCTTGGGCTCGAAGAAGATGACCGGGTCGTCGCTCTGGATCGCCTGCTGGAGCATCCAGTAGGCGTCGGAGGAGTTCGCCGGGGTCACGACCTTGAGGCCCGCGACGTGCGCGAAGAGCGACTCGGGGGACTCGGAGTGGTGCTCGACGGCGCCGATGCCGCCGCCGTACGGGATGCGGATGACAACCGGCATCTTCACGGTGCCGAGCGAACGGGCCCGGATCTTCGCCAGCTGGGTGACGATCTGGTCGTACGCCGGGAAGACGAAACCGTCGAACTGGATCTCCACGACCGGCCGGTAGCCGCGCAGCGCGAGGCCGATCGCGGTGCCGACGATGCCGGACTCGGCGAGCGGGGTGTCGATGACACGGTCCTCGCCGAAGTCCTTCTGCAGACCTTCGGTGATCCGGAAGACACCGCCGAGCTTGCCGACGTCCAGGCCCATGATGAGGACCTTGGGGTCGGTCTCCAGGGCCTTGCGCAGCGACTCGTTGAGCGCCTTCGCGAGGGGAAGCTTCTGAACAGCCATGATTACTCGGCCTCTCCGTTCGCGAAGGACGCCTGGTAGGCGACGAACTCCGCGCGCTCCTCGTCGACGAGCGCGTGCCCGTCCGCGTACACGTTGTCGAAGATCGCCATGTGCTCCGGGACGGGCATGGCGCGCACGACCTCGCGGACCTGCTTGCCGAGGGCTTCGCTCTCCGCCTCCAGCTCCTCGAAGAAGGCCGCGTCGGCGTGGCCCTCGTTCTCCATGTACGTCTTGAGGCGCTGGATCGGGTCCTTCGCCTCCCAGGCCTCGCGCTCCTCGTCCCGGCGGTACTTCGTCGGGTCGTCGGAGGTGGTGTGGGCGGCCATGCGGTAGGTGAACGCCTCGATGAGCGTCGGGCCCTCGCCGCGGCGGGCGCGCTCGAGCGCCGACCGGGTCACGGCCAGGCAGGCGAGGACGTCGTTGCCGTCGACGCGGACGCCGGGGAAGCCGAAGCCGGCGGCACGCTGGTAGAGCGGGACGCGGGTCTGCTTCTCGGTGGGCTCGGAAATCGCCCACTGGTTGTTCTGGCAGAAGAACACGACCGGGGCGTTGTAGACCGCGGAGAACACGAACGACTCGTTCACGTCGCCCTGGCTGGAGGCGCCGTCACCGAAGTACGCGAGCACGGCGGAATCCGCGCCGTCCTTGGCGATACCCATGGCATAGCCCGTGGCGTGCAGGGTCTGCGAGCCGAGGACGATCGTGTACAGGTGGAAATTGTTGGTGCTGGGATCCCAGCCGCCGTGGTTCACGCCACGGAACATTCCCAGCAGGTTCGTGGGGTCGACCCCACGAACCCAGGCGACACCGTGCTCGCGGTAGGTGGGGAAGACGTAGTCGTCGTCCCGCAGGGCGCGGCCGGAGCCGATCTGCGCGGCCTCCTGGCCGAGCAGCGAGGCCCACAGGCCCAGTTCTCCCTGGCGCTGGAGGGACGTGGCCTCGGCATCGAAGCGCCGGGTGAGGACCATGTCGCGGTAGAGACCGCGCAGCTCCTCGGCACTCAGGTCGATGTCGTAGTCGGGGTGCTGGACGCGCTCTCCCTCGGGCGTCAGCAGCTGGACGAGCTCAGGCTCCGTCGCTACCGCCTCGGCGCGCGTGCTCGTCTTCTTGGTGGTGCTCGTGCTCGCGCTTGCGGTGCGCTTGGTGCCGCTGCTGCGTCGCGTCGTCTTGCGCGCTGCAGTGCTCTCCACGGTCACTACGTGCTCCTCCGTCGGTCCGGCCTCCGGGTTCGCCGGTAGACCAGTGCGGCTCTCCGCCTTATCCGTAGCCTTCGCACGGGGTGGGTGCGACGCGGCCGGGGTCGGGCGTGACAGGTGCCCCGGCGAGAGCCCTGTCATAGGCACGTTACCCACAGCGCAGCATTCCCGCGAAACCCCACTTGACCTGCGATTTTGCTTGGATTTCCAAGTAAATCGAGAAAATTGGGAACAGCGGCTGGTCAGCGCGTCGGCAACGGCCAGACGGGCCGCCGGAACACCCGGCACGTTATCCCGCGCACCCCGGGCGCGGGAAGAGCCAATATGTGAGACTGACCGGGTGCGCGAAGAAGGAAAAATCCGGGTATTTCTGCTGGACGACCACGAAGTCGTCAGGCGCGGCGTCCACGAGCTGCTCTCCGTGGAGGACGACATCGAGGTGGTCGGGGAGGCCGGGACGGCGGCAGATGCGCTGGTCAGGATCCCCGCGACCCGCCCCGACGTCGCGGTGCTCGACGTCCGACTGCCCGACGGCAGCGGAGTCGAGGTGTGCCGTGAGATCCGTTCGCAGGACGAGAGCATCAAGTGCCTGATGCTCACCTCGTACGCGGACGACGAGGCGCTCTTCGACGCGATCATGGCCGGGGCCTCGGGATACGTCCTCAAGGCCATCCGGGGCAACGAGCTGCTGAACGCCGTGCGGGACGTGGCGGCCGGCAAGTCGCTGCTGGACCCGGTGGCGACCGCCCGCGTCCTGGAGCGGCTGCGCGACGGCAACAACCCGAAGCGCGACGACAAGCTCGCCAACCTGACCGACCAGGAGCGCAGGATCCTGGACCTGATCGGCGAGGGCCTGACCAACCGGGTCATCGGCGAGCGGCTCCACCTCGCGGAGAAGACCATCAAGAACTACGTCTCCAGCCTGCTGTCGAAGCTGGGCATGGAGCGGCGCTCGCAGGCCGCGGCGTACGTGGCGCGGCTCCAGGCCGAGCGCCACTGAGACCACCCGCGCTCCGGCCCGGGCCGTGCCTCACCCGTACGGACCAGGCCGGGGCCGAGTCCGTACGGACCAGGCGGGGGCCGACGGCCCGGATTCGGGACCTACGTCCCCGTGAAACCGGGGCAGGGGCCCCTTTTCCGGCACCCTGCCGGTGGCGGAGAGTGGAAGTCATGTCCACCGAGGAGATCCGCGCCATCGAGTTGCTCGGCCGAGTGTCGTACGGCCGGGTGGCGACGAGCATGCGGGCGATGCCGTTCGTCGCGCCCGCCCGGCACATCGTGACCGACGGACGTGTCCTGCTCCGGATGCACAGAGGGCTCGGCTACCACCGCGCCTGCAACGGCAGCGTCGTCGCGTACGGCGCGGACAACTTCAGCTCCGGAGCGCAGAAGATCTGGTCCGTGCAGTTCACGGGCACCGCGGAGATCGTCGAGCCGACCGAGGAGCAGCTCGCGGCCTTCGGGCCCGAGCCCCGCGTCGTGGACGACGAGCCCTTCGAACCCGTCTACATGCGGATCGAACCGCAGTTCGTGACCGTGCACGAGCTCGACTACTCGACCGGCCGTCCCGTCGAGCTGCATTCTCTGGAGCGACACCTCCACCACGTAGCGTGATCTAACATCTGCGGAGTGCCGCGCTCATCTGCAACCCTCGCTCCGCCCGTCGGCGCTCTCCTGCGCCGCTACACGGCCGTCGGCGAGCCCCTCTCCTGCGAACCCGTGGCCCAGGGCCTGCTCAACCGCGGCTACCGCCTCCGCACCACCCGAGGCGCCTACTTCCTCAAGCAGCACCTGGACGCCCCCACCGCCGACCGCGCCACGATCACCCGCCAGCACCGCGCCACCCAGCGCCTGCACGCCCTCGGCCTGCCCGTGGCCCCACCGCTCGCCGACAGCGGGGGCCGTACGGTCGCGGTCATCGACGGCCTCTGCTACGCCCTGCACCCCTGGATCGACGGCCGCCACCGCGACGGCACCCAGCTCTCCACCGGCGGCTCCCGCCGTCTGGGCGCCCTCCTGGGGCACGTCCACACCTGTCTGGAGCGGGTCATGGAGTCGCCGCCGCCGGGGGACGAGCACCAGAGCGCCCGCCCCGAGGACACCTTCCGCGCCATCGAGGAGCTGATCGGCCTCGCCCGCGCGCACCGGCCGCACGACAGCTTCGACGCGCTCGCCGAGCACCGGCTCAGGGAGCGCCGCCGGCTCCTCGCCCAGCACGCCCACCACCGGCCGCCGCCGGCCGCCGCGTCCGGCTGGGTGCACGGCGACTTCCACCCGCTGAACCTGCTCTACCGGGGCGCGGAGCCCGCCGCGATCGTCGACTGGGACCGGCTCGGGGTCCGCCCGCGGGCGGAGGAGGCGGTCCGGGCGGCCGCGATCTTCTTCGTACGGCCCGGGGGCGAGCTGGCGCTGGAGAAGGTGCGGGCGTACGCCCGCGCGTACCGGCGGGCGACGGGCGCCGACGGCGCCGAGCTGGCCGCGGCGGCACACCGGGTGTGGTGGGAGCGGCTCAACGACTTCTGGACCCTGCGCTGGCGCTACCAGCTGCACGACCGAAGGGCCGACCCGCAGTTTCCCGCGGTGTCGGCCCTGGCGGTCTGGTGGACCCGTGAGTACGACGCCGTGCGCGACGCCTTCGCCGGCTGACGGGCACGAGGCCTCACCGGACGGGATGTCCGACCCGCGAGGCCTCATCGGACCGGATGCCCGTCCCGCCAGGCCTCGGCGGACGGGGTGTCCGACCCGCGAGGCCTCGCCGGAAAGGACGTCCGTCCGGGACCGGCCGTCAGTTGGTCGCGGGGTCGGTGTCGTCGCCCGTCGGCGTGCCCGGGTTGCCGTTGCCCCCGGTGGGCTCGCCCGTCGGGTCGACCGGCGGCTCCGTCGTCTTCGTCGGCTCCGTCGTGTTCGTCGGCTCCGTCGTGTTCGTCGGCGGCTCGGTCGTCGGCTCGGTGGTCGGCGGCTCCGTCGTCGGCGCGGTCGTCGGCGGCGCCGTCGTCGGATCCACCGTGGTCGGCGGCGGAGTCCACGGCTGCTGCGTGGCGCCCCCGTTCGACGAGCCCGGGTCCTGGGTCTGCTCCTCGGTGGGCTCCTCCGAGGGAGTGGGCTCCTCGGAGGAGGTCGACGGCGAGTTGCTGACGCTCGTCGTCGGCTTCACCGTGCCCGGGTCCTTCTCGCGCGCCTTGTCGATGGCGTACACGACGCCCGCGACGACGGCGATCAACGCGAGCGCCACGAAGAGGATCACCTTGCCGCGGCCGCCCCCGCCGCCGTTCGAGCCGTACGACCCGTCCTGGCCGTAGCCGCCGGTGCCGCCCGTACCGCCGTCGTAGCCGCCGTACCCGGCCGCCCCGTCGTCGGGGTTCATCTGCGGAATGATCCGGCCCTGCGCGGTCTCGCCGTGCATCGGGTGACCCATCGCGGTCGTCGCGGCCATGCCGCCGACCGGGGTGTGCCCGCCGTCGTGCATGTCGACCGGCCCGGTGTTCCACGTGCCGGTGTGGCCGCCCTGCTGCTGGAGCATCTGCAGGCCGTACTGGATGAGCCCGCGCATCTCCTCGGCGCTCTGGAACCGGTCGTCCGGGTCCTTCGCGAGGGAGCGCATCACGAGTCCGTCGAGCTCCGGCGGCACACCGGGGGTCACCTCGGACGGCGGGACCGGCGCGTCCTGCACGTGCTGGTACACGACGGAGAGCGGCGTCTCACCCGTGAAGGGGGGCCGCAGCGCGAGCAGCTCGTAGAGCAGACAGCCCGTCGCGTACAGGTCGGAGCGGTGGTCGACGGCCTTGCCGAGCGCCTGCTCGGGGGAGAGGTACTGGGGGGTGCCCATGACCATGCCGGTCTGCGTCATCGTCGACTGCGCGCCGTGCAGGGCGCGGGCGATGCCGAAGTCCATGACCTTCACCGCACCGCTGTGGGTGATGATCACGTTCGCCGGCTTGATGTCGCGGTGCACGATGCCGTGCTGGTGCGAGTAGGCCAGCGCCTCCAGGACGCCCGAGACGATGATGAGCGCCTGCTCGGGGCCCGGCGCGTCGGCGCTGATCAGCAGGTCGCGGATGGTGCGACCCTCGACCAGCTCCATCACGATGTACGGCACGGGCCGGCCGCCCACGAAGTCCTCGCCGGAGTCGTACACGGCGACGATGGCGTGGTGGTTGAGGCCGGCGACCGACTGCGCCTCACGCGTGAACCGGGCCTTCGAGACCGGGTCCTCGGCGAGATCGGCACGGAGCAGCTTGACCGCCACCGTGCGACCGAGGCGCACGTCCTCGGCTGCGAACACCTCGGCCATGCCGCCGCGGCCCAGACGGTGTGTCAGCCGGTATCGTCCGTCGCCGACGACGCCGCCGACGCCCCACGACTCCGCGGCGGGGTCCGGCACACCGCCACCTGCTCCGGATTCGGGTGCCATCAGTCCTCGCCGTCGTCTGTCGTGCCGTGTCCAGTCGTCACGCTACAGGCTCCGTGCGACATCACGGTCCGCGGTTGACCGGCCATCCAACCCCGCCCACGTACACCTGTGCAAATTCGCCGTGTTTCCCCGGACACTTCGGGAACGGTTCGAGGACACCTCCTGTGCGGAGGGTCACGGAACGGGCACTCGGCTTGACGTGTCGGTGCCACCGGGCAGACTTGGCCAGGAAATTCCGGATCAACGCCGCCACGCGCGCGTAGGGGGAAGCACAGATGAGCCAGGACGGCGCACAGGGCCGCTATGCGGGCGGTTCGGTAGCGGGCGGCCGGTACCAGCTGCGCGACCTCCTCGGTGAGGGCGGCATGGCGTCGGTGTACCTGGCCTACGACAGCGCCCTCGACCGCCAGGTCGCCATCAAGACCTTGCACACGGAGCTCGGCCGGGAACAGTCCTTCCGCGAGCGGTTCCGGCGCGAGGCGCAGGCCGTCGCGAAGCTGTCGCACACGAACATCGTCTCGGTCTTCGACACCGGCGAGGACACCCTCGACGGCGCCGTCATGCCGTACATCGTCATGGAGTACGTGGAGGGGCTGCCGCTCGGCTCGGTCCTCGCCGCCGACGTACAGCAGTACGGGGCGATGCCCGCCGACAAGGCGCTCAAGGTGACGGCCGACGTGCTGGCCGCCCTGGAGGTCAGCCACGAGATGGGCCTGGTCCACCGGGACATCAAGCCGGGCAACGTGATGACGACCAAGCGCGGTGTGGTCAAGGTCATGGACTTCGGCATCGCGCGCGCCATGCAGTCCGGGGTCACGTCGATGACCCAGACCGGCATGGTCGTCGGCACCCCCCAGTACCTCTCCCCCGAGCAGGCCCTCGGCCGCGCGGTGGACGCCCGCTCCGACCTTTATTCGGTCGGCATCATGCTCTTCCAGCTGCTGACGGGCCGCCTCCCCTTCGACGCCGACTCTCCGCTGGCGATCGCGTACGCGCACGTACAGGAGGAGCCGGTCGCCCCGTCCTCCGTCAACCGCGCGGTGACCCCGGCGATGGACGCGCTCGTCGCCCGGGCGCTGCGGAAGAACCCGAACGAGCGGTTCCCGAGCGCCGCGGCCATGCGCGACGAGTGCCTCCGGGTGCTCTCCGCCGGTCAGACCGGTGCCCCGATGATCGTCCAGGGCGGTCCGGTCAGCAGCGGTTCGGGCGTCGGCTCGGCGGTCTTCCCGCCCGTCGGCCAGACCCCGCCGCCGGGACCGCAGCCCGGCCCGCACGGCGTGCAGCAGCCGTACCTGCCGCCGACGCCGCAGCCGGGACCGTACGGCCCGCCGACGCCCGCGCCCGCCCAGGCCTACGGCTACCCGCAGCAGGCGCCGACGCCCGCGCCGGTCTACCAGACGGCCCCGACGCCTTCGCCGTACTCCCCGGGCCCGATGCACACGCCTGCTCCCGCCTCCGCTCCGGCGGCGCCGGGCGGCGGCTCCCGCCGGAACACCCCGGTGCTCCTGGGCGCGATCATCGTCGCCCTGCTGGCGGTCGGCGGACTGATCGTGGCGCTCACCCAGAAGGACGACAAGGGCACGGATGCGGGTGGCAACGGCGGCGGCACCGGCGGCACGGAGCAGACCCAGACGACCACCCCCGGCCACAAGGGCCCGGACCTGACCAAGACCATCGACGTGAAGAAGTGCACGCAGCCTTCGGAGTCGAGCGACGACCCCGCCAAGTTCGAGGTCCCCAACTTCACCTACAAGAACATCCAGTCGGTGAAGGACTGCGTCCAGGCGGCCGGGTGGAAGATCACGACCCAGCGACCCGTGGACGAGGCGACCTACGGCGAGGGCACGGTCCTGGAGCAGTACCCGCCGGCCGGTGAGGACATCACGGCCGAGGACGCCGAATTCACCCTCAGCGTCTCGACGGGCAACCCGCCGCAGTAAAGCAGTAGAGGGGAACGGCCTCGGGGCGCGGACAGCACCCGACCGAGGTGGGCGGGCCCTTTGACATGCGGCTGCCTCTTTGACGTGGGGTGGCCTTTGACGGGTGCGGCCCACTACGCCACCGAGACCGTCCCGGATGCCGGAAATGTTCCGGCATGTGACGCTGAGTCGACATCTCGGCGGCTCGGTACGGGAGGGGGTCACCCGGTGACTCCAGCACTCCGCAGGGCACGGGCGCGGGCCCTCGGCCCCGCGCTCACCTGCACGTTCGCCTGCGCGCTCGCCCTGTGTGCCGCGCCCCTCGCGTACGGGGCGGAGGCGCCCGGCGGTACGCGGGTGACCGCACCGTCCACACCCCCGGCGCCGCCCCCGCGGTCCGCCCTGTCCAGCCTGTCCACCCCGTCCAGGACGTCCGGGCCGTCCGGGCCACCCGCGCCGTCCGGGCAGTCCGGGCCGTCCGGGCAGTCCGGGCCGTCCGCGCCTCCCGTCACCAGGCCGCCCGCCACCTCCGCGACGCGACCCGCCACCTCCGCGACACCTCCCGCTCCCCCCGCCTCCACCCCCTCCGGGACCGCTTCCACCCCCTCCCGCACGGCCTCCGCCCCCTCCGGGACGGGCTCCGCCTCTCCGGGGCGCACCGGCGCCCCCGGCACATCCGCCCCGCCCGCGCACGCGCCCCCGCCCGCGCACGCGCCGACCGGCACCGCCTCGTCCTCGTCCTCGTCCTCGTCCTCGTCCGACTCTCCGAGCGCCGAGCCCACCGACGCCCCCGCCCCCAGCGACTCCGCCTCGCTGGCGGGCCGGCCCGCCGGGGAGGGCCGGCCGCGGCCCGGCCGCACCGAGACGGACACCGTCCCACCGAGCGCCACCACCCCGTCCCCCGACCCCTCTCGTACCAAGTCGGCAACAGACTCAGACGCGTTGGAGGCCGCCGAGGAGGAGGACGAGGCGGTACGTGAGGAGGACGAGGCCCTCACCGAGGTGGCGCCCGCGACCCGGCCCGCCGCCGCGCCCGGGACGGCGGGCGAGGCTTCTCCCACCCTCGTCGACCAGCGGATTCCCGTCCTCACCCTGGGCGTGGGGCTGGCTCTGATGGGGCTCGGGATCGGTTTCCTCGGGCTGCGGATGCGCCGCCGCTGAGCCCTCGCGGCCGGCCGGATCCCCCTTGAGTCGGACGCTCCCCTTCCGTCTCAGGAGGGTTGTCCGCGAGGACATACTCGGTATACATACTGAGTATGTCGATCCGTCACGGGCTGCTCGCCCTCCTCGAACGCGGCCCGCGCTACGGCTCCCAGCTCCGTACGGAGTTCGAGTCCCGCACCGGCTCCACCTGGCCGCTCAACGTCGGCCAGGTCTATACGACCCTGAGCCGTCTGGAGCGCGACGGCATGGTCGCGCAGGGGGGCCAGGACGAGGCGGGCCACGCGCTCTACACGATCACCGACGCCGGTCTCGCCGAGCTCAGGACCTGGTTCGAGAAGCCGGTGGACCGCACCAGCCCCGCCCGTGACGAGCTGGCCATCAAGCTCGCCATGGCGGTGGGCGCGCCCTGTGTCGACATCCGCGACGTCATCCAGTCCCAGCGCCGGCACACCGTGAAGGCCATGCAGGACTACACCCGGCTCAAGGCGCAGGCGCTCGTCGCCGTCGAGAGCGGCGGCGCACGGGAACGGGACGACGTGGCCTGGCTGCTCGTCCTGGAACAGCTCATCTTCCAGACCGAGGCCGAGGCCCGCTGGCTGGACCACTGCGAGGCCCGGCTGATCCGACTGTCGACGACCACGGCGAAGGCCACGACGGCCCCGGCCGACCCGAACGCACCGGGCCCGAGCACCTCCGGCCCGGCCACGACCACCCAGGCACCGGCCAAGGGCGGGGCGCGCTGACCGCACGGTCGCGCCCCATCTCGTCCCGTACCGCTGTCGCACCACCTTCCACCGCTCGCTCCGTACCCGGCCGACCGCCGCGTACGTCCAAGGGGGACCCCTCCATGTCCACACAGCAGCCCGTGCTGCAACTCCAGAACCTGGCCCGCGTCCACGGCTCGGGCGCCACCGAGGTGCACGCCCTGCGCGGCATCGACCTCGCCGTCTACCCCGGCGAACTCGTCGCCGTCATGGGCCCGTCCGGCTCCGGCAAGTCCACGCTGCTCACCATCGCGGGCGGCCTGGACACCCCGACCTCGGGCCGGGTGATCGTCGAGGACACCGACATCACCACCGCGAGCGTCAAGGAGCTCGCGGCCCTGCGCCGCCGCAGCATCGGGTACGTCTTCCAGGACTACAACCTCATCCCGGCGCTCACCGCCGCCGAGAACGTCGCCCTGCCCCGCGAGCTCGACGGGACCTCCGCCCGCAAGGCGCGCGTCGAGGCCCTGGCCGCCCTGGAGGAGATGGGGCTGGGCCACCTCGCCGAGCGCTTCCCCGACGAGATGTCCGGCGGTCAGCAGCAGCGCGTGGCCATCGCCCGCGCCCTCGTCGGCGACCGCCGTCTCGTCCTCGCCGACGAGCCGACCGGCGCCCTCGACTCCGAGACCGGCGAGTCCGTGCTCGCCCTGCTCCGCTCCCGCTGCGACGCGGGGGCCGCCGGTGTCCTGGTCACCCACGAGCCGCGGTTCGCCGCCTGGGCCGACCGGGTCGTGTTCCTGCGGGACGGCGCGATCGTCGACCAGACCGTGCGCAGCGAGGCCGACTCCCTCCTCTCGGGCCAGGTGGCGGAGGCGTGAAGACCTGGTTCCACTCCTGGCGGGCCGCGATCCGCATCGCCCGCCGCGACGCCTGGCGCTCCAAGGGCCGCAGCTCCCTCGTCCTCGCGATGATCGCGCTGCCCATCCTCGGTGTCAGCGCGCTCGATCTGACCTACCGCAGCTCCGAACTGTCCCCCGCCGAGCGGGTGGAGAGGGCGATGGGCGCGGCCGACGCGATACTCCGGGACGCCGAGGTCGAGGGCGTGCCGATCTACCAGGACCCGCTGGGCGAGATGCACACGCCGGTCAAGGACTACAAGGACCAGCCGTGGCCGAACGGCCCCACCGACGTCACCAAGACGTTCCCGGCGGGTTCCACGGTCCTCACGGACCGCTCCGGGTCGGCCAAGCTGACCACGGCCCACGGTCTGCTCACGGCCGAGGTGCGTGAGCTGAAGACGTCCGATCCGATGACCCGCGGCATCATGACCCTCCTGTCCGGGCGCTTCCCGGAGAAGAGCGACGAGGTCATGGCGACCTCGCACTTCCTGGAGACCAGCGGTCTGTCGGTCGGCTCGACCCTTTCCGCTCGCAACTTCGACCGTACGTATCGGATCGTCGGCTCCTACGAACTTCCCGACTCGCTCGGCGCCGACCAGGTCAACGCGGTGCCGGGGGCCTTCCTCGCCCCGTACGCGAAGGCGGTCGAGAAGGCCGGTCTGGCCGCTCCCGGTTTCTCCACCACGTATCTGGTGCGGAGTTCCGGTGGTTTCACGTGGAACACGGTCCAGCAGATCAACGCCAAGGGCGTGGCCGTCGTCTCGCGCGCCGTCATCCTCGACCCGCCCGCCGAGTCCGAGGTGCCGCTGTACGTGAAGGACGGCTGGGGCAGGTACGACTCCAGCCCGGGGGCCGACGCCGCCGCGCTCGCCGCCGTCGCCACCGTCGTCGGCCTGGCGATGCTGGAGATCTGTCTCCTCGCCGGACCCGCCTTCGCGGTCGGCGCCCGCCGCTCGCGGCGCCAGCTCGGTCTGGTCGGGGCCAACGGCGGTGCCCGCAGCCACATCCGGGCCATCGTGCTGAGCGGTGGTCTGGTCATCGGCGTCGCCGCGGCCGTCATCGGCACCGTCCTCGCCGTGATCCTCACCCTGGTGCTGCAGCCCGTCCTCGAAGACACCATGAAGCAGCGCTTCGGCTCCTTCGACGTCCGGCCGCTCGAACTCCTCGGCATCGCGCTGCTCGCCGTCCTGACCGGTCTGCTCGCCGCCGTCGTCCCGGCGATCACCGCTTCCCGGCAGACCGTCCTCGCCTCCCTCACGGGCCGGCGCGGTGTCCGTCGCAGCAGCCGGGTCCTGCCCCTGGTCGGTCTCGCGGCCATCCTGGTGGGTGGCGCCATCGCGCTCTTCGGCTCCCTCGTCAGTGAGCAGTTCGTCATCGTGGCGGGCGGCTCCGCCATCGCCGAGCTGGGCGTCGTCGCCATGACCCCGGCCCTGGTGGGGCTCTTCGGGCGCACCGGGCGCTGGCTGCCGCTCTCGCCGCGGCTCGCGCTGCGCGACGCCGTCCGGAACCGGGGGCGTACGGCTCCCGCCGTCGCCGCCGTCCTCGCCGCCGTCGCGGGCACGGTCGCCGTCTCCACCTTCATGGCCAGCAGCGAGGCGCAGAACAGGGCCGGATACGAGGCCCAGCTGCCGCACGGTGCGGTCTCCGCCTTCGTCACGGAGGAGGGCGGCCGGGACGTCCCCGCGGTCCGCGAGGCGGTCCAGCGCTACCTCCCCGTCGACGTCCGCGCCGATGTCCAGCGCGTCTCGGTCGGCAAGCCCGGCTGTGCCCCCTGGGGCGGCGGAGCGGGCTGCGGCCGGTACGAGGTCGTCATCCCCCGGGCCAACGAGTGCCCGCTGTACGCCTTCCTCCCCGACGGCAGTGACCCCAGCGAGAAGTACACCCCCGAGCAGCGCCGGAAGCTGATCGCCGAGGACTGGCGGTGCGACCAGTCCTCCCGAGGCGGGGGCATCCACGTCGACGGCGGCCTCCTCGTCGGCGACGCGAAGGTCCTCCACGTCCTCGGCATCGACGACCCGGGAGCTGCCAAGGCCCTCGCCGAGGGCAGGATCGTCAGCTTCTCCCGGCAGCCCATCGACAAGAACGGCACCATCGGGATCAAGCAGATCACCGACCTCGCCGCCGCCGAGAAGGCCGCCGCGGAGAGCCGGCCCGTGCCCGGGAAGATCAGCTCCGTTCCCGCCTACCTGGTGCCCGGGGACCCGAAGTCCTACGGCCTCCAGGGGCTGATGTCCCCGGCCGCCGCCAAGGCCGCCGGCCTCTCCACCCTGCCGGCGGGCTCGTACTTCAGCACCGAGCGGATGCCGGACAGCGAGCAGCGCCAGAAGCTCGACGGCGAGCTCGCCAAGCTCGGCAGCAACGTCGAGCTGCACGTGGAGGAGGGCTTCGTCAACGACGACAGCCTCGTCGTGCTCGCGCTGGCCGTCTTCGCGGGCCTCGTCACCATCGGCGCCGCCGGTATCGCCACCGGTCTCGCCCAGGCCGATGCCGAGGCCGACCTGAAGACGCTCGCCGCCGTGGGGGCCCCGCCCCGGGTCCGCCGCACGCTCAGCGGCTTCCAGTGCGGAGTCGTCGCGGCGATGGGCGTGACCCTCGGTTCGGCGGCCGGAGTCCTGCCCGCGATCGGGCTCCGTCTCACCGAGGAGCGCGAGATGATCCGCTTCTACGAGGAGTCCGTCGCGCAGGGCTGGGGCACGTCCTCGAGCCCGCCGTACGTGCCGATCGTCATCCCCTGGGAGACCCTGGCGGGCCTGCTGATCGCCGTACCGCTCGGCGCCGCGCTCCTCGCCGCCCTGGTGACCCGCTCCCGCGGTGCGCTGGCCCGGCGCGAGGCGACCTGACAGATACGGTCCGCGACGGTTCGTTGCCTTCCTGTGCCCCTGTACGAGGGTGATCACCCTCGTACAGGGGCACACCGTGTGATGAGGCATGTGTGCGAGAGAATGGCGGCATGGAGATGCCGAGGAATGACAGGTCGCAGGAGAGCCCCCAGGTCCTCATCGTGGGACAGGACGGAACGGCGCTCGGCGGCACTCAGGGTGACGACGAATCCCGCGAGGTCCCGGTGACGGAAATGGTCGAGCAGCCTGCGAAGGTCATGCGGATCGGCAGCATGATCAAGCAACTCCTGGAGGAAGTAAGGGCGGCACCTCTCGACGAGGCCAGCCGTGTCAGGCTCAAGAACATCCACGCCAGCTCCGTGAAGGAGCTGGAGGACGGGCTCGCGCCCGAACTGGTCGAGGAACTGGAGCGGCTCTCCCTGCCGTTCACGGACGAGGCGATCCCCTCCGAGGCGGAACTGCGCATCGCGCAGGCCCAGTTGGTGGGGTGGCTGGAAGGCCTCTTCCACGGTATCCAGACGGCGCTGTTCGCCCAGCAGATGGCGGCCCGCGCCCAGTTGGAGCAGATGCGCCGGGCGCTGCCGCCGGGTGCCTCGCACGACGATGACGACGACGACCGCGGCCACGGCCACGCGGTCCGCTCGGGGCCGTACCTGTAGTCCCGGAGACGGTCGTTCATGGAGGAGGGGCCCGGCGCATCTCGTGCGCCGGGCCCCTCCTCCATGTCCCGCGGGTCAGCCCTGCGGCGCCAGCAGCAGCACCTTGCCGACGTTGTCGCCGGACTCCAGCACCCGGTGCGCCTCGGCGGCCTCCGGCATCGGCACCGTACGGTCGACGACCGGCCGGACCGTGCCCCCGCCGATCAGCGGCCAGACGTGCTCCCGGACGGCGGCGACGATCGCCGCCTTCTCGTGCGGCGGGCGGGAGCGCAGCGTGGTCGCCATGACCGCCGCGCGCTTGGCGAGCAGCGCCCCCAGGTTCAGCTCGCCCTTCACACCGCCCTGGAGGCCGATGATCACCAGGCGGCCGCTGACGGCCAGCGCCTTCACGTTCCGCTCCAGGTACTTGGCGCCGACGATGTCGAGGATGACGTCCGCGCCGGCCCCGTCCGTCGCCTTGTGGAGCTCCTCGACGAAGTCCTGCTCGCGGTAGTCGATGAGGATGTCCGCGCCCAGCTCGGCGCAGCGCGCCAGCTTCCCGGGACTCCCGGCGGTGACCGCGACCCGCGCGCCGACCGCCTTCGCCAGCTGGATCGCCATCGTGCCGATCCCGCTCGCCCCGCCGTGCACGAGCAGCGTCTCGCCCGGACGCAGGTGGGCGATCATGAAGATGTTGGACCAGACGGTGCAGGCGACCTCGGGGAGCGCGGCGGCCGTGGCCAGACCGACGCCCTCCGGCACGGGCAGGAGCTGACCGACCGGGACGACGACCTTCTCGGCGTAACCGCCACCGGCGAGGAGCGCGCACACCTCGTCGCCGACGGACCAGCCGGAGACCCCCGGTCCGAGCGCGACGATCCGCCCCGAACACTCCAGCCCGGGGTACGGGGAGCTGCCCGGCGGCGGGTCGTAGAAGCCCTGCCGCTGGAGCAGGTCGGCTCGGTTGACGGCGCTCGCCACCACCTCGACGAGGACTTCGCCCTCGCCGGGCACGGGATCGGGCGCCTCGGCCCAGACGAGGGCCTCGGGACCGCCGGGTTCCGGAATCGTGATCGCATGCATGGCCGCGAGGCTACTCCGGCGGCCGGGGCTCAGTCCCGCACTCTCAGTCCTGCGGCGGCGTGGTGAGCGGGGTCACCGCCGTGGCGCGCACGATGGTGATCACCCGGTCGGTCGGCTGGAGCGGGCTGGCGGCCTTGTCGTCGTAACTCAGCAGCCGGTGGCCACGGAGCACGCTCACCACCAGGTCCTCGGTCTCCCGCACGCTCTTGCCCGCCTCGGCCTTGGTCACCGGGCGCTCGACGAGGTCGAGGCCGGAGCCCTGCTGGATCAGGTCCTCCATCACCGTGCCGGCGCTGGGGCTCAGTACGGAGAGGCCGAGCAGCCGGCCGGCGGCGGAGGCGCTGGTGATGACGGCGTCCGCGCCGGACTGGCGCAGCAGCGGCGCGTTCTCCTCCTCACGGACCGCGGCGACGATCTTCGCGCCCCGGTTGAGCTGGCGGGCCGTCAGGGTGACCAGCACGGCCGTGTCGTCGCGCTGGGTGGCGATGACGATCTGACGGGCCCTCTGCACCTCGGCCCGGAGCAGCACGTCACTCCGCGTCGCGTCGCCGATGACCCCGACGAAGCCGTCCGCGTTGGCGGTCTCGATCACCTTGTTGGAGGGGTCGACGATGACGATCTGGTCCTTGCGGAGCCCGGTCGCGCAGAGGGTCTGGATCGCGGACCGCCCCTTGGTCCCGAAGCCGACGATGACGGTGTGGTCGCGCAAGGTGGACCTCCAGCGATTCAGCCGGAACTCCTCCCGGGTCCGCTCCGTGAGGACCTCGAGAGTGGTGCCGACCAGGATGATCAGAAAGAGCACGCGCAGGGGCGTGACCAGCAGGATGTTGGCGAGCCGCGCCGTGTCGCTGTACGGGACGATGTCGCCGTATCCGGTGGTGGAGAGCGTCACGGTCGCGTAGTAGACGCAGTCGAGGAAGTCGAGCGTCTCGTTGGCGTTGTCGTGGTAGCCATCGCGGTCGACGTAGACGATGAGCACCGTCAACAGCAGCACGCCGAGGGCCATGAGCAGCCGCTTGCCGACCTGGCGCAGCGGCTTCTCGACGACCCGGCGGGGCAGCCTGATCTGCGGACCCGAGATCCTCTCGTCCGCGTGGCGGGCCATCACGTCACGGCTGGGAAGTTTCACGTGAAACACACTCCTTGGGCCGGGGCGGACCCCGCCGCCGTCGGCCAGGGAAGTTCGAGGATCTCCAGCGCTTGGCCCGGACGGGCACCGCCGGGCGGGACGACGGCCAGGCCGTCCGCCGCGGCGATGCCGCGGAGCATGGCCGGGCCGTTGTAGTGCAGCGGGGCGACCCGGTCGGCGCGGCGCACCACCGGGACGAGCCGCGTGTCATGGGGATGCCCCTGCACCTCGTCCTGGACCGGTACGCCGGGCGCGTGGTGGGGCTCCCGTACGCCCCCCAAGAGGGCGACGAGCAGCGGCTCGGCGAGGGTGAGGAGCCCGGAGACCGCGGCGAGCGGATTGCCGGGCAGTCCGACGAGATGACGGGGGCCGGCGCCGTCGAGACGGGCGAGGAGCATCGGGTGGCCGGGGCGGACCTTCACCCCGTCGACGAGGAGGGTGGCACCCGCCGCGTCGAGCACGCGGTGCAGATGGTCCACGGGCCCGGCGGCAGTCCCGCCGGTGGTGATCAGCAGGTCGGCGGGGGAGCCGGTGACGGCCGCGTACAGCTCCTCGGCGTCGTCGCCGACCCGGCGGGTGGCGAGCACCTCGGCGCCGAGCGCCTCCAGCCAGGGGCCGAGCATCGGGCCGAGGGCGTCACGGATGAGCCCCTCGTGGGGGAGACCCGCCGCCAGCAGCTCGTCGCCGAGGACGAGGATCTCCACCCGGGGGCGGGGCAGGACGGGAAGCTCGTCGTATCCCGCGGCCGCGGCGAGGCCGAGAACGGCGGGGGTCACGGCGGTGCCCGCGGGAAGCAGTCGGTCTCCGGCGCGGCACTCCTGGCCCCGGGGGCGGATGTCCTGCCGGGGCGGCACCTCACGCAGGGCGTGCAGCAGCAGGCCACCGGACATCGCACCGCTCGGCCCGGTACGGGAGATCTCGGAGCCGGAGAGCTCGGTAGGGGAGTGCTCGGAGCCAGAGGGCTCGGTACGGGAGAGCTCGGAGTCGGAGAGCTCGGTACGGGAGTGGCCAGGGCCGGAGAGCTCGGTACGGGCATGCTCGGAACGGATGACCGCCGTGGTCCCGGTCGGGACGCGGGCGCCCGTGGCGATGCGTACCGCCTCGCCGTCGGCCAGCACCGCGGCGGGTGCGTGACCCGCGAGGACGGCCCCCTCTTCGCGGACCGTCCAGGGCCCCGCCCCCGCGACGGCCCAGCCGTCCATGGCGGAGGTGTCGAAGGAGGGCAGGTCGGTGAGGGCGAGGAGCGGCCCCGCGAGGTTCCGCCCGAGCGCCGCACCGAGCGGCACGGTCAGCGGCTCCCGGGCGGACTGGCCGGCCCGGGCCGCGGCCCCGGCCCCGGCGGCGGTGGCGCGCGCCTCGGGCCAGGCAGTGGCGCGGTGCGGCTGCCCGGCCTGCGGGCGGGGAACGGTCTCTGGGGCCACGGGGGACTCCTTGAGGGTCATCCGGCCTCGTCCTGCTCGGCCGCCCAGCGCTTGGCGAGCGCGGCGGCCTTGCGGGCGGCCTCGGCAACGGCCTCCGGGCCGCCCTCGGCGCCCGCGCGCGCCGCGGCATAGCCGACCAGGAAGGTCGTCAGGGGCGCGGCGGGGCGGGCCACCCCGTGGGCGGCGTCACGGGCCAGGTCCAGCAGCACGCCGGTGTCGACGTCCAGCTCGATGCCCAGCTCGTCCTTGACTGCGGTGATCCATTCGTCCAGCACGGACCCATGCTCCCTGATGCGGGCCCGGGCCGTGGCGATGTCCTCCCAGGTGTCGCAGTCGAAGGAGGCGAGAGGGCCGGCGGCGACCCGGGTCAGGCGCAGCGCCTCCGTGAGGGCGCGCAACGGGAGGTGGGCGAGACCCCGGAAGTCGTGCGTGAGCCGGGTCAGTTCGCGAACCAGCGGCCCGGTCCGGTACGCGGCGACGAGCGGCTGGTCCCGGCCCTCGGCGTCGGTGAGAAGGACCGCCTCGGCGTCGGGGGCCTCGGCGAGCGCCGCCAGGAGGCGCCGGACGGTGTCCCGGTCGAGGAAGGGCAGGTCGGCGGAGAGGACGAGAAGGACATCGGCCTCCGTCTCGCGCGCCCCGGCGCCGAGGGCGGCCAACGGGCCCTGGCCGGGCGGATCCTCCCTGGTCCAGCGGACGGGGCGGGTGGTCGGGCGGGGATCCCCGACGACCACGGTCCGGCCGGCGTCGGGGCAGGCCGCGAGCACCCTGTCGAGGAGGGTCCGGCCCCCCACCCGTACCCCGGGCTTGTCGGAGCCGCCGAGGCGCCTGGCGGCGCCCCCGGCGAGCACGACGGCGTCGTATGCGGTGGTCACCCCAGCAGTATGGGCTGCCGGGCACCGCGGGCGTCCGGCCCGTCCCACCAAGAGAGACGGAGCGGGCCGGAACCGCGGGGCGTCAGACCGTACGGAGCAGGACCGCCGGCTGTTCGACGCAGTCCGCCACGTACCGCAGGAAGCCGCCCGCCGTGCCGCCGTCGCAGACGCGGTGGTCGAAGGTGAGCGAGAGCTGCACCACCTGCCGGACGGCCAGTTCGCCCTGGTGGACCCAGGGCTTGGGGATGATGCGGCCGACGCCGAGCATCGCGGCCTCGGGGTGGTTGATGATCGGGGTCGAGCCGTCGACGCCGAACACCCCGTAGTTGTTCAGGGTGAACGTGCCGCCCGTCAGGTCGGCCGGGGTGAGCGTCCCCTGTCGGGCGGACTCGGTGAGCCGGGCGAACTCCGCCGTCAGCGACTCGGCCGACCGCGTGCCCGCGTCCCTGACCACCGGGACGACCAGACCGCGCGGGGTCTGGGCGGCGAACCCGATGTGCACGGCCGGCAGCCGGACGATCTCCCGGGCGGCCGTGTCCACCGTCGAGTTGAGCTCGGGGAACCGGGCCAGGGCGTGGGCGCAGATCCGGGCGAGGAGCGCGAGCAGCGAGATCTTCGGCCCGCCCGCCGCGTTCATCGCCGTCCGCGCCGCCATCAGCTCGGTCGCGTCGGCGTCGACCCAGCAGGTCGCGTCCGGGATCTCCGTACGGCTGCGCGAGAGCTTGTCCGCCACCGCACCGCGGAGCCCGCGCAGCGGAACCCGCTCGCCGACCGCCGCGGAACCCGCCGGAGCGGACACGGCAGCGGGCACCGGGGCCGGCGCCGGAGCGGCGACCGGCCGGTCCAGGGCCGCGAGGGCGAGCTCCACGTCCGCCCGAAGGATCAGCCCCTCGGGCCCCGAACCGCGCACCTCCCGCAGGTCGAGCCCACGGTCCCGGGCGAGCTTCCGTACGAGCGGTGAGATGACCGGCACCGGCCCCGCGTGCCCGGCGAAGGGCACGGAGACCTGAGCCGGGGCCGAGACCGGGGCCGGAGCCTGGGCCCGGGCTGCCTGCGCCGGAGCGGCGACCGCCACCGGGGCCTGGGCCGGGGCCGCGGCCGGGTTCTCGCGAAGTACCCGGCGGCGCCGGGCGGCGGGCCCCGCCGTGCCGTACCCGACGAGCACGTTGCCCGAATACTCAGACGACACAGCCGACACAGCAGACGCAGCGGAATCGGCGGATGCTGCGGAAGCGCCCGACTCGGCGCCCCCCGTCGCGGTGGGCGCGGAAGCAGGTTCCGTACCGCCCACGGCGACCGTCAGGAGCGGCGCCCCGACGGGCAGTTCGGTGCCCTCCTCGCCGTACCGGGCGGTGACGACACCGCCGTAGGGGCAGGGCACCTCGACCATCGCCTTGGCCGTCTCGACCTCGACGACCGGCTGGTCGATGGCGACGACGTCGCCGACGGCGACGAGCCAGCGGACGATCTCCGCCTCGGTGAGTCCCTCACCGAGGTCGGGCAGCTTGAATTCGAGCACCTGGGCCATCAGCTCTGCGCCTCCCACTGCAGCCGCGCCACCGCGTCCAGGATCCGGTCCACGCCGGGCAGATGGTGCCGCTCCAGCATCGGCGGCGGGTACGGGATGTCGAAGCCCGCGACCCGCAGCACCGGCGCCTCCAGGTGGTGGAAGCAGCGCTCCATGACGCGCGCGGCGATCTCCGCGCCGGGGCCGGCGAAGCCGGTCGACTCGTGGACCACGACCGCGCGCCCGGTGCGCCGAACCGAGGCGCAGACGGTCTCGTCGTCGAACGGCACGAGCGAGCGCAGGTCGACGACCTCCAGGTCCCAGCCCTCGGCCTGGGCCGCCTCGGCCGCCTCCAGGCAGACCGGAACCGACGGGCCGTAGGTGATCAGGGTGGCGCCGGTGCCCCGCCGCCGCACGACCGCCTTGCCGATCGGCTCGACGGGCGCGGGCGCCTCGGGGGACCAGTCGGACTTGGACCAGTAGAGCCGCTTGGGCTCCAGGAAGACCACCGGGTCGTCGGAGGCGATGGCCGCGCGCAGCAGCCCGTAGGCGTCCTCGACGGTGGCCGGGGTGACGACGTGCAGGCCGGGGGTGGCCATGTAGTAGGCCTCGGAGGAGTCGCTGTGGTGCTCGACCCCGCCGATCCCGCCGCCGTACGGGACACGGATGACGATCGGCATCGGCATCGCGCCGCGCGTGCGGTTCCGCATCCGCGCCACGTGCGAGATCAGCTGCTCGAACGCCGGGTAGGCGAAGGCGTCGAACTGCATCTCGACGACCGGCCGCAGGCCGTACATGGCCATGCCGACGGCCGCGCCGAGGATGCCCGCCTCGGCCAGCGGGGTGTCGGTGCAGCGGTCCTCGCCGAACTCCTTGGCGAGCCCGTCGGTGACCCGGAAGACACCGCCCAGGGTGCCGACGTCCTCGCCCATCACATGGACGGTCGGGTCCTCGGCCATCGCGTCGCGCATGGCGCGCTGGAGCGCCTGCGCCATCGTCGCGGGCTTCGGCTTCCCGGCGGCACCGGCCGCCCTGGCCGCCGCCGTCCCGGTCGTCGCGGTCGTCATCACGCCTCACCCTCGGCATCGAGCTCGGCGCGCAGCTGCGCCGCCTGCTCCCGCAGCTGCGCGGTCTGCTCCGCGTACACGTGGGAGAACAGGTCCATCGGATCGAGCACCGGGTCGGCGTTCATCCGTTCGCGCAGCTCCGCCGCCATCGTCTCGGCGGCCTCGGCCGCCGCACGCCGGCCGTCCTCGTCGAGCAGGCCACGCTCCGTCAGCTCCCTTTCGAGGAGCAGGATCGGGTCGTGCGCCCGCCAGGTCTCGACCTCGCCGGCCGCGCGGTAGCGGGTGGCGTCGTCGGCGTTGGTGTGGGCGTCGATCCGGTACGTGACGGCCTCGACGAGGGTGGGGCCGCCGCCGCGCCGCGCGCGGGCCACGGCCTCGGTCAGCACCTGGTGGACGGCGACCGCGTCGTTGCCGTCGACCAGCCGGCCCGGCATCCCGTATCCGACGGCCTTGTGGGCGAGGGAGGGGGCGGCGGTCTGCTTGGCCAGCGGCACGGAGATCGCGAAGCCGTTGTTCTGCACGAAGAAGACCACGGGGGCCTTCCAGACGGCCGCGAAGTTCAGGGCCTCGTGGAAGTCGCCCTCGCTGGTGCCGCCGTCGCCGACCATGGCGAGCGCGACCACGTCGTCGCCCTTGAGGCGGGCGGCGTGGGCGAGGCCCACCGCGTGCGGGAGCTGGGTGGCCAGCGGGGTGCAGAGCGGCGCGATGCGGTGCTCGTGCGGGTCGTACCCGGTGTGCCAGTCGCCGCGCAGCAGCGTCAGGGCCTGCACGGGGTCGAGGCCGCGGGCGACCGCCGCCAGGGTGTCGCGGTACGAGGGGAAGAGCCAGTCCCGCTCCTCCAGGGCGAGGGCGGCGCCGATCTCGCACGCCTCCTGGCCGGTGGTGGACGGGTAGACGGCGAGCCGGCCCTGCTTGGTGAGCGCGGTGGCCTGCGTGTTGTACCGGCGGCCGCGGATCAGCTCCGCGTAAAGCCGGAGCAGCAGCGCGGGGTCGGCGTCGGCCGCGGCCTCGGTGCCGAGCACGCGCAGCGGCTCGGCGTCGGGCAGCAGCGGGGCGGGGTCGGTTCGCGGCTGCCATGCCGGTGGCGGGGTGGGCCGGTGGGCGTGGGCGGCACCGGGCGGCTCTTGGACTGTCGAACTGCGCTGTTGCAACGAGTCCACCTCCTCGTGGGAGCGGGCATAAGACCCGAAGGCGGGTGGCGCGGTGTGGTGCGCCTCACCTACCGATTGTTCGGTCGTGGAGGCATTTTGGCTACAGGCACCTCCAGCCTGTGGACAAACGGTTCTCCACAGCCTGGGATAGAAGCAGGTCGTCCAGCGGAGAGAGGCGGGGGGACATGGCGGATGAACAAATGGCCGTCGACCGGAGCGGGGTTCCGGGCGACACCACGGGCGGAGCGCCGGCCGAGGCGCCGGACGGGGCACTCGGCGGGGCGCTCGACGCCTCCGAGGGCGAGGTGCCCGGCGAGGCCCTGAGCGCACCGATCGGCGCGCCGACGGGCGCCCTGCCGGCGCGCCCGCTGGACGCGATCGACCGCGACATCCTGCGGTTGCTGCAAACGGACGGTCGCGCCTCGGTACGCTCCGTGGCCGAGCGCGTGCACGTCTCCCGGGCCAACGCCTACGCGCGCATCAACCGGCTCATCGACGACGGCGTGATCCGCGGCTTCAGCGCCCGGGTCAACCACGAGCGGGCGGGGCACGGCGCCTCCGCGTACATCACGCTCAAGATCGTCCAGAATTCGTGGCGCACGGTCCGCGAGCAGCTCAGGGCGCTGCCGGGCGCGACGCACATCGCCCTGGTCAGCGGCGATTTCGATGTGCTGCTGCTCGTACACACCCCGGACAACCGGACGCTGCGCGAGCTGGTGCTCACCCGGCTCCAGTCGATCCCCGAGGTGCTGTCCACCCGCACCCTGCTGGTCTTCGAGGAGACGGACCTCAACACCGACCACCGCCCCTGACCACCCGAGGAGCCGGACGGGCCCGCAGAGGGCCGTCCGTAGGCTCCGGGCCGGGCGTCCGTACTTCTCCCGCCGGGCGTCCGTACGTTCCGGGCCGGGCGTCCGTACTTCTCCCGCCGGGCGTCCGTACGTTCCGGGCCGGGCGTCCGCACTTCTCCCGCCGGGCGTCCGTACGTTCCCGTCAGGCCCGCCCCCACGCTCCCGCCGGGCCGTCCGTACGGCCTTGGGCGGCGGACCGGCGCCCATGGGCCCTCAGCGGGCCGTCCGCAGCCCGTCGAACGCGAGGTGGGCGACGGTCTCCGCGAGCTGCTCCCGCTCCGCCACCGCGTCGGGATGCGGCCGGTACCACTCCACCAGCGAGTTGATCATGCCGAAGAGGAGCCGGGTCGCCAGCCGGATGTCCACGTCCGCCCGCAGGTCGCCCTCCGCCACGGCGGCCTTCAGCAGCTCGGCCACCCTGTGGTCGAACTCGCGCCGCCGCTCCATCGCCCACCGCTCGGTCGCGGTGTTGCCCCGCACCCGCAGCAGCAGCGTCACGTACGGCAGCTCCGCTATCAGCACCTCGACGGTGCGGCGCGTCACGTACTCGACCCGCTCGACGGCCCGGCCGCGCACCGCGCCCGGCTCGTCGAGCACCGCGAAGAGCCCGTCGAGCGCCCGGCTGACCGCGCGCCGCAGCAGCTCCTCCTTGCCGGAGACGTGGTGGTAGATCGACGACTTGGAGATCCCCGCCGCCTTGGAGAGGTGCTCCATGGAGGTGCCGTCGTAGCCGCGCTCGTTGAAGGCCCGCACCGCGACCGTGAGCAGCGTCTCCGGGGTGTACGTGTCGCGCTTCGCCGTCGTCATCGGGCGTCCTCCGCTTCCTCGACGTATCCGCGGCGGACGAGGCCGAGGCTCGGCGCGTACCGCCCCGCCGGGTAGCGCTCCTCCAACGCCCTGAGCAGCGAACAGGCCCGCCGGTACCCCACCTTCCCGGCCCACTCCAGAGGGCCGGCCGGGTAGTTCACCCCGAGCCGCATCGCCGTGTCGACGTCCTCGGCGGTGGCGACGCCCCGGTCGACGGCGTCGGCGGCGAGGTCCGCGAGCATCGCGACCGTACGGGCGACGATCATGCCGGGCACGTCGCCGATCACGGACACCCGCTTGCCGAGCGCCTGGAAGAGGCCCACGGCCTCCGCGAGGGTCTCGGGATCGCCCCCCTCCCTGGCGGAGAGGACGATCCGGCTCGCGCGCGCGTAGTCGAGCGCGAGATCGAAGTAGACGATCTCCTCGTGGCCGTACTCGAAGGCGGTCTCGCCGTCCGCGAGGCTCAGCTGGCCGCCCCCCGGGAGCTCGATGAACCCGTTGCCGCCCTTGCGCCGCACCTTGACCCCCGCCTCCTCGAAGAGCCCCACCAGCGGCTCGGCGGGCCCCAGGTCGCCCCGGACGACGATCTTCGCGGGCGCCTCGGCGGGCGGCGCCGTGTGCGGCTCGGGGCGGGCCGCCCCGTCCTCGTACGAGAACCAGCCGTGGCCCGACTTGCGGCCGAGCCGTCCCGACTCCACGAGCCGGCGCTGCGCGAGCGAGGGGGTGAACTTGGGGTTCTGGTGGAAGGACTCCCAGACGGAACGGGTGACGGCCTCGTTCACGTCCTGGCCGATGAGGTCGGTGAGCTCGAAGGGCCCCATGCGGAAGCCGCCGCACTCGCGCAGGGCGGCGTCGATGGTGGCGGGGTCGGCCGCGCCCTCCTCGTAGACCCGCAGCGCCTCCGCGTAGAAGGGGCGCGCGAGCCGGTTCACGATGAAGCCGGGGGTGTCCGCGCAGCGCACCGGCGTCTTGCCCCAGCCCTTCATCGTCTCGTACGCGCGCGTGGCCACGTCCGCGTCGGTGGCGAAGCCGCTGACGACCTCGACGAGCGGGAGGAGCGGCGCCGGGTTGAAGAAGTGGAGTCCGACGAACCGGCCGGGCAGCCGCAGGCCTCCCGCGATCGCGGTGACGGAGAGGGAGGAGGTGTTCGTGGCGAGGACCGTGTCGTCGCCGACGACCTTCTCCAGGTCGGCGAAGAGCTGCTGCTTGACGGGGAGGTGCTCGACGACCGCCTCGACGACGAGCGCCGCGTCGGCGAGCTCCTCGAGCTCCTCGGCCGCGTGCAGCCGTGCGACGGCCGCCTCGCGCGCGGCGGCGTCCAGGCGCCCCTTCTCCACGAGCCGGTCCAGGCGGGCGGTGAGGGCGGCCACGGCCTCCCCCGCGCGGCCGGGCGCGCTGTCGTAGAGCCGGACCGGATGACCGGCGACCAGCGCGACCTGGGCGATGCCCTGGCCCATGGTGCCGGTGCCGACGACGGCCACGGTGCGGTCCTGTGCGATGGCGGCGGGCTCACTGGCGGTCACGTCGTCGCTCCCCCTGACGGTCACGTTGGCGCTCATAGGAGTGATCCTCCCCGATGGGTTTTCCACAGGATCGACGGACCCCCTTGTCCCGACCGATCGTTCGGTTACTCTAACTCCGTACGCGTCTCCCTGCCCAGCTCGACGAGGAGTTGGTCCATCCATGGCCACCGCTCTGCCGACCACCGACCGTCTGGCCGAGAAGCACCGGTCCACGCTCGATCAGGCACTCGCCACGATCCGCACCCGCGCCTACTGGTCGCCGCACCCCGAGCACCCGAAGGCGTACGGGGAGGACGGCTCGCTCGACGCGGCGGCCGGTCTCGCCGCCCACCAGGCCCTGCTGAACACCCGCTTCGAGCTCGACCAGCCCGGCACGGACGGCTGGACGGGCGGCGAGGTCTCGCCGTACGGCCCGGAGCTCGGCATCGAGTACCCGCACGCCGACATCGACGTCCTGCTTCCCGCGATGCGCGCGGGCACAGTCGCCTGGCGCGACGCCGGGGCCGAGACCCGCGCCCTCGTCTGCCTGGAGATCCTGTCCCGGATCTCGGCCCGCACCCACGAGTTCGCCCACGCCGTCATGCACACCAGCGGACAGGCGTTCATGATGGCGTTCCAGGCCGGCGGCCCGCACGCCCAGGACCGCGGCCTGGAGGCCGTGGCGTACGCGTACGAGGAGCAGACCCGCACCCCCGCGGGGCGCACCGTCTGGTCCAAGCCCCAGGGCAAGCGGGACCCGCTGGAGCTCTCCAAGGAGTTCACCCCGGTCGGCCGCGGCATCGCCCTGGTCATCGGCTGCAACACCTTCCCCACGTGGAACGGCTACCCGGGCCTGTTCGCCTCGCTGGCCACCGGAAACCCGGTCCTGGTCAAGCCGCACCCGCGCGCCGTCCTGCCGCTCGCGCTCACCGTCCGCGTCGCCCGTGAGGTGCTCGCCGAGACCGGCTTCGACCCGAACCTGGTCGCGCTCGCCGTCGAGCGCCCGGGCGAGGGCATCGCCAAGACCCTGGCCGTGCGCCCCGAGGTCCGGATCATCGACTACACCGGCTCCACCGCCTTCGGCGACTGGCTGGAGACCAACGCCCGCCAGGCGCAGGTCTACACCGAGAAGGCCGGCGTCAACACGGTCGTGGTCGACTCGACCGACGACTACAAGGGGATGCTCGGCAACCTGGCCTTCTCCCTGTCGCTGTACAGCGGCCAGATGTGCACCACCCCGCAGAACCTGCTGATCCCCCGCGACGGCATCGCCACCGACCAGGGCCCCAAGTCGTACGACGAGGTCGTCACCGACCTCGCGGCGGCGGTCGGCGGTCTGCTCGGCGACGACGCCCGGGCGAACGGTCTGCTGGGCGCGCTGGTCAACCCGGACGTGAAGGCGCGTCTGGAGGCCGCCGCCGGCCTCGGTGAGGTGGCGCTCGCCTCCCGCGAGGTGGTGAACCCGGACTTCCCCGACGCCGTGGTCCGCACCCCGGTCATCGTGAAGCTGGACGGTTCCAAGCCGGACGCCGAGGCCGCGTACTTCTCCGAGTGCTTCGGCCCGGTCTCCTTCGCCGTCTCGGTGGACTCCACCGCCGACGCCCTGGAGCTGCTGCGGCGCACGGTCCGCGAGAAGGGCGCGATGACGGTCGGCGCGTACACGACCTCGGCCGAGACCGAGCGCGCGGTGGAGGAGGTCTGCCTGGAGGAGTCGGCCCAGCTCTCGCTGAACCTCACGGGCGGGGTGTTCGTCAACCAGACGGCGGCGTTCTCCGACTTCCACGGCTCCGGCGGCAACCCCGCGGCGAACGCGGCCCTGTGCGACGGAGCCTTCGTCTCCAACCGCTTCCGGGTGGTGGAGGTCCGCCGCCAGTCCTGACCCACCGGTACCGCGGGGGCCCCACGGGGCCTCCGCGGAGCCTGGACCTCAGTGGGCCTGGGCCTCCACGGGCCTGGGCCTCAGCGAGCCTGGAGCTCCGGGGACCTGGGGCTCGCCGGCCCCGGCCTCCGCGGGTCGTCAGGCGGGGGTGTCGATCTCCGCGTACCGCTGCACCCACGCGTGCATGGCGATCGCGGCGGCGGCCCCCGCGTTGATCGACCGGGTCGAGCCGAACTGGGCGATCGAGCAGACCATCTCCACGTGCGCGCGTGCCTCGTCCGTGAGCCCCGGACCCTCCTGGCCGAAGAGCAGCACACAGCGGCGGGGCAGCACCGTCCGCTCCAGCGGCACCGCGCCCGGGAGGTTGTCGATCCCGATGATCGGCAGGCCCTCCGCCGCCGCCCAGGCGGTCAGCGACTCGGTGTCCGGGTGGTGACGGACGTGCTGGTAGCGGTCGGTGACCATGGCGCCCCGCCGGTTCCAGCGCCGTCGGCCCACGATGTGGACCTCCTTCGCCAGGAAGGCGTTCGCGGTCCGCACCACCGAGCCGATGTTGAAGTCGTGGCCCCAGTTCTCCACCGCCACGTGGAAGTCGTGGCGCCGGGTGTCCAGGTCGGCGACGACCGCCTCCCGCGTCCAGTACCGGTAGCGGTCCACGACGTTGCGCCGGTCGCCGTCGGCCAGCAGCTCGGGGTCGTACCGCTCGCCCTCCGGCCACGGCTCCGGGTGCGGCCCGACCCCGATCTCGGGGCCGAAGCCCTCGTCGTACTGAACGGGCTCGGCCGCTTCCGCCGCCGCCGGCGCCCCGTCTGCGGGCTTCTCTTCGGTGGTGCTCACCCGACGAGGGTACGGGGACCGTGCTCCTCACCCGTACGGCGCTGCTCGGGCAGTACCCCGGCGGGCCGCCGCCCCAGCAACCGGTCCCTGCCGCGCACCACACGCGCGCCGAGGGCCACCAGGAAGGCCGTCGGCAGGAAGACAGCGTCGGCGGAGATCATCGCGAGCGAGAAGACCGGCAGCCCGAGGAGCACGGCGATCCCGGCGTGCTCCAGCATCATCGCGACGAGCAGGACGTTCTTGACCTTGCGGTGGAAGAGCGTGAAGGGGAAGGCGACCTGCACGATCACCGTGCCGTAGGTCAGCAGCATCACCATGACCCCGCTGGAGCCCAGGAGCTCGGAGAGGGCCGGCCAGGGCGAGAAGTAGTCCAGGTGGAGCGGGTAGTACAGCGCGGTGCCGTCCTGCCAGCGCGAGCCCTGGATCTTGTACCAGCCGGCCGTGGCGTAGATCAGGCAGACCTCGGCCATGATCACGACGAGGGCGGCGTTGTGGGCGAGGTTGGCGAGGACGTCGAGCAGGGTGCGCGGCTCCCCGGGCGCGTACCGGCACACCAGCCACCACAGCCCGTGCCCGAGCCACAGCACCCACAGCAGCACCGGCAGCCACCACTCACCGGTGACTTCGCTGAACCAGGTGGCGGCGAGCAGGAAGCCGCCGAGCACGGTCCACAGCAGCGGCCCGACGAGGTCCCGGCGCGCGGGCTCCCCGGCGCCCGCGTCATCAGCCTCACGGGCCTCGCGGACCTCACGGACGGCCCGTCGCGCGTCGAGGGACCAGACCTGGCCGCAGCGGGTCAGCACGAGGTAGATCGCGGCGAGGTGGAGGACGTTGTCGCCGCCGTCACCCAGGAAGACGGAGCGATTCTGCAGCGAGAGGACCCCGACCATGAAGACCACCGACACGGCCCGGGTGCGCCAGCCGACGAGGAGCAGGACCGCGGAGAGCACCGCGAGCCCGTAGACGAGCTCGAACCAGAGCCGCCCGTCCGACCACATCAGCACGGTGAAGGCCCGGTTGTCGGCGATCAGCCGGCGCGCCATCTCCCAGGACCAGGGGCCGTCGGGCCCGTACAGCTCGTGCCGGTGCGGCAGCTCGCGCAGCAGGAAGACGAGCCAGGTCAGCGAGAACCCGATCCGCACGATCGCGGTCTGGTGGGGGCCGAGCGCGCGGCCCGTGACGGCCTGGACGGCGCGGGCGATCCGGCGGTCGAAGGGCTCCCGCACACGCGCCGGCGGGGGCGGGGGTGTGGGCGGGGACGCGGGCATGGCGGTGGGAGTGCTCATCGGCCGGCCTCCGTACGGCTCCGGTCGCCGGCATCGGTCCGGTCGCCGGCATCGGTCCGGTCGGCCGCATCGGTCCGGTCGGCGTCGGTCACCTTCCACCAGGGGAGGTCACGGTAGGAGGGGGTGACCTCGTTCTTCTCGGTGCTCCACCGGGGGGCGGGCAGGGGCCGGGTGACCGTGCGGAGCTGGACGCGCCGCACGGCGGAGCCGTCGAGGGAGTCGTCGGCATCGAGGCGGAGCACCGCGATCCGGCGCATGTACTCCTCCGAGAGGTGGCCGCGCAGTCCGTTGGGGCTGTCGTCGTCGGAGTGCGAGTTGAGGTAGAAGTCCACGGCCCTGCGGAGCTCGTTCTGCTGCGTGTGGCTGGGCATCGGGTTGTGGCGGATCGCCGCGGCGTCCTGGGCGGTGAGGTCGATCCAGCCGGTGGTGCGGCGGCCGCCGCCGGCGGTGGCGAGCTCGGCGCGGACCTCGACGGAGATGTTCTGCTGGAGCGGGTTGGGCGCGAAGAGCTTCCAGTTCTGTTCGAACTCGGGGTAGACCCAGTCGTCGACGGCCTGGCCGTGCCGCTTGGTGAGCGTGTTGGACGGCGCGACGTGCAGGAACACCATCGCCAGGTGGACGCAGACGAAGACCCCGGCGACGGCGAGGGCCACGGCGGCGACGACCTGGTAGGGCAGCGACAGCGCCATGATCCCGCCGCCCGCGGGCTCCGAGGGCCCCGCGGGACCGGCCGGGGGCGACCCGGCACCGGTCACGACCGGGGGCGGGCCGTCACTCGTCCCGACCGGGGATCGGCCGTCTCTTTCCTCGGCCGCGGGGGGGCCGTTTCTCACCTCGTCCGCGTCCTTTTCGACGTCCGCGTCCATCCCGCCCCGATCCCGATCGGCCCACCTCGGTTATCCACAGGGTTGACACCATACGGGCCGCCGACTCACCATTGAAGTCATTCAACCGAACGATCGGTCGGTAGGGAGTCCGATGACCGCAGTGACGGCAGGGACGGCAACAACCACGGGCGCGCCCGGCGTGTCCGACGCGGCCGCGGCGGCGACACAGGCCGCCTACGAGGCCGTGTTCGACGCCGCCGTGGCCGCCGACGAGCGAATCGAGCCGCGCGACTGGATGCCCGAGGCCTACCGCGCCTCGCTCGTCCGGCAGATCGCGCAGCACGCCCACTCCGAGATCATCGGCATGCAGCCCGAGGCGAACTGGATCACCCGCGCGCCCTCGCTGCGCCGCAAGGCGATCCTCATGGCCAAGGTCCAGGACGAGGCCGGCCACGGCCTGTACCTGTACAGCGCGGCGGAGACCCTCGGCACCAGCCGCGACGAGCTGCTCGACAAGCTCCACTCCGGCCGCCAGAAGTACTCCTCGATCTTCAACTACCCCACGCTGACCTGGGCCGACGTCGGCGCCATCGGCTGGCTCGTGGACGGCGCGGCGATCACCAACCAGGTCCCGCTGTGCCGCTGCTCCTACGGCCCGTACGCCCGCGCGATGGTCCGGGTCTGCAAGGAGGAGTCCTTCCACCAGCGCCAGGGGTACGAGGCCCTCCTCGCCCTCTCGAACGGCACCGAGGCACAGCACGCCATGGCGCAGGACGCCGTGGACCGCTGGTGGTGGCCCTCGCTCATGATGTTCGGCCCGCCGGACGACGAATCGACCCACACCGCCCAGGCGATGGCCTGGAAGATCAAGCGCCACTCCAACGACGAGCTGCGCCAGCGCTTCGTCGACATCGCCGTGCCGCAGGCCGAGGCGCTCGGCCTCACCCTCCCCGACCCCGACCTCCGGTGGAACGAGGAGCGCGGGCACCACGACTTCGGCCCGATCGACTGGACCGAGTTCTGGGACGTCCTGAAGGGGAACGGCCCCTGCAACGACCAGCGGCTGAGCAAGCGGCGCCAGGCCCACGAGGACGGCGCCTGGGTCAGGGAAGCAGCCGCGGCCTACGCGGAGAAGCACACCGGCAAGCACGGGGAGGCACAGGCATGACGAGCGACGGTTGGCCGCTGTGGGAGGTGTTCGTGCGCTCCCGCCGCGGACTGTCCCACACCCACGCGGGCAGTCTCCACGCACCCGACGCGGAGATGGCCCTGCGCAACGCCCGCGACCTGTACACCCGCAGGAGCGAGGGCGTCTCGATCTGGGTCGTACCCTCCGCGGCGATCACCGCCTCCTCGCCCGACGAGAAGGACCCCTTCTTCGAGCCGGCCGCGGACAAGCCCTACCGCCACCCGACCTTCTACGAGATCCCGGAGGGGGTGAAGCACCTGTGAGCGCCCCGGACACCCACGAGGCCGCCGCGATCACCGGCGCCGCCCTCGCCCTCGGCGACGACGCCCTCATCCTCTCCCACCGCCTGGGGGAGTGGGCGGGCTCCGCCCCCGTCCTGGAGGAGGAGGTCGCCCTGGCCAACATCGCACTCGACCTCCTCGGCCAGGCCCGCGTCCTGCTCTCCCTCGTCGGCGACGAGGACGAACTGGCCTACCTCCGCGAGGAGCGCTCCTTCCGGAACGCGCAGCTCGTCGAGCAGCCGAACGGCGACTTCGCCCACACCATCGCCCGGCAGCTGTACTTCTCCACCTACCAGCGACTCCTGTACGGACAGCTGGCGGCCGGCGAGAGCCCGTTCGCCGGACTGGCGGCCAAGGCCGTCAAGGAGGTCGCCTACCACCAGGACCACGCCGAGCACTGGACCCTGCGCCTCGGCGACGGCACCCCCGAGAGCCACGAGCGGATGCAGCGGGCCTGCGACGCCCTCTGGCGGTACACCGGCGAGCTGTTCCAGCCCGTCCACGGGCTCGACGTGGACCACGCCGCCATGGAGAGCGCCTGGCTGGACTCCGTCACGGACGTCCTCGGAAGGGCCACGCTCACCGTGCCCTCCGGACCCCGCACCGGCGCCTGGACCGCGGGCGCAGGCCGACAGGGCCTGCACACCGAGCCCTTCGGGCCGATGCTCGCCGAGATGCAGCACCTGCACCGCAGCCACCCGGGGGCGACATGGTGACCATGACGGCCCTGGAGGAGGAGCTGAGCCGGATCGCCGGCGCCGTCCCCGACCCTGAGCTGCCCGTCCTCACCCTGGAGGAGCTCGGCGTCATGCGGGGCGTCCAGGTCACCGGACCCGGCCGGGTCGAGGTCTCCCTCACCCCGACGTACACGGGCTGCCCCGCGATCGAGGCGATGTCCGACGACATCGAGCGCGCCCTCCACGAGCACGGAGTGCCCGACGTCTCCGTCGTCACGGTCCTCGCCCCCGCCTGGTCCACCGACGACATCAGCGACGAAGGCCGGCGCAAGCTCGCCGAGTTCGGCATCGCCCCGCCCCGCCCCCAGGGCCCGGCCGGCGGCCCGGTAGCGCTGACCCTGGCGATCCGCTGCCCCCACTGCGGCTCCACCGAGACCGAACTCCTCAGCCGCTTCTCCTCCACGGCATGCAAGGCACTCCGCCGCTGCACCGCCTGCCGCGAACCGTTCGACCACTTCAAGGAGTTGTAGATGGTGTCCTCAGGCGCCGGACGGGCCGGGTTCCATCAGCTCCGGGTGAGCGAGGTCGAGGTACTCACGGACGACTCCGTGGCCGTCACCTTCGCGGTCCCGCCCGAGCTCCACGAGACGTACCGGCACCTCCCCGGCCAGCACCTCGCCCTGCGCCGCGCGGACGAGCAGGGGGAGGAGATCCGGCGTACGTACTCGATCTGCGCCCCCGCCTCCCCGGCCGGCGAGCCCCCCGTCCTGCGCGTGGGCATCCGGCTCGTCGACGGCGGCGCGTTCTCGACGTACGCGCTCAAGGAACTGGCCGCCGGCGACCTCGTCGAGGTCATGGAGCCGATGGGCCGCTTCACACTCGCCCCGCGCCCCGGTCACTTCGCCGCCGTCGTCGGCGGCAGCGGCATCACCCCGGTCCTGTCGATGGCCGCCACCCTGCTCGCCCGGGAGCCCGAGGCCAGGTTCTGCCTGATCCGGAGCGACCGCACCGCCGCGTCCACGATGTTCCTCGACGAGGTGGCCGACCTCAAGGACCGCTACCCGGAGCGCTTCCAGCTGGTCACCGTGCTCTCCCGGGAGGAGCAGCAGGCGGGCCTGCCCTCCGGCCGCCTCGACCACGAGCGGCTGGCCGAACTGCTGCCCGCGCTGCTGCCGGTCGGCGAGATCGACGGCTGGTTCCTCTGCGGCCCCTTCGGGCTCGTCCAGGGCGCCGAGCAGGCGCTGCGCGGCCTCGGAGTCGACCGCGGCCGGATCCACCAGGAGATCTTCCACGTCGACGACGGCTCGGCGCCCACGCCGGTCGCCGCCGCCGACACCCCCGCGCACGCGACCCTCACCGCGACCCTCCACGGCCGCTCCGGCACCTGGCCGGTGGACCGGGGCGAGACGCTCCTCGACACCGTGCTGCGTGCCCGCGCGGACGCCCCGTACGCCTGCAAGGGCGGGGTGTGCGGCACCTGCCGTGCCTTCCTCGTCGGCGGAGAGGTGCGGATGGACCGGAACTTCGCGCTGGAGCCGGAGGAGACCGAAGCCGGATACGTACTGGCCTGCCAGTCCCATCCCGCCACCCCGGACGTGGAGTTGGACTTCGACCGCTGACGAGTCCCGGCGCCGCCATTCCCTTCCGCTAGAACCTGTTCTATCTTGACGGCTCGTCAGGGCAGAGGGACATCAGGGGCAGCAACGGGAGGGCAGGACAGTGGACTTCACCTTCACCGAAGAACAGCAGGCGGCCGTCGAGGCGGCCAGGACGGTCTTCTCGGGCGTCGCGCCCGACGCGGTACCCAGCCCGGCCCTCACCCCCGGAGCCGTCGCCGAGGACCTCGACCGACCGCTCTGGTCCCGCCTCGCCGCCGCCGACCTGCTCGGCCTCGGCCTGTCCCCCGAGCACGGCGGCGCCGGACTCGACGCCGTCGCGCTCTGCCTCGTCCTGCGCGAGTCCGCCCGCGTCCTCGCCCGCGTACCCCTGCTCGAGACCTACGCCGTCGCCACGACCGTCGAGCGGTACGCGGACCGGCACACGGCCGCCGCCCTGCTCCCCCGGGTCGGCCGCGGCGAACTCGTCCTCACGGCCGCCTCGCACGGACGCACCGGCCACGACCCGGCCGACCGCGCCGTCAGCGCCCACCACGACGGCACCACCTGGATCCTCGACGGACTCCAGAGCGCCGTCCCCTGGGCCCACGGCGCCGACCTCGTCGCCGTCCCCGCGCACACCGCCGAGGGCCGCACCGTCCTCGCCCTGGTACCCCGTGCCCACGAGGGCCTCACCCTCACCGAGCAGTACTCCACGAGCGGCGAACTCCTCGCCGAGCTCCACCTCGACGCCGTACGCCTCGACGACACCGACGTCATCGACGCCGAAGGCGCCTGGGAGTCGCTGCGCGAACTCCTCACCACCGGCACCTGCGCGCTCGCCCTCGGACTCGGCGAGGCCGTCCTCGCCATGACCAGCCAGTACACCGGCAAGCGCGAACAGTTCGGCCACCCCGTGGCCACCTTCCAGGCCGTCGCCGTCCAGACCGCCGACCGCTACATCGACCTGCGCGCCATGGAGGCCACCCTCTGGCAGGCCGCCTGGCGCGTCTCCACCGGGGCCGACGGGGCGCTCCCCGCCGCCGGCGACATCGCCGTCGCGAAGATCTGGGCCTCCGAAGGGGTCCGGCGCGTGGTGCAGACGGCCCAGCACCTGCACGGGGGCTTCGGCGCCGACACCGACTACCCACTGCACCGGTTCCACGCCTGGGCCAAGCAGCTCGAACTGTCCCTCGGCCCCGCCGCCGCCCACGAGGAGGCGCTGGGCGACCTCCTGGCCGCCCACCCCCTCGGCTGACGCGACCCGGCTTCGGACCAGCCCGGCCCGAGTCAGCCCAGCCCAGCTCAGCCCGGAGGAGCTCAGCTCAGAGGACGAAAGCCGGGCTGCCGTTCCCCGTCACCATCGGGCGCCCGGCACCGTCCCAGGCGAGCATCCCGCCCTCGACGTTCACCGCGTCGAAGCCCTGCTGCACCAGATACTGCGTGACCTGCGCCGACCGGCCACCCACCCGGCACATCACATAGGCGCGGCCGCGATCGGCCACCGCCTCCGTCACCTCACCGAAGCGCGCCACGAAGTCGCTCATCGGCACGTGCAACGCGCCTTCGACATGCCCGGCCTCCCATTCGTTGTCCTCCCTGACGTCCAGCACCAGGGCATCGGCCGGCACGGAAGCCGCGTCCACCGAGGGCAGCGGGGAGAAATTCATGGGACTGGCCTTCTCTCGTCAGAACCGCCCGAGCGAATTCGAGCGCACGGAAAAACCTACTGCACCAGTTCGGCCAGCTCGGTCTCACGCTCGGAGACCTGCGCGAGCAGTTGCTCCGCGATCTCCTCCAGGAGCCGGTCCGGGTCTTCCGGAGCCATCCGCAGCATCGCGCCGATCGCGGACTCCTCCAGCTCGCGGGCGAGCACGGACAGCATGTCCTTGCGCTCCGCCAGCCACTCCAGTCTCGCGTACAGCTCCTCGCTCTCGCTGAGCCGCTCCTCGGCCGGCACCGGTCCGGCCTCCCATTCGGCGGAGAGCTCGCGCAGCTGGGCCTCGTCGCCCCGGGCGTAGGCGGCGTTCACCCGCGTGATGAACTCCTCGCGCCGCTGCCGCTCGTCCTCCTCCCGGGCCAGGTCGGGGTGGGCCTTGCGGGCCAGCTCGCGGTAGAGCTTGCGGGCCTCCTCGCCGGGCCGTACGCGCTTCGGCGCCTGCACCGGCCGCTCGTTGAGCATCGCCGCGGCCTCGGGGGAGAGGCCGTCGGAGTCGATCCAGTCGTGGAACAGCTCGTCCACCCCGGGCATGGGCATGACCGCGGCCCGCGCCTCCTGTGCCCGCCGCAGATCCTCCGGATCCCCGGTGCGCGCCGCCCGCGCCTCGGCGATCCGCGCGTCGAGCTCGTCGAGCCGCGTGTACATGGGGCCGAGCTTCTGGTGGTGCAGCCGCGAGAAGTTCTCCACCTCGACCCGGAAGGTCTCGACGGCGATCTCGAACTCGATCAGCGCCTGCTCGGCAACCCGCACGGCCCGCTCCAGCCGAGCCTCGGGCCGCTCGTCCCCAGCCCGCTCGGCACCGTCGGACGGCTCGCCACCGTCAGGCCGCACGCCTTCGGACCACTCGCCATCCTCGGGCCGCACGCCCTCGGGCCGCACGCCATCGGCCTGCGCGTCCTCGGACTGCTCACCGTCGGACCGCTCGCCCTCGGGCTCCTCGTTCGCACCATGGTTCACGCTCACGTTCACGCCCGCCCACGTCCTCGTTCCGGCTCGTCCCACCCAGCCTACGGTCCTCTCGGGGGGGCCTCCCCCCTCCCTCCCCCTCCCCTCCCTCCCCGGTGTGAGCGTTCGGCCGGCGCGCCGAGGCAAGCGTCCTCGGTCCCTGCCCGGGCCCTGCCCAGTGCTCGTGCGCGGGCGTCGGTCAGACGCCCAGTTCCGCCGCTATGCGCCCCGCTCGTACGGCGGAGAGCAGGTCGGCGTGGTCCGCGGTGGTGCGGTCCGCGTACGTGACGGCGAAGGACGCGACGGCCTCGTCCAGCTCCTCGTTCTTGCCGCAGTAGCCGGCTATCAGGCGCGGATCGGCGCTGTGGGCGTGCGCCCGGGCCAGCAGTGCCCCGGTCATCCGGCCGTAGTCGTCGACCTGAGCGACGGTGAGCGCGGCGGGGTCGACGCTCCCCTTGCGGTTGCGGAACTGACGCACCTGGAAGGGGCGCCCGTCGACCGTGGTCCAGCCGAGCAGGATGTCGCTGACGACCTGCATCCGCTTCTGCCCGAGCACCACGCGCCGCCCCTCGTGGCCCGGGTCCGGCACCGTGAAGCCCGCGCCGGGCAGATACGGCAGCAGGACCGAGGGTCTGGCCTCCTTCACCTGGAGCACCAGCGGCTCGCCGCGGTGGTCGAGCAGCAGCACGACATAGGAGCGGGTACCGACGCTTCCGGTGCCGACGACCCGGAAGGCCACGTCGTGGACGGCGTACCGCGCGAGGAGCGGCAGCCGGTCCTCGGACACGGTCTCCAGGTAGGCGCCGAGGGAGGCGGTGACGGCCGCCGCTTCGGCGTCGGGGACTCTGCGCAGCACCGGGGGAGCGTCCACGAACCTGCGGCCGCCGCCGTCCGCCTCGGCCACGGACTCGGTCGACCGGGCGGCGAAGCGGGCGCTGGTGTTGTTGCGGGCCTTCGCCGAGACCCGCTCCAGGGTGCCGAGGAGGTCTCGGGCGTCGGTGTGCGAGACGAGCTCCTCGTCGGCGATCGCGTTCCAGGCGTCGAGGGCGGGCAGCCGGGCCAGGAGGCGCATGGTGCGCCGGTAGGCGCCGACGGTGTCGAAGGCGGCCGCCCGGCAGGCCTCCTCGTCGGCGCCGACCTCCCGCCCGGCGAGGACCAGGGAGGTGGCGAGCCGCTTGAGGTCCCATTCCCAGGGGCCGACGATCGTCTCGTCGAAATCGTTGAGGTCCATGACGAGCCTGCCCCGCGCGTCGCCGTAGAGGCCGAAGTTGGCGGCGTGCGCGTCGCCGCACAGCTGGGCGGCTATCCCGGTGACGGGGGTCGTGGTGAGGTCCTGGGCCATCAGCCCGGCGGATCCGCGCAGGAAGGCGAAGGGGCTGGCCGCCATCCTGCCGACGCGTATCGGCGTGAGCTCGGGGACCCGTCCTCGGCTGGACTCCTCGACGGCGCGGACCGCGTCCGGCCGGTCGGCGGCGAGGGCCGGCCGGTCGTGCGCGGAGCGCGGCACCCGGTCGCGCAGCTTCTTGCCCGCGTCCCTCGGGGAGACCACCCCGGCGTCGGCTACGGCGGCGCGGCTCGCGAAGCCCGGCACGTGCGGGATGCGCTCGCCGTCCGCCACTCCGTCAGTACCGCGCTGTCCCGGCACGACGGACCGAATCTCGTCCATGGGACGCCCTCCCCCGATGCGATGTCCAACATCATCCGGCCCTGACCGTACAGCCGCGCCTGATCGGCCGTCTCCCCCTGTGGACAACGCCCTGTGGACAACCTCAGACCGCGACCGCCTCCTCCATCTCCTCCTCCCTTTCCTCCTCCGTCTCCTGCTTGGTCGACTCCTCGGCGCCGGCCCCGCCCAAGGCCTTGCCCGAGGCCTCGCCCGAGGTCCCACCCGAGGTCCTCGCGGCCTCCACCATCCCGGCGGCGACGACGAGGGCCGCTCCGGCGAGGAGCCACAGGGCGAGGACGAGGACGTGTCCGCCGAGCGCGTGACCGTCGAAGTACACATGGCCGCGGACGCCCTCGACGAAGCCCGCCCCGTTCCAGAAGGCGTGCAGCGAGCCGAAGAATCCGGGCTGGAGCTCGGGGCGGTAGATGCCGCCGGAGCTCGTGAAGTTGAGCATCACGAAGAGCACCATCACGCCGAGGGTGGTCCAGCGGCGCAGGAAGGTGTGGAGGCCGACGCCGACGAGCAGGATGCCCGCCGCGTACAGCCAGGACAGTGCCCAGACTCCGCCGAGGCCCTGGTCGACCAGGTGGAAGACCGGTCCTGCGAAGAGGGCGCCGACGAGGCTGACGACGAGGGACATCCCGGCGGCGAGGAGGACCCTGATCCGCATGGGCAGGACCGCGCCGGCCCCGCCGATGACGGCGACGGAGGCGTAGGCGCCGATGCTGAGGGCGACGAGCAGGAAGAAGACGCCCTGGCCGGTGGGGTCGCCGGAGGAGACGGGGGCGACGTCGGTGACCTTGAGCGGGGCGCCCTGCGCGGCGGCGACCTTGGTGAAGACCTTCTCGACGGCCATGGCGCTGGTGTCGGAGGAGGCCGAGGCGACGAGGAGTTCGGGCTTCTCACCGGGGATGTACGCCCCGAAGCTGCCCTGCTCGCGCAGCGAGGCGACGGCCGTCTCCCGGTCGGCGACGGTACGGACGTCGAGCGCGCCGGCTCCCTTGTCGTGGAGCGTCTGCGCGAGGACCTGGGCGGTGGACCCTGAGCCGACGACGTCGACGCGCAGGTCGTGGGGGGCGGGGGCGTGGAAGGCGCCGAGGTAGGCGAGGCCCATGCCGACACACATCAGCAGGGGAGTGAGCAAGTGCCCGAGGACATGCCTCAACGCGCCGGTGGTCTTCGGTCCTGCGGACACCGATACCTCCATGGTTGGCTTTTACAACTAAAGAACCGTTGTACTATACAACCGAAACGTCGTACCGAACCACCGACTGCCGAGCGACGACAGCAAGCCACACCGGTGAGCGACGGCGGCGACGAGCGACGAGCGACGAGCGACGACAAAGGAGCGCACCATGACCGGCGGCGCAGAAGTACCGCGCGAGGCGTCCGTGGACGTCATCCAGCGCGAGCTGACGGCCTTCGCGCGCCGGGCCCGCGCCGCGGCGGCCCGGGTCCACCCGGAGCTCCCGCTCGTCTCCTACACGCTCCTCGCCCACATCGAGGAGCAGCGGGGCTGCCGCGCCACGGACCTCGCGGCCCACTACCTGCTGGACAAGTCGACGGTCAGCCGCCAGGTCGCCGCCCTGGAGAAGCTCGGGCTGATCGAACGGCGCCCCGCCCCCGACGACCACCGCGTCCAGGTCCTGCATCCCACCGCGGCGGGCGCCGGCCTGCTCGCGACGGCCCAGACGAGCCGCCTCGCCGCTTACCAGGAGCGCCTCAAGGACTGGTCGGCCGACGACCTCGCCCAGTTCGCCGCGTACCTGCTCCGCTACAACACCGCGAGCACGACCGGCCTCCCGGACGGCCCCCGGCGCTGACCCGGCCCGCGCGCCGCCGCCGGGCCATCTGCCGACCCAGCCCACACGCTGACCCCGACCCCGCGATCCGGCCCACACGCCCGACCCGGCCCACACGCCCGACCCAAACCCCGCCGACCCGGGCCACGCCCAGGCAGGGGCCTACAGCCCCGCGTCCCGCGCCAGCAGCGCCGCCTGGACGCGGTTCTCGCAGTCCAGCTTGGCCAGGATCCGGCTGACGTAGGTCTTCACCGTGGCCTCGCTCAGGTGCAGCCGCCGCCCGGCGTCCGCGTTGGACAGCCCTTCCCCGAGCACCGCCAGCACCTCGCGCTCCTTCTCGCTCAGCCCCGCCACCCGTACGCGCGCCTGCTCGGACCGCGCCGCCTCCCGGCCCGTCGCGAGCCGCTCGACCACGTGTCTGGTCGCGGCGGGCGAGAGGTACGCGTCTCCCGCAGCGGCCGCCCGCACCGCCCGGATCAGCTCGGCCGGTGCCGTGTCCTTGAGCAGGAACCCGGCGCCCCCGTGCTCCAGCGCCCGCAACACGTTCTCCCGCTCACCGAAGGTCGTCAGGACGATCACCCGGGCCGCCGGCGCGGCCCGGCGCAGTTCCGGCAGCGCGGAGAGCCCGTCGAGCACCGGCATCTGGATGTCGAGCAGCACCACGTCGGCGGCGTGTGCCCGCGCCGCCTCGACCGCCGCCCGCCCGTCGGCCGCCTCGCCGACCACCTCGATGTCCGGGTCCGAGATGAGGATCATCCGGATCCCGGCCCGGATCAGAGGCTCGTCGTCGGCGATCACGACCCTGATGGGCTGCCCTGCCACAGCTACTCCCCCACGACTCCGGTAGGGCCGGTTCAGCACTACCGCTGCTCGACCACGTACGACTTCTTCTCGATCAGCTTGCCGTCCTTGAAGCAGAACCGGAAAACGGGCTCCTGGTCGAAGGTCTCGCCCATCTCCGAGGACATCAGCACCAGGCACTCGGCCCCGGCCGGCCGCTCCGGCCCCGTGCCGCCCAGGCCCGTGGTGGCGATCGTGTCGCCCGAGGGCAGCTGGTCGCGGACCTCCCGCTCGGACATGCCGACCTTCACCGCGTCGTACTGCACGGGGTCGATCATCCCCTCCTTGACCGAACCCATCAGGAAGAACAGACCGAAGCCCGCGGCCACCACCAGCAGGACGAGCGCCGCGAACGCGATGCCGCAGCCCAGGGCGATCCCACCGCCCGTGCTTCTGCCCCTGCCCCCGCGCACCGCCATCGCCAGCTCCCGCTCCGTGAACGTCCAGTCGGCCTGTCCGACCACGACCGGACGACCATCGCCCACCAGCGGCTTCGTCGACTGCTGCCGGAAGTCGTCGGCCGCATCGACCAAAGGCGCCGCCTCGGCGACGGGCGCCGCCCCGTACGGCAGCATCCCGGCGACCCGGAAGCCACCGCCGTCGGCCGGACCCGCGTGGCACATGCCGCCGACCAGCCGGGCCCGCTCGGCGAGCCCGGTCAGCCCCTGCCCGCCGCTCACCACGTCCTTCGCGGGCCCGTCCACCGGCGGCTCGTTGAGGACCTCGACGACGAAGGTGTCCGGCTCGTACCGCAGCTCGACGCCGATCGGCGCCCCCGGCGCGTACTTGTAGGCGTTGGTCAGCGCCTCCTGCACGATCCGGTACGCGGCGTGGTCCGCGGCCGGCGCCAGCGGCCGCTCCTCCCCGAGCCGTCGCAGCCCGACCGTGGTCCCGGCCGCCCTGGCCGCCGTCACGAGCCCCTCGATGCCGGCGGTCCCCCGCGCCGCCCGCCCCGTCTCGTCCCCGGCCCTCGCGGGCGCCGACGCCGTGCCCTCCGTCGCCTCGATGCCGTCGCGCAGTATGCCGACGACCTCCCGCAGCTCGTGCATCGCCGTCACCGACGCGTTCCGCAGGACGCCGACCACCTCGCGCTGCCGCTCGCTCAGTTCCCGGTCCACCTCCAGGGCGCCGGTGTGCACGGCGATCAGTGCCAGTTGGTGCCCGAGGCTGTCGTGCATGTCCTGGGCGATCCGCTGCCGCTCCCGCAGCCGCGCGTGCCAGGCCACCATGGTCCGCTCCCGCAGCAACTGCGCGTTGTGCTCCTGGAGGGCGTGCAGAAGGGTCCGCCGCTGGGTCCAGTAGCGGTGGGCGAGGCCCGGAGCCAGGGTGGTGCCCAGGTAGTAGAGGGTCGCGAGGAAGGCGACGGTGAGCAGCCGCTGCCGGTCCCAGGTCTCCAGCACCGTCCCGCCGACGTTCAGGACGAAGGAGGCCATGAAGGCGGCGAGCGCCTGCCCGGCGCCCGCGATGTACCGGCCGGCCGACCAGCTGACCACGATCAGCAGCGGTCCGAAGCCCGGCAGGAAGGGGACGAGGCCCGCGGCCACGACGAGGACGCTCGCGGGCAGTCTGCGCCGCAGCAGCGACAGCGCGGCGGCACCCGCGGCGACGCCGGCCAGCCGCCAGCCCTCCCCGCCCAGGAGCTCCTCGGTCCCGGCGGCGAGCACCGCCACGACCACGGCGAGCGCGATCTCACCGGCGGTTCTGCGTCGGGACCAGTGGCCCGGCACCGCGAACCATCCCCACCAGGCGGCGAACCTTGCCCCCGTTCCGGTTCCGTTCCCGGTTCTGTTCCCGTTCCCGTTCCCGGTTCCGTTCCCGTTCCCGATCCTGCTCCCGGTCTCCGTCCCGCTCGCGCTCCGGGCCCCCGACTTCGACATAGCGTCCACGCTCGCACCCTAGGCAGCGGACCCACCCACGGGCATCCGTCTTTCGTCTCGCCCCGCAACGACAAAAGTCGCGAACCCGCGCCCCGATCAGCCCCGTAACGGCGAGCGCATGAGCGTCGCGGACGCCGACGACAAGGCCGCAGCCCTCGGAAGCGGGACATCAGGTTGCGCGTCGGGGCCACCCCCTCGGATGCGGACGAAGGAGGTGGCACCGAGACGCAAGGGACAGCAAGGGACATCAAGGGACATCAAGGGACAGTATCGATATCAGCCTGCCGGCACGGGGGTGGACTCGGTGCTCAGACTGCGCGCGTCCCTGCTCAGCGCCATGGTGACACCGACCACAAGCATCGGCAGGGCCGCCATGATGAAACCCCAGCGGACGCCGACAGTGACCAGGAGGCCCATGAGGGCGAACGAGACCGGCTCAAGGACGACCCTCGGCAAGCTCATGATGCTGTTGGTCCGGCCGAGGAATTCGGTCGGCGTCCGGGTCTGGATGAAGGTCGGCAGCGCCACGTCGCTGGAGTAGGCGACACCGACGCCGAGCACCGCGAGCAGGGTGGCCGCGGCCCACGGCGTGGGAAGGAAGCCCAGGGTGGCGAAGGCCAGGCCCTCGCACAGGGTCATGCCGATGATCAGCAGGCCCCAGCGGCGCGGCAGACCGGTGACGGCCGCGGCGATGGTGCCGGCGAGCTGGCCGAGGCCCCAGGAGGAGATGAGCAGACCGAGCGTGAGCGCGCTGTCCGAGAAGCTCTTCGAGAGAGCCGGCAGGCCGACCGCGAAGAGCCCGCTGTAGCTGAGCGCGGCCGCCGAGATGAGCAGCAGGATGGAGCGCACCTCGCGGCTCCGGCGGGCGTAGCGCAGGCCCGAGGCGATCTCCGAGCGGATCTGCGCGATCGACGGCGACGCGGCGTCGGGGTCCGCCGGCCGGGCAGGGACCGCGCGCAGGCTCAGGGCTGCCAGGAAGAAGGACGCCGCGTTGAAGAAGATCGCGGTGGTGGCACCCGCCGACGCGACGAGGACGCCGCCGAGGACCGGGCCGAGGAGCCGCGCGCCCTGCTCGTTGAAGCCGGTCAGCGCGTTGGCACGGGGCAGGTCCTCCTTGTCCACCAGGGAGGGCACGATGCTGTCGCTGGCCGGCCAGAAGAAGGCCTCGGCGACGCCCATCACGACGGCGATCGCGTAGAACTGCCAGGTCTGCACGCCGTCGAAGAAGCTCACCAGGCCGAGGGCCACCACGGCGGTGCCTCGCGACAGATGGGTCGCCAGCATGACCGTACGGGGGGACAGCCGGTCGACGAGCGCCCCGCCGATCAGCATCAGGACACCCCGCGGGATGGCCTGGGCCAGCACGACGCCGGCCAGCGTCGCGGCCGAACCGGTCTCCTGGAGCACCAGCCAGATGAAGGCGACCTCGAAGCTCAGGTCGCCGAGGATCGAGATGCCCTCCCCCGCCCAGACCAATCGGAACCGCCGGGAACGCAGCGGCTGCCGCAGCTGATCCAGCATCACTTGCCTTTCTGTCGCGGCACGCCCGGCGCACCGTCGGTGTACGGGGCCGGCCGGTGCGGCCCGCCCCGGGTCGTCGTCAGACCGCGTTCCGGTACGTGGCGACAAAGGTGCGCGCCACCTGGCCCACCAGGTTCCGCATGCCGGTGTGATCGGGCGCGTGGCCGTGCACGAGACCGAGCATCTGGTTGCCGATCCGCCAGTCGACCGGCTGGCCCGGGCGGGCCAGGACGTCGACGGCGGTGATCCCGTCGAGGGCTCGCACCTCGTCCACTCCGTCGAGCCCGGTCAGTTCGCGCGCCTCGACGGGCGGGAGGAGCACCCATTCGAAGGTGACGCCGGAGAAGTCGAAGGAGGGGTCGGCGGGCCGCCGGCCGAGCGCGAGGTCGAGCGCGAAGCGCACCAGGCTGTCCTTCGAGGCCCTCGGGAGAAGGTCCACCACGTGGCCTCCGACGCGGCCGTTCACCTCGATGATCCGGGGGCCCGCCGGGGTCAGCTTCACCTCGGTGTGGGTCACCGAGTCGCGGATGCCGAGCGCCCGCACCGCCGCGGCGGCCAGGGTCCGCACCTCCTCCGCCAGCGCCGGGGACAGCGTCGAGGGGAGGAAGAAGCCGGTCTCGCGGAACGGCTCCGCCAGCGGCAGCTTGCCCGACACGCAGGAGGCCAGCACCTCCCCCCGGTACACCAGGCCCTCCACCGACACGTAGTCGCCCCATCCCTCACCGGCGGCCGAGGGATCGCCGACGAGGCACTCCTCGACCACGAACACCCGGTCCTGGCCGATGTCGCCCGACATCACGGCGGGCAGCTCGCGGACGGCCTGCTCGGCGGAGTCCAACCTGACGGTGTTCCGGCTTCCGGCCCCGGTCCTGGGCTTGACCACGATCGGGTAGCCCAGCTCCGCGGCCGCCTCCAGCACCTGTTCGGGGGAGTCTGCCAGCCGGCATCCGGTGGCGTCCACGCCCGCGGCGGCCAGCGCCGCGCGCTGCGCCAGCTTGTCGGTGAGCAACCTCGTGGTCTCGGCGCCGTGGTACGGGAGGCCGAGCCGTTCCGCGAGTTCCGCGGTCAGGCCGAGGCAGTACTCGCTGAAGGTCACGATGGCCTCGGGCGCTTCCCGGCTCACCGCCGCGGCGGCCTCGTCCGGGCTCAGACCGGTGATGTCGCAGACCGTGGAGCGCCGGCGCAGTCCGCGGAGCAGCGGTGCGACCCCCGGCCTGGCCGCGTCGCACACGAAGATCACCTCGCACAGGCCCTCGGCGTCGGCGAGCACCGTCCCCGGCCCGACCGAGCCGTCGGCGTACACCACCGCGACGCGGGGCAACGGCTGATCGGTCATCGGGCCACTTCCACCTCGGACAGCGACCACTGGGGCCTGCCCGGGACGGGGACGGTGTCCGTGTCCGAGAACCTCAGCCCGGCGGCCGACAGCAGCACGGCCAGCTCCGAACGGCTGCGCAGCTTCCCGCCGAAGTGGACGAGGGCGTGCAGGTCGCCGATGGGGGCGAAGGAGCCGGCCGAGACGCGCTCCGGCATGTCGGCGTCCACGATGAGCAGCCGAGCCTCCGGGGTCATCGCGGCGGCGCAGTGGCGCAGGATCCGCAGGGCGTCGTCGTCGTTCCAGTTGGGCAGCACCCGGACCAGCAGATAGCGGTCCGCCCCCGGGACGATGCCGTCGAGGAAGGATCCGGTCACCGTCCCGGCCCGGCCCTCCAGCGCGGGATCGGAGAGTCGCCGGCGGGCCTCTTCGATCACGTGCGGGATCTCCTGGAGGGTTCCCTCCAGGTGCGGGCGGGCGAGGAGGAGTTCGGCGAGGGTGGTGCCGTTCCCGCCGCCGATGTCCGCGACCGAACCGGACGTGGTGAAGTCGTACGCCTCGGCCAGCGCGTCGCCGAGGCCGTCGACCGCGATGACGGTGTTGTAGTGGGCCGCCAGCTCCGGGTGCGCGTCGAGGAACCCGTAGAAGTCGGTGCCGTGGCGGTGCTGGAAGCCGCTGCCGTCCGTACAGAGGAGGTCGTGCAGCGTATCGAACGACGGTGCGCTCACTGCCCCGAAGTAGACGGCGGCGCTGTGCAGAGAGTCCGGCACGTTCGTGCGCAGCGGCTCGGCGAGCGGGGTCAGCCCGAACGTTCCGCCGGGGTGGCATTCCAGCAGGCCGACCGCGACGAGCGCCCGCAGGATCTGGAGTAGGCGGTCGGGCCGCGTGTCGGTCAGCTCGGCCAGTCGGCCGAGCGTGACCGGCCGCTCCGCGAGGAGGTCGGCCAGGCCCAGCCGGGCGGCGGTGGTCACCAGGGCGGTGGCCCGGTAGCCACCGATCATCTCCAGGAGCCCGGAGCGGGCTTCGTCGGCATCCATGTGTGCGTTCCTCTCTTGGGTCGGGTGGGCCGGGGTCAGGACCGTGCGGCCCGGACCGACCTGGGGGTCATGTCCGTCCACTCGTCCTCGATCCGCAGCAGGCACTTCTCGCGGCTGGCCGGGGCGCCGCTGGTGCGCCAGCCGAGCGGGACCTCGTGGTAGGTGGGCCAGATCGAGTACTGCTCCTCGTCGTTGACGACGACGTGGAAGAGGTCCTGGGACGGGTTCATCGGGTGACTCCTTCGTCGGTGATGAGCGCGGGCAGGCCGTGCCGGGCCACGGCGGCCTGGTAGACCTCGCGCAGCAGCGGATCGCGGACCCTGCCGCGCTCGTAGTGGGAACGGAAGGTGATGTCGTACTTCTCGAACCAGTCCTGACGGCTGTTCAGGAAAAGCACGTCGTGCGGCGCCATCCGACGCATCGCGAGCAGGCCGATCGGCGCCAGTGAGACGCGGAAGCCCGTGTTGCGCGCGGCTCGTTCGTCACAGTTCGGGTGGAACTGGCCGATCATCAGGCCGGCGTCCACGGCCAGGTTCTTCAGCGACTCGTAGGCGTCGTCGAGGCGCTGCCAGCCGTCCGGCCCGGTAAGCGGCATGACGACGAGCCGGCATTCGAGCGAGGCACCGGACTTGGGCTGGGGTTCCATCGTCAGGGTGAAGTCGACGAGCTCCTCGGTGAGCGCCTCGGTGATGCCCGCCGTGGTGGAGCCGTCCACGTCGTAGCGGAAGTGGAACTGCACGGCTTGGTCGTTGAGGGCCGGCGGGACGAACGGGCAGACCGGACCGGTCCTGCCGAGCTGTTCGTGCGAGCCGCCCACGTAGTCGCGCAGCCAGGCGTCCACCACGGCGAGGTCCGCGGCGAAGACGTGGCCGGGCGGCTCGGTGCGGATATGGAGACGGCGACGCTCGGGCGGCACTCTGCGGGTGGTCGTGGCGGGGGCGGCCGATGTCGTCATGCGGCGGCCTCCGCACCCAGCCGGTCCTCGACGAGACCGGCCAGCTCGCCGTACGACTCCAGGGCGTAGACGTCGGCGAAGTCCAGTTCCACGCCGAGTCCGGTGCGGACGTCCTCGACCAGCCGCATCAGGTCGAGCGAGCTGCCGCCGTCGGCGAAGAAGTCGGAATCGACGTCGGGCTCCACTCCGGTGTGCCGCTGCCAGAAGGCAGCCAACAGGGGGAAGGGCAGGCCGGTGTCCTTGGCCGAGTCGGGGCGGTCCTCCGGCGCGGGACGGTTCTCGTGCTCCTGGGGGGCCTCCGGCTCGGGACGGCTCTCCGGCTCGGGACGGAAGGCGGTCTGCGCCAGTTGACGCAAGGCCCGGCGATCCACCTTCCCGGTCGGACCCAGTGGGAGGGTTTCCAGGGCGAGGATCCGCTCGGACACCAGATGGCGCGGCACCCGCAGGCAGGTCCGCTCGCGCAGGGCCGCCGTGTCGAGACCGGCCGGGGTGACGAAGCCGACGAGGGTCGCCCCCTCCTCGGTCCGCTGGGCCAGCACGGCCGCGTCCGTGACCTCCGGGTCGGCGGCGAGCACTGCCCGCGCCTCGGCGAGGTCGACCCGGAAGCCGCGGACCTTCACCTCGTCGTCCGCCCGGCCCAGGAACTCCAGCGAACCGCTCGGCAGCAGCCGGGCGCGGTCGCCGGTGCGGTACATCCGGGCGCCGGGATCCTCGGCGAAGGGGTCGGGCAGGAACCGCTCGGCGGTGGCGGCCGGACGGTCGAGGTAGCCGCGGGCCAGCCGGTCGCCGCCGACGAACAGCTCGCCGGGCTGACCGTCCGCCACCACGTCCAGCCGCTCGTCCAGGACGTAGCAGAAGGTTCCGGGGTAGGCGAACCCGATCGGCAGCGAGTCGGACTCCGTCCGGTCGCGTCCGGCGACCGGGCCCAGCGTGCTGAAGGTGGTGTTCTCGGTGGGCCCGTAGCCGTTGACGAGGGTCGTTCCCGGGTACGCGGCGGTGAAGGCGTCGGCCACGTCGGGCAGGACGACGTCTCCGCCGACGACCAGTCGCCGCAGGGTGCCGAGGGCCGCCGCATGATGAAGGGCCATCAGGTGGAAGACCGCGGCGGTGAGCCAGGCCGTGGTGACCTCTGGACGGTGCAGCTGCGCGGCGAGTTCGTGCAGCGCCTGCGGATGGTGCGGTACGGCGACCACCCGGGCGCCCGCGAGCAGGGCGTTCCAGATCTCGAAGGTGGAGGCGTCGAATGCCAGGGTGGAGTGCAGCAGGGTGCCGTCCTCCGGGCCGAGCCGCAGCTCCCCGCCACCGAGGGCGAGGCCGGTGACACCGCGGTGGGTCACGCCGACCGGCTTGGGCTCGCCGGTGGTCCCGGAGGTGAACATCACGTACGCGAGGTCGTCCGGGCCGGCGTCCGTGGCGGACAGCGGACCGCCGGCCTCCATCAGGCCGAGCTCGCCCACCGCCCGGGTGGCCAGGCCCGGCACGGCCGGGGCCCGGTCGTCGGTACTCAGCTGAAGCACCGCGCCGGAGAGCCGCGCCATCAGGGCGGCGCGCTCGGCCGGGAAGGAGGGGTCCACCGGTACGTAGTAAGCACCGGCGAACAGGACCGCCAGCATGCCCAGTACCGCCGGCCGGCCGCCGTGGCCGGTGAGCAGCACGGCGTCGCCCCTCCGGACACCCAGCCGGCCGAGCTCCGCGGCGGCGGCGCGGGCCCGGGTCAGCAGCCCGCCGTAGCTGTACACGCCGTCCCCGTCCACGACCGCGGGACTGTCCGGCTGCCGTTCCGCGACGGCGGCGAAGGCGTCTTCGACGCGTCGGCCGGTCGGGCTGGTCATCGGGTGTGCTCCTGTCCGTGGGCGGTGAAGACGGCCTGGGGGTTCGGGTCGGGGGCGAGGGCGATGTGCGGGCGGAGCGTGGTCACCGGCTCCGGGTCGAGCAGCTCGACCAGGCCGTGACGGAGCACGGTGGCGGCGACCAGCTGTGCCTCCAGGAGGGAGAACTGGCGGCCCAGGCACTGGTGCGGGCCCGCTCCGAAGGGGAGGTACTGCTGGGCGGGCGGGCGGTCGCCGAGGAAGCGTTCCGGGCGGAACTCCTCGGGCGCCTCCCAGAGTTCGGAGTCGTGGTGCATGACGTAGGTGGCGGTGAGCACCACGTCCCCCGGGACCAGCTCGATCCCTGCGGCCTCCAGCGGCTCCTCGATGGTGCGGACCAGGGCCCAGGCCGGCGGGGTGAGCCGCAGCGACTCCTCGACCACGGCCCGCAGGTAGGGCAGGGCGCCGTTCGGGGCCGCGGGCTGCGCGGCCAGCGCGTCGAGGTCCTCGGCGCGGACCTCCGCCAGGCTCCGGCTCAGTGCCTCGGGGCGGTGCGCCAGGTTGTGGAAGATCCAGGTCAGCAGGGTTCCCATGGTCTCGACGCCCGCGACGAAGACGGAGAGCAGCTCCTCGCGCAGCACCTGGTGGGGGTCCTCGCCCGCCGCGGCCTCCTCGCCGAGCGCGGCGACGATCTCGGCCAGCACGCCGGGCTCGGAGGCGGGGCAGCCGAACTGTCCGGCCCGCCCGGAGATGAAGGTCTCCAGGGCCTCCCGGCGCTTGAGGAAGGCCTCGTAGTCGCCGTCGTCGACGGTGTCGGGGAGGAACAGCCGGTGGTCCAGGTACTCCACGGCGTCCTGGAGCGCCTCGGTGAGTTCGAGGAATTCCGGTCCGTCGAGCGCCGGGTCGACCGAGCGCAGGATGACCTGGACGCTGAGCCGCTGCATGGTCGCCGCGAGGTCCATCGGCTGCCCGGCGCCGGCCAGCAGCTCGCGCCGGACGAAGTCCTCGGCGGCCTTCAGGATGACGCCGTGCCCGGCCGCGACCGCACGCGGGGTGAACATCGGGCGGAGCAGGTTCCGGCGGCGGCGCCAGCGGTCACCGGTGGCGGCCACGAACAGACCGCTGCCGACGAGTTCGCGCAGCAGTGCCCGGTGCGTGCGCAGGCCGTGCACCAGGGCGGCGTTGGCGAGCGCGGGCTCGGTGGTGATGAGGATGCGCTGCTCGCCCTTGCCCTCACCCTCGTCGTACGGGATGACGCAGACCGTGCCCTCGGCGCGTATCCGGGTCAGGGTGCCGAGCGGGTCGCCGCGCATCCCCTTGTTGAACCCGTCGAGATCGACGGGGCTGGGCGTGATCGTCGCCATGTCAGCCACGCTCCCCGGCGATGTCCTCGGCGGCGTCCTGTGCGGTGTCCTCGGCCGACGGGATGATCTGCTGGGCGTACTCGCTCATGACCCAGCCCTCCTCGGTCCGCACCGAGGTCCGCTGCCGCTCCTTGAAGCCGCCGTCGTTCTCCTGGTGCCAGGCGAACGGCGGGCGGAGCAGGCGGCGCTCGACCGGCGTCCAGTCGTCGAAGTCGGTGTCCTCGGGCACCGGGGCCGGCGAGGTGTGCTGGACCATCCCGGCGGTGTAGCGGCAGAAGACCACGCGCCGCTCGAAGTCGGCGGCCCAGGGCCAGCTGCCGTGGGTCGCGGTGTCCGCGAAGAGGACCACCGAACCGGCCTTCACCGGCACCCGGCTGACGAAGTCGCCGGTCTTCTCCCAGGCGGCGTACTCGTCCGGCATCGGGAAGTGCGACTTGTGGCTGCCGGGGACGACGGCGAAGCCGCCCTGGTCGGCGAGGGCGTCGGTGAGGCAGAAGGCCACGATCAGGTGGCCGGCGTAGATCTGCCCTTCGCGGACCTGGTAGCTCAGCGGCGGGTACTCCCAGGGGGTGTTGCCGTTGTGCAGGACGAGCGCACCGGCGCCCTTGCGGGCGAAGAGGACCTGCCCCTCGTCGTACCGGAGGTCGGCGCCGAGCAGCTCCTCCAGGTAGGGCAGCACCTTGGGGTGCGCGAGCAGGTCGCGGACCGGACGCTCGGTCTCGTGCAGGGGGCCGGCGTTGGCGATGAAGGGGTTGTACTGCTTGAGCAGCCCGAAGTCGTGCTTGTTCTCGCCCTCCCAGAGTCCGTGGCCGTCCAGAGCGGAGTTCACCGCGGCGAGCTCCTCGGCGCCGAGCACGTCCTCCAGGACGAGGTAGCCGTTCAGGTCGAAGCGGTACTTCTCTTCCTCGTTCATGTCTCTCCTCGAAAAGTGGTGTCTGGTTTCAGGGGGCCCAGCGGCCGAGGGACTCGGCGAGCTCGGTCATGGCGTCGCGCAGAGCGATGAGATCGAACAGCCGTACGTCTCCGGAGAGCAGCAGGCTCCTGGCGCCGTCCGGCCCGGGCTCCACGTGGAGCACCAGGTCGAGGTCGGACCAGTGCTCGGGCACCGCGTGGCCGGGGCCGGAGCCGGGTGCCGCGTGGCCGGGGCCGGAGCCGGGTGCCGCGTCGCCCGGGCCGGGGCCGGGAGTCGGCGCGGGCGCCGTCTCCGGGACGCCGTCGTAGTCGTGCGTCAGCAGGGCCGCCGCGCAGACCGGCGGACGCAGCGCCGGGTCGACCGGGTCCACGAGCTCGGCGATCCGCTCCAGCGGCAGGTCGGACCGGCCGAGTGCGGTGAGCAGGGCCCGGTGGGCGTCCTTCGGGTCGCCCCCGGCAGCCAGGACCACCGGGAGCATGTCCACCGCCCGGCCGACCAGGCCGGCCTCGGCGGTGCCGGACCGGTGCCCGACCGGCGTGCCCACGGCCACCGTGTCCGCCCCGGCGATCCGGGCGACCAGACCGCCGAGGGCGGCCAGGAAGGGGGCGGCCGGGGCCACCCCGAGCTCGGTGCCGCGGGCCCGCAGCCGGGCGTCGAGCTCGGCGGGCAGGGTCCAGCGGATCCCGCGGTTGCGGAACCCGCGGCCGTGCTCCCGCAGCTGGGCGAAGGGGTCGTGGGGCAGCGGGGCCAGGGTGTGCGTCCAGTACCGCTCCAGCTCCTCGCGGTCGCGGGCCCGGCGACGGGCGCGCTCCCGGAGGTGCTGCCGGTAGCTGGGCGCCCGCCCGGCCGGTTCCCGCCCGGCGAGCAGCAGGGACAGCTCCTCGGCGAGCACTCCCGCCGAGGGGCCGTCGGCCCGGTTCCGGGCCAGGAGCAGCAGCAGCCGTGTCGTCCCGGCGGCCCCGCGCAGCAGGACGGCCTGCAGACCGGGGTGGCCGTGGGGCAGCCGGCGCTCGATCAGCCCGGCCGGCCAGTCGAGCAGTTCGGGCTCGGCCGGCAGGGCCTCCGTCACGCAGGGCTGCCAGCCGTCGGGGGTGGTCGCACCGGGCAGCGGCCGGAGCGCGTCGTGGCGTTCGACGAGCCGGCGGACGGCGTCCGCCACCCGCTCGGGCCCGGGATCGGCCGGGAGGTCGAGCAGGACCGGGACCGGCGGGGCCGGGTGGCCGAGCAGCCGCTCCAGCGCCAGCACCTGCCGCTGCTCGGGCCCGGGCTCCCCGTCGTCCGTGAGCGCCCCCTCGTCCGTGAGCGCCCCGTCGCCCGTGAGCGCCCCGTCGCCCGTGAGCGCTTCGGGCTCACCGGCGTCCGGCGCGTCCGGGGCGGCCGCGCGCCGGTTGCCGAGCGCCGCGGCCAGGTCGCCCGCGCGCGGGTTGCCTAGTACGAGGCGGACCGGGACCTCGGTGCCGAGCCTCGTGGTCAGCTCGGCGGCGATCCTGGCCGCGCCGAGCGAGGCCCCGCCCAGGTCGTAGAGGTCGTCGTCGGGGGCGGCTGAAGGAAGTTCCAGTACGGCGGTGAAGGCGTCCAGGACCGCGGCGAGCACCGGGTCGTCCGCCCGGGCGCCGTCCGGCCGACCTGCGGGGCGGCTGCCGGCCAGCTCCGTGAGCCGGCGCCGGTCGGCCTTGCCGTTGGCGGTGGTCGGCAGCACGGGCAGGATGCGCAGCTCGGCCGGGACCATGTACGCGGGCAGAGTGCCGGCGAGCCGCTCCCGTACGTCCTGCGGGCTCAGGTCCGGTTCGCCGGCGAGGAAGCCGACCAGCCGGTGGAAGCGCTCGCCCACCACCACGACCGCGGCCTCCCGTACACCGGGCACCGCGAGCAGCGCCCGGTCCACCTCCTCCAGCTCCACCCGGTGACCGCGGATCTTCACCTGGTTGTCGGCGCGGCCGAGGAACTGAAGGGTGCCGTCCGGGTTCCAGCGGGCCCGGTCCCCCGTGCGGTACATCCGGGCGCCGGGCGGGCCCGCCGGCTCCGGCAGGAAGCGGGCGGCGGTCTCGGCGGGACGCCCCGCGTAGCCCCGGGCCACGCCGAGCCCGCCGATGTACAGCTCGCCGGGCACGCCGACCGGGACACGCCGCAGCGCGGAGTCGAGGACGTGCAGCCGGACGCCGCCGATGGGCCGGCCGATCGGCACGGTGCCCTCGGCCGCCGGCCCCTCGTCGTACCGGTGGGAGGTGGCGTCGATACAGGTCTCGGAGGGCCCGTACTGGTTGAACAGGGTTCCGGAGCCCAGCCTGGCGTAGCGCTCGGCCTGCGCGGCCGGCAGCGGCTCGCCGCCGCAGAACACCACCCGGGCGGGCAGCCGGCGCAGATCCTCGTCGTCCAGCGCCGCGAGGAGGGAGGGGACCAGGTCGACCACGGTGGCGCCGTGGGTCAGCGCCAGGTCCACCACCGCACCAGGGGTGGCGTCCGGGTCCGCGTCGGGGAAGACCACGCCCGCACCGGCCGCCAGCGGGCCGAAGCACTGCCAGAACGCCGGGTCGAAGGCCAGCGGGATGGTCTGGAGGACACGGTCCCGCCCGTCCAGGCCGATGGCGGCCCGCCGCCAGGCGAGCTCGTTGGCCAGCGCTCCCTGCGGCACGGTCACGCACTTGGGCGTCCCGGTCGTGCCCGAGGTGAACACCGCGTAGGCGAGATCGGCCGGGCGGAGCGCGGCCGGGTGAAGGACGGTCTGCGGCACGGACCGGCCCTCGCGGGTGAGTTCCTCGACGGCGAGTTCGGCCACGCCGGGCAGCTCCACGGCGAGGGCGTCGGCGCGCCGTACCAGGAAGGCCGCCCCCGCGCCGGTCAGAAGGCTGCGCAGCCGGTCCCGCGGGTCCTTCACGTTCAGGGGGACGGTCCAGCCGCCGAGGTGCCAGACCGCGAGGGTGACCGCCAGGTAGTCGGTGGACCTCGGGAGGCAGACCGCCACCGCACCGCCGCGCCGCACCCCGGCCTCGTACAGACCGGCGGCGAAGGACTCCACCCGGTCGGCGAGCTCGCGGTAGCCGAGCCGGGTCCGGTCCGCGTCGGCGGCGGCGAAGGCCTCCGGGGTCCGCTCCACCCAGTGGCGGAACGCCTCGTAGGGCAGGCCGAAGGCCGGTGCGGCCGCCGCCTCGGCCGAGGCGGCGAGCAGGCTCCGCTCCTCGTCGTCCAGCAGGTCCGCGGCGGCCAGCGGCGCGGCCGGATCGGCCAGCAGCGTGTCCAGGCACCGGAGGTACGCGCCGCTCAACCGGTCCAGGCCGGCACCGCTGTAGCGGCCGGGGGCGGCCGTCAGGACGCCCGAAAGGCCGCCGGGACGCTCCACCAGCTGGACGGTGAGCTCGTTCTGGCTGCCCTGGACCCGGATCGGCAGGGTCTCCACGGTGAGCCCGCCGGGCACCTCCAGGCAGCCGCCCTCCCCGGTGAGGACGAACATCGCGGCGGGCGCCGCGAGCGCCGGGCCGTCGAGCGGCACCACGGCCTGTCCGGAGCCTTCGAGGAGCGCCTCCGTCGCCTGGCGCACCAGATCGGTGAAGCTCTGCGCCGGGTGGACCCCCAGCACCAGCGGCAGCGTGGCGACGAAGGCACCGACCGCGCCGTCCCACCGCGCCTCGGCCCGGTTGGCCGCGGGCACCCCGATCGGGACGGCGCGGGCCCCCGTGGCCAGGTGCCAGGTCGCCGCGAAGCCGGCGAGCCAGACGGCGTGCGGCGTCGCCCCGGCCCGCCGGGCCAGCTCGGCGACCCGCTCGCCGAGGCCGGCGGGCGGCTCGAAGGCCGACACCCGGTCGGCGCCACCGTGCTGCGGCCCGCCCGCGAACGGGAGTTCCGGCAGGTCCGTCAGGGCGTCGTGGTGGTCCGCCCAGTACGCGGCGTTCCGGGCGAGCCGGTCACGGCCGGCGGCGGAGTGCTCCCACCGGGCGTAGTCGAGGTGCTGCGCGGCCGGCGCGGCGGGCAGGGCGGGGGCGCCCGGCGCCCCGTACGCCTCGAAGAGCTCCCGGATCAGGACCTCCAGGGACCAGCCGTCGCAGAACGCGTGATGCAGCGTCAGGACCAGGACCAGGGCGTCCGGGCCGGTGCGCAGCAGCACCGCACGCAGGTGCGGCGGCCGCAGCAGCGAGAAGGAGCGCGCGGCCTCGTCCTTCAGGGCCCGGTCGAGCGCGGCCTCGCCGCCGTCGAGCGACCGCTCCTCCAGCGGGATCCGCGCGGGCAGGTCGAAGCGCTGCCGGGGTGCCCCGTCCTCCTGGACGATCCGGGCGCGCAGCGCCAGGTGGCGTACGGCGAGCAGGTCGAGGCACGCCTGGAGGCGTCCGGTGTCCAGCGGGCCCTCGATGCGCAGGGCCAGCGGCACGGTGAAGGCGGCCGAGGGGCCGTGGGCCTGCTCGGCGAGCCACAGGCGGTACTGGGTGTCGGAGAGCGGGTGGCTTCCGGCCGGGTCTGCCTGGGCCGAGGTCGAGGTCGAGGTCGAGGTCAGAGCCTGAGCCGGGGCCGAGGCCAGGGCCTGAGCCGGGGCCGAGGTCTGAGCCGGGGCCGAGGCCAGGACCGGGGCCGAGGCCAGGGCCTGAGCCGAGGCCAGGGCCTGGGCGGTGTCCTGCTCCGGGAGCGGGGCGGACCTGCGGCCGGCCAGCCGGCGGCTGAGTTCGGCCCGCTGATCAGGGGTCAGTCGGGCGAGACGTGCGGTGTTCACAGGGCCCCCTCGGCCTCGGCTACCAGCTGCTGGATCAACAGGTCCTCGACCAGCGCGACATGACCGTCGACCGTCCGGGCGGCAAGGAGCTCGCGCACCGGCACGTCCACCCCGAACACCTGGCTCATCCGGCGTGCGAGGCGGGTCACGGTCAGCGAGTCGCCGCCGAGTTCGAAGAAGTCCGCCCCGTCCCGTATCCCGTCGAGTCCCAGCGCCTCGCACCACAGCTCGCAGACCAGCTCCACCGGACCGCGCGCCTCCTCCGGCCCGGTCGCGGACGACTGCTCCGGGACCGGGTCGGCGTACGAGACGGTGGCCGCCTGGCCGGCCGCGGCGGTGACACGCCGTACGGGCAGGGGCCAGCGCGGCCCCTCGAAGGGGTAGGTCGGCAGGTGGCGGGCCCGGCCCCGGCCGGCGAGCCGCTCCACGGCCACCGGCTGGCCCGTGGTCCACAGGCGGCCGAGCGCGGCGGACACCGATGCGGCCGCGCCCTCGGCGGACACCGCCGGGCAGAGCGGCACGGCATCCAGACCGGCGGCCTCGGCGAGCGCGGACAGCACCCGTCCCGGGCCGACCTCCACCGCGAGCGCGCCCGGGAACGCGGCCGCCAGCGTGGTGAGCCCGTCGGCGAAGCGGACCGGCCGGCGCAGCTGCTCCGCGAACCGGTCGGCCGTCACGACCGCGCCGGCCGGGACGAGCACCCCATCGGTGTTGCCCGCCCACGGCACCTCGGCGGGCGCGGGCCGGATCCCGGCCAGCACCTCCCGCAGCCCGGCGGCGGCCGGGTCCATCAGCGCCGAGTGGAAGGCGTGGCTCGTACGCAGCCGACGGCTGCGGTACCGGCCGTCCAGCTTCGCCGCGAAGGCGTCGATCTCCACGACGGGCCCGGTGAGGACCGTGTCCACGGCGGTGTTGACGGCCGCGATCTCCAGGCCCGCGCCGGACTCGGCGAGCAGCTGCTCGGCCTCCTCGACCGAGCAGGTCACGGCGAGCATCGCGCCCGGATCGCACTCCTGCATCAGCCGGCCCCGGTGCTCCACGAGCCGGGCCGCGGTCGGCAGATCGAGGGAACCGGCCAGGCAGGCCGCGGTCAGTTCGCCGAGGCTGTGCCCGATCAGCGCCGAGGGCCGCAGGCCGAGCCCGATGAGGGCGGTGGCCGCCGCGTACTCCACGGCGAACAGGGCAGGCTGGGCGAGCCGGGTGGCCTCCAGCCGCTCGGCGGGGAAGGCCTCGTCGTACAGCGCGTCGCCCAACTCGGCGGCGAGCGAGGTCCCGAAGGCCCGCAGGCAGCTCTCCAGGGCCTCGGCGCAGCCCGGCAGCGCCCGGGCGACGGGCAGCGCCATGCCCGGCTTCTGGGTGCCCTGGCCGGGCAGGAGGAAGACCAGCGGAGCCGGTACGCGCTCGGCGGCCACCGCCTCCGGGGCCGCCGCGCGCAGCCCGGCGGAGAGTTCGGCGGCGGTCGAGGCGACGACCGTGCAGCGGTACGGGAGCACCGCCCGCCGGGCGAGGGTACGGGCCACGTCGGCGACCGTCTCGGGGGCGGCGTCCAGGTGGTCCGCGAGCCGGGCCCTCGCTCGGCGCAGCGCGGCCGGGTCGGCGGCCGACAGCACGACCAACCGGTCCTCGCCGGACGTCCCGTCGGCCCGGGCGGCGGCCGGTGCCGCCGCTGGCGGCTGCTCCACCAGCACATGGGCGTTGGTGCCGCCGATACCGAAGGAGCTCACGGCCGCCCGGCGGGGCTCGGGGCCGCGCCAGGGGCCGGCCGCCGTCGGCAGGGCCAGCGGTGAACCGTCCTGATCGAGCAGCGGGTTGGGGCCCGTGAAGCTCGTGAGCGGGGGTACGGTTCCCCGGCCGACCACCAGGAGGGCCTTCACCAGACCCGCGAGGCCGGCGGCGGCGTCGAGGTGGCCGATGTTCCCCTTGACCGCGCCCACCTGGATCTGGCCCGGGGCGGCCCCGAGTTCGCCCAGTACGGCCGAGGCCGCGGACCACTCGATCGGGTCGCCGACAGGGGTCCCGGTGCCGTGCGTCTCCAGGTATCCGAGGGAGGAGACGTCGACGTCGGCGGCCGCGAAGGCCTCCCGGATCACACGCTCCTGGCCCGCCGCCGCCGGCGCGGAGAAGCCGGGTTTGCCCGCTCCGTCGTTGTTGACGGCCGAGCCGAGCAGTACGCCGTGCATCGGGGCACCCTCGTCGGCGGCGTCCTGGAAGCGGCGCAGCACGATGCCGACCACGCCCGAACCGCCGACCGCGCCGTCGGAGCCCGCGTCGAAGGGACGGCAGACGCCGGAGCCGGAGAGGATGCCGCCGGGGATGTGGAGGTGGCCGGCCTGCGGCGCGTTGGCGGAGGCGGCGACCACGAGCGCCTGGTCGCACTCGCCGTTGTTCAGCGCCTGCATGGCGAGGTGCACGGCGACCAGCGAGGACGAACAGGCCGTCAGAACGGCCATCGCGGGGCCGGTGAGACCGAGCTTGTAGGCGATCCTGGTGGCCAGGAAGTCCCGCTCGTTGGCGACGATCGCCTCGTCGAACTCGGGGTCGTCGAGCTCGCCGCCGGCCAGCAGCGTCCGTAGGTGTTCGCTGCTGCTGGCGGCCGCGTACACGCCGGTCCGCCGGGTGTCCGGCTCGCGCAGCCGGTGCCCGGCGTCCTCGAGGGCGGACCAGGCGCACTCCAGCATCAGGCGCTGCTGCGGGTCGAGCAGCCGGGCCTCCCGGGGGCTGACCCCGAAGAACTCGTGGTCGAAGCGGTCGGCGTCGGCGAGCCGGCCGTGTACCGGCACGTAGGCCGGGTCGTCGGCGAGCTCGGCCGGGACTCCGGCCTGCTCCAGCTCCTCCGGGGTGAGCCGGTGGAACAGGGGGCGGCCCTGCTCGATCGCCTCCCAGAGCCGGGCCACGTCCGGGGCGCCCGGGAATCGGCCGGCCATCCCGGTGACGGCGATGTCCAGCGAACGGTCGCGGCTCATCGGTTTCCTTCCTGGGCTTCTCGGGGCGCCTCGGGCCGGGCTCGGCGCAGGCGCAGCTGCCGGGAGGCGTCCCGACGGGAGAGGGTGGGGGGTTGGGCGGGGGGTTGAGTGGGGCTCTCGGCAGCGGGCCCGGCGGGCTCCCCGGGCTCCCCGAGGGGCGCCGGGCGCAGCCGGGCCGCCATGTCGGCGACGGTGCTGTGCCGGAAGAGGTCGAGGATCGGCACCCGGACACCCGTGCGCCGGTGCAGCGCCTCCTGGAGCAGCGGCATCAGGAGCGAATGGCCGCCCACGTCGAAGAAGTTGACGTCCACGGGCACGTCCGCGACGCCCAGCACCTCGCACCAGGCCGCGACCACCTCGGCGTGTTCCGGGCGCACCCGAGCGCCGGGAGCGGCCACGGGTACGCGGCGGTCCGCCTCCTCCGCGAGCCGCTTGCGGTCGACCTTGCCGTTGGTGGTGAGCGGCAGCCGCTCGATCACGTGCACCGCACCGGGGACCATCACGGCGGGAAGCCGGTCGACGGCCTCCTGGCGGACCCCGGCCGGGTCGGCGCCGCCCGTGACGAAGGCGGCGAGCCTGCCCTGGCCGTGGGCGACGACCGCGGCCTCGCGGACCCCGGGGGCCTCGCGCAGCACGGTCTCGATCTCACCCGGCTGGATCCGGTGACCGCGGATCTTGAGCTGGTCGTCGGCCCGGCCGAGGAAGGCCAGGCCGCCGTACCCGGTCAGGCGGACGCGGTCACCGGTCCGGTACATCCGCGCACCGGGCCGCCCGGCGAAGGGGTCCGGCAGGAAGACCGCGGCGGTGTCGGCGGGCCGGCCGAGGTAGCCGCGGGCCACGCCGGGCCCGCCGACGTACAGCTCGCCCGGGACGCCCGGCGGCACCGGCCGGAGCGTGTGGTCGAGCACGTAGAGGGAGTAGCCCGGCACGGGACCGCCGATGTCGATCGCTCCCGGTGCCCGGTAGCGGCGGTAGCTGGACCAGACGGTGGCCTCGGTCGGTCCGTACTCGTTGACCAACTCCACCCCGGGGAGCAGCTCGAAGTGGAGGTCCATGACCTGCTCCGGAAGCGGCTCGCCGGCCACCACGGCCCGGCGCAGCGAGCGCAGCGCGGCGGAGCCGGCCCGCCGGGCCTCGCCCAGCACCACCCCGTGCAGCGAGGGCACGCACAGCAGGTCGGTGACGGCGTGACGCTCGATCAGGCCGAGCAGCCGGCCGGGGTCGCGGACGTCGTCCGGCCCGGCGACGACCAGCCGCCCGCCGGCCGTGAGGGTGCCCCAGATCCCGGCCACGGAGGAGTCGAAGGCCAGCGGGGAGAGCAGCAGGAACACCGGCTCGCCCGGGTAGACCGCGCGCCGGGCGGCGGTCGAGGCCGCGAGGCCGCCGTGCTCGACGACGACGCCCTTGGGCCGGCCCGTACTGCCCGAGGTGAAGATCATGTAGGCGGCGTCCCGCTCCCCGCGGGACGGGAGGGCCGGGGTGACGGCCGGCTCCGGGAGGGCGGTCACGTCCAGTGCGACGAGCCCCAGGGCCCGGCCACGGGCCACCGTCCCGGCCGTGCCGAGCAGCACCGTGGCGCCGCAGTCCGCCAGCGCCTGCGTCAGCCGGGCGTCCGGGTGGTCCACGTCGAGCGGGACGGCGACCGCGCCGGCCAGATGGGCCCCGAGCAGGGCCGTGATCATGGCCGCCGAGCGCGGGGCGACGACGGCCACCCGGTCGCCCGGGGCGACTCCCGCCTCGGCGAGGGCGGCCACCGCGGCCAGTGCGCCCGAGCGCAGCCGGCCGTAGCTCAGCCGCTCCTCGCCGCAGACCACGGCCTCGCGGTCCGGGTCCGCGTCGGCGATCCGCTCGAACAGCCGGCCGACCTGGATGTACGCCTCCGGCTCCGCCGCGGGGCGGTGGAGTACCGCGCCGTCTTCGAGGGGCACGCGCGCCGGGGCGTCCGGTTCGGTCGCGAGCAGGACCAGGGTGTCGCGCAACGCGGCGGCCAGCCGGGCGGCCTGGGCTTCGCTGTACCGGCTGTGGCGGAAGGCGATCTCGACCTCCGCGCCCGTCCCGCTCTCGCCGCTCTCCCGCAGCACGATTTCCAGGTCGTACTTGGCCACCTCGGCCGGGATGTCGACCGGCCGCACGCCGAGCCCGGCCGGGGCCGCGGCCCGGGCGGTCGGCTCGTAGTCGACGAGCGCCTGGAAGAGCGGGGTCCGGCCGGGCTCGGCGCGCAGGCCGAGCTCCCGGATCAGCTCGTCGAAGGGCGTGTCACGGTGGGCGTGGGAACGCAGCAGCGCCTGGTGGGCCCGGCCGAGCAACTGACCGCCCGACAGCTCGGGGTGGACCCGCAGCCGGACCGGCACCGGGTTCACGAACAGCCCCACCACGTCGTCGAAGCCGGGCAGCCGGACGTCCATGGTGGTGCCGACCACGACATCGCCTGCGGCGCCGTGGCGGTCCGCCGTCAGGGCGAAGGCGGAGAGGGCGAGGACCAGCGGGGTGGTGCGGTGGGTGCGCGCCGTCTCCAGCGCTCGCGCCCAGTCGGCCGGGGCGACGGCCGCCCGCACCGAGCCGACCTGCTCCCCGTGCCCCGAGTCGGCCGGCAGCCCCGTACCGCCGGGCCCGCCCAGGTCGATCGCGGGCGCCGCCACCGCCTCCGCCAGCTCGGCCGACCAGAACGCCCGTGCGCTCTCGGTCCGTTCGGGCGTCCGGACCGGAGCCTCGTGGTAGCCACGCCGGGGCGCCGCCACCGGTCGGCCGTCCAGACGGGCGTAGAGCTGGTCGGTGATCAGCTCCACCGAGCGCCGGTCGAGGACGAGGTGGTGTCCCGTAAGGAGGAGGACGTGCTCGTCCGGGCGGTCGGAGAGGGAGATCAGTTCAAGGGCGGCCAGCGGCTCGCCGAAGATGTCGAAGACCTGCCGGGCCGCCGCGCGGAGCTCCGCTTCGAGCTCGGCCTCGGGCAGCGTCCGGGTGCGGAGCGCGAACTCCTCGGCCGGCCAGGCCGCCCGGCCGGGTTCGCCCGCGTCGTCCAGCACCCGCAGCCGCAGCTCTCCGTGGTTCTCGACGGCCTCCCGCCATGCCTCCGCGAGCCGGTCCCGGTCCAGCGCGCCGCACAGCCGCACGGCCCAGTAGACGGTGAACTCGGAGCTCTTCGGGTCCAGCAGGTGCATCAGCCACAGCCGCCGCTGGGCGGGGGAGAGACCGTCGGCGGGAACATCGCCATCCGCCGCACCCGTGGAGATCTCCAGCTGGTGCCGCAGTCCGCGCAGGGTCGGCTCGGCGAAGAACGCCGCGAGGTCGATCTCCGCCTGGTACGCCTGGTTGACCCCGGCCACAAGGCGGGCGGCGTCCAGCGAGCTGCCGCCGCAGGCGAAGAAGTCCTCGTCGTCCGAGCCCGCCGCCGCGCCCGCCGCCTCCTGCCACAGCCGCGCCACGTCGTCCTGCGCGGGTTCGGCTCCGGGGCCCGTCGGGGACGGTCCGGGCAGGACCCGTTCGTCGAGCTTGCCGCCGGCAGACAGCGGGAACGCGTCGAGGACCAGGATGTGGGCCGGTACGGCCGCGGGGGCCAGCCTGCGGGCGCAGGCCGCGCGCAGCACGGCCGTGTCGAGGGGCCGGCCGTCCCGCTCGGGCAGCACGTAGGCGAGCAGCCCGTTGGCGGTGCCGGGCGCCCGGCGCGCCACGTACGCGTCCCGTACTCCGGGCTGGTCGCGCAGCACGTTCTCGACCTCCACCGGGTCGACCCGCTGGCCGCGGACCTTCAACTGGTGGTCGGCGCGCTCCAGATAGACGAGGCAGCCGTCCTCCTCCATCCGCACCCGGTCGCCGGTGCGGTACATCCGCGCACCCGGCACGGTGGAGTACGGGTCCGGCAGGAAGCGGTCGGCGGTGAGTCCCGGCGAGCCGAGGTAGCCCCGGGCCAGCTGCGGGCCGGCCACGTACAGCTCGCCGGCCACACCGGTCGGCACCGGCAGCAGGTCGGGCCCGAGGACGTACGCCGAGACGCCGTCCAGCGGCCGGCCGATGCCCGGGGTGTCCCGGTCGCCGAAGGCGCCGGCCGTGACACAGATGGTGGCCTCGGTCGGCCCGTAGGCGTTGACCCCCTCGACGCCGAGGTCCCGCAGCAGCTGCCAGGTCGGCTCGTCCAGGGCCTCGCCGCCGAGCAGCAGACCGAGCCTCCCGCGCCGCAGCACGTCCTCGAAGCCGAAGTTCCGCATGGCACCGAACATCGAGGGTGTGAGACCCAGGAAGCGGAGGTCGTGCTTCTCGACCCAGTCCACGAGGGTCTGCGGATTGCGGTACGTGTCCTCGTCCGCGACCACCAGGCAGGAGCCGGTGAAGAGGTGCAGGAACTGGAGGTAGAACAGGTCGAAGGAGACCGAGCTCACCAGGCCGTGCCGGGCCGCCCCACGACCTGCCGGGGACACCTCGGCGAAGGCCGCGTACGAGGCGTGGTCGATCATCACGCCCTTGGGGAGACCGGTGGTGCCGGAGGTGTGGATGACGTAGGCGAGCCGTCCGGCCTCGGGCTCGGGCGCACGGAACCCGTCCGCGCCGAGGGTGGTCGTCTCCCGCCCGGCGGGCAGGTCGAGGACGCGGACCGTACCCGTGCCGTGCTCCCGCAGGGAGGGGCTGCGCAGCACGACCCGGGCTCCGGTGTCGGCGAGGGTGTACGCGATCCGGTCCTCGGGGTGGAGGGGATCGAGAAGCACCGTGCAGCCGCCCGCCCGCCACACGGCGAGGACGGCGGCGACCAGGGCCACCCCGCGCTCCGCGAGGATGCCGACCGTGTCGCCGGGCGCCACTCCGTCTGCGGCCAGCCGGGCGGCGAGCCCGTCCGCCGCGGCGTCCAGTTCGGCGAAGCTGGTGTCCCCGGCCGGGCAGCTGACGGCCGTACGGTCCGGATGCTCGCGGACGAGCTCGGCGAACCGTTCCATCACCAGCGGTACGGGGCCGGGCGCCGGTGCGGCGCGCAGCACCGTGGCGGACTCGACCGCGTGCAGTGGCCCGGAGCCCAGGAGCGGGGCGCCCGGGTCGCCGGCCAGCCGCAGCAAGGTCGCGCGGTAGTCGGCGAGCAGCCGGGCGCCCGCCTCCGCCGTGGTGCCGCCGGCCAGTCGGCGGGTCAGCGCCAGCTCGCCGCCGTCCGGGCGCAGATAGAGGTCGAACTCCAGGTCGTTGCGTACCGTCCCCGAGCCGTCCTCGGACAGCGCCCGCACGTCGACACCCGCGAGGCCGGGCGCGGGCAGCGGGCCGTGCGCCTGGAAGGCGACGGTGACCCCGGGCTCGACCGGGCTGAACAGGTCGGCCGCCTCCCGGATCGGCTCGGCGAGGTGCCCCAGCGCCCCGGCCATGGTCCGGCGGACGGCGGCGACCAGGGCCGCGCCCGTGTCACCGGCCGCCCAGCGCTGGCGCATCGGCACCACCCGGGCCAGGCAGCCGACCGCCTCCGCCGTGTCGGGCGTGCGGCCCGCGAAGGGCGTGGCGACCATGACGTCACGGCGGCTGCCGTGCGCGGCGAGGGTGCCGTACAGCGCGGCCAGGCCGAGCACGTGCGGGGTGGCCCGCAGGCTCCGGGCGGCCGTCCGGAGCAGCTCGGTCTCCGCCCCGGTCAGCGGCAGCACGAGGGTCTCGGCCTCGGGGGTGCGCGCCCCGGGTGTACGCGGCAGTGACCCCAGCCACTCGGCCTCGGCCAGCTGCTCCGTCCAGTAGCCCGTCGACGCGGCGGGAGCGGACGCGGGACGGTCCGCGGCCGCCGGCGGCAGGGCGGGGCCACCCGCCGTCCGGCAGGCGTAGGCCGTCGCGATCTCCGCGAGGAGGATCTCCAGGGACAGCCCGTCGCAGGCGACATGGTGGATCAGGAGGGAGAACAGGTACCGCCCCGGAGCCCGTCGCAGCAGCCCGGCCCGTACGGGGCACTCGGCCGCGAGGTCGAAGCGGTGGGCGCCCTGTTCGGCGCGCCAGACGGTCTCGTCCGGCGCTCCTTCGTCGGCCGACCAGACCGGTACGGCCTCCCCCGCCGACCAGGAGGGGCCGTCGGCGCCCTCGTGCAGCCGCCGGCCGAAGACCCGGTGGCGGCCGACCACTTCGGCCACCGCCGCCCGCAGCGCCTCCTCGTCCAGGCTGCCGTCGATCTCCCAGACGCGGTGGATGTTGTACGCCTCCGGGTGCCGGCGGCTCGCCAGCCAGATCCCGAACTCGGAGGAGGTCAGTTCCTCATGACGTGTGGTCTGCCGCATGGTCACGCCTCTGCCGTCCCCTGCTCGAATGTCCGCGGCCGTCTGCGCGACCGTCTCCGCGGCCGTCTGCGCAACCGCCTCCGCGACCGTCTCCGCGGCCGTCCCCTGCCCGCCGGTCGTCACCGCGCCGCCTCCAGGTGCCAGTCCGCGAGGAGGCGCGGGTAGTGGGCGTCCAGGAAGAAATGGCCGCCCGCCAGTTCCGTGACCGTCGCTCCCGCTCCCGCCACGTCGGCCCAGTCCGCCACCGCCTCCGCGCCGACCAGCGGGTCCTCGCTGCCGTGCAGCACGCTCAGCGGGGCCCGCAGCAGCCCGCCCGAGCAGCGGTGACCGGCGATCATCCGCAGGTCCGCGCGCAGGGCCCGGGTCACGATCTCCAGCAGCTCCGGCGAGTCGAAGACCTCCTGCGGGACTCCTCCGAGCAGCCGCATCAGGTCCTCCGGCCCCCGGGACGCCACCGCCGACCAGCCCGCGCTCCGCGGGGCGGCCGTTCCGGCCACCACCACGCGCAGCGGCCGCCTGGCCCCGAGGTCGTCGAGGCGGAGGGCGGCCTCGTAGGCGAGCAGCCCGCCCATGCTGTGTCCGAGCAGGACGTACGGCGTGTCGTCCCCGGCCAGCAGCGGAAGAAGTTCCTCGGCCACCGTCCCGACGACCCGGTCCAGGTCGGTCGCGCACGGCTCGCCGATCCGCGCCTCGCGTCCCGGCAGCAGCACGGTGGTCACCGCGGTGTCCCCGCCCGCCGCCCTGCGGAGCGCGGAGAACGAGCTCGCCGCGCCACCGGCCGGCGGGAAGCAGACGACGTTCAGCCTCGGCATTTCGTGCGCACCGCCCACGCGCAGCCAGCGACTGGGCGCGATGGGGCGCGCCTGACTCGCAGCGGAAACGCTCACAGGCCCGGACCTTCCTCGAAAAAGCCCGCGGAGAAGCGCCCTCGCAATTGAGGGAGCAGCCGCCGGGAAAGCGGAAACTACAGGGATGAGGCCCAGGAGATCCGGGCCGGTAACGGGTACGGAGATGTCACGTACCCGGGAGAGGAATCAGTTCTCGATTCCCCGTGAGAGGGCTCCGCCGCTCTCTTGGTTCAATTCCGTTCCGTACACGCACGGCACACGGGATACGGAATACCGCATACCGTCTGCGGCAAGGGCCGGCGGCAGGCTGCCGCCATGACCGAGGAGGCTCACGGGCCCCAGGTGATGTCGTTCACCGACGCCGTCTCGGTCACCGTTCCGGACGGCGCCTCGGCGGCCTCGACCCGCAGCTGCGGCGCGGTCCCGCCGAGCTCCGCCGCGACGACCGGAGCGGTCGTTCCGAACAGGCCGGCACCCACCAGAAGGGCGGTGGCGGCGAGCTTCGCGACAGACGTTCCGAGCATGGTTTCTCCCCCGAGGAGCACACCGGGAAGAGCGCTGGCCAGGGTTCTCCGACCCCGCCCTTCCCGTTGGTCGACTTGATGCTCATCAGTCTGTCCACGGCTCAGAAGTCGAGGAAGGGGTTTCCGCTGTCATGATCCGGCCTTGGCATAACCCGTCCAGCGGGAGCCCAGCCGAGCAGCCGGTCGAAGTACGGGCCGACCAGTCGGCCCTCACAGCCGAGCAGCAGGAAGCCGCTCAGCTCCGCGCGGGTCCGCAGCGCCCGCCCGCACACGGTCGCCCCGATCTCCTCGGCGTCCTCCAGGGAACGGGCGAGCAGGAACAGACCGACGACCGGGCCGACCGGCGTATCCGGATGAACGACCACGTACTCGACGGATTCACCGGGCATTGCGCATCCCCGGAAGATTTCCGATGCGTCGCCGGGCAGCGACTCACTTGTTCTCCCGGCGAGTTGAGCGTGAACCATATACATGGATCCAGGCTTGCATCTCCGGTGAACACTGCAGGACAGGGCGGATCGGCCGCTTTATGCCATTGCCTGAACCTGCACGCTCGGTGATACTTGCGTTCGACTCGGTCAGAGGGAAACACCGGTTAGTTCAAGGGGGAACGGTGCTCGAGCCACTGGGCCTGGATTCCGCGGCGGAACAGCTCTACAAGTCCATGCTGGCCTATCCGCAGGAGGACTTGGCCACGCTGTCCGCCCGCCTCGGCGTCGACGAGCGGGACGCCCACCGGAGTCTGGACGCGCTCAGCACCCTCGCCCTGGTCCGGCCGGCCCTCCAGGAGGGCGGCGGTTACCGTGCGGTCAGCCCGGAGATCGCCATGGACCTGATCCTCTCCCGGCAGCAGGCGGACCTCGCCGCCCAGCAGCTGCGGATCGAGACCTCGCGCGCCGCCGCCGCCCAGCTCATCGCCGAGTGCTCGGCCCTGACGAGCACCGCGGCCGCCTCCGGCGAGGACGCGGAGCGGCTCATCGGCGTGGACGTCATACGGGAGCGGCTGGCCGCCCTGGCCGCCCAGGCCGAGCAGGAGATCACCACCTTCGCTCCTGGCGGCGCCCACCCCGCGGCCGACCTGGAGGCCAGTCGCCGGCCGAACGGCGCCCTGCTCGACCGGGGCATCCGGATGCGGACGATCTACCTCGACAGCGTGCGCAACCACGCCCCGACGCTGGAGCATGTGAACTGGCTGAGCTCCCGTGGCGGTCAGGTGCGCACCGCCGCCACCCTGCCGGTCCGCATGGTCATCATCGACCGCCGCCAGGTGGTCCTGCCGCTGGACACCTCCGACGCGCGGACGGGAGCGGTCCTGCTCAAAGGCGAAGGCATCGTCACCGCACTCTCCGCGCTCTTCGAGAGCACCTGGGCCGCCGCGACTCCGCTGGGCAACCCCCCGGTGGTCGGCCGGCACGACCTGAGCAACCAGGAGGTCGAGATACTCCGCCTCCTCGACACCGGCCTCACCGACGAGGTCATCGCGAGGCGCCTGGGCGTCTCCCCCCGGACCGCCCGCCGTCTCAGCGCCCTTCTCATGGAGCGGCTGGGAGCCCGCAGCCGCTTCGAGGCCGGCGCCAACGCCGTCCGCCTCGGCTGGCTCCCTCTCACCCGTTGACGCGGTCCCTGCCCGCTACCGCGAGCTCACCCAGGACCGCCGGAGGTCAGTGACCGCCCCCACCTCGCCGAACGCCCCGTGCCCGCTCTGCACGGATCACCTCACTCACTCCGGGAGGGTGCGATGGACACGGACCTTGCACGGCGTCGGGGAGTTGACCGCGACGGCGGCCGCGTGACCAGGGCCCACGGAGAGGTCGGTGAGTTGCCACCCCTCGACCGCGCCTCGGACGTCGTCTGCCGCGAGGTCGCGACCGAGGCCGGTGCCAAGCCCCTTGAGGTACGCCTCCTTACGGGCCCACAAGCGGGCGAAGATCGCCGGCCGGTCCTTCGGAAGTGCGGCCTCGACCTCGTCACGCTCCGCCGGATGCAGCACATTCGCGAGTTGCTCCGCGACACCGGGCGCCGGCACGGGCTCCGCGTCAACGCCGATCGGAGTCGGCGCAATGCCGATCAGGACCAGATCCCGGCTGTGGGACAGCGAGAACTCCCCTGACGCAGAAGTGAGGACGGGCCGCCCGTGCGGCTTGTCACAACACGGACAGAGGGCTCGGGTGAAGCGAAGCACGCCGGGCGCCACGCCGGTCAGGGTAGACAGGATCGTTCGGAGCGCGACGTGGGCGAAGCCGTAGAGGACGCGGTCCCTGTCTCGGACGAAGGCAGCCATACGGCGGCGCTCTCCCTCGTCCAGGATGGTCAGGTCGAGCGTGGCCTGCGAGGCTCCCGCCGGGGCCGGCAGGGCCCATACCTGCACGTCAATCATGTCGTACCGCTCCGGTGCCCCTTCGGACAGTCAGTGCCGTTCCCATGACGGTCATGCTCCCAGACATCGAGCCGAACCCGATGGGGCACCCCACGCCCCTGTCCGACGAAACCGAGACGACCGCGTAATACAGGTCACACCCCCAGCAGGCCGACCGAAGACGCGGAACCCGACTGCCCGGCGGCTCCCCGGCTGCCGGGCAGTCACGCGTGCAAGCGCCACACCCCAACCTGACCAGCGGGGAAAAGCGAGACGGTCGGCATCGTGATCACGATGCCGACCGTCTCGTCGGTGCTACAAGGACACCTTCGTCGGTGTCCCCATGGTGCGCGAGGGGGGAGTTGAACCCCCACGCCCTTTCGGGCACTGGAACCTGAATCCAGCGCGTCTGCCTATTCCGCCACCCGCGCATTGGGTGGTCTCCGTGCCCTCTCACCTTTCGGTGCGAGCGCCTGGCGACATCTGAAGATTAGCACGTCGCAGACCGTGGATTCACATCCGTTGTTTCGCCCCCACTCCCGGAGAACAAGGAGAGAGAGGGGCCACGGCGAGAGCGTCGAAGGGCATGACCGCGGGACGAGTGAGGAAGGACGGGAAGGAGAGGCAGGAACGCGATGGAGACGGAAGAAGAGGGAAGGAGGGGGAGGAAGGTGACGTACCGCACGCGGAGCCGCGGGGCCGCGCCCCCGCTCTCACCGCCGGGTGCGGGACACTGTCCACAGGCCGCCTCTACGATCCGGGGTGAAGGTCTGTGAGAGGTGACACTCGTCCACAGGGCAGAGAAGGGGAACCAGCCGATTTCCCGACGCGTGGATACGATCAGTAAGCAGTACCAGGACGACAACGACGGAGGAGGTGCCCCATGGGAGTCCTGAAGCGTTTCGAGCAGCGTCTCGAAGGTCTGGTCAACGGCACCTTCGCCAAGGTCTTCAAGTCCGAGGTCCAGCCCGTCGAGATCGCCGGCGCGCTCCAGCGCGAGTGCGACAACAACGCGACGATCTGGAACCGCGAGCGGACCGTCGTCCCCAACGACTTCATCGTGGAGCTGAGCGCGCCGGACTACGAGCGCCTCAGCCCCTACTCGGGCCAGCTCGGCGACGAGCTCGCCGCCCTGGTCAGGGACTACGCGAAGCAGCAGCGGTACACCTTCATGGGCCCGATCAAGGTCCATCTGGAGAAGGCCGACGACCTCGACACCGGTCTGTACCGGGTGCGCAGCCGCACTCTCGCGTCGAGTACGTCACAGCCGCAGCCGCCCGCGGGCGGACACCTGCAGAACCAGCAGCAGCAGGGCCAGGCGCAGGGCCGCGGCGGTTACGGGTACCCCCCGGCCGGCGCCCCTCCCATGCCCGCCGCCCCGCCTCCCGGCGCCCCCGGCCACCGTCCGACGGCACCCGCCGGACGCCCGGCGGGCGGCCCCGTGGCCGTGCCCGGCACGGGCTCCGGAGCGGGAGCGGGCTCGCAGGTCCGCCGCTGGATCGAGATCAACGGCACCCGCCATCAGATCTCCCGCCCGACCCTGGTCCTCGGCCGCAGCACCGACGCGGACGTGAGGATCGACGATCCCGGCGTCTCCCGCCGGCACTGCGAGATCCGGACCGGAACGCCCTCGACGATCCAGGATCTGGGATCCACCAACGGCATCGTGGTGGACGGGCAGCACACCACCCGCGCTACGCTCCGCGACGGCTCGCGGATCGTCGTGGGCAGCACCACCATCGTTTACCGGCAAGCCGAAGGGTGAAGCGGGGGCAATGTCAGAGCTGACCCTGACGGTCATGCGGTTGGGTTTCCTGGCCGTTCTGTGGCTGTTCGTCATCGTGGCCGTTCAGGTCATCCGCAGCGACCTGTTCGGAACACGGGTGACGCAGCGCGGTTCGCGGCGCCAGGACGCCCGGCCGCAGCAGAACGCGCGCCAGCAGGCCGCCGCGCCTCCGCAGCAGCGCGGCCAGCAGCAGAGCACGGGCGGGCGGCAGCGCCGTGGTGCCCCGACGAAGCTGGTCGTCTCCGAGGGCACCCTCACCGGCACGACCGTCGCCCTCCAGGGGCAGACGATCACGCTGGGCCGGGCGCACGATTCGACGATCGTGCTGGACGACGACTACGCGTCCAGCCGGCACGCCAGGATCTACCCGGACCGGGACGGCCAGTGGATCGTCGAGGATCTCGGGTCCACCAACGGCACCTATCTCGACCGGACCCGGCTCACCACCGCCACGCCGATTCCGCTGGGCGCGCCGATTCGCATCGGCAAGACCGTCATCGAGCTGCGGAAGTAGTACGACAATGAGCGGAGCGACCGGAGGGTGGGCAGTGTGGGTCGAGACCGGCTGTACCCCGATGCAGCGTCGACAGGGCAGGTGCGCATGAGTCTGTCCCTGCGTTTCGCCGCGGGCTCCCACAAGGGCATGATCCGCGAGGGCAACGAGGACTCCGGCTACGCCGGCCCCCGGCTGCTCGCCATCGCCGACGGCATGGGCGGCCAGGCCGCCGGTGAGGTCGCCTCCTCCGAGGTGATCTCCACCCTCGTCACGCTCGACGACGACGTCCCCGGCTCCGACATCCTCACCTCGCTCGGTACGGCGGTGCAGCGCGCCAACGACCAGTTGCGGATGATGGTCGAGGAGGACCCGCAGCTGGAGGGCATGGGCACCACGCTCACCGCCCTGCTGTGGACCGGCCAGCGCCTCGGCCTCGTGCACGTCGGCGACTCGCGCGCGTACCTGCTCCGTGACGGTGTCCTCACCCAGATCACGCAGGACCACACCTGGGTCCAGCGGCTCGTCGACGAGGGCCGGATCACCGAGGAAGAGGCCACCACCCACCCGCAGCGCTCGCTCCTCATGCGCGCGCTCGGCAGCGGCGACCACGTCGAACCCGATCTCTCCATCCGTGAGGTCCGGGCCGGCGACCGCTACCTGATCTGCTCCGACGGCCTGTCCGGCGTGGTCTCCCACCAGACCCTCGAGGACACCCTCGCCAGCTACCAGGGCCCGCAGGAGACCGTGCAGGAGCTGATCCAGCTCGCGCTGCGCGGCGGCGGCCCCGACAACATCACGGTGATCGTCGCCGATGTCCTCGACGTCGACGGCGGCGACACCCTCGCCGGCCACCTCAGCGACACCCCGGTCATCGTGGGCGCGGTCGCCGAGAACCAGGCCGCCCAGCTGAACGACGGCGGGGCGATGCAGACCCCGGCCGGCCGCGCCTCCGGGCTCGGCCGCCCCGCGCCGCACCAGCAGCCGCCCGCCGGAGGCTTCGGCCCGCCCGGCAGCGGTGACGACCACGGCTACGGCGGCATGCCCCCGCAGGGCTCCTTCGAGTCGTACACGGACGACGACTTCGTCAAGCCGCGCACCGGCCGCAAGTGGCTCAAGCGCTCCTTCTTCCTCGTCCTGGCCCTCGCCGTCGTCGGCGGCGCGCTCTACGGCGGCTGGCGGTGGACGCAGACGCAGTACTTCGTGGGCTCCAAGGACCAGCACGTGGCGCTCTACCAGGGCATCAGCCAGGACCTGGCCTGGGTCTCGCTGTCGAAGGTCGAGAAGGACCACCCCGAGATCGAACTCAAGTACCTCCCCGCCTACCAGCGGAAGCAGGTCGAGGACACGATCGCGGGCGGCAGCCTCGGCAAGGCCGAGACGAAGATCGCCGAGCTGGCCGCGCAGGCCTCGTCCTGCAAGAAGACCGAGCAGCGCCGCGCCGCCGCCGAGAAGGCCGCCGACCAGGCGAGCAAGCCGCCGGCCACGGACGGCACCGCCACGCCCGACTCCAAGCCCACCACAGCCGCTCCCTCCCCGGGTCCCACCCTCACCGCGGAGGAGCAGAAGCTGGCCTCGAACTGCGGCAAGCAGTAAGCACCCGTAGGGGGCCTTTCACCACCATGAGCGTTGTCACCAACACGACCACCATCGGCGCGATCGAGGCGCCGAGCCGCCGCAACACCGAGCTGGCGCTGCTCGCGTTCGCCGTCGTCATCCCGGTGTTCGCGTACCTCAACGTGGGCCTGGCCATCGACGGCGAGGTCCCGGCCGGCATGCTCGGGTACGGGCTCGGTCTCGCCCTGCTCGCGGGCGTCGCGCACCTCGTGGTGCGGAAGTGGGCGCCGTACGCGGACCCGCTGCTGCTGCCCCTCGCGACCCTGCTCAACGGCATGGGCCTGGTGCTGATCTGGCGGCTGGACCAGTCGCCGCGGCTGATCGCCCTGGCGAAGCTCCAGTACGGCGCGTTCAGCCCGTCCGCACCGAACCAGATGATGTACTCCGCCATCGGCATCGCCATGTTCGTGGGCGTGCTGCTGCTCCTGAAGGACCACCGTGTCCTCCAGCGGTACACGTACATCTCCATGGTCGTGGCGCTCGTGCTGCTGCTGCTGCCGCTCGTCCCCGGCCTCGGCGCGGACGTCTTCGGCGCCAAGATCTGGATCCGCGTCGGCGGCTTCTCCATCCAGCCCGGTGAGTTCGCGAAGCTGGTCCTGGCGGTGTTCTTCTCCGGCTATCTGATGGTGAAGCGGGACGCGCTTGCCCTGGCCAGCCGCCGCTTCATGGGGCTCTACCTGCCGCGCGGCCGTGACCTCGGCCCGATCCTGACGATCTGGGCGGTCAGCCTCCTCATCCTGGTCTTCGAGAACGACCTGGGTACGTCGCTGCTGTTCTTCGGCATGTTCGTGATCATGCTGTACGTGTCGACCGAGCGGACCAGCTGGATCGTCATGGGTCTGCTGATGGCCGTCGCCGGTGCGGTGGTCGTCGGCTCCACGGCGAGCCACGTGCAGTCCCGTGTGGCGGCCTGGCTCGACCCGTTCGAGTGCCTGAAGACGGCGCCCCCCGGCACCAACATGGCGTACGCCTGTGACCAGATGACCCAGGTACTGATGTCCTTCGGCTCCGGCGGCATCCTCGGCACCGGTCTCGGCCAGGGCAACTCCGACCTGATCCAGTTCGCCGCCAACTCCGACTTCATCTTCGCCACGGTCGGCGAGGAGCTCGGGCTCGCCGGAGTCATGGTCTTCCTGCTGTTCTACGGGCTGATCGTCGAGCGCGGTGTCCGCACCGCCCTCGCCGCGCGCGACCCGTTCGGCAAGCTGCTCGCGATGGGCCTCTCCGGCGCCTTCGCCCTCCAGATCTTCGTCGTCGCCGGCGGTGTGATGGGTCTCATCCCGCTGACCGGTATGACCATGCCGTTCCTCGCGTACGGCGGATCCTCCGTGATCGCCAACTGGGCTCTGATCGGCATCCTGATCCGGATCAGCGACACCGCGCGGCGCCCGGCGCCCGCGCCCGCCCCGTCCCCCGACGCCGAGATGACCCAGGTGGTCCGTCCGTGAACAAGCCGCTGCGCCGGGTCGCGATCTTCTGCGGCCTGCTCATCCTCGCCCTGCTGGTGCGCGACAACTGGCTCCAGTTCGTCCGTGCCGACGAGCTGAACGCCCACCCCAAGAACCGCCGGGTACAGATCGAGCGCTACGCGAACGAGCGCGGCAACATCATCGTCGACGGCAAGCCGATCACCGGCTCGGTCGACTCCGGGGACGAGTACTTCAAGTTCAAGCGCACCTACATTGACGGCCCCATGTGGGCCCCCGTCACCGGTTACGCCTCGCAGGCCTACGACGCCAACCAGATCGAGAAGATCGAGGACGGCGTCCTCACCGGCAACGACGACAGGCTCTTCTTCGACCGCACCCTCGCCATGTTCACCGGCGAGAAGAAGAAGGGCGGCGACGTCATCACCACCCTCAACGGCGCCGCCCAGAAGGCCGCCTTCGAGGGACTCGGCAAGAACACCGGTGCCGTCGTCGCGATCGAGCCGTCCACCGGCAAGATCCTCGCGCTGGCGTCCACGCCCTCGTACGACCCCTCCTCCTTCGCCGGCTACTCCGGCAAGGACGAGAAGGCCTGGGTCGCGCTGGAGAACGACAAGAGCAAGCCGAAGCTGAACCGCGCGATCCGCGAGATCTACCCGCCCGGCTCCGTCTTCAAGGTCGTCACCGCCGCCGCGGCGCTGGAGGCCGGCAAGGTCACCGACATCAACGCGGCGACCGACACCCCCGACGGCTGGAAGATCCCGCTCTCCACCAAGGAGATGGTCAACCACGCCAGTGGCTGCGCCAACGCCAGCCTCACCAGGGCGCTGGAGATCTCCTGCAACTCGGTCTTCGCGAAGCTCGGCGACGACGTCGGCCGCGACAAGATGGCGGAGATGGCCGAGAAGTTCGGTTTCAACGCCGAGCAGTTCACCCCGGTCCGCTCCGCCGCCTCCGTCTACGACAAGAAGATGGACCGCGGCGGCAACGCGCTCTCCTCCATCGGACAGTTCAACACCGCGACGACCCCGCTCCAGATGGCGATGGTCGCGGCGGCGATCGCCAACGACGGCAAGCTGATGAAGCCGTACATGATCGACGAGCTGCGCGCTCCGAACGTCGACCTCATCAAGAAGAACGAGCCGGAGCAGATGAGCCAGCCGGTCTCGCCGGAGAACGCCCAGCTGCTCCAGCAGATGATGGAGAACGTCGTCACGAAGGGCACCGGCGGCAAGGCCGACCTGAACATGGACGGCGTCAAGGTCGGCGGCAAGACGGGTACCGCGCAGCACGGTGACAAGAACGCCAAGCGTCCGTACGCCTGGTTCATCTCGTACGCCAAGACCGCGAAGGGCTCCCCGGTCGCCGTGGCCGTGATCGTCGAGGACTCCGCGGGCACCAACCGCGAGGACATCAGCGGTGGCGGCCTGGCCGCCCCGATCGCCAAGGCCGTCATGAAGGCGGTCATCAAGACCCAGGGCTGACCCCGGCCCGGAACGGACCGGGTACCCGCCGGGAACGGACCGGGTACCGGCCCGGCACGAACCACGTACCGGTCGCGTACGAACCAGGTACCGGTCAGGTATCAGCTACCGGCCCCGGGCGGAACGCCTTCCCGGGGCCGGTAGCGTATGCGCGAACAGCACACACCGCCGGACCACCCATGGGTGCGGTCGGGACAGACGGAGAGGGCTGGATTAGCTATGGAAGAGCCGCGTCGCCTCGGCGGCCGGTACGAGCTGGGCCCGGTGCTCGGCCGTGGTGGCATGGCCGAGGTGTATCTCGCCCAGGACAGCCGGCTCGGCCGCACCGTCGCCGTGAAGACGCTGCGGGCCGACCTGGCCCGCGACCCGTCCTTCCAGGCCCGGTTCCGCCGTGAGGCACAGTCCGCCGCCTCGCTGAACCACCCGGCGATCGTCGCGGTCTACGACACCGGCGAGGACTACGTCGACGGGGTCTCCATCCCGTACATCGTGATGGAGTACGTCGACGGGTCGACCCTGCGTGAGCTGCTGCACTCCGGGCGCAAGCTGCTGCCCGAGCGCACCCTCGAGATGACGGTCGGCATCCTCCAGGCGCTGGAGTACTCGCACCGCGCCGGCATCGTGCACCGTGACATCAAGCCGGCGAACGTCATGCTGACGCGCACCGGCCAGGTCAAGGTCATGGACTTCGGCATCGCGCGCGCCATGGGCGACGCGGGCATGACCATGACCCAGACCGCCGCCGTCATCGGCACCGCCCAGTACCTCTCCCCGGAGCAGGCCAAGGGCGAGCAGGTCGACGCGCGCTCCGACCTGTACTCCTCGGGCTGCCTCCTGTACGAGCTGCTCACCGTCCGGCCGCCCTTCGTGGGTGACTCGCCGGTCGCGGTCGCGTACCAGCACGTCCGCGAGGAACCGCAGCCGCCGAGCAACTTCGACCACGAGATCACGCCCGAGATGGACGCGATCGTCCTCAAGGCGCTCGTCAAGGACCCCGACTACCGCTACCAGTCGGCCGACGAGATGCGCGCGGACATCGAGGCCTGCCTCGACGGTCAGCCGGTCGCGGCCGCCGCCGCGATGGGCATGGGGATGGGCATGGCGGGCGCGCCCGCGTACGGCGGGGGCTACGGCGGTTACCAGTCGGAGGACCAGCCGACCACGGCGCTGCGCCAGGCCGACCCGGGCGGTCAGACCTCGATGATGCCCCCGATCAACGGGGACGACGGCGGCTACGGCTACGACGACCGTCCGGACCGCCGCCGCGGCGGTGGCCAGAAGAAGTCGAACACCTCGACGATCCTGCTGGTCCTCGCGGGCATCCTGGTGCTCGTCGGCGCGATCTTCATCGGCGTCTCGCTGATGGACAAGAAGGAGGGGCCCCAGCAGGTCACGGTCCCCCAGCTCGTCGGCCAGACGCTGAAGGCGGCGGAGGGCCTCGCGGCCAACGCCCAGGTGAAGGTGGTCCAGGCGGGCACCGAGCGCTGCGCCGAGCCCAAGGGCTCCATCTGCCGCCAGTCGCCGGTCGCGGACACCGTCCAGAAGATGGAGACCGACGGCACGATCCAGGTGTACGTCTCCGAGGGCGCCCCCCTCGAAGAGGTCCCGGACGTCAAGGAGAAGTCCCGGGAGAGCGCCGAGGAGATCCTCAAGGGCAAGGGCTTCAAGGTCAAGGTCGAGCAGGAGGAGTCCGAGGAGGACCCGGGCACGGTCCTGCGGCAGAACCCTGACGGCGGCACCAAGGCGGAGAAGAACGCCGAGGTGACGATCACCGTCGCGAAGCAGCAGCTGTCCGAGCTTCCCGACCAGAAGGGCCGGACCTACGACCAGGCCGTCCAGCAGCTGGACGCCGTCGGCTTCAAGAACGTGGCCAGGCAGGACGTGGACTCCGACCAGCCCAAGGACACGGTCATCGACATGACCCCGCAGGGCGGCACGGACCAGCCGAAGGACGTCCAGATCACGCTGAAGGTCTCCAAGGGCCCGCAGCAGACGCAGGTCCAGATCCCCGCGGACATCGGCGGCAAGCAGTTCAAGGACGTCAAGGCGCAGCTCGAGGCCATGGGTCTGATCGTCGTCCAGCAGGGCTCCGACAAGGAGGACGCCACGGTCCTCGGCTCGAACCCGCCTGCGGGTTCGATGATCAACACCGGCGAGACCGTCACCGTCGTCACCATGGGTGGCGGAGGCGGCGGCAACCCGGGCGGCGGGGACGGCAACGGCGGCGGCGGCTTCTTCGACTGACGGCCGTACCCGTACCCGCGCACCGCGCGCATCACGACCGAGCCCCGGCATCCCTGTGGATGCCGGGGCTCGGTCGTCGTGGTCCGGAGTTCAGCGCAGCTCCGCCGGCGGGGTGCGGTCGCGGTCGACCTTCTCCGTGCGTTCCAGTTCGCCCCAGACGATGTAGCGGTAGTCCGAGGTGTACATCGGGGTGCAGGTCGTCAGCGTGATGTAGCGGCCCGGCTTCTTCTTGCCGGACTCCTCCGGGACGGGCTGGAGGACGTCCACGTTGTACTTCGTCGTCTCCGGCAGCGTCTTGTAGACCTTGTAGACGTACCAGGTGTCCTTGGATTCAAAGACGATCGCGTCGCCGGTCTTCAGCTTGTGGATGTTGTGGAACTTCGCGCCGTGCCCGTCCCGGTGCGCGGCCAGCGTGAAGTTGCCCTTCCGGTCCTGCGGGAGGGCGGACTTGATCGGGTCGGTGTAGTAGCCGGCGACGCCGTTGTTGAGGATGCCGCTGCCGGTGCCCTGCTTGACCAGGACCTCGCCGTTCTTCATGGCCGGCACGTGCAGGAAGCCGATGCCGTCCTTCGTGTCGAGCGCGCCGGGGCCGTCGGCCCAGCGGTCGCGGACCTGGGCGCCGTCCTGGTCGGCCGCGCGGTCCGCGAGGACGTTGGTCCACCACAGCGAGTAGACGACGAAGAGTCCGAGCACCAGGCCGGCTGTGATGAGGAGTTCGCCGAAGACGCTGATGATCCCGGCGATCCGGTTGCGCGCGCGTGCCACTAGGTCGTCCCGTCGTCCCGTCCGGAGGTGTGGGGTCTCAGCCTACGAGTGCGGCCGGCTTCCCCTTGCTGCGCGGGCGTTCCTCGACCATCCTGCCCCAGACGATCATGCGGTACGTGCTCGTGAACTCGGGCGTGCAGGTGGTCAGCGTGATGAACCGGCCGGGCTTGGTGAAGCCCGAGCCCTTCGGGACGGGATCGATCACCGCGATGTTCGACGGCGCGGTCTGGGGCAGGATGCTCGCCATCTCGTACGTGTAGTACGCGTCCTGGGTCTCGACGACGATCGGGTCCCCGGGCTTGAGCTGGTTGATGTACCGGAACGGCTCGCCGTGCGTGTTGCGGTGTCCGGCGACCGCGAAGTTGCCCTGCTTGTCGGCGGGCATGGCCGTCTTGAGCTTGCCCTCCGCGTAGTGGCCGACCATGCCCTTGTCGAGGACCTTGGTCTTGTTGATGCCCTCGGCGACGGGCACGACGACGTCCAGCTTGGGGATGTACATGATGGCGAAGCCCTCGCCGGGCTCGAAGGCCTCCGGCTTGCTGTCGCCCTTGGCCCAGGTGTCCTCGATCTGCTCCTTGGCCTGGTCGGTCTCCTGGCCGGCCAGGACGTTCGTCCACCACAGCTGGTAGGTGACGAAGAGGAGCATGACGACGCCGAAGGTGATGAAGAGTTCGCCGACGATCCGGCTGGCGACCACGCCGACGCTGTCCTTGGCCGCGCGGGCGGCCCGCCGGGCCTCGACGCGGGAGAGGGGCCGGTCCTCGGGCGTGCTCGGCTCGGGGGCGGTGGGGGCGCCGCCGCGGCTCCTGCCCCGGCCGCCGCCCTTGGCGGCCCGGCGTCGCTCGGCCCGGCCGGGGCCGGGAACCGTCTCAACGGCCGGCTTCAGGGGCGTCTCCACGGCCCGTAGGGCCACCGTCTCGTCCCGCGGGACCCGTGGGGGCTCCTCCGCCTCGTACGCCCCGTACGCGGGCTCGTACGGGGCTTCGGGGGCCTGCCCGTACGGGGCTCCCCCGGTCCGCTCGTACCCGGAGTCGTGGACCGGCTCGTACACCGGCTCCTGCGTGGCCCCGTAGACCGGCCCGTGCACCGGCTCGTGCACCGGCTCGTGCAGGAGCTCGCGGGCCGACTCGTACACCGGCTCGTACGGTGCCGCGTAGGGGGTCTCGTAGGCGGGTTGCCGGGCGGGCTCGTACGGCAGTTGTTCCCCGGGCCCGTACGGGTCCTGGGGTATCGGCTCGGGCTCCGGCCCGCCCGACTCCCGGAACCACGGCGAGCCCGTCGTCACGCGACGGCCTTGCCCACCACCGGCGCGAGCCCCGCCGACCGACCGACCGCCCCCTTGTCGCCGCACTGCTCCAGCCAGTTGGCGAGCATCAGGTGGCCGTGCTCGGTGAGGACCGACTCGGGGTGGAACTGCACCCCTTCGACGGACAGGTCGCGGTGGCGCAGCCCCATGATGATGCCGTCGTCGGTCCGCGCGGTGACCTCGAGCTCGGCCGGCAGGGCGGCGGGCTCGGCGGCCAGCGAGTGGTAGCGGGTCGCCGTGAAGGGCGAGGGCAGACCGGCGAAGACGCCCTGCCCCTCGTGCGTGACGAGCGAGGTCTTGCCGTGCAGCAGCTCGGGCGCGCGGTCGACGACACCGCCGTACGCCACGGCCATCGACTGCATGCCGAGGCAGACGCCGAAGACGGGCACGCCGGTGTCGGCGCAGTGCCGGACCATGTCGATGCAGATCCCGGCCTGCTCGGGCGTGCCGGGCCCGGGCGAGAGCAGGACGCCGTCGAAGCCGTCCTGGGCGTGGCTCAGCTCGACCTCGTCGTTGCGGAGCACTTCGCACTCGGCGCCGAGCTGGTAGAGGTACTGAACGAGGTTGAAGACGAAGCTGTCGTAGTTGTCGACGACGAGAATTCGCGCGCTCACTGGCCGTCCACCGTCACATCGTTGAACGGAAGCAGAGGCTCCGCCCAGGGGAACACGTACTGGAAGAGGGCGTAGACGACCGCGAGGACCAACACGACCGAGATCAGCGCCCGTACAAACGCGTTGCCCGGCAGATGCCGCCAGATCCAGCCGTACATGACGTGACCGCCCCTTCCGTTCGTTACGGGGACCAGAGTACGGGGCGAGGGGGCCCGTGGGGGGTCAGCTGCCCAAAGCCTGTGGACGACCGTCGTCGAGAGCCTGTGGACGACCTTCGGTCACCGGCTGTGTGGCGTCGAGGTGCGCCCAGACGATCAGCCGGTGGCTGCTGCCCCACTCGGGCTCGCAGGTGGTGAGGGTGAGGTAGCGGCCGGGTCCGTCGAACCCCGACTTCCTCGGTACGGGGGCGACGACCCCGACGTCGGTGGGCACGGTCCGGTAGGGGCCGCGGTCGATCCGGTACGTGAACCAGGTCGTCCCGTCGGTGAGGACGACGGCGTCGCCGGTACGCAGCCGCGGGAAGTCCTTGAAAGGGTCGCCGTAGGTGCGGCGGTGGCCGGCGACGGCGAAGTTGCCGGTCCCGCCGAGCCGGGCGGTGGCGGTGTAGTGCCCGAGGCCCTTCTTCAGGACGTCGGCCCCGGTGCCTTCGAGGACGGGCCACTTCCAGTCCCCGCCGAGCCGGGGGACGTACATGACGGCGATCCCCTTGCCGGGGACGTAGGGGCGGGCCCTGGGGGCGGGTGAGGGCGAGGGGCCCGCCGCGGGCGGCGCCGTGACCGGGGTGCTCACCCACTCCCGCTGGAGGGTGTCGATCTGGCCGGCGCTCGCGCTCTCGGCCTGGACCCCGGTCCAGTACAGGACGTACACGACGAAGAGGACGATCAGGGTGCCGACGGTCAGACACAGCTCGCTGAAGGTCCGTACGACGAGACGCAAGCCCCCCAAGCGCTCCTCCCGCGGTCGCGCCGGTCAGCCCACCGGCTTCGCGTAGTGGAGGTCCACTGTGCCCGAGTAGCCGGGAAGAGTCACCGCCCTGTGCTCGTCGACTTTCCAGCCGAGCCCGTACGCCTTGACGTAGAGCTGGTAGTTCTGGATGGCCGGGGATTCGTTGAGCGCCTTGCTCAGCTTTCCCCGGTCGCCGACGGCCGTGATCTTGTACGGGGGCGAGTAGACGCGGCCCTGGAGGATCAGGGTGTTGCCGACGCAGCGGACGGCGCTGGTGGAGATGAGCCGCTGGTCCATGACGCGGATGCCCTGGGCGCCGCCCTGCCACAGGGCGTTGACGACGGCCTGGAGGTCCTGCTGGTGGATGACGAGGTCGTTGGCCTGCGGTTCGGGGTAACCCGGGGCGGCCTGGGCGTTCGGCGGGGCGTCGTCGAGGGTGACGGTGAGGCCGGCGCCCTCGACCTCCTTGGTCCCCGCGGTCGCCTGGAGTGCGTCGAACCTCTCGTCCTCCGCTCGGGTGGATCCGTCGTCGCGGGCGGCGAGGGTGTCGACCTGGGAGCGGAGGGCGGCGGTGGACTCGTCGAGCCCGGCGTTCTTGTGGCTGCGTTCCTCGATCAGGTCCGAGAGCCTGAGGAGTGAGGCATCCGTGCGGATGTTGGTGCCCTTGGCGGTGTTGAAGCTGGTGACGAAGATCAGTCCGGCGAGGGCGAAAACGGCAAGGGTGAGCACCCGGACGGGGCGCCACCTCGTGGTGCGGCCCGGCCCTGCGGGAGTGTCGGCGGAATTGCTCAACGTACCCTGATCCCCTTCGGTGCCGCGGAACCACTACGCTAACGGACGCCCGGGGGACGCAGTCTTCCTCCTACGTCACATCCCGGCGCCAGCCACAGTTCCCTGCGCGGTCACGCAGCGCATCGACAGGAGAGTCCCTCGTGCCGAAGTCACGTATCCGCAAGAAGGCCGACTTCACGCCTCCGCCCGCCAAGCAGGCCACCAATATCAAGCTGACGAACCGCAGCTGGGTGGCGCCCGTGATGCTGGCGCTGTTCGCCATCGGACTGGTGTGGATCGTGGTCTTCTACGTCACCGACGGCTCCATGCCGATCGAGTCGATCCGCAACTGGAACATCGTGGTGGGCTTCGGCTTCATCGCGGCCGGCTTCGGCGTCTCCACACAGTGGAAGTAGCACGCCCGTAAGCGCGGGTCGCGGACAGGCTCACGAGCCCTCGTGAGCCTGTCGTGGCCTGTCCTGAGCCTGTCCGCGAGCCTGTCGTGAGCAGGGGACGGCGGCTGAGCTATCGGCTGGACCGGTGGCTCGTCAAGCTCTCCCCTGAACTTATCCACAGCGTTGTACACAGCACTGGATAACTTACGAAGATCTGTGGATAACTCACACCACGTTGACGCCGGTATGACCGCTTATATGGCCTTGGTCACCCTCGGCGGAATGTGAAACGCCCCTCGTCTCCCTGGAGAAACACCAGGTCAGAGGCGAGGGGCGCCGTCTTTCCCCATAGAGCGGGGGAGATCCGCCACACACTGTGGATAACTCTGGGGAAAGCTCACCGAAGAGCTCGTCCACAGCCTTCCGCGCTCAGGTGAGCGCTGCGGAGCGGGCGAACACCATCCCCAGGTCGATCAGGAGCACCAGTCCACAGGCCCCGTACTGGACGAGGTCCCGGCGCGTCCTCGGCGCGTGCACCAGCGCGTACGTCACCAGGGCGCCCGCGACGAGACCGCCGACGTGGGCCTCCCAGGAGATCCCCGGACGGGTGAAGGTCATGAGCAGCGACAGGGCCACGAAGAGGACCACCGGCCGCATGTCGTGCCGCCGGCGGCGGGCCAGCACGACCCAGGCGCCGATCAGGCCGAAGACGACGCCGGAGGCCCCCAGCGAGGGCTGGTTCGGCTCGGCGACGAGATAGGCGAGCACGGAGCCGGAGAGCCCGGAGAGCAGGCACAGGGCCGCGTACCGGATCCGGCCGAGCTCGGGCTCGACGATCCCGCCGATCACCCACAGGCCCAGCACGTTGAAGAGGATGTGCCAGACCTCCTGGTGCAGGACGGTCGAGCTCAGCAGCCGGTACCACTCGCCGTCCGCCACCCCCACCACCTCGCCGAGCCCCGGGCTGAAGGCGTAGCCGATGAGCACGAGCTCGTCGACGAACCGGTCCCCGAGCACCAGGACCAGGAGGTAGACCACGAGGTTGATCCCGATCAGGATCTTGGTGACGAGGCGGTCGTCGGCCGCCACCTTGCCGCCCGCGAGCGTCCGGGGCTGGTTGGCGTCGGCGGCGTGGCCGGTCCCCGAACCGCCCCGCACACAGTCGGGGCACTGGAAGCCGACGGAGGCCGAGATCATGCACCGATGACAGATGGGCCTGTCGCAGCGGGCACAGCGGATGCCGGTCTCGGCCTCCGGGTGGCGGTAGCAGCGCGGCAGACCGGGGTGCGGGTCCATGGGAGGTTCCGTCCCTTCAGCCTCAGCGCTTCTCGATCACCACGGACTCGACGACCACGTCCTGGAGCGGGCGCTCGGTGTGCGGGTCCGTCGCGACGGCCGCGATCGCGTCCACGACCTTGCGGCTCTCCGCTCCGGCGACCTCGCCGAAGATCGTGTGCTTGCGGTTCAGCCAGGTCGCGGCGCCGACCGTGACGAAGAACTGCGAGCCGTTGGTGCCCGGGCCGGCGTTGGCCATGGCCAGCAGGTAGGGACGGTCGAAGAAGAGCTCCGGGTGGAACTCGTCGGCGAACTCGTAGCCGGGCCCGCCCGTGCCGTTCCCCAGCGGGTCGCCGCCCTGGATCATGAAGCCCTTGATGACCCGGTGGAAGACCGTGCCGTCGTAGAGCGGGTCCGAGGAGACCTTGCCGGTCACGGGGTGGGTCCACTCGCGCTCGCCCGAGGCGAGCTCGACGAAGTTGCGCACCGTCTTCGGGGCGTGGAACGGCATCAGCCGCACCTCGATGTCACCCAGGCTGGTCTTGAGGATCGCGTACAGCTGCTCGGCCACGGTCGCCTTCCGTCCACGTCATGTCGTGTCGCGTGATGTCACGTCTGTCACGTCTGTCTCTTGGCGTGTCCGATCCTCGCATGCCCCGGATGCGCGATCCGGATCTCCGTCCACATGCCCCGGATGCCCGCCCCGCATGCCGGACTTCGTTCCGGCGGGCATGATTCCGAAAAGGATGGAAAGGTGAAAAACCGACATCGTCGCCACCCAGGAGGAGGAATCCCGTGACCCGCATGGACAGCGTGCGCGCCGCGACAGATTCGGCGAAGGAGAGCGTCCTGCACGCCGCGGAAGTGGTGGCGCCGTACGCCGAAACAGCCAAGGACCAGGCCACGCACTATGCGCAGGAAGCGCGCGTGCGGATCGCGCCGAAGGTCTCGAAGGCCGCTCGACAGGCCCGAGTGCAGGCTCGTGCGCAGTACGACTGCTACGTCGCACCGCATGTGCCGCCGCGGGTCGACGCGGCCGCGCAGCGCGCGGCGGTCATGACCCGCTCAGCCGCCCGTCAGGCGACCGACTACACCGTTCCGCGTGTCGAGCACGCGGTCGCCGCGACCGTTCCCGTCTTCGACGAGGCCGGGGCGCGTTCCGTCGCCGCCTGGGCCGCGCTCCGCGGACAGGTGACGCCGAAGGACATCCGGAAGATCGTGAGGAAGCACGAGCGTCGGGCCAGGGCCGGACGCCTCGCCAAGGGACTCGTGGTCCTCGGCTTGCTGGCCGGCGGCGCTTACGCCGCCTGGAGGTGGTGGGACAAACAGGCCAATCCCGACTGGCTGGTCGAGCCGCCCGCTCCCACCGAGGTGGAGGAGGATTCCACGCTGTCGTCCGTCGACGGCAGTGGAGCATTCCTCGATCCGGAGGTGGAGGCCAAGGAGACCGAGGCCGAGGCCAGGGCCGCCGCTGAGGCTGCCGCCGAGACCGATACCGATACGACGGATCGCGACGAGCGTCGCTGACCGCTTCGGTCCGGAGACGAGGGTCTGAGGGTCTTACGGGTGCTGCGGGTCTTGCAGGGCTTGCGGGTCCTGCGGGGCCTGCGGTCCTGCGGGTCCTGCTGGTCCTGCTGGTCCTGCGGGTCCTGCTGGTCCTGCTGGTCCTGCGGATCACACGGGCCTAGGGCTCACGCGGTCGAACAGGGTCTTACGTGTCCTGCGGTCGTACAGGGCTTGCGGTTCTACGGGTCCTGCGGTCGTACAGGGCTTGCGGTCTTGCAGGTCCTGCGGTCTTACAGGTCCAACGGGGGCGTGGGGAGTACGAGTGCGTCGGCTCCCCGCGCCCTACGCCGCCGCCGCCGTCGCGGCGAGCGCCAGCTCCGTCAGCGCGGCCGGGTCGCTCTCGGCCGCGCCACCCGTGTGGCGGTGGCGTACGGAAGGGGAGGAGCCGTGGGCCTCGGCGCCGATGCGCTGCTTGATGGTGGGCGGCAGCGAACGGTCACCGGCGAGGGGCCACCGATGCGTCCGCTGTGCCGGTACGGAGGCGAGGGCGCGCTCCCCGGTCGCGGCGACGGCGGCAGCGGAGCCGGCGGCCGGCTCCTCGGACTGCTGGACGGCGGGCTGCTGGGCCGCGGTGGCGGTGCTCGCCAGGCCGACGGAGGCGAGCAGGGCGAAGAGGACGGAGATGAAGGCGGTCCAGAACTGCTTGACCTTGGCGGTGGCCATGACCCCTCACTTTCGTGATGTTCTCGGATGGTTTATTCCGAGTTGCGGGTTTTGCGTACTTTCCACATGATGTGGATGCGCCCCGGGATTCCGCGGAACGACGCCGCCGCCGCACAGTTCTTCCGACGAACACCACTCGTACGGATCAATGGCCACCGCCGGCCTCGCCGGGGGGCCGCCGGCCCCGGCCCGCGGGCCTCAGCTCACCGCCTTCTTCACCAGCTCGGCGATCCGCGCCTCGTCGGCGGCCGTCAGCTCCTTCAGGGCGTAGGCGGACGGCCACATGGTGCCGTCGTCGAGGTTCGCCACGTCGTTGAAGCCGAACGTCGCGTACCGCGCGTTGAACTTCTGCGCGCTCTGGAAGAAGCAGACGACCTTGCCGCCCTTGGCGTACGCGGGCATCCCGTACCAGAGCTTCGGCGCGAGTTCCGGTGCGCTCTCCTTGACGACGGCGTGGATGCGCTCCGCCATCTCCCGGTCCGAGTCCTGCATCTCGGCGATCTTCGCGACCACGGCGGCCTCCTCCTCCGCCGCCTTGTCGGCGCGGGTTCCCCGGCGCGCGGACGCCTTCACCTCCTTGGCGCGGTCCTTCATCGCGCTGCGCTCCTCGGCCGTGAATCCCTCGGAGGTCGTGGTGGTCTCGGCGGCGCGCTTGGCGGGCTTCTGCGTGTTGCTCGTCATGGTGGGTCGTTCCTTCCGTCGTGCGGGTTGTCGGTGGCGTCTCGTACCGGGAGGGCAGGGCGGGGGCGCGTCAGCCCCGGGCCCCGGCGGCCTGCCGGGTCGTGGCGTTCAGTCGGTTGAACAGGTTGGTGACGCCGATCATCAGGATGATCGCGGCCAGTCCCCGCTCGTCGAAGTAGGTGGCGGCCGTGTCCCAGACCTCGTCGGTCACCGCGTCGGGACGGTCGGCCAGTCGCGTGGCGGCCTCGGCGAGACCGAGGGCCGCCCGCTCCGCCGCGGTGAAGTACGGGGCCTCCCGCCAGGCGGCGACGGCGGCCAGCCGCTCGGCGTCCACGCCTGCCCCACGGGCCGACCGGGCGCCGCTGTCGACGCAGGCGGCGCAGCCGTTGATCTGGCTGACCCGCAGATGGATCAGCTCCAGCGTCTGCCCGTCCACGCCGCCGGAGCGCACGGCCCCGAGGAGCTCCTGGACGGGCCGCATCGCGTCGGGCAGTACGGCGACGGGGTTCCGCATGCGGGATCGCACTTCGCTCTGCACCTCTTCCGGGTCGGTGCCCCGTTCCCTCGGGGCGTGACTCCATGACAGCCGTTCCAGCCCGCCGCGACCACGGCGGTGGGACACCGTGGGACAGGTGAAGCAGCCTTGACCTGCGGCGAGTTGGCTCGGAAGACTTCCACCGGAGCGGAACAGATCGCCGTGGATCAGCGCTGAGCAGCACGGGCCGACACCGAGCAGCACGGGCCGACACCGAGCGGCACGGGCCGACGCCGAGCAGCACGGGCCGACGCCGAGCGGCACGGACCAGCACGGACCGAAGCGGACCAGCGCGCAATGCGGCAAGACGGGGACGGTGCACGGTGAACGAACGACCGACCGAGACAAGAACTGACGCACGAGGACGGGGGACGGCCGCGGCCGGGGAGGCCCGCGCCACCCCGCAGGACGAGCTGGCCGCGCGGCTGCGCCTGCTCCACGAGCTGTCCGGGCTCGGCGTCCGGGCCCTCGCGCGGGACACCGGTCTCAGCTCCTCGTCGCTGTCGCGCTACCTCAACGGCCGGACCGTGCCGCCCTGGCCCGCGGTGGTCGCCCTCTGCCGCCTCGTCAAGCGGGACCCCCGCCCCCTGCGGCCCCTGTGGGAGCGGACCTCGAACCCCCTGCCGGCGCCCCCGAAGAGCAGCCGGCAGATCCGGCCGCTGCCCCGGAACGACCTGCCGCGCGACGTGCCCGACTTCACGGGGCGCGAGGAGCGGCTCGCCGCCGTGTTCGCCGCCGTCGAAAGCCACCGGGCGGTCTCCGTCGACGGCATGGCGGGCGTCGGCAAGACCTGTCTCGCGGTGCACGCGGCGCACCGGCTGGCCGCCGACTTCCCGGACGCCCAGCTCTACGTGGACCTGCACGGGTTCACCGAGGGCCGGCCGCCGCTCGATCCGGACTCCGCGCTGCGGATGCTGCTGGCGGCGCTCGACGTGCCGTCAGAGAAGGTGCCGCGGGAGGGTGTCGAGCAGCTGGCCGCCTGCTGGCGGTCGGAGCTGGCCCGCCGGCGGGTCGTCGTGGTCCTCGACAACGCCGCCGACGCCGAACAGGTCCGTCCGCTGCTGCCCGGCGCCGGCCCGTCCGTCGCGCTGGTCACCAGCCGCAACCGCCTCCTCGGCCTGGACGAGGTGCCCCCGGTCTCCCTCGACGTGCTGAGCCCGCGGGAGAGCGCGGAGCTGCTCGCCCGGGCCAGTGGTGACCCCGGCGGCCCCGACAGCAGGCTGGGCCGCGATCCGGAGTCCGCGGCGGAGGTGCTGCGGCTGTGCGGCCGTCTGCCGCTGGCCCTGCGGCTGGCCGCGGCCAGGCTGCGGCACCGGCCGGGCTGGACGGTGGGCATCCTCGTCGAGCGGATGAGCGAGGGGGCGAGCGAGGGCGCGAGCGAGTTCGACGCCGAGTTCGGTGCGGCGTTCGCCATGTCCGTACGGCAGCTCGACCGGGCCAGGGCCCGCCTGTTCCGGCTCCTCGGCCTGCTGCCCGGGGAGTCCTTCGACGCGTACGTGGTGGCGGCGCTGGCGGACCTGCCGCTGCGCGAGGCCCGGGCGATGCTGGAGGACCTGCTCGACGCGCACCTCGTCCAGGAGCCGACGGCGGGCCGCTACCGGCTGCACGACCTGGTGCACCAGCACGCGCGGCGCGCCGCGGCGGAGCAGGACGCGGCGGCCGAGCGGGAGCGGGCCCTCCACCGCGTACTCGACTACTACGTCCACGCGACGGCGGCGGCCGATGCCGCGATGCCGTTCCTGGCGCCCGGCCGTCCGGCCTCGGCGGGCCGGCCGCCCGTCGAGCTGCCCCGGTTCGCGGACAAGAACGCGGCCTTCGGCTGGCTCGTCACCGAGTACGGGAACCTGCTGGCCGCCTTCGAGACGGCGGCCGCCGTCGGCGCCGACGTGCACGTGTGCGAGCTGCCGCGCTTCCTGCGGGCGTACTTCGCACGCCGCTGCGGCACGTCCCACCTCAACTACCTCTTCGAGCGGTCGCTGGCCGCCGCCGAGCGCCTGGGCGACCCGCTGCAGCTGGCCGAGGCCCTCAGCGACCTGGGTTTCGCCCGCTACAACGCGGGGCGGATGGCCGAGGCCGAGGCCGCGTACGAGGCGGCCGGCGTCCAGGTCGCCCGGACGGGGGACACCCGGGCGGAGGCCGAGCTGGCCCTGCGCCGCGGTTACCTGAGCTGGGACGCGGGACACGTCGAGGAACCGCTCGGCCTCTTCCGGCTGGCGGGGGAGCTGTACGGGAAGGCCGGCAGCCCGACGGGCGCGGCGCACGCGGCCGCGTCGGAGGCCTGGGCGATGCTCCAGCTCGGGCACCGGGAGGAGGCGGCGCGGCGGGCCCGGGAGGTGCTGGGCGTCCCCCACACCGACCCCACGTGGCCGCCCGCGCTGACGGCCCGGATCACCCTGGGCGTGGCCGTCGCGCGGGAGGAGCCCGACGAGGCGGCGGAGCACCTGCGCCGGGCGCTCGCCGGGGCCCGTGACGACGGGCACCTCCACAACCAGGCGTGGTGCCTGAACTGTCTGGGGGTCGCGCTGCGGCAGATGGGCCGGTACGAGGAGGCCCTGGCCGGCCACCGGGAGGCGTTCGCGCTGCTCGACGAGGTCTTCGAGGAGCACTGGAAGATCCATTTCCTCGACGGTTACGCCGAGACCTGCCGCCTCGCGGGGCTCCCGGAGGAATCCCTGCGCCTGCACCGGCAGGCGCTGGAGCTGGCCCCGAGGCTGGGGAACCGGCAGGCGGAGGCGCTGGCCCACGAGGGGATCGCGGTCCTGCTCGCCGAGACGGATCCGGTGGGGGCCGCCGAGCACCGCGCGAGGGCCGCCGAACTGCGCGCTCAGGTTCTGTAGAGGTCTTCCAAAACCCTTAGGGTGGGGGCATGGCCAGGCCCCGAGAGTTCGACGAGGACCGTGTCGTCACCGCGGCCATGGAGACGTTCTGGCGGCACGGTTACGAGGGCACGTCGACCCGCGACCTCTGCGAGAGCACGGGTCTCGGGCCTTCGAGCCTCTACAACGCCTTCGGCGGCAAGCGCCCGCTCTACCTGCGCGCCCTCGACCGCTACTACGAGACGAGCACCGCCGAGCAGGTCGCGCTCCTCCGTGGCCCCGGCCCGGTCAGGGACCGCCTGCGCGCGATGATGGTCCACGCCGTCGACGCCGACCTCGGCACGGATGTCGGCACGGACCTCGACGCCGACCTCGGCACGGACGGCGGCACTGACGGCGGCACGGACCCCGACGCGAACCCCGACGCGGACCCCGACGGGGGCGACCGCCGCGGCTGCTTCGCGGTCAACGCCGCCATCGAGTCCACCGCCCCGGACGAGGACGTCAGGGAAGCGGTCCGGCGCAGCTTCGACCGGGTCGAGAGCGAGCTGTACGCGATCCTCACCGCCGGCCGCCACTCCGGCGAGATCCGTGCCACCGGCGACCTCCACGCCCTCGCCCGCCGGATCCAGAGCACGTACTACGGACTGCGCGTCCTCGGAAGGATCCAGCGGGACCGGCAGGCACTCCTGGACACCGTGGAGAGCACCCTCGCCGACCTGTGAGCCCGTCGGTCGCGGACCGACGCGGCGGCACGTCGCAGGAAGTTGAGTTGCAGTCACGAACGGCGGTGCGAGGGAGAAGCGCGTCCGCGTCCCCGCCGTACGCCCCTTTCCGAGACGGCCGGTGACACCGACCCGCGTTGATCGGCTTCTCCGGGACATGGCAGGCTCTTCGCACACGCGTTCTGTGAATTGCTTTGCGCACGGGGGGATTTCACATCATGGCTGTCACGGTGCCGGACTGGGCGGACACACTGCTGGACCTGGTGGGGGTGAACTGGCCGAACGTGGACGAGGACGCCTACCGGGAAATGGCGGACGCGCTGCGGGAGTTCGCGGACGACCTCGCCGACGACGGCCAGCTCGCCAACAACCACATGGAGCGTCTGCTGTCGTCGGGTCACGGCGAGGCGATGGACGCGCTGAACGAGCACTGGAACAAGGTCAAGGGCAGGCACCTGAAGGACCTGGTCTCCTCGGCCCGGACGATCGCGGGCGCGCTGGACATGGCGGCGGGCGCGATCGAGGCCATGAAGTGGAAGGCGGTCGCGGAGCTCGGGATCCTGGCGGGCCAGACCGGTCTGGCGATGGCGCTGATCCCGGTGACCGGTGGTCTGTCGGCACTCCTCGGCGCCGGTGCGATCGCGTTCACGAAGAAGCAGCTGCTGAAGCTCATCACGGGTGCGATGGAGGAAGCGGTCGGTCACATCGTCGGTGTGATGACCGAACCGGCGGTGGCGGCCCTGGAGAACATGGCCGCCGATCTGGTGGTCCAGCTGGGCGCGGACGCGCTGGGGATGCAGGACGGGGTGGACCTCGGCCAGACGCGGCAGGCCGGCAAGGACGGCTTCGACGAGGGCGTACAGGGCGCGAAGGAGGGCCTCAACCTCGCCTCGGCCGGCACCGGCGCCGGCACCGGCGGCGGCGGCGGTCGCCCGGGGGGCAAGGGCTTCCACATCGAGCACGACGAGCACGACAACGCCGGTACGAAGCTGAACGGTGTGAGCGCCGGGATCCACGGCAGGACCGCCGGGAAACTGACGAAGGCGAAGACGGCCCAGGGCCGCAACAAGGGCCGGGACAGCATCGCCGACGCCCTGGACCCGGTCATCGAGAAGGCCATGGGCGCCCTCGCCAAGTCCGCCACGACCATGGGCGACCACGTCGGCAAGACGCTGCCGAAGGTCGTCAAGCAGATCTCCGTCGACCACAAGAACAACGACGACGCCATCCGCGACCGGCTCGCCCGCCAGCGCAAGAGCGACGACGACACGGGCGGCCCGAACGGCGGGCAGGGCACCGGCAACCGCAAGGGCGGCGACCTCGACACGGCACAGGCGAAGCCGGTACCGCTGAAGGACGCCGCCACCGATCCGCGCCGCCACTCCGTCCCCCTCGACAAGAAGAAGTGCGAGAACGACCCGGTCGACGTCGCCACCGGCGAGATGACCCTCACGCAGACGGACCTGTCCCTGCCGGGCACCCTGCCCCTGGCCCTGTCGCGGACCCATCTGTCGGAGTACCGCCACGGCCACTGGTTCGGCCGCGGCTGGGCCTCCACCCTCGACGAGCGCCTGGAGGTCGACCCCGTCCTCCAGGAGGCCGTGTGGGCCCGTGAGGACGGCTCCCTCCTCGTCTACCCGGCCCTGCCCCTCCCCGGCGGAGAGCCCGTACTCCCCCTGGAGGGCCCGCGGCTGGCCCTCGCCCACGGGGGCCAGGACGGGGACACGGGGACGTACACCGTCACCGACCCGCACACCGGGGTGACCCGCTCCTTCACCGGCAGCCCCTACCGCACCTCCTCCGCCCACTGGCTCACCGAGATCCGCGACCGCAACGACCACGCGATCACGTTCTCCCGCCGCCCCGACGGAGCCCCCACCGCCGTCACCCACTCCGGTGGCTACACCGTCCAGGTCACCGTCGAGGACGCCCGCGTCCGCACCCTCGCGCTGCGCACGCCCCAGGGCCCGGTCACCGTCATGACCTACGGCTACGACCGGCCGGGGCATCTCGAAGCCGTCACCAACTCCTCCGGCCGGCCCCTGCGCTTCGGCTACGACCCGGAGGGGCGGATCACCAGCTGGACCGACCGGAACGACTCCACGTTCCGGTACGTGTACGACGCCGCCGGCCGCGTCGTACGCACCATCGGCCCGGACGGCTTCCTCTCCTCCACCTTCGACTACGCCGTCCACCCGGACACCGGCGACCGCGTCACCCGCTACACCGACTCCACCGGCGCCACGACCGTCCACCAGCTCAACCACCGGCTCCAGTCGGTCGCGGAGACGAACCCGCTCGGCCACACCGTCCGGCGCACCTGGGACGCGTACGACCGGCTGCTGACCGAGACGGACCCGCTCGGCCTGACGACGACACACGAGTACGACGCGGCGGGACGCCGGACCGCGGTCGTCCACCCCGACGGGCACCGCTCCCTCGTCACGTACGACGACGCCGGCCGGCCGGTCACCGTCACGGCCCGCGACGGATCCCACTGGCACCTGAGCCACGACGACCGGGGCAACCGGACCTCGGTCGCCGACCCGCTCGGGACGGTCACCTCGTACGCCTACGACGCGGCGGGACGGCTCGACGCCGTCACCGACGCCACGGGCCGGACCGTGCGCATCGCCTCGGACCGGGCGGGCCTGCCCCTCGCCGTCACCCAGCCGTCCGGCGAGGTCGCCCGCTTCGACCGGGACGCCTTCGGCCGCCCCGCGACCACGACGGACGCAGAGGGCCGCACCACGACGATGAGCTGGTCCACGGAGGGCAGGCTCCTCACCCGGACCGGCCCCGACGGCGCCGAGGAACGGTGGACCTACGACGGCGAGGGCAACTGCACCTCCACGACCGACGCCTCGGGCGCGGTCACGCTCTTCGAGTACACCCACTTCGATCTGCCCGCGGCCCGGACCGAACCCGACGGCGCGCGCCACGAGTTCCGTTACGACACCGAACGACGGCTCGTCGGCGTCGTCGGCCCGCAGGGACGGACCTGGACGTACGAGCACGATGCCGCGGGCCGGCTGAGCTCCGAGACGGACTTCGACGGGCGCACCGTCACCTACGCCTACGACGAGGCCGGCCGGCTGATCGCCCGGACGAACGGCGCGGGCCAGACCATCCGCTTCGAGCGCGACCCGATGGGCCGGGTCGTCCGCAAGGAGGCGGCCGGCGCGGTCACCCGCTTCTCGTACGACCCCGAGGGCAGGCTCCTGCACGCCGTCGGTCCCGACGCCGAGCTCAGCTGGCGGCGCGACGCCCGGGGCCGGGTCCTCGACGAGACCTGCGACGGCCGGACTTTGCGCCTCGCCTACGACGAGCTGGGGCGTCCGACCCGGCGGACCACTCCGGCGGGCACGACCAGCGAGTGGAACCACGGCCCGTCCGGCTGGGACGGTCTCGTCACCGCGTCCGGCCACGGCATCCGGTTCGCGCACGACGCCGCCGGGCGGGAGGCCTCCCGCCACGTCGAGGGCGTCGCGACCCTCGACCACGTGTGGGACACGAGCGACCGGCTGCTGGGCCGGCGGGCGGTCACCCGCGACGGCACGGTCCAGGCGCGCCGGTACGCCCACCGGCCCGGCGGCGGGCTCACCTCCGTGGACGACCGGCTCTCCGGCACCCGGCACTTCGAGCTGGACCCCGCCGGCCGGGTGACCGCGGTCAACGCGAAGGGCTGGACCGAGCGGTACGCCTACGACGGGTCCGGCAACCTGACGGAGGCCACCTGGCCCGCGCGGCACGGGGGCGGGCACGCCACGGGGACACGCCGGTACGACGGCACCCGGATCCGGCGGGCCGGCGACGTCTCCTACGAGTACGACGGCCAGGGGCGGACGGTCGTGCGCCGGGTGGACCGCGCGGACGGCTCCGCCGAGGTGTGGACGTACGCGTGGGACGCCGAGGACCGGCTGACCGCCGTGGTCCGGCCCGACGGCAGCCGCTGGAGCTACGGCTACGACCCGCTCGGCCGCCGGGTGTCCAAGGTGGGCGTCGACGCGGACGGCGCCCGGATCCTGGAGCGCACGGAGTTCACCTGGCACGGCGACCTGCTCGTCGAGCAGGTGTCGGGCGGTTCCGAGGGCGGCACGCTGACCTCCCTCACCTGGGACTACCGCGGCCGGCACCCGGTGGCGCAGACCGAGCGGAAGTCCCTGGCGACAGCGCCGTCGGAGGAGATCGACCGGCGGTTCTTCGCCCTCGTCACCGACCTCGTCGGCACCCCGACCGAGCTCATCGGCGAGGACGGCTCCGTCGCCTGGCGGGCCCGCTCCACCCTGTGGGGTCTGACCTCATGGAACGCGGACGCGACCGCGTACACGCCGCTGCGCTTCCCCGGGCAGTACTTCGACGCGGAGAGCGGACTGCACTACAACGTGCACCGCTACTACGACCCCGAGACGGCGCGCTACCTGTCGCCGGACCCGCTCGGGCTCGTCCCGGCGCCGAACCCCGCGGCCTACGTGTCCAACCCGCACGTGCTGATCGATCCGCTGGGGCTCGCCCCCTGCGACGAGGAGGAGACCGGCCACACCCCGGCCCCTCCGACCTATCCCGTGGTCGTGTTGGGCGTCAATCCGCCGTCCGACGAGCTGATGAAGTACCTGCGGGCGCACGGCCTCCCCGAGGCGACCACCTTCAACGGCCGGGCCTTCGCGGACGTGGAGGCGGGCAGCCCGGTGTGGATGACCAACGTCATGGCCGCGGTGTCCGACCCGCGGGTCGACCTGCACATCACGCTCGACGGCATGCCGGGCGCGGGCAGCACGCCGGAGTCGATCGCGGCGGCGTTCGACACCGCCGTGGAGCGCGGCCAGCCGTTCGGCACCGGCCAGGGCCAGAAGCACCCGCCGGAGAACTACGGAACGGCCTGGGAGATGAGCGTCGTGGCCCGGAACGTGGTGGCCTTCAAGGCCGGTGAGGAGGACGGGGTAGATTACGGCGGCAGGTCGTGGGAATCGATCTCCTGGCACTCGGACAACAAGCCGGTCGACGACGTTCCCGAGCCGAATTCCGTCCAGCCTCCCGAGCCGCCCAAGAAATCGCGACGCTGAGACACCGGCCCTTTCACCGCACTGAATCCGAGGGACACCCATGACGTTCTCCGAGCCGGAGCGCCTGTTCAAGCTCTGGAGCTACACCGTCTCGCACAAGACGCTGCTGCTGCGCAGCGACACCGATCTGAAGCTCGCTCCGGCGCCCCGGATCGAGATCTACGTCGGGCACGTGGACACGATGCTCGTCCATTCCCTGCTGTACGGCCTGGAGATCCGCAAGGCCACCGAGCGGGAGACGGACGAGATCTCCGAGCGGCACCAGGTCGAGAACGACCCGACCGCCACCTACCTGCTCACCTCGCGCGACAAGAAGGGCTTCCTCATCTCGGGCAGGCCGTCCTGGCGCAAGGCCGTCCGCGAGATCGACGACCCCACCCTCTTCGACTTCTCCCAGCCCTGGCCGCCCGGTCCGGACGTGACCTGGGGGGACGTGGACTGAGGCGCCCCCGCAGCCTCATGGCCAAGGCCGACAAAAACACCCCTCTGGACTGCGTCATCGCAGGTCAGAGGGGTGTCATCGAGTGGAGCCTAGGGGAGTCGAACCCCTGACATCTGCCATGCAAAGACAGCGCTCTACCAACTGAGCTAAGGCCCCGGAACGAGAACAGCGTACCGGGTCTCCCCCCCTGTCCGGCAAAAGGATTGGGACTCCCGGTGGACGACCACGCTCCGTAAGATGCTGATCGAGGTTCGCAGTGGCGAACCTAAGGGATGGGGAGAAGTGATGGACGCAGCGCAGCAGGAAGCCACGGCAAGAGCCAGAGAGCTTCAGCGCAGTTGGTACGGGGAGCCGTTGGGGGCGCTCTTCCGTCGGCTGATCGACGATCTCGGGCTCAACCAGGCCAGGCTCGCGGCCGTGCTCGGGCTCTCCGCGCCCATGCTGTCCCAGTTGATGAGCGGCCAGCGGGCGAAGATCGGCAACCCGGCCGTCGTCCAGCGCGTCCAGGCGCTCCAGGAGCTCGCCGTCCAGGTCGCCGACGGCAGCGTCAGCGCCGCCGAGGCCGCCGACCGGATGGACGAGGTCAAGAAGTCGCAGGGCGGCTCCGTCCTCACCAGCACGGCGCAGACCACGACCGGATCCGGCGCCCCGACCGTGCGCCGCGTGGTCCGTGAGATCCAGTCGCTGCTGCGGTCCGTGGCGGCGGCGGGCGACATCATCGACGCGGCCGACTCCCTCGCCCCGGCCCACCCGGAACTGGCAGAGTTCCTCCGGGTGTACGGCGCGGGGCGCACCGCGGACGCGGTCGCCCACTACGAGTCGCACCAGAACTGACGCGGGACCGGCCGTCGGCCGGAGTCCCGGAGAGACGACGCACACGGGGAGCGGGCGCAGCACGATGGGTGAGGTCTTCGCTGGTCGGTACGAGCTGATCGACCCGATCGGGCGGGGTGGGGCGGGCGCGGTGTGGCGTGCCTGGGACCACCGGCGCCGCCGGTACGTGGCGGCCAAGGTGCTCCTGCAGAGCGACGCGCACACGCTGCTCCGCTTCGTCCGCGAGCAGGCGCTGCGGATCGATCATCCGCACGTCCTCGCCCCGGCCAGCTGGGCCGCCGACGACGACAAGGTCCTCTTCACCATGGACCTGGTCGCCGGCGGCTCCCTGGCGCACGTCATCGGGGACTACGGCCCGCTGCCGGCCCGGTTCGTCTGCACCCTGCTCGACCAGCTGCTCTCGGGTCTGGCGACGGTGCACGCGGAGGGCGTCGTCCACCGGGACATCAAGCCCGCCAACATCCTCATGGACGTCACCGGAACCGGGCGGCCGCACCTGCGGCTGTCCGACTTCGGCATCTCCATGCGCAAGGGTGAGCCCCGGCTCACCGAGACCAACTACGTGGTGGGCACGCCGGGTTACTTCGCTCCCGAGCAACTCCTCGGCGCCGAGCCGGACTTCACAGCCGACCTGTTCGCCGTCGGCCTGGTCGCGCTCTATCTTCTCCAGGGCCGCAGCCCGGACTCCCAGGCCCTGATCTCGCACTTCCTGACGTACGGCACCCCGAGCGCCCCCGAGGGCATCCCGGAGCCGCTGTGGCAGGTGCTCGCGGGGCTGCTCCAGCCCGATCCGCAGGCCCGTTTCCGGACGGCGACGGGCGCGCGCAAGGCGCTGAACGCCGCCGCGGAGATGCTGCCCGAGCCGGGTCCCGACGAGCAGCCGGTCGAGATCTTCGACCAGATCGGCCCGCTGCCGGCCGGCTTCGGCCCCCAGGGCCCCACGGGCCCCATGGGTTCCGCCGGGCACGGCGGTCCGGGAGCTTCGGCCGTACAGGGCGTCGCGTCCGACTCCGTACCGACGCCGACCCCCACCGCCATGTCCGCGCCCACCCCCGCGCTCGCCCCGACGCCCGTACCGCCGCACCGGCCGTCGATGCCGAGCGCCTCCGAGACGGGCAGCTTCCACCTGCCCCCGCCGGTCACGCACACGCCGGTCGCGCACCCGACGGCGCCCGCCTTCGACCAGGCCCCCACTGCCGCGGCGCTGTACGGACAGGCCGCTACTCATCCCTACACCGCTCGCCCCGATCAGGTTCCCGCTCACCCCACCGGGTCGACGCAGCCGCCCCGGCCCGCGCCCCTCGCCCCCGAACGCCGACCGGGACCGCCCCCGAAGGTGGCGGTCCCGGTGCTGCTGCTGGCGCTGGTCTGCCTCGCGGTGGGTTTCTGGGCCCTCGCCCAGACCTGAGCCACAGAGGGGCCCGGCACCGCCCCCGCAGCGCCGCCCTACGCGGCCCTGCGGGGCCCTGCCCGGCCCTGCGCGCCCCTGCCCGGCCCTGCTCGGCCCTGCCCCGGCCTTACGCCGCCCGTCGCCGCGCGAGCAGCGTCCACGCGCCGAGGCCGAGCAGCAGCACGCTCCCGGTGCCGATCCCGGCCACCGCGACGAGCCGCATGGAGTCGCTCCGCTCCGCCGCCCGGGCCCCGCTCGCGCCGCTCGCCGCCGCCTCACGGTCGTCGGCGGTCACCGCGAACGGCCCGGGGTCGCCGTCGTACCCCGGCCCGGGATTCGCCGTGCCCGTGACGTTCACCCGCAGCGTCAGCGGCAACGGCCCGTCCCCGTACTCCTCGGCGACGGCCGGGTTGAGCGTGGCCGACAGGTAGTACCAGCCGGCGAAGCGCATGCCGCTCGTGGCGTCGTTGTACGAGGTGCGGTTCTCATAGGCCACCGGCCGCAGCGGGTCGAGCGCGAGCGTCGCGGGCTTCCCGTCGTAGCTCCCGCTGTTCTCGTCGACGTGGCCGAGCGCCGGGTTGTCCACGGAGAGCACCAGGGCCTGGCCGATGTACTCGTCGCCGGCGGTGCTGCTGCCGAGCTCGGCGGTGGCGAAGAGCTGCTGCCCCCAGTCGACGGGCACCCGGAAGAACAGCGTCTGGCCGGGCCGGATGTCGGACCGCCACTCGCCCTGCTTCAGCGAGACGGCGTCGTGGAAGCCGGCGCCGCCCTGGCGCTTCTGCGGGCCACCTGTCGGCGGTGCGGGCGTGGCGGAGGGCCAGGCCTCGGGGAGTTCGGTCGGCCCGGCCTTCTTCACTCCCGGCTCGGAGAGGTGCCGGATCTCCAGCTCCCAGTCGTCCGGGGCGGAGGTCGCCTTCGAGTTCCGCTCGACGAGCACGTAGAAGGCTCCGGCCTTCTGGCAGGAGGAGCTGTCGGGGTTGATGAGGCGGCGGGCGTACGCGGCCAGGGGCCGTGCGTACTCGGCCGAGAACGAGGCCTGCTGGTAGCCGCACTCGGTGCCGGAGCCGTCCTGCATGCTGACCTTGAAGCCGTCGCCGTACTCGGCCTTGCCGCCGGGCTTCGGCACGGCGACCACGGAGACGTAGCTGTTCTGCTTGTCGTCGAGGTCGACGCGGTAGTAGACCTTGCCGTCCTTCTTGAGCGTGTCGCGGTAGGTCTGCCCGGTCTTCAGCTGCGCCGCGTCCGAGCTCGAAGCGGCCCCCTTGACCGGCTGGGCCGTGGTGTCGAAGGTGTACGGCGGGAGCTCGCCCCCGGCTGCCGCCCGGGCCTGGCCCGGCAGCGCCGTCACCGCGCCCACTGCCGCGACCGCCGCGATCAGGGCCCCCGCCCTCCGGCCGATGCCGGCCTGCGTCTTCACGCGCTTCTCCTCTTTACTTAAGCAAGCCAATGATTTGCTCAGGCAAAGCAAAGCCCCGGCCCGCTCACGCGCGGCCGGGGCTCCACCCACAGACGGTCTTCGTCTCAGACACCCGAACCTGCGGGCACGGAGTCGGTCGCCTCCGTCCACAGATCCTGCTCGGCGCGATCCGCCTGGATCTGGCGGTACACGAGGAGCCCGCCGATGGCGGCCAGTGCGACCAGGAGAAGCTTCTTCACCGCGCGACCTCGTCTTTCGTTGACGTAGGAGACTTCTGACGCCCACTCTACACATCGACCGATACCGATCGGTGACCTGTACGAGCTTCAAACCCCCGACGCGCCCTCGATTTTCCCCGGAAAAAAGATCGACCCGGACGGAGGAACCGTCCGGGTCGATCGATACTGTGGGGCTAACAGGATTTGAACCTGTGGCCTCATCCTTATCAGGGATGCGCTCTAACCAACTGAGCTATAGCCCCGCCGCGCTCTGCGGTGTGTGTCCCGCGCGCTGACTCCTGAAGATTAGCGCACGTGGGGGCCAGTCCCAAAATCGGTTCCGCCCCGGCCCCCTCGCAGGTCATCCGGCAGCCACCCGAAGGTCACTCGTCCTCGGCGAGCGTGAGCTCCACACCGCCGACGAAACCGGCCGACAGGTTGTAGATGAACGCGCCCAGCGTCGCCAGCGCGGTCATCAGGACCACGTCGATCACGGCGATCACCGAGGTGAACATCAGGACCCGCGGCAGCGACAGGAACGACTGCAGATCGAAGCCGTTGGACTCGTTCGAGCCCGTCGCCTCGCTGATCGTGCCGCCGACGGTCGAGAAGACGCCCATGGCGTCCATGACCATCCACAGCACCGCCGCGGCCACGACCGTGCAGATGCCCAGCGCGATGGAGAGCAGGAAGCTCACCTTCATCACCGACCACGGATCGGCCTTCGCCACCCGCAGCCGCGCCTTGCGCGTACGAGGCGTGGTGCGCGCCCCCGTACGCGGCCGGCGCACCGCTCCGGCGCCCGTCTGGCCGCCCAGCGTCCCGCCGGCCGTACCGCCCGCCTGGCCGCCCGACGCCGGAGCGCCGTACGCCTGCGGCGGGTGGTACGGGCCGCTCTGCTGCTGCGTGCCCGCACGCTCGCCGGGCAGCGGCCCGCTGTAGGTCTCGTACGAGGGCTGCTGCCCCCGGTTGTCCGTCACCGCAACCCCCTGGGAGTCCGTGGCGGGGCCACGGGCGCCGTTCGCTCCAGCACCAGCAGAAGCTCCGGCAGCCGCCGATCCGGCGCCCGTGGCTCCACTCACGCTCTTACTCCTCGTGCTCCCCGGCCGAGGGCTCGGTGCCCTCGACTGCCTCGGCCTCGACCACTGCGGCCTCGGTCACCTCGACAACGCCCTCGGCATCGTCGTCGACATCTTCGTCGTCGCTGCCGGCCTCGGCGTTCCGTGCGATGCCGACGACGGCATCGCGCTTGCCCAGGTTGATCAGCTGGACGCCCATGGTGTCACGGCCGGTCTCCCTGACTTCGTTGACTCGCGTACGAATCACACCGCCGGACAGCGTGATGGCGAGGATCTCGTCGGTCTCCTCGACCACCAGCGCGCCCACGAGCGAGCCGCGGTCCTCCACGATCTTGGCGGCCTTGATACCGAGGCCGCCACGGCCCTGGACGCGGTACTCGTCGACGGGGGTGCGCTTCGCGTACCCGCCGTCGGTCGCGGTGAAGACGAACGTACCGGGCCGGACGACATTCATCGAGAGCAGTTCGTCGTCCGCGCGGAAACTCATGCCCTTGACGCCCGAGGTGGCACGTCCCATCGGGCGCAGCGCGTCGTCCGTGGCCGTGAAGCGGATCGACTGCGCCTTCTTGCTGACGAGGAGCAGATCGTCCTCGGACGAGACCAGTTCGGCCCCGATCAGCTCGTCGTCGCCGCCGGCCTCGGTCTCCCGGAGGTTGATCGCGATGACACCGCCCGAGCGCGGCGAGTCGTAGTCCTTCAGCGCGGTCTTCTTGACCAGGCCGGCCTTGGTGGCGAGCACCAGGTACGGCGCGGCCTCGTAGTCGCGGATCGCCAGGATCTGGGCGATCTGCTCGTCCGGCTGGAAGGCGAGCAGGTTGGCCACGTGCTGGCCGCGCGCGTCCCGTCCGGCGTCCGGCAGCTCGTACGCCTTGGCCCGGTAGACCCGGCCCTTGTTGGTGAAGAAGAGCAGCCAGTGGTGGGTGGTGGAGACGAAGAAGTGGTCGACGATGTCGTCCTGCTTCAGCTTCGTCCCGCGCACGCCCTTGCCGCCGCGCTTCTGCGAGCGGTAGTCCTCGGTCTTCGTCCGCTTCACGTACCCGCCGCGCGAGATCGTGACGACGATGTCCTCCTCGGCGATCAGGTCCTCGATGGACATGTCACCGTCGAAGGGCACGAGCTTGGACCGGCGGTCGTCGCCGAACCGCTCGACGAGCGCCGCGAGCTCCTCGCTGACGATGGAGCGCTGGCGCTCCGGCGAGGCCAGGATCGCGTTGTACTCGTTGATCTTGGCCTGGAGCTCGTCGTGCTCGGCGATGATCTTCTGGCGCTCCAGGGCGGCGAGCCGGCGGAGCTGCATCTCCAGGATCGCGTTGGCCTGGATCTCGTCGATCTGGAGGAGGTCCATCAGGCCGCCGCGGGCGATCTCGACCGTGTCGCTGCGCCGGATGAGGGCGATGACCTCGTCGATCGCGTCGAGCGCCTTGAGCAGACCGCGCAGGATGTGGGCGCGCTCCTCGGCCTTCCGCAGCCGGAACTTCGTCCGGCGGACGATGACCTCGATCTGGTGCGTCACCCAGTGGCGGATGAACGCGTCGAGCGAGAGGGTGCGGGGCACGCCGTCGACGAGCGCCAGCATGTTCGCGCCGAAGTTCGTCTGCAGGTCGGTGTGCTTGTAGAGGTTGTTCAGCACGACCTTGGCGACGGCGTCGCGCTTGAGCACGATGACGAGGCGCTGACCGGTACGGGACGAGGTCTCGTCGCGGACGTCGGCGATGCCGCCGACCTTGCCGTCCTTCACCAGGTCGGCGATCTTCTGCGCGAGGTTGTCGGGGTTGGTCTGGTACGGAAGCTCCGTGACCACCAGGCACTGGCGGTTCTGGATCTCCTCGACCTCGACGACCGCGCGCATCGTGATCGAGCCACGGCCGGTGCGGTACGCCTCCTCGATGCCCTTGCGGCCGACGACGAGCGCGCCGGTCGGGAAGTCCGGGCCCTTGATCCGCTCGATGAGCGCGTCGAGGAGCTCCTCGTGGCTGGCGTCCGGGTGCTCCAGCGCCCACTGGGCACCGGCCGCGACCTCGCGGAGGTTGTGCGGCGGGATGTTGGTCGCCATGCCCACCGCGATACCGGCGCTGCCGTTGATCAGCAGGTTCGGGAAGCGGGCCGGCAGGACCGTCGGCTCCTGGTTGCGGCCGTCGTAGTTGTCCTGGAAGTCGACGGTCTCCTCGTCGATGTCCCGGAGCATCTCCATCGACAGCGTCATGAGCTTGCACTCGGTGTACCGCATGGCGGCGGCCGGGTCGTTGCCCGGGGAACCGAAGTTGCCGTTGGAGTCGACGAGCGGCATCCGCATCGACCAGGGCTGGGCGAGACGGACGAGCGCGTCGTAGATCGAGGAGTCGCCGTGCGGGTGGTACGTACCCATGACGTCACCGACGACGCGGGCGCACTTGTAGAAGCCCTTCTCGGGCCGGTAGCCGCCGTCGTACATCGCGTACAGCACGCGCCGGTGGACCGGCTTGAGGCCGTCCCGTACGTCGGGCAGCGCGCGGGACACGATGACGGACATCGCGTAGTCGAGGTACGAGCGCTGCATCTCGGTCTCGAGCCCGACGGGCTCGATCCGCAGCACGGGCTCCTGCTCTTCGGTGGTGCCGGGAGTGTTTTCGTCGGCCATTGCTGGTCGTCAGTCCTTTCGTACGGTCAGCTGAGACCGACTCAGATGTCGAGGAAGCGAACGTCCTTGGCGTTGCGCTGGATGAACGAGCGGCGTGCCTCGACGTCCTCGCCCATCAGCACCGAGAACAGGTCGTCGGCCTGGGCCGCGTCGTCCAGGGTGACCTGGCCGAGCACACGGTGCTCGACGTCCATGGTCGTGACGCGCAGCTCCTCGGCGTTCATCTCGCCGAGGCCCTTGAAGCGCTGGATCGAGTCTTCCTTGATCCGCTTGCCGTTCTGCTTGCCCAGCGCGACGAGCGCGTCCCGCTCGCGGTCCGAGTACGCGTACTCGAAGTCGTCCCGGCCCCACTTGATCTTGTAGAGCGGCGGGCGCGAGAGGTAGACGTGACCGGCCTCGACCAGCGGACGCATGAAGCGGAAGAGGAAGGTCAGCAGCAGGGTGTTGATGTGCTGACCGTCGACGTCGGCGTCCGCCATCAGGATGATCTTGTGATAGCGGAGCTTCTCGATGTCGAAGTCCTCGTGGACTCCGGTACCGAAGGCCGAGATCAGCGCCTGGACCTCGGTGTTCTGAAGGATCTTGTCGATCCGGGCCTTCTCGACGTTCAGGATCTTGCCGCGGATCGGCAGGATGGCCTGGTACATCGGGTTACGGCCGGACTTGGCCGAGCCACCGGCGGAGTCACCCTCGACGATGAAGATCTCGCACTTGGCGGGGTCGTTCGACTGGCAGTCGGAGAGCTTGCCCGGCAGCGACGCCGACTCGAGCAGGCCCTTACGACGGGTCAGGTCGCGCGCCTTGCGGGCGGCCACGCGCGCGGTGGCGGCCTGGATCGACTTGCGGATGATGTCCGCGGCCTCGACCGGGTTGCGGTCCAGCCAGTCGTTGAGGTGCTCGTAGACCGCCTTCTGGACGAAGGTCTTCGCCTCCGTGTTGCCCAGCTTGGTCTTGGTCTGGCCCTCGAACTGCGGCTCGCTCAGCTTGACCGAGATGATCGCGGTCAGACCCTCGCGGATGTCGTCACCCGTGAGGTTGTCGTCCTTCTCGCGAAGCAGCTTCTTGTCGCGCGCGTACTTGTTGATCAGCGAGGTCAGCGCCGCACGGAAGCCCTCCTCGTGCGTGCCGCCCTCGTGGGTGTGGATGATGTTGGCGAAGGAGTACACGCCCTCGCTGTAGCCGCTGTTCCACTGCATCGCGACCTCGAGGGACAGGGCCTTGTCCTTGTCCTCCGCCTCGAGGTCGATCACGGTGGGGTGGACCAGCTCGCCCTTGCGCGAGTTGAGGTACTTCACGAAGTCGACGATGCCGCCCTCGTAGTGGTACTTCACCGTGCGCGCGGTCGGCTCCGCGGCCTCCGCCTCCGGGTCGTCCGCGCCGACCGTGGCCTTCGCCGACTCGCGCTCGTCCGTGAGCGTCAGGGTGAGGCCCTTGTTGAGGAAGGCCATCTCCTGGAAGCGGCGCGCGAGCGTCTCGAAGGAGTACTCGGTGGTCTCGAAGATGTCCGGGTCGGCCCAGAAGGTGACCGAGGTGCCGGTCTCGTCGGTCGCCTCGTGCTGCGCGAGGGGCGCGGTCGGGGCGCCCATCTTGTAGTCCTGCGTCCAGCGGTGGCCGTCCGTCCTGATCTCGACGGCGATCCTGGTGGACAGGGCGTTCACGACCGACACACCGACACCGTGCAGACCGCCGGAGACGGCGTAGCCGCCGCCGCCGAACTTGCCGCCCGCGTGCAGCACGGTCAGCACGACCTCGACGGCCGGCTTGCCCTCGGAGGCCACGATGCCCACCGGGATGCCGCGGCCGTTGTCGACGACGCGGACGCCGCCGTCGGGCAGGATCGTCACGTCGATGGTGTCGGCGTGGCCGGCCAGGGCTTCGTCGACCGAGTTGTCGACGACCTCCTGCACCATGTGGTGCAGACCGCGCTCACCGGTCGAGCCGATGTACATGCCAGGGCGCTTGCGCACGGCATCCAGGCCTTCGAGGACCTGGATGTTGCTGGCGGTGTACTGGTTGTTCTCGTTGGGGTTGCCGGAATCGGCCACGAAGCGCCCTTTCTGGCACAGCACAAGCCGTTCTCCGGGCATACGGGAGCGGCTGCGTCGTTCGACATGTTCCGCAGGGTGGCGGGATTGTCGCCCAGTCTACCGGTAGCGCCGACAGTCATGGGGGTTTGCCGGTGCCTGAGTCCGCATGTGCCGCCCTGAGCGGGAGCGAGACGACTCCCCATATCCGGACAGGGTCTCCAGAGCCCTCTGACGGCCACCTAGCGCTTCGAGTCGTAGCGCGTTGTGGGCAGCCGTTCCGCCCCGTCAGGGGAGGGCGTCCCGCCGCGTTGTGGGCGAGCACCCCGCCGCGTTGTGGGCGAGCACCCCGCCGCGTTGTGGGCATGCGTTCCGCCGGGGCTGGGGGTCCCCCCTCCGGGGGAGGGTGGGCACAACGCCACCCGCGCGGCGCCCCTCTTGCTGGACCCGCACCACGAGAACGGGGCGCGCCAGGGCCTCGCGTACACATGCCAAGGCCTCGCGTACAAGGGAACCCGGCCGCCCGGCGCTCTAGCCGTACGTGTCCCCGGGCCCGACACTGCCGGGCGCCCTGAGCGGCCCGTAAGCCCGCCTGGGGGCACCGGGCCCCAGCACCTTGATGACCCGCACCGTCCCGTGCCCCAGGTCCTCGTTCAGCCGCGCCACCAGCCGCGGCGCGAGCAGCCGAAGCTGCGTCGCCCACGCCGTGGAGTCGCACTGCACGGTGAGGACCCGCGCGTCCGGCTCGTCGTCGAACTTCAGCGGTACGCAGTGCTTCGCCAGGTCCTCGCCGACGATCTGCGGCCAGCGCCCCATGACCCCGCCGACCGCCGCCGGCGTCTCCCAGCCCCGCTCGGTGATCAGCCGGTTGATCGCCGCGCCGAGCGCCATCGGGTCGCGCCCGTCGGCCCGCGCGCCGGAGCGCAGTCCGCCCCCGCGCCGGGCCTGCTTCTTCTGCTGGGCGGCGGCGCCCCGAGCCTTCGCCTGTTCCTTGGCCGCGCGGAGCGCGACCCGTGCCAGGTCGACGCCGGAGCTCTCGGGGATCTTGGGGGCCGTCGGCTCCGGGGAACCGGCCCCGTCGGCCCCGAGAGACTGCTGCTCGCTCATACCCGCTCCACCGCCCCGCCGGCCACCTCGTACCGGGCCCCCGCGAGGACCCCCGGCACGTCGTCGTCCACCGCGGCCGTCACGAGGACCTGCTCGCCGTGCGCCACGAGCTCCGCGAGCCGCTCGCGCCGCCGCGCGTCGAGCTCGGCGAAGACGTCGTCGAGGACGAGGACCGGCTCGTTGCCCTCGGAGCGCAGGAGGTCGTAGGAGGCGAGGCGCAGGGCCAGCGCGTACGACCAGGACTCGCCGTGGCTCGCGTATCCCTTCGCGGGCAGGTCGCCGAGCTTGAGCAGCAGCTCGTCCCGGTGCGGCCCGACGAGGGTGACGCCCCGCTCGATCTCCTGCTTACGGACCTCGGCGAGCGCGGCGATGATCTGCTCGTACAGCTCTTCGCGGGTGTGTCCGGCGCCCGGCGCGGAGGGCCGGTACTCCAGCAGAATCGGTCCGCCGCCCGGCGCGAGCTGCTCGTACGCCTTGTCGGCGAGCGGCTGCAGGGTGTGGATGAGGTCGAGGCGCTGGGCGAGCAGTTCGGCCCCGGCGCGGGCGAGGTGCTGGTCCCATACGTCGAGCGTGGAGAGGTCCATGCCCCGCCCGCCGTGCCGCCGGGCCATCGCCGCCGACTTCAGGAGCGTGTTGCGCTGCTTGAGGACGCGCTCGTAGTCGGAGCGCACGCCCGCCATGCGCGGCGTGCGCGCCGTGATCAGCTCGTCGAGGAAGCGCCGGCGCTCGCCGGGGTCGCCCTTCACCAGGGCGAGGTCCTCCGGGGCGAAGAGCACGGTCCGGACGATTCCCAGGATGTCGCGCGGTCTGACCTGCGAGGACCTGTTGATACGGGCCCGGTTGGCCCGGCCCGGGTTGAGTTCGAGCTCGATCAGCTGCGAGCGCTCGCCCTGGGTGACCGCGGCCCTGATGACGGCGCGCTCCGCCCCCATCCGTACGAGCGGGGCGTCCGAGGCGACGCGGTGGCTGCCGAGGGTCGCGAGATAGCCGACGGCCTCGACGAGATTGGTCTTGCCCTGGCCGTTGGCGCCCACGAACGCGGTGACGCCCGGGTCGAGGGGAACCTCGACCCGGGCGTACGAGCGGAAGTCGGCCAGCGAGAGATGCGTGACGTGCATGGTGGGCGCCGACCTTCCCCCGACGGCTGTGCACCGCCCGGTGCACAGCCTGTGGATTACTTCTTGGACTCGACCGCGTGGCCACCGAACTGGTTGCGCAGCGCGGCGATCATCTTCATCTGCGGCGAGTCGTCCTGACGGGACGCGAACCGCGCGAACAGCGACGCGGTGATCGCCGGCAGCGGTACGGAGTTGTCGATGGCGGCCTCGACGGTCCACCGGCCCTCGCCGGAGTCCTGTGCGTAGCCGCGCAGCTGGTCCAGGTGCTCGTCCTCGTCCAGCGCGTTCACCGCGAGGTCCAGCAGCCAGGAACGGATGACCGTGCCCTCCTGCCAGGAGCGGAAGACCTCGCGCACGTCGGTGACGGAGTCGACCTTCTCCAGGAGCTCCCAGCCCTCGGCGTAGGCCTGCATCATCGCGTACTCGATGCCGTTGTGGACCATCTTCGCGAAGTGGCCGGCGCCGACCTTGCCCGCGTGGACCGAGCCGAACTCGCCCTCGGGCTTGAGCGCGTCGAAGATCGGCTGGACCTTCGCCACGTCCTCGGCGGAACCGCCGTACATCAGCGCGTAGCCGTTCTCCAGGCCCCACACACCGCCGGAGACGCCGCAGTCGACGAACCCGATGCCCTTGGCGGCGAGCTCCTCGGCGTGCTTCTCGTCATCGGTCCAGCGGGAGTTCCCGCCGTCCACGACGATGTCGCCGGGGGAGAGCAGGTCGGCCAGCTCGTCGATGGTGGACTGGGTCGCGGCACCGGCCGGAACCATGACCCACACGACCCGCGGACCCTTGAGCTTGCCCACAAGCTCTTCGAGGCTGTGGACATCGGCGAGGTCCGGGTTGCGGTCGTATCCGATGACGGTGTGGCCTGCGCGGCGGATGCGCTCGCGCATGTTGCCGCCCATCTTGCCGAGACCGACGAGACCGAGCTCCATCAGAGATTCCTTAAGCGTCGTGTGCGGTTTACCCGGGTCCGAGCCTACGCCCGGACCCGTGTGCACACCTGTGGGGTCGGCCGCTCAGTCGACGCCTTCCCGGAGGCGGGTCAGCAGCTGAGGCGCACCGGCATTCTGTGCCTTCCCGGCCTGTGACATCTGCGGCTGGCGCCGCGGGCCCCCGGACCCCGGCATGAACCGCAGGCCGTCAGCCGCTGAGGCGCACCGGCATGATCAGGTACTTGTAGGCCTCGTCCGCCTCGGCGTCCAGGGCCGGCTTGCCGCTGAGCAGCGCCGGCTTGGTGGAGGTCGTGAAGGAGAGCTGGGCGACCGGGGAGTCGATCGCGCTCAGGCCGTCCAGGAGGAAGGTCGGGTTGAAGGCGATCGAGATGTCGTCGCCGTCGAGCTGCGCGTCGACCCTTTCCACAGCCTGTGCGTCGTCGCTGGAGCCGGCCTCCAGGATGAGCACGCCCTGCTCGAAGCTGAGCCGGACCGGGGTGTTGCGCTCGGCGACCAGGGCCACGCGCTTGACGGCCTCGACGAAGGGGGCGGTCTCGATCACCGCGACCGAGTTGAACTCGGTGGGGAAGAGCGTCCGGTACTTCGGCAGGTCGCCCTCGAGCAGCCGGGTGGTGGTGCGGCGGCCCGCGCCCTCGAAGCCGATGAGGCCCTCGCCCTTGCCGGAGCCCGAGAGCGCCAGGGTGACCGTGTCGCCGCTGGTGAGCGCCTTCGCGGTGTCCAGGAGGGTCTTGGCGGGCACCAGGGCGACCGCGGAGGCGTCCGGGGACTCCGGCTTCCACAGGAACTCGCGGACCGCGAAGCGGTAGCGGTCGGTGGAGGCCAGGGTGACCGTGTCGCCCTCGATCTCGATGCGCACACCGGTGAGGACGGGCAGCGTGTCGTCGCGGCCGGCGGCGATGGCCACCTGGGCGGCGGCGGAGGCGAAGACCTCACCGGGGACGGTGCCGGTCGCGGTGGGCATCTCCGGCAGTGCCGGGTACTCCTCCACAGGCAGGGTGTGGAGGGTGAAGCGGGAGGAGCCGCAGACCACGGTCGCCCGTACACCGTCTGTGGAGATCTCCACGGGACGGTTGGGGAGGGCGCGGCAGATGTCGGCGAGCAGCCGGCCGGAGACGAGAACCGTGCCGTCCTCCTCGACCTCGGCCTCGACCGACACCCGGGCGGAGACCTCGTAGTCGAAGCTCGAGAAGCTCAGCGCGCCGTCCTCGGCCTTCAGGAGAAGGCCCGCGAGTACGGGCGCCGGCGGACGGGCCGGGAGGCTGCGGGCCACCCAGGCCACCGCCTCGGCGAGTACATCGCGCTCCACCCGGATCTTCACCGGAACCGCCTCCTGCTGTTGCTGGCTCTTCGTCGACTGCGGGAACCAGTCTGACGTACGCCGCCGACACTCGGTGCTGCTCGGGGTCAAGTCGCGACGAGAGCGCGTCGGAGCTCCGGCGCCGAGTTGTGCACAGGTCCCACTTCGAAGCGAATTCCGGGCTAACTCTATGTGGGAGTAGTAGTAGGGCCTGTGGAAACGGTGGATAACGTCGTTTTCGCAGGTCAGACCCGTTTTTTTGTCCACCGACCCTGTGGGTGGAACCCGTGGACAACCGGGGTTCTCTGTGGACACCGAAAAGTTCTGCACACCCGGTACACAGGCCATGGGGAGTTCTCCCCAGCGCTGTCCCCAGCTTTACCCACGTTCCCCACAGCCCAACCGTCTCCCTTGGTGTGACGGCTTTCACTCGACGCGGTGAGCGGGGACGATTCGTTGCCGAACAGTGGACAGGGGTGTGGAGAAGCTGTGGGCAACCGACGGCCCCCTGTGGGCAGCCAGTGGACAACTTTCCCGGCCCCCTGTGGACGAAAATTCTATCCACAGGCTGTGGAGAGTGGTTGCCAACAAATCCACAAGCGCTTGACCTGGGGTGATGACCTGTCAGTAGGTCGTCCTGTGGACAGGATCCGGATAACTCGACAGTCCCCACCCTGTGGACGGGAGATCATCCCCCAATCTGTGGAGAACCCGCCACCGGAACGGGGTAATCGAACACCCCGCGCTCGTACACAGCTGTGCACAGCGAACTGAGGCACCCCCGGGAGTGGCTCGGAGCAGCCTCGGGAGGGGTCCGGAGCGGCCTCGGGAGCGGGCGGAAAGTGCGTCGGAAGCGGTTCAGGACCGGCATCCGGGAACGCCGAAGGGCGCCCCAGGAGGTGTCCCGGGGCGCCCTTCGGTCGCTGTCGTGCGGGCTGTCGCGGCGCTCTGCCGCGGTGGTCCGTCAGCCGTCGTCGCGGCGGTCCGTCAGCCGTTCTTGATGCGGTTGGTGAGCTCGGTGACCTGGTTGTAGATGGAGCGCCGCTCCGCCATCAGGGCGCGGATCTTCCGGTCCGCGTGCATCACCGTCGTATGGTCCCGGCCGCCGAACTGCGCGCCGATCTTCGGCAGCGACAGGTCCGTCAGCTCACGGCACAGGTACATGGCGATCTGCCGTGCCGTCACCAGGACGCGGCTGCGCGAGGATCCGCAGAGGTCCTCCACCGTCAGCCCGAAGTAGTCGGCCGTGGCCGCCATGATCGCGGGAGCGGTGATCTCCGGCGAGCTGTCCTCGCCGCCGGGGATCAGGTCCTTGAGGACGATCTCGGTGAGGCCGAGGTCCACCGGCTGCCGGTTGAGGCTCGCGAAGGCCGTCACCCGGATCAGCGCGCCCTCCAGCTCGCGGATGTTCCGCGAGATCCGGGAGGCGATGAACTCCAGCACCTCCGGCGGGGCGTTCAGCTGCTCCTGCACCGCCTTCTTGCGGAGGATCGCGATACGCGTCTCCAGCTCGGGCGGCTGCACATCGGTGGTGAGGCCCCACTCGAAGCGGTTGCGGAGCCGGTCCTCCAGGGTCACCAGCTGCTTGGGTGGCCGGTCGGAGGAGAGCACGATCTGCTTGTTGGCGTTGTGCAGCGTGTTGAAGGTGTGGAAGAACTCCTCCTGCGTCGACTCCTTGCTCGCGAGGAACTGGATGTCGTCGACGAGCAGGATGTCCACATCGCGGTAGCGCTTGCGGAAGGCGTCGCCCTTGCCGTCGCGGATCGAGTTGATGAACTCGTTGGTGAACTCCTCGGAGCTCACGTACCGCACGCGGGTCCCCGGATAGAGGCTCCGCGCGTAGTGGCCGATGGCGTGCAGCAGGTGGGTCTTGCCGAGCCCCGACTCCCCGTAGATGAAGAGCGGGTTGTACGCCTTCGCCGGCGCCTCGGCCACCGCGACGGCGGCGGCGTGCGCGAAGCGGTTCGAGGAACCGATGACGAAGGTGTCGAAGAGGTACTTGGGGTTCAGCCGCGCGTGCTGCTCGCCGGGCGCGCCGGAGCCCTGGCCGGTGGAGGAGCCGGAGCCGCCGCCCGGACCGCCCGGCCGCGGGCCGGGACGGGCGCCGTGGCCCTGCGGGTCGGGCAGCTCGGCTCGCTCGGGCCGCCGCGGCTGCTCGTACCCCCGGGGAGGCTCGTCGTAGCGGGACTGCCGGGACTGCTCCGGACCGGTGTACGGGGCGCGCTCCTGGTAGCCGCCGAGCCGAGGCTGCTGCCAGGACAGGTCCTCCTGGGTGCGCGGCCAGGCGCCGGGGTCGGGCCGCTGCGGCTGCTGGTAGTCCGGATAGGCCGGGCGCGCGGTGGGCAGCCCGTCGTCGGACATCGGACGGTGTCCGTAGCCTTCGTACTTCTCGTACGGGTCGGGCTGCGGGCGCTCGTCGTAGCGCGGCTGCTGCGCGGGAGGCGCGGGCGGCGTCGGCTCGCCGACGGAGTCGTCGACGGTGATCGCGATCCGGATCGGGCGACCGCACTCGCGGCTGAGGGTCTCGCTGATCAGCGGGGCCAGCCGGCCCTCGAGGACGCGCTTGCCCCACTCGTTGGGTACGGCGAGGAGAGCGGTGTCGGCCACCAGGGCGAGCGGCTGGCAGCGCTCGATCCACTGCTTGTCCTTGGGTTCGATCCCCTGCTGGCCTTCGCCGAGGAGGTGCTCGAGGACGCGTGGCCACACTGCGGCAAGATCGGCAGGTACGTCAGCCACGGGGCACGCTTTCTCGCAGGTCCCACGATGGTGTGGTTCTCGGGGACGGTGGGTCGAAGTCCGTAGAGGACGGGTCCGTGAGGACAGGTGAGGACAGAACGGAAAAGACTGTGGAGTCTCACCACGGTAGTCGGGGCGGCTGACGTGGTTCAAGTTGTTGTCCACAGCCTGTGCATAATGGACCATGGCAACAGGTCGGTTTGACCGGATGGCGTAGCCGCGCGTACCGTGACCAGGTCGAGTTGTCGATGGCTGCTGCCGCCTGCCTCCGATGGGCAAAGATCACATTTTGTGGTCGCGAAGCGGTGCTATCGGGCGTTACGAGCTACTCGTGGGCGCACGGTGACAGCCAGGCGATGTCCCGCCACCACCCGAATCATTTCTGGAGCCCCCGAGTGAGCAAGCGCACCTTCCAGCCGAACAACCGTCGTCGCGCGAAGACCCACGGCTTCCGCCTGCGCATGCGCACCCGTGCCGGCCGCGCCATCCTGGCGAACCGCCGTGGCAAGGGTCGCGCGAGCCTGTCCGCCTGATCCACTTAAACAGGTCATGACGTGCTGCCTACCGAGAATCGGCTGAGGCGGCGCGAGGACTTCGCAACCGCGGTACGCCGAGGTCGCCGGGCCGGTCGCCCGCTCCTCGTCGTCCACCTACGCAGCGGTGCAACGGACCCGCACGCGCCTGGGGAGAGCGCTCCCCCGACGCGTGCGGGTTTCGTCGTGAGCAAGGCCGTGGGCGTTGCGGTCGTACGCAACCAGGTGAAGCGTCGCCTGCGCCATCTTCTCCGAGACCGTCTCACCGAGCTGCCCCCCGGTAGCCTGGTGGTCGTACGGGCGTTGCCCGGAGCCGGTGACGCCGACCACGCACAGCTGGCCCGAGACCTGGACGCCGCTTTTCAGCGGCTGCTGGGAGGGGGCACGCGATGAAGTACCCGCTGCTGGCTCTCATCAAGCTGTACCAGTGGACGATCAGCCCTCTTCTGGGCCCCGTCTGCCGGTACTACCCGTCGTGTTCCCACTACGGATTCACGGCCATCGACCGGCATGGCGCGATCAAGGGCACGGCCCTGACCGCCTGGCGCATCCTGCGGTGCAATCCGTGGTCGCCCGGCGGAGTGGACCACGTCCCCCCGCGTAAGCGTCCTCGCTGGCACGAAATGCTGAGGAACGCGTTGCGCGGCGACAAGGGCGGGTCCACCGCCGAGACGAGCCCGGCCGCAGAGACCTCGCCCAATGCTCAAGGAGCCTGATTAGTGGACACGATTGCCAGTCTGTTCAGCTTCATCACCACCCCTGTCTCATGGGTGATCGTCCAGTTCCACAAGGTGTACGGGGCGATCTTCGGCCCTGACACGGGCTGGGCCTGGGGCCTGTCCATCGTGTCCCTCGTGGTGCTGATCCGTATCTGCCTGATCCCGCTGTTCGTCAAGCAGATCAAGTCGACCCGGAACATGCAGGCGCTCCAGCCGAAGATGAAGGCGATCCAGGAGCGCTACAAGAGCGATAAGCAGCGTCAGTCCGAAGAGATGATGAAGCTGTACAAGGAGACGGGTACCAACCCGCTCTCCTCGTGCCTTCCCATCCTGGCGCAGTCGCCGTTCTTCTTCGCGCTGTACCACGTGCTCTCCAACATCGCCGAGGGCGACACGGTCGGCGTCATCAACCAGTCGCTGCTCGACAGCGCCCGTCAGGCGCACATCTTCGGCGCCCCGCTGGCCTCGAAGTTCACGGACTCCGCCGCCGAGGTCGCCGCTCTCGACGCCTCGATCACTTCGGTCCGCATCGTCACCGCGATCATGATCGTCATGATGTCGGCCTCGCAGTTCTTCACCCAGCGCCAGCTGATGATGAAGAACGTCGACCTCTCGGTGAAGACCCCGTACATGCAGCAGCAGAAGATGCTCATGTACATCTTCCCGGTGATCTTCGCCGTCATGGGCATCAACTTCCCCGTCGGTGTTCTCGTCTACTGGCTGACCACCAACGTGTGGACCATGGGCCAGCAGATGTACGTGATCAACCAGAACCCGACCCCGGGCAGCAAGGCGCAGGACTCCTACCTCCAGCGCCTCCTGAAGAACGTCACCACGCATGGCGAGGTCCGCGGCCGCCGTCGGAAGAACATCGTCAAGGTCATCGTCGCCAAGGGCAGCGACCGCAACGAGAACGAGCGCCGCTTCTTCGCGGGCCTGACCAAGGCCGGCTTCGCGGCCCAGGCCGACGGCACCGTGATCAAGAGCGACACGATCGTGGCCGAGGCCGAGGGCGGCGTCGCCGGCAAGCGCCAGCAGCCCAAGCGCCAGACCAAGGCCCAGCGCCAGGCCGCCGCCGCGCAGCAGGCCGCGGCGAAGGATGCCGAGGAAGTCTCCGAGCCGGCCGCCGAGCAGGCGACCACCTCGCTGGAGAAGAAGCCGCAGGGTTCGGCGAAGGCCGACGCTGAGGTCGAGACGAAGGACGAGGCGAAGGACGAGGCGCAGGGCGACAAGCCCACGCGCCCGAGCCGTGCCAACTCCGGGGGCTCCCGTCAGGGCAAGTCCGGTCAGCGCAAGGGCCAGCAGCGGCCCAAGCACCCGTCGTCCAAGAAGTAAGAAGGAGACCATCCGTGACGGAAGGCATCACCTCCGCCGCCGCCGAGGGTGGCGACACCCTGACCCGCCTGGAGCAGGAGGGTGAGATCGCGGCCGACTACCTCGAGGGTCTGCTCGACATCGCCGACCTCGACGGCGACATCGACATGGACGTCGAGGCGGACCGCGCCGCGGTCTCGATCGTCAGCGACTCCAGCAGCCGCGACCTGCAGAAGCTCGTCGGCCGTGACGGCGAGGTCCTGGAGGCTCTCCAGGAGCTGACCCGCCTGGCCGTGCACCGTGAGACCGGTGACCGCAGCCGGCTCATGCTCGACATCGCCGGTTTCCGTGCCCAGAAGCGAACCGAGCTCGCCGAGCTGGGTGCCAAGGCCGCGGACGAGGTGAAGTCCACCGGTGAGCCGGTCAAGCTGGACCCGATGACCCCGTTCGAGCGCAAGGTCGTGCACGACGCGATCGCCGCCGCCGGTCTGCGCAGCGAGTCCGAGGGCGAGGAGCCGCAGCGCTTCGTCGTCGTACTCCCGGCCTGATCCCTCTCGTAGTGTCGGCCCCGTCTGTCCGCAGGCGGGGCCGATCTTTGTCAGCCTGATAGTCAGCCACCACAGTGCGCCCGCAGAGAATGCGTGCGGTACGGAAGGACGGTTCCCGTGACGGAGGCAGCGGAGCTCCCGGAGGCGCCGGAGCAGGCGCGGACAGTCTTCGGTGAGCACTTCCCGGAGGCTGTGCGGTACGCGGAGCTCCTCGCGGACGCGGGTGTGAAGCGCGGCCTGATCGGCCCGCGTGAAGTCCCGCGGCTGTGGGAGCGGCACCTGCTGAACTGCGCAGTCCTCTCCGAGGTCGTCCCCGAGGGCGTCACGGTCTGCGATGTGGGCTCGGGCGCCGGTCTTCCCGGCATCCCCCTGGCGCTGGTCCGGCCCGACCTCAAGATCACTCTCCTGGAGCCGCTGCTGCGCCGGACGAACTTCCTCCAGGAAGTCGTCGAGCTGCTCGGCCTCGACCATGTGACCGTGGTCCGCGGTCGCGCGGAGGAGATGCTCGGCAAGATCACGCCCGTCCATGTGGTGACCGCTCGCGCGGTGGCTCCGCTGGACCGGCTGGCCGGCTGGGGCGTTCCTCTGCTCCGTCCCTACGGCGAGATGCTCGCCCTCAAGGGCGACACCGCGGAGGAGGAGATCAACGGTGCTCGCGCCGCGCTCGCCAAGCTCGGTGTGGTGGAGACCGAGGTCCTACACGTGGGTGAGGGGATCGTGGATCCGCTGTCGACGGTCGTCCGGGTAGAGGTCGGGGAGAGCCCGGGCGGGGTACGGTTCGCGGCCAAGCGTGCCAAGGCCGCCCGGACGAGCAAGACCCGACGACGCCGCTGAGCGTCGCATACGTACCATTTCGGAGTGTCGAACGGTCCCGGCCGGGCAGCAGGGGCATGGTGTTTCACGTGAAACGTCGCTCCCTGCTGCAGGGGATCTTCAGCCGCGGTCGCGAGGCTGCCACGCCCCGGGACCGTAAGCCTCGCATGAATCCATTCGCGAGGGTTACGGAGTTGTCCACAGAGGTGGATTCACCCACAGAACCCCCGGTCTCGCTGGTTCACGACCCCGAAAGCATGGCAGGCTCTGCTCATCGCGAGCCTGAAGCTGAGGAGAGTGAATCCTTGCGGTCCGACGCCAACATCGCGGGACCGATGACCGATCCGGTCCCCGGTCCCCGAACCGAATCGGTGGGGGAGGATGTTTCACGTGAAACACCGCCCCCGATGGACGACACCCCCATTGGTCGTGCTGCCCAACTGGCAGTAGAAGCCTTGGGTCGTGCCGGTGAGGGACTTCCCCGACCGGCTGAGACTCGCGTGATGGTGGTCGCCAATCAGAAGGGCGGCGTGGGCAAGACGACCACGACGGTCAACCTTGCCGCCTCCCTGGCACTGCACGGCGCCCGGGTCCTGGTCATCGACCTGGACCCGCAGGGCAACGCCTCCACGGCGCTCGGTATCGATCACCATGCCGAGGTCCCCTCGATCTATGACGTCCTGGTGGACAGCAGGCCGCTCTCCGAAGTGGTGCAGCCCGTCATGGACGTCGAGGGTCTCTTCTGTGCCCCCGCCACCATCGATCTCGCCGGTGCGGAGATCGAGCTGGTGTCGCTCGTGGCACGTGAGAGCCGCCTGCAGCGGGCGATCCAGGCTTACGAGCAGCCGCTCGACTACATCCTGATCGACTGCCCGCCCTCGCTCGGACTGCTCACGGTCAACGCCATGGTGGCGGGAGCCGAAGTGCTGATCCCGATCCAGTGCGAGTACTACGCACTGGAGGGCCTCGGCCAGCTCCTGCGGAACGTCGAACTGGTTCGGGGACACCTGAACCCGGGGCTCCACGTCTCGACGATCCTGCTCACCATGTACGACGGCCGGACGAGGCTTGCCTCCCAGGTCGCCGACGAGGTGCGCACCCACTTTGCCGAGGAGGTGCTGCGGACCAGCATCCCGAGGTCCGTCCGCATCTCGGAGGCGCCGAGCTACGGCCAGACGGTCCTTACCTACGATCCGGGCTCCAGCGGTGCGCTGTCGTACCTCGAAGCGGCCCGCGAGATCGCGCTGCGGGGTGCCGCCGTGCACTACGACCCGCAGCACGCCCATGCAGGGCACCAGAACAACCAGCGCAGCATGTCGGAGGGGATCCAGTGAGTGAGCGACGTAGGGGATTGGGGCGTGGGCTCGGTTCGCTGATTCCCACGGCTCCCCAGGAGCGGCAGGCGCCGATGGTCGGCGTCGGAGCGGAGGCGACCTCCTCCGGTGCCGGCCCCGTCCTGACCTCGGAGCGGGGTGTGGCCGCGGCGAAGCTGGCGAGGCTTCCGCACAGCACCCAGTCCCCCGAATCGACGGCGGCCTGGAGCGAGGCCGAGGCGGTGGCCCTGCCGGAGGCTCCGACCGGGGCCTACTTCACCGAGCTTCCGATCGACGCCATCGTTCCCAACCCGCACCAGCCCCGTGAGGTGTTCGACGAGGACGCCCTCGCCGAGCTCGTCGTCTCCATCAAGGAGGTCGGCCTTCTTCAGCCCGTGATCGTGCGCAAGGTCGGTGACGAGCGCTACGAGCTCGTCATGGGTGAGCGTCGTCTGCGGGCCTCGACGACCGCCGGTCTTGAGCGGATCCCGGCGATCGTCCGGGACACCGACGACGAGAAGATGCTCCTGGACGCCCTCCTGGAGAACCTCCACCGGGCCCAGCTGAACGCGATCGAAGAGGCTCACGCCTACGAGCAGCTGCTCAAGGACTTCGGCTGCACCCATGACCAGCTCGCGGAGCGGATCGGGCGTTCGCGCCCGCAGATCTCCAACACGCTGCGTCTGCTGCGTCTCTCTGCCCCGGTGCAGCGGAGGGTCGCCGCCGGCGTGCTCTCCGCCGGCCACGCGCGGGCCCTGCTCGGAGTGGAAGACCCCGAGGCCCAGGATCAGCTGGCCTACCGGATCGTCGCCGAGGGCCTCTCCGTGCGTACCGTCGAGGAGATCGTGAGCGTGATGGGCTCCGAGGAGCCCACCGCCGCGGTCAAGACGAAGGGCCCGCGTGCCGGGGGGCGTGTCTCGCCCGCGCTGACCGACCTCGCTTCGCGGCTCTCGGATCGCTTCGAGACCCGGGTGAAGGTCGATCTGGGGCAGAAGAAGGGAAAGATCGTCGTCGAGTTCGCCTCGATGGACGACCTGGACCGGATCCTCTCGACCCTGGCCCCCGGCGAGGGGAAGGTCATGGACCACAAGAACACCGAGCAGAGCGAGCAGGTCTGACGTTCGCGCTTCTCTGAGGCCGCCCAGGGCGGGCCGAGCTCCGGTCTTACCGGAACACGGCCCGCCCTTTGCCTGTGAGCGGTATCCCCTTGATCGGCCGGTCGATACGATTCTGAGAGGCGTATCCGTGCTCGATGGCGAGGGAAGCGAGGGGAAGCCGTGGGGCGTCGGCTCGTACCGCTCACGCTGGACAACCTTTCGGATCTTCCCCAGCGATGCCGCTCCTGTGTCTTCTGGGAGCTCGACCCGGTGAGCGGAGAGGCCGCCGTGAAGGCGGGGCGTCCGGAGGTGGAGAAGGAAGCCTGGATCTCCGCCGTCCTGCTCGAATGGGGATCCTGCGGCCGGGTGGTCTACGTGGACGAGGTGCCCGTCGGCTACGTCCTCTACGCTCCCCCGGCCTATGTGCCGCGGTCGACGGCCTTCCCCACCAGTCCCGTGGCGGCCGACGCCGTCCAGCTGATAACGGCCTGGATCATGCCGGGCTATCAGGGACAGGGCCTGGGCCGCATGGTCGTACAGACCGTGGCCAAGGACGTGATGAGGCGGGGCTTCAAGGCGATCGAGGCATTCGGTGATGCCCGGTGGAAGGAACCGGCCTGTGTACTGCCGGCCGACCATCTTCTGGCCGTGGGCTTCAAGACGGTCCGGCCGCACCACGCCTTCCCCCGGCTGAGGCTGGAGCTCCGGACGACGCTCTCCTGGAAGGAGGACGTCGAGATGGCTCTGGACCGCTTGCTCGGCGCCGTGAAGAAGGAGCCCGCCCTGCGGCCTCTCTGAAGGGTGTCCTGCGGAGACAGACGAACGGCCCGCCCCCGGAGGGGCGGGCCGTTCGTGTTTCACGTGAAACAGAGAGCGTGTCAGCCCTTCGCGGGCTCGACGAAGCCTTCCAGGTCGCGCAGGATGGCGGCCTTCGGCTTGGCGCCGACGATCGTCTTCACGACCTCGCCACCCTGGTAGACGTTCAGCGTCGGGATGGACATGACGCCGTACTTGGCGGCCGTGGCCGGGTTCTCATCGATGTTGAGCTTCACGATCTCGATCTCGCCGTGCTCCGCGGCGATGGCCTCCAGCGAAGGGGCGATCTGGCGGCACGGGCCGCACCACGCCGCCCAGAAGTCCACCAGCACGGGCTTGTCGCTCTTGAGGACGTCCTCTTCGAAGGAAGCATCGGTCACAGTCTTCAGGGCCACGGCGGCCTCCTTGTTTTCGCGGGGTGTGGGGTGAGGAAGGACGAGGGTCAGACCGCGGGGGTCTCGGCCAGCTTCTCGCTGTCGGCGAGGGCGGCCAGGAAACGCTCGGCGTCGAGCGCGGCGGAGCAGCCGGTGCCGGCGGCCGTGATGGCCTGACGGTAGGTGTGGTCGACGACGTCGCCCGCACCGAAGACACCGGTGACGTTCGTGCGGGTCGACGGGGCGGCCACCTTCAGGTAGCCCTCGTCGTCCAGCTCCAGCTGGCCCTTGAAGAGCTCGGTCCGCGGGTCGTGGCCCACGGCGATGAAGAGGCCGGTGACGGGCAGCTCGCGAGTGGCGCCGGTCTTCGTGTCGCGCAGGGTCAGACCGCTGAGCTTCTGCTCGCCGTGGATCTCGGTGACCTCGCTGTCCCAGGCGAACGAGATCTTCGGGTCGGCGAAGGCGCGCTCCTGCATGGCCTTCGAGGCACGCAGGCTGTCGCGGCGGTGGACGATCGTGACGGACTTGGCGAAGCGCGAGAGGAAGGTGGCCTCCTCGATCGCGGTGTCACCACCGCCGACAACGGCGATGTCGTGGTCCTTGAAGAAGAACCCGTCGCAGGTGGCGCACCAGGAGACACCGCGGCCCGAGAGCGCGTCCTCGTTGGGGAGGCCGAGCTTGCGGTGCTGGGAGCCCGTGGTGACGATGACCGCCTTGGCGCGGTGCACGGTGCCGGCGGTGTCGGTGACGGTCTTGATGTCGCCGGACAGGTCCACGGCGATGACGTCGTCGGGGATCAGCTCGGCGCCGAAGCGCTCGGCCTGGGCCCGCATGTTGTCCATCAGGTCCGGGCCCATGATGCCGTCACGGAAGCCGGGGAAGTTCTCGACCTCGGTCGTGTTCATCAGAGCGCCACCGGCAGTGACAGCGCCCTCGAAGACCAGGGGGTTCAGCGACGCTCGGGCGGTGTAGAGCGCAGCGGTGTAACCCGCGGGCCCGGAACCAATGATGATCACATTACGGACGTCGCTCACGGGTTTCTTCCTCGTCTCTGCAGACTGCCACTGCCTACGGGGGCGGTTGTCTCGGTCACTCTCACCCCACCCAACGGATCCTAAGGGGCGTCCATTCCCGGGATTGCCGCGCGGCACGGTGAGAGGGGCAGGGAACGAGGTCAGGAGCGCGGGTACGTCTCGCTGAGCAGGAGATCTGCTGCGGGGCTTCCGGTGCTTGTCGGCCGGTCGGCACAGGAGGCATCGAGGACGTAGGCCTGGACCCGGGTGCTGTCCGCGGGGTCCGCCAGGACGAGCAGATAGGCGGCTGTTCCCCGGTATTCGCCCCGCTCGTGGGCGAGGACGGCGTCGGTGCGGCCGGTGCCGGCCAGGACACAGCCGGGAACGGCGCTGTCCCTGTTCCGCTGGGGGGTGGTGGTGCCCTCGGCGGACATCGATTCGGGTGCGATTCCCTGAGGGGTCTTGGGGGCCACGGAGTCTCCGGCGAGGAGCGTGTGGACGCGGTCCTCGACCGGTTCCCCGGAGAAGGGGCTCACGGCCGCCGCGGCGGGGGCGTCCGCCTTCCTGGTGTCGCCCGCGCTGCCGGCGGTCGGGACGCCGGTCTGGCTGAGGTAGAGGCTCGTCCCGAGGGCGAGGGCCCCGAAGGCGGCACCGAGTGTGGAGAGCAGGGCGATCCGGCGTCGACGGGGCTTTCCGGGGCGACCGGGGCCGGTGGCCGCCGTGGGCCGGCCGGCGGGGCGCTCCGCGACAGGGGAGGGCCTGCCGGAGGGAACCGGTGCGGTCGGGGTGGGCGATGTTTCACGTGAAACAGGGGTGGAGCTCTCGGGCGCGGTGGCCTGGAGGAGGGCTTCGGCGGCGAGCGCGGCGTCGATCCGGCCGGCGATCTCGGCGGGCATACGGGGCGGCCCGGGCAGAGTGCCCAGGAGGCCCCTGATCTCCTCCAGGGAGGCCCGTACGTCCGCGCAGAGGGGGCAGCCGTCCAGATGGCGGCGCACGGCGGCGGAACGGGTCGGTGAGAGGAGCCCTTCCGTGAGATCGGAGATCTCCGAGACGTCCGGGTGCTGTGTCGTGTCGGCCTTGCCGGTCGTGGAAGTCACGCGCGCCCACCTCCGCCCTTCACAGCAGCTGGATCTGTCGGTCCGGTATCCGTCGGCCCCGGCACCGGTGGGACGGATGCCCCCGGCGTCCGGTTCCTTCCCCCTTCGGTGGCCTCGTTACCCACTGTGTCGGCGCGCAGATGAGTGACCATCGGGAGGAGGCGTGCCCGCCCCCGTGCGCAGCGGCTTTTCACGGTTCCGGTGGGGACGCCAAGGATACGTGCCGCCTCCGCGACCGGGTATCCCTGCATGTCGACGAGGACGAGGGCGGCGCGCTGGTCGGCGGGGATCCGGGCGAGGGCGGCAAGGAGCTCGCGATGGAGATCCTGGCGCTCCGCAGGGGCCTCAGCCGACTCGTGGGGGTCGAGGAGCTGCTCGAAGCGGTCGGTGTCGTCGACGGGTGAGGTGCGGCGGGAGGCGGTCTTGCGGGCGCGGTCGAGGCAGGCGTTCACCGTGATGCGGTGGAGCCAGGTCGTGACGGCCGACTGGCCGCGGAAGGTGTGGGCGGACCGGAAGGCCGACAGCAGGGCGTCCTGGACGGCGTCGGCGGCCTCCTCGCGGTCCCTCAGGGTTCGCAGGGCCACCGCCCACAGGCGGTCGCGGTGACGGCGCACGAGCTCACCGAAGGCGTCCGGGTCCCCGGCGACATGGCGCGCCAGGAGTTCCTCGTCCGCCGCCGCCCGGAGGTCGTCCTTCGCAGACGCCACGATTCCCCTCTTCGCTCGGCAGCCGTGCAGGCATTCAATCCGGTCCGTGCCCGGAAGTAAATGAGCGCCGAGCTGGGCTCGGCGCTCATCGGGTTGCCTCGTCGCGACTAGGGGGTGGTCCCCTGGAAGGAGACGTTCGTGATGGCCTGCTTGTAGCCGGATCCGAAGAACTGGTCGCCGTTGGAGTACGGCACGGAGGTCAGCCAGAGCAGCACGTAGCGGGTCTTGACGGGTGTCTTGGTCTCCGGCTTCGCCGTCGAGTCCGAGCTCTCGACCGTGGCGATCTCCTTCATGGAGTCCGGGGTGCCGGAGGGGGACAGCGAGTCCGCCGCGTACAGGGTGACCGTGGTGTGCGGGCCGCCGTAGCGGAACGCTATGGACGCGGACGAGACGTTCTGCTCGCTCCCGAGGTCGTAGACGATGCCGACGCCCTGCTTGTAGGGCGCCAGCACGGGACCGTCGACGAAGGTCTTCGTGCGCCAGTACGTGGAGCTGTCGCTGTCGTAGGTCTCGCCGACCCCGTCGGAGTGCTGGGGCAGCCCGTCCGGGGCGTACTCCTCGGCCGACCGGATCGCGAGCGGCTTGGGAGGCTCCGGCTTCTCGTCGTCGATCGTCGGAGACGTGTTCGGCGTCTTCGAGGTGGTGTCCGGGGCGAGGAGCCGGTCCGCGATCTGCCAGCTGCCGAGTCCCAGCGCGGCGATCAGCAGCGCCGAGACGGCCCACTTCAGTGCCCTGCCGGTACGGCTCTGCAGCGGCGGCGGTGGGACGACGACCGGCTGGGTGACGGCCGGCCGTGCCTGGGGGCGCCCGTAGGTGCCCTGCTGGTACGTCGTGCGCTGGTAGTCGGGCGGGGCGGGGAACTCCGGCTCCGGCGGCTTGACGCGGGGCATCGCGGCCACGGCCTTGGCGAGCTCGTCCGGGGTCGTGCAGGGCGGCTCCTGGCGCGAGGCGGTGGCCCCGTCGTTGGCGAGGGCGCGCATGGCGATCTCGGAGAGGCCGCGGTGGACCCCGGCCCGCACCTGGTCGGGCGGGAGCAGCCCCACGCCCTTGGGGAGCCCGGAGAGCCCGTAGGCGTCACTGTCGTACGGCCAGCGCTGGGTGAGCGCCGCGTACAGCAGGGCGCCGATGGCCTCGGTGTCGGTGCGCTGCGGACGCTCGGCCGTGATGCCGCGCAGGGCGGCGTTCACGGCGAGGCCGCGGATCCGGTACTGGCCGGTGGAACTGCGCAGCACCGCGCTCGGGGTGAGCCGGAGGTGCGCGAGGCCCTCGCGGTGAGCCGCGGCCATGGCCTGGGAGACCTGGCTGACGAGCTGATAGGCGTCGTGCGCCTCCATCGGGCCGGTCGCGAGCAGCGCGGTCAGCTCGGTGGAGTCGGGCAGCCACTCGTGCACGACGTACACGAGGTCGTTCTCCTCGACGGCGTCGAGGACTTGGACGAACCGGGGGTCGCCGAGCAGCGCCGCGGAACGGGCCGCGGCCAGGACCGAGCGGGCCCGCGGGTGGTCGGCGGGCAGCAGGTGGACTCCGACGGCACGCCGCAGTTTCTCGTCCACGGCACGCCAACTGCTGAAGCCGTCCAGACGGGTGACGCACTCCTCCAGCCGGTAACGTCTGGCCAGTTTGTGCCCGCTGTGCAGCTCCGGTGCCGTGATGGAGGGCTGTTCGCCGCTCTGTCGTTCGACCGCCTTGTTGTTCGTGGACTCGGCGGGCTTCCCCGCCGCCTTCTGCGTTTTCGCCACCCCGTCGGTCGCGGCCTTGTCCGCCTTGGCGGTCAGCGGGTCGTCACCGCTGTTGTCGGCCACGTCGACGGCAGCCGTGCTACGTTCCGCCACCGTCGTTCCTGCCTCCCCATCCGTTGCGCCACATCCAACAGCCATGCCAATTGTGCCCACAGTCCGGCGCTATGCACGACACGCGGTCCCCGCCGATGGTTGTGCGGGGGCACCGAATCAGCGTCCCAGGCGTCCGCGCACCATGCCGACCAGGGTGTTCAGCTCCGCGATCCGCATCCGCTTGGCCGCGACGAAGAAGACACCCAGAAGCACCGCACCGCCGACGACCAGGGCGACGAGCGAGCCCAGGGCGTCCTCGCCCAGGAGCTTGAGGAGCCCGAAGCCGACGCCGCCGGCGACGATCGCGGCCGGCACGGAGGCCATGCAGAGGCGCGCGTAGGTCCGCAGCACATGGGTGCCGTCCAGGTCGCCGCCCAGGCGGTTGCGCAGGCGGCGCCAGGCGATGCCGACACCGACGGCGTAGGCGAGCCCGTAGGAGGCGGCCATGCCGACGACGGCCCACTGCGCGGGCAGGAGCACGTAACAGAGCGCCGAGGCGGCCGCGTTGACGGCGGCGACGATGACGGTGTTGTAGAACGGCGTCCGGGTGTCCTCGTAGGCGTAGAAGCCGCGGAGCACGACGTACTGGACCGAATAGGGGATCAGGCCGAGGCCGAAGGCCATCAGGATGAAGCCCATGCCCTGGGCCGCCTCGACGCCGCTGGAGGCGTAGAGCAGGGTGCACATCGGGACACCGAGCGCCAGGAAGGCGAAGGAGACCGGGACGATCGCGACGGCCGAGTTGCGCAGGCCCTGCGAGATGTCGTCGCGGACGGCGCCGGCGTCGTCGTCGTGGGCGGCGCGGGAGATCCGCGGCAGCAGGGCGGCCATGACGGAGACGGTGATGATGGCCTGCGGCATGCCCCAGATCAGCTGGGCGTTGGAGTAGGCCAGGAAGCCGGCACCGTTCTTCCCGGACTCCTGACCGGCGGCCGTGGCGAGCTGGGTGACGACCAGGACACCCGCCTGGTTGGCGAGGACGAAGAGCACGGTCCACTTGGCGAGCTTGACCGTCTTGCCGAGCCCGTGGCCCTTCCAGTCGAAGCGGGGCCGGAAGCGGAAACCCGTCTCGCGGAGGTACGGGATCATCGCCAGCGCCTGCACGACGAGCCCGAGGAGGGTGCCGATACCGAGCAGGCGGATGCCCTCGTCGGGAATCGTCTGGACACCCATCTGGGACTCGGCGGAGGTGCCGTAGACCCAGATGAACAGGCCGAACGTGACGATCATGACGATGTTGTTGAGGACCGGCGTCCACATCATCGCGCCGAACTTGCCCCGGGCGTTGAGGATCTGGCCCATCACCACATGCACGCCCATGAAGAAGATCGTGGGCAGGCAGTAGCGGGCGAAGGTCACGGCCACGCTGTTGGCCGCGGCGTCGTCGGCGATCGTGTTCGACATCAGCCGGACCAGGACCGGTGCGGCGAGGACGGCCGCCACCACGATCAGGCCGAGCGCCACCATCACGAGGGTGAGCAGGCGGTTGGCGTAGGCCTCGCCGCCGTCCTCGTCGTTCTTCATCGAGCGGACGAGCTGGGGGACGAAGACCGAGTTGAGGCCGCCGCCGACGGTGAGGATGTAGATCATCGTCGGCAGCGTGTAGGCGATGGTGAAGGTGTCACCGAGCAGGGCGGCGCCGAGCGCACCGGTGATCACCAGGCTGCGGACGAATCCGGTGAGCCGGGAGACCAGGGTGCCGGCCGCCATCACGGCGCTCGACTTGAGCAGCCCGGAGGCGCGGCCGGACTTCTTGGGGGCGGGGGCGGGGGCAGGCATGGGGTCCGGCTCCGTGGCGGGCGGGGGCACCTGGCCCGGCATCTGCTGGTCCCGGTAGAGGTGCGCGAACGCGTCCGCTTCCGGCTGCTCCTCGCTCGCACGGGTCACCAGGTCGTCGACACCGGTGAACTGGACTGTGCGCGCGTCGTCGCCGTACGGGAGGTGGCGTGAGGTGCCGTCGGGCTCGGGTGCCGGGGTCTGCGCCCACACGCGGGGGTCCGGGGCGTGCTGGGGCGCGGCGGGCTGCTGGTAGAGCGGCTGGGGCTCCTGGTAGGTGCCGGGCGGGGGCGGCGGGTGCGCGGCGCGGTCGTAGAGCGCCTCGGTCACCGGGTCCTGCGCGGACAGGTCCTGGGCCAGGTACGGGTCGTGGGCGAAGGCGTCCTGGACGTACGGATCCTGGGCGTAGGGGTTCTGCTCGTAGGGATGCTGCCCGTGCGGGTCAGGGGCGCCCTGCTGCGGGGACGGCGGCACCGGTGGGTACCCGGAACCGGGGGGTGTCGCGGGCGTCCCACCGGACGGCGCCGGGCCGCCCGCGCCCTGGCCGCGGTCACCGTCGTACGGCGCGTTCATGGTTACCCCACCTCATCGTCCCCGGCCGACCGGCCACGACATCGCTCAACGGTCCACTTTCTCACCCGTGCCGGACGGGCTGCCGCTTTCGGGCCCGGTGTCCGGTGTCGGGTCACTCGGCTGCTCGGGTTCGTCGGCTTCGACGTCCTCCGGCTCCGTCCCGCCGTTCGCCCCGGAGTCCTGGGCCTCCTGAGCCTCCTCAGCTTCCGCAGCCTCCTCGGCTTCCTCGGCCTTTTCGGCTTCGGCTTCGGCTTCGGCATCGGCTTCGGCGTTCCTGGCGGCGACCCGCTTGCGCTGGCTGTACATCCGGACTCCGGCGAGGACGAGGAGCAGCACGCCACCGGCGATCACGAGCATCACCGTGGCGGTGATCTCGGAGACCTTCACGTTGAAGGTCATCGGCTGCCCGTACGGGGTGCCGTCCTCGGTGTAGAGCTGGGCCGTCATCGGGACCTGGCCGTTGACATTGGCCGTGGCGGTGAACTTCACCGACTGGCTGTGGCCGGCGTTGATCTTCACCGGGAGCTCGGCGTAGCCCTCGCCGTTCAGCTCCAGCCGGTTCTTGTTGCCGGAGGTGAGGCGCAGCACCAGGTGATCCACACCCTGCAGCAGCTGGTTGTGCACGGTCACGGGGATCGTCGCACTGCGGCCGGACAGCGTCAGGTCCGACTTGTCGACCAGCTGGACGCTCTCGGTGAGGTCCTGGAGGTACTCCAGGACGTCGTTCCGGTAGACCGCGGCCGCTCTGGCCTGACCGCGCCAGGAGGTGGACATCTCGCGGTTGATCGCGTTGCCGAACGGGGTCACGACGCGGTCCGGCAGGGTCAGGATGACCCTGAAGTCGTCCAGCTCGTCGCGTGTGGTCTTCATGTCCCGGAAGGCCTGGACCGGCAGCTCCCGGTCGCGCAGCTTCTTCGGGTACCTGGAGCTGCTGGGGACCGTGGTGGAGGCGTCCGGGTCCGGCTTGGCCGCGGCCGCCGCGAGGAGATCCAGCGGCTCGCTCCAGCGCCGGGCGGAGAGGCCCCGCAGGGCGGTCGCCATGGTCTGCGCCTGGGAGGCGGTCGGCACCCGCTGCGGAGCGACCACGACGCTGCGCTGCTGCTCCGGCTGCTCCAGGGTGATCGCGAGCGACTGGGCGAGGAACTCCTGGACCGCGAGGGTGGAGTTCTCCGCGCGGACCATGTCGCCTTCGAAGGCGGTGGACAGGAGCGCGTCGCTCACCACGGCCGTGGTGCTGCCGTTGCCGAGGGGGCGCGCCGCCGTCGGCGTGTAGGAGAGGTCGTCGCGGACGCTGTCGCTGCGCGCGATCACCTTGTCGGCGCCGGCCGAGGTCGCGACGGCCACGATGGACGGGTCGACGGCGCCGTCGGCGGGCCAGGCGAAGTCGGTGGACGCCTGTACGTGGAGGACGGTCTCGACGGTCATCGCCGCGAGGGAGGTCGCCGACTGGAGGTGTCCGAGGGAGCCGGGGACGTCCTTGCCGCGGTGGGCCAGGGAGGCGAGGTCGGGGTCGGCGAACGGCAGGGCGACGACCTTGTGCCCCTGGATCGCCTTCTCCAGCCCGTCCAGCCATTGCTCGGCCACGGCCTGGTTCGGACCCGGGACGTGGACGGTGCCGTCCTTGACCCGGTAGCCGTTGGCCATGGCGTCGACGGAGGCCAGCAGGTCGGGGTCGATCACCCAGGTGACCGGCAGGTTCTTGCCCAGCGAGACCATCTGGTCCAGGCGCCCGCCCGGACGGAGCTCGGCGGCCAGGTCGTCGTCCTCGAAGACCGGGGTCTGCTGGTCGTCCGTGCCCGTCTCCGCCGAGACGTGGGCCGAGGAGATCAGCGGCCAGAGGTAGGTGACCTGGGTCTTCTTCTCGCTGGCTTCCGGCTGGTACGGCAGGAAGGTCCGCTCGATGCCGAGCACCCGGTCGTAGCGCTGGTCCGAGGTCTGGCCGGTGAGGGAGACGCCCAGCTGATACACGCCCGACTCGTCGAGGCCGAGTTCGGAGACCGGGACCGAGAGGGAGAACTCCGTACTGAGGCCGGCGCCGAGCCGAGGGATCTCGATGCTGGGGGCTTCGCCGAGCGGGGCCGGGTCGCTGTCGCTCCGGAAGCCGGTGCGGTTCGACACCTGGTCGATCTCGCTGCGGCTGGTCATCTGCGGGCCGACGCGCAGGTTCACGGTCGCGTCGGTGACGGTCTTCTTGCCCCGGTTGGTCACCGTTCCCGAGACGGTGACCGTGTCACCGTCCACGGGGGCGCTCGGCGTCAGGGTGTCGAGAGACACATCGACCGTCTTCGAGCCGGTGGCGTCCTCAGCGGCCGCCGCCGGCGAGGCGGACGGGGCCTGGAGGAGTCCGGCGAGGAGCGGCGCCCCGACGGCGACCGTGATCGTGCGCCGCAGCCATCGGCGGGCAGGTGAGGGACCGGTTCCCTGAATGTCTGCCGCCTCGCCCACGCGTTCGCCCGTCCTCGTCGTTGTCTGCGGTGCCAGTGGTGTGGATGGTTCCCGGTTGCTGTGTCCAGGCATGGTAACGAGGCACGCTGGGAGCAAGTGCCGGGGACTGCTCCAGCCGATGGGGCCGGAGGCCCGGCCCACGGAAAAACGGGGACGTCGTGGTGGACCGGGGCACGTACCCTTTTCTGTTGTGCCGAACGCCAACGAAGACACCCCGACTGCACTGAGCCAGGTGCAACGCCGCGCGGTCAGCGAACTGCTGCGTGTGTCCCCTGTCGCCGACGACCTCGCCCGCCGCTTCCAGGATGCCGGGTTCAGCCTCGCGCTGGTCGGTGGCTCGGTACGGGATGCCCTGCTCGGCCGGCTCGGCAACGACCTGGACTTCACCACCGACGCCCGCCCCGAGGACGTTCTGAAGATCGTCCGCCCGTGGGCCGACTCCGTCTGGGAGGTCGGCATCGCCTTCGGGACCGTCGGTTCCCAGAAGGACGGTTACCAGATCGAGGTCACCACGTACCGCTCCGAGGCGTACGACCGGACCTCACGCAAGCCCGAGGTCTCGTACGGCGACTCCATCGACGAGGACCTCGTCCGGCGTGACTTCACCGTCAACGCCATGGCCGTGGCACTCCCCGAGAAGGAGTTCATCGATCCGTACGGTGGCCTGGAGGATCTCGCCGCGCGGATCCTGCGCACGCCCGGCACGCCCGAGGAGTCCTTCTCCGACGACCCGCTGCGCATGATGCGCGCCGCGCGCTTCGCCGCCCAGCTGGACTTCGAGGTCGCTCCCGAGGTCGTCACGGCGATGAAGGAGATGTCCGGCCGGATCGAGATCGTCTCCGCCGAGCGGGTCAGGGAGGAACTCAACAAGCTGCTGCTCTCGGCCCACCCCCGGAAGGGTCTCGGCCTGCTCGTGGACACCGGGCTCGCCGACCACGTCGTGCCCGAGCTGCCGGCGCTGCGCCTGGAGAGCGATGAGCACCACCGGCACAAGGACGTCTACGAGCACTCGCTGACCGTGCTCGACCAGGCGATCGACCTGGAGGAGGACGGCCCCGACCTGGTGCTGCGCCTCGCGGCCCTGCTCCACGACATCGGCAAGCCGCGCACCCGTCGCTTCGAGAAGGACGGCCGGGTCTCCTTCCACCACCACGAAGTGGTGGGCGCGAAGATGACCAAGAAGCGCATGACCGCGCTCAAGTACTCCAACGAGATGATCAAGGACGTCTCGCGGCTGGTGGAGCTGCACCTGCGCTTCCACGGCTACGGAGACGGTGAGTGGACCGACTCGGCGGTGCGCCGCTACGTCCGCGACGCGGGGCCGCTGCTCTCCCGCCTGCACAAGCTGACCCGCTCGGACTGCACCACGCGCAACAAGCGCAAGGCGGCGGCGCTCTCCCGCACCTATGACGGTCTGGAGGTCCGTATCGCCCAGCTCCAGGAGCAGGAGGAGCTGGACGCGATCCGTCCCGACCTGGACGGCAACCAGATCCAGGAGATCCTCGGTATCGGGCCGGGCCCGGCCATCGGCCAGGCGTACAAGGTCCTGCTGGAGCTGCGGCTGGAGAACGGGCCGATGGAGCACGACCAGGCGGTCGCGGCCCTCAAGGAGTGGTGGGCGGCGCGCGACTGAGGTGAGCCGCGACGGGTGGGTCGATGTTTCACGTGAAACACCGACCCCCTCGACGTCGAGGCGGCGATGGAGCGGAGGGGTGATGTTTCACGTGAAACATCACCCCTCCGTGCGTTCCTTTCGCAGAGCAACCGCGATCGCCCCGTAGACCACGGCCACCAGAATCACCAGAAGGGGGGAGCGGCCGTCGGGCGGCAGCATCAGCGCCGCCACACCCGCCGCGCCCACGAAGGCGACGTTGAACAGCACGTCGTAGAGCGAGAAGATCCGCCCTCGGTAGGCGTCGTCCACGGTCGTCTGCACCACCGTGTCCGTCGCGATCTTGGCTCCCTGGGTGGTGAGCCCGAGGACGAAGGCGGCGACGAGGAAGGGGACGGGGTCGAAGAAGAGGCCGAGGGTGGGTGCCAGGACGGCAGCGACCCCCGCGCAGAGGGTCATCCAGCCGAAGGGGCCCAGCCGTCCCACCGCCCAGGGGGAGAGGACGGCGGCCGCGAAGAACCCCGCTCCCGAGGCGGCGACGGCGATCCCCAGGAGACCCAGCCCCTCGGACTCCGTGGAGCTCCAGGCGTAGCGGCAGAGCATCAGCACGGTGACGAGCAGGGCGCCGTAGCAGAAGCGCATCAGGGCCACCGCGGTCAGCGCCCTGGCGGCAGGCCGTCGCTCGGCCAGGTGCCGCAGCCCCTCGGCGAGCCCCCGGCCGGTCGAGGCCAGGGCCGAGGAGAGGCGCTGGGGAACGAGCTCCGGATCGGGACCGAGGAGCGCCCGCGGCATCCGCAGGGAGGCGAGGGCGGACAGTAGGTAGAGGGCGGCGCCGAAGGCCACCACCACCGCGTCGGACTCGTCGCTGATCAGCCGGACACCGAAGGCCAGACCACCCCCGAGGGTGGCGGCGAGGGTGCCGGCCGTGGGGGAGAGCGAGTTCGCCACGACGAGCCGTTCCTCGTCGACGACGTGCGGGAGCGAGGCCGAGAGCCCCGCGAGCACGAAGCGGTTGACCGCCGTGACGGAGAGCGCGGAGGCGTAGAAGAGCCAGTCGGGGACGGAGGCGACGATGAGCAGGGCGGTCCCGCACGCGAGCAGGGCGCGCAGGAGGTTCCCGTACAGGAAGACCTGGCGGCGCTGCCAGCGGTCGAGGAGGACGCCGGCGAAGGGCCCGACGAGCGAGTACGGGAGCAGGAGCACGGCCATGGCGGAGGCGATGGCGGTGGGCGAGGTCTGCTTCTCGGGGGAGAAGACGACGTACGTGGCCAGGGCCACCTGGTAGACGCCGTCGGCGGACTGGGAGAGCAGCCGGACGGTGAGCAGGCGGCGGAAGTTCGTCAGGCGCAGGAGTACGCGCAGATCACGTACGACGGACATGGCAGCAAGACTCACATACGAAGAGGGCCCCCGGGGCGGTGCCGCGGGGACCCTCTTCGACAAGCGTGCGGAGCTTAGCGCTCGACCTCACCCTTGATGAACTTCTCGACGTTGGCCAGGGCCTCGTCGTCGAAGTACTGGACCGGCGGGCTCTTCATGAAGTAGCTCGACGCGGAGAGGATGGGGCCGCCGATGCCGCGGTCCTTGGCGATCTTCGCGGCGCGCAGGGCGTCGATGATGACACCCGCGGAGTTCGGGGAGTCCCACACCTCGAGCTTGTACTCAAGGTTCAGCGGAACGTCACCGAAGGCGCGACCCTCGAGGCGGACGTACGCCCACTTGCGGTCGTCCAGCCAGGCCACGTAGTCCGACGGACCGATGTGGACGTTCTTCTCGCCCATCTCGCGGTCGGGGATCTGCGAGGTGACGGCCTGCGTCTTGGAGATCTTCTTCGACTCGAGGCGGTCACGCTCGAGCATGTTCTTGAAGTCCATGTTGCCGCCGACGTTGAGCTGCATCGTGCGCTCAAGGCGGACACCGCGGTCCTCGAACAGCTTCGCCATCACGCGGTGCGTGATGGTCGCGCCGACCTGCGACTTGATGTCGTCGCCGACGATCGGGACACCGGCCTCGGTGAACTTGTCCGCCCACTCCTTGGTGCCGGCGATGAAGACCGGGAGAGCGTTGACGAAGGCGACCTTGGCGTCGATGGCGCACTGCGCGTAGAACTTCGCAGCGTCCTCGGAGCCCACCGGCAGGTAGCAGATGAGGACGTCGACCTGGCGGTCCTTGAGGATCTGGACGACGTCGACCGGCTCCTCGGCGGACTCCTCGATGGTCAGGCGGTAGTACTTGCCCAGACCGTCGAAGGTGTGACCACGCTGAACCGTGACGCCCCTGTTCGGGACGTCGCAGATCTTGATGGTGTTGTTCTCGCTGGCGCCGATGGCGTCGGAGAGGTCGAGGCCGACCTTCTTCGCGTCGACGTCGAAGGCGGCGACGAACTCGACGTCACCGACGTGGTAGTCGCCGAACTGGACGTGCATCAGGCCGGGCACCTTGGCCGCCGGGTCGGCGTCCTTGTAGTACTCGACGCCCTGCACCAGCGAGGCGGCGCAGTTGCCCACGCCGACGATGGCTACGCGAACCGAACCCATTCCGGTTGCTCCCTGTGTAATCGTGGAAGCCCTGCTGTGCGCAGGGTTTCACTTGGCGGTGTCGTCGGACGGATCCGGCCGGGTACTGCCCCCGTGCCGGGGCAGGCCGCCCGTTTCTCCAGAATCGTTGTCGTGCAGAGCGGGGGCGTCGGGGCCGGATCGCTGATCCCGCCCTGCCCGCTCGCTCTCGATGAGCTCGTTCAGCCAGCGCACCTCGCGCTCCACGGACTCCATACCGTGGCGCTGCAGCTCAAGCGTGTAGTCGTCGAGTCGCTCGCGCGTCCGGGCCAGGGAGGCGCGCATCTTCTCCAGGCGCTCTTCCAGGCGGCTGCGGCGGCCCTCCAGCACCCGCATCCGTACTTCGCGCTCGGTCTGGCCGAAGAAGGCGAAGCGGGCGGCGAAGTGCTCGTCCTCCCAGGCGTCGGGGCCGGTGTGGGAGAGGAGCTCTTCGAAGTGCTCCTTACCTTCCGGCGTCAACCGGTAGACGATCTTGGCCCGGCGTCCTGCGAGTGAAGCGGCCAGGGCCTCCTCGGGTGCGCTGCCCGGCTCCTCGATCAACCAGCCGTTGGCGACCAGCGTCTTGAGGCAGGGATACAGCGTCCCGTAGCTGAAGGCCCGGAAGACCCCCAGCGAGGTGTTGAGGCGCTTCCGCAGCTCGTACCCGTGCATCGGGGCCTCGCGGAGCAGGCCGAGAACGGCGAACTCGAGGATGCCTGAGCGCCTGCTCATCCGTCGCCTCCTCCGCTTCTCGGGACCCTTATGCCGTGCTGATGTATCGACTCGATACATCAGCACGATAGAACGGCCGCACTGTTGCGACAAGTGGGACCACCGTGACCGGCGTCACATCGTCAATTCACAGCGTTCGACTTGCCTGATTTGGGGTGAACTCCGGCCCTACGTGGGTTTTGGTCGTGCGTAGTCTGTGCGGCATGCAGACCACCGGGAACCAAGGGATGCCGCGGGGCGTCAGTGCTGCGGGTGACCGGCTGCGGTACGGAGGGGCCTCCGATGGGGCTCAGTCCGTGCGCATTTCGGGGGGACCGGAACTCAACTGCCGCTTCCAGGCGTACGCGCCTGCCCGAGGAGTAGTCGTTCGATGAGCGAGCATCGTCGCAAAATGCCGCCGCAGGAGCCGCCGACGGGTGGCCGCGCGGCGGCACGACGCGCTGCCCAGCAGCCGGTGGGCCGCAGGTCGGCCCCGGTTCAGGATGCCGGTAGCGGGGCCCCTTCGGCCTCGTACGGGCCGCCTTCTTCCCATGGGGAGGAGTCGCGGCCCTACGGCGGTCGCGCGGAGGCCCGACGGGCCGCCCAGCGCGGCAGTCGCCGGAGGGGTGCCGAAGCCGGACCGGGGGGCCCCGGTGATCCCGGCGGTCCCGGTGGAGGACGGCGCGGTGGTGGTGGCGGCGGTGGCCGCGGCAGCGGCCCGGGGCGTGGTCCCGGTGGCCGCCCGCCGGGCAAGAAGCGGCTGATCGACTACCCGCGCCACAACAAGTACGGCTGGCGTCGCTGGATGCCCTCGTGGAAGCTCGTGACGGGCACCTTCCTGGTGTTCGTCGGCGTGCTGATGGGCGGCGCGGTCTTCGCGTACTCCAAGGTGGCCGTCCCCGAGGAAGACGCGACCGCGAAGTCGCAGAACAACATCTACTACTGGAAAGACGGCTCGCGCATGGCCGCGACCGGTAGTGGCACCAACCGCCAGATCGTCGGCATCGAGCAGATCCCGAAGGTCATGCAGGAGGCCGTGGTCTCGGCCGAGAACAAGACCTTCTGGGACGACTCGGGCATCGACCCGATGGGTATCGGCCGCGCGGTGTGGAACATGGCCAAGGGCGGCGAGACCCAGGGCGGTTCGACGATCACCCAGCAGTACGTGAAGAACAACCGCCTCAACGACCAGTCGCAGACCGTCACCCGGAAGGTGAAGGAACTCTTCATCTCCATGAAGGTCGGCAACGACTACGACAAGCCGACCATCATGGCCGGCTACCTGAACACCGCGTACTACGGGCGCGGTGCCTACGGCATCCAGGCGGCCTCTCGCGCGTACTTCAACAAGGACGCCAAGCACCTCAACGCCAGTGAGTCGGCGCTGCTCGCCGCCGTGCTGAAGGGCGCCACGTACTACGACCCGGGTGGCTACCCGGAGATCGACGCCGAGGCCACTCCCGATAAGAACCTCGACCGGGCCACCAGGCGGTGGAGCTGGATCCTCGACGAGATGGTCAAGGACCAGAAGATCTCGGCCGAGGAACGCGCCAAGTACACGACGTTCCCCAAGGTGCAGAAGCGCAAGCAGGACGCCCAGCTGACCGGCCAGATCGGCTACCTCGTCAGCACGGCCAAGGCGAACTACATCAACAGCAACACCGACGGCATCGGCGCCAAGGAGCTGGAGCGCGGCGGCTACGAGATCTACACCACCTTCGAGAAGAAGAAGGTGGACGCGCTCGAGAAGTCGGTCAAGAAGATCTACGACGAGTACATCGACCCCGAGAAGCGGCCGAAGACGGACACCAACGTCCAGTTCGGCGGCGCGTCCGTGGACGCGGAGACCGGTGCGATCGTCGCGCTCTACGGCGGCACCGACGCCACCAAGCACTTCACCAACAACGCCGACACGACCGGTGCCCAGGTCGGTTCGACCTTCAAGCCCTTCGTGCTGGCCGCCGCGATGCAGTACGGCGTCCGGGACAAGGAGCTCGGTCCCATCCAGGACGAGTCCTCCCGCACGATCGTGGACCCGGACAAGAGCCGCTACTCCGGCAAGAACGGGTTGAAGGTCCGGAAGTACGACGGCGAGATCTGGCACAACGAGAAGGGGGATGAGTGGCTCCAGACCAATGACGACGACGCGAGCTACGGAAACATGACCCTTCGCGAGGCCATGATCCGCTCGGCCAACTCGCCTTACGTGCAGCTCGGCATGGACATCGGCATCGACAAGGTCCGCGCGGCCGCCGTCAGCGCCGGTCTGCGCGAGAACTCGCTCGTCAAGGGCGAGGTGCCCTCCTTCTCTCTCGGTATCTCCAGCCCGAGCGCGATCCGGATGGCCGGCGCCTACGCGACCTTCGCCAACAACGGCGAGCAGAACGACCCGTTCTCGGTGACCAAGGTCGTCAAGGGCGGACAGACCGTCTACCAGCACAAGGCCGCGGCCAAGCAGGCCTTCACACCGGCCATCGCCGGCAACGTGACCGACGTCCTCCGGGACGTCGTGGAGAACCCGAAGGGCACCGGCCGCAAGGCCGCGATCCCGGGCCGCGACGTGGCCGGCAAGACCGGTACGACCGACGGCAACAAGTCGGCCTGGTTCGTGGGCTACACCCCGCAGCTGTCGACCGCCATCGACATGTACCGCTTCGACGACGACGAGACGAAGAAGAACCGCGAGTTCGAGGAGATGTACGGCACGGGTGACCAGCCGCAGATCCACGGTTCGTCGTTCCCGTCGCGGATCTGGAACGACTACATGACGGACGCCGTGGCGGGCATGGAGAACCTGAAGTTCCCCGAGCCCGAGGACCTGGAGAACGCCGAGCCGGTCTTCGGCGGTGGCGCCACCAGCCCGACGCCGAAGCCCACCGAGACCACGCCGACGCCCACCCCGGACCCGACGACGACGGCGCCGACGACGACTCCTCCGGCCACCGCGACGACGACTCCCCCGCCGACCAGGACGCCGAAGCCGGGCAAGACGACCTGCGACATCTGGGACTGGGACTGCAACAACCCGGGCGGAGACCCGGGCGGCAACACCGGTCAGCCCACGACCACGGCGCCCACCACGACCGGAACACCGACGCCGACGGGTACGCCGACGACGGAGGATCCGGGCAACGGGAACGGCAAGCCCGGCGGGACCGCGGAAGAGGCCTGGATTCCCTGATCCCCCGGCCCCTCCCAACAGGGCACGCGCTGAGGGCCGCCGCGTCCGTCCGTACCTTCCGTACGGACCGGACGCGGCGGCCCTCGTCGTTTTCCCGGAGACGTACGGCAGGATGTCCCCCATGCCGAGCCTCCAGAAGACGCGCGCGCCGCAGGACCGGCCGCAGGGCCCGCCGGCGGTCATCCCCACCCACCGGGACGAGGTGGCCGCCGCGGGCAGTGAGCTGATCGGCGGCCCCTTCGGCCGCCGTGCCCGGACCGGCGGCGGCCAGTTCACACCGGTGCGGGTGATCGCCCTCGTGGCCATCGGGATGTTCGCCCTCGGCATGGTGCAGAAACTGCCCTGCTACAACTGGGCCTGGTTCCGGGGCACCACCTCCCAGTACACCCACGCCTGTTACTCGGACATCCCGCACCTCTTCTCCGGGCGGGGCTTCGCGGACGGCCTGGTCCCCTACTTCGACCGGCTGAGCGGCGACATACCGTTTCTGGAGTACCCCGTCCTGACGGGCCTCTTCATGGAGGTCGCGGCCTGGATGACGCCCGGCGGCGGCGACATGAACCACCGCGAGCAGACGTACTGGATGGTCAACGCGGGCCTGCTGATGGTCTGTGCGGCCGTTCTGGCGGTCTGTGTGACGCGGACGCACCGCCGACGCCCCTGGGACGGTCTCCTGGTCGCCCTGGCGCCCTCCGTCGCGCTCACCGCCACGATCAACTGGGACATACTGGCCGTCGCGCTGACCTCGGCCGCGATCCTGATGTGGTCGCGCGGCCGGCCGCTGGGCTTCGGAATCCTGCTCGGCCTCGCCACCGCCTCGAAGTTCTACCCGATACTGCTCCTGCTCCCGCTGCTGCTGCTCTGCTGGCGCGCGGGGAAGTGGCGGGAGTATGGGACGGCGGTGCTCGGCGCGGCCGGCGCGTGGCTGGCCGTGAACCTGCCCGTGATGCTGCTGGCTCCCGAGGGCTGGAAGCAGTTCTACCTCTTCAGCCGGGACCGGAACGTCGACTTCGGTTCGGTCTGGCTGCTGGTCAGCCAGCGGACGGGGACCTCGATCCCGCCGGAGAAGGCCAATCTGTACGCGCTGATGCTGATGGTGGCGGCGGTGGTGGCCCTCGGCTTCCTGGCGTTCAACGCGCCCCGCAGGCCCCGCTTCGTACAACTGGCCTTCCTGGTCGTCGCCGCGTTCGTCCTGACCAACAAGGTCTACTCGCCGCAGTACGTGCTGTGGCTCGTCCCGCTGGCGGCCCTCGCCCGGCCGCGCTGGCGCGACTTCCTGATCTGGCAGGCCTGCGAGGTCATGTACTTCCTGGGCGTCTGGATGTACCTGGCGTTCACGACCAGCGGCAACAAGCAGGGACTGCCGGTCGACGGCTACCAGTTCGCGATCGTCCTGCACCTGCTCGGCACGCTGTACCTGTGTGCCGTGGTCGTACGCGACATCCTCATGCCCGAGAAGGACCCGGTCCGGCAGGACGGCTCCGACGACCCCTCGGGGGGCGTCCTGGACGGCGCGGAGGACGTGTTCGTCACCGGCAGGGCGGCGCACCCGGCCCGGCACGCCGCGTCGGCGGTGGAGGGGCCGCGGGTGGAGTGGGGCACCTCCGGGGGGAGCGACTCCTCGCGGGACACCCCCGGAGCGAAGGACTCCTCGTGGGGCACTGTCGAGGAGAAGGGCTCCTCGCGGGACACCCCCGGAGAGCAGGGCCCCCGGGGGTGAGCGGTTCCGGCCGGCTCAGCGCTCGACTAGCCGGTCGAACTGCGTCGTGGTGTGGCGCAGATGCGCCACCAGCTCGTCGCCCACGCGGGGCTCCTGGGCGTCGGAGGGCACGAACAGGATCGACACCTGCATGTGCGGCGGCTCGGCGAACCAGCGCTGCTTGCCCGCCCAGACGAAGGGCGACAGGTTCCGGTTGACCGTGGCCAGACCGGCCCGTGCGACGCCCTTGGCGCGCGGCATGACGCCGTGCATCGCCTTGGGGGCCTCCAGACCCACGCCGTGCGAGGTGCCGCCGGCGACGACGACCAGCCAGCCGTCCGAGGCGGCCTTCTGCTGGCGGTAGCCGAACCGGTCGCCCTTGGCGACCCGGGTCACGTCGAGGACGGCGCCCCGGTACTCGGTGGCCTCGTGGTCGCCCAGCCAGAGCCGGGTGCCGATGCGGGCACGGAAGCGGGTCTGCGGGAACTGCTGCTGGAGCCGGGCCTGTTCCTCCGCCCGCAGGTGGCTCACGAACATGGTGTGCAGCGGCAGCCGGGCGGCCCGCAGCCGGTCCATCCAGGCGATGACCTCCTCGACCGCGTCGGTGCCGTCCGGGCGGTCCAGCGGGAGGTGGAGGGCGAAGCCCTCGAGCCGCACGTCCTCGATGGCGGAGTGGAGCTGGTGGAGCTCCTCCTCGCGGACGCCGTGCCGCTTCATCGAGCTCATGCACTCGATCACGACCCGGGCGCCCACCAGGGCGTGGACGCCGTCCACCGAGGAGACGGAGCGGACGACCCGGTCCGGCAGCGGAACCGGTTCCTCACCGCGGCGGAACGGGGTCAGGACGAGCAGGTCGCCGCTGAACCAGTCCTTGATCCGGGCGGCTTCGTAGGTGGTGCCGACCGCGAGCATGTCGGCGCCGAACCGGGCGGCCTCGTCGGCCAGGCGCTCGTGCCCGAAGCCGTAGCCGTTGCCCTTGCAGACCGGGATCAGACCGGGGAACTGGTCGATGACGGTCTTCTGGTGCGCGCGCCAGCGAGCGGTGTCGACGTAGAGGGAGAGCGCCATGGCCGGCCCGGAACCTTTCTGGTGGCAGCGGTGTATCAAAGATATGTACGAGACTACGGAACCGTCGCCGAAGCGACGCGGCTCAGCGGCGCGACATGTAGATGTCGAGCGCCTTGTGCAGCAGCTTGTTCAGCGGGAAGTCCCACTCGCCGACGTACTCGACGGCCTCGCCGCCCGTGCCCACCTTGAACTGGATGAGTCCGAAGAGGTGGTCGGTCTCGTCGAGCGAGTCCGAGATGCCGCGCAGGTCGTAGACGGTCGCGCCCATCGCGTAGGCGTCGCGCAGCATCCGCCACTGCATCGCGTTCGAGGGCCGGACCTCGCGGCCGATGTTGTCGGAGGCGCCGTAGGAGTACCAGACGTGCCCGCCGACGACGAGCATGGTCGCGGCGGACAGGTTCACGCCGTTGTGGCGCGCGAAGTAGAGGCGCATGCGGTTGGGGTCCTCGTTGTTGAGGACGGTCCACATGCGCTGGAAGTACGAGAGCGGGCGCGGCCGGAAGTGGTCGCGGACGGCCGTGATCTCGTAGAGCCGCTGCCACTCGGCCAGGTCCTCGTAGCCGCCCTGGACGACCTCGACACCGGCCTTCTCGGCCTTCTTGATGTTGCGGCGCCACAGCTGGTTGAAGCCCTTGAGGACGTCGTCGAGCGAGCGGTTCGCGAGGGGGACCTGGAAGACGTAGCGGGGCTGGACGTCGCCGAAGCCGGCGCCGCCGTCCTCGGCCTGCTGCCAGCCCATCTTCCGGAGCCGGTCCGCGACTTCGAAGGCGCGCGGCTCGACAAGGGTGGCCTCGACGTCCTTGAGGCGCTTGACGTCCGGGTCCTGGATGCCGGACTTGATGGCGGCGGCGTCCCAGCGTCGGATGACGACCGGCGGGCCCATCTTCACCGAGAACGCGCCCTGCTGCTTGAGGTGCGCCAGCATCGGCTGCAGCCAGTCGTCGAGGTTGGGCGCGTACCAGTTGATGACCGGGCCCTCGGGCAGATAGGCGAGGTAGCGCTTGATCTTCGGGAGCTGACGGTAGAGCACCAGTCCGGCGCCGACGAGCTCGCCGTTCTTGTCGAACCAGCCGAGGCTCTCCGAGCGCCACTCGGTCTTCACATCAGCCCACGCCGGGACCTGGCAGTGGCTCGCAGCGGGCTGGCTCTGGATGAATCCCAGATGCTGCTCACGGCTGATGGTCCTCAGGGTCAGGCTCATGCGGGGCGCTCCTCGGCAGGTGTGTCCCCATCGGTCAGGGGCTCCGGCTCTCGCGCCGAAGCCTACTGTGACCGGGGAGCGCCCCGGATGGGCGTGTACGCCCTGACGTGCCGCCGGGCTCAGCTGCCTATGACACTGCCGAAGAGACCGCCGTGGGCCATACCGATGTAGAAGCCCAACGCCGACAGGCCGAGTCCGACGACCAGCGCGAAGCGCTCGCGGGTCGTCACGGAGATGAACTGTCCGTAGGCCCCGGTCAGGATGCCGATCAGCCCCGACCAGGAACTCAGCAGGTGGAGGCTGTCGAACTGGGCGGTGACGAACGAGAGGACGCCCAGCACCAGGGTCACGGCGAGCAGCGTGTCCTGGAGCGGGTGTGGCTTGCCGTCGGTTGCGAAGAGGGAATGGCCGGGGTCGGGTCGCATTGCCTGTGCCATGAGGGCACCTCCTGGCGTGCCTGCCGGACGGCGGCGCATCTTAGCGCCGCCGACATCCGATGTGTACAGATTGCGTCCCCCCACCGGTGAATTTCAACCGCAGGCCGATGTGCAGGTACTCTGTACGGTCTGCACCGGTGTCTGCCCTGGTCCGTCCTGGATCTCGACGGTGCCCCTCGTTCGTCGAGGGGGATTGTCAGTGGTGGCGGATACCGTTGTTTACGCATCACGACCCTCCTGCCACGGAACGACCGTGGCCGCTGAGTCCAAAGGAGGTGGGTTCCACATGCGTCACTACGAGGTGATGGTCATCCTCGACCCCGATCTGGAGGAGCGCGCTGTCGCCCCCCTGATCGAGAACTTCCTCTCCGTCGTCCGTGAGGGCAACGGAAAGGTCGAGAAGGTCGACACCTGGGGCCGTCGTCGTCTCTCGTACGAGATCAAGAAGAAGCCCGAGGGCATCTACTCGGTCATCGACCTGCAGGCCGAGCCTGCGGTCGTCAAGGAGCTCGACCGCCAGATGAACCTGAACGAGTCGGTCCTCCGGACCAAGGTCCTCCGCCCCGAGACCCACTGAGCTTCTAGCTCAGAGGTCATCGGGTTCGAGTAGCTACAAGCAGCCAGAAGCAATCCCGCCGAGAGGTTCCCCCATGGCAGGCGAGACCGTCATCACGGTCGTCGGCAATCTTGTCGACGACCCCGAGCTGCGCTTCACCCCGTCCGGTGCGGCGGTCGCGAAGTTCCGTATCGCGTCCACCCCCCGCACCTTCGACCGTCAGACCAACGAGTGGAAGGACGGCGAAAGCCTCTTCCTCACCTGCTCGGTCTGGCGTCAGGCGGCGGAGAACGTCGCCGAGTCGCTTCAGCGAGGCATGCGCGTTGTCGTGCAGGGCCGGCTGAAGCAGCGGTCCTACGAGGACCGTGAGGGCGTCAAGCGCACGGTCTACGAGCTGGACGTCGAGGAAGTCGGCCCCAGCCTCAAGAACGCCACGGCCAAGGTCACCAAGACCACCGGTCGCGGCGGTCAGGGCGGCTATGGCGGCGGTGGCCAGCAGCAGGGCGGCGGCAGCTGGGGTGGAAACTCCGGCGGCGGTGCCCCGCAGGGTGGCGGCGGTGCTCCCGCCGACGACCCGTGGGCGACCGGTGCTCCTTCCGGCGGTTCCGGCGGCCAGCAGGGCGGCGGAGGCAGCTGGGGTGGAAACTCCGGCTCCGGCGGCGGCTACTCGGACGAGCCCCCCTTCTAGGGCGCACGCCCTCGAAGTGGCTCGTACTCCCACTTCTTGATCACACAGGAGAAACACCATGGCGAAGCCGCCTGTGCGCAAGCCTAAGAAGAAGGTCTGCGCGTTCTGCAAGGACAAGACCCAGTACGTGGACTACAAGGACACGAACATGCTGCGGAAGTTCATTTCCGACCGTGGCAAGATCCGTGCCCGCCGCGTGACCGGCAACTGCACGCAGCACCAGCGTGACGTCGCCACGGCCGTCAAGAACAGCCGTGAGATGGCGCTGCTGCCCTACACGTCCACCGCGCGATAAGGAAAGGGTGACCGAAAAATGAAGATCATCCTGACCCACGAGGTCTCTGGCCTCGGCGCTGCCGGCGACGTCGTCGACGTCAAGGACGGCTACGCTCGCAACTACCTGGTCCCGCGTGGTTTCGCGATCCGCTGGACCAAGGGTGGCGAGAAGGACGTGGCGCAGATCCGCCGCGCCCGCAAGATCCACGAGATCGCGACCATCGAGCAGGCCAACGAGATCAAGGCCCAGCTCGAGGGCACGAAGGTGCGCCTGGCCGTTCGCTCCGGCGACGCCGGCCGCCTCTTCGGCTCCGTGACCCCGGCCGACATCGCCTCGGCGATCAAGACCGCGGGTGGCCCCGACGTCGACAAGCGTCGCGTCGAGCTCGGCTCGCCGATCAAGACCCTGGGCTCGCACCAGGTGTTCGTGCGTCTGCACCCCGAGGTTGCCGCGAAGCTCGGCGTCGAGGTCGTCGCCGCGTAACGCTGCCCTTGGCAGTCTGCGCTCAGCAGTGAGGAAGGGCCGCACCCCTCGGGGTGCGGCCCTTCCGCCGTTTCACGTGAAACAGTCAGCGTGTGGCGCCCGTGACGATCCAGCGGCCGGAGCGCGACCGGAGCCAGAGCGTCACCATCCGGACCGTCATCATCAGCGTCATCGCCCACCAGAGGGCGGTCAGCCCGCCGCCGAACACCGGGACGAGCAGGGCGACCGGGGCGAAGACCGCGAGCGTCAGCAGCATGGCCCAGGCCAGATAGGGGCCGTCGCCCGCGCCCATGAGGACGCCGTCGAGGACGAAGACGACCCCGGAGATCGGCTGCGAGAGCGCGACCACCAGCAGGGCGGGGAGCAGGGTGTCCTGGACGGTGATGTCGTTGGTGAAGAGCGGGACGAAGAGGGGGCGGGCGACGATGAGGAGTGCGCCCAGGACCACTCCGGAGAGCACGCCCCAGTGGACCATGCGGCGGCAGACCTGACGTGCGCCGTCTCCGTCGTCCGCACCCAGATAGCGGCCGATGATGGCCTGGCCCGCGATGGCGATCGCGTCGAGCGCGAAGGCCATCAGGCTCCACAGGGAGAGGATGATCTGGTGGGCGGCGACCTCGGCGTCACCCATCCGGGCCGCGACGGCGGTGGCGATCAACAGGACCGCGCGGAGCGAGAGCGTACGGACCAGGAGGGGGGCGCCGGCCTGGGCGGAGGCACGGATACCGGCCGCGTCGGGGCGGAGGGAGGCGCCGTGGTGTCGGGCGCCCCGTACGACCACGACGAGGTAGGCGATGGCCATGCCGCACTGGGCGATGACCGTGCCCCAGGCCGAGCCCGCGATTCCCAGACCGGCTCCGTAGACCAGCCCGAGGTTGAGCGCAGCGTTGGCCGCGAAGCCGCCGATGGCCACGTAGAGCGGTGTGCGGGTGTTCTGGAGGCCGCGCAGGACACCGGTGGCGGCCAGGACGACCAGCATGGCGGGGATGCCGAGGCTGGAGATCCGCAGATAGGTCACGGCGTAGGGGGTGGCGGTGTCGGAGGCGCCGAAGATGCCGACGAGCCATGGCGCGGCGGGCAGGGTGAGGACGACGACCGCGGCACCGAGCAGAAGCGCGAGCCAGATGCCGTCCATACCCTGCCGGATGGCGGCCTGGAGATCGCCCGCGCCGACCCGCCGGGCGACGGCGGCCGTGGTCGCATAGGCGAGGAAGACGAAGATGCTGACGGCGGTGGACAGCAGGGCGGCGGCGATCGCGAGACCCGCGAGCTGGGGTGTGCCGAGATGGCCGACGATGGCGCTGTCGACCATGAGGAAGAGCGGCTCGGCGACGAGAGCACCGAAGGCCGGCAGGGCGAGGGAGACGATCTCGCGGTCGTGCTGTCGGCGGACGGCCTTGGAGGTCACGGGGGCCTGGGTCATGGGGTCAATCTAATCTTCCACAGGTAAGAGATGCAATGCATCACTGACTATTACTTCTCGATGGCGCGGGGCTTCGGGTGTGGGCCGTTTGTTCTGATCTTGATCCAGGGGGAAAAGTTTTTCTCCCCCACAGCCCGTGGATGGAAAAGGTGCAGGTCAGGTGAGTGGAGGTGGGGCGTCTATGAGTTTGTCCACATGGCTGTCCCCCGCTCCGTGCACAGGATCCGGGGAGTTCTCCACAGCATCTGGCCCTTCACCCACAGGGCCTGTGGATAACCAGATTGGCTGACGCTCCCCGCGGGCCTACCGTGGTCCGGCGCCCGACGCGCCAGCAGCGGTCGCAAAGCCACTCGTTGATCAAGGCCGTGGCGTAAGAAAGAGTGGCACGGCGAGGTCCGCGGAGCGGACGGGAGGAGGTGGCTTGGTGAGCGTTCCCGAGCCCCTGGACGACCCTTGGGCCGACAGCGGACCGAGCGACCGGCTGCCCACCCGTACCAGAGGAGAGGGACGCGGCCGGGGCCGCGGGCGCGACGACCAGCACGAGCGCGGCAGCGACGGCCCGTGGGACGGTGGACTCTCCGGCTTCGAGCGCGTCCCCCCGCAGGACCTCGACGCCGAGCAGTCCGTCCTGGGCGGCATGCTGCTCTCCAAGGACGCCATCGCGGACGTCGTGGAGATCATCAAGGGCAACGACTTCTACAAGCCCGCCCACGAGACCGTCTACGCGGCGATCCTCGACCTCTACGCCAAGGGCGAGCCCGCCGACCCGATCACGGTCGGCGCCGAACTCACCAAGCGCGGTGAGATCACCCGTGTCGGCGGCGCCTCCTACCTCCACACCCTGGTCCAGTCGGTACCGACCGCGGCCAACGCCTCGTACTACGCGGAGATCGTCCACGAGCGCGCCGTACTGCGCCGCCTCGTGGAAGCCGGCACCAAGATCACGCAGATGGGCTACGCGGCCGACGGAGACGTCGACGAGATCGTGAACTCGGCCCAGGCCGAGATCTACGCGGTCACCGAGCAGCGCACCACCGAGGACTACCTGCCGCTCGGCGACATCATGGAGGGGGCGCTCGACGAGATCGAGGCGATCGGCTCCCGCAGCGGTGAGATGACGGGTGTGCCGACCGGCTTCACCGACCTCGACTCGCTCACCAACGGACTGCACCCCGGCCAGATGATCATCATCGCGGCCCGTCCCGCCATGGGTAAGTCGACCCTCGCCCTGGACTTCGCCCGGGCCGCCTCCATCAAGCACAACCTGCCCAGCGTCATCTTCTCCCTCGAAATGGGCCGTAACGAGATCGCGATGCGTCTGCTCTCGGCTGAGGCCCGGGTCGCGCTCCACCACATGCGCTCCGGCACGATGACCGACGAGGACTGGACGCGCCTCGCCCGCCGTATGCCCGACGTCTCCCAGGCGCCCCTCTACATCGACGACTCCCCGAACCTGTCGATGATGGAGATCCGGGCGAAGTGCCGCCGGCTCAAGCAGCGCAACGGTCTCAAGCTCGTCATCATCGACTACCTCCAGCTGATGCAGTCGGGCGGCTCGAAGCGGCAGGAGAGCCGTCAGCAGGAAGTCTCCGACATGTCGCGAAACCTCAAGCTCCTCGCCAAGGAGCTGGAGCTGCCGGTGATCGCGCTCTCCCAGCTGAACCGTGGCCCCGAGCAGCGCACCGACAAGAAGCCGATGGTCTCCGACCTGCGTGAGTCCGGCTCGATCGAGCAGGACGCCGACATGGTCATCCTGCTGCACCGCGAGGACGCCTACGAGAAGGAGTCCCCGCGGGCGGGCGAGGCGGACATCATCGTGGGCAAGCACCGTAACGGCCCGACGGCCACGATCACCGTCGCCTTCCAGGGTCACTACTCGCGCTTCGTGGACATGGCCCAGACCTGACCGGCTGCCCCCCGGGTGGTCAGACGGCGGCGGGGCGGGCCGCGGCGAGGGCGCGTACGCCGGTCAGGCTGTCGTCGTGGGTGGGGGACCAGCCGAGCTCCCGCTCGGCCCTGCTCGTGTCGAGGCGCAGCTGGCTGCTCATACCGGTGTGGGCCAGGGGAGCCGGCCTGAGCAGCCAGAGCGGGACCCGCAAGGGCTTGGGGGCACCGAAGGCCGCGGCGACCTCCTGAAGATGCCTGCCGAAGGGGAGCGGGGTGCGGTCGGCGATGTTGTACGCACGGCCCGGGGTGCTGCTCTCGACGGCGAGGACGACCGCTCGTGCCGCGTCGTCGACGTCCACCCAGGAGAGGGCGCGTCCGTGGTCGGCGACCGCGGGCAGGGAACGCCTGCGCAGCTGGGGGAGCACGTCGTCGTCGGTGACACCGGCGCCGTAGAAGAAGCCGAAGCGCAGGCTGATCGCTTTGAGTCCTTCCGCTGTGAAGGCCAGGCGCTCCTTGGTGCGCATGGCGCCGACATGGCGCTCCAGCCAGGCGTTGGTGCCGCGCGGACCGAAGGGGGTGTTCTCCTCGGTGATGAGGCCGGTGCCGTGGTCCCCGTATCCGTAGCCGAACATCATCGACTCGACGACGAGCCGGCGGGCGCCGGTGGCGCGGGCGGCGGCGAGCAGGTTCTCGGTGCCGCGGGTCCGCAGGGCGTTGGTCGCCACCATGCTCCGGTGGCCCGCCATCGACTCGCCCTGGAGTGCGGTCGCCGCGTGGACGACCACGTCGAAGGTGAGCCCGTCCACGGCCCTGAGGACCGCGTCGGCGTCCAGGAGGTCGGCGCGCAGGGTGTTCGTGGCGCTCCGGCCGAGCCCCGAGACCTCGTGTCCGGCAGCGGTCAGCTGCCGGGTGGCGCTCCGGCCCAGTACGCCGCTCGCTCCTGCCAGCAGAACCTTCATGTCCGTGCTCCCTTCCGAACCGGTGATGTCCATGGGACGAAACGGGAAGCTTCGAATGTGACATCGCGTTGGAAGGGTTCTATGACGACATCATTCGAACCCTTGCTGCCCGGTACCGAGCGTGCGCTCCTGCACCGCGTCGCGGTCGCCCAGTCCGAGGGCCGCTCGCCCTCCTTCGTCGGGGCGGTGGTCCGTGACGGAGCGATGGTGTGGAGCGGTTCGCGCAGCTGCGTGGACGGTCACGCACCGGACGCCGACACGCAGTTCAGGATCGGCTCCCTCACCAAGGTGTTCACCGCCGTGCTGGTGATGCGGCTGCGGGACGAGGGGCTCCTCGGCCTCGACGATCCGCTGGAGCGGCATCTGAAGGGCACGGGCGTCGGCGAGGTGACGATCGCTCAACTCCTCGGCCACAGCGCTGGTCTCGCGGCCGAGACGCCCGGAGAGTGGTGGGAGCGGTCCTCCGCCACGCTACGGCCGGAGCTGTCCGACGTCCTGGGGGAGCGGCCCGTCCTCCAGGCCCCGGGACGCCGCCATCACTACTCCAACCCGGGCTACACGCTGCTCGGTTCACTGGTCGAGGCCGCGCGTGGGGTCTCCTGGGAGGAGGCGCTGCGGCGCGAGATCCTGGAACCGCTGGGGATGAGCCGTACGACGGTCGATCCGGTCGCCCCGCACGCCGGCGGCTGGGCGGTGCACCCCTGGGCCGACGTGATGCTGCCCGAACCGTCCGAGCATCTGGGACTGATGGCGCCGGCCGGGCAGCTGTGGTCGACCGCCGCCGACCTCGGCCGGTTCGCCGCGTTCCTCGCGGCGGGCGACGAGCGGGTGCTCGGTGCGGCCTCCGTCGAGGAGATGCGGGCTCCGGGCTCCCCCGCCGGTGAGGGCGACTGGGAGGGTAGCTACGGGCTCGGGCTCCAGTTGCTGCGCAGGGACGGCCGGACCCTGATCGGTCACACCGGCTCGCTGCCGGGCTTCGTCGCCTGTCTGTGGGTGAGCGTGGAGGACGGCGTGGCGGCGATCGCTCTCGCCAATGCCACCTCGGGGCCGCCGACGGCGGCTGTGGCGGCCGATCTCGTACGGATCGTGGCGGAGGCCGAGCCGCGGTTCCCGGAGCCCTGGCGCCCCCTTCCGGCGGCCGAGGTCGACGAGGAGCTGCTGTCCCTGACGGGGCCCTGGTACTGGGGCACGTACGCGTACGGGCTCCGGCTCGGCCCCGAGCGGTCCGTGGTGCTCGAACCGCTGCGGGGGGCCGGGCGGCGGGCCAGTTTCCGTGCGCTGCCCGAGGGCGGCTGGATCGGGCTCAACGGCTACTACGCGGGGGAGACGCTCCAGGTGGTGCGGCGCCCCGACGGCGGCGTGAGCCACCTCGACCTGGCGTCCTTCGTCTTCACCCGGGAGCCGTACGGGCCGGAGGCGGACGCGGTGCCGGGCGGGGTGGACGAGGCGGGCTGGCGCGGCCTCTAGGGGAGGTGCCCTCGCCGATCAGGCCGGGCTCGCCCCAGGGGTGCCTTGCCCTCCCTCCGGCGGTGGCCTCCGAGTTCGCCACCTCGTGTTTCACGTGAAACAAGCACGCCGGGACGATCCCGGCGTGCTCTCCGCCCTGGTGGCTCAGAGGTTCTTCTTGAAGCCCACGTGGGAGGCCTCGAAGCCGAGCCGCTCGTAGAAGCGGTGGGCGTCGGTGCGGGTGGCGTCAGAGGTCAACTGGACCAGCCGGCAGTCCTGGCGGCCGGATTCCGCCACGGCCCATTCGATGAGCTGGGTCCCGAGGCCGCTGCCGCGCTCGTCGGAGTGGATGCGGACGCCTTCGATGATCGAGCGGGTGGTGCCCCGGCGGGAGAGCCCGGGGATGACCGTCAGCTGAAGCGTGCCGACGACCTTCTCCCCGCGAACGGCCACCACGACGTGCTGGTGGGGGTCTGCGGCGAGGCGCTCGAAGGCGGCGAGGTACGGGGCGAGGTCATCGGGGGACTCGCGCTGGGCTCCCAGCGGGTCGTCGGCGAGCATCGCGACGATGGCCGGGAGGTCGTCGGCCACGGCGGGGCGTATCTCAAGATCACTCATGCCCCGCAGCGTACGCACGACCGGCCGGCCCCCGACCGGGCCCCGCCCTACCCTCGTGCGGACTCCGGCCCGGCGTCCGCGTCAGACGGTGACGCCCACGCCCTCCACGACCTGGACCAGAGGAGCCAGCTCGGGGTTCTTGGCGGCCTCGTCGAGGGCCTCGCGCAGCGCGCTGTCGTTGGTGGGACGGGCCTCTTCGAGAAGCTTCTGGCCGGCCTCGGTGACATCGGTGTAGATGCCGCGCCGGTCGGTGGCGCAGAGGTACCGGGTGAGCAGGCCGCGGTCCTCCAGCCGGGTGACGAGCCGGGTGGTGGCGCTCTGGCTGAGCACGACGGCGTCGGCGACCTGCTTCATCTGGAGGTGGCCGCCGGGGCCGCTGTGCTGGCGGCTGAGGACGTCGAGGAGCGAGTACTCGCGGACGCTCAGACCGTGCCGGGACTCCAGGGCGCGCTCGATGTGGGACTCGATCCTGCCGTGGAGCAGGGAGAGGGCGCACCAGCGCTGGGAGAGCGCGGTGAGTGCGGGGTCCGTCGCGGTCATGGTCTCTCCTCGGTCTCTGACTCGGCGCCCGGGCGGCTCACGAACCAGGGTAGACGATGCAACGCAATAATGCGCGTGTGCAAGTAAATCTTCCCTCGGGCGCACCTCGGGCCCGCTCCGGGCGCCTCCAGGGCCGGGCGGCGCCGGGCTTACCCCGCCGCGACGGTCAGGGGTGCGAAGCGGCGGCGCCAGTCGCCAGGGAGATCCGGGAGAGAGCGGACCATGAGGGCGGTGGTGGCGATCGAGTCGATGCCGTTCTCCTTCGCCCAGCTCAGCAGGGTCGTGTGGCGTGTGTCGATGTCCGTGCGCAGCGGCCGGTCGGTGGCCGCGGCCAGGGAGGCGATCAGCGCCTTTGCCGTGGCCGGGTCCTTGGCGATCAGCGGTCCGACCACGTGGGTGTCCATGTTGGGCCAGGCCGCCGCGAAGCCCGTGATCTCCCCGTCCTCCTCCGCGACCCGCAGGTGGTCCGCGAACGCGGGGAGTCGCGTGATGATGTGCGTGCGGTCGAGGCCGAAGACCTCGCGGTCCAGCCGGAGGATCGCCCGGAGGTCCTCCGCGGTCGCCGGGCGGACGGGAACGTCCGGGGCGGGCGTGGTGAAAGTGAACCGCCCGCACACCATCTCGGCCCGGCTTGTCTCCACGAAGCCCAGCTGCTCGTAGAGAGGCTGGCCGTTGGCCGTGGCGTACAGGGTGAGCGGGGTGTCGCCGGTCTCCGCCAGGATGTGCCGCATGAGGCGGCGTCCCACCCCTTGGCGTGCGTACTGCTCGGCGACGAGCACCATGCCGATGGCGGCGAGCCCCGGGCCGTACGAGGTGACCACGCAACAGGTGAGCAGTCCGCTGCCGGTCGGGTCGTCGATGCCGTAGCCGGTGCCCGCGGTGAGCAGATGGCCCCACTTGTGTTCTTCGCGCAGCCACCCCCGGTTCTCGGAGAGGTCGGCGCAGGCGAGGAGGTCGTCCGCGGTGAGGCGCCGGATGGGGAGCTGAGCGAGAGAGGAGGGGAGAGTCGGCATCCTCTCAGGCTGTCCGACGGGGTGATCTTCCGTCCACCGCTTTACGGGATCTGGCCGATGTCCTGAGGCGGCGTTGCTTCCATCCCATGGGATGCGGACGATGTTTCACGTGAAACCGAGAGAAACCGTGGAACCCCGACCCCGGCCCCGAGACGGCAGACTGCACCTCTTCGATCTCGACGGCACGCTGATCCGAGGTTCGGCTGCCGCTGTGGAGATCTCCCGGCAGCTGGGTCTCGCGGAGGAGATCGCCGCACTGGAGGAAGGGTTCCTACGGGGGCTCACTCCGGACGAGTTCGCCGTGCGGGCCCGCGAGCTCTGGACCGCGCTCACCCCCGAGCAGGTAGGGGCGGCCTTCGAGGGGGCGCCCTGGCTGGCAGGCATCCGCGAGGTCTGGGCCGACATCCGCGGCCGGGGCGAGCGCTGTGCGGTCATCTCCCTCTCGCCCGACTTCTTCGTCGAGCGGCTGCTCGACTGGGGCGTCGACACGGTGCACGGTTCGCGCTGGCCCGTAGTCCCCTTCACCGAGCCGATCCACCGGCCCGGCATCCTCGACGCGGCGGCGAAGGTGCGGATCGCCCGAGAGCTCTGCACGGAGTACGGGGTGGAGTGGGCCGACTGCGTGGCCTACGGGGACTCGATGTCCGATGCCGCGCTCTTCGCGGTCGTGCGAAACACCGTGGCCGTGAACGCGGACCACCATCTTGCCGGGCTCGCCCGGCACAGCTACAGCGGAGGAGACCTGCGCGAGGCCTACGAGTTGGTCCGAAACGGCGCAGCTTAGCCAGAAAGCCGACCCTATGTCCCCGAGAACGCCTCTTTCCGTCCGAAGCGGGGCTCGGGGCGTCATGCTGCGAGCACGGAAGCCGGCCAGCGCGAGGCGAGGCACATGATGGATGCTCCGAGCAGCACGACGGACGGGACGGAGGCCCGAATACCCGCAGCGGCGTCTCCCGAGCAGGTCTCCCCCGGACACGCCTCCCCCGAACACACCTCCCCCGACGCGCTTCTCGTCCGCCGCACCCTGGCCGAGATCGCCCCCGTCGCCGACCGGATGACCTCGTACTTCTACGCCCTGCTCTTCGTCCGGCACCCGGAGCTGCGCGAGATGTTCCCCGCGGCCATGGACACCCAGCGGGACCGGCTTATGAACGCCCTCCTGACGGCGGCCGAGCATCTGGACGACGTACCGGTCCTCACCGCGTATCTGGAGAACCTCGGCCGGGGGCACCGCAAGTACGGCACCAGGGCCGCCCACTACCCGGCCGTCGGCGAGGCCCTCATCGGGGCGCTCGTCCGGTACGCCACGAAGAGCTGGGACGAGGAGACCGAAGCGGCCTGGGTCCGTACGTACACGACGATCTCCCAGGTCATGATCGACGCGGCGGCGGAGAACGAGCAGCACGCGCCCGCCTGGTGGCAGGCCGAGGTCGTCTCCCATGACCTGCGCACCCCCGACGTCGCCGTCGTCACCCTCCGGTCCGACCGGCCGTACCCCTTCCTCGCGGGGCAGTACACGACGCTGGAGACCCCCTGGTGGCCGCGGATATGGCGCCATTACTCCTTCGCCTCGGCGCCCCGGCCCGACGGGCTGCTCTCCCTCCACGTGAAGGCGGTCCCGGCGGGCTGGGTGTCCAACGCGCTGGTCCACCGGGCGCGCCCCGGGGACATCCTGCGCCTCGGCCCGCCGGCCGGCTCCATGACGGTCGACCACTCCACCGACAGCGGCCTGCTCTGTCTGGGCGGTGGCACCGGGATTGCGCCGATCAAGGCCCTGGTCGAGGACGTGGCCGAGCACGGGGACCGGCGCCGGGTCGACGTCTTCTACGGGGCGCGCAGCGATCACGACCTCTACGACATCGACACGATGCTGCGACTCCAGAAGACCTTCCCCTGGCTCGCCGTCCATCCGGTCACGGAAGAGCAGGGGCGCCTCCCGGACGCCGTCTGCCGCTACGGGTCCTGGGAGGAACGCGACGCCTATCTCTCGGGCCCGCTGGGCATGGTGCGCCGCGGGGTCGACGCCCTGCGCGGCGCGGGTGTCCCCCCGGACCGCATCCGGCATGACTTCCTGGCGGAGCTCGGCTCCACGAGCCCCGATCAGCCCAGGTCGGGGGCGTGCATGGCGCGGACTCCCTCGATGTTGCCGTCCAGGTAGTGGCGTAGGGAGAGCGGGACGAGATGGACGGCGGCGATGCCGACCCGGCTGAACGGCACCCGGACGATCTCGTACTCGCCGATCGGCTCGTCGATCTCGGGGCCGTGCCGCAGGGACGGGTCCATGGATTCGAGCCGGCACACGAAGAAGTGCTGGACCTTTACCCCGGAGACCCCGCCGTCGACGATGTGCTCGATGGTGTCGACGAAGCAGGGCACCACATCGGTGATCTTGGCGCCGAGCTCCTCGTGCACCTCGCGGTGCAGGGCCTCGACGACCGTGGTGTCGGTGGGTTCCACGCCGCCGCCGGGCGTGAGCCAGTAGGGATCCATCCCCGGCTTGGTGCGCTTGATGAGGACGAGGTCGTCCCCGTCGAGCAGGATGGCGCGTGCGGTGCGTTTGATCACGGGCCGTTCGTTCATGGGAAGAAAATGGCCCGTACGCGGTGTCCTGAAACTCACCAGTCCACTGCGGCTCGCAAGAGAGCCTCATGGGCCCGCGCGATGTGCGAGAGCGAGAGGGTGCCGGTGCGCACGACCAGGAAGTAGGTCCGCAGCGGAGGCACCGGGGGATCGAGCAGTGCCACGAGCCGCTCCTGTGCCAGTGCCTCCTCGCACAGATAGCGCGGCAGGACGGCCAGCCCGGCCCCGGAGGCGGCGGAGTCCCGTACGGCCCGCAGGTCGGGGGCGATCACCGTCGCGGCCGCCGCCGGCTTGGTCTCGAAGACCGCCGCCCAGTAGCGGGAGACGAACGGCAGGGACTCGTGGACCTCGACCACCGGGAGCTGTTCCAGGACCACCGCCCTCTTGCGGAGCAGTACTTCCGGGGAGAGCCGGGCCGCCCAGCGCGGGGCCGCGACCAGGACGTGCTCCTCGTCGCAGAGCGGGGTGGCGACGAAGAGGCCGCCGCGCGGGCGGGCGGGGGTGAGGGCCAGATCGTGATGGCCGGCGGCGAGCCCGTCGAGGATCTCCTCCGCGTTGCCGAGGAAGGTGGCCCGTACGGCGAGCCCCTGGCCGACCAGCGGGGTGAGGGCGGGCAGCGCGCGGAGCGCGGTGAACTCCGGGGGCCCGGCGACATGGAGGGTACGGACACCGCTCTCCTCGTCGAGGCCGGTCTCGGCGATCTCGACCAGGGCGTCCAGATGGGGCGCGGCCCGGTGGGCGAGCTCGTCGCCGATCGTGGTCGGCGTGACCCCCCGGGCCTGTCTGAGGAAGAGCGGCCTGCCCAGTTGCCGCTCCAACGTCCGGATCTGGCTGGTGACGGCGGGCTGGGAGAGGCCCAGAAGTGCGGCGGCGCGGGTGAAGGAGCCGGCCCGGTGCACCGCGACGAACGTGCGCAACAGGGCCAGATCCATGTCCGCCCCCTCCCGGCCGTGCGGCCGTTCGACTCAGGCGGTCGGCTGACTGCGCCTCAGGACCGTCCAACTATAAATAAGTCGATAGGTCTCTGTCGCTACCGTGATTGGACACTGACGCACAGTCAACTAGCCTTGTTCAGGCGGTCTCCGCGCGTGGAACCGAGGCGTTCCGAGCCACGAGGGGGGAGGCTCGGAGCGCCCCGTTCCGCGCGCCCGGTGCCGACCAGGCGCGACCCGTGAGGCGCGACCGACCAGGAGCGACCGACCAGGCACGATCGGCCCGGTCTCAGCCGGCGGCCGCGGCCTCGTCGAGGGCCCGCAGGACGTCGGCGATCAGATCCTCCGGATCCTCGGCTCCCACCGAGAAACGGATGAAGCCCTCCGCGACCGCGTCCCCGCCCCAGCGTCCGCGCCGCTCAGCCGTGGAGCGCACGCCGCCGAAGCTGGTGGCGTCGTCCACGAGCCGCAGCTCCTCGAGGAACCGCTCGGCCCGCTTCCGGTCCGCCAGCTCGAAGGAGACCACCGGCCCGAAGCGCCGCATCTGCCGGGCGGCCACCGCGTGAGAGGGGTCGCCGGGCAGTCCCGGGTAGCGCAGCCCGGTCACGTCGTCGCGGTCCGCCAGGACGTGCGCGAGGGCCAGGGCGGTGGAGCACTGACGGTCGATCCGAAGCTGGAGCGTGGCCAGCGAACGGTGGGCGAGCCAGGCCTCCATGGGGCCGGGGATCGCGCCGACGACCTTGCGCCAGCGCCGTACCTCCGCCGCCCGCCGGGGGTCGCGGCAGCTCACGTGCCCGAGCAGGACGTCGCCGTGCCCCGTCATGCCCTTGGTGTCGCTGGCGACGGAGAAGTCCGCGCCCAGCGCGAGGGGCCGCTGGCCGAGCGGGGTGGCGAGGGTGTTGTCGACGGCCACGAGCGCGCCCACGGCGTGCGCCTCGCGCACCAGGCGGCGGATGTCGCAGACGTCGAGCCCGGGGTTGGACGGGGTCTCGATCCACAGCAGCCGGGCTCCTTCGAGGACGGCGAGCTGTCCGTCGCCGGCGGTCGGCGCGGTGCGGACCTCGACGCCGTACGCCCTCAGCTGCTCGTGCAGCAGGGGCAGGGCCTGGTAGCCGTCGGTCGGCAGCACCACCGCGTCGCCGGCCTTCAGCTGGGAGAGGAGGACGGCGGAGATCGCCGCCATGCCGGAGGCGAAGACCAGCGTCTCGACGCCCTCCTCCCCCGGTGCCTCCAGCTCGCCGATCGCCCGCTCCAGATGGGTCCAGGTGGGGTTCTCGTCGCGGCCGTAGGTGTACGGGCCGGTCGGCTCGCCCGGCAGATGGAAGTGGGCGGCGAAGACCGGGCCCGGCAGGGTCGGTTCGTACTTCACCGGCTCGGGAAGCCCGGCCCGCACCGCGAGAGTGCCGTCCCCGAGCCCGCCGGCCCCGGTCCTGTCGGCCGTCGGCCGCTCGGGGCCCTTCGCCTGGTCGGTCACGTTGTCCGTTCCTCCACTTCCGTACGTACGGCCGCGAGCAGTCCCTCGCTCGCGGCCTCCACCATCTCCAGGCACTCCTCGAAGCCCTCCCGGCCCCCGTAGTACGGGTCGGGGACGTCGAGTCCGTCCCGCGCGGCCGGGTCGTAGGAGCGCAGCAGTCGTATCTTCGCCGCTTCCTCCGGGGTGCGGGCGAGCGCCCTGAGCTCCCGGACGTGCCCTTCGTCCAGCGCGATCACCAGGTCGAGGGCGGGGAACCAGGAGGCCCGGAACTGCCGGGCCGTATGCGTCGAGGTGTAGCCGTTGTCCTCCAGGACGGCGACCGTCCGGGGGTCGGCGCCGTGGCCCTCGTGCCAGCCGCCGGTCCCGGCGCTGTCGACCTCCACCGCTCCACCGAGCCCGGCCTCCTCCACCCGGCGGCGGAAGACGTGCTCGGCCATGGGCGAGCGGCAGATGTTGCCGGTGCAGACGAAGCAGACGCGGTAGGGCGGGGTCCTCACATCGGTTCCCAACTCAGTCGCCGTCGGGGAGGACGACGTTCAGCGCCCACGAGACGACGGAGATGATCAGGCCGCCCACGACCGCGGTCCAGAAGCCCTCCACGTGGAAGCTGAGGTCGAACTGCTCGGCCAGCCAGGACGTGAGGAGCAGCATCAGGGCGTTGACCACGAGGGTGATCAGGCCGAGCGTCAGGACGAAGAGCGGAAGCGTCAGCAGCTTGACGATCGGCTTGACCACTATGTTCACAAGACCGAAGACCAGGGCGACGAGAATGAGGGTCAGGGCCTTCTTGCCGGTGCTCTCACCGGTCAGGGTGATGTCCTGGAGCAGCCAGATGGCGACTCCCAGGGCGCCCGCGTTGGCGAGCGTCTTGACTACGAAATTCATCATGTGTCTGATCGTGGCAGACATGATCGGGTCAATGGCAGGGGCGGACAGGCGATGAAGGCATTCCGGCTGGACGAACTGGAGGCGGAGCGTGCCGCGAACCAGGGCGCCTATCTGCAGTTCCTGCGGGAGCGGAACATGTCGGTGGGCCTGTACGCGCTCGATGCCGGCGAACTCGACCCTCAGCAGCCGCACGGCCAGGACGAGGTCTACTTCGTGGTGAGCGGCCGTGCGGCGATCACGGTCGGGGACGAGACGACGCAGGTGGCGCGGGGCAGTGTGGTCTACGTGCCGGCCGGGGTGGCGCACAAGTTCCATCACATCAGCGAGGACCTGAGGGTCCTGGTGGTCTTCTCCCCTCCGGAGGGCTGACCCTCCTGAGGGCTGAGTCCCGGGGGGAGCCCGTCTCGGGAAGCCGAGACCCGCAGAGCCGAGACCCGGAGAGCTGAGCCCTGACGAGGAGGCGACCCCCTAGGGGGCGGATCAGGGGAGAGCGGGGGCCGCAGGGCCCCCATGAGCCATCTTCCGCCCCTAGCCTTGAGGGTGTTCGGCGCGGAGTGCGCGGAACGGATCATCGAGAGCGAGGTAGGGACCATGGCCGTACAGGAGATTCTCGCGGGGATGCCCTGGTGGGTGAAGTGGGTCGCCATACCCGCCCTCGCCCTGCTGGTCTTCGGCGGACTGATCACCAGCGTCCTGACGATCGTCGTCGCGCTGCTGTTCAAGGTGCTGCTCTTCGTGGCCCTCGTCGCCGGACTGATCTACGTCGTGCGGAAGTTCAAGGCCTCCGCCGGCTCGCGTGAGGACTGGTAGCACAAGCTACCGAGCGGTACGAAGCCGACAGGCGGGCATTAGCCCGGGCGGGGGAACGCAGGGGCGGAATCAGGGCGGTGCCCCAAGGCCTGCCACTACAGTGGAATCCCTCCGCCGTGTTGGGGACTACAGGCGTAGACCTCCCTACTGACCAGCGGTTTCCCAGGCCCGGCGGGCGCGCGGGGGCGGCCCCCGCGGGCGGGTGCAATGCATCCGTCGTCACGCCTGGGGGTGACCTTTGGCCACGGCTACGCAAGCGGCTGCGCCTACCCTGATCGGTTCGGTTCAGCGAGCGCTGAGACTCCTGGAGGCCGTCGCCTCCCATCCGGACGGAGCCCCGGCCAAGCAGCTCGCCCGTGAGACGGGCCTTCCGCTGCCCACCACGTACCACCTGCTTCGCACCCTGACGCACGAGGGCTATCTGCTCCGCGAGAAGGGTGTGTTCGTCCTTGGCGACGCCGCCGTCCGACTGGCCGGCGGCGGAGCTGTGCAGAATCGTCGCATCAAGGTTGAAGACTCCCTTGCCCGTTGGCGGGACGAGATCGGTGTGCCGGTGTACTTCGCCCTCTATCGCGAGGGGGAGATCGAGCTCGTCGCTGTCGCGGACACTCCCTCGGCCCCCGCGGTGGAGGAATGGGCCGACTTCCGCGAGACCGCGCACGCCCATGCGATCGGGCAGTGCCTGCTGAGCCAACTCGATCCGAAGTCTCGTCAAGACCACCTTGACCGCCACCCGGTGGAAGCCATTACTCCGTACACGGTGCGTAATCGCCGTGTCCTTTTGGATCGTTTGGGCGGTTTGGGGCGAATGGAGCCCCTGGTGGAGCGTCAAGAATATGCGCTGGGCACGGTCTGTGCTGCTATCCCCATCACAGCGGGCTCCGCGGCGGCCGCGATGGCCATTTCCCTCCCCCTTCACCAGGAAGAACGGTTGCTCCCAGCAGTCGAGCGGCTACGTACGGAGATCGGAAGGCTCTTCAGTTCACTCGCGTTCTCTATCAGTATCTGAAAAATCACTCCTTGTGATCTGCTAGCGCTTACAGCACGATTGCGTCAAGAGGGCCACGAGGGATCATTCCTGGCCGTTTCGGTCACAGCTTTCAGCAGCTGTGTTTACACAACTGCTTCATCTACTGCGGGGTACATGATGCGAGAGTCGGTTCAGGCCGAGGTCCTGATGAGCTTCCTCGTCTCCGAGGAGCTCTCCTTCAAGATCCCAGTCGAGCTGCGATACGAGACCCGGGATCCTTACGCGGTGCGGATGACCTTCCACCTCCCCGGGGACGCGCCTGTGACCTGGGCGTTCGGCAGGGAACTGCTGCTCGACGGGATCAACAGGCCGAGCGGTGACGGTGATGTGCACATCGCTCCGACGGACCCCGAGGGGCTCTCGGACGTCTCCATCCGGCTCCAGGTGGGCGGCGACCGCGCCCTGTTCCGGGCCAGTGCGCCGCCGCTGGTCGCGTTCCTCGACCGCACGGACAAACTGGTTCCGCTTGGTCAGGAACGGACACTCGGTGACTTCGAGGACAACCTGGAGGCGGCACTCGGCCGGATTCTGGCAGAGGAGAACGCCGGCTGACCTCAGTCGGCAGGGCGACCGGAGCTACACCGAGCACGAGCACGGGCACGACTGCGAGTACGGGCACGGGCACGAGTACGAGTACGGGCCCGGGCATGACTACGAGCACGCATACGGGTGCGGGGTGCGGGTGCGGTACGAACCCGCCCTCACCCGGACCCTGTGCCGGGAGCCACTCACTTCGCGCGACGGCGCCGACCACCCCGTGTCGCCGCCCGCGGCTTCATGTCGCCGGTGTCGGGCTCCGGCCGGTCGGCGGAGACCACCAGCGCCGCGAGGGCCGTCGTGACCGGTACGGCGGCGACCAGGCCGATCGAACCGACCAGCGTTCGGACGATCTCCATGGCGACCAGCTCGCTGTTGGCCACCGTGCCCATGCTGCTCCGCGCGATGGAGAAGAGCAGCAGCAGCGGCAGTGCGGCACCCGCGTAGGCGAGGACCAGCGTGTTCACGACCGAGGCGATGTGGTCGCGGCCGATACGGATCCCGGCCCGGTACAGCGCGCGCGGCCCCATGCGCGGGTCGGCCTGGTGCAGTTCCCAGACCGCGGAGGTCTGGGTGACGGTCACGTCGTCGAGCACGCCGAGCGAACCGATGATGATGCCCGCGAGCAGCAGCCCGGACATGTCGATCTCCGGGTACAGGCCGTGGATCAGGCCGGTGTTGTCGTCGGTGTTGCCGCTGAGCGAGGCCCACTCGATGAAGAGCGAACCGAGCAGACCGATCAGCAGCAGCGAGATCACCGTGCCGAGGACCGCGACCGAGGTGCGGGCCGAGAGCCCGTGGCACATGTAGAGCGCGATCAGCATGATCGCACTCGACCCGACCACCGCCACGACCAGCGGGTTCGAGCCCGCCAGGATCGCCGGCAGGATGAAGAGCGTCAGCACCAGGAAGCTCACGGCGAGCGCGATGAGCGCCATCACGCCCCGCATCCGGCCGACGGCCACGACCACGAGGGCGAAGATCCCGGCGAGCACCGCCATCGGGACCTTCCGGTTCACGTCCGTCACCGAGTACTGCAGGTCGCGCGGGGCGTCGGGGGCGTACGCCACCACCACGCCCTGCCCCTCGTCCAGTTGGCGCGGCGCGTCGGGCTGCACGATCTCGATGAACGTACGCCCCTTCTCCGGGCCACTGGTGACCTCGATCGTCGCCTTCTCGCACTGCCCCTGCTGGGCGTTGACCGCCTCGCGGCCCTCCGGCGTGGAGGTGTCGCCGGTCGGCGGGACCTGGCCGGCGTTCACGTCCTTGCAGTCGACCTGCTCGACGGAGACGACCTTGCCCTGCTCGGTCTGCCGGTCGAAGCCGACGCCGGTGCGCTCGTGCGCCGGGGTGCCGCCTGGCCACAGGACCACGAGCCCGACCACGACGGCGGTGGCGAAGGGGATCAGGATCGCGGCGATGACCCTGCGCAGATGCCGGGAGACGGGGGCCGCGGGGCCGTGGCTGTGGCTGTGCCCGTGCCCGTGGGAGGGACCGGAATCGTGCCCGTGCCCGTGGTCGGGACCGGGGACGTGGCCGTGCGGCTCGGGGGGCTGCTGGGGGGAAGTCACCGACCGATCATCGCAAGAACGGTGGGGGGCCCACTGTTCAGCACGCCAGGGATGACGCTAGCGTGGTGACACCTTTGCACACGCGGGAGCTCGGAGCACCGGGCTGAGAGGGCGCTGATCACCGTACGCACGTACGGGAAGAGGCTGCGCCGACCGCCGAACCTGTTACCGGGTAATGCCGGCGTAGGGAGATCGGTCTCATGACCATTCAGGATGCACGCACGCCTGCCTCCGACCAGGAAGGCCGCACGCCGGGCTGGCACAAGGGGTACGTCGAGGGCTCGCGCCCCGACCTCCTGGTGCCGGTCCGACAGGTGCACCTCACCAACGGCAAGGACGTGACGCTGTACGACACGTCCGGTCCGTACACCGACCCCACCATCGACACCGACGTACGGCGTGGCCTGGCGCCGCTGCGCGAGAACTGGATCATCTCGCGCGGCGACACCGAGGAGTACGCGGGCCGTCCCGTCCGCCCCGAGGACGACGGCATCAAGCACACCTCGCCCCGCGGCGGTGGGCTGAAGAACCTCGACGCCGTCTTCCCGGGTCGCCCGCGCCTGCCGCGCCGCGGCCGCGACGGCCAGGCGGTGACGCAGCTCGCGTACGCCCGCCGCGGGGAGATCACCCCGGAGATGGAGTACGTCGCGATCCGCGAGAACGTCTCCCCCGAGGTCGTACGCGAGGAGATCGCCGCGGGCCGCGCCGTGCTCCCGGCGAACGTGAACCACCCGGAGATCGAGCCGATGATCATCGGCAAGCGGTTCCTGGTGAAGGTCAACGCCAACATCGGCAACTCCGCCGTCACCTCCTCCATCGAGGAGGAGGTGGAGAAGATGACCTGGGCGACCAAGTGGGGCGCCGACACGGTCATGGACCTGTCCACCGGCCGCAACATCCACACCACCCGCGAGTGGGTGCTGCGCAACTCCCCCGTCCCGATCGGCACCGTGCCGCTCTACCAGGCCCTGGAGAAGGTCGACGGCCGGGCCGAGGACCTGACCTGGGAGATCTACAAGGACACGGTCATCGAGCAGGCCGAGCAGGGCGTCGACTACATGACGGTCCACGCCGGCGTGCTCCTGCCGTACGTGCCGCTCACCGCGCGCCGCAAGACCGGCATCGTCTCGCGCGGCGGCTCGATCATGGCCGCCTGGTGCCTCGCGCACCACAAGGAGAACTTCCTCTACACGAACTTCGAGGAGCTCTGCGAGATCCTCGCGGCGTACGACGTCACGTACTCGCTCGGCGACGGTCTGCGCCCCGGCTCGATCGCGGACGCCAACGACGAGGCGCAGTTCGCGGAGCTGCGCACGCTCGGCGAGCTGAACACGATCGCCAAGCGCCACAACGTGCAGACGATGATCGAGGGCCCGGGCCACGTCCCGATGCACAAGATCAAGGAGAACATCGACCTCCAGCAGGAGATCTGCGAGGAGGCGCCGTTCTACACCCTCGGCCCGCTGACGACGGACGTGGCGCCCGCCTACGACCACATCACCTCCGGCATCGGCGCGGCGATGATCGCCTGGTGGGGCACGGCGATGCTCTGCTACGTCACGCCCAAGGAGCACCTGGGCCTGCCCAACAAGGACGACGTGAAGACGGGCGTCATCACGTACAAGATCGCGGCGCACGCGGCGGACCTCGCCAAGGGGCACCCGGGCGCCCAGGAGTGGGACGACGCGCTCTCGGACGCGCGGTTCGAGTTCCGCTGGGAGGACCAGTTCAACCTGGCGCTCGACCCGGTCACGGCGCGGGAGTTCCACGACGAGACGCTGCCGGCGGAGCCCGCCAAGACCGCGCACTTCTGTTCGATGTGCGGTCCGAAGTTCTGCTCGATGAAGATCTCCCAGGACATCCGGCGTGAGCACGGCGGAACGCAGGAGGAGATCGAGGCCGGTATGGCGGAGAAGTCGAAGGAGTTCGCGGCGAGCGGGAGCCGTGTCTACCTGCCGCTGGCGGAGTGACCTCGGCAGCCACTGAACCGGTAACGGCCCGCGACCCACGGGGGAGTCGCGGGCCGTTGCCGTTGTCAGGGGCCGGGCGGATCCGTGGGGCCGGACTGCGGCACGGCCTGGGGTCCGGACTGCGGTCCGATCGTTGGTGCGCCGGGTGGTGTGCTCGGTGGTGTGATGGCGGCGAGTGCGTCGCGGAGGAACGGGAGGACGCCGCGTTCGAGCAGGGCGCGGCGCCAGGCCTCCCGGGCGCGGGACAGTTCGTCGTCCGGCTCGGTCGTGGGCGCATAAGCCGAGACCGTCGCGGTCGGGCTGTTGCGCAGGGCCGTCCGGAGGAGACCGGCGGCCGCGCAGAGCAGGCCGGCGGCGGCGACCGCACCGAAGACCAGACCGGCCGTCAGCAGCGTCGCGCCGAACGCCACGGTGGGCGCCATGGCGTGCAGCACCGCGCCGACCAGTACGAAGATGAAGGCGGCCGCCCCCGCGAGGACGGGCACCATCACGGTGACGATCGCGACGATCCCCGCGCCGGAGCCGTCCTGCGGGGCGGGGACGCGGGTGGCGACGGCGATACGGCTCTGCTCGCGGACCTTCACGAAGTGGTCGTACTCGCTCGACGCCGCTGAGGTGATCAGCGCTGTCGCGTTCAGGGCCATGGAGCGCAGTTGCGCGACCGTGAGCCGTGTCCCGGCTCCGGCGAGATCAGGACGTGCGTGGGCGGTGCTCAGTGCGTCGTCGAGGACCCGCTCGTACTCGGCGCGGTCCTCGGTCAGCAGGTACGGAGCCACGTTCATGTGCATCCCCCGATGCTCCGCAGGCCCGGATCAACCGTGGAGAACGGCTGGTCGGGCGGAAACGGAGGAGAGCCTGCTACGGATGGTCCGATGGTATTGCGGTGACGCCACGACCTGACAGGGTGTTTCCGGAAATCGCCTTCCCCGGATGCGCAGGGTTATGCGTCAGCCGTTCAGGGGGAGTTGGACGACCAGCAACTTTCCGGCCATCGTCACGCCGCCGTCCATGGCGATCGCGAGCCCGTCCGCGTACACATGGGGTCCGTCGACGATCGGGCCACCGTTGCCCTCGCTCTCCTCCGTGCCGACCTGGCCGAGGAGGTACGGGATGGGGCTGTGGCCGTGCACGATCCGGTGCCCGCCGTAGGTGGAGAGGAGCTCCTGGACGGCCTGCGGACCGCCCTCGTCGCGGAAGGCGAAGCGCTTGGTGAACTTCCGGAACACGTCCCAGACCTCGTCGGCGTCGCTCCGGTTGAGGATCTCGTGGACCGTGTCGTTGACGTCCTCGATCGTCTCGCCGTATTCGAGGTACGCGGTGGTGTCGGAGTGCAGGAGGAGGTGGTCGTCCTCCAGGACCACGGCGTCGAGCCGGGACATCCACTGGAGGTGGACGTCCTGCAGCCGGTCCATGTCGTGCTTCTGGCCGCCGTTGAGCAGCCAGGCGGCCTGGAAGGTGGCCGTGCCCGCGCCCGAGTTGACCGGGGTGTCGCCGAAGCGCTTGGCGCCGATGAGCAGCAGCTCGTGGTTGCCCATGAGGGCCTTGCAGTAGCCGCCGGCGGCGGCGGCCTCGGCGGAGAGGCGCATGACGAGGTCGATGACGCCGATGCCGTCGGGACCGCGATCGGTGAAGTCGCCGAGGAACCACAGCCGGGCGTTGCCCGCGGCCCAGCCGCCGTTCTCGTCGACGAGGCCCTGGGCGCGCAGGGCGGCGACGAGCTCGTCGAGGTACCCGTGGACGTCGCCGACGACGTAGAGGGGCCCCGGTCCTTCGCCGGTCGCGGCGGCGGGCTCGGCCGCGGTGGAGGCGGCGGTGACCTGGACCTGGAGGGTGTCGCCGCGGTTGATGACGGGGAGGTCGCGCTCGGTCGGGGTGTAGCCCTCCGGGAGCCGGCCCTCGGGGAAGGCGCTGCCGGGGTGGCCGGTGGCGACGGAGACGATGGAGGAACCGGCCGTACCGGGGTACGCGGGGGCGACGCGGCGGCCCAGGAGCAGGGTCGGGTCGGCGGGTACGGGCGCGGGGGCGGGTGCGCCGACGACGGGGAGAGCCCCGCTCGGTGCCGTCTCGACGGCCTGCGCGGGTGCGGTGGTCGGCATGGGCGGGGCCACCAGGGCCTCGACCGGCACGGTTTCGACCGGCGACGGTGCGACGGGCACGGTTTCGACCGGCGACGGTGCGACGGGGGGAAGGTGCTCGGCGGCCGACGGGGGCGTCGGCGACGGCTCCGTGGACGACGGTTCGGTGGCATGGCCCTGTACGGGCACGCGGGCGTACGGCGGTACTCGGAAGTCACGCAATGTCGCCGTGCGCGCCACGGGCTCCTGCCCGGCCCCCTGAGTCATGGACCCCTCCACCACCGTCGCGATGCCCTGCACATCGCGGACCGGCCTGGTCGGGGTGGTCCGCGGTGTCGTCCGCCCATCATAGGAATGAGCGTCCTCCTGTGTGACGCACCAGGGGTGGTGAATCCGGGTCCACTCCGGGTTCACCGGTTGTTTCGCCCGAATTGAGAAGGTCCAGTCCAGGGTTGGGCCCGTGTGGTGCTCGGTTTCGCCGCCTCCGCCCACGGGCAGGGGCGAAGGCGGCGAGGGGCGGCGAGCCCTCGGTCGGTCCTCGGCGGGTCCTCGGCAGGTCCTTTGTCGGACCTCTCTCAGTCCTTCGCGGGTGAGCGCGGCGGGCTGACCGTGGTGCGCGGCGAGCGCCGCTGGGAGGAGGTGCGGACGATGAGTTCGGTCGGTATCACCTGCTCGACCGGACCGTCGGTGTCGATCCCCTCGATGGCGTCGATGAGGAGCTGGACGACGGCCGTGCCGATCCTGCGTGGCTTGAGGGAGAGCGTCGTGATGGGCGGTTCGGTGGTGGCGTAGACGGTGGACTCGCTGCAGCAGACCAGCAGCAGGTCCTCCGGTACGCGCAGCCCGTAGCGGCGCGCGGCCGCGAGCAGATCGGTTCCGTTGGGGTCGAAGAGGCCGTACACGGCGTCGGGTCGGTCCGGGCGGGCGAGCAGCCGGTCGGCCGCGACGGCGCCCGCGCACGGATCGTGCGCCGGATAGGCCTCGTAGACGGGATCCTGGCCCACCCGCTCGCACCAGTTGAGGTACGCGGTGGTGGACAGGCGGGTGTACGTGTCGGTGGTGGTTCCGGTGAGGAGGCCGATGCGGCGGGCGCCGGCGTCGGCGAGGTGGTCGAGCAGATCGAGGACGGCGGCTTCGTGGTCGTTGTCGACCCAGGCGGTGACCGGAAGGGTGCCGGCGGGGCGTCCGTCGGAGACGACGGGGAGGCCCTGCCGGACCAGTTCGGTGACGACCGGGTCGTGGTCGGAGGGGTCGATGACGACGGTGCCGTCGAGGGCGACGTTCGACCAGACGTCATGGCGGGAGGTTGCGGGGAGGATGACCAGGGCGTAGCCCCGGGCGAGTGCGGCCGATGTGGCGGCTCTGGCCATCTCCGCGAAGTAGGCGAATTCGGTAAAGGTGAAAGGTTCATCCCCGTACGTGGTCACGGTCAGGCCGATGAGTCCCGACTTACCCGTACGGAGCGTGCGGGCCGCCGCGGATGGGCGGTAGCCCAGCCGGTCGGCGACCTCGCGGACGTGGCGGCGGGTGGCGTCCGGGAGTCGGCCCTTGCCGTTGAGCGCGTCGGAGACAGTCGTGATGGAGACCCCGGCGGCGGCGGCCACGTCCCGGATGCCTGCCCGGCCCTGCCGGCTTCCCCGGGTCTGTGCCCGGCTCACCTGGTGCTTCCCTGCTGCTGTCATGGCGAGCCGATAGTAGGGCGATGAGGGGTGGTCGGGACGGCCGCATATGCAGGCATTGACAGGCACGTTTCTGCATGATCGAAAACGCCCAATGGGCAAGGAATCCAAGGTAGTTGCAGGTTCTGCCATGCGACCTGTGGTTGTCGAACCGCATAGGCCTGGCGAGGGTGCGAGGTCTCGAAGAGGTCTCAACTCACCTCTACGGGGGATGCGCGCCACGGCGCCCGCCACCGGCGCGCGCCACCCAGCCCCGCGCTCCCCCTCCCCAGGGCCTTTCTCGCGGCCCTCCTCATGCCCTTTCTCATGATCTTCCTCATGACCTGCCGCGCGGCCTTCCCCACGGGACGGATCGGGGCGGTGTCCACAGCGTGTCCCTCCTGTTGTCCACAGGCCATTCGCAGCGGAGGCGAATCCTCATAAGGTGAGGAGTATTGGCGGTACGTACGGTCGAGGAGGCCACACTGTGAGCGAGACCAGCGGGACGAGCACCAGCAGCCCCAAGCTGCGCGCCGAGCTGGACGGCGTCCCCACCTACAAGCCGGGCAAGCCGGCCGCGGCGGGCGGACCCGTGGCCTTCAAGCTGTCCTCCAACGAGAACCCCTACCCGCCGCTGCCCGGGGTCATGGAGAGCACGCTGGCGGCCGCCGCGAACTTCAACCGCTACCCGGACATGGCCTGCACCGGCCTGACGCAGGAGCTCGCCGACCGCTTCGGCGTGCCCGTCTCGCACGTGGCGACGGGCACCGGCTCGGTGGGGGTGGCGCAGTCCCTGCTCCAGTCCACCTCGGGCCCGGGCGACGAGGTGATCTACGCCTGGCGCTCCTTCGAGGCGTACCCGATCATCACGCAGATCAGCGGTGCCACCTCGGTGCAGGTGCCGCTCACCGACGGCGAGGTGCACGACCTCGACGCGATGGCCGACGCGATCACCGACCGGACCCGGCTGATCTTCGTCTGCAACCCCAACAACCCCACGGGCACCGCGGTCCGCAGGGCCGAGCTGGAGCGCTTCCTCGACCGGGTGCCCTCCGACGTCCTGGTCGTGATCGACGAGGCGTACCGGGAGTTCGTCCGCGACGCCGATATCCCCGACGGCATCGAGCTCTACCGCGACCGGCCGAACGTCGCCGTGCTCCGTACCTTCTCGAAGGCGTACGGCCTGGCGGGGCTGCGGGTCGGCTTTGCGGTGGCGCACGAGCCGGTGGCGGCGGCGCTGCGCAAGACGGCGGTCCCGTTCGGGGTGAGCCAGCTGGCGCAGGACGCGGCGGTGGCCTCGCTGCGGTCCGAGGACGAACTGCTCGGGCGGGTCGGCTCGCTGGTGGCCGAGCGCGAGCGGGTCCGTGCGGGGCTCGTGGCCCAGGGCTGGACCGTGCCGGACACCCAGGCGAACTTCGTCTGGCTGCGGCTCGGTGAGCGGACGCTGGACTTCGCGGCGGAGTGCGAGCGGCACGGCGTGATGGTGCGGCCGTTCGCGGGCGAGGGCGTGCGCGTCACGATCGGTGAGACCGAGGCGAACGACCTGTTCCTGAAGGCGGCGGAGGGCTTCCGCCAGGGCTAGGGCGTGTCCGGCGGATCAGGGTCGGATAGGCCCTGGTCCACCGGGTGGGTCGGCCGGCGACCGGGTCGGTCAGTCGACGAGCTCCACGCGGATCGGGTCGCCGTCCCTGACGGTGGCCAGGATCCGGGGGTCGCCGTCCAGTGCGCCCAGGAGGTTGCAGGGGCTCGCGAGCCGGCACTCGTCACCCCGGGAGAACGGGGTCGGGCCGTAGGGGAGGGCTTGGGGTCTCCCCAGCGAAGCGAGGGGAAGCGTCGCCGTCCGTCCAGAAGGCCACCGTGCCCGGGTCCACGACCTGGCGGGCGCCGTCCTCGACGGGGACGGAGACCGGTGTGTCGAAGTAGACCTCCTCGCCCCAGGTCCGGGCGGTGGAGGAGATCGGGAGAACCCCCGCGAGCGCCGTGCTCGTGGGGGTTTCCTCAAGGGTGGCCGTGGTGTGTCCGGCCGGCCAGGAGATGAGTATCCGAAGGGCCATGCCCCGGATTCAACAATATGTTGAAGATCCCGGGAAGGGGTGACCCTCGGCGGGGGGACCCCGACTGACGGTACGGATTTCGTATGAGCCATAATGCTTGTGAATGTGAACGCGTTCACAAGCGTGTCCCGGTTCATCCCTTAATTGGTGGGATTAACGGGGCAAACTGCCGATGTGACCACGGCGATGTAAGGAGAAAACGACGTGGACCTCGCTCTTGCGCCAGAGACCCTGGCGCGCTGGCAGTTCGGCATCACCACCGTCTACCACTTTCTCTTCGTCCCGCTGACGATCTCCCTCGCCGCGCTCACTGCCGGTCTCCAGACCGCCTGGGTACGGACCGAGAAGGAGAAGTACCTCAGGGCGACGAAGTTCTGGGGCAAGCTCTTCCTCATCAACATCGCCATGGGCGTCGTCACCGGCATCGTGCAGGAGTTCCAGTTCGGCATGAACTGGTCCGACTACTCCCGGTTCGTCGGCGACATCTTCGGTGCCCCGCTCGCCTTCGAAGCGCTCATCGCCTTCTTCTTCGAGTCCACGTTCATCGGCCTGTGGATCTTCGGCTGGGACAAGCTGCCGAAGCGGATCCACCTCGCCTGCATGTGGATGGTGTCGATCGGCACCATCCTCTCCGCCTACTTCATCCTCGCGGCGAACTCCTGGATGCAGCACCCCGTCGGGTACCGCATCAACGAGGAGCGCGGCCGGGCGGAGCTCACCGACTTCTGGCAGGTGCTCACCCAGAACACCGCCCTCACCCAGTTCTTCCACACCATGACGGCGGCCTTCCTGGTAGGCGGCGCGTTCATGGTCGGCATCTCCGCGTTCCACCTGGCGCGCAAGAAGCACATCCCGATCATGCGGACCTCGTTGCGGCTCGGCCTGATCACGCTGATCATCGCCGGCCTCGGCACCGCCATCAGCGGTGACCTGCTCGGCAAGGTCATGTTCAAGCAGCAGCCCATGAAGATGGCCGCCGCCGAGGCGCTCTGGGACGGCGAGGCGCCGGCTCCCTTCTCGATCTTCGCCTACGGCGATGTCGACAAGGGCCACAACAGTGTCGCCATAGAGATCCCGGGACTGCTGTCCTTCCTCGCGAACGACGACTTCAGCTCGTACGTCCCGGGCATCAACGACGTCAACAAGGCCGAGCAGGAGAAGTACGGCCCCGGCGACTACCGGCCCAACATCCCCGTCGCGTACTGGGGATTCCGCTGGATGATCGGCTTCGGCATGGCCTCGCTGGGCATCGGGATGCTCGGCCTCTGGCTGACCCGCAAGAAGTTCATGCTGGCGCCGGGGATGCGGACCGGTGAGGACGAGGTGCCGAACCTGGTCCTGTTCAAGCGGAAGGCGCTCAGCCCCCGCTTCACCAAGTGGTACTGGATCATCGCCCTCTGGACCATGGTCTTCCCGCTCATCGCCAACTCCTGGGGCTGGATCTTCACCGAGATGGGCCGTCAGCCCTGGGTCGTCTACGGCGTGCTGCGCACCCGGGACGCGGTCTCCCCCGGTGTCTCCCAGGCCGAGGTGCTCACCTCGATGATCGTCTTCACCGCCCTCTACGCCGTCCTCGCAGTGATCGAGGTCAAGCTCCTCGTCAAGTACGTCAAGGCGGGAGCGCCGGAGCTCACCGAGGACGACCTCAATCCGCCCACCAAGATCGGCGGGGACTCCCGTGACCCCGACCGGCCCATGGCCTTCTCGTACTGAGGCTCAGGAGATCGAGGCATGGAACTCCACGACGTCTGGTTCGTACTCATCGCCGTCCTCTGGATCGGCTACTTCTTCCTCGAAGGCTTCGACTTCGGGATCGGCATCCTGACCAAGCTGCTCGCCCGTGACCGGGTCGAGAAGCGGGTCCTCATCAACACGATCGGTCCCGTCTGGGACGGCAACGAGGTGTGGCTGCTCACCGCCGGCGGCGCGACCTTCGCCGCCTTCCCCGAGTGGTACGCGACGCTCTTCTCCGGCTTCTACCTGCCGCTGCTGATCATCCTGGTCTGCCTGATCGTCCGGGGTGTCGCCTTCGAGTACCGGGCGAAGCGGCCCGAGGAGAACTGGCAGCGCAACTGGGAGCAGGCCATCTTCTGGACCTCCCTGATCCCCGCGCTCCTCTGGGGCGTGGCCTTCGGCAACATCGTCCGGGGCGTGAAGATCGACGCGGAGATGGAGTACGTCGGCACCCTCTGGGACCTCCTCAACCCGTACGCGCTCCTCGGCGGTCTGGTCACGCTCACCCTCTTCACCTTCCACGGCGCGGTCTTCGCCTCGCTCAAGACGGTCGGTGACATCCGGGTGCGGGCCCGGGCGCTCGCGCTCAAGCTGGGCCTGGTCACGGCCGTGCTCGCCCTCGTCTTCCTGATCTGGACCCAGGTCGACACGGGGGACAGCTGGAGCCTCGCGGCGATGCTGGTCGCGGTGGTGGCGCTGGTCGGTGCGATCGGTGCCATCAAGGTGGGGCGCGAGGGCTGGTCGTTCGCGCTCTCGGGGGTGACGATCGCCGCCGCGGTGGCGATGCTCTTCCTCGCGCTCTTCCCGGACGTCATGCCGTCTTCGCTCAATCCCGAGTGGAGCCTTACCGTGACGAATGCGTCGTCGAGCCCCTACACGCTCAAGATCATGACCTGGTGCGCGGCGATCGCGACCCCGTTGGTGCTGCTCTACCAGAGCTGGACCTACTGGGTGTTCCGTAAGCGCATCGGTACGCACCACATCGCCGACGCTCACTAGAGGGGCATGTTTCACGTGAAACCGATCGATCCGCGTCTGCTCCGGTACGCCCGGGCCACCCGTTTCTTCCTTGGCGCGGTGGTCGTGCTCGGTCTGGCCGGGGCGGCGCTGGTCATCGCCCAGGCGATGCTCATCGCCGAGATCGTGGTGGGGGCCTTCCAGAAGGGCCTGGCGGTTTCCGATCTGACCACCCCTCTGCTGCTGCTCGCGGGAGTCGCGGTGGCGCGGGGGGCGGTCTCCTGGCTGACCGAGCTCGCCGCCCACCGGGCGAGCGCGGCGGTCAAGTCCGAACTCCGTGGCCGGCTCCTCACCCGGGCGGCCGGACTCGGGCCCGGCTGGCTGAGCGGTCAGAAGGCCGGTTCGCTGATCGCGCTCGCCACGCGGGGCGTGGACGCGCTCGACGACTACTTCGCCCGCTATCTGCCGCAGCTGGGCCTCGCGGTGGTCGTCCCGGTCGCGGTGCTTGCCAGGATCGTCACCGAGGACTGGATCTCGGCGGCCATCATCGTCGTCACGCTGCCCCTCATCCCGGTCTTCATGATCCTCATCGGCTGGTACACCCAGGCGCGGATGGACCGGCAGTGGAAGCTGCTCTCCCGACTCTCCGGCCACTTCCTGGATGTCGTGGCGGGCCTGCCCACCCTCAAGATCTTCGGCCGGGCGAAGGCCCAGGCCGAGTCGATCCGCGCGATCACCTCGGAGTACCGGCAGGCGACGATGCGCACACTGCGGATCGCCTTCCTCTCCTCCTTCGCCCTGGAACTCCTCGCGACCCTCTCGGTCGCGCTCGTCGCCGTGACGATCGGCATGCGGCTCGTCCACGGCGAGCTCGACCTGTACACCGGGCTCGTCATCCTGATCCTGGCGCCCGAGGCGTACCTCCCGCTCCGGCAGGTGGGGGCGCAGTACCACGCGGCGGCCGAGGGGCTCGCGGCGGCGGAGGAGATCTTCGAGGTCCTGGAGCAGCCGGCCCGGGACGGCGGCACCGGGGCGGTCCCGGAGTCCGTACGGCTGGAGCTCGACCGGGTGACGGTTCGGCACGCGGGGCGCGCCGAACCGGCGCTCGACGCGGCGACGCTGACGGTCGAGCCGGGCGAGACGGTGGCCCTCGTCGGGCCGAGCGGCGTCGGGAAGTCGACCCTCCTCGATGTCGTGCTCGGCTTCGTGGCGCCGGAGGAAGGGAGCTCCGTCCGCGTCGGCGGCGAGGATCTCGCGGGGATCGACCTGGAGGCGTGGCGGTCGCGGATCGCCTGGGTGCCACAGCGCCCGTACCTCTTCGCGGGGACGGTCGCCGAGAACGTACGGCTGGCCCGCCCGGACGCCTCAGACGAGGCGGTACGGGAGGCGCTGCGGGACGCCGGGGCGGACGGGTTCGTCGCGGGGCTCCCGGAGGGGCTCGACACCGCGCTCGGCGAGGACGGCGCCGGGCTCTCGGCTGGTCAGCGGCAGCGTCTGGCACTCGCCCGGGCGTTCCTCGCGGACCGGCCGCTGCTGCTGCTCGACGAGCCGACGGCCGCGCTGGACGGTGAGACGGAGGCGGGCGTGGTCGACGCGGTCCGCCGCCTCGCGGCCGGCCGCACGGTTCTGCTCGTGGTCCATCGCCCGGCGCTGCTCGCGGTCGCGGACCGCGTGGTGACCTTGGTGCCTTCGGCCGGGTCGCCCGGCGCGAACAGCCGGGCAGGAGCCGTGGCAGGGGCCGACGCGGGATCGGGGACGGGGGCTCGGTCCGGTGCTGACGGGGGTGTCGCCGGAGAGTCCGACGGCGTTTCCGGCGGCGTTTCCGGCGGTGTATCCGGCGGCGCGCCCGGCGGTGTGTCGGCCGAGGTGACCGGAGCGGGCTCCGGGCGGTCGGTTCTCGGGCGGGTTCGGGACATGGCCGGTGAGCTCAAGGGGCGCATGGCGCTCGCGCTGCTGCTCGGGAGCCTGGCCCTCGGCTCGGCCGTCGGGCTCATGGCCGTGTCCGGCTGGCTCATCTCCCGCGCCTCCGAACAGCCGCCCGTGCTCTATCTGATGATGGCCGTCACCGCCACGCGCGCCTTTGGTATCGGCCGGGCCGTCTTCCGGTACGCCGAGAGGCTCGTCTCGCACGACGCCGTGCTCCGGATGCTCGCCGAGCTCCGGGTCTCGGTCTACGGGCGCCTGGAGCGGATCGCCCCCGCCGGGCTGCGCCGCACCCGGCGCGGGGACCTCCTCTCCCGGCTCGTCCAGGACGTCGACGCGCTCCAGGACTACTGGCTGCGCTGGCTGCTCCCCGTGGGCGCCGCGCTCGTCGTGGGCGTCGCCTCCGCCGGGTTCACCGCCTGGATGCTGCCCGAGGCCGGTGCCGTCCTCGCCGTGGGCCTGCTGGTCGCGGGTGTCGCCGTACCGGCGGCCGGCGGAGCCCTCGCCCGCCGGGCCGAGCGCCGACTCGCCCCCGCGCGCGGTGCGCTGGCGACCGCCGTGGCCGATCTGCTCCGCGGCTGCGCCGAACTGACGGTCGCCGGCGCGCTGTCCAGCCGGGTCGAGCGGACCCGGACGGCCGACCGGCACCTCACCTCCATCGCCTCCCGGCAGGCCACGGCCACCGCGCTCGGCGCCGGTCTCTCCGCGCTGGTCTGCGGACTGACGGTCGCGGCCGCCGCCCTCGTCGGCGTCCAGGCCGTACGGGACGGACGGCTCGACGGGGTGGCCCTCGCCGTGGTCGTCCTGACGCCGCTCGCCGCGTTCGAGGCCGTCACCGGGCTGCCGCTAGCCGTCCAGTACCGGCAGCGCGTGCGCCACAGCGCCGAGCGCGTCTTCGAAGTGCTCGACGCCCCCGTCCCCGTACACGAGCCGGCCCGATCCGAGGCTCCCCCGGTGAGTCCGTTCCCGCTGGAGCTGGCCGGGCTCTCCGCCCGGCACGCCGGGCAGAGGCGGACGGCGCTCGCCGACTTCGGGCTCACCCTGGAGGCCGGGCGCCGGGTCGCGGTCGTCGGCGCCTCCGGTTCCGGGAAGACCACCCTCGCCCAGGTGCTGCTGCGCTTCCTCGACGTGGAGAACGGCATGTACCGCATCGGTGGCGTGCCCGCCTGGGAGCTCGACGGCGACGCGGTCCGGCGGTTCGTCGGCCTCTGCGCCCAGGACGCCCACATCTTCGACAGCTCCGTCCGGGAGAACCTGCGGCTCGCCAAGGTCGGGGCGAGCGACGAGGAGCTGCGCGACGCGCTGCGCCGGGCCCGGCTGCTCGACTGGGTGGACGGGCTGCCGGCCGGCCTCGACACCCTCGTGGGCGAGCACGGCTCCCAACTCTCCGGCGGCCAGCGGCAGCGCCTCGCGCTCGCCCGCGCCCTCCTGGCCGACTTCCCCGTCCTGGTCCTCGACGAGCCCGCCGAACACCTCGACCTGGCCACCGCCGACGCGCTCACCGACGACCTGCTTCGGGCCACAGAGGGCCGCACCACCGTCCTCATCACCCACCGGCTGCACGGACTCGACGCCGTCGACGAGGTCGTGGTCCTGGACGAGGGCCGGACCGTGCAGCGCGGACCGTACGCCGAACTGGCAGCGGCGGAGGGGCGGCTGCGCCGGATGCTGGAGCAGGAGCGGGAGACCGATCTGCTCGCCGTCGCCGCCGTGTCGAACCGGGCCGCGGCCGGGGCGTGAGCAAGGCGGCCGACGCCCGTCCGACTTTTCTCGCCAAATGGGACTAACTAGGCTCAGGCCATGACCGCCGCCGCGTCCGACGCCTCGGACCCCCTGGAAGCCGCCACTCAGGCCACCCGCAGCCTCCAGGGGCTGTCCACGGAACTCACCGCCCGCGTACCGCAGCTCCTGGAGGCGATGCGCTCGGTCGGAACAGGGCTCGAACTCCACTCCACCCTCGACCGGATCTGCGAGACCGCCGCCGAACTCGCCGACGCCCGCTACGCCGCGATCGGGGTCGTCGACGACGAGGGCGAGGGACTCTCCGACTTCGTCACCTTCGGCGTCGGCGAGGACGTGGCCCGCCGCATCGGGCGCCTCCCCGACGGCCACGCCGGGCTGCTCGGCGCGCTGATCCGCGACCCGCAGACGATCCGCCTCGCCGGCCTGTCCGCCGATCCGCGCTCGGCCGGATTCCCGCCGGGGCACCCGCCGATGCGGACGTTCCTCGGTGTCCCCATCAAGGTCCAGGGCGAGATCTTCGGCAACCTCTACCTCGCGGAGAAGCGCGGCGGCGGCGAGTTCAACGACTACGACGTCCACATGGTCAGGGTGCTCGCCACCGAGGCCGGCATCGCCATCGGCAACGCCCGCCTCTACGAGGCCGCGCGCCAGCGCGAGCGGTGGATCGACGGCTCGGTCGCCGTCACCACCGCGCTGCTCTCCGGCGGCGACGCGGACGACGCGCTCACGGTCGTCGCCGAACAGGCCCGTCGGCTCGCCGACGCGGACGCCGGAATCGTGCTGCTGCCCGCGGAGGAGGGCGGCCTGGAGATCGTCGCCGTCTCCTCGCCCCGCCCCACCAAGTCGCTGGGTGTGGTGATCCCGCCCGAGAGCGCCGTCGTGGAGCAGCTCCTGGACGGCGAGGCGGTCTTCGTGGCGGACGCCTCGAAGGACCCGCGCATGATCAGCCGGCTGACCTCCCCGTACGGCCCGAGCATGATGCTGCCGCTGCAGAGCGGCGGGCGGGTGCTCGGTGCGCTCGCCACGCCCCGGGTGCGGGGCGCGCGTCCGTTCACGGAGGCGGAGCGGACGCTCGCCACCCAGTTCGCTTCACAGGCGGCGCTCGCCCTGATGATGGCGGACGCGCAGCGGGACCGGGAGCGGCTCGCGGTGTACGAGGACCGCGACCGGATCGCCCGTGACCTGCACGATCTGGTGATCCAGCGGCTCTTCGCCACCGGCATGATGCTGGAGAGCGCCCAGCGGAAGTCGATCGTGCCGGCCGTGCGCGAGGGCGTCGGGAAGGCCGTGGACGAGCTGGACGTGACCATCCAGGAGATCCGTACGGCGATCTTCGCGCTCCAGCAGGGCCCTGCCGAGGCGCCGTCGGGGCTGCGCACCCGTGTCCTGCGGGAGATCAACATGGCGGCCGTGCCGCTCGGCTTCAAGCCCGCGCACCGCTTCCTCGGCGTGATCGACTCGGCGGTCGGTGACCTCACCGGCAAGAACCTCATCGCCGCGCTGCGCGAGGCGCTCTCGAACGCCTTCCGGCACGCGGAGGCGACCCGGATCGAGGTGGTCGTCGACGCCACGGTCACCCTGCTCGACGGCTCGGCCGGGGTACGGCTCTCGGTCGCGGACGACGGTATCGGCATCCCGGAGGGCGGGCGGCGCAGCGGCCTGCGCAACCTGGCCCGACGGGCCGAGTCGCTCGGCGGCGCGAGCTGGTGCGGACCGGGCATCGGGGAGGACGGCGGCGGTACGACGGTGGTGTGGGAGGCCCCGCTGTGAGGGCCGCCCGGGCTGTGAAGACGCCCGGGCTGCGAGGGCCAGGCCGCCCTCCCTGACAGGCCCGTCGGGCAGGCGACTGGTCAGGCCGACTGATCGGGCCGGGCCTCCAGGGCCTCCGCCACGAGCTGTTCGATGACGACGGCCACCCCGTCCTCGTTGTTGCCGACCGTGCGGCCGGAGGCGGCGGCGATCACATCGGGGTGGGCGTTGCCCATCGCGTACGAGCGGCCCGCCCAGCTGAGCATCTCGATGTCGTTGGGCATGTCGCCGAAGGCGGCGACCTCCTCGGCGGCGATGCCGCGCTCGGCGCAGCACAGGGCGAGGGTGGAGGCCTTGGAGACGCCGAGGGCGCTGATCTCGATGAGCGCGGTGGGGCTGGACCGGGTGAAGGAGGCCAGGCCGCTCGCAGCCTCCTTGGCCAGCGCCAGGAACGCGTCCGGGTCGATCTCGGGGTGCTGGGCCAGCAGCTTGATCACGGGGGCGGCCGCGCCCGGGGCCTCCTCGAAGAGGAGCTTCTCGGCGGTGGCGACGGTGGCGCCGGGGTCGAGGAAGAAGGGCGGGTACTGCGGCTCGTAGTGGATGCCGGTGGTGAGCTCGACCGCGAAGGAGGTGCCGGGCGCGGCAGCGCGCAGGGCCCGGACGACTTCGAGGGCGATGGGCCGCTCCAACGGGCGGACCTCCAGGAAGGTGCCTCCCGCGTGGAGGTCGACGACGGCGGCACCGTTCGCGCAGATCGCCAGACCGTGGCCGTGGACGTGTTCGCTGACGACGTCCATCCAGCGGGCCGGGCGGCCGGTGACGAAGAAGACCTCGATACCGGCCCGCTCTGCCGCGGCGAGGGCGGCGATCGTGCGCTCGGAGACGGACTTGTCGTCGCGCAGGAGCGTGCCGTCGAGATCGGTGGCGATCAGTCGGGTCGCCGGGGCGGAGGGATACGGGGAGCGGGGAGAGGTCACCGCACCATTCTTCCGCACAGAACGCACGGGCGTGCGAGGAGGTGCACATATGAGTAGGGAATCCGGCGAGGGCCGGAGCGTCCCGATGTGGCCGTAAAACGCTCGTTCGGTTCCGTGGAGCGTGGGGAAGATCCTCTGGGAGAGCCGACGCGTCTCCAGGGGGTGGGGCATGGTCTCGGGCCGGAGGTCCGACGAGTGTGAGGCCTGCGGTGCGCCGTACGGCATATGGGTCGTGAGTCTCGGGATGGCGCTCTGCGGGAGCTGCGAGCAGGCCGGGGCGGACCATCCGGCGCGTGAACCGGTGCTGGTGGGCGAGGTCCTGGCCGGGGTGGCCGACGCCGTGACGCACGCGGCCCGCTCCGGGAGGGCCGTGCCGGACGCGCGGCGTCCGCCGGCCGCGACCTGCGACGGGTGCGGAGCGAGTACCGAGTGGCACCGCACGCTGCGAGGGCGCTGGGTGATGATCGAGCCGGGGGAGCTGGCGGCCCGGGTCGTTCCGGCGGGCAGACGCTGGCGCATCGCGGGCGACGGTACGGCGGTCAACCTCGGCCCCGCCGTACCGTCCGACACCTGTCGTGTCAGTCACTTCGACGTCTGCCCGGCACGCCCCGAGCCGGTCGGCGCACCGGTCCTGCTGGCGCTGTGGCGCGGCCACGCCCGGCGCGGTACCTGACGGCACGCGCCGGGCGCCGCGTCGTACGGCCCGGGGTTCAGCCCAGCTGGGCGAGCGCCTCGGTGGCGATCCGCTCGAAGACGGCCTGGTCGGCGGCGAAGTCGGAGTCCGCGATCGGCCAGTGGATCACGATCTCGGTGAAGCCGAGGTCGCGGTGGGTGCCGGCGAAGTCGACGAAGGCGTCCAGGGACTCCAGCGGGCGGCCGCGGTCCGGGGTGAAGCCGGTCAGCAGGACCTTGTCGAGCTCGGCCACGTTCCGGCCGGTCTCGGCGCACGCCTTGCCGAGCTTCTCGATCTGGCCGCGCAGCGCCTCCACCGACTGCTCCGGGGTCCCCTCTTCGAAGATCTTCGGGTCGCCGGTCGTCACCCATGCCTGCCCGTACCGGGCGGCCAGCTTCAGCCCCCGCGGCCCGGTCGCCGCCACAGCGAACGGCAGGCGCGGGCGCTGGACACAGCCGGGGATGTTCCGGGCCTCCTCGGCCGCGTAGAACGTGCCCCGTTCCGTCACCGAGCTCTCGGTGAGGAGCCGGTCGAGCAGCGGCAGGAACTCTTCGAACCGGTCCGCCCGCTCCTTCGGCGTCCATGCCTCCTGGCCGAGCGCGGTGGCGTCGAAGCCGTTGCCGCCCGCCCCGATGCCGAGCGTGATCCGGCCCCCGGAGATGTCGTCGAGCGACATCAGCTCCTTGGCGAGGGTCACGGGGTGCCGGAAGTTCGGGGAGGTCACGAGGGTGCCGAGGCGCAGCCGCTCGGTCGCCGTCGCGGCGGCGGTGAGCGTGGGGAGCGCGCCGAACCACGGGCCGTCGCGGAAGGTCCGCCAGGACAGGTGGTCGTAGGTGTACGCGGTGTGGAACCCCAGCTCCTCGGCGCGCCGCCACTTCTCGCGGCCCCCCTCGTGCCAGCGGTCGACGGGCAGGATGACGGTGCTCAGACGCAGGCTCATGGACCCGAGCCTACGGCGGTCCGCAGGGGATCAGCGGACTGGATCAACGCAGCGGATCCGCGGACCGGGTCAGCGGACCGGGCCAGAAGATCGGGTCAGCGGACCCTGCTGCTCATCCAGGGCGTGAGCGAGGCCCCCGGGACGAGCTCCTTGTGCGTCGTGTCGCCGGGCAGCGGGACGACCAGCCAGTAGCCGGGCGGGAAGAACCGGCCCTTCACGTGGGCGAGGCCGCCGAGGACGGAGCGGAGGAAGGCGGGGACGGTGTCGCGGGGGAGGTCGGCGAACTCGATGCCGTCCACGGTGATCCTGGCGTCGTCCTCCGGGAAGACCTGGACGGTGAGCACGGGGGAGCCGCCCAGCTCGACGTAGGCCTCGTGCGGCAGGGAGCCGTCCGGGTCGAGGACGGCGAACGCGCCGGAGGAGGTGCGCCGGGAGGTCTGGTCCGCGCCGATGTCGTCGGTCACCGTCATCTCCAGGTTGAACTCCCGGGCGATCTCGCGGATCGCGGTGACGGCTGCTTCGGTGGTGGGCAGGTGCGGGTGTGCCATGGGGACGATCATGCCGCAGTCGTTCGACCGAGAGGGCGACGGGCCTCAGGAGGGCAGGCGGAGGAACTCCGGCGGGACGGCGTCGGTCAGCCAGACCCCGTTGGCGCTCACGCGGAAGACGTGTCCGGCCCGGTGCATCGCGCCCGCGTCGACGCTCAGCACGATCGGCCGGCCGCGGCGCGCCCCGACCCGGGTCGCGGTCTCCCGGTCGGGGGAGAGATGGACATGGTGGCGGGCCATGGGGCGCAGGCCCTCCGCCCGGATCGCGGGGAGCCGGTCCGCGACCGTACCGTGGTAGAGGTACGCGGGCGGTTCCGCGGCGGGCAGGTCCAGGTCCACCTCGACGGTGTGGCCCTGGCTCGCGCGGATGCGGGTGCCCTCGATCGCGAAGCGCTTCTTGTCGTTGGTCGCGACGACGTGGTCGAGCTCCTCGCGGGTGATCGGGAAGCCGTGCTCGGCCGTCGCACGGAGCAGGGTGTCGATCTCGGTCCAGCCGTGCGCGTCGAGCACGAGGCCGATGAGCTCGGGCTGGTGACGCAGATGCTTGGAGAGGTACTTCGACACCTTCACCGTGCGTCGTTCGTCCATCGGTTGGCGGGTCATGCCGTCAGGATGCCGGAGCTCGGATCGCCGGACCAATGAATTGACGTGGAGAGGTTTGATCCACAGCCAAAGCTGGTTATCCACAGGCAAGTTGATGATTCTGTGGACAACGGTCCAGTGAAATATGGCTAATTGGGCAAGTTAGCCGGTTATGTGATGACTTGAGGTGAGCACATCCAATGTCCTTTTATGGACTTCGCGTTCGGTGGCAGCCGCGACGAAGGCGGCGACCCCCTCCGCGCCAACCAGGTCCTGCACGGCCTGAATCGTGCCCGCCGGCAGGGCGACCGGGCGGGGGTCGTCGTCCCTCGCGGGCTGTGCGTCCGGGGACAGATGGAGCTGGAGGTGCCGGGTGGCCAACAGGCGCATCGCCCGAGCCAGTTCGGCGTCCACCGTCTGCTGGGCGAGCGGCCGCAGCCGCCGCACCATCGTCGCCGCCTCGGCCGCGTCCGCGTCCGTCGGCGGCCGGTGCTCCAGATAGCGGGCGAACACGTGCTCCGTGGTGAACTCCAGGAAACGGGAGGCGATGTGCTCGACCTGATCGCGAAGTTCCCTGAGATGCCCCGTGATTGCCGGGAGCGGCACCCCGGCCGCGTACAACTCGGCGGCCACGGCGAGCTCCTGTGGGCTCGGGACGAGGTACTCCTCCGTCTCCCGGTCCGGGAGTCGCTCCAGCACGCCGAGCTCGACGGCCTCCCGGATGGCGTCCTCGTCCGGCGTGCCGCCGAAGCGGGCGTCCAGCTCCTCCCGGGAGATCCGGTCCGCCTCCTCGTCCGTCCACGGCCCGTGGACCTCCGCGACCAGGCCGAGCACCCCGCCGAGGCCGCGTCCGGTGTCCCAGGCCTCCAGGAGCTCCTTGATCGAGGCCAGGGTGTAGCCGCGGTCGAGGAGGTCGGCGATCTGCCGCAGCCGGGCGAGGTGCGCGTCCCCGTACACGTTCGACCTGCCGCGCCGCTCGGGGCGGGGCAGCAGACCTCGGTCCTGGTAGGCGCGGATCGTCCGGACCGTCGCCCCGCTGTGATGCGCGAGATCCTCGATCCGGTACTCCGGCTGTGCTGACTGCTCGGACAAACCCGCTCCCACCGGCCGCTTCCCGCACCCCGTCGCCGCGGTGCCCCTCCTGGGAGGGATCGTACGACCGCCGACCCCTCCCGTTCCCTCCGCGTGTGGCGCCTACGCGGGCGGCTGCCAGCGGGCGAACGCCCGCAGCACGCCCGGGCTCAGCCGGGACAGGGCGTGTATGCCCCGGGCCTCCGGGGTCACGGGGACGACGGCCCGGTCGTGCAGGACCGCCCCCAGGATCGCGTCCGCGACCTTCTCCGGCGGGTAGTTCCGCAGACCGTAGAGCCGGGACGCCTTCTTCTGCCGTCGCTTCTCCTCCGCCTCGTCCGTGACCCCCGCGAACCGCGTCGTCGCGGTGATGCCGGTGTTGACGATGCCGGGGCATATCGCGGACACCCCGATGCCCTGGCCGGCCAGTTCGGCGCGCAGGCACTCGCTGAGCATCAGCACCGCCGCCTTCGACGTGCTGTACGCGGGCAGGGCCCGGGAGGGCTGGAAGGCCGCGGCGGAAGCGGTGTTCACGATGTGGCCGCCCTGGCCGCGCGCGGTCATCTGCGCGCCGAAGATCCGGCACCCGTGGATCACGCCCCACAGGTTGACGTCCAGGACCCGCTTCCACTCCTCGCTCGTCGTCTCGAAGAAGGAGCCGGTGAGCCCGATGCCCGCGTTGTTGACCAGCACGTCGACGATCCCGTACTCGCTCGCCACCTTCGCGGCCAGCTTCTCCATCGCCTGCTCGTCCGCGACGTCGACGGTCTCGCCCCAGGCCTCGGGAGCCCCGATCAGCCGCGCCATCTCGGCCGTACGGGCCACGCCCTCGACGTCCCGGTCCACGGCCACGACCCGGGCGCCGGCCTCCGCGAACGCGAAGGCGGTGGCCCGCCCGATGCCACTGGCCGCCCCGGTCACCAGGACCAGCTGGCCGCCGAACCGCTCCGCGTACTCCGGCTTCACCCCGCTCTTCGCCGACGTCGCCGCGACGGGCCAGCGGGGACCCGACGCCTTCGTCGCGGGGTCCTCGTTGGCCCGGACGAACTCGGAGATCCAGGCCGACAGCTGGTCCGGCCGGGTGCGCGGCACCCAGTGCTTGGCGGGCAGGGTGCGCCGGGTCAGGTCCGGCACCCAGGTGGCCAGGTCGTCGTAGAGCCGCTCGGAGAGGAAGGCGTCACCGGTCGGCGTGATCAGCTGCACGGGCGCGTGCGCGTACGCGTCGGGGCGCGGCCTGCCCAGCCGGGCGCGGACGTTGTCCCGGTAGAGCCAGGCGCCGTGCGCAGCGTCGCTCGGCAGCGACGGCGTCGGGTAGTCGCCGGCCGGGACCTTCTCGATCCGCTCCAGGATCTTCGGCCAGCGCTTGCCGAGGGGCCCGCGCCAGGCGAGCTCCGGCAGCACGGGCGTGTGCAGCATGTACACGTACCAGGACTTGGCGCCCTGGCCGAGGAGCTGACCGACCCGGCGCGGGGTGGGCCGGGCCATCCGCTGCTTGATCCAGTGCCCGAAGTGGTCGAGGCTCGGCCCCGACATCGAGGTGAAGGAGGCGATCCGCCCCTCGGTGCGCGGGACCGTGGCGAACTCCCAGGACTGCACCGAGCCCCAGTCGTGGCCGACGAGGTGGACCGGCCGGTCCGGGCTGACGGCGTCGACGACCGCGAGGAAGTCGTCCGTCAGCTTCTCCAGGGTGAAGCCGCCGCGCAGCGGGGCCGGCGCCGTCGACCGGCCGTGGCCCCGGATGTCGTACAGCACCACGTGGAACTCCTCGGCCAGTCGGGCCGCGACCTCCGACCAGACCTCCTTGGAGTCCGGGTAGCCGTGCACGAGCACCACCGTCGGCCGGTCCGTGTCGCCGAGCTCGGCGACACACAGCTCGATCCCGCCCGTCCGGACCCAGCGCTCCCGCGCGTCGATCCCAGCGATGCCTGCCATCAGACCGTCCCCTCGTTCCAGCGCCGCACGTGCGGCAGATCGTCGTCCAGCCAGAACGCGCTCTGCTCGGGATCCTTCGAGTCGGTGACGACCAGGATCTCCTCGAACTTCGCGCCCGTCCCCCGGAATCCGAGGTGCGGCTCGACCGCCCACAACCCTGGCACGGGCGGGTGGTCGGAGAACGTGTAGGGCGACCAGAGCGGCGACCAGCCGTCCCGGTGGCCGTGGACCGCGTCGCTCGCCAGGCCCTTGATCGCCTGTGTGCCGAAGCCGAAGAGCGTCGGTGACCAGCGGCGCTCCTTCACCCGGTCGATCTTGTGGGCGATGACGCCGAAGGGGTAGGCCCGGTGCCGGTTCGCGTACCCCTGGCGGACCATGAGCCGGTCCACGTCCTCGTATATCTCGCGCAGTGTGCGGCGCTCGCGCACCTCGCGCAGGATCAGCTCGCGGTGGTCGCGGAGATCGGCGAGCAGCTTGTCGTGGAGGGGGTTGAGGCCCAGGCAGCCGCTGTAGCCGATGTCGGCCGTGTGTCCCTTGTAGACCGGCGCCATGTCGAGGATGAACGGCATCCCCGCCTCCAGGCGGCGGTTCGTCGGGAAGAACTGCAGGGGGATCTTGAAGTCCACGAAGGCCGTGCGGTCCCCGAACCAGGCGAACGGCCGGTGGAACCAGTCCCGCACACCGCGCTCGTACAGCCACTCCCGCTGCATCCGGGCGGCCTCGCGCTCGGTCACCCCCGGCCTGAGCTGCGCCGCGACGGCTTCCGCGCACTCGTACGAGAGCCGCTGCACTTCCCTGAACCCCCGCAGCTCTGCGGAGAGTTCGCCTTTCAGTGCTGAGGCCATGCCATCCGCCGTCCCGTGTGAGCGTCCGATCGCACTACGCGTCCGTAACTTGACACCGATGAATGTGACAATGCTCGACGGCTGAGTCAAGGGGTCGGACACCAGCCTGTGGACAAGGCCGGACACCCGCCTGTGGACAAGGCCGGGGGCCGACCTGGGAAAACGCCGTGCGAGGGCCTGTGGAAAAGACTTTCGTCGCGACTCCCCTACGGGCTTGTACTCCTCTGGTCGGAGAAGGATCGAGCCGTTGGGCTGACGACCGCTGTGGTGCACGCCACTACGGTCGTACCGTGACTGTGATCGCGACCGAAAGCCTCAGCAAGCGGTACCCCCGGGTGACCGCTCTTGACCGGCTCTCCCTGGACATCGGGCCCGGTGTGACCGGACTCGTGGGTGCCAACGGAGCCGGCAAGTCCACCATGATCAAGATCCTGCTCGGACTCGCCCCCGCCACGGAGGGCCGCGCCGAGGTGCTCGGCCTCGACGTCAGCACCTCCGGCGCCGAGATCCGCGAGCGGGTCGGATACATGCCCGAGCACGACTGCCTGCCCCCGGACGTCTCGGCCACCGAGTTCGTCGTCCACATGGCGCGGATGTCGGGCCTGCCCGCGACCGCCGCCCGGGAGCGGACCGCCGACACCCTCCGCCACGTCGGCCTGTACGAGGAGCGCTACCGCCCCATCGGCGGCTACTCGACGGGCATGAAGCAGCGGGTGAAGCTCGCGCAGGCCCTCGTCCACGACCCGAAGCTGGTCCTCCTCGACGAGCCGACGAACGGCCTCGACCCGGTCGGCCGCGACGAGATGCTCGGGCTGATCCGCCGCGTCTGGACCGACTTCGGCATCTCCGTCCTCGTGACCTCGCACCTCCTCGGCGAGCTGGAGCGCACCTGCGACCACGTCGTCGTCATCGACGGCGGGCGGCTGCTCCGCTCCAGCTCCACCAGCGACTTCACCCGGACCACCACGACGCTCGCGGTCGAGGTCACCGACTCCGACACCCACCCCGACGGCACGGCGGCGCTCCGCTCGGCCCTCACCGACGCGGGAGTCACCCTCCACGCGGGCGTGGAGGACGGCCTGCCCGGCGCCGGCCACATCCTGCTCCTGGAGGCGGCCGGCGAGGAGACGTACGACCTCGTGCGGGACACCGTCGCCGGTCTCGGCCTCGGTCTCGTCCGCATGGAGCAGCGCCGTCACCACATCGCCGAGGTCTTCCGGCCCGAGACGCCCCCGCGGCACGAGGAGGTGCCGGCCCGATGAGCACCCAGCTGCCCCACCCCTCCCAGGCCGCTCCCGACACGACGCAGATCCACAACATCGGCTACCGGTCGTACGGCGGACCGCGCCTCGGCCGGGCCTACGCGCGCCGGTCGCTCTTCTCGCAGTCCCTGCGCGGTGCCTACGGCCTCGGCCGCAGCGCCAAGTCGAAGGTGCTGCCGATGCTGCTCTTCGCGGTGATGTGCGTCCCGGCGCTGATCATCGTCGCGGTCGCCGTGGTCGGGAAGCAGTCCAAGCTCTCGATCGAGTACACCGAGTACGCGATCTACCTCCAGGTCGTCATCAGCATCTACCTGGCCTCGCAGGCGCCCCAGTCCGTATCCCGGGACCTCCGGTTCAGGACGGTGCCGCTGTACTTCTCCCGCCCGATCGAGCACGCGGACTACGTCCTCGCCAAGTTCGGCGCGATGGCCTCGGCGCTCTTCGTCCTCACCGCCTCGCCGCTGCTGATCCTCTGGATCGGCTCGCTGCTGGCCAAGATGGACTTCGCCGATCAGACGGCGATGTTCGGCCAGGGGCTCGTCTCGGTGGCGCTGCTCTCGCTGCTCTTCGGCGGCATAGGACTCGTCATGGCGGCCCTCACGCCGCGCCGGGGCTTCGGCGTCGCCGCCGTGATCGCCGTACTGACGGTCTCGTACGGCGCGGTCTCCACCCTCATGGGCATCGCCTACGCGACGGAGAACGAGGGCGCCATCCAGTGGCTCGGGCTCTTCTCGCCGATGACTCTCATCACCGGCGTGCAGACCGCCTTCCTCGGCGCGCCCAGCGCCTTCCCCGACGGCGCGGGCCCGGGCGCCGGTGTCGGCGTGATCTACGTGCTGGTCGTCCTCGCGCTCATCGCCGGCTCGTACGGCATCCTGATGCGCCGCTACCGAAAGGTCGGGCTGTGACCACGCTCCACATCGACCACGTCTCCCGCTGGTTCGGAAACGTCGTGGCCGTGAACGACGTCACGATGGCGGTGGGCCCTGGCGTCACCGGCCTCCTCGGCCCCAACGGCGCCGGAAAGTCCACCCTGATCAACATGATGGGCGGCTTCCTCGACCCCTCCACGGGCAGCGTCACGCTCGACGGACAGACGATCTGGGGGAACGAGTCCGTCTACCGCCAGATCGGTGTCGTCCCCGAGCGGGAGGCGATGTACGACTTCCTCACGGGCCGCGAGTTCGTCGTGGCCAACGCGGAGTTGCAGGGCCTCGGCGCCAAGGAGGCCCAGGAGGCCCTGGCCACGGTCGAGATGGAGTACGCCCAGGACCGAAAGATCTCCACGTACAGCAAGGGCATGCGGCAGCGCGTGAAGATGGCCTCGGCCCTCGTGCACCAGCCGTCCGTGCTCCTCCTGGACGAGCCGTTCAACGGCATGGACCCGCGTCAGCGCATGCAGTTGATGGACCTGCTGCGGCGGATGGGCGCGGAGGGACGCACCGTCCTGTTCTCCTCGCACATCCTGGAGGAGGTCGAGCAGCTCGCCTCGCACATCGAGGTGATCGTGGCCGGACGGCACGCGGCCTCCGGCGACTTCCGCAAGATCCGCCGGCTCATGACGGACCGGCCGCACCGCTATCTCGTCCGCTCCAGCGACGACCGGGCGCTGGCCGCCGCGCTCATCGCCGACCCGTCCACGGCCGGGATCGAGGTCGACCACGTGGAGGGCGGACTGCGCGTCCAGGCGGTGGACTTCGGGCGGTTCACGGAACTGCTGCCGAAGGTCGCCAAGGAGCGGGGGATCCGTCTCCTGACGGTCTCGCCCTCGGACGAGTCCCTCGAATCGGTCTTCTCGTACCTCGTCGCGGCCTGAAAGGAGTCTGACCGATGTACAACCCCACAGTCGCCCGGCTCACCTACCGGGCCCTCCTCGGCCGCCGGCGGGCGATGATCCTCTTCCTGCTCCCCGCCATGCTGGTGCTCATCGCCGCGGCGGTGCGCGGCTTCAACGGGGCGGACGACCAGGTCGCCGCCGATGTCCTGGGCGGCTTCGCGCTGGCCACGATGGTGCCGCTGATCGGAGTGATCGCGGGCACGGGCGCGATAGGGCCCGAGATCGACGACGGCTCGATCGTCTATCTGCTCTCCAAGCCGGTGAAGCGGCCCACGATCATCTTCACCAAGCTCATCGTGGCGATCGCCGTCACCATGGTCTTCTCGGCGGTGCCGACGCTGATCGCCGGCTTCATCCTCAACGGCAACGGCCAGCAGGTGGCGGTCGCGTACACGGTGGCGGCACTGGTGGCCTCCATCGCCTACAGCGCGCTGTTCCTGCTGCTCGGCACGGTCAGCCGGCACGCGGTGGTCATCGGGCTCGTCTACGCCCTGGTCTGGGAAACCCTCTTCGGCTCCCTGATCTCCGGCGCCAAGACCCTGAGCGTCCAGCAGTGGGCGCTCGCCCTCGCGGAGAAGGTCACCGGTGACGGCCTGATCGACTCCGAGGTCGGCCTCACCACGGCGACGGTGCTCCTCGTGGCGGTCACGGTCGCGGCGACCTGGTTCGCCGGCCACAAGCTGCGGACGCTGACCCTGGCGGGCGAGGAGTAGGACGACACGACGGCGGTACGGCTCCGAGGCTCGTCGCCCGGCCCCGGGAGCCCCCTCCCGGAGCCGTACCGCCACCCCCACTCCCCCACCGCACGCCCCCGGCCAGGTCCCGGACAGCGCGGTCCCGGACGGGTCGCCCCGGCCTGAGGCAGCGCGGCTCAGGCCAGGGCGGACCGGTCTGAGGCCGCGCACCACCGGCCAGGTCGGACCGGTCTCAGACCGTGCGGTTCCGGGCCGCCGGCAGGCCCACGGCGAGGGCCGCCGCGCAGACGCCCAGGACGAGCGAGACCGGCAGGTCCCAGGAGCCGGTGGCCTGGTGCAGGGCGCCGGCGGCCAGCGGGCCCGCCGCTGCGAGCAGATAGCCGACCGTCTGCGCCATCCCGGACAGCCGGGACGCGGTCACCGCGTCCCCCGAGCGCAGCACGATCAGCGTCAGGGCGAGGCCGAGCGCGCCACCCTGGCCGACCCCGAGCAGCGCCGCCCAGAGCCAGGCGCCCGCGACCGGCGCGACGAGCAGGCCGGCGTAACCGGCCGCGACCAGCGTCGTGACCAGGACGATCAAGGGGCGCTGGCTCCGCATCCGGCCGGCGAGCAGCGGCACGGCGAAGGCGCCCACGATCTGGGTGAGCGTATTGAAGGCGAAGATCACTCCGGCCGCGGAGCGGCTCATCCCGTGGTCGGTGAAGATCGTCGGCATCCAGGCGATCAGGACGTAGGACCAGAGCGACTGGCAGCCCATGAACAGGGTCACCTGCCAGGCCAGCGGTGAGCGCCAGACGCGCACCGGGCGGGCGCCGCCGGCCGGGGCGGCCCGTACCGCGTGGCCCGTACGGCCGCGGGCGATCAGTACCTGCGGCAGCCAGGCCAGGGCCGCGACCCCGGCGAGCAGCGACCAGAAGCCGAGCGAGGCCTCCCAGCCGCCGCCGAGAGCCTCCTCCAGCGGTACCGCGGCCGCGGCCGCCACCGTCGCGCCCGCGATCAGGGCGCCCGTGTAGACGGAGGTCATCGCCGCGGCCCGGTCCGGGAAGTCCCGCTTGATCAGGCCCGGCATCAGCACGTTGAGCAGGGCGATCGCCGTACCGACGAGGACCCCGCCGCCGTACAGCGCGTACACGGACGGCAGCACGCGCGCGAGGATGCCGACGGCGAGCAGGAGGAGCGCGGCGAACAGCACCCGCTCGGCGCCGAAGCGGCGCCCCAGCCACGGCGCGACCAGCGCGCCCACGCCCAGGCACAGCACGGGGACCGAGGTGACGAGCGAGCTCGCCGTCGAGGAGAGACCGAAGGCGGCGGAGATCTCGCCCACCAGGGGTGCCACGCTCGCCAGCGCGACCCGCATGTTCAGCGAGGCCAGCACGATGCCGATCAGGAGCACCGCCGGGTGCGCGAGCAGCGCCCGCCGGGCCGCGATGCCTCCGGCCGGCCGAAGGACCCCGGCCTCGGCGTCGACCAGCAGGCGAGCTGGTCCCACGGGTTCGACCAGCAGGCGGGCCGGGCCCTCGGGTTCGACCAGCAGGTCGGCCGCCGCTCCCTCGGCGCCGGCCGGCAGGAGGGCCGCCCCCTCGGTGCGGGGCCCGTCCGCCGTACGTATCTCCGTGCTCACCGGTTCCGGCCCGTCCCGTCCGTCAGCGCGGCGACCGTCTCCATCGGGAGTCGCAGCAGTTCCCGGGCCTGGCGCTCGGCCGCTTCCGGGTCGCCCGCCTCGACGGCCGCCACCAGCGCCTCGTGGGCGTCGATGTCGACCGGTGGCATCTCGCGGTCGCCGAGCGCCTCCACGAGCACCTCGTGCACCTGCGTGGAGAAGAAGCGGTAGACCTCGACGAAGGCCGCGTTGTGCGTCGCGCCCACGATCGCCAGATGGAAGGCGAGGTCCGCGTCCGCGTCCCGGTCGCCCTCCTCCCGCAGGGTGGTCAGGGCCGCCCGCAGCCGCAGCAGGTCGTGGGTGTCCCGGCGTACCGCGGCGAGCCGGGCGGCCTCCGCCTCCAGGGCGACCCGCAGTTCGAGCACGTCCGCCGCGCCCGCGTGGCGTACGCCGTGGAGCACGGCGGCCGGATCCGCGGTCGACCTGACGAAGGTGCCGTTGCCCTGACGGGACTCCAGGAGGCCGGCGTGGACGAGGACCCGGACGGCCTCCCGGACGGTGTTGCGGCCCACGCCGAGCTGCTGCGCGAGCTCGTGCTCGGTCGGGATGCGGTCGCCGACCGCCCACTCCCCGTCCGCGAGCTGCGCACGCAGCTGCTCCACGACGGAGTCCACCAGCGAGGTCCGTCCCGCCGCCTTGAGTGCCATGCTGTTCCGACCTCTCGATTCGCCCGGTTGCCCAGTCATCCTACAACTGAGCATTCGAGGGGCACCGGACTACTGTGGGGCCGTACGCGGACCGAACACCCTCACCACCCTCGGGAGTCAGTCATGTCAGACCGCTTCGACGTCGTCGTACTCGGAGCTGGCCCCGGCGGCTACGTCGCCGCCATCCGCGCCGCCCAGCTGGGCAAGCGGGTCGCGGTCGTCGAGGAGAAGTACTGGGGCGGTGTCTGCCTGAACGTCGGCTGCATCCCCACCAAGGCGCTGCTGCGCAACGCCGAACTCGCCCACATCTTCAACCACGAGGCCAAGACCTTCGGCATCAAGGTCGACGGCACCGTCACCTTCGACTACGGCGACGCCTACCGCCGCAGCCGCTCGGTCGCGGACGGCCGGGTCAAGGGCGTCCACTTCCTCATGAAGAAGAACGGGATCACCGAGTTCAACGGCCGGGGTACCTTCCTCGACGCGAACACCCTGCAGGTGGCCAAGGCGGACGGCACCTCGGAGACGATCACCTTCGACAACTGCATCATCGCCACCGGCGCGACCCCGCGGCTCCTGCCGGGCACCGCCCGCAGCGAGCGCGTCGTGTCGTACGAGGAGCAGATCCTCGCCGAGGACGCCCCGAAGTCGATCATCATCGCCGGCGCCGGCGCGATCGGCATCGAGTTCGCGTACGTGCTGAACAACTACGGCACCAAGGTCACGATCGTCGAGTTCCTCGACCGGATCGCCCCGCTGGAGGACGAAGAGGTCTCCAAGGAGCTGGCGAAGCAGTACCGCAAGCTCGGCATCGACGTCCTGACCTCCACCCGCGTCGAGGCCATCGACGAGTCCGGCCCGCAGGTCCGCGTCACCGTCACCGGCAAGGACGGCGTCCAGAAGGTCCTTGAGGCCGACAAGGTCCTCCAGGCCATCGGCTTCGCCCCGAACGTCACCGGCTACGGCCTGGAGGCCACCGGTGTCGCGCTGACCGAGCGCGGCGCGATCGACGTCGACGGCCGCTGCCGCACCTCCGTGCCGCACATCTACGCCATCGGCGACGTCACCGCGAAGCTGATGCTCGCGCACACCGCCGAGGCCATGGGCGTCATCGCGGCCGAGACCATCGGGGACGCCGAGACGATGGAGCTCGACTACCCGATGATCCCGCGCGCGACCTACTGCCAGCCGCAGATCGCCAGCTTCGGCTGGACCGAGGCGCAGGCCCGCGAGAAGGGCTTCGACGTCAAGGTCGCCAAGTTCCCGTTCGTGGCGAACGGCAAGGCGCACGGCCTCGGCGACGCCACCGGGTTCGTCAAGATCATCGCCGACGCGAAGTACGGCGAGATCATCGGCGCCCACCTGATCGGTCCCGACGTCACCGAGCTGCTGCCCGAGCTGACGCTGGCCCAGCAGTGGGACCTCACGGTCCACGAGGTCGCGAGGAACGTCCACGCGCACCCGACGCTGGGCGAGGCCGTGAAGGAAGCGATCCACGGCATTGCCGGACACATGATCAATTTCTGAGGTTTCTCCCACCTTGGGGTGATAGGCACTGAAAGGTGCCGAATAAAATCCCTCCGGGGAGCCACCCCTCACCGGGCAACGACACCTCTCCAGGTGGCGAGAGCCTTCCGGGTGGCGAACCGTCCCGACCGATCCGGTCGTGGGTGTGTTCGTCACCCGGTACGCATGTCTGGCTGCTGGTCATCGCGATCACCAGCCTCGTCATCGCGCTCTCCCCGGACGGTCTGGAGACCTATCTCCTCCACCGCAACAGCTCCAACCTCTACCAGCTCGCGCACCACCCGATGCGGGCCCTGCTCGGCAGCGCGTTCTGGATCGAGAACCCGGCCGACCTGGTGCTCTACGCGCTCCTCTTCGAGATCTTCCACGCCCCCGTGGAGCGGTGGCTGGGCACACCGAAGTGGCTTCTCACCGTCGCCCTGGCGCACATCGCGGCGACCCTCATCAGCCAGCAGGTCGTCCTGGTGGCCATCCGGGACCACGACGTGCCGCGCAGCATGGCGCACGTCGTCGACATCGGGGTCAGCTACGGGCTCGCCGCCGCGGCGGGCATCCTGACCTACCGGCTGCCCCGCCCCTGGCGCTGGTTCTACCTCGCGGGAGCGGTCGCCTTCTTCCTCGTACCGCTCGTGACGGGCCGCACGTACACCGACCTCGGGCACGCCATCTCGCTGGCGATCGGTCTCGCCTGCTATCCGCTCACCCGCGGAAAACCAGTCGCTCACGAACAGCGACCCGGCGCACACTAGTCGTGCGGGGGAAACGGGGGATCTCCCGGAAGCGGCCGCTTCGAGCGCGTGGGCATGCGTCCGCGCGAGGCCGTGAACGTCGAAGGCCCGCTCCCTCAGGGGAGCGGGCCTTCTTCGGTGTCCAGGAAGCCTTCGGTGTCCAGGAGGCTCAGGCGGACAGGAGGCTCAGGCGGACAGCAGGCGTTCCAGGACGACCGCGATGCCGTCGTCCTCGTTCGACGAGGTCACCTCGTCCGCCACCGCCCGCAGCTCCTCGTGCGCGTTGCCCATCGCCACGCCGTGGGCGGCCCAGGCGAACATCGGGATGTCGTTGGGCATGTCGCCGAAGGCGATCGTCTCCGCGGCCTTCACACCCAGCCGGCGCGCGGCCAGGGAGAGCCCCGTCGCCTTGCTCAGGCCGAGCGGGAGGATCTCCACGACCCCCGGTCCCGCCATGACGATGTCCACGAGCCCGCCGACCGTGTCGCGGGCGATCCGCGTCAGTTCGTCGTCGCTCAGCGTCGGGTGCTGGAGGTAGAGCTTGGTCAGCGGCGCCGCCCACAGCTCCGCCGGGTCCTCGTAGGGGACGTACGGCAGGCGCCCCTCGTGGACCTGGTAGCCGGGGCCCATCAGGACCTCGCCCTCCAGGCCGTCGCGGCTGGCGGCCAGCGAGAGCGGGCCGACCTCCGCCTCGATCTTGGAGAGGGCGAGCCCCGCGAGCTGCCGGTCCAGGGTCAGCGAGGTCAGCAGCCGGTGCTCACCGGCGTGGTAGACCTGCGCGCCCTGTCCGCAGACCGCGATCCCCTCGTAGCCGAGGTCGTCGAGGATGTGCCGGGTCCAGGGCACCGCCCGGCCGGTGACGACGATGTGCGCGGCACCCGCCTCGGTCACGGCGGCGAGCGCGTCCCGCGTGCGGTCCGAGACCGACTCGTCGGCGCGCAGCAGCGTGCCGTCGAGGTCCGTCGCCACCAGGCGGTAGGGGAAGGGGCTCACTTGGCGATCGGCTCCAGGACCTCGCGCCCGCCCAGGTACGGCCGGAGCAGCTCCGGCACCCGGACCGAACCGTCGGCCAGCTGGTGGTTCTCCAGGATCGCCACGATCGTGCGCGGTACGGCGCACAGCGTGCCGTTCAGGGTGGCCAGCGGCTGCACGGTCTTCTTGCCGCCCTGCTCGTCGCGCATGCGGACGGAGAGGCGGCGGGCCTGGAAGCTGTTGCAGTTCGAGGCGGAGGTCAGCTCGCGGTACTTGCCCTGGGTCGGGATCCAGGCCTCGCAGTCGAACTTGCGGGAGGCGGAGGAGCCGAGGTCACCGGTGGCGACGTCGATGACCTGGAACGGCAGCTCCAGGCCGGTCAGCCACTGCTTCTCCCAGTCCAGGAGCCGCTTGTGCTCGTTCTCCGCGTCCTCGGGCGCGACGTACGAGAACATCTCGACCTTGTCGAACTGGTGGACGCGGAAGATGCCGCGGGTGTCCTTGCCGTACGTGCCGGCCTCGCGGCGGAAGCAGGGCGAGAAGCCCGCGTACCGCAGCGGCAGCTTGTCGGCGTCGATGATCTCGTCCATGTGGTACGCGGCGAGCGGCACCTCGGACGTACCGACGAGGTAGTAGTCGTCCTTCTCCAGGTGGTACACGTTCTCCGCGGCCTGGCCGAGGAAGCCGGTGCCCTCCATGGCGCGCGGGCGGACCAGCGCCGGGGTCAGCATCGGGATGAAGCCGGCCTCGGTGGCCTGGGCGATCGCCGCGTTGACCAGGGCGAGCTCCAGGAGGGCGCCCACGCCGGTCAGGTAGTAGAAGCGCGAGCCGGAGACCTTGGCGCCCCGCTCGACGTCGATGGCGCCGAGTGCCTCGCCCAGCTCCAGGTGGTCCTTGGGCTCGAAGCCCTCGGCCGCGAAGTCGCGGATGGTGCCGTGCGTCTCCAGGACGACGAAGTCCTCCTCGCCGCCGACCGGGACGTCCGTGTGGACGATGTTCCCGAACTGGAGCAGGAGCCGCTTGGCCGTCTCGTCGGCCTCGTTCTGCTCGGCCTCGGCGGCCTTGACGTCGGTCTTGAGCTGCTCCGCCTTCTGCAGGAGCTCGGCGCGCTCCTCGGGGGTGGCCCTGGGGATCAGCTTGCCGAGCGCCTTCTGCTCGGATCGGAGCTCGTCGAAGCGGACGCCGGACGACCTGCGCCGTTCATCGGCGGAGAGCAGGGCGTCGACGAGCGCGACGTCCTCTCCACGGGCGCGCTGGGAGGCGCGAACACGGTCGGGGTCCTCACGGAGCAGGCGAAGGTCAATCACCCCACCAGGCTACCGGTGCCCGCTTGCGCGACCCCACCGGATAACGTCACGCGTGTTGTTTTGCCCGAATTGGGGCCCTGGGAAAGATGGCCGGCGAGGCGCCGCATTCAGTTATCCACAGGCTGTGTGGAAGTTCTGTGGATTACGGGGAAGACCGTGCGGATTCCCCGCCCCGGGCCTGGCAATTCCGTGATCAAACACCATTTGCCCACTCATTTGGGTGGGAATTACTCGCTCCAAAGAGTTGATTTCGGGAATGGCGGTGACGAGGGCGTCCTCGGTGCACTGTGAACGGATGTGGAGTGAGTGGGCCGATTTGTCGACCATGTCGGACTGTGATGTCGACTTGTCCCCAGGTCGAGCCGAGCCCTGTGGATAACCTCTGTGGGTAACTGAAAAGTATGCAGGTAGGACTAGTTGTTCGTACCTGTGGACGACCGCCCCCGGCGGCGGGAGCGGTCGGTCAGTATCGGGTCAGGCCCGACCGTCCTGGGCCCTCGCCAGCCAGTCGGAGGCCGCCATGAACTCCCCGTCCGAAGTCCCGCGCCGCAGCGCCGCCACGTCCTCGACCTCGACGCCCGCCCTCGGGTACGAGCCGAGGAAGCGGACCTTGGGGCAGATCCGCTTGAGCCCCATCAGCGCCTCGCCCACGCGGCGGTCCGAGATATGGCCCTCGGCGTCCACGGCGAAGCAGTAGTTCCCGATCCCCGCTCCCGTGGGACGGGACTGGATCAGCATCAGGTTCACGCCGCGCACCGCGAATTCCTGGAGCAGTTCGAGGAGGGCACCCGGATGATCGTCACCCAGCCACAGCACCACGGACGTCTTGTCCGCACCGGTCGGAGCCGCCGGACGGGCCGGCCGGCCCACGAGCACGAACCGGGTCTCGGCGTTCTCGGCGTCGTGGATCTCGGTGACCAGCGGCTCGAGACCGTACGTCGCCGCCGCGAACTCACCCGCGAAAGCGGCGTCGAAGCGGCCCTCCTGGACCAGCCGGGCGCCGTCCGCGTTGGACGCCGCCGACTCCCACACCGCCTCGGGCAGGTGCGCCCGCAGCCAGTTCCTGACCTGCGGCTGGGCCACCGGGTGGCCGGTGACGGTCTTGATCCCCGACAGCTTGGTCCCGGGCCGCACGAGCAGCGCGAAGGCGATCGGCAGCAGCACCTCGCGGTAGATCATCAGCGGCTCGCCGGAGGCGAGCTCGTCCAGGGTCGCGGTCACCCCGCCCTCGACCGAGTTCTCGATCGGTACGAGCGCGGCGGCGGCCTCCCCGTTCCGTACGGCGTCGAGCGCGGCCGGGACCGAGACCATCGGGACGAGCTCCCGCGTCGCGGCCTCGGGCAGCGTGCGCAGCGCGGCCTCGGTGAAGGTGCCCTCGGGGCCGAGATACGTGTACCGGGTGGCGGACATACCGTCACCCTAATGGTCGCCGGTGGCCCGGGCCGCCCGCCCGAGCCACCTGCTCGAACGGGGTTACGACTCCAGAAGCCGCTGTCCCACGTACTCGCCCTCGGCGGGTCCGCCCGGGACCGCGAAGAGGCCGCTGGACTCGTGGCGGATGAAGGTGGACAGCGCGTCGCCCCGGTCGAGCTTGCGCTGCACCGGGACGAAGCCCCGGAGCGGGTCGGCCTGCCAGCAGACGAAGAGCAGCCCGGCGTCCGGCGTCCCGTCCGGCCCGATCCCGTCGTGGAAGGAGAAGGGCCTGCGCAGCATCGCCGCACCGCCGTTCTGTTCGGGGGCGGAGATCCGGGAGTGGGCGTTGTCCGGGATCACCGCCTTCCCGTCCGGCCCGAGCTTGTTCAGGTCGAGTTCGGTGGTCTCGCTGCCGCCCGTGAGCGGGGCGCCGTCGGACTTCCGGCGGCCGATCACCTTCTCCTGCCGGTCCAGCGGCAGCTTCTCCCAGTCGTCGAGCAGCATCCGGATCCGCCGCACCACCGCGTACGAACCGTCGGCCATCCACTCCCGGACACCACTGGCACCCGAGGGGACGAAGATCCGCCGGTCGAAGTCGGCGTCGGTGGGCTTCGGATTGCCCGTCCCGTCGACCTGGCCCATGAGGTTGCGCGCAGTCATCGGCTTCGCGGTGGCACCGGCCGAGCGGTTGAAGCCGTTCATCTGCCAGCGCACCCGCGCCGCGTCGCCCGCGTCCTTCTGCAGGGCCCGCAGCGCGTGGAAGGCGACGAGGGCGTCATCGGCACCGATCTGCACCCACAAGTCGCCCTCGGAGCGCCGGGGGTCCAGGGCGTCGGAGGAGAAGGCGGGCAGCGGGTCGAGCTCGGAGGGCCGGAGCGGGACGAGTCCGGTGCGGTCGAAGAAGGTACGGCCGAAGCCGAAGGTGACCGTGAGGGAGGAGGGACCGGCGTCGAGCGCGATGCCCGTGTCCTCGGCCGGGGGCTTCCCCGCCATCAGCTCCTTCGCCGTGGCCGACCAGCGGCGCATCAGGGCGACGGCCTCCTTGCGGCCGGCGCCCGGAGCGAGGTCGAAGGCGATCAGATGGCCGCGGGACTGGAGAGGGGTGGTGATGCCGGCCTGATGTTTCCCGTGAAACCTCACCTCGGTCGCGCCGACGGTGGTCAGGGCCTGCGGGCCGCCGGCGCCGGCGGCGGAGCCGGAATCCCCGCCCGACACGGCCCCGGCGATGCCGGCGCCGCCGGCCGCGCCGATGACGAGTCCGGCCGCGCCCGCCGCGCCGACGGTGCCGAGCAGGCGCCGCCGGGAGATCTCTACGTTGTCGCTCTCGGTCACGAGGGTCAGCCGATCTTCACGTTCTTGTCGATGGTGGTCTGGTCGATGTCGGAGGTGCGGACGGTCACCTGGATCTTCCACTCCCCGGGCATCGGGATCTGGACGCCGCTCGCGCTCCAGTGTCCGGTCTGGATGCGGTCGGGGGCGACGGGCAGCGGGCCGACGTCCTTGGCCTCCAAGGTGAAGGCGACCTTGATCTCGGGCACGTCCAGCGGCTTGCCGTTGGGGCGCTCGACGAAGAGGTGGAGCGCGTTGGCCCCGGTGCGACCGGGGTCGAGGCTGAGACGGACGACGCCCTTGCCGTCGACGCCGCCGGTGTCGAAGGGCAGCCGGATGTCGACGGGCCGGTCGGGTACGGCGGCCGAGCCGGAGGTGGAGCCGGTCCGGCCGGCCTCCTCCTCGGTGCGGCCCGGCTCGGTGGAGGTGAGGACGGTGGTCACGGCGAGGAGGACGACGGCGACGGCGGCCTCGGTCAGCACCGAGCGGCGCAGACCGGCCCGCTCGGGGTCGGCGTCGCGCTCCCGCTTGCGCCGGGCGGTGGCGACGGCGGCCCGCTGCCGGGCGAGCTGGGCGGCCCGCTCGGGGTCGGGCTCGGGGTCGGGCTCGGAGTCGGATGTGGTGTCGGATGTGGTGTCGGGTGTGGCGTCGGCGTCGGAGTTGGCGTCGGCCTCGGCGTTGGCATCTGCGTCGCGGTCGGCGCGGTCGGCGCGGACGGCCACGAGAGCCTCCGCCTCGCCCGCCTCGCCCGCCTGGCTCGCCTCGTCCGCCTGGCTCGCCTTCTCCGGCTCGCCCGCGTCCTCCGTCGCGTCCGGCTCCTCGGTACGTGTCGGGTCGGCGAGGCGCTGGGTCCAGCGGCGCGAGACCCAGGCGATGCCGAGGAGCACGGCCATCAGACCGATCTTGACGAGCAGCAGCTGCCCGTAGCGGGTGTCGGTCAGCGCGGACCAGGAGCCGACCTGGCGCCAGGACTGGTAGACACCGGTCGCCACGAGGACGACGACGGAGCCGAAGGCGACCTTCGAGAAGCGTTCGACCGCCGAGCGTTCCACGGAGGGAGCCCGGTAGAGGGCGACGAGCAGCACCGTGAGTCCGCCCAGCCAGGCGGCGACGGCGAGCAGGTGCAGGATGTCGACGGGCATGGCGATGCCGGGCTGGATTCCGGTCGAGGCGTGTTCCGCCAGCGCCCAGGTACCGGCGATCCCGGCCGCGACGACGGTGCCGCCGAGGCCGAGTCCGAAGGCGAGGTCCTTCTTCTCCTTCGGGTCGGTGCGCCGGGCGTAGGCGCCGAAGAGGACGGCGACGAAGAGCGCGGCGGCGCCGAGCAGCAGCAGACGGGAGGTGAGCGCGGCCCCGGTCTTGGTCTCCAGGACGGACTTCAGGCCCGCCAGGTCGAAGGCGTCGGAGAGCTCGCCGGAGCCGGTGTACGGGTTGCGCAGGAGCAGCATCACCAGCGTGGCGCCGGTGAGGGTCAGCCAGCCCCGGACCACGGTCCGCTGGACCGGGCGGACGCTCGCGCCGCGCGGCCAGCAGGCCAGGACGAAGGCGGCGCCGCCGACGAGGACGGCGAAGGAGGCGTACGAGAGGTAGCGCGCGATGCCGTAGAGGGCGCCGACGAGTCCGCCGCCGGCGTTCGGCTCGGGCAGGGCGACGGAGGTGGCGGAGGGGGCGCCGATGGAGAAGGTGAAGGCGCCGGCGATCGGGTGGCTGTCGGCCGAGACGGTCTGCCAGGCCACGGTGTACGTGCCGTCCGGCAGTCCGGCGCGGAGCCCGACTCCGTACCGGACGACGGAGCCGCTGCACAGGTCGCGTATCTCGCCGGTGTCGGCGCGACGTCCCGCCGGGTCGAGGACCCGGATCGAGTCGGCGCTCATGGCGACCTGCTCGGAGAAGGTCAGGTTGACCTCCCTGGGAGCGGTGGCGACCACCGCCCCGTCCTTCGGGTCGCTTCCGGTGAGCGCCGCGTGCGCGGAGGCGGGGGCGGCGCCGGCGAGCAGCGTGCCGAGCAGCGCGGCCGCGAGGATCAGCAGCCGGGCGACGGCGGTGCCGAGGCGCGGGGCGGTGGTTGTCATCTCTGGGTCACTCCGTCAACGAGCTCAGTGCTGCTGCGGGTTGTGGGTGGCGGCCTCGACGGGAACGTCGACCTTGATGGGGTCGGCCTTCTCGAAGTGGAGCTCGATGCTGACCTTCTCGCCCTGCTTGGGCTTCTTCTTCAGCTCCATGAACATGATGTGGTTGCCACCGCGTTCGAGGGAGAGCTTGCCGTTCGCGGGGATGTCGAAGGACTTCACCTCCTGCATCTTCTGGTTCTTCGTCTCGTGGATCGTGACGTCGTCCGAGATGGAGCTGGTGACGGAGGTGAGCTTGTCCGCCGTGTCGCTGTCGTTGGTGATGGTGAGGAAGCCACCGGCCATGTCCATCACCGGCTGGGGCATGAACGCGCCGCTGACCTTCAGCTCGGGCTTGTCGCTGTCGGACGAACACCCCGTCAGCGCGAGCGAGGCGGCGAGCGCCACGGCGGCGGTCAGGGCGGTGGTGCGGCGGTTCACGGGTTCTCCCCCTTGATGAGCTTCGGCAGGTCCTTGGCGTAGTCCTCGATGGTCGTGTCCTCGCCGTACAGGACGTAGCCCTGGTCGGTGGTGGGCGAGAAGGCGATCACCTGGGCGCCGTGCATGGAGACGACCGAGCCGTTCTTCTCCTTCTTCGGCGGGTCGATGCCGATGCCGATCTGGCGGGCGCCCGCCTGGATCGCGGAGAACTCGCCGGTGAGACCGGTGAAGGAGGGGTCGCCGGCGGCGGGCAGCCACTTGGCGAGCTCGGCGGAGGTGTCCCGCTCGGGGTCGGTGGTGACGAAGACGACCTGGAGCTTGTCCTGGTCGGCCTTGGGGAGCTGCTTCTTGGCGATGGCGATGTTGCTCATCGTCATGGGGCAGACGTCGGGGCAGTGCGTGTAGCCGAAGTAGATGAGCGTCGGCTTGCCCTTGGTCCGCTCACGCAGGTCGTACTTCTGGCCCTTGGTGTCGGTGAGGACGAGCGCGGGCTTGATGAACGGCCGGTCGAGGACGGTGGCCGCCTTGGTGGAGTCGCTGCCGCCGGAGATCTCGGCGACCGAGCTGGAGCCCGAGCCGGAGGTCTTGTCGTCGTTGCCGCCGAGGCCGACGGCCGCGGTGATGCCGAGCGCGGCGACGATCGCGACCGCGGCGACGATCAGCGGGGTGCGCCGCCCGGGGCGGTCGGTGCCGCCCTCGGGCCGCGGGGTGGGTGTCTTCTCTGCAGACATGGTGTTTGTTCGGATTCTCTCGGAGTGCGTGGGGTGGGGTGCGGCCGTCAGGCCGAGCGGCGGCGGCCGGCGAGGACACCGAAGGCGACGCCGGCGATGCCGACGAGGATGCCGATGACGCCGAGGATCCGGGCCGTGGTGTCGGAGGAAGAGGAAGAAGAGGAGGTGGCGGCCGTCTTCTCCTCGTGGCCGCCGGCCTTGTCGTCGTGCCCGCTCTTCGCATCCGTGGTGGCGGAGGCGGACGGCGTGGCGGCGCCGCCGCCGTGGTGGTCGGCGCTCGCGGCGGAGAGCTTCAGGACGGGGGCCGGGTTCTGCGGCTCGTCCGCGCCCTCCTTCGGCTCCTCGATCCAGCGCACGACCTCCTTGTTGTCGTACGTCTGGATGGCCTTGAGCACGAGCTGGTCCGTGTCCTCGGGCAGCCGGCCGAGGGAGAGCGGGAACTGCTGGAACTGGCCGGGGCCGATCTTCGAGCCGTCGGCGGTCCAGGTGACCTTGGAGACGGCCTCGTTGATCTTCTTGCCGTGCAGCTCCAGGGGCTTGCTGAGCTTGCTCTTCGTCACCTCGGCCTTCCAGCCGGGGACGGGCTGCGGCATGACGGAGGCCAGCGGGTGGTCGAGCGGGAAGTTGACCTCCAGCTTCACGGTGGAGGCGTTGTCGCGCTCGTTCGGGACCTTGATGTTGACGGTCGCGTAGCCGCCCTTGGCGGCCTCGCCCTGCGGCTGCACGCTGACGTGCGCGAAGGCCGTGCCGGACAGCAGCACGACGGAGGAGAGGGCGATGCCGCCGGCGAGGGCGACACGGGTGGCGGCGCCGTGCGAAGCGGTGCGACGGGAAACGCTCATGGCAGAAGACACTCCAGCTCGGAGGAGGACGGCGGGATCCGGCGCGCCGAGGGGGCGTACCCCTGCTGAGGCGTGCGGACGTACGCGGCCCGCTCCTGGTGAGCGGTCCGCGTCAGGCTGCGAGGACGCAGTCGGCGGCCGGCGGGCCGCGCCTGATCACCGTGTCCCCGAGCACCTCGGTCACCGGTGTCGGCGAGGTGTCGAAGGCCGTACGGGCGGGCTGTCGGGGTCCGCTGTGCGGGGCCGAGGACAGTCCGGCGAGCAGGTTCCGGACGAGGCGGAGCGCGGCCCGCAGCGAGCGCACGAGGGCGTACTCGGCGAGCTCCGTCGCGCCCTGTTCGGAGAGTTGTACGAGCCGGACGAGGGCGCGGTCGCCGCGGCGCAGCAGCCAGCCCGTGGCGAGGGCGGCGAGCAGGTGGCCGAGGAGCATGGGCAGGCCGGGCAGCAGCCCGCCGGTCGGTGCCGCCGCGGCCGTCGCGTGACCCAGGTGGGTGTGGGCGGCGGCGGGGTCGAGCCCGGCGTCGGTGACGATCCTGGCGGCGTCGGCGGGGCTGAGGGCCCCGGTGCCCGCGCCGCAGACCAGCTTGGCGGCCATCCGTACGAGGGCGTCGTCGGCCTGTTGGCTCAGCGCGAGTTGGCGCTGTCCGAGGCTGAAGAGGGTGTGCAGGCCGAGCTGCCCGCCCGCGAGTGCGCCGACGACGAAGGCGAGGGAGCGTTCGCGTCCGGTGAAGAGGACGGTGATCCCGAAGACGCCGAGGAAGCCGGCGAGGAGGGTCCACAGGGCGATCCCCGCACAGGCGGCGAGGGTGTGTCCCAGCGCGGACAGCACGACGCAGACCGCGGTGAACACCGCGGCCCTCAGCAGCCGTGGAGCGAGCGCGGGGGCAGTCATGGCGGGCCCATCATCGCACCAGGGGCACCTGCGCCATGAGGCAGGTCCGGAAGGTCGTTCTTGGGGGTCTTCGGGCTGACATACACCGGGGTACCGGGGTGGTGCATCCGCCGAACGAGCGCTCTTGTCGGCTTCGGGGGCTTACGAAGGGGTCCGTCCGGCAATAGGTATCGGTATGTCGAGCCGCTGCCTGGAGGCTGGAGCATGAGCATCTGGTGGTCACTGCATCTGCGCCGCGAGGCTGCGAGCGTGCCGCTGGCCCGTCGGCTTCTGCTGGGCACGATGGAGACGGCGGGTGTCGATCCCGACGTGTCGTACGAGCTCTCGGTCGCGCTGACCGAGGCCTGTGCGAACGCGGTCGAGCACGGCGGTGGCGGCGAGCCCGGAGGGACGGGCAGGGCGTACCGGGTGACGGCGTACCTGGACGGCGAGACCTGTCGTATCGAGGTGGCGGACTCGGGTCCGGGCTTCCCCGGCGCGGGTCCCGGCCACTTCGGTCCCGGCCGCGCCGGTGCCGAGTCGGCTCCGGCGCCGACGGCCCCCTCGGACGACGCCGAGCACGGCCGGGGTATGCGCCTGATCGAGGAGCTCGCCGACCACGTCCAGTTCGGCAACCGCTCCGGCCGGGGCGGCGCGGTGGTCAGCTTCGACAAGATGCTGAAGTGGAAGGACGGTCCGTCCCTGCTGATGGTGTGAGCCTCCACGCAGGTGCGTACGGACTTCCTCCACGCAGATGCGTACGGACACCCGCCGCCACCCAGGCACGTACGGACACGGGGAAGGGCCCCCGCCGGTCGGTCGGCGGGGGCCCTTCGTCTCCAACGTACGCGTACGCGCGCAGGTCAGCCCTTCAGTCCGGCCATCCAGGCCTCGACCTCGTCCGAACGGCGCGGCAGCGCGTCCGAGAGGTTCACGTTCCCGTCCTCGGTGACGAGGATGTCGTCCTCGATCCGGACGCCGATGCCGCGGTACTCCTCCGGCACGGTCAGGTCGTCGGCCTGGAAGTACAGCCCCGGCTCGACGGTCAGGCACATGCCCGGCGCGAGGGTCGTGTCGACGTACGCCTCGGTGCGCGCGGCGGCGCAGTCGTGGACGTCCATGCCGAGCATGTGACCGGTGCCGTGCAGGGTCCAGCGGCGCTGGAGGCCGAGCTCCAGGACGCGCTCGACCGGGCCCTCGACGAGGCCCCACTCGACGAGCTTCTCGGTGAGGACGCGCTGGGCGGCGTCGTGGAAGTCGCGGTAGGCGGCGCCGGGCTTCACCGCGGCGATGCCGGCCTCCTGAGCCTCGTACACGGCGTCGTAGATCTTGCGCTGGAGCTCGGTGTACCGGCCGTTGATCGGCAGGGTGCGGGTGATGTCCGCGGTGTACAGCTCGGTGGTCTCCACGCCGGCGTCGAGCAGCAGCAGGTCGCCGGAGCGGACGTCGCCGTCGTTGCGCACCCAGTGCAGGGTGGTGGCGTGCGGGCCGGCGGCGCAGATGGAGCCGTAGCCGATGTCGTTGCCCTCGACGCGGGCGCGCAGGAAGAAGGTGCCCTCGATGTAGCGCTCGCTGGTCGCCTCGGCCTTGTCGAGGACCTTGACGACGTCCTCGAAGCCGCGGGCGGTGGCGTCGCAGGCCTTCCTGAGCTCGGCGATCTCGAAGTCGTCCTTGATGAGACGGGCCTCGGAGAGGTAGACGCGCAGCTCCTCGTCGCGCTCGGCGGTGACCTTGTCGGTCAGCGCGGCCTCGATGCCGGCGTCGTGGCCGCGGACGGCGCGGACGGGGCCCGTGGCCTCCTTGAGCGCGGCGGCGAGCTCGCGGACGTCCTTCGCGGGGACGCCGAGGAGCTGCTCGGCCTCGGTGAGGGAGTGGCGGCGGCCGACCCACAGCTCGCCCTGGCCGTCGAGCCAGAACTCGCCGTTCTCGCGGTCGGAGCGGGGCAGCAGGTAGATCGTCGCCTCGTGGCCGCTCTTCACCGGCTCCAGGACGAGGACGCCGTCCTGGGTCTGGTCGCCGGTGAGGTACGCGTACTCGGTGGAGGCGCGGAAGCCGTACTCGGTGTCGTTCGACCGGGTCTTCAGCTTCCCGGCCGGGATCACCAGGCGCTCGCCCGGGAAGCGGGCGGAGAGCGCGGCGCGGCGCGCGGCGGTCTTCTCGGCCTGGGCGATGGGCGCCAGGTCGTGCAGCTCGGTGTCGGCCCAGCCGGACTTCATGTTCTCGGCGAGCTCGTCGGACACGCCCGGGTACAGGCCGTTCTTCCGCTGCTTGATCGCCTGCTCTTCGGTCGTCTCTTCCGGGGTCTCCGGCGTGAGCTCCTCGGCCACGGGTCTGCCTCCTCTTGGTACGACACTGAACCCCCACCATCGTACGGTCGTACGGAAGGGGGCCCAGGGCCGGAAGGCCTATTACCGGAGCGTCACGTTCCGCTCACGCGCGCGTGCCGCAGAGCCCACTCGGAGCAGGCGACGAGAGAGCCCACTCGAAGGGGGGCGGCGCGAGAGCTCACCCGAAGTGGGGGCGAGAGCTCACTCGAACCGGGCGGCGAGCAGGACCACGTCCTCCTCGTCGTCGGCGGTGCCGAGCCCTTCGGGCAGCAGGGTCCGCAGGACGTGGTCGGCGATCGCGCCCGGGTCGCCCCGGTCTGCCTTCGGCACGCCTGCGGCGGCCGCGTGGAGCCGGGCGAAGGCCCGGTCCATGGGGTCGCCGGTCCGGCGGAGCAGCCCGTCCGTGTAGAGAAGCACCGTTTCTCCCGGGGCGGGAGACAGCTCGACGCTCGGCGCCTCCCAGCAGGAGAGCATCCCGAGGGGAGCGGAGAGCGAGGTCTCCACGTACTCGGTGCGGTGGTCGCCGATGATCAGCGGCGGGGCGTGTCCGGCTCCGGCGAGGACGATCCGGCGCTGCGCGGGCTCGGCGTACGCGAAGAGCGCGGTCGCCGAGCGGGCCGGCTCGGTGAGCCGGAGCAGCAGCTCCAGGTCGGAGAGGACGGCGACGGGGTCCTCGCCCTCCATCACCGCGTACGCCCGGAGCGAGGCGCGCAGCCGGCCCATGGCGGCGAGCGCGCTGGGCCCGGTCCCGGAGACGGAGCCGACGGCGAGCCCGAGCGCGCCCTCGGGCAGCGGCAGGGCGTCGTACCAGTCGCCGCCGCCGCGGGGGCCGGTGCGGTGGCGGGCGGCCAGCTGGACGCCGGGGACCCGGGGGAGACGGCTGGGGAGCAGCTCCTCCGCGATGGTGGAGACCTGGGCGCGGGCGCGCTCGACCTGGAGCAGCCGCGCGAGGTGTTCGGTGGCGAAGCGGCCGTAGAGCCCGATGAGGTGGCGCTGGCGCTCGGAGGGCTCGGCGGGCTCGTCGTAGAGCCAGACTGCCGCGCCCAGCCGGCCGGCCTCCGCGGTGGCGAGGGGGAGGGCGTAGCTGGCGGCGTAGCCGAGGCGGGCGGCGACCTCGCGGTGGCGCGGGTCGAGGCCCTCCTCCGTACGGACGTCGGGGATGGCGATCGGATCGGGGACGCGGGCCGGGTCGGCGGGATCGGGGAGGCCGTCGAGGAGGCGGCCGTAGCTGGTCGCGCCGCGCGGGACGGTCTCGATGGTTCCGAGCTCCGCGTGGGCGAGCCCGAGGCCGATGGTGGTGGCGGGGCCGAGGCCGTCGGCGGGTTCGAGGACGGCCATGCCGCGGCGGGCGCCGACGAGCGCGGCGCCGGCGCCGAGGACCTCGGGGAGGGCCTCGTCGAGGGAAGAGGTCCTGATGAGGCGCTCGGTGAGTTCGTGGAGGGTGGTGAGGTCGGAGACCCAGCCGGCCAGCCGGTCCTGGATCAGCGCGCCGGGCGGCAGGGCCGCGTCGGCGGGCGTCGCCGCCGCGGGTACCCCGGGAAGGGGCGCCGTAGTGTGCGGTGGGTGGGGAACCGTGGAATCGATTCCGGCCACTTTCGGCATGTGTGGGGCGCTCATGTCAGTCGGCTTTCCGACCGGTGCGTTTGACGCCATAGCATCGCAAACCCCCATGTCATTCTGCGCCGCTCGATGCATCCACATGTACACGCACTGGAGGAGCGATGTCCAGCATTGTCCCCATGGGACTTGTGGTGTCCGTGAGGTTGGACGCAGGGGTTGAAGTGCGCGGGAAGTTGGCCGAAAATTGCCCTCGGTGTGCACCTTTTGCGGTCGACTGGCGTCGTTTGAAAGCGCGTCATTCGGAGCGTGCTGGGTACGTAATCGATGACAGGCAGGGGCAGTTGGAGCTGCCCCGGAACGTGCCGCGGAACCCCGGCGTCTTTAGTTCCGCAGGCCGCAGCCCGTCCCCCAGTGGCGGGGAACGTGTTCTGACCCGGCTTGGATCTGGCACCGATACGGAACGACCCGGCTCGACCTGGTTCCGACCTGGCTCCACCTGGTTCTGACCTGCTCCACCGGTTCCTACCTGGCTCCACCGGTTCCTGACCTGGCTCCACCCGGTTACCACCTGGCTCGACCCGGTTTCTCCCTGGCTCCACCTGGTTCATACCTGGCCGTCGGCCCCGCTTCGGCGCGGGGCGTGACGCCATCGACCTGGTACGCGCTGATACGCACAGTGAAGAGATCTGCACATGGTGTGATGTGGATTCGGCGTTCAACGGAAAGGAACGAGCGCTCATGCGCGAGATCCTCGGAAGGCGACGCAGGCTCCGGTTCCGGCGCAAGGCGAGGACCGCCCGGCTCGAAGCGGCGGTCACCTTCGCGGTCGAGTGGGACTGGCCCGTCCTCCCGGGCGTGGGCCTGAAGACGACGACCCGTACGGCCGCGCGGGCGGCCTGTGCCTGCCCCGACCCCGAGTGCGCGGTGCCCGGTGCGCACCCGTACGACCCCGGGCTGCTCGCGGCCACCACCGACGAGCGGATGATCCGCTGGTGGTGGACCAGGCGCCCGGACGCCCCGGTGGTGCTCGCCACGGGCGGCGGCGCGCCCTGCGCGGTGAGCCTGCCCGCGGTGGCGGGGGCCCGGGCGCTGGCCGCGCTCGACGCGACGGGCATGCGGCTCGGCCCGGTGGTGGCGACCCCGACGCGGTGGTCGATCCTGGTCGCCCCGTACGGCCTCGAACGGCTGGGCGAGCTGCTGTACGCGAAGGACAGCGTGCCCAGTTCGCTGCGGTTCCACGGCGAGGGCGGCTATCTGCTGCTGCCGCCCTCGGTCGCGGGGAGCGGGCAGGTGCGGTGGGAGCGGGCGCCGCTCGCGGGCTCGGCCCGGCCGTGGCTGCCGGACGTGGAGGCGGTGGTGGACGCCCTGGTCGAGGCGAGCACGGGCGCACCGGGCGGCGGGAGCCGGCTGACGTACTGACGGCTGGTGCTCGGTGCTCGGTGGCCTGATGGCTGGTGCCCGGTGGTCGACGGCCGGTGCTCGGCGGTTGACGGCCGGTGGCCGGCCTGGTGGCCGGTGGGCGGCGGGTCGTTCACCCGAACGGGTGTGTCCGGGGCCGACTTGCAGGGAAAACGGGCGTGCGGCCGACCGGGCGCCCGTCGACCGCCGATATGTTCGCCCCACCGGTCGAAGATCCCGGGCGAAAGAGCAGGTGGGTCGCATGAGTCCGGTGATGAGCCCGGCGAAGCTCCGCATGATCGGACTCGGCACCGCCGTCGCGGTCGCCGTCCTGCTGCCGATCGTCGCGGTGGCGGGCCCGACGGGGCCGACGGGTGATCCCGTACGGCCGGCCGGCTCGGGCGACGCGAAGCCCGGGAACGGGGATGGGGACAAGGACCTGCTGTCGGGCCTGGGGCTCGGCCCCCGCACTCCGGCCCCTCCCGGCGTCGGTCCTGCCGCCGGCCCCGCTCAGGCCCCCGCTCCTGGCGCCCCCTCCGTCGCTCCGGCCTCTCCCGTCGCTCCGGGCGGCGCGGATGCGCCATCCGCTCCGGAGCGGATCACGAACTGTGGGCCGGAACTCGCCTCTCCCGAGGGGGTCGAGGCACAGACCTGCGTCCTGTCCGAAGGGCCCGACATCTGGGCGCGTACGTACTACCGGAACGCGACGGGCCAGGAACTCGACGCGTTCCTCACTCTGATGGCGCCCGGCGGGCGGACCGTACAAGTGCGTTGCCCGGTCATGGCGCAGGACGAACCGGGAAGCTGTGAAACGCCCAGGGAGCGCGGTCGGGGCACGGCCACGGCGTATACGGCAGTGGCGGAATTCGCGGGGACCGGCGAGGGGGACAACACCCCGCTGTTGCTGCGATCGGGCAGCAACACGACAGACACCGAAGGAAGTTGAGCGCCGGACGCCCCGGCACGGCCTGGGGCGGGCATGGAAACGCCCGGTCGCTGGCGACGGGGGATGCACCAGCGACCGGGCTTCCAGAACGGTAACAAGAGATCTGCTGTTCGCAAATTCGATCTCAGTTATTCGGACAGGGAATTACTGCCCGTAGACCGGGCTGTGGTGGAAGTCACCGACTGGCCGGTCTGTCAGTCACCGATACCACCCGGGGTATCAGCTGAGAGTCACCTGACGGTTCGTGAGGCCGCCGCGCGCCCGGCGCTCATCGGCGGTGAGCGGAGCGTCCGAGGCCAGCGCCCCGGCGAGCCGCTCGGCGAACTCGGCGGCCGGCTTCTCGCACTCCTCGGCGGTCATGGAGGTCGGCAGGTCCCACACCGGCACCATCAGGCCGTGGGCGCGGAAGGAGCCGACGAGCCGGGTGTCCGGGCCGAGGGAGGTGCCCTCGCCGGCCTGGAGACGGGCGAGCGCGTCGAGGAGCTTCTCCTCCGGGTACGGCATGACCCAGCGCAGGTGGTTCTTGTCCGGGGTCTCGCACCAGTACGCGGAGTCGACACCGGTCAGCTTGACGGTCGGGATCGCGGCGGCGTTGGCCCGCTCCAGGGAGGCGGCGACCTCGGGGTCGGCGCCCTCCGCGGACTGCGGGATCCAGAACTCGAAGCCCGAGTGGACCTCCGGGGCGAACGGCGCGTCCGCGTCGAGCAGCTCCTGCAGGCGGGGGCCCTCGGCCGGCACGCGGCGCGGCGGAACCGGGGTGCCCGGCTCGGTCGCCAGGGCGCGCTGCAGGGTGTCGGCGAGGTCGCGGGCGAGGTCACCGGAGGAGGAGTCGTTCTGCAGGGCGAGCAGGACGGAGCCGTCGTCGCGGCGCAGCGCCGGCCACGCCATCGGCAGCACGGTCGCGAGCGTCACGGACGGCACGCCCTCGGGCAGCCCGCCCTTCAGGGTGAGCGGCACGGTGGCGGCGGGCACCAGCTCGCGGAGCGCGACCCAGTCGCACTCGCCGGGCAGGCCCTCGAAGGGGCGCTGCACGAGCTCGGTCACGGCGTGCGCGGCGGTCCGGCCGTGACACGCCTTGTAGCGGCGGCCCGAGCCGCACGGGCACGGCTCGCGCGCGCCGACGACCGGGATCTCCCCGCTCGTGACCTGTGCCTGGCCGGCCTTGCCGGCCTTCGTCTGGGGGCGCTTCTTGGCCATGGTGTGGCTTTCTCCCGATCGCGGCGGTGCTGTGTGCGTGCTGTATCGGGCGCGAGCCTAGCCGTACCGGGCACCCCGGGCCCTCAGGCGGGGCGCGGCCCTGCCGGAGGTACGCCGGACCTGAAACGGGCGACGGTCCCTGTCCGCATCGTCGTACGCACGTCGGGAAACCGTCGACCGTCTCCGTCCGGTTCGGCCCACGGGCGTACGCGGTCGGGAAACGGACGCGGGCGTGCGGTTCGGCGTACGCCGGTCGGGAAACGGCCCACGGTCGCCGTCCGGTTCGGCCCACGGCGGTCGGGAAACGGCCCACGGTCGCCGTCCGGTTCGGCGTACGCCGGTCCGGAGAACGGGCGGGGCCGTCGGTCCGGATCGTCGTACGCCGGTCGGGAGAACGAGCGCGGGTCTCAGTCCATGTCGTCGTACGCGTCGAGGAACTCGAAGCCCGAGCCGCCGCCGACGCGCGCCGCGAAGTCCTCGCGGCGATGTCCCTCGGTGACCACGACCCAGACCGTGACCTCGCCGGTCGCGCTGTCCCGTACGCCCCAGTCCTGGGCGAGCGCGCTGATGATGTTCAGCCCGCGTCCGCCGCGTGCGGTGACCGAGGGGGTGGACGGCACGGGCCTCGTCGGGCCACCGCCGTCCGTCACCTCGACCCGCAGGCCTCCCTGCGGGTCGACCCGCCAGGCCGCCCGGACATCGCCGTCGCCCCGCTCCGCCCTTCCCAGCGGCCTGCCGTAGCGACAGGCATTGCTGAGCAGCTCGGAAAGGATCAGTACCGCGTCGTCGACAACCGATTCGGACACCCCGCTGCGGTACAACTCGTCCCGCATCCGGTGTCTCGCCACACCCACGCCCGCAGGGCCATGGGGTACGGCCATGCTCGACGACGTGGGCACCTCCTGTGCCACCACCAACGCCACCCCCGAGACCTCCTTTGCCCCACGCCACGGTGTGGATGCCCCTCTGGACTGGACCGGAAACCGGCCAAGCCACGTGGCGTGTCGCACTCGTGACGATCGCGTACGCGCCGTACGCGCCGGTGCACTCCCCTTACCCCCGTGAAACGGGTGAAACCTGTGATGAACCGAGACGAACGGGGCGGTGGTCGGTGGGATCAGGCGCGGCCCAGCTGGGAGAGCACCTGCTTGGGGCGGTTGGTGATGATCGCGTCCACCCCCAGGCGCTCGCAGAGCTCGACGTCCTCGGGCTCGTCCACCGTCCAGACGTGGACCCGGTGACCGGCCTTCTGGAGCCGCAGGATCACGGCGGGGTGGTGGCGGACGATCCGGATCGAGGGGCCCGCGATGCGCGCGCCCGCGGGGAGCCGCCCGTCGCGCAGGCGCGGGGTGACGAACTGGGTGAGCGAGACGGTCGGCAGCGTCGGCGAGGCGGCTGCGATCCGGTGCAGGGACCGGGCCGAGAAGCTCATGACCCGTACGGGAGAGTCGGCGGGGGAGGCCGGCGCGTCGAGGCCGAACCGCTTCAGGAGCTGGAGGAGGCGCTCCTCGACCTGGCCCGCCCAGCGGGTGGGGTGTTTGGTCTCGATGGCCAGCTCGACCCGGCGCCCGGCGTCGGAGACGAGCTCCAGGAGGCGCTCCAGGGTCAGGACGGAGGTGTACTCGGGGTCGCCCCAGTCGGGGCTCTCCGAGGTGTTGTCCCGCTCCTCCCGCTCCTTCCACACGCCGAAGTCGAGCGCGGCGAGGTCGGCGAGTTCCAGGGCGGACACGGCGCCGCGACCGTTCGACGTACGGTTGACGCGTCGGTCGTGGACGCAGACGAGGTGGCCGTCGGCGGTGAGCCGGACGTCGCACTCCAGGGCGTCGGCGCCGTCCTCGATGGCCTTCACATAGGCGGCCAGGGTGTGTTCCGGGGCGTCCTCGGAGGCTCCGCGGTGGGCGACGACCTGGACGGGGGCGCTGTTCGGGTGCTGCCGTGCGTGAGTCACGGCGTCATGGTGCCATTGGCGGGGCGGGGCGGGCACACCGGAAGCTGTCCGTTCTGTCCGTATATAAAGGATGGGGTGCGGATGCACAGCTCCGCCTTACAGCGGCCTGACGCCCTATGGGAAAAGCTGGTGACAACAACCCTTGAGTCAGACATGACCATGACCGTGACCATCAACCAGGCATGACCACCCGCGCAGTGATCGAGCAGTCAACGAGGAGAGCGAGCTGTGAGCACCGAGAACGAGGGCACGGCGGTTCCGGAGGACCCGACTGCCCCGTCCGCCCCTCCGACGCCTCCGACGCCTCCCGTACCTGCGGCACCCCCGGCCGCGCCTGAGCCGGCGACGGCGGAGATCCCGGCGGCGGCTCCTGCCGCTCCGGCGCCTCCGGCGGCCGAGCCCGCGCCCCCGGCGGCGGCACATCCGGCCCCGGCCCCGCCCCCGGCACCGGAGCCCGAGCCGACGACGGTGCCGGTGACGGCAGCGGCGGCGGGGGCCGGTGGCTGGCCCCCGCCCCCGCCGGCCGTCCCGGCCTGGGGCGCGCCCGTCCCGCCCGTACCCGTCGCTCCCGAGGCGCCCCGCAAGCGGGCCGGCGGCATGCTCGCGGCCGTCCTGGTCGCGGCGCTCGTCGCGGGCGGGGTCGGCGGCGGCATCGGCTACTGGGCGGCCGAGCGCAGCGACAGCGGCAACGGATCGACCACGGTCTCCTCGGGCCAGGCACCGGCCTCCTTCAAGCGTGACCCCGGCACGGTCGCCGCGGTCGCGGCGAAGGCGCTGCCGAGCGTGGTCACCATCCAGGCGAAGTCCGGCGGAGCGCAGGGCGGCGAGAGCGAGGGCGGTACGGGCACCGGCTTCGTGTACGACCAGGAAGGCCACATCGTCACCAACAACCACGTGGTGGCATCGGCGGCGGAGGGCGGCACCCTCTCCGTGACCTTCTCCGACGGCAGGACGTACGACGCGGAGGTCGTCGGCCGTGCCCAGGGCTACGACGTGGCCGTCCTGAAGCTGAAGAGCGCCCCGAAGGGGCTGAAGCCGCTGCCCCTCGGCAACTCCGACCAGGTGGCGGTCGGCGACTCGACGATCGCGATCGGCGCGCCCTTCGGCCTGTCGAACACGGTGACGATGGGCATCATCAGCGCCAAGAACCGCCCGGTCGCCTCGGGTGACGGCTCGGGCGGCGGCAACTCGTACATGAGCGCCCTGCAGACCGACGCCTCGATCAACCCGGGCAACTCGGGCGGTCCGCTGCTCGACGCGAGCGGCGCGGTCATCGGTATCAACTCGGCCATCCAGTCCACCGGAAGCGGCTTCGGTCAGTCCCAGGCGGGCTCGATCGGCCTCGGCTTCGCGATCCCGGTCAACCAGGCGAACAACGTGGCTCAGCAGTTGATCAAGACGGGCAAGCCGGTCTACCCGGTGATCGGCGCGACCGTGAACATGACCGAGCAGGGCGAGGGGGCCACGATCGCGGCCCAGGGCTCGGGCGGCACCGCCTCGGTCACCCCGAACGGCCCGGCCGCGAAGGCGGGTCTGAAGGCCGGGGACGTGATCACGGGCTTCGGGGGCCACCAGATCGACAGCGGGCCCACGCTCATCAGCGAGATCTGGACCCACAAGCCGGGCGACTCGGTGAAGATCACGTACGAGCGGGACGGCAAGACGAACACGGCCACGGTCGTCCTCGGCGAGCGCACGGGCGACAGCTAGACGGCCGGCCGCACGGAAACGGCCTCGGAAGGGGGGAGGGGAGCACCGAACACCGGTGCTCCCCTCCCCCTTCCCGCCGATCCCCACGACGGCCCCCCAGCCGGTACTCTGTAGCCCGCTCCATCCCAGGTGGGCCGGGGCGAAGGTGGGTTGCCCGAGCGGCCTAAGGGAACGGTCTTGAAAACCGTCGTGGCAGCGATGTCACCGTGGGTTCAAATCCCACACCCACCGCTTTGCAGGTCAGAGAATTAGCAGGTCAGAGGGCGGGCCCCGGATGCCGGGGCCCGCCCTCCCTGCTCCCCCCGTCTCCCCCGTCTCCCCTCGTCTCACCCTGGAATGGCCGGACCGGGCCTTGAGCCGCGCCGCGTCCCACGGCGTGCGGTACTTCGTAAGACCGCACCCGTCCGCCCATGGCCGCGCGGAACAGCCGGCCGTCGTCGGCCACTCTTCCGATTCGGGTGTTTCTTCGGTCTGCGCCATCCAGGGGGCATTCACTGCCCGCCTGCCCAATTCCGCAACAACCGCATTTCAGCTGAGGCAGATTACTGCTGTGGCGAATTGCCGGTGGTGGGCGGCGACCGACGAAAGGCGTGACAGGAGGGATTGACTGAATTGGCGGTGGATGGTCACACGGATGGGGGGCAGTCAGTCGGCTCAATGTTTATCGTACATTCCTTGATGCATATTGGTTGATTCCAGTGACATGGCCCGAGTGAATCGTCGCCGAGGTCGGATGCCTGCGTAATATGCCGCCGACAGAAGAGGCGATTCCGTTTGACGAGGAACGCCGGACGCCACCACCCCATTCAGGAGTTGGCTCCTCGATGACACTGAACATCCCTGATGCGCCGCAAAGGCGCACAATGACGGCCTGGATCGCGGGTGTACTCACCCTGCTGGTCGCTGTGGCCGTCGTGGCAGTGACGCCTACACGAGCAAATGCAGCAACAGCTGTTCCGTTGGGTACTGCGCAAAGCTTCGCGGTACTGGCCGGTTCGACGGTCACCAACGAAGGTAATTCTGTGATCACCGGAGATATCGGTGTGTCCCCGGGAACAGCCATTACGGGATTCCCGCCCGGGACGGTGGTTGACGGGACGATCTACGCAGGCGCGGCGGCTGCAGGAGCGAAGGACGATCTTGCCACGGCGTACGACAACGCCTTCGGCCAGCCCACGGAATTCAACCTTTCCCCGGCGCCCGTGACTCCCACGCTGGTTCCGGGCACCTACGCCGTCGAGTCCGGTCTCCTGGTCAACGGGACGTGGACCCTGGATGCCCAGAACAACCCCGATGCCATCTGGGTGTTCAAGGTTCCTGCGGGACTCACCACGGCAACCGGGAGCAGCATCGTCCTTCAGAACGGCGCTCAGGCCTGCAACGTGTTCTGGGTGACCGACGAATCGGCCACGCTGGGATCCGGCTCAACCTTCGTGGGCACCCTCATGGCGCTCACCGCGATCACTGTCAACAGTGGGGCGACCATCGAGGGCCGTGTGCTGGCCCGCACCGCGGCCGTGACGCTGAACAACAACGTGATCACCAGGCCGGAGTGTGAAGACACCACCACCACGACCACCGGCGACGCCGCGACGGGTGATACCGCTACGGGTGACGCCACGACGGGTGATGCCGCGACCGGCGACGCTGCCACGGGTGATGCCGCGACCGGTGACGCCGCCACGGGTGACGCCGCTACGGGTGACGCTGCGACCGGTGACGCTGCTACGGGTGATGCCGCTACGGGTGACGCTGCGACCGGCGATGCCGCCACGGGTGACGCCGCGACCGGTGACGCCGCTACGGGTGACGCTGCGACCGGCGATGCCGCCACGGGTGACGCTGCCACCGGTGACGCCGCTACGGGCGATGCCGCGACCGGTGACGCTGCGACCGGCGACGCTGCCACGGGTGACGCTGCGACCGGTGACGCCGCCACGGGTGACGCTGCGACCGGTGACGCCGCCACGGGTGACGCCGCGACCGGCGACGCTGCCACGGGCGATGCCGCCACGGGTGACGCTGCCACCGGTGACGCCGCTACGGGTGACGCCGCGACCGGTGACGCCGCCACGGGCGGGCACGACACGGGCGGGCATGACACTGGCGGGCACGACACGGGCGGATACGGCGACTGCGCGTGCGACTCCCCCGTGAAGCCGGGGAAGCCGGGCCACCACGACGGGCCGGGCCACCACGACGGGCCGTACCACCACGTCGGGCCGTTCCTCCACAACGTGCACGAGGCGCACGTTCCGCACTGAATGTGAGACGGGTGGTGCGCGGCGGAGCGTCGTCAGTTCCGTCGCGCGCCGCCCGCGGAAGCAGGAGCAGCAGGTGCGAACAGTCAGGATGGGAAGGACCGGGTGGGGCCGTGCTGAGCGGTGCTGAATCGACAAACGTGGAGTCTCCGCAGCGGGACGGCGCTGAGCCGGCAGCGCAGGACAGCGGCGGGGGACCGGGTGGCACCCGTGAGACCTCAGGGCCACCCCGCCCGCTGAGCGCTGGAACAGGAGCCGCGGTAGCCCTGTGCCTGGCAGTGACCCTGGTTCATGTACTCCTGGTGTTCCTGTACGTGGCGCCTCCGAACGCCATCTCGAAGGCGTACAGCCAGCAGGTCAACGCATGGGTCCGGCCCGTGTTCGAGCAGAACTGGCGGCTCTTCGCCCCGAATCCCCAGTCCGTCAACCGGCAGATCTCGGCGAGGATCAAGCACACAGCACCGGACGGCACCGCACAGGTGAGTGGCTGGATCGATCTGACCGCTGCGGACGACTCCGCCGTCAAGCACAACGTCTTCCCGAGCCATACGGCACAGAACATGCTGCGCCAGGCCTGGAACTCGTACCTCAAAACGCACGGCAGCGACAACCGGCCGCGCTCGGAGCGGGCTCTGATGATCGAGAAGTATCTGCGCAACATCGCAGCAGATCGCGTCGCCGCCCAACACAGCGGCACCTTCGAATCCATCCAGCTGCGGGTGATCTCGCGGCATATCGCCGCGCCCGGCGAGGCGGTTGAACCCCGCCCGGCCGCAGCGGCACCGACGCGGTCCGAAACCCGGTATCTGCCCTGGTGGAAGGTGGCCTCGCATGGAACGGACTGAGCGCGAACCGGTCGTGGCGCCGAAAGTGGTCGTGGCGCCGAAAGTGTCGGAACGTACCGCCGAGCGGGCAGTCGTACGCATGCCGCAGCGCGTACTCGACCGGGTCCATGCGTTCCTCGTCCTTCTGACCGAGCGGCCGGTGTCTCTTTATGCGGCGGCGGTGCTGCGCATCGGGTACGGGCTGCTCTATCTCGTCTTCCTGCTCCGTGAGTTTCCCCACCGCGACGAGATGTGGGGCCCCGGGTCACCGTGGACGCCCACGCTGGCCAGGCAGTTGTTCGACCAGAGCGGGTGGGCCAGCATCCTCACCCTGTCCGACAGCCGGGTGTACTTCGAGGTCTGCTACGCCGCGGCTCTGGTCACGTGTGCGCTGTTCCTGCTGGGCTGGCGGACGCGGGCGGTGTCCGTGCTGTTCGCGGTCGTGGTGGTGTCCTTCCACGCCAGGGCGCTCTTCATGGCGGACGGCGGGGACAATCTCATGGTCCTCATGGCTGTCTACCTGGTCTTCACCGCGTGTGGCCGGCGCTGGTCCCTCGACGCCCGCAGGGCCCGGCTCCAGGCGTCGGCGGGCAGGACGGCAGACCCGCGGGGCGACGGTCTCCGGCGCCATCTCGGCGACGCACGCATCGTCCTGACCACGGTGCTGCACAACTGCGGCATGTTCGTCATCGCCGCCCAGGTCTGCTTCCTCTACGGATGCGCGGGCCTGTACAAGGTCCAGGGCCCCAAGTGGGGTGATGGGACCGCCCTCCACTACGTCCTGAACATCGACCTGTTCCGGCCCTGGCCCGAGCTTTCCCAGATGGTCGCCGGCCAGCACATGCTGATTGCCGTCGTCGGCTATCTGACGGTGCTGGTGCAGGTCGCCTTTCCGTTCGTCCTGTTCGGCAGGCTCAAATACCCTGTTCTGATCCTGCTGTTGGGCATGCACCTGAATATCGCGGTGCTCATGGGACTGCCACTCTTCTCCGGCGCGATGATCGTCGCGGATGCCGCATTCCTGCCGGACCGCTTCTACCTCGCCCTGGGAAGGCTGTGGCGGCGTACTTTCCAGCGCACAGGGGGCACGGGAGCGGCAGCCCCGGTCGGGACAGCACCCGCGGTGGTGCCGCCGCAGCCCTCATCGGAGTAGGGGTCAGCGGTCCGGATTCCCTCGCATGTGGGCTGGGAGAGAGCAGGTGGCCGTGCCGCCCGGCAGGCGATGGCGGTTCTTCGCGACAACCCGGTAGACGCCGTGTGCCATCCAGTTGACGGGTGGCACCCGAAGAGCAAGCCCGAGCCACCGCCAGCGCCTTCGTCCGCACATCAGCACGGCGGAGAGGGCGCGTGGTCCACCGTGGACCTTGCCGCCGACCGGGCTGATCCAGAGGACCTCGCGGTCGGCTCTGGCTTCGGTGACGTCCAGGGCGGCGAGGTCGGCGTACTGCCAGGGGACGAATTGCACACGCGGCTGAACGATGCGCCGAACGATCTCGATCGTTCTGCCGCAGAAACCGCAGTCTCCGTCAAACAACAGAATCGGCTGGCTGGCCATCTGGGCTCCATTTCTCGACGTGCTGCGCTGAAGAACTTCAGTGTGCGGCGATCAAAAGCCGATCGACGGGCAACACGACCTACGGAGCGCCGATCAGAAGGGCGCCTCTCGCCAAGGGCGCCCCTCTCGCCAAGGGCGCCTCTCACCAGGGGCGCCCTTCGTCGTGGGGGCCGGAGGGGCGGGGATATCCGCGTGCTGGTGGCGTTCGCTCGCGCGTAGGGTCCGGGGAATCATCGTTGGAAGGGGTTCTTGGCGTGGTGCGGATCGTGCTCGTTCAGGGGGACATCACCGCCGAGGCGGTGGACGCGGTGGTCAACGCCGCGAACTCGTCGTTGCTCGGGGGCGGCGGCGTCGACGGGGCCATTCACCGCAAGGGCGGTCCGGAGATCCTCGCCGCCTGCCAGGACCTGCGCCGCTCGCACTACGGCAAGGGGCTGCAGACCGGCCGGGCCGTCGTGACCACGGCGGGGCGGCTGCCGGCCAGGCATGTGATCCACACCGTCGGGCCGGTCTGGTCGCGCGACGAGGACCGGTCCGCGCTGCTCGCCTCCTGCTACCGCGAATCCCTGCGGGTAGCCGACGAGTTGGGTGCCCGTACGGTCGCGTTCCCGGCCATCTCCACCGGGATCTACGGCTGGCCGATGGAGGACGGCGCCCGGATCGCCGTGGAGACCGTACGGGCCGCCCCGACCGAGGTGGAGGAAGTGCGGTTCGTGCTGTTCGACGCGGCGGCGTACGCGGCCTTCGAGGCCGCGGTGGGCAGGCGGGACGTTCCGTAGAACGTTTATGCCCGGTGCGTGAAGGTGCTCGATTTCGCCGCGCCGGAGACTCGCCGTGCCGTCTTTCCGAGAGAAGGATTGGCGGAAAATCTGCCGGAACGCTTCCTCCCTTACCGTGCACGGATTTCCCCGGCCACGCCCCCTCTCCGACCGTGTGAGCTGCGCCGTTCCCGCTTCGCCGGGGTTTATCGACCTGTCCTCACGCTTGCGGGGGAATAAGCCGCTCCGGGGTGGTTCGCCGGGGATTCGGTGGGCAACTCTGGATTCGCGACGTCGAGCACAACGATCGAGGCGGTCGGCCAACTGCCTTGGTAATAGCCGTAGTTCAGAGCAGTTCTCTCGGTATTTCTCTGCAGTTCCGTGCAAAGCACCAGTTTCAGTTCCCGGAGGAACAGACATGGCAAGCATCCGTACCGCCCGCGTCCTCGCCGCTGCCGCCGCCCTGCCCCTCGCCGCCGCGCTCTTCACCGGGGTGGCACAGGCCGACAACGGTGGGTTCGCGGACGACGGATCGAACACGAGCGTCGCCACGATCATCGGCAGTGGTGTGGGCGGGGACAACAACGGAAACTCGACCACCACTCAGCAGGTGGCGACCGGTTCCGGTGCCTCCAACCAGAACAACACGGCGAGCGTGAACGGCTCCGCGTTCACCCACATCGACCAGTCGAACGCGGTGGTGAACTTCTACCCGTGGTGGTAGTCGGCAGCAGCACGGGAGCCGGCCCGATGGGGGGCACGACCGCGGTGTGAACGACGGCCCGCACGCCGGTACTTCGGTACCGGGGTGCGGGCCGCGTCGCGTTCGCGACGGGCCGTGGGCGCGAGAACCGCGGGGTGTGCGTCCGTGGCATGCCGCCGCGCGGCGTGCGGTCGCCGACCTTGACAGAGGTCCTGAATCTGACGGACAGTCAGAAACCTCAGTCGTCCCACGGGAGGCCGTCGCCGTGCACCTCGCCCCGACCGAGCGGCAGCTGCGGCTGCGCGCCGAACTCCGCGCGTACTTCCGCGAGGTGATGCCCGACGGCCCGCCTCCCCCCGACGACACCGCCGCCCAGCGACGGCTGCTCCGCCGGATCGGGGCCGACGGGCTGCTCGGGCTCGGCTGGCCCGAGGAGTACGGCGGCCAGGGGCGCGGTCCCGACGAGCAGTTCGTCTTCTTCGACGAGGCCTACCGGGCGGGCGCCCCCGTCTCCATGGTCACCCTCAACACCGTCGGACCCACCCTGATGAGGTACGGGTCCGAGGAGCAGAAGGCCTCGTTCCTGCCCCGGATCCTGCGCGGCGAGATCGTCTTCGCCATCGGCTACAGCGAGCCCGAGGCCGGCACGGACCTCGCCTCCCTCCGGACGCGCGCGGTGCGGGACGGGGCGGACTGGCTGATCGACGGGCAGAAGATCTTCACCTCCAACGCCCAGAACGCGGACTGGATCTGGCTCGCCTGTCGCACCGACCCCGACGCGCCGCCGCACCGGGGCATCTCCATCGTCCTGGTCCCCACCGACGCCCCCGGTTTCTCGTGGACCCCGATCGCGACCGTCGGCGGGCTGACGACGACGGCCACCTACTACGACGGGATACGCGTCCCCGCCGGGAACCTCGTCGGGCCGGAGCACGGCGGCTGGGGGCTCATCACCGAGCAGCTGAACCACGAGCGGGTCGCGCTCGCCGCGATCGGGATGCAGGCCGAGGACTTCTTCGCGGCCGCGCTCGATCGCGCACGTACCCCCGATCCGGTGACGGGCGGGCGGCGCATTGACGAGCCGTGGGTACGGATTCGGGCCGCCGAGGCGCATGCCCGTCTGGCGGCGACGCGCCTGCTCAACTGGCGTCTGGTGGGGGACGTGGGGGCCGGCCGACTGGCCCCGGGGGACGCGAGCGGCGTGAAGTTCGCGGGAACCGAATCGGCGGTCGAGGTGTATCGAATATGTCAGGAGATCGCGGGCGGGGCGGGGACGGTACGGGCGGGGTCGCCGGGGGAGTTCGACGGCGGCGAGCTGGAGCGCATGAACCGGGCCGCGCAGATCAACACCTTCGGGGGAGGGGTGAGCGAGGTGCAGCGCGAGATCGTCGCGAGGATGCGGCTCGGCATGAAGGGGAGGGGGCGGCGATGAGCGGTACGGAGCGGGGGGCGACGAGCGGTGCGGAGCGAGGTGCGCAGCGGCCCGAGGACTCGCTGTACGAGCGGCTCGCCGCCTACGCGGGGCGGTCCGCCGCCACCGCTGGCGTCGGCAAGGACCCGGTCAACCTGCCCATGATCAGGCACTGGTGCGAGGCCATGGGAGACGCCCACCCGGCGTACGAGGGGCCGGACGCGGTCGCGCCCCCGACCATGCTCCAGGCCTGGACGATGGGCGGGCTCTCCGGGCACAGCGACCGCTCCGAGGCGTACGACGAGCTGTTCGCGCTCCTCGACGGCGCCGGGTACACCTCGGTGGTCGCGACCGACTGCGAGCAGGAGTACCTGCGACCGCTGCGGCCCGGGGACGCGATCACCTTCGACGCCGTCATCGAGTCCGTGTCGCCGCGCAAGACGACCAAGCTCGGCACCGGGCACTTCGTCACGACCCGGATGGACGTCCGGGCGGACGGCGAGCTCGCGGGGACCCACCGCTTCAGGATCCTCAAGTACGCCCCCGCCGGACGCCCCCCTGAGCGCGCGGCACCGGCCCCGAAGCCCGCCGCCGGCGCGCCCCGGCGGCCCCGCCCGGTGATCAACCGGGACAACGCCGGGTTCTGGGAGGGCGTGGCCGCGCACCGGCTGCTCGTCCAGCGCTGCGGCGACTGCGCGACCCTCCGCTTCCCCTGGCTGCCGGGGTGCGCCGACTGCGGCTCGCGGGAGTGGGACACGATCGAGGCGAGCGGCGCCGGGACCGTCTTCTCGTACGTGGTGATGCACCACCCGCCCTTCCCGGCCTTCGACCCCCCGTACGCGGTCGGGCTGATCGAACTCGCCGAGGGCGTGCGGATCGTGAGCAACGTGGTGGGTGTGCCGTACGACAAGGTCCGGATCGGGATGCCGGTGCGGCTGGAGTTCCTGCGGGCCGACGAGGAGCTGGAGCTCCCCGTCTTCCGTGCGGAAGGGGAGGGCTGACATGGACTTCACCCCCACCGAGGAGCAGGAGGCCGCCCGGGACCTGGCCGCGCGGATCTTCGGCGACCTCGCCACCCACGAGCGGCTCGCGGCAGCGGGCAGCGGCAGCGACGCCGAGCTGTGGAAGGCGCTGTGCGGGGCCGGCCTGCCCGGCGCCGTCGAGGAGATCGGACTGCTCGGGCTCGTCCTCCTCCTGGAGGAGCAGGGGCGTACGACGGCCCAGGTGCCGTTCGCCGCGAGCTGTGCGTACGGGATCCTCGCCGTCTCCCGGCACGGCTCCGACGAGCAGCGCGCCCGGCTCCTGCCGGGCCTCCGCGACGGTACGACGGTGGTGACGGGCGCCTTCCCGGCGAGCGGCTCGGTCATTGTGACCGGTTCGGTCGAGGCGCGCGAGGGGCGGCTCAGCGGGGTCGTCGACTGGGTGCCGTGGCTCCGGGACGCCACCCACGTCCTCGTACCGGACGCGGAGCGCGGACTGTGGCTCGTCCGTACCGAGGACGCGGCCCGGATCGAGACCGTCGAGCTCACCGCGCCCTGGTCCGCGGGGCGGCTCGTGCTCGACGGCGCGGCGGGGGAGCGGCTGGGCAGCGGCCCCGGCGCCTACGCGGACGTGCTGGCCGCCGCCCGGGTCGCCTTCGCCGGGCTTCAGGCCGGGGTCTGCGCCGGGTCCCTCGCCAGGGCCGTGGAGTACACCTCCGTACGGGAGCAGTTCGGGCGGCCGCTCTCCACCCACCAGGCGGTCCAGCTGCGCGCCGCCGACGCCCACATGGACACCGAGGCCATCCGGGTCACGGCCTACGAGGCGGCCTGGCGCCACGACGAGGGCCTGGACGCCACCGGTGCCGCGCTGACCGCCGCCTGGTGGGCCTCGGAGGCGGGGAAGCGCGTCGTGCACGCAGGGCAGCACCTCCACGGCGGCATGGGGGCCGACCTCGACCACCCCGTCCACCGGCACTTCCTGTGGGGCCGACAGCTCGACGCCTACCTGGGCTGCGGCACCGAACTCCTCGCCGAACTGGGCGACCTCCTCGCGAAGGGAGACCTGTCATGAGGCCCGGGGACGAGCTGCCGCCGCTGACGATCCCGATCACCCGCACCCTGATCGTCGCCGGGGCCGTCGCCTCCCGCGACTACCAGGACGTGCACCACGACGCCGAACTGGCCCGGGAGAAGGGCTCCCCGGACATCTTCATGAACATCCTCACGACCAACGGGCTCGTCGGCCGGTACGTCACCGACCACTTCGGCCCCCGGGCCGTCCTCCGCAAGGTCGCGATCCGGCTCGGCGCCCCCAACCACCCCGGGGACACGATGACCCTGAGCGGCACGGTCACCGAGGTGGCCGGCGAGACGGCCACGGTCCGGGTCGTCGGGGCCAACGGCCTGGGGAACCACGTCACCGGGACGGTCACCGTGGACGTGGAGGTGGCGCGATGAGCGTCCGTACCAGGGACAGCCTCGGCGGGCGGGCGGCCGTCGTCGGCATCGGGGCGACGGAGTTCTCCAAGGACTCGGGCCGCAGCGAACTCTCCCTCGCGGTCGAGGCGGTCCGGGCGGCCCTCGACGACGCCGGGCTCGCCCCCGGCGACGTCGACGGCCTGGTCACCTTCACCATGGACACCAACCCCGAGATCACCGTCGCCCAGGCCTCCGGCATCGGCGAGCTGTCGTTCTTCTCCCGCGTGCACTACGGGGGCGGGGCCGCCTGCGCCACCGTCCAGCAGGCCGCGCTCGCCGTCGCCGCCGGGGTCGCCGAAGTCGTCGTCTGCTACCGGGCGTTCAACGAGCGCTCCGGGCGCCGCTTCGGCTCCGGCGTCCAGCAGCGCGAGCCCTCCGCCGAGGGCGCCGCGCTCGGCTGGCAGCTCCCCTTCGGGCTGCTCACTCCGGCGTCCTGGGTCGCCATGGCCGCCCAGCGATACCTGCACACCTACGGACTGACCCCGGACGCCTTCGGCCATGTCGCCGTCACCGACCGGCGGCACGCGGCCCGCAACCCCGCCGCGTACTTCCACGGCAAGCCGATCACCCTCGCCGACCACGCCGCCTCGCGCTGGATCGTCGAGCCGCTGCGGCTCCTCGACTGCTGCCAGGAGACCGACGGCGGTCAGGCGATCGTCGTCACCTCCGTCGAGCGCGCCCGCGACCTGCCCAGGCCGCCCGCCGTGATCCTGGCGGCGGCGCAGGGCGCCGGACGGAAGCAGGAGGCCATGACCAGCTTCTACCGGGACGAGTTGACCGGGCTGCCGGAGATGGGCGTGGTCGCACGGCAGCTCTGGCGGACCTCCGGGCTCGCACCGGACGACATCGACGTCGGCATCCTCTACGACCACTTCACCCCGTTCGTACTGATGCAGTTGGAGGAGTTCGGCTTCTGCGGACCGGGGGAGGCGGCGGACTTCGTCGCCGCCGACGCCCTCCCGCTGAACACCCACGGAGGTCAGCTCGGCGAGGCCTATCTGCACGGCATGAACGGCATCGCGGAGGCGGTGCGGCAGCTCCGCGGCACCTCGGTGAACCAGATACCCGGCGCGGCCCGGACCTTGGTCACGGCGGGTACCGGGGTTCCCACGTCCGGGTTGATCCTGGGCACGGACGGCTGAGACGACGGCCCCAGCGGTGGCCGGGCGGCGCGGGCGGCCCTTCACTCGCGCCATGAGCACAAACGCACCACCCTCGCCGACACCGACACCGACACCGACACCGACACCCGCACGGTCATTGCCGCCGTCGCCGCCGCCGGTGTCCGCCTGTCCGCCGCGCTCGCGGTCCGCGCCGCCTCCCGGGGCGCGGGCCGTGGTCACCGCCCTGGTCGTGGCGGCGGCCGGCGCGGCCCTCCTCGCCGGCCCGGCCGCGGCCGCTCCCGCCTCGGCTCCCGCGGCCTCACCTCCCGCCGCTCCCGCTCCGATCGCTCCCGCTCACGCCCCCGCTCCGATCGCCCCCGCTCACGCCTCCGCCGCTCCCGCGCCGCACTTCGCGGGCAAGGCCTTCGACACCTGCGAGGCGCCGTCCCTCGCGGTGATGAAGGCCTGGCGCAGCTCCCCGTACGGGGCGGTCGGGGTCTACTTCGGGGGCCGGGGCCGGGGCTGTCCGACGCAGAAGGAGCTGAGCCCGGCCTGGCTCGCCTCGGTCCACGCCATGGGCTGGCGGGTGCTCCCGCTCTTCGTCGGCTCCCAGGCGCCGTGCGTCCACGCCGCCGCCAAGCGGCCGTACGCCATCGGCCGAGAACCCTGGAGCCAGGGCACGCGGGAGGCCGGCGAGGCGGTACAGGCGGCACGGGCCCTGGGGATCGGCACGAGCAGCCCGCTCTACCTCGACATCGAGTCCTTCCGGGTGGAGGACGCGGGCTGCGCCGCGACGACCCTCTCCTTCGTCCGCGCCTGGAACCGGGAGGTGCGGCGACTCGGCTATCTGCCCGGCTACTACAGCAGCGCGGAGACGGGGGTGCGGCACATCGAGGAGGAACGCAGGGCGGGTACGGAGGACCTGCCGTCCGTGATGTGGTTCGCGCGCTGGCGCGGGAGCCCCGCGCTGTACGCGGAGGCGGTGCTGCACCCGCAGGCCTGGATGCCGCACGGCCGGATCCATCAGTACGCGGGCAACGTCAGCGAGTCGTACGGTGGACGCCGGATGGTGATCGACCGCAACGCGGTGGACGCACCCGTCGCCCGCGTCACGACGACCTGAACCCGCCGCCGAACCCCACCGCGCCCCTGGTTCGACCCGGTATCGACCCTGACACCGTCTTGGGGCGACTCCACCCAGAGGAGGTGCGTCCGTCGCCGTTCCTCCAACCTGAGGCGGACCCCGGGTCGGGACCTGGGGCCGATTTGCCGGGCACGGTCCGCTTCTAGCGTGGAGGCATGACTCCGCCACCCTCTGGCCCCGTCTGCGCCGGCGCCTCGACGGCCGCCCTCGGCCACGTGCCGTACCCGTCGTTCTCCTCGTACGTACGGGCCCGCGGTCCCGTGCTGCTGCGCACGGCGCGCTCGCTGACCGCCAACCCCTGCGACGCCGAGGACCTCCTCCAGACCGCGCTCGCCAAGACCTTCGTCGCCTGGGAGCGCATCGAGGACCACCGCGCCCTGGACGGCTACGTCCGCCGCGCGCTGCTGAACACCCGTACGTCGCAGTGGCGCAAGCGCAAGGTCGACGAGTTCGTCTGCGAGGAGCTGCCGGAGCCCGCCGGTCTCCCGGAGCCGGACCCGGCCGAGCGCCAGGTGCTGCACGACGCGATGTGGCGCGCGGTGATGAAACTGCCGGAGCGCCAGCGCCAGATGGTGGTCCTCAGGTACTACGAGGACCTCAGCGAGGCCCAGACCGCCGAGGTGCTCGGTGTCTCGGTCGGGACGGTCAAGAGCGCGGTGTCCAGGGCGCTCGGCAAGCTCCGGGAGGACCCGGAACTGACCCCCGTACGGTGAGATCCCGGTGAGGAGCCGGGACGAAACCGCAGGAAGAGCGACTTCCGCCAGCGATCACTGGCAATTTACGTACTCCCGGGTAGTGACATACCGCGCGGTACGTGCGCAGAATCTCCACACCCTTTCTGCCACGTAGCGCCCACCGGGAGGACGCCCCGTGTACAGCACCATGCAGGACGTACAACTGACCGTGAGCCGCATCCTCAAGCACGGGATGACGATCCACGGGAAGTCCACCATCACCACCTGGACGGGCGAGCCCGAGCCGCAGCGCCGCACGTTCGCAGAGGCCGGAGCCCGCGCGCACCAGCTGGCCAACGCCCTGCGCGACGAACTCGGGGTCACCGGCGACCAGCGGGTCGCCACCCTCATGTGGAACAACTCCGAGCACGTCGAGGCGTACTTCGCGATCCCCTCCATGGGCGCGGTCCTCCACACCCTCAACCTCCGGCTTCCCCCCGAGCAGCTGGTGTGGATCGTCAACCACGCCGCCGACCGGGTCGTGATCGTCAACGGCTCCCTGCTCCCCCTCCTCGTCCCGCTGCTCCCGCACCTGCCGACGGTCGAGCACGTCGTCGTCGCGGGCCCCGGGGACCGTTCCGCGCTGGAGGGCGTCGCGCCGCGCGTGCACGACTACGAGGAGCTGATCGCCGGCCGCCCGACCACGTACGACTGGCCCGAGCTGGACGAGCGCTCCGCCGCGGCCATGTGTTACACCTCCGGCACCACCGGCGACCCGAAGGGCGTCGTCTACTCGCACCGCTCGATCTACCTGCACTCCATGCAGGTGAACATGGCCGAGTCGATGGCCCTGACGGACAAGGACACGACCCTTGTCGTCGTGCCGCAGTTCCACGTCAACGCCTGGGGCCTCCCGCACGCCACCTTCATGACCGGCATCAACATGCTCATGCCGGACCGCTTCCTCCAGCCGGCCCCGCTCGCCGACATGATCGAGCGCGAGCGGCCGAGCCACGCGGCCGCCGTCCCCACCATCTGGCAGGGCCTGCTCGCCGAGGTCACCGCGAACCCCCGCGACCTCTCCTCGATGACCCAGGTGACCATCGGCGGCGCGGCCTGTCCGCCCTCCCTCATGGAGGCGTACGACCGGCTCGGCGTCCGTCTCTGCCACGCCTGGGGCATGACCGAGACCTCGCCGCTGGGCACGATGGCCCACCCGCCGGCCGGTCTGAGCGCCGAGGAGGAGTGGCCGTACCGGGTCACGCAGGGACGTTTCCCCGCCGGTGTCGAGGCGCGGCTCGTCGGCCCCGCCGGCGAGCACCTGCCCTGGGACGGCGAGTCGGCGGGTGAGCTGGAGGTGCGCGGCACCTGGATCGCGGGCTCGTACTTCGGCGGCGCCGACGGCGAGGAGATCCGGCCGGCCGACAAGTTCAGTGAGGACGGCTGGCTGAAGACCGGCGACGTCGGCGTGATCAGCCCCGACGGCTATCTCACGCTCACCGACCGGGCCAAGGACGTCATCAAGTCCGGCGGCGAATGGATCTCGAGCGTCGAGCTGGAGAACGCCCTCATGGCGCACCCGGAGGTCGCCGAGGCCGCCGTCGTCGCCGTGCCGGACGAGAAGTGGGGCGAGCGGCCGCTCGCGACGGTCGTCCTCAAGGACGGCGCCACGGCGGACTACGAGACGCTGCGGTCCTTCCTCGCCGCAGAGGGCGGCATCGCCAAGTGGCAGCTGCCGGAGCGGTGGGCGATCGTGCCGGCGGTGCCGAAGACGAGCGTCGGCAAGTTCGACAAGAAGGTCATCCGCAGGCAGTACGCGGAGGGCGAGCTCGAGGTGACCGAGCTCTAGCACCAGCCGAGGGACACGCGTACGGGGAGGGCCTGGCTCAGGCCCTCCCCGTACGCGTGTCCTGCCATCCGGCCATCCGGCCGGCTAGTTGGTGCCGATCTTCGCGAGCAGGTCGACGATCCGGGCCTGGACCTCGGTGCTGTTCGACCGCTCGGCGAGGAAGAGGACCGTCTCACCGGAGGACAGCTTCGGCAGCTCCTCCTCGTCGAGGTCGGCCGAGGTGTAGACGACGAGCGGGGTGCGGTTCAACTGCCCGTTCGCGCGCAGCCAGTCGATGATCCCGGCCCGCCGGCGGCGCACCTGCATCAGGTCCATCACGACGAGGTTCGGCCGGGTCTGCGTGGCCAGCGTGACCGCTTCCGTGTCCGTGGCCGCCCGCGCGACCTGCATCCCGCGCCGCTCCAGGGTGGCGGCGAGCGCCTCCGCGATGTCGTCGTGCTCCTCGATCAGCAGGACCCGGGACGGATGCTGCTCGCTGTCGCGGGGCGCGAGCGCCTTGAGGAGTACGGCCGGATCGGCACCGTACGCGGCCTCCCGGGTCGCCTGCCCGAGGCCGGCCGCGAGCAGCACCGGCACCTCGGCGGCGACGGCGGCCTGGCGCAGCGACTGGAGTGCGGTCCGGGTGATGGGCCCGGTCAGCGGGTCGACGAAGAGCGCGGCCGGGAAGGCGGCGATCTGGGCGTCGACCTCCTCGCGGGAGTGCACGATCACCGGGCGGTAGCCGCGGTCGCTCAGCGCCTGCTGGGTGGAGACGTCGGGCGCGGGCCAGACGAGCAGCCGGCGCGGGTTGTCGAGCGGCTCCGGGGGCAGTTCGTCGTCGACGGGCCGGGGCGCGGGCCGGTTGGCGACCTCGACCGCGCCGCCGGGACCGTCGAGCGGCTCGGGTCCCTCGGCGGAGCCCTCGGCGGGCGCTCCTATGGCGTAGGCGCGGCCCTCGGGGGCGGCGGGGGCGAGCCCGAGGGCGGCCTCCGCAGAGGACTGCGGGTGCGGCCTGGCCTCGCTCTCGGCCCCGGCCTCGGCCGGTACGGGGAGAGCGGCCGGGACCGGCGGGTCGACCTCCGGCGGGGTGGCGAGCTTGCGCCGCCGCCCGGAGCCGTTGGAGGGCGCGGGGGCAGAGGGTGCCGCCGGGGCGATGGGGGCGGCGGGGGTGTTGGGGACGGAAGTGGCCACAGGGGTCTGGGAGGCCTGAGAGCCCACAGAGCCCTGCGGGGCCTGCGGGGCCTGGAGAGCCTGTGGGGCCTGGGAGGCCGAGGGCGGCACGAAGGGGACGCCCTGCCCGAGCGTGCGGACGCTGAACGCCCGCCCCTGGGTCGAGTCCTTCGGCATGGGCAGCTCGGGCGGCAGCGGCACGGAGCCGGTGCCCGTCCCGGAACCGGTACCGCTCTGCGGCGCGGCGGGCGGCATCGCCAAGGGCGCCGGGGGCGCGACGGCCCGGCGGCGACCGCTCGGTTCGGGCTGCGGCAGGGGAAGCGGCTGCGGTGCGAGGTGCGGATGGGGCTGCGGGGGCGTGTGATCGGCGCCCGGGACGCCCCGTACGGCCTCGTGCTGCCCCTCGTCGGAGACCGGCAGTACCGCGGAGGCCGGAACGGGCACGGCGGCCTCAACAGGCGCATGAGCCGGAGCCGGAACCGGAGCCGACACGGGCGCGGGCATAGACACGGACCCGGACGAGGACACGGTCTCGGCCTCGGGCCGGTCGGCGTCGGCGGGCGGCAGCGCGAACGGCGTCCGGGGCCCGGCCTCGGCCGCGGCGGCCCGCTCCTGCGCGGCGGCGAGCGCCCGTCGGCGGCGCCCGCTCGGCCGGTCGGCGGGTACGTCACCGCCGGAGGCGACGGCGGGCAGGGCAAGGGCGGGACCGGGTACGGACGCGGGCGCCGGTGCGGCCGGGTACTCGGCGGCGGAGACCCCCTGCGGCGGCACGGCGGCCCCGAGCGCGGCCCGCCCCTGAGCGCCCTCGGCGGCGGTCACCACGGAGCCCTCGGCCGGACGGCCCCGGCGGCGCCCGGTGGGCTCGACGGCGGGACCGGAAGGAAGGGAGGGAGGCAGAGCGGCCACCGCGGAGCTCTCGGCGGCACCGTGCTGCTGGGCGGGGATCAGCTCGGCGTGACCGGACGCCTCTCCCGTACGGGCACGGCGACGCCCGCCGGCCTCGACGCCCTCCGGGGCGACCGAGCTCTCCAGGAACGCGTCCGTGGAAGCGCGCCGGGCCCGCCGGCGCCCGCCGCCCGAGGTCTCCGCGCCCGTGGCCTGCGCGGGCAGCGCCGGAACCTCCCGTACGCCGTCGCCCTGCGACTGCGACGGGAGCTGGTTCCTCGGCTCGGCGGGCGCGAGTGCGGGTGCGAGTGCGGGAGCGGACGTGGGCGCGGACGTGGACGTGGACGTGGGAGCGGGCGCGGGCGCGGGTGCGGGGACCGTGCCCCGCCCGGCCCCGAGCGGGACTTCGAGGACGTATGCCCCGCCGCTCGTCCCCGGCACCTCGTGGGTCTGCACGACACCGCCGTGCGCCGCCACGATCCCGCGCACGACCGGCCCGTGGACCGGGTCGCCGCCCGCGTACGGGCCGCGGACCTCGATGCGTACGACCTCACCGCGCTGTGCGGCGGCGACGACGATGGTGGAGTCGCCCGGCCCCGAACCCTGCGCGGCGGCCCGGTTCTTCCCGGTCGCGTCGACACCGGCGACATCCGCGACCAGGTGCGCGAGAGCCGTCGCGAGCCGGTCCGGGTCCACCTCGGCCTCGATGGGCGGCGCGTGCACGGCGAACTGCGCCCGGCCGGGCCCGATCAGCTCGACGGCCCCGTCGATGCCCGCCGTCACGACCCCGTCGAGGAGCGCGACCCGCCGGTCGAGCTCCTCCGCGCCCGCGTCCAGGCGCTGGTAGCCGAGGACGTTGTCCACGAGCGCCGTCATCCGGGCGTATCCGGCGGTCAGGTGGTGCAGCACCTGGTTGGCCTCGGGCCACAGCTGTCCGGCGTCGTCGGCGGCGAGCGCGCCCAGCTGGGTGCGCAGCTCCTCCAGGGGCCCGCGCAGCGACTCGGCCAGGACGGCGGTCAGCTGCTCGTGACGGGCGGCCAGCGAGGCGTACCGCTCCTGCTGCGTCTCCCGCTCCGCCGCGTGCCGTTCGGCACGGTCGGCGAGCTCGGCGGCGTGCTCCTCGGCGAGCTGCTCGTACGGCCTGCGGTCGGTGAAGGTCATCACCGCGCCGACGAGCTGGTCCCCGTCCCGTACCGGCGCGGTCGTGAGGTCGACCGGCACCCGGTCGCCCTTCTTCGCCCACAGCACCTGCCCGCGGACCCGGTGCTTGCGCCCGGACTTGAGGGTGTCGGCGAGCGGCGACTCCTCGTACGGGAAGGGCTCGCCGTCGGCGCGGGTCGCGAGGATCAGCGGGTGCAGCTCCTGGCCGCCGAGCTCGCCGGCGCGGTAGCCGAGGATCTGGGCGGCGGCGGGGTTGACGAGGACGACCCGGCCGTCGGTGTCCGTGCCGACGACCCCCTCGGCAGCGGCGCGCAGGATCATCTCGGTCTGTCGCTGCGAGCGGGCGAGTTCGGCCTCGGTGTCGAGGGTGCCGGTGAGGTCCCGGACGACGAGCATGAGCAGTTCGTCGCCGGTGTAGCCGCTGTACGAGTCGTAGGCCTCGCGGCCGTCCTCCAGGCTGGCGCTGGTCACCTCGACGGGGAACTCGCCGCCGTCCGTGCGGCGGGCGATCATCCGGGTCGGCTTGGTGCGGCCGCGCTCGTCGGTGCCCTCGGGGCGGCGCATGGAGCCGGGGATGAGGCGCGAGTCGAAGCCGGGCAGCAGATCGAGCAGGCCGCGGCCGACGAGTGCGGTGCCGGGGGTCTCGAACATGCCGAGGGCGATCGTGTTGGCGTTGACGACCGTGCCGTTGCAATTGACGAGCACGAGGCCGTCGGGGAGGGCGTCGAGTATGGCTGCGAGGCGAGCAGCGCCTCGGGATGGCCTGCTGCTCACGACGACGGTTCCTCCCTGACCCACTGCACGTGCTTGCCTGGCGGCAGGCGGGCCCCATCTTGCCCCTCGGGGCCGCGGCCTGTCACTGAGGGAGTCTAAGGGAGCCGCCGCCCGCCGTACCTGCGGTCACCCTCGCAAGCGTCGTCGCGAGCTCTTCGCGGCCGACCGCGGGGTTCACCGCCCGAGGATGGGGAGGACCGGCTGAAGGTTGTTCCAGCGGTCGATCTCGCAGCCGTTGACGCGGGAGAAACGCGCGTCGATCTTGCGGCCCTGCCAGGTACCGGTGACCTCCGCGACGGCGGCACCGCCGTACACCTGCGTGCAGAACGCGTCCCGGGGAACCGCCTTGAACGGGTTCGCGCCCTCCGTCGCGAGCTGCTCCAGCCGCCGACAGGCGTCCTCGGCGGCGGGGTGCGTCCCGCCGGCCTGGCCGTCGCAGGTCAGCTCGAAGGTGCCGTCGGCGGTCCGATAGCCGCTCTCGGAGATCGTCACGGTCAGCGCGTCGGGCGGGGAGAGCAGGGGCAGCGGCGGCAGGGAGCCGAAGCCGGCGGTCCCGGCGGCGGCGGTGGCGAGGGTCGCGAGGGCGAGTCGGCGCAACATACGGATCTCCAGGAGCAGGGGGTACGACGGGACGGCGGGCACGGGCACGGGCTCGGGGCTGGTGCGGGCACGAGCGCACGGTGCGTCCCGCCTCCTCTAACGCTCCGGGCGCCGAGGCGTTGCGCAAGCGGGGTGCGCCGGGTGGGCGGTGGCGTGCCCGGCAGGCCGGCGGGCGGCGCGGCCGGACTGACCCGGCGGGCGGCGCGGCCGAGCTGACCCGGCGGGCCCGGCAGACCCGCCGGACGGCTCGGCCGGGGCACGCCGGGCTTTGCCCTGGACCCCGGAGGGCTAGTACGGTGAGAATCGATTGGTGACAGCCGGTTCGCCTGTGTCATCATCTGCACGCACCACACGCGTAAGCGCGGGGTGCATGGAGGCGTCGCCTAGTCCGGTCTATGGCGCCGCACTGCTAATGCGGTTTGGGTCTTAAAGCCCATCGAGGGTTCAAATCCCTCCGCCTCCGCCCCTACCGAAGCCCCGGCCCACAAGGCCGGGGCTTCGGCCGTTCCCGGGCCCGGCCCCGCGCACGGCCGCGCACATCCCGGGCCCTTCCTGGCACCTCCCGGCCCGGCCCCGCGCACATCCCGGACCCTTCCCGGCCCTCTGCGCTCCTGCTGTGTGACCCCGGTCTCTTTCCCCGCGTTTTCGCCCCGGCCTGCCTCTCGGCGGCCCCTCGGCCACGGACTCCCCGATCGCCCTCGGTGGGGTGTTTTCGCAGGTCACAAGGGGTGTGGTGAATGGATTTCACAGGACGGCGGCAGTCATGTAATGTTCTTCCTGTCGCCGCGAGCGGGTCGAAAGGCCGGGGAGCGAAGACGGAAAACAAAACAAGCACTCGTAGCTTAACGGATAGAGCATCTGACTACGGATCAGAAGGTTGCAGGTTCGAATCCTGCCGAGTGCACACAGGTGAGAGGCCCGGACGAGAGTCCGGGCCTCTTGCGTTTCCTGGTCGTACAGCAGCGAAGTACAGCAACCGGCCCAGAGGCAGCCCGGTCCTACCCCGCGGGTAGCGTGTCCGCTCATGTCGCGTCGGCGGTGGGGACAAGGCGGCGCGTCCGATCGGGAGGGGCCATATGAGGTTCAAAGCTGGAGTCGCGGGCCTGACCGCTGTAGTGATGTCGGCCTTGGCGGGGTGCGGGACCCAGGCAGCCGCGGGTCCGGAAGGCACGGAACGAGTGGCGCCGGCTCGCACCGCTCCGCCGAGCACCGCTCCGGTGAGGGAGAACGTGCAGCTCGGTTCTGCGGAGCTGCAAGGCCGATGGTGGACGTGGGCAGCCTCGGAGCCCGAAGCGACCAACCCTGTCGCCGACACGGACGGAAGCGCGTGCGGACGCAATCAACCGCACGACGTGTGGTTCCTGGCCGGAACCTTCGGCGGTCAGGTCAAGCGCGCGTGCGAGGTTCCCAGCGGGCGTCCGATTGCTGCGCCTGTCGTCAATCTCGTCGGAGACCGTCAGAACTGTGAGGCCTACATGAGCAGCGCGCAGGGGACCGTGCTTCTCGACGGCAAGGTGGTCGAGCCGGAGACCTACAAAGGCGACTCGATCACGGTGGAAGGCGCTCAAGGTAACCCGCTCACCGGGGAGGAAGGGCGCTTTACAGCTACAGGGTGCGGCCTATGGGTGCAGTTGCCGCCCCTCGCTCCCGGGGCGCACTCCCTGAAGATCCGTGGACGGTCAGGCGACTTCTCGACCGGTGTGGACTACGCGTTGACCGTCGCCGCCTCGTCGGCCTAGGCGAGCCGGTCAGTCGTGCTGTGGAGCAGCCGGAGCCCCGGCAGGCGAGCGCTGAGGAGGCGTCGCTCCTGGGTATCCAGAAGGGCGCACTCGTGACGCACATCCGGCGGACGTTCTACAGCGATCAGGGGCAGCCTGTGGAGACGGCGGACATCGTCGTGCCGGCAGCACTGTGCGAGATCGTCTACGAGGTCCCCATCCAGCTGAGGAAGGTGAGAGGGGGGTGGGGTCCGAGCTGAGGGTCCCGAAGCGTGAAAGTTCAGGGGACCCCTGCCGTGCCACCCCCCCTTGGCCGCCGTGTTCCCCGCAGGAACATCGAACCGGCTCAACCTTGACTACGACGCTATAGCCGACCACTGACAACGCCCGCGACAGGTTGCATGCCATGGCTGACTCGCCCCTTCACTGCCCCGAGTGCGACCGCCCTATGGAGTCGAAGGGGTACGTTCTCTGCCTGCGCGAGGAGGACGGGGAGCGAGTCTGTCGCTACCTGTGGCGTTGCCCGGAGCGAGTTCTCTGGTGGCACTGGGCCGACCGCCAGGACGAGCTGCTGGAGCGCTGCCCCTTCCCCAACCTGGTCCGCTGACATTCGTGCGGCCTCTGACGAACCCAGGCTACTCGGCGGACAATGGCCGTATGACGTTGACGATCTGGGTCGATGACTGGCAGATCCAGTGCTGCGGAGAGAGCTTCGCGCCAGGGGATGTTGTCTCGTGGACGCTCCTGGAGGTCGATCCGGAGGACTACGCCGACATGGTCGGTGGTGAGCGCGCGGCGAGGATCGACTTCTGCGAGGAACACCACGGGCGGGACGAGGGGCATGCGCCCGTCCGGCTGGAAGTGTTGTCGGTGGATGAGGCGCACTGCCATTACGAGGTGCCCGAGGGCAGTACGTCCAACATCTACCATCCCGTGCCGGGCACGACCGTTCTGGTTCCGATCGAGGCGGCGGACGGGTGGGCGAAAGCGCAGCCGGGGGTGCGTTTCGTGGGATATCTGGTGACCGCCCGACGTGCCACAGACGTGCCAGGCGGTGCAGCTACCCGTCATGGTCAATGAAGGGCCGGAGGGACAGGCTTCTCGCCTGATTGCTGTACAGCAGCTCCGTACCGCAACCCCAGCAACCGTCCCCGTCCGATAGGCCCTCTCCGAGGACTCAGAACGGCCGGTATGGCCCCCGCTGACCGATCCGGCTAGAGCTACGGATCAGAAGGTTGCAGGTTCGAATCCTGCCGAGTGCACACAGGTGAGAGGCCTCGGACGAGAGTCCGGGGCCTCTTGCGTTGGCGGGTCAGGCCGGGAGCTCGGTGGCCGGGGTTGAGGTCGGGGTCGGGGCCGGCTGGGGATGGGGGCGGAGGACGTGGCGGCGGCGGGTCGGGATTCCGATGGTCGGGTTGGCCACGCCCCAGGCCGCGCCCTTGCAGATCAGCTCCTTGTAGACGGCGGCGAGCCGTCCCGTCAGGGCCGAGCGGACGGCGCGGTCGTCGGCGGTGACGTACTGGATCAGGCCGTCCCCGCGGCCGAGCGAGACGCACTGGTTGAAGTAGCGCATGGGCGTCTCCGGGACCTTCCCGCCGGTCAGGCGCGCCGCGATGGCGTCCGCGGCCTGCCACGCCATGGGGGTGCCCGTGGCGCACGACATCCGCAGCGGCTTCTCGCCGGGGCCCAGCGCCATGGCGGCGTCGCCGACGGCGTACACGTCGGGGTGCGAGACCGAGCGCATGGTCCTGTCGACCACGATCTGGCCCGTGTCGGCGATCTCCAGTGCGGTCGCCCCTGCGATCGGGTGGACCGCGAAGCCGGTGGTCCACACGGTGACCTCGGCCGGGACGGACCTGCCGTCGGCTGTGGTCACGCGGTCGGCCTCCACCGCGGTGACGGCGGCCTGTTCGTGGACGGTGATGCCGAGCCTGTCGACGGTCTTCCGCAGGTGTGCGCGGCCCTTGGGCGAGAGCCAGTCGCCGAGGTCGCCGCGGGCGGCGAGGGCGACGTCGAGGTCCGGGCGGGCCTCGGCGATCTCGGTCGCGGCCTCCAGGCCGGTGAGCCCGCCTCCGACCACGACCACGGACCCTCCGGCGCCCAGGCGGGCGAGGCGCTCGCGCAGCCGGAGCGCTCCGGGGCGGCCCGCGATGTCGTGGGCGTGCTCGGCGGTGCCGGGGACGCCCCGGCTGTCCCAGCCGCTGCCGAGGGCGTACACGAGGGTGTCGTACGGCAGTTCCTCGGTCACGGAGGCTTCCGCGGAGGTCTCCGCGGCGTGCTCGGCGGGCGTCGCTTCGGTCACCGTGACGGTCTTGCGGTCGACGTCCACACCGGTGACCCTCGCCAGCTTCAGTTCGACGCCGGTGCCCGCGAACATCTCGCCGAAGGGCCGGGGCCTGAGGTCCTGGCCGACGGCCAGCTGGTGCAGCCGGACACGCTCGACGAAGTCGGGCTCGGCGTTGACGAGGGTGATGGCGACGTCTTCGCGGTGCAGCCGCTTGGCGAGGCGCCCGGCCGCGATGGCACCGGTGTATCCGGCTCCGAGGACGATGATGCGGTGCTGCATGTCCGTGCTCCTGTCTTCCGCGGCTTCGTCCCTTGAACCGGGCAGCCCGACGTTTCCTGACAGGAGTGCGGTGTGACGTGGATCACATGAGATCAGAAGGCGTGGAGGAGCGGGGCCTCGTGCTCGGTGGCCGCCCACCGCCGGGTCGCCCGTTCGAGCTTGTCGGGGTTGACCTGGCTGCGGAACGCGGCGATGCCCTCGGCGTCGACCTCCAGGCACATGACGCCGACCACCCGGCCGTCGACGGCCACCACGACGGCGGGGGCGCCGTTGGCGGTCGTCGCCCACATGTCGGCGGAGCCGCCGACGAGGGCGCGCTTGGCCTCGCTGGGCTTGAACAGGCCCCGCATGAACTTCGCGACCGCGAGGGCGCCCTCGAACGCCTTGGCGCGGGCCGGGACCTTCCCGCCGCCGTCGCCGATCGCGACGGCGTCCTCGGTCAGCATCCGCACGAGCAGATCGGTCTGTCCGCTGGTGGCGGCCGCGAGGAACTCCTCGACGATCCGCCGGGCGGCGGCCTCGTCGATCTCGGTGCGGGACCTGCCGTCGGCGACGTGCTTCTTGGCGCGGTGGAAGATCTGCTGGCTGGCGGCCTCGGTCAGGTCGAGGATCTCGGCGATCTCCCGGTGCGAGTGGCCGAAGGCCTCCCGCAGCACGTACACCGCCCGCTCGTTGGGGGTGAGGCGTTCGAGGAGGGTGAGGACCGCGTACGAGACCGACTCGCGCTGTTCGGCGGTGTCGGCGGGCCCGAGCATCGGGTCTCCGGCGAGCAGCGGCTCGGGGAGCCACTGGCCCACGTAGGTCTCGCGCCGGGCGCGGGCCGAGGTGAGCTGGTTGAGGCACAGGTTGGTGAGGACCTTCGTGAGCCAGGCCTCGGGCACGTCGATGCGGTCCACGTCGGCGGCCTGCCAGCGCAGGAAGGTGTCCTGCACGGCGTCCTCGGCTTCGCTCGCGGAGCCGAGGAGACGGTAGGCGATGGCCTCCAGGCGGGGCCTGGCGGCTTCGAACCGGTCCACGTCGGTCATCGTCAGGGCCATGGCGGGAATCCTAGTCCGAGGGGGCCTGGCGGGCTAAGGTCTGATGATCGTTCTTTCTCTTCGCATGGTGGGGGCTGTGGCATGGCACTTTTCGGGAACGCGCACGCGATCGATCCGGCACAGGCGCAGCAGGACTTCGCGCGGCTGCTCGGGCAGGGGGAGCAGGTGCACGCCGCGTACCTGCTGATCCGCGACACGATCTTCTTCACCGACCGTCGCCTGGTGCTCGTCGACAAGCAGGGCATCACCGGCAAGAAGGTCGAGTACCACTCGATCCCGTACCGGAGCATCACGCACTTCGCCGTCGAGACCGCCGGCACCTTCGACCTGGACGCCGAGCTGAAGATCTGGATCTCGGGCAGCCCGGTGCCGGTGCAGAAGACCTTCACCAAGGGCGTCGACATCTACGAGGTGCAGGCGATCCTGACGCAGTTCGTCGCGAAGTAGTCGACGGCGGATCAGGCGTGAAGTAGGCGGCGAAACACGCAGGGTGGGAGGGCGGAAGGCCCCGGGGATTCCCCGGGGCCTTCCCCTTTTGGGTGAACCTGTCTGATTTGCATGTCAGTTGAATATGCCTTCGGTCTAACTTGCGAGTGGAGGTGATGTTCGATGGATGCGATCGACATCGATGACATGGTGTATGTCGCCACCGGCGCGCGGCTGCGCCGGCTGACCGCGCCGGACGGGACGCACTGGTTCCCGGTCGTGGACGTGGCGAAGCGGCTGGGGTACGCAGGGACGCGGGAGGCGCTGCGGACGGTGGAGCTGCCCGAGGAGTGTCTGGCGACGGCCGGGGAGCTCGCCGGGAGCGCCGCGATACTCGCCCGCAACGGGGTCCGGGCCTCGGTGCGGATGGTGAACGTTCCGGGGCTCGTCCAGCTCGTGGGCGCGTGCCGCAGACCTGAGGCCGGGCCGTTCCGGGCGTGGGTCGCGGAGGTCGTGGCGGCGGTCCAGCGGGACGGCGGCTACGGGCTCGAACCCTCGCCGGTCCGCCCCGGGTTCCTCCTGCCGCCGGACCTCGTCGACGTCCTCGTACGGCTGGAGGGGGAGTTCGACGAGCAGGCCGCCATGTACGCCGCCTGCGAGGAGTACACCGACCGGGCGGAGCTCCTCCGCGAGGCACGCGAGAACCTGGCAAGGGTCGCCGACTCCCTTGCGCGGCTCTCGCTGCCCCGCCAGCGCTCCGACTCCGCGGTCGTCACGCTCACCCCGCAGCAGCTGGTCGAGTCCTGGGCCATCACCGGTGACACGCGGACGGTCGCCTGCTGTCTCGCGCCCGCCCTCGTCCGTGGCGGGGTCCGCTACCGGCCCCAGGACGTCACCCTCCGCACCGGCCTGTCGGGCGAGCGCGTCCGGGACTGCGTGCGGATCCTCCTGGAGCGCGGCTGCATGCGGGAGGTCGGGCCCCCGGACCCGGACGGAGCCCGGATCTACGTCCTGCCCTGATGGGTTCTGCCCTTGGCCGGTCCTGCCCTTGGCCGGTGGGGCCGGCGGGGCCGGTGGCGGGAGTGGGGCTGGTGGTGGCGGTGGGGTTACCGGCCCCATCGCCACCACCCGGCAGGCCTCGGCGTACACGATCCCGCCCGGGGGCGGGGTCGGGGACCGGAAGCGGATGTGGCGGAGACTGGACACCACAGCAGCGCAGGGAGGCGTGGGTCGGTGGAGTGGTGGTGTCGGGGGATCGGCTGGGCCGGTGGCGTGCCGGGGCTGCGCTGGCGTGGCGGGCGCGTGAGCACCCTCGTGTACGGGCAGGAGCTCGGCTTCCGGGCCGTCGGGGTACGGCGGTGTCCCGGGGCCCGGGGCAACCCCTGCCCCCTGGAGGCCACCGTGTCCGGGCGGGCCGCCGGAGGGCGGTGCGGTGAGTGCGCGCGCCTCGACCGGGCGCACTCGGTCGCGGCGGACACCCTCCTGGACGATCCGCAGCCGTACCGCGTGTACCTCGCCTGGTTCGGGCCCGGGATGACCAAGGTCGGGATCACCGCCGAGGCCCGCGGCGAGGCCCGGCTCCTGGAGCAGGGGGCCGTCGCGTTCAGCTGGCTCGGGCGGGGGCCGCTGATGGCCGCGCGCCGGACCGAGGAGGTGCTGCGGCAGGCGCTCGGAGTCCCCGACCGGATCGCGTACGAGCGGAAGCGGGCCGTACGGCACGCCCTGCCGCCCGTCGGGGAGCGCGCCGCGGAGATCGAGGCACTGCACCGGCGCGCGGGGGAGGTCGGCGGGTGGACGGAGACCCTGGAGCCGCTGGAGTTCGCCCCGCGCGACCACGCCGGGGCCTTCCACCTCGACGGGCTGCCGCCGCTCGACGGGACGGTCACCGAACTCGTCGACGGAGGTGTCGTCACGGGGCGGCTGCTCGCCGCCGCGGGTCCCGATCTGCACCTCCTCGACCCCGGCGGGCGCTGTCTCGCCCTCGACACCCGGCTCATGGGGGGCTGGGCGCTCCGCGCCGCCGGGGAGGGGAAGGCGGAGGGAAAGGCGGAGGGGAAGGCTGCGGGGGAGACAGGGCGGGAGGTGTTCTCGGTGCCCGTGACGCCGGTGGCCGCCGTGGAGCCCGAGAGTGCCCAGGGCGAGCTCTTCTGACGCTTCGTAAAGTCTTGGATCCCTTTCCCCTGCTGCCGTGGACATCCCCGGCCGGCCCCCGCGAGGGTGATCACATGACTCCGAAGCTGGTGGCGGGCCTGGAACCGCCCTACTACACCGCCGTGTTCACCTCCGTCCGTCCCGAGGCCCCCGAGGGCTACGCCGAGACCTCCTCCCGTATGCAGGAGATCGTCAAGGAGATCCCCGGGTTCCTCGGCTACGAGTCCGCCCGCAGCCCCGGCGGTATCGGCATCACCGTCGCCTACTTCCGTGACCTGGAATCGCTCGACTCCTGGCGGCTCGACACCGAGCACCAGGCAGCCAAGGCGTACGGGCGGGAGCACTGGTACGAGAGCTACAGCGTCCACATCGGCAAGGTCGAACGGAGCTACAGCTTTGAGCGAGAGTGACATCCCGGCGCTGATCGAGCGCCTCGGGATTCCCGGGCTCGTCGACGTGCACACGCACTTCATGCCGCAGAACGTCCTCGACAAGGTCTGGGCCTACTTCGACTCCGCCGGCCCCCTCACCGGCCTGGAGTGGCCCATCACCTACCGCGAGGAGGAGGACCGCAGGCTCGCCATCCTGCGCGGGTTCGGGGCCGTCGCCTTCACCGCGATGCTCTACCCGCACAAGCCCGGCATGGCCGTCTGGCTGAACTCCTGGGCCGTCGACTTCGCCGCCCGTACGCCCGACTGTCTCCACACCGCGACCCTCTTCCCCGAGCCAGGCGTCGACACGTACGTCCGCGAGGCGCTCGACGCCGGTGCCCGCGTCTTCAAGGTCCACCTCCAGGTCGGCGGGTTCGACCCCACGGATCCGGCCCTCGACACCGCGTGGGGGATGCTGGCCGACAGCGGTACACCCGTCGTCGTCCACTGCGGCTCCGGGCCCACCCCGGGGAAGTTCACCGGGCCCGAGCCCATGGAGCGGCTGCTCGCCCGGCACCCCCGGCTGCGGGTGATCGTCGCGCACATGGGGATGCCCGAGTACGGCGACTTCCTCTCCCTCGCCCAGCGGTACGAGGGCGTCCGCCTCGACACGACCATGGCCTTCACCGACTTCAGCGAGCAGCTCGCGCCCTTCCCCACGGCGGAGCTCGGGCGGCTCGCCGACCTCGGCGACCGGATCCTCCTCGGCTCCGACTTCCCTAACATTCCCTATCCGTACGGCCATCAGCTCCACGCCCTCGAACGCCTCGGGCTCGGGGACGACTGGATGCGGAGGGTCCTCTACGAGAACGGGGCCGAGTTGTTTCACGTGAAACACCCCTGAGGGCCGCTGAGGCCCTCTGAGGCCCCCCTGAGGCCCCCTGAGGACCTCTGAAGCCCTTGCGATCTCCCCTGAGATCCCCTGAGATCCCCTGAGATCCTTTCTCAGGGAATTCACAGGAAAGGGAAAGAGGGCTCTCAGCGGCGGCGGAGAGCGTGGTCCCATGACCGTCACCACACGCCGCCCCGGCACCCGCGCCGACATGCTCCGTGCCGACGGCACCGCCGTCCGCGTCCTCGTCGTCGACGACGAGGCCTCGCTCGCCGAGCTCCTCTCCATGGCCCTCCGCTACGAGGGCTGGCAGGTGCGGAGTGCCGGTGACGGCGCCGCCGCCCTCCGCTCCGTGCGCGAGTTCCGGCCCGACGCCGTGATCCTCGACGTGATGCTCCCCGACGCCGACGGGCTCAGCCTGCTCGGCTCGATCCGGCGCGAGCTGCCGGACGTTCCGGTGCTCTTCCTGACGGCGAAGGACGCCGTCGAGGACCGGATCGCCGGGCTCACCGCCGGCGGCGACGACTACGTCACCAAGCCCTTCAGCCTGGAGGAGGTCGTCGCCCGGCTGCGCGGCCTCATCCGCCGGTCAGGGGCGGCGCAGGCGCGCAGCGAGTCGCTGCTCACCGTCGGGGACCTGACCCTCGACGAGGACAGCCACGAGGTCACCAGGGGCGGGGACTCGATCCACCTCACCGCGACCGAGTTCGAGCTGCTGCGCTACCTCATGCGCAACCCGCGCCGGGTGCTCAGCAAGGCGCAGATCCTCGACCGGGTCTGGTCGTACGACTTCGGCGGCCAGGCCAACGTCGTCGAGCTCTACATCTCCTACCTGCGCCGGAAGATCGACGCGGGCCGCTCCCCGATGATCCACACCCGGCGCGGGGCCGGCTATCTCATCAAGCCGGGGGAGTAGCGTCCCGTGCGCGTACGACGTCGGCGGCCGTGGTCGCTGCGGACCCGGCTCGTCGTCTCCGCGGTCGCGCTGATCGCGGTCGTCGCGGCCGTGATCGGGACGGTGACGACCATCGCGTTCCGCTCGTATCTGTACGACCAGGCCGACGAGCAGGTGCACACCGTTTCGAGCCGGGCGGCGGGCCCGCCGGCCGCCATGGGTTCCCTGCCCGGCCTGCCCGACCCGAACCGGGTGAAGGACCCGCTCGCGTTCGTCCAGGCGCCCGGCGCCCCGATCGGCACCCTCGGCGCGGTCCTGGTGGACGGCGAGCTGACCTCGGCCGGGTACTCGGCGGAGGCCGAGTCCGAGGACGGCGGGGCGTACGGGCGGAACGTCCGGACCACGACGCTCGACGCGGCCCAGCGGGCCGCGCTCGCCGCCGTCCCCCGCGACGGCGAACCGCACACCGTCGAGCTGCCCGGCGGCCTCGGCTCCTACCGGGTCGAGTACGCCTCCGGGGCCCACGGCTCGTTCCTCACCGGCATCCCGCTCACCGAGGTCGAGGACGCCCTCTCCACCCTCGTCCTCGTCGAGCTGAGCGTCACCGGCGCCGGGCTCGTCGCGGCCTCGATCGCCGGGACCGTCCTGGTCCGGGTGGCGCTGCGCCCGCTGCGGCGGGTCGCCGCCACCGCCGGTCAGGTCGCCCAGCTCCCGCTGCACAGCGGCGAGGTGGCGCTCCATCAGCGGGTCCCGGAGACGGAGGCCGATGCGCGGACCGAGGTCGGCCAGGTCGGCGCGGCCATCAACCGGATGCTGGACCACGTCCATTCGGCCCTCGACGCCCGCCAGCAGAGCGAGACCCGGGTCCGGCAGTTCGTCGCGGACGCCAGCCACGAGCTGCGCACCCCGCTCGCCTCGATCCGGGGGTACGCGGAGCTGACCCGGCGCGGCCGGGAGGAGTGCGGGCCCGACACCCGGCACGCGCTCGGCCGGATCGAGTCCGAGGCGACCCGGATGACGGGTCTTGTCGAGGACCTCCTGCTCCTCGCGCGGCTCGACGCCGGACGGCCGCTCTCGTACGAGAGCACCGACCTCGTCCCCCTCGTCGTGGACGCCGTGAGTGATGCCCGCGCCGCCGGGCCCGAGCATCACTGGCGCCTCGAACTGCCCACGGACGGCGAGGCCGTGACCGTACGGGCCGACGGCGCCCGGCTCCAGCAGGTGCTCGTCAACCTCCTCGCCAACGCCAGGACCCACACCCCGCCCGGTACGAAGGTCACCGCCCGCGTCCGTGGGGACGGGCCATGCGCGCTCGTCGACATCGAGGACGACGGGCCCGGCATCCCGCCCGAGCTCCTGCCCTCCGTCTTCGAGCGGTTCGCGCGCGGCGACGCCTCCCGCTCCCGGAACGCCGGATCCACCGGCCTCGGCCTCGCCATCGTCCGCGCGGTCGCCCTCGCCCACGGCGGCGAGGTCACCGTCACGAGCGCCCCCGGCCGCACCGTCTTCACCGTCCGGCTCCCCGCCGACGGGGACGCGCGGCAGGGCGTACGGCGGGACGCGCAGCCGGGTGTACAGCAGGATGCACAGCGGGACTCACAGCGAGCGCACAGGCTCATCACACAGCCGTGACAGCGGCCCCGGCGAGTGTCGGTGTCATGCGAACCCCAACGATCGCGGGTCCCACGTCCGGCGCCCTCCCCGCCCGGGAGCACCTGCCGGTGAACATCGCCGGACGGCCCGTCCTGGACGTGGTGATTCCCGTCTACAACGAGGAGAAGGACCTGGAGCCGTGCGTCCGCCGGCTCCACGAGCACCTCCTCCGGACCTTCCCGTACGGCTTCCGCATCACCGTCGCCGACAACGCCTCCACCGACACGACCCCCGACGTCGCCGCGGCCCTCGCCGACGAGGTGCCCGAGGTGCGCTCCGTACGGCTGGAGCAGAAGGGGCGCGGCCGGGCGCTGCGCACGGTGTGGTCGGGATCGGACGCGCCCGTCCTCGCCTACATGGACGTCGACCTGTCCACCGACCTGAACGCGCTGCTTCCGCTGGTCGCGCCGCTCATCTCGGGCCACTCGGACCTGGCGATCGGCTCCCGGCTCGCCCGCTCCTCGCGGGTGGTGCGCGGGCCGAAGCGGGAGTTCATCTCACGTGCGTACAACCTGATCCTGCGCGGCTCGCTCGCCGCGCGCTTCTCCGACGCCCAGTGCGGATTCAAGGCGATACGGCGGGACGTCGCCGAGCGGCTGCTCCCGATGGTGGAGGACACCGGCTGGTTCTTCGACACCGAGCTGCTGGTCCTCGCCGAGCGGGCCGGTCTGCGCATCCACGAGGTGCCCGTCGACTGGGTCGACGACCCCGACTCGACCGTGCACATCGTGAAGACGGCCACCGACGACCTGAAGGGCGTGTGGCGGGTCGGGCGGGCGCTGGCGACCGGCTCGCTGCCCCTCGACCGGCTGGCCCGGCCCTTCGGGGACGACCCCCGGGACCGTGACCTCAGCGGTGTGCCGGGCGGTCTCGCGCGCCAGCTCGTCGGCTTCTGCGTGGTCGGCGCGCTGTCCACGCTCTTCTACGTCGCGCTGTACTCGGCCTTCCGGCTCGGCCTCGGGCCGCAGCTCGCCAACGCCGGGGCCCTCCTCGTCTCGGCCGTCGCCAACACGGCGGCCAACCGGCGCCTCACCTTCGGCGTACGGGGCCGGGACCGGGCCGTCCGCCATCAGGCGCAGGGACTCGTGGTCTTCGCCATCGGCCTGGCCCTGACCAGCGGTTCGCTCGCGGCCCTGGGCGCGGCGACCGGCGATCCGGCGCACTCCACCGAGCTCGCCGTCCTGATCGTCGCCAATCTCGCCGCGACCGTCCTGCGCTTCCTCCTCTTCCGGCTCTGGGTCTTCCCCGAGCGGCCCACCACAAGGAACGACCGATGACTTCGACCTCTCCGGCGGCGACGTTCCCGGCGGCGCCGGGCGGCGCGGCCCACGCCGCGCCCCGCGGCGGCCCCCTCGTCCGGCTCTGGCGCGGGCGCCCCGAGGACGCCCCCTGGGTCCGGCCCGCCTTCCTCGGCCTGCTGGCCGTGACCACCGCGCTCTACCTCTGGAACCTGAGCGCCTCCGGCTACGCCAACTCCTTCTACTCGGCGGCCGTCCAGGCGGGCGGCGAGAGCTGGAAGGCCTTCTTCTTCGGCTCGCTCGACGCGGCCAACGCCATCACCGTCGACAAGCCCCCGGCCGCGCTGTGGCCGATGGCGCTCTCCGTCCGCCTCTTCGGACTCGGCTCCTGGCAGATCCTCGTGCCCGAGGTGCTGATGGGCGTGGCCACGGTCGCCGTGCTGTACGCGGCCGTCCGGCGCCGGTTCGGCGCGGGCGCGGGCCTGATCGCGGGTGCGGTCCTCGCGCTGACGCCCGTCGCCGCGCTGATGTTCCGCTTCAACAACCCGGACGCGCTGCTCGCCCTCCTCATGACGGTCGCCGTGTACTGCGTACTGCGCGCCCTGGAGCAGGAGAAGGGCGCGGCGAGGTGGCTGGTGTGGGCCGGGGTGGCCTTCGGCTTCGCGTTCCTCGCGAAGACCCTGCAGGCCTTCCTGATCCTGCCGCCGCTCGCGCTCGTGTACGGGGTCTGCGCGCCGGGCGCGATCGGCCGCCGCATCGGCCGGCTGGCGCTCGCCGGGCTCGCGATGATCGTGTCGGCGGGCTGGTGGGTGGCCCTGGTCGAGCTCTGGCCGGCGGCCTCGCGCCCGTACGTCGGAGGCTCGCAGAACAACAGCTTCCTGGAGCTGACCTTCGGCTACAACGGCCTCGGCCGGATCAACGGCAACGAGACCGGCAGCGTCGGCGGCGGCGGTCGTGGCGGCGGCCAGGGCGGCGGCTGGGGCGAGACCGGGATCGGCCGGATGTTCAACGACTCGGTCGGCGGTCAGATCTCCTGGCTGCTCCCGGCCGCGCTGATCCTGCTCGTCGCGGGGCTCGTCGTCACCTGGCGGGCGCCCCGGACGGACACGGCGCGCTCGGCGTTCCTGGTGTGGGGCGGTTCGCTGCTGATCACGCTCGCCGTCTTCAGCTTCATGGCCGGCATCTTCCACGAGTACTACACGGTGGCCCTGGCCCCGTACCTCGCGGCGCTCGTCGGCATGGGCGCGGCGGTGCTGTGGGAGGAGCGGACGCGGTGGCTCGCCTCGGCGGCCCTCGCGGTGACGGTCGCGGCGACGGCGGTGTGGGGCTGGACGCTCCTCGGCCGGACACCGGACTGGCTGCCGTGGCTGAGCTGGGCGGTCCTGGTGGCGGGCGCGGTGGCCGCGGTGGCGCTGCTGTTCGCGGGCCGGATCGACCGGCGGCTCGGGCTCGCGGCGGCGGGCCTCGGCCTGGCGGCGGGGCTCGCCGGCCCGTTCGCGTACACGCTGGAGACGCTGGGCTCCGGGCACCAGGGCTCGATCGTGACGGCGGGTCCGGCGGGCGGCGCGATGGGCGGCCGCGGACCGGGTGGCGGCGGCCGGATGTTCGAGATGGGAGCGATGCCCCAGGGTGGTCAGGGTGGTCAGGGCGGTCAGGGTCAGATGCCCGGTGGTCAGATGCCCGGTGGTCAGGGCCAGGGTCAGATGCCGGGCGGCACCGGCGGCGCCACCCCGCCCCAGGGACTGCCCCAGGGACTGCCCCAGGGACTGCCCCAGGGCATGACGCGGGGTGAAGGCCGCGGCGGTGGCATGGGCGGTGGCGGCGGTATGGGCGGTCTCCTCAACGGCGCCAGCGTCGGTACGGAGGCGAAGACCGCGCTCCTCGCGAACGCCGGCGACTACACCTGGGTCGCGGCCACGGTCGGCGCCCAGAACGCCGCCAGCTATCAGCTCGCCACCGAGAAGCCGGTGATGGCGATCGGCGGCTTCAACGGCAGCGACCCGTCCCCGACGCTCGACCAGTTCAAGCGGTACGTCGCCGAGGGGAAGATCCACTACTTCATCGGCAGCGGCGAGAGCGGCACCGGTGAGGACGGCGGCCGCATGGGCGGTGGCGGCATGGGCGGCGGTCCCGGCGGCAACTCGGAGATCTCCACGTGGGTCTCGGAGACCTTCGAGAAGGTCACGATCGGCGGCGCCACCTTCTACGACCTGACGCGAACCGCATAACCGCTATACAGCGTACGAGAGCCCTTGTACGGTGTACGAGACCCAGTCCCGTACACCGTACAAGGAGTCCTGCCATGACGGCGTCGACCGCGCCCACCGGTGGCCACCCACAGCGCTGGCTGATCCTCGGCGTCATCTGCCTCGCCCAGCTCACCGTGCTGCTCGACAACACCGTGCTCAGCGTCGCCATCCCCTCGCTGACCTCCGAACTCCACGCGACCACCACCGACATCCAGTGGATGATCAACGCGTACTCGCTCGTCCAGTCCGGCCTGCTGCTCAGCGCGGGCAACGCCGCCGACCGGTACGGCCGCAAGAAGCTCCTCGCCCTCGGTCTCGCGCTCTTCGGCCTCGGCTCGCTCGCCGCCGGCCTCGCCGACTCCACCGCGCAGCTGATCGCCGCCCGCGCGGGCATGGGCGTCGGCGGCGCGCTCCTCATGACCACCACCCTCGCCGTCGTCATGCAGATCTTCGACGACTCCGAGCGGGTCAAGGCCATCGCGCTCTGGTCCACGGTCGCCTCGCTCGGCTTCGCCGGCGGGCCGCTGATCGGCGGCGTGATCCTCAACCACTTCTGGTGGGGAATGATCTTCCTCATCAACATCCCGGTCGCGGTCGTCGCCCTCGTCGCCGTGCTCAAGCTGGTCCCCGAGTCCAAGAACCCGCAGGGCGACCGCCCGGACCTGCTCGGCGCGCTGCTCTCCACGATCGGCATGACCGCCGTCGTGTACGCGATCATCACGGGCCCCGAGCACGGCTGGCTCTCCACCGAGGTCCTGATCCCGGCCGCCATCGGTCTCCTCGGCCTCGGCGCCTTCGCGCTGTGGGAGCTGCACACCCCGTACCCGATGCTCGACATGCACTTCTTCCGCAACCAGAAGTTCGTCGGCGCCATCGGCGGCTCGATCCTGGTCGTCTTCGGCATGGGCGGTTCGCTCTTCCTGCTCACCCAGCACCTGCAGTTCGTGCTCGGCTACGAGCCGCTGGAGGCGGGTCTGCGGATGGCGCCGCTCGCGCTGACCATCGTCGCCCTCAATCTGACCGGCATCGGCCCGAAGATCGTCATGAGGCTGGGCACCCCGCCCACCGTCGTCCTCGGCATGACCCTGGTCGCCGGCGGCCTCACCTCGATCTCGCTGCTCGGCGGCGGTACGGACGGCAGCTACGGGGGCATGCTGCTCGGCCTGGTCCTGATGGGCGGCGGCATCGCCGTCTCGTCCCCGGCCATGGCCAACGCGATCATGAGCTCGATCCCGCCGGAGAAGGCGGGCGTGGGCGCCGGTATCAACGGCACCCTCGCCGAGTTCGGCAACGGCCTCGGCGTCGCCGTCCTCGGAGCCGTGCTCAACGCCCGCTTCGCCGCTCTGGTCGCCGTCACCGCGACCTCGCTCCCGGCCGCGCTGGCCGCCGCGGGCGGCGAGGCCGAGCGTCAGGAGATCTCCGACGCCTTCGCCTCCGGCCTCCAGACCAGCCAGCTGGTCGGCGCGATCGCCGTCTTCGTCGGCGGTCTGGTCGCCGCGGCCCTCCTCGCGCGGGCCGAGCGGTCGGAGGCCAGGGCCGCGCGGGCGGCGGAGTCGGCCGGGACGGAGCAGGTGGAGACCGCGGCCTAGCCACGCTGCTTAGCATGGTGACGGTCACGGACAGACGGAGGAGCGCGATGGTCAAGGCAGCCGATCGGGCCAAGAACCCGGCGCGTTCCAGCGTCTGGCTGGAGAACCGGGCCGCCCGCAGCGGCGGCGGCCCGGCGGGGCTCGACCGGGACCGGATCGTCGCCGCCTCGATCCGGATGCTCGACGAGGAGGGCCTGGCCAAGCTGTCGATGCGCAAGCTCGCGACCGAGCTCGGCGTCACGGCCATGTCCCTCTACTGGTACGTGGACACCAAGGACGACATCATCGAGTACGCCGTGGACACCGTCTACGGGGAGGTCGACCTCGAAGCGGTCGATGCCGCCGGGGACTGGCGGGAGCGGATCCGGGTGCTCGCCCTGGAGTACCGGCGGATGCTGGTCCGGCACGCGTGGATGTCGCCGAGCGCCGGCCAGTACCTGAACATCGGCCCGCACGCGATCGCCGCCGGCTCCAAGATCCACGAGGCGATCCGGGACACCGGCCTCTCGCTGGACCGCCAGCCGAGCGCGATGTCGGCGGTCTTCCAGTTCGTGTACGGCTACGGGACGATCGAGTCCCAGTTCGGCCGACGCGCGGCGGAGGCCGGCATGTCGCAGGACGAGTTCTACGTGGACGCGATCAAGGGGTTCCGGGAGGACCCGGAGTTCCAGGGGCGGGTCGAGAGCATGAAGGAGATCCTCGACGAGCGGGCCTCGCACGGCAGCGTCAGCGCCGTCTGGGACCGCGACTTCGCTTACGCCCTGGACGTCCTGGTCGCCGGCATCGAGGTCATGGTCGCGCGCGAGGCCGAAGAGCCACGCGGCACGGAGAAATGACGGAGCGGCGGGGGAGACGACCGACCCGCGGGGGAGATGACCGAGCGGCGGGGGAGATGACCGAGCGGCGGGGGAGATGACGGACCCACGCAGAAATGACGGAGCGGCGGGCCGTCCCCTGCCCGCCGCTCCGTTCCCGACCCGGCCGCGCCTCCGCTCGAAGCGCGGCCGGGAGCTTTTCTAGCTCTCCTCCGAGGGCGTCACCGTGCTGCTCTTCAGGGCGACTTCCTTGATGAACAGGGTCACCACGAAGGCGAGCAGCGCGAACGGCGCCGAGTAGAGGAAGACGTCGCCGACGCCGTGTCCGTACGCGCTCTCCATGACCGTACGGATCGGGGCGGGCAGCTTGTCCATGTCCGGGATGCCGCCGCCCGAGCCGCCCTGGCCCATGGCGCCCGCGGCCTTCGGACCGAGCTCGGCCAGGCCCTCCTTGACGTAGTCCGTGACCCGGTGGGCCATGACCGCGCCCAGCGCCGAGACACCGATCGCACCGCCGAGGGAGCGGAAGAAGGTGACGACGGAGGAGGCGACGCCGAGGTCGGCGGGGGCCACCTGGTTCTGGGTGCAGAGCACGAGGTTCTGCATCATCATGCCGAGGCCGAGGCCGAGGACGGCCATGAAGATCGCGATGTGCCAGTACGTCGTGTCGTAACGGATCGTGCCGAGCATCCCGAGTCCGCCGGCGGCCAGGGCGCCGCCGCTGACCAGCCACGCCTTCCACTTGCCGGTCTTGGTGATGATCATGCCGGAGGCGGTGGACGAGACGAACAGGCCCGCGATCATCGGGATCGTGAGGACGCCGGACATCGTCGGCGACTCGTTCCGCGCCAGCTGGAAGTACTGGCTGAAGAAGACCGTGCCGGCGAACATCGCGACACCCACGAAGAGCGAGGCGAGCGAGGCCAGGGTGATCGTGCGGTTGCGGAAGAGGCGGAGCGGGATGATCGGCTCGCTCGCCTTCGACTCGACGAGCACGAAGATCCCGCCGAGGGCGACCGCGCCGAGCACCATGACGGCCGTCTGCCAGGACATCCAGTCGTACTTGTCACCCGCGAAGGTGACCCAGATGAGGAGCAGGGAGACGGCGGCGCTGATGAAGAAGGCACCCGCCCAGTCGACCTTGACCTGACGCTTCACGACGGGGAGGTTCAGGGTCTTCTGCAGGACGATCAGCGCGATGATCGCGAACGGCACGCCGACGTAGAAGCACCAGCGCCAGCCGAGCCAGTCGGTGTCGGTGATGACACCGCCGAGCAGCGGACCGCCGACGGTGGCGACGGCGAAGGTCGCGCCCAGGTAGCCGCTGTACCGGCCGCGCTCACGCGGGGCGATCATCGCGGCCAGGATGATCTGGGAGAGGGCGGTCAGACCGCCGACGCCGATGCCCTGGACGACACGGCAGACGATGAGCATGCCGGTGCTCTGCGAGAGACCGGCGACGACCGAGCCCGCGACATAGATGACCAGGGCTATCTGGACGAGCAGCTTCTTGGAGAAGAGGTCGGCGAGCTTGCCCCAGAGCGGGGTGGTCGCGGTCATCGCCAGGAGCGCGGCCGTGACCACCCAGGTGTACGCGGACTGGCCGCCGCCCAGGTCGGTGATGATCTGGGGGAGGGCGTTGGAGACGATCGTCGAGGACAGGATGGCGACGAACATGCCGAGCAGCAGCCCGGAGAGCGCCTCCATGATCTGCCGGTGCGTCATCGGGGCGCCGCCGGTGGCGGTGTCCCCCTGTTGGGCGCTCCCGCCGCGCACACCGGTGGCAGGTGTGGTGGTAGCCATCAACTTCCTTCGTTCTCAAGCGTGGTGGGCCCGGCAGTCCCCGAAGGAGTCGCGGAGGCGGGCAAGCAGGTCGGTGAGGAGTTCGACGTCTTCGTCGGACCACTCGACGAGGGTGCGGGCGAGCATGTCGGTCAGCCGTCGGTCGAGGACGGCGAGCATGGACTCGCCCGCGGCGGTCAGGTGCAGGATGCGGGAGCGCTTGTCGGCGGGGTCGGGCAGTCGCTCGACCCAGCCGCGGTCCACGGTGTGGGCCACGTGGCGGCTGCTGACCGACATGTCGACGGCCATCAGCTCGGACACGCGGCCGATCCGCATGTCTCCGTGGTGGTGGAGCAGAGCGAGGACGATCGCGGATCCGCCGGGGCATTCGGCGGGCAGGGTCCGCGCGAGTCCGCGCTTCACCGCTCCGATCGCGCTCACCTGGCGGGCGAGGTTCTCGTAGCGCTTGCCTCTGTCCATCGGATCCATCGGGCACTCCATGGATGTTGTTGCTTAGGGCAACCATAGAGATGGATGGTTGCTTCAGGCAAACTAAATCGGTCAAACGGCGCTAAAGAATCGGCAAAGGGCGATCGGGGGTGGTGGGGCTTGGGCCGCCCACCCGCACCCCGCTAGGGTCCTGGCTCATGGCACACAACCCCCAAGCACCGTACGGCCAGGGCCAGGGCCCCGAGGGCTCCTACGACCCCGCCGGCAACACGCAGATGTTCCGCGCCTTCGTCGACGAGGGCGCTCCGCAGCGGCAGCAGCCGCAGACCGCGGCTCCCGCGACCGGGCCGCGCGTCGGCCTGATCGTCGGCGTGGTCGCGGTGATCGCCGTCCTGGCGGCCGTCGCCTGGCTGGCCCTGGGCTGACCGCCCGACTCCTCCGCACACTCCGGGTGGGCCGGGTCCGCATCGAGCGGACCCGGCCCACCTCTGCTTTACGGCCTCTGTTCTAGAACGTCTCCCGGTCCAGGGCGGGAGCGAGCAGCGCGAAGGCCCGGCCGATGAGGGCCGTCGGGTCCTCGGCGCCGTGCGAGTCCCCTTCGGCGCTCCAGTGGTGCAGCACCGTGTCGAACGCGGCGATGGCCATGCCCGCCGCCAGCCGCGGATAGAGCTCGACCCCGGGGTCGACCCCCAGCCGCTCCGCCAGCTCCTCGGTGAGCTCCTCCCGCCACCGTGCCTCGTGCTCCAGGAAGCGGGCGAGCAGCGCGGGCGTCCGCAGGATCAGCCGGACCACCGGCAGGGCGCGCTCGGCGTGGTCGCCGCAGACGGCCAGCGGTACGGAGACGGCGTGCAGCAGCGCCTCGGAGGGGCGCTCTCCGGCGGGCCGGGCGGCGAGCCCCGCACGCATGTCGGCGCCCATGTCGGCCAGGAACTGGACGACCACGTCCTCCTTGGACGCGAAGTACCGGAAGAACGTGCGCTTGGAGACGCCGGCGGTGGTCGCGATCTCGTCGACGGTGACCGCGTCGAAGCCGTTGAGGGCGAGCAGTTGGAGTGCCGCCTCGGTCAGCTCGGTCGCGACGAGCTGTCGTTTGCGCTGGGCCAGGCTGAGGTCGGGGCGGGTGCTCACGAGGAGATGGTAACGCGGTGCCTTGTCTGACACCAGGGCGCGCCTATGGCACTAAGAGCACTGCTTGACACTCGGTGACACGAACGGCAACGTGTGTCGTATGACCAAGAAGCAGCGCTGGACCGCCGACCGCGTCCCGGACCAGACCGGACGGGCCTTCGTCGTCACCGGAGCCACCAGCGGCCTCGGCCTCGCGACCACCCGCGCGATCGCCCGTCGGGGCGGGCGCGTGATCCTCGCGGTACGGGACGAGGAGAAGGGCCGCGAGGTCGTCGAGGGCCTGGTGGCACCGGGGGCGGGAGACCGCCCGCCGGACGCCCGCCTCCTCGACGTGCGGCGGCTCGACCTCGCCGACCTCGACTCGGTACGCGCGTTCGCCGCCCGGCTGCGCGAGGAGTACCCGCGCCTCGACGTGCTCGTCAACAACGCGGGAGTGATGGCACCGCCCCGCACCCTGAGCGCCCAGGGGCACGAGCTCCAGTTCGCCACCAACCACCTCGGCCACTTCGCGCTCACCGGGCTGCTCCTCGACCTGCTCGCCGCCGGGCGGGATCCCCGGGTGGTCACCGTCAGCTCGATCAACCACCGCCAGGGCAGCCTCCGTTTCGACGACCTGGACGGCGAGCGCGGGTACGCCCCCATGGCCTTCTACAACCAGTCGAAATTCGCCAACGCCGTCTTCGGCCGGGAGCTCCATCTGCGCCTGACCGGGGCCGGAAGCCCGGTCCGCAGCGTGCTCGCCCACCCCGGCTACACCGCGACGAACCTCCAGACCCGGGACACGCGCGGCCTGACACGGCTGGTCTTCGGGCGCATCGGCAACCCGCTGCTGGCCCAGTCCCCGGAGCGGGGTGCGCTGCCCCAGCTGTACGCGGCGACCGACCCGTCCGTGGAGGGCGGCGAGTTCATCGGCCCGGACGGCCCGGCAGAGCTGCGGGGCGCCCCGACCCGCGTACGCCTCTCCGACGCGGCGGCCGACGCCGACACGGGGCGCCGGCTGTGGGACGTGTCGGAGGACCTGACGGGGGTGCGCTTCCCGGTCACTGCCAGCTGACGGTGACCCGCTGGGTGTCGATCCGCATGCCCAGCGGCACCCGCCAGGAGTCCACGCACACGTCGTACGTCTGCGTCCGCGCCGTCCCCGCGGCGATGGGCGCGGGCAGGGGCTGACCGGAGGTGATCGTCGCCCAGTCGACGCCGAGGGCGCCGATGACGTGTGTGGCGAAGGAGACCGTGCCCGAGCGTGCCGCCGTGCCGTCGGTGTTGCGGAAGGTGACGGTCACCCGCTCGCACCACCGCCGGTCGCCGTCGGCCAGGACGGGCGCGGAGACGGTCAGCGAGGCGGGTGCGGGCGCGGGCGTGGGAGAAGGGGAGGGTGAGGGGGCCGGGGGCGCGGTGGACGACGGGTCCGGGGCGCCGCTGCCGGGCGCGGGCCGCGGGGGAGCGGAGGGGGTACGGGGCGGGGTGCCGCCGTCGGAGCCCGGCGCCGTATCGCCGGGACGGGTGCCAGGGGCCGTTCCGCTCCCGGAGCCGCCGGTCCCGGAGGTCGCCGGAGCCGTACCCGATCCCGTACCGGAAGAGCCCGGGCCGCCCGGGCCGCTCGATCCGCCAGGGGAGCCGGAGGAGGGCGCCGTGCTCCCGCCCGCCGTGGAGGGCGCGCCGGAGCGCCCCGCGTCCGCGTCCGCGTCCGAGGAAGACGGCGTGGGCGCCGGTAACGACGTACTGGAGGCGGTCCCGCTCGCCGTGGGGCTCTCCAGGGGGACCAGCGTGACCGCGCCCGAGGGGGCGACCGCGCCGTTCGGTGAGGGGCCGGCGCCCACCGCCGCGTACCCCTCGCCGTCTCCTCCGCCACCACAGGCGGTCAGCGCCCCGCCGAGGCAGAGCGCCACCGCCACGAGTCCCGGCTTCCTTCGCCTCATGGGCACCAGTCTGGCTGACGCATCGTCAGAAAAACCGGGTTTTCGGGAAGTCGGTCCGGAGGTCAGTCGGAGATGAGGCCCTCGCGCAGCTGGGCGAGGGTGCGGGTGAGCAGCCGCGAGACGTGCATCTGGGAGATGCCGACCTCCTCGCCGATCTGCGACTGGGTCATGTTGGCGAAGAAGCGCAGCATGATGATCTGCCGCTCCCGGGGCGGGAGTTTGGCGAGCAGCGGCTTGAGCGACTCGCGGTACTCGACGCCTTCGAGCGCCGTGTCCTCGTAGCCGAGGCGGTCGGCGAGCGAGCCCTCGCCGCCGTCGTCCTCGGGCGAGGGGGAGTCGAGGGAGGAGGCCGTGTAGGCGTTGCCGACCGCGAGGCCGTCGACGACGTCCTCCTCCGACACTCCCAGCACGGCGGCGAGTTCGGGGACGGTCGGGGAGCGGTCGAGCTTCTGCGCGAGTTCGTCGCTGGCCTTGGTGAGGGCGAGCCGCAGCTCCTGGAGCCGGCGCGGGACGCGCACGGACCAGGAGGTGTCGCGGAAGAAGCGCTTGATCTCGCCGACGACCGTCGGCATGGCGAACGTCGGGAACTCCACGCCCCGTTCGCAGTCGAAGCGGTCGATCGCCTTGATCAGGCCGATGGTGCCGACCTGGACGATGTCCTCCATCGGCTCGTTGCGCGAGCGGAAGCGGGCCGCCGCGTACCGCACGAGGGGGAGGTTGAGCTGGATGAGGGTGTCGCGGACGTAGGTCCGCTCCGGGCTGTCTGCGGCGACGCCTTCCGTGTCGAGGGCGCGCAGTCGCAGGAACAGGGAGCGCGAGAGGGTGCGGGTGTCGAGGGCGCCCGACGTGACGGGCAGCGGCGGAGCCGCGGTCTCCGCGCCGGTGGGGGCACTGTCGACGGCGCTCACCACGGCGGTTCCGGCGGCGCTCGCCGCGGAACTCTCGGTCGCGGTCGGAGCCGTCGTCTGCGTGGGCACGGGAACGGGCGTGAGCGTGAGCACCTTCGAGCTGCCCAGTTCTGTGGACATGCCACCCCCTTGAGGTCGCGGACGGTCGCGGTGGCCGCGACCATCTGAGGAACGCAGCCTCCACCTGAATACCGGCGGGGGGGCTGCGGCAAACTCGGTTCCAGCAGAATGTCACATGTCGGCAACACGCTGTAGTGACTTGTCGACAAGCCGAGGATGCATATCCGCAGGAAACAAGGGGTGTACGGCATTTGGGGTGCCGCAGAACTGCTCCGAACCGGTCTACCCGTTTCGGTTACGCCTCGATTCTGTTTGCGGATCTCAAACGCGCGAAGCTGCGGGCGAGGAGTCTTGACACATGCATCTGGGAGACGCCGAGTTCCTGGCTGATCTGGGACTGCGTCAGATTGCTGTAGTAGCGCAGCATCAGGATTCGCTGCTCCCGCTCGGGCAGTTGTACGAGCAGGTGCCGGACGAGGTCCCGGTGCTCGACCCCGGCGAGCGCGGGGTCCTCGTAGCCGAGCCGGTCGAGCAGCCCGGGCAGCCCGTCGCCCTCCTGCGCCGCCTCCAGGGAGGTCGCGTGGTACGAGCGGCCGGCCTCGATGCAGGCGAGCACCTCGTCCTCGCCGATCCGCAGCCGCTGGGCGATCTCCGCGGTCGTGGGGGAGCGGCCGTGAGCGGTCGTCAGGTCCTCGGTGGCGCCGTTCACCTGGACCCACAGCTCGTGCAGCCTGCGGGGCACGTGCACGGTCCGGACGTTGTCGCGGAAGTACCGCTTGATCTCGCCGACGACCGTCGGCATGGCGAAGGTCGGGAACTGCACGCCCCGGTCGGGGTCGAAGCGGTCGATGGCGTTGATCAGGCCGATGGTGCCGACCTGGACGACGTCCTCCATGGGCTCGTTGCGGGAGCGGAAGCGGGCCGCCGCGTACCGCACGAGCGGCAGGTTGGCCTCGATGAGGGCCCCGCGCACCCGGTCGTGCTCGGGAGTGCCCGGTTCCAGGTGCTTGAGCTGCCCGAAGAGCACCTGCGTGAGGGCCCGGGTGTCGGCGCCGCGGGTGCTCTGGGGGCGGGGGCGCGGGGTCTCCGTCCCGCCTGCCTCGTGCTGGGGCGGGACCTGAGGCGCTGTACTGGCCGGCACGTTCACGCCACCCCTTTGGCTGGGCTTGCTGGTCGACTGGGTCAACTACGGTCAACTCATCCGTCAAAAGCGGTCATAGCATCACAAGACATGTCCACTGTGTGCAAGCACCGCATAGCCACGTGTTGAGGGCATGGTGGCGGAAAAAGGGGAGGCCAGAAACCCATGAGGCCCCCCGCCATGACGGCGGGGGGCCTCGAAGGCGGTGTGACTAGAAGGCGTAGTCGGCGATCACCCAGGTGGCGAACTCGCGCCACTGGGCGACACCCGCCTGGTGGGCGGGGTGCTCCAGGTAGCGCTGGAGGGCGTCCGTGTCCTCGACGGCCGAGTTGATGGCGAAGTCGTACGCGATCGGCCGGTCCGTGATGTTCCAGTCGCACTCCCAGAACGTCAGCTCCGGAATCTGCTCGCCGAGCGCGCGGAACGCCTCGACGCCGGCGACGACGCGCGGCTCCTCGCGGGAGACGCCGTCGTTGAGCTTGAAGAGGACCAGATGGCGGATCACGGAGGGACTCCTACTTGATGAGTTCGGTCATGAACTGGCCGACTCCCTGGGCGGCACTGGCAATGCCTTCGAACCCTACCTGCACGAGATCGGCGGACCGCTCCGGAGACGTGACGATCGTGTAGAGCACAAAGACCCCGATCGCGTACAGCGCGATCTTCTTCGCTTCCACCACTGCTCAGCCCCTCCCCTGTCCCCCGCCGTACGACCGCGCCACTCTAACCGAGGCTTTATGGACCAAGGACCCGGAGATCGAGGCCTTTTGCCGCCCCCCGGAAGGGTGACGGGCAAGCAGGATGGATGTCGAGCCCGGAGGATCTGGCAGGAATCCGAAGGGCTTCAGGAACCGGCCCGCACTGCGGGGTCCGCGCCGCAAGCTTCCCCCCTGACTGCGGCGCAGGACTTGCAGGTCCGGTTCTTCATCGGGGGGAACGGCTTGTCCCCCCGATGCCGTTCCCCCCGTCCTACGGAGAAGGGCCCCGGTCCGCGCCACGAGCGCGGACCGGGGCCTCTCCCGTACGCGGGGGCATCCGGGGGCCTGGGCGGGGCGCACGCCGAAGAGCAGGGGCACGCGTCGAAGAGGGGCCGGACATACGCCGAAGGGCCCGGCGCTGATGCGCCGGGCCCTTCGATCGAAGCGGTAGCGGAGGGATTTGAACCCTCGGTGACTTGCGCCACACTCGCTTTCGAGGCGAGCTCCTTCGGCCGCTCGGACACGCTACCGAGAGAGAGCTTAGCCGAAACTGGCGCTGCGATGAAATCCGTATCGACGCGCAGGTCGTGAGGGGCGTCAGCGGGTGCGAGGGAAGGCCGTCAGCGGGTGCGGAAGAAGGCCGTCAGCTGCTCCGCGCACTCCTCGCCGAGCACGCCGTGGATCACCTCGGGACGGTGGTTGAGCCGCCGGTCCCGTACGAGGTCCCAGAGCGAGCCGGCCGCGCCCGCCTTCTCGTCGAGCGCGCCGAACACCACCCGCTCGACCCGCGACTGGACGAGGGCACCCGCGCACATCACGCACGGCTCCAGGGTGACGACGAGCGTGCAGCCCGTCAGGCGCCACTCACCGGTCGCCGCGGCCGCCCGGCGCAGGGCGAGGACCTCGGCGTGCGCGGTCGGGTCACCGGCGGCCTCCCGCTCGTTGTGCGCCCGGGCGAGGACCGTCCCGTCCGGGGCCAGCACGACCGCGCCGACCGGTACGTCACCGGCCGGCAGGGCCGCGTCGGCCTCGGCCAGGGCGAGCCGCATGGCGTCCCGCCAGGGGTCCCGCACGGGATCGGCGCCGGGCGCCGGCGCGGGGTCGCCCCGGAGGCCGGCCCCGGGGTCGCTCCCGGGGTCTGCCCCGAGTCCGGTCCCGAGGTTTGCCCCGAGGTCGGTCCCGGGCGTCGATACGGGGTCGGGCCCGGGGTCGGGGACAGGTACCGCGCGTGCCACTAGCGGACGGCCTCCAGGATCTCCGTGGCGCCCAGGGCGTCCGCGATCACCCCGAGCGCGTCGCCGTCGAGCGCCCGGAGCTCGCGCTCCGAGAGGCCGAGGTCCGCGAGGACCAGCCCGTCGCCCACGGGGGCGGAGGGGACGGCCACGGACTCGGCCGCGTCGGCCGATTCGTCGCCCTCGGCCGCGTCGTCGGCGAGCGGCTCCCCGTCCTCCGTGCCGTCCAGGTCCAGCGACTCCAGCTCGTCGAGCTCGGCGTCGAGGTCGGCGCCGAGGATCTCCCGGGTGAGGATCTCCCCGTACGAGGAACGAGCGGCGGCGGCGCCGTCCGAGACGTAGATCCGAGGGTCTTCCTCACCCTCGATCCGGACGATCCCGAACCACGCGTCCTCCTGCTCGATGTAGACGATCACCGTGTCGTCGTCCGAGGCCTCGCGGGCCAGCTCGGCCAGATCCGACAGGGTCTCCACGTTGTCGAGCTCCGTGTCGCTCGCTTCCCACCCGTCTTCGGTGCGCGCGAGCAGTGCGGTGAAGTACACCTGACTCTCTCCCACTGATCAGAGGTGTGACGTTCCGGCGGTGCGCTCCTGGTGCCCCGCCCAATCGGCATCGTGACAGAAACAGGGCGTTCAGGAGAGGTCTTCGGCTCTTGCGTCGTGCATCAGTCTGAAGGGCACCGCCATCGGGCGGGCGTGCGACCCCGGCGCACACAGGGGGCGCGCGGCGGGCCGCGCCCGGCGGTCTCACCAGCGGAAGGTCCGCATGCGCATGGCCTGGCGCATCCGGGCGGCCCGGGCGCGTCGCGGCTGCACGCGCTCGCGCAGCGCCTTGGCCTCGTTCAGCTCGCGAAGGAACTGGGCGCGGCGCCTGCGGCGCTCCGCGTCGGTCTCCGGTGCCGGTCGATCGGCCGCCCCCTCGGCGGCTTCCTCGGCCGGTTCTTCCAGGTCGGGCATCGGCCACACCACCCCATCGCTGGGTCCCTGTGCCCCCACCTTCCCCCAGCGGCGTGGGTCGACGCCAGTGCGGGGCGGGCTACTGTTGAGTCATGCGTCTCCACGTCGTCGACCACCCTCTGGTCGCCCACAAGCTCACCACCCTGCGCGACAAGCGCACGGACTCCGCGACCTTCCGTCGGCTCGCCGACGAGCTGGTCACCCTGCTCGCCTACGAGGCCACCAGGGACGTGCGGACCGAGCTGGTCGACATCGAGACCCCCGTCACGCCGACGACCGGTGTGAAGCTCTCGCACCCGCGTCCGCTGGTGGTCCCGATCCTGCGCGCCGGGCTCGGCATGCTCGACGGCATGGTCCGTCTGCTCCCGACGGCCGAGGTCGGCTTCCTGGGCATGATCCGCAACGAGGAGACGCTGGAGGCGTCGACCTACGCCACGCGGATGCCGGAGGACCTTTCGGGCCGCCAGGTGTACGTCCTGGACCCGATGCTGGCGACCGGCGGCACGCTGGTCGCGGCGATCCAGGAGCTGATCAAGCGCGGCGCCGACGACGTGACCGCGGTCGTGCTCCTCGCCGCCCCGGAGGGCGTCGAGGTCATGGAGCGCGAGCTCGCGGGCACCCCGGTGACCGTCGTGACGGCCTCGGTCGACGAGCGTCTCAACGAGAACGGCTACATCGTCCCGGGCCTGGGCGACGCGGGCGACCGCATGTACGGCTCCGCCGAATAGAGCACTGCCGGCTCCGCCGAATAGAGCACTGCCGGCTCCGCCGAGTAGGGCACTGCCGGCTCCGCCGAGCAGGGGACTGCCGGCTCGGCGGAGTAGTCCAGTCCCGCTGAGCGGTCCTTCAGGAGGACGCTCAGCGGACCCTCAGACCCTCAGCACTTTCCGGTGGGTACGGGCGCGGGCTTGGTCAGCGCGACCAGGGCCGCGTCCGCCGTCGCCTTCGGGGACAGCGTCTTGAACGCGGTCCCGATGATCAGGTCCACGTCCGCCGTACCCCGGGTGTCCGTCTTGGTCGTGGCGCCCTTGAGCTGGGTGCCGAGGACCGGGAAGACGCCCTTGGTGGCCGTGGTGGCGCCGAGCAGCAGCCCCGCGCCGGGGACCTTCTTGTCGTAGGCGGCGGGCGCGTTCCCCACCTTGCCGATCTTGAAGCCGCGTTTCTTGAGCTCGTCCGCGGTCGTCTTCGCGAGACCGCTGCGCGGGGTCGCGTTGTAGACGTTGACCGTGATCTGGCCGGGCTTCGGGAGGGTCGACGCCGGCGGGGTCGTCGCCTTGGCGACGGGTTTGCAGTCGGTCTGCTTCCCGGCGGTCGTCTTCGTACCCTCGTCGCCCGAGAAGACGTCGACGAGCTGGAGCGTGCCCCAGCCGGCCGCGCCCAGCACGACCACGGAGGCCGCGGCCGCGAGGATGATCCTGCGCCGGCGGTGGGGGCGGCGCAGGCGCGGGTAGACATCCCCCGTGATGCGGTACTTTCCGCCCATTCCGGGGGGAGTGAGCATGCTCATGAACGCAGCGTAATGCCGCCCGTCGGCGATGCCTACTTGATGATCATGTGATCGCGTCCGGATGGGGGCGAACTGACCCCGAAAGGGTCAGTGGAAACGGCGAGCCCGACGCCGTCTCCCTCGGTTCCGCCGTCTCGTTTCCGCCGTCTCAGTCCATTTCGAGGACGCGGGCGTGCAGCACCTGGCGCTGCTGGAGTGCCGCGCGGACGGCGCGGTGCAGTCCGTCCTCGAGGTAGAGATCGCCGCGCCACTTCACGACGTGCGCGAAGAGGTCGCCGTAGAAGGTGGAGTCCTCGGCGAGCAGCGTCTCCAGGTCCAGCTGGCCCTTGGTGGTGACCAGCTGGTCGAGACGGACCGGGCGCGGCGCGACGTCCGCCCACTGCCGGGTGCTTTCCCGGCCGTGGTCGGGATACGGCTTTCCGTTTCCGATGCGCTTGAAGATCACACGGAAAGCCTACCGGGCGAGCGGCCACCGGCGCAGCCACGCGAGGCCAGTGGGATGCTGGTGCAAACCGTGACAGAACCGAAATTGGGGTGTCGTCATGACCGCCGCCGAGATCGCCGCCGGGTACGCCTTCGACGGAGCCGCACTCGATCTGGGGGCGTTGCTCTGGGAGGGCGCGTGTCACCCGGACGCGGCGATCCGCATCCCGCTGCCGATGCTCAACCGCCACGGTCTGGTCGCCGGCGCCACCGGCACGGGCAAGACGAAGACGCTCCAGCTGATCGCCGAGCAGCTCTCGGCGCAGGGGGTGCCGGTCTTCCTCGCCGACATCAAGGGCGACGTCTCCGGGATCTCGGCGCCCGGCGAGGACGGCGAGAAGGTCCGCGAGCGGGCCGCCCAGGTCGGGCAGGAGTGGCGGGCGACGGGCTTCCCGTGCGAGTTCTACGGGCTCGGCGGCACCGGCCCCGGCATCCCGGTGCGCGCCACGGTCACCAGCTTCGGCCCCGTACTGCTCTCCAAGGTGCTCCAGCTCAACCAGACGCAGGAGCAGTCGCTCGGCCTGATCTTCCACTACGCCGACGGCAAGGGCCTCGAACTGGTCGACCTCAAGGACCTGCGGGCGGTGGTCGCCTTCCTGGTCTCGGACACCGGGAAGGCCGAGCTGAAGGGGATCGGCGGGCTCTCGACGGCGACGGCCGGGGTGATCCTGCGGTCGATCACGGCCTTCGAACAGCAGGGTGCGGGCGGCTTCTTCGGGGAGCCGGAGTTCGACACGGGCGAGTTCCTGCGGACGGCGGCGGACGGGCGCGGGATCGTCTCGGTCCTGGAGCTGCCGGCCGTGCAGGACAAGCCGCAGCTCTTCTCGACCTTCCTCATGTGGATGCTGGCGGACCTCTTCAACGACCTGCCGGAGGTCGGCGACCTGGAGAAGCCGAAGCTGGTCTTCTTCTTCGACGAGGCGCATCTGCTCTTCAAGGGGGCGTCGAAGGCGTTCCTGGAGTCGATCACGCAGACGGTCCGGCTGATCCGCTCGAAGGGCGTGGGCATCTTCTTCGTGACGCAGACCCCGAAGGACGTTCCCTCGGACGTGCTGGCCCAGCTCGGCAACCGGGTGCAGCACGCGCTGCGCGCCTTCACCCCGGACGACGCGAAGGCGCTCAAGGCGACGGTGCGGACCTTCCCGAACTCCGCGTACGACCTGGAGGAGGTGCTCACGGGGCTCGGTACGGGCGAGGCGGTGATCACCGTACTGAGCGAGAAGGGCGCCCCGACCCCGGTGGCGGCGACCCGGCTGCGGGCCCCGGAGTCGCTCATGGGCCCGATCGACGCGGCCGCTCTGGAGGCGGCGGTGAAGGGCTCGCCGCTGTACGGGCGGTACGCGGAGGCGGTGGACCGGGAGTCGGCGTACGAGCGGCTGACGGCCGAGCAGCGGGCGGCGGAGGCGGCGGCGATGGAGGCCGCGGCCGCGAAGGAGGCCGCGAAGGAGGCCGCGAAGGAAGCCGAGAAGCAGGCCGGGAAGCAGGCCGGGAAGCAGGCCGGGAAGGCTTCGGAGTCCTCGCAGCAGGAAGCGAGGGCTCCGAAGCCGGAGCCCTCGCTCGCCGAACAGGTGGTGGGCAGCGGGATCTTCACGTCCCTGGCCCGGTCGATCGGCACCCAGCTGGGCCGGGAGATCAGCCGCTCGATCTTCGGCACCGCCCGCCGCCGGAAGTGATTCCGGAGCGGCGGGCGGTGCCGGCAGCGACTACTCGGTGACCTCGTGGTGGTCGTCGTGCAGGCCGCCGCCGCTGCCCGCGTCGCCCGTGGTCGGGACGGAGACGACCGGCTTGCGGAGCGAGGAGATGTCGTGGGCGTAGGTGCCCACGGCGTTGGCGATGACGTCGATGTTGACGTCGAAGGCCCGCATGTTGACGTTGCGGATGTCGTCGCCCTTGGCGTGGTAGTTCACGTCGTACGCGACGCCCGCCTCGCCGCCGAACTTGGCTGCCTGGGCGGCGGTCTTGATGCCCTCGGCGCCGGTGAAGGTGCCACCGGAGGGGATGCCGACCCCGATGAACGGGCCGTAGTCGGAGCGGCCGGTGAAGTCGGTGCCCTCGTGCGGGACCCCGCTCTTGTCCATGAAGTCGGTGATGTCACGCTCCAGCTGGGCCGAGCCCTCCGGGCCCGCGCCGGCACCGACGTTGTCGGAGTTGTCACCGTCGTACACGAACAGGCCGTAGTTCGGCGAGGCGATCATGTCGAAGTTGAGGTAGAGCTTGATCTCGCTCTTGTCCAGCGCGGTCAGGTTCTTCACGTAGTGGGCGGAGCCGAGGAGGCCGTTCTCCTCCGCGGACCACCAGGCGAAGCGGACCTTGTTGCGGACCTTGTCCTTCGACTTGGCGAGCTCCAGGGCGGCCTGGAGGAGACCGGCGGAGCCGGAGCCGTTGTCGTTGATGCCGGGGCCGGCGGTGACCGAGTCCAGGTGGGAGCCGAGCATCACGGTGTTGGCGGCGTTGCCGCCCTTGGTCTCCGCGATGACGTTGTTGGTGGTCCGCTTCTCCTGGAGCTGGCGGATCTCCAGGGAGAGCGAGACCGGGCCGTTCGCGAGGTCGGCGGTGAGCTGCGCGCCCTCGGCCTTGGTGAGACCGCCGGTCGGGATCTTGCCCGCGGCGGGGTCGCCGAGGGTGCCGGAGAGGGCGCCGTCGACGTTGTTGTAGATGGCTGCGGCGGCGGCTCCGGCCGCGGCGGCGTTCTCCTGCTTGATCGCGAAGGCGCAGCCGCCGCGCTGGATCAGGGCGATCTTGCCGGTGAAGGTGCCGGCGGCGAAGTCGCCCGGCTCGCAGCCGGTGGTGCCGTCGGCGTCGACGGGCACGGCCGCGAGGGGCGCCGTGATGCCGCCGACCGGGGTGGACTTGGTGTACGTCATCGCCTTGATGTCGAGCGTGCGGGGCGCGGGGGAGACGACGGAGGCCTTCTCGGCGAGCGTCTCCGTGTAGATGAACTCGAACTTCTGGTACGAGACGTTGTAGCCGGCCTTCTTGAGCTGCGTGTACACGTACGCGGCCGAGGCGTCGTGTCCGAGCGAGCCGGCCGCGCGGTGACCGCCGGCCGAGTCGGCTATCGCCTGGAACTTCTGCAGGTGCTTGAAGGCGTCCTGCGCGGAGGTTTCGCGGACCAGCTTCTTCGCCAGCTTGGCGGCATCGCGGGCCGGCGCGGCCGTGGGGTCCTGGCCGGCGGTGGCGGGAGAGGCGAGCACCAGCGGGGTGGCGAGGGCGGCGGCGGCCAGAATGGCCGCGGCACGGCGCTGGGTTGCGTTCACAGAAGTCCTTCCCGGTACGGACGAGGTTGAGGGGAAGTTAGCGATCTCAAGGGCGTTCTGTGAACAGGTTCTGCGTAATTCCTCTCACCTTGAGCATGATTGACATCCGGAGTTATCAATTCCCGGATGTTTTGGCCTCCTTGGTGGCTTTCGCCGCTTTCGCCGCCGCCTTCATCTCCTGCTTGTGGGCGCGCACCTTGGCGAGCGACTCGGGGCCGGTGATGTCGGCGGCCGATCGGTACGAGCCCTGCTCGCCGTACGGGCCCGCCGCCTCACGCCAGCCCGTGGGCCGCACCCCGTACTGCTTGCCGAGCAGGGCCAGGAAGATCTGCGCCTTCTGCTTGCCGAAGCCGGGCAGCGCCTGGAGCCGCGCGAGCAGCTCCTTCCCGGTCGCCGCGTCCGCCCAGACGGCCTCGGCGTCGCCCCCGTACTCCTCGACCAGGAACCGGCAGAGCTGCTGCACGCGCTGGGCCATCGAGCCCGGGAAGCGGTGCACGGCCGGCTTCTCGGAGAGCAGCGCGGCGAACTCCTCCGGGTTGCGGGCGGCGATCTCGTGTGCGTCGAGATCGTCCGCGCCGAGCCGCGAGGCGATGGTGTACGGGCCGGAGAACGCCCACTCCATCGGAACCTGCTGGTCGAGGAGCATGCCGACGAGCGCGGCGAGCGGCGAACGGCCGAGGAGCGCGTCGGCCTCCGGCTGCTGGGCGAGGTGGATGTCGGGGGGCGTGGCCTTGGTGCTCATGAACCGATCATGACGCTTCGGCGGAGCGTCCGCTTGGTGGATTCACCTGCGGGGTGCATGCCTGGTGGGTTCGCCTGCGGGGTGCACGCCCGGTGGGTTCGCCCGCGGGGTGCACGCCCGGTGGGCTCACCCCTTCGCGAAGCGGTCGAGGGCCGCGAGGATCAGGTCCCCGGTCTCCTCCCCGCCCAGGTGCCCGGCGCTCCCGACCACGTGCAGCTCGGCGTCCGGCCAGGCGCGGGCCAGCTCCCAGGCGGTGGTGAGCGGGCCGCCCATGTCCAGCCGGCCGTGGATCAGGACGCCGGGGATGCCGGCGAGCCGGTGCGCGTCGCGGATCAGCGCGCCCTCCTCCAGCCAGGCGCCGTGCGCGAAGTAGTGCGAGCAGATCCGGACGAAGCCGAGCCGGGTGTCGTCGACGCGGTCGGTGTACGGGGTGCCCATGCCCTCCAGGGAGAGGACCGCGTCCTCCCAGGCGCACCAGTCCGCGGCGGCCTTCTCCCGTACGGCCCGGTCGGGGTCGTTCATCAGGGCGGCGTAGGCGCCCACGAGGTCGGAGGCCCCGTCGGCCCCGGCCCGGAAGCGCTCGTGGGCCTCGGGGAAGAAACGGCCGACGCCCTCGTACAGCCAGGCCGTCTCGGAGCGGCGGGTGGTCGTGACGGCCGCGATCACGATCTCCGTCACGCGCTCGGGGTGCGCCTCCGCGTACGCCAGGATCAGCGTGGAGCCCCAGGAGCCGCCGTACAGCAGCCAGCGGTCGATCCCGAGGTGCTCGCGCAGCCGCTCCATGTCGGCCACCAGGTGCGCGGTGGTGTTCACGGACATGTCGGCGGCCGGGTCGCTCGCGTGCGGGGTGGAGCGCCCGCAGCCGCGCTGGTCGAAGAGGACGAGCCGGTACTTCTCCGGGTCGAAGAACCGGCGGCTGCGGGGGGAGGAGCCGGAGCCCGGCCCGCCGTGCACGACGAGCGCGGGCCTGCCCTCCGGGTTGCCGGAGACCTCCCAGTGGATGCGGTTGCCGTCGCCCACGTCGAGCAGGCCCTGGTCGTACGGTGCGGTCTCGGAGTACATCCGCACGAGACTAGGGGGCGTCCGGGGCCTCCTGGCGGCCCTTGACCCGTAGCGCCGGCCTCCTGCCGGCCCTTGACCTGTAGCGTCGGCCTCCTACCGGCCCGTGACCCGTACCGCAGGGTCCTCGCACCACTCCAGGAGCGAGGGCCACTCCCCGTACCCCGAGTCGGGGTTGAGGTGCGCGCCGCCCGGGACGTGGTCGAGGTCGAGGCCGAGCGGGGTGCCGTAGTGGACGTCGGCGCCCTCGGGGCAGTACGGATCCCCGTCCCCGTACACGAGCCGCGCCCGCACCCCGGCCTCCGTCGGGTCGAGCCCGTCGGCGAACGCGGCGATCGCGGGGATCGACGCGGTCACCGGCGGTGAGGGCGGGGCGACGAGCAGCACCCGGTCGGCGTCCGGGCGCCGCTTCCCGGCCCGCAGCCACAGCAGCACGGACAGGCTGTGGGCGAGCACCACGAACTCCCCCTCGGCCGGCCGCTCCCCGTGCTCCTCCAGGGCGGCGAGCCACGCGTCGAGGACGGGCGCGTCGGCCTCGGGCAGCTGCGGATACCGGACCTCGTGCCCGCGCGCCCGCAGCTCCCCGGCGAGCCAGTGCTGCCAGTGACCCGGCGGACGGTGGTTCTGGAAGCCGTGGAGGATCAGATACGTGGTCATGCCACGATCCTGCGACCGGAGCCCGCTCCGGGTCCACCGCCGTCCACGGAGCGGTCAGGCGCCCCCGTACCCGTCCTGTCCCCGGCCCCGCAGGGTCAGCAGCTCCCGTACCCCGGCCTTGAACCGCTCGCTCGACAGTTCCTGTTCGACCGTCAGGTGGTGCATGACGTCCGGGGAGAACGGCGCGAGCAGCAGGTGCGCGAGGAGCGTCGCGTCGGCGCCCGGCCTGAGCTCCCCGATGAGCAGGCTGACGTGGGTGTGCATCACCCGGTACGCGCCGCTGTGGTAGCGGGCGCGGGGCGCCGCGGAGTGGGCGGCGAGCAGGATCTCGCGCTGCTCGCCGACCCGGTCGACGAGCGCGTCGAGGAAGGCGTCGATCCGTTCGGCGGCCGGCGCGCCGGGTCCGAGCGGCGGCGGGCCGCTCATGTACGCCTCCTGGAACTGGCGCTCGCGGTCGTCGAGCAGGGCCCACAGGAGCTGGGAGACGTCGCCGAAGCGGCGGTAGACCGTGCCGACGCCGATGCCGCTGGCGTGCGCGACCTGGTTCATGGTGACGGCCTCGGGGCCGTCCTCGGCGACGATCCGGGCTGCCGCGTCGAGGATCTTCCGCCGGTTGCGGGCGGCGTCGGCCCGCTCGGGGGCGGGGCCGCCGCCGACGGTGGGGAGCAGGCTGAGCATCGGCGCCGCCCCGTCTCCGGCCTGCGGTTCTCTCGCGCTCATCTGCCGACTCCTGCCCTTCGTCCGGGGTCCCCCTCGATCGCTCCTCGATGTGAGCATACCCGTTCCCCTTGCGAACCGGATAGTGATCCGCTTAACCTCGGGGCATCGAAGCGGAAAAGAATCCGGTTGAGGAGAGTTCGCCATGTCCGTCAAGGTCGCCGTCATCTACTACTCGGCCACGGGTGCAGTCCACCAGCTCGCCCGGGCCGTCGCCGAGGGCGCGGAGAAGGCCGGTGCCGAGGTGCGCCTGCGCCGGGTGCCCGAGCTCGCCCCCGACGCCGCCATCGACGCCAACCCGGCCTGGCGCGCCCATGTCGAGGCCACCGGCGACGTGGAGACGGCGGCGCTGGAGGACCTGGAGTGGGCCGACGCGTACGCGCTCGGCTCCCCGACCCGCTTCGGCAACGTCGCCGCCCAGCTCAAGCAGTACGTCGACACCTCGGGCGGCCTGTGGCAGCGCGGCGTCATGGCGGACAAGCCCGCGACCGCCTTCACCAGCGCCCACAACGTCCACGGCGGCAACGAGTCGACGCTGCTCGCGCTCTACAACACCTTCCACCACTGGGGCTCGGTCATCGTCTCGCCCGGCTTCACCGACCCGAGCGTCTACGCGGCCGGCGGAAACCCCTACGGCACCTCGCACCCCGGCGCCAACGGCGCCCCGGAGGAGAACGTCCTCCAGGCCGCCCGCTACCAGGGCGAGCGGCTGACGCGGATCGCGAAGCGCCTGAAGGGCCTCGCGGTCGACTGATCCGCGGCGGCGCCGTTCCGGTGCGGAAGTGCCACCGTTCCAGCGTGGAAGTACCCCCGGGGGATGCGCCCCCGGGGGTACTTCTGTCAGGGGCGTCCGCCCCAGGGAGATGTAAGGGCCGGGTGGGGGAGGCGTAAGGGACAGGCCAGGGGCAGGGTGGTGCCGTAAGGGTCAGGCCGGGGCAGGGTGGTGCCGTAGGGGTCAGGCCGGGGGCAGAGTGGTGCCGTAAGGGCAGGTCAGGGGTGGGGCGGTGTGACGGTCAGGCCAGGGACAGGAAGAGCTTCTCCAGGCGGGCCCGCATCGCGTCCCGGTCCTCGCCGTTCTTGCGGCCGTCATCGATGTCGGTCAGACACTGCTGGAGCCCGGTCGCGATGATCGCGAACCCGGCCCGGTCGAGGGCCCGGGAGGCGGCGGCGAGCTGGGTCACGACCTCCTCGCAGTCCCGTCCCTCCTCGATCATCCGGATCACTCCGGCGATCTGGCCCTGGGCCCGGCGCAGCCGGTTCAAAACCGCCTTGAGCTCCGCGCCCGCGAGGTCGAGTTCCACTGTTCACTCCTCCGCAGATACCCCAGGGGGTAATTTACTCCCCAGCACGGGGCTCCGTCGAAGACCAAGGATGACACCTGCCATGAACGCACCCCTCTCGCTCGATGCCGACCAGGCCCGCACGCGGCTGGCGGAGCTGACCGTCGTCGACGTCCGCACCCCGGGCGAGTACGCCTCCGGGCACGTGCCCGGAGCACTCAACGTCCCGCTCGACCAGCTCGGCCGTGCCGTGCCCGAGCTCCGGGAGGCGGCGGCCCGCGGTGAGCTGCTCGTCGTCTGCCAGTCCGGCAGCCGCTCGGCCAACGCCTGCGCCCAGCTCGCCGCGCACGGTATCGCCGTGATCGACCTCGACGGCGGTACGAGCGGCTGGGCGGCCCGCGGCCACGGCCTCGACCGCCCGGCGGGAGCTCCGGCGAAGCCGGTCTGGGCGATGGACCGGCAGGTCCGGCTGGTGGCCGGCTCCCTCGTCCTGCTCGGCCTCGCGCTCGGACTCCTGGTCCACCCCGCCTTCCAGCTCCTCTCGGCGGGCATCGCGGGCGGGCTCGTCTTCTCGGCGCTCACCAACACCTGCGGCATGGCCCTGATGCTCGGGAAGCTCCCGTACAACCGGACGGCGGGGCGCGGGGCGGGCGGCCTGGACGCGACCCTCGCGCGGCTGCGTCAGGAGGCGTAGCGCGGCTCAGGGGGCGTTGCTCGGGGGCGCGGCTCGGGGGGCGCACAAGGGGCGGGGCGTGACGAGGCTCAGGGGCGCACGAGGGGCGGGGGCGTGGCGCGGCTCAGGGGGCGTAACGGCGGAGGAACATCTCGACCCCGTCCGTGACGAGGCGTTCGCCCAGCTCCTCGGTGAGTTCCGTCCCGTACTGCTCGAAGACCATCTGCGGGAAGACGAGCAGCGAGTAGAGCTGGAGGACCGCGACCTCCAGGTCGGGGATCTCCAGGAGCCCCCGGTCGGCGAGGGTGCGCAGGGCGTCCGCGACGGCGGGGTGGTGGCCGGCCGGGCCGTGGGCGCGCCAGGCGCGGCCCAGCTCGGGGAAGCGGTGCAGTTCGGTGGCGACGAGGGTGCGCAGCGCGCGGGCCTCGTCGTCGGCGCGTACGGCCCGGGCCCAGGCGCGGCCGGCGTCGGTGAGGGCGGCCTTGAGCTCGGCGGGCCCCTCGGCGGCGACGAGCAGCGCGAGGTCCGGGCCCTCCGTCCGCTCCCCGCCGGCCAGGGGTTCGTCGAGGGCGCCGGCGACGACGGCGGTGAAGAGGGCTTCCTTGCTGCCGAAGTGGTTGTAGACGGTCACCTTGGAGACGCCCGCCTCGGCGGCGATGGCGTCCATGCCGACACCGAAGCCCTCGCGGAGGAAGAGGTCGCGGGCGGCACGCACGACGGCCTGCCGCTTGCGGGCGGCACGGGCTCCGGTGGGCGCGGTCTTGGGAGCGGCGGGCTGCGCGTTCATACCCCGAACCGTACCAAGCCAACTGTACCGTTGAGTTCAACTGTACTGTGCCGTACAGTTCAGTTATGACGGCTCACCCTGACGAGCAAGCCCCCACCCCTGCCCACCGACACCAATCCCAGCACTCGAACCCCCACCCCCACCCACAGCCCCACCCCCGCCGCTGGACGGCCCTCGCGCTGATCTGCGCCGCCCAGTTCATGCTGATCCTCGACGTCACCGTCGTGAACGTCGCCCTGCCCGCCCTCGCCACCGACCTCGATCTCGGGCGCACCGCTCTGACCTGGGTCGTCACCGCGTACACCCTCTGCTTCGGCGGGCTCATGCTCCTCGGCGGCCGGCTCGCCGACGCCCTCGGCGCCCGCCGCGTCCTCCTCGCCGGACTCGCGCTCTTCACCGCCGCGTCGCTGGCCTGCGGACTCGCGGCGAACGCCCCCGTCCTGCTCGGCGGCCGCATCGCCCAGGGCGTCGGCGCCGCGCTCCTCTCCCCGGCCGCGCTCGCCCTCGTCACCACCGCCTTCCACGGCGCCGAACGGGCCAAGGCCCTCGGCGCCTGGGCGGCGATCGGCGGCACGGGCTCGGCCGTCGGCGTCCTGCTCGGCGGAGCCCTCACCGAAGGCCCCGGCTGGCCCTGGGTCTTCTACGTCAACGTCCCCGTCGGCCTGGCCCTGCTGGTCGCCCTGCCGAAGGTCCTTCCGCCGCACGACCCGGCCCGCCCCCGTACGGGAGGGGCCCGGCTCGACGTCCCCGGCGCGCTCCTCGTGACCACCGCCACCGGCGCGCTCGTCTACGGACTCGTACGGGCGGGCGACTCGGGCTGGACCTCCGCCGCCACCCTGCTGCCGCTGCTCGGCGCGCTCGCCCTCTACGGGATCTTCGCCGCGGTCGAGCGGGCGAGCCGCGCCCCGCTGATGGACCTCAGGATGCTCACCCGTCGCCCGGTCGTCGCGGGCTCGCTCCTGATGCTGGTCGCGACCGCGCTCCTGATCTCCTTCTTCTTCCTGGGCTCGATGCGGCTCCAGCACGTCCACGGCCTCGGGGCCCTCCGTACCGGGCTGCTCTTCCTCCCGATCGCCCTCACCACCGCGATCGGCGCCCACCTCGGCTCCCGCCTGGTCCCGACGGCCGGCCCGCGCGCCTGCGCGACCGGCGGCCTGGCCCTCGCGGCACTCGGCTGTCTGCCGCTGACCTTCCTCACCCCGGACGCCAACCCCTGGACGACCCTGCTTCCCGCCCTCGCCACGGCCGCCCTCGGCCTCGGCGCGGTCTTCGTCGCGGCGACCACGACCGCCCTCGGCCTGATCTCCCCGCACGAGGCGGGCCTCGCCTCCGGCATCGTCAACACCTTCCACGAGGTCGGCGGCTCCATCGGCGTGGCCGCCGTCTCCTCCCTCGCCCTCACCGCCACCACCGCCGAAGCGTTGCCGGACGGCTTCACGGCGGCCTTCACCCTCTGCACGGCCACCGCGGCGACGGCGGCCCTGGCGGCCCCCTTCCTCATCCCCCGAGGCACCCCCCGCCCGACGGGCGGCCCCCACGGGGTGCACTGAGGGATGACGACGGACCGGGACACCGCCGGGACATCAGGACACCGGGACACCGGGGCCTCACCGAGCACCAATGCTCGGTGAGGCCCCGGCTCAGTCCCGGCTCACCTCCGGCTCAGTCCCGGCTCACCTCCGGCTCAGTCCCGGCTCACCTCCGGCCCGGCCCCGGCTCAGTCCGCTCCGGCCCGGCCCCGGCTCAGTCCTGGCTCGGGCCCGTCTCGTCGACCGGGCGGATCACCACCGCGTACTCCGGGGATCCGGGCGGAACGGGGCAGCGGGCCACCTGGGCGGCGATCTCCGTGACGCGGTCCAGGGAGGCGCAGTCGAGGAGCCAGTAGCCCGCGAGGACCTCCTTGGTCTCCGCGTACGGGCCGTCCGTGACGACCGGCCTGCCCTCGCCGTCCACCGTCACGAAGCGGGTCTTGGAGGGTGCGGCGAGGCCCTGGGCGTCGAGCATCTCGCCCTTCGCGGTCACCTCGGTGTTGATCGCGTTCATGTGCTCGAACATCGTCTTGAGCTGCGTCTTGTCCCAGGCGGGGCTCCCGGCGGAGCCTCGGCCCACCATCGCCTCGTAGTCGGCCTCCGAGCCCTGCACCATCACCAGGTACTTCATGACGTCCTCCTCACATCCGGTGTCGTATTGCCTCTCGCAGGAGAGTCGGATCCGGGGGACGGTTCTCGACACCGCGCGGGGATCGGTCGGAAAAACGGGAGAAATCACTCGACCGTCCCATGATTCCCGAGTGGACGTATTCAGCTTCTCCGCCGCCTTCATCACCTTCTTCTCCGTCGTCGGCCCGCCGAAGGTGCTCCTCGCCTTCGCCGGCCTCGCCCAGGTCCATCCCGCCCGCCAGCTCCGCACCATCGCCCTCATCTCCTCGGGCGCGGCCGTCCTCGTCGGCCTGGTCACCGGCATCACGGCCCCCTGGCTGCTCGACCTCTTCCACATCAGTACGCCCGCGCTCCAGCTCGCGGGCGGCGTCATCTTCTTCCTGTACGCCGTCGGCCTCGTCCTCGGCCTCCACCTGGGCTCCGACGGCCCCCAACAGGACGCCCCCGACCTGGTCAGCGGGGTGCGCGAGCTGCTCATGCCGTACGTGGTGAGCCCGCTCGCCATGACGGCGGTCCTCATCGAGGCGGCCGCCCGTGACTCCTTCAGCTGGCGTTCGACCGTCGTCGGCGCGTACGTGTCGGTCATCGCCCTCGATCTCGTCTGCGTCCTGCTCCTCGCCCGGATCCTGCGCCGCACCCACCACGCGACCATCGAGCTCCTCGGCCGTCTCCTGGGTCTGCTCCTCGCCGCCGTCGGCGTCGACCTGGTCCTCGACGGCCTCTCCGATCTGGGCGTCCCCGGCCTCGGCGACCGCCACTAGGGCACCGCCACCAGGGCACCGTCACCAGGGGGTGTCCGGGGGCGTCTTGTCGATCAGGTCGGCCGGATCAGGGCGCGGCGAGCTCCCGCTCCAGCGGGGTGCGGAACCGGGGTGTCACCCGTACCTCCCCCACCCAGGCGGCCAGCCGCGCCGCCTCCGCCCCGATCGCCCGCTCCGCCTCCCCGCCCACGTCCGCCAGGAGCCGGTGGACGATCGCGCCGTCCGGGCGCTGCGCCCAGACGCCGACGATCCGGCCGTTCCACCACACCGTCGGCGCGATGTTCCCGCTGCGGTCGTACAGCGCGGCCCGGTGCTCCGGGTCCTGGTACCAGTCCCGGGCCTGCCAGCCCATCGCCGTCGGATCGAGCGCGGGCAGCAGCGCCGCCCAGGGCTCCGGTTCCGGTACGGGGTCGAGGTCGTCCGGCAGGACGAACCCCGTCCCCCCGGCCAGCGTCACCGGCGCCGCGCCGACCGCGGCGAGCGCCCCGCGCACATCCGTGACCTTCCACCCCGTCCACCACTTCAGATCCGCCTCGCTCGCCGGACCGCAGGCCGCCAGCCACCGCCGGATCAGCTCCGCCCGTGCCTCCGCCGCCGCGACCGGCGGGTGCTCCCCGGCGAGCGCCCAGCGGAAGCGGCTCGACGTCCACGTCCCCTGCGGCCGCCCCCGGACGATCCGGCCCTCCATGCCGAGGACCCGCAGCACCCGGCTCGCGACGGACTGGACGCCCTCCTGCCGGGTCCCCGGCCCGTACACGTACGTCTCCCGCAACCTCGGTACGGCGGCGCCCAGTTCGGTGCCGGTCGCCTCCCCGCGTACGGCCAGCTCGGCGAGGACCAGACGCTCGGTCTCCGCCAGCCAGGCCGCGTCGAAGGCGCTGCCCTCCACCAAGTGCCGCAGGAGAACGGCCCGTTCGCGGACGGCGGCCGGATGGGTGGTGGAGGAGTGCACGGCCGGCGCGAGGGAGGACGGGAAGACGAAGACCGTGTGCCGCATGCCGTGCATCCGGACCAGGGACCGGTCCTCGTACAGGGCCCGCTCGACGGTCGCGACCGGTCCGGCGCCGCCGGCCAGCCGCGCCCCCACCGCGAGGAACACGCTCGCCGGATCGGTGCCGTGCAGCGCCACGAGGGCGTTCCCGACCTCCTCGGCCGTCGCGGCCCGCGCGGACCCGGCCAGCCGGTGCCGCACCGCGAGCCGGGCCCTGCGCTCGGCGTCGCCGATCGTTCTCGTACGCGTCTCACTCATGGGGCCAAGCATGGAGCCGGGCGCGAGCGGAGGCGAGGAGATCCGCCACCGGCCCACCGAGCGAATCCACCACTGTCCCGCCCCGCCCCCGGATCTGCTCAGCCCGCCGCCCGCTCCTCCAACGGCCGTCGCCGCAGCGCGGGTTCGGTCAGGGCGCGGGGACGCCAGACACCGTCCGGCGGATAGAGGTTCGTGCCCGGCGGCACGATCGCGTCGATCCGGTCCAGGACCTCGTCCGTGAGCACGACCGGCGCGCCCTTCAGCAGGCCGTCCAGCTGCTCCATCGTGCGCGGGCCGATGATCACGGACGTCACCGCCGGGTGCGCGGTCACGAAGGCGATCGCCAGCTCGGGCAGCGTGCAACCGATCTCGTCCGCCAGCGCGACGAGCTCCTCGACGGCGTCGAGCTTGGCGGCGTTGACGGGCAGCGACGGGTCGAAGCGGTGCGGGGTGAGCGCGGGCCGGCCGCTGGTCAGGTCGATCGGCGCGCCCTTGCGGTAGCGGCCGGTGAGGAAGCCGGACGCGAGCGGGCTCCAGGTCAGCACCCCCATCCCGTACCGCTGGGCCACGGGCAGCACGGACGTCTCCACGCCCCGGGCGAGCAGCGAGTACGGCGGCTGCTCGGAGCGGAAGCGGCGCAGTCCGCGCCGCTCGGCGACGGCGTGCGCCTCGACGATCTCCTCGGCGGGGAAGGTGGAGCAGCCGAACGCCCGGATCTTCCCCTGGGTGACGAGGTCGCCGAGGACGTCGAGGGTCTCCTCGATGTCCGTACGGGGGTCGGGCCGGTGGACCTGGTAGAGGTCGATCCAGTCGGTGCCGAGCCGCCGCAGGCTGTTCTCGACGGCGAGGGTGATCCAACGACGGGACGAACCGCCCTTGTTGGGCCCCTCACCGCCCATGGGGAAGTACACCTTGGTGGCGAGGACGGTCTCCTCGCGGCGCCTGGGGTCGCGCAGCGCCTTGCCGACGATCTCCTCGGACTCGCCGGCCGAGTACATGTCTGCGGTGTCGACGAAGTTGATGCCCCGGTCCAGGGCGGAATGGATGATCCGTACGGACTCCTCATGATCCGGATTGCCGACGGCACCGAACATCATGGTGCCGAGGCAGTACGTGCTGACGTCGATCCCGGTCCCGCCGAGTACCCGATAGCGCATGCGCCGCACTCTAGGAATTGGAGTGCACTTCAAGGCAAGGGCCGAGGAAGCCCGTCACCAGGTCGTGCAGGAGCTCCGGCCGTTCGAGGTGGACGTCGTGTCCGGCGCCGGGCACGCTCGCCCCGTACAGGCCGGGAAGGAGCCGGGCCATCTCCGCGTACTCCTCGTCCCCGACGATCCCGCCCTCCGTGCCCTGCCCGAGGACGGCGAGGGTGGGGCAGGTGATCGCCGCCCACTCGTCCCAGAAGGCGCGGGTGGCGTTCTCGGGCCGCCGCTCGCTGTGCCCGTGCCCGCGCTGGTCGAGGGCGAGGACCCGGTGCCCGGCGTCCCGCAGGGCCCGGGCGGTCGCGTCCCACTCCCCGGCGTGCCCGGCGAGCCCGTGGAGGAGGACGTCGGGCCCGGAGCCGCCCCAGTCGCGACAGGAGAGGCGTACGCCGTCGCGCACGACGACCCGCTCGGTCCAGGAGGGGGAGTGGGACGAGGCCCCGGAGAACGTAGTCATCCCGAGATCCTCCCGGATCCCCGCCCTCCCCGATCTTCCATTCCCCATCCCCAGCCCCAGCCCCATCCCCATCGCTCCTCCCTCGTCCCCCTCCCCCCATCCCTCATCCCCCGACCTTCCCTAGGGGTTGAGGAGCTGGTCGGCGACGGCGGTCCGGGCGTAGAGGACGGAGCGTCCGCTGCGGTGGGCGGTGACCAGGCCGGCGTTGCGCAGGGCGATGAGGTGCTGGGAGACCCCGGCGGCGGACATCCCGCAGTGCGTGGCGAGCTGAGTGGTCGAGGCCGGGGTGTCGAGCTCGGTGAGCAGCAGGGTGCGGGAGCGGCCGAGGACGGCGGCGACGGCGTCCGTGGCACCGGTGGTCCGGGGTTCCCACAGGGTGCCGATGCCCCGGGCCGGGTAGGCGAGTTGGGGCGGGTCGGGGTGGACGGAGCGGGTGAGGACCTTGGGCCATGCGAAGGCGGAGGGGATGAGCAGCAGCCCGGAGCCGCCCTGGTCGCGGGTGAGGGCGCAGTGGCGCCGTAGGAGCCGCAGGGTGCCGTCGTCCCACCGTACGGTCTCGTGGAGCTCGCTCAGGACCCGGGCCGAACCGTGCTCGGCGACCTGGCGGGCCCGGTGGAAGACATCGGCCTCCAGGAGCTTCTGGAGCCGGGCCCAGTAGGGGGCGAGGGCGAGCTCCCAGTAGGTCTCGACCTCGTCGGAGACCTTGCGGAGGGCGGCTTCGGGGGCCTCGTGCAGCAGCCGGAGCCGGGGGCCGGCGACGCCCTCGACGCCGAGCCGCCGGAGGTCGTCGCGTACCTGCTCGGGCGGGGTGCGGCGGATGGCGTCGAGCTCGCCGTCGAGGGTGGGGAAGGGGCCGGTGGGGGTGGGGTTGAGGAAGTCGGCGAGATAGCCGTGGGCGGGGACGAGGGCGGCGAGCCAGCCCCGGTCGAGCCCGGCGCGGACGATGCGGGGGCGGACCTGGGCGGCCCAGCGGCGGTGCGGGGAGGCGCCGGTGGTGTCGGGCTGCCGGGAGAGGAGGCGGAAGCTGGTGACGACCTCCCACATGGGGGAGACGGCGAAGCGCGTCTGGGCGAGGTCGGCGGCGGAGAAACTGAGCCCGGATTCCATGAGCAGGCGCTCCTCGTCATCTCGCTGGGCTGGGCTGGACTGGGCTGGGCTGGGCTGGGCCGAATGGATTCGTACTGAGCTTAATCATTGGAGTAGAGAGGGGAGCCGCCCACAAGATCCCCTCATGCCTCCCTCTCCGTCTTCCTTCCTCCCTTCCTCCTTCCGCGGCCTCCCGCCCGTCGTCTGGACGATCTTCGCGGGAACGATCGTCAACCGCCTCGGCTACCTCGTCACCCCGTTCCTGGTCTTCTTCCTCGCCTCGCGCGGAGTGACCGGCGCCGACACCTCGTACGTCCTCGGCGCCCTCGGCGCGGGCAACCTCATCGGCCCGGCCGTCGGCGGCATCCTCGCCGACCGCATCGGCCGCCGTCCGACGATGCTCATCGGCCTGACCGGCGCGGCGGTGGCGCAGGGCGCGCTGTTCCTCGCACCCGGGGTGTGGACGATGGCGGCGGCGTCGCTGCTGATCAGCGCGGCCGGCAGCACGGTCTCGCCGGCGGCGTACGCGCTGCTGGCCGACGCCGTCGACAGCGAACGCCGGCAGCGCGCGTACGCCCTCTTCGGCTGGGGCGTGAACATCGGCACCGCCGTCGCGGGCATCCTGGGCGGCTACCTGGCGGCGCACGGCTACTGGCTGCTGTTCGCGGTGGACGCGGGTTCGATGCTGCTGTACGCGCTGGTCGTGGTAGTGCGCCTGAAGGAGCCGGCGCGAGCGAAGACCCCGGCGGCCAGGGAGGAGAAGGGACAGAAGGAGGAAAAGAAGGACGGCATCGGCTACGGAGTCGTCCTCCGCGACCGCCTCGCGCTGCTCCTGCTGCCGCTCTTCGGCATCCAGCTCTTCGTCTACTCGCTGACGGAGGTCGCCCTGCCGCTCGCGGTCCACGACAGCGGCCTCTCCCCGGCGGTGTACGGAGCGATGGCGGCGGTCAACGCGGTCCTGGTCGTCGGGCTCCAGCCCTTCGCGACCGCCCGGCTGGCCAAGCTGCCGCAGCTCGTGGTGCAGAGCGCGGGCAGCGTCCTGATCGCCGTGGGCGTCGCGCTCACCGGCCTCGCCGACGGGATCGTCGGCTACACGGTGTCGGTGATCGTCTGGTCGCTCGGCGAGGTCGTGGTCGCCGGCATCGCCGCCGGTGTCGTCGCCAACCTGGCCCCGGCACACGCCCGAGGCCGCTACCAGGGCGCCTTCAGCTGGACGTGGGGAGTGGCCCGCTTCGCGGCGCTCACGCTGGGCGTCGCCACGTACACGACACTGGGCCCGGCCGCCCTCTGGTGGACGGCCCTGGTGGCGGGCACGGCCGCGGCGGCGGCGACGGCGGCCCTGACGGCGAGGGTGCGGCGCCGCACGACCCACGAACTGGCGGCCTGACGCCAACCCTCACCACCTCACTACTTCCCCTCGGCGAGGGTGTGCGCGACGAGGGCGTTGGCGTGACCGTGCCCGAGCCCGTGCTCGGCCTTCAGCCAGGAGACGAGCTCCATGTGCTTGGTGAGCGGCGAGGACCGGATGAGCTCCTGCCACTCGGAGATCGGCCGCCCGTACTTCTTCTCGATGGAGGGGAAGTAACTGGCGGGACCCTTGACGGTGTTCTCGGACATGGTCGTCTCCAAGCGAGGCGGTCGGCACGGCAGCAACAACAACAACCATGACTCCCGCCCCGCCGGAAACTCATCGCCGCCGGCGGGATCAATCCCGCCGGATGTGCTCGGGGTCGATGTGCCGGCGGACCATGGGCACGGAGGCGAGGGCGGCCGCGAACAGAACCCCCAGGGCACAGGCGAAGAGCAGCGGCAGCCCTTCCCAGTCCCAGTGCACCGCGCCACCCCCGGTGATCAGGTAGCTGGACTCGGCGAGCCACCCGGTGACGATCGCGGCACCCAACCCCACCACCAGGGGCAGCACGACCTGCACGACCTGCACCACCCGCAAGGTCCCGGCCCGAGCCCCCAACAACGCGAGCGCGGTCACCTGCCCCCGCCGCTCCATGGCCCGATCGGCAACGGACACGACGAACGCGGCGACCCCGATGACCAGCCCGAGCACCATCCCGACGGCCAGCAGACTCCGGATGACGGTGAGCTGCGCGAGCGAATCGATCACGATCCCGACGGGCTCGACGGAGGCGGTGGGCGCGATGGCCCCGACGCCGTCGAGGACGGAACGGATGGTGGCGGGGTCGGCGTCGCTCACGAGGGTGAGGGCGCCCGCAGAATCCACCAGGTTCGGGGGGACGAGGGAGGGGGGTACGAGCAAGGCGCTGGTCCGGATGACGGACGGCTGGTACGCCCGCATGCTGATCCGATCAGGGGGGACCGTGAGGATGATCTTTCGACCGCCGCGTGCCTCGAAGGGGAATCGGTCACCAGGCTGAGGGTCCTCCGGGTACGCCGAGTTGGCGTCGTACAGCTGCATAGTTCTTCCGTCCACACAGCCCTTGGCCCACTGAGTCGTTACGGTGAGCTGGGCGCAAGTGGCGACCACTAGGTTGACGTGCGGCCGCAGGTTGCCGTCCAGCGGATCCCATGAGTCGTACGCGATCACCTGCATCCGCACACCAGGGACCTGTGCGAGCTGCTGCCTTTGCTTGGGATTCAGCTCGCTGAGGCTGATCTTGTACTCCTGGACGGGCGCTGTCCGCCGACTGACCTGGTCCAGTTCGACGAGCACTCCTTGCGTGAGCGATGCCCCAAAGACCAGCAGCACGAGTCCGGTGACCACCCGCAACGATGACCCCGGATCGACCTCCGTACGCCGCATCGCCAACGCCACCGGCAGCGACTTCGCCACCCCGCCCAGTCGTCGGGCGAGCCATGCGGTGATCGGCGCCAGACCGAAGACGAGCCCGGCGCCGGTCAGCAACACGGCACCGGGCACGAGCATGGAACTGGCCGAACCCCCGGACGGGTCACGCCCCATCACACTGAGCACGCAGTATCCGCCGATGACCCCGAGCCCGGGGATGAGCAGCAGCGTCCCGTACTTCTTCGGAGGCTTGCGCTCCCCGGTCCGCCGGACGCTGATCGGCGACAGGGCGGCCCGCCGTGCACTGAACTGCCCCACGACCCATGCGAGCGCCGGACAACCGAGCAGACACACGGCAACCGTCGAAGCCTCGGGCCGCCCGTCCGCCGGATACCAGTGCAGCCCTGGCAACCCGACGCGTGCCATGACTTCGTTAACCCCCAGGTACCCCACGACCCCGAGCACGGATCCGACGAAGGCGGCGACCACGCTCTCCCCGGCGTTGACCCGCAGGGTGTCTTTCACGCTGAGCCCGACGAGCCGGAGGGCGGCGAGCCGGCGGGCGCGGGACTCACCGGAAAGCCGGGCACAGACGGAGAGGAAGATGACGAGGGGGAGCAGCACGATGCATCCGAGGGTGAACCGCAAGATGTCGAGGGTCGACGGGTCGACGATCTGGCGCCACGACCGGCCGGTGCCGAAGCTACCAAGCGCCTCAGCTTCGGTCAGCTTGGCCGGAGTGGTGCCGATGTAGGCGTACAGATCGTCGGAGTCGCCCAATCCCTCCGGCGCGATGGTGCCGGTTACGCGCCCAGGGACAAGACCGGCTGCCCTCGGATTGGCTGCCAGGATCTCGCCCAGCTTCGGCGAAACGACCGCCTCGCCAGCTTCGGGAAGCTTGTTGATACCCGGTGGCACCGGGGTCTTCCCGGGGTTGGTGCGAGCGACGAAGACCCGATGGAGTGGCTGCGATCCGTACGGATCCCGGAACTCGCGATAGGCCACGTTGCTATTGCCTGGTCGTGGCTCCCGGGCAGCCGTGCGAGCGTCATGAGCCGTGAGGATCGACGGAATGGTGAGTACTGCGGCAAGGCAGGCAACCCCGAGCGCAGATCCGAGTGCCATCAAGAGGAAACGAACCCGTCCCCTTCGCCCACTGCCCCACAGCAGGCGAAGGCCGAGGAGAAACGCGTTCACACCACCACCCGCTGGGCCAGCAGACCATCTGACATCGTGTATTGCGTATCGGCCTTCGCGGCGACGTCGGCGTCGTGCGTGACAATGACCACGGCCGTCTTCTGTCTCCGCGCCAGCTGGAGGAACTCCTCCAGCACAGCAGCTGCGTTGGTGCTGTCGAGGGCCCCGGTCGGCTCATCGGCGAACACCACGTCCGGCCGGTGCACCAGAGCCCGAGCAACAGCCACACGCTGACTCTGACCACCCGACAATTTCGAGGTCCTGCGCCGCAACAGGTCGCCCATCCCGAGCCGTCCCAGCACCTGGCCGGCCATTGCATGGGCATGCGTTTTACTGATTCCGGCAAGCCGGAGGGGGAGCGCTGCGTTTTCCTCGACGGTCAGCTCCGGCAGTAGTTCCCCGTACTGGAAGACGAACCCCAGACGAGTGCGACGTAGGGCGCTCAGCTCTCCGTCGGGGAGGGAGGACAGCTGCACGCCGTCGAAGGTCACGGTGCCACTAGAAGGTGGCAACACTCCGGCAAGGCAGTACAGAAGGGATGACTTCCCCGAGCCGCTGCTACCCATGATGGCGGCCACCTCGCCGCGCTTTAGCGTGAAATCAGCACTGCTGACCGCCAGATGCGTGCTGTAGAAGAGATCCACGCCCTCGGCGCGGAGGATGACGTCCATCGTGGTGTGCTCCCTGCATGATTGGGAGCCGCACATCGGCGGCTCCCAGAGCCGTCGACTATCGCCGCGAGAACAGCCGCTCCGGGGAGCAGTTGTCCGGTCGCAAGGAGCCACGGTCGCGGCACACCTGCAGTCGGACTTCCTTCGTCTTCAGAACCGCGCCGTCGAAGAAGACTTTGTCGACCTTGACGTTCTTCCTCTGGGTGCCCGGAATGCGGCCCCACGGATAGCTCTCAACCCTCGTGCGGAGGTAGACGTTGTGGCCGTCTTCATGGGCGTCGTCCCTCAGCTCGCCCTTCACATGAAGTCCGCTTGGCACCTTGTTTGTGGACTGCCACTGGTACGTACCGGCGAACACAACGCCTGGGTCCGTCAAGAGCAGCTGGTGCTCCGAGTCCGCCACCGCCACCCCCATCCCCCCGAAGAACAGCCCCGCGGCCACCACCGCTGTCGCCAACTTCCTCATCGATAACCCCTGTTTGCTCGGAACGAACTGGTCATCACAGAAAGTATCGGCATCACTACACACCGGCATAACGCAGGAACGTCCCTCCCTCCGATCACCCCCCTAACCGGTGAACGGACCCCTCACGGCACCAGCAGCACCTTCCCCCGCACGCCCCCGGCCTCGCTCAAGTCGTGCACCTTCGGTAGCTCCTCCAGCGGGCGGGTCTCGGTGATGTCCAAGCTCACCGCGCCCCCGTCCACCAGGGCGATCAGCTCCTTTAGTTGCGTCACGTCGTTCCTGGCCACCATGTGCTGGGACGTCACCGACCTCCCCGTGTCCGCCGGGATCGGGGTGGCTATCGAGACGATGTGGCCGCCCGGGCGGACCAGGCGGTTCAGGTGTGCGGCCTCCTCCGGTGGTAGCGGGACCAGATTCAGCAGGAGGTCGACCGGCGTCCGGACGCCCTCCTCCAGTGGTGTCGTCGTGTAGTCCACGACCCTTCGCGCGCCCTGGCGCAGGACCGTCGCCGTGCTGCGCGGGCTCGCCGTGGCCGTGACGTCCGCGCCCGCGTGGGCCGCGAGTTGGGTGGCGAAGCCGCCTACCCCTCCGCCCGCACCGTTCACGAGGACCCGCTGCCCCTCCCTCACCCGGCCGTGCTCGAACACGGCCTGCCAGGCCGTGAGGCCGGCCACGGGCAGCGCGGCGGCGTGCGCGAGCGGTACGGACGTGGGTGCTGCGGCCAGCAGCTTCGCCGGCGCCGCCACGTACTCGGCCCCGGCCCCGCCGTCGAGGCGGCCCACGACCCGGTCGCCTGCCGTGAACTCCCTTACCCCCAGCCCTACTTCCGTGACGATTCCCGACACGTCCCAGCCGAGGGTGAACGGCAGCTCCACCGGCAGGAAGTCGTGCAGCAGGCCCGCCCGCAGGGCCGTCTCCGTGGGGTTGAAGGAGGTCGCGGCGACCCGCACGAGCACCTCGCCGACGCCCGGCCGGGGGCGGGGGGCGTCCTCGTACCGGATCTCGGAGGCGTCGCCGTACCGATGGATCCGGGCGGCCTTCATGGAACGGGGGATGTGTGCCGCGATCGTTGTTGTCGTTGTCATGGGGGGAATCTAGAAGCCGGGGGACGAGACGATCCATGTGTCTGAGTGGCTCATTCATACGCGTTCGTCTCGCTAGGCTCCACCCATGGATGTCCTGAGCGATGTGATCGCCGTGATGCGGACCGGTCGGCCCCGGTCGGCCTCCGTCCGCTGGCACGCGCCCTGGGCGCAGAGCTTCGCCTCCGTGCCGGGATCGGCGGGGTTCCAGGTCGTCCTGGAGGGCACCTGCGTGCTGCGGCCGACCGGCGCCGGGGGAGTCGGCGAGCGCGGCGAGCTCGAACTCGTCGCCGGTGACGTGGTGTTCCTGCCCCACGGCGCCGGACACCTGCTCGCCGACTCCCCCGAATCCGGGGACGCTCACCGGGAGTCGATCGCCACGCGAACAGGGGAGGGCTGTGCTCCCGCCTCCAAAGCAGAAGCCGAAGCCGGAGCCGAAACCGCGTACGTGTCCGACCGCGTCGATCCGACCGGCCGCGGCGGCCCCGTCACCGCGCTGCTCTGCGGCACGTACCAGCTCGACCCCGCCCGTACCCACCCCCTGCTGCACGGCCTCCCCGGCCTGATCCATCTGCCCGCCCGGCCCGGTCGCGCACCCGAGCTGGCCGCGGCCGTGGAGCTGCTCGCCGCCGAGCTGCGGCGGCCCCGGCTCGGGACGGACGCGGCGGTGCCCGCCCTTCTCGACACCCTGCTCCTCTACATCCTGCGCATCTGGTTCGCGGAGCAGGCCGACTCGGCCGGGCCCGGGGCCTCCGGCTGGGCCGCCGCCCTCGGCGACCCGGCGGTCACCGCGGCGCTGCACGCGATGCACCGGTCACCCGCCGCACCGTGGACGGTCGAGAGCCTCGCGGCGGAGGCGGGGCTCTCCCGGGCGCCGTTCGCCCGTCGCTTCGCCGCGCTCGTCGGCCGGCCGCCCCTCGCGTACCTCACCTGGTGGCGCATGACCCTCGCCGAGCGGCTGCTCCGGACGACGGACGCCCCGCTCCGCACCGTGGCCGAACAGGTCGGATACGGAACGGAGTTCGCCTTCTCGGCGGCCTTCAAGCGCATCCACGGCTCGGCCCCCGGCGGCTACCGGCGCGGCGTTCGCCGCCCCGGTGGCCAGGATCTGTCCGGACACTGACGCCGTGTAGCCGGATGACGAGGGCTGCTGCTGCCCGCTGCCGGGCGGGCGTGACGGCTCTGCCCCCTGGCCGAAACAAGTTGGCCAGAAGGAACCTCTCACGGGTGTCGAGCGGTGTCGGCCGGCTCCGACTACAGGGCGAGAGCGGGCCGCAGGGGCGGCACGCGACACCGGAAGGCAGGACCCCATGGGCCGGATCATCCACTTCGTGCACCAGTCCCTCGACGGCTTCATCGCCGGGCCGAACGGCGAGTTCGACTGGCCGGCCATGGGCGCCGAGCTCTCCGCGTACACCGCGGAGCTGACCGCCGGTGACACCGTCTTCCTCTACGGCCGCAAGGTCTGGGACCTGATGTCCGGCTTCTGGCCGAACGCCGAGCAGTACTCGCAGGACCCGCACGACCTGGCCTTCGCGCCGGTCTGGCGGGAGGCCCCGAAGGTCGTGGTCTCCCGGACCCTCGCCGGCCAGGACCTCGGCTGGAACACCAGCGTCGTCTCCGAGAACGTCGCCGAGCAGCTGACGGCGCTCGCGGAGGCCGGCAAGACCCTGGTGCTGTTCGGCGGCGCCGAGCTGGCCGCCCACCTCGGCGCGCACGGTGCCGTCGACGAGTACCGGGTCGTCGTCCACCCCGTGCTCCTCGGTGGCGGCACCCCGGCCTTCCACCCCGCGGAGCGGCGTACGGTGCTGGAGACCGTGGAGACCCGGACGTTCGACGGCCGCTCCGTCCTCCTCCGCCACCGTGTCGTACGCGAGGCCTGAGAGCTCACCTCGGCTGGTCCTGCCGTGCGCGAGGCCCAGGAACTCACCCCGGCTGGTCCTGACGTCCGCGAGGCCCAGGAACTCACCTCGGCTGGTCCTGACGTCGGCGGGCCGCCTCCTCCAGGGCGCGGTCCAGTGGGGCGAAGAGGGTCTCCTCGGCCGGGATGATGCCGCCGGGGCCGAGGTCCTCGTCGAGCCCGGTGGCCTTGAGGGTCCGTACGAGGCCGGGTTCGGCGCCCGCGATGACGAGCCGACCGCCGTGCCGCCGGAGCTCCGCCACATGGCGGCGGAGCAGTTTGACGACGGTCGAGGACGGGACGTCCGGGACGCCGCGCATCACGAGGACGAGGACCGAGCCCGGAGCGTCGTCGGCGCTCGGCAGCGTGGCCTCGATGTGGGGGAGTTCGGCGAAGAAGCCGATGCCGTCGTAGTAGAGGACGGTGACCTCGCCCGCGGTGAGCCGCCGCGGCGGCTCGGCCGTGTGCCAGCGGCCCTCCGCGTCGCGGACGAGGGCGACGAGATGGGCGCGGCGGGCGGCCTGGGTGCAGTAGAGGAGCAGGGAGAGGACCGCGCCGAGCACGATGGCCTGCTGGAGCGGGAGCTGGGTGGTGGCGAGGAAGGTCAGGATCATCGCCGCCGACGACAGGCGCGAGGTGCGGAGCACCAGCAGGATGTCGTGGCGCTTTCCCCGGATCAGCTCGCCGCCGACGACGAGGATCAGCCCGCCGATGACGGGCATCGGGATGCGTTCGGCGAGCGGGGCGCAGATCAGGACGATGACGGCGAGCAGGACGCCGGAGAGGATGCCGGCCCAGCGGGTGCGGGCCCCGGCGGAGACGGCGACGCCGGTACGGGAGAGGGAGCCGCCGGCGGGCAGCGACTGGAAGAGGCCGCCGGCCAGGTTGGCCAGGCCCTGAGCGGCGAAGTCGCCGTTCACGGAGGAGCGGGAGCCGTCCGGGTTGGGCACGGAGGGGCCGATGCTCGCTGCCTGGGCCAGGGCCACGAGGGCGACGGCGACGGAGCCGCCGAGCAGTTCGGGGACGACGGACAGGTCGGGTGCGGAGAAGCCGGGGAGCGCCGCCGGGATGTGGGCGATGTCGCGGACGAGCTCGACGTCCGTACCGAGGACGGCCACGGCGACGCTCGCCAGGACCATGGCGACGAGCAGTGCGACGGGTTCGAGGCGTTTCACGAGCCTGGTCACGGCCCAGATGGCGATCGTGGCGACGGCGACGAGGGTCGCGCCGAGCGCCCAGTCCCCGATGTGGGCCAGCCAGCCGCCGAGTTGGTGGAGGCGGTTGTGGCCCTGGGGCTTGTAGCCGGTGGCGTCCTTGAGGACGCCCGTGACGATCTGGAGCGCGATGCCGGTGGAGAAGCCGGTCATGACGGCGTTCGAGACGAAGCTCATCACCGCCCCGAGCCGCAGCACGCCCATCAGGAGCATGACGAGCCCGGCGAGGAGCGTGAGGGTCGCGATGTTGCCGGAGTCCTTGGGGTCGAGACCCGCGTCGGACAGCACGCTCTGGGAGGTGAGGGCGATGGCACTGGTGAGGGTGGTGACCATGAGGACGGTGCGGGCGGTGAGGGAGCCGACGATCGCGGGGACGACGCCGGCGTAGAGGCCCGCGACCGGGTTGAAGCCGGCGATGGCCGCGTACGCCATGCCCTCGGGGATCGAGAAGAGGCCGGTGACGAGACCGGAGCCCACGTCGGCGGGCTGGGGGCGCCCGAGCCGGCCGAGCCGACGCCCGGGTCGGCCGAACCGCCCGAACCACCCGGGTCGTCCGAACCGCTCTGATTTACGGGCCTGTCGGAGCCCGCTTCCCTGGTCCGGACCCTGCTCCGGGCCCTCTTCCGCCCCCCTCTTCCGCCCCCTCTTCCGCTCCCTCTTCGGGTCCCTGTCCCCGCCCCCGTACGGTCATCCGGCCGGCCCGCTCAGGGCATCACCCACGTACTTCGCCCCGAGGACCACGAGCAGCGTCGTCATGATCGCCGCGTTGTGCCGGGACATCCAGGTCTTCCAGCCGCCCAGCGTCTGCGCGGACCGCTCGCCGCCGAGGAGGTAGACGGCGAGCGGCGCCAGGGTGCAGAGGGAGCCGATCAGCACCATCAGGACGGCCGCGACGGTCTTGCCGCCGGTCGAGGCTCCGCTGCCGGCGATGGAGACGGCGCCGCCGACCGCCAGGACCAGGTTCTTCGGGTTGGCGACCGCGAGGGCCGCGGCGAGGCCGGCCGCCTTGCCGGGCGTGAACCGGTCGATCGCCTTCATCCAGCCCGGCGGCTCGGGTTCCTGCCCCTCCCGTGGGCGGTCCTTCCACTGCTTGGCGCCCATCAGGAGGAACAGCAGACCGAGCCCGAGTTTGAGCCACAGCGTCCAGTCGGCGGGTCCGTCGTCGCCGGTGGCGTCCGCGCTCGAACCGAGCAGGACGACGGCGGTCACCACGACGGCGAGCGAGACGACCCAACTCACCGTGAAGGCGATGCCGTTGCCGCGGCCGCGTGGGGTCGCCAGCATCAGGACGACCGCGATCAGAGGGACGGGGCTGATGGCGATACCGACGGCCGAGGCCAGCATCTGTCCGACGGCATCGCCCATGGGGGCCCTTCCTTCCGATCGGTCGTACGGGACGAGGGCGACGCGCCGAACTCGCCTCAGCCCGCGAAGACTTCGCGGAGCTTGGCCTCCTTCTCGCTGTCCAGGTTGGACTGGATCAGCTCGGCGTGACCACCCGGGAAGGCGTCCTTGACGCGGTCGACCACGGCATCGGCGGAGAGCAGGAAGAGCGCTGAACTGCCCGGTGTGACCTTCGACTTGACCGAGTCGATGAAGTCGTCGTCGATGCCGACGTCGGCCATCTTGCCGCCGAGCGCACCGGCCGCGGCGCCGACCGCCGCGCCGAGCAGCGGCATGAAGAAGAGGAGGCCGAAGAGCATGCCCCAGAAGGTGCCGGACAGCGCGCCGGCGCCGGTGAGGTTGTTCAGCTGTTTCGTCTTCGGCTTGGTCGCCCCCTCCGGCCAGCTGACCGTGGCCGCGTCGATGATCTTGATCAGCTGCTGTTTCTGCAGCTGGAGCAGGGTGTCCTCCACGGCCTCCGCACCCTCGGGCGCATCGAATTTCCACACGGTCAACGTGGCCACGTCCAGCCTCCAGAAGCTCGCCGTTCGGCGCTCGGCAACAGGTAGCCCCCAGTAAATGCGGTGATCACGAATGGCGCATCTCGGGCATATGGGCGAGGTGTCGGGGGATTGGGGCGGGTCTCGGGGTTCCCCGTAGGAGTGATCATCGGTGCGCCTGCGTGAAGGGGTTCCGCACCCTCGCCAAGGTGACGCGCATGCACTCTCAGTACGCCCCTCCCTCCCCTTCATCCCCGTCCTCGTCCTCCTCCCCTTCCTCCTCCTCGCGTCTTCTGCGGCGGGCGCTGCTCCCGTTCGTGGCCGCGGTCGCCCTGTTGGGTACGGCCGGCACCTCCGTGGTCACGGCGGCGGAGTCGTGCGGATCGATCATCACGGCGCCCCTCGCCCCGCCCGCCCCCGCCGATGACCCCTGTCCCAGCACGGACCCGGTCGTCTGCCGGATCCGTGTCCTGCCGATGGACGAGAAGGTCGAGGCCCAGCGGGTCCGGATGCAGTACCACGGCCTCCTGGAGGACATGCACCGCACCGAGGCCAACATGCGGGAGGCGGGCTTCACCGACGAGGAGATCGCCAGGGAGCTGGTCGCCATGCGGAACCAGGCCAAGGAGATCACCCGCGCGGGCATGAGCCCGGAGGAGGTCCGCGTCCTGGAGGAGCGGAACATCGCCAAGTACGGCAACCCGCTCGGGCCGACGGCGGACCAGCTGTACGCCAAGTACGGCTCCTGGCAGCAGGTGATCGACGCCTCGATGCGTACGAGCTACGCCGTCGACCGCGAACTCGGCCTCGAGTACCGCCCCTGCCCCGTGTAGCAGCAGCGGCCCCTGCCCGGCGCGGGGGGAGCACGCGCCACGAACGACGAAGGGCCCCACCGCGCACGAACGGTGGGGCCCTTCGCTGTGTGCCGCCGCGCGGTGGGCGGGTCAGGAGGCGTCGGTTCCTGCGGGGGTGACCCCCGAGGCGGCGCACGTCTTCGATCTCCTGGAGAGCGCCCTCGGCGACTTCCCGGCCCAGGCGGCGTGATCGAAGAGGCGAAGAGAGAAGAGACGAAAAGACGAGGCGATCGAGAGGTTCGAGAGGTTCTCCACACCACGAGGGGAGGGGCGCATCGGCTGCCGCGCCGCACCGTCAAGTGCTGTTGCGCTGTCGTAGATTGGGCCCTCATCACAGTGATCAACAGGAGAGTCGATGCACCTCTTTTCCCTGATCGGCGGGGTTGGACATCACCAGGGCGCGTGGCGCCGTCCCAACAGCCGTGCCGAAGGGGCCACTTCGCTGGACTACTACGGTGACATCGCGGCACTGGCCGAGCGCGGCACGATCGACGCCCTGCTCATGGCCGACGGACTGTCCCTGAACAGCACCCACTTGGCGAGCGGCTGCTTCCCGCACATAGAACCGCTGACCATGCTCTCCGCCCTCGCCGCGCGCACCAGCCGGATCGGCCTGGTGGGCAGCGTGTCGACGACCTTCAGCGAGCCGTACAACGTCGCCCGCCAGTTCGCGACCCTCGACCACATCAGCGCGGGCCGCGCCGCGTGGAACATCGTCACCTCCGGGCACGGCGAGGTGAACTTCGGCGGCCGGCCGCTGCCGCAGCACTCGGACCGCTACGAGCGAGCGGACGAGTACGTCGACGTCGTGACCGCGCTGTGGAACAGCTGGGAGCCCGGCGCGATCGTCATGGACCGCGCGAACGGGGTGTACGCCGACGCCGCGCATGTCCACAAGATCAACCACGTGGGCAAGCACTTCACGGTCGAAGGACCGCTGAACGTCCCCCGGAGCCCCCAGGGGCGGCCCGTGCTCGTCCAGGCCGGTTCGTCGGGCACCGGCCGGTCGTTCGCCGCACGTCACGCCGAGGTGGTCTTCACCGCCCAGCAGACGCTGGCCGGCTGTCAGGACTTCTACAGCGACATGAAGGCCAGGGTCCGCGCCGCGGGCCGCGACCCCGAGCAGGTGAAGATCCTTCCGGGGGTCCACCCGCTCCTCGGCAGCACCGAGGCCGAGGCGCTGCGGATGGAGGACGAGCTTCGCCACCTCATCCGGATGGACATCGGACTGGCGTGGCTGTCCAAGCAGCTGGGCGGCGTCGACCTCTCGGGACTCGACCCGTCGAAGCCCGTTCCGGAGGAACTCCTGCCCGCCGTCGAGACGGTCCAGGAGCGCAGGAGCAGGTACGAGGTCTTCCGGCAGCTGGCCGTGGAGGAGAAGTACAGCATCAACCGGCTGATCGAGGCCGAGGTGGTGTCCCAGGGGCACCTCATGATGGTGGGCACCCCGGAGCAGATCGCCGATCGCTTCGCGAAGTGGGTGGCGGAAGGCGGCGCGGACGGCTTCATGATGCTTCCGTCCTACCTGCCGGAGGGCCTGGAGCTGATCGTGGACGGGGTGATTCCGGAGCTGCGGAAGCGGGGGCTGTTCCGCACCGAGTACACCGGTACGACCCTGCGCGACCACCTCGGACTCGAGCCGCTCGCCGGGCCGGACGGGCAGTAGCGCCGCAGCGGTGCCGTGGGCGCACGGGACGGCGTGCGTCGTACGCCGTTCCGTTCAGGCAGCCGCCCGACGGCCCCGGCCCGTCAGCGCCGCGGCGTGTGGAAGTCGCGCTGGTACCACACGAGCGGCGCGGCGGACGTGCCGGTGTGGATCTCCATGAGTTCGCCGAGGACGAGGTCGTGGTCGCCGGCCGGAACCACACCGGCGCGCCGGCAGCGGAACGCGGCGGTCGCGCCGGGCAGGTACGGGAGACCGGTGCCCGGCCACGTTTCGAAGCCCCCTGCGGCGGCGAAGCGGTCGGTGTCGCGGGTGGCGAAGGCCCGGGCGGTGGCGCGGTGTTCCTCGCCGAGGAGGTTGACCACGAACTCGTCGGCGGTGGTCAGCGCCGGGTGGCAGCTGGACTCACGGCCGATGCCGACCAGCAGCAGCGGCGGCTCCATGGAGACGGAGGTCACGGCGCTCGCGGTGAAGCCCAGGCGGCGTCCGGCCGCGTCGAGCGTCGTGACCACGGTGACCGGGGCAGCCAGGTGCGCCATGGCGTCCCGGAATTCCGCCGGTCCCACGGAGGCCGGCGCCGTCCCGGTGGACAGGGTCATGGGGTGTTCCTCTTTCTCTGGTCTGTCCGCTGACAGAGCCCGCAGCTCACGGGCGCAGGCGTTCTCGCTGTGGACCGGACGCGGCGGGGCCGTGCGCGCGCCGGTGAAGCGGCGCACGCGGCACGTTCGGGGCCTTGTCGCAGGGCATGGGCACATGGACGACCGGCCCCGACGGTCCCGCCGCAGTGAAGTGACGTGAAGTGAAGTGACGTGACGTGATGGGAAGTGACGTGACGCGAGGCCACGTCACGTCATGGGCGACTTACGAGGAGTTACGCGAAGCCGTGGGAAGTGAACCGGCGTGACGGCCCGGCCACCCGGTCAGGCCACCCCGTCCCGCATCTCGCGCAGCACGTCGGCGAGCCGGTGGACGCCCTCGGTGATCACCTTCTCGTCGGCGCTCAGGCTCAGGCGGAAGCACCGGGTCGCGTGCTCGGCGAGGCCGGGGGTGCGCAGCGGGTCCACGAAGAAGTGCCGCCCCGGTACGACGAAGACCTTCCGGTCCTTGAGCCGCTGGTACAGCGTGGTGTCGTCGAACCACGGGTGGTCCACCCACAGCCAGCAGAACATGCCGCCGTCCCCGGAGTGCATGCGCCAGTCGACGTCCGCCGGCAGCAGTTCGCCGAGCAGTTCCTCGACGAAGCGCTTCTTCTCGCGGTAGTACGGCGTGATCGCGGTGCCGGTGGTGGAGTCCAGACGCCCGTCGGCCATCACCCGGGCGAGGGCGTGCTGGGCGAGCTGGGGCGCGTGCAGGACGGAGTTGGACATGAACGAGGCGAGCGGCCCGATGTACTTCGGGTGGCCGATCGCGAAACCGATCCGTTCGCCGGGCAGTCCGGCCTTCGACGCGGAGAAGCAGTTGACGACGTTGTCGTTCAGCACCGGCTCGGTGTGCGTCTCCGCGATCCGGGGGAAGGGCGCGCCGTAGGCGTTGTCGACGAACAGGGGCACTTCACGCTCGGCCGCGAGCGCCGTCAGCGCCTCCAGGTCGGTGCGGGTCAGAGCGCGCCCGGTGGGATTGCCCGGACTGGAGACCAGCATCATGCCGATGTCCGTGCGACGCCGCAGCGCTTCGATGTCGAGGGCGTAGCGGAAGCTGTGGCCTTCCTCACGGCGGATCAGCGGGGCGACGCCGGCGATGCCGTCGTCGTGCATGCACAGTCCCTGGTAGCCGGTGTAGTCGGGCACCATGGGGAGCACGATCCGTCGGTCGCCGTGCACGCCCGGGCCGGCGAAGAGGGCGGCCGCGGCGAAGCAGACCATCTGGCTGCCGGGGCCGACGACGATGTTCTCGGGGCCGAGCTGCCAACCGTACTTCCGGTGGAAGTAGTCGGCGATGGCCTCGACAAGGGCGTGGCTGCCACGGGAGGGGCCGTAGCGGCAGCCGGCCCCGTCGAAGTCCTCGGCGGTCGATTCCGTCAGGGCGGCCCGCCACATGTCACGCGCCGCGGGGATGGGGGCGGGGTTGCCCACGCTCAGGTTGAGCCATTCGTCGGCCGATGCCCCGGCCGCGCTCGCGGCGACGTCTTCCATGATGCTGCGCAGGCCGGAGAGTCCGGCCATCTTGGTACCACTCAGCGACAACGGCACAGCTTCTCCTCAACACCGAGTGGAATGGCCCATGGCCATGCGTCAGGAAGGGCCGGAGCCGGGTGCCGCAGGCGGTGTTGTGCCTCCCGGCCGGTCACCGCGGTTCTCCGGCGGCTGCGAGAGGCGACGACCGGTCGGGCTCGCGGTCGTCCAGATCCGGCCAGCCGTACAGTTCGCCCTTGCCGGTCTGCCGGAGCTGACGGACGCGCGATACCAGCAGCACGATCGCCACACCGGCCACGACGAACGCGAGCGCGAGCTCCAGCGTCCTGGTCACTCCGATCGCCTCGGCGAGCGGGCCCGCCGCCGCGTATCCGAGCGGCGCCACCGTGAAGGAGATGAGCCAGTCGTACGACGACACACGGGACAGCACCTCCTCGGGAATCAGCTTCTGGACCGCCGTCGACCAGAGGCTGTTCAGGAGGGCCACCCCTGCCGCGCTGATCAGGGCCGCCCCCGCGATCACGGCCGTGGGGGACGGCCCGGCCAGCGCGGCGAGCTGCAGCACGGTCAGCAGCAGCGCGAGATGTGCGGCGACGAGGGGCCTGCGCGGGCGGTACCGCATGCTGACGGCGGCACCGATGAGGGCACCGGTGGCCATACTCGCGCTCACCAGGCCCCAGTTGGCGGCACCGCCCGCCTGACGGACGACGATGACCGGCCCCAGGACGACGAACGCGCTGGAGCCGACGTTCCAGATGGCGTGGCCGCACAGGGTCACCCAGTACCAGGGCCGGCGGACGACCTCACTCCACCCGGCGGCGATCTCCGCGAAGATGTGGGTACGGTCGCCGCGCTTCGCCGGCGGCGCGAGCGGGAGGAGCACCAGGGCGATGGCGCTGACCAGGAAGGTCGCCGCGTCGAGCAGGTACACCCAGCCGGGAGAGGCGATCGCCACCACCGTACCGGCCAGGCCCGGTCCCATCACCTGTGCCGCGCTGCGTGACAGCTCCATCAGGCCGTTGGCCTGCTGCAGCTTCTCCTTGCTGATGGTCTGCGGCACCAGGCCGGTGAGGGTCGGCTGGGTGACGGCCGAGGCGGCGCCGTAACAGACCGCCGTGCTCAGCAGCAGGGTCACGCTGCCGTGGCCGGTCAACAGCAGGACGCCGGCGGTCACCTGCACCGCGCACAGGAAGAGGTCACTGCCGCCGAGCAGCAGACGCCTGGGCAGCCGGTCGGCCAGTGCGCCGCCGACCAGCAGCAGCAGCGTGCGGGCGACCATGATGGCGGCGATGACGAGCCCGATGTCGGCCGCGCTGCCGCCGGCCGACAGAACCGCGAACGCCAGCGTCACCGGCATCAGCGCGTCGCCCAGTGACGATGTCGTACGGCCGATCCACAACAGGCGGAAGTTGCGCTCGGCGAGGGCGCCGAACTTGTCGGCGAACTTCATTTCGCGCACCAGAGCGCGGGCGAGGCGTGGGCAGGAACTCGCATCGGGGCACCACCGGTTCAGATGTCACGTCAACTGTTCACACCGAGACGCCGGTTACGCCTCAGGTCGCCATCATCATGAAGAGCGGCGGCTTTGCCCTCGCAACTCCACAAGGCGGGAACGGGGGATACGGCACCCAACTCCGGCCTGAGGCAGGGTAACTGTACACACGCCCGTCGAATGCGCATCCGATCGCTTCCGACCGGCCGGCGCGGACGGTGGAGGGGTTGTGGGAGGGGCGCCACAACCGTGAGGCCGGCCCACCGACGGGAGCGTAGGGGCGCCGGGCGCGCCCGACAAAACTCCGTTACGTCAGCAATGCGGGCCCGGGAGGCAGTTGGGCTGCGCAAGAGGCGGAATTTCCGCTCCACTTCTTAACTACGCCGTCGAGCAGGGTGGCGTCAAGATCTTTTGCGATCCTACAAACTGTCGTATCGTCCCCCGTACGTTCGCCCAAAGGGGCCCTCCCGGCCATGACCAGCGTCCGGGACCGGCGTCGGTCACCGGGCCCCACCGGACGAGCACCGAACAACAGCAGTGCATCGCCACCATCGACGGCTGAGGCGCCACCGCGCCGATCCAAGAGGCGATCACTCGACAGGCAGATCGATCCTGTTCAACCGCATCGGGGGATGTTCCATGCTTCTTTTCATCGAGTCCATACGGACCGGCACCGGAATGTCCCATGTGAAGTGGGCGGTTGAGAACGGCATCGACACCGCCTACATCACCGACCAGCCTCTCGAGGCCGCGAAGGCGCGATTCTGCGGCGAGGTCGTCGAGGAGCTCGAACGCCGGGGACGGGTCTTCCGTGTCCCCTCCACCATGACCGCCGACGTTCCCTCCGACCTCGTCGACCGGATCCGCGAGGCGGGCGGTCCGACCGGTGTCGTCTGCCTGCTGGACCGGAGCGTGGAGTTCGCCGCGGTCCTGGCCGAGCAGCTGGGGGTCCCGTACCCCAGCCCGGACGCGGTCCGCACCATCCGCGACAAGCGCTCGGCGCGCCGGTTCTACAGCGAGGCCGGGGTCCCGAACCTGCGCTGGTGCGCCCCCGAGAGCCCGGAGGAACTGGTCGACTTCGTCGAGCAGCTGGACGTCCCGGTGGTGCTCAAGAACAGCCGCGGGGCCGGCAGCTTCAACGTCACGCTGGTCCGCGACGCGGAAGAGGCCGTCACCGCCTTCGCCGAGCTGAGCGAAGACGTCCCGTTCTTCGGTGGCGGGCTGCTGGCCGAGGAGTACGTCCGCGGCCCCCTCTACAGCCTGGAAACCCTGATCACGGACGGCCGCTGCCACCACCTGGGGGTCACGGACCGCCAGATCGGACCCAACCCGGCCTTCTGCGAGATTTCCTACAGTTTCCCCGTGCAGGTGCCGGAGCCGGTCGAGGCCCGCATGCGGCAGACCGTCGAGACGTGTGTGGCAGCCCTGGACATCCGCCAGGGAATGCTCCACACCGAGTTCGCCGTGATGAGCGACGACGACATCGTGATCATCGAGATCAACATCCGGCCCCCCGGCGCCGCGATCCCGCTGATGATGAACGACTGCCTGGACAGCCCGCTCACCAAGATCCTCGCCGCCTCGGCGCTCGGCACGGAGCTGCCGTCGCTGAACCAGAACGGCCGGGCGTCCACCACCATGACGGTCTACCCGACGCAGCGGGGCAAGCTCAGCGCCCTGTACGGGGTCGAGGAGGCCGTCCGGGCGCCGTTCGTCGCACAGGTCCTGCCCGGCGCGCAGATCGGTGAAGAAGTCTTCCCGCCCGTGGACTACCGGGGCGCGCTGTGCCAGATCCGGACGGTCGCCGACTCGGTGAACCTGTCCTACAACGCGGCCGTGGCAGCCGCCCGGGACGTCTGGGCGGAGGTGGAGTGATGACGGAGCAGATCGTGATCACATCACCTGCCGTCCAGCACTCCCGAAGAGCCGGCTGACACCGGTCCGCGAGGCACCCGGCCCGGGTCGGGTGCCTGCCGCAGGAGATCTCCGGCCGCTGTGCGGAAGCCGGACGACCGGGCGTACGGGTACGACCGGACGCACCGGTACGGACGGAGACCGCCGGACCGGCTCCCGGCGCGTACGGCGCATCGTGACGGGGCGGCCCTGCCGCCGAGCGTGACGACCGCCCCGGGACCCGAGGCCGAACGCCCGGCCGGGACCGGGCCGGCCGCAAGCGGTCCGTCTCCGGCCGTCGAGCACGCAGGCCTGCGCCGTGTCCGGAGCCGCGAGCCCACCCGTACTGACCGCCGGCCGTTCAACTACGCCTGGACCAACACGAATTGAGATCCGTCGCGCCATCGGGCGCGACACGAACGACAAGGGTGAACCATGTCGCAAACGCCAACCGCAACCAAGCTGAACGTGCGCCCGGCCGCGGGCTACATCGGCGCGTACGTCGACGGCATCGACCTGAAGGCCGACCTCGACGAGACCACCGTCGAGGAGCTGCGCCAGGCCCTCTACAAGCACAAGGCGCTGTTCTTCCGCGACCAGCACCTGGACCACGCCTCGCACGTCGCGTTCGCGGGGCGCTTCGGCCCGCTCGCCGTACGCGCCCGGATCCAGGACACCGAGGAACTCAACCCGTTCCCGCAGATCCTGACGATCTCTCCGCAGCTCGACAAGAAGCTGGTGGGCGCCGACTACGAGGCGGTGTTCCGCGCCAAGTGGGTGACCAGCATCAGCGGCTGGCACGTCGACGCCTCGCAGGTGGTGAACCCGCCGGCGATCGCGTTCCTGCGCGCCGACGAGGTCCCGCCGTTCGGCGGCGACACGCACTGGACGAACCTGGTGGCCGCCTACGAGGGGCTGTCGGAGCCGATCCGGAAGATGATCGACGGGCTGCAGGCGCTGCACACCTTCTGGCCCGCCCAGCAGCTGGACCCGCGGGACCCGGTCGAGAAGAAGGCCCTCGACATGATCGGGAACGAGCGGGAGGCAGTGCACCCGGTGGTGCGCGTGCACCCCGAGACCGGCGAGAAGGCCCTGTTCGTCAACCCGTCGCGTACCGCTCGCATCCTGGGGATGAACCCGGTCGAGAGCCGCAAGCTCCTGGAGCTGCTGTTCGAGGAGCTGACCCGGCCGCAGTACACCTGCCGGTTCGCCTGGGAGCCGGGTTCGTTCGCGGTGTGGGACAACCGGACCACCGCGCACCTGGCCGCCGCCGACATCGACCACCTCACCGAGGAGGGCCACGTCCGCATCATGCACCGGACGTCGACCGTCGGTGACATCCCCGTCGGCCCGGACGGCTTCACGTCGTACGCACTGGCGGGCGTGCCGCTGGTCGCGCCGAAGACGGACGACGACGCGGCCCCGCACGAAGCCCGGTGAGCGCGGCCCAGCCCATGGTCGCGGCCGCGGCTCCGTCGGTCGTGCCCGGGTCGCTGACCCGGGCGGCCGACGCCGCCGCGGTCGTCGACCGCTACCCGCAGTACCAGGCCGGAATGCGCTGGGTGACGGAGTTCGTCACTCAGCCGCACCCCGACCTGGGCCGGTCCGGGGCGGTCTGTCCACGGCTCGAGCCCGCCATCCGCGCCAACACGGTGTGGCTGGTCGCGCTGACGGTGCACGGGACGACCCCCGCTGATGCCGCAGATGCCGGGCGGTTGCTGCTCGACCTGTTCGAGGAGGTTGCCGCCGGGCCGCACCGGTCGTCCACCGCGCTGCTCGGGTTCTTCCCCGGCCTGCCGGGCGAGCGGGCGGCCGACTTCATCGACGGCGGCCACGGCCTCCTGCGGCCCGAGTCCGTCGAACGCGGCCTGATGCTGGGGGAGTTCCACGCGGACAGCACCGTCGGCGGTGTGCACAACCGGGCGTTCCCGGTGATGCAGTGCCCGGAGCCGATGTTCGCCGTCCGCGCCATGACCCCCCACGACCTGCTATTCGCCGACCAGCCCGGCACCCCGCCGGCCGACCGGCTCAGCTACCTCCTGGCGTATCAGCGGCACATCGGCCCCCGGCTCAGCCCGGCGGCGCGGGAAGGCCTCGAGGCCAAGGTGAGTGCCGCCCGTCAACTCTTTCATCGGGAGAGTCATCGTGACCCTGCATACCCCGGCCGCTCTCACTGAGCTGACCCTCGCCGCGGCGCTGGAGACTGCCTACCACGAACACCGGACCTCGGACGCGGTCGTCACCGCGTCCGGGGCGCTGACCTACCAGGACCTGGCCGAGAAGGCACACACCGTCGCCGCCGGCGTGCGGGCCGCGTGTCCTGACACGCCGGGTTCCGCCTCATCGGGCAGTGCCCGGGTCGTGGCCGTGGTCATCGAGCGCTCGCCCGAGTTCGTCGCCACCGTGCTGGGGGTGCTCGCCGCCGGGGCCGTGTACCTGCCGCTCGACCCGGACGCGCCGGACGCCTTCCTGCGCGACGTGTTCACCGAGGCCCGGCCGGCGCTGGTCATCACCACCGCCGACCGGGCCGCCCGGCTGCGGGAACACACGACCGCGCCGGTGCGGTCGTACCAGGACCTGGCCGCGCACGAGCCGACGACTCCGGTCGCGGACGGGGCGGTGGACCCCTCTCAGCCGGCGTACGTCATCTACACCTCGGGGTCGACCGGCGCGCCGAAGGGCGTGCTGGTCCCCCACTCCGCGCTGCTGAACTCCACGGCGGCGCGCACCGACCGGTTCGGCGAGGCCGGCCGGGTGCTGCTGCTGCACTCGCCGGCGTTCGACCTCACCACCGGTGTCCTGTTCTGGACGCTGCTGACCGGCGGCACCCTGATCATCGACCCGGCCGGGCTCACCGACGTCGTCCGCACCGTCGACCTGGTGCACGAGCACGGCGTCACGCAGCTGATCTACCCGGCGTCGCTGTACAGCGTCTTCCTGGACCGTGCCGCGAGCCGGCCGCCCACCAGCCTCAAGGCTGTCGGAATCGGCAGCGAGCGGTGGAGCCCCGCCGTGATCGAGCGGCACGCCCGCCTGCTGCCGGACACCACCCTGTTCAACGAGTTCGGTCCGACGGAAGCATGCGTCGTCTCCAGCTACGGCCGGGTCTACGACGCCGAGACCGGGCAGCGGACGCCGATGACCATCGGTCGGCCGGTGCGCAACACCGGCTACCTCCTCCTCGACGCCGACGGCCGGCCCACCACCGGAACCGGCGAACTGGTCATCACCGGCGCCAACCTCGCGCTCGGCTACCTCAACCGCCCGGAACCGACCGCCGAGCGGTTCGTGACCGTCGACGGCGAGCGGGCGTACCGGACCGGTGACCTCGTCCAGCAGGACCCCTCGGGCGACTTCGTGTTCCTGGAGCGCGCCGACCGTCAGGTACAGGTCGGCGGGCACCGCGTGGAACCGGGCCACGTCGAGTCCGTCCTGATGGAGCACCCCCGGATCCTCGCGACGCACGTCACCGGACGTGCCGTCGCCTCGGTCTCCGGGTCGACCTCTCTCGTCGCCTACCTGGTTCCGGTCCCGGACGCGGACCGTGAGCCGTCGGCCGCCGGGCCCGACGCGGACCGCGCGGGCGAGGCGTCGTTCATCGCCGACTGCGACCGCTATCTGCGCGCCCGGGTTCCGGGGTACCTCGTCCCCTCCGCGTACGTCGTGATCCACGAACTGCCCCGGACCGCGGCCGGGAAGATCGACCAGGCACGGCTGCCCGACCCGTCCTCGGCCGGCGCCGCGCCCGCGGACGCCCTCGAAGAGCACCTGGCGGCCGCGGCCGCCACCATCCTCGGCCTGACGGACGTTCCGGTGGACCGGTCGCTGCTGATGCTGGGCGCCAACTCCCTGGCGCTGATCCAGCTCGCCGCCATCGTCGCCGGCGACCACGCCGTCGACCTTCCGGTCAGCGCCCTGTTCGCGACCCCGACCATCAGGGACATCGCCGCCCTCGTCCGCGCCGGGGCCCCGTCCGACCGTCCGCGGATCCAGCCCGGCACGGCCCCCACGGAGACCGGGCCGGACGGCGCGGCCGGCTTCCCGCTCAGCGGTCAGCAGGAGCAGATCTGGGTCCTGACCCAGCTGACCGCGGACGCGCTCGCGTACAACACCCAGTTCTCCCTGCGGATGCACGGCCCGGTGGACATCACCGCGCTGCAGCGGGCGCTGTCGCACATCGTGACCCGGCACGAGATCCTGCGCACCACCTTCCACGACGGCACCAACGGGCCGGTCCAGGTCGTCCACGAACCCTGGCAGGCGAAGGTCGAGGTCGTCGACCTCACCGGCCTGCCCGAGCAGGACCGCGCCGCGGAACTCGCGGCCCGGATGCGTGCCGAGGTCGCCGTCGGCTTCGACGTGGCCATCCTGCCGCTGGTCCGCTGGCAGCTGTTCCGCCTCGCCCCCGACGAGTGGCGGCTGCTGCAGGTCGAACACCACTTCGCGCACGACGGCTGGTCCGCCCAGCTGTTCCTGGCCGAACTCCGCGACGCGTACGACGCGATCGCCGCCGGCCGCCGGCCGGAGCTGCCGGCGCTGCCGGTGCAGTACCGCGACTTCGCGGCCTGGCATCACGCCTGGCGGGAGAGCGGCGACTACGACGGTCAGGTCGCGTACTGGTGCGACGAACTGTCCGGCTGCCCCCGCGACGGCGCGACGTTCGCGGCGGACCGGCCCCGGCCGGTGGCCCGGTCGTACCGCGGCGGCCGGCTCAGCGCCCACATCCCGGCCGAGGTCATGCACGGCCTCGACGACCTGGCCGCCCGGCACGGGGTGAGCCGCTTCGCGGTGTTCCTGTCGGCGTTCGCGCTGCAGGTGTGGCAACACACCGGCGAGGAGGACATCGTTCTCGGGTCGGCGCTGGTCAACCGCCGCCAGCCCGGCACCGACCGGCTGCTCGGGATGTTCGTCAACGCACTTCCGCTGCGGGTGCGCATCGACCCGGCCGGCTCGCTGAGCGAGCTGCTGCGCGCGACGATGAACGTCGTGCTCGGCGCGCAGGACCACCAGGAACTGCCGCTGCTCGACCTGCTGGCGCGCCTGGACCTGCCGCGCGACCCGGGCCGGAACCCGCTGTTCAACCTCATGTTCGCGTTCCACGACACGCCGCGGCCGTATCTGCGGATGGGGCCGGTGCAGGCCAGCCTGGTCATCGAGCACAACGCGTCCGCCAAGGGCGACATCAACGTGGTGTGCGTCCCCGACCCCCGCCACCCGGACGGGAGCGGACAGGGCGGGATGACCATCCTGTGGGAGTACGACACCGACCTGTTCGACGCGGACACCGCCGAAGAACTCCTCGGCGGGTTCGAAACGGTCCTGAGCCTGCTGTCGCGCGCGGCCGACGAGCCGGTCCGCGAGCTGGACCTGCTGGGTGCCGACGAGACGGCACGGGTCCTGGCCATGAGCACCGGCCCGGCCGACCGGGTTCCGCACGGCACACTGCACGCCGGCTTCGCGGCCGCGGTGGCCGCGCACCCGGACGCGGTCGCGGTCGAGCACGCCGGGTCCTCGTGGACGTACCGTCAACTCGATCTGCACGCCCGGGATCTCCAGCGGCGGCTGGCCGACGCGGGCCTGCAGGCCGGCGCGGTCGTCGCGCTCACCTGCACCGCCGGCGTCGGCCTGGTCGCGGCGATCCTGGCCGTGTCGCGGTCCGGCGCGGTCTACGTGTGCATCGACCCGGCGCAGCCCTCGGCCCGCACCGCCGCGATGTACGAGGACGCCGCCCCGAGCGTCATCGTCGCCGACCGCGCCGCCCTGGCCGGTGCGGCGCCGTCCGGGGCACCCGCGGGCGTGCCCGTGGTGTACGCCGACGACCTGCCCGTCGGCACGGCACCGGACACCGGCGCCCCGGCCGACGGAGACGTCGGTCCGGCCGACGGCGCGTACCTCGTCTACACCTCGGGCTCCACCGGAACCCCGAAGGCGGTGCTGACCAGCCACGCCAACGCATGCGCCGCGGTGCACGGCCGCACCAGGTACCTGGAGGCGGCGGGCACGGAGCCCGGCGCGCCGGTCAAGACCCTGGTCACACTGCCGGTGATCTTCGATGTCGCACCGCACATGATGCTGTGGACGCTGTGGTCGGGCGGCACCATCGTGGTCCCGGACACCGCCGACGACGCCCGGGACCCCGACCGCATCCGTTCTCTTGTCGAGCGGTGCGAGGTCACGCACGTCAACTTCACCGCGTCGTTCTACCGGCAGCTGGTGCGGACGCTCCCGGTCGGATGGACCCCGAAGCTGCGGGTCGTGGCCATCGGCGGCGAGGCGTGCAGCCCGGATGACATCCGCGAGCACGCCGTCCGCGTGCCCGGTGCGGCCCTGGACAACGAGTACGGCCCCACCGAGGGCACCGTCTGGAGCTCCGCGCAGCGCCTGTACCCGGCACCCCCGGGTGCGGGGACGCGAGTGAGCGTCGGTGGCCCGCTGGCCAACTACCGCATGGTGGTGCTGGACCCGGACGGGCGCCTGCTGCCCGCCGGCGCGGCCGGCGAGCTGTACATCGGCGGCCCCGGGGTGGCTCTCGGCTACCACCGCCGCCCCGAGCTGACCGCCGAGCGGTTCCCGGTCCCGGCGGGCGGACCGCTCGCCGGGCAGCGCCTGTACCGGACCGGGGACCGGGTCCGGCTCCGGTCCGGGAGCTTCGAGATTCTCGGACGTCTCGACGACCAGGTGAAGGTCCGCGGGTTCCGGGTGGAACTCGGGGAGGTCACCGCCTGTCTGCTGAAGCAGCCGGACGTCGCCGACGCCGCGGTGCTCCTGCGGGGATCCGGTGACGCGGCGCGACTGGTCGCGTACGTCGCCGCCCCTGCCGACAGCGCCGTCCGTCCGGAGCACATGCGGGAGTGGGCGGCCCAGCGGCTGCCCTCGTACATGCTCCCGACCAGCTTCGTGATCATGGACCGGCTTCCCCGTACGTCCACCGGGAAGATCCAGGCGTCGCAGCTGCCGGAACCGCCGGAGCAGACCGGTACGGGTCCGGCGGCCGAGCCCGAGACGCCCCGTCAGCAGCTGCTGCTGCAGGTGTGGCGGGACACGCTCCAGCAGCCGCGCATCGGCCTCGACGACGACTTCTTCGCATGCGGCGGCGACTCGCTGCAGGCGATCCGGGCCGCCGCACGGGCCCGGGCCCTCGGCGTGGACGTGAGCATCGCGGAACTGCTGACCGCACCGACCGTCCGTGCCCTGGACCACCTGATCACCCACCGCCCCGACAGCGACGTCGTCGCGGTGACCGAACGCCGTCCGGGCGGGACCGCCCTTCCGCTCACCGCGATCCAGGGCTGGTTCTTCGACCAGCGGTTCGCCGACCCGGACCACTTCCACCAGGCGCGCCTGTTCGAGTTCGCCGACGACGGCGACCCGGACACCCTGCGCGCGGCGCTCGCCTGGGTGATCCGCCGGCACGACGCGTTCCGCACCCGGTTCACCCGCGACGGGGACACCTGGACCGCCGTCCTCGACGAGGAGCCGGCCGGCGACCTGCTGAGCGAGCACACGGTGCCGGACGGCGATCAGCCGCTCGCGCAGCGGCTTGAGGCCCGACTGCGCGGCCTGCACCGGCAGATCGTCATCGACGGCGGCCGGCTGGCGGACTTCGCGATCGTGCGCGACCCGGGCGGCACCCGAACCTGGGTGTACCTGATCGCGCACCATCTGATCGTCGACGTGGTGTCCTGGCAGATCCTCACCGACGACATCGCGTGGGCCCACCGGGCCCTGCGCGACGGCCGGGAGCTGCCCGACGGCGCGGCACCGGGCATCCCCGACCGGGCCACCGAGGCACCCGCCCCGGACACGCACTGGGAGACGCTCGCCAAGGCGCAGAAGCCGGTCCTCTCCGGTGCCGGAACCGCCGCATCGACCTCCGCGGCCGGGGACCGGATCCGGGTGAGCTCCCGCCTGTCGCAGCGGGTCGCCACGTACCTGGGTCAGGAGACCCGCCGGCTGCACGACATCAGCGCCCAGGCCGTCCTGCTGGCAGCGCTGCACCGTGCGCTGGCCCCGCACAGCGACGGTTCGGACCTGTACGTGTGGCTGGAAGGGCACGGCCGGACCCAGGCCGGCGACGGCCGCCTCGAGAACGTGGTCGGCTGGCTGACCTCGCTCTACCCGGCGCTGCTCACCGACCTCGACGCGGATCCGGCTCGCCTCGTCGACGCCGCGGCCGCCGTCGACCGGCAGCTCGCCGCGGTCCCGGACGCCGGTACCGGCTTCGGCCAGGCGCGTTACCTGCACCCGGAGTCGCCGCTCGGGATGCAGTTGGGCTCTGTCGCCTCGCCGCAGATCACGTTCAACTACCTCGGCGGGCACCAACTGCCCACCGGTGAGCGTGTGCTGAGGCCGGTCGCGGCTCCGGAGGCGGCGACCATCTCCGCCGCCAACGTGCTGCCGACACCGCTCGACGTGACGGTTGCCCCGGCCACGGACGGCACCGTGGTCTGCCACCTCTCCGTCGATCCGGCGCTGCTGTCGGCCGAGGAGGCGGAGCAGGTCGCCGACCGCTTCGCCGCCGAGGTGGAGAGCGCCGCCCGGACGGTCCCGCTGACCACCGCGCCGGTGGACCGCCCCGCGCGCACGCTGTTCATGATCCACCCGGTGGACGGGCGGATCGACTGGTACGCGCCGATGGCCGGTGTGCTCGGCCGCGGCTGGGACTGCTACGGCCTGCCGCACGACCACACCTGCGAGAGCACGACGATGAGCGCGCTCGCCCGCGGTTACCTGGACCAGATCCGGGCGGCGAAGCCCTCCGGCTCGTACACCCTGGCCGGTTGGTGCATGGGCGCGCCGCTGATCTACGAGATCGCCCGCCAGGCGTACGCGGACGGCGACGGCGATCGCATCGACGACCTGATCGTGATGGACCCGACGCCCGCCGACCCGCCGGCGAACCCGGACGCCGCCCTGGTCGACCACGCGCACGTCGAGCTCCCGCACCAGACGAAGCCCGCGATCGCCGAGGCGCTCGCCGCGACCCGGCAGCTGCCGATCCCGGAGCGCGCCGCGGCGCTCGTCGATCTGCTGGGCCCGGCCGGGCCGGGGGCCCCCGACCACCCGCTGCTCGGCAAGCTGCGGATGCGTCTGAGCTTCCACGCCGCGATGAACACGTGGCGGCCCACCGGGCAGGTGCCGCGGCTGACGATGTGCCTGCCCGAGGTCGTCACGGCGGGCCACGAGAAGGCCCCCGAGGGCTGGCGTCCGCTGGGCGCCACCGTGACCGTCACCACGATCCCAGGAGACCACGTCAGCATGCTCAGCGCCGGTGAACTCAGCCAGGCCGTCAACCCCCAGCGCGACGGGGAGGGTTCGTGACCACGACACCCGAGGTCCGCGCCCTGCGCCCCGGCATCTGGCCCACGACGGCCGAACAGGGCCCGGACGGGGTGCTGAGCATCGGCGGCGTACCGGTGACGGAACTCGCCGAGCGGTACGGAACACCCGCGTACGTCTTCGACGAGGCCGACTTCCGGGAGCGCTGCACCACCTTCCGTGAGGCGTTCCACGACTTCGACGTCTACTACGCGAGCAAGGCGTTCCTCACCCTCACCAGCGCCCGCGTCGTCGAGGAAACCGGCCTCAGCCTGGACGTCTGCACGGAGGGCGAACTCGCCTACGCCAAGGCCGTGGACTTCCCGGCCGAGCGCATCCTGCTGCACGGCAACAACAAGTCCGAGGCGGACCTGGCCGCGGCCCTCGCGTACGGGGTCGGGCGCATCGTCGTCGACTCCACCGAGGAACTCGACCGGCTCGAGGAACTGGTGCCGCGCTTTCCCGGCAGCAGGCCCGGGGTGCTGCTGCGGGTCACGGTGGGCGTGCAGGCCGACACCCACGCGCACATCGCCACCGCGCACGAGGACCAGAAGTTCGGTTTCTCACTGGTCAGCGGAGAGGCCGAACGGGCGGTGCGCCGGGTGGCCGACAGCGGGCTGCTCGAACTGCGCGGCCTGCACAGCCACATCGGCTCGCAGATCCTCGGCACGGCAGGCTTCGAGGCGGCCGCCAAGCGGCTCGTCGAGCTGCGGGCCAAGCTCGCCGGGGACGGCATCGAGCTGCCCGAGCTGGATCTCGGTGGCGGGTTCGGCATCGCCTACACCGAGCACGACGCCCCCACGCCGGCCAAGGAGATGGCCGACATTCTGCGGACCGTCGTGGAAAAGGAGTGCGCCGCACTCGGGGTTCCGGTGCCCCGCCTGGCGATCGAGCCGGGCCGCGCCATCGCCGGGCCCGCGGGGGTGACGCTCTACCGCGTCGGCGCGGTCAAGCACCGTGAGGGCATCCGTACCTTCGTCGCGGTCGACGGCGGCATGAGCGACAACGTGCGCACCGCGCTGTACGACGCCACGTACTCCGTCCAGCTCGCGGGGCGCGTCTCGGACGCGCCCCCCGCACTGGTCCGCGTCGTCGGCAAGCACTGCGACGCCGGGGACGTGGTGGTGCGTGAGGACCACCTGCCGTCCGACGTCCGGGCCGGCGACCTGCTCGCGGTGCCGGGCACCGGCGCGTACTGCCGCAGCCTCGCGCACAACTACAACCAGATCCCGAGACCGCCCGTGATCGCGGTGGCCGAGGGGCGAGCGCGCGAGATCGTGCGCCGCGAGACGATCGAGGACCTGATGCGCTTCGACGTCGGCTGATCGCCAACCCGCCACGGCGGCCCCCCCGGCCGCCGTGGCGGCAGCCACTGCCCCAGTCGTGCCGGCAAGGAGCCACGATGACCAAACAGCGTCCCCAGGATGCGTACACCAACAGCATCGAGTCGCCGACGTACCAGAGCGCCTCCTACTACTTCAACAACGCGGACCACGTGAAGGACGGCCTGCACGACAGGTCCGTGCCCGCGGGACGCTACGGCCGCTACTCCAACCCCACCTGGGTCGAGGTGGAGAACAAGCTGAGCGAGCTCAGCGGCGCCGAGAGCTCCCTGGTCTTCGCCTCCGGCATGGCCGCGCACGTCACCGCGTTCCTCGCGCTGCTCGAGGCGGGCGACGAAGTGGTGCTGCCGTCCGAGTCGTACCGGCAGGTGCGCAACGTCTTCCACCAGATCCTGCCGAAGTTCGGCGTCGTGGTGCACGAGTTCTCCATCCGGGACCCGGAGGCGTTCATCGAGAACGTCGCGGCGCTGCGCGGCCGGATCAAGCTCGTGCACCTGGAGATGCCGTCCTCGCCGCACATGTACCTGATCGACGTGGCTCGGGTGCGGGCGGCCGTCGGGCCGGACGTGATCCTCACCCTGGACAGCTCGTTCTCGCCGCCGCCGAACTACTACGCGCTGCAGTGGGGCGTGGACCTGGTGCTGTTCAGCGCCACCAAGTACCTCAGCGGGCACGGCGACATCGTGGCCGGGGTGGCCTCGGGCCGCGAGGAGCTGATCGAGAAGCTGCGCTGGTACCGGGACACGACCGGACCGATCATCGACGGCAACTCGGCCTTCCTGCTGCGCCGCAGCCTCTACACGCTGCAACTGCGCATGGAGCGGGTCAATGCCATGGGCCTGGAGGTCGCGCAATTCCTGGAGGGGCACCCGGCCGTCGACCGCGTCTACTACAACGGCCTCGAGTCGCACCCGCATTTCAAGCTGGCGCAGGAGTACCTGAACGGCTTCGGCGGGGTCATCACCTTCGAGCTCAGGATGAGCGAGGAGCAGACCGCGAAGGTCGTCGACCGCCTGCGCGTGCCCTTCATGGCCTCGAACTTCGGCGCTCCGCACACGCTCGTCGAACAGAGCACGTTCTTCACCTACTTCGAGTACTCCGAGGACGAGCTGGTGAGCATCGGGGTCCCGCGCGGCACGGTGCGGCTGGCCCTCGGCTACAGCAACGACGTCGCGGACATCATCAAGGACCTCGACCAGGCGCTCTCCCACGTGCTGTCCCTGGCAGAGGATTCCGTCGACTCCTGAGCCGTCGACCGCCGGCGCCGACCCGTTCCGACGGTCCGCGCCGGCGCGGCGGTCGGTGCCAGCCGCAGGAGGTTCGGGTGCGGGGCAATTCGCCGCCCAGCGGGCGAACGTGTGCAGTGCGGTACCATCTCGTATGGCGTAATGGAAGTCAGCGCCTGTGCAGCACCGTGCAGGTTGGGTCTGTGGTTACCTCGCTGTCGATTCGGCCGCGCGCGAGCACTTGTCACGCCCGGTGTGCCCGCTCTCAGGATTTCCGAAGAGCGCATTCTTCCGACTGTGCGCTACCGGGTGGCGACAATCTGCACTGCCCGCACGAGCCTCGCCAATTTGACCGGTAGTGGTTTGCAGGCTCCTTTCTGGAGACGACGTGAAAATCCTCCCTGAGATCTCTCGCACGCTGAGTGAATACCTCCTCATCCCCGGCCTGACCACAGAGGCCTGCACGCCGGACAATGTGGATCTCGGGGCGCCGCTGGTGCGTCACCGAGTCGGCGAGGAGTCGGCCGTTCGGATCGCCACGCCCATGGTGAGCGCCGTCATGCAGGCGGTGTCGTCGCCGAAGCTGGCGGTGGCCCTGGCGCAGGTCGGCGGGCTGTCGTTCATCCACCAGAACCAGCCGATCGAGGACCAGGCCGCGGACGTGCTGGCGGTCAAGCGGCACAAGGCCGGCTTCCGCACCAGCGAGGTCACCGTGGCGCCGGGGACGCCTCTCGGCGAGGTCGCCCGCCGGCTCTCGAAGGCGGAGCAGGGCGTGGCCGTGGTCACGCAGAGCGGTGAAGCGGACGGCGAGTTCCTCGGCGTCATCAGCCTCGACGACTTCCACCTGGAGCGTCACGGGGCCACGGAGAGCGCCGGCAACCGCATGCGGACCCGCGACAACCTGGTCACCGCTCCCGCCTCCGTCTCGCTGTCCGAGGCCAATGAGCTCATCTGGCAGCACCATCTGGACGTGCTGCCGGTGCTCGAGGACGGCCGGGTGTCCTCCCTGGTCCTCAAGCGGGACTACCAGGCCCACAAGACGTACAACCGTGCGACGGTGGACGGCGAAAAGCGTCTGCGCGTGGGTGCCGGCATCAATTCGCGTGACTTCAAGGACCGTATTCCCGCCCTGGTGGAGGCCGGCGCGGACGTGCTGTGCCTGGACTCCTCCGACGGCTATTCCGTGTACCAGGCGAAGACCCTCGAATTCGCCCGGGAAAAGTACGGGGACGATGTCTTCGTCGGTGCGGGGAACGTCGTCGACGGCCGGGCGTTCCGTTACCTGGCCGACGCGGGCGCGGCGTTCGTGAAGGTGGGAATCGGCGGCGGTGCCATCTGCACCACGCGGGCGCAGAAGGGCATCGGCCGCGGTCAGGCCTCCGCGCTGCTCGCCGTGGTCGAGGCGCGCGACGCCTACGCCCAGGAGACCGGCGTGTACGTGCCGCTGTGCTGCGACGGCGGTCTGCTCAACGACTCGCACATGGCGATGGCCCTGGCGATGGGCACGGACTTCATCATGCTCGGCCGCTACTTCGCCCGGCTCGACGAGAGCCCGTCGCGCAAGCTGCAGATCGGCGGCCAGTGGTACAAGGAGTACTGGGGTGAGGGCTCGCGGCGCGCGCAGAACGCGGACCGCTACGGCCAGCGCGGCCAGATGGTCTTCGAGGAGGGCGTCGACGGCTACGTCCCGTACGCGGGCAGCCTGTACGACAACGTGGAGCGCACCCGCGCGAAGCTGATCTCCACCATGATCAGCTGCGGGTCGACGACCCTGCGGGACTTCCACCGGGACGCGGTACTGGTCCCGGTGTCGGCGGAGTCGTTCAAGCAGACCGGCGCCGAGATCGAGGTACGCCGGCCCGCCATCGACGCCGGGGAGTAAGCCGGTCGACCGGACGGCCCCGCGCCCTCGGCCTCAGTGCCGAAGGCGCGGGGCCGTCCGCCGTCTACTCGGCGGGCCGCAGCAGGCGCGTGGCGTACGCCTGGGCGGCCGGCGGGACGGCGAGGGCGGGATGGAGTGCCGCCGTGCTGGCGTCCCGCCACAGCCGCGACAGCGCGCCGGTGCCGCTGGTGGCGCGTACCCCCGCGCTGTGGAAGAGGGTCTGGACGGCTCCGTTCAGGAGCCCGGCGGCGGTGGCGTGGTCGCGGCGGCAGCGGGCGGCGAGCAGTGCGGTGAGCGCATCGGGCTCGTCGCAGGTACGGGCCGCCCGGCGCAGCAGGAGGTCCGCGGCGTCGATCTTCCCGGAGGCGGTCGCCAGCGCCGCGTCGCTGTCGCGCAGCGAGCCCGCCGACGGGTTCCGGCTCGCGGCGGCGGTCCACGCGGTCAGCGCCGCGCGCGCGGTACCGAGCAGCGGAACGGCGAAGAAGAGGCCGCTGATCGCCTCGTGCGGTACGCGGTAGCAGTCCCCGTCCGCGGGCGGGTCCGCGGCCGTGAACAGCTGCTCGCGGGTGAAGGAGTGGTCCTCGGGGACGAACACCTCGGTGTCGAGGACGAGGGTGTCGCTGCCGGTGCCGCGCAGGCCGACCGCACCGCTCCAGGTCGGCTCGGTGGTCCACGCCGAGCGGGGCACGAGCAGGAACCGCGGGCCGGGGGCCCCCTCGGGCACGGCGGACAGCAGGGCCCACCGGGCATGGTGGACCCCGCTGCAGTAGGGCCACCGCCCGGACAGCAGCCATCCGCCGGGGGTGGGCGTGGCGGTGCCGGCCGGCTGCAGGGTGCCGGCGAGGGACACGTGGGGGCCGTGCGCCCACACGGCCTGCTGCCCGGCGGCGGGCAGGTAGGCGGCCATCCGGCTCATGGAGGCCATGATCGCGGCGCACCATCCGGCGGACGGGTCGGCCTCGGCCAGGCGGAGCAGCGCGGGCAGGCAGTCGTCGAACCGTCCCGCGGCGCCGCCGAAGGCTCGGGGGACGAAGTGGGCGAGCAGACCGGTGCCGGTGAGGGCCTCGGCGACGGCGTCGGGCAGCCGGCCCGCCCTGTCGGTATGGGGGGCGTGCTCGGCGGCGGACAGCGCGGCGGCCTCGACCTCGAGCACGGGCGGGGAGGGCATGAGCGTCATGTGGGCAGGCCTGGAGGGGTTCGGGTGACGGTGCACACGGGGCGAGGTCAGGACTGTGGCCGGAGGATGACGGTCGGGATCGGGCGCCGGGTCGACTGCTGGTACGTGTCGTACGCGGGCCACAGGCCGGTCATCAGCTTCCACAGGAGCACGTGCTCCTCGCCGGTGGCGGTGCGGGCCTGCACGGTGAACTGCTGGTCGCGGACCTGGATGAGGGCCGTGTCGTGCTGCTGGAGGTTGAGGTACCAGTCCGGGTGGTTGTCGGCGCCGAGATTGGAGGCGACGACGACGTAGGCGTCCTCGTGGCGGCCGTAGATGACGACGGTGCGGCGCGACAGACCGCTGCGACGGCCGATGGTGGTCAGCAGCAGGGTCTCGGCGCCCTGCCAGTCGTGGCCCTCGGCTCCGGCAGTGGCGGCGTACTGGCGGGCGTGGTTGGCGATCCCGTTGACGCGGCTGTCGGTGGGGGCGATGGCGAACGGGTCCGGGGCGGTCACGCAGGCACGCTTCCTTCTTCTCTGTGGCTTCAACGCGGCAGGAATCCGGGGCACTTCGGACGATGCCCGCCCCACCGGGTGCGGAAAGTTCGGCGGCCGCACGACCGCCGCAGCCATCGGCCGATGAATTCGCTTCGACGAGTGGCTGATTGACGACGCATCAGGGCATTGCGGCCGACACCGGAATGCACCGGGAAGCGGAATGTAAAGTCAGCCCGTATTGCTCCGCCCGACTGCGGCAAACCATGAGCCTGCACTGCGAGTTGAGCCGATTCCAACCCCGCTCAGCTGTGATGATCATCACAGGTGGGGTATGGCGCTCGCGGGATGATCATGGTGTTAGCTGGCAACCCACTAGACCTATGGCCGTACAAATACCGGGGACTTGAGGGCGAAATCGGGGGATACCCGGGAATGGGGATTCCCGGACGCCGCCGAGGGGCGAGCCTTTCCTCATCCGGGTCGCCGCGCTTCAGCCGCGCCGGGTTCTCATGGCGGGCACTGCCCACACCGGGACCGAATGCTCCGGCGGTGAGCTCGCAACCGGCACCGCCCTGACCAGAGCCCCGTCTTCCGGCCGACGCTGCACTGGAAGGTTCGACATCATGACCTCGCGCCTACGTCCCCTGTTCGTCGGGGTCGACCGCTACGTTCTGCGAGCCTGCGGCATGCGCGGCATCCCCGCAGTCGTCGTCTACGGCCCGTACTGGAGGGACAGCGGGCTCCCGGACCTCCCGGACTGCGTCACTCCCGTCTTCGTGGAGAACGAGTGCAGTGCCGAGGCGGTGCTGACCGCACTCACCCGGGCCGGCCTCGGCGAGGAACGCTTCGCCTCCGTGACCACCACGAACGAGTACGCGCTCATCAACGTCGCCGTCCTCGCGCAGGCTCTCGGCTGTCCGGGGATCTCGCCGGCCGTGGCGGTCCGCTTCCGCGACAAGCACCTTCAGAAGGAGGCCGTGCGGGCCCGGGGCATCCCGACCGCCCGGTCCATCGTCCTGGAGGACATCCACGACGACGAGATCCCCGAGCTGCCGTTCGAGGCGGGCGTCATCAAGCCCGTCACCGGAGCCGCGACACGGCAGACGGCCACGGTGCGCAGTACGGACGAGTTGCGCCAGGCCGTGCGCCGTTTCCGGTCGGAGGGAGGCTCCGCGCGCACCTTCGTGGTGGAGGAGTTCCAGCAGGGGGACGAGTGGCTGGTCGACGGTGTCGTACACGACGGAGAGATCCGCTTCCTGTCCGTCGCGGAGTACACCCACACCTGTCTGAGCGTGGTCGAGTCGCAAGCGACGATGCAGGACCGCCGGTTCGACTCCGCGACGGAGGCGTGGGCGTTCCGGCTGGCGGAGCCCGTGGTCCGCGCGGCGCTGGAGGCGCTCGACCTGACCGACGGCATCTTCCACATGGAGCTGTTCCACCACGAGGGTGAGGTGTCCTTCAGCGAGTGTGCCGCGCGACGAGGCGGTTTCGTGCAGGAGCAGGTCGAGTGCAAGTTCGGCGTCGACCTCGGCGATGCCGCGCTGTCGCTGGCGCTCGGTGAAGCACCGGACGTGACGGTCAGGGAGCGCCCCGGGATCGTGGGTGGCACGTACATCACGTCGCCCCCGGGCGTTCTCTTCGGAGTACCGTCGCAGGACGAGGTCATGAGCCTTCCCAACGTCGAGTACGTGCTGCTCGGCCACCTGGTGGGGGCTTCGCTGCCGGTGTCGACCTCCGACACCACCAAGCGCGTCGGCGAGGTCGTGATCACGACCGAGACGCTCGAGGAGTTCCACAAGCGGTCGGAGGAGGTCCTGGCCTGGTTCGCCGACCGCATCACGGTCATCCCGGCCGGCACGAAGGGCAGGGATCTGCACAGGATGCAGTCCGCCCTCGGGTACGACACCCGGCTCATGTCGACCTACCGGCGCGAGGACGGCTGACGGCCGCACGGCTGACGGCCGCACGGCCGCCGGCCGTCCGGTAGTCGCCGGACGCGGCGGCCGCCGCAGCGGACACGAGAGGTGCCGGGGCGTCGCCCCGCCACCCTCCTGCCGTGCAACGCCCGCGCACGGCCCGGGAAACGACGCGGCCCCGGTCCGACCGAGGCCCGACCCGGCGCCGTGCGGCAGGCCGGTCTCCGTATCGGCCCTGATCGCCGCCCGGTTCGCCGTCGGACGAGTGGGCACCGCGTCCTCTCCGGCAAGGACCTCGGACCGACTGCGCCTCTCCGCCCCCTGTAACCCACTCATCTGCCGCGGAGCAGCGCCCCTGCACCCCGGCGCGCCACTTCGAAGAGCGAGAAGACCCCTTTGTCGACCACCGACACGCCTCAGACCCGGACGGCCACCCCTCGGCGCCTCCTGATGTGCCCGCCGCAGCATTTCCACGTGACGTACTCGATCAACCCGTGGATGGACCCGGCCAAGCCGGTGGACAGTTCGCTCGCCCACGCCCAGTGGTCGGAACTCAAGAACCTCTACGAGAGCCTGGGCCACACCGTCGAGGTGATCGATCCGCTTCCCGGTCTCCCCGACATGGTGTTCGCGGCGAACGGTGCGACCGTGATCGACGGCCGCGTGCTCGCGGCCAGGTTCCGGCACGTGGAGCGCACCGCGGAAGGCCCGGCGTACCTGTCCTGGTTCGTCGAGCACGGCTACGGCGACGTCCACTGGCCCGAGCACATCAACGAAGGCGAAGGCGACTACCTGCTGGTCGGGCGCACGGTGCTGGCCGGCACCGGCTTCCGGACCGACCCCCGCTCGCACGCCGAGGCCCAGGAGTTCTTCGGGCTTCCGGTGATCGGGCTGACCCTGGTGAACCCCGAGTTCTACCACCTGGACACCGCACTGGCCGTTCTCTCCGACACCGAGATCATGTACTACCCCGAGGCGTTCACCCCTGGCAGCCGGAGCGTCCTGCGCGAGCTGTTCCCCGACGCCATCCTCGCCACGGCCGAGGACGCCGCGGTCTTCGGCCTCAACGCGCTTTCCGACGGCCGCCACGTCCTTCTCCCGGACGCCGCCGTGCACCTCAAGCAGCGTCTGAGGGAACGCGGATTCGAGCCGATCGGAGTCGACCTCAGCGAACTCCTCAAGGCCGGCGGCAGCGTCAAGTGCTGCACGCTCGTCCTTCGCTGACCCGAACAGTGCCGGAGCCCCGGGCCGTCGGCTCGGGGCTCCCACACGCGTGTGCGCTCTGACGGGTGCAGGCCAGGCGGCGACTGCCGGCCCTGCTCCCGCTCACAGCGTCGACCACGACATCGGCTACCGGTGGCGGAAGGTTGTCACATGCTCCTGAGGGCGGGTTCGAGGTCGGGCTTGCCGGCCGGCGGCTGGGGGACGTCGTGATGCCTGAACAGTTTGCTGGGCCACCACATCCATCGACCCACGTCCAGGGTCAGCGCGGTGACCAGCACCGAGCGGACGATCATGGTGTCCAGCAGCACGCCGAACGCCACGGCGAACCCGAGCTCGGCCGCGAACACCAGCGGCAGCGAGGCCATCGCCGCGAAGGTGCCGGCCAGCACCAGACCCGCTGAGGTGATCACACCCCCGGTGGTGGACAGGCCCAGCAGCGCGCCGCGCCGGGTGCCGTGCAGCAGCGCCACTTCGCGCACCCGGGTGACCAGGAAGATGTTGTAGTCGATGCCCAGGGCGACCAGGAACACGAACGTCAGGAGCGGGAAGGAGGCTTCTGCGCCGGCGAAGTCGAACACGTGGTTGAACACCAGGCTGCTCACGCCGAGGGCCGCTCCGAACGACAGCACCACCGTTGCCATGAGCAACAGCGGCGCGACGATCGCCCGCATCAGCAGCGCGAGGACGAGGAGTACCACCACCAGCACGATGGGGATGATCACCTCGGAGTCGCGGGCGGCCGCTTCCCGCGTGTCGAGCATGATCGCCGTGCTGCCGCCGACCTGGGCATCCGCGCCCTCGATCTTGTGGACCGCGATTCTGACCTGCTCGACGGTGCGGATCGCGGTCTTGCCGCTGGGGTCGTCCTCGAGTTCCCCGAGCATGATGACCTCGCCGTCCTTGACCATCGGCGTCGAGACACCGACGACTCCCGGTACGCCGGACAGCGCGGTCCTCACCTGCTCCGCCGAAGCGGCCTTGGCCACGACGACGACGGGGTCGCCCGACCCGGCCGGGAAATGCTCGGACTGGATCTTCTCGCCGACGGCCATCTGCGGTGTGCCGGTGAACTGGTCCTTGTTGGACAGTCCGTCGGCCTTGAGCCCGAGCATCCCGATCGCCATGACGCCGAGGACGAGCGTGGTGCCGATCCACACGATCCGCGGCCGGCGGGAGACGGCGGTGCCGACCCGGGTCCAGATGCCTTCCTTGGCCGACTCGGCCGATCCGTACGACGGCTTCACCGGCCAGAAGATCCAGCGGCCGCAGATGACCAGCAGGGCCGGCATCAGGGTGACCATGGCGAGCAGCCCGACGAGGATGCCGACGGCACAGGCCGGCCCGAGCCCCTGGGTGGAGCTGAGAGTGGCCAGCGTCAGCAGCATCAGGCTGACCGCGACGGTCGCGGCGCTGGCGATGATCGCGGGACTGGAGCGGTACAAGGCCTCTGCCATCGCCTCGTGCCGGTCCTCGTGCCGCAGCAACTCTTCCCGGTACCGCGAGATGAGCAGGAGTGCGTAGTCGGTGGCGGCGCCGAACACCAACACTGTCAGGATGAAACTCGTCTGCTTGTTGACGACGAGTCCGGCATTCTTCGCCAACAGGTAGATCACCGCCTCCGACGTGACCAGGGCGACGCCCACGGTCAGCAGTGGCAGCAGTGGCAGCAACGGGCTGCGGTAGGTGAGCAGCAGCATCACGACGACCACCAACGCGGTGATCGTTGTCAGGGCGCCCCCTCCGCTGAATGCCTTGATCGAGTCGGACGCGTAACCGCCCGGTCCGGTGACGTGGAAGCCGAGACCGTCGGCGTTCTCCTCGCCGACCTTGATCATCGCGTCGACGGTCCTGCCGATCCTTTCCCAGCCCGTCTTGTCCTTGTGGAGCTGGACCACGGTCTGGATGGCCCTGCCGTCCTGGGCCTTCAGCGGTCCCTGTGGCTGCCCCACAACGTTTTCCATGCCCTTGAAGGCTTCGGCGTCGGCTTGGGCCTCGGCCATGTCGGCAGCGGTGACGCCCTCGGGCCGGTCGTAGATCACGATCGCGGGCACGGTATCGGCACGTCGGAAGTTCTCGGCCCGGTCCACGACCTTGGTCGACTCCGCGTTACCGGGCAGCCAAGCCGAATTGTCGTTCTCCTCGACGTCGCCGAGCCGGCCGGCCAGCATCAGGACCGGGATCAGCAGGGCCGCCCAGAGCGCGAGGACGACCCACTTCCCCACTCTTCCACCGGGCAACGAAGCCAGTCTTCGCATCATGTTGATTCCTCAGTGCTCAGTGTTCGGTCGACGTGAGAGCTGGCCGGGATGGGCGAAGGTGCAGACCCGAGCGGGGTGGGTCAGGCGGGGTGGGGGACATCGTGGGCTCTCCCGTCGCGGATGCATTCCGCACTACGAGCGATTCAGAGCCCAGGAATGTGAGGCCCGCTCCCCGGAATGTGATCCACGCCTCATCGGCGAGCGCACCGCCACCGGCTGACCGACTGCAGCCACGGAACGCGAAGAGCCCCGCTGTAAGCAGCGGGGCCGGCGAAACGCGGCTGGACGACAGAACGCAGAAGACCCCGGCCGGTTTCCCGGTCGGGGTCTTCAAGTGCCCGGTGAGGCACTGGCGGAGGATACGAGATTCGAACTCGTGAGGGGTTGCCCCCAACACGCTTTCCAAATGTTCGTACGGGGGTCCGGTGGGGGTCGTGGGTGTCCTGACCTGCGGCGGAGCGTTCGGGGTGGGCCCGTCCGGACGGGCCCGGACAGGGGTGAATGAGACCAGGACTGAGACCGTGAAGGTCACTTGCCGACGTCAGGCCCGTACCACTGGAGGGCTTGCCCGGTGACGGCGGCGATGCACTCGAAGTCGCGGTCGCGGTGCAGGAGCGTGAGGCCCTGGAGCTCGGCGGTGGCAGCTACCACCAGGTCGACCGCCCCTGCGCTGCGGTGCTGACCTCTTTTGGTCAGGGCTTCCTGGACCTGCCAGGCCCGGCTGTATGCCCGGTCGTCCACGGGGACCCACCCGAAGAGGGGACGCAGGTTCTCGATTCCCTGCGCGCGGTCGTCGGCGGAGCGGGCGCTGTAGAAGAACTCGAGTTCGGTGATCGGGCAGGTCGCGATGAGACCCGCCGCTGCGGCCTGGTCCCATCCGTACTGCTCGGCGTCACCGCGCAAGAGCCGGGCGAGGGCGCTGGTGTCGATGAGGAACTGGGCCGAGTTCACCGACGGTAGTTTCTCTTGTCTTCGAAGAGCTCAAGATCGAAGGCCCCCTCGCCTGCTGCCGCACGGAGGCGCGTGAGTGCGAGTGCTCTGCGCCGGTTCTCCAGTACCTCGCGCAAGGCGGTGTTGACGGTCTCCTTCTTGGTGCCCGTGCCGAGGGCTCTGGCCACCTCGGCCAGCAGTTCGTCGTCGAGATCGATCACTGTGCGACTCATCGGTGCACCTCGCTGTATATCTATAGGTGCACCTAGTATATCAATGGTGATGCATGAAGGTGGCGGGAAAGGGAACGCCCAACAGCGACGCTCCCACCGAGCGCTACGCGCCCCGGGGCTTCAGCCATGCCCCACTGGCATGACCTCATGGATGCGCGAGAGGGTGAAGGCACGCTCGGCGTCCCGAAGGTGGCACCAGGCTTCGAGGTAGGGCGGGTCGAGGTCGAGGCGGCTGAGGGTACGGACGGTGGGGCTTCCCGAGGCGGCGACGTAGGCGACCCGGATGGCCGTACCGGCATCGATGGCGTGGGCGAGTTGGCGGACATCGGTGTACGTCAACTGCTTCGCGTACCCGGCGACAATCTCTTCGGTGTCCGTATGGAAGGGGCCCCCGGTCCCGAAGGGGTCGGGCTCCGGAGCCGTCAGCGGGGCGGTCAGCAGCCGGGCGGCCATGGCGCACGAGTCGACGGCTGCCGATGCTTCCGCCGCTCGGTGCGCCGTGCGTTCGGGGCCCGTTCGCCCCCTGGTCTTCCGCAGGGCCGGAATGGCGGCGGCCCTTTGGGGCGGGACCTTCTCGATGCGTACGGTTCCGTCAGCGGCCTCGGCGACGGGGGCATAGCCCTGGGCCCGTAGCGCGGCGAGGGTCTGGTCGGGCGGGCTGCCGCTGACGAGCACGGTCGGGGCGAGTTGCCGCAACCCGAGCGCGGCAAGCCCCCGGTGGGCGGCGAGTTCGGCCAGGAGGGCCGGTTCCTCGCCGTGGACGACGCAGGCGGCGGGGGCGATGCGCACGTGGCCGTGTCGGCGAGCCGTGTCGGCGATGAGATAGGACAGAGGCTGCGGCAGGGCCCCGCCGGCGATGGCGGTCAGCTCGGCCGAGATCTCGTCCGCTGTGCGGCCGGCGTCCAGGGCCAGGCGGACGCTGTCCGCGCTGAACCGCCACACGGAAGCTGTTCCGCTGACCTCCCGGTCGGCGGTCGAATCCAGGAGTTCGGCGACACGTACGGACGGCATGCCGGCGATGACGGCCGTGAGGTCGCCGCCGAACCGGGCCGTTCCGGTGGCCTCGGGCAGCAGCCGCCGGCAGGCGGTGGTCAGCCCTTCCGTGTCATCGGCCAGCAGAGCGGCACCGAGGGGAGAGAGTGCGCCTCGGGCGATGACACCGAGCAACTCGGCCTCGCGGATCGCCGCGGCGAACGGTGTCTCGTCCTGGGTGGACGGGTGGGCGAGCGGACGGTGCCATGTCACCAGCGGGACCAGGTCTGTGGCGACCTTCACGCCCTGTCCTTCCGGGAGCATCGCCGCCGCGGCGAGCAGCCCGTGTCGAGCCTGCAGGCAGCCGTCGCAGGGAGGCGTCCCGACCACCGCCGGCAGCGCCTTGTCGTCCTCGTCGCGGGCCTGGGAAGGGGTGAGTCCCAAGCTCCACCATGCCTGAAGCAGCTCCGCGAACCGTTCCGCGGGTTCCTGCGCCGTCCAGGTGTCGTATTCCTCGGTGGGTGCGACGCGGTCGCCGTCGACCGCCAGCAGCCCGGCCGAGTACGCCGTCTCCAGGGTGATGCGTACGACAGCGCCGTCGGCCTGCGCCGCCTTGGCGATTCTGGCCAGTTCACGTGCGCCGATCCCACCGGACTTGAGCTTGGCCGGCGGAGCGGACGAGGAGGCGGACAGGACCGAGGCAGCCTGTGCCGCGAACGCCGCAGCCGCCGCCATCGACTCCCGGTCCACCTCCACGGCGGTGACGGACACCGGCTCCGCGACGGGCGGGAAGGGCTCGAACGGGGCCGACCAGCCGGGCCCGCGCAGCGCGAGTGTCACCTCGGCGGGCATACGGGCCTGCCCGTACCCATGGCGGTTCCGGACCAGGAGTCCCCGGTCCAGGGCCCATCGCTCGCCCGGGGAGTCGGCCCCGGGGGCTCCGAACACGACGAACTCCGTGTGTCGCGGTGCGGACTTCGCCCGGCGCTCAAGCAGCCGGCGGGTGGCCGAAGGAGCCTTGGCGATCACTGCGGCGACGCGTTGCTGATCGCCATGGTGTTCCAGGACGGCGGTCGTGCGCTGTTGCCGCGTGCCGGGCGGCTTGATGCCCAGTGCCACGAGCATGCCGCGCAGCTCCTCGGAGGTCACACCCTCCAGCAGCTCGTCCAATGGAGCGTCAAGACCCAGTGGCGCGTCCCACGCCTGCCGCAGCGGTGCGGCCATGGCGAGCTTCCCATCGCCGTCCGGCCAGACCAGAGCGTGATCGGCCAGAGCCACCAGCACGCCGTCCAGCGCCCGAGCGACGGTGGGCGCCGTCGCTCCCAGCGCCCTCGCCAGGTCGCCGCGCGACAAGGGCGTTCCCAAGGCGGCCAGGGCCTCGGCCACCTGGAGGTACGGCAGGGCCAGCTGCGGCAGGACGAGCGCGACCGAGCCGGGCCGCAGAAGGCGTTCCGCCAGCTCCTCCATGGAACGTGGCTCCGGTGGCGCCACGGCGTCCTTCCGTATCCCGAGTACGCGTGCCAGCCGCGGGGCGTCGAGGCCGGCCAGCCAGGCCGTCAGCGTGGATCGGGACGTCATGGGGAACACCTCGCGAGGCCGGGAACACGGCTCGGGCCGGAGCAGGCCCGGGCGGAGCCAAGGATGGCGCATTCGACGGGTTCTCCGTCGGCACTCGGTGGGGAGTTCACCCACGGAGACCGAGCTGCTGATGAGCCGGATCGCGCATGACCCCGGCACGGTGCGCGAAATGTCGCGAATGCCGGAGATGAACGAGACTGCAAATGAGACCAGGGCATGCCGAAGAACCCGGCCGCTGGAGCGGTCCGGGTTCTTCGTTTCGCCTGTTCAGGCGGCTGCGGAGGATACGAGATTCGAACTCGTGAGGGGTTGCCCCCAACACGCTTTCCAAATGTTCGTACGGGGGTCCGGCGGGGGCCGTAGGCGTCCTGACCTGCGGCGGAGTGCTCAGGGTGGTGCCGTCTGGACGGGGCCGGACGGGGGCGAATGAGACCAGAACTGAGACCGGGCTGGTAGGGGTTCGCCCGGATCCGGCCTGCTTGATGGCCGGCCACTCTGGGCTTGTCCCCAGGTATGGGCCCGCGGACCGCTTCGTGGAGGAGCCGATCATGAGTACTGCCCCGAACATTCCGCTCCCGCCCCGTCGGCCTGAAGATCCACATCCGCTGCGGACGATTCGGGAGATTCGGGAGTCCTTGCCCGAGCAGCAGCTCGGGCATTTCGACGCCGAACTCGCCGACACCGACATCGATGCCCTTCCGGAGATGCTTCATCGCTGGGCCACCCTCGGCAGTGACGGATTCCTTGAGCGGCTTGCGTCAGCCCCGTTCGAGGGTCTGGAGTTCGGGCAGCGCTCGTACGATGACGCGGCGGGTGGCGAGTGATCTATCTTCTCGACACCAACGTGGTCGCCGAGATCACCACTCGGCCGAAGCCCGCTCCAGCCGTTGTCGCCTGGGCCCGTTCGGTCCCGGCCACCGGCCTCTACCTGAGTGTCATCACGATCGCGGAGATCGAGGCGGGCATTGCGCAGACAGCGGACCTGGTGCGGCGTGCCGCTTTCGAGCGGGCGCTCGACGGCATCCGCGATGACTGCAGCGCCCGGATCGCGGCCATCGGAGAACGCGAGGCCCTTGCCCACCTCTCCCTGCATCGGAAGCTGAAGAGCGCCGGGACCAGCATCGATCCACCGGATGCGCTGATCGCCGCCACCGCCTTGGCGAACGGGTGGACTCTGGTGAGCCGGAACATCAAGCACCTGGCCCGGACCGGCGTGCTCTTGCTCAACCCGTGGGAGTTCGGGGGCTGAGCCGAGGCCGGGTGTGCGTGCCCTCTTGAGGTCTGGCTCGGGGAAGATCCGCGCCGGGGCGCGGGGTGCCGCGGAAGACCTGGCTGGTGTGCCAGGAGCGGTGGGCCTTCGCCACGGGGCGGACGCCCCGCTGTGGGCCGATGAGGGGGCGCCCCGCGAGTGCTATGACGTGCTCGCGGGCTACGGGGCTGCGGCCGACGAAGTGCTGCGAGACGAGGATGCGGTGGCCGTCACCTACACCGAGGACACCCCTGTCGAAGAGCTTGTGGTGCAGCGAGCACAGGCAAAGGCCGTTGTCGACGTCATCCGGGCCGCCGAACGCCCACCATCGCACGTGCGCGGCCTCCAGCCCGACCGGCACCGCCCCGATCCGTCCGTCGTAACCGCAGAAGGCGCACTGGTACTCGTAAGCCGTCAGCACCTGCTCCCGCATCCTCCGGTCCCTCTGCCGCTGCACGGACGACAGCCGCCCGGACTCCGCCGGCTCCAGCTCCAGGCCGATCGCCTCGCACAGTTCGCCGTGGAGGGAGGGCGGGAAGTGCAGGTCGAGCAGTACGTGCGCCATCCGCCCCAACAGCGACGGCTCCCGCCGCAGGGCTGCCCGCAGCTCCGGCGCAAGCCGCCCCGAAGCCCCGGCCGCCCGGAGCTCCCGCACCGCGCTTCCGGGACTGCCGGGTCCGCGGTTGGTGCGCACTTCCCACACCCCATCGCTGACCAGGTGGTGGAAAGGGTAGGCGGGCGTCGTCTTGTTGGGTGGACCGTACTCGGCCAGCAGCTGCTTCAGGTCCTCCTCCACCGCGCTGTAGACCAGCTCGCCGTCGCCATCCTGCTGAAACCGGCTGAGGGCGTACAGGAAGAGCAGCGGCTTGTGCGGAGCCCGCGCCCCGCCCTGGGTCCACTGCCTCAACGTTGCGGTCCGCTCCAGCCAGTCCATGACCGGCGATCGTAGTGACCGCTGACCCGGACGTGCGCGCACATGCGCCCGAAGCCTTGCCGACATGGTTGTGGATGATTAGTAAGCGAATGTCCGAAGTAAACGAGACTCCAACTGAGACCACGGAACGCAGAAGACCCCGGCCGGTTTCCCGGTCGGGGTCTTCAAGTGCCCGGTGAGGCACTGGCGGAGGATACGAGATTCGAACTCGTGAGGGGTTGCCCCCAACACGCTTTCCAAGCGTGCGCCCTAGGCCACTAGGCGAATCCTCCGGTCGGAACATTACATGACCGAGGAGGGTGCTCGCGAACTCGCTTCGATCGAGGTCCGGGGGAGGGCCGATCGGGGTCGGAGCGGATGACGGCCCCGAGGGGGAGTGGGTCGAGGGGGTCCCGGCATCGGGTACGCTGGGCGGAGCCCCTCACGCGGCGCTATCTGACTGAACTCCCCCAGGGCCGGAAGGCAGCAAGGGTAGGTTGGCTCTGGCGGGTGCGTGGGGGGCGCTTGCGTTCCCGGGTGGCGTCGCGATGTGCCGCCCTCTCCGGTGGCGCCGCGACGTGCCGCTTCTGCTCGGCCCCGGCCCTCCGGCTTGGCCCCCGGCCGGTCCCGCCGCCTCCGCCCGGCCCGTTCCGGCATCCCCCGGCCCGTTCCGGCTGCGCTTCGGTCCGGTTCGACCCGGCCCCGGTCCGGTTCGACCCGGTCCCGGCCCGGTGGTTTTTCCCGGGTTGTCGGTGGGCGCCTATAACCTCGTATACGTGTCGTCTCTCGCGCTCTACCGCCGCTATCGTCCCGAGTCCTTCGCCGAGGTCATCGGGCAGGAGCATGTCACCGACCCGTTGCAGCAGGCCCTGCGGAACAACCGGGTCAATCACGCGTACCTGTTCAGCGGGCCCCGTGGGTGCGGGAAGACGACCAGCGCGCGGATCCTGGCCCGGTGCCTGAACTGCGAGCAGGGTCCGACCCCGACGCCCTGCGGGGAGTGCCAGTCCTGCCGCGACCTCGCGCGGAACGGGCCGGGTTCGATCGACGTCATCGAGATCGACGCCGCGTCCCACGGTGGTGTGGACGACGCCCGTGACCTGCGGGAGAAGGCCTTCTTCGGGCCCGCCTCCAGCCGGTACAAGATCTACATCATCGACGAGGCCCACATGGTCACCCCGGCGGGCTTCAACGCCCTCCTGAAGGTGGTCGAGGAGCCGCCGGAGCACCTCAAGTTCATCTTCGCCACGACCGAGCCCGAGAAGGTCATCGGGACCATCCGGTCGCGGACCCACCACTACCCCTTCCGGCTCGTGCCGCCCGGCACCCTGCGGGGCTACCTGGGCCAGGTCTGCGGGCAGGAGGGCATCCCCGTCGCGGACGGCGTGCTGCCGCTCGTCGTGCGCGCCGGCGCCGGGTCCGTGCGTGACTCCATGTCCGTCATGGACCAGCTGCTCGCCGGCGCCGCCGACGACGGTGTGACATACGCCATGGCGACGTCCCTTCTCGGTTACACGGACGGGTCCCTGCTCGACTCGGTGGTCGACGCCTTCGCGTCCGGGGACGGCGCGGCCGCGTTCGAGGTCGTCGACCGGGTCATCGAGGGCGGCAACGACCCCCGGCGGTTCGTCGCCGACCTCCTGGAGCGGCTGCGCGACCTGGTGATCCTGGCCGCCGTGCCGGACGCCGCCGAGAAGGGGCTCATCGACGCCCCCGTCGACGTCATCGAGCGCATGCAGGCCCAGGCGTCCGTCTTCGGCGCCGCCGAGCTCAGCCGCGCCGCCGACCTCGTCAACGCCGGCCTGACCGAGATGCGCGGCGCCACCTCGCCCCGGCTCCAGCTGGAGCTGATCTGCGCGCGCGTGCTGCTGCCCGCCGCCTTCGACGACGAGCGTTCGTTCCAGGCGCGCCTCGACCGGCTGGAGCGGGGGGTGGCCGCCGGGTCCGGGCCCGCGCCCGTCTACACGCCCGGACCGCCCGCGCCCGCCCTGGGGTACGTGCCCGGGCCCGAGGCCCACACGCCGATGGCCCCGCCGCCGCCCGCCCCCGCCCCCGTACAGCAGCCCGCTCCGGCACCCGTCCAGCACGCCCCCGCCCCACAGGCCCCGGCGCCCGACTCCGTACAGGCCCAGCCCGCCCCGCAGGCGCCCGCCTCGCCCCGGCCGGGGGCCTGGCCCGGAGCCGCCGCGCCCGGCAGTGGCGCACCCGGCGCCTGGCCCGGTGCGGCCGCCCCGGCGGCCCCGGCCGCGCAGTCCGCTCCGGCCGCCCCCGCGCCCGTACACGCGCAGCCCGCGCCGCAGGCCCCGGCTCCCGCCACCGGTGGCGGGGGTGACACGGCGCAGGTGCGGAACCTGTGGCCGCAGATCCTCGACGCCGTCAAGAACCGGCGCCGCTTCACCTGGATCCTGCTCAGTCAGAACGCGCAGGTGGCGGGCTTCGACGGCACCACCCTCCAGCTCGGCTTCCTCAACGCCGGCGCCCGGGACAACTTCGCGAGCAGCGGCAGCGAGGAGGTCCTGAAGCAGGCCCTCGCCGAGCAGTTCAACGTGCAGTGGAAGGTCGAGGCGATCATCGACCCCTCGGGCGGCGCCTCGCCGCCGCCCGCCGCCGCCAACTTCGGCGGTGGCCGCCCGGCCGCCCCCGCCTTCCAGCAGAGCCCCGCCCCGGCCTTCCAGCAGGCCCCGCCGGCCGGCTCCGCACCGACGCAGTCCGCCCCGCCCCCCGCCTTCCCGCAGGCGTCCGCCCCCGCTCCGGCGCAGGCCCCCGCCCAGGCGTACGCGCCGCCCGCGCCGCAGCCCGTGGCGCCCGAGGACGACGTGCCGGAGGAGGACGATCCCGACCTCGTCGACTCGGCCCTCTCGGGGCACGACCTGATCGTGCGCGAGCTCGGAGCCACCGTTGTGGAGGAATACACGAACGACTAGGGCCGTCTCGCTCGGTGGCCCGCACAAGGGGCATCCCGCCCCGCGGGCTACTCTGGCTGGCGTGAAGGTCCTCGTCATCGGCGGCGGCGCCCGCGAACACGCCCTGTGCCGCTCTCTCTCCCTCGATCCCGACGTCACCGCTCTGCACTGCGCGCCCGGCAACGCCGGAATCGCGGAGGTCGCCGAGCTGCACCCCGTCGACCAGCTGGACGGCGACGCCGTCGCGCGCCTCGCCACCGAGCTCGGCGCCGAACTGGTCGTCGTCGGCCCGGAGGCCCCGCTGGTCGCCGGCGTCGCCGACGCCGTCCGCGCGGTCGGCATCCCCGTCTTCGGCCCGTCGCGGGAAGCGGCGCAGCTGGAGGGCTCCAAGGCGTTCGCGAAGGACGTCATGGCGGGCGCCGGGGTGCCCACCGCCCGCAGCTACGTCTGCACCACCCCCGAGGAGATCGACGAGGCGCTCGACGCCTTCGGCGCTCCGTACGTCGTCAAGGACGACGGCCTCGCCGCCGGCAAGGGCGTCGTGGTCACCGAGGACGTCGAGCAGGCCCGGGCGCACGCCCTCGCCTGCGACCGCGTCGTCATCGAGGAGTACCTCGACGGCCCCGAGGTCTCCCTCTTCGCGATCACCGACGGCGTCACCGTCCTCCCGCTCCGGCCCGCGCAGGACTTCAAGCGCGCGCTCGACGGCGACGAGGGCCCGAACACCGGTGGCATGGGCGCCTACTCGCCGCTGCCCTGGGCCGACCCCAAGCTGGTCGACGAGGTCATGGACACCGTCCTCCAGCCCACGGTCGACGAGCTGCGCCGCCGCGGCACGCCGTTCTCCGGTCTGCTGTACGCGGGTCTGGCGATCACCGGTCGCGGTGTCCGGGTCATCGAGTTCAACGCCCGCTTCGGCGACCCCGAGACCCAGGTGGTCCTGGCCCGTCTCCGGACCCCGCTCGCGGGCGTCCTGCTGAACTCCGCCAACGGCACCCTGGACGACCAGGCGCCGCTGAGCTGGAGCGACGACGCCGCGGTCACCGTGGTCGTCGCCTCGCACAACTACCCGGACACCCCGCGGACCGGCGACCCCATCGAGGGTCTGGACGAGATCGCGGAGCAGGACGCCCCGCACGCGTACGTCCTCCACGCCGGCACGAAGCGGGACGGCGACGCGATCCTGAGCGCGGGCGGCCGCGTCCTCTCGGTCACCGCGACCGGAACGGACCTGGCCGAGGCCCGCGAGCGCGCGTACGCGGCGGTCGGCCGTATCCGCCTCGACGGTTCCCAGCACCGTACGGACATCGCGCGGAAGGCCGCCGAGGCCTGATTCCCCGCGGCGACACGCCGTTCTTCGTGCGGCCGTGCGGTGAACCGTACGGCCGCACGAGCGCCATCACCTTTGCCCAAAGCCATTCCATCGAGTGACGGCTCGGCCATCCGGATGACGGCCGCCACCGCCCCAACTAGGGTGCGGCGGAGGCGTTCCGGCACTTGGCCCACCGGCATTGCGATGTCTGTGGCGGGTGCCACAGTGGGGGAGTGAGCAACACCGCCACAGGCAGTCCCGACGAGGGCAGGAGGGGGTGATGTACGGCGTGTCCGGTACTGGTGCCGTTGTCGGCGAGGAGTGGGGTGCGCGCGCCGCGCGCTCCCGGGCCCTCGCCGTTCTCCGTGTCCGCGGCAGGGCCCTGGGTCTGGCGGTGCTTCCCGCCGCGGTGGCCGTCGTCCTGTACGCGGGCGGGGTCACCGACCACTTCACCGGGTCCGGCTGGGACACCGCCCGCTGGGTGGTGACCGTCCTCGCGGTCCTCGTCCTCCTCGCCGCCGCGGCCGTCGCCCTCGTCGTCGCCCGTGCCCGCCCGGCCGCCACACCCACCGTGGAGCTCTCCGAGACCGCGGCCCCCGATCTGTACCGGCTCGTGCGGGACCTGGCCGACCGCCTCGACGTCCCCGCTCCCTCCGCGATAGCCCTGACGCCGGACTGCGACAGCTGGCTGGAGGACCGCACCCACCGGGCCCACCGCAGGCACGGCGCGCACGGCGTGCACGGCGCCCGCGGCGCCCGCCCGGACTCCGACGAGGGCGGCGCTCCCGTCCTCGTCATAGGCTCGCCCTTCCTGTGGTGGATGCGGGTCGCCGAACTGCGCGCGGTCCTCGCCCCCGTCGTCGCGGGCACGGGACCGGCCGCGCACCCGGACATAGCCGCCGCCCGCCGCTTCGTGCGCGGTCTCGACGCCGCCGTCGCCGTGCCCGAGACGCCCGGCCTCGACCCGCTCCGCCGGCTCGGCGCGCACGGCGTCGGGCAGGTCGCCCGGGTCCTGCTGCGTGCCTGCCGCGGACACGCCGCCGAGATGGAGCGCGGGGTCGCCGTCGCCGGCTCGGAGCGCGCCCAGGCCGTGGACTACGGCGTACGGATCGTCGCCCAAGAGCAGGTCGGCCTGGCCTACGCGGGCTGGGACCGGCTCCTGACCCGGGTCGCGCTGCCCGCCTGGCGCATGGGCCGCTGGCCCGCCAAGCTCGACGCGGGTGTGGTCTCCGCCCTGACCGAGCTCTCCCGCCGCGACCGGCTCGCGGACGCCTTCTCCTCGCGGCTCGGCGAGCGACCGGCCTGCGACCTCCTGGAGGAGCCGGGCGCGGTCGACGAGGCCACCTCGCTGCTCGCCGCCCGCCTCTTCCACGGCGGCCCGGCCGAGCCCGGCCCGGACTGGTCCCCGGTGGAGTGGAGCCAGTACCCGGAGGAGGTCGTCGACCGGAAGTGGCGCACGGACGCGGCCCGTCTCCACGAGGTCCTCGACCGGCTGGGGGTGGCCGAGTCGGCCACCGGCTCCTCGTCCGCCTCCGGGGGCCCGACCCTGACCCGGGTGATCGCCCACCTGTCCGCCGCCCCGACGACCCCCGACGCCGTCCTGCCGGAGGCCCTGGAGTCCCCGGAGTCTCGGGAAGCCCCGGGGGCCCCGGATGCCCCGGAGTCCCTGAACGGCCCGGAGGCGACCGAGCTCCCCGCGGCCCCCGTCGACTTGGACCCCGGTGACGTGGACCCTGCCGACTTGGATCCCGACGACTTGGATCCCGACGACATGGATCCCGACGACGTGGACGCCGTCGGCAATCCCGCCGCCGAGGCCCTGGCCGCCGTGCTCAGTGCCCGGGTCGCTCGCGACGAGGCCGAGCGGGAGGGGCGCGTCGCCGCCGCTGCCGAGAGCGCCCGGGGCCGGAAGGCCGACTCCGCCCCGGACCCGGCCGCCCCGCACGTGGCCGTCAGCGGCCCCGACGGCCCCCTGCCGCTCTTCCCGCTCCAGCCGCCCCGTACCGGCCGCGACCTGCTCGCCGACCACGTGACCGCGATGGTCTGCTGCGCGGCCGTGGACAGCGCCGAGGCCACCCCCGGCCTCGACTGGCTCGACGGCCCCGTCCTGTTCGTCGGCGGAGCGCGCGCGGCGGACCTCGGCCCCGGGGTCCTCGCCCTCGTCGAGGACGGCGACCCGGAGCCCCTGCGCGCCTGGCTCGCCCGCACCGGGGTCCGCCCGGAGAAGCCCGTACGCCTGGTCTGAACGAGCCCGGAACCGTCGCGGAACCCGCCCAGGAACCGTCGCGGAACCCGCCCAAGAACCGCTCCCGAACCCACCCCGGAACGGCCCCGGAACCGCCCCGTCCCGGAGCCCCGGCTTCCACTCTCGCCAATTCACGACGAACGGTGACGGAGTGAGTGCGTTATGTGATGTGCTGGAGACCGTCACTGACAAAGGCAAGAACCAGAGGCACCGAGCCAGCCGACCGGGGGAGTCGAGGGAGGGGCGCAGCATGGGGGCCGAGCAGATCAGACGGTGGGAGTCCGGCGCGCTGGCGCACGCCGTGAGCGATCCCTTCGGTCAGGGCCCGCTGCCCTGGCTCCGCGGCTCGGAGAACTACTTCGACGACACGGGGCAGGTGGTCCCCTGGTACGCCGACGAGGTCCTGGCCCGCGGCGGCAGCGGCGGCCCGCGCACGGCCGACGACGTCCGCCGTCAGATCAAGGGCTTCGCCTCTGCCGGGGCCGTCGCACCGGGCGAGTCGATCGACTTCCACATCACCGTGGACCCGCCGCAGCAGTTCCTGGTCGACGTCTACCGGATCGGCCACTACGGCGGCGACGGCGCCGCGAAGATCACCACGAGCCCGCGGCTCTCGGGGATCGTCCAGCCCGCCCCGCTCACCGCCGACCGCACGGTCTCCTGTCACCACTGGTGGCAGTCCTGGCGCCTGCAGGTCCCGTCGTACTGGTCGATCGGCGCGTACGTCGCCGTCCTCACCACCGCCGACGGCTACCGCTCCCACATCCCCTTCACGGTCCGCGACGGTCACCCGGCGGACCTCCTCCTCGTCCTCCCGGACGTGACCTGGCAGGCGTACAACCTCTACCCGGAGGACGGCCGCACCGGCGCCAGCCTCTACCACGCATGGGACGAGGAGGGCCGGCTGCTGGGCGAGGAGGACGCGGCCGTCACCGTCTCCTTCGACCGCCCCTACGCGGGCGCGGGGCTGCCCCTGCACGTCGGCCACGCCTACGACTTCATCCGCTGGGCCGAGCGGTACGGCTACGACCTGGCCTACGCGGAGACCCGCGACCTGCACGCGGGCCGGGTCGACCCGAGCCGCTACCGGGGCCTGGTCTTCCCGGGGCACGACGAGTACTGGTCGGCGCCGATGCGGCGGACCGCCGAGCTCGCCCGCGACCAGGGCACGTCCCTCGTCTTCCTCTCCGCCAACACCATGTACTGGCAGGTGGAGTTGGGCCCGTCCCCGTCCGGGGTGCCGGACCGCCTCCTCACCTGCCGCAAGCGGCGCGGCCCCGGCCGCCCCGCCCTCTGGCGCGAGGTCGACCGGCCCGAGCAGCGCCTCCTCGGCATCCAGTACGCGGGCCGGGTGCCCGAACCGCACCCGCTGGTCGTGCGGAACGCCGAGCACTGGCTGTGGGAGGCCACCGGAGCCGGCGACGGCGACGAGCTCCCGGGTCTGGTCGCGGGCGAGGCCGACCGCTACTTCCCGCGCACGGCGCTCCCCGAGCACGAGGGCCGCATCCTGCTCGCCCACTCGCCCTACCGGGACGGCGACGGGGTGGTGCGCCACCAGGAGACCTCGCTCTACAGGGCGCCGTCCGGGGCCTGGGTCTTCGCCTCCGGCACCTTCGCCTGGTCTCCGGCGCTGGACCGGCCGGGCCATGTCGACGCCAGGGTCCAGCGCGCCACCGCGAACCTCCTCGACCGGATCTGTAAGAGGGACTAGGGGCGTCTTACCCCCAAGGGCAAGACACCCGAGGCAAGACACCCTGAGGGCCGCCGCGGGGCCCGGCGTCGAACCCGTGTCCCCGTGCGAGAGAATCGGACACGCTCCTGGATCAACCTACGCGGAGGAACCGTGTCCGGATTCGTAGAAAAGCCCGAGCCTGTCCAGGTCCCGGGCCTCACCCATCTCCACACGGGCAAGGTCCGCGACCTGTACCGGAACGAGGACGGGGACCTCGTCATGGTGGCGAGCGACCGCATGTCCGCGTACGACTGGGTCCTGCCGACCGAGATCCCCGACAAGGGCCGGGTCCTCACCCAGCTCTCCCTGTGGTGGTTCGACCGGCTCTCCGACCTGGTCCCGCACCACGTCCTCTCCACCGAGCTCCCGGCCGGCGCCCCCGCCGACTGGGCCGGCCGCACCCTCGTCTGCAAGTCGCTGAACATGGTCCCGGTCGAGTGCGTCGCCCGCGGCTACCTCACGGGCTCCGGCCTCGTCGAGTACGACGAGTCCCGCACGGTCTGCGGCCTCGCGCTCCCCGAGGGGCTCAGCGACGGCTCCGAGCTGCCCGCCCCGATCTTCACCCCGGCCACCAAGGCCGCCGTCGGCGACCACGACGAGAACGTCTCGTACGAGGAGGTCGCCCGCCAGGTCGGCGCCGAGACGGCGGCGCTGCTGCGCCAGACGACTCTCGCCGTGTACGGCCGGGCCCGTGACATCGCCCGCGACCGCGGGATCATCCTGGCCGACACGAAGTTCGAGTTCGGCTTCGAGAGCACCCCGGACGGCGACCGTCTCGTCCTCGCCGACGAGGTCCTCACCCCGGACTCCTCGCGCTTCTGGCCGGCCGACCAGTGGCAGCCGGGCCGCGCCCAGCCCTCGTACGACAAGCAGTTCGTCCGGAACTGGCTGACCTCCCCGGCCTCGGGCTGGGACCGCAAGAGCGAGACGCCGCCGCCGCTGCTCCCGCAGGAGATCGTCGAAGCGACGCGCGCCAAGTACCTGGAGGCGTACGAGCTGCTGACCGGCAGGACCTGGTCCGACAGCTTCTAGGGCACGAGAAAGCCCCCCGGTCGGATCGACCGGGGGGCTTCTTCATGGAGCGGACGACGAGATTCGAACTCGCGACCCTCACCTTGGCAAGGTGATGCTCTACCAACTGAGCCACGTCCGCATGCGCCGTAGCGCGGGGCCAACTATACCCAACCTTTCGCCTGTGCGAGACGCACCGCCGTGTGACGGTTCTCGGCGCCGAGTTTCGCGGCGGCCGAGGAGAGGTAGTTCCGGACCGTCCCGGGGGAGAGCGAGGCGCGCCGGGCGATCTCCGCGACCGGCGCCCCGTCGGCGGAGAGTTCGAGGACCTCGGCCTCCCGGGCGGTCAGCGGGGAGTCCCCCGCGGCGATCGCGTCGGACGCCAACTCCGGGTCCACGTAACGGTTTCCGGCGTGCACGGTACGGATGATCTCGGCGAGCCGCTGGGCGCTGACGGTCTTCGGGACGAAGCCGCGGACGCCGGCGGAGAGGGCCCGCTTGAGGTGCCCCGGCCGGCCGTGACCGGTCACGATCATGGTGCGGCAGTCGGGCAGTTCGTCCCGCAGGAGCGTGGCGACCGTCACACCGTCCGCGCCCGGCATCTGCAGATCGAGCACCGCGACGTCGGGGCGGTGGGCCCGGGCCATGGCGAGCGCCTCGGGTCCGGTCGCGGCCTCGGCGACGACGACGAGGTCGTCCTCCAGGCCGAGCAGCGCGGCGAGCGCGCCGCGGATCAGATGCTCGTCGTCGGCGAGCAGGACGCGTACGCGGACGGGCACGGTCACCGGTTCGCCTCCGTACGGGAGGCGGGGGAGGCGGGGGACACGGGGGAAGCGAGGGACACGGGGGAAACGAGGGACGTACGGGGCATGGCGGACGTACGGGACCCGGGGACCCGGGCCGTCACCCGGAACGTACCGCCGTCACCCGGCCCCGCCTCCAGCGTCCCGCCGACGGCCGCGAGCCGCTCCCGAAGCCCGGCCAGCCCCGACCCGGGCGCGCCGCCGGGTCCGGAAGGGCTCCCCACCCCGTCGTTCTCCACGGTCAGCAGCACCGCACCCTCCTCCTCGCGTACGGCGATCGCGCAGCTCCGCGCGTCCCCGTGCCTCAGTACGTTCGTCGTGGTCTCCCGAACCACCCATCCAAGCGCCGACTGCACCTCGTCGGGCAGTACGAGCCCGGGGGAGCCGAAGGGGGAGTCGACGGCGCAGTCGATCCCGGCCGCGTCGAGGACACCCCGCGCGCCTTCCAGCTCCACCCGCAGGTCCGCCTCGCGGTAGCCGCGTACGACGTCCCGTACTTCTCGCTGGGACTCCCGGGCGATGCGCTGCACCTCGATCATCTGGTCGACGGCCTCCGGGCGTTCGCGCCGGGCGAGCTGCACGGCGAGCTCGCTCTTGAGGGCGATCACCGAGAGGTTGCGGCCCATGACGTCGTGCAGGTCGCGGCCGAAGCGGAGCCTTTCCTCGGCGACCGCGAGCCGGGCCTTCAGGTCGCGGGAGCGCTCCAGCTCCCAGACGATCTTCATCAGCCAGGCGGAGAAGCCGCAGGCGGCGGCGAGGCCACCACCACTCAGGGTGATCCCGATCGCGTAGCCGAGGCCTTCGCCCGGGTGGAGGCCCATCGCCACGACGGCGCCGCCGGTCGCGAGCCCGGCGGCCGGGACGACGTACAGCATGCGCCGGGGCCTGCTCGCGCAGAGCACGAGGCCGCCCATGGCGAAGGTGACCAGGCCGGTGACGACGGCGGCGGCGATCGAGGGGTCGTCCAGCACGCCCGTGGCCCGCAGCGCGAGCACCGTCAGCGAACCGCTCGCGGTCAGGAGGATCATCGCGGTCGCGAGCCTGACCGGCCGGTCACGCCGGTCCAGGGCCCAGTCCAGGGCGCGTGAGGAGAGCACGGCGTTCAGCACGGCGTGCGCGCAGACCAGCAGCGTCAGCGCGAGCCCGAGGGGGGTGGCGAGCGGGTTGTACCGGGAGTTCGAGACCGGTACCAGGCCGATGGCGGCGATCTCGATCACCATGAAGAGGTGGAAGCTCCACCGGGTGTACAGCTCGACCTTGGCCGCACTGTCGCGCCGGCTCCACCACCCCGTCAGCCTGGACACGCGCCCGGACTCCCTTCCGTCCCTCATTCACCTGCGGGGTTCCCAGCGGAACCACTTGCGGACAGCAAACACGGTGAGGACGCCCCAGGCCAGAGTGGTGAGCGCGGCGGTCATGAGGTCCCTGGTGTCGCCGGCGCCGAGCCACCCGGCCCGGACGAACTCCATGACTCCGCTGAGCGGCAGCAGTCGGGCGATGTTCGCGACCGGGTCCGGAAGGACGTCGAGCGGGACCATCAGCCCCGAGCCGATGGCCGAGATCAGGAAGAACGGCAGGGTGGTGAGGCCCGCGCTCTCGACGTTCCGCGTGATGGCGGTGGTCGCGGCGGCCAGTCCGGCGAGCAGGATGATCGCGGCGAGCAGGCCGAGTACGAGCAGGTCCGGCCGCTGCGGCGCGGGGACGTCGAGGACGAGGGAGCCGCCGACGGTGAGGACGGCGCACTGGATGAGCGCGATGGCGGCGGAGGGGAGTGCGGCGCCGCCGAGGATCTCCAGGTCGGTCGCCTCGCCCGTGCGCAGCCGCTTGAGGACGAGTTCCTCGCGCCGGGCCACGAGGGCGGAGACGAGGCCCATGTAGACGACGAGGACGAGGACCAGCCCCGTCCCGCCGATGAGGGTGGTTCCCGCCATGCCGCCGGGCAGCTCGTCCGCACCCATCTGTCCGAGCGAGGACCGCAGCGCGAAGATCATCATCAGCGGCATCAGGAGGGCGATGAAGAGATTGTTCTTGTTCCGCCCGAGGAGGGTGAGCTCGGCCCGTCCGAGCGAGGTCATCCGGCGTGCGGTCGCGTTCATCGGGCGGTCTCCAGGTCCACGTTCCGGTCCGTGTCCAGGTCCGGGGTGTCGTCGGTGCGGGAGGCGATCTCCAGGAAGGCCTCTTCGAGGGAGGCGGACCGGGCGTCGAGCCCGTCGAGCCGTACGTCGTTCTCCCGCGCCCAGCCGAGGAGCGCGGTGAGGTCGTCCTGGAGGGATTCGGTACGGATCTCCACCCGCCCGGAGTCCTCGGCGGCCCGCAGGTGGAGCGGGAGGCGCCCGGCGGGGACGCCCGCGGGGAGGGTGAAGCGGATGCGGGCGGGCCGGGCGGCGGTGACCTGGGCCGGGGTGCCGGAGAGGACGATCCGGCCGGCGTGCATGATCGCGAGCCGGTCGGCGAGCGTCTCGGCCTCCTCCAGGTAGTGCGTGGTGAGCAGCACGGTGGTGCCGCCGTCGCGGAGGGCCCGGACGAGTTCCCAGGTGTCGCGGCGGCCCTCGGCGTCGAGGCCGGTGGTCGGTTCGTCGAGGAAGAGGACCTCGGGGCGGCCGAGGAGGGCGAGCGCGAGGTCGAGCCGGCGCCGTTCGCCGCCGGACAGCTGCTTGACCCGTACCCGTTCGCGGCCGGTGAGGCCGGTGGCGGCGAGGGCTTCTCCGGCGGGGCGGGCGTTGCTGGTGCAGCCCGCCCACATCCGTACGGTTTCGGCCACGGTCAGATCGCCGGCGAAGCCGCCCTCCTGGAGCATCACACCGATGCGGGGGCGGACGGCGGACCGTTCGCGGTACGGGTCGTGGCCGAGGACGCGGGCGGTTCCGGAGCTGGGGGCGGCGAGACCCTCCAGGAGTTCGACGGTGGAGGTCTTGCCGGCGCCGTTGGTGCCGAGCAGGGCGAAGATCTCGCCGCGGGGGACGGTGAAGGAGATGCCGCGCACGGCCTCGAAGCCGCCGGAGTAGTCGCGGCGCAGGCCTTCCGCTTCGATCGCGTTGGTCATGTGTCCAGGCTTCCGCCGGACCGGGCGGTCCGGCAGTGCGCGCTGTCATCGCCGCGTCTGACAAATGTCATGGGCGCGGGCCCCGGGCGGGTCTGCGCGGACAAGGGCCTGCGCGGACACGGGTGTACGGGAACACGACGAAGGCCCCGGTTCCAGAGAACCGGGGCCTTCGACTTCCTGAGCGGACGACGAGATTCGAACTCGCGACCCTCACCTTGGCAAGGTGATGCTCTACCAACTGAGCCACGTCCGCATGCTGCCGACCGACTTTCATCGGGCGGTGCGAGCACCACTCTACCTGATGCACCGGAGTGCTCGGTAATGCGATGCAGAGCGGGTGACAGGAATTGCACACTGCGCCTTCCCCCTGGAAGGGGGATGTTCTACTACTGAACTACACCCGCACGCTGCGTGAGGTTCGGCCCTGCGGCCTCGCCCCTCGGCGTGTTCCAGACTCTATCGGATCATGGGGGGTGGAATGCAAATCGGCTCAGCTCGCGGCGCGGAAGGCCTCGTAGACCCGCTTCGGGATGCGGCCCCGGGCGGGCACGTCCATCTTGTTGGACTGGGCCCAGGCGCGGACCGCCGCCGGGTCGGGTGCGAGCGAGGTGTGGGTGTACGTCGCGGCCGAGGGGCGCCGGGCCGACCCGATGCCCGACCCGATCGAGGCCCCGCCTCCGGTCGCCGCTCCGCCCCTGGCTCCGGCCGACCGCTTGCGGCCGGCGGCGAGGTAGGGGGCGAGGGCCTTGCGGAGTTTCTTTGCATTGGCAGCATTCAGGTCGATCTCGTACATCTTCCCGTCGAGACCGAACGCCACCGTTTCAGCCGCTACTCCGCCGTCGATGTCGTCGGAGAGGGTGACCACCACACGCTGAGCCACGGATATCGGTCCTTTCCTGCGGCCGCCGGGGTCGTGAGGGCGCTTGTGACGCCTCTGACGTGCGACGATGCCGAACTTACGGCTGTGTCGGGGCAATGCTGTTTTCCTCTGCATTCCTTTGTACAGCGATAGGCGCCGCATTGTGAAGCCCCGGCAATTGTTTCAGCGTGTCCCGGCGGATTGGGCGCCGCAATATTTCGCTGGAATTTTGTCCTCACGTGTGCGTGTGGGGTGGTTGCGGTGTTCGCGGCCCGTTCGTGGTCCGTTCACGGGTCTTTGGAGGATCCTTCAGATCTCTACCCGCGTAGAATTTGGAGGCAGGTACGCTGAGGGGACCGCCCACGCAACACACCACCGGGAGTGCCAGTGGCACGCGTCGTAGTCGACGTCATGCTCAAGCCGGAGATCCTCGACCCTCAGGGGCAGGCGGTGCAGCGTGCACTGCCCCGCCTGGGATTCGCCGGAATCGCCGACGTCCGTCAGGGGAAGCGCTTCGAGCTGGAGGTGGAGGGGCCGGTCGACGACGCCGCCCTCGCCCGCATCCACGAGATGGCCGAAACCTTCCTTGCAAACACCGTGATCGAAGACTTCGTCGTGAAGGTGGAGTCGTGACCGCACGCATCGGCGTCGTCACGTTCCCCGGAACGCTCGACGACCAGGACGCGCTGCGCGCAGCCCGCCTCGCGGGCGCCGAGCCCGTATCTCTCTGGCACCGCGACAAGGACCTCAAGCAGGTCGACGCCGTGGTCCTGGCCGGTGGCTTCTCCTACGGCGACTACCTGCGGGCCGGAGCCATCTCCCGCTTCTCGCCGGTGATGGAGACGATCATCGAGCAGGCGAAGGCGGGCATGCCCGTCCTCGGCATCTGCAACGGCTTCCAGATCCTCACCGAGGCCCATCTGCTGCCGGGCGCGATGCTGCGCAACAACCACCTCCACTTCATCTGCCGCGACCAGAAGCTGCGGGTGGAGAACGCGGAGACCGCCTGGACCTCCGACTACGAGCGGGGCCAGGAGATCGAGGTCCCGCTCAAGAACATGGACGGCCGGTACGTCGCCGACGAGCACACGCTCGACGAGCTCGAGGCCGAGGGGCGGGTGGCCTTCCGCTACCTGGACGTCAACCCCAACGGCTCGCTGCGCGACATCGCGGGCATCACCAACGCCGCGGGCAACGTGGTCGGCCTCATGCCGCACCCGGAGCACGCCGTCGAGCCGCTGATCGGCACCGGCAAGACGGACGGCCTCGGTTTCTTCACCTCGATCCTCAAGAAGCTGGTCAACGCCTGATGAGCCTCGACACCGTCAAGCACGCGAGCGAGACGCCGGACAGCGAGCAGCCCTGGAAGGAGCTCGGCCTCAAGGAGGACGAGTACGCGCGCATCCGCGAGATCCTGGGCCGCCGTCCCACCGGCGCCGAGCTCGCCATGTACTCCGTCATGTGGTCCGAGCACTGCTCCTACAAGAGCAGCAAGGTCCACCTGAAGCAGTTCGGCGAGAAGGTCCCGGAGAACGACGCCATGCTCGTCGGCATCGGCGAGAACGCCGGCGTCGTCGACGTGGGCCAGGGGTACGCGGTCACCTTCAAGGTCGAGTCGCACAACCACCCCTCGTACATCGAGCCCTACCAGGGCGCGGCCACCGGCGTCGGCGGCATCGTCCGCGACATCCTCGCCATGGGTGCCCGCCCCGTCGCGGTCGTCGACCCGCTGCGCTTCGGCGCCGCCGACCACCCCGACACCAAGCGCGTGCTGCCCGGTGTCGTCGCCGGCATCGGCGGCTACGGCAACTGCCTCGGCCTGCCGAACATCGGCGGCGAGGTCGTCTTCGACTCCTGCTACCAGGGCAACCCCCTCGTCAACGCCGGCTGTATCGGCGTGATGAAGCACGAGGACATCCACCTCGCCAAGGCCTCCGGCCCGGGCAACAAGGTCATCCTCTACGGCGCCCGCACGGGTGGCGACGGCATCGGCGGCGTCTCGGTCCTCGCGTCCGAGACCTTCGACGACACCAAGCCCACCAAGCGCCCCGCCGTGCAGGTCGGTGACCCCTTCCAGGAGAAGCTCCTCATCGAGTGCACCCTGGAGATCTTCAAGGAGAAGCTGGTCGCGGGCATCCAGGACCTCGGCGGCGCCGGGCTCTCCTGCGCCACGTCCGAGCTCGCCTCCGCGGGCTCCGGCGGCATGCACGTCGACCTCGAGAAGGTCCACCTGCGCGACGCCACGCTCTCGCCCGAGGAAATCCTCATGAGCGAGTCGCAGGAGCGCATGTGCGCGATCGTCGAGCCGCAGCACGTCGACCGCTTCCTGGAGATCTGCGAGAAGTGGGACGTCATCGCCACCGTCATCGGTGAGGTGACCGAGGGCGAGCGCCTGGAGATCTTCTGGCACGGCGAGCAGATCGTCGACGTGCCGCCGCGCTCCGTCGCCCACGAGGGCCCGACCTACCACCGGCCGTACGCCCGCCCGGAGTGGCAGGACGCGCTCCAGGCCGACGACGCCGGCAAGCTGCCCCGGCCGCAGGACGGCGCCGAGCTGAAGGACCAGGTCCTGAAGCTGGTCTCGTCCCCGAACCAGGCCTCGAAGTCCTGGATCACGGACCAGTACGACCGGTTCGTGCAGGGCAACACGGTCCTGGCGCAGCCCGAGGACGCGGGCATGGTCCGGATCGACGCGGAGACCAACCTCGGCGTGGCCATGGCGACCGACGGCAACGGCCGGTACGCGAAGCTCGACCCGTACACGGGTGCGCAGCTCGCGCTGGCGGAGGCGTACCGCAACGTCGCCGCCTCCGGTGCCAAGCCGCTCGCCATCTCGGACTGCCTGAACTTCGGTTCGCCCGAGGACCCGGCCGTGATGTGGCAGTTCGCCGAGGCCACCCGTGGTCTCGCGGACGGCTGCCTCCAGCTGGGCACCCCGGTCACCGGCGGCAACGTCTCGCTGTACAACCAGACGGGCGAGACCGCGATCCACCCGACGCCGGTCGTGGCCGTGCTCGGTGTGATCGACGACGTCAACCGCCGTACGCCGATCGCCTTCGCGGAAGAGGGCCAGCTCCTCTACCTGCTCGGCGACACGCGTGAGGAGTTCGGCGGCTCGGCCTGGTCCGAGGTGATCCACCAGCACCTCGGTGGCATGCCGCCGGCCGTGGACCTCGACCGGGAGAAGCTGCTCGGCGACATCCTGATCTCGGCCTCCCGCGACGGCATGATCGACGCGGCGCACGACCTGTCCGACGGCGGTCTCGTCCAGGCGGTCGTCGAGTCCTGCCTGCGCGGCGGGAACGGCGCGCGCCTGGTCGTCCCGGAGGGTCTGGACGCCTTCACCTTCCTCTTCAGCGAGTCGGCCGGCCGTGCGGTCGTCGCCGTCCCGCGCAGCGAGGAGCTCCGCTTCACCGACATGTGCGGTGCGCGGGGTCTGCCGGCGGCCCGGATCGGTGTCGTCGACGGTGACGCGGTCGACGTCCAGGGCGAGTTCGCGCTCTCCCTCGAGGAGCTGCGCACGGCCCACGAGGCGACGATCCCGGCCCTGCTGGCCTGATCCGACGTTCTCCGGGAAAGCCCCCGCCCCTTCCGGGCGGGGGCTTTCCCGTTTCCTGCTTGCACGAGATCGGCCCCTGGCTCGCCGTGACGCGGCAACCGGCACTACCGGCGAACGGCGAGAGGTTCACCGCGTGCGGTCACCCGGCCTGACCCCAGAAGGCGTCGGACTGTTCGATGTCCTCGACGCACTCGTCGATGTCGGTGATCTTGCCGCCCATGATCGTGAAGATCAGCGCACCCTTCATCTCGATGCCCCGGTCTCCCCGCTCGGCGTAGAACTTGTTCGCCGCCACGGCGTGCCCGCGGCCGTCGACGGAGACGCTGTCGAGTTCCACCCGCATCTTGCCGCCGGTGAGTTCGAACATCTTGCCGTACATGGCGATGATGTTGTCCCGGCCCTTGAAGTGCCCGGATATCTGGCTGCTGCCGGGCGAGTGGTGCGTACAGTCCGCCGTCATCAGAGAGCCGACTGTCTCCATGTCTCCGCTGGTCCAAGCCTCGAAACCGCGGCGGACCAAGGCGATGTCAGGGTGTTCGGCCATGGCTGCTCGACCCCTCTCGTACGCGTCGGGTTGTGTGCGGGAAGCCCTCCCCCTCCAGTCTCCGGCTACCCTCGCCCCCATGCCACCGGCCAAGAAGCGCGCCCGCAGTTACGACTCCGCCAGGACCCGGGCAGCCGTGCTCGCGCAGTTCCGGAACGTACGGGACGGGGTGGCCGCGCTCACGCCCGAGCAGCTCGACGGGCCGACCCGGCTGGGGCCGTGGACCGTGCGGGAGCTGGCGGCCCACGTGACCATGGCCGTCGGGGCCGTCGCGCGGTACCTCGACGAGCCCGAGCCGGCGAAGCAGGAGGTCGGCCTCCTCGACTGGCCGTCGGCCACCGCCACGGCCTCGGCGCGGATCGACGAGGACACCCGCGCGATCGACGCGGCCGACCTGCCGGGACTGTACGAGCGGACGGCCGCCGGGTACGAGGAACGGGTCGCGGGCGCCGCCGACGGCCGGCTGGTCCCGACCCGCTTCGGCGCCATGACCCTCGCCGACTTCCTGGTGACCCGGACCGTCGAACTCGTCGTCCACACCGACGACCTGAACGCGGCGACCGGCGCCGACATCCCGTACGACCGGCAGGCCCTCGCCGCCTGCACCCGGCTGCTCGCCGACGCCCTCGCGGCGAAGGCCCCCGGCGGCGCCGTCGAGCTGCGGATCCCGCCGTTCGCGGTCGTGCAGTGCGTGGAGGGCCCCCGGCACACCCGGGGCACTCCGCCCAACGTCGTCGAGACGGACCCGCTGACCTGGATCAGGCTCGCGACCGGGCGCGCGGAGTGGGCGGCGGAGCGGGAGGCGGCCCGGGTCGGCGCGAGCGGCGAGCGCGCGGACCTGGAGGCCCTGCTGCCGGTCCTCTCCTAGGCCTCTTCTCAAGCCCTCTTCTCAAGGCCTCTCACAGGCCTCGCGGAACCGGACGGCGGGCCCGCCCGTCCCACCTCCATGCCGAAGCCACGCGTCCTCGCCGCCCTGGTCCCGCTCCTTCTCCTCACCGCCACCGCCTGCGGCACCGAGCAGGGTCCCGGCGCCGCGCCGGCCGGGACCGTCGACCCCGGCCTGCCCGTCAGCGGTACGCACTGGTCGATCAAGGCGGTGACGGTCGACGGGCGCAGGTCCACCGCCCCCACCGACGCGCGCGTGGAGTTCAAGGAGAACGGCCGCGCCCAGGGGAACACCGGCTGCAACCACTTCGGCGCCACCGTCGCGGTGAAGGGCGACACCCTCACCGTCACCCCGCAGGAGATCACCGAGATCGGCTGTCCCGCCGACCGGCAGCGCTTCGAGAAGGAGCTGATCAAGGCCTTCTCGGGTCCGCTCAAGGGAACGATCAAGGGGGAGCGGTTCACCCTCGCCTCGACCGACGGCCGGAACGGCCTCGAACTGACCTCGGAGCCGGGCGCCCCGCTGCGCGGCACCACCTGGAAGGTCGACTCCCTCGTCTCCGGCGGGACGGCCGCCTCGCTGCCCGCCGGCAGCGGGGGCAAGGCGCGCTTCGTCCTCGGCGAGGACGGCAAGGTCACGGGGAACCTCGGCTGCAACAACTTCGCCGCCACCGCCAGGACCGAAGGAACCACCCTTACGGTCGAAGGCCCGGCGGCGACCACCCGCATGATGTGCACGAGCCCGCAGATGGAGCTGGAGACGAAGCTCTACGAGCTCCTCGACGGCCCGCTCACCTACCGCCTCGACCACCGCACCCTCACCCTCACCGACCCCTCGGGCGAGGGCCTCACCGCGACGGCGGAGCGGTAGCGCGGGAGCCTTCACCCCCGGGCCCGGCGAGTGAGCCGAAGGGGCGCGCCGGGGGAGCGGGGACGAGCGCGCGGAGCCTCCCGAGGAACGAGGGAGGCGAGCACGGTCGGCCCCGCGAGCCCGGCTGGAGCGCCCCGGAGGTGAACCGAGCCTGGAAAAGAGGTGCACTCCGTCACATCGCGGAGCTCGTCCGGGCCTGGTACGAGCGTCCGCTCGCCGGGGTCCCGTGGCCGGAATCCCTTCCCCCGTCTGCCTTGTAGGCCTCTCCAAGCCAGAGATGATCATTTCGTGCGATCGCACGAGTGGCAGGGGTCCCGCTTTTCTTCAATTCGGACCAGTGGTCGAGCCCGTCTACACTCGGAAACGTGCCACGTGGTGACGGTCGACTCAATCACGACTTGCTCCCCGGAGAGAAAGGCCCCCAGGACGCTTGTGGCGTCTTCGGTGTCTGGGCTCCGGGTGAAGAGGTCGCAAAGCTCACGTACTTCGGGCTCTACGCCCTCCAGCATCGGGGCCAGGAATCCGCGGGTATCGCGGTAAGCAACGGCTCCCAGATCCTCGTCTTCAAGGACATGGGCCTCGTGTCCCAGGTCTTCGACGAGACCTCTCTCGGATCCCTCCAAGGTCATATCGCGGTCGGTCACGCCCGCTACTCGACCACCGGTGCCTCCGTGTGGGAGAACGCGCAGCCGACGTTCCGGGCAACCGCCCACGGCTCGATCGCGCTCGGCCACAACGGCAACCTGGTGAACACGGCGCAGCTCGCCGAGATGGTCGCCGACCTGCCCAAGAAGGAAGGCCGTACCACTCGCGTGGCGGCCACCAACGACACCGACCTCCTCACGGCGCTCCTCGCCGCGCAGGTCGACGAGGACGGTACGCCGCTCACCATCGAGCAGGCCGCCGCGAAGGTCCTCCCCGATGTCCGGGGCGCCTTCTCCCTCGTCTTCATGGACGAGCACACGCTCTACGCGGCCCGTGACCCGCAGGGCATCCGCCCGCTGGTCCTCGGCCGTCTGGAGCGCGGCTGGGTGGTCGCGTCCGAGTCCGCCGCCCTCGACATCTGCGGCGCCAGCTACGTCCGCGAGGTCGAGCCGGGCGAGCTGATCGCGATCGACGAGAACGGCATCCGTACCTCGCGATTCGCGGAAGCGAAGCCCAAGGGCTGTGTCTTCGAGTACGTGTACCTGGCTCGCCCCGACACCGACATCGCCGGGCGGAACGTGTACCTCTCCCGCGTGGAGATGGGCCGCCGCCTCGCGAAGGAGGCGCCGGTCGAGGCCGACCTGGTGATAGCGACTCCGGAGTCCGGTACCCCGGCCGCCATCGGCTACGCCGAGGCCTCGGGGATCCCCTTCGGCGCGGGGCTGGTGAAGAACGCCTACGTCGGGCGCACCTTCATCCAGCCCTCCCAGACCATTCGCCAGCTGGGCATCCGGCTGAAGCTGAACCCGCTCAAGGAAGTCATCAAGGGCAAGCGCCTGGTGGTCGTCGACGACTCGATCGTCCGCGGCAACACCCAGCGCGCGCTGGTCAGGATGCTCCGCGAGGCCGGCGCGGCCGAGATCCACATCCGGATCTCCTCGCCGCCGGTGAAGTGGCCCTGCTTCTTCGGCATCGACTTCGCCACTCGCGCGGAGCTGATCGCCAACGGCATGTCGATCGACGAGATCGGCAAGTCGCTCGGTGCGGACTCGCTCTCGTACATCTCCCTGGAGGGGATGATCGAGGCGACCACGATCCAGAAGCCGAACCTCTGCCGTGCCTGCTTCGACGGCGAGTACCCGATGGAGCTCCCGGACCCCGAGCTCCTCGGCAAGCAGCTCCTGGAGACCGAGCTGGCCGCCGGCCCGGCCGCCACCGCGGCTTCCGACGCCCTGCGTCGCCCGTAAGACCCCGCTGCAAACCCCGCAGTACGACACGAAAGTTCTTCAGCATGTCTGAGTCCACCAGTGCCGGAAGCGGCGCCAGCTACGCGAGCGCGGGCGTCGACATCGAGGCGGGCGACCGCGCCGTCGAGCTCATGAAGGAGTGGGTGAAGAAGACGCAGCGCCCCGAGGTCCTCGGCGGCCTGGGCGGTTTCGCCGGTCTCTTCGACGCCTCCGCCCTCAAGCGCTACGAGCGTCCGCTGCTCGCCTCCGCGACCGACGGTGTCGGCACGAAGGTCGACATCGCCCGCCAGATGGGCGTGTACGACACGATCGGCCACGACCTGGTCGCGATGGTCATGGACGACATCGTCGTCTGCGGCGCCGAGCCGCTCTTCATGACCGACTACATCTGCGTCGGCAAGGTCCACCCGGAGCGGGTCGCCGCCATCGTCAAGGGCATCGCCGAGGGCTGCGTCCTGGCCGGCTGCGCCCTGGTCGGCGGCGAGACCGCGGAGCACCCGGGCCTCCTCGGCCCGGACGACTTCGACGTCGCCGGCGCGGGCACGGGTGTCGTGGAGCACGACCGGCTGCTCGGCGCCGATCGCATCCGTACGGGGGACGTGGTCATCGCCATGGCGTCCTCGGGTCTTCACTCGAACGGGTACTCGCTCGTCCGGCACGTGGTCTTCGACCGCGCCGGCATGACCCTGGACCAGCGGGTCGAGGAGCTCGGCCGGACCCTCGGCGAGGAGCTCCTGGAGCCCACCAAGATCTACTCGCTGGACTGCCTGGCCCTCACCCGGACCACGGACGTCCACGCGTACAGCCACATCACGGGCGGCGGCCTCGCCGCCAACCTGGCCCGGGTGATCCCGGACGGCCTGCACGCCACGGTCGACCGCTCCACCTGGACCCCGGGCGCGATCTTCGACCTCGTCGGCAAGGCCGGCCAGGTGGAGCGCCTGGAGCTGGAGAAGACCCTGAACATGGGTGTCGGCATGATGGCCGTCGTCCCGGCCGAGTCCGTGGACGTGGCCCTGACGACCCTCGCGGACCGCGGGGTCGAGTCCTGGGTCGCGGGCGAGATCACCGAGCGCGGCGCGCACACGACCGGCGCGGAGCTGGTCGGCGACTACGCGAACTGAGCAGACGTACGGAAGCGGCCCGGCAGCGCCCCTCAGGGGTGTGCTGCCGGGCCGCTCCCCTATGTCCGTATGTCCGTATGTCCGTACGGACCGGGACAGCACAGAAACCCGGCCGGGTGTACCGGACCGGGTTTCGGTGATTCAGAAGGTCAAGCGCGACGCGGGGACGACGCGGGACCGGACTCGTCGTCCTCGTCCTCGTCATCGTCGTTGTAGAGATCCGCGTACTGCGCGTACGGGTCGTCTTCCTCGTCGTCGTCTTCGAACGGCTCGCCATTCGGCGGCTGGTTCGAAGTCGAAGCGCCCAGCTCATTGGCCAGACGCGACAGGTCAGTCCCGCCGCTGCTGTACTTCAGCTGGCGGGCGACCTTGGTCTGCTTGGCCTTTGCCCGGCCGCGCCCCATGGCTCGACCCCCTCGGTGACGGGGCTCGATGGCCCCAGAGTCTTGACACGCGTTCATGATTCGGAACGGACTCTCGACAGAGAGACCGGCCCGTAGGGCTTCAACGGTACCTGTTTCCTCGGGTCTACGGTACGCCGTGCGCATCACATACCTCGGTACAGAACCTTCGAGGCGCCCTCTCCTCGCTGGTCAATCGCGATTTTAACCTCTTCTGGAGGTACGACCCGCCGAGGGGGGTGAGCGAAGTCTCCCGGGTGTCCCCCCGGTGCCCCTCCGATCTCCCCCGTGACGGGTCGATCCTCCGTACGGCCGTGCCCGGCCTCGGGCGCGCCGGACCGGCCGCGCCCGGGCTTCGGCGGCGTCGGCTCAGCCGCGCCGGGCCTCCGACATCCGCTGCTCGGCGATCCGGTCGGCCGCGGCGGCCGGCGGAATTCCATCCGCCTTCGCACGTGCGAATATGGCCAGCGTGGTGTCGAAGATCTTCGTGGCCTTCGCCTTGCACCGGTCGAAGTCGAAGCCGTGCAGCTCGTCGGCGACCTGGATCACGCCACCGGCGTTGATCACGTAGTCGGGCGCGTAGAGGATCCCGCGGTCCGACAGGTCCTTCTCGACACCGGGGTGCGCGAGCTGGTTGTTGGCCGCACCGCAGACGATCTTCGCGGTGAGGACCGGCACGGTCTCGTCGTTCAGGGCGCCGCCGAGCGCGCAGGGCGCGTAGATGTCCAGGCCCTCGACGCGGATCAGCGCGTCCGTGTCGGCGACGACGGTGACCTGCGGGTGCTTGTCGGTGATCCGGCGCACCGACTCCTCGCGCACATCGGTGATCACGACCTCGGCGCCGTCCTTCAGGAGGTGCTCGACGAGGTAGTGGCCGACCTTGCCGACTCCCGCGACGCCGACCTTGCGGCCGCGCAGGGTCGGGTCGCCCCACAGGGTCTGCGCGGAGGCGCGCATGCCCTGGAAGACGCCGAAGGCGGTGAGGACCGAGGAGTCGCCGGCGCCGCCGTTCTCGGGGGAGCGGCCGGTGGTCCACGTGTTCTCGCGGGCGACGACGTCCATGTCGGCGACGTAGGTGCCGACGTCGCAGGCCGTCACGTAGCGGCCGCCGAGGGAGGCCACCATGCGCCCGTAGGCGAGCAGCAGCTCGTCCGTCTTGATCTTCTCCGGGTCCCCGATGATGACGGCCTTGCCGCCGCCGTGGTCGAGGCCGGCCATGGCGTTCTTGTACGACATGCCGCGCGAGAGGTTGAGCGCGTCGGCGATCGCCTCGGCCTCGGTGGCGTAGGGGTAGAAGCGGGTCCCGCCGAGGGCCGGGCCCAGGGCGGTGGAGTGGATGGCGATGACGGCCTTGAGGCCGGTGGCGCGGTCCTGGCAGAGCACGACTTGCTCGTGGCCACCCTGCTCCGAGTGGAACAAGGTGTGCAGCACGTCTGCGGGAACGACAGGAACGCCGGTCACATCGGTCACGGTGGTGACTCCCAAGTACGAAGCGGCGGTTTCGGCCCTCCCTGCGGGTGGGGGAGGACCAGTTCGGCAAGAGAGTAAGTCCTACCTGGGCGTAGATCAGCCGCAGTGCTCAGGATCACCCCCTCTCGTTCGGGAACACCCCCTCCCGGAGTACCCCCGTGGAAGGATTCGCGGCATGACGGTCGCCTCCTCGGTCCTCGTCCCCTACGCGTCCTACCTGCGGGTGTACGAGCCGCTGGCCGCGTTCCCCGAGCCGGAGCGGAGCCACTGGGCCAGGTACGCCCGCCGGCCCCGTACGCCCGGCGCGCAGGAGGAACTGCGGCGCTCGCTCGCCGACCTGCTGCCCACGCCGCCGGTGCCGGTGCCGGTCCACGAGAGCGGGGAGGCCTTCGTCGCGCACCTGGACGGGGTGGTGGTGATCTGCCCGTGGCGCACCCGGCTGCGGGGGTGGCTGGCCCTGGAGGAGCTGGTGGCCGGCCCGTACCCGGAGCCGGTGCTCGACGCGATGCTGCCGCCCGTCGTGCGTGAGCAGGTGGCCGGCGACTACGAGCGGTGGCTGGCGCGGAACCCGGACGCGCGGCCGTGGATCCGGACGGCGCTCTGGCAGGTGCCGCTGCGCTGGTTCGCGCTCTTCGGGGACGAGGACCGGCGGTACGAGCCGGGGGAGCCGGCGGGCGAGGGGGGCACGGGGCCGGGCCGGGCGCCGGTGCTGCGCTACCGGACGACGATGGCGCAGGCGCGGCGGCGGCTCGCGCGGGCGCTGCGGGCCCTGCGGGAGTCGATCGAGGAGGGCCCGATGACGGAGGGCCTGGTCGACGTGGGCCGCTGGCTGGAGGAGTTCCATCCGCGGGCGCTCGTGGAGCTGGACTTCGGCGGCCTGGTGCACGCGGTCCCGGCGGAGTGGCTGGCCTCGGAGCGGTCGGCGGCGGACATGGCGGAGGGGATCGCCGCGCTGCGTGCGGGGGACGGTGAGCTGGCGAGCGAGGTGTACGGGCGTCTCGCGGAGCGCTGGCGGCGCGTCAGGGACCTGCAGGGCGCGAATTGACATCAGTCGGGCATCTTCGTCAGGTCGCCATCGACAAGACATGTCCGGCTGGGGTAAATGATCTTCATGCATCCGGACCGCTGGGCTCCGGGTCAACAGGCGTCACTTCCGCGACGGGGTCTTTCGGCTCTCGTCCGGTGGGGACGTTGGTCCCGATCCGGGCCTTTGGCTCAAGCGTGACGGACAGCACTTAATGCACCCTTGCGCCCATCACCCACCCTCGTGCCAAAATAGGACAAGGAGTCCGGGGAGGGTTCCTTCCGTCCAAGTATGGGCGGAACGCTCAGCATTGCACTCTATGGGGGGTCTGAGGACTCCTGATCGCTCTGTGACTGATCGTTACAGGCGCGTGACTGTCCGTTATGGCATGGTCCATCGACTTCCGCCGCTGATGAACACCTGCGAGGGCAATTCCATCGGTTTGGCCGACGTGGCTGGACGGATGGTGTAGTTGTAGTGCCGAGGACAAGCCGTTCGTCCTATAACCGACTCGGCCCGCTTCTGCCATTTCGGGCAACGCGGGTCAAGGTGCAGAATTTAGAGGAAAGAACCGAGATGGTTCGGTTCTCCCGAGGAGGCCGCTCATGACCGCTCGCACCCCTGATGCCGAGCCGCTGCTGACCCCCGCCGAGGTTGCCACGATGTTCCGTGTGGACCCGAAGACGGTTACCCGTTGGGCGAAGGCCGGCAAGCTCACGTCCATCCGCACGCTGGGTGGACACCGCCGGTACCGCGAGGCCGAGGTTCGCGCACTGCTTGCGGGTATTCCGCAGCAGCGCAGCGAAGCCTGAGGCTCGCTCAACACCCCGCAACACCCTGTAACACCGGGCCCGTCCGGATCCCCCAATCCGGTCGCCCACCTCTAGTACTGCCGACGGAAACCTGCCCCAACAGGACTTCGTCAACGATCGCGCTGGACTCCGCCGGGTCTGGCGCGATCTTTTTTGTGCCCTGCGCCACTCTGCGGAGGGCGGTGCAATTGCACATATTAAATCGGGCCGGTGTAGGCAGGGTGTAAGTGAAGCGGTTTCTGAAACTGGTTCAGTGACTCCCGTCACACTGGCGAACTCTTGCCAATCAACAGCCTCCCACTTCCGGGATCGCCCTCAACCCGCCGTTGGTCATGGGCCGGTGGGACTTTCGTCCTCCGTTGCCGAGGACGTCGCCGGCTCGCGCTCCGGCTCCTGCTCCTCGTGCTCGGGGAGCTCCATGACGAGCCGCAGGAGGCGATGGCAGACCACGCAGTGGCGAGTGAGGTGTCCGTAGCGGGAAGCGGCCGCCAGATGGGCACGCAGCAGCGCCCGTGTGTCGTGTCGTGCAGCCGAAGCCGAGGCCATGCGCGACCACCTCCGGTGTGGGCCCCCGATTCCCTGACTCCGGGGTACCGGCGGCACGTGGCCCCGTCAATACACGGGAACACAACGAAGGCCCGCATCTCACGATGCGGGCCTTCGGTAAAGCGAACCTGACGGGACTTGAACCCGCGACCTCCACCTTGACAGGGTGGCGAGCTAACCAACTGCTCCACAGGTCCTTGGCTGCAGCCCCTCGTAAGTGGCTGCGAGGAACACTGTACAGCAGGTCAGCGGTCCGGTCGAACGCGCCGGCGCCCGGGGCACAGCGACGCCGCTCAGGGCGCCGCCGCGTCGATCGCCTTCACGATCCGCTTGTCCGAGACCGGGTACGCCGTGCCCAGCGCGTGCGCGAAGTAGCTCACCCGCAGCTCCTCGATCATCCAGCGGATGTCGGTGACCTCGGTCGGCACCGGGCGGCCCTTCGGGAGCTGTTCGAGCAGCCACGCGTACTCGTCCAGCATCTCGTGGACCTTCTCCATCCGGGTGGTGTCCCGCTGGACCCCGGTCGCCATCTGCTGGAGTCGCCGGTCCACCGCCACCAGATAGCGCATCAGGTCCGGGAGCCGCTTGAGGCCCGTACGGGTGACGAAGCCCGCCGGCACCAGCCAGGCCAGCTGCTCGCGCACGTCCGTCAGGTTGTTGATCAGGGCCAGGCTGTTGGTGGACTTGAGCCGGCGCTGGCAGGCCTGCCAGGCCGCCAGGATCTGCTGGACCTGCCCCACCGTCCGCACCGTCGTGTCCACGAGGTCCGCGCGGACCTTGTCGTACAGCTTCCGGAAGGACTCCTCGTCCCAGGCCGGGCCGCCGTGGTCCGCGATCAGCCTGTCGGCCGCGGCGGTGGCGCAGTCGTCGAAGAGGGCCTGGATCGAGCCGTGCGGGTTCGAGGACAGGGCCAGCTTCTGCTGGTTGGTCAGCTTGTCCGAGGCGAACTTCGCCGGGTTCACCGGGATGTTCAGCATGATCAGCTTCCGGGTGCCCCGCCACATCGCCTGGGCCTGCTCGGCCTCCGTGTCGAAGAGCCGTACGGCGACGGTCGCGCCCTCGTCCACGAGCGCCGGGTACGCCTTGACCGGCTGGCCGGCCCGCCGGGTCTCGAAGACCTTCGTGAGGGTGCCGATCGTCCATCCCGTGAGCCCTGTGCGCTCCAGGGACGGGCCGGAGCCGTCCGGGCCGCCCGTGGCCGCCGCGGCGGCCTGGGAGAGCGCCTGACGGGCCTTGGGGCGCAGCTTCAGCCGCAGCGTCTCCAGGTCCTTGTCCTCGGCCAGCTTGCGGCGCCGCTCGTCGACGATCCGGAAGGTGACCTTGAGGTGGTCGGGGACCTTCGCCCAGTCGAAGTCCTCGGCCGTGACCGGGACGCCGACCATCCGCTGGAGCTCGCGGGCGAGCGCGCCCGCCAGCGGCTCCTGCACGGGGACGACGGCGTCGAGGAAGCGGGTCGAGAAGTTCGGCGCGGGCACGTAGTGGCGGCGGATCGGCTTCGGCAGGGAGCGGATCAGCTCCGTCACGACCTCCCCGCGCAGACCCGGGATCTGCCACTCGAAGCCCTCGTCCGTCACCTGGTTGAGCACCTGGAGCGGGATGTGGACGGTCACGCCGTCCGCGTCCGCGCCCGGCTCGAACTGGTACGTCACCCGGAACTTCAGCGGGCCCTGCCGCCAGGAGTCCGGATAGTCGTCCTTGGTGACCGCCCCCGCCTTCTCGTTGATGAGCATCTCGCGCTCGAAGTCGAGGAACTCCGCCGCAGCGCCTCCTTCGTGGAGCTTGTGCTTCCACCAGGAGTCGAAGTGGGCGCCGGACACGACGTGCTCGGGGACGCGCTTGTCGTAGAAGTCGAAGAGCGTCTCGTCGTCGACGAGGATGTCCCGGCGCCGGGCGCGGTGCTCCAGCTCCTCGACCTCGGTGAGGAGCTTGCGGTTGTCGGCGAAGAACTTGTGGTGGGTGCGCCAGTCGCCCTCGACCAGGGCGTTCCGGATGAACAGGTCCCGGGAGACCTCCGGGTCGATCCGGCCGTAGTTCACCTTGCGGTCGGCGACGATCGGCACGCCGTACAGCGTCACCTTCTCGAAGGCCATCACGGCCGCCTGGTCCTTCTCCCAGTGCGGTTCGCTGTACGTCTTCTTCGTCAGGTGCTCGGCGAGCGGCTCGATCCACTCGGGCTCGATCCGGGCGTTCACCCGGGCCCAGAGGCGCGAGGTCTCCACGAGCTCCGCCGACATGACGAAGCGCGGGGGCTTCTTGAAGAGCGCGGAGCCGGGGAAGATCGCGAACTTGGCGCTGCGGGCGCCGAGGTAGTCGTTCTTCGCGCCGTCCTTCACGTCCTTGAGACCGATGTGGCTCAGGAGACCCGCAAGGAGGGAGACGTGCACGGACTGCTCCGGCGCGTCCTCCTCGCTCAGGTGGATTCCCATCTGCTTGGCGACCGTCCGCAGCTGGGCGTAGATGTCCTGCCACTCGCGGATGCGCAGGAAGTTCAGGTACTCCTGCTTGCACATCCGGCGGAAGGAGCTGGATCCCCGCTCCTTCTGCTGCTCGCGGACGTACCGCCAGAGGTTCAGGTAGGCGAGGAAGTCGCTCGTCTCGTCCTTGAAGCGGGCGTGCTGCTGATCGGCCTGCGTCTGCTTCTCGGCCGGCCGCTCGCGCGGGTCCTGGATGGAGAGCGCCGCCGCGATCACCATGACCTCGCGGACACAGCCGTTCTTGTCCGCCTCCAGGACCATGCGGGCGAGCCGCGGGTCCACGGGCAGCTGGGAGAGCTTCCGGCCCTGCGGGGTGAGGCGCTTCTTCGGGTCCTTCTCCGCCGGGTCGATCGCCCCGAGCTCCTGGAGGAGCTGCACGCCGTCCCGGATGTTGCGGTGGTCCGGCGGGTCGATGAAGGGGAACTTCTCGATGTCGCCGAGGCCGGCCGCGGTCATCTGGAGGATGACGGAGGCGAGGTTCGTACGGAGGATCTCCGGGTCCGTGAACTCCGGCCGCGACAGGAAGTCGTCCTCCGAGTACAGCCGGATGCAGATGCCGTCGGACGTACGGCCGCAACGGCCCTTGCGCTGGTTGGCGCTGGCCTGGCTGACCGGCTCGATCGGCAGGCGCTGGACCTTGGTCCGGTGCGAGTAGCGCGAGATGCGGGCGGTGCCCGGATCGATCACGTACTTGATGCCGGGGACGGTGAGGGAGGTCTCGGCGACGTTCGTGGAGAGCACGATCCGGCGGCCGGAGTGCGCCTGGAAGACGCGGTGCTGCTCGGCGTGGCTCAGGCGGGCGTAGAGGGGGAGGACCTCGGTGTTGCGGAGGTTCCGCTTGAGGAGCGCGTCCGCGGTGTCCCGGATCTCGCGCTCGCCGGAGAGGAAGACGAGGACGTCGCCGGGGCCCTCGGCCTTGAGCTCGTCCACGGCGTCGCAGATCGCGGTGATCTGGTCCCGGTCCGACTCTTCGCTGTCCTCTTCGAGGAGCGGGCGGTACCGGACCTCGACCGGGTACGTACGGCCGCTGACCTCGACGATCGGGGCGTCGCGGAAGTGGCGGGAGAAGCGCTCCGGGTCGATCGTCGCGGAGGTGATGACGACCTTGAGGTCGGGGCGCTTCGGCAGCAGCTGGGCCAGGTAGCCGAGCAGGAAGTCGATGTTGAGGGACCGCTCGTGGGCCTCGTCGATGATGATCGTGTCGTAGGCGCGCAGCTCGCGGTCGGTCTGGATCTCGGCGAGCAGGATGCCGTCCGTCATCAGCTTCACGAAGGTCGCGTCGGGGTTCACCTGGTCGGTGAAGCGGACCTTCCAGCCGACGGCCTCGCCCAGCGGGGTCCGCAGCTCCTCGGCGACCCGCTCGGCGACCGTGCGGGCGGCGATCCTGCGGGGCTGCGTGTGCCCGATCATGCCCCGGACGCCCCGGCCGAGCTCCAGGCAGATCTTCGGGATCTGGGTGGTCTTTCCGGAACCCGTCTCACCGGCGACGATCACGACCTGGTGGTCGCGTATCGCCTCGAGGATCTCGCCCTTCTTCTGTGAGACGGGCAGCTGCTCGGGGTACGTGACCGGGGGCACGCGAGAGGCGCGCCCGTCGACGCGCTCCTTGGCCTTGGCCGCCTCGGCGGCGATCTCGTCCAGGACGGCCTCGCGGGCCTCGGGCTTGCGGATGCGGCGGGCGCCTTCGAGACGGCGGCCGAGCCGGTGGGAGTCCCGCAGCGAGACCTCGGCCAGGACGGACTGGAGGGCGGCGAAGGAAGTAGACATACGGATCCCAGGATCGCACCTGCGGCCGAGAAGCGGCGAACCCATTTACGAGCGGGACGTTCCCCGGGGGTGCGTACTATTTCGGGCACGTCGACCGGACCCGAGAGGTTTCGCATGATCCGCACCACCCGCGCCCCGGCGGCCCTCGCCGTGCTGACGGCGCTGGTGCTGGGTCTCCTGGTGTGCGGGGCGACGGTGAGTACGCCTCCGGGTGCGCCGGTGGCCGCCCCGGTCGCCGCCTCCCCGATGGCCGTCGTGGGCGCCGCCGTGCCGGGGTGCGACCCGGGTCACGGGCCCGACGCGGGCGCCTCGCGTCCCGTCGTACCGCCGCGCTCCGGCGGCTTCGCGGAGCTGCTGCCCGCGCTCGCCGCCGACCGGACGCCGTGCGCGGTCCGGCACGGGGAGCCGGACGGGCGGGGGACGGCGCCGGGACGGGAGCCGCCCGAGCGCGTACCGCCGTCTCCGGTGGAGTTGTCGATCCTGATGAGGGTGTAGGCGGACGGCCGCCCTCCGCCGTCCTCTCTTCCCTCTTTCCTCCGCAGGAGCGCTTCCGCATGTCCAAGTCCAGGCCGATCATGATCGTCTCCGGGGTGGCGGCCGCCGCCGTGCTGCTCGGCGTCGTCTCGTACACCGCCACCAGGCCGTCCTCCGGCGACGGCGGCGCGGGCGGCTCGTCCGCCGTCGCCGAGGTCTCCGCCGATCCCTCCGCCGGCGTCTACCCCGAGCTGGAGGCGTACGCCCGCCGCGACGCCTCCGACAAGCTGGCCCTCGGCCGGGCCGACGCGCCCGTCGTCCTCATCGAGTACGCCGACTTCAAGTGCGGCTACTGCGGGAAGTTCGCCCGGGACACCGAGCCGGTCCTCGTGAAGAAGTACGTGGACGAGGGCACCCTGCGCATCGAGTGGCGGAACTTCCCGATCTTCGGCGAGGAGTCGGAGGCCGTCGCCCGCGCCTCCTGGGCGGCCGGGCAGCAGGGCCGGTTCTGGGAGTTCCACAAGGCCGCCTACGCCGAGGGGGCCAAGGAGAAGGGCTTCGGCAAGGACCGGCTCGCGGCCCTCGCGAAGGAGGCGGGCGTCCCCGACGCGGCCCGGTTCGCGAAGGACACCGACGGGGCGGCGGCCCGCGAGGCCGTCCGCGAGGACCAGGAGCAGGGGTACGCGCTCGGCGCGACCTCCACCCCGTCCTTCCTCGTCAACGGCCGCCCGATCGCGGGCGCGCAGCCCCTGGAGACCTTCACCGAGGCCATCGAGGCGGCGGCGAAGGCCGCGAAGTCCGAGAAGCCGGCGAGGTCGGAGAAGACGCCGGGCGCCGCACGGTGACCTCCGGCATCGGCTACTTCGCGGCCTTCCTCGGCGGCCTGCTCGCCCTCCTCAGCCCGTGCAGCGCCCTGCTCCTGCCCGCCTTCTTCGCGTACTCGATCGACACGCGCGCGAAGCTGGTGGCCAGGACCGGGATCCTCTACGCGGGTCTGGCCACCACCCTCGTCCCGCTCGGCGCGGCCGGCTCCTTCGCGGGCCGGTTCTTCTACGGCAACCGGGACCTCCTGGTCACCGTCGGCGGCTGGCTGATCGTCGGGCTCGGCGTCCTCCAGCTCCTCGGCCTGGGCTTCGCCTCCCGCCGCATCGCCGAGGCGAGCGGCCGCATCCGGCCCACGTCGGCGCTCTCCGTCTACGCCCTGGGCCTCGTCTACGGCCTCGCGGGCTTCTGCGCGGGCCCGATCCTGGGCAGCGTCCTGACGGTGGCGGCGCTGAGCGGCAGCCCGGCGTACGGAGGCCTGCTCCTCGCCGTGTACGCGCTGGGCATGGCGGTCCCGCTCTTCGTCCTCGCCCTGCTCTGGGAGCGGTACGACCTGGGCCGGCGGCGCTGGCTGCGCGGCCGGCCGCTCCGGGTCGGCCCGCTCACGCTCCACTCGACCTCGCTGCTCTCGGGCCTGTTCTTCATCGCCCTCGGCACGCTCTTCCTGGTCTTCGACGGGACGACCGCGCTGCCGGGGCTGCTCTCGGTGGACGAGTCGTTCGCGGTGGAGGAGCGGGTGGCGGAGCTGGGCCGGTCGGTGCCGGACTGGGCGCTGCTCGTCGCGGTGGTGGCCGTGGTGGCGGTGGTGCTCGCGGTCCGGGGCCGGCGGGGGAGCCGGACGCGGGAGCGCGAGGAGGCGTGACCGCACGCGGGGAAGGGGCGCGGGCCCCTTCCCCGTACGGGCTTTCCGGGTGCTTCGGGGAAACGAAGAAGGCCCCGTTCTTTCGAACGGGGCCTTCTGTTTGTGGCTGGGGCCGGGGTCGAACCGGCGACCTATCGCTTTTCAGGCGATCGCTCGTACCAACTGAGCTACCCAGCCACGAGACTGTTTCCAGCCTCAGCGACTCTGACGGGACTTGAACCCGCGACCTCCACCTTGACAGGGTGGCGAGCTAACCAACTGCTCCACAGAGCCTTGCAATGTGCGAGACAAGTCTCGCACACGTTAATGCGTACCCCCAACGGGATTCGAACCCGTGCTACCGCCTTGAAAGGGCGGCGTCCTGGGCCACTAGACGATGAGGGCTAAGGGCCCGCCGGGGCGCTTCTCAGCGCGTCGGGGACGTGAGAAGCATATGGGATGTCGGCCGGGATCGCCAAAACGGTTTCCGCCGACCCGCGGAGAGTCCCTCCGGCAGGGGGACAATGGGCGCGTGCTGGAGATGACGCGCGAGGAGTTCGAGGAACTTGTCGCCGAGGCCCTGGACCGGATCCCACCGGAACTCGCCCGGCTGATGGACAACGTCGCGGTGTTCGTGGAGGACGAGCCCGCCCCGGACGATCCCGAGCTGCTCGGGCTGTACGAGGGGACGCCGCTGACCGAGCGCGGCGAGTGGTACGCCGGCGTGCTGCCGGACCGGATCACGATCTACCGGGGCCCGACGCTGCGGATGTGCGAGTCGCGCGAGGACGTGGTCGCGGAGACCGAGATCACGGTGGTGCACGAGATCGCCCATCACTTCGGGATCGACGACGAGCGGCTGCACGCGCTGGGCTACGGCTGAGCCGGGTCGTGCCGTGAGGCGGCCGGGTCGTGCGGTGAGGCACGTGTGAGGCGCACGCCCGCGGTGTCCCGGGCGTGTCCCTTGTGGCGCAAAGGGAGTTGGGCAGGGTGACGCGTTCCTTCCCTGCCTGTTGTGTCCTGGAGGTGCCCCCGTGCGCCATTTGCCCACCCGTGTGCGATGGGCCGCCGCCGCGCTGGCCGTCGCGGCCTGCGCCGGCCTGAGCGGCTGTATGAGTGTGAGTGACGAGGGGGCGAAGCCGGCGCCCGGTGCGTCCGGGGGGAAGCGCGGAGTGGCGGCCGAGTCCGACGGCGGGACCGGTCTCCCGGGCGGGGGCGGCGGCTCCTGGAACGGCCGGCCGGAGAAGGGCGGGCCGGACGTGGCCGGCGGGGGCGCGAAGTCCCTGGTGCCGAGCGGCTCGCCCACGGCGTCCGCGGAGCCCTCGACGGGTGTCCTGCTGCCGGTGGAGGGTTCGCCAGGACCCGGCGGCTCCCCGAAGCCCCGGCCGACGGGCGGCAACGGCGGTGCCGCCGGCGGCGGCGAGGGGCCGGGCGGGGGCCCCGTGGACGGCGGGAGCGGCGGGAGCGGCGGCGGGAACAGTGGCGGCAACGGCGACGGCGGTGGCGGCGCGGGCAGCGGCGACAACGGGGGAGGGGCCGGGGGTCCGGGTGGCGGCGGGGTGACGCCGTCGCCGGAGCCGACCGTACCGACCCCGGAACCGACGCCGGAGCCGACCGTGCCCACCCCGGAACCGACGCCGGAGCCGACCTCGAATCCGACCGATCCGCCGTCCTCCGGACCCGAGCCCCAGCTGGGTGCGATGCGGGCGGCGGACGGGCCGGGGGCGCCTCCGGAGCCGGTGGCATCACCGCAGGTCGGACCGGTGTGACGGAGTCCGGTTTGCCATAGGTGGGGGAGAGTGCGTATGGTGGTAGATCGTTTGATCCCATTGCCCGGCGCCGACACAGAAGAGCGCCGTGTGGCGCGTACTCTCCCTAGCCGTGACTGACCGCATTGAGGCGGTCGATTTGCGAATTCACGGAGTTGACGGGCGCGTGCCGAGACTCCGGAAGGTTTCGCATTTCGCATGTCCATTTTCAGTTCTGACCACGCCGTCATGCCCGAGAACGACGAGATCGTCGAGGCCGTAGAGGCCACCGAAACCGTCGTCACCGAGGCTGCGGCCCCCGCCGAGACTCTCGCCGAGGCCGTCATCGACACCACCGACTCCGACGAGGCCATCGAGGCCTTCGAGGCCGACATCGAGGCCGACGAGGAGCCCGCCGAGCCCGGCATCACCTTCGGCGACCTCGGTCTGCCCGAGGGCGTCGTGCGCAAGCTCGCGCAGAACGGCGTCACGAGCCCCTTCCCGATCCAGGCGGCGACCATCCCGGACGCCCTGGCCGGCAAGGACATCCTCGGCCGTGGCCGTACCGGCTCCGGCAAGACCCTCTCCTTCGGTCTCCCGCTGCTCGCCACGCTGGCCGGCGGTCACACCGAGAAGAAGAAGCCCCGCGGCATCATCCTCACGCCGACCCGTGAGCTCGCGATGCAGGTCGCGGACGCCCTCCAGCCGTACGGCGACGTGCTCGGCCTCAAGATGAAGGTCGTCTGCGGCGGTACGTCCATGAGCAACCAGATCTACGCCCTGGAGCGCGGTGTCGACATCCTCGTCGCCACCCCGGGCCGTCTGCGCGACATCATCAACCGCGGCGCCTGCTCCCTGGAGCAGGTCGCGATCGCGGTCCTCGACGAGGCCGACCAGATGGCCGACCTGGGCTTCCTGCCCGAGGTCACCGAGCTGCTCGACCAGATCCCCGGCGGCGGCCAGCGCATGCTCTTCTCCGCCACCATGGAGAACGAGATCGGCACCCTGGTCAAGCGCTACCTGACCGACCCCGTCACGCACGAGGTCGACAGCGCGCAGGGCAACGTCACGACCATGACCCACCACGTCCTCGTCGTGAAGCCGAAGGACAAGGCCCCGGTCACCGCGGCGATCGCCGCCCGCAAGGGCCGCACGATCATCTTCGTCCGCACCCAGCTGGGCGCCGACCGCATCGCCGAGCAGCTGCAGGACACCGGCGTCAAGGCCGACGCCCTGCACGGTGGCATGACGCAGGGCGCCCGTACGCGCGTCCTCGACGACTTCAAGAAGGGCTACGTCAACGCGCTCGTCGCGACCGACGTCGCCGCCCGAGGCATCCACGTCGACGGCATCGACCTGGTCCTGAACGTGGACCCGGCCGGCGACCACAAGGACTACCTGCACCGCTCGGGCCGTACCGCCCGTGCCGGCCGCTCCGGTGTCGTGGTCTCCCTGGCCCTGCCGCACCAGCGCCGTCAGATCTTCCGCCTGATGGAGGACGCGGGCGTCGACGCCTCGCGCCACATCGTCGGCGGTGCCGGCGCCTTCGACCCCGAGGTCGCCGAGATCACCGGCGCCCGTTCGCTGACCGAGGTCCAGGCCGACTCGGCGAACAACTCGGCCAAGCAGGCCGAGCGCGAGGTCGTCGACCTGGCCAAGCAGCTTGAGCGCCTGCAGCGCCGTGCCGTCGAGCTCCGCGAGGAGGCCGACCGCCTGGTGGCCCGTGCCGCCCGTGAGCGCGGCGAGGACCCGGAGGCCGCTGTCGCCGAGGTGACCGAGGCCGCCGAGGCCGAGGTCGCTGCGGCTGCCGTGGAGGCCGAGCGTGCCGCGCGCGCCGAGGAGCAGCGTCGTGAGGAGCGCCCGGCGTTCCGCGACGACCGGGGCAACTACGAGCGCCGTGACCGCGGTGGCGACCGTGGCGGCGACCGCGGTGGTGACCGTGGTGGCTTCCGTCGGGACAACGACCGTCCGTCCGGTGGCTTCCGCCGGGACAACGACCGTCCGTCCGGTGGCTTCCGCCGCGATGACCGTCCGTCGGGTGGCTTCAACCGTGACGACCGCGGTGGCGACCGTGGTGGCTTCCGTCGCGACAACGACCGTCCGTCCGGTGGCTTCCGTCGTGATGACCGTCCGTCGGGTGGCTTCAACCGTGACGACCGCGGTGGCGACCGTGGTGGCTTCCGTCGCGACAACGACCGTCCGTCCGGTGGCTTCCGTCGTGACGACCGTCCGTCGGGTGGCTTCAACCGTGACGACCGCGGTGGCGACCGTGGTGGCTTCCGTCGCGACAACGACCGTCCGTCCGGTGGCTTCCGTCGTGACGACCGTCCGTCCGGTGGCTTCAACCGTGACGACCGTCCGTCGGGCGGCTTCAACCGCGACGACCGCGGCGGCCGTCCCTTCGAGCGTCGCGACAACGACCGTCCCGCCGGCGGCCACCGTGGCAGCGACCGTCCGTTCAACCGCGACCGTCGCGACGACCGCCCCTCCGGCGGCTTCCGCTCCGGTGGCGGCGACCGCCCGCACGGCCGTCGTGACGACCACCGCGGCACCGGTTCGACCGGTTCGACCGGCGGCTCCTTCGGCCGTCGCGACGACAAGCCGCGCTGGAAGCGCAACGGCTGACCTGCCGTGATCGGCTGAGCGAGCCCCAGGGCCCGTACGAGCACTTCGGTGCTGGTACGGGCCCTGACTCGTATCGCCGTTCGACCGGATACGCTCAGCCGGTCGACAGGGGTGGGAAGAGCCGCCAGGGGGGCCCGGCGGAGGCTTCTTCCCGCCATCCGCACACCGGGTTTCCTGGGGAGGGACCTTCTTGTCTCGTCACTCACGCGCGCGGCGCCCCCGTGCGCGTATCGCCGTCCTCGCCACCGCGCTCCTCGCCTCCGCGGTCGGCCTCTCGCCCGCCGTGACCGCGCAGGCCTCTCCCGTCGTCGGGATCGACCAGCTGGACATCACGCCGAACTGGCGGGGCGTGCCGCGTCAGGAGACCGTCACCGCGGTCGGCACCACGGGCTACGCGCACGAGACGGAGGACTCCGACGCGTCCTTCGGCGGACAGCTGGAGTGGACCGACTTCGCGAGCGGCGAGAGCGTCCCCGTCGGGTACGACAAGGGGTACCTGCCCTTCGCCGAGTCCGGCACCGGCGGACGGTACCTGTACGTCCAGCGGGGCATCGGCGTCCACGCCCTCCGCGACCTGGAGACCGGCACCGAGCAGCCGCTCGACATGCCGGCGGACGCGAGCTACCGGGGGCTGCTCGGCTCCACACTGCTCTTCCAGCGGTACGCGTCGGCCGAGGACTCCTCCACGACCACCGGCTACTACCTCCGGCGCGCCGACGACCTCGCCGCGGCCCCGATCCCGGTGACCGGCTGGCCCGCGGGGGCGAACCTGCACCTGGCGCGGCTCGCCGCGGGCGACGACTCCGTGGCCGTGGTCCGCTTCGGCCGCTCCGCCGACCCGTACGCGTACGACTACTCCGACCTCGGCGTGATCGATCTGAGCACCGGCCGGATGACGGTCGTCGAGGCGCCCACCCCGACCGGGAGCGTGCTCGTCGCGCCGGTGGCCGTGAGCCCCGACCGGATCGCCTGGGTGGACCGGAACCGCACGGTGCACGTGCGGGAGCGGGCCGCCCTGACCGGCGCCGAGCGGACCCTCGTCCTCCCCGCGGGGCTGAGCACCGCCCGTATCGCCCTGGTCGGCGACTGGGTCCTGGCGCTGGGCGAGGCCTCCGGCACCGACGCCTCGCTGAAGCGGCGGCTCGTGGCGCTGTACCCGGACGGGCGTTCGCAGACGCTCCTGGCGAGCGCCGAGGCGGAGTTGAACCAGATCGGCGGCGGGGGAGCGGCCGTCGTGGGCGGTACGTCCGCCGCCGACTGGTCCCTCCTCAAGGCCGTCCCGGGCAAGGGGGACGGCGCCCCCGTCCTGGAGAAGCTGCGCCGGGTGGAGCCGCTGCCGGCGAGGGTCGACTCGCTCGCGCTCGGCGCGGGCCGGCTGTCCACGCTGGAGCCGGACGCGGGCAAGGGCGGCTTCTACGGGCGCACCCTGCCGGTCGGCCCGATGCACACCGGCCAGTCCGCGCCCGCGTGGGCGGGTGCGGAGACGGGACGCCTGCAGAGCGCCACGCCGCTGTTCGACAGCGGTGACGGGCGCACGGTCTACCTGGCCGGTACCGGCACCGGCGCCCTTGAGGTCGTCGGCCGCCGCTCCTCCGGGCAGACGGTCCGCGTCGCCACGGGGAAGACCGAGGGCCGGCTCGCCGACGCCTTCGGCCGGTGGGCCGTCTTCCAGGAGGGCCGTACGAGCGCCCCCGGCCAGCTGGTGAGCGGCGGCATGTCCGTCGTCGACCTGGACGCCGGGAAGACCGTCCTGACGAGGACGACGCAGGCGGCGGCCGCGCTGTGGGGCGACACGCTGTACGCGGGTACGACCACGGACCTGGTCACGCGGACGGACCTGGCCACCGGCAAGGAGCTCGCCAAGGTCGACACCGATGCCCCCTGCCAGGTGACGGAGCTCCAGACGGCGGGCCGCTGGCTGTACTGGGCCTGTTCGCAGTTCACGAAGCAGGGCGTCGTCGACCTGCGTACGGGCAAGAGGATCGCTCTGCCGGCCGGGGTCGCCACGGGCGCCCTGCTCGGTGACGGCTATCTGATGGAGCGGTCCTTCGACGGCTACCTCCGGCTCACCGACTTCCACGCGGGCACCGTCGAGGCGGCCCGTACGCTCGTCGACTCCACTCCGGTCCCGGGCGCGCGGCGCGAGGCGTGGACGGTGGACCGCTTCGGCGGGGCCGTCGCGTACAAGGACCGCGAGAACCTCGTCCACACGGTGTGGACGGGCGTGCCCACCTCCGATCTGACGGCCGCCTCGGCGAGCGCTCCGACGACCATGCGGTCGAAGGACGGCTGGAAGGGCTCCTGGGCGCTCTCGAAGCCGGCGTCGAACTGGGAGCTGACGATCCGGCACTACTACTCCTGGTCCCTGATCCGCTCCTACGGGGGCGGCGAGACCCGGGGCCGGGTCAATGCGGCCTGGGACGGCCGGACGGCGGCGGGGAAGGCGGTTCCGAACGGGCCGTACGCCTGGGACCTGACGGTGCGCTCGGCGGACGGGCAGGGCCAGGACCTGGTGATCTCCGGGATGATCGCGGTCTCCGGCGGCCGGCCGGCGTGGCGCGACCTCGCGGGGACCGACGGCCAGGGCGATCTGCTGGTGATGGACACGGCGGGCCTGGTGTCGATGTACCGGGGCAACGGCTGGGGCGGCCTGTCGGCGCGGATCGCGGGCACGGGCGCCAAGTTCGCGACGACGTCCGTCCCGGTGCCGTTCGGCGACGTGAACGCCGACGGGTGCCTGGACGTGCTCGTGCGCGTCGGGGACCAGTTGCGGGCGTACCGGCCGGGGTGCGGGAAGGTCGTGTCGGCCTCGTCGCCGTACACGCCGATCGGTTCGGGCTGGGGACAGTACGACGTGCTGACGTCCCCGGGCGACGTGAACAACGACGGGTTCGACGACCTGGTCGCACGTCAGACGACGACGGGCGACATGTACTTCTACGCGGGGACGGCGGACCACCGGCTGAAGTCCCGGGTCCGGATCGGCACGAACTGGAAGCTGTACAAGAGGATCACCGGCGCCGGTGACCTGAACGGCGACGGACGGGCCGACCTGGTGGCCGTGGACGCGTCGGGCGGGCTGTGGCGGTACTACGGCACGGCGACCGGCGGGGTGACCACGCGCGCGCAGATCGGCCACGGCTGGGGCGTGTACTCCACGCTGACGGGCATCGGCGACATCTCGGGCGACGGATGCGCGGACCTCGCCGCGCGCGACACGGCGGGCAGGCTCTACGCCTACAACGGCACCTGCACCGGCGGGTACGGCTCCCGCGTGCTGATCGGCACGGGCGGGTGGAACGCCTTCAAGGGTCTCTACTGAGCCCTGTCGGAGTCCGTCCGACCCCCGCGGCCCCCTGAGGGGCCCGGCCACCACCGGCCGGGCCCCTCTACGCGTTCGTCAGGGACGGCGCCAGGGACGGCGTCACGTGCCGCGCCACGTGCCGCGCCCCGTGCAGCGCCACGTGCCACGCCTCGTGTCGGATACCCGATCGGTTCCGGGGATCTCTAGGGCTATGCTGCATGGGTGTGCTTGTCCATGGGCCGTTAGCTCAATTGGCAGAGCAGCGGACTTTTAATCCGTTGGTTGTGGGTTCGAGTCCCACACGGCCTACGTGTGGCGGGGGGAAGGGAAACCTTCAGACCTGCCGGGGAGCGCCCCGATCGGTTCGTCCGGTCGGGGCGCTTCGGCGTTTCGTGAACTCAGCGGGTGGTGTTCAGGAGTTCGCGGCCGGCGAGTTCGTTCACCTCGCGCCAGGCCTGGACGCGGCGCGGGGTGATGCGGAACCAGCGGTACGGAGTGGTCAGCGTGCGCGGGTCGAAGCCGGTGCGTTCGGCGAAGCGGTCTCCCCGGTCCCTCGGCAGCGCCTCGATCTCCAGGACCTCGACGTCGCCGTCGATCATGGACACGTCGCGGGTGTGGCCGAGGCCCAGCCGGGCGAGCCGGGTGGCGGCCAGGTTCCGGCCGGTCGGGCTGTTCGCCGGGGTGGCCACGAGGAGGGCCTCGCCGTCCCAGTCGAAGGAGAGCGGCACCAGGTACGGCGCGCCGTCCGGCGAGGCGGTGGCCACCCAGACGTCGACGTCATGGGCGAGCCGGTGCTCGGTGTCGCGGCGGCGCTGGGCGCGGGAGCGGGGTGCGGCGGTCATCGGTCGCTCAGTTGTCCTGCAGCAGGCCGATGAGGTTCCCGTCGGGGTCGACGACCGTGGCCACCAGGCGGCCGCCGCCGACGTCGTGCGCGGCGTCCTTCACGGTGGCGCCCGCGGCGGTCACCTCGGCGACCTTCGCCTCGATGTCCGGCACGTGCCAGTAGGCGAGCGACGAGGTCAGACCCTGCGGGCCGCCGCCCGGCAGCAGGCCGATGTGCTGGCCGCCGGCCTCGAAGCCCACGTAGTAGGACTCGTCGGTCTGCGGCTCGACGCCGAGCAGCGCGGCGTACACGGCCTTGGCCTTCGCCAGGTCGGACACGGGGTGCAGCACCGTCTTGATTCCCTGGGTGGAGGTGGAGGCGGAGGTGGCGGTCATGGTGGGTCACTCCTGTGGTCGTTCGGTGGTTTCCGTCCGGCTCGTTCGCCGTGGTCACAGCTTGCTCCGGCGGGGGTACGGGGCGCCTCCGTGCTCACCACGGAAAGGACCACGGAGCGGGCTGCGGATCGGACCACGGAACGGGCTGGGGATCCGACCACGGAACGGACTGCTCAAGTCGGTTGGAGCGAACGGATAATGAGGTGGTGTCCACTCCAGTGATCTCGTCCAGGGAAGCCGACGTGCTCGCGCTCCTCGGGGAACACCTCAGCAACGCGGAGATCGCCGCGCGGCTGTTCATCTCCGTACGGACGGTCGAGTCGCACGTCTCCTCGCTGCTGCGCAAGCTGGAGTCGCCGGACCGGCGGGCGCTCTCCCGGCGCGCGGCCGAGCACGCTCCCGCCGAACCGTCGGGCTCGGCCCCCGTCCTCCCCGCATCGCCCCTCCCCGCCCCGCTGACGGCGTTCGTCGGCCGTGTGCGCGAGCGCGGGGAGCTGGCCGATGCCGTGAAGACACACCGGCAGGTGACCGCGGTCGGTCCCGGCGGCGTGGGGAAGACGCGGCTCGCGCTGGCGGTCGCGGCGGAGCTGGCAGGCGACTTCGCCGACGGGGTGTGGTTCGTCGACCTCGCCCCGGTCACCGACCCCGGGCGATTGGGGGCGGCGGTCGCGGCGGCCGTCGGCGTGGGCGAGCAGCCCGGGCGGGACATCGACGACGCGGTCCTCGCCGTGCTGGCGGACCGTCAGGCGCTGCTGGTGTGGGACAACTGCGAGCAGGTACGCGACGGAGTGGCGCTGTTCCTGGAGCGGCTGCTCGCGGCCTGCCCTCGCCTGCGGGTGCTCGTCACCAGCCGGGCGCGGCTGATGGTGCCCTTCGAGCGGGTCTACCCGGTGCCGCCGCTGTCGCGGGCCGGGGGCGGCGATTCGGATGCCGTGGCGCTCTTCCTCGACCGGGCCGCGGCGGTCGGACCGGCGCCGGATCCGGCGGTACGCGACACGGTCGTGGCCCTCTGCGAACGCCTCGACGGCATGGCGCTGGCCATCGAGCTCGCGGCGGCGCGCTGGCCCACGCTCGGTCTCGACGGCCTCGTGGCCGGTCTCTCCGACCAGTTGAGGATCCTGGCCGGCGGACCCCGCGCCGCCGACCGGCACCGGTCGGTACGGGCGGTCCTCGACTGGAGCCACGACCTGCTGGAGCCGGAGGACCGGGCGCTGCTGCGCCGGGTCTCGGTGTTCGTGGTGCCCTTCACGGCCGAGGCGGCCGCCGAGGTCGCCGGGTTCGCCCCGCTGGAGCCCGGCGCGGTCGCCGACGGGCTCGGCAGACTGGCCGAGCAGAGCCTCCTCGCCGTGACACCGTCCGCCGGCGGCACCCGCTACCGGGCCCTGGAGACCATCCGCCAGTACGGGACCGAGCGGCTCGCCGCCGCCGACGAGCTGACGGCCGTCCGTACACGTCACCTGGGGTGGTGCCTGGCCGGTGCGGAGGTCCTCGCCGACTCGGGCGGGGCGGACTGGCGCGCCCGGTTCGACGCCGTGGCGGAGGACCTCAGGGCCGCCCTCGCCTGGGCCGCCGAGCAGCCGGAACTGCGCGCGGACGCCTGCCGCCTCGCCCTCGCCCTCGCCGGACCGGCCTTCACCCGCAACCTGCTCGGCGAGGCCCAACAGCGGTACGAGCAGGCGGCCGTGCTCACCGAATCCGCCGCGGAGGCCGGGGAGGCGCTGCGGCACGCCGCCGCGGTGGCCGGGTGCCGGCGGCTCGGCGACGACATGTACCGCCTGCACCGCGCCGCGGGGGAGGCCGCCCGCCGGGCCGGGGACCTCGCCGGTGCGGGCCGCGACCTGGCGGCCGCAGCCACCGTCGCGTACCGCTTCTCCAGTGAGTTCACGCGGATTCCCCCGGTGGAGGAGGTGACGGTTCTGCTGGCGTCGGCCCGGGAGCTGTCGGGGGTCGGCCCTGGCCTTGGCCCCGGTGTGGGCGGGGGCGTGATCCCCGGTGGTCCCGCCGATCCGTCCGCCGATCCGTCCGCAGTCGCGGCCGTCGCGCTGGCCGAGGCGGCGGTGGTCGCGGACGCGTTCGGCGCGGTCCAGGGCGCCACGGACAACACCGTGGAGGAGACGGTCGCCCTCGCCGCGCGGGCCGTCGAGCTCGCGCGGCGCGCCGGTGACCCGGTGGCGGAGTCGGCCGCCCTCGACGCGCTCTCCGGTGCCCGCAGCTGGGCCGGCGACGCCTTCGGCGCCGTTGCCGCCGCGCGCCGCCGGATCGACCTCCTGGCCGTCGTACCGCGTACCCCCGCCGGTACCCACGAGCTCCTGGACGCCCTCGCCATGGCCGCCGGAACCGCCCTCGGCGTGGGCGCGCTGCCGGAGGCCCGCCGGTGGGGCCGGCAGCTCTCCGACCATCCGCTCCTCGCCGAGGTGGGCCACCACGCCTCCTCCTGGCTCCTGGTCGCGGACGCGTTCGCCGGCCGGGTCGACGAGGTGCTGACCGGCAGCGGGAGGTTCCTCGACGCGTGGGAGCGGACCGGCCGTCAGCAGTCGTTCTCCCTCGGTCCCGCCGCCGCGTCCGTCGCCATGGTCCACGGCCTGCGCGGCGACGACGGGGCGCGGGCGGAGTGGCTCGCGATCGTCGACCGGGCGGGCACCGCGGAGGAGTACCGCCACGGCTACGGCGCGATCCTCGACGCCGTGGTCCTGCTCCACCGCGGGGACGCGGACGCGGCCCTCGACCGGGTCGCACCGGAGCCGGAACGGGTGTGGAAGTGGGTCACCTGGATCTGGCTCCACTGGTACGTGGCCCTCAGGGCGGAGGCGTCGGTGCTCGCCGGGCACCCGGACGCCCGGGCCCGGATCGCCGGAGCCAGGACCGTGATCACCGGCAACCCGGTCGCCACCGCGCAGGTGGACCGGGCGGAGGCGCTGCTCGACGGCGACCTGCCGCGACTCCTCGCCGCCGCCGGGGCGTTCGAAGCGGCCGGCTGCCCCTACCAGGCGGCGCGCACGCTGCTGCTCGCCGGGGGCGAGCACGTCGCCCCCGGCACGGCCGCCCTCGCCGCACTGGGTGTGCGCCCGGGGGCGTGGGCATGAGGACAGGCCCTCCGGGATTCTCCCCGCCCGAAGATCTTTTTCCTCCGAACGGGTCTTCCCGGGGAGCGTGGTGGGGGACCGTGGAGGAATGTGGATCCGGACGTGGAGGTGGGGTCGGTGACGGCAAGCGGTTCGGGTGATCCTGGGAGGGGGGCCCAGCGGCTGGCCCGGTGCGCGCTGCTGGCCGCGGCGGCCGCGGTGGTGGCGCTCCTGACGGCCCTGGCCAGTGGGTTGTTGATCCTGCTGATCGGGCTCGCGGGGCTCGTCGGCTCGGCCATGGGCATCTGGTGGTTCCTCGCCCATCGCGGGCCGCTGCGGGTACTCGGCGGGATGCTCGCCGTGGGCGGGCCGATCGCGGTCCTGGTCCTGTACGTCATCGGCGGCGTCTGGGGCAACGCGCTCGTCGCCCTCGCGCTGTGGGGTGTCGCGCTCGCCTGCGCGCGGACCGCCCTGCGCCGCCCGGACCGGGAATGGAACGCGGTGATGCGCGGCGCGCCCGCGTCCCGCCCCCGACGGCCCGTCCTGATC